>NZ_JAGENB010000009.1 GCF_019991125.1 Phyllobacterium calauticae | reverse complement strand
ACGCTCAGTAACGCCATGTCGATCACTCCAGTGCCCCCGCTGAAACCACAGGGGATGATTGAAACATGGGTCAATTCTCAGTGATATTTTCCCGCAATCCCGGGTCAGCTCTCAATGCAAATCAACAGCGCCAAGCAACTGACGGGGTGTCAGCCCAACTATAAAACGGATCAAACACTGAATTGTTCCGCCGCCTCGCAACAGTCAACGCCCCTCAACTTTGTCGTTGTCCCTTGCCGGCTCCAAGCCAGGCGCTGCAAATAGGTTTAGGGAGGATTAAAACTCTGCGCAGTATTGCCTCCACTTTGGACCTTGTGGGAACCGGCAACGCGTCTTCATTGCATTACCGGAATGCTCACGCGGTTTCAACGCGGTTTCGTCCGCCGCTTTTCGCGCGATAGAGTGCTTTGTCCGAAGCCTTCATGACGGCATCAATGTGATACACACTTACGCACAGGACTGCCACGCTGGCGTTTACCGTTACACTGATTCTGTCGTTTCTTAACTTGTGTTCCGCTGAAGCGATCTGGGATCGGATCCGTTCGGCATAATCGACGGCTGTGCTCAGCGGCGTGTTGGGCAGAAGAAGATAAGGTATATGCCAACTATATCCTCCAGACCTACCAGCGTCGAAATGTCGGTAGCACTCTCTTCGGAAAAGTTGTCGATGACCTTGAGGAAACCGGCCGAATAGGATTGATCCTTCTTGCCTTAGGCAACAATCCCAATCGCGGTTTCTACGAACATCAAGGCGGCAGGCAACTCCCTGCTGAACCTCTGACGCACGGGTCTGTGACCGTGGATCAGGTCGCGTACGTTTGGGATGGCAGGCCACACTTTCGGGAGGAGAGAGCGATGGCACTCACCAGCAAAATTGGTCCGCATGATCGCCGATGACCTGACCAATTCTCCGTTGAGAAGAAGCGTATAGCGCAGAGTTTCGGGACGGAGCTTGGGGACATTCATCATGTTGGGAGCTCGGGACGAATGTTGGAATGCATCGCGCGTAAACGGAGCGCTTCGACAATTGGGGGTGTCGGTGGCTCGGAAGATCAGATGATCCGGCCGCGCTTGGCGAGAAGGGCAGCTGCCGCTGCCAGGCGATCCTGTAATTCCTTTGCCTCACGGGCTACGCGCAGCCGAAGGGTTTTCGCGTCGCGATCCTGCAAAGCGGAATCATGCTCTACAACGGCATGGATTCGGGCCGTATACTGCGATTGAGCATTGCCGAAGGCAATCTCCGCCTGCTGGCGGGATTTGCTATATGTCTGTGTCATTTTGGTCCTGGAGTGGGGCGCGCTCAGCGCGCGATAATAAAAAAGGCCAGGCAATTTGCCTGACCTTGCTTGATATCATGCTCTCGGCAGTGCCAGTACATCCGTGGTCAAAGGAAAGCAGATATCAGTTAAGCAGCCTGCAGGTTACAAGCAGACATTTTGCCCGACTTGTTGTCGCGCTCAAGATCGTACCCGAGCTTCTGGCCTTCGACGATTTCACGCATTCCGGCGCGCTCAACAGCGGAAATGTGAACGAAAGCATCAGCGCCGCCGTTGTCAGGCTGAATGAAGCCGAAGCCTTTTGTGGAATTAAACCATTTAACTGTGCCAGTGGTCATAATGAACCCTTTCATAGCATATTGAATGACCGCAACGCGAAACGCTGCGGATGACGGTTGCGATTTTTGAAAGGAAAGTTCGTTCAGGGCGCGGTGCCAAACGCGCGGTAACCAAAGCTCAGCAAGCAAATATCGATGTCACAGGAGTACAGAGAAGCCGCACGATTGTCAACCTTTGGGTTTCGATATGTTGGCGTCCGCTTGCGAGATTCCAGAGCGGACGGCATAAAAACACAATTGCAACCCCGTTTCGGCAGACCCATCCAGGAACCATGACAACAATCTTAACAGCCGCATTCCGCCACCCTATAAAGCTTGCTCCAAGCGACATCGACATGATGGTCACGTAAACAATGCCATCGTGCCTTTTCTGGGCGCAGCAGGCCGTCGTGCACGATTGGCAGCACGCATCTCCCATAGAGGCGCTAACCCGGCTGCTTTGGGTCGCTCTCAAGCATGAGAGTATCTATCGCATGCCCCCTCTACATTGAGGACAGGGTTGAGGCACTGGTCACAGCGACGGGAACGCGGGTCGTGTGAGGCATTCACGCCCTCGTTCAGATGGCGGAGACGATCTGGCGGCAGAAGTACGCCCTTCGTAGGGTTGCGTCGACACGGTTACCCGACGAACCGGTCGGATCGCTGGGGATATCGCGTGCGTATTTCTGCCAGCATAGGCTTGGCAATAGGCAAATTATGGGATCGGGCGCAAAAAAGTAACGAAGAGACTCAAACGAGGCGAGAGTGGCGATCATCGCATTGGCCGCATTCTTTAGGCTGGTGCCAATCAATCAACCATCACCAGGAAAGCCGGCTCCGCAAGCACTTGATGAGTCAGCTGGACAGTGATGGAAAATTTTCTATGGGTTCTGATCCTTATAGGCGGTTCCATTCTCTTGGGCGCTGACAGTGCCGCTGCAATGCAGCTGCGTCGCGTAAGGCCAACTGACTCGCAGATGCGCAATCGGACGAATAGCCGCCGAGACACCAACAGATGTTTCTAGGACACGCGGCTTCTCCATTGGCTCACCGACGCTCAGCTTGCCGCGTTCAAGGCTGCGTCTTCCCGACGCCCGTTCTCGCCCAGCGCTATCGCGGATCAGGCTAAGGGCACACAATTCCTCGACAAATCACAGAAATCCGGTTGCTAAAATAGTGGACAGTGCAAACTCCCGGCAGTGAGCCAGGTAGGCTACTTCGTGTAATCCCACCAGAGCAGAAACGCTCTTCCAGAGCCAGTCTGCCCCACCATTTCCACGTAGGCTCGGAGCATTCAACGTTTTGAGCCAGTCGTTGCGTTGTTTCGCAGTTAACTGCCGCGCATGACTTTTCCCGATTATGAAGGCTAAATAACCAGCAATATCGGTCGCTTCATCTCGGGTAAGCTTGTCTATTTGTATTTTGAGGTCTTGAGGGCGTAACTCTCTCACAAAAACCGCCTTCCTCAATAGGGACGTGCTTAGCATTCGATCCCCCAAATATGGGGAAAGATGCCTGGCACCCTCTACAACCCGATCCGCATGACTTTTGCCGCTCTGGCAATGAACTGTTTGAGGTGCGTTCGGTGCAACAGCTTCCTTGATATCAATAAGGCAAAAGTGACGATTTTTACCTTTTCCTACCTTCACCAGTGCGGCTACCCTCAACAACCCCAGGGAACTGCAACCTTTTCGCCAATACGCCGCGTCCAACAGTTCGATGGCGTCATCGTCTGGCCGTGAACTGATCAGGGTAACCAGTTTCCGCAAATCCTCTCCTTCGAACATAAGCGCGAGCGCGGTACGTTCGTCTTCTGACAGTGGCCAAAACCTTGGCCCTAAGGGTAATACCCGTTGTTTGCCTTCCATTTGATCTGAGACCAAATTCTTCCAGGTTCGACGAGATGCCTGATGCATTATCTTTGCTATTGCGTCAGGCCTAAAGGATACTTTGCTGGAGCGCGGCAAAAAGGCAGTTTGGTAATCGTCCAGAATTCGGGCCAACATAACCGTGGTGGTAACGCCGGACAAATCTGAACCGCGGGCGGCCATTACGAAAGACAGAGCAAGGCGAATTATATCATAAGCGGCATTGCCAATGACCGTTTGATCGAAGTCGCGTATCAAGATTGCCAAGTCACCATTTTTGCTGACCGTCGGTCCCAGGTTGCCATAGTGACAATCGCCGCAAATCCAGATGGGTGGGCTCTTCGGCAGTTGATTATCTTTGAGGTTCCGGAGCCAATTATAGAAAGACAATGTGCTGCCTCTAACGTAACTCTCGGCGGAAACAGCCATCTTTTTTTCCTGGATACGTTTCAGACATTCTGACCGTTCTGTTGGTTGAACAGCGGAATCCATTTGAGACATGGCAAAAATATTCCTCTCTCTATTCCCGCCAATAACCTGCATGTAGCAACTATGTTCCAATGGGAGCGAGCCGCGTGCGAAAGGTTTCTATCAATTGAACTGATATTGCCCCGCCAAGCCGTGAAAGTTCCGATTTTAGTTCGGCCAACAGTGTGCCGGAGCACTCTCTCTCTCACCATATAATGAAAACCCAACCTCGGAATAAAAGGCGTGCTGCATCATTTAAAACGCGGTAAAAGGAGCGTTCCAGGGCCGCGAGCCAATTGGAAAGTATACCTCCAAGTCGCAGTGTTATCGTGCCTTTCGCGCGGCAGCAAAACTGCTTTAGCGTCCCTATCGTAAAAACAGTGAAATTTTTAAATATCCTACGGCGCGTTCATTTAGATTGCTCTTAACCATCTCATTTTACGTATATTCGACGCTTCGGACCCCTGGATAAGGTGGTGACGCCTTTAATCGACGCAGGTCCGCAGCCTCTGGTTAGGCCAGTCGTTAGAAGACGTACCACACAATGCTTTGCTCGGGACACAGTTTCGTGATCAGGCGCGGCAGAATTTACCACGTCTCTCTCCTGTAATTTTTAATTATAACAGATGCAAAGCCCATAAAGTTCCGAGTGACAGATCGCCGGGCAAATTTATCATGCATTCATGAGGGCAGTGCCTGAAGATGAGCTTGGTTCCATATCTGGCCCTCCAAACAACCGGTCGGCACCAGATTTCATCGGAACCAATTTCATCTCGCGGGGTTAATTTATTGGACCGCGCTGATTTTCGCGACGTTACAAGCCGCTATTCCAAAACCGTTCAGGAGGATGAAATGGGATTTTTCTCAAAAGACATCAAATCGATGGACGATCTATTCGTGCATACGCTGCGCGATATATACTATGCGGAAAACCAGATCGTCAAAGCCCTGCCGAAGATGGTGGACAAGGTATCAAACATGGAGCTCAAAAAGGGCTTTGAAAAACACTTGCAAGAGACCAAGGGGCACATAGAGCGCCTGGAACAGGTTTTTGAAATGCATGGAATAGAAATCAGCGGCGTCAATTGCCCTGCCATCGATGGCATTTTGGAAGAGGCCGATGATGTAAGTGGCGAAATCGACGACAAGCGCGTTTTGGACGCAGCGCTGATTGCTTCGGCGCAAGCGGTAGAGCATTATGAAATTACGCGTTATGGCACATTGATAGCATGGGCGAAGCAGTTGGGACGCGACGATTGCGCAGGCCTGCTAGACCTGAATCTCCAGGAGGAAATCAGAACAGACAGAGCCCTAACGGGAGTGGCCGAATCCCATGTAAACGCCGCTGCAAACTAAAGGGGGGCGGGGCGACGTTTCGCTGCAGAACGTCGTCTCCCTTTTCCTTGGAAACCGCTGAGGAGAGGTTTTATGAATATTATCGATGCGATTGTGATTCCTTCAATTATTATCAAAAACAGATATGATGTTGAATTTGTCGCAGACACCGGTAATCGGGTTTCGGTGCAGATTGACGATAGTGAAAACGCTCCATATGACGAATTGAAAATCATTCAGAGCGCGGTGGATCTGTTGCAGCAAACGTCTTCTGTCGAAGGAACAGCCATAGCATTTTCAGGACGAGCGGCCCGTATTCTCGAACCGATGGATGCACATCAAGCGGACCATACTCCGAGCCGGCCTACGGGTCCGACACCGCCGAAAAATCCCTTGGTCGACGATGCCGATGAAGAGGCTATTATTATACGTGTGAAGGGAGAAGGTATGATTGATCCCTAGCAGTACTTCCTACGGGTTTTTTTTGATACGAATTACTATGGGAACAAGCGCCTTTCTCTCGCGTTTATGGCGAATGAAAAACATACATTTTCCGGTCGTTAGCGTAGGCAACCCTAAAATGCCAAGACATATTACCTCAATGACGGAAGCCGCCGCCTTTTTACTGAATGATTGGCCGGCTGCCCGTGGTCCCAAGCACGCCCGTGCCCGCATCGCGTGTGTTGATGCAATTGAAGGCAGGTTGTCCGGGTATAAGGCGCGGGCATTTTTCATTGATGCTGCCAAAGAGGCCCACATTTTTTTGAGTGCCGCAGCATGGTTTTTTCCCAATACCGACAGGTAAAATGGACTTCATGGTTCATCTGGAGTGAGCGGCTGTCTCTCCATGCTTTGACTGTTTTTCCATTGGATTAATTGCTATTTACCGCGTAACTGTGGGCGACGTCAGCGGCTAACTCCCCATGTGATCGACATAAAGGTCACCGACAAAGGAGGTTCCAATGAAACGGTTTTTAATCGCGCTCGGCGCCCTTTCTATCCTTTCTGCTGCTCACGCTCAAGAAGCACCCAAGGCATCTTCTGATTCCCAGACGCCTGCAATCGGAACTCCCGATGCCGCCAATCCTGCGGCCCCTGTTGTGGGCAAGAACAGTTTTACCGAAGGCCAGGCGAAAAAACGCTTTGAAGCTAGAGGTTATTCAGATGTGACATCGCTCAATAAGGGCCACGATGGAATCTGGGTAGAGTCTGCTATGAAAGATGGCAAGCCAGTCGCAGTGAAACTCGATTACCAGGGAAATATCACCGAGGCGAGTAAGTAGAATTGATCAAACTCACGTCAAAAGGAGATACCCCATGAAAACGATTACAGGACTTTATGACAGCTACGAGGACGCACGCTCAGTCGTCGGCGAACTGGAAAATGCTGGCATTCCTTCGTCCGATATCAGCATTGTCGGCCGTGAAGGTGAAACCACGGAAACCTACGCAGGCGAGGGCGCCGCAACAGGAGCCGGCGTGGGTGCCGTAGTCGGCGGTACCGGCGGTCTGCTCGCAGGACTGGGGCTATTCGCCATTCCAGGTGTCGGCCCGGTGGTTGCTGCAGGATGGCTTGCCGCAACGGCAGCAGGCATTGCGGCCGGTGCAACAGCAGGCGTGCTGCAGGCGGGATCATTGGTTCGCTGACGAGGGCTGGCATTTCGCATGATAATGCGCATGTTTATACGCGGGGCTGCGCACTCGTCTCAGTCCACACATAAGATGCCCAGGCTGATTTGGCCCGGTCGATTATCAATAGTTCGATGAATCACGTCCTGAGTATAGTGAAGAACAGGCCGCGAGGGAACGCGACAGACTTCGCAATACGCGCAATCTCAGGCCTTAACAACTCACGCAATGAAACGAAGGAGCTCGCCCGATGTGGGCGGGCACTTTTTCTTTGTCGCTTTTGACGTTTGGAGACACAATTGCCGTTGCAAACAGATCTCTCATGTATCGGGAAACTTTCAAACTCGCCGCTCAAGGAGGCGCATCAACCCGGTCTCTGCGGCATAGAGCCCTTTGCGCAAGGGCTCGCGGCACAAGGCAGGCTTAAGAGTATCACTGAGAAAGGCATCGGTGACCAAAGGGTGGACATAACTCGAGCGCGCCACGGCGGGTGTGTTTCTGAGAAATTTGCTGACATCCCGCATCGCAGATGCGATGGCGCGCTTTTTTGCAGATTCAGTCTTCGCTTCAATCTTGACTAAGAATTCGAGTGCGCGCGCAGAACCATGAAATGTGCGAAAATCCTTTGCGCTGATTTTGGAACCTGACACGTCACGTAAGTAATTATTCAGGTCCGAGGCGCGAAGAGGTTGCCAGCAATGCTCCTTCTTGTACTGGAACAGGCGGCCGCGTCACGAAAGTGCTTTCAAACGCGTCACCAGACGCTTGTCCTTGATGGTAACCTCATTTTTCTTTTTTGATTTACCGGCAAAAATGAAACTCGCAACGTTGCCTTCAATTTTGAGGTCGCTCTTCTTTAAAGTGGCAATCCCCCGTCCACCATCTTTGGCATATTTTTCGTGACCCGCTCGAAAGACCTTCACATCAATCAATCTAACGGCAAGTGCTGCAATCGATTTGTTAGTTTGACCCCCTCGTGCTATCTCGCGCGATACTCTTTTCCGGATTCTTGGGAGTGCATTGCCAAAGGTGAGAAGGCGATCGGTCTTGATTTTATCTCTGACCGCCACCCATTCTGGATGATAGATATATTGCTGTCGTCCAAGTGCATCCCGCCCTACGACCTGGATATGGCCGTTATCATCGCTGCAACAAAAAACGTTTGTCCATGCCGGTGGAATCACCAGGGATTCCAATCGATCTCGAATAGATTTCGAGACCGGCTTCTTGCCATTCATGTAACTGGCAGCATCTTTTTTAATTTTACGCTCAATTGTAAATGATTCAGGATCAACAGGTTTCAATCCTATGGCAGCTGCGTGATCCTTGTATTCGGACTGCATGATTTTTCCCTTATAATCGTTGCAGCAAAACGATTACAGGCTGCTCTTGTTCCCCTGGTTTTCGGCGTAACTCGCGAATTCAGCGGCGTGGCGGCCCCGCCGAAATTCTCAGAAAAGCCAAAAATGAATCACCTCAGCGCCCGTTTCAGAAACTCAGTCTTTAGGAATTTGTAAACTGCGCATAGGACTTCCGCATCGCTTCGTCAGAACTGGTAACTTAGTACCAGATGGCAAAGAGATATGAGGGTTGGAAATCTGATTTTGTTTGTATATCCCGATATTCATCGCCGATCGTGTGGAGCGGAAACGGCCTGAGTCAGTGCGTCTGATAAATTTAAACGATCATTCCCACCCGGATTACGCCAGAAATCTTCAGGAAAGAAGAAAGTAGAAAACCCTCCACGCACCCAGGTGCGTGGAGGGTTTTGTAACTTTGTTCTTGCGGATTGTTCTACTGGTTCGCTGTCCGCATGTTCGAGCGATAAAGCTCTTCCTCATCGTCCCGTTGTCTACCACCCAAAGCGGCAGCCACACATGCGATAAATGCTCCGATCAGCAGAGAAAATGCTCCCATAAAGGCGGTCGTTGCCCCCACTTTGCGTGCCTTGTCAGCAGCTTCCTTGGCCGAGGTTTTTGCAGTCTCGATACGAGACAAAATCGCATCCACACGCGCTTTCGCGTCTGCTTCTGACAATCCGCTACGTGCAGTAACGACCTGATCAAGATAAGCGCGATCCTCACTAGGGAGAGTTCCTGTCGCGGCCGCGTTGAGGAGAATGCGTGATACCTGCGATGTCACAGATTCAGATCCTTCAGCGCTACCGGCCCGTATTGCTGCTGGCCTCAAAAGGCTGTCAACGTAATAGGACGGGGATGTATCGGTGGAGGCTTTGGCCGCACCTGTGGTTGCCGCGCTCGTTGCTCCCGATGTGACTGTCGCTACGGTCTTAATACCGCCACTTATGGTTGAGGTTATTGCCGAACCAAGGATTGCTACGACGAACAAAGTCGACAACGCCCAGGCCATAAAACCATGTGCAGTATCGCGAAAATACACCTCGTCATTGTGGACACCGGACCATTTGGTCCTCAAGCGCCCTGTTAGATAACCACCAACACCAGACGAAATCCACTGAATAACAATAAGGCCGATCGCCGTGGATACCGCAAATGATGTCGCCGACGCTCCTTCAGAGGACCAGGGAGAAACCATCGTCAGTCCAAACCCTGATCCCAACAAAGTAAGGAGTATGGTGATCGACACAGCAGCGACAGCTCCGGCAATGATCGGTCCCCAGCTGACAGCACTTATACTTGATTCAGTGCCGGCACTTATTCCAGTATTCAATTCGGTGAGGGACATATCGCTCTCCTATCGCATGAACAGAAAGAGGATAAGAATGATTGGAAGTGGAACTCCAAGTAGCCAAAGAAGAATGCCGCGTCCCATAGAAACCTCCTGTACTGATCCAAGCTTCAAACAAAAGGAGCAGAAATTCTTCTCCTTTTGTTGGTATATAAAGTCTGAAGGGGTGCAATTTGTTCCATGCGATGCCCATGAGCCGCTTCAAGGATTTGATAGGCGTGAACTCTGACCCTCTATTCTTTTCGTGAGCAATCTGTCGAAGCGCTTTTTGCCCGATGCCGGGAACCATCACTCCTTTGTGTCGTTGATGACCCGTTCGTTGCATAAAGCGACGATAAAAATGGAGAATGGATATGACAGACAAAACACTGGATAAACTTTTCCACGAAACACTGAAGGACGTATATTACGCCGAGCGGAAAATCTTGAAGGCTCTTCCCAAAATGGCAAAGGGCGCCGTTACGCCCGAACTTAAGGCAGCGTTCGAAAAGCATCGGGATGAAACAGAAATGCACGTCGAGCGGTTGCAGCAGGTGTTCGAAATTCTCGGAAAACGTGCTCAGGGAAAAACCTGCGAAGCAATTGAAGGGATTCTTGCTGAAGGCGAGGAAATTCTCGATGAGTTCAAGGACGAACCCGCGCTGGATGCCGGCCTGGTTTCGTCCGCACAGGCAGTCGAACACTATGAAATTGCACGATATGGCACGCTTGCCAGGTGGGCTGACGAATTGGGCATGAAGGACGCCGTGGCTCTTCTGGTCCAAACCTTGGAAGAAGAAAAAGCAACCGATGCTGCACTGACGAAGCTTGCAGAAGGCGGTGTTAATCGCAAGGCGCAGCAGGCCGCGGCATAAAGCTCGCGCTGGCTGAGGAGGTCATACTATGCAGATTCTTGACACGCGCATTACTCCCCGCACTGCAGGAATGGGAACTTATTTGGTGGAGTTTCTGGGTGAGGGCGGTCAGGCTATTAGGGTTACATTGCATGATAACCGGTCTGATTTCGATCCCGATGGTCTGATTGTTAAAGCTAAGGCAGTCATGGTTCAGGTGGCAAATGTACCGGCCGAAGGTGAGAGTACATCGCAGCGCCATATGGGGGGCGTCCCGAAGACCTGGCAGTTTTAGATAAACAGTTGGATGACGGACTGGAGCAGAGTTCTCGCGGGAGAGATCCGGTTTCTGTGACGTCTACTGCTGTCCAGGGTCAGCCAAAAGACCAGAACCGTTGAATTTCCGCTGGCACAGGGAACCGATTGACTGCAGTAAGGTTTCTGTATGCTGGGTTTTTTCAGCTGACCATAGGAGGAAACAATGCCAAAAACAGAGAGCAAATCAGCCGCGAAGGGTGGGGCAAAAACGTCAGACAACAAATCGGCTAAAAGCAGTTCAACCGCTAGCAGCGCTGACAAATCGCCAAAATCAGGACAAAGCGGTAAAAGCCGCTAACTTGTCTGGAGGTGTAAGGGGTGGTCAAACAGACCACCCCTTTGTCGTGATCAGAGATCGAGAGTTTTAACACATCGGATGCGAACGTCATCTGTTGGCATCATAGTTTGTTTGCCGTACGCTGGATAGAAGGGCAAGATCAGCGATATCCTTTGCCACAGTAAGCGCCGGCCGTCTCAATCCGTGGGAGATCTCGTATTCGCATCCATTTATGGAGACACTGATCAGAAACAGATCAGTTTCTGAATTAGTCGTTCGTTCAATCAGACGCAGGTACAAGCCATTTATCTCATCTGGCCGAATGATTACAGACTGAGGTCGCCGGTCTTTTGTGACAGGGAGCTAGATGAGATTGTCGACTGGAGGTTTTTGGATTTTCCGCGCCATGCCCCTGCTGCCTATCGCCTTTCCGTTTTTTAATGAGCCACTACAAAAAAGAAGTAATTCCCATGCCAATGACAGCAGTACCCATCACTGCAGTGGCAAGCCATCCGACCCATTGTAAGGGTCCCCTTACAGTATTCTCCTTCATGATATCTTTTCTTGCTGTCATCAACATCATCATGACCATCACTGGTACTGAAACTACACCATTAATCACCGCACTCCAAAACAGAGCCTTGATGGGATCTATGGGGGAAAAATCGACGGCCGTGCCGATGAGAGTAGCCGCAGCAAGAGTTGCGTAAAATGCCTTGGCTTCCAGAGGCTTTCGGGCCAAACCGACTGGCCAACGTCTTGCTTCGCCCAGCGCATAGGCTGCGGAACCAGCCAGAACCGGGATAGCCAAAAGCCCGGTACCAATGATACCCAATGCGAAGATTGCAAAGGCAAATTCACCCGCGATCGGCTTTAGTGCTTCGGCAGCCTGTGCAGACGTTTCAATGTCGGTTTGACCTGCGGCGTGCAATGTAGCCGCTGTGGTTACCATAATAGCCAGGGCGACCAGACTGGAAAAACCCATGCCAACATATGTATCAATACGAATACGCCTGATTGCCCCTTTGGCCTGATCCGGGGCTTTTATCAAAGGTTGGCGCGTGGGACGGGTCTTCTCATCCTCGACCTCTTGGGAGGCTTGCCAAAAGAAGAGGTAAGGACTGATGGTGGTTCCCAGGATGGCCACGACTGTTGTCCAGAATGCCTTATCCGATGACAGTGTTGGGATAAAAAATCCGCGGGCTAGCTCCCCGTACGGTATTTGGACAAAGATCACCGTGCCAAAATAGGCGAACAGCGAAAAAGTCAACCATTTCAATACCGAGACATATTGCGTGTATTGGAGAAATATTTGAAGAAAAGTACTGACAATGGCAAAGGCGATCACGTAGAGCCAAACCTTGCCGCCAATCAAAAGAGCCACAGCTTCCCCCATTGCACCAAGATCTGCACCAATATTGATCGCATTGGCGATAAACAGCAGTGCAACGATAACGGGTAGAATCCAGGGTGGATAATAGGTTCGCAAATTCGTTGCAATCCCGTTGCCCGTCGTTCGGCCTATGCGGGCGCTGATTTCCTGAATGGCTGCCATCAGGGGATAGCTGAACAGCATCGTCCATGTGATGGCGAACCCCAGCTGAGCACCGGCTTGTGAATAGGTCGCAATGCCGCTTGGATCATCATCGGCAGCGCCAGTTATGAGACCAGGCCCTAACACCGCGAGCAGTCGGGGCTTGGAAGTTCCTACCACTGGATCTTTTTCAGGATCGGGTGTGTTATCCATGACGCTTTTCCTCCCGTTATGAAGCACAAGTGCAAAGAAACGAAGAGAAAGGTCATTCGTTCCGTCGTACCGGGATCAGATTTCCCGGATGACGAAATCTGAAAACAGGACGACGCCGACGATCATGTCAGGATTTTTTTCATTATAGATGCGGATGATCCAGTTTGATCTGTCAAATCCTTCAAGAATCCCATCCACCATCAACTCCTTGGCGGTTCGAACTGCTTCGCTTTGCGCTGTGGCATCATCAGCAAGCTCTATTTCAGAGACGATGTCTGACTTCAGGTCCTCATGGAACTCAAATTTATAGAGGGGCATTTGCAATCCTATCCATAGGCAGTCATTTTCAGACAGTGGCAACTGACATGACCTTAAACGGCGCAATGAACGAACAGTTCCTCAGAGTCTCGAAGTAGGCAGTATGGTGGGATAGTATAGTTCACCGATTGATCTCTAACCAAACAGGTGCGTGGACACTCGCGTGCGCCCATCCACGTGCGGCTCTGTCCACGTTTGCCTGTTTCAGGCGACTTGCGATGGCGGGACTTACCAGGAAATGATCAATCCGCAGTCCCGAACGGCCGAAAGCATTTCGGAAATATATCCAGAACGTGAAAATTCGTTCATCAGGATTGCGTCAATCCAGCCTTGAGTGATTAATTCCTGGAAGGCCGATCGCACTTCGGGGCGAAACAGTGCATCATGCCGCCATCGCTCCGGTGCATACACATCCCGATCCTTGAGTATGACGTTATAATCGCCGGTGAGTATGGTCGGCAGATCAAGTGCCAATAATTCGGCGGCGTAGGCGGGAGACGGTGAAACCAACTGAGTTTAAAGTCAAATTTTGGGCCCCGGGCAGGGTTGCCATTGGTGAGATAGACGCAGCCGATGACTACTCCACCATCGATGGCCGCCTCGATATAGCGACTGTGTTTATCGTCGGCATCACCGGGTAAGCCGCGACGGGTTGCAATAGGAACCATGTCGCGGGCAAGAATGGCAAGGCCATTCCAGCTTTTTTGTCCATGCCAGTTTGCGCCAAATCTCGCCCGCTCAAGCGCGCTTTCCGGAAAGTTTTCGTTGGGAGCTTTCAGTTCCTGCAGGCACACAACGTCTGGCTCGCACTGTGCGAGCCATCCAAGCAGAACCGTGCTGCCAAATTGTTGGGCCTGCCGCTCATTTGGATCAGGCGCTACGCTTGCACAGAACGAGCAGATTGATTTTGCTCTACTCGATGTGAATTTGAAGCAAGCCACAAGTTTTCCGGTCGCTAACTTTTTGCGAGAGAGGCAAATTCCGTTTATGTTTCCGACCGGTGATCCATCGTCGATTACAACGGAATATGCCGATATCTCCGTGCTGGATAAACCTGTGTCGCACCTTCAGCTTCAAATTTTTCTAGCGATACGTCGATATCGCGTTATGAATTCTGCTCGACGGTGGAAAGCGGAATGGATACATGGATGGTCACACCATCTGGTTTCCAACTGCGATCGATCCGGCCGCACAACTGGCTTTCGATAATGGCCTTTTCAAGCGTGGCACCAAAACCCCGATGATCGGTTGGATCGGAGATTGCTGGCCCACCACTTTCAATCCATTCCAAACTTAGATCATTATCATCGTCGCAAATATTAATACGAAGATGGCCATCTGGCGTAGACAGTGCGCCATATTTCGCCGCGTTGGTTGCGAACTCATGCAACACAAGTGAAAGTCCGGTAAGTGCACTACTTTGAATAGTGATGTTATCTCCCGAGATTTCTATCCGAGTGAGATCAGCGAGGTCGCGATACGGAGCAAGCATGGCTTCCAGCAACTGATGGAGCGACGTAGAAGCCGGGGCTTCCAGATGTTCGTCACTAAGATTAGGCAGGGTCATAATATGGGCCGTGGCGAGCGCCGCCAGCCGTTCCCGGATGGATGCGACCAGACTTTCTATAGAGGAGGCGTTGCGGCCACTCAACGCAACGACGCCGCTGGCCACAGCGAAGAGGTTTTTAACTCGGTGATTCATTTCCCGTAAGAGCAGATTTTGACGTTCATGCGCTTTTCGTCGTTCAGTGACATCGCGAGCGATTTTGGAAGCACCATATACCTTACCGGTCGCGTCCCGAAGAGGCGATACTGACAGGGATATATCAACAAAGGAGCCATCTTTGCGTTTACGAATCGTCTCGTAATGATCAATGCGCTCGCCGTTGCGCAGTCTTCGCAAAATACTGGGCTCTTCATCGACCATCTCTTCTGGTATGAGAGTTGTAACATTCATCCCGACGGCTTCGACCTCGGTATAACCGAACAGCTTTTCCGCACCCCGATTCCAGCTTGTAATAATACCGTCCAAGGTCTTGGTCAAAATCGCGTCATCCGAGGACTCGACAATGGCCGCAAGCCTTTGTGCTGCTTGTTCACTATTGCGTCGCTCCGAAAGCTCTAAGCGTGCAGACAGCAGCAGACGGGCATTGTCGATTGCGACCGCAGCCTGGGCTGCGATAGCAGCGACGATTGTTTCCACTTCAGGGGTAAAAATGTCGGGCCGATCATGCCCAAAGAACAGGCCCCCATGAACTTCTCCAGTACGGGAAATAACGGGAACGGCGAGATAACTTACGAGCGGAGGGTGTCCTTTCGACGTACCCATGCCCTGTGTGCTTTTTCCATAGCGAGGATCGCTGCGGACATCATTGGAGCGGATGATCGAAATGTCCCGGAATATCGGATCAAATAGCGCGGGGTTGCGAGGCAGATCCAATTTCTCAAATGTCTCTTGGGGGATTCCCGACAGTGAGTAGGGAGAATAGCTTTCGCCCTCTTCGCTCGGCGCGTTATAAAAGGCCCCAAACTGAGCCCCTGTAAGGTCGGTAGCAACTTCGGTCACAGTCTGAATGATCCGATCAAGATCGAGATCACTGGAAATCACCTTGGAAATCCTGTTCAGGGTTTCCATTCGCTGCTTTTGCCGGATTAATGTTTCCTCTGCCTGTTTACGGGAGCTGATATCCACAAGCAAGTTTATGGCGCCAGTTAATGTGCCGTATTCATCAAAGAGTGGGGTCGGAAAGGGTAAAAATGGCACACGCGATCCATCCGGTCGTTCGGCAATGGCCTCGACGCCACGGACCGGTCGTTGAAGCTTTAATGCGAGCGCCATGGGACATTCGGCATGCGGAAGGGGTGTGCCGTCGGGCCAGAAGATTTTCCAGGATCCGCAAAACTCTGATTTTCCAAGCTCAGGACGTTGCCCCCAAAGCTCCGCAGCGGCTTCGTTGAAGAAAGTGATCCTGCCGGACGCGTCCGTTACGTAAATGGCGGCCGGCAGACACTCCAAAAGATAATCAGGGGTAAAGCTATCCCAAGGAAGCGTATTGCCTGCATTCTCCATCAAGATTTCTATTTTATTGGAAGCTAAATCCTTGCCGTTCATGTTGGTCTTGACTCCCAATAAAGCCGCACGGAACAGAAACAGAAAAATACAATGCTACCATTTTTATGATCGTCAAGAAAAAGTTTGCCTTGCGGATCAGTGAGCTCATTTCCACCGCTGGAGCAATGGTTGTGGATTGAGCTGTGGAATTGAGATCGTCCCTGAAGCTCAATGAATGATGATATTAACACCACCGATCGTACAGGAGATCTGTGTTGGCTGCTAAAGGACGGCTTTTGCGCCGAGGAGCGCCAAGCGGGCACTCGCGGAGCGAGACGTTCGAAGACGGCGGCTTCTGTCGTCGAGCTTCCGGTTTTCATCGCCCGGCAGCTTTGCGTGTCCCTGGAACGCCCACCGTCGGCGAAGGGATGGATCCACGAGATTAAATTCGATGGCTATCGCATTCAGATGCGCGTGCTGGGTGGCGACGTCACATTGAAGACCCGCAACCGTCTCGACTGGACGGCCAAATATTCGGCGATCGCGCGCACTGGCACCAGGCTGCCCGATGCCATCATCGACGGCGAGATCTGCGCACTCGACGAAAGCGGCGCGCCGGACTTCGCCGCGCTCCAGGAAGCGCTTTCGGAAGGCAAGACTGATGCGCTCGTCTATTTCGCCTTCGACCTTCTGGTCGAGGATGACGAAGATTTGCGGCCTCTACCGCTAACCAAGCGCAAGGAGCGATTGCAGCAACTCTTGGCAGATGCTGGCGATGACACCCGTTTACGCTTCGTCGAGCATTTCGAGACCGGCGGCGAGGCGGTTCTGCGTTCGGCTTGCCGCTTGTCGCTGGAAGGCATCGGATCGAGCGACAGGTCGGGTTCCCTTGAATCGCGTTCGCGCAGCGGACGGGACGGAAGCGCTGGCTCTGATGTCGCCAGCGGTGAAACTGCCGGTTTCCCGGATCGCCTGGTATCAGTTCCTAGCGCTTGCCCCGACGGTTTTCACTTTCGACGGACTTTCGCAGAGCATCCATGATATTGATGACACTATTCGGCGTGGCTTTCGGTTCAGACGATTTCCCCCTCGCCGGACGCTTCGACTTCTTCCGCTTGGCCTCGATGATTTCGAACAGCTTATCCTGCACCGGATCGGAAACCAGCTTGCTGTCCCAATGACTGGTTTGTTTATTGATCAGCTGCCGGATGAGCGGCATGACTTCCGAATCGGAGGGTTTATCGTCGATCGCCAAAATAGGCATTCTCGTCGCGAACCTCGTCGCCGTAGCGCAGGGTCCATAGCACGATGCCCTTGCCGCGCGTTTCGAGCATCACCGCGCGTTCGCGCCGCGAGATCACCAGGCGCGAAATTCCCACCATGTCTTCCTCGGCCATTGCATCACGGATTGCCGAGAACGCCTCCTGGCCGACCGGATCGTCCGGCGACAGAAAACAGGGCGTGTCGAGCCATATCCCTTCGATGGAATCGCGCGGGGGAGAAGATGTCGATATCGATGGTCTTGGGACTGTCGAGCGCCACGTTTTCCAGTTCCTCGTCTTCAAGGATCACGTAGTCGTTCTCGCCCCGCTGATAGCCTTTCACCTCGTCGTCTTCCTTGACTTCCTTGCCGGTGATGGCGTCGACGTAGTGACTGACGACGCGGTTGTCCCAATTTCAATCATGACAGTCAGCGTTTGCTGATGTTTTGGATGCTTGAACAGTGCCGGGTGTTCAAGCGGGTTGGCATTTCGTCGCCAGAAATCGCCCGGTTTCTGATGATTTCCGATATGTCAAAGCAGCAAAAGACCATGGGCGAGCCGCTGCGCGGACAGCTCTATGCGCTGCGCGCACCAAGCCTGCCAAAGCGCAGGCTTGTCCCATTCGGGTGACGATCTTCTCGCTGCCGGCATAAACGCTGCAGCATGACTTTCCTTCATAGCGCCAGGCGAGACCTTGTCCTGTCCCAGTACCTTCCAGATCCTGTGCAGTACAGGCCCCGACGCACAAACACCTGCTGAGATTGGCCTGAAGAAACCGACCAGCTCGGTCCGCTATCCAAGCGGCCGATAGGGTGATGGCTGCCGCCATGATTGTATTTGCGAAGGAGAAGGGGACAAAAGAGGCTCGGCCTCTTTCCCCTCACAAGCAGAAAACCGGCATTCCCCAATCTTCCTCTCTGCGCTTTGCTCCGCTCGTGCAGACCTGCGGCCGTTCCGGCCTTGTCCTCGCCAGCGCTCGGATGGGGATACCCCTTGCCGGTTTTCAGCTTGCCACCCCGTATCTCCGGTCTCGGCGACGCCAGAAGGGCAGGCGAGGGCCTTCCCTTCAGCCTGACAAAGAAACCCAACCCCGCCGGAACGGCAACAGGCCGACCGGCAACCAAGACAGGAAAGACAAATGAACATGAAATCCTTGAACCTTCTTTTCGCTGCCGCCGTCATTTCTGCAGGCGCACTTGCCCTTCCGATGACCGCTCACGCCGAAGCAAACAATGATGGCGACGGCGGTGCCGGAACACGCGGCGAATGGCGCGCGGAAACATTCCCGGTTGACGAGAGCAAGGGACCATTTGCCAATGCGCCCCTGACGGCTGAGCAGCTCGAGAATTGGCGCGCCGGGGCCGCCGCCTCGGTTGCATCCGTGAAATCGGTCGCAAAGTAGACCGCGATTGACAGCAAGACCGGACTGGAGCGTGCGCGCTCCGGTCCGGGCATCGCCCACTTATCCCATTCACAAAACCAGCAACAATCCTCAGCCGGGCAGGGCTCTTGCCTGCGCACCGAAACATTCCGTTTTCGGAAATCATGGAGATGGAAATGACCGTATATGCACATACTGCCCGATTTGATGCCGCCCGCGCCATGACCGACGATGAATTGCGCAAGGCAGCACCGTCGATCTTTGCAACCGCTGCCCATGAAAGCCGGTCAGACCGCTTTCAGCCGATTCCGACCATCGATATTCTGCGCGCATTGCAAGCAGAAGGTTTCATGCCGGTTGGCGCGCGCCAGTCTGGCACCCGCGATCCGGGCAAGGCACCCTTCACCAAGCACCTGATCCGCCTGCGCCGCATCGATGACGGCAAGGTCTATCGTGTCGGTGATACGGTCTGCGAAATCCTTCTCAAAAACGCCAATGATGGCACAAGCGCCTATGACCTGATGGCCGGTTTGTTTCGTATCCGCTGCGAGAATTCACTCGTGGCGCAGACCGGCACCATCGACAGCGTGAAGGTCCGCCATAGCGGCGATGTTGGCGCCAAAGTCATCGAAGGGACTTACCGGGTATTGCAGGAAGCAGAAGCGACGCTCGCAGCGCCGCAGGACTGGAGCACGGTCAAGCTTGCACCCGCCGAACAGATGGCATTCGCGGAAAGTGCGCACATCATCCGTTTCGGCATTGCCGAGGATGGCGAGGCCGCAACGCCGATCCAGCCGAAACAACTTCTGAACCCGCGCCGCTATGACGACAAGGCAAACGATCTTTGGACCGTCTTCAATGTGGTTCAGGAAAACGCCATTCGGGGCGGTCTGCGCGGACCGTTCCGCGATGCCGAGGGCAATCGAATTCGCCGGGTGCGAACCCGCGCCGTCAACGGTATCGATCAGGATATCAAGCTCAACAAAGCGCTCTGGCTGCTCAGCCAGACAATGGCCAACCTCAAAGGCGTCAAAGCCGCTGCCTGATTTTAACGGGCGGCGAGAGCCGCCCACTCGTCCACTCTTGAACGGAATAAAACAATGGGTGACCGTTGCTATCTGACACTGACACTCCACGGGCGCATCGAAACCGTGGCCGCGCTCGAACTGATTGTGCTTTCCCTGCGAACGCACGGTATGCGCAATGAAACAGTCGACGGTGACCACTGCCAAGAGTTTGCCGCTGCCTTAAGGAACGCCAGCAATCCGGCATTTTCATTCGAGGAATGTTTTGCCGATGATGTGGCACCCATTGAAGATGTTCTGCAAAGCATTTCGTTGCCCTATCGCGTCGAACATGGCGGGGGAGACGACTATCCGGCAACACGATGGTCATGGACACGCGAACAGGGGCGCGTCTTTGCAATTCAGGCGTCCGGATATGGCGATGTAGTTGAATCATCCGCCTTGCATGCCGCCCTCGGCGAGCCCGATCCGCTCGGTGCAGTCCGGACCCTCTTCGACAAGAGTGTCGTTGCCTCGGGTTTTTACCTTCCGGACTTCTCTGCCGCTCCCTCCGTTTTACATCATCTTGGTGTTCTTGAAGAGGTGGGGACATGCTGACGCTGGAAGAGTTTCGCGCAACGCGCACCAGAGTTAAGGACCTTGCACCTTATTTTGGTGTCGATCCTGACGGCAGCGCACCAACACCGGGTTACGTCTACACGCAGGATTGTTATCTCGTCATCCTCGCCGGCAGCCGGATCGAGCGCACCTATCTTGGCATTGGACCCAAGGAATGGACGACGAGCGATCTTGGCGCCCAGGAAGAACGGCTCTACTCCGGTTGGTACAGACTGGAGCATGCAGGCGAAGGCCAAGTCTCGTGAAAAAGCCAAGGCCCGCCAAATCCGTCGAAATGGCTCGCTATTCACTCATCTGGCGACTGCCGCACGTTACTTGCCCCGGCGAGCCCGTGTTGATTTCTGTCGACGTCGAACGCGGAGCCAAATGTCCGCCCGAGGTTCTGGCACTCTGGGTCCCCGGAGGCGGATACGCAGTGACATGGCAATTATTGAACCCTGCACCACCCCGGCGCTGGAGCATCGAGGCCAAAGGCCGAGTGCGTGAACTGAACCTGAAGCGACGCCTTGAAAAGAAACTGCCCCTTTTTGCCAGCATGTTCGCAGAGCAGGAACTGGCACGGCGTCCGGACTATTTCGCGGGCAAAGACACACCAATACCAGCAAAGAAAGCAAACCCGTCATGAATGCGATTATGCCCCGTGCCACCATTGAGGACATTGTGCGCTATCGCGATCAGGCCTTGTCACTCTACGAAATTGCCTATGCGAAGATCGCAGCGGCGGCCGAGGCGATAAAAGCCGCGCACGAAATGGCGCGCAACTGTCATCCTGGAACCAATAGCTACAACTATTCCGAAGCGCGAGAAGTCGAAGCCTTCCGGAATGCTGTTTGTCTGCCGGAGCGGGCGCAATATCTGCGCACCGCGCGCCGTCTCACCGATCTGGACGCATGGAGCTGGATTGTCGAGCGCACCGACCTGCAACGTCTGATGGATACACAGGCCAAGGAGCAGCTCAGCAGCCAGATGCGCTACATTCCTGATCGCGTTGACCGCGACGGCCAACTGGTCAATGAGGAAGAGATTGCCAAAGGCATGCCGCCTCTTACCGTCGATAACATCATGGCAACGCTGGAACAGTTTGCCCTTGATGCCGATACGATTTTCCGGCGCGGTATAGCCAATGCCTTTTCGAAACTGGATCGCCGCTTTCGTTCGCATGACGGTTTCAAAATCGGTTCCCGTCTGATCCTGACACGGGTGTTTGATGACAGTGGTCGTCTTTCCTATGGCAGCATACGCCACACGCTGATTGACATCGAGCGCGTCTTTGCCGTGCTGGATGGTCAAACGGAAGCTGATTTCACATCAGCGCTTTATGCCATCGACCTTGACCGGCGCGGCGTCTGGCAGCGTCAGCAAAGCGAGGTGGAAACCGAATATTTCAAAATACGCGGATTCATGAACGGCAATGCGCATCTGTGGTTTCAGCGCGCCGACCTGGTTGCGAAGGTCAACAAGCTCTTGGCCGAGTATTATGGCGAAGTCATCGGCGACGGGAGCCAAGCGGAAGAGGACCCTTTTGCCAACATCAAGAACCTGCCCGCCAAGCGGTTCGGCTTCTATCCGACGCCCGACGGCGCTTGCGACCGGGTATTCCGGAACATTTCAACGCTGCAGCGCGCGGACGCACCGCAGCTTCGCATTCTTGAGCCTTCGGCGGGCACCGGCAATCTTGCCCGCCGCTGTGTCCATTCCATCGAAGAACTGGACAATTGGTCCGGCGGCAGATCGCACTATCTGGAAAAATACCGCTTCGACAATCTCGTCGATTGCGTCGAGATCCAGCCCGCACTTGCAGAAAACTTGCAGGCTGAAGGCATCTATAACCGTGTCTACGCGAAAGACTTCCTGCAGCTGACACCCGATGTAACCGGGCTCTATGACATTGTCATCATGAACCCGCCATTCGACCGCGAGCGCGACATCGATCATGTCTTCCATGCACTGAAGTTCCTGAAGGACGACGGCTGGCTTGTGGCCATCATGTCTGCTGGAACTGAGTTCCGCGAGACGAAGAAGTCAGCAGCGTTCCGAGCGCTCATGCAGAAGATGAGCGCGCAATGGGAAGATCTTCCCGCAGGTTCGTTCTCCGCGTCCGGAACGAACGTCAACACGCTTTTCGTCAAAGTCTGGAAGAACGGCACCCGGTACGGCCGTTAGGTCGGCTGCGTGTCTCTCCGGTCGTCCCCTCCAACGGAAAAAGGCAGAACGTCATGAAACTAGAATTGCAGAGCATTCAGTACAACGCCGCTCTCAGCGATGATAGCTACGCCTACAGTGCGAAGCTCTATGCGGACGGCAAGCATGTTGCCGATGTAGCCAATCGCGGGCATGGTGGCTGCGACGAGCAACACTGGCGCGACCATAGCGCACGGCTGACTGTTGAGGCATATTTTGCAGCCCTGCCGAAACGCGATACAGGCTATCAACTCAAGGGAGAGCCGTTCATGTCTCAGCCCGATCTCGAAAGCTGGTCAAATGAACAAGTAGAACGCTTCGTGCTTCTCAAAACCATCAAAGCCGCCTGTCGCAAAAAGGTTGTCGGCATTATCGGCACCGATCAATATACGTTCAAATTCGACCCGGACAAGCTCGATACGCCTTATTCCGACGGCCAGACCGCGCGGCAACTGTTCATCAAGCGCAATCCTGGACTGACCATACTCAACGGTCTCACCGATGATGAAATGATGGAGGCGATCCGGCCGCAAAGTGGCGCCGAACAATCGCGATGACAGCAGATGTTAGCGTTTTGGTAAGCGACTCGATCTGATAAGCTAAGAGACCGATTCAAGGTTTGAGGGCAAAGCAGCAGCACCGTGCCAGCCGGTGCAATCAGGGGGATGAGCCTCCCTGGCTGAGGCATACGGCTTATGCCCTCGAACTTGGAGAAACAGACATGTGGTTTTTACCCGTGACTGTTACCTTTGAATTCAAAAGAACCCGGAGCAGCTGGACACTGTCGATCCGGGTTCGATTGATAGCCTAAGGTAAAGGTGGGGTGGGTTTTGACCTGCCCCACGCTCCAAGCTTAATATAACACTTACCGCTGAAATTCCAAGTACTGGCTGTGACCTGGCCGAAAGCCCCGGCGAGGGGAACCGTTCCTTTTCCCCTCGCGACCCCTTTCCCGGCGCTTGCCGCAATATTGAAAGCGACCTTGGTCGCTTGGCTCGCATTTCTCAAAGGCCAATGTGAATTCCGACATCGCCTGCAGCATCTCGCACGATCCGCCGTCATGTTGGTCCGGGACTTCCCTTGGCCGCGCTGCTGCATCCTTTCATTTTCGGTTGATACGATCCTGGAAAGTCCCCTGCAGGATTTTCATGCCAAGCATTTCATCAAACGGATCATTGCCATTGGAATGTATCGTCCTGCTAGTCCAGGCAGCACGAGATCGCGATGCATAGCTTGCATAAGCTGATGTTGATAGAGGTTGGGTGATAGCGGCCGCACCGTCGACTTGTCGTCGGGTATTCCGCTGGCGCCGTAGATCCGATTGCAGGTCTCCCGATGTCCTGGCACGAGCTGGTAACGAGCCCGTCATACGGGATTGCCTCTTCTGGTTTCTTTGCGTGAAATCTGATGTTGATCAGCAGGGTGGCATGGTCATACCGGTACGGCGTATTGCCGTCGTTGACCCGGATGAAATGAGGTGGGCCGAAATCACGCCGAACTGCCCTTGTTCAGGGCGGTGTCTTGAGAATGGATGACTAGAACCGGTTGTCCGGCAAGCAACGGCGGGACCGAATGATTTTCCCCTGTCCTTCCGGACATTCCTCGCGGCCGGCTGCGCCTCCAAAATCATCCGCTCAGCCTGCGGCCTCGCTTCGTCCCCGCCGTCCTCCACTCGCGTTTCGGTCGTTCCGATGCATCCCGGCCTGTTGCCGGTTCTTGAACGTATCCATCGACAACGCGAACAAAGGAGCAAACGCGATGACCGACAACCTCGTAAACTTCATCCAGATCAACGAAGACAATACCCTGGCCGGAAACATTGCCACCGTAGCCTTCGACATCGACATCACCGGCGAGAAGCTGAACAGCGACAACCCGAAGGCTCCTGTCTTCAAGCTCTTCGCCAAGACTCCCCGCGGCCGCAAGATCGAAATTGGCGGCATCTGGGAAAAGACAAGTGTCACGAAGGGCACAACCTACTACACCCTGTCCGTCAACACCGGCTACGACAAGCTCAATGCCAATCTCGGGCGCTACCCGGGCCAGGACGACACCACCCTCATGGCCGTCATCCCCTGGGATTGAGAACTGACGCGACGAAGGCCCCGCAAGGGGCCTTTTTCCATTGAAAGTGCCAACGAAACCCGAAAGGATGAGAGCCATGACCTACACCATTGAACCTTCCAAGTCCGGCGGATGGCGCGTGATAGATCCTCGTACTCGAGAAGGCTACGGCGGTGATTGCCCGACGATCGAGGAAGCTCAGAAGCGATTGAGCCAGGCCGAGGCAGACGCGGCCATGAAGCGCATGTATTGCCGCGCCGGATCCTGCTCACTCTGATCATCCAGAGATGCCCTGCAGCGTAGCTGCGGCACGAGCCGGCCCGCGCTTTCAATGGCGCCGTAGGGTAGGCGAGTGCTTTTCTCCATCATGAAAATTCTGCCTTGGTAAGATCCTTGAGGCTATAAGGCGAACCGCTCTGCGGCCGCGCTCTATGCCTACGGCACCGAGCCAACAATGTTGTCTCGTCCGATACCGGTCACGATCGCTTTCGCGGGCGCTGCACCCTTGGCAGCAGCGGGGCAAAGACACCGCAAGCCATCAGTCGTATAGAACCGGCACTCGGCTAACCTACAGCGTCCGACGATCAACGCGGCTTCGCCTCGTGCCTGACCAAGGATGAGCAGCCGGAACGCCGGCCGCACTTTATTTTTTGACGAAGGTGAGAGGGGCAGAGGGGCCGACCGGCCCCTACCCCCTGCAAGCGCAAAACCGGGTATCCCCCATCTTCCGCACTGCGCTCACGCTTCGTTTGTGCAGACCTGCGGCCGTTCCGGCCTTGTCCTCTCTGCGATCGGAGGGGGAGACCCCTCCCGGTTTTCCGCTTGCCCCCCTTACCCCCGTGTCTTGCTTGCGACGCGGCAGGGACAGAGGCGAGGGCCTCTGCCCGCCGACCATTTGGCGGACAACCGGAAAAGGAGAGATTTCCAAATGACAGATACCATCATCATCGCGCTCGACAAGCTGGACCTTGACCCGAACAATGCCCGCAAGACCCGCACCAATGAATCCATTGAAGAAATGGCGGCGAGCCTGAAAGGCAAGGGCCTCATTCAGAACCTCGTTGTCAGGGAAGGCGAGAAGAAAGGCCATTATCTTGTAACAGCCGGTGGCACCCGATGGGCAGGTTTCAAGCTGCTGGCCGCCAACGGCGACATCAAGAAGAACCACGGCATTCGCTGCATCGTGCGCACAGCCGAGGAAGCCACGGAAATCAGTCTGGCGGAAAACCTCGTTCGCACCGATATGCATCCCGTCGACGCTCTATTCGCCTTCTCGAAATTGGTCGAGGAAGGAAAATCGATTGCCGATATTGCCGCCCGTTTCGGCAAGACCGAACATCACGTCAAGCAGCGGCTAGCACTGGCAAGAGTCTCGCCCGCAATCTTGCAGCTGTATCGTGACGAGGAAATCACTTTCGATCAGCTGAAAGCCTTCACCGTCAGCGATGACCATGCCGAACAGGAACGGGTATGGAAGGAACTGCCAAGCTGGAACAGGGAAAGCTATTCCATCCGCCGCATGCTATCCAATGCAGCAATTTCCGCGACCGACAAGCGAGTGCTCTTCGTCGGCGGCCTCAGCGCCTATGAAACAGCGGGTGGACCGGTTCGTCGTGACCTCTTTGACAAGCCCGACAGCGGTTTTGTCCTTGATGCCGTCAAATTGGAAAACATGGTTGCCGAAAAGCTGCAGGCCATTGTGGAAGAGGTGAAAGCGGAAGGCTGGGCCAATGTGGACATCATTCCGGAATATGATCACGCTCATACCTCGCATATGCAGCGCTACTTTCCGCAACGCGTGCCCCTCACAGTTGAAGAACTGGCCACCCGCGACCAGATGCAGGATGAATATGACGTACTCGAGGAATTGATTGAAAGCGGCGAGGCGGATGATGATGCGGAAGCCAGAGCCGATGAACTGGTGGCAATGATCGACGCTCTCAATGATAGAACCTCTGTCTATGCGCCAGATTTTATTGTGACGGGCACGGTGTTCATTTCTCTGGACTATCAGGGAAAGCCACGCATCGAGCGTGGTTTCATACCCCGCGACGATCAGGCCAGCAAAGGCGGTAGCGATAACGATAATGAAACATCGCATGATGACGACAAGGCAGTCACCAAGGCCGAAATCGTCTATCCGGCCACGCTGATCGAAAGCCTGTCGGCACAGAAAACCGCGATCCTGCGCGCTGAACTCATGAACAATGCCCATGTTGCGCTTGCGGCGACTGTGCATGCCCTGATGATGAAACTTGATGGCACCACTCGTTATGACGCGCAAACGTGCCTCAAACTCTCCTTGGACTTCGAGGCCATTGACAAGCGTGTTGAAATGACTGGCGGCAGTATTGCCCTCGATGCCGTCAACAATCGGGCCAGCCAGATCGGTGAAACCATTCCGGGCAGCCCAGACGCGCTTTGGACATGGTGCCTTGAACAATCAACTGAGCAGCTGCTCGATCTTCTGGCCTTTGCCGCCGCACAGGCGGTCAATGTGGTTGTGCTCAAGCACGCATCCAACAGCAATGCAGTGGCACATGGCCACCGGCTGGCGGACGCTCTCAAGATCGATGTGGCAGATTGGTACGAACCGACAGCAGAAAGCTGCTTCAAACATCTTAACCGCAACAGCATTCAAGTGGCGGTGACGGAAGCGGCTGGAGAACAGGCGGCAAGCGCCGTTGCCAGCGCCAAGAAGAAGGCGGAAGCGGTTATCATTGCTGAACGTCTGGTCAAGGATACCAACTGGTTGCCAAAATATGTGCGCATCGAGCTGCCAAACGCCAACAATGTTGCCGATCTGGAAAGCATCGACGACATCGAAGATGATGGCGATATCGATCCGTCTGAGACAGATAGCTTCGACGTGGACGATTTCGAACAGGCAGCGGAATAACCGGCGAGGGGCGGCGCAAGCCGCCCATTCGTTGCCGATTATTGTTGAACGAATTGCGATATTCTGTATTATACAGAAAATACAGAATAGGAGGACGACATGGCCATGAAAGTATCGACTGCTGAATTTATCCGCCATTTTGGCCGGTTTCATGATCAGGCCCAAAAGGAACCTATCGTGCTCACGAAACATGGCCGGGACACTGTCGTTGTTCTCTCCAAGGAGGCATTTGAACGCATGATGGACAGTGCTGATCCGCGCCGCGTTTTCGCCTTGGGAGAGACGCCTGCTGACTTGGCAGAAGTGCTGCTGAACGGCCTGAACAGCCAAATCGCCGATCTAGAGGCCAAGACCGATGAGTGACCAATCCCGCTACAGCAGCGGATCAATCGTCCGCTATCCATATCTGTGGCGCTGGCAATCAGAGAAAGGCCGTGAGCACGGTGAAAAAAACCGACCCGTTTGTCTCGCCATGGCGTTCCGTGATCCTCGCCAGAATCTGACCCATCTGGTTATCTTGGCAATCTCCGGGACATCGCCACAGGACGAACAAGCCGCCATAGAAATTCCTGCGCTTGAGATAAGACGGGCAGGGCTGCGGGAGCATAAACGGGCGTGGCTGACCATCAGTGAATACAATTACGACGTGGCCGAGCGATCCTATCATTTTGATCCCGGCCAAGAGCCGCAAGGTCGCTTCAGCGATAAGTTCCTGCTCGAAATACAGCGCGCCTTGCGGCCACTGTTGCAATCGGCGAAAGGCAGGATCGACAGAACCAGTTAAGCAGAGGCGATGCCTCCTGGCAACGGCGCCCGCCCTCGTGCAGATCGCGGGTATCGAACCCGCTCCTGCCCGTTTTCACCGAAGCTCGCGTCTCTCCCGCGGTTTCGGTCAACAGGCCCCGGCAGCCAATGCAGCCGGGGCCTTTGCTATTGACTCACTCCCGGTCTGCCAAAAATCACATAACCTTTGTTATGGAATTAACCGATTGATATTAAACAATAATATTAAGTGGCTGCCTTCAATCAGTGATTATTCAATCTATTGTCACTTGACCTCAGTCAAGCGGTTGGGTGCACGCCTCAATGCCGCTGTTCGCATCCAGGAAGTCGGCGCTGTCAGTGACTGCTGATAGATTGACCCCTGTCAGCCAGTCCCATGCCGCCGCATCGCTCGACAGATCCTCGCCCCATGCCTCAGCCTCTGCGGGCGCGGCAACGAACAGTACGGGCCCGAGATCCATCGTTCGGCTTTTCGAGATTATGTGCTGTACGCTCAATGCGTGCACGATGCCGATCCCGGCATCTGGCGAACTTAAAAACGGTCGCAGATCCGATGGCGACCGGATCAATACAGGCTCACCAAGCATCGGATTGTCCTGCTTCATTTGAAGCGCAAGCACGTACTTGCCGCTGCCGGTGCCGCCATAGATGACGATCTTCGTCATCACAGCCATCTCAGGGCTTCTTCCGTTTCGTCGGTGGTGTTTCCGGTGGCAAAAACAGCGGCGGGTTCGACAGGCGATACATTGCCTTGCTGGTCATCGCCAACAGGTTCGCCATGGTGGTAGCCGCAGCCTGAAGAGCATATTCGTTGCCGTGCTGCTTCGCCCGGGCCTGCAGGCCATCCAGATAGAGCTGGCGGGTGCTGGGTGCCGGTTCTTCGTCCATCAGCCCAACTCCGCCAGATACAGGCCGACCGTGTTTTCTTCCTCTTCGTGCTTTTCGATGCCCTTGCGCCGGATGGCGATCACGCGCCGCAAGGCTTTGACGTCGTAGCCCTTGGACTTTGCTTCCTTGTACTTCCCAGACTTTTCGTCATTTAGGTCCTTAATCGTTTCCTCAACGCTCTCAATGTCGTTCACGATCTGCTTCAATATGCTGTTGCTGGACATAGGATTGTCTTTCTAAAATGGGTTGTTTTCGGCCAGTCCCTCGCGCGTGCACGCACGCGCACGCGAGGGACTACAGTTTCAGGTAAGAACGAAGAGCCTCTTCGACGATTGAAGCCGCCGTTGTCTTGCTCTCGGCCGCCCTGACCTTGGTGGCCACGATCAAACTGTCATCAATCATAAGCTTGAGCGGCGAGCGGGAGACAGCCGGAGCAGACTTGCTTGCCTGGCGAACAGGCTTGTCGCGACGTTCAGGGGAAATCTCGGCGTGAACCGGCAGAGGGTTAGTCGATACGTCCGGCATGTCGCTTGCCATTTCAGGCCCAGCTTCTGTCTGCTGCGGCGACGCTATGACACCGATCAGAAGATCATCCAGATTTGATAGGTTCCGTCTGGTTTTTGGCAGCGCGAACTTGGGGGGAGTATCAGCTGTCATCAACTTACTGCGCGGCAACTGCGTTAAGATCGTTGATGGCCTGAAGGATGTCGCCAATCAGGTCGGCGATGTTTTTACGCGCTTTGCCCACCTGATCTGCCTTTGCCGGGTCTTTGGCAATTTGCGAGAGCGTTCCAGCATCCTTGGAGAACTGCTCGTAGACCTTTCTCGACAGAACCAGCGTCGATAGTCCCTGTAGGCGATGTTGCCTGATCAGCGCGATTGCATCGGTAAACGCAACCGTGTTTCGATCGATGCCTTCGACACGGTTGAGGACCAAACGCAGCGGTGCGCGTTTGAGATTGGCCGCCCACTCGAAGAGTTTCACGGTCTCGACCACTTCCATCACCGTGGCCTTGGTCGGAACGAGCGTGAGGTCGCTGGCAACGATTGCTGTCGTCAACAAATCATTCATTGATCCCTGAACGTCGATCAGGATGACATCGGCATCGTCACTGTTGTTCAGCCGCCGCGTCAGTTCCTGCACCTTTCCAATTGGTTCTATGACAAGCCCTGCAGGCAGAGTGCCTGCAAGTCTGCATCGATCTGCCCACTGCAAGCAGGACTGCTGCGCGTCTGCGTCCAGGATCAGCACCCTGCTGCCATGGGCCGCCAATTCGGATCCAATCAACGTGCAGAGTGTGGATTTCCCCACCCCGCCTTTCGAGTTGGCGAATGCGATTATTGTCATGGTGGTGAAACCCTTCTCGGTGTGAGTGCGCCTTCTAAGCTAGGATGACACAACCATATATAATTTCAAAAGTAAATGGAGGGGCAGTCGGTCCTCTCAAGGCCCTATGGCCTGTCGGGCCACTAGGTCCTGCATGGCCACTGATGCACTTACAGCCCCTGAAGGCCGTCGTTACACTAGGGGCAGTAAGGGCAGTAGGGGCACTAGGTCCTGCACGGCCATTGATGTCCGTACAGCCCCTGCAGGCCGTCGGTGCACAATGGGCCGTAGGGGCTGCATGGCCTGGGCAGTCCGCAGGGCCTATGAAAAGAATCTATCATCAAGGCCATTTGCAAGATCATAAAAACATATATATAGATGGCAGGATAGGCAAAAATGAGATACATATTTTGCCATGTGCCCTCGCCGGACGGGCTTAACGACTTCCGGCAGTCCTGCTCACGCAGTCCCGGAAGCCGAATACAGAGAAGGCGGAATAAGATTGACCAAGAAAATGAAGAGCAAGATGCTGCATTTTCGGCTCAGCTATGCGGAATACGTCGGCTTCAAGGTGGCGATTGAGCAACTTGGCCTTACGCAAAGCGAGGCGCTGCGTCGTTTTGCGAGAGCTGTAAGTAGCTCTGGACCAACTTATGACGGAGAGGTGCGCGATGCCATTCGCGAATATGCGCGCCAACTCAAAGTGATTGGGGTGAACATCAACCAGATCGCCCGTATTCTGAACTCCGGCCGAACACCTGATTACCCCACTTTGCAGGCGGGTATCGGCCGCCTGACAAAGGAGCTGGTTGAGCAGGCGGAAGACTATAAGTCTCTGTGCGCCAACGCACGAAAGCGCGCTCAACGACAAATCGGGGTCGATCATGATTGATCCGATGGACGATCTGTTTTCCGGCCTCGAAGGTCTGACATTCCGGCGCCGGTCATTGCGACAGGCGGTCATCGACGCAGGTCTGATCCAGCAGGGCGTCTTCGATGCTCTGGCGAAATCAAAACCAAAGCGTCCGGCCAAACCGGGTTTATCAAGCGGAAAGCCGAAATCTGGTGTCGCGGTCAAAACCGGCGCGCGCCCGATCGACACGTCGCTTGAGGATGAGTGGAAGAAGCGTAAGAGCGCACAGGCAGGCGGTGGCGGCGGTGCTGCGGCCGCTCCCAAGAAGAATCTTGGTGCGGCAAAGGCAACTGCAGCTCCCTCACCCGCTCCTGCAAAATCACCAGCCGAAATCACCGCTGTTCGACTCAAAGTGGCAGCGGGATCACAGGCGGCCGTGGTCAAGATCGCAAGTTATGCGGCGGGTGCAAGCCGTGTGAATGCCCTCGTCCAATATCAGGGCCGTAACGGCGACCTTGCGCTGGAACGAGAAGACGGTAGCAAGATTGAAGGAACAGGAGATCTGGCCGCCCTCGCCCGCGCATGGACCGAGGAAGAGCCGGAGCGTGAGCCAAGCAAGGATGTGCTTCGCCTCACACTCGATATCGAGGGAGAACAGTTCTCCGGCCGTGGCGGACAGAAACAGATCCAGAGTGCCTTGCAGAGCGCCCTCCCCGGTCATCGCTTTGCCTGGGCCTCGGAAGAAAGACCCGATGGCACGATCCGCGTTGAGATCATCTCAAGTGCAGCTGCCCGCCGGCATGGCGAAGAGCTGAAGGCTAACCGCATCTTTGATAACCGCAAATCCCTGGCACAGCTTGAGGACCGGTTTGACCGTGCGTTCGGTATGGAAACCGACATGGACATGCGCGGCTTTGCACATGGCGTTGAGGGTACGGTGCGGTATCTGACTCAGTTGACCCGCGGTGGTAGTCGCGCCGTTCAGTCCGTCAGGCTTTCGAAAGACGGCGATTTCACCGATGCCACGACCCTGATCGGTCACAGTGCCAATCTCAAGGAAGCTCGCGACTGGAAACGGGATCTACGTTCGCGTGAGCAGCGTGACGTTGCCCATATCATCCTCAGTGCCAAACCCGGCACGGACAAAGATGCCTTTGTCGATGCTGCCCGCGCCATGCTGGCAGCAGAGTTTGCCGGACACAAATACGCCTTTGCCCTGCACGAGGACCGCCAACATATCCACGTACATGCGGTGGTCAAGATGCGGTCCGAAACCGGCGAGCGGCTTGATCCGAAAATACAGGATCTGCAGCGCTACCGGGAAACCCTTGCCCATGAAGCACGCGAACGTCACATTCCAATGGAAGCCGTCAGCCGGTTCGAACGTTCCAATCCGCCCGGCTACAAGCTGAAGGATATCCGGCGCGTCGAGCGCGGTGTTGCCTCTGAAAACGTCCGGCGCCGCGTCGATGCCGTTCGCTTGGGCAAGCCACATATTCCGATCCGGGAGGAAGGCCGTAAGCGAGCGAATGAAGCCCTGCAGGGCTGGCGCGCCGTCGAAGCTATCGCCGCGAGCCGGACCTTAGAACCTGTCCTGGCAGATGGGGCAACACGGCTTTATCGCGCCGACCGGCCGGGCGCATCCCTCACCAGTCAGCCGCTCTTTACCCGCGATCGCCAAGCGGCAACGCGCATGGCGGAACGAACAGGCGGAAGCCTGTCCTATATCGATGTGTCGCCGGCCGAACTCGCCGCGCTCAAGCCGTCACGTACCGATGTACTCAATCAGTTTGTCGTGACACCCGAACTTGCAGCAAACCGCAAGCCGCTCGACCGGCCGACAACCGCAACCATACTCGCATTCAAAAACCGCGCCGAACAGGCCGTTACGGCAGCGGCACAACGCGAGACATTCCGTCCAACCGAAATGACAGGAGCAACTGAAACCATGCCCAACCTGGAAACAATGCAATCGGCTTTTGACGACATCAACAATCAGATGAAAGTCGTCGAAGACACCTTGCCCGTCGAGCTTCTGCCGCAGGTGGAAACCGCTCGAAAGAGACTGAATGAAACGCAGCGCAATATGCTGAATGCTCAGCAGAATATCGAACGTAAGCGCGGCGCGGTGGAAGGTGGCCGTTATGTCGAACCGGTGCCACAGGATATCGGCAATTTCATTTCGGAGAAACGCGGCGAAACCATCCGTTATTCGCATCTCAAGGATGATGGCGAGATCGGCAAAGTCGCTTTTGTCGACAGCGGCAGTAAGGTCGAAATTCATGACTGGAGGAACCGCGAGGCAGTTCTTGCCGCCATGCAGGTTTCATCTGACAAGTGGGGCAACCTTACTGTCACGGGCACCTCTAGCTACAAGACGCTCGTGGTCGAGCTGGCAGCCGAACATGGCTTCCAGATCGCAAATCCAGAATTGCAGGATCAACTCAAACGTGAAACGGCGCGTCTTGACAGACTTAAGGCAGAGCGCCCCGGTTTTGTCGCAGGCAATGCGGAAAAACTGGAAACACCGACCCAAACGATAACTGCCCCGACTGTTCCAGTTTTGCCGGTTATTCCGCAGACGCAGACTCCGGACCGTGCAGAGCTGCCCCAGCCGCAATCGTCAGCTTTCACGGATACCGGTACCCTGGTCAAGATCAATGACAGGAACGATCGTGAAGCTGTTCGCGCTGCCATGGAGGAAGCGACGAAAAAATGGGGTGAAATCACCGTCACCGGTACGGCGCGTGACAAGGAGCAAGCGGTCAGCGTCGCGGCCGAACACGGCTATAAGCTCGCCAATCCCGAACTTCAGGAAAAGCTTGCCAAGGAAACCGCACGTTTTGAGCGAGAGCGCGAGAAGGACACAGCCCGCATTGCACGTGAGGCCGCCAAGGCCCCCGGTTTCGTTGACGCTGGAATTGCACGCAAAGAAGGCATGGAAGCGTGGGACAAGGTTATGAAAGCCTCTGCCGCCCAGATTGAAGCCATCAGCACAACACCGGCACAGTGGCAGGCCGCGGAGCAAGTCTATGGCGCAGCGCTCAATCAGGCCGCACAGCTTGCCCGCTCCGGAAACGCCTACCTGGTAGAAAAAGCCGGACAGGAAAAAGTTCTGAAGGAAGCGATCGAGAAGCAAGAAAGCCAGGCGGCGCAAGAAAGAGCAAAGGCGCTGCAGGACAAACCTAGGCGCACCGAAGGCGAAATCAGCATCGCGCTGGAGACAGTGCGTACACGTCTTGAAAATGAGGCTTCGCTTGAAACTCGGCAGGCCAACACATCTTCGGCGACGAATGAAAAGCCGTTCGAGGGCGGCGGAGAGGATCATGCCTATCGCACCCAGGCCGAGGCCGGAGCTGCACGACGAGCGGAACATGCGGCCCAAGCAGATCCGAAGCGCGAAATGCCTACGGATGTAAATCGTTCGTCGCAGGTAGAGCGCATGGCGCAGGATCAGGCCGAGCTGCTGAAGCAGCGACAAGAGATTGAAAAGGGGCAGACCCAAAAAAGTGTCCACCGTCAAAAACAGTAGAAGCGTATGCATTGAGCGAAAAAGACCGGCCCCTGTGGCCGGTCTTCTGCTTTCGAATTGTGCCGGCAGCCGCGAAATGACCGAAGGTCCCCGCACCGCACCAGGCTACGCCGCTATATCGTGGACTTCGCGCATGCCTTTGGCCGACTGGCGCATAAGCACATGATCACCCGTATCCGTTCGAAAGCATCTGCGCGACCGTTCGCTCAATTCTTCGGTGTCAGTACGGATCAAATCCTTTGAGTAAAGCTGTGCAAGGACATGGTACGTCGCGCCAAGCGAAGCCCGCAGTGCCTCCGCCAGTTCTGCAATCTCAATGCCTTCGCTTTCATTTCTCGACGGTATCCGACGAAGAACCATAAGTTCCTGCTTCGTGGCCTTGGGGTTTGGTGACATGCGTCTCTCCTCGTGAAGAAATCAATGGTGCGGCCAGTCGTCCGAGTAATCGTTGACAGTGTTCAGAATGAGCAAGGGGCGCTTCCAATCAGGTACAAACCCATTCCGCTATTGTACAGCGGGCATCGCCGCATTTTTGAAGCGCACCTGTTTGGGCTATCATCTTGGTCGCGCCGCTAACCGCTCCCCATTTCGATTGCTTGGCGTATTCCTTCAACGTTGCCAATGCAGCGCAATGCTCATAAGGAAATCCGCTATCGTCTCGGTCGTTGCGATATTGGTGGTTCCTGAATGTTATCACAACAGAGCAGGCTATGCCGCCGGCGCTCTGGCAGTAATTCAGCGCTGTTAGATCCGCTTCAGAGCGGGTCGCAGCTCCCCAAAAGATGCCACGTTTTCCATTGACATCCGAGAAGGCGATGGCGCCCCAAATCCCTTTTCCGGCAAGATCAATCGCCGCAGGTTCGGGTGGCCCGTCCTTTTGCATAATGTCGGCCGCTATGGCAGGCCATGAACACAAAATGCTCGCGACAAGTAGTAAAGGTCCGATCCGATTGGTCATGTGACCACTCCGTATTTTATAGTGAGGAATGAAGTGAGGAAGCAACATCCGCCGCACGCTATTGCTACGCCGAGGGAATCGAACGCACCCGGCGTTCAACAAAGGTTTGAAATTCTTTTGCAATTTTCGACACGGCCGGCCTCAATATAATCCGTCACGAGGTACGATGTTTCGAGACTGCTTGCGGGTAACTTTTGCGGGCACAGCTGATTGAGGGGGTGATTTTTGCTCAACCTTGTCCGATTGCTTTGCTGGTACGTCGGTCGTGCTTTGCGGTGTGTTCAGAACGACAGGAGCCGCATTCCTGCCAGCTGCCGAAGTCAAATCGGCGGCTTTTTCCTGCTTCTTCAGCGGTACGTACTTTCCAAATGGATCCTTGGCCGCGGCCTCCAGGGCAGTGGTGAAGCCTTCCATGGATGCCAGAGCCCTAACCTCAGTGGGTGCGGCATCTTTCGCAAGAAGACGAAAACTGAACTGCATTTCCTTGGAGTTCAAAATGGCCGCCTGGACAAAGTCGGAAAACGGAAATGCCGACATGCAACTCTGACCATTGCAAGTCCATTCACTGCCAGTGATCGACTTTTCCAAACCAGAAAAACTCAGCCGTAAGCCCACCTGCCGATCTAAGTCGGCAGGTAGTACGAATAGGACAATGGGCTTGTGTTCGCTATCGATCGCAATACGCCAAATCAATCCGCTATTGCCTGCATTGACCGTCTGTTCGGTTGAACAAATGCGTTTATTTCGGGATGGCCGCCAATCACACAGCAGCGTCCACGCGCCAAATGGCCGTTCAACACGAATAAAGTCTCCCCAGTCCAGTGTCTCGCCCGGTTCAACCAATGAGGCCAAGCGCAGGGTGACTGATCTGGTCTGAGTCGAATCGTCTACTTTGACTGTCTGCGGTTCTTGGGCTTGAACTGTGCCCGAGAATAAGAGGCTGATCAAAACTGCACTGATTTTGCGCAAAGGCGTATCCTCCAAAGCCACTAATTGAATGTCCAGCTTGCGCCGGCGTTCCAGGAGGTGTCAGATGTTTCGAATGAATGCGCCACAGCCGCATTCAAGCGGACAGTTCCATCCTCCGAGGTATATCCAACACCTACGGCCATACTTGTTGAGCTTTTGAAACCGCCCATTGCACCGGCAATACTGCCTTTGCCCGGACGATCATCATAGCGAAGCGCTGCAGTAGCCATCGCAGATGCGATACCGGCGCGCGCCTCAGCTTGAACATTCCGAATCTCGCCCGACAAATTCCCAAGGCGATTGTCGGTATAATCCTTCAGTTCGTTGAATTTGGAATCGGTGTAGCGGAAGGATTCGGTCTTGGCCCTTGTCAGTTGACCCAATGTCGCAGCATCGCTGGCGACAAGACCATCGGCTACGTTTCGCATAAGCACTGGACCACTAGATCCGCCATGGAGCGTGACACTGTTGCTGCGCGTCCCATCCTTATTCGTGTCGTAGGCAAGATTATTTTTGATCTGGCCGACATTCGCCGCGTCGGTATCGGCGGTCCCTGCGGCTACATTGCTGATCTTAACCGCCTGGCCTGTGCCATCTCCTGCCAAAATGATGTTATTGGTGGGTTTCCCGTTGGCGTCTGGGACATATTGTACCGACAGATCATTGGTGGCCTTCAACGCATCTCCAACATTACCGTACGTAACTCCGCCGATCTTGTACTTTGGACCGATAATGCTTCCGTCCGCATTGACCTTTACGCCGCCACCGAGACCATCGAGAGCGGAGGTCAGCTGACCCAAATTCACAGCATCATTTGCATCTTTGCCTGCAGCAACATTTCCGAGCTTGACGGTATTGCCGGTTCCATCATTGAGCGTGACACCGCCAGTCTTTTTGCCGGAAGCATCACGGTTGTAAAACACGGCACCATCTTGAATGCTTGCAACATCGCCTTCGGTTTTGGTGATCCTATTCTCGTGGTTGGCCAAAGTTTGATCCTGGCGCGCATTCACCGCCTTGATATCGGTGACGTCAGTCTTGATGTTGGCAATGTCACTTTCGCTCTTGGTGATCCGGTTCTCGTGATCCGCGAGTGTTTTGTCCTGCCGGTCATTGACTGCCTTGATATCAGTGATGTCGTTCTCGTTTTTCGTTATCCGGTTTTCGTGATTGTCCAGTCTCGCATCCTGCTGTGCATTCTTGGCATCGATATTGTTCAGCCGGCCGTCCTGCTCCGCATTCTTGTTGGTATTCGCGGTGATGCGGTTTTCGTGGTCAGTCAGCGTTGCATCCTGCCGGTTGTTGACGGCATTGATGTTGTTGATCTGGTTTGTATGATCATTGATGGTGTTCTTGATGGGATCTGACAATCGTATGGGATTGCCTGCGGTTCCGTCACCGACGATAGTGGCGCCATCACTCGACACTGACTTAGGCGCTCCCGACAGTGTATTGATCTGGTTTTGAAGGTTTGAAATGGCGTTGTTGACCGAGCCTGTGTCAGCAAAGTCTCCGCTCTGGTATGGGTTCTCGTAGCCCCCGGAATTGCCTCCCCCGCAATTGGGTACAATCGCTGGCGTTCCGGGATTTCCGCCACCGCCACCCGATCCACCATCACTTCCCGCGGGCTGATAAGGCTGTCTTCCTGGCTTGAGCACGCAGCCGCTTGTGCCGGTTACCGCAGGTGCTGCCTCGGCAGCACGTGGTGCTATCGAAAAGCTTCCGGCACTCAACACAGTGGCGGACAGTAGAATTTTCATAACTCGCATATTAAAATGCCTCGCGGTTCCCGGGTTGTTAGGACAGGCGATCCTGTCCAGTTCTGATCGTTGTTGGTTCTTCGATCGTATTTCTCAGCGCTGGAGCCGGGACCGGGAAACCTGCAAGTTTTCCGGTCCGACCCATATGTCAGGGCTGACTATTTGCTGACAGATTTGACAGAGGCTTTTGAAGCATCTGCTCCACGCTGATAGTTTTCCAGTTCCGCAGTCGTCAAAGGAGCGTTGCCGATCGGCGCAAGGCTCTTGTCCAAGGGCCTTACCTCAAGACGATAGTCGCCACGGCTTCCGGGTCCCCCATTCCCATTGTCGTTCGCATCAGCAAAAGCGTTCAGCGGCAGGGCGAATGAGCCCGCAGAAATGACAGCGGCGGCAAAGAGAAGGTTCAGTGATTTCATTTCGATTTCCTTTTGGATTTATGTCCCGATGGACAGACTTTGGTGAATTCTTGAAAGACTATTGTTTGGTCTCGTGTGCTTATTCTCTGTTTGCTGCGATCATCCTTCCTCTTTCCTGTGCCTATCTGGCGCTGTCCTAGGCAGACAACGCTGTATTTGTGATCCTTGGTTTGCTGAGCTCCGCTGATACTAAGGCCCATGGCTCGTCCGACGTGACAGCACCAAGGCTTGCGTTCATTCGCATCAGAGCACCGGCTAGCCGTTCAACATCGGAAACACGGCCAGCCTCGATCGCTGTGCGCGCAATGGTTGCGACGGCTGCCACCTGTTCAGTTGCATCCGCAAAGCCATAATCGATCCGGGTATTATCCTCGTCATCGACGGTTTCATCAGGCCCGGCGACTGAACTTGATGTGGAGTTGAATGAAGGATCGGGGTCTTGCCCACGTTCACTTTCGTCCTCGACGAGAGGATGCGCCGCAAACGGATCATCTGGATCGACGGCCGCCGAGATAGTGTCACCGACACTCGCCGGGGTGAGCGCAGCAGCTGTAGCGGCCGGAATTACCACGGTCGTGAAACCTGCAGCGATGTCGGCATCTGTCGATGTAGAAACAGCTTCAGCTTCGGGCGTTGCGAGGACCACGGTCGATTTGGCGTCCTGCAGAACAGCTGGATGAGCTGCCTGGACGCGTGGTTGCTGCGTTCGCGCATAAAGCCGGGACCTCTCTTCGGTCACACCGCGACGTGCCTCGATAATTGCCACGCGCAAAGGCGCTATCGCTGCAATCGCACGCTTGCGCGCCTGCTTGCCTCGGATATTGAATGATCCGTCTTCGCCGATAAGCGGACCGTAATATTCGGGCGTGAGCCGCAGATTCTGCAATAAATAGGCCGCCGTATCACTATCCTGTGCCGACACCGCATGACGATACACTTGGGCAAATCGGTCAGTATTCCGGTATACGGATCGGGCCAGATCGATAATGTCGCCGGCTTCGTCATCCATCGACCGACTGACTGGAATAGATACGGTAGCACCAGCTTGACCGACGGGCGAGAACGGCATTTTTGGCTCGAACTCATCAGCGACTGGGCTGATATTTTCAACAGGTTCTTGCGACGTTTGTGGTGGACGGTCGTTGAAGAGCGGCCATTCAGGTGTCAACACCAGCTCCGGTTTTGGCATCTTTGACGTATAAGACGCCACCTGACTGCGCCGATCGACGAACTTTTTGTCCGCATAGAAGTTAAGCTTGTTCAGGATCGCGCCATAAGTGCCACGGATCTGCAGGATGGTTGCGTTGTCATCGAGGCGCAGAACAGCGTCCGGGTCCATCAGCGGAATAAGCTCGAACCGGCCTTGCGAGGCCTGCCTGCTCAAAAGCAGCCCGCCCGTCTTTCCCCACCCTTCCCGTTCGACGTACTGACGCCCCAGATTGCCTGAGACGATTTTGGCGGTGGTATCGTCGCCAACCGCAATGTTGAGCTTGATATCCATATTGCCGAGGAGTGCATCGCGGGTCTTCACCCCGTAACGCTCATCGATCTGGGGAATGTTCTGCGCGATAAGCGCGATCGTCATGCCATAGCCGGCAACAAGCGGCGCACGCTTGATAATCTCCGGAAGGCGCTCGAACTGATAGAACTCGTCAAGCATCATCAGAATCTTGTACGGTTCATCCTTACCCGGAACATTGCGCAACATGACGTCGTGAATCTGCTGGATCAACAAACGCAAAAGCGGTTCGACCGTGCCGAAGTCCGAAACCGGGCTGGCGACAAACAATGAATATGGATTGCGGCGCAGCTCGCGAATATCGAAATCACTGGCGCTCGTTGCCTCTGCCATCAGCAAATTGTTGAAAGGGGCCAGCGCTGTAACGACATTGCCTTCAAATGACGGTCGCTGTTCCTCATCTCGGCCGAGATGCTGTTTAAAACTGTCAACGATGAACTGATTGAGATCAGGTTCCGTGCGAAGGATAACCTCAAGAACTTTCGAGAATGAAACGCCCGTCGAGAACAGACGCAACACAGAGCGCAGGTTGCGTCTGCCCTCCATGGTCTTCGACTCCAGCACATAACCGAGCACCCCGGCACACAGGCTTCGCGCTGTTTCCTTCCAGATCGACGTTTCCTTGGCATCAAGCGGAATGAGGCTGGCCGCGAGATTGAGCAGGTCCGTCGATCGCTCGGGCCAATCGCGGACGAAATCGAGCGGGTTCCAGCGATGGGTAAACTTTGAACCTGGTGCAAAGACAAAGCATTTCTGCCCTATGGCAAGGCGCGCCGGGCCTGTCTTTTCCCAATTTTCGAGCTTCACATCGAGGACGATCGTGCTGCCCTGGTACTCAAGAAGATTGGTCATGACGAAGCCACGGCCTTTGCCGGAGCGCGACGGGCCATTGACGAAGAAATGACTGTCACCGCTGTAGCGGACTTCTGGAGCGTTTTTGCCTTGGCCAAATGTCCCGAGCAGGATCGATTTACCGGGAATCCCGTCCAGCAGTCCCGCCTTCTTTAGATCCTTCAGCGCAGCGAAGCGTGAGCCGTCTGCAGGTGGCTTGACCGCCCACGGACGCTTCACCAAAATATAACTTCCAATGCCGAGAGCGACAGCTTCGAGCGCCGTTGAAACGGCTGCAATCGATCCAATCCGACTTATGCGGGCATCGCTGAGATAGGCGGTAAGCTGCTTAGCCGGCATCATTATGTCGCCACCAAAGAAGGCTTGCCACATGGCAGTTGATTTCAGGACGAAAAAGCTAGTGGCCGCATAATTGGCGGACCAGCCCATGAAGAGACCAGCCGCCGCCACGCAAGGTCCAAGCGTCACAAGTGCAATCTTTTCATAGCTCTTCAGTGTCATCGCGATGCCGCTCCACACCAGTGCGAGATCCGCGCCGCCTTGGATCGCGCGCCGGCCGTCCATTCCAACGCCAATCCCTCTCCAAAGAGGATCGCGCCGATGTCCGATCCATCCTGCAGCACGAGCCAACCAAGGGACCGGCCATACCGATCGATTTCACCGGTATGTTTGATGGTCACCAATTCGCCGCTGATGAGTTCGCGAAGCCGGGCTTTGGCTTCAAGACCTTTCGCGAGCTCGTTCTCGCATGTCGGGTGCGATACTTCTGGTGTGTCGATATCCTTCAAGCGTACCTTGACCGCACAGCCGTGTTTGAAACCGGTCTCTGGCTTGCAAGGCAGAGCAACGGTATCGCCGTCAATCACGATGATCCGATCACCGCTGATATTCTCGGTACGCGCTACCTGAGCGCTGGCCACTGCAATCCCGGTCACCATGCAGCATGCGAAAACAGCCGTCATCCCCGTCTTCTTCATCGAACTGGCTTCCACTTGTTGAAGTAGATTTCAGTGACGCCGCGGCGCCCCGTTTTCGGGTCGCGCCCGATCTGGATGATGATGGGAACGACAAAGCGCACGAATTCGAGCAACTCTGCTTTCGAGAGGCCGAGACCCGCTTGCATCGCCATCATCGCAAGACGCTCATAAGCGCCGCGGGGATTGTCAGCATGCAAAGTCGACATAGAACCTGGGTGACCGGTGTTGATCGCCTGCAGAAAAGAAAAGGCTTCGGCGCCGCGTACCTCACCCATGAAAATACGGTCCGGACGCAAACGCAAAGATGCTTCAAGACAATCCTGGATCGTCGTGCGCGCCCTTCCCTGTCCGCCCTTGGATGCCACAAGCGACAGAAAATTGGGTTGCGGCGGCTTGAGCTCGCGCGTGTCCTCAATGGAAATAATCCGCTCCCATTCCGGCACGTCCTTCAGGAGCCCATTGAAGAATGTTGTTTTTCCGGAAGACGTGCCGCCTGCAATGAGCATTGTCATGCGGTTTTCCACCGCAAATCGTAGCGCTTCTCGTCTGGCTGCCGGTGCCGGTTCTTTGAGCCTCTCGATAAAACCCGCTTCGATGTCTGTCACATAGTCTTCGCCCGCCACCTCGCTGCCAGGTATGCGGACGTTATCAAGGCCACCGAGTGCCATATACTGGTCCATGCTCATATCGGTGATAACCTGCTTGCGGATCGAGAATGCCCCGCCCATGGAGGCAACCGGCGACAACACTGCCTGAAACCGCTCGCCATTCGGCATTGCCGCCGACAAAAGCGGTGTTTCCTCGTTGACGTTCTGGCTGGTATTGCCGGCAATCATGCGCGCGAGATAGCCGATCGCATTGCCAGTGAGATCAGGCACGTCGTGGCGCACCATATGCGCAACACCACGCTCTTCGATCCAGACTTCTCCGGGCCGGTTGCACATGATTTCGATCACGTCAGGGCTTTGCAGCCACTGCTTTATGGGCGTGGCCGCTTGCCTCATATATGTGGACATCCCGGCCCACATCGCGTCCTGTTCAACGCTTGGCGTTGAAACCTTTGGGGTGACGTAGTTCATAAAGGGCCTCTTTCACCGGATCCGGATAAAGGGATGAGAAGTCGAGATCGCGCCGGACAAACACCATGATCTGGGTGCCCTGATCGACATGAATGGTCGGCGGTATGTTGATTGAATCCTTCAGCGCCTGGTTGGCCATGTCGGACATAGTTTGCGAGATCGTCTGCTGCGCCTGGGTTGCGCCATTGTTGTTCGAGCCATTGGATCCGGGCCCGGCATTGGACGATCCGTTGGAGTTAAGGCCGGCAATGAATGACGAGACGCCGCCAACGAGCGAGAGGACGGCGGATGCACCGAACCGCTCGAGGTAATGTTTGTCGACGAACCCGGCGACCCCGGAACGGCCAAGATCATCCGTCCCATAGGAGCCGAGCGATACGGAGGTGCCGTCAGCGCGCAGCGCCCGTGTCCAGACGATCAGGATCCGTGTCTGACCGCGTGACAAGCCGCTGCGATATTCGCCTGTCAGCATGGTGCCTTTTGGCAGCAATACGCGGCGGCCGTCGAATGAATAAATGTCAGACGAGATCACCGCGCGAACCATGCCGGGCAAATCCGACTGGATAGCTGTTTCGAGAATGCCCCGGATCAAAGTGCCCTGCGGGATCAACGCGTCAATCCGGTGGTTTTGCGTGGCTTTCACCAACTCGACGTCCTGCGCTGAGGTCCGGCCGAGAAACCGCCTGTTGGCATCCTCGTCCGGTTCCATGCCGGCAGAAGATCCGCCGGCGCTGTCACCTCCGAGTGACCCGCCAGATTGACCAACCGATCCGTCAACGACGAGCATATTGGAGCGAAGCCGCTCCAGGCGGCGCGCTTCTTCCTCGCGTCGCAGCCGTTCGGCCTCTTCCGCGGCACGGCGCGCAGCGCCGTCATCAATCTGTACGACAGGAGGCGCCATGACTGGCGCAACAACAGGTTCCGGCGCGGGAGGTGGAGGCGCAATAACCAGCCTGTTGTCCGCAGGTTCCGATGGCACGCTGAACGACAGGTTCGGTGCCGAGCTCGCAGTCCGGAATTCCTCATCCGTGGTCAGATCGGTCCGCGCCGATGGCTTCAGGTACGAGATATAACCGGCATAACCGAGCGCACCAATGGCCACGGTGACCAGGAGACCGGCAACAAGCGGATTCGAGCGCCCGTTGCCTTTCACAGCGACGGTCTCGCCAATACTCGCTTCCCGTTCAAAATCAATCGTCATGGCCAAAGTCCCCGATCGTGGCATTCATCTTTTCTGAATTCATTACCGGCACTGACCCAATCGCTGTGCGGCAGATCGCTTGAGGCCAGTGCCGGTCTCCCCGTCGCCGCTTCATCTCGACGGCAAGGAAATAGCTGTCATGCGCATCCTGTCTGGCATCATAGGTATCTGTATCGAGGGGCATGGTGGGGTTGGGATTATCGGTCATAGGAGCGGCCTCCCACACTGCTTGAAGCGACGGCGCGCTTTCCGGTTAGCTTCATGTTGAAGACGCAGGTGACCACCTTGCCGCTGCGTAAGGTCCACTGCCGGCTGACTTTATCAACGACGATGTAATTGCCTTCGCGCCGGTAATTGACGAGCGTTTCGCTGCCGTCTGACTTGACGGCAAAGATGCCAGGCACTTCGCCCGAAAACTCGAAAAACGTCTTGGTGCCGTCATCGGCAACGGAGACGGGCTTGTTTTCCTTGTCGCCTTTGTAACCGTAGTCGTAATTGACCTTGAGTGGATCCGAGAGCGCTGCCCGCACATTCGGCATGGCGGCATTGAGCTTGGCCTGCGCCATGAGTCGCGCATCCGCTTCATCATCCGGATAGGTGAAGCGCAGCTTGATGACGGCGGTTCTTGAATTGCCGACTGGAGCTCCCTTCATCATGAAATTGTAGACGCGCTTCGACGTGACGACATTCATGTTGGTGACGGCATTGGGCTCCAATGGTTTGATGAACAGGAATTTCTTCGATTGATCGGGAACGGCCTGCCAGCTCTGGCTGTCGCCCATGGCAACCGTTGCAATCGCCTCGTCATCGTTAAAGACGACCATGGTCGAGACGCCCATCATCCCCGACAGGAAAATGATGTTGTCCTTCTGGTAGGTCACAGTACGGATCCGCTCATCGGCCTTGACTGATTTCGGGGTGCTTTCCGCAAACGCTGAATTGCCGGCATATCCTACGACCGCGCAGAACACGCCGCACAGTAATGCCGTACGAGTGCGTGCCTTCATGGCTTCACCTCGCGAACGTCGGGCGTAATTGTTTCTTGGTCGCGGCGGTACTCTGTCACCTGAAATCCAAGAGGATTGTCAAAGCGCCAATCGTTGCGCATGGGTTCCGATGTGTAACGGAAACGCACATTGGCGACCCAATGCTCGATGACCGTCCCTTGCACGCTTGCGCGGGTGGTCGAGAACCGGGCCGCCGCCGTCTTGTCGTTGAGAAAGATGATGCTCTTGATCTGCACCGAAACAATAGCGTTCGGACCGAATGTTTTCATCGGATTGTTCGGATTCGATCCGGAATAGAGCCCAGCAAGATCTTGCGCGGCCTTGCCCGTCGAATAAAGCGAGGCCAGTTCAAAATTGTCGCGCAATCCCTTTGGATCATAGGTTTCACGCGCTCTGATAAAGCGGACGATATTGGCTCGGGTGACTGCCTCATTTTGCGTCAGGTCGCCGCCAGCCCGCAGTGGCTGGCTCGCCTCGACATAGCCAGTTGTCTTGTCCACCTCGAGGACAACGACATCGAAAGATTTCAACGGTAGCATCACCCAGAGCAGGCCAATCGCGGCCGCCGATGTTGCGCCCATGCAAATAGCGACCGTGCGCCACACACCGCGCGAAATCGCAACGGAGCGATAAACTGATTTCTCCCAGCGTTCTCCGTCAGCATAGTATTTATGATCGATCACAGCTGGTTCATGTGTGGACATAGTTTCCCCGCTCAATTCGGTCGTTCCTTCAATCAATGTCATCGACGTGCATTCCTTGCTGCGGCCTGGACTTGGGCGAGCGAAGCATCTGCCGCGTGAAGACTGGCCGACGGTCCACCATCTCCATTAAGGCGCCCTTGCAGGGCAGCAACGCGATCGCTTCCGAAGCGGCCTATTGCTCTTGCGGTATCGCGGATGCCCGTATTGCCACGATCCAGACGAGCACCACCGGAGATGCCGTGAGCCAGATGGAGTGATTGTTTCAGCACCAACGCAGTAATGACGCACATCAACAGGAATGGTGCGATTACAGTCATGGCGGTATCGGCGGTCATGCCCTGAACACCGGACAATGTGTCTTGCAAAAGGAGCAGCATCACGCCGAGCAGCGCGTAAACGATGATGGGCAACAGCGCATATTGCGCAAGCGATCGCATCCAGCCGTCAGTGATGTGCGACGTAAAGTTGAAGATGGCAAAACAAAGAATAATCGGCCCGATCGCCAGCAACGTGAACATCGTCATCTTGCCGATCATCAAAAGGACGACTGCGATGGCGATTAGTGCGCCGACGACCGCCATGACGAAAATGGCGAGGATCATCAGGCCAACACCTGTCCAGCCCCCGGCTGACGAAATGGTCTTCGACGCTTCCAGTCCTGCCGTCCAGATATCCGTCAAGCCTTGGCTCATGGATGAGCTACTGGACCCGCATGTTGTTCCGCCCGCCGCCTGACACACCAGTGTCGCCATCGCATTGGGAGCTTCTATCAACGGCGTGACAATCAGAGGTTGATAAGTTCCCCAGGAAAAGATGAAAGCATAGATGAAGATGAGCTTGCCAAACCGCCAGACAAAAGCACCGGCAGTCATCTGTGCCCGGCCGAAAAGCATTTCATAGCCCCACCAGACGACAAAGCAGGTCATACCAGCAAGATATACGGGCAACAGCGCTGTGCTCAGCGTATTGTAGAGGTTCTGCACCATTGCGGTGCCCATGCTATCGACCTTGCCGAAGAGGCTCGCAAAGATGTCGTTGTTGAGTGTCGGACCAGCCATTTTTTAATTCTCCGGAATGACTGAATCGGGTGGGACCAGTGCAGCTGGCATCGCCGGCAGCGGGTTGACGTCAAGCATTGCTCCGCAGCCCATCGAGGCGAATGCCGATCCGGACCAATATGAATAAGGCTGCAATCCCGCCGAACACGGAGCTTTCAGTTCCTTGTGACCGGCACATGCTGGCAGGACCAACAAAGCAAGACCGGCAACGAGGACCGCGATGAGATGATCTGGACGGCAGATTCTGGTCATGGCTTCACCAACCGCGCCTTTGACGGGTCATAGTCCATGATCTTCTTCGTCTTGTCGGCGACGGCCTTATCTGCATCAATTGATTGCTGACGAAGAGACACATCTTCTTTGAGCACGCTGGAGACGTCCGTCAGCGCATAAGCCAGCAACAGGAGTGCACCCGTCAGAAGCAGGATCACTTTCCACTGACCGAGAAGCTTAAGAAAATTCATCATGGTGCGACGAACCTCGCCTTGGAAGCGTCGTAGCTCATGATCTTGGCCGACTGGGCCTGTGCCGCGAGTTCCTGCATCTGCTGCGCATTCAAAGCCGCATTGCCCGCATTCATGACGCCGATCAGTTCATTGACAGTCTGTGCTGTCTGGGTCTGCAGCTGAGAATTCTGATCGATGGAGCCCTTGATATCGGGGGCTGTGCCGATCAGTTGCCCGGCCTGCTGGAACGCTTGGCTACGCTGGCGTGCGCTCGATTGCGTACCGGATATCATGCCCTGCAGGGCCGACGCCGTATTCACAGCACTCTGATAGGCCCTGTCCGACCCAGAGAAGCTTCCCGAGTCCGACTTGCCTGAAAGCGACTTCACCAGATTGAGCGCGTTCAAAATGGTCGCAGCCGTTTTCCCGAACTCGCCAAGATTGCCCCAGGACATCTGCCCCCCCATCAGTGACCCAAAGTCAGGGGCGCCACCCATCGAAAACCCGGAGCCGAGTGCCGCATTGGCAATGTTCGACGTGGACCGGTTACCCGTTACGGCTTCCAATGTCTTGTTGACCGTATCGAGGATATTGCTGTTCGACTTCATTATCTCGGACGTATGCGCGGCTGTTTTAGTCGCCTGTTCGAGCGTCGCATCGTCCTTGACCGGCACTTGCGCATTGGCCGTGCCCGCCAATGTCAGCGCACCGATGAGGACGCTAGCGCCGATGCCGATGTTGCGACAAAGAGAAGTTGTCTTGCGTTGCATGATCAGTTTCCTTGGCTCGGGGTTGAACTTGGATTTGTCAGCGCGTTTTTCGCGGCCTCCGCCTGAAGCCGCGCCAATTCCTTTTGAATGGCATCGAGGTCGGTAGTGCCGGTTGAAACATTCTCAGAATTGTCGGACTTGACCTTGCCATCATCGACAAGCCGTACCTTTGACTTGTCGTAGTTCATGATATTGGCGGTCGCGCTTGCCGCCGCCGTTTGGTCGAGCAATTGCTGGTTTTGCAGCTGAAGCCGTGTCGTGCCGCCCTGCACCGCTTGTCCCCATAATCCCGCTTCGGACAGACGGCCGGATGAATTCTGTTCAAACGCGCCTTGAATGGAGTTGACAGAACCGATGGCCTGACCTTGGTTAGCCAAGCCGCTTTGGTTCTGCTCGATGGCGGCGCTGACAGCGCTAAGGGCACCTATCACCTGGCCGGCATTGTTGGATTTCAGGGCAGCCACGCCGCCCACGACTGCCATGATGCCGGCAAGATCCACACCGCCAACACTCGTGCCGCTGAGAGCGCCACCCATGATGTTACCGCCGCCCGATTGTGACAGTGATCCGCCGCCGCCCTGGTCCGCAAAGCTTCCCCGAACCCCATTGGTCGGGCTTTCTGTCCGCTTCTTGTAGGTCCGGGCCCGTTCCATGCAGACCTGCGTGTTGGATTCTTTGCCCGTTCGATCCGCGTCATTGGTGGGAACTTGGGCGAAAGCCGGAAGCGACAGGCAAACGAACAGACTTGCAGTACTGAAACGCAGATTCATTGTCATGCTTCAGTCCTCCATCGGCAAAAATAAGGGAGCCAGTTCTCAGGGGCATCGCCATGGCGTTCGCGCAACTCCGCACACTCGGTAACGCTGGCTTCGTTACCTGAGAGTACCTTGACGAAATCGAGCATCTGGGAGAGATCGAGCGTGGCAATCACGCTATCGTGGTCATGCTTGATGAGGAATTGCCGCGCCTCTGGAGGAGTATTGAGAATCCAATCGTACTCAGCGCGCGATAGTTTGAAGCCATCGATATAGCTTTCAACATCGGCCCGCGGATTTGGAAAGAAGATGTTTGTTGGCGTCTGCTCAAGCAGCGTGTGCGCCATCTTCGATGACACAATATCTTTGGCCGACTGCGTACCAAAACCGACAATACCGTTAAGTTTGCGGATGGTTTTCAGTTTATCGGTGACAAACCCGGAGAACTTATCGTCATTGAGGATCTTCCAGCCCTCATCAATGAACAGCATCATCGGCGTCTTGCCGTCCAGCATGCCCTCAATGCGATGGAAGATGTAGCCGAGTGCCGCCGTCCGGATATCGGGATCGTCCAGGACCTTGGTCAGGTCAAAACCAAATATCCCCTTGTCATCGTCCCAGAGGTCGGCAGGATTGTTGAACAGCCAGCCGCGTGTGTCGCACCAGATATCAAATCGTGATGCAAGATCGTCGTGTCCGGCTTGCTCGCCGCCACGCAGAAGATGAGAAACTTCGGAGAATTTCCGCTCATGCACAGGGATCTGGAAAATCTGCTGGACCGCAGACTCCAAAATTTTCTCCTGTTCAGCTGATAGGTCCGTGCGTCCGTCCCTCGGGCGCACAAGATAGCGGAGCAGATTGAGCACGAAATCCCGATCGCTGGGACTTCCCTCAAGCTGCAGCGGATTGAAGCCGGTAGGAATCCCTGGCTCCAAAACCTCGTATTGGCCACCCATCGCCCGAATGAAGACATCGGCCCCGCGGTCCTTGTCGAAGAAGGCGCAGCGAGGTTGCGGATGTATCCGCATCGCCTGTGCCATCAGGAAAGACAGACCGACCGTTTTGCCTGATCCTGTTGGACCGGTCACCGTGAAGTTGCCGACCTGGCGCCGATGGAAATTGAAAAAGTATGGTGTCATCGAAGTCGTCTGCAGCAGGGCTATTGCCGGCCCCCAATGGTTGCCTTCACGCTTGCCCACGGCAAAGTTATGGAACGATGCGAGGCCACAGAAATTGCGAGATGAAATCATGGCCCGGCGAGCAATGTATGCGAAATTACCGGGCAGCTGTGCCCAGAAGGCTGGCTCAGCATTCAAATCTTCCCGAACGGAAACCATGCCGGTATTCTGAATTTCCTTGGTTACCGCCTGGACGCAGGTCTCCAATTCCTTCAAGCTGTCGCCGATCGCCATAACCGTCAGATGGTGATACCCCATGACCGCACGGCCGTTGACGATCTCGTCACGCGCCGTATTAATGGCCTGTTCAAGAGATGTCCCGGCCTCGTCTGAAGCGGCGATCTGGCGTTCGATCTTGGCGATTTCGGCCATGACCGGGGCGCGATCCTGCAAGGCGAACGATTGCGTAGCGATGAATTCACCCGGTATCTTCAACAGGCCGTCGAGTACACCTGAGACTGTCCAGGAGGTGTATTCGCGCACGGATACCATCGATCCGAAGCGTGTTTCCCGATCTACAGCACCGCGCAACTCAAGTTGTTTTTTGCCAAAAGTGATGCGCCGTGTTGGCAGATATTCGTCAAACCCCATGCGAGGCAGAAGCATAGGAATTTCCTGTGCGCCATTGAGGAGCTGCGCCAGGAATTCAAGCGGCTGTGAAAATACGCTGCCTTTGCGTTCGACCACGGTCAGGATGCGCGCCCCGTATTCGGCCATATCTTTTTGAATATTGGCGACCTGTTCGCGTAGTTCCTGTCTGGCTTCGCGATCGAGGACATCGGCAGAAACACCGGCGGCCTTGCGAAAGCGTGATACAAAAGCGTCCGCGAAGCCAACTTTTCCCTGAAATCCTCGGCGTATGATCGTCAGATAGAGATCATTCACATACATGCGTTTTTCGGAGAGGCCGTACATGTATCGGTCATTCAATTCGCGGCAGAACGGATTAGTGAAGGATCCAGTCGTTTGAGGATGAATGCGCCGCCTGATTATGTGGCTGTAGACGGCATATCGGCTGTCGCTGAGTGAACGCATCAAGGTGTTGCGCACATTCGCCTTCATATCGATTTCGATTTGATCTGCTGTCTGGTGGCAGAAACCATCAATCTTGATGACTGACAGGATCATTCCGTCCTTGGTGCGAAGTGTGTTTTCGTCAACGTGCCGTACGTAAGGTACGTGAGAAGAGACCTTCTTCTCACGTGCGGCAATTGCACCAAATTCCAGTGAACTACGAACAGCACGTTGTATCGCCATTTTATTCCTCAATGCGTGTAGGAATTGCCGCCCCAGAAACCGCGATTGCGGGTTCCGGCACATTTTGAAAGCCGAACACGGATGATATCGACAAGCCGGACATCCTTGATCGTCAGCACGTAGGAAGCCGCGTGCATCGGGAGGATGAGCAGGAACATCAGAAGATTTTTGGTGTTGAGAAAGACCATCAACACGAGAACGATTTCTGCCACGAACAGGCCCCAGGGAATTCCCCACAGCATGCGTGGCCGTGTCAGGCCAAGGACGAGCGGGACAGCTTGCGGCTTTTCCTGGTCGGTATTTTCCATACTCATGGGTTAATTACCGATCCCGCCAGAGATTGAAGATACGAGTTGCGCACCGCCGAAAATAAAGGCGACGCCGACAACAATGGAAAACAGCCATGACCAGGGAACCCGGCTCGTCAGGGCAAGATAGCCAACAGCGCCAACAGCGATCGTCGCTGCCGTCGTTGCAAATGTTCCGGTCATGAATGTGAGAACCTGCTGGAACACATTATTGATTGGCTGGAACACAGCACCGCCACTGCCGGCGGCAGCTGAAATCTCTGGATTTCCCGCCACTGCAAAAGCGATCATCAGTGCAGCGCAGCTTACATTCATAACGCGGGTTTTATGGATGAATTTCATGCTTTCTCTCCTATTGAACATAGAGGACCGATCCACCAATCCATTGCTGGCGTCCTGCCTGCCCCCCGGATTTGGTTGTCGCGGTTTGTTGTTGGTTGATTGGAATCGGAGATCCATCGCTGACTGTCTGAACCGGAAGTTCAGTCACTCCAGACGACAGGTGTCCCATATTGTTGGGTGCAACATTTGATTTGGCGCGCTTGCCGCCTTTCAGCGTATTGTCAAAGCCGTAATAGGCATTCGTGACGCGAGCCGTGTAGTTGACCGTCTCGGAGATCGAAGGAATGCCGCCCGTCTTCAGCACGCGGTCCTCGCCAGAATTATAAGCCGCGACCATCAGCATGATGTTGCCGCCAAATGTAACGTTGAGGTCATTCAGGAAGGCGATGCCACCACGGATGTTCTGCGCTGCATCGCATATATCGGTGACGCCATAGTGCGCCGCTGTGGCAGGCATCAGTTGCATGATCCCGCGCGCGCCGGCACTGGAATTAACATTCGCGCCAAAACCGGATTCTTGGTCGGCAATCGCCAGTGCAAGTTTGGGGTCGGCCTTTTGCCGCTCTGCCTCGGTCTCGATCATGGACTTTACGGTCGCAAGGTCAATTTCGCTGTCTTGGCAGCGCCCAGCCGATTTAGGTGAAATGTCCGAAGTGCCTGACATGATAGAGCGAACAGCTGGCTGAGGCACTACGTTGCCCGCCTGGCCCTTTGGCGAGGCAGTTACAGGAGACATCGGCATAATTATATTCGCTTGCGGATGCGAAGCCTCCGATGCGCTCAGAGTAGAAGCCTCGATAACCCTTTTCGTGATCAAATCGGAGTTTTGATCTTCGATGACAGAAACTGGGACCGGGGAACTGTCGGGGATCATAGCCGTCGACGCTGCTAAAGCAGAACCGCTCATTGCCAACGCTGTTGCTCCGATAGCCCACCCCGATCGAACCATATTGCCTTCCTCACCTATTAATTCTACAAAAAGGTTATGTATCAGCCTAATTCTATTGGCGGATATTGCCCTAAGGTGTCTGTGTGATCCGCATGATAACGTCGGATTGCCAAACATTGACGAAGTTCATTATCATATATATATTGAAATATAATCCTAGCAACAGATATTTTTGGCATCAAATGAGGGATCACATGAAAATACTGGGTAGTGGCTTATTGGCATCGATTGGTGCGGCAGGCCTAATGCTGACGGCGAGTGTTCCATCCCAGGCAGCCGACGCCTCATGGGGCTGTCAGGTACTTCTCTGCGCCGCCTCTGAAACTCCGTCATGGCACGGTGTGCCCTACTGCGTTCCACCGATGCAAAAGCTGATCGCAGCGATGTCGCTCCCCGGTTTCTCCTGGCCAATTTGCAAAGAGGGTAACGCGGGTAAACCTGGACTGGAGCCTTACGAGCCTTGCCCTGAGGGGTGGTCCCCAACCAGCTCAGATACCTCAAGCGGGCATGGATCAAATTCAGCGCAAAATGTCTGTACGCGCAATCTGGGAAGCTGCGGATCTAAGGCAGCTCGCGATGCAGCAAAAGCGTCGAGCGAGGGTATCGCGACGAGAGAAGTTTATTCAGATAGCGGCCACAACGGATCGTCTTGTGAGCTCATACAGACCCAAGAGCGGAAAGTTCGTACCAAGCCTTATTACTTCGACATTCCGAACAGTAAGGGCGTTAAACAACGCTTTTGGTTTGATTTGAACAAGTAGGCATCGGTCCGGACGAAAGTTCAAGAAAAACAGTAACATGATCACCACGGTAGGTACCATCCAGATCGTAAAAATGCTACTTGGGCCTTGCGAAAAAGGAGCTGTCCACCATGCGTAATGATGAAATTGAGAAGCAAATTCGAGACGTATACTATTTCGATCCGGTCATGCCTTACGGGCCTCAAGGGGCTGGACCGGTTGGACCGGCAATACTTTTATTGGGCGCGTTGGCGACGGCCGGACTTTGGGTCAATGCTCTCGTCCAATGGGTTATGGCTGTCACTTCCGATCCAATCACACGGCCCTATGAAACAGTCATCATCGCCGTAATGGGCTGCATCGCCGCGTATTTTGCCTGGCGCACCGTGCGTATGGCCTATCTCATGACCTGCGCACTGTGTTTTCTCACCTATGACAGCGGTCGCAAGATCCTGCATTATCTCCAAAGGAAACTACGATGAATCCAAGGTTTCGATTAATAATGTCGGCGATCCTGATCTCGACAAGCATTCCAACCCTGCCTGCACACGCCGACGACGGTTACAAACTCAATCTCCAGCTCACCACTAAGAACGCCAGCGAAGATCCCGACAAAGTATGGGATACGCAGGATCTGGTCGCGTATGGAAATCCACCTCGCCATCCAGACATCTATACGGCTCGTATTATAACGCCGTCGGGTGAGTGGTTGTTGTCGCAGACGTCAGGCGATTGCAATATGCAGACCATGTGCACGACATTGCTTGTCCACAAGTCAAGCGATGGCCAAACAACGGTGGTCGCCAACCCTCAAGTTATGCTTGGCGGAACCGCAATCCTTTCTCTGAACTACAAAAAGATCACGACACAGGAATTGGATGAGGCTGCTAAGCCCTTCACCGGTACCTATGATGTGAAGACCAGCAAATGATCAAAATCAGCTCCATTTTCGCAAATGCTGGTTTTCTCCTGGCCATGACAAGTACGATTGCCTTTGCAGGCGAAAGCGCGATCAGTCTGATGCGCGCCGGTATGCCGAGCAACTGCGCCGAGTACGCGGAGAATGTTTCCAAAAGCGAGGGAAGCTTTTCCAGCGTCTCTCCAGTCGTGAATGGTGTGACCTGTTACGGCGCATTCCAGTTCTGCAATAGCGGCACATTCCAGGAATTCTATAACGGCACACCACAACAGTTTCTCAATGATCCGTCCGCTCAGGTCGCAGCATGGATACCCTACCAACAGAGAGAATGGGCCAAGGCCCAGAGAAACGGCATGACTTCCGCCATAGGAAAGGAAGTCTGTTACAAGGGAACCTGTGCCAACGTTACACAGTCATCAATCCTGAAGGCCTGCCAGTTCGGATGCGGCAAAGGCGGAAAGCTTGACAATCTTGTAAAGAGTGGAATGGATTGCAACGCGCCTGGAACCGCCGACGGTGCCGGAACAAGTGTGTGCAAATATCTGGTGTCTGGAGCTGGGTATGATGTCAGTTGCATCACTAATTCGAGCGATGGCACAAATTGCATTGCGCTGGCGAAGCCATAACTCGTCCGAGGGACGACTTGTCCGCCCTCTCAGCCCGTAACCATCTATAATCTGCAACGTGGAGTATGCAAATTGAAGCGATCATTCACAATTGCTGCCCTATGTGTGGCACTCACCTCTGTCTCATCCCACGCACAGGAGACAGAAGGCCCAAAGACCAATGGTTCCGCTCAAGTGTTCCGGATCCCTGAGAGCAATGTATCGTTCCTCACTGGTGATACCTGGCAGCAAGGCAAACAAAAACTTCGCCTCTATGGCATCCAGTCCTGCATCCGTGGAACGATCTACACAGACAAGTCTGGTTTGAAGCAAGATTGTGGAACGGTTTCGCTCGCAATGCTCGCAGCCATCATACGAGACACCAAACCCACCTGCTCGCCCATAGCGCAATTGCCTGCGGCCAAACCTGGCGAAGAACCAACAATACTCGTGGTATGTTCCTCCCACGTGGGAGATCAGTCTCTCGACCTTGGCACGGTCCTCATCACCCAGGGTTTTGCATTCGCGGCCTTTTCAAACGACGCTAAACCTGTCTACATGCCCTACCTTGTGGCAGAAGCCACGGCAAAGCAGTCTAAAGCGGGTCTATGGGCATATGCCGATATGCCTCATCCCAATCTGGTACTGTTTGGAGCGATGCAGAGCAAGACACAGAAGCCATGACAAAATCGAAGAATACAGAATACCTCGAAAAATGGCGGGCAGAATCTCTGGAACCAGGGCATATGGAGACCAAGTTGTTTATGCCGCGTGAAGACCATGAAAAAGTGGTCGCAATGGCACAAATGTTGGGAGCACGAATACCGGTTGTTCTCGGGCAACTCGTACTCGCCGGAATGGCAGCCATGGCCGGACGAAATACAAAGCCTATGGAGCCGATCGCCACGCCAGTTCCGCCCCAACCGACAGACCTTTCGATCCTGATCGAGATGATCGATAAATCGCGGTTTCATAAGGACACTGGTGCAGCCCGCTATCGACAGATCGCCTTTCTAAATCGCCTGGCGGCAGCAATATATCACGGTCAAAGACCGACGATTCAAAGCTTGGCCAGCAGTGTTGATTCACACTACTCGCAGCTTGAAATACTATCCAAGGCTTTGGAAAAACGTGGAGTAGTTGTTCGTCAGCACGTTCCCGGTTTGACCAAAAGCCGCTCGGGTAAGGTTCTTTACATTCGCGAGGACGCTATTGATGCCTTGAACAAAGCGCACCTTGATGAGGTAGGGTATCCACTGCTGCCGCTGGAAAATCACTTCGCCGATGTGCCCGCAGATAATTCATAAGAGCAGCCTTGTGCTGTTCGAGGCGATGCAGAGCAAGGTTCACAAACCATGACAAAGCCCAAGTATTCGGAATACCGTGAAAAATGGCGGGCAGAATCCATTGAGCCCGGGCATATGGAAACCAAATTGCTTATTGCTCGTGAGCACCACGAAAAAGTGGTTGCCATGGCGCAAACGCTAGGAGCACGAATACCTGTCGTATTCGGCCATTTAGTTGTAGCTGGTATGGCCGCCATGGCCGGCCGACCGCAAAAACCTATGGAACCTCTGTCCTCACCCGTGCCCCCACAGCAAACGGATTTGGCGATACTTAATAAGATGATAGATAAATCCCGTTTCGCGAAAGATACGGGTTCAGCTCGATATCGTCAGATCGCCTTTATTCATCGCTTGGCTGACGAGATATCCAGCGGTCGAAAACCGACAATCCAGAGCATGGCGAGCAGTGTGGATGCGCACTACACGCAGCTCTTGGTTTTGTCAAAAATGTTGGAAATGCGCGGGGTGATCATACGCCAACATGTTCCCGGATTGACCAATTCTCGCTCAGGTAAAGTGCTCCATATCCGCGAAGACGCCATTAACGCGCTGAACCAAGCCCACATTGATCAAGTCGGCTATCCGTTGCTGCTGCAGGAAAACAACGAGCCTGTGCGCTTGTGCTGAGATTGTTGTGATTCAAGGCCGGCGCTTCTTCAGCGCCATTTCAATTGTGCCCGATGCGGTCTTAGCTGTCATGTTGTCGGGATAGCCGGGAGGTGCGACGATCTTTCCCTGCTCGACATAGCGACGTATCAAATCGACCTGTTTCACCGAGGCCGCCGGCGCAACATAAGCCCCGCGCTCGTCTGTCTCTCGCGGACCAAGAAAGGCTCTGCAGGCTTCCGCTGACAAGAGCATGGCTTCGTCAATCGGCGCTGCGTCGCGCTTGGACTTCGAGCGCACGGCAAGGATCAAGTTTTCTGAAGGTTTGATGGGCACCGCGATAGCCAAGCTCGATAACTCTTGGACGAGCTGATCGTGGAATGCAGCAACCGCAGGCCGGTAGTGTTGCCTTCCATTGGCAATCAGATCCAGTTCTGCTTCGACGCGGCGGGTAAAGTCCAGCTCCATGAACGCAAAGCGGCCGGACATCATATCCACAACCGCTTCGCCTTTCTCAGTTGGCACAAGCATTTTCTGCCGGATCTTCGCGTATTCGCGATTCATGATTGTGCTCATGATCGTTGCATAGGTGGATGGCCGTCCGATCCCCTCGGACTCCATCTTCTTGATGAGCGAGGCCTGGGTGTATCTCTTGGGCGGCTTTGTCTCTGATGCCGTTAGTTTGCCCGCATCCACCAATAGCTCCTGTCCCACGACAAGCTCGGGGACCGGATTAATGCCGTCTTCGGTTTCTTTACCCTCATCGTCCATCTCTTCATCATGTGCGTGCAGTTTTGTCCAACCTGGTGCAATCAGTGTGCGGCCGCGGGCTTCGAATGACAGGGCTTGGCCATTTAGCGAAAATCCCCCGAGTATCGCTACCCTCACCGAATATCGCGCGTCCGGCAACTGAGAGACGATGGCTCGTATCCGAATTAATTTGTAGAGCGCCTGCTGCGGAACCGTCTCGCCGGCAACGGCAACATCCCAGTGTGTTGGTGTTATCCCCGGATGGCCGGCTTGAGCTCCGTCCTTTGCTGGGAAGGTCCGGCGCTGATCTATAACCTCCAAGCCAAGTTTTTCTGCCTCGATCTGAATGAGGGGAAAATCGTCATCGGTGATATTGGGATTATCTGTGCGGTGATAAGTGATATGCCCCTGCTCGTAGAGTGCTTGTGCGGCCGCCATAGAGGTTTCCGGATCCAGATCAAGCTCAACACTTGCCGCCTGTTGCATCGTCGACGTCATGAATGGTGGATGTGGCGAGCGTCGCGTCTCGCTTGATTGGCAGGACTGGACACGAACAATGCTGCAGCCGGCAACCGCCTGCGCGTACGCTCTGTCAAGAAAATGCGGCTGCTCTTCTGTAACGAAGCCTGGCTTCAGCTGCCATCTCGCGGTCCATGCCCTACCTGAGTTTTCGAATGTCAGTTCAACGCCGAAGTGATTGATCTTCCGGAAACCGCGAATGGCGCGCTCGCGATCGACAATGATCCGCACTGCAAGGCTCTGTACGCGGCCAGCAGTCAGCTTGGTCCCGTGGCGCCTGCTGATCTCTGGACTAACCATGTAGCCCACAAGCCGGTCCAGGACGCGGCGGGCCTCCTGTGCCGCCACCACCCGGACATCAATCAATCGAGGTGCTGCAACGGCTGCAAGAACTGCATCAGGAGTTATTGCATTGAATGTCACCCGTTTTGGATCTTTCAGGCTGAGAACTTCTTTCAGGTGCCAACTGATGCTTTCCCCTTCCCTGTCCGGATCGGTCGCAAGCAGCACCTCATCGGCCGAGGAGATGAGGTGTTTGATGCGATCAACAACGCTTTGGCCGCGTTCGGATAGGACGTATGTGGGACGAAAGTCGGGTGCTGATACGGCTATCTCATTTGTGGGCAAGTCGCGAACATGGCCAATACTGGCAACGATCTTATAGTCAGACCCGAGAATGGATGAGAGTTTTTGCACTTTGCCTGGCGATTCAATGATCACCAGCTTCATTCACCAGCCTCCGCTTTCCAGACTGCGATTTTTTGGTCTATCATCAGCCTGAACAAGCGTTTGGTTTCGACTGCTTCAGCATCAACAAGTTTTTCCCACCTTAGAAATCTATCTAAAAGTGAATGGCGATGTCGTTCGTTCAAATCGCCAAGTGCGAACATCACATCGGAGAAAGCGATCAAGGCTGCTTCCGAAACAAAGGACAGTTGGTTAGCTGCCAACCATGCAGGCTTGCGATCTTCTGATCGACGCTCGAAAGAAACGAGTGAGGCATGCGAGCGCGTCATTGCGGGCACTCCAATAGCTTGAGATGCATGATCATTTGAACTTAGATCACCTGTGGCGAATTTTGATATATGTTGCTCCAAGAACAATTCTCGAATCTCACATCCAACGCCGGGGTGGTTATGCAATGAAACTGGGATCGAATACGCCTTTAAAGCGGCCAATGCAGCTGACACTTGCATACTATAGAAACGCTATAGCCGAAGATTAAAAGAATGGCAACCCCAAAAGACACCCCATTTGGTCGAGTGGCTTTCACCGCTTTCACGATGAAGCAGATCTTGGACAATCCGCTGGAAGGCGAAACGCCAACGTCCAGGATGAAGCAGATTGGTATGATCAACCTGATCTACCAGATGCAATTGACGAACATTGAAACAACCATAACAAACATTATGAACATATCGCGGCTCAGCAGGGATGCGGTGTATGAAAGCACCACACCGCTCTTGACCAGAAAGCTATTGCTGGAAGAGCAAGTCCTCAATACTGCAGGCCGGGGTCGCGCTTATCGGCTGGTTATTCCGGAAGAGATATTTGGATCGGGGCCGTTCCTGACACTGAATCCAGGGAAATCAGAATAGCGGCATACAGCGTTTTAACCATTTCATTTTAAAAAATGCATACGCGAACTTCTTGCTAAGGGGCTTTCGTTCGCACATAGTCTTATTTGCCGTCAAAAGGGGTGGAACGTGATTCGGCGTTCTCGACCAAACACGCACAAATTCAGATCAATCAACGGAGAATTGAGCCCATAAAAGCAAAAAAACCGGCGCGAAGGCCGGATTTTTCTAGGTTGAAACAGCTACGGAACTCCAATTCCGCATTGCCCAAATGTCATAGGCAAAACTAGCTGTTTCATCCCGACATTGCAAGAGGAAAATGCGCTTCGTGCCACGGATTTGCTTGCTTAAAGCAAAGGTGAAAGTGGTGACTATTCATAACCAATTGACTACATGGCTGCACGGTTTGACGACCGTTAGCCAGATCGATCTTTATCAAACCTTCTTATGGCGAGGTCTCGCTGAGGGTCAGCTGAACGATGCACAGGCCATCGAACTTACTGAGGCGGCTGCAGCCAAGCGTGAAACGTTCATGCGTGCTCGCGAGCAAAGGAGGCCACCCGCCGGCACATATTTTCCCAGACGGGAACTCACCGGTCAGTCCAGGAATAAGGCGGCTTCGGGTGTTCGATGTTCTGTTAGATGGGCCAGAAAGCGCCGATTAGGGGACATGGCTGCCCTACCCCCTCACCTACGCGATCTTTTTACGGAAGGAGAGCGGGCGGTATTATATGTGATAGCGTCGGATTGCCGACAACACGGAAGCTGCCAATGTTCGGTGAAAGAAATCGGAGACCGTGCGGGGGTTGGTGCGACCACAGTGCGAAATGCGCTTCGACGGGCTAAGGATCAAGGAATAATTGGCATAACGGAGCGCCCACAGTGGCGCGCAAAACACCTAACCAATGTGATTTCCATCATCTGCGAGCGCTGGCTGTCTTGGCTTAAAAAATTCCGGCCAAATCTCGGGCTAAAGTTTGAACAGATAGGGTTCAAAATACCGAAGGCCACAGAAACCTACGGTTATAAATCTTATAGCAGACAGCCTAAATGCAACCGTTTGGCCGGCCCTACGGGCGGCATCCTGCCGTTTGCTGGTCGCAAACCAGCCTCCGGTTGACGGCTGACAGAGACAGTTATGAAATGTTGTGCCCAGTCGAACGCAAATAGGCTACGAAAAATAGCCTAGCGGTTCGGTCGGTGATCTAATAATCGGCCAAATAGCGCGTTTCATCGACAATGCCGCAAGCTTGATAGAAAAATCAGTTGCGACAAGGTCGATCAGCGTTGATGGCATTTTCTCTGAGTTGGTGTGTTTTCGAGGAACCTAGCCCTTTTGCGACGCCCGGAGGCATCAATCCGCTTTCCTATCGTACTTGGGTCTTATTTTGATGCCCTGTGCCCATCGATGTAAAAACCCATCAATTCGGCAAATTGATTAGAACATTGAGGTCATCAAGTATGGCTGTATAGTCGCCGATCTGAATACCGTGTTTCAAAAAAATGTCATCCCAGACTTTACTGCTGGTGGCGGTGTTGTGGCATTCAGTAGCGACAACTAGAAGGACGCCCAATAGCTCAATGGAAGATATGTTTTTTCTAGCCTGAAGTGACAAGGCACCATTATCGTCAATGCAATACCTACATATACGACTATAGATATCTAGCTGTTCATTAAGCGGGCCGTGCATGTTTGATTGTGCTCCAGAAAACATGTTTCTTCCGTTAGGTTTCATGACAATACCGAACGCAAACTTATTCTCAGGAGTCCCACCATTAATAGGTATCACGTCGATACCTATTCCTAAATTTTTGGAGCTTTGTCAGATTGCCGGAGACGACCGTTTTCCCCGCATAGGTGCCGCGTTGATACCTATTTTCAACGTAGCGAGGCTGATACAGTCAAGCCATGGATGATATGCACCTGAAAATGAGCAGTGTTTTGATAATCGAGGATGATTATTTCTACGCAGATTCGCTCAAGCGTCACTTCAGAACGTCGGGTTGGCAGGTTATCACAGCCGAAACATTCCACGCCGCACTCGCTGCGATTGAAACAGACGTTTTTGACCTCATTATCATTGATCCTGGCCTGCCTGACTACGGTGTCGAAATGGAATCAAGAAATGTCCGCCTGGCTATCGTTGACAGTATAATCAGCACTACACCCAAGGCGGTACATTTGGTTATCACTGGGCGATTCTCATCTGACGAGGCGGAAATTTGTAGAAGCTTCGGTGCCAAAGGGTATCTCGGCAAGAATCGGCTCAATGCCCCCACCCTCGCTAGTATTCTAGAGCTCATGACACGCTCTGAATTTGTCTTGCACAGGGGAAACGAGACGATAAGTAACGCATCCCCTGGTTACCACCATCCATTTTTGTCGCTGTCAGAAGACGAATGCCTTCAATGGGTGGAAGATCGACCAAAAGGAATGAAACGCAACGAACTATTCGTCTTGATGGCGAAGCACTTCAAGATGAAGAGCCCCGAAATGGCTGAGCAAAAGTACAAGCGCGCACGTAGCAAAGTGATCGCACACGGCCGCCATTTCGCGAACAACAACGAAGTCGTGGAATAAGGATTTTAATTCATCATGCATCGAGGCCCAATCACCATCCTTTCCGGATTGGTGACTTTTTGTGTAGTAGCAGCTGCTTACGCAGTTAATCTGGATCCCAACGTCCTGGCGGTTGAAGGAGATCCCGGGCACCCTCGTGCCATTTACCGCGAAGCCGATCTCGCCAAGTCCTTTACGCCTCAGGAAATTACCACCCGGACACCCTGGTCCAATGGCGTTGAGCGTACATATCGCGGCTATTCCCTTCCTGAGATCCTCGCCAAGAATGGGCTAGCCGATGTGAAAGTTATCACAGGCGTTGCACCCAATGATTTCGCCGCCAGAATCGATGTACGCGAGATCTTCAAATACCAACCCATCGTTGCATCACAAATTATCTGCGATGCAGCAGAGGCTCGAATGGGCAAGTGTACTGAAGGCAGGTACCGACCACTCGAGGCGGATGATTACGGCCCGTTCTTTGTTGTGTGGCCGTTCGACAAACTGCCGAAGGCTTACGAACCCAATGATCACTCCAGATGGATATGGTTTCTGTCCGAACTTCGGGAAGACGAATGAGCGAAACCAGCCAATCGAAGATATTTGGTGTTAGTGAGTGCACAGCAGTAAATGGCGGGCAGATCAATTGATGCGTTTTTTGCGAGCATATGGGGTGTATCTGCTCGGACTTGTCTTTGGCATTTCTGTGCTGATTGGCGTTTCTTCATTTCTTCGAACAGATATGAACCGCAGTCGAGCCTATGACATTGTTGCCGAAGTCAATGAGGTTCAATGGCGATCGAGCCAGGCGCGTGAGAAAATGGTCAGTATTATGGGATGGGCAAGATTGGCCGCTCGTTCCAATGACCAGGAATATCGTTCGAAAATCCTACTCGACGCCAATTTTCTGGCCATCAATACGAAGACACTCGTAAGCCTGACCTACGTCAAGAAAATTATGCCGCAAGTCGATGTCGATCAGATGAGCGCTCTACTTGAGTTGGTAAACAAGCAGATCAAGCCCCAGCTCGAACTTCCTAACCCAAACTATGACGGCATCGTATCTGGACTTGAAGAACTTTGGCCGCGGATTGTTCTAACAACCACCGGCAACCTGGGGAACACACAGAAACGAACTGCGGATCTCGAGCAGAAGGCCTTGTATGATAATTTTTTTCTTGCCTTCGTGTTCGCCTTCGCCATCGTGATAATGGTTACCATAATGGCATTGGTTACTCACCGCAGTAAGTCGCTCTATAATGACCAGGTTCGGCAGTTTGCCCTGTTGTTTTCCCATATGACCTTCACAAGAATTAGCGGTCTGTCGATGTGGATGCATGAGACATTGTCACCAGAAGATAGACCAGATCCTGCTTTGCTCGACATGGCACGAAAACGCATAGATGACTTATCAGTTGTCACTGATTGGCTTGCGCGTATCGCTTATCCAAAGTTCGATCGTGACAACACGCCCATCGTCGCTTTGAGTACAATTCTTGATGAAATGGTTCGGTCTAACGTGGCAATGCTGCGAGCCGATGCGAAAGCAACCCAGTTGCTCGTCCCACAAGGCCAATTCCATCTTATGCTCCAGGAACTCTTGCGTAATTCCAAGGACGCCGTTGACGGTGTTGTGAACCCAGAGATCATCATCAATGTTCAAATAGGGCACCGGTGGTCATTTGGCCGTGACTTGATCATCTCGATTGAAGACAACGGAATCGGCATGACGTCGGATCAAATTAAAAAAGCGACAACGCCATTTTTCTCTACCAAGGGTGAATCTCGTGGCCACAGCGGACTTGGTCTAACCGGATGTGCGCGATTGATCCAGACTATGGGGGGGTCCCTTGCAATTCAATCAATCAAGGGCAAGGGAACCAAAGTCACCCTGCGATGCCCGCTGTCACATCTTCCTGCAATAAGATGGAAACACACATGAACAACGTTATTAGGTTCGAGAGAAAGCGAGGAATCGAAGAGATATTGTCTGAGCTGAAAGGTCGACTTGACCGCATCGAGGTTCGTAATCACGCCCTCCATGAACAGGTTGAGTGCATAGAAACATCAGTCCGATCTCCAGATGCTCTTCTCAGAGTAGAACGAGGAAACGTAGGTCTCCGATTTAAGGATGCGCGCATCCTTGGTACTTACCGCGGTAAACGGTGGGCCTATGCCTGCAATGTGACTGGCAACAAGCATGATGCTTTACAATTTGCGCCTCTCAGGGTTGGAGATCTTATCCTCGAAGACTGGCCATTTTCAGAAGAAGCACGATTGATCGAGAGTTGTTGGAACCAAATTACTAAACACAATGAAACAATGTTGCCTCAGCATCGCAACAGCTCGTGGTGTCACAACGATCAGCAAATAGACAATTACGGTCCCGTGGCGTTCGCCTCAATATCGTGTGACGCTTACGAAGCCATTTGTGTACTGTTCAACTATCTAACCATTCGCCTTACCATTGGCTCCATTGTCCATATCGAAAAATGGTCGACTAATCCTGCTCAACCCAATCCGGCTGTTGAGGTGGGTTTCAAGGAGTGGCTAGGCCGCAATCCTCGTTTCAAGTTGAGATTGAGAGAAGAATGCGACCGACGTCTCAGTTTTATCGTGGTGGCGTGCTAGGATTCGCAATCAATGTAGGATTTGCGATTCCCAGGAGGCATGTATTCAATGCAGTCATAAGGTTAACGTGCATTGGCCTGCCCCAACTGATATTCGCGGGCGACTTCGCTGCGGGTGAAAACTAGGCACGCGCCGTTGGATGCGCGCGGGTCGTAGGCAAAGCCCTTGGCAGCAAGTGCCGCCATGATTTCCCTCACGCCAATCAATCCATACAGGTGGTCGTGAAGTTCTACGAAAATGCGCTCAATGCCTGGGAGGTTTGCATGAACAAGAAGGTCGTGTTCAGCACCTTCAATGTCCATGACAACGACGTTAATCGAGTGCTTGGTAATGAACTGATCAATGTCACCGGAAATCAGATCGATAGTGGTTTCGTATGGCCCCTGATTTTCGTACACCGATGACATCCAGAGATCGCTTCTAATATAGAATTTGAAGCGTTTTGGATTGCCGGCGGTCAGTAACCCAGTTGTTAGCTGAACGTTTTTGTGACCGTTCGCTTCAACTACTCGCGCTGCCAATTGTGATGTTGCTGGGTTGGCATCAAAAGACCAGATGAGCGAACCCTCGACACCTGCAATTGTCGAAGTGACGACACCCAGACCGGTTCCCAATTCCAGTACCCTGTCATTAGGTTGAACAGCCTGCGTAACAAGTTGCACTTCATTGGCCTCGTAATCACCCTTGGTGAGTGCTGCCCAAATTGTAGGTGACACTTCGTCACTATTAAGGGGAATCGTTACGCCATGTACCACGGGATACGCCATCTATAACTCCATTTAGTAGCAAGCCACTCTTTGAGAGTTTGGCGGTGCTTTCATGCCTACATTGCCGTCTAAAGTCGCATCGATGCCCGCCTGACAGGCCGTATGCGTGATTCTAACTTCACGTCCGCCTTCCCATCTTGATAGTCAAGATTCGCATTAGTCTACTGATGGCCCTGCGATTTGGATTTTCTCCCATCCTCATGAAACGGTGATGCAAGAAGGCATCAATTTCTCGTATCGACACGTTAGCCAAATCCGGACCATATTGAGTTGTCAATGCAGCTTCCATCATATCAAGATCTTGAGTAGTGGGGTTGTAGCCGGACGTGGTGACAGCCAACGGAAGTGACTGGTGTATCAGGTATCTAGCCAATTTGGATAACTCCGGATCAATGTCCAAATCTGCCATCAAATCTCCCACGTGCTCTTCGGCAGCATAACGCACTTATGCCTTCGATGACGGAATAGCATTATATCGCAAACCGCAGAAGTGTGACTTGTTGGGCAAGGACGCGGACTCCATACAACCATCACACTGCCCTTCCCGTACAATGACAAGTTTCTTAGGCGTCGGGCACAATTGATGCCAGGTAGACAATCTCTGCAGTTATGTTGTTTTGGAGCCTTACAGAATCAGCGTTAACCTTTCGTTAACTTTAAACTTCTTGCGGGATTTCACGAATCGGAGCTAAATGCGATTTCTTAGCGAATTTCTATCAATAATCGCATAATGGAAAATACGCCGATGAATATCGCATCTCCCATAGTTAACTCGCTATCTGACTTTGATGAGCTGATACTCAAACAAGGCGGTGATTTATCCAAGCGCTTGCAAAAGCATCGTCTCGAAAGCTTTCCGCCAAATGCACAGAAGTCGCTTCGTTCATTCTCACTTGCGGAAGCCGCGGGCTATCTCGGAATTAGTGCTGGCCACCTGAAGAACTTGTCTTTGGAAGGTAAGGGTCCAGAGCCGGCACTGACCTCGACGGGTCGTCGGTCGTATTCGGCCGAACAAATGCTGAGTATGCGGCACTACCTCGACAAGCATGGTCGTGCCGATGTCAAAAAATACGTACCGCATCGCCGTGGCAGCGAACACTTACAAATCATTGCAGTTGTGAATTTCAAGGGCGGTAGCGGAAAGACGACGACAACGGCCCATCTTGCTCAACACCTAGCACTAACGGGACACCGTGTGCTTGCTATTGATCTCGATCCACAAGCATCCTTGTCGGCCCTCCACGGCTTTCAGCCAGAGATTGACAAGGATGACAGCCTCTACGAAGCCTTGCGATATGACGCCGACAAGAAGCCGTTGTCTCAGCTTATTAAGCGCACGAACTTTCCGGGCCTCGACATAGTGCCCGCAGCACTGGAGCTTCAGGAGTTCGAATACGATACTCCCCTGATTCTGGCCGAGAAAGGCACTCGTGCTATGGGTCAGGTATTCTTCACGAGGCTGGATTCTGCACTTAGTGAAGTGGCTGACGACTATGATGTGGTTGTCTTGGATTGTCCTCCTCAACTGGGATACCTTACGCTAACCGCCCTCTCCTCTTCGACATCTGTTCTAATAACTGTGCACCCGCAAATGCTGGACGTCATGTCGATGTGCCAATTTCTTCTGATGCTTGGCGAAATCCTCAATCCGATCAAGCGCGGCGGGGGTAACATGAATTTAGACTGGTTTCGGTATCTGGTGACACGCTATGAACCAGGTGATGCGCCGCAGTCCCAGATGGTTCACTTCATGCGCTCATTGTTTCGCGATTATGTTTTGAAAGCTGAAATGCTGAAAAGCACGGCAATATCAGATGCCGGCATTACGAAACAGACACTGTACGAAGTCGAGCGAAACCAGCTCACGAGGTCCACATACGATCGAGCTATGGAATCCTTGAATTCAGTGAATGGCGAGATCACGTCGTTGATTCATCAGGCATGGGGGCGAGCATGATGTGGCAATCAAACATGCAAATCAACGAGTTTACGGCTGTAAACCTTGCCCAGCTGCTTACAGAAGGATCATAGTCAATGGCACGCAAAGGCTTGATGGCTGGCTTGCTTGAGGAAGATGAGTTTACAGCTGTAAACTCGGAAGAACCGCATGTTCAAAGCCCTCGATCTGGACGAGGCGCTTTCGGTATGATGAGCCGAGCCGCCGATGAAATGGCGAACAAAGTCGAAGCTGCAGAAGAAATTGAAAAGCAGTTATTGATTGGCGACACTGTTATCGAACTTGATCCGAATGAACTTGAAGGATCGTTCATCACGGATCGTATCGCGGATGATCGGTTTGAAGAACTCGTACAAGCAATTCGGGAAAGAGGGCAAGACTCCCCCATCTTAGTACGGCCGCACCCGACGGAGGCCGGCAGGTTTCAGATAGTCTTTGGACATCGACGCACTAGGGCCGCCAAAGAGTTAGGGGTAAAGGTAAGAGCCGTCGTCAAGGCGCTTTCTGATAGAGAACATGTCATTGCGCAGGGTCAGGAAAACACGGCGCGCGAGGATTTGTCGTTCATTGAACGCACCATGTTTGCATCTCGCTTGGTAGGGCTTGGATTTGACAATCCGACCATCCTCTCAGCACTGGCAACCAATAAGACCGTTCTATCAAAGATGATGTCGGTCGCATCCCAGGTGCCAGAGACGATACTTCAAGCCATTGGTGCCGCAAAAAATATCGGCCGTGAAAGATGGTACGAGCTTTCAGTTAGCTGCCGTGATCCCGGATATCGAGAACGAGCTCAGGTTATAGCGGCCTCAGAACGGTTCACGGCAGCTTCGTCCGATGATCGATTCAACATGCTACTCAATCTTGAAATTGCGGATGCCGCTAAGGAGGGCGAACAGCCATCTACTGTTCCCTCGCCAGCTCGACAATGGTTCGCACCCGATAGATCTGTGCAAGCGGTCGTGCATCAAAAGGGCAAAAACTTCAAACTATCAATGAAGTCAGATGTTGATCAAGGGTTTGGAACCTATCTAACCGATAACCTTGATCAATTGTTCGAAGCATATCTGGCATCGAAAACAGAACTGGTCAGGAGATAAAACGCAAAAGAAAAAGGCCCCCAAACGTTGCCGTCGTGGAAGCCCTTCTCATCTCTTAAGCAAAGATAGAATCGCATTTCCTCGAATCACTGTCAATAGTTTTGAGCGTCAGCATGGCGGGTGGACTTCTTTTGCCTAACTGAAAGGCGAATGAACATGCAAGGAAATGCAATCACGACGCCCTTTGGGCGGCGAGCGATGTCGCTTGTCCAACTGAAATCGCAAACACAGGCCAAAGAGCTGCCGGCGGGAAAGTCCGCGGATAAATGGCAGGTCTATCGTTGGCTGTGTGAAGGCAAGGATATCGTCGGAGTAGGGGACCGTTCACTTGCGGTACTCAACGCGCTGCTATCCTTCCTGCCGGACAATGAGCTCGCTGAAGGAAGCGGGCTCATTGTTTTCCCGTCCAATACGCAATTATCTCTCCGGGCACACGGCATGGCCAATGCGACGCTTCGCCGTCACCTGGCTGCACTTATCGAGTGCGGGCTGATTACCCGCAAAGACAGTCCTAACGGCAAACGGTACTCACACAAGGATCGGGGAGGGGAGATTACCGATGCGTTCGGATTTTCCCTCGCACCATTGCTTGTACGCTCAGAAGAGCTTCGGGAGGCCGCAGAGAGTGTTCGGGCAGCGGCGCGGGCGCTGAGGCTTGTTCGCGAGCGCATGACGCTCCACAGGCGCGATATCGCCAAATTGATAGAGGTAGGACTTTCAGAAGAGGTTCCGGCCGACTGGCAGGGCATCTGGACGCGTTTTCGCACAATCGTAGACAACATTCCCCGTAAAGCGTCACTCGGTGCTCTGGAACCAATTCTGTGCGATTTGGCAGTCTTGCACGATGAAGTGGCTATCCTTCTGGAAAAACACGTTAATGCTGAAAATATGACTGCCAATGAGTCTCATATTGATCTGCAGCAACAGAATTCAAAACCCGACTCCTATTCTGACTTTGAACCTGGCTTGAGAAAAGCCCAAGGGGCAAAACCTGCACTCAAATTGCCGGTGAGAGAAGATGCCCGAAAGACCTATCCGCTAGGACTGGTGCTGAAAGCCTGTCCGGAAATAGCCGATTATGCGCCGGCCGGGATCTCGACCTGGTCCGATATGATGCGAACCGCGGCACAGGTCAGGGGAATGCTGGGTATTTCACCTTCGGCCTATGAGGAAGCCCTTGATGCGATCGGCCATGAGAACACCGCCATCGTTCTTGCCTGCATCCTGCAGCGATCGCAGCATATCAGCTCGGCCGGGGGTTACTTGCGTGTTTTAGCCATGAAGGCGAGGGCAGGGGAGTTTTCCGTCGGGCCAATGCTGATGGCGGCTTTAGGGAACGTTCGTGTTGTAGACCTGCAGATAGCCAACTGATGCCCCGCGTCAACTTGTTTCAGCCAAGGGGCGAGGGGGCAAGCCCCATCCCCAACCCCTTGGAAGCATACACTTGGGTTTCCTGGAGCTTCTTCACATCATTCGCCCGTGAACTGGCTTCGCTTCTTTTGTGCAGCATTATTAGCCCCCACTGGCCCGGATCTACGCATCCATACGGGCGGGTGATCCCTCGCCCCCGGTCTCGCTTGCGATGCCACAGAAGCAGGAACGGGATTAGAGGTTTTCAATCACATGTAAAGTCCGTGGAGACAGCGGCATTAATAGCAGATCAGGATTTGATGCATCCCTGATCCGTAGGGCTTCATCATGCGGAACCATCAAAACGGCGTCATGTATGTCGGCAAGTTCAGGAAGTCTATTCAATCCGTCAATGAGCGCGGGATGTAAGGCATCTGTATAGTACACGATCCAAAACGTGCGCGTCCTTACGATTTCTGCTGACGATAGATTATTGAGAATGTAGCATTCTGAGCCAGGGCGCTCAGACCTATTAATGTATTTTGTTATACCAGCATCAGCTGAGATGTTGATTTTTTTGCTGCCGAACAGCAATTCCATCATCCTACGAATGAGACTGGAGGCTTGATCGGACTGGGACCCAGCCTCGTGTGACCAATGTTCGTCGCCATTATCCTCCCTCTCTTTCGCATTCTCTACATCGAGTAGGGCTTCAAGCAATGTGAATCTCATCGCCTTTGCGTGTGAATCTGCTGTACCTACTGCGAGATGGCACCCTTGGCATAAGGCTTCAAAGAATTGGGGATAGCAAACTGTACTGGACAAGGCCTGCCTTGCTGTCACATCAATGGCCCGCTCGAGTGCAGCCCGTTTGGGGCCAAAATGCTGCCCTTTGCATAGCTCGACATCTCTACCTGTATGGAAATGTGATCTAGTAAATACTTCTCGCATTCTGACAACCTGACCGGTGTACGACCATAAGGAGCAATTTCAATTAATGGTGCTGTGAGAAAATGAACGCCACAATAGGCGAGTTTATAGAATTTCGTAAAGTACAGTATTTATTATATAATTTGTTTCATGTGGAATGGAAGCTTCTACTCACTACGCCTTAAGCTGCCAGATTTTCAACAAACAAGCTGACCGTGTGAGCATTCAGTCGAATAGCTTAATCTGAGAGATTTGTTTGCAATCAGATACAGCAGCCCCAAGCGCACAACCGTACTGGAATTGCAGGACGGCATATTCAACTGATCGTTTTCTGATAGCTGCCGACTTTGTACAATGTGTCGGTGAGAGGGGCAAATTGACCCGACCGATAGAGCCGAGTAGGTGCCGTGGTGATACCTAAAAACCATTGTTGACTTGTGCCAAGAGTGTATGACGATTGATATCGAAACCTAAATATCATCGGCAATGCATTGGTAAAAGGGTCGACATTAGGGCGTGCACCGGAAAATATTCTACGGCATGAAAAATAATGTCAGCTATAGTTGCTGTATGTATACGCTATGAAGTGGGGAAGTGATGAGTTTGAAGAATAAGATTGTTAAGAGTAAATACTCGCACCCGGTTACATCTGTTCTTCATTTTTCTTACTTGGCTCTCATATTCGTTGTTGCGTCGGTAAGTCCAGGGAAGGCCGAAAACGCGCCGCCTATTCCGTTAGAGAAGAGCCAGCAGGCACAGCAATCCATTGCCGATCTCAAATTACTTGCTGAGCGAGGTGAGAGTGAAGCGCAGGCCAAGCTCGGCATAGCATTTGAGCATGGGCAGGGCATCCAGCAGGATTTTTCCCAAGCGGCATCCTGGTACCAGAAGGCTGCAGCGCAAGGTGATGCCATTGCCCAGAATAATCTAGGCAAATTGTACAGCACTGGGGAAGGTGTTCATCGAAACGCACAAGTGGCAGCCGACCTGTACCAAAAGTCTGCAGAACAGGGCAACGCTTTAGCTCAGGCCAATCTGGCAAAGGCTTACTTCAGGGGCGAAGGGGTCACCAAAAATTATCCTCTCGCACTGGAGTGGTATAAAAAGTCTGCAGAACAAGGCAATGCCTTGGCGCAAGCGAGCTTGGGTTATGCGTATGAGGTCGGCGAGGGTGTTCCAGCTGACATGCCAATCGCTGTAAATTGGTATCAAAAGGCCAGTCAAGGTGGGGACACCATGGCGCAAACCAATCTTGCTCGGCTCTATTACACCGGACAAGGTGTTCCTCAAGATTTGAATGAAGCAGTCAAATGGTATTTGTCTGCTGCAAATACTGGAAATGCCCTGGCGCAATCAGCAATCGGAGCGATCTACGAAACGGGCACGGGTCTACCTCGTGATCTCGGTAAAGCAGCCGATTGGTATGAAAAAGCTGCTGAACAAGGGGTAACAGTAGCAGCGGGCAATCTTGCCAAAATGTACTTCAACGGTGCCGGCCGCGGTCAGGACGATCACGGCGCCGTGCATTGGTGGAAAGTTGCTGCCGAACAAAAAGACGCTGAATCCCAGTACAATCTCGGCCTTATGTATTTTTCAGGACGCGGGGTAGAGCAAGATTATGAACAAGCTGCGCATTGGTGGAAAGAAGCTGCAGCGTTGGGGTATGCGAAGGCCAGCACTAAGCTGGAGCAAATTAAATCCATGGGATTGATCAAGTAACGTAAACACTCATGTATCCAGGCAGCCAGGGCCCCGGATATATTCATCCGGGAAGAGCAATAGAATCTAGAGCGCGTTCGTGCTGGGTATGGTTTCTGAGATCGCCACTTCGGCGGCATGAAATACGGTGAGCAAACGATCCAGCTCTTCGACAAAATTCATAATGTCGCCATCGTCGTCATAGTTTTTCTCAATGAGATCGCCGATTTTGTTGACGGCAAAATTGCGAACCATCTGAATCTTTTCTTCGCGAGTAGCCATGCCTCTTACCCATGCTTTTTTGATAAAAAGACAATTTCCATAGGTGAGTTTGATTTTCAAGCGACTTTTGAGGCTAGGGCTTACATCCGACTGCCCGCTTGTTTGGCTTGCCGCTCTTGATTGTGAGCGCTAATCTCCGAAATGACTCGTGTGCGTTAGCTCGCCGGCTCCGTGGCCCATGAACATTAAACGGGCACAGATATACGATATAAGAGAAGCGGTTGTAATTATTGTTGAATTTTCATTTCTGCAAATCCAAGCCCATGAAATGCTTCACAGCTTAGACGTTAAGCTCATTCTAAAAATATGCGGGTTATATACGTTTTCTCAGGTTTGGAGAGGCTGGCGTATGTCTGTGCCCGTTTGATGTTCCGAGGTCTTTTACGCCTAAGTCGCGCTTTCCTGTTCACGCGCCCGAAACAACACGTCAATGGCACCTTGGATCTCCATCAAATTCTTGATAGGACCGGGGTTCGCGCCGTTTTGGGCGATTTGCAGGATTTCTTGGCGGCGCGATGAAATAAGTTCGCTGATCGCTGCGTCGATTTCTTTCACATGCTGAGCCGTCATCTCGATCTTTCCGACTATTGGCCTGAACGGCCTGAGCTGTTTATTCCGCAATACAGCGTCTGATCAGGCCGTCCTGCTGATTTTGGTCATCAGCATGATCAGCCTGAGATTCCATAGTAAACAAAGGTATATCGATGTTATAATACAACGAGTGCCTCTACATCAGTTGATGTGGAGGCACTCCTTCAATTCAGGATGCTATCAGGGTCATTTCGCGGAATGCTTGTGGGCTTCCGTTGTTGATTTATGCGCCTTTTCAGCGTGCTCATGGGCAGTTGTCGAATGATGTTTGGCTTCTTCATGTTTGCCATGAGTATGGGCATGCACAGCTTCGTGGTGATGATGCGCGGCAGCGGCATGGTGGCCTGCTGCGGTATGATGATGCTCATTTGCGGGATGATTGCTAGGCATTTTATCCTCCTTGGATTTCCCTTGACCATATCAAGGGCACCACCCAACCGCCTGAAACGGGCATTGTTCCATCAATTTTTGTTTCAACTACGAGGTCGTTGACGGTCAAAAGATGACAAATGACCATCCTTACAGATATTTGGTGATTGGTATCATCGCATTCGTGATCGGCGGGGCTGCCATGATGGCCCTCGCTGTTGCGGCGTTCGGCCGTTCAATTTCGTATCTCGTCAGAACCGCGCCTCTACCACCATCTTCCATTGGCGTTTGTGGTAGACATTTAATTGACGAGTGCCACGATTAAACCCATCGTGTCATTCTATCGTCTGTGGAACTGTGTATTTTCCATTCGGCGATCGGACACTTTCCATAGACAGGGCTATCGGTGAACCAGCTAGCAGCGCCAACACCCCGCACAAATCTTCACTTGTTAAGTCTGTCAGCGCTCGGCGTTGTATTCGGCGATATCGGTACGAGCCCGCTCTACACCTTCAAGACGATCTTGTCATTGACCGGAAGCGCGCCCGATGCCCATACGGTGCTGGGTCTGCTTTCACTCGTGCTATGGACTTTGTTTCTCATAACATCCATCAAGTACCTGTCTTTCGCCATGCGGGCGGACAATGATGGCGAAGGAGGCATCCTGGCTCTGATGTCCCTCCTGGGGACCAAGAACAAGCATCGCCCCTACATCATGGCGGTTGGCCTGTTCGGTGCTGCGCTGATTTATGGCGACGGCGCTATAACCCCTGCGATCTCTGTCCTCTCGGCTCTCGAAGGGTTGAACATTGCCACGCCCATCCTGCAACCCTACATTCTTCCGGCAGCGCTCGTGATCCTGCTCTGTCTCTTTGCTGTTCAGCCTCTGGGGACCGCACGCATCGGTAGTGCCTTTGGGCCGGTCATGCTGTTGTGGTTCATTGTCATGGCGGTTTTGGGCATTTCCGGGATTTTACGCCATCCGGCGGTGTTTGCTGCGCTCAATCCGCTCTACGGGCTCTCCTTTCTGTTCCATGGCGGCGTCACCGGCTTTCTGGTGCTCGGAGGTGTCTTTCTCTGTGTAACGGGAGCGGAGGCGCTTTATGCGGATATGGGCCATTTTGGTCCCAGGCCCATCCGCGTGTCCTGGAGTGCAGTGGTTTTTCCCAGCCTCATCCTCAATTACGCCGGTCAGGCGGCCCTGGTGCTTGAAGGCGCGCCTATCGACGGCAACATCTTCTATCGCCTTTGTCCGCAGGCACTGCTCATTCCCCTCATTATTCTGGCGACACTGGCGACGATCATTGCCAGCCAGTCGATCATTACGGGAGCGTTTTCGATGACACGGCAGGCGATCCAGCTGGGGTGGATGCCGCGGTTTCGCGTGACGCAAACATCGGCGGAACAGTACGGGCAGATTTATGTGGGGGCCGTCAATTGGCTGCTGATGATTGTCACGCTGGCACTGACATTCGGCTTCGGCAAATCCGATAACCTGGCAGCGGCTTATGGTATTGCCGTGTCCCTGACGATGCTGATGACCTCGGCTCTTCTCTTCATCGTGATGCGGGAGCTTTGGGGCTGGAGCATTGCAACCGCAGCAACGGTCGCAGCAGGCTTTTTAATCGTCGATGGCGCTTTCTTTCTTGCCAATCTGGTCAAGGTCGGCAATGGCGGCTACGTCCCCCTGCTGCTGGCGGCCGCTATTTACGGTGTCATGTGGATCTGGCATCGCGGCGCTGTCGCGATAACGGCACGCGCGCATGAATCGCTGCTACCGATCGCGGAGTTCCTGGCGGATATCAAACAGCGCAACATAGCGCGCGTGCCTGGAACTGCGGTATTTCTGACGCGCACATTGCGGGATACGCCGCCGGTCATCGTATGGCATGTGCGGCGCAACAAGGCGCTCCATCAGCAAGTCCTTGCCTTGACAGTCCAGGTCCTTCCCGTGCCGCGTGCTGCAGACGCTCAGCGGCTAACCCTCACGGAGGCCGCACCGTCCTTCTGGCGGGCGGAAGCAAGATATGGGTTCATGGAACAGCCGGATATTCCGGCACTTCTCATCGCCTGCAACCGGCTCGTCGCGTCATTTGAACTGAAAGACGTGACATATTATGTCGGGCATGACACGGTGATCCATCGCAAAGACGGCAAGAGCCTGCCCGCATGGCAGGTGCTGCTGTTCTCGGCCATGGAACGGAATATCCCGCATGTCGGTGACTACCTCAGACTGCCGAGTGAGAAGGTTGTGGAAATAGGGCGGCAAGTGGCGATCTGATGTCAATGTTGGCTGCGCCTATAGAAGCAAAGAGTCAGATTTCTTCACTTGAGGCAAACCATCGCGTCCAAGTCGTTATGCAATAACAGTGGCTTACGAGATTGGTTGCTAGCGGCGGGAAGAAGCCTATAATTTGGCTGGCGCCAGGCTTGAATTTACAGGCTCCTGGCGCTTGGAAGACGCCTTGGTGCTTTCGCCCAGACAAGGGATAAAAGCATGCGCACTCGGTACCAAAATTTCGTCCAGTATTCGGCTGATGATTGGCGCGTGATGCAATCTGCACACGACCTTGCCTCAAACGTTCTCGGCCGTTCACCCAAAACAGACATCCATGCGCAGCGCCTGGGCAGGACAGTTATCGCGCTATTTGGTTTGAAATTACGCAATGTGGAAGAGATCGCTGATCGTGCAGCGCGCAGCGAAAGACGTTTTGATGCCGTAGCGTCTCTTTCCAGCATTACGCCGCGCACCCGCCAAACCGGATAAGCATACCATGTCAAATATCGCCGATAAGAGCGACGAACAAAAACATGCTGAAGCGGACGTGAAGGGTTTCAGCGACGATCTCGGTCCATTCGTGGTTGCTGCTGAAACAACGCGAATGGCGATGGTATTTACGGATGCCAGGGCGCCCGACCACCCGATTATCTTTGCCAATGACAGTTTTTTGGAGTTGACTGGTTATGAGTTGGAGGAGGTACTGGGCCAAAACTTCAATTTTTTGCTGGCGCACGTTTCAGATGCTGCGGCTTTGGCCGATGTAAGAGCCAACTTTGCAAAACATGCCGATCATGACTCCGAAATTCTCTATCGCCGCAAAGACGGAAGTGAATTCTGGGCTGCGATATTTATAAGCCCGGTCAAAGATGAGGCAGGCACTACGGTGCAGTATTTTGCTTCGTTTGTGGACCTTACCAAACACAGGGACGAGCTAGCCCATTCCAAAATGCTTATCGGTGAACTCAATCATCGCGTAAAGAATACGCTTTCGACGGTTCAATCGATTGTCTGGCAAGCCTTGCGAATGGACGCTGATCCAAAAACCATTCAGCAGGCCATTGAATCACGCTTGCAGGCGTTGTCCCGGTCACATGACCTTTTGACGCGGCAGAATTGGAAGGACACAGGGTTACTCGATGTGATTGCCGATGCCTTGGAACCGTTCGGTATGACTGGAGACCGGGCAGAGCGCATTGTCATCAAGGGGAGCAACATTCTCTTCTCACCCAAAATCGCGCTGGCACTTGGTATTGCGTTTCACGAACTGGCCACCAATGCCATCAAGTATGGGGCGTTTTCCGATGAAACGGGGTCTGTAACCATCACTTGGGACATCAAGGATGCGTCTGAAGGTCGCCGACTGGTGTTGAGATGGCAGGAGAAGGGCGGCCCTGTTGTCGCCCAGCCTCTTCGTCGGGGATTTGGCTCGCGCATGATCGAAACAGGTCTGGCTCAAGAATTGGACGGCATTGTTCGCCTTGAATATCCGGCCGAAGGCGTGCTCTGCACCATGAATTTTCCTGTATCAGAGGCACCGCCACATGGATAGTTTACTTTCCGATCGTCGGCTATTGGTCGTTGAAGATCAAATGCTCATCCTCATGATGATTGAAGACATGCTTTCCGATCTGGGATGCAAATCTGTCACCACAGCCGCAACGAATGAACAAGCAATTGCGCTGATTGGTCAGCAAAACTTTGACGCTGCCCATGCTGGACATGAATTTGAATGGCCAGAAAAGTCAGCCGGTGGCCGACGCTCTGGTCATGCGCGGCGTGCCTTTCATCTTTTCCACGGGGAACAGTTCACATGACATTTGGGACGGCTATGCTCACCGTGCTGTCATACGGAAGCCATTTGTTTTTAACGAGCTTGTTGGGTTATTGACCAGGCTTCTTCATAGTTAACTTCGTGCGAGCATCGTGACAAGCAGCGAGAATCCGAAGTTATTGTGGCTTTCGATTGTGGATTATTCCTATAGGCGTTGACCAAAACTTACTTGCTGGTCTTGCCGGGATACAGGGCCTTTGCCAAAAGATTGGCCAAATGAACCGTATTGCGTGCGAGCAGATCAACTGCGTTTGTCACAGCCTCGGGGTAGATTTCAAGTCCTTGAAATCTACATCTCCCATGGCTTCACCAACCCAGTATGCAACGGCATTAGGTGCGAGCGAAAAGCCCACGTCATTCAAAGCCTGGTAGAGTTCGGCCGATACATGATGTGCACCATCTTCGTTGCCAACGACGGCGACCGCAGCAACCTTGCCGTAAGAAACCATACGGCCTTGATCATCGGTTTCATCCAGAAAAGCGTCCAAATACGTTCCAACGCTCGTTTGCACACGCTTGAAGGTTGGTCCATCCAGATCGGCGGGGCCATCACGAGTATATCAGCCGCCAGAATATGCTCGCGAATAGTCGGCCAATCATCACCACTGCCTTCATTCGATGATACACCCGGCCTTACATCAAATTGGGTGAGCCTGACCGTAACTCCGTCAACCCCCTGTTCCTTCATGGCGTCCAGCACCAAATCAATCATCTTTTGCGTAGAAGATGAATCGGTTGGTTTGAGAGTAGCATTCAACGCAACTGCGGTAAGTATCATGGCTTTGCCCGGCTGATCCAATTGAGAACTTTAACGACCGTATCACCTTCTTAATTCGAGAAGGCGAAGCCGCTAAGCTTCGCCCTCTCGCTGCAATCGTGGGAACGTTCAGATCACATTTTCTTCATAGCTTTTTCAGCGTTGCCCATGTGCATTGCGCATTCATCCATTTTCTTTGCTTCCATGGATTTTTTTGCCATGTCCATTTCCTTCATGGCCATGGTCTTTTTTTCCTTCATGGCCGGCTCTGTCATCTTGTCCATGTCGGCCTTCATCTTCATCATGCTGGTGTCGTTGCACTTCATCGCGTCTTCAGCAAATGCTGACGGTACAAAGGTCAGGCCAAGGAGGGATGCAACCAATAAAGCTTTAAACATTGTTTTCTCCCGAATATCTTATTCTGGGCAAAATTACCCGATCATCAACGATCGGCTTAGAAAAGTGTTCCATTTTTAGGCCGTCCACTGGCTTATGGCCGAACGAAAATTAGGTGTAGTCCCTATCTCTTCCAGATCTGTTCATCGATACAACAATACTAGCAAAATTGCCTTCAACACTCTGCCAAGCTTTGCCATGAGTTATTGAAATAGCGATGCGCAGACCGCCTCTTGGCCTTTTGCGCAACACCGGTTCGATCACGTGCAGATGAATTGATTTTCCTCGAGATCAACATCTGGCGTGGCCTGACGAAGGCATCGCTTTTTCCAAAAAGCTGTCAGGCTACTTCAGAGCTCTTGATCCTGCGTAAGTTGAATCGCTCTCATAAAAACATTGCAGCCCAATTGAGGCCTCGGAATGTTGATTTGCCTCACCAATTGAACCACTTTTCCGTCTGTTCGTGATCCAGTCTTGTGACGTTGAGCATAAGTGAACACATGGGGTTTCTGCCTTTCCGTGGGGTCGAAGCGAAATGGAAAAGTCGATCAAATTAGGTTGAAACTCAACAGGCGGGAGGCTGATTCCAACTGACTTCGCCGGACGCACACAGGTTGTGCAATGGTGTTTCGCCGTGCTCACCTCCGTCGAGTATTCCGCGACACAGCAGGTGATCCCTATCGCTGCAGAAGAGTTCGCCGCGCGACCCGTCCCCGGGGTCGCGCAAGGAATAAGCGAATAATAGATCGACGTTCGAGGGGGCAAGAAAAAGAGCTGTCTCTTAGCGCGCTAAGACAATTTAACAATAAATTCAACCTTTTGTTTGTTATTTGCAAAGATGGGTGGTGCCAGTCAAGTCTTCTAAACGTCTTGGGGAATTGAGTAGGCAGCCAGCTCTTCTGGTGTGCCATTTGGGAATGCCTGTTTGAGAAATTCCAGGAAAGCCGACACGCGGGCACTAAGCAGCCTTCGCGATGGATAGAGCGCCCATAGCGAGATCTCCGATCCTTCGATATCGCCCCAGTGCAGCAAAGTGCCGTCGGCCAGATCGTGGCTCACCAACGAGATCGGCAAACGTGCGGCGCCGACACCGGCTCGCACTGCATCTCGAACCATCAGGAGTGACGACAGGGCAAGGACGGGCTCGATCTTGATCTTCGCAGCCCCTTTCGAGGACATGATATTCCAAGTCTGTCGATCGGCGGTTCCCCGCACGACGCCCGGCACTGGTAAGTCGCCAGCAGCCCGGGGAAGAGCGGAGCTTGCAACCACTACCAGGCGGTCATGGAGAAAGGCGCGGCCGACGAGGCTTTCGTTCGGATCCGGATTGACCCGGATCACGAGATCATAGCCTTCCTCAATCATATCTACAGCCCGGTCTTCCGTGGTGATCTCCAGCCTCACCTCCGGATATTTAAGCGCAAAACCCGCCGCGATCTTGCCCATGGCGGTCTGCGATAGGTGGAGTGGGGCGCTGATGCGCAATCGGCCACGCGGCTTCTCAGCACGAGATGCAATGGCGGCCGCCGTCTCGTCGAGCTCCGTCAACAGCGTGGCTGTTCGCTCAAAAAGGGCGCGTCCTTCCTCGGTGAGCTTTAGGTTGCGCGCGCCCCGTTCGAACAGCCGAAGCTGAAGGGCGGCCTCCAGTTCCGTGACGCGTCGAGACAGCGTTGCCTTCGGCCGGCCGGTGGCGCGCGCGGCTTTGCCGAAGCCACCATGGCGGGCCACAAGGTTGAAGTCAGTAAGAGCAACGAGGTCCATGATCTGTTCCAGTGGTGAGACGTAGTGTCTAGATTGATGGTCTATTGGATCGACAATGAGCCAGCCATATTCGGGGTGTCAAGCACAACCAACCCGGAGAAAATCCAATGACCATTCTCGTTACCGGCGCCACAGGCAATATCGGCAGCCAAGTTATCCAGCACCTCGTCGACCGCGGCGCAGACGTCCGCGCTCTCGTTCGCGATCCTTCCAAGGCCAGCTTCCCGGCGGGGGTCGCCATCGTGAAAGGTGACTTCCTCGACGTCGACTCGCTGCGTAGCGCTTTCGACGGCGTATCCACGTTGTTCCTGCTGAATGCCGTCGTACCGGATGAATTCACCCAGGCATTAATTGCGCTCAATGTCGCCCGCTCGGCCGGCATCGAACGGATCGTCTATCTCTCCGTAATTCACCCGGATGTCTACGTGAACGTGCCGCATTTCGCAGGCAAGTTCGGCGTCGAGCGAATGATCGAACAGATGGATTTTCACGCTACGATCCTGCGTCCGGCCTACTTCATCCAGAACGATCTGACAATCAAAGACGTCATCACCGGCTATGGTGTCTACCCGATGCCCGTCGGCGACAAGGGCCTCGCTATGATCGATGTGCGCGATATCGCGGAGATCGCCGCCCTTGAGCTGCTGCGCCGCGAACAGGCCGAACAGCCGCTACCGCTCAGCCGCTTTAACCTGGTCGGTCCCAATACACTCACCGGACCAGATATCGCCGCCATCTGGAGCAACGTCCTTGATCGGCAAATCAGCTACGGCGGCGGCGATACGCAAGCGTTCGAGCAGAGCCTCGGACAGTTCATGCCCGCGTGGATGGCCTACGACATGCGTTTGATGGGCGAACGTTTCCTGACAGACGGCATGCTTCCTGAGGGCGGCGACGTCGAGGGCCTGACGGCCCTACTGGGCAGGCCGCTCCGCTCCTATCGCAACTTCGCCTCGGAAACGGCTGCCTCTGGCTGAGGTTGCCAGTACCCGACCAGAACAATCAAGGACTGTCGTCATGGTCTATTCGACCGCGACCGTCTGGGTGAACCCGGAAGGCGAAACGAAGCTGACCCGCGAGCAGGCCTGAAAAGGCCGGCTCTGATCACCACCAACCACAACACCAGAAGGGCGGCCTCCTTGAAAGGCGCCCCGTCTCTTCAAAGGACAGAAATCATGACCAGATCAGCCCTGAAACATATTTCGCTGCCGGACCGAAGATCCTTGTCCTCGGTGCCACAGGGCCGACAGGCCGCCATCGTCAGCCAAGCCCTCAGCCGCGGCTCCGATGTTACCATCCTGGTGCGCTCGCCGGAAAAGGCCACGGATCTAGGAGGAGCAAAGCTTGTCGTAGGAGACGCCAGGGATGAGAAAGTGCTGTGCCAGGCCATCAAAGGCCGGGATGCCGTTATCAGCGCACTCGGCACACCTGCGAGCCCCTTTCGTGAGGGTCACCCTTCTTTCGACAGCGACCCGAGCGCTTATCAGTGCCATCAAGGCAGAAGGGAATTTACGTCTTGTTGCCATCACCGGCATGGGCGCCGGCGACAGCGCCGGACACGGCGGCTTTGTTTTTGACAAGCTGATTTTCCCTCTGCTCCTGCGCAAGGTCTATGCCGACAAGAACCGTCAGGAAGCCATCATCAAAGACGGCGGCCTCGATTGGACCATCGTCCGGCCCTCAATCTTGAATAATGAAGCCGGACGCGGTGCGATACGGACGCTTACGGACTTGAGTGACTTCCATGGTGGCGCTATCGCGCGTCAAGACGTTGCGTCGTTCGTGGGGAGCGTAACGTTTTGTGGGGCAAGCAAATTACGCGGCCTCCAGTTTGCACTTTTCGTAGCCATACCAGACAAGACTTAAGCTTATTTTCCGTATTGCCCCACAAAACGTTATGCTCCCCAGCATGGCGTAAGCCTTTGCAGAATAATGGGATTCTGCGGAATTGATGTTCCGATACTGCCCTTCAAGCTGTAAAGCGGCTCCAGTATCCCTTCATAAAGGTGCCTGGTTTCCAGAAATACATCAGCCTCCACGTCCATGCCGACCTGAAAGGTTCCCGGGCCCCATATGCAAGGACGGTTTCCTGTTCCGGCCGAACGGTTACCCGGTAAAAGCCCGTTGGCGATTGCTGACCCACAACTTGCGCCGGAATGGCACTCTCGCCATCGGCAGAGCGTAGGGCCACCCGTGAGATCTCCGTCACCACTCCGGGATACTGGCCGAATTTCTGATAGGGAAAGGGTGCATAGCGCAACAGAACCTGCGATCCCTTGCGCACAAAGCCAATTGCCGAACTTGATGCGAAGAAATGCACTTCGAGTTGCCCTGTTGCCGGCAGGATCGACAAAAGTGGTGTGCCTGCAATGGCGATCTGCCTGTGAAGGCCACTGATTGTCGACGCGGATTCTCCGTCAAAGCTGGCAAGCTTTGAGCGCACATCTGAGAGTCTGGCTTCAAGCTGGATCAAATCCCGGCGCAAGCCTTCCAGAAGTGTCTGCTTCTCCATGAAATTGGTGCGTCTTGATTCATATTCACGCTGGGCAACGATGCCTTTGGCCACGGCGTTATCAAGTTGCTCGGAGAGCTGGCGGAGCGTATCCACATAGTTCTGTGTCACCGCAATCTGGGTTGTAACCTGCGCGATTTCCTTCTCCCAGGATAATGCTTGTTTGTTGAGCCCATCCTTTTGCTGGAGATCGATTGCCTTGCGCCGCTCGATCTCGTCGACAAGCTCTTTCCTCTGCAGCTGCAATTCTGAGATGATATTGGCGCGTGTATTGCCTCCAGACGTCGTGCTGTCCAGGCTCAAGCGGTAGAGTTCTTCTCCCTGCCTGACCAGTTGTCCCTCGCTCGCTGTTCCTGCAACCACCCGTCCGGTCTGGGGGGCAACCAGCCGGACGACACCCACACTCGACTGGACCGTCCCGCTCAAACGGACACGGCGTGTGTAGTCACCAAATGCAATGAACAATCCGATCGCGACGACCGAGATCACCGCCAGCCATGTTGCAACGATAGTAGAAATCGGCCGAAGCAACTGCGGACGGCCAAACCATCTATCCTTGCGATGGTCAATCGCCTCCTGACGGAAGAGGGAAGAACCGCCGTCCATGCTCAGCGCTCGTCAATTCTTCTCTTGGGACATTGGTCACTACACCATGTCCTGCATTCTTCGCACGATCTCGCTAATGCTGCGGATATGGAATTGACGGCTCTTGATGCTCTATCCAACAAGTGTCCTGACCCTTATCTGTTTCCTAGCGCGATCGAAATACGTCGATATGGCAGTCCTGCAGAGGCTGAGTGAAGCACGGAGGAGAGGTTCAGGCGGACCAATTGCTATGCAGGACGATCGATCCTGAAGACAATGCTGACCAGCAGTGCCGATACACCATATATTAAGCCGTTTACCCAGAGTGGGCGTGGTATCGCAAAAAAATCTACCGCCGTCTGGATAGCAAAAATAAGAATGACAATCAGAATAGCAAAAATAAGATATCTCATGCGCGAATCCTCTTTGTAGTGTAGAGAGTCGGGGAAAGTGAAACTGCCCCCGACCGGAGTTTTATCAGCACAAGCTTCTGTATTACCAGGTTCCGTTGGGATCAGTTCCGCCGAAACCGTCAATACCTGTACCGTTGGTATCATATCCTGTCTGTGCCGATCCGCTTTAGATCTCTTGACCAGCCAATTGGCCTAGCGTGCCTCCCACAACACTGCCAATGGCTCCACCCACGGGACCACCAATACTGGCACCAAGAAGTCCGCCGCCGGCCCCGCCAACTCGGCCACCAATGCTTCCGCCCCAGCCGCTGCCTGTGTTCCCGCCGCCACCGCCGCTGCCGCCATCACCGCCGCCACCGCTGCCGCCGCCATCACCACGACCGCCACCGCCTTCGCCGCCAGAAACAAATGAAATTTCATGATCAGTCAATTCACGCATCATCGGCATTTCCTTTCAAGGAACGGCTAAAGTTGTATGCGAAATTGTGCAGGACTCGATTTATGACCAAAGGAGCCCGGGGCGATACTAGTGAGATTGATATCTGGGTCAATCTAGAATTTTAAGAATTTATCAAATATATCAATAGCTTAAACTATTGAATCTCGAAGCGCTTAAAAGTTGCAATTCAGGATATTACTATTCATCGCCGACTAATCTCGGCACCGATGAATATCTGTAGCCATTTCAAACCGTTGTATTGGCAACAAGGAGACCATAACGTTTTGTGGGGCAGACCGCATTATGCTTCATATCGTCGACCTCTTGCATAGCCTAAATCGACCTGACTCAAGCCCGTTTTCCAGGCTGCCCCACAAAACGTTATGGTCTCAGCTTAAGGTTCGAAATTGTTACCCAAACGCCGATAGAATCTGATTGCAGCTAAGTCCAGCATGCCGCCCTGAGGGTGCCGGCGAAGGCCGCTTTCCATCCCATCGTTGATATAGCCAACTGGATATCAGACGGGCAAGTGTCAGGATGTCAAGCAACAGGCGCGAACGACCAAAATGGCGGCGCGTTACCGTCCGGCAGCTCTAGCGACCTCATCCCGGCCGTCGCAATTGGCGCTTGATGCTGTTAAAAGCGGATATGGAACTCGCGATGAGCTAGATTCAGGGGTTGCACATTGCTCAAGATCAGACCTGCCGAACGCGGTGACGCAAAGGCGCTTACCCAGTTGATGCATCAATCGAGTGCCTACGGTGGCAACTACGCCAGCATTCTAGACGGCTATGCTGTCACGCCCGCCCAGATAGACGCTGAAGTCTTCTACGTCGCTGACCTTCAGGGCGATATCGCTGGCTTCTACAGCCTAACGCTGGCTGACGAACCGGAATTGGACCTTATGTTTGTTGCGGATCACGCTCAAGGAACGGGAATAGGTGCGAAGCTATTTCAACACATGGCGGCTGAAGCAAAGCGGCGTGGCATTCCTTCAATTAAGATCGTCTCTCACCCACCTTCGGTCGGGTTCTACCAAAGGATGGGTGCCACGATCGTTGGAATTAAACCGCCAACGATAAAGGTGACATGGGCACGCCCAATCCTGAACCTAGCAATCTAACCTCTCAGAGTGGGGCGCGAAGCGGCCGTCGTCTGCTGGGCCGCATTTCATCCGCGTGGTTCTGTCGCAAAAAAATGCAATGTTGAAGTGCAATAGTGTTTTCCCGTGAGTTTGGGTGTGCGTGATGTTCAAGGGCCGTCATTTCGATCAGTCTGTCATTCTGTTGTGCGTCCGTTGGTACCTTGCCTATAATCTAAGCTTGCGAAATCTCGAGCTAGAACGGTAACGGAACCAAACAGCCTTGCGTCCCGTTCGGGTTTGTCACTTCCTCGCAGATCAGGGTTCCCATGGCGACGCAGCACCGAGATTTGAGAACCGGCGTGCCGATCTGGTTGGGCCGCCCGGCGCAAACCGTTCGCTATGATGTGCTGACCCATGATATCACGGTCGATGTGGCCATCGTCGGTGCTGGTATCAGCGGGGCACTCGTCGCCGAAAGCCTGACGGATGCCGGAATGTCAGTCGCCGTGTTCGACCGGCGCAAACCGGTGACCGGTTCAACACCAGCCAGCACGGCGCTGTTGCAGTTTGAAATTGACGTTCCCCTGCATGTCCTTGCCAGGACGATCGGCCTTGCCGATGCCGAGCGGGCCTGGCGCCGCTCGAAACTCTCCGTTGATATCCTGCGGGAGCGGACCCGCCGCCTCGGCATATCCTGCGAAATGAAAAACCGGGATTCGCTTTATCTTGCCGGGGACATGCTCGATGGGGATGGGCTGCGGCGGGAGATGGATGCCCGCCGCCACGCGGGATTTGAAACGCAGTTGCTGAGCCGCGACGAACTGAAGTCGCGGTTTCAGATCGATCGCGCTGCTGCCCTGATGTGCTTTGACAATATCGAAGCCAATCCGCGCAAGCTGGCGCATGGTTATCTGCGGGTGGCTGTTTCGCGTGGCGCTGCCGTTTACGCGCCTGTTGATATCATCTCGGTTGAATCACACGCCCGGCATGTCATTGCGACCAGCAAAGCCGGGCAGACCATCCGCTGCAAGCACCTCGTCTATGCCACGGGCTACGAAATCCCCGATGTGGTGCCGCAAAAGGGCACTCAGATCATCTCGACCTGGGCTCTGGCAACGCCCCCGCAAAAACACAAGCTCTGGCCGGAACGATGTCTGATCTGGGAAGCGTCCGAACCCTATCTCTACATGCGCACGACGCGCGACGGCCGCATCATCGTCGGAGGCGAGGATGAGAAATTCGAGAACGAGGCAAAGCGGGACGCCAGACTCCCGGCGAAGACAAAAGCCATCCTGCGCAAGCTGAAGAAGATGTTCCCGGATGTGGTCGCGGAAGCCGATTTTGCCTGGACCGGCTGTTTTGGAGCCAGCGATACGGGCTTGCCGTCAATCGGCGAGATACCGGGAATGAACCGCTGCTATGCCGTGCTCGGATATGGCGGAAACGGCATCACCTTTTCCGTGGTCGCAGCGCAGGTGATCCGCGGGCTGATCACCGGGATCGGCGATGCGGACGCCGATCTGTTTGCGTTTAAAACGCGCTGATAAAACAATTGGTAAACTGTTTAATTCGTTCAAGGAAAAATAGATCGATGCTTGAGCATGTTTCAGTCAGCGCAGCGAGGGATGCCGCTTAATCCGGCTGGGATTGCGGTATACTTTGAAGTGCAGGCGAAGAGCTAACGATTCTTTTCCCACGGCAACAAGGAACAAATTTGCAGTTATCTCATTGTGGTATCGATAGGAGATATCATGAAAAAAATTGCTTCACTTATTGCCGGCGGTTTCATCGCCACAATGGTTGGTCTGACTTCGGTGGTCTCATCGTTTGCTGGTCCGGTTTCACACCAAGCGACGCCAACGGTAAGTAATGTCGATCAGGTCCAATACCAGGAAAAGCGTCGACCACATTATAACGATCGTCGCTCGCATAATCGTCATGGATGGGATCGCAGTGATCGTCGCCGACCGCATTATGACAACCGTCGCGACCGTCATGGCAATTGGAACGGTCATCGCGGCAATCGTGATTATCGACATGGTCATCGTCGTAATAACCAAGGATATTGATTTCCATCGGCAATCGTCCGTCTCAAAGACGGTCCTAGCCCAATAAGTGCGTAAAGGCGGTTCGTCATCAGAGCCGCCTTTTCATATGGAGAGCGGTGTGCTCACACGCCCTTTAGCCCACGAGGTTGCTCGATGTTGATTTCTGGGTAAAATTCACCCCCGCTTTTACCGTTTCGTGCTGACCCGTCAATCGGCTCCAATAGCCCACTTGTTTGATGCGACTACAGCGAGCAGGCCGGGTCCTTATGAAGTGGGAATAGGAGCAATCTCAAGCAGAAATCACCGCATATTCTTTCACTGTGCGAGACTGCCTATGGATCGATCGCACAAAATGCACAGAGACAGGTTCTGGTTCCAGCGAAATTGCACCAATTTTCTTATGTCGAGTGCGCAAAGCGAACTGGTATTGATGAATCAACTCGACACTCAAGACGCTCGCGACGCTTACGCCAGACCAATTCATCTGCAAACAATGGACTTAAGACCCCGCCGTTTCATCATTGATCCCATCCATCAATTTTCGAAACTAAACAGCTAGTTCCTCCAAAGGCGATCCCAATGAATCGCTTAAGAAGCGATATTTGTCATCTCCACACGGGTCGAAATTTAGCGCCGCCGCAAAAACAAGAAGAAAATTAATATTACAACGATAAGCGGAACGCCCAACCACCACAAAACTGCTGCTGTAAGCATCGCAATACCTCCAATTGTCGGAGATCAACGCTGCGATGAACTAGAGGTTCCTCAAAATTATCAAAATTCGGAAGAGGTACCTAGAACGATACAAACTATTCCCTCCGAATTATTTGCCATCTGGTGCTCTCAGACATCACGTTCGCTGCCCTTGAACAGAATAAGGACGTAAGTTTAATACAGCGAGACAAGTCGTCTAGTGCGATGGAGGTGGGCGGCCCTCAACATTGCACTAGCGGCTTTCATCAATGTAGCACAAAATGCAGGTTCATATTTCCGTGAAGGGCGATAGGTTCTTCATCGCAGCCAGCATATCAATGACATAACGCCAAGTGGTCCGATCCTCTTTGAGCCACTTTCGAGGAAAGCCCGCCCATTTCTACCGGGTTGCCCTTTGCGTCTTTGCCTTTGAAAGACCAGTTGGCATGAAGCAGGGCAAGACCGTCTTGTTGAACGCATGATAGCTGGGTCGCAGACAACTCACCCTGTAAGCTCAGCAATCTATTCATCTGGTTCCTGATCTCGGAAAGACCTTTGAGTTGATGTCCTGGAGATGGGCACAGGACCGCACTTGGCTCTTACAATTCAACCAAAGCTTCGATGTCACCAAGCCTAAATAGGTCATTGTAGTGTGCATTTAGGTCTTCTGGAGTGGTGATAATCAATATCGCCTCCACTTTGGTTTGGACCTTATGGGACCCGGCAACGCGTCTACAATGCATGGTCGGGATACTCACGCCGTTTCAACGCGGTTTCGTCCGCCGCTTTTCGCGCGATAAAGTGCCTTGTCGGCAGCCTTCATGACGGCGTCTATGTCATACATTCTTACACCCAGAACTGCCACGCCGGCACTTACCGTGACGCTGATACAGTCATTTCCCATACGATGCTCCGCTGAGGCGATCTGGGAGCGGATGCGTTCGGCATAATCGACGGCGATTGTGAGGGGCGTATTGGGCAGGAGAAGTGCGATTTCCTCACCACCATAACGCACAACCACGTCCGTCTTACGTACGCCGCGGCGGACGATGGCAGCAACTTCTGCAAGCACCACATCACCCATCTCATGCCCCCATAGATCATTGACATCTTTGAAATGATCAATATCGATCAGGATGATTGCCGATTTGATCGATTTGAGCTTGTTGTCGTTCATTGCGCGCAAAGCGGCTTTGTCAAAAGCCCGGCGGTTTTGAAGCTTCGTTAACGGATCCACGCTTGCCTCATGCTCGAGAACCCGCATCAGACGTTGCCTGACTTTCTCGCGCTCCAGAAAATTGCTCAAAACCATCACGCTGGAAATATTTGCGATGATTAATGTGAATAGAGGGATGCCAATGATCAGCGCCGTAACGTCTGAAGGCAGCATCGTAAGCGTCACAAAGGAAGCGGAAGCGGCCAAGCCAATAGCAGCTGATCGCAGCGGCCACGATTTCCAGCCTCTACCCGGTATCATCGCACAAGCAAAACCAATGAGACTTGTGAGTAATATTGATGTTGATCCCGATATCGCTCCCATACCCCCAAGCCACAGGCGGTAAATCAACATAAGACCAGTTGCGATCAATGTTCCGATCGGTCCACCGTAGGAATAGGAAAGGACCAACAGCGCCGTTCGAGCGTCATAGAATACGCCAGGTGCAAATGAGATTGGATCGCTCATTGAAGCAATCCCGCCCAGTCCAAAAAGTAGACCAACGGCAGCGCCTTTCGCGGTGCCTTTGGGAAAGGTGCGCAGAACCCACGAGTAACTGAGGACGACAAGCGCTGTGATGCCAAGGATTCGAATTACACCAATTGCCAATTCGGCAGGTTCCATTGGGTCCCTCTATATCTTTCAAATATACATCGATTTTCGCTTAAACCGTTGACTACTCAGTTTATTGAGAGAACGTCAATGTTTTGTATCGGCTTCGTATTTAATGAATTTCTGATGCAGCTGATCTTGCTCGTCCACATAGTGGGCTTCTCCACTCGATCGATGCCCGCCCGCTGCATGCGGTATGGGGCCTGTATCGATGCAAGTGATAACATGGGGTAAGCGACCTTCAAGATGTCATAAACAAGACGTCGAAGGACCGGCTGCACACGTGTGAGACATGTTGAAGTGCACTCATATTTCTCACTTTATCACGTCCTCAACGGGTTTGAAGGATTATGCGGGTTTTTCATTTTCAGATCACGACATCACATGATTGTGTGGCGGCATAGGACCACAACCCACTTTCCAAATCTACTTTGAGCATTGGATATTTGGCGAGACCCGGCGGCGCGTCTCTGCAAAGGCCGGGTCTCTACGAGCAGTGTCAACGGGGGTATCCATTAGCTCGTGTGGCAAAAACGCTACTGGATCGATTGTGTTCCAAAAAGATTGGTCAGGCATTGCCCTCTTTGGGATTCCGATGGGCCGGCATGCATGCCGCAGATATGTTTCCAGCCATTGACATTGGCTGGAAACAATCAATGAAGTTACATCTTGGGCAGGAGAACCTTGTCGATGACATGGATGACGCCATTGGATTGCTTCACATTGGCAATCGTCACATTGGCAACCGTGCCGTTTTCGTCGGTCAGAGTGAGCTTGTCGCCCTTGTATTTTGCGCTGAGAACACAGCCGCCTACCGTCTTGACCGGATGTGCACCCTTGTCATCGTCAACCATCTTCATTATGGTCTGTGAATCGGCATTTGCCGCCACAACGTGACAGGTGAGAATCTTGGTCAGCTTTTCCTTGTTTTCAGGCTTGAGCAATGTGTCGACGGTGCCCTTTGGCAGTGCGTCGAAAGCTTCATTGGTTGGCGCAAAAACGGTGAATGGACCCTTGCCCTGAAGTGTTTCAACAAGGCCAGCTGCCTTGACCGCTGCAACCAGTGTCGTGTGGTCCTTAGAGTTCACTGCGTTTTCGACGATGTTTTTGTTTTCGTACATGGGTGCACCGCCGACCATCGGATTCTCCGCAAACGCGGCTCCCGAAATCAACACAGATGCCAGTGCAACCAGGCGAATGGATTTGGTGAACATTTCTCTCTCCACTGTTCTTTCCCTTGGATTGGGAAGCAGCGGAGTTACGAACGGCTTGTCAAATTAGTTTCGCCGAGATGGAATAATCGCGTCCGAAATGCTCCTTGGAAATGAGCCTCGGACTTATGAAGGCTCCAATTAAGTGCCGATTGATCCTGCAAGTGGAGTTCCTGCGGCGATCCACATTTGGACGGTAGTGAGGCGCGAGTACTCGTACTGCTGCAAATACGAGGCAAACCGATCCATTAAGATCTGATCGCGTAAGCGTCATAACCGCAAATTGAATTATTTGGCGAAAGAAATTCGCTCATTTCGCCCTCGATACAAGTGGGCAGTCCGCGTCAATGTCGGCCTTTTGTCCGGCTCCGATTTGTCCTATGAAGCGGGACCACATTAACAGCAACAGAGTTTGAGTCCGATGGCGACGAAATTGATTGAAACGCTATTCGAAAACAATCGTGATTGGTCACTTGAAAAACGTCGGATCGATCCGGACTATTTTAAGAAACTCTCACAGCTTCAAAAACCGGAATACCTATGGATAGGCTGTTCGGATAGCCGAGTGCCAGCGAATGTCATCGCCGGTCTGGAACCAGGTGAAGTTTTTGTTCATCGAAATGTTGCCAATCTCATTCATCCAGCTGATTTGAATCTGTTGTCGGTGGTTGAATATGCTGTCAGTCAATTGGCAGTAAAACATATTATCGTATGTGGACACTACGGCTGTGGCGGGGTTCTAGCGGCGGTGGAGGGAACCTCGCTGGAGTTGACCAATCATTGGCTGCAACCCATTCGCGACTTGGCAACAATGCGATTTTCATCGTTTGCGTGCAAATCAGCGACTGAGGACGATTTGGATCGTCTTTGCGAATTTTGTGTCATTGACCAGGTGCAACGGTTGGCGCGCACGCCGACATTACAAGCAGCGTGGAAGAGGAAACAGGACATCTCCATTCATGGATGGATCTATGGTTTGAACGATGGTCTGCTCCATGATCTTGGCTGTACTGTTGCAGATGGATGCTCAAACTAAGAGCATCCTCCAATCGCTCACATCTAACAATATTGGATGCAGTGCGTAGAATGCAGTCTCCAAAGCGATTGCGATCTTGAGCGCGCCAGGAATACTTGCGTCCAAGTTTGTATTACTTTGCGCACGGCCCCCGATGCCCGTTCGGTGAAGGCACCGACTTTGTGTGAAACGGCCGCACCGCTGATATACCGAGCCGTTGTATCTCGTTAAATGCGTTTACGAGACGCATGTCGAAGGATAGCACAAAAGCTTTGCCATCGACTGGGGAGCATGAAGCAATGCGACGCGTGCTTTGACACGTCATTCCGAGACGGTCAGTGCAGGCACTCTCCTTTAGATGTTGATCGTCAATTCCGTTATCTCGGTATTGCGGCTGAAGGCTCGCTCGGTGTTCCAGCTGAAGGCTGATTGCAGAGATTCATGATCCAGGTGATTACGGTATACTGCCGCTGCCTGCGTGCGGTTGTGCACCTTGAGCTTTCGAATGAGATTGTGAACATGGACTTTGACCGTATGATCTGAAAGGCTGAGCCGGTCAGCGATGGTCTTGTTTTGCAGCCCTTCGGACAGAAGCTCGAGAATTTGATGTTCGCGCAATGTCAATGTATCGATCGGCTTGGTGCCGGACATATGGCCCCTTTTTCCCTCCACATGAGACGGTTGCTGATGGCGAGCGTGGCCATCTTTCGCCAGCTTTTCCAGCGATTGCATAACGCCGTATGGGTAATATTCGCCGCCATTGAGCAGCAGCCATATGGCAGCCAGCCAGATGTCGAGCTTCAAGGTGAACGGAAGCAGGCCCTGGATTCTTCGGTCGCAGAACAACCTATTCAACCCCTGCGATGCAAATCCGTCGCCATTGATCATGAGCGTGATGGATGCATTCGGAAAACATGTCCTGCAGCGTTCAATGCAATCCGGGAGGTCGGTGATCAGCTCGGTCTGCAAAAGGACCAATCCAACGCCCATGTCGGGGTCCTGGGAATCCGGTAGAAAACTCGACAGTGTTATCCGAATATCAGCGAATGTTCTTTCCAATGACTTCACAAGTCCTTGAAAGACGACCCCCGTTTCAGCATAAATGAAGATGGCATTTTCAGATTTGCTTTCAAAGTTCTTTCCGGGTTCGTAGTTCACGCATTCACTTAAATTAAAAGGTACATTACCGTTCATACTTGCCCCCATTTTTGACAGGAATAGCCCTGCAAGTTTTTTGTTTTTTCTGTTGTTTTTATCCAGGTAATCAAAAAGATTGATCTACGTGGAAATGCCCATTCGGCTTCAATAAAGATTAAGTTAATTATTTGAGAGTGACGCGGGCGTGACTTGCCTACAAAGATTGATAGTTTGGGTTTGTTGCAGATAGCCCAGATAGTTTGCTTGGCCCGGCCGCGTCTATAATTTTGATAGTTCAAAGTTTTTAGCTGGAGGGAAAATATAGTCTGATGGGCTTGTTATACCTAAAGATCTTGTAGACCTTGCTCGAGGAGCAGTTCCTGTTCTGCCCCAAATATGAGGGAAGATGGTAAGAGACGAACCGCTGATTTGATGCTGCACTTTACCGCATTGGCCTCGGAAAGAGGCAGCAAAGAGGCCCGGCAGCGCTAGTGCGGAGGCGTACTCTGCCGGGTCGAAAGTTATGACCAGCAAGATCACCCTCCAATTGTCCTCCTGGCTAAGCCCACTGTCAACATACCGATTGGTATGATTTGAAAGAAGAGGCCCGGCTGGGGCTATACGGGGGAAGAATATCGCCGGGCCTCTCGTTGCACTGGAGAGTAGCAACTCAGAAAATGTGATCCCCGGATATGGCTTTTTCAAGAAGAGACCCGGCGGTTGCCTTCATCATCACCCGCCGGGTCTCATGCTGCACCTCGGCACAGCCGTTTGGCTTATGATCGGCGCAATGTCGGTAGTCAAATCACGAATGCTATCTCAGTTCATTGATGCGCAGTACCAGACCTTGAAGGACAACGCGCTGCCAAAAATGGAACAGCTAGGGGCTTGGGACGTTATTATATTCATATCGGGCACTACTGACATTCAGTCGGCATTCCCGAAAGGGAGTATCATCATGAAAACGATTTTAATTGCTATGGGCATACTGGCTGCCACAGCCGCATCGGCTTTTGCGGCTGAGCCTGCCAAGATGATGGATACCAAGATGGGCAAGGTTCTGGTCAACGAGAAGAGCATGACGCTCTATACTTTCGACAAGGACGCGAAGGGTAAATCCAACTGCGACCAGGATTGCCTGAAAATGTGGCCGGCGTTTCATACCGATGGCAAGGCCAAAGCCGCTGGCGAATGGTCCATTGTCAAAGCTTCCGACGGCAAAGACATGTGGGCTTATAGTGGCAAGCCGCTCTACACCTATTCGAAAGATATGAAATCAGGGGATACCAATGGCGATGGCGTTGGGGGTGTATGGCATATGGCCAAATGATACAGGAAGTCCACGAACAGAACGAACAAGGGCGGTCTTCGGATCGCCCTTTTATAACAAGCACTCAGTTTGGGGCAAAATCTCGTAAGTCATCGTCCAGTATAATCGAGTGAACATGGCGCGAAACCTATCGCCCTGCTGAAAAGTAGAAAAGACTTAAGACAGGAATTACGCGGATCTCCTGGGCAATCAGCGTCAGAAAAGACAGTTAAGTAACGCAACGGGTAAATAATTTAGGTAATAGATAAATACGCCATTCATTGCTGAAAAAAGGACAAAAGATAGCGCGAGAAATAGATATATTGCAATTACATCAAGGTGTTGCTTTCGTCTATGGAGCCAAATGCATGAATATTGTTGCCAATATTTTGTGGGAAGAGCAAAATGAACCGCCGGCCTTGCTGGTCGGTTGGGGCTCGGCAGTTCCCTTCTGTGAAACCCCATCACATGCCGGGCCTCATAAACAAAAAAATGCGCATAGTCGTCCTGCATCGTGAATATGTCGCGATATGGAGTTCGTTTGTTTAGCGGCCACCGACTTTCTGCGTGTATTGCGCAGGATTGGGCCCTTTAAAGCACTGAAAGATCAACTCTTTTTTATCGCTTTATGACCTGTCGTTTCGAGAATGGAAATACGAAAGAAGACTGGATTCAGTTCCCTTTCCTGGTCTCGGATTACAGTTTTGACATATGCCGGCTGCCACCATTCCGCTTTCTTACTGAGAAGCTTTTGCGCGTCATCCCTCGCAGATATATGCTCCGGCGCATCGGTCAATTCTTCGTAAAGGCCGTTGACGATGACGCTGTGCCAATTGTTGGTGGCAACGATTTCATCGAATTCTACGCATACCTTGGGATTGGACCGCATCCAATCGACTTTGGTGCCTGCAGTGGTTAGAGCATACAAAAATGCCACGTCATAACTGAAGCTCAGTGGAACGATATACGGCTGATTATCCTTGGAACACGCCAGACGACCCAATGTGACGCGCTGAAGCAGAGATTTTATTTCCTGCCCGGTCATCTCTTCGATAATCATGTTCTAACTCCATTCCTTGGTTGTTATTGTCAAACCCTCTGAACATCCAGAATAGCGCAGCCAGCATTTACCGTAAGGGTCAAACTTGCAAAGTGAACTTATGCTGCAAAGTGCATGATAGGGGAACTTTTGACTGATCTACATGTTAGGATATGCCTTGACTCGTCGCTCGTTAAGATCAATCGCGTAATGAATGGAATGAATTCCCGGGTGATAAGGCCAAAATCAGCTTTTTTGATAACGAAAATATGCAGCTCACCGGAGCAATAGCTTATTTGATCAGGAGACACCAATGACCAAATCTCCTTTATCTGCCAAGGCTCCAGGTGCTGAAACGCCCCCAACGGAGATTTCCGCTTTACCGGAAGAAAGCAATTCACTGCCGTCGGATCCACAGTTGATTGTGCTGTCCTGTTTACTTGTCCTTGCAATTTTGACGGCGGCTTATATCGCTGCAGATATTGTGCTGCCGATTGTTTTGGCTTTCGTTCTAAATCTTCTGTTTCAGCCGGCCATGCGTCAATTGGAACGAGTACACCTTCCACGATCCCTCTCGGCTCTTATGCTGATTCTTGCCTTTTTTGCTTTGATTGTCGGCATAGGAGCTGCCGTATCAGGTCCTGCTTCATCATGGGCGGGACGATTACCGGATGGCCTCCAGAAACTCGAACAACGACTTCATTTCCTAAGCCAACCGATCCAAACTTTCTTTGCCTTTATGCACAGGATTGACGGAGGGCAGGGAGATGCTGGTTTCAGTTTATCAGCAGTTCTTCTCAAAGGTACCCAGCATTTCGCAGGTGGATTTTTCGAGACCATTCTGATTTTATTTTTCCTTCTCGTGGCTGGCGACACGTTTTTGCGCCGCACCGTTGAAATCCTTCCCCGCTATAGTGAAAAGCGTCAGGTGGTCGCCCTGTCACAGCAGGTAGAGAAGGATATTTCTGCCTATCTCCTCACCATAACGCTCATGAACGGGTTGGTTGGCCTCGCTACTGGAATAGCAATGTGGGCAACTGGTCTGGGGGACCCTGTGCTCTGGGGAGTGGTTGCCTTCCTTTTGAACTATATCCCCATTATGGGCCCCTTCGCCGGAATCACCATTTTTGTGTTCGCTGGATTGCTCGCAATCGAGGGTAGTTGGGCAGCATTTTTGCCCGCAGGCCTTTATCTCCTAATCCACTTGGTGGAAGGCGAGATCATTACGCCCATGCTTCTGGCACGGCGTTTCACCCTTAATCCCGTGCTGGTGATACTATCATTGATCTTCTGGTTTTGGATGTGGGGGGCTCCCGGCGCGATACTGGCGGTTCCGATGCTCGCGATCACAAAGATTATCTGCGACGGTGTTGCACCGCTCAACGCGGCCGGGCATTTCCTTGAAGGGTAGGCCCAAAATTGCCGCCATTGGTGTTAGAGCCGCGTAGGATACCCGCAATGTTTGATCTTTTGACGACGTTGCGCTGTTAAACAGTTGTGGAATGCGTTGGATCAGACAATCCACCCCCCGAATGTAGGTCGCTCCATAGGTGAGACGTGACGATTGACTGCATCTGCATGGTTTTGCGGGTCGAAATGGAACGATAAGGTACTTGAAACGTTGTCCAAGTGAAATGCCCTGTGACACTTGTGCAAACAAGTTCAGTCTGGATGGCACGATCATCTTAGGAAACGGAAATGGATCTCACCACACTTCTTATCATCCTTCTCATTGTTATTTTACTGGGTGGAGGCGGCTTTTACGGTCGTGGACGTTGGTATTAAGCCTTTGCGCGTTATTCGGTAGACGCGTGAGTTTGGCAGCCTCTACTAACTGTATTGTGAGTATTCCAGGTCGTGCGCGAATGCGATCATTCGCGCACGTTCTTAAATAGTCTTTTGAATTTTCAGCACGTTTTCTGGATACCTCGGCAGGAACTTTCTTCCCTGAGGCTACGTTCCTGCTAGGGAATTTTAGTGTTTGCGCACGCTGCTCAGGGGCATGCGATTGATATCAAGGAATGTCATGGCTCAAGCTACGAAGCTGATCTCGATCGGAACAGCTGTTCCATCGCATATGATCGAACAGCGAGATGCAGCCGCCGTAGCGCATCGCGCATTTTCGGATCGGTTCAAGGATTTTGATCGTTTGGCAAAGGTGTTCGAGAGCTCGGGCATTCGTAGGCGCTATGCGATCAGGCCTCTTGAGTGGTATCTTGAACCGCTGGGCTGGCCGGAACGAAATGCCGCCTATATCGAAGGGGCATGCAGTTTGTTCGTTAGTGCGGCTCAGCAGGCGCTGGAGAAAGCGGACCTTCGAGGTGAAGATGTCGATATCGTCGTCACGGTTTCCTCAACAGGTATAGCCACGCCTAGTCTCGAAGCGCGCGTCGCTCATCAAATGGGGTTTCGTGAAGACATCGAAAGGGTGCCTGTCTTCGGCCTTGGCTGTGCCGGCGGTGTCTCAGGATTCTCCATTGCATCTCGATTTGCAGCAGCGCGGCCCGGAAAAATTGTCCTGCTGGTTGCAGTTGAACTGTGCACGCTCGCGTTCCGACTGGATCAATTGACAAAGGCCAACATCGTCGCAACTGCGCTGTTCGGGGATGGGGCGGCCGCCTGCATTCTCAAGGCGGGTGACGCAGGTATCGCAAACATCGAAATGTCCGGCCAGCATACTTGGCCTGATACGCTCGACATCATGGGTTGGAGCGTTGATAAGCAGGGGTTCGGCGTTATTTTTGATCGAGCAATACCGCCATTTGCTGAGGAACGCATTGCACCGGCTATATCGGGTATTTTAAACCGTGCTGATCTTGGCATGACAGATATCGATAGATTTGCCTGTCATCCGGGGGGTACCAAAGTGATTGCTGCTCTGGAGACAGCACTGTCGCTTGGTCAAGGCAGTTTGGACCATGAGCGTGACGTGTTGTCCGATTATGGAAACATGTCGGCTCCAACCGCACTTTTTGTATTGGACCGTGTCGTCCAAGCCGGCTTACCGTCACGTACCCTCCTTACTGCACTGGGACCGGGTTTTAGCGTGAGCTGTGTATCTCTCCAGAGAGCAGCATGATTGCGGCAACAGCACTTCTGTCTGCGGTTACGATCGAGCGCATTTGCGAGCTATGGCTCGCCAGACGAAATACCAAATCTCTATTGGAGCACGGTGCATATGAAGCCGCGTCAAAACATTATTGCCTGATAGTTGCACTTCACACCCTCTGGCTAGGTGGCCTTTGGATACTTGCTTGGAATAGGCAAATCGATCCTGCATGGCTGCTGATTTTTGCAGCGCTCCAAGCTCTGCGCATATGGGTGCTTGCAACCTTGGGGAGGCGCTGGACAACGCGTATTATAGTTGTGCCGGGGAGTTCACTTGTCAGGAGAGGGCCGTATAGATATGTTTCGCATCCAAACTATTTTGTCGTCGTGGGCGAAATTGCAGTCCTGCCGTTGTGCTTTGGCCTGGGCCGGTATGCTCTCATATTCTCGCTGCTAAACGCTGCGGTCCTGGCTTTCAGAATCCGAGAAGAAAATTCTGCGCTGCGGGATTTGCGCAATGATTCAAAACGCTGATGCAACCAGCCTACGGGCACCCAACTTTGCAACATGGCTGGGGTTTGTTGCAATGTGCATTGGCATGTTTATGGCTATTCTCGATGTACAGATCGTTGCCACATCTCTCCCGACGATCCAAGGTGCACTCAGCATCCATCCTGACCAGATGAGCTGGATTCAAACGGCGTATCTTATCGCCGAGGTCGTCGCGATTCCGCTGACCGGCTTTTTGACCAAGCTGTTCAGCATGCGGTGGCTATTCGTCTTTGGCACGGCAATATTCACTTTGACATCCATCGGATGCGCGCAGAGCGGCACTTTCTTTGCCTTGCTCGTCTGGCGCATTCTGCAAGGGTTTTCCGGAGGCACACTCATTCCGTTGGTTTTCTCGGCGGTATTCCTTTTGTTTCCCTTGCGACGCCAGAGCGTTGCAACGACTATAGCGGGCGTGCTCGCGGTTCTGGCACCCACTGTTGGACCCATCGTCGGTGGCTGGATCACTAACACCTATTCCTGGCATTGGCTCTTTTTGATAAATGTGCTGCCTGGTCTATTCGCGACGTCGCTTGCAATCTTTCTGTTGCCGCGGGTACCTATGCAATTGCGGCAAATCCGGTCGCTTGATTTTCCATCACTGGCATTGATGGCGGCAGGTCTCGCCACACTCGAGCTTGCCTTGAAGGAGGCTCCGCACAGCGGATGGACAGGGCCTTGGGTGCTCGTTTTAATGTCGTTCAGTGCAACCAACCTTTTGGCTTTTTCGCTCCGCACCTGGAATTCTCGCAATCCTCTGGTCGATTTGCGGAATTTTAGAGATCGGAATTTTTCCATTGGTTGCGTTTTGAGTTTTGTTCTCGGATTTGGCCTCTTTGGCGCGGTCTATTTGATGCCGGTCTTCTTGGCATTTGTTCGAGGGCATAATGCCCTGGAAATCGGTTCAATGATGCTTGTGACAGGTATGGTGCAACTGATGATCGCACCGATCGCTGTTTTGCTGGAAAAGCGGGCAGAGGCACGGTTACTCTCGACATTTGGCTTCGTGCTTTTTGCGATCGGACTGGGATACAGTGCCTTTCAAACGCCTCAAACCGACTCTGATGGAATGTTCTGGCCCCAGTGTATTCGGGGATTAGCAATAATGTTTTGTCTTTTGCCTCCAACACGGCTTGCACTGGGAAATCTCCCTGAGGAGCAAGTTCCCGATGCCAGCGGCTTGTTCAATCTGATGCGCAATCTGGGTGGAGCAATCGGTTTGGCAATCATTGACACCGTTATCTACACGCGTTCGACCACGCACGGCGTTGCAATCGCCAATAAACTGCTCGCTGGAGATATGCGGACGGCAGAATTCGTCGGGATCGATCGCAATGTATTTCTGCAGCATCTGCCAGGACAATTGGATGCCGCCGCGCAGAGCATTTTTAGCCCGCTCATCGCTAAGGCCGCTACGGTACAATCGATCAATGATGCCTGGGCAATGCTCGCCATCATAACTTTAGTACCCCTCTTGATAATACCATTTGCCAATGATGACTTTCGGCAAAGTCTCAAAGAATGAGCGTGCGGCAAACATTCAATCTGCCAGCACTGCCATTAGCTTCTCATCATTCCTTGCTTGAGTAAGCCTATCGAATTCTCCTCAACATCACATATTTATCGACCCAAAGTGAGAAGAGATCTCCTCCCTAACCTGTACAGAGTTGCACCGTTAAGGAACCATTTTGCGCAGCCTTTGTTGTTGATGCACCGGGTTCTTACCGGAACCACAGAGAGGCAAGATAATGAAAAAGATAATTGCAATAACCGCAACGCTGATGATGGCAAGTTCGAGCGTCGCATTCGCGCAAGATACAGTGATTGTGGAAGTACCGCAGCAGACCCGCGATTATGTCATCGCCAATCCATCTGATCCTGTCGTGATTGACGGTGATGTAAGCCAAGGATTTGTTGTTCCCGAAGATGTCGAGCTCAGGCCCATTCCTGACAGCCCTCAGTATGGCTACGTCTATGTCAATGGCCGGCCTGTTATCGTCTCATTGGAGAACAGAAAAGTCATTTATCTGTCGAAATAATATGTAGGCCCCCTGATCAGGCGCGGTGTAAAGCAGCGCCTGATCAAGGGGGCCCATGGCCATAGATAAACAAAGAGTCAGATATTTCTTTCTTACTGCTTTGAGCCACCCCAACTCGCCGCGCAATAACAGTATGTTAGAGGATAGTTTTGCGTCTTCCTATAGGAAGCCTATAATTCGCGAGCCGCCGGGCTTTAACGTCATAGGCTGCCGGCGCTTGGAAGACGCCATAGTGCTTTCGCCCGAAAAAAGGGATAAAAGCATGAGATCTAATGACCACCTTTACGAACAATATACCGACGATGACTGGCGTGCGATGCAAACCGCACATGATCGGGCATCCCAAATACTGGGACGTTCGCCCAAAACAGATATTCACTCGGACCGTCTTGGACGCACAGTGATTGCGCTCTTCAATTTAAAGATACGCAGCATCGAACAGATCGTGGAACGGGCCGTTCAAAGCGAGAGGAGTTTTGAAAAGTTGGAATCAATGACGGAATCCTCAAATTCTTCGTCCCGAACCCTTCTGTGAAGGACAAGCATGCCGACGATTGCAGACAAAAGTGATGAACAAAAAGACGCTGAAGCCGCAGTCAAGGGTTTCAGCGAGAATCTTGGACCGTTCGTGGTTGCCGCCGAGACAACGCGAATGGCAATGGTGTTTACGGATGCAAAAGACCCTGATCATCCGATTATCTTTGCCAATGATAGTTTTTTGGACCTGACCGGTTATGACCGGGATGAAGTCCTTGGCCAGCACTTCAATTTTCTGTTGGCGCACGTCACGGATGCCGCCGTGTTGGCCGCCATCAAGTCTGAATTTGCAAGCCACTCTGATCATAGCTCCGAAGTGCTCTATCGACGCAAAGATGGAAGTGAATTTTGGGCGGCGATGTTTGTCAGTCCCGTGAAGGATGAAGCGGGTAAAACTGTTCAACACTTTGCGTCATTGGTGGATCTAACCAAACACAAGGAAGAACAAGCACATTCCAAGATGCTCATCGAGGAGCTCAATCACCGCGTCAAGAATACGCTTGCGACTGTTCAATCGATTGTCTGGCAAGCATTGCGCATGGATTCTGATGCTAAAACCATTCAGCAAGCCATTGAGTCACGGCTGCAGGCCCTTTCACGTTCTCACGATCTTTTGACGCGGCAGAATTGGAAGGACACAGGTTTAATCGAAGTGATCACGGATGCCTTGGAACCATTTGGCATGACAGGCAGCCGCGCAGAACATATTTCAATCAGGGGTGCCAATGTTCTTTTCTCACCCAAGATTGCCCTCGCTCTGGGGATTGCATTTCACGAACTGGCAACCAATGCCGTGAAGTATGGCGCGTTTTCCAATGAAACGGGCTCTGTATCGATCGACTGGGAAACCAGGGAAACAACGGAAGGCCGGCGACTGGTGTTGGGATGGCACGAAAAAAATGGTCCTCTTGTCGTCCAACCGCTTCGACGAGGATTTGGTTCGCGCATGATTGAAACAGGATTATCTCAGGCGGTAGGAGGCACAGTTCACCTTGAGTATCCGGCAGAAGGCCTGTTGTGTGTCATGAATTTTCCAGCGCCAAGCGTAGCTCCAAATGGATAAATTGCTTTCCGATCGCCGGCTTCTGGTCGTGGAGGATGAGATGCTCATTCTCATGATGATTGAAGACATGCTTTCCGACCTCGGATGTACGTCTGTGACGACCGCAGCGTCGAACGAACAGGCAATTATACTGATTGGTGCGCAGTCCTTCGACGCGGCCATGTTGGATATGAATTTGAACGGCCAAAAAAGTCAGCGGGTAGCTGATGCCCTTATTAGCCACAAAGTACCCTTTGTCTTTTCCACGGGAAACAGCTCTCATGACGTTTGGGACGGTTATGCAAACCATGCAGTCATCAGAAAGCCCTTTTTGTTCAATCAGTTGGTCGATGAGTTGACGAAACTGCTGCGCCCTTAAAGCGGGGCGGCTTGCTCATTTCAGCAAATTTTCTGTCAAACGTATTCTGAAGTTTATCAAATTAGGACCGCCTCGAAGCGGAACTTTGACTGCTGCGAGCGGTTAACTCCCTGGGTGATCGAAACTTCGATCGCGAAACAGGAGATATTTATGAAACGTTTTATAATCGCGCTCGGCGCTCTTTCGCTTCTTTCAACGGCCTACGCTCAGGAAACCCCGAAAGCGTCTCCGGACGCGATGAAGCCGGCCATCGCAACCCCCGACAGTTCGAATGCTGCAGCTCCTGTTCCTGGCAAAAACAGCTTTACTGCTGGACAGGCAAAAGAGCGTTTGGAAGCGAAGGGATACACGGATGTGACGGCCTTCAACAAGGGTGATGATGGCATTTGGAGCGCCTCGGCGATGAAGGATGGCAAGGTGGTCCAAGTCAAGCTCGACTATCAGGGCAACATCACCGAAGCCAGTAAATGAACCTAGCCAGAACAATAATTCTCAGGGAGACTTCAATGGAAAATGTAACAGGACTATATGACGACTATGACGACGCACGTACCGTCGTTACCGCGCTTGAAAATGCGGGCATTTCTTCCGTTAACATCAGTATTGTTGGCAGGGAGGATAAAGCCAATGGATCAAATGCCGGCGAGGGTGCAGCGACCGGAGCTGGCCTTGGTGCTGTCGTGGGCGGTGCCGGCGGATTGCTAGCGGGTCTCGGCATGCTGGCTATTCCAGGTGTCGGTTCGTGTAGAAGGCGAACAGATTGACGTTGCCCGCTCTATCATCAACGACAATGATCCCGTTGATTTGAAGGTTCGCCGTGCAATGTACCGGGAAGAAGGATGGAATGAGTTTGACGAATCCAGCCCCGAATATACCAAGGAAGAAGCGGCGAGAGAGCGCAATAGGCTGCGTGATATGCCCAATATGATGCCGTAATACGGTGTTGTAAAATGAGATCAATGAGTGCGTCGCATATGCGGCGCGCTTTTTTAACAATACTATACGCTGTCAATAATTTCCCCTGCACGATAAAGGACCGTGCGTGTACTAACCTCAAGATTGGATTCGCGCCGCCAGGCCACAACGCCGTTATGTTGTGAAGCTAATTTCTTTGCCGCCTGCAGCGCCTCTTCCTCTGATTTAAAGCCTATCGGCTCACCCACCGTAAAAAGTTCACCAGCATCACCTTGGTCGAATATTACGACCTCAAAATGTATGAGACTTGACATTCTACCTCCATTTGGCCCGCAGCTTTGATTTGAACCTCCCTGGGAAAAGCTGACAAAGGTTACGCAGGAGCTGCCCGGTTTTGGAGGAACGAACGCGGACCAGATTGGTTCCATAGCCCGCAAAACCAGCTTATATGAGACTGCTGCTGTTCACTTGACGGTGCGGCGCATTTCTATGGAAGGCGCATTGGTTTGGGCGTTTACGTCCGAATATCAGGGCCAACCGATGAGACGGGAACTTTGTGCTATCACCGGGGTTGCTACTATTATCGGTGCATGCATTCAAAAATCACCCGTTAAATGCATGGCACCCGGCATTGCAAGGAACGCCCCATGATTTCGTCAGTTACGATTACGGTCGTAGTCGAGATAAAACCTGACGCTTGGTCAGGCTATCTGGAAAATCTGCCCTGCCTGCTGAAACGCGCACGCGGGTTTCCGGGTCTTCAGGACATTCGGATCCTGGAACACAAGGGCCATCCAAACAAATTGTTGTTCATCGAAAAATGGGACACCGAAGCGGATTATAACGCCTATCTTTCCCAGTGCGCAGAACAAGACAACACAGCGGCGGGAATATTCATCAGCCCTTATATAGTGTGCCCCATTACAGATGTTTGGGCAATGGATATGTCCGGGACCTAAAACAATCGCGGATCATTTGGGGAAACAATACTGCAAGTGAGGCCCCAAAGGTGATTTGGGGTGCACAGACATCGATTACGCGTCGCCCGTCCGCTGGGAACGGAAATAATGTTCGGCATGTTGATAATAATTTTCTGCCTCGATGTTATTTCCAACGAGTGCTTCTGCGCGCGCCTGCGCAAGATAACGCTGGTAATTCAGCTGCGCTTTTTGATGGCGTGGCGATTGCAGGGTTGCGGCGTTGTTGGCCATTGGCGCAGAATGGACCTGCGCCATGGTTGATTTTGTCTGGTTCATATTCATGATTGTCTTGAGCCCGTGGGCTCTCTCCTGTGAGGGGATGATAAGTCTGCGATATCCAAATGTCGGATTGCCGAACATTGAATTCGGTCAATTAATCTGATCGGCTACGATCCGGCGCAGTTCTTGTCTCGTAAATCCTGAATAAGCCGGTTTCACGGGTTTGGTTGTTGGCTTCTCGGGTCGATCGTAGTGACTAGAGCGCATTTGGATGGGCTGCACCGTGGCAGCTTTCGATTGAATGATTTCTTGCATAGTGGTCCGTTACTGCTGCGATAAAATGGGCGCAGCGTTCTTTGTTAAATTATGTCATTTGGTAACTGATGATGAACTGCATACCGACCTGCAGCAGGTAGTGTAATTTTCGATAGGGAAAATGCGCGCTCATCAGAGAACTGCAAAGACAGCCGGGATAAGTTCATCGGCTTGTCAACCATATGATCATCCCGCATGTTCATTTCAAGACCAACAGGATCACGACGCCGGAATCATTGAGAACCCACCTTCCTTATCGATAGGCGGAGTGGATGGCTTCGTAGAAACTGATCCAGAAGAGCCGCCCATCGCAATGGTCGCCCCGCAGAACAGCAGGCAATCGGTCATCGTGAAGCGGAGAAGGCTTGTCTTTTTCGTAAAGCACTTTCTGGAATGAACGAGGCTTGATGCAGATCATGCTTTGGGGACGTGGGACCACATCAAGCCTCTGCCGAACGAGTAGCCCGACACTTAACAACACTCAGGATCGATATAGGTTCCGGGGCAGTGGAAGATGCCAGCGTGCAGACTATGCCGTCGCATGTTCTGTTGGCTCCGTACCGGCAAGTACACCCAAATTACTTCGGGCCTGTCTGGGGTTGCCATGGATGAGACATGGCGAATGATTGTATCCTCGTCGCACAATCCAAGCGCGAGCGGTCCATGACCAATAAAGGCTGGACCACCGGTCTTTGTTTTATTGCAAACCGAGCCTTTTCACCAATTGATCAAAAGACGCCCGGGCGAGCGCCAAATCTTCGGGTGAATGAATTCCATGAAATTTAGGAATGTCCATGGGATGCTCCTCTAAAGACGGGCGGGGGCGTCAATGATCTCTCAAGCGCCAGCAGCCGAAAGATGGCTGGCAACATGCCAATTCTATCCCTATTTATGGCTTTTACAAATGAGATGGGCCAGACCGAGGCGTAAGCGACATAGCTTTCTTGTCTTCGTCATCCTTTTGACCATTAGAATATCTGGCGGCGGAACTTTAACGACCAAGGCACGTTGGGAGGTATGAGTAACTTATCCTTTCGACATGTGACGATCAAATCGCTGCGGTCCAACCGACTGCTGAATATTGCTTCGGTGAAGGATGCCTCTGACGTCCTTACATTGAGCTGGCCAAGCCATGGAAAGAAAAAGCTCGTTGCAGCGAAGAAGGCCTGTTCAGATGCCTTTGACGGCAAAATATCGGCGGACGAAGTGCGCACCGCTTTTATCGCTGCCGCGAAGGAAGTGGATATTTTCATTTGGGAAAAAACCGGACATGTCCATTGATCCTGAGTGCTGTTTCAACATTGCTTTGAGGTTGACGGTTCTGTTACCTCCCAAATCATTTCCGCAAAATGCATCTTAATTTCATGGCCGACGTTCAGTTGTCGGCTGATCCATGCTGGGAAGTGGCTGATTGGCCCCTTGCTTTGCCATTGGGAAGAACCAGAATAGCCATGCCAGCGTAAGGGTAAATATTGCGAGGCCGATAATAATGTGTTGTAGGCGCATCTAAGCTTCCTTCCCTTAAGGAAACAATGACCGCCAAGGATGGTTCCTTTTTCGGCCGCTTGATATCCGGCACTGGCATAAAAAATCGCTTGGCCATGGACGCTCAGAAGTTCAGCCGAACAAACGTGCCGGGAACTCCACGTCAATCTCGGCGTTTCATGTGAGAACATTAAGGAGCGTACAAAATGAAGAATTCGGCCCCTCCAGAACGAACGAGCGATGAAGCAGACGCCAACCAGATCCGTATGGCGAAGAAAGAGGGAGAAGCTTATCACCACTCTCTTCGCTATATGGCGGAAGAAGTTGCCGACAACGGAGATAAGAAACGGGCTGGCGGTTACATTGTGGCTTATGCCCAGGAGCGGGCGGAAGGCATGTATATGCCTGACAAGAATGGCAATCTCAAATGGTCGGAGCCAACGGAAGAAAATTGCCATCTCGAAATATCGGTCAGCGATGCCGGCGACAAGCGTTTCATTCCCTATTTGACGGTTACAGCAACTCTTGTGCCAAGCAGCGGCAACGTTATCGGACCGATTGAAATACCTTTCGTATGGCATCCTGGTCTTTATCATTATGGCCGCAACGTCCGTGTACCCGGAGATGGTCACTATGCATTACGCATCAGTATCGAACCGCCCACTTTTATGCGCCACGACAAGATAAATGGACGGCGCTATGCAGAGAGAGTGGACGTTGAATTTGAGAAAATCAAAATCAAAACCGGGCGGGAATGACGCATTCTGGAAATTCACCGTTCGATATTTGTGAATTTTAAATGAGAAGCTTTCTAAAACAGGTCTTAAAAACTTCAAATAACACAACATTGCGAAACGCTGTTGCTTGTTGGGAAGACGATTTCCAAAGCCGGTATCTATTGAATATGCATTGCCCAATGAACGATCAAAGCAAGAAAAAAGAACCACATCGCTTCATCCCAATACGATAGATTTCCGAATTTTGCAGGTTCGCGGAAGCGCAATGCTATTCCACATGATATGCCACCACTCAGCACAAGCATGATATAGAGGGACCTCCAGAAACCCCACGGTAATGGGCTCTGCGCGCCGGCAAAACCGAGGATGATCAGAATTTTCCAGGCAAAACGCGTGATTACCAGCCGAGTCTGAACATCAAGATGCTTCCACCATTTAGATAAATTTGAAAACATCGCGTTCCCCGAATGGCTCAATACATCAATTGACCGAACCGCATCTTTAGTAATGATTTCATACTGTGTTAGTTGCGAAGGTGAGGACAATTCGAGAATCCAGAGTCGAACAAGTTTACCCAGACTATGACGACGCATCGCTTGCTTCGGCAAGCCTCATTCCTCACAACCACCTCTCAAGGAACAAATTCCTTTCCTGTTCGTTGCTGTGGAATGTTTAGGCCGGCGCTTCTGGGAGGATAATGTCGTGGCGAAAAAAATCAGGGATTCAGAAAAGGATCCCGTCGTTGGAACCTCGAAGCCAAAGCTTTTAAGTGTATTGGGACCGGGCATTATTACGGGTGCGGCGGATGACGATCCCAGCGGCATCGCCACTTATTCTCAGGCCGGAGCGCAATTCGGATTTGCAATAACATGGACCATGCTGTTCAGCTATCCGCTGATGGCCGCCATTCAGGAAATCAGCGCCCGGATAGGACGCACGACGGGCCATGGCATCGCGACAAATCTGCGAACATATTATCCTCCCTGGATTTTGCCGGTTATCGTCGCTCTTCTTTTCATCGCCAATACGATCAATATCGGTGCTGATCTCGGGGCTATGGGCGATGCGGTCGGACTGCTCATCGGCGGGAACGTCGCACTTTATGTGGTTCTGTTCGCCCTTCTCAGCGCATGCCTGCAGATATTCCTTCAGTACGCACGCTACGTCTCCATATTGAAATGGCTGACATTTTCGCTGTTTGCCTATTTCGGGACGGTGATGGTTGTGAAAATACCCTATGGCGAGCTGGCGTACGGTTTTTTTGTTCCGACGTTTTCGGCAGACACGGCATTCTGGACGACGGTCGTGGCCATTCTGGGCACAACCATCAGCCCCTATCTTTTCTTCTGGCAGGCCTCGCAGGAGGTGGAAGACGAAAGGGAGAGCGCGTCCCGCCAGCCTCTCGTTGATGCACCGGAACAGTCGAAGGGTGCCATCCATCGCATTCGCTGGGATACCTATGTCGGCATGGGCTTCTCGAGCCTGGTCGCCCTGGCCATCATGGTGACGACCGCTGCAACCCTGCATGTGGCGGGGAAAACAGACATACAAACATCGGCTCAGGCAGCAGAGGCGCTCAAACCGATTGCCGGCCAGTTTGCCTTCACAATCTTTGCGCTGGGCATTATTGGAACCGGCCTGCTCGCAATCCCTGTCCTGGCGGGATCGGCAGCATATGCCTTGGGTGAAGCCCGCAAATGGCCGATTGGGCTTGCGCGCAAGCCGAAGGAAGCAAAAGCGTTTTACGCAACCATTGCAGCGGCGACACTCATTGGCATTCTCGTTGATTTTTCGCCCATCGACCCCATCAAGGCATTGTTCTGGAGCGCCGTCATCAATGGCATCGTATCCGTCCCGGTCATGGTGATGATGATGTTGATGACGGCCAGAACCGACATCATGAAGAAGAACACCGTAAAGGGTCCGCTTTGCTGGATAGGCTGGCTCGCCACGGTCGTTATGGCTGCTGCCGTGATTGGCATGGTTTTGACTTCGTTCTTGTGATTGGTTTAGCGCATGCGGTGACTTATTCCAAACTTGAAAAGCGGAATGCCTCCGCACAAATTGCTGCGGAGGCACTCGTTTACGTCAAGGCAACATCATAAATTATTTAGCGGAATGCTTATGGGCTTCCGTTGTTGACTTATGCGCTTTTTCGCTGTGATCATGCGCCGCCGTTGAGTGATGCTTGGCCTCTTCGTTCTTGCCATGGGTGTGGGCATGTGCGGCTTCACGGTGATGGTGGGCAGCAGCAGCATGATGCCCTGCTGCGGTATGATGATGTTCATTTGAGGGATGGTTGGTAGGCATATTATCCTCCTTGGTTTCCCTTGGTCATGCCAAGGCATGACTCAACCCCTCAATCAGATGGTAGTTCCATCACTTTCTCGCAGCGACGCTCAACGCGACTGAATTGCGCGAATGGTAATCGCACCTTTGAGCCAACGTTTTCCCTATTTGCTCTGTCAAGAATGAATGGCTGGATAGAAGGCAAACGATCGGATAGGGGGTCGACCGCCGAAAAAATGTTCGGGTGAACGCAACATCTAACAATGTAGACCTTTGAGATAATCTTCCAGATCAATCCCGGAAGAATAACCTCGCTTCTCGCGCTGACTTTGTTACCACCCGCCATCAACGTAAACGCCACGTCATTTGCGTGGTTATGGCAAAGGTGATCTGCTGCTTCCAGTTCTCCCTTGAAAAACCGAGATATCGGGGAAATACCACGACGTAGCTTGGTAAGTTTTTACGCGGCCTGTGGCAGCCGCGACGTAAAGGTTGCCCGCGTGATCGCGACAGTCGTCCCGTTAGGACTGCTGTCGATGTTCATTTGAGCATCAAGCTGCTTCACCAGGGCTTGCACAATAGCCGTTCCCAATCCACCAACACTTTCAGCTTCGAAAATTGTGTTCTTGCCGATCCCATTGTCGGAGACGGTCAGTTTCCAGTCGGCCTTTGCGATCTCGTAGGTGACCATGATGGCATCCCCATCTTTGCTTATTGGGAAGGCATATTTGATGGCGTTGATAACCAGTTCAGTCACGATCAATCCAAGACTGACAGCCTTGTCTGATCCAATCGAAGCCTTGTCCGATGTCGACTCAACGCTGATAGGCTTAGTCTCTCCGATCATCGAAGAAGCCAGACTACTGCACAGTTTTGACAGATACGAGCTGACTTCGATCTGGTCGATGCCATTGAACGTGTGCAAATGGCGTTGAACCTCGGCCACCGACATCACCCGTTGATGTGCATCCTCAAGATGCAATCGCGTCTCGTCCGACGTGACGGCCCGCGCTTTCAGCAGCAATATGCTTGCTATGATCTGCAAGCTGTTGGCGACACGGTGCTGCATTTCCTGAAGCAGCATGTCTTTTTGCCGTAAGAGCTCTTCGGTCTGTTTTAGAAGATCGTCCTTCTCCCGCTCAATCACACGGCGTTCTGTCACATCGGTAAAGGCAAGCAGGATCGTTGAAATGCTCGTATCGTCGTAAAGTACTTTGCGGGCATTGAGGAGCATGGTCCTCCTGCCGATATGAGGAAAGTCATGCTCCACCTCGAAACCATCCATCGCTGTTTTCTCGGGGATGATGGTTTCCAGAAGAATTCGTAGGGCAGGGATGTCCCATTGCCCGTCGCCGAGTGAGTAGAGCAACTTTCCATGCGTATGTTCAGGATTAACCATGAACGCAGCGTAAAATGAGCGGCTCGCAGCCAAGACATGAAAGTGATCGTCGAGAACGACAAACGGTTCAGGAATCGTATTGACGATTGCCTGGGCGAGTTTCTGCGCATCTTCAATATTCTGAAGGTTGATCATGAAACAAAGTCGAACCGATCTGGATGAAATAGCGCGTGTCAAATTCTCTGCCTATATGATCCCTAGGGATGATAGACCGTTCCTCTCCCGATGTCGCGAAAGCATTTCAATGGAATGATCACTCTTTCACCGCGGCGGCAAACTGGCGATTATGGGAGCGAGGCCTGGGAGTATCGAAGGATGAAGTTCGACGATGGCTCAACCAGACCTCTGCCACGAGTAAGAACTCCCAAATCTCACTCCCGGTACTATATAAACTAAAGTATTCGCTAAACGTTCCAATACCCAGGTGCGATGGAAGCTGAAGTCTTCGGCATCGGATGTGAGGTCGGAATTCCTCGAAGAAGGCATGTCGAAGTTTGTCACATGTTGCGGGTCGTCATACTGGCTTGATGGTGACGTTGAAAAACGGCTTCTGGAACAAGACTTTTCAAGCCCACTGTGTCTTATCTTAGTGCTTGTTTTCTCGTTCGGAACAAAACTACGGCAAAGGCATTCAGCTACATAAGTGAAAGGAGCGTTCCCATGCCGCGTGCCAATTGGAAGGGATACCTGAAGATTGCAGAACTGACCTGTCCAGTTGCGCTTTATACAGCTGCATCCACGTCGGATCGTATTGCTTTTCATACATTGAACCGTTCAACGGGCCATCGCGTCCGACGACAATATATTGACAGTGAAACGGGAAAACCCGTCGAAACGGAGGACCAGGTCAAAGGTTACGAGGTTGGAAATGATGATTACGTTGTGCTCGAGCCGGATGAAGTTGCGTCGGCAGTTCCAGCCAGCGACAAAACGTTGCTGATTGATGTTTTTGTCAAATCCGATGGCATTGATGATGTTTATTTGGACAAGCCCTATTATTTGTCACCGTCTGACACGTCCGCGATGGAAGTCTTCGATTTGATCCGGGAAGGGATGAAATCAGCAAAGTCTGCTGCTTTGGCATGCACGGTGCTATTCCGGCGAATGCGCACCATACTCATTCAGCCTCACGGGCGTGCACTAATCGCCACGACCCTTAATTTTGAATACGAGGTTCGTTCGGCCAAAGAAGCTTTCGGCGTCATTCCCGAGATGGAAATCAGCAGTGAGATGCTGGATTTGGCTATACACATTATCGAGACAAAAAAAGGCACGTTCGATCCGCACAGATTTGATGACCGCTACGAGGCTGCGCTTGGCGAAATGATCAAGTCGAAGCTGGAGGGCAAAACGATCAAGCCTCCAAAAGCGGCCAGCGAAGGCAAGGTGGTTGATCTCATGGAAGCCCTGCGACAGAGCGCCGGCATGAAAAAAGCCGGATCAGCGCGCGCGAAGTCCGCAAAGCCAACAGCGTCGGGGCGAAAGAAGGCGAGCTGACCCATGGCCGTATTGGAAACATACCGCCAGAAACGTGATTTTGCGAAGACACGTGAACCGAAGGGTTCAAAGGCAAGAAAGTCCGGCAACAGTTTTGTCATTCAGAAACATGACGCTACTCGTCTTCACTATGATTTGCGGCTGGAGATGGATGGTGTGATGAAAAGCTGGGCTATTACGCGCGGTCCCAGTCTTATGCCGAGCGAAAAGCGTCTTGCCGTGCATGTGGAAGATCATCCGATCGAGTACAATACATTTGAGGGCACCATCCCCAAGGGCGAGTATGGCGGCGGCACGGTCATCATCTGGGACAAGGGATATTGGACACCTGTCGATGACGCGGCCAAGGGGTATCGGAAAGGCCATCTCGAATTCGAGCTGCACGGCGAGAAACTGCATGGACGATGGCACCTTGTGCGGATGCAGCGCAGGCCAAAGGAAAAACGGGAAAACTGGCTGCTTATCAAGTCAGACGACGATGCCGCGCGAAAAGGAGGTGAGCCGGATATACTCGAGGAGCGTCCAGAATCGGTAAAATCTGGCAGGGAGATTGATGACGTGGCCGGACAAGCGCCGGGCTGGTCATCCAAAACAGGAAAGATCAACAAAAAGAAGAAAGAAACAATCTCGAAAAAACCACGGAAGTCAAAGATTGAAAATATCGATCTGGATCCGTCCAAGCTGAACGGAGCCAAAACGGGTTCTCTGCCCCGTTTTGTAGTGCCTGCACTGGCTACGCTGTCGCAAAAGCCGCCTGTCGGCGACCAATGGATTCACGAAATCAAGTTCGATGGCTATCGGTTGCAGGCGCATATCCAGGCAGGAAACGTGAAGCTGTTCACCCGAAGCGGGCTGGATTGGACTGCGAAATTCGGCAAGCAACTGACAGCGGCGTTCCAGGCACTGCCAATCGGGAACGCTCTCATCGATGGCGAACTCATTGTCGAGACCGCATCTGGAGCGTCAGATTTTTCCGCTTTGCAGGTGGCACTCAGCAATGGGGAAACCGACCACTTTCGCTTCTATGCCTTCGATCTGCTTTATCTCGATGGCTATAATATTAAATCCGTCCCGCTCATCGGACGAAAAGCGCTTCTGCAGCGGATCATCGGCGTAGATGCTGGCCTGATCAACTACAGTGACCACTTTGACGAGGCGGGCCATCTTGTTCTGTCGCATGCCTGCCGTCTCAGTCTTGAAGGCATTGTCTCCAAACTGCGCGATGCACCCTATCCATCCGGTAGGGGGAAAACATGGATCAAATCCAAATGCTCGTTGCGGCAGGAATTTGTTATTGCAGGGTTTACGTCGTCATCAACGTCGCGCAAGGCAATTGGCTCGCTCGTGCTTGGGGTCTATGCAAAAGGCAAATTGCAGCACGTGGGGCGTGTTGGAACCGGTTTTACCACACGTTTGGCAGAGGAGCTCTTTCGCCAGCTGAGCGGGCTTCGTATTGATAAGAGTCCGTTTGCTGAAAGGCTCGATGCCCTTGAAAGCAGAAATCTCCGCTTCATCAGACCGGTCCTCGTGGCGGACGTCGAGTTTCGTGGATGGACCGCTGATGGAAGTCTACGCCACGCTTCGTTCCGCGGACTGCGGGAGGACAAGCGTGCAAAGGACGTCGTGAGGGAAACACCCAAAATGTATGGCACATCAAAGCAACCGAAACGCACCGTGACACTCACACATCCTGACCGCATCTACTGGCCGGATGCGGGTGTGACCAAGGAAGGTCTTGCCGACTATTATACGGAAGTATGGCGCTACATCGAACCTTTCGTTGTTGGCAGACCGTTGGCGCTATTGCGCGGGCCTTCCGGCACCGACAGCCAGCTATTCTTCCAAAAGCACGCATGGAAAGGTTTGAACGAGCATATCGATCTGATCAAGGATCCGAAGGAAAAGTCAGGGGAGCCGCTGATCAGCATCAATGACCTCGATGGGCTGATTGCCCTCGTTCAGTCGGCGGTCCTTGAAATCCATCCATGGGGCTCGACAGTCAAGGATTGGGAACACCCCGATATGATTGTCATGGATCTTGATCCCGGTCCTGAGGTTGAATGGCAGGCCGTCATTGACGCCGCCCTTGAAACCAAAACCCGACTGGAACAATTCGGGCTTGCACCGTTCGTCAAGACTTCAGGGGGAAAGGGTCTGCATGTGGTTGCGCCACTCCTGCCGAAGGCGACATGGCCAGCTGTAAAGACTTTCACCAAAGCAGTTGCCGAAGCCATGGCAACTGATGCTCCAGATCGTTATGTCGCAACAGTTACCAAATCCAAACGGCAGGGTAAAATCCTGATCGATTACCTGCGCAACCAAAGAGGCGCGACAGCGGTGGCACCCTATTCGACGCGAGCACGTTCTGGCGCTCCTGTTTCCATGCCGCTCGACTGGGGGGAACTTGATCTTTCAATTGGGCCTGCCTATTTCACCGTCAATAACGCCGTTGCACGCATCGGCGCCTTGTCCAGCGATCCATGGCAGGATTTTCGTAAATCCGCCAAACCGCTGCCCGCGGCAAAAACAATGCGCATGAAGGGCTGATACTCCTCTAGATCCCAATATGCGATCAACGTTTCTTCGAGCCCTTGCTTTCGGATGCCAGACTTTTCTTCAGCGCATCCATGATATTCACCACATTGCTCGCCTGTTGGGGCTCTGCCTGAGCTTTTGGATACTTCTTTCGTCCCTTCTTTCTTGCGCTGATGATGTCGAGCAAGCGCTCCTGGACGGGATCACTGAGCAGGGAAGCATCCCAGGATCTGGTCCGCTCCTTGATGAGCTCGGTCATCAGTCCTAAAGATTTTGCCTCGATTTTCCGGCTTTTCACGGCATCGAAATAGTCCTGCTCGTTGCGGACTTCGTCGCCATAGCGAAGGGTCCAGACGACAATGCCCCTGTCACGCGGCTCCAGCATGACAGCACGTTCGCGGCGATAAAGCACAAGGCGTGAGATGCCGACTGTCTTCGTAGCGGCCATGGCATCTCTGATAACCGAGAAAGCTTCTTCGCCGACGGGATCATCGGGCAGGAGGTAATGAGGTTTGTCGAGCCATATCCACTCAAGGCTACCGTGGGGCACAAACATATCGATGTTTATCGTGCGTGTGCTTTCCAGGCCGATCGCCTGCAACTCCTCGTCTTCCAGTATGATATATTCGTCTTCGCCGCGCTGATACCCTTTGACCTGCTCGTCATCGTCGACAGTTTTCCCGCTGACTGAATCGATATATTCACTGACGACGCGGTTCCCGGTTTTGCGATTGAGCGTGTGAAAACGGACTTTCTCATTGTCGGTCGTTGCCGGCATCATCGTCACCGGACACGTGACAAGCGAAAGCTTCAGATAGCCTTTCCAGAAAGTGTGCGTGGCCATAGCGGTACTCCGGCAATTATCAAAAACGACTAGGTATCCGATCGGTTCCAAAACCACTTGGTAATCAGCGCGACGCGATCGGCCATGCCCACGTCCTGGGCTGACTTGTTCATAGCCAGTAGATAGACGCAATATCAACCCAATTGAGACCGACGAACGTTCCTGCCACCGCGACACATTTCGCAATGATACAGATTCGTCCGTTTTATTGCGTCGACTTCAAATCGGATTTTCGCGCAAAGATTGGCACCAATCCACATCTTGCCTATCCTGTATCAAGGGTAGGTTCAGTATCCCTTCATGACTACATTCTTTTGATTTCCTCCGCAATTTAAAACATACTCGGCTCATCTCTCGAACGACTGTGGGCATCCTCTGGTTCGAGAGCTTTCATGCCAAGTTACGTACCTTTGGTTCACGAGCCCAATAACGTTTGGATGCAGCCTCCACGAAGCCCTTACTTGTCTCCACAACGCCTTCATCAGGTGTTATGCCCGCCTTATCAAGTAGTGGCTTGGAGTCGGCCACGTATCCAATAGCTTTCAGATGACTGAAGGCGTCCCTCACCCATTGAACTGCTGCTCCGTCCCTTAATAGAGTTTCCGTTGCGGCTTCCGTAGTCAGAACCGCTACTGCATCAAACAATTGCGAGGGTGAACCCTGCAGCTGGCCGTCAACTTTGATTTTCTTGCCATCCGATAGCGTTGGTCCACCGATCTTCGGAGCGATCAACACCAAGGTGGCTCCGGCTTTCTCGACTGTTTTCCTGAGGGTCGTCAGAGCTGCTGCGTCTGTTCCATCCGCTATAAGTACCGCGATCGTTCGACCAATCAAAGTCTCCTTCATATTGCCGTGGATACTCAGGGCAGGTGAGGAGCCCATGTCGATAGGCGCTCGTGCTGCCGCGTTTTTTTGAGGGAGCTTTATGCCCAGACCGTCCGCGACGCGTTTCGCCAAATCCTCGTCGACGTTGCGCAAATTGGCCACCATCCGTGGCGGAACCTGCTCTAGAGCCACCTTCGACAACTCGAAGACAAATGACGACGCAATATGAGCTTGTTCCGAGGGCTGTTGTGAATGCCAGAATAGCCTGGGCTGGCTGTAATGATCGGCGAATAGTTCGGCGCGAACGCGCAGTTTATCACCCTGTTCGTCATGCTCTGAACGTCCTTCGAACGTGCTGAATCCCGTTACCGGACATTCGCGGGGCCCGCCGTCCTCATTGTGGTTGGCAAGACTATTGGGCTCATAATTTGCGCGTCCCTTTGGAACGTTCATTTGCATCTGTCCATCGCGTTGAAAATTCATGACCGGACATTTCGGCGCATTGATTGGCAACTGATGGAAGTTTGCAGTCCCGAGGCGGGATTTTTGCGTATCCAAATAACTGAATAACCTGCCTTGCAGGAGCGGATCATTGGAGAAATCAATACCGGGAACAATGTTGGCCGGGCAATACGCGACCTGTTCGGTTTCCGCGAAGAAATTGTCAGGATTCCGGTCGAGAACCATCTTCCCGACGAGCTTGATCGGGACGACTTCCTCCGGAATGAGCTTTGTTGCATCTAACACATCATAAGGCTGAGCGTCAGCAAACTCCTGATCAAACAGCTGCAGCCCGAGTTCCCATTCCGGATAGTTGCCGGAATGGATGGACGCCCAAAGATCGCGGCGATGATAGTCATTGTCTGCCGCCTGAAGTTTCAGTGCTTCGTCCCAGACGGTCGACTGAAGGCCAAGCTTCGGCTTCCAATGGAATTTGACAAAAGTGGATTTTCCCGACGCGTTGACAAGCCGGAACGTATGGATGCCGAATCCTTCCATCATGCGCAATGACCGAGGGATGGTGCGATCGGACATGGCCCACATCAGCATGTGTGTGGTCTCCGGCATAAGCGACGCCCAATCCCAAAATGTGTCGTGTGCGCTGCCAGCTTGCGGGAACGCACGATCAGCTTCCATCTTTACCGCATGAACAAGATCCGGAAACTTGATTGCATCCTGAATGAAGAATACGGGAATGTTATTGCCAACGAGATCCCAGTTTCCCTCCTTGGTGTAGAATTTGACGGCAAATCCTCTAACGTCACGCGGGGTGTCAACTGAACCCGCGCCGCCGGCGACTGTGGAGAATCGGGTGAATAGTGGTGTTTTTTCACCTACGCGCTGAAACAGGTCGGCTTTCGTAATGTCAGCCAATGACTCATAGAGTTCGAAGTATCCGTGTGCAGCAGAGCCTCGGGCATGGACAATGCGTTCTGGAATACGCTCGTGATCAAAGTGAAAGATCTTTTCGCGAAGGACGAAATCCTCCAGCAGCGTTGGCCCGCGTTCGCCGGATCTGAGACTATTCTGATTGTCAGTGACGCGAATGCCCTGATTTGTCGTCAGATGATCCGCGGCCTCGTGAGGGCCTTTCTCCGGAACATGCTGATGTGTCTCGCCGCCATTGCCTTTATCCGTGTCGAATGTGCTGGTCATGGGAAAATCCTCCGCGCTTGATCGAATACAATCTAACGACGGATGGAGGGGATGGTTCCTGATGGTGAACACAAAGAGAGAGCGACATATCACTGCACAGTTCGGCGAACAATCTCGCCTTCCACGGGTATCTCACAAACCGGAAGCGAGGATTGTCCTCTTGGTAACCCCGCATCAACATAGAGATTGGTATGATTTGAAAAAAGAGGGCCGGATGGGGCTATACGGGGAACGAATATCTGTGGGCCGCTTGTTGCACGGGAGAGTAATAACTTAGAAAATGTGACCCGGATATGGCTTTTCAAGAAGAGGCATGGCAGTTGCCTTCATCTTCACCTGCCAGGTCTCGTGCTGCACTTAATGCGGCCGTTTGGCTTATGATTAACGCAATGGTAACGGTCAAATCACGAATGTTGTTTTCGATCATCTATTCGTAATAAGTATGATCCTATGCAAACGTCGTTGAGACCGGCCGGAGGCGGGCAATCGCATCGCGTGGTAACGTCCCGATAACGACGGTCTTCTTCAGCTTTTCAGCAAGATTAATGACGTGCTAACCGGCACGACACGTCCTCCCTGTGAATGTCGCATGACAATTTATTCTGACTTGGTTTCAAATGGTTGAACAGCAGTGGATGAGGTGGGGCATAGACTGCTTGTCGAGGTAGGGATTAACCGAGCCTCGCGCCGAATCCGACGACAATCCGGTATGGTTCATCTGTACAATGCGCATTGTCATAATCAAGCCGCTTGCGCGTTGGGAGGCGCGCTCTACTTGCATTCAGAAATGAAAAACCCCGCCGAAGCGGGGTCGATGGCAATCCTCGATATTTTTACCGATGCTTGCGGTATCCACCTACGTAGTGGCTACCCTTACCATGGCTATTATAGCCGCCGACGCGGTGGCTTCCTTTTCTGTTTGCTGCTTCCGCGGCACTAGCCAATACCATAGCTGAGATGGCCAATGCAGTTGCAGCAACAAACATCATTTTTGCAGTTTTCAATTTGTATCTCTCCGACTCTTTACTGAGTGCGAAATTAAGCTCGCATGTTTATAGGGAGGGATTCAAGTATCCGGATTGCCGCAAATTAAGAGTTAAACCCGTTCCAGTCGTTTACAGTGCCCTTGCTGCGCTCGACGTTACGGTGGCAAACGCGGTTTAGCCGCGTGTCCTGAACGTTGCAGCTGGCTTACAGTCTTGGAACCCTCGTGTCTCCCCAACGTTACAGGGCAGGAGGAAATAACAATGATGCATGTAGCTATTGTCGGTCCGCTGACGGACTACGAATATGAAACTCCGGAATTGCGCCATGCACATTGCATGGAGACCATGCGGGAAAGGTTTCTGGATGAGGTGTCGACGAGCGATATCCGTGTGATTGCCGATGAGGCAGAATTGGCCGGCTGGACTTATCGAGAGGTGCAGCGGGCAATAGATGCGCTTGTTGCAGAGAAATCAAAGCAGGCTGGCGCGGAACCGTGCTGATGCGAAAGTTTCCGTTTGAATCGGTCACGGTTGAAACCAAGAAAATTGGTGCCTATCGGAACATCACCTCAGTTGAAGAAGCTGCGGAGTTTCTGCTGACCGATTGGCCAGCTCGCCACGGTCCGACATATTTGGCTGCAAGACAAGTGAGCCTCGATACAATGGAAGGCACACGTACAATTGACGAGGCAAGGGCGGCTTTTATAGAAGCAGCGAAGGCCGCGGATATTTTCATCCGGGAAGGGAATTAGAGTTCAGAGCGCGTTCGTGTTAGACACTGTTTCTGAGGTTACTACTTCGGCGGCATGAAATACCGTGAGCAAACGATCATGTTCTTCGACGAAGTTCATAATGTCTCCATCGTCGTAGTTTTTCTCAATCAGATCGCCGATTTTGTTGGCGGCAAAATTGCGAACCATCCGAATCTTTTCTTCGCGAGTAGCCGTGCTTTTCACCTATGCTTGTGGGTAAAAGACAATTTCCATAGGTGAGTTTGATTTTCAAGTGACATTTGAGGCCACAGCCTAAATCCGGACCAACCGCTGTCGTGTCTTTGCAAACACCTTCCATATTAACTGTCAGATTTATGTAGATCACCATAGCAACGTGTTTTTCAATTTGCCCTGCGAACGGCAGGGTGACTATTCTGCCCGGTCGAAATTACAGCGGATTGTAAGAAGGGCAGACTCTACCGAGTAATGGAATGCCAGTTGCCAAAGGCTGTCGCGCAGTGCAAGCCGTTCAGCGTTGCCATCGGCTCAGACGAAGACACGATCTACGTGGCGAAGACGCACGAAGGTGAATTGCTAGCTGTGAAGGTCAGCCAGTTCGATTGAACCATTAATTTGCTCAATTCGCACCAATCGCCTAATCGGTTTATACAAGCTGAAATTGTGAAGAGCTTGGTCTGGCCCTGTAAGTGGTCCTTTCTGAAGTGCGGCTTTGAAGCGATAAAGAATCTTGAGAATGCCAAGCAAAGGACGCAAGCTCAAAGAGCTTGTCAGGAAACTGCCTCAGGTAGACGTGTCTGTACCTCGGGCTAACGGCTCCGCTCCTCGGCGGCGAGCTCAAATACATAATCCTGCAAGGATATTGATCCACGTTCCACTTCATCCAAAACCGGGAAACTTCCATCCATGGTCAATGCTGTCATGCCAACGTAGGACTTGGCGGCAGTTTTTGAGAACCCTATGGTTTCGAAAGATTTTGTCCATTGGTCGCGTGGGGTGGTCACAACATTGATTGGTTTTGCAAGCGCATTTGCAAAAGTTGCAGCAACGTCGGCCGGGGTGTAGCGTTTGGGACCCTCTACATAATGAGGCCCGGTCCGCTCTGCGGTCTGGATCAGAAGACCTGCTGCAATCCGACCGATATCCTGGGGAGCCACCATCGGTAGCTCAAAATCTGAAGGAAAAAGAGTGTGGATCACACCTTGCTCGCGAGCAGTTTGCAAAGAAGCGTCCCAATTGCTCATGTAATAGGCGGCCCGAATGATGCTGACGGGAATTTGCTTCGTCTTCAAACCTTGCTCGAGATCAAAAAGCGTACCCAAATCGCCGATGTGTTCCCCGGCCTGTGCACCGTAGGTTGATTCAGCCACGATCTTTTCGAGGCCAGAATCGTCCAGTGCAGCCAGAATGGCTGATATCGTTCTTCTCTCTTCAAAATCCGTATTGGTTGCTGGATCAGCCGGTGGGTTTAGGAGAAAAAGACGTTTGCCGTTGCGAAAGATATTCCGCAAACCGTCGACATCATGGATGTCAGCAACCGCTATTTTGGCACCTTTTCTGCGGAGGCCATCCGCTTTGGCAGGATCACGCGCCACCACTGTGACGGACTTTTTGCTCTCCAACAGAGTTTCGGCAACTGCAGACCCAATGTGACCGGTTCCACCAAGGACGATGTACATGTGTTCTCTCCGACATGAATAAAGACCGTTAAAGCATAACCAATAGATCGCATGGAGGTTCCTGTGATTTGGGCTGTAAGAACCAATTCATTGAATGGACCTATATGGCCGGCCAGGCATTCACGGTGAGGGCGATCACCACAGGTTCTTCCCATCGATGACAGTCACTGGCCACTCAGCGGCTTCAAAATTGTCGAAAAGACGCGCGTTGACACAGATTCGTCTTGTCTTCCCGTCCCAGCTTCCGTCCTTTTTGAACGCGGGGCTGTCGGCATACAGATCACAGCCGCACGCGCTACAGAAATGGTTTGCCACTTTCTTCGAATTCCAGCGATAGACAGCGTCGCTGTCGGCCTGTACGACCTTGAACTTGTCGGGCGTGTAATAGGCATAGAAATGCCCTCGCTTCGAGCAGAACGAGCAGGTGCAGCGCGTCAGCGCCTCGGGCAGTTCGCCGTCGATTTCGAATGCATTGCGTCCGCAATGGCAGTGCCCGATCAGGGTCATCATACTCTCCTCGTCGCGTTCGATGCGCTATCCACGCGCTTTGCTACCCGGTCGCAAAGCGGCAGCCACTTGCCGTCGCGCCACCATTCCCATGTGATCGTCTGGGTGCTGCCACCCGCGTCGAATACGGTGCGGGCACGCTCAGTCGCGCCTTCCAGCAGCCAAGTTCGGCTATCGGTAGATAGAGCATAATGCCGATAGAACCCGTGATTCTCGAAGGTTCGCGCGAAATAACCTTCAGTGCCGGGTTCGATGCCCACGATGCTCATGGTGTCGAAGCCCGCCCCGCCGATCTGCGCGCGCTCATCCTGAATGAGAAAGAAATCGCCTGTATGCCAGCGCGCGGTATGGGTGCTGATCCAAGGGACGCCATTGGCTTTGGGCTCGGCACCCGATTGATCGGTTCCGCCGAACGACGTACCTTCGGCGTGCCATTCGCCCAGAAAGACCGAGAGCGCATCATGCGCGCTCCCACGGACCGGTGTCACTTCGCGGTCTTCGTTTGTCATTATTCGCTTCCTTTCGAAACGGTCGTCGTCAAATCTCCCGAATCCCGTCAGGCGCGGCGAAAAGCTTGGAAGCATGTCCGCAACTCCTCGGTGAAGAGCTGCGGAACTTCGAGCGCGGCGAAATGCCCGCCCCGATCCAGCTCGTGCCAGTAGAACAGCTTGGGATAGACTAGGGGCGCCCAGCTACGTGCCGCCGGAAGATCGTTCGGGAATACGCTGACCCCCACGGGCAACTCGACGCGGCCCGGATTGTTGTGCATGCCCATAAGCGCTGCCTGCTCAAGGTAGATTCTTGCCGACGACGCGGCGGTATTTGTCAGCCAGTATAGCGTAATTTCGTCGAGCATCGCATCACGGTTCAGCGCATTCTCGGGTCGCCCGGTATTGCCGGTTCCCCAGTTGAAGATGTCGTAAATCCAGGCGCATTGTCCAACAGGCGTGTCGGCGAGCGCGGAACCGATTGTCTGCGGGCGAGTCGATTGAAGTTGCAGGTAGGCTGAATTTCGCTCGCGGAATATTTTCCAGGCTTCGAGGGCGCGCTTCTGGTCATGCAGCAGCTTCGCCGGGATCTCGTCGGGAATAGTCTGCGCAAAGTTGAGGTGAATCGCGGAGAGTCCGGGCGGACTCTGCTGCGCCATCGCGGTCGAGACGAACGCGCCGAAGTCGCCCCCTTGCGCGACGTAATGTGAATAGCCGAGGCGCTGCATCAGCTCGACCCACGCACTTGCAATGCGCTCGACGTTCCAGCCGTGCTCCGTCGGCTTGTCGGAGAAGCCAAAGCCAGGCAGCGAAGGGATGATGACATCGAACGCGTCCGCCGCCGTGCCGCCATGCGCGGTTGGATCGGTCAAAGGGCCAATCACGTCACGGAATAATAAAATCGTGCTCGGCCAACCGTGCGTAAGGATGATGGGCAGGGCATTCTCATGACGGGATTTGACGTGAATGAAATGAATTCCAAGTCCATCGATCGATGTCTTGAACTGCGGCCATGCGGCGAGGTCTGCCTCGCACTGCCGCTAATCATAGGCAGTGCCCCAGTAGTCGACCAGTTCTTGTAAAACTTCGAGCGGGACGCCTTGATCCCATCCTGCGCCAGTCTCCCGGTCAGGAAAACGAGTTCGAGTGAGACGCGCGCGCAAATCGTCCAGCGCCGATTGCGGCGCATGATAAGTGAAGGGAACAATGCCAGCAGCACTCTGTGCAAAAACAGGGGTAAACGACAGAAGACTCGTCGCTGCAATCCCGAACAACACATCCCGGCGCGTCACCCATGCCGCCTTCACTGCACGTATTCCAGTTTCGGATACCAGTCTGTCCCGCGCCCGCCGGGCGTCAGATCGAGTATGGTCCATAAGGGTGTGGGGTCGGGCGCGCCGTGTGCGTCCTCTCCGGGATCGGCTGTGTCGCCGGACTCGCCCGCCCAGAAATGGCGCACCTTGTTGCCGTCCTTCTTCCACACATCAAGCGCCGGCCATTCGCTGCCGTCGGGAGCCAGACCGCGATAGTCCTTGGCAAAGTCATCGCCGACACACTGGTAGAACTTGAGATTGCGCCATCCCCGCTCGCGCGCAAAAGCAAGCTGTCGGGCAACAGGCGAGCGTCCGATGACCACCAGTGCGACGCGCTGTTCAAGATCGACTGCAGGTATATCCCATGAACCGAGCAACGATGTGCACATTGGGCAGGGTCGATCGCGCTCCGGCCCGTACATCCAAAAATAGGTGACGAGGGTATCATGTCGACCGAACATTTCGGCCAGCCCGGACGTCGTTCCTTGCTCGTCGAGGAATTCATAAGAGCGCGCCTCACCACCAAGCGGCAGCGCCCTACGTTGCTTTGCAACCCGTTCGATATGACGTCTGAGTTCGATTTCTTCGACGAGCAACGCCATGCGTGCCCTACGGTACTCAGCGCTGTCGTAGGGATATGGCTTCGCTGATTTCTCCGCGAGTTCTATAGCGGATGTGAAGCCCGCTACGTTTGGGCGCTCATCAACGCTGGGTGTTGAAACGTCTACCACAATAAGTTCCTCCCTGCGGTGAACGACAAACCTGACTGCGCGCATTTAGCTTAAATGCCGCGCCTGCAACACGGAGGCAAAAAACGTGTTCAGTGTATCGCTTGCACAGGAAACGCGATGTACGAACTTTCGTTCCGCATTTGCGCTCTTAATGAAAGAAGCGGACCGTCGTGGCATTACCCATGCTGGATATGGCCGCGTATACATCAAGTTTCGCTGTCACTGTCCGTCTGCTTGGCTGGAACAACTAGCAACACATCGAATGCGCCCCTCCCGACGGCAGGGCGCTTTTTCGATGTCGACGACAACAGTGGAAGAGAGGGAGAGATCCGACGGGACGGAATGAGTCCGGACTGATCAGGAGAGAGTTCCGTCCGAAGCAGGGCCCGATGTAATAAGGTTTCAATTTTTTGGGTGTTAAACCCAGAACACCAAAACCCTGCTAAAGTATTTCGTCGGTTCGATCGAATAATCCGGTATGTCAAACAAGGCGAATGGCGCAGGGCTGCGAAGCAATTTACAGCATTCACGAGAAAGAAGGCAGCTATGCAGCCTTCTTTCTGGTCGGAATGACAGGCAAGCATGATTATTACCAATCCAGAAGACCTAAATGCACACTACAACGAGCTATTTAGGCTTGGTGACATCGAAGCTTTAATTCACTTGTATGAGCCAAGTGCGGTCCTGTGCCCTTGTCCAGGGCATCCACTCACCGGTCATTCCGAGATCAGGAAACAGATGAATGCCTTGCTGAGCTTACACGGTGCGTTGTCTGCCACCCAGCTATCATGCGTTCAACAAGACGGCGTCGCGCTGATTCATGCCAGTTGGTCTTTCAAAGGCAAAGACGCAAAGGGCAACCCGATAGAAATGGGAGGGATTTCCTCGAAAGTGGCTCGACGAGGATCGGACGGCACCTGGCGTTATGTCATTGATATGGGGGCTCTCATTTAGCGGCGGTCTGGTAAATGAATTTCTTTGAAACGCCCCATCGAAGATCATGGTCTTCACCGTAGCGAATTGGTCGATTGTGTAGGGAGTGTATGCTGATCGCAATTTGTTGACATGCCTGCCCCTATTTGCAGGGGCAGGCAATTTCCAACTATTTTTTCCAACGGCCTTCATATTTGAATTCTGGCGCGGCCTTTAGCTGATCTGCCGTCGCCGCCATTGTCGCTGTCCATTTTTTGTCGTTTTCCGAATATGAGACTTTAACGGCTGCCGGCGCCACGATGACATATTTTTCACCCAAGCTCAGAATGCCGCCCACGGAAACGATGTACCCCCCCAACTTGCCTTCCGAAAGGATAAGATCCTTGATTTCACCGATGGTTTTGTTCTGCCCATCCACAATATTCAATCCCAAAAGGTTATACGATAGAATATCAGTCGGCTGGGCTGTAACAAACGTTTCGGTGGCGGTTGTCGTTGCCGTTTGGGCACCTGCCATGGAAATCATCGAGGTGGCCAATGCCATTGCAATCAAAATACGGCGCATAGTTTTCTCCTGCTTATTACGAAGGTTCATGCCTTCGCAGGAACTAACGGCACTACCGCCATTAGGTTCCCCGTATGATCGGTAGCTTTGAGATGCAGAAATGGATGAGGTAGTTTATGCTTCCCCTTCGTCGCGGTCTGCAGTGTCTCGTCACACCGAGCAATATTGGCGCCACGTTTGTCGCAAATGCTGAACGAATTTATTCTTCTTCTATTTATTGAACGGTCCAAATTTTCTATGCAAGAGAAATGCAAAAAAGCCCCAGGAGAAAACCAGGCCGACGAGAATTAAAAGAATGATGAAGCTCATGAACAACATAGAATGACCAACTATAATTTGAAGAGCTGCGGAAAACTAGGGTCAGGACCCATGAATATGATCCTTCGCGAGAGGAAAACATCGGACTTTCAACCCTAAAAAAGCCGGATGCAATCGCGGTCATCCATACGATCATGAAAAGGCTTATTTCTTGATGCGGCCCCAGGGGCCCTACAGTTTCGTCAGGCAAGCAGGTTGTTCAGGAAAAGGGTTTTCGGCCTTCAACGATCGGGGTAATCTGGCCATCTTCCATGTGAAACACTCCGCTTTGGCCACCTTGACGGGCAAAATCTGTTTCAAGCTCGCCCCATCTGCCCAGGAAGATTCCACAGGTACTGCAGTGGATCGGAGTATCGGAATTGGCATTGGACGGAATATCCAGATAGATCGTACCACAGTCCTTGCAATCAAGCTTGTGGTCAAGGTTCAATACCATAACAACCTCCAACAATGAACGGTTGGCAACGACTGTATTCCGAACCATTGAATTTTCAATATTCTTTTGAAAACCAGGTAACCGGAGAAAGAATGAGACGGAGTGAGGCTCGACCAGGGGTGTGTGGGGACTGCTGTGTCGAGCCTCACGTTGTACACTGGAGAGTGACAACACCATAGTGTTGCCGCGAAGATATGGATTTTTAAAGGATAGCAATGTTGGCAAAATAAAAGCCAAGTGCGCTGTGTCGACAGTTGTCGTGCCTGATTCACCTTCTCGAGCGAATGTGCTGACTTCCGACAGGAGTGATATTCGGCTTAACTCTCCGGAACAACTCTTTCGGTTATTCATTTAACGCGTATGGAAAAGCTGTCATTTGACCATGTGACAATAAAATCATGGCGCACCGGGCAGATTGTCGTCGTTAGCAACGCACCTGATGCACTTGCCTCGCTTGAGCATTGGCCAAGCTGCACCGGTGATAATTATGCAATTGCTTGTGATGCGTGCCGAAAGTCAATTAACGGCGAACTCTCTGCTGATAGCGTGCGGCGTGCTTTTGTCGAAGCTGCCCAGGAAGCTCAAATTATCGTGCTGGAACAGACAGGAGCTCAACTCATAGAGATTGCCATTGCACATAAGATTTCATCACACAAACCAAATGAGCAGCCGTGAATGCCCTGGGATGGATAAGATATTTAACCTGAACGCATTTTAGGATTGTCGGGAATTGCGACTTTTTGCATTGAATCTTTTGCAATCTGGTACATCCATGCAACACGGCAAAGAAGCAACGAGGCTTCACAGACGGAAAAGGGACAGCGTAACCATCCATATTGAGGAACCGTTGCAAGGCCGATACGTTTCTGTGAGAACGCTTAGGAGCACATTAGATGAAGCATTCCATCGGACCCGAGGGAATCCGCGACGTGGTTCACCACCGGCCTTTCTGAAGGCTTTCAAAGCGCCAACACAGAAGATGAACAGACGTGAAGGGAATAAGATTGCAGAACGCATAAGTCTGCATCGCACCAACCTGAAAATGCAGGTTGCAGGATGACGCCTGCCCGATTCAGTGATTGCCTTGCAAGACTTGGCGTGGATATTGATGATATCGTCAAAAATCTGGAATGCGATCCGGCGCTGATTCAGACTTGGATCAATGCCGAGCGAAGGATTCCGCTGGCAATATCGGCTTGGCTGGAGACCAGTGTCCGGCGAGGCCGCCTGACAAATCCGCCGCGCTTTTGGAACAGGGGCGGCTACTCCCACCGCGTCAGCTGATCAATTTGCACAGAAAGGGGACTATATAAGTCGTGGGGTAAGCATGGCATGAGCGTTATGACACGCCACTCCAATGGCTAGTACTGCCCGGAATAAAAGGACATTTGCGTGAGTGCCCCACAATTTTATATAGTCCCCACAGAAGGACATTGCCTCCATGACGAATTCTCATCCCAACGTTTTACTTGAAACGCCCCGCCTGAGGATGCGGCTTTGGCGTCTCGAAGATCGAGAGGCATTTCACGCATTGAACGTCGAGCCCGATGTGCAACGATATCTGTCCCCTTTGACACGTGCAGGATCGGATCAGATGCTGGATCGTATAGATCGGCAGTTTGATGACTGCGGATGGGGCTTTTGGGCGCTGGAGGAAAAGAGTGCAGGTCAACTCATAGGCATGTGCGGGATCGCACCCGTCACATGGGAAGCGCCATTTGGACCGGCCGTCGAATTAAGCTGGAGACTTTCATCGAAGTGGCAAGGCAAAGGGCTCGCCAGGGAGGCTGCGGAGGCGTCGGTGCATTTCGGATTGGTGATGCTGAAGCTCGAAAGATTAGTCGCCTTCACCGCTCCAGCTAACACCGCATCCTGGGGGTTGATGGAGCGCCTTGGCATGCAGAAAGTTGGCAGTTTTGACAACGCCCCACTCCCTGAGGGGCACCCGTTGAAGACGCAGGTCCTTTACGAGATCAAACGGGTTATTTGAACCTGAAGTTGAAAGAGGCAAGGACGCTGCGACCGTCGCATGCGAAAGATCTGCTCGAACTCTGGAGCTGGCATCTCTCGGCGACGGCAGCTTGGACGACTGAGTTGATTCAACGATTTGAGGCAGGGGACCATAAAAAGTTGTGGGGCAATTGCCGCGTCAGGTACGGTTCTGTTGGATCCGGCACGTAGGAACGTCAGTGCTGTCATTTTAAAAAGCGGTGTTTAGGCGACACCCTACTCTCAATCATCTATTGCCCCACAACTTTTTATGGTCCCCTAACTGCGAGCACATTAAACCGGAAAGGTCAGCGCGCCCTGTCGAGAAACACACGGACCATCTTAGTCGTGGCTTCGGGGTTTTCTTCCATGATCCAGTGACCGGAATCGGGGATAATGCCCTCAGTCACGTCGGTTGCCGCTGCGCGCATCACGGTTGCCATCATCGGGCCGAACGACTTCTCGCCACCAATCGCCAGGATCGGCATGGACAGCTTGCCGCCGGCAGCGAGGAGGGCCCGGTTGTCGGCCGCATCCTGATCGAAGGCGGCGAACTGGGCGAAGCCCGAATGCATGGCGCCCGGAAGGGCGTACAGCTTGGCATAGTGCTCACGCGAAGCCTCGGTAAAGTGGCTCGGAGTGGCCGAGAATTCGTTCCAGAAGCGATCGAGATAAATGCGTTCGCGGCCAGCAACGAGGCGTTCCATATCCGGTCCGCCGAAGCGGAAGTGCCACAGCAACGGGTTTTTCAAGATCTCCTCCCACGGCCCAACGCCAGGCACGGGCGCATCGATCAGCACGAAGCGATTGACCCGCTCGGGATACTGGGCTGCGAAGGCAAAGCCGACCATGTTGCCGATATCGTGCGCGACCAGATCGGCGCGATCGATCTTGAGCGCATCGAGCACGCCGGCCACGTCGCCGGCCTGGGTCTTCTTGTCGAAACCGGCTTCCGGTTTAGAGGAGAGGCCAAGCCCACGCAGATCGGGAACGATGACTTTGTGATCGCGGGCAAGGTCACTCGCCATCGGCGCCCACATATCGCCGGTCTCACCATAACCATGCAGCAGAACCACTGCCGGTCCGTCACCACCGACGCGAACATGGATGGTCGCGCCGTTGGTCGTGATCTCCTGTGTCTTGAAAGTATCCGGAAAGTCCGGAACCTGAGCGCTGGCGGGCACTGCGAGAGCGAGTATTCCCAGAGCAAAGACGAATTTCAGCATTGTCTTATCTCCCACCTGGCGGGAAGGCGGTCGGTGCGACCGTCGCTATCAACCCCGTTGGTCAGTTATGACTATCACCGGCATGACGTTCGGAATAGACATTCAAAGATGGGCCTAAATTCCGGAAATTCCGAACTGGCCTGCCCCCGAGTGGCGATCCGGGTTCAATGCTAGTGCAGATTTGGTCTGATTGCCATCACTGGCGTTGCTAAGTGTGCATCGCGTTTCAAAAGCCCTCTACGCCCACGAACGTAAACGCGCCGTCTACTTTCATGAGCGTGGTGAGATCCGTGATCGATCACTCGACAATTAACATCAGTACTGGTCCCTTTACTCAATGTGTCCTAATATGCCGGATATATGACATTTAAGACACGAATTTCTTACTCTATCTTCAGGGCTCCACACTCAAAAGGTACGGCGCTGATCACAGGCGCATCGTCTGGCATCGGTGCGATCTACGCCGACCGCTTGGCGCGCCAAGGCTACGATCTGATCCTCGTGTGTCGCACGGCAGTTAACCGTAAGAATGAGCCGGTAAATTGGGAGGCGGCCCGCAGTTTGCGAAGGTACAAACCAAATGGTTGAACTCGTAGAGGATCAGAATTGGTCGGTTATCGTCTAGGGATAAATCTGGCCAGTTTGAACTATGCCAACGGCAATTTTCTTTCAAAAGTTGCATCGCATCCGTCCTGGTAACCAGCTCGCCATTCCGACCAATCCTCTGTATGGGGAAAATATGGATTTGGAGCAGATAAATCGCTGCTGTCAGGGTACCGCATCAACCCCGAATTATAGCCGATCGAATAAGCGCAGGACCCGCGAACGCCACCCGTTCCGAATGCCCATTTGAAAAACTCACGCACCTGGATTATCTGCACAGCGATCCACATCTTACAGCCATTTGTCAAATTGGAACGTGTCATGCTTTCGTGACGCATCTTGCGGCGCTCGAGGCGCCATCAAAAGTCCGTTCCTCTTGCAATAACACAGGACGAAGTGTTTGGTTCCTTTGGGTGGCGAGTTGATATCAACATCTATTCAGCACTGTTGGTTCGGCTAATTTCATTTATTTTTCTGATAGCGATCAATCGCCTAACCCCTGACGAGCATCGCGCCATAGTGGTTAAACCGGCATCCGACTTAAGATTTGATAGTCGGGATCGATTTTGCAGCACTCGCGTTCCGGTAGGGCGCCAATGAAGTAGTTCGCTTCATTATTTGTAACCCTCTACCAAAGGACATTCGTAGTCATGAAGGAAGCATTGATTACAGTTCTCGTTGTCGAAGACGAGATCCTTATTCGTATGGACATTTCAGAAGCGTTGGAGAGGGCAGGATTTGGTGTATTGGAGGCGGGTAATGCAGATGAGGCGATTGCGATATTAAATCAACGCGATGATATTCGTGTTCTCTTTACGGATATTGACATGCCGGGAAGCATGGACGGCCTTAGACTCGCGGCGGCCGTACGGGATAAGTGGCCGCCTATAGAGATTATTGTCACTTCCGGCCATCAGCAAATGACTGATGACAACCTCCCAGTGGATGGTCGTTTTTTCGGCAAGCCTTATCGACCTGGGCAAATCATAACGGCGGTACGTGAGTTGTTGAGAATGGAATAGATATCGAACTTTACATCGCTTACTATTCCCTATCGATCCTATATGGATGTTGACGGTGGCCATCGCGAAATATAAATCGGAGACTGGTGTAGCTTGAGCGGTCCGGTGTTTCCGTCCGGCTTGATTTCCAAGAAATGGATCGATTGAGATGGTCACGCGTAAAAAACCGTCGGTTGTCAAAACTGGGATTGCCGGATTAGATGAAATCCTTCGCGGTGGATTGCCTTCATCCAATTTCTACATTTTGCAAGGTGCTCCGGGGTCTGGTAAAACCACGGCCGCATTGCAGTTCTTGCTTGCCGGCGTTGAGAATGGTGAGCGCTGCCTGTACGTCAGCCTTTCCCAGACAACCGCCGAACTTAAATCAATAGCTGTTTCTCATGGCTGGTCACTCGATGGCATCCAGATCGAGGAGTTATCGGCATCTGATGCTGTGAATGGTGCATTGGATCAGTCAATCTTTCAAACCACAGAGCTTCGCCTTGACGAGACACGATCAGCCGTCGAAAAAGCTATCGAAGAACACAAACCCCATAGGCTGGTCTACGATTCACTCCTGGAAATCCGCTTGATAACAGGTGACTCCCCGCGTTTCCGTCGGGAACTGCTGGCTTTCAAATCGTTCCTTGCTCGCCATAGTGTAGTTGCCATGCTTCTGGACACCCAGACAAATGGCTCGGTTGAACGCAGCGGCGAAGAAGTGGAAGGTATCGCCCATGGGGTGATCCGGTTCGACAAATCGCTTGAAGAATATGGCGGAGTGCGTCGCCAGGTTGAAGTCAGCAAAATGCGTGGAGTTCCAGTCGCCGATGGCTATCACGATATGGCAATTCGCGAGGGCGAGGGGGTAATTGTCTATCCAAGGATCATTCCGGGAACGGCCTCCGAAAACGGCAAACCGCAACTCATCAAATCGGGTGTCACTTCGCTTGATGAGATGTTCGGCGGTGGACAGGAGGCGGGGACCACTACGCTCGTGATCGGCCAGTCGGGTACGGGCAAATCCACGATGTCCTCCCTGTACGCTACCGCGGCCCTGAAGCGCGGCGAAAGCGTAGCGCTCTTTCTGTTTGAGGAACGCCTCGAAACTTTTTTTCGGCGCTCCGAAGGGCTGGGCATGGATCTGCGCCAGTTTCACAAGGACGGCCAGCTGATCATTCGGGATTTCAATCCCAACGAGATTTCGCCAGGCGAATTTGGCAAGATCGCGCAAGACGTGGTTACGCGTGAAAAATCTCGCGTGGTGGTAATAGACAGCTTCACGGGCTACTTGAATTCACTCCCGCATCGCGAGAAAGCCGTGCGAGACATTCAATCCTTGTTGAAATATCTCGCCCGATCAGGTGTTTTGACCATGTTGATCGTCGCGCAACATGGATTGCTGGGTCAAAACGTCGGGATTGATGTTGACGTCAGTTTTCTCGGTGACACCGTGCTTCTGTTGAGAATTTCGGAACACGAGGGAAAACTTAGACGCAGTATTACGGTGGTGAAGAAACGCCATGGTCCGCATGACCTCGATGTCAGAGAACTCCTGATCGAGAGTTCCGGTGTTAGCGTCGTGTCCTACAATCCCCTGCCAGAGGCATAATGAACGCCAATACTCACGGCGAGCTGGATTGGGTGCTTGTTCTCGCGCCCTATAGGAAGGATGCGGCCTATATCGAGATGCTGCTCGTCGAGCACGGGATAAATACAAGAATCTGCGCCAAAACGGATGATCTCACCGATCTCCTGAACGGGGTACCCGCCGTTATTCTGGTTACTCACGAGTCACTCACATCTCAGACAATCGATACCATAGCAAGCCATTTGTCGCTTCAGCCTAATTGGTCTGACCTGCCGATCTTTATTCTGCTTGATCGAAAAGCACCGCAACCCCGCATCCGAGCTGAACTCGAGAAGCGATGGCCACAGGCAAGACAACTGTTCTTTCAAAGGCCAGTGGTGGCCCTCGAACTGGTGAGCGGTGTCCAGTCCGCACTTCTTGTCCGGTTGCGTCAGCGGGACGTCAGAGACTTTATCGCGCGCGAGAGGGAACTGCGTTTCGAACTTAACCATCGCGTCAAGAATATTCTTGCCAGCGTGACGTCCATATTTCGCATGACCAGCCGTGGTGCTGATACGATCGATGCCCTCACCAAGGATTTCGAAGGTCGCTTGGCAGCTTTGGCTAACGTTCACTCCGCAGTTTTCGAACAGGGAGGCGACACCGTCGCCCTGAGAGGGATCGTTGACCTCACTTTGAAGCCTTACAGCACTGACACGATCAAGAGGTTTCGCGCCGAAGGTCCTGATCTCATGCTCACTCGAGATGCAGGTACGACACTAGCACTTTGTCTGCATGAACTCGTCACTAATGCCATCAAGTATGGGGCGCTGTCGACCGCGGAAGGGCGAATAAGCATAATTTGGGAAATTACCGCCTCTCAACCGCAGATGTTAAGGTTGGAGTGGAGCGAGAGTGGTGGACCTACGGTGAAAGAACCAACCAGAGCAGGTTACGGCACCCGGTATATCCGCTCGGCTCTTGCCGCTGTTTTCGGAGAAAAACCCGTTGTAACGTTTGAATCACATGGACTGCGGTGTATTGTAGCCGGGCCGGTTTCAAACGTCATGGCAAAGGGCTGAAACTCACTTTTGGACTATCGGCGCCTGGGTTTGTTCCCACGTTTCATGTCTCGAATATTGAGAAAATCTGATCCTGAAGGCGGTTGGCGCAGATTTCCGGTTTTATCCTTACGCGGCGGCCCCATATAAACTTTTCTGACGGCCGTCGAAGATGCCGAACAAGGCTCATGCTCCGAGAAGCGACAGGGAACAAGTTGTACTTCCAAACATTCCTGTGCATGGAAAAGCTGTTGTTTGACCATATCACTGTCAAATCGCCGCGTACCGGTCGAATTGTAGTCGTTCGGGACGTGAAACACGCACTGACATTGCTGTCGGAACATTGGTTCAGGCATCGCAGTGAAACGCACGGTATTGCCTGTGAGGCCTGTCGCGAGGCCATGGAAGGGAAGACAGCTGCTGAGAATGCCCGCTTCGCTTTTATCCAAGCCGCTCAGGAAGCGCAGATTCTGGTTTTAGAGCGGACCGGTCCGCAATTGGTCGACACAGCGATTGCACACATGATTTCGGCACACAAACCCAATGAGCAGCCCTGAGGGGATGTGGAAAACGTATATTTATGGATGCCGCTTGCCAAGCTGGTGCTCTAAATTATCAGGCTACGGGTAACTTCGAGGCGATTCCATTCATGAATGAAAATACTGATCCGGAACGGAGCCGCCGATTCTCCCACGTAGAACTCCTGGTTTGTCGGAGGCTGTACCCGCATTTTTTAACAATGAAACAAGCCCTGCCGCACCGATCGATGATCGCCATAAAAAGCAGTGTTATCAATTGGGCTTGACCAGGTCGCGCCACAAATGGACCGATACTGAAATAGACCGACTGGGTGTGTTATATCCGGCAACGCCCATAGGCGAAATCAACAAGGAGTTTCCCTTTGCAAACGAGTCCATGTTGCGAAGTCAAGCCAACAGGAACGGGATCTACAGATCTTCCACGCGGTGGGAGTGATATGTGCCGTTTCATATATTAGGTCAGAATTTTTTACCCCGGATGCCAAATATTCCCCCCGAACGTATAAAAGCGATCTTCCTCCATTGAGTGAGCAGCGCCGAAGCAATCTCCATCGCTTGGCCTTCTTCAGAAGGGTGGGGCGATACGGGATCTTTCCCCGGACGCACCCGAGGGTGCGCCCGGGGGTATCCCTGCAAAGATTTAGTGCTTGTTGTTGATGGCTATCCGTTTAGCGGATGCCCGCGCTTTGGCAGATTTGGGCACTAAAATGGTTAGAACACCATTGGCGTATGATGCTTCGATTTTGTCTTCCTCAATTTCATGACCAACCGTTATACGCCGTTCGAATAGCCCGTAATGACGTTCGCTGAAGTGCCTGCGCGCATCGTGGTCTTCGGACTTACGTTCGCCCCTGATACAAAGAACACCATTTTCGAGGAGAACGTCGATATCCTGTTCCTCAAGACCGGGAACCTCGGCGACTATACGCAGATCCTTATCTGTCTCATTGACCTCAATTGACGGCCAGACATCGTTTCTGCCAGGCAGACGGCCCAACAGGGACGGCGCATCAAATCCATGAAAAACCTCGTCAAACAGACGATTCACGTTTCGATGCAGGGCAAGAAACGGATCCAGACCTTCATTCCGGTAAGGATCGGGAGCCTGATTGTTTCCACGGCTCCATGGCATGAGATCACGTACACTCATCATCTATTCCTTTCCTCGTGATATATGTCGGGTCAAACGCATCTTTCTATGCGTTGGGTGTGGACCTGACAGCCTTTGTCGCGGGCGCAGTGCTTCGGGATGAGGTACCGATGGCAATCCGCCGCGGTTTCATATCTTCCGGAACTTCTTTTTTCAGGTCGATGGCAAGCAGACCCTTGTCCAGTACCGCACTTGTGACAGTTACATGGTCGGCAAGCTCGAAGCGATGCACAAAAGGCCTGAGTGCAAGACCGTGATGGAGATAATTGAGGTTTTCGGTTTCTGCACGTGCACCATTCACCACAAGCATGTTCGGCTCATGCGTGATGGTAAGGTCGACATCGGCAAAGCCGGCAACCGCAATGACAATACGATATGTTTGGTCACTCAGCTTGATGATGTCGTATGGGGGCCATTTGTCGGAGCCTTGCGGCTGCCCCGAATTCTCCAGCAGGTTGAAAATGCGGTCAAAGCCAATGCTCGACCGATAAAAGGGAGAAAAATCGACGTTGCTTCTCATGACTATATCCTCCTTTTGAGCAACATAGAAATGAGGGAGCGCCAAGAAGCAGCGCTCCCTGACTAACCCGGCCCTGATTCAGCGGCCAGGAAAAAATATGGGAATGACGGCGATACCAATCAAGAGCCCTTTTCAATTTACTCATTCGATGAACATGGAGAGCCACATCATCGTGAAGAGTACGCCAATGGCAATGACCAGAGTTACCTGAAGGTCGCTCATGTTGACCTCCAAACATGTTCAGCTTTTTGCGGATCGAAATCGATGGTGCGTGAATCCGCCTTTGCCGCGCCTTAAAAGCTCCGCCAAACGTGGCGACTTGTCACCTTGCGGCGAAATTGGCGCGGATACCTGACTCCTTATCTGTTTAAAAAGTTCAGGGCTTGCCGGTTTTTCGATTTGCGTTTGAAATTCTTGTCCTCTCATTATTGTTACTCCCTTGAGAATAACGGCAGCGTCTCGTGGGCAAAAGCCAGAAACGGTTTCTGCACGGATTGGATTGCAAAAAATATAATTTGCGCGCTGAGAATTTCAAGTTTGTTGTAAGCAAGTACCTAGACGAGAGGTTGTTGCGCTGAATGGAATGCTTCCAGGGGACGCTGTAGTCCCGTTCGTCTTTCGGGACGGTGCATCGCGTGCGACTATAATAAGTCACTACTGCTCGTTGCGGCGATCCAGGAATGTCCTGTGACGGAATACAGCTAATATGAGGGTTAAGGCGTGTTACGTCTTCGGCTTTACTACCTGGGTATGGTGTTGTAATCTCTATTGCTACCGAATCTGGCGATCTTTTTTATCGCACTTTTGAACAGTTGAGTGTCTTATACCCTCAGTGGTGCCTTCTAACTCGGCTATTATCTAATGTGCCGAGATGGGTTCTCTATATGCCGGATCCTCCATGCTTTTTATAAGTTTGATCACACTGTTAATTCTCGTTGGGCTGATTTTCGTCTGCGGATTTTTTGTATTCCTCTGGCACAGACATTTTGGGCCTTTCGTCAGGCAGAAGGCGCTCTCTGTGGGACCCGGTCAAAAAGCTTCCTTGGTCCCCAAGCAACCATATCACCCATGATGATTATAGCGATGAACGAGTCGTCACGTCAGGGAATCCGGCCAGACGTGTTGGCCAAAACTGGAACCTATTGCCGCCATTCCCGTTAGGAACTGCGAAGGCAAGAACCTTCGTCATGAACAGGAGAATACTATGCGTCGTATTTTGATTGCAATGGCATTGGCCACGTCGATGATTTCCGTTGCGAGCGCCCAGACAGCCACGGCAACTGCCACCGAAACCTTCGTAACGGCGCAGCCAACTGACGTTCTTTCCTACAATCTCATTGGATTGAATATTGTCGATGCCCAGAACAAAACCATCGGCGAAATCAAGGATTTGATCCTTTCGGAAGGCAAGTTGGCGGGTTACATCGTTTCTGTGGGCGGCGTTCTCGGTCTAGGTGAAAAATATGTCATCGTGGCGCCGTCAGCAGTTAAAGTTTCCTATTCTGAAAACGACAAGAAGTGGACCGCCGGGATGGCCGCGACGGAAGACCAGCTGAAGGCCGCACCCGAATTCAAGTATGAAGGCCGTTGGAAGAAATAGTCAAATTTTGTCTCCCCCGCACCGGCGCGGGGGAGACCATTTGATGGTTGGTGTTGGTTTATCTCATCCGTTTGACTGGGGGATGGGTCTTTTTAAACAATTGGGTTCCTGAATGTGTTTCCGGCCACGACAAATGGGATTCATTGAGAATATGTTAAAGCCATTGCTGAACCTGCAGACGCAGTAGCGTACATGTTACAAATCTGGCTGCATTTAAGCAATTTTATTGTCTTTGAACCGGACGTTGAATTTAGCTCAGGAATGCGTAAAGTCCAACAACTTTTGCGGCACAACGGGCGCAAAGTCGACCGAAACGCTCGATACAAATCAACTTTAAGGTTGAATATTCTTTATGCCGATTACCAGCAACGCATTTGTCCGCTCGACAACGATCTTCCTTCTCGCAGGCGCAATAGCCCTGATAGCAATCGTCGGCGCCAGTGTTTGGCTCGCGCAAAGAACACAGCAAAATGCTGATGCAATCCTGGCAGTAAGGGAGATGCGCGCCGCGTTCGGAGATCTGCGCACCAATGTGCAGGAACTCGAAACGGGACAGCGCGGATTTCTTCTGACAAATGATGAGCAATATCTGGCCCCATATAGCGCTGCGCGCGACAGAATCTTGCCCGCGCTGCAGAATGCCCGGCAACTGGCTGCGGCATATCCGGCCATGGACGCACCACTGCAAGACCTTTCTGGGATAATCGATGGAAAACTAAAGGAGCTGGACGCGACTGTCGCCATGCAAAAGCAGGGGCGTGGTACGGACGCACTTGCGATCGTTCGTTCGAACGAGGGAAAAGTGCTGATGGATCACGCGAGAGCAGGTTTCAACGTGCTTTTCGCACAGGCAGATCAGCGTCTCAATGAACTTGGCGACGAACTGCGAGCCAGCGCTTTGGCACTGCGTTGGGTGACAATTGTAGCAGCCATAGTCATTCTGCTGATGGCGGGCGGATCGGTCTGGACTGTCGTAAATTATACCAAAGATCTTGCGACCTCGCGCAATGAGGTCGATCTTTTGAACGCCAGTCTTGAAGTACGTGTGCGCGAACGCACGCAGGATCTCAGACGCGCGAACGAAGAGATTCAAAGATTTGCTTATATCGTTACACATGACCTACGTGCACCTCTGGTGAATATCATGGGCTTCACAAGCGAATTGGAAGCGAGCCTTCCTCCCATTCATCGCCTGATCGAGCGGGTGGAAAAGGAGGGCGATCCGGAACTGACGCGGGAAGCCAAAGCCGTTGCTGTAGAGGACCTGCCGGAAGCAATTGGTTTCATCAAGACATCGACCAGAAAAATGGATGCTCTTATCAATGCGATTTTGAAACTCTCCCGAGCGGGGCAGCGGCCCTTGAAGCCAGAAGTGATTGAATTGAATTCCTTGTTGAGATCGTCAACCGAGGCGATTCAGCATCAAATTGCCGAGGCCAGCGGAGCGATCGATTGGGACATTCACTCACCGCCGTTAGTATCGGATCGCCTCTCGTTGGAGCAGGTGTTCGGCAATCTTTTTGACAACGCAATCAAATACCGCGATCAAACAAGACCCTTGCGCCTACGGGTAAAGGCGTCCGCTGCCCAACATAATCGCATCTTGATCGAAGTCGCCGATAACGGCCGTGGGATACAAAAGCAGGATCATGAGCGCATCTTCGAACTTTTTCGACGTTCCGGATCGCAGGATCAGACAGGCGAGGGGATCGGACTAGCCCACGTCCGTTCAGCCATTCGCAATCTTGGCGGTGACATCACCCTCGAATCCATGCTTGGTCAAGGTACGAAATTTTTCATAACTCTCTTCCCCGCGATCTTGCGACCGTCATCAGGAGCACTGCAGCGTGAGCAACAAACCAGAAGCTGTAACCATCATCATGATCGAAGATGATGAGGGCCACGCCCGCCTTATCGAAAAGAATATTCGGCGCGCGGGTGTCAACAACGAGATCCTGCCATTTTCGAACGGTACTGACGCACTTGCCTTTCTCCTGGGGCCCGAAGGGTCCGGCGAGACAAAAGCCGGCCGGTCATTCCTCGTCCTGTTGGACCTTAATCTCCCGGACATGACCGGGATCGACATCCTGGAACGTTTGAAGACCAATACGCATCTGAAGAGATCACCTGTCATTGTTCTCACGACCACTGACGATCAGCGGGAGATCCAGCGCTGCTATGATCTTGGCGCCAATGTTTACATCACCAAGCCGGTTGATTATGATGGTTTTGCCCATGCGATCCGCCAGCTTGGCCTGTTCTTTTCAGTCATGCAGGTTCCCGGAACCGCTTGATATGCTTAATCATCAACACCGAATACTTTATATTGACGATGACGTAACGCTTGTGCGTCTCCTTCAGAAGGCGGCTACACGTCGCGGCTATGAATTTGTTCACGCCGCCAACGCTGAAGAGGGTATTGCCCTGCTCGAGCAAGGTAATATCGATGTGATTGCGCTCGACCATCACCTTCCAACCGGAACAGGTCTTGAATTGCTCTCGTCACTCAACAAACGTAACCACGCACCACCTGTTGTCTATGTTACCGGGTCCGCGGAAATGTCGGTTGCAGTGAGCGCGCTCAAGGCCGGTGCCTCTGATTATGTGGCCAAAACAGTTTCCGAGGACTTTTCTGAGCTGTTCTTCAGCGCCATTGAACAAGCACTGGTGCGCGCACGCCTGACCAGAGAAAAGGACCGCGCGGAACAGGAGGTGCGGGAAGCACGGGATAGGGCCGAATTATTGCTGAGCGAAGTCAACCATCGCGTCGGCAACAGCCTGTCGTTGGTGGCAGCTTTAGTCAGAATGCAAATGACGACCGTGACCGATCCGGCGGCGATCGACGCTCTTGCCGAGACGCAGGCGCGCATCATTGCCATAGCCGGGGTCCACCGACGTTTGTACACTTCAAATAATGTGGGATCGGTCAATGCTGACGAATACCTTGCGGCGCTGGTTGAGGAGTTGGACACCACAATGAGATCTGCCGGACACACTGCCGTCGTGCGTCTGCAGGCAGATCACATGATGATAAACACGGACAAGGCCGTGTCGCTTGGCGTTGCCGTAACCGAGCTTGTCACCAATGCATTCAAATATGCTTACGAAACCTGTGCTTTTGGCGAGATTCGGGTCAGACTCGTTCGCGCCGCGGAGAGCACAGCAGTTCTGGTGGTGGAGGACGACGGGATAGGCTGGAACGGAGAGGGGGCTGCGAAGGGAACAGGACTTGGCAGCAAAATAATCAAAGCCATGGCAACGACCCTGGGCAGTCGCATTCAATACGAAACCATGACACCCGGCACGCGAGCCAGTCTGGAATTTCGCCTCTAGCATTATTGTGCGCACGCTCCCAGTGGATGACGCTATAATCTTTGCCTTGGCAAAGTGCCCGGTTCACCAAGGTCGCGAACCGGGCTGGAAGCTCCGGGATGAAGGTCCAAAGCTAACGAACTAAGGGAGAAAGCCAAAACTACCTTCGTTCGTTGAAATAACTCCAAATCTCTGAAATGGTTCCCCAGCCAGTCAAGTGCTTGGCGCGGGTGGCGGGGCGACCGCGAGACGGAGTGGGTTATTCGTCGAGTCGCGCCAATGTTGATTTGCACTGAGAGCTGACCCGGGATTTGCGCCGAGAAGTGACCCGCCTTTAGGTATCGCTCGTGTTGGTGGTGGTCAAGTTCCTAGGCTTCTCCTTCGTTGTTTTGGGTTCATGAGCCGAG
>NZ_JAGENB010000008.1 GCF_019991125.1 Phyllobacterium calauticae | reverse complement strand
GCGGTGGTGGCGGCAGGAAGATCACCGGCGGCGGGGGTGGCGGCGCAAAGTCGAATTCGGGATCATCGAAATACAGGACCGGGCGGTCGACATAGATGATTTCCGTTTCAGGTGGCGGCGGCACGTCGTAAGCAATTACCGTGAAGGATGCGGGCGGCTCCAGCGCGGCTTCAAAATGGTCAAGCCTCCGGCGGGCATCCCAGCCGTGCGGACCATGCGGATAGCGGCGCAGATATGACCAATAGGCTTCCGGCGTGTCGGCGACCCAGGTTTGGCGCCATGTGATCGCCTCACGCCGGGCAGCGACAATGGCCCGCACACGCTTGGCCATCGGGTCGCTGGGGTAAGCGGCAAGAAAATCCTCGTACCCGCGCAGCGTATCGCGATCGAGCGCGGCGAGATAGGCATCGCGGGCATCAAAATCGCGAATGGCCTTGGCCCGCATTGCACCGCCCTGCAGCGCGGATACTTGCTGTGCCGGCGCATCGGGGCCTTTATCGAAGAAAAGGAACGGCGTACGGAATTTCGTGGCATTCCAGGGCAGTTCCCCGCCCTTGGTCGCATCGCTCACCCGCAGGCGCGTGCGATCGAAGACGTCATCAAGCCCCAGCCCGCCGACACGGATCATCTCGGCAAGGGCGTGCGCATAGGCGCCGTAAGGCCCCGCCTCTGGCGGAGCGACGGTTCCGGGCGCTGCATTGAAGCCGATCAGGACATTGGGATCGGGATCGACAATGGCCAATCCCCCTGCCAGCGGCTGATCCGATCGGACGAATGGGTTGGTTCGGGCCGCGTCGAGCACCATGATGGTGCCCTTGTTCTGCAGTGCGGCGAGCGATTTGGTGAAATCGGAGACCCGTATGGCTTCGACGGGAACATCGGTTGCGCGCTTCATTTTCGCATCGACACCGGCAAAATAGTTTTCGCCTTCATACTGCAGGCCATACCCGGCGAGATAAACGAAGACGACGGTGTCGGGCCCGGAGGCCGTTGCCTTGTCGAGAAAATCCCGGAAGGTATGGCGCAACGAATCCTGATCGAGATCCCTCGCTCCGACCACATCAAATCCTGCGGCCTGCAATGTTTGTGCAATCAGGCCGGCATCGTTGGCGGGTGTCGGCAGCGGACCGGTTTGATAGGCCGAATTGCCGATGACGAGAGCGATTCTCTTCTCTAATGGCGCCTGGGCTTGGGCCAGGCCGGGAATGGATAGGGAGCCGAGTAACAGAAATACAGCAAGACATGTCCGGATTATTCGCATCTCGATCACCTCATTGCAAAGCACGCACGTGCAGCAGGATTATGGTGTGCTTTGAAAGCGGCACGCAAAAATCGTGCTCCATGATTCCGGCAAAATCGTGGGATCGGCGCTTTAAATCTGCTTTGATCAAAGCTTTCAAAATTGCTGAGTATAATCAATGTGGCATGGTTGATGGGACGTCCTGCACCGGGAATTGCCGCGGTGGAATACGCAATAAAACACCGGTCTGTTGCCAGACCGGTGCCTTTGATCGTTGAAAAAGATATTGGTCATTGGAAAAGAGTGCATCTGAAGACCAAAGCCCTCGAAAGATACTCTAGCCATTTAAATCGATTTGAGAATTGGTAGTTCCACCTAGAGAGCGGAGCCATCGACAGGATTGCGGCTCAGGCAGATTGCTCTGCCTTTCCTCGCCACCGCAGCGGTGGCGACTTGCCGATCGCATTTTGATCACCTGTTTCACATGGACTTGGCTGGCATAGACTCATAAAGTCGGTTGCAGAGCCATTCAGATGGGGAGCAGTGTTGGCTATCGACCGCGTTGCACGCAAACTGGTTGCCATTCTGGCAATCGATATGGTCAGTTATTCGCGCCATATGGAAACCGACGAGGCCGCCACGATAGCGCGCATGCGCGTTCATCGTCAGCAGTTGATCGATCCGGTTCTGCGGGAACACAATGGACGCATCGTCAAGACAACGGGCGACGGGCTGCTTGTCGAATTCGGCAGCGTTGTCGACGCGGTCGAAAGTGCGGTTCTGATCCAGCGCGGCGTGGCGGACGCCGAAGCGGACATGCCGCGGGAGCACCGCATTCAATATCGTGCAGGCATCAACATAGGCGATATCGTCATTGACGGTGATGATATCTTTGGCGACGGCGTCAATATCGCCGCAAGGATGGAAGCCTTGGCTGAACCGGGTGGTATCTCGATCACCGCGAATGTGTTTGAGCAGGTCGCGGGCAAAGTGGCCTTCACCTTTGAAGATCTTGGCGAACGGCAGGTCAAGAACATCAGGAAGCGCATACGCGTCTACCGGGTTGTGCTGGAGATCATGGCGGGTGCCAAACGCCCCCGATCCGATGCGCCATCGGCCGACGGTGTCGCCAAGCCGGCCATCGCCGTCCTGCCGTTCCAGGATATGAGTGCCGACAAGGACCAGGAGTATTTTGCCGACGGTATCGCCGAAGACATCATTACGGGGCTGGCGCGCAACCAGGCATTCTTTGTCATCGCCCGCAATTCATCCTTTACATACAGAGGCGGTGCCGTCGACATAAAGCAGGTCGCCGGGGAACTCGGCGTGCGCTATGTGCTGGAAGGCAGCGTGCGGCGCAGCGGTCCCCGGGTGCGGATCACCGCGCAGCTGATCGATGCGGCGACCGGCAATCATATCTGGGCCGAGCAGTTCGACCGGCAGATGGATGACATCTTCGCTGTCCAGGACGACATCACGGCGAGCATTGTTGGCGTGGTGACGCCCGAACTCATCGGCGCGGAGATGAAGCGGGCTCGCCGGAAAGACCCCGCCAACCTCAGCGCGTGGGATTATGTCATGCGAGCGAACTGGCATGCCTGGCGCTGGACAAGGGAAGACAGCGCGGCAGCCAAGGATTTTGCCCTGAAGGCAATAGCGCTTGATCCGAACCTGGCGCGGGCACGGGTGGTGCATGCCATGTGCGATATCATCGATGTGCTGTATGCTTGGAGCCCCAATCCGCCGCAGGCCATGAACGAAGCCCACGAGATGGCGCGCGTCGCGGTTGAACTGGATGAGCGGGATGCCGAAGCGCATACGATCCTCGGTTCAGTCGCCCTGTTCATGCGGCGGTTCGACGATGCCCGGCGGTGCCTGGAAACGGCCATCGATATCAATCCCAATCTGGCGTTCGCACGCATGTGGGGCGGCGGATATTATGCGCTGGCGGGTGAAAGCGGCAATGCACGCGAAACCCTGAAGATGGCCATACGGCTCAGCCCGCGCGACCCGGCCAATTACTGGACTTTCGCATTTTTCGGCATGGCCGAGTTTGCCGACGGGCTTTACGACGCTGCGGCGGAATGGGCGCGCAAGGCCCTGCATCTCAATCCCAATTTTCCGACCGGTCATAGGGTTCTTCTGGCGGCACTCGGCGAGATGGGTGATGCAGACGCGACGCGTGCCGCGCTTGACCGCCTTCTCCAGGTCGCCCCGGGGACCAGCATTGCGACGACGCGTGCCGGAGTCCCCTGGCGAAACCCCGAGCATTTGCAGCGCTATCTCGATGCGCTGCGCAAGGCAGGGCTGCCGGAGTGATGCGGCAGCCCTGGCATTGCCGTCAGGACGACAGTGCCTCCTGCATCTCGGTTTGTGTCGGCGGCTTGCGGCCGGCCTCGCGTGAAACCGGGATCAGCCAGGTCGTGGCAAAGGTGAGGATGGCAACGGTGAACACCCCCCAGAAACTCCAGTGCAGGGCGGAGTGAAACACCAGGCGGATGGCGGGGTTCGTCGCCAGGCTGGACAGGCCCGATGGCTGGTTGATCACCTCGTGCAGTTTGTTGGCGAGATCGCCGCTGCCGAAATGCGCAATTCCGATATTGAGTATGGCGCCCAGGGTTGTCGCACCGAGGGTGTTGCCGAGGCTGCGCGAGAAGATGATCGATGCCGTGGCACTGCCACGCATCGACCATTCGACACTTTCCTGTACCAGAACGACGCTGGTGACGCTGATCAGTCCCATGCCGAAACCCATGAGGAAGGAACCGACGCCGGCCGAGACAGGGCTGCTTTCGGGCGTGAGGAAGAGCAGAAACGACGCGCCGATCGGAAACATCAGGCTGCCGGCGCGCAGGGTCCTGCGGATTCCAAACGCGCGAAACAGCCGGATGGACAGCATGACGGCGAGCGGCCAGCCGACGATGAGCATGGTCAGCGTGAAGCCGGCAACCAGCGGCGAGCGTCCCAGCACGCCCTGCACGTAGATCGGCAGTACGGTGGTCAGCCCGATCAGCGCCATGCCGGCGAGAAGCGTCGCTATGTTGCTGGTGGCGACAAGGCGGCGGCTCCACAGGGCAAGCGAAATGATGGGCTCCGGCGCCCGGCGCTCCTGCATGAAGAACAGGATGGCAGTCACGATGAACACGGCAGCCAGCGCGGCGAGGATCGACAGATCGGCGTCCGTTTCGGTCAGGATGACCATCAGCGAGACGATGGCAGTCGAAAACAGGATGGTGCCGAGATAGTCGATGCGGGCTTTGCGCGGCTCGATTTTTTCATGCAGGAACAGCGCAAAGCCGATGATCGTCAGCAGGCCGATCGGCAGGTTGATCCAGAAAATCCACGCCCAGGAAAAATGATCCACGATCAGGCCGCCGGCGAGGGGGCCGGTTACGGCGGAAATTGCCCAGACGCTGGCCAGAATGCCCTGCACCTTGGCGCGTTCCTCAAGCCTGTAGAGATCGCCGACGATGGTCATCGTCACGGGCTGGATGGCTCCGGCGCCCAGCCCCTGCAGCAGGCGGAATGCGATCAATGACGTCATCGACCAGGCAAAACCGGCCAGTGCCGAGCCGGCAAGGAAAATCACAATGCCACCGATGAGCATGGGTTTGCGGCCGAAAATATCGGACAGCTTGCCGTAGATCACCGTTGTCGTCGACTGTGCCAGCAGGAAGGCCGAGAAGACCCAGCTGTAATAGGTGAAACCGCCGAGTTGCCCGACAATGCGCGGCATTGCCGTGGCAACGATGGTGGCTTCAATGGCGACCATGAATGTTGCCAGCATGATGGAGGCAACAATCAACGGACGTTTTGAACGTTCAACCGATTGAGACATGTGTTGTTCTGGCTTTCCACTCGCCGAGATAGTGGTTGACGGGTCACGGAAGACCTCAGGCGAGCTGTATATGTGCGGGATCGGGTTGGCGGCAAGGGGCTCAAAATCGCGGCTTGCACGCCATACTTCAACGCCTCGAAACGCCGGTTGTCAATCTCCCCGATGCACACTCCTGACATCCCGGCGCGTGATTCAATCTTGCACTCGCCGGAAAATTGAAGTCCTCTCGGGCCCTGTTTTGAATCAGGATTCGCCCAAGGGGAACAGAATGTCCTTCCAGAAACTCGATGAACTCGGCCACAGGCTTGAAGCCCTGGAACACGCGCTTGCCATTCTCGGCGCCGACGAGGCCACCCATATGGCCGTTGGCGGCGGTGAAAAGCGGGCGGAAGCCATGGGCACGCTGGCGGGGATGTATCATCGCCAGGCATCCCCGCCCGAAATCGCCGACTGGATCGATGCGGCGGAACGGGAGGACCTCGACGAGGAGCAGGTCGCGGCTGTCAGGGAGTTCAAGCGGCACTATGTCAATCTGACCTGCCTGCCCGCTGAATTCGTCGAACGCCAGACGAACACTCGTATGCGCTGCGAGCAGTTGTGGCGCGACCTGCGTGCCAAGAATGACTGGGCCGGGTTTTTGCCGGCGCTCGAAGGTGTCATTGCACTGGCGCGCGAAGAAGCAGCCATGCGCTCGCAGGTTCTCGGCCTTGGTCTTTATGATTCGATGATCGAGCAATATGACCCCGGCAATCGCACGGCGGATATCGCGCCGGTATTCGACACGTTGAAAACCTTCCTCAAGGACTTCGTGCCGGAGGCGCTGGCCATGCAGGCGGAAAGGCTGGCAAAACACCCGCTGAAACCCTTGTCCGGTGTTTATCCGGTCGACAGGCAGCGCGAGCTTGGTCTTGCCATGATGGCAGCGGTTGGCTTCGATCTTTCCCATGGCAGCCTTTCCGTATCGCACCATCCGTTCTGTGGCGGCGTGCCGAGCGACGTGCGCATAACGACACGCTACCGGACGACGGAGTTTCTCTCCTCGCTGATGGGCGTGCTGCACGAAACCGGTCACGCGCTTTATGAACAGAACCTGCCGAAAAAGTGGTCGCATTGGCCGCTGGGAAAGGCGCGGGGCATGGCGGTGCACGAAAGCCAGAGCCTGTTTGTCGAAAAGCAGCTCGGCCGCAACCCCGCATTCTGGCAATGGGCTCTGCCGATTGTCGACAAATATCTGGGTGAATCCTGGTCCATGGATGACATCATTCCGCATGTTCACCGGGTCGAACGCGGTCTGATCCGGGTCGATGCCGACGAGGTGACCTATCCGCTGCATGTTATCTTGCGTTTCGAACTCGAACAGGACCTGATCCAGGGCAGATTGCAGCCGGTTGACCTGCCCGAGGCATGGGACGCGAAGATGCGCGACTACCTCGGATTGTCGACGATTGATAATCCGGCCGACGGGCCCATGCAGGATGTGCACTGGGCAAGCGGCGCCTTTGGCTATTTCCCGTCCTATACCCTCGGGGCGATGATGGCTGCGCAACAATGGGCGGCGCTGACAAAGGAATATCCGGCTGCCGACAGGGATATAGCCAAGGGAGAGTTTGCGGCCATCAACGGTTGGCGGCGTGACAAGATCTGGTCTCAGGCATCGCGCTGGTCGACGCCGGAACTGCTTGAACGCGCCACCGGCGAAAAGCTCAATGCGGACCACTTTATCGGCCATATCCGTGCGCGCTATGGTGCGGTGTAAACGCTTGCAGCGGACGATGTTTGCGCCGCTCCGGGCTTGATAACCGGGGCGGGCGGACACAAATATGCACCAACACACTTCATGGTTGGCCGGACATGCCGCAATCACGCTGACCCCTGATGGAAGGGAAACATATGCGCAAATATGAAAAGAACTCTGACGTGATCTCGAAACTCTCTCCGGAGCAGTTTCGTGTCACGCAGCAGAACGGGACCGAACGTCCCGGTACGGGCGAATACCTGGACAACAAGGAACCGGGTATTTACATTGATATCGTTTCCGGCGAGCCCCTGTTTGCCTCATCCGACAAGTTTGAATCGGGATGCGGTTGGCCCAGTTTCACCAAGCCCATCGAGCCTGCCCATGTGAACGAGCTGCGCGACGACAGTTACGGCATGGTGCGCATTGAAGTGCGCTCCAGCCATGGCGACAGCCATCTCGGGCATGTTTTCCCCGATGGTCCGCAGGATCGCGGCGGGCTGCGCTACTGCATAAACTCGGCCTCGCTCCGGTTCGTCCATCGGGACGATATGGAGGCGGAGGGCTATGGAGCCTATCTCAATCAGGTGGAGGAAATCGGATGACAAGCGAACGCGCAGTCCTTGCCGGCGGCTGTTTCTGGGGCATGCAGGATCTGATCCGTCGTTATGACGGCGTCCTGTCGACCCGCGTCGGCTATTCCGGCGGTGATGTCGAGAACGCAACCTACCGCAACCATGGTACCCATGCGGAAGCCATCGAAATCATTTTCGATCCCGCGCGGATCAGCTACCGGAACATTCTGGAGTTCTTTTTCCAGATTCACGATCCCACGACGCTCAACCGCCAGGGCAACGATCTGGGATTGAGTTACCGCTCGGCGATTTTCTATGCGGATGAAGAGCAGAAGCGGATTGCCGAGGACACGATTGCCGATGTCGATGCGTCCGGTCTGTGGCCGGGAAAGGTTGTGACCGAGCTCGCACCGGTCGGTGATTTCTGGGAGGCGGAGCCGGAACACCAGGATTATCTGGAACGGTATCCCAACGGATATACCTGTCATTTCATCCGGCCCGGCTGGAAGCTTCCTGTGCGGGACAAGGCGGCAGCATCAGGAGCCTGATGCTGTTCGCCCGGATGTGACGGGAAGGGGCCACATGATAAAAACTGCAGGGTACTGCCTGGTTGCCGTCTGCCTTGTCGGCATGCCTGCGGCGGCACAGGCGGCGTGGAAAGCTGTCGAACAGGTGGAAACCTACGCGATTGCCGGGAAATCCGGTGCGGCGCTCTATGCGTCGATTGGCGAGCGGGGGCCCGTCATCGCCGGTACCACCCGGACAATCGCCCACACCAATTTCAAACTGACGTGGCAAAGGAAGTATGAGCGGCAGGGCAATGCCTGCACCCTGGTTGCCGCAACGCCGAAACTCATCATCACCTATACGCTGCCGAAGCCCGCCGAGCGGTTGCCGGCTGCGGTACAGGCAAGCTGGGATACGTTCATTGCCGGTGTGCGCACCCATGAAGCCGTGCACGGCGAGACGATCAAGGACATGGTCAAGGGGATCGAGGCGGCGACCATCGGCCTGTCGGTGCCGGATGATCCCGGCTGCCGGAAAATCCGGGTCGAGATGACGAAGCGCCTTTCCGCGCTTTCCCTTGCCCAGCGGCAGAAGGGGCGGGATTTCGACCGGGTCGAGATGGGCGAGGGCGGCAACATCCAGCAGCTTGTGCTTCACCTGGTCAATGGCGGGTGACGCCGCCTATGCGAGCGGCTCGGCGAGCGTGAAGCGCTTTGGCAGCAGCCGTTCGAAATAGGCCCGGCACGGCGCTGAAATCCGGTTGCGCTCAGGCTCGAGAAAATCGTCCGGCAGGTGGCGTGTTTTGCCGGCAACGCTGGCAAGCGGAACGATCTGCGGACGGGTGCTGCCATCGGCATATTGCAGCGCTACCGACCCGCCGCCGCGCGCCGCCGTTTCGACGGCAAAGACTCCCGCCTCGAAAGCCTCTTGCGCATCAGTCGCATTGGTTGTGGCGATATTGCCGCGCGGCAGGTAGCCGAACGTATCCACCCGTGCACGGGCGCCGGGCAAGCCGTCCCTGAGAAGCTGTTCGATGGCCATTCCCAATTCTCCGCCGGACAGGCGGATATTGCCATGGGCGTCGCGTTCAAGGCGATCGGCGGGAACAAGGTTTTCAACCACGGTCCGCCCGTCCTCGCCGGTCACGCCTTCCGACATGGCAATGATGCAGCGGCCGTGACGGCTCTGCGCTTCGCGCACGTCATCGATGAACCGTTTTGCCGAGAAAGCCCGCTCCGGCACATAGACAAGATGAGGCGCGCTCGCATCGTCATGCTGCCATGCGGCGGCCGCGGTGGTCAGGAAACCCGCATGGCGGCCCATGACGATCCCGACATAGATGCCGGGCAGCGCACGGAAGTCGAGATCGATACTGAGGAAAGCGCCCGCGATGAACTCGGCAGCGGAAATGAAACCGGGCGTGTGATCGCTTTCAACCAGATCATTGTCGATCGTCTTGGGGGCATGAACGAAGGCAATATCCCCGCCCGCCGCTTCCACCAGGATCTGCTGGGTTCCGGCGGTATCGTTCCCGCCGATATTGATGAAGGCGGTCGCCCCGACCTGACGCAGGCTTTTCAGGATCGCCTCGCAATAAGCCGCATCGGGTTTGTCGCGCGTGCTCCCGAGCGCAGCACTCGGTGTTGCCGCGATCAGGCGCAGTTGTTGTTCCGGCAGAGCCGAGAGATCGACGAAGTTGCCGGCGCGAATCCCGCGCACGCCATGCTTTGCACCGAGCACGCGGGCACCGGGATAACGCTTGCGCACCTCCAGCGTGGCGCCCGCAAGGGTCTGGTTGATGACTGCCGTCGGTCCGCCGCCCTGTGCAATTACGAATGTCTCGGTCATATCCGTCCCTCTCGTTTTTCTTGTCGGATCAAGTCAGGAAACTTTCGCTTTCACCCGGTGCTGCACATCGGGCTGGTGCCATTTTCGGCCATCGCGCTCGATCAGTGCATCGGCGCATTGCGGCCCCATGCTGCCCGCCGGATAGGGATCAGGGCGTTCTGCCGATGTCGCCCACAGATCGAGAAAGGGTTGCACCGCCGCCCATCCCGCTTCGATGCTGTCGGCGCGCTGAAACAGGGTCTGGTCGCCGACAAACAGATCGTAGAGCAGGGATTCATAGCCGGTCAGTTTGCCGATATCAAAGAAATCCGCATAGTTGAAATCGAGGGATACCGGCACCGTCTCGACGGAAAGACCGGGCGACTTGATCGATATTTCGATGTGCAGGCCCTCGTCCGGCTGCACCTGGATGATCAGCCGGTTCGGTGTCAGGCGGCGCTGCGGCCCCATCCCCTTGAACTGGGCGAAGGGAACCTGACGGAAGGTGACGACGATCTCGGTATCGCGGGCCGTCATGGCCTTGCCGGTGCGCAGATAGAAGGGAACACCCGCCCAGCGCCATGTATCGACAAAAAGCTTCAGCGCAACGTAGGTCTCCGTTGCGCTGTCGCGCGCCACATCCGGGATATCCGTATAGTTCGGTATGGTTTTGCCGCCGGAAACCCCTGTTGTATAGGTGCCGCGCGCCGAGTTCTGCTCGGCTTCTTCGCCGGAGTAGATCCGCAGGGCTTTCAGGACCTTGCCCTTCTCGTCGCGGATTGCCTCGGCGTCAAAGCTGTTCGGCGGCTCCATGGCAACCATGGCAAGAAGCTGAAACAGATGGTTGGGCACCATGTCCCTGAGCGCGCCCGTTGCGTCGTAGAATTTGCCGCGGGTGCCGACATCGACGAGTTCGGCCGCGGTGATCTGGACGTGATCGATGAAATTGTTGCTCCACAGGGATTCGATCATCATGTTGGCAAACCGCGCCGTCATGATGTTCTGCACGGTTTCCTTGCCGAGGAAGTGGTCGACGCGATAGACCTGCGTTTCCGGCACGCGGTTCAATATCCTGGCATTGAGCGCCTTGGCCGAGGCGAGGTCGGTGCCGAACGGCTTTTCGATCACAAGGCGGCGGAAGGCACCACCCGTTTCTTTCAGCAGGTCGTGATCGGCGAGCTTGTCGACGATATCGCCGAAGAACAGCGGTGGCACGGCAAGGTAATAGGCGGCGTTCCGCCCGGCCTGCGCTCCGAGCTGGCCGGCAATCTCGGCATAGATTGCATCCTGCGTGAAGTCGCCCTGCCGATAGAAGATGCGCGAGCGCAGCCCCTGCCATGTCTCGGCGCTGTAGTTGGCCTTGATGTTGGACGTCGTGAGAAAGTCTTCGAGCTTGGCGCGCAGCATTTCGTCATCGCCGGGTTCAATGCCGATGCCAAGGATCTGCAGGCTGTCGCTCACGAGACCGCTCTGCGTCATGTTGAGGACGGTGGGAACGAGCAGCCGCCGCGTCAGATCGCCCGTTGCGCCGAAGATGACCAGAGTGACGGGCGGAGCGGGCGCGATGGTCGGTTCAGTCACGGGAGCTCCTTTGGTTCAACACTGGGCACATGGCGCGTAACGCGTGGGGGTCTTGGCCGGTTCGTTCCGAGAATGAACGGAATAACGCGCGGCGTGGCAAGCATTATCTTGCTGGCTTGCCACGATTTCATCCGCCAGGGGAAGCTGTTTCGTGATGCGCGTGGAGGCCTATTTGCCCTTGCCGAATTTAACAGGCTTGCCGTCAGGGTCCGAAAGCGCCGTCTTGATCGCATTGAGGAATGCTTCGGGATTGTCGATGGAAATGTTGACGCTCTTGGCTTCCTTGAACGGGTTGAGACCCGAAAGCTTGAGGTTGGCGGTTTCCTCTTCGTACCTGATTTCCTGAAGTTCTCTAAGGCGCATCCTGACGTCCAATCGCGGTTTGCAGTGAATGGTCCTGTCACATATTCGAAAAATGATTGTCATAATCAACAGCTGAAAGTTGAAATGACCGCCTCAGTGCAGCTATTTTGGCGCATGAACGCCCGTGGAATCAGGGGGCGGGCGAATGGCCTCACCCGTGGCCGATTGTTCTCGGTGTCACAAACCGCTCCAGTTCGCCGGATTGATCGGCAAGATCGGACCAGCGCGTGGCGGTGAAATCGATGACGGCTAGTCCCGCCGTGGGGTATTTCTGCCGGAGGCGGGTGAGATCGGCCTCCCGTCCCCTACCGGCAAGCCGGAGGGCTGCATCCTGCAACCCTGGATTATGGCCAACAACCAGCAATGTCCCGATCCCCGGCTCCACCGCCCTGACAACATCCAGGATCACCCGCGCAGGCGCCTCGTAGATCCGCGGCTCCTCCAGCCAGCGTATACCGTCTCCGATGACCGGACGCAGCAGTTCCCATGTCTCCAGTGTCCGCCGTGCCGTGGAGATAAGGGCGAGATCCGGTATCAGCCCTTCTCCGGTCATGTATCGGGCCATCAGGGGGCCGGCCCGGCGGCCGCGTTCGGCAAGCGGGCGGTCGTGGTCGTCAACACCATTCGGCCAGTCCGATTTGGCGTGGCGAAGCAGGAGAAGTCGCAGCATCTGTTTTGCTCCATGGGCACTCAGCTCACCCAATCATATAACATGAACGGGAATGCATGGAGGTTGATGTCATCGGAGAGGGCAATCCTCTCCGATGATATGTCGAGCGAACTACTTATGCAGTCCGGGAATGGTGACCTGAAACACCTGGAACATGGTGTCGACGTCGGCACCGCCCTCGGCCTTGTAGCTCGCGCCGACCTGAAAGCCGTCCTGGGTCAGGAAGTCATTGTCATTGCCGACGAACAGGAAATAGTCGTCCGGCAGCTTGGGATCGAGGACGCTGACAAGTGCCATGGCTTCCCATTTTTCCGACAGGTTGTTGCGGTCATTGGGCGCACCGTTGTGCAGGCCGAAGCGCGACAGGTTCGCATTGTCATTGATATCAATGAAGGGGGTCAGTGTTGCCGGGGTAATGGAAGGGTCGACAATGCCCTTGGGTGCAACGGCCTTGTCGGCATCGAAGGCGCTTCCGGCGATATCGGTGGCCGCCGAGGTGTCGACGACGGTGATGTTGCGGTAGAGCGACGTGTCGCCGTCAAGGCCATAACCGTTGCCGCTGTCGCGTGCCAGCATCAGGAATGCCTTGTCGGACAAAGCCACGATCTCGCTCTGCGCTGCCACAGCCTTCTTGCCCTTGGCATTGGTGAAGGCGGGAAGCGGCACGACATATTCATGCACCAGCTTCAGATGGGCCGGATCGGCCGCGTCATAGACGAGGGCGCGGGTGTTCTGGCGGGTCGAACTGGAATCGCCGCCATCCTGGCGGGCGGCCGACTGGAGAACGGCGATCAGGAACTTGCCGTCGGGCGTCAGTGCCATGCCTTCCAGGCCCTGATTGTTCTGGCGGCCGGTATCGGGGTCCTTCGGATCGGGCGCCTGTGCGCCGGGCCCCGGATTGTTGGAGGAGAAATTCGCCTTGCCATGGCGCATGGGAACCAGCGCTGCCGGAGGCTGGGTTGCCGACATCATGCGGCCCTCGGCGGAAAAGCGGTAAATATTCGGTCCATACTCGTCGCTGATGAACATCGTGCCATCGGCCAAGCGGACGATTGCCTCATTGTCCAGGGATATCTTGCCATTGACAGCCTGCGGCAGGATGGGAAAATCTCCGGCAGCGGCGCGAACATCGGACTGCGGGTCGAGGCCGGTTGTATCGGCGCCCTTGTCATCCACCAGCAGCAACGTGTCGGTGAGTGCAGCCTCGACGCCGCTCTGCTGCTTGTCGGCGGACGGTGTTGCGCCGGGCGCCACCGGCGTGAACCGGATCGACAGCATGTTGAGGCGGGGGCGGTAGTCGGTTGTACCCGCCACATTGTAACCGCGGTCGGGCAGGAGCAGCATCGTGCCCTTGTAGCTGTTGCCATCGCGGCTCCAGTCGGCCGGGTTCATCGCCATGCCCGAGCCGGAACCAAAGGTTTCACCGAACTTGTCACGCTGATTGGCCGGAATTCGCCCAACGCCGACCAGCCCCTTGTTGACGAGCGTTGCACCGCTGATCGCAACCGAATTATCGGCAAAGGCTGCGGTCGGAAGTATGGCCATGGAGGTTGCAAGCAACCGCAACAGGATTGACGGCAGATGGCGCATGGAAAAATCCTTTGACAAGACAGTGTGGCGGGTGGTCTCGGGGTCGATCTTGGGAAGAGACCGCCCCCCCGGGAATCGCGCAAGGAGACCTTTCCGGTAGGGTCTAGAACCGGAATGTAATACGCTCATGACAGCGGCGACGGCCCTGGGTCCCGCTGGCCATCAGCCGGGCAACCCGGCTCAACAATATTTGCGCTACCAAGACGGCACACACGCGATAGTATAGTCCGTGCAACGGGATGATCGACGGGAGCGGACGGAATGGCTGGAGTTTCGGTTCACGGAACGCAGGACGGTGCGGGCGTCGCGACTGCTGCCGTTCCGCCGCGTGCCCCTGTTGAGATCGAGCTGAAGCTGCGGGCGCCCGTGGGCATGCTCGATGAAATTCGCGCCTCCGCAGCGGTTCGGCAGGCCGCCCGCAACAAGGGCTTGATCCGGCGGCTTGATGCCACCTATTACGACACCTCCGATCATCGGCTGTTTGCGGCGGGATTGTCGCTGCGTGTCCGGCGTGAGGGCCGTCAACATGTGCAGACAGTCAAGCGGGCAGCGGATCACGGTTCTTTGCAACGCAATGAGTGGGAGACGGTGGTGAGCGGCATGGCGCCCGACCTTGCTCTGTTGCCGCTTGCCGATATCGGTGCGCCTTTGGACGGAATGACGGTGGATGAGCTGGCACCGGTTTTTGCGACCAGGGTCCGGCGGCATCTGCTGATGCTCGAGCATCAGGACGCCCGGATCGAACTTGCGCTCGATGACGGCGTCATTGAATTCGGCGCGTCGCGTGTGCCGCTGTCGGAAGTCGAACTTGAGCTGAAGCAGGGGAAAGTCGCGGCGCTCTATCAGTTCGGTCTCAATCTGATGGATGTTGCGCCGCTTTGCCTGGAAACGCAGAGCAAATCGGCGCGGGGGTATGCGCTGGCGCTTGGCGATGAACCATCGGCGGTCAAGGCGGCACCGTCCGGCTTCGTCAGGTCTGATACGGTCGATGAGGCGATTGCCAAGCTTCTGACCAATTGCCAGCAGCAGATCGTGGCCAATCTTAGCGCCAGTCAAACCGGGCAGGAGCCGGAAGGCGTCCACCAGTTGCGCGTCGCGCTCCGGCGATTGCGCGTGGCGCTGCATTTTCTCTGCCGCGAGTTGCAGGCGCCGTCGCTGGACAACCTCAGCACCGAGGCAAAACTGTTCGGGCAGGCGCTGGGTCCCGCCCGAAACTGGGACGTTTTCCTGCATTCGACCCTCACAGAGATTGAGGAAGCCAACCTGCCGCACGTCAATATATCCGCCTTCCGTGCGGCATGCATGTCCTCCCACGATCAGGCCTACCAGGCCGTCCGGCGTATCATCGGCGATCCCAGGACCAACCGGTTCCTGTTGTCCCTGGGGCTGGTGATCGAACAGAGGAGCTGGCGCAACGATATTGCCAGCGAGGATTTGCGCATCCTGACCGAGCCGCTGGCGCAGTTTGCGGCGCGGGTGCTGGACCGGATAGAACGGCAGGTCCGCAGGCGAGGGCACGGCTTTCGCCATCTTCACGCCGATGCGCGCCATCGGCTGCGCCTTGGCCTGAAGCGCTTGCGCTATGCCGTGGAGTTTTTTCTGCCGCTCTATTCCAGTCGGCCGGTGACCGCAAAATACCTGAAGCGCCTGTCGCGGCTGCAGGACCTTCTGGGTGAGGCGAACGACATCAAGAGCGCGCATGAGCTCATGGATACGCTCGACCATGATTCTCTCGGCGCGGAGGCAAACCGGGCCGTCGGGGCCATCATCGGCTGGCAGGGGCACCGCCAGGCGGCGGGCGGCAAACAGCTGATCGGCAGATGGCGGGCGTTCAAGGACACCGCGCCGTTCTGGACACCGCGGCCCTAGAATTTTTCCTGCACCAGTTCCTGCAGCGCGGCGGCACTGACCGGCTTGCCGTAAAACCATCCCTGACCGTCGATCGGCGTTTGCAGTCCGGCGAAATAGTCCCGCTGCGTGGCTGTCTCGATGCCTTCGACAACGATTCCGAGGTTGAGGACACGGGCCATGTCGATGATCTGCGGGACAATCGAGACCGTCACCGAGCCGGTTCCGATCGTCTGGGTGAATGATTTGTCGATCTTGATGCCATCGACATTGAGGTTGCCGAGATAGGCGAGGCTGGAATAGCCGGTGCCGAAATCATCGATGTAGATTCGGTGGCCGCGCGCGCGAAGTGTCCGGATGGCGTCGACCGCAGCGTCGGCATTGGCCGTTGATCGCTCGGTAATTTCAAGGCCGAGCTGTTCGCTTCCGACATTGGCCTGCCGCAGGCGCTGTTCCAGCGCCGAAGCAAATGCCGGATCGACAAGGTCGGCAGCGGATATGTTGACGTTGATGCGGAAGGTCCGGTCCGCTTGCAGGAAGGCATCCATATCGACCAGAACGCGGTCGAGGACATAGAGCGTGACGCGTTTGATCAGCCCTTCGTCTTCGGCTACCGGAATGAAGATGTCCGGCGAGATGGTGTCCTTGTCATCCGTCCAGCGCACCAGTGCCTCGGCACTGTGCGGCGTGTTCGTCCCGATATCGAAAATGGGCTGGTACACGACGGTAAGACGCCGCTTGTCGAGGGCCTGGGCCAGTCTGGCGCCGAGCGAAAGGCGCTTGCGCTGCAGAAGGAGGATGATCAGGGCGAGCGCGCCGCCCAGGGTGCCGCCAAGGCCGGTGATGCTGGCCTCGATGGGGAACGCATCCTCCTCCAGGTCCTTGACATGGGCCTGCAGGGAAACGCATGCCCGTTCGCCGCAGAGATTGCGAAAGACGATATCGCCATCCCGCCCGGCACCCTCCGGCAGTTTTTCACGCCGCTTTCCCGCATTCAGCCCGCCGAACATCGCGACGGGGTTTTGCGCGCCGGGCGGCTTGAACAGGATGCCGAAACTATAGTTCGGATCGGTCATGGCGTCGAATGCGGTGGGGTCGAGCACGACATTCGCATTCCCCCTGCCGATGATGGGCGCCGGGGTGTTGGAAATGGCAAGCGGCGTATTGGCGTAGACAAGCGTGCCGTCATTCGTTGCCAGATCCGGCTTGGCAAGTGGGGTGGGCTTGGCTGAACCGAAGACGGCGGAACAATGAAATGCGCCATCCCGCACGCGTCCGATGTCCTTCAGATACTTCGTATCGAAAAGCACATCGCGCAGGTGGTTGATCTCATCGTTCGAACAGAATGGAAAACCGGTTTCATTTGCCTTGGACAGGATCGTATCAGCCTCGGCGAAAACGAAGTCGGCGCGTTTCAGCAGCTGGTTCGACAGGGACAGCATGTGCCCGCGGTCGCTGCGGATGATGACAAGCCTGCCGATCCACGATCCGGCGAGGCTTCCCAGCACAATGAGAGCAATGGCCAGAGTAATTTGCGGCACAATCCGCCATTTAAAGGATCGTATTACTGGCATTCGCGTGATCTCATCCGCACTATATTTGGGCGACTGTATCGCAGGCGGGATAACAAGTGGTAATGAACCAGAAATTCTCCGCTCGGATTTCGGATGTATCAAACGCAACTGTTGCCGGGAGTGTGAAATCCCGATGCCGCTGCTACAGCATGTCCCGCAGCAGCTTTGCAGTGTGTGCCGCTCCGTTCAGATCGAGACGATGGCTGCCCGGTTTGGGCTGTGCGAGCGATGCCTCGATGGTCTCGCCGAGCAGGCGCCCGGTCAAGCCGTTTTCAGGCAGGGCCACGGCCAGCCCAAGCGCCGCGAGGCGGTTTGCCCGCACTGTCTGTTCGGTTTCGCCGCCCGCGGTGAATGGCACGAGGATTGAACGGCATTGCGCGCGCAGCACGTCGCAGACCGTATTGTACCCGGCTTGCGATATGGAAAGCGCCGCGCCGCGCAGCAGGGAAGGGAAGTCCTTGCGAAAACGCACCACGCTGACATTGTCGGGCACGGCGTGTGAAAGTGCCGCAAAATCGGCTTCCGGCAGATTGGGCCCGGTTATCAGGCACCAGCGGCCGCGATGGCTCGAGGTCCTCGCCGCTTCGAGGGCCGCGCGGATCAGATCAAGGCCGACGGCGCCGCCGCCGGCGGAAACGACGATGTCAAAGCTTTCCACCGGGAGCGCGGCAACAGGCGCGGCCACGAGGCCGGTATAGATGATCTTGTCGGCAATCTCGGCGGCCAGCGGAAATGTCTCGGGCAGGGTGACGAAATCCGGGTCGCCATGGACGAGCACATGATCGAAATGCGCCTTGATCAGTGCAACGGTTTCCTCATCCCGTCCGGGTTTGGACCGTTCCTGCAATATATCCCGCACGGAGGTCAGGAGTTTGGGCCGGGGGGAGGTGGCTGCTATGGCGTCGAGCAGCGGCAGCAACTCGAAGCGCATTTGCCTGCGGCCAAAGGGAAAGGCCTCGATGACGACGATGTCGGGCCGGACGGCGTGAAATGTCTCGAGCAGCAGATCCCGGCGGCGGTGGAGAAAGTGCTCGTCAACCGGGTTGCCGTGCTCGTCGGCCAAGCCGGAAAACCCGGCATTGCTGGCGACAACAGCGGGCAGGGCCACGGATTTGATGTCGGGGCCCGGAAATCCCGGAACAGGCAATCCGCCGGTGATGACCGTCACATCGAATGCATTGCGGGCCAGCGCTGCGGCAATGCGGCTGACGCGCGCGAGGTGGCCGATGCCGAGAAGATGCTGGACATAGAAGAGCACACGGGGAGCGGTCATTCCGTCCTTTGCCATTCGGTTTCAAACAGGTTGGTCAATTGCCGGATACTGGAATTATGGTCGAAGTGCTCGCGCACGCGCGCTTCGGCCGCCTGGCCGAGACGGTGGCGCAGGTTCGGCGCGCGGATTGCTTCCTCCAGCGCCCGGGCCAGGGATTCCGGATCTTCCGGAGGCACGACAAAACCGTTTTCCCGGTCGGTCAGCAGTTCCGGAACGCCGGAAATATTGGTGGAGATGCAGACAAGATTCTGGCTTGAGGCTTCCACGAGAACATTGGGCAGGCCGTCGCGGTCACCATCCGCAGCAATGCGGCAGGCCAGAGCGAAAATATCGGCGCGGCGATAATGCTCCAGCACCTCTTCCTGTGCGAGCGCGCCTTTCCAGGTGATGCGATCGGCAATGCCAAGTTTCTGCGCCAGCGGTTTGAGCCTGGCCAGCTGGTCGCCGCCCCCGATATGGACGAACGTCCAGTTGAGATCGCCGGGCAAGGCCGCCAGTGCGCGCATGAGGACGTCATAGCCCTTCTTTTCCACCGCGCGTCCGACGCTCAGGATCTGCACCGGGTCTGCCGGGTTCGAACCGTTGCGGCTGGATCGCGCCCCGGTGAAATGGCCGAACCGCGCCAGATCGAGACCGTGATAGCTCAGGTGCACCTGTTCCCGGCGATCGGTCAGCCCACGCATGTGTTCATAGCCGCTGCGGGTGCAGGTGACGCTCCAGCGGGCCTCCGCCAGCTTTTCCGTCAGTTCCCAGTCCGGCGAAGTCCAGATGTCCTTGGCGTGGGCCGAGCACGTCCACGGCACGCCGGTCATGATGCTGGCATAGGCGGTCACCGAAGCGGGCGTGTGGATGAAGTGCGCGTGCAGCCATTCTCCGGCATCGGGCCATTCATGGGCAAGCACAAGGGCCTGGCCCAGGCGGCGGAACCGGTTGCGGGTGACATCGCGGCGCAGATCGGTCCAGAAGCGCCGCAGCAGCGGTTTGAAGCCCGGCTTCGACCAGCCGGCAAACAGTGCCCGCAGCACCCGCAGAGGCTCCTCGTGCAGATATTCCGGCAGATAGACGACCCGCGCCCTGATCTCGTCATGGATGGGATGGCGCTTCTTGTCCGTCGGCTTGCGCATCGAAATGAGCGTCAGGTCGAAACCGGCGCGCTCCAGCCCGAGCAATTCCTGGGCGATAAAGGTTTCCGACAGGCGCGGATAACCCTTCAGCACCACCAGTGTTTTACGGCGTATGGGCAAAATCGGCTCTTTACTCGGCAACGGCCAAAGGTTGTTCTTGCTGACGCTCGTCCAGCCAATCGCCGACAATCGTCGAGATATGGACAAGCCCTTCCAAGCGCATGCCTTCGCCCTTGCCGCTTTTCGATGGCGGTGCCCGGTCAGGCAGACGCTTGAGCGCTTCGGCGAGTAGCTGGGGTTTTTCGGCCTCTTCCGGCAGGAGCATGTCGACAAGGCCGAGTTCCGAGGCGCGCTGGGCCCGGATCAACTGTTCCTCGCGCGGTTGGATGCGCGGGACGATCAGTGCCGGCTTGTCGAACGACAGGATCTCGCAATAGGTGTTGTAGCCGCCCATGGCCACGACCGCCTTCGCACCGGCAATCAGCTCTTCCATGCGGTTGTCGAACTCAATGACCTCGATATAGGGGATCTTGCCGCCCTTTTTCACCAGCTTGGCCCGTTGCTTGGCCGGCATGTAGGGCCCAAGCACAATAAAGGCCTTGTGTGTCAGTGTCGGGTCCTGCTGGTAGGCATGAATGACGTTGTGGACGAGGTCGGCACCATCGCCGCCGCCGCCGGTCGTCACCAGGATGTAATCGCCCTCCGGCACATGCACCGAGGCTTTGTCGTGCGACAGGCTGCGCTGCAAGAAGCCGACAAACTCCATCTTGTTGCGCACGCCGGCGGGCACGTCGAGATCAACCAGCGGATCGTAGAAATCCGGCGGGCCATAGACCCAGACATTGTCGTAATACTGGTCGATCTTCTGCATCACATTGGCTTTTTTCCATTCGGCCTCGAGCAGATGCGGTGCGTCCATGACTTCACGCAGGCCCAGCACAAGCGTCGTGCCGCGCGACTTGAGATAGGCCAGGGTTTCCTCGACCTCGCCTTTCAGGCCCATGGGCTCCTTGTCGACGATGAAAATATCCGGCTGAAACGTTTCAGCGGTGTGCCGGATGATCGACTGGCGCATTTTCAGGGTTTCATGCAGATCGATGTGCCGGGCAAGCGACGTGTACTCGCCGTTGCGCAGCTTGATCACGCTTGGAACCTTCACGAAGTCGACGCGGGCACGATAATCGAATGCCCCGGCGATGGTCGCGCCGGAAATGATGAGTATATTGAGCCCGCGATAGTCCTCGACAAGCGAGTGGGCGATGGTCCTGCAGCGCCTGAGATGGCCGAGGCCAAACGTATCATGGCTGTACATGAGGATCCGAGCATCTTCAAAACGCCGCATCATGGTCAAAACCTCTTTGAGACGAATAGCTTTGGCAGGTTTAGCTGCACAGCACATTCGGGACGGCTGGGAGAATGCAAATCCATTGGTATGTCAACTTTCCACTTATCTGTAGGGGTCTGCGGCGTCGCGCAACCCATCTCCCAGAAAATTGAATGCCAAAATAACAAGAATGACCGGAATCATTGGGAAAAGTAACCAGGGATAAAAAGCGATTACACTGACGCTGCGGGCTTCGGTCAGGAGAATACCCCAGCTGGTGATGGGCGGACGAAGGCCGAGACCGAGAAAACTCAGCGCCGTCTCGCCCAGAATCATGCCCGGGATGGATATGGTTGCCGTTGCAATCAGGTGTGACATGAAGCCCGGAACGAGGTGACGCCCGATGATACGTCCGCTTTTTGCTCCCATCAACTGGGCCGCCAGAACATAATCCTCTTCGCGCAACGCCAGAATTTTGGAGCGGACCGCACGGGCGAGGCCCGTCCAGTCCAGCAGACCAAGAATGAGCGTGATACCGAAGTAGATGATGATCGGGCTCCATGTCACCGGCATGATGGCGGCCAGCGCCATCCATAGAGGCAGACTAGGCAATGATTGCAATACCTCGATGACGCGCTGAACGAGCAGGTCGAACCAGCCGCCATGGTATCCCGCGAGTCCGCCGATGATGATGCCGAGGACGAAGCTGATGGTGATGCCGATAAGACCGATGGTCAGGGAAATGCGCGCGCCGTAGATAATCCGGGAAAGCACATCGCGGCCCAGCCGGTCGGTTCCCAGAAGGAACAGCTGCCCGCCCTTGGCCGGGCAGACCAGATGGACATTGGTCGCAATCTGGCCCCAGAAGCGATAATCGTCGCCGCGGCAGAAGAAGCGCAGCGGTTGCACGTCGCTCTTGTTGTCAGTGTATACGCGTTTCAGCGATTCCATGTTCAGGGTCATTTCACGGCCATAGACGTATGGTCCGATCAGCTTTCCGTCATGGAACAGACGGACCCGCTGCGGTGGGGCATGGATGAAATCAACATTGCGTGTGTGCAGGTTGTAGGGCGCCAGAAACTCGGCAATGATGATCATGCCGTAGAGTGCGATCAGGAAAATGCCGGACGCCAGTGCAAGGCGGTGGCGTCTGAATTTCCACCACATCAGCCGCAATTGCGATGCGAGATGAACCTTGGCCTGAGCCTCGGTCATCGTCTCGATCGACATCGGATCGAATGGTGCGCTTGAGACGTAGTGCTGCAGGGGCGCGCCGGGGAGCGGGAGTTGTGCTGTCACTTCGTGCTCCTGCCCTGCAACCGGATGCGTGGATCAAGAAAGGCCAGGGCAATGTCGGATATGAGCACACCGATCACCGTGAGAAACGCCAGGAACATGAGGAACGAACCGGCAAGATACATGTCCTGGCTCTGCAATGCCTTGATCAGCATGGGTCCGGTCGTTTCGAGCGACAGGACAATGGCGGTAATTTCCGCACCGGAAATGATATGCGGCAGGATCGAGCCGATATCGGCAACGAAGAAATTCAGCGCCATGCGCAAGGGATATTTGACCAGGGTGCGGAAGGGATGCAGCCCCTTGGCCCGCGCCGTCATCACATATTGCTTCTGCAACTCGTCGAGCAGGTTGGCGCGCAGGCGTCTGATCATGCCGGCCGTCCCGGCCGTTCCAACGATAATGACGGGAATCCACAGATGGGCGAGGATTGATCGCGCCTTTTCCCAGCTCATGGGCTCACTGAGATACTTCTGATCCATGAGATGGCCGATCGATGTGCCAAACCAGATATTGGCGAAATACATCAGGATCAGGGCCAGCATGAAGTTGGGTATGGCGATACCGAGCAAGCCAAAAAGCGTCAGCCCGTAATCGCTCCAGCTGTACTGATGCGTTGCCGAATACATGCCGATGGGAAAGGCGAGCAGCCAGGTCACCAGAATTGTGACGAATGAAACGAGAACAGTCAGCCACAACCGGTCGCCTACGACAGCGGTGACCGGCAACTGATACTCAAAGGAGTAGCCGAAGTCTCCCTGCAGCATGCCGCCCAGCCAGTGGAAATAGCGCAGAACCGGCGGTTGGTCGAAGCCATATTGGTGGCGAAGCTGTTCCAGATCCTGCAGGTTGACGGTTTCGCCCTGCGCCTGCATTTCGGCGATCTGGCTTTCAAAGAAGTTGCCGGGCGGCAAATCGATGATGACGAAAACCAGCGCCGAAATAATCAGCAGCGTGGGCACCATCGCGGCAATGCGCCATAGGATATATCGCAGCACGTCTACGTCCCCCCGCTCATCCAGAAAGTATCGGGCATGTAAACTCCGAGCCAACAGGTCGGATCAAAGCCGTAGAGACCTTTTTCGGGAACATTCTGCAAGTGCGAGGAGCGCAGAATGGGTTGCAACGTGCCGTTGACCAACCCTATCGAAAACACCTGATCGGTGTAGATGGCCAGCATCTTGTGCCATATGTCCGCACGCTCGGCCGAATGGGCCGATTTCCGCCATTGGTTTTGCAGGGCGACGAGTTCCTGTGCTTCCGGCAGGTCGGGTGCCTGGCCGCTCTGCCCGAGCGACAGGTAATGCATGCCCCAAAGCGGCCATTGCCATTGATCGTCGGTGGTCGGCGCCAGCTGTCCCGGATTCATGTCCGGTGTTGCCACGCCATTGGCGATGCCAAACCAGATGGACATCATGATCCGGCCTGCCTTGGCGCGGCTGCGGAAGATATCGCGCTGGGAGGTTCTGGTGAACAGCGCCAGGCCGATCTTGCGCCAATGATCCACTATGAGCTCGAGAACATCGGAATCCAGCGTGCTCTCGCCCGGCGTTTCGATGGTGATTTCTGCAAGGCGGCCATCGGGGAGCAGGCGGATGCCATCATCGTTGCGCCTGTGCATGCCAACTTCGTCCAGGAGCGCATTGGCCTTGTCCGGATCGAATGCAATCCATGCCTTGGCATAATCCGGTCTGAACAGCGGGCTTTCCGGCAGCACCGTGTCGGCGCTTGGTGTTCCCAGGCCGTAAAACACCGCCATGTTGATTTCATGCCTGTCGATGGCAAGCGACAGCGCGCGCCGGAAGCGCACATCGCGAAAAAGCGATCGCCATCCCTCATCCGCGCAATTGAGATTGGGCAGGATTGCGACCCGTGAACCCCGGGTCAATTTCCACAGGTCGACCTTCACCGGATAGCGCTTTTCGGCATCCTTGAGGAAGGTGTAGTCGGCAAAATCGATGCCGGTGGCCTGCAGTTCGCTTTCGCCCGCACCCGCCTTTGCCGGAATGATCGGCGATGAGCTGATGTTCAGGATGAAGCGGTCGATATAGGGCAGCTGCCGCCCGTTCTCGTCGACGCGATGGAAGAACGGGTTGCGCTCGAACACGAACTGTTCGGCCGGAGGGGTTGTCATGTTCCGCCAGGGATCGAGCACCGGCAGTTCGGGGTTTTCCGGACGGTACTGGCGCGCCATCTTGATGTGAAGATCGGCCCACTTCTTGACCCGGTTTTCTTTCATCAGGGCGGCAAGGCGGAACTTGTCCTGATAGTCCTTGTGGAATTGTTTCAGATAGAGCGACGGGCCAACCACAACCAGGGCTTGCGGGGCCGCCAGGCTAGGCAGGAAATCAGGATTCGGTGACTCCCAGGAATAGCGCACGGTCAGCGGATCGAGGACCTCGAACTTAGGCAACTTCCCGTCGATGCGCAGCTCCAGCGCGCCGCCAGCGGGCGTCAGGTCCGAATTCAGAAGAACATCGTTCCACCAGTAACTGAAATCATCGGTTGTCAGCGGCGAACCGTCGGACCACTTGTGCCCCTCGCGCAGTCTGAAGGTGAAAATGGTGTCGTTTTCCGATTCGAACGATTCGAGCACATCAGGCCGCAAAACGAGATGTTCGTCATATCCCACCAGACGGGCATAGCCGTAGATGGTCATGAACCGGATATCTTTCTGGCTGCCGATGATGGTGCGCAGCGTTCCGCCGTACTGTCCGGGGACGCGGCCCATTTCCTTCAGGTTGATAATCCGCGGCCGTTTGGGAATACGCTGGGCAAGCGGCGGCAGGCTGGTGGCACGCAGCCGGTCCTCGAGAAACTCCGGTTCGCGTTCGCGATCGGCCGCTTTGACCGAGACCGGAACCACGGTGGCGGCAAGGGCGCCCAGGACTGTCCGCCGCGTCACCACGAGCGTAGTTCCCGTGTATCGACATTGCGCCGCGCCAGCACCACGTGACCATTGCCGAGATCGGCGGGCGAGAGCGGATCATCGCTGTCGCCGCTGGAGAATTTTGGCCCCCAGGCACGTTCATCCGAGGCACCGCTGGCCTTGAGCGTCTTGAAATCCAGCGGCCGGTCGAGGTCCGGAAACGGCACGGCGGCCAGAAGCGCTTTCGTGTAGGGATGGACGGGATCGCGCAGGATAATTTCGCGGGGCGCAATCTCGACAATGCGCCCGGCACACATCACGGCGATACGATCGGCCATGTAATCAACCACCGCAAGATTATGGGAAATGAACAGATAGGTCAGGCCCAGCTCCTTCTGCAGGTCCTTCAGGAGGTTGAGGATCTGCGCCTGAACAGAAACGTCGAGCGCCGAAACCGGCTCATCGCAGATCAGCAATTGCGGTCCGAGCGCCAGTGCCCGTGCAATGCCGATGCGCTGGCGCTGGCCGCCGGAGAAGCTGTGCGGGTAACGGTTGAGATACCGCTGGTCAAGACCGATCGCCTGCATCAGCGCGCGCACCGTTTCCAGACGATAGGCCCGATCCCCGCGCCCGTGAATTTCCAGGGGCTCGCTGAGGATGTTCTGTACGGTCATGCGCGGCGACAGCGACGAAACCGGATCCTGGAACACCATCTGGATTTTGGTGCGCAATTCCAGAAGCTTGGCGCCCTGCGCGGCAAGCACGTCGATTTTGCCCCGGCCGTCATCAAAGGTCACCGAGCCGCCATCCGGGGTTACTGCCCGCATCAGGATTTTGCTGACGGTGGTCTTGCCGCTGCCGCTCTCGCCGACGAGGCCAAGACATTCACCACGCCGGATATCGAAGCTGACACCGTCGACGGCGCGTATGCGGGTCTTGTCCTGCTTGCCGAAAAGACCGGATTTGCGGATGCCGTAGCTCTTGGTGAGGTTTCGCACGGATACAAGCACGTCAGGGGCCGTTTCCTCGTGCTTTCTCTTTCCCCACAACGCGCCGGAATTGACCGGTACTTCACGCAATGCCTTCAGGCGTTCCCCGGGTTTCATGTCGAAATGCGGTATGGCAGCCATCAGCCCCTTCAGGTAACGATGCTGCGGGTTGCGGAAAATGGCGTCGACCGGCCCGGCTTCCATGATTTCGCCGTGGTAGATCACCACCACCTCGTCGGCCATGTTGGCCACGACACCGAGGTCATGGGTGATCAGCAGCATGGCCATATTGAGCTTGTGCTGGAGATTGCGCAGCAGTTCCAGGATCTGCGCCTGGATGGTGACGTCGAGTGCCGTTGTCGGTTCGTCCGCAATGAGCAGGGCAGGGCGGCAGATCAGCGCCATGGCAATCATCGCCCGCTGCCGCATGCCGCCCGACAATTCAAACGGGTACATGTCATAGGTGCGCTTGGGATTGGAGAACCCGACCAGCCCCAGCATTTCCTCGGTCTGCGAACGGCGTTCGGATTTGGTCGCCTTGGTGTGGATGGCCAGGACTTCGCTGATCTGGTTGCCGACGGTGTGCAGCGGCGAGAGCGACGTCATGGGTTCCTGAAATATCTTGGCCATGCGGCTGCCGCGCAGGGCTCTTATTTCGGGTCCGTCCCGCTCCAATTGCAGAATATCGGTGGTTTTGCCGTCGATCGGGTCCGTAAACAGGATTTTGCCGGTTACGGCGGCCGTGTTGGGCAGAATGCCCATGACGGACTGGCTGATGACGGATTTTCCCGATCCGGATTCGCCCACCAATGCCGTTACTTTTCCCGGAAGGATGCGCAGATTCGCACCCTTGACGACATGCATACGCCCGCCCAGCATCGAAAACGAAATGCCGAGATTCTCGATACGCAACAGATCAGACCCCGACGTCATGCCAGTTTTTCATTCCCCCAGAGCGTTTTTATTATCGCCATTACGATTAAGACTATCGCACGATATACAGTGAGTCTAGCTAGGTCGTGCACTCATAAATCTGATCGAAATGGCGCCTGAAACGGCAAGAAGATGCCGCGCATGGTCCGGTCCGGCCTTAGGCCGGGCCGAAAGACGCATGCGCAAGTCGATATTTGGAGCATGGTCTTGCCCGAAAAGTCGAACAACTTTTCGGGACCATGCTCTGAGAGATGCGAAGGGCGGGGCCTTTCCCCGGCCGAGCGGCTCGACACTGCAGCTTGCAGCCGTTTCGGCGTCCGAAGGATATGGTCCATTTGCCCGGCTACGTCGTCGCAAAGCCTTAAAAATGAACCACATTTCCCTCGTCTTTGCTCCTCGTATCCGAACAAATGGCCACATACCATTTCAATCAGATTTATGAGTGTACGACCTAGGTCACACGCCGATGACATCACTCTGGCATTTCAGGGTTATTTTTGTGTGGCCGTGCTCTAGAGCACGGGGCAGAACTGCGCGTCCATGACGTCTTCACAGCGCGGCGAACGGCGGAAATCGTCGTAATAGAGTGTCCATTCCTTGTCGTCGGCTGCACGGTACGGGCCAAATTTGAAATATTGATTCTTGCCCAGTCCCTTGTCGGCATGGCCGATATGGCCCCTGACCGTCACGATCCATTTGTTGTTGGCAAAAATCTCCACATGGCCCGAGCCGTCAGGTCCGGGCTTCGTGTAGATCGCAAAGTCGATCCAGCCCGAATCCGGCGTCGGCAGCTTGTTGCCGCGATCCGTCACCGTCATGGCGCTGGTGCAGGTGGAGAATTGTTTGCCGTTCTCGGCGGACCAGTTCGAATCGGTCGCCACAAGGGCGCGCATCTGGTTGGTTTCAGGGCGCAGCCACACCGGTGTCTGTCCGCCGGCGCACGCCGGATCCGCCGCGATTCCATTCTTTTTGGCCGGCGCGATATAATTGGTCTCGATGGTGGCGAACAGCTTTCCCTGGTTGAGCCGCAGCGCCAGAAAGGGACTGAAATCGCCGACCGCCTTCGGCCCGATCTCGCGTTTCCACTGGGCAATCAGATAGCGGTGATCGTCGCTGGGAATGGGATCGGCAAATTTGACGGCAAACCCGTACCAGACCCCCTGGTTGTAGGGCACGCGCTTGTCGGTCTTTTCCCAGATTTCCGCCCGTTCACTGCAATTGTGCTTTGTGCCCGGACACAGCGGTTTGACGCTCAGCTTGAGGGCGCCGCCACCATTGCGCGTGACCTCGGATTGAAATTCAACCGTTCCGGCGCTCTGCTCGAAATTCTTGCGGTAGTAGAGGCCGCCGGCCGGCGAAAAGTCCTGACCATCAAAACGGTCGATGAGCACGTCGCTCCTTGGCTCTGCGCCGGCTTGGGATGAGAGAGTCAAACTTGCAGCCAGGGCAGCCATCAGAACGGTCTTTCGCTTCATTGCATGAACTTCTCCAGAAGGGGCCTCTGATCCTGTGTTTTCGCATCACGGTGCAGCAGCATGACCTGTTCCGCTTCCGACAGGCCGTCATAGGCCACTTCATCAAAGGCATCTTCCGCCACGACAGTAGCCGATTGTTTGGGCAGGAGAACAGTGACCTTTTGCCCGACGCCGCGCAATTTTTCTTCGCCGAGGGTTGTCCAGTCACCGCCGCAATAGTTGGCGAACGCCTGGCTGGCGACGATTTCGCGCGAATACTTCTTGGTCAGGCCCTGCAGCCGCTGCACCTCATTGACGGCAGAGCCGAAGGCGGAAAAGGTCAGGCGGTCCTTCAGGCCGACATTGCCGAACATGACATTGCCCACATGCAGGCCGATGCCGTAGCGGATGTCGCTGAGGCCGTCCTTGCGCCGGTCGCGATTGAGCTCCGCCACGCGGGCCTGTGCCTTGAAGACAGCCGAAAGAGCCGCCTGACAGGCAACCTTTGAAGCGTCCTTGTGCCGGCCGCAGGGGTAGACCGCAAGAAAACCGTCCCCCATGAAACTGAGGATTTCGCCGCCGCCGCGGTTGAATGGCGCGGCGATCGCATCGAAGAAATGATTGAGTGTGTCGATATAGGCCTGACGGCCTTCCCGTTCGGCCAGCATGGTCGACTGGCGCATGTCGCCCATCACCAGGGCCGCCCGGATCGTTTCGCCGTCACCCCGGCGAATCTGGCCGTTGAGAACGCGCTTGCCGGCATTGCCGCCGAGATAGGTGGTCAGCATGTTGTCGGCGAGCTTGCCGAGAACCGCCATTTTGGCGGCAACGGCCAGATGGTTCTGCAGCTTCAGCAGTGCACCGATCATGCTTTCGCTAAAACCCGCGCTGCTGTCCGTTGACCAGGAGCCCATCATGCCCTGTGTCGACTCGCCGCTGAAAGGCTGCACGAAGGCCAGATAATCCGTCACGCCCTGCTTCTTCAGCTCGTCAAAGATGGGGAATTCATGCGGCCCGTCCGCATCGATGCGCCGCCGCACATGTTCGAGGTTGTTGCACAGCAGATAATAATAGGGGCTGAGCAGAAAACGTTCGGGTTTCTCGCCCGCATTGTGGCGATAGCCTTCCACCACGAGCCCGCTGGAGCGCTGCCAGGTGAAGCCAAGCGCGTCGTAGAGCGGGTGCAACATGGAGAACGTCAGGTGGACGCGGGCAATCGGCAGGCCCGCCGCGGCAATGCGTTCACAAAAACCGCGTATGATTGTCTCAAGATTCTCACCAGCGAGAGAAGAACGTGTGAGCCAGTCTGCGACCTTGTCGAGAAGTATGGTGGAAACATCCGTTTGCGTGCTCATCACTCGTCCTTGTCCTTGCGAACCGCGTCCAGCTTCGATGCGCTGTTCCGTGATCGGCCGGGCACATGAAAAATCATACCCAAAACAAGCAGATACGGAGACAAGATGAGCGAACCGGACAAGGGTGTCAACGCTGGCAGCGGGGTCGCCGGCAACAATCGCACTGCCCGGTTCTGTTCAAATGGATGGCTGGCTGGCGGTTCTCTATCGATCCTGATTGCGTGCTGGCACTGAAATGGGCATGTCACCGATCTGAAACAATAGAGGCGCCGGGGTTAATTCACCGGATCGGCACGCACTCCTGACAACCTCCTGTCAGCAGCGCGCCAGACCGGGCTTGCCGTCGCATCAACTGTTTGTGACAGGCCGGACGCCGCCGGCCTTGCTTGACAGCGGTGGCTGGAGCAGCCATCTAAACCGGACGAATTCCGGGCCGCCACTGCGCCCTCAACCGCATCCGCTCACGCGGCGTGCTTCGCAAAGAAGAGATCGCCTTGGCCGTTTCCTCCTCCCCCTTCTCCGACCTTTCCGCCAAAATCGACGCGCGCACCGCCCAGGCTGGGGTGATCGGGCTTGGCTATGTCGGGCTGCCGCTCGCCATCACCCTTGCCCAGAGCGGGTTTTCGGTGACCGGCTTTGATATCGATCCGGCGAAGATTGTCGCCCTCGACGCCGGTCATTCCTATATCGAGGCGGTCACGGACGCGTCGCTCGGTGCGCAAACGGCGCAGAACCGGTTCCGGTCGACAAGCGATTTTGCCCGGCTCGCCCAGTGCGACGTGATCGTCATCTGCGTACCGACACCGCTGACGAAACATCGCGATCCCGACCTGTCCTTCGTCGAGGCGACCTGCCGCTCGATTGCCGCGGCGCTCCGGCGCGGCCAGCTTGTCGTGCTTGAATCGACGACCTATCCCGGAACAACCGATGATGTGGTCAAAACCATTCTGGAAAAGACCGGTCTCAAATCCGGCAAGGACTTCTTCCTCGGCTTTTCCCCGGAGCGGGAAGATCCCGGCAATCGCGATTTCCAGACCTCGACCATACCGAAAATCGTTGCGGGCGATGGCGAGGAAGCCAGCCGGCTGATGCAGGCTTTCTACGGTGCGGCGGTCAAGACGGTTGTTCCCGTCTCGTCCAACGCCACGGCCGAGGCGGTCAAGCTGACCGAGAACATCTTCCGGGCGGTGAACATCGCGCTCGTCAACGAACTGAAAACCGTCTACGCCGCCATGGGCATCGACATCTGGGAGGTCATCGAGGCGGCCAAGACAAAGCCCTTCGGCTACATGCCGTTTTATCCCGGCCCCGGCCTCGGGGGCCACTGCATCCCGATCGATCCGTTCTATCTCACCTGGAAATCGCGCGAGTACGAGCTGCCGACCCGCTTCATCGAGCTGGCAGGCGAGATCAACTCCGCCATGCCGCGTTATGTGGTCGGCAAACTGGCCGAAGCACTGGATATCCGGGCGGGCAAGGCGCTCAGCCGCTCACGCGTGCTGGTTCTCGGGCTTGCCTACAAGAAGAACGTGCCTGATATCCGTGAAAGCCCGTCGCTGCGCCTCATTGAAATCATCGAGGAGCGCGGCGGCCATGCGGACTACCACGACCCGTTTGTCAGCGAGATACCGTCGACCCGCGAATATATGGCGCTGAAAGGCCGTGCGTCTGTGCCTCTGGATGAGAAAACGGTGAAATCCTACGATGCCGTTCTGGTTTCGACCGACCATGACGACGTGGATTATGCGGCGCTGGCCGAATGGTCGCCGCTGATCGTCGATACGCGCAACATTTTCACCAGGCGCGGGCTCGCCGCCGGGCATATTGTGAAATCCTAGGATCAGGACAGCTTGGCCTTGAGATTGCTGGCCGCCATGGCATAGCCGCCCGATGCCCCGTCGATGAAGTGCATGTGATTGCGCGACATGGGGGTCGGAACAAGACAGGTCATCAGGGCTGAATCCTGCCGGTGCAGGCCGAAGCGGGCGATGCCCGCCTTCGATGCCTTTTCCAGCAGGGCCTCAATGCGCTGCAACCGGGCCGGATCGATATCAATCGTCATTTTCAGACCATCGTCGAATTTGCGAAAATCCGAGTTCCGCGCGACGTCGCGCTTGTATTGTTTCGGATCAAATTTCCCCCAATGCAGGTCAAGCCTGTCCATCGCAACGGTCAGGGCGATCTGGGCGAGTATCGCGATTTTGCGAAGAAGGCGTTGCCCCCTGGGGGCAGTGGCGCGTGCCTCCGTCTCCACACCGCTGGTATTGAATGCAATGGGCGGTCCATCCGCCGGCAAGGGATGCGCGCCGCGATTCTGTTCGGCGGCAATCGCAACGATGTCGGCAACAAGCTGCTGGAACGCCGCCGTTGCGCCGGCGTCGCCGGGAATGGCGATGATGGACAGGATTTCGCCATTGCGTGCCACTATCGGATTCCATCGGCAGGAAAGCCCCGTCAGATCCGGGCGCGATCCCGATGGACCGGCGGCGATGGCATATTTGCCGGCTTTCATCTGCGCTTCGGCCCAACTGCTGCCGCCGCCCGTAAACATCGCGTAGAAGACTTCGGGACTGGCGCTGAACCGGGCAACGCGCACGTCAAGGCCTTGCGCCTTGATCTCGCTCATCGGCACGAGGGCGGCACGCAGGGTCAGTTGCAGGTCCTCACGCACCCAGGCCTGAACCGAGGCAAGCGCTTCACGCGCCTGCACGGCTGCGGAGGCCGGAATGGCGACAAGCGCGCCATCGCCGCCGAAGACGAAGGGGTAATTGTGCCTGCCCAGAGCATTGAGCAGGGCGGAGATGACGCTTGCGCCTGCCATGTTCACGGCCTTGTAACGCCCGGCTTCGATCGCCCCGGTTGAGCCGACAATATCGGCCACTGCCAGTATCCAGTCGTTGGGGAGCGGCCGATAATTGCCCGCATCCGCTACGCCTTCGAAGTCAATGAAGACGGGAAGCGAGTCGAAGAAATCGTCGTTTGCAATGGCACCCATGCAAGGCAATTAGCACATTGTGCGGGAACAGGCGACGGGCAGGATGAATGTACGGCGATGAAGCGGGAATAACGGGTCTTGCCGGCAACCGGTGCGGGGCCGCCTCCCGGCCAAAGGCAAGCGTGCCAACCATGCGCGCAGCGGTTGTGGATACACCTGGCGCGATCGCAACAGCCGGGCGCCTGTGCCCGAATTTTGCGGTAAAATGACCGAAAACATTGGAAAATGTGCGTCAAAGGAGACACGCGTTTTCTGGTTTGTCAGGCTTGATACCGATAATCAAAGCTTGGCAGGCAGGTTCAACCATAAATTGCCTTTTGCAGCATTTATGTGAAAAACTGCAAATACAATTGTTCATCGTCTTGTCTGCCTGCCTGTCTCGTGCGAGCATGAAGGGGCTTTTAATCCCATGCGATGAAAAGCCATCTGAAATCCAGAAGAATACCGTTGCGGAAGCCGGCACTTTGCGGGCCAAGAGGAATGACTTGTATCCAATGCTGCTTGAACTGGCCCATTTTCCCGATTTTCAAAAGGGCCTGTTCAAGGACGTGGTGGCTTCGGACACGCTTGCAATGCTGCACGAGGTCAAACAGCAGACCGGCTGCCGCCACATTGCCCATGTCGGGCACCCGGAACCGCGGCCTGGCAGCGATGTGGTCGATGAAAATGTCCCGCTTCTGATGACCTATCCGGTCAGCTGGATGTTGCGCTATTTTGCCAAGGACTATCTCAAGATCGATCCGGTGATGCAGGGGATGACGCTGTTCCAGCCGCGTGCCGATGCGCCCGGCACGATCTGCAACCTGACTGCCGATGCCATCCCTTCGCCAGCCGTAAAACGCTATCTGATGGACGCGGAACGGCGCGGGCTTGGCAACCTGTATCTTGCGATTTGCGCGACGAATGCCTTCGGCTTCCGCGGGATCACGCTCTTCACCTTCGACGTCGAAAAGGCGGAGCAGGGTGCCTTTGTCGAGCGCAGGCGCAAGCAGTTATCGGCAGCTTCGGCGCGTATCCACAACGCCCTGCACGGCACCCGCAATCCGGCCCTTGCCGCGATCATCTCCAATCTGTTGACCAGACGCGAGATCGACTGCCTGTTCTGGGCAGCCAATGGCAAGACGGATGGCGAGATCGGCGAGATTCTCAATATCGCGCGCTGGACGGTGGTCACCTATCTGCAGAACGCCAAGAACAAGCTGGGCTGTTCCAACAGAACATCGACAGTGGCGACGGCGCTTGCTCTCGGCGTGATCGACATACCCACCGTTGCCAAGGCCTATCTGTAGGAAGGCGGTTATTGCGCCTTTGCCGATGCCGACAATTGCGGCAGGCGTGCATTCTCGAAGGCCTGGGCCAGCAATGCGGTGTTTTGCGCGGGACTATGCCCCGTTTCGGCAAACCGCAGATGGTGCAGATCGATCTCGGTGCTTTCGGAAGACAGCGTCAGCCGGAAATAGGCATTGACCCCCATATTGCTGAACTCGAGATCGAGCATCACTTTCGGCGCGGTGTTCCAGTCCAGCGCATATTCACCGCCAAGACCGAACGTCAACGTATCGGGATAGAACGTCAGTTCCGTCGCTGAATTGACGATATCGGCAATGTTGCCGAACAGTTCACAGCGTATGAAGGCAATATAGTCGGCAACATCCACAAGACGAAGATCATGGATGACCTCTGTCAGGTGGTTTGAAATGATATCAACCCGGGCAACCGAATATTGCGTTCTTTTCATCTGCTGTTTACCCGATTGGAAACGGTTTTATTATTTACGTCGTACATTAACGAATTGGATCAGTTCTGCCACGGCTTTGTAGAATTCTGGTGCAATGGCATTGTTCACTTGCACTTGCTTGTACAACGCGCGCGCCAGTTGCACATTCTCGAAAACCGGTATGTCATTGGCCGCGGCGATCTCCCTGATTTTGAGAGCGATCAGATCCTGCCCCTTGGCAACCACGATAGGGGCCGGATCTTTCGCCGGGCTGTAGCGTAGAGCAACGGAGAAGTGTGTCGGATTTGCGACGATCAGCGTGGCCGTCGGAACCGAGGCAATCATGCGCTGGCGCGCCCGGTCACGGCCGAGCGAGCGCAACCGGGCCTTCAGCAGCGGATCGCCCTCTGCCTGCTTGTGCTCGTCCTTGATCTCCTGCTTGGTCATGCGCAGTTCGCTGCGCCAGTGAATACGGGCCCAGGCAAGGTCGAAGGCTGCGAGCGCGGTCACCGCAATCGTCACGGATGCCAGAAGCCGGGTGATGTTGCTGCGGATGAGCTCGGGCAGCTGGCTGGGTTCGGTGATGATCGTGTCGACGAAGAAATGGCTGCTGCGGAAGAACATCATGAAAACGATGATGCTGGCCGCCGCGAACTTGAAGACCGACTTGAGGAATTCTATGCGGCCCGACGCGCCGAAGATGCGTGTCCAGCCCTTTGCAATGGATACGCGCGAAAACTGCGGCTGGATACGGTCAAAGACCATGCGCGGCGCATTCTGCAGCACCGATGCGAGGATGCCGGCGGTGGGAATGATGATGAAGACGGGAAGCAAGGCCGCACCCACGGCCAGGCCGACGATGCCGAACAATTGCCGGGCATCCTGCGCGCTGTTGAGCCGCCATTCCTCGGGCTTGTCAAGCAGGGCCGAGAGGAACGCCACCAGTTTCGAGCCGCTGGGCACGGCGACGAAAACCATGATGACGAGAAAGGCGGCGATGGAGGCGAGGATCGGCGCTTCGCGCGAGACGGGCAGATTCCCCTTCTCGACCGCATCACTGATTTTCTTCTCAGTTGCTTCCTCGGTTTTACTCTCTTTGTCGGGCCCGTCCGACATGCTCTAGCAGGCCCTGCCGATCATGTTTCGGATTCTTGCGGTTCGAGCTTGAGCTCGCCGCGTTCGGCCAGGGCAATGGCGGTGCGGGCAATGGCGCGGCGCGCTTCCGTGACTGTGTTGGCATTGATGTTGGTCTGGCTGGACAATTCGGTTTCGACCATGCGCCGTCCGCGTGTCGACAGGGACTGGAGGATGAGTTCCTGCAGGCGCGGCTCGCAGCCATGCAATGCTGATGTGACCACATCCGTCTGGATTTCATCGAAGAGGATGAGGCGCGCGCGCTGCGATATGCGCACGATATCCTCGAAGGTGAAGAGCTTGGCCTTGATCTTGGCAAGGTCTTCCGCGCCCAGATCGGTGAGGCTCGCCAGCAGTTCGTCGATCTCTGATTTTTCCAGCTGGTTGATGATGTTGGCAACGGTGCCGTGATGGCTCTTCTCGGAACCCGAATTGTCTTTTCCGGTGACCTCGCGCTGCAGGATGCTTTCCAGCATCGCGATCGTCGAAGGACCCACCTTGCGGATATGCAGCGTGCGCTGAATGATGGCACCACGTTCCTGCGGCGCAAAGCCGATCAGCAGCCGGGCCGCGATATCGGAAGGCAGGCGCGAAATCACATAGGCCGTCACCTGGGGATGCTGCGTTGACAGATAGGCTTGCAGCACGTCGAGCGGCACGCGCGGCAGGATATCCCACACGGATTCCTGCGTCAGCAGTTCGGGGCGGCGGTTCTCGATGACCGCGCTGGCCTCTTCCGCCGACAGCGTTTCGCGCAGCAGCCCTTCAAAGCGCATGCCGGCTTCCGAAACCGGCGCGCCGTCGGCAAAGGCGTTCTCGAATTCCTTGACCAGCTCTTCGAAGTCACCGGGGGTGATCGGCTCGAGCTTGCGGGCATGGCCGGCAAGCGAGCGCAGATCGTCCGCATTGAAATGCTTGAGAAGCCGCGAGGCGGATGGCCGCCCGATCGCCACAAGCAATGCGGCCACCTTTTCCGGGCCGCTCAGGTCCTGGATGGTGCTTTCGCCCTGAGGTGTGTCTTGATCGCTCATGCGGTCTGGCTTCTCGTGCTTGTAGGGGGGAAGGCGGCGCGGCGGCGGATGACTTAGCTGCCGCTGCCGATGACTTCGGTGAGGCTGACGCCGAAGCGCGAGGAGTCGTCCTCGAGGACGATGACTTCACCGCGTGCGATCACCCGCCCGTTGACGACGATATCGACGGGATCGCCGATCTGCTTGTCGAGGGTCACGACGGCGCCGCGGCCGAGCTTCATCAGATTGGCCACCGGCATCGACGTGCTGCCGAGAACAACCTGGACGTCGACGGGAATGCCCATGATGAGATCGATGTTCGGCTTCGATCCCGCAGGTTTGCGGCTTGGTTGCGGTTCATCGCGCTTGAGATCTTCGATTGCCTCGTTGAGCTCGTCTTCGATGGAATTCTTGTCGGAAATGGCCATGATGGGAAATCCCGTTCACACTGGGTTAAAGGACGGCATTCGCCACGTCAGCACTGCGGACGATGCGATTGACGAACACGGGCAGGACTTTCGCCGGAGCCGCGGGCTGGTTGTGGATAGGCGTGCCCTGACGGATCTCGGTCTGGGCTGCCGGAACCGGCTGCTGCGCAAAGGCGGGTGCGGCAGCGCGCTGGGCGGCATCGACGGCCGGGAAGGGGCGCACATTGTCCTTGAACTCGTTCTTGGCGCGTTCAACCATGCGGATGGTGCGCGTCATTTCCGAACGGGCGCGATCGGAATCCTTGAGCTTGGCCTCCAGACGCACGCTTTCGTCCCGGCAGGTTTCACGCTCGTTCTGCAGGAAGAGCAGCGCCTGCTCGAGGCTCTGGGCCGAACCGGCCACCTGTTGCGCCATGGCGCGGCTCATGGCCGTCAGCCGGTTGGCCTTGCGCAGGGCAACGAGGAAGACCGTAAGCCCGGTTGCGATCAGGGCGGCGGAAATGAGATTAGCCAGCAGCAAGCTCATCGAGCAGGTCCTCTTCTTCATTGATAGGATCGGTGATGCGAACGGTGAATGCCGTGCCGGTCTTGCCCAGACGGCATTTGTAAAGTGCCTGTTTGCCGCTGCGCAGGCGTACCTGATTGATCGCATCCTTGGGCAGCTGCAGGATCTGGCCGGGTTTCAAAAGGGTGATTTGTTCCAGCGTCATGGACCCCTGCTGGATGAAGGCCTCAATGTCGATATGGGCCCGGCTCACCTCGAGACGCAGCTTCTTTGCCCAGGTCGGATCGGAGTGGTGTGCCGGCTGTTGCAGCATCCGCGCGATGGCATCCTGCATGGGACGGAAGCTCGAACGCGGCATCATGATGATGATCTGGCCGCTGTGTCCGCCAACCTTGAGCAGCATCGTGCAGCATATCATGCGTGTATCGGTCACCGAGGCAACCGAGAAATGCGCGGCTTCCGTCAGTTCGGCGATCTGGAACAGCGCGTCGCTGCCACCCGAGAACATGTGATCCAGCGATGCGGTGACGTCGGTGAAAATCTGGCGGGCGATGCCAAGGTCGACCGAGGTCATCGGGCGATGCGGCTGGTGGTCCTGGCTGGCGCCGGACCCGAACAGGGCATCGACCCCGCAATCGACAAAGGCACGGTCGGCAGCCAGCAGCAGGCGCGATGCCCATTTGACGACCTGCACGGTTCCGATCAGTCCCGAGCGCATCAGGGTGCTGGCAATGGCATCCTTCTCGATTGATTCCATGCGCACGAATTCGGCCGCAATGGTGACGTCGGACTGGCTGGTTATTTTGCCGGCAAACGTCGTTGCAAGGTCACGAAACACGGCCTCAAGGGATTTGAGATCGTCCACCGACATGCCGGCGGCGCGCAGGATGCTTTCCGCAAGCACGTCCGGTCGTTTCTGTTCTGTCTCGACATCCATTGTTCAGCCTACGCCGCTTGCTGCATCGGAACGGTGGAGATGGTTTCCTGCTCGACCACATCGATGGACGGACGATCATAGGCCGAAATCGTCTTGCGTCCATATTCGAGCGCGATCTGCGGCAGGGCGCCGTTCATGTAGGCGAGCAGTGTCTGCTTGACGATCATGTAAAGCCGGTTCTGCTTCTCGCGCGTCGTCTTGATCTTGGTGGCAATCGGGCCGACCACACCATAGGAAAGAAAGATACCGGCGAAGGTGCCGACCAGCGCCGCGCCGATCAGATGACCCAGCACTTCCGGCGATTCATTGAGGGCGCCCATGGCCTTGATCACGCCCAGCACCGCAGCAACGATGCCGAGTGCCGGCAAACCTTCCGAAATGGCCACCATGGCATGGTAGGGCTTGAGCTTGTCGCGGGAGATCGTGTGGATTTCCTCGTCCATCAGCGCCTCGATTTCGTGCGAGCGCGCATTGCCGATAATGATCAGGCGGCAGTAGTCGCAGATGAACTGCGTCAGATCATGGTTCTTGAGAACGCTCGGAAATGCCTGGAAAATCAGCGATTCATTGGGATTGTCGATGTGGACTTCCACCTCGTTGCGCGACTTGGCGCGCAGTTCCCGCATCAAAGCGTAGAGGACGCCGAGCACATCGAGGTAGTCGCGCTGCTTGGGAACCTTGTTGGAGAAAGCCTCCATGCAGGCGCGTCCGGTATCCTTGACCGCCGAAAACGGATTGGCGACCAGGAATGTGCCGAGCGCGGAGCCGCCGATGATGACGAATTCCCATGGCTGCATGAGAACACTCACATGCCCGCCCATGGCAATGAAGCCGCCAAGGAGACATCCCATCGTTACCACAAGTCCAACAAGGATTCCCAAAGCGCTCTCCTGCAAATATTGCCAGCGGCCGAGGAGTAGCAAGTCCGGCTTGCGTGAACCTTGCATGGAGACGCAGGTTTGTGGTCGGGGTGAAATTGCGCGGACAGCTTCAGGCAAGCTTGCTTTGGCACAGATAGGCGAAAGCCGTGGGAGTGCCGTTGCCATGATCAACACGATGACCAGCTATAAATTGATCTCGTCGAACCTGACGCGTTCGCTGACGAGGGTGGCGGCCGAACCGGTCGTGCAGCGCGACACGGACTACTACCTGAAGAATATCGGCAAGGTCAAAACCATTGACGATTTCATGAAGAATGACCGGCTGTATAAATACGCCCTGAAGGCTGTCGGGCTTGAGGACATGGCTTTCGCCAAGGCCTTTATCCGCAAAGTTCTCACCGAAGGTACCGGCAAGGACAGCTTTGCCAACAAGCTGACGGACAAGCGCTACCTGGAGTTTGCCACGACGTTCGATTTCGCCAAACTGGGTGACAAGGCGACCAGCCAGCCCGCCGTGCTCAAACCGGTGACGGACAAATATGCCCGCCAGACGCTGGAGCAGGAAGCCGGGCAGGACAATGAAGGCGTGCGGCTTGCCCTGTATTTTGCCCGCAAGGCGCCCACGATCACCAATGCCTATGAAATCCTCGGCGACAAGGCACTGCTCAAGGTCTTCCAGACAACCTTTTCCATTCCGACGCAGGCGTCCAACATGGATATCGACCGGCAGGCCAAGATGGTCACCGACAAGCTCGATCTCGCATCTCTCAAGGATCCGGCGAAGCTTGAGAAATTCCTCACCCGGTTTACGGCTATGTATGAAATGAACAATCCCTCGACTGCCTCCACCATTCCCTCGCTGCTTTTCGGCGGAGATACCACCATCGGCATTTCGCAAAACATCCTGACGATCTTGCAGTCGTTCAAGCTGGGTGGCCGCTGATGGAAAACTCGATCTATGTCGGCCTGTCCTCGCAGATATCGCTGGAGCGCCGCCTGGATGCCCTGGCGCACAATGTGGCGAACATGTCGACGCCGGGTTTTCGCGCCACGGGCATGAAATTCGAAACCATGGTGTCGAAGGCGGCCGAGGACTCGAGCTTCGTTTCGGCCGGTCAGAGCTATATCAAGACGGATGCTGGCCCGATCACCCAGACCGGCAATCCCCTGGATATCGCCGCAAAGGGCGACGTATGGTTTTCGCTGCAGACACCGGCCGGGCAGGTTTTCACCCGCGACGGCCGCATGCAGATGACAACGACCGGCGAGCTGCGCTCGGTCAAGGGTTACCCCATCCTGGATGCGGGCGGCCAGCCCCTGGTCATTGACCCCAATGGTGGCCCGCCGCAGATTTCCGCCGATGGGGCGGTCTATCAGAACAAGCGCCAGCTGGGCTCCATTGGCCTGTTCACGATCAGCCCCAATGCCAAGCTGACCTATTTCGACAATTCGGCTGTTATTCCGAGCATTACCGCGCAGCCGACCATCGACAATCCGCACGCGGGTGTTGTTCAGGGCGCCATTGAGGGATCAAATGTCGATGCGATCGGCGAAATGACCCGGCTCATGAGCGTTACCCGGGCTTTCGAGCGGGTCGATGCCTTGCTGCGCGGCAATGAAGGCACCTTCTCCGAAGCCATCAAGACGCTCGGATCGAAGACCTGATGCACCGTCTCCTTGAACCGGCGGGATAAGCATGCAGGATCTTGAAGCAGCCCTGCCAACGATGAGCACCGGGACGGGCAGTCTCGAGGCGCTGGCCCGGCTTGTCTCGCAGGTCGTGACGGCTCCGGCTCCCGTGGCCGTCGGCGGCTATGTGAACGAGGTGTCGCGCTCCGCCATCGGCGTGCGCGGCATTTCGGAACAGGCGCAGCTCGGCGACATGGTGACCATCCGCAGCGACAACCGGCTGCACCCGGCCGAAGTCGTGCGGATCGAGCAGTCGCGCGTCCTGGTCAAGCCGTTCGATGACCGGATCGTGCCGTCGCTCGGAACGCCCGTCTTCCCCGAGGGGCCGTTTCGCATTGCGCCGGCGCCCGACTGGAAGGGGCGGGTCATCAACGCCCTCGGTCTTCCGCTCGACGGCAAGGGTTTGCTCACCGCAGGCAATAATCCCAAGCCCGTGGATTGTCCGGCTCCGCTCGCCATGAATCGCAGCCGCGTCGAAATCGGCCTGCGCACCGGCGTCAATGTCGTCGACGTCTTTGCGCCGATGTGTTTCGGCCAGCGCATGGGTGTCTTTGCCGGGTCCGGCGTCGGCAAATCCACGCTGCTGGCCATGATGACCAAGGCAACGGATTTCGACACGGTTGTCCTGGCGCTGACGGGCGAACGCGGCCGCGAAGTGCGCGACATGCTCGAAGACACCATGGCCGGCAAGCTTGGCAAGACGGTCACTGTTGTTTCGACCGGCGACGAAAGTCCGATGATGCGCCGGCTTGCCCCCAATACGGCAACGGCCATCGCCGAATATTTTCGCGATCTGGGCGACAATGTTCTTCTGATCGTGGATTCCGTGACGCGTTTTGCCCATGCGGCGCGCGAAATCGCCATTGCCGCAGGTGAACCGCCGGTTTCGCGCGGCTATCCGCCGAGCGTGTTCAGCCAGTTGCCGCGCCTGCTTGAGCGCGCCGGCCCCGGATTGTCGGACAGTGGTACGATTACCGGCATTTATGCCGTTCTGGTCGATGGCGACGATCACAATGATCCGGTGTCCGATGCGATCCGCGGCACGCTGGACGGGCACATCGTGCTCGACCGTGCCATCGCTGCGCAGGGTCGTTTCCCGGCCATGGATATTCTCGGTTCCATTTCGCGCCTGGCGCAGCACAACTGGTCGCCGGAACAGGCGAAACTCGCCACCAGCATGCGCGGCCTCATTTCGCGGTTCGAAGAGACCCGCGACCTGCGGATGATCGGCGCCTATCAGGAGGGGGGTGACCCCCTGCTCGATCAGGCCGTTCATCTGGTTCCACGCATTTACGACGCTATGCAGCAGACACCGGCCACGCCGCTTTCGCTGGATCCCTACAGCGATCTGGCAGCGGCGCTTCGGCCAAAGGAGGGGGCATGACAAAACAGAAGACCACGGGCCTGGCGCCTGAAAGCGATCCCGCAACGGAAATTCCCGCACCCCGCCAGCGCGACAAGCGCTTTGACGGCTATATCAAGGGCGCGGGATTTGTCCTTGCAACCATCTGCGCTATCCTGCCCTTCGTGATGTATTACGACATCTGGGAAGCGCGGCCCAAGCCGGAAGCCACCGGCAAAACCGTTCGCGACCCCCTGGACCGGACCAACCAGAAGGTCGTGCGCAAGAACAACGGCACCGAAGTGTCGCTGTCGAGAACGAAAACCGGCGACGTGGACCTCATGACCACGGCAACCACGTCGGCGCTCACCGGCGATCGTCTGGCGGGGATCAATGCCGCCAGCAAACAGCCGTTTCCCGACAAGCCGGTGTTCCTGGTGCGCGAAGTGGTCGGCGGTCTGGTGATGATCGAAGACAATACCGGCTACTGGTTTGTCGAGAAGGGATCGCCCTTGCCGGACGGAAGCACCCTGGTTGCGATCGAGCGCGGCAATGGCAACGGTTCGTGGCAGATCAAGACATCCGACGGCGAAGTGATCAGCCGAACCAATTGATCAAATGCCTCTTTGTCCATGCATAAGTTCCGTGGCTGTCGTCGCCGCAAGTCTCACGCAAGATTGACCGCATAGAGTGATCTCAATTGATTGGTCCGGGACGCGAGGCAGGCACATGCAGGGGATTCATCTGTTCGAATTGGCATCACGTCAGGCCGAGTGGCTGTCCGTCAGGCAGGCCGCGGTTTCCGGCAATGTCGCCAATGCCAATACGCCGGGTTTCAAGGCGCGGGACGTGGAGCCGTTCAAGGACGTGTTGCAGCAGACCCAGCTGACCATGGCGGCGACAAATGCGAAGCACCTTGAAATCAATGCATCCGGCATCGCCGCCACCGCGCTGCGCAAGAATGAAGTGACGGAACAGAACCATTCGAAGAACACGGTCAGCCTCGAAGCGGAAATGGTCAAATCCGGCGAGATCAATCGCCAGTTCGCTCTCAACACCAGCATCGTGAAGGCCTTTCACCGCATGATGCTCTCCGCAGTAAAGGGCTGAAACAGATGTCAGATCCGCTCCAGGCCGCGCTCAAGGTTGCCGCTTCCGGCCTCAATGCCCAATCGACTCGTCTGCGCATCGTCTCCGAGAACCTGGCCAACGCCCAGTCGACCGGCAAGACGGCCGGCAGCGATCCATACCGCCGCAAGACCGTCTCCTTTGCCACCGAGCTCGACCGCAGCAGCGGCGTCGAGACCGTGCGCATCGCGGAAGTCGGGCATGACGTTTCCGCCTTTACCGAAGAATATGATCCAAGCCACCCGGCCGCCAACACCAAGGGCATGGTCAAATATCCAAACGTGAACATGGTCGTCGAAATGGCGGACATGCGCGAAGCCAACCGCTCCTACGAAGCCAATCTCCAGGTGGTCAAGCAAGCACGTGAACTGATTGCCATGACCGTCGATCTCTTAAGGAACTCCTGATGATAGACCAGCTTCTCAGTGTATCCACCCGCAACGCTCTTTCCAAACTATCGGAAACCGTCAATCAGACATCCATGCCCGGTGCCGCTTCGCCGGCGACAGCCGCAACCGGTCAGCCTTCCTTTGACAACGTTCTGTCGCAGCTCACCGGCAAACTCCAGAATGCCGAAGCGGTTTCGCTCAAGAGCATGACCGGCGACGTGCCGACGCGTGACGTGGTCAACGCGGTCATGGATGCGGAAAAATCGCTCCAGACGGCCATCGCCATTCGCGACAAGATCGTCCAGGCCTATCTCGAAATCAGCCGTATGCCGATTTAAGGAATCAGAATGAAAGCGCTCACCATTGCTGCGACCGGCATGAATGCCCAGCAGCTCAATCTGGAAGTGATTGCCAACAACATCGCCAATATCAACACGACCGGGTTCAAGCGCGCAAAGGCCGAGTTCTCGGACTTGCTGTATCAGACGGAGCGCAGCGCCGGTGTGCCCAACATGGCAAACCAGAGCATCATTCCCGAGGGCGCGATGGTCGGGCTCGGCGTGCAGACCTCGGCCGTCCGCAACCTGCATATTCAGGGCGGGCTCAATCAGACGGGCAATCCCTTCGACGTGGCGCTCAAGGGCCGCGGCTGGTTCCAGATCCAGAACACCGCGGGCGAAACGCTCTATACCCGCGCCGGGGCATTCAACACCAATGCGACGGGGCAGCTCGTAACGCTCAACGGCGATCTGGTCGAGCCCAACATTGTTGTTCCGACCAACACCATCGAAGTGAAAATCACCGATTCCGGCCAGGTTTTTGCCAAGCAATCCGACCAGATTCCGATGATCAATCTCGGCCAGCTGACCATTGCCAATTTTGCCAATGAAGCCGGTCTCGAGCCGCTTGGCGACAACCTCTACAAGCAGACCGATGCGTCGGGTGCTCCGGTTGTCGGCGTTCCCGGTGATCCCGGCTTCGGCACATTGAAGCAGGCCTATCTGGAAAATTCCAACGTCGACCCCGTCAAGGAAATCACCGATCTGATCACGGCCCAGCGGGCCTATGAAATGAATTCGAAAGTCATCCAGGCAGCCGATGAAATGGCATCGGTCGTGTCGAAGAACCTGCGCTGAGGACGATCATGACGGCGGCAAAGATCATCGGGAACTGGGCTCTTCGCGTGCTGGCATTCAGCCTGTGCGCGCTGGTCTTTTCCGTCGCCGCCCGCGCCGAGCGCATTGCATTCCTGGTGCCTTCCCAGATCATCTATCCCGGCCAGACCATCGGCAATGCGGGATTGACGGAAAAGTATTTTACGATCCGCGCCTCCGCCGCCGCGCAATATGTGCTGTCGCCGGATCAACTCGTCGGCAAGATATCGCGCCGGACACTGCTACCGGGGCAGCCCATCCTCCTGTCTTCGGTCAATGAGCCCGACATGGTGCAGCGCGGGGTTCCGGCGGTACTGGTCTATGACACCGGTGCGCTCGTCATCACGGCGCGGGGCACGCCGCTGGAGCCGGGCCGCGTCGGTGATTTCATCAAGGTGCGCAATATCGACAGCGGCATCACCGTAACGGGCACCATCCTCGCCGATGGGCGTATACAGGTAGGCATGCAATGATGCGGCGTTTCGCGATTGTCCTGTTGGCCGTCCTTGCATCGACCGCACTGCATGCGGGCGAATCTTCGCCCAAGGAAAGAGGCTACAAGACGCCGGCCCAGGCCCAGGCTGCCTGGCAGAAGGACGTCGACGACGGGCGCTGGGGCGGACCAGCTTCCCAGTTCAGCGATGGCGGAGTCATCGCACGGCTCAAGGATATCGCCGCCATTCAGGGCGTGCGTGAAAACCAGCTCGTCGGCTATGGTCTCGTTGTCGGATTGAACTCAACCGGCGACAGCCTGCGCAATGCGCCGTTCACAGAGCAATCCATGCGCGCCATGCTCGATAATCTCGGCATCAGCCCGCCGGCCGGTGCATCGCGTTCGAAGAATATTGCGGCCGTCATCGTCACCGCCAATCTGCCGCCCTTTGCCGGGCGCGGCTCGCGGATCGACATCACCGTTTCCTCGCTGGGTGACGCCACATCGCTGTCCGGCGGCACGCTGGTCATGACGCCGCTGGCCGCTGCCGATGGCCAGGTCTATGCGGCGGCTCAAGGCAACCTGATCGTGTCCGGCTTCACGGCATCCGGTAACGCCGCCACCGTTACGCAGGGTACGCCGACCAGCGGACGCATTCCCAACGGCGCCCTGGTTGAAAGGGAGGTTTCCGGAAATTTCGGCCAGGACGGTGAACTTCTCGTCGAGCTGCGGCAACCGGATTTCACCACGGTCGTGCGCATCACCGATACGATCAATGCCTTTGCCAAACGGCGGTACAATCAGCCTGTTGCCAAGGAGCGCGACGCCAAGTCGATCCGTCTGCGCAAGCCCAAAGATATCACGGCGGCCCGCTTCCTCGCGGAAATCGAAGGTCTGCCGGTGCCGACCGACGAGGTGGCGCGGGTCGTCGTCGACGAGCGCACCGGGACCGTGGTCATCGGCGAGAAGGTGCGGATATCGCGGGTCGCCATCAGCCATGGCACGCTTTCCGTCAAGGTCACCGAGACGCCGACGATCATTCAGCCGGAACCGTTCAGTGACGGCGTGACGGCGGTCGAACCGAACACCAACATCCAGGTTCGGCAAACCTCCAAAATCGGTGTTCTTGGCGGAACCGATCTTGAAAGCCTAGTGAAGGGTCTCAATCAGATCGGCGTGAAGCCGCAGGGCATCATCGCCATCCTTCAGGGCATCAAGACGGCCGGCGCATTGCATGCGGAGCTGGTGGTCCAATGAGTGTTGCCATGAACGCGCGACGGAAAATCACGGCATCCTCCAAGGCTGCAGCATTCTTGCTGGCAATCTCCCTGCTGCCATCCGCCACCATGGCGCAGGATGCGGCCCCCAAGGATGAAACCGGGCAGGAAATCGGCCGCTATTGCACCAACATCACCGACAAGGCGGCCGATGCGCGCTATGCCATGCAGACGCGCGAACTGGAGCAGCTGCGGGCGGATATCGACAGCCGCATCCAGGAGCTGGAGGCCAAGCGCAAGGAATATGAAGTCTGGCTGAAACGGCGTGACGCGTTCATCGACAAGGCCGAGGATTCGCTGGTGGGCATCATTTCCAAGATGCGGCCGGATGCGGCTGCGGCCCAGATGGCGCTGATGGGCGACGAGCCGGCAGCCGCGCTGCTGCTGAAGCTCAATCCCCGTGTCTCCAGCGTTATCCTGAATGAAATGCCCGCGGAAAAATCCTCGCGTCTTGCCCGCGTGATTGTCGGATCCCGTGTGGTCACAAACAAAGAAAGAACCGCACAATGAAGAAAGCGGCATCCCTGTTTGCCATCGCCAGTGCCGTTGCCCTTTCGGGATGCGCCGACAATTTTCGTGATCTGAACCGCACACCACAGATGTCGCCGGTGGGCGCGGGTGTCGGGCAAAGCTTCAGCGTCTCGGATCCGTCCTATTATCCGTCCCAGCCGCAGCCGAAACGCTATTCGCTCTGGCAGGACCGCGCGGCCGGGTTCTTCCGCGATCCGCGCGCCACCAATCCGGGCGACGTTTTGACCGTCAACATTCTGATCGACGAAAAGGCGACGTTCGACAACAAGAACAGCCGTTCGCGCGTCGCCTCATCCGATGTCGGCGGCAAGGCGGATATCAGCGGCAGCGGCTTCTCCGCCGGCAATATCGGCGGCAATCTCGATCTGAAATCCGATAGCCGCACCAAGGGCGAGGGCAAGATCGAGCGGTCGGAAAAGATCGTGTTGAGGGTTGCGGCCATCGTCACCAATATTCTGCCCAACGGCAATCTGGTCATCCGCGGCTCGCAGGAAGTGCGCGTCAATTATGAATTGCGCGTGCTGAATGTCGCCGGCGTCGTACGGCCGCGCGACATTTCCGGCGACAATGTCATTTCCTACGAGAAGATCGCCGAGGCGCGCATTTCCTATGGCGGCCGCGGGCGCCAGAGCGAAACGCAGCAGCCGGCATGGGGTCAGCAGATCCTCGATCAAGTATCGCCGATCTGACCGATATGAGCACGCTCGCCGAAGACACGACACCCGCCCCGAAAGCACCATCCAGCGTGGCGGTCATTGCTGCGGTGGTGGTTCTCACGCTCGTCGCTGCGGCAGGCGGCTGGTTTCTTGGAACACAGCTCGGCCTGAGCGTGCCGGCCGGTCAGGCCGCCGGGGCGGGCGAGAAGACGCGCCCCGCCGGTACCGACCTGCCATCCGGCAATGTCGTGGCGCTCAAACCGATCCTGACCAACGTGAAAATCCCGCAGGATGTCTGGATCAGGCTGGAAGCGGGCATCGTGGCCAAGCCCGGCGAGAAAATATCCGATGAAATGGCGGCAACCGTTGCCGGCGACTTCATGGCCTTCCTGCGCACCGTCAATCTCATGCAGCTGCGCGGGGCGGCGGGGCTGGAATATCTGCGCATGGATCTGCAGGAGAGGGCGCGGATGCGTTCCGAAGGCAAGATCGAGAAAGTGTACATCTGGGCATTGGTGATGGAATGAAACGGCGTCTTCTGACACCCCTGCTGCTGCTTGTACTCGGCGGAACCGCCGTGGCCCAGACGCCCTCGCTCCTGGACGGGCTGATCCCGCAGGGCAGCGCGTCGACCAGCGGCCAGATCATCCAGATGCTGGCGGTGCTGACGGTGCTTTCCATCGCGCCGGGCATCCTGATCATGGCCACGAGTTTTACCCGCTTCGCCATTGCCTTCTCCATGCTGCGTTCCGGCCTCGGCCTGCAGACAACGCCGGCCAATCTCGTGATGATCAGCCTTGCACTGTTCATGACCTTTTATGTTATGGCGCCGGTTTTCGACCGGGCGTGGCAGAACGGCGTGCAGCCGCTGGTGAACAACCAGATCACCCAGGATGTGGCGATCCGCGAGATCATGTCGCCGTTCCGTGAATTCATGCTGCGGCAGGTGCGCGACAAGGATTTGCGGCTGTTCGAGGATCTGGCGGACGAATCCTTCCGCACCAAGGCCAACGAGGCCATTGATATGCGTATCCTCGTGCCCGCCTTCATGATTTCCGAGCTGCGCCGCGGTTTCGAGATCGGCTTTCTCATCGTCCTGCCGTTCCTGGTCATCGACCTGATCGTCGCGACGCTCACCATGTCCATGGGCATGATGATGCTGCCGCCGACCGTGCTGTCGCTGCCGTTCAAGATCCTGTTCTTCGTGCTGATCGACGGATGGAATATTCTGGTCGGCAGTTTGATACGATCGTTTTCGTAACCATGATGAAAATTAATCCTGGCCGTTATTGAAACCGTAACAATTCTGGCGTACTCCTGCTCGTCATAACAGGTGACCGCTTCGGTTACAGGCATCATGCCGCTCTGTTAGGTCGGTTCTGATCCGACATGTCCCCATCACATGTATCTTTTATAGGGGCTTTTTCTATGGCCAGCATTCTTACCAACGCGTCAGCAATGACCGCGCTTCAGACACTTACTGCAACCGGCAAAAACCTTGCCACCACTCAGAACCGCATTGCAACGGGCCTGAAGATTTCCGAAGCTTCCGACAACGCCGCTTACTGGTCGATTGCCACGACAATGCGTTCGGACAATGGTGCCAACTCGGTTATCCAGGACGCTCTCGGTCTCGGCAGCTCCAAGATCGATACTGCCTATTCCGCAATGAACAAGGCCATTGATTCGGTAAACACCATCAAGAACCTGGTTCTGGCTTCCAAGAATGCCAGCGCTGAAGACCGCGCCAAGAACCAGCTGCTGATCAACTCGGCTATCGGCGCCCTGAAGGAAAACGCAGGCGCTTCCTACGCTGGTTCCAACCTGCTCACCACCGACCAGGCTGTCGACGCTGCTCCTGCAACGGCAAACTTCAGCACGATCGCTTCCTACAGCCGCAGCTCGACCGGCGTCGTAACGACCGGCTCGATCGACGTTGCGCTTGCCAATACCCGTCTTATCGACACGGGCGGCACCGCTGCAACGAAGACCGGCATTCTCGACAAGCAGTTTGCTGTTACCAACGCAGCAGCCGCACCTGTCACAACGCAGACTTCGATCCTGACGATCGACGTTTCGGCTGCAGGCGTCGACAACACGGCGATTGACGGCATGCTGACCGGTATCGAAGCTGCTGCCAAGGGCCTGGCTTCCGGTGCTTCGCAGCTCGGTGCTGCCAAGACCCGCATCGACAGCCAGAAGTCGTTCATCAGCGCGCTTTCGGATGCCGTTGATCGTGGTATCGGCACGCTGGTCGATGCTGACATGAACAAGGAATCGGCTCGTCTGTCGGCTCTGCAGGTTCAGCAGCAGCTCGGCGTTCAGGCGCTGTCGATTGCCAATGCAAGCAACCAGACCATCCAGCAGCTGTTCCGCTAAGGATGGCGATCCCTCGGGATCGGTACTGAATTGGGCCACGCCTCGTGCGTGGCCTTTTTCTTTTCCACTTCGCAGCACGCTCTAACTTCGCGCAAGCTTCGGCCTCTATGGTCGGACGACGCAAGCGTGGTGGGCATCGATGGAAAAGAATATCAGACAGTCTCTGGAGCAGTTTCTGGGTGCCATGAAAAAGCTTGGCGCGCGGCGGCTCATCGGGCTCGCCCTCGTCGGCGTCACCCTGTTCGCCACCATTCTTGTCTCCAGCATTTATCTCAACCGCCCGCAATATGAGACGCTGTATGTCGGCCTCAGCCGCGACGACGTCAACCGCATGGGCATGGCCCTCGGCGAAGCGGGCATAGCGTTCGATGTGAAGGCCGACGGCACGTCCGTGCTCGTCCCGTTCGGCAAGGCGGACCAGGCCCGCATGTATCTGGCCGAAAAGGGCCTGCCGACCAGCAACAATGCCGGTTACGAGCTCTTCGACAATATGGGCTCGCTGGGCCTTACCTCGTTCATGCAGGAAATCACCCGGGTGCGTGCACTCGAAGGCGAAATTTCCCGGACAATCCAGGCGATCCGCGGCATCAAGGCCGCCCGCGTGCATATTGTTCTGCCGGAAAAGGGCAGTTTCCGCCGCGGCGATCAGGCACCCTCCGCTTCCGTGGTGATCCGCACCGAGGGCGGGTTTTCGATGGAGTCGGCGCAGTCGATCCGCCAGCTTGTCGCGGCTGCCGTGCCGCAGCTGACTGCCTCCGAAGTCACCGTGCTCGATACGAACGGGCGGCTCCTGGCATCCAAGGATGATGGCTCGAATGCCGGTGCCGTCATGTCGGCGACGCTGGAACAGAATGTTTCGGCCTCGGTCGATGACAACATCCGCAAGGCGCTGGCGCCCTATCTCGGCATCGGCCATTTCCAGACAAGCGTCCAGGTGGCGCTCGACACGGACAAGCGCCAGACCAACGAAACCGTGTTCGATCCGGAATCAAAGGTTGAGCGGTCCGTGCGTGTCGTGCGCGAAAGCGGCGATTCGAAGAACTCGAAGAGCGACAACGCGACCGGTGTGGAACAGAACATCCCGCAGGAAGAAATCCAGAGCAAGAACGGCGACAGCTCGACCGAAAAGACCGACAAGCGCGAAGAGCTGACCAATTACGAGGTCAATTCCAAGACGATCTCGACGGTCAGCGACAGCTATCAGATCAAGCGCCTGTCGATCGCCGTCGTCATCGACCAGGCGCGGTTGCTGGCAACCGCAGGCGTCACACCGGTTCCGGACAAATTCGTCGAACAGCAGATCGCCAAGATCACCCAACTTGTGGCAACCGCGGCCGGCCTCGACCAGAAGCGTGGGGACGTCATCAACGTGACCGCGCTGAACTTCATGGAAGCAACCGACGATCAGCTGCAGCCGGCCGCCACGCCGCTGTCGGAAACGATGTCACGGCAGGCGGGCAGCTTCGTCAATGCCGCTGCACTGATCGTCGCCGTGGGTCTGATCCTGTGGTTCGGCGTTCGCCCGCTGATGCGCGAAATGACCAAGCCGCAGGATGCGCTGCAGCTGGCCGCCGGTACGGACGTGGCTGTTCCCGATTTCACCGCCGCATCGCGGCCGCAGCCGGCGCTGGCCGCCAATGCCGACCAGAGCCTGCCCTATGACGACCTGAGCGAGCTGCGGCGGCGCATGCGCGTTCCCGCGCAGAACCGGCTGGAACAGATGATCGATATGGATGAAGAGCGCGTGGCGGCGATCCTGAAGCAATGGGTTCACGAGGCAGCTTGATATGGCCCGATCGATTGCCAACATGCTCACAGACTTCACGCCGAAACATGTGCCCGACGACCGGGTGACGGTTTTTGCCGCCGCGACGCGTGAGCGCGTTGAAACACTGGTGGACGATGCGGTTCCCGAAGATGTTGTCGATCTCATCGATATCGAGCTGAAGATCAAGGAAACCTTCGAACTCGGCCGCGCCGAGGGGCAGGCGGAGGCCTCCGTGCTCTTCGATGCGGAAAAACTGCGGCTGGAGCGGGATTTTCAGGAACAGCTGGCGGCGGCGGAAGCGGATTTCATGGATCGGATCGGAACCCGCCTGTACGAACAGGTGGAAGCGGGGCTGGCGGTCATATCGGCGGGACTGTCGAGCAGTCTTGCAACCGTTCTTTCCCCTTTGGTTGAAAAGAATCTGCGTGACCGCGCTGTTACCGGCTTTGTCGGGGAAATCGAGCGGCTGACACAGGGCCTGGAGGGCGTGATGATCGACATTTCCGGGCCGCCGCACCTCATCGATGCTTTGCGCAATCGCCCGGGGATTGACCTCATGCGCTTCACGTTCATCCGGTCCGATCAGCCGGAGCTGTCGATGAAACTCGACGACGTGGTTGTCGAAACGCGGCTTGGTCACCTGATTGATGCGGTGAAGGATACGATCCGATGAATATCGACCCGGAAACCCGCCGCGAAATCGTCATTGTCCGGCGCGGCCGCAATGACGGCGAAGACAGCCACCATGGCGGGGTCTGGAAGATCGCCTATGCGGATTTCATGACCGCGATGATGGCCTTCTTCCTGGTCATGTGGCTCATCAATGCCGCCAATGAGGAAACCAAGGCGGCCGTTGCCAGCTATTTCAATCCGGTCAAGCTGATGGATCGGCAGGCGCGGCCAAAGGGCATCGAAGCCACGGACAATCAGGAAGGCAAGGTTCGCTTCGAACGCCCCAATTCGACCGATGCGGAAACCAAGAGCGCGCGCAACGAAAAGGAACTGCAAGCCAAGCCGGAGACGGAAGAGCGGCAGATGTTCAAGGACCCCTATGCGGTGCTTGCGGAAATCGCCACGGATTCCGGCGTGTTGCAGAACCGGTCAGCCAAGGGTGACGGCGGGTCCAACAATGCCGGCCCATCCACGGGCGCGCAGGGCGGTGACGCCTATCGCGATCCGTTCAATCCCAACTATTGGTCGACCCATGTGGAGGATGATCTCTTTCCGCTGACCGACAGTCCCGCCGTGCCGCCGCCCTCGCAGGAGCAGCTGGAAAAGCGGGCTGCGGGCGTGGAAGACAAGGCCGGTGCGCAGGCGCAGACGGCCGATGCAAAGCCAGTGGATACGGCCAATGCCGCCCAGCAGGCGAACCAGCAGAAGCTGGAAAAGACCGCGGCCAAGCCCGCCGACGCCAGCATAACCGTCGATCCGGCGAAGGGCGACAAGCAGCCGGATTCGGCGCAGCTTGCTTCGGCGCGCGAGCTTGCCTCGGAAATTTCGAAGAAGACCGGCACCGCCGCCGATGAAAAGGCGCCTGACATCACCGTGGTGCCCACCGACGAGGGTGTCTTGATCCAGCTGACCGACAAGGTCGACTACGGCATGTTCGCCATCGGATCGGCAAAGCCGGACAAGCGGGTGGTGCAGGTTCTCGAGCAGATCGCCAAGATCATCGCGACGCGCAAGGGCGACGTCATCATCAGCGGCCACACCGACGCACGCCCCTTCAAGAGCGACACCTATGATAACTGGCGGTTGTCATCGGCGCGCGCGCACATGGCCTATTACATGCTGACGCGCGGCGGCCTCGATGCCAAGCGCATCCTGCGCGTGGAAGGCTATGCCGACCGCGATCCCAAGGTGCCGGCCGATCCCTACGCGGCTCAGAACCGGCGTATCGACATCTTTTTGAAAACGGCCAAGAGATGATGTGGGGCTCCCGTCTGCGATGGCTGCTGATCGGTTTTGTGAGCCTGCCTCTTGGCATGGCCCGGGCCGACATGCTGTCGCCGGAACCCTATCTGCTGGTGCGCTCCATGCGGATGCTGCAGGATCAGGTGGCCTCCGGCAAGCCGGAAGCCCTGCCCATGCTCAACCGGGTGCTGGGCCATATTGCTGCGCAGCTCCAGGCGGCCAATCCGGATGTCTGGCAAAAGCCGGCCAACGCCTACGCCATTCTCATCTATCTCCTGAATGGCGGCAATCCGCAGGTCGTGCGCACCATCCTCACCACGACGAAACTGGATGGCATCAGTCCCAAGCTGGTCGCCGGTTCGCTGGCCTATGCGGATGGCAACCCGCTTGGCATTGTTGAAAACTTCAGCGAGGAGCTGCCGCCGGATGTGCCGAGCGAACTGATCGCTTCCATCTCGCTGGTGACCGCAGCACAGCTCGCCGCCATCGATGTACCGACAGCTTTGAAGCGCCTGGATTACATCCGCTTGACGGCGCCGGGAACCCTGCTGGAAGAGGCTGCCCTTCGGCGCGGCCTGATGATGGCCGCCAATCTGGGCGACAAGGACAAGGTCAGGCTGCTGGCCCGCAATTATCTGCAGCGCTTTGCCCTTTCACCCTATTCGGAGGACTTCTTCCGCCAGCTGGTCGATGCGGTCATGGTCCTCAAGACCAAGATCAGCAATGACGAGATCGAGGAAATGGCGTCGCTGGCCTGGACCGGTGCCCGCATGCCCTTTTACCTGCGCATAGCCCGCGGTGCGATCGTCGGCGGCGACATGCAGCGCGCCCGCTTCATGTCGGAAAAAGCCGAAGCGCTGGCCCAGTCGCTCAAGGCGGATGACACGCAGGCACGGCTCTATCTCGGGATCAGCAATGTCGGCACGGAGAAGACCGACGATGCGATGAAAATGCTCTTGGAATTGCCGCGCGACCGCCTGCATGAACGCGACGTCAAACTGCTGGAAGCAGCGGCGGCGATGGGGGGTAAAATCCTCGAGCAGCCATCCGCGGATGTTGCGGAAACACCGCAGCGATCCGTTGTGAGAGCCGGTGCCGCACCAACGGACGCCAGGGCAAAGACCGGTGCACCCAAACCGGCCATCGCGGTTGATCCGATGATCGATGAAACACGCAAGAAGCTTGACGCAATCGATGCGCTTCTAGGGAAGGCCAGGAAATGACCATCGGACCGGATATGCCGCTCAGATCACTCAAGGACGCCATTGTCGGGGAGACAGGCAAGGGAAACCGCCTGCCCGACAGGAAAGCGGCCAAGGGCAAGGACGACGCGGTTGACTTCAAGTCCATGCTGGAGGCAAAGCCGCTGCGCCTGCCGTCCGAGGCGGGCGATGGGATCGCGCCGGATGACGTTGCCGCGATGGATGACGAACCGGAGGTTGAAGCGGACGACGAGCAGGCAAGCACGGGCCCGTCCGCGCAGGCCATGTTCGGCCAGTCCATCCTCGCCCTGGAACAGCTGTTTGACCGGCAGGCATCGGCCGGTGGCGGTCAGCCCGGACGTGAGAACAAACCGCTGCGGGCACTGGACGCCAATGCCCTGACCGACGGGGAAACGGCGCTCGATACCGGCGAAAATGGTCAGGACGAACCGCCTGCGCCTGCGTCTCTGGCTGACAGGAAATCCACTGCGGATGGGGCTGACAAGCCGGCTGTAAAAGCCGCTGCCAATCCTGATACCAAGGCTCAGCCGGACAAGGCCGATGGCCCGCAGCCGCAGCCTGCCGAAGCAGCGGCGGCCGATGCGCCCAAGGCCCGCGTCAGTGCAAAGCAGGCTCCCGAACAGGCGCCGCCGCCCGCCGTCAGCACCCCGGCTCCGGTTGCCCAGCCGGCCCCCGCCGCCGATCCGCGCGTCACCCTGACAACGCTTGCCGAGGCGGCGCCAGCAGCGCCGCAGAGCCGCCCCACCATCGCGGATGTCCAGATCATCTCGGATCACAGCACCAGTGCGGTACGAACGCTGGTGATCCAGTTGCAGCCGGTCGAACTCGGTACGGTCACGGCCCGCCTGCGTCTGACCGGCGAAGGCATGCATATCCAGCTCATGGCGGAAAGCAGGGCGGCAGCCGAGCACCTCGCGCGCGACCACGAAGCCCTTGGCAAGGCCCTGCAGCGCGCCGGCGTTGCCGATGACGCATCCGCCGTCACCATTTCCGTGATCGATCGCAGTGGAGCCGTGGCAAGCACGCAACCGGGCCAGCAGGCCATGACCGGCCAGGACCAGCCGGCCGGGAGCCGGGGACAGGCCAACACCGGCTCGCAGGGAACGCAGGGCGACCGCTCGTCCGGGCAGCAGCATTTTGGAGACAGCAGACCCGATGAAAGCGATGACAAGACTGCCAAAACCATGGCTGATCGCACTGTGTCTCGCGGTCTGGTCGTGTAGCAGTCTGCTGACCGCGCACGCTGCGCATGCCGACGATCTCTGCGAGCGCGAAATGCACCGGGCGTCGAGCAAATACGACATCCCGATCGGCATTCTCTATGCCGTTGGATTGACCGAAACCGGGCGCAAGGACTCGCTGCAGCCCTACGCCATGAACATCGAAGGCAAAGCGGTTTTCATGCCGTCAGCCGCGGCCGCCGTGATGAAGTTCAACGAAGCGCATGGCCAGGGTGCCAAGCTCATCGACCTCGGATGCATGCAGATCAATCACTATTTCCATGCCAGCGCCTTTCCCTCCGTGGGGGCAATGCTGGACCCGGCAACCAACGTCGATTACGCCGCGCGCTTTCTCAAACAGCTCCGGGCACGCGAAGGCAACTGGACCATGGCGGTGGCACGCTACCATGCGGGTCCCAACAACAATCCGGCACAGAAGCAGTATGTGTGCCGGGTCATGGAAAACATGGTGGCTTCGGGCTTCGGAAACTGGACGCAAAAGGCGCGAATGTTCTGCGATAAGTGAGGGCGTTAATGATCGGTAATAAAACGTGAATTTGTTGACGCGGTCATCTTTCGTTAAGGTATGACCGGTAGACATTCAGCCATGCGAGTCGCATCGCGTTTCCCTCCCGTTTCCCCTTCGGACTCCCCATTTCAGACTCCCAATTAATTGCGGTCAATTAGTTGGGGATTGTCGGCGAGTCATCGACCCCGCTAGGTGTGTGTTGTGTGGGGTTTTTACTGATTCGGAAGGTGGGGCCGTGATTGTAGTCGTCGACGAACGAAGTCTGGTGACGAGTGGGTATTCGGCGTGGTTTGCCCGCGAGGGCATTACAACAACAGGGTTCGCTCCCGATGATTTCGGTGACTGGGTTTCGACCGTCCAGCAGAGCGACATTATGGCGGTTGAAGCGTTTCTGATAGGGGAATGTGCGAACCGCAGCCAGTTTCCCCACAAGATTCGTGAGCGCTGCTCGGCGCCGGTCATTGCGGTCAACGAAACGCAGTCGCTCGAACACACGCTTGAACTCTTCCAGGCCGGTGTTGACGATGTGGTCCGCAAGCCAATGCATGTGCGGGAAATTCTCGCCCGCATCAACGCGATCCGCCGGCGCTACGGCAACGGCGATACGGGCACGCAGGTCGGTCCGATCCGCGTCTTTTCCGACGGCCGTGATCCGCAGGTCAACGGGGTCGAGTTTTCGCTGCCGCGGCGCGAACGCCGTATCCTGGAATATCTGATCGCCAACCGCGGGCGGCGCCTGAACAAGGCGCAGATATTCAGCGCGATCTACGGCATTTTCGACAGTGAGGTCGAGGAAAGCGTGGTCGAGAGCCACATCAGCAAGCTGCGCAAGAAACTGCGCGAGCAGCTGGGCCACGATCCGATCGATTCCAAGCGGTTCCTCGGTTACTGCATCAATCTCGATTGAGCCTCCACCGCTCCGCCGCCGGCGGGGCGTTCAGCAAGTTCTCGAAACATTCAAGGCGTCAGGTTCACGCAAGCATCGTCAGGTTACGATTCGCAACGGAATCATCGCGCAAGGAGACGGAAATGAGCCTCTATGGAATGATGCGGACGGGTGTATCGGGCATGAACGCCCAGGCAAATCGCCTGTCGACCGTGTCCGACAACATCGCCAATTCCAGCACCACCGGTTACAAGCGCGCCAGCACCCAGTTTGCCTCGCTGGTTCTGCCAAGCTCGGGCGGCTCCTACAATTCCGGCGGCGTCGAAACGGTTGTGCGTCACCATATTTCCGACGATGGTTCGCTGCGCTTCACCACCTCGTCGACAGACCTTGCGCTCAAGGGCAACGGGTTCTTCGTGGTCAATGACAGCAGCGGCACGCCATACCTGACACGCGCCGGTTCGTTCGTGCCGGATGCGCAGGGCAATCTGGTCAATGCGGCCGGCTACTATCTCATGGGCAATCCGATCGTGAACGGCCAGACCAATTCGGTCATCAACGGCTACCAGGGGCTCGAGAAGATCAACGTCAAGCAGAACGATCTTGTCGCCGATCCAAGCCGCAAGGGTACGTTCACGGCCAACCTGCCGGCGGGTTCCGCCGTTGTCGCTGCCGCCGACCTTCCGTCCAATGCGGCCGCCAATACCGCCGGGACGGCAAAATACACCGCCAAGACATCGCTTCAGAGTTTTGACAATCTCGGCAATCTGGTTGTTCTCGATGTTTACTTCACCAAGACGGGTGAAGATCCGGTCACCAAGAACGCCACGTGGGAGGCCACGGTTTACAACAAGGCCGATGCGGCGGCCAGCGGCGGCTTCCCCTATTCAAAGGCGCCCCTGGCCAGCGAAACCTTCAATTTCGATGGCGCAACCGGCAAGATGACGTCGGCCGACAAATCCCTTTCGGTGCAGATTCCCAACGGCCAGATGCTCGAGATCGACATGTCGGCCACCAAGCAGCTGGCAGGCGATTATACGCCGATCGAGGCGAAGATCGACGGCAGCACCCCGAGCCCGATCGAGAACGTCGATATCGCGGCAGACGGCACCGTCGTTGCCCGCTACAAGAACGGCGCGCAGCGCGCCATCTACCAGATCGCGCTGGCTGACGTTCCCAGCCCTGACAATCTGCTTGTCCTGTCCGGCAATGTGTATGCGACCAGCGCCAATTCCGGCGATGTGCAGTTCGGCCGGCCCGGCAAGGGCAGCTTCGGAACGCTGACATCCGGCGCGCTGGAAGAATCGAACGCGGATATCGCGCAGGAACTGACTGAGATGATTGAGGCGCAGAGAAGCTACACGGCCAATTCCAAGGTCTTCCAGACCGGTGCGGATTTGATGGACGTGCTGGTCAATCTGAAGAGGTAGCATCCCAAATGTTGATTGGACCTAAGGCATGTCACTAAGCTCGGCGCTCCTTACCGCTCAGAGTGCTCTGACGACGACGTCGAAACAGACAGCGTTGGTATCCCGCAATCTTGCGGGTGCCAACGATCCCAATTTTACGCGCCGCATCGGCTCCGTCGTCAGCGGCCCCAACGGATCGACCTATCTGTCGGTCAGCCGCTCGGCCGACGATGCGCTCCTGTCCAAATATATCGAGACGAACAGCCAGTACGGCTCGTCCTCGACGCTGAAGAGCGGCCTTGACAGGCTTTCCGGCATTTACTCCGCCAACAACGCATCCGGTTCGCCGAGCGCTCTTCTGGGCGACCTGCGCGATTCCCTGCAGCTTTATGCATCGCAGCCGGGCAACAACTCCGTCGGTGAAGCGGCGGTGTCCAAGGCCGTCAACTTGGCCAATGCCCTGAACAAGGGAACAAGCGACATCCAGACGCTGCGCCAGGATGCCGACAACGACATCAAGGATTCCGTCAGCAATCTGAACGCGCTGCTGGCAAAGTTCGAAACAATCAACAACCGGGTGGTCAACGGAACCCGCTCGGGCGCCGATGTGTCGGATTTCCTCGATCAGCGCGATGGCCTGCTCAAGGAAATTTCCGGTGAGATCGGCATCACGACGATGGTGCGCGGCGACAATGATGTCGTGATTTTCGCAGAGTCCGGGGTCACCCTGTTCGAAGGCTCGCCCCGCAAGGTCAGCTTCACGCCGACCGCTGCATTTGCGGCGGGAACCACCGGCAACCAAGTCTATGTGGACGGCGTGCCGCTGTCGCACGATACGTTCCAGCAGCCCTACGGGACGGGACGGCTGAGCGGCCTGCTGCAGCTGCGCGACCAGACCGCGCCTGCCTACCAGAACCAGCTCGACGAGATCGCGCGCAGTCTTGTCAGCATGTTTGCCGAAAAAGACCAGAAGACACCGCCGACCCTGCCGGACGTTCCGGGACTTTTCACCTATTCCGGCGCGCCGGCCATGCCTGCGGACGGAACGATATCGCCCGGCCTCGCCGGGACCATCAAGGTCTCCTCGGCCTATATCCAGTCGCAAGGCGGCAGCCCGACGCTCCTGCGTGACGGCGGCACCAATCCGGCCAATCCGGACTATGTGCAGAACACTTCGGGATCGGCTGGCTTTTCATCCCGCCTGCAGGGGCTGATCGGCGCCATCAATGCGCCGCGCAGCTACGATGCGAATGCCGGCATCACCGGCCAGAAGAACCTCCTGGACTATTCCGCCGCCTCGATCAGTTCGCTTGAAACCAAGCGCAAGGCTGCCACGGAGACCAATACCTACAACGGCGTACTGGCATCGCGGGCCGAAGACGCGATCTCCAATGCGTCGGGTGTGAACATCGATGTCGAGATGCAGTCGATGCTGCAGCTTGAACACTCCTATCAGGCGTCGGCCCGGATTCTCTCCGCCGTGGATGCCATGTTGAACGAACTCCTGAACGCGGTGAAATAGCGATGAAAACCCAATCGATTTCATCTTACATGCTGGCCAATTCCACCCGGAATATCCTGGCCAAGGCGCAGGCCGACCTGATCAAGGCAAAGGAAGAGTCGACCACCGGATTCGTGTCCGACACCGGTCTCGCACTCGGCAGCCGGACGGGCCAGTCCATCTCCCTGCGCAAGGAGTTCGACCGGTTGACGGTTCTGACCGAAACCAACAACCTGATCGGCCAGCGCATGACGACATCGCAGAATGCGCTTGGCAATATGGTCAAGGGCGCGACGGATTTTCTCGGCACCGTGACGGCGCTGCGCGGTTCGTCCGACGGTCATTCGGTTGCCCTGGACAAGGCGAAAAGCGGTCTGCAGACCATGACCGGCCTCGCCAACACCAACTACAATGGCGAGTATGTCTTTGCCGGCGTGAACACGGACGTGCAGCCGATGGACGACTACTACGCCGCCGGCAGTCCGGCGCGCGCAGCCATCCAGACAGCTTTCCAGACGCAGTTCGGCTTTCCCATGACCGATCCGCAGGTGAAGAACATCACCGCCGATCAGATGAAGACCTTCCTCGACACCACGATGACCGCCCAGTTCAGCGCCGGCTCGTGGTCCAGCAACTGGTCGTCCGCGTCAGACACCGTCGTCAAAAGCCGGATCGCGCCGACGGAGCTGGCCGAGACTTCGGTCAGTGCCAACAATGCCGGGTTCCGGCAGATGGCGTTGAGCTACACCATGGTTGCCGAACTGAGCAATATCGGCTTGAACCAGGGCGCTTTCGATGCGGTCATGGACAAGGCGATCTCCACGACAACCCAGGCCGTCACCTCGCTGACCGGCGCACAGGCGTTTCTGGGTGATGCCCAGGCGCGGACCAAGGATGCGACGGATCGCCTGACCGTGCAGATCAAGGTGCTCAACAGCTCCGTTCTCGATCTGGAGGCCGTCGATCCCTATGAGGCGGCGAACCGCGTGCATGCACTCTCCACGCAGATCGAGGCTTCCTACGCCCTGACCGTCAAGCTGCAGAGCCTGAGCCTGCTCAACTACCTGAAATAGCTGTAGCGGGCGCGGTTGCCGTGCCCGTCTGCGCCGATACCGGAAAGACATATGTACCAGGCCCGATACAACGACATCATGGATGACGGCGCTGCCAGCGCCAAGGAGCGCGAACGCTCGCTGTTCGACCAGTCGATCATGATGCTGGAGGAAGCGCGCGACGAGGGCGCCTATTCCTTCAAGGGCATCGAAGCCGTGCATTTCACCTCGCGCCTGTGGGTGATCGTGATCGAAGATCTCGGCAGCCCGGAAAACGGCCTGCCGCCGCAATTGCGGGCATCGCTGATCTCGATCGGCATCTATATCCTCAAGGAGCTTGAAGAGATCCGCCAGGGCCGGTCGACCGACTATGACGGCATTATCGAGATCACCAGAACCATTCGGGACGGGATCTGAACACCATGAAAATCACCCTGCGCGCCGGCGAGAAAGTCTATATCAACGGTGCTATCCTTTGCGCAGACCGCAAGGTTTCCCTCGAGTTTCTCAACGATGTGACGTTCCTGCTCGAGAGCCACGTCCTGCAGGCGGACGAGACGACGACACCGCTGCGCCAGCTCTATTACGCCGCACAGATCATGCTGATCAATCCGCTGATCAGGCATGAAGCCAGCGTCACCTTCAAGCGCATGCTGGCAAACCTGCTGGCCACCTTCGAAAATCCGCTGATGCTCAAGGAGCTGAAGCTGATCGACGAGATCGTCTGCAACGATCGGGTGTTCGAGGCGCTCAAGGCCATACGGCTGCTCTATCCGCTGGAGGCGCAAATCCTCTCCGGCGAGCTTGAAACCATTCATCCCACCCATTCGGATCAACCAAACCGGCCGGAGGCAATCGCATGACCACCACATCTTCCGTAGGATCGTCGACCGGCACCACTCCGGATACGTCCAAGACCGGCGGACCGAGCGTCGACTATCAGTCCTTCCTGAAGCTGCTCGTCGCGCAGATGAAGAACCAGGACCCGACGCAGCCGATGGACGGCACGCAATACGTTGCGCAGCTCGCCCAGTTCTCCAATGTCGAGCAGGCGACGCTGATGAACAAGAAACTCGACCAGATTCTTGCCAGCGCCTCGCTTTCCCAGGCGGATGGCATTATCGGCAAGACCGTCACCAGCGCCGACGGCAAGGTCACCGGCGTGGTGGAATCGGTCAAGATCTACAGCGACGGCATGATCGCCACGCTCAAGGGCGGGGCCACACTGCCGATCACCGCCGGCATCGTCGTCAGTTGACAGCCCGCCGCCGACCATGAATGAGGCCGATGCGCTCGACATCGTCAACCAGGCGATCTGGACGGTGATTGTCGCCGCCGGCCCGGCCGTCGGCGCCGCCATGCTGGCGGGCGTCATCATTGCCCTGTTTCAGGCCCTGACCCAAATCCAGGAAGTCACGCTGACCTTCGTGCCGAAGATCATCGTCATTCTCGCTGTGCTTGCGCTGACCGCCCCCTTCGTCGGCTCGCAGATCAACACGCTGACCCTGCTCACCTATTCGCGGATCGAAAAGGGCTTTTGAGCCTTTGGTGCGTGGTGTGGTGACGCAAGAGGCATAGGTATTTTCACCCCCCTCTGTCCTGCCGGACATCTCCCCCACAAGGGGGGAGATCACATTGGCATGAACGTTTTCGCGCTATTCTCAATGTTGAAGATTGGCTGAAACAATCCTGACAGCTGATCTCCCCCCTTGTGGGGGAGATGGGCGGCAGCCCAGAGGGGGGTAAAGCGTGATTTGGATGAAACTTATCCACGTTCTCCCAACCCGCATTATTCTCATCCCTGTCCTTTCCGGCGGGAATGCTTCCGGAAACTTTCGAAAGTCGGGAAAGGACCGGCGCTTCGGCCTCGCAGGGAAGAAAACCTGTGCGGCCGGAGAGGGAGCGTTCAATGATGCCGCATTGAGCGAAACCGGTTGCCGGGGCGGGTGGTCCCCAGGATCGCAAGCATAGCATACCAGAATACCCAAGACCCGCGTTCCAAGGGACCGCCCGTCTTTCCCACCTTTCAACAGCCAGACGCGAAAGCGGGCGTGGCAACCGGTCAGCGTGGCCGCTTTGGCTTCGCGTAAGCTTCGCTCCCTATGCTTGCTGTGATCATAGGAGAATGCTGTGCAACAGGCTGCCGTAAAGAAACTGGGCGACAAGGGCTATCTGACCGGCAGCGATGTCGGGCTGGCGCTTGGCATCGTCATCATTCTGACCGTGCTCTTTCTGCCCGTCTCGCCGATGGTGCTCGATATCGGCCTGGCCTTTTCCATTGCGCTCTCGGTTCTCATTCTCATGGTGTCCCTGTGGATCCAGCGCCCGCTCGATTTCTCGGCATTCCCGACGGTCCTGCTGATTGCCACCATGATGCGCCTGTCGCTCAACATCGCGACAACCCGCGTCATCCTCACCCACGGCGATGAAGGCTATGCCGCCGCCGGGCAGGTGATCCACGGTTTCTCCCAGTTCGTCATGGGCGGCGACTTCGTCATCGGCCTCGTGGTCTTTGCCATCCTGATCATCGTCAATTTTCTCGTCATCACCAAGGGCGCCACGCGCATCGCGGAAGTCGGCGCACGGTTCACGCTCGATGCCATTCCCGGCAAGCAGATGGCAATCGATGCGGATCTTTCCTCCGGCCTGATCGACGAAAAGGAAGCGCAGCACCGCCGCCGCGAGCTGGAAGAGGAAAGCGCCTTTTTCGGTTCGATGGACGGTGCATCGAAATTCGTGCGCGGCGATGCCATCGCCGGCCTGATCATCACCGCCGTCAATATTTTCGGCGGCATCATCATCGGCGTCACCCGCCACGGCATGGAAGTCAGCCAAGCGGCCGACGTCTTCACCAAGCTTTCCGTCGGTGACGGTCTGGTCACGCAGATTCCGGCGCTGATCGTCTCGCTGGCCGCAGGCCTGCTGGTGTCCAAGGGCGGCACGCGCGGTTCCACCGACAAGGCCGTCTTCGGCCAGCTCGGGGCCTATCCCAAGGCTCTGTTCGTTGCCGCGCTGCTGCTGTTCGTGCTGGGTGTCCTGCCGGGTCTGCCTTCCTTTCCCTTCTTCGTTCTCGCCTTTGGTCTCGTCGCCATCGGCATTGCCGTTCCGCGCAAGATCGCTCGGGCGGCGGCGGCGGCCGTGGCCGAACAGAACCAGAGGAAGAAAGAGGCGGAGGACGAGGATCGCAATTCCGTCCGCGCCTCGCTCGAAACGGCGCAGATCGAGCTGTGCCTCGGCAAGCAGCTGTCGACCCGCCTGATGGCCTCGCAGCTGGAACTGGCGCACCGCGTCAACAAGATGCGCAAGAAGTTCGCCACCGAATACGGCTTCGTGGTGCCCGAGATCAAGGTCACGGATGACTTCCTCATCCCGCCGAAGGTGTACCGCATCAAGATCCACGGCACCGTTGTGGTCTCGCAGGAGCTGCGCGTCGGTGAAATCCTGGTCATCCCGGGCGACCGGCCCATTCCCGAAATTCCCGGCGAAGAGGTGCGGGAACCGGCCTTCGGCATGAAGGCCTATTCGGTGCCGGAAACCTTTGCCGCCGATCTTAAGCGCGACAACTACATGACCGTCGACAATCTCTCGGTGCTGCTGACGCACCTGAGCGAGATCGTCCGCAACAACCTGGCGCAGCTCCTGTCTTACAAGGACATGCGCGCGCTGCTCGACCGGCTCGGCCCGGAATACCGCAAGCTGCTTGACGATATCTGCCCCGTGCACCTGTCCTATTCCGGCCTGCAGGCCGTGCTCAAGCTGCTGCTGTCGGAGCGCGTGTCGATCCGCAATCTCAACCTGATCCTGGAAGCCATCGCGGAAGTCGCGCCGCATATCCGCCGTGCGGAAATGATCGTCGAGCATGTGCGCATGCGCATGTCGCAGCAGATCTGCGGCGATCTGGCGGATAATGGCGTGCTCAGCGTGCTGCGCCTCGGCAACCGCTGGGACATGGTGTTCCACCAGAGCCTCAAGCGCGATGCCAAGGGCGAAATCGTCGAGTTCGACATCGATCCGCGCCTGCTCGAACAGTTCGGCACCGAAGCCAGCACCGCGATCCGCAAGCATCTGGACGCGGGCGAGCGCTTCGTGCTCGTCGCGTCGCCGGAAGCGCGCCCCTACATCCGCATGATCATCGAGCGGCTGTTCGCCACGCTGTCCGTGCTGTCCCATGTGGAGATTGCCCGTGGCGTCGAAGTGCGTTCGCTCGGCACGATCTCGTGAGGCCTTGATCGATGCTGCAAAACCTGGCGCTCAGCGACATGGTGATCGCCGCCTTTCTGGTGTTCGCCCGCGTCGGCTCGTGCCTTCTGATCATGCCGGGCATTTCCAGTCCGCGCATTCCCATGCAGATAAGGCTGTTTCTCGCCCTGACCTGTTCGCTGATGGTGGTGCCGCTGGTGTTCAAGCAGATGGCGCCCGTGGCCAATGCCGCGCCGCTGGTGCTGATGCGCATCATCCTTATCGAAGCCGTCGTGGGCGCGCTGATCGGTATCCTGGCGCGCATGTATTTCTGGGCCCTGCAGTTCATGGCCAACACCATCGCCATGGCGACGGGCTATTCCGGCGCGCCGGGGGCGGGCATCGAATCGGAGGAGCCGCAGGCCGCCATCGCCACCATCGTCACCTTGTCGGCACTGCTCATGTTCTTCGTGATGGATCTGCATCTCGAGGTGCTGCGCGCCCTGCTTTCATCCTATTCGGCCATTCCGGTGGATGGGGTATTCCAGCCCGCGACTGCCATGGTCAACCTCACCGATACGCTGTCCAAGGCCTTCTTCAGCACCATCCGCATCGCCGCGCCGTTCATTGTCTTCGCCATTGTGGTGAATATTGCGGTCGGGCTGATCAACAAGCTGACACCGACCATTCCCGTCTACTTCATCTCCATGCCGTTCGTTCTCGCCGGAGGCTTGATGCTTCTCTATTTCAGCATGCCGGATCTCCTGCGCTTCTTCACCAGCGAGGCCGGCACTTACCTACGGAACTTCTGACATGAGCATCAGGCCGGGTTCGCGCCAATCCCTGCGCGGAATGATCAAACTGCAGCGGCTGACCAAGGCCCGGCACGAGATGGCGCTGGCGCGCCTGAATGCGCAGTCCTCGGCCATCGCGGAAGAGAATACGGCACTGTTCAGGATGCAGAACGACCGCTTCGAGAACGGCGCGGGGATCGTCCCGCCCGATCTCGTCATGAAACGGCTGGAAACCAACAAGGCGAAGCAGGCGGGCCTGTCCGAACAGATGGTGCGGGAAAAGCGCGATCTTTTGGCGGTGTCGCGCACCATCGATATTCTGTGCGACCGCCTGCGCCAGCTGGAACAGGCGATGGAACGGGCTGCTGCTGCCGAGGAAATCGAGGAATATGTCATCCATACAATCGTTGGCGGCACAAGCCTCCCGTAAGTTTGGCGCGGTAAGGTACGAAGCATGAAACACGATGGGACAGTGACCGATGGCCATTAATCCACCTTCCGATCTGGTGCTGGATGTTGCCAATGCAGCCGATCCGGCAACCCTGCAGGCGTCGGTCGAGAAGTTTCGCAGCCTTGCCGCGGCGCGTGTCGAAGCCCAGACACGGCTGTCGCGCGAGACATTCGCGTCCATCCAGCAGGCCGGGACACCAACGGTTTCCATCGGCAGCACCAGCGCGCCGGGCGCACCGAACCCCGCCTACAAGAAATTCGAGTCGTTCATGCTGCAGTCCTTTGTCGAATCCATGTTCACCGGCGACAACCAGGCCGTGTTCGGCAAGGGCATTGCCGGTGATTACTGGAAATCGATGATGGCGGAGGCGGTGGCCAAGCAGATGGCCGATGCCGGTGGCATCGGCGTGGCGCGGATGCTGGAACAGCAAAGCGCCAACAAGGCGAAAAGCGCGGCGGCGAGCGCCGCGCCTGCGGTCTCCGGCGATCAGACCCCGGACCCGAATGTCATTTTGTACCAGATCGAACGGCAACTCATTCACAAGCAATTGAAGACGACGAAACCTCTTGACGCGATCAAACGGGGCTGATGCCGGCAAGATTGGAGGAAATGAATATGGATATAGTCAACGATAATGAAGAGAACGGCACCGTGATCGAACACGCTCCCCTTGTACCTGAGGTCGAACCGGCGCTTGAGCCTGTGCTCTTTGCCATCAAGCGCCTCGAAGAGGTCGTCGAGCGCGAAACCAAACTGCTGCTCGATGGCGAGACCATCGATCTTGCCGAAATCAACTCGCACAAGAGCCGTGGCCTGCGCGATTTCAACAAGGCGATGAACAAGGCCGCGAAAACTGCCGGCGTACCGGCGCTGAAATCGCTGCAGCCGGTGCTGGATGCCTTGAAGCAGAAGCTGGACCGCAATTGTGATGCCATCAAGCTGCATCTGCGTGCCGTGACCGAGCTGACCGGCCTCATCCGGGATGCGCTGGAAACGCAGGAAGCCGACGGCACCTATACCGCCCAGCAGATGAGGAACGGGCAAGGCGCATGATCCGTATTGTCCTGATCGGCCTCTGGATCTGCGGCGTGGCGCTGGGATCGCTGTATTTTGCCGTGTGGCAGAATTCGGCGACGGCAGCTGTGTCGTCGCAGAGCAAGGATGTGCTCGATTTCGGCAAGACCGACAGTTTCAGTGTCCCGATCATTCTGGACGGGGCAGTGGAAGGCTATATCGTGGTGCAGCTCGGCTACACGCTCGACAGCCGCGTCAAGGCCTCCGTCACCGTGCCTGTTGCGCCGTTCATCAATGATGAAATCTTCCGCCAGTTCTATGGCCGCTTTTCCGACGTGAAAGACGTACAGAAGGTTGAATTTGCCAGCGTCAAGCAATCGGTCATCGACGGGGTCAACGCGAAATTCCCCGAACCGCTGGTGCGCGATCTTCTGGTCGAACAGTTCAACTACATCACCGCCAAGGAAATCCGCGACCAGAACACCAAGGGCCTGCAGCGGCAGGCACCCGCGGCACCCTGATCCACCTCACAGGGAATAGTATTTTCCGGCAAGCGCGCTGAGGACCGCTTCGCTCAGCGGTGTCACATTCGCATCCTCGATGAAGCGCACGCCGAAGTCGCCGTCCCGGTGCCAGACAATCTCGGTCATCAGCGCCCCGCGATGCTGGTCGTCGAACAGCCAGAAGCGGTTGGGAATGGTGCAGGGCCCCACGGTGCGGATGCGGGCGCCGCCGCCGGCAATGTTGTGAAAGTGGCACTCGGTCAGAAACTGGCCTTCAAGCGTTGCAAGCTTTCCTGAGCGCAGGCGTGTCCGCTTGCGTTCTTCAATACGCTTTTCCGTCTTGTGGCCGGATTCGGTTGGTGGCATCGATGGCTGGTCCAGCAAGGATTGATGGTCCGGCGCGAGTACGTATCCGGGATACATATTTCAAGCCGGTGGTTGTCCCTGATGGTCATAGTCTCAAACCATTGCAAAACCGTTATACCAAGTTGGCAAATGCGTGTGATGCGGACAGGCGCCTTGTCCCGGCGGGCAGGGCGCCTGTCCTTGATCGAGCCGGTGTCAGCGGCGCGGCAGAAGCTTCTGGACCTCGTCGGCCGCGTTGTTCAGGGCTTCCTGCGGTGCGGCCGACTGTTCGACGACCCGCGAGAGGTTGTCGACGATGGTCTGGGTCACCTTGACGCCATTGGTGCCGGGGAAGGCATACCAGGGGATCATGCGGTTCATCTGGTTGAGACCGGCCTGGAACAGCGGGTTCTGCTTGTAGAAATCGGCGAGATAGTCCGGCGACTTTGCTGCAAGTTCGTTGTTCGGCACATAGCCGGTGCCGGGAACCACCACGGAAGCGCCGTAGGGACCGGCGGCGAACTTGGCGAATTTCCATGCGGCCTGCTGCTTGGCGGTATCCTTGGTCAGGATGACGACGGCATTGCCGCCCGTGGGCAGATGACCCTTTTCCGGATTGAGCAGCGGCAGCGGGCCGGTGCGCAGGTCGAACTTCGTGCCGACATTCTTGATCGTGTTGCGCAGCGCGCCCGTGGTCTGGAAGGCAAAGCCCACCTTGCCGGCAACGAAGGCCTGTTCACCCGCCTGCTTGGTCAGGACAGGCATGCCGCCCTCCTTGACCAGACGGCTGACGAGGTTGAAGGCGGCGATGCCTTCCGGGCCGTTGAAGGCGACTTTCCTTTCATCCGGCGAAAGCATGGTGCCGCCGGCGCCGAACAGCAGGGCGGAGAACATCCAGTCATCGCCCTGCCAGCGGAAGTCGATGCCTTCATTGCCGTTGCCGAGCGCCTTGACCTTGGCACCCAGGGCAATGACCTCGTCCCAGGTCTTCGGCGGCTGGTCGGGATTGCCGCCCGCCTGCCGGATCAGGTCGGCATTGTAGTACATGATCGGGTTGGAGGTGGCGAAGGCAAGGCCGACCTGCTGGTCGCCGACCTTCGCGAGGCGAAGGATGTTGTCGCTGAAGCCCTGGGCCGCCATATCAGGCTCCTTGGCGATCAGCGGCTTCATGTCGACATTGACGCCGCGCTCGGCAATCATGCGCAGGCGGTTGAGGCCGATGAAGGTGATATCGGGCATTTCGGCGGTTCCCGCCTGCCGCAGGATCGTCTGGATGCCTTCCTCATAGGTGGCCGAGGGGCTGACGAAGCTGATCTTGATATCGGGGTTTTCCTCCATGAACTTCTTGGAGATGACATCCATCACATCCTTGAAGAAGCCGGGCATCGGGTAATGCACGTTCAGGGTGGTCTCCGCGAAAGCGGGAACACTGAACGCGGTGGCGATCGCGGCTGCCGCAATCGTCTTTCGGAAGAAGCTCATTGTTATCTCCTGGTCTTGGGAACGGTCAGCCTTTGAGGCCGGTGAGGGTGATGCCTTCGATGAAACGCCGCTGCGCCAGCAGGAAGGCTGCAACGAGCGGCAGGGTGATGATGAGGGTTGCGGCCATCAGCGCGCCGTAGTCGTCGCCGGCTTCGGCGGCGCGGAAGAACAGGAGGCCCAAAGGCGGTGTCGCCCGTTCGCTGCCGGTGATGACGATGAGCGGCCAGAACAGGTCGTTCCAGTGCGCCACCACGGAGAAGATCGCAAAGGCGGTGACGGCCGGCCAGGCATTGGGAACGATCACCCGGTTGACGATGGCAAGCTCCGACATGCCGTCCAGCCGGGCAGCCGAGATCAGGTCGTCCGGCATGGCGCGGAAAAACTGCAGGAACAGGAAGATGCCGAAGACCGAGATGAAAAATGGTGCGGACAGGGCAAAATAGCTGTTGAGCATGCCGGCCTTGTTCAGGGCGACGTAGATGGGCAGGGCAGTGGCATGAATGGGGATGAGCAGCCCGAGCATGACAAGCGTCATCATCGTGCGGGCGGCACGGAATTTCAGCTTGGCCATGGCATAGGCGCAGGGAATGGCGATGACCACCTGGAAGAAGAAGATCAGGCCGCAGACCACAAGCCCGTTCCACAGGAGCTGGCCCATCGGCACCCGGGTGAGCGCCTTGGCAAGGTTTTCCCACAGCGCCCAATGCTGCGGCAAAAGGGTGAGAGAGGAGGAAAAGATTTCCTCGCGGGATTTCGCCGCCGTGGAAATCATCCAGATATAGGGCGCCAGGAAGACGAGCGCACCGGCGGACAGGACGCCGAGGCGCAGGTTGCGCATGGAGAAGAGGGCGGTGTTTTTCATGTGTAGTGCACCCGTCTGTCGAGAACCCGGTATTGGACGAGCATCAGCACGATGAGGAAAGCGAGGAAGATGACGGTCATGGCCGAGGCGTAGCCGACGCGCAGATAGACGAAGCCCTCCTGATAGATGGTCCACAGAAGCACTTCCGAAGCCTTGTTCGGGCCGCCCTCGGTCAGCGTCTTGACCGTCTCGAACACCTTGACCGCATTGATCACGCTGATCGTGGCGACGAACAGGGTGGTCGGTCCGAGCATCGGCCAGGTGACAAGCCGGAAGCGCTCCCAGCTGCCCTTGGCGCCATCCACTTCCGCCGCGGCATAAAGTTCGCGCGGGATGGCGGTCAGGCCCGCGAGAAACAGCACCATGTTGAAACCGACCGACTGCCAGATGCCGATGATCGCCAAGCTGATCAGCACCGTGCTGCTGCTGCCGAGCCAGTTGGGACCGGCAATGCCAAGCATGGACAGCATGGCGTTGACCGGGCCGATGGTCGGGTGCAGCAGGTACTGGAACACCGTGGCCATGGCCACCAGCAGCGATGCGACGGGCAGGAAGTACACGGTGCGGAAGAAGGCGCGGCCGCGCGTCTCGCTCTCGATGAGGAGGGCGACGCCAAGGCCGATGAACACGGAAAAGGGCGTGACGATGGCCGTATAGACGGCGGTGTTCTTCAGCGAGATGAGGAACGTCCGGTCGGCGAAGAGCTCGATGTAATTGTCGAGGCCGATGAACTGGAAGTCATCATAGCCGAGCTCATAATTGGTCAGGCTGAAGACAAAGACGGCGAGTGTCGGCAGCAATATCAGGACGATGATGAGCAGGATTGCCGGTGCGGCCAGCTGCCAGGCCACGCGCTCTTCGCGTTTGGCGGCGCGGATGGCTGCCTGCCGGGCGGTGGTCCGGGCGGCGGGAAGAAGATTGGGTATCGCGGTCTCATGCATCGACGGCAACCCTTGCCGTTGCCCGCAGCGGCACACGCAGCCCGTCCTGCCCGAAGACGAGGCAGGCATCCCTGTCGATCTCGAGCGTGATCGGCGATCCCATACCCAGATGGGTAACGTCGGCCGGGGCGGCCTTGATGACAATGCCGTCCCCGGCGCCATCGGCCTGCGTTGTCACCAGCACTTCCGAGCCGAGGAACTCCAGCCGGGTGACGGTGGCGGCAATGCCCTTGGTGCCCTGCGGCCTCAGCCTGATGCGCTCCGGCCGGATTGCGAGCTGGACCGGGGTGCCGACCGGACCGGTGATGCCGTCGACCACGGCCTTGCCGCTGAAGAACACCGTGCCATTGTCCGCGGTCACGGCATCGATGATGTTGATGCGCGGGCTGCCGACGAATTTTGCCACCTCGACATGGCGCGGATCGTCATAGATCTCGGCGGGCGAGGCGAACTGCAAGACCTTGCCGCCCATCATCACGGCGACCCGGTCAGCCATGCTGAGGGCCTCGGACTGGTCATGCGTGACGTAAATGGTCGGCACGCCGGTGCGCCGGTGCAGGTCGACGATTTCAGCGCGGGTATGCACGCGCAGATTGGCATCGAGATTGGAAAGCGGCTCGTCCATCAGGAACACGCCGGGCTGGCGTACCAATGCCCGGGCGAGGGCCACCCGCTGACGCTGGCCGCCGGACATCTGTCCCGGCTTGCGGTCAAGCAGGTGATCGATCTTGAGGCTGGTCGCCGTGGCGAGCACCTGCTGTTTGATTGCCGCCTGCGCGGCGCTTCTGCCCGCGATGAAGCGGCCAAGCAACGGCATGCGCTGCAGGGTGGAAAGCGTGCGCATGGCCAGCGGCACGGCAATGTTCTGCTCGGCGGTCAGGTGCGGATAGAGCGCATAGGACTGGAACACCATCGCCACATTGCGGTCGGCCGGGTGCTCCGCCGTGATTTCGCGGTCGCCCATCCAGATGCTGCCGGCATCGCCATGGTCAAGACCGGCGGCAATGCGCAGCAAGGTGCTCTTGCCGCAGCCCGATGGCCCGACGAGCGCTATGAACTCGCCGTCTTCCGCTTCGATGCTGACATCGTTCAGGATGCTGTTCGTGCCGTAGGATTTCGAGATGTTCCTGAGGGCGAACGCGCTCATACGGCTGTCTCCGGTGCCTGCGCGATGCGTGCACGCGGATAGACCTCCTCGACGACGTCATCGAGGATGAAGCGCGAGAGGCTGCCGATCTCGACGATGTCTGTTTCAACCGTGTCGGTCAGCGTATGGATCGCTGCGCCGACAATGCGCTGGCCGGGCATGTCCCGCTCCATGTCCCCGACGACGAACGACGAAGCCGGGGCCCAGACGAGACTGGTGTCGTTGTGCATGCCCTGCCAGGCGCGGTGCAGGTGCCCGCTGGCATGCAGGGCCACATCATATTCCCCGATCAGGTCGAGCAGCCGTTTGCGTGGCGCAGGGCGAACGCTCCAGTAACCGGTTTCGCCTTCGTCGGCCGCGTCGACAAACAAGGGCTTGTGCGCGAAGAGGGCGATGCGGCGGGTCTCCGCTTCGGCAAGCGCGTCCTCGAGCCAATCGAACTGCTCTTCCTCTTCGAGGCTGTCATTGCCGAGGATCAGGCTGTTGAGACCGACCAGCCGCCAGCCGTCCATGTCGTGAATCCAGCGGTCCGGTCCGACCATTTCGCGCCAGCGGTCGATGCGCGTGGCGTTGACCGGCTGCGGGCTGCCGGGCATGTGGCCGATGTCGTGGTTGCCCGGCAGGCTCAGGACCTTGACGGGAAGCGCGTTCAGCAATCCGGCGGAGAAGGCCAGGTCATCCTCGATATCCGCGCCGTCGATGGACAGATCGCCCGTGTGCACCACCAGGTCCGGTTTCTGCTCGGCGACCCATTGGGCCAGGGGTGACCAGTTGGCGTTGAAATGGGCCTTGGAAGGGCTGAGGTGAGTGTCGGTGATCTGGATGATCCGCACAGGATATCTCTCTTCAAAATCGAACAATGGGGGCGCATGTGGTGCTGGGGGAAAGCCGTTTTCGACCCGACCCGGCGCGGGGTCTTCTTAGGCTTGGTCTGTGACAGCTGCGTTTCAAGCCAATGACAATTCGATGAACGTCATCGCATCGCTGCGCGCATGTGATTAAAAATAGACGTCTATTCGCTTTAAATCAGACGGTAAATGATTTAGGAGTGGACGCATGAGTGATTCCCCGCCTGAAAAGCATGGCCTGATCGAAAGACGCGTCGGGCCGCACGTCGCAACCGCCCTGTCGGATACGCGGGTCGTGCTGATCGCCGGTCCGCGCCAGGCGGGCAAGACGACGCTGGCCCGCCAGTTCGCGGGTGCCGACAGGCCGTATCTGACATTGGACGATGCCGCGACCCTGCAGGCGGCCCGTACCGATCCGGTCGGCTTCATCCGCGGGCTGAAACGGGCCGTCATCGACGAGGTGCAGCGCGCGCCGGAACTGATGCTGGCGATCAAGGAGAGCGTCGATACGGATCAGGAGCCGGGACGCTTCCTGCTGACGGGATCGGCCAATCTCGCCACGGTTCCGGCCATCGCCGATTCCCTCGCGGGACGCATGGCGGTCATCCCGCTGCTGCCGTTTGCACAATGCGAACTGGCGGGAACGCCGGGCAATTTTCTCGACCGGCTGTTTGCCGGGGACGATCTGCAGCTGGCAGCCCGGCCGGTCACCGGACAGGCCCTGAGCGATATCGTGCTGCGCGGCGGCTACCCCGAGGTCGTGCGCCGGTCGTCGCCAGCGCGCCGCAAGGCCTGGCTGGAAGACTACGTTGCCCTCATTCTCGACCGCGACGTGCGGGACATCGCCAATATCGATCAGCTGGACCGCCTGCCGCGGCTTCTCGATGTGCTGGCCGAACATGCGGGCCAACTGACCAACCATTCCAGTTTCGGTGCGGCGCTCGGCCTTTCCAGCGTGACGGCGCAGAAATATGTCGCCATTCTCGAACGCCTGTTCCTGGTGCGCACCTTGCCGCCCTGGTCCACCAACCGCCTGACCCGGCTGATCAAGACGCCCAAGCTGCATTTTCTCGATACCGGTCTGCTCGGCGCCCTGCGCGACACCGATGCCGACGATGTGCTGAGCGACCGCACGCGGTTCGGCGCCATCCTGGAAAGCTTTGTCGTATCGGAAATCTTCAAGCTGGCGGCGTGGTCGGAGCGCCGCCTGACCTTTTCGCATTACCGCACCAAGGATCAGGACGAGGTCGATCTGGTCATCGAGGACAGGCGCGGCCGGGTCATCGGCATCGAGGTCAAGGCAGCGGCCACCGTGCGCCAGCAGGATCTGCGCGGGCTGCGCCAGCTGCAGGAGGCGGTCGGCGACCGCTTCGTCCATGGCATCGTGCTGCACGATCACGACCGGATAACGCCCTTCGGTGAAAAGCTGCATGCAATGCCGCTGTCCAGCCTGTGGTTGAGTTAAGTCAGCGCAGGATGCTTGCGGGATGCGGCAAATGTTTCTATGGATGAGCGGGATAGCCGCAGCCGCTATCTGCCTCTTTTCCCATCCGAAACTTAGCTGGCATCAATAAAATATTGAAGCTGTTTCGCTCATGTCTGCGGAAATCATGGCCTAGCATCGCCGCGCCGGAAGACGCACTATCAGCCCCGCAGTGGAAGCACTGAGGAGAGGCTGGCCGTGGAGGAGCTGCGCCAGTTTTCTCTTGATTGAAGACGTTCGAAAACTCAAAACAGGCAGCCATGCGACTCGCCGATCCAGGGGGTCACGCAGCAACCGGAGACTCGGCGAGAGCCAGGGGGAGGAATCATGCTCGAAAAGCTTTTCAAGCTACGAGAACACAACACATCCGCACGCATCGAAATGCTCGCGGGACTGACGACGTTCCTGACGATGTCGTACATCATCTTCGTCAATCCGGAGATTTTGTCATCGACGGGAATGGACCGCAATGCCATCTTTGTCGCCACCTGTATCGCCGCGGCGGTCGGATCGCTGGTCATGGCGCTTGTCGCCAACTGGCCCATCGGCATGGCGCCGGGCATGGGCCTCAATGCCTTCTTCGCCTTCACGGTCGTGGCGGCGATGGGCTTCAGCTGGCAGCAGGCGCTGGGTGCCGTTTTCATTTCCGGATGTATTTTCATCCTGCTCACCGTTACGGGCGTGCGCAGCTGGCTTGTTGCCGGCATTCCCAAATCGCTGCGCAGTTCCATTGCGGCGGGCATCGGCCTCTTCCTTGCCTTCATCGCGCTGAAGAATTCCGGGATCATCGTCGCCAACCCCGCCACCTTCATCGGTCTGGGCCATCTCGGCAGCACGCCCGCCCTGTTCGCCATGCTGGGCTTCTTCATCATCGCGGCGCTCGATGCCCTGAAGGTGCGCGGTGCGATCCTCATCGGCATTCTCGTGGTCACCGTCCTGTCGATGGCCGTGGGCGCCAGCGAGTTCAAGGGTGTGTTTTCCGCCCCGCCGAGCCTGGCGCCGACATTCCTGCAGCTCGATATCATGGGCGCCCTGCATACGGGCCTGCTGCAGGTGATCCTGGTGTTCGTGCTGGTCGAGGTGTTCGATGCCACGGGAACGCTGATCGGCGTGAGCAAGCGTGCCGGCCTGATCGAGGAGGGGAAACCCAACCGTCTCGGACGCGCCCTGTTTGCCGACAGCACCGCCATCGTGGCCGGTTCGCTGCTGGGCACCAGCAGCACCACCGCCTATGTCGAAAGCGCATCGGGCGTTCAGGCCGGCGGTCGGACCGGATTGACGGCACTCACCATTGCCGTCCTGTTCCTGGCGGCCCTGTTCATCTCGCCGCTGGCCGGTTCCGTTCCGGGTTATGCCACGGCACCCGCCTTGCTCTACGTCGCCGGCCTGATGATGCGTGAACTCACCGACATCGAATGGGGTGATGTGACCGAGGCAACCCCGGCGGCACTGACCGCGCTGATGATCCCGTTCACCTACTCGATCGCCAACGGTCTTGCCTTCGGCTTCATCAGCTACGTCGTGATCAAGACGTTCACCGGCCGGGTCAAGGACGTGCATCTGGCAACATGGCTCGTGGCGATCCTGTTTGTCGTCCGGTACACCCTGTTTCCTGTGTGAAAAAGCGGCCCGGATGCATGCCGTATCCGGGCCAGACTGTTTGCAGGCTTAAGCGAAGGACACGTCAATGACTGTGGAAAGACCAACGACCGCGACGATCGATGCGCTGCTCGACGCGATGGAGCATCACATCATTCCGATGACGGAAAAGGGTGTGGCGGCAGGCAACAAGATTTTCGGCGCCGCCTTGCTGCGCAAGTCGGATCTGTCGCTCGTTCTGGCGGAGACGAACAACGAGACGGAAAACCCGCTCTGGCACGGCGAGGTGCATACGCTCAAGCGCTTCTACGAAGTGAACCCGGACAAGCGCCCGGACCCCAGGGATCTCATCTTCCTGTCGACTCACGAACCCTGCTCGATGTGCCTTTCGGCCATCACCTGGGCCGGCTTCGACAATTTCTACTATTTCTTCAGCCATGAGGATTCCCGCGATGCTTTTGCGATCCCGCATGACCTGAAGATTCTGAAGGAAGTCTTCACGCTGGAGCCCGGCGGTTACAACACTGAAAATGCGTTCTGGAAAAGCTATGCCATCCACGCGCTGATTGCGGCGCTGCCGGAGCCGGACCGGGGCAGGCTGCATGCCCGTGCCGCCCGGATCGCCAAGAAATATGCGGATCTGTCGAACCAGTATCAGGCGGGCAAGGATCAGAATTCGATCCCGCTGAACTAGGGGGTCGACCCATCGATACATGGACGGGACGGGGTTTGCGCCCCGTCTCGTCTGTTTTGGCTAGCTGCTGCCGAGAAGCGGCAGTGTCCGCAGCGATTTTGCCAGCCGGATAGCGCTCCACGGCATGTATTCGGCGATCGCCAGCCCGACGATATCGGCTTCGGCATCCACGGCCCGCAGAATTCCGGCCACGTCCTCGAAGCGCATCCGGCCTTTCGCGACGCCGTCAAAGGCATCCGGACTGGCAGCGGGGTCCTGCGAAAGAAGGAAATCGTAGAAAGCGGGATCGAGCACATCGAGGTCGAAATGCACCGCCACCTTCCTGGCGCCGGACGCGCGCAGCCAGGCGAGGACGGGCTCTGCCGACCCGGCCAGGTCTTCCGGGCTGAGCCGCGCCAGGCCGTGCTTCGGGATGAAATCGGTTTCGAACGGGGTGGTTTCGGTCAGGCCGACATAGAGGATCTGGCTGGCCTTCACCGGCTTCGGCACGGCGGCCACGAAATCCGGATCGCCCATGCCCATCAGCATGGCAAGGACATGCGCGTGGGCGTTGCGGAACTGCTGCGGTCCCATCACGTCGGGGTGGGCATCCACCCAGAGAATCGCGAGATCGTCGCCGTATCTTGCATTGAGATAGGCAATCGGCGCGAGGTCGATGAGGCAATCGCCCCCAAGGGTGACAATGGCCTCGGGATCGTGCCGGGCGATGGATGCGCTGGTTGCGGCGATGAGATCGAGCAGCGGCTGGCGGGAGACGATGCCCCGCTCGACCGGCCGCACGGCGTCATCGGCCTCCGGCACGGCCACCGTCTCTTCCGGCCCCGGCGCCTGCGGGGCCAAGGCAGCGAGCACGCGGGCGCCGATTGCGTAGTCGGGATGATCGCCGCCCTGCCATTGCGGCAGGTTCAGGCGCAGAATTTTCATCGGATCGATGGTCATGGGTTCACTCTTTCCTGTGGGAGACGTGCAGCCGGACGGGCTCCGGCGGCGCTGAAAGCAGGAAATAGGTGATTGAAATCGGAAACAAAATGCCGCATTCATGGCATCACCGTCCATAAGCATGGACAATCGTTCTCACGTGGAGAAACGCGGTGAATCAGCTGCTTGCGATGCGCGCCTTCATACGGGTCGTTGAATCTGGTTCCTTCCGGGGCGCCGCCAACCAGCTGCTGCTGCCGCGCTCGACGGTGAGCAAGCTCGTGACCGATCTGGAAAAGCATCTCGGCACCCGGCTGATGCACAGGACCACCCGCCACGTCGCGGTGACACCGGAGGGCGAGGAATATTACCGGCATGCGGCCCGTCTGGTGGCGGAGATCGACGAGGCCGACGGTGCGGTGCGCGGCAGCAAGCTGACACCGCGAGGGCATCTGCGCATCGAATCCACCGCCACGTTCGCCCAGAATATCCTGATCCCGCACCTGCCGGATTTCCATGCGCAATACCCGCACATCACCATTGCCTTGGGCACCAGCAACCGAACGGCGAACATCGTCGGCGAGGGCGTGGATTGTGCGATCAGGGCCGGGGACATCGGCGACCTGTCCCTCGTGGCACGGCACCTGTTCGACGCCGGGTTCGTGACATGCGCGTCGCCCGCCTATCTCGAGCGCATGGGGACGCCTGCGGCCCCGCAGGAGCTCGAGGGCCGCCACTGCAAGGTTGGCTTCTTCTCGCATGCGGATGGCAAGGCCAAGCCGATGCTGTTCGTGAAACCCGGTGACAGGTACACCATCAGCGAGCTGCAATTCTCCGCCAATGAGGACAATGGCCAGATCGCCATGATGCTGGCAGGGCTCGGTATCGGACAGAATCTCAGGCCGTTCGTCCAGCCTTACCTCGAGTCGGGGCAACTCGTTGAAATCCTCGGCGAATGGAGCCATCCGCCGCTGCCGTTCCATGTGGTGTATCCGCCCGGCGGGCATCAGAGCGCCCGGCTGAAGGCCTTTATCCAGTGGCTTATCGAGCGCTTCGGGAAAGCCGGCATGCCGCCGGCCACGCTCAGCGGACGATGAACGGTTCGGGGTAAAAATATTCCTCGAGATTGTTGCCGTCGCCGCCGCGATCCACGACGATAAAATCCGAGATGCCGCCGAGGGGCGTGAGGATGCCATGCCAGATATTGCGATGGATGTTCACACCCTGTCCCGGTCCCGTCAGGAAGGCGATGGGATCGCCCGCCCCGCCCGGCAGATCATGGGCAACCACGACCAGCAGGGGATGGGCGGACAGCGGCATGAAGGCCTGGCTGCCGAGCGGGTGCCGTTCCACCATCGTCAGCGTCAGCGGCAAATCATAGGGCTTGCCGCGCAGGAGGCTGATCAGCACGCGCGGGTTTTCCCCGGTTGTCTCGACCTTCGCCAGGTCGTGATAGCGCGTGCACATGCCGTGATTGATGGGAAAGCTGGATGATCCCTCCACCTCGATCACGTCGCCGAAGGGCTGGAACGCTTCGCGGGTAAGGGGCTGTATCCGAATCGCGCGCGTGGCTGTTGAACCTGACATGGTCATCCCTCAATTTGGCAGCATGCCCTGCAGGCGGAGAAACGCGATCCGCTCCACCTGCCGGCAGGCGGTGTTGAATTCGGTTTCCCGGTCGTTCTTGACGCGTGCCCTGAAGGCTTCAAGGATGCCATCCTTGCTGTGGTCCTTGACCGCGATGATGAAGGGGAAGCCGAAGGTTTCGACGTAGAGGCCGTTGAGCGCTTCGAACTGCGCGCGCTCCGCGTCGGTCAGGGCATCGAGACCGGCGGATGCCTGTTCCTGCGTGGAACTTTCCGTCAGCCGCTTGGCCTGCGCCAGTTTCCCGGCCAGATCCGGGTGGGCGGTAAGCACGGCAAGCCGTTCCTCCGCCGACGCGCCGCGGAAGACGGTGGTCAGCAGGGCATGTAGCCCCGCTGCCGTGTCGTGCCCATGGGAAAGCTCGCAGGCAAAGGCGCGCTGCGCGATCCATTCGGAATGTTCGAACACGCCGCCAAAGCGCGCCACGAATGCTGCTTCCGCCAGTCCCGACGGGCGCGGTTCGCCGGATGGCTGCGGATGGGTTTTTGCCCAGTGCCGGGCAATGTCGATGCGCCGCGCCAGCCAGACATGGCTGTGGCTCTGCACATAGTCGATGAACCTTGCGACGGCGGCCGCGCGCCCCGGCCTGCCGGCAAGGCGGCAATGCAGGCCGATGCTCATCATCTTGGGAGAACCCGCTTCGCCTTCGGCGTAGAGCGTGTCGAAACTGTCCTTGAGGTAGGAGAAGAACTGCTCGCCGGAATTGAAGCCCTGCGGCGTGGCGAAGCGCATGTCATTGGCATCCAGCGTGTAGGGGATGATCAGCTGCCGCCGGCCGGCAGCCTCGTGCCAGTAGGGCAGGTCGTCGGCATAGGAATCCGACACATAGTCGAAGCCGCCTTCCTCTGTTGCGAGGTCGACAGTGTTGACCGAGCAGCGGCCGGTGTACCAGCCCTTCGGCCGCTCGCCGGTGATATCCGTGTGGATGCGGATGGCCTCGCGCATATGCTCGCGCTCCGCCTCCCTGGTGTAATCCTTGTATTCGATCCACTTCAGCCCGTGCGAGGCGATCTCCCAGTCCGCATCCAGCATGGCGCGGACCTGTGCCGGCGAGCGCTGCAGGGCCGTTGCCACGCCATAGACGGTTACAGGCACGTTCTTGCCGGTGAACAGGCGGTGCAGACGCCAGAAACCGGCCCGCGCGCCATATTCGTAGATCGATTCCATGTTCCAGTGCCGCTGGCCCGGCCAGGCCTGCGCCCCGACGATTTCCGAGAGAAAGGCTTCCGACGCGGCATCCCCGTGCAGGACGCAGTTCTCGCCGCCTTCCTCATAGTTCACAACGAACTGGACAGCGATTTTTGCGCCGTCCGGCCAATGGGCCTGCGGCGGGGTTTCTCCATATCCATGCAAGTCTCTGGGATATCTCATGGCAGCGATCCGTCCTCCACTCTGCTGGTCCGATCCCATGAATAATCAAATAAGCGGAGATGCATTCCCCCAGAAAATTTTGAAAGTCCTGTAAGGAAGCGCTGCCTACTGCACCGCCGCCGCGCCGGGCAAACTGGGCGATGCAAAAGTGGAAAATCCGCCTTGGGAGGGAGGAACGCTCATGAGTTCTCAGAACGAAACGACAGGCCGTCTGACGACGCATGTGCTGGATACCGCCAGCGGCAAGCCTGCCGCCAACCTGCGGGTCGATCTCCTGCGTCTTGACGGCGAGCAGTTCTCGGCACTGCGCAGCACGCGCACCAATGAGGACGGACGCTGCGATGCACCGCTTCTGGCCGGCGCGGAGATGCGTGCCGGCACCTACGAGCTGCGTTTTCATGTGGGCGCCTATCTCGGCGGGCAGACCGATGGCGCCGTGCCGTTCCTCGATGTGGTGCCGATCCGCTTCGGCATCGGTGACGAGGCCGCGCACTACCACGTGCCGCTGCTCGTCGCGCCCTATGCCTACTCGACGTATCGCGGGAGCTGACCGGCCATGGATATCCAGACCCGCACCAGCCTCCGCCTCCTGCTCAATGACCGGCTTGTCGAACTGACCGATGTGGCGGCAACCCAGACGCTGCTCGATTTCCTGCGCCTCGATCGCCGGTTGCGCGGCACGAAGGAAGGCTGCGCCGAAGGTGATTGCGGCGCCTGTACCGTCCTGATCGGTCGCCTGACCCATGGCCAGCTGACCTACGAATCGGTCAATGCCTGCATCCGCTTTGTCGGTTCGCTCGATGCCTGCCATGTCGTCACGGTGGAGGCGCTTGCCGCAGCCGATGGCACGCTGCATCCCGTGCAGCAGGCGATGGTCGACACCCATGCTTCCCAGTGCGGCTTCTGCACACCCGGTTTCGTCATGTCGCTCTACGGCCTGTGGATGCACAATCCGAGCCCGGCGGTGCGCGACATTGAAAAAGCGCTGCAGGGCAATCTGTGCCGCTGCACCGGCTATGCCGCCATCATCCGCGCGGCGCAAAGCGTGTCGGCGCGCAATGCCGGCCATGATCCGCTTGTCGCCGAGCGCGCACGGGTCATCGAACAGCTGCAGGCATTGAAGGACGGCAGGCGCGTCGATATCGGCGAAGGGAAGCAGCGTTTTATCCTGCCCGCCGATGTGGATGATTTCGCCGCTGTTCTCGACGCCAATCCCGGCGCAACCATCGTTGCCGGTTCGACCGATGTCGGGCTGTGGGTGACGAAATTCATGCGCGAGATCGGTCCCATCATCTTCACCTCGCATCTGGACGGGCTGCGCCGGATCACGGCCGACGACAGCGGGCTGACGCTCGGTGCCGGTGTGAGCTACACCGACGCCTATCCGGCCATCTCGGAACATTTCCCGCAATTGTCGGAGTTGTGGAACCGCATCGGCGGCGAGCAGGTGCGCAATATGGGCACGATCGGCGGCAACGTCGCCAATGGTTCGCCCATCGGCGATACGCCGCCGGCGCTGATTGCGCTCGGCGCAAGCGTGCGCCTGCGCAAGGGCCCGAACCGCCGAACCGTGCCGATGGAAAAATACTTCATCGACTATGGCAAACAGGACCGCGTGCCGGGAGAATTCGTCGAGGCGATCCACATTCCCGCGCTCAAGCCGGGCGAACTGTTCGCCGTCTACAAGATATCGAAACGGCTCGACGAGGACATTTCGTCGGTGTGCGGCGCATTCAAGGCGCTGCTCGACACTGCTGGCAAGGTGCAGGCGGCCACGATTGCCTTCGGCGGCATGGCAGGGACGCCAAAGCGCGCAGCCGCCGTCGAAGAGGTGCTGACGGGCGCCTCATGGGATGACGCGACCATTGAGCGGGCCATGGCGGCCTTTACAGCGGATTTCACGCCGCTGACCGACTGGCGCGCCTCGGCGGACTACCGGCTTTTGACCGCCAGGAACCTGCTGCGCCGCTTCCATCTGGAGACCACGGGCGAAGACAATATCCGGCTGAACCGTTATGCCGCGGTTGCGGGCTAGGAGGGTAGCATGAATTCGATCCAGCCGATGGCCCGCATCAAGGGCGGGGTGCACGAACAGCAGCCGCATGAATCCGGCCACAAGCACGTTTCCGGTTCCGCCGAATATATCGATGACATGCCGGAACCGGCCGACACGCTGCACGCCTATCTCGGCCTGTCGCAGCGTGCCCATGCAGACATCGTGTCGATTGATTTCGAAGCGGTCAGGGCATGTCCGGGTGTCATCGGTGTCCTGACGGTGGACGATATCCCCGGCCACAATGATGTGAGCCCGGCCGGCAAGCATGACGATCCGGTCTTTGCGGTGGGCAAGGTGGAATTCCATGGCCAGCCGATGTTTGCCGTCATTGCCGAAACGCGGCAGATTGCCCGGAATGCGGCCGCGAAGGTCAGGGTGGAATACCGCGATCTCGAGCACGCCATCGACGTGCTCGACGCCGAAAAAGCCGGCTATCCGCTGGTCATCGATCCGCTCAAGCTCGAGCGCGGAGATATTGCCGAGGGGCTTGCCAAGGCAACGAACCGGCTGAGCGGTGAAATGCGCATCGGCGGCCAGGATCATTTCTATCTCGAAGGCCACATCGCCTTTGCCATGCCGGGCGAGGATGACGAGGTGACGGTGTATTCTTCGACCCAGCACCCGAGCGAGACCCAGCACATGGTCGGCCATGTTCTCGGCGTGCCCGCCAATGCGGTCACGGTCAATGTGCGGCGCATGGGCGGCGGTTTCGGCGGCAAGGAAACGCAGGCCAATCTGTTTGCTGCGGTCGCAGCGGTTGCGGCGAAGAAATACAAGCGGGCGGTTAAAATCAGGCCGGACCGCGATGACGACATGGTTGCCACGGGCAAACGCCACGATTTCCATGTGGCCTATGAACTGGGTTTTGACGATGACGGCCGCATCGAAGCGGTGGATGCAACGTTTTCGGCGCGCTGCGGTTTCTCCGCCGATCTGTCCGGACCGGTCACCGACCGCGCGCTGTTCCACGCCGACAATTGCTATTTCTATCCGAATGTCCGCCTGCGTTCGCGGCCGCTCAAGACCAATACGGTGTCCAACACGGCGTTTCGCGGCTTCGGCGGGCCGCAGGGCATGGTCGGCGGCGAGCGGATGATCGAGGATATCGCCTATGCGCTGGGGAAGGACCCGCTGGAGATCCGCAAGGCCAATTTCTACGGCGATGCCGGCAGGAATGTCACGCCCTACCATCAGACCGTCGAAGACAATATCATTCCGCAGATCGTCGCCGAACTGGAGGCATCGTCGGACTACGCGGCGCGGCGCGAGGCGGTTCTTGCCTTCAACCGCGACAGCCGCATCATCAGGCGCGGCATCGCGCTGACGCCGGTCAAGTTCGGCATCTCCTTCACCAAGACCGAATACAACCAGGCGGGTGCGCTGGTGCATGTCTACAGCGACGGTTCGATCCATCTGAACCATGGCGGCACGGAGATGGGGCAAGGGCTCTACACCAAGGTGGCGCAGGTGGTGGCCGACGAGTTCCAGGTCGATCTCGACCGCGTCAAGGTGACCGCGACGACCACGGCGAAGGTGCCGAACACATCGGCGACGGCGGCATCGTCCGGGTCCGATCTCAACGGCATGGCCGCGGCCAATGCGGCGCAGCAGATCAAGGCGCGGCTGGTGGATTTTGCCGCCGAACATTATGCGGTCGCAAAGAGCGAAGTCTTCTTCGAACCCAACGCGGTCCGGGCCGGCAATCGCCTTATCCCGTTTCCCGATTTCATCCGGACGGCCTATGGCGCGCGCGTGCAGCTTTCGGCGGCGGGTTTCTACAAGACCCCGAAAATCCACTGGAACCGCGCGGAAGGCAGAGGCCGGCCGTTCTATTACTTCGCCTATGGCGCTTCGGTCTCGGAAGTCAGCATCGATACGCTGACCGGCGAATATCAGGTCGACCGGACAGATATCCTGCACGACGTCGGAAAATCGCTCAATCCGGCGCTCGATCTCGGGCAGGTCGAAGGCGCCTTCGTGCAGGGCATGGGGTGGCTGACCACCGAGGAGCTCTGGTGGGACGCCAAGGGACGCCTGCGCACCCATGCACCCTCCACCTACAAGATCCCGCTCGCCTCGGACCGTCCGCGCCAGTTCAACGTGGAGCTGGCCACATGGTCCATCAATCGCGAGGAGACGATCCGCCGTTCCAAGGCGGTCGGCGAGCCGCCGTTCATGCTGGCCATCTCCGTGCTCGAGGCAATCTCCATGGCTGTCGCCAGCGTTGCCGACTACCGGGTCGCGCCGCGCCTCGATGCCCCGGCAACGCCGGAACGCGTGCTGATGGCGGTCGAACGGCTGCGCGCTGCGCGAAACGGGAAGTGAGCGTCCCATGCCGTCGAACCGCGATGATATCAGGGATTTTCTCAACCGGCGCAAACATGTGGTGCTGGTCGAGGTGAAATCCGCCAGCGGCTCGACGCCGCGCGAAGCGGGCGCCTGGATGCTGGTTGCGGTCGATTGCATTTTTGGGACCATCGGCGGTGGCCAGCTCGAATTCATGGCCATCGATCACGCGCGGCGGCTGCTCAATGAGGGCGGGGCGGATGCGGACGATATTTCCGTTCCGCTCGGACCGGAGATCGGACAATGCTGCGGCGGGCGGGTTGCCCTCGGCTTCAAGCGGGTGGACAGGCCCCTGCGCTCGGCACTGGTGGAAAAGGTCGACCTGGAAATCGCCCAGCGCCCGCATGTCTACATCTTCGGGGCGGGGCATGTCGGCGATGCGCTGGCCATGGCCCTGTCGCTGGTGCCGCTGCGCATCGTTCTCGTCGACACGCGCGAGATCGAACTGTCCGCCACGCGGGTCCCCGGCATCGAAACCTGCCTGACGGCGATGCCGGAAATGGTGGTGCGCGATGCCCCGGCGGGCAGCGCCTTCGTTGTCCTCACCCATGACCATGCGCTGGATTTTCTCATTACCGCCGAAGCCCTGGCGCGGGGCGATGCCGCCTATGTCGGCATGATCGGTTCGAAGACCAAGAAGGCGACGTTCCGCAGCTGGCTCGAGCGGGAAGTCGGTCGCCCGGACATTTTTGACGGGCTTGTCTGCCCGGTGGGGGGAACCGCGGTCAAGGACAAGCGCCCGTGCGTCATTGCGGCGCTGGCGGCCGCCGAGATCATGACCTCAGCCCTCAACCACCGGATCGGCGAGGAGCGCCTGCCCAAGCAGAAGGCACGCCTGCACGCCTGATGCCTATTCGAGCATGGCGCTGATCAGCCGCTGGCAGCGCTCGGTCATGAAATCGATCATCAGCCGCACCTTCGGGTCCTGGAACCGCTTGTGCGGATAGATCGCTGCAAGCTGGATGCTGACCGGCGGCGTATTCTCAAGGATCGGCTGCAATGTCCCGTCATTGATGTGGTTTTTGACCTCGAACAGCGGCTTGTTGATGATGCCGCGGCCATCGAGCGCCCAGCGGGTCAAAACGTCGCCGTCATCGGAATCATAGGGGCCGCTGACCTCCAGCTTGCGCGGGCCTTCCGGCGTCTGCAGCGTCCAGTAATATTCCTTGGAGCCGGGATAGCGCAGGAGCAGGCAATCGTGATGCCCGGTTATGAGCTCGTCCGGGCTGGCCGGGATGCCGCGCTTGGCAAGATAATCCGGCGAGGCGCAGATCACCCGCTCGCAGTTCATGATGCCGCGCATGCGCAGGTTGGAGTCCTCGAGAATGCCGAGCTTGAAGGCGACGTCGACGCCCTCGCTCATGATGTCGATATTGTGGTCCGACAGTCGCAGCCGCACCTCGATATCCGGATATTTGTCGTGGAATTCCGGCACGCCGGAGGCGATCAGCCGGCGGCCGATACCGAGCGGCGCGGTGATGCGGATGGCGCCCTTCGGCTTTTGCGACAGGTCGGCAATCGCCGCTTCCGCCTCGTTGATCGCCTCGATGATCTTGACCGCCCCTTCATAGAAGACGCGGCCATGCTCGGTCGGTGTCAGCTTGCGCGTGGTGCGGTTGAAAAGGCGCACGCCGAGATAGCGCTCCAGCTCCTTGATGCGGTTGCTGGCGACAGCCGGGGACGCCCGCTGGTCCCGGCCGGCGGCAGAAAGGTTTCCCAGTTCGACGACGCGAACGAAAACACGAAGATTATCGAAATATGACATGGTTCCCACCCCTGTCTTACACCGTTCCATGATGTAACATTTTATAGTTTTTTTTGAAAGAGATGGGCGATTTATGGCGTTTTCCTGCGGCTCAGGCTTTGGCACATACTCTTTCGCATAAAAGGGAGAGCCGCATGTATGAATATGCCATAGCCTGGGAATGGCTGAATTTTGCCGTCCGCTGGTTGCACGTGATCACCGGCATTGCGTGGATCGGCTCGTCATTCTATTTCGTGGCGCTTGATCTTGGCCTGCGGCAGCGTCCGGACCTTCCGGTGGGCGCCCATGGCGAGGAATGGCAGGTGCACGGCGGCGGTTTCTATCACATCCAGAAATATCTGGTCGCTCCAGCGCAGATGCCCGAACATCTCACCTGGTTCAAATGGGAATCCTATGCGACGTGGCTGTCCGGCTTCGCCATGCTGTGCATCGTCTATTATGCCGGCGCCGACCTCTACCTGATCGATCCGCATGTGCTCGACGTGTCGCGCCCGGTGGCCATCGCGATCTCGCTGGCCTCGATCTTCGGCGGCTGGGTGGTCTATGACACGATCTGCAAGTCGCCGCTCGGCCGCAACGATACGCGGCTGATGGTGCTGCTCTATTTCATTCTGGTGGGCATGGCCTGGGGCTATACCCAGCTGTTCACCGGCCGTGCCGCCTTCCTGCATCTCGGCGCCTTCACGGCGACGATCATGTCGGCAAACGTGTTCATGATCATCATTCCCAACCAGAAGAAGGTGGTTGCGGACCTCATTGCCGGTAAGACGCCGGACCCGAAGCTGGGCAAGCAGGCCAAACAGCGCTCCACCCACAACAATTACCTGACGCTGCCGGTGCTGTTCCTGATGCTGTCGAACCATTATCCGCTGGCATTCGGCACCCAGTACAACTGGATCATCGCGTCGCTGGTCTTCCTGATGGGCGTCACTATCCGCCACTGGTTCAACACGCGCCATGCCCGCAAGGGCGACCCGACCTGGACGTGGCTGGTCACCGCCATCCTGTTCATCGTCATCATGTGGCTGTCGACGGTGCCGAAAATCCTGTCGGGAGGCCCGGCCGCCGACAAGGTATCGGCCGTGCAGCAGCCCTTCATCGCCTCGGCGGAATTTCCCAAGGTGCGCGATACGGTCCTCGGCCGCTGCTCCATGTGCCATGCGAAGGAGCCGGGCTGGGAAGGGCTTATCGCCCCGCCCAAGGGCGTCATGCTGGAAACCGATGGCCAGATCGCCGCGCATGCCCGCGAGATTTATCTGCAGGCCGGGCGCTCGCACGCCATGCCGCCGGCCAACGTGACCGCCATCTCCAACGAGGAGCGGCAATTGCTGGCCAAATGGTATGAGAACACAGTCAAGGGAGGAACAATCCAATGAGCCAACTGCTGCTGCGCGGCCGGGTGCTGACCTTCACCGATGCGCCGAAGGCCATCGATGACACCGCGTCCTATTCCTATTTCGAAGATGGTGCCGTTCTCATCGAAAACGGCAGGGTTGCCCGCGTAGGTGACCATGCAACGCTTGCGCCTCTGGCCGGGCCGCAGGCGGAGATCGTCGATCACCGCCCGCATCTGATCCTGCCGGGCTTCATCGACACGCATCTGCACTTCCCACAGACGCAGGCCATCGCCTCCTACGGGGCGCAGCTGCTGGAATGGCTCAACACCTATATTTTCGTCGAGGAGCAGAAGTTCGCGTCCTCCGCCCATGCCGATTTCATCGCCGGGCGCTTCATGGACGAACTCCTGCGCAACGGCACCACTTCGGCGGTTGCCTATTGCTCGGTGCATCCGGAAAGCGTCGACGCCTATTTTGCGGCTGCGGAAAAGCGCAACATGCTGATGATCGGCGGCAAGGTCATGATGGACCGCAATGCGCCGGAAGGGCTGCGCGACACGGCGCAGACCGGCTACGACGAGACCAAGGCGCTGATCGCGAAATGGCACGGCCGGGGCCGGGCGCATTATGCCATCAGCCCGCGCTTTGCCATCACCTCGACGCCCGAGCAGATGGAGATGAGCCGGGTTCTGGTGCGCGAACATCCCGAATGCTATGTGCAGACACACCTGTCGGAAAACCGCGACGAGGTTGCCTATGCCACGTCGCTGTACCCCGCAGCCAAGGATTATACCGACATCTATGCCGGCTATGACCTCCTGGGCAAAAAGATGCTGCTCGGGCATTGCATCTACCTCTCCGACCGGGAAATTGCGGTGCTGGCCGAAACCGGGTCCGTGGCGGTCTTCTGCCCGACTTCCAATCTGTTCCTCGGCAGCGGCCTGTTCGACCGCGACCGGTTCCAGACGCTGGGCGCGCGGTTTTCCGTGGCGACGGATGTCGGCGGCGGCACCAGCTTCTCCATGCTGGAGACGATGGCCGAGGCCTACAAGGTGCTGCACGTGCAGGGCCAGCGCCTCTCGCCCTTCGCGTCCTATTACATGATGACGCTCGGCAATGCGCGGGCGCTCGGCCTTGAAGACCGGATCGGATCGCTGCATGCGGGCGCCGATGCGGATATCACGGTTCTCGACAGCCGCGCCAAGCCGGCGATGGAATTGCGCATGCGCACGGCAACCACGCTGGCCGAAGAGCTGTTCATCCTGCAGACCATGGGGGATGACCGTTCGGTGGCCGAGGTCTACGTGGCGGGCAAGCCGATGAAGAGCAGGCTCGACAAACATCCGGCGGCGGGGCCGGCCCGGTCGGCGGCCGATCTGCAGATCGCCTGAGGATGACGAAAAAGGGGGGCTGGGGCCCCCTTTTGCTTTTCCCGCTAGAGTTCGTGCGGTTTGCGGCCACCCATGGCCTGCGTCAGTTCATCGGCGGTCCGGCGGATGACCGGTCCAAACACATCCAGCTTGTTCCTGGGCAGGCGCACGGCCGGGCCTGAAATCGAAATCCCGGCGATGGCCTCGCCATGTTCGTTGAAGACGGGTGCTGCGATGCAGCGCATGCCGAGCGTGTGCTCCTCATCGTCGATCGACCAGCCGCGTGCGCGGATCTGCTGAATGTCCTTCAGGAGGGCGGGCAGCGTATCGAGCGTGCGGTCGGTGAAATGCGCCAGCGTCTTGCCGCTGAGCATCTGGCCGATATCGGTGTCGGACCAGGTCGACAGGATGGCCTTGCCGATGCCGGATGCATGGATGGGGCCGCGCCGTCCCGGCCGGAAGAAGGCGCGCATCGGCGCATGGCTCTCGATCTGGGAGATGAACACCACATCGCCTTCATCCTCGATGGCGACATTGGCGGTCTCGCCGCACGCGTCCATCAGCTCTTTCAGGAATGGCCGGCTGATGCTGCCGAGCTTGCGGTAGCGCAGGAAGGCATTGCCGATTTCAAAGGCGCGCACGCCGACCGTCCATTCGCCGGATTCCGGATCATGCGCGAGCATGCCGTGATTGGCAAGCGACGTCAGCAGCCGGTGAACGGTCGATGGCGCCATGCCCGTGTGGTCGGCGAGGTCCGTCAGCGTCGATCCGTCATTGTCGGCGACGATGCTGAGCAGATGGAGGCTACGGTCAAGCACCTGAACCGAGGAAGGCACGGCATTCTCCCCCGCCTTGCGTCCCCGCCTGCCTTTTGCTGCCGTCGACTGTAAGGCCATGCTGCCGTCTTTCCCCTTGCATTGCGTTGCATTGGCATAATCCGGCGCGGTTGATTTTACCAGTTTTATTGAAAATCTTTATTTCCATATGATGAGAATGATTTCCAGAAATTCATTGTGCGATTCATGAAACGGATTATGATCCCACTAAATCTGGAGGAATGATCATGACCAAAATGCGTGCTGTCGATGCTGCGGTTCTTATCCTGGAAAAGGAGGGGATCGATTGCGCTTTCGGTGTGCCGGGCGCGGCCATCAACCCGTTCTATTCGGCGCTGCGCGCCCGCGGTTCGATCCGCCATATCCTGGCGCGCCACGTGGAAGGCGCTTCGCACATGGCGGAGGGCTATACCCGCGCCAATCACGGCAATATCGGCGTGTGCATCGGCACATCGGGCCCGGCCGGTACCGATATGATCACCGGTCTTTACTCGGCCTCGGCCGATTCCATCCCCATTCTGTGCATCACCGGGCAGGCGCCGCGCGCGCGTCTCGACAAGGAGGATTTTCAGGCCGTCGATATCGCTTCCATCGCCAAGCCGGTGACCAAATGGGCGGTAACCGTGATGGAACCCGGCCTGGTGCCCTACGTCTTCCAGAAGGCCTTTCACATCATGCGCTCGGGCCGTCCGGGTCCGGTGCTCATCGACCTGCCGCTGGATGTGCAGCTGGCGGAAATCGAATTCGACGCCGACACCTATGAACCGCTCGAGCCGTACAAGCCCGCCGCAACGCGGGCGCAGGTGGAAAAGGCGCTGGCCATGCTCAATGCGGCGGACCGGCCGCTGATCGTGGCGGGCGGCGGCATCATCAATGCCGATGCCTCCGATCTCCTGGTTGAATTTGCCGAAATCACCGGCGTTCCCGTCATCCCGACATTGATGGGCTGGGGAACGATCCCGGACGATCACCGGCTGATGGCGGGCATGTGCGGCCTGCAGACCTCGCACCGCTACGGCAATGCCACGCTGCTGGCTTCGGACTTCGTGCTGGGGATCGGCAACCGCTGGGCCAACCGCCATACGGGCAATGTCGCGACCTATACGGAAGGGCGCACATTCGTGCATGTCGACATCGAGCCGACCCAGATCGGCCGCGTTTTCGCGCCGGATTTCGGCATTGTCTCCGATGCGGGCAAGGCGCTGAAGCTGTTTCTCGACGTGGCCACCGAATGGAAGGCCGCAGGCAAACTGCGTGACTGGTCGGCATGGGCGCGGGAATGCCAGGAGCGCAAGCGCACCCTGCTGCGCAAGACGCATTTCGACCAGACGCCGCTGAAACCGCAGCGCGTCTACGAGGAGATGAACAAGGCGTTCGGCCGCGATACCTGCTATGTCACGACCATCGGCCTCAGCCAGATCGCTGGGGCGCAGTTCCTGCATGTCTACCGCCCGCGCAACTGGATCAATTGCGGTCAGGCCGGTCCCCTCGGCTGGACCTTGCCCGCCGCCCTCGGCGTGCGTGCCGCCGATCCGCACCGGCCGATCGTGGCGCTCTCCGGCGACTATGATTTCCAGTTCATGATCGAGGAACTGGCCGTCGGCGCCCAGCACAAGCTGCCCTATCTGCATGTCGTCGTGAACAATTCCTATCTCGGGCTGATCCGGCAGGCGCAGCGCGGCTTCAACATGGATTTCGAAGTGTCGCTTGCTTTCGACAACATCAATGCGTCTGATGATGCGGAGAGGGGCTACGGCGTCGACCACGTGGCGGTGGCCGAAGGTCTCGGCTGCAAGGCCATCCGCGTGCGCAGCCCCAACCAGTTTGCCGACGCCTTTGCGCAGGCGCAGGCGCTGATGGACGAACACCAGGTGCCGGTGGTCATCGAGTTCATTCTCGAGCGGGTGACCAATATCTCCATGGGCGCCGACATCAATGCGGTGGTCGAGTTCGAGGAGCTGGCCGAGCAGAAACAGGATGCGCCGACCGCCGTCGCGGCATTCCTTGACTGACATTCACTGACTTTCCGGAGGTCTTATGCCCAAATTTGCAGCCAATCTGACGATGCTCTTCAACGAGGTTCCGTTTCTCGACCGCTTTGCACTGGCCAGCCAGGCGGGTTTCGATGCGGTGGAATATCTCTTCCCCTATGAATTCGATGCCGCCGTTCTCGAACAGAAACTCGGACAGCACCGGCTGGTGCAGGTGCTGCACAATCTTCCGGCCGGCAACTGGGCGGGCGGCGAGCGCGGCATCGCGGTGCTGCCGGACCGCATCGACGAGTTCCGCCGCGGCGTTGCCACGGCCATCGACTATGCCACCGAGCTGGGATGCAGGCAGATCAACTGCCTTGCCGGCATTGCGCCGGTCGGGCTGGCGGCCGATGTGCTGCGCACGACATTCGTGCACAATCTGCGCCTGGCGGCGCAGGAGCTTGCCAGGCACCAGATCCGCCTGCTGATCGAGCCGATCAACTCATACGATATTCCCGGTTTCTACCTGAATACCGTCGAACAGGCGGCATCGATCATCGATGAGGTCGGCAGCGACAATCTCTTCATCCAGTACGATCTCTATCACCAGCAGCGCACGCGCGGCGAACTGGTGGCGACCTACCAGCGCCACAAGGACCGCATTGCCCATATCCAGCTGGCCGACAATCCCGGCCGGAATGAGCCGGGCACGGGCGAAATCAACTATCCCTTCGTGTTCGAGGCACTGGACGAGGCCGGTTATACCGGCTGGATCGGCTGCGAATACAAACCAAAGACTGAAACGCAACGCGGACTGGGCTGGCTGAAGGACTTTTCCGACGCGCAGAAATCCGCCGACATCTTGAGAATGAGGAGCTGAGCACATGGCTGACATAGGTTTCATCGGACTGGGCATCATGGGTACGCCCATGGCACGTCACCTGCAGGATGCGGGGCACAACGTCTACACCTCGAAATTCTTCATCGAGCCGCGCCCGGAACTGGTCGAGAACGGCCTGAAGATCGTTGAAAGCCCCAAGGCTCTGGCCGAAAAGACTGACATCATCATCCTGATGCTGCCGGACACACCCGAGGTCAAGGACGTGCTCTTCGGCGAAAACGGCGTGGTCTTCGGCTTGAAGCCGGGCAAGCTCGTCATCGACATGAGCTCGATCTCGCCGATTGAAACGAAGGAATTCGCCAAAAGGGTTCGCGAGACAGGCAGCGAATATATCGATGCGCCGGTATCCGGCGGCGAAGTGGGCGCCAAGAATGCCACGCTCAGCATCATGGCGGGCGGCGAGCAGAGCGCCTTCGACCGGGCCCTGCCGCTGTTCAAGCTGATGGGCAAGAACATCACGCTCGTCGGCGATTGCGGCGACGGCCAGGTGACCAAGGTTGCCAACCAGATCATCGTTGCCCTGACCATCGAAGCTATTTCGGAAGCGCTGGTGCTGGCGTCGAAGGCGGGTGCCGATCCGGCCCGGGTGCGCGAGGCCCTGATGGGCGGCTTTGCCTCCTCGCGCATTCTCGAACTGCATGGCGAGCGGATGATCAAGCGGACATTCGAACCGGGTTTCCGCATCTCGCTGCACCAGAAGGACCTCAACCTTGCCTTGCAGAGCGCCAAGTCGCTGGGCGTCTCGCTGCCCAACACGGCATCGACGCAGGAACTGTTCAACAGCTGTGCGGCGAACGGCGACAGTGATCTCGACCATTCCGGACTGGTCAAGGCGCTGGAGCGCATCGCCAACCACGCGGTCGCCTGAGTTCGACAGACAAGGCCATGGGGGCGGACAACGATGACATTGAAAACCGCCCCCAGGGCATTGCTGACATCCCTGTTTGACGCCGCCGTGGCGGCGGCGCAGGCCGAGCGCACCGTTGCCGCCAACCTGCCGGACCGCCCGAAAGGGCGCACCATCGTCATCGGCGCCGGCAAGGGCTCGGCGCAGATGGCGCGTGCTTTCGAACAGGCCTGGGATGGCCCGCTGCAAGGGGTTGTCGTCACCCGTTACGGTTTCGGCGTGCCATGCGAGCGGATCGAGATCATCGAGGCGGCGCATCCGGTGCCCGATGCGGCGGGTCTGAAGGCCACGGCACGACTGTTTGACGCGGTTGCCAATCTGACAGAGGACGATCTTGTGGTGGCGCTGATATCGGGCGGCGGTTCCGCGCTGTTGCCGGCACCGCCGGAAGGCATGACACTTGATGACGAGATTGCGGTCAACAAGGCATTGCTGGCATCCGGCGCACCCATCGCCGCGATGAACACGGTGCGCAAGCACCTTTCAACCGTCAAGGGCGGACGGCTGGCCGCCGCTGCCTTTCCGGCGCGGGTCGTTACCCTGGTCATATCCGATATTCCCGGCGACAATCCGGCTCTGGTCGCGTCGGGGCCGACCGTGCCGGATGCAGCATCGCTCGACGATGCGCGGGCGATCGTGCGCCAGTACAATCTTGCATTGCCACCGGCGGCCTTGCGGCATCTGTCGCTGGATGCGGCCCGCGCACCCAATCCCGGCGATCCCGGTTTTGCCCGCAACACGGTCCGCATCATCGCTTCAGCGGCGGTCTCGCTCGACGCGGCCGCAGCGGAGGCGCGGCGCCAGGGCGTCGACGCCATCATCCTGTCCGATGCCATCGAGGGCGAGGCGCGGGAGGTGGCGCATGTGCATGCCGCACTTGCCCGCGAAGTTTTGACCAGAAACCGGCCGTTCACGGCGCCGGTGGTTCTCCTGTCCGGGGGAGAAACCACGGTCACCGTGCGCGGGAAGGGCAAGGGTGGGCGCAACACGGAGTTTCTTCTGTCTTTTGCGCTTGGCATTGCCGGGGCGGGGGGTATCTCGGCGCTGGCCGCCGATACGGACGGCATCGATGGTTCGGAGGACAATGCCGGGGCCTTTGCCGATGGCAGCACCGCCGCGCGGCTGGCGGGTCTTGGGAGGGACGCGCGCAGCCTGTTGAATGCCAATGATGCGTGGTCGGCGTTCGATGCTCTCGGTGATCTTTTCGTGCCGGGCCCGACGGGCACCAATGTCAATGATTTCCGGGCCATTTATATCGATGGCGGCAGCTAGTTTCTTTCGCGTTGGCTGCCCGAATAGGAGCGGACGGGAATGCCAAGGACATGGCTCAAGGGATCAATGCCCAGGTCTGCCAATTGATCCAGCGGCAGGCTGTTGAGTTCGGCAATGGTGCGGCGCGCATTGCGCCAGGCAATATAGTTGCGGTAAATGTTCATTTTCATACCTCGTCTTTGTTCGTCAAATAGACCTGTGAACACGACGGAGTATGCGCGGCCACGTCAAAAACCGGTATCCCGTTTGGCCGAAGAGATTGCCTGATCCTCCGAGAGTGAATCCGGCCGGCGGTTATTCTCCCGCGTCGCCGCCCATCCGGTCGATGTCGCGGCGCAGGATGATCGATGTGGTGACGTCATCGACTTCCTCCAGCAGCGCTACAGTGTTGCGGATGGTGTTGAGATGATTCATCGACGGCACCTCGACCTCGACAATCAGATCGAGCTGCCCGCTGACCGAGGAAACGCGCCGGACTTCCGGACGGGCCGCAAGCTGGTCCAGCACGCCGAGCGCCGGGGTGCGCACCAGGCTGATCAGCAGGAAGGCGCAGATCACCCCCTCGTTCAGCTGCCCGATATCGGCCCGGTAGCCGCGGATGACCCCCGACCGTTCGAGAAAAAGAATGCGCTCGCTGGTTGCGCTGCGCGACAGGCCGATCTTTCCGGCGAGCGTCTTCAGCGGAATCTTGGCATCGCGCGACAGGATGCTCAGAATGTTCCGGTCCTTTTCATCGAGTTCCTTCATTGCCCTCTTCTCTTCCCCCGACCAAATGCCGGTTCAGGCCGTCCTTCTGACGGTCAAACCGGCGGATTAACGGATGCCCCATTTTGAGGCCCGTGCCAAGCTCTGGCGAAAAGGAGTTGATGCATGATCAATCTGTCCCATCCGGCACCGGCATTTTCGAATGCGGAAGCCCTCGCCATCGCCAAGGAGCATTTTGGCGTCGAGGGCCGGATCAGTTCTCTGGCCAGCGAACGCGACCAGAATTTCCGGATCGATGCATCGGACGGCTCCATCTGGATTCTCAAAGCCGTCAATTCCAGCGAGCCGAAGGACCAGAGCGATTTCCAGACGGCGCTGCTGCATCATCTGGAAGCAAACGCGTCCGATCTGCCGGTGCCAAGATTGCGCCGGTCGCTGGACGGGCAGGTGCTGGTGCAGATCCAATCCCGGACCGGTGAACGGCATTGCATCCGCATGGTGTCCTGGCAAGATGGCGATCCCCTGGCCAAACGCGAACGCACGCCGGCGGTCCTGCAAAGCCTCGGCGGGATGCTTGGGCGGCTGGACAGGGCCATGCAGGGCTTCATGCATCCCGGCGCGCTCAGGACATTCGACTGGGACATGCGGGCGGCGGGCCTGTCGCGCCAGCGCCTGAAATATATCGACAATGCCGAGGATCGTGCGCTGCTCGGTCGCTTCCTCGACCGGTTCGAGGCGCGGGTGGCACCGCGCCTGCCTCGCTTACGCGCCGCCGTCATCCATAATGACGCCAACGACTGGAACGTGCTGGTCGACGCGGACAATCCGGGGAAAATTGCCGGCCTGATCGATTTCGGCGATGCGCTGCACAGCATCCTGATCGCCGAAGTTGCGGTGGCCTGCGCCTACTCCATTCTCGATCTCGACGATCCCATCGGCGCGGCAGTCGCCATCGTTGCGGGTTTCCATGCGGAATATCCCCTGCAGGAACAGGAGGTGGACCTGCTGTTCGACCTGATCGCCATGCGGCTCGTCACCAGCGTCACGCTGTCGGCGCAGCGCAAGGACAAGACGGATGACAATCCCTATCTCGCCATCAGCGAGGCCCCCGCATGGGCATTGCTGCGGCGCCTCGATGCGATCAATCCGGGCTTTGCCACGGCGATTTTCCGCCATGCCTGCGGATATGATGCGTCTGCCGGGGCCAAGGCGGTTGCCGGCTGGATCAAGCGCAACAACCGGACCTTTGCCCCGGTTCTCGCGCAGCATCCGGCCACCGCGGCCAAGGCGCTGGTTCCCTATGGCGATCCCGAAAATGCCATGACCGTCTGGTCCGCGACGCAGCAACCGGACAAGGCAACCGCATGGTGGGATGCCTATTGCGCCGAAAACGGTATCGCGCTCGGCATCGGGCCGTGGGGCGAGGAACGCTCCGTCTATACCGGCGCGATGTTCGAATCGCGTTTCATTGCCGGCGAGCGGCGCACCCGGCATCTCGGCCTCGACCTCTTCATGGCTGCAGGCACGAAGCTGTTCACGCCCATCGCGGCAACTGTCGCAGAAGTCGTCATCGAGCCCGATCCGCTCGGCTATGGCTGCCTCGTCAAGCTCGAACATGCGCCGGATGGCTGCCCGCCCTTTGCAACGCTGTGGGGGCATCTTGCGCACGAGGCCCTGACGCGGCTGCGTCCGGGCGACGTGCTTCAAGCGGGCGATCTCGTCGGCCAAATGGGCGCGCCTGCGGAAAATGGCGGCTGGGCACCGCATCTGCATCTGCAATTGTCGGTGGATACATCGCTGTCCGCAACCGCCATCCTCGGCGTCGGCGAAGCGCGCTATCTCCCGGTCTGGGGCGAACTCTTCCCGGACCCGGCCAATTTCATCGGCCTGCCGCGCGAGACATTCCAGCAGACGGGGCGCAGCAGGGAGGCCATTGTTGCCGCGCGCCGTACGTCGCTCCTGCCCAATCTCTCCATTTCCTATGCGGAGCCGATCAAGTTCGTGCGCGGCGAGGGTGTCTGGCTGATCGACGATCGCGGCCGGGCCTATCTCGACTGCTTCAACAATGTCTGCCATCTCGGCCATGCCCATCCGGATGTGGTGAGGGCCCTGTCGTGGCAGGCGGGCGTGCTCAACACAAATACGCGCTATCTGCACGACAACATCGTCACCTATGCGGAGCGGCTGACCGCGACGTTGCCCGGTGACCTGACGGTCGCGACCTTTGCCTGTTCGGGCAGCGAGGCCAACAGCCTGATGCTGCGGATGATGCGGGCACATACCGGCCGCGAGGAGGCGATTGTTCTCGATTGGGCCTATCACGGCACGACGCAGGAACTGATCGAGCTCAGCCCCTACAAATACAAGCGTCGAGGCGGCAAGGGCCGCAAGCCGCATGTCTATGAGGCCGCCATTCCCGATCCTTACCGCGCGCCGTCCGACTGGCCGCAGGCGGAGATTGCCAGCCGCTATGCGGAAAGCGTTGCCGAACAGATCGAACAGATGCGCCGGGCAGGCAAGGCGCCGGGCCTGTTCCTTGCCGAGTCCATTCCCAGCGTCGCCGGTCAGGTGTTCCTGCCGGATGGTTACCTCAAAGAGGTCTACGCGATGGTGCGTGCCGCCGGTGGTATCTGTGCGGCGGATGAAGTGCAGGTCGGTTTCGGCCGCGTCGGTAGCCATTGGTGGGCGTTCGAGACGCAAGGCGTCGTGCCCGACATCGTCACCATGGGCAAGCCCATCGGCAATGGCCACCCCATGGCGGCGGTGGTGACGACGCGCGAGATCGCCGCCTCGTTCAACAACGGCATGGAATATTTCAACACATTCGGCGGCAATCCCGTTTCCTGTGCTGTGGGCCTTGCGGTGCTCGACGTGATCGAGCGCGACAATCTGCGGCAAAATGCGCTGGACACAGGCAATTACCTGCTGCAGCGCTTCGAGGAGATGAAGGCCCGCCATGCCGTCATCGGCGATGTGCGCGGACAGGGGCTCTTTCTCGGCGTCGAACTCGTCACGGACCGCAGGAGCAAGGAGCCTGCCACGGAGATTGCCCGCGCCATCAACAACGGTGCCAGGGAGCGCGGTGTCCTGATGGGAACGGAGGGACCGCACGACAACATCCTGAAGCTGCGCCCGCCGATGATTTTCAGCCGGGCCAATGCGGATTATCTGATCGACGTGTTGGAGGACACGTTCACGGCCGTCCTGGCGAACCAGTGATCCAAACACCGAAGAAAGAACGAACCGCCGGGCAGGTGTCCGGCGGGCGGGAAAGATTTATTCAATCACAATGAGGGAGAACATCATGAAACGGACTGCACTTCTGGCCCTGCTGCTGGCATCGGCAGCCTTTACCGCCACCCCCGCCAAGGCCGACACGCTGTCGGTGATCAAGGAACGCGGCCGCGTCAATTGCGGCGTCAGCCAGGGCGTCCTCGGCTTTTCCAATGCGGACAGCACGGGCAAATGGACCGGCTTCGACGTCGATTTCTGCCATGCGGTTTCCGCGGCAATCTTCGGCGACCCGGACAAGGTCAACTTCATTCCGCTTTCCACCAAGGACCGCTTCACCGCGCTGCAGTCCGGCGAAGCCGATCTGCTGTCGCGCCAGACCACATGGACCCTGTCGCGCGATACCACCATGGGCCTCAAATTCGTCGGCACCGCCTATTATGACGGGCAGGGCTTCATGGTGAAGAAGTCACTGGGCGTGAAGAGCGCAAAGGAGCTCTCCGGCGCCTCGCTGTGCACCGAGACCGGCACGACGACGGAACTCAACGTTGCCGATTATTTCAAGGCGAACAACATCACCTACGAGATCGTCTCGTTCGAACGCCCGGATGAAACCATTGTCGCGCTGAACAATGGCCGCTGCGATGTCTACACGACGGATGCCTCCGCACTCTACGCGCAAAGGCTGACCCTGTCCGACCCCGAGGGGTTCATGGTGCTACCCGAGATCATTTCCAAGGAGCCGCTGGGACCGGCGGTGCGCCAGGGCGATGACCGCTGGTTCAACATTGTCCGCTGGACCCTGTTCTCGATGATCGAGGCGGAAGAGCTGGGCATTACCAGGGAGAACATCGCCAAGCAGATGGAATCCGGCAATCCGTCGATCAAGCGCTTTCTGGGCGCCGAGGGGGATACGGGTGCGCCGCTGGGCCTCGACAAGGGCTGGATCTACAAGATCGTGTCGACAACCGGCAATTACGGCGAGATGTTCGACCGCAATCTCGGCAAGGGCAGTCCCCTGAAGATCGACCGGGGCATCAACGCTTTGTGGAATGCCGGCGGCCTGATGTATGCGCCGCCGGCGCGCTAGGAGGGGTCTGTAAAAGAACAAGGGCGGGTGGTCCAATGGACCGCCCGCCCTTGTTTCATTCCATCACCGCATGTTCCGGCGGCGCGGCGCTGGGTGCCGGCTTGCGCAGCAGGAACACCAGCGGGATGGCTGCCAGCGACATCAGCATCAGCAGCTTGAAATCGTCCATATAGGCGATGATCGTGGCCTGCAGGGTGATGATGCCGTCAAGCGAAGCGCGGCCCGCCGCCTTCAGCGGGTCGAGATGCTGCATCACGGCAGGTGCATTGAAGGCGTGGTTGAACGGCGTGACATAGGCGGCGATCGAGGCGTGGTTGGTCTGCACATTCTCGGTGATCAGCGCCGTGACGATGGAAATGCCGACGCTGGAACCGATATTGCGCGAGAGATTGTAAAGGCCCGTGCCTTCGCCGCGCATGCTGGCGGGCAGGGTGGCAAAGGCAATCGTCGTCAGCGGCACGAAGAGGAAGCCGAGGCCGGCACCCTGGATGAAGCCCACCGAAACGATGGTCCACTGCGATACGTCAGGCGTCCAGCCGGTCATGTCGTACATGGCCCAGGCGGTCAGCCCGAGGCCGAGCACCAGGAGGAAGCGCGTATCGACCTTGCCGATGAGGCGGCCGACGATGAACATGCACACCATCGTGCCGACGCCGCGCGGGCCCATGACGATACCCGCCGTGGTGACGGGATAGCCCATGAGGGTCTGCAGGTAGGGCGTCATCAGGGCGAGCGAGGCGAGATAGGTCACGCCGACGATGAAGATGAAGAACATGCTGACGGCAAAGTTCCGGTCGAGGAACAGCCTTGGATTGACGAAGGACCGTTCGGCCGTGAAGGTGTGGCTGAGGAACAGGTAGAAGGCGCTGACGCAGACAAGCGCTTCCAGCTGGATTTCGCCGGAGGAAAACCAGTCGAGCTGTTCGCCGCGGTCGAGAAAAAGCTGAAGGGCGGCGATGGCAAGGCTGAGCGTGCCGAAGCCGAACCAGTCCAGCTTGGCCTTCAGCTCCCGCCCGGTTTCGGTGACGAAGGCAACGATGCCGGCAAAGGCGAGAAGGCCGATGGGAACGTTGATGTAGAACACCCAGCGCCAGCTGATATTGTCGGTCAGCCAGCCGCCGATGACGGGGCCGAGCACGGGACCGACCATGACGGAAACGCCGAACAGCGCCATGGCCGAGCCGCGCTCCTCGACGGAATAGATGTCGAGAAGAATGCCTTGCGATAGGGGGACGAGCGAGGCGCCGAACAGGCCCTGCAACAACCGGAAAGCCACGATCTGCGGCAGCGACTGGGCAATGCCGCACAGCACCGACGCCACGACGAAACCGGCGATGGCGGTGAGCAGCACGCGCTTGCGGCCGAAGCGGGCGGCCAGAAAGCCCGACGGCGGCGTCATGATGGCGGCAGCGACGATGTAGGAGGTCAGGACCCAGTTGATCTGGTCGGCGCTCGCCGCAACGCTGCCCTGGATATAGGGCAGCGCCACGTTGGCGATGGTCGTATCGAGCGCCTGCATGATCACGGCGAGGATGACGCAGGCCGTGATCGCGCCGCGATTGGCAACCGGTGCGGTGCCCGGCAGTGCGACGGTGCTAGACATGATCCTTGCTGCCCAGAAGCGATTGCACGAACTGCGGCAGGCCGCGTGCATGGCCAGTATCGACTTCGGCCGTCACGCTCATGCCGACGCGCAGCGGCGGCTTGCCCGCCGTGTCGTTTATGCTGACGAGCATGGGAATGCGCTGCACAACCTTAACCCAATTGCCGGTTGTATTCTGTGCGGGCAGCAGCGAGAAGCTCGAGCCGGATGCCGGGCTGATGCTGGCAACCGTGCCCTTCCATTCGACGCCCGGATAGGTGTCGACGGTCACGGTCACCGGCTGGCCGGGCTTGACATAGGTCAGCTCGGTTTCCTTGGGGCTGGCGGCAACCCACATATGGGTTGTCGAGACAAGGCTGAAACCGGCCTGCGAGGCCTGGAGATAGGCGCCGACCTGCAGCGAACTGACATTGGTCACGATCCCATCGAAGGGCGCGCGCACCGTGGTCGCGTCAAAATCGTGCTGGGCCTTGTCGACGGTTGCCTTTGCCGCGAGATAGGACGGGTTCTGCTCGACAGGCTGGTCGGCATTGTTGCCCAACTGGGCGAGCGTGGTGGCGGCCTGCGCCCTGGCGACATCGACCTTCTGCTGGGCGGCATCCAGATCATGCTTGGCCTGATCGTAGGTGGCCTTGGAGACGGCGGCGGTGTTGGTCAGGTCCGCCTGGCGCTGCAGGGTCTTCTGGTAGAAGGGAATGTCGGATTCCGCCTGGGCGATTTCCGCCAGCGTCTGCTTGTAGCTCGCCTGCAGGTTGAGAATCTGGTTGCGAACGGTGCCGAGCTGCGCCTGCGCGCCCTCAAGAGCGATGCGGTAGACGTCGGGGTTGATGCGGAACAGGATCTGTCCCTGCTTGACGACCTCGTTGTCATGCACGTCTATGGCGCTGACCAGCCCCGATATATCGGTGGAAACGCCGACCATGTCCGCCTGCACATAGGCGTTGTCGGTGGACATGACCTGCCCGCCGATGACGTAGAAATAACCGCCGACCACGAGGGCAAGCGGCAGCGCGGCGAAGAGCACGGGGCGCAGACGGTTGCGGCGGGTTTTCGGCGGCGTGATATCGGGCAGCGGCACCGGTTCGTTGACGCGGGCGGCTACCGGCGCTTCGCCGGGTGCGTCGGTCTTTTCCAGAACAGGCGCGGCGTGCCCCGGTGCGGCGGGGTGATCGGAATTGGCGGGAATGCGGGAGTTGGGAGATCCGTCAGCCATGGTGTGTCTTCCTGTCATCGACCGGTGTCTGACAGGCATCGATCAAATTGGACTTCATAAGGGTTAGAGTGCGGATGAGATGTTCGCGGTCTTCCGCCGGCACATTTTCGAGGGCTTCGGACCGGGTGACTTCGCCGATGACGCGCATATCCGCCAGATGCGGGCGCGCTTCATCGCGCAGGAACAGCAGCCAGATGCGGCGGTCGGTCGGGTGCCGGCGCCGCTCGATCAGGTTCCGCTCCTGCAGCTTGTCGAGGATGCGCACCAGGGTGATCGGCTCGATTTCGAGGATTTCCGCCAGGCCAGCCTGATGAATCCCCTCATTCTTGGACAGATAGGCCAGCGTCTGCCACTGTGACCGGGTCAGGCCGAGGCATTTTGCCCGTTGTTCAAACCGCTTGCGCAGCAACCGCGCAACATCGTGCAGCAGAAAGCCAAGAGTGGGTGTGTCGTCCATGATGTGGGGTTTTGAAACTCATAAGGGTGCTTATAACATTCACACATATAGCATGCGGACTCATGTTTTAGAAGAGACAAGGTGTCACAAGTCAGTGAGGCAAGACGCATAGCAAAATGCCCGGCCTCAAGGAGACCGGGCACGATATTCCAGATGTTTCTGCAGGCAGGTTTTAGCCGACGAAAGCCCGCTCGACCACATAGGTCGCCGGTTTGTTGTTGGCGCCTTCGACCAGGCCGAAGGATTCCAGAATGGCCTTGGTGTCGTGGATCATGTGCATCGAGCCGCAGATCATGCCGCGGTCGGTTTCGGGATCGAGCGGCGGCAGGCCGAGATCGCTGAACAGCTTGCCGCTCTGCATCAGGTCGGTGATGCGGCCCATATGGGTGAATGGTTCGCGCGTGGTCGTCGTGTAGAGCCGCAGGCTGTCGGCGGCGAATTCACCGATCAGCGGGTCATCCTTGATGCCCTCGACCATTTCGGTGATGTATTTCAGCTCGGCGATATCCCGGCAGGTCTGGATCAGGATGACCTCTTCGAACTTTTCATAGGTCTCGGGGTCGCGGATGAGGCTGGCGAAGGGGGCAACGCCGGTTCCGGTCGACAGCATGTAGAGCCGCTTGCCCGGAAGAAGCGCATCGAGAACCAGTGTCCCCGTCGACTTCTTGCGCAGGAGGACCGTATCGCCCCGCTTGATCTTTTGCAGATGCTCGGTCAGCGGGCCGTTGTCGACCTTGATCGAGAAGAATTCGATTTCCTCGTCCCAGGACGGGCTGGCGATGGAGTAGGCACGGTAAACCGGCTTTTCCGCATTGGGCAGGCCGATCATGACGAATTCGCCGGAACGGAAGCGGAAGCTCGTCGGCCGCGTAATACGGAAACGGAACAGGCGATCGGTATAATGGCGCACCTCGGTGACCGTTTCCGCGAACACATTGTCGGGAATCGCAAATGCAACCGGTGCCGAAAGGTCATCCGTTGCATGAATGGGTGCCGCCGTGACGGTCGCTGACGAAGATGCAGTCATCCCTGGGTCTCTCGCTCAATACTTCGTGTCAACACATGAAAGAGAGCCGGGCGTTGCTCCATTCATTGCCTGATTTCCGGCCGCCACATACGCCAGCCGGGCGCGCTGAACGCAGTCAGCGAGCCCTTATGTAATCAGATGAGCGGAATATGCAATGGCTGATATTGCAAGGCAGATCAGCAAATTAGCGGTTGCTGCCACCCGATGAAACCCATGCCGATACTAATCCGGAGCGATCTTTTAGAAGAATTTAGCGAAGGACGAAACGTTCGCAGTCGGTGTATACAGATTCCGGGACTTTCGTGGATAAAATTTCCAGATTGCGGGTCAGGCTCGAGGGCTTCGCGGTGCCGATCAAAACATTCGCCACGACCGGTTCGCGGAACGGAAACTGGATGGCGGCGGCTGCCAGGGGCACATTTTCGGCCTCCGCGATGGCCTGCATGGCGCGGACGCGCTCGAGAATATCCGGGGATGCCGAGCCATAATCAAAATGCGCGCCGGGGACGGGACCCGTCGCCAGAATGCCGGAATTGAACACGCCGCCAATGACGAGCGAGGTGTTCTGCGCCCGGCAGACGTCGAGCAGGCCGCGTTCGGCCGCGCGGTCGAGCAGGGAATAGCGCCCGGCGAGAAGAATGCAGTCGAGCGGATGGCGGGCCAGCACATTGAGGCAGACCTCGACTTCGTTCACCCCCAGCCCATAGGCGGCAATCGCCCCGGCCGACTTGAGTTCGTCCAGCGCCTTCAGCCCGCTGCCGAGCAGCTGGTCCATATAGACGGCGTTTTGTCCGGCACCATGGGTATAGGCACCGATATCGTGGATGTAGAGGATGTCGATCCGGTTCAGGCCGAGGCGCGCCAGGCTGAATTCGAAGGAACGCATGATGCCGTCATAGCTGTAGTCATAGTCGACGGCGAAGGGCAGGGGATTGACGTAGGAATGATCGGGGACCTGATCCTCCGGCACCGGGCGCATGAGGCGGCCGACCTTTGTCGAAAGCACGTAGCTGTCGCGCGGCTTGTCGCGCAGGAAGTCGCCGGTCCGGCGCTCCGACAGGCCGAAACCGTAAAACGGTGCCGTGTCGAAATAGCGTATGCCGGCATCCCACGCGGTCTGCAGGGTTTCCATTGCGGCGTCGCGCGTGCATTCACGATACAGCCCGCCAATCGCCGCCCCGCCGAAGCCGATTTCAGTGACGGCCAGCGGCGTTTTACCAATCTTGCGAATGTCCAATTGTCTCTCCCGGAATCTGTCCCATGGTGGAAGCGGCAAAACGGGATGTCAACCGGTCAGACGATGGATATGCCGCAGGAATGACTATACGCCGGACGATATTGATGGCAGCTATAGGCAGGTCGCCGCATGCCGCCAAGGTTTCGGCTGTATGAGGGGCAAGGGGAGTTTGCGGGCGTGAGCAGGGGATACAGACGGGCTGTCGGCGCAGGCGCGGCGTGGTTGGCATCCGCCATTGCGCTGCCTGCCACGGTCGATTCCGCGTCGGCCGAAGCGCCGGGACGCGTCGTCTCCATGAACCTTTGCACCGATCAGCTGGCGATGCTGCTGGCATCGGGCGGGCAACTCGTTTCCGTGTCCTATCTCGCCGGGGACGCGACCGTATCGGTTCTGGCCGGGGAGGCGGGGGCGTTTGCGCTCAATCATGGTCAGGCGGAAGAGATATTCCTGATGCAGCCGGATCTCGTCCTGACCAGCACCTATACCACGCGGGCCACGACCGGTATTCTCAGGCGGCTGGGATTTCGCGTCGAGGAATTCCCGCCGGAATCTTCCTTCGAGGATATCCGCGCCAATGTACGGCGGATGGGTGCCCTGCTCGGGCGCGAAGCCAGGGCGGAAGAACTGCTGGGCGCCATGGACGCGGCCCTGGCAAGCCTTCCGGCACGCAGCGCCGATGCGCCCACGGTCGCGCTCTATTATGCCAACCAGATCACCTCGGGCCGCAACACCCTGGCCGGTGAGGTTGTCAACCGGGCGGGACTGATCAATATGGGCGAAAAACTGGGCCTCGACGGCACGCAAAAACTGTCGCTCGAACAACTGGTCATGGCCAAGCCGGACCTGATTGCCACCCACAACGCCTATCCGGCGCCCGCGCTTGCCTATGACGCGCAGCTCCATCCGGCGTTCCGGGCAGCGCTGCAGGGGCGGCAGCCCGTCGATATCCCCGACAAGTACTGGATATGCGGCGGACCGTTCACGGCAGAGGCCGTCAAGCTGCTGTCGGATGCGGCACGGCTGGAGGGCTCCAGATGAAGGATCATTACCGTCTTCTCCTGTCCGGGCTTGCGCTGTTGACCCTTGTCCTGTTCGTGCTGTCGCTGCTCGCCGGTCCGGCCGCACTGGGCATTTCGGACAGTATGCGCGCCCTGCTGACCGGGCAGGGCGACGCCATCGTCATCGTCATGCGGGAAATACGGCTGCCGCGCGCGCTGCTCGGCCTGATGATCGGGGCGACCCTCGGGCTCTCCGGCGCGGTACTGCAGGGCTATCTGCGCAATCCGCTGGCGGAACCGGGCCTTCTCGGGGTGAGTGCGTCGGCATCCCTCGGCGCGGTGATCGCCATCTATACCGGCCTGTCCCTGGCTTTCCCGCTTGCCCTGCCGCTGATGGCGCTGGCAGGCGCTGTTCTCGCGGTCTTCCTGGTGCAGGCGCTGGCCGGCCGCGGCGCGGGTACGCTGACCATCATTCTCGCCGGTGTCGCTGTCTCGAGCTTTGCCGGGGCGATGACCACGCTGGCGCTGAACCTGTCGCCCAACCCGTTTGCCGCGATGGAGATCGTCTACTGGATGCTGGGATCCCTCACCGACCGCTCCATGCTGCATGTGCAGCTTGCCGCCCCGTTCATCCTTGCGGGCTGGGCGCTGCTGTTCAGCCTCGGCCGCGCGCTTGACGCCCTGACACTGGGCCCCGATGCGGCGGCCAGCATGGGCATCAACATCCGGCGGGTGCAGTTCTTCGCCATTCTGGGCACGGCCGCATCCGTCGGGGCGGCCACCGCCGTTGCCGGTGCCATCGGCTTCGTCGGCCTGATCGTACCGCACGTGCTGCGGCCGCTGGTGGGTGCCCGGCCGTCGCGCCTGCTGCCGGCCAGTGCGCTTGGCGGCGCATCGATGCTGCTGGCAGCCGATATTCTCGTGCGCCTGATCGCGCCGGGCCGGGATTTGAAGCTCGGCGTGCTGACGGCCATGATCGGCGCGCCCTTCTTCCTCTGGCTGGTGTTTCGCACGCGGAGGACGCTGATATGACGATCCTCAGCCTGTCCCATGTCCATGCGTCGCTCGGCTCCAGGGCCGTCCTGCACGATGTATCGCTTGACGTTCGCGCCGGTGAATTTGTCGGGCTGATCGGTCCGAACGGTGCGGGCAAGTCAACCCTTCTGCGGAGCATCCTCGGCCTGGTGCCGTCGAGCGGCGACATCGCCATTGCCGGAAAACCGGCGAGGCGGATGAACGTCGAGGAACGGGCAAGGCACGTCGCCTATCTACCGCAGGACCGCGAAATCGCCTGGGCCGTGTCGGTGGAACATCTCGTCTCGCTCGGCCGCACGCCCTACCGCCGCGGGTTTTCCCGGCCGAGCGCGCATGACGCGGCGCTGGTTGAACAGGCGATGCAGCGGATGGATGTTCAGCAGCTGCGCCATCGTTCGGCTCTCGACCTTTCCGGCGGCGAGCGGGCGCGGGTGCTGATCGCCCGTGCCCTGGCGCAGGATGCGGCGCTCCTGCTTGCGGACGAACCGGCCGCGGGGCTCGATCCGGCACATCAGATCGGCCTGATGCAGTCGCTTGCCGATCTGGCCGGCAAGGGCTCGGCGGTGGTTGCATCCCTGCACGACCTCAGCCTTGCCGCGCACTGGTGCAGCCGGCTGGTTCTCATCCACGCAGGCATGATCGTCGCCGACGGCAGGCCCGCGGAGGTGCTGACGGCCGATCACATGCGCCGGATTTATGGTGTCGAGGCCTATCTCCAGGCGACGGAGCAGGGGCTGATCGTCCAGCCCGTCGCGCTTGCCGGCACGCCGGAGTGGCTCTAGGTCGTACACTCATAAATCTGATTGAAATGGTATGAGGCCATTTGTTTGGATACAAGGAGCAAAGACGAGGGAAATGTGGTTCATTTTTGAGGCTTTGCGACGATGTAGCCGGGCAAATGGACCATATCCTTTGGACGCCGAAACGGCTGCAAGCTGCAGTGTCGAGCCGCTCGGCCGGGGGAAAGGCCCCGCCCTTCACGTCTCTCCTCGCATCTTCTTGCCGTTTCAGGCGCCATTTCGACCAGATTTATGAATGCACGACCTAGCCCGGCTTGGCCGCCTGCGTCGACGCGAGTTCGGCGGCCTTCTCCAGGGCGATCTGGGTTGCCGCACCGGCACCGGCCGCGTCGTTGGTCCCCGAGCGCACGGTCACCGCATTGGATGCCAGCAGGAGACCGGCTTCGCGGAAGGCCACGAGCAGCCGCTTCATCGCCTCACGCTGGATAAGCGACGGGTTGCCCGGTTTGGCGGTGAATTTGAGCCGGACAATCATCGAATTCTCGGTGATGTCCTGAATGCCCTGGAATTTCAGCGGAACCAGAAATTCCGGGCCGAATTCCGGATCCTCAAGCATGTCCTGGCCGACCTTCTTGACCGTCTTGCGGATCTTTTCCGGATCGGTGTCGCGGTCGAAACGCAGCTCGAACTTGATCGTGCTCCAGTCCCGGCTGTAATTGGTCACCGACTGGATCTGTCCGAAGGGGATGGTGTGCACCGGGCCGTTCTGATGGCGCAGCTGCAGGGAGCGCAGCGTGATGCGCTCGACGGTGCCCTTGAGTTTGCCGGTGTCGATATATTCACCCGTGCGGAAGGCATCGTCGGCAATGAAGAATATGCCCGAGACCACATCCTTCACCAGTGTTTGCGAGCCGAAGGAAATGGCCAGCCCGAGAACGCCGAAGCCGGCAAGCAGTGGCCCGATATCCATGCCGAGGGATGAAAGCACCACGAGTGCCGTGATCGCAACGATGGCGCCAAAGGCGAGATCGCGCACCAGCGGCAGGATCGTCGAGAGGCGTCCGGCGGCGGTGCGCGCTGGACCGTCCGTGTCATCCTGTCCCGGCAGCAGCGGCCGCGAGGAGGGAGAGAGGGCGGTGAAATAGTGCCGCAGGAAACTCCAGATGGCCCAGCCGATGACCACGGCAACGCTGATCCGCAGCAGGCCGGTGATGAGCGACAGCGCCATGGCGTAGGCGCTGTCCATGTAGCTGGTCCACAGACGGATAATGAGGAAGAGACCGAGAAGCCAGATGCCCCCGGTCGCCAGTGTCTGGATGGCCGCGATGAAAGCCTGCGCCAGCGGCGGCAGGGGCGTATCGTTCTTGTGCCGCTCCTGCATGGCCGCAATCAGCGCATGCATGCCAAGGGCGATGATGGGTATCAGCAGGACGATGACCTGGGTTGCGCCCGCCGCTTCCCCCCAATGGGCGCGCTGCGGAGCACTGGCTGCCATGCAGCCGACAACCCAGATCAGGATGGCTACAAAAGACAGGAATGCCGGAAGCACGCTTGCGATGACCTGCCGGGTCATGCTCGGTGCCGGTCCGGCAAACACCGCGGTGATGTCCTTGCGTCCGCCAATGAACCACCAGAGCTTCAGAACCGTAACCACGGTCGCTGCAATCAGGAACCAGCCTTCGGTGACGCCGCGGCTGACACCGCTTTCCAGGGACAGGCGGACGAGCTGGCCGACCAGGGCGCCGGTGAGGCCATAGGCAACCAGCATGCGGAAGTGCCATTGCGGATTGTTGATGGGCAGGAGCCTTGCCTGGGGATCACCGGGCGAAAGGAACAGCCGTCCGACCGCCGCATAGACCAGGGTCAGCGCCGCGGCGTGCAGCAGCCTCAACGTTAGGGTGGAGGCCATCGGCGCGTCGGCCGTCAGGACGTTGATGACGATGTGCCCGACGGCAATGAAGGCGCAAATGCCGGCGATGTCGCGCACCGTGCGGGCAAGCGAGCCGCGGGCGCGATGGACGAGATCGGCATCCTCGCCGAGCGGGCGGACGATCAGGGCCGTGCCAAGCCGGAAGACGATCCAGCCCGCGGCGGCGGCGGCAAGCAGTGCACCCAGCGTGACGAGGGTAACCTGGCCCCAGTCGCCGCCCTGGCTTTGCAGCCCCTTGTCCATCATGAAGGGCAGTTCGACGATGTGGCCGATGCCCGTGAGCCCGACGGAGAGACCGGTGCCGAATGAATCCAGCGCATTCTCGGCCAGGGCTTCGGCCTGATCGAGCGGGCTATCGCCCGGCTGCGCGGCGGGCAAGGCCTTGGCTTTTGCCGGTGCGGGCGCCGGTGCCGGATCATCCCAACGCACGACAACGTTGCGGCCGCTGGCATAGGCGGCCCGCAGCGTGTTGTTGATGTCGGCTTCGCTCTGGCCCCGCTGCAGCACGATGGTGACGGTTTCCGGCGCTGCGGCCTGGGCGCAAGCGGTTGTGGCCGCTGCGAAAACGCCGGGAAGTGCTGTGCACAGACACAAAAGGACCACGCGCATTGCCGATGGAATGTTCAGGTGTGTCAGCATCGCGGTCCCCTTCGTTCTCCTGATAGGAGTACGCGCATTGCTTGGTCGGCTTCAAGTGCTGATTGCATTGCCCGATCCGGGCGATTGCCGCCCTGTGCATTGCAGCAAACATGACAAAATGGTCATTCGACAAGATGCCGGGAAGGTGAGAGAGTCCATAGCCGATACATTGTTGGCTAACGGGCGGTGCCCTGGAGGTAGCGTGCAGTGAAACGTCTGGGTCTTTTGATCGCGTTCGTTGTATTGGCCGGACTCGGCTACATCTTTCTCTCTCCCCATCTGAACGCGCCGCCTGCCGGCAAGGGGCCGACGACGGTTGCCGCGACAGCGCCGGCCGCAGGGTCCGGCAAGGGGCGGTCTGCCGCCGTTCCATCGATTGTTGCCGCCACGGCCAAGACCGAAGACGTGCCCATCACCAAGACGGTTGTCGGCAATATCGAGCCGATCAACACGGTTATCATCCGGCCGCAAGCCGATGGCGTGGTGATGGCGACCAATGTCAAGGACGGGCAGATGGTCAAGGCCGGGGACGTGCTTTTTCAACTGGATGACCGGACGATCCGAGCGACGATCGAGAAGGACAAGGCGGCACTGGCCAAGGACCAGGCCAATCTCGATTCCGCCAATCAGGACCTGATCGGGGCGCAGGCCCTGTCAAGCCAGAAAATCAATACGCAGCAGCAGACCTATCAGGCGCTTGCCGTTGTCAATGCGTTGAAAGCGTCGATTGCCATGGATACGGCGCAGATCCAGGCCGACGAGGTCCTTCTGTCCTACATGACCATCAAGGCACCCATCGATGGCCGTGTCGGTGTGGTCAACACATCCGTCGGCAATTTCGTGCGCACCGCGGATACCGGCGGCGGTCTTTTGACCATCACGCGCATGGCACCGCTGCGGGTGTCGTTTACGGTGGCGGAAAGCGATCTGCCGACATTGCGCGATGCGATGAAGGAACGTCAGCTCGACGTTCTTGTCAAGGTTCCCGGCAGCAAGGAAGTGATTGCGTCAGGCCCGCTCAACTTTGTCGATTCCAGCGTCGACACGGCCTCCGGGACGATTGTCCTGAAGGCGGATGTGGCCAATGATGACGGCGCGCTGTGGCCCGGCCAGTACATCAACGCAACGGTCGAAATCGGCACGCACAAGGACGCCGTGACCGTACCGCTGATCGCCATTCAGCAGGGCAATGACGGGACATTCGCCTTTGTCGTCGGCCCCGACAAGAAGGTGATCAAGCAGGCGGTGACCGTGGTTGAAACGGTCGGCGATACCGCCGTCACCACCGCGGGCCTCAAATCCGGCGACCATGTGGTCATCGACGGGCAGCTGCATCTGCAGGACGGCTCGAGCGTCATTGAAACGGTGGCCGATGTGGACACTGCGGCGCCCGCACTGTCGGCGGCCGATGCGGTTGCGCCGGATCCGATCAAGACGGACACGGTGCAATGAACATCTCCGCCATATTCATCCGCCGGCCTATCGCAACAATCCTCCTCTCCGTCGCGCTGGCCGCATCGGGCCTGTTTGCCTATCAGTTCCTCCCTGTTGCCGCCCTGCCGCAGGTCGATTTCCCCGTCATATCGGTTTCCGCCCAGCTGCCGGGTGCCGCGCCCGACACCATGGCCAATGCCGTGGCAACGCCGCTGATCAAGCAGTTCGCCACGATACCCTCCGTTTCGACGATCAGCGCCACGAGCACGCAGGGACAGACCCGCGTCACCATCGAATTCGAGCTCGACAGGAACATCGATCAGGCCGCCGCCGACGTCCAAGCGGCCATCGCACGGACGCTGCGGCAGCTGCCGGCGAACATGACGACGCCGCCGAGCTACCGCAAGACCAATCCAGCCGACGCTCCCATCCTGCTGATCGCACTGCAAAGCGATATGGCGCAATTGTCGAAGCTCGACGATTATGCCGAGCAGGTCATCTCGCCGTCGCTGTCGACCGTGGATGGCGTCGGCGAGGTCCAGGTGTTCGGCGCCAAGCAGTTCGCCGTGCGCATCGAGGTCGATCCCAATGCGATGAAGGCACGCGGCATCGGCATCGATGAACTGACGAGTGCCGTGGCCGACAACAATTCGATTGCGCCGGTGGGAACGCTCACCAGCCCCACCCAGCAGATGGCAATCGAGGCCGACACGCAGTCGAAGAATGCCGACACATTCCGCCAGATTCTGATCGCGTCGCCCAATGGCAAGCCGGTGCGCCTGGGCGACGTGGCGCGGGTGGTGGATTCCGTTGCCAATACCCAGACCGAGAGCCGTTATGACGGCAAGAAGGCGCTGGTGCTGGCCGTCTTCCGCCAGCCCGGCGCCAATACGGTCGATGTGGTGGACCGCGTGCGGACCATGCTGCCGAAATTCGCCGAAGAGCTCGGTGCGTCCACCAGCCTCAACGTGCTCAACGACCGCTCGACGTCGATCCGGCAGGCCGTATCGGATGTGCAATTTACGCTCATCCTGATCATCGCGCTGGTTGTGATGGTGATCTTCGTGTTCCTGCGGCGGATCGCGGCCACGCTTATCCCGACGATTGCCGTGCCGCTGTCGCTGATCGCCACGCTGGGCGTGATGTATGTCTTCGGCTTTTCCATCGACAATATCTCGCTGCTGGGCCTGACGCTTTCCGTCGGGCTGGTGGTGGACGATGCCATCGTCATGCTGGAGAACATATCCCGGCATATCGAGGAGGGCATGCCGCCGCGCGAGGCGGCGCTCAAGGGCAGCGAGGAAATCGGTTTCACCATCGTGTCCATCACCGCATCGCTCGTGGCGGTCTTCATCCCCGTCCTGCTGATGGGCGGCGTGGTCGGGCGCATCTTCAACGAATTTGCCGTCGTGGTGACCGTGGCGATCGTGGCGTCGGCGCTGATATCGCTGACCTTGACCCCGATGCTGTGCAGCCACATGCCGGCCATTCCGCATGACGATGGAAAGGGCCGCAAACCCCTGACGGAGCGGGTTTTCGATGCGGTCCTTGGCGGTTACCGCTGGATGCTCGATGTCTGCCTGCGCTTCCGTATCGTTGTCTTCGGAATCTTTCTCCTGACGGTTGTTGCAACGCTTTATCTCTTCTCGTCCATCGACAAGGGCTTTCTGCCGACCGAGGATATCGGCCAGCTTTCCATCTCGACCGAAGCGCGGCAGGACATTTCATTCGATGCCATGGTGGCGCTGCAGAAGCAGGTGGCCGATGTCCTGAGGAGCAAGCCCTATGTGGCGCATGTGGCATCGACCATCGGCGGCGGCTTCAATTCATCGAGCCTCAACCAGGGCAGTTTCTTCGTCGAGCTCAAACCCAAATCCCAGCGACTGGCGCTCGACCCGCTGCTGACGGACCTGCGCCAGTCGCTGGCCAAGGTGCCCGGCATCAACAGCTATCCCATCGCCATCCAGAACCTGCGCATCGGCAGCACGTCGTCGCGCGCGCAGTACCAGTTCGTGCTGCAGGGCATCAATGCCGACGATCTCTATCCATGGTCGCAGAAATTCCTGCTGGCGCTGCAGCAGGACCGGCAATATTTTGCCGATGTGACCAGCGACCTGCAGAACAATGCGCTGCAGGCCAATCTGGTGATCGATGCGGACAAGGCGCGGCTCCTCGGCATTTCATCGACGCAGCTGCGCAATTCGCTCTATTACGCCTTCGGCACCAATCAGGCCTCGACCATCTTTTCCACCGGCGACAGCTACGAGGTGATCCTCGAGCTCGATCCGTCCATCCCCTGGACGACCGACAAGCTCGACCAGATGCAGATCCGCTCGACCACCACCAACAAGCTCATTCCGCTGTCTTCCTTCGCCCATGTGGAGCGGCGTGCCGGACTGCTGGCCGTCAGCCAGTTGAGCCAGCTGCCGGCGGTGACCATCTCCTTCAACCTGCCGCAGGGCATTGCCTTGGGCAGGGCGGTGGAAGAAATCAACAAGATCAAGGCGGAACTGAATGTTCCCGACTCGATTTCCTCGGCATTCACCGGCACCGCCAAAGTGTTCCAGCAGGCGCTGTCCAATCAGGGCCTGCTGATCGGCGCGGCGATCCTGACGATCTATATCGTGCTCGGCATTCTCTATGAGAGCTTCATCCATCCGCTGACCATTCTGACCGGCCTGCCGGCGGCGGCGGCCGGGGCGCTGGCGACGCTGCAACTGTTCGGCTTTGACCTCAGCGTGATCGCCATCATCGGCATGCTGATGCTGATCGGCATCGTCAAGAAGAACGCCATCATGATGGTCGACTTTGCCCTTGTCCGGCAGCGGGCGGGTGACACGCCGCATGACGCGATTCGTGAAGCCTGCCTTGTGCGGTTCCGGCCGATCATGATGACAACGCTCGCCGCGCTGATGGGAACCCTGCCGATTGCCATCGGTGCCGGCGCCAGTTCGGAATTGCGCCAGCCGCTCGGCGTGGCCGTGGTCGGCGGCCTGTTCGCCTCGCAAATCCTCACGCTGTTCATCACGCCGGTTATCTTCCTCTACATGGAAGACATGTCGCGCGGATCGACGCAGCTGTGGCGCAGGGTCTTTGGCAAACGCGGCACAGTTGCGGCGCCGCACGCGGCGGAATAGGCGTCCCCCCACTCAGGCGGTTTTTGCTTCCAGCAGGCCCAGCTCGTCAATCATGGCCTGCCGCATGATGAACTTCTGGATCTTGCCCGTCACGGTCATCGGATAGTCCTCGACGAAGCGGATATGGGCCGGCACCTTGTAGTGGGCGATCCTGCCCTTGCAGAACTGCAGCACGTCATGCTCGCTGAGGCTGGCGCCGGGCCGTACCTTGATCCAGGCGCAGAGGCACTCGCCATACTTGCTGTCCGGGATGCCGAACACCTGCACGTCGGCGATGCCGGGATGGGTGTAGAGAAACTCCTCGATCTCGCGCGGATAGATGTTCTCGCCGCCCCGGATCACCAGGTCCTTGATGCGCCCGACAATGTTGCAATAGCCCTCCGCATCGATGGTCGCGAGATCGCCAGTATGCATCCAGCGGGCGGCGTCGATGGTGGCTGCGGTGTTGGCATCATCGCCCCAATAGCCGCGCATGACGCTGTAACCGCGCGTCAAAAGCTCACCGGTAACACCCGGCGCGACAATGGCGCCATCCGCATCGATGATCTTGACCTCGACATGCGGATGAATGCGTCCGACCGTCGAAACGCGCCGTTCCAGCGGGTCGGTGGCGGAACTCTGGAAGCTGACCGGACTGGTCTCGGTCATCCCGTAGGCGATGGTGATTTCGCCCTGGTGCATGTCGTGGATGACTTTGCGCATCACTTCGATGGGGCAGGGCGAGCCCGCCATGATGCCGGTGCGCAGGCTGCTGAGGTCGAAGGTCTTGAAATCGGGATGCCCGAGTATGGCGATGAACATGGTCGGCACGCCGTGCAGTCCGGTGCACTTCTCGGCCTCCACCGTCTGCAGCACCGCCAGCGGATCGAACGCCTCGCCCGGTATGACCATGCAGGCGCCGTGGGTCAGGCAGGCAAGGTTGCCGAGAACCATGCCGAAGCAATGGTAGAACGGCACCGGGATGCACAGGCGGTCGATTTCGGTGAGGCGCATCGCCTCGCCGATGAAGAAGCCGTTGTTGAGAATATTGTGGTGACTGAGTGTCGCGCCCTTGGGGCTGCCGGTGGTGCCGCTGGTGAACTGGATATTGATTGGGTCGTCGAACTGGAGCACGGCGGCCAGCGCCTGCAGCTGTTGCCTGGCTTCCGGGGTCGCTGCCTGTTCGAGATCGGCGAAGTTGAGCATCCCCGGCGTCTTGTCTGCGCCCAGACGAATGACGGTCCGCAGCGTCGGCAGCTTCGCTGACCGGAGTTCGCCGGGCGCGCAGGTGCCAAGTTCCGGGGCGATCTCGCGCAATATGTCGAGGTAATTGCTGGTTTTCAGGGCGGGCGACAGGATCAGCGCGGCACAGCCGACCTTGTTGACGGCATATTCAAGCTCGTGCGAGCGGTAGGCCGGATTGATGTTGACGAGGATGAGCCCGGCCTTGGCGGTGGCGAACTGGGTCAGCACCCATTCCAGATTGTTGGGCGACCAGATGCCGATGCGGTCACCGGGTTTCAGGCCAAGCGCGATGAGGCCCGCTGCGACGGCGTCAACGCGCTGCTTCAGTTCGGCATAGCTCAGGCGCACATTCTGGTGGCGGACCACAAGGGCGGGGCGGTCGGGAAACCGCCCGGCGATATGGTCAAAGTGCCGTCCGATCGTTTCGCCGATCAGCGGCTGGCTGCTTGCACCGTGAACGTAGCTTTCCCTGATCATCGATTGCTCCTCCCAAAGCGTTCAGCAGATGGAGCATACGTTTCTGACCGGCGCTGTAAAGTTCAGGCTTTCCCGTTCACCCGGTCAAGCAGGATTTCCGCGCCCGCATCGCCGAACTGCACCTGATAGAGCCGCTTGTAGGCGCCGCCTGCGGCAAGCAGTTCGCTGTGGCTGCCCTGTTCCAGAATCCGGGCATCGTCGACCACGACGATGCGGTCGGCATTGCGGATCGTCGCCAGCCGGTGCGCGATGACCAGGGTGGTGCGGCCCTGCGCCAGTTCGGCGAGGGATGCCTGGATTTCGCGCTCGGTCTGCGTGTCGAGCGCCGATGTCGCTTCATCGAGAATGAGGATGGGCGGGTTTTTCAGGAACATGCGGGCAATGGCAAGCCGCTGCTTCTGGCCGCCCGACAGCTTGACGCCGCGCTCGCCGACAATGGTCTCAAGCCCGGCAGGCAGACCGGCTATCATTTCGTCGAGGCGGGCGCGGCGGGCGGCAAGCGCAATGTCTTCATCCGACGCATCGAGGCGGCCATAAGCGATGTTCTCGCGGATGGAGCCGCCGAACAGGAAGACATCCTGCTGCACAACGCCGATCTGGCTGCGCAGCGAGGCGAGGGTCATGTCGCGGATGTCGATGCCATCAACGGTGATCGCGCCGGAGTCGACCTCGTAAAAGCGCGGCAGCAGTGAACAGAGGGTGGTTTTCCCAGCACCGGAGGAGCCGACAAAGGCAACGGTCTCACCGGCCCTGATCTCCAGATCGATAGCGCGCAGCGCTGCCCTGCCGGTGGTGTAGCCGAAATTCACCTTGTCGTAGCGGATATTGCCCTTGAGGCCGCTGACATCGGCGGCACCGGGCCGGTCGGCGATATCGGGCTCGGTGTCGAGAAGCTCGGTGTAGCGCTTGAACCCGGCAATGCCCTTCGGATAGGTCTCGATCACCGAGTTGATCTTTTCGATCGGCCGCACGAACACCGTCACCAGAAGCAGGAAGCTGACGAAGCCGCCGTTGGAAAGGCTGCCGGTGATGACGAAGTAGCTGCCCGCGATCATCACGATCAGCTGGATCAGCCGCATGCTCATATAGTTCAGCGAAGTGCTTGCCGCCATGATGCGGTAGGCGCTGAGCTTGGTTTCCCGGTAGCGGGCATTGTCATGGGCAAAGAGATCGCGCTCATGATCCTCGTTGGCAAAGGCCTGCACGACGCGCATGCCGCCGACATTCTCCTCGATGCGGACATTGAAATCGCCGACACGCCGATAGAGGCTCTGCCAGTTGCGGGTCATGCGCCCGCCATAGCGGCTGGCGACCCATGCAACGAAGGGAACGATGGCCAGTGTCAGCAGCGCGAGATGCGGGTTGATGAGGAACATCAGCAGGAATGCGCCGATGAAGGTCATGATGGCGATGAACAGATCTTCCGGGCCGTGATGCGCCACTTCGCCGATCTCCTCGAGGTCCTTGGTCACGCGGGCGACGAGATGGCCGGTCTTGTGGTTGTCGTAGAAGCGGAAGGAGAGCTTTTGCAGGTGATCGAAGCTCTTGCGGCGCATCTCGGTTTCAATGTTGATGCCGAGCTTGTGCCCCCAATAGACAACGACCGCCGTGAGGCCGGAATTGAGGAGATAGACAGCAAGCAGTCCGGCCGCCGCCAGAAGAATGTAGCTCCAGTTCTCGCTCGGCAACAGCACATCGATGAAGGCACGCACGGCCATGGGAAAGCCGAGTTCCAGCAGGCCGGACAGGACGGCGCAGGAGAAGTCCAGCGCGAACAGCCCTTTGTAGGGCGCGTAATAGGCGAAAAAACGTTTGATCATGGGCACGTATGGCGAGAACCGGAAGCTCTCTGGCTTGAATGGAACTGTTGGGGAAGCGTTAGCACGCCGCTCCCCCATAAGCGAACATGTTTTGCGGGCGCTGGATGCCGGGCAGGCCGATTTGGGGCCGGAATTCAAGCCGTTGCGGCTGATGTGAGCAATTTCACGCGACAAAAATCGCGATGGCCAAGCTTTCCGGTTGACAACCCGCATCAAGCAGGCGTATCGCGGTTTTGCTTGGGTTACCCAGGTCATTTTTCAAATCACAAAGAAGACGATGGACAGCAAATCTAGCTGCGCCCTGACTGCCGTTGATGCGGGAGGCCGGGCGCTTGAAACAACTAACGAGCAGGACTCGATCCGGTACACCGGATGAGCAACGTTAGGGCCTAGGGCTCCACCGTCGCTCACCCCCGGCCGGATCGCTTCCGGTCAATGAGGTGAGCCATGAACATCACGTTCGCAACTCTTCCAGGCGTTCGCGCCTTCGCCAACCGCGCCCGCGGGCGGCTTGCCGTGCAACGGAACAGCGTTTCCGCAGCACCCCAGAAACAGCATCTTTTTTCCAATCTGCAGGCGGATTGGCGCGTCAATCCGGTCAATGGCCGGCTTGAAATGCGCTGGCATGCCGACAATGAGCCGCCCGCACCCGTTTTGGACCCGGTTGAAAAACTCGGGCTGGTGCTGGCGGTCTATCAGTCGGGCCGCATGATCTGACCGCTGTTTTGCCAAACGCCGCGCATGCGCCTTCGGGCCATCGGGCGCGGCATGAAGGAGTATCCCATGGACGACTATCCTAGTAGGCCCGCCGTGCTGCCGGTGACCGGCAAGCATGGCGGGCGATCCCAAAGAGCAAATTCCCCAAAACCGACCGTGGACGTGACGGCTCGGCACGGCTTGTTGCGCCTGAATTTCAGGTGATCCGGAGCTGGTGTCGCTGTCGCGCAAAGCGGCAGGAGACCAGAAAATGAACGTCATTCTCAAGAATTCCGCATTGAATGCGGAGAAGAAGGACAGCCGCAAGCTGTCCATGCGGGCTGTGCGCGAAGCCCAGAACGATATCGACATCACCCTCGCCAACGTCAAAAGCCACCGGGACGGCCTGACGGTCCGCGATGCGACGGAACGCCTGGCCAAGGACGGGGCAAACGAGGTCGCCCATGACCGGCGCCCGCATGCGCTGCTCCAGTTCATGTCGGCTTTCAAGAACCCCTTCATCATGGTGCTGATCGTTCTCGGCCTGATCAGCGCTTTCACGGACTGCTGGTTGCCCATGCAAAATGGCGATGCTCCGGATCCGACCAAGGTGATCATTCTCGCGGTCATGATTCTGGCCAGCGGCATCATGCGCTTCGTCCAGGAATACCGCTCCGGCAAGGCGGCCGAAGCCTTGAAGGCGATGGTGCGCACGACGGCCACGGTGCTGCGCCGGAACCGGGCGACGACCCCGCCGGAAATGCTCGAAATTCCGATGCGGGAACTCGTGGCAGGCGATGTCGTGCGCCTGTCCGCCGGTGACATGATCCCGGCCGACGTGCGCCTGATTGAATCGCGCGATCTCTATGTCAGCCAGGCGGTCCTGACCGGCGAAGCCATTCCCGTCGAAAAATACGACACGCTCGGCGCGGTTGCCGAGAAGTCGGCGCTGGGCATTGCCTCGGATCAGACCGACATGCTGGATGTTCCCAATATCTGCTTCATGGGCACCAATGTGGTCAGCGGCACGGCGACGGCTGTCGTCGTGGCGACGGGATCGCGCACCTATTTCGGTTCGCTTGCCAAATCCATCGTCGGTTCGCGCGCCCAGACCGCCTTCGACCGCGGCATCAACAGCGTCAGCTGGCTGCTCATCCGCTTCATGCTGGTGATGGTGCCGGTCGTCTTCCTGATCAACGGTTTCGTCAAGGGTGACTGGCTGGAAGCCCTGCTGTTCGCGCTTGCGGTTGCCGTTGGCCTGACGCCGGAAATGCTGCCGATGATCGTCTCGTCCAACCTGGCCAAGGGCGCCGTTGCCATGGCCCGGCGCAAGGTCGTGGTCAAGCGCCTCAACGCCATCCAGAATTTTGGTGCCATGGACATCCTGTGCACGGACAAAACAGGCACGCTGACCCAGGACAAGATCATCCTCGAGCATCATGTCGATGTCTACGGCAAGCGCGACGAGACGGTGCTGCGCCTTGCCTGGCTCAACAGCCATCACCAGAGCGGCGTGAAGAATCTGATGGATCAGGCCGTGCTGCGCTTTACCGATGCATCGGCCGACAACATGCGGACCGCCGCCTTCTATCGCAAGGTCGACGAGATGCCGTTCGATTTCATCCGCCGGCGGCTGTCGGTGGTGGTCGAAGGCGTGGCCGGCGAGCACCTGCTGGTCTGCAAGGGCGCCGTGGAGGAAATGCTTGGTATTGCGACCCGCATGCGCGACGGGAACGATGTCCGCGTGCTCGACGACACCAGCCGCAAGGCACTGGTTGCCATCGCCCGCACCTACAATGAGGACGGGTTCCGTGTTCTGGTGGTCGCCACCCGGGAAATCCCGACCGGGGACACAAAGGCGCAATACGGCATTGCGGATGAAAGCGAGCTGATCGTCGAAGGTTTCCTGACCTTCCTCGACCCGCCCAAGGAAACCGCCGGACCGGCAATTGCGGCGCTTGCCGAACATGGCGTCGCGGTCAAGCTGCTGACCGGTGACAATGAGGTGGTCAGCCTCAAGATCTGCCGTGAGGTCGGGCTTGAAGCGGGGATACCGCTGCTGGGGCGGGACATCGAGAAGCTGGACGACAGCGCGCTGCGCCTGCTCGTGGAGGAGCGCGTCGTCTTCGCCAAGCTGACGCCGCTGCAGAAATCGCGGGTGCTCAAGGCCCTGCAGGCCAATGGCCACACGGTTGGCTTCCTCGGCGACGGGATCAACGATGCCCCGGCGCTGCGCGATGCGGATGTCGGCATTTCCGTAGACAGCGGTGCGGATATCGCCAAGGAATCGGCCGATATCATCCTCTTGGAAAAGAGCCTGATGGTGCTCGAAGAGGGCGTGATCAAGGGTCGCGAGACCTTCGGCAACATCATGAAGTACCTGAACATGACGGCGAGCTCCAACTTCGGCAACGTGTTCTCGGTGCTGGTGGCCAGCGCCTTCATCCCGTTCCTGCCGATGCTGGCGATCCATCTGCTCATCCAGAACCTGATGTACGATATCTCGCAGCTGGCATTGCCGTGGGACCGGATGGACAAGGAATTCCTCAGCAAGCCGCGCAAGTGGGATGCGAGGAACATCGGCCGCTTCATGCTGTGGATCGGACCGACCTCGTCGATCTTCGACATGACCACCTTTGCCCTGATGTGGTTCGTCTTTGCCGCCAATGCGCCCGAGCATCAGTCGCTGTTCCAGTCCGGCTGGTTCATCGAGGGGCTTCTGTCGCAGACGCTGGTCGTGCACATGCTGCGCACGCAGAAGATTCCCTTCATCCAGAGCACGGCGGCCCTGCCGGTCATGCTGATGTCGATCCTGGTGATGGGCCTCGGAATCTATGTGCCGTTCTCGCCGCTCGGCACGCTGGTCGGATTGCAGCCTCTGCCCTGGAGCTACTTCCCCTGGCTGGTGGCTACCCTGTTCAGCTACTGCGTCGTCGCCCAGACGATGAAGGCGATCTACATCCGCCGCTTCGGCCAGTGGTTCTGAACCGTCAAACAGCGGGCGGCATCTGCCGCCCGTCATCCTCCCGTTCCGCAAGACCGCCAGAGGAGATCTGCCATGGTCATGACCAATTTCATCCTGCACTTTCAGGCAGGCACGCCGCCCCATGGTTCATGGGGTGGTTTGCCCAAACGCGGCTCGCTTTCGAAGCGCCCGGAACCGCGCCGTTCCCGGATAGGGGATCAGTTCCTGCGATGGCTCTGCTGGCTTTTGGCCGTGACGGGGCAGGGATTGTTCTGGCTTGCCACGCGGCTGCACCGCCGGGGCGTTCTCAATCGCAGGCGCAGCTGGCGCCTCATCCAGTGGTCGTCCTCCCTGAACCAGAGCGCCATCCGCATCATGCGGCGGGCGCGCTGGTAGCGCACCTCCCATTTCAACACAGACTGCAAGGAGCACATCATGCGCCTTTTGATTTCCGGCGGCCGGCATTTCGATGTCGCCGAAGCCATTCTCGACGAACTGAACCGCATCCATGCGGCCTGCCCGGTGACGGTTCTCATCCATGGCGGTCTTCCCGCCTTGGGATCGGTGGCCGAAGACTGGGCCCGGCAGAACGATGTCCATATCGTCCGCTATCCCGCCAACTGGTCGCTGCTGGGCAAGCAGGCCGACACGAAGCGCAACCGCTTCATGCTGGAAGACAGCCGCCCCGATGCGCTGCTGGCCTTTCCCGGCGGCAGGCATCTGCAGGAACTGGTGCAGCAGGCCCATGCCAGGCATATTCCGGTGATCACGGCCCGAAGCCTGGAGCGGTCTTCCCATGGTGAGGCGGGGGCGCCTGCGGATCATTGCGCCGACAGTCCGGAGGGCGACATGCCGTGCCAAGCCGCCTGCCTCGCGATGACAGGGACTGTCATCATTGTTAACCGGAGAAATGCTAGCCTCGCATGACGAGCCAGCTGCGGTGACCCCATGAAGTTTATACAGACATTCGATCTCTATCCCTTTCTCGATACGACCATCAGCTTCGTCGCCGCCTTCATCTTCGGCACGCTGATTGGCGCCGAGCGCCAGTACCGGCAGCGGACGGCCGGGCTGCGCACCAATGTGCTTGTCGCCATTGGTTCGGCGGCCTTCGTCGATCTGGCGCAGCGGATTGCCGGGACGACGGAAGCCGTCCGGGTGATTTCCTACGTGGTTTCCGGCATCGGCTTTCTGGGTGCGGGCGTGATCATGAAGGAAGGGATGAATGTGCGGGGGCTGAACACTGCGGCAACGCTCTGGTGTTCGGCGGCGGTGGGTGCCTGTGCCGGTACGGACATGCTCGCCGAAGCGGCGCTGCTGACGGTGTTTGTCCTTGCCGGCAACACGCTGCTGCGCCCGCTGGTCAATGTCATCAACCGCATCCCGATCAGCGAACAGGCGGCGGAGGCCACCTATGAGGTCAAGCTGATATCGACCCGTGCGGCCATGCCGACCATGCGCGACCTCCTGGTCGAACGGCTTGAAGAGGCGGATTATCCCGTCAGCGACGTCGAAATCACCGATCAGGGCGATGACGAGACCGTGGAAATCGTGGCCACGCTGGTCAGTACGGCGATCGATCCCGACGAGATCGATGCGGTGATTGCCCATATGGAAAAGCAGCACGGCATTTCCCACGGAACGTGGGAGGGCAGCACAAAGGACTAGTGTAATGTTGCATTATCACGCAAGTTTACAGTCTGATATATACTGTGATCATAATGCAACAGTGCCACAGACATTGCGTTCTGCCTTGTTTTTGACACACGGTTGCCGTGATCCGTTTTAAAAGGATAGGGGCAAGCGGTGACCACGACCGCCTGTCCGCCCTGCCTGTCCCATCGTTTGAAAGCATACAGAATGTCATCCCTCGTTTCGCGCCGGTCATTCCTGACCGGCCTGTCGCTCCTTGGCGTTTCAGCCGTCGCTGCCTGTGCCCAATTGCCCAAACAGTCGCTCGATCTTGCCGGTTCGCAGGATGCCGTGCCGGCGGACAAGCCGGCACCCGTCGAGGTTGCCGCACCGGCACCGGCGAAGCCCGATTACATCAGCATGTATCAGGCGGTCGAAGAGGAGGGCTACAGGCTGCCTGCGATACCCTTTGCCAAGGTCAATGAAAAATTCCTGCGGCAGGTCGTCGACGATCCGACAGGGGAGAAGCCCGGCACGATCGTCGTCAACACCGTCGACAAGTTTCTCTATCTGGTTCTGAAGAACGGCAAGGCCATGCGCTATGGTGTCGGACTCGGCCGGCAGGGCTATTCCTGGAAGGGCCGCGCCATTGTCCAGTGGAAGCGCAAGTGGCCGACCTGGACACCGCCATCGACCATGATTTCACGCGATCCGAAGCTGGAAAAATGGCGCCAGGGCATGCCGCCGGGTGTCAACAATCCGCTGGGTTCGCGAGCCCTCTATATCTTTCAGGGCGGTGTCGACACGCTGTACCGCATTCACGGTTCGCCGGACTGGAACTCCATCGGCAAGTCAGCATCGTCGGGTTGCGTGCGCATGTTCAATCAGGACGTGATGGATCTCTATGAGCGCGTCCCCGGCAAGGCCCCGCTGCTGGTTATTTAGGACCAGGATTCATGAACACGGCCGCAGCCGGTTTTGACTGCGGCCTAGTGTTGCGCATGCGCGCATTTGCCGTGATCGGCCAGAATTTCGATGACGCGGCATTCGGCAACGCGGCCGTGCCGGCATCCCTCCACCATCAGTTCCAGCTCGGCTTTCAGCGCATTCAGGCTGCGGATGCGCTGCTCGACCTCGATGAGGCGCGCATTGGCAATGCCGTCGGCGGTTTCGCAGGGCTGGTTGGGATCATCCTGCAGGTGCAGCAGCGTGCGGATGGAGTCAATCTCGAAGCCGAGTTCGCGCGCATGGCGGATGAATGCCAGCCGGCGGATATCCGTGTCTTCATAGTGCCGCCGGTTGCCGTCGGTGCGCGCCGGTGCCGCCAGCAGCCCGATCTGTTCGTAATAGCGGATGGTCGGCACTTTGACACCGCTGCGCTTTGCTGCTTCGCCGATCGAAATTTCTTTCAACATTCCACTTGCTCCTCTAGTCACTAGAGCATGTAGCCTTGCCGGCAACAGAGTCAAGAGAGGTTGAATCATGACAGCAGCGCCAACGCAAACCCGCTTCCGGGTCGAAGGCATGGACTGTGCAAGCTGTGCGGCCAAGATCGATACGGCGGTGCGCCGGTTGCCTGGCGTGGCCGACATTTCCGTGTCGGTGACGGCGGGCACGATGACGGTCAAACACGACGGCACCGCCGATCTCGGTGTTCTCGAGAAAAAGGTCAACGGCCTCGGCTACAAGGTTTCGCCGCTGACAGCCAAGAGCCCGGCGCCCGTGCCGGCATCGTCATGCAGCGGGCATGACCATGCCAACCACAACCACGCGGATCATGATCACCACGACCATGACCATGCGGGCCACGATCATTCCGGGCATGACCATGCGGACACAAACGCGGCTGTGGCCGCTGCTCCGGTGCAAAGCGCCGGGCCCGCCCGCTGGTGGCAGAGCCGCAAGGGCTTTCTGACCATCATCAGCGGTGTCGCCCTTGTCGCGGCCTATGCTGTCGGCAAGCTTTATCCGGATATCGCCAACGGAGCCTTTGTCGTGGCGATGCTGGTCGGGCTGGTACCCATTGCCCGCCGTGCGCTGATGGCGGCGCGTTCCGGCACGCCCTTCTCCATCGAAATGCTGATGACGGTCGCAGCCATCGGCGCGGTGATCATTGGCGCGGGTGAAGAAGCCGCCGCCGTGGTCTTCCTGTTCCTGATCGGCGAAATGCTTGAAGGCGTTGCCGCCGGCCGTGCCCGCGCCAGCATTCAGGGCCTCGCCGATCTCGTCCCCAAAACCGCGCTGGTGGAGCGTGGCGGCAACACCGTCTCGGTTCCTGCCGATGCGCTTGCCATTGGTGATATCATTCTGGTGCGGCCGGGTGACCGTATTCCTGCCGATGGTGACATCACCGAGGGAACAAGCGAGATCGACGAGGCGCCGGTCACGGGCGAAAGCACGCCCAAGCGCAAGAATGCCGGTGACGCGGTCTTTGCCGGGACGATCAATACTGATGGCGTCCTGCGCATCGCCGTCACCGCGACGGCAAGCGACAACACCATCGCCCGGGTGATCCGTCTCGTGGAAGAAGCACAGGAAAGCAAGGCGCCGACGGAGCGGTTTATTGACGGTTTCTCCCACTATTACACACCGGGCATCATGGTCGTTGCGGCGCTCGTCGCCGTCGTCCCCCCCTTGTTCATGGGCGGCATCTGGAGCGAATGGGTCTATAAGGGCCTTGCCATTCTCCTGATCGGCTGCCCCTGCGCGCTTGTTATCTCGACACCGGCCGCCATTGCCGCCGGCCTCTCCGCGGGTGCGCGGCGCGGCCTGCTGATGAAGGGCGGTGCCGTGCTTGAAACCTTCCGGAAGGTGACGGCCGTCGCCTTTGACAAGACGGGCACCCTGACCGAAGGCAAGCCTGTGGTCACGGATATCGTTTCATTCGGCCTGCCAGAGCAGGAAGTGCTGTCGCTGGCTGCAGCGCTGGAAACCGGTTCCAGCCACCCTCTGGCGGTGGCCATTCTCGACCGGGCCAAGGCCGATGCCGTCACGGTTCTCCCGTCCACCGCGGCGAAGGCCGTTTCGGGCAAGGGCGTCGAGGGAACCGTCGGCGGCAAGGACGTGTTCCTCGGTTCGCCGCAGGCCGTCGCCGCAATGGCGCCGCTCAGCGCGGAACAGACGGCGTCCATTGCCGCGCTGAACGACCAGGGCAAAACGGTTTCCCTTGTGGTTGTCGATGGCAAGCTTGCGGGCTTGCTGGCCATGCGCGACGAGCCGAGGGCCGATGCGGAGCGCGGTCTTGCCGTGCTGAAAGAGCAGGGCATCAAGGCCGTCATGCTGACCGGCGACAACAGCCGCACCGCAGAGGCAATCGCTTCCAAGCTGGGGATCGAGCCGAGGGCGGAACTGCTGCCGCAGGACAAGCAGCGGATCGTCGGCGAGATGCAGCGCGCCGGCCTGACCGTGGCCAAGGTCGGCGACGGCATCAATGATGCTCCGGCGCTGGCCGCAGCCGACATCGGCATTGCCATGGGCGGCGGCACGGACGTGGCGCTTGAAACCGCCGATGCGGCAATCCTGCACGGCCGGGTGATTGATGTCGCCAATATGATCGACCTGTCGAAAACGGTGATGAGCAATATCCGCCAGAACATCGGCGTTGCGCTCGGCCTGAAGGCCGTCTTCCTGGTGACGACGATCATCGGTCTGACCGGTTTGTGGCCGGCGATCCTTGCCGATACCGGCGCGACGGTGCTGGTCACGGCCAATGCGATGCGGTTGCTCGGCTGGAAGGGCCGGGCGTAAGACATGATATGCGCGGCCTCCCGTCGGGGGGCCGTCAGACGCCGAGATAACGATCCTGAATCGCGCCGGTCAATTCGGCCGGCACACCACTCCAGACGGTGCGGCCCCGCTCAAGCACAAAGCAGCGGTCGGCCACCGGCAGAAGTTCGGACAGGGTCTTGTCGACGACCAGAATGGACTGGCCCTGCCGCTTCAATGCGGCGATGGCCTTCCAGATTTCCTGCCGGATAACAGGCGCAAGGCCCTCCGTTGCCTCATCGAGAACGATCAGCTTCGGGTTGGTCATCAGGGCGCGCGCCACGGCAAGCATCTGCTGCTCGCCGCCCGACAGCGAGTTGGCATATTGCCCGGACCGCTCCGCCAGGCGCGGGAAGAGGGCATTGACCTCCTTGATGGTCCAGAATCCCTTTCGCGCTGAAGCCAGCAGATTTTCCGCCACCGTCAGGTTGGGAAAGCAGCGCCGTCCTTCCGGCACCAGTCCCAGCCCAAGCCGGGCGATGCGATAGGGTTTTGCCGCCGAAATATCGGCGCCGGCGAAACGGACCGTGCCACGGTGCAGCGGCGAGAGCCCGAAGATCGAGCGGATGGTGGTGGTCTTGCCCATGCCGTTGCGGCCCATCAGCGCAACGGCTTCGCCTTCCGCCATCGCGAGATCGACACCGAAAAGCGCCTGCGACGCGCCGTAGAAGGTCTCGACACCGTCAAGTTCCAGCAGCATCAGACGCTCTCCCCGAGATAGGCTTCACGCACCAGCGGATTGCGGCGGATGTCGTCGACCGTGCCGGTGGCGATGATGCGGCCATAGACCAGCACCGAAATGCGGTCGGCGAGGGCAAAGACCGCATCCATATCGTGTTCGATCAAAAGGATCGGTGCCTCGTGCCGCAGCGTGTCGAGAAAGGCGGTGAGGCGTTTCGAGCCTTCCGGTCCCATGCCCGCCATCGGCTCGTCAAGCAGGAAGGCTTTCGGACCGAGCGCCAGTGCAATGGCAATTTCCAGCTGCCGCCGTTCGCCATGGGAAAGTTCGGCGCTGGGTATGTCGGCCCGGTCAAGCAGTCCCACCCGGCCAAGCATGTCGCGCGCGGTATCCTTGAGCGACGCATCGGTCATCACAGGCTTCCAGAAACGGAAACTCGACCCCTGATTGGCCTGCACGGCCAGCATGACATTGCGCAGCGCCGAAAACTCGGGCGTCAGCGACGAGATCTGGAAGGTACGGCCGAGCCCCAGTTGCGCGCGGTGCGAGACGCCAAGCGCCGAGACATCCCGGCCCATGAAATGGATGGAGCCGCTATTGTGCTTCAGCGTTCCGGCGATCTGGTGGATCAGTGTCGATTTCCCCGCACCGTTCGGCCCGATCAGCGCGTGGATTTCGCCGGGATGAAGATCAAGGCTGACATCGTCGGTGGCCTTCAGCGCGCCGAAGGATTTGCACAGGTTCCGGATGCTGAGGACGGGTTCAGCCATGACGCACCTTCCCGGCCAGAAGCCCGATGAGACCGCCGCGCCCGAACAGGACGACGGCGAGCAGAATGAGGCCGAGAAACAGCTGCCAATGCTCCGTCAGCCCGCCGAGGGCAAATTCGAACAGCACGAACAGGATGGCGCCGGCGACGGGCCCGAAGAGACGGCCGGTGCCGCCCAGTATGATCAGCACGATGAGTTCGCCGGACATGCTCCACGACAGCATGGACGGACCGACAAAGCGGTTGAGATCGGCAAACAGCGCACCGGCAATGGCGGTGATCATGCCCGACAGGATGAACGCGACGAGGCGGATGCGCAGCGGCCGGATGCCGATGGACGCCACCCGCACCTCGTTCTGCCGCGTGGCCTGCAGCGCCGCACCGAAGCGCGAGTCCCTGAGCCGGGAGAAGGCGAACAGTGCCAGCAGGAGCAGGCCATAGGCGATCAGGAAGAAGCTGAGGGGATTGAGCGTGTTCACCCCGGGAAAGCCGTTGCGCATGGTGATCGACAGGCCATCCTCGCCGCCATAGGCGGGCCAGGAGATGGCGAAGTAATAGATCATCTGGGCGAAGGCGAGGGTGATCATGATGAAATAGACGCCTGAGGTGCGCAGGCTGATCAGGCCGATCAGCAGGGCGGCCAGACCGGCAACGACGGCGCTCACCAGCCAGATCACCGGCATCTGGTTTGTCGCCAAGATCATGACGGGCGCGGTGAGCAGCGGGGTCTGGTTGAAGGCATGGGTGGCAAAGATGCCGGCGGCATAGCCGCCGATGCCGAAAAAGGCGGCATGGCCGAAGGAGACAAGGCCGCCAAGGCCGAGCGCGAGGTTCAGCCCCACCGCGGCAAGCGCAAGAATGGCAATGCGGGTGGCAAGGGTCACGTAGAAAGGCTCGCCCATGCCATGGGCCGCAACGGCGCAGGCTGGCACGATCAAGGCCAGGGCGATATTCACAAGGCGTTCGCGATCAGCCATTCCGCCCCTCACGCATTGACCGCAAAGAGGCCCTTCGGCCTCACTGCCAGAATGAAGGCCATGACGATATAGATGAGCATCGAGGCGATGGCCGCGCCTGCCGTGGCCGCCTGTGACGGCTGCATGAACAGGGTGAAAAGCTGCGGCAGCAGGAACCGGCCCATGGTGTCGACCACGCCGACAAGAATGGCGCCGGCCAGCGCGCCCTTGATGGAGCCGATGCCGCCGATGACGATGACGACGAAGGCGAGGATGAGCACCGGTTCGCCCATGCCGACCTGCACCGATTGCAGCGCACCGACAAGCGCGCCGGCGAGGCCAGCCAGCGCCGCGCCAAGGGCAAAGACGATGGTGTTGAGCGAAGCGATGTCGACGCCGAGCGCGCCAATCATTTCCCGGTCGGATTCACCGGCGCGGATGCGCATGCCGAGCCTTGTCTTTGCGATCAGCAGATAAAGCCCGATGGCGACGATGAGACCGGCGCCGATGATGGCAAGCCGGTAAAGCTGGTACTGCCCGCCGCCCGGCAGGCTGATCGCGCCCTGCAGCACTTTCGGGATGTCGAGATAGAGCGGAAAGGAGCCGAACACCCAGCGCGTGCCCTCGGAAAAGATCAGGATGAGCGCGAAGGTGGCGAGAACCTGATCGAGATGATCGCGGTTGTAGAGACGGCGGATCACCGTGACTTCGACGATGGCGCCTGCGGCGGCAGCGGCAATGAGGCTTGCCACCAGGCCGAGCCAGAACGAGCCGGTATAGGCGGCGACCGCCGCGCAGGCGAAGGCCCCGACCATATAGAGCGAGCCATGGGCAAGGTTGATCACGCCCATGACGCCGAAGATCAGCGTCAATCCGGCGGCCATCAGAAACAGCATGACGCCGAACTGCAGGCCGTTCAGGGCTTGTTCGATGAGGAGAGCCGAAGACAAGGTTCAATCCAATCCGATGAGACGATCAAAGGCATAATGGGCGTGCTGATTTTTCGTCCGCGCGCCCGTCTATCGTTCACATCTTGCAGCTGGCCGCATAGGCATCCTGGTGATCGGTGAAGCTGGTGGCGACGATCTTGTTGGTGAGAACGCCGTCTTCCTTGATCACTTCACGCACATAGATGTCCTGGATCGGGTGGTTGTTGTTGCCGAACTTGAATTTGCCGCGCACGGAATCGAACTTGGCTTCCTTGAGGGCGGCCCGGAACGCATCCTTGTCCTTGACGCTGGCCTTGGCAACGGCCGAGAGGATCAGGTTGGCCGTGTCGTAGCCCTGTGTCGCATAGAGCGATGGCAGGCGCTTGTACTCGGCCTTGAAAGCGGCGACGTATTTCTTGTTGGCGGCGTTATCGAGGTCCTTCGACCAATGCGACGAGTTCTTCACGCCGATGGCCGCATCGCCGATGGCGCCGAGCACATCCTGATCGAAGGAGAAGCCGGGACCCATGACAGGCGTGGAAATGCCGGACTGCGAGTACTGCTTCATGAAGGCGATGCCCATGCCGCCGGGCAGGAAGAAGTAGACGGAATCGGCACCCGAAGCGCGGATCTGCGCGATCTCGGTGGCATAATCGGTCTGGCCGACCTTGGTGTAGAGCTCGCCTGCCAGCGCACCCTTGTAGAAGCGCTTGAAGCCGGTCAACGCATCGGTGCCGGCGGGATAGTTCGGCGCAAGAATGAAGGTCTTCTTGTAGTTTGCCGTGTTGGCATAATTGCCCATGGCCTCATGCAGGTTGTCGTTCTGGTAGGCGACGTTGAAATAGTTGGGGTTGCAGTTGGCACCGGCCAGCGCCGATGGGCCGGCATTGGTCGAGAGGTAGAAGGTGCCCTGGCCGACAACGCCCGGCACGACCGCCATGGCGAGGTTGGACCAGACGATACCGGTCAGGATGTCGACTTTTTCGCTCTGGACCATCTTGTCGGCGATCTGCACGGCAAGTTCCGGCTTCTGCGCATCGTCCTCGACGATGACTTTGATGTCCTTGTTGCCGGACTCCTTGATGGCGAGAAGGAAGCCGTCGCGGATATCGATGCCAAGGCCTGCCCCGCCGCCGGACAATGTCGTGATCATGCCGATCTTCACGGGTTCGGCCATGGCCTGACCGGCAAAAGTCAAACCCGCCATCAATGCCGCTGCTGCTATTCGTTTCATTGCGTCGTTCCCCTTATTTTATGGTTCATCTCAATTCTAAATTGTTTCGCGATGCAAGTGCCCGTGCCAACTAACGCCTGGTTGTTGCGTCCTCCGCAAAGTCCGCCAGAGCGGGACAGGCATCATACCGCCCGGAAGGATGGATCTGGCCGCAGCGCTCCAGCGTGTTCGTGATCGCCGCGATCCCGAGCGCCTCCAGCATCTCGTGCGGGCCGTGGCGGAAATTCAGGCCGAGCTTCAGCGCGGTATCGATTCCCGCTGTCGTGGCCAGTCCCTGTCCGAAGGCGAAGGCCGCTTCGTTGACCAGCATGGCCGCCACGCGCAGGAATATGAGCCCTGAAGTGTCCGTCACCTCGTGCAGTTCAACCCCCAGCGACTTGGCTTGCAGTGCTATGGACTGGATGTCCGCGTCGCGCAGATCATGCTGGGCGAAGGCGAGGGAAACGGGACCGCGCCACTGGCCGATCTGCCGGTCAAGCACGATCACCGGCTGGCGGCTGTGCATGGACAGTTCGCGGGCCGTCCGCCCGTCGCTCAGATGAACCGCCACGCCCGTCCGGGTTTCCAGTTGCCGCTTCAACTCGTCGACAGTCGATATGGAACTGTCACCGGGCAGCACATTGTCCTGACGCGGATAGGTGAAAAATCCGCTTCCGGTTTTGCGGCCGAGCATGCCCTTGGCCTTCATATCCTCGAGGAGCGGTGACGGCTTGAAACGTGGCGACCGGTCGAATCCCTGCCATACGGAGGCTGTTGCGGCGAGGTTGATATCCACGCCGACAAGATCGATCAGCTCGAACGGCCCGAGCGGAAAGCCGCCTGACGATGTGAGGCACATGTCGATGGTTGCTGCATCGGTAACGAGATCTTCCAGAAGTTGCAGCGCTTCGCCGTAGAAGGGCCGGGCACAGCGATTGACGAGAAAGCCGGGGCTGTCGCGCACCTCGACGGGCTGCTTGCCCAAGATCTTGACGAGACCGGACAGCCGTTCGGCCATACCCGCTTCCGTCTGCGGACCGGCGACGACCTCGACCAGCTTCATCAGCGGGGCAGGGTTGAAGAAATGCAGCCCGGCAAAGCGCTGGGGATGCCGGATCGTGCGGGCAATCGCTTCGACCGAAAGGGAAGAGGTGTTGGTGGCAAAGAGGCAATCCGTGGCGCAGACCTTCTCCAGCGCCTGAAACAGGTCTGCCTTGGCGTCCAGCGTCTCGATGATGGCTTCGATGACAAGATGCGCCGGCGCCATATCCTGCAAGGTCGCGGCAATGACGATGTTCCCGGCGCAGGCGTCGCGCTCGCCTTCCGTCGATTTGCCGCGGGCGATGCGCTGGCCGATATCGGCAAGGATCGCAGCCTTCGCCTTGGCGGCCATGCCGTCCTGCGTGTCATAGAGGATTGTCTTTATTCCGGATCGTGCCAGCAGATGCGCGATGCCCCGGCCCATGGTGCCTGCACCGGCAACGCCGACAATGTTGACCGGCTCGCCCACGCTAGCGCCCCCGGAATTCGGGTTGGCGCTTGGCGCGGAAGGCGGCAATGCCCTCGGCCTTGTCGTCGGTGGACAAAAGCAATTCGAATGACCGGCGCTCCAGCGCCAGGGCATTCTGATCGTCCAGTGCTGTCAGCACCGCCTGCTTGACGAACTGCTGGGCCAGCGGCGCGCCCTTGGCGAGTTTGGCGGCAATATTTTCAGCCGCCGCAAGGCTTTCCCCGGCAGGGGTGCCGTGTGACGCAATACCCCAGTCGAACGCATCGGTGCCGCTGATGGTTTCACCTGTCAGCAGCAGGCGCATCGCCCGGGATTTTCCCAGAAGCGCTGTCAGCCGCTGGATGCCGCCGGCACCGGGAATGAGGCCAAGCCGGATTTCCGGCTGTCCGAAAGTGGCGTTGCCAGCCGCCACGATCAGGTCGCAGCGCTGCGCCAGTTCAAATCCGCCGCCGAGACAATAGCCCTCGACCGCCGCGATCAGCGGCTTGCGCACCCTGGCGATGGCGTCCCATGCATGCAGGCGCAGATCGTGCACGCCATCGACGGATGTCTTGTCGGCGATCTCGCCGATGTCAGCGCCAGAAGCAAAATTGCCCTCGGCGCCGGTGAGGATGATGGTGCGGATTGCGGGGTCGCGGTCAAAGCGCGCGAGGCTGTCGGCCAGCTGCTTGAGCATGCTGGTGTTCAGCGCGTTGCGCGCTTCGGGGCGTGTCAATGTCAGGATGGCGTAACCATCCTTCACGTCGGTTTGGATATAGTTTTCCATATCGCATCCCCCCTGCAGTTTGCTCTGCTTGACCTGACTATCCCTATAAATCGGAAATTATTCAAGCTTGAAATTTCATGCTTGAAATTATTTTGATGCGGTGACACGATGAGCAAGGTCAAACGGGAGTGTGCCTGATGAAGATCGCCTGTCTTGGAGGAGGGCCCGCCGGTCTCTATTTCGCGATCAGCATGAAGCTGCGCGATCCCGGCCACGACATCACGGTGATCGAGCGCAACAGGGCCGATGACACCTTCGGCTGGGGCGTGGTGCTGTCAAGCGAAACCCTGTCCAACCTTGCCGCTAACGATCCCGTCAGTGCCGACGCGATCCGCGACCATTTCGCCTATTGGGACGATATTGCCGTTCATTTCAAGCAGACCGAGACAGTGTCGACCGGCCACGGCTTTTGCGGCATCGGGCGCAAGACGCTGCTGATGCTGCTGCAGGAGCGGGCGCGCGAACTCGGCGTCAAGCTGCAGTTTGAAACACCTGTCGAAGACATTGCTGCCCTTGCCAAGGATTACGATCTGGTCGTTGCCGCCGACGGGTTGAATTCCCGCGCCCGCTCGACCTTTGCCGCGCATTTCAAGCCGGAAATCGACACGCGCAAATGCAAGTTCGTCTGGCTTGGCACACACCAGAAATTCGACGATGCCTTCACGTTCATCTTTGAGGAAACCGAGCACGGCTGGGTCTGGGCGCATGCCTACCAGTTCGATGCCGATACCGCGACATTCATCGTCGAATGCAGCCAGGAAACCTGGGACAAGTTCGGCTTTGGCGGCATGAGCCAGCAGGAGTCGATTGCGGTCTGCGAGCGGATTTTCGCCAGATATCTTGGCGGCCATGCGCTGATGACCAATGCCAACCATATCCGCGGTTCGGCCTGGATCAGTTTCCCGCGCGTGCTGTGCGAAAAATGGTCCCACGACAATGTGGTCCTGCTGGGGGATGCGGCGGCGACCGCGCATTTCTCCATCGGTTCCGGCACCAAGCTGGCGCTGGAAAGCGCGATTGCCCTCGCCAATTATCTCCATTCGGAAAAGTCCGTTGCGGACGCCTTTGCCAAATATGAGGACGAGCGGCGGCTGCAGGTGCTGCGGCTACAATCGGCAGCGCGCAATTCGCTCGAATGGTTCGAGGAGGTCGAGCGCTATTTCGATCTCGATCCGGTCCAGTTCAACTATTCGCTTCTGACCCGTTCGCAGCGCATCAGCCATGAGAATCTGCGGCTGCGTGACAGGGCGTGGCTGGGAAGCGCCGAAGCCTGGTTTCAGGAAAAGGCCGGGGCGAAGAGCGGGACGCAGCGCGCACCGATGTTTGCGCCGTTCAAACTGCGTGATCTGACCCTGAAGAACCGCATCGTGGTCTCGCCGATGGCGCAGTACAAGGCCGTCGACGGGACACCCACTGATTGGCATCTCGTCCACTACGGCGAGCGCGCCAAGGGCGGGGCGGGTCTGGTGACCATCGAGATGACCTGCATCAGCCCGCAAGGGCGGATCACGCCCGGCTGCACCGGCATGTATGCGCCGGAACACGAAGCGGCGTGGAAGCGGATTGTCGGTTTCATCCATGCAGAGACCGGTGCCAAGGTCAGCTGCCAGCTTGGCCATTCCGGTGCGAAGGGCTCGACGCGCCTCGGCTGGGAGGGAACGGATGTGCCTTTGCCCGACGGCAACTGGCCGGTTCTGTCCGCCTCCGATCTGCCGTGGTCAGCGGACAACCAGACACCTACCGCGATGACCCGCGCCGATATGGACCGGGTGCGCGACCAGTTCGTTGCCTCGGCCGAAATGGCTGACCGGGCCGGGTTCGACATGCTGGAAATCCATGCGGCGCATGGCTATCTCCTGTCGTCGTTCATAACGCCGGTCATGAACAACCGCACCGACGCCTATGGCGGCTCCCTGGAAAACCGCATGCGCTATCCGCTGGAGATATTCCGTGCGGTGCGTCTCGTCTGGCCGTCGGGAAAGCCGATCTCCATGCGCATTTCCGCCAATGACTGGGTGGGCGACAAGGGCATAACCCCGCAGGATGCCGTCGATATCGCACGGATGCTGCAGGAGGCGGGTGTCGATATCTGCGACGTGTCGGCTGGGCAGACCTCGATAGACGCCAAGCCGGTGTATGGCCGCATGTTCCAGACACCGTTCTCCGACCGCATCCGCAACGAGACGGGCATGGCAACCATGGCCGTCGGCAATATCTACGAGCCGGATCATGCCAATTCCATCCTGCTTGCCGGTCGTGCCGATCTGGTGTGCCTTGCACGCCCGCATCTGGCCGATCCCTACTGGACCCTGCATGCGGCCGTGGCGCTGGGTGACAAGGGCGTGGACTGGCCGAAACCCTATTATCCCGGTCGGGACCAGATGTACCGGCTGGCGGAGCGTGCCGAAGTCATTGCTCCCATCGAGGGCGCGTAGATGACGCAATCACTCCAAGGCAAGGTCGCATTGGTCACCGGCGGCGGGTCCGGCGTCGGCGCCGCCATCGCGCTTGCCCTGGCGGGCGAGGGTGCAAAGGTGGTGATCGCGGGCCGCCGGATGGAAGCCTTGAATGAGATCGCGGCACAGTCGGAACGCATTATTCCCATCGCTGCTGATGTCACGGATGAGGGCTCGTCCCGCCATCTGTTCGACCGCATCCGCAGCGACGTCGGTCCGCTCGACATCGCCATTGCCAATGCCGGGTCGGCTGCCAGCACGCCATTCCAGAAGCTCGACCTTGCGACATGGCAAAGCCAGATCGATCTCAACCTGACCGGCGTGTTCCTGACCTTCCAGCAGGGACTGCCTGATATGCTGGCGAAGAACAACGGGCGGCTGATTGCCATTGGCTCGACGGCGGGCCTGAAAGGCTATCCCTATGTCTCAGCCTATGCCGCAGCCAAGCATGGTGTGATCGGGCTGGTGCAATCGCTGGCGCTGGAACTGGCGAAGTCTGGGGTGACAGTCAATGCCGTCTGCCCCGGCTTCACCGAGACGCCGATGCTTGAACGCGCCATCGGCACGATCATGCAGAAAACCGGCAAGAGCCATGCGGACGCCGTTGCAGCCCTTGTTGCATCCAATCCGCAGAAACGGCTGATCCAGCCTGCGGAGATCGCGCAGACGGTGCTCTGGCTGTGCGGCGCGCATTCCGGCTCCGTCACCGGTCAGGCCATATCCATTTCAGGAGGCGAAGTATGAGCAGCAAGACCAGCCCGTCCGCCGCCCGCAAAGCCGGGCCCGAGCAGGTGAAGCAGAGCCTGCGCGTCTGGCTGAAAATGCTCAAGGCGACCAAGCATGTCGAGGCGGTGGTGCGCGAAAACCTGCGGGTCGAATTCGATACGACCCTGCCGCGTTTCGACGTCATGGCCGCGCTCTACCGGTTCGAGGAAGGGCTGAAGATGAGCGAACTCTCCTCGGCGCTGCGGGTTTCCAACGGCAATGTCACCGGCATCATCGAGCGGCTCGTGTCGGACGGGTCGGTGCTGCGGGTGCCGGTTGCGGGTGACAAACGCGCCATGCTGGTCCGGCTGACGCAGCGGGGCCGGGATGAGTTCGCCCGGATGGCCGCCGCGCATGAACTGTGGATCAACGAGATTTTCGGCAGCCTGCCGCTGGATGTGACAGCCGGGCTGCTCGCCACGCTGGACACAATCGAACATGCGCAGGGACTGCACAGCGAGGGGGAACACGATGCGTGAGATGGCAAATTACACGGCGACCCATTTCAAATGGCATGTCACCGATGGCATCGCGGTCATCTCGCTTGACCGGCCGGAGCGCAAGAACCCGCTGACCTTCGACAGCTATGCCGAACTGCGCGACTGTTTTCGCGCGCTCGTCTATGCCGATGACATCAAGGCCGTGGTTTTCGGTTCCAATGGCGGCAATTTCTGCTCGGGCGGCGATGTGCACGACATCATCGGGCCGCTTCTGAAGATGGACATGAAGAGCCTGCTGGAATTCACCCGCATGACGGGCGATCTGGTCAAGGCCATCATGCATTGTGGCAAGCCGGTTATCGCCGCCGTGGACGGCGTGTGCGTCGGTGCCGGCGCCATCATCGCCATGGCGTCCGACCTGCGTCTCGCGACACCGGCCGCCAAAACCGCCTTCCTGTTCACGCGTGTCGGACTTGCCGGCTGTGACATGGGCGCCTGTGCCATCCTGCCACGGATTATCGGCCAGGGGCGCGCCGCCGAGCTGCTCTATACCGGGCGCAGCATGTCCGCCGAAGAGGGCGAGCGCTGGGGTTTCTACAACCGCATTGTCGATGCGGAAACGCTGGACGCTGAGGCGCTGAAACTGGCAAGGCGCCTCGCCGAAGGCCCGACATTCGGCCATATGATGACCAAGACGATGCTGAACCAGGAATGGTCCATGTCAATTGATCAGGCCATCGAGGCGGAGGCGCAGGCGCAGGCGCTTTGCATGCAGACGCAGGATTTCCAGCGTGCCTATGATGCCTTCGTTGCGCATCAGACCCCCGCGTTCAAGGGCGACTGAGATGATGGACCGCAGCTTCCTTTCATGGCCGTTCTTCGACGATGTGCATCGCCGGCTCGCCGATGCGGTGGAGCAGTGGGCCACGGATAACACCGGCCATATCGATCATGAAAATGTCGATGACGCCTGCCGAGGGCTGGTTGCCAGACTTGGAGAAGCCGGTCTTCTCAAACACACGGCGGTTGACCCCACCGCCGGTGGCAAGCTTGATGTGCGCAGCCTTTGCATCATCCGCGAGACGCTGGCGCGGCATGACGGCCTGGCGGATTTCGCCTTTGCCATGCAAGGGCTCGGCACTGGTGCGCTTTCCCTGTTCGGGACCGATGCGCAGAAGCGGGAATGGCTGACGCGGACGCGGGCGGGCAAGGCGCTCTCCGCCTTCGCCCTCAGCGAACCGCAGTCGGGATCCGACGTTGCCAATCTTGAACTGTCAGCCGTGCGCGATGGCGACGGATTTGTCCTCAACGGCGAAAAGACCTGGATTTCCAATGGCGGCATCGCCGATGTCTATACGGTGTTTGCCCGCACCGGCGAGGGGGAGGGTGCCAAGGGCATTTCCGCCTTCATCGTGCCCGCGGATACGCCGGGCCTGATTGTTGCCGAACGGCTTGAAGTTATCGCGCCGCATCCGCTGGCGCGGCTGGTCTTTGACAATTGCCGGATACCGGCATCCGCTCTCATCGGTTCACCGGGACAGGGCTTTCGCATTGCCATGTCGGTGCTTGACGTCTTCCGCTCGACCGTGGCGGCAGCTGCGCTGGGCTTTGCCCGCAGGGCGCTGGAGGAAGCGGTCAAGCGCGCCAATGGCCGTCACCTCTTCGGCGCACCCATGTCAGATCTGCAGATGGTGCAGGGGCATATCGCCGATATGGCACTGGATATCGATGCGGCGGCGCTGCTCGTCTACCGGGCGGCGTGGCTGAAGGACAGCGGCGCCGAGCGGGTCAGCCGGGAAGCCGCCATGGCCAAGCTCTATGCCACGGACCGCGCGCAGAGCGTGATCGACAAGGCGGTTCAGATTCACGGCGGGGACGGCGTGCGCAAAGGCAGTGTCGTCGAGCGCCTCTACCGGGAAATCAGGGCATTGCGCATCTATGAAGGTGCGTCGGACGTACAAAAAATAATCATCGCAAGGCATGAACTTGCAAGGGGATAAAGAGAATGTTGGGACCATCGGCGCATACGGATCACTTTACCCGGGATAATCTTCCTCCGTTCGAGGAATGGCCGGAACTGCTGATGGAGAATTTCCAGTATCCGGAATGGCTGAATGCCGCCGTGGAACTGACCGATGCGATGGTCGCCAAGGGGTTCGGCGACAATACGGCGCTGATCGGCAATGGCCGCCGCCGGACCTACAAGGAACTCACCGACTGGACCAACCGCATCGCCCATGCGCTGGTGGAAAATTATGGTGTCGAGCCGGGCAACCGCATTCTGATCCGCTCCGCCAACAATCCGGCGATGGTTGCCTGCTGGCTGGCAGCAACCAAGGTGGGTGCCGTGGTCGTCAATACCATGCCGATGCTGCGGGCCGGCGAACTCACGCAGATCGTCGACAAGGCGCAGATATCCCTGGCACTGTGCGATACGCGGCTGCTGGAAGACATGGAAACCTGCGCCAAAACAAGCAGGTTCCTGAAGCGCGTTGTCGGCTTTGATGGTACGGCCAATCACGAGGCGGAACTGGACCGGATCGCGCTCGACAAATCCGTTCGTTTCGAGGCGGTGAAGACCGGCCGCGATGATGTGGCCTTGCTTGGCTTCACGTCGGGCACCACCGGCGAGCCGAAGGCGACGATGCACTTTCATCGTGATCTTCTCATCATCGCCGACGGCTATGCGAAGGAAGTGCTTGATGTGCGTCCCGACGATATTTTCGTGGGCTCGCCGCCGCTTGCCTTCACCTTCGGTCTTGGCGGGCTGGCAATCTTTCCCCTGCGGTTCGGCGCGGCGGCAACTCTTCTGGAACAGGCAACGCCGCCGAAAATGATCGACATCATCGAGACCTACAAGGCAACGATCAGCTTTACCGCGCCGACCGCCTACCGGGTCATGCTGCAGGCGATGAACGAGGGTGCAGACCTTTCCTCGCTGCGCATCGCGGTTTCGGCGGGCGAGACGCTGCCGGCGCCGATCTACGAAGCCTGGATGCAGAAGACCGGCAAGCCGCTGCTCGACGGTATCGGCGCCACGGAAATGCTGCACATCTTCATCAGCAACCGGCTGGAGGATTCGGGGCCGGGCAAGACGGGCAAGCCCGTCAGCGGCTACCAGGCCATTATAGTCGATGAGGCGATGCGCGAAGTGCCGCGCGGCGAGATCGGCAGGCTGGCGGTGCGCGGGCCGATCGGCTGCCGCTATCTCGCCGACAAGCGCCAGAAGAATTATGTGCGCGACGGCTGGAATTTGACCGGCGATTCCTTCTTTCAGGACGCGGATGGCTATTTCCATTTTGCCGCGCGCTCCGACGACATGATCATCTCCGCCGGCTACAACATTGCCGGTCCCGAGGTGGAAGCGGCATTGCTCGCCCATCCCGACGTCAGCGAATGCGCCGTCATCGGTGCGCCAGACGCGGAGCGCGGCCAGATCGTGCAGGCGCATGTGGTGCTGCAGGCGGGTGTGGCGGCCAGCGAGGAAACGGCCAAGCGCTTGCAGGACCATGTCAAACAGGTCATAGCGCCGTACAAATATCCGCGTTCGATCAAATTCCTCGATGCGCTGCCCAAGACGGCGACCGGGAAAATACAGCGCTTTCAATTGCGCAAGGCATATCAGCAATAACCCATGTAATAATCAGGCAGGACATTCGAATGGCAGAGATCATACACCCGCAGGGCTGGCCGGCGGCAAAGGGATACTCCAACGGCATGGCAGCCGAGGGGAAGGTCATCTTTGTCGGCGGCCAGATCGGCTGGACCAAGGACCAGACATTCGAGACCGATGATTTCGTCGAGCAGGCCGAGCAGGCGATGCGCAACATTGTCGATATCCTGGCAAGCGCCGGTGCCGAGACAACCGATCTCGTGCGGCTGACCTGGTTCATCACCGACAAGAAGATCTATGTCGCCGAACAGAAACGGCTGGGCGAAGCCTATCGTCGTGTCTTCGGCCGGCACTATCCGGCGATGACCCTGGTGCAGGTCGTGGCCCTCCTGGAAGATCGCGCTTTGGTTGAAATCGAGGCGACAGCCGTCATTCCTGCCCGCTGATTGCACGGGCAGGAGCGCACTGTCTAGGCGGCCTTGCTGGCCGCCAGAAACGCCAGCTTGGCCGGGATGGCCAGCAGTTTGGAGCGCTCAACCCGTTCCGGCGTGTAGTGGTGCTCGACATCGAGGCAATTGACCGTGCCGAGCAGCTCGCCCGCAATCACCACGGGAATGTTGATGACCGAGCCGCAGCCGAGCGCCCAGATCGTTTCATGGTCGGAAAACACCGTCGCGATATCGGCGATGGTGTTGGCAACGAAGGACTGCCTGTCCTTGTGCACCGTGTCGAACCAGCGGTCATAGTGGATCGGCTTGGTGCCGGACACCGGATAGCTCTCGGCGTCGGAGGTGTATTCACGGCGGGCCAGCTCGTTCTTCATGTCGACGGTCATGATGGTGAACAGCTTGGCGCCGATGATCTTTTGCGACAGCGTCTGCAATGCCTGCCACGGAGCTTCGGCATGGGTGCCCGCGGCAATGGCCGCGTCAAATTCGGCCAATACAGTTGCTACTTCATCCTGTGTCATTTTCATTTCCTTGGGGTCATTGTTCAACCGGCATGCGCGACGCTGATATCCATCAGTTCACGCGAATAGGTTTCCTGGAGCGCACCGCGCTTGAGGTCGGCCACATCGGCAATCTCGACGATCCGTCCGTGACGCATCACCGCCAGACGGTCGCAGAGGAAGGACACGACGGGCAGATTGTGGGTCACCATGAGGAAGGTGAGGTTCTGTTCGCGGCGCAGGCGCTTCAGAAGGTTGAGAATTTCGGCCTGCACCGAGACATCGAGCGCCGAGGTCGGCTCGTCCAAAAGCAGAAGCTTGGGTTCAAGCATCAGGGCACGGGCGATGGCGACACGCTGGCGCTGGCCGCCGGACAATTGATGGGGATAGCGGAAGCGGAATTTGCGGTCGAGACCGACCGCAACCAGCATATCCTCGACCCGGCCGTTCTGGTTGCCGATGCCGTGGATGGCCAGCGGTTCGCTCAGGATGGCATCGATGGTCTTGCGCGGATGCAGCGAACCGTAGGGGTCCTGGAACACCATCTGGCAATGCCGGGCGAAATGCTGGTCGATACCATGCGTGCGCGGTTGGCCGAAAGCGGTGATCGAGCCGGTCCATTGCGGGGCAAGCCCGGCAATGGCCTTCAGCACCGTCGATTTGCCGGAGCCGCTTTCGCCGACCAGCGCAAAGCTCTCGCCCTCCGCGATATCAAGGCTGATGCCGTGGGTGATCTGCGTTTCACCATAGGAAATGTCGAGATTATTCAGAGAAAGCGCGGTCATTGTGCCACCCATGCGCTGCGGTCGAGAACAGGCAGCTCCTCACGCGTTTCATCGAGCCGCGGAATGGCGGCAATCAGCCCGCGCGTATAGGGATGCACGGCGTTGCGCAATTCGCCCGCCTGGCATTCCTCGACGATCTCGCCGGTGTTCATCACCAGTATGCGGTCGCAATAGCTCGACACGAGGTTGAGGTCATGGCTGATGAAGATCAGCCCCATGCCTTTGCGTTTGACCTGCTCGTCGATGATATCGAGAACCTGTGCCTGCACCGAAACGTCGAGCGCCGAGGTCGGCTCGTCGGCAATCAGCAGATCGGGCTCGGGGATGAGCATCATGGCGATCATCACCCGCTGGCCCATGCCGCCGGAAATTTCGTGCGGGTAGAGGCTGGCGACACGTTCGGGGTCATCGATGCGCACCGCTTCGAGCATAGTGAGCACGCGCTGCCGGGTTTCCCGGCGGGGCAAACGCTGGTGGGTTTGCAGCGCTTCGGCAATCTGCTCGCCCACGGTCATGACGGGGTTGAGCGAGAATTTCGGATCCTGCATCACCATGGAAATGCGGGCGCCGCGAATGCGGCGCATTGCCCTCTCTGACTGTTGCAGCAAGTCGATACCATCAAAACGGAACGTGTCCGCACGGATCGTTCCCGGCGCGCGGATGAGTTTGAGGATGGCGCGCCCCGTCATCGATTTGCCCGAACCGCTTTCGCCGACAATCCCCAGCCGTTCGCGGCCAAGGGTGAAGGAAACACCGCGCACCACGTCGATCATGCCCTTCTGTGTGGGGAAGGAAACGCGCAGGTTTGCAATCTCAAGCAGGGGCGTGCTCACCGCTGTTCTCCACTCTTGGGATCAAGGACGTCACGCAGGCCATCGCCGAGGAAGCAGAAGCCGAGGCTGACAATGATGATGGCAAAGCCCGGCATGGTGGCGACCCACCACTGGTCGAGGATGAACGAGCGGCCGCGCGCAATCATGGCGCCCCATTCGGGCAAGGGAGGCTGCGCCCCGAGGCCGATGAAGCCGAGACCGGCGGCGGTCAGGATGATGCCGGCCATATCGAGCGTGACGCGCACGATCATCGAGGAGGTGCACAGCGGCAGCACGTGGCCGAGAATGACCCGCAGCGACGATGCGCCCTGCAGGCGGATGGCGGCAATGAACTCCGCATTCTTGAAGGTGAGTGTCTCAGCCCGGGCGATACGGGCGTAGCCGGGCCATGAGGTGATGGCGATGGCGATGATGGCGTTCTCGATGCCGGGCCCCAATGCCGCGACGAGGGCGAGCGCCAGAATGAGTTTCGGCATGGACAGGAAAATATCGGTGACACCCATGAGGACGCGGTCAATCCATCCGCCGAAATAGCCTGATATGGCGCCGATAATCAGTCCGGCAGGCGCTGCCAGCACCGCGACCAGCACGACGATCACAAGGGTAATGCGCGCGCCGTAGACGACGCGGGACCAGATATCCCGCCCAAGCTCGTCGGTGCCCATCCAGTTGCCGCTGCCGGGCGGCAGCAGACGCTGCGCCAGATCCTGCTTCAGCGGATCATGGGTGGCGATCAGCGGCGCGAAGATCGCCGTGAGGATCAGCACCAGAATGATGATCGCGCCGACGGCTGCCAGCGGATTGCGCGACAGGGCGCCGCATATCCGGTAGAGGCGGCCGAGCCGGGCCTGCAGGCGGGAGGCGGGGCTGTCGTCGATCAGCCAGCTATGGACGTTTGCCATCAGGAGCTCCTAACGCGCACGGGGATCGAGGACGCGGTAGAGCACGTCGGAAATCTTGTTGATGCCGATGAACACCGCTCCGATCACCAGCGTGGCGCCGAGAACGGCGGACATGTCGGCATTGAGCAGCGCCACGGTGAGATAATTGCCGATGCCCGGCCAGGAGAAGATCGTCTCGATCATCACCGAGCCCTCCAGCAGGCCTGCATAGGAAAGGCCGATCACGGTAATCAGGGGAACCAGAATGGGACGGAAGGCATGGCGCCAGATGACCAGCCGCTCCGAAACGCCTTTGACGCGCGCTGTCGTCACATATTCCTGCGACAGCTGGTCGAGCATGAAGGAGCGCGTCATGCGCGCGATATAGGCAAGGCTGAAGAAGCCGAGCACGGAGGCTGGCAAGACCAGATGCCAGAGCGCATTGACAAAAATCTCGGTTTCACCGGCAAGCAGGCTGTCGATCAGCACGATGCCGGTGACGGGGTCGACGAGGCCATCATAGAAGATGTCGAGGCGACCGGGTCCGGCGACCCATTTCAGGCGGGCATAGAAAACGGCAAGGCCGACAAGGCCGAGCCAGAAGGCAGGCACGGCATAGCCCAAAAGCCCGATCACCCGGATGACCTGATCAACAAGGCTGCCCCGGCGGCTGGCCGCATAGACGCCCATGGGAACGCCGAGCAGGACGCCGATGATGATGCCGAGCGTTGCCATTTCGAGTGTTGCGGGAAACACGCGCTTCAGGTCATCGAGAACGAGTTTGCCCGTCGACACGGATGTGCCGAGGTCACCCGACAGGACCGAGCCGACATAGCGGATGAACTGGATAGGCGCCGGCTGGTCCAGGCCCATCTGCAGCCGTGCCGCCTCGTAGACAGCGCGCGGCGCCCGGTCACCCACGACGGCCAGAACCGGGTCGATGGGAACAACGCGGCCGATAAAGAAGGTGATTGACAGAAGCCCGAGAAAGGTGATGAGCACCGATACGATGAACCCGGCCAGCCCAAGCAGCAGGCGGGCGCCACGGCTCCTGTGCAAGCCCGGCCGTCTGACCGGCTTGGCGGCAATATCTGCCACTGTTTCGGATTCGAATGCCAAACCCAGAGCCTTCCCCATTTTGGGCCATTGGGTTGGCCCATGTGTGTCGATTGTTCCCGTTGATCCCGGTCTGAAAGTCGGAGGTGTAATGATACTTTCCCTGACCTCGCCGAAGATTCTGCTTGGACCATACAAAAATTTTTGCTTAGATCAAAGAAATTTTACTGGGATTGGAATCGCCCATGACGTCCGAACTTCGCAACGCTGCGCCACAGCCCAAGGTCGGGGCCATGATCCGGGCACGCCGGCGGCAACTGCAGCTGACATTGCAGGAAATCTGCGACGCTGCAGGTATTTCGGTCGGCTATCTCAGCCAGGTCGAGCGCGATCATGCCACACCATCGCTGGGAACGCTTGCACAGATTGCACGCAGTCTCGACGTCGGGGTGGATTATTTCATTGCCACGCCCACGGCGGAAGATGCGCTGACGCGCCAGGGCGAGCGGCAGAAGTTTTCGGTTGATGGTTCCTCCATTGTCTACGAACAGATCGCCGCGGATTTTGCCGGGAACGTCCTCTCGTCCGTCATCATGCACATACCAGCGGGTTATCGTTCCGAAACGGTCAGCCACGAAGGCGAAGAAATTCTCTACGTGCTGGAGGGTGCCATCACCCACAGGCTCGATGACGAGGAAGTGGTGATCTCGGCGGGCGACAGCCTGCATTTTCGCGGCAACCGGCCCCATGCCTGGTGGAATGACACCGACAAGACGGCGCGGGTTCTATGGACAGGAACATTGCCCGTGTTCCGGCCCCGGCTCTAAAACCTTCAACAAAAAACCCAACAACAAGAACAATCCAGAGGAGAATGAAGAATGAAACTGTTCAAGACGGCATTGCTGGCCGCTTCCATGATCGTATCGGCAGCACCGCTTGCCCATGCGGCAACGCCCGGCAATGCGCTTGTCGTGGCCCAGAATATCGACGACATCGTCAGTATCGATCCGGCCGAGGCGTACGAGTTTACGTCAGGTGAATATGTGACGCAGACCTATGACCGTCTGGTGCAGTATGATGCGCCCGATGTGAAGACGCTGGCGCCAGGTCTAGCGACGGCGTGGACGGCGGATGATGCCGCCAGGACCATCACCTTCACCCTGCGGGACGGCGTGAAATTCACATCCGGCAACCCGCTGCGTGCGGAAGATGTGGTCTATTCCTGGAAGCGCGTCATCGCGCTGAACAAGGCGCCCGCCTTCATCCTGGCGCAGCTGGGCTGGACCCCTGCAAACTATGACAAGATGGTCACTGCTTCGGGCAATAAGATCGTGGTCAAATATGATGGCGATTTCTCGTCCGCCTTTGTGCTCAACGTACTTGCCGCCCGCCCGGCCTCGATCATCGATGCCGTGACGGTACAGGGCCACGAAGCCAATGGCGACATGGGCAATGCCTGGCTCAAGGCGAATTCCGCGGGGACAGGCCCCTTCGTCCTGAAGGCTTTCCGTCCGGCCGAGATCATCAACCTTGCCGGCAATCCCAACTATTTCGGCGGTGCACCGGCAATGAAGTCGGTCATCATCCGCCATGTGGCGGAAGCGGCGACCCAGCAATTGCTGCTTGAATCCGGCGATGTGGACATTGCCAAGAACCTGACGCCGGATCAGGTCGCCAGCCTTTCGACCAAGGGCACGGTCAATGTGGAAACCTATCCGCAGGCCGCCGTGCATTTTCTTAGCCTGAACCAGAAGGACGAGGCGCTGACCAACCCGGCAATCTGGGAGGCCGCACGGTATCTCGTCAACTACAAGGGCATGACGGATTCGTTCCTCAAGGGCCAGATGCAGGTGCATCAGGCATTCTGGCCGGCGGGTTTCCCCGGATCGCTCGATGAGACGCCCTATACCTATGATCCGGCCAAGGCGAAGAAGATCCTTGCCGATGCCGGCGTGAAAACCCCGATCAAGGTGACGCTGGACGTGATCAATTCAACGCCGTTCACCGACATGGCGCAGTCGCTGCAGGCGGGCTTTGCCGAAGCCGGGATCAACTTCAACATCATTCCGGGGACGGGCAGCCAGGTCATCACCAAATACCGTGCCCGCACTCATGAAGCCATGCTGCTCTATTGGGGCCCGGATTTCATGGACCCGGATTCGAACGCCAAGGCATTTGCCTTCAACGAGGACAATTCGGACGGCAACTACCAGTCGACCACCACGTGGCGCAATGGCTGGGCGGTGCCTGCCGAACTCAATGCAAAAACGAAGGCGGCGCGTGCAGAGGCGGACCAGTCCAAGCGCAATCAGATGTATGTCGACCTGCAGAAGCAGGTGCAGGCGAAATCACCGATCATCGTCATGTTCCAGGCGGCCACACAGGTTGCGCTCGCCAAGACTGTTTCGGGCTATGTGAACGGTGCAACATCGGACTTCGTCTTCTACCGCCTCGTGAAGAAGAACTGACCAGAAACTTTAAAGGCCGTCCGGATCGTCGGGCGGCCTCGCCACGGCATCCATAACAACGGGAATAGTAAAATGTCTGAACTTCGGATGGCGCGCCTGCGGGAGCGCATGGCTGAAACCGGAACCGATCTTGTCGTCGTCGGTCCGTCCTCGCATATGGTCTGGCTTGCCGGGCTCTCGCCCCATGGCGACGAGCGGCCGGTCATGCTGTTTGTCGGCAGGGATCACGCCGGGATACTGATGCCGGCACTCAATGCCGACAGCTCGCGCCAGCATACCGACCTGCCGTTCTATCCATGGACGGACGGCGAGGGTCCCGATGCGGCGCTGGCCGCTGTTTTGAAAGACGTCGTCGGGACAAAACAGGATATCAGGATCGCGCTCGATGAAACGATGCGGGCGGATTTCGCCCTGCTGGTGATCAATGCACTGCCGGGTGCCAAGCGCACCTTCCTCAACGACACCGTCGGCTATCTGCGCGCCCGCAAGGACGAGGCGGAATATGCCGCGCTCAAGGCCAATGCGCTCATCAATGACGGTGCGATGCGTGCAGCTTTTGCCGCGTTGAAGCCCGGCGTGACCGAGCTCGAGATTGCTGGTGTTGTCCGGGACTACTACAAGGCAAACAATGCGAAGCCGGAATTCACCAGCGTCTGTTTCGGTGAAAATGGCGCATATCCGCACCATCACACCGGCGAGCGCGTACTGAAGGCCAATGAAGCGGTGCTGATCGACATTGGCGGGCGCAGTGACGGCTATCCCAGCGACATGACCCGCGTTGCCGTCTGCGGTGAAACGCCTGAAGATTTCGACAAGGTGCACGCGGTTCTCGATGCCGCCGTCAAGGCGGCGCTGGCTGCGGCCAAACCGGGGGTTGCCGCCAAGGAAGTCGACAAGGCGGCGCGCGATGTCATCACCCAGGCGGGTTACGGTGAATATTTCCTGCACCGCACCGGCCATGGCATGGGCATCGACATCCACGAGCCGCCCTATATCACCGCAACGTCCGAGGCCATTCTCGAGGATGGGCATGTGTTCTCGATCGAGCCGGGCATTTACCTCAGCGGCAAATTCGGCGTCCGCCTCGAGGAAATCGTCATCATGCGCGGCAACAGGGCGGAAGTGCTGTCCGAACTGCCGCGGGCTGCCTTCAAGGCCTGATCCATTGCGCTGAAGGCGGCCGTTTCGGGTGCGAAGCGGCCGCCCGCACTACTTTTGTTGCTGTGCGCTAATGTAGCATTGCACAATTTGAGGGCATGCGCAAAATTGAGGCATGTCTACACCGCTATCGATCATGGTCTTCGACGAAAACCGTATCCGCGCTTCCATTATCGAAGAGGGATTGCGGGAGGCCGGCCATGACCGCGTCGTTGTTTTGCACGACATCGTCGGTCTTGCCCGGCAGATCGAGCGGATCGCACCCGATGTCATCGTCATCGATATCGAAACCCCCAATCGCGACATGCTGGAGCACCTGTTCCAGCTCAGCCGATCCGTGCGCAAGCCGATCGCCATGTTTGTCGACAGCTCCGATACCGCGTCGATCGAGGCGGCCGTGGATGCCGGTGTGTCCGCCTATGTGGTCGACGGCCTGAAGAAGGAGCGCGTCAAACCCATTCTCGACATGGCGGTCAGCCGCTTCAAGGCGTTCAGCCGGCTGCAGCAGGAACTGGCGGAGGCAAAAAGCGCCCTGGAAGAGCGCAAGGTCATTGAGCGCGCCAAGGGTATTTTGATGAAATCGCGCACAATATCGGAAGACGAGGCTTATGCGCTGCTGCGGCAGGCCGCCATGAACGAGAAGAAGAAGCTCGCCGATATTGCACAGAGCGTCGTCATGGCGGCAGCCATGCTGGGAAGCTAGAAAGAGAGGTTGGCCGTGAGTTTTATCCGGATGGACAATGGCCAGGGCATGGGCGGCGGCCTCGCGGCGCCGGCAGCGGTCCGCCGTGACGGCGTCTCCGTCGTTCGCGCGGGCTTCATTCCGCTTGTCGATGCTTCGGTTCTCATCGCTGCGGCTGAATTCGGCTTTGCTGCGCGTGAAGGCATTCAACTTGAACTTGTGAAAGACGTGTCCTGGGCCAATATCCGGGATCGGCTGGCTTTCCGGCAGTTTGATATCGCGCACATGCTGGCGCCCATGCCGGTCGCCTCCGCCTTGGGGCTCGGTTCCAATCCGTCAGCGGTCATCACGCCGTTCACGCTCGGGCGGGGCGGCAATGCCATTACCCTGTCGGTGAAGCTCTATCGCCGCATGCAGGCGCTGGCGGATCTGGCCGGAGACGAGGGCGCGCTTGCCAATGCCGAAGCCCTCAAGTGCGTGATTGACGACATAAAGGTTCGCGGCGAGCCATTGCCGGTGCTTGGCACGACCTATCCGTTTTCATCGCACAATTATGAGCTGCGCTATTGGCTGGCGGCCGGCGGCATCCATCCGGACCGCGACGTCAAACTGGTGGTCGTGCCGCCGCCCATGACATCCGATGCCCTGTCGGCGGGGGCCATCGACGGCTTCTGCGTCGGCGCGCCCTGGAATATGGTGGCCGTCGCCCGCGAAGTCGGACGGATCGTTGCGGTCAAGGAGGATATCTGGCCATCCAGTCCCGAGAAGGTCATCGGCGTGCGGCCGGAATGGGCGGATACCAATCCTGAAACATTGGCGAGGCTGATCGTCGCGCTGGATCGCGCCGCCGCATGGTGCGATGTACCGGACAATCGGCGCGTACTTGCCGAGGTTCTGGCCGAGCCGCGTTATATCGATGCGCCGGAGGACATCCTGCACCGGGTTCTCATGGGCAGGTTCACCACCGACCCGGATGGACACGAGCGGACGGTCTCCGACTACTTCACCTTCCATCGCGATGGCGCGAATTTTCCGTGGATCAGCCAGGCGCAATGGATATTCAGCCAGATGGTGCGGTGGGGGCAGGTTGATCACTCCAAGGAAAAGCAGGAAAAGGTCGCGACCGCCTTCCGTCCCGATCTCTACCGCCATGCGCTGGGACCCCGCGCCGACATACCATCGGCGGATGTGCGCGTGGAGGGCGGCCAGCGCCAGGACGGGTTCATCGATGGGGCTGTCTTCGATCCCCAGGACATTCCCGCCTATCTCAAGGGCTTCAATGTCCACAATCTTGAAAACCCCGTTGCAACCCGGGATGAAACCTGATGGGCAGAATTTGTGCTCTGCACAATAAATGAGCGGGTTTGATGGCCGTTCTGCCCATTTCGCCTGCGCCGCTCTTCGATTGCCGTCAGTGAAAAATAGCTGAACTATAATAATATATATCAATTACAATGGCTTATAAATATAATATCCGGTTGGCACGCTTATTGCTTTTATAAAACCGTTCCGTCAACGAAGACAGGAACCGCGAGCATCGCCATCGGATGCTTTCAAAGACACAGACGTCGCTTGGGCGAGTTCATTCACCGGATCGGGTGAATGCACTTCATCCGGCGGCGTTTTTTTTGGCTCAAGCTGCACCAGAAGCAGCGCTGCGAAGGGGAATTGCGATGAAGGTGATTTTGCCGACAGGCTTGACAAGACGAACGCTTTTGCAGGCTGGCGGCACGCTGGCGCTGCTGGCGGCGGCAAAGGCTGCGCTTCCGGGCGGCGCCTATGCGGCCGCTGCCGGCCCCGAGACCACCAAGGCGACGCTCGGTTTCATTGCGCTGACGGATGCATCGCCGCTGATCGTTGCCAAGGAAAGGGGCCTTTTTGCCAAGCACGGCATGCCCGATGTCGAGGTGGTCAAGCAGGCATCGTGGGGCACGACGCGGGACAATCTGGTGCTCGGCTCGGCGGGCAACGGCATTGACGGCGCGCATATCCTGACGCCGATGCCGTATCTCATCAGCGCCGGCAAGGTCACTCAGAACAATCAGCCCCTGCCGATGGTCATCCTCGCGCGCCTCAATCTGGATGCGCAGGGTATTTCGGTTGGTTCGGCCTATGCCGGTCAGAAAGCCGGGGTCAATTCAGGTGTCCTCAGGGAAGCCTTTGCCAGGAAGAAGGCGGAAGGCAATGCGGCAAAGGCCGCGATGACCTTCCCCGGCGGCACGCATGATCTGTGGATCCGCTATTGGCTGGCCGCCGGTGGGATCGACCCGGACAAGGACGTGGAAACCATTGTCGTTCCACCACCGCAGATGGTCGCCAACATGAAGGTCGGCACCATGGACTGCTTCTGTGTCGGCGAACCGTGGAATGCGCAGCTCGTCAATCAGGGCATCGGCTATACCGCGGTCAACACAGCGGAAATCTGGGCCAAGCATCCGGAAAAGTCCTTCGCCATGCGGGCGGACTGGGTGGAGAAAAACCCCAATGCCACCAAGGCCTTGCTCATGGCTGTGATGGAGGCGCAGCAATGGGCTGATGATCTCGCCAACAAGGATGAGCTGGCAGCCATGGTCGGCAAGCGCGCGTGGTTCAATGTGCCTGCAACGGATATCGCCGGGCGTTTGAAGGGTGATTACGACTATGGCTCGGGACGTGTCGAGACAGCCAGCCCGCATCTGATGAAGTTCTGGCGCGATCACACATCCTATCCGTTCCAGAGCCACGAAAAATGGTTCCTGACCGAGAATATCCGCTGGGGCAAATTTGCCCCGGACACGGATATTGCGGCGCTGGTCGGCAAGGTGAACCGCGAGGACATCTGGCGCGACGCCGCCAGGGAGCTTGGCGTTGCCGCGGCTGATATTCCGGCTTCGACATCACGCGGTCCCGAAACCTTCTTCGATGGCAAGGTGTTCGATCCGGACGCCCCGCAAACCTATCTCGCCAGCCTTGAAATCAAACGTTTTGCGTGAGGAAACCGGCATGACAGCCAGCCCCGTTCCCATCCGTCCGAATGAAAAGCCCCCGGTGGCAAAAATCATGACGCTGGCTCTTTCGCCAAAGACCGGTTCGCCTCGACGCTTTCCGCAATGGCTCACCTCCCTGGCGGCGCACGTGGTGCCGCCGGTGATCACCCTGGTGTTCCTGTTGGTGCTGTGGGAAATCCTCTGCTCTTCGCCGACGGCAAGCGTGCCGCCGCCCTCACGGGTGGTCTCGGAGACCTGGGAGCTGATCGCGCATCCGTTCTATGCCGGGCAGGGCGTCGATCAGGGGCTGTTCTGGCACATTCTGGCCAGCCTGAAGCGAGTGGCGCTGGGCTATTGCCTTGCTGCCGTTGCGGGCATTGCGCTGGGCACCCTTGTCGGGCAGAGCGAATGGGCGATGCGTGGGCTTGATCCGATCTTTCAGGTGCTGCGCACGGTGCCGCCGCTTGCCTGGCTGCCCCTGTCGCTGGCTGCGTTCAAGGACGGCAACCCCTCGGCGATCTTCGTGATCTTCATCACGGCCATCTGGCCGATCATCATCAACACGGCTGTCGGCATTCGCAACATCCCGCAGGACTATCAGAATGTTGCGCGGGTGCTGCGCCTCAACCAGTTCGAATATTTCACCAAGATCATGATCCCCGCCGCTGCGCCCTATATTTTCACCGGCCTGCGCATCGGTATCGGCCTGTCATGGCTTGCCATCGTGGCGGCCGAGATGCTGATCGGCGGCGTCGGCATCGGGTTCTTCATCTGGGACGCGTGGAACTCGTCGCGCATCAGCGACATCATTCTGGCCCTGATCTATGTCGGCATCGTCGGCTACCTGCTTGACCGCGCCATCGCCTTCGTCGCCCGGACCGTCACCCGTAACACCGCAAGCGCTTGAGGAAGCCATCATGTCGAAACCCTATCTCTCCCTCGAACAGATCGACATGGTGTTCAGCCGTGGCGGCGCCAGCACGCAGGTTCTCAATCAGGTCTCGCTGAGCGTCGAAAAAGGTGAGTTCATCTCGATCATCGGCCATTCCGGCTGCGGGAAATCCACCCTGCTCAACATAGTCGCCGGGCTGACGCAGGCGACGCGCGGCGTGGTGTTTCTCGAAGGCACTGTTGTCGACACGCCGGGGCCTGATCGCGCGGTGGTGTTCCAGAACCATTCGCTGCTGCCCTGGCTGACGGTCTATGAGAACGTCAAGCTGGCGGTCGACAAGGTCTTCTCATCCAGCAAAAGCCGGGCGGAACGGCATGAATGGACCATGCGCAATCTCGAACTGGTGCAGATGGTGCATGCGAGGGACAAGCGCCCGTCCGAGGTCTCCGGCGGCATGAAGCAGCGCGTCGGCATTGCCCGGGCGCTGGCGATGGAGCCCAAGGTGCTGTTGCTGGACGAGCCGTTCGGCGCGCTGGATGCGCTGACCCGCGCGCATCTGCAGGATCAGGTCATGCAGATTCATACGGAGCTTGCCAATACGGTCTTGATGATCACCCACGATGTCGATGAAGCCGTGCTGCTCTCTGACCGTATCGTCATGATGACCAATGGGCCGTCCGCGAGAATCGGCGAAATCCTTGACGTGCCGCTGGTTCGCCCACGGCGCCGCATCGAGCTTGCCGCCGATGCCACCTATATCCGCTGCCGTTCGTCCGTGCTGAAATTTCTCTACGAGCGGCACCGTCTTGTGGAGGCCGCGTAAGATGGAAACAGCAGCGAAAAAGCAGAAGCTCGTTGTCATCGGCAACGGCATGGCGCCGGGCAGGGCGCTTGAACATCTCTTCGAGATGGCGCCCGATACCTATGACGTGACCATTTTCAATGCCGAGCCGCGCGTCAATTACGACCGGATCATGCTGTCGCCCGTGCTGTCAGGCGAAAAGGAATTCGAGGAAATCATCATCCATGGTGATGGCTGGTACATCAAGCACGGCATCACGCTCTACAAGGGCCACAGGATCATCGGGATCGACCGGGAGGCCAAGACGGTCACCTCCGATGCCGGAACGACCGAAAGCTACGACAAGCTTTTGATCGCGACGGGTTCGGTTCCGTTCGTTCTGCCTGTTCCCGGCAACAACCTGCCGGGGGTCCTGACCTACCGCGATCTTGACGATGTGAATGCCATGCTGCTTGCGGCCCAGTCCCGCGCGCGCGCCGTGGTGATCGGCGGCGGATTGCTGGGTCTGGAAGCGGCTGCCGGTCTGAAATCGCGCGGCATGGATGTCACGGTTCTCCATATCATGCCGACGCTGATGGAGCGCCAGCTTGATCCCGCTGCGGGCTATCTGCTCGAACAGGCGGTGGAAGGGCGCGGCATCCGCGTGATGACCAAGGCGAGCACCAAGGAGATCATCGGTCAGAACAGGGTGGAAGGCGTTCTGCTTGCCGATGGCACAACATTGCCTGCCGATCTGGTGGTCATGGCGGCGGGTATCCGCCCCAACGCCCTGCTCGCGAAGGAGGCTGGCCTTGCAACCAATCGCGGCATCGTTGTCGACGCCGGCATGCGGACCTCCGATCCCGAGATCTTCGCCATCGGTGAGTGCGCGGAGGTGGGCGGACAATGCTACGGGCTGGTCGCGCCTCTCTACGAGATGGCGCGGGTGGTATCAGCACAACTGGCGGATGATGCGGATGCCAAATTCGTGCACAGCGAGACGCCGACCAAGCTGAAGGTCACAGGGATCAACCTGTTTTCCGTCGGCGATCTCGGCGAAGGCGACGACCGGCAGGAGATCGTCCTGCGCGATGCCGCCGCCGGGGTCTACAAGCGGCTGGTGCTCAGGGATGACCGCATCATCGGCACGGTGCTGTACGGCGAGACATCCGATGGCGCCTGGTTCCATGACCTTACCAAGAAGCGAACCGACATTTCGGAGATGCGCGACACATTGATTTTCGGCCAGTCCTATCAGGGAGGGTCCCCGCTGGACCCTATGGCGGCCGTTGCAGCCTTGCCAGATGATGCGGAAATCTGCGGCTGCAACGGCATATGCAAGGGCAAGATCACCGGTGCCATATCCGGCAAGGGGCTGACCTCGCTGGATGATGTGCGCGCCCATACCAAAGCGTCCGCCTCCTGCGGAAGTTGCACCGGGCTGGTAGAGCAGCTTCTGGCGCTCACCCTCGGCGATTCCTACAATCCATCGGCTGTGACGCCCATGTGCAGTTGCACCGATCTTGGCCATGACGATGTCCGCCGGCTGATCAAGGCGAAGAAGCTGAAGTCCATTCCGGCCGTGATGCAGGAACTGGAATGGAAGACATCGTGCGGCTGCGCCAAGTGCCGCCCGGCCTTGAATTATTATCTCGTTGCCGACTGGCCGGATGAATATGCCGACGACTACCAGTCGCGCTTCATCAACGAACGGGTGCATGCCAACATCCAGAAGGACGGGACCTATTCCGTTGTGCCGCGCATGTGGGGCGGCGTCACCAATTCCCGGGAATTGCGGGCAATCGCCGATGTGGTCGACAAATTCGCCATTCCGGCCGTCAAGGTCACCGGCGGCCAGCGCATCGACATGCTGGGCGTCAAGAAGGAAGACCTGCCGGCTGTCTGGGCCGATCTCGGTAAGGCCGGGTTCGTGTCAGGACAGGCCTATGCCAAGGGGCTGCGCACGGTAAAAACCTGCGTCGGGACCGACTGGTGCCGCTTCGGCACGCAGGATTCGACCGGGCTTGGCATTCGCATCGAGAAATTCATGTGGGGGTCGTGGACGCCCGCCAAGGTCAAGATGGCCGTATCAGGCTGTCCGCGCAATTGCGCCGAAGCCACCTGCAAGGACGTTGGCATCATCTGCGTCGATTCCGGATATGAAATCCATTTCGCCGGGGCGGCGGGTCTCGACATCAAGGGGACGGAAGTTCTGGGGCTGGTGAAGACCGAGGATGAGGCGCTGGAACATGTGGTGGCGTTGACGCAGATGTACCGCGAACAGGGCCGTTATCTCGAGCGCATCTACAAATGGGCCAAACGCGTCGGTCTCGATGAAATCCGTCGCCAGATCATGCAGGACGAGGTGAAGCGCCGTGGTTATTTCGACCGCTTTGTCTTCAGCCAGACTTTTGCGCAGGTCGATCCGTGGTCTGAGCGGGTTTCCGGCGTCGACAAGCATGAATTCCAGCCGATGGCCAGGATCGGCTACCAGCAGGCAGCGGAGTAGAATGATGAACTGGATTGAGATTGGAACAATCAACGACATTCCCCGCCGGGGGGCCCGATGCGTGAACACACCCAATGGCAGGATTGCCGTTTTCAGGACCATGGAAGACCAGATATTTGCGATTGACGACCATTGCCCGCACAAGGGCGGGCCGCTCAGTCAGGGTATCGTGCATGGCGCTTCGGTGACTTGTCCGCTGCACAACTGGGTCATTTCGCTGGAGACGGGCAAGGCGCTTGGCGCTGATGAAGGCAGCGTGAAAACCATCGCGATCCGGCTGGACGGTGACCGGATTCTGGCGCTGCTTGAGCTGGCCGCCATGGCCGCAGAGTAGAGCGGCATGGACAATCCGGCGCTTTCTCCCGGTACGGTTCGCACCACCTGTCCCTATTGCGGCGTCGGATGCGGCGTGCTTGCGACACCCGGCAAAGACGGGACGGTTGCCATTGCCGGAGACCCGGAGCATCCCGCCAATTTCGGACGGCTCTGTTCCAAGGGATCGGCACTTGGTGAAACGGTTCATCTGGATGGCCGGTTGCTGGAGCCGCGGGTCGAAGGCAAGGCGGCGAGCTGGGACAAGGCTCTCGATCTTGTCGCCGGCCGTTTCAGCGCTGCGATCAGGGAACATGGCCCGGATAGTGTCGCCTTCTATGTCTCGGGCCAGCTTCTGACGGAGGATTATTACGTTGCCAACAAGCTGATGAAAGGTTTCATCGGCTCGGCAAACATCGATACGAATTCACGGCTGTGCATGTCGTCGTCGGTGGCGGGGCACATGCGGGCCTTCGGGTCAGACACCGTTCCGGGAACCTATGAAGATCTGGAGCTTGCCGATCTCATCGTGCTGACCGGCTCCAATCTCGCCTGGTGCCATCCCGTGCTTTATCAGCGGATTGCAGCTGCCAAGGTCAAGCGCCCGCAGATGCGTATCGTCCTCATCGATCCGCGCCGCACCATGACCGCCGATATCGCCGACATGCATCTGCCGATCCGTGCCGACGGGGATACGGCGCTGTTTATCGGGCTGCTCGGTTTTCTGGCCGAACAGGATGCCTTGGATCATGCCTATATCGGGCAATATACGACGGGTTTTGCGTCGGCTTTGGCGATTGCCAGTTCCTATGATCTGGAAACGATTTCGCGACAAACAGAGATTGCGCCGGATCAACTGCTTGCCTTTTTCACGCTGTTTGCCCGGACCGAACGATGCGTGACGGTGTACAGCCAGGGCGTCAACCAGTCGGCATCGGGTACGGACAAGGTCAATGCGATCATCAATTGCCATCTGGCAACGGGCCGCATCGGCCGCCCCGGCATGGGGCCGTTCTCGGTCACCGGGCAGCCCAATGCCATGGGCGGGCGCGAGGTGGGCGGGCTTGCCAATATGCTGGCAAGCCATATGCAGATCGAGAATGCCGGGCACCGGCGGCTGATTCAGGATTTCTGGGCCGCCCCGGCCATGGCAACGCGGCCGGGGCTGAAGGCCGTCGATCTGTTCAAGGCGGTGGGCGATGGCCGGATCAAGGCTTTATGGATCATGGCGACCAACCCGGCCGATTCCATGCCGGAAGCCGATCGCGTGGCGAAGGCGCTGAAAGCCTGCCCGTTTGTCGTGGTCTCCGATATCAACGCAAGAACGGATACGACCGCCTATGCCCATGTGCTGCTGCCCGCCGCCGGATGGGGCGAAAAGGACGGAACGGTCACCAACTCGGAACGGCGTATCAGCCGGCAGCGGCCATTCCTGCCTCCGCCCGGCGAGGCAAAGCCAGACTGGTGGATCATCACCGAGGTGGCGAAACGCATGGGGTTTGCCGCCGCCTTTGCCTATCAGAACCCCGTGCAGATCTTTGCCGAGCATGCCGCTTTGTCGGGAGTGGAGAACAAGGGCAGCCGCGATTTCGATATCGCCGCCCATGCCGGCATATCTGCGCGCGCCTATGACAACCTTGCCCCGTTCCAATGGCCGCAAAACCGGCGCGCTGCGACATCGGGCGGGCGCTTTTTTGCGCAAGGCGGTTTCTTTACCGGGGATCGCCGGGCGCGGTTCATCGCGGTATCGCCAGCCGATACCGGCGCGATCGATCAACGATTCATCTTGAACACCGGGCGTGTGCGCGATCACTGGCACACGATGACGCGCACGGGAAAAAGCGCGCGCCTGTCCGCGCATTTCGCCGAACCTTTTGCGGAGATACATCCGCTCGATGCCGTGGGACTGAGAATTGCCGATGCCAGCCTTGTCCGGTTGTACAACGATCACGGCGGCATCATCGTCCGAGCCCTGCTGACGGACAGGCAGTCGCGCGGCAGTGTGTTCGTGCCCATGCACTGGACCAACCAGTTTGCCGGTAGTGCCCGGGTGGACACATTGGTGACATCGCGTACCGATCCGGTCTCCGGCCAGCCCGCGCTGAAGATGGCAAGGGTGGATATCGAGCCTTTCGAAGCTCTCTGGTACGGGTTCGCGGTCCTGCGTGACAAGCCCCGGACGATTGCGGCGGATTACTGGGCACTTGCCAAGGCCAATGGAGGATACCGTATCGAACTTGCCGGTCTTCACGAGCCGGATGACTGGGCGATGTTTGCCGGAGAATTGTTCGGTTGCGGCGAGGGCGTACCGCTGCTGCGTTACCATGACGAAAAGAATGGCCAGCATCGTATGGCTGTCTTTGCCGGTGATGCCTTGATCGGCGCGCTTTATATAGGTCGTCAGCCCGTAGCTGTGTCGCGCAGCTGGGCCAGCGATCAACTGTCGCAGAGCTTTGCAGCTGCGCAGAACCGTTTCCAGCTTCTGGCGGGACGACCCGGCAGGGATATGCCTGACAAGGGCGCGATTGTCTGCTCCTGCTTTTCCGTCGGCCGCAACGAGATTGCCAGCGCTGCACGCAGCGGCTGCCAGACCGTTGCAGCTATTGGCGAAGCTTTGAAGGCGGGGACGAATTGCGGCTCCTGCCGTGCCGAAATCAGGGGGATTGTCGATGCAAATCTTGTCCAGGCCGCAGAATAGCCCACGCCCCGGCAGTATCGGGCAACTGGCGGTGCTGCCGGTGTTTTTCAGCCTTGCGGGCAAGCGCGGTGTCGTTGCGGGCGGAACCGCCGCAGCCGCATGGAAAGCCGAACTGTTGGCAGCGGCGGGCGCCGAGGTTCATGTCTACGCCGAAGCCATGAGCGAGGAAATGTCCGCCCTGATTGCGGCAGGATCGTTCGTCCATCATGCGCGCAGGTGGTCGGCAACGGATTTGCGCGGTGCTGCCATCGCCGTTGCCGATACAGCAACGGAACAGGAGGCTGAAGCATTCCTGCATGCCGCGACGCAAGCCGGTGTGCCGTGCAACGTGATCGACAAGCCGGCATTCTGCGCGGTTCAGTTTGGCACCATCGTCAATCGTTCGCCCGTGGTGGTCGGCATATCGACCGATGGCGCAGCACCTATATTGGGGCAGGCGATCCGCCGGCGGATCGAGACGGTCCTGCCCGCATCGCTGGCAGCCTGGGCGCAACTGGCACAACAGCTGCGCGGCCATATTGCCGGGGCGTTGCAGCCCGGTCGCCAGCGGAGGCTGTTCTGGGAGGATTTCGTCAATCGCGCTTTTGGCGTGGACCCATTGCCCGATGAAGAGGCCAAACTGCAGGCACGGGCAGTGGATATAGCCAATGATGGCAACACACGCACAGGCACGGTGGCTGTCATCCCGGTGGGGGGTGATGACCCCGAGCTTCTGACACTCAAAGCCATGCGGCTGCTGCAAATGGCCGATGCGATCTTTTACGGCAGGGATATTCCGCCTGCCATTCTGCAGCTGGCGCGACGGGAGGCCAGGCGCATTCCCCTGGCCGATGAACCGTTTCACGACGCTGCTGCGCAGCGTCTTTGCGCCGACGGCAAGAATGTCGTTGTTCTCAAACGCGCCTAGACGGCGTCCTGATCGAGTTCGGGGTAATGACGGAAAATGCCTGACTCATTGAAGGGAATACGCCGCGGCGAGGCGAGATAGCGGGCAATGTTGGGCCGCTCCCGGACCCGATCACGCAACGCCACCAGTAGGGGATACTGGCGATCAAACAACCGCGTGGCGCGGGGAAAGGCATATCTCAGCCCTTCGATCACCTGAAACAATGAGAGGTCGACATAGCTGAGCCCGTTGCCGACGCTGTGCCTGTCACCGTCCGGATTATTGGCAAGGTTGCGCTCGAAATAGCCGAGATATTTCGGGATACGATGGTCGATGAAGCTGGTCGAACGTGCCTTCGCCGCTTCCTTCTGATCTTCGTAGTAAAGCTCGGTGGCAATCGGATGATGCGTGTCGTGCACCTCGCAGACAAAGTCGGTGACGGTCAGTTGCAGGCCATTGGCGGCATAGCGCAATCCCTCATTCTCCGGCACCAGACCGAGTTTGGGTCCGAGATAGAAGAGAATATTGGCGACATGTGAAACAAGCAGTTCGCCGTCTTTCAGAAAAGGCGGTGCGAACGGCGTGTGCGAGGTATCGGCGCCTTTCAGCATCCGCATCATTGCGGATGTGCCGCGCCCGCTGCCGGTTTCGCGGGTGATGTCGACATAGGCGGCACCGGCTTCTTCCAGCGCCAGCCGGATGAACTCGCCGCGTCCCTGTATGCCGTCCCAGTAATAGAGTTCATAGGGCATTGCCGGTTTCTCCATTGCTCTGATTGGATGCCTTTGCGGTTTCCGCGATCAGCCAATCGATAAATATTTGGGCCGCCGAAGCGCTCCTGGCCCCTTTGGGTGTCACCAGCCAATGGGCGGTTCGGGTGGAGGTGATCGTCTGCGCGCATGGCTGTACCAGACGCCCGGTCCGCAGGTGATCGCGGATGAGCAGCATGCGGCCGATGGCAATGCCCTGACCGTCCAGCGCGGCCTGCAGGGTGATGTTGTAGTCCGTCAGCTGGATGGTGCGGGCGCCGGACAGATCAAGGCCCACGGCATCGGCCCAGACCTGCCAGTCAACGGGCTTCCTGGCGAACAGCAATGTGTGGCGCAGCAAGTCCTCCGGCGTCTCAATGGCTTTGTCCGATTGCAGAAGTGCCGGGCTGATAACCGGGCTGAGCTGTTCGGCCATGAGCAGGCGCACATCGACCCCGGGCCAGTTTCCGTCGCCATAGCGGATGGCGATGTCGGCCTCCCCGGCGGCAATGTCCGCGCTGCGCAGGGTGGGATCGAGTTCGAGGCCGATGTCGGGGTGCAGCGATTGAAAACCGTGCAGGCGTGAGACAAGCCAGTTGGCGGCAAAGGAAGGCAGCAGACTGATGCGGACCACTGTGCGTCTGCCCCTGCCGCGCAGGTCTGCGGTGGCGGCGGCGATGAGGCGGAATGCATCGGTGGTGCGGGCGCGATAGTCCTCGCCCTCCGGTGTCAAGGCGATGCTGCGCGCCTTGCGCACAAACAGCGGCAGGCCGAGAAACTCTTCCAGCTGGCGGATATGATGGCTGACGGCGCTTTGCGTGATGAGCAGTTCTTCGCCCGCGCGGCGGAAACTCATCAGCCGCGCGACGGCTTCGAAGGCTCGAAGTGCCTGCAACGGCGGCAAGGTGGTGGAGGAGCGCATTTCGCCTCATGCTTTCGACTGCGTGTCATCAGCTTATCCGGGTTTGCAGACATTAGCCAGATCGATCAGTGACGCCAGTGTTTTGAATTGGACCTGCCGGGCCGGGCCGTTGATGATGCCGGCATAGTCAGCCGGAGATGATGATGCCAGCCACCATAGCAGAGAAGCTTGCAACCCTCGGTCACGACCTGCCGGTCGCGTCCGTGCCTGTTGCCAATTACGTATCGGTCGTCCGCGCCGGCACCCTGTTGAGCATATCGGGGCAGATCAGCCGTATCGATGACGGGAACGCCGTCCTCGGTGTTGTCGGCGCGTCTGTTTCACTTGAGGAAGGCCGCAGGGCTGCCGAGATCGCGGCGCTCAACGTGCTGTCGCAGATTGCAGCGGCCACCGACGGGACGATTGCCAGCGTGCGCCGCATCGTTCGCCTCGGCGTCTTCGTGGCGGCGACACCTGACTTTACCCAGCACCCGCAGGTGGCCAATGGCGCATCGGACCTGATGGTTGCGGTGTTCGGCGATGCGGGGCGTCACAGCAGAGCCGCCGTCGGCGTCAGCTCATTGCCGCGCGGCGTTGCTGTCGAGGTGGACGCACTGGTCGAGCTGGAGGGCTGACGGTGACCCGAACGCTCGATATTGAACAGCTGCGCGCGCAGACGCCGGGGTGTGCCATCAGCACCCACTTCAACCATTCCGGCTCTTCGCTGCCGTCAGACACGGTATTGGCGGCGGTGACCGAGCATCTCCAGCGTGAATCCCTCTACGGCCCCATGGAAGCCGCGGCCAATGCGGCGGGCCTGATCGATGAGGCGCGGGCGGATGCCGCCGGTCTCATCGGTGCGGCGCCTGCCGAAATCGCCTTTTCCAGCAGCGGTTCCGCCGCCTGGGGACTGGCCTTTGCCGCTTTGCCGCCGCTCGTTGAGGGTGACCGCATTCTGGTCGGCCGTCAGGAATGGGGCGGCAATCTGTCGACGATGCAGGCGGCAGCCAAAAGGGCAGGCGCGCGCATCGAAACCATCCCCGTGAATGAAGACGGCAGTGTGGATGCCAATGCGCTCGCTGCCATGATCGATGACCGCGTTCGCCTCGTTGCCCTGACCTGGCTTCCCGCCAATGGCGGGCTTATCAACGATGCCGCTGCCATCGGCCGGGTCACGCGCGCGGCGGGTATTCCCTATTTCATCGATGCGGCGCAGGCGCTCGGCCAGCTTCCCGTGGATGTCAGCGCCATCGGCTGTGACATGCTGAAGGGGTCGGGGAGAAAATTTCTGCGTGGCCCGCGCGGCGCGGCCATCCTCTATCTGCGCAAGGCCTTTCTCAAAACACTCGAACCGGCCTATCTCGATGTCCTTTCCTCGACATGGGGCGAGGACGGACCTAACGTGCGGACGGATGCGCAGCGCTTCGAGACAAGTGAGAAGCCCATCGCCCTGCTGCTCGGATTGGGAGCGGCACTGAAACAGGCGCGCAGCCTCGGCGTGGATGCGATCCGCCGTCGGATCAGGGAACTTTCCGGGCAATTGCGCGGTCAACTGGCTGCCATTCCCGGTGTTGCGATTCATGACCTCGGCACGGAGAAATCCGGATTGGTCTCTTTTACGGTGGCGGGCATTGCGCCGCAGGCTCTGCGCGGCAAACTTGCGGAAAAGCGGATTACAATCGCCGCAAATGGGATACCTTACACACCGCTTGACATGATGGCGCGCGGCCTCAACGAGATTGCGCGAGCGTCGGTCAGCTATTTGAACACAACGGACGAAATTGACCGTCTTTGCGATAATGTTGCCGCTCTTGCACGGCAGGCCGCTTGACGGAATGAAGGACAGGTGAGGACAGAATGGATCTGGGAATCAGGGGTAAGCGAGCAATCGTCTGCGCGAGTTCAAAAGGGCTCGGTCGCGGCGTTGCGGAAAAGCTGGCGGAAGCAGGCGTTGACCTGACGTTGAATGCCCGCACGGAAGCGGTGCTGCGCGAGACGGCAAAGGAAATCGCCGATACCTACGGCGTCAAGGTGCAGATCGTTGCGGCGGATGTGACGACGGAGCAGGGCCGCAAGGAACTTCTGGCTACCGAACCGCAGCCGGATATTCTCGTCAACAATGCCGGCGGGCCGCCGGCCGGTCTGTGGTCCGACTGGCACGAGCAGGAATGGCTGAAGGCGGTCAATGCCAATATGCTGACACCGATCTATCTGATGAATGCGATCCTGCCCGGCATGATCGAGCGCAAATGGGGCCGCGTGGTCAATATCACATCCGGCTCGGTGAAATCCCCCATTGCCCAGCTCGGCCTGTCGAATGCCGCGCGCAGCGGCCTTACCGGTTTTGTCGCCGGAACCGCCCGGCAGGTGGCGCGTCATGGGGTGATCATCAACAATCTCTTGCCGGGCTCGCATGAGACCGACCGGATCAAGGGATTTTTGGAAAAGACTTCGGAAACCAAGGGCATCTCCATCGAACAGGCGCGCGCTGAAGCCCATGCCGCCAATCCGACCGGCCGCTTCGGCACCAAGGAGGAATTCGGCGCGGCAGCCGCCTTCCTGTGCAGCCAGTATGCCGGCTTCATCGTCGGGCAGAACCTTCTGCTCGATGGCGGCGCCTTCAACTCGACACTGGGGTGAAAGCCTGCATCGATGCCGTGAGTTCCATAATTAAACTTATGCAACTCACGGCTGTAGCCGCAAAGTTAAAATGTCCTGTTTCTGCAAAGTAGAAACGTCGCTGTGTCACCTTCTCGTTGATTGCAACGAGATTTGGGATGCGGATTTTGGGACTGATTTTAATGAGCGAACGCGAACTG
>NZ_JAGENB010000007.1 GCF_019991125.1 Phyllobacterium calauticae | reverse complement strand
TCGGCTCATGAACCCAAAACAACGAAGGAGAAGCCTAGGAACTTGACCACCACCAACACGAGCGATACCTAAAGGCGGGTCACTTCTCGGCGCAAATCCCGGGTCAGCTCTCAGTGCAAATCAACAACCAAGTCTTCGCCGGACTTTTTCGTCACCTCTGGCGGGAACTATGAATTCAACATCGAAGCTGTAATATCGGACCAACCTCTAGGCCAGACCGGGGAGGGAGGGAGTGTACTGAACTTCAAAAACCGCTGCGCGCTTAAGCTTGCCGGAAAAATTAGAGACAAGTTGAGGCTCTACCGAGGCAGTGACGGCAAGAAGCATCCATACAACTCCCTGAGCCACGTTCGGGGAAAGCCGTTTGTGATCGCAATAGCGCCCTTCGATAGCGAACACTCTCTTTTGCAGAACAACGAGCTGATAAATCTCGTGCTGTTCGGGATTGGTTCGCCCGTAGTTGAGGGAGGCGTAATCAGACAAAACAAGGTGGCTTCGATCATAACCGCTTCCGGAGCGCCGGTCGAAATGGGGATCTTCACAAATGACTCCTTCAAGGAGATCAGTGCAGTAATTTTCTCGACTGTCGCGACATTTGGGAAAGCAGTCGTAGAGAGCAAGATCGAGAGACTCGTGAGGGCAACTCGCTATAGAACGATCGAGAAGGAAAGACTTCCCATCTCCTCACCCCTATGGCAGCTCGGCGTCCACCGATTTCAGCTTGATAACTTTTACTATCTCCTGACCCAAAGATGGGATTTCGGCCACATTGTCACGGGGTCGGATATGCACATCCGGCATTCTAGTTTTCATCGGGAAAGCCACCTGGATGGGTTGCATCTTTACTTCAATCCATACGCGGAGGTGCCATTTGAACCGAGCTTCATGTGGCCAAATGAAGTCTCTCTGAACTATTATGACCCGGCGACTAACCAGCCGGACCAGATACATCCCGATCAGGCGCTCGTTTCTCGACAGGTTTTCGAGCCGAACTTTTTCTGGATGCAACATCTCCTCAATAGCTATGGCTTTCTTTGATTTAACCTACTGCCTCACGTGAGGTCGCACGGACGACGTCGATGCTTTGTTGTCAGTGAAGGCGACCGGCGACCTGACTGCGCTGTACTACCTCGACAAACCGCTCAGAGAGCACGTCGCAAAAACCATGCGGGAAGAGTGAAATTTCAAATACTTAGCGAAAACAGAGATGGGGCGAAGGTTCGATACCCGTCAAGGCGAAGATTTGAACCGAGAGTCTTCTGTGGTGATGGGAACACACGTTCTGATAATGCCCCAAACTATTTATCTGTAGACGGAGCCGAAACGATCGGGTGGTTCAAAATATCATTTACTTATGGCACTGGGGCAGGGCTGCTATCGCTTGGTGATCGCCAGAGGATTCGTTTAGTCGGCCGTTCTCCAATGACAATTTGCCAACAACGAAAACCGGCTTTGAGCTTTTCGGCCGGGGGAGTTCGTCGCGAAGTGTAATTGGAACACCTCGGCTGAAGGAATTCTCGCGTTTTGCCTGTATAACCAGCCGTGTGTCCGTTCGAATGACAGTTCCGAGAGGGATATCATTCTGGTCAGGATCGAACAGGGTGGTTTCATCGATTTCCACGCGGACGTCAGGCACGATGAGCCCGCGCCAATCATGATTATTTGCACTCTCAAAGAAATGAAATGCGAACCGCCCCGAAAGGATCACCGCAGCCGCTGCTCCGTCTATAGAGCCAATCAAAGCCGTTTCCTCATACGAGCTACGTGGCAAGATCAAGCTCAACGGAGCGGCATTGGCGAACGTTCCTACTGTAAATTCATCTGGAGATAACATCTTCTTCCTTTAGTATTGGGAACCTTGTAACGGACCGATCAAAATGTCCCAAAGCAACTCGGCTGCTCCCTCCTGCGAGAGCTTCTGATTGCGATTCCTCCCAAACGAGGCCATACCCATGCTTGTCAGGTAGAGGGTCTGGTCATCGGCCTCAATGTTCAGTGATTCGTTCATACTGTTGCTCGTGGTAGCTTCTCCTTGGACATAGTTGATGCCGCGTCCCCAAGCGTCCCCACCGATGTACACCGTTCCCCGCGCCACATCCTTTCCATCGCGATAGATCGTTGCGAAGAACCGAGTGGCGTCTACCCGCCGAAATGCTCCGTCGAAGCCGGGGCTGCGGGCGCCAAGTTCCTCTAGGGAATTCTCGAAGAACCGGGCAATGTATTCAAATGTGTCGTGTTTGAACAGATCCTTCTCCCGCTGCGTAAAGGTCTTGCCAAGCCGCAGATTGCTTGATCGCGGACCATCCGCCAAAGGGGAAGGGGTGGGCGTTGTGATCGAGCTCGTACGGATACCGTGGAAGGGAGGCTTGGCTGTTCCAACGATACGCGCTGTGGCTTCCCGCACTGCTTTGGCTACCTGTAGGAAGGCGTCATCGATGTCCGTCCATTGTGTGACTGGCTTGCCGTCCAGCGGAACCGCTTTGAGTTTGCCGAACGGCGAATGGTGCCAATCGCACGCCCGAAGAATAACGGGAATGACAATAGCCTCTCTTTTCTCGTGACGCTCCATAGCGCGACTCATCTCGATGTCGTAGCAGTAGTCGGATGCCAAAAAGTCTGCGCTGATGAGCAGGAGGATAATCTCATCCGTGTTGATATGGTCGTCGATCGCTGGGTGTATCTCTTCCCCGGCGCCGATGCGCCGGTCGTGCCAGGTTTCGATAACACCCTGCCGTTTTAGCATGAACAGCTGCTTTTCAAGCTGATCCCTCAGCGCCTCATCTACATGCGAATATGAAAAGAAAACGCTCGGCATTTTTCCCCCTTTGTTGAGTGAAATATGGAGTACTTTGCCTGCGACTGGCAAGGTACTAACCGAGGGTTTCCAATTTTCATAGCACACGGCAGAAGTTCGGTATGGAAACTTGCCGCGTCTCATCCCAAAGATATTGTTATCCCGGCAACTTTGATTATGAGCGATCGTTAATCTGTTTAGCAGAACACACGATTGCGTTTGGCAGCTACCGACCTCATTGTCGCGATTCAGTTCGCTCCACGCGCTACGTGAAACTTGCCGTTCTTTTGCTCGCGATGAACGGCTAGGCGAGACAAAACAGGGTTTTATCGGAATTGTAGACCTTTACGCTACAATCTAAAACGCTTGAAATTCGTCTATTATCGGCATTTTCAAAGGAAGATTTCCAAGACGTCTGCGGCGCGTACAACTGATGGTTTACTGATCACCGACGATTTTGTACAAGGTTGATGAAGGGAGATGCATCAGCACGTATCTGCAAGGCCGTCGCCTAAGTTCAAGGTCTGCCGTGTCTGAAATTCAATCTTAAACCTTCAGAGTCGCGCGCCAAGCGATGGCGTCCTTTGAAAAGGTTGTCTTCCCGAAAGTACCGAAAATACAAGCCAGTTTGAATCGCGACACTATGCTTGGCAAGGCGGACGGCATTACATCATCGGTGAAAGTTAAGTCAGCACCACTATTTTACCACCGGCCCTGTTCTCTTCCATGCAGCGATGCGCCTCGACGATCTCGTCAAGCTGAAAGGTCCTGCCCACTTGCACCCGTAATTTCCCCGCCGCGATCTGTTCGACCAATCGCTGGATTGGTGTCAACATGAAGTCGTCCGGGCCGCCATCATATGTCGTGAGGCCGACGGTCGACGGGATTGAGTCCATTGGACTGAAATTGTCGAATGCCCATTTGTTACCGACCATGCCCGTCATGCAGACAATGCCATTTTGCCGGGCGCAGCGCAGGGAATCCAAAAGCGTTGTCGTGCCCACCAGTTCGAGCACCTTGTCAAAGCCATTGGTGTTCATGTCTTCGATCTGGGGAGCTATCAACCCTGCATCAATAAACACCTGATCGGCTCCGTTTGTGCGAAGCAGTTCTTCACGGTCCTGATTGCGGGTCGTTGCTGCAACAAAAGCACCGTGGTTTTTGGCAATTGCCGCAGCGGCCAGGCCGACTGATGTTGTACCTCCGCGGATCAACAGCCGATCGCCTTTTTCCAGCCGCAGCGATTTGAACAGGGACCCCCACGCCGTCTGAAGCATTTCAGGGACTGCCCCGAGCACTTCCCAAGGGAGTGATGTATTCAGAACCTGCACTTGCGCTACGGGAACACAGGTATATTCAGCGTAGCTTCCGTCGAATTGGCGGCCCATTCCGCCCATCGCAGTCGCGACGATATCGCCCTTGCGAAACTCACCGCCAGGTGCATCTTCGACAAGACCAACGGCCTCGATACCGAGAACGCGTGGCAACGTCACGCTTGGTGACAGACCTTGCCGCGTGAATAATTCAGAGCGGTTGAGACCGAATGCCCTGACCCGGATCAATACCTCACCAAGCTGTGGCACGGGGACTGGCCGGCTCTCGATTGTAAGAACTTCAGGCCCGCCTGGTTTCCGCATTACTGCTGCCTTCATGTTTGTCATCGTCTGGATCCTATCCTGGATTAAAGCTGGTCAAGTGAAATCCACTGCCACAACGCATAACCTGCCAAACTTATGTGCCTGCGGCGTATATGCCAACAATTGCTCGGCAGGCTTGATCTGGTCACTGTTGGATCATGCTGACACTTATGGACTTGCCTTCAATTCTGTGCGGGTGGATTGGTTGACGAGAAAATATAACGGGCAAAGCGCCATGTACCGTCATTATCGCGCCGGAAGAGAAACATTTCTTGATTGCCTTCCATGGTTTGTTTCTTGTTGGCCAGCACCGTAGCGGTTCCCTTCGAGTGGGTCCGGGCATATGCCCAGCCATCGGAAAACTCTCCCATCTCATCAATACCGAAGCGAACATCCAGCTTGATGGCCTGGAAGATTTTGCCATACGTGTCGCGAACGGCGTCCCTGCCGATCTGGGTGGGGAAGTTTTGCGGCATGAAAACCGCATCATCGGTGTAAAGCATCATCACCTCGTCGAGATTGGAAGCATTCAGCGCTTTTTCATAACGGTCCAATTGCTTTGTCAGGGCCGCCTTGACTGCCGGACTCGCTTGAGGTGTTTGAGCAATAGCCGAGGTTGCAGCCAGCGTAGCCACGGCAAAGGACGAAAGTGCGGTGCGCACAGACATTTTCATGGGACTATTCCTTTTGTTTGAGTCAAAGACGAACGACAAGTTTGCCAAGACCGCGATTGCTCTCGATCACAGTGTGGGCGCGACGTATGTCGTCAAAATTGAACGTTTCAGAGCGCAGCGACGGAATTCGGCCCGCGGCAACTTCTTCCGCAACCCAGCGAAGTGGTGATTCAGACAAAGGCATGGCAGGTGTTCCCAGCAATCCACTCTGGAAGAAGTTCAGTCTTATTGCGGCCGGCAGATCCTGCATCAGATGAAACTCGTTGAGCACAGGTGCTCCGCCAAGAAGGCCGATCATGCTGACGGCTCCAAACGGCTTCAATGTCTTGATCGTGTCGCGCAGTGTCGAAGCGCCGACAACTTCAAGGGCACTGTCGATCCCGTTCGGAAACAGTTTGCGCACTTCATCTGAGATTGTGCCGTTGTCGACAACGACATGATCAGCGCCAGCTTTGCGCAGCCGGTCGCCGTTTCCAGCTGATCGGCTGGTTGCGATAACGGTCAATCCCCGTGCCTTGGCATATGCGACGGCGGCGAGACCAACTGACGATGTTGCACCACGTACCAGAATGGTTTGGCTCGCCTCGATTGCGAGGCTCTGGTCCAGCGCTCCCCAGACAGTGAGATAGGCTTCAGGCAGTGCGGCCAGTTCTTCCCAGGCAAGATCAATACCATCAAGGCTGACGACATTGCTGCGCAAAACCGTTACCTCTTCGGCGTAACTGCCCGGGCGGCTGAACTGCATGCCACCCATGGCAGTAGCAACACGCTCGCCGATCCGGAATGTACCGGACGCGTCGCTAGCAATCTCGCCCACAGCTTCAATTCCCGGGGTGCGTGGGCCCGTGATGTCTCCCATTTTTCCGGCACGAAGATAGGTCTCTGCCCGGTTCAGGCCAAATGCACGAACTGTAATCTTTACCTCGTCCGCAGTTGGCTGAAGTGATTGCACATCTTTCATTTGCAGGACTTCAGGGCCGCCCACCTTGTCGATTACATATGCTTTCATTTTCGATACTCCGTCAGGTATGTAGCTTTTGATTTGATGAGTATCTTCCTATTGTTTTGTGTAGAATAGCCGGGAAAATGGCACTTTAACTTTCATATTTGAGAGGATTATATGGATCTCAATGCTGTTCAGATGTTTGTCATGGTTGTGCGTACAGGCAGTTTGACCGCTGCAGCGGAGCGGCTTCAGATACCGCTGCCAACTCTCAGCAGGCGCATCCGTGAGCTCGAACGGGAACTCAAGGTGCAACTTCTGGAAAGAAGCGTGCGAGGGGCGAAGCTGACGGCATCGGGCATGAGGCTTTACGAACATGCAGGCCGAAGTATTGAAGTATTGGGAGAATCCATGGAAGCGGTGATGGGTGATCAGGCCCAACTGCGGGGGTTGTTGCGGTTATCATTGCCTCCAAGTTTCAAACCCTGGTGGGATTTACTAGCGGCATTTCAGAAGAAGTATCCCGATATCCGACTCCACATCTATTCCACCGATCGCCGTGTCGATCTCGTCGAGGACGGTGTCGATGTCGCTCTTCGGGTGGGTGCGATTGCCCATGAGGCCATGGTTGCCCGAAAAGTCATCGCTTACCGCCATGTCGTCGTTGCCAGCCAGGCGCTGTTGGAAGAGTTCGGAATTCCATCGACGCCCGCAGAGCTCCATCGGTTCCCCTGCGCCATTTGGAGTCAAGACGGACATTCCAACAGAACCTGGCGGCTTGGGAATGACACGTTCGAGCACTCAGCCCTTCTTTCGACCAACGATTATGCCCATCTGTGCGAACGAGCACTCAGTGGTGACGTCGTGACAGAGCTTCCGCCATTTTTGGCTGAGAAGTACATTCGCGAAGGTCGCCTTGTTGCGCTCCTGCCTGACCATTTGATGCCCACCCAGCAGATAAATCTGCTTTACCCCTCACATCGGCATCCTTCGACGATCGTGCGGGCGTATCTGGAATTCTGTAAGAACGAGCTTGGATCGGTCATGCATTCCACCTGAGAACGGGAGTGGGAAACACTTCAAATATCCAACCCGCGTGATTCAGTAATGTGCGGGTGTTCCATAAGACTCGCTCGCTAATTTTCATTTTCCGCGAGCGCGAGAGGGTACTCGCTTCTTAAACCTTTGTTTTTTATAATCAATCCATCATTTTCTAGTGACTTGCGGGTTTGTACGAACGGCTGACCGAGGTTAGGAACCAATGTTTTGCGGAGAGGGTTATCGATTGAGATTGGTGATCATTGCCAAGGTAATGAGCTTGTGAAACGGTATGATAGCAGGAAGGTAGAGCTTGCCGAACAGGTTCTTGCGCCTTACCAGCGTCATCACGCTGACAAGTTTTTCCCCGCCATCATTGTGGACATCGATCACGGCGCGGAAGTCGAGATGGCGATCGTCGAAGCCAAGCACCACTTGGTGCACGGACTGGCTGACAACTGGAAAGACGCCAACCATTTCCATCTCGGCGGGAGAATGGGCCGTAGAAGACTTGATGCCGAAGGGCGCAACAACCGTATTGCGGATCGCCATCAGCACCCGTACCCATCGCGGAAAATGCCCAAGCACCAATCTAGCAGCATCCATGGCCGTCAGATCACGGTCTTTGATACGCAACTGGTAGCAATCCGCCCAGTCGGCCTCGGCCAAAGCCGGATGCGGCAATCTTGGATGGACCTTGGTTGGTTTCTGGAGGGTGCGCACGAGTGGACCTTTTGCTTGCGTTGCTGCCGAAATCTACCACACTGGAAAACTCTGCCGTAGACAAACCGGCGGCTGTGACAATGTGCTTCAGAGCTGAGAAATCCGATACATCCTGTCGTAGAAGCCAAAAGCTGGCTTTCTGGATGGCCAAATTGATAGGTTGCCAGCGACCATCGGAACAAGTCGTAGAGAAATCCTCAAGTACATGGGAGCAACGCTAGTGATCAGCACGACGCCGGCCATCGCGGACGGAAAGCATACCAACTGGCAAATCGCTGCTCCGGGCGAGGCAGGATTCAAATCCGATCCGGTAAAGCGCTTTGACGATCTAGGGGAGCATAAGCATTTGTGGGGCGGTCAGGCGGCAAGTGCCGCTTCATCGTATTCTTGATTGTCGTTTGCTATGCTGGTGTACCATCGCTGGAAGGTCGAACGAAGGGAACCATCAAGCGTCTGAGTGCGGGTTTGCAGCAGAAGATGGGCACCTTCTCTGCTCCATTGCATTTGCTGCTTCTTGGCGAAACGCTGGGATATGACAGCATTGACGGTTGCCTCGACGAAAGCTGAACAGATGCGTTCACCGCAATTGATCAGGCGTGCATTGTTGGAGGCGATGTAGGATCGGAACTCGTCGATGGCGGTCAAGAACTTGCGCATGTTAGGATAGTCCGTTTCGAGAGCTTCCGCATCAAATTGCAGGTCTGCGATTTCGTCGCGCGGACGATAGCCGTTGCCATGCCAGAGATGCCATTTGATTTTGCGTAAGCCTTCAAGCAGATCCTGCCCAGCCTGCTCGTCGTAGTTTTCGACTCCCTGCGCGAACTGGCGAAGGACTGTGATGCGCATGGTGATGTGGAACCAGTCCAGGACATGCTCACTCGCCGGTGCGATCATTTCGGCAAGCGATCGAACCTCTTCGCCGCCATCGGTGATGAAGGTGATATCCTGATTGGCCTGAACACCTTGCTTGATGAGATGGTCAATGATGCGGCGTTGCGGCTTGCGATCATGACCTTGGACGAAGCCGATATAGCGCGGTTCACCGTTGTCGGGTAGCGAACGACCCACGATCAGTTCGAAATTCTTTTTGCGGTTATCGCGGTCTCGGATGTAGCCGCCATCCAGACCGATAACGATGCGGCCATCCGGAACAGGCAGATTCATCCAGCCACGCGGGCAGGGCATCCTGCATAAAGGACACTCGTTCTTCGGTCAGCTCCCGCTCGATGCGGCGCGCCGCGCGCAATGCATGCTGCCGAACTGTCGTGGCATTGGCACCGCAATTGATCGGCAGCACATCAGCCAACAGCTCCGCAGCGGCGGCATAGGGCACGAGTGAAGCCCATCGGGTCTCCAGATAAAGGCGTTCGGGCGCGATGTGATCGGAGATCAGTTCCCGCAGCGGTGAGATTGTTGCAGGACAGTTCGCACCGTCAACCCGTGGCAGGTAATAGCGCGGGCTCTTCAGGCGTTCATTCGTTTTCCGGCGCTCGGGCTCCGGTTTCCCACGAGCCATACCGTGTCGTGTGAATAGTGAATTGGTAAAGGTGGATGCCTTCCCATCCCATCGCGACCTGAAGGACGCCATGAAACTCGCACAACGTCATTGTCGAGGCAACCTGAACCCTACGCCATACCATCGGGCTCACGCCCTTTAGCCATATGCGGAATTGTAGTGTGAAAGCCTCATCCTCCGAAGCTGCCGTTTGTTCAGCAGTTTTCCGTACCGCCCGTTTTGCCCTCTTCACATCCGCCAGTCCCATCGAAATTCAATGACGGCGACATACTCCTTTCTATCCCGCCCCACAAAAGCTTAAGCTCCCCTACTTGAGAATTTCTCGACGACTTTTTCCGGTGGTCATTGGTCACCTCTCAATTTGCTGGGCGCGGCATCGCCTTCGGATATCTGCTTTCACTTGGAAGAACCGGTTACTTTAACGCTTCCCGGATCGCGTGGGTGGCGGCTAGAGCGGTCTGGCTCCGCTCGACATTCAGAAATTCCGGCCAGCTCGAAAACTTGACGACGGCGAAGTCGGATTGCCGATCGATGTAAACAAACTGCCCGAAGACACCACGCGCCATGTAAGCGCATCGCTTGGAATCCTCGATCCAGAACTGATTGTGATAGGCTCCCTCGGGAAGCACGTCGTGGTAAATGCTGCCGAATAATTCCGGGCGTCCTCCAGTGCTCGTTTCCAAAATCCAAGTACGTGGAACTATCTGACGTCCGTCGTAGCCCCGTCCGGCGTTCAGATGAAGCAGGGCGAAGCGGGCGTAATCGCGGAGCGTCGCGTTGAAGCCGCCGTCGGCCAGTGCGAAGCCTTTCGCGTCGACAGTGAAGTATGCGTCTTCGCCTGCCCCCATGGGTACCCACAATTCACGGCTGACTAATTCGGCGAGCGGAACGCCAGAGGCGTTTTGCAGCACGAAGGCAAGCACATCGGTTTCGATCGACCTGTAGCGGAACGAAGCGCCATGAGCGCATTCGCTAGCCTTTAGCGTCAGTATCAGATCCCATACGCTTTTTGGCCATAACGGGTTGCTAGTCTGTTTCCAACCGGAAGCGGCGTCCAGTTGCGCCATATGCGAATCGACAGCCGTGTAGGTTTCATCGAAAACCACGCCGCTGGTCATGTCGAGCACATGCTGGACGGATGCGCCACGATAGGCGGTGGCTTCCAGTTCCGGAAGATAGTGCGTCACCGGCAACTGCGGATCGATCATGTCGCGTTCAATCAAAATCCCGGCAACAGTCCCCACAATCGACTTGGAGACCGACTGCGAAAGATGCGGTGTGCGCTCGGTCATACCGTTCAGATAACGCTCGGCAACGATTTTGCCGCGATGCAGGACAAGGAAGCCATCGGTAAAGTCTGTCTGCAAGAAGCCGCCGATCGTTTCTTTCCGTCCATTGATTTCGAAACTGACCGTTTCGATATCCTGCAAGTCGACGTGCAGCGGGCTCGCAGGACCTGGACCGCGCCAGACCTGTGCGGTCGGCGTCATATCGCGCACGTGCTGGAAGGTCCAGCGGTTCCACGGAGCACGGTCCCAAGCATCATGCGGAACAACCATCTTGCCAAACGTCATCGGGTCACTAACGGCGCTAGAATTATTGTCATTCATAGTCGATCGATTCCTAATCGATTTTATTTTCAGTCCTTGCCACGAGCATAGCTCCCGCCGACAAATTCGCCGAGCAGGGACCCCATTTCGTTCATTGTGGCAAAGTTCTTTTTGGCCATGGGGCCGAGCCGGATGGCGACTGTATCAATCATCAGATTCAGAATGACACTGAGGCTGGCAGTGGAATCCCAGAATGTTTTTACGTGGGTATGAGCCTCGAATACGAAGTGCGTATAGGAGAACGCCCAGTGGCTGAACTTGTCGGTGACGATGACCAGCGGCATGTCGAGCGATTTCAATTTTTCCGCGAGCTTCACCCCTCGCGTGGCATAGGCGGCGGTGTCGATCAGAACGACCAGGCTGTGTTTGGGGTCGGCGGCGATAATTTCGCCGAAAGTGCCGCTGGAATTTTCGACGAAGATGACGTTTGGGCGGGCCCAGAGCAGACGGCTGGCGAAATCCATGGCCAGACCTTTCGATGCCTGGAAGCCGACCACATAGATTGTCCGGGTCTTGGCCAAGGCCTCAGTGGCCACATCCCAAATGTCGGTTGCGGATAGCGCGTAGGCCTTGACGATGGCGTTCAGTTCTAGGCGCAGGCTCTCCTGCAGCGCTTGCTGGCGGCTGTCGCGCACCTGGAAGCGTGCCATATAGTCGTCAATCTCACTGTCTTTCTCTGCGACCGAATTTCGAAGCCGGTTCTTCAGATCGCGCAAATTATCGAAACCCAGACCGCGAACGAAACGCGTTACGGTCATTTCGCTGACGCCGACCGCATGGGCAATGCTACCGCCGGTTTCGAATGGCAGCATCTGAACATTGTCGAGCAGGTAGCCGGCGAGGTTCTTTTCCGACGGCGAAAAATCGTTCATGCGGGTGCGCAGGATCGCCTCGATGTCGATTCTTGTTCCGCCGTTGTCCGCATTTGATCCTTTGCTGGCGGCATTTGTTCTGTTTTTCATGCGAGCTCCATGGTGGAGGCATACATTTCCGGCAGGCCCTGATTCCAGATACCCTCGCCGTCAAGTCCTTGTTCAAGCTGACGTGCCACCGCGAGCAGCATATCCTCACGGCCAAAACGCGCCACAAGTTGAATGCCTATCGGCAGGCCCGTCACACTCCGGCCCGTCGGCAGCGAGATTGCCGGTTGGCCCGTCGCATTGAACAGCGCCGTAAAGGTCTCCTTGGGCTCGAGATCGGCGAATACCCCGTCCGCATCGATGCCGGGTCGGGCGGGATCGTAGGTTCCGATCGTTTCAGGCAGGATGGCACTGGTGGGGGTCAGCAGAAGATCGTAGCCGGAAAGGAAGCGTCCCAATTGGCGGGTCACCCCATCGTAAATCGCAAGTGCTTCCATGAGTTGGGCGGCGCGTAACGTCAAACCATGGCGGTGCAGGGCGAGGACGCTGGCCCCCAAAGTTTTTTCATCGATGTCCCTTCCCATTTGCCCGGCCAATCCCACCAGTCCTGCGGCGCTGTCCGCCGCCCATATGGTTATTTGGGCGGCCAGGAACGTGGCATAGTCGAACTTTGGCGAAGCCTCTTCAACGTGGTGGCCAAGGTCGGCGAGCCTGGCGGCGGTGGCTTCCACCGCGGCCGTGACTTCTCTGTCGACTTTGCAGCCCGACCAGGGTTTCGTGCAAAACGCTATGCGCAATTCTTTCGGAGCTACATTCATGGCATCGCAATAGCTGCCTGGGGGCGGTGCGATCTCATAGCCGTCGCCTGCATCTGGGCCATGACACAGGTCGAGAAGCAGCGCCGTGTCGCGAACCGATCGAGTCAGCATGAAAGACGTGCCCAACCCCAGCAGGGGCGCGACAGAGCCCGGCGATCCGGTGACGCGGCCGCGCGACGGCTTGAGGCCGATCAGCCCGCAAAAGGACGCCGGGTTCCGGATCGATCCCCCGCCATCGCTCCCCTGAGCGAATGGAACGATGCCGGCAGCGACGGCCGCCGCAGCCCCGCCGCTGGAACCTGAAACGCCATGAGCCAAATTCCACGGATTGCGCGTGGCACCGTAGAGCAGCGTCTCGGTGGTTGCCGGCACGCCGAACTCCGAGCTGGTGGTGCGGCCCGCGTTGATGAGCCCACCGTCACGCAGGCGCGTCCAATAGACAGCGTCGCGCGGAGCTTTGAAGCCCATGGCAAGACGGCTTCCGAATTCAGCTGGCCGTCCTGCCTCGACAGGAAAGTCTTTGGTTAGCGTTGGGATGCCATGAAAGGGGCCGCCAAGCGGCCGGTCGGGGAGTGCGTCGATGGCGTCTTGATAAAGTTCGACAACCGCGTTTATTGCAGGATTAACCGCTGCAACGGCCTGCACGACGCATCGCCCCAACTCCTTCGGCGTGACATCGCCCTTTTTCAGCAGTTCGCTGAGGCTGGTTCCGTCGTTGGCAACATATTCGTCGAGGCGCATGGTCAAATCTTCATAATGCGAGAGTAGGTGAAGGAACGAGGGAACCGATCGATTCGACAAGTTCTTGGGTGTATGGATCGCGCGGTTTGGTCAGCACTTGCCGCGCTGGGCCGCTCTCTACGATACGGCCGGCCTTGAAGACATAAACGCGCTGGCAGAAGCTGCTCACGACACGGAGATCATGGGAAATGTAGAGCAGCGTGAGCGCGCGCTCGCGTTGCAGGCGGGTCAATAGGTCCAGGATTTGGGCCTGGGTCGTCACGTCGAGTGCCGATGTGATTTCGTCTGCGATAAGGACTTGCGGTTTGAGAGCAAGTGCCCGGGCCAGGCCGACGCGCTGGCATTGCCCTCCCGAAAGCTGGCGCGGCTTGCGATCACGCAGTATGCCCGGTAATTCAACCAACTCGAGCAGTTCATCCGCTTGGCGTTGTGCCGTGCGCCGGTCTGCCAGCCCGTGCCGCCAGATCGGCTCCGCGATGGCTTCCGAGACAGTCATGCGGGGGTTCAGCGAATCGTATGGATTCTGGAACACCATCTGGATGCTGCGGCAAAATCGGGTCAGCGTTTCGCCACGCAAAGCCTGAACATTCTGCCCGTCAAACCGGATGGCTCCGCCGCTTGCGCCGTTCTGCCGGATGATGGCGCGCGCCAGAGTGCTTTTGCCCGACCCGCTTTCACCGACGATTCCGACCGTCTCGCCCTCGGCGATCTGCATATTTACGCCGTCGAGAGCAAGAAATTCGCGGGCACTTTTGAGACGGAGGCCACTGGCGAGGTCGCGTTTGCCGGGAAACGACACGGAGAGATTTTCGATCGTGAGCAGGGGGGAGCGCGCCGGGGCTGATCCGGCTGATCCGGCCCCTGCCGGGCGACGGCCAGGTTGGGAATCGATGAGCAGTTTCGTATAGGGGTGCTGCGGCTTGTTGACAATCTGGTCAGTCTTTCCCTGCTCCACTATCTCGCCGTGACGCATCACCACGACCCGCGAGCAGACATCGGCAACGACGCCGAGGTCGTGCGAGATGAGGACGATCGCGAGACCGCGCTCGCGGTTCAGTTTCGTCAGGAGTGTCAAGATACGAGCCTGCACTGTCACATCCAGCGCAGTCGTCGGTTCGTCGGCAATCAGCAGTTTGGGACCGCAACCGATTGCCGCGGCGATCATGGCGCGTTGCTTCATGCCGCCCGAGAACTCATGCGGATACGAACGAGCGCGAAGTTCCGGATCTCGAATCCCAACCGCCTCGAGCAACCTGACGGCGCGATCTTGGCCTTCGCTTCGGCCAATCCCCTGATGCCGGATCATTGGCTCAGCGATCTGTTGACCAATTCGCTTCAGCGGATCGAGGTGCGAAGCCGGATTCTGGAAAATCATTGCCATTTCGGGAGCGCGGATAGAACGCCAACTGGCTTCGTCCAGTCCGAGCAACTGGCGACCGTTCAATTTTACACTCCCAGAGGCGTTGGCGGTGCCGGGCAAAAGTCCCATCAAGGCACGGCAGGTAATGGATTTTCCCGAGCCGCTTTCTCCAACAATGCCGATGATCTCGCCGGGCTGAACGGCAAAGGAAATGCCCTTTACGACGGCCAAATGGCCAAACGCAACGGTAAGCTCTCTGACGTCCAGCAGCGGCTGATTTTTTTCCTCTGTCATGACGCTTGCGCTCGTTGCAGTTGCCCGAGGCCGTCGCCCAGAAAAGCAAAACCGAGTCCGAGCGAGATTGCCGCAAGACCGGGAAAGAAGCAGATCCACCAAGCTTGGAGCACAAAGGACTGGCCATCGGCGATCATCACGCCCCATTCGGCGAGCGGCGGTTGCGCACCCATTCCGATGAATCCGAAACTCGCGCCCGCAAGCATCACCAGCACTGCATCGCTAACACCGTAAGCGATAATTGATCCCATGACATTTGGCAGGACATGATGCAGCAGGATGGCGGGCTGTGAAAAGCCAAGACATTGTGCAGCCTGAATGTACTCGGACTCCTTGACGACCAATACCTCGGCCCGAACCAACCGTGCATAGGTCACCCATCCGACGAGTGCCAAAGCGATAATGAAATTGCTCAGTCCAGGCCCCAGCACACCGACAATCGCGAGCACCAGGACGAAGAATGGGAACGCTGCGGTCAGATCATAGATGCGCATGAAAATGACATCGACCACGCCGCCGAAGTAACCGCTGAGCAGTCCAAGCGTTGTTCCGATCAACAGTGGCGGCAGCACACCGACGACACAAAGAAGCAGATCCACCCGCGATGCATGGAGAACGCGCGAAAACACGTCGCGGCCAACCTGGTCGGTGCCGAACCAGTGCTCGGCACTTGGAGCACCCAGCATGTGGACGATGTCGATCGCGTCAGGATCGTGGGGCGCAATGAAGTTCGCCGTCAGTGCGACCAGGAACCAGCCGCCCAGGATAGCGGCCGCCGCGAGCATCGGCCCGGTCAGCCGCACCGACCGCAAGGTCTCGAACAGGATTTTGACATGCCGCATTTTCTGTTACCTCAAAGCCGGACCCGGGGATCAATGAAAGCCGTTAGTAGGTCGACAACGAGCGTGATGATCACGGTGGCCAGCGCAAACGTCAGCGTCAATCCCTGCACGACATAGTAGTCGCGGCCCAGAAGCGAGCCGATCATCAGCGCGCCCAGTCCGGGGACGGCATAGACAGTCTCGACTATGATCGTTCCGCCGATCAGGAAGGCCACCATGACACCCAGCAGATTGAGCGTCGGCAAAACCGCGTTGGGCAAAATGGTGCGCCAGAAAATCTCCCCTTCCCCAGCACCTTGAGCACGTGCGGTCGTCACGAAATCAGCTGTTGTCTTTTCGATCAATGCGGCGCGCAGGCTCTGCGTCAGGACCGGAACGAGCCAGATTGATGTGGAGAGCGCCGGCAGGAACAAATGGTGCAGATGGCCAAAAAAGCCCTGGCCATAGCCCGACACTGGAAACCATCCGAGTCCGGCCCCGAAGAAACGCGACATCATGATGGCCAGCCAAAATACCGGGATTGTGAGGCCTGCGATGCCCAAAACGCGGATGATCTGATCGGCAACTCCGCCTGGTCTGCGGGCGCTAGCGATTGCCAACATGATCGTCGGAGGCACGGCAAGCAAGACGACGTATCCGGTAAGAAACAGCGTCGGCCACATGAATTGGTGGATTAATGCGCTTACCGGCCGCTGGAAACGCAGCGACTGGCCAATATCGCCTGCGAGAAGGTTGGCGACATATGTGATAAATTGTTGCCACAGCGGCTGATCCAACCCGTTTTGATGGCGGATTGCAGCAATCGTCTCGGCGCTGGCGCGGTCTCCGGCGAGCAATCGAGCAGGATCGCCCGGAGCCAGATGGAGCAACATGAACGTCACCACACAGATGCCAGCCAAAACACCCGGCAGTTGGAGCAAGCGACGCGAGATGAGTGGAAGTAGGGTCAATCCAGAGTCCTCCGAAGGAAAAGGGCCGGCGACGTGCCTTCGTGAGGTAGCGTCGCCCGCATTGCATCATCTCATTTGGCGATGACCATATCTTCGAGCGTCCACTGCATGGTCGGCGTCAACTTGATGCCCGTAAGACGCTTGGCGTAAGCGACCGCGTTCGGCGCGTAGTAAAGCGGTATCTGTGACACTTCCTCGGTGGTGATCTCCTGGATTTCCTTGTAGATGGCGGCGCGTTTTACTGGGTCGGTCTCTTTGGTGCCCTGTTCTACGAGCTTGTCGACTTTCGCATTGTTGTAGAATGTGTTGAAAGAATTCGAGCCGCAGGTACCGCAAAGCGCCCAGCGAACCGCCAAATCGGGATCGGGTGTTTCATTATACCACCAGGTTGCGGCGGCATCGTAATCACCCTTCCCGGTCGCGTCCCACCAAGCGCCGGAATCGACGTTGACTATGGTCGGTTTCAAGCCAATGGCCTGCCATTGCGCCTGAAGCAGAAGGGCCAGCTGCTGCTCTGCCGCGCCTCCAGTGGCCAGTATTTTGACTTCTCTCCCCTGCATGCCGGATTCAGCCAGCAACTGTTTGGCTTTGGCAGGATCAGGGGCAATGCCGGGATTTTCCTTGTCGTGAAAATCGACGGCCCCCGGCAACGTCGTATTGGCTGGTTCGGCGTATCCGTTCGTTACCGCCTTTGTCATCGCCTTGTTGTCGACGGCATGCGCGGCGGCTTGGCGCGCCTGCAAATTGGAAAACGGCTCGCGCTTATTGTTGAGCAACGTCACGTAAATTGTCGTGGAAGGTTCAAGGCGCATATCAATGTTTTCGCCCGTTTTCAACTCGTCGATCTGCGCCCACTGCACCCCGCGCACTACATCGATATCGCCAGCCTTCAACATCGCAATCCGGGTCTCCGGCGAGGCGATCTCCAGAAGTTCCACCGTCGCATCGGATTTTGGATAGCCTTTGCGCCAGTAATGTTCGTTGGGCAGAAGCACGAGCTTTTCGTTGGGCATCCATTCCTTCACCACATAGGGGCCCGAAGTGAGCGGGACGCCCGAGAATGCCTTTTCTGCGCCCTGCTTTTCAACATCCACCTTGGAGACGATGCCCATGTTCCAGATTTCGAGATTGCCCAGAAACGGTGAGAACGTGAATTTCAGCTTGAATGTGACGGTCTTGGGGTCAGTTGCCGTCACAGAGTTCACTGCGCTTAGCGGGGCAGGATAGGCAGATTGCTTGTCAGTGCGGATGCGCTCGAGGCTGAAGGCCACATCTGTCGCGGTTAGCGGCGAGCCGTCGCTGAACTTCGCTTCCCGCAAATGGAAGGTGTAGGTAAGCCCGTCTGCCGAAACATCCCAGCTTTCAGCGAGGCCAGGCTCGAGATTCCCGCTCTGCGGATTGCGTTGCAACAACCGGGCATACAGTTGGCCGTAGGTTTCAATGTTGCCGGCCGCCGCCGAGCGTAGTGGATCCAGAGTCGTGGTCGGAAAAGGCGAAGCGATACGGATTGTCTCGGCGGCGACAGCGGGTGCTGCAACTCCCGCACAATACGCGATGACTGCAGTTCCCGCCGCCAGTGCGCGGGCCGTCCTGAACAGGTGCATTTTGGTAGTCCTCCTAAGCGTTCTGCGTAGCGTCCACGCCTTTCGCACAAATGTTATGTTATTTATATCACAACAGTCAATAGTAATTTTATAAATCTAACTTTTTTGACTTGCAGCGGCGTTCAGGCTGGTTGATCCGGGCAATCGCCTGATCGCCGACACTTTGGAACGGGAATGGAACGACAATCAACGCATGCTGGCTGATGTTCGGGAGGAAAGAGAGCGTGTTTTACACGAGAGACCGGTAACCTTGCTGGGGTGCACACGAATTGTTAATGCCGGGTGAGCCATGAGGCAGAGACCTATTCCCTTTTTCGCCGGGTCTGCCCGGACTGCCATACGTTCCGCGCTATCAAGGATTACACGACGCGCCGCATCAGAACTGTCTTCGGCACGGTGAAGGTTCGCAACCCCCGCGGGATGCTGTGCAGGGATTGCCATCCTGGCATGGTGGGCGCCTTCGCTCCGCTGAAGGAAATCTGCCCCGATCGGGCGACGTCTGAGTTGATGGAACTGACGGCGCGGCTGGGAAGTATTATGCCCTATAGGCAGGCAGCGAATGTACTCACCAAATTTCTGCCTGTTGAGCCAACCGAGACGCACGCGACCGTGCGCAAGCGCACCATCAGGGTCGGCGAGCGGATCGACGATCAGGTTGCAAAGGAAGAATCGCACGCGAGAAGGAAGATGGAGGAGCGGCAGCAGCTCGAACTGCCGCTTCCCGGTGATCGACGTAGAGAGTTCATCATCAGCATCGACACGGCCCATGTCCGTAGCGCAGAACCCAATTCAGCGCGAAACTTCGAGCTCGTTGTGGCCCGATGCAGTCGTGGCGGTAGTGGTGATGTCGGTGGCCGCTATTTCGTCACCGCCAGCACCCAGCAGAAGGCAATCCGGGATCGAGCGCTGCATACGCTTCGACGGGAAGGGTATTGCGGCTATGGCGGCGTCACCGTGCTCTCAGATGGCGCTGAAATCCTCAAGCGCCTGCCTCGCGCCATGCCGAGACCGACAACCCATATTATCGACTGGTTCCACATTGCCATGAGGGTCCAGCCCATGCAGCAGATCTCGGACAGCATGGTACGATCCCAATCCGGTCTCTCGCAAACTCTCTCATCCATCGACAAGGAGATCAGAGCCGTGAAGTGGCGGCTGTGGCACGGACGTGTTGATCGCGCGATCCGTGACCTTGAGGGGTTATTGGCAAGGCTGAAGCCCTCACAGCAAAAAAGCGTCGTCTCTATTGCAAGGCTTCACAGTCTCGGTTCGCAACTCCTAACCTATATTCGTTCGAACCGCGGTGCGATCGCCAACTATGGACAGCGCTACCGAGAAGGACTTTGTGTCGCCACCAGCCTCGCCGAGTCTGCCGTGAACTCGGTGGTTGGAAAGCGGATGGTCAAGAAGCAACAGATGCGCTGGACTCTCCATGGTGCTCACATGCCAATGCAGGTTCGGACGGCCGAGTTCAATGGTGAGCTACGCGATCGATTGCGGGCACCCTTCCGACAGCCAGCGCCGAGCTTGCCTTCCCTGTTCAACCCCAAACCGCCGCTCCTGCGCGCCGCCTAACCCCACAGAAGTTACCGGTCTCGAGCCTTAAGGCTGACCGAGCGCAGCCTGCGCGCCGCTTGATGTTCTTCTTCCGTTCGAGCTTAGCGTGTCTGGGGGAACAGCTCTTGTTCTGACCCCAACATGCGCATTCCACTGCAAGCCACCGCTTGATAACAAGTGCGCGGCGGCTGGGAGATCGCTCAAGAGCGAGCGACGACCGATGTGAGAATGCCGAGCAAATATATGAGACGTTTGTTTCCGCTGCGACCACACCAAAACCGAGGGTCTTTATATGGGATATGTCTCGTCGAAATTTCAGTTGCGGGTAAGAATGCGCGTCCTGCGATTGAACCGTTCATGCAATTTAGGACTGACCAGAATTGTCCAGCGATGGATCGCAGAATGATCGATCAAAATGACGGCCCTTGAACATCACCATTCCCGTCTTCACCATTCGGCAAAGGAGCCGTCCTTGTGCCGCCAGATCGGGTTGCGCCAGCGGTGTCCTTCCTTGGCGCGTTCGACGACGTATTCCTCATTGATTTCAATGCCGAGGCCCGGACCTTCCGGAATTGCCACATAACCATCCTCGTAGTGAAAGACGGATTTGTCCTTGGCGTAGTCGAGCAAATCATTGGTACTGTTGTAGTGGATACCGAGGCTTTGTTCCTGGATAAAGGCGTTGTAACTGACAGCATCAAGCTGCAGGCAAGCTGCCAGTGCGATCGGGCCAAGCGGGCAATGGGGTGCCAGCGCCACGTCGTAGGCTTCGGCCATGGCTGCGATCTTGCGGCATTCCGTAATGCCGCCCGCGTGAGACAGGTCGGGCTGGATGATATCAACGGCCCCTTGCTCAAGAACGCTCTTGAAATCCCAGCGGCTATAAAGGCGCTCGCCCAGTGCAATCGGCGCTGATGAAAAAGCGGCAATTTCCTTGAGCGCCTCACGGTTCTCGCTCAGCACCGGTTCTTCGATGAACATCAGGCGATAGGGATCGAGTTCCTTGACCAGAGCCCGTGCCATCGGCCGGTGAACACGGCCGTGAAAATCGACGGCGATGCCGATGTTCGGTCCGACTGCCTGGCGAACAGTCGCGACACGCTCGATGACGGCATCGATCTTGTCGTGGCTGTCTACGATCTGCAATTCTTCCGTGCCGTTCATCTTGAGTGCGGTGAAGCCGCGGCTGGTGACGTCAAGGGCGCCGGCGGCGATGTCAGCCGGCCGGTCACCGCCGATCCAGGAATATACCTTGATCCGGTCGCGGAGTTTGCCGCCGAGAAGCGCATGGACAGGCACGCCCAGTGCTTTGCCCTTGATGTCCCAAAGCGCCTGATCGACACCGGCGATCGCACTCATCAGGATAGGGCCGCCGCGATAGAAGGCGCCGCGATACATCACCGTCCAGTGATCCTCGATCAGACGCGGATCCTTGCCGATCAGATAATCGGCAAGTTCCGTGATCGCGGTTTCAACCGTGTGCGCCCGGCCTTCGACAACGGGTTCGCCCCAGCCGCTGACACCCTCGTCGGTTTCAATTTTCAGAAAGAGCCAGCGCGGGGGAACAATGAATGTCTTGAGTGCGGTGATTTTCATCGTCTGTCTGACCTTTAAACGGTTTTGCCTGCATTGATGGATTTTGCCGCGGCAAGATCGCGTGCGGCGAGGTCCAGGATGTCACTGGCGGCCTTGCGTGCAGCGGCAGCGTCGCGCATCCGCAATGCTTCGACCATGGCGCGGTGCGCTTTGATCGCCTCGCTTCTCTGATCGTTGGAAGTGGTGGCGGTGGTTTCGAGAACGAATTTCAGTGCCGCGTCGATCAGTCCGCCAATCTGACGGAACACCGGGTTGTGGCTCGCCGCATACAGAATCTGGTGGAACGCTATGTCTGAACGCGAGAACTGTTCCACATCGTTCGCTGCGTCGGCCATGCCCTGCCAGGCAAGTTCGAGATCGGCGATTTCCTGCAGCGTGGCCCTGCTCGCTGCAAGTTCCGCAACCAGCGGTTCTATGGCGCGGCGTGTTTCAAGGATGGCGTCGAACAGGCGGTCGTCCAGGAGGTGCGGCGCATGCCATTCCAGCACCTGGGGGTCGATGATGTTCCAGTTATCCGGATCACATACGGTTGTTCCGATCCGCGGACGGCTGCTGACCAATCCCTTGGCGGCCAAAACCTTCAGCGCCTCCCGGATAACCGTCCGGCTAACGCCATAGGCGTCGCCGAGGTCGCTTTCCCGCGGCAAAAGGCTGCCGCTTGGATAACGGCCGGCAAATATGTCACGTGCAAGCGCGCGCACCACATCCGGCATCACGCGGGGGCGGCGTGTTTTCTGCGCGCCTGCAGTCGACGGATCAGTGGTTTGGCTCATCATTTCTTCCCCTCTGTGACGCAACGGCGTCACAGCCTTATCGATCATCGTGTCGAGAATTCCAATCCCTCGAGCAATAGACTATTTATCATACCAGAGCAATTGACGAGTATGATAAAAATGATTAATTGTACCATCACGATCGGAAAACGGGATCGTGCTTTTGGGAGGAATGACAATGAATTTAATCAAGACGGCGATTCTCGCCGGCGCACTCGCAACGATGTCTGTCGTGTCCATGGTTCCTGCCAGTGCGCAGGATGCCAAAATCGGATTCATCGTGAAACAGCCGGAGGAGCCCTGGTTCCAGGATGAGTGGAAATTTGCCGACCAGGCAGCCAAGGAGAAGGGATTTACCCTCGTCAAGATTGGCGCTGAGGATGGCGAGAAGCTGATGTCGGCAATCGACAATCTTGGCGCGCAAGGCGCTCAGGGCTTTGTCGTCTGCACGCCCGATGTGAAGCTCGGACCGGGCATTGTGGCGAAGGCGGCTGCGAACAATCTCAAGATGATGACGGTCGATGACCGTTTGGTCGATGCAGCCGGCAAACCGCTTGAGGATGTGCCGCATATGGGGATTTCCGCCACCAAGATCGGCGAAGCCGTCGGGCAGGGCATCGTTGACGAGATGAAGGCACGCGGCTGGAAGCCGGAAGAAGTGGGGGCCATTCGCGTTTCCTACGATCAGCTGCCGACGGCCGTTGACCGTGTCGAGGGTGCCATTTCGGTGCTGAAGGCAAATGGCTTCAAGGCTGAGAATATCTTTCCGGCCCCGCAGGCAAAGACGGACACCGAAGCTGCTCTGAATGCTGCAACCGTGGTGTTGAATGCGCATGCCGGTATCAAGAAGTGGGTCGCTTTCGGCCTCAATGATGAGGCGGTGCTCGGCGCTGTGCGCGCGACGGAGAGTGTGGGCATTCCGGCGGACGGTGTGATCGGCGTTGGCATCGGCGGGGCGGACTCGGCGATCAACGAGTTCAAGAAGCCGACAGCTACCGGTTTTGTCGGGACTGTTATCATTTCCCCCAAGCGTCATGGCTATGAGACCGCCACCAACATGTATGAGTGGGTGGCGAACGGCAAGCAGCCGGAAAAGCTTACCCTGACATCGGGCGCTCTCGCCAAGCGGGATACCTTCCAGCAGGTGCGCAAGGAACTCGGTATCGAGTAATCCTCGCCGTATATTGAAATCCCTGGCGGCGGTTTGTTCCGCCGCCAAGCTGGAGGGGAAGCCACGTGTCGTTTTTACAGTTCTCAAATCTTACGAAGACCTATCCCGGCGTGAAAGCGCTATCCGGCATCAGTTTCGATGTACGCAAGGGTGCCGTGCATGGATTGATGGGTGAGAACGGTGCCGGTAAATCAACCCTCATCCGAATTCTGTCCGGAGATCAGCATGCCAACGAGGGCGAAATACGCATTGACGGCGACGTTCAGGCGTATGGCTCTTCAAGAGACGCGTTCGAACATGGTGTGATCGTCATCCACCAGGAGCTGCAGCTCGTGCCCGAGTTGACCGTGGCGGAAAACCTGTATCTAGGCCGATTCCCGGCAAAGGCGGGTGTAGTTGCCTCTGCAAAAATGTTCGCCGATGTCACCGAAAAACTGAAGAATGCAGGAATCGATATCGACCCGCGCCAGAAGGTAAAGGCGCTGTCCATCGGTGAACGGCAGATGGTGGAAATCGCCAAGGCAGTGATGCTCGATGCACGGGTGATTGCCCTTGATGAGCCGACCTCTTCGCTTTCTTCCCGCGAAAGTGAAATTCTTTTCACGCTGATTGACCGCTTGCGGGCCGAAGGCAAGGTTATCCTCTATGTTTCGCATCGGCTGGATGAGGTTTTCAGGCTTTGCGACAGTTTGACGGTTTTGCGCGATGGCAAGCTCGCAGCACACCATGAGACGTTGCAAGGTGTAACGCGTGATCAGATCGTAGCCGAAATGGTCGGGCGGGAAATCAACGATATCTGGGGCTGGCGCGGCCGTGAGGCAGGCGCCGTGCGTCTGAAGGTGGAGAATGTTTCCGGAGAACGCCTGCCGGAGCCTGCGAGCTTTGATGTGCGCGCCGGCGAGATTGTCGGCTTCTTCGGCCTTATAGGTGCGGGCCGTTCCGAACTGATGCGACTGGTCTTCGGGGCCGATCCGCAGTTTTCCGGTGCAACCTCGATCGACGGTGCCCAGGTGAAAGCCGGGAACCCGCGTCAGGCGATCCGGTCGGGGATTGTTCTGTGCTCGGAGGACCGCAAGCATGACGGTATTCTCCAGGGGCGCTCGATCGAAGAGAACATCAATGTTTCGTCACGCCGCCATTACAGCCCGTTCGGATTGCTTGACCGGAAGAGGGAGGTGGAGGTTGCGGAAACCTTCATCAAGCGCCTGAAGGTACGCACCCCTTCGCGCAAGCAGGACATCGTCAACCTCTCCGGCGGCAATCAGCAGAAAGTCATATTGGGCCGCTGGCTGGCGGAGCAGGGTGTGAAGGTCCTGATCGTCGATGAACCGACGCGTGGCATCGATGTCGGCGCCAAGTCCGAAATCTACGAGATTCTCTACGAACTTGCCGAAAGCGGGATGGGCATCGTCGTGGTTTCGAGCGAACTGCCCGAGGTGATGGGTATCTGTGACCGTATCCTGGTCATGTGCGCCGGGAAAATCGCGGCCGGGTTGAACCGTGACCAGTTTGAAGAAAATGCGATCCTGGCAGCGGCGCTTCCGGACGTGAAGCAGCCAACAGAAATTGCGTATTGAGGACACAGGCATGACCAATCAGTTGAAGAAGATTTTGCTGGGGGACCAGGGCATCGTCCTGATTTTCATCGTGGCCTTCACGATCGTGGCATTGCTGGTTCCCAATTTCCTGACCGAACGCAATATGCTTGGCCTGCTGCAGTCGGTGGTTACGGTGGGGATTGTCGCCTGCACCATGATGTTTTGTCTCGCAGCGCGGGACTTCGATCTGTCGGTCGGCTCGACTGCGGCTTTCACCGGGATGGTGGCTGTCATGGCGTCGAACACCACCGGATCAATACTGGTAGGGATCGGTGCAGCACTTCTGTGCGGTGCGTTCGTCGGGTTCGTCAACGGCTTCGTCATTGCAAAGTTCAGGATCAACGCTCTCATCACCACATTGGCGACCATGCAGATTGTGCGCGGCCTTGCCCTGATATCGTCGGATGGGCGCGCCATAGGCATCAATGATCCGGGTTTCTATCAGTTGGCGCTCTCGAAATTGTTCGGCATCCCGACGCCGGTCTGGATACTTGCTGGCCTCTTCGTGATCTTTGGCTTTGTCTTGAACCGCACGGTCTTCGGCAAGAATACCCTGGCCATTGGCGGCAATCCGGAGGCGTCGCGCCTGGCCGGCGTCAATGTCGACAAGACCAGAATCTGGATTTTTGCCTTGCAAGGTGTGGTCTGTGCCGTGGCGGGGATATTGCTCGCGTCCCGTATTACGTCAGGTCAACCGAATGCGGCAGTCGGCCTTGAACTTTCAGTCATATCCGCCTGTGTTCTCGGCGGCGTATCGCTTGCGGGCGGACGAGCCACGATGGCGGGTGTCATTGTGGGCGTGATGATCATGGGCATTGCGGAGAACGTCATGAACCTCATGAACATTCCCGCCTTCTATCAGTATATCGTGCGCGGCCTCATCCTGCTCTTGGCGGTGATGCTCGACAATCTGCGGTCCAGCGCATTCATCAGGCGATAAAATGCCATCCGGGAAACAGTCAGCCCCAGCGGATTTTCTGGTCCTGCACAATGCGCATATGACTGTCCGCGTCGCCTCAAAGGGCGGCGCGGTGGTGGATGGCAAGACGTCGGATGGCCGTTTCTTTCTGCGCCCTTACACCGGGACGGAACAGAAATTCACGGTGCAACGGGCGGCATGTTTTCCGCTTGTTCCAATCGGCAACCGGGTCGCCGGCAACGGTTTCCACTTTGGCGGCAAGCGTCGATCATTCGTTCCGAATACGCAGGAATGCCTTTATCTCCATGGTGACGGCTGGCTTGGCGACTGGAATGTGCTGGAGGCATCGGTTGAAGCGGTGACACTGGAATTCAGCAGGAAGGCGGATGAAAATTCCCCTTATGCTTACAGGGCAATGCAAACAATCCGGCTCACGGGCACCACGCTTGACATGCAGCTTGCCATAACCAATAGCGGCGACGAGACACTGCCTTTCGGTATTGGATTTCATCCCTTTTTTCCGCGAACGCCCAAAACGACCTTGAAGGCATCGGCAGTCCGTTGGTGGACGGAGGCGCCATCGCATCTTCCACATACCCTTGAAGCGTCGCCTGAGGATATGGTTTTTGCAGGTTCAACGTCGCTACCGGATCGCTGGATCAACAACGCATTCGAGGGTTGGGACGGCAAGGCCACCATTGCATGGCCGGAGCACAACCTTTCTCTCAGCTTGGAAGCCATGGAAGTCTTCGCGCGGTTCATGCTCTTTGCGCCAGACACTGACCGCAGTTTCTTCTGCTTCGAGCCGATGAGCCATACGCCGAATGCGCTGGCCTCGGTCGAAGCCGATCCCATGGGGCTCGCATTGCTGGCTCCGGCGGAGGAAATCAGCGGCGGACTATCACTGACAATTCTTGATGGGAGTGAAGTGCCATGACGAACCGACTTGCCGGAAAAAGGATAGTCATCACAGGCGCTGCGCAGGGGATTGGTCTGGCAATCACCGAGGCGTGCCTGGCGGAAGGTGCCCGGCTTTTTCTCATCGATCGGGACCGTGCATTGCTCGAAAGCGCGGTAGATGAATTGCGGGCAAGGTCAATTTCCGTTGGATTTGCCATAGCTGATATCAGCGATGCTGCGGCTGTTCTTGCCGCCGTCAATCAGGCTGCATCTGAAATCGGCGCGATCAACGCCCTGATCAACAATGCCGGCATCAATGTGTTCTCCACCCCTCTCGGAACCACGGAAGAGCAGTGGAACCGCAACTTTGATGTCAATGTCAAAGGCGCGTGGAACTGCAGCAAGGCTGTACTGCCATCGATGCTGGAGCAGGGCGGCGGCGTCATCCTGAACATCGCCTCGACGCACAGCTTTACGATCATACCGCAGACTTTTCCCTATCCGGTCGCCAAACATGCCCTGCTTGGCCTGACCAAATCGCTTGCACTCGAATATGCGGGCAAAGGGGTGCGGGTGAATGCGCTGGCACCCGGCTATGTGGAAACGCAGAAGGTGCTCGACTATTGGAACAGCTTTGAAGACCCGGCTGCGGCGCGCGCTAAGACACTCGCCCTTCATCCGGGCGGGCGCATCGCCTCCCCGCAGGAGATCGCGCAGGCGGCTGTGTTCATGATTTCCGATGAGTGCCCGTTCATGAACGCCGCCTGCCTTGTCGTGGACGGCGGTCTCAGCCAGCAGCAACACCCGAACAATTAGCAAAGACAGAGCATTTATCATGACGAAGAGACGATCCCAGCATTGGTTTGGCGGCAACGGCAAGGATGCATTCATCCATCGCAGCTGGATGAAAAATGGCGGATTGCCGGATGATGCCTTTGATGGCCGTCCGGTGATCGGTATCTGCAATACATTTTCTGAATTCACGCCGTGCAATGCGCATTTCCGCGGTCTCGTCGAACATATCAAGGCGGGCGTGCTGGAGGCGGGCGGGTTGCCGCTGGAATTCCCCGTCTTCTCCTGCGGCGAATCCAATCTGCGGCCAACGGCGATGCTGTTTCGCAATCTGGCGTCGATGGACGTCGAGGAATCGATCCGGGGCAATCCCATGGACGGCGTGGTCCTCATGGCAGGCTGCGACAAGACCACGCCATCCCTGGTCATGGGCGCGGCATCCTGCGACCTGCCGTCCATCGTGATATCGGGCGGCCCCATGCTGAACGGCCGCTTCAAGGGAAAGCAGATCGGTTCGGGAACGGATGTGTGGAAATTCTCGGAGGATGTCCGGGCAGGCGTCATGAGCGAACAGGAGTTTGCCAATGCTGAAAGTGCCATGTCCCGGTCGCCGGGACATTGCATGACCATGGGCACCGCGTCGACAATGGCATCGATGGTTGAGGCATTGGGAATTGCCCTGCCGGGAAATGCCGCCTATCCGGCGGTCGATGCGCATCGCGCACGCCTTGCCCGCATGACCGGGCGCCGTATCGTTGAGATGGTGCATGAAGATCTGCGGCTTTCGGCGATCTTGAAGCGCGAGGCCTTTGCCAATGCCATCCGGATAAACGGGGCTATCGGGGGCTCGACCAATGCCGTCGTTCATCTGCTGGCCATTGCCGGACGGATCGGTTGCGAATTGTCACTCGACGATTGGGACAGGTTCGGGCGCGACATTCCCACCATCCTTGATCTCATGCCATCGGGGCGTTTCCTGATGGAGGATTTCTGTTACGCAGGCGGACTTCCGGCCGTCATGAAAGAGATAGCTGCCCTGATCGAGCTTGATGCAATGACCGTCACCGGCAAAACCGTGGGCGAAAACATTGCCCAGGCGGAAAATTTCGATCCGGAAGTTATCCGTCCGACGGAAAAAGCTTTGACGGCGCAAGGCGGCATAGCTGTGTTGCGCGGCAACCTTGCGCCCTCGGGCGCGATCATAAAGCCCTCCGCTGCATCGCCTGAACTCATGCGCCATCGCGGGCGTGCCGTGGTTTTTGAAGACATCGACCACTACAAGGCCGTCATTGACGATCCGGCGCTGGATATTGACGAAACCTGCATCATGGTATTGAAGAATTGCGGCCCCAAGGGGTATCCTGGAATGGCCGAGGTCGGCAACATGGCTCTGCCGCAGAAGCTGCTGCAGAAGGGCGTGCGCGACATGGTGCGTATCTCCGATGCCCGTATGTCAGGGACGGCATTCGGGACGGTTGTCCTCCACGTCGCACCGGAAGCGGCCGTCGGCGGTCCGCTGGCCCTGGTGCGCAACGGCGACTTCATCGAACTCGACGTCGAAGCACGCAAACTTCATCTGGATGTGTCTGACGCTGAATTGGACCTGCGCCGTCAGTCCTGGCAGGCTCCTGTCCCGGCAATGGAAGGCGGGTACCAGCATCTTTATACAGAGCGTGTTCTGCAGGCTGACCGCGGGGCTGACCTTGATTTTCTGGTGGGGTGTCGCGGTGCCGGGATACCGCGTGAGAGCCATTGAAGCTTCGCTCGCTTCAACCGACGGACTGCAGAAACCCCGTGGTATGCTGCAGGACCTTCTCCATATTGGAGCGTGCGGCTTCGGGATCGCCGCGCGCTATCGCATCGGCAACCTCGCCGTGATTGTCGAGGTTGTGGGTGAATGTGCCAACCGTATGGGGGAAAATTGCGTCCAGAATGGACTCGATCGTCTGGCGCAGGCTCTGCAGAACAGGGTTGTGCGTTGCGTCCAGAATAGCAAGATGGAACTGCTTGTCGGCGAGTATGGCCTCCTGCGGTGATGCGTGGCCTGTCTTCATCCGTTCATAGGCTGCGACGATCTCCGCGCGCTGTTTCTGTGTTGCCCGCAGGGCGGCAAGAGCTGCAGCGCCGGGCTCGATGATCTGCCGTGCCTCGGCGAATGCCAGAAGATCGCTCTTGGCGGCCTTGCCGTTTGCCAGCCAGCTGATGAGCTCGCCATCCATCCACATCCACTGCTCACGCGGGTTGACATGGGTTCCATGTCGCTGGCGCACGGTCACCAGGCCTTTGGCCGACAGGATCTTGGTGGCTTCGCGAATGACGGTACGGCTGACCTCGTATTCTTGCTCAAGCACCGTTTCCGAGGGCAGGAGTGCCCCGGGCGCAAACTCGCCGCTTGCGATGCGGGCCCCGAGCGCTGCCACTACAATCCGGGTTCGGTTCGGCTTCCGGATACTCATGGCTTTTACCTCATCGACCAATTGTTGCGTGCTTCATCACCCATACACAATCGGAGTGGAACTCCAAAAAAGTTTCTTGCCTATCAAACATCATATGTTAAACGTATGATGTTTGATAGGCCGCTTGGGAGAGCGGCTCTGGGGAGGAATAAATGACTGCTTACAACACGTCCGACGCGATCAGGCGCGTCAACCGACGCATTTTGCCCTTTGTGATGCTGCTTTATCTGGTCGCCTATATCGACCGGTCGAACATCTCCGTAGCGGCATTGGGGATGAACGCGGAATTGCAACTGACAGAGCGCATGTACGGGATTGCGGCTGGCCTGTTCTTTGCCACCTACATCGTCTTCGAAATTCCCAGCAATATCGCGCTGACGCGATTTGGCGCACGCCGGTGGATCGCCCGCATCATGGTAACATGGGGAATCATCGCCGCAGGCATGGCGCTGGTAACAAGCGCTTACCAGCTTTACGGCATGCGTCTTCTGCTCGGCGCAGCGGAAGCCGGGTTTACACCGGGAATCATCTACTACCTTGCCAGATGGTATCCATCGAGGGATCGCGCCCATGCCATGTCGTTCTTCTATATCGGCGCTGCTCTTGCTTCCGTTATCGGCTTGCCTCTTTCAGGATTGCTGTTGAATGCCCACGGTGTACTGGGCGTTTCGGGCTGGCGGTGGGTTTTCCTCATCGAAGGCGTACCGGCCATCCTGTTGGGTTTCCTGGTTCTCAGGTTCCTGCCGGACCGGCCCGCCGATGCACGCTGGCTGACGCCGGAGCAGCAGAGCGGTCTGGAACAGGCGATCCAGAGCGAACAGGCGGCGGTTGTATCACACAAGACCGCGTGGGTTGCAGCGTTTGCTGATATGCACATCTGGTTGCTGGCGGTGTTCTGGCTGCTGCAGGCCTTCGGCACAATCGGGTTGACACTTTTCATGCCTTTGATCGTCAAAGATCTGTCGGGCAGCAACAATCTGATCGTCAGTCTGCTTTCAGCAGTGCCATTTGTTGCAGCCTGCATTTTCATGTTTCTCAATGGCCGGCATTCCGATGCGACCGGCGAAAGAGCTCTGCATCTCGGCCTTCCCCTTGTCGCGTCAGGCGTTGCGATCATCGCGGCAGTGTTTTCCGGTGACATCTATGTCCGCTACGCCTTGCTCGTTCTTTCCGTTGGACTGAACTGGGCGGTCATTCCGATATTCTGGGCTGTCACCACGGAATATGTATCCGGCGTTGCCGCTGCTGTCTCCATCGCGTTGATCAACGCCCTTGCGAATGTCGCCGGTCTTGCTCTGCCACCGGTTATCGGCAGCATCCGGCAGGCAACAGGCAACTATAATATAGCCTTGGGCCTTGTTGCTGCTGCGCTTGTCATCGGCGGGATATTGGGCATTGCCCTTGCACGCCGTGCTCGTTCCAATCTGCCATTGCCTATTCTGGGGAAACAATTTTGAACGCTACATCCAATGATTTTTCCGGCATCCACGCCATTTTGTACGCCTTCTTCAATCGGGACGAAAAACTCGATCGCCAAGCCATGCGCAAGCAGACCGAGATTGCCATTTCGACCGGCGTGCAGGGTATCGCCGCGCTTGGGTTGGCGACGGAAGTCGCCAAATTGACCGAACATGAGAGGCGGACGGTCATGGATTGGCTGGCCGAGGACAATGCCGGACGCCTGCCGTTGGCCTTTACGATCTTCGGCACATCTGTTGCCGAACAGATCGCGCAGGTGCGCCATGCCGAACGGGTGGGGGCGAACTGGGTTATCCTCCAGCCGCCCATTGCCGGAAGCTTCAATGCACAGGAATACATAGCCTTTTTCGGAAGGGTGGCCGATGCCACGTCATTGCCCGTCGCCATACAGAATGCGCCGGCATTTCTGGGCCGCGGCCTCGGGGCAGCGGATATGACGGCTCTTACCACCCGTCACCCCAATATCCGCCTGCTGAAAGCCGAGGCATCGGCTGTGGATGTCGAAACCCTCATTCAGGCAATAGGCAGCAGCGTTCCGGTGTTCAATGGCCGCGGCGGACTTGAACTGATCGATGGGCTCAATGGAGGCTGCGCCGGTTATATCCTTGCGCCGGACATCATCGATTATGCCGTACGGGCCTATAAGGATTACAGGTCCGGCAATCTGGCATCGGCGGAAGACACCTATGCGCAGATGCTGCCCGCCGTGGCGTTTGTCATGCAGGGAATCGAACATCTGATGTGTTACGGCAAACGCCTCTTCGCCGCACGGGCTGGGATCGAGGTTTTCGATCGAGCTCCGGCGATGCGCCCGACCGCCTTCGGTGAGCGGCTGGTGCAGCTTCACGCCCGGCGCCTCGGCCGGTTCGGACAAACACCAGTAACAGGCACCCAGCAACAGCCGGCCTGATGGATTCGGCTGCTTCACCCACAATGCCTCTTGGAGAATATCATGGTCGTAGAAAAACAGTTGATAAGCAAGATATCGTGGCGCTTGATGCCATTCCTCGGCATCCTCTATCTGATCGCCTATATCGATCGGCAGAATGTCAGCTTTGCCAAACTGCAGATGGTCGATGCTCTCGGCATGAGCGAGTATGCCTATGGGCTCGGAGCGTCGCTGTTTTTTATCGGCTATTTCATCTTTGAAGTTCCAAGCAACCTGTTTCTGGAAAAATTCGGTGCGAGCCGATGGTTCGCCCGAATTCTCGTCTCATGGGGCCTGGTGACCATAGCGCTGGCATTCACGCAGAGCGCCGGCATGTTTTACGTCCTTCGTTTTCTGCTGGGTGTGTGTGAGGCCGGCTTTTTCCCCGGCGTGCTTTATCTCATGACGCTGTGGTATCCAGCGCGTTATCGCGGCGCAATGGTCGGTCTCTTCATGATATTCAGCGCCGTGGCCAATGCGATCGGAGCGCCGCTTGGCGGATCGTTGTTGGCCATGGATGGCCTTCTTGGCCTCAAAGGCTGGGAATGGGTATTTCTTGTTACCGGCGTTCCCGCGGTGATTGCCGGGATCGTGACGTGGTTCTATCTGGACGACCGGCCGGAAAAGGCAACATTCCTGACAGCAGCGGAAAAGGATTGGCTGAAAAAGCGCATCGACGACGAGAATTCAAATCTTGGGACGGAAGGCGGCCATGCATTCAAGGCGCTCCTTGACCCGCGTGTCCTGCTCATGTCGGTATGTTTCATCGGCTTTCCGCTCTCGGCCTATGGTTTGAGCTATTGGTTGCCAACCGTTCTGAAAAGCTTCGGCATCGGCAATGTTGCCAACGGTTTTCTGAACATCATTCCCTGGGTGGTGGTGTCTGTGGCGCTTTATGTCGTGCCGCATATGGCGGCGCGGGCACGCTGGCAGACACCCTACATCGTCGTACCAGCCTTTTTTGGCGCGATCTGCCTGGTCTTATCTGCCGTGATTTCCAATCAGACGCTGCAGTTTGCTTTTCTTTGCCTTGCCGCCGGTGGAATATTCGCCGGGCAACCCGTTTTCTGGAGCATGCCCTCGCGGTTTCTCAGAGGCGCCGGCGCGGCAGCGGGGTTGGCCGCGATCAATTCGGTCGGCAATCTGGGCGGGTTCATTGCTCAAAACGTCGTGCCATGGATAAAGGATGCGACGGGCAGCACGATTGCACCGATGTTCTTTCTCGCGGCATGTTTAACGGTGGCGGGATGCCTTGTATTCATCGTCGAGCGGCTGATTTCTCGGGGTGAAGAGCAGCCTCAAGTACGCGAGAAAATTTCATGAAGCGGCTTCAGACCCTGGTTGGCCCACCCGGTTGGTCAATGAAGATTGGAGACCGGTTCAGTCGACAGCGTCAACATATCAACTTCAGGCAGCCGCAGCACTGACAAACCAACAATTCCTGCTTTGCTTGAGGGCGATGTGCTGTTGCCGTGGATGGATGTGGCTGGACCCACCTCCGAGAGACCATTAGTCTGTCAATGTTCGCCATAGCGGGTTTCATTTGATTGACCACTGTGGACGCGATAACGCAATGCGAATGAGAGGGAAGCTCATGAGACTGGGATTCATCGGATCCGGCGCGATAACTGAGGCGGTCGTGACCGGCCTAATGAAATCAAGATCCGATGTCGAAACCCTTGTTGTCTCGCCTCGCAGTTCAAGCGTCGCTGCCCGACTTGACGAAATGTTTCCGATCGTGCGCGTAGGAAAAGACAACCAGGATGTGGTTGACAGCACCGACATCGTGTTTCTTGCGGTAAGACCGCAAATTGCCGAGGAAGTGATCGGGGAACTCAGATTTCGCGACGATCAACATGTGGTGAGCTTTATTGCCGCTATCCAAATCGAAGCGCTTGCCAGGTGGATTGACGCGCCCGTCACGATTACCCGGGCAATTCCTCTTCCATTTGTGGCTGATCTACAGGGCGCCACAGCCATATATCCGCCTCATGACCAGATAGCTGATCTGTTTTCTTCGTTGGGAACCGCAGTTCAGGCAAAAGATCTCAAGCAGTACGATCTTTTTGGCGCGGCGAGTGCGTTGATGGGCACATATTTCGGCCTGTTGGAAACAAGCGCCCGCTGGCTTGAAGCGGAAGGAATGTCCTATGACCAAGCGAGCACCTATTTAAGGCAGCTGTTTGGGGGCCTGTCCCACGCAACGGGCGCAGCGGAGGCGCGATCGTTCGAGGCGATGGCGTCCGATTTTTCGACAAAGGGCGGTCTGAATGAGCAGGTCTTGACGGAGTTTACCGAGAACGGCGGCACACAGGCTCTGACGCTGGCTCTTGGATCCGTACTCAAACGCATAGAGCAGCGATAATGTGTGCCGAACAGCTGCCACAGGCAAAGTGACGTTGCAGCGCACAGGAACCACCGCAGGATGTACCACGGTGGCAAGTCACCTATTCGATGACTGCAATCACTGCGGCACAGTCCCCGGCATTGACCAATCCGGGAAAATGCCGGGCGGCAAGAATCCCTGAAAGTTGGGCCTTGATCTCCGCTGGCGCTGTTCCGGTTCGGCCGATGGGATAGATACGGGCGATGACCTGACCCGCGGTGACCGGATCGCCCAGATCGGCCATCGTTTCGATCATGCCGGCATCTTCGGCGAACGAGAAACAGTCTGCCGAGGGCATGTCGATCCACCGTGTTTCATGCAGCTCGACATCACCGCTCAAAATACCGGTATGCCGCAGAAAATTGCTGACGCCGCGCTTGGCAATACGGATTGTTTCAGCACTGGCTGTACCGCCCCCGCCAAGCTCGGTTGTAACGAAGGTCTTGCCCAGTTCTTCAACCGTGGTGTCGTACATGCCGACCGCATCGATCTCCAGCATCCGCATGGACCAGGGCGCCGAGAACGCCTTGACCGCATCGAAACCACGCGCTTCCTGGGCCTTGTCTGGCAGGACGTGAGCAGCGGCGAACGGCAGGAAATCGAGTGTCTTGCCGCCCGAATGAAAATCCAGAACCACATCGGCGCGGGGCAACAGCTCCCGCGTGAAATAGTCGGCGATCTTCTGCGTGACGGTCCCGTCGGGCCGCCCCGGGAAACTGCGGTTCATGTTGCCCTTGTCAATGGGCGAAGTGCGTGTCCCGGCGCGGAAGGCCGGATAGTTCATGGCGGGGACGATGATCACAGTGCCGTTGACCTCTTTCGGGTCGAGCGTGCGCGCCAGATCCGAGAGAGCGATTGGTCCTTCGTATTCGTCGCCGTGGTTCCCGCCCGTCAAAAGCGCTGTCGGACCCTTGCCATTGCGGATGACCGCAATGGGAATCATGACCGACCCCCAAGCGGAATCATCCCTGCTGTAAGGCAGGCGCAGGAAGCCATGCTGCACGCCGTCCCTGTCAAAATCGACGGTCGGCGTGATGGGGGATGGGGCTAGAAGATTAGCTGATGTCATGGGTATCAATTCTTCACAAAAAGCTGCCGGGGCACGTTGGCAAGACATTCGACGCCGGTTTCCGTGATCAGAATGCTTTCGGTGATCTCGAGACCCATGGTTTCAAGCCAGAGACCGGTCATGAAATGGAATGTCATGCCCGGTTCCAGCACGGTTTTGTCCCCGGGGCGCAGGCTCATGGTGCGCTCGCCCCAATCCGGCGGATAGGAAATCCCGATGGGGTAACCGGTGCGGTTGTCCTTGATGATGCCGTATTTCATGAGCACGCCGAAAAAGGCATTGGCAATGTCTTCGCAGGTATTGCCCGGTTTGGCGGCGGCAAGCCCTGCTTCCATCCCCTCAAGCGTCGCCTTTTCCGCATCCAGAAACGCCTGGGTTGGTTTGCCCAGGAAAACCGTACGGGACAGCGGTACGTGATAGCGGTTGAAGCAACCGGCGATTTCGAAGAACGTGCCTTCGCCGCTCTTCATGGGCTGGTCATCCCAGGTCAGGTGGGGGGCAGATGCATCCGCCCCGGATGGAAGCAGCGGCACGATGGCCGGATAGTCGCCGCCGAATGCTTTGGTTCCGCGAATGCCGGCATCGTAGATTTCGGCAACGAGATCGCATTTGCGCATGCCGACTTCGATTTTGTCGACGATCCGCTGGTGCATGAGTTCGACAATGCGTGCGGCCTTGCGCATATAGTCGAGCTCAGTCTTGCTTTTCACGGCGCGCTGCCAGTTGACGAGTGCGGTTCCATCGACAAACCGGGCATTGGGCAAATGTTTTTGCAACGAGGCGAAGGCTGCTGCCGTGAACCAGTAATTGTCCATCTCGACGCCGATGGTCTTCTTGCTCCATCCGCGCTCGTCCAGAAGTTTTGACAGAAAATCCATCGGGTGACGTTCAGTGGATTGAACGTAGTGATCGGGATAGCCGACGATATTGTCGTGCTCGAGATAGGCGGTACGCTTCGCGCCGTTCGCATCCTGCCCGCGGCCGTACCAGATAGGTTCGCCTTCCGGTGGAACGATCACTGCCTGATGCACGTAAAACGACCAGCCATCATAACCCGTCAGCCATGCCATGTTGGAGGGATCGCTGCAGATCAGTACGTCGATGCCCTTTTTCTCCATGGACTTGCGGGTTTTTGCCAGCCTCTGCGCAAACTCGTCGCGGCTGAACTTCAGATTGGGCTCGGTCATTCTGGTTTCCTTACTTTCGAATATCAACTTTCAAACGCCGTACCGGCACCGGCCCTTTGGGCACGGTCACGGGCAAGCGTGGCAATGGCGGTGTCTTGGACGCCGGTACCGGTCAGATCGGTAATGGTGATCGCATGGTCCGATTGTCGGCCGGCGCTGGTGCCGGCAATGATGGCACCGAGTTCCGGAAAGGCCTGGTTCTCGGGAATAAGGCCTGCGGCTATGGCGTGATGGAGTTCGCCCAGCCGCCGCGTCTGTTTCAGGCTGTCGGCCACATAGAGATCGGCAAACCGGATAACGGCCGGATCAATTTCGTTCTTGTGCTCGGCATCGGACCCCATTGCGGTCACATGCTGACCGGGTTCCAGCCACTCCGCCCGAAGCAATGGCTTCTCGGATGGCGTTGTCGTGACGATGACATGGCTCCCTGCAACGGCTTTCGACGGATCGCTTTCAACGAAGATCCGGATGCCAAGCTCTGCCCGTATATTGGCTGCTGTCGCTTCGGCTTTTTGCGGATCACGCGCCCACAGGCGCGCTTCGCCAATGGGACGAACCAGTGTCAGTGCCTTGAGCTGCAGTTGTGCCTGCACGCCCGCACCGAAGATCGTTGCAATGCTTGCGTCCTTGCGGGCGAGATATTTCGCTGCCACTGCTCCGGCGGCCGCTGTGCGGACATCCGTCAGATAGCCGTTGTCGAGCAGCAAAGCTTCGACCAGTCCCGTCTTGCTGGAGAACAGCACCATCATGCCGTTGACGCTGGGAAGGCCGATCTGGGGATTGTTGAAAAAGCCGGGGCTGATCTTGATCGCAAAGGCATCGATACCGGGCACATAGGCGGTTTTGACATCCACTTCGCCGCGATGTTCGGGGATGTCGAGCCGCAGGATCGGCGGCATGGCAACGGCCTTCGTAGCAAGGGCTTCAAAGGCAGCTTCGATGCATGCAACCGCATCCAGATCGAGAGAAACGATGCGGCGCAGTTCGGCTTCGGTGAGAATGGTCATGCGGGACATGGCATGGTCTCCCCTGCCTGATATCCGGCGACAATGCGGCGGTGCTGGTCCATGTCGATATTGCGGCCGGACAGCAGGGCGATCACCGTTCCCTGCAACCGGATCTTGCCTGCAAGGAGCGCTCCGATACCGACGGCCGCCGCGCCTTCGATGATTTCCCGCTCCTGCGCGTAGGCGTGGACGATGCCCGCCGCTATTTCTTCTTCAGAGAGCAGCACGACCTCATCGACGAGCGCGCGCACCATCCCGAAGGTCACGTTATTGCTGAGGCCGATGCCGCCGCCGAGGGAATCCGCCAGGCTTTGCCGTTCCACAACGCTGACGGGGTGACCGGCTTTCAGGCTGGCGGCCATTGCCGCGCCGTTCTGCATGGAAATGCCGATGATCCTGGTTTTTGGCTTCAAGCCTTTGATTGCCGCAGCAATCCCGGCGATGAGCCCGCCGCCGGAAAGCGGGACGAGAACGGTTTCCACGTCCGGCACGTCCTCGACGATCTCCAGTCCAATCGTTCCCTGACCGGCAACGATAGCCGGGTCGTCAAAGGGCGGAACCATGACGAGACCGTCCCTTGCGACGATCTTCTCGACTTCCTCCTGGGCCTCATCCTGCGACGTGCCGACAATCCGGATTTCCGCGCCGAGCTTGCGGATCTCATCCACCTTGTTGCCAGGCACAAGGTTCGACATGCAGATAACGGAGCGAATGCTTTGCAGCCCTGAAGCATAGGCGAGGGCGCGGCCGTGATTGCCGGTTGACGCGGTGACAACACCGCGCTGTCTTTCATCCGGTGACAGGCTGTTCAAGGCGTTGAGGGCGCCCCGCAGCTTGAATGCTCCGGTGATCTGCCGGTGTTCCAGTTTGAGATGGACGGGCAGTCCCATTCGTTCGGTCAGGCTTGCCGAGGGAACCGCGGGGGTGCGCAGGATGTGCGGTGCAATCACGGCGCGGGCTGCCTTGATCTCGGTCAGGGTGACGAATGTTCGGGTCATGCTGATTTACCAGGCAGCCAGGGGATGGGTCATCAACTGTCCCAGTTCCGGTCGTGGTTGATTTTCGCCGCACAGACGCAATGTTGCCCATGCCGTGGCGAGATTACTTGTGACAACGGGTTTGCCGATCACTGCTTCGATCTGCGGGGCGGCGATGGCGGCGCGCAATGCGGTGCAGGATATGAACAGGGCATCGCAATCCGGAGCCGTGGCTTCAGTTGCTGCTGCTACGAGCGATGCGGGCTTAATGCGTGCCATTTCCCGGTCGTCTTCAAGACCGAAACAGGTGAAGCGGGCAATATCGAAACCCTTGGCCTGGAAATAAGCCAGCATCGGGGTACTTGTCTCGACTGTATAGGGCGTAAGCACACTGATCCGGCGGGCGCCGAAGGCATTGAGACCCTGAACGGCGGCGAGCGGTGGAGTAATGACCGGCACGCCCGGCTTGGCGGCCTTGATCGCGGCCTCGACCGCATCGTCACCGATAACCACCGATGCGGAGGTGCAGGAATAGCAGATCGCGTCGAGATCCTCGTCGGGCAGGATCAATCCGGCGCCAACCGTCAGTCCGGGCTGCATGCGACGCAGATTCTCCGGTGTCGTCGGATTGGCATAGGGGATGCGCGCCGTATAGAGCCCGATCGTGTCGCTGGCGACCAAGCGCTGAAAGTCCGGTTCCGTCGTGTGATCCGTGGCCAGGATCACGAGACCGATGCGCCTGGCAATGGGGCGGTCATCGAAGCCAAGCGGCGTCATCGTCTGGGTGACCTTGCTCGGAATACCCATATTATCTCTCCTCGATCTGCCCATAGCGGCGTTCGAGCCAGCGCAGGGCAATGACGGACACAAGACTGATCACCAGGAAGAATGCGCCTACCAGCGTGATCGGCTCAATGTAGCGATAGTTGTAATTGGCGATGCTGCGCGCCTGGTTCATCAGCTCAAGCACGGTGATGGCGGAAAGCAACGGCGTTTCCTTGAACATGGCGATGAAGTAGTTGGCGAGTGCGGGGATCATCGGCGGCAGGGCTTGCGGCAGAATGATCCGGGTCCAGGTCTGGAACGCCGAGAGATTGCAGGCGCGGGCAGCTTCCCACTGGCCGCGCGCCACGTTGTCAATGCCACCGCGATAGACCTCCGCCGTATAGGTGCCGTAGTGCAGGCCAAGACCGATGACGCCGGCGACCAGCGGTGAAAGGGTAATGCCCGCATCGGGCAGCACGTAGAAGATGAAATACAGCTGCACGAGCAACGGCGTGCCGCGAATGAAGTCGGCAAGAAAGCCAACCGGTTTCGAGACAAAGACATTCTTCGAGCGGCGCAGGATGGCCAAGCCAAGGCCGATAATGGCAGCAAGCACCGATCCCAGAAGGGTTGCCAGAATGGTGATCTTCACGCCCTCGATCATGGTCGGAAGAATTTCGACAACAAAGGCCCAATCCCACTCCATCTCAGGACCTCACGCCGTCAAGGCCGCGGGTCAGATAACGCTCCAATCCGCGGATCGAGGCGGAGATGACCGACGACATAAGGAAGTAGAGAACGAGAATGGTCAGGAATGGCATCAATGTGCTGCCTGTCTGCGCGCGCACGACCTGCGCCTGGAACGTCATGTCCGAAAGTGAAATCAGTGACACCACGGCGGAGGCCTTCAAAAGCTCGATCGCATTGTTGCCAAAAGTTGGCAGCATCAGCACGAAGGCCTGCGGCAGAATGATATGGCGCAAGCTCTGCCAGCGGCTGAAGTTCAGCGCAATGCACGCCTCATACTGTTCCCGGCCGATGGACTTGATCGCGCCGCGTACGACTTCGGCGCCATAGGCTCCCACGTTGAGACCCAGCGCCAGAACACCTGCCTGCAGCGGTGTGAGCGAGAAGCCGAGCAGCGGCAGCACGAAATAGGCCCAGAAAAGCTGGACAAAGATGGATGTGCCGCGAAAGAATTCGATATAGGTGGTGGCCAATGCGCGCACAGCCCGGAAGCGCGATATCCGGCCGAGCCCGGCGATAAAGGCCATGATCAGCGCAAGCACCGACCCCATCAGGGTCAGCTTGATCGTAACCAGCGCCCCTTCCAGAATCAGCTGTAAGTATCCGGCCCATTGGCCCATCGGTCATGCTCTCATTCGTGACGGAAATTGCGGGTGATCACTCCGGTTTCAACACCGGAGTGATCGTGACAGGGTGTGTGTCAGCCGGCGCAAAGCTTGTCGCGCGTGGTTGACATGGCAGCCTTGGCGGAGAAGCCGTAGGGTTCGACAATCCTTGCAAATTCACCTGATGTCTTCATCTCGGCGAGGACCTTGTCGAACTCGTCACGCAGGGTGGTCTGGTCTTTGCGGAAGGCAGCGCCATCGCAATAGACCGGCGCGTTGACGACGGGAGCGAAGACTTCGACATTCGGATCATTGGCCTTCTTGACCAGATCGTTGATCGAAAGAACCGGCAGGGAATACACATCGATACGCCCGTCCTGCAGCATCTTGATGCCGCTTTGGCCATCGGGGACAACGATCACGCGGTCACGCGGCACGCCGGCTTCCAGCGCCAGCCGCTCTTCCGTGCCGCCACCGGGCGCACCGATCGTCGCTTTCGCATCCACGGCGATATCCTTGTAGCTCTTGAAGCCCTTGGGGTTACCCTTCTTGACCAGAAAAGCTTCGGCATCGCACAGGATCGGCTCAGAATAGGCAACGGCCTTGCAGCGCTCCGGTTTCATGAACAAGCCGGCTGTCACCACATCATGACGTCCTGCCTGAAGGCCCGGGATCATGGCGCCATACTCGGAAATGGAGGCGACCACGTCGGCGACGCCGAGCTTCTTGAAGACGGCCCGGGCGACATCAGGGCCCGCGCCGGACACCGTGCCATCCGGCTTGACCGCGGTGAAAGGTGGTTCATTGGCAATGGCAATGCGGGCAAAGCCCTGCGCTTTCAGTTTGTCGAGCGCTTCATCCGCTTTTGCAGGCATGGAAAGCGCCATGGCGGACAGTGCAATCGCTCCGATCGACGCACTCATTGTTTTCAAGTTCAACATGTTCCCAACTCCTCAGTTTTCTTTGTTTTAAGGTGTGCAGGTGCCGCCCCGGTCAAACCCTGTGACCGGCGGCGATGATCTTTTTCAGGAATGCCTGCGTGCGTTCCTGTTTGGGATGGCGGAAAATTTCTTCGGGTTTGCCATCCTCGATGATCTTGCCCCGGTCAAAGAACAGGACCCGATCGGCAAATTCGTGGGCAAACCCCATTTCGTGGGTGACGAGCAGCATGGTCATGTCCGTTTCCTCGGACAGACGCCACAGGACGTTGAGCACTTCCTCGACCAGTTCAGGATCCAGTGCTGACGTCACTTCGTCAAAAAGCATGATCTTGGGTTGCAGCGCCAGGGCACGGGCAATGGCAACACGCTGTTTCTGCCCGCCCGACAGCTGCGAAGGCATTGATTTGGCCTTGTCGGCAAGCCCGACCATCTCAAGCAATTGCACGGCCTGCTCTTCGGCCTGCCTGCGCGGCGTGTTTTTCGTCAGCATGGGTGCCAGCGTCACGTTATCGAGAACGCATTTGTGGGGGAACAGATTGAAGAGCTGGAACACCATGCCAATCTGGGCGCGCATTTTGTGCAGATGGTTTTCGTCAGCCGGTTGCAGGCCGCCATTCTTCTGCATCCGGTAGAGATTTTCGCCTGCAACGCGAATATCGCCGCTGTCGATGCCTTCCAGTGTCATGAGAATACGCAGGATCGTGGTCTTGCCGGAACCGGACGGTCCTATAAGCGCCAGCTTCTCACCCGGCGCGACATTGAATGACAACTGATCAAGAACCTTGAACGCGCCGAAGCTCTTGCTGATGCCGTCGATCTCGATGATCGGCGGCTGAGCCGTGGTTGCTGTTCTTGTGTCGTTGATTGGCGGCATGCGTCTCTCCCTCTGGTTGAGACCGGCTATGCCTAAACGATGAGAGACTTATCAAATCATGTCAATTATAAAAATTAAATCATGACAATATAAGTTTTATTGCCATGAAATTGCGCGCTTTGACTAAATGGCGAGCAACAGGTGTTCGGGATCACCCTGCAGCAGACTTCCGACGACCGTGAGGCCACGCAGCAATTCCTCTTCCGTGGTGGAGCCGAGGGATATGCGCACGGCCGGTGTCCAGTCTTCCTGCGAAATGCGGAATGATGCACCGGGTGCAATAGCCACATTCTGCAGGCGCGCCTGAGCGACGAAGGTCTCTTCCGTTCGCCCGTCAGTCAGTGGCAGCCAGATGTGCAGGCTTTGCGGATGCGAGCGAAAAAATGTGCCCGAAAGCACCTGGGATGCAATTTCATGTCTGCGCCGCAGAGCTTCGCGCTGCCATTCGACCAGCTCCATGGCCGTGCCGTCCTCAACCCAGCGTGTGGCGATCTCCGCGACCATCGGGGTTGCCATCCAGTTGGAAACGAGGTGGCGGTTGGCGACGGCGGCGACGTAACGGTCGGGTGCCGCGAGATAGCCGATGCGCAAACCGGGTACGACAGTCTTGGTAAAGCTGGTGAAATAGAGGGTCCGCTCTGGAGCCAGTGCGGCAATCGGCGGCGGGCGATCCTCGACCAGAGGGCCGAGTATGTCGCTTTCGACGATGGCAATATCGCGCTTGCGTGCAACCTCGACAATCTGGGCGCGGCGGACCGATCCCATCACCGTGGCATACGGATTGATCGCTGCCGGCTGTACAAATAGCGCGCGAATGCTGGATTCCTTGCACGCGGCGTCCAACGCCTCGGGGATGATACCCTGATCGTCAATGGCGATGCCTTTGAGCGTGAGGCCCAGATAGGAGGCGAGTGGCACAAGGGTATGGTGCCCGGTGGCCTCGGTCGCAATCGTTGAACCGACAGGCGCAACGCTCATGATCGCGACTGTCATCGCAGCGGTCGCGCCGTTGGTAATGCTGATATTCGAGGCAGGGACATCAAGGCCGCACGCGCGCAGCCATTTGACTGCAGTGGTGCGGTGGCGCGGAAAAACCACGTTCGGGCGGAACGACAGGGCCGAACTTGCCGGCAGGGTTTCGGACAACCAGCCCAGCGCCTTCTTCAAACGCTCATGATGCATTTTCTCGCAGACAGGCTTGAGAATCGAAAGGTCAATCACTTCGCCGAGCCGTTCCGGCAGATAGGGTTGATCGATTTCGCGCCGCTGCGCCTTGACGAAACTGCCGCGCCCGGTTTCGCCAGAAAGCATGCCGCGGCGAATGAGTTCCTCATAGGCGCGGCTGACCGTCTGAACGGACAGGTGCAGATCCTCTGCCATCTTCCGGTGGGTCGGCAGGCGGGCGCCTGCTTCCAGCGTGCCGTCACCGATGGCGCGCGCAATCTGGTCCGCCAGGGAGAGATAGGCAGGGCGGGTGAGTGAACTGATATCGGGTCGCCATAATGTCATGATTTTAGATTGATTGAAATCAGGTCAATTGACAATGAGAAAAACACAAGGCCATGATCAATCCACTCTTTGAACTGGAACAGTGATGGGCGCACCAAGGCTTGACGCAATCGACATCCGTATTCTCGACGCTATCCAAAGGGACGGACGGATCACCAAACTCGCCCTTGCCGAACGTGCTGGTATCTCTCCGACGCCGTGCTGGACAAGGCTTCGCCGGCTGGAAAAGGCGGGGATTATCACAGGCTACCATGCGCGTCTGGCTCTCCGGCTGGTTGCGCCGGTTGCCAGCATTCTGGTGGAAGTCACTCTTGCATCGCACAGGCAGGCGGATTTCGAGCGGTTTGAGCGGGCGATCAAGCTTTTGCCTGAGGTGACCTCGTGCTGGTCGGTTGGCGGCGGTGTCGATTACATTCTGAAAATTGTCGCCCGGGACATCGATGCCTATCAGCGGCTGATTGATGATCTGTTGCAGCGGGAGCTCGGTATCGACCGGTATTTTTCCTACATCATCACCAAGACGGTGAAGGAGGAAACGGCGTTGCCTGTTCATGACCTGATGCAGCCGGAAGGCTGACACTCCGGTCCATCTCTCCAAATCAGGGGGCTTAATCAGACAATCTTTCTCTGCGGGCGGCGCGTTACAGTCACTCTCTCCAGACGGGATGGGCGAGCATCGCTGGATATTCTCAGGGAGAGCCCGATGTCTGCCCATTTCGCACGACCCGAACGCCATGATGGACTTGACCGCCTGCAGGACCGCAGGATGTTGCGCGATCTTGCCTATATTGATGGCCATTGGAGCTCAGCTAAAGGTGGGCAGACATTCGAGGTGCGTGACCCGGCATCGGGAATGCCGGTGGCATGGGTCGCCGCTCTCGGTCCGCAGGAAACGTCTCTTGCCATCGATGCGGCGTCACGCGCGTTCCGTTCATGGCGCTCGTTGCTGCCGCAACAGCGTGCTGCCGTTTTACGCAAATGGTACGATCTCGTTCTGGCGGCAAAAGAAGATCTCGCGCTGATCATGACGCTCGAGCAAGGCAAGCCGCTGGATGAGTCGCGCGGAGAGATCGAATACGCCGCATCCTTCATCGAGTTCTACGCGGAGGAGGGTAAGCGGCTGAACGCGGAAGGCGTGACCAGCCATCTGCCCGGTGCGCAGATGATGGTCAGCCGTGAAGCGATTGGCGTTGTCGGCATCGTCACCCCGTGGAATTTCCCGTCTGCCATGCTGACCCGCAAGGCAGCTGCTGCTCTTGCGGCCGGTTGCACCGTTGTCGCGCATCCCTCATCCGAGACGCCGTTGTCAGCCCTTGCCCTGGCGGAACTGGCAGAGCGGGCCGGGGTGCCAGCCGGTGTTTTCAATATCATCACCGGCAAGGCAGCACCTATCGTCGAGGCGCTTTGTGCCGATCCGCGTGTGCGGGCCTTGAGTTTCACGGGCTCGACCGAGGTCGGACGTCTGATTGCAGCGCAGTGCGCACCGACAATGAAGAATCTCGTCATGGAACTGGGTGGACACGCGCCCCTGATTATCTTTGCCGATAGCGATATTGATCGCGCCGTGGAAATTGCGATCGGCGCAAAGTTTGCCACTTCTGGCCAGGACTGTCTGGCGGCCAATCGCATTTATGTGGAGCGGTCGGTGCATGACGTTTTTGTTGCTGCGTTTGCCCGGAAAATTGCGGTGTTGAAAGTGGCATCCGGTCTGACGCAAGGTGCGGAAATCGGCCCGTTGATGCACGAAAAGGCCGTGCAGAAGGTCGAAGAACAGGTGCAGGATGCGCTCGGTCGCGGTGCAGAGTGTCTTGCCGGCGGCAAGCGTCACGCAGCCGGCCCTCTGTTTTTTCAGCCGACGCTGCTGACCAATGTTCCCGACACCGCGCTGATCATGCGCGAGGAAACATTCGGACCGGTGGCCGCTGTGACCGTGTTTGATGACGAGGATGAGGTCATCCGCCGTGCCAATGATACGGAATATGGTCTTGTGGCCTATGTCGTTACCCGCGACGGCCAGCGCATGCTGCGTCTGGGCCGGGCGCTCGAATATGGCATGGTTGCGATCAACCGGGTGAAAATCACCGGTGCACCCATCCCCTTTGGCGGCGTGAAGCAATCCGGTCTCGGACGGGAAGGATCGCGCCACGGCATCGAAGCCTTCACCGAACTCAAATATCTCTGCCTCGAAGCAAGCTGAGGCAAAAAAGCAGGAGCAATAGACATGTTGGACCGTTCGAACGAGCTGAACGCCTGGGACCGCGACCACTTTTTCCATCCCTCCACCCATATGGGCACCCATGCCCGCGGCGAAAGCCCGACGCGGGTGATAAAGGGCGGCGAAGGCGTGCATATTTTTGATGTGAACGGCAGGAAAAGCCTTGATGCCTTTGCTGGGCTCTACTGCGTCAATGTCGGGTACGGGCGGCAGGAAATAGCCGGTGCGATTGCGCAGCAGGCCAAAGAGCTTGCCTATTATCATGCCTATGTCGGCCATGGCACCGAAGTCTCGATCAAGCTGGCCAAGATGATCATAGACCGGGCGCCGGAAGGAATGAGCCGGGTTTATTTCGGTCTTTCCGGGTCCGATGCCAACGAAACCAACATCAAGCTGATCTGGTACTACAACAACGTGCTTGGACGGCCGGACAAGAAGAAGATCATTTCCCGCTGGCGCGGTTATCATGGCTCAGGCGTCATGACGGGAAGCCTGACGGGTCTCGACCTCTTCCACAATGCCTTCGACCTGCCCCGGGCACCGATCCTGCATACGGAAGCGCCGTATTATTTCCGCCGGGAAGACCGCTCGATGAGCGAAGAGCAGTTCTCCCAGCATTGTGCCGACAAACTGGAGGAAATGATCCTTGCGGAAGGGCCCGAGACCGTGGCGGCATTCATCGGCGAACCGATCCTTGGCACCGGAGGTATCGTGCCGCCGCCTGCCGGGTACTGGGAGAAAATACAGGCCGTTCTCAACACATATGATGTGCTTCTGGTCGCCGATGAGGTTGTGACGGGTTTTGGCCGTCTGGGCACCATGTTCGGTTCCGATCATTATGGCATCAAGCCTGATCTGATCACGATTGCCAAGGGCCTGACCTCGGCCTATGCGCCGCTCTCCGGCGTCGTCGTGGGAGACAAGGTCTGGCAGGTTCTGGTGCAGGGCTCGGACAAACTCGGATCACTCGGTCATGGATGGACCTATTCGGCTCATCCGATCTGTGCCGCTGCCGGCGTTGCCAATCTGGAACTGATCGACACGCTGGATCTCGTGACCAACGCAGGAGAGACCGGCGCCTATTTCCGCAACGCACTTACCGAAGCACTGGGACATCATCCCATCGTCGGTGAGGTGCGTGGTGACGGCATGCTGGCTGCGGTTGAATTCGTCAAAGACCGGGACGACAGGGTGTTCTTTGACGCGTCGCAAAAGGTCGGCCCGCAAATTGCGGCAGCACTGGCGGAACGCGGTGTGATCGGGCGGGCCATGCCGCAGGGCGATATCCTCGGATTTGCGCCTCCATTGTGTCTCACGCGGGACGAGGCGGATATTGTCGTCAACGCGGCCGTTGCGGCTGTCGATGCCGTTGCAAAAGCGCTCTGAGGTCCGGGATGATGGATACGGTTTCCCGAACAATGTCAGCCGTCTTGCTGACGGGGCACGGCGATCTCGACAAGCTGGTGTACCGGACCGATGTGCCGGTGGCGCAACCGGCGGCAGGCGAGGTTCTGATCGAAATCTCCGCCTGCGGCATGAACAACACGGATGTGTGGGTGCGCCAGGGCGCTTATGGTACGGAGAATGATGCGAGCGCGGTTTCCAGCTGGCGGCGGCAGGACCCGACGCTCACCTTTCCGCGCATCCAGGGCACGGATATTGTCGGCCACGTCGTGGCTGTAGGCGCAGGTGTTGCCTATAGTCGTATCGGCGAGCGCGTCATGGTGGATTTTTCCATCTATAACCGTGAAGACGACAGTCTTGCCGACATTGATTATATCGGTCATGGCCGCGATGGCGGCTACGCGGAATATGTCGCGGTGCCCGGTGAAAATGCCCATGTGGTCAACACCGATTTGAGCGATATCGAACTGGCGACCTTCTGTTGTGCTTATCTGACCGGCGAACAGATGCTTGAGCGAGCCGGATTGAAATCCGGTGAACGGGTTCTTGTCACGGGTGCTTCGGGCGGTGTTGGCTCGGGCATCGTTCAATTGGCGCGGGCGCGCGGTGCCATTCCCTATGCGGTGGTTGGCGCCGGCAAGGAGCAGGCGCTGCTTGATATCGGCGCCGAGGCAGTGATTACCCGCGGTGACGGTGATCTTGTCACTGCCGTGGAGCGTGTTCTCAACGGCAAGCCCATCGATGTGGTTGCCGATCTTGTCGGTGGCCCCCTGTTCAATGATCTTCTGCGCATCCTGCGGCCGGAAGGCCGCTATACGACGGCCGGTGCCATCGGCGGACCTGTGGTACAACTCGACCTTCGGACCATGTATCTGAAACAGCTGCAACTACACGGATCGTCCCAGGGCACACGCGGCGATTTCCGCCGCATTGTCCGCTATATCGAGGAAGGCAAGATCAAACCGCTTGTCGGTGGTGTCTACCCGCTCTCCGAATTCCACCGCGCGCAGAGTGATTTCATGGCGAAGGCATTTGTCGGTAAACTCGTCGTCGTACCCGATGCGAAATATGAGCTGGCTTGAGTAAGGGTAGAATGGCGTCGCCCAGCAGCGTTACCCCGCCGGTTTGCCATGGCTGCTGCGCGCTCGATCTTTGCCGGCAGGCGCGTCACGGCGCACTGAACTCGATGACCGATCCAAGACACCGTCAGAGCTTTATCGGGTGCGTCCGCATCAAGTTGTCAAACGACAGATTCCCGGCGCCTCCAACGACCAGGGCAAACATGCCGCCCGCAATGGCGAGATCCTTTTCGAAATGCAGCAGCTCGTTCTGGTTGGCGAAATTGGTGTGGAACAGTACCGCGGTCAGCAGGCAGAATATCCCCAGCGCCAAAGCGCCAAGGCGGGCGTAAAAGCCAAAAGCAATGGAAATGCCAGCACAGATCTGAAGGGCGATGGTCGCCAGGGCAAGCGGTGCGTTCACACCAAGTTTTGCCATGACTGCAATTGTCCCATCCAGGTTTGCGGCCAGCGTAAAACCCTCGTGCAGAAATATCCAGGCCAGCAACAGCCGGCTGAACAGCATCAAAACATCGGCGAGATGCGTGCCTTTTGCCATCATGTTCACGACGTTTTCTCCCTTTGGGCTGGCGAAAAGGCAGGCGGCGGTGGGCCGCCTGCCGTAGCGTTATCTGGTGCCGTTTGAGGCAATGAATTTTTGCAGGTCTTCAAGCTCTTCACAGCCATTCGGACAGAGCCGTGTCAGCGATGCCACCTGCTCGTTCGCCTTGTCCATTTTGCCGGTCTCGACATAGAGCTCGCCCAAATATTCACGGGCGGCCTTGTGATCAGGCTGGAGTTCCAAGGCTTTGGTATAATAGGTCAGGGATGTCTCGAAATCACCTGTCTTGCGCAGTGTGTAGCCGAGAAGGTTGTAGACGTCGGCCTGTGGGCTGTCTTCGGCCAGCCCGCGCAGCTCCTCCAAAGCGCCGGTATAGTTCTTTGCTGCGATCTTTGCGCGCGCTGATGTCAGATCCGGAGCGCCTGCCGTCTCCATATTATCGACGGCGTAGGCCGGGGCGACAACGGTGCCGGGCATAAGGGTTGCAGCTGTGACAAGGCTTACAAAGCCGATGAATGCAGTCTTGATCATGATCCTATCTCCTTTGTGTTTCTAAGCTTGGACGGTGGCCGTGAAGCCATAGGCGTTGCCGTCCTTGACGAAGGTGCCCGAGCCGGGGAACGGAAAGTGAGAACCGCAGATCTGTATCTTGTCAGCGATCACACGATCGATGAGCTTGCGGCGGGTGGTAATGGCGGTCGGGCCATCCTGATCGTAGCTGCCTTGCCATTCCGGGTGGGGCGCGAGCAGGGCAGGCACGTACATCGTGTCGGCCGAGACAAGCAATTGCTCATTGCCGGAGGTGACAAGGAAAGCGGAGTGTCCGGGTGTATGACCAGGTGCCGCAATCAGGTGTATGCCGGGGGCGACTTCCGCGCCGTCCTTGACCAGATGCCAGTTCTTCCATGTCGGGAAAACCTGGGCAATACGCTTGCCGGCCGGTTTGCGGCCCTCTGCCAGCTTGTCAACGCGTCCCGGTTCGGTCCACCAATTGTATTCGGTCTCGTTCACGACCAGTTCGGCATTTGGAAATACCGGGGCATTCGTCTCCTTTTCCATCAATCCCCACACATGATCGGGGTGGAAGTGCGAGATGATGACGGTGTCGATCTTTGTATGATCTATTCCGGCCGCCTGCATGTTTGCCGGCAGATGGGTGGCATTCGCCTGCCATTGGCCAACGCCGGAGCCCGCATCCATCATCACCAGCCGGTCGCCGATTTTCAGTACGACGACAGTCAGCGGAATGGGCATGAATTCAGTGGTCAGGCCCGCCTTTGCCAAGGCCTGCTTGGTCTCGTCGACAGAAGCATTTTTGATGAATGCCGGGTCATGCGGTTTGCGCCAGATACCGTCATAGATGGCCGTGATCTCGACCGATCCGACCTTGTATTTGTAGAAGCCCACGGACGGTTCGATTGGCGTTTCAGCCCATGCCGGCGGGATAAATTCGAGTTGCCTGGAAAGCCCGAAAGCCGCCGCAGCGGCCGCGGACCCGAGAACGGCGCGACGTGTAATGTCGAACATTGGAATTCTCCTTCAATGGAAAGCTCTAGCCAAACGGAGAACATGGTTCGATCAAGTGCCTCCGCTGATGAAATAGATTGAGATCAGCAGGGGTTTATTCGCATTGGCCGCAGGTTTTTATGCAAGGCATTGAAAATGTTGGAGCAATTCTGACGGACAGGAGCTGCGCAAGGCACCGTAAAACGGTGTAAGATGAGCATTCTGCGCCAGCGGCGAAATAATTTGCGGGTTTCGGGAATATTCTGACGTTTTGTTCGATCTAGGTAACAAACGGCTTGTGGAATTTCGGAGAGGATTCAAGCGCGGCGACCGTGCCGCTTGGGAACACCATGACACAAATGCACCTGGCGACCATATCCATGCTTGTTCCAAATTCCACCCGTGCGGCGCCTGCCTGGCGGTTGCGGCTTGTGGGTATGCGCGCATTTCTGGCAAATGTGCTGTCGCGGTGCACCCCTGGCAGGCAAGGCGGGGGATTGCCGGGCCTCATTGTGCATATGGCAGGGCTGGCAGGTCATGACGTCGCCTCGGAAAGGGTGCGCCCTGCGGCCGACACTGCAGCGCGATTTAACCGGCTGATCATTCCGCATTTGGACGCTGCTTACAATTTTGCCCGCTTTCTGAGCCGTGACGGGGACGCCGCGCAGGATATTGTTCAGGATGCATTCCTGCGCGCCTATCGCAGCTTTGACGGGTATCGAGGCGGTGACGCGCGATCCTGGGTCTTTGCCATTGTCAGGAATTGCTACCATGTCTGGCTGCAGGAAAATCGCCGCAAGTCTCGCGTTGAAATGCCTCTGACGGACAACAATGACGGGGCGTCACCCTCTATCGCCGAAAACATCGCCACCGAAGAGGATACGCCCGAGGCCGCTTTGATCCGCAAGACGGAATCCGAGCATGTCCGTATGGTCATATATTCGCTCCCCGATGCGTTGCGTGAAATATTGGTGTTGCGCGAACTCGAACAGCTTTCGTATCGGCAGATTGCCGACATCACAGAACTGCCTATTGGGACGGTCATGTCACGGCTCGCCCGTGCCCGGCAGGAATTCGCCAAGGCTTGGCACGGTGAAGCCAGCAACGAGGCGGCAGCATCATGAGCGAGACCAAACCGGAAAAATGCTCCGACTGGGCTGTCATGCTGCACGGCTTCATCGATGGCGAGCTCGATTCAATGCACGCGCTGCAATTTGAAGAGCACCTTGCCACCTGTGCAAATTGTACGGCGGAGCTGGAGAAGTTCGCGGAACTGAAAAACATCATTGGTCAGGGTGGTGTTCGGTGGCAGATGCCCGAGCGTGCTCGCGAGCGGATCGTGACAGCTCTTTCCCGTGAGATCGACGGAGCGTCATCAAGCTCCCCCGCATCGGCATATCGCCTCGCCACGTGGCGGACAGCGGCGGATTTCATCAGGCGCTGGAGTTTTGTTCCGTCATTCGCGGCATTGGCTGCAAGTATTTTTCTCGTATTGTCGGTGCCGCCCCAGACCGCTGTACTCCAGGATGAGATTCTTGCCAGCCACGTGCGATCCCTGCTCGTCGACCACCTGACCGATGTGCAGACATCCGATCAACATACGGTCAAACCCTGGTTCAACGGCAAGATCGATTATTCTCCGCCGGTCATCGACCTCTCAGCACAGGGCTTTCCCCTCGTGGGCGGCCGCGTGGACTATATCAATGGCAGGGTGGTGGCGGTTCTGGTGTACCGCCGGCACGGTCACGTCATCAATGTGTTCATCTGGCCGGCATCTCCCATTGCGGCGGCAAGCAGGACACGCGAGGGCTATAATTTTGCCGAATGGTCCAGTGGCGGCCTGACATTCTGGGCGGTGTCGGATGTCAGCGTTGCTGATCTTGCGGCCTTCCGCGCGGATTTTGTCGCGGCTGTCGAGAAGTAGGGATCACAGGAACAGGTCTTCGGATGACGTGCCGCAGCGGCTCATCCCTATCTCATGTTCGTCAGGCCGGCTGCACGAGATTGGCCATCAGTCTGAAAGCGCCTGGAACCAGCTTGTCGAGCTGATGATGCAGGACAAGGCCGGTGTGGGTGTGCCTGCCCTTGCCGATGCGGGCCGAAATCAGCCCGCCGTTCAGCGGCTGTTCGTTGGCATCATGCATGGACAATAGCGGCTCATAGGCATCGTCAAAATCCGACGCGAAATAAAGCCCGCGTTCCTTGTCCCATCCGTTCCAATCGGCTGGCCCAATGATATTGGGGCCTGTCAGCAGGGGGTGTCGGGGTGACAATATCGTTACCGGGGCATGGGGATCGGTCACGCGCCAGCGCAGTGACGGTGATCCGATTTTCAGATAGCGCGGCGGCGTGACGCTGGAAATCCAACCGTCACTGGGACGATGGTACAGCGTGACGAGATGACCGCCGTTTTCAACGAAGCTGTGCAGGCGCGCTGTCGCTGCACTCAGGTCTTTCCGCAGGCCGAATGTGAAAATGCCGACGACTATGGTGGTAAAGTACGAGAGGTCGCCGCCAAGGGTCTCCGTGTCGAGTTCCGTGATATCCAGTCCCATGCGCTGAAGCCACAGGGCGACCTTGTCGGCTCCGCCGCCGACGTAACCGATCTTGGCGCCTTCCGGCAGCTTCAAGTCCAGCGTCAACACCCGTAGCCGTTCAGGGGCGATGAATACCGAGCGTCCGGTGTGCGGGTAGGAAATGGATGTGGTGCGCATGGCCGGGTGCCCGGATATCTCCGGCGTGATCTGAGTGATCCCGGCGGGCAGCGTCTCGGGGGCAGACAGCAGCCATTTGCCGTCCTGCGGCTTGATTGTCCAGCCGGGCGGCGCGTCAAAGCGCAAAGCAACCGCGGGATCCATCCCGTCGACCCCGATCTGCCAGCTGCGCATCGCATCACCGCGTTTGGCGATGATGGCCTCGGGCAGGAGTGCCAGGGAATGCCTGGGCACGATGCTCAATGGCTCTTCAAGATCGAACGTGCCTCGAACCTGCCGGTTGCCAATTCTGGCGGTAACATTGGCGAAAGCCACGCCGTTTCCACCGAGGCTGGACCAGCTGCGTCCATATGGATTTGTCAGCGCTGCCGCTGCAGACGCTTCGATGTCGAAGGACCGGGACCTTGCGGCGTCCTGCGATCGCGTAACAGCTACGCCGGATGGCAGCACGATCGATATATCGCCGGGGAGCGGAATGGACGGATTGTCCATGTGCACCGTAATGCGGCCGGTGCTTTCGGGTGACAGGTGCTGCGGTTCTGTAACCGCCCGCACGTCTATCCCGGCCGTTTCAAGCAATGCCGCGTCAATTTCCCGCCGCTTGCGATCCAGCCGATGTCCGTGTCGTGTCATGAAGTCCGGCGAGGCCAGCATTTCGATACTGTCGATATGGCCGGCAGCATCCAGGAGAAGCGTGGTGATGCGGTCGCGGTCTGGAAAGGCCTGGATGGCTGCATTGATAGCGTCGTGGGCCGATGCGAGCGCTTGGCTCACGGAATGATCTGCGGTGTTGGCAAGCTCTGCAAATGTCGCCGGAATGTCTTCGAGAATGGAACGTTCGGATCGACTTCCCCTCGGACCATACATCAGATGCAGCGGCCACGCCGATCGCGGCGTATCGCGCCAGACCCCCATGCCCTGGGAGGCATGATAGGCGCGTGACCATTCGCCGATATGATCGTATGCGGCTCCCGTTGCCGCTTCGGTACCCGAGGCGTCGATGGCAATCGTTGCATCCGGCGGGGGAATCTCGTCATCATAGGTGTCGCCGCCGCCCGGCCAGGCGGGAAGGTAGTACTTGGCCACGCGCCATGGTGTCAGGCCCTCGGCAAAATGTTCGGGATAGGCCTCGGCATCCGCTGCGAGGGCAATGGCCGCTTCGGCAGCGCGGGTCATGGCGCGGTGATGACCATGCTGTCCCGGAACATCCAGAAATGTTGGAATGACGATATCCGGCCGCTCCTGCCGATAGGCGCGCACCAGGCGCTCGACGATGCGCTTTTCGTCCCATCGCGCAAATGTCGCGTCGCCGTCTTTGGAAAAACCGAAATCATGCACCGGGTCTTCCGGCCCGTGTCCGAGCCAATGGACATCCGCATCGAGCTGCCGGGCCGCCTCCTCCAATTCACGCGATCGCAGCACGCCGAGCGCGCCCAGCCGCTCAGGCCCGAGCGCATTCTGCCCGCCTTCGCCACGGGTCGAGCAGGCGATCACAACCCGCATTCCCAGGCCGAAGCGGAACATGGCCAAGAGACCGTTCTGCTCGTCATCGGGATGAGCGCCGGTGTTCATGACAGTCACGGTCGATGTCAATCGGGACAGCGCATGGTGCAGCCGGACGAGGGCCGGCCGGGACTTTTGTCGTTCGATCCGCTCATGGGACGTCAGCACGGTATCCTCCTGCCGCTTATAACGTGTTGTGGGCTATGTCTGTTGGCGATGTATCGAGTTTGGGGGTCACGACTTCGAAGAGCGGCAGCGCGGCCGCGCCAAGTGCGGCGGTCAATTGACCCGTCTGGCCGCGCTGGACGCGCGGGAGGGAGCGCGCACGGCGGCTCGCCACAGACACCGGCAAATGATGCATGGCGGAAATGATGTCATCGATGATTGCATCCGGCATGGCTCCGCCCAGCATCACGGTTTCCGGATCAAGAATATTTTCCAGCATCGAAACCATCGGGCTCAAATAGTCCGCGGCCTCGCCAATCCACGCTCTCAGAACGGGATGGTTGGCGGTATGAAGGGCTTCAAGGTCGGAAAATTCGCTGGCGGCGATGCCTGCCTCGCGCAGCTTTTCCTTCAGGGCATGCAGCGAGGCATAGAGTTCGAGGCAGCCGCTCTGGCCGCACGGGCATTGTTTTCCGCGCGGTGCGACCACGATATGTCCGATTTCACCGGCATTGCCGAAAGCACCGCGAAACGGTGTTCCCTCGTGGATGACGCCAAGGCCGATACCGGCTCCGAAGTAAATCATGCAAAAATCAGAAATCGCCTGGCCGGCACCGAATAGCCGCTCGCCTACCACGGCGGCGGTGGCGTCGTTTTCAACGATGACCAGTTCGCCGCTCGCCTCGGATAGAACTTTTGCAGTGTCAATCGCTCCCCAGCCGGGAAGGGTGGTTGGGCCGACGGATGTCATACCATCGATCTCAAACGGTCCGGGCATCACCACGCCGATACCAAGCAGCTTCGATTTGAAGAGGCCCCGAATCTTGTCCACCTCGCCGACAAAGCGGGGAATGAAATGTTCGGGCGTGGTGTTTCTGACGGGAACGATTTCCTTGGAACGCACTTGGCCCGCAAGGTCCAAAACAACGATCACCATGTGATCCGCGGCAATCTCGATGCCGATGGTAATGGCGCCCTCGGGATTGACTGCGAACTGTATGGGAGGCTGGCCACGACCGGACCGCAGGCGTCCGACTTCCATCAGCAGGTTGTCGCTTACCAGTTCATCAACGATATTGGCCACCGCCTGGGCGGTCAGCTGGGTGAGCTTGGCGATGTGCATGCGTCCCAGCGAGCCATGAATGCGCACGACATCCAGCACAACGCGCCGGTTGTGATGCCGGCTGCGCTCGGGGTTTTTGCCGATGGCAATCTGATGCGTACCGCTCATCTGTCGGGTCATGTCGCAAACCTTCGATTCCAGTCTTTTACCGATACCTCCAAGAGGTGTTCTGACGCAATACAATAATTCAAGTAAAGTATGTTATTGACAAATCATCGCTGACGGTGAAGCTTATAAGTAAGCCGCGACAACGTTCGCGGTTGCTGCAGCAGAAACATTGCCATGCGGTGGGATGAGGTCATGGGCATCGCCGATGCCTGGGGAACAAGGAAGCTCTGCATCCGATGATGGATATGGCAGGGCACAGGAGGTTTATATGCGTAAAGGAATTCTATTGGCCGGTCTGCTTGCCGGATTCGCCACGTTTGCCGCAAGCACGGCGCAGGCGGTCGAGATCGAATATTGGCAATATGTGTACGAAACCCGCGTCAAGGCAATGGATCAGCTGATTGCCAATTTCGAGAAGGCCAATCCCGGCATCACCGTCAAGCAGACGACCTTCCCCTATGCCGATTACCAGACACGCATCGTTGCAGCCAATATGGGCGGCAAGGGTCCGGATGTCATGCAGCTGTTTTACGGATGGCTCGACAAGTTCGTTGCGGGCAAGCTGCTGCAGCCGCTGCCGGCCGACACGTTTCCGCACGACAAGATTGAAAGCGATTTCTTTCCCATCGTGACAGCCATGAAGAGGGGCAATGATTACTATGGCCTGCCGACGGCTGTCCGCTCGCTGGCGCTGTTCTACAACAAGAAATTGCTGAAAGAAGCGGGCATTGAAAATCCGCCGAAGACGCTGGACGATTTTGTTGCAGCGGGCGTTGCGACAACCAAGCGCGATGCAGCCGGAAACCTTGTCGTCGCCGGCACCACGCTTGATATGGCAGGGCAGGATCACCAGTGGTGGCGTGAAATTCTCATCCGGCAATATGGCGGCGAACCCTATTCGGCCGACAATACCAAGGTCACATACAACAGTGACGCCGGCATCAAGGCCCTGAAGTTCTACACCAGCCTGCAGACGGAGAAGAAGATCGGCCAGGTCGGCTTCATGGACGAAGGCCAGGCGGCGTTTCGCGCAGGTATGGCGGCCATGACCATCGACGGGACTTTCCGTCTCGGCTCCTTCAAGACGATCAACGCCTTCGAATGGGGTGTCACCGAATTGCCAGCCAATGCGGAAGGCGTGCGGTCCAACTATGCGAGCTATTTCGCTAACGGTATTGGCGCACGCGTCAGCGGGGAAAAACTGGAAGCGTCGAAGAAGTTCCTGGCCTATATCTCGTCACCGGAAGCCATGGACATCTGGCTGAAGACGGTGGGCGAATTGCCCGCACGCCGTTCCGCCGCCCTTACAGAAGCCAATCTTGCCGATCCGATCTTTGGCCCGTTCCTCAAGGGTCTTGAATATGCGCATACCACGCAATTCGTCGACGAGGCCGCGCAGCGCCAGACGGCCATGGACATGACCAACCGTGTTCTTCTGGAAGGACAGTCGCCGGAAGCCTCGATTGCCCAGGCGGCAACCGCCGAACAGGCAATCATCGATTCTGCCAAGAAGTAAGGGCACCGTCCAATGGTCTCCACACCTGTCAATACGGAAGGGGCGGTCGCAAGCCGCCCCACCGGGCCCGTGTGGGACCGGCTGTCCATGAAAACCAAGCGGCTGATCTGGGTTTGGTCGTTTCTCGCCCTGCCCATCCTGTTCTACAGCGTCATCCGTTTCTATCCGACCCTGCAAGCCTTCTGGCTGTCGCTGACGGATTGGGATCTGATGCGGCCGCCGGTGTTCATCGGTCTGGGCAATTACGAGCGGTTGTTCACCGATCCGCAGTTCTGGAAAGTCTTCCGCAATACCTTCACCTATCTGTTGATCGGCACACCGATCAGCCTGCTCCTTGCATTCACCATAGCTTACTATCTCGATCGCGTGCGGTTCATGCACGCCTTCATCCGGGCGTTGTACTTCCTGCCGTTTCTGACCACGGCAGCCGCCATGGCCTGGGTATGGCGATGGTTTTATCAGCCGGCCCCGATCGGCGTCATCAACGATGTCCTCGGGCTCTTCGGTTTGCCGCAGCAGCCGTTCATCCGATCGGTCAGTCAGGCACTGCCATCCATCATGGTGACCTCGATTTGGGCTGGTCTTGGCTTCCAGATCATTATCTTCATGGCTGGTCTGCGCGCCATTCCCGGTACCTACTATGAAGCCGCCCGCATCGATGGCCTCGGCGAGTGGGCCATCCTGCGCCGCATTACCTTGCCGTTGCTCAAACCAACGACCGTCTTTCTGGTGGTTTTTTCCTCCATCGGCTTCCTGCGGATTTTTGACCAGGTCTACAACATGACCACCAATGATCCCGGCGGTCCCTTGGGCTCGACGAAGCCCCTGGTGCTGATGATCTTCCAGACGGCCTTTTCATCCTACCAGATGGGTTATGCGGCGGCACAGACGGTTGTCTTGTTTTCCATCCTGCTGGTGGTGTCATTGCTGCAGCTGCGCGTCTTGAGGGATAAATGATATGACGAGTGCTCTCCCGAAGCCGGCAGGATTGTACCGCGCCAACATAAAACCCGCGCAGATCCTTGTCTGGACGCTTCTTCTGATCGGCGGTCTGATCATGATCACGCCGCTGCTGTTCATGTTCTCCACCTCGCTGAAGACGGCAGGCCAGGTCTACGATCTGCGCATCATTCCCGCAGCGCCGACATTGGAGAACTATGCCAAGGTGCTGCTGGACGGCCGCTTCATGCGCTGGTTTCTCAATTCCAGCATTGTCGCCGTCACGGTGACGCTTTCCAACGTTTTCTTCGACAGCCTTGTCGGCTACACGCTGGCCAAGTTCGAATTCCGCGGCCGCTACCTGATCTTCCTCGCCATTCTGTCGACCCTGATGATACCGACCGAGATGCTGGTTATTCCGTGGTACCTGATGTCAAGCCAGCTCGGTTGGCTGGACAGCTATTGGGGCATCATGTTCCCGGGCATGATGACCGCTTTCGGGACTTTCCTGATGAAGCAGTTCTTCGACACCATCCCCAACGACTTTCTGGAAGCTGCGCGGATCGATGGTCTGAACGAATTCCAGATCTGGTGGAAGGTGGCGATGCCGCTGGTTACGCCGGCGCTGTCTGCTCTTGCCATTTTCACCTTCCTTGGCAACTGGACGGCGTTCTTCTGGCCGCTGATCGTGACCACGAGCAAGGAACTCTACACACTTCCCGTCGGCCTCTCGAGCTTTGCCGTCGAACAGTCGATCCAGTGGGAGCTGATCATGACTGGTGCTGCCATCGCCACGCTGCCGACGCTCATCGTTTTCCTGGTGCTGCAGCGCTACATCGTGCGCGGCGTGATGCTGGCCGGACTGAAAGGATAATCACCATGACGTTGAATGATCCGCGTCTCTCGGACAAAAGTATCTTCCCCGATCCGGTCTACAAGGAAGCGGTGCTGCGACCTCTGTTTGACGGCGCCAAGTCGCATCATGTCGATGGCTTCCGCCGCATCGACCGCGCGCATCTGGTGATGCTGGTGGAAACGGGTATCGTCGAGCGTAATCAGGCCGCCAAGATCGGGGCAGCGCTCGAAGCCATTGACCGCGACATCGATCCGGCTTCGCTCGCCTATACGGGGGAAGTGGAGGACTTCTTCTTCCTGATCGAGAAGGAACTGAAACACCGGGTTGGAGCCGATATTGCAGGACGCCTCCACACGGCACGCTCGCGCAATGATATCGATCATACGCTTTTCAAGCTTGGGTTGAAGACGCGCATCGATGCACTGATGGGCAAGGCGCGCCACCTGCTTGATACCCTGATCGATGCCGCCGAGCGCGAGAAGGCAACGCTGATCGTTGCCTATACCCATGGCCAGCCGGCCCAGCCGACGACCTTCGGTCATTACCTGTCTGCCGTCATCGAAGTTTTGATACGCGACATGAACCGCTTCGAGGAAGCGCGGCAGATCGTCGATCTCAGCCCCATGGGTGCCGCAGCGATCACCACCTCCGGATTTGCAATCGATCGCGCCCGTGTGGCGGAGCTTCTCGGTTTTTCCGCTCCCTTGCGCAATTCCTACAGCTGCATCGCCGCGGTCGACTATATCACCTCCACCTACAGTGCCATCGAATTGCTGTTCCTGCACCTTGGCCGGCTGATCCAGGATTTCCAGTTCTGGACCAGCTTTGAAGTGGGGCAGGTCTATGTCCCGAATGCGCTGGTGCAAATCTCGTCGATCATGCCGCAGAAGCGCAATCCGGTGCCCATCGAGCACATGCGGCTGCTGGCAAGCCAGACATTCGGCCGGGCGCGAACCGTGCTTGACGTCATGCACAACACCCCGTTCACCGACATGAATGACAGCGAGGGCGAAACCCAGTCGATGGGTTATGAGGCCTTTATTTCTGCCGGGCGCGTTCTTGATCTCATGGCGTCCTTCGTGTCGGCGATCCGTATCGATTCCGAGCGTGTCGCCGGCAATATCCGCCGCTCCTGCATTACCATCACCGAACTTGCCGATTCACTCGTGCGTCGCGAAGGCCTGTCGTTCCGGGAAGCACATGAAATCGCCGCCACGGTCGCCAAAGCAGTCGTTGCCAAACAAGGCGATCTGCCCACCGATGGCTTCGAGCCGTTTCTGGCGGCCTTCGAACATGCGACCGGGCGCAAGCCGTCGGTTGATCGCGATCAGTTCGCGGAAATCGTATCGCCGGACTATTTTGTCCGTGTCCGCAGCCGGTTCGGCGGTCCTGCCGCCGAACCCATGGCCGAGGCATTATCGTCCTATCGCGACAGGGCTTCGGCGTTCGCGAAATTGGCGGCCGATCACGCAGCCAGCGAGAGCCGGGCGGCCCATGAACTTGACCGTAATTTCAAAGCATTGGTAGGAGCTGCCTGATGGCGACAATTGAACTTCAGGGCCTGGTCAAGCGCTATGGCAAGACCGATGTGGTCCACGGCATCGACCTTGAGATCGCCGATGGCGAATTCGTTGTCTTCGTCGGTCCGTCCGGCTGCGGCAAATCAACGACGCTGCGGATGATTGCGGGCCTCGAGGATATCTCCGGAGGCACGCTGCGTATCGGTGGTGACGTGGTCAATGAGCGGGAACCCAAGCAGCGCAACATTGCCATGGTGTTCCAGAACTATGCCATTTATCCGCACCTGACCGTCCGGCAGAATATCGGCTTCGGTCTTTATACCTCGAAAATGTCGAGGGAAGACAAGGACAAGCGCATCGATGAGACTGCCGAAATGCTTGGGCTGACCGCCTTGCTCGAACGGCGTCCCTCGGCATTGTCCGGCGGCCAGCGCCAGCGCGTAGCCATCGGCCGTGCAATGGTGCGCAATCCCTCCGCCTTCCTGTTCGACGAGCCTTTGTCCAATCTTGACGCGCAATTGCGGGCGCAAATGCGCATCGAGGTCAAACGTCTGCATCAGCGGCTGGGCACGACCATCGTCTATGTCACCCACGATCAGGTGGAGGCCATGACCATGGCCGACCGGATCGTGGTGATGCGCGACGGCCACATCCTGCAGACCGGAACGCCGATGGAAATCTACGAAAACCCGCTGGATGTGTTTACCGCACGGTTCATCGGCAGCCCCTCAATGAACCTCATTCCAGGGCGCCGGACAGATACGGGCGTCGCTGTGGAAGCCGGTGGCGCCATGCTGATCGGTATTCGCCCGCATGATCTGGTGATCGGGGAGGCCGCGCCGGGTAATTTCAAACTGGGGGGCGTCGTGTCGGCGGTCGAGCCGCTTGGATCCGAAACGCTGGTGCATTTCGACGTCGCCGGACAATCGGTCATTGCAACAGCACCGGGCAAACTGATCCCGGCGACAGGAAGCATGGTCACTGCTTATGCCGCGCCTACGGCACTCTACCTCTTCGATGCAAAAACCGAGAAGTCGCTGGGCCGTTTATGAAATCCAATTCAGCCGAAATGAATGCCGTTCTGAGTATCGGCAGGATTTACTGTGACCTGATTTTTACCGGGCTTGAGACAATGCCGGTGCTCGGGCGTGAAGTCTTTGCCAGCAACATGGCCATCACCGGCGGCGGCGGCGCGTTCATCGTCGCGGCCTATCTGGCCCATACGGGCAGGACCACGGCGCTTCTTGCCCGGCTTGGTACGGACTCCCTGTCCGTGGGACTGCTGGATCAACTCAGGACAAGCGGCATTGATCTGCGCTTTCTTGAGCAGGCACCGGATGCTGGTCCCCAGGTCTCCGTTGCGATCAATCACAGTCATGAGCGGGCGTTCCTGTCGCGGCGGGCCGGTTCGGCGCAGCCGGCGGCGTTGCTGCCGGCTCTCGCCTGGGAGAAGGCGACACATCTTCATATCGCTGAATATGCTACTCTCGCTGAGATCCCTGATCTGGTCCGGAATGCGAAGGCGCATGGCCTGACGGTTTCTCTCGATCCCAGCTGGGATGAAACCCTGATTTTCGATCCTGCCTTTATCGGAAACTGCGCGGGTGTGGACATCTTCCTGCCGAATGAGGAAGAGGCGACGGCGATCACCGGCCTGTCCGACCCAGTTGAAAGCCTGCGCAAGCTCGCTGAAGACTTTCCGATCATTGTCGTCAAATCCGGCGCGCGCGGCGCCCATCTGATGATGGATGGCCGTTATTTCTACAGCGTCGCTCCGAGCGTCGCGGTCGTTGACACGACCGGTGCCGGTGATGCATTCGATGCAGGGTTCATCAATGCCTGGCTCGACAGGCTGGATCCGCAATCCTGCCTCAATGCCGGTGTTGCTCTGGGAAGTTTGGCTGTCCAGGCTGCCGGCGGCGCCACAGCACTCGGGCAGGCAATGGATGTGGCTGGCATCGCATCATAGTTGCGGGCTGTCCGAGCCCGCATTTCGGGAAATGCCTTGGCACATCGGATCTCAAGAGAAATGGCCGCCTGGCTTTCGATTTTATCTAATCGGCTGTGTAAACAGTAGCCCGAATGGGGAGGGCGCTACTCAAAAGGGCTACTTGTCCTAACCGTCGCAGCATATTCCGCTTGGAGGCCATCCGGCCCTATAATCGCCTTCAAATATCCAATGGGGACAGACAAGCCGCCAACCGGCGGATTGTCTCTGTGAGCAATAACATTCGTCTTGCTCGTTCTGGCTTGAGGTCGATCGGCAATGGAACACGCCATATCGCTCAATATTGTTTTAAGCTTTGCTCAATCCGGGCTTTCACGCCATGTTTGTTGACGCCAGAGAACTTCCAGCGGGTTCGGTCCTGGATGCCGCGATATGCATCGTTGGCGGTGGCGTTGCAGGGATTACGCTTGCGCTCGAATTCCAGAAGCGGGGCATTGAAACGATCGTTCTCGAAGGCGGCGGATTGAACTTCAATGCCGCGTCGCAATCCCTTTACCAAGGCGAAAGCCTTGGCATTCCTTACGACCTTCAAGCGACCAGAACCCGGCAATTCGGTGGCAGTTCCAATTGCTGGGGCGGGTGGATACGACCGTTCATCGGCATTGATTTTGAGCCGCGGCACTGGGTTCCCAATAGCGGCTGGCCGTTTGATCTGACAGAGATGCAGCGGTTCTATGCCCGCGCAAGTAATCTGGTCCAGGTCAACAATCACGGTTTTGAACCGCAGTTCTGGCACAAACACCTCGTGGGTGACCGTTCCATACTGCTGGAGCTGAATGACGCCTCGCTTGAGACAATGGTGAGCAAGTTTAGCCCGCCGACACGTTTTGGCCGCGACTATGAAGTGTTTCTGCGCGCCGCCCAAACGACGAAAGTGCTGCTGAATGCCAATGCGACCGAGATCGCGACGCTTGAAGATCCATCAATCGTCACCGGCGTGCACGTGGCGACGTATGGGCAAAAGATGATGTTCGTGCGGGCGGAAAGAGTCATTCTGGCCGCGGGAGGTATCGAAAACGCGCGTCTTCTCCTGCTATCCAATCGGCGCGATCAGCGGGGGCTTGGTAATCAGCACGATGTGGTCGGCCGCTATTTCATGGAGCACCCGCGTATTCGCCGCGGTCAGATGATACCTGCGGTCAATGCCGCCGCGTTTCGCTTTTATGATGCCCGCTACACCTATCACAACCCCAAGCTAGCCGTGGATGGTACCAGCGCAAGCGCGCATCTCGGCTTGACGGAACAGGTGCAGCGGGATGAACAACTGGTGCAGTGCCGCACCTATTTCCGGGCATGCCGGGCGGGCGAGGACAGTACGCTGACCGAGCGGTTCCACGAGATATACAATGCCATCCGGTGGCGGCATTATCGCGACTTCAAACTGAGAACGTTTGCCACTGTTGCGCTTGGCAGCCCCAATCTGATGGCATCCTTACTTTATCGGAAGCTGAGGCTTGCCGCGAAGTCCGATTATTTTCAGATCGAGAGTGTTATCGAGCCCGTTCCCAACAGGGAGAGCAGGGTCACACTGTCGGAGCAACGGGACAGGTTGGGCCTCAACCGGGCAGCGCTTGATTGGCGCGTCGGTGATCTGGAAAAACACACTCACTCACGGATGCTGGGATTGATAAAGGATGAGTTTGAAGCATCCGGCGTCGGACATGTCGATCTCGAACAGTCGGCTGAAGAGCCTGAGCTTTCGATCATCGGATGCAATCATCATATGGGAACCACCCGGATGCATACCGATCCGCATATGGGCGTCGTGGACCAGAACTGCACGGTGCATGGCATCCACAACCTGCACGTCGCCGGCAGTTCAGTGTTCCCGACCTGCGGCAATGATATGCCGACACTGACAATTGTCGCGCTGGCGTTGCGCCTTGCCGATCATATCAAGGCTCTGCAAGGCGTTCACGAGAGTATCGCAGCTTTTGGGACGGGCGAGGAACGCGCTGCGGCCGTGTAAAGAGCTGATGGCTTCCGGCCAGGCAAGCGCATTCTGCGGTGCCGGGAACGCCTTGCAAGTAACATCCAAAAATCATTGTTGAACGTTTCGAAGCAGGTGTTCCCGGAGGAAAACACCTGCTTATAACACTTAACCTGTTGCGTATGACCGCATTCTTGCCGTGGCGCTACGCGCTTAGGCGGTGTCGTGCAGTTGGCCAACGCCGGCGGTTTCCCGTGCACGCAGGGCAAACCTGTCGCGGGCGTGCTGAACCGGGTCACGCAAGCCCATGAAGCGGGGTATGCCGAGACGCAGAAGAGCCATCAGGTGCTCGCGCCCGCCTTCATAACCAACGATCGGTGCGAACGGCGCCATGGGTGGGCAGAGGCCTGCAGGGTAGAGCCGCGTGTATTCAGCGAAGTTTGTAAAGCTTTCATGATTGCTGTCGCGGAGCAGGAAGGTTTCGGCAGGTGCACCCTCGGCGAAGACCACCTCATGGGTATCAAGCACGATGTGGAAATATTCGATGATCTGACGGTCAGCTGGAAGGGATGGTGCAATGGAGAGGCCGTTGACCAGGTCTTTTGCGCGGATGAGAACGCCATCGATATACAGCGAGTGATTAGGGGAGAGATAGAGATCCGAGTGGGGTGTTCGTTGATCAAAAGCGTGGCGTGAAATACGGATTGGCATCACGCTGGCTGCCCAGGACGGGCTGTTCCTTTTGTAAACCTGACGCCCTATCCATCTCACGGTGGCAGCTTTGCCGTTCATGGTTTCAATATTATCGCCGATCCGAAGATCTTCAATGCAAACTTCACCTGTCGGGGTCTTGATGGATGTTCCCCGGAGAAAACAATTTTGATTGTTGCCGCCCGGGTTATGGCTGGGCTCGCCGCTATGTCTCCACCATTTCCGTCCCATAGCCCGCGCGGGGAAGGAAGACATGGCCGTGGCCAGGCCGGTGATAGCCGCGACCTTGACGCTTGTGGAAACCACCACGCCGAGAAAGTGTCGTCGCGCATGGCTGAGTGGCCGGTGCCGCTCTGTAGTTGGTGACATAGTCCCCTCCGTGGTTACAGTGCAACTTTCAATCCAAATATTCCGATGACCATCCTATAGGAAGGCATGGCCAGAAACGCTTTGGATTTTGGCGGCTGTCCGATGCTGAAATCGGCCTACTGGGTGCTGAAAAAAACCAACCAGGAGCGAAAGCCGCATCCTTTTGGAGGAGGGATCATACATCTAAGATGTGCTGGCGCTTACATCTTCCAAGGATAGGCTTTTTGCCGCCCCGGTTGATCCCCTCAGTGCTGAGCCCGGAGTTTTTGCCACTGCGTCGTTTCGTTGAACAACCAGCCGGTAAGAGGCGCCCCTGACGGCTTGGCTTCGTCCGGGTATTTGCCTTCAAGCAGCACTTTCAACAAGGCTTGCGCATCCTGTCTTTTGACATTGCGAATGAAAGGTTTCAGCCGTTCGGCGGCGTGAGCGATATCGGAAGCCAGGACGTCGAATATACAAGCCCAGCTCCTGTCCTTGAAGAACACTGCATTGGCTTTGTCGCGGATCAGCGCATGCTCCTCGGGAGCGATCGCCGATGCAGCCAATGCGGCATCCAGGGTGGCATCTACGGTGACCATGGCTTCCGTGAAGGCGGTATAGCCAAACTCCGCCGGCGCGTGCACTTGTGCCACTGCAGCGTCGTCTTCCAATCCGCCGAAAGCGTAGCGCGCAAAAACATCCCCAATACCGATCATGCCGAATGGATGACATTCGGCAGCGCGCAGCGCGCCCATGCTCGCTGCGCCGAGGACCGTAACGCCACGCGAAAGCGCATACAGTATTTCCTTGTGCCAGACCGCAGCAACGTCCTCAAATCGGCCGTCGATCAACCCGATCACGTTGTAACCTTCGTCCACCGCACGGGTGAGATCACCGCACTTCGCAGGGCCTCGACATGTCAATGAAAGATGGGGCAGCAACCGGTCTTCGTTTGAGCGCTGCGGCACAAACTCGGTTCCCGAAAGACTTGGGCCTGCAAACAGGATCTTCATTGCAGCAACATGGCGTTCAACGCCCTTCCACCAAAGCGATGTTTGCGTATGCCGGCCGGACTTTCCAGCTCATTGATCAGGACGCGGCAAACGGACATTCCGCACTCTTCGCCGCCGAGCGGAACAACAATCACACTGCCGATACCGCGTTTGCGCAAAGGGTCGAGATAAGTATCGAGACGAGCGCGCTGAGACGGCACCGGTTCATCAAACTGCCAATGAGCCCTTGGCTCTGCGTTTATATAAACACCAAGGTCCGGAGCGAGGCGCTGTGCATATTCCGAGGGGTCGAAATCGTCCCGCGCGCCTGAAATATTGGTGATACGCGTCTGGGCCGCTTCGGTGATCGCCCGCATGGCAGCCACGCGCGGCGACAGGTGGCAACCATAACCCGCCGCAAGATCGAAATGCAGATAGGTGCCCTTCCGTGCGATGGGGTTGATGGTTGCCATGAATACCGGAAGGTCAATATCGGATCGAATATCGAAAAGACGCAGCAGAAAACCCGCCTGCTCAATCCTCTCTGCCAGCCAACTGATGCCGGCATCTGAGAACACGGCGGGGTCAACGCATTGCGCATGGACTGCGCCGTCACGCTTGAAACGCCATAATTCGGTGGCATCGCGTTCAACCCGCTCGCACAGACCATGAATAACAGCTTCAAGCAGGCAGTTGCCCGAGGCAAGACCATCAGTTGACTGGCAGTAATGGCGAGACTTTCGCGCCGATGTAAAATCCAGAGATACGAGTTCTCTCGGAACGAAAACCTTGCTTTTTTTCAGAAGGTCATAGCCCTCGAGCCATTCATCAACCGCGTCGGACGCAGGTTCATCGGCGCCCTTCATAACCAGCATCCGGCCGTCAAAGACTACTTTGTCGGCAAGCAGCAAATCCTGGCGGCTGGCACTGATCGACGCGAGCGGTATGTTTTCGGCTATGGCAATCTCAGCCGCTTCCATCACAGCGGAAGCGCGCGCATGAGCTGTTGTAATCCCCTTGCCCTGGCTTACCGCCAGGGTCTTGCTGTTCGGGCGAACCGCCATCCACACGGGGATTCCTATCCGGTCCAACCCTGTTGTCTCAGCCAGCCGGACAATACCCAAATGGGAAAAATACGGGCGCAATTTCTGCACCGTCAAATCTGCGTCCATCAATCTTGTCGAAGACTGGTGTTCCACATTGGCGGCGGAACAAAGATTCACTTCATCCGCCGCCAGTCTATCCAGAATTGAAGTCTCGGCCAATTGCTCCATTGTTACTCCAGCGAACCGATATCATCGTGACCATATCGATAAATGCGATGATCCTCTGGAATAGCGCAGCCTATTGCAAGGGGCTCGCGGACGATAGTCTTTCTGCGGGTCCGTTCCTATAACCTTCAGTAATCATTATGTTTTCTGATCGGTTACTTATAGTTTTTATGAAGTCATACCCGGCCAATCCAGAGCATTCAATCATGCTCCGATCAAGACTCTCAACGGTTTTTTCTTCCAGATTGACCAGCCAAAGCGTATCGGTCTCGGGCTCATCGATAATGTAAAACTTTGCCATGCGAGTAACCTTTCCATGAAGGAGAACCACATAGCAACCGTACGTTGATTCGTTTCTAGATCAATTCATTATTATTGATGAGGTTTCTTATCCAACGACATTTCTATTTTACTTAACTGTCGGGTCGGTAACTGACATTTTCACATCCGCGCCCGTTCGGCTATTTGTGGCAATCGCGATACTTATGCCCTTGATGAGCGTCAATCCGTTTTTCCGTGCTGTATTGATTGTTTCGATAACGGGTCCTGCGGCAATGCCGCTCAACTTCTCAACACGGTTTTCGGTCGTGTTAACAAGCCAAAGTTCATCAGTCCCGGCTTCCCCGATGATAAAATACTTTTCCATGCATGTTTTCCCCTGTTTGGATTGGATGTTTTGTCACTGGAATCCCGCTTCGCGTAAGGATTCTTCATACATCCTACGGTGGGCAGGCACTCTGAGGCTCATCGACTTTACCCATTCATCAATTCGGAACGACGGGTTATCTTGCAGAGCATAGTTTCTGTATTCTGCGGCTTGTTCGTGTTCACCCAATCTTGCGCAGCATGCAGCCATCAAACGGGCTGCCGCTCGCGGATTTTTCATCTTCTGAATGAACGCGATGGCCTCGGCATAGCGATCGAGATAGTGAAAGGTGCCTGCGCCGACCCAATAGTAATAATCCGGCGCCAGCGGGTTTAAAGCGATCGCATGCTGGATTTTGCTGAGCGCCAACTCAAGCTCGCCGGAATGGGTCAAGGCATCGGCATAATCGGCAAGAAGGTCAGCGTGTTGCGGGTTGAGCGCTTCGCTCTGATCAAAATATTCCAGGCTTTCGTCATACTTGCCAAGATACATATTGATGGTGCCAAGCTCACGCAAAGGCCGCTCGTCATCCGGGTCGTTTGGCGCGGCTTTCTTGGCGATCTGCTCACCCTCAAGCAGAATATCCTTTTCGTTGCGCGCCAGCACAAGCCATTCGCGCTGCATCGTTCGCGCGACACCGCTCAGCGCCGGCACAAAGTCTGGCGCTGCGGTCAAGGCGTTCTTGAAAGCGTCCCGCGCCGTGCGGACTTTTGTAAGATCCAGGCTGTCGATCTCTCTCTTGCCGACAAGGTACCAGTAATAGGCATCGGGATTCTGAATCAGCCTGTTGTAGCGATCCAGCTCTTCTCTTTCGATGGTGGAAACGATGGATAGAACGATGCGCATGGACAGATGGCGATACTGCTGTTCGGGCAATGTATAATCAAATTTCTGCTTTTCCGCCCAGACGATCTCCCGCGTACGCGTGTTGATGAGTTTTACCGACAGGAAACAAAAGCCATCGCCGCGCATGAGCCTGCTGTCGAAAACAAAGTCCACGCCCAGTTGTTCGTGAAGGTCAGAAAAGCCATTGATGCTGGATTCCGTGACAACCCGGATGGACGTATAGGGCGCAACCACTGACAGTGTGCGCAACCGGCATAGTCCTATCGTGATATCGTCGACCAGAGAAGCGGCCAATTGCTCCATGGGGTCTGCAAGGCTTTGCGGCAGATACAATACAATGATTTTTGGCAGTATGGGTTGCTTCGATAATTCGAGCGCGTTTGACGGTTGAAGAAAATACGACCGGTGATGGTCCACATCATTGAGAGACAAGGACCCCAGTAGCGGTGCATGGCTGACAACTTGCGGCAGGTTGAGAGATCGTTTCGAATGCAGCTTCTGGTAAAGCTCGATTGTTTCGGTCTCTGGATCGATATCCAGGTCATCGCGTAATTTTTTAGCACATTCCCGGAAGGTTCTCTCGATCATTGTGATCATCCCAAGTTGGGATGCAGTTTGCATGAGCGTGCGATAGCCGATCTCCTGGTAGGGATCGATTTCGATCAGCTTGCGTGCACATTGCCGCCTTTCATCAATGTTGAAATGCGGCAGATCAAGACTGGACCGCAGAGTAAGGATCACGTCGTCACGAAGTTTAGCGCGCTTGATATCCAGCCATTCGTCGAAATCAGAGTTGTCTGGCTCATTCTGAGCCAGAAGATCGCCATGATAAAGTTCGGAGATCTTGAGGGCGGATTCTGGCCCCCCTTGTTCGGCGCAGTTGAAAAACTCGACAAGGTCTATTTCGAGAAGGCCTTGACTGACGGAGGCTAGATTGAGCCTGACATAGGCAGCATCGCTCTCAATCAGGGTGATGCCGAATTGTTCCTGAAATCTGCGAATGCGCGCGAGGCTTTGACGCAAGTTCATGCTGGCATGGGCCTGGTCGGTTTCCGACCAGAGTGTTTGTGCCAGCTTAGCGCGAGATACCGAGTGGCAGTTGCTCTCCAGGAGGATGTAGGTGACAATGCGCAGGAAGTTCGTAGGTGCGCGCGGGACCAAGTGCCCGCCGATACTAACCGTAGCCTCTCCTAAAACCGTCAACCGCATGATGGCTAAAGCCCCCGTATGTCACCCTTATTTATGATTAGAGATGCGTATTATTGTTGTTTACTTCCTGTCCTCACAATCAAATCTACTATAGGTTGCAGTAGTTCTCTATAGTAATTATCAACCTAAGTCGTAATAAATTGGAATTAAGCAGGGCGGTCGCCATTTCACCCAATGATGTATGCTGAGCTTAAAATTACCCCGAAATGGTTGATTTTGATATAAAATGCGTTCGGCCTTGGATTGCTTCGAACATGGCGCGAATGGGTGATATAACGAATCAATTATAAATGAGTCAATTTTATTGATTCATTGTATTTTATTTTTACATTATTTGGTATTCACATATTTATGATTTTCCATAAATATGTGAATACCAAATATAGTGTTTATATACCAAATATACTGTGAAATATATTTATATTGAGTGATGTCGGCAATGTTGTGGAGTATTCCGCGTCTGTGCGTATCGCCGTTGACGAGTGCGCGCCAAGCCCGCGCATCCAACTCGCATCGACATTGTGCATGGCCCGGCCGCGGCACAGGGCATGCACAATGTCGATGGTTGGGGTCGTTTGACGGCCCGCCGCCGGCGGAGAAAGCAGGTTCATAAGGCAACATCCGACATTCGTTGCGTGGGGACGGGTTCGGTTGGGCCGAACAATCCGAAGAGCGCCATGTCATTCTGAGACAGGTCGTTTCACGGCGCTCTGCTTCAGATATTGATCATTAATTCCGTTATCTCCGTATTGCGGCTGAAGGCCCGCTCGGTATTGCGGCTGAAAGCCGATTGCAGAGATTCATGATCAAGGTGATTACGGTATACTGCCGCGGCCTGTGTACGGTTGTGTACCTTGAGCTTCCGAATGAGATTGTGAACATGGACCTTGACCGTATGGTCGGAAAGGCTGAGCCGGTCAGCGATGGTCTTGTTTTGCAGCCCTTCGGAGAGAAGCTCGAGAATTTGATGTTCGCGCAACGTCAATGTATCGATTGGCTTGGTGCCGGACATCGGTCCCCTTTTACCCTCCACGAGTGACGGTTGTTGATGGCGGGCGTGGCCGTCCTTCGCCAGTTTTTCCAGCGATTGCATGGCACCGTATGGGTAATATTCGCCGCCATTGAGCAGCAGCCATATGGCAGCCAGCCAGATGTCGAGCTTCAAGGTGAACGGAAGCAGGCCCTGGATTCTTCGGTCGCAGAACAACCTATTCAACCCCTGCGATGCAAATCCGTCGCCATTGATCATGAGCGTGATGGATGCATTCGGAAAACATGTCCTGCAGCGTTCAATGCAATCCGGGAGGTCGGTGATCAGCTCGGTCTGCAAAAGGACCAATCCAACGCCCATGTCGGGGTCCTGGGAATCCGGTAGAAAACTCGACAGTGTTATCCGAATATCAGCGAATGTTCTTTCCAATGACTTCACAAGTCCTTGAAAGACGACCCCCGTTTCAGCATAAATGAAGATGGCATTTTCAGATTTGCTTTCAAAGTTCTTTCCGGGTTCGTAGTTCACGCATTCACTTAAATTAAAAGGTACATTACCGTTCATACTTGCCCCCATTTTTGGCAGGAATAGACCTGCAAGTTTTTTGTTTTTTCTGTTATTTTTTATCCAAGTAATCAATAAGATTGATCTACGTGGAAATGCCCATATGGCATTAATAAAGATTAACTTAGTTATTTGAGAGTGACGCGGGCGTGACTTGACTACGAAGATTGATTATTTGGATCTGTTTCAGATAGGCCAGATAGTTTGCTTATTCAGGCCGAGGTCATAGTCCCGGTAGTTCAAAGTTTTTACCTGGAGGGAAAATATAGTCTGATAGGCTTGTTATACCAAAGCTTTAGTAGGCCTTGCTCGCGAAGTATGTGAAGGAAATGCGGTGCCGGGCAGAAATGATAGCACCCATGTTTGTGACCGTACTCAAAAGGTCCATGCCACCTCATACTTCAGGCGGACCTTCTCGTCATTTCTCCTAAATGGAATTGGTTCGAGCGTCGCGCTACCTTTTCGGGAAAAGCATTCACGTCAACAATGAAGGTGATGACACTTGGCATTGGTGAATGCACGACCAAGTGGGGGTAGACCTTGTTGTTCTGGTTCACCAGCTGTCTTGCAACGCTGTCAATGACGGTATTGCTTATAGGATTTCTCAAAAAGGCTTCCCATACATTGGCGCTCGTCGATTATCCGGATAGCCGAAAACAACACGAAAACGTTGTTCCGTTGTGCGGCGGGATCGCGATATTTTCCGCATTTTTTCTGGTCAGTCTTTTCTCCCGAGGCGTAGCGCCTTTTCCGGTCAGTTTCTGGATCGGGATTCTGATAATCCTGGGCATCGGCGTGATGGACGATCGAACGGAACTTTCGGCTCGAACGCGGCTCGTTGTGCAATTCTTGGCAAGCGCCATTCTGATAATCCCGCTGGCGGCACCGAGTATCTATGTAGCAAACATGCTGCCGCTGGCACTTATTGGTTCAGCGCTGCCTGTCCTCACAATCATTGCTATTCTGTTCGTTATTGGGCTGGTCAATTCATGGAACATGATTGATGGCGTGGATGGACTTGCAGGTGGTTGTGCCGCAGCTGCCCTTTTCTGGATAAGTCTGCTTTCGTTTTATAAGGGGCTTGGAGAACTGGGCGTTTCCGGCCTCGTTCTTCTCGCCGCGGTTTGCGGTTTTCTCCTGTTCAACATGCGAAGCCCCTGGTCGGCACGGGCCAAAATATTTCTTGGCGATGCCGGCAGTACAGCGCTGGGTGCAGCCATTGCCTATTTGATCATCACTTTGTCGCGGCAGAGCGAAATTGCCTTTCCTGTCTTGCTCTGGATCGTCATTGTGCCGGTCACAGATACCATCAGTCTTATCGTGAGAAGGCTGCATGCGGGGCGTAATCCGCTAACGGCTGATCGCTGGCATCTGCATCACTTGCTGCTGGACAGGTCGCATTCCCACGCGATGACCACAAACATCATTGTGGCATCGTCTGCGATCTGCGGTGGCGTCGGGGCCGTCGGTATTCTGTTGGGCGCCTCCAATTACCTCATGACATTTGGACTGTTCATACCGGTCATCATTCATTCGGCGTTTGTCTTCGTGTCGAATGGCACCAGCAACACCGTCCGTATGCGTCCGGTAACAATGGGCCAGCTCAATCCTGTTTCGCCAGTTCTTCTCCGCGCGGAGGCGAGCAAGAACTTCGGCACAAATCATCAATCGGCGCAGCCGAAACCCGGCATATTGTCGGATCCGGTTTAGCACCTACGAATGGAGTGTTCACGTGTCAGTATCTGTCCTGATCATGACGCTAAATGAGGAAGCAAGTCTTCCGGCCTGTCTGGCATCACTGTCCTGGTGTGACGACATCGTCATTCTGGATTCCTTCAGCACCGATCAAACGCTCGAAATAGCCCGAAAGGCGGGCGCGCGGATTTATCAGCACAAATATGAAACTGAAACCAGGCAGCGCATGTACGGTCTCAAGGAAATAGAGTTCAAGCATCCGTGGGTCTACATGCCGGACGCGGACGAAATTACGCCTGATGATCTACGCGACGAAATGCTGGCGATAGCGCGTGATCCAGACCGGCCGGAGGCGCTGTTCCGCGTCCGCTACAAGAACATGTTCATGGGACGCTGGGTCAAGCACAGCAGTCTTTATCCGACATGGATAACGCGGTTGTGCCGCCCGGAGCGGGTGAGATATGAGCGCGAGTGCCATTCGCGTTGCGTGGGTGACGGTCCGACGGGACGGCTGAACTCCCATTTCATCCACTACAGTTTCAGCAAGGGCCTGACTGCCTGGTTTGACAAACACAACAGGTATTCCGGCTTTGAGGCGAAGGAGTCGCTGCAGATCCTGCGCGACAGAGGCATCCCATGGAAGGACTTTTTCAGCCCGGCTCCTGAAGCTCGCCGCAGAGCGCTCAAGGAACTGTCCTATCGGGTGCCGTTCCGTCCAGCGGCCCGCTTTGTCTATATGTATCTGTTGCGAGGCGGATTCCTGGATGGCTGGCAAGGCTACCATTATTGCCGGCTTATCGCCGCTTACGAGTATATGATTGTGATCAAGATTCAGGAGCAGCGCCGCCGCGAACATGGTCTTTCGATATGACGCCGTTGCCAGCTTCCATCTCGAAGCGTCGACGCGGTGGTCTGGTTCGCCGCTGGAGGTTCGCCGCCATCCTTTTCCTGGGACTGTTTGCCCTGTGCAGCTATCCCCTGGCAATTGTATTCGCCAACACGCTGCTGAGCGTGCGCAACCCGGCAACCCAGGCGGACATTATTGTTGTTCTGGGTGGAGACGGGCCCGCTCGCGCCGCGCAGGCCGCGCGCTTGTGGCAGGCTGGCATGGCGCAGAAAATTCTGATAACCGGCGACGGGGATTGCTACTGGATACGCAAATCCCTGTTGGAATTTGGCGTCGATGCCGGATCAATCACGGTTGAGTGCCAGTCAAGAAACACGTGGGAGAACGCGCTTTTCTCCAATCCCATCTTGCAACGCATGCAGGTGCGTAAAGCTATTCTTGTCACCAGCTGGTTTCATTCCCGCCGCGCGCTAAACAGTTTCAAACAGATCGCGTTCAATATCCAATGGCAATCGGTTCCGGTTGAGCCGGACGCTCCCATGTGGCGGATCGCGGTCGAGCAGGACGGTATTCAGATTTTCAAGGAGTACCCGAAGAGCCTCTGGTATGTGTTGCGTTCTTCGTTGTGGAAAGATCGCGGCGAACGCGATGCCCGGACCTTTGCCATGGGAATGCTGGCATGAACTGGCTTTTCACATGGCTGATGCTCGCTACCGTTCTCTGGCTGATCGGCTGGGGCCTCCTGCAGCGCGAAAGGCTTTACCAGTTTCCGTTTCTGGTCGGCGTCATCACATTCAGCTTTATCCTGCCGCAGATTCCAGCGCTCGCCGCTGACCCGTTCCTGCCGCAAGGGGCTTATGTCAAGACGATAGCATTCTCGATTCTTTGCCTCATCATGTGCTGGCTCGGATGGTCGGAGAATGCGCAACCGCTTCGCTTCCTTCAACAGTCCTTTGAAGAGAGGAAGCTCCTGATTGTTTCATTGCTTCTGTCGGTTACGGGCGCATATTTCTACTACAAACTGAGCCGATTGCCCGGAGACGTTTCTGTCGGCGTGCAGATGAGCGGCGCTCCGGTGGCATGGCTGTTCTTTGCCCGGTTCATGAGCTATGGCCTTGCTATCGCTGCGCTGTGTTTCGCACGCCGCGTTTCCTGGATGGCTGCCATCATCATTGCCGTGGATCTCGTATTCTATCTCGACCGGATAGTGGTGACTGGCAAGCGGGCTGAAGCGGTAGAACTGATTGCGATCTTCGTGCTGGCATACTGGTTCCAGAGATCATGGGTTGTGCCGCGGGCATTCGCTATCATCGGCATTGTGATGGGAATGTTGCTGATGAGCTCGATGAGCGATTATCGCGACATAACACGCGCCAACTCGGGACCCATCTGGGGGGATATCTCCCGGATCGATATCACATCCAATTTCGACAATCTGCTGAAGAACGGCGGACCGGAAATGCGCAATGCCATATTGCGCGTTTACAACACGGATATGTCACTGGAATTCGACTATGGCTTGTTCCACTGGAATCGCCTTGTCTTCAACTATGTTCCCGCGCAGATTTTTGGCGACAAGTTCAAAACCGCGCTGATGGCAACACTTCCCTCTCTGGGGCGCGAGTACAATCCTTTGACCGGTACTACTGAAACAGGAATGGCTGACGCTTTTCAGTCCTTCTGGTACTTTGGCGCCCTCAAATTTCTCCTTCTGTCCTATATAGTCCGAAGATTGTGGGTCTCCGCGAATGCCGGCGCGACGACGGCCCAGATTGTCTACATGCTGTCGATCGTCCCCGCCATGCATGCCATTTCCCATCAGACGGATTGGGCGCTGATTGTGTGGGTGCATATGCTGATTTTCCTGGTGCCCGCCCTCGCATGGGCGCGGCGTCCAGCATCCCAAGCGCCACCTGTGCAATCTCATGTCATGTCGGCGCCTCTGCATCTACGCCCGGTCGTATCACACTAAGCCTGGATGGTCGGATCGGCAGCTGAACGGCTGAGGCAATGTTTTAAGGGAGATAATGCGATGCGATCACGTTTTGCCGATACAACCTTGGATACATCAGGAGAGCCATTGCCCCGTTTCGGTGGCGCGACTTTCGCGCTGAGATTCCGGCTGATGCGATTGAGCTGGATGATCTGCTGGACCCTGCTGGCCGCGTGGACCCCTTCTCCGTGCAGCCGCTGGCGCATCTGGTTGCTGAGGCGCTTTGGGGCACGGATTCACCCCACGGCGATTGTTCGCGGCAGTGCGCGGATTTGGTGGCCCGGCAATCTTGTGATGGGACAGCACGCATCAATGGGGCCGGGCGTGCTTTGTTACAATATCGCCGAAATAACGTTCGGGGATTTTGCGATCGTCTCGCAGCGTGCCCATTTGTGTACCGGCACCCATGACGTCGATGACAGTGATTTTCCGCTGACCAGCCGATCCATCATCATCGAGGCGAACGCCTGGGTGGCTGCAGAGGCCTTTGTCGGCCCCGGTGTCGTCATCGGGGAGGGCGCTGTCCTTGGTGCGAGAGCCGTGGCCGCGCGCGCCTTGGATCCGTGGACGATCTATGTCGGCAATCCGGCGAAACCGGTCAGGCCACGGCGTGGCGGTCCGGTGTGAACCCCGCCCTATGCTGCGTTACGAGGCCGGCAGCGTTGGACGAATGCTCCCCATATAGCCATTGATCGTCGATGCGGCGATCTGCGGCCAAGTATATTGGTCGCGAACAAGCTGACGGCCGTTTCGACCCATTGCATGTGCCATTCCGGCATCGCTGAGAATATCGCAAAGACCAGATGCGACGTCATCCGGTGCAAGGGTTACAACCGCGCCGGCGCGGGCTGACCGGACTTCCGGAAAATGACAGGCGTCGCTGATGACCACCGGCAATCCACACGCAAGCGCTTCGAGAATGGCGACGCTGAAGCCTTCCTGGCGACTTGGCAGGCAAAAACAGGTGGCATCAACCAGGGCGCGCAGCTTGTCCTTGCCATAAAGGCCGCCAACCAAATGAACGCGGTCGTTCAGGTGCAACTGGCCGACCAGATTGATGAACGCTTCGCGCGCGCCACCATCCGGACCTGCCACAACCAGATCAACATCGGGATAGGAGTTAGCGATGCGGGCGAAAGCCGTTGCCAGGACATCCAGCCCCTTCTTGGTATGAAGCCGCGATAGAAATAAAATGACGCGTTTGTTGCCGATTAACGGAAACCGCTCCTTGAAGAACCCGTGCGAGGGAAGCTCTTCGAACTCTTCCAGAAATACCCCGTTGGGAATGATGAGATTGGGCGATACGAGTTCGAGCGGTTTCAGCAGTTGCGCTTCGTCTGCATTCAGCGCCAGTATGAATTTGGCGTTGTTCAGCATTGCGCGATACCCCAAAAGCAAGGCAATCCGCTTTTTGAAGGCTTTCTGTTTCAAGCTCCACACGTCGAGCATTCCGTGCGGTTGCACGCAATATGGAATGCCTTTGCCATGCGCGATTTTTGCCGCCACCTTGAGCAACGGCTCCCAGACACCGTGGACATGGACGAAGGATGCCGTGTCCAGAATTGTCTGCAATTGCTTACGCCCCTGCAGGCAAAGAATGCGCTCTTTCATATCCGGATCTGCCAGCAAATGCCACTTTATCGAAGCGAAATGCGGGACAGTATCTGCGGCTTTGAAAGCCCGCCTCTGTATGTCTGGGCCCCCATAACTGACGATATGAACATCGTGGCCCTGGTTGGACTGTGCAGCTGCCAGACGGATGCACCCGCCCTGTGGGCCGCCGTGTGCAGGATCAATGGAAGAAATGATATGAACTATACGCATATCGGAACTCTCCTGCTTGGTGTCCATTCAGACAAAGGCTGCATGGGGTGAATTTCCATACCTATCGTTCCACCGCGAATTGTTTTTGAAGACGGGGAGCCAGAACGTCCATAAGCCGCTGGCCGTAGCGCTCGACGGTGAATTCGGAAGCCCGCTCCTTTGCCTGGCTCGACATCCGGGCACGCAATGCCGGATTTTTTGCAAGCCGCAGGAGTGCGTCTGCGATCGCCCTGCTATCCCGGATAGGAACGATGAAGCCGTCTATTCCATCCCTGACGACGCTTCCGGCGTTCTCGGTACAAATGACCGGCAAACCTGCGGCGAGCGCCTCGTAGATCGCAGTGGCGGAGCCTTCACATATCGAAGGGAGAAGGAAGACGTCGGCCCATTGATATTCCTTTATCATCTCCGACCGAGGTATGATGCCGCGCAGTTCCACCACAGCAGCCAGCTTCTGCCGGATGTCAGCCGACAGTATCGTTGGCCCGGCCATGCGGAACTGTGCGGATGGTCCAACCAGCCTTGCCGCCTCGGCCACATAGGGCGAGCCCTTGCGCAACCCCACCTCGCCGACGGTCAGCACACGCAGGGGACCATCCGTTCGAATGGTCTTGCGGTCTTCGAATTCAGAGTCGATGCCATAGGGAACGACGACGCATCGATCAGAGGGGCCGCCGGAAGCGACGACGTTGCGGCGTACAAATTCGGACGGACAGATGATGATGTCCGCAAGCGCCCATTCGGCCTTCTCACGTGCGGCGAAGGTTTGCGCATAGCGATTCACTTCATATTTCCCCGCCCAGTCGGGAAAACTGCGTTGTTCCTGTTGAACAAGTTCTTCAACGACCTGGCGCGGCGCGATCATCTGTTCCACGGCCGTCCACATTCCCTGTGCTTTGGCCGCTTGCATTTGCTCGAGAGCATCGCCGCTGAAAGCGTAGAGGCCGGCTGCTCCATGAAATCCGCTGGATGCCACCAGTTGTGAGAAATGGGTGCCGGCCCAAACGGCATGCTTTGTCTGTTCAATCACATTTGTAACTCTGAGCCGGCGGATTGCCGAGATGACGCCGAATGCGGGAAAGGTAGAGGTCAGGTCTGGTGCCACACCTTTGGGCACGCGGCCGATCAAGCGCTTGAGGGATGGCAGGAGCATCGATCGGGGCACCGTGTTGATCACGCGGGGCCAGCTATCGGTCGCGCAGATGTCCGTGTAAAAATGAGCAAGCCGGCCTTGCGCGGCGAGTATGCGGGGCACGGCATAATGCATTCGCGCGCCCAACTGACTGACGACAACTGTTCCACCCATCATGCTGACCTAAAAATGGTGGACCTCAACGGATCCGTACCCGGTTGCTGAAACGCAGACATGACGTCGGACCATGACTGCACTGCGTTGTCCCGCGAATAGACCGTTTCCAGCAGGTCCCGGGCGTTGCACCCCATCTGGGTGCATTGCTGGGGGGAGTTTTTCAGTTGGACGATCAGGGTCGCAAGCTTTTGACTTTCGCCGATTTCAACGGCCTCTCCGCACCGGGTTGATGCAATCACATTTGCCACTTCCCCATCGGGCGCTCCAACGAAGAGCGTGGGGCGGCCAGCTGCCAGAATGCCGTAAAACTTGCTCGGGACAATGCAATGCTCAAGCCTGGGAATGAGCGAGACAATGTGGGCGTCGGCGGCACTCAGGCTTTCCGAAATATTTTCCGGAGGCTGCAATGGCTTGAACAGGATGTTCTTCAACTGACGCTTCTGGGCAATTTCCTCGATACGTGCCCGCTGTTGCCCGCCCCCGACCAGGAGGAACTGTATATCGCTGTCGTCCTTCAACAGGACTGCAGCTTCAATCAGGGTGGTAAAGTCATGTGCCCGCCCAAAGTTGCCGGAATAGCCAACGACGAATTTATCCTGAAGTCCCCAGTGACGTCTCAGGCCATTGTCTGATCGCGGAACCGGATAGATTTCGCTGCCATCCGACCAATGGTGCATAACACGAATCCGATCGCCGGGAATGCCGCTGCCTTGCAAATAGGACGCCATCATCTCGGTCGGACAGACAATCATGGTCGACCTGCGCATAGACCAGTTGCGCAGCATCTTGCTGATTTTCCCCGGAATGCCTTTGCTCGAAAGCATCTCCAGTTCCATGGCGACTTCGGGAAAAAGATCCATAACCCAGTTTATTATCCTGGCGTTGCGCCACAAGGCCGGCAGGGCGGTCGTCACCGACAGCAAGGGAGGATCCGTGCAAACGACAAACAAGTCGCCGGAGCGAAGATACCTCAGGCACCATATGAAAACCGATAGGTGGAATGTCAGATAATCAACGATCCTTCCTGCCAGGTGATGGCGTCCGAACCGGGTGGCCCAAAGCCGTTTCACTGCAACGCCGGCGATCATCTCTTCCGCCGGAAGAACGACACCCGAATGGTCGTGAAGTGTGCGGCTTGCAATTGCCGTGACGTCGAAGCCGTGGTGCGCAAGCGCGGACGCCAGGCTGGATACCATGCGGCTTGTGGCCGATTGATCGGGCAGGAAATAGCGGTTTGCGAAGACGATTCTCATTCCGGATCCTTCCTATGCCCGGGCCGTTTGTATGGCCGCAGGCAAAGCTAGGAATGAAGTTTCGCAGGTGGCGGCGCGCTCAAGCAAGATCAACAAACGCACTACAGGCGGTCCTGGCGGGGCTTAAGCCCCTACGCCTTCTGGAGAGGGTGAGGCGGACAGACGTGCATGCCGTCTTGCCATTATCGGCCGTCACATGGCGGAATCGCTGTTTTCGATCAGCATTCCTATCCCTATTCCCGAAGTGTCTATTCGATGTCGCCGCCTATACTTGGCTTCCATCCATTGCCGATGGGCGGGTTTCTCCATGATGGAATTCGGCACGGCAATGCGTTTGTCACCACACTTCAAGGACACACGGACGGGAACTGCGAATGACTGGGAAAACGGCATTGATCATTGGGGTTACGGGACAGGATGGAGCCTATCTCAGCGAGTTTCTCCTAAAAAAGGGCTATATCGTGCACGGACTGAAGCGTCGATCGTCGTCGTTCAATACGGCCCGTATCGACCATCTCTATCAGGATCCGCATGATGACGATGTCCGGTTTCATCTGCATTTCGGTGATTTGACGGACGCCACCAACCTTTGCCGGGTGGTTCAGGAAATCCAGCCTGACGAGATTTACAATCTCGGAGCGCAAAGCCATGTGCAAGTCAGCTTCGAAACGCCGGAATACACGGCCAATGCGGACGCGATGGGTACTTTGCGCCTGCTGGAGGCGATGCGCATCATGAAGATCGAAAAGACCTGCCGTTTTTATCAGGCCTCGACATCGGAACTCTTCGGCAAAAGCATTGAGGCGCCTCAGCATGAAGGCACGCCGTTTCATCCGCGCAGCCCCTATGCGGTGGCCAAGCTCTATGCCTACTGGATAACGGTCAATTATCGGGAAGCCTATGGCTTTCACGCCTCAAACGGCATCCTGTTCAACCATGAAAGCCCGATCCGCGGTGAGACATTCGTAACCAGGAAAATCACGCGCGCCGTCGCCGCGATTGAGCGTGGATTGCAGGACAAGCTTCGTCTGGGAAACCTTGAGGCCAAGCGCGATTGGGGCCATGCACGCGATTATGTCGATGGGATGTGGCGTATTCTCCAGCAGGATGATCCCGACGATTATGTACTGGCAACGGGTGAAACCCACACGGTGCGCGAATTCGTCGAACGAGCGTTTTCAACCGTCGGAAAATCCATTGAATGGAGCGGTACCGGCGTTGATGAAATCGGCTACGACCGCAAGAGCGGCAAGGAGATCATCGAGATCGATCCGCGCTATTTCAGGCCGGCGGAAGTTGACCTGCTGTTGGGTAATCCTGAAAAGGCCCGCATCAAGCTGGGCTGGAGCCACACGACCGCTTTTGAAGATCTCGTATCGGAAATGGTTGAATCGGATATGCGGACCATCATGCGGGAAGAAAGCCGCAATGACTTCTATGGTTAAGGTGTCCCGGCACAATTTCGAGCTTGGCGGTAAACGAGTCTGGGTTGCCGGACATACTGGCATGGTCGGATCCGCTCTGGTGCGGCGGCTGAGACGGGAAGAATGCCGCCTCATCACGATCGATCACACCGAGCTCGATTTGACGCGTCAGCGTGAGACAGAGGAATGGATGGCGGTTGCGCGGCCGGACGTCATTTTCATCGCTGCGGCACGCGTGGGCGGAATCCTGGCGAACGCCCATCATCCCGCAGATTTCCTCTACGAGAATACCATGATCGCCATGAATATCATGCATGCAGCGCACCGGCTTGATGTGGAGAAACTCCTATGGCTTGGGTCAAGCTGCATTTATCCGAAATATGCTGACCAGCCCATCGAAGAGCAGGCATTGCTGACAGGAAGCCTTGAGCCGACGAATGAGGCTTATGCGATTGCCAAGATCGCGGGGCTGAAACTGGCAGAGGCTTATGCGCGTCAATACGGACAATGCTTCATTACAGCCATGCCAACAAATCTCTACGGGCAGAATGATAATTTCGATCTGCAACAGGCTCATGTTCTGCCGGCGTTGATACGCAAGATGCATGAGGCCAAGGAGATGGGCAGCCCCAGAGCCGTCGTATGGGGCACTGGAACGCCCAGGCGCGAATTTCTCCACGTGGATGATCTTGCGGATGCCTGTGTCTTTCTGATGAAAAACTATGCCTCGGCCAGCCACATCAATATCGGTTCCGGTGCGGAGATTTCCATCCACGACCTAGCGCTCCTGGTCGCCGGGATCGTGGGCTATCGCGGTTCCGTGGATTTCGATACGTCGAAGCCGGACGGGGCGCCGCGAAAGCTGCTGGATTCTTCGCAGATGGAGGCTATGGGATGGCATCCCCGTATCAAGCTGGAGGCCGGTATTCGCGATCTCTACAGCCACTGGCAGACGTCGTTGGCGCCTTCAAACGGGTTGGCGCAGACGGGATCCTGATCAACCCGGGGCGTTGGAAAACGCCCGGACGCAAGGCCTCAAACTACAAGACACGCATAGTCAGTTGACGGCCTTGGGCACGATCGCCTTGGGTGCGGCCGCGTTGGGCAGTTCAAGTTGCGCACGCAGAATATCCCCGGCCCTGATCTCATCATGTTCCGACAAGGCCGTTTCCTGATAGTTTCCGTCCACCACCCGAACCACCGTGAAGGTCAGCTTGACTGTTTCCTCACGCGACGACACGCGCTGGGCCGCGGCACCGATTTCACCCATGGTTTGTGCGATGAATGCCATTTTCTTGCGCAATCTCAGGATATCGAGATCAATGTCCCGCAAGTCTTTGGCCGCATCATTGGAGCGCGAATCGTGCAGGGCGAGCAGGCGCTGCTGGATCGCATTCTCATTCTGCTTTGCGCGTGCCAGGAACGAGCCGAATTCGAGCGCATCCCGGCGCATCGCCGAAAGCTGGCGTTGGGTATCGCGCAATGTTGATTGCGCCGTAAGGCCTTTGTCCACCAGGCTCTGGGACGCCTTCACATTTTGCTCAAGAAGCGAAATTTCCTCGTTGCGCAACTTTGTGCTTTCTTCCAGCGTGGTGATTTCTTCGGCATAGTTCTGTTTCTGAGCCTCAAGCGCGGTTGCTTCGCTTTGCAGGGCGGAAAGACGAAGATCGAAAAGCTTTCGCTCGGAATCGACGATCCGCTGCCGCTCGGCCTTGTCATCGATCGTATCGAGGCTCGCTGTCAGATCATAGTCAAACTGCTTTCCATTCAATTCGGCTTCGAGACGCACGCGCTTCACATCCTGTGCAAAGAGTTGCAGCGATGTGTCGGTATATTCCTGCCGTGCCGCAACCAGCTGGATACCCGCGGTGTCGAGCTTGTCGGCGGCCTGCCGCAAACCTCCGCTCAACGCAAACAATTCCAAGGCAATCATTCCCGGCCGATATTCATATTTTCCGGGTTTCTGGACATCCCCGATGACAAAAACGGGTGCGTATTCCTTCACGGCAACGGAAACGGAAAGACCGGGTATATGCTGCAGAAGCGACTGTGTGATGGTTTGCCCGATTTCGGTGATCGTATGGTTGGCAACGGCTATATTGCCAAGAATGGGATAGGCAATTGTTCCGTCGACGCTGACAGGAAAGATACCCGTCAATCCGGCATCTCCATAGACCGTTATGAGCAGAACATCTCCCGAAGCGATCTTGTACGGCTCCTGATTTGCTTGGGCAGGGGCAGCCGCCAGGGAAAACAAGAGCGTTGACGATACGGTTCCCGCTATGAGGAGATTGCTTATCCGCGATAGCAGAGATGCCGGGCTTTTCCTTTGTCCTTTGAGCATTTTCGCCCTCATACCTTGGCCGCTGAAGAGCGGAGTTTCTTGTGGCTGGCGACTTCCAGCACGAAGCGCTTCGCTGTGGCGGGTGCCGGCGGCTGGTGATCAGGGGGCGAGGCATCCTTTATGCTTGGATCGCTGTTGATGACGATGCCGCTCAGTCTTCGCCCGTCGGAACTGAGCACCTTCACGGCGTTGAGAATGTCATCCATGTTGGCCCGTTCGCATTGTGCGACAAGGATTGTGGTATCGGCCAGCGAGGCCACACGGATCGCGTCCGCACCCAGGCAAACCGCCGGAGTATCGATGAGCACGATGTCATATTGATGCTTCAGGGCATTGATCACCTTGGCAAATTGCTCGTGTCCCAGCAGGAATTCAGCGGGAACGGAACAGGGTTGCGTTGCCACAAAGTCGATCGATGAGAATACATCGTGCTGAATCACGGCCTCCAGCGTGTGCCTTCCTCTGATCACATCCTCCAGATAAGGCCCAAACTGATCGCCGAATTCCTGCCCAACCATGGGGGCGGTGAAATTGGCGTCGATGATGATGGCACGAACACCTGTCGCGGCCAATGACCGGGCCAGTCCGGCGATAATGAGCGTTTTGCCCTCCTGGGTCCCGGCTGATGTGACAGCGATGGCATGGGCCATTTTTTGTGGCGAAGACAGAAGGAGGTGGGCCTGCAAATCCGCAATCGCACGCGCAAAGCCGTAGCGCCCTTCGCTGACAATCAGCGCGGCATTTTTGCGTTCGCGGCTGGACAATTTGGGGATCCGGCCAATGATGGGGGTTCGGGTGGCATTTTCGAGCGCTTGCGCCGACCGGATTGACTTATCCCTTATTTCAAGAAGGAAGGACGCGCATATGCCCAGGAATGTGCCGCCAATGATGCCAAGCGCCATCCACGTTGAAAGGTGGGGGCTTGCCCTTGATCGTGCCGGTACGGCACGTGAGATCATGCGGGCTTCAGCCGTTGCTATGCCGTCCTGCTCTATGGTTTGTTTATATCTGGTCAGGTAGCTCTCGTAGATTGCGCGGTTTGCGCTCGCCTCGCGGTCAAGTTGGTCAGCATGCACCAGTGCCTGGTTCGCTGCAGACATGCCTTCCTGCATTTCCCGAAGATTCGCTTCCACTGCCGCCTGCTGGCGATGCGTGACGTTGATCTCGTTCCTCAAACTGTCGATAACCTGCTGTACTTCGCCGGCAATCTGGCTCTTCAACGAGGCAAGTTGCGAGTTCAACTGAGGCAGCTGCACACTTTGTATGGCGCCGCTCTGGCTGATTTCCTGGAGCGATCGCTCGACGCGCGACTGCTCGGCACGCAACTGCTGTATGGCCGGCGAGCCGAGAATTTCAGACAATGCAACGCCGGCTTTGTTGTTCGACGCGTCGATTGCGGTGGAAAGGCGCGCCTCTGCACCCGCGAGCTTCGCCCGCAAATTGGCAAGTTCCGTGTTGAGGGCAGCGATCTGCTGCGATTGGAGGGTCATGCCGTTGGCTTTGACAAGGCCCGATTTTTCGCGGAAGTCCGCGGCTGCCCGCTCCGATTGTTCAAGTGTCGCGCGCAGGCTGACAAGTTTTCCGCCAAGCCAGTCGCTCACACGCCGGGTTGCGGATGTTTGCAGATCGACCTGATAGTCGAGGTAGGCTTCGCCAAAGGCATTGGCCACCGCAGCGGAGTATTGGGGGTTGTCTGCCCTGTAACTGATGTAGATGGTGTATGACCTGCCGTCATTCACGACGCTGACGTTGGAGAGCAATTTGTCAATGCGGCTGCGATTGCGGTCCTCGTCCGATTGCGCCGGCAAAGCGCTGATCTGATCGGGGCCAGCTGTATTTGCGGGCGGTTGCTGATCGGCGGGATTGATGCGTCCATCGGCATCAAAGTTCAGGCTATCGAGCCGGGTCAGCACTTTCCCGGCCATCATGCGTGAGCTGATGATATCGAGCTCAGTGCGCAGCACCGGGCTCTCCTGCGGCAAAGGCGAGACAACAGACTCGGTTGGCAGGGCCTGCAACTTGCGAACGTCCAGAGCAAGGATTGCCTCCGACACGTATTGGGCCGGCGTCGTCATATAGGCGGCAGTGGTCAGCAAGAGGCATGCCGACAACGCTGCAAGCATTGTCTTCCGCCGCTTGAGGACAACTGAAACAAGGCGATGGATTGCCGGCCCTGATGCGTGAGGAATGCTATCGGAGAAAATCATTGCGTGAGTTCCTGCAAAATCGGATGGCGAACGACTGGGGTCCAGCCGGCGTCAAAACCTGGTTTCGTGCGGAATCATGTCGCCGATCTTGTAGGCCACCTCTGTCCGGTTGGTTGCACCCAGCTTCTTCATGATGTTGCGTATGTGAACCTTCACCGTGCTCTCGCACAGGTTCAGCTCATAGGCGATGATCTTGTTGGCCTTGCCCCGGCGCAGCCCCTCGGCGACTGCCGATTGCCGTGCCGTAAACGAGGTCGTTATGTGCCGGAATTCATCGCTGCGGCCACCCATGAGTTTCCTGAGGGACAGAACGCAGCTTGCAGGAACGAATTTCCCACCGGCGATCGCCAGTTCGATAGCCTGCATGCAGATCTCAATTCCAACGGTTGTCGGAATATAACCTTGCACGCCCAGTTCGAGGGCCTTGAGAATGGTTGCCAGATCATCATTGTCCGCAACCATGACGACAGCCACCTTCTGGAACGCTTCGACCAGTTCGCATATTTCTGCGGAGAGATCGCCGTCGCTCAGATTGCGGTTTCCCGTGTTGACGAGTACGGCACGCAGCCCAGCAGGACTGTTAATGGAAGCTTGCCATTCCTGCAGCGAACCGCAGGTTTTGACCTTCAAACCCATGTGATGGGCGGCTAAAGCCTGGGCCAGACACTCCCTCTCAAGGGCACGGCGGTCAATGATAAGCAAATAGTCGTTGGTAGAATACTTTTGGAATTTATTTTCGTTGGCACTTATTGTGTAAGATGAGTTATCAGTGATTTCTATAATTTTGTGAATATCCTCATCTTCCAGTTCGTCTAGAGTATGGTTGACATGCATGTTTTCCATAATTTATCCCCAAGTTTGATGCTTTGTTGCATGTTTGTTTGTCATGAACGGATTGTTCCGCTCAATTGCACTTCTTTTGGCAATATCAATTTACGCCTTCCATGGAGGAAAGTCTTTAATCCCACGCGTAGTCCTTTGGATGGGAAGCAAGCAGGCAATTATGAAATGACTAATCCATTAGTATAACTAAAATAGAGGGGTAAACCGGTCAAAATAGAACGGGCGTATTACTGACCTTAGCGCGGGATTTAGACCTGCGTTCTAGACCGCGCAGACGTTGTGAAACGATGGTTCCGAATCGGGGCGAGCGACGTTTGCTCTGTTTCGATTGAGTCGATGTGTACGACGGTCGGAAGCAGGTCACCCCATCGCCGGATAATTCGGCTGCAACCAGGCAAGGCGGTTTGCCCTATTGACCGGTGCCCATGCTGATCACCAGTTTCCGTGCTGTGAAAGCTTCTGCAAATCTGCCCGGTGCCCGGCACTCAATGCCTCTAAGGCGCGCAAGACCGCGGAATGTATCCGCGTCGAACCAGTCCTTGGATCGCTGCGTTCCGAAGTGTTTCAGAAGGAGTTCCGTTTTGCGCTGCATGATCTCTTCGGTCAGGGGAACGTAGACATTGCGTTCGGTCAGGTCCCCGTCCCATTTGGGAATCTCATATTCCAGCACCAGATGGTCCCGGAATACGTTTGTGGTGAGCTGGTTGATCGCGCGATGGTCCTGATGTGCATCATGGCGTGCGTGGGTGAAAATAATGTCAGGCGAGACGCGGTCGCGCAACGCATTGAGCCACGTCTTCAACTCGCGCGTTTGACTTGGAAAGTAACTGTCTTCGAACTGGGCGATCTCTACATGCGTTGATGATGCGCCGGCAAGAAACGCATCGGCTGATGCGCGCGCTTCCATGGCCCGGTCACCCGGGCTGCTCATCACGCACCAGTGAACGTCAAGCAAGGCGCCGCCCGAAATCATGTGCAGGATTGTACCGCCCGCACCAATCTCGATGTCGTCGGAGTGGGCGCCGAGGCATAATACCGACAGCCGTTGCCCGTGGTAGGCAAAGGGCAATGACCTCATAAAACTTTGACCTTTGACGCCCTGGAGTTACCGCGGGCGGGTGCATGGGTCATCCATGGCATTTCGCCTCTTTCCACCATCTCCTGCAGTGCCTGCCAGTCGCGAAGCGTATCCATGGAGCGCCAGAATCCCTCATGCTTGTAAGCCATGAGCATGTTATCCTTGATAAGCCTGCTGAAAGGCTCAAGCACCAATTCTTCGGACTCGCGCATGTAATCAAATATTTCACTGCGCATGAGAAAATATCCGCGATTGATCCAGATGTCCGAACGGTCGGAGGATCGAAACTCGCAAACGCGGCCGTCATCGGCAATGTCCGCAAGATGGTAGGTAAGGGGCGGGCGCACCGCAAGAAAACAGGCGATCTTGCCGCTCGCCTCGAATTTTTCGATCATATCGTCAAGATCGACATTGGTGAGCCCATCGCTGTAATTGGCGAGAAAGACGCGTTCGCCGCGCAACTGATCGCGCACTGCCCAAAGACGCTCGCCGATGTTACGCCATATACCGGTATCAATCAGGGATATGCGCCAGTCCTTCTGGGATTCACCCAAAACCTCGACAGTCCCGTCGCCGCTGACGACACAATCGGCAAAGGTCTGCGGTCTGCTGTTGAGAAAGAAATCCTTGATGACATTCGCCTTGTAACCCAGACAAAGAATAAAGTCCTCATGTCCATAGTCGGCATAATACTGCATCACGTGGCGCAATATGGGTTGGGAACCGAGTGGAATCATGGGTTTGGGTACATTTTCCGAGTACTCGCGAATACGGGTACCCATACCGCCGCAGAACAGAACCACTTTCATAGCTCGTCACCTCTCGGATCAACAATATCGATACCCGGAATGGGTACGACGAATTTGGCACCCCATTCGCGAACATGGTGCATTTGCTTCACGATTTCGTCCTTGAGGTTCCAGGGAAGAATGAGGATGTAGTCAGGCTTGAGCCGGTCAATCGCCTCCACCGGCTCAATGGGGATATGCATCCCGGGTGTATAACGGCCGTGCTTGTAGGGGTTGCGGTCCACGGTGAAATCGAGGAAGTCAGGCCCGATGCCGCAATAGTTGAGCAATGTGTTGCCCTTGCCGGGCGCGCCATATCCGCAAATCGTCTTGCCTTCAGTTTTGGCCGCTATGAGAAATGTCAGGAGATCGCGCTTGACCTTGCGGGCGCGGCTGGCGAAGGCGGTGTAGGTGGCAAGCTGATCAAGATGCGCGTTTATCTCATCCTGCCTGATGCGGGCGACGCTTTCCCGCACGAGCCATGTGCTGGCGGCGTGGGTAAGGTACACCCGCAGCGATCCGCCATGGGTCGACAACTCTTCCACATCGATGATTTTGAGGTGATGCCGTTTCGCCAGATGTTCGATGGCGAGCAGCGAGAAATAGGAGAAATGCTCGTGATAGATCGTGTCGAACTGGCCTTGCGATATCAATTTCTCAAGGTGCGGAAATTCGAGGGTTATAACGCCTTGCGGTTTCAACAACGCAACCATGCCAGCAACGAAATCATTAAGATCAGGTACTTGCGCTAAAACATTGTTCCCAACGATAAGGTCAGCCTGGAGGCCTTCCGTGACCAACTGGTGGGCATAGGCTTCTCCAAAGAATTCCACGCGCGTGGATACGCCTTTTTCGATCGCAACCTTGGCGACGTTTGCCGCCGGTTCTATGCCGAGCGCCGGAATTTTCATTGGGATGAAATGCTGTAGGAGATATCCGTCATTGCTGGCGAGCTCGACAACAAGGCTTTGCGTATCGAGCTGCAAACGCTTTGCTATCTGATGGCAGTAGGTTTTCGCATGTTCGACCCAACTGGTCGAATAGGAGGAGAAATAAGCATATTCCTCGAAGATGGCCTGCGGCGTGACATATTCGTTCAGTTGCACAAGCAGGCATTCCTCACAAACGAAGGCGTGCAACGGATAATAGGGTTCCATTTCATCCAGCCGGTCGCGGGCAACGAAACTCTCGCACGGCGGCGACATACCCAGATCAACGAATGTATGCCTGAGCGGCGCGCTGCAAAGGCGGCAGAAATGGGTTCTGCTGCCTGATTGGTTCGCCAGGGAAAACGTGTTCGCCAGTAGATTCATACCTTCGCTCCCGATGAATTGTCGGTGTCCTGGATGCGGGGGATGATTGTTTTCCCCAGTCTGAATCTATGGCCTCACGGGATGGTAGGCGACCTGCCAATGCGATCAAACGGATCATCCGAACGGATGACCCGCGAAAGCGGCATTCCGTCAAACGGTGTGCTTTGAAACGGCACTGCAGCGAAACGGGCGCGATGGTGCCGCAGACAACCTCAAGTACAGTTTTCGCTACCTCTATTGGAGAGTTTCATTCCTGCCGGGGCTCTGACAAGATTGTGCCTATCATTGGCAGGTCGTCGTGGACAAGGCGGGATCAGATGCGGTTCACCGAGACAGAACTGAGCGGAGCATGGCTTATCGAGACGCTTCCCCATCATGACACGCGGGGATCGTTTGCGCGGACCTTCTGCGCGCAGGAGTTCCGTGAACATGGGCTTGCCACCGAGTTCGTTCAGCATAGCGCCTCGCATTCACTGACAATGCACACAGTGCGCGGCATGCATTTCCAGAAGGCACCCCACGCGGAGGTCAAGCTGGTTTCATGCATAAGAGGCGCAATATGGGATGTGATCGTCGATTTGCGGCCGGATTCGCGAAGCTACCGGCGTCACGCCGGATTTGAACTGTCGGAGGATAACCATTGCCAGCTCTATATACCCAAGGGCTTTGCGCACGGATTCCAAACCCTGAGCGATGATGCCGTGGTGTCCTATCTGATTTCAGAATTTTACCATCCAGCCGCTGCTGACGGCGTGCGTTTTGATGACCCGGCCTTTGCGATCGATTGGCCGGCGCCCCCCGCGGTTCTTTCTGACAAGGACCGGTCCTGGCCGCTCCTGGGCGAGCAGCTTTGCAGTTAAAACCCCAACCTTGATGCGGCAAAGGATATAGCAACCCGTCCGGCCCCAACCACGCTCATCCCATCACGCCTGCGGCAGCTCCCCGCCGAGCAGGCCCTTTTCCAGCAATAATTGCGCGGCGCGGAAAATATCCGGATAGGGCAGGCGGGAACGCAGCGACATGTCGAGAAGGCTGTGATTTCCGTCTGCGAGATTGAGAACCCAGAGAAAGGCCATCGACGTTTGCACGGCCGATTTGTCACCGCCCAGCGAGGCGTAGAGGCCGCGCCTGCCCAGTTGCGGTTCGCCCTTGGGAAAAAGGTTGACCGGGGTCCAGTTCGTTTCAATGATATCGATGACTTCGCTGATCATCTGGTAGGAAAGCGCAAGGTTTTCGGGTGTAATGAGCGCCATGTTGTCCGCTGAGGTGTGATATTCAGGGAAGGTTCCAAAACCGCTGCGCTGGAACAGACCGACGGGAAGGTTGAATCCCGGGGAGCAATATTGCCGCTCGTCATATCCGTAGGGACTGAAGTCCTGCATGATTGCCTGTCGATTGCCGCAGCACAGGACGCTTTCCATCGCCCGGTCGATAATGGCGTTGCCTTGACGGCTGCGCTTGTAGGTAGGGCCGCCGCCGTCTCCGACACACGACACGACCAGGCCGTGATCGATGCGTGCAACCTTGTCTTCGTTGCGGGCAAGCCAGGTCAGCGCGCCGATTGTTCCCGGCGCAAAGAGGAAGCGATAGTTGTAGCGCGTCTTGCGGGACTGCAAACTCTTGCCGAGCAGAGTCAAGAGGGCGAGGCCGGAACAATTGTCATTGGCAAGCGAGGGATGACAGATATGGGCGGAAAACAGCACATCTCTGTCGGTGGTGCCTTTGTGCAGGTATTCACCATAGGTGAGATGACCGTCAGTCTTTTCAGCGTCAATCAGGACTTCGTATTCGCCGTCCGCGAGCGCAAGAAGGGCATTATGGCTTGTACAAAGACCCCATTGCTCGCTGTAGTATGAGGTTCGATACGGGATCAGGTCGGGCTGATCGGGTAGTGTGTGGATGTGGGGTCTGAGTTCGCTCAGTTGCATGATACGGTGAATGGGATTGCTGTAGCTAACCACATGCAGATTGGATTTAGCGAGATCGATGCGCTTGCGGCCGGAGCCATCCTTGATGTAGGCGTCGCGGATGTTCCATTCGGACGGTACCACCCAGTCGAACACCGGGGTTCCCGTGGGGACTTCGTGCACGACCATATCGATTTGCTGGCCCAGAATAGCCAAGGTATCACGGACGCCATCGCCCGTGATGCTGCGACATATAGGAAACAGGCGGGCAGCCAGGGTGTGAATGGAAAGACCGATGTCTGTCGCTGTTCCAACGGAGGACTTTGTCCGGTCGGGCGCATTTACCATGTTGTTAACAACTGGCGCGGGATGATCATATGACGGCATCGGACAGCGCTGGATGGCGCTCCACTGCTGAAATACGGTGCAGGCTGGAGGTGAGTTTCCGATCGTCGAGCAGCTGACGGATATGGCTGATCCGCTGATAGCGGGGCCCTTCGAATTCCGCCAGTGTCAAATTCGCGGTTACATAGGCCGCATGCAATTGCTCGGCCCCGGCTCTTGCATCCCAGCGTGGCTTGAAATCGGGAAGAACCCGCCTGATCTTGTCAAAGCTGACCCGATACGAACGTGTATCGGGGCCGGCGCCGGGTGCAAATTCCAGCCGGCAGCCCGGAACGATATCCGCGACGATTTCAGCGATATCGCGGATACGATAATTGTGTTCGGACTGCCCGACATTGAATGCTTCGTTGTGTACGGCTTGCCGGGGTGCCTGCAATACCGCCAGGAAAGCCCGTGAAATATCCTCGATATGGACGATTGGCCTCCACGGGGTTCCGTCGGATTTCAAAAGGATGACGCCTTCCGTCACGGCCCATGCCACGAGATTATTCAAGACGATATCGAAACGCAGCATGGGCGAAAGACCATAGGCCGTTGCCGGTCGCAGATAGGTTGGGCTGAACGTCTCGTCGGCAAGTTCCGCGATGTCGCGTTCGGCCAATACTTTCGAACATCCATAGGCCGTGACCGGGTTCAATGCGCCGGTTTCATCGATTATGTCGCTGCCGGATTGACCGTAATTGCTGCACGAAGAGGCGTAAAGGAAACGCGGAACGCCGGCCTCCTTCGCGGTCGTCGCAAAGTGAACGCTTGCGCGATGATTGATGTCGTAGGTGACCTCCGGGTTGAGGTTCCCCAGCGGGTCGTTGGAGAGTGCTGCGAGATGAACAATAGCATCATAGCCTACCAGTTCGTCCGCGGTGACATCGCGTATGTCTTTGCATAATCCCGGTATGTCAGGCAGGGCTCCACCGGGTGCATAATGGCAATTCCGGTAGAGTTCGCTGTCGAAGCCGTGAATCTCATGGCCTGCCTTTTGCAGGAAAGGAACCATGACTGAACCGATATAGCCGCGATGTCCTGTCACAAGTACCTTCATTGTTCCAACCCTTTCAAAGAAGCCGTCTTTGATGCCACGGTACTTCCAGTGGGCGGGCTGGGACGAGAGAGGAGTTTGGAGGATCGCAAATGCAATTGGCTGAACCTTCGGCGAAGCGCCTACTTCTTTTGCCTGATCTGTGTTAATCGCGCTGTTTCACAACGAGAAGCCAGTCCCGGTAACCCGACGCATTCCGGGTTGCAGGAACACGGTATTCCAATGTGCCGGCGACGCTCGTTATTGGCTCTTTGGCAGCCATGTATTGTCCGGAGGATGGATCGAACCAACGGATATCTCTGGTGGACTGCCAGTCTGCCTGTGCATTGAGAACGACGTTGTTCATACCCGAGAGATAGACCACGACAAGTCTTTCGCCGGGCGAACGCGCGGCCACCGCGATGCCCGCTGCCGGTTGGCCTTGTGTCGTCAACAATTTGCCCTGATCGGGTTCAAGATCCCACCAGGGAATGGTTTCGAAGAATTGTTTGAGATAGGTCATGCTTTGGGCACCGCGGCTTGCGAGCGCTTTTTGCCAGGGCATGGTTTCCTCATGCACGCCGGGACCGGAAAAATGCCATACGGGATTGTTGCCGAATACCTGGCCGCCGGCACCGGACAGAAGGGCGGAATAAGCTGCTACCCGAACCGTTTCCTCCGTTGCACCGTTCTCCCCCTCATACATTCCCTCAATGAGAAAAAAGGGTCTTGCCGGTGAGACGAGATATTGAACGAGTGCTGCCTGGGCAACATTGCCATAGGTGTAGAGTGTATCGAGCCTTTTCCAGGCTGCTTTCCAGACAAGGTCCGTTCTTGCATCCCTCCCGCCATGCACACTTTGTAGTGCATCCGGGTCAGCGCGTGCAATCGATCCGGCCAACGCCTCGACCAGGCTCATATCCGGCGGATCGTAGTCGCCGCCCTGTATCCAGATTATATTGTTGAATTTTCCAAACCTTTTGCCGATGTAGGTTCCATAGGCCTTCATTGCTTCGGTACCGGCATTGCGCATCTCACCATACCACCCCTGATCTCCGCCATTCACGCCGAGATAGGCCGGGACGAGCAGTACAAGAAATCCCCGATCCTGCGCCCGGCGCAGAATCCACTCCGCATCGTCAAAATAGGCATCGTTGGGGGTGACAAAGCCGCCTGCCGCAAATGGCTTTCGCTTGTAGAAATTGCCCGGTGCGTTGCGGCTGAAGCGGTGCTCGATGAGCGAAACCAAGATGGTGTTGAAACCGCGTTTCCTGCGATCCTCCAGGTAGTGATCGGCTTCTTCGCGGGACAGATCCCCTATGAGGGACCATGCCGTGTCCGCTGTCATCAGGAATGGCCGCCCCGCAGCATCTTCCAAATGGCGTTGATTGGCTGAGATGCGCAGGGGAAACGCAGCTTCTTTTGCATTAATCGATGTGCACAGTCCAAGGAGCAACAAAAGCGCCCATAGCAGAACCCGCCTCGGAAATGCGTCAAGCATTGCTGGCGCGTTTTAAAACGGGAGCGGGCGTGTCGGGACTGTTGAAACGACGGAAAACCGGCTGCGAAGCGCGGCCAACCAGATACTTGTCCACCCCGTGCTGCAGCGCGTTCTTGTACACGCCGAGCGCTCCATCAATTGCGTCTATCGTGCGGTCAACGTCTTCATCCGTATGCGCATAACTCACGACAAGCGATGGCATCAGAATACCGCGGCGTATCGTTTCCTGTAAAAACAGCGTTCTGAAGGCTTGCGAAGGCAAGCGCTCCGTATCCAGCGTGGCATAGGCAAGGCAGCAATTGGCGCCGGTGACGCTGACGTAACCCGTGAGATCATGCCGGGCAATCGACTGTTGAACACCACTCCTCAGCCGCTGTCCTTGTGCGTAAAGATGTTCTATCACCGGTTCATTCTGATAAATCCGCATGGTGGCAATCGCCGCGGCGAGAGCGTGGGTTTCCGCACCATGTGTGGTCGACAGCAGGAAAACCCTTGGTTTGAATACTTGCGTAATGCCGCCGAGATTCATGAACTCACGTTTGCCGGCGAGCGCCGAGACAGAGAAGCCATTGCCGAGCGCTTTGCCAAAGCACGACAGGTCGGGTTCTATACCAAAGAGCTTCTGTGCCCCTCCGGCATGCCAGCGGAAACCCGTAATCATTTCATCGAGAATGAGCAGAGCCCCATTTTCATGACATAGCTCCATCAGATCGTTCAGAAACGGCTGGGCCGGGCCATCACTGCGCGAAGGCTCGAGTATGAGCGCGGCGATCCTGTGGGGATATCGTTCAAACAGCGCGCGCGCACTCTCGAGATCATTATACTTGAATCCAACGGTCAGTGCCTGAATGGCGGTTGGAATGCCGGCATTCATTTCCGTTGAACCAATGAACCAATCGTCTGTCGAGAAGAATGGATGATCCGCACAAATACCGATCATATCCCGCCCTGTGACGGCCCGGGCCAGTCGAACGGCCGCAGATGTGGCATCGGAGCCGTCCTTGCAGAATTTGACCATTTCAGCTGACTGAACCGTCTCAAGGAAGGTCGCTGCACATTCGACCTCGATTTCGGCAGGGCGGGTGAAGTTGCAGCCGAGCTGGAGCTGGCGCATGACCGCCTCAAGGACGGGAGGATAAGCGTGGCCCAATCCGACGGCACGGTTGCCCATGCCGTACTCAATATACTCATTGCCATCGATGTCCCAGACATGACTGCCGTGGCCCCTGGCGATGAAGCCAGGCGACAGCAGGGGATATTGATCATCGCCTTTTGCATAGGTATGTGCGCCACCCGGAATCAGATCATGCGCGAGTTCGCGCAGGTGATCTGAATTTTCAAAATTGCGGATCGATGCAGTCATGTGCCAAACCCCTTTTACCTGATCTGCCGATATCTCTTCAAATGCGCTCCCGCATCATGCGCAGCCAATTCTTCACCGGGCGTGGCACAAATGTTCGCAAACCCGAACGCAAGCCTTTCGGCATGGACCAATCCCGCATTTTGAGCGGTAGTGCGATGGCAGGTCTGTGCGCCGTGACGTGCCGGATAACGTCGTCATACCGTTCAGCCATATTCCCGATGGTGAATGTGCTATTGGCCTTGTGTCGTGCCGCGTCAGACATCCATTGCGCGGTCTTCCGGCTGGAATGGATCTGGCCGATGATCTGCGCCGCTTCCCTGACGTTTCCGATGGTGAAGAGGAAGCCGTTGGTGCCATCATCGACGATGGTGTCGGTCACTCCCCGGATACGCGAAACAACCGGTATGCAGCCGGCTGACATTGCTTCGGTGATGGTCAGCCCAAATCCTTCGAAACGCGAGGGCATGACGAGTATGTCATGCCGAAGCAGAAGATCGAAAACAGCTTCGGGATGAACCGCGCCGAGAAAAGTGGTCTGCCGTTGGCGGGTTGCCATCTTTGACTTCAAGCTTTCGAGATCCGGCCCATCGCCGGCAACAGTCAGATGAATGGACTGCGGCAAATGGGCGAAAATTTCCGGCAACCAGAACACCCCTTTCGATGCGTCCTCGATACGGCCAAGGAAAATAACCCGCAATGTGTCGGCGGGGTTGGGTTCCCTTCGGAATTGCCGCATGGTTGGCGCGCTCGCGGCATGAGGAATCGCAAAGGTTCGGTCCGCGGGGAAGCCCAGTTTCCTGACCAGGTCACTGCGAATGCGATCGGAAACGCCGACGGTCGCATGCACGTGGTTCTTGATGGCGTTTGCCGCGCTGTAAGTCCCGGCAGTGATGTTGTGTACGATCATGATGCGCAGGAATTTGTCGGGCAGATAACGCGCAATATTCGTTTGAATTCGATCGCTGAGGACGTTGATGAATATTCCGTCAAATTCGCCCTCTTCCAGGGCTTCCACAAGGGCCTCGGCCTGATCCCGTTCGCTTGCTCCGTTGGGCGTTTCCACCAGGGAACCGTAAGAGAATTCAGGACGCCATTGAGCATCGTAAGGAGTGCCGTAGGTGGCCATCCCCAGCCAATGGACGTCAATTCCCTTTTCAGCCAGCGCGGCGCGCAACTGTCTGAACACCGTATATGTGCCACCAATATGGGGGCGGACGAAATAAGCGAACTTCATGAAGTCCTGTCCTTGGGTTTTTCGGCTTCATCCGGAAAACAGCATGAACCGGGAAACGCGGGAATTGAATGCGTCGCGGCGGGTGAGGCCTATAACCCTTTGGGGGAAGCCCCTTGCTCATTAGGCTGGGTGCGGTGTTCCAAAGACCATGTGTTTTTTGTCCGGCGGTAGCAGCAAACTTCCGTGGACAAGATATTCCATTGATCGCGCGCGACGCTGAGGATGCGTGGATGAAAATATGCTTACTGGGGCAGTTTGGCAGCGGTAATACCGGGAACGACGGCTCACTAGAAGCTATGGTGAATTTCCTGCGTGCGTTGCCGTCCGAAGCCGAACTCATGTGCATCTGTTCCAATCCGGAACTGGTCGAGAAGGAATACAAGATCAAATCGATCGGGATCAGCGGTCTGGTCCTGCAAGACCAGTGGTTCATTCGAATGAACGCGTTTCTTGCCGACATTCCGCGCCGCATCGCCAGTATCTATATGCTGTTTGCAAGCCTGAGCGGGGTGGATCTGTTGATCATCCCCGGCACCGGTATCCTGGATGATTTTCAGGAGACGCCCTTTGGTTGGCCGTTTGTGCTCTTCCGCTGGTGCCTGGCAGCCCGGTTGCGTGGGGCGGACATCGCATTCGTCAGCATTGGTGCGGGTCCGATCGAGCATCCCCTCAGCCGCTGGTTTCTGCGCTCGGCGGCCAGAATGGCGCAGTACCGATCTTATCGCGACGCTTACTCCTTGGCCTATATGAAAAGGATAGGCCTTTCCGTCGAGCATGATGGCCTATTCCCCGATATTGCGTTTCGGCTTCCGGTCCCATCTTCCTCGCCTCCCAAACACGACAGTCCCGTAACCGTCGGCGTAGGCGTTATGGACTATCGCGGATGGTCAAAGGATGCGGTATTTGGCGAAGCAATCTACCGGTCTTACATCGGCAAGTTGGCCTCCTTCATTCAATGGCTGCTCGATGAGGGGCACAATGTCCGCTTGTTGACCGGCGATGAGCGCGACTGGCGGGCGGTGGGGGACATTGTCGAAAGAGTCTCGGTTCCTACCCATGACAAGCCCGAAGAACGCGTAACCGTGGAGCATGGTGCTACTCTCCATGATCTAATGCGGGAGATAGGCAAGACCGATATTGTGGTTGTGACGCGTTATCACAATGTTGTCTGCGCCTTGAAGCTCGCGCGTCCCACGATCTCGCTCGGATATGCCCAAAAGAATGATGAATTGCTGGCGCAATATGATCAGCACGCATGCCAGCATATTGAAACCTTCGATGTTGATATCCTGAAAGATCAGACGCGGCGCATGCTTGCGAACCTCAATGAGGTGCATCTGGAACTGGCCAGAGTGAATGCGCGCGTTCAACGGCAGCTTTCCATTCAGGAAAAACTGCTGGAAGAGAGGGTTATCGGCCCGCTTTTCACTGCGCAGCCTGTCATGTCATCATAGCCGGCCGTCTGGTGTCGTGGATGCACCAAGTCGCCGCCCAAGAGCCTTGACGCTGCGGCCAATCAATGCCGAGGCATCTGATCTGCGCAAGAGGTAGCGGAGAGGCGGCAGCCAGGCTGCGGACGGTCGGAGCTTGATGGCATGACGCATCAACGCCATAGCCTCGGGTTCACCCCGGCACAATTGGGCGACCGCCGACCAGTAGGCCCTTTCACTCAGTGCATTGCGCGCTTGCCGTAAAAGGACGTTAGCATCCGTCAGGATTGCCCCGTCATTCTCGAAGAACGACTGGAACGCCGCTTCGAATTCAATGCTCCACTGCTCCAGGGTGCGAACGGTCGCGGATTGATTGAAATCATGAACCCTTGCGACCGCCTGGATATTTTCCGTTCGGCCCACTGCACCGTGAAGGGCAAAACGCAGCCACATCTCAAGATCATCCGTGTGGATCAGGGCGGGCTTGTAATACCCGACTTTCTTCTGGATTGCCGTACGTACGATCGCCGTGGGGCCGCTCACAAAATTCCTTCCGCTTTGACAGAGGAATTTCAGAAAGGACATGCCGTCCTGCTTTGACCAGTCCGAAGGCAATGGATTGTCCGGCAGTCCATCACCTTCCGTGTTGTTTGCGCGAAAGTGGGTCTTGCCATGCACCAGATGAACATCCCGATTGTCCTCCATGAAGACCATTGCCCGGGCAAGAGCTCCCGGTGCCAGGTAATCGTCGGAACAAAGGATCAGAAAATAATCCGATTGTGCCCAATCGATACCGTCATTGAATGACGCATGCGCACCGAGGTTTTTGGGGCGCAGCATCAGTTCTATTCTGGGATCGGCACTGGCCAGCATCCTGGCAACAGCCGCGCTGTCGTCGGTAGAGGCATTGTCTATGATCAGAATGCGCAGTCTCTCAGCAGGCTGGTTGCGCACGCTGTCGACGCAGTTTTTCAGATAGTGAGCGTAATTGTAGTTCGGTATGACCACGTCAATGGATTTCATCGTCGAAAATCCAATCCTTGAGCCGAAGCACGGGGCCGCTCATTTGACGGCCGCGGCGTTTATCCTTGCCAGCAGTGTCGGCATTGCGATTCTTGCAATGTTTTCCACTTCGTCGAGAAAAGGATGCCTGAAGTAAGCCAAGGCTGCCAACCATCCTATCGCCGATAACAGACCGGCAATGCAGGCTTGGGCAATCGACAGGTCAAACTGAAAGCGGTTCGCCGCAAGAACGAGCAGCGGACCTGCAATGGCCCATATCGTCACGAGGCCGCTTCGGTATAAAACGTGAAACAGTTCGTCCCAAGCAAAGGGAACCTGCCGGCGGACATAGACCAGCGAAAGGTACATCTGAAAGGGCAGGACTATGAACTGGCTTAGTGCGAGGGCGTAGAGCCCGAAAAAGCTGGCTGCGCAGATCACGAGCATCGACAGTCCCCGGCCAATGAAATTGGCTTCAAATGCCTGTCTATTTGCGCCCATTGCGACGAGAACGGGAAAGGTCAGGATATTGGGAAACCAGAAGAGCGCGGCCAGCGCAAAAATCTGGACAAGAGGTGCAGTCTCGGACCATTGGGGACCCAGTGCGATGCGAACAATCGGATAGGCCAGAATGGCCATTGCCAGGGTTGCTGGCCAATACAGGGCCGTGATGTAGCTTATGATGCGCAGATACGCGGCTTTGACGTCGCGTTCCGCTCTGACTTCCGATGCAAATGCCGGAAAGGCGACGGAAAATATCGCCGAGAGCAGGATCTTGTCGGGCAAGCCGCAAACGAGATTTGCACGATTATAGAGGCCGACCGCCGTGAGCGGCATGATCCGGCCCAGGACAAGCTGGGGAAGTGCCTCATAGGACCGATCCAGGAGGGTTGAGGCGCCTTTGTAGGAGCCGAAGGCGAAAGCCGCCCGCCAGCTCTTCAGGCAAGGGTTCAGCATCCAGAAGATTGGTCTGGTGTGAAAAGCGAGAAGCATCCGTACGATAGCCGAGGCGAGTGTTCCCCAGGCAAAGCTCATGAAGCCAAAATGCAAGGCAACAAATGCGATGGTCGCAACAGCATTGACTATGCTTCCGATGGCGTTGATGCGGGTTACCGCACCAAAAGTCAGATCCCGGCGCAACAGGGCGATGATCGGACAGACAGCGGCGTCGATAACACCTGCAAAGGCCAGTATTTTGATGAATGTGAGCAGTTCAGGCGCGGCGTAAAATCGGGAAAGGAACGGGGCCGAGAAAAACAGCGCGCAGCCTATCACGGCGGAGAAGCCGAAGGTCAGCGTGAAGCTGGTTCTTATGTCCTCGCGTGTGAGTGTGTCGCGCTGAATGAGGTATTCTGACGTGACGAACTCCCTGACGGTCAGCGCAATCGTGCCAATTCCCAAGCCGATGACGGCTATCCCGATCTCGCTGCTGCTCAACATGCGCGACAGGACCGTGATCATCGCCACGCTGACGATCACTTGCGAATACTGTTCCAGTATCGCCATGAAAAATGCCCTGCGTACAGCGCTCACCCTCTGACCTCTCTTATGATTGTCGACCGTTTTTCGAGCGCTTGTTTGCCAGCCGGATTTTTACGTCATGGCGGCACGCAGGCAACATTAACTCTAGCGCTTTGCAGAAGCCGGTTTAAGCTGTCTATTCAGTTGAAAGGCGGCTAAGCCGTTCGACGTACCTGCGTCCTCAATACGACGCGGGCAGGAATCGAATGGTGACAATTGGCCCTGCCGTGTCCATTGAAAGATATCGGTAGATCATCGTTTTTATTGTCTTCACAGTTCGGCCGAACGCTTAAGGATGTACCTGATATCCGTCAGACCAATTACCAATCCGGCTCACAAAAGTGGTAAAGAAATGGTTCTGAGGGCGTTGCGTGTGAGCCAGGATTTCCATGATCGAGGACGAGCAGATACGGACAGAAATGATGGCGATCCAGTTCTGGCTCCGTGCCCTTTTTCTGTATGCGGCGACAGGAACCCCGCCAACAGCGCGCTCGGTTCAGGAGTTTCTCAATGAGCTGAAGAATTTTGCGCCGCAGGATGGTGCCAATGATCTCTCGCCGGCTGACTGGGACAAGGAACACCTTTTGCACTATCCCAGCTATGAGCGGGTCGGCAGCAAGATTATAGAGACGCTGCAGAGTCTGGAGAAAAAACTGACATCATGAATCTACGATGGGGTGAAGAGTGGATCGCATAGGCTGCGTTGTTGCGGGCGGTGGCGTTATCGGGATTGCCATAGCGCGGGAATTTGCAAGACGAGGCATTGAAACGCTCATCGCCGAAGAGAGCGGTGCGGTGGGGAGTGGAATAAGTTCCCGCAATTCCGGTGTCATTCACGCCGGCCTCTATTACCCCGAAGCCAGTTTGAAGGCGCAGTTCTGTGTGGAAGGTAACGCCGCGCTTTACCGGTTTGCGAATGCATACGGCGTGGCGCATAAGCGCTGCGGCAAACTGATCGTTGCGACTGATAACCAGCAGGTTGAGACCCTGACCGAAATTGCCGGGCGCGCCCGCAGGTGCGGTGCGGGTGATCTGCAATTCCTTTCCGGAGCGCAAGCCCGTCGCGTCGAGCCGGAATTGAACTGCACGGCCGCGATTATGTCCCCGTCTACCGGAATCGTTGATTGCCATGATCTGATGCTGGCGCTGCTTGGAGATGCGCAGGCGCACGATGCAATGATCGCATTCCATACCAAGGTGGTGTCCGTGGATGCTGACAGCGATGGATTTGTCGTTCACACCATCGAGACGGAAACTGACCGGCCGTATGAATTTCGCACGGACGTGTTCATCAATGCCTGCGGGCTCAACGCGCCTGAACTGGCGACGAAAATTGCGGCATTGCCGAAGCATCACGTGCCGGAGCGCCGATATGCAAAGGGAAACTATTTCTCGGTGCCGGGTGCCGCGCCGTTTCAGCATCTGATTTATCCCGTGCCCGAGCCCGGAGGCCTGGGTATCCACCTGACGCTCGATCTGGGAGGCAGCATGCGGTTTGGTCCGGATGTCGAGTGGGTGGATACCATTGACTATTCGGTCGATCCGGCGCGGGCCGAGCGTTTCTACCAGGCAATACGGACATATTGGCCCGCGTTGCCCGATGGGGTTCTCCAGCCTGCCTATTGCGGCATCAGGCCAAAACTGAGTGTTGCGGGCGAAACGGTGACAGATTTTTTTATCGAGGGCCCGTCGTCGCACGGTGTAAAAGGACTGGTCAATCTGTTTGGCATTGAAAGCCCGGGGCTGACGTCCTGCCTGCCCATCGCGCAATATGTGGCGTCGCTGGTTTGAATCGAAGGTCAATTGGCACGAGCTTCGAGTGCTGATTCTTAATCTCCAAGCCGCTTCAGTATATCGGTCGCAACTGTTTCGATGGCCATGCCGAATGTGAACCTGTTTGCTCGATCGGGGTCTTGCGTAAAAAGCGGCTCGGCTGGCCGTGGCGCCTTGAAATCAATTTTCCGTTCTTCATCGGGAAGATAAGCCGAACCGACGACGCGTACATTTCGCCGATCATTCTCCTGGATGGGTTCTGCCAAGACGGTGCCAAAGGGGTTTCCGCTGCCTTTGGATGCGGCGTCCGTGTCCGCTGCTGTCTCCCCCTCGGAAGGGTGTTGTACGATTGGCAGTGCAGGACCAAGGGCTGTTAAAGCTCCTTGACCTGCGGGGGCCACCGCACTGATCGATGTTTTTAATGATTGCTGCGCATTGTGGCACGTGCAATTGGCCACTGGCGGAGCGCCGGTAAGACGATAGTTGAACGCGGTGGGCAGGTCCTTATGGGGAATCTTGGTTTCGACGGAGATCATATCCTCGGAAGACTGCTCCGGTATGGCATGGGAATACAATTTTACCGGTGACGCGGGACACATTTCACTGCAGGTGTTCTGGTCGCGATCGAAATATTTGGTCTGGACGGCGAAAGAGATCGGAAAATAATACCCATCACACGTTCGCACACATAGTGTTCGATAGAGTTTCGTACTGGATGCATCAGGGGTTTGCGTCGGTTGCCGCGGCCGTTTCCGTTCGATCGCCTGCCTGGGAAGCGTCGCGACTTTCGTTACTTCCGGCTCGGACGCTGAATTGCCGAAAAGCGCCTCAAGCAGCCCCTGCCGCCGCTCTTCAGCGCACCCATTTGCTTTCAGTGCCGCAAGAATGCGCGGTTTTGAGGAAGGGGAGCCTTTGGAACGGGTTTCCGCACGCTTGCGCCTCTCAAGCTCTGCCGCAATGCTTTCAATATTCTGTTGAAAACGCGCGCATTGCTTCGGGTCTCCCCTGGAAAAGAGCGTGTTGGCGCAACCCGCCTGATTGGCGCGTGCGCGTGCTTGCTGCAGCTTCATCGCCTGCTCTTGGACAGCTCTATTGGCCTGCGGTTCGTCCCGGATTGGCAGTTTGAGCTGCTGGCGAAGCCGGATGCAAATACTTGGTTCAGCCACGGCATTTGCATGAAGAAAGAGGCTGGAAGACAAGAGCAGAGCTAGTCCGAGAATATTCCGGCTAATGAATTTCATCGACGCATACCTACTCGTAACAACACTCAGGGGAGGATCAGTTGTATTCAAGTTGAGATGGGTATTGATAGATGCGAAATATCAGAAATAAGAATGCGTTTCTACACTCTAATCTGCAGAATGAAAATGCTTTGTTTCAATGTTACTGATCCGCAAGGTGATTTACGGTTAATGGCATTTGGATAATTCTAGACGGATTGGCAGGTATTGCGGCACAGCCCGCACACGGACACCGGTCCGTCGGGAGCATCGCAAATGCCGACACTGATCGGATCAGGGCAAATTAATGCATGGCGCCGTTCCTCCAACCGTGCGGTTGAAGGAACAATGGCGAGATTTCACCGGCAAGAGAATCCTGGCGCGATCTTGCAATTCGGGCGAGGGCGGTGGGGCCGCGGCGGCGGGCGGTGGCCGTGATAATAGGGGGGCCGCACAACAATCGTCGGCCGAACCACAATGGCGGGCCTGTGAACGGCCACGCGATCGAGATAGTTGGCTGACACCCATCCCCGGATGCCCTGCCGTCCGATCCGGCACCAGTTTGACTGGCAAGCCAGAACATTCACGCGTATTCCCGCAGCCAGAGTACCAACGCGGGTGTAATGTGTTGCCGGACCGGTGCGAAGATTAACATTCCCGGTTGTATAGGCGACATCAGCAAGAGCAGAGCCTGCCGAGAATATTATCGTGGAACAAAAAACAAGTAGTGTGAGAAAGCTTCTCATGTTCATTGCTCAATCCCCCTGCAATAACACTGATTCAATTTGGATCTTCGGTCTAATAGATTGAAATTATCGCGATTTGTCCAGTTGCTTTACAGAATAAGCCGATGATCATCGGCATGATGAGAAAGTTGCTGCCGCAAGAAGTTAATCTGAGGCGCTGGCATTCTGGTTTCAATTGTCCCATCAATTTGCCTGATCCCTCAAGGCCAACGGATGTGAACGTTGGATATAGCTAGTCGAACCTGATCTGGATAAGTGTTGGCATGCCGCAATAGGTTGAGTCTTAATGCGGTGACCGATGCACGTATTCGCCTCGTCCTGAACTTCACCGGCAGCCAAGGAGCAGTTGTCATGACTGAGACAAACCTCGCGGAAATCTACAACGCCTATATTGCCTGCTTGAATGCACAGGATTGGCCGAACCTCGGAACGTTCGTTCAGGAGGACGTGCGCTACAACGGAAAGCTGATCGGGTTGACAGGGTATCGAGGGCTGCTGGAGAACGACTTTGTGGAAATTCCGGACCTGTATTTCAATATTGATCTGCTGATTTCCGACCAATCCTACATTGCTGCCCGCCTCCTGTTTAACGTGACGCCAAAAGGGAATTTCTTTGGTCTTCCCATCAATGGGAGGAAAGTGTCCTTCAGCGAAAATGTATTCTACCAGTTTCGCGACGGAAAAATCAGTCTGGTATGGTCGGTGATAGACAAGGCCGCCATCGAAGCGCAGATATAGTACTTATCCCGAGCCCATTCCCTAAAACCCGAGATTTCCGGTAATCAAGGATTGAAGCTTGGCATAATGGTCTGTCTCCGCAACTGCAACTTGGCGGAGACACTCATGACTATTGCTTTTTTAACAGTGGCCGCTGCCTGATCGTCGCGGACCAGCAAGTTTAAGGGTCGGTTCGATATCCGAACCTCGCGCAACCGGCGGCATCAGGACTGCGCAGGGGCAGCGGCGACTGCGCGCCGACGTTTCAACATCGAGAGAATGGCGATCGAAAGTGTTGAGGCGAGGCACAGCCACGCGAAGAGATCGCCGATCCGCGTGTAAAGCGTCGGCCCGGGCCCGGGCGGAAGGTCCGTGACCACCATGGTCAGGCCCGTCGGCGCATCCTCCTTCATGGCAATGACACGGCCTTGCGCATCGCTGGCGATCACCAGGCCATGGTGCGCGGGACGCATCATGGAAAATCCGTTTTCGACGCCGCGCATGATGGCCATTCGCCCATGCTGCCAGCCGTCGATGCCGAAGTCGCCCGCCGGCACACCTGCCAGCCGGGCTCCGTTCACGGCATCGGAGCGAATTGTGCTGGGGAAATCCATGTCTTTGCAGATCTCCATTGCGAATCCGTCGGCCAGAGACCCGGAGGCGTGACCGGGCACGTAGCGCTCTTCAAGCCCCGGCACGGGATGCCGCTTGTCATAGCGCTGCATCGGTCCCGTGGGGTCGAATGCAAGCGCGAAGTCGGCTGGCGGGTGGTCAGAATGGAAGCCGGCAATGATCCGTACTCCTGTTTCCCTGGACGCGGACGCAAGCGGCGCGACGATAGCCGACTGCGCCTCAGGGATCGAAGCCATGCCGCCTTCCGACGTCACGATGAAACGGGCGCCCTGGCGAGCCGCTTCACGGATTTCCTGGGCGTAGGCTGTCGTCACCGCAAGATCCTCCGGCAAAGCATGCGCACGCCAGGCGTTCGCTACAATGGACTCATCGACGATGCCCGCTACCCGGACGGTGGACGGCTGTGGCTGGGCCAGACGCACGAACCCGAACGCCAAGTTCGCCGCGCAGATCGCAACGCCCAGAGTGATGGCGGCGATGGCCTCCCGCCTGGCGCGCAGCGCCAAGGCAACGGTGTTGGCGAAGAGGCAAATGAGGAACGTGACGGCGTACATTCCCAAGAGCGAAGCGCTCTGGATCAGGATGGGCGCTGACATCGTGCTGTAGGCAAACGAGCCGTAGGTGCCGTTCGGCGATGGAAGCTGACTCAGGAGTTCGAATGCCGTCCACCATGCTGGAAACGCGAAGAGTGTGGCGAACGGATGCGCCCAGAGGTGTACAAAGCGCGCGAACCAGACGGCGGCGCAAAACATGCCAACGTAAAGCAGCAGCACCGGCACGATTATGAAGAGCGGCGGTATGTAAGGCAGTTGCAGTATGTAGCCGCCGCTTGCCAGGATCGCGGCCGCGCTCGCCGCCATCACCTGCCACATCGGCTGCTTTCCGTAGGCCAGCCACAGGAGCGGTACCGGTGCGAACCAAGCCAGCATCCATACGTCGTCGAAGCCCTGTGACAGGTAGAACATCGCGCCGCTCAGCAGCGCAGCGAGGACGGCGATCATCTTGTTCTCCGAGCAGATTCGAATGAAGCGAGACATTGGTGAAGGGCCGTGCGGTAGAGCGCTTTGAACTGCGTCTCGCTCGAAAAGCGGTTGGCGCGATGCATCGAGACGAGGCCTTGACCGAGCGCCGCGAGCGCCAAGGCGATTTCGAGCGCGGGCGTGTCCCCGATGCGTCCCTCTGCCTGCACCTCTTCGATGCGCTTCATGGCCATGGTCAATACGGGCGAGCGGCCGGCCGCAAAATCGTCTGGAAAGCGGCGCGCCTCGGGAGCGGGCAGGAAGAATGCCGCGTCGAACCGGTGGGGTTCCGTGATGGCGAAGTCCAAGTAAGCTTCGCCGAGCTCCTCCAGCCATTCCATCGGATCGGATGTGCCGATGGCGCGCGCGCGCTCTTCCCAGGCCCGAAGTCCGTCCGCCATCAAAGCGTTCAGCAGAGCGTTCTTGTCGGCGAAGTGGCGGTACATCGCCATCGTCGACATCTGCGCGCTCTGCGCCACCTTGCGGATGGTGAGTCCCGCTAATCCTTCTTGTTCGAGCACGGCTTTGGCTGCCGCAAAGATCCGGTCCACGGTCATGTGTGCTTTGTACACGTATCTGTGTGCAATGTACACAGGGCTGAAGTCATATCGGAAACCTTGGGCTTTAGGGAGCGGGTTCGGCATAGTATCGGGCTCGGCATAACGGGATGAAAATCGTCCGCGGCGCCAGCCACCGCATCCCTCAAGCTGCTGATGTACCATGTCCTTGCTGCCCGGTAACGAAATACCAAGGAAGCCCTGTCAGGCTGGCTGACATCGCGATTCGACGCTCAGGAACGTTGTCAAACCCGATGTTGATCTGGCCCAACCGCGACTGGGCCGAAGAGGGCAGGATTTATATGGCCAAGAGAAAGCGCAGCACCCGTTCACCGTCACGTTCGCCGAAGCGGTCATCGCCGCGCTCCGCATCGGGCGGGTCCTCGACGGGTATAATCCTGGCTCTTGCTGTGATTGTCGGCGTTGGCGCATTGAGCATATGGTCGGCGACGCAGCACAAAGGCCCGCTCAAAGCCTTCGCCGGATGGTTCGAGCGTCCAGCAGCACAGACCAGTCGATCAGCCGCCGCAAAGCCAGACGCAGATGTGAAACAGACAGTGAAAGCCGCGCCGCGCCAGGAGAACATTCCAGCTACCGCTTTCAATGCTCCGATCCCGCGCCCCTCCATTCCCGTCGGCGCACAGCCGAATCCCGCGGTGCCCACGCCGCTGCAACGGGCAGCATTACAGCAGCCGCAACCATTGCAGCGCCCGGCCTTGGCCGTTGGTCCTGCGGAGCGGACGGGTATTCACCTGCCACGCGGGATCAACATGCCCAACATGACGCCATCGGTGGTGTATGCGCGGGAAAGGCTGACCTTGCGGCGCAATGCGTGGGATAAATCCGAACCGGCGGGTACCGTGGAAAAGGGACGCGAAATGCGCTCCTATGGCAAAACCGGCAAATGGCATCATATCGTGATTCCCGCTACCGACATGATCGGCTGGGTGCACGAAGATATGCTGATTGCCGGAAAAACCCACCCCGGCACGTCGGCTATGACGACAGGTGCGATATCCGGTACGCTCAGATCCACACAGGTGCAGGCCATCTATCCGCCGCGGCCGGTCGGCGCCCAGTGACGGCCTGAACAAAGCGGGGACTGTCGCCCCTGCCGCGACCTCAATACTGCAGAATCTTGTTGAGAAATTCGCGCGTGCGCGGCTGGCGGTCCTCGATCTTGCCGAAGAATTCGTCCTTGGTTGTATCCTCGAGAATGCGGCCGCCAACATCCATGAAAATGACGCGGTTGGAGACTTTCCGGGCAAAACCCATTTCATGCGTCACCACCATCATGGTCATGCCTTCGGAGGCTAGACCGACCATGACGTCCAGCACCTCGCCCACCATCTCCGGATCAAGCGCCGATGTCGGCTCGTCGAAAAGCATGATGATCGGATCCATGGAGAGCGCGCGGGCGATGGCCACGCGCTGCTGCTGGCCGCCGGAAAGCTGGCCGGGAAATTTGTGCTGATGATCGATGAGGCCGACACGCTCCAGCATTTGCAGGCCACGCTTCTTGGCTTCGTCGCGCCGGCGACCAAGCACCTTTATCTGGGCAATGATGAGATTGTCCGTGACCGACAGATGCGGAAACAGTTCGAAGTGCTGGAAGACCATCCCGACGCGGCTTCTTAATTTCGGCAGGTCGGTGGCCTTGTCGTGGACGGCGACGCCGTCGATCCAGATTTCGCCCTTCTGGATCGGTTCAAGCGCGTTGATGGTCTTGATCAGGGTGGATTTGCCTGAGCCGGACGGCCCGCAAACGACGACGACCTCTCCCTTGTTGATCTTGACCGAGCAGTCGTTGAGGACCTGAGTCGTGCCATACCATTTGGAAACGCTTTTCATTTCGATCATTGCGATTGCGTCCTTCAGTTCAGCGCACGATGCGGATTTTCTGGTTCAATTTCTTGACGAGCATGGACAAGAAAAAGGAGATGACGAAATAGACCACGGCCGCGAGGAGATAAGTTTCGATCCGCCGGCCAAACGTATTGCCCATGATTTCGAAACCCTTGAGGATGTCGTAGGCGCCGATGGCATAGACCAGCGAGGTATCCTGGAACAGCACGATGGTCTGGGTCAGGAAGACCGGCAGCATGTTGCGGATCGCCTGGGGCAGGATGATGTAGCGCATGTTCTGCGCATAGGTCATGCCGAGAGCCTGCCCCGCATTCGTCTGGCCGCGCGGCAGGGATTGGATGCCGGCGCGCACGATCTCGCTGAAGAAGGCGGCTTCAAAGACAATGAAGGTTATCAGGGCGCAAATCTCGGCCCGGTATTTCTGGCCGCTTCCACCCGGGAACAGGTCGTAAAAACCGGATGGCACCAGCAGGAAAAACCAGAGGATCACCATCACCAGCGGCACGCTGCGAAACACATTGACATACCATGTGGCGATATATTCCAGCAGCTTGACGTTGGACAGGCGCATCAGGGCAATGACGGTGCCGAGGGCAATGCCGCCAATGGTGGCGGCAATCGTGAGCGAGACGCTGAAATAGAGGCCGCTGAGCAGATAGTTACTGATGTTGGCCCATGTATAGAACGAAAAGTCGAGCGTAGCCATCAGTGCGCTCCCTGCGTCTGGACCGTCAGGCCGGGTATGCGCATCCGCCGTTCCATGAAGGCCATGACCCGGTTGACCACCAGCGCGGTCACCGCATAGAGCACCGTGGCCGCCAGATAGACCTCGACCCCGCGCGACGTCTCTTCCTGTGTCTGCATGGCGAAGCTGATCAGTTCGGGAATCGATACCGCAAAGGCGACTGACGAGTTCTTGACGATATTCATCGCTTCGCTGGTCAGCGGCGGGATGATGATGCGGAAGGTCTGCGGCAGGATCACATAGCGGTAGGTCTGAAACTGGGTGAAGCCGACAGCATAGGCGGCGTTACGCTGGCCTGTCGGCAAAGCCTGGATACCGGCGCGTATCTGTTCGGCGATACGGGCGGAGGTGAAGAAGCCGAGCGCACAGCAGGCCAAAACGAAGCCCGGCACGCTCCGCATGCCAGGAACGAGTTCGGAAATCACGAAGAACCAGATGAAGAGCTGGACGAGGATGGGAATATTGCGGAAAAGCTCAACCCATCCCGCCGCGAAGGCGGAGATGACCCGGTGTCCCGACAGCGTGCGCAACGTGCCAATGACGATGCCGAACACCAGAGCGATCACGAGCGAGGTGGCGGCCACGGCAACCGTGTAGCCCCAAGCCGACAGCATCCATTGAAAGTAGGTGACGCCGTCACCCCGGTCATCCCAAAGAAACTGCCAGCGATCCCATACGTTCTGCCAATACGCCATCATATCTCGCCCACCCGCACGTGTTGCATCAACAGGGCCGGTACTGCGCGTTTCCCGGCCCTGGTAAGCTCAAACCTATTGACCGGGTTGCTTATAGTCCTCGGTCGGCTTGTCGTTCGGATTGGCCCAGGCTTCCTTGGTTGCTTCCGAGGCCGGCATGTTCAGCGAAACATTGTTCGGCGGAATGGGCTGCATGAACCACTTGTCGTAGAGCTTGGCGATGGTGCCTGCCTTGATCTGTTCCACGATGCTTTCATCGACCGCCTTCTTGAATTCGGGGTCGTCCTTGCGGATCATGATGGCGATAGGCTCAACGGACAGTACTTCCGGCAGAACCTTGAAATCGCTCGGCTTTTGTGCCCGGGCAATATTGGCCGCGAGGATCGAGGCGTCCATCACGAAGGCATCGGCGCGGCCGCTCTGCAGGAGCAGGAAGCTGTCGGCGTGATCCTTGCCATAGACCTCGTTGAAGGTAATGTCTTTGCCGCGCTTGTTTTTGCGCAGGGTCTGCACGGAGGTGGTGCCGGTCGTGGTCGCCACGTTCTTGCCGTTCAGATCTTCCAGCTTGCTGATGTTGGAGTTGGCACGGACCGCAATTTTCACTTCCTCGACATACACGGTATCGGCAAATGCAACGTCCTTCGCGCGTGCGGTGTTGTTCGTTGTTGAGCCACATTCGAGATCGACGGTGCCGTTCTGGACCAGAGGCACACGGTTCTGCGATGTGACAGGCTGATACCGGATGTCCAGCTTTTCAAGTCCAAGCTTCTTCTTGATGTCCGCAATGATATTCTGGCAGACATCGTAGTGATAGCCGGTGTAGACGCCATTGCCGAGCGTATAGGCCAATCCGGATGACTCTCGTACACCCTGCGTGATGGTGCCAGAGGACTTGATCTTGTCCAGAGTTCCGTCAGCCTGTGCCGCTGACCCAAGAGCAGCAAAGATTATTGTTGCCGTGATCAGAATTTTTTTCATTTAATCCTCCAATTCGAACGCCGCAACTATGGCCGCATTCGGCGAAATTGAAAAGCGCTTAGGCTTCCAATTTGCAAATCCGGGCCGCTTGGCTGTGGAACACCCATTGTTGTGAAAGGCCTCTGCTGCCCGCGGGCGGCGATGTAATGGGAACGCCGCCGGCTCTTGTAATGTCCGGATATTCAGTCTCTCGGAGCCGCATAGACGAGCAATTGCCAGACGATTGGCAGGTTATTCGAGTGCCGGTGTTGAGCCGGCAGCGGTACGCCTTCTGTTGCAGCTATTTCCTCACCGCAGTTTTTGCAGCGGTATATGCCGGAATTGTAGGGGATCGATCCGGGCTCGAATTCTTTGTCAAACTGATCGCTCTCGTATCTCAGCAGGTACTTTCCATATTTATAAGAGGCCATGCTTTTCTCCCGCGATGTCGATATACGGGTCAGCGGCGTCCGGTGCGAAGCAGGAAAACGATCTGATTCAACCATTGGCCACCCCAAGGTAATCCAGCGCGATGTTAATGGAGACTCCGGCCGATTGTCACTACGGCTGTTGGCTCTCCCGTGCAGCAGGTCGAATTCTTATGCGTTTGGTAACCGGGATGGAAAGGGCCGGTGGCCATTGCCCCTGTTCCTCTGCTAGAGCAGTTCCTTCAGCATCGGGGGCGAGGCGGACCATGAACAAGGAAATCCATATCCAGTCTGGGGAACTTGCGGACGCAATAAGGATAGGGGGGCGGGCGGCGGCGCAGCCTGTTGTTTTCAATCGGACGATTGGACTTTTTCAAAGGGCTGATGCGGATCATCCGGGCAGTACGGCGGTGCTTTTCGCCAGCCCGTGGGGGCTGGAAGAACTGTGCACCCGCAAATTCTGGCGCATCATTGCGGAGAAACTGGCTGAGAAGGGCATCCCGTCCTTCCGCTTCGATTGGCCGGGAACCGGTGACGCGCTGGATGATGGCGACTTTTCCAGGGGACTGGCGGTCTGGAGTGACGCGCTTGTGGCCGGGGCGGAGCTGTTGAAGGACCTCTCGGGCTGCCAGCGCATCATCGTTCTGAGCCAGGGATTGGGTTGCGTTATCGCCGCCGATGCAGCGGCTCGGATGGACGGGCTTGAAGCCATTGCGTTCATGGCGCCGGTTGTTTCAGGCCGACACTATACGCGTGAACTATCAATCTGGTCCGGCATGGTTGACGCCGACCTTGGCTTGCCGGAAGCCCAGCGCGACAAGACTGGCGTGTCGATTGCCTCGTTGAAACTGCCCACCGAAGTGGCGGAAGGATTGCGCCGGGCAAACCTGATGACACTTGGCAGCAAGATTGCAGCGGAATGTATGGTCTTGGCGCGGGTGGACCGACCGTCCGACCGGGAGTTCGCGGCGCATCTCAGCCAGCTCGGCATGGATACGGTGACCGAGGACTACACCAGCTATGACAAACTGGTTTCCAATCCTGTCATCTCGCAGCTGCCGCTCGCCGTTGCCGACCGCATTGTCGATTGGGCCGCCGGTGTTGCAGGACGCTTCCCGCCCATCGAAGCCCGTGCACTTGTCGTTCAGGACGTGAAAGCCGGGACGTTGCAGGGCGATGGTTTTGCGGAAACCCCGCTGCGCTTCGGCTGCGGTGACCGGCTCTATGGCGTGCTGTGCGAGCCGCAAGGTACACGGCGCGGGGCGACGGTGCTGTTCCTGACCTCTGCCTATGACCGGCATGCGGGATGGGGACGCACGATTGTCACCACAGCGCGCGCGCTGGCACGGCGCGGCGTCGCCTCGCTCCGGTTTGATACGGCCAATGCGTCCGATAGTCCGCCGGTGCCGGGTATTCCGGATCAGGTACTTTATCATGATGCACAGAATGCTGACGTTGCCGAAGCGTTGTCTTTCCTCAATAGTCTTGGCACTGCGGCAATCATCGCTGCGGGCCGTTGCAGCGGCGCTTATCTCGGATTTCAGAACATCGTTGCCGATCCGCGGCTGTCCGGTGCGGTCCTCGTCAATCCCATTACCTTTTACTGGGAACCGGGACGTTCGGTCGATGAGGCCGTGCGTGAAGGCAGCCGAACCCTGGAAGAATATGGCAGCCGGCTCTTGCGCGCCTCGACATTCAAACGTCTCGTCCGCGGCGAACTGGATTTTGTCGGCATTGCCCGAAACGTTGCCGGAGGAATGGTCCGGCGCATTGCCAAACGGGCGCGGCATCTGCTTCGCGGCCGGACGACAGAAGGCCGGGCCGTCTACAAGGCATTCGGCGTGTTGAAGGAGAGGCAGAGTCCCGTTGAACTGCTCTACAGCTACCGGGATCCCGGACTTGAATATTTCGGCTACTATTTCGATGCGCGGGAAGGCAGGATTGCCGGGTATCCCAATGTGTCGGTCAAGAAGATCGCCGATGCGGATCACAATCTCACACCGCAACACGCCCGCGATATCTATATTGACGCGCTCGAACGGATGGCGGTGCGTTTTCCGGGCTGACGATCACTCAAACCAGACGGTGCGAGGACTTCCGGCAATGCGGATTTCGCCGGCTGGGCGGGTTGAAAGCGCGGTGCCGTCCCGCGGGATCAATTCGAGCCGCTTGGTCTCGCCAGGCGCCAGATGAAACCAGTTGTCATCGGGGCGGTATCCCTCGATATCCACATGGACTGACTGGGCGAGCACGGGCGTGGTCAGCTCAAGGAACCAGACATTCCCCTCCAGGGTAAGGGCGGTTTCCACTGCCGCCTCATGGAAGGCTTTCGTCCGGCCTTGCGGAAAATGGAAAGCCTCGGCGAGAACCCTGCCGGACTGCGGTTCTTTCAAGCGGGCCACGGTCACGTCATGGGAAACCGGGCCAAAGCGATAGGCATAGGTTGTGTCAAAGAAGGCACCGAACAGATCCGTCGCCGCCAGCGTCAATTGCTGGCCCGGTTCGAGTGTCAGATCACGGCGGCCCGACACGACGGGCTGCCTCCCGGCGCGCAGGCACGTGACTTCGACGAAAGCTGCCATGCTCTTTGGCCGTTCATTGACGATGTGAAGCGCAAGACCATTAACGCCCTCATCGGTGAGGGTGAGATTGATGGCGCGCCAGGCACGTTTCAAGCCGTACCATGCGGCCTTCGGCTCACCCGTGCTGTCGATGACGCCCCAGCCCGCACCTGGCAAAAGATCCTGCAGCATCCAGACAAGCCCGCCCCAGCAGCTGCTTCCCGGCCGCCGCCATTCGGCAAAGGTGGCTTCCATCACTTCGGCCGTTACCGCCCGGGACAGGTGCAGGTAGGACGGCATGTCTTCGCGGCGCAGTGTCGTCGGGTCGAAGCCGTACAGCATGGCGAGATAGGCCTCCCGCACATCCTCGAAGTCCCAGGATACACCGTTGTCGCGGGGTACCCTTGCCTTCCAGCGGGGATGGTGGACCGCAGGCACGTTCAGGTGCGCCGTCAATGTGCGGGCTTCCGGAACGTTGGAAAACGCCAGGCATTCCGTGGCGAAGCGGACATTGGCGCGGCGCGCATCCTCCAGCGGGCGGCAATAGGCACTGACGCCGTAATAGTGGCTGACGCCGGCATTGGCGATAAAGGGCAGCGCACCATCGCATGGCGAATTGGCGACGTAGGGTACGTCGGGACGCAGACTGCGGGACAGGGACGGCAGGATTTCCTCGGTCAGCGGCCCTTTCCAAACGGTTTCCGGCAGGCCCAGCATGGAGCCCTGCTGGTAGATTTCGCTGCCACCGCACAGGACCGCCAGGGATGGGGCCGCGCGTGTTCGCTTGAGCAATTGCCGGGCTTCCGCGTCGACCTGCGCCGCGAATTCCGCGTCCTTCACCGGATAATCGAAATTGGCGAACATGAAATCCTGCCAGACCAGGATGCCGAGCTCGTCGCACAGATCGAAGAAATCATTGCTTTCGTAGACCGTTATGCCGCTGATACGGATCATGTTCATTCCGGCTTCCGCGGCAAGGCGCAGCCAGACTGCGTAATCCTCGCGCTTGCCCGGCAGGCGGACAATGTTGGCGGAGCTCCAGACCGCGCCCCGGCAGAAAATGCGCCTGCCGTTGACGATCAAGGCAAAGCCCTGGCTGTCCTCACCCCGGTCGATCTCCAGGCTCCTGAAGCCGGTGCGCCCCAGCCGATATGTTTCATGCCCGGCACGGAGCACGACGTCATGCAGGACCGGCGAACCGTGCGTGTGGGGCCACCACTGGGTCACACCCGGTAAATCAAGACGCGCATGCCAGCGGCCGTCATCGTTCAGAACGGCTTCGCTGCTGCAGCCGGCACATTCCACCACGGGATGTTCAAACGGGCCCGACCAGGCAAAGCTCACGCGGAGAACGCCGTCGCCACCGCCGGTCAATTCGCTGTGGATGTCAATATCCGCTATCGGCTCGGAGCCCGGCCGCAACAGCCTTACCGGGCGCCATGGACCTGCCGGGTGAATTTCGGGACACCAGCCAGGCATGTAGCCCAGAGGCGTGGTCCGCAGCAGACGCAGGCCCTGTTCGTTCATCAGTTGCGTGCGCCAGCGTGCGCGCGGCCCCTTCCGGTTGAGAAGAGGCGCCAATGCGCGAAAACATATGGCGAGCTCGTCCCTGCCGGTCAATTCGACTGTGACGTCCGACGACAGGAACATATTGCCGGACTGCAGAATGCGGCTGCCGTTCCAATAGACTTCAGCGATTGTCGCCAGCCCTTCGAAACGAAGAATGGCCGTTCCCGCCGGTTCGTTGCCGAATGCCCTGATATACCAGGCGTCCTGTTGATTGAGCGGAAAGGGAGCGCCACGTTCAAACCGGCCGGCCTGTTCCAGGGCTTCCGCTACTGTGCCGGGTACCGGGACATTGGGCAAAGCGCCTTCGCGGCGCAACTGATCCAGCTCGGCTGCTTCGCCCGATGCCGTCAGGATGAGGTGCCACGCATCGCCGAGAAGTTGACCACCCTTGTTACTGATCGGCAGCGGCACGCTCTCCATCCGCGTCAGGCGTCCACGCGGCTTTCGGCAGCGGCGTGCACTTTGGGATGGCCGAGTTCCGAAGCCAGAATATCCATCATGCTGTCCCATGCATCGGCGGCGGGAAGGAGCGCATCGGCCAGCGGGGCAAATTTCTTGCGCGTGACGGCACGGGCAAGCTGGAACTGCGCCGCCTTGGCGACCTCGGCAATGCGGATCGCATCCTTTGCCGCCGCCGCAAAGGCCCCATCCGGGCGCAACCATGTGAGATGGCTGGCGGCAAGCTCGAAGTTGGCGCCCAGTTGGCGCATCGTGTTGAAGGCGTATTTATGGAAGAACGCAAAGGGCCGTTCCGCCACGGCCTCGGCCTGCAGCGGAAACACATCCATGAACGCACGAATGGGATTTGCTGCGGGCCGGCGGGCGAAATGGCCGGGCAGCAGACGTGCGGATTTCGCGCGTATGGACGCGGCATCGGCTGGCTGGTCCGGGAATTTTGCAAATTCCGTGTAGGGCAGGAACGGCATGTCCTCATCAGTCAGATGACGCTGAAACAGGCCGTCAAAATCGTCGCCGTCCAGGCGGAAGAAGCCGCCATTGTGGAAATAATCGAGGCTGCGGTTTTGCGGATCCATGCGGTTGATGGCGACCGTCGTCTTGCCGTGCTCGCTGCGGTAGCCCACCCCATGGGTGTCCGGCATGAAATAGCTGTCCATCTCCACGAGGGTGAGGCGGCCCCGTGCCATCTGCGCGGCCACGTGGCTTTCCACCGTGTCAAAGATGGCAAGCTCGCCGACGCGAATGCCATAAAGCGTCTCCAGATCCTCCAGCGGCACCTTGAAAAACGTGAACTGATCGCCTTCAAAGTCCTGGTTCAGGGTGAAGCCCAGCATTGCTTCCGGCGGCAGGTTCTGTGCGGCAAGAACCTCGATCCACAGATCTACATAGCAGTTGGTCTCCGGCCAGATCCGGTCCTGCGCATGCAGGGCATGCGGCCGGTAGGTCTGCGGATCGATATGGGGGAAAACAGCTTGCATGCCGCCGGTCAGCCCCACAATTCCTGGCGAACCTGTTCCGGCCAGGCTTCGATGTCCAGGCCATGGTGGTGGAACAGGGCAAGCGCAATCCGCTCCAAGCCAAATCCGACACAGGCAGTATGGGCTGTCGTGCCATCGGCGAATTGAATGCCCCATTTCGTGCCGAAATGATCCTGATGATAGTTGAAGCTCATGCAGGCGGTCGGATTCTCGGTCGATGTGATCGGGATAAGCAGTTCGAATTTCAGGTTCTGGTCGCGCTGATTGTTGACCAGCATGCGCCCGGCGCGGCCAAAGAACGGATCGTTGGCAACGTCGATGTGAACGGGAAGGCCCACCCGCTGCATGATGTCCGTGCCGCGCTCGATCCAGAGCTGGCGAAACTCCGTCACGTCATCGGCCTTGCCCATGCGGACATATTCACGCATGCGGAACATCTGCTGGCGCGCCGGGTCTTTCGACGGTTCGTGCCGGAAGCAATAGGATTGCAGGTCGAACAGCCCGCCATCGGCCGGCAGGTCGCCGCGCTGGGCAACGACGGGATAGAGCGGATAGCAGGCGGCCGGCGTCAGCACGATGTCGGTCGCTTGCTGTTCCTTCGTCCAGTCTTTGCCGGCATCCATGCACTGGATGAGATTGACATGATCAAGCTCGCATCCGCAGAAACTATGGATGGTTCCGGCCAATTGCGGAAAACTCTTCATGTAGCCGCTTTTTTCGAAGATGGCGCGGTTCATTCCGGGCGGGAAGCGGATGACTTCGGCACCATCGCTGCCGCCGGTGCGGTCAATCAGCCGCTCGAACGCGGCAATGACGTCCTCGAAACGGCCGCTGCGTCCATAAAGACCGTCAACGCCGGTATCGAGCAGGAGACCAGCCGAAAACAGGCGGTCGAGAAAAGATATTTGAGCGTCCATGCCGTGTTACCCCAAGAGACTGGTGTTCTGTTTATGGATGAGCAGCATCGTGGCCGTGTTGCCAAGAATGCGCTCATTGGAGACCATGAGCTGTGCCGAATTGGCATCGCGCAAATGCCGGCCGAGGCTGTAGGGTGTTCCGTTCTTGTAACCCATGATGCCGCAGACGAGCATGGCATGATTGATGATCTGGAGAATGGATTGCGATGCGCCAACCTTGAGGTTGTTCATCGTAATGGCAAAGCCCATCGAGGCGAGCTTGTCGCTGTCGTCCTTGGCATGCCGGTAGGTATTGAGGCAGGCGACGATTTCGGACTTCAGCATCTGCAGCATGTTCGACGCTTCGGCGACGCGCAATGCTCCCGGCTGCTGAACGCCGGGCGTACGCTTGGCGGCCGCCCTGACGAAGGACTGGGCCCTGGTGACAGCATCGACTGCAATGCCATACCAGAGCGCGCTCCAGAGGAGATGTGCCATGGCCAGCATGGACTGCGCTGCGATTTCCGCGAAAGGGTGGGGCAGTATCTGTTCCGTGCTGCCGGTTCCCCGAAAAACAAAGCCTTCCGAGCAGGTGCCGCGCATGCCGAGAGTATCCCAGCCGTTTGTCTTCTCCAGCGTATACTGATCCCTGACAAAAACGGTCATGACTTGGTCGGAAGATGCGGCCTCCGCGCCCGAGCGGGACGTGATCAGGATCGCATCGGCTTCGGTGCCGTAGGAAATGACTGTCGCGTTCTTTTCGAGGCGACAGGTATCGCCGTCAATTTCGATGGCGCACAGGCTGTTGCGCAAATCCCCGCCAATGCCGCCTTCGGTGGTTGCAGACGCCAGCAGCAGCTGTTCGGCCGCAACCCGGTGCATGAAGGCCCGGTGCCATTGCGCGGATTGGCCATGTTCGACAAGGCTCGACAGCTTGATGTGGTGCATCGCGAAAATCATCGCGCTGGCAGCACAGGACTGTCCGATAATGGAACATATTTCCGCAATCTGCTCGACCTGCGCCGCTTCGCCGCCAAGATCGGTGGGAACTTGGATACCAAGCAGATGCTCGGCCTTCATCGCATTGATGGCTTCGCGCGGAAAGCGTGCTTCGGTATCGACATTGTCGGCGAACTGGGCGGCGATGGCGGCAACGCGCGACGCGCGCTGCTGCAGACTGTTACCGGCGCCGGCGTTCATCAGGCGTCCTCATTGTTCTTGAGGATCGCTTCCACTGTCCGTTCGATAGCCTTGATGCTGGCAAAGGATTTGCGGTTGAGGAACTGGTCGGAAAATTCGATATCGAATGTGTCCTCGATGCCCAGCATCAGCTGGACAGAGGCGAACGAGGACAACCCCGCATTGTATAGGTCTTCTTCATCGCTGATCTGATCGACCGCGACCGGCAAACCGCCTACCTTAGCCAAAAGTTCCCGAATGGCTTCATTCATTGGATGCACCCCCGCACATATTTATCGCTGTCTGCAATACGCGAATATGTCGGCAGTTTCTATCGTCTGAAGTCTTTATTTCTAGTTATGGTTGTTTTTTTGGGAATCACGGCAGGAACGGGTTGATTGCGACCCGAGACTTGTAAGTCCAGCATCCGGTCATTCCACCTCATAGCGGCTTGCGCCTTCGATGTGACGGCGCAAAAGGGCCTCGGCAAAGATCACGTCGTTCTCGGACAGGGCGTCGAGAATGGCAATGTGTTCGATGCAGACCTGACGGATGCGTTCGTGCGGGAGCCTTTCGAAATAGGCATATTCGGTAATGCGCCGCAGGCTGTTTTGCTGGCGAACGGCCTGAACGAGAAAGCGATTGCCCGACCAGACCGCCAGGGCTTCGTGGAACGACGCATTGACGTTGAACCACTGATCCCGCTGAACCGATGCGGGCGGGATGCGCATGATATCCGCCTGCGCGGCGCGGATGGAAGCAAGATGGTCCTTGTCCACCTTGAAGCCCGGATGCCGCAGGGCGCCGCATTCCAGAATCATACGGAACTGATAGCTTTCCTCCTCCACCTGGTCGGTATCGAGGCTTTCGGCAAAGGCCCAGCCGTGGCCCCTCTGGCGCTGGACCAGGCCTTCGGCGGCAAACCGCAGCAGGACTTTGCGAATGGTTCCGCGTGTGGAGCTGTAACGCTCCGCCAGCAGCGTCTCTGATACCTCCATCGGTATTGCGCCCGTCGCCCGGTCAGCCATCAGCCGTTTGTGGATGTCTTCCAGCTCCGACGGGGGCGCGATACCATCGATATCGCCGTTGCCATCAGGCAGGAGAGCCAGGACATAGCCCCGGCCGGGCGCATGAGCCAGAACGCCGCGGCTCGCCAGCAAGGCAAGGGCCGAGCGGATCGGCGATCGTGAGACCCCCAGCCTTCTGGCCAAAGCAAAATCCGATACGCGCTCCCCGACAGGCCAGCGCTCCGACGAGGCCAAGGAAACGATCTGGCGGGCGATTTCTATTTGCAGGTCACTGACGGTCAATCCTAGCTCCATATCCTATGCGGCTTATTTTTGCATAAAAGCCAATTGACACGCAATCATTACGTATTAAAGTGTACGTAAATTGAACAAAATACACTATAAGGCGCAGCGATGAGTTCATATCCGACATCCTTTCCCTTCGTAACCGTCTCCGGGACGCCGTTTGAGCGCGGGCGCCAATACGGTGCTGCGGTGCCCGAGCGCGTGAAAAAAAGCGTTGCGCTGTATGGCGACCAGCTTGCCAAGCTGGGCTACAGCGCATCCGAAAAGACGCGGCTTATCGAGGAGTTTGCCGGGGAAATCGCGAATTTCGGTGCGCACTACATCGAGGAGATGCGCGGCATCGCCGAGGGCGCTGGCGTTGCTTTCGACGATATCGTCATGATCAATGCGCGCACCGAAGTCATCGCCAAGGCGCGTCTGGAAAAGAACGCGCCGCTGGACGAGGAAGATGAGATCGACGACGGGTGCACCGGCGCGGTCATTCTTCCCGAGAGAAGCCTGGACGGCACTCTTATTCACGGCCAGAACTGGGACTGGAAGACGGAGTGCGCCGAGACGGCCATCGTCTTGCGGGTTCTGCAGGAGGACGGCCCGGATTTCCTGACATTCGTCGAAGCGGGCGGTCTTGCGCGGAACGGCATGAACAGCGCCGGCGTCTGCATCACGGCAAACTATCTTGAATCCGATCGCGACTACCGGCAGCAGGGCGTCCCCCTGGCGCTGATCCGGCGCAAGGCATTGGAGCAGGAGCATTTCGCCCTTGCGATGCGGGCGGTGGCGGGAACGCCGAAGGCCTGCTCCAACAACATGATCCTTTCGACCGGCGCGGGTTTTGCAATCGACCTTGAGTGCGCGCCGGATGAGGTATTCCATATATTGCCGGCCAATGGGTTGGTTGTTCACGCCAACCATTGGGTGAGCCCCGTGGCACTTTCAAAACTCCGGGACACAGGACTGCCGCATGTGCCGGAAAGCCCGTACCGTGACTGGCGCGTGCGCAAGATACTGGAGGAAGCCGGGGAAAAACTCGGCATTGCCGATATGAAGCGCGCGTTCTTCGATGACTTCCTGACGCCCTATGCCGTTTGCAGGCCGCCGAGATTGAACACCGAAGGGAACCTCTCGGCCACGGTTGCCATGGTCATCATGCATCCCGCCAGCGGCACCATGGAGGTTGCCTGCCTGCCGGCCATCAACCGCAACTTCACCCGTTACAGCCTTCGGTCGGACCCGGTTCAAGTCGCGGCCGCTTAAGGGGCGGAAATCTTTCCTTCTTCAACCAACGGGCGCCTAAGCCCGAATGAATAATGGGGTTCAGAATATGAAGAATGCTATTTTGATGTCATTGGCATTGGGGCTGATCGCGGCGCCTGCCGCCGCCCAGTCGATTACCGCGGCAATTCCGGCTGACATCCGCAGTTCCAATCCCGGCGTCAACCGCGACGACTATACGGATGCGGTGGTCCTGCACACGGTGGAGGGTCTCGTTGGCTATAAAGAAGACGGCTCCGTTGGACCGCTGCTTGCGCAGAGCTTCGAGCTTTCGCCGGATGGGCTGACCTACACGTTCAAGCTCAGGTCCGGCGTTACCTTTCATAATGGAGAGCCGTTGACCGCTGCCGACGTGCTGTGGAGCTGGACCCGTTACATGGACCCAAAGACCGAGTGGCGCTGCCTGCCGGAATTCGACGGCCGCAATGGCCTCAAGGTGGACGCCGTCACGACACCCGATCCGCAAACCGTGGTCATGAAGATCAATCACCCGAGCGCGATTTTTCTCGATACGCTGGCGCGCACGGATTGCGGGATGACCGCCGTCCTGCAGAGGGCGTCGGTCAAGGCCGATGGCAGTTGGGACAAGCCCATCGGCACCGGGCCATACAAGTTCGGCAACTGGAAGCGCGGGGAATACATCACCCTCGACGCCTTTGAAAACTATGTTTCGCCGGGCGGAGACAAGGCCGATGGCTATGTCGGCTCCAAGCGCCCGCTGATCAAGGAAATCAAATTCCTTGTCGTACCCGATCCGGCGACGGTGAAAGCCGGTCTATTGTCCGGCGCGCTGGATGTCGCATCGGTTCTGAGCACCGACATTCCGGAGTTTTCAGCCAATGCGAATTTCACCGTAACGACGGGAGCGGAAGCGTCCAAGCATACATTCCTGATGCAGACCAAAGATCCGCTGCTTTCCAAGGTGGAGATGCGGCAAGCCATCGCCGCGGCGCTCGATCTTCCCACCCTCGTCGCGCAGGCGACCAACGGAACCGGCCGCCCCAACAATTCCGCGATCTTCCCCGGCTCGCGCTACTACAGCGATATCCAGAAAGAAGCCTTTGCCCCTGATCCGGCAAAGGTGGCGGACCTGCTCGCCAAGGCCGGCTACAAGGGCGAGGAAATCAACATCATCGCCAACAAGCGTCCCACCGCACCGAGTTTCGATGCGGCGGTGGTGGCGCAGGCCATGCTTCAGGCCGTCGGCATCAACGCCCGCATTGAGGTCCTCGACTGGTCAACCCAGCTCGACCGCTACAATTCCGGCAAATACCAGATGATGTCCTTTTCCTATTCCGCGCGTCTCGATCCGGCTCTGAGTTTCGAGCAGTTCTCCGGGCCCAAGGACAAACAGCCGCGGAAGGTCTGGGACAATCCGGAGGCGCTGGGGCTGATTGCCAAAGCCATGGAAGTATCCGATCAGGCGCAGCGGCAGGTCATCTTCGACGAGCTTCACAAAAAGCTGCTGCATGATGTTCCCCTGATCATTTACTGCAATGGCACGGGTGAAACCGTCAACAGCAAGCGCTTGAAGGGCATACCTGTCTGGCAGGCAAAACTCCGGCTTTGGGAGCTCGGTCTCGAGCAGTAGACGCTGTGTTCCCGTAAGCCCGAGAGGTCAGCATGCTGAAGTTCGCCATTACCCGCGTTGGCACTGCGATCCCGACATTGTTCATCGTGGCGGTGTCCGTGTTCTTTCTCATCCGCCTCATTCCCGGTGATCCGGCATCGCTGATGCTGGGTGACCTGGCGGATCCGGCGAGTCTTGCGGACCTGCGCGCCAGGCTGGGGCTCGACCAAAGCATTCCGGCCCAGTTTGCAATCTGGCTCGGCAATCTGCTGCACGGGGATTTTGGCCGGTCGATCACCAACCAGCAGGAGGTTCTGCCGCTGATATTGGCGCGTTTGCGCATCAGTGCGGAAATCGTCCTGATCGCAGTTTTCCTGGCGAGCATCGTTGCCGTGCCTGCAGGAATGATTGCCGCCTGGCGACAAAACAGCATGACGGACGTGGCGCTGGTCGGCGGCGCAACCATCCTGCTCTCCATCCCGGCGTTCTGGATGGGGCTGCTCCTGCTGTTGTTCTTCGGGCTGAAGCTGGGCTGGCTTCCGGTGCTGGGTTATGTCTCCATGTCCCAGAACCTTCCGCAGGGATTGCTCTATATCATCCTGCCGGTGGTAACGCTCTTCCTGCACGAGATCGGCGTGATCCTGCGCATGGCGCGCGCCTCGACGCTGGAAGTCATGCAGCTGGATTACATCACCCATGCCCGAGCCAAGGGCCTGTCGGAATCCGCGGTCCTCTGGCGGCACGCGTTCAAGAATGCCTTTGGCCCGACCTGGACCCTGATCGGCATCGTCCTCGGCAATCTGCTCGGCGGTATCGCCGTGGTTGAAACGGTGTTCACCATACCCGGTCTCGGACGTTTGCTTGTCGATGCCATTTTCGCCAGGGACTATCCGGTGATCCAGGGCTGCCTTCTGCTCATTGCAACGGTGTACGTGCTGGTGAACCTCATTGTCGATCTGCTCTATCCCCTATTTGATCCGAGGGTGACTGCCGAATGAGAAATCTCGCTCCCAATGCGCTCCTTGGAAGCGCACTGATTGGAACATTGCTGGCCGGGGCATTCATGGGGGCGGTATGGACGCCCTATGATCCGCTCGGCCTCAACTTCAAGCTCAAACTTGCCGGGCCAAGCGCCGCCCACTGGCTGGGAACGGACGAGTTCGGCCGCGATGTGCTCAGCCGGTTGCTGGCAGGTGCTGCGACCAGTTTCTGGATAAGCCTGCTTACCGTGGCGCTCGCCGTAACCGCCGGCACGCTGATCGGGATATTGACGGGCTATTTCCGCGGCTGGGTCGATCGGATCGTCATGACCTTCAATGACGCGCTGCTCGCCTTCCCGGGCATCCTCTTGGCGCTCGGGCTGCTCGCGATTGTCGGGGCGAACAAGTATGGCATCATTCTGGCGCTTGGCCTCGCCTATACCCCGACTGTCGTGCGGATTGTCCGCGGCAACGTGCTGTCACTGCGCGAGCGGGAGTTCATCGAAGCCTCGCGTGTCATGGGCAACTCGAACGCCTATACGATGGGCCGCCACATCCTGCCCAACTGTGTCGCACCGCTCACGGTCCTCGCCACGTCGATGTTCGGCTGGGTGCTGCTTGCCGAAAGCGCGCTCAGCTTCCTCGGCCTCGGCGTGCCGCCGCCCGCGCCGACCTGGGGCAACATGCTTGCGAGCGGACGCCCCTTCATATCCCAGGCGGTGTGGCTGGCCATATTTCCGGGTCTCTGCATCTCGCTGACGCTGCTCGGGATCAATCTGCTTGGTGACGCTCTGCGTGACAAACTTGATCCAAGGATGAGGGGCTGACGATGCAGGAGAACACACCACTGCTGGATGTGCGCGGCCTTTCCCTTGAGGTGGCACGAACGGGAATTCAGATACTCAAGACCATCAGCTTCAATGTCAAAGCGGGTGAAATCGTCGGAATTGTCGGCGAGTCCGGTTCCGGAAAGTCGATGGCAGCCCGTGCCGTCATTGCCCTCAATCCCCCAGCGGTGCAGCGTACCGCCGGAACGATATGTTTCGAAGGACGGGAAATCGGCAGCCTGCACAAGCGCGCGCTGCAGGCGTTGCGTGGCGCCCGGATTGGCATGGTTTTCCAGGAGCCAATGACATCGCTCAATCCATCGATGACGATCGGCCGCCAGTTGGAAGAGGGCCTGCGGCTGCACCGGCGGCTGACGGGACGGGAGCGTCATAGGTTGATTGTCGACATGCTGGCCCGGGTTGGCTTGAATGATCCGCAGACGGCACTTGCAGCTATGCCGCATCATTTTTCCGGCGGCATGCGCCAGCGCATCATGCTGGCTGCCGTGATGCTGCTCAAACCGGCCTTGCTTATTGCCGACGAGCCAACCACGGCATTGGATGCGGTGGTCCAGCGCGATGTGCTCGAACTGATGGTTGATCTCACACGCGAGAACAACACAGCGGTTCTCATGATCAGCCACGATCTGGCGATGGTGGCAAAATATTCGGACCGCGTTGTCGTCATGTCGCAAGGCGAAATCGTCGAGCAGGGAGATACCCGGGATCTGCTGCGTGCGCCGAAGCATCCCTATACGCGCAAACTGCTTTCCGCCCTGCCGCACCGCATGCCCGCAAGGGTCGTGGAGGTCTCGCCGGTGGCGCGGATCACTGTCGATCGCCTCATCGTCGACTTTGCCGCGCGCCGCAGCCTGTTGCGCAAGGGGCAGCCCAAGCGTGCCCTGAGCGGCGTCAGCCTGAGCGTTATGCCCGGAGAGGTTGTGGCGGTGGTCGGCGGATCGGGATCGGGCAAGACCACTTTGGGGCGCACCATCGCCGGATTGATCGAACCGACGGATGGCAAAATCCTTTTCAACGGCAAGTCGGTCCAGACATCGGCGGCCGACTACGCGGAGTATCGGCTCAATTGTCAGATGGTGTTTCAAGACCCTTATTCGTCGCTTGATCCGCGCATGACGATTGGCAGCCTGATCGGGGAGGCACTTCGCCATTCGACGGAACTGACGAGCAAAGAAAAGAGCGCGCGTGTCGCGGAAGTTCTTGACGAAGTGGGCCTGTCTTCGGCGTTTGCTGCGCGTTTCCCGCACCAGCTTTCCGGCGGCCAGCGGCAACGCGTGGCCATTGCCCGCGCCGTTGTCAGGCGGCCGCAATTCGTCATCGCTGACGAGCCGGTTTCGGCACTGGATGTGACAGTCCGCGCGCAGGTGCTCAAGCTGTTCGCCGAGCTGCAGCGAAAGCACGGCTTCTCGTGCCTGTTCATCAGCCATGATCTGGCTGTGGTCGAGCAGATCGCCGACCGGGTCATCGTCATGAACAACGGTGTCATCGTCGAAGAGAGCAGTCGTGATGCGATCTTCGACAATCCGCAACAGGATTATACCCGCAAACTGCTCCAGGCCATTCCGGCTCTGTTCAGCACCGACAATGGCGGCGTCGAACTGGGATGGCGTTTTGATGCGGTTGGCAGAAAATCCGCCGGCGGCCGGCCTTGAATCATCGTAGCGAGGAATAGCATGTCACCATCATCTGAAAGCCGGGCGCAAGCGATCTATGATCTTGGCCGCACGGCCATTTTTGCCTGCAAATCCGATCCCCGGTTTCATTATTGCCTTTACGTGCCTCCCATCGTCGGCAAGGGCGGGAAGGTCGATCTTCTGGTGGCCGTGCACGGTACGGGACGCACATCGTTTCTCGATTTCCGCGATGGCTTTGCCGAATTCGGCCGGTGGAACGACTGCGCCATTCTTTGCCCGGTTTTCCCCGTCGGCGTCCGGGGCGATGACGCGCGCAGCGGCTACAAGTTCATGATCGAGGGCGATATCCGGTACGATCTGCTTCTTCTGGACATGGTTGCGGAGGTTGCCGCAAAATACCAGCAGAATTGGGATATGTTCGCCATGTTCGGGTTCTCCGGCGGCGGTCACTTCACCCACCGCTTTGCCATACTGCATCCGCAAAAACTTTGGGCCGCCTCAATCGGCGCGCCCGGTTCCGTGACCCTGCTTGATCCGGACAAGGACTGGTGGGTGGGTATCCGCAATCTGCAGGAACGATTTGGCATCACCTTCGACCGGGAGAAACTGGCCCGTATCGCCATGCATATGGTCGTCGGCGATGCCGACCTGGAAACATGGGAAATCACCATTCCGGAGGGCAGTACAAACTGGATGCCGGGCGCAAACGATGCGGGGCGCACGCGGCCGGAACGGCTGTCGGCCCTTCGGCGCTCCTTTGAAGGTGCCGGTGTCTCCGTGAAATTCGATCTTGTTCCCGGTATTTCGCACGATCGCATGCAGGTGCTCGGCCACGTTCAGAATTTCCTCGCGGACGTTTTGGCGGACCGGCGCGCGGGATAGGTCGGGGGTATACCGGCCGCGGCGCAGCACTGTGACTTATAGTTGCATGGAGTTGTGAAGTCCCCGCGCATTTACAATTGGTCCAACTCGTGCAGACTGGTCTGGCTGAAGAAGGGAGAGCGGTGCGCTGGGAGGCGCATGGCAAAATCTCATGTCGCTGCATTCGGACCATATTCGCGAAATCGAGACGGTGAGTCTGGGAGGCTCGACCAACCGTGATGAAACCGTGGTTGAATCCTGGTTGCGCTGCATCAAGCAGCACAGGCTGGACCCGGCACAGGCATGCGAGGCCTACATCGTTCCCGAAACCCAGTTGCGCGAGCATCGGCAGCAGTCGGAGCAGCTGATTTCAATCGCGCGGTCGGGACTCGAAAACCTGTTTCGTCATGTTGCCGGCCAGAACTACGTGCTGCTTCTTTCCGATCGCGACGGGATCACCGTTGAATTCCTCGGCGATCCGCTGTTCGACAACAATCTGCGCAAGGCGGGTCTTTATCTCGGTTCGGAATGGTCGGAGGCGCGGGCAGGCACCTGTGCCGTTGGCTCCTGCCTGGAGACAGGCGAGCCGTTGACGATTCATCAGACCGATCATTTTGACAACACCCATACACCGCTGACCTGCACCGCCGCGCCCATCTATGATGCGCAGGGACTGCTTTCGGCCGTGCTTGATATTTCGCTGCTGCGTTCGCCGCAAATCAAGACGAGCCAGAACTTGGCGCTGCACCTGGTAACGGCTACGGCGCGGCGGATCGAGCTCGCCAATCTCATGGCCCAGACGCGCAATGAGTGGGTGTTGCGTTTTTCGCGCTCTCCTGAATTTCTCGACGTCGATCCGGAAGCGGCGATCTCGATCGACGGTGCGGGGCGAATTATCGGCATGACCCACGACGGCGCAAAGATCATGGCACGCGCGTCCGGGCTCGATTGGCGGCAACCGGCGAATCTGATCGGGCAGTCCATATCGCGGTTTTTCGATATGGATGTCGACGATCTCGGCAATCTTACCCGCACGAGGCCGTCCGAAGACCGGCTGGTATTCGCGCGGGACGGCAATGTTCTGTTTGCGCATGCGATAGAACCGCACTACCCATCGCGCGGTGCACCGATTGTTCAGGAGCGCATCCCCGCCTCGCTGCGCCGGTTGAGCGGCGGCGATCCGCATCTGGCTGGGCTGCAGACAAAGGCGGCAAAGCTTGCCGGCAAGTCATTGCCGATTCTGATCCAGGGCGAAACCGGTACAGGCAAGGAATATCTGGCCCGCGCCATTCATGACAGCAGTGGTGCCAGCGGACGCTTTATTGCCGTCAATTGTGCTGCTATGCCGGAGCAGCTTATCGAGAGCGAGCTGTTCGGTTATGCGCCGGGTGCCTTCACAGGAGCCTTGGCGAAGGGGCGCAAGGGGCTTGTCGAGGAAGCCGATGGCGGCACGTTGTTTCTCGATGAAATCGGTGACATGCCTCTGGCGTTGCAAAGCCGGCTTCTGCGGGTGCTGGCCGAAGGCGAGGTTTTGCCTCTCGGCGCATCGCGGGCCAAACCGGTCAATGTACGCATTCTCTCCGCATCCCACCGCGACCTTGCCGAACTCGTGCGCAACGGCACATTCCGCCAGGACCTGTTCTATCGCCTGAACGCCGCCACCCTGTCACTGCCGGCGCTGCGGAACCGCAGCGATTTTGATTGGCTGCTCGCGGAAATCCTGAAGAAATGTACGGCGGATACGGGTTCGGCTCCGGTCGTTTCCGCCGAAGCGCAGTTGGCGTTGCGGCGGCACAATTGGCCGGGCAATATCCGCGAACTTTTCAATGTTCTTGATGTTGCGGCGGCACTCTGTGAAAACGGGCGTGTAGACCTGACGGATCTTCCCGAGCACGTCCAGCGGCAGGCCCAAAATCATCCGGTCAGCGCAGGCCGTGAACAGCATGATGAACACTCCCGGTTGACGGAAGCTCTGGCGGCAACGGACGGAAACATTTCCGCTGCGGCGCGCCTGCTTGGTGTCGACCGTTCAACCGTACACAGGCAGCTGCGCCGCGTCCGCCAAAAGGCAGCGCATTGATGTCAGGCCTGTTGTGGTGTTGCAACTGTTGCAGGGCGTCGCGCCACAGCTGTGGCGAATTGCAACAACCGCGCTGTCGCCAATTCTTCCTTCGTCATAAAAACATTTGAAAGTCAGTCAGATAGAGGAAACTCCGGCTGCTGGCACGTTCCTTGCAGTGCTTTCGCACACCAGCTGCTTGCGTTGATCGCAATGCGGGAAGCTTGATGCGAACAACAGACAGGCCTTGTCACGAAACGGGGCCGGGAGGAATGAATGAAAGCACTGCGTTTTCATGCGGCGAAAGACCTTCGTCTTGAAAATATCGACGCGCCTTCGTCGGCGCCGCAGGCCGGGCAGGTATTGATCCGCAACCGGTTTGTCGGCATTTGCGGAACGGACCTGCACGAATATGTGTCGGGGCCTATCTTTATTCCGGTTGAGCCGCATCCGTTCACCAGGGCCAGCGGGCCGCAGATCTTGGGGCATGAGTTCGGCGGTGTCGTTGAAGCGGTCGGCGCGGGGGTGACGTCGGTTAAACCGGGCGATCGCGTTTCCGTCCAGCCTTTGATCATGCCGCGCTCCGGCGACTATTTTGCCGATCGCGGTCTTTTTCACCTGAGCACGGATCTGGCCTTGGCCGGGTTGAGCTGGCAGTCCGGCGGCATGGCGGAATATGCGCTGCTGAATGAATACAATGTGCAGCGCATCCCGGATGAAATGACCGACGAGGAAGCGGCGCTGGTCGAACCCGCCGCCGTGGCGGTCTATGCCTGTGATCGCGGCGGGGTGACAGCCGGAAGCAGTGTTCTCGTGACCGGCGCGGGGCCGATTGGCGTGTTGACGCTGCTTGCGGCCCGGGCTGCCGGTGCCGCCCAATTGTTCCTCTCCGATATCAACGATACGCGGCTGGAACTGGCGGTCGGCATCCTGCCGGATTTGATCACCATCAACCCGAAGCGCGAGCTGGTCGGCGACATCGTCCGGTCGAGAACCGAAGGCGGTGTCGGTTGCGACGTTGCCATTGAATGCGTGGGCAACGAACACGCTTTGAAAGCCTGTACCGATGCCGTCCGCAAGCAGGGCGTGGTGGTGCAAACGGGGCTTCATCCACACGAAAATCCGCTCGACTGGTTCCAGGTCACCTTCAAGGATATCGATATCCGCGGATCGTGGGCCTACCCGACGCATTATTGGCCGCGGGTCATCAGACTGATCAGTTCAGGTCTCTTGCCTGCACATAAGGTCGTTACCAAGCGGATCACCCTGGATGAAGCGGTGACAGAGGGTTTCGATACCCTGCTTGATCCTGCGGGAAAGCATCTCAAGATTTTGATCGATCTGACGTCATAGGTCGTGCGGGCTGGAGGAGCCCGCATCCGATCTTGCAGAGTTTATACGATTGGCAGGCAGAATGGAGGAGATTTCATGCTTGACGACAGCCCCCACCAAAAGATTGAAACGGTACTCGGAAAGCTCGAAAAGGCTTTCGTGAACGGCGATATTGAAGCGGCAGTCAACCTGTTTCAGGAGGACTGCTACTGGCGTGATCTTGTCACGTTTACTTGGAACCTGAAGACCCTTGAAGGCCATGATCAGATCCGTGCCATGCTGACCGAACAGCTGGCGCGCATCAAACCGCATGACCTGCGGCAGGATATGAACGAAGTTGCCACCGAGGATGACGGTGTCACCCAGGGCTGGATCGAATTTGATACCGGCGCGGCGCGGGGATACGGGCACATCCGCCTCAAGAACGGCCGCATATGGTCGCTGCTGACGACCATGTCCGAATTGAAGGGACATGAGGAACCAAAGGGTTTTCTGCGGCCCATGGGTGCGCAGCATGGCAGCGAACCCGGACGGAAGAGCTGGAAGGAAAAGCGCGAGACGGAAGCGGCTGAGCTTGGCTACTCCGTCCAGCCCTATTGCCTCATCATTGGCGGCGGACAGGGCGGGATCGCCCTCGGGGCCCGGTTGCGGCAGCTTGGCGTACCAACCATCATCATCGAAAAGAACGAGCGGCCGGGGGACAGCTGGCGCAAGCGCTACAAGTCTTTGTGCCTGCACGATCCGGTCTGGTACGACCATCTGCCCTACATCCCGTTCCCCGATAACTGGCCGGTTTTTGCCCCCAAGGACAAGATCGGCGACTGGCTCGAGATGTACACGAAAGTGATGGAGCTGAATTACTGGAGCTCGACGGTTTGCAAGTCGGCACAGTTCGACGATGCACGCAATGAATGGACCGTCATCGTCGAGCGGGATGGGAAGGAGATCACGCTGCGGCCGAAGCAGCTTGTCCTGGCCACCGGCATGTCCGGAAAAGCCAACTGGCCGAAATTCAAGGGAATGGACGTATTCAAGGGCGAGCAGCAGCATTCGTCCCAGCACCCCGGCCCTGAAGCCTATGCGGGCAAGAAAGTCGTGGTCGTGGGGTCCAACAATTCCGCCCACGATATCTGCGCAGCGCTGTGGGAAGCGGGCGCTGATGTCACCATGCTGCAGCGCTCCTCGACCCACATCGTCAAATCCGATTCCCTGATGGAAATCGGCCTGGGCGATCTCTATTCCGAGCGCGCCGTCGCCAACGGCATGACCACACGCAAGGCCGATCTGATCTTTGCCTCGCTGCCCTATCGCATCATGCATGAGTTCCAGAAGCCGGTTTACGACAAGATCCGTCAGAAGGATGCGGCCTTCTACGAGCGGCTGGAGAAGGCTGGCTTCATGCTGGACTTCGGTGACGATGAGTCCGGACTGTTCATGAAATATCTGCGCCGCGGTTCCGGCTATTACATCGATGTCGGTGCTTGTGACCTTATCGCCGACGGCAAGATCAAGCTGATCAGCGGCGTGAATATCCGCGAACTGAATGAAGGCGGTATTGTGCTGGACGATGGGCGGGAACTCCCGGCCGATCTGATCGTCTATGCCACCGGTTACGGCTCGATGAACGGCTGGGCGGCGGACCTGATCTCGCGCGAGGTCGCCGATAAGGTCGGAAAGTGCTGGGGGCTTGGTTCGGACACCACGAAGGACCCGGGACCATGGGAAGGCGAACAGCGCAATATGTGGAAGCCGACGCAGCAGCAGGCCCTGTGGTTCCATGGCGGAAATCTGCATCAGTCACGCCATTACTCACAGTATCTGTCGCTCCAGCTGAAGGCCCGCATGGAAGGTATTCCGACACCGGTCTATGGTCTTCAAACGGTGTATCACCTGTCCTAGCGTGAAAACAACGCAGCACGCGGCCGTGTAGCCGCGTGCTGCTTCACCCGCCTTGACCGAAAAGCAAACTAGCTTACCCTAGGGTCAGGACGCCTGGACTTTGGGAGGAGACCGATGGCTTCGCGGTACGATGGACAGCATGCGGAACACATCCAGTCCGCCCTTCTGGGAAGTGCCGCTGCGCAATCTGCGCTCGTTGCCTCCTGGGGGCGCTCCATGCGTCTCTACGGGCTGAATCCGGAAGAGGGGACGCTGCCGGATTTTTTGAGCGAACGGGAACTGACGGTCGCCCGCGAACGGCTGGGATCGTTGATCACCACTGCGCAGGCGACGCTGGACCGTCTCTATTCCGCCGTTGGCGGTGCCGGATGCTGCGTGCTCCTGGCGGATAAGGACGGCGTGCCGGTTGACCGCCGCGGCAGCGTTTCGGACGATGCAACCTTCTGCAAGATTGGTCTGTGGACCGGAGCGGTGTGGAGCGAGGAACGCGAAGGCACGAACGGCATTGGAACCGCCCTGGCCGAACAGCGGGCTTTGACAATTCATCGGGATCAGCATTTCCGCAGCCGCAATACGGCCTTGTCCTGCACGGTTGCGCCCATTTTCGATCATTGCGGGCGCCTGATGGCGGCCATTGACGTATCATCCGCGCGTCACGACCTCACGGAAGATTTCGTCAAACTGATCGCCATGGCTGTCGTTGATGCCGCGCGCCGCGTGGAAGCGGAAAATTTTCGTCTGGCCTTCCCCAAGGCGCGGATCATGCTCGCCAAGCTGGGGCCGGATGTGAGCTATGAGCGCAGTGCCAGCGCGCTGATTGCCGTCGATGAAGACGACCTTGTCATCGGGGCTTCCCGCACTGTCCGGCATGTTCTGGGTCTCACCGATGAATCCTTGAGCAAGCCGCTGCCGGCGGCCAGTCTTCTGGGGCAAAGCATGGATGTGGAGCAGGAATTTGCTGCCGCCGAGCGCAGCGTCATCCAGCGCGTGCTTGCCAAAGCTGACGGCAATATCTCGGTTGCCGCCACGATGATGGGTATGGGGCGTGCCACCCTGCATCGCAAGTTGAAGAAACTCGGTATTCACTGACGCTACGGCGTATTCGCTGATTGCCACGGGCAATTGTCTCAAAAGTGAGACAATGCGCTCGCCCGCATGGTCGATGCGGGATGACACCCGCACCTCCGCGCGCGATCCTCTCCGGGCCGCAGGAGGCGGTATCAATCAGCGTGCAGATGGCCTTTCCGAAGTTTTCAAGGCGCGGAGGCCCCTGCAACAGGGAGGAACACCATGAACAAGGTAGAATTCAACCGCACCATTCGACCCAATTTCAAGAAGCGCTACGGCAATTTCATCGGCGGCAAGTTTGTCGAACCGAAGTCGGGACGGTATTTCGACAATACCTCGCCGGTGAACGGCCAGGTCCTGTGCGAAATCGCCCGGTCCGACGCCAGCGATGTCGAGGCCGCGCTCGATGCGGCCCATGCGGCCAAGGATGCGTGGGGCCGCACGAGCGTTGCCGAACGCAGCGTCATCCTCAACAAGATCGCGCAGGTCATGGAGGACAATCTGACACTGCTGGCGCAGGCCGAGACCTGGGACAACGGCAAGCCGATCCGCGAGACGACCGCCGCAGACCTGCCACTTGCGATTGATCACCTGCGTTACTTCGCTGGCGTGATCCGGGCGCAGGAGGGCAGCATTTCCGAGATTGACCATGATACCGTCGCCTATCACTTCCACGAGCCGCTGGGCGTTGTTGGCCAGATCATCCCGTGGAATTTCCCGCTCCTGATGGCGATCTGGAAACTCGCGCCGGCACTGGCCGCCGGCAATTGCGTGGTGCTGAAACCGGCGGAACAGACACCGGCTTCCATTCTGGTGCTGGCGGAACTGATCGGTGATCTCCTGCCGCCGGGCGTTCTGAACATCGTCAACGGCTTTGGCCTCGAGGCAGGCAAGCCGCTTGCATCCAGTCCGCGCATTGCCAAGATTGCCTTTACCGGCGAGACGACAACCGGCCGCCTGATCATGCAGTATGCCAGCCAGAATCTCATTCCGGTGACCTTGGAACTGGGCGGCAAGTCACCCAACATCTTCTTCAAGGATGTGACGTCGGACGATGATGATTTCTTCGACAAGGCGATTGAAGGCTTCGTCATGTTTGCCCTCAATCAGGGCGAGGTCTGCACCTGCCCAAGCCGCGCCCTCATTCATGAATCCATCTACGACAAGTTCATGGAACGCGCGCTGAAGCGTGTCGAGGCAATCGTCCAGGGCGACCCGCTTGATCCCGCGACGATGATCGGTGCCCAGGCGTCCGGCGAGCAACTGGAAAAAATCCTGTCCTACATCGATATCGGCAAGCAGGAAGGCGCTGAAGTGCTGACCGGCGGTGAACGCAACGCGTTGGCCGGCGATCTCGCCGGCGGTTTCTATGTGAAGCCGACGGTGTTCAAGGGCCATAACCGGATGCGCATTTTCCAGGAGGAAATCTTTGGTCCGGTCGTTTCGGTCACCACCTTCAAGGACAATGACGAAGCGCTGTCGATTGCCAACGATACGCTTTACGGCCTGGGTGCCGGCATATGGAGCCGGGATGCAAACACCTGCTACCGCTTCGGTCGTGCCATTCAGGCCGGGCGTGTCTGGACCAACTGCTACCATGCCTATCCGGCGCATGCGGCATTCGGCGGATACAAGCAGTCGGGCATCGGCCGGGAAAACCACCTGAAGATGCTGGATCATTATCAGCAGACCAAGAACATGCTGGTCAGCTACAGCCCGAAGAAGCTCGGATTCTTCTGAGCACTCTGACGTTGCAAAGCTGGCGGCGCCTGCGTGGCGCTGCCAGTGTCACCATTGGGGAGGCATCATGCAAAATCAGGTCAGTGCCACGATCGCTGCTCTCGATCTCATTCGGACGCTGCAGGCGGAATACGGGCCGATCATGTTTCACCAGTCGGGCGGCTGTTGCGACGGCTCGTCGCCGATGTGCTACGCCCAAGGGGACTTCATCATCGGCGACCAGGACGTCTGTCTGGGTGAAATCGGCGGCGCACCGGTCTATATCAGCGTCTCCCAATATGGCGTGTGGAAACATACCGAGTTGATCATCGATGTCGTGCCGGGCCGCGGCGGCATGTTCTCGCTCGACAATGGCCGCGAAGTGCGGTTCCTGACGCGCTCGAAAGTGTGCGTCGTGTCTCCGCTTGAGACGAGATAGTGAGCCGTCGGTTGATTAAAACCGATCGGCGCGGTCCGTCGGGGTTGGCTGTCGAACCAGATCTCGCCTATACCCGGATATCGCCGCAAGATCCGGCAACCGGCTCCGCGCCATAGACAGTCATTGTCGATGGCTCCATGCCCCTGAATCGCACCCGGTCAACATTCTTCATCCTGCCACAACAATAGTTCGATTTTTGGCGTTGCACGCTTGACAAGTTTGACGAGACGTTATTAGTTCGGTGATAGAACGAACTAAATATGTGAGGCTGTGTTGAACGAAGCTGTGCGCCTGTCCCGTAAGTTCTCCCAGCGGGCTGTAATCGAAGCTATCGTGCAGGGTAGTCCGATTTCGCGGGCCTCGATCTCCAAGCAGACAGGCCTGTCGAAACAGACCATTTCGGAGATTGTCCGCCAGCTGGAAGCGGAAGGCTGGGTTCAGGAAACCGGACGTACCAGCGGTCACGTCGGCCGCACCGCGGTCACCTATGAGCTTATTCCAAGCGCAGCCTATATTGCCGCCGTTGATCTGGGCGGCACGAAGGTGCGTGTGGCCATCGTCGATCTGGCCTGCCAGGTCTTTGCCGAGGATACGGCGCCGACGGACCCGAGGGGCGGGCAGGCGGTTATCGACCAGATCGCAAACATGTGTTTTCAGGCGGCCGCTCGTCAGGCTATCCCGCGCGAGAAGATCAGGCTTGCCGTCGTCGGTGCGCCGGGTGCGCCGGACAGCGATACCGGCCGTATCCTACTTGCGCCCAATATTGCCGGCTTCGACACCATGGATGTGGCAACGGCATTTGAACGCGCGTTCGGCGTCGACGTCATGCTGGAGAACGATGTCAATCTTGCCGTCATTGGTGAGAACTGGCTGGGCCAGGGGCAGGGCATTGACAATCTTGCTTATATTGCGCTGGGAACCGGTATCGGCGGCGGCCTCATGGTGGGCGGGCAACTGGTGCGCGGCAATATCCATGCGGCGGGAGAACTCGGCTTTCTGCCCTTCGGTTCCGACCCGTTCGATCCGGAATCCTTGAGCGCAGGCGCTTTCGAGCGGGCGGTCGCCTCGACGAGCATCATCGAGCGTTACCGGGCCTTGTCGGGGATATCATTGGGTGTACCCGCTATTTTTGAGGCTGCAACGGCTGGCGATGCCAATGCCAACAGGGTTCTCGATGACACTGCCCGCCTTCTTGCGCGCGGAATCGGCGCCATTGCCGCCATTGCGAATCCGGAAAAAGTCATCCTCGGCGGTTCAATCGGCCTGCGGCCGGAGATGCTGTCGCGGGTAAAAGACCTGCTGCCACGCTGTTTTCCCTATCCGATCGATGTCGAGGCCAGTGTGCTCGGGTCGCGTGCCGCCATTATCGGCGCGGCCGCCATAGGGTTGGGGCACCTGCACAATACGCTCTTCGGTGCCGATGCGCCCGATAGCCGTATCTCGCTGCCGCCCGCCAGCACGGTCACATTGCGGGAGGTCGTATGATGAAGGATGCAAGCAATCTCGCCTCGCGGTTACGCAGGAGTCTCGACGCCGATGACGCCGTGGCACTGCTGCGGGGTGCAATCGGGCGCAACAGCATCACCGGAAATGAAGCAAACTTTGTTGCCTATCTGAACGAACAGATGCGTGCCCGTGCGCTCACCGCCATTGAAACCGCCGATTTTCTGCCGGGGCGCCCGAACATCTGGGGCGAGCGCCGGGGCAATGGCGGTGGAAAGCGGCTCCTGTTCATCGGCCACACGGATACGGTCCATGTCGATGGTTGGGCCGAACATTGGGCGGGGACCGCCCATGCGGATCCATTCGCCGCTCCCGTCATCGACGGCCAAATCTGGGGCAGGGGTGCCGGAGACCTGAAAGCGGGCATATGCACCGCGCTTGCGGCACTCTCGCTGCTGGACAAGGCCGGTATCCGGCTTGCCGGGGATGTCGCCTTCGCCTTTGTCGGGGATGAGGAGAGCGGGCAGCCGGGAACGGGCGTCTCGGCGGGCATCAAGGATTACGTCGCGCGCATCGAGGCAGGCGCCATCCCGAAGCCGGATTTTACCGTCTATGTCGAGCCGACCCAGCTGTCGGTCTATTCGGCACAGATCGGCTTTTTCATCGCCGACATCACGGTAACCGGAAAGTCGGCTTATTTCGGCGTGCCGGAGCTCGGAAAGGATGCGTTGAAGGCGAGCCATGCCATCATGTCGGCCCTGTGGAACCATTCGGACGCGGTGGCGGCGCGCGCGGAGCATGACCTCATCGGCCGCGGCTTCCTGTTGATCACGGGGTTGAAGGGAGGCGGCTTCATTGCCGTACCGGAGGAGTGCACGCTTTCGCTGATCCGCAAGCTTTTACCGGGTGAATCCCTCGATACGGCCGCGGCGGAGATGGAAGCCGTCATTCACGGCGCGGTGTCCGATCCGGATATCAGGATCGACATCTCCTATCCGGCGGGCCGCGACCATCCGCTGGGCGGCACCGCCGCCGAGATCGACCGGCATGCGCCGGAGGTTGCAATGCTGTCAAAGGCCGTTGCCGATGCAATGCAGGGGCGCGGCGTGATCGAGGGCGCGCCCTTCTGGTCCGAGTCACCATTCTTCGTCAATCAACTGGGAACGCCGGCTGTGTACTGCGCCCCGGGCGATATCCGCAACTGCCACACCTATGAGGAACGCGTCGACGTGGAGGAATACCTGGCCGGAATCGTCGCGTTTGCCAGCTTTATCGCCGAATACTGCGGCGTTATTGAATGACCAACGACACCACAATAATAAAAAGGGAACATTCCAATGCTTGTGAAAAGATTTCTGAATGCAACGGCTCTGACCTGTTTCTTGCTGTCGGCTTCTGCGTCATTTGCGCAGACAGTCGGGCCGTCGGGAGAAGCGGCAACGCCAAGCTCCGCCATTACCCTGTCTGATGCCGATCTCGCCTCGCTGAAAGACAAGGGCTACAAGGCGGCCCTGCTCTGGCATACATCATCGGATTTCGTGAATGCCGTTTCGGCAGGCGCAAAGGATGAGTTTGCCCGCGCCGGTGTGAAAGTCGTTGTCACGACGGATGCCGGGTTTGATGCCGCGCGCCAGCGCAGCGATATCGAAACGGCGCTTGCCGCCAAACCCGATGTCGTCCTGGCCCTGCCGCTTGATCCGGTGACCTCGGCCGAGGCTTTCAAGCAGGCGATTGCCGATCATACCAAGCTTGTGTTCCTGTCGAATGTGCCGGCGGGTTACAAGCAAGGCTCCGATTATGCGGCCATTGTCACGGATGACCTTTTCCAGATGGGCAAGCAGGCGGCCGATGCCCTTGCGAAATCCATCGGCGGCAAAGGCAAGGTTGGCTGGATTTTCCACGATGCCACCTATTATGTCACCAACCAGCGCGACAATGCGTTCAAATCGACAATCGAGAAAGACTATCCGGACATCAAGATCGTTGCCCAAAAGGGTATTTCGGATCCATCACGCGCCGAGGAACTGGCAAGTGCGATGCTGCTGCAGAACCCTGATCTTGACGGCATCTATGTGACCTGGGCGGAGCCCGCCGACGGCGTGCTCGCTGCCTTGCGCGCTGCCGGAAACACCAAGACGAAGATCGTCACGCTCGATCTTGCCGAGCCCGTGGGTCTCGATATGGCCAAGGGCGGCAATGTGACGGCGCTGGTTGCCGACAAAGCCTACGAGCTTGGCCGCACAATGGCGGCGACAGGCCTGAAATCCCTGCTCAATCAGGCAACGCCGCCCTTTATCGTCGCTCCGGCATTGACCGTAACCAAAGAGACCATCGCTTCAGGCTGGAAGGAATCGCTCAACCGCGATGCACCGCAATCCATCCTCGACGCCGTGAAATAGCGCGAAGCAATACGGTTCAACTTTCGACAAACCAATCAAGGGGGCAGTCATGTCCAGATTTCTCACATTGTCGGCAGCGCTTGCTGTCAGCATCTTCGCAACGCAGGCCTTCGCGGCTGAAGGGGTAACCGTCGGACCGCATGGCGAAAAGCCGACGCCCGCCGCCAGCGTGACCCTCACCGCTGATGAGGTGCAGAAGATCAAGGACGGCAACTATACCGCCGCGCTGGTCTGGCACGAGATGAGCGAATACACCAATGCGGTCAATCGCGGGGCGGAAGCAGAATTCGCCGCGCTCGGCATCACGATTGTAGCGGAGACCAATGCCAGCTTTGACAGTGCCCGCCAACAGTCCGACGTAGAAACGGTTCTGGCGAAGAAGCCGACGATCATCGTGTCACTGCCCGTCGATCCGACCACCGCTGCAGCGGTCTATGATCCCGCACGCAAGGCCGGGGTCAAGCTTGCCTTCATCGACAACTCGCCGGCGGGATACGAGCACGGCAAGGACTATGTGACCATTGTCTCCGACGATCTGTTCCAGATGGGCAGCAAGGCGGCCGACGCCATGGCTGCCTCCCTCGGCAAGAAGGGGAAACTCGGCTACATTTATCACGATGCCGATTTCTACGTGACCAATCAGCGGGATCGGGCATTCAGAACAACCATCGAGACAAAATATCCTGATATGAAGATCGTTGCCGAAGCCGGCATGGCCGATCCGGCGCGCAGTGAGGAAATCGCCCAGGGGCTTTTGATCAAGCATCCCGATCTTGACGGCATCTATGTCACCTGGGCCGAACCGGCGCTCAATGTTCTGGCGGCGCTTAAGGCTGCCGGCAATACCAGCACCCGGATTGTCGCCCTCGACCTGAATGAACCGGCAGCGCTTGACATGGTCAAGGGCGGCAGCTTCACGGCGCTCGTTGCCGACGAGGCTTACAATATTGGCCGCACCGCCGCGCGCGCTGCGGCGGGGTCGCTGATCGGGAAGAAAGCCGAACCCTTTCTGGTCGTCGACTCATTGGCTGTGACGAAAGAAAACGTCCTTGCGGGATGGAAGACCTCGCTCAACAAGGACGCCCCCGAGAGCATCGTCGAAGCATTGAAATGACTGTGCGGGCGGCCGTCCCGGCAGGGATCGGCCGCTCCCGTTTCACCTTTCCTTTGAGGAAAATACCATGTCAAAAACCAACCCAAGCCTGGTGCCGTCCGGACGGTCGCTGTCCCTTCTGGGCAAGGCGAATCTACAGCAATATGTCGTCTATCTCGGGTTTCTCGCCATCTTTCTGTTCTTTGCGATCGTGCTGAGAGACAGCGGCTTCCTGACGGTCCGCAACCTGTCGAATATTGTGCTCCAGACAGCGCCGGTGACCATCATGGCAATCGGCTTGGTGTTTGTCCTTTCCGCCGGCGAAATCGATCTTTCGATCGGGTCCATCGTCGCTGTCTCCGCGCTTGCCGGCGCAGTTGCCATGAACGGCTACGGCATAACGGCCGGTATTGCCGCCGGCCTGTGTGCAGGTCTGCTGATCGGCCTGGTCAATGGTGTTCTCGTCGCTTACGTAAGACTTCCGTCCTTTCTCGTGACGCTTGCCACCATGGGATTGTTTGCCGGTGTCGCCCGGTCGCTGACCGATCTTCGCTCCATTCCGGTGACCAATAGCGCCTTCACCGGCTTCTTCGGCTCCGGAACATTGCTCGGCATTCCCTCGCTGGTGTGGTGGACGGTGGGGGCCATATGCATCGGCCACATTGTCTACCGCCATACCCGCTTTGGGGCGCATGTGCTTGCCACGGGAGACAACAACCGGGCTGCGAGCGTATCCGGTATCAGCGTTCCACGCATCCGCCTGACGGTCCTGATGATGAGCGGCGTGCTGGCATCACTGGCTGGCCTCCTCTATGCCGGCCGCCTGCAGGCCGCCAAATACACGCTGGGTGAAACCGATCTGATGACGGTTATTGCCGCGGTCATCGTCGGCGGAACGCTGCTCAACGGTGGCAAAGGTTCCATCATCGGTGCGCTGGTCGGTTCGCTGATGATGGGCATGCTGAACAACGGTCTGATCCTGATGGGCCTGTCCGTCTCTGACCAGATGATCGTCCGCGGTCTGATCATTCTTGCTGCCGTGGCGGTTTCGCTACGCGAAAAGTCGCGCTGAGGGAGTTTTCCATGTTTCTCGATATTCTACGCCGCCGCAACCCAGCCTTTGTGGAAAGCGCAATTCAGCTGCATCAGGCCGGCCGCATTCCGGCCAATGCCTATGTGCTTGATCTCGATGCGGTGGAAGCCAATGCGCGTGTCCTCAAGTCGGAAGCGGACAAACAGGGCTTGAAAATCTTCGGCATGACCAAGCAGGTCGGTCGGTCCAGTTCATTCTGCCGTGCCATCAAGCGCGGCGGTATCGATGCTGCCGTCGCTGTCGATATGGCCTGTGCCCGGGCCGTGCACAATGCCGACCTCAAGGTCGGGCATCTCGGCCATTTGCAGCAGGTCGCGCGTCATGAAGCCGCCGCTGCAGCTGCCCGTTTTCGCCCGGACTACTGGACGGTGTTCAACGCGGAAAAGGCGGCGGAGGCCGGCAAGGGCGCGAGCGCTGCCGGTTACACGCAGAACCTGCTTGCCCGCATCAAGGCTGAAGGCGACACCTTCTATCGCGGGCATGAGGGCGGATTTGATGCGGACGATATTGCCGGGGTTGCCGACCGTCTGGACGATGTGGAGGGCGGCCGCTTCGCCGGTATCACGACATTCCCGGCACTCCTGTTCGATCATGCCGCGCGCAAGGTGAAACCTACGCCCAATCTGGCAACGCTCACCAAGGCTGCCGAGGCCCTGCAGAAGGCCGGTCGGACCAATGTCGAGGTGAATGCGCCGGGAACGACATCGTCGGTGTTGTTGGCCGCATTGGCCGAAGCGGGCGCCACCCAATGCGAACCGGGCAACGGACTGCACGGAACCACGGCGCTTCACGTCATGGAGGATTTGCCGGAACTTCCCGCGGTGCTGTATTTGACCGAGGTATCGCATCTTGCCGGGGGCAAGGCCTATTGCTTCGGTGGCGGCTTCTACATCGACCCGATCTTCCCGGATTATGACGTGAAGGCGATTGTCACCCGCGAACCGACGGTGAGTGCCGCGGCGCTGCGCAGTGTTGAAGTGCCGCCGCCCGCGGCCATTGATTACTACGCCATGATCGACGCGACTTCCCCCGGCTCACCCCGCCCTGGCGATACGGCCGTTTTCGGCTTCCGTGGCCAGGCTTTCGTGACGCGCGCCTATATTGTCGGCGTGTCCGGTATTTCAAAAGGTGCGCCCAAGGTCGAGACAATCGAAAACGGTTTCGGTGAAACCGCCGCCTGGCCTGTATAGGAGAAATCGAATGACTGTCACCGACGTGTCACCTGTTCTCAAACTGACCGACATCCGCAAGAATTTCGATGCCGTGACGGCCATCGAAAATTTCTCGCTGGACATCTTCCCCGGTGAAATCGTTGCTCTTGTCGGCGACAACGGGGCGGGAAAATCCACGCTGATCAAGATCATCTCAGGCGTATACGCCCCATCTGCCGGCACGATCACCATCGAGGGTGAAACAGTGACGATGGCGAGCGCCAGTATGGCGCGCGCCCATGGCATTGAAGTCGTGTACCAGGATCTGGCGCTCGCCGACCAGCAGACCGTTTACATGAACATGTTCCTCGGCCGCGAGCCGGTCAACCGCTTCGGTCTGCTCGATCGCGGCAAGATGATCAGCGATACTGAAAAGCTGGTCCAGGAGCTTGATGTGCGGATACCTTCGGCCCATGCCACGATCCGGGATTTGTCCGGCGGGCAGCGTCAGGGGGTGGCAATTGCACGGGCAACCCATTGGGCGAGCAAGCTGATCCTGCTGGACGAGCCGACGGCGGCGCTGGGCGTGGCCGAAACGGCCAAGGTCGAAGCCATCGTGCAATCCTTGAAAACCCGCAACATCGGTGTACTGATCATCAGCCATAGTCTGGACCAGGTCTTCAAGCTCTCCGACCGCATCTGTGTTTTGCGGCGCGGGAAGCAGATCGGTATCCGCAAGACGTCCGAGACGGACAAGAACGAAATCGTGTCGATGATCACCGGCGTCAATTGATGGGCTGGTGTCTGTCGCTCTCGCCTGGGATCAGTTGCAGCGGCCAGACGAGCTGCACCCTTTCCTGCGGATAATGGTCTTCATAAGCAGGCATGGTTGAAAGCAGGGATTCCGCCAGCTTGATGCCAAGATCGCGCAGGGAAATCCTGAAACAGGTCAGCGTGGGCGACAGAAACCGGCTCTGGGTGCTCTCGCGGAAACCGATGACGGCGATGTCGCGGCCCGGGTGAACATCGGACTCGTAGAAGCGCCGGTACAGTCCGAGGGCCATGTTTTCATTGACGAGGATGATGGCTGTCGGCATTCGCCCTTGGGCAAGGACGGCACTTGCAATCTGGTAGCCGCCTTCCTCGTTGGCATGGGACCGGAACACATAGTCCGGATCAAACGCTATGCCGCTGGCGGCGAGGGCCTGTTTGTAGGCATCGAGAAAGATGTAGCCGAGGTTGATGTCGCTGGCCGGGACGGCAATGGCAATGCGGCTATGCCCCAGCCCGGCAAGCCGCCTGACCGCTGCCGTTGCAACGCCTTCGAAATCGAGGTCGATCCATGGGTAATTGCCCGCTGTTTCGCTGCGGCCCAGCGTGATGAACGGAATTTTTCGCTCCAGCAGGAAATCAATGCGGGGATCGTGACGTGTGGTTGCCGATATGATCAGCCCGTCGACAAAGCGACGCGCAACCACGCGGTTGAGATAGGCGGCAGGCTCTTCGTCGGTGCCGCACAGAAGTGCAACGAGGTCGAGGTGATGGCGCCGGAACACCGACTGAACGCCTTCGAAGACAGGCATGAAGAAGCTGCCGCCGGTGTCGACCGTCTCGATGGTTGATTCAATCATGAAGCCGATTGTGTTGGTGGTGCCCTGTCGGAGACTGCGGCCGGACTGGTTCGGCACATAGCCAAGTTGCTTCGCCGCCTCAAGCACGCGCTCGCGCGTCTCCTGATTGACGTCAGCCTTCCCGTTGAGGGCACGGGAAACTGTTCCGATCGAAATATCGAGATGGCGGGCAAGGTCCCGGATGCTCACGCTTTTTCTCCCTGTGCGACTCGGCGCTGATGCCCTTTCATTCTTAAAACACCGAAAGGGGGATTGACAAAAATAATTCGCCGATATGAAATCGTAAACGTTTACGGAAGGCATTTGCAACCGATTTAGCCGGTTTCTGGTGAATTTCGTTGGGAGGAGAGACAATGCAGCGTGCCGTTTTAGTCGGTTGCGGAGCCATGAGCAAAGCATGGTTCGAGGCAGCCCGGACCATTGGCGATATCGACATCGTCGGTGTTGTCGACCTGACGCGGGAGCGCGCGGAGGCGCGCATCGCAGAATTTGGTCTCGGCGCGGCAATCGCTTCAGACAGTCTTTCCGCTGTTCTGGCAAAGACCAGTCCTGATCTCCTGTTCGACGTCGTCGTTCCGGCCGCCCGCCATGCGACCGTGGCCGCCGGGCTAGACGCGGGCTGTCATGTGCTGTCGGAGAAGCCGATGGCTGAAACCATGGACGAGGCGCGGGATCTCGTCGGGCGTGCACGCGGGGCCGGACGTATTCATGCGGTTGTACAGAACAGGCGTTATCTCGCCCAGATCCGCCGCATCCGCCAGCTTGTTGCCTCTGGAGCCATTGGTGATGTGACCAGCCTGCATTGTGATTTCTTTCTCGGCCCGCATTTCGGCGGATTTCGCGAGGAGATGCGCCATGTGCTGTTTCTGGACATGGCGATCCACACCTTCGATGCGGCGCGCTTTCTCGCCGGGGACGCTGCGAGCGCGGTTTATGCCCGGGAGTGGGAACCAAGCAATTCCTGGTACAGTCAGGGTTCTTCCGCCGCCGCGATCTTCGAATTCAGCAATGGTGCCATCTTCACCTATCGCGGCAGCTGGTGCGCCGACGGTCTGCGGACCAGCTGGGAAAGCAGCTGGCGCATCGTCGGCAGCAAGGGAACGATTGTCTGGGACGGGCATGACGACATACGGGCCGAAGCCGTCACCTCCGGCAAGGATGGCCTGTTCTCCGGGGTGACCGCCGTCGAGATACCTCCCCTTGATGCGTCCCACCGCATCGGCGGTCACCTCGGAGTCATGCAGGATTTCATCGCGGCAACCCGGGGCGGCTCCGCGCCGGAAACGGCCGGGACCGAAAATATCAAAAGCCTCGCCATGGTGTTCGGTGCGATCCAAAGCGCCGAAACCGGACGGCGTATTGAAATCACGATCTGAAGGAATTCGGAATGAGCAACCCGGCACAATCGATCCGCATCGGCACCATGATCAGAGGCAATGCACCCGATCCCGCCGCCTATGTCAAAACCATCCTGCCGCATGGCTTCGAAAGCATCGAGCCATTCTTCTGGCAGGTGATGAACAAGGACCTGCCGACCCTCGCGGCGCAGTTGAAGGACGCCATCGGCGACGCCAATGTGACGATCTCGACCCTCGGCATGTTCGGCAATCCGCTTGAGGACACGGACATCGATCGTGAGACGCTGAAAGGCTGGGAGGCATTGATCGACAATGCCCATCTCTTCGGCGCCAACACCATTGCCGGGTTCACCGGCCGCGTGCGCGGCAAGCGGATTGAAGACAGTCTGCCCCAGTTCAGGAAGGTCTGGGGCGAACTTTCGCGGCGGGCAGCTGACAAGGGCGTCAAGCTTGCCTTTGAGAACTGTGCCATGGATGGCAACTGGGCAACCGGCGACTGGAATATCGCCCATACGCCGGATGCCTGGGAAATGATCTTCAACGAAGTGCCGGCCGACAATCTCGGGCTCGAATGGGAGCCCTGTCACCAGATGGTCTATCTCATCGATCCCCTGCCGCAGATCCGCAAATGGGCACCCAAGATTTTCCACGTTCACGGCAAGGATGCCACGATCCGCTGGGAGGTTATCCGCGAGCACGGGATTTTCGGCAAGGAGAAGTTCGTGTTCATGCGTTCGCCGGGATTTGGCGATACCAACTGGACCGATGTCATATCGGAACTGCGCCTCGCCGGCTGGTCGGGATCAATCGATATCGAGGGCTGGCACGATCCGGTCTATCGCAATGATCTGGAAATGACCGGGCAGGTGCATTCCCTGAATTATCTGAAACACAGCCGTGGCGGTGATTTCGTCGCCAATCCCTGATTTCCCCGAGCGGGCCCGCTGCCGGACGGGAGTTCCGGTGATGATGGAGATTAAATCCGACCAGGAAAGACGCGCCGCCAAGAAGCGCAATACCGGTGTCGAGCAACACGAGGAGGAAACCTATGAAGAGCATTTCGCATTGGATTGCCGCTGCCGCACTGATGCTGTCGGGCACGGCTGCGCATGCCGAGCCGGTGACGCTTGATATCTGGACCATCGACCGGCCGGATCAGTATATCTATCTCCTGAAGGACGAGTTCGAGCAGGCGCACCCGGACATCAAGCTGAATGTCAAAACCGTGCAATTCCGCGATATGGTCAATGATCTGGCGCGCGCCACAGCGACCGGTGAATCGCCTGACGTCACCTATATCGACAATCCCGAAGTGGCGCTCTTCGCCTCGCGCGGACTGCTTCTTGACCTCTCGCCGATGCTGGCGGAATCGAAGGTGATCAGGAAGGACGATATTTTTCCGGGCCCGCTTTCCTCGGTGACATGGGATGGCAAGATCTATGGTGTTCCGCGCGGCGCCAACACGCTGGCGCTCTACTACAATGCCGACATGTTCAAGGCAAAGGGGCTCGACCCGGACAAACCGCCCAGGACCTGGGATGAGCTTTATGACGCTGCCAAGACGCTGAACGATCCGGCAAAGAACATTTATGGAATGGCCTTTTCCGCCGTGGCAACCGAAGAGGGAACGTTCCAGTTTCTGCCGTGGCTGCAGATGGCGGGCGGCGACTACAACAAGGTGGATACGGATGGCGGTGTGAAAGTGCTGCAGTTCTGGAGCAAGCTGCTCGATGAGAAGCTGGCCTCGCCCGATACGCTCATCCGCGGGCAATACGACTCGACCGGCACCTTCAATGCCGGAAATGCGGCCATGGCGATCTCCGGACCATGGGAGCTGCCGCGCATGAGCAAGGAAGCGAAGTTCGATTTCCGCGCCGCGCTGCTACCGGTTCCGCATGAGGGCGCCACCCGGGCTTCGGCCTTGGGCGAGGGCGACAATGTCATTCTCGCCAACAGCAAGCACCCGAAGGAAGCCTTCATCCTGCTGGAATTTCTCTACGGCAAGATGCCGGATGTCTGGAACCGTTTCGGCTTTCTGCCCGCGGCGAGGATTCAGTCCAACAACCCTAAAATACCGGCCATCTACGCGGTCTTCGAGGAAAGCATGAAATATGCGCGCAACCGCGGCCCGCATCCGGAATGGCCGAAAATCTCCAAGGCCATCTACACGGCCATACAGTCGTCGCTCACCCGCAAGAGCGACCCGAAAACGGCCTTGGCAGCGGCGCAGAAGCAGATCGACGTGGTTCTGAAAAAGTAGATCAAATCCTGTCCTCGCATTCGTTATGCAGGGACAGGCCAACAATCCACATGGGGCGGGAGGGCACTATGCAGGGCATTATCAGGACCATCAGGGACGGGAGCGGCTTTGATATCCTGCTGCTCGGTCTGGCATTGGCTTATCTGATCGCGTTTTCGGCATTTCCCATTCTCTACAACATCATCATGTCGCTGCAGACGGTGGACATGTTCACGATCACCTCGTTCAACCGCCCCTTCGTCGGCCTGCAAAACTACTATGACGTGATATCGCAACCCATTGCGATGGCGGTGCTGTGGAACACCGTCAAGTTCGTCGTCCTGTCGATCGTCTTCCAGCTGTCGATCGGTTTCGGCCTTGCGCTGTTTTTCCAGCAGGATTTCCCGGGAGCCACCTATCTGCGCGGGTTGTTCCTGGCCGGCTGGATCATGCCGGCTCTGGTGGTCGGGGCGATCTGGAAATGGCTGTTCGCCGGGGATTTCGGTGTCATCAATTATGTGCTGATGTCGCTTGGCATTGCCGGTGAGCGTGTCTTCTGGCTGTCCGACCCGGATGTCGCGCTTTACGCGGTCATCATTGCCAATGTGTGGCTCGGCATCCCCTTCAACATGATCCTGCTCTCCGTTGGTCTTGCCGCCATTCCGCGCGATGTCTACGAGGCTGCCGAACTCGACGGCGCGGGACCCTTCGAACGCTTCCGGTCGATCACGCTGCCCCTGATGCGGGCTCAGCTCGGCGCGGTCATTTCGCTCGGTGTGATCTTCACCCTGCAGCAGTTCGATCTCATTGCGGCCCTGACGCAGGGCGGTCCGGCCGACAGTTCCAACGTCGCGCAATACTGGTCGTGGCAATTGTCCTTCCAGACCTATGAAATATCGCTGGGCAGCGCGGTCTCGGTGATGATGATCCTTTTCGTCATTGTCGTTGCCGCCGTCTATGTCCGCTCCACCCGTCACGAACACAGTTACTGAGGAGAGTGCCGGTGAAACGTTATATTCTCCTCGCCATCGGTCTGGTGATGACGGCGATCTACCTGTTCCCGTTGTACTGGATGTATCTCACCGCCTTCAAAGGCAGCTCCGAGATCTTTCAATATCCGCCAACATTCTGGCCGACAAATCCCCAGTGGAGTTTTGCCGAGGTGTGGCAGAGCCGGGGCATGGGGCGGTATATCTGGAATTCGCTGCTGATCGCGGTTGGGGTCACCATTCTCGTCACGTTCATGGGGACGGGATGCGCCTATGTTCTCTCGCGTGTCCGCAATATCTGGATGGACATGGCCCTCTTCGCCATCCTGATGATGCAGGTGCTGCCGTCCTCGCTGATGGTGACGCCGATCTTCGTCATGTTCAATCAGATCGGCCTTTTGGCCAGCCCGCGCGTGGCGGTCATCCTGGCGCAGACGGCCAAGATGCTGCCGCTCTATATCGTGCTGTGCCGGGCCACATTTGTGCAGGTGCCGCGCGAACTGGAGGAAGCCGCCCTCGTTGACGGCTCCTCGCGCATCGGCGCGTTCTTCAATATCATGCTGCCTTTGGCGCGCAACGGCATTCTCGTCACGTCTGTGCTGATCTTCCTGCAATCCTTCGGCGAATATGTCTACGCCCGGTCCCTGATTGCCAAGAACGAGCTGCAGGTGGCGACGGTCGGCCTGCAGACCTTCATGGGTCCCGATGCCAGCGACTGGAACGGGATCATGACCTATGCCGCAATCTACGTCACGCCCATCCTTTTCGTATTCATGCTGCTGCAACGGCGCATCGTCAGCGGTCTTACCGCCGGCGCGCTGAAATGAGGTGAACCATGTTTCAGATCGAAATCGACCACCTGAACAAGCATTATGGCGGGTTTCACGCGCTGAAGGACATCAACATTGCCATCGAGCAGGGCGCCTTCGTTGCGCTGGTGGGGCCTTCGGGCTGCGGCAAGTCGACATTGCTGCGCACCCTCGCTGGCCTTGAGAAGACAAGTTCCGGCGATCTGCGCATCGCCGGGGAAAGTGTCGTCCACAAGCCGCCGCGCGAACGGGACGTGGCGATGGTGTTCCAGTCCTATGCGCTCTATCCGCATATGGATGTCGAGCACAACATGAACTATTCGATGCGCCTGAAGCGGCGCCCGAAGCAGGAGATTGCCGAGCGCACGCGTGCCGCCGCGCAAACGCTGGGTCTTGGCGCTCTGCTTGACCGGCTGCCGAAAGCCCTGTCCGGCGGCCAGCGCCAGCGCGTCGCCATGGGGCGCGCCATCGTGCGCAACCCCAAGGTGTTTCTCTTCGACGAACCTCTCTCCAATCTCGATGCGGCGCTGCGGGTGCACATGCGCAGCGAGATCCGCAAGCTGCATGAACGCTTGCAGGCGACATCGGTTTACGTGACGCATGATCAGGTCGAGGCCATGACCATGGCCGACCATATCGTTGTCATGCGCGCCGGAGTGGTTGAGCAGCAGGGCAGCCCGCTCGACCTTTACGACCGGCCTGCCAACAGGTTCGTTGCCGGATTTATCGGGTCGCCCGCCATGAATTTCATTCCGGTCACGGTCGGGCCCGATGGCAACAGGCTGATGCTGGAGAAGGATCAGGTTCAATCGCTCATGCTCGGTCGCGCGCTGGCCCCCGGCCGGCGTTTGCTGGCCGGCCTGCGTCCGGAGCATCTTGCCTTCACCCGCGAAGCCGGCGATCTGGCGATCAAGGTCGTCGTGGAAGCGGTCGAGTCGACGGGGAGCATGACATTCGTGACGGCATCCATCGCCTCCCAGCAGGTGGTGGCCGCCCATAGCGGCAGGCCTGAGGTGAGCCGGGGCCGCGAGACAGAGCTCTTTATCGCGCCGGGGAACGTGCACCTGTTCGATCCGGAAACGGAGCTTGCCATCTTCTGACCCTTTCCGCTTTGCCCGCTCAAATGCTATAGGGCGACACCCGCTCTCACATTCGCTTTGCGAACGCGGGAGGATGGCATGTATGGCAAAGGATGCACCTTGGAGACTGCGCTCTATCTCCCGATCAAAGGCTTTCTTGAGGAGGCCGGCTATAGCGTCAAAGGTGAGATCGTCGGTTGTGATATCGTCGCGCTGAGCGATGGTGAGCCGCCTTTGGTGGTCATTTGCGAACTCAAGCTCAGTTTCAATCTTGAGCTCCTCCTGCAGGCGGTCGACCGGGCGGCTCTCAGCGATGAAGTCTGGCTTGCGGCGCGCATTTCAGCGCGGGGCAAGGGACGTGAAAGCGACCGCCGGTTCCGCGACCTCTGCCGCCGGCTGGGTTTCGGCATGCTGGGCGTCTCGGATGGTGGTGTGGTCAGCATCATTGTCAGCCCGGCCGCGCCGATGCCGCGAAACAATGCGCGCAAGCGTTCGCGACTGGTTGCGGAGCACCGGCGCCGCAAGGGCGATCCGACATGGGGCGGCGGTTCCCGCACGCCGATAATGACGGCCTACCGCCAACAGGCGCTTGCCTGTGCCGAGGCGCTGCAGCGTGGTCATTTGCGGCCGCGCGATCTGCGCGCCGTTGCCCCCAATGCTCCGCAGATATTGCGCGGCAATGTCTACGGATGGTTCGAGCGTGTCGACCGGGGTGTCTATGCCCTGACGCAGGCAGGAATGGATGCGTTGAAGCGCTGGCCTCCATCCCCGGCAAGCGACCCCGTCTAGGCCGTAAACTCATGCGTGCGGTCGATTTTGCGCAGGCGGGTTTCGGAGTCCGCCATGCGGCGCTTGAGGGCCGGGACTGCATTGATGATGCGCAGTGCGCCGCGCATGACCGCCAGCTGGATGCGACCGAGCACGGGCCTGTGGCTGAGGCCGTTTGCGTCCATCTGCTTGCGTGACTCGAGCACTGCCCGCGCGCTGTATTCCAGCATTTCGGCTTCGTAGGCGTGCAGGGCTTCCACCAGCGGCCTGTCGCCGTCGCGTACCTCGGTGAGCCGCCTGCACAACAGGGCTGCATCCCGCAGCGCGGTATTGGCACCGACGCCGCGTCCGGGCGTCATCGTGTGTATGGCATCGCCGAGCAGCGTCACGTTCGATGACTGCCACGGGGAAACCGGCACCGACGTGCGGATATTGACGCGAAAGATGGTGGTTGGATCGGAAAGCGCAATCAGGCGGCGCAGATCGGGATGCCAGTTCCGGGTCATCTTCGCGGCGATCCTGGCAAGGTCGGGGCCGGGGAGGGACACGGGATCCTCCGGCAGGTTCTTGCGCGCGCCCCAGACACCCCACATGATGTAATCGCGGGTGTTGTCGAAAAGCAGTCCGGGCCATTCGGCAATCAGGTCGGCATCATTGCCGCCGACCCCGTGCTTCACGCCGTCATTGTCCCATTTGAACTCCATGACGTGAAGAATGGCGCCGTAGCCCTTCGGTGCCATGATCATCGATATGCCGTGAAAAACCTTGTCGGGAAGAAGCGCTCTGGTTTCGGGTGTGAGCGCGACCTTGCCGCCGATGGAGACGATGCCCGTATCCTCCATTCGCGCCTCGGGCAGGCGTTGCTGGCGAACGCGCGAGTTGGCGCCGTCGGCACCGACCAGCACATCGCCCGTATCCGTTGAACCGTCATCGAAGACGACGGTAACCGTGCCGTCTTCATTATTCCGGTAGCTTGAGAATGTCTTGTCGAACACGACACAGTCCTCGAGCCCGGTGAGCAGGACTTGGCGCAGCGTCATGCGGCTGACCGATTTTTCGCTGTCGACCGGATCATCGCTGCCGGGTACCGGCATGGATATCAGCTCGGACATGTTTTCCGTCAGCATGTTGAAATGGCGCGGTGCCCGTGCGCAGGTGGCAACAAAGAGATCAAAGAGCGGCGACGGCAGGCAGGTTTTGAGCGCCTGGCTTCCCGCAGGGCTGATGCCGACGCGATAGCCATACAGGCCATCGCGCCGCGTGCGGTCGCGTTCGTACACCCGGACACCGATGCCGGCCCGCTTGAGACCATGCGCAAGGCAAAGTCCTCCGGTCCCCGCGCCGATGATGATCACCTGCAAGGTATTCGTTTTCATGGTCTTGGCCTTTCGCTAGGAAGACGTGTGTTCGCTGGGCTGGGAAAGTTCCATTGCAATCTGGCGAAGCCAGGCTTCGCTCCAGGTCAGTTTGCCGGACTGAAGGTCGGCGGTGACGGCGCGTACCCACGCAAGCTGCGTGCCATAGGTTGCGCTCAGATAATCCATTTCCAGGAGAAAGAGACGGGGCACCGGCATCGCGCTTGCGTGGCGCAAATTCTGTTCGATCCGGTCGATTTCCGCCTGCAGCGCGACGGCGCGCTGTTCGAGGTGCTGCCGGGCATCGTCGGGCGTCAGGAGCGGCAGAAACGAGATCGCCGCGGGAAAATCCGGGAATTCCTGTGATGGCGTGGAAAGGATTTCCCGCATCCATTGCAGCATGATTGCACGCCCGGCCGGGCTGAGCTCGTAGACGGTGCGTTCGGGCCGGTTCTCGTCGCGGGAGACGCCCTGCGAAGCAATCAAACCCTCCCGTTCCAGCCGGTTGACAGTCTGATAGAGACTGGCGCGCTGGGTGACATTGATGACCTCATCCTTGCCGCGTTCCTTGATGAGCTGTTGCATGCGGTAGGGATGCATGGGTGCCTCATACAGCATGGCGAGGATTGCGAGGGCGATCGGGGAGCGTTTGATTGCTTTCATAGTCATATATATACTAGTAATAAAAATACTATGTCAAGCCCATTGCGAAGCGCTGCCCGAACGGCAGGTCTCGATATTTGTTCTCCTGCCCCGGCAGGTGCTTCCCACATTCAGCGACACGCTATATTCTCCGCCGACGTCGGATGGATTTCTTGCCAGAGCCAGGAACCGGGAAAATGAAGACCATGTCTGAAACGCGTCGCAAGCTCACCACGATTTTCTCTGCGGATGTTCAGGACTACACCCGTCTCATGCAGGTGGACGAAGAGCGGACGCTCGATACGCTCAACCAGTACCGCGATGCGATGAGACGTTTGATCGAGGCGCATGCCGGCCGGGTCATCAACACATGGGGCGATGGGCTCATTGCCGAGTTTTCCAGCGTCGTCGAGGCGGTGCGCGCGGCGATCGATGTGCAGAACGAGCTTGCCGGTTATAACGCCAAACGTTTGAACGATGCCCGCATGCTTTTCCGCATCGGCATCAATCTCGGGGATGTCATTGCCGAAGGCGACGATATCTATGGCGACGGGGTGAATGTCGCCGCGCGGTTGCAGGCCTCTGCCCCTCCCGGCGGCATCGTGATTTCAAGCACGGTTTTCGATCAGGTCCGCAACAAGCTGACCGTCGGGTTTGACTATCTCGGCGAGCTTTCGCTCAAGAACATTGAAGGCGGTATAGCCAGCTATGCCGTGCGTATCGGAGAAGACAGAGGATCTGGTCCGCAGAGGCCTTCCCTGCAATCCGGGCAGCCGCCGTATCATGACCATTTACGGCGAACCCAAACGCAAGCACACCCGGAGCCTTTGCCGTTCAGGAGAGCGCGGTTCGGTGTGCTGGCAACCATCGCCGCCGGGATTGCCGCGATCAATTTTCTCACATGGAGTGGCTATTTCTGGGCTGCGTGGCCTCTCCTGGCCTTTGCTGCTCTTGCTTTCGGTCTGTGGGTGCGGACCACCCGCCTTGACCGGTTCGTCGCCACGCTGGCGATGGTCGGGTTCGTCCTCCTCGGCATCAACCTTATCACCTGGAGCGGGACGTTCTGGGCCGCATGGCCGCTGCTTGCCTTTGCGGTTGCCGGCAGCATCCGCTGGTTCACGCGCCAGAGGAGCGGTGTCCGGAGCTGAGCCCGCCAATGAATTTACTATTCGCCGCATCATATTTTGGCCGATAGTTGGAGATATCATTGGCCAATATTGGGGAGTATACAGACGGGAACAGGTTTTTTCTCAAGGCGATGACGTCGCAGGGATCAGCCTCAAGGACAGGCATGCCATTCGCAAGCGGGAACGGGACAGACATATAGCATTTTAACAGCAAACAAAAAGGGTGACTGCAATGCCCCATATCGTGCTGATTAATCCGCGTTTTGAAGCTTCTTACTGGGGGCTGGAACATGCCCTGCCCATATTCGACGCAAAAGCCAACCTTCCTGTGGCCTGCCTGCCTTTGCTGGCGGCCCTGACCCCTGCCGAACACACGGTCACGCTCATCGATGAGAACGTGGAAGACATCGACTATGATCTGTGTGCCAGCGCTGACATTGTCGGGGTTACCGGTATGATCGTGCAGCGCTTCCGCATGAAGGAGATCATCACGGAATTGAAGCGACGGGGCTGTTTTGTCGTGGTCGGAGGCCCATGGATCACCGTTCAGGAGAACTATTTCGCCGATCTCGCTGATGTGGCGTTCATTGGTGAAGCCGAAGAAACCTGGCCGCAATTTCTGACCGAATGGGCTGAACACCGTCATTCACGCCGGTATGAGCAGGCTGACAAGACAGATATGAGCACGGTTCCGGTGCCGCGCTTTGATCTCCTGAAAATGGACGATTATGCGGTGGGAAGCATCCAGTTCTCCCGGGGCTGTCCCTTTACCTGCGAGTTCTGCGATATCATCGTTGTCTTTGGCCGCAAGCCCCGCATCAAGACGGGTCAGCAGATTCTGGCCGAAGTGGAGGCATTGCTGGCGACAGGCATGGACACGGCCTTCATTGTCGATGACAACCTCATCGGCAACAAGAAGGCGATAAAGGAGGTTTTGCGCGAGGTCATCGCGTGGCAGGTCGCGCACAATTATCCCATGACCTTCGTGACCGAAGCCTCCATTGATCTGGCGGATGATCCGGAACTGATGCAATTGATGGTCGATACCAACATTCGCGTGGTCTTCATCGGCATTGAAACCCCGAACGAGGCAGCACTGCGGGAGACGAAAAAGCTGCAGAATCTGCGCAAGGGCGGCACCATGCTGGAAAAGGTGCACACCATCCAGCGCTCAGGCATGGAAGTGTGGTGCGGTATGATCCTCGGTTTCGACAGCGACGATGCCTCGATTTTCGACGCGCAGCGTGCCTTTATCAAGGAAGCGCGGATCGTCAACGCCATGGTTGGCATGCTGGCGGCCATACCGAAGACCCCGCTCTATACGCGGTTGCTCAAGGAGGGGCGGCTTGACCCCGAGGATCAGCAGCCCTTTGGCACCAATGTCATTCCGCTCAACCTCAGCCGCGAGGCACTGCGCGACGGCTATCTCGCGGTCATGCAGGATCTTCACAATCCCCAAGCCTATTTCGACCGGCTCGATGCGCTTTATCTGGATGAACGCATCGAACCGGAACAGACGCGGCTGCGTCATTTGCGCCGCCATCCCTTGCAGTTTGCAAAGCTCAATGCGGAATGGATGCTCGAAGCCGTCGGCATCTTTCTGCGCCTGATGCGCCAGGTCCCCGACAAGGAATTGCGCCGCACCTACCGCCGGCGGATATGGGCCATGTTGAAGCGCCGCCGCTCGCCGGTGGTGATGCAGATCTATGCGATAAAATGCGCGATGCACTATCACGCCCATACGATGATCGCGCGGATGCAGACCGGCCAGATTGTGAACTCGTTCTAGGGGACGAAACGCCGGGTGGCGTGACCGGGAGTGTTTCGGCATTTCCGGCGTCCGCAGCCATTTATGCGGCTAAAAACATTGGCGGGAAGGCCGCTATGGCTGCAAAATTACATTTTGTTAAGGCCATCTAAATGCCATGAATCTGGATCGAGATCATGCTTCCCCTAAAAGGAGGTGAGTGAAAATGAATGCCGATGAACAGAAACTTCTCAGTGGGCTCTTTGACCGTACAAGGCAGGCGGCCGATACGCCCCGGGACCCCGAAGCCGAGCGCTTCATTCTGGACCAGATTAAAAGCCAGCCTTCGGCCCCCTATCTCCTGGCTCAGGCCGTCATCGTCCAGGAACATGGCCTGAACGCATGTCACGAGCGCATCCAGGCCCTGGAAGCGCAGGTGAAGGATTTGCAGAATGCGCCGCCCCCGCAACAACAGTCGGGCGGCTTGCTGGGTTCGATCTTCGGCAGTTCCCAGAGTGCGCAGCCATCCCAGCCTTCTCCCGGCCGGTTCAGCGGACCGTGGGGCGGTGGCGGGGCAGCACCCCAGGACGCATATGCAGCGCAGGGACAGCCACCTCAGGCCGGGCGCTGGGCAGCCCCGCCGCAGGCCCAAGGCGGCGGCTTTCTGCAAGGTGCGTTGACCACGGCAGCCGGTGTTGCCGGCGGCGCGCTCATGTTCGAAGGGATCAAGAACATGATGGGCGGCAATTCGTTGTTTGGCGGCTCGGGCGGCGGAACCGGCACTGTGCCGCAAGCCGGCGAGACGGTCGTCAACAACTACTACAACGACGACAAAAATACCGGCACGCAGAACGATTACGCCGAAATGGACCGTCTCGACGACGCCTATGACGATGCACAGGACAGCGATACCGACGACGACAATGTAGCGTGACGCACCGGGCGACAAACAGGACAGCGCCCTGTTTGTCGCCTGTCTTCCCGGTCTTTCACCGAAGATCTGTCAGGCGTATGAGATCCAGAGGATCGCCAGGCCGAGCAGAATCCGGTAGCAGATGAAGGGCAGCGTTGAAAAGCGCTCCAGAATGCGCATCAAGCCCCACAGGGCTGCGAAGGATGACAGCGATCCGACGACAAGTCCGACGAGCAGGATCATCCAGCCTTCAAAGGGAAGATGAGCGCGGGCGAGGACAACAAGTTCATGCAGGCCCGCCAGCGCGATAGCCGGAATGCCGAGCAGAAAGGAAAAGCGCGCGGCGTCCTGCCGCGTAAAATCGCGAAACAGGGCCGCCGTCAGGGTCGATCCGGAGCGTGAAACGCCGGGGATCAGGGCACCAACCTGTGCGACGCCTACGATAAGCGCATCGCGCAGCCGCATGCTGTCCGCTGGACGTTTATGCTGGCATACCCATTCGGCAACCGCGAGCAGAACACCCATGACGAGGCAGGAAAAACCGATGACCGGCAAGGTGCGCAACGGACTGTCGCAGGCATTGAGAACCGGCGCCAGAAGCAGGCCAGCGATGACGATCGGTACGGTGCCGAGCACGATGCCGATAGCCATGCGCAGCTTGGGCGACATCCAGTCGCCCGTCCTGATCGCGCTGAGCGATCCGCCGGTTATGGCGTAGATATCGCGCCGGAAATAGCAGATGACCGCCGTCAACGCGGCCAGCTGCATCGCCGCCGAAAAAGCCGATCCGGGATCCTGCCAGCCGAGAAGTGCCGGAACCAGCCGCATATGCGCGGTGGATGATATCGGCAGCAATTCTGTAATGCCCTGAACCACGCCCAGCACGGCGACCTTGGCGGTGCCCAAAGCCACAAAGCCGGTATCTACCCCTTGCGTGCATACGCCACTCATAAAGTGTTTCCCTCGATCTGGGTGATGGATGTCGATCGATTGCTTCGATCGCTGCGGAGGCTACATGCAAATGCGCTGCAAGTGTAGACGCCACGCGCATCTGGAGCCGCTGAAACAACAGAAAACAGCAGCGCCAAATGTCACGGTTGCCTGGTACTGTCCGCCACGCAATTGACGCGGATGCGACTTTAATAAGCCGCAACTTGTAATGTAGTATAAAGCACTAGAAGCGCGTGAAATTTAAAGCGCATCATCGACAATCGGCAGGATCACAGTGGCAGAGTTTTCGGAAGTCTTGAGCTCAATGATTATCGGTGTGCTGGCGCTTGCCGTCGGCATGGCGGTGCTCTGGGGCGCTTGCCGGTATCAATGGCGGGCCGAGCGGACCGCCGGTCTGGCGTTGCTGGGACTCTTGCTGCTTTTTGGTGTTGCGTCCCTGTTTGGCATTGAAGCACCGAGTGCGATTTTGCTCGGCGTCGTGGCGTGCGGGTTCATTGCCATACTGATCTTGAAGCGTGCAAAAGCCGGTTCGCCGCCAAATCGGCCCCAACTCCCATAAATGCCGATCTTCTGCGGCTCAGCCCTTACTGAGGGTTTTCCAGGCTGAAAAGCTCGGCCTGCTCGTCATAGGCAAACAGCTCGGCATAGCGCGCCCAGGACACCACGGTCTTCAGTGTCTCATCCGCATAGTCTTCGCTCATGAAGTCTTCCAGCTCGTTGCGGAAACGGGCTGCTGGAGCCGTATGCGTCGGCCGCTCGTCAAGCACGCGTCTGATAAGGCCGATGAGCGGAACATAGGTGACGAGGTGTTCCGCGAAAACCTTCTTGCGGGCATCGGTATCGAGATGGGCGAACCGCATGCCGGCGTCGGTCAGGACGAGGTCGCCCTCGTTCAAATGGGCAAAACGCAGGAGTTGCAGGGCTTCGCCGAGATGAAACAGCTCGTCGGCCTCCATCTGCAGCGTACCGGCAAGAACAGGCAGGTCGGCGCGCCCATTATACGGTTCGCCCGCCAGAGACTCCATCAGGCCAGCCAGGATATTGGTCGAAACCGGGTTCAAAATCATGCCCATTCCCGTACCCGGAATACCTTCCACGGATGGCAGGCGAGGCTCGGTACGCTGGGTCATGCGGGCATAGATATTGTCGACCAGCTGCCGGAAGACCGGATCGAGGCGATTGCGCGGATGGGGAAGATCGACCTTGAGTTCCTGCGCGACCCGGCCGGGATTGGACGAGAAAATCAGGATGCGGTCACACATCAGCACTGCTTCTTCGATGTTGTGGGTGACAATCAGCACCGATTTTATCGGCAGGCGCCCTTCGATCCACAGATCGATCATGTCGGTGCGCAGGGTCTCCGCGGTGAGGACATCAAGGGCCGAGAAGGGTTCGTCCATCAGCAGCAGGTCGGGATGCACCACCAGTGCCCGGGCAAAACCGACGCGCTGGCGCATGCCGCCGGACAGTTCCTTGGGATAGGCGTTTTCGAACCCGTCCAGACCGATGAGATCGATTGCCGCGAGCGCCCGCTTGCGCCGTTCCGCCCTGTCGACATCCTGCGCTTCAAGACCAAGCTCCACGTTCTGCAGGACTGTCAGCCAGGGAAAAAGCGCAAAGGACTGGAACACCATGGAAATGCCGAGGGGCGGGCCCTGGATGACGGAACCGCGGCACTTTGCTTCGCCGGAGGACGGCGCGATCAGGCCGGCGATGATCCGCAGCAGCGTCGACTTTCCCGAGCCGGAGCGGCCGAGCAGTCCGACGATCTCGCCCTCCCTGATGTTCAGGTCGACATCGTCGAGCACCATGACATCGTTGCCGCTGCCTTTCTTGAAGGACCGGGAAACATTGCGGATGTCGACGAGCAGGTTTCTGTCAGCTTGATCAAGCATTGAACATTCCTTTGATCCGATAATCCGGCACTAGCCGAGACGAAGGCGCCGCTCGCCAAAGGCGTAGAGCGGGCGCCAGAACAGGCGATTGAACAGCGTTACAAAGATGCACATGACGGCGATGCCAAGCACGACACGCGGGAAATCTCCCGCCGTGGTGGCATTGGCGATGTATGATCCGAGCCCCGGTGTCGTCAGTTGCGTGTCACCCCAGCTGGCCACTTCGGCAACGATGCTGGCATTCCACGCACCGCCGGAGGCCGTGATCGCGCCGGTGATGTAATAGGGGAAAATGCCGGGGAGAATGACTTTGAACCACCAGCGCCAGCCACGGAGATGAAAGCTGTTCGCCGCTTCCTTGAGATCGCTGGGAAAGGCGCTGGCCCCGGCAATGACATTGAAGAGAATGTACCACTGCGTGCCTAGGATCATCAGCGGGCTGAGCCAGATATTGGCGTTGAGACCGAAATGCACGATCAGCACGACGAAGGCGGGGAATGCGATGTTGGCGGGAAACGCCGCCAGAAACTGGGCCAGCGGCTGGACTTTCTGCGCCAGTTTCGGCCGCAGTCCGATCCATACACCGACAGGCACCCAGACAAGTGTCGCGAGTATCATCAGAACGGTCACCCTCAACAGGGTGATGAACCCGTTGCCGACGGCGGTCGCCACATCGGACCAGGCAATATTGGCCTTGAGATAGATGATGCTGATATAGGCCGCATAGCCTGCGGCAAGAACAATGAAGGCAAGCCAGAGCCGGTCGAGAAGGCGTGACGTCGCGGGCTTTGCGTCACCCGAGCCGAATGTCGGCAGCGCCGGCAAACGCAGGTTCCAGACCAGACGGGAAAGAAAGGCGACCGGGGCGGCGAGCAGGCGTGTGATCCGGGCCCGGCGAAACAGGTCCAGCATCCAGGAACTTGGAACCGTTTCCGACGAGGTTGTTTCAAAGCGGAACTTGTCGGCCCAGGCCACGAGCGGTCGGAACAGGAACTGATCGTAGAGCAGGATGACGGCGAGCATCGCCATCGTGGCATAGAAGATTGCCATGATGTTCTGCTCCTTGATGGCCAGCGCGACGTAGGAGCCAACCCCCGGCAGGGTAACGGTGGTGTCGCCGACGGTGATTGCCTCCGACGCCACGACGAAGAACCAGCCTCCCGACATCGACATCATGGTATTCCAGACAAGACCGGGCATCGCAAACGGAACGTCCAGCCGCCAGAACCGCTGCCAGCCCGTCAGGTGGAAACTCTGCGTTGCCTCCTCCAGGTCTTTCGGCTCGTTGCGCATGGATTGATACATGCTGAACGTCATGTTCCAGGCCTGGCTGGTGAAGATGGCAAACACGGATGCCAGTTCGGCGCCAAGGACGCTGCCCGGAAACAGGTTGAGGAAGAAGGTGACGGTAAAGGTCAGGAAGCCGAGGATCGGCACGGACTGGAGAATATCGAGAATGGGAACCAGCACCATCTCGGCACGCCGGCTCTTGGCGGCGGCTGCGGCATAGATGAAGGTGAAGACGAGCGACAGGGCAATGGCCAGGAGCATGCGCAGCATGGTGCGCAGTGCGTAAACCGGCAGATTGGATGGATCGAGGGAAAGCGGGGCGGCTTCAAGTGTCGACAGCGGAACCGTGGTCACGCGGACGCCATAGGCGATCAGCACGATGGCGCCGATCACCAAAAGCAAAGCCATCAGGTCCCACATGCTCAGCCACATCGAGCGGCCGATGGCAGGCGGTGTATACTTTTGAAACGCCATAAGCCGGGCCCCCAAATGGCTTGAATGCAATGAATAAAGGACGCTATTCGCGGTACTCTGCCATCGTTGCCGAAGCATTTGCAAGGGACTTAAGAAGGACGATCATGACAGTGTCATGACGGAAAATGGGCAGTGGAAAAAATTGCGCGGATCGCCGGATTGGCTGCGGCTGTTTCACCCGTGGCGGCGCAGTTGCCAGCGCACAATTCCCATGCCAATCCGGTTGAGTTTCCCGATAACCCGCCACAGGGATCGGGCACGCCGCTTTGCCAGGCGGCCGGTGGCCAGCCGGGGCAGCGCGAACCAGATGAGGCGCAGGGAACACCAGTTCAATATGGCAACCAGATGCGCGCAGGCCCTGACCTCAGTGGAGCGCAGGCGCGCCTGCAGCCACCCCTGAAGGTGAAGACTGGACGGCGCATGCAGGTTACGGCTTTGGCGATGCGCCTTCTGGATTCGCGCGAGCTCCTGCGTTGTGTTCAGGCGCAGTTGGCGGCGCTTTGCCAGGATATGGTCCAATTCACTGCTGCTGTTCTGCATCGTGCACCGCTCTGCAACCGGAATTTGCACGCTGCTCGTCGTTTGAGGGCGTCAATGCGCGGCTGCCGTTTGACAATCGGGTGTCAATCTGCATCCTCCAGTGGCTATAGGAGCAAGCGAAATATGGTGCGCTCGGGCCAAAAAGCCATGCGAACGGCTCTTGTGTAATTTACCGGAAGCGGCAGTGTAGCATTATGGATCACAGTATGTGTCGGTCATATTCTGGTCGTGTTAATCCTGCCTTGGTTGGCATATAATTATCCTGTTACCACGTTTTGGGGTAGGCAGATTTTCTGGAAGGAATGCAAATGGTACGCAGGTTAACGCTTCTCATGGCCGGAGCCCTGATGGGTGCAACGGCAATGGTGGCTGTGCAGGGCGGGCTGCATATAACCGCCGCGGAAGCTGCGGGCACGGACACATACAAGCAGTTGTCGCTTTTCGGCGAAGTCTTCGAGCGGGTGCGCAACCAGTATGTCACGCCGCCGGATGACCAGAAGCTGATCGAAAGCGCCATCAATGGCATGCTGACGTCGCTTGACCCCCATTCGTCCTATATGAACGCCGAACAGGCGAAGGAAATGTCGGTGCAGACCAAGGGTGAGTTTGGCGGCCTTGGCATTGAAGTCACCATGGAAAACCAGCTGTTGAAGGTGATCACGCCAACGGAAGATGGCCCCGCGTTCAAGGCCGGTGTTCTTGCCGGCGATTATATCTCGCAGATCGACGGGACCGATGTCCGCGGCCTGTCGCTGAACGACGCGGTCGACAAGATGCGCGGCGATGTCAACACTCCCATCGAGCTGACGCTGATCCGCCAGGGCGCCGACAAGCCGATCAAGCTGACCGTCGTGCGCGACGTGGTCAAGGTGAAGGCCGTCAAGTACCGCGTCGAGAACGATGTCGGCTATGTCAGGGTGATTTCCTTCACCGAACAGACCTTTGAAGACCTGCAGAAGGCGATCAAGGACATCCAGAGCAAGGTTCCCGCCGACAAGCTCAAGGGCTTCGTGCTGGATCTTCGCCTCAATCCGGGCGGCCTGCTGGACCAGGCGGTTGCCGTCTCCGATGCCTTCCTCGACAAGGGCGAGATCGTATCGACCCGCGCCCGCGACCCGCAGGACATCACCCGTTTCGATGCCCGTCCGGGCGATCTGATCAACGGCAAGCCGATGATCGTCATGATCAATGGCGGTTCTGCCAGCGCGGCTGAAATCGTCGCCGGTGCGCTGCAGGATCAACGCCGGGCGACGGTGCTGGGCACGCGGTCCTTCGGCAAGGGTTCGGTCCAGACGATCATCCCGCTGGGCGAGAACGGCGCGCTGCGGCTGACGACGGCGCTGTATTACACGCCGGCCGGCAAATCGATCCAGGGCAAGGGCATCGTGCCGGATATCGCGGTCGAACAGCCGCTGCCGGACGATCTGAAGGGCCGGGCCGAACCGATGAGCGAATCCAGCCTGAAGGGCCATATCAAGGGCGTTCAGGAGGATGCGGAAGGATCGGGTTCGATTGCCTATGTCCCACCGGATCCGAAGGATGACCTGCAGCTGATCGAAGCCCTGAAGCTGCTGCGCGGCGAACAGGCCAATGCCGCATTCCCGGCAGACCCGACGAAAGGCTTTTCCAAGTAACCGGAAAGCCGGAGACCATCATGAAAGGGACGGGCCCGTCCGGTCTGTCCCTTTCGGTTGCCGGCCATTCTGCAACCATCACGATTTCTCATTCTCATCAGGCACAATGGATCTTTCCAATATTATCGAAGCCACGATTTCCTTCACGCGGGAGCACGAAAAATGGGCGCCGGTCATCGTCTTTGCGCTCGGCTTGGTTGAATCCCTGGCCTTGCTCTCCCTGCTTGTTCCCTCCACGATCATCCTTCTGGGCATCGGCGGCCTGTTCGGGGCGAGCGGGCTTCCCTTCTGGCCGCTGCTTGTTTCCGGCGGCATCGGCGCATGCGTGGGCTATACGCTTTCCTATTGGGTGGGGCGGCACTTTCACGAACCCATCTTGAGAAACTGGCCATTTTCCCGTTATCCGGCCATGGTCGAGCGGTCCGAGCGGTTTTTCGAGCGATATGGTGTCTTCAGCGTTTTTCTCGGCCATTTCTTCGGTCCGGTTCGCGCTGTCATTCCGGTTGTCGCCGGGGTGGCCGGCATGACGGAATTCCGGTTCCAGCTGGCCAATATTCCGTCGGGTTTCCTGTGGGCGTTTCTCGTCATCGCTCCGGGTTATTTCTCCACCCAGTCCGACCAGATGAAACCATTCTGGGACTCAGTCAAAAGCCTGGCCGGAAGCTGAGTCTGCGCAGACATCAGCATCGGCGGCCCGTTTCCCGCGCTTTCATATCAAGGCAAGGTCACGCGGCTGCACGGCGGCAAAGACGCGGTGCAGTCCGGTCTGGTCCAGGCCATACATGCGCTGGAACAGTCCGCCGAGCAGGGAGCGGTAGTCGGTCAGAACGGGATAGTCGCGGTTCTGGAAAAGATGGGCCTGGTCGACCGCGATCTGCTCACCGGCGATGCGGCCGCCCTTGATGCCGCCGCCCAGAACCCAGTAGACGCTGCCATGGCCGTGATCCGTGCCGCGATTGCCGTTCTCGCGAAACGTGCGGCCGAATTCGGAGAGGACCACCACGACGGTGTCCTGCCATTGCGGGCCGATCTCTTCGGCGAACCCGGCAATTCCCCGGCCGAGCTCGCTCAGCCTGTCGGCGAGATAGCCGTTCGCCGCCCCCTGGTTGACATGGGTGTCCCAGCCGCCGACATCGACGAAACCCAGGTTGAACTGCTCGCGCATGAGACGGCCGATCCGGCGTGCGGACAGCTCGAACCCCTTGGCGGAGACGGCGCCGCGGCTGGCTTCCATCATGTGATCGGTGATCGCATGGTAGACATCATCGCGGACGCGAAAGCCTTCCCGCACGGACCCCTCCAATGATTTCCCGTCATACATGGCGCTGATGAGACTCGCCTGGCGGCTGTCGATGCCCGGCTTGCCCACGCTGTTGATGGCGATGTTGGGGACCGGCTCTCCGCCCTGGAACGTGAGTGGCATCTGGTCGGTGAAGGAGATCGGCCGCACGCGTGTCAGGGCGCCGGCGAGGCGCGCCATGAAGCCGGACCGGTAATCCCGCGTGCCGTTGACGTCCTGTCCGAGCTCGATGGTGTCCTGGGTTTCAAAGTGGCTGCGGGTGAGATCGTCCGTACCGGCGAATGGAATGAAGGCGGCCTGCCCTTTCTGATAGAAGGGGAGGATCGTGTCCTTCAGGGCCGGATGCAGGCCCCAATTGACGTCGAGGGAAAGCGCCGAGGCGGCATTGGCCGCGTCCGGACGGGCGATGGCGAGGTTCGGCCGCGATGCATAGTAGAAATCACTGCTGACCGGGATCACCACATTGGCGGCATCATAGGCGCCGCGCAGGAACACCACGAGCAGGCGCGCGTCGGTTTTGGGCGCTGCCCACACACGCCCGGCAACCGTCAAGGAGGTCAGGGCTGCCAGTCCACCAATGAGATCACGGCGATTGATATGCATGATCGTCTCCTCGTCGGGTTGCTGTTACTGCATGAATTCGGGTGAGGACAGGAACAGCGTGTTCCAGTCCTGTGGTGAAATCGCCTTGTCCAGGGCGGTCTGCGTGGGCGCTGAAAGCTTCAGATGCAGGCTTGAGAAATACAGCCCGTTCTCGATGAGCGGGAATGCCGGCTGGTCCACCGCATCGGGCGTTGCCGCCTTGAAAAGCCCGGCGGAATTGGACCCGATCTGGTGGGCAATCTCAAAGCGCGTCATCATCGCCCCCGATCCGTTCCACGCCGTCGACATCATGGAATAACCATCGGGGGTCTGGTGGTTATAGAGGCCTTCCGCCAGGCGGTTCAGCCAGTTCTGGACGGGCGCGCTGTTGACGATGACTTTCGTGTCATAGGCAAGACGGATGGCGGAAAGAACATACCGGACAGGATCCTTGAAATGCCCGCCAAGCGAGGCCGTAAATTCGGGGGAATGGAACAGCGTGTCGAGGACGCTCGCGATATTGCCATCCGTCCGCATGAAGGTCTGCGCCATCCGGTCAACCAGGGCTGGCGGCGGGACATCGGCGACAAAATAGGTGGCAAGCTGCCGGGACACATGCTGGGCCGTTGCCGGCTGTTTGCATAGGATATCGAGCGCTTCTTCAACTTCGGCAAAGCCGCGCCCTTTGATCGTTCGCCCCAGGAAAACTTTGTCGCCGAAATCATGGCGTGCCGGATTGAATTCAAACAAACCATCGCGCACGAGCAGCGGCTGCAGGTCCGGTTTCAGCTTGGGATTGTCCGGTTTGAGATCGATCCCGACACCGGTGAGGATGCGCGCCAGTTCCTCGACATCCTTCTGCGTATAGCCGGAGCCGACACCCATGGTGTGCAGCTCCATGATCTCCCGGGCGTAATTCTCGTTGATGTGGCCAACGGCGTTGTCGGCATTGTCGAGGTAGCGGATCATGGCGGGGTGACGCAGCGTCGCCTCCAGCAGATCGTGAAACCGGCCGAGCGCGTGCGCGCGGATGGCCTTGTTCTCGTAGTCGCCGACAAGGATGCGCAGATTGGCCTTGTATTGATGCACGTTGAAATGATTGAACCAGAACCACGTCATCCGTTCGCGCAGCTGATCGGGTGAATAGAGCGCCCGCAACAGGCTGGCGGTTGCAGCCTGCCGGGCCATGTCGCTCATGCCATCCTGAAAAACCTTTTGCGCAATGGCTTTCTGGTCGGGATCGGCCGTCTGGTTGGCGGTGCGCCCCTGCGCGTCGAAGTCCGTGGCAAGATCGAAGGCGGATTTCTGGCTGACCGGCAAGGCCTCGATCTGTGCCTGGACGGCTGCCGGTAGCGCGTCGGACGCGGGATGGAGTTGCGTTTGCAGCCATTTTTCCCGGCCAAGCGTGTGATAGGCCGCCATCGTCGATGGATTGACACCCCACGTTATTGCATCGACCAGCGCAAGATCGCGCACGATCTGCGCTGCAGGGTTGTCAGCGGCCGGCGCTGCCGCCGCATGGAGCGGGCTGAGCAGGATCAGCCCGCAGATTGAAAATCTTGCTATTCGACCCCTGTGCATGCTCTCACTCCGCCGAATAAAGGTTGGGTGCATCGCAACGGCGTTTCCCGTTGCAGATGCCGTTTCTCATTTGGGGCAGGCGGGCTGATCCTGGCCGCCGCACTCTTTCTTCATGCCGGGCTTTTGCGGCGCATGTGGCTGGGGCCTTCCGGCTGGCGGCCTTGCCTCGACCTGCCGTCGCGGCTGCACTTGCACTGGCGTATGGGCTTGCGGCACCGCACCGGACGGCCTGCTCACCTGCGCATTGACCCGTGCCTGGTTCTGCGGCTGGGCCCTTTGAACCGGCGGGCGGGGAGCGGCCTGATTGTGCGGACGCGGGCTGGCATTCAATTTTGCTACCGCCGGTGGAATGGTCCGGGGTTGAGGATTGGGCGCAGCCTTGTGCCTGGCCTGTGCGGCAATAGTGGGCTGGCGGTTGACAGTAGCCGGCAAGGCATTTTTCCCGGCTTTGTTCTGGCCGGTCGACACCGCAGCTTTCCCGGGGGCAAGCGGTGCGGCACTGCCTGGGGCGGCCGGGAGGGCGTGCCCCGGCAATGGCGGCTTGACCGCTGCGGCGTTGGCTTTTCCGGGTGTTTTCGTCACAGCCTGCGGGGCAGGTGTCTGCACCGGTGCCGGGTTTTGCAGCGCGGGTTTGCCGTTGATGAGGGGCAGGCGGCTGCCGTTGGTTCCGGGGAGCGAATGGTTGTCCTGCGGTTTGATGGCCGCAGGTACCGGGCCCGGCACGGCGGGTTTGGTGGGGACGACGGGATTTTGATTTGGCATGACTGCCGCCTTCTTCTGCACCGATGGCGGCAGGGCAACGTGCAGGGCGGCCGCCGCGGCTCCCACCGCAACAGCGGCGCCGGCGACTTTCGCGCCGGTGCTCAGGCCAGGGCTGGGGGCAGCCGCCGGTTCCTGCACGATCGTCGTGGTGTTGTTGATCACCGTGTTATGAATATTGTTGAAGATGACATTGTTTTCAGGTGGTGCAATGTCACGCGCCGGGCGGACCCACTCGGCCACGGGCACGAACGCAGGCACCGGCAGAACATAGAGATCGACAGGTGGGGGCGGGGGTGCCAGCAC
>NZ_JAGENB010000006.1 GCF_019991125.1 Phyllobacterium calauticae | reverse complement strand
CAACCCATCCGGGTATTTACGATCAGGTCGAAGACTGGGTGGCATCGCAGCCGCGCGCCATCCGTCTTGTCTATGAAAAGGCGGGCTCATTCGTCCGCACTGATGAAATGCTGCAGCAAGGCTTTACCGCTCTCGGCTTCACGCCGGAACAGGTCGATGCTTTTTTCATGGCGGCCGCTGCGCTTTAGCACTTAGGCCTCTCGGCCTTCCAACCTCACAACATCAAGGAATTTATCTTGGCCATTCCCCCGGAATGGATGCCAAAGGTATCTATGCAACGCATCATTTGCCACTGACTATGGGGCAAGTATTACTACCACCGATGGGACAGCCAACAAAATTGTTGTTAAATCAAGCGCGCCTGGGCAACCATTGGTTATTGGGGCTGAGGGTAGTGACGCTGACATTCATATCAGGCTCAGCACAAAAGGAGGCGGTTTGCATTGGCTCGGTGGATAGGCGACACAGAGCGACACGCCCATTACAGGGCGCATGTTTGTAAAAGACTCCAGTGGCGTCGTTCGACAATTGGCTGTTATTGGTTAGGTCTGCGCAAGATATAAACTTCGTTCATGGGTCCCATGACGGCTACACCCTTTGACTGCCAGCGGCGAACTTCGACGTCAAAGTCTGTTCGCTCTTGGATCAGTTTGGGGAGATCGTAACCATACCTCCACGTAACAAGGGAACCCTCAGGGTCTTGAGGATTCCCATGATACTCAGGTTCACCAATAATCCTGAGCTTGCCGTTCTCAATGAATGCCACTTGTTCAGATTTTGACCGATTGTCGTAAGTTGGCGTCGTAAAAAGACAATACCCCCCTGGCTTCAAAGTTCGATAGATTTCGCTCAGAGCCAGAAACGGATCAAACAGATGTTCCATTACGTCGAGATGAGTGACGACATCAAATATTTGATCATCGAATGTCTGTTTCTCTAAATTTTCGTTTCGAAGGCCGTCTACCGTAGAGCCAAACGGCTTGTTTGGAAAATAGCCTGTGGGCGTCAATTTCGCGGCATTGAGATACAACCAATAGGACAGTCCTCGTTCTGCCGGGGCAACGTCGTGAATCGTAAGTTGCTTTACTTCATCTCGGCTAAACAACGAAAATAGAACCGTTGCCATGGCTCGTTCGCGTGTGACGCACCAACCATGACCACACTGAGGGGAATGAAGGCCATCTCTACAAGTCTCATAATTGTCTGGTGCAACGAATTCTTTGTGCTCATTGCAGATGTGACACAGCGAGACGGCACTAAACATCGTCTGCGAATTAGAAACCATAATTCTACCCCATCAAATCGTGGGAACGCTAGCGTAGGCGATACGTGAACATACGCATCTAGCAGTCATACTCAATCGCCATGGCTCAGTGAATCGTACTGAACATTCTGGCGTCATTAATGCAACTTTACGATAGTGCCATCTATTTCAAAGGTTTCCATACGCACGATGAGAGCTCGTTGAATCGCGTGCTTACTCCACATTGATTTAGACATATCAATAGACACGATCGATCCCCGACCAGAATTGTCAGGGCGTCATAACATTTTTCTCTCTCCACCACCAAGACAGGAAATCATCATGGACAGAACCATCCCTCGCGGGGCGGCGCTGCTGCTCGACTTTGTTTATCGAACCGACGCCGGCAGTCCGCCCCCCGATTGCTATGAAATCATCTTCGGCAATCGCCAGAACCGGCTTCCCAAGCCCATCACAAAGATGACGCTGGGCGAGTTGATGGATGCACAGCGCAACTGGTCGAACAAGGCCTGGGTGAAACAGAACTGGGGCTATGGCACGGCTTCGTCAGCGTCCGGCGCTCCCCAATTCATGCGGGACACACTCCAAGGCCTGTCTCGCGAGCTTGGTCTATCAGGATCGCAGGCGTTTGACGCTGACTTTCAGGATCGGCTCGCCTATCACCTCCTGAAACGGCGGGGCTATGAGGATTTCATGGTCGGGAAGATCGACCGGACGGAGTTTGGCAAGCGCCTCGCGCAGGAATGGGCGTCTTTCCCTGTCCTTGCGGCTACAAAGGGCGGTTCTCGCACTGTCGGCCGTGGCCAGTCCTTCTATGCCGGTGACGGCCTCAACAAGTCCTTGGTCAGGCCTGAGACCGTCGAAGCCGTTCTTGATCGGGTCAAGGCAACAGGACTCCCGCCCACTGCGGCGAGTAACGTCGACAAGTCCGCCATGCCGATCTCGGGAACAAAAAAGGATGCTGCCAAGTCATTGAGCACTTCAAAGCGGTTCTGGACGTGGTTTGCCACGATCATTGGCACACCACTCGCCGCTTTCGGTGCGCTCGATTGGCGGGTGCAGCTTGCCCTTGTTGCCGTGCTGATCGGCGTTGGCATTTATGCCGTCACCTCCATGCCGCAGGTCCGCAAGCTATTGGGGTTGACCTGATGTTGGCCGCGCTCAAATACTGGCAAATCGGGGCAGGGGCTGTGCTAGGCGTGCTGATCGCCACTGCCCCTGTCTATCTCTATGGCAAGCATGAAGGCCGCCAGCAAGCCGCTGTGTCGGCGCTCGAAACCTCGGTGCAGGTTCTCCGTAAAAGGAATGAAATCAATGAAACGGTATCTTCTTCCGATGCTGCTGCTTTGTGCGGTGATTTCGGGCTGTCAGACGACGACGAAGCAAAATGTGTGCGACGGTTTCTCCAAGCTGACCCCGAGCCTTGAGACATCCGTCTTCATTCTGAAAACTGACCGGCCATTTGCCAATCAGGTCGCTTCACATAATGCCTTCGGTAAAACACGAAAGTGCTGGTGATGGATAAGGATATACAATGGCTCATCGGCATTTCTGCGGGCTTGTTCACGTTCCTAGGTGGGACAATCATCGCCGCCTTCCGCTCGCTCACGGCATCGCGCGAGGCTGGAGACAATGCGCTCCATGACCGGATCAATCGCGTTCGCGACGAATATGTCCGGCGCGTCGATCACGACGGGCAACAGACCCGAACGGACGATGCAATCAAGGAACTGCGCGATGAAATGAGGGAAGGTCAGAGAGAAACGAACAGGCGGCTCGACGCCGTCCTGGCAGCATTGGCACCCGGGAAGCGAGTCTAAAGTATTCCTTCTAATCTAAGCCCCGGATACTTCATCCGCCCAATTTGCTAATAGCCGGGGCTTTTCACTAAAAGACCTTGACCAGTAGGCAGCGAGAGAATTGTTACACCACGATCGTTGGCAAACTGGTCCATTGCTACCTTCTGTGGACGATAGCCATTATATGCATAGTCGTCGAACACGACCATTGCGCCATCAACGAGTCTTGGCCACAAAAATTCCATCGCTGCAACTTCTGGCGGGCTGCAATTCATATCGATGCTAGCAAATGCAATCCGTTTAGTCGTGATCTGATTCAATGTCTCGGGTATTGCGCCCTGTATGATCTTTACGTTTTGCCATTGCGAGAAATTTTCTCGAACTGGCTCCACGTCGGTAATGTAATTGCCAACTTCAATCATCCATTTATTTTTTTCGACGGCACCTTTCTCGACCTCTTCGTCTGAAATGAACCTCGTGTCCAATCCGGCAAATGTATCAAGCAGGAAGAACATCCTGCCCTGAGAGTTCCAATCCAGGTATTGCATGATAGAGGACGATAAGAATCCCTTGTTCACTCCGCATTCAACAAAGTCACCTTTGAGCTTAGCTGCAACAGAAGCGGCCCAAAGTCCTACATGTACGCGCCAATGCCACATGTAGTCTTGTTTGGCCGCCGTTATACCGCGCAGATATGCAGCATTGAAACTTGGTTGCCGCATGAAATCATGGTTATGAATAGACCGCAGCCCGTCTTGATCATAAATGGCTCCATCAGCCTCTTCGACATTGATGTCGGTTGGTAAGGGTTGGCGTCTCATGTCTCGGCCGTTAAAGCCAAGCTTTCCGAGCAATGTTTGTAGCAACAGAGTTCTCCCAAAGAGGAGGCGGGTCTACTGGCCTTCTTGAATATATATAAACGTGTCAGAAGCGTCATGGAAGTGAATTCACCATGCGATAGTTGTGGCGTTGTTGAGTCGTGACAAATAAACTCATCTTCAGTTAGTTTGAGCACCGGTAGCGCCTGTCATTCGGGTCCTGGTTATTTGGAAGTTTCGGACATTTCATTATTTCTTTGTCATCAATTTCAACAGGCGAATATCGACGACTGTCTTTGCCTTTGCATCTAAGGCAAGAGCCGTATTTTCCGCAACGGCGATGATCGCGGCGAATAATTCTTCACGGTGCCTTCCGGCGCGGGCGCCTCTGTCCGTTAGGTCCGTCGGCATTCGATGGATTCTCCAAAGTCGCTATGTAGTGGATGCGGCTGCAGCTGGAGTACATGGTGTAGCTCACATTACCAAAGCGGTCGTTTCTGTTGGTGAGCGACGTAGTGTAGGGCGAGTAGTCCCTTATCGCTGGTATCGTGGGACTGGGTGGGCAGTGGCTCATTGCCAAATTACTAAGGAGCATGACCAGGTCCCTTGTCGCCACCTGGTCCTCAGGGATGATTTTTTCCCAAGGTTCCGCTGAGCCGTGCCGAACAATCTTCCAAATTCGCGGCATCTAGCCCCCTATGCTTACCGGAAAATACATATATGAGTTCGGCGGCTGACGTGACAACCGTGTTCGCGGCTTCAAATTCCAAACTGAGACACTACCGATCGCTGTAATCACTTCCTGCTGACTCCATCCGGCAGTTGACGCGGCCCCGATCAGATCAATCAATCCATCCTCAATTGCCAGCTGGCAATCTTCGAAACGATCAGTGTATTTGCCTTTGGCCTTTGGCGCTTTGATTTTCATGAGAGTGTTCCTTTGGCGAAACTTCCATTTCTGCGCTTGATCGAGTGGGCTTAATACTGGTGCCGAATAGGATTTTATCTTGGATGAGGGTCTGAAGGACCAGACCAAATCCGACCACTAATGGAAGGCCCACCCACTCTGAAAATGTATCGTTATTGACAAGAGCAAGAACCGTCAGAACCACACACATAACCACGACGTAGCCCCCTATGATCTTCCACGACGAAGGTTTGAATATTTCGTCCATCACATAGGGCCGTTCGCCCTTGGGGATATGCGCTGCGTCTTTCCAAGTCGCTATGATCTTCCTGAACCAGTTCATTGCTTCAACACGACCAGTTCATTATCAGGCAGGGGTCTTTGCAACTGTAATGCTTCTTCGGCCGGCGCATTCATCCACACGTCGATTTCATCTGCCGTTCGTAGGATGAATGACATTGCCTGAAAGCCGGCAGCCATCCCGTAAAGGTTACACATCCCACTTACCACCTTCTCCAGAAATAGTCCGAAATACGGACAGCGATAAAGTGAAGAATGTAACCAGATGCCCATCCAACTCCCGGCAGAACCAAGATCGGTGCAAGCTTCGTGCTCAAGAATGGGGCCGCGGCCACTACCCCGGTTATCCCGCCCAACAAGGCAAGTGGTATGGCATTGTTGTGCGACTGGTAGAATGTAATTACAGTCATGATCACCGCTGGTATGAATGAAAAAATCGAAAGCAGTATTGCTGCGAAGACGGCCATTTCGAATCCGCTATCGATTATTATACCAGGAAAGATACTCTTGTCGCCCTGCCAGCCAACGTAAAAGTACGTTGTGATTCCACTTATAATGGAAACAAAAAATAAGAAGCCAACCAAGAATAAAAGGAAACGGCAAAGCAGTACGATGCCTTCGTTTTTTTCTGGATCAAGTGGCGCACTGGGGTTTGTTTCCATCGGCAAATGATACTTGATCCCTTTGCGATCACAAGGCCGCCGTTACGGGAATGCTGCACCCCGAGTTCCAATCGCGTTCGCATGAGAGCGTTTCTTTAAAGACCATTCTCTGGCGGAAGGGTAATTTCCTCCACGACATCGGACGTATTGTTCCTTGGATTGCCGACCTTTGAGGACACTGGCCACATGGTCATCAGCTCGGACGGGAAGGGCGTCAATAGATCGTTAGGGTCTGGCTCAATATTTGCGATCCAGCGTTGATAGTCCTCAGGGTGCAGGATCACCGGCATGCGCTCATGGATTGCCTGCATCAGGTCATTGGCCGGGCAGGTGAGGACGCAGAATGTGCGAACACGCCTACCGACCTCATGATCAAACCAGTGCTCCCAAATACCGGCAATGCAGAATGGTTGCAGTGACTTCATGGCGATAGCATAGGGCTGCGTGATCTTGCTGCCCTTGATCGCCTTCCATTCAAAGAAACCATCAATGGGCATCAGGGCGCGTCGGCTCTTGTACGCATGCCGAAACATGCCATTCGTCGCCACGGTTTCAGACTTCGCGTTAATCGGCCTTGCACCACCCTTGGGGTCTTTCATCCAGCCGGGTATGAAGCCCCAGTTTGCAGATACGAACACCGGGCCCTCGACATCGTCCTCGTGGATGATCAGGGGATAATCCTGGCGCGGAGAGCCATTGTATCTTGGTGGCAGATCGTCCAGCCCATCACCTTCCTTGCGATGGGCAAACGTGAAACTGTTGATCAATCCCGCGATGGTCGTCCTAACGATAACCCGTCCGCACATGTTCTCCTCCGACACGGCTGCGTGGCCGCCAGTTGCCCTTTTGCCGGTCTGCAGAGGATAGGAACTCGCCGCCGTAGGCATTGGCAAACAATTCAGCCTCAATGAATGTCGGAAAGCAATAGACACAATATTCCGCGTCTTCTTCTTCAAATCTGAAATACTCATGCAGACCATACGCATGATGGTCGCGTGCAAACATAGCAATCTCAGTGGATAGTTTTCGAGTGGCTGGCGTTAACCTGAGCATCACTTGATAGGAATACTCACTATTGAGCGCTGTTTGCGACAGTGCGCCTCGACTTCTACCCATAGTCAATGCCTGAATGTTCTTGGCTTCCATCCACGGGCGTAGCCATGCCCAGCAACCAGAGCGGCACATTCAATCTCTTTGATCAGGAAGGCGTTGTCCTTCAGGATCGAATCAATTGCAGCCCGGAAGTCTCCACCGTGATCGGCGATGATCTGGTCAATCTCGTCTTCGTGTTTCAATACCGGCTCATTCATCGGCCTGTTTCTCCTTCAAGAGACAAAGCCTGTCCGCTCCCCATCGCGCGAGACAGTAGGGGTTGTTCAGATTCAAATTGTGCAATGAACGTCGCCGCAGCGTTCTGTTCTACAAATGTTCTCATTAGGCGGAAGAGTCAAGACATGTGTGGATCTCTTTCCTGTTGACATTGGACGGCGCTACGTTCCTGCTATGTTCTGATGATTCCCGCCGGGTTCGTCTGCACGGAGATTCTATGGCGACCTATCTGGACAAACTGAATGCGGCACAGCGAAGTGCTGTTGAATATGGTGTGGGGGCCCAGACAACAGCCGCTGGCCCGTTGCTGATCATCGCCGGGGCCGGGTCGGGCAAGACCAATACACTCGCCCACCGCGTTGCACATCTGATTGTCAATGGAACCGATCCCCGCCGCATCCTGCTGATGACGTTTTCCAGACGAGCCGCCGCCGAGATGGCGCGGCGGGTTGAGCGCATTTGCAACCAGGTACTGGGATCAAAGGGCGTGGCCTACAGCGACGCTCTTGAATGGTCCGGGACGTTTCATGGCATCGGTGCGCGACTTCTGCGGGAATATTGTGATCAGATATCGCTCGACAGGAACTTTACCATTCATGACCGGGAAGACTCCGCCGACCTGATGAACCTCGTTCGCCATGAACTCGGTTTCTCCAAGATGGAGAACCGCTTTCCAACCAAGGGAACCTGTCTCTCCATCTACTCCAGAACCATCAATTCGGAACGCCCGCTGGAGGAAGTCCTGAAGGACCATTTCCCATGGTGTGCCATGTGGGGACCGCAGCTCCGTCAGCTATTCGCAGGCTATGTTGAAGCCAAGCAGGCCCAGAACATTCTCGATTACGATGACCTGCTGCTCTATTGGTGTCAGACCGTGAGCGATCCACTCCTGGCGGAAGACATTGGGTCGCGGTTCGATCACGTGATGGTCGATGAATACCAGGACACGAACCGGCTGCAATCGTCGATCCTGCTGGCTCTGAAACCGGAGGGGCGAGGGCTCACTGTCGTTGGCGACGATGCTCAGTCCATCTATTCGTTTCGCTCGGCCACGGTGCGCAACATTCTGGACTTTCCGGCGTCGTTTTCGCCGGCGGCCGATGTCATTACCCTTGATCGCAATTATCGATCGACGCAGCCTATTCTCACCGCGGCAAATGCCGTCATCGATCTGGCATCGGAACGCTTCACCAAGAACCTCTGGACGGAACGCCAGTCGGTGGAGCGGCCGCGGCTCGTCACCGTGCGCGACGAAAGCGAGCAGGCACGTTACATCGTTGAACAGGTGCTTGAGAACCGCGAGGCGGGCTCCCTGCTCAAACACCAGGCGGTATTGTTCCGCACATCAAGCCACAGCGGCGCTCTGGAAGTGGAATTGACCCGGCGCAACATTCCGTTCGTGAAATTCGGCGGATTGAAATTCCTCGACAGCAGCCACGTCAAAGACCTGCTCGCCGCCCTTCGATTTGTGCAGAATCCACGGGATCGCGTGGCCGGTTTCCGCCTGATGCAATTATTGCCCGGTATTGGTCCGGCATCGGCGCAAAGTGTCCTTGATCAAATGACGGTGCATGCCGATCCCTTGGCTGCATTGAACACTATTCCGGTGCCCGTTCGTGCGGGTTCTGAGTGGGCAGACCTTGTTCAAATGTTGCAGGACGTTCATCTGCGCAAAGGCGGATGGCCGGCAGAACTCGAACAGATCCGTATCTGGTATGAGCCGCACCTTGATCGCCTGCATGAAGACGCAACAATGCGTCAGGCCGATCTTCTGCAACTCCAGCAGATTGCTGCGGGTTATCCGTCGCGTGAGCGCTTCCTGACTGAACTGACACTCGATCCGCCCGATGCCACCAGTGATCAATCCGGTGTTCCGTTGCTGGACGAGGATTATCTCATCCTTTCAACCATTCATTCCGCCAAGGGGCAGGAATGGAAGTCCGTCTACGTGCTCAATGTGGTAGACGGCTGCATGCCGTCCGATCTTGGTGCCGGATCAAGACCGGAGCTCGAAGAGGAGCGGCGTCTGCTCTACGTTGCCATGACGCGTGCCAGGGATGATCTGCACCTGGTACTGCCGCAGCGGTTTTTTACCCATGGTCAGAATGCTCAAGGCGACCGGCATGTTTACGCCTCGCGGACGCGGTTCATTCCGGCAACACTTCTGCAGTATTTTGAATGCATGACCTGGCCGAAGGTACGCCAGGAGACCGCAAAACAGGCCGACGCACGCAATGTGCGTGTCGACATTGCTGCGCGCATGCGCGGCATGTGGGGATAAGCAATCCATGATTTGGACTAGCTTCTAGGTAAGGGCTTCGAACCGGCTGCGCACCTCTGACAAACGTGCTTGGGGTGCCATATGTCCATATGTCCGTATCACGGTGGCTGCATTCCGATGTCCAAGCTGTTCAGAAATGACGAGGAGTGGCGTACCGGCCGCTACCAGTTGGCTTGCATAGGTGTGCCGCAATCCGTGGAAGCAAAACGCGTGCGACAGCCCCGCTGCGATGACCGCTTTCTTGAAAACGTATTTGTAGTCACACCGGTACCAGGGGCGCCCATTTGCCTTCAAGAATATGAGATCGTCTGACAATTTCCCGACAGTGAGGTTTTGGAAGAAACTCAGTCCCTCGTTGGGCAAGAATACAAACCGTTCCCTATAGCACTTCACAGGGGTCACAAACACACCCGGACCATCACGCCCAACGTCGCATACTCTCATGCGTATCAGTTCGGTGATTCGGCAACCCGTATAGAGTCCCCCTAGGACCAACTGACGTATGGATGGGTCGCAATGATCAATCAGTTGGCGACACTCAGCCCGGTTGAGATGCAGAATTCGGGGGCGTTCGATCAGTGGCAGACGACGGATACAGCGCCAGGCGCGCTCAGACTCGATCTTGCCGTTTTCCCAGGCCATCAACACCGCGACCCTGAGAATGCTAAGCAACGTATTTACGGTCTTCTTCCGCTTGCGCAGTTCTTCGTCGTTCATCTTGGTGATAGGGCGTTTTGGTGCCGATTTGCTCCTCGAATATCGGGGAGGGGTCTCAAGGACATCCCGGACAAAGTTCCTTACCAAATCGCCGTTGAACTGGTGTGCTGGAATGCTCGCCAACGTGGGAACAAGGTGGTGGTTCACAAGTGAAATGAGCGTCAGGAAATGCGATCGAGCCGCCGCTAGTCGTTTCCACTCGATGTAATCATGCAGGGCGTGGCCTAGTGTGAATATTGGGCCAATAGGGCAGATATTGAGTTCTTCCTTACTGCCGATCGGGAAAGAGTCGCTGGTGGCGAGGCGGACGCGCACTTCCGAGAACCACTCTTGAGCCTTTTGTAGGGCTTCAGGGAAAGCCATGCCGATCGCATTGCCATCCGTTTTGACCGAGCCTAGTCGATACTGTCTATAGCTTCCATCCTGAAGTCGCACACGACCCAGCCAAAAGCACCGGCCCGATGGATAGTGTTGAAACCCTATGGCCCGACAATACTCGGTGACCTGCCAGTAAGGTGCTCCGCGCGGCGGTAATGTTGCTCGCGCCGTATCGTCAGAGAGGTGAAATCCAAAGGCGTTTTCATGTCCCATGTTGCGCTCCAAGACGTGTGTAAAAAATGCTGGCGTTCATCAGATGGAAACGACGAGCAGGGACGCCACTGTCACGGCGCCGAACAACGCGATTTGGGCAAACTTTTCGACAACGATCCGCTGACCCTCGTTTCGACGCGTGTCGCCAAAGAGCGCGATGCATGCTGCGGTTACTCCGCTCGCTGCGGTAAGCGAAAGAGTGGTAAAAAAGACAGTCTGAAAGGTAATCATGCGGTCCTCCACTAGTTGCCGGAGGGATTATCGCGCAGTTCTGTATCAGGTGGATAAGTTTGCGCAGAAAATCGATTTCATTGGTGGGCGCAATACAGAATCAGACTGTTGCTGACTGACAGCACCCTCGAAACGTGAGCCAGGCACGCCATAGGTAGGCATGAAGCCGGCAGTGACCCAGATCAAAGCCCAGGAAGTCAGAGCTCCAGTAGTCAGAGATGAGCGTCGCTGCACGATTCTGGTCCGCAAATATCCCCATGAGCAAAGTGTCGACCGAGAGTAAGAGGGGCAATGCCCGAATCACTTTTTCGGCAGTGCGTTGCGAGATGCCGGGATTGGGAGCGGTTTCGCCATCAAAAATGTCCCCCGCAGATATCCGTATATATAAAGAGTGATGCTACGCGAAATGGTTTCAACTTTGCGGGGTTTTGTCGCTTGATCCAGCATCAGTGGATTTGAAACACTGATTGATTCCAAAAATCATTCAATCGGCCTGTCACGCCGGAGGTCGCGGGTTCGAGCCCCGTCACTCGCGCCACTTTCCCTCTCAAGCAATTGATGTAAATGCTTGATATTACGGAAAGTGGTGCCCCGCACGCTTGCATCTCTTCTCTCCCGAATATTCCCATGGTCCACTGCCCGCCGCTCTCCGGTTCGCCCCTCTGGCGCCTGCCGGTTTCTGATGCGGCTTAGGAAAATCAGTCCTGTCTGTTTTTCCGCTGGTATGCGGACGGCGAATCTTTTCCGCTGTTTTTCAACCCGTGGATACGATTCGTCACCGGGATGTATCGCCCCGCATAAATGCATTGCTGCGTTGCACAAAAATCAGTTGTGAAACCCTTGTGGACTAGGCAGCATGATTCCTTACTCCAGCTCCGATGGTTGCCGCCCATGCCCTTGCCGATTCTCGCTCTTGCCATTGCCTCCTTCTGCATCGGCACCACCGAATTCGTGATCATGGGTCTGTTGCCGGAAGTCGCGGCCGACCTGCGTGTCACCATCCCCCATGCAGGCCTGCTGGTGACCGGCTATGCGCTTGGCGTCGTCATCGGTGCACCCATTATCGCCATTGCCACGGCATCCCTGCCGCGCAAGCCCGTGCTCATTGGTCTTGCGATGCTCTTCGTCGTCGGCAATCTGTTCTGCGCCATTGCCCCCAATTACTGGATGCTGATGATCGCCCGCGTCGTCACGGCCTTCGGGCACGGTGCTTTCTTCGGCATAGGTTCAGTGGTGGCTGCCAGCCTGGTGCCGCGCCACAAGCGCGCCAGTGCCATTGCATTGATGTTCGCCGGCCTGACGCTTGCCAATATTCTCGGCGTGCCCGCCGGTACCGCCCTCGGCGAGCTCTACGGCTGGCGCTCGACCTTCTATGCGGTCGTCGCCATCGGTGTCGCCGCAGTCATCGCCATCGCGCTGCTGGTTCCCGCGGCCGGTGAAGAAGAGAAGGGCGGCGGCATTCTCAGCGAGATCAAGGTTCTCGGCAAACTGCAGGTCTGGCTTGCCATGCTGATCTCGGCGCTCGCCTCCGGCAGCCTGTTTGCCGTCTTTACCTACATCAAGCCGATCCTCACCGATGTGTCCGGCCTGTCGACCGCGGCGGTGACCTGGGTCCTGCTGCTGTTCGGAGCTGGGATGACCGTGGGTAATGTCATCGGCGGCAAGCTTGCCGACTGGAAGCTGATGCCCACCGTCATCGGCACCCTGGTCACCGTGGTGTTCACCCATGCCCTGCTGGCGGAAGTCAGCGGCACGGCGGCAGCGGCAATCGCCGTGGTGTTCCTGTGGGGCATGCTGACCTTCGTCATCGTTCCGCCGTTGCAGATGCGGGTGGTCGAAACCGCGAGCGAAGCGCCCAATCTGGCGGCCACGCTCAACCAGGGCGCATTCAACGCGGGCAATGCCGCCGGTGCCTGGGTTGGCGGCGCGGCGCTCACCTGGGGCGTGTCTTATCAGAACCTGCCCTTCGTGGGATCGGCGCTGGCCTTGCTCGGTCTTGGCGTGGCCGTCTGGTCGCTGCTGCTCGACCGCAGGGCGCAGAAGAAGCAATATCTATCCGAAGAGGGGGAAAGGCTCAGTCTGGAGCCTCTCGCGGGTCTCTAAGCGCCCCTCTTTCCCAGACTCTGCACAACAGCATTCGCGCCCTGGCGCGCGTGCTGTTTCCACGCGCGCGGCATATCTGCATTTTGTCCTAAATCGTTTATAGGACCGAATGTCGCAGTTCTGAATACCACGTCGCGGACAAACAGGCCGGCAAGGCACATTAATATCATTCTAAAGAGTGATTCAGCTGTGTTTTGCGGGCCAAACTGGCTTAAAACTGCGAAATTCGCGGCTTTTTATGGATATGCGTCACGAAATGGTGACAAAAAACCGGTGGTATTGGGGCGATTGTTGCACTTGCGCGCATGGCGCTAACGCGCTAACCCTCGCCGCATCGTACCGGTGTCAAAGCTGGTGCGGTCTGTCGCGTATTGGTGGCAGTCATGTGCATAACATGGCATTCTTGTCAGCCTGAGTTCACAAGGCGGAAAAAGTCGGATCATGAACGAGCTTTTAAGTTCCTACCTGCCCATCGTTATCTTCATCGGGGTAGCGCTGGTAATCGGTTTGGCACTGTTGGTTGCGCCTTTTCTGGTCGCATACAAGTCGCCAGACCCGGAAAAATTGTCGGCCTATGAGTGCGGCTTCAACGCATTCGATGATGCCCGCATGAAATTTGATGTCCGCTTCTATCTTGTCTCGATTCTGTTCATCATCTTCGATCTGGAAGTTGCCTTCCTCTTTCCGTGGGCCGTGGCCTTCAGCAAGATCGGCTGGTTCGGTTTCTGGTCGATGATGATCTTCCTCGGCGTTCTGACAATCGGCTTTATCTATGAGTGGAAAAAGGGAGCGCTGGAATGGGATTGACCGCTAGCCAAACCACCCTCGTGGCACCGAAACCCAAAGGCATTCTTGATCCCGGTACGGGCAAGCCGATCGGTTCCGATGATGCGTTTTTCGGTGAGATCAACAATGAGCTCGCCGACAAGGGATTTCTCGTAACCTCCGCCGATGCGCTGGTCACCTGGGCGCGCACCGGTTCGCTGATGTGGATGACCTTCGGCCTTGCCTGCTGCGCGGTCGAAATGATGCACACCTCCATGCCGCGCTATGACGGCGAGCGGTTCGGCTTCGCCCCGCGCGCGTCACCGCGTCAGTCCGACGTGATGATCGTTGCCGGCACGCTGACCAACAAGATGGCTCCGGCGCTGCGCAAGGTCTATGACCAGATGCCTGAGCCGCGCTACGTCATCTCGATGGGCTCCTGCGCCAATGGCGGTGGGTATTATCACTATTCCTATTCGGTGGTGCGTGGTTGCGACCGCGTCGTGCCGGTGGATATCTATGTGCCGGGCTGCCCGCCCACGGCCGAAGCGCTGCTCTATGGTGTTCTGATGCTGCAGAAGAAAATCCGCCGCACCGGCACGATCGAGCGATAGGAGAGGGCGATGTTTGAAGAAGCATTGAATGAACTCTCCAGCTACCTCCAGGAAAAGCTGGGTGCGTCGCTGAATTCGGTGGCCCTGGCCTATGGCGATCTGAGCGTTGAAGTCGACACGGCAAAACTGCTGGATGTTCTGACCTTCCTGCGTGACGACGTGCAGTGCCAGTTCATTTCGCTGATCGATATCAGCGGCGTGGATTATCCCTACCGCTCGCATCGCTTTGACGTGGTCTATCATCTTCTGTCGCCGCGCCAGAATCTGCGCATCCGCGTCAAGGTGGCGACGGACGAAGATACACCCGTGCCTTCCGCCACGCCGGTCTATCCCGGTGCCGACTGGTATGAGCGCGAGACCTACGATCTCTATGGCGTGCTGTTCTCCGGTCATCCGGATCTGCGCCGCATCCTGACCGACTACGGTTTTGACGGCCATCCGCTGCGCAAGGATTTCCCGCTGACAGGCTTCGTCGAAGTCCGTTATGACGACGAGGTCAAGCGCGTCGTATATGAACCTGTCGAACTGCGGCAGGAATTCCGCAATTTCGACTTCCAGTCACCCTGGGAAGGCACGGATTATGTGCTGCCGGGTGATGAGAAGGCCAAAGCGAATTGAATGCGTGCGAATACAGACGTGTAAGACGCCAGGAAGCGAAATATGACTGAACACAGCGTCCGCAACTTTAACATTAACTTCGGCCCGCAACATCCTGCGGCGCACGGCGTTTTGCGCCTTGTGCTTGAACTGGACGGTGAGGTGGTCGCGCGCGTTGACCCGCATATCGGGCTGCTGCATCGCGGCACCGAGAAGTTGATGGAAGCCAAGACCTATCTGCAGGCCGTGCCCTATCTCGACCGCCTCGACTATGTGGCGCCGATGAACCAGGAGCATGCCTATGCGCTGGCCGTCGAGCGCCTGCTCGGCATTGAGGTGCCCAAGCGCGGCCAGCTGATCCGTGTTCTGTTCTCGGAAATCGGCCGTATTCTTTCGCATCTTTTGAACGTGACCACGCAGGCCATGGACGTCGGTGCCCTGACGCCGCCGCTCTGGGGCTTCGAAGAGCGCGAAAAGCTGATGGTGTTCTACGAGCGCGCCTGCGGTGCCCGTATGCATGCGGCCTATTTCCGTCCCGGCGGTGTGCACCAGGATCTCCCCGACAGACTCATCGAGGATATCGGCAAGTGGTGCGATCCGTTCCTGCAGACCGTCAAGAATCTCGACGACCTGATCACCCCGAACCGCATTTTCAAGCAGCGTAACGTCGATATCGGCGTCGTGAAGCTGGAAGACGCATGGGCATGGGGTTTCTCCGGCGTCATGGTGCGCGGCTCGGGTGCTGCCTGGGACCTGCGCAAGTCGCAGCCCTATGAATGCTATTCCGAGATGGAATTCGATATTCCGATCGGCAAGAACGGCGACTGCTACGACCGTTATCTCATCCGCATGGAAGAAATGCGCCAGTCGGTGCGCATCATGCGCCAGTGCGTCGATCTCCTGCTGGGCAAGGAGCGGGTAGGGCCTGTTTCCAACATGTCCGCCAAGATCGTTCCGCCGAAGCGCGGCGAGATGAAACGGTCGATGGAAGCGCTGATCCATCACTTCAAGCTTTACACTGAAGGTTATCACGTGCCTGCCGGTGAGGTTTACGCTGCCGTTGAAGCGCCCAAGGGCGAATTCGGCGTGTTCCTTGTTTCTGATGGCTCCAACAAGCCATACCGCGTCAAGCTGCGCGCCCCGGGCTTTGCCCATCTCCAGGCCATGGACTTCCTGTGCCGTGGTCACATGCTGGCCGACGTCTCCGCTGTCCTCGGCTCGCTCGATATCGTATTTGGTGAGGTTGATCGCTAATGTCCGTCCGTCGTCTTGCAGAAGATAGCGTCCAACCAGCAGCCTTCGCGTTCAATCGCGAAAACACTGCCTGGGCCAAGCAGACCATCAAGAAATATCCCAAGGGCCGCGAACAGTCCGCAGTCATTCCGCTGCTGATGCGCGCGCAGGAACAGGATGGCTGGGTCACCAAGGCTGCCATCGAGCATGTTGCCGTCATGCTCGACATGCCGCTGATCCGCGTTCTCGAAGTGGCGACATTCTATACGCAGTTCCAGCTGAAGCCGGTCGGAACCCGTGCCCATATCCAGGTTTGCGGCACTACGCCCTGCATGCTGCGCGGCGCGGAAGACCTGAAGAAGGTCTGCCAGCACCGCATCCATCATGAGCCGTTCCACACCAACGAATCCGGCACTTTGTCGTGGGAAGAGGTGGAATGCCTCGGTGCCTGCGTCAACGCGCCGATGATCATGGTGTTCAAGGATACCTATGAGGATCTGACGCCCGAACGCCTCGAGGAAATCATCGATGCTTTCGAAGCCGGCAAGGGCGATACAATCACGCCCGGCCCGCAGATCGACCGTTATTTCTCCGCCCCTGAGGGCGGCGCAACGACGCTGATCGAAGGCAATGGCGCGGCCAAGCCGAAGCGCGCGGCAAAGGCTGCCGATGCCGCTGCTGTTCCGGCCGCCAGTGCGGCAAAGCAGGACGAAGCACCGGCAAAGGCCGTATCGCTCGAGGACAAGAACCGTCCGGCCGCGATCGACAAGCCTGCCGTCGTGGATGATCTCGAACTGATTTCCGGCGTCGGCCCGAAGATTGCAGGCATCCTGCATGAACTCGGCATCTATACATTTGCCCAGGTCGCCGGCTGGAAAAAGGCTGAGCGCGAATGGGTTGACGGTTACCTCAACTTCAAGGGCCGTATCGAACGCGACGACTGGGTGAAGCAAGCCAAGGCCTTGGCCAAGGGCGGCGAAGCCGAGTACATCAAGGTTTTCGGCAAGAAGCCGAGATAAGATCATTGGCGGAAACGATGTGCGTTTTCGCTGGAGAATGGACGAAGAGAGTAGGACGGGTGCGATATGCTCGCTGACAAAGACCGCATCTTCACCAATATTTACGGCCTTTTCGACAAGTCGTTGAAGGGTGCGATGTCACGCGGCTGCTGGGATGGCACCGCAGGGATCATCGCCAAGGGCCGTGACTGGATCATCAACGAGATGAAGGCATCGGGCCTGCGCGGCCGTGGCGGCGCCGGCTTCCCGACGGGTCTGAAGTGGTCCTTCATGCCCAAGGAAAGCGACGGACGCCCGCATTATCTCGTCATCAATGCCGACGAATCCGAGCCGGGCACCTGCAAGGACCGCGATATCATGCGCCACGATCCGCATACGCTGATCGAAGGCTGCCTGATTGCCGGTTTCGCCATGGGCGCCAACACCTGCTACATCTATGTGCGCGGCGAATATATCCGCGAGCGTGAAGCGCTGCAGGCCGCCATTGACGAATGCTATGACGCCAAGCTGCTCGGCAAGAACAACAAGAACGGCTGGGATTACGATATCTACGTCCATCACGGCGCCGGCGCCTATATCTGCGGCGAAGAAACCGCATTGCTGGAAAGCCTTGAAGGCAAGAAGGGCCAGCCGCGCCTGAAGCCGCCATTCCCGGCCAATATGGGTCTTTATGGCTGCCCGACCACCGTCAACAATGTTGAATCGGTTGCCGTTGCCCCGACGATCCTGCGCCGCGGCGCTGCCTGGTTCTCCGGCATCGGTCGTCCGAACAATGTCGGCACCAAGCTGTTCATGATCTCCGGTCACGTCAACCGTCCATGCACGGTCGAGGAAGCCATGGGCATCACATTCCGTGAACTGGTCGACAAGCATGCGGGCGGTGTTCGCGGCGGCTGGGACAATCTGCTGGCGGTTATTCCCGGCGGCGCGTCCTGCCCGGTCGTTCCGGCTGCTGATATCATTGATTGCCCGATGGATTTCGATGGGTTGCGCAACGTCAAGTCGTCCTTCGGCACGGCGGCTGCGATCGTCATGGACAAGTCCACTGACATCGTTCGCGCCATTGCGCGCCTGTCCTACTTCTTCAAGCACGAGAGCTGCGGCCAGTGCACGCCATGCCGCGAAGGCACCGGCTGGATGTGGCGCGTCATGGAACGCATGGCGGTCGGCAATGCGCAGAAGCGCGAGATCGACATGCTGCTCGACGTGACCAAGCAGATCGAAGGCCACACCATCTGCGCGCTCGGCGACGCGGCGGCATGGCCGGTACAGGGTCTGATCCGGCATTTCCGTCCGGAAATCGAACGCCGTATCGATGAGTTCACACGCAACGCTTCTGCGGCAAGCCCCGTGCTTGTCGCAGCAGAGTAGGGTTGAAGGGCCATGCCGGATACCGGAACAGACAAGCGATCGGGTGCGGACTGGTCGGCAGTGATGCCGAAGCAGGTCGTTCCGGCTGCCAATCTGCTGACACCGCCGATGGGCGCGATGGCGGCGGCGTCTGTTCTGGGTCTCGGCATCGCCAGTCAGATGTGGGGGCTGTGGGCCGGTGCTCTTGCCGGTATGCTTGATGCCAACACGAAGCTGAAGCCGCTGGACAGGTCGCCGGCGGCCGCGGCAAAGCAGGCGCCCGATGTTGCTGAGTTAAAGACGATCATACGTAACAAGGCGACAGAAACCGCACCAAAGGCGGTTGCCGGCAAAAAAGCCAAGCTGGCGGTGGTCTCAACGGGGCCGTCGAAACCGGCGGCAATCGCAAAGCCGGTCTTGCCGGATGACCTGAAGCGGATTTCGGGCGTTGGCCCGAAGCTGGAGCAGGTCTTGAACGGTCTTGGCATCTACACCCATGCGCAGATTGCAGCATGGTCACCCCAGGAGATTGCCTGGGTCGATGATCATCTGAAATTCGGCGGGCGTATCGTGCGGGATGAGTGGGTCAAACAATCCGCTGTCTTGGCGGGGGGGAAGCCCGAATAAAGCCATGCTGGCCTGGACCGGCATGGAGCAATTGAAGGTATTTCAGCGGTTTCGCGGGAATGCCAAATGAAAATGCGGAATGTTCCGCGAGGTTGGACAGACGATGGCAAAGATCAAAGTCGACGGTAGGGAAATCGAAGTACCGGATCACTACACGCTTCTGCAGGCTGCGGAAACGGCGGGTGCCGAGGTGCCGCGATTCTGTTTCCATGAGCGTTTGTCGATCGCCGGCAATTGCCGCATGTGCTTGATTGAAGTGAAGGGCGGACCGCCCAAGCCTGCCGCGTCCTGCGCCATGGGCGTACGCGACCTGCGTCCGGGCCCGAACGGCGAGACACCGGAGATTTTCACCAACACGCCGATGGTCAAGAAGGCCCGCGAAGGCGTGATGGAATTCCTGCTGATCAACCATCCCCTGGATTGCCCGATCTGCGATCAGGGCGGCGAGTGCGACCTGCAGGATCAGGCGATGGTCTTTGGCGTGGATTCCTCGCGCTACAAGGAAAACAAGCGCGCCGTTGAAGACAAATATATCGGACCGCTCGTCAAGACGGTCATGACGCGCTGCATTCACTGCACGCGCTGCGTCCGCTTCACCACCGAAGTGGCCGGTATTTCCGAGCTCGGCCTGATCGGCCGCGGCGAAGATGCCGAAATCACCACCTATCTCGAGCAGGCGATGACATCGGAGCTGCAGGGCAATGTGATCGATCTTTGCCCGGTCGGTGCGCTGACATCCAAGCCCTACGCCTTCCAGGCCCGTCCGTGGGAATTGACCAAGACTGAATCCATCGACGTGATGGATGCCGTCGGCTCGTCGATCCGCGTCGATACCCGTGGCCGCGAAGTGATGCGCGTGCTTCCGCGCGTCAACGAGGCGGTGAACGAGGAATGGATTTCCGACAAGACCCGCTTCATCTGGGATGGCCTGCGCACCCAGCGCCTCGACCGCCCCTATGTGCGTCGGGATGGCCGTCTGGTTCCGGCAAGCTGGCCGGAAGCGTTCGAGGCGATCAAGGCTGCCGTTGCCAAGACGACCGGCGACCGGATCGGCGCGATTGCCGGCGATCTCGCCAGCGTCGAGGAAATGTATGCGCTCAAGCAGCTCGTCACATCGCTCGGCTCCGCCAATATCGACGGACGTCAGGACGGGACGGTCCTGAACACGGCCAATGGCCGCGCCTCCTATATCTTCAATCCAAGCATTGACGGTATCGAAGACGCTGACGCGGTACTGATCATCGGTTCCAATCCGCGCTTTGAAGCGTCGCTGCTCAATGCCCGCCTGCGCAAGCGCTGGCGGGCTGCCGGAATTCCGATTGCGCTGATCGGCGAACAGGCCGACCTGCGCTTCAACTACGAATATCTCGGCGCCGGTGCGGACACCCTGGCGGAACTTGCCAACGGGTCGCTGAAATTCCATGCGGTGCTGAAGAAGGCCAAGAAGCCGATCATCATCATCGGGCAGGGCGCGCTCAGCCGTGCGGATGGCAATGCGGTTCTCGGTCTCGCTGCCAAGATCGTTGCGGATACCGGCGCGCTTGCCGATGACTGGAACGGTTTCGGCGTCATTCATACGGCTGCAAGCCGTGTCGGTGCACTCGATATCGGTTTCGTGCCGGGCGAAGGCGGCAAGTCGGTCGCGCAGATGCAGGGGGCACTCGACGTGCTGTTCCTGCTCGGCGCCGACGAACTGAACTGGGCCGGCAAGGGCGGTGCCTTCACCGTCTATATCGGCACCCATGGCGATCAGGGCGCGCACAATGCCGACGTGATCCTGCCGGGCGCGACCTATACGGAAAAGTCCGGCACCTTCGTCAACACCGAAGGCCGTGTGCAGATGACCAACCGTGCCGCCTTTGCGCCGGGCAATGCCAAGGAAGACTGGGCGATCCTGCGCGCACTGTCCGATGTGCTCGGCAAGAAGCTGCCCTTCGACTCGCTTGCCGCCCTGCGTGCAAAACTTTATGCAGAATACCCGCACCTGGCCGTCGTCGACGCCATCCAGGCCGGTGATGCTGCCGACATCAAGAAACTGGCCAATGCGTCGGGCACCGTTGACAAGACGGCCTTCGTATCGCCGGTCCAAGACTTCTACTTGACCAACCCGATCGCCCGCGCCTCAGCCGTCATGGCTGAATGTTCCGCGCTGGCCAAGGGCGGCTTCAAGCAGGCGGCCGAGTAGGCGGGGAAGAGACTGATATGGAAGATATTTTCGCAACCTACATCCTGCCGCTGCTGATTATCCTCGGAAAATCAGTGCTGATGCTCGTGGTGATGCTGCTGATCATCGCCTACCTGCTTTACGCGGATCGCAAGATCTGGGCGGCAGTTCAGTTGCGCCGTGGCCCGAACGTCGTTGGACCGTTCGGCCTGTTGCAATCCTTCGCCGACCTTCTGAAGTTCGTGGTCAAGGAACCGATTATTCCGTCCGGCGCCAACAAGGGCATTTTCCTTCTGGCCCCGCTGGTGTCTTCGGTGCTGGCCATGGCGGCCTGGGCGGTCATTCCGGTCAATGAGGGCTGGGCGATCGCCAACGTCAATGTCGGCATTCTCTATGTGCTCGCCATTTCCTCGCTCGAAGTCTACGGCGTCATCATGGCTGGCTGGGCATCGAACTCGAAGTACCCGTTCCTCGGCGCGCTCCGCTCCGCCGCGCAGATGGTGTCCTACGAAGTCTCCATCGGTTTCGTCATCGTCACCGTTCTGCTCACTGTCGGTTCGCTGAACCTCACGGATATCGTGCTGTCGCAGAAGACCGGTCTCGGCACCATGGTCGGCCTGCCCAATACCTTCCTTGACTGGCATTGGCTCGGCCTGTTCCCGATGTTCGTCATTTTCTTCATCTCGGCGCTGGCCGAGACCAATCGCCCGCCTTTCGATCTGGTCGAAGCGGAATCGGAACTCGTTGCCGGTCACATGATCGAGTATTCGTCGACCGCGTTCCTGCTGTTCTTCCTCGGTGAATATGTCGCCATCACCCTGATGTGCGCATTGACCACGATCCTGTTCCTCGGCGGCTGGCTGCCACCGGTTGACGTCTGGTTCCTGAACTGGGTACCCGGCATCATCTGGTTCATGCTCAAGCTTTTCTTCGTCTTCTTCATGTTCGCCATGGTGAAGGCATTCGTTCCGCGCTACCGCTACGACCAGTTGATGCGTCTGGGCTGGAAGGTGTTCCTGCCGATCTCGCTCTTCATGGTCATCGCCACCGCGGCGTTTCTTAAAATCACCGGCCTGACACCGTAAGGAGAATCAGCATGGCACAACTCGCACAAGCTGCTAAATCGCTCCTGCTGGCGGAGTTCGTCGGCGCCTTCTTCCTGTCGATGCGCCAGTTCTTCGCGCCGAAGGCGACGCTGAACTACCCCTACGAAAAGGGACCGCTCAGCCCGCGCTTCCGCGGTGAACATGCCCTGCGCCGCTATCCCAACGGCGAAGAACGCTGCATTGCCTGCAAGCTCTGCGAAGCGATCTGCCCGGCGCAGGCCATCACCATCGAAGCCGGTCCGCGCCGCAATGACGGAACGCGCCGCACGGTGCGTTATGACATTGACATGGTGAAGTGCATCTATTGCGGCTTCTGCCAGGAAGCCTGCCCGGTGGATGCCATCGTCGAAGGCCCGAATTTCGAGTTCGCCACGGAAACCCGTGAAGAGCTTTATTATGACAAGGACCGGCTGCTCGCCAATGGCGACCGCTGGGAACGCGAGCTGGCACGGAACATCGCAATGGATGCGCCGTACCGGTAACAATTGAGTGGATGGGGCGTCGTCCCGTCCGAGTGCGCGCATGTGTCTTAGGGCAGGGTGCTTCTACCCGCCCGGAACATGCGTTATGAGGCTGCGAATACGCGGAATCTCCGTGAATCGCTTTTAAAATGGCAGAACAGTCTGCCGGAATGGAAATCGGGGGAACCCATGCTGACAGGTATTGCGGCGGCGTTTTTTTATCTCTTCGCCTTCATCACCGTCGCCAGTGCGTTCATGGTGATTGCGGCGCGTAATCCCGTGCACTCCGTGCTGTTTCTGATCCTCGCCTTCTTCAACGCGGCGGGGCTCTTCCTGCTGACGGGTGCTGAATTCCTGGCGATGATCCTTCTTGTGGTCTATGTCGGCGCGGTGGCCGTCCTTTTCCTCTTCGTCGTGATGATGCTGGACGTGGATTTTACCGAACTGAAGCGCGGCGCGCTGCAATATGCGCCCATCGGCGCGCTTGTCGGCATGATCCTTGCGGTGGAACTGATCGTCGTTCTCGGCGGTTCGGTCTTCACGCCAAGTATTGGCCGCGTGGTTGTTCAGCCGACACCCGATATCGCCACGCGCACCAATACGGCGGCGCTCGGCGACATCCTCTACACGGATTACATCTACTACTTCCAGATTGCCGGTCTCGTGCTTCTGGTCGCCATGATCGGCGCGATTGTGCTGACGCTTCGCCACAAGGAAGGCATCAAGCGCCAGAACATCTCGCAGCAGGTCGGACGCACGCCTGAAACGGCCATCGAGGTCAAGCAGGTCGAAACGGGCAAGGGTATTTGACAGGAGCGCATGATGGTCATCGGTATTGCACATTATCTGACAGTTTCGGCGCTCCTGTTCACGATGGGGATCTTCGGTATCTTCCTCAATCGTAAGAACGTGATCGTCATCCTGATGTCGGTCGAATTGATCCTGCTCGCCGTCAACCTGAATTTCGTGGCGTTCTCCGCTGCACTGGGTGATCTGGTCGGACAGGTTTTTGCATTGTTTGTCCTGACCGTAGCGGCCGCTGAGGCTGCCATCGGTCTGGCTATTCTCGTCGTGTTCTACCGCAATCGTGGATCGATTGCCGTAGAAGACGTCAACATGATGAAAGGTTGACGGGGGCATGCTGTATCTGGCGATTGTCTTCCTTCCGCTGCTCGGCTTTCTGATCGCGGGTCTGTTCGGCTCGTCCATCGGCGCGAAGGCGAGCGAGTATGTCACCACCGGTCTGATGATCGTGGTTGCGGTTCTCTCATGGATCGCATTCACGACCGTGGCGCTCGGCCATGGCGAGGCGTTCAAGGTTCCGGTCATGCACTGGGTCGAGTCCGGTTCGTTGAGCTTCGACTGGGCCCTGCGCATCGATACGCTGACCGCTGTCATGCTGATCGTCGTCAACACGGTGTCGGCGCTCGTCCATACCTATTCGATCGGCTACATGCATCACGATCCGCATCGGCCGCGCTTCTTCGCCTATCTCTCGCTCTTCACCTTCGCCATGCTGATGCTGGTGACCGGCGACAATCTGGTTCAGATGTTCTTCGGCTGGGAAGGCGTGGGCCTTGCCTCGTACCTGCTCATCGGTTTCTGGTTCAAGAAGCCTTCGGCCAATGCCGCGGCGATGAAAGCTTTCATCGTCAACCGCGTCGGCGATTTCGGCTTCCTTCTCGGTATTTTCGCACTGTTCGTGCTGTTCGATACGGTTCAGTTCGACACGCTGTTCCAGTCCGCCGCCCAGTATCTTCCGGCAGAGGGAGCAGGGGACGGCAAGGTTGTCCTGAATTTCCTCGGCTATGCCCTGGGCAAGCAGGAAGCGATCACGGTTGCCTGCCTGCTGCTGTTCATGGGCGCGATGGGCAAATCGGCGCAGTTCCTGCTGCACACCTGGCTGCCTGACGCCATGGAGGGCCCGACACCGGTGTCCGCGCTGATCCATGCGGCAACGATGGTGACCGCAGGCGTGTTCATGGTTGCCCGCCTGTCGCCGATCTTCGAACTGTCGCACACGGCGCTGATCGTTGTGACGCTTGTCGGCGCGACGACCGCCTTCTTTGCCGCCACGGTCGGCCTGGTGCAGAACGACATCAAGCGCGTCATCGCCTATTCCACCTGCTCGCAGCTCGGCTACATGTTCGTGGCGCTTGGTCTGGGTGCCTATGGCGCGGCGATTTTCCACCTGTTCACGCACGCCTTCTTCAAGGCCCTTTTGTTCCTTGGCGCCGGTTCCGTCATTCACGCGGTTTCCGACGAGCAGGACATGCGTCACATGGGCGGCCTGCGCAAGCTGATCCCGCAAACCTACTGGATGATGGTCATCGGCACCGTCGCGCTGACCGGCCTCGGTATCCCCGGCACGTCGATCGGCACCGCCGGCTTCTTCTCCAAGGATGCGATCATCGAGTCGGCCTATGCGTCGACCAGCCCGGCGGCAGGCTATGCCTTCATCCTCTTGGTTATCGCAGCGCTGTTCACCAGCTTCTATTCATGGCGCCTGATTTTCATGACGTTCCATGGCAAGCCGCGCGCATCGCACGACGTCATGCATCACGTGCATGAATCGCCTTATGTCATGCTGGTGCCGCTGTTCATCCTCGCCATCGGCGCGCTGTTTGCCGGCGTCATCTTCCGCGAATACTTCTTCGGCCACGAATATGCCGAGTTCTGGAAGGGTGCACTGTTCACCGGCAAGGAAAACGAAATCCTCGAGCTGCACCATCATGTGCCTGCTCTGGTTGCTGCCTCGCCGTTCCTTGCGATGCTCGCAGGCTTCATCCTGTCCTGGTACTTCTACATCCGCTCGCCGCAGACACCCGTCCGGCTGGCCGAGCAGCACCGCGGCCTGTACCAGTTCCTGCTCAACAAGTGGTATTTTGACGAACTCTACGACTTCCTGTTCGTGCGTCCAGCCAAAGCCCTTGGACGGTTCCTGTGGAAGAAGGGCGATGGCTGGCTGATCGACGGCCATGGTCCGGATGGTATCTCGGCCCGCGTCGTGGATGTCACCAACCGCGTGGTGCGCCTGCAGACCGGTTACCTCTATCATTATGCGTTCGCGATGCTCATTGGGGTCGCCGCACTCGTCACGTGGATGATGCTCGGGAGCAACTTCTGATGACCGACTGGCCAATTCTATCGACTGTTACCTTCCTGCCATTGGTCGGTGCATTCCTGATCCTTCTGATCCGGGATGACGGTGAATCCGCGCGGCGCAATATCCGCAACGTGGCGCTGTGGACGACGGTCATCACATTCCTGCTTTCCCTGCCGATCTGGTACTATTTCGACAAGGGCCATGCCGGCTTCCAGTTCGTGGAAAAGGCAGCGTGGCTCGACTCCGGGATTTCCTATCACATGGGCGTGGACGGCATTTCGATGCTGTTCGTCATCCTGACGACATTCCTGATGCCGCTGTGCATCCTGGCCAGCTGGGAAGCCATCCAGAGCCGGGTCAAGGAATACATGATTGCCTTCCTCGTGCTGGAAACACTGATGATCGGTGTGTTCTGCGCGCTGGATATCGTGCTGTTCTACGTGTTCTTCGAAGCCGTGCTGGTGCCGATGTTCATCATCATCGGCGTGTGGGGCGGCAAGCGCCGCGTCTATGCCAGCTTCAAGTTCTTCCTCTACACGCTGCTCGGCTCCGTGCTGATGCTGCTGGCCATCATGGCCATGTACTGGCAGGCTGGCACGACCGATATCCCCACGCTGCTGGCCTATCCGTTCCCGGCCTCCATGCAGACATGGCTGTGGCTGGCCTTCTTCGCGTCCTTCGCCGTGAAGATGCCGATGTGGCCGGTGCACACCTGGTTGCCGGATGCGCACGTGGAAGCACCGACGGCTGCATCAGCCATTCTGGCCGGCATCCTGTTGAAGCTCGGCGGCTACGGCTTCCTGCGCTTCTCCCTGCCGATGTTTCCGGTGGCGTCCGCCGACTTCGCTCCGCTGATCTACACGCTTTCGGTTGTCGCCATCGTCTACACCTCGCTGGTGGCGCTGATGCAGGAAGACATCAAGAAGCTGATCGCCTACTCCTCGGTTGCGCACATGGGCTATGTGACCATGGGTATCTTTGCCGCCAACGAGCAGGGCATCCAGGGCGCGTTGTTCCAGATGCTGTCGCACGGTCTGGTTTCGGCCGCACTGTTCCTCTGCGTCGGTGTTGTCTATGACCGCACCCACACCCGCGACATCTCCGCCTATGGCGGCCTCGTCAACAACATGCCGAAATATGCGGTGGTGTTCCTGGTCCTGACCATGGCCAATGTCGGCCTGCCGGGCACCTCGGGCTTCATCGGTGAATTCCTCACGCTGCTTGGCGTCTTCCGCGTCAACACCTGGGTTGCGCTGTTTGCAACGACCGGCGTGATTTTCTCGGCGGCCTATGCGTTGTGGCTCTATCGCCGCGTCGTGTTCGGGTCGCTGGACAAGGAAAGCCTGAAGTCGCTTCTGGATATGTCGCCGCGCGAAAAGCTGGTGGTCTATCCGCTGGTGATCCTCACCATCTTCTACGGTGTTTATCCGATGCCTGTCTTCGATGCGACGGCAAGCTCGGTGCACGCCCTTATCAATCAATACAATAACGCGCTGTCCGCAGCCGCCACACTGGCGCTGAAATAGCAGGAAGAGGCCAAGGCCGATGCAGACCGACATGATTGCCAACCTGACGCTTATGGCTCCCGAACTGCTCATCGCAGTGGGCGCATTGGCTCTACTGATGATCGGGGCCTTCTCCGGTGAACGGGCGAATTCCCTGGTCAACGGACTGGCGGTTGCCGTGCTGCTTGCAGCATTGGCAATCCTCGTTCTCTTCCCGCACGATGGTCACGTCTTCGGCCGTGCCTTCGTTTCGGATCCGTTCGCGCGCTTCATGAAAGTGCTGACGCTGGTCGGCTCGATCGTCGCGCTCGTCATGTCGGTTGGCTTCGCCAAGGCGGAAAAGTTCGACAAGTTCGAGTTCCCGATCCTCATCCTGCTGTCGACCCTCGGCATGCTCTTGATGATTTCGGCCAATGACACCCTGTCGCTCTATCTCGGCCTCGAACTGCAGTCCCTGGCGCTCTATGTCATCGCTGCAATCAACCGCGACAGTGCCCGCTCGACCGAAGCCGGCCTGAAGTATTTCGTTCTCGGCGCATTGTCGTCGGGTATGCTGCTCTACGGCATTTCGCTCGTCTACGGCTTTACCGGCCATACCGGCTTCGAGGGCATCGCCCAGGTGCTGGCAGGCGGCGAGCGTCAGCTTGGCGTCGTGTTCGGCCTCGTGTTCATCTTTGCCGGTCTCGCCTTCAAGATTTCCGCCGTGCCGTTCCACATGTGGACGCCGGATGTCTACGAAGGTGCGCCGACGCCGGTGACCGCCTTCTTCGCCAGCGCGCCGAAGATGGCCGCCATGGCGCTTCTGACACGCGTTGCCGTCGAGACGTTCCAGCCGATCACCCATGACTGGCAGCAGATCATTGTCTTCATCGCCATTGCGTCGATGGTCCTGGGTGCATTCGCAGCCATCGGCCAGCGCAACATCAAGCGCCTGATGGCCTATTCGTCGATCAGCCACATGGGCTATGCGCTTGTCGGCCTTGCCGCCGGTACGCAGGTCGGTGTCCGCGGCGTGGCGATCTACATGCTGATCTACCTGATCACGACGCTCGGCGTGTTTGCCTTCATCCTGGCCATGCGCCGCAAGCACGGCAATGTCGAACTGATCGAAGATCTGGCCGGCCTGTCCCGCACCAATCCGATCATGGCGACGATCTTCACCATCCTCATGTTCTCGCTGGCCGGTATTCCGCCGCTCGCCGGGTTCTGGGGCAAGTGGTACACCTTCCTTGCCGCGATGCAGGCCAATCTCTATGCGCTGGCCATCATCGGTATCGTGGCTTCGGTGGTGGGTGCGTTCTACTATCTGCGCATCATCAAGATCATGTGGTTCGATGAACCGGTTGGCGGGTTCGTGCCGGTTGCCGGTGAACTGCGCCTGGTCCTCGGTGTCTCGGGCCTGCTGACGCTGCTCTACGTGCTGATCGGCGGACCGGTCAGCACCTATGCGGAAGCTGCCGCGAAAACGTTCTTCTGAGGCCGGGAACCCTGATCAATGGGATTCTCGCTCTCGCCGCTGGCGCAGCAAAACGGCTTCCGGATGGAGGCCTTCGATACGGTCGGCTCGACCAATGCGGTCGCGCTGGAGCGCGCGCAGGCTGGCGATCCCGGACGGCTGTGGATCGTCTCCAAGAAGCAGGAAAGCGGGCGCGGGCGCCGCGGTCGCGCCTGGGCCACGTCCCACGGCAATCTGGCAGCTTCCCTGCTGCTGACCGGCAATTTCGAGTTGAAGACGGCGGCAACCCTCGGCTTTGTCGCCGGGCTTTCCCTGGCGGACGCGCTTGACGCGGTCTGCCCGCAAGGCGCGGTTTCGGTCGGCGTCGATGGTATCGGTTCCAGCAGGTCGGATTTGCGTGTCGAGCTGAAGTGGCCGAACGATCTCCTGGCCAACAAGGCCAAGCTTGCCGGCATTCTCCTGGAATCGACGCATCTGCCGGACGGGCGGTTTGCCGTCGTCGTCGGCATTGGCGTCAATGTGGTTGCTTACCCCGAGGACGTGCCTTATCCAGCGACATCGTTGAAGCAGCTTGGTGCGGCCTGCGATGCGGAAACGCTGTTTCTGGCGTTGTCCGATGCCTGGCAGGAAAACAGCCGTATCTGGAACGAGGGGCGCGGGCTTGCCGACATTCGCAAGCGCTGGCTCAAGCGGGCGGCAGGAATTGGCAGTGAAGTTGCCGTGCGGGTCGACGGCTCGGTGCTGCGTGGTATATTCGAAACAATTGACGAAGACTGCCGTTTCGTCATACGCGATAATGATGGGGAACGGGTGAAGATTGCTGCCGGCGATGTTCATTTCGGAGCAGTTGCATCGGCAAGTGCCGGATAGCCGGTTGTAAGGAGTATAAATGGCAAATTCCGATCAGGCAGAGCTCGTGTTCCTGCCTTTGGGCGGCGTTGGTGAAATCGGCATGAATCTGGCCATGTATGGCTATGGCCCCGCACACAAGCGCGAATGGGTGGTCGTCGACATGGGCGTCACCTTCGCCGGACCGGATCTTCCAGGCGCTGATCTCGTTCTTCCCGATATCCGTTTTCTGCAGGCCGAGCGGCACAATCTCAAGGGGATTGTGATCACCCATGCCCACGAGGATCATTACGGTGCCTTGCTCGACCTGTGGCCGCTGTTGAATGTGCCGGTCTATGCGACGCCGTTCACCGCCGGGTTGCTGGAAGCCAAGCGCCAGTCGGAGCCGGGTGCGCCGGATATTCCCGTCACCATTTACCGCGCGGGCGAAAAGTTCAATGTCGGCCCCTTCGAGTTCGAAGCGCTTGCCGTGACCCACTCGATCCCGGAACCGGTCTCGCTGGCGATCAGGACACCCTTGGGCATCGTCGTTCACACCGGCGACTGGAAGATGGACCCGGAGCCGTCGCTTGGACCGCTGATCGACGAGGCCGGATTCCGAGCCCTCGGCGACGAAGGCGTGCTGGCGATGATGTGCGACTCCACCAATGCCTTGCGTGACGGGGAATCGCCCTCCGAGCGCGAGGTCGGCGACAGCCTGCGCGACATCATCGAAAATGCCCGCGGCCGCGTGGCCATCACCACCTTTTCGTCCAATGTCGGACGTATCCGTTCCATCGCCATCGCCGCCCGCGATGCCGGACGCCAGGTGCTGGTGCTCGGCCGCTCGATGAAGCGGATGATCGATGTGGCCAGTGAACTGGGTTATCTCGACGGCATTCCGGAATTTCTCTCCGAAGAGGATTACGGGTTCATTCCGCGCGAGAATATCGTCATCATTCTCACCGGCAGCCAGGGCGAATCCCGCGCGGCGCTGGCCAAGCTTGCCCGTGATGAAATGCGCAATGTCGCGCTGTCAGCGGGCGATACGGTCATTTATTCCTCGCGCACCATTCCCGGCAACGAAAAGCCGATCATCGAGACAAAGAACCTCTTGATCGAGCAGGGCATCCATATCATCTCCGACGATGATCAACTGGTGCACGTCTCGGGCCATCCGCGCCGCAACGAGCTGAAGCGCATGTATGAATGGGTGCGGCCGCGCATTCTCGTGCCTGTGCATGGCGAGGCCGCGCATCTCGTGGCGCAGGGCTCGCTTGCGGCCATGGCGGGCATTCCCGAGGTGCCGCAGGTGCGCAATGGCGATATTCTGCGTCTGGCACCGGGCAGGGCGGAGATCATCGATCAGGCGCCGTTTGGCCGTGTGATGAAGGACGGCAAGCTCATCGGCGACGAGGAAGAGGTCGGCATTGTCGACCGGCGCAAGCTGTCCTATGTCGGCCATGTCGCGGTATCGATGCTGCTCGATGCGAAGTACAACATCATCGAGGACCCGGAAATCGTGCCGGTCGGCCTGCCGGAGAACGATCGGGAAGGCGAACTGCTTGAAGACCTGCTGTACGATGCGGCCGTTGGTGCGGTGCAGAGCATCCCGCGTGAAAAGCGCAAGGATTTGGCGATGGTCCGTGAGGCGGTGCGCCGCGCCGTCCGTGCCGCTGCCAACGAGGCCTGGGGCAAGAAGCCGATCGTTACCGTGTTCGTAACCCGCACGTGAGGTCAAGGATGCTTGGTCGTCTGAATCATGTCGCTATCGCTGTACCGGATCTTGCCGCAGCGTCTGCGGTCTATCGCGATACGCTCGGTGCGACACTCACCGAGCCGCAGGTTCTGCCGGAGCATGGCGTGACCGTCGTTTTCATCGATGTCGGCAACACCAAGATCGAGCTTCTCGAACCCTTGAATGCGGATTCGCCCATCGCCGCCTTCCTGGCAAAGAACCCGTCCGGCGGCATGCATCACGTCTGCTACGAAGTGGCCGATATTCTGGCGGCACGAAATCAGCTAAAACAGCAGGGCGCCCGTATCCTGGGTGATGGCGAACCGAAAATCGGCGCCCACGGCAAACCGGTGCTGTTCCTTCACCCGAAGGATTTCAACGGGACGCTGATCGAACTGGAGCAAGTCTGACATGCCCATCGCAACTGGAATGGCGATCTATTTCATCTTCTGGTGGCTGACGCTGTTTACCGTGCTGCCGTTTGGCCTGCGCACCCAGGCAGATGAGGATGATGTCACGCTGGGCACAACCGCCAGTGCGCCGCACAAGCACCGGATGGGACGGGTATTCCTGATCACCACAGCGATTTCAGCCGTGGTTTTTATCCTCTTCTACATCGTCAACCAGAAGCTTGGTTTCGGCGTCGAGAGCATTCCGGTTTTCTTCCCGCAACTGCATTAGGACGGGTTTGGCATCGGTACCACGCATAACAAGCGTGCAATCGTCAAAAACCGCTTGTCCGCCGATAGTGCGACGATCTCTTGCCAAGGCAGCCCTGACAGATGCCGAAAATACTGCCCATGCATGCCGCCAGCCGCACCAGCGCTTCGCCGCGCGTGAACGGCGCTGCAGCGGCGTAGCTGCACAGTTTGAACACCCGGATCGCCAGCGAGCCGGGGATACGCAGCAAGGTCAGCGCGCGTTGCTGGTCGAGCTTCCGGCAGGTTTCAACCGAACTGCTGTCCCGGTCACGCCGGAAATGGTAACCGAGGGTCAGCCGGTCCATCGGTACGGTTTCGTAGGCAATGGCATGCGGCGTCCAGCCGGTCCTGGCGCCGAGTTTTTTGGCTTCCCTGTACAGGCGCCAGTCTTCCCCGCCGGCCAGATCAAGCGTATCGTCGAAACGCAGGCCCGTCCGGTCAAAGAAACTCAGCCTGCCCATCCAGCTGCCGGTTGCCAGCAGAATCCTGTGCGCTTCGTTGCGCTGGCACCGCCGCCGGGCCTTGCGCTCGCTGTCCATGCCCCGGCGGTTGAGACCGGCCCAGACCAGTTGCGCGGAAAACGGCGCGTCGGCGGAAATCGGCGCGGCGCGTACGGGGGAGCCAACGATATCGAGCGTCGAGGCATCCAGTTCCGCCAGCAGTTCAATCAGCCAGTCGGGTTCCACCCGTTCATCATCATCGGCAAATGTCATGAGATCGTGATTGCCGGCCAGGGCGCATGCCAGCGCATGGTTGCGGGCACGGGCAATGCCGAGACGCGGTTCCACCTCGTACTGGACCGTCCATTGCGGCACGAGCGCCCGGAAATGCGCGATGACATCGTGCAGCGTTGCCTTCTCATTGTTCTCGACGATGAGGAAATGCAGATGGGCACCATGTGGCACGCCCATGGCGGCATAGGACTGCAACAGGTTCTGCAGCATGAACGGACGATTACGTGTAATCGTGCTTATGCATATGCTGCGCTTGCCGGGCTCAGCCGCGCCGCGTGTGTGAATTCCCATGGTTCGTCCCCGAACATTGTAACGTCGCTGATGTGCCAATCCCCGCGCCTGGCACACTGATCCTACGACGCCAATTTAACAGGCGAAGATGAGCTGAACATTGCGACATTGGTCTAAGATCGCGCTCGGGGGATGAGATGAAATCGCGCGAATCGACGCCGGCATCATCGTGCCGTTGCGGACCTTCCGGATGGAGGGGTTGAAGGGAAATATCCCATCAGGTGTGAAGGCCGGTCGGGGTGAAGCCGCATCTGCCTGCCGCCCAAGTAGTTGCAAAATAGAACTGAAGTAACGCGATCGAGGTGCGGCAGTCTGTGCAACTACCTTTAAGTTTATTTGATAAGTGCTTGTATTGCCGCAACAAGACAAAAAAAATGCAAGGCTCTCGCCTTGCATTGTTAGATCGCGTCTGACCCTATTCCATTTGCATGGTGGCTGCGTATTACCGCGCCAAAGGTCACATCCTCCCAAGACTTTGACCGCGCTGGAAAGCAGAATTATTCTTACTTTCTCATTATGATTAAAAAAATAGCGGACTGCCTTCGAAATGTCACGAAAAATATTCGGTACAGTCATTTTTTGCTTACAAATCTGGCAGCGTAACAAAACTGTCACAAATCTGAGATGTCTCATTTGGCGTTGGCGGGTTCCCAACCCGCTGTTAAGCCGCTAAGAAACATTGCTGCGTCGCGGATTAATCCGGGTTTTGGGCGGGACGCGGCAACACATTTGGCGGCGTATGAGTCTTTCCGGAAATCGGCAACGATTTTTGGGTAATACGCTAACTTTGCACTTGGTTTTGCCTGATTCTTCAAGCATTCAGGCTGTGTTTCAATTTGGTGATCTCAATGCGGCTTTCCCGTTATTTCCTGCCTATCCTGAAAGAAAATCCCAAAGAGGCGGAAATCGTCTCGCACCGGCTGATGCTGCGTGCCGGCCTGATCCGTCAGGAGTCGGCTGGCATCTATGCCTGGCTGCCGGCAGGCCTGCGCATCCTCAACAAGGTGTCCAACATCATCCGCGAGGAACAGAATCGGTCCGGCGCTATCGAGCTGCTGATGCCGACGATCCAGTCCGCCGACCTGTGGCGCGAAAGCGGCCGTTATGACGCCTATGGCGACGAGATGCTGCGCATCAAGGATCGCGGTGACCGCGAGATGCTGTTTGGCCCGACCAACGAGGAAATGATCACCGAGATTTTCCGGGCTTATGTGAAGTCCTACAAGGACTTGCCGCTCAATCTTTATCACATCCAGTGGAAGTTCCGCGACGAGCGCCGCCCGCGTTTCGGCGTCATGCGCTCGCGTGAATTCCTGATGAAGGATGCCTACAGCTTCGATATCGATTTCGAAGGCGCCAAGGCCGCCTACAACCGTATGTTCGTGGCTTATCTCCGCACATTCTCGCGCCTCGGTATCAAGGTCATCCCCATGCGTGCCGATACCGGCCCCATCGGCGGCGACCTCAGCCACGAATTCATCATTCTGGCCGAAACCGGCGAGAGCCAGGTCTATTGCGACCGCGCCTATCTCGACCTGCCGGTTCCCGGTGCCGATACCAATTTCGACGATAATGCGCAGGTCGCCGACATCGTGACGAAATGGACGACGCCCTATGCGGCGACGGATGAAATGCATGACGAAGCCGCCTGGGACAAGGTCGGTGCGTCCGAACAGCTTGCCGCACGCGGCATCGAGGTCGGTCACATCTTCCATTTCGGCACCAAATATTCCGAACCGATGGGCGCCAAGGTCACCGGTCCCGATGGCAAGGAACACATGGTTTCCATGGGCTCCTACGGCATCGGACCCTCGCGTGTCATTGCCGCGATCATCGAGGCATCCCATGACGAGAACGGCATCATCTGGCCGAAGGCCGTTGCGCCGTTCGGCGCGGGCATCGTCAACATGAAGCCGGGCGACGAGGCGTGCGACGCGGTATCCGCCAAGGTCTACGAGGCCTTGACCAATGCCGGTCTCGAGCCGCTGCTGGACGATACGGATGATCGTCCCGGTGCGAAATTCGCCAAGATGGACCTGATCGGCCTGCCGACGCAGGTGATCATCGGGCCGCGCGGCGTTGCCGCGGGCGAAGTCGAGATCAAGGATCGCGCGACGGGTGAACGGGAAACCCTGAGCATTGAAGCTGCAATCAACAAGCTTGCAGGCCCCGCTGACTTTCAGGCTGGAACTCTATGACAGAATCGGCCGTCACTGCTGTACAACAGGGTCCCAAGCCGTTCTCTGCCTATGAACGGATGATCGCGTGGCGCTATCTGCGCGCCCGGCGCAAGGAAACGTTTATTTCGGTGATCGCCGGTTTCTCCTTCACCGGCATCATGCTCGGCGTGGCGACGCTCATTATCGTCATGGCCGTCATGAATGGTTTTCGCAGCGAATTGCTGACGCGCATTCTCGGCATCAACGGCCATGTCATCATGCAGCCGATGGACCGGCCGCTGGATGACTACGACAATGTGATCAAGCGGATCGATGCGGTTCCCGGTGTTTCCTTCGCCATTCCCGTCGTGGAAGGCCAGGTGCTCGGCCAGGGCAATGTCGGGCAGGGCACCGGCACGCTCGTACGGGGCCTGCGCGAAGAGGATATCAACAAGCTCCAGCTCGTCGCCAAGAACGTCAAGCAGGGCACCTTCGCCAATTTCGACAAGGCGGGCGGCGTGGCCATCGGCACGCGCATGGCGGAAAATCTGGGGCTCGGCATCGGCGACAAGCTGACATTGATGTCGCTGGACGGCGATGTGACGCCGCTCGGCGTTTCACCGCGGGTGAAATCCTATCCGGTCGTCGCCATTTTCCAGATCGGCATGTCCGAATATGACGCCTCGATCGCGCTCATGCCGCTGGATGAAGCGCAGCTCTATTTCAACCAGGAGGGCAAGGTCCAGTCCATCGAGATCTTTGCCAACAATCCCGACAATGTCGACGCGCTGAAAAAACCCATCGAGGATGCGGCGCAGCGTCCGCTGATGCTCACCGACTGGCGCCAGCGCAACGTGACTTTCTTCTCGGCGCTTCAGGTCGAGCGCAACGTCATGTTCATGATCCTGACGCTGATCGTTCTCGTGGCGGCCCTGAACATCATTTCCGGCCTGATCATGCTGGTGAAGGACAAGGGACGCGATATCGCCATCCTGCGAACGATGGGCGCGACGCGCAACTCGGTCATGCGCATCTTCCTGATGACGGGCGCTGCAATTGGCGTGACCGGTACGATTGCCGGCGTGGCCCTGGGTGTCCTCGTCTGCCTCAACGTCGAGCGCATCCGGCAATTCTTCTCCTGGTTGTCTGGTACGACCCTGTTCAATCCGGAGCTTTATTTCCTGAGCACCTTGCCCGCCAAGATGGATTTCAATGAAACCTTCACGGTCATCCTGATGGCGCTTGTCCTGTCGTTTCTGGCAACGCTTTTCCCCGCATGGCGCGCGGCCAAGCTCGATCCCGTTGAAGCCTTGAGGTACGAATAATGTCAGCCGGGCCCATTCTTCAGCTGACCAGTGTCGGCCGCCGGTACAATGAGATCGACCGGGAGCTGGTTATTCTGGACGATGCCAATTTCTCCCTCGGCAGGGGCGAGATGGTCGCGCTTGTCGCGCCGTCGGGCGCTGGCAAGTCGACGCTTCTGCACACGGCGGGTCTCCTGGAGCGGCCTGACAGTGGCGATGTGATTCTGGACGGTCGCGCCTGCGGTTCGCTGTCCGATGAAGAGCGCACCGCCATCCGCCGCAACGACATCGGTTTCGTCTATCAGTTCCACCATCTCCTGCCGGAATTCTCCGCGCTGGAAAACGTGATGATGCCGCAGATGATCCGCGGCATGAAACCGCGCGTCGCCTCCGAACGCGCGCAGCAGTTGCTTGATTACATGAAGGTGGGCGCGCGCGCCTCGCACCGGCCGTCGGAACTGTCCGGCGGCGAGCAGCAGCGCGTTGCCATCGCCCGCGCGGTGGCCAATGCGCCGCTTGTGCTGCTTGCCGATGAGCCCACCGGCAATCTCGATCCGGTGACGTCCTCCTATGTGTTCGAGGCGTTGGAGGCCCTGGTGCGCCAGTCCGGCCTGTCGGCGATGATCGCCACGCACAATCACGAACTGGCCCGCCGCATGGATCGCCGCGTCACGCTCAAGGACGGCAAGATCACCACGGTCTCCTGATCCGTTCACACCATGGAACGCAAACGGGCGCGGAAAAATCCGCGCCCGTTTGCGTTTGGCGGCACCCGCTCGGCGGCCCCTGTTTTACCCTCTGTTAAGAAATCGACAACCATAGCGCCAATGGCGGCTTTGGCGCGCTTGACTTTGGAACAAAAATAGAACAAAACATATACATAGAGCAAACGAAGAAGGGTTTTACCGATGAGCGAACTTTTCCAGGACGTCATGTCATTCGTTACAGTCAGTCTGTTTATTGCAACATTCGCCATGTGGGTCAGCGTTATCTGAAAGAACCGGCGGGGCCGGGATGACTAGGTTTTCCCTGGTTCCTGGCCCGCGGGCGTCGCCCATCATCATGTCTGGTTCCACATGCGGACAACCGGTTCCGTCAGGTCGTGCTCATAGCCGAGCACGCTGATGCTGGTGGTATCCAGAACGAAAAGCGCGCCGCCTTCGGGCGGCAAGCCAAGCCAGCGGGCCGTAAGCACCCGCAGGAAATGCGAACTCGAGAAGATGAGAATCCTGTCATTCGCCGCGCGGATGGCGTGGATGATCCGGTCGGCACGCGCACCGACATCGGCTGCGGATTCGCCGCCGGGGCAGCCGTCGCGAAAAAGCTGCCAGCCGGGGCGCTCCGCCAGGATCGCCTTGGTGGTGATGCCCTCATAGGTGCCGTAATCCCATTCCGCCAGATCGTCCTTGATGATGCTGGCGTCGCCAAATCCGGCGAGGGCGCAGGTTTTAGATGCGCGCTGGGAAGGGCTCGACCATACGGCGGAAAAGGCAAGGCCCTGCAGGCGGTCTGCCAGGGTGCGGGCTGCCGCTTCGCCCGCGGCCGTCAGCGGCATGTCGGTCCGGCCGGTGTGCTGGCCGGACAGGCTCCATTCCGTCTGACCGTGCCGCACCAGATAGATTTCGGGATATGCGTTGCTCATTCACAGGCCTTTCGCTGGTGCATCACAGGTTGTTCACAGTCGCACGATCGGGTCGTTAAAGTATAGGTGGACACCCCCTGACCATTGTTCGAGAATGCGCGGGTGGTGAATCAGCGCGTTCGCCGGAATTTTCTGGAGATGGATACAGTGGCAGACGGACAGGGCAGACCCGGCGAAGGCAGTGCGGAAAAGCAGGCGCTTCGTTTCGTCCATCTGCGGGTGCATTCCGCCTATTCCCTGCTGGAAGGCGCACTGCAGGTCGCCAAGGTCATCGATCTCGCCACGTCCAACAAAAGCCCGGCCATCGCCATCACCGACACCAACAATCTGTTCGGGGCGCTCGAATTTGCCCAGAAGGGTTCGAAGTCCGGCTTGCAGCCGATCATCGGCTGCCAGCTCGACATCGCCTTTCACGATCAGGCCGAGGAAAGCCGCAGCGCCAACCGGCGCGAAGCGCTCGGGCTTGCGCCGCTCGTGCTGCTGGCGGCGACGGAAACGGGCTATGCCAATCTCGTCCGGCTTGTCAGCCGCGCCTATCTGGAAACGCCCGCCGGCGATCCCGTCCATGTTGCCGCCTCCTGGCTGCCGGGTCTTTCCGATGGAATCATCGTTCTTTCCGGCGGTCCCGAGGGGCCGATCGCCAAGGCGATCAAGGACGACCGTATCGACCGCGCCCGCCAGCGGCTGATCCATCTGCGCTCGCTCTATGGCGACCGGCTCTATGTCGAGCTGCAGCGCCATCGCGGCTATGACCGCGCCCTCGAAGCGACCCATATCGCGCTTGCCTATGAGCTGGAACTGCCTCTGGTTGCCACCAATGACGTGTTCTTCTCCAAGAGCGCCGACTATGAGGCGCATGATGCGTTGCTGGCCATTGCGGCGGGTTCACTGCTTTCCATCGACGATCGCCGCCGCCTGACGCCGGACCATTATCTCAAGACCGAAGACGAGATGGTGGCGCTGTTTGCCGATCTGCCCGAGGCGCTGGAAAATACCGTCGAGATCGCGCTGCGCTGTTCCTATTATCCGAAGAACCGCGCGCCGATCCTGCCGCGCTTCACCGGTGAAAGCGACGATCCCGAAGCTGCCCTGCAGGAGGAAGCCGACGAACTGGCCCGGCAGGCGCGCGAAGGCCTGGCAAGCCGCATTGCGACGCTCGGCATGGCCGATGGCCACACGGCGCAGGAATATGCCGAACGGCTGGAATATGAGATTTCCATCATCACCCGGATGAAATATCCGGGTTACTTCCTCATCGTTTCCGACTTTATCAAATGGGCGAAAGCCCATGATATTCCTGTCGGTCCCGGTCGTGGCTCCGGTGCGGGTTCGCTCGTTGCCTATGCGCTGACGATCACCGACGTCGATCCGCTGCGCTTCTCCCTGCTGTTCGAACGCTTCCTCAATCCCGACCGCGTCTCGATGCCCGACTTTGACATCGACTTCTGTCAGGAGCGGCGCGACGAGGTCATCCGCTATGTTCAGGCCAAGTATGGCCGTGATCAGGTGGCGCAGATCATCACCTTCGGAACGCTGCAGGCGCGCGCCGTGCTGCGCGACGTCGGCCGCGTGCTCGAAATGCCCTATGGGCAGGTGGACCGTCTGACCAAGATGGTTCCGGCCAATCCGGCCAATCCGGTGACGCTGGCAAAGGCCATCGAGGATGAGCCGCGCCTGCGCGAAGAACGCGACAAGGAACCGGTTGTCGAGCGCCTGCTCGATATTGCGCTGAAGCTGGAGGGGCTGTACCGCCACGCCTCGACCCACGCCGCCGGTATCGTCATCGGCGACCGCCCGCTGTCCGAACTCGTGCCGATGTACCGCGATCCGCGCTCCGACATGCCGGTCACGCAGTTCAACATGAAGATGGTGGAAGAGGCCGGGCTGGTCAAATTCGACTTTCTCGGCCTGAAAACCCTGACGGTGCTGCAGACTGCGGTCAATCTGGTCAAGCGGCGCGGCATCACGGTGGATTTGTCCAATCTGCCGCTCGATGACAAGCTCAGCTATGAAATGCTGTCGCGCGGCGAAACGGTCGGCGTGTTCCAGGTGGAAAGCACCGGCATGCGCAAGGCGCTGATCGGCATGAAGCCCGATCGGATCGAGGATATCATCGCGCTTGTGGCGCTGTACCGTCCGGGTCCGATGGAAAACATCCCGACCTACAACGCGCGCAAGAATGGCGACGAGGAGATGGCGTCGATCCATCCCAAGATCGACCATCTCGTCAAGGAAACCCAGGGCGTCATCATCTACCAGGAACAGGTGATGCAGATCGCGCAGGAAATGTCCGGCTATACGCTGGGCGAAGCCGATCTGCTGCGCCGTGCCATGGGTAAGAAGATCCGCTCCGAGATGGACATGCAGCGCGTCCGCTTCGTCGATGGCGCGGTGGAACGCGGTGTGACCAAGCCGCAGGCCAACTTCATTTTCGACCTCTTGGCAAAATTCGCCGACTACGGCTTCAACAAGTCGCACGCCGCCGCCTATGCCATCGTGTCGTTCCAGACCGCCTATATGAAGGCGCATTATCCCGTCGAGTTCCTCGCTTCATCGATGACCTACGATATGGCGAACACCGACAAGCTCAACGATTTCCGCCGCGAGGCACTGCGGCTGGGCATCGAGGTGGTCACCCCTTCGGTCAATACTTCGTTCCGCCTGTTTGAAGTTGGCGACAACCGCATTTTCTATTCGCTCGCCGCCATCAAGGGCGTCGGCGAGGCGGCGGTCGACCATATCGTCGAGAAGCGCGGCGACACGCCCTATGCCAGCCTCGAGGATTTCTGCGAACGCATCGATCCGCGCGTCGTCAACCGGCGCGTGTTTGAAAGCCTGATCAACGCCGGGGCGTTCGACTGCTTCGGGCGGGAACGCCCGGCGCTCATCGCCGGTCTCGATCGCATCATCGGCCATGCGCAGCGCACGCAGGAAGACAGTGTCAGCGGACAGGCGGATATTTTTGGCGGCATGGCCGCAGGCGGATCGCAGGGGCTGCAGCTGCCCAATGCGGCGCCATGGCTGTCGGCGGAAAAACTGCGGCGCGAATTCGAGGCGGCGGGTTTTTACCTTTCCGCCCATCCGCTCGACGAATACCGGCCGATCCTCGAAAAGATGCGGGTGCAGAGCTGGGCCGAATTTTCCGCTGCGGTCAAACGCGGCGCCAATGCCGGACGGCTCGCCGGAACCATCACCGCCAAGCAGGAACGCAAGACCAAGACCGGCAACAAGATGGGCATCATCCAGTTTTCCGATGCATCGGGTCAGTTCGAGGCAGTGCTTTTCTCCGAGGCGCTGGCGCAGTACCGCGATCTCTTGGAGCCGGGACGCTCCGTCGTGGTGACCGTTGGGGCCGAAGACCGGCCGGAGGGCATCAGCCTGCGCATCCAGACGGCGCAGTCGCTTGAGGATGAAGCCACGCGCATGCAGAAGGCCTTGCGCCTCTATATGCGCTCCAGCGAGCCGCTGAGCGCCATCACGCCCTATCTCGCCCCGCAGAATGACGGCCAGATCGTCTCGCTCATCCTGATCAAGGAGAATGGCGCCAGCGAAGTGGAGATCGAACTGCCGAACCGCTATCGCGTCGGCCCGCAGGTCGCCAGCGCCATGAAGGCCATTCCCGGCGTGGTCGATGTGGAGATGGTTTAGGTCACACCGCACTGAGGCGCGTTGGACTGTATCGATCGATCCCTCCCAAACCGCAAGATCGGTCGAGCGCTGTATATCCGCAAGGGGCTAGCTGGTGCCGCCACGGAGGAACAGGCGATGAAGGCGGCACTTGAAAACTACCATGCCCGGATGCAACGGGTGCTGGATCACATCGAACAGCATCTCGACGATGATCTGGGTTTGGAAGCGCTGAGCGGTGTCGCCGCGTTCTCGAAATACCATTTCCACCGGCAGTTCATGTCGACCTTCGGGTTATCCGTGCATCGCTATGTCCAGCTTGCCCGTATGAAGCGCGCTTCGTATCGGCTGGCCTACATAGACGCCCAGAGCGTCACGGACATAGCGATGGATGCCGGTTACGATGCACCCGATGCTTTCGCCCGCGCCTTTCGGCAACGGTTCGGGCAATCGCCTTCGTCGTTCAGAAAATCTCCCGATTGGGAGCCGTGGCTTGCGGCCTTCGGGCCTTTTGACAATGCGAGGAGCAAGCTCATGCAGAAGACTTTTACCACGAATGACGTGACGATTCGCGCTGTGGCCCCGACGCCGGTGGCGATCATGGAACATCGGGGTGACCCCGCGATGATCGGTGCCACCATCCAGCGGTTCATCACATGGCGCAAGGCCGCTGGCCTGCACCCCAGGACAAGTCCGACCTTCACGGTCTGGCATTCCGAGCGGTGTCCCGCGTCGCCTGCCGATTACAGCATGGACCTTTGTGTCGGCACCGACCAGCCAGTCGAGGTGAATGGCGAGCAGATCAAGGCCGGCGAGATTCCCGGTGGTCGCTGTGCGGTGCTGCGCGTCGTCGGCAACACCGACAATCTGGAGCCCGCCGCGCTCTACCTGTATCGTGACTGGCTTCCGGCCAGCGGCGAGGAAGCGCGCGACTTCCCGATCTATTGCCAGCGTCTGAGCTTCTTCCCGGAGGTGCCGGAGCATGAGGCGGTTGCGGACCTGTTTCTGCCGCTGAAATAGCGCCTTTGGCTGGTGGCCTGTCCTGTTTGATCGCGTGAAACGGACCGGCTGCCATCCGTCAATCTCTGTGATTCATGGCTTCGCGGCCTGGCCATCTCTCCTTTGCTTTGCTGCAAAAGGCATCCTGCGTGGTGCTTGTCGAACCACGCACAAATGGTCTTGCAGCAGGGCCGGATTCAATCTTTTAAACAAATCTGACAAACCTTTGAATCCAATCAATCAATCTCGTCCGGGACCGGCCGTGTCCTTTGCCTGATCTTGCCGAAGGTATAGCCGGTTTCGACGGCGTTGTTGCCGAACTTTCCGCGCAGCTTGTCGATGGCCGTCTCCGCCACGGCCCGCTTGGTCGCCTGCACATCGACGAGATCGAGCGGATCGGCGCGGCCATCGTCACTGAGGTCACTCACGCCGATGCCGATGAGCCGGAACCGCGTGCCGTCGATCTCCTTTTCCAGCAGCGCCAGTCCCGTGCGGAAAATCCGGTCGGCAAGCTGAGTCGGGTCGGCCAATTGGCGATTGCGGGTTTTCAGCTTGAAATCGCGGGATTTGAGCTTGAGAACCACAGTCCGGCCGGCAATATCGGCCGCTTTCAGGCGGCGTGACACTTTTTCGGAGAGCGAGCGCAGAATCGAAACCAGCTCTTCCAGCGTGCCGATATCCTCGTTGAACGTCGTTTCCGCCGATACGCTCTTGGATTCGCCGTCCGGCTCCACCCGGCGCGTGTCGATGCCGCGCGACAGCTGGTAAAGGCGCTGGCCCATGCTGCCATAGGCGGCCATCAGCGCGCCAAGCTCCATGGTCTGCAATTGGCCGATGGTGCGGATGCCGTCCTTCTCCAGTGTGGCGGCAAACACCTTGCCGACACCCCAGATCATCGTCACCGGCTTGTCATGCAGGAAATGCGGGGTTTCCGCTTCGCCGATGACGGAAAAGCCGCGCGGCTTGTCAAAATCCGAGGCGATTTTTGCTAGGAACTTGCAATAGGAGAGGCCGACGGAAACCGACAGGCCCATTTCCTTTTCCACCCGGTTGGAAAACTGCGCCATGACCCGCACCGGCGGATCGTGGTGCAGGCGCTGCGTGCCTGACAGGTCGAGAAACGCCTCGTCGATCGACAGCGGTTCCACCTGCGGCGTCAGATCGCGCATCATCTGGCGGATTTCGCGCCCCACGCGCACATATTTTTCCATGTTCGGGCTGATCACCACCGCATGCGGGCAGGCCTCCAGCGCCTTGAACATCGGCATGGCGGATTTCACGCCGTGAATGCGCGCGACATAACAGGCGGTGGAGACCACACCGCGCTTGCCGCCGCCGATGATGACGGGCTTGTTGCGCAGCTCCGGATTGTCGCGTTTTTCCACCGAGGCATAGAATGCATCGCAGTCCACATGGGCAATGGAGAGCCTGTAGAGTTCCGGATGGCGCAGCAGGCGCGGGCTGCCGCATTGCTGGCAGCGGCGTCCGGCCGAGGTCTGCGCTGTCAGACAGTCGCGGCAGAATCCAAATTCAGGATCGTTGAGGGGGGCCATGATGCTCGGAACATAAATAGAACATGCCGAACTTACTGAAGAGACAGGTCTCTTGCAAGCCGTTTGCGCGTTAGTACACATCCTCCTGCCGTCCGCCCGGCAGCAGCCGCAGCGCCTGCTGGAACAGGGCAGGGTCGGTCTCTGTCGCCTCGCAATAGCGCATCAGCGTCGGTTCATGCGCCAGGTAGAACTGCAGCACGCCGGCCAGAAATCCCGGCTCCTGCGCCGCCTGGCGGATTTGATCCGCCGTGATGCCCGTGAGGGCAAGAAAGCGCGGCAGCAATTCACTGTCCTGCGCCAGGAAAACCAGGGCATTGATCGCCAGATCCTGTGCATTCTCAAGGTTCATCTGCTGTTTCATTCTGCCTGTCTGTCCCGAAATGTGTGTTCATCCGAACACCCTTGAAAACAATATTCCCGTTTGACCGCCTGCCGCGACCCCATTGCAGGCGGAAGGGCCAATGACCAATTGAATCTCTACAAAAGAAGATGTTCAATAAAGCCTTGGTTAAACATGATCTGCAGCATTTTTTGACCGCCGTGAAGAGTTACCTTTTCATCAATCAAAACGCGCTATTACTTGCATCCATTCAATGATGCTGCGGTGGGAGCCTTGTCAAGGCGGCAATCCCACGCCACGCATGATCAACGGGACGTTGCCAATGGTGAAGAAAGTCATGATTGTCGAGGACAATGAGCTCAACATGAAGCTCTTCCGCGACCTTATCGAAGCCAGCGGCTATGAAACGATCCGTACACGCAACGGTCTCGAAGCCCTCGATCTGGCGCGCGAGCATCGCCCCGATCTGATCCTCATGGATATCCAGCTGCCGGAGGTTTCCGGGCTCGAAGTGACCAAATGGCTGAAGGCGGATGATGATCTGCATGTGATCCCCATCATCGCCGTCACGGCCTTCGCGATGAAGGGCGACGAGGAACGTATCCGGCAGGGCGGCTGCGAGGCCTATATATCCAAGCCGATTTCCGTGCCGAAATTCATCGAAACCATCAAATCCTACCTTGGTGACGCATGAGCCGTCAGTTTTCCCGGAGAAGTGAACTATGACGGCCCGCATACTTGTCGTAGATGATGTTCCTGCCAACGTGAAGCTTCTGGAAGCGCGGTTGAGCGCCGAATATTATGAAGTCGTGACGGCGTCGAACGGCTATGAAGCGCTGGAGTTCTGCGAAAACAACAGCGTCGATGTCATCCTTCTCGATGTCATGATGCCGGGCATGGACGGGTTCGAGGTCTGCCGCCGGCTGAAATCGCAGCCCGCCACCGCGCATATCCCGGTCATTCTGGTGACAGCGCTCGATCAGGATATGGACCGGATCACCGGCTTGAATTTCGGCGCCGATGATTTTCTCACCAAGCCGGTCAACGACCTGCAATTGCTTGCCCGGGTGAAAAGCCTGGTGCGGCTGAAGAATCTCACCGACGAATTGCGGCTGCGGGTGGCAACGACCCGCGATGTCGGCCTTGAGTCCATCCTGCGCTTTCCCAGCGGTGTCGAAGCCATAGCCCGGGATGCCAAGGTGCTGCTCATCGACGAGCGGCCTGGCAGCGTCGAACGAATCAGAACCATTCTGGCGGAAGAATGCACCGTTGACGTGCAGACCGATCCGCAGACGGGTTTTTTCGACGCCATTCAGGGCAATCACGACTGCCTGATCATCGCATCGAGCTTTGCCGATTACGATCCGCTGCGCATTTGCGCGCAGTTGCGCTCGCTCGACAACACGCGGTCGATGCCGATCATATTCGTCGCCGATCAGGGCGAGGAACCGAAGGTCCGCCGCGCGCTGGAGCTTGGCGTCAACGATTATGTGGTACGGCCGCTCAATTCCAACGAATTGCTGGCGCGCCTGCGCACGCAGCTGCGCCGCAAGGCCTATCATGACGGCCTGCGCGCCAGTGTCGTCAAGACCTACGAGATGGCCGTCACCGACAGCCTGACGGGCCTGCACAACCGGCTGTATCTGGAAACGCACCTGGCAACCCTGTTCAAGCGCGCCGTGGACCGCCGCCGTCCGCTGTCGATCCTGATGACGGACATCGACCGCTTCAAGCTGATCAACGACACCTATGGCCATGATGGCGGGGATGAGGTGCTGCGCGAATTTGCCCAGCGCCTGCGCCGCAACGTGCGCGGCAGCGACCTCGCCAGCCGCTATGGCGGGGAAGAATTCTTCATCGTCATGCCCGATACGGACCTGACGATGGCGGCCATTGTCGCCGAGCGCATCCGGCGTGAAGTGGCCTCGACGCCGTTTTTCGTCGATGACGGCACCACCGGCGTGCCTGTGACCATCAGCATCGGCATTGCCAGCGTGCAGTCGAAGGATGACAGCGTGCAGAACATGCTCAAACGTGCCGACGAGGCGCTGTATGGCGCCAAGGCATCGGGCCGCAACAAGGTTGTCTCCGAGGCGGCATGAGGCCGCCCGAATCGGATTGCCAATCCCCACAAACAAAAATGCCGCCCGAAGGCGGCATTTTGAACATGCGGAAAAATCCAGGATTACTTGATCTTGGTTTCCTTGAATTCAACGTGCTTGCGTACGACCGGGTCGTACTTGCGGAAAGAGAACTTCTCTGTCTTCGTACGGCTGTTCTTGCTCGTAACGTAGAAGAAACCGGTGTCAGCGGTCGACAGAAGCTTGATCTTGATATTTGCAGCCTTAGCCATTTTCAGTTTACCTGTCTTTATTAGAAGAGGACCGCCGTTCAGTCCAACAACGTGGCTATAAGCGGAAATTCAGGCGGACATGTACCAACACTCGGCAAAAAGTCAAGGGTAGAGGTGCTGTAATCTCGCTATTCCGCTTGTGTAAGGAGCAGAAGGGCAGGGAATGTCGTGATCAAAGTTCGATCTGTATCTTGGATGCGAGCGTGAATGGCGTTGCACAATACGTGATTCAGAAAATTGCGGTGACATTCACGTTTTTCGTACCTGCGCAAGAAATTTCTGCTGGTTAAAATAGATCCCGGCTTCTTTTGCAGCTTCGATGAACGCCTTTTGAACGATTACAGGGTTTCCCCTCCGGCTAACAGCATCAATGCAGGCTTGGTGAGCGGCGGACCACCGCTCACCTCTGGAATGTTTGGGCCAGTAAAGCGTAAGCCATTCATACGCTTCTTCCACACTCGATATGTTTCGCAGAGTCCCGGTCCTTGCAGTCTCGATTGTGACATATGGGAAAGATAGGTTTCTCATCGCAACAACCATGTTTATTGCCTCAAAACCTCACCGTCAGATCGGCTTTGACCGCATTGTCGTTGACGCCGGAGGAGAACTGTCCGGTATAGGTGAGGCCCAGCGTGGTGGCCTTGCCGATATCGAAGGCGAGGCCGGCTTCCACCAGCGCCGCATCGGCGGCAACCGGCAGGCCGCTGACATCGAAACTTTCGCCGCCGCTGGCAAAGGCCAGCTGCGCCTGCGGCGTGACATCGCCATAGGCATGCCGCCAGCCCACCATGCCGCGTGCCGTCAGGGTCGTGGCGTTGCCGAGGGTGAAGGCGCGCGATGCCCTGAGCCCGAGTGTCGTCGTCGTCAGGTCCGTGGTGGATGACGGCGCCGACAGGGCGGCAATGCCGCCGGTTTCGGTGAAGCCTGCCGTCTTCAGGTGGGTATGGGCCGCCGCGGCGAAGGGTTCGAGCGCCGCGTAGGGCGTCTCGATGCGATAAGCGGCCTCGCCGAAGATTTGCACCGTGTTGGCGCTGTAACCGGCGGTGTCCGTCTCGGCCAACGAGCCGAAGGCGACCGTGCGGCGCGTATCGATCTCATGATGCGCCAGCACCGTGCCGAGGCTCAATGTCAGTGCATCGATCTTCGTGCCGCCATAGACACCCAGCTGATAGCTGTCGGCGGAGACGGACGACCCCGCCCCATGCAGCGATGTCGAGCCATAACCGGCCAGCAAACCAAAACGCCATGTCCCGGCAATCACGCCGTCCATGCCGGTGACGATGCCGCCGGTGTTTCTGCTATAGGCGGCGGCATTGCCATCGCTGGCGCCATGGCTCCAACCGCCATAGGCCTGTCCCCACAAAGCGGTGGTTGCGGCGGCTGGTGCCGGGGCTGTTGCATCAAACGCCTCATCGGCACTCTGCCTGCCCTTGGCCTTGTCATCGGGACCATAGGCGAGCAGCGTTGCAACCGGTGCGGCTTTGGCGGCGACACCGTCAAACGCCGCACGCACCCGCTCAGACGCCGCTCCGCTGACCAGCCCGGCATCCTGCAGCAGCGTGCCGCGCAAGGTGGCATGCGCCTCGCCCGACAGGGCGGAGAAACCGGCGGGCAGATCCTGCGTCACGGTTGAGACAGCTACCATGTCATAGAGGAGATTGCCGCGACCCAGGCTCTCAACCCCGGAAGCCGCCGCCTTCTGGTTTCTCGTTTCGCCGATAGCGGCAAAGGCAACATTGTTGCGCGCAAGGCTCACCGTGACGTCATTGGCTGCATAGGCGAGTGCGGCGCCGATGAAGTAATAGTGCGGCAGGGCCGTATCGAACGCTCCGCTCACGCCGCCCACCGCTGATAGTATCGTGTATGTCTTACCCAGCAGCGCGAGCGTTTCGGCCGGAGACAACGGTGCCGTGCCGTCTTCGGTCGTCACAGTCACCACGCCGCCGAGCAGCGTCGCCTTGCCTGCAACTTCCAAACGGTCGCTGCGCCCGTCGGCAGCCACCTGAATGAGCATGCCGGTATCTTTGTCAAAGCTGGCATCGGTTGCCACATGCAATATGCCGATCGAGTTTCCCGGCGCGACCACGCCGCCCTCATGCATGGCCAGACGCTCCACCGTACCGATGCCGCTAAGTACGCCGCCTGTGTTGACCACCGCCGCGCCGCTACGGCCATCGACCGAGGCAAAGCCGCCATTCAGCATGAGATCGCCGGTCGCACCACTGGCATTGACCTTCACCTGCCCGCCCGCATTCGCCGTCACCGCAGCCGCCGTGCCATCGACGGTCAAAAGGCTCGTATCATTGATAACCGATGCCGAGACGATGGAACCGCCAAGCCCGATGCCAAGTTCGCCGCCATTGATCACCGTATCGCCGCGATAGGTATTCTTGCCCGTCAACCACAGCGAGCCCGGCCCGGATTTCGTCAGCCCCGCATCGTAAAATTTCGGATCGGCAAGCTTGCCGGAGAGATAGGCCGTGCGGGATTCACTGAATTGATATTCCGTCTCCAGCGCGGCTATCTGCTCAGGCAGCATTTTCTGTTTCAGCACCGCGAGAGGATCGTCTTTTCGACCGGCCTTGTAGGCTGCAAAATCTGCGCTGGGATCTGTTCCGTACGTTGTGACTGCTTTCGGATAAGCTTTTGTGAAGTCGGCAAGCAGGGCCGATGCAAGCGGATCAGCTTTGATTTTGCTGTTGGCTGCGTTTATTGGGGCATTGGCTTTATACGCTGCATCACGTGCAGCGAAATTGGCATCATAACCCGGATCACCCTTCTTAATGAGAGAAGGAACAGGTTTTCCGGCGGCCACGGCTTTGACGAGATCAGTCAGCAGGGCTTCGGCGGTAGCGATCTTATCAGAAGAAAACTGCGGTTCGATTATCTTCGCCAGTTCCGAGCGCTGTTTTTCGCCGATACCGCTCTCCCAGCCCTGCGCCTTCTTGCGCGCAGCCCAGGCCGCCACCTCCTCGGCTTCTTCCCGCTTGCGCTGATCCAGCGCCACCTGCGAGATGTCGTTGCTCCAGATGTCCTTCACGCCGGCACCCAGATTGGCATCGAACCGGCCGAGGAATTGGGCAGGGCCTGCCATGGCTTTCTTAAGATCGATTAGGCCCCAACCATAAAGCTTATCAGGTGTGTTTGCATCGCTCGTTCCAAGATGATTAGAAGTTGTCAGCAACACATCGCGTGCCTGAGCATTTGTAAGGTAGTGAAAGCGCTCGAATACCAATCCCAATGCTCCAAGTACGTGCGGAGCTGCTGCAGACGTGCCCGTAAAATCTTTATAAGTTTCTATTTTTTTGTCACCGCTTCCATCGAATGAAGACGTGTTTGTCAGATGGCCAGGCGCAGAAACGCAATACCATTTCGTGTAACCACAAAAGTTCGTATAGCTTGCTGGTGATCCCTGGGATGTCAGCGCTACTACGGTGATCCAGTTAGCTTCAATATCCGGCCTGAAGTGCGGGAGGCCCGGAATGCTTTCCGGTTCGGAACCGTAATCATTTCCTGCCGCAAAAATTTGCACAATGCCAGCCCGTGCTACTTTTTCGGCGGCGGCATAAGTTCCATGTGTAGGATTGGAATTATATTGAGCAATACCATCGCTCAATTTGTAGGGTTTGGTGCCGACGCGGTATAAAGGCGGCGGCAGGTTGATTCCATTTGTTTTTTCATCATAACCGATACCCCAACTGTTGACGATACCTCGCACCCCTGCATTGATGAGTGCATCAAACCCGGCGCGGTATATGTTCTCGTCGTTGCCTTCAACGATGCCATCCTCTGGTCCTGGATCGCCGTTGCTTGCGGCAACGATGCTAGAGTTAAATGCAATACCATGCATGCCTTTTCCATTGCGAAGAGCTCCGACAATGCCTGCGACCCCTGTGCCATGATATATACTTCGGGATGCCCAAGGGATTGAATCCCCTCCATCCAATACAAAAGGGTCTCCTTTGTTTCCAGATTGTTTGGCAGCCAACACATAAGGATCCGTATAGGCCCGCGTGCCCGTCGTGGTGATGGTTTCTAGTTTGCCAGGAGCGGCGAACTCTGAGTGCCCTCTCCACGTTCCGTTATCAAATACTCCGAGTTTTATATGGACACCGCTCAAACCTCTGGCATAAGCGTATTCTGTTTTCATCGCGCCGATGCCAAAATTTCTTCCGAATTCTGGATCGTTCCGCCATGTCGCCGCCGCCTTTTCCAGATCGTCCGTCCTGCTGCCATCGGCATTGAAATACTTGCCCGGCACCTCCTGCGCATGGGCTCCGGGTCCGGCAGCAGCAACGATCAGCGCAGCACAGACGCTGCTCATCAGATGGTTGCGGAATTTGGACAAGCGATCAGAACGCGCGGAAAAAGCCGCGCCAGAGGCGTGAAAAAACATGAAATATAGTTCCCAATATAAGCGTCGTTTGAAATGCAGAAATAGAAAAATAAAATGTGAGGCAAATAGAGTTGCAATGACGTGTAATAGTCAAGTGCAAAATATATGGGCAAAGCGTTAACCCGCCGGTTTTGGCGGCAAGTCAGACTAAAGTATTAAGAAATTCTACCCATTTTTTCCCGCATAATTAGAAGTAGTAAACTTGTTCTACTTTGTGGTGTAGCTTCGGGTGATTCTCCGAAAAGAGACCAATGCGCGCCCTAATTCCTGCGTCTTATCAGCCGGGAACCGACCAGAAGCGCGTAACCGGCGAAGAATATCGCCAGCGACACCGCAAATCCGCCGGGACCCATCGCATCCATGCCGAGACCCAGTGCCTGCGGGCCGACCAGCATGCCGACGGCATAGCAGAACACGAACGCCGCATTGGCCGAGGCGAGTTCGCGGCCGGTGAGCTGCGAGCCGAGATGCGCAAGGCCGACCGTATAGAGCCCGGCCACCACGCCGCCCCAGATGAAGAACAGGCCCGCCACCAGATACCAGTTGGCGGTGATGAAGGGCAGGATGCACATGCCGGCAAGCCCGACCAGCGCGCAGACAAGCAGGATCTTGCGGCGGTCCTGCACATGGTCGCTGAGCAGGCCGATCGGGATCTGCATCAGCACATTGCCAAGGCCGATGGTGGTCAGGAGCAGGGCGGCATCCGCCTCGCTGTAGCCGATGCGCGAGCCGTAGACCGGAAACAGCGCAAAGCCGCCGGTTTCCACCGCGCCGAACACGAACACGGCGGCCGTTGCCGTCGGCACCGCCCAGATGAAGGGGGCGAAGGGCACATGTTCTTCCTCATGAAAATCGGGGCTTTCCTTCCAGGCGAGGAGAACAGGCAGCATGGCAAAGATGATGATGCCGAAGCCAACGGCAAACGGCGTGATGCCGGTGCTGCCGATGCGTGAAAACAGCCAGGGTCCGAGCGCAAAGCCCATGGACAGCACCGTGGCGTAGACGCCGAGCACCAGCCCGCGTTTTTCCGGCGGGGCGGCGGTGTTGATCCAGTATTCCGACAGGATGAACAGCATGGTCAGGGCGAAATGCAGGAAGACGCGCAGCACCACCCAGACCCAGAAATCGCTGAAGACATAGAAGCCGAAGAAGGAGCAGGCACCGATCAGAAGCATGATCAGCAATGTCGGCACCACACCCAGCCGCGCGGCGATGGAGGCGGCGAAGGGCGCGGCCACGATGGAGGCGATGCCGGCAACCGCCGCATTGAGGCCGATCATCGTGGCGGAATGGCCGCGATTTTCCAGGATGACGCTGAGCAGCGGAATGCCGAGGCCGATGGCGACACCGACGGCACTGATCGTCGCGATGGCCGCAACAAGGGCGCGCCAGGATGACCGGACCACGATCTGGTCGGACGTCTTCTGCATTGCATCCATGAACTAGAAGACCTCTCGGACGAAGCGCCCGTATTTCATGCGGTATTCAACGACGGTGTGGCCGGGTTGCAGGGCCGGATTGGTCTCCAGCACCGCCTGTGCCTCCTGGATGATGGCGCGGGTGATCGTCGGAATATCGAGCTTCAGGGCGTCGTTGAAGGGCAGCCAGCACAGCTCCTCGAGCTCCAGCGACGGTCCGGTGCCTTCGGGCAGGCTGTCGGCCACCGCTTCGCGGAAGGCCATGAAAAAGCGCGTGTCGAAGCGGCGCGAGCCGCCGGGCGGCGTGGTGGCGCGGGCAAAATAGCGCATGGCCGAAAGGTCGGGCAGGATGCCGCGCTGGTCAAAGGCCGCCCAGTCGGGGTGGCCGATGGCGGCGGGTGCGTGCCGGCCGAGGAACAGCCCGGCTTCCTCAAACGTCTCGCGGATGGCGGAAAGGGCGAGGGCGCGGCAGCGCTGGGTGCTGGGGCGCGTGCCCATGCCCTTCAAAAGATTGCCCTCGTCAGCCGGCGTCAGCTCGCCAAAGGCGGCAATCCGGCCATCGGCCCGTTCGGTGCGCCCGCCCGGAAACACGAATTTCCCCGGCATGAAGACATGGCGCATGTGGCGCCGGCCCATGAGGATGCGCACATCCTTGCCCGTGCGGTCAACGAGCAGCAGCGATGCGGCATCGCGCGGCCGCAGGCGGGCGTGTGCGGCTTTGGCAGGCGCGGATTTGTCGAGGTCGCTCAATGGCATCGTGTCACCGTTCCGGCGGTTCCAGCTCATCGGTTTCGCCGCCGAAACCATGCATGTAATTGGCCCATTGCAATCCAATGATCGCGCCCTTTATCGGTTGGAGCAGGGCGATGGACATGGCAACCGTGAGGGGTGCCCAGATTGCCAGATGCACCCAGCTTGAAAGCAGGACGAGCGTTTCCACCGCGAGGAATCCGCCCAGCACAATATGGCCTACAATTGTGATGGTTATATAAGCAGGAAAATCATCGGCTTGCTGGTGGGTATAGTCCTCGCCGCAGACGGCGCAGCGGTCGACCGATTTGACGAAGGCGCGGAACAGTTTTCCTTCGCCGCAATGCGGGCAGCGGCTGCGAAAGCCGCGCCACATGGCCTGACCGACCGGGCGGACGGGTCTTGCCGGGGCAGTATCCGCACCAAAAAAATGTTCCGTCATCCCTTACCTCTTCGCCCGCCGCGGGAAAACCCACCCGGACGTTTCTGGCTTCCGCGCGCAAAACGCTTGGCCTTGTGGTGCGAGCGCACGCCGCTTGGAACGGCATGCGGTTCGGTCAGCATTTCGAACCGCAATGCACCCGCCACCGGCAGGGCCTCGATCAGGCGCACATCGACGATATCGCCCAGCCGGAAGCCCTTGCCGCTTCTTTCGCCCGAAAGGGCATGGTTGGTTTCGTCGTAAAGATAGTAATCATCGCCGAGGGTTGAAATGGGAATAAAGCCATCGGCACCATATGTCGCAAGGGCAACGAACAGCCCGGCCTTGGTCACGCCGGAAATCCGCCCCTGGAAACTGCTGCCGACCTGTCCGGCGAGGTGATGGGCGATCAGCCGGTCGACCGTGTCGCGTTCGGCCGCCATGGCGCGCCGCTCCGAAGTGGAAATCAGCGCGGCGATCTCCGGCAGATCTTCCTCTTCCTTATGGGTGATGCCGTCGGGGCCAAGCGCCAGCGCCGCGATCAGCGCGCGATGCACGATCAGGTCGGCGTAACGGCGGATCGGCGAGGTGAAGTGCGCATATTTCTGCAGGTTGAGACCGAAATGGCCAATATTCTCGGGGTTGTATTCCGCCTGCGACTGCGAGCGCAGGACGACCTGGTTGACCAGTTCCTGCTGTTCGCTGCCTTCGACGCGCTTGAGAATATGGTTGAACTGGTTCGGGCGCAGTTCGGCGCCGCGCGCCAGCGAAATATCCAGCGTGCGCAAAAACTCGCGCAGAATTTCCTGCTTGGCCAGCGAGGGCGCATCGTGGATGCGGAAGATCAGCGGCTGGCGCTTGCGCTCCAGCGTTTCGGCGGCGGCGACATTGGCCTGGATCATGAATTCTTCGATGAGCTTGTGCGCATCGAGGCGTGGCGGAATCACCACCTTGTCGACCTTGCCTTCCGGCGTCAGCAGGATTTTCTTTTCCGGCAGGTCGAGTTCCAGCGGTTCGCGGGAATCGCGCCCGCGCTTGAGCACGGCATAGGCCGCCCAGAGCGGCTTCAGGATGCTGTCGAGAATGGGCGCCGTCTTCTCGTCGGTCGCACCGTCAATGGCGGCCTGTGCCTGCGGATAGGACAGGCGCGCATGCGAGCGCATCATGATGCGGTGGAATGTGTGCGAAATCTTGCGCCCGTCGGCACCGAAAATCATGCGCACGGCAAGGGCGGGGCGGTCGACCAGTTCCTTCAGCGAGCACAGGTCGTTGGAAATGCGCTCCGGCAGCATGGGAACGACGCGGTCGGGGAAATAGACCGAATTGCCGCGCTTCAGCGCTTCGCGGTCGAGTGCCGAACCCGGCGTGATGTAGGCGGCGACGTCGGCGATGGCGACGGTTGCGATGAAGCCGCCGGGATTCTTCTCGTCCGTGTCCGCTTCGGCGCAGACGGCATCGTCGTGATCCTTGGCGTCGGCCGGATCGATGGTGACAAGCGGCACGTGCCGCCAGTCCTCCCGGTGCGCCATGGTGGCGGGCTTGGCCTTTTCCGCCTCGGCAATGACGCTGTCGGGAAACACATGCGGGATTTCGTGCTCGTGGATGGCGATCATCGACAGCGCCCGCTCGCTGGCAACGGAGCCGATGATCTGGCTGATCCGGGCAAGCGCCAGCCCGTAGCGGCCGATCTTGCTCACTTCGACTTCAACGAGGTCGTTCGCCTTGGCATTGTTCAGCTGGGCCGGGTCGACGGAAAGCTCCGCCTGCCGCCGCTCCACCGGCTCGATCCGCCATTCGCCATTGTCGAGATGGCGCAAAACGCCGAGCACCGCGTCCTTGCGGTGTTCGATGCGCTTGATGACGCGGGCCGTATAGGCCGGACCGCTCGGATCGGCGCCTTGAAAAATGCGGGCGAGAACGCGGTCGCCGACGCCGGGCGTCGGGCCCTTCTGGTTGCGCGAGGCGCGGATGAAAACGGTAGGCGGCCGATCCTCGTGATCGGCAGGCCATTCGGCCGGCTTGGCAATCAGCCCGCCATCGCCGTCACGTCCGGTGATATCGAGGACGGCAACGCTCGGCAGGCTGCCGGGAACGGCAAGGCGCTTTGCCCGCTTTTCCACCAGGCCGTCATCGGCCAGATCGCGCAGAATGTCTTTCAGGCCGATGCGTGCATCGCCCTTGAGGTTGAAGGCCTTGGCGATATCGCGCTTGCCCGCGCGGTCCGGATTCTCCTTGATGAACTGGAGAATTTCCTCGCGGCCCGGCAGATAGGGCTCGCGACCGGTGTCTGCGGAACTGGCAGGCCGCTTTTTTCCTTTGGGTGGAGAGATACGGCGTGCCAATGTTCGGGTCCTTAACTAGCTTTTTTCGTCGCCGCCTTTTTGGCGGCTGGTTTCTTGGCGGCGGGCTTTTTCGCCGCGGCCTTGCGGGCAGGGGCTTTCTTGGTGCCCTTGGCTCCGGCCTTCTCGGCGATCAGCAGCAGGGCTTCCTCGACGGTAACGGTTGCCGGGTCCTTGCCCTTCGGCAGGGTCGCATTGACCTTGCCCCAATTGACATAGGGACCATATTTGCCGTCGCGCACGGTGATCGGCCCGCCATCGGGATGTTCGCCCAGGTCCTTCAGCGCCGCGGGTGTGCCGCGCCCGCGGCCCGGGCCCTTGGCCAGCTTTTCCGCCAGCACCGTGACGGCGCGGTTGAGGCCGATGGAGAACACGTCCTCCGCGCTTTCCAGGTTGGCATAGGTGCCGTCATGCGAGAGATAGGGACCATACCGGCCGATACCGGCCGAAATCATCTTGGCCGATTCGGGATGCTGGCCCACGTCGCGTGGCAATGACAGGAGCGCCAGCGCCTTTTCATGGTCCATGGCGTCGATGGTCCAGCCCTTCGGCAGGCTGGCGCGCTTGGCTTCCTTGCCGTCGCCGCGCTGCACATAGGGGCCGAAACGGCCGTTGCGCACGCTGACGTCCTCGTCCGTATAGGGATCCTTGCCAAGCACCTTCGGCTCGTCGCCATTGCCGTTCTCGCCGGAGGCTTCGCTGCCGCCGAGCTGACGGGTGAACTTGCATTCCGGATAGTTCGAGCAGCCGACGAACGCGCCGTACTTTCCGAGCTTCAGCGAGAGATTGCCGGTTCCGCAGACCTGGCAGATGCGCGGATCGCTGCCGTCTTCGCGCGGCGGGAAGACCAGCGGGCCGAGCTGGTCGTTCAGCGCATCGAGAACATTGGTGACGCGCAGTTCCTTGATGCCGTCGACCGAACCGAAGAAATCGGTCCAGAAATCGCGCAGGACATCCTTCCAGCGCAGCTTGCCGTCGGAAATCTCGTCGAGCTTTTCCTCCAGATCGGCGGTGAAATCATACTCGACATAGCGCTGGAAAAAGCTCTCGAGGAACGCAATGACCAGGCGGCCCTTGGCTTCGGGAATGAGCTTGCGCTTTTCGATGGTGATGTATTCGCGGTCGCGCAGGGTGGCGAGGGTCGCCGCATAGGTCGAAGGACGGCCGATGCCGAGCTCTTCCATCCGCTTGATCAGCGTGGCTTCGGAATAGCGCGGCGGCGGTTCGGTCGAGTGCTGCGTCGCGTTGATCTTTTCGCGGGCGAGGGCCTCGCCGGCGCGGATTTCGGGCAGGCGGGCGCCGTCCTCGTCGACATCCTCTTCCTCGCGGTGATCCACATAGGCACCGAGGAAGCCGTCGAACTTCACCACGGAACCATTGGCCCGCAGCTGGGCAAAACTTGAACCGTTCTGCGCGTCAATATCCACGACAGTTCGTTCGATATCGGCCGACTGCATCTGGCTGGCGATGGCGCGCTTCCAGATCAGCTCATAGAGCCGCGCCTGGTCGGCATCGAGGAACTGGCGCACATCCTTCGGGTGGCGGTTGAAATCGGTCGGGCGGATGGCTTCGTGCGCTTCCTGGGCGTTCTTTGCCTTGGTCGAGTAGAAGCGCGGCTTCTCCGGCACATATTTTTCGCCGAATACCTTGCTGATCGTCTCACGGGCGGCCTGAACCGCTTCCGGGGCCATCTGCACGCCGTCCGTACGCATATAGGTGATCAGACCGGCGGTCTCGCCGCCAAGGTCCATACCCTCATACAGCCGCTGGGCGATCTGCATGGTGCGCGAGGCCGAGAAGCCGAGCTGGCCGGATGCCGCCTGCTGCAGGGTGGAGGTGGTGAAGGGCGGTCCGGGATTGCGCTTGGTCGGCTTGGCTTCGACGGATGCTGCCTTGAAGCTCGCGCCCTCCAGCATGGTGCGCAGCGCACCGGCCTGTTCGGCGTTCTTGATATCGAGCTTGGCGAGCTTCTTGCCGTCGACGGAAATCAGCCGCGCTTCGAAGCCGTCATTGCGCGGTGTCTTCAAGAGCGCTGCAATGTTCCAGTATTCCTCACGCACAAAGCGTTCGATCTCGGCTTCGCGGTCGGCGACGAGCCGTAGGGCGACCGATTGCACGCGGCCGGCGGAGCGGGCGCCGGGCAGTTTGCGCCAGAGCACCGGCGACAGGGTGAAGCCGAAGAGATAGTCAAGCGCACGCCGGGCGAGATAGGCATCCACCAGCGGCATGTCGATGTCGCGCGGATTGGCCATGGCGTCGAGCACCGCGCTCTTGGTGATCGCATTGAACACCACGCGCTTGACCGGCTTGGTGCCGATGGCCTTCTTCTGCCGCAGCACTTCCAGGACGTGCCAGGAGATTGCTTCACCCTCGCGATCCGGATCGGTTGCGAGTATGAGGCCGTCACTGTCTTTCAGGGCCTTGACGATATCGCCCAGACGTTTGGCCGATGCCCCGTCGACTTCCCACGACATGGCGAAATCTTCGTCCGGGCGAACGGACCCGTCCTTGGCAGGCAGATCACGGACATGGCCGAACGAGGCCAGAACCGTATAGCCTGAACCCAGATATTTGTTGATTGTTTTAGCCTTTGCGGGCGATTCGACGACGACAACGTTCATTATTGAATTGGGCTTTCCTGCTCTTGTCACATTACAAAAGCACAGTTTTCACTTCGAAACAGGTCTTGTGAAATGAACAGGCTTGCTCGGAACGTCAAGGCCTGTGCGTGAAAAATCGTTAAATGCAACTTAAAGTTGCTATTTGAAATATTGCAATTAATGATATTATCCATACATCTCAGGCGCTTTATTGAGAAAGGCAGCGAGTCCCGCCTTTTTTAAGAAAGCGAATCACTATTTGATTGTTTTTGTGGAGGTTCGGACTGGCAAACTGTGAAATCCACCGGATTAAAGACCTATATAATATAACTTTATTTATTTCTGTATAAATGCGTATTTAAGGACGAAGTCATGGGTGAGAACAAGTTCAGTCGGACAGAAAACATAAGATATATTCAGCAAATGCTGGGAGAATTGCGCAGTATGGCCAAGTTGAATGACCTGGACATGCTGGCCTATCTGATCGAAATCGCTTACATCGAAAGCAATGATCTTTTGGCAAAAGAGACAAATATTGTCTCCCCTCTAAAGAAGCGAAACACTTCCACCTGAGTGACGCTGCAGCCGGCCGGCCAGATCGAGTTCGAGCAGAATAAGCGATATGGCCGCCGGATGAATTCCGCTTGTCCTGATGAGTTCGTCGACATCGGCGGGCGTTGGACCCAAAAGGGTGACGATCCGGTCGCGGTCTGTCTCGTTGGGCGGGGGAATCGACGGAAAGGCGGATTCCGGCGCGAAAAATGCCGTATCGTCGAGGGAGGGCCGGTCCACAAGCGGTCCGATGGCCGACAGGATGTCGGCGGTTTCAGTCACGAGAATGGCGCCGTTCTTCAGAAGCGCATTGGTGCCCTTGGCGCGCGGATCGAGCGGCGAACCGGGGACGGCGAAAACCAGGCGGCCGAGTTCCCCGGCAAACCGGGCGCTGATCAGCGAGCCGGATCGCTCCGCCGCCTCGACAACCAGCAGGCCGAGGGAAAGCGCCGCGATGATCCTGTTGCGGCGCGGAAAATCCCGGGCGCGCGGCTCCCAGCCGAACGGCATTTCGCTGATGACGGCGCCGCCGCTTGCGGGGATCGCTGCGAAGAGATCGAGATTATCCGGCGGATAGGGCTTGTCCAAGCCGCCAGCCATGACGGCAACGGTGCCGCTGTCAAGGCTTGCCTCATGCGCCGCCTTGTCGATGCCGCGGGCAAGTCCTGACACAACGGCATAACCCGCCTGTCCCAATTCCCGTGCAATGATCCGCGTGAGCTTGATCCCGATGAGCGATGCATTGCGCGCGCCGACAATGGCGACAGCCGGTAGGCGAAACACCGCCGCATCGCCCTTGATCGCCACCAGTGGCGGCGGATTGTCGGCGTGGCGCAGATAGCGGGGATAGTCGGGTTCGCCGATACCGGTGAAGACGGCACCCATGCGCGCGGCCATCGCCATTTCGCGCCGGGCCTCATCGAGGCTGGCAATCCGGATGGGACGGCGGCCGCCGCCGCGCCGCACCAGTTCCGGCAGCATTTCCAGAGCGTCGGAAGCCGAGCCGTAGCGGGCAATCAGATGGCGGAAGGTGACCGGGCCGACATTCTCACTGCGGATCAGCCGAAGCCAGCTCAGGCGCTGGCTGTCAGAAAGGCGGATGCCTTTCTGATCCTCCGTCACCCCTTGGACCCGATCTTGCCCTCGGTGCCGGCCAGGAGGCGCTCGATGTTGGCGCGGTGTTTGATGAAGACGACGACCGTCAGGATGAGGAAGAGCAGGGCGATGGCGTGGTAGCCCATGACATAGAGAATGATCGGGGTGGCAACAGCCGCTATCAGCGCCGACAGCGAGGAATAGCGGGTGGCGTAGGCAATGATCAGCCAGATGGCGGCGAAGATCAGCGCCACCTGCCAGACAAGGCCGAGCAGGACGCCGAGATAGGTGGCGACGCCCTTGCCGCCCTTGAATTTCAGCCAGACCGGAAAGATGTGCCCGAGAAAGGCGCCGAGACCGGCGACAATGGCAGCCTGCGGGCTGATGGCGCCGGCAATCAGTACGGCAGCGGTTCCCTTGAACATGTCAAGCAGCAGCGTTGCCGCCGCCAGCTTCTTGTTGCCGGTGCGCAGCACGTTGGTGGCGCCGATATTGCCGGAGCCGATGCTGCGCACGTCGCCGAGGCCCGCGAGCCGTGTCAGGATCAGCCCGAACGGAATGGAGCCGAGCAGGTAGCCCAGGACCAGCGCGGCGAAAAGATATCCTGCCTGCCCGTTGATGAAATCCGACATGCTCTCTTCCCCGGTTTTCTCTTCAGATGGTGAAAACGCACTTGCCCGCCACAAATGTCTGCAGAACGCGGCCCTGGAAACGGGCGCTTTCAAAACAGCTGTTCTTTGAGCGCGACCGCAGCTGTTCTTCCTTCACAATCCACGGCTCGTCAAGATCGACTATGGTCATATCCGCCCGGGCGCCCGGCTTGAGCGTGCCCGCATCGAGGCCGAAAATTTTGGCCGGGCCGCTGGAAAGCGCCTCGACGATGCGGATCAGCGGCACATCGCCATTGTGATAGAGCCGCAGGGCGGCGCCGAGCAGGGTTTCCAGGCCGATGGCCCCGGCCGCCGCATCGGCGAAGGGCAGGCGCTTGGTGTCGACATCCTGCGGATCGTGCGACGAGACGATGATGTCGATGGTGCCGTTGCGCAGCGCCTCGACCATGGCCAGCCGGTCCTCCTCGAGCCGCAGCGGCGGCTGCAGGCGGAAGAAGGTGCGGAATTCGCCGATGTCGTTCTCATTGAGCGAAAGATGGTTGATGGAGACGGCGGCAGTGGCATTGACGCCGTTCTGCTTGGCGCGGGCCACCACCTCGGCGGACATGGCCGTCGAGATTTGCGCCGCGTGATAGGCGCCTTTGGTCAGGGCGGCGAGACGCAGGTCGCGTTCGAGCGGAATGACTTCCGCTTCGCGCGGGCTGCCGGAAAGGCCGAGCCAGCTGGCATAGAGGCCTTCATTCATCACGCCCGATATGCCGAGATAGGGATCCTGTGTCTCGTGCGACAGGACAACCCCGAAATCCCTGGCATAGGTGAGCGCACGGCGTAAGAGCTGGGTATCGGCGATGGAATTGCGCCCCTCCGTGATCGCCACGGCACCCGCTGCGCGCAGCAGGCCGATTTCGGTCATTTCCTGGCCCTGCAGCCCCTTGGTGACCGCCGCCGCCGGATAAACATTGACCACGGCCGTGTCGCGCGCCGTACGGCGGACGAATTCGACCAGCGCCACATTGTCGATCACCGGATCGGTGTCCGGCATCATGATGATGGAGGTCACGCCGCCGGCCGCTGCCGCCTGGCTGGCCGAGGCGATGGTTTCGCGGTGTTCGCCACCGGGCTCGCCGATGAAGACGCGGGCATCGACGAGGCCCGGCAAGACGGTTTTTCCCGTGCAGTCGATAACCGTCGCCCCTTCGGGCGCACCCTGGTTGCGGGCATCGGCGCCGCTGGCAACGATGCTGCCGTTCCTGACGATGATTGTTCCGGTCTCATCGAGACCGCGGGATGGATCGACGATCCGGGCATTGTGCAGAACGGTCGTGCTCATCCCGCTACTCCTTCCGCGTTGCGGCGCGGGTCCAGCAGCGCTTCCATCACCGCCATGCGCACGGCAACGCCCATTTCAACCTGTTCCTGAATGACGCTCTGCGAGCCGTCGGCCACATCCGAGGCGATTTCGACGCCGCGGTTCATCGGTCCGGGATGCATGACCAGCGCGTCGGGCTTGGCATGTTTGAGCTTTTCGCGATCAAGCCCGTGATAGTGGAAATATTCGCGCACCGACGGCACGAAGGCGCCCGCCATGCGCTCGCGCTGCAGGCGCAGCATCATCACCACGTCGGCGTCTTTCAAACCTTCTTCCATGGAGTTGAAAACCTCGACGCCCATCTGGCTGATCCCGGCGGGCAGGAGGGTCGAGGGGGCGATGACGCGCACCCGCGCCCCGAGCGCATTCAGCAGGAGGATGTTGGAGCGGGCCACGCGCGAATGCAGCACGTCGCCGCAGATCGCCACGATCAGCCGGGCAACCTTGCCCTTGGCGCGCCGGATCGTCAACGCATCGAGCAGGGCCTGCGTCGGGTGTTCATGCGCGCCGTCGCCGGCATTGACCACCGAGCAGCCCACCTTCTGCGCCAGCAGGGCCGCGGCACCGGCGGAGCCGTGCCGGATGATCAGGATATCCGGCCGCATCGCATTCAGCGTCATGGCGGTATCGATCAGCGTTTCGCCCTTTTTCACCGAGGAATTGCCGACCGACATGTTCATCACATCAGCACCGAGCCGTTTTCCGGCCAGCTCGAAGGATGACTGTGTCCGGGTCGATGCCTCGAAGAACAGGTTGATCTGCGTTCGCCCGCGCAGGACACTCTTTTTCTTCTCGGACTGGCGCGAAACCGCCACCTCGCTGTCGGCAAGGTCGAGAAGAATATTGATGTCCTCGGGGGAAAGGTTCTTGATGCCAAGCAAATGGCGGTGGGGAAACAGGAGGGGGAGCGTTTTTGATGTCATATCAAGTCCCCCCTATAGGCTTGATGCCGCCGCCCCGCAAGCGTTTGGCAGCATATCCCGCCCTGTTCCCCCTAAAAAATCCGGCTCAATGCGCCTCGGCCGCCAGAATGGCCTCGCTGCGGATTTCTTCCGTCAGCTTCAGCCGCATCCCGGTGAACTCGGGGCTCGCCTTCACCGTATAATGCCGGGGATGGCCGAGCGGCACGGGCATGATGGATTTGATCCGGCCCGGCCGTGCTGACATCGTCACCACCCGCGACGCCATGAAGATCGCTTCCTCGATATCGTGGGTGACGAAGATGACGGTTTTCTGCTCGTGCTCCCAGATGCCGAGCAGCAGCTCCTGCATCAGCCCGCGCGTCTGGTTGTCGAGCGCGCCGAAGGGTTCGTCGAGCAGCAGGATTTTTGGATTGTTGGCGAGCGCCCGGGCAATCGCCGTGCGCTGCTGCATGCCGCCCGACAGCTGCTTCGGCCAGTGGTTCTCGAAACCGCGCAGGCCCACCTTGTCGATATAGGAAGCGACGATGTCGCGCTTTTCCTTTTCGGCAACGCCGCGTTCGCGCAGGCCGAAGCCGATATTCTGCTCGATGGTCAGCCACGGAAACAGCGTATAGGACTGGAACACCACGCCGCGATCGGCGCCGGGGCCCGTCACTTCCTGCCCGTCGAGCGTCACCGTGCCGCTGGTTGGCCGGTCGAGCCCGGCGACGATGCGCAGGAGCGTGGACTTGCCGCAGCCGGACGGTCCGAGGATCGAAACGAAGTCGTTGTGCGCCACGGTGAGGTCGGTGGGTTGCAGCGCCTCGGTCGGCTTGCCGCCGTGCACGCCCGGAAAAATGCGGCTGACGCCTTTGATGACAAGCGTGCTCATGCGAGCCTCCAGGCGAAAAGCCGGCGATTGACCGATTTGAACAGGAAATCCGAAATCAGGCCGATGACACCGATGACGATGATGCCGAAAATGATCTGCCCGGTGGCGAGGAGCGCCTGGCTGTTGATGATCATGTAGCCGATGCCCGAGGATGCGCCGATCATTTCGGCAACGATGACATAGGTCCAGGCCCAGCCGAGCACCAGCCGCAATGTTTCGGCGATATCCGGCGCATTGGCCGGGATGAGGACACGCTTGACGATGCCGCTGTCATTGGCGCCGAGCGTATAGGCGGCTTCCACCAGATCGCGGCGCGTATTGGCGACAGCCACGGCCACCATCAGGATGATCTGGAACACCGCGCCGATGAAAATCACCAGCAGCTTTTGCATCTCGCCGATACCCGCCCACAGGATCAGGAGCGGAATGAAGGCCGAGGCGGGAAGATACCGGGCAAAGGAGACGAAGGGTTCCAGCATGGCCTCGATGGGCTTGTAGGCGCCCATGGCAATGCCGAGGGGAACGGCGATGATGGCCGCGATGACAAAGCCGCCGACAACCCGCCAGATCGTCATGCCGATATCGTAGAGAAAATTCTGCTGGGACAACAGGAGCCAGCCGTCATGCAGCATGGTCAGGGGATCGGCGAGGAATGTGCTGGATACGAAGCCGCCGAAGGTGGCGGCGGACCATGCCGCAATGAACAGGATAAAGAAGAGTACGCCAAGCAGGACGCGTGACGACGCCCCGATAGGCTGGAGAGGTTGAACCATGAGTGTTCCGATGCAAAAGAGAAAGGAGAACGCGGTGTTGCCCGCGTTCTCCTGAAAAACGGCGGATTACTTGATGAAGCTGGTATCGACGATGGTGCTGATATCCGGCTTCTTCTTGATGACGCCGATTTCAAGCAAAAGGTCTGCCGCCTCGTCGGAGAATTTGGCAAAATCCTTCTCGAAGAAGGCCTGGTTGGCCGCCTTGTCCTGCCAGCGCAGATATTGCGCGGAATTGCCGAACACCTCTGCCGTCTGCTTCACGTCGGCACCCATGATCGCGTAGGCCTTGTCCTTGTCGGCTGCGATGAGCTCCAGCGCGTCGAAGTAGCTCTTGGCGAAGGCCTTGGCCGCTTCCGGATTCTTTTCGAGGAATGCGTTGGTGCAGCCAAACGTGTCCATCACGACGGGATAATCCAGCGTGGTGGCGATGATCTTGCCCTTGTCCGGGGCCGCGCGCACGGTGGAGAGATAGGGTTCATAGGTCATCGCCGCGTCGTTCTGCCCGGCAACGAAGGCCTGGGCCGCCGGTCCCGGCTCGAGATTGACAACCTTGACGTCCTTCAGCGACAGGCCGTTGTGCTTCAGCATCCATGCCAGGACGAAATAGGGCGATGTGCCGGGCGCCGATGCGGCGATGGCCTTGCCCTTGAGGTCGGAAATCTTGGCGACGTCGCTGCGCACGACCATGCCGTCGGCGCCGAACGACTTGTCCATCTGGAAAATCTGTTTGGTGGCGACGCCATTGGCGTTCCAGGCGATCCAGGTTTCCACCGTGGTGGCGGCGCACTGCACGTCGCCCGATGCCAGTGCCAGATGGCGGCTTGCCTGCGGAATCTTGGTCAGCGTGACGTCAAGGCCGTTCTTCTTGAAGATGCCGGCCTCCTTGGCCAGCGTCAGCGGGGCAAAGCCGGTCCAGCCGGACAGGCCGACGGAAACCGCCGTGTCCGCCTGTGACGGGACGGCGGATGCCAGAAGCGCCGCGCATGCAGCGCCGAGATACCATTTGAATGTCATCTGATTGACCCCTTTGTTCATTTTTTTGGCACGATGAATATAGAGGCATGATAGGCAGGCGGCTTTTCATTTGTCTAGACATAAGCTTGCGCCCGGATACAGAAAAAGCTGCCTGAGACATTTTGCATCGGCGCCGTCATTCGGCTAGAAGAAGATGGATCGGTTAACCGCTTGTCAGAACCTTCATTCCATAAATGCGCGACTCAAGATTGCGGCGCTGACGTGTTCGGATGAAACGGGCCATGCCGTAAAGACAGCTCATATTGGATCAGGACATTTTCTTGAAAACCCACGACGTTCTCAACCAGACACCCTCCATGATCGGTCTCAACGCCTATCTCGGCGATCCGTTGCTGATGCAGATCACCAAGCGGTTTCCGCAGGCGACCCGGACGGAGCTGGAACAAAGCGGCCGGTTTGTCCTGTCCGGTGATGCGCAGGATCTGGCGCGGCTCGCCAATACGGAAACGCCGAAACTGCGCACCCATGACCGCCAGGGCTTTCGCGTCGATGTCGTCGATTACCATCCAGCCTATCATGCGCTGATGCGCCGTTCCGTGGCGCAGGGCCTGCATTCATCGATCTGGGAAGACGGCCCGACGGAAAACGGCCTGCGCCACCAGGCGCGCACGGCGCGCTTCTATACGGCAGCGCAGCTGGAATGCGGGCATCTCTGCCCGATCACCATGACCAGTGCGTCGCTGGCGGCCTTGATGTCGTCGCCAAGCCTGTACCGCGAGTGGTCGCCGCTGGTCCTGCCGCGCAAATATGATTCCAGCAACAAATCCCCGGCCAAGAAGGCAAGCCTGACGCTCGGCATGGGCATGACGGAGAAGCAGGGCGGCACGGATGTGCGCACCAACACCACGCGCGCCGAACCGGCCGGCAGCGGCTTCTATCGCATTACCGGCCACAAATGGTTCATGTCGGCGCCGATGTCCGATGCGTTCCTGGTGCTGGCGCAGGCGCGCGAAGGCTTGTCCTGTTTCCTCGTGCCGCGCATCCTGCCGGACGGTTCATCCAACGGCTTCCGCTTCCAGCGCCTGAAGGACAAGCTCGGCAACCGCTCCAATGCATCGTCCGAAGTCGAATTCGACAATGCGCTGGGCCAGATGGTCGGCGGTCCGGGCGACGGTGTCAAAACCATCATCGACATGGTGACGCTGACGCGGCTGGACTGTGCCATCGCCTCGGCCGGGATGATGCGCGCCGGTCTTGCCGAGGCGGTGCACCATGCACGCCATCGCATCGTGTTTGACGGGCCGCTGTTCGACAAGCCGCTGATGCTGCGGGTCATGGCCGACATGGCGCTGGATGTGGCCGGCGCGACGGCGCTGACCTTCCGGCTGGCCCGCGCCTTCGACAATGCGGCGCAGAATCGCGGTGAGGCGGCCTTCGCCCGCGTGATGACCCCTGTGGTGAAATACTGGGTTGCCAAGATCGCGCCCGCCTTGCTGTACGAGGCGATGGAATGCCTCGGCGGCAATGGCTACATCGAGGAGGGCAATCTTGCCCGCCATTACCGCGAAGCCCCGGTCAATGCGATCTGGGAGGGCTCCGGCAATGTCATGGCGCTGGACGTGCTGCGCGTTCTCAAGCGCGGGCCGCAGCTGTTCGACGAGGTGCTGAACTGGATCGGCGCCCAGCTCGGGCGCGGCGGGCAGGGCACGGTCGAGGTGCTGCGCGCCGCCATGCGTGTTGCGGAAAATGACGAGGGCGCTGCGCGCATCCTGACCGAGCAGCTAGCGCTGGCCGCAGCGGGTGCGGAACTGCGGCACCTGCACTCGGAAGATATCGCCGATGCGTTCATCGAAACCCGCCTCGGCGGGCAGTGGCGCACCACCTACGGCATGCTCGATGCCCGTCACAACGCCAAGAGCATCGTCAACTCGCTCTATCCCCCGGCCAACTGAGCGCCGTTTCTGCCGGCATAGCCGTCGCGCGTGGTTCGACAAGCTCACCATGAGGGAGGGTGAGGATTGCAGGGAGCTCTATCCTGCAATGTTTCCGATTGGCTTTGCAGCCCACTCATCTCCCTCATGGTGAGCTTGTCGAACCACGCATAACGCACAGTACTCGCTGTTTTTCGACGCGCCTGCACACCGCTTTTGTCAAATACGTGCATCGGCCGCTGATCGGCCCTCTCGCAGGGCCGAAAAGTGCCCCGGCTAATACCTTCAATTTTAATAAAATTTTTTTAAATTAACCTTAACAAACGGTTTACGTTGCGCCTAAACTCTTAGCAGATATCAATGTGATTCGAAAATACCTCGTGATTTCACGGGGTTACACAACCCGCCACCGTCTTCCCCGCTAGGAGAAATGAATGCGCAGCTTCCTGATATTCTGGGCAGGCCCGTTAAGCTTTCTGTGGGGTTGGTATTTTCTGTCGTACTACGATCTGAGCATGGGGATGTACTTCTTCAGCCGTGAAATGCACGATCTGGTCTTCACCATTTACGGCAATATTCTCGGGATCGCGCCGGACAGCATTCCGCCGCTGGTCGCCCGTGCCTGCATCGTCGATACGGGGCTGGTTTTCTGCCTGATCGCCTTCCGCCGCCGCAAGCAGATCATCGCCTGGGTCAAGGTGTGGCGGGCAAACCGTGCCGCTGCGGCATCGGCCAATACGGCGCTGGCCTATTCGAAGGAATTGCCATCTGCGTTCTGACGCAGGCTCTGCAACCGGTCCAGTGCCCCTTGCAGGATGAACGCCGCCGCAGCGGAATCGATCCGCTCGGCGCGTTTTTGCCGTGATACATCCATGCCAATCAGCGCGCGCTCGGCCGCAACCGTCGATAGACGCTCGTCCCAGTAGACGAAGGGCAGGTCGGTCAGCTTTTCCATGTTGCGCACGAAGGCGCGGGTGGCCTGCACGCGCGGGCCCTCGCTGCCGTCCATATTGACCGGCAGGCCGATGACGATGGCGCCGACATTGTCGCTTTTCAGCGCCTTCAGCAGATCCTGCGCGTCGTGGGTGAACTTGCTGCGCTTGAGCACCGGGCGCGGATTGGCAAAGGAAAAACCCCGGTCCGAAATGGCGATGCCGATGGTTTTCGTGCCCAGGTCGAGCCCCGCGACGGTCTGGCCGTCGGCGACATGATCTTCGAGCTGTTCAATGGTCAGAACCGTCAAGGGTGTTTCCTGCACTTGAATTGGCCGGCGAAAGGCCGTTGTAATTCGAATGAATGTCACATAGCTGCAATAGACGGTTGTGGCGAGCAAAGACTGACAATGGAAGGGAAAACCACATGAAGATTACCTGGCTTGGCCATTCGGCCTTTCGCATTGAAATCGCCCAGAGCACGATTCTGATTGACCCTTTCCTCAACGGCAATCCGGGTGCGCGCGGCGTCGACCCGAAGGAAGCGACACGCGGCGCCACCCACATCATCCTGACGCACGGTCATGGCGATCATGTCGGCGATACCGCCGCCATTGCCAAGGATACGGGTGCGGTGGTGATCGGCAATGCCGATCTGGTGACCTGGCTCAACAATCGCGGCGTCGCCCGGGTCGATCCAACCAATACCGGCGGGACCGTATCGCACAATGGCTTCACCGTGACCTATGTCAACGCACTGCATTCCTCGGCACAGATCACCGAGGATGGCGTGTCGCATTCGCTGGGTTCGGCCAATGGCGTCGTCCTGCATTTCGACAATGAGCCGACGCTCTATCACATGGGCGATACGGACATCTTCTCCGATATGGCGCTGGTCAACGAACTGCATCAGCCGGAGATCGGCATCGTGCCGATCGGCGACCGCTTCACCATGGGCGGTGCCGTCGCCGCATTGGCAACGCAGCGCTATTTCAAGTTCGCCAGGGCGATCCCATGCCATTACGGCTCGTTCCCGATCATCGACCAGACCGCCGACAAATTTGTCGCCGCGATGGAAGGCAGCAAGACCCAGGTCTTTGTCGCCGGGACAAATGATCAGTTTACGGTTTGAGTTTGGGTTGCTAAAGCCGTTGTGATTTTGGTCGTCACCACGACGATAGGCTGAGTTACTGGAGGTATTGTGCGTAAACTATTCCTGATTTCCTGCGTCATGGCGTTGTCGACCCCGGCTTTCGCCCAGACAATCGATGCCAAGGGCGCCGATGAGCTTGCCAATACCCTGTCGAAATATGTCGGCAAGACCGCACTCAGCAACGGCATTCTCAAGGTAACGCCCGAGGCCGACGGCTACCGCGTTACCTTCAGCACCGATGCTTTCCTCAAAGCCATGCCGAAGCAGGACCTGCTGAAGGGCAGCCTGGGGGATTACAGCATCCTGACCAAGCCGCTGGCCGACGGAACATGGAATGTGACATCGGGCAACATACCTGCGGCGGCCTTCGACGTGAGCGGGCCCAAGGGTCCTGAGTCGTTCCATTGGTCGGTCGATGGCGGCAGCTGGACCGGACTGTTCGATCCGAAGATCGGCACGTTCTCGACCTCGACCTTCGCCTATGATGCGTTCAAGCTGTCGCTGAAGTCGGCGGAACAGGATATCGACGCCAGTGCCAGCGGGGCAAAGGGGCAGATGCTTGCCAAAGCCGCTGCATCGGGCGGCATCGATATCGACATGACGCAATCCCTCGCAAATTTCAGCGAAACGATCGTCACGAAGCTCCCCACTCTTGATGCGGCCTCCGAAGAAGGCGAAGCAGCCAAGACCGAAACGCCGGCTGCCAGTGAACCGGTGAAGGTGACGCTGCGCAGCGGCGAACTCGGCAGCGTTGCCGAGGGCAAGGGCTTCCGCAACCGGGAGCTCTTGGACCTGTGGGCATTCGTCGTCGCCCATATGGATGAGAAGAAGCTCAACAAGGACGGACAGGACGAGCTCAAGCTGAAGCTGAGGGCGGCCCTGCCGCTCTGGGACAAGCTCAAGGGCGAGTATCATTTCAAGGACTTCAACGTTGAAACGCCGCTGGGCAATTTCGCCGCCCAGAACATTTCGCAGGAAACCAACCTCGACGGCATCAGCAAGGATGGCGCCTATCACTATGCCATGCGCACCAATGGCCTGAAATATCCGGCCCTGCCGATCCCCGAATGGGGTGTGCCTTTCCTTCCGACCGATGTGGAACTGGTGATCGGGACTGCCGGTGTCGATCTCGATACGGTCGTCAAGGGTGCCATCGACGATATGGACCTGAACCGCGACAAAGTCCTCTCCGAGGGATTTGAAGCGGCAACGGCCGCACAGTTCCTGGTCAATCCGCCCAAGCTGGTGATTTCGAAGAGCCTGGTGCGCACCGCCGACGCGGAACTGACGGTCGAAGGCGAGATGACCTTTGCCGGCCTGAAACCCGCAAGTCACACCACCTGGGAAATGGCCGGTTTCGACAAGGTTGTCGAGCGCCTGAACAAGGCGGCGGAAACCGACGCCGAAATCCAGAATTACATCACCTTCGTCAAGCTGGCGAAGGATTTCGGCACGGAGGTCGACGGCGGACGGATCCGGTGGGTTGTCGATCAGCAGGCCGACGGTTCGGTTGCGATCAATGGCAATCCCGTGAAAGGTCCGGACCCGGTTGTTGAACCCGGCAGCGAGGATGTCATTGACGTGCCTGCACCCGACGATGAAGAAGACAATCCGGATGCGCAGGCGGACAAGGCGCAGTAATCGGCGCCTGGCATGCCGACTTGTCCGTTGCGCTTGCCCGCAACGGACACTATAGCTGCTTGATCAAGAATTGAATTTTCGGGAATCCCAATGTCTGTCGATATTTCCACCGTCAAACGCGTTGCGCGTCTTGCCCGTATTGCCGTGAGTGAGGATGATGCGACCCGCATGACCGGCGAACTGAATGCCATCCTCGGTTTCGTCGAACAGCTGAACGAAGTCGATGTGGCGGGTGTCGAGCCCATGACATCGGTCACGCCCATGGCCATGAAGAAGCGCCGGGACGTCGTCAATGACGGCGGCAAGGCGGCCGATATCGTTGCCAATGCGCCGGTCACCGAAGAGAATTTCTTCGTCGTTCCGAAAGTGGTGGAGTAAGGCGCAGCCATGACGATCACGGTCGCCATCGAAACGCCCCTGCAGGATGACGTCCGCGCCCTTGTGGATGCGCTGAATGCGCATCTTCTGCCGCTGTCGCCAGTCGAATTCCAGTTCAAGATGACGGTGGAAGAGATGGCGGGTGACGACACCACGGTGTTCATCGCCCGCGACGAAAACGGGCGGGCGGTGGGCTGCGGTGCGCTCAAGCAGCATGACGCGGAAACCGGCGAGATCAAGCGCATGTTCACCCTGCCGTCCGTGCGCGGCAAACGCGTTGGTTCGATCCTGCTCGAGGCCATAACCGGGCTCGCCCGCGACAAGGGCATGTCCCGGCTTGTGCTGGAGACGGGCGTCGGCCCCGGATTTGACGCGGCATGGCGGCTGTATGAGCGTTCCGGCTTCACCCGCTGCGGTGCGCTCCTCGATTATCCGGATTCGGAACACAGTGCATTTTACGAAAAGCGGCTCGCCCTCGCGCCAGCCCAATAAACAGGACTTGATATGACCGATCTGACCGCTCTCACCATTGCCGAGGCGCGCGACCAGCTGAAAGCCAGGGCGATCACCGCCACCGAGCTGACCAGTGCCTATCTCAAGGCAATCGAGACCGCGAACGGGGCCCTGAACGCCTATATCGCCGTCACGCCGGAGAAGGCGCTTGACATGGCCAAGGCATCCGATGCCCGTCTGGCTGCAGGCAAGGCCGGTGCGCTGGAAGGCATACCGCTGGGTATCAAGGATCTGTTCGGCACCGAAGGCATCCACACGCAGGCCTGTTCGCATATCCTCGACGGCTTCAAGCCGCATTATGAATCCACCGTCACCGCCAACCTGTGGGCCGATGGCGCCGTGATGCTCGGCAAGCTCAACATGGATGAGTTCGCCATGGGGTCATCCAACGAAAGCTCCTATTACGGTCCGGTGAAAAACCCGTGGCGCGCCAACGGCTCCAATGCCGATCTGGTGCCCGGCGGTTCGTCCGGCGGCTCGGCCGCTGCGGTCGCCGCCCGCCTGTGCGCCGGTGCGACGGCCACCGATACCGGCGGTTCCATCCGCCAGCCCGCCGCCTTCACCGGTACCGTCGGCATCAAGCCGACCTATGGACGCTGCTCGCGGTGGGGCATTGTCGCCTTCGCCTCGTCGCTGGACCAGGCCGGACCGATTGCCCGCGACGTGCGCGATGCGGCGATCCTGCTCAAATCCATGGCCTCGGTCGATACCAAGGACACGACATCGGTCGATATCGCCGTTCCCGATTACGAATCCATCATCGGCAAGCCGCTGACCGGCCTCAAGATCGGCATTCCCAAGGAATACCGTGTCGAGGGCATGCCGGAAGAGATCGAAAAGCTGTGGCTGCAGGGCATTGCCTGGCTGAAGGATGCCGGTGCATCCATCGTCGATATCTCGCTGCCGCACACGAAATACGCGCTGCCGGCCTATTACATCGTGGCCCCGGCGGAAGCCTCGTCGAACCTTGCCCGCTATGACGGCGTGCGTTACGGCCTGCGCGTGCCGGGCAAGGACATTGTCGACATGTATGAAAGGACCCGCGCCAGCGGTTTCGGCGACGAGGTCAAGCGCCGCATCATGATCGGCACCTATGTGCTGTCAGCCGGTTATTACGACGCCTATTACCTGCAGGCGCAAAAGGTCCGCACCCTGATCAAGAAGGATTTCGAGGACGTCTTCCATGCCGGCGTCGATGCGATCCTGACACCCGCAACCCCGTCGGCAGCCTTCGGCATCGCCGATCAGGATCTGGCGTCCGATCCGGTGAAAATGTACCTGAATGATATTTTCACGGTCACGGTCAACATGGCGGGGCTTCCCGGCATCGCCGTGCCTGCCGGACTGGACAGCCGGGGCCTGCCGCTTGGCCTGCAGCTGATCGGACGCCCGTTCGACGAGGAAACCCTGTTCCAGACCGCCTATGTCATCGAACAGGCCGCAGGCAGGTTCAACGCGCCGAAATGGTGGTAATCAGGCCTGCCACGCAAGCCGACATCGCGGCACTGGCCGCGGTCGGCTCACGGGCCTGGGCATCGAATATTTTCTCGTTTGAACCGGAACTGCCCGGCATGCGCGCGCATGTCGAGCGTGCCTACCGGGCCTTTGCCGAGGAACATTTTGCCCGCGTGCTGGTTGCCGAGGTGGATGGTGTCATTCTCGGCTGGGGCGCGCGCGAAAAGAACGATGACTACATCTCGGATATGTGGGTCGATCCCGGCCATCAGGGGCAGGGCATCGGTTCGCTCCTGCTCAAGGCGCTGAAAGCCGACATTGCCGCCGCGGGATATGCAACCGCCCGGCTTGAATCCCATGCGCGCAATGCGGGTGCCATACGCCTGTATGAGCGTGAGGGCTTTGAAATCGTGCACCAGAGCCTCGAATGGTCGGAGAGCCTCGAACGCAAGATCGAGAAGGTCAAAATGCTGGCGAACCTGACGTAGGAACTTTCAATGTTTTTCTTTGTTTCCAAGGTGTTCTGGTTCGTTGCTCAACCCTTGAATTTTTCCATTCTGCTGATGGGCCTCGCATTTTTTGCCGTGTGGTTCTCCTGGCGGCGCATGGCGATGACCGCATCCGCCGGGGCATTTCTGATCCTGGGGCTGGCCGTCTGGAGTTCGCTGGGCGCGCTTCTCATGCATCCGCTGGAAGACCGGTTCCAGCGCCCGTCGCCCGCACCGTCGCATGTCGATGGCATCATCGTCCTTGGCGGCGGTTTCGAAGGCGGGGTCAATCTGGTGCGCGGCGGCTACGAGCTCAATGCCAGCGGTGACCGCTTCGTCGAAACGGCGGTGCTGGCGCGGCGTTACCCCGAGGCAAAGGTCGTGATCACCGGCGGCGGCGGTACGCTGGTGCTGGACGGCGAGGGCGATGCCGCCACGGCGCCGCGCCTGTTGACGGCGCTCGGCGTTGCCGCCGACCGGCTGGTTCTCGAAAATGAATCGCGCAACACCTACGAGAATGCCCAGTTCACCAAAAAGCTGCTCGACATCAAACCCGGCGAGACGTGGCTGCTCGTCACCTCCGCCTTCCACATGCCCCGTTCGGTCGGGCTGTTCCGCAAGGCGGGCTTCGACGTGGTGCCGTGGCCTGCCGATTACCGCACCTCCGGCATCGAATATCCCGGATTTGCCCAGGACAACCCGATCGATTCCCTGCAGAACCTGACGATTGTCCTGAAGGAATGGGTCGGGCTTTTCGCCTATTGGGCGACCGGCCGCACCGATGAACTGTTGCCGTCGCCATGATGAAGCAGGTGGACGTTCTCATCATCGGCGCGGGCGCTGCGGGCATGATGTGCGCTGTCGAGGCGGGCAAGCGCGGCCGCTCGGTTCTCATCGTCGATCATGCCAAAGCGCCGGGCGACAAGATCCGCATTTCAGGCGGCGGGCGCTGCAACTTCACCAATCTCAACGCCGCCCCGCAGAACTACATCAGCAAAAACCCGCATTTCTGCATTTCCGCGCTGCGTCGCTATACCCAGCGCCATTTTATCGCGCTGGTCGACCGCTATGGCATCGCCTGGCATGAAAAGACGCTGGGCCAGCTGTTCTGCGACGGTTCGGCCAAGCAGATCATCGATCTCCTGGTCACGGAGATGAAGCAGGCCAATGTCGAGCTGCGGTTGCAGACGGTGGTGGAGTCCATTGAAGCAACGACGGATGGCTATACCGTTGCGCTGTCCGGCGAGCGCGTGCGCTGTACCTCGCTGGTGGTCGCCTGTGGCGGCAAGTCCATTCCCAAAATGGGCGCAACCGGCTTTGGCTATGATGTTGCCAGGCAGTTCGGCCTGGCGCTGACCGACATCCGCCCGGCGCTGGTGCCGCTGACCTTCGATGACAACACGCTGGCGCCCTTGAAACCCCTGTCCGGTATTTCCGTCGATGCCGTCGTCAGCCACGGCAAGACAAAATTTGCCGAAGCCATGCTCTTCACCCATCGCGGTCTCAGCGGCCCGTCGATCCTGCAGATATCGTCCTATTGGCGCGAGGGCGACACGATCAGCGTTGCCATGCTGCCGGGTGTCAAAATTCTTGACGCGCTGCGTGCCGCCCGTGCGCGCAATGGGCGGCAGGCGCTGCAGACAGCCCTGTCGGAGCTTCTGCCGAAGCGGCTGGCGCAGCTGATCGCCGAAAACAGCGGCATCCACAGCCATCTCGCCGATGTCTCCGACAAGCAGTTGCTCGGCGTCGAGAAGGCCATCAATGAATGGCAGGTCAAGCCCGCCGGGTCCGAAGGCTACCGCACGGCGGAAGTCACGCTGGGCGGTGTCGACACGGACGGGCTCGACCAGAAGACGATGGAAGCCAAATCCGTCAAAGGCCTCTACTTCATCGGTGAAGTGGTCGACGTGACGGGCTGGCTCGGCGGTTACAATTTTCAGTGGGCCTGGTCATCCGGCTGGGTGGCAGGGCAGGCGGTTTAGGAGAAAGCAGTGATGGATGATCTGAACTGGCGGGTCGAGGAAGCGTGTTTCAATGCATGGCCGTCGCCGCGGCAGGTTCTGCATGGCGGCTGGCTGATGCGGTTTTCCGGCGGCGGCGTTCGCCGCACCAATTCGGTCAACCCTTTGCGCGGACCGCGCGCCGAACCCGCCGGCGTGATCGATGCGGCGGAAAAACTCTATGGCGCGCTCGGCCGCGATTACATTTTCCGGGTTCCGACCATCGCCGATGAAATGGAGTCGCATCTGGTCGAGCGCGGTTACCGTTTCGAGGGTGGCAGCACGGTTCTGCACTGCGACCTGCGCCGCCATCGCCCAGGCGGCGCTGCTGCCGCCGAACTGTCGCGCGAGATGACGCCGGGCTGGTCGCGTGACGGCAAGCGCATCTCCGGCTGGTCGGATGATGAGCAGGCGGTTTTCACCGATATGATTGCCTCCATCGTCGTGCCAAAGGCCTTTGCGTCCGTCACCATGGACGGCCGGATCGTCGCCAAAGCCTATGGTGCCATCAGCAACGGCCTGCTGGTGCTGGAATCCGTCGCTACCGATGCGGATTACCGCAAGCGCGGCTATGGCCAGCGGGCGGTTGGAACCTTGCTCGACTGGGCGCGGGACGAAGGCGCCGAGGGTGCCTGCCTGCAGGTTATCACCGACAATCAGCCGGCGCGGGCGCTCTATGCCTCGCTGGGTTTTGACCGGGAACTGCACAGCTATCACTATCGCCGGAAACCATAGTCGGCAAGAATCTCCGGCAATGCCGTTAATCGAATTGCCTGATGCCGGGAAACCTGCTTCCCTGACGGCACAGCGTGTCTGTTGAAGCCGCTGTGCAGTCAAACTGGGAGGGAAGACAGCCATGTGGATCAAACTGACCGACGTCAACGGCGATCACATCACACTCAACTTTGCCCATGTCGTATCGTTCAACCCTTACGGGACGGGAACGCACATCGTGACCGTAACCGCTGGCCTGACCTTCTTCGTCAAGGAGACGATCGACCAGATCCAGCGCAAGGTCGGCATCGAGGCCATTTAAGCCGCAACGCGATCACCCCGGTTGCAAAGCCCTTGATGCGTGGTTCGACAAGCTCACCATGAGGGAGGATGAGGATTGCAGGGAGCCAGGTTCTGCAATCTTTCCGATTGGCCTTGTCACCACATCACTTCCCTCATGGTGAGCTTGTCGAACCGCGCACCACAACCACGTGCTCAGCCTCTGCCACGCCTGTTGCGTTAACCATAAGAGCGGGATCATTCCGGCCGAAACGGCCTTTTACTGTTGTTTCATAGTGTAATATTTACGTGATATTTACGGACGGGGAACCTTTTTACGATTTGTTGGTTTTATTCAAACGAGAGTCAAAATCGGATACAAATAGTGATTTGTTAAATCGTTTGAATTTTCTTAGTGTCACAATGCATCCGAAATACAGACGCATGCTGAAACAGGATTATTCTCTTGGCGAGAGTAGTTTAACTAGAGGTGTGAACAATGCTAACAATAAATAAAGAAACGTCGTCGCCGTCTGAAGCACGTGTCATCAAACTGCCGAAGGTCGGCGTGAAGTCGAGCGCAACAATGGTCAAGGCCGCCGCCAAATTGGCAGAGCCATGCGACAAGCGCACCATTTCGCAGATCCTTCGCGAATCCAGCGGCGGCTTCAGCTTCCGCCGTTAATTTCCCGGTTTCCAATTCCCGGCATTACTGTCTTGAATACCGATATCCCGCCTTAAAGCGGGATATTGTCATGTTTCTTCCAGGGATTTTCGAGATCCTTGTTGCGCAGCATGCGCAGTGCCCGTGACACCCGCTTGCGCGTGGAATGGGGCATGATCACCTCATCAATGTACCCACGCTCGGCCGCCACGAACGGCGACAGGAACCTGTCCTCGTAGCGTTTCGTGTGCGCCGCGATTTTCTCCGCATCGCCAATATCCTTGCGGTAGATGATTTCCACCGCGCCCTTGGCACCCATCACCGCGATCTGCGCCGACGGCCAGGCATAATTGATGTCGCCGCGCAGATGTTTGGACGCCATCACGTCATAGGCGCCGCCATAGGCCTTGCGCGTGATGATGGTGATCTTCGGCACCGTTGCCTCCGCATAGGCGAACAGGAGCTTGGCACCATGCTTGATCAGGCCGCCATATTCCTGCGCCGTACCGGGGAGGAAGCCGGGCACGTCGACGAACGTGACGATGGGAATGTTGAAGCAGTCGCAGAAGCGGACGAAGCGCGCCGCCTTGCGCGAGGCATCGCTGTCCAGCACGCCCGCGAGAACCATCGGCTGGTTGCCGACGATGCCGACGGTGCGGCCCTCGACGCGGCCGAAGCCGACGACGATGTTTTTGGCAAAACTTTCCTGGATCTCGAAAAAATCCGCCTCATCGACGGTTTTGCGGATCAGTTCCTTGATGTCGTAGGGCTTGTTGGCATTGTCCGGCACCAGCCGGTCGAGCGAGTAATCCGGCTCGTCCGTATCCTGGAAACATTCGATCTCGGGAATATCGGCGGTGTTGGATGCCGGGAGAAAATCAATCAGGCGGCGCATCTGCAACAGGGCGGCCACGTCATTGTCATAGGCGCCGTCGGCAATCGACGATTTGGTGGTGTGGATCGACGCGCCGCCCAGCTGCTCGGCCGTCACCGTTTCATTGGTCACGGTTTTCACCACATCCGGCCCGGTAACGAACATGTAGGACGTGTCGCGCACCATGAAGATGAAATCCGTCATGGCGGGGGAATAGACGTCGCCACCCGCACACGGTCCCATGATCACCGAAATCTGCGGGATGACGCCTGACGCAAGCACGTTGCGCTGAAAGATTTCCGCATAGCCGCCGAGCGCCGCCACGCCTTCCTGGATACGCGCGCCGCCCGCATCGTAAAGCCCGATGACCGGCGCGCGGTTGCGCAGGGCCATGTCCTGGATTTTCTGCACCTTTTCCGCATGCGCCTCGGAAAGCGAGCCGCCGAACACGGTAAAATCCTTGGCGAAGACGAAAACCGTGCGCCCGTTGATGGTTCCCCAGCCGGTCACGACGCCATCACCGGCAAATTTTGTCTCTTCCATGCCGAAATCGGTCGAGCGGTGTTCGACGAACATGTCGAACTCCTCGAACGAGCCTTCGTCGAGGAAAATGTCGATGCGCTCGCGCGCCGTCAGCTTGCCGCGCTTGTGCTGGGCCTCGATCCGCGTCTTGCCGCCGCCCTCCCGCGCAATGGTCCTGCGGCGTTCCAGCTCGATCAGCACATCCTTCATGGCATCCTCCTCATTATGACATTTCTGATATCAGGACAAACCGGCCTGCGAAAGCGGTTTGTCGGCGATATCAAACGGCCGTCGCGGTGAAATTCCGGCCGCGTGATTGCTATCCCGTCCCAAGTCGGGCTAAGCCTGTTCCTGGAGTCCTGTCGGACAAAACTGTTTCGGGGGAAACATGGAAGGCTCGCCACAACCACGGTTCGGCCGTCCGGCTGAATATACCGGTCACCGGTTTTCGTTCTCCGGCACCGCCAAGGAGTATTTCGGCATCTGGATCGTCAATGTATTGCTGACGATTGTGACGCTCGGCATCTATTCTGCCTGGGCAAAGGTGCGGCGCAATCGTTATTTCTACGGCAATACCAAACTGGCCGATGGCCGGTTCGATTATCACGCCCGGCCGAAGCAGATTCTGATCGGCCGCATCCTCGTCGTCGGCTATCTCATCCTCTACAATATACTGCTCCGGTTTTCGCCGCTCCTCGGCGGGCTGCTCGGCCTGGTGTTCATCGCCGCGATCCCCTGGCTGATTGCGCGCGGCCTGCGGTTCAGCGCGCGCGTCACCAGCTACCGCAATGTGCGCTTCGATTTCACCGGCGGTTATTGGGGTGCGGTCAGGGCGTTTTTCCTCAGCAGCCTTGTGGCGGGGATTTCCTTCGGCCTGCTCGCGCCCATCGCCAGCCGGTGGACCTTGCGCTACACGCTCGGCAACCTGCGCTATGGCGGCAAGGTGTTTTCGCCGGACCCGACGATCGGCTCGCTTTATCGCGTCTGGGTTTTACCTGCCGTACTGACGGTTGCCGGACTTTTTCTTTTCGGAATCCTGATCGCCGGCGCATCGGCCGGGCTTGCGGCAATGAAGGCGGAGGCTTCGAGCGGCGAAGTGGCATTCATTCTGCTCATATATCTTCTGTTCGTGCCCGTGCTGCTGATCTATGCCGTCACGGGACTGCTCTATTCCGCCGGCATACGCAACGCCGGTCTGAGTGCCACGACATTCGATGACAGGCACTATCTCTATTCCGACATGCCGCGCTGGACCTATGCCTGGGTGATGATTTCCAATCTGATTGTCACCATCGTCACCCTCGGGCTGATGCGGCCCTGGGCCGCCATCCGGCTGGCGCGGTTTCATGCGGACTACACGGCCATTGTCTTTGACGGCGATGTCGGCGAGATTTTCTCGGATATCAAGGACAGCGGTTCGGCTGTCGGTTCGGAATTCATGGATATCGAAGGTATCGACTTTGGCTTCTGACATGGGAAAACTGACGACAGGCCTCTGGTACCGCGAAGGATCGAACGCGGGCCGGGGAGCCAGTCTGGTTTTCGCCGACGATGCCGTATCGGTCGTTGCCGTGGATGGAACGGTCCTGTCCGCCGCCGCCTTCGATCAGATCGGCATCAGCGACCGTGTCGGGTCGATACCGCGGCGCCTGACCTATCCCGACAGGACCAGTTTCGAGACGATGGACAATGACGCCATCGATGCGCTGGTGGCGGCGCAGAAGGGGCGCAGCGCCGGGTGGGTGCACCGGCTGGAGCGGTTCCATCCCCGGCTGGTGGCGCTCGTCCTCCTGACCTTCGTCTTCGCCTTCTCGATCTACCGCTTTGCCGTGCCCGCGCTGGTCGAAGTCGCCGTTGTGGTCACGCCGCCGGTTGTCCCCGCCCTCATGTCGAAAGGGACGCTGCAAACGCTCGACACCACGGTTTTCTCGCCCAGCACTTTGCCGGATGCCGACAAGGTCAAGCTGAATGACGGCTTCGGCAAACTCGCGGCCAAATCCAGCCTCGGCGCTGGCGGCTTCAACCTGAATTTTCGCGATGGCGGCATCATCGGCCCCAATGCGTTCGCCTTGCCGGACGGGACGGTTGTCATCACCGACCAGCTGGTCAGGCTGGCGGATGGCGACACGGACATGCTGCTCGGCGTGCTTGCCCACGAGATCGGCCATGTGGAGCTGAAACACAGCCTGCGCCAGCTCTACCGCGCCGCCGGGGTTGCCGGGCTGATCATGCTGATCGGCGGCGATATCGGTGGCAGCACCCATGACGTGCTGGTGCAGGGCGGTGGTTTGCTGGCCTTGTCCTATTCACGCGCCGACGAAAGCGCCGCCGACCGGCACAGCGTCGAACTGATGCAGAAGGCCGGTTATGACCCCGCCGCCATTGCCCGCTTCTTCGCGCTGGTGGAGGACAAGCTCGATGACCACAGCCCCACCAGCATGCTGCAAACCCATCCCGGCACGCCCGAGCGGCGGAAAATGGTGCTCGACTATGCCGGGGAGTTGAAGGCGAGGGCCGGGACGGCCAATTAGGGTCAAGCCAGTTGCTGGACGACGGCTGCCAGCTGGTCGATGGCGGTGCCCCAGCCCTGGTCAAATCCCATTTCTTCATGCTTGCGGGCGTCGGCGGCGTCCTTGTGCAGGACGCGCGAGGCGTAGCGGGTGCCGCTGCCCTCGGCCTCGAAGGTGATGATTGCGGTCAGGGCCAGCCAGGGTTCGGCCGGTTTCCAGCCGCCGGTCATGACGGTGGTGAACACCAGTTTCGCTTCCGGCACGATCTCCAGGAAACAGCCGTCGACATGCGGCTGGAAATCGCCGCCGTCCTCGCGCATGCGCGTCTCGAACGCGCCGCCGGGGTGAAGGTCAAGCTTGACCACCTTGCATTCGATGGGCGCGGGGATCCACCATTTCGCCAGATGCTCCGGTGTGCTCCAGGCCTTCCAGACGAGGGCGGGCGGCGCCTTGATGAAACGCGCAATGGTCAGTTCGGATGGGTCAACCGGCATCTTCAACACTCCCGTGCATCTGGTTTTCAACATAATCGGCCAGCCGGTCCGCCCGGCCCTGCCAGAGGGCTCGCTGCGCGGCGAGCCAGGTTTCGGCGGCCGCGAGCCTTTCGGTATCCACCCAGCAGGTGCGCACGCGGCCGATCTTTCTGGAATGGATCAGCCCGTCGGCCTCAAGCACCCGCAGGTGCTTCATGAAGGACGGCAATCCCATGGCAAAGGGTTCCGCCAGTTCCTTGACCGGGGCGGGGCCCCGGGTCAGGCGGCTGACCACGGCCCGGCGGGTGGGGTCGGCAAGGGCGTGAAAGGCGGCATCCAGCGATATCTGATAGTTTTCCATATGGAGAACTATAAGTAAAAGTTTTCCATTTGGCAAACTGTTTTAGGTGCGGAAGTGAATTGCGCTAATCCGCCAGCCGGACACCGGCGCCGCCGGCGCGCTCGGCGCCCTTGTCGAGAAAGACCACTCCGGCCGCCGTCAAGGCGTCCTTGAGATCGTCAAGCGTCCGGTCGTAGGGGACGCGTTTGCCGGTTTCGAAGGTTGCAATGGTCGCCGGCGCAACCTTTGCCACGTCCGCAAGCTTGGATTGCGACCAGCCAATCAGGGCGCGTGCAGCACGGCACTGTGCGGGGGAGATTGTCACTCTATTTCAGCCTGACACCCGGCCCGCCATCGACGGTCTGGCCATCGGCGAGGAAGGAAACCCGTGCCTCAAGCACCTGTATGATGGCTTGCAGATTGTTGGTCACCGGCGTTGACCTGCCGGTTTCGAAATTGCGGACGGTGGACAGGCCCACCCGCGCAGCCTTGGCCAGATCCTCCTGGGACATGTTGGTGAGCGCGCGTGCGGCCCTGCATTGATCGGCGGTTAAAGGCTTTTTCTCCACGAGGTGCTCACCCTCAGTCCTTCCGGAGCCGCACGCCCGGCCGGCCATGATTGAGAAATTCCACACCCGCGTCCTCAAGCACGCGTATCACAGCCCTTATCTTGTCGAGGCCGCTCGTCAGCACGGAAGGCCCCCGCTTCTCCATGGCGCTGATCGTATTGACATTGAGACCCGCGCGCATTGCGAGGGTAGTTTGGTCCATATCCACAAGCGCGCGTGCCGCGCGAAGCTGGTTTCCCGTCGTCAGCAATGCACGCTCCCGATCTGGTCTGCTTGTGATTGTTCCATAGCCCCGGGCTGGCAGCAATATAGACGATGGTATGAGGGAACTTATTCCCGCCGTAGCCGGATACCCGGCCCGCCATCGATGTTTTGCCCATCGCCCAGAAAGATCACGGACTTGGCTTCAAGCGCCGCTTGAATAGCCCGCAAGGTGGACGCCTTGGGGTCGGCCAGACCGCGCTCGATATTGTTGAGGCCGGTTGTCGACAGGCCAGCCAGCGTTGCGAGCTCCGCCTGGGTCAGCCCTAGCATCGCCCGTGCGCCGCGTATTTGCTCAGGAGTAATCATGGTTTTTTGTATTCTGTAATTGATTTTTTAACAAGCGAGCTTGACGTGATGAATAATTGATAATAATTTAAGCATGATTGATAAAATAACAATTTTTGAATTTATATGATAGCGAGATTCCCTCATGAGCAATCGATCAACCCAGCTGGTGGATGCCAGCAATCTGCTGATTGAACTCAAGAACCTTGTCGAAGTGCTGTGCATGGCCGCGTCCGATATCCACGATGAGCGGCAGCAATGCGCAATCCAGTGCATCTGCGATATTGCCGACGAGCGGATTGCCGCAATCAATGCTGTGCTGGACGCTGCACGCCAGGAGCCGGTTTGAAGCCGTCCGCAGCGGACGGATGATTATTTCACCTTGGCCTGTTTGAGGGCGTCGTTGATACGGCTCTGCCAGCCTTTGCCCGTGGCCTTGAATTTTGCCAGGACATCAGGGTCGAGCCGCAGTGTGACCGGCGTCTTGGTCACGGCCAGAGGCGGGCGGCCACGCGCGGCGATCTCCTTGTCGATTTCGCGGGCGAGTTCGGGAAACACCTCCCTGAACGGCCGCATCTGCTGCATTTCCTCGTCGGTCAGTTCAGGGTTGTCCGGATCTTCGGCAATTCCCCGCTGTATTCGGGCTTCTTCCTCATCGCTAATGGGGAGCTGGTTTTTGAATTTGCTGTTCATCATAGGCTCCCTTTCCCTCAGGTCGCCATTTGCAAGGCGTACGGTGCGTGGTTCGACAAGCTCACCATAAGGGACGACGAGGATTGCAAGAAACTCTATTCTGCAACATTTCCGATCGGCTTGGCAGCTATCATTTCGGCTAACTTTGCAGCCAACCTTCCTCATGGTGAGCTTGTCGAACCACGCACCTTGCATCAAACAATCATCCGTCGCCGCCGCCTCTCAGGCGGCGGCGACGACATCGGCAAAAAATTTACCAGCTGCCGGTGTTTTGCATCGACAGCCAGGGTTCCTGCGGCGGCAGCGGTGCGCCTTTCTGCAGGATTTCGATGGAAATGCCGTCGGGCGAGCGGACGAAGGCCATGTTGCCGTCGCGGGGCGGGCGGTTGATGATGACGCCGCTGTCCTGCAACTTCTGGCAGGTGGCGTAGATGTTGTCGACGACATAGGCGAGGTGGCCGAAATTGCGCCCGCCCGTATAGGTTTCCGGGTCCCAGTTGTAGGTCAGTTCCAGTTCCGGCGCCCGTTCGGCCACGGCGCGGCCCTTGTCGTCGGGAGCGGCCAGGAAAATCAGCGTGAAACGGCCTTTTTCGTTTTCCGTACGCCGAATTTCCTCAAGGCCGAATTTGTTGCAGTAGAAATCCAGCGATTCATCGATATCGCGGACACGGACCATTGTGTGAAGATAGCGCATCGTTTTCCCTTGATGTGTGCGTCAGTGTATGAAAGGCGGCAGCAACCGGACGGCTGCCCCGGGCAATCGTGCAATTGCCCCGGGCAATCGTGTCATTGCCCCGGGGTGATCATGCGATCGCCGGGCTAGGCGCCTACATCTTTTTGGTAACATTATTTTCATGACGCCACAAATTGACAGGCTTGCAACGGGTGGTTGAACCGTTCATCACAAGATTTGCACCTGTTTTTCAACAAAAACAGCCAGATGATACTTGCCCTCATCCATTGGACAGGTGTTATTCTGACTCCAGAGAATCAGTGGTTGCTTTCAGGAGAGGAGGGGCTCGCTTCATGTCAGACAGACCAGTATCAGCCCGGCATTCCCCCGATGATGAACAATTAGCCGATGGCCTCGACCTCATCGAGGTTTCGGGCGCTATCAAATGGTTCGATGTCGCCAAGGGATATGGCTTTGTGATCCCCGACAATGCTGATCTGCCTGATATACTCCTGCATGTGACCTGCCTGCGCCGCGACGGCTTCCAGACCGCGCTCGAAGGCGCGCGTGTCGTGTGCGAAGTCAAGCAGGGCGAGCGCGGTATGCAGTGCTTCCGCGTGCTCTCTATGGACAGTTCCACCGCCGTTCACCCGACCGAACTGCCGCCGGTGCGCACCCATGTCACCGTCACGCCGTCGAGCGGTCTCGAACGTGTTCTGGTCAAGTGGTTCAACCGCACCAAGGGCTTTGGCTTTCTCACCCGCGGCGAAGGCACCGAGGATATCTTTATCCACATGGAAACCCTGCGCCGCTTCGGCCTGACCGAACTGCGTCCGGGGCAGGTGGTGCTGGTCCGCTTCGGCAATGGTGACAAGGGCCTGATGGCTTCGGAAATTCACCCGGATATCGGCACGCAGTTGCCGGCATCCCACTAAGACATCCCATGAACAGGCTGTTCCGATTGTGCCGATCTTTGCTGATCGGCCTTTTTGCGCTGGTCCTTGCCACATCGGCCGTGCCCGCCGCCGATCAGCAGCCGATGCATCTGCCCATCGATGCGGCGCCGCTGGTGATCAATACCGCCAGGGGCGATGTTCCCTTCCAGGTCGAAGTGGCCGATACCGACGAGGAGCGCGAGCGGGGATTGATGTTCCGCACCGACCTCAGAGACAACAGCGCCATGCTGTTCGTGTTCGAGGACAGCCGTCTCGTCACCATGTGGATGGAGAATACCCCTTCGGCGCTCGACATGATTTTCCTCGATGAAAACGGCCGTGTATCGGCGATTCGCGCCAATGCGGTGCCGTTTTCCCGGACGACGATTTCCTCCGGCGGTCCCGCGCGGTTCGTCATCGAAGTCAAGGCGGGCACGGCCCGGCGGCTGGGCGTTGCGGTCGGCGACAAGGTCCGCCACCCCGCCATTGCTGCGGTCTGCGGCGCCTGCACCAAAAAATAGGTTCGGATATGCAGTTTTTTGAGAATGATGGATTGAAGCTCGCCTATCTCGATGAGGGCGCGGGCGAACCGGTCCTGCTGATCCATGGCTTTGCCTCGTCGCACTTCTACAATTGGGTGCAGCCCGGCTGGGTGCCGGCCCTGACCGCCGCCGGTTACCGGACCATTGCCATCGACAATCGCGGCCATGGCCAGTCGGACAAGCCGCATGAAAAATCGCTGTATACGCCGACCCTGATGGCCGGGGATGCCGCGGCCCTGCTCAGGCATCTCGGCATCGCGAAAGCCCATGTGATGGGCTATTCCATGGGCGCGCGCATCACCGCTTTCCTCGCTCTGGAACATCCCGAACTGGTGCATGATGTCATTTTCGGCGGGCTTGGCATCGGCATGGTGGAAGGCGCCGGCGACTGGAATCCCATCGCCGAGGCGCTGCTGGCCGAAGACGCCGAAACGGTGACGCATCCGCGCGGAAAAATGTTCCGCATGTTCGCCGACAAGACCAGAAGCGACAAGATCGCCCTGGCCGCCTGCGTGATCACCTCCAAGGAGGAAATCAGCGAAGCCAATATGGCGCGCATCACCCAGCCCGCACTGGTCGCGGTGGGAACCAAGGACGACATCGGCGGCAGCCCGCACCGGCTGGCGGCGCTGATGCCGCAGGGCGAAGCCATCGACATCCCCAACCGCGATCACATGCTGGCCGTCGGCGACAAGGTGTTCAAGGAAGCGGTGATCCGGTTCCTGAAAGCCCATCCGCTCTGACGGTGCGCGTATAAACCGCGACACTGTTTCAGCCCGGTGAATTTGGGGTGTCAACAAAACACTTTTGCCGTATGCTGGTGGCAACGCAAGACTATTGGCTGATTGCCTGGAGTAGGACATGTCCGCAAGCAACCCGATGAAAATGACCGGATCGGTCAAGCAGATGGATCCGATCTGGCTGTCCATCCGTGCCGAAGCCGAGGAAACCATCCGCCAGGAGCCGCTGCTGGCGACGTTCCTGTACACCACGATTCTCAACCACCAGTCGCTGGAGCAGGCGGTCATTCACCGCATTTCACAGCGGCTCGATCATCCGGATGTCGAGTCGGAGCTGCTGCGCCAGACCTTTACCGCGATGATGGACGCCACGCCGTCCTGGTCGCAGATTCTGCGCGTCGACATCCAGGCCGTCTATGACCGCGATCCCGCCTGCACGCGGTTCATCGAGCCGATCCTTTATTTCAAGGGGTTCCAGGCGATCCAGACGCACCGGCTGGCCAACTGGCTGTGGAACGAGGGCCGCAAGGACTTTGCCCTCTATCTGCAGAGCCGCTCATCCTCCGTCTTCCAGACCGATATCCATCCCGCCGTGCCGATGGGGCAGGGCGTGTTCTTCGACCATGCCACAGGCATCGTCGTCGGCATGACCGCCGTCATCGAGGACAATGTCTCGATCCTGCAGGGCGTCACGCTCGGCGGTACCGGCAAGGAAACCGGCGACCGTCATCCAAAAATTCGCCACGGCGTGCTGATCGGCGCCGGGGCCAGCATCCTTGGCAATATCGAAATCGGCCATTGCTCGAAAGTTGCCTCCGGTTCCGTGGTGCTCAAGCCCGTGCCGCACAATGTCACCGTCGCCGGGGTTCCCGCCCGGGTCGTTGGCGAAACCGGCTGCGCCGAACCGTCGCGCGCCATGGACCAGCTCATCACCAATTTCGACTGAAACCGTGCGGTTCAGTGACTGAAACGAACACACCGGCCCTTTACAGGGCCGGTTGCTGCATGCCACAAGCCCGCTTCACAATTTTGCATTCGACAGGAGAAACCGCGTGAAACCCGAAGAACTGAAAAAACTCGACAGCTATTTCAAGCGTACATTCAGAAACACGGAACTCACGGTAAAGGCCCGTCCCCGCAAGGACGATTCGGCTGAACTCTATCTTGGCGATGAATTTCTCGGCCTGATCTACAAGGATGAAGACGAGGGCGAACTTTCCTACAACTTCTCCATGGCCATTCTCGACATGGATCTCTGACGGTTAACGCCGCTTTGAATGGAAGTGCCGCCCGCATTCGGCGTCACTTCGGTGTCTTGAGATGGCCTTGCGCAAAGGCCAGGACCTTTTGTTCCAATTCCTGCCAGTTGGCGAGAAATTCGCGCGGGAATCGGTAGGTCAGCTGCAAATCCTCACCGATAAAAACATCCCGCTGGCAGGAGGCGAGGTTGCTTTTCGACGTGGCCTCGTCGAGGCAGCGCGCGACAAACAAGCTGCGGCCCTTGCTCTCCGGTGAGGAGACGAGCTGTTCGCTGACGAAACCGCTGGTGGCGCGAAAGGTCTGGATGGTCAGGCCTGCCGGGCCTTTGATGCCGGGGCCGTCCGTCAGGGTGCTGTAGACCGGACCGTAGCGGCCGGACATGTCGCGCGAGGTTGCGCGCGGCTCAAACGTCAGGAAGAGCAGCGCCTTCTTTTCGCCCGCGCCGTTGAAATCCCGGATGAATTCCGGCTGGTAGCCCTGCATGTCGGGCCAGTGCAGGTATAGGTCAACCCGCTGCGCCACCCCATCGCGCCGCTGCGCCCGGAAGCGGATGGTGTTGGCCGGCAGCGCCAGCACGCTGTTGCCGATCACCACCTCATGCACATCGGTGTCTTCCGTATGCCCGCCGAGGGAAATCGTATGGCCGAAATAATGCCCGGCAACGACAAGCCCGATGGTCAGGAGGGCGAGCGCCGCGACGCCATAGAAAATGCGCTGCAGAAAGGGGCTGCCCGTTATCGATTCCACGCGCTGTGCGGAAGCTTGCATCAACCTTCGGGTCCTGTTGCCTCGGTTGACAGGAAGGCTAACGTCAAAGTGCTGATTTATGGTTAACCACACGTGAAAGTTGTATTCGCATCGGCATCGCCAAGCGGGCGGCGGCTCGCTAAGCTGAGCGTGAAGAATCTGAGGAGGAACGATGCCCCTATTCACGCTCGACGGCCACGCGCCCGAATTTGAACACCGGAAATCGAACTGGATCGCGCCCGATGCGACGCTGGTCGGCAAGGTCTTTCTCGGCGAGAATGCCGGCATCTGGTTCGGTGCCGTTCTGCGCGGCGACAATGAACCGATCCATGTCGGCCGCAACACCAATGTGCAGGAACATTCGGTGATGCACACGGATATGGGTTATCCCCTGACGATCGGCGAGGGCTGCACCATCGGCCACCGCGCCATGCTGCACGGCTGCACCATCGGCGAAAACACGCTGATCGGCATCGGCGCCATCATTCTCAACGGTGCGAAAATCGGCAGGAATTCGCTGGTGGGTGCCGGGGCGCTGGTGACGGAGCGCAAGGAGTTCCCCGACAATGCGCTGATCGTCGGATCGCCGGCGCGGGTCATCCGCACGCTGGACGAGGCTGCCATCGAACAGCTCCGGCTTTCCGCCGCCCATTATGTCGAGAACGGCAGGCGCTTCATGCGGGGGCTTGAGGTCAGCTGATCCTGTCCGGCATTATTTCCCGATGCTGCCGACCAGAACCTGGCGGTCGTCGGTGATGGACACCCATGCGCCGGTATAATGTGTCGACTGGCGCTTCAGATAGTCATAGCTCGTTTCGTTCCACGGCTTGATCTGCGGTTCCAGATTGTCGAGGACATAGTCGCCCCGGTCGGTGCGCACGGTGAGAACCGCGTGGCCTTCGCCATTCATCTGGCGCACGACGGTGATCAGCAGCGCGCTGACGGGCAGGCCGCGCTGCATCAGCATCCGGCGCTTGAGCAGCACATAGTCTTCGCAGTCGCCGACATTGCCGACCTTGTCGGGATAGCCCCAATATTCCTCGACGCCATAGATTTCCATGTCCGTGGCCGGCTTGATATCCGTGTTGACCTGGGTGTTGACCTGAACCAGCTGCGCCCAGACATTTGGCGTCAGGGCCACCGGCGTGTCGCTGATGCTGCGGATGCGGCATTCATCCTGGTAGATCTGGCAGAAATCGTAATGGCCGATGGGTTGCGAAGTGCGCCCGCCGGTCTGCATCACCGTCGCCGTGGACCGCGCCGGGCCCGCCTGGGTGCCTATGCTCATCAACAGAAGGGCTGCGCCCGCAAGAATTATGCTTTTTATCATACCGTCGTCTCCCCGGTTGAGGTGACAATGACAGGGAGACCTTGATCTGATGGAAATCTGAAGCAGTAAATCTGAACAAAACGGGTAGCAAAAAATAAACTATCGCCCGTTGCAATGTATTATTGAATATTACTGTTTTGTTTAAAGCAGGAATTGAGTGAAGTATACGAAGTATATTTCGGTTAAAGTTTGGTTTTTCTCGGAAGGCAATTATTTATGATCGCTTAAAGCGTGCCGCTGCATGGCTTGCACGCTGAAGTCTTTTGGTAACCAAGCGAGGAATATTTAATTCTGCAGGGAGATTTCGATGGCTTCGCGGCTCTGGACGGTCGCGAACTCGATGGCAATGCCTTCCTCGAAATGGCGCACGACGCGCCCGCGCATGGAGCCGAGAACGACCTGGCTGTGCAGGGCGGGGCGCATGCGGATTTCGACCGCCGCACCGGAGATCGACAAATCGATGATACGGCAGGGATATTCGCGGCCATCCGCCATGCCGAGCTTGGCAATGGGATTGCGCGGCGCGATACGCTGGTGGCGCCGGTCTTCCGGCATGTCCAGCTCGTGCTTGTTGGCAAGCCAGGTCAGCTGCGCCGCGATCTTGTTCTTCTTGCGCTCCGATGCGACGAGCGAAAGGTAAAAGCCGTTGCTGACGAGGCGCTCCACCGTGCCTTCGATGCGGCCGATATGATCGATATAGGCGATGATGCGCTCGCCCGTGCCGGCCATGACTTCCGTGGTGAACAGGGCCTCGCCCGGCGACATTTCACTGATCTGGCCGACATGCTCGGTCCGGTCTTCCAGCATGAAGCGGCCGTAAAGTTCGACCTTCACGCGATGGAATTTTCCCGTCGTGGCGATAGTCTGGGTTGAATCGTCACGGGTCAGATGCATGAAGTGTGTCCGAAGGCTTAAAATGACTCTTTATCTCTGAAGATTAGAACACAAGTCTTAACGGCGATGTAACAGATGCAGGTCTTGCTTAGGTTTTACTAACCTAATCCAAGATTTTCCCGCCGTCGAAGACCATGAGATGCCTGACCCGGCGGCTGCCATTGGGAGCAGGCAGGAGTATATTGGAAATCAGGGGCTTGTGATCTTCAGCCCGGACGCTGCCGGCAGGCATATTGGCTGGATTGCGCGGATCGATCATCGCGATGGACCGCAGGCTGTTTTCGATGATCGCGTCGGATTCCAGCCAGAACGGCTTGCCGGCCGGTGCGATCATGCCGAGCAGGTGCCGTTCATGCACCTCGTTGGCGAGGGGCAGCAGGATGAGGTTGAACAGCATCTTGCGCCCGCGGCTGCTCTTGCCCTCATAGGTCGACTGGACGACGGTCTTGCTGGTCAGGCTGCTGGCGACGATCCGCGCGATGACGGCCTTGTCCTTGGCCTGCCAGATGGAGCTGAAGCTCTGGCCTTTCAGTTCGCGGCCATAGATCGAGCAGATGCGCGTTCCCGCCAGCCGGAACCGCGCTTCGCCGGGGCCGCTGGCGCGCAGGATGAACGTTTCGGACAGGCGCGAGCGGATGAGCGCGGGCGAAATCTCCCGCCGTTCCGGCGCTGCGCGGGTTCCGCGCAGATCGTTCCAGTAGGCGAAGATCTCGCTGGTTCCGTCGTGCCGCATATGCTGCTTCCTGTTGATATTCCGCTCTTGCGCCGTATGGGGTGCGTGGTTCGACAAGCTCACCATGAGGGGGTGGTCTGGCTGCAATGCCAATAGCAAACGTTGCAGACTATGACTCCCTGCAACCCACAACCTCCCTCATGGTGAGCTTGTCGAACCACGCGCCACGAACCCCCGCTGTCCACGAGCGCTGACTTTGGCACCGGCAGGCGGGAAGCGCCATTGGCGAAGCGGCTGCGTCCACCGCAGGGGACGATTAAGGTTAACAAATGGTTTATATTGAGCGGGCGGTGCCGGCATGCGACAAGGGGGGCGAGTAGAGTTCTATGTTCATGTATCCAGCTCGGGGCCGTTCAACATCATTGAACGGCCTTATTTTTGTTTGGAGAGTTTGCTGCTAAGCACGCATTGCAATGAATCAGTTGCGGGAAGAATGACAGACCTATGAGCACCCCTGATCAATCACCGGCACGCGAGCCGATCTTCAACATTCCCGGCGTCATCCTCGCCATATTCGCCATCTGCGCCGCGGTGTTTCTGGTTGAAAACTACGTGCTGACCGAGGCGCAGGACAACAATTTCCTGCTCGACTATGCCTTCATTCCCGCGCGGTTTTCCCAGTTCGGCGGATTTCATTCGCCCGCCGCCTGGCTGACCACCATCACCTATTCCTTCATGCATGGCAGTTTTGCCCATATAGCGCTCAATATGGTCTGGCTTGCCGCCTTCGGCTCGCCGCTGGCGGCGCGCATCGGGCCGCTGCGCACGTCGCTGTTCTGGATCGTCACCGCCGTTGCCGCCGTCATGATGCACTTTGCCATTTACCCCGCCAGCCCGATCCCGCTGGTCGGTGCCTCCGGCGCCATATCCGGCATGATGGGGGCGGCGGCGCGCTTCGGTTTCCGCCGCTCGACCCAGCGCAATTCCGCTGCGTTTACCGGGCCGATCCTGCCGATTGCCGTTGCGCTGCGGACCCGTACGGTTCTCGTTTTCGTCGCCGTCTGGTTCATCACCAATATCGGCACCGGCCTTTTCGCTGTCGTGCCGGGAGATGCCGCGACGATCGCCTGGGAAGCGCATATTGGCGGCTTTCTCATCGGGTTTCTGGGCATTGCCCTGTTTGATCGCGGCGACCGGCGCTGAATTGTTGGTATGATTGCAAAGCTGTTGCATTGGGGGCAACATACGCGCACCATGGCGTATTGATCGCCGGGATAAAGGAGGATCGCGGCGGTCAGCGTTAAGACTTATGTGCAAGGAGGACGTACATGACAGTCAAAATGATACTGGAACGCAAAGGCTACGACGTTTTTAGCGCAGCACCCGAAACGACCCTTGGCGACGCGGTCGCCGCACTTGCCAAACACAAGATCGGCGCCATTGTCATCGTCGATGACAAGAAGGCCATCAAGGGTATTTTGTCCGAGCGCGACGTGGTACGCGCCATTGCTGCCGATGGCGCCGATGTGCTCTGGCGTCCCGTTTCCGAAATCATGACCATCAAGGTCAGCGTGTGCACGGAAAAGCATACGGTCAACCAGGTCATGGAAATGATGACCCGCGGCCGCTTCCGCCACCTGCCGGTCGAGAAGGATGGCCGGTTGCACGGTATCGTGTCCATCGGCGACGTGGTGAAGCTGCGCATCGAGGAAGTGGAGCGCGAGTCCCAGGAAATTCGCAGTTATATCGCAACCGCCTGAAGCGGTTGCACGGACGGATCGGGTCAGAACACGACCTTCTGCATGCGCTCGAGCTCGCCGAGCCGGGCCATGGTTTCCTCATAGCCGAGTTTGATCGCCTCGTCGGCGCGGTGAAACTCGGCAAGCCCCACATGGCCGATTTTCGGCAGCAACGCGATGTCAGGCGGATCGCCGGCCATGCGGGCGCGGGAAATCCGGTCCTGAATGATGTTGAACGATTCCATCATCACGCCGGTAATGCCAAGCCGCGTGGCGCGCGCCGCGCGGAAATGCGCCACCGCGCCCTCGCGTTCGGCATCGGCGGCAAGCGTCGCTCCGGCGGAATGCTTGATCACCGCGGCACGCCCGAACTGGTCGTAGTGCAGGTTCACCGCCACCACCAGCGGCTGTTCGTAGGAACGGCAGACGGAAACCGGCACCGGATTGACCAGCGCGCCGTCCACCAGGATGCGGCCGTTGCACTCGACCGGCTCGAACACGCCGGGCAGGGCATAGGATGCCCGCATGGCGGTGATCAGGTTGCCGCGCGTCAGCCAGATTTCGTGGCCGGTATTGATCTCCGTGCATACCGCGATGAACGGTTTCGGCAGGTCTTCGATGGAAAGCTCGGAGAGATGATCGCGCAGGCGCTTGTCAAGCTTCATGCCGCCGAACAGGCCGCTGCCGCCGAACCGCAGGTCCAGCAGCGAGAAAATGCCGCGCTTGGTCAGGCTGCGCGCGAATTCCTCCAGCTGGTCGAGCTTGCCGCCGAGATAACAGCCGCCGACCAGCGCGCCGATCGACGTTCCCGCAATCATGGAAATCTCGATACCGGCCTCGTCGAGCGCGCGCAGCACGCCGATATGCGCCCAGCCGCGCGCCGCGCCGCCGCCCAGCGCCAGCGCGATTGGGGCTCTCTTGTCACTGTGGGGGGGCGGATCCATGACAGGTGTTTCAGGACCGTTCGTAACGCCAATCGGTTCTGCCGCACGTAGCCGTCGCGATGCCCATTCGAGCATGGCATGCACTCCTAAAGTCGTATTCGCACATTATCCCCTCACTTTGGTATCCAAAGGATGAATATTGCGGAATTATGGCCGCTTAGCCAACCAATCAAAAATGAGACCGTGGAGTTCAGGGCACCGGAGAGCAGAAATTTGTTACGCCTCCGGCGTCATGACCAGATGGGATGTGCCATTTTCGCTGACGACCTGACGGTAGAAACATGATCGGCGGCCAGTATGGCACGTCGGGCCGTTTCCAGCCACCGTTACCTCCAGCCAAAGCGCATCCTGATCGCAATCGGTGCGCATTCGGACAACGGTCTGCAGGTTTCCGGAGGTCTCGCCCTTCTTCCACAGCGACTGGCGCGACCGCGACCAGTAATGGGCGATGCCGGTTTCCAAAGTCAGGTGCAGCGATTGCGCATTCATGTGCGCCACCATCAGGAGATGGCCGTCACGCGCATCGGTGACGACGGCGGTCACGAGACCGGCGGCATCGAAGCGCGGTGCGAACACCGCGCCTTCTTCGTTTGCATGTTTGTCGGCAAGGGGCGACGAAAAGGAACCGTTGGACATGACTGCCAATTCTGGAAAAGACTGGTTTAGCGACCCTTGACGAGGGTCATGAAGCGGACCTGTTCGTTGACATCACCCTTGAAGGCACCGGTAAAGGTGGTGGTGGTCGTCGTCGAACCGGACACGCGGATGCCGCGCATGGCCATGCACATATGCTCGGCCTCGATCATGATGGCCACGCCGCGCGGGCGCAGCGACCCCTGGATCGCATTGGCGATCTGGGCTGTCATGCTCTCCTGCGTCTGCAGGCGGCGGGCATAGATATGCACGACGCGGGCGATCTTCGACAGGCCGACCACTTTCTCGCCATCGGGCAGATAGGCGACATGCGCCTTGCCGATGATGGGAACCATGTGATGCTCGCAGTGCGAAAAGAACGGTATGTCCTTGATGAAGACGATGTCGTCATAACCGGCAACTTCTTCAAAGGTGCGTCCAAGCACTTCCTCCGGGTCTTCATCATAGCCCGAAAACAGTTCCTTATAGGCTTTTGCCACGCGCTGCGGCGTGTCGAGCAGGCCTTCGCGGTCTGGATTGTCGCCGGCCCAAAGCAGCAGCGTGCGAACGGCAGCTTCCGCTTCTTCCTGAGTTGGGCGTCGTAGGTTGTTCTGATTGCCAGTCGGTGACTGCAAACTTTTTATTACCGCATCCATCGCGATCTCCCGTAGTCGCCCTCAAGGGAGCGACGAGTTAAACGGCAATACACGATAGTCGTTCCGAAACGAATACGTGGTGTATTGAAGCCGGCTTGGCCCTGAGGCTGAACCTGGGCGACTACATCTACCATTGACGCAGAATTTACGCCATGGCGCTTTGTGCTCGCCCGCTCACATACTATATAGAGAGTGAATTCGGGATTCATAGGGCCAAAGCGATGGACAATTGTCTGTTTGCGCTTCGCTTCGGGCCGTGTCACCAGCGGAAGCTCATTATGATCAATGACGTCTACAACACGCGCATTCTGGAGTTTGCCGGGAATATCCAGCGCCTTGGCCGTCTGGACAATCCCGATGCAACCGCCACGGCGCATTCGAAACTCTGTGGTTCGACAGTGATCATCGATCTCAAGGTCAAGGACGGCGTGGTGACGGATTTCGCCCATGACGTCAAAGCCTGCGCGCTCGGCCAGGCGTCGTCATCCATCATGGCGCGGCATGTGGTCGGCGCGACCAGCGAGGAATTGCACGCTGTGCGCGATGCCATGTTCAAAATGCTGAAAGAGAATGGGGCGCCGCCGCAGGGGCGCTTTGAAGACCTGAAATTTCTCGAGCCGGTGCGCGACTACAAGGCCCGGCACAATTCCACCATGCTGACCTTCGAGGCCGTGGTGGATTGCCTCGACCAGATCGAGAAGAAAAACGCCGAAGCGGCCGCCTGAACCGCCGATGTGCGCTGACCCCGCCCACAACCATTCCCCTGCGGCGGGAAAGAAATATTCCCGCAACTGGAACGGACCATGGCGCAAAACGCCGGGGCGGCTGTTCGGCACGGCCTTCGTCCGGCTGTACCAGCTGACGCTGTCCGGCTTCATCGGCAATTCCTGCCGCCACCTGCCGACCTGTTCCGAATATGCCTATGAATCCATTGCCCGTTACGGCCTGTGGACCGGGGGGTGGATGGGCCTGTTCCGGTTCGTCCGCTGCGGGCCGGGCGGCACCAGCGGCCTTGATCCGGTGCCGACGATGCTGGACAAGCGTTTTGCCTGGTACATGCCGTGGCGGTACTGGGGTGTGGGCAAGCAAAATATATAGAATAGGTTGTCAGCATTGGTCTAACGCCACCCGGGGCGCCGATTAAGCGCGGGCCATCTCGGATTCGGCCCATGCGGACGTTTTTGGGAACAATAGATATCGTTAGTTTGCTATTGTTATCTATATCGCAGTCACGTCCGGTCACGCACCACGCTCATCGTGGACCGCAAAACCCGCTTTTCCTCAACCGCCACTTTACGCCGGATCAATCTGCGCATAAAAGTCCGCTCGCCGGAGCCGTTCCGGTCATGAAACACCACCCGCGATTGTTGGCGGGACTGGATAGGAGCAACTGATGTCACAGACAGTTTCCAAAACTGTATCCATGCAATTCCCCGATGGCTCGAAGCGCGAATACGACGCGGCCATATCCGGTGCGGAACTTGCCGAATCCATTTCGAAATCCCTGGCCAAGAAGGCCGTGGCCTATGCGGTCGACGGGGTCGTGCGCGATCTGTCCGACCCGCTGCAGCATTCCGGCAGCATCGAGATCCTGACCCGCGACGACCCGCGTGCGCTTGAGCTGATCCGGCACGATTGCGCCCACGTCCTCGCCGAGGCCGTGCAGGAGCTGTTTCCGGGCACCCAGGTCACCATCGGACCGGTGATCGAGAACGGATTCTACTACGATTTTGCCAAGAACGAGCCCTTCACGCCCGATGACCTGCCGCTCATCGAGAAGAAGATGCGCGAGATCATCGCCCGCAACAAGCCGTTCACCAAGGAAATCTGGTCGCGCGAAAAGGCCCGCAAGGTCTTTGCCGACAAGGGCGAGGCCTACAAGGTCGAGCTGGTCGATGCGATACCGGAAGGCCAGGACCTGAAGATTTATGCGCAGGGCGACTGGTACGACCTGTGCCGCGGCCCGCACATGGCCTCGACCGGCCAGGTCGGCAATGCCTTCAAGCTGATGAAGGTGGCCGGTGCCTACTGGCGCGGCGACAGCAACAACCCGATGCTCAGCCGCATCTACGGCACCGCCTTTGCCACCGATGCCGAGCTGCAATCCTACCTGCATGTGCTGGAGGAGGCGGAAAAGCGCGATCACCGCAAGCTCGGCCGCGAAATGGACCTGTTCCATTTCCAGGAGGAGGGCCCCGGCGTCGTGTTCTGGCACGCCAAGGGCTGGCGCATGTTCCAGACGCTGGTCAGCTACATGCGCCGCCGTCTCGACGGCGTCTATCAGGAAGTCAACGCGCCGCAGGTGCTCGACAAATCGCTGTGGGAGACGTCGGGTCACTGGGGCTGGTATCGCGACAACATGTTCAAGGTGACGGTTGCCGGTGATGAAACCGATGACGAGCGTGTGTTCGCCCTCAAGCCGATGAACTGTCCCGGCCACGTGCAGATCTTCAAGCATGGCTTGAAGTCCTACCGCGATCTGCCGGTACGGCTTGCGGAATTCGGCAATGTGCACCGCTATGAGCCATCGGGCGCGCTGCATGGGCTGATGCGCGTGCGCGGGTTCACGCAGGACGATGCGCATGTCTTCTGCACGGACGAACAGATGGCGGCCGAATGCCTGCGCATCAACGATCTGATCCTGTCCGTCTACAAGGATTTCGGGTTCGACGAGATCACCATCAAGCTGTCGACGCGCCCGGAAAAGCGCGTCGGTTCCGATGCGCTGTGGGATCGGGCTGAAAGCGTGATGATGGGTGTGCTGGAGCAGATCCAGCAGCAGTCGAACGACATCAAGACCGGTATTCTGCCGGGCGAGGGTGCGTTCTATGGCCCGAAGTTCGAATACACACTGAAGGACGCCATCGGCCGCGAATGGCAATGCGGCACGACGCAGGTCGATTTCAACCTGCCCGAGCGGTTCGGTGCCTTCTACATCGACTCGACGTCCGAGAAGAAGCAGCCGGTGATGATCCACCGCGCCATCTGCGGCTCGATGGAGCGCTTCCTCGGCATTCTCATCGAAAACTTTGCCGGTCATCTGCCGCTGTGGTTTGCGCCGGTGCAGGTGGTTGTGGCCACCATCACCACGGAAGCCGATGATTACGGCAGGCAGGTCGCCAAGGAACTGAAGGCGGCGGGGCTGCAGGTCATCACCGACTTCCGCAATGAGAAGATCAACTACAAGGTGCGTGAGCATTCCCTGCAGAAGGTACCGGTCATTCTCGTCTGCGGCATGCGCGAGGCGGAGGAGCGGACGGTGAACATGCGCCGTCTGGGTTCGCAGAACCAGACGTCGCTCAGCCTTGATGATGCGATCCGGCAGCTCGGCGAGGAAGCCACGCCGCCGGACCTGTTGCGCGCCGCTGCGGAGTAGGCCGGCCCATTGCTTTGTGACAGCGTGGTGACTTTCATCACGCTGTCATGGCGTTGCGTGCGCCAGTGAATACAGCTGTTTCAGCGGGCGCTGAGCAATGCGGGCTTGTATGCCTCGGTAGCTCTGCGGATTTCGGGGATGCACATCGCCTGATAAACTGCCTCCACAAATGTAATGTGGATGGGCGCGCCATGGCCGGGGAAAACGAAGCATAAATCGCGTATGGCAGGTGTCGAAGAGTTGGAGCTGAATCTGACAGATGCTTTCCCAAAACAATCCAATGGAAGTGCGACGAGATTGTCGTTTGCAAAAGCCGTCAGCTTGATGGTCGCACGAAAAGATGGTTCTTGCCAATTGGCGATAATATGCTAACTTTATGCCAGAAAGAGAGAGTGCCATGCAACTCCAGCCTATTGCTTCGACCCCATTCAACCGGTCATCTGCTGAGATCAGCGATGTGGAAGCAGGGGCGCTTGCCCGCACAACGGTGAACCTCTTCAGCGCCTGGAAGCTCACGGATGCACAAGCCTGTACCTTGCTCGGTGGTCTGTCAGCCCGCACATGGGCGCGTTGGAAAGAAGGCAATGTGGGGCGTATCGATCGAGACCTGAAAATGCGGATGGCTCACCTGATGGGTATTCATAAGGGCGTCCGACACCTGTTTAAGGACCCAGCAAGAGGATATGAGTGGATCAAAGCGCCCAATACGGCTTTTGGCGGTAAGTCAGCGCTCGACGTGATGCTGCAAGGCGAGCTTTCTGATCTGGCGGTGATGCGTGAATGGCTCGATGCGGAGCGCAGTGCGTGGTAAGTGGCCTTGCTGTCCGAACAGAGGTACAGTGGCCCAAAACCTACCGCATCATCCGATCCATCTATCCGCCTATCGATTTGTTCGAGGACATCGCCGATCCGCGTGACTGGGAGGCCCTTGTCGCTGTCGAGGCAAAAACGAATCCGCGCATTCGATTTGAGGTGGGCGATCTTGGCAAGGTACCCGCGCACCGTCGCGTTTCGGGCGTCGGCGCCAGTTATCTAATGGCCCCCTTTGTCCATTGCTCCACAGGACGGCCGGGTCGCTTCACGGACGGTAGCTATGGCATCTACTATGCAGGCGAGAGTGAAGAGGTTGCCGTTGCCGAAACCATACATCACCATCAAAAATTCATGCATTCAACGCCGCAGCCTCCGGGGTGGACGTCGGACTTTCGCGTCTTGGTGGGCAGCGTGGACCGGGCACTGGATGACGTGAATGCAGTGCCTGACGTTCTTCATCCGCACGATTACACCGCTTCGCAGGTTGAGGGACGTGGACTTCGGGCCGCGGGAAGCGATGGCCTCCTGTGGAACAGTGTTCGAATGCCCGGTCAACGGTGCATCGGCATCTTCTGGCCGGACGCCATAACCATTCCTGTCCAGGGACGGCACTACTGCTATCACTGGAACGGCACGCGGGTCGATTTTGTGCGTCAGTACGATACCGGAGCAGTCCTGGCGGTAACGTGACAGGTGGCTTGTGACACTTGCTCCATACGGCCGGAAAAATGCACGAGCGCCGAAAAGAGTCTTAATAAGCCTGCTCTGTTGCGCCAGTTCACAAAGTAATCTAGCAGATGTCGCACATTGCTTTGTGACAGCGTGGTGACTTTCATCACGCTGTCATGGAGTTGCGTGACTATTCAGCCGTTTCATTATTTGCCGGGATGCGATCGTGCAGTTCAGAGAACTCTCCTACGCCAATGACACCCAGTCGCGCATCACCCAATGGCTGATCCGTTCGATTGAAGGCCTGTCCGGCCGCGACCACTATGTCCGGCTCTACAACGCCTGGCGCACCGACATCGTTCCGGCGGGAATCGATGTGTTCCGCCGCATGATGGACCTGATCAACATCAGGCTCGACGTTGCGGACCAGTGGCCGCCGCAGCATCTGCCCGATACGCCGCTGGTGATCGTCGCCAACCACCCCTTCGGCATCGGCGACGGCATCGCCGCGCTGGCGCTGGCCGAGCAGCTCGGCCGGCCGTTCCGTGTGCTCATCAACAACGACCTGATGAAGGTGCCGGAAATCCGCCCCTATGCGCTGCCGGTCTGCTTCGACGAAACCAAGGAAGCGGTGGCGATGAACATGGCCACCCGCCATGAGGCGGTGCGTTTGCTGAAAGAAGGCGTCACCATTGTCGTCTTTCCGGCGGGCGGCGTTGCCACGGCGCCCAAGGGCTTTGGCCGGGCGGAGGATCTGCCCTGGAAGATTTTTCCGGCCAAGCTGGTGCAGCAGGCCAAGGCGTCGGTCATCCCGGTGTATTTCGGCGGGCAGAACGGCCGGGTTTTCCATCTCGCCAGCAAGATTTCGATGACGCTGCGCATTTCGCTGCTCATCCGCGAATTCCGCAAGCTGTCCGGCAAGGCCATCACCGTGCGCATCGGCCGCACGATGGACTGGTCGGAATTGGCGCCGCTGGCCGACCGCAAGAATTTGCTGGATTATATGTATGGCGCGGTGTTTGCGCTGGCTCCGGCCGCAACGCGCCGCTGAGCCCCGGTCCAGCGGCCCAGTCCCGCGGCTCAGTCCAGCGGATCGTCGCCGCTGGCGGGCTGATTGGCGGTGGAGGCGGCGCTGGCGCCGTTGGTCGCCAGAAGTTCCACATCCTGGTTGCGCCCGGCAACGACCTTGAAATCGCGCTGGTAAATCTTGTCCTTGTTCTTGGCGATGATGACGTATTCGCCTTCCGCCAGCACCATGGAGGCGAAGGCGCCGACGCTTTCGCGCACGATGTCGCCCGAGGTCGTCAGCACCGACCAGGCGGTGTCGGCAAGCGCTTCGCCGCCCGCCTCGCGCACCAGCTTCATCGTCAGCTGCGCGGCACGATGCTCCACATTGGCCTCGGTGATCTTGCCGGCCTCGACGCGGATATCCGCGCGGATGACCGCATTGGCCGTGCCATAATTGGAGACGATCTGATAGGTCCCGGCATTCAGCCGCACGACGCTTTCGGGCTTGACGTCGGGAATGATGAGCGCCCGTTCGCCGCTGGCGTCCTCGTGATCCTCATAGATGGAGAATCGCAGCTGATCCTGCGGGATGCGCGCGCCGCCGGACAGAACCGCGTTGAGCTTGACGCCGCCCGCGTCGAGAATCATTGTCTCGTTGCGCTTGGCGCGGGTCATGGTGATGCGCTTGGTGGCGCCCGCCCGGCCGAAGGCCACATGCACGAGATAGCTGCCGGGGGCGAGGTTGAACGAGGTCGTGCCACCCTTGGCCGTTGCCAGCAGGGGCAGCTTGCCATCCGCATCGGCATCGGGCGAGAACACGCGCCAGACGAGGCCGCGGCCGATGTTTTCGCCGTTTTCCGCCAGTTTCGCCGACAGGACCAGCTCGGCTTCCGTGGCAAGCGGATTGTTGGTCGGGGCTTTCGGGTTGGCATATTGGTTGAGGTTGGGGATCGACGGCAATTCCACATCGGGCGTGGCGATGTCGGGTGCAAGCGCCTGCGCCCGGGCGCCGGTGGTCAGCAGGCCCGTGGTCAACAGGGTTGCTGCCAGTGCCGCCGGCAAAATCCAGGATGTGCCGGAGCCGAAGCCCGCTTTCTGAGTGTCGAATATGCCCATGCACTGTTTTGATCCGAAGCCGGTGGCAATTTCAAGGCTTTTTCACGCGATCATGACTTTACACGGCCGGTGAAACAGCGACATTGTCCGCCCATTCGAAAAACAGCATCTGGTACCCCGTTTCATGCCTTCTCCCATCATTGAATTTCTGTCGCAGCGCAGCTCAACCCCCATTTCCGCCATTGGCCTTCCCGGACCAAGCGATGCGGAGATCGAAACCATGGTCCGCATCGCCGCGCGCGTGCCCGATCATGGCCGCCTGACACCCTGGCGTTTTGTCCTCTATCGCGGCGATGCGCGCGTCGAGGTTGGCAAATATCTCGCTGATCTGGCCGAGGAGCGGGAAGGGCCGCTGACCGAACAGCGGCGTGAGCAGGAGCTGAAGCGCTTTGCCCGCGCGCCGCTGGTCATCGGCGTGATCTTCTCCAAGGTCGATCATCACATTCCGGAATGGGAGCAGTTCCTGTCCTCTGGCGCGGCGGCGATGAACCTCGTCCATGCGGCCAACGGCCTCGGCTATGCCACCAACTGGATCAGCAACTGGTATTCATCCGATGAGAAGGGCCGGGCGCTGCTCGGGCTGGCGCCGCATGAGCGGGTGGCCGGTTTCGTCCATATCGGCAGCTGCGATACGAAAGTGCCGGAACGCCCGCGTCCGGAGGTAAAGGATATCCTGTCCGAATATGCCGGACCGTGGAAGGGCTGAGCCGCCATGTTCTACAAATTCGATGATGGCCATGGCCTGCCGCATGATCCCTTGAAGGCCATCGTTTCGCCCCGTCCCATCGGCTGGATATCCAGCCGTTCGGCGGAGGGCAAAATCAATCTGGCGCCCTATTCCTTCTTCAACATGATCAGCACGAAACCCTGCCTGATCATGTTTTCCTCGGAGGGGCGCAAGGACAGCGTCACCTTCATCGAGGAAACGCGGGAATTTGCCGCCAATCTCGTCAGCGCCAACCTGTCGGTGGCCATGAACAAGACGTCGGTCAATGCGCCGCGCGGCGTCAGCGAGTTCGAATATGCCGGCCTCAATGCCACCGATTGCAACCTGATCGGCGCGCCGCGCGTGGCCGAAGCCTTTGCGACGCTGGAATGCGTCGTCACCGACATCCGTCACCCGACCGACCGGCACGGCAATCCGGTGCAAGCGCTGATGGTCACCGGCGAAGTCGTCGGCGTTCACATTGACGAGGCGATCCTGACCAACGGCCTTGTCGACATGACCAAGGCGCAGCCGGTGTCGCGCCTTGGCTACATGGACTTTGCCACGGTGTCGGAAACGTTTCAGATGTTCCGGCCGAAATGGGAGGGGTAAGGTAAAAAGCCTTGCACTTACCGAAGTGCGTGGTTCGACAAGCTCACCATGAGGGAAGTGGTTGATTGCAAAGCTCATCACAGGCGTTGCAGAGTACAGCAGCCCTGCAGCTCGCTTCATCCCTCATGGTGAGCTTGTCGAACCACGCACTGTCAGGCATGCCGTCGAACGGCCTAAGCAGCACCAACCCGCCCCATCAGCCGTTCCGCCCGGCGCAGATGCGGGCGGTCGAACATCAGCCCGTCAATGCCGATGACGCCCGCCGCGGGATCGTCGGCGAAGGCCCGGATGATCTTCTGCGCCTGTGCCACCGCTTCGGCCGAGGGCGTGAACACCGCGTTGATCACCGGGACCTGCGCCGGATGGATCGCAAGCTTGGCGGTAAAGCCGTCGCGCTCCGCTTCGGCGCATTCGCGGGCAAGCCCGGCATCGTCCTTGTAGTTGATGTAGACCGTATCGATGGCGGCGACATCGGCGGCCGAAGCGCCGAGAACGGTCAGGGCTCGCGCCAGCCGGAACACGTCGGTATAGCGCCCGTTGTCATCGCGCACCGCGCGCGCGCCGATGACCGCCGACAGGTCTTCCGCACCCCAGGTGAGACCGATCAGCCGTGCCGATGCATCGGGGTAGCTGGCCGCCGACAGGGTGCCGAGCGCGGTTTCCGTGATGATGGCGAGAATCCGCGTCGAGCCCTCCGCCGCGTCCGCATGGGCCTCGTGCACGTTCAGCTTGGCCGACAGCCGCGTCACATCCTTGCCGCAGTTGGATTTGGGCAGGATAATGCCGTGGGGCAGCGACGGCATGACCGCGCCGAGGTCGGCATCGGCAAGGCCGCTCGCCAGATCGTTGATGCGCACGAACAGGCGCGGCGCACTTTTATCCCGGTTCGATTTGAGAAAATCCGCCGCGATCTGCCGGGCAGCGGGCTTGCGTTCGGCGCTGACCGAATCTTCGAGATCGATCAGCAGCACATCCGCGCCGCTGGCGAGGCCCTTTTCCAGCTTCTTTTCCGAATCGCCCGGCACGAACAAAAGCGAGCGCATCAGGCAGCGCTCCGGGATTTCATCATCGCCTGGCGCGTGCATTTGGCAACGAGAACACCGTTCTGATTGTAGGCACGGTGCTCGAACGCGACGATGCCGCGATCCGGCTTGGATTGGGACGGCCGCGTTGAAAGCACTGTTGTCTCCACCCGCACCGTATCGCCGTGGAACAGCGGCGCGGGGAAGGTCACGTCGGTCATGCCCAGATTGGCAATCGTCGTGCCGATGGTGGTGTCATTGACGGAGATGCCTATCATCAGGCCGAGCGTGAACAGCGAATTGACCAGCGGCTTGCCCCATTCGGTCTTGGCGGCGAAGTCGAAATCGATGTGCAGCGGCTGCGTGTTGAGCGTCATGACCGAGAACAGCATGTTGTCGCTCTCGGTGATGGTCTTGCGCAGGCTGTGATTGAACACGTGCCCGACTTCGAATTCTTCCAGATACAGTCCGGCCATGTGCTGGCGTCTCCTCAATGCGAATTTTTGCAAAAGACTAGGTCGGCTTCGGCAGGTTCGCAACCTAGTGGTCCGATTCTGACATTTGCATCCCGTTGATACAGGCCATTGAGGCAAATGTCAGAATCAAAGGACCACTAGCAAGTCTATGTTTCTAGTGGAACTTTGAATTTGACATTCGCATGTGGCAGATGATGTCAAATGGGATGCGAATGTCAAATTCGTTCCACTAGCAGCATAAACTTCTGCTTTGTGACTGATTGAACATGGTTAATCGACATGGTGAACCGATCGTAAACCTTTTGCCGCTAGCCTTATCTGCAATAAGGGCTTGGGGTATAAAATTCATGACAATACAGCATTATCTGGCGATGGTCGGACATGCTTCTGCGGCGCAGCGTTGCCATGCCGCAGGCGCGCTGGCCCATGTCTATCTCGAAACCGGACGCGCCTTCGAGGATCGCTGTGCGGCGGAGGCGGCGCTGACGGTGCTGCTGGACGACCCATCGCCAAAAGTGCGCCTTACCCTGGCCGAAGCTTTCTCCACCAGCGCCCATGCCCCGGCTCACATCGTCGCCGGGCTGGCACGCGACCAGGCGGAAATCGCCGCCTACATGCTGGCGCGCTCGACGGTGCTGACCGATATCGACCTGATCGACTGCATTGCCGGCGGCTGCGCGGAAAGCCAGGGGGTGATTGCGGGCAGGGCCAAGGTGTCCTTTGCCGTCAGTGCCGCTCTCATCGAGATCGCCGAACCGGTTGCCATTCTCGAACTGCTGGCCAACAGCCGCGCCGAGATTGCCGATATCAGTTTCCGTCGTCTGGTCGAGCGCCTTGGTCATGTCGCCGATATCCGGTCGCTGCTCGCCGATGATGACCGCTTGCCCGCCGATTGCCGCCATGCGCTGGCGATCAAGGTGGCCGAAGCCCTGTGCCAGATGGATATGGTCATGGCCCTGATGGGCGAGCGCCGTGCCAGGCGCATCACCAGTGAAGCCTGCGTCAAGGCCTCGATCAGTCTGGTTGCCGAAACACCGCCAGCGCAATATCCGGCGCTGATCGAGCATTTGCAGCTGCGCGGCGACCTGACCACCGCCTTTGTCATCCGCATCGTCGCCTCCGGCAAGATCGATTTTTTTGGCGCCATTCTGGTGGCGCTGTCCGGGCACAACCTTGCCCGGGTGCGCAACCTTTTGATCGATGGCCGCGATGCGGCGCTCGGCGCGCTGTTCAGTGCCGCCGGACTGCCCGACAGCACGCACCAGCCGCTGCGCGTCGCGCTGCATGCCTGGCGCGATGTCGCCAATGGCCGGCTGTCCATCGGGCCGCAGGAAGTCACGCGCCGCATGATGGAGCGTCTTGCGCCGGAAAAGCCTGTAATGGCGCACGACCTGACACCGGCCAATGACGGCATGCAGTCGCTCCTGCGCAAGATTTATCTGGAAGCGATTCGGGAGAATGCGCGCAGCCACGCCCTGGCCATCGCCGCCGCCTGACCCGGCTTTTTCGACACGAGCGCGCATTTGATTACAAAATCCGATGCCCGTGTGAACGAATGAATATGCGGGCCGCGTGTTCCGTGATGCAAAATTGCTTTTTTCCGGCGCAGCGCCGTGGCCCGGTCCCGAAGCCACGCCGGAATGATCATAGATTTCATATTGTTGCCGCCGGATATTGATGTCTGCAGGCATTTCCGGGGAGCAGGGCGGAATAATAAGACAGTATTACTGACCTAATATTTCATGGTAGAGTGCGGAAACGTCGCGTGACTGGGAGGTCTGCTGAATGCCCGATGATTCCACGAGTGAATTTGGTCCACTAAGCCTGCACGTGCCGGAACCGGCCGTGCGTCCCGGCGGCGAGCCGGATTTTTCCAATGTGAACATTCCCGAAGCGGGTTCGGTGCGACGTCCGCCCGTCGATGCCAATCCGGAGGAAATCCGCGATCTGGCGTTTTCGATCATCCGTGTTCTCAACCGCGATGGCGAAGCCGTCGGCCCCTGGGCTGGCGAACTGACGGACGAGCAGCTGATTGAAGGCCTGCGCCACATGATGACGCTGCGCACCTTCGATGCGCGCATGCAGATCGCCCAGCGGCAGGGCAAAACCTCCTTCTACATGCAGCATCTGGGCGAAGAAGCCGTGAGCTGCGCCTTCCGCATGGCGCTGTCGCCGGGCGACATGAATTTCCCGACCTATCGTCAGGCCGGTCTGCTCATTGCCGGCGGCTACCCGATGGTCGAGATGATGTGCCAGATCTATTCCAACGAAAGAGATCCGCTCAAGGGCCGCCAGCTCCCCATCATGTACTCCTCGAAAGAACACGGGTTCTTCTCGATCTCCGGCAATCTGGCGACGCAGTATATCCAGGCCGTCGGCTGGGCCATGGCATCGGCGATCAAGAAGGACACCAAGATCGCGGCGGGCTGGATCGGCGACGGATCGACGGCGGAATCGGATTTCCACGCCGCACTGGTCTTTGCCTCCACCTACAAGGCCCCGGTTGTCCTCAACATCGTCAACAACCAGTGGGCGATCTCCACCTTCCAGGGCATTGCCCGCGGCGGTGCCGGCACCTTCGCCGCGCGCGGCCTCGGCTTCGGCATGCCTGCCTTGCGGGTTGACGGCAACGATTATCTCGCTGTCTTCGCCGTGGCCAAATGGGCCATCGAGCGGGCGCGGCGCAATCTCGGCCCGACCATCGTCGAATATGTCACCTACCGTGCCGGGGCGCATTCCACCTCGGACGATCCGTCCGCCTACCGGCCGAAGACCGAATCCGATGCCTGGCCGCTTGGCGATCCCGTCATGCGGCTGAAGAACCATCTGATCGGGCGCGGCGTCTGGTCGGAGGAGCGCCACACCCAGGCCGAAGCGGAAATTCTCGACAGCGTGATCACCGCCCAGAAGGAAGCCGAAAGTTTCGGCACGCTGCATGCGGGCGGCAAGCCGTCGGCGCGCGACATGTTTGAAGGTGTCTACGAGGAAATGCCGCCGCATCTGCGTCGTCAGCGCCAGCAGGCGGGAGTGTAAGCGATGCCGCGTAAGACAATGATTGAAGCCATCCGCGATGCGATGGATGTGATGATGGAACGCGACGACAACGTGGTCGTGTTCGGCGAGGATGTCGGGTTTTTCGGCGGTGTGTTCCGCTGCACCCACGGCCTGCAGGCCAAATACGGCAAGACCCGCTGTTTCGATGCGCCGATCAGCGAGGGCGGTATCGTCGGTGCTGCCATCGGCATGGCGGCCTACGGCCTGAAGCCCTGCGTCGAAATCCAGTTCGCCGACTATGTCTATCCGGCCTATGACCAGATCGTTTCGGAAGCGGCGCGCCTGCGCTACCGCTCCAATGGCGGCTTTACCTCGCCGATCGTCATCCGCATGCCGGCGGGCGGCGGCATTTTCGGCGGCCAGACCCACAGCCAGAGCCCGGAAGCGCTGTTCACGCACGTATCCGGTCTGAAGGTCGTCGTGCCGTCCAATCCGCACGATGCCAAGGGCCTGCTGATTGCATCCATCGAAGACCCGGACCCGGTGATCTTCCTTGAGCCGAAGCGGCTCTATAACGGCCCGTTCGACGGCCATCATGACCGCCCGGTGACGCCGTGGTCGAAGCATGAGCTGGGCGAGGTGCCGGACGGGCACTATACGGTGCCGCTGGGCAAGGCCATCAAGCGCCGCGAGGGCAAACAGCTGACCGTGCTTGCCTATGGCACCATGGTCTATGTGGCGGAAGCTGCCGCCGAGGAAACCGGCATCGATGCGGAGATCATCGATCTGCGCACGCTGCTGCCGCTCGATCTGGAAACCATCGTCGAATCCGTCACCAAGACGGGCCGCTGCGTCATCGTGCATGAGGCAACGCTGACATCGGGTTTCGGCGCGGAACTCGCCGCACTGGTCCAGCAGCATTGCTTCTACAATCTGGAAGCGCCGGTGGCGCGGGTGACGGGCTGGGATACGCCCTATCCGCATGCGCAGGAGTGGGACTATTTCCCCGGTCCCGCGCGCGTTGGCCGTGCATTCCTTGAAACGCTGGAAGGGTAGGAGCAGACGATGGGTGAATTTGTCATCAAGCTGCCGGATGTCGGTGAAGGCGTTGCAGAAGCCGAACTCGTCGAATGGCATGTGAAGGTCGGTGATCTCGTGCGCGAGGACATGATCCTCGCCGCCGTCATGACCGACAAGGCGACCGTGGAAATTCCGTCCCCGGTCGACGGTGAAATCCTCTGGCTGGGCGGCGAGATCGGGCAGGTGATCGCCATCGGTTCGCCGATCATCCGCCTGAAGGTCGAAGGCGAGGGCCATGCTCCCGCTCCAGAACAGGCGAAGCCGGTCAAGGCTGAAGAACCAAAACCCCAGCCCGCCAAGGCAGAGCCAAAGCCGGAGATCAAGGCTGCAAAGCCCGAAAAGGCCGCAGCCCCGGTTGTGCATGCGCCGGTATCCGTGCCGCTTGGCATCGGTGCGCCGCGCGCCGAGGGCGACAAGCCGCTGGCCCCGCCGGCGGTGCGCCTGCGGGCGCGGGAGGCAGGTGTCGACCTGCGCCAGGTGACCGGCACCGGTCCGGCCGGGCGCATCACCCATGAAGATCTCGACACCTTCTTTGCCCGCGGCGCGCAAAAGCCCGTGGTCTCCGGTCTTGCGCCTGATATGTCGGTCAAGGAAATCAAGGTGGTGGGCCTGCGCCGCAAGATTGCGGAAAAGATGGCGATTGCCAAATCGCACATCCCGCACATCACCTATGTCGAGGAGATCGACGTCACCTCGCTGGAAGAACTGCGCGCTTTGCTCAACGGCAAGAAGCGTGCCGACCAGCCGAAGCTGACGTTGCTGCCGTTCCTGATGCGCGCCATGGTGAAAGCCATTGCCGAGCAGCCGCAGCTGAACGCCCTCTACGACGACGATGCCAACATCATCCACCAGCATGGCGGGGTGCATATCGGCATTGCTGCGCAGACGCCGTCCGGCCTCGTGGTCCCCGTCGTCAAGCACGCGGAAGCGCGCGATCTCTGGGGCTGCGCTGCCGAAGTCAATCTTCTGGCCGAAGCGGCCAAGACCGGCACGGCAACGCGCGAGCAGCTGACCGGTTCGACCATCACCATCACCTCGCTGGGCAGCATGGGCGGTATCGTCACGACGCCCGTGATCAACTATCCGGAAGTCGCCATCATCGGCGTCAACAAGATGATGACACGGCCCATGTGGGATGGCGCGGCGTTTATACCGCGCAAGATGATGAACCTGTCCTCAAGCTTCGATCACCGCGTGATCGACGGCTGGGACGCCGCAGTCTTCATTCAGCGGATCAAGACGCTGCTCGAAACGCCAGCGCTGATATTCGTGGAGGGTTGATCCGATGAAAGATATTTCCTGCAAGCTGCTGGTCATCGGCGCTGGCCCCGGCGGCTATGTCTGCGCCATCCGCGCCGGACAGCTCAATGTCGATACGGTGATCGTCGAGGCGGCGAAGGTCGGCGGCACGTGCCTGCTCGTCGGCTGCATTCCGTCGAAGGCGCTGATCCACGCGGCCGATGAATTCGCCAAGGTCGCGCATTTCGCCGCCCGGCAGACGCCGCTCGGCATCTCCGTTGCCGAACCGGCCATCGATTTCACCAAAACAATCGCCTGGAAGGACGGCATCGTCAGCCGCCTCAACAACGGCGTTGCCGGTCTGCTCAAGAAGGCAAACGTCAAGATCGTCACCGGCAAGGCCCGCTTCCGTGACGGCAAGACCATCGAGGTGGAAACCCTGACTGGCCTGCAGATCATCCGCGCCGAAAACGTCGTCATCGCCACCGGTTCCGCGCCGGTCGAAGTGCCGTCGCTGCCGTTCGGCGGCAATGTCATTTCCTCGACCGAAGCGCTTTCGCTGCCGGACGTCCCGGAAAAGCTCGTCGTGGTCGGCGGCGGCTATATCGGGCTCGAGCTCGGCACGGCCTATGCCAAGCTGGGTTCCAAGGTCACGGTGGTCGAAGCCCAGCCGAAAATCCTGCCGCAATATGATGCGGAGCTGACCCGCCCGGTGGTCAAGCACCTCAACACGCTCGGCATCACCGTGCTGACCGGCGCCAAGGCCAAGGGGGTCAGCAGCAAGGGCGATGCGCTGTTGATTGAAACGGCCGACGGCAAGGACGAGCGCGTTGCCGCCGACAAGATTCTGGTGACGGTCGGGCGCAAGCCTGTCACGTCGGGCTGGGGGCTGGAAGAGATCGACATCGACATGGATGGCCGCTTTGTCCGCATCGATGACAAGTGCCGCACCTCGATGCGCGGCGTCTATGCCATCGGCGATGTCACCGGCGAGCCCATGCTGGCGCACCGCGCCATGGCGCAGGGCGAGATGGTGGCGGAAATCGTTGCGGGTGAAAACCGCAGCTGGGACAAGCGGGCCATTGCCGCCGTCTGCTTCACCGATCCGGAAATCGTCACGGTGGGCCTGTCGCCGGATGAGGCCAAGCAGGCCGGGCATGAGGTCAAGATCGGGATGTTTCCCTTTGCCGCCAATGGCCGCGCCATGACCAAGGAAGGCGAGGAGGGCTTTGTCCGGGTGGTGGCTGCCGCCAGCAATCACCTGATCCTCGGCATTCAGGCCATCGGCCATGGCGTCTCCGAACTGTCGGCTTCGTTTGCGCTGGCCATGGAAATGGGCGCGCGGCTGGAAGATATCGCCGGAACCATCCACGCGCATCCGACGCAGGGCGAGGGGTTTCAGGAAGCCGCGCTCAAGGCGCTGGGTCACGCGCTGCACATCTAGGACAGCGTTGTTATCGCATCGGAAGGGCGCCGGAAACGGTGCCCTTTTTGTTTGCGTGAATGCGAGGCAGTGTTTCCCCGTCGCCACGCCCGCATTTGCGTCTGGCTGTTGAAAGATAGGAATGACGGGCGGTCCCTGGAACGCGGGTCTTGGGGTATGCGGTATGCGATGCTTGCGATCCAAGGACCACCCGCCCCGGCGATTTCAGGTCTTGCCTGTTCTGCTCCTTCATCCGGCTGCTGGACCAGATGAAATAACAGCTTCAGCGAAACCTGCCCGACCTGCGGGTTCTCCCCACAAGCCGAAGCGCCGATCCTTTCCCGACTTGCGAAAGTTTCCGGAAGCATTCCCGCCGGAAAGGACACGAGCAGAATAAGCGCGGATGGGACGTGTTGGATAAGTTGGTAGGATTTTTTCTGATGGGCGAGTGGCAAAACCAGTGCGCACCCTTCGACAAGCTCAGGATGAGGGAGGGTGAGGATTGCAGGGCGTTACATCCTCAACGTTTGTGATTGGCATTGCAACCAAATCACTTCCCTCATGGTGAGCATGTCGAACCACGCACTATCTTCCTGCGGCCCAGAGGGGAGTGAAGACCCACATTACTCTTGCAGAACCGTTGCGCGCGGTTCGCCCTTCCTAGGTAGGGTTGCGAATTTTTAAAACTGATAATTTCAGTCATATTTTGATTGTGACACCCATCCTGTTTTGAACTTTTGCGAAAGGAAATGCCATGCGTGAATTGACTGAGGCAGAACTGGATATGGTATCGGGCGGCGCTCCCGGCCGATCGGGAACCTACGATTCAAAAGATCATTGGGGAACAGGCGGGCCAACGGGCAGTGCAAAGACAGCCCTAGAGGGCGCAAGAATTGCTTTTGCCGGCACTCTTCAAGGGAGCTATACCGGGACAAACGGCCGAGTAAATTGCATGTATACAACACCAGTTGGTGGTTTTGGGGATTTCAATATGCCCTCCAACGAGCCCGGCACCTAAGACAAAATAGGTTTGATATTCCATGGAAATTGTAAAAAACCTCAGTTTGACCGAGGATGCTGAAAGAAATCTTCGGTCAAATTACAAAGAAAAGGACATGATGAATATCGATCATATCCATCATGTCCACACCTATACCCACTATGCGTGGCTTAATGAGGATAATTCCATAAAATCACAAGGCGTTCGTTTGGTGCGCATGCAAGTTTTTCATGAATTATGCAATGTTAAATATTCTTTATTTGACAATGGCAAGAAAGTATTTGGAGTTGCTTTTTCTGATGAACTTTCAGAATTGAAATATTTGGAATACGATAAATATGACGAAAATCATCACTACACGATAGATTATATTGATGGTGTTAATTACATAATAAAATCAAATCCGCATCAAATCATTACTGAAATGCTTGATCGTATTCGCATAACGCACAAATGACTGCGTGACGCCGCCTGCCGACAATCGTGCGATTGACGCCGCTCCGTCTACTGCTGCTGACTTTCGAAGGTTTCCCGAAACATTCCCGCCGGAAAGGACAGGGATGAGAATATCTCGGGTTGGGACGCGGTGGATAAGTTGGTGGGATTTTTTCTGATGGGCGAGTGGCAAAACCAGTGTGCGTGGTTCGACACGCTCACCATGAGGGAGGTGGAGGGCTGCAGGGCGTTACATCCCGCAACGTTTGTGATTGGCATTGCAACCAAATCACTTCCCTCATGGTGAGCGTGTCGAACCATGCACAACGCGTTATGCCATCCGCTGAAAATTGGCTCCCCCAAAACAAAATGGCGATGCAAATCACCTGTTCCCGTGCATGTCTCGCACACGCATTTCGACGGGGCAATCGGGGCCGCAAGCGTCCTCATCACACAGTCTGCAGAGATGATCGGATTGGTCTCGGCTCGTGGTCATGTTCTCCAGCATCTGACTTACCAGGCCATGAAGAACATCCTGATTTTGCTGGGAGAGGGTAATGAGCGATTTTTTGAGGACGGCTTCCCTTGCATCAATGAGGTCGTTGCGAAGCTGCTTGCCTTCGGGTGTCAGGTGCGACGTGACTTCACGTTTGTCCTTGCCGGGCGCCTTGGTGATAAGCCCGGCACCGACCAGTGCTTCAACCGTCCGAACAATGACAGAGTGACTGAGGCCCGCGATTGTCGCAATCTCCCGGATGGTGAGGTTGGGATAATGGCCCAAAGCGACAAGCGTTGCGCAGCCAGCGGTTCCGATCCCGCTCGCTTTCTGAACTGCCTCAATTTGTGCATCGGCAAGCGCCAATGACAAGGCTCCCAGCACATTAACCAGTTGTGGATTCATGTTTACCCATATATATGTGTGTTGCATACATTTATTTGTGATGTGAAGTTTATCTCACTTTTGCCTCGAGCAACAGAACGAGTATCCGGTTGTTCAGCGGATAGAGGGACCATCGTGTGACACACGTGCCAGAGGATAACCTCATGATCATCCTTGCCTATTGCCGCCTTGGAAGCGGGGCGGCAATGCTGTCCGCGTCGATGCAGAAGACAAACCCTGATCAGCCGGCAGGTTGTATCGCCGGTCTCCTGAACAAATTGTTGGGACGACAACGATGAGTGCCTTGGAAACATCGATTTTAAAGTCCTCGAAGAATCCCACCAGAACGATTGCCATCCTTGCCATGATCGGTTCGGCCGCCTGCTGGGGCCTGGCAACGGTGATGAGTCGCGACGTTCTCCATCAGATGTCACCGCCGGCGCTTCTTGTTGTTCAGCTCGTGGCCAGCGTCAGCTTGTTGTTGTTGATGGCCGTACGCGAGCGTCCCGCGAAGCACATCGGCAAGCCACTCATTCGCGCGTCGCTCACCGGCCTTCTTGAGCCGGGACTGGCTTATACGGTCGGTCTCATTGGCCTGTCGTGGACAACTGCCGGGCATTCTGCGGTTATCAGCTCGGCTGAGCCGATTTTTATTCTTCTCCTGGGGTGGCTGCTGTTCAAACAGCGCCCGAGCGGACGTCTCATGGGCTGCATTGCACTGGCGTTCATGGGATTGGTGCTTGTGTCCCAGGAGCAGGGGGCGGATCAAGCGCTTGACCAGATGCTGGGGGACTTCCTGATCGTCCTTGCGACCATGTTTGCCGCCGGATATGTTGTTCTCTCTGCCCGCCTCAGCTCAAGCTACCCTCCGGCGACCCTCGCCGCAGCGCAGCAGACCGCCGGATTGGTGCTGGCCATTGCAGTCTACGGCATTGCTATAACCGCCAATCTCGTCCCGCCGCTGTGGAATGACGTGTCAGCATCGACATTATGGTATGCCGGTTTCTCCGGGGTTGTGCAGTACGCCATACCGTTTTGGCTCTATCTCATCGGTTTGCGCGTGTTGAGCGCCGGTGCTGCGGGGCTCTACCTCACGCTGACCCCGCTTTTCGGTCTGGCGGGGGCATATATCTGGCTGGGTGAGCAACCCCATCTCATCATGTTCATCGGTGCAGGTCTTATAGTGGGAGCCGTTTTGATGGGGCGCTCGGAAACATGAGATTGTTTGCTGGGGCGCAGCGAACCCATGCGAAAGCATTGTGCCAACCATTGTTAAGCGCTCCCCCAAACAAAAAATGGCGATGCAAAGCACCGCCATTTGAAACAGGTTTCATCGTTGAATATCAGATGTCCAGCTCTTCCACGAACGCGGCGCGGTCCTGGATGAAGCGAAAGCGGGCTTCCGGTTTCGTGCCCATCAGATCATCGACCGCGAGTCTTGTTTCCTCGATCCACTCCTCGTCGATCTGCACCCGCAAAAGCGTGCGCTTCTTGCGGTCCATTGTCGTTTCCTTGAGCTGGTCGGCGCGCATTTCGCCGAGGCCCTTGAACCGTCCGATTTCGATCTTGCCCTTGCCGGTGAACAGCGTGCGCATCAGTTCATCCTTGTGCGCATCATTGCGGGCATAGGCGACCTTGCCACCCTGGGCGATGCGGTAGAGCGGCGGCACGCCGAGGAAAAGGTGGCCGTTGCGGATCAGTTCCGGCATTTCCTGATAGAAGAAGGTGATGAGCAGCGAAGCGATGTGCGCGCCGTCGACGTCGGCATCGGTCATGATGATAATGCGGTCGTAGCGCAAATCCTCGTCGCGGTATTTTGACCGCGTGCCGCAGCCGAGCGCCTGGATCAGGTCGCCGATCTGCTGGTTGGCCGTCATCTTCTCCCGCCCGGCGCTGACGACGTTGAGAATCTTGCCGCGCAGCGGCAGCACCGCCTGCGTGGCGCGGTCCCGCGCCTGCTTGGCCGAGCCGCCGGCGGAATCACCCTCGACGATGAAGAGTTCGGCGCCGAGCGCACCCGTCTGGGTGCAGTCGGCCAGCTTGCCCGGCAGGCGCAGCTTGCGCACCGCCGACTTGCGGTTGACTTCCTTTTCCTGGCGGCGCTTGACGCGCTCGTCCGCACGCTCCACCACCCAGTCCAGCAGCTTCGATGCTTCCTGCGGCGAGGCGGCAAGCCAATGATCGAATGGATCGCGGATGGCATTTTCGACAATGCGCTGCGCTTCGACCGTGGCAAGCTTGTCCTTGGTCTGGCCGACGAATTCCGGTTCGCGGATGAACACGGAGAGCATGGCCGCCGACGAGATCATCACGTCATCGGTGGTGATGATCGAGGCGCGCTTGTTGCCGGTCAGTTCCGCATAGGCTTTCAGGCCGCGGGTGAGGGCGATGCGCAGGCCCGCCTCATGCGTGCCGCCTTCGCCTGTGGGAATCGTGTTGCAGTAGGAATGGACAAAGCCGTCGCCGCCATACCAGGCAACCGCCCATTCCAGCGCGCCATGGCCGCTGGATTTTTCCGTCCTGCCCGCAAACATGTCGCGCGTGACCTGAAAATCCTTGCCGAGCGAAGCAGCCAGATAATCCTTCAAACCGCCGGGGAAATGAAACACCGCCTTGTCGGGTGTCGGGTCCTTCGGGTCGAGCAGGGATGGTGCGCAGTTCCAGCGGATTTCAACGCCGCCGAACAGATAGGCCTTTGACCGGGCCATCTTGAAAAGGCGTGCGGGGTCGAACTTCGCGCCCTGACCGAAAATCTCCGGGTCCGGGTGGAAAGTTGTGCGCGTGCCGCGACGGTTGTGCACCTCGCCGACATCCTCGATCGGTCCGAGCGGATGGCCGCGCGAGAAGCGCTGGCGGTAGAGGCGCCGGTTGCGGGCAACTTCCACTTCCACGTGATCGGACAGGGCGTTCACCACCGATATGCCGACGCCATGCAGACCGCCCGATGTTTCATAGACGTCTGAATCGAACTTTCCGCCCGCATGCAGGGTGGTCATGATGACTTCGAGCGCGGATTTGCCGAGCTGCTTGGGATCGGGATGCGGATCGACGGGGATGCCGCGGCCGTTGTCGGTGACCGAGAGATAGCCGTTCTCGTCCAGTTCGATATCGATGAAGTTGGCGTGCCCGGCAACCGCCTCGTCCATCGAGTTGTCGATGACTTCGGCAAAGAGATGATGCATCGCCCGCTCGTCGGTGCCGCCGATATACATGCCCGGACGGCGGCGAACGGGTTCGAGACCATCGAGAACCTGGATCTGCGCCGCATTGTAGCCGCCGCTGCTATCGGGGGCGGCGCGTGCCGGGGCCTTCGCGGCCGCAACCGGCGCGATTTTCACAGGCGGTGCCACCGGCGTCGCGGCGGGTTCGACCCTGGTCTGGTCCACCGCTGCCTGGCGTTCCCGGGCTGTTTTGACTACCGCTGAAAAGAGGTCGTTATTGTCATCCATATCGTATTTTGGCCAATGCTACAGGGGCTGCGAATCACCGGCAATCTTGACATGCTTCGCCGGGAAACGCGATGGGCGTTCGTGATCTGTTCCGGGGTTCACCACAGAACTATGCGGTTAAAACCCAAGTTTCAAGCGGCTTTGAGGCGCGACACGGCTTTTTCGAGCTCTTCGATCCGCTCGCCCAGCTCCTGGTGCAGAGCCTTGAGATTGGCGATCTGGCTTTTCAGCAGGCGGTTTTCGTCCGCCGTGTCGCTCTCGTCGGGCGATTGTCCGACCCCGTGTATGAGCCAGGTCTGCGTGACCCCGAGCGATCCGGCCAGCATGAACAGACGGTGGACACCGGGCTCCGACCGGTCGGATTCCCAGGCGGCGATGGTTTCCGGCTTGACGCCGACACGCACCGCGAGCTGCGCCACCGTCATCGACTTGGCATCGCGCGCGCGGGAAAGGCGGCCGCCCAGCGTGTCCGTGTCGGGCATGGCGGTGATGATGTTGGAGATGAAATTCATGGCTTTCTCCATCTTTTTCTTGTTTTTAAAGTGTAGACGAAAGCTTTTGCACCATTTGGAAGCAGAAAAGTCAAATCCGGCGGCATTTTGCTTCCATTTTGCATTATGCGGATGATTGCTTTTTTCCGCAGAGCCGATATGGCTGGGGCCCCACCTGAGCCATTTGTCCCGGAAAGGCCGCACCATGGAAAACACAACCTCGCCGCAAATGAGGGGCGTCGGAACGATGGCCGGTGCGATGTTTATCCTGCCGATGATGGATGCCATCGCCAAATGGTTGTCGACGGTGGACAGCCTGCCGCCGGCCACGGTGACGCTGTCGCGCTTCGTCGTCCAGACGATCCTGACCATGCTGATCATCGTGGCGCTGACCGGCATGCGCTCGCTCAAGCCGCACAATCTCTGGGGCAACCTGCTGCGCGGTTTTCTGATGGGCATCGGCAGCCTGTGCTTCTTTGCCGCCGTCAAATACATGCCGCTTGCCGATGCCATGGCGGTGTTTTTCGTCGAGCCGCTGATGCTGACGCTGCTCTCGGCCGTGGTGCTGAAGGAAACCGTCGGCTGGCGCCGGCGCATTGCCGTTGCGGTCGGGTTCATCGGGACACTGATCGTCATCCAGCCGAGCTGGGAGCTGTTCGGCTGGGTTTCGCTGCTGCCGCTGGGCACGGCGGCGCTGTTTGCGGTCTATCTCGTTCTCAACCGCCGCCTGGGCGTGCACGACACGCCGCTGGTCATGCAGCTCTATGCGGGCATCGGCGGCACCGTGACGGTGATCGTTGCCCTGTTCCTCGGTGCGGCCTTCGGTGTCGGCGACATGACGCTGGGCACGCCCGCGACCGGCATGTCCTGGTTTCTTTTGTTTGCCATCGGCGCGATCGCCACGGGCGGGCATCTCCTCGTGGTGCAGGCTTCGCGCCTTGCGCCGGCGTCGCTGCTGGCGCCGTTCCAGTATCTGGAAATCGTCATGGCCGTCATCATCGGCCTGTTCGTATTCCAGGAGTTTCCGACCGCGTCGAAATGGCTGGGCATTGCCATCATCATTGCCTCGGGTGCCTATGTGGTCTGGCGCGAGGGGAAAAAGCAGAAAACGCCGGAGCCTGCTTTCAATTAACCGGCCTGCTTTCAATTAGAGCGTCGACAATAGCAGTTGAGCAAATCAGCCATTGGCAATAGAACCAGAGGCGCATTTTGTGCGGGAGGTCCATAAAAGTGTTCAAGAAAATCCTGATTGCCAACCGTGGGGAAATTGCCTGCCGCGTGATCAAGTCGGCAAGGAAAATGGGTATCGCCACGGTGGCGGTCTATTCCGACGCGGATCGCGATGCGGTCCATGTCGATATGGCCGACGAGGCGGTGCATATCGGTCCGGCGGCGGCCTCCGAGAGCTATCTCGTCGCCGACAAGATCATTGCCGCCTGCAAGGCGACCGGCGCTGAGGCCGTTCATCCCGGCTATGGCTTCCTGTCCGAGCGCGCCTCTTTCTGCGAGGCGCTGGAGAAGCAGGGCATCGTCTTCATCGGGCCGAAACCCAGGGCGATCATCGCCATGGGCGACAAGATCGAATCGAAGAAATTCGCCAACGCCGCCAAGGTGAACACGGTTCCGGGCTTTCTCGACATCATCACCGATGCGGCGCATGCGGAAAAGATCGCCGGTGAAATCGGCTATCCCGTGATGATCAAGGCCTCCGCCGGCGGCGGCGGCAAGGGCATGCGCATCGCCTGGGACGAGAGCGAAGTGCGCGACGGCTTTGAACGCGCCACCTCGGAAGCGCGCAATTCCTTCGGGGATGACCGGGTGTTCATCGAAAAATTCGTGGTCGAGCCGCGCCACATCGAAATCCAGGTGCTGGGCGACAGTTTTGGCAACTGCATCTATCTGGGCGAGCGCGAGTGCTCGGTGCAGCGCCGTAACCAGAAGGTGGTGGAAGAAGCCCCGTCGCCATTCCTCGACGAGGCCACCCGCAAGGCCATGGGCGAACAGGCCGTGGCCCTGGCCAAGGCGGTGGACTACCAGAGCGCCGGTACGGTCGAGTTCATTGTCGACAAGCACCGCAACTTCTATTTCCTCGAGATGAACACCCGCCTGCAGGTGGAACATCCGGTGACCGAACTGATCACCGGCATCGACCTGGTCGAGCAGATGATCCGCGTGGCGGCGGGCGAAAAGCTCGCGCTGAAGCAGTCGGACGTCAAGCTGAACGGCTGGGCCATCGAAAGCCGCCTTTATGCCGAAGATCCCTACCGCAATTTCCTGCCGTCGATCGGCCGCCTGACGCGCTACCGCCCGCCGAGCGAAGGCCCGGTCGGCAAAGCCATCATCCGCAACGACACCGGCGTGACGGAAGGTTCGGAAATTTCGATGTTCTACGACCCCATGGTGGCAAAGCTCTGCACCTGGGCGCCGACCCGGCTGGAAGCCATCGATGCCATGGCCGATGCGCTCGATACCTTCGTCGTCGACGGCATCGAGCACAACATCCCGTTCCTGGCGGCGCTGATGCAGCATCCGCGCTGGCGCGAAGGGCGGCTGTCCACCGGCTTCATCGCGGAAGAATTTCCAGACGGCTTCCATCCGATTGCACCAACGGCCGGCGACAGGGACGTGCTGGCCGCCATTGCCCTTGTGGTGGAACTGGTGCGCAAGGGACGCCTCGACGGCCTCAGCGACCGCCTGCGGCCGCATACGGGCAGGATCCGCGCCGAATGGGAGGTGCGGATCAACGATGAATACGTGCCGGCGAAAATTCACCGCAGCGTGGCCAAGCCGCCGGTCAAGATCGAACTGTCGCTGCATGGCGGCGAAGCCATCACCATCCGCAGCGATTGGCGGCCCGGCGATGCGGTCTGGGACGGCTATATCGACGACCGCGCGGTGAAGGCGCAGCTGCGCCCCGTGCTTAACGGCGTGCGCATCGACTGGAAGGGCATGTCGGTGATCGGCCATGCCATGCAGACGCATGTGGCGGCGCTGGAAAAACTGATGCCGGTGAAACTGCCGCCGGACACATCCAAAATGCTGCTGTGCCCGATGCCCGGTCTGATCGTGTCGATCAACGTGGCGGAGGGTCAGGAGGTGAAGGCGGGTGAAACGCTGGCGATTGTCGAAGCCATGAAGATGGAAAACGTGCTGCGCGCCGACCGCGATCTGACCGTATCGGCCATCAACGCCAAGCAGGGCGACAGCCTGGCCGTGGATGCGGTGATCATGGAGTTCGCCTGATCTGATAGCATGACCATAGTGCGTGGTTCGACGAGCTCACCATGAGGGATGTGGGTTGATTGCAGCCAGCAAGCTCCCTCATGGTGAGCTTGTCGAACCACGCAGATCGGTTCTGCCAAATCCTCTAGCGCTCGACCGGCCCGAACACAGGCTCGAATGCATCCCGCAGCGCCCGGTCGAGATCATCCATGCCGACGGGCAGGCCGAGATCGACGAGGCTGGTCACGCCATGGCCGCGCACGCCGCACGGCACGATGCCGTCGAAATGGGCAAGCTCCGGTTCCACATTGATCGAGATGCCGTGAAAGCTCACCCATTTGCGCAGGCGGATGCCGATGGCGGCGATCTTGTCTTCGGCGGGAGACCCGTCCGGCAGCGGCGGGCGCTCCGGCCGGGTCACCCAGACGCCGACGCGGTCCTCGCGCCGCTCGCCGCGCACGTTGAACGCGCCAAGCGTGGCGATGATCCATTGCTCCAGCGCCGCCACGAAGGCGCGGATATCCTCGCGCCGCCGCTTCAGGTCGAGCATGACATAGGCCACGCGCTGACCGGGGCCGTGATAGGTGTATTCGCCGCCGCGCCCCGTGGCATAGACGGGAAAGCGGTCGGCAGCCAGAAGGTCGCCGTCCTTGGCGCTGGTGCCGGCGGTGTAGAGCGGCGGATGTTCGACCAGCCAGACCAGTTCCTTTGCCGTGCCGGCGCGAATCGCCGCAACGCGGTCTTCCATGAAGGCGAGGGCGGTATCGTAATCGGTCAGCCCATCGGCGACGCGCCACTCCACTTTCGGGGAATCGCTTTGGGCAAAAAACGCGGAGACGAGATCGTCGCGGTTGTTCTTCATGATCGGAAACCAAACTTTCGACTGTCGCTTCATCCCGGATGAATGACGGCGGATGGGGCCGTTTGCGGCCATCAAAGCGCCGATTCCCTTGGGATAAAGATGGTGAGCCGCATATGGACTTTTTCCTGGAAGATTTCCAGTGTGAGGGGTGCGGCATAACTTTCACCCGGCTTTGTGAAAAACATTCGGGTTTATTGCCGACAGGGCTTGTTTCACTGAAATTCATTTGCTACATGCCGCGAGCCGACACGTTCGGCTTCTACCACAGTGCGGTCGTGGCGGAATTGGTAGACGCGCAGCGTTGAGGTCGCTGTGTCGCAAGACGTGGAAGTTCGAGTCTTCTCGACCGCACCATTTGATTTCTCTTCAAGATTGAAATCATTGCAGAATAGGGCAGCCTAACGGCTGCCCTATTGCATTTCCGGCTGGCAGTCTTCCTGCCAACACCATGGTCTCTCCGGTTCCGGTCAAAATAGTCGGGAACTACGGCATCTGCCGTATTGATGCAATGAACGGCGCCCATTACGGGTGATGGTTGCGTCGGGAATGCTGTGGGGCGAGGGGAACAATGCCGAGATCGAATTGGCCGGAGGGGTTCGTCCCCCACCGGCAGGTATATGGTGCGCGCCCAACACTATTGGCGGCATGGCTGTTCTTCGTCTGTTTGGCCGTATTCTGGCCTGCCCTGTCGCAGGCCCAGACAGCGCCGATTGCAATTCCCGTGAGTGTCACCGTCGGCTATGGCAGCGCTGCCAATCCTGTAATACTCGGTATTGGCGGCGGCGCGGCGATATCAGTGGCGATCGCAAGCGCTCCAGCCCATGGGACTGCGACAGCATCCGGAATGTCGATCACCTACACACCGGCAAGCGGCTATACCGGACCTGACAGTTTCACCTATACCGCCACCAACCTGGATGGAACGTCGGCTCCAGCCACGGTTACCGTGACGGTCTCACCACCAACAATGACGTTGAGTCCGGCAGGGTCGCTGCCGGCTGCCAGTTCTGGTTCCGTTTACAGCCAAACATTCTCTGTCAGTGGTGGCACAGCCCCTTATACCTTTTCGATCGCGGCTGGCTCACTTCCCGCTGGCATGACACTCAACGCTGCGACGGGAGCCCTGGCGGGGACGCCAACCGTCAGCGGTACTTTCCCTTTCAGCGTGCGGGCGACGGATAGCAGCACGGGCCCCGGCGCGCCGTTCTCTGTAACGAATAGTTACATCCTTGTTGTCAGACCCGCTGGCATCATCAGCCTGGCGCCTTCAACTCTTCCCAGCGGCAAAACCGGCGTCAACTATTTGCAGACGCTGACGGCGTCAGGCGGGACCGCACCCTATTCGTTTGCGATCACATCCGGGGCGTTGCCAAACGGCATGACGTTAAGCGGCGTGGGCGTTTTGTCCGGTGCGCCGACTGTGGCCGGAGTGTTCAGTTTCACTGTAACCGCCACCGACGATCTGCGTATGAACGGCGCTCAGGCCTACACATTGGTAATCAATCAGGCCGCGCCGGTTGCGGTCAACGATGCCGCCGCAACCTTGGCCAACCAAGCCATTACCATTCCCGTGACGGTCAACGATGGCGGTATAATAACCTCCATTGCCGTCACCAGCGCGCCTTCCCATGGCGCGGTGGCCGTGAACGGTCTTAACGCCGTGTATACCCCGGCCGCAAATTTCTTCGGCACCGATACTTTCACCTACAGCGCCACCGGGCCCGGCGGCACCTCCGCCCCGGCGACGGTCACCATTACCGTATCGCCGCTGGCTGTCCCGATCGCCGCTGCGCATAGCGCTGCAACGATGGCTGGAAATGCCACCACCATTGACACGGCGGCGGGCGCCACCGGCGGCCCCTTCACAGGCGCGGCCATTGTTACCCCTCCGGCTTTTGGTAGTGCGACCGTGTCGGGCACCAATATCATCTACACGCCGCCGGCAGGGGCGTCAGGCGCGGTCAGCATCGGCTATACCCTGAGCAACGTGTTCGGAACGTCGCCGCCGGCCACGATTACGCTGACGGTCAATCCGCTGCCGGTGGCCGCGGCCCATTCCGTCACCACAAGGGCGGGAACGCCGGTGACGGTAAACCTGACAGAAGGCGCAACCGGCGGTCCGTTTACCGCGGCAGCCATGGTGTCGCTCAGTCCATCGGGGTCAGGCACCGCAAACATTCGCGACAGCGGCGACGGCGGCAGCCGGGCTTTCCAGCTGGATTTTACGCCCGCCGCCACGTTCAGTGGTGTTGCTATGGTCAGATATACCCTTGGCAATGCCTTCACCACATCGGCGCCCGCCAATGTTACCATTACGGTGATGGCAAGGGCCGACCCATCAAAGGACGTGGAAGTCATCGGTATCGTCAACGCCCAGGCGGAAGGCGCGCGCCGGTTTGCCGATGCCCAGCTGTCGAATTATGGCGACCGGTTGCGCCAGCTGCGCCGGGGCGGCGGCAACGAGTCCAGCCAGGGCATCAGCCTGAACACGCCACGCAGTGATGACGGGGCAAAGGATCGGCGCGACCCGGCCGACGCAACGCCGCTCGGGTTTTTCACCGAGCCGAGACGGACCCGGCCTGCCGAGCCATTCAACAGAGTGGTCGCGGAAAAGCTCGTTCCATCCCGCTTCGGCGTCTGGACGGCCGGTCAGGTCGACATTGGCGACACATCCGGCAAATCCTCCGGATCGGGCCGGGATTTTACAACCTCCGGTGTGAGTGCCGGGCTGGATTACCGTTTCAACGAACGGTTGACCGCCGGTATCGGCCTTGGTTACGGCAGGGACAGGACGGATATTGGCAGCAATGGTACGCGCAGCGAAGGTGAAAGCTGGAGCATCGGAACCTATGCCAGCTGGCGGCCGATCAGGAACACCTATCTTGAAGCCGTGCTCGGCTATGGCGCGCTTTCCTTCGACAGCAAGCGCTACCTGACGGAAGACGGCGGTTTCGCCAATGGTTCCCGCGATGGGCAGCAGGTGTTCGGCAGCGTGAAGGCCGGTTATGAAATAAGCCGGGATGCCCTCTACTTCACCCCCTATGTCGGGATGGACGCATCCTGGACGAAACTCGATGCCTTCAACGAAAGGGACGGCGGATCGAACAGCCTGCGCTTCGGCAACCAGACGGTGAATTCACTCGTTGCCGTCGTGGGTTTTGAGACGGATTATACCTATCGTTTCACCGGCTACACGTTCACGCCGAACCTGAAAGCCGAATGGCGCTACGACATGGCAAATGCGAGCGACATTGACCTGAATTATATCGATTGGTCCGGCGGCCCGTTGTTCAGTCTCAAGGGCGATGGCACGGTTCGCAACGCGGTCCGACTGGGCCTGGGTTTCGACGTGGTCCTCGACCAGGGGCTGAATCTCGGCCTTGCCTACAACACCACGCTTGGAGAAGGCGGCGCCATTCGTCATGGCTTCAATGCAAAGGCCGGCCTGAGGTTCTAGAGCCTTTCCTGCTTAAATAGAAACAGAAGTGTTTCTATTTAAGCAGGAAAGGCTCTAGGCGTCGTCACTCCGTGCAGCTTGCGCTGGCTGGTTCCTTCTCAAAATTAAACCGCAATTCGATTTAGGGTAGACCGCACCGCATCACTCTAAAGGAATTGTTCTGATGTTCAGCGCCGCAAAATACGCACTTCTCGCATGTTTTCTCGTGTTGAATGCTCCCGCCAATGCATCGCAATCCGCCGTTGCGCTCGTATATCGCGGGCCTGCCGGTTGTGATGATTGTTCATCGGCGGCCGCCGAAGCCCTGAGGAACAGCACCTTCCATTTTGATGTTAAATTCATCGGCCCCAATGAGCAGCTGAAGCTTGTGCCATCCAGTTTCATTGGAGCTTCCTTATATGTACAACCCGGCGGCGGACAGGACATTGACGGCGCAAGGAGAAGCCTGGGCAAGGCGGGCATCCAGGCCGTCCGGGATTTTGTATCCAAAGGCGGCCGGTATTTTGGAATTTGCATGGGCGCGTATCTCGGTACGGATTTGGGCTTTGACATCGTCGAAGGAGAAACGGATTCCGAGGTCGGGAGGCCGGGGTTTTCCGTGTCCGATATCGGCGATCACGTGGTGCCGGTTCAATGGGCAGGGGCGTCATTGTGGACATATTTTCAGGATGGTCCGCATCTGCCCAGAAATCATGCGAATTCAGGTTTCCGGGAACTTGCCCATTATCAAAATGGCGATCTGGCGGCCGCTCGTTACGCATTTGGCAAAGGCAGCGCGACTTTGGTCGGGCCGCACCCTGAAGCGCCCCAGAAATGGTATGATCATTACGGTCTGCACAATCCTGATGGTGTGAACTCCAGGCTGATCCAAGGATTGCTGAACGCGGCGATGGCAGAATGAGGCTCCGGGGATCAGACCCGTCATCATCCGCGTGGATGCCGCTGGCAATACCAGAACAATAGCGGTCATCCCCCGGCGGAAAGAGGGGGAAAGTCCGGGGCGTCGCGGATCAGGTCAAAAACTCGGGCCGCTGTTGGTCGTCCACTCCGCATCGGGTACACCATCGGTAAAGCCGCGTTGCGCAACCACGAACGTGATGTCGGACTCCAGGACAAAGGGCGTCGTTTCATAATAGGCGGTTGCGATGCAATCTTTTTCGGCGCGTGTCAGCCCGCGGCTGGTGATGACGTCGACGTTGTATTCGTTCTCGTCGGTGGGTGCCAGTTTTACTTTATAATGACAGTCACGTGGAATATGGATCCTGATTACTTCGATGCCAAAGGGCCATCTGACCTTCACGGAATCACCGCGATCATAGTATTGATCGGTTGTGATCTCGTTCGACGATGCTGAAGATGATGACTTGTGCTTTGTCATTTGCTTTTTTCCTCCAATATCCCGGAAGTATCTAACAACTGTTACAGAAGGAAATCAAGGTGACGACGATGTCCCTACTTGGGTCGCGCGGGCGTCTGCAGGTTGCCGGATGCACACCTGCCAGCAGGAGAAACAAAGCCAGATAAGAATGGTTGGATCGGGGCCGTCCCGGCCCTGTGCCGACGAAGCATGCAAGGCCCGGCGCTTTGCCGCCTGAGGCTGCTATTGCAGGTGTTCTTCGGACTCGCGCTGCGAATAGGCCAGGATCGCCTTGCCGATCAAGGAGGTCTCCTCGACGATGCAGTCGGCATAGATGGCGGCACGCACGCGGTGAACCGCCTTGTCCTGCGGCGCGGCTGCCACGGCAAATTCGATCAGGTGTGCGGCCACGCGCGCCCGGCCCGCGGCCCGCAGCGCCTCGGCACGTTGCGTCACGTTTTCGACGCCGCCTGCAAGGTGCGCGATTTCCCGGCCGAGGTCCCGGTCAGCCGCCGGCTTGAGATGCGCGGGGTTTGCGTCAAACCATCCGGCATAGAGATGCCAGACGCTGCGCACGACAAAGGCGGGATCATCGTACTTCGGCAGAAGATAGGGTTTGGCGAGAAGTTCCGAGGGCGCCTGGACGCTCTGCAGGATTGAATTCAGCGTGTCTCCCCTGTTCATCCGCTCAAGTGTCTGGCGGACGAGGCTCTCCAAGGCACTGGCAGCGTCATCCAGCATCTGCGCCACGCGCGCGGCGCCTGCAACGACCGGTCCATGGCCGGGAACCAGGATGTGGGGTTCGAGCGCATGCATGTTTCGCAGCGTTGACGCCCAATCCTGCGGATATCGCTGCACCTTGCGCGGATTGCCGGCATTCGGGAACACCCAAATGACAAAATCGCCGCTGACCAGAATTTTCTTCTGCGGCAGCCAGACAAAGGTTGCATCGTCCGTTTCGCCGCGCCCGTGCGCCAGTTCCATGCGCAGGCCGCCGATATCGAGGTTGAGCCGATCGTCATAGACGTCATCGGGGCGCCGGTGCTCGCCGGGGAAGACATAGCCGGCTTTGTTGAACTGGCGTCCCATGACGAGACTGTTCAGATCCTGCGACTGGTCATAGCGTGCGAAGCGCTGCAAGACGTTGCGGTGTGCAACGATCCGCGGGCGGGCAACACCGTTGGCGTCGGCCTCCTCGTCGAGGAGTCGGGCACCCCAGGTATGGTCGATATGGCCGTGGGTATAGATGACCGTGTGGACGGGGCTGCTGTCCCAGCGGCGGATGACATCAAGTGTTTCCCGCGCGGTCTCCCGGCCGCCCGTATCGATGAGCACCAGCCCGGCGCCGGTGCGGATTGCCGTGACGTTGCCGACGACGTAGTGCGTGGAGACAACAATCATCTCGTCGCAGACGCCCTGCGCGGAACCGCCGGCAACGGCTGCGCTCCATTCTTCCATGGCCGCTTCGCCGCGCCATAATCTCTCGAAAAGGCGGTTCATGTCTGTGTCATGCATGGAATGGATCCTTCATCGCGATGGTCCCGCATACAACAGGCCTCCTGACAGCTTCATGTCAGGAGGTCTTGTCCTTCCGCGCGGGTCAAGAGCTACCCGGATGTCTCCAGCATGTTTCGCGCTTTGCGCTATTGGTGGCCGAAATACGCATTTGCGACGGTTTCGGCATCTCCATCCATCTTGACCTTGCCATGCTCGAGCCAGACGATACGGCTGCAATTGGCGAGGAGCAACTGTCTGGAGTGGCTGGCGATGATCAGGATCTTGGTCTTGTTGACGAGGTCGTGCAGGCGCTCATTGGCCTTGTTCTGAAAGCTTTCGTCGCCCGCTGCCAGCCATTCGTCCATGATCAGGATTTCCGGCTGGATGACGGTCGAGATCGAAAAGGCCAGGCGCAGCTGCATGCCGGTCGAATAGGTCCTGACCGGCATGTCGAGGAAGTTGCCGAGCTCGGAGAATTCTTCGATCTCGGCCTGTTTGGCGGCCATCTCGCGCTTGGAAAAGCCGAGCAGCGCGCCGCGGATGCGGATGTTTTCCCGCCCCGTGGCTTCCGCATCGATGCCCAGCGAGATGTTGATCAGCGAGGTGCATTTGCCGTTGATGGCGATGCGCCCGCCGGAGGGATAGTACACGCCGCTCATCACGCGCAACAGCGTGGTTTTCCCCGAGCCGTTGTGCCCGATCAGGCCGAGCCGTTCGCCGTCGTTCAGGCTCAGGCTGATCGATTCCAGGCCGCGGATGATCACATGGCCTTCGGCGTTCGAGCCGATGGTGCCGCCCGTCGCCAGACTCATGACCTGGTTCTTGAGGGACCGGCTTTTCGCATTGTAGATCGGAAAATCCACAGTGACGTTATCGAGTATCATAGAAGTCATGTTGGCCTTCGCAGGAAAATGGTGGGCGTGCCGAAAGGGTTTAGAGCCAATAGGTGATGCGCGAGCGGTAGCGGTTGAGGAAGAGCAGGGCGATGACCCATCCGATGATGGCCATGCCGGCGACCACGCCCCAATTGAGCGCGGTGCCCGTCTGCCCGAGCAGCGGCTCGCGGACCACGCTGATGAGATGATAGAACGGGTTGAGATCCAGCATCAGCATGGATTTGTCCGCCGGCAGCTGGTGCGGCTGCCACATGATGGGCGTCACATACATGCCGACCTGCATGACGTTCTGGATGATCTGCGTCAGGTCGCGGTAGCGCGTGCACACCACCGCCAGCACCACCATCATCCACAGAAGGTTGAGTGAGACCAGAACGAACGCCGGGAAGACCAGCAGGGCGGTCCATCCCATGAACTTGCCGAACAGCAGCAGCACGATGGGGAAAATGACGATGTTGTGGAACAGGATGATCGAGTTGCGCCACCAGGTGCGCAGGATATAGGTGAAGAACGGCAGCGGCAATTGCAGCATCGTCTCGGTATTGGAGATGAAACTGAGGCAGCCCTCGTTGATCAGCTGCGAAAAATACCCCCACATGATGAGGCCGACGCAGATGAAGGGCAGGAACTCGGACATGGGCGAGCGGAAAATGGTGCCGAATATCAGGCCCAGGGCGCCGATGAGCACGCCCATGTTGATGGTCAGCCAGAAGGCGCCCACGCTGGAGCGCCGGTAGCGCTGCGCCACGTCCTGCCAGCCCAAAAGCGCGGCGAGATGAAAATTGTTCACGGCAGCCGTGATATCTTCCCATGCGGTGATTTTCTGCGAATTCGCTATGGTCATGTCGACGCGCGTCTTTCCTTACAATGCGGGCTTTAGCATGCGGGCAAGGCCCGACCGGACCTGCCTATACACCGGTTGTCAGAACAATTCCAAGCCGCATCGTATTTCATCAACACGGTAGAAGCGCGGTAGCATGACGATGGAGCGAACAAAACCGGCTCCGGACAGGAGATTTGCGGTGATCGCCTAATGCAGCGGTTTGACCAAAAAGAGGCACGGATGACCTTCCGCCCACAATGTGGGGAAGATTTCCGCCTTGAGAAAACCGTTGCGGTCATAGAAGGCGCGCGTGCTGTCGAGATGCGGTTCATGCCGGCCGCGCGGCGCCAGCGTCTTGACCGTCAGCAGGGAACAGCCGGACTGGCGCGCATGGGCTTCGGCGGCCTGGAGGAGGGAACGGCCGATCCCCCGGCCATGGAATTCCCGGCGTGTGGCGATCACAAGGATTTCCGCCGCCGCCGGCGGATGATACTTGAGAGCCACAAACCCGGTACAATTACCCTGATCAACGTCAGCCAGAACAGGCATATCCGCTATAATTTTGGAGCAGGCGCTTATTCCGTCGGATTCTTCGAACCATTCCGGCAGGCCACTCATGATTTCGCTGCAAAGGGCGCTCTTTTCATCAGGACAGGTGATTTCACTGATCATCGACAACATCCATTCTCTGTTGGTTACATCATGAAAAACGAGGGCGTGAAAAGATTTCATCCATGATGTAGACGCTTCGGGATGGGCGGGATTTAGGGAATTTTTTTCCGATCAAGCGGTTGTGAATTTGCAAGCCGCTTTGGTGAATCCTGCCGCTAAAACCCAGTTCTTTTCGGCACGGTATTTTATGAATACCGCGTTCAACACACCGTAAGCCTGAAACTTACCGGTTATGCGGTACGTAAACTCATAAAATGTATTTAATGGAATGATGTTTGAAACAATCGCCGTTTCGCAGCAACTGCATATTGGGAAGAAGCGAGGAGTATTCTGGATTGAAACGAAATGATCTGTACCTGTGCTCTAAGCTTCAGCTTGAATGAGCGAGATACGGCCGCATTCTGGTAAATGATTCTCGAATATTCCTTAAGAATATCAACAAACTCATTTTTATGATCCGCCTGCATTTGAGGTGAAGACTTTTCCCTTCTCATAATTGCATTTATGGCTTCGCCCATGAACACGCCATGGAATCGTGGAATGAGAACATCCCGCAGATAGAAGCGTTTTTTAATCGAGTCATCCGGAAACATCGACAACAGTTTCTTGAAATACTTGAATCGGCTTCTGGTCATGCGGATACCATACGACGTACTTTCGGTGTGAATACACCACACAGTGACAGGTACTGCTGTGAAATAATTTGTATATCCCTGCCTGAAGATTCGTAGAAAAAGGTCGTCATCTTCATAGCCCATGAATTGGGGATCAAAGCCACCGACGGCCTCGAAGGCCTTGCGGGCTATCAGTGAGGCTGAAGGAAGCACGAACATATCATTGCGCAACAGATCATAGATGTTTTGCTTGGGATGGGCACCGTACTCTGCCAACATTCCGGTGCGGACCACGCCACCGTCGCCCTCGGCTTCGAAAAGGTCACCGTAGACCCATCCGAGATGCGGGTCGTTGCGAGGTCGGGCATTCAAAAGGGTTTCAATGTGCGTCTGCAGGTAAAAGTCATCTTGATCTAGGAATGAAATATAGTCTGCGGTAGATTTGGAAACTCCCAAGTTGCGCGCAGAACCCTGACCGCCATTTTCCTTATCAATCACTTTAAACCTGAGACGCTTCGCGAGATCATGAAGAAAAGCAGTTTCTGTGTGTGTCGAGCCGTCGTTGACAACTATGAATTCGTCGGGCTTTACAGTTTGATTCAGAACGCTTACGGCAGATCTCTCAATAAAGCGGGAACCATTATAGTACGGGATAATAACGACAACATTTGATTTTTGAAATGTAATTCTGGAGTTATTTTCTAACATAATCATCGCTTTAATCGGAGACGTGACAGCAAAATATATTTAGCAGATTTAATTTGGCGTTATAAAATCAGGATTGGCGCGGGCTCAGAATTGAGTGGGAGTAATCGTATTTCTGCATCCGGTCATGCCGGTTGGTGAAGCTCGGTATTTAATGAAATATTTATCTAACCTAACATTTGCTGCGTCTCTGCCTGTTGATTCAGGAGCAGCTTACCAAGTCCTTTATACCGCGTCGTCATAGCAATTAGTCTAACAAGGTTGTGATGCGGCATGACGGCGGCTCGTAAGAATAGGTCGCGTGGGAGAAACCCGTCGAGAAAAGCCCGTTGTAGGATCACCCAAAACAACGGGAACCCAGACCATTGTCCTCACATGCCGATCCGCTTCTGCAACCCTATCAGCTGAAACATCTGCGCCTGAAAAACCGTCTGATGTCGACCAGCCACGAGCCGGCCTATTCGGAAGACGGAATGCCGAAGACGCGCTACCGGCTCTATCATGCGGAGAAGGCCAAGGGCGGCATCGCCCTGACGATGACGGCGGGCTCGGCGGTCGTGTCGCGCGAGTCGCCGCCGGCCTTCGGCAATCTTCATGCCTATAAGGACGAGATCGTGCCCTGGCTGCGCGAACTTGCCGACGATTGTCATGAACACGGTGCCGCCGTGATGATCCAGCTGACGCATCTCGGCCGCCGCACCAGCTGGAACAAGGCGGACTGGCTGCCCGTGGTTTCCGCCTCGCCGGTGCGCGAGCCCGCCCACCGGGCCTTTCCGAAAGAAGCGGAAGACTGGGATATCGAGAGGATCATTGCCGACTATGCATCGGCGGCGCAGCGTATGCAGGCGGCCGGGCTCGACGGCATCGAGTTCGAGGCCTACGGCCACCTGATGGACGGGTTCTGGTCGCCCGCCACCAATCGGCGCGACGATGAGTATGGTGGCTCTCTCGACAATCGCCTGCGCTTCACCTGGGCGGTGATCGACGCCGTGCGCCGGTCCGTCGGCCCGGACTTCATCGTCGGCATCCGCATGGTGGCCGACGAGGACTGGGAGCAGGGCCTGTCGCGGCAGGAGGGCGTCGAGATTGCCCGGCGCATTGCGGCATCCGGCAAATTCGACTTCCTCAACATCATTCGCGGCCATATCGATACGGATGCGGCGCTCAACGAGGTCATTCCGGTGCAGGGCATGCGCTCATCGCCGCATCTGGATTTTGCCGGGGATGTCCGGCAGGAAACAAAATTCCCGGTCTTCCATGCGGCGCGCATCGCCGATGTGGCCACGGCGCGCCATGCCATTGCCGAGGGCAAGCTCGACATGGTCGGCATGACCCGCGCCCATATCGCCGATCCGCATATCGTGCGGAAAATCGAGGCAGGCGAGGAGCATCGCATCCGCCCCTGCGTCGGCGCGACCTACTGTCTTGACCGCATCTATGAGGGCGGCGAGGCCCTGTGCATCCACAATGCGGCGACCGGCCGCGAAGGCACCATGCCGCACGCCATCGCCAAAGCGGCAACCAGCCGGACGGTCGTTGTCGTCGGGGCAGGGCCAGCCGGGCTGGAGGCGGCGCGTGTTGCGGCCGAAGGCGGGCATAGCGTCACCGTGCTGGAGGCTTCGGACCATGCGGGCGGGCAGGTGCGCCTTGCCGCGCAGAATCCGCGGCGCAAGGAGATGATCGGCATTGTCGACTGGCGGCTCGAGGAGCTGCAGCGGCTGGGTGTTTCCCTGCGCTACAATGTCTGGGCCGAATCCGGCGATGTGCTCGGGCTTTCACCCGATGTGGTGGTGATCGCCACGGGAGGGTTGCCGCAAAATCCGCCCCTGGCGGCGGGCGATGATCTGGTCACCTCAAGCTGGGATATCCTGGCGGGCGCGGTGAAGCCGGGTGAAACGGTGCTGCTCTATGACGACAATGGCGGCCACCAGGGCATGAGCGCGGCGGAGATGATCGCACGCGCCGGTTCAAAGCTCGAACTCGTCAGCCCGGAACGGTTTTTCGCGCCGGAGATGGGCGGCATGAACCACGTGCCCTATATGCGCGCGTTCCACGAGCACGGCGTGCGGGTGACCATCAACACGCGGCTGATGAGCGTGACCCGCAACGGCAACCAGCTTGTCGCGACACTGGGCTCGGATTTCGATCCGGATTATCGCGAGGAACGGCTGGTGGATCAGGTGGTGGTCGAGCACGGCACCTTGCCGATCGATGATCTCTACCGCGAGTTGAAGCCACTGTCGCGCAATGGCGGTGCGGTGGATTACGGCAATCTGGTCAATGGCGGCGCCATTTTCCCGCAGCGGCTGGCGGAGGGGCAATTCGATCTGTTACGGATCGGCGATGCGGTGCATGCCCGCAATATCCATGCCGCCATCTATGACGGGCTGCGTTACGCCATCCGGTTTTGACGGCGGCATGCGTGATACGCCAACTATCTCCCCCAGTGAGGGGGAGATAGTCACTGCGATCCATTTCAATTTTACTTCAGCGAAGCCTTCACCTTTGTTGCCACGTCGGCGCTGACCCATTTGGTCCAGATGTCCTCGTGGTTCTTGAGGAAGTATTTTGCGCCGTCTTCGCCGGTTGCCTGATTGTCGGTCATCCAGGCGAGCAGTTCGTTGACGGTCTTGTTGGACCATGACCGCGCCTTCAGATAGTCCATGACCGGGCCGGACTTTTCACTAAACTTCTTGGTGACGACCGTATCCACTTCGGCCAGTTCCCAGGCGTTCTTTTTTGGGTCGGCGCAATCGGCCACGGTGTTGCAGCGCTTCCATTCCGCCGCGTTGAAAGGCGCGCCGTGATCAAGCCTGACCATCTGGTACTTGCCGAGGAGGGCGGTAGGTTCCCAATAGTAACCGACCCAGCCCTGCTTGCGTTCATAGGCCTTGGCGAGCGACCCGTCGAGGCCGGCGGCCGACCCGGTGTCAACCAGGGTAAAACCCTTCTTCTCCGCGTCATAGGCCTTGAAGAACTGTGCGGTCGCCAGTGTGCCGCCCCAGCCGGGAGGACCATTGAACACAGCGCCCTTGGAAGCGTCTTCCGGCGCCGGGAACAGTTCGGGATGTTTCAGCGCATCGTCGATGGTCTTGATGTCGGGGTGGGCATCGGCGATGTATTTCGGAATCCACCAGCCCTGAACGCCGCCGTCCGACAGCGATTTTCCGGTATAGACGAGCTTGCCGTCGGCAACGGCCTTGTCGAGGATATCGCGCATGAAATCGACCCAGCCTTCGGGAGCGATGTCCGGCTGGCCCTTTTCGGTCATCGATGTCAGGGTCGGAATGGTGTCGCCCTGCACGATGTCGGCATTGCAGCCATAGCCCTTGTTGAGAATGATCTTGTCGAGATTGGCGAGAACCTCCGCCGATTGCCAGTTCATGCTGGCAATGGTCACGTCACCGCACTCGGCTGCCGATGCCGCGCCCGCGGCACCCATCAGGGCAAAGGCCATGACGCTGCTCATCAATAGTGTCTTCATGTGAGAACCCCTTTTGTTGGTTTTATGGTGTTGGTGGTGGAGATGGCCGTTCGCAGCAGCACCGGACGCAGGGACTGCACCCGGCCTGTACAAAGCCGATAGGAGAAAGGCTGGACCATGGCTGAAACGATAACCCTGCATGGGGTGCCCGAGAAGCCCGAACGCGCCACATGCTTTGTTCTCAGCGACATGGTCAGCCAACAACCTTGCCGGGGTTCATGATGCCGTTCGGATCGATCGTCCGCTTGATCGTCCGCATCAGGGAAAGTTTCACCGGGTCTACCAGCGCCTGCAGTTCCGGCATTTTTTCCAGGCCGATTCCATGCTCGGCGGAGAAGGAGCCGCCCATCTGCCGCAGGTTGGCATAGACGATATCCTTGACCGCATCCTTGTGCGGGTTCTCGTCTTCGCCCGCCACGCAGATATGCAGGTTGCCGTCGCCCAGATGACCGAAGGCAAAGCCCCTGACATCGGCGCCGAGCGCTGCGACGCCCCTGTCGAACTGCCTGAGATAGGCATCCAGATGCTGCAGCGGCACGGAAATGTCGAACCAGTAGCCATGCGGATAGGCACGGGTGATGACATTGCTGTCTTCGCGGATATTCCAGATATCGTTCCGTTCCTTGCCGCTCTGGGCAATGATGGCATCGAGCACCAGTTCGTTTTCGATTGCAGCGCCCAACGCATCTTCCAGCGCCGCTTGCGCGGCTTGCTGGTCGAGGCCTTCGGTTTCGACAATGAGATAGACCGGCGCTGCGGTGAATGCGGCGAGCGATGCGGGACCAAGAGCTTCGACGGCAAGGCTGAAGTAGTTCTGCGCCATGAATTCGGTGCGCAGCAGACGCAGCGCGCGATCCTGCCGGAGCGTCTGGAACAGCGACACCGCCGTTGCAGCGGACGGGCAGGCGACAAGCGCGGTGGCGGTAAACCGGTCGACCGGCGCCAGCGCGAGAACGGCGCGGGTGACGATGCCGAGCGTGCCTTCCGCGCCGATGAAAAGCTGCTTCAGGTCATATCCCTCATTGCTCTTGGTCACTTCGGCGAGATCGCTCATGATGGAGCCGTCGGGCAGGACCACTTCGAGCCCCAGCACGCGCTGGCGCATGACGCCGAGCCGGAATGCCTCCATGCCGCCCGCATTGGTGGAAATCATGCCGCCAATGGTGGCACTGCCGCGCGAGGGGATGTCGATGCCGGTGGTGAGGCCGACCTTGGCGGCCTCCTCCTGCAGGGCCTGCAGGGTGACGCCGCTTTCGACGATGGCGGTTCCCGCCGCCGCTTGCACGGATTCGATCCGGTTGAGCGCAGCCAGCGACAGAATGATTTCGTCCCTCTGCGAGACGGCGCCGCCGGCAAGGCCGGTGCGCCCGCCATGCGGGACAATGGCGATCCGGTTGTCGTTGCAGAATTTGACGATGGCGCAGACCTGTTCGACATTCCGGGGGATGACCATCAGCCCCGCATCGAGATTGTGCGGATCGGAGCCCGGATGAATGGCGCGCAAGGCGTCGCCCGTCTTGATTCCGCCCGCGCCGGTTATCGCCTCAAGCGCCGCTACACTATGGTCTGCAATCATTTTGTCTCCGATGTCCCGCGCCGTTCGATAAAAATCCTCAGGGCGAGGATGACCGCGGTGACGATGATCAGAAGCACGGAAATGGCGGCGATGGCAGGATCAATATTGTCGCGCAGGCCCATCCACATCAGGCGCGGCAGGGTAATGGCATTGACGCTGGTGATGAACAGGGTGACGCCGATCTCCTCCCACGACAGCACGAAGGACAGCAGCGCCGCCGTGGCGATACCGAATTTAATGTTGGGGATGATGATGCGGAAGGCGCGGGTGGTCAGATCAGCGCCAAGACCGCGCGCCGCGAGATCGATGCGCCGGTCCACCTGGAACAGCGCGACAAGGATGAGAACCACGGCAAAGGGCGTGATCATGACAGCATGGGCCAGCGCCACGCCGATCCACGTGTCATAGCCGATGAAGCTGTTGAAGGCGGAAAGCGTCGTCATGAGGAAATACAGCGTCATGGCCGATACGACGGGTGGCACGATCAGCGGCAGCAGCACGAAGCCGATGAGCAGCGCGGAAAAGCGCGGCTGGAACATCCAGATGCCGAGGCCGAACAGGGTGGCCAGCACCGTGGCGATGGCGCTGGAAAGAATGCCGATGCGCAGGCTGAGCAGCACGCTCTGCCCCCATGCCGGATTGTCGATGAGGGCCTGATAATGCCGCAGCGACAGCGTGCCCGTCGGCATCGACAGAAACCGTTGCGGCGTGAACGATACGGGCACCACGGCCAGAAGCGGCATCAGCAGGAACAGCGCGACGGCGGTGGCAATGATCAGAAGGACGGGACCGGGACGGGATGATTGCATGTGTCAGCCCACCAGATGCGCGGGTTTGATGAAGCGCCGCATCAGCGCGAGCAGGATGCCGATGAACAGCACCAGCACCACGCTGATCGCCGCACCGAGCCCCCAGTCGGGGCTCTGGAAAATCCGGAGATACACCAGTTCCGCCACCATGACGCTGCGGCCGCCGCCGAGAATGGCCGGGGTGACGAAGAAGCCGAGGGCGAAGACGAAGACGATCAGAGCCGCGCCGATCAGGCCGCCATAGGTCAGCGGCACGAACACGCTCCAGAAGATGCGGCTGCGCGATGCGCCCATGCCGCGCGCCGCCAGAAGCACGCGCTCGTCAATGGCGCGCATGGCCGAGGCAATGGGAAAGACCGCGAAGGGAATAAGAAAATGCGTCATGCCGACGATGACGCCGAACTCGTTGCGGGCAAGCGCCAGCGGTTCGCTGATGATACCGGCCGCCTGCAGCCAGGTGTTGATGAGGCCGCGATTGGAGAGAAGCGCCAGCCAGCCGAAGGCGCGGGTCAGCACGGAAATCCAGAACGGAACAAGAATGCAGAATTCTGCCAGCATGCGCTGGGTTGGTGTTCCGCGCACCCAGACATAGGCGATGGCATAGGCCATGGCGAGCACGGCGGCGGTGACGATCAGGCAGATGCGCAGCGTGCGGATGAACACGGACTGGACGAGCGGATCGGTAAGCACGGCGCGATATTGCCCCAGACCCGGTTCGGGCAGGGTGACGCTCCATCTGACCACACCGAGAAACGGCACCACATAGGCAAGCCCGAGAAACAGCAGCAGCGGCGCAAGCAGCAGGATTGTTCGTGATGTCGCCGACTTTCCCATTCAAAATCCCTGTTGCTGTCAAAATGCGGCCGGTGATCTCCCCCGCAAGGGGAAGATCACCAAGCCTTGCTCAAGCCGAGATGACTTTCGTGTATTCGTCGAAAGCCGAGGCATAGTGTTCGGCATACCATTCCATGTTCAGCGGGATCTGCTTGGCCATATTGGCCGGATCGACGCAGTTGACCCGCTTCTTGTCGGCTGGAATGAGCGCATCGGTGGCCGGATTGGCCGGGCCCTGTCCGAGCAGCTCGAACATCTGCAGCTGGCGTTCCGGCGTCTGCGCGCTGGCGATGAACTTCATCGCATTGTCCTTGCCGCCGGGATTGTTTTTCATCACGGCCAGCGCGCCGGGCGAAATCAGGCCCTGATCCCAGACGAATTTGATATTGCCGCCGGAATCCTTTTCGAGCAGTTGCGCGCGGGTCGACCAGATCAGCGCCATGGAGGCTTCGCCGTCCATGAGCACGGACTGGCTCTCGGCGCCGCCGCCCCAATAGGCCACGACGTTTTCCTTGAAGGCGGCGATCTTGTCATGGGCGCGTTTCAGGTCGAGCGGGTAGAGTTTTTCCGGCGCCACGCCATCGGCCATCAGCGCCGCTTCCCACATCGCCGAGCCCCATTTGTAGAGGGAGCGCTTGCCGGGGAATTTCTTCACATCGAAAAAGTCGGCCATCCCCGTTGGAACGTGATCGCCGAATTTCGACGAGTCATAGGCGATGATGTAGGAGAAGAAATAGGTCGACGCCGCATGATCCCAGCCGAAGCCGGGGCGCATCTTTTTCCTGTCGACAATGGCGTAGTCGATGGGCTCAAGCATGCCCTGCTTGCCGAGGGTAATGCCGGAGAAGGGGTCGATGTCCATCAGGTCCCAGCTGGGCTTGCCGCTCTTGAACTGGGCGGTGATGGCGCCTTCCGTCGGGCCGGAACCGTCCATCTTGACGGCAATGCCGCTCTCCTTGGTGAAGGGCTGGCCATAGGCCTTGTCATAGGCGGTCATGGCATCGCCGCCCCAGTTGACCAGCACGAGGTCTTTCGCCTGTGCCAGTGCCCGGTTCGAGCGCATGAGGGCTGGCGCACCCGCCAGCAGCATCGCGGCCATCTGGGTGAAACGGCGGCGGCTGATTTCGCCGCGTTCCACCTTTTCAGCCAGTATTTCCAGGCAGTCTTTTTGAAATGCGTGATCCATTGTGTTCCCCTAGGATTGTTATTGTCACATTCCGTATGTCCGGCCCTGTGGCCGTATGCGTGGTTCTTAGGTCTGGTGCGGCAGTAAAAACCCCTGTTCTATGGGCCAGGACACCCAGACATCGGCGCGGTGCGCAAAGGGCGGCGTTGCAACCGTCGGCATCGACACCGCGATCGATGCACCGGTGCGGGTTTTCAGGTGATAGCGGGTGACGGCGCCAAGATAGGTCGCATCCTCGACCCGGCAGGCGATGGCATTGTGCCCCGCGTTGTTCGGCGCTGCAGCGATGGTCATATGTTCGGGGCGCACGGCGGCGACGGCTTTTGGCCCAATCTGCGGTTTGGTCCGGGCAAGCACGATCGTCCTGTCCTCGAACTGCCCGGCCGCCCTGTCGCCGTCGAGGCGCAGCGCATCGAGCGGCAGAAGGTTGATCTCGCCGAGAAACTCCGCAACGAAGCGATTGGACGGCCGTTCATAGACGTCCTGCGGGCGTCCGACCTGCAAAAGCTCGCCATGGTTGAAAATTGCCACGCGGGAGGACAGGGCGAGGGCCTCCGACTGGTCATGCGTGACGAAGACGAACGTCGTGCCGGTTTCCTGATGCAGGCGTTTGACTTCCTCCTGCATCATCTCGCGCAGATTCTTGTCGAGGGCGGAGAATGGCTCATCCAGCAGCAGCACCGAGGGTTCGAAAGCCAGTGCCCGGGCAAGAGCAACCCGCTGCTGCTGGCCGCCGGAGAGTTTTGTCGGCAGCTTTTTCTCGTGCCCGATGAGGCCGACCCGTTCGACCATCTCGCCGACGCGTCGCTTGATATCGGCGGCGGAGCGACCGCGCACCTTGAGCGGGAAGGCAATATTCTGTTCAACCGTCAGGTGCGGGAACAGGGCATAACCCTGGAACACCATGCCATAGGAGCGGTCTTCGGCCGGCACATCGGTGATATCCCGGCCATCCATCATCAGGCGGCCTTCGCTCGGCGCGGTAAAGCCGGCGAGAATCATCAGGAACGTGGTCTTGCCCGACCCGGAAGGACCGAGAAGCGTGAGAAACTCGCCGCGTCCGATGTCGAGCGACAAATCCTTCAGCGCACGGAATGCACCGAACGTCTTGCCAATGGAAACAGCCTTGATCTCGGCGGCTTTCGCATCGCCCAGTTGCATGCGTTGAGGCATTGATTGACCTCTTTCCCCTTCTTTTCGGGAAAGCCTAGGCACAATCTCCGGTGACGACAATTGAAATATATTGCCGCGATACGTGAATGAAATTCACGCCAGCATGAGCAGATGTTATTCCTGACCTCATGCGTTGCGCGTTTGCGACAGGCGCGATTTCAGCCATTCCGTGAACGCCAGCTGGGCCGGATGCTCGATCTTGGCGAAATCCGTGACGAGAAAATACGATTTTGGCGACTTGATGCTGAGGTCGAACGGACGGATGAGTTGACCTGCCTTCATGGCTTTGCGGCAGGTGAGCTCATCACCCATGGCAACGCCCTGCGCCGTGATGGCTGCGGAGTAGACAAGGTTCATGTCGGAAAAGATGATGCCGCGCTCCGAATCCGGGTTCTCGACATTGGCCAGCGCCATCCAGCGGGTCCAGTCCTCGAAATCGCCCAGATGCAGCAGCGGCGCGCGCAACAGGTCTTTTGGCTCGGCGATGCCGCCGATCTTGTTGAGCAGCACCGGGCTGCACAGCGGCGTGAATTCCACCTCGCACAGCAGTTCTACCGCGCGGTTCGGCCAGTTGCCGTCGCCGAAGGCTATAAAAATATCGACAGTGGAATCAGTCACGTCGTCGAGCTTGCGCGGCGTGACGATGCGCAGCGCGACATCGGGATATTTCTCCTGAAACTCGGCGATGTGGGTGCACAGCCACAGCGACGCAAAGCCCGCCGTCGAACTCACGCACAATGACCCGCCGACACCCGCCGGGCTCTGCCTGCCGCCGGCATCGTCGATGACGATCAGGGCCTTGCGCACGTCATTGGCATATTTGCGGCCGCGCGGCGTGAGCGCAACGCCCTTGCCGTCGCGCTGCAGCAGTTCGAAGCCGAGATCACGCTCCAAAAGGCGCAGTTGATGGCTGACCGCACTGCGGGTGAGATGCAGCTCTTCCGCCGCACGCCAGACGCTGCCGTGCCTTGCAAAACTCTCGAGCGACCGCAGGGCCTGGGTGGAAGGAATGCGCATGAATGGAATTCCGGTTGATGAGGTGAATAGAATTTGCACGTTTTGAAAAAACATATCACTTTATGTCCCGCCTTCCAGATGATTATCTCGCCGCAACGGGGAGATGGATGGTGATCACGGCAGCAGGAAGCACAGCGCTGGATTTTGTCGACGCGCATCAGGCCGACCTGTCGGCATGGACGCGCACCATTTTCGATTTCGGCGAAACCGCCTGGCGCGAATATCAATCGGCCGAGTGGTACGTGGCGCTGCTGCGCCGCGAGGGGTTCGACGTCGAGGTCGGCTCGGGCGGCATGCCCACGGCATTCTGCGCGCACTGGAGCAACAGGGCGGGAATGACAGGCAAATCCCCTGTCATCGGCATGTATGCGGAATATGACGCCGTCCCCGGCAACTGCCAGGATGCGGCAACGGTCAAACGGCCAAGAACCGGCCTGAACGAGCATGCGGGCGGCCACACCGACCCGCATTCGGGGCTCGGCATTTCCAGTCTCGGCGGGCTGCTGGCAACAAAAGCGGCCATGCAGAAGCACGGCATTGCGGGCACGCTGCGCTTCACCGGCGAACCCGCTGAAAAAGTGCGGGGCTCGAAACCCATCCATGCCGCCAAGGGCTATTATGACGGGCTGGACGGGATGATCTCGTTCCATCCGTTCTACATGCTGCCGCTGTGCAATACGGTACGCTGGGAGACCCACTGCGGCGCCGCCTATTCGATGATCTACCGCTTTGTCTGCGACCAGCCGGAGGGCTGGGGGCTCAGCGACGGCGCGCCGATCCCGCAATCCCATTCGGCGGTGCGCGCCCCCGGCGCCAACGACGCGCTGATGATGATGTACATGGCCTCGAAGGCGCTGCGCGATTCCATGCTGCCGCATCAGGGGGGATGGTCGATCAGCGAGGCGATCCTGACGGCGGGGCAGGCGACCGCCGACAATCTTCCCGCGGGGCTTGCCGAAATCCAGTACATGATGCGCGTGCCTGACATTGCCATGGCCGAGCGCGTCACCGCCGTGCTCGACCGCAACGCCGAGCACGCCGCCGCCATGACCGGCTGCCGGGTGGAGCGGCACTGGGTGTGCAAGTCGCGGCCCGGCCTTGCCAACCATGCCATGGCCGAAGTGACGTGGGATGCCCTGCAGGCTGTCGGCGCACCGCGCTGGAACGAGGCGGCAAAGGCGGTTGCGCGGGAGATTCAGGTGAATGCCGGGATCGATGCGATGCACGACCCGTTTCTCGATGAATGCGAGGCATTGATCGCGCCTGTAGAGGCCGAAGCGATCCTGCGCCGCGACCTGCCGCCGTCGCAGATCAATTCCACCTCCGACGATTATACCGACATGACATGGCACGCGCCGACGGTGCGGTTCTACGTGGCGCGTCCAGCATTGAAGGCACCGAAAGGCTTTGCCTATCCGGGCTGGGTGATGAATGCGCTCGGCGGTATTTCCGCGACCATCGATCCGATGGTGCTGACCGCCGCCAAGACGGTGGCGCTGACGGCCCTGCGCCTGCTTGAGGATGGCGGGGCGAGGGACAAGGCAAAGGATGAATTCATTCACCGCACCGGCGGCGGCATTGGCGGGTCAAACTGGATCGCACCATTGTGCGACTACGAGCCGCCGATTCATTTCCGCTGGCCGGAATATGTGACCACTGCACGCGGGCGGGACTGGTGGATACCCACGCGCCCCTGACGAGGAGACGGACCAATGACACGCCATGAACAGGGTTTTGACGGCGACGCTTTCACGCTGAAGCGCCGCAATCCGAACGGCGGCACCGCGCCGCTGAAAGGCTGGGGCTTTCGCAATGAAACCGACCCGCTGACCGATGTACTTTTGGGCTCGCCCGCCTTCCTGCGCCACATGGCGACAAGCTCGCTGTCACGCAAGCATCTGCGCGAGGCGCCGTGCAACATTCAGACCGCACAGGCCCAGCACAAGGAACTGGTCGCCGCCTATGAGCATTTCGGTGTGAAAATCCACTGGCATGAGCCGGAACCGGAACTGCCGATGCAGGTCTATTCCCGTGATTCCAGCGTCATGACGCCCTATGGCGCCATCATCACCGCCATGGCCAACTGGTGGCGGCGCGGCGAAAACTATGCCGCGATCCGCACCTATGAAAAGCTTGGCATTCCGATCTACGACATGGTGACCGCCGGCACCTTCGAGGGCGGCGATTTCAACGTGATCGAGGAGGGCTGTGTCCTCATCGGCTGCGGCGGTGCCCGCACGCAGGAAGAGGGCGCGCGGCAGGTGGAGGAATGGTTCCGGCGGGAGGGTTGGGAGACGCGCCTTGCCTTCATCGACGAGTATTACGTGCATATCGACCTGATGGTGGTGCCGATTGCGCCGAAATTGACGGCCGTGTGCCTCGCCTGCACGGAGCCGGGCATTGTCGACTGGCTGAAAGCCAAGGGCCACGAGATCATCGATGTGCCGTTTCAGGACACGATGAATCTCGGCTGCAATTTCATGGCGCTGGGCAAGGACCGGATCATCGCGCCGTCGTCGAGCAAGACGCTGATCGACAAGCTGCGCGCGCGCGGGTTTGAAGTGGCGGCGGTGGATATGAGCGAGATTTCCAAAACCGGCGGCGGCATTCACTGCATGGCACAGGCGCTGGTGCGCTCGGCGGAGTGAGGGGGATTTAACCCCCCTCTGTCCTGCCGGACATCTCCCCCACAAGGGGGGAGATCACATTGACATCAATGATTCCGTATCATTTTCAACGTTGAAGGTTGGCTGAAACCATTGTGAAAGCTGATCTCCCCCCTTGTGGGGGAGATGGGCGGCAGCCCAGAGGGGGGTGATACCAATAGTCCTCCACCACATAAACTTTCCGTCGCTTTTGCGTCTGGTATCCGGATGAAAAGCCCCATACCATTTCCGGGACGAACAGCATTCATAAGGAGGCGACGATGCTCATCAAGCGGGATTTCTACATCAATGGCGCGTGGGTGCCGCCTCTCAAGGCCAATGATCTCGAGGTGATCAATCCGGCAACGGAAAAGCCGGTCGCCATCATCTCCATGGGCACGGCAGCCGATATCGACCGCGCCGTGGCTGCGGCAAAAACGGCCTTCCAGACCTACAGCCGGACGTCGGTGGAAGAACGGCTGGCGCTTCTGGAAAAGCTGCTCGCGATCTACAAGCGCCGCTACGACGAGATGGCACGGACCATCACACTGGAACTCGGCGCCCCGATCACCATGAGCACCCAGCAGCAGGCGGATGTCGGCGTTGGCCATCTCCAGGGCTTTATCGATGCGCTGAAAGCCCTGCACATGCGCGAGGAACTGCCGAATGGCGATCTTCTGGTGCGCGAGCCCATCGGCGTGTGCGGGCTGATCACGCCGTGGAACTGGCCGATCAACCAGATCGCGCTGAAGGTCGTCCCGGTGCTGGCCACCGGCAGCACCTGCGTGCTGAAGCCGAGCGAGTTCACGCCGCTCAATGCGCTGCTCTATGCCGAGATGATTGATGAAGCGGGCTTTCCCGCCGGCGTGTTCAATCTCGTCAATGGTGATGGCGCGACGGTGGGCGCGGCCCTGTCCAAACACAAGGACGTCGACATGATGTCGTTCACCGGTTCGACCCGCGCCGGTATCGCCGTCAGCAAGGATGCGGCCGAAACGGTCAAGCGCGTCACGCTGGAGCTCGGCGGCAAGTCACCCAACATCGTGTTCGAGGATGCGGATCTTGAGGATCGCGTCGCGGGCAGCGTGCTTGAATGTTTCAACAATAGCGGTCAGTCCTGCGATGCGCCGACGCGCATGCTGGTACAGCGCTCGGTCTATGACAAGGCGGTGAAAATCGCCGAAGCCACCGGCAGGCAGGCGCAGGTCGGTGATCCGCAGGAGGAGGGCGATCATATCGGCCCGCTCGTCAGTCATATCCAGTATGGCCGGGTGCAGAACCTGATCGAAGCGGGAATTTCCGAGGGCGCACGGGTGCTGGTCGGCGGTGCGGGCAAGCCGGAGGGCTATGAGACCGGCTATTTCGTCCGCCCCACCATCTTTGCCGATGTGCGCAACGATATGCGCATTGCGCGGGAAGAAGTATTCGGGCCGGTGCTCGCGCTCATTCCGTTCGATACGGAGGAAGAAGCCATCGCCATCGCCAATGACACGCCCTACGGCCTTGCCGCCTATGTGCAGACGGGGGACGCCAAGCGTGCGGAGCGCGTGGCATCAAGGCTGAAAGCCGGCATGGTGCATATCAATGGCGGCCCGCATCGCTATGGCAGCCCGTTCGGCGGTTACAAGCAGTCAGGCAATGGCCGCGAGGGCGGCAAATTCGGGCTGGAAGACTTTCTCGAGGTCAAGACGATCCACCGGCCATAAGGGACAGAAATGGTTGATGGCGAAACGCCATCAACCAATCAATGTTTCATCGATTTCAATCAGATAGGACTTTCCGCTCGCCTTGGCTTTCAACAGGGCGGCGGGCAGTTCTTCCAATGTTTTCAGCTTCTGCGAAGCCACGCCATAGGCCTCGGCGATTTTCAGGTAATCGGGTGCCGAGGGACGCACGCCCACCGGATTGATGTGGACATCGCGCATGGCGCGCTCGATTTCCTGATAGCCCTGATTGTTCCAGACCACGAAAATAACAGGCACTTTCTCGTCGACCGCAGCGCCGAGTTCCCCCAGCACGAACTGAAACCCGCCATCGCCGACGATGCAGATCGTCGAGGTCTCGGGCTGGCCGAGGGCCGCACCGATGGCAGCGGGCGGGCCGAAGCCGAGAGCCCCAAAGCCTGTCGCCGCATTGAACCAGCCGCCGACGCGGTCATGATCGTAATAGAGATTGCCGGAATAGATGGCCTGCGTGGAATCCCCGACAATCAGCGAGCCCGGCAGCGTGTCGCGCAGCATATTCAGAAAGCGCACATGGCTTTGCGTGCGCGGACCAATCTCGGCCCACGCTGCATCGCGTGTGGCGAGAGCCCGGTCTTCGCCGGACTTCGTGTTGCGCCGCGCGGGCAAGGTAGCGGCGAGCGCTTCGACGGTTTCCCTGGCCGAAGCCTCGATGGGCATGAAGGCGGGACGGCGGTCGAGCTGTCCGGCATCGATATCGATGCGCACAAGGCGTTTCAGTTCGGGAAAACCGCCATCGCCATACATGTCATAATCGGTCGGTCCCATTTCCGTGCCGATGGCGAGGACAAGATCGCTTTCCGCAAGAAGGGTGCGCACGGCGGTGAGGCTGGCGCTGGCCGGGATCAGCAGCGGGTGATTGTGCAGGATGCCGCGCGCATTGGTGGTTGCCACCACGGGCGCATCCAGCTTTTCGGCCAAATCCCTGAGTTCCGCCGCAGCGCCCTTGGCGCCGCCGCCGATGAGAATGACCGGACGTTCCGCCGCAAGGCACTGGCGGGTGAGTTCCGCCATGGTTTCGGCCGACGCCTGCGGGATCGGCGCATCGGACAACTGGCGGCTCGCACCATCCAGCGGCTGCGCCATCACGTCGAGCGGTATCTCGATATGCACGGGGCCGGGACGCCGCGAGGCGAACAGCGCAAAGGCACGGGCGAGCACGATGGGTAATTCGTCCGCTTTTTCAATGCGATGCGAGAACATTGCAACCGTCTGCAGCATGGCGCGCTGATTGGGCAGTTCATGCAGGAAACCCATGCCCTTGCCGAGCGACTCCCGCTGGTTGACGCCCGAGATCACCAGCATGGGAATGGAATCGGCGCGCGCCTGTCCCATGGCGGTGATCGTGTTGGTGATGCCGGGGCCGGTGATGACGAAGGCGACGCCGGGCTTGCCGGTCGCCCGCGCATAGCCGTCGGCCATGAAGCCCGCGCCCTGTTCGTGGCGCGGCGTGATGTGGCGTATTTTCGATGCGGCAAGGCCGCGATAGAGTTCGATGGTGTGGACACCGGGAATGCCGAAGACGGTATCGACATCGTAGGATTCAAGCAGATGGACGAGGGCTTCACCGACCGTGGTCATGCGGATTTCCGTTGCTGGAGGCGGGTTGCGAGGCGGACGATCCCGGCACAGGCGGCATCGATCTTGTCATCGGCGACGCTGAGGCTGAGACGCAGGTAACCGGCGAGATTGTCGCCGAAGGATTCGCCGGGCATGACGGCCACGTGTTCCTCTTCGAGAAGACGCATGGCGAAATCATTGCCGCTCAATCCGGTGGCGCGGATGTCGGCGAGAATGAACATGCCCGCCTGCGGCACGTCGGCGCCGATGCCGGCAATGCCGTCGAGCCGCTTGGAGATCAGCTGGGCGCGGCGGAAATAGCTCTCCCGCATCGTGGCAGCGGCTGCCGATGGCTGGCCGAGGGCATAGGCGGTCATGTCGGCGATGAAGGGCTGGACGCCGAACAGCATGGATTCGGACAACGGCAGCAGTTTCTGCGTGAACTCCGCCGGACCGACGCACCAGCCGCTGCGGAAACCCGGCGCGGCATGGGATTTGGAAATGGAAGCAACCGCTATCGTCCGGTCGGCGAGTTCCGGCTGGTCGAGCGGCGAGGCAAAACTGCCGTCAAAGATCAGCAGTTCGTAGACCTCGTCGGAGACGATCCACAGATTGTGTCTGCGGCAGACTTCACCGATCTCGGCCACTTCCTTGGCGCTCAGCACCGCTCCGGTCGGGTTGTGCGGGGTGTTGAGGAGGAGGACGCGGGATTTCGGCGTGATCGCCTTTTCCAGATCGGCGGCCTGCATGCGGAAACCGTTTTCCGGCCGCAGGGGAACGGACACGCGCGTTGCGCCGGTGGCGCGGACGACGCCGTCATAGGTGGCATAGAGCGGATCGCCGGTGATGATCTCGTCGCCTTCCTCGGCAAGGCCGAGCATGACGAGCGACAGCGCGGTCTGCGTACCGGGAAAGCACAGGATATGCTCCGGACCGATGGCCCGGCCGGTGCGTGCGGTGTACTTTGCCGAAAGCGCCGCGAGAACGCCGGGTTCGCCCCGACCGTTGGAATAGCCGGTGCGGCCGGAGCGCATGGCGTGTTCGGCCACATCCAGCATGTCGGTGGGGGTGGGAATATCCGGTTCGCCGATGGTGAGCTCAATGATCTCATGACCGGCGCGCTTCATTTCGCGCGCACGGATATGCACGGCCCATTTATCCGATCCCAGTCCGGCCAGACGGTCGGTCACAGACGCATAGCGCATCATTGGGCGCCTCCTTCAGCTTGTAATGAAATTCCCAGTACGGCTTCAATAGCGGCAACCCCGGTTTCCGCCAATTCCCCATCGTCGAAAATATCGCCGGCAAGACAGCCTTCCAGCCATAATCCGTCGATGATGGCGTTGATGGCGATGGCGTGGCGGCGGGTATGGTTCGGTTCCGCCGGTTTGCCGGCGGCGCGCAGCGCCTCGCGGATCAGGATTTCCAGCTCGTCGCGAAAGCCGAGATAGCCGTCGCGGTGGGCTGCGGCCATGGCCGGGTCGGCATGCACGAGCGCGATGAAACCCGCCCACAGCGAGAGGTTGTGCGGGTCCATGATCGGTTCGCCGAGATTGGCGGTAACGAACGCCTGCAGGCGCGAACGCGGATCGTCAGCGGCATTCTGCAAGGCATCGCTGGCCTGCACGGTCATGCGGTTCATCACGGCGCGGTAAGCGGCGCCGATCAGGTCATCCTTGGTCGGGAAATAATAGCGGATCAGCCCGGCGGTTACATCGGCCCGCTGGGCGATTTCGCGCACGGTCGCACCGGCAAGACCGCGCTCGGCCACACATTCAAGCGTCGCGGCGATCAGATCCTCGCGGCGCTTGTCCTCGCCTTCACGGCGAAAGGTTTTGCGTGTGGCCGATTGTGCGTTCATTGCCGGAAAACCGGACGGGTGAGGCAGGTCGGGCCGCCCTCGCAGGCAATGCACAGCGCATCCGCCTCGAAGGTCGTGACGGTGCAGCCGGCGGCTTCCATGGCGGCCTTGGTCTTTTCGAAACCCGCCACGGCGATGACTTCATAGGGCGCCGTCGGCAGCACGTTGAGGTTGAGGCCGTTGCTGGCGGCAAATTCGTCTTCCGGCGCGGCGATCAGGCGGATGCCGCGCTCCTTAAGCAGTTGGTAGAAGGCGGCGGGCAGCAGCGGCAGGTGCACCAGCGCCAGGTCTTCGGCCAGCGGCGAAATGATCGACATCAGGTGCAGGCAGGCTTCTTCGCCCTGCCACAGCGGCAGGTCGAACCCGAGGACGGTGACGCCAAGCGGCTCAAGGATGGCGGCCATCTGCTCGATACCGGCCTGATTGGTGCGCACGCCGCGGCCGATGGCGAGCGTCTTGCTGTCGACCCAGACGCAGTCACCGCCTTCAACCGTACCCGGAGCGACGATACGGCCAAGCACCGGCACATCCATCTGGCTGTAGGTTTCATGGTGCAGGTCCGTCTCGTCGAGGCGCAGGGATTTGCCCATGCGCAGCAGGATCGCACCCTTGTCGGTGACGAGGGAGGGATCGTGGGTGAACACGGAATCCGACAATCCGTCATTGCCGTCCTTGATCCAGGTGATGTCGGCGCCCGACTGGGCCACGAGACCGGCAAAGACGCGGTGCTGTTCGGACGCGCGGCGCGGATCGAACTGCGGACCGTAATGCCAGACGTCGCGTTCGGCGCCCGCCATGACGCGGTCAGGCATGCGCATGATGACGCGTTTCAGGGGAAGGGCCATGGACTGGGAACCGAATGCGCTCATGCGACTGCTCTCTCGTAAAAATTGCATCTGGGAGTATTTATACGCTTGCATAATTAGAGCGCAAGTGGTGTGATGCCCTAAATTAGGCAGTTTCGCCTCATGCTGACAAAACAGGCAGAAATGAACGGTGTCATGACAGCAGGTGCAAGACAACCCATGGGAACCCAGCAATGACGGAGGCGTTGCGCGCATCCGTTGCCACGGACCCGCTCCAACCCGGTGCGGCCGAACGGGCCGAAGCCATCCACGTCTGGAACCTGCACAAGAAGTTCGGCGCCCTTGAGGTTCTCAAGGGCGTTTCGCTGACAGCCAAAGACGGCGACGTGGTTGCCATGATCGGCGGCAGCGGCTCGGGCAAGTCCACCTTCCTGCGCTGCATCAATTTCCTCGAAAACCCGACGAGCGGCGTCATCCGCATCAATGGCGAGGACGTGCAGATGGTCAGCGACGGCGAGGGCGGCCAGTATCCCGCCAACCGGCGCCAGATCGAGCGTATCCGCAGCCGGCTTGGCATGGTGTTCCAGAATTTCAATCTCTGGCAGCACATGACCCTGATCCAGAATGTCATCGAAGTGCCGGTTCACGTGCTGGGGATGAAGCGTGACGAGGCCATGGCCATCGGCGAGCAATTGCTGGAGCGGGTCGGGCTTTCGGCCAAGCGCGATGTCTATCCCGCCTTTCTCTCCGGCGGCCAGCAGCAGCGCGGTGCCATTGCCCGCGCGCTCGCCATCCAGCCGCGCGTCATGCTGTTTGACGAGCCGACATCCGCGCTCGATCCGGAACTGGTCGGAGAAGTCCTGAAAGTTATCGGTGACCTCGCCAAGGAGGGGCGGACGATGCTCCTGGTCACGCATGAGATGAAATTCGCCCGGGAAGTGGCGAGCCATGTCATGTATCTGCACAACGGCATTGTCGAAGAAGAGGGGCCGCCGGAAGAATTGTTCGGATCACCAAAATCCGAACGTTTGAAGCAGTTTATCCGTACTGTTTCATAAGTCGCATGAAAAAATACAGGGAATAATCCTGGGGAACAATAAAGAGAAATGGAGATAGGAATGAAAGTTTTCTTGAAATCAGCGGTTGCCGCCGCTGTGCTGGTTGCCGGAATGGGAATCGCCAGCGCCGAACAGATCAAGGTCGGCATTGCCGCCGAACCCTATCCGCCCTTCGCCTCGCCGGATGCCTCGGGCAAGTGGGAAGGCTGGGAAGTCGATGTCGCCCTTGCCATCTGCGCGCAGGCCAAGCTTGATTGCGTCATCACGCCCGTGTCGTGGGACGGCATCATTCCGGCGCTGACCACCAAGAAGATCGATGTGATCGCCGCCTCCATGTCGATCACGCCGGAGCGCGAGAAGACCATCGATTTCTCCGACAAATATTACAACACGCCAACGGTCATTCTCGGCTCGAAGGACGTCAAGATGGACGCGTCGCCGGAAGGCCTGAAGGGCAAGGTGCTCGGTGTGCAGGTTTCGACCATCCACCAGGCCTATGCGAAGAAGCATTTCGCCGCGACCGCCGCCGAGATCAAGGAATACCAGACGCAGGACGAAGCCAATCAGGATCTGGCTGCCGGACGTATCGACGCCACGCAGGCCGATTCGCTGGCGCTCGAGACCTTTGCCCAGACCGATGCGGGCAAGGCCTGCTGCGAGATCAAGGGCAAGGTCGCGCCCGATCTGGAAGTGCTTGGACCCGGTGTCGGTGTCGGTCTGCGCAAGGGCGAGACGGAGCTGAAGACCAAGATCAATGCGGCCATCAAGGACATTCGCACCAACGGCAAGTACGACGAGATTTCGAAGAAATATTTCAACTTCGATATTTACGGCGGCTAGGCCGCTGTTCGGAGCAGGCTTTGCCTGCTCCGTTCCTTCCGTTTGACGCAACACATTCCATTGTTCTGAATCGAGGACGGCTTGGCCGACGCATCGATTGCTCCCGCCGCAATAGCCGGCATGTTCGACCTTCTGTCGCCCAATCCGCCGGGTTGGGGCGGCAACCTCCTGCGCGGTCTGGCGAATTCGCTGCAGATCGCCGTCGGCGCCTTTGGCATGGGATTGCTCATCGGCACGGTCGGCGCCTATGGCAAGCTTTATGGCGGCCCGCTCGTGCGCGACATCGCCGCCATCTACACCACCATCGTCCGCGCCGTGCCGGAACTGGTGCTGATCCTGTTGCTCTATTATGCCGGTACCGACATGATCAACCGGGTGCTCGAGAGTCTCGGCTATCAGCGCGTCGACATCAGCGGACTGGTGGCGGGGATCGTGGTTCTCGGCTTCGTGCAGGGCGCCTATGCAACCGAGGTGCTGCGCGGTGCCATCAAGGCCATTCCGCAGGGGGAAATCGAGGCGGCGCGGGCCTACGGCATGTCGCCTGTTCTGATGATGCGCCGCATCACCCTGCCGGCCATGCTGCCGCATGCGCTGCCGGGCCTTGCCAATCTCTGGCTGATCTCGACCAAGGATACGGCGCTGCTGGCAGTCGTCGGTTTCAGCGAGTTGACGCTCGTCACCCGGCAGGCGGCGGGCACGACAAAGGCGTATTTCCTGTTCTTCATCGCAGCCGGCATCCTCTACCTCGCCATCACGCTGTTTTCCAATGTCATCCTTGCCAAGGTCGAGCAATGGGCGCGGCGCGGCATGCCTTCCGTCAAGGAGGCGCGGTAATGACCGAGACGCCGCTGGAAACCCCGATCGAGACATTCCAGATCCACAAGGACAGCGACACGAGCGGTCAGGCGCGCGCACTGCCACCGCACCGGATCGTTCTCATCCTCATCGGCCTCGCGCTGGTGGCCTCGGCTGTTGTCTTCATGCGCTGGGACTGGCTGCCCAATTACGGCGATCTGATCCTGCAGGGCCTGTGGCGGACGATCTGGATACTGGTCGTCACTGTGATCATCGGCTTTCTGCTGGCGGTTCCGCTTGGACTGGCACAGGCAGCCGGGCCCGCTGTGGTGGCGGTGCCGGCGCGCGTGTTCTGCACGGTGATCCGCGGCACGCCGCTGCTCCTGCAGCTCTGGCTGCTGTATTACGGGCTAGGCTCGCTGTTTCCGCAATATCCGTGGATACGCAGTTCTGAACTCTGGCCTTATCTCAGGCAGGCATGGCCCTATGCCGTTCTCGCGCTGTCCCTGTCCTATGCGGGCTATGAGGGCGAAGTCATGCGCGGCGCCTTCGCCGGTGTGCCCAAGGGACAGCTCGAATCCGCGCGCGCCTTCGGCATGCGCCGCTTCACGATTTTCCGCCGCATCTGGCTGCCGCAGGCCATTCACCGCGCTCTGCCGACGCTGGCGGGCGAGGCGGTCCTGCAGCTGAAATCCACGCCCCTGGTGGCGACGATTACGGTCGTCGATCTCTATTCCGTGGCCTCGCGCGTCAGGCAGGATACCTACATCACCTATGAGCCGCTTCTGCTGCTGGTGGCCGGGTATCTCGTCATCACCGGCATCATCGTTTTCCTGTTCCGGCGGCTGGAAAAGCTCATACCATCGAGGCTCGGATGAGACTTTTTCATCGTGACGCAAATGACCGCACATATGTCGCAAGTGTTTGGTCCGCTTAGCCGGACAGATGCGCATAGTAGGATAAAAAGGAACACCTCGCAAAAGACGAGAAAATGGGATTGATGTTTTTACCGGGTATTCTGCCCGGTGTGCGTTATCTGTTTTCAGCTCCGCTGTGAGGACGAAAGATGATAATGCGGACAGTCGAAACATTTCAGCACCAAGTGAAAGAAACCGCCGATCTGGGCATCGTCTTGCCCGATGGCTGCCGCCTGTCGGCCCGGGTCTGGATGCCCGAGGACGCCATGGAAAACCCGGTTCCCGCGATTCTCGAATTTCTGCCCTATCGCAAGCGCGACGGCACGACGGCGCGCGATAATCTCACCCATCCCTATATCGCCGGGCATGGCTATGCGTGCCTGCGCGTCGACATGCGCGGCAACGGCGATTCGGAAGGGCTGATGGAGGATGAATATTCGGTTCAGGAACTGAACGATGCCTGCGCGGTGATCAAATGGATCGCGGCGCAGCCCTGGTCAACAGGCAAGGTCGGCATGATGGGCATTTCCTGGGGCGGGTTCAATTCATTGCAGGTGGCCGCGCTGCAGCCGGAAGCGCTGAAGGCCATCATCACGCTCTGCTCCACCGACGACCGCTATGCCGACGACATCCATTACAAGGGTGGGCTGCTGCTCAACGAGAATCTGGGGTGGGGCGCCACCATGCTCGCCTATTCCTCCCGCTCGCCCGATCCGGCTCTGGTCGGCGACAAGTGGCGCAGCATGTGGCTGGACCGGCTCGATCATGAACCGTTCCTGCCGGCCGTCTGGCTGGCGCACCAGACGCGCGACGCCTATTGGAAGCGCGGCTCGGTCTGCGAGGATTTTTCCGCCATCAAGGCCGCCACGCTGGCCGTCGGCGGCTGGGGCGATGCCTACAAGAACGCGGTGCCGCGCCTGATGGAAGGCATAAAGGCACCCGTCAAAGGCATTGTCGGGCCGTGGGTGCACAAATACCCGCATTTTGCCGTGCCGGAACCGCGCATCGGCTTCCTGCAGGAGGCACTGCGCTGGTGGGACCGCTGGCTGAAGGACATCGATACCGGCGTCGAGAACGATCCGGCCTATCGCGGCTATCTCATGGATTCGGTCCGCCCGAAAAGCTGGTACACGGAGCGTCCGGGGTACTGGATTGCCGAGCCGCAATGGCCGTCCAAAACGATCCGCAGCGAGGTCCTTCAGCTCGGTGCCGACAAGTCCCTGAGCGCCGGACGGGGCGGGGCGTTTTCCCATCTCGTCGCCTCGCCGCAGGATTGCGGCATGATGGGCGGCGAATATTGCGCCATCTGGCTCGGCCCGGAGCTTCCAGGCGACCAGCGCCGCGATGATGCGCTGTCCGTCTGCTATGACGGCGATATCCTGGAAAAAGCGGTCGATATTGTCGGCGCGCCGGAAATCAGCCTGACCGTGTCCAGCGACAAGCCCGTTGCCATGGTTGCCGTGCGCCTGTGCGACGTGCATCCCGATGGTGCTTCAACGCGCATCACCTATGGCGTGTTCAACCTGTGTCACCGCGACAGCCATGAAAAACCCCAAGCGCTCACGCCGGGCGAACCCGTAAAAATCCGCTTCAAGCTCGACGATATCGCCTATCGCGTACCCGCCGGGCACCGGCTGCGCATCGCCGTTTCCTCCAGCTACTGGCCGATGGTCTGGCCATCGCCGGAAGCGGTCAGCCTGACGCTGCATGCGGGCGCGCTCGACCTGCCGTCGCGCGATCTCGCCACCGGCGATGAATGGACCTTTCCCGAGCCCGAGGCCGCGTCGCCCTGGCAGCTCGACATCCTGCGCAAGGGCACCAACAGCCGCCGGATCGAACATGACCAGGTCAGCGGCAGGATCATCCTGTCGATCGAGGATGATTTTGGCGAGGCGCGGGACAAGGAACATGGGCTCGTCCACGGCAGCGTGGCGCGCGAACGCTGGGAAATCCACGCGGACGATCCGCTGTCCGCCTATGGCGAGACGCATTGGACGGAACTGTCCGGCCGCGACGAATGGCGCGTGCGTACGGAAACGTTCACCACGATGCGGTCGGACAAGGCCAATTTTCATCTGACCGGCCGGATCGAAGCCTACGAAAATGACGGACTGGTTTTCGAGCGGAATTTCGCCGAGACGATCGCGCGTCAATACATCTGATTGCTGGAGGAGAACGTTAGACAGTCACGTTAACGGTTGAAATTTACGGGTATCAAGTCGCATAATTCACAAAAACCGAATTTGGACGCCATGCGTTCCAAGCAACAAAAGGGGAATGGGTATGTCAAGAGAACTCGATTATCTGAGCCGCAAGGTCGCCCGCGGACATCTGTCGCGGCGTGACTTTCTCGGCCGTGCAGCAGCCCTCGGTGTCACCACCGTTTTTGCCAATTCACTTCTGTCCAGTGCGGCTCTCGCCGAAGGCCCAGTCAAGGGCGGCACGCTGAAAGCCGGCATGCAGGGCGGTGCCTCGACCGACAGCATGGACCCCGCGACATGGCAGAGCCAGGTGCCGTACAAGTTCGGCCGCCAGTGGGGCGAGCAGCTTGTCGAAATCCAGCCAGACGGCACGCTCAATCCAAAACTGGCAACCGAATGGGGATCAACCCCCGATGCCAAGGTCTGGACCTTCAAGATCCGCAAGGGCGTGCAGTTCCACAACGGCAAGGACATGACAGCCGATGACGTCGTGGCCACGATGGAGCGCCACTCCGACGCCAATTCGAAGTCCGGCGCCCTTGGCGTCATGAAGGGCATCGACAGTGTGAAGAAAGACGGCGATACCGTTGTTTTCACATTGAAAGAAGCCAATGCCGACCTGCCGTTCCTGATGGATGACTACCATCTGATGATCCAGCCGAACGGCGGCAAGGACAAGCCTACTGCCGGTATCGGCACCGGACCGTACAAGGTGGTCAAGGACGAACCGGGCGTACGGCATATCGGCGAAAAATTCGCCAATTACTGGGATGGCGACAAGCGCGGCCATGCGGCGCAGATCGAAATCATCGTCATCAACGATGCCACCGCCCGAACGGCTGCCCTGCAGTCCGGCCAGGTGCACATGATCAACCGCGTCGAGCCGAAGATCGTCGATCTGGTCAAGCGCGTGCCGGGTGTGACCATCCAGAACGCGGCGGGCAAGGGACACTACGTCTTCATCGCCCATTGCAACACGGCGCCGTTCAACAATAACGATCTGCGTCTGGCGCTGAAATACGCCATGAACCGCGAAGACATGGTGCAGAAGATCCTGCGCGGCTATGGCACCATCGGCAATGATTTCCCGATCAACAAGGCCTATCCGCTGTTCTCGGACGATATCGAGCAGCGCGCCTACGATCCCGACAAGGCGGCTTTCCACTTCAAGAAATCCGGCCATGACGGCGCAATACTGCTGCGCACCTCCGATGTTGCCTTCCCCGGCGCCATCGATGCGGCCCAGCTGTACCAGCAGAGCGCGGCCAAGGCCGGCATCAAGATCGAGGTCAAGCGTGAACCGGGCGACGGCTACTGGTCGGAAGTCTGGAACAAGCAGCCGTTCTCGACATCCTATTGGGGTGGCCGTCCGACCCAGGACCAGATGTATTCGACCGCCTATCTGTCCACAGCCGACTGGAACGACACGCGCTTCTTCAATGAAAAGTTCGACAAGACATTGATTGCAGCGCGCGCCGAACTTGATCCCGTCAAGCGCAAGCAGATGTACCGTGACATGTCGGTCACGGTGCGCGACGAGGGCGGTGTCATCGTGCCGATGTTCAACGACTTCATCGACGCCACCAGCGCCAAGGTTGGCGGCTGGGTGAAGGACGGCAATCAGGAAATGAGTGGCGGCTATGCCTTGTCCCGCTGCTGGCTGAACGCCTAAGGCCGGGGCGAATGAGCGGTCCTGTCCTCAAACTGGTGGCCCAGCGCATTGCGATGGGCCTTCTCCTTCTCCTTGCCGTCTCGGTGCTGATTTTCGCAGGCACCCAGATATTGCCGGGAGACGTGGCGCAATCCATTCTCGGCCAGTCGGCCACACCGGAGGCATTGGAAAACCTGCGGCGTGACATGGGGCTGAACGATCCGGCCTATATCCGCTACCTGCATTGGCTCGGCGGCATATTGACCGGTGATCTCGGCACGGCGCTTTCCAGTGGGCAGGACATCGCATCGTCGCTCAAGGGGAGGTTGTGGAACACGCTGTTCCTCGCCTTCTGGGCGGCGGTGGTTTCCATTCCGCTCGCCATCGGACTGGGTTTGCTGGCCGTGCGCTACCGCAACGGCTGGGTGGACAAGATCATCTCCGGCCTCGGCCTCGCATCGACGTCGTTGCCGGAGTTCTTTACCGGTTATCTCCTGATCTACTTCGTCGCCGTGCGCCTGCAATGGTTTCCGAGCGTCTCGACCGTTTATGACGGCATGCCGCTTGGCGAAAGGCTGAGCGCCATCGCCCTGCCGGTGACGGTGCTGACGCTGGTCGTCCTGGCGCATATGATGCGCATGACTCGGGCGGCCATTCTCAACGTCATGCAGTCGGCCTATATCGAAACGGCTGAGCTGAAGGGGCTGACGCCGTTCCAGATCATCGCCCGCCATGCGTTCCCCAATGCCATTGCCCCGATCATCAATGTGGTGATGCTCAACCTGGCCTTCCTTGTCGTCGGTGTCGTCGTGGTCGAGGTGATCTTCGTCTATCCCGGCATGGGGCAGTATCTGGTCGACCACGTGGCCAAGCGCGACGTGCCGGTCGTGCAGGCCTGCGGACTGGTTTTCGCGGCTGTTTACATCACCCTCAACATCATTGCTGATATCGTGGCGATTGTTTCCAATCCCCGCCTCAGACATCCCAAGTGAGGCCGCGCCATGCTGAATGTTAAGAACATCCCCATCAGCGCCTGGATCGGCCTGATCATCACGGCTGTCTTTCTGTTCGCGGCCATCTTTGCGCCGTGGGTTGCGCCTTATTCCGTCGGCGAAACCGTCGGCGATGTGTGGGAGCCCATGTCGGCGAAATACTGGCTCGGCACGGACAATCTCGGCCGCGACCTGCTTTCCCGCATGATCTACGGCGCACGCATCACCATCTTCATCGCCTCCATGGCGACGGCGCTGTCCTTCATTCTCGGCTCGGTGCTGGGTTTCGCCGCCGCCGTCATCGGCGGCTGGTTCGACCAGCTGATGTCGCGTTTCGTCGATCTGATCATGGCGATCCCGACGCTGATCTTCGCGCTTGTGGTGCTGTCGGTCCTGCCGGGCAATGTCACCACGCTGATCCTCGTCATGGGCCTGCTCGATGCCACGCGCGTCTACCGGCTGGCGCGGGCCGTGGCGGTCGACATCAATGTCATGGATTTCGTCGAGGCGGCAAAGCTGCGCGGCGAGGGGCGCATCTGGATCATTTTCCGCGAGATACTGCCCAACGCCCTGACCCCGCTGGTTGCCGAACTTGGCCTGCGTTTCATCTTTGCCGTGCTGTTCCTGTCGGCGCTGTCCTTTCTGGGCCTTGGCGTCCAGCCACCGGATGCGGACTGGGGCGGCATGGTCAAGGAAAACAAGGAAGGCATCGTCTTCGGCATTCCGGCCGCGCTGATCCCGGCGGCGGCCATCGCGATCCTCGCCATCTCGGTCAATCTCGTCGCCGACTGGATTCTCAACCGGACCACCAGCCTGAAGGGAGGACGCGGCAATGGCTAAAGCACCTGCGAAGGACAAGACCGGCCTTCTTCTCGACATCCGCAATCTGCGGATCGAGGCCACCAGCTATCCGCCCGGCGAAGCGCCGCGCAATGTGGTGATCGTCGACAATGTCTCGGTAAAGGTTGAACGCGGCAAGGTGCTCGGCCTGATCGGCGAATCCGGTGCCGGCAAATCCACCATCGGCTTGTCCGGCATGGGATTTGGCCGCGGCGGCGTGCGTATCACCGGCGGTGAGGTATTGCTCAACGGCCGCGACATTCTCAAAGGCGGTGCGACCATCCTGCGGCAAATCCGCGGGCGTGAGGTCTGCTATGTCGCGCAGTCCGCCGCCGCCGCCTTCAATCCGGCGCGCAAGCTGATGGATCAGGTGATTGAAGCGGCGCTGCAGCACAGGATCGCCACGCGCGCCGAGGCGGAAAAACGCGCCATCGGCCTGTTCAAAAAACTGGGTCTGCCCAACCCTGAAACCTTCGGGCAGCGCTTTCCGCATCAGGTCTCGGGCGGGCAATTGCAGCGGGCCATGACCGCCATGGCGCTGTGTTCCGAGCCGAATCTGATCGTGTTCGACGAACCGACAACGGCGCTCGACGTGACCACGCAGATCGACGTGCTTGCCTCGATCAAGGATGCCATCCGCGATACCAACGTCGCCGCGCTTTATATCACGCATGATCTGGCCGTGGTGGCGCAGGTCGCCGACGACATCATGGTACTGCGCCACGGCAAGATGGTGGAGTATGGCGATACGCGCCAGATCATCAAGGAACCGCGCGAGGACTACACGCGCCAGCTGGTGTCCGTGCATCACATCCCGCATCAGGAAAAGACAAGTGCTGACACGCCCATCCTGTCGGTGAAGAACATCACCGCGGCCTATGGCGGCGGGCTGGTCAAGGTATTGAAGAACGTCTCCGTGGATCTGCATCTCGGCCAGACACTGGCGGTTGTCGGCGAATCAGGCTCCGGCAAATCCACGCTGGCGCGTGCCATCACCGGTCTGCTGCCGCCGATGGAAGGCACGATCACCTTTGACGGGCGCACGCTTTCGCCGCGCCTTGCCAACCGCACGCGCAACGATCTGCGTGAGTTGCAGATGATCTACCAGATGGCCGACGTGGCGATGAACCCGCGTCAGACCATCGGCACCATCATCGGCCGTCCGCTCGAATTCTATTTCGGCATGCGCGGCAAGGAGCGCGATGCACGCATTGCCGAACTGCTCGACAAGATCGAGATGGGCAAAGGCTTTGCCGACCGCTACCCCGCCGAACTGTCCGGCGGACAGAAGCAGCGCGTCTGCATCGCCCGGGCGCTCGCCGCCAAGCCGAAACTGATCATCTGCGACGAGGTGACCAGCGCGCTCGATCCGCTCGTGGCCGACGGTATCCTGAAACTGCTGCTCGACCTGCAGGCGGACGAACATGTCGCCTATCTCTTCATCACCCACGATCTTGCGACGGTGAAATCCATCGCAGACGCCATCGCCGTGATGTATCGCGGCGAGGTGGTGCGCTACGGTCCGAAAACGCAGGTGCTGAAGCCGCCCTTCGATGCCTATACCGACCTGCTGCTGTCGTCGGTTCCGGAAATGGAGCTGGGCTGGCTGGAAGGTGCGGTCAAGAACCGGCGCATGGCGAGTGCAGGGAATTGATCTGCACCGCCAAACTGCAAAATCGGGTCTAAAGCTGGCCCGGCCAGCGCCCCTGACCCAGCAGATGCACGGCGGTGCAGATGCGGCGGAAACTGGAGCGCGCGCGTGTAACACTGTGGCGGGCACGCAGATAGCCGTGCACGAGGCCGGGCTCATTGTTCCAGATCGCCTTGCCGCCCGCAGCAGAGATCCGCTGACAATACTGCCGGCCATCGTCGGAAAGCGGATCGCATTCGGCCGAGATCACGACGGTATCGGGCAGGCCGGAAAAATCCGTATCGGTCAGCGGGGCAAAGCGCGGGTCGGTCGACCAGTCGCGGCCGCCGCTTCGGATTTTTGCATAATAGGCGGTGTCGCGCGTCGTCAGCATCGGTGCTTCCGCATGGGTGAGGTAAGACCCCTGGTCCTGCGCGCCGCCCAATCCCGGATAGACCATGACCTGGCCGATCGGCGCGCGATCGCTATGGCGCACATGGTGCGACACGGCTGCCACCAGATTGCCTCCGGCGCTGTCACCGCACAGGACAATCGGCAGGCTGGATGTTGCCGCCGCGTGTTCGAATGCCGCAAGGCAATCCTCGAAGGAGGCGGGGTGCGCATGTTCCGGCGCAAGGCGGTAGTCGACCGCGATGACGTGAAAGCCGGTGGCCTCGCAAATCTCGGCGCAGACATCGTCATGGCTGTCGAGACCGCCGACGACAAAACCGCCGCCGTGGAAATAGAGGCATACCGCTTGCGGGCTCGTGCCTGCCTTGTCGTAGAGACGCACCGGAATCGTGCGGCCATCGGCCTCGATGAAACGATCCATTGCCGAGACGCCCGCGGGGTAGTCGGCAAAGAAGGCTTTGCACATGGTGTTATAGACGTCGCGCTGCTGCGCGACGGTATAGTCGACGGCATCGGGCGGATAAAAGCTGTTCGTCCGCTCGATGAAGGCCCAGGTTTCCGCGTCGATCAGGACTGAATAATCCGTGCTCATCTGCCCTTCCATACGGGATCGCGTTTTTCGGCAAAGGCTTTGAAGCCTTCCTGACCGTCTTCCGAAGCATAAAGCATGTCAACCGTACGGAATTTGCGCTTGGTGATCCAGTTCATGGCGTCCTGGAAGCTCATGTCTTCCGCTTCGCGCGCCACTTCCTTGATGGCGGCGAACACCAGCGGCGGGCCGCTTTCCAGAAGCCGGGCGATCTCCCACACCCGTTCCATCAGCTTGTCCTTGGGCAGGACCTCGTTGACGAGCCCCCAGCGGTGCGCCTCGGCGACATCCATCCAGCGGCCGGTCAGAAGCAGGTCCATGGCGACATGGTAGGGAATGCGCTTGGGCAGTTTCACCGTGGCGGCGTCGGCCAGCGTGCCCGCGCGGATTTCCGGCAGGGCAAAACTCGAATGGTCGGAGGCATAGATGAGGTCGCAGGAGAGGGCGAGCTCGAACCCGCCGCCGACCGCCATGCCATTGACGGCGGCGATGACAGGTTTGTTGAAGTCGCGCAGTTCCTGCAGGCCGCCAAAGCCGCCGACACCATAATCGCCGTCCACCGCATCACCGCCCGCAGCGGCCTTGAGGTCCCAGCCGGCGCAGAAGAACTTGTCACCTTCGGTCTGGACAATCGCGACCCGAAGCTCGGGATCGTCCCGGAATTTTTGAAACGTTTCACCGAGCAGGCGGCTGGTTTTCAGGTCGATGGCATTGGCCTTCGGACGATCCAGCGTGACTTCGAGAATGCCGCCCTCGCGGCGCGTCCTGACAACATCATTCATGCAGCTCTCCCCTGGTGATCAACAATGCATCGGCGATCCATGCGCCCTGGCCGCTGCGACATACAAGCAGCGGATTGATATCGAGTTCAACGATCCGGCCAGCATTCTTGACCGCAAATCCGGCAATGCCAAGGATGGCATCCAGCGCCGCATCCAGATCAGCCTTCGGCTTGCCGCGATAACCGTCGAGCAGCGGAAACATGCGCAGGGAGCGAAGGGCGGCTTCGATCTGCGCCCGGCTGGAGGGCAGCAGCAGCGTGACACTATCCTGCAGCAGTTCCACCAGCACGCCGCCGGTCCCGAGGGTCATCAGCGGCCCGAACTGCGGATCATCGACAATGCCGACGATCAGTTCCGCAACGGCGTCGGTCACCATGCGCTCGACATAGAGGCCGCTGCCGATGGCAATCAGGTCGGTTGCTGCCGCGCGGACGGCGTCCACATCGCGCAGATTGAGCCGCACGGCATTGTGCTCGGATTTGTGCGCAACGCCGAGTGCCTTGAGCGCAACCGGGAACGTCAGGTCCTCCGCAGCCGCAACCGCGGCGTCGATCGTCTGGCAGCGCCAGCCCAAGGGCACGGGCAGGCCGTGCTTCGCCAGAAGAGCCTTCGCGGCGGCTTCGTCGGGCGCCTGTTCGTCCGTGTCACGGATTTCCGGGGAGACGACTGGCGCGGCGAGAGGTGTTTTCCATGCCTTGCCGATGAAGGCGGCGGCCTCCGCCGCGTCGAATGCCTCGGTGATGCCGCAGAGCGGCGCAATGCCCTGCGCCATCAGCCCGGCCATGTACTCTTCCGGGATGTTTTCCGGCAGCGAGGCGACGATGGCGCCCTTGGCCCTGTTGGTTTTGAGGGCCGATTCAAGACCGCGCACCGTCGACCACCAGTCGACATCGGAACAGCGGTCCTTGCGCGGAAAATCGAGTACGAGACAGCTCAGGGCAAAACCGCCGGATACCATGGCGGTGAAAGTCTCGGTCAGCGCCGGTTCGTTGTTCCAGATGAACGTATGGTAATCCAGCGGGTTGGCGACCGCGACCAGCGGCCCCAGCGTGGATTTGACCTTGGCGCGATGCTCCGGCGTGAGGGATGGAAAGTGGATGCTCCGCTCCTCGGCGCTGTCGGCCATGACGGAGGCCTCGCCGCCGGAACAGCTCATGGAACACAGCGTATCGCCATCGAGCGGTCCGTGCACATGCAGCAGTTTCAGCGTTTCGAGGAACGAGGCTATGGAATTGACACGGGCAATGCCGAGCCGTTTCAGGAATGCATCCGACGCCGCATCCGATCCGGCCAGCGAGGCTGTGTGCGACACCGTGGCGGCGCGTGCCTGGGCGGAGCGTCCGACCTTCATGGCGACAATGGGCTTGTTCAGCTCGCGTGCCCGCTTTGCCAAAGCTTCGAACTTTGCTGCCGACTGAAACGCCTCGATGTGCAGGCCCAGCGCCGTGACCCGTTCATCCTCAAGCAGGGCAATGGCCATGTCGGGCAGGCCGGTCTGTGCCTGGTTGCCTGCCGTCATGACGTGGGCAATCGGCAATCCGCGTGTCTGCATCGTCATGTTGATGGCGATGTTGGAGGATTGGGTGATGATGGCGACACCGCGCTCATCGGCAGCGAGCCTGCGCCCGCCATGCTGGTCCGGCCAGAGCAGGGCACCATCGCAGTAATTGATCAGGCCATAGCAGTTCGGCCCGATGATGGGCATGTCGCCTGCCGCCGCGATCAGTTCATCCTGCAGGCGTGCGCCATCCGCGTCGTCGGCGCCCGCTTCGAGAAACCCCGAGGCGTAGCAGACGGCAACACCCGCGCCGCGTTCGCGCAATTGGCGGACGATATCGAGGGTCAGAAAGCGGTTGACGCCGACAAAGGCGGCATCGGGACTGCCGGGAAGTTCCGCAACGGAGCGATAGGCCTTGAGGCCAAGGACTTCGTCATGCTTGGGGTGGACCGGCCATATCTCGCCGGAGAACCCCATTTTCTGCGATTGCTTGATGACTTCGGCAGCCTGAAGGCCGCCGAAGACAGCGATGGTTTTGGGACGGAGCAGACGGTCGAGGTTTGCCATGCTCTGGTTTACGCTCCATGCGGGCGAAGCAGGGCGCGTGAGATGATATGCCGCTGGATTTCGGATGTGCCTTCCCAGATGCGCTCGACGCGTGCGTCGCGCCAGATGCGCTCAAGCGGCAGGTCGTCCATCAGCCCCATGCCGCCGTGAATCTGAATCGCCTCGTCGGCGACGAAGGCGAGCATTTCCGTGGCCTTCAGCTTGGCCATGGCCATGTCCTGATCGGTGACGGTGCCCTGATCGAACTTCCAGCCCGCCTCGAAGGTCAGCAGGTCAGCGGCCTTCAGCTCCGTTGCCATGTCGGCGAGTTTGAACGAGACGCCCTGGAACTTGCCGATCTGCTGGCCGAACTGTTCGCGTTGCGCCGCATATTCGATGGCATGGCCAAGCGCCCGTTCGGCGCGGCCGAGACAGGTCGCCGCGACCTGCAGACGCGTCGCGCCGAGCCACGTGTTGGCGACCTCGAAACCCTTGTGCACTTCGCCAAGAATGGCATCGGCGGGCAGGCGGCAATCGTCGAATTCGACGATGGCATTGGTGTAACCCCGGTGCGAGACGTTGCGATAACCCTCGCGGATCGTCATGCCGGGATGGCCCTTGTCGACGAAGAAGGCGGTGATTTTCTTCTTCTTGCCGCGCGGCGTATCTTCCTCGCCGGACGCCACGAAGAGGATGACGAAATCCGCTTCCAGCGCATGGCTGATGAAATGCTTGGTGCCGTTGACGACCCAGTCACCGCCCTTTTCGACGGCCGTCGCCTTCATGCCGCGCAGATCGGAACCGGCGCCCGGTTCCGTCATGGCGAGGCAATCGGACTTTTCGCCGCGAATGCAGGGATAGAGGTATTTTTCCTTCTGCGCGTCGGTACCGGCGAGCAGGATGTTGGACGGACGGCCGACACAGGACCAGTGCAGCGCATAATTGGCGCGGCCAAGCTCCTTTTCATAAAGGAGCCATGTCACGGTATCGAGACCGGCGCCGCCGACGGATTCCGGCATGTTCGCCGCATAAAGACCTGATGCAATCGCCTTCTGCTTCAGCTCGTCCGCAAGCTCCTTGCGCAGGACACCCGTACGCTCCACTTCCGCTTCATGCGGGTAAAGCTCGTTTTCGACAAAGGCGCGTGTCGTTTCGACAATCAGCCTTTGCTCCTCCGAAAGACCGAAATCCATGATTTAAGCCTTCTTCTTGGGTTTGGTGGATTTGGCCTTTTCAGCCGCCTTGGAGACCGCAGGCTTCTTTGCCAGTTTCGACAACTGCTTGGTGTAATCCTTGTAGAGCGCACCGGCACCCCAGCCCTTGCCCTTGTTCTGGCGCGACAGGGCATCCATGATCGCCACGAGGTTATCGTCGCGGATGCGTTCCAGCTCGCGGATGGACAGGCCATGCGCCTGTTCATCGGATTGTGCAGCGATCTTGTCGACGAGTTCATCGGTCAGCTCAGGCACATCCATCAGCTTGGTCCACGGCCAGGACAGGCAGGGGCCGAACTGGGCCATGAAATGGCGCATGCCGGCTTCGCCGCCCGCCACGCGATAGACCTGGAACATGCCCATCTGCGCCCAGCGGATGCCGAAGGAATAGCGCATGATGTCGTCGAGTTCCTCGACGGTGGTGATGTCGTCCTTGATCAGCCACAGCGCTTCGCGCCAGACGGCTTCGAGCAGGCGGTCGCCGACAAAGGCTTCGATTTCCTTGCGGATGACCACGGGCTTCATGCCGATGGAGGCATAGAGCTCCCGCGCGGTTTCGATGGCTTCCGGCGAGGTCAGCTTGCCGCCGACGATTTCAACCAGCGGCAGGAGATAGACCGGATTGTAGGGATGGCCGACGACGAGGCGCTCGGGATGCTTCATCGATGTCTGCATGTCGGACGGCAGGATGCCTGACGTGGACGAGCCGATGATGGCATCAACCGCGGCGTGCTTGTCGATCTCCGCCAGCACCTTGTGCTTGAGGTCTAGGCGTTCCGGCACGCTTTCCTGAATGAAATTGGCACCGGCAACAGCCTCGGCGATTGTCTTGGCAAAGGTCAGCTTACCCTCTTTGGGCAGGCCGCCGGGCACCATGGTCTTGTAGGCGCGGCGTGAATTCTTCATCACCTCGCTGACCTTGCGCTCCGCCTCCGGGTCCGGATCGAAGATCGATACATCGATGCCGTTGAGAATGAGACGGGCAACCCAGCCCGCACCGATGACGCCGCCGCCGACGGCTGCCGCTTTGCGAATGACGCTCATGATCTTACCAGCCCTTTGTCAGTTTCATGCGGGCCCGAACCTCGTCCGGTCCGAGAATTCTGGCGCCGATGCCCTCGGCGACCTTCACGGCCCGTTCGACCAGCTGGCCGTTGGTGGCAAGAACACCCTTGTCGAGCCAGATATTGTCTTCGAGACCGACGCGGATATTGCCGCCGGCAAGCATGGCCATGGCGGCATAGGGCAGCTGGTTGCGGCCGATGGAAAAGGCCGAAAACGTCCAGTTGGCGGGCAGGTTGTTGGTCAGCGCCAAAAGCGTGTTGATGTCGTCCGGCGCGCCCCATGGAATGCCCATGCACAGCTGCACCATGACCGGGTCTTCCAGAAGCTTCTGGTCATAGAGCCACTTGGCGAGGAGCAGATGGCCGGTATCGAAAATCTCGACTTCCGGGCGCACGCCCAGCGCCTTGATCTGCGCTGCCATGTCTTTCAGCATGGCAGGCGTGTTGGTCATGACATAATCGCCTTCACCGAAATTCATCGTGCCGCAGTCGAGCGTGCAAATTTCCGGGCGCAGCTTGGCCACATGCACGAGCCGTTCGGTGGCGCCGACCATGTCGGTTCCAACGGGCGAGGGCGGCATCGGCTGTTCAGTGCTGCCAAGCGTCAGGTCGCCGCCCATGCCGGCGGTGAGGTTCAGCACCATGTCGACGCCGGATGCCTTGATCAGCTCGACCACTTCCGCGTAAAGCGCGACATCGCGCGAACCCTTGCCGGTTTTCGGATCGCGCACATGGATATGCGCCACGGCGGCACCGGCATTGGCGGCGGAAATGCATTCGTCGGCGATCTGCCGCGGGGTGACCGGAACCTTGTCGGACCGGCCTGTCGTGTCGCCCGCGCCGGTGACGGCACAGGTGATGAATACGTCGCGATTGGGGGTGAGTCCCATTGCTTTGCTCCCATTTTTTCGTTGGGCAAATCATGCAGCTGTTGCAAATGCATGCTTTGCAATATACGAACTTGATTTGATGAATAACGAAACGTCGCCACTCTTTTTGCCCAACACCAAAACGCTTGAGGTGACGGTCCTCGTCTTCAGCGGCGCATCGCTGATGTGCGTGGCATCGACCATCGATCCCATGCGTGCCGCCAACCGCGTCTCGGGCAGCACCCTGTTCAAATGGCGGATCGTTTCGCTGGATGGCAACCCGGCGATCACCACCTGCGGCCTGCCGATTGCCGTCTCCGGCGCGTTCGATCCGGCTGACAAGGCCGACATGCTGCTGATGATCGGCGGCTTCGGCACATCGGATATTTCGCGCACCACCTTTACCGCCGGCCTGCGCCGCGCCATGCATCACTACCAGATGATCGGCGGCATCGAGGCGGGGTCATGGCTGCTTGGCCGGGCGGGGCTGCTGCGGGGACGGCGTGCCACCACCCACTGGGAGGACATGGAGGAATTCACCGCCGAATTTCCCGAGGCGGATATCCGGCCGGACCGCTATGTCATCGACGGGCCCGTCTTCACCACGGGCGGCGCGTCGCCGACCTTCGACCTGATGCTGCATCTCATCCGCTCGCGCTGCGGCATGTCCGTGGCGCTCGATGTGGCGAGCGTCTTTATCTATGACGAAGCGCATGCATCCAACGTTGCGCAGCCGCTTGTCTCGCTGGGGCGGCTCGACGGCGTGCATCCGAAACTCGCCACGGCGATTCGGCTGATGGAGGGGCATCTCGATGCGCCGCTCACCATCGGAGCGATTGCCAAACGCTGCGGCCTGAGTGCGCGCAGCCTGGAAAAAATTTTTGCGAAAGCCGTGGGCGAAGGACCCGGCCGCTACTATCTGCGCCTACGCCTGAAGATCGCGCGGCGGCTGATCACCGATACCAAAACCCCGCTGGCCGATATCGCCGCGCGAACGGGTTTTTCATCCGCTGCCGCATTCGCCCGCACGTTCCGCACCTTCGAGGGCAAGCCGCCGAGCAGCCTGCGCGCGGCAGCCAATCGTTAGGCCGCCGCCATTATCAGTCGTTTTTGACACAGTGGACGGGCGGCTGCCATGGTTCAAATGCCGCCGAGTTTTACCAATCAGGGGAATACCAGCATGCCAGAAGGTGATTTGTACCGCTCCGCTCCGATAGCCATGGAAAAGGAATGGATCGATTATAACGGCCATCTGAACATGGCCTATTACAACGTGGTGTTCGACCGGGGCGGTGATGAATTCCTTGCCGAGCTGGGATTTGGCCCGAAATATGCGGCGGAACGCAAGCTGACGATCTACACGGCGGAGGTTCATATCTGCTACGTGCAGGAGATCCATCTCGACCATCTGGTGACGGTCACCAGCCAGCTCATCGATTTCGACGGCAAGCGTCTGCATACCTACAACGAGATCATTCACGTCGATGGCTGGGTTGCTGCGACGTCGGAAGTTCTGTCACTGCACGTGGATATGAACGGCCCGAAGGTTGTGCCGTTCCCGGAGGACGTGCTGCCAAAGCTTGAGTTTTACAAGACTGCCCATGCGAAACTCGGGATTCCGGCGCGGGTTGGAAAATCGATCGGGATTAAGAGGAAGTGATTTGTACCCCCCTCTGTCCTGCCGGACATCTCCCCCACAAGGGGGGAGATCGCATCGGCATCGATCATCTCGGTCAACTTTCACCCTTGAAGATTCGCTGAAACAGCTGTGAAGGCTGATCTCCCCCCTTGTGGGGGAGATGGGCGGCAGCCCAGAGGGGGGTGAAACAACAGCAATCGTTGGTTTCATCCGCCGAACTGCTCCACCAGCCACTTCTCGAACTGGCGGATGCGCGCTTCATTGACCCGTTCCTTGCGGCAGATCATGTACCATGCACCGGGTTGCGGGATCCTTAGCGCAAACGGTGCCACCAGACGCCCCGCCTTCAGATCGTCGGCGACGAGAAAGCCCGGGGCGATGGCCAGCCCCTGACCATCGAGAGCCGATTGCAGCGCGGCGAGGTAGGTGTCGAATTTCAGCGTCACCGCCTGGCCGCTATCGGCAATCCCGGCGGCATCGAGCCACGTGCCCCAGTCCTCCGGCGCGGTATAGAGCGCCAGGCGCGGCACCTTGTTGAGTGCCTTTGCCTCGGTGTCGCCCGCGATCCGTGCCGCAACCGCCGCGCTGCACACCGGAAACATCTCGGCTTTAACAAGCAGCCGGTAATGCAGGTTCATCCGCTCCGGCCGGGTCGTGTGGATGATGCCGATATCGGAACTGTCGATGTTGAGTTCCCAGTCGAGCTGGCTGGTGCCGATGCGGATGGCAAGGTTCGGATTGACCTTGCGGAAGTCGGTCAGGCGCGGAATGAGCCAGCGGATGGCAAAGGTCGCATAGGTTTCAAGCGCCAGATCGTCTGTCGTGCCCAGCCGGTTGATCAGCGCCGTGCCGCGGGCGATCTTTTCGAAGGCATCGCGCATATAGGGATAATACAGCGTGCCGGCATCGGTCAGCGCCACGCCGCGCGGCAGGCGTTCGAACAGCTTTACCCCGAGAATCGCCTCGAGCTCGGAAATGCGGTGGCTGATGGCCGATTGGGTGACGCCGAGCTCATCGCCCGCCAGGCGAAAGCTCAAGAGACGGGCCGAGGCTTCAAACGCGCGCAACGAGCCGAGCGGGGGTATTCGGGGCTTCGACATCATCGGGCGGCATCCTGTAAAACAGACTGTTGAGAATAATTCATGTCTTGATGAGCAACCATCGCTTGAACGGCGCCCAATGCGGAATCATTCTAATCTGCGACGCATCCGGGAAACAAGGGAGCGCGTCGGGGGACCACTCTTTTTGAGCGAGGCTAACATGGGCGCGGAACAGGCATTGGCCGGCGTTGCACCGGCAGGCGACAAGATCGACCGCATGATTGCGGACCACCGGCCCGGCCATGGGCTGGCGCGCGCCTTCTACATGGACCCGGATGTCTATGCCCGGGACATGGAACGCGTGTTCCGCCGCCATTGGCACTGTATCGGCCATGCCAGCATCATTCCCAATGCGGGCGATTTCGAGCTGTTCAAGATCGATTCGGAGGCGGTGATCGTTTCGCGCACCGAGGATGGTGCGATCCACGCATTCCTCAATGTCTGCCGCCATCGCGGCGCCGAGGTCTGCACCCAGCAGAAGGGCAATGCCCGCTTCTTCGTGTGTCCTTACCACGCCTGGACCTACATGAATGATGGCAGCCTGCGCGCTGCACGGCTGATGCCGCGGGATTTCGACCGCAGCGCCCATGGCCTGAAAAAGCTGCATGTGCGCGTGGCCGAAGGGCTGATCTTCATCTGCTTTGCCGACGAACCGCTGAATTTTGACATTATAGAGCAGTCGCTGCGCACCACCTGCGGGCAGTATGGCTGGGCCGATGCCAAGGTGGCGCACCGCGAGACCTATCCGGTGGATGCCAACTGGAAACTGGCCGTGGAAAATTACGTCGAGTGCTACCACTGCGGCCCGGCGCACCCGGAATATTCGCAGACCCATGCGCTTGAGCAGCCGCTGGAAAAAATCACCGAGCTGAATGCGCGGATGGAGCAGCGCACCTGCGCGCTCGGCATCGACATTGCGACCGGTGACCATTGGCAGAGCTCCGCGCAGGGCAATGAAACGATTCATACGTTCCGCTATGCGCTCTATGACGGCGTGTCGAGCGGCAGCCAGGACGGCTCGCCTGTCGGCCCGCTGATGGGCCGTTTCACCGAATTCGATGGCGGCGTGACCTCCATCCACCTTGGCGGCACGAGTTTCCTCGTGTGCTACCCCGATCATGGCATGATTTATCGTTTCATTCCGAAGACAGCCGATACCTGCGAGATGGAGCTGATCTGGCTGGTGCGCGGCGATGCGCAAGAGGGCCGGGATTACGATCTGGAAAAGCTGACATGGCTGTGGAAGGTGACCACGGCCGAGGACAAGACGATCATCGAACACACGGCGCGCGGCGTGCGCTCGCACTATTTCGTGCCGGGGCCCATCGCACCGATGGAACACAACGAGTTGCGGTACATCCAGTGGTACCTCGATGAAATCGCCCGGGCATGACCGGGCAGCAAAACCACAGCATGAGACCACGGGAGACTATGCATGTCTGAATTTCCAACGTCGGCGCGGGTCGTCATCATCGGCGGCGGGGCGGTCGGCGTCTCGTCGCTGTATCATCTCGCCAAGGCGGGATGGACCGACTGCGTGCTTCTGGAGAAGAACGAACTGACATCGGGCTCCACCTGGCATGCGGCGGGCAATGTGCCGACCTTCTCCGCCTCGTGGTCGGTGATGAACATGCAGCGCTATTCCGCCGAGCTGTACCGGCGGCTGGCGCAGGAAGTCGACTATCCCATGAACTACCACGTGACCGGATCGCTGCGGCTCGCCCATGGCAAGGAGCGCATGCGCGAGTTCCAGCGCGTCAAAAGCATGGGCCGCTATCAGGGCATGGATATCGACGTGCTCGGCGTCGATGAAATCAATGGCCGCTATCCCTTCATCGCGACGCATGATCTGGCGGGCGCGCTGTACGATCCCAATGATGGCGATATCGATCCCGCCCAGCTGACGCAGGCACTCGCCAAGGGCGCACGCGACATGGGCGCAAAGATCATCCGTTTCTGTCCGGTGACAGGTGCCCGGCGCGACGGTGATGAATGGGTGATCGCGACCCCGCAGGGCGAGATCCGCTGCGAATATGTGGTCAATGCCGCTGGCTACCGGGCGCAGGAAATCGGCAGGATGTTCGGCCGCGATGTGCCGATGATGGTCATGAGCCATCAGTATCTGCTGTTCGACGAAATCCCCGAAATTGCCGCATGGAGCCGCGAACAGGGCCACAAGCTGCCGCTGCTGCGTGACGTGGATTCGTCCTACTATCTCCGGCAGGAAAAGAACGGCATGAATCTCGGTCCCTACGAGCGCAATTGCCGGGCGCACTGGGCCACCTCAGACGATCCGATGCCGGATGATTTCTCCTTCCAGCTGTTTCCCGACGATCTGGAGCGGCTCGAATGGTATCTGAACGATGCGATCGCCCGCGTGCCGATCCTTGGTACGGCCGGTCTGTCGAAAATCATCAATGGCCCCATTCCCTATGCGCCGGATGGCAATCCGCTGATCGGGCCGATGCCCGGCGTGCCCAACGCGTTCGAAGCCTGTGTTTTCACCTTTGGTATTGCGCAGGCGGGTGGGGCAGGCAAGGTACTGGCGGAATGGGTGACGGAGGGCGCGACCGAATGGGACATGTGGTCCTGCGATCCGCGCCGCTTCACCGCCTTTGCCGATCATGACTACAGTGTCGCCAAGGGCGTGGAAGTCTATGGCCACGAATACGCTATCCATTTCCCGCGCCATACGTGGACTGCCGGACGCAACAAGAAGCTGTCGCCGCTGCATGCGCGCGTGACCGGGTTGGGCGCGCAGTTCGGCGTCTATAATGGCTGGGAGCGGGCAAACTGGTATGCGCAGGCCGGCGACGATACCTCGGAAGAGGCGACACAGACATTCACGCGGGAAGGGCCGTGGCAACGGCGCATCCGCGAGGAGTGCCATGCGGTGCGCGACGCGGTCGGCATTCTCGATCTGCCCGGTTTCTCCCGCTTCAAGGTGAGCGGCGCCGGGGCACGCGACTGGCTGTCCGGCCTGATCACTGGTCTGGTGCCGAAACCCGGCCGCATCGGCCTTGGCTATTTTGCCGATGCCAAGGGTCGCGTCGTCACCGAAATGTCGATCATGGCCATCGATGAGGATGTGTTTTTCCTCATAACCGCAGGCGTTGCCGAGTGGCACGATCTGGAATGGCTGCAAAAACACCTGCCCAAGGGCAGCGCGATCAGCATCAGCAATGTCACCGAGCAGTTTTCCTGCCAGATCGTCACGGGGCCGAAGGCGCGCGATCTCTTTGCCGGCATCTGCGATGCGGACCTCGGAAAATCCTGGTTGTCGCACCAGACGACCCAGATCGCCGGACGCTATTGCCAGCTTGTGCGTGTGTCGTTTGCCGGGGAACTGGGCTGGGAAATCCACAGCAAGGTCGCCGATACCCAGGCCATTTTCGATGCGGTCTGGCAGGCGGGGCAGCCATACGGGCTAAAACCGTTCGGCATGTATGCGCTGGACTCGCTGCGGCTGGAAAAGGGCTATCGCGCCTGGAAAGGCGATCTGTCCACCGACTACACACCGCTGCAAAGCGGGCTCGACCGTTTCATCAAATGGGAAAAGCCGGAATTTCTCGGCAAGGCCGCGCTGGAAAGCGAAAAGCAGCACGGCGTGAAGAAGCGCTTCGTCACGCTGACCGTCGACGCCGGGGATTGCGACGCGCCCTATATGTCGACGCTCTGGCACCAGGGCAGCATCGTCGGCGAAACCACCTCCGGCGGCTGGGGGCACCGGATCGATAAATCCATCGCGCTCGGCATGCTCAAGACCGAACTCACCGAACCCGGAACGGAAATCGAGGTCGAGATTTTCGGCGAGCGTTTCAAGGCCACCGTGCATCCGGATCAGCCGCTATGGGATCCCGCTAACGAAAGAATCCGCGCATGAGTTCTCTTCCGGCCAAGGCCAGAGCCGTCATCATCGGGGGCGGCGTTTCCGGCTGTTCCGTCGCCTATCACCTTGCCAAACTGGGCTGGACCGACATCGTTCTCTTGGAACGCAAACAGCTGACCTCAGGCACCACGTGGCATGCGGCAGGGCTGATCGGCCAGTTGCGCGCCTCGCAGAACATGACGCGGCTCGCCAAATATTCCGCCGATCTCTACGTCAAGCTGGAGGCGGAAACCGAGGTTGCCACGGGCATGCGCCAGGTGGGCTCCATCACCGTGGCGCTGACCGAAGAGCGCAAGCACGAGATCTATCGTCAGGCTTCTCTGGCGCGTGCCTTCGATGTGGATGTCAGGGAGATTTCTCCGCGCGAAGTCAAGGAGATGTACCCGCATCTTAACATATCGGATGTGGTCGGAGCCGTGCATCTTCCGCTGGACGGGCAATGCGATCCCGCCAATATCGCCATGGCACTGGCCAAGGGCGCGAGGCAGCGCGGCGCGAAAATCTTTGAGAACGTGAAGGTCACCGACATTCACAAGAAGAACGGACGTGTGTCAGGCGTTTCCTGGGCCAAGGGCGAGGAACAGGGCACGATTGAAACCGACGTGGTGATCAACTGTGCGGGCATGTGGGCGCGCGATCTGGCGTCCATGTCGGGCGTGACGGTGCCTTTGCACGCCTGCGAGCATTTTTATCTCGTCACCGAAGCCATCGAGGGGCTCGGCCGCCTGCCGGTGCTGCGCGTTCCGGATGAGTGCGCCTATTACAAGGAAGATGCCGGCAAGATGATGCTCGGCGCCTTCGAGCCCGTGGCCAAGCCGTGGGGCATGAACGGCATTTCCGAAGATTTCTGCTTCGACCAACTGCCGGAGGATTTCGAGCACTTTGAGCCGATCCTCGAAATGGGCGTCAACCGCATGCCGATGCTCGGCACGGCGGGGATTCACACTTTTTTCAACGGGCCGGAAAGCTTTACCCCGGACGATCGCTATTATCTCGGCGAAGCGCCGGAACTCGGTGGTTACTGGGTGGCGGCGGGCTACAATTCCATCGGTATTGTTTCATCCGGCGGTGCCGGCATGGCGCTGGCGCAGTGGATCCACGACGGTGAAGCGCCGTTTGACCTGTGGGAAGTGGATATCCGCCGGGCCCAGCCATTCCAGAAGAACCGGCGCTATCTGAAGGAACGCGTCTCCGAGACGCTTGGCCTGCTCTATGCCGATCATTTTCCCTATCGGCAGATGGCGACATCCCGCAATATCCGACGTTCGCCCATCCATGAACATCTGAAGGCACGCGGTGCCGTTTTCGGCGAAGTGGCCGGATGGGAACGGGCAAACTGGTTCGCGCGGGAAGGCCAGGAGCGCGAATACCGCTATTCCTGGAAGCGGCAGAACTGGTTCGACAATCAGCGCGAGGAACATCTGGCGGTGCGCAATGGCGTCGGCCTGTTCGACATGACCTCGTTCGGCAAGATCCGCGTCGAGGGCCGCGATGCACTGGCTTTCCTGCAAAGACTTTGCGCCAACCAGCTCGATGTCGAGCCCGGACGCATCGTCTACACCCAGATGCTTAACAATCGCGGCGGGATCGAAAGCGACCTGACGATCACGCGCCTGTCGGAGACGGCATTCTTTGCCGTTGTTCCCGGCGCCACCCTGCAACGCGATCTCGCCTGGATGCGCAAGCATCTCAGGGACGAATTCGTGGTCATCACCGATGTGACGGCGGCGGAATCCGTGCTGTGCCTGATGGGGCCGAAATCCCGCGACGTGATCGAGAAGATCAGCCCCAACGATTTTTCCAATGCGGGTCATCCCTTCGGCACCGCGCGGGAAATCGAGATCGGCATGGGCCTCGCCCGCGCGCACCGCGTCACCTATGTCGGTGAACTCGGCTGGGAGCTTTATGTCTCGTCCGACCAGACAGCGCATGTGTTCGAGGCGCTGGAAGCGGCCGGGCAGGAGTTGGGTCTAAAACTATGCGGCCTGCACACGCTGGATTCCTGCCGGATCGAAAAGGCCTTCCGGCATTTCGGCCATGATATCACCGACGAAGACCATGTGCTGGAGGCAGGGCTCGGCTTTGCCGTCAAAACCACCAAGGGCGACTTCATTGGGCGTGATGCGGTGTTGCAGAAGAAGGAAAGCGGACTGGACCGCAGGCTGGTGCAGTTCCGCCTTGCCGATCCCGAACCGCTGCTGTTCCACAATGAAGCCATCGTGCGCGATGGCGAAATCGTTGGAACGATCACCTCAGGCAATTACGGCCATTATCTCGGTGGGGCGATCGGGCTTGGCTATGTCGCCTGCAAGGGCGAAAGCGCGGAGCAGGTGCTGGCGTCGAACTATGAGATCGAGATCGCCGGAGAGCGCGTGAAAGCCGTGGCATCGCTCTCGCCGATGTACGATCCCAAGGCGGAACGGGTGAGGGCTTAGCAAAGCCCTCACTCTGCCTCAATTCATGCTGGTCAGCACTTCGTTGAACTGTTCCAGCGCCCAATCGATCTGATCGCGCTTGATCACCAGCGGCGGCGCAATGCGGATCGTATCGCCATGGGTGTCCTTGGCGAGAATGCCGCGTTCCTTCAGCTCGTAGCAGAAACGGTTGGCACCGCCGGCTTCCGGATGCAGTTCGACGGCAAGCATCAGGCCGCGACCGCGCACTTCGCGCACGATATTGCTGCGGATACCCTTGAGCTGCTGCAGGAAATATTCGCCCTCGATGCGGGAATTCTCGATCATGTTCTCTTCCGTGAGAACACGCAACGCGGCGCGGGCGATGGCACAGGCCAGCGGATTGCCGCCGAACGTGCTGCCGTGCTGGCCGGGTTTCAGAACACCGAGAACATCGCTGTTCGACAGCACGGCCGAGACCGGATAGAAGCCGCCCGAAAGCGCCTTGCCGATCAGCGTCACGTCGGCCTCGATCGCCTCATGCTCTTCCGCCAAAAGGGCGCCGGTGCGGCCGAGGCCGGTCTGGATTTCATCGAGGATGAGCGTGATGTTGTTCTGCGTGCAAAGCTCGCGCACCTTGGAGAAATAGCCTTTCGGCGGGATTTTCACGCCGGCCTCACCCTGGATGGGCTCGACAAGGAACGCCACGGTATTGGGCGTCAATGCCGCTGCAAAGGCATCGATATCGCCGAAGGGAACGACCTTGAAGCCCGGCGCAAAGGGGCCGAAATTCTCGCGGGCGGACGGGTCCGTGCTGAACCCGACGATCCCCATGGTGCGGCCGTGGAAGTTATCGGAGCAGACGATGATCTCGGCAGCATTTTCCGGCACGCCCTTGACCTCGTAGCCCCATTTGCGCACGGCCTTGATGGCGGTCTCGACGGCTTCGGCACCGCTGTTCATCGGCAGGATCTTGTGCGAGCCGGTGAGGGTTGCCAGCTCTTCATAGAACAGCGCCAGCTGATCGTTGCGGAAGGCGCGCGACGTCAGCGTCAGCTTTGACGCCTGTTCGGTCATGGCTGCCAGGATCTTGGGATGGCAATGGCCCTGGTTGACGGCGGAATAGGCTGAAAGACAGTCGAGATAGCGGTTCCCATCGATATCCCAGACATGCACGCCTTCGCCGCGCGACAGAACCACATCAAGCGGCTTGTAGTTGTGAGCGCCAAGACGGGACTCGGTCGAAATCAGTTGGGCGGCTGTTTGCAGCAAAATATCCTCCTATTTGCCAATTTTCTTATACGTTGAGCGCCGTGGTGCTCTGGTCTGAAACGGCGGGCCGTTCATAAATCTGCCGGCCGAACAGGCTGGCGACGAGATCGACGAGCAGCATGGCGCTCTTGCCGCGATCGTCGAGGAACGGATTGAGCTCGACGATGTCGAGCGAGCCGACAACGCCGGAATCATGCAGCATTTCCATCACGAGATGGGCTTCGCGGTAGGTGGCGCCGCCGGGAACCGTCGTGCCGACACCCGGCGCAAGCGACGGATCGATGAAATCCACGTCAAAGCTGACGTGCAGGATTCCATTGGCCTTCTGCACCCGCTCGATGATGCGGCGCATCAGCTTGGCCACGCCGAACTCGTCGATCTGGCGCATGTCGATGACGTCGATGCCGCGTTCGCGCAGGAGCTTACGCTCGACCGTATCGATGGAGCGGATGCCGAAGAGATGCAGGTTTTCCGGTTTGATCAGGCCATGCGGCTCGTCGCCGAACACGCCTTCAAGACCGGGCTCGTTGCACAGGAGCGCCGCCGACATGCCGTGCATGTTGCCGGACGGCGAGGTTGCCGGGGTGTTGAAATCGGAATGGGCGTCGAGCCAGAGCACGAACAGTTCGCGGTTGTTTTCCTGGCAGTAGCGGGCGATGCCGCCGACCGAGCCCATGGACAGCGAATGGTCGCCGCCCAGAATGACCGGAAAACTGCCGTCCTTCATCGCCTCATAGGTTTCAACGCAGAGCATGCGCGACCATGCGGCGATCTTTTCGATGTGATGGGCAAGGCCGCTGACGGGTGCAACGGCTGGCAGGGTCTGCGGCAGGCGAAGATCGCCATGATCGTCGACCGGATGGCCCATCTCTTCCAACGTGCGGATGAGACCGGCGGTGCGCAGCGCTGCCGGGCCCATCAGGGCGCCGAGACGACCGGCACCTTCCTCGATGGGCGCGCCGACGATCATCAATTTCTGTTTGGGGTCGTTCTCAAAGTTGCTGAGCATGTTCATCAACAAGCGCCACTTTCGCGTTTGAATGGTCAATCAAATGAAGCCGGGGGATTCACCGGCGCAGCCAGTATACTGCCACCCCGAGACGGTGACAAATAGACAGCATCCTGATAGAAATGCGCTACTTAATGCGCAGTTTGCGCATCTCAATTATACAAATTGGAACAGACATGGATGATCTTGACCGCCGCCTCTTGTCACTGCTGCGCGATGACTGCCGTATGCCCGTCTCGTCGATGGCAACGCTGCTCGGCATTTCGCGCGCCACCGTGCGGGCCCGCGTCGACAAGCTGACGACCGACGGCACCATTCAGGGTTTTACCGTGACGCTGAAGGCGGGTGCCGGCGTTTATGGCGTTCGCGCCATCGCCATGATCGAAGTGGCCGGGCAGGGCGCGGAAAAGGTCATCCGCCGCCTGCAGGGCTTTCCCGAAATCCGCGCGCTGCATACCACCAACGGCCGCTGGGATATTGTTGCGGAGATCGAGGTGGAGACGCTGGAGGCGTTCGATCACACCCTGCGCGACATCAGGCATATTGACGGAATCACCCTGACCGAGACAAGTATACTTCTTTCCACCCGCAAGAGCGGTTAACGCCATCGTTCGGGAAAGGCTGACAACGGATGTACATCCGTGAAATCCCCTGGCTGGAACCAGTCGACGCTGCCGAACGCCTGAAGCCGTTCGGCGGGCTGAGCTTTCTTGACAGTGCCATGCGGCACGACCAGCTTGGCCGCTATTCCTACGTGGCTGCCGATCCCTTCGGCACGCTGGCGGTCCGGGATGGTGCGGCCAGCTGGAACGATCAGCCACTGGATCTCGGCCCGCTGGAGGCTCTTTCCCAGTATCTCAAACGTTTCCGCCTCGACGATCAGGCTGGCCTTCCGCCATTCCATGGCGGGGCCATAGGCTATTTCTCCTATGAATTCGGACGGTTGCTGGAAAATCTTCCAGAACCGCGCAAACAGTCGCAGGGCGATGTGCCCGACGCCATCTGGCATTTCCATGATGTCGTGCTTGCCTTTGATCACCTGACGCAACGGGTCTGGCTCGTCTCGTCCGGTTTGCCCGAACAGGCGGACGAAAGGCGTGCCGCCGAACGCGCTCATGTCTTTCTCGCGGCGCTCGAGAAGCCGGTGAACACGCAAGACTCCGCGCGGCCACGCGTTGCGCGCAATATCTGGCAATCCAATTTCACGCGCGAAGCCTATATGCAGGCGGTGGCGAAAGTCGTCGAATATATTCTCGATGGCGATATTTTCCAGGCCAATATCGCGCAACGCTTTATCGCCGATCTTCCCGAAAACTATCCCGTCTGGGCCTTCTACAAGGCGCTGCGCCAGCGCAATGCCGCGACATTTGCCGCCTATCTGGAGCACGATGATCTGGTCATCGCGTCGAGTTCGCCGGAGCGGTTTCTTTCGGTTCGGGGCCGGGACGTGCAGACACGGCCGATCAAGGGCACAGTGCCGCGCTCGGCCGATCCGGATATCGACCGGCGGCATGCGGAGACCCTGCTTGCTTCTGAAAAGGATCGCGCCGAAAACCTGATGATCGTCGACCTCATGCGCAATGATCTGTCGCGGGTCTGCAATCCCCATTCCGTACTCACGCCCGTGCTGTGCGGGCTGGAATCCTATGCCAGTGTGCATCATCTGGTGTCGGTCGTCACCGGGCGTCTGGCGGACGAAAAATCACTGCCGGACCTGATCCGCGCGGCTTTTCCCGGCGGCTCCATCACCGGTGCGCCGAAACTGCGGGCGATGGAAATCATCACCGAGATGGAACAGGTCGCGCGCGGTGTCTATTGCGGCTCGATCGGCTTTTTCGGTTTCAACGGCAATATGGACACCAACATCGCCATCCGCACCGTGCTGTTCCAGGGCGGCAAGGCGGTGTTTCAGGCGGGCGGCGGCATCACGGCGCTCTCCGATCCCGCGGCGGAGTATCAGGAGACGCTGGACAAGGCGGCGCGGATTTTCGATGTGTTCGACATGGCCGGAGATGCCGGGTCATGATCCTCATCATCGACAATTACGATTCCTTCGTTTTCACCGTGGCACGCTATTTTGCCGAGCTCGGCGAGGAAACACGCGTCGTGCGCAACGACGCAATCACGGTTGCCGACATCGAAGCGCTGCAACCCGCGGCTCTGGTCATCTCGCCCGGACCCTGCGGGCCGCATGAAGCGGGGCAGTCGCTTGCCATCATCGAAGCCTTCAGCGGCAGCATTCCCATTCTCGGCATATGCCTTGGCCACCAATGCATCGGGGAAGCCTTTGGCGGCACGGTGCTGCGGGCGCAGGAACCCATGCATGGCCGCTCGTCCCTGATCCAGCATGACGGAACGGGCGTTTTCAAGGGATTGCCGAGCCCGTTCAAGGCTGGGCGCTATCATTCGCTGATTGTCGTTGCGGACGAGGACAATGCGTCGCTCACCGTAACGGCCCGCTCCGACAGGGGCGAGATCATGGGGCTTGCCCACCGGGCGCACCCGACATTCGGGGTGCAGTTCCATCCGGAGTCGGTGCTGACTGAATATGGCCACGCCATGCTCGGCAATTTCCTGCGCATCGGGCGTGCCTTCCACCAACCCAGGAAATGACGATCAAACGTCAGCGCGCCGCTATTTTCGCCTCTTTGTTCGATATTCCTGTTGGCTGCCGGTCCATTCATCCGCTACACCAGCAGTCCAACGGATGCACATCCGCCCTGAACCAACCCAATCCGACAGCACCAGGCAGGAGACCAACCATGCTTCGCAAGACCGATTTCTATATCAATGGAAAATGGACCGCTCCGGCCGTGGCAAAGGACCTCGAAGTGATCAATCCGGCGGACGAGCAGCCCTTTGCCGTCATTTCCGTCGGATCTGCTGCCGATGTCGATGCCGCCGTTGCCGCCGCGCGCAAGGCATTCACAACCTGGAGCCTGACAAGCCGCGAGGAGCGCATTGCCTGGCTCGAGCGCCTGACCGCCGTCTACGAGACGCGCATCAATGACATGGCGCAGGCCATCTCCTCCGAAATGGGCGCACCAATCAAGATGGCGCTGGAAGAGCAGGCGGCCTCGGGCACTGGCCACCTCAAGGCATTCATGCGGGCACTGAAGAGTTTTGAATTCGAACGTCCGCTCGACGAGCACAACCCCAATGTCCGGATCGCCTATGAGCCCATCGGCGTCTGCGGCCTGATCACGCCGTGGAACTGGCCGATGAACCAGGTTGTGCTGAAAGTCGTGCCTGCCATCGCCGCCGGTTGCACGGTGGTGCTGAAGCCCTCGGAAATCGCACCGATTTCGTCGATTGTCTTTGCTGAAATCATCGATGCATCGGGCCTTCCCGCCGGTGTGTTCAACATGGTCAATGGCGATGGTCCGTCCGTGGGTGCTGTCATGTCGGCGCATCCGGGCATCGACATGATGTCCTTCACCGGCTCGACCCGTGCCGGTATTGCCGTGACCAAGGCTGCTGCCGATACGGTCAAGCGCGTGTCGCTGGAACTCGGCGGCAAGTCGCCCAACATCGTTTTCGCCGACAGCGATGTCGAAGCGGCGGTAACGCGCGGCGTGCTGCACGTCTTCAACAACACGGGCCAATCCTGCAATGCGCCGACACGCATGCTGGTCGAGCGCTCGGTCTACGACAAGGCAACGGAAGTTGCAGCCGCCACGGCGAAGGCGACCGTTGTCGGCGATCCCGCGCAGGACGGCGATCATATGGGCCCGCTCGTCTCCGAGGCGCAGTTCAACAAGGTGCAGGGCCTGATCGAGCAGGGCATCAAGGAAGGTGCACGTTTGATCGCCGGTGGCACCGGCCGCCCGGAAGGCTTCAATCGCGGCTATTTCGTCCGTCCCACGGTGTTTGCCGATGTGAACAATGAGATGACGATTGCCCGTGAGGAAATCTTTGGGCCGGTGCTGGCGATGATCCCGTTCGATACGGAAGAAGAAGCCGTCGAAATCGCCAACGATACGCCATACGGTCTTGCCGCCTATATCCAGTCGGGCGACCGCGAGCGGATCAAGCGTGTGTCGAAGCAGCTGCGTGCGGGCATGGTGCGCATCAACGGCGCGTCGCACAAGGCGGACGCCCCGTTCGGCGGCTACAAGCAGTCCGGCATCGGCCGCGAAGGCGGTCACTGGGGGCTGGAAGACTTCCTTGAGGTCAAGGCCATCAGCGGCTGGGAAGACAGCGCCGCCTGACCGGCTGCGCCGCGCACCCGGTCCCGCAGGGGGAATAACCTTCTGAATTGACGCGTAATCCCCGGAGAAATCGATTTGGATTTCGGGGGTTATGCGTTAACTGACACTGTATGGTGCAAGTCGTGTCGGGAAGGCAGGTGCGGATCGATGGACGAAACGGAAACATTGCCTCCGCCCGCCGATGACGAGCGGGACGTCGACATTTACGGCGAAGACGGTGCCGTCCGCTCGTCCTATCTCGCCCGTGTCGGCGCCGCCATTGCGGACCGTGATGTTCTGTTCCTGCGTTCCCATGTCGGCAAACTGCACCAGTCCGAACTGGGCCACGTTCTTGAAGCGCTGCAATCGGAGCAGCGCGCGGCCCTCGTTGAACTGCTTGGCGATGAATTCGATTTTGCCGCGCTGACCGAAGTCGACGAGGCCGTGCGCCTCGAAATCGTCGATGCCATGCCGAATCAGCAGATCGCTGAAGCGGTTCAGGACCTGGATTCCGACGATGCCGTCTACATCCTGGAAGATCTCGACCAGGAAGACCGCGACGAGATTCTGGCGCAGCTGCCATTCACCGAGCGCGTGCGCCTGCGCCGTTCGCTCGGCTATCCGGAAGAAACCGCCGGACGCCGCATGCAGACGGAGTTCGTCGCCGTGCCACCGTTCTGGACCGTCGGCCAGACCATCGACTACATGCGCAACAATGCCGACCTGCCGGAATCCTTCTCGCAGATTTTCGTCATCGATCCGATGTTCCGGCTGCTCGGTGCCATCGATCTCGACCGCATCCTGCGCGCGGGCCGCGACAGCAAGATCGACGAGATCATGCACGAGACGCGCCATGCCATTCCCGCGACGATGGATCAGGAAGAGGCGGCACAGATTTTCGAGCAGTATGACCTGCTGTCCGCCGCCGTTGTCGACGAGAATGAACGGCTTGTCGGCGTGCTGACCATCGAGAACATCGTCGACGTCATCCAGGAAGAGGCCGAGGAGGACATCATGCGCCTCGGCGGCGTCGGCGACGAAGAACTGTCCGACTCCGTCCTGTCCACCTCGCGCTCGCGCACGCCCTGGCTGGTCGTCAACCTGTTCACGGCGTTTCTCTCCGCCTCCATCATCGGGCTGTTTGACGGCACCATCCAGCAGATGGTGGCGCTGGCGGTGCTGATGCCCATCGTTGCCTCCATGGGCGGCAATGCGGCGACCCAGACCATGACCGTGACCGTGCGCGCGCTGGCGACACGCGACATGGATATCTACAATGCTGGCCGCATCATCCGGCGCGAGGCCTCGGTCGGCTTGATCAACGGCATGGTGTTCGCCGTGCTGATCGGCATGGTTGCCGGATTCTGGTTCCACAATGCCGAACTGGGCGGGATCATCGCCTCGGCCATGATCATCAACATGATGGCCGCTGCCCTCGGCGGTATTCTGATTCCCCTGCTGCTCGACAAGTTCGGGGCCGACCCCGCCATTTCGTCGGCTGTCTTTGTCACCACCGTGACCGATGTTGTCGGGTTTTTCTCGTTCCTGGGACTGGCAACCTGGTGGTTCGGACTGGCCTGACAGCTGATTTTCCGGCATTTGAGACTAACGTTCATTTATGCTAACAAAGGTACAATTGACTTTTACGTAATTGCGTGGCCAAACATCCATGTGAAATAGTAAGAAAAATCAGAGCAATGTCTGTCATGCGCGAATATTATTCTATTACTGAGCTGACGCGGGAGTTCGGCGTTTCCACCCGGACATTGCGCTTCTATGAGGACGAGGGGCTGATCCACCCCGTCCGTCGCGGGCGCACACGCCTGTTCCGGCCATCGGACCGGCATCTGCTCAAGCAGATCCTGCGCGGCAAGCGGCTCGGTTTTTCCATCGCGGAAATCCACGAGATCGTGCAGATGTACCGCGAGCCACCGGGAGAAATGGGTCAACTGCACCTGTTGATGAAGCGCGTCGAGGAAAAGCGCGGCGACCTGCGCCAGAAGCGCCGTGACATCGAGGAAACCCTGGCTGAACTCGATCAGGTGGAAGAAGCCTGCATCGAACGGCTGGCGGAACTGGGCGTTAATACCTGAGGCGCTGGTACTGTCCTTCTGCATGGTTCGTGGTTCGACAAGCGCGCTGCAACTGACGATGAAAATTTCGATCAGGGTTGCATCGCTTCCTGCGTGCACATGCCGGTGATGTCCTGTATCTGCGGGTCATTGTCCTGGTTACGCTTGCCCGTATACACATCATCGAAAATCTTCTGGGTCTCCAGCTGGCCCACCGTGCAGGTGCAAAAGCGTTCGCAGAACGCCCTGTCATTATCCGCCGAGCAGCTGCGGGTGCATTCCCGGTCGAAAACCTCGTGCGGTGTTGATGTAGCGGGCGGAAATACCTGTGCGATCAGGAAAACGCAGCTGATCAGCACCGGCTGATGGATCAGATAGAACGCCAGGCTGTGCTGGCCGATGAACCGCAATCCCCGGTCGAGCCAGCCCGGATGGACGGTTCCGGCGAAAATGCGCATCCGGTCGAGGTGGAGCAATGTCTTGGCGAGGGCCATGCCCGCCAGAACCGGGCCGAACCACGGGAAAATGGGCACGTAATCATTGGAACGGATGGGCATTTCCGACAGGCCGAGCGGCCAGAGCGCCGGTGCGTCGAATGCAGCGGAGGTCAGGTAATGCGGCGCCGCGATAACGGCCGCGGCTGCGACGGCGATGACAATGGCGGGAAGGCGCAGAAACAACAGACCGAGCACGCTGGCGGCGGCAATCTCATGCAGGATGCCAAAGAACACAAAACTGTCCGGTGTGATGTACCGGGTGACGAGCGTGATGGCGAGGGATGCCGCAACGATCTGTGCCAGGCGGATGCCGAAAGAGCGCCAGCGGATACCGTTGCGATGGGCCAGCACGAGGCTGAAACCGACAAGCACCAGAAAGGTCGAGGCAATGATGCGGGCATAGAGTTTCCACGCGCCATGGCCCGTGGTGCCGGGCTCCATGTAGCCGAAAAACTCAAAATCCCAGCCCGTGTGATAGGTCGCCATGGCAATGAGCGCGATACCACGCAGCACATCAAGCCTGCCGAGACGGGATTTGGCGGGCGGGGCAAGCGTCTCGGTCTGGCTCATGCGGGAATCTCGATGATTGCAACTCCTGACAGGCTAGGGGAGTTGCAACACAAAATCCATGTGTTTCCGGCGCGCATCACGGCTGATATTTCGCACTTGTTTCAAAGGTTTCTGCGAAACAGACATATAATGTCGCTTGATTGACTGCTATCCATGGTTTCGCGCTCCAATGTCAGGGGGCGCTCGAATCAGCATTTCCCCGATAGCCAAGCCAGTGATCAATCAAGTTCGCCATCCCATCTGGATCAGCACGGCCAAACGTCCGACAGCACGGGTGTTTGCGATCCTTTTCGGCATCGAGTCGATGGCCCGGGCGATCATCACCAGCGTGGTGCCGATCCAGACCTACGACCTGCTGCAGAGTGAACGCAGCGTCAGCATCCTCTACACCTGCATGTCGATGCTCGGGCTGATGGTCACCCTGTCGATTCCGTTGCTGATCGTCCGCATCCCGCGCCGCTGGGTCTATACGGCCGGCGCCACCTCGCTGATCCTGGGCTGCTGCGCCTTCGCGCTCGACACGGTGCCGGGGCAGGCGGCGGGGCTGTTCCTGCGCACGTTCGGGGCAGGCGCGCTGTCCATTACCCTCAGCCTCTACATCATGGACCATATCAAGCGGGGCGAACTCGTTCGCGCCGAGTCCGTGCGCATGGCGACGGCGACCTTTGCGTGGACGGCCGGGCCATTCCTCGGCGTCTTTCTCTACAGCACCATCGGCATGATCGCGCCGTTCCTGTTGTCGATCGGCTTTTCCCTGCTGCTTCTCACGCTGTTCTGGTACTTTCGCCTCAGCGACAATCCCGCCCTGCAGAAGGGCCCGAGCCGGGCCGCCAATCCCATTGCCAATGTCCGGCGGTTTGTCGCGCAGCCACGGCTGCGGCTGGCATGGCTCATCGCTTTTTCGCGGTCGTGCTACTGGAGCACGTTCTTCGTCTACGGGCCGATCCTGATGGTAGCGACAGGCCAGGGCAAGCTGGCGGGCGGCCTGCTCGTCTCCCTCGGCAACCTCTTCCTGCTGGGATCGATCCTGTGGGGCAAGGTCGGCATGGCCAAGGGGCTGATGCGGACGATATCAGGCGTTTTCATCCTTCTGGCCATTGCGCTGGCCGGCGCCGGGCTGGCGGGTGAGAAATTTCCGATGATCGCGGCACTCATGCTGCTCGCCGGAGCGTTTTTCTGTGTTGCGCTGGATACGCTGGCTTCGACCACCTTCATTCGTGCGGTTCACCCGCACGAGCGCGCGCAGATGACCTCGGTCTACCGGACCTATCTCGATTTTTCCGAGCTTCTGCCGGCGTTTTTCTATTCGATCATCCTGACATTCTTCAGCCTTGGCGCGATCTTCATCGCCCTGGGCACGCTGATGGTCTTTACCGCTGTCGTCGTCTGGCGCTATCTGCCGCGCGGCCTATGAATCCGCATTGGCATTGTTGCGCATGAGCGCGTCGCGGGCATTGGAGAAGAACTGACGGCGCAACAGCACCACCGCCACAAGGCTTGTCGTGATCATGAACAGCAGCGGATCGAGAAACCATCCGAGATAGCCGATGGAAAAGAAGATGCCGCGCAGTCCGCTGTTGAAGTGCTGGCCGGCCAGGATGTTGATCTCCGCCGCCCGGTTGACGCTGAAAATGACCTGCGGATCATCCGGCGCCTTGTCGCGCGCCATGGGCACGCCGCCGATCAGGATCGAGCAGTAGTTGAACAGCCGATAGGCCCAGGCGAATTTGAAAAAGGCATAGGCGAAGAGCACCAGCAGGCCGAGAACCTTGGTTTCAAACAGCCGCTCTGTCGTCTCGCCGAGAAACGGGATATCGTGGAACAGCGTGACCACCCGGCCGGATGAATTCAGCAGGCCGAAACAGCCGCCAATGGCCAGAATCGATGTTGACGCAAAAAAGCCGGTGCCCTGCTGCAGGCCGATCATGATGCTGGTGTCGATCATGCGCAGTTCGCGGCTCGACATGGTGGTCATCCATTGCCGCCGGGCGAGATTCATTTCCGATGTCAGCGAGCGCCGGTTGAGAAATCCCTTGTCCGTGGTGCGCGAATAGAGCACCCACACGCCAAAGAAATAGACGAGGGCCAGCGCATCGAGCCAGTAGGACATAAAGCGTGCGGGTTCCATGCGGGCTCTCTCGGTGTGAGACAAAGACGTGCACAAACACATGACTCAGTTTGCAGATTCACTCAACACGAATTTACCCCAATCGTAAACGGCGCAGCCTGCTGAAGCTTTCTTTAACATGTTGAAATCATTGAAGTCATGCGGCTGGCACAACGCAGCCATGCGCCGCGCCGCCCTGATTTTGCCATCTTTGGCGTTGCGAAGGATGGCATGGACGGATATACCCGCGTTCCCAGGGAGGGAGCGTTTCGACAGAATCGTGTCCTTCCGAGAGCAACAGGGAAATACAAAATTCATGGACGATAGCGTTCAAAAGTCCTGCTGGGGCATCACCGCCTGGGCAGTTGTCGGTTTCGCAGTGATCATGCTGGTGACCTATCTCATCGCGATGCACTGATAAAAAATCAGGCTCCAGTCCAGTTGAGCCGGAATAAATTTCTGATGGAGGGGTGCAGTGCGTCTGCACCCTTTTTCTTTGGTCCGGCATGTCGTAGAAACACAACGCTAGGTCGGTGGCTGGCTTCGGCTTATGCCTCGGAGCAGCCATTATAGCGCGATGCAATTTCACCATTTGAGGTAGCCGGATGTTCCTGTCGGTTTTCGATCTTTATAAAATCGGCATTGGTCCTTCGAGTTCCCATACGATGGGCCCGATGACCGCCGGCAGCCTGTTCCTCGAAGAGTTGAAGAACGGGCAATGGCCACGCCCGACCGGCGTGAAGGTGGATCGCCTGCGCGTGCATCTGCATGGATCGCTGGCGTTCACGGGCATCGGTCATGCGACGGACCGTGCGGTTGTTCTCGGCCTCTGCGGCCTTCTGCCAGCGACGATCGATCCCAACCAGATGGATGCGCTGCTTGAGACCGTCAAACAGGAAAAACGTATTCGCCCCGAGGGGCATCCCGCCTACCGCTTCGATCCGGCAACCGATCTGATCATGGACCGCAGGACGCCGCTGCCGGGACATGCCAACGGCATGGCCTTCGAAGCCTATGATGCGGATGAGCGCCTGCTTCTGCGCCGCATTTTCTATTCGATCGGCGGCGGCTTCGTCGTCACCGAGGAAGAGCTGGAAAGCGCAAAGACCCGCACTGCACCAAAACCCGAACATCCCGTGCCGTTCCCGTTCAAGAACGCGGCCCAGATGCTGGCCATGAGCGCGGAGAGCGGGCTCTCCATCGCGGAAATGAAACGCCGCAATGAAGAAGTCTTCATGAGCCGGGATGAGCTTAACGCCGGTCTTGATCGCATCTGGTCGGCCATGCGCTCCTGCATCGATCGCGGGCTGGAGCAGGAAGGCATCATGCCGGGCGGCCTCAAGGTCAAGCGCCGCGCCCGTTATCTGCATGACCGACTGCAGGAGGAATGGCGGCAGAACCGCATGAATCCGCTGCTGGCCAATGATTGGCTCTCCGTCTACGCCATGGCGGTGAACGAGGAGAATGCTGCAGGCGGACGGGTCGTGACCGCGCCGACCAATGGCGCTGCGGGCGTGGTTCCCGCCGTGCTGCGCTACTACCTGCATTTTCATGATGATGCCGATGCCGAAGGCATTCGCGATTTCCTGCTGACATCGGCGGCCATTGGCGGCGTCATCAAGCACAATGCCTCGATATCAGGCGCGGAAGTCGGCTGTCAGGGTGAGGTGGGCTCTGCCTCGGCGATGGCAGCGGCCGGGCTCGCTGCCGTCATGGGCGGCAATGCGGCCCAGATCGAGAATGCCGCGGAAATCGCGCTCGAGCACCATCTCGGCATGACCTGCGACCCCGTGGCTGGCCTCGTCCAGGTTCCCTGCATCGAGCGCAATGCGCTGGGCGCGGTCAAGGCGGTGACGGCCGCATCCCTAGCGATCAAGGGGGATGGCACGCATTTCGTGCCGCTCGACGCCTGCATCGAAACCATGCGCCAGACCGGACGCGACATGAACGAGCGTTACAAGGAAACCAGCCTTGGCGGTCTTGCGGTCAATGTCGTGGAGTGCTGAGATTGATTGAATCGGCGCGTGCAATACCCGCACGCAGCCGAAAACACTTTCAATAAATCAGATACAGTCAAATCCCAAAAAGCTGCCATAGTTTTCCTCCCGCCCGATCAGCAATGTTTGGTTGGGCTGCATAAAGGTATTGGGAGGACACTACCTTGGCATCACGATTGAATGAAAATACGCCAGAGGACCGTCCGGAGGACGAGAATCTGGGGCTGGCGGCCAATATGGCCTATGGCTTTCAGCATGTTCTGACCATGTATGGCGGCATCATTGCCGTTCCGCTGATCCTTGGCCAGGCGGCAGGGCTGTCGTCGAACGACATCGGCCTTTTGATCACCGCGTCGCTGTTTGCCGGCGGGCTGGCGACAATCCTGCAGACGATGGGCCTGCCCTTTTTCGGCTGCCGCCTGCCGCTCGTTCAGGGTGTGTCGTTTTCCGGCGTGGCGACCATGGTCGCCATCACGGGCAATGGCGGCATCGAGGCGGTGCTGGGTGCCGTGATGGTCGCCTCGTTCATCGGCCTGCTGATCACGCCGGTCTTTTCCAGAATTACCCGGTTTTTCCCGCCATTGGTCACCGGGATCGTCATCACCACCATCGGCTTGACCCTGATGCCGGTCGCCGCGCGCTGGGCGATGGGCGGCAACAGCAAGGCACCGGATTTCGGCAGCATGGCCAATATCGAGCTGGCGGCGGTGACCCTTGTCATCGTGCTTTTGCTCAGCAAGGTCGGCAGTGCCCGCATTTCACGGCTGTCGATCCTGCTGGCCATCGTCATCGGCACCCTGATTGCGCTGGCACTGGGCATGACCGACTTCTCCAAGGTGAGCGAAGGACCGTTCATCGCCCTGCCGACGATCTTTCAATGGGGTTATCCAACCTTCCAGGTAGCGGCGATCATTTCCATGTTCATCGTGATCATGGTCACGCTGGTCGAAACATCGGCGGATATCCTAGCCGTCGGTGAGATTATCGAGACCAAGGTGGACTCGCGCCGGCTCGGCGATGGTCTGCGCGCCGACATGCTGTCGAGCCTGATCGCACCGGTGTTCGGCTCATTCACGCAGAGCGCCTTTGCCCAGAATGTCGGGCTGGTTGCGGTAACCGGGATCAAGAGCCGCTATGTGGTGGCGACGGGCGGCCTGTTCCTTGTCGTTCTGGGTTTGCTGCCGGTCATGGGACGCATCGTTGCGGCGGTGCCGAGTGCGGTCCTCGGCGGCGCTGGCCTCGTGCTCTTCGGAACCGTGGCTGCCAGCGGTATCCGCACGCTGTCCAAGGTCGACTATGCCAACAACATGAACCTCATCATCGTCGCGACGTCGCTGGGGTTCGGCATGATCCCGATTGCATCGCCGAATTTTTACGATCATTTCCCCGCATGGTTCGCCACGATTTTCCATTCCGGCATCAGTTCGGCCGCGCTCATGGCGATTGCGCTGAACATCGTGTTCAACCATCTGACCGCGGGCAATTCGGACCAGCAGTCGGTCTTCGTCGCCGGTACCGAGCGGGTGCTGCGCTATCAGGATATCGCGCAGTTGCACGACGGTGACTATTTCCTCAATGGCAAGCTCTATGACGCGAAGGGCGTCGAGGTGCCGGTCGTTGCGGCGGACGTTCATGCCCCGGCGGTCAAACGGCAATCGGGCGGCGGGGCAGCCATACCCGCAACCGGTCACTGAGACTTTCACCGGCGGGCGGCATCGCCGTGCTTCCCGCCGGCGCTTTGTGGAGAACCCGCCGGTTTCGGTTGACCTTGCCGCCTGAAAGCGTCAAATCTCCTCCATGGCTCTCAATCTCGTCAAACTTTGTGTCGGCTGCACTGCGATCGAAGATCTCGCGGCGTGGATCGATTTTCGCCTGGATGAGCGCAGGCGTGCCGGCCTGTCGCCCGAACAGTTCCACACGACACGCATGGTTCCCAAGCGCGTCGAGGAATTGCTGGCCGGTGGATCGCTTTACTGGGTGATCAAGGGCAACATCCAATGCCGCCAGATACTGACGGACATTCGCACCTTCACCGATGACGAGGGGATTTCACGCTGCCATCTGGTGCTGGATCCGCGCATCATCGCGACGGAATGGCAGCCACGGCGGGCATTCCAGGGCTGGCGCTATCTGACAAGCGAGGATGCGCCGGCGGATGAGGGGCAGGGCAAGGGCCGGGCCAAGCTGCCGCCGGAACTGCGCAACGAACTGGCGTCGCTGGGGCTGCTCTAGACCCGAATCTTCAGGAAACCTTGAGGCGGACTGCGGTAACACCATTGTGACCGGCGGTGCGGATGTGCAAGCGCACGGGAGGCATGGCCGCACGGCGCGTTCTCGCCGCCTGGCACAGCAGCACGTTCACCAGGTCCATCGTCTTGAACGCTGAGTTGCCGCGCCGCAGATCGGCAAGGCGCTGCGCCGCCTGCTGCAACGCGTGCATACCGCCAAAGAGCGACCGGGATTCCTTGCCGGCAGCACCGGCAGAACCATGGAAATCATTGACACTCGACATTCGCAAAACCCTCAACTCTGTACAAACTGGGTCTTTCAGATCACTGCCTTACGATTGGGGCGCAATTGCAAAGCAGTGGTAGTTTTGACGCTTCAGCGCGGTGCAGGCATTGTTTGCAGCCTTGGCTGAGGCAATGCCGGCAAAGCGGGCGCGGTAATAGGTTGCCGAACCCTTCTGGAATTTTTCGGTGTAGGGCGACAGGGTGGCAAGCGAGCCGCCGACTTCTGATGCCGCGCGGGCAAGGATCGCCTTGGCTTCGTCGGCACTGCCCATCGAGCCGATCTGCACCATCCAGCCGCTGGCTGTACCCTTGTCCGAAGCCGATGCGGTGGTGACCGGATCGACCTCTGCCTCATCGTCGGATTCGGCTGCCGCAGCGCGTGCGGTCGGAGTCGGAACGGTCAGGATCTGCGCGGCTGGCGACTGGGCCGGGGCGGAGGCATAGGCCGTCACGACATTGCTGGTTTTCGCAACAACTTCGGCACGCTGTGTCGGCATCGGCGCATCGTCGTCTTCGGGCAGTTCGACGGCTGCGACCTGAACCTTGCTGTTCTTGCGCGAGGCCAGCAGATTGCCGCCGTCACGGCGCGAGGCGCTGGGCAGGTACTGTTCGATCAGCTTGGCCATCTGCGCATCGCGGGCGCCGCCGCTGGTGCCGCCCATCACGACCGCAACCATCTTCTTGCCGTCGACATTCACCGACGAAACGAGGTTGAAGCCGGAATCGCGGGTGTAGCCGGTCTTGATGCCGTCGACGCCGCGTACCTTGCCGAGCAGGCGGTTGTGACCGGCGATGCGGCGGCCGCGATAGCTGAAGCTGCGGGTGGAGAAATAATCATAATATTGCGGAAAATGCTCGCGCAGGGCGATGCCGAGCAGGGCAAGGTCGCGCGCCGACGAGCGCTGTTGCGGATTGGGCAGGCCCGAGGCGTTGCGGAACGTGGTATTGCGCATGCCGAGCTGGCGCGCCTTGTTGGTCATCATCTGGGCAAAGCGCTGTTCCGAACCGCCGAGATATTCGCCGATGGCTGTCGCCGAGTCGTTGGCCGATTTGGTGATGACGGAGAGAATGGCCGCTTCCGCACTGATGGTCTGGCCGGGCTTGAAGCCGATCTTTGTCGGCGGCTGGCCGGCGGCATAGGCGGAAACGGGAATGGGTGTCGACTTCGAGACTTTTCCGGCTTCCATCGCTTCAAACAGCATGTACAGCGTCATCATCTTGGTGAGGGACGCCGGAAAGCGCTGGGCATCGGCATTGGACGAGTAGAGCGTCTTGCCGGTGTTGGCATCCACCACGATGGCCGATGCCTTCGAGGATGCTTCTGCCCTGGGTGTCTGTGTCAGGCCTATTCCGGAAGCGAGCGCCAAAGCCAGGAATGTATGGGTAAGTCTGGTAAAAAGTCTGGAACCTTGGCGGGCTGGATAAAGCACAATCAACACCTGCTCATACTGAAGCGTATATGGAATTTGACTGACGTAATGTTGCGTCAGGTACGGATCGTCGAACATTACCCGCAACAGCGTTACCAAACTGTTTATGGTAACCGGAATGTTCACGAATTCCGCGGCATTGCGTTGTTTAAAATTGTCGGAAATTATTGCGATGCACAAAAAATTGACTTTTTGTGCAGTGCACACTAAATACGGCTACGCAGAAATTTAATCCATGGAAGGATTTATCATGGCCAACCCATTCGAAACTCTGAGTGAATCCAGCAAGGAATTCGTCAACAACTCGATGAAGAGCGTTTCGGTCCTGTCGCAGGGTTTGCAGACAATCGCCAATGAAGCGGCTGAATATTCGAAGAAGTCCTTCGAAGACGGCACGGCACTTGTTGAAAAGCTTGGCGCGACCAAGTCGGTCGAGCAGCTCTACGAGGCGCACACCGCATTCTCCAAGAAGGCCTATGAAGCCTTTGTTGCCCAGGCAACCAAATTCGGCGAACTCTATGCCGACCTCGCCAAGGAAGCCTACAAGCCGTACGAGGCGGCAGTTGCCAAGGTTACCAAATAAATCCAGCCTTATTTGCGGCTTGCGAAAGGTCCGGTTGCGCGCGCAACCGGACTTTTTTTATTTGCGCGCCCGAAAACGGGCCGAGTGATATTGCATGCTTTGTGAGAGGGCTTAAAATCAGCGCGTTGCGACCTACATAGGATACACAGGGCAACACATGACCACCAAATGCGGGTATTGGAAGAGATGAAGCGGTTTGCACCAACAATGCAAGATGAAGACAAAGGCAGCGGCAATGGCCCCGGCCGGGGAACGGCTGTCATCACACGTACCAAGCCTAAGCTGAAGAAGCCGAGTCTTTACCGGGTGTTGCTCCTGAATGACGATTACACCCCCATGGAATTCGTCATTCATGTTCTGGAACGCTTTTTCCAGAAAAACAAAGAAGATGCCACACGCATCATGCTTCATGTGCATAATCATGGAGTCGGAGAGTGCGGCGTCTTTACCTATGAGGTCGCGGAGTCCAAGATGACCCAAGTCATGGACTATGCGCGGCAAAACCAACATCCGCTACAATGCGTGATGGAGAAAAAGTGAGGTTTCATGCCATCTTTCTCACCTAGTCTGGAGCGGGCCCTCCATCAGGCGCTGACAATCGCGAACGAGCATCATCATGAATATGCGACGCTGGAGCATCTGCTCCTCGCGCTCATCGATGATCAGGACGCGAGCAGTGTCATGCGCGCCTGCAATGTTGACCTCGCACAGCTGACCCGCACGGTGACCGACTATGTCGATCACGAACTGGACAACCTTGTCACCGGGTATGACGAGGATTCAAAACCAACTGCCGCGTTTCAGCGCGTCATCCAGCGCGCCGTTATTCACGTTCAATCCTCCAACCGTGAAGAAGTTACCGGCGCCAACGTTCTCGTCGCTATTTTCGCCGAGCGGGAAAGCCATGCGGCGTTCTTCCTGCAGGAACAGCAGATGACCCGTTATGACGCGGTCAACTACATCTCCCATGGCATCTCGAAGCGCCCCGGCGCATCCGAGCCGCGCACCCCGCTGGGTACGGAAAGCAACAACGAAGAAAACCACGCTTCCGAGTCGGAAGAGGGGGCACCGAAGAAGAAGCAGGATGCCCTTACGGCCTACTGCAACAATCTGAACGACCGCGCGAAAGCCGGCAAGATCGATCCGCTGATCGGCCGCGATCAGGAAATCAACCGGACGATCCAGATTCTGTGCCGCCGTTCCAAGAACAACCCGCTTTATGTGGGTGATCCCGGCGTGGGCAAGACGGCCATCGCCGAAGGTCTTGCCAAGCGGATTGTCGAAGGCAAGGTGCCGTCGGTCCTGGCCGACGCCACGGTGTTTTCGCTCGATATGGGCACATTGCTGGCCGGAACACGCTATCGCGGTGATTTCGAAGAGCGTCTGAAGCAGGTCATCAAGGAGCTCGAAGAGTTTCCGGGTGCGATCCTGTTCATCGACGAGATTCACACGATCATCGGTGCCGGAGCCACGTCGGGCGGCGCAATGGATGCGTCGAACCTCCTGAAGCCGGCCCTGTCGTCCGGTGCCATCCGCTGCATCGGCTCGACGACGTACAAGGAATTCCGCCAGTTCTTCGAGAAGGACAGGGCGCTTGTCCGGCGTTTCCAGAAGATCGACGTCAATGAGCCGTCCATCCCGGATGCCATCGAGATCATGAAGGGTCTTCGCCCGTATTTCGAGGACTTCCACAAGGTCAAGTACACGGTGGAAGCGATCAAATCGGCGGTGGAACTGTCTGCGCGCTATATCAACGACCGCAAATTGCCCGACAAGGCAATCGATGTGATCGACGAGACAGGTGCCAGCCAGATGCTGCTGCCGGAAGGAAAGCGCAAGAAGTCCATCGGCGTGAAGGAAATCGAGGCAACCATTGCCACGATGGCCCGCATCCCGCCGAAGACGGTTTCCAAGGATGACGAAGCGGTTCTGTCCAATCTCGAGGCCGAACTGAAGCGCGTCGTTTACGGTCAGGACCTTGCAATCGAAGCTCTGTCCTCCTCGATCAAGCTGGCCCGTGCCGGCCTGCGCGAACCGGAGAAGCCGATCGGCTCCTACCTGTTCTCGGGTCCGACCGGCGTCGGCAAGACCGAAGTTGCCAAGCAGCTGGCGCTGTCGCTCGGCGTGGAACTCCTGCGTTTCGACATGTCGGAATATATGGAGCGTCACACGGTTTCGCGTCTGCTCGGTGCACCTCCCGGCTATGTCGGTTTCGACCAGGGCGGCCTTCTGACCGATGGCGTCGATCAGCACCCGCATTGCGTGCTGCTGCTCGATGAAATCGAAAAGGCCCATCCGGATCTTTTCAACATCCTGTTGCAGGTCATGGATCACGGCAAGCTGACGGATCACAACGGCAAGCAGATCGATTTCCGCAATGTCATCCTGATCATGACAACCAATGCGGGTGCTTCCGATGCCGCACGTTCGGCCATCGGCTTCGGCTCCTCGCGTCGTGAAGGCGATGACATGGAAGCGATCAACCGGCTGTTCACGCCGGAGTTCCGCAACCGTCTCGATGCCATCATTCCGTTCGGTCCGCTGCCAATTCCGGTTATCCATCAGGTGGTCCAGAAATTCGTCATCCAGCTTGAGGCACAGCTTGCCGACCGCGGCGTGACGTTTGATCTGAAGCCTGAGGCAATCGCCTGGCTGGCCGAAAAGGGTTACGACGACCGTATGGGCGCTCGCCCGCTCGGCCGCGTCATTCAGGAGCACATCAAGAAGCCGCTGGCTGACGAAGTGCTGTTTGGCAGGCTGAAGAAGGGTGGTACCGTTGTCGTCTCGGTTGCCGAGAAGGCCGATGGTTCCAAGGGGCTCGTGCTTGACTATATCGCCGACGAAGTGGCGGTGAAGCCGAAGCAGGAAATCGCCGTCGAGAAAAAGCCGGTGGCGAAGAAGAAGCCTGCGCCGAAGAAGCCGATACTTGAAAAAGTGACGGCCGGTCCTTCCATCGCCGACGAGCCAACGCCGCCATCGCGCGGCAAGGCATCGGTGCCCAAGGTGCCGCGCAAGAAGTAACGAAAAGGCCGCCTCCGGGCGGCCTTTTTCTTGCTGGCATCGCAGGATCGGGCTATCGGTTGAATCATGGGCGATTCCGAATTTCCTTCATCACAGACGCCGGCAGACGACACCGTGAGAACGCGGTTCTCATGGTTTCTGTCCGGCATGGCGATGATCTTCAGCATCCCGGCCTTCATTCTGATGACGGCGCATGTGGGCTTTGCCGGTTTTGCCAGCGAGAATGGCGTATCCCTGCTGCAGGCAACCTTCATGGTCGCGACGATCTGGGCGCTTCCGGCCAATATCGTCCTGATCGGCGCAATTTCCGGCGGTTATTCGCTCATAGGGGCGGCGGTTGCGGTCACCCTGTCGTCGATCCGTCTCATGCCGATGGTCGCCGCCTTCATCCCGGAAATGCGCGGGCCGAAGACGCGCAGGATCACGCTGCTTTTGCTGGCGCATTTCATTGCCGTCACCGCCTGGGTCATGGGCATGGAGCGCTTCCGCCACATTCCGCGCGATATGCGCGTCAGCTATTTCGCCGGGCTCGGCATCACGCTGACCGTGACCAATTCGCTCGTGGTGGCACTGGTCTATTTTCTGTCGACGGATTTCCCGCCGATTGTTTTCGCCGCGCTGTTCTTCCTGACGCCAATGTATTTCCTGACGTCGCTGTGGGGATCGGCGCGCGACCGGTCGGTCCATGTGGCCATGGTATCGGGCCTCGCGTTGTTCCCGCTCATTCATCACCTGGCACCGGCCTATGATCTGCTGCTGACGGGCTTTGCCGGCGGCGCGGTGACGATGGGCTATGTACGGTGGGCGAGGGGGCGCGCAGCATGACCTGGCACAGCCTGACCGACTGGTGGTGGCCCTATCTCTTCATCCTGCTGGCGGGCTGGCTGCCCACGGATATCTGGCGCTATCTGGGTGTTCTCATCGGCGGCCGCGTGCGCGAGGATTCCGATGCGCTCATCGCGGTGCGTGCCGTTGCAACGGCGCTCGTCGCGGGTGTTATCGCCCAGCTCATTCTTTATCCCAGCGGGGCGCTGGCCGAGTCCTCGGTGTTCCTGCGCATTGGTGCCGCCGCTGTCGGGTTTCTGGCCTATCTGCGTCTGGGCCGCCATGTGATTGTCAGTGTGATCGCGGCGGAGATCGTCTTGATAATAGGGCTTTTTCTCAATTTTTAGCTTTGATTAAGCCAATCGCTTAACGGGATAAACATCCCCGCTCTCTAGGTTTGCCGGAGTACTCGTGCGGGGAGTTCAGATGAGGTCGAAGAGTCAGACCCTTTGGAAAGCATTGGTTGTTGCCGGAATACTGCTGATCGACGCGGTGTGGATTGCCGTGTCTGACTTCCGGTTCGACACTTTCAGTGCCTTGAAAGCGGTCGTCCTGACAGGCCTCTGCAGCATCGTGGCTTATATCTATCATGCAAAGCGGCCAGTGCGTCATCTGAGTGTGATGTGCGTTGAAACGGCGATTCTCATGGCATTCAGCGCTGCCGCGGCGGTGTTGAGCTATCTGGTGACATCGCTTGATTTTCCCTCCGTTGACACGCCGCTTATGCGCCTTGACGCTCTGCTTGGCTTCGACTGGCTCGCCTATGCGCAATATGTTGGCGATCACCCGTGGCTGGGTCTGTTGTTCTCGATTACCTATCTGACGACGTTGGCTCAAGTCGCCTGTGCCGTCATCATCCTCGGCGTGATGGAGGATGCGAAAAGGGCACAGCATTTCGTTGCAGCTGTCATGGCGGGCGCCCTTGCGTGCATCTTGATTTCGGCGGTTCTGCCTTCAGCCGGAGCATTGGCGACTATCAAACCTGCCGATGCCATATGGAAAATACACAGGCCGGTGGTGGATCTCGCCTATAAGCAGACCTTCTTTGATCTTCGTTCCGGCGTTGATCAGTGGATTTCGTTCTACTCCATGAAAGGACTGATCGCATTTCCGTCCTATCACGGGACCCTCTCGGTCCTGCTGGTCCTGGCTTTTTCCGGCGTCCGGTTCTGGTTTCTGCCGATCCTGATATTGAACACCATTATCCTGATCGCCACGCCGATCGAGGGAGGACATCATCTCGTCGATGTCATCGCAGGCGTCGGCGTGGCTCTGATATGCTGGTACGGTACCGGCCTGTTTTACAAGTCGGGCCGTGCTGTCGCCGCCAGAACGATCTCACGTCCTGCCATGGCGACAGCCTAAGCGACCTGTGCGAGCGCCTGTCTGATTTTGTCAGCGTTGGCGGCGAGCACGCCCTGATCCTCCATCTGACCCGTATGAGGCTTCAGTGCAACGCCCTCGAATCGCGGAATGATGTGGAAATGCAGGTGGAAAACCGTCTGGCCCGAGGCCGGTTCGTTGAACTGGCTGACTGTCACGCCATCCGCGTCAAAGGCCGTCTTGACGGCGCGCGCAAGCTTCTGCGTCGTGGCAATGGCCGCCGCGAGGCTGGCCGGTGCGGCATCGAGGATGTTGCGCGAGGGCTGCTTGGGTATGACCAGGCAGTGGCCCTTGCCCTGCGGCATCACATCCATGAAGGCATAGGTGTCGGCATCCTCGTAGAGCTTGTGGGACGGAATCTCGCCGCGCAGGATTTTTGCGAACACATTGTTGTCGTCATAGGTCTGGCTCATGGGGCACCCGTCTTTTCTGAATGATGAATCGGATGTTTGCCATGTGTTGCCGCAAGGTCAAGCGTGCCCGGGCAAATGGTGTGTTCAGCAGTCGGATTTCTTGAAGGGGGCGTGTTCGTTCAGCACGTCGCTCATCATCGCAACGTCATTGCGCTCGTGCTCAAGAAAACCGGCGACGGCGCGGCGCAGACCCTCATGCGCGATATAGTGGGCGGAATGGGTGGTGACCGGCAGATAGCCGCGCGCCAGCTTGTGCTCGCCCTGGGCGCCTGCTTCGACCACATGCAGCTTGCGTTCAATGGCAAAATCGATGGCCTGATGATAGCAGACCTCGAAATGCAGGAACCGGTGGTCCTCGATGCAGCCCCAGTGGCGGCCAAAAAGCCGGTCGGAACCGATAAAATTGATGGCTCCGGCGATGTAGCGGCCGCCGCGCCGCGCCATCATCAGGACGATGTCGCCGGGCATGCGCTCGCCGATCAACCGGTAGAATTCCCGGTTGAGATAGGGGCGGCCCCATTTGCGGTTGCCGGTGTCCGTATAGAAGGTGAAGAAGTCGTCCCAGACCGGTTTGGTCAGGGCGCTGCCGGTGAGGCGGTCGATCACGATGCCATCAGCCAGCGCTTCGCGCCGTTCGCGCTTCAGGGCCTTGCGTTTGCGCGCGGCAAGACTGTCGAGAAAATCATCATAGGTTGCATAGCCTTCGTTGAAGAAGTGAAACTGCTGATCGATGCGATGCAGGAAACCGGCTTCGTTGAATGCCGGCAGATCGTCTGTATTCACAAAGGTCGAATGCGCGGATGAAACGCCGAGCTGTCCCGTGAGCTGCCGCAGCCCATTGGCAAGCGCGGCCCGGACAGCCGGACCGTCCCAGTCCCGATGCACAAGCAGGCGAGGGCCCGTTGCGGGCGTGAAGGGAATGCTGGCCTGCAATTTGGGATAATAGCGCCCGCCAGCCCGCTCGAAGGCGTCGGCCCAGCCATGGTCGAAGACATATTCGCCCTGGCTATGGCCCTTCAGATAGCACGGCACCGCGCCGATGACTGTCCCTGTGGCATCCTCGAGGCGCAGGAACTGCGGCAGCCAGCCGGACTTGCGGTCGACGCAGCCGGAATCCTCAAGGGCGGAGAGAAAGGCGTGCGAAAGAAACGGATTGTAGCCGGGCGCGCCGCTCGACGTTCCCGAGAGCTGCGACCATTCCTCCGGCGTAAACGCGCCGATTCCATCGCCGACGCGCAAGGTAAACTCGCCCTGATCAAGATTTGACATTGCTGAACTTGGTTTCCTGACGTTGCCGGCAGGATGAAAGTCGCCTCGCTGCCTCTGATTAAACTAGGTATTCCACCCGGCGATACAAGAGGCAGCGCGGCATGACCGCCGTGTTTCAGACAGAGCGCGGATCAAAGCCCTCGAACGTGATCTGATCCACATGCGCATCGCTCGTGGCCTTGTCAGCGGGGCTGCGCACCGTCCACGAAATGACCGGCAGGCCGAGCCTGCCCTTCACGAAGCCGACAAAGCGGTTTTCCAGATGATGGACATTGTAGGAGACGAAATCGATGTTATGGGCGAGCATGGCGAAATGCGCCTCCAGAGCGCTGTCATCAAGACCCTCCGCCGTGAGCCCGGCCGGAATCCCCGGAGCATCCCTGCCGAACAGCCGGATGAGGTGATGGTCGAACGACATGATGGCGGCATTGCCCTCATACCCGGCCAGATCCCCGGCGACCGCCTTGACGAGGCCGTCATCGCGACCGGGAATGCCCTTGAGTTCAACGACGATCGGCACGCGGCCGGCAATGAGCTTGAGCGCTTCTGCGAGTGTCGGCACATGGTCCTTTGTGCCGCCGACCCGCAACGCGGCGGCGTCGGCCACCGTGACATCATGAATGTTGCCGGGCTTTGCAACCAGACGATCCAGCGTGCCGTCGTGAAACACCAGAGCCCTGCCATCGGCAGAGAGGTGCACATCGCATTCGATGGCAAAGCCGGCACTTGCCGCCGCATCAAAGGCTGAAAGCGTATTCTCCCAGCGGGATTTGTTGAGATCATGCAATCCGCGATGGGCAATGGGCGTCTTTGTCAGCCATTCCAGTGATGCCATGATCAGCGGACCTCGATGATCGCTTCGATTTCAACCGGCGCATTCAACGGCAGCGCCGCTGTACCCACGGCGGAACGGGCGTGGCGGCCCTTGTCGCCCAGCACGGCCACGAGCAGGTCGGATGCGCCATTGGCGACGAGGTGCTGTTCGGTGAAATCCTTGGAGGAGGCGACAAACACCGTGATTTTCACGATACGCTCGATCTTCTCGAGATCGCCGAGCGCGGCCTTTGCCTGGGCAAGGATATTGATGGCGCAGGCCTTTGCCGCTTCCTGGCCCTGCGCCAGATCGACATCAATACCGAGCAAACCGGTATGGACCAGCTTGCCCCCGGCCAGCGGCAATTGCCCCGAGGTGAGAAGCAGCGAGCCGCTGCGTGCGAAGGGCACATAGTTTGCGGCCGGAGCGGCGGCAACGGGCAGGGTAATTCCAAGGTCGTTTAGACGGCTGTCGATGGTGCTGGTCATTGGGTTTCTCATCCTTCTCATGCGGAATCGCAAGTGATTGTGAATGAAGTTGCGATTTTTGCCTCGCTTCCGCCAAGAGTTTTTTTAATATGGCCATTCGAAAACTGGAGAATCTTGTCAATGCGTCTATTCCCCGTCCTCGTTTTCAGCCTGAGTGCCCTTGGTCTTTCCGGATCGTCGATGGCACTTGCCGCTGGAACAGCGACTCTCGTACCACACCGCGCCATTTATGATCTCAAGCTGGATAACGCGCAGGAAAGCAGTGGTATCACGGGGCTGACAGGCCGCATGGTATACGAATTCAATGGTTCGGATTGTGAAGGTTACACGACAAATTTTCGCTTTGTGACGCGCGTCGACATGGAAGAACAGCCTCAAAGGGTGACCGACCAGCAGACCACCACGTTCGAGTCCGGTGACGGCGCCAAATTCCGTTTCGTCAACAAGACATTTGTCGACCAGAGCCTGACCAAGGAAGTGCGCGGCGATGCGCTTCTGGACAAGGACAAGACGGAAATCTCCCTTACCAAGCCGGAAGCGAACAAGGAAAATCTCGAACTTTCACAGTTCCCGACACGTCACATGCAGGAACTGATCGAGAAGGCGATCGCCGGGGATGTGTTCTACCAGACAAAGCTGTTCGACGGCTCCGAGGATGCCGACAAGGTCATGGCGACGACGGTGGTCATCGGCAAGCCCGCTTCCGGTGATTCCGATGACGAGACGAAGAAGATGGGCGCGCTCGAGAAGGAAAACACCTGGCCGGTTTCCATCGCCTATTTTGACGATACGGACAAATCGGAAGGGCTGCCGAGCTACCGCATCAATTTCAAACTCTATCGCAATGGCGTGACCCGTGATCTCAAGATGGATTACGGCGATTTCTCCATGACCGGCAAGCTCGTCAATCTGGAGCTTTTCGACGCGCCGAAGTGCACGAAGTAGGCTTATGCTGCCTGACTTATCTCCAGCCGGACGGTGAGTCCGGCATCTCGGGCGATATTGATCAGTGTATCCAGGCTGAAATGCGTGATCCGGCCGCGCAGAAGATCATTCAGGCGCGGCTGCGTTAATCCGAGACGCTGCGCGGCCTCGACTTGCGTGAGCTTCCAGCTTTTCACCTGCTGCTCGATCGCAATCATCAGGCTGGATCGCATGGACATGTTGGCGGCTTCCGCGGAATTGCGTTCCAAGGCATCCCATACACTTGAGAAACTCTCTCGCTTCATCATTTTATCTCCAGAAGTCTTTGTAGCCGTAGGGCAGCTATGTTCAGGTCTTTGCTTGCTGTTTTCTGCGTCTTCTTCTGAAATGCATGCAAAACATAAACGACGTCCGCCAAGGCGGAGATATAGATAACCCTGAAAGCCCCCTGGCTATCCCGCACACGTATTTCACGTACGCCACTTCCGATGGCAGGCATCGGACGCCAATCGGTTGGAGACAGGCCAAGTTGTAACTTGTGCAGTTGAACGCCAATCTCCTTGCGTATGGCCTCGGGGAAATCCCGGAGTGAAGCGAGTGAATTGCCGGCAAACTCCACACGTTTCATATTGATTGTCCATTATATCAGTTTTTGTATAAAGCGCACAAGAGTATAGCGGGCGGCCCGTAAGACGGACATTGAACGATGGTCGTAAGAGGGCTGGTGGAACCAAATGAAGCGAAAATCAGCCATGGCTCTTGCGTTTGCCGGTAATATCCATTAACAGCCGCTTCATTCCACACACGGGATTTGGGTTGATATCGGGAGAAATCCGATATGGCCTCCGGTGGCGGGTTTCCCGCCTCTTTCCTGTGGAGGTTAAACCGGAAAAGGAAAACTAAGAGATGGCATTGCCTGATTTCAGCATGCGTCAGCTCCTCGAAGCTGGCGTTCACTTCGGCCACCAGACACATCGCTGGAACCCGAAAATGGCACCATACATTTATGGTGACCGCAACAACATTCACATTCTCGATCTGGCCCAGACTGTTCCGCTGCTTCACCGCGCGCTGCAGAAGGTTTCCGACACCGTAGCCCGTGGTGGCCGCGTTCTGTTCGTCGGCACCAAGCGCCAGGCTTCGGACATCATTGCCGATGCGGCAACCCGTTCGGCCCAGTATTACGTCAATGCCCGCTGGCTCGGCGGCATGATGACCAACTGGAAGACGATCTCGAACTCCATTCAGCGTCTGCGCAAGCTGGACGAACTTCTTTCCGGCGAAGCACAGGGCTTCACCAAGAAGGAACGCCTGAACCTCGATCGTGAACGCGAAAAACTCAACCGCGCCCTCGGCGGTATCAAGAACATGGGTTCGATCCCGGACTTGATCTTCATCATCGATACCAACAAGGAAGCGATTGCCATTCAGGAAGCCAAGCGTCTCGGCATTCCGGTTGTAGCCGTTATCGACTCCAACTGCGATCCGGACCAGATCGACTTCCCGATCCCCGGCAACGACGACGCGTCGCGCGCCATTTCGCTCTATTGCGATCTGATTGCCAAGGCTGCCCTCGATGGCATCCTGCGTCAGCAGGGCTCGCTCGGCATCGATATCGGCGCCCAGGACGAAGCGCCTGTCGAGCCAGCGCTCGAAGAGCCGGCACCGGCTCCTGCACAGGACGGTGAAGCCTCCGCTTGAGGCTTCATATACCCGTCGTAACGGGTGACTAAAAACAATTGTATTGGCGCATGACGCGCCGCAAAGTTGGCATGCTGGTTTCCCCAGTATGCCTTCGCTTTGAGAAGAGGCGACATAATGAGCATTTCTGCATCACAGGTAAAAGAACTCCGCGAAATCAGCGGTGCCGGCATGATGGACTGCAAGGCAGCCCTGACCGAAACCAATGGCGACATGGAAGCTGCGATTGACTGGCTGCGTGCCAAGGGCATTTCCAAGGCCGACAAGAAGGCCGGCCGTACGGCTGCCGAAGGTCTCGTTGGCGTTGCAACCAACGGCAAGAAGTCGGTTATCGTTGAAGTCAACTCCGAAACGGACTTCGTTGCGCGCAACGATGCGTTCCAGGACATCGTTCGCAACGTTGCGACGGTCGCTCTTGGTAGCGATGGTTCCACGGCTGCCGTTGCTGCTGCGACCTATCCGGCAACCGGCAAGTCCGTTGTCGACACCATCAAGGATGCGGTTGGCACAATCGGCGAAAACCTGTCTTTCCGCCGTTCTGCAGCGCTCAGCGTTGGTGAAGGCGTTGTTGCAACCTACATTCACAATGCTGTTTCCGACGGTCTCGGCAAGCTCGGTGTTCTCGTTGCCATTGAAACCGCCGGCAATGCCGACGCTGCCAATGCATTCGGCCGCCAGGTGGCCATGCACGTTGCGGCAACCAACCCGCTGGCTTTGACCGCCGCTGAAGTCGATCCGGCTGCCGTTGAGCGTGAAAAGGCGGTTTTCACCGAATCTGCACGCCAGTCCGGCAAGCCAGACAACATCATCGAAAAGATGGTCGAAGGCCGTCTGCGCAAGTTCTATGAGGAAGTTGTTCTTCTCTCGCAGGCTTTCGTCATCAATCCTGACCTGACTGTCGAAGCCGCTCTGAAAGATGCGGAAAAGGCAATCGGCGCACCGGCCAAGATCACGGCATTTGCCCGTTTTGCTCTGGGCGAGGGCATCGAGAAGGAAGAGACCGATTTCGCAGCGGAAGTTGCAGCAGCTGTGAAGAAGTAATTTCACAACTGACGAAATCAGAGGGCATCGCGTGACAACGCGGTGCCCTTGGTGTATCCGGGCTTCGAATATCTGAAATGCACGACTCTGCGGGAGGTCTTATGGTTGGTACGGCTGTCTATAAACGCGTTCTACTGAAAGCCTCCGGTGAAGCCCTCATGGGCGATCAGGGTTTCGGTATCGACGTTGCGGTTGCCGACCGTATTGCCAGTGATATTGCCGAAGCGCGGGCGCTCGGCGTTGAAGTCGGGGTGGTGATTGGCGGCGGCAATATCTTTCGCGGCGTCGCTGTCGCGTCCAAGGGCGGCGACCGGGTCACCGGCGACCACATGGGCATGCTTGCCACGGTGATCAATTCACTGGCCTTGCGCACCTCCCTCGTCAAAATTGGCATAGACACCGTCGTCCTTTCCGCCATTGCCATGCCTGAATTGTGCGAGACGTTCTCGCAGAGACAGGCGACAGCCTATATGGACATGGGGAAGGTCGTGATTTTTGCCGGCGGCACGGGCAATCCATTCTTTACGACAGATTCGGCCGCAGCGTTGCGCGCAGCCGAAGTGGGTGCCGATGCCCTGTTCAAGGGCACGCAGGTTGACGGCGTTTACACCGCTGACCCTAAAAAGGACCCCAGCGCCGTCCGCTTTGAGCGACTTACCCACAAGGAGATGCTCGATCGCGGCCTTACGGTGATGGATACAACAGCCGTGGCCCTTGCGCGCGAGAACAATATCCCAATAATTGTCTATTCAATCCACGAAAAGGGTGGTTTTGCCGAAATTCTGCAGGGCAGAGGACGCGCGACAATCGTTTCCGACGATTGACCCGCCAACCTCGCAGGGGCTGACCAGAATAACGGAAAGAATATAGGAGCGTTGAATATGAGTGATGCACTCGATTTGAATGACCTGAAGCGCCGTATGGATGGTGCCGTGCAGGCATTGAAACATGACCTCAATGGCCTGCGGACAGGCCGTGCATCGGCGAGTTTGCTGGAGCCGATCACCGTCGAGGCCTATGGCTCGCATATGCCGCTGAACCAGGTCGCCAACATCACCGTGCCCGAATCACGCATGCTTGCCGTCTCGGTCTGGGACAAGTCGATGGTTGGCAAGGTCGAGCGTGCCATTCGCGAGTCTGGTCTCGGCCTCAATCCGATCACCGACGGCAACAATCTGCGCATTCCCTTGCCGGAACTCAATGAGCAGCGCCGCAAGGAACTCGTCAAGATTGCCCATCAGTATGTGGAGCAGGCGAAAGTTGCAGCCCGCCATGTGCGCCGCGACGGCATGGACGAGTTGAAAAAGCTCGAAAAGGATGGCGCGATCAGTCAGGATGACAACCGCGTTCTTTCCGAAAAAGTACAGAAGCTGACGGACGAGACCATTGCCGAAATGGATAGGGTTGTTGCAGTCAAGCAGACGGAAATCATGCAGGTTTAGTCTGTTTTTAGCCCGTTAATACCACCGGAGGTTGAATGCCATGTCCAATCCGCGCCACATTGCCATCATCATGGATGGAAATGGCCGTTGGGCAAAAGCACGTGGCCTGCCACGCACCGCCGGTCACAAGGCGGGCGTCGACGCGCTGCGCGAGACCATTCGCGCCGCCGGCAAAATGGGCATTCCATACCTGACCCTGTTTGCGTTCTCATCGGAAAACTGGTCGCGCCCGCGATCCGAAGTGTCGGACCTGATGGGCCTGCTCAAGCTGTTCATCCGGCGCGATCTGGCTGATCTGCATCGCGAGAATGTGCGCGTGCGCATTATCGGTGAGCGGGAAGGCCTGGCGAAGGATATTCGCGCCCTCCTGACCGAAGCGGAAAGCCTGACCGAGAAGAACACGGCACTGACGCTGATCATTGCCTTCAACTACGGTTCGCGCAATGAAATCACCCGCGCGGTGAAGGCGCTGCTGTCCGACGTGGCGGCGGGTGTCCTGACGCAGGACGAGGTGACCGCCGAGGCTATCACCGAGCGGCTCGATACGGCGGGCATTCCGGATCCTGACCTGATCATTCGCACCAGCGGCGAGATGCGGCTGTCGAACTTCCTGCTCTGGCAGGCGGCCTATTCGGAATTCATGTTCCTGCCGTGCTACTGGCCGGATTTCAAATCCACCCACCTGGCGGAAGCGATCGAAACCTTCCATATGCGCGAGCGGCGCTTTGGCGGCGTCAATCAGCAGGAAATAGCTCTGTGACGGCTTCGGGGCCATCCGCACCGGACAAGGGCTCCGGCCGTCTCAGCAATCTGCATAAACGAACCCTCAGTGCCGTTGTCATGATTGCAATCGCCGTCGCCCTGACCTGGGTTGGCGGCGTGCCATTTGCGCTCATGGCCAGTGCCATCGGTTTGGGTGTCTTCTATGAATGGCATGCCATAACGCTCGATCGTTCCAGTCCGCTGACCCGCGGCGTTGCCTGGGCCTGCCTGATCGTGGTGCTTGGACTTTTGCTGCTGTCGCACAACGGATTGTTGATCATTGCCATATTGCTGGCAGGAGCCGCGCTGACAGCCTTGCTGGGCGGACGGCAATCCGGTTTGTGGCCGGCGATCGGTCTGCTCTATGCCGGATTTCCGGCCATCGCGCTGACATTCGTGCGCGGCGATACGGGAGATGGCTTTGCCGCCGTTCTGTTCCTGTTTGCCGTCGTCTGGTCGACCGATATCTTCGCCTATTTCAACGGGCGGGCACTGGGCGGGCCAAAACTGGCGCCGCGTTTCTCGCCGAATAAAACCTGGTCTGGGGCCATTGGCGGCGCTGCTGCCGGCGTGGCTGCCGGTGTGGCCTGCGCAGCCTTCATTACCCCGGCCGGCGGCGTGCCCATTCCGCTCATCGCCTTCGTGCTGTCGGTGACCGCGCAGATCGGCGATCTCGGCGAATCATGGGTCAAACGGAAATTCGGCGTCAAGGATTCGGGATACATGATCCCCGGTCACGGTGGCGTGATGGACCGGGTGGATGGACTTGTAGCCGCAGCGGCATTGCTGTACCTCATCGGGGCAATTCTGGTGAAGCCGGAAACGCCTTACGACATTCTTTTCTAGCAGGCTGAGCTTAGGTGACCCTCTGACGGGGTTGGGCAAGGCCCGGAGGACACTTTGACGGATACGCTGAGCTATATCTTCGGCACGCACGGTTTGCTTATCGGTACGATTTTACCCTTTCTGATTGTACTCACGGTTGTCGTCTTCGTTCACGAGATGGGGCACTATCTCGTGGGACGGTGGTGCGGCATCGGCGTCATGGCCTTTTCGATCGGTTTCGGGCCTGAATTGTTCGGGTTCAACGACCGCAGCGGCACCCGCTGGAAATTGTCGGCGATTCCCCTGGGCGGTTATGTGAAGTTCGCCGGCGACGAGAGCGTGGCCAGTTCGCCGATCGGCTTGTCTGAAAACATGACCGCCGAGGAGCGCGCCGTTGCTTTCCACACCCAACCCGTGTGGAAGCGCGCGGCGACGGTCTTTGCCGGCCCGGCGTTCAATATTCTGCTGACGGTTGCGATCTTTTCCGTCTTCTTTGCGCTCTATGGCCGCATGGTGGCAGACCCCGTGGTTGCGGAAGTGCGTCCGGGCGGCCCCGCTGCCGTGGCCGGATTTCTGCCGGGCGACCGCTTCATCAGCGTGGACGGGGACAAGGTCGAAACCTTTGCCGATGTTCAGCGGCATGTTTCGGCACGTGCGGGCGATTCCCTGAAATTTGTCGTCGAGCGCAAGGGGCAGGAGGTCAGCCTGACCGCCACTCCGGAGCTTGCCGAACAGAAGGACGCCTTGGGCAATCCGGTGAAAATCGCCGTGATCGGTGTGGTGAACAATCAGGAGTTCGGCAACTTTCGGCGGGTGACCTACAACCCCATCGAATCAGTCGGCCAGGCGGTGCGTGAAAGCGGTTTCATTATTGCCCGGACGGGCCAGTTTTTCAGCCGTTTCTTTGCGGGCAGGGAAGACAAGTGCCAGCTGGGCGGGCCGGTCAAAATTGCCACGATGGCAGGCAAGGCCGCCAGTCAGGGGATCGACTGGCTGATTCAGCTGACCGCCATGCTGTCGATCGGCATCGGTTTGCTCAATCTTTTCCCGTTGCCGCCCCTGGATGGCGGACATTTGATCTTTTATGCCGTGGAAGCGGTCATCCGCAGGCCGGTAAAGCCGGCCGTTCAGGAGATTTTCTTCCGGATTGGCTTCCTTCTGGTGCTGGGATTCATGGGTTTTGTTGTGTTTAATGATCTTTTCGCCTGTCGGTGATGAAAATTAAACATTAGTGAAAATTAGAGGGGTGGGGTGGAAAAGCGTTATGATCTGTTTACTATAAGCCGTGAATGGCGTGGCAGGGATGCCACGCTTTCGTGTGAAGTAAATAGATTTTAACCGTAAGCCTTGCGTGTATGTAAAAACCGGCTATGACGGTGTGCGAGTAATTGCTTAGTCCGGGATCTCGCCCGGGGACAACGAGAAACAAAGGTTTAGTAGGCCTATGGCGGCAAGTTCAAAATTCGTTGGTGCAGCGTCGGCGCTCGCCATTTCAGCGGCTCTGGTAAGTTCGGGAGCGATCGTTACGACGGTTGCGGGGATTACAGCAGCACAGGCAGCAACCGTCAGCCGCATTGAAGTGCGCGGGAATACCCGTGTGGATGCCCAAACGGTCAAGGACAATCTCGGCATCACGCCAGGCAAGCCTTTCTCCAACAATGATATTGATGCTGCCACCAAGCGCCTGTTCAACACGGGTCTGTTCGGCGATGTGCGCATCACCCAGTCCGGCGGTGCGTTGATCGTCACCGTGTCCGAGCATCAGGTCGTCAATCAGGTCATTTTCCGCGGCAACAAGAAGATCAAGGACGCGCAGCTGTCCGGTGCCGTGCAGTCGAAGTCGCGCAGCGCCTTCAGCCAGCAGACGCTCGACGCCGATACCGAGGCTGTCCGCGCCGCTTATCGCAACATCGGCCGCAGCGATGCTACGGTAAGTTCGCGCATCATGGATCTCGGTCAGGGTCGCGTCAACGTTGTCTTCGACATCAACGAAGGTGACCGCACCAAGATCGCCAACATCGTGTTTGTCGGCAATAACGCCTTTGGTGAGCGCCGCCTGCGCGACGTGATTTCGACCAAGCGTTCCAACCCGTTGTCCTGGCTGACGCGCAATGACGTGTACAGCGAAGATCGCATGCGGGCGGACGAAGAGTTGCTGCGCCGCTTCTATTACAACCGCGGTTATGCGGATTTCCGCGTCGTCTCGTCGACGGCCAATCTCGATGCTGCCACCAACGAATACACGATCACCGTTACGGTTGAAGAGGGTGAGAAGTACAAGTTCGGCGGCGTAGAAATCCAGAGCTCGGTCGAGGGTGTCGATACATCCAAGCTGGGTGGTCTCGTGCAGACATCCGAAGGCGATACGTACAACGCCAAGGAAGTCGAAGACTCCATCATCAAGCTGTCCGAAAAGGTGGCTGGCCAGGGTTATGCCTTTGCCAAGGTGGAACCGCGCGGCGACCGCAACTTCGAGAACCACACGATTTCGGTCGTCTACAACATCGATCAGGGCCCGCGCGCCTATCTCGAGCGCATTGAAATCCGCGGCAACGAGAAGACACGTGACTACGTCATCCGCCGTGAATTCGATGTGAGCGAAGGCGATGCGTTCAATCAGGTTCTGATCCAGCGCGCCAAGAAGCGCCTGGAGAGGCTTGAATTCTTCCAGACCGTCAATATCTCGACCGCTCCCGGCTCGCAGCCTGACCAGGTTGTTCTGGTTGTGGACGTTGTCGAGAAGTCGACCGGTGAATTCTCCATCGGTGGTGGTTATACGACCGGTGGTGAAAGCCCCGGACCGACAGTCGAAGGCTCGATCACCGAGCGCAACTTCCTTGGTCGCGGCCAGTATATCCGTATTGCTGCCGGTGGCGGTCTGAACAACAACCGTACATACTCGCTGTCCTTCACCGAGCCTTACTTCCTCGGTCAGCGTATTTCGGCTGGTTTCGATCTGTTCAAGCGCCAGTCCGGCGTCAATGACAAGTATCAGACCGATTTGACCGGCGGTACAATCCGTTTTGGTCTGCCGATCACCGAAACACTGACGGCGGGTGTTGCTTACAACCTGTCGCAGGAAAAATACACGATCGAAGACGCTGCGAAGATCCCGGGAACGGACATTCCCGATCCGTCGCAGATTTCGCAGGCGTTCATTGATGCGGCAAATCGCGGTACATGGATCAAGTCGTCGGTCAGCTGGTCGCTTGTCTACAATACCATCGACGATACGAAAAACCCGCATGATGGTCTCTATGCCAAGTTCAACCAGGAATATGCTGGTGTCGGCGGCGATGCCAACTACCTGAAGACAACGTTCAAGGGCAGCTACTACAAGACGCTTTCCCAGGAAATGGACATTGTCGGCCTCGTCGGTGTCGGCGCTGGCTACATCAAGGGATTTGGCGACGATCTGCGCGTGTTTGACACGTTCAAGAACAATCAGGAAATGATTCGCGGCTTCAAATATGCCGGTATCGGTCCACGCGACTTGAGCGTGGCAGATGCCAAGGGCAGCTTCCTGGGTGGTAATACCTACTTCAATGCCACCGTGGAAACGCAGTTCCCGCTGCCGATCGTTCCTGAGAGCCTGGGTATTCGTGGCGCCCTGTTTGCCGACGCTGCTACATTGTATGGCAATGATCTCAAGCAGGCATCGAACACCAGCATGGAATGGCGCGCATCCGCGGGTGTAAGTATCATGTGGGCATCGCCGTTCGGTCCGCTGCGCTTCGACTACGCTTTCCCCGTCAAGAAAGTGGATGGCGATCAGGTGCAGAACTTCAACTTCGGCATGTCGAGCAAATTCTGATAGATTGCTGACCTCCCGGGGGAGCATATTTCCCCGGGGGAGAAAGTTAGTCGATGGCCGATCCGATCTTTTATGAGCCACTGCTGAACGTGACTGTTGGTCAGATCGCCGATCTGACCAATGGCGTTCTTGTGGACAGTTCTCTGGCCAACCGGCCGGTCGCGCGTCTCGCATCCCTGGCTGATGCCGGTCCCGATGCGCTTGTGTTCATCGATGGCAAGAAGAACGCGCAAAATCTCGAAGGTTTGAAAGCCGCCGGCGTTCTGTGCACGGACGAAGTCAAAGCGAGCGTGCCCAAGACCGTTGCCGTTATCGTCAGCCGCCATCCGCAGCAGGATTTCGCCGCCATTGGCCGCGCGCTTTATCCGCGGGCGGTGAATGCGCATCTCTGGAGCGGCGAAGAGACGGGTGTTTCACCCCACGCCATTATTGATCCAACCGCCGAAATAGAAGACGGCGTGACGATCGAGCCCGGTGTCATCATCGGCAAGCGCGTTTCCATCGGTGCCGGCACCGTCATTGCCGCCAGCGTGGTCATCGGCAATGGCTGCAAGATCGGCCGCGATTGCTATATCGCACCGAGCTGCTCGGTCCAGTATGCCTTTCTTGGCAATCGTGTGCTGCTGCATCCGGGTGTGCGTATCGGGCAGGATGGCTTTGGTTATGTTCCGGGCAAGGCCGGCCTCGACAAGATGCCCCAGCTTGGCCGCGTCATCATTCAGGACAATGTCGAAATTGGCGCCAACACGACCATTGATCGCGGCGCGCTCGCCGATACGGTGATCGGCGAAGGCACAAAAATCGACAATCTCGTGCAGATTGCCCACAATGTTCGTATTGGACGCCATTGCGTGATTGCTGCGCAATGTGGCATTTCCGGCAGTGTGGTGCTTGGCGACATGACGATGCTGGGTGGCAGCGTCGGCATCAAGGATCACGTCAATATTGGTTCCCGCGTGGAAATCGCCGCAGCAAGCGGTGTGATGAATGATATTCCGGACGGTGAGCGGTGGGCCGGTGCGCCCGCGCAGCCGTTCAAGCAATGGTTCCGTGAAATCGCGAGTGTCCGCGCGATGACCAGAACCAAGAAGGAGAGCAGTTCAGATGAATGAAAATGTACAGGCGAGCAGTCTTGGCGTCGCGGACATCCAGAAGCTTCTGGCAAATCTGCCGCATCGCTATCCCTTTCTGCTGATCGACCGCATCGTCGATATCGATCGCGATGTCTCGGCCACGGGCATCAAGAATGTCAGCATCAACGAGCCGCATTTTGCCGGTCATTTTCCTGAACTGCCGATCATGCCCGGCGTTCTGATCATTGAAGCCATGGCCCAGACCGCCGGTGCTATCGTTCTGTTCCATAATGGCAGCGGCAAGCCGGGCAAGGTGTTCTTCATGACCATCGACAATGCCAAGTTCCGCAAGCCTGTCGTGCCGGGTGATCAGCTCAAGCTGCGCGTGACCAAGCTGAAGCAGCGCGGCAACATCCACAAGTACAGCTGCGTTGCGGAAGTTGACGGCGTGAAGGTTGCCGAAGCTGACGTGGCGGCAATGGTCAGCTTCCCAGAAGAAGACGAGACCGGAGCTTGATGTCCAATTCCAGCATTCATCCCACGTCGATTGTCGAGGCGGGCGCAAAGATTGGTGACAGGGTAAACATCGGGCCATTCTGCCATATCGGACCGGAAGCGGTCATTGGCAATGATGTCACTCTGCTGAGCCATGTCGTCATCATGGGGGCGACCACCCTCGGCGATGGTGCGAAGGTCTATCCGAACGCCATTCTGGGCGGCGATCCGCAGAACACCAAGCACAAGGGTGGGCACACCACGCTTGTCATTGGCCGGAACTGCACGATCCGCGAAGGCGTCACGATGAATCGCGGCACCGATGGCAGCCGGGGTTTGACCACGGTTGGCGACAACTGCATGTTCCTGGCCTATTCGCATGTGGCGCATGATTGCGACATCGGCGACAATGTGACCTTTGCCAATAACGTCATGATCGGCGGCCACGTGTCCGTCGGCAACAATGTCATCATCGGCGGCGGCGCTGCGTTGCATCAGTTTGTGCGGGTTGGCCACCATGCGTTTGTCGGCGGGCTTGCAGCGGTGGCACTGGATGTCATTCCCTATGGCATGGTGATCGGCAATCATGCCTATCTGGGCGGCCTGAACATTGTCGGCATGAAGCGCTCGGGCATGGCCCGTCCGGAGATACACAATCTGCGCCGTGCGGTGCGCATGCTGTTCGACCGCAGCAAGCCGGTCCGTAATCGCGCCAGTGACGTGCGTCTTGCCTTTTCTCAATCGCCGGCGGTTCTCGATCTGGTCGATTTCATCACCGCTGATACCAAACGTGCCTTCTGCACGCCGCCCCTCGGTTCCGGAATCGAGACCAGCGACAGTGACGACAACAGCTAAGACCACGGATGGGACGCAACCGGCGGCCATAACGGGCCGCACGGCGATTGTCGCGGGCAACGGACTCCTGCCCATTTCCATCGCGGAAAGCCTGCAGAAGCAGGGTGCGAACCCTCTGATCATTGCCATCAAGGGCGAGGCATCGCCCGAGATCAATGCGCGCAAGCACGCCGAAATCTCGATCGTCGAGCTGGGCGGCTTGATGAAAATCCTGAAATCGGAAGAGATCAGCAATGTCGTTCTGGCGGGGGGCGTGCGTCACCGGCCGGAATTCTCCGCGGCGCTGCGGCCCGGTAACGGCAATCTCGTCGCGTTGTATCGTTTCATGCGAGCTTTTCGCCTCGGCGATGACGGGTTGCTCAAGGCCGTGATCTCAACCATTGAATCCTACGGTTTCCGGGTTGTCGGTGCGCACGAGATCGTTCCGGATATTCTGGCACCTGAAGTGGGCACCATCACCCGGAAGAAAGCCGATCAGGCAAGCATTGCCGATATGCGGGCCGCGCGCGAGGCGGCCATCATGATCGGCTCGCTCGATATCGGGCAGGCGGCCATTGCCGTCGGCAGCCGCGTGGTGGCGCTGGAGGGCGTGGAGGGCACCGATGCCATGCTGCAGCGGGTGGCCGAATTGCGCGTTGCCAAGCGGATCAACCGCAAGGGCGGTGTGCTGGTGAAATGCGCCAAGCCGCAGCAGGAAGTGCGGGCGGATTTGCCGGCCATCGGCGTAAGTACGGTCGAGAATGCGGTGAAGGCCGGTCTGAAGGGCATTGCCATCGAGGCACGGCGCACGCTGATCCTTGGCTATGCCGAAACAATCGCCGCTGCCAACGAAGCCGGTATTTTCATCGAAACTTTTGCGCAGGAGGCCGAGTGAAAACAGCAGCAAAGCCGCTTCGCCTTGCCATTGTCACCGGCGAAGAGTCCGGCGACCTGCTTGGTGCCGATCTGGTGCAAGCCCTGCGGCGCCAATATCCGGGCGAGGTGACGCTGACCGGTGTCGGCGGCGAGCATCTCTCAGCCCTTGGCCTCAACTCCTTGTTCGACCAGCACGAAATCGCTCTGGTCGGGCTGACGGCCATCGTCACCAAACTGCCGCAGCTCATCCGCCGCATAGCGCAGCTGGCCAAAGCCATCATTGCGGCGAAACCCGATTGCCTCGTGATTATCGACAGTCCGGATTTCACCCATCGCGTCGCGCGCAAGGTACGCGCAGCCGATCCCTCGATCCCGATCATCAACTATATCAGCCCGTCGGTCTGGGCCTGGCGCCCGGAACGCGCCAAGGCGATGCGCGGCTATATCGACCATGTGCTGGCCATTCTGCCGTTCGAGGTGCAGGCATTGCAAGATCTCGACGGCCCGCCCGCCACCTATGTCGGCCACAGGCTGGTGACCCATGCGCCGCTGCTGGCGGCGGCAGAGCGGAACCGGGCGCGGGAAAGCAGTTTCGCTGACAGAACCGAACATAATCTTGTTGTCCTGCCGGGGTCGCGAAGAGCAGAAATATCAAGCCTTTCCAAACCTTTCGGTGAGGCAATTGAACTGCTGGCGGAACGCGGCAACCGCTTCAGGCTGACATTGCCGACGCTTCCCAAAGTCGAACCACTGGTGCGCCAGCTCACTGCTGGCTGGAAAGTCCAGCCAAACATTGTGGTGGGCGAAGCGGAACGCCTGAAAGCCTTCGCCGAAGCCGACGCGGCTCTGGCCGCGTCCGGGACCGTGTCGCTGGAACTCGCACTGGCGCGCATCCCGACGGTGTTGTCATACCGGCCTGACTGGCTGGCGCGCATGTTCATTGCGCCGCGCATCAAGGTCTGGAGTGCGGCCTTGCCCAATATCATCGCCGACAAGCGGGTCGTGCAGGAATATTTCAACCAGTTCGTTCGTCCCGGCCCGCTGGCCCGCGAGATCGAACAACTGCTGAAACCCGGCCATGCCCGGGCGTTGCAGCTCAAGGGGTTCGATGAGATCGCGGCATTGATGCGGACCGAACGGCCGTCCGGCGAGATTGCCGCCGAGAAAGTTCTCGAATACGTGCATCAGAGGGCCTGAGGAACAGGCTTTTGGATATGAAAAAGGCGCCGAATGGCGCCTTTTTTCGTATTCTGGATGATCTTATTTGCGATTGCCGACCGGAACGTAGTCGCGCTGCGTTGCACCGGTGTAAAGCTGGCGCGGGCGGCCGATCTTCTGGTGTGGGTCTTCGATCATTTCCTTCCACTGGGCAATCCAGCCAACCGTACGGGCAACGGCGAACAGCACGGTGAACATGGTGGTGGGGAAGCCGAGCGCCTTCAAGGTGATGCCGGAATAGAAATCGACGTTCGGATAGAGCTTCTTCTCGATGAAATATTCGTCGGTCAGGGCAATGCGCTCCAGTTCCATGGCGACGTCGAGCAGCGGATCGTCCTTGATGCCGAGTTCGGCGAGAACTTCCTTGGTGGTCTGCTGCATGATCTTGGCGCGCGGATCGTAGTTCTTGTAGACGCGGTGGCCAAAGCCCATCAGGCGGAACGGATCGTTCTTGTCCTTGGCGCGGTTGATGAATTCCGGAATGCGGTCAACCGTACCGATTTCGCCGAGCATGTTGAGCGCAGCCTCATTGGCGCCGCCATGGGCAGGGCCCCAGAGGCAGGCAATGCCGGCAGCGATACAGGCGAACGGATTGGCACCGGACGAACCGGCAAGACGCACTGTCGACGTCGAGGCATTCTGCTCGTGATCAGCGTGCAAAATGAAAATCCGGTCCATTGCGCGGGCAAGAACCGGATTGGGGACGTAGTCTTCGCACGGTACGGCAAAGCACATGTGCAGGAAGTTGGTGGCGAAATCGAGATTGTTCTTCGGGTAAACGAAGGGCTGACCGATGTGATACTTGTAAGCCATCGCAGCCAGGGTCGGGATCTTGGCGATCATGCGGATGGATGCAACCATGCGCTGATGCGGATCGGAAATATCGGTCGAGTCGTGATAGAAGGCGGACAGGGCGCCAACGCAGCCGACCATGACCGCCATGGGATGGGCGTCACGGCGGAAGCCGCTGAAGAAGCGCGACATCTGTTCGTGCACCATGGTGTGGTGCGTCACGCGATAGTCGAAATCATGCTTCTGGCTCTTTGTCGGCAGTTCGCCGTAAAGCAGGAGATAGCAGGTTTCGAGGAAGTCGCCCTTTTCGGCGAGTTGTTCGATCGGATAGCCGCGATGCAGCAAAATGCCTTCGTCACCGTCGATATAGGTGATCTGCGACTCGCAGGAGGCTGTGGATGTAAAACCCGGATCGTAGGTGAATGCACCCGTGTTCTTGTAGAGTGTTCCAATGTCCACGACATCAGGTCCGATGGTGCCTTTTTTAATCGGTAACGCAAACTCGTGACCATTCAGATCGATGTTGACGCTATTCTCAGACATTGCCGTTCCTTTCTTGCTTCAGCTCCCGCTGACATCCCGTGTACCAATTCCGAAGTTCGCTGCTTGAGCAGTAGACTCTCGTCGAACTTCGGAAGTGAAAGCACACGAGTTACTTCATATTCCAGTATGCCTTTGAAACAGGATGTTCCTTCCAGGCAGGTTATTTTCTGACCTCTGCGTTCAGCACACTGGCCCAAAGCCTTGACCTCTTTGCAAGGTCTTTATCCTGATTTTCTCAGGCACGACACCGTAGCCGAACGGCACAATGTTGCAATGCAAAAAATGCACCGTCGAGGCTACGGATTAACCTTTTATCCGGTCTTCGATACGCCCCAATGACTCCTCGCGGCCAAGCACCGCCAGCACGTCGAAAACCCCCGGAGATGTTGCTCTTCCCGTCAGCGCGGCGCGCAAGGGCTGGGCGATTTTACCCAGCTTCAGGCCGGTATTTTCCGCATGAACCCGCACCGCCGCATCCAATGCTTCGGGAGTCCAGTCATTGACAGCCGACAGCGCCGGGAGAACACCGGAAAGCACACCCAGGCCCTCTTCATTCAACAGGCCGGCTGCCTTTTCATCCAATGCCAACGGGCGCTGCGCAAACAGGTATTTCGCACTGTCCGCCAGTTCGACCAGCGTCTTGGCACGTTCCTTCAGGCCGGGCATTGCCGCCAGCAATTGCTGACGGGTCCGCTCGTTCAGCCGCGACAGAATGTCCGCGCCGCCTTCGATTTCCGGCAGGATGTCGATCATCGCCTTGACCAGATCTGCATCGGCGGAGAACCGCATATAGTGGCCGTTGATCGCTTCGAGCTTCTGGAAGTCGAAGCGCGATGCGCCGCGATTGATGTCGGAAATCTCGAACCACTCGATCATCTGCGCATCGGACATGATCTCGTCATCGCCATGGCTCCAGCCGAGGCGGACGAGATAGTTGCGCAGGGCGGCGGGCAGATAGCCCATGGCGCGATAGGCTTCGACGCCAAGCGCACCGTGACGCTTCGACAGCTTTGCCCCATCCGCACCGTGGATCAGCGGAATATGACCCATCACCGGGATATCCCAGCCCATCGCATCATAGATGATGGCCTGGCGCGCGGCATTGGTCAGGTGATCGTCACCACGGATGATGTGGGTGACGCCCATGTCATGATCATCGACAACAACCGCGTGCATGTAGGTCGGATTGCCGTCGGAGCGCAGGATGATGAAATCATCGAGATCCTTGTTGGGAAAGCGCACATCGCCCTGTACGAGGTCGCGCACGAGGGTTTCGCCGTCCTGCGGTGCCTTGATGCGGATGACCGGCTTGACGCCCGCAGGGGCTTCCTTCGGATCGCGATCGCGCCAGCGGCCGTCATAGCGTGGCGGGCGGCCCTCGGCGCGGGCTTTTTCGCGCATTTCCTCAAGCTCCGTCGGTGAAGCATAGCAATAATAAGCCTTGCCCTTGGCGACCAGCTCTTCGGCGACTTCCCGGTGACGGGGCGCGCGCTCATATTGCGACACCGCATCACCATCCCAATCGAGGCCCAGCCACTTCAGGCCATCCAGAATGGCCGTGACAGCCGCTTCCGAGGAGCGTTCCCGGTCCGTGTCTTCGATGCGCAGCAGCATCTTGCCGCCCGTATGCTTGGCATAAAGCCAGTTGAACAGGGCCGTGCGGGCACCGCCAATATGGAGGTATCCGGTCGGGGAGGGTGCAAAACGGGTAACAACAGGTGACGACATAAGGACTCCAACAGACGTCTCGGCCATTAGCCTAACATCCAATCGATTTGATCTGGCGTTGATGTAGCATAGGAGCGCTGTCGTGCAAGGGCATTGGCAGAATTGGAGGCAAATGCAGGGGCCCGGCACCAGTACACAAACGAGTGAACGGCAGTTTTTTGATCGTCCGGCGGACGATGAGCCGGGTCTTGCGACCCAAATATCCCAAAATGTTGCCGTCACCCGGCGAGGCGTGAGTCTGTCCGCGGCGCTGCGCCGGCGCATGGGGTTGGGGCAGGATTTGCTCCCGGCCGTTTCCCGGGCATGCGGGCGGGATTATGATCGCGGCAGCCTTTTCCTGTTCGTTCCGGTTTTTGCCGGCAGCGGCGCCATTGTCTATTTCGGCTTGCCCGTGGAACCGCGGCTGAGCGCCATCCTCTTCGGATTGACCGCGCTTGCCGGGTTCAAACTCCTGGCACGCGAGCGGCATCTGATCGGGATGTGCCTTTCCGCCGCAGTGCTGGTTGTCATGGGCATGCTCTGTGCCAAGCTGGAAACGCTGCGTCTGGATACGCCAATGCTCGGCTCCGCCGTCACCACGCGGCTGACCGGCCGCATCGTCGCGATCAACCGCGCCGAGCGGGGCGGCTGGCGCGTGACGATGGACGTGATAGCCACGGAGCGCCCGCAGCTGCGCTACGCCCCGGCAAGGCTGGTTGTATCGGCCCGCGCCCTGCCACCTGAAGCTGCCATAGGCAGCGGGCTGCGCGGTCTGGTGCATCTGCGCCCGCCATCCGGTCCCGTGCGATCGGGCAATTATGACTTTGCCTTCCACAATTACTACAGGGGCATCGGCGGCAGCGGCTTCTTTCTGGGCAAGCCCGAAGCGGCTTCTCTGCCGGAACCGGCTGATTTGACGACCAGAACGCTGTTTGCCGTCGCTGCGATGCGCCAGGCACTCACCGATCGTATCCTCGGTCATATGCCGGGAGAAGCCGGTGCCATCGCCGCATCGCTGATCACCGGCCAGCGTGATGGCATCAGCGAGGCCACCAACAACGCCATGCGGCTGAGCGGCCTGTCGCATATTCTCTCCATTTCGGGATTGCACATGGCGCTCGTGGCCGGGATCGTCATCGGCTCGCTGCGTGCGTGCATGGCCTTCTTTCCGGACTTTGCTGCGCGCTATCCCATCAAGAAATTCTCGGCATGCGCGGCGCTGCTGGCGTCGGCATTCTATCTGCTGCTCTCGGGGATCGACGTGGCGGCCCAGCGCAGCTTTGTCATGCTGGCAGTCATGCTTGTCGCCATGACCGTGGACCGGGCGGCGCTGTCGCTGCGTAATGTTGCCCTGGCCGCCTTGGTAACCATTGCCATCGCGCCGCACGAGGTGATGGGGCCAAGCTTCCAGATGTCCTACTCGGCCACCGCCGCACTGATCGCATTCTACGGCTGGTGGTCGCCGCGCAAGGCCGGCGGGAATGCCCGGCGTGCATCCGGCAACAGCCTGTTGTTGCGGCTGACCGGCAAGATCGGCGATCATATCAGTGAAGTCGCCCTGACATCCCTGGTCGCCGGTTCGGCCAGCGCGATCTTTGCCGCCTATCATTTCAACAATACCGCACCGCTCGGACTGATCGGCAACGCATTTGCCTTGCCCGTGGTCTCGGTTCTGGTCATGCCCTTCGCCGTACTTTCGCTGTTGCTGATGCCGTTCGATCTGGATTTCCTGTCGTTCGCCGTCATGGAGCGTGGCATCGAGCTGGTCGTGTTCATCGCCCATCACGTTGCCGCACTCTCGCCCTCGGGCAATCTCGGTCCGATGCCGCAGCCGAGCCTGATCCTGATGAGCGCGGCACTTGTGATCCTGATATTCCTCTCGTCGTGGTTGCGTCTGTGCAGTCTGCCGCTGTTTGCTGCGGCCGTCTTGATCATGGCGCGCACAGCGCCGGCGGATATCGTCCTGTCCGAGGATGGCCGGCTGGCCGGTGTGCGCAATGGCACGGCATTGATGATCAATCGCCCGCAGGGCGGCGCCTTCACGTTGAACAACTGGCGGCAGGGCTTTGGGCTGGAACAGATCGTCAAACCGGCGGGGATCGGCAAAGAGGCAGCGGAGGGTGTCTTCGAATGCGCCGGCAAGCTCTGTCTGGCGCGAGAACCGGGCGGTCTCATCATTGCCTATACGGATGATCCAGCGCAAAGGAACGCCGCCTGCAGCGAGGGGAATATTGTCGTGCTAAGCTTTGCCGGCGTGGATACCGGTTGCCCCGTTCCCGGCCCGATGGTGATCACGCGCCGTGATCTCGCCTTGAACGGTGCTGCCGAAATCCGGTTCGGCTCCGGCGGGCAAGGGCAGGGTGACGTGACGGATCTATCGAAAGCCGGAGAAGCGCTGGAGCAAAGGGTGCAGTCGGCCCGCCTGACCTGGGCGATCGGTCCGCCGGACCGACCCTGGAACAAGTACCGCATCCATTCCAATGCGGCGCGCAACCGCCCGGAGCGTTCACGCAAGGCCCATGCGATCGAAAGCGTCCCGAACAATGCCGAACGGGACGCGGCGGCCGGTCAGTAACGGCGGATCAGGCCGACGAGCTTGCCCTGCACCCGCACGCGGTCCGGTCCGAAAATCCGCGTTTCATAGGCTGGGTTGGCGGCTTCCAGGGCAATCGAGGCACCCTTGCGGCGGAACCGCTTGAGGGTGGCTTCCTCATCATCGACCAGCGCCACGATGATTTCGCCGGGGCTTGCGGTGTCGCCGCGCTTGATGACAACGGTATCGCCGTCGAAAATGCCTGCTTCGATCATCGAGTCGCCCTTGACCTCAAGCGCGTAATGTTCGCCGCTGCCGATCATGTCTGGCGGAAGGCTCAGCATGTGAGTCTGGTTCTGGATGGCGGAAATCGGCACACCGGCGGCAATCCGGCCCATGACCGGAATGCTGACATTGGCAGGCATGTCCATATCGTTGGAGGCGCGCGGCTGCGGCTTCGGCGGCGCAATATTGCGTCCGAGACTGCCCTCGATGACACTCGGCTCGAACTTTCTCTGGCTGTTGAGGCCGGGTGCGATGGAGTCCGGCAGGCGCAGGACTTCCAGCGCGCGTGCCCTGTTCGCAAGCCGACGAATGAAGCCGCGCTCTTCCAGCGCAGTGATCAGCCGGTGAATGCCGGATTTGGAGGCCAGATCCAGCGCATCCTTCATTTCGTCGAAGGATGGCGGAATGCCCGTCTCCTTCAGACGCTCATGAATGAAGAGAAGAAGTTCATGTTGTTTACGCGTGAGCATCGGCGATCCTTTAGCAGGGAATCGGAAAAACAAAACCAGAACAAACACTATCTGTTCCAGCATTGTTCTACAAGTGCTTAATATTCCGTTGCGGCAATGCTGGAAGCTTGGTTACGAAGCATATGCGGGCAATAATGCGCCCGTTCAGGGCGCTGTTGCGTCGGTTTCCAGTTGGATATCACAATATCATGACAGCTTTCATCCGAATCGCCGAGCGCCATGACCTTGCCACCATCATCGACTGGGCAGCCGCCGAGGGCTGGAACCCCGGTTTGGACGATGCGGACGCATTCTGGGCCGCGGACCCCAAGGGCTATCACGTGCTTGAGGTGAATGGTGAGCTGACGGCAGCGGTCTCGCTGGTCCGCTATGCGCGAGACTACGGCTTTCTCGGCTTCTACATGGTGCGTGCGCAATCGCGCGGTCTGGGTTTCGGCTGGTCGCTCTGGCAGGGCGTGCTGAGCGGATTTTCCGGACAGACCGTCGGTCTTGATGGTGTCGTTGCCCAGCAGGAAAACTATCGGAAGTCGGGATTTGTCTATGCCCATGCGAATTACCGCTATGGCGGCGCGCCCGGCTGCAGGGCACCCTCCAGCGGCAATATCGTCGCCATCGATGCGCAATGGATCGGTGCTGTCGCCGCCTATGACCGTCAATTCAATCCCGAACCACGGGAATCGTTTATCCGTGCCTGGCTCGGCCCGTCCGGCTCCCGCCACGGCCTGGCCTGCATTGTCGACGGAAAAATCGCGGGGTATGGCGTCGTGCGCGCATGCCGCGAGGGCTGCAAAATCGGTCCCTTGTTTGCCGAAACCGAAGAGACCGCCGACCGGCTGTTTCAATCCCTCGCAGCAACAGCCGGGGATGCGCAGGTCTTTCTGGATATTCCCGGGACCAATGGGGCCGCGCGGCGCCTTTGCGACCGGTACGGTCTGGCGCCGGTGTTCGAAACCGCACGCATGTATCGCGGAGCGGCGCCCGAATTGCCGCTCGACCGGATTTTTGGCATCACAACCTTCGAATTGGGCTAGGCACTCACCGGCGCGGGGCGACGGGCGGACCGCTCGATTGGCGCAGGATGAGTTCGACCGGCCATATCTCGTGGATGTTCTCGACCGGTTCGCCGTCGAGGACACGCACCAGCAATTCGGCGATACGCGACCCGGCGGAGCGGATCGACGACCGGGTGGTGGTCATGGCCGGGACCATGTTGCTGGCATTGAGGTAGGGGAACACGTCGTCATGGGCGATCACCGAAACTTCCTTGCCCAGTTCATAGCCCTTTGAACGGATGGCGCGGAAAATGCCGAGCGCCGTCATCATCGAGCCGGCGAGAATGGCGGTCGGATGCGGCGTATAGGACAAGAGCCGCTGTGCCTCATGGAAACCGGTTTCGTCGGAAAAACGCTCATGCACGATGAAGCGCGGATCAACGGCAATGCCGCGCTCCAGCAATGCTTCGCGATAACCCATTTCGCGGTGTTCGGAAAACGTGTGGCCCTTCAGCCCGTCAATCATCGCGATATGCCGGTGGCCGAGATCGATCAGGTGCGATGCCGCCTGCCGGAAGGCGCCGGCATTGTCGATGTCGAGCCAGGCATGCGGGGCGGCGATATTGGTTCGTCCGTGCAGCACAAAGGGAAATTTCGCTTCCGTCAGCATGGCGACCCGCTCGTCCATCAGGGTGGGGCCGGTGACGATGATGCCGTCCACGCGCTTGCTGGAAATCAGCCGCCGGTAGGCCGCAAGCTCGTCATTGTTGATGCTCGGGCTCATCAGCAGGTCCATTTCGTGCTGCGACAGCTGCTCGGCCAGACCGGAGAAAAACTCGCTCGTGTGCGGACCGAAACGTTCGCTGCGGTCGCGCGGCATCAGGATGCCGATGGCGCCGATGCGGCCGATGGCAAGGCGCCGGGCATTGGCATTGGCGCTGTAGCCGAATTTGAGCGCGGCCTGGCTGACGCGTTCGCGCGTCGCCTTGTTGACTTCAGGATAGCCGTTCAGGGCGCGACTGACGGTCGTTTGCGAGAGGCCCAGTTGTTCAGCCAGTTCCTTGAGTTTCATGGCAAGCAATCCAGTACGGTCTTTTCAGGCAATGCAGATATGACTCCAAATAATAAACATAACCAGAGGCTAAATTCAAAGCGCTTTGGTAAATTGCTCGCGATAATGTGATCCGTGGTCGGTACGGTGCTGTTTCAACAGGGCGACAGCCCGGAATTCACGTTCTCAGCAATGCCGTATAGTGTGCTGTAATATATATATAATAATCCATTTATCCATGCGGTTGACCTTGATGTCTGGTTTGTGCCGCCAATTTGCGGCTTGACAGGTGAAAGAGCCTTTGTCATTTTTCATTCAAAGCGCTTTGAATTTTGATGTTTCAAATGATTTCCAAAGCGCTTCAGGAGGAGTTTTTGAAGAGGGGCCAAGCATCGCTGCGATGTGCGGCAGCCGATTCTGTCAGATTTTTGGGAGGAAATCATGAAAGCCAAATCATTCATTGCGACCCTTTTGACCACGACCTTGCTGGCTTCAGGGGCTTTTGCCGCCAATCTGGCGATCGTATCCGGCGACACCGGCAATGGACGCGAGTTCCTGCGCAAGCAGCTTGACCAGTTCGAGAAGGAAACCGGCAACAAGGTGTCCATCGTTGCCATGCCAGCCAACAGTTCCGACAATTTCGGCCAGTACCGCCTGTGGCTCGCCGCCGGCAATACCGATATCGACGTCTACCGCACCGATGTGATCTGGGCGCCGCAGCTGGCCGACCAGTTCCTCGACCTGAAGGAAGCCGCCAAGGACGTCATCGACCAGCACATACCGTCGATCATCGAAAGCCAGACCGTCGGCGGCAAGCTGGTCGCCTTGCCGATGTTCACCGATGCCCCGGCGCTCTACTACCGCAAGGACCTGCTGGAAAAGTACAAGAAGCCGGTGCCAAAAACCTGGGACGAGATGGCGGCAACCGCCAAGGAAATCCAGGATGGCGAGCGGGCGGCCGGCAACAAGAGCATTTATGGCTTTGTCTTCCAGGCCAATGCCTATGAGGGCCTGACCTGCAACGCGCTCGAATGGGTAAAATCCTCGGGCGGCGGGCAGATCGTCGAGGCGGACGGCACGATTTCGATCAACAATCCGGAAGCGGCAGCGGCCATCGACCGCGCCAAGGGCTGGGTCGATACCATCTCGCCCAAGGGCGTGCTCGCCTACACGGAGGAAGAAGCACGCGGTGTCTGGCAGACCGGCAATTCCGTTTTCATGCGCAACTGGCCCTATGCCTATGCGCTGGCCGGGGCCGATGGCAGCGCCATCAAGGGCAAGTTCGACGTGGCGCCCCTGCCGAGCGGCAAGGATGGCCAAAACTCCGCTGCAACGCTTGGCGGCTGGAACCTGGCGGTTTCAAAATATTCGAAGGCGCCCGAAGAGGCGATCAAGCTGGCGCTGTTCCTCGGCTCGCCCGCACAGCAGAAGGCGCGGGCGATTTCCCAGGCCAGCATGCCGACCATCAAGGCGCTCTACGACGACAAGGATATCGCCGCCGCGCAGCCGCTCATTCCAAACTGGAAGCCGGTGTTTGAAAATTCCGTTCCGCGCCCCTCGGCGCCGACGAAGGTGAAATACAATGAAGTGTCCAACATGTTCTGGAGCGCGGTCCACGATACATTATCGGGCAATGGCACCGCTGCCGAAAACCTTGAGCTTCTGGAAGCAAAGCTGACCGAACTCAAGGGAAACAGCTGGTAGACCCCTGCCAGCAAAAGGGCACGGTGCGGATGGCGTTCACAACCTCCCGAACCCCGTTCGCACCGTTTGCCTGACGCTTTCGCTTCATCCGGAACCACACGGGCAGGAATACGAGCATGACGCCTTCCACCGCACGTTCAGAGCTTTTGCGGCAGCGCGCCCGCTCGGCGCAGCTGTTTCTCATTCCGATGATTGTCGCCCTGGCCATTGTTGCCGGCTGGCCCTTGCTTCGGACAATCTATTTCTCGTTCACCGATGCTTCGCTGACCAATATGAGCGCGGCCAAATGGGTGGGATTCAAGAACTATCTGTCGTGGATCCAGCTGAAAAGCGGCCGCACGATCTTCTCAGGACTTCTGGTTGATCCGACCTGGTGGAACGCCGTGTGGAACACCGTGCGCTTCAGCATCATCTCCGTGGCGCTGGAAGCCTTTTTCGGCATGATCGTCGCGCTTGTTCTGAATGCCGAGTTCAAGGGCAGGGGCATTGTCCGCGCTGCCATCCTCATTCCATGGGCGATCCCGACCATCGTGTCGGCCCGCCTGTGGGGCTGGATGCTGAACGACCAGTTCGGCATTCTCAACGATCTGTTCATGCGCCTTGGTTTCATCAGCCATCCCATTGCCTGGACGGCGAGTGCCGATACGGCCATGACGGCGGTGCTGATCGTCGATGTCTGGAAGACCACGCCTTTCATGGCGCTGCTCATTCTGGCAGGACTGCAGATGGTACCGAAGGACATTTATGAAGCCGCGCATATCGACGGCGTGCATCCGATCCGCCAGTTTTTCCGCATTACCCTGCCGCTGATCAAGCCGGCGCTGATGGTCGCCATCATTTTCCGCCTGCTCGATGCCATGCGCATTTTCGACCTGATCTATGTTCTGACGCCCAACAGCTCGCAGACCAAGACCATGTCGGTACTGGCGCGGGAAAATCTCATCGAATTCGACAAGTTCGCCTATGGCTCGGCACAGTCGACGCTGCTGTTTCTGGTGATCGCCCTGATGACCGTGCTGGCGATCTGGCTTGGCCGCGTGCGCCTCGATGGAGGAGACCGCTGATGATCTGGAATCTCACCAAGAACACGGCGTTTTATGCGCTCGTCACCCTGATTGTCGTGCTGGCGGTCTTTCCGTTCTATTACGCCATTATCACCAGCTTCAAAACCGGCAGCAACCTGTTCACCGTCGAGTATTTTCCGTCGTCGTTCTCGCTGGAAAACTACGTATCGGTCATCAATGCCGGCAGTTTCACCCGCAATCTGCTGAATTCGCTTGTCGTGTCGACACTGGTGGTGCTGCTGGCCCTGCTGATCGCCGTCACCGCATCCTTTGCACTGGCTCGTGTGCGGTTTCGCGGCCGCTCGCTGCTGCTGCTGACCATCCTGTCCGTCTCGATGTTCCCGCAGATTGCGGTGCTGGCAGGCCTGTTCGAAGTCGTGCGCTTTCTCGGTCTCTACAACACGCTGTGGAGCCTCGTCTTTTCTTACACGATCTTCACATTGCCGTTCACCGTGTGGGTGCTGACCACCTTCATGCGCGATCTGCCTGTCGAAATCGAAGAGGCGGCCATCGTCGACGGGGCCACTCCCTGGGTCATCATCACAAAGGTGTTCCTGCCTCTGATGTGGCCGGCGATGGTAACGACCGGGTTGCTCGCCTTCATCGCCGCATGGAATGAGTTCCTGTTTGCCCTCACATTCACGTCTTCGACTGAGGTGCGCACGGTGCCGGTCACCATCGCGCTTTTGTCCGGAGCCAGTGCGCATGAAATCCCGTGGGGCACGATCATGGCCGCATCCGTCATCGTGACGGTGCCGCTCGTTGTTCTCGTCCTGATTTTCCAACGCAAGATCATTTCCGGCCTCACCGCCGGCGGCGTCAAGGGGTAACTCAAATGACAGCTATTCATCTCAACAATGTCCGCAAGTCCTTCGGTACGTTCGACGTCATCAAGGGGGTCGATCTGGAAATCAGTCCCAGCGAATTCATGGTGTTCGTCGGCCCTTCCGGCTGCGGAAAATCCACCTTGCTGCGGTTGATCGCCGGGCTTGAGGATATCACCGCCGGAACGCTGGCCTTCGACGACAAGGTGGTCAACAGCCTGACGCCGTCACAGCGCGGCATTGCCATGGTGTTCCAGTCCTATGCACTCTATCCGCACATGACGGTGTTCGACAATATGGCGTTCGGCCTGAAACTCGCCAAGGGCGGCACAGACGAAATCAAGCGGCGGGTGAACGAGGCGGCGGACATGCTGCAGATCACCGCCTATCTCGACCGGTTGCCAAAACAGCTTTCCGGCGGCCAGCGCCAGCGCGTGGCCATCGGCCGGGCCATCGTGCGCGATCCGAAAGTCTTCCTGTTCGATGAACCGCTGTCCAATCTCGATGCGGCCCTGCGGGTGCAGACGCGGCTTGAAATCGCCAAACTGCATGCAAAAATGCACGAGACCACGATGATCTACGTCACCCACGATCAGGTGGAGGCGATGACGCTTGCAGACCGTATCTGCGTGCTGCGTGACGGTATCGTTGAGCAGGTCGGCACGCCGCTGGAGCTTTATGAGAAGCCGCAATCGGTCTTTGTCGCCGGTTTCATCGGGTCACCGAAGATGAATTTCCTCACCGAGAAACACGCGGATACCTACCGCGCCCACACACTGGGCGTGCGGCCGGAGCATCTCGAAATCAAGGACAAGGGCGGCGCATGGAACGGCAAGCTGATCCTGTCCGAAAACCTCGGTTCCGAGACCTATCTCTACATCGATATTGGCGCGAAGGACCCGCTTGTCGTCAGACAGGACGGGACTGCAAGCCAGCAGCCCGGCGAACTGCTCCACATTTCGCCGATCAACGACAATGTCCACCGCTTCGATCAATCGGGCAGGCCGGCAGCGTCAAACTAAAGACCGAACACAAGCATCCTCCCAACCGCATATCCAATGAATAGGAAGACAAAGATGACCATCCGCACGCTCGTCTGGGGCGAAAATGTTCATGAACAGGTGAACAAGACCGTCGCCGAAATCTACCCCGAAGGCATGCACAACCAGATCGCCAAGCTTCTGAAGTCGGACGGCAATATCGCGGTGAAGACCGCCACCCTGCAGGAACCCGAACATGGCCTGACCGACAAGGTACTGGATGAAACCGATGTGCTGATCTGGTGGGGTCACCGCGCCCATGGCGATGTCGCCGACGACGTGGTCGAGCGCGTCGCCAAGCGCGTCTGGGAAGGCATGGGCATCATCGTCCTGCACTCCGGCCATTTCTCCAAGATTTTCAAGCGCCTGATGGGCTCGCCCTGTGCGCTGCACTGGCGTGAAGCCGGTGAGCGCGAACGGCTCTGGGTGGTCAATCCCGGCCATCCCATTGCCAAAGGCCTGCCGCGCTATTTCGAGCTGGAAAACGAAGAGATGTATGGCGAGCCATTCTCCGTGCCGGAACCGCTCGAGACGATCTTCGTCTCGTGGTTCCAGGGCGGCGAGGTGTTCCGTTCCGGCCTGACCTACCGCAAGGGTGCGGGCAACGTGTTCTATTTCCGCCCCGGCCACGAAACCTATCCAACCTATCACGATGAGACGGTCGGGCTGGTGCTGCGCAATGCGGTGAACTGGGCCTACAATCCCAACCGCTATCCGGAACTCAATACGGCGCCGAACACGCCGGTCGAACAGGCCATCGAGCCCATCACCGCCCGCGGCGGCAGCCTGCACGAAGCCGGCGAGGAAGGTTTCCGCTAAACGCCGATCCGATCGGGGACGGCCCGCGCGCGGCCGTTTCCAATATCCGCAGTATCAATGCCGGCACCGCGTTGCAGCGTGCGGCACATTCATGTGAAGGACTGGACCAATGCGTCTTTTGATCTTGGGTACCGGCAGTATGGCCAATTCCCATGCCAAGAATTTCGCTGAAATCGAAGGGGTAACACTGGCGGGCGCGGTGGATGTCGATCCTGGCCGGGCGGAAGCATTCCGCGCGGAATATGGCATCGAGCGGGCATTCACCTCGCTGGAGGAGGCATTGGCCTGGGGCGATTTCGATGCGGTGGCCAATGTCACGCCCGACAGCATCCACCACGCCACCACCTTGCAGTGCATCGCGGCGGGCAAGCACGTGTTCTGCGAAAAGCCGCTTGCGGCCAATTATGAAGATGCCGCCGAAATGGCCGACAAGATCGAGGCGGCGGGTCTCGTCGGCATGGTGAACCTGACCTATCGCAATGTCGCGCAGCTGCAGGCGGCCCGCAAGCTGGTCACCAGCGGCCAGATCGGCAAGGTCAGGCACGTGGAAGCATCGTATCTGCAAAGCTGGCTTGTCTCGAAAATGTGGGGCGACTGGCAGACGGAAAGCCGCTGGCTCTGGCGTCTGTCAAAGAAGCACGGCTCCAACGGCACGCTTGGCGACGTCGGCGTGCATATTCTCGATTTCGTCGTCTATGGCACCGATACGGAAATCGACGAGGTGTTCTGCCGCCTCAAGGCATTCGACAAGGCGGAAGGCAATCGCATCGGCGAATATGAACTCGACGCCAATGACAGTTTCACCATGACGGTGAGCTTCACCAATGGCGCGCTGGGTGTCGTCCATTCAAGCCGCTGGGCCACGGGCCATGTCAATGAGCTGCGCCTGCGCGTCTACGGCGACAAGGGTGCATTCGAAGTCGTGCACCGTCATGACGGCTCCAAGCTGCTGGTCTGCCTCGGCGATGACGTGGAAACGGCGGTGTGGAAAGAGGTCGAGGTCGAGCCTGTCGCGACGAACTATCAGCGGTTTGTCGAGGCGGTCAAACAGGGCAAAACACTCGAACCATCTTTCCGGCACGCGTCTAGGTTGCAAAAAGCAATAGACCTTGCCAATATAACGGAAAGTGACCGCAGAGAGCACCGGTTAACTGCCTGATTTGAGTATAAGAATTGCCTTGGGTTGCTCTCAGGCGATACCGCTCTGGAGTTGTGGACTGACCCATGACTCCAGAGGCCCGGTTTTTAAATCAGCGTAACATCAGGATTGTACAGGGCGAACCGGCGGCAAGGGCTGGCGCATGCGGTTCGCGGATGATCAGGCCATTGGCGTCGGCGAGGAATTTCAACATGGATGAATCCTGCAGCGGAAACGGCGTCGCGGTCAGCGTGCCATCCGGTCCGGTGACGACGCGCGCCCGGACATAATCCTGCCTCTGGTCATTGGTGGGCATATCAGTGCCGAGAACCGCAGCGCGCAGATCGGGCGTGTGCGATAGTCCCATGAAGGTGCGGATAAGCGGCGTCAGGAATATATGCGCACAGATCAGGCTCGATACGGGATTGCCGGGCAGGCCGAGAATGCGCATGCCCTGGAGATGGCCGAACATCAGTGGTTTGCCGGGGCGCAGGGCGATTTTCCAGAAATCGAGTTCCATGCCGCGCGCGGCAAGGGCTGGCTGGACCAGATCATGGTCGCCAACCGAGGCGCCGCCCAGTGTCACCAGGATATCGGCCTGCGCTGCAACGGCGCGGTCCAGCGCATCGCTCAACGCTTCGAGCCGGTCTTCGGCAATGCCCAGATCGATGGCGATGCCGCCCGCATTGCGGACGATTTCAGCCAGACCATAACTGTTGGAAGCAATGATCTGGTCGGGCCGGTAGCTTTCGCCGGGGCTGACCAGTTCATCGCCGGTTGCCAATATCGCGACGCGCGGACGCCGCACGACGGACAGATGCGGATGATCGGCGGATGCGGCGAGGGCAAGGGCCGCCGGATCAAGCTGCCGGCCAGCGGCAAGCAGGACATCGCCGCTGTTGAAATCGAGGCCGGCCGCGCGGATGTTGCGGCCAAGGACGATCGTTTCGACAATCTCCACCTCATCGCCATGCGGCAAAGTGTTTTCCTGAATGACCACGCTGTCGGCACCCGCCGGCACCGGTGCGCCAGTGAAGATGCGCACGGCTTCGCCCGGATCGACCGAGCCTTGAAAGGCATGCCCGGCAGCGGACTGACCCACCAGCTTCAGGCGGACAGGCACGCTGGCGACATCGGCGGCGCGCACGGCATAGCCATCCATCGCCGAGGCGGCAAAGGGCGGTTGCTGGCGCCGGGCATGCAGGTCGGCAGCGAGCACGCGTCCGCCCGCATCGCCGAGCGCAACGGTTTCCGGTTCCAGCAGATCCACATTGGCCAGGATGCGCCGCAGCGCTTCGTCAACCGGAAGGAGGTCTGCCATCGTTCAATTCCCGTCTGAAGTTTCCGCGGACCAATCGCCGGATTTTCCGCCCGATTTCTGCAACAGGCGAATATCCTGAATGATCATACCCTTGTCGGCGGCTTTTGCCATGTCGTAGATCGTCAGGCACGCAATGGAAACCGCGGTGAGCGCTTCCATTTCGACACCGGTTTTACCCGTCAGCTTGACGGTGGCACGCACCCGCAGACCCGGCAGGGCCTTGTCGGCGTCGATATCGACACTGATCCTGCTCAGAAGCAGCGGATGGCAGAGCGGAATGAGGTCATGGGTTTTCTTGGCGGCCATGATCCCGGCGATGCGGGCCGTGCCGATGACATCGCCCTTCTTGGCATTGCCCGAAAGGATCAGCTCGAGCGTTTCCGCCAGCATCCGCACGGACCCTTCCGCCACGGCAACCCGTTCAGTCTCGGTCTTGCTGCCGACATCGACCATATGGGCCGCGCCGGTGCTGTCGAGATGGGTCAGCTTCGGCGCGGTTGTCATGCGGCGCTTGTCTGCTGGTCCGCTGTGCCATGCAGAAGCGCGTGGGTCGCCGCCGCCACATCGCTCTGGCGCATCAGGCTTTCGCCGACGAGGAAGCTGCCGATGCCGGATTTGGCGAGGCGCTGGCAGTCCGCATGGGTGAAAACGCCGCTTTCGCTGACGAGCAGCTTGTCCGCCGGGACCATTCTGGCCAGCCGTTCGGACACGGCGAGATCCACATGAAAGGTGCGCAGATCGCGGTTATTGATGCCAAGAAGCGGCGAGGTGAGTTTTAGCGCCCGCTCCATCTCGGCTTCGTCATGCACTTCGACCAAGACATCCATGTCAAGTGCCATCGCCGTTTCTTCGAGCGCTGCGGCCAGGGCATCGTCGACGCTCGCCATGATGATCAGAATGCAATCGGCGCCCCAGCTGCGGGCTTCAAAGACCTGATAGGTATCGAAGAGAAAATCCTTGCGCAGGGCAGGCAGGCTGACGGCGGCGCGGGCTGCAGTCAGAAATTCGGGCGCACCCTGAAACGACGGTGCATCGGTCAGCACGGAAAGGCAGGCTGCGCCTCCCTGTTCATAGGCCTTGGCCAGCGCGGGTGGATCGAAATCAGGGCGAATCAGGCCTTTGGAGGGGCTCGCCTTCTTGATCTCGGCGATCAGGCCGAATGTATTGGCGGCGCGTTTCCGCTGCAAAGCGTTGAGGAAACCGCGCGGCGCGTCCTGATCCCCGATCCGGGCCTTGAGGTCATCGACGGTCAGGCGTGTCTTGGCGGCAGCAATCTCTTCACGCTTGTAGGCTTCGATCTTGCGAAGAATATCAACCATGGTCAGTCAGCCTTGCTGTTGGATACGTGCACCAGCTTCTTTAGCACATTTCGCGCCGCACCGCTGTCGATGGAATGGGCCGCCATGCTGATGCCGGTTTTCAGGTCGCCGGTGGCGCCAGCGACAACCAGTCCGGCACCCGCATTGAACAGGGTGATATCGCGATAGGCACCATGCGCGCCGTCAAGGACGGAGAGCAGCGAGACCGCGTTTTCTTCCGCCGTGCCGCCCTTGAGATCCTGGGGATCGACAAGGCGCAGGCCAAAGGCTTCGGGTTCGATCTCGAAGGTGCGGATCGCACCGTTTTCAAGGGCAGCGACTTTGGTGACGCCCGCCGTGGTGATTTCGTCGAGACCATCGCCATGCACGACCCAGACGGATTCCGAACCGAGGTTCTTCAATACCTGCGCGATGGGTTCCACCCATTCGGGCGCATAGACGCCGACGAGCTGGCGGGTAACGCCTGCGGGATTGGTCAGTGGGCCCAGCAGATTGAAGATGGTGCGGGTGCCAAGTTCGACCCGGGCGGGGCCGACATGCTTCATCGCCGGATGGTGCGACGGCGCGAACATGAAGCCGATACCGGCTTCCTCGATGCAGGTGGAGATCAGATCGGGACCGATTTCGATGTTGATGCCGAGCGCTGCCAGCGTATCGGCCGCGCCGGAGCGCGAGGAGAGGGCGCGATTGCCGTGCTTGGCAACCGGCACGCCGGCGCCAGCCGCCACAAAGGCGGCGCAGGTTGAAACGTTGTAGGAACCCGACTGGTCCCCGCCGGTGCCGACGATATCGATGGCGCCGGGCACGGCCTTCACGGGAAGCATTTTCGAGCGCATGGCCGAGACCGCTCCGGCAATCTCGTCAACCTGCTCGCCGCGCACCCGCAGGGCCATGAGCAGGGCGCCGATCTGCGCCGGGGTTGCCTGTCCCGACATCATGATGTCGAAGGCTTCCACGGCTTCCTCGCGGGAAAGCGCTTTTCCCGCTGCCGCAATGCCGATGAAACGTTTCAGTTCAGCCATTCCTGGGTCTCACTGCAATCACTGGCGGGCAAGCGCCTGATTAATAACGGTCTTGTTGATGGTGACGGGATAGACGGTCTGCAACTGCATGACCAGCTGGTCCAGCAGATCGTCGGACAGGCGCGACGTGAAGGTATCCTTCTCCGCCTTGGTCAGCGAGTCCGGTCCCACATTCAACGGTTCGATCGATTCCGTCACCTTGAAGATCAGCTTCGACTGGTCCGCCGCCGATTCCGTAACACCGACCAGACCGTTGGGCCCGTCGAACACCGAGGCAACGCCGCCGACACCGAGGTCGGTATCCTTTGACTGGCGCGTGATGCCGCGTTTGGTTTCCTTGGTGAACTTGAATTCAGCCGCGATGTCGTCCAGCGATGTGCCGGATGCAACGCGCTTGCGCACTTCCTCGGCCTTTTCATTGAGGCGCTTTTCAAGTTCGGCCGTCCGCCAGTTGTCCGTGACCCGCGCCTTCACTTCATCGAGGGTGCGGTCGCGTGCCGGTGTGATGCCGGTGACATCGTACCAGAGGAAACTGTTCGGACCGATATTGAGCGGCTCATTGTCAAAACCCTGATCGGCAAGGAAGGCGGCAGCCAGAAGATTTTCACCGAACGGAATACCAGGAATCTCCTTGTCGTCCGGTCCGCGACCCGACTGGTCGACGGCATCAATGGTGACCACTTTGAGGTTCTGTTTGGCGGCGGCATCGGCCATGGTCGCGCCGTCGGCCCGGGCATTCTCATAGGCGTCGTGCACGGACATGACAGATGATGCGGCGAGGGAAAGCGCGATCGTCTCGCGAATATCCTTCTCCACCTCGGAAAGCGGTTTGATGACCTGCGGTGCGGCGGCAGTCACCCGCACGATGACCGGGCCAAACGCGCCGGTGATCACATCGCTGACATTTCCGGCCTGAAGCTTGAAGATCGCATCGGCAATGGTCTGGTCGGGCAGGGCGTTGCGCTGGAACGTGCCAAGACGCACGTCATTCATTGTCTTGCCTTCGGCCTTCACTTCATCGTCGAACGAGGTGCCTGCAGCCAGACGGTCATGGGCAGCCTTGGCTGCATCGGCATTGGCAAAGGTCAGCTGTTCGATGGTGCGGGTTTCCGGCGAGGTATAGCGGGCAATGTTCTTGTCATATTCCGCCTTGATCTCCTCGGGCGAAACCGACGCCTGGTCGGCAATGTCCTTGGGTTCAAGCTTGACGTAGGTGATCTTGCGATACTGCGGCGCTGCGTAGGCTTCCTTGTTCGCGTCGAAATAGGTCTTCAGGTCCGCATCGCTGGGGGCAGGGATGTCGGTGATGAAGGATTTCGGCATCGAGACGTAGTCGATGGTGCGGGATTCGCCTTTATAGGTCGCGACCGCCTTCAGCAGCGTATCGGGCACCGTGATGCCGTCGGCGACGGCTTCGACGATCTGCTGGCGGCGGGCGATCTTGCTGCGGCTGTCGAGATAGCCTTGCGGGGTCATGCCGGCATTGCGCAGCACCAGATCAAACTGGCCGGGATTGAAACGGCCGTCGGGCCCCTGAAACGCCGGATCTTCGGCGGCCAGCTGTGCCAGGCGATCCTTGGACAGGCCAAGCGACATTTTCCGCGCTTCCTCGTCGAGCACGACACCGGCGACAAGCTGCGCCTGCACCTGGTTGCTGACGCCAATGGCATCGGCCTGTTCACGGGTGAAACGCTGGCCAAAACGCTGCTGCAGGGCGGCAAGCTGGCGGTCATAGGCCAGACGATATTCGACCGGTGAGACTTTCGAGCTTCCGGCGCTGATCGCCGAACCATTGCCGACGGCGCTGAGAATGGTATTGGAAACGCCCCAGCCAACAAAACTGACGCCAAGAAGAGCAAGAAGCAGCTTGGCTACCCAGGTCTGGGCCACGTCGCGCAAGGAATCGAGCATAGAAAGTCACCGTAACAGTATGAGGCTCAAATTGAATTGCTTAGGGGAATAGCGTCATGAAGGGCTTGTGTCGATTGCTTTATCAAGTGAATTTGCTAGTCAGACAATCAAATGACCGAGAAATCATCAAATCTATCGTCTTGAGGAACGCCGAATGACCCCTGATGTCCGTCCACTCGTCGCTGGTAACTGGAAAATGAACGGGACGGGAGAGTCTCTGGATGAACTGCGCATTATCGTCAACCGGCCGAATTCGGCCATTGGCGAGAAGATTGACGCATTGATCTGTGTGCCGGCCACGCTGGTTTTCCGGGCAGCCCAGTCCGTCGAAGGCGAGGCGCTTGCCATTGGCGGCGAGGATTGCCATGCGAAAAAGTCCGGCGCGCACACGGGCGATGTCTCCGCCGACATGTTGAAGGATGCCGGCGCATCGCATGTCATTGTCGGACATTCCGAGCGGCGCACGGATCACGGCGAGACCGATGCAATGGTCAATGCCAAGGCCGTCGCCGCATGGGACGCCGGACTGGTCGCGATCATCTGCATCGGCGAGACCGAAGCACAGCGCAAGGCCGGAGCGACGCTCGATATCATTGCAACGCAGCTCGCCGGTTCCATCCCCGATGGAGCCACCGCTGCCAATACGGTTATCGCCTACGAGCCGGTATGGGCGATCGGGACCGGATTGACGCCGACCGCCGAGGATGTCCGTGAGGTTCACGCGTCGATCCGTGCGGCGCTGACCGCGCGTTTTGGTGCGGAAGGTGCGCGGCAGCGCATTCTCTATGGCGGCTCGGTAAAGCCCTCCAATGCGGTCGAGCTCCTGGGCATCGCGAACGTCGATGGCGCACTTGTTGGCGGCGCGAGCTTGAAAGCCGTGGACTTCCTGGCCATCTGTGAGGCGTACCATTCGCTCTGACGAGCATCAAAAGCGCCGAATTGCCGAGAAAACTGTCCGCTGACGGGCTTGGTTTATTAAGAGATACGGTGTAAAGAGCCGCGTCCGACACCTAGAAAGCAGAAAATACCCCATGCAAACCGTCGTCATCGTCATTCATCTTCTGATTGTACTTGCCCTCGTTGGAGTTGTGCTCATGCAGCGCTCTGAAGGCGGCGGTCTTGGGATCGGTGGCGGCTCGGGTTTCATGAGCGCACGCGGCGCTGCCAACGTGCTTACGCGGGCAACGGCGATTCTTGCGACGGGCTTTTTCATCACGTCCCTGGCGCTGGGCATCATGTCGCGCTACGCCGAAAGCCCGACGGATATTCTCAACCGTATCCCGGCAACGACGGGTGGACAGCCCGCAACCGGCGGACAGCCGGCATCGGGCGGCATTCTCAATCAGCTTCCGGGTGCTGCGACCACGACGCCGCCGGCGTCTGACGCTTCGGCACCGGCCGCACCAGCGGCTCCGGCACCGGCCGAATCAACAGCGCCTGCGCCTGCTGCTCCGGCCGCGCCGGCACAGCCTGCAAATCCTGTTCCCAATTCGCAGTAACCGCCGCTGAAACTGATTCTTTGCGGATGCGCAGCAAATGTGTTGCGCTTCCGCAACCCTTGGCGGTGAAGAATCAGTCTGGGCAGTTCTTCACGGTGATTTGCATTGAGTGGAAAACAGTCTTCAGATATCGCCATAGTCAGGTTTGGCCTTGGGGGCCTGGCAAGTGCCGCTGATGGCGCGTGCATATTATCCGGGAACTAACACTATGATTTCACGTCGCTCTCTGCTCATCGGAATTTCTGTTCTGGCCATGTCCGGATCGGCATTCGCTCAGTCCACCGTCAATACGGCCGCAACGCCTGCCGATGCGGCAAAGGTTGACACGACGCCAACCGCTTCCACGGCAAAACCAGCCAAGGTTTCGCAGGCCCGCAAGCCCGCCCGTGCAACGGCGGCAGCGGCCAAGCGCAACTATTCGCTCGATCCGAAGTATCTGCCGCAGGACGTTTCCTTCACCGGTTACAAGACCGGCACCATCGTCATCGATCCGAAGCAGAAGTTCCTTTATCTGGTTGAGTCCTCCACCACCGCACGCCGCTATGGCATTGCCGTCGGCAAGGAAGGTCTCGAATTCAAGGGTACCGCCGAAATCCGCACCAAGCGCGAATGGCCCCGTTGGATCCCGACCAAGGAAATGATCGAGCGCGAACCAAATCATTACGCCAAGTATGAGAACGGCATGGACGGTGGTCCAGGCAATCCGCTCGGCGCGCGCGCTCTCTACCTTTCGCAGGGCAACAAGGATACCTATATCCGTATTCACGGTACCGTGCAGCCCTGGACCATCGGCAGCTCCGCTTCGAACGGTTGTTTCCGCATGGTCAATGATCACGTGATCGATCTTTACAACCGCGTCACTGTTGGCACGGAAGTGGTTGTACTGTAAGAACTATTCGTCGCTGAATTGAAACGGCCAGACCTAACGTCTGGCCGTTTTGCTTGTTTGAAAAAGATATTGGCACGGGAAAAACGGCTTTCATGCCGATTTTTTTGTGGCCAAATCACTCACAAAGGACTAACGAGATAAGCCCATGGCCCGATATGTTTTCATCACTGGCGGCGTGGTTTCTTCCCTCGGAAAAGGCATCGCCGCAGCTGCTTTGGCAGCCCTCCTTCAGGCTCGTGGATACCGTGTACGGATTCGCAAGCTTGATCCTTATCTCAACGTCGACCCCGGCACGATGTCGCCGTATCAGCACGGCGAGGTCTTTGTGACCGACGATGGCGCTGAAACTGACCTCGATCTTGGTCATTACGAGCGCTTTACGGGGCGTCCTGCCAACAAGCAGGACAATATCACCACCGGACGCATCTACCGCAACATCATCGAGAAGGAACGCAGGGGTGACTACCTCGGCGCGACCGTTCAGGTGATTCCGCACGTCACCGATGAGATCAAGAATTTCATCGTCGACGGCAATGAGGATTACGATTTCGTGCTGTGCGAAATCGGTGGTACGGTCGGCGATATCGAAGCGATGCCGTTCCTCGAGGCGATCCGCCAGCTCGGCAACGACCTGCCGCGCGGCAGCGCTGTCTATATCCACCTGACCCTGATGCCCTATATCCCCGCAGCGGGTGAACTGAAGACCAAGCCGACCCAGCACTCCGTCAAGGAACTGCGCTCGATCGGTATCGCACCGGATATTCTGCTGATTCGTGCGGATCGCGAGATTCCGGAATCGGAACGCCGCAAGCTGTCGCTGTTCTGCAATGTCCGCTCGTCCGCGGTCATCCAGGCGCTCGACGTCGATACGATCTATGACGTTCCGATGGCCTATCACAGGGAAGGCCTCGATTCGGAAGTTCTGGCGGCATTCGGGATCGATCCTGCACCAAAGCCCCGCATGGAGCGTTGGGACGAGGTCAGCAAGCGTATCCACAATCCGGAAGGCGAGGTCACGATTGCCGTCGTCGGCAAGTACACCGGCCTGAAAGATGCCTACAAGTCGCTGATCGAAGCCCTGCACCATGGTGGCATGGCCAACAAGGTAAAGGTCAATCTCGACTGGATCGAATCGGAAATCTTCGAACAGGAAGACCCGACGCCCTATCTGCAGAAGGTACACGGCATTTTGGTGCCGGGCGGCTTCGGCGAGCGCGGCTCGGAAGGCAAGATTCTGGCGGCAAAATTTGCCCGTGAGAAGAAGGTCCCGTATTTCGGTATCTGCTTCGGCATGCAGATGGCGGTCATCGAGGCGGCCCGTTCGCTGGCAGGCGTCGAGAAGGCATCGTCCAGCGAATTCGGCCCGACGAATGAACCGGTCGTCGGTCTCATGACCGAGTGGCTCAAGGGCAACATGCTGGAGAAGCGCACGCAGGCTGGCGATCTCGGCGGCACCATGCGTCTGGGCGCCTACGAAGCCATGCTCAAATCCGGCACGCGGATTGCCGACATCTACGGCTCGACCGATATATTCGAGCGGCATCGCCACCGTTACGAGGTGAACATCGATTACAAGGACCGTCTGGAAGATTGCGGTCTGGTGTTTTCGGGCATGTCGCCGGATGGTGTTCTGCCGGAAACCATCGAATATGCCGATCATCCATGGTTCATCGGCGTCCAGTACCATCCGGAACTGAAGTCGCGACCATTCGAACCGCATCCGCTGTTCGCTTCGTTCATCCGGGCGGCCATGGACCAGAGCCGGCTCGTTTGAAACAATATGGGGTGTGGCTTGAATTGCAGTCCGCATTGAGGCACACCCTTCTCCCATGACCATAGCAACTCCGCGCACGCCCCGACCTGTTGATCATCTGGTTCTGCCGACGGTGGACCTCGATACGGCGCGCCAGCGTCTGGAAGCGCTCGGCTTTACCGTTGCGCCCGCCGGTATCCATCCGTTCGGCACCGAGAACGCCTGCATCTTCTTCAGTGACGACACGTTTCTGGAACCATTGGCCATCGCCCAGCGCGAGACCTGTGAAACCGAGGCGCGCAACGGCAATGTCTTCGTCGCCCGCGATCAGGCCTACCGTTTCCGCCAGGGCCAGGACGGTTTTTCCGCCCTGGTCATGGGAACGCAGGATGCCGGCGCCGATCACGATGCTTTTGTAAAATCCGGTATATCGGCCGGCCGGATGCTGGAATTTTCGCGCGGCTTCAAAACACCGGATGGTGCGGAAGGCGTGGCGGGGTTCCGTCTTGCCTTTGCCGCGGACCTGCGGGCTCCCGATGCCTTCTTCTTTACCTGCCAGCGTGTCAATCCACCGAAAGTGGATCGCACGGCCCTGCAGACTCACAGGAATGGTGCGGTAGGCTTGCGTGAGATCGTGCTGTCGGAAGTCAATCCGACGGATTTCCAGTATCCCTTGCAGGAACTGGTCAACCAGCGCGACGTCAATGCCCATTCCTTCGGCATGGATATCCGTGCTGCCAATGCCAATATCACCGTGCTGACGCCTGCCGGCCTTCGATCCTTTCTCGGTCTGGATGCGCCGGAAAACGAGCGGGGTTTGCGCTTGCAGGCCTTTGTTGTCGGAGTTCGCGATCTGGCTGCGGTTGAAACGCTGCTCGCCAACAACAATATCTCCACCGAAAAGCGCGGCTCCCGCCTGATTGTGCATAGGGCACCGGGACAGGGCGCTGCCATTGTATTTGAGGCTGCCTGATGTCCCTGAATTCCACTGTCTCCGCCGGCCCGGTTGCCTTTTCCAATACCGCGCAGTTTTCGCTGATTGCCGGGCCTTGCCAGATGGAAAGCCGCCAGCATGCCTTCGACATGGCGGGCGCGCTGAAGGAGCTGACGGGCAAGCTCGGCATCGGACTGGTCTACAAGTCGAGCTTCGACAAGGCCAACCGGACGTCGCTGACCGGCAAGCGCGGCTTCGGCCTTGAAAATTCGCTGCCGGTTTTCGCCGATATCCGCAAGGAGTTCGGACTGCCGACGCTGACCGACGTTCACACGGAAGAGCAGTGCGCGGTTCTGGGCGAAGTCGTCGATGTGCTGCAGATCCCGGCGTTTCTCTGCCGCCAGACGGATCTGCTGATCGCTGCTGCCAGGACCGGCAAGGTGGTCAACATCAAGAAGGGCCAGTTCCTTGCACCCTGGGATATGAAGAACGTCATTGCCAAGGTCACGGAAAGCGGCAACCCGAATGTGATGGTGACCGAGCGCGGCGCATCCTTCGGCTACAACACGCTGGTATCGGACATGCGTTCGCTGCCGATCATGGCGGGCTTCGGCGCGCCGGTGATTTTCGATGCGACTCATTCGGTGCAGCAGCCGGGCGGGCAGGGCGGTTCCACCGGCGGGCAGCGCGAGTTTGTCGAGACGCTGGCGCGTGCCGCCGTTGCCGTCGGCGTGGCCGGCGTGTTCATCGAAACGCACCAGGACCCGGACAATGCGCCATCGGACGGCCCGAACATGGTGCCGCTCGACCAGATGCCGCGTCTACTGGAAAAGCTGCTGGAGTTCGACCGGATCGCCAAGTCGGCATGATCTGATTTTCAGGAAAAGGCCGTCTCTGACGGCCTTTTTTCTGTTTTGAGCAACAATTCGTCTTCATGGGGATTTTCCTTGTCATCTTCATTCGCTATTCCAGTGGCGAATGCTGCCCAATGCAAATTGAAGGAAAAGCCTTATGACTGCTATTGTCGATATTATTGGCCGTGAAATTCTGGATAGTCGCGGGAACCCGACTGTTGAGGTCGATGTCATTCTCGAAGACGGCTCACTGGGCCGCGCGGCGGTCCCATCCGGCGCATCGACGGGTGCACATGAGGCCGTGGAACTGCGCGATGGTGGCACACGCTATCTCGGCAAGGGCGTTCTGAAGGCTGTCGATGCCGTCAATGGCGAGCTGTTCGATGCAATCGGCGGTCTCGACGCGGAAAACCAGATCCACATCGACAAGACCATGATCGATCTCGATGGCACGCCGAACAAGAGCCGTCTTGGCGCCAACGCCATTCTCGGCGTATCGCTCGCCGTTGCCAAGGCCGCCGCTGAATCCTCCGGCCTGCCGCTCTACCGCTATCTCGGCGGACCGAACGCCCATGTCTTGCCGGTGCCGATGATGAACATCATCAACGGCGGTGCGCATGCCGACAATCCCATCGATTTTCAGGAATTCATGATTCTCCCGGTTGGCGCATCGTCACTGGCCGAAGCCGTGCGTTACGGTGCGGAAGTGTTCCACACGCTGAAGAAGCGCCTGAAGGATGCCGGCCACAACACCAATGTGGGCGACGAGGGCGGTTTTGCGCCGAACCTGAAGACGGCACCGGCTGCACTGGACTTCATCATGGAGTCCATCGAGAAAGCCGGTTTCAAGCCGGGCGAAGAAATCGCCATCGGTCTCGATTGCGCTGCAACCGAATTCTTCAAGGACGGCAATTACGTCTATGAAGGCGAGAAGAAGAGCCGCGATCCGAAGACCCAGGCAAAGTATCTGGCCAAGCTGGCGGCTGACTACCCGATCATCAGCATCGAAGACGGCATGTCCGAAGATGACTGGGAAGGCTGGAAATACCTGACTGACCTCATCGGCGACAAGTGCCAGCTCGTCGGCGACGATCTGTTCGTCACCAATTCGGCTCGTCTGCGCGATGGCATCAAGATGGGCGTGGCCAATTCCATTCTCGTCAAGGTGAACCAGATCGGCACGTTGTCGGAAACCTTCGACGCGGTCGATACGGCGCATCGCGCAGGCTATACGGCCGTCATGTCGCACCGCTCCGGTGAAACCGAAGACTCGACGATTGCCGATCTCGCCGTCGCCACCAATTGCGGACAGATCAAGACCGGCTCACTTTCCCGCTCCGACCGGATCGCCAAGTACAACCAGCTGATCCGTATCGAGCAGGAACTCGGACCGCAGGCCCGTTATGCCGGCCGCGGCATTTTCCGCAGCCTCTGATACGCATCACATTCGAGCGATTGAGATGGCGGGCCCTGTGCCTGCCATTTTGTTTTGGTGGGGCTGCCCCAGAGCAGCCGGAACGGCAAATTTAATCGGCTGTTAAGCAAAACATTGTTTTATGGCCGTGTGACTAATCGGGCCATCGTGACCTGATTCCGCATCCCTTCGGGTCATTTGCCATGTGGACAAAACAGAGACGGAAAACCAATCGCGGACGGCTTGTCGTGCCGATCCTTGCCTCGATGTTTTTCGCCTATTTCGGTTTCCATGCCTATCACGGCGAATACGGTCTCTACTCCACCATCAAGCTGCAGGATCAGACCCGGCTGCTGCGCGCCCAGTACGACGCGGTCAAGGCATCGCGCACGGAGCTTGAACGGGAAGTACAACTTATGCATGATGGAACAATCGAGCGGGACATGTTAGATGAACAGGCCCGCAAGGCGTTGAATGTATCGCGGCCGGACGAAGTCACAATTATGCGTGGCTCGGGTGATTTAACTATTAACTGAATTCAGGTTAATTCACTTTTTATCGTGCATTTTGAACGTCTTATTTGCATAGCTCTTATTCAATTCTGCATATTGTAAGTTCTGCTCCTGCTGCTATTGTCGTCCGACAAAATAACAGGGAGTGAGATATGGCTACGAGGGCGAAAAAAAGCCCTGCGCGTTCTGCGCAGACCTCTGCTGTCAAAGCACCAAAACCAATCGAGTACACAAAGGAGCAGGAGCTCTACGCCTACCGCGAAATGCTGCTGATCCGGCGTTTCGAAGAAAAGGCCGGCCAGCTCTACGGTATGGGTTTCATTGGCGGTTTCTGCCATCTCTATATCGGTCAGGAAGCTGTTGTGACCGGCATGCAGGCGACACTGGTTGAAGGCGATCAGGTCATCACCGGTTATCGCGACCACGGCCACATGCTGGCCTGCGGCATGAGCGCCCGGGGCGTCATGGCCGAGCTGACCGGACGCCGCGGCGGCCTTTCCAAGGGCAAGGGCGGCTCCATGCACATGTTCTCGAAAGAGAAGCACTTTTACGGCGGTCACGGCATCGTCGGTGCGCAGGTCTCCCTCGGTACGGGCCTCGCCTTTGCCAATCGCTATCGCGACAACGGCAATGTCTCCCTTGCTTATTTCGGTGACGGCGCGGCCAACCAGGGCCAGGTCTACGAAAGCTTCAACATGGCGGCGCTCTGGAAGCTGCCGGTCATCTACATCATCGAAAACAATCGTTACGCCATGGGTACGGCGGTTTCCCGCGCTTCGGCCGAAACCGATTTCTCCCGTCGCGGCATTTCCTTCAATATCCCCGGTATTCAGGTCGACGGCATGGATGTCCGCGCCGTTCAGGCTGCTGGCGAAGAAGCCACCGCATGGGCGCGCTCCGGCAAGGGCCCGATGATCCTGGAAATGCAGACATACCGGTATCGCGGCCACTCCATGTCGGATCCGGCCAAGTACCGTTCCAAGGACGAAGTGCAGAAGATGCGCTCCGAACACGATCCCATCGAGCAGGTGAAGAGCCGGTTGATCGACAAGGGCTGGTCCACCGAGGACGACCTGAAGAAGATCGACAAGGACGTTCGCGACATCGTTGCCGACGCAGCGGATTTCGCCCAGTCCGATCCGGAGCCGGATGCATCCGAGCTCTATACCGACATTCTGCTCTAAGGGAGGCGCAACCATGCCTGTAGATATTCTGATGCCAGCGCTCTCGCCGACCATGGAAGAGGGCAAACTGTCGAAATGGCTGAAAAAGGAAGGTGACAAGGTCACCTCCGGCGACGTTCTCGCGGAAATCGAAACCGACAAGGCGACGATGGAAGTGGAAGCGGTCGATGAAGGCACCATCGGCAAGATTCTCATTGCCGAAGGCACCGACAACGTGAAGGTCAACACCGTTATCGCCGTTCTCCTGGGCGACGGTGAAAGCGCCGATGCCGCCAGCGCGCCAAAGGCTGCAGCCGCTGAAGCGCCTGCCAAGGCGGAAGAAGCCCCGCAGCAGGAAGCGGAGGCTGCAAAGCCCGCTGCGACCGTTCCGGCAGCGCCGAAGACCGAAGTTGCCGCCGATCCGGATATTCCGGCAGGCACCGAGATGGTCTCCACCACCGTGCGCGAAGCGCTGCGCGACGCCATGGCGGAAGAAATGCGCCGTGATCCCAACGTCTTCATCATGGGTGAAGAAGTCGCCGAATATCAGGGCGCCTACAAGATCACCCAGGGTCTGCTCGACGAATTCGGCCCGCGCCGCGTTGTCGATACGCCGATCACCGAACACGGCTTTGCCGGCGTCGGTGTTGGCGCTGCCATGACCGGCCTGCGCCCGATCGTTGAATTCATGACCTTCAACTTCGCCATGCAGGCGATTGACCAGATCATCAATTCGGCGGCCAAGACACTCTATATGTCCGGCGGCCAGATGGGCGCACCGATGGTGTTCCGTGGTCCTTCCGGCGCTGCTGCCCGCGTCGCGGCCCAGCACTCCCAGTGCTATGCCGCTTGGTACAGCCATATTCCGGGCCTCAAGGTCGTCATGCCCTACACGGCTGCCGATGCGAAGGGTCTGCTCAAGGCTGCGATCCGCGATCCGAACCCGGTCATCTTCCTTGAAAACGAAATCCTCTACGGTCACTCCTTCGATGTGCCGAAGCTCGATGATTTCGTCCTGCCGATCGGCAAGGCCCGCATCCACAAGAAGGGCACGGACGTTACGCTCGTCTCCTTCGGCATCGGCATGAACTACACGGTCAAGGCGGCGGAAGAGCTGGCCAAGCTCGGCATCGATGCTGAGATCATCGATCTGCGCACCATCCGCCCGATGGACATTCCGACGGTTGTCGAATCGGTCAAGAAGACCGGTCGCTGCGTCACCATCGAGGAAGGCTATCCGCAGTCCTCGGTCGGTACGGAAATTGCCACCCGCGTCATGCAGCAGGCTTTCGATTATCTCGATGCACCGATCCTGACGATTGCCGGCAAGGACGTTCCGATGCCCTATGCCGCCAATCTGGAAAAGCTGGCATTGCCGAACGTTCAAGAAATCGTCGAGGCCGTCAAAGCTGTGACATACACAGCGTAAAGGGGAGGAAATCGATATGCCGATCAATATCACCATGCCGGCTCTTTCTCCCACGATGGAAGAGGGCAATCTTGCCAAATGGCTTGTCAAGGAAGGCGATAAGGTTGGTCCCGGCGATGTGATTGCCGAGATCGAAACCGACAAGGCAACGATGGAAGTCGAAGCGGTCGACGAAGGCACGGTCGCCAAGATCGTGGTTCCCGCCGGTACGGAAGGCGTCAAGGTCAATGCGCTGATCGCCATTCTGGCGGCGGACGGCGAAGATGTCGGTGCTGCTGCCAAGGGCGGCGACGCAGCTCCCGCGAAAGCAGAAGCCGCACCTGCGCCTGCCAAGGCCGAAGCCCCCAAGGAAACGGCGCCAGCACCGGCTGCACCAGCCGCCGCAGTTGCTGCTCCGGCAAAGTCCGGCGACCGGACATTCTCGTCGCCGCTGGCCCGCCGCATCGCCAAGGACGCCGGTATCGATCTTTCCGCTGTAACGGGCTCCGGCCCGCATGGCCGCGTCATCAAGAAAGACGTCGAGGCAGCAATCTCCGGCGGTGGTGCCAAGGCACCTGCGGCAGCTGCAGCGGCCACGCCGGCAGCGGCTCCCAAGCCCATGTCGGACGATACGGTGCTGAAACTGTTCGAGGAAGGCTCCTATGAGCTCGTGCCGCATGACGGCATGCGCAAGACGATTGCAAAGCGTCTGTTGGAAGCCAAGTCGACCGTTCCGCATTTCTATCTGACGGTCGATTGCGAACTCGACGCATTGCTGGCGCTGCGTGCCCAGATCAATGCGGCATCGCCGATGCGCAAGACGGAAAAGGGCGACGTTCCCGCCTACAAGCTGTCCGTCAATGACATGATCATCAAGGCGATGGCTCTGGCCCTGCGCGATGTTCCGGACGCCAATGTGTCCTGGACCGAAGCCAACATGGTCAAGCACAAGCATTCCGACGTGGGCGTTGCCGTGTCGATCCCCGGCGGCCTGATCACGCCGATCATCCGCAAGGCCGAGGAAAAGACCTTGTCCACCATCTCCAACGAGATGAAGGACCTGGCCAAGCGCGCGCGCGACCGCAAGCTGAAGCCCGAGGAATACCAGGGCGGCACGACAGCGGTTTCCAACCTCGGCATGTTCGGCGTCAAGGACTTCGCCGCCATCATCAACCCGCCGCATGCCACCATTCTGGCAATCGGTGCGGGTGAAGAGCGGGCCGTCGTCAAGAAGGGTGAGATCAAGGTCGCCACGGTCATGTCCGTGACGCTTTCGACCGATCACCGCGCCGTCGATGGAGCCTTGGGTGCCGAGCTTGCTCAGGCCTTCAAGCGCCACATCGAAAACCCGATGGGCATGCTGGTCTGAGGCCGACGATGAAAACGGTGCTCTGCTATGGCGATTCACTGACCTGGGGGTACATTCCCGACGGGTCAGGTCGCCATGCGCTGGGCGATCGCTGGCCACAGATTTTGCAGGCAGAGCTTGGCGGCAGCGTGAATGTTGTCGCGGATGGCCTGAACGGGCGGACAACCGCCTTCGACGACCATCTCTCGGGGTTTGAACGCAATGCTGCCAAGACGCTGACCACCGCGCTTGGCACGCATTTTCCGCTCGACCTCGTGATTGTCATGCTCGGCACCAACGACATGAAGAGCTTTATCTGCGGCAATGCGCAGGGCGCCAAGCGCGGCATGCAGCGGCTGATCGAGATCATCCGTACTGCGCTGTACCAGTTTGATGCGAAAGCGCCGCGGATTTTGATCATGTCACCGCCGGCGCTGGGCGAGACGGACGGTCCGGAATTCCGGCTGGTGTTCGAGCAGGGCATCGAACAGTCGCGCCGGCTCGCCGCCTTTTATGAAGATGCCGCCCGGCAGGCCGATTGCGCGTTTTTCGATGCGGGATCGGTGGCGAAGACATCGCCGGTCGATGGCGTGCATCTGGATGCAGACAATACACGGGCAATCGGCAAGGCCATTGCACCAATCGTTCGAGGCATACTCGATATTTAGTTCAGTCTTAGGAGGACCGAGACTTGGCCAATAATTACGACGTGATCATCATTGGTTCCGGCCCGGGCGGCTATATCGCCGCTATCCGTTCCGCGCAGCTGGGATTGAAGACGGCCATCGTGGAACGCGAGCATCTCGCCGGTATCTGTTCCAACTGGGGCTGCATACCGACAAAGGCGCTGCTGCGCTCGGCGGAAATCTTTCATTACGCCGAACACGCGAAGAATTACGGCCTGAAGATCGAAGGCAGCGTGACTGCTGACCTCAAGGCCATCGTTGCACGCTCGCGCGGCATTGCCGAGCGGATGAATGGCGGCGTCGGCTTCCTGATGAAGAAGAACAAGGTCGATGTCATCTGGGGCGAGGCCAAGCTGACCAAGCCTGGCGAGATCGTCGTGTCCAAGACCACCAAGAAGCCGGTCGAGCCGCAGGCGCCGCTGCCCAAGAATACCCTGGGCGAGGGCACTTATACGGCCAAGCATATCATCATCGCCACCGGTGCCCGTCCGCGCGCGCTTCCGGGTATCGAGCCGGATGGCAAGCTGATCTGGACCTATTTCGAGGCGATGAAGCCGGAAGAAATGCCGAAATCGCTGCTCGTCATGGGTTCAGGTGCCATCGGTATCGAATTCGCATCGTTCTACCGCACGATGGGCGTTGACGTGACCGTCGTCGAAGTCATGCCGCAGGTCATGCCGGTTGAAGACACCGAGATTGCCAACTTTGCCCGCAAGCAGTTCGAAAAGCAGGGCATGAAGATCATTCTCGATGCCAAGGTGACCAAGGTCGAGAAGTCAGCCAATTCCATCACCGCCCATGTGGAAAAGAAGGACGGCAAGGTCGAAAAAATCACCGCGGACCGTATGGTCTCGGCTGTCGGCGTGCAGGGCAATATTGAAAACATCGGCCTTGAGGCACTTGGCATCAAGACCGATCGCGGCTGCATCGTCATTGACGGCTATGGCAAGACCAACGTTCCCGGCATCTATGCCATCGGCGACGTCGCCGGACCGCCCATGCTGGCGCACAAGGCCGAGCACGAGGCTGTGATCTGTGTCGAGAAGATCGCCGGACTGCCGAACGTGCATCCGATGGACAAGGCCAAGATCCCGGGCTGCACCTATTGCAACCCTCAGGTTGCTTCCGTTGGGTTGACCGAAGCCAAGGCGAAAGCGGAAGGCTATGACGTCCGCGTCGGCCGTTTCCCGTTCGTGGCCAATGGCAAGGCGATTGCGCTGGGTGAAGACCAGGGCATGGTCAAGACCGTCTTCGACAAGAAGACCGGCCAGCTCCTCGGCGCCCATCTCGTCGGTGCTGAGGTGACGGAACTGATCCAGGGTTTTGTGGTTGCGATGAACCTTGAAACGACCGAAGAAGAACTGATGCACACGATCTTCCCGCATCCGACCCTGTCGGAAACGATGAAGGAAAGCGTGCTGGATGCCTATGGACGTGCACTGAACGCCTGATAACGAAAGGAATTCCGGTCCGTTGGTCACCATCAAGGACAGCAAACCCTGGATTCGCCTGTCGTGGGCAATCCTCAAATGGTCGACCCTGCTGGGTCTTGCATTGGGGTTTGCTGCGTCTGCCTTGAGTCTGGTTTCCGGCAACACCATATCCATCAATGGCACGGCCATCGGCGGCTGGACCGGTGTGTGGGTAGTGACTTTTGCCTGCGGGTTGGGTGGTTTTCTTTTCGGTGCTATATGGGCTCTGGTGTTTCGTGCCATTGCGATTGCATCAGGACGATAGGGCGAGCGAGGGAAGATGGATCAGCCAGTCGGTATCATGAGCATGCCCGGTGTCGGTTTCTTCGGGATGCTGGTCATCGGCTTCATCGCCGGATATATCGCGGAAAAGGCGATGAGCCGCAATCATGGCTTGTTCACCAATATTCTTGTTGGTATTGCCGGATCGTTCGTGGGTGGCACGCTGGCCGGATTGTTGAATTTCAACTTTTACGGCTTTTTTGGAAATCTGATTGTTGCGACGGCGGGCGCAATTATCATTCTGTGGATTTTTGGCAAAGCCAGATCCTCGAATTAAACTAGGAAGTCCTGATGGTAACGGTTCTCGATACGATCGATCAAAAGCGGCGCCTGCGGCATCCGGAAAAGGCGCATCGTCCGGATACGGAAATTCTGAAGAAGCCGGACTGGATTCGCGTCAAGGCGCCGGTCTCCAAAGGCTATGCCGAGACGCGCGAGATCGTGCGCTCGCACAGCCTCGTGACCGTGTGCGAAGAGGCTGGTTGCCCGAATATCGGCGAGTGCTGGGACAAGAAGCACGCCACCTTCATGATCATGGGCGAGATCTGCACACGTGCCTGCGCGTTCTGCAACGTCGCAACGGGATTGCCGACGGCGCTTGATCCGAACGAGCCGGAGAATGTCGGCAAGGCCGTCAAGAAGATGGGCCTGACCCATGTGGTCATCACCTCGGTCGACCGCGACGATCTTCCCGATGGCGGCGCCCAGCATTTTGCCGACGTCATCAACGCGATCCGCGCGATTTCTCCTGGCACAACGGTTGAAATCCTCACGCCGGATTTCCTGCGCAAGGACGGTGCGCTTGAGATCGTCGTTGCCGCGCGCCCCGATGTGTTCAACCACAATCTGGAAACGGTGCCTTCCAACTATCTCAAGGTGCGTCCGGGCGCCCGTTATTTCCATTCCATCCGCCTGTTGCAGCGGGTGAAGGAACTCGATCCGACCATCTTCACCAAATCCGGCATCATGGTCGGCCTCGGCGAAGAGCGCAACGAAGTGCTGCAGCTGATGGACGACCTGCGTTCGGCCAATGTCGACTTCATGACCATCGGCCAGTACCTGCAGCCGACGCGCAAGCATCATCCGGTTCTCAACTATGTCACGCCAGACGAATTCAAGTCCTATGCGACCATCGCCAAGACCAAGGGCTTCCTGGTGGTTGCATCGAGCCCGCTGACACGCTCGTCGCACCATGCGGGTGATGATTTCGCCAAGCTGAAGGCTGCACGCGAGGCGCTGCACGCCAACAGAAGCTGACTGAATGCCGAAATTCGATACGACACGCCCCGTGGTGCATCGGGCCGAGCAGATGTTCGATCTGGTGGCGGATGTGGAAAGCTATCCGCAGTTCCTGCCGATGTGCGAAAGCCTGAAGGTGCGCTCACGTAAGGAGCGGGACGGCAAGACGCTGCTCATTGCCGATATGACCGTAGGCTACAAGCTGATCCGCGAGACGTTTACCAGCCAGGTTCTGCTCAAGCCGGACGAGAAGGTGATCGAGACCAAATATGTCGACGGGCCGTTCCGCTATCTCGACAACAAATGGCAGTTCGTGCCCTCCGCAAACCCGGAACATTCCGAGGTCAAATTCTACATCGACTATGAATTCAAAAGCCGCACGCTCGGTTTTTTGATGGGATCGATGTTCGATATTGCTTTCCGGAAATTCACCGAAGCCTTTGAAAAGCGCGCCGACCAGATTTACGGGCGCGATTCATAACGCAAAACCATCTTTTGATTTGCCGGTTAACTAAAACACCCCACAGCGCAGGAATCGCCGCCGTGGGGTGTTCTGTTTCAGCCGTTCACCTGTCTGCTTGCCGCATCGATAATCCTGCCGCGCTCTGGTTCGTCGGAAATATCCAGGAGAACGACCAGACCGTCTCCAACGCTTTTTCGCAGAATGTTGCGACCCGATGGCACCGTGGACAGCAGGCCGTCGCTTTCGAGTGTCTGTATCCGGCTGCGGGATAAAGCCAGTTCCGAAGCCAGAAGCCGGTCGAGGCGCACGGTCGTTGTCAGTGGCAGTCTGAGTTCAATCGACAGCTGCGTTACATCCAGCGCGTGAGAGAGAAGCTTCTTCCTGACGGTAACATCTGAGAACTCCGTGACCTCCATTGCCTTCAATCCAATTGGATTGAATGCCAGACGGTCGAGCCATTCCGGATCGTTGGTCTGAAGCGCTGCAAGGGTTTGCAGGTCGATATCCCGGACATGCCTGCGCTCGAAAATCGTGCGGTTCCACGTGTTGTCGCAGACCGTGCATTTGTAGATGAGCCAGGCATCGAGTTTGCGGCCATTGGCGTTGAGCCGGGCCTTGCCGCTGGATTGGAAGGGCCGCACGCAGCGGCAATGGCTGCAGGCGATGCGAGGCTGGGGAGCCGTTCGTGGAACAATGGTCCATTGGACGCAGAGAGTATTGGACATGCCGTCTTGATCTTCCTTTTGGAAGTTCAGCAAGAAGGCTGTCAGACAGTCATGGACTGAGCGCGGTGTGGCGTGTTCGGGGATGGGAAGAGTTTTGGGCCGATGCGTCTGCGGAAGGCGCACGCTTGAATTGCCAACCGGCCTCTAACTCTGCCACCCGCTGAACATGTGTCAGCACTGCCGGAACGCAACGCGCGTTGTCAGCAGCACGGGGTAATACAGGCGAGACCGGTCTTTACGATGGCAAAATGAGACTCCAGGAGGGGCAAAAACTCTTCCGCGCTGAGCCGTATCAAAATCCGGGCGCCATTGGAAGCCCCCGGATTTCTCGCGATCAAACGGCGTCTTGTGGCTTTTAGCGCTGTGCGGCAACCAGCAGGAACATCGGCCGCTCCAGTTCCTCGGCAAGCTCGGGCCTCGCGATGATCTGTTCTTTCGTCGGCTTCCATTCTTCCACGTGGGCGATGGTGAAACCCGCTGTCATCAGCAGATTGAGGATGGTGCCGATTGTCCGGTGCTGTTTGATGACGCCTTTGGCCAGCCAGTCGGTCACCCGCGGTCCCTCGACCAGATAGCCGTCGACGGGCCAGGATTTGCGACCTTCCGCATCAATCGACCAGCCGGGACGGGATGGTGCCATAAAGATGGGGTGTTCCATCGAGAAGATGAATTTCGCGCCGGGAACGAGTGCCTTGTGAACGGTCCGGAACAGCCCGGCCAGATTGTCGATGTAATGCAGGGTGAGTGAGCTATAGGCGAGATCAAACGCTGCCTCGGGCAAGTCAAGCACCTCCAGATCGGCTCTGTCATAACGAATGGCCGCATCTGTCGACGTTGATCGCGCCCGCGCCAGCATGTTTTCCGAAACATCGAGGCCCAGCACCTCTGCGGCACCGTTCTCGCGCGCCCAGCGGGCAAACCAGCCAAAACCGCAACCGAGATCCACGGCGCGCAGGCCGTGGAGGTCTGGCATCAGCGCCTGCAGGGCAGGCCATTCCGCGGCACTGGCAAGACCGCCCACCGAGCGGCCCAACTGGCTGTAGCCTTCGAAGAAGGCCGGCGTATCATAAATATTCTGTGTCATCGTGTTCTCCATCTTGATGCCGATGGACGGCGCGCACCATAAAAAAGCCCCGTCCGTTGCCGGCGGGGTTTGCTGGTGACGCGTTGCGCTTTTCGATCAGCGTGCACGAAGTCCCTGCATCCCGCCTGTTGGGATGCCGGCAACCCGCGCAACAATCAAAACGTCTTTCTCGATCATGGAACCGATATCCCATGCTGGCGGTGATGATGTCAAGAATGGCAAGTTTCCGCGCATCGGGTGATTGATCGCAGCGGGACGATTCAGCTAGAACTGCGGCGCAACCAGCTTGGGAGAGAATGATGAGCGGCGTTGAGCACGATTACACGCTTCACGGGGAAGCACCATCCGTTGACGACTATTGCCGGTTGCGGGTGATTTCCGGTTTGAGTCCGAAGAGCCGTGAGGCGGCTCTCATCGGTCTTCCCAACACGGTCTGCGGCGTGACGGTGACACTGGACGGCAAGGCAGTCGGCATGGGCCGCATCGTCGGGGATCGCGGCTGTTTCTATCAGGTGGTGGACATCGCGGTTGATCCCGCCCATCAGGCGCGCGGGCTTGGCAAGAAGATCATGGCTGCGCTGATGGACTATGTGGCGGCGGAAGCGCCTGATGGCGCCTATGTCAGCCTCATCGCCGATGGCCCGGCCAAACATCTCTACGCAAAATTCGGCTTCGAGCCGGTGACGCCGGATTCCATCGGCATGGCGTTCCGGGTGTCGCGCACCTGAGTCAGGCGAGCGTCTTCAACACCAGATCGAGCGCCGTTTCGACGGCGTTTTGCCGGATGCTCGCGCGCCCCTGATCGGGAAAAACATGGCGCACAGCCTGCGGCGCCTGTCCCTTGAGGGCGACACCGAACCAGACGAGACCAACCGGCTTGGCCGCCGATCCGCCGCCCGGACCTGCAACACCCGTCACCGCCACGGCAATGCCGGCGCGGGAGTGTTGCAATGCGCCCGCTGCCATGGCCAGCGCCACTTCCTCCGATACGGCGCCATGGGCAGCGATCACTTCCATGGGAATGCCGAGCATCGCGTGCTTGGCTTCGTTGGAATAGGTGATGAAGCCGCGATCCACCACATCGGATGACCCGCCGATGTCGGTGAGCGATGCCACAATCAGCCCGCCGGTGCAGGATTCCGCCGTTGCCAGGAGAATGCCTCTGGCACGGCAGGCCTCCAGAACCGCGATGGCTTTTGCCTCTGCGATCAGTCCGCTCATTCCGGCAATCCTCCCGGATAGATCACCGACGCCGTGGCGATGGCGGCGATGCCTTCCTTGCGGCCGATAAAGCCCATTTTTTCATTGGTCGTCGCCTTGACCGATACACGATCGGGCGTAATCCCGAGCATTTTCGACAGGGCCGCGGTCATCGCCTCGCGGTGCGGGCCGACTTTCGGTTCTTCGCAGATCAGGGTGATATCGGCATTGGCGATACGCCCGCCCGCCGCCTTGACGATTTTCACGGCATGCTCGACAAAAATATGCGAGGCGGCACCCTTCCATTGCGGGTCGGACGGCGGGAAATGCGTGCCGATATCGCCCGCGCCGCGCGTGGCCAGCAAAGCATCGGTCAGTGCATGCAAGGCGACATCCGCATCGGAGTGGCCATTGAGCTTGCGGTCATGTTCGATGAAGACGCCGGCGAGCGTCACGCCATTGCCGGGCTCGAAAGAATGCACATCATAGCCGTTGCCCGTGCGCACATCCGGGAAGGCGGCATGCCTTTGCGACAGACGGTCATCAGCCATATCGATATCCTTTGCCCAGGTGAGTTTGGTATTGTCAGCCGATCCCTCGACAATCCGCACCGGCAGGCCCTGCCACTCGGCAATGGCAGAATCATCGGTGAAATCGGAACGGCCGATGGCAAACGCGGCATCATGCGCCGCCATGATCGGCCCATAGGGGAAGGCCTGCGGCGTCTGTGCCGCATAAAGCCCGGCGCGCGGCACCGTGGCGCTGACCATGGCATCATGGCCCGCTGCTTTCAGCGTATCGGAGACGGCAAGCACCGGCAGGACACCAATATGCGGCGTCAGGTTGAAAATAACCCGCTCGAGCAGGTCGGCGGAGATGAACGGCCGCACACCGTCATGGATGAGCACGTGGTCCGGCGCCTGGTCTTTCAGGGCGAGCAAGCCAAGCCGGGTTGATTCCTGCCGCGTCGGCCCTCCGGTTACGCATGTGACCCGTGCCGCATAGTCTCCTGCCGCCTGGGCGAAGAGGGATTCATCTTCCTTGTGGATGACAACGACGACATCGTCGATGAACGGGCAGCCGAGAAAGGCCCGCAGCGTATGCGCCAGAACCGCTTCACCGCCGATCTTGCGGTATTGCTTCGGTCCTTCAACGCTTTGGCCCGCGCGTTCCCCGCGACCAGCCGCCACAATGACGGCTGCCACCCGCATCTGCTTGTCGTTTGTACCTGCCGCCACACTTCTCTCCGTAACTCCAGACTGCGTTACCTCTTGCCGAGGCGAAAGACCAGAGGTTTAAACGAAATCTCGTCCATTCGAGGTGCTCTTTGCCTTGCCTAGTCCGGTGTTCCTGTCTAAAGGATAGGCGATTGGAAAATTGCATACGAAACAGGCAATAGTGACGTGATCGATCTGAATCAACCACTCGAGATAGGCGGCGTGCAACTGCGTAACCGGGTGTTCCTTGCGCCGATGTCCGGTGTGTCCGACCTGCCGTTCCGCCAGCTGGCGTGGAAGGCCGGCGCAGGCATGGTCGTGTCCGAAATGGTTGCCAGCGCCGAGTTGTGCACGCGCGAGCGCGGCAACCTGCTGCGGCTGCGCGGAGACGGTCTCGGCACCCATGTGGTGCAGATCGCCGGACGCGAAACAAAGTGGATGGCGGAAGCCGCGCGCATTGCCGAAGGTGAGGGCGCGCATATCATCGATATCAATATGGGCTGCCCGGCCAAGAAGGTGACCGGCGGTTTTTCCGGTTCAGCCCTGATGCGCGATCTCGATCATGCCCTGACGCTGATCGAGGCGACCATCGCTGCGGTAAAGATTCCCGTGACATTGAAAATGCGTCTGGGCTGGGATGACGACACGATCAATGCGCCGGAACTTGCCGCCCGTGCCGAACAGGCCGGTGTGCAGATGGTGACGGTGCACGGACGCACGCGCTGCCAGTTCTATGAAGGCAAGGCGGACTGGCATGCCATCCGTGCCGTCAAATCAGCCGTTTCCATCCCGCTTGTTGCCAATGGCGATGTGTTGAACCGCGACGATGCCAATAGCATTCTCGAGGCGTCGGGAGCCGATGCGGTCATGGTCGGACGTGGCTCTTATGGGCAGCCCTGGCTGCCCGGGACGATCGTTCATGGCGTGCAGAACGGGCAGGACACAGGCCTGATCGCCGATTATGCGGTCGCCCATTACGAAGCGATGCTGGCCCATTACGGCGAGCCGACCGGCATTCGGCATTCGCGCAAGCATCTCGGCTGGTATCTGGAAAAGCACGGTGTCGATATCAGCGCGGCTGAACGCGCCGCGATCATGACCGAAACCAATCCGCGTCTGGTTGCCGGGCGCCTGCATGCCGCACTCGCGCGGCCGGACGAACATGACATGAAGAAGGTTGCATGATGACATCGGCAGACAATGTTGCGATGGACGACAAACTGGCCGGGATCGTTCTCAATGCGATCCGCCATCCGGTGATCATGCTCGATGAAAGCGGGCATATTTCCTATGCCAATTCCGATGCGGAAGCGTTTTTCCGCTCCAGCGCCAGCATATTGAGCCGCAACACGCTGGAAATGCTGCTGCCATTCGGCAGCCCGTTGCTGGCTCTGGTCAAGCAGGTGCGGGAAAGCCCGTCGCCCGTCAATGAATATCGCGTCGATGTTTCGTCGCCGCGCCTCGGACAGGACCGCATTGTCGATCTCTACGTCACGCCGGTCAGCGAAGCACCGGGATCGATCGTCATCCTGTTCAAGGAGCGGTCAATGGCGGAAAAGCTCGACAGGCAGATGACCCATCGCGGCGCTGCCCGCTCGGTGACCGGCCTTGCATCCATGCTGGCGCACGAAATCAAGAACCCGCTGTCGGGTATTCGCGGTGCGGCGCAGCTGCTGGAAACCGGTCTCAACGATGATGACCGCGCGCTGACGCGGCTGATCACCGACGAGACCGACCGGATTGTCTCGCTTGTCGACCGCATGGAAGTGTTTTCCGACGAGCGCCCGATCGAGCGGGAGGCGGTGAATATCCACGTCGTGCTGGATCACGTCAAAGCCATCGCCAAGAACGGCTTTGCCAGCCACATCAAGTTCCACGAAGATTATGACCCGTCGCTGCCTTATGTTTTTGCCAATCGTGATCAGCTCGTACAGGTGTTCCTGAATCTGGTGAAGAATGCGGCGGAATCCATCGGCACGAGCGAGCCGGGCGAGATCACGCTGTCGACCGCCTTCCGCCCCGGTATCCGCCTGTCGATTCCGGGCATCCGCAACCGGGTATCCCTGCCACTCGAATTCTGCGTGCAGGATACCGGTTCAGGCGTTTCACCGGATATCATGCCGCATCTGTTCGATCCGTTCATCACGACAAAGCCGAACGGCTCGGGCCTCGGCCTGGCGCTCGTTGCAAAAATCGTTGGCGATCATGGCGGTGTCATCGAGTGCGATTCCGTGCCGCGCAAGACGACATTCCGCATTCTGATGCCCGCATGGCAGAGCGATCCGTCGGACGACGACCATGCGGATGAAATGATTATATCGAAAAAGGCAGGATTCTGATCATGAGCTTGGGCAGCATTCTCGTTGCGGATGACGACGCAGCAATCAGAACAGTCCTCAATCAGGCGCTGTCGCGTGCCGGTTACGATGTGCGCATCACCTCCAATGCAGCCACCCTGTGGCGCTGGATTTCCGCCGGTGACGGCGATCTTGTCATCACCGATGTGGTGATGCCCGATGAAAACGCTTTCGACCTTCTGCCGCGCATCAAGAAATCGCGCCCCGATCTGCCTGTTATCGTCATGAGCGCGCAGAACACCTTCATGACGGCAATCCGCGCTTCGGAGGCTGGGGCCTATGAATATCTGCCAAAACCATTCGATCTGACCGAACTTGTCAGCATTGTCGGCCGTGCCTTGGCTGAACCGAAGAAAAAGCCGGAAAAATGGGCCAATGAAGAACAACCGGATACCATGCCTCTGGTGGGCCGCTCGCCCGCCATGCAGGATATCTACCGCGTTCTTGCCCGCATGATGCAGACCGACCTGACCGTGATGATTTCAGGTGAATCCGGCACGGGCAAGGAGTTGGTGGCGCGGGCGCTGCATGAATATGGCCGTCGCCGCAAGGGGCCGTTCGTCGCCATCAACATGGCTGCCATTCCGCGCGACCTGATCGAATCGGAACTGTTCGGCCATGAACGGGGTGCTTTTACCGGTGCGCAGAACCGGTCGAGCGGCCGGTTCGAGCAGGCGGATGGCGGCACGCTGTTCCTCGATGAAATCGGCGATATGCCGATGGAAGCACAGACACGCCTGCTGCGCGTACTGCAGCAGGGCGAATATATGACCGTGGGCGGGCGCACGCCGATCAAGACCGATGTGCGGATCGTGGCCGCGACAAACAAGGACCTGCGGACGCTGATCAATCAGGGCATGTTCCGCGAGGATCTCTATTACCGCCTGAACGTGGTGCCGCTGCGCCTGCCGCCGCTGCGCGAGCGCGGCGAGGATATTCCCGACCTTGTCCGGCATTTCTTCAAGATGGCGGCAAAGGACGGCCTGCCGGAAAAACGCATCACCGCCGATGGTCTCGACCTGATGCGCCGCTATCCCTGGGCCGGCAATGTGCGCGAACTGGAAAACCTGGTGCGCCGTCTCGCCGCGCTTTATCCGCAGGAAGAAATCAATGCGGATGTGATCGAGGCGGAGCTCAAGGCCGACCTGCGGCCGGCGGAGCCATCCTCGACGTCGATGTCCAACGAGGACATCACCATCGCCCAGGCAGTCGAACTCAACATGCAGCGCTACTTCCTGTCCTATGGCGATGACCTGCCACCGGTCGGGCTTTACCAGCGCGTGCTGGAGGAAGTGGAATACCCGCTCATCCTCTCATGCCTGACCGCTACCCATGGCAACCAGATCAAAGCAGCCGAACTGCTCGGGCTCAACCGCAACACGCTGCGCAAGAAAATCCGCGAGCTTGGCGTGAATATCTACAAGAACACCAAGAACGATTTGGGGCGATAGGATACAGATTCCGACCGCTTCGATCAAAAATCCAGCGGTGCGTTGTCGATGACTTCCTTCATGACAAAGAACGTCCGGGTCTGGCGCACGCCGGGCAGGGCGATCAACTGGCTGCCGTGAATCCGGTTGAAATCGGCCATGTCCTTGACGCGGATTTTCAGGAAATAATCGAAATCACCGGCGACAAGATTGCAGTCGAGAACAAAACTCAGTTTCGTCACCGCCTGTTCGAACTGCGCAAAGCTTTCCGGCGTCGAACGATCCAGCACCACGCCGACCATGACAAGTGCACCCCGGTCCACCATTTGCGGTTGCACCATGGCCCGCACTGTCTTGATAAAACCATCGTCGAACAGGCGCTGCGTGCGCCGATGGCAGGTCGCCGGGCTCACATCCACAAGCGTTGCCAGCTCGGCATTGGTCAAGCGCCCGTTCTTCTGCAACAGCCGCAGCATCTTCATATCGATGCGGTCCAGTTCACCCGGCATGAAAGAATCTTCCGAAAATAAACGTTAATGCAGAAGCATAGCGCAGAATTGGCGTAGTGAAATCATTATTCATCAATTTCAGCGCCGAACTATGAGAGCACCTTTCTTTGGAAGGGTGATAGCGTTTTGCCTACGAAAACCACTTCGAAAGGGAAAACAATGCTGGAAAAATTCGAACGCTATCCGCTTACATTCGGGCCGACGCCTATTGAAAAACTGAGCCGCCTGTCCGCACATCTCGGCGGCCGGGTCGAGCTTTATGCCAAGCGCGACGATTGCAACTCGGGGCTGGCCTTCGGCGGCAACAAGCTGCGAAAGCTCGAATATATCATACCGGATGCCATCGCTTCGGGCGCAGATACGCTCGTATCGATTGGCGGCGTGCAGTCGAACCACACGCGGATGGTTGCGGCGGCAGCCGCGAAGATCGGCTTCAAATGCCGTTTGGTACAGGAAAGCTGGGTGCCGCACGAGGACGCCGTCTATGATCGCGTCGGCAATATCCTGCTCAGCCGGATCATGGGCGCGGATGTGGAAATGGTGGATGAAGGCTTTGACATCGGTATTCGCGAAAGCTGGGAAAACGCCATCGAGGATGTGAAAGCCAAGGGCGGCAAACCCTATCCGATCCCGGCGGGAGCTTCGGTGCACAAGTATGGTGGCCTGGGCTATGTCGGCTTTGCCGAAGAGGTGCGGGCGCAGGAAGCCGCGCTCGGCTTCACATTCGACTATGTCATTGTCTGCACGGTGACCGGTTCGACCCATGCCGGCATGCTTGTCGGTTTTGCCAAAGACGGGCGCGAACGCAACGTCATCGGCATTGATGCCTCGGCCACCCCGGCGCAGACCAGGGCACAGGTGCTGGAGATCGCCCGCCGTACCGCGGATCTGGTCGAGCTTGGCAAAGACCTGACTGCGGCGGATGTCATCCTCAACGAAGACTATGCTTATCCGGTCTATGGTGTCCCCTCGGAGGAAACCAAGCAGGCCATCCGCCTCTGTGCCCGGCTGGAAGGGATGATCACCGATCCTGTCTACGAGGGAAAATCCATGCAGGGCATGATCGATCTCGTTGGCAGGGGATTTTTCCCCGATGGGTCAAAGGTGCTCTATGCGCATCTTGGCGGTGCTCCGGCGCTGAACGGCTATGCCTATACGTTTCGCAACGGCTAGCCGTGCTACAGGCGATTCAAGTGCCGCGAGAGGGGAGTTATGGCTCCTTTCAGCGGTTCTGTTAAAATATTATCCGACTAATGATTAATCTCACTCGTCGGATCCGATGCTTATAAGGTTGCAATCTTCAGCCGCTTCTCAATGTCCCTCGATTCAAATATTGTGTTTTAACTTGAAATAATGCAATAAATTCCGCGGACTGCCGTTGGAATCGAGGCATTGGCAATATGTGGAACTTCAGTATCTTCTGGACCCTGATCATCATGGTGCGGACGTGGCCATTCATCGTGCTGCGCATGATCGTCTATACCGCAATACCTGCTGCCTATTGTGTCATTGTTGCCTGCGGTGCCGGTGCCGGTTATGGCATTGGTCACATTTTTATCCTGTCAGACCCGGAAGCGCCCGCACGTTGTGCTGGAATCGGCGGGCTTATTGGTCTCGTGGCTGCGACGGCACTGGTCTGCGATCTGCGTGAATACCTTCTCTACATTCTCAAGGCGGGCCACATCGCGGTGCTCGTGCATCTCATTGGAGGCAAGGCGGTGCCAGGCGGGCAGGGGCAATTGACCTATGCCCGGACGGTCGTCACCGAACGGTTCATCGAAGCCAATGTGTTCTTTGTCTTTGATCAGCTCATCAAGGCGGTCCTGCAATCCATCAGTGTGCTGACGGCCGGGATCGCATCGCTTGTCCCTGTCCCGGGGTTGCTGGCTGCGGCCAATCTGCTCAACAGCTTCCTCCGCATGTCCATCACCTATGTCGATGAAATCATTCTCGGTTACAATATCCGCATGGCGGGAGCCGCGCCGTTCGACAACGGCATGCGCGGCATCGTGCTCTACGCGCAGAACAGCAGGATCATGGTGAAAAATGCCATCTGGCTGTCATTCATCGTCTGGATCATGACCGCTGGTATTTTCGTGCTGACGCTGACGCCCGCCGCAGCCATGCTTTACTGGATACCGGGACCAAGCGCCGGTTACGCGGTTTTCGTCGCCATTGCTCTGGCATGGGCGGTGAAAATGGCCTTGCTCGAGCCCTTTGCCATCGCTGCCTTGATGACGGTCTATTTCAGGACCATCGAGGGACAAGCCATCGACCCGGAATGGGAGGAGCGGCTAAGCCGGACCTCCCAGGCCTTTCGCGACCTGAAGGACAAGGCGCTGGGCGGTCTCGCTGCCGTTTGATCCTAAAGCGGACCCTTGAACACGAAGAATGCGCCGCCGCAGATCATCGCGAAGCCGACGAGGTGGTTGATCGTGATTTTTTCGCCAAGATACATCACTGAAAACCCGGCAAAGACCAGAAGCGTGATCACTTCCTGGATGGTCTTCAACTGGGCGGCCGAATAGATCTCGTGACCGTAGCGGTTCGCCGGTACCGCAAGGCAGTATTCGGCAAAGGCAATCATCCAGCTGATGAGGATGACCAGAAAGAGCGGACGGTCCGCGAATTTAAGATGGCCATACCAGGCAAATGTCATGAAAACATTTGAGCCAAGCAACAGGAGGATGGGGCGGATATAATCAAAGGAGGGCATGAAGTGTCCTTGCGCTAAGCGTCTTGGGGCAGGGAATGCAATAAGGTTCAAACGGTCAAAGCGATCCGGACAGCAGGCTTACGTCAAGTCGCGCGCAGCGGAAAGGGTGATCTGGGGTTTGGCGACAAGACATGCGCGGTGTGACCTAAAGGCCATAGCCTTGATCAGGCGTTGACGGGCTGTCGTGGCGGGCGTGTCAGATGGATGACGGCAAAAACCGCTGAAACAAGCAGCATCGCGAATCCCAGGAAGGAAAACAGGCTGGTCAGGTGTCCAGGCACATCGCTCCAGCGCGGTCTGATGATATCAGCCGTGTTGTAGGGATCGCCGCTATACTGGCACATGACGAAAGAGCCGCCGTTGCGCACAAGTGTGACATCGAGATCGGAGACAAGGGTACTGACGGCGTCCCGGTGTTCAGGCATGTCGCGCATATACACAAGCACAGCCTTCGTCGCAGCAAGATAAGCGTGCGAACAGGCATTGAAAGGGCTTTGCTCATCCGCAATGCTGCCGGGGACAATGCCCCAGAGACAATAGCTGTATTGGATATTGGTGTAGTTCAGCAGCCGCCGGAATTTTTCATCGGTGCGGGTCATGCGGGCCGCCAGATCGAGGATCGGCTTGCGGTAGTCGGCGATAACCGCCATTTCACCATGGGACAGGCTTGGAATGGAAATGCCCGATGTATCGGTGCCGGCGCTGCTGCGGTGCGCCCATCCGCTTTCGGTTTGCAGCATGAACAGGCATGCGACCAGCGCCAGGAACCAGCCTGCCGGGCATCCCATAGGGATATCGAAGCGTTGCGGTCTCATGACAGTCCCATCGGCAGCGGAAGCCTGAACGCCCACAGGGCGTTCAGGAATGGCGCGACTGCGCTCAGCGTGCCGCATGCAGGCGATAGCGCGGACGCTGTCCGGCCAGAACCCGTTCAGCCAAAGCGCCGAAGAGCAGACCAAGCGTGGTCCAGACGATCACATGGATCCCCAGCGATGCGACGCGGAAGTTCCAGAGAACGGTCGGTGAGAACTGTTCGGGAACTTCGTTGATGGCGGGAAGCGAGTATTGCACCAGCGCAATGAACACGACATAGGCGGCACCGGCCATCAATGTCGCGTTCCATGCGCCGTGCTGGGCATAAAGGCGCTTTGCCAGACCCACAGCCGCCGCAAGGGCACCGAGCGAAACCACCAGCATGACGAAGAACAATTCCGTTCTGGCCCCGATGGTGTCCGGGCTGCCAACCGCAGGCGGATTCATCGGGTACTTGATGCAGGGAACGAGAACAATTGCCACAAAACCCGCGAGCGCCAGCAGGGCCGCCGTACTGCGCGGGCTGAGGGAACTGACCCGGCCATGCACAAAGGCAAAGACCAGGGAGAACAACCCGCCAAGCGCGGCACTGTAGACGACAATGCCGGTAAACAGGCCGATGCCGGCCTGTGTCGCCCGCGCGACAAGCTCCGGTTCAGCCGCTGCGCCGGCCGCCTGGCTCATCTTTTCCTCGAAGGCAATGGCATGATCAACCTGCGGTTCGCCGAACACCCGGGCAAACCCGAACGCCAACAACCCGGCGATGACCCCTACGATCATGCCGCGGATCAAAAGATCTCTTGTCATTGTTTCGTTTCCTCAGTGGCAGGGAAAACCGAGGAGATGGCGGCCGTCATGAACGAATTCGTGCACATACATGCCTGAGAAGAGTGACATCGCACCTTCTTCCGCACCGATGAAATAGATTGCGAGCAGCATGATCAGCCCGCCGAAAATGGCCCAGGGCAAGACTTCGCCAAGAGGAATGGGCGTGACGCCTGCTGACGGCGTAAGAGCGATATCGGACATGAATTTTCTCCCAGAATGACGCGTTCACTAACGGAATAAATGATGTTGCGGCCAGGGTCTGGCTTTCAATCAGTGAAAAAGGACTGATTAATTACAGTGGCGCGACCGCTCCGGAATTTCACCGGCTTCCAAACTCGCAACAGCACGGTTATATCTGTGCGCGCCGCAGACTGTCAATGAACGGTCTGCGGGCTGTTTCCGGTTTTTTCCTGAGGGTTTTGAGGGATATTTTGGCCAGAGCCACGCGGTTGACCCTTGTTTGCCATGGCGCCACACCGGCGGTCCGCACAGGTGCTTTCCCCGCCGACGAAGCGCTTGAACCCGGGGAAGCCCAAAACCTGCAGGCCATTGCCGGGCATTTGCGCCGTGCGCACCATGTTTTGACCAGTCCGGCGCTGCGTGCCCGGCAAACCGCCGATGCCCTGGGTTTGGAATCCGTTGTCGATACGGCGTTGGCGGATATCGATTACGGGAAATGGGCGGGGAGGACGCTTGCCGCTGTCCACCAAGCCCACCCGGACGATGTGACGGACTGGATGAACAATCCCGCCTCGGCCCCGCATGGCGGCGAGTCCATCCATGATTTTCTCGTCAGGATTGCAGATTGGATGAGCGCGCATATGCATGATGGCGGTCACACAATCGTGGTGACGCACGCTTCCGTCATTCGCGCCGCTGTTCTGAGCGTCTTGCAGGCACCGGATTCCGCATTTTGGCGCATCGATGTCGAGCCGCGCAGCTGTACGGAAATGAGCAGCGACGGCCGCCGGTGGATGCTTCGCGCTGCCGCCTGCGTGCCGCCGCGTCCCACAGGGTTACTGCCATGATCCCGGCAAAAATCAGGCTTAGCTTTCGCCGCGCGGTCGCACCCTTTCTACGGACCCGTCAAATCCGCCCGCTCACAGGAGTTCTCATGTCACGGCTCATTCGTATTTTTGCTGTCGCAACCGTCCTCAATGCCGGCCTGTTGGGGCAAGTATTGGCGCACGCCCATCTTGAATCGGCAGTTCCGGCCGAAAACGCCATTGTGAAGGTCTCGCCCGTCGAGATCGATCTGAGGTTTTCCGAGGGTTTGAACCTGAAATTTTCAGGCGCAACGATCACCGGCCCGGGCAAGGCGACCGTATCGACGGGACAGGCCAAACTGTCGATCAACGACCACAAGACACTGGTCATTCCGCTGTCGGCACCCCTCGCGTCGGGGGAATACACCGTAAACTGGACCGCACTTTCCACCGACGGTCACAAGACCAAGGGCAGCTATACATTCGCCGTCAAACCCTGATGGGGTTGGAGACCACGCTTGTTCTGTGCAGGTTCGTGCACAATACGTCCACGATGTTCCTGTGGGGCGCGTTTGCCTATCTCGCACTGCTTGTGCCCAAACCCCTGGCGCTGGAGATCGGGGAGCGCCTGCGTCCTGCGAGCGGGATCGCGGTCTTTCTGGCTATCGGAACGATCTTTGCCGCGCTGCCGCTGCAGGCTGGAATGATCGGGCAGGGCTGGAGCGATGCCGTCGATCTCGGAACCATCCGGGACGTGCTGCTTGAGACCAGTGTCGGTCGCGGCTGGGCGATACAGGTCGCGGCCGCCCTGCTTTTGTTGCCCGCATTGGCTCTGTCGCCACGCCGCGCGCGCGTCGCTCTTGCCATGGCGTCGGGACTGCTTCTGGCAAGCCTGGCATTTTCCGGCCATGCCACAATGCGGGAGGGCTGGATCGGCGCAGCCCACCGTTTCAACGATATGGTGCATGTGCTCTCGGGCGGCGCGTGGATTGGAGCGCTGATACCGGTTGTGCTGATTCTTGGCCGGCTGCGCCAGGCGGAATGGCGTGTGGCTGCACAAACGGCGCTCATGCGGTTTTCGTCGGCCGGTCATGCGGCCGTCGCACTGGTGATCGCGTCCGGCTTGGTCAATACCACGCTCGTCCTTCGACGTCTGCCGGCTGATTGGACATCCCCCTATCAGGCCTTGCTGGCGCTGAAGATCATTCTGGTTGTGGTGTTGACCGGACTGGCCCTGATCAACCGGTATGTTTTCGTTCCGCGCATGCGCAGCAGCGAGGCAGGTTCCATACGCGCCATTCGGCTCGGAACCCTGACGGAGATCGCGCTGGGCATTGTCGTGCTCGGGCTGGTTGCCTGGTTTGGCATGCTCGAACCTGTCTAGGTCGAAAAACGTGAGGGGCATGTCACGTTCGATCGGGCTGTCTCGTCTTGGTGGCGCAAGACCAATTGCAGGCAATGACAGGAGACAGGCACATGATCAGGAATATCTTTCTCGCAGGCGCCAGCGGCGCGGTTGGCAGGCGGCTTGCACCGCTGTTGGTGGAGGCCGGATATGTGGTGACCGGCACCACGCGCAGCGCCGAGAAGGCCGCTTCCTTGCGAAGGATCGGGGTTGAGCCGGCCATTGTCGATGTCTTCGATGCCGAAAAACTCAAATCCGTTGTAGCTGAGGCCGCGCCCGATGTGATCATACATCAGCTCACGGATTTGCCGCATGGTGTCAATCCAGCGGCGATGAAGGATTTCATCAGCCGCAATGCGCGCATCCGCAGCGAGGGAACCGCCAATCTTGTGCAGGCGGCAAAAATCGCGGGTGTCGGGCGCATCATCGCGCAGAGCATCGCCTGGGCCTATGCGCCGAAACCCGGTGTGTTCATCGAGACGGATCCGCTTGATCTGCACGCGGAAGAACCCCGCGCGACGACCGTTGCCGGTGTCGCGGCCATGGAACGGGCTGTGTTGAACGAGCCGGGCATGGAGGGCATTGTCCTGCGCTACGGCTTTTTCTACGGGCCGGGGACCGGCGTCGATATGCCGGCCAATCCGGATTTGCGCGTCCATGTCGATGCGGCCGCCAGCGCAGCACTCAAGGCTATCGAGCGCGGTGCAAGCGGCGCCTACAATGTTACCGAGACGGACGTTGTCGCCAACAGCGGGAAAGCCCGCCATGCACTTGGCTGGGACGCCGCATTCCGCATTGACGGCCGTCCATAGACCCTCGCGATGACCGGCGCGAGGCGAATCGACAGACGGCCTCCCACAGAGTTGGGAGAGGGGCAAAGCGCAATCTCGTTCTAGCACAGGTGGCAGAACCGGAATCCAGTGCCCGTTTTGACGGGAGTTTTAACCGTGCTTTCGTTTCAGCATGGGATGCCATGCCCTATGCTGTGGCCAATCGTCAAAGAATGGCCCATGAAAAACGTGTCCGACCTGAACAGCAAATCTGCCGGCCGCGCCGGCAAGAATACGTTGGAAGAGCAGAGCAGGCAGGCTTTGCTCTCCAGCGCAGCCGGGCGTTCATCGAAAGCGGTAAAGCGCACAATGAGCCAGTATTTCAAGAGCTTGTCGGATGTTGATGCGGCCAGACATCACGTGGAGAAGGCCAGGCGCACCGCTGATGACAGCTTGAACCGGGCCAAAGCTGCGCCAAAACCGCATGAAATCACCAACCCGGCCTTTGTTGCGCTGTTCGAGGCGCACCAGCATGATCGGGAGGTGCTTTTTGCCGCCATGCGCGCGCTTGACCGGGCTCAGGAAGTGCTGCAATCAGAGGCAGAAAAGACGGCATTTTTTGCCAGGGATGACGATCAGCCACGCTGATAGTTGCAATCTATAGGTGAATAAGCACACCACAAGATTGTATTTTACAGACTTTTGCTTTCCGCCGGCCTATCAATCCGCTGTTCGATGTCATCAACAACGGAAAATCTGCGTGAAAAAACTCATTTCCCTGATCATGGCGGCAAGTTTTGCCTGCTTCGCTTTTTCAGCAGCTGCGCGGGCGGACAATGCCGCGACCGAGCTGTTCCAGAAATATCTTGCCAATGGCCGTATCGGCGAGGCCGATGAGCAACTGTTGGCTTTGGCAGCGAAAGCGACGAACAATGCCGATGCGCAGCTGGGGCTGGGCCTTGTGCGCACCGCCCGCGCGTTCGAAAAGCTGGCGCAATCGCTTTTCAAACATGGATTTGGTTCGAAATCGGATGGCTATGAATTGTATCTGGGGCTGGGCGCCAGCCAAATCGCCAGAAACGGTGATCCGGAACCCATCACCTATGAGCAATTCCGCGGCATTCTCGCAACGTTCATTGCCGATCTCGATTCTGCCGACAAGGCACTTGCCGCCGTTGGCGACAAGCCGGCAAAGCTGAAAGTCGATCTTTCCGTTGCCCGGTTTGACTGGAATGGCGACGGCAAGGTTGGGCCGGAAGACCATATCGGCCGTGCCATTTCCGATACCAATGAAAACGGCGATCCCCTGCCTTTCATTGTCGGCTTCGACACCGCCGATGCGAAATGGCTGCAAGGTTATGACAATCTGCTGATGGCCGTCGCCAAGGCATGGCTTTCCCATGATTTTTCCGAAAGCTGGAACAGCAGCTTCAGCGTGGTGTTTCCCCGTGCTGTCTCGACCATGTCGGCAGTCAACGGCAGGGGCGCGGACGAATATACGATGTTCGGGGTGAACAAGGCACAGGCCGATGACATCGCTGATTTCATAACCCTCATTCACACCATTCGCTGGCCGGTTGCGGACACGGCGATGTGGAGCGATGTGCGCGTTCACCTGAAGAAGGTCATTGCACTCAACCGGGAAACCTGGGCCCTCGTCGACAAGGAAACCGACGACGACCATGAATGGCTGCCCGGCCCGAAGCAGAAGAGCGGTGTGCTGCCATCCTTCAATGTCACGCAGGAGCGCATCCAGGCCTGGCTCGCGGTGTTGTCGCAATTCGAGGCGGCCCTGGATGGCAAGATCCTCGTTCCCCATTGGCGCTTTGACAAAGGCATCAATCTGGCCAAGGTTTTCGACGATCCGAGGCCGTTTGATTTCATCCTCTGGCTCACCGGTCCGGCTGCCGTGCCGTATCTTCAGGACGGTCCGGCGATGAGCAGCGGCGAATGGAACCAGATCACGGCGATCTTCGAAGGAAATTTCGCCTCTTACGCCTTTTATTTCAATTAGAATACAGCCGTTCGGGTATCGGCCAATGGCAATCGTTGGCCGCTCTCGTGACGAGTAACGAGGGCGGGCGCGTCTTCAAGCCTTAAACTTTTGCCGTTGCGGTCTATATGTATCAAGGACGCACCGTGGCGTGCGTTCACGATCTTGCGCGCGTTCCGTGCGCAACAGACGTTCCCGACTTTCATCGAATACTCCAATTCAAACGAAAGAACTGTGACAATGTCCCAATCCATTGCATCCCAATCCGGTACATTCAGAATTGGCGGCGATATCGAAATCAATCGTCTTGGCTTTGGCGCCATGCGCATCACTGGCCGTGGTATCTGGGGGGAACCCGCCGACAAGCCGGAAGCCGTCCGCACCTTGCAGCGCCTGCCGGAACTTGGCGTGAACTTCATCGATACGGCAAATTCCTATGGTCCGGATGTTTCAGAGCTTCTGATCAGGGATGCCCTTCATCCCTATGGCGACATTCTCGTCGCCACGAAGGCTGGCCTTACGCGCGAGGGACCGGACCGTTGGACGCCGAAGGGCGATCCGAAATACCTGATCGACGAGGCGCATAAGAGCCTTCGCCAGCTTGGTGTTGATCAGATCGGTCTCTGGCAATTGCACAGGATCGACTCGAAAGTACCGCGTGACGAACAGTTCGGCGCTGTGAAATCGCTGCTGGACGCGGGTGTGATCCGCCACGCCGGACTGAGCGAGGTGTCCGTTGAAGAGATCAGGGCCGCTTCGAAATTCTTCAAAGTGGCGACGGTGCAGAACCGCTACAATCTCGTTGATCGCGCAAGCGAGGATGTCGTGGATTACTGCACGCAAAACGGAATCGGCTTCATTCCCTGGTTCCCGCTGGCTGCCGGTGATCTGGCAAAGCCAGGCTCGTTGCTGGACACCATCGCTGCCCATCACAAGGCGACGCCGGGCCAGATCGCCCTGGCATGGGTACTCAAGCGCAGCCCGGTCATTTTGCCCATACCGGGAACATCCAAGGTCAAGCACCTTGAGGAAAACGTCGATGCCGCAAGGATCAGCCTCTCCGATGAGGAATTCAGCGCGCTTGACCGGGAAGGCAAGGCACTCGCCGGACGATAAATTTCCTTGGGAGAACGCAGAAAGGGCCCGGTTTTCCGGGCCTTTTTCTTTTGCTTCTTGTAAACAGCATTCGCCCGTCTAAAGTGCGGCAAACCACAGGAGAAACGCCATGAAGATCAGTGCACGCAATCGGCTGAAAGGGACAGTTGTCGAAGTGACCAAGGGAGCAACGACGGCCCATGTCCGCATCGATGTCGGCGGTTCAATCGTCACGGCATCAATCACCAACGAAGCCGTTGACGAGTTGCAGCTGAAGGTTGGCGACAGTGCCTATGCCGTCGTCAAGGCTTCCGACGTCATGGTCGCCGTTGACTGATTGACCAGTCACGTCGGCAATGAAGGTGCCCGTTCGCGGGCACTTTCCGTTTGTGCCGACAACCGCTTGCCTTTTAATGTTGACTGAGTCAATACTCAAGCCAGTCAACAGCAAAGGAATGGGCCGATGTCGGAACCGGTCGCAGAAATACGCACGTTCAATCGCTTCTACACCCACATTATCGGCCTGCTGGATGAGCATCTGACCGACAGTCCGTTTTCGCTTCCCGAAGCGCGCATTCTCTATGAACTTGCCAATAATGACACCGTCAAAACGGCTGCCGACCTCTCGCGGATACTCGACATGGACACCGCGCAGATCAGCCGGATACTGGCACGGTTCAAAGCGCGCCAGCTTGTCAGCAGCACGGTCAGCACCGATCACGCCAAGCTGCGTATCCTCTCGCTGACGCCGGAGGGGCAGGCTGCCTTCGCAGCGCTGGACCGAAGCGCTATCGAGAGGGCCAATGCGGTGCTTGCGCTGCTCGATACAGCCCGTGTCAGCCGCTTGACCCAATCCATGCGCGAGATCCGCTCCATACTGGGCAATCGATCCGAAACGGTCAGCCCGGCTCCGGCCTACACCTTGCGGGCTCCCAGGGCAGGCGATCTTGGCCTGGTCGTTCACAGGCAGGCCTATCTTTACAACAAGGAATACAATCTGGATTGGACGTTTGAAGGTCTGATTGCCGGCATTATGTCCGGGTTTATCGCAAACTTCGATCCGGCGCGGGAACAGGCGTGGATTGCCGACCGGAATGGTGAAATTGCCGGCTCGGTCTTTCTCATGCGCACGGACGACCCGCAGGTCGGCAAATTGCGCATGCTCTATGTGGAACCGTCAGCGCGGGGATTGGGCATCGGCTCGGCGCTTGTTGCCGCCTGCATCGAGCGGGCGCGGGCCGTCGGCTATCGCAAGCTAACCCTCTGGACAAATGACTTTCTGCTTTCGGCCCGGCGCATTTATCAGGAAGCCGGATTCAAGCTCATGGAGGAAGAACGGCACCATTCTTTCGGCCACGACCTTGTTGGACAGACGTGGACACTTGATCTGCGACCGGAGTGAACCCGTCTAGGACTTGACGCGGCGCAGAAGCTCGCGGGCAATCTGCAGCACGTCCTTTTCCCGGATGCCGACCGTGACATCTTCGACATCGTCGATGGTTTCGCCGGCAACCAGCCGGATCGGGTTATGGCCCTTGGCAACAATCATTGTCTGTACCCGGCGCGGAATGGCCGGCAACAGGAAGCGTTTGACGCATTCGACCAGCACCTCGCGCTTGTTGGGTGCCAGCCTCCCGAGTTTTTCGCGCAGCAGCGCGCCAAACATATTGCCGTCAGCAAAACCAAATTTGCTATCAAGATCAAAGGCATGCAATTGATATTCAAAGTGAGCCATGTTGCTCTCCCATGGGCGTCCGTCCGTGGTGCCAGATTGTGACGCCTGATCGTTTCCAGAGATATGGTGCGTGACCCGAAGGTTTTCACGTTCTTTTTGCCAATCGACACCAGATATTACAATGAGCCGGAAATCTTGATAATTCAATTGGTCTTTAGACGGGGCTTTCATTGTCACGGCGAGCCGGGTAGGTTACAGGAACTCTATCTGCGGCGCTGCGTGATGCGGTGCGTTGTAGCGTGAACGGCAGGTGCCGGGCGCGCCTCCGGCAGATCCAAAACGACCCATACAAGGACTACCCCGGTTTGAAACATCTCAATGAATTCGCTGATCGCCGCAAAGCGGCGGCCGAGGCCAAGCAACTGCTTCTCAAAAAGTTCGAAAAAGCACCAAAGCCGACCGACCCTGAGGTGCAGGCAAAACGCGCAGAACGGGAAGCCATTGCGGCGGCACGTGCGGCACGGCAGGAAGAGCGCGAGCGCGCAAGGCAGGAAGAACGGGACCGCAAGCTTGCGGAAGCCGCAGCCGTGGCAGAAGCAGCAGAAGCCGCCGCAAAGGCGCTTCAGGCCGAGTCAAGCAACCGGATCGCCCGCGTCATCGCCGATGAGGCCGAGCGCAAGGCGGAACGCGATCGCCGCTACGCTGCCCGCAAGGCAAGACAGCGCTAACGGCTTCTCTTTTAGTTGCTGTAGGCGCCCAGATAATCCAGCTTGCCGATGGGAACCCCATTGTGCCGCAGGATGTCATGGGCGGTGGCGACGTGGAAAAAGAAGTTCGGCAACGCGAACTGCAGCATGTAGTCATGGCCGCCCAGATGCGCCTTGTGCGGACCAAAGCTCAGGGTAACCTCGCGGCCTTCGCTGTCATCGAGCACTGATGTGTCCAGGCCTTCCAGAAAGGCGACGGTCTTGTCTATCCGCGCCTTCAGATCGGCAAAGCTCACTTCATCGTCGGGGAAGCTTGGCACTTTGACATCGGTCAGGCGGGCAATGGTCGCCTTGGATGTGTCACTGGCCCGTTGGATCTGTCCCGAAAACGGCAGCATGTCGGGGGCCAGGCGCGCGCTGACAAGCACGGAAGGGTCAATCTTCTTTTCCTGCGCATAGGATTCGGCCTTGGCAATCAGCGCCGAGACGATCGAAAACCCGCGGATAAAGACCGGGACTGAAATCTGGTACATGGAGAGCGGCATGGGTGTTCCTTCCGGGAGCATGCTTGTTTAAGCAGTTGCGCTTTCCGATTCCGGAACAGCAACCGCATCAGCCAAATATATGCGGCTCGCCAAGGACTTCAATGCGCACGTGATCCCCGGTTGCAGGAAGATTGACTGCGGAACATTTTATCTGCACCGGCGCGGCCCGCTGGCCATTGCAAGAACCGTGGTCTCCCATGATGGCAAGCGTCACCGTGCACACCGCGCCGCCGAATTCGATGTCAACGACCTTGCCATAACCGGCATTCCCGTCAGGGGCGGCCACGGCGTCGCTCTCGGTGACGGAGACAAGTTTCAGCTGTTCGGGGCGCAGCATGATTTCCGCTGTGCCCAGCCGTTCGGCTGTTCGCGCCTTCAACCGGCCAAAGGCGCAATCGATCCAGCCGTTGCCGATCTGCGCCGGCAGCAGAATTGCATCGCCGAGAAACGAGGCCGTCGTGCGGTCCGACGGGTTCAGATAGAGCGAGCGCGGCGGTCCGGCCTGAACCAGTTTGCCCTGCCGCATCACGGCGACCTGATCGGCAAAGGACAAGGCTTCCGCCTGATCGTGAGTGACCAGAATGGTGGTAATGCCGGCTTTTTTCAGAACCGCCGCAACAGCCTTGCGCATGTTTTCGCGCAGACCGGTGTCGAGCGCGGAAAACGGCTCGTCCAGCAGCATCAGCTTGGGCTGGCGTGCGAGGGCACGGGCAAGCGAGACCCGTTGCTGCTGTCCGCCGGAAAGCTGATGCGGCCGGCGGTTCAGCATGATGGGGTCGAGCTCGACCATATCCATGAGGGCAAGGATACGCTGGCTGCGGTCGGGACTGCGCTTGTCCAGGCCAAAGCCGATATTGTCGGCGACGGTCAGGTGCGGGAAAAGCGAGCCATCCTGTGTTACGAACCCGACACTGCGGCGATGCGCCGGAACGATCGTCGCGCCCTCGGCCAATACGTCGCCGTTCAACGTCACCTGGCCGCTGTCCGGGGCTTCGAACCCGCCGATGAGGCGCAGCAGGGTGGTCTTGCCCGATCCCGATGGTCCGACAACCGCCGTGCGGCTGCCCGCCGGGACTGACAGCGTGACGTCATCGACGGCGGTGGTGACACCGTATCGTTTTGTTACACCGCGAATGTCGAGAAAGGTCATCGTCCAATTATCCGTTTCGATTGGGCATGCAGCAGGAGCGTGAGGGGCAGGGACAGCACCACCATCATCAGTGCATAGGGCGCGGCCGCCGCGTAATCAATCTCGCTGGTCAACGACCAGAATTCCGTCGCCAATGTACGCGTGCCATTGGGCGCAAGCATCAGCGTGGCCGTCAATTCGTTGGTAATGCCGAGTGCCACCAATGCTACGCTGGCGGCGGCGCCGGGCGCGGCCAGCCGCATGGTAATGCGCGTGACCGCCTGCACCGGCGTGCGCCCGAGCGCCATGGCGGCCCGCTCCAGTTCGACAGGCGCCTGCGCGATGCTGGCCCGCAGTCCGACGAGGGCGCGCGGCAGGAAGAGCAGCCCGTAGGCGAGCAGCAATGTCGCCGCCGTCTGATAGAGCGGCAGGACAACACGCACTGTGATGGTCACAAGCGCCAGCGCGACCACGACACCGGGCAGGGAGCCGACATAATAATGGCAGGCCTCGAGGGCTCGCTGCATGCGGCCGGGAGCCCGCACGGAAAGCCAAGCCATGGGCGTCGCTGCGACGGTGGCCAGCAAGGCCCCGGCAACGGCCAGCAGCAGTGTTGTCCCGAAGGCAGTGCCGATTTCGTTCAGCTTCCACACCGATGTGCCGCCGGCGATCAGCCAGCGGCCAAGGGTGACGAACGGAACACCCAGCGCCAGCGCCGTGGTTGCCAGCGGAATGAGCAGGCAAGGCAGGGCGAGCCAGCCCAGCCGGTACTTTGTGATCGGGCGGGCCGATCCCGAGCCGACACGGGCATAGCGTTCATTGCCGCGGATCAACGCTTCCAGAGCCAGCAAACCGACGCAGCACAGCACCAGAACACCGGCCAGCATGTTGGCGGCAGGACCGTTGAAGGTCGACTGGAACTGGTCGACGATGGCTGTCGCAAAGGTATCGAAGCGGATCATGACGAAAAGGCCGTATTCCGCCAGAAGATGCAGGCCGATCAGCAGGGAGCCGCCGCAAATGGCAAAACGCAACTGCGGCAGGAGCACCCGGAAGAAGACCCGCCATGGCCCGAGGCCAAGCGATGCGCCGACATCTTCCATGGCCGGATCGACGCGCCGCATCTGCGCCGCGACCGGAAGATAGAGAAACGGGAAATAAGCCAGAACGGAAACCAGCACGCCGCCGAACAGGCCGTGCAGGCTGGGGGCCATGCTGATCCAGGCATAGCTGTGGACAAAGGCCGGTACGGCAAGCGGCGCAACCGCGAGCCACGCCCACAGGCGGGCGCCAGGCAGGTCGGTGCGCTCGGTCAGCCAGGCAAGGCTGACCGCCAGAACGATGGAAAGCGGGATTGTCCAGACTTCCAGCAGCACCGTATTGATCAGGAGTTCGCCGACGCGGGCGCGGAACACCAGGGTGACCACCGTATCCCAGCCGGTCTGGATGGTAACCCAGATGACGAAACCGAGCGGCAGAAGGCTGAGCAGGGCAACAAGCCCGGCAAGGCCGAACACGGATAAAAACGGCAGGCGACGCACGGCATGATGCGGGACCAAGGCCAGCTGCGCAGCAGCTGCATCGGGACGTTGGCCGTTTATTGATCCGGTAGACAACAATTCACATTTGCTTTCATATGCACGAACACCCGCCGGCGGCCAGATTGGCCTTCATACCCGAAGGGGAATCGAACAACACCCCCTGCAAGATCAAATGTCTGTGCAGGAGGTGTCCAGAGTTATTTCATTGCCGGCTAACCGGCATTGTGGTTACAGCAGGCCCGCTGCCGTCATCAGGTCCGTCACCTTCTTGCTGTTCAGCTTCGAAGGTTCGACCTTCGGCGCCTGCAGATCGGCCAGAGGCACCAGAGCGGCATTGGATGCCGCATCCTTGCCAACGGCATATTCGAAGGAATCCCCGTCCTTCAATATTGCCTGGCCAGCCTTGCCGGTGACCCACTTCAGGAACGCCTGGGCATCTTCCTTGTGCTTGCTCGAAGCCAGAACACCGCCGCCGGAAATGCTGACGAATGCGCCCGGATCCTCATGCTTGAAGTAGTGCAGGGACACGTTCTTGGTGTTTTCGCCGGTTTTGGCCTTATCGCCGAAATAGTAATAGTGATAAATCACCGCGCCTTCGATTTCTCCGGCATTGACGGCCTTCATGGCGACGCTGTTGCCCTTGTAGGCGGTCGCATTTTCCTTGAGTGCCTTCAACCACTTGGCTGTGGCTTCCTCACCCTTGAGTTCCAGAAGCGCGCTGACGATTGCCTGGAAATCCGCGCCAGCCGGTGCGGCGCCCCAGCGGCCCTTCCAGCTTGCATCGGCAAGGTCGAGCAGCGACTTCGGCAGCTTGTCTTCCGTCAGCTTGTTCTTGTCATAGGCGAACACGGTGGAACGGGCGGCAACGCCGGTCCAGCGGCCATGTTCCGGGCGGTAATTGGCCGGCACCTGATCGAGCACTGCCTTGTCGAGCGGTGCGAACAGCTTGGCATTGTCGACCAGAACCACTCCCGGGGAATTTTCCGTCAGGAATGCGTCAGCCGGGGAAGCAGCGCCTTCCTGCACGATCTGGTTGGCCAGTTCCATGTCCTTGCCGTTGCGGATCGTCACCTTGATGCCGGTTTCCTTGGTGAAACCGTCAGCCCACGCCTTGGTGAGGCTTTCATGCTGCGCATTGTAGACAACGATGCCATCGGCGTTCTGCGCCATCGCCGGCGCGGCGATCAAGGCAACAGCGAGCGCCGCGGCACTTGCAAAAGTCGGAAAGTTGATTTTCATGAAAACCTCTTTGATTTGTATGGCTTGCAGAGCAAATTTCGGTTGCGCCAGCAATGGACCCCGGAACAAGTGAGCCATACAAAACATGAGCGGTCTGGTCAACAAAAAATGGTTGGCGTTTATAACCCAAAATGCCTATCACAAAATAGTTATCACCAGCTTTGTCGGGTGTGATTTGCGTTCCGGTGCAAAGAGGAATCTACTCGTTTTGTCCGCGATTTTGCCCTGCCACAGGCACGGCAGTGCGGCATTGCAAAACTTTCAGTCATATCCAGGGAGTGTGTCATGCCTTTTTCAAGCAGGGACCAACGCATTCACTCCACGACGGATTGGGACATCATGCAGCAGGCCCATGACCGGGCTTCAAAAATGCTCGATCGCTGCCCGAAAACCCACGCTCGCTGCAACCAGCTCGCCCGGATTGTCATTGCGATCTATGAAAGCGGTGTGCGCGATGTGGATGAGCTGGCCGTCATGGCGGCAAATCGCGAACTGAACGTCTTGGCGGAGAGAGGGCATTTTCAAAAGCCGTTCCGCTTCACGCCAGCCGACGAACGCCCGCAAACACTGCATTCGTGAGACTTTGCTCCGTTAATCCGACATGAATATGCGTGAATCACGAAAGCCATCGCGCATCCCGACTTTCAGCGACCGCAAGATCAGAAATCGGCGCGTTTCAGCGCCAGCCGCAATCTGCTACACCGCATTTGCCGTTTCAGGCCGGATTCGCGTGTGGAGAGAGTGATGACTGATGCGTTCAACTGGCTCAATGCGCCGCCGTCCCATCACGGCGATGCTCGTCTGCTCTCGCTTGCGACGGCTGAGAACACCGATTTCTGGCAGCATACCTTTTATGGTTTCGAGCGCGACAACGGCCATGCCTATCTGACGCCGGTCAGCGGCGATTTCAGCGCCCGCGTGACGGTGCGCGGCGATTACCGGGAACTCTATGATCAGGCCGGTCTGATGCTGCGGATCGACGCCCGGACCTGGATCAAGACCGGCATCGAATATACCGACGGCCTCATGCATTTCAGCGTTGTCGTGACCAACCGCATATCCGATTGGTCCGTTATTCCCCTGCACAGCGCCCGTGTCGACGACGCGGTGCACATCCGGCTCACCCGCCATGATGATGCGGTGCGGGTCCAGTATGCCATCAATGATGCGCCATGGCAGATGGCAAGGCTCGCGCCGTTTCCCAAAGACGATGCGTCGGTCGGTATCATGGCCTGTTCGCCGCAGCGGGGCGGCTTTGCGGCGGAATTCCGCGAACTCGAGGTCGGCCCGGCAATCCCGCGTGACCTGCATGCGGACTAGGCCGCGGCGAGGGGCGGTTTGCTAATCGGCAAACAGCTCCGGCCGTTTGGTCTGCAGCTGCAGCAGCATTTTGCCCATCTTGGAAATATGCTCTTCCATCGCCGCCGCCGCGCGCTCGACGCTGTTGTCGGCAATGGCATCAACAATAGCCTGGTGCTCTTTCAGCGTTTCGACCATACGCGTTTCGTAGTGCAGGAGCAGCCGCCGCACGCGGTCGATCTGGCTGCGCTCCTTGGCGGCAATTTCGCGCAATCCGACCAAACCCGCCGCATCGCAGATCATATCGTGCAATTCCTCGTCGAGCGCGTAAAACCCTTCGAAATCCCTGGAGTCCGCCGCCTTGCGCTGCCGGTCAAGATTGTCGCGCAGGCGCTGCACGATGTCAGCCGTGCTGCGCTCCGCCGCCCGCCGGATGGCCGCCGTTTCCAGGGCAATGCGCACGAACTGGGCGGTCTCGATCTTGTCGAGGCGCAGCCGGGCAACGAAAGTGCCGGTTTGCGGGTAAATCTCCACCAGGCCTTCGTCGGCGAGGCGGTTGATGGCATCGCTGACCGGCGTGCGTGATACGCCGAGCTGCAGCGCCACCAGTTCCTTGCGGATGGCTTCGCCGGGTGCCAGCTGCGATGAAATGATGGCCTGCCGCAGGATGGTATAAACCTGGTCCTTGCGTGTGACCGCGACGACCTTCTGTTCCCTGAAACTCTTGCCGCCTGACCCCAATTGCACGTCCAAAGCTCCCCGGTAGGCCCTGTTGCATGGCGGGAGGCTGAATTCCATTTCTCCGAATGAAGCATTTGACTCCTGCCTAATAACATCTAACATGTTACATATTAACTTGAAAGAATGTTTTGGGAGGAACATTTTGGATAGTCAGCTGCCGATCGTCTCGATGCGCGGCATCAGCAAGTCATTCGCTCATATTGTTGCCCTGCGAAGTATCGATCTCGACATCTATCCGGGCGAGATTCATGCCATCATGGGGGAGAACGGTGCGGGCAAGTCGACGCTGGTGAAAATCCTCAGCGGCGTGCATCGCCGCAGCGGCGGTGACATGCTTGTCCGGGGGCGGGCGGTCGACTTCGCCTCGCCGCGCGAAGCCGAGCATAACGGCATCGCCATCATCCACCAGGAACTCAATCTCATTCCAAGCCTCAGCGTGTCCGAGAATATTTTTCTCGGGCGCGAGCCGTTGATCGGCGGCCTGTTCATTGATCGCAAGAGCATCGAGACGAGGAGCGCGCAACTGCTCGACCGCTTCGGCATCGATATCGATCCGCGTGCCGACGTGGAGAATTTGCGCGTCGGCGAGCAGCAGCTTGTCGAGATTGCCCGCGCATTGTCCCTGAATGCCGACGTGCTGGTTCTGGACGAGCCGACCTCGGCGCTGTCGGAGGCCGAAGCCCAGAGACTGGCAAGTTTTGTGCGGGAACTCGCCCGCAACGGCGTTGCCATTATCTACATTTCCCACCGGATGAATGAAATATTCTCGCTTGCCGACAAGATCACCGTGTTGCGCGACGGCAGCTTCATCGCCACGCGCCGGGCGCAGGATGTAAGCGAGCGCGATCTCATCCGCATGATGGTTGGGCGCGATCTGGCTGCGCCGGAACCCAAGGCGGATAGATCGGGCAGGCCGATTGTGCTTGAAGCGCGCCATCTCGGCCTGCGCCGCCCGAATTCGCGCGGCAGCATGCACAATGTTGTCGACGATGTGAGCTTCGATCTCCACGCCGGTGAAATTCTCGGGATCGGCGGGCTGCTCGGTTCCGGGCGCACTGAAGTGCTCGAACTGATTTTTGGCGCGGCGACTGGAGAACGCTCCGGCACGATCACCCGCAACGGCACCAGCCTTGCCGCCGCTTCCCTGACCCCGCGCCGGTCGGTGGCGAAGGGCATTGCCTTCCTCACCGAGGACCGCAAGGGAACGGGTCTTCTCATGGATGCGGACATCCGGGCCAATGCCGTGCTGCCGTCCTTGTCCTGGCTCGCGCCGTTCGGCTGGATCAGCCGCCGGCGCGAGGACCCCGTAGCGGGCCGGATCATCAAAGCGATGCACGTGCGCTGCGATGGCCCGGACCAGAAGATCGATCAGCTGAGCGGCGGCAACCAGCAAAAGATCGTGCTGGGCAAATGGCTGGAAACCCGGCCCAGCGTCGTCCTCTTGGATGAACCGACCCGGGGGATCGACGTCGGCGCCAAGGATGAAATCTACGAGCTCCTGAAAAAGCTCGCCCTGTCCGGCGTTGCGGTGATCATGGTGAGTTCCGAATTGCCGGAACTTCTTGCGCTCTCCAGCCGCATCCTCGTGATGTGCGAGGGCAGGGCGGCGGGCATTCTTGAGAGCACAGCGTTTTCCGAAGAACAGGTGATGGAACTGGCGACACCCCTGGGCACGGCTCTGACAAGGGGCGCGGCATGACACGAACGAGCGAGCAGACCATGCAGTCATCCCAAGGCAATCTTGGCCGGATCAAGCGCCTGCTGAATGCAACCAAGCTCTACTGGGGATTGGTGCTGCTGTTTCTGGTCGGCATTTTCTCATCGCCGATCTCGTCCAAGGGGCACAATATTTTCCTGTCCTACGGCAACCTGTCCGATGTTTTCCGGCAGATTTCGGTTACCGGCATTACTGCCGTGGGCATGACACTGGTGATCCTCATTGCCGGAATTGACCTCTCGGTCGGGTCCGTGCTTGCGCTGGGTTCCGTCGTCTGCGCCATGCTTCTGACCAATGAGGGCTGGTCGGCCGCCTATTCCATTGGCGTTCCCGCCATTTTCGTGCTGGCATTCCTTGTTGTGCTGGGGGCAGGGCTGTTCCTTGCCAAGGTACCTGGCCGCTCCGTTGGCGAGCCCGAAAATGACCGGACGCAACTGAACCGCATTATCGCCCTTGTGGCTGTGGTCGCCGCGGCCGCTATTGCCTGGTGGGTCGCCTCCGGCGCTGATGCAAAGGCCGGCGTGCTGCTGGTACTCGTGGTGGTTCCGGCCGTCGGTTTCATGCTCGGCATGGTCAACGGCCTCGTCATCGTCGGCGGTCGCCTGCAGCCCTTCATCGTGACCCTTGCCATGATGGTGGCGGGACTGGGCATTGCCCGCCTGACGGCGGGGCAGAATACGGCGGTCTGGCCGGTCTATACCGGCAGCAACGCGACGGCGAATTTCGAATTCCTGCGCGCGCTCATTTTCGGGCTGATTCCGGTGCCGGGTCTGATTTTCGCCGGCATCATTCTCCTGTTCTGGGTGATCCTGAAATACACCAAGTTCGGACGGTACATCTATGCCATCGGCGGCAATGAAGAGGCGGCGCGGCTCGCTGGTGTGCCGGTCTGGCGGGTAAAGATCAGCGTCTATGCCATATCGGGATATCTCGCCGCACTGGCCGGCATTCTCTATGTCGCGCAATACAGGCAGGGAAAGCCCGATGCGGGCATGGGGCTTGAACTCGACGCCATTGCCGCCGTGGTGATCGGCGGCACCAGCTTGATGGGCGGTCGCGGCTCGATGATCGGCACCCTTGTCGGCGTCCTCATCTTCGGCTTTCTCAGCAATATCCTGCAGCTCAACAATATCGACAGCAACACGCAGCTGGTGCTCAAGGGCATCATCATCATCGTGGCGGTGCTGCTGCAGGAGCGGCGCTCCAGCGGATGGCTGTTTTTTCTCCACCAGCTCATGACAGCCACGCCGTCCAAGAAATCCGTGCCCGGCAAGCCAGAAAACCGGCAAGGGCAGGGGGAATGAACTGACAACAAGCAATATCAGGGAGGATATGATGAATCTGACACGCAGACATTTTGCCAGATTGGCAATGGCAACCGCTTTCATCGCGCCGCTGGCGCTGCACATGCCGGGTGCATGGGCCAAGGATAAGTATGTCATCGGCTTCAGCCAGACCACGACCGTCGAGCCCTGGCGCGTTCAGTTCAACAAGGATCTGGTTGCCGAAGCCAAAAACCATCCGAATGTTGAGCTGCTTGTCGCCGATGGCCAGGACAAGACGGAAAAGCAGGTGGCCGACGTTGAAAATTTCATCCGGCAGGAGGTGGACGCAATCCTGATTTCACCCAAGGAATCCGCAGGCCTGACCGGTGTCGTGGAAAAGGCGATGGATGCCGGCATTCCGGTGATCGTGCTTGACCGCAACGTCGATACCGACAAGTTCACCCAGTGGATCGGCGGCGACAATGTGGTGATCGGCGAAGCAGCGGGACAACATGCCGTGGAACTGCTCGGCGGCAAGGGCAAGGCCAAGGGCACCGTCGTCGAAATCTGGGGTGGCCTCGGCACGCAGGCAAGCCATGACCGCAGCAACGGTTTCCACAAATACACCGACGCGGAGAAGGGCATCACCTATCTCCTGGACAAGCAGTCCGGTGACTGGAAGCAAGATCAGGCCTACAACATCATGGCAACCGCCCTGCGCAACCATGAGGACATCAAGCTGGTCTACGGCCACAATGATCCGATGGCCTATGGTGCCTACCTTGCCGCCAAGGATGCGGGGCGCGAGAAGGATATCCTGTTCCTCGGTGTCGACGGACTGCCGAATGAAGGCGTCCAGTGGGTCAACAAGGGGGAACTTGCCGCAACATTCCTCTACCCGACACCCGGAGCGGAGGGATTGCGCCAGGCGCTGAAAGTTCTGGCGGGCGAAAAGGTGGAAAAGAAGATCGTTCTCGGTACTGAAACCATCACCAAGGCGAATGCGCCGGAGATTCTCAAAAAGAACGGTCTTTGACCATTGAGAGCAAAGAAGTGGAGTAACCGCTTTAGAAAGATCGGTTACTCCACTGTTATTTCGACAATATTTCATTTTTCAAGTTTTGATGCATGGCTGTTGCACAGGGTGTGTAACCCAGCGGCATCGCGTAATGGTTTAACATGCAACTAAAAGGTTGCATAATGTGGATATGACCATAGACGCGACATTCCGGGCCCTTGCCGATGTGAGCCGGCGCCAATTGCTCGACAACCTCTTTGCCAGGAACGGCCAGACGCTGGGCGAACTCTGCGAGGGCATCGACATGACGCGTCAGGCCGTAACCAAGCATCTTGCAATATTGGAAGAGGCCAATCTCATCGCGACGGTCTGGCGGGGCAGGGAAAAGCTGCACTACCTCAACCCGGTGCCGATCCATGAAATTTCCACGCGCTGGATCCACAAGTATGAACGGGGTCCGCTGCGCACCCTCGATGAACTCAAGAAAACCCTGGAGGAAGACGGCCATGACTAAACCCCGATTTGTGTACGTGACCTATATCCGCACAACGCCGGAAAAGCTCTGGCACGCGCTGATCGATCCGGAATTTACCCGGCAGTATTGGGCGGGAACCTGGCAGGATTGCGATTGGCAGCCCGGTTCCTCGTGGAAACTCATGATTCCGGACGGGCGGGTCGGCGATGCCGGAGAGGTTGTTGAAATTGATCCGCCCAAACGCCTCGTTCTGTCCTGGCGCAACGAATTCATGCCGGAATTGAAGCAGGAGGGATTTTCGCGCCTCACCTATGAGCTTGATCCGATGGGCGATATGGTGAAACTGACTGTAGTCCATGAGATGGACCGGCCGGAATCCAAGCTGATCGAAAAGGTTTCCACCGGATGGCCCAGCCTTCTCTCGAGCCTCAAGAGCCTGCTTGAGACAGGTGAATCGCTTGAAGCGACACGCCATTGGCCGAAAGATATGTAAGCGCCCGAATAAAAACGGGAACGATGTAGAATGTCGGCCCGTTCAATCGTCCTAGGGCCGTTGAACCGAATGAGGAGGGTATGATGACCTATGTTGATGGATTTGTGCTTGCCGTACCGAAGGACAAGATCGATGCCTACAAGGCCATGGCACGCGTGGCTGGTGATGTCTGGAAGGAACATGGCGCGCTGGCCTATGTAGAATGCCTTGGCGATGACGTTCCCTATGGCGAACTCACCTCGTTTCCGCGCGCCGTGCAGGCGAAGGACGATGAAGTCGTCGTCTTTTCGTGGATTGTTCATGCGTCACGAAAGCAGCGGGACGAAACCAACAAGAAAGCCATGGCGGATCCCCGACTTGCCAGCGATAAATGGGAGATGCCCTTCGATGGCAAGCGCATGATCTATGGCGGGTTCGAGTCCTTTATGGAACTCTGACAACCATAAAAGGGATTTCAGCGTAATCGGGGTGACCTACCGCGCGACGTGCTTTTGAACCAGTCGATACTCGTGCCAGATGAGCAGCATGACAAACAGGTCGAAAACCGTCAGCACGATGAGCGCCGGACTCTGCGTGTAGGAGTAGCGATAAAGCTGATAGGCGATGAACAGCCCCAGAACCACGAGGGACAGCGGATAGGCCCACAGCTTGTTGCGCAGCAGCGCAATGACAAGCAGGGCTTTGATGAGGCCATGGCTCAGCAGATAAAAGGCATAGAAATGCTGGCTGCTGACGGAGAAATCGCTGGCAAGCCTTGCAAGGTGCGTGGCGATATAATCATCGGGATCGTCCAGGAGTCTCGTCTGTGTGAACGTGTTCACCATCAACCGGATAGAGGCCGTGTTGACAAAAACCAGGATCAGACCGCCGATACACTCGATGAGCGCATGGGCGCCCTTCAACAGGATGCTGATCTCGAAAATCCGGTGAATGCGCTTCTCGTTCATCAAGGCTTCCCGTTCCGCCGCTACGCCAGAATATTGACGGCGCGTGCTGCGACAAGGGCGATGGTCAGGAGGGAGAGCGACGCTTCCGCCATCATGAGCAGTTTTGCCCGTGGTGACAGGGGCATCGTGTCGGTCGGCGAGAAAGCCGTCGCGTTGGTGAATGACAGAAAGAGGTAATCGATGAAGCCGGGTGACCAGTCTTTCAGCCGTTCATCCTGAATGACCATTTGCGGGAACTGGAAATCGCCATAGGTTTTTGATGTCAGCCCGCGGCTGGCCGGGCCGCCGCGGTCGATGCTCCAATACCAAAGCGTGAAGGCGATGACGTTCGTCACCCATATGTTGACCGCATCGATCAGCAGTGTCTGCGCCGACCCGGCATGCCCGCCGAGAAGGGCTCTTACAAGAAAATACAGCGCGACAAAGTTCATGAACGTGATCAGGATTGTCAGGCCGAGGGCGGCGCGGCGGATCAGGCGCCGCGAACGCCCGACAAGATGAAAATGCTCGTCCGTCGTTGCCTGCCTTGCCCGCGTCTGCACCCATGCGGTTGCCATGGAAAGCGGCGCCAGCAGCAAAAGCTCGATCACCGGCGCGAGCCAGCGCGGCCCCCACGAGAAATCATTCACCAGCAGGAACTGCAATCCGGCGACGACGAGGACGGCAGCGCGCGCCATCCAGAAGTCCAGTGCATGGGTCCGCACCGCCATATGCTTCTGACTGATATCCGTGTGTGCTGTCTGCACTTGTTTTCACCCCGTTGCTGAAAGACCGCTGCATCCACTGCTGCACCGAAACAGTGCACGGACAATTATGTCCTTGAAGCGGCGGCGGCTGTCAAACGCCTGCGATTTCGGGCAGGGGAGTTCTGGAACAAATGCGAGGGATAGTGCACTGTCCACCGGCTCAAACCGGAGTCAGACCCTCTCATGCCGTTCAATCCCGTTGAAACAACCCGCCTTTACCACGCTGCCATCAATGCCCTCGACTTTGAGGTACTTGCCGGCTTTTTCGCAATCGATGCCGTCTATGCATCGAGCGGTATTGGTGAGATTGCCGGGCAGGAGGCTATCCTGGATGCATTCAAGGTCTATTTTGCAAGCTATCCCGATCAGATCGCCGAGGACGATCTGATCGAAGAACTGTCGCCCCAATCGGCCAGATCGGTTTGGCGTCTGGTCGCAACGCACCGCCAGACGGGTGAAGTGTCCCGGCGTTCCGGCGAGGAAGTCATTCTGTTCGATGCAGCCGGGAAAATTCTGCGCGTGACGGTTCAAGACCGCGATGCCTCCTGAGAAGTCCCGGAAAGCACCGCGGCAAACCGCATTTATGGCTGTCACCAGGCAGCCTGACCGGATCAGGCTGTCTTCTCTTCAGCCGTGTTCGGTCGCCATTTGATCAGCCGGTTCTCCACCACGTCGAGCACGCGGTCGATGACGAGAACAAAGACGGCCAGGATGATGATACCGGCAAAAACGCCGACTGCATCGAAATTGCCTTCCGCCTGCGCGATCAGATAGCCAAGGCCTGCCGACGCGCCAAGGTATTCACCGATGATGGCGCCAACGACCGCGAAGCCGACGGAGGTGCGCAGGGAGGACAGAATCCAGCTGGCGGCAGCGGGAAAGTAAACATGGCGCAGGAGTTCCGAACGCTTTGCACCGAGAATACGGGCATTGGCCAGAACCACCGGATTGACTTCGCGCACGCCCTGCATGGCGTTGAAGAACGTGATGAAGAACACCAGTGTGACGGCGAGCGCCACCTTCGACCACAAACCAAGCCCGAGCCACAGCACGAAGATCGGCGCAAGCACCACACGCGGAATGGCATTGAGGCCCTTGATGAACGGATCGAGAATGCGCGCGGCACTGCGGCTGAGACCGAGCCAGACGCCGGCGGCAACGCCCAGTCCCGTTCCGATGACATAGCCCAGAACGGTTTCCGTCAGCGTGATCGTGACATGGCGATAAAAACTGGGATCGATGACCCAGCTGACGATCTGGTTGAAAATGTCGACGGGTGCCGGAAAAAAGAACACGTCGATGACACCGGTCGATACGCCAAGCTGCCAGCCGCCGAGGATGGCCACAAGCAGGCCCAGTTGGATAAGTCGTTCAGTCGCGACGTTCATAGCTCTTCTCCACTTCGCCGCGCAGCGACGCCCAGATATTGCGGTACAGATCCATAAAACGTGGATCCAGTTTGATTTCAGCGACGTCGCGCGGTCTCGCAAGGTCCACGTCGAAACTGTCGATAACCCGGCTGCGCGGCCCCGCGGCAAGCACCGCCACCCGGTCGCCGAGCGCTATCGCTTCCTCCAGGTCATGGGTGATCATCACCACGGCGCGGCGCTCCTCCTGCCACAGGCGCAGGAGCTCATTCTGCATCAGATGCCGGGTATGGATATCAAGCGCCGAAAACGGCTCGTCCATCAGAATGACTTTCGGGCCGGTAATCAGCGCCTGCGCCATCTGCACACGCTTGCGCTGGCCGCCGGACAGCTGGTGCGGATATCGCTGCTCAAAACCCTTCAAGCCCACCTTGGCCAGCCACATCATCGACCGCTCGCGGCGTTCCGCCGTTGCCACGCCTTTGAACAGCAGCCCGAGTTCAACATTCTCGATTGCGGTTTTCCAGGGCAGCAGGGCGTCCTGCTGGAACAGGTAACCGATATCGTTCTGGATGCCCGATACCGGATTGCCATCAATCGAGACACGGCCGCCGGACGGCTTGAGCAGTCCGGCAATGGCGTTCAATATCGTGCTCTTGCCGCATCCGGTGGGACCGACGATGGCAAGAAACTCCCCATCGGCCACCGTCAGATCGACGTTCTCCACCGCAACGAACGTGCCGAATGACATCGTTACCGAATCGATGGACACCATCGCATTTCGCGGTTGTTCAACGGTTGCGGCCGCAACCGGTTTTACCATTGCCAAGGCCATGGTTCTCTCCCTCAGTTCGTGCCTTCGTGCGGCGCTTTGTCGACGAAATTGTTGGTGTAGGTCTTCTTCAGGTCGATATCCGTTGCCGCCACCTTGTCATTGAAGCTTTTCAGGACTGCCAGCGGCGTTTCGACTTCGGCCTCGTTGAAGCGGCCGTCGATAGAGAAGATGGGCTTGGCGTTTGCCACGGCCTTTATGTAGGTTTCCTTGTCTCCGGAAATGAAGGCCTCAGGAAGTTTTTGAACGATTTCCTCCGGAGCGCTCTTGTTCATCCACTCCAGGGCCTTGACCGTTGCATTGACGACCTTCTGGATCGTCTCCGGATTCTTGTCGATGTAGGACTGCGTGGCGTAGAGAACCGAGGTCGGATAGATGCCGCCGTAGATCTCCTTGGCGCCGTCGTCACTGCGCGCGTCGATCAGGATTTTGCCGACGCCCTTGGCTTCAATGAAGGTCGCCGCCGGATCGTAGTTCACCAGGAGGTCGACCTTTCCCTGTTCGAGAGCGGCGACGGCTGCCGAGCCGGAACCGACGCCGATGAGCGAAACGTCATCCGCCGAAAGCTGGTGGCGCTGCAGATAGTAGCGAACGAAGAAATCCGACGAGGAACCGGGGGCGGTAATGCCGATCTTGGCGCCCTTGATGGTTTCGGGCTTTGCCGGATCGAATGTGCTGTTCTTGCCGCCTGCAAGCACCAGCCCCGAATTGCGCGCCAGCAGCACAATGCCAACAACGTTCTTCTTTTGCGCCTGCATCTGGATCGTGTGATCGTAGAAGCCGACGGCTATGTCGGTCGAACCGGCGACGAGCGCCTGCAGCGTCTTCGAACCGCCCGAGGCAAAATTCTCGACGGTGACATCAAGCCCTTCCTTTTCATAAAGGCCCAGACCCGAGGCGACCGGAAACGGCAGGTTGTTGAGATTGTAGGAGCCGACGCTGATGCGGACAGGTTCGGCAAACGCCGATCCTGCGAATGCAACCGTCGCCGCCAGCGCGAGCATGAGTTTATGCATGGTATTTCCTCCCAGATGTGCGATGCCCTCCCGGCAACCGCGTTCAATTATGCTGCGCAAACCATTTGCGCTACAGGTTTGGCAAAGACTTGCCCCTCGAACAGGCGACGGGCGGTCCGCAGTATGCCGGCGACCGTTGTGCCATTGCGGGATTCCAGCTTGACTTCCAGACGGCCGCTCGGATGCTCGAGAACAAGATTGACCGGAAGCTTGCGTCCTCCGATCAGGCGTGATGCGACCGTGGCATCGCTGATGCACGCGGTGGCAATGCCAACGGCTCCCGTCGTGGCGAGGGAGGGATGGCATTGGTGCGGCATGAAATAGCGCACGTTCAGATCACCGCCGGCTTTCGGCGTCGAGATAAGGACGGGTTTGGGCGTGACCTGCGTCCGCACGTCGCCCATGCCCATGCGCTGGCCTGCCTGCAGCCGCAGCTTTTCCAGCCGCTCGAGGAGGGCATGATCGGCGTTGAGTTCGGCAGCGCTCTCATAGCCTGTTACCCCGATGGACGCAGCCTCAAGTATCATCATCGGCATGGCGCAATCGATGCAGGTGACGTCGATACCGTCGATGATCTCGCGTGGATGGCCCGTTGGAAACAGCCTGCCGGTCCGTGCGCCGGCGGCGTCCATGAATGTCAGGGCAATCGGCGCGGCGTACCCCGGCACCCCGTCAATCGATGCATCGCCGAGATAGGCCACGCGGCCATCCGGCGTCGGGACCTCCGCCTCAATCAGCTTGCCGGTGTTGACATTGTGTATCCGCACCCGCGTTACCGGTCCTGTCGTTCTGATCAAACCGGCTTCGATGGCAAACGGGCCAACGGCAGCAAGCATGTTGCCGCAATTGGGTGATGTGTCGACCATCTGCTGATCGATCCGCACCTGGGCAAAGAGATAGTCGACGTCGGCGCCTGTTACCGTCGACGGGCCAACGATGGCAACCTTGCTGGTGACCGGGTTGCCACCGCCGATACCGTCAATCTGCAGGGGATGACCGGACCCCATCACCGACAACAGGATCTGGTCGCGTTGACGTGGATCGGAGGGAAGGTCCGATGCCAGAAAAAACGGTCCCTTGGACGTACCGCCTCTCATGAGGACGCAAGGTATGCGAAGGAGGTCATTCATGGCGCAGTGCTCTTCATTCATGCGTTCAACAGAACAATCTGTCGGTTTCTTGCATTTTGCGGTAAGGTGATTGATATGTGAAATGCAAAGTTTGCGAGGATTGATGTGATATGAGCATTAATTGTGAAATACTGGATCTGCGGGCTTTTCTCTCGGTGGTGGAGCTGGAAAGTTTTCACCGGGCGGCGGAAGCCTTGAATCTCTCGCAACCGGCGTTGAGCCGGCGCATCCAGAAGCTGGAGGCAACCATCGGAGCGCCGCTTCTGGAGCGGACCACGCGCCATGTCTCGGCCACGGCGGTGGGAAGCGAACTCATTCCGCTCGTTCAGCGCATGCTGGAGGAGTTTGACGGCTCGCTCTTTGCCGTGCGGGATATCGGCGCCCAGCGCAGCGGGCTCGTCACCATCGCGTGCCTGCCCACCGCCGCCTTCTATTTCCTGCCGACGGTGATCAAGCAGTTCAATGCCGAATACCCGCACATCCGCTTTCGCATCCTGGACCTTCCCGCCACCGACGGGCTTTTGGCCGTTGCCCGCGGCGAGGTGGAATTCGGCATCAACATCATGGGCGCCGCCGACCCCGATCTGATTTTCGACCGGCTGATCGAGGACCCGTTCGTGCTTGCGGCGCGCAAGGATCACCCGCTTGCCGCCAAAAGCGAACTCGGATGGGAAGACCTGACGCCCTATCCGCTGATCACCGTGCACCGCTCCAGCGGCAACCGGACACTGCTCGACGCGGCACTGGCAAAATCCAACCTGAAATTGCGCTGGTTCTACGAGGTGACGCACCTGTCGACGTCGCTCGGCCTCGTCGAGGCGGGACTAGGGATTTCCGTGCTGCCCAAGCTGGCAACGCCGCAGGAGGAGCATCCGTTTCTTGTCACCCGGCCGATCCGCAATCCGGAAATTTCACGAACCATCGGTGTCGTACGGCGGCGGGGAGGAACATTGTCACCCGCTGCCGAGCGATTTCTCAACATGCTGATTGGCACTTGGTCGGAAGGTTAGGGCGGTGCCCACCGCGAAAACTGCTTCTTCAAGGGAAGCTGTGATCTGCAATATGCAGCCTATTGACCTGGTCAACCCGAAGGGACCAGCCGTGCCAACCGTGCGGTGTTGAACCAATTCTGCACAGGTTTCGACGAGAGGGCGTTGCATTTCCGCCACAATGTGTTGCATGAGTGCAACTTGGTTGGGATGATGTAAGCAATGCTCTTATCAAATTCGGTCAATCAGTTGGGAAACTCGCTCACGGCTGCCGCTGGCGGCAACACGCAGCGCTTTTACTCCCGTATCGGCGTTGTCACGGTAGTTCTGGCGCTTTTGACGACGGGCGTAACGTTTTTCATCCTCACGGGAATGACCCCGGTTCAGCCCGAGAGCAACCTCACTTTTATCCTGACCGGTCTCAATGCGCTGCTGATTCTCGCCTTGATCGTGCTGATCGGCCGCGAAGTCTATCGTATCAGCCAGGCCAGGAACCGGGGGAAGGCTGCATCCCGCCTGCATGTGCGCCTCGTCGTGCTGTTTTCACTTGTCGCTGCGGTACCGGCCATGCTGGTGGCTATCGTTGCATCGGTCACCCTCGATCTCGGGCTTGATCGCTGGTTCGAAATGCGGACCACGACGATCGTCAACTCGTCGATCAGCCTTGCCAATTCCTACATTCAGGAAAGCGCGCGCAACCTGCAGGGCACGACGCTTGAAATGGTCAGCGATGTCGACGCACAACGCTCGCTGTACAATCTGGACCGCACCAGTTTTACGCGCTTCCTGACCCAGCAGGCGCTCGGCCGCGGCCTGATCGGCGCATTCATCATCCGCTCCAACGGTGACACCTCCGTTCGCGCCGACATTCGCACGAATTTTTCAATTCCGCCGGTCGCAAAATCCATTCTCAACACGGCGCAGGACGGCAAGCCGGTGCTCATCCCGCCGGAACGGACCAATCTGCTCAGTGCCGTCGTGAAACTCCAGCAGATACCGGATATGTTCCTCTACACGGTCCGCCCGGTCGATGGGGACATTCTCAACTCCATGCGCGCCATCGAGGGCAACAATCTCGATGCCGGCAAACCGGTTGCCAATGGTGTGGACACGCAGATTCTGTTTGCTCTGCTCTACTTCGGCCTGACTCTTACTTTGCTTCTTTCGGCCATCTGGACCGGCATTGCGGTGGCGGACCGGCTGGTGCGCCCCATCCGGCTGCTGATCGGTGCAGCGGATGATGTTGCAACCGGCAATCTGGATGTTGCGGTGCCGGTGCGCCGTTCCGACGGCGATGTCGGGTCGCTGTCCCAGACATTCAACACCATGGTGCGCCAGCTGGGAACGCAGCGCCGCGATCTTGTTGCCGCCAAGGACCAGATCGACGAACGCCGCCGTTTTTCCGAAGCGGTGCTCTCCGGCGTGACCGCAGGGGTCATCAGCGTGGATGCCGATGGGGCAATCGGTATCATGAACCGTTCCGCCGAAGCGATGTTCGATCTGGACCCCGTCACGACCGTCGGCAAGAATCTGACGGCGCTCGTCCCGGAAATCGGACTGGTGTTCGAGGTTGCCCATGCCACGGGCCGGTCGGTTTACCGCGAACAGGTATCGATGTCGCGCCGCGGCAGCGCCCGGACGTTCAATGTCCAGATTACTGTCGAAGACGCGGAATCCGCTGACCACTCCTATGTGGTCACCGTCGATGACATCACCGATCTGGTGGAGGCGCAGCGTTCATCCGCCTGGGCCGACGTCGCGCGGCGCATCGCCCACGAAATCAAAAATCCGCTCACGCCCATTCAGTTGTCGGCGGAACGCATCCGCCGGCGCTATGGCAAGGTGATTACCGAAGATCGTGAAGTTTTCGACCAGTGCACGGAAACCATCATCCGGCAGGTGGGTGACATCGGGCGCATGGTCGACGAGTTTTCATCCTTCGCGCGCATGCCGAAACCGGAAATCAAGGCGATGGATTTGCGCGAAGCCTTGCGCGAAGCCTCGTTCCTGGTCGAAGTCAGCCGCAGCGATATCCGCTTCGAGCGGGATTTCGGCAATGTGCCGCTCATCGGGCAATTCGACGGCCGGCTTATCGGGCAGGCGTTCGGAAACGTTATCAAAAATGCTGCAGAAGCAATTGAATCCGTTGTGAAAGATGGACTGGGTGACGGACATATCCGTATCCGGTCGAGGCAGGAGGGAGATGCTCTGATTGTCGAAATTTCCGACAATGGCAAAGGTTTGCCGCGTGAACACCGGCAGCGTTTGCTTGAACCCTACATGACGACGCGCGAGAAAGGCACGGGCCTTGGCCTCGCAATTGTCAAAAAGATCGTTGAAGAACATGACGGTCAAATTGAACTGCACGATGCCCCCGCGGATTTCCACGGCGGGCGGGGTGCAATGATCCGCATGGTTTTTCCCACGACCCATACCAATACACAGACAGCCGACAATTCCGATCCATCGGCGAAACAGGTGAATTCAAATGGCATCTGACATTCTTGTCGTCGACGATGAAGTCGACATCCGCGAGCTTGTTGCAGGAATATTGAGCGACGAGGGGCACGAAACCCGTGTAGCCTCGGACGCGGACAGCGCATTGGCGGCGATCGATGATCGCATTCCCCGCCTGATCTTTCTGGACATCTGGATGCAGGGCAGCCGGCTCGACGGTCTTGCCCTTTTGGACGAGATCAAGAGCCGCCATCCCGATATTCCCGTGGTCATGATTTCCGGTCACGGCAACATCGAAACCGCGGTTTCGGCCATCCGGCGCGGCGCCTATGATTTCATCGAGAAGCCGTTCAAGGCTGACCGTCTGATTCTGATCGCCGAACGGGCGCTCGAAACATCCAAGCTGCGGCGCGAAGTTTCCGACCTGCGCAAGCGCTCGACGGAAAGCTCGGAACTGCTCGGCACGTCGCTGTCGATGAACCACCTGCGCCAGACCATCGAACGTGTCGCGCCGACCAACAGCCGCATCATGATCACCGGCCCGTCCGGTGCAGGCAAGGAACTCACGGCACGGGCCATCCACGCCCTGTCGACCCGTTCCAAGGGACCATTCGTCAACCTGAACGCGGCGACGATCACGCCGGAGCGCATGGAAGTCGAGCTTTTCGGCACGGAATCCGATGGCGGCGAGCGCAAGGTGGGCGCGCTGGAGGAAGCCCATGGCGGCATTCTCTATCTCAATGAAATTGCCGATATGCCGCGCGAAACGCAGAACAAGATCCTGCGCGTGCTCGTCGATCAGCAGTTTGAACGGGTAGGCGGCACCAAGCGCATCAAGGTGGACGTGCGGATCATCTCCTCGACCGCGCAAAATCTCGAAGCGATGATTGCCGAGGGCCGGTTCCGCGAAGACCTGTTCCACCGGCTGGCAGTGGTTCCCGTGATTGTTCCGCCCTTGGCGGACCGGCGCGACGACATTCCTGCGCTTGTCGAATTCTTCATGACGCAGATTGCCGAACAGGCGGGTATCAAGCCGCGCAAGATCGGCCCGGATGCCATGGCCGTGCTGCAGTCCCATTCCTGGCCGGGCAATATCCGCCAGCTGCGCAACAATATCGAGCGCCTGATAATCCTGGCGCGCGGCGATGATCCGGAAGCCGTTATCACCGCCGATCTGCTGCCTGCGGAAATCGGCGACACGCTGCCGAAGGCTCCAACCGAATCCGACCAGCACATCATGGCCCTGCCGCTGCGCGAGGCGCGTGAGCGCTTCGAGAAGGAGTATCTCATTGCGCAGATCAACCGGTTCGGCGGCAATATTTCCCGCACGGCGGAGTTTGTCGGCATGGAGCGTTCGGCTCTGCACCGGAAGCTGAAATCGCTCGGGGTCTAACCGCTTCACGCAATCTCCGGGACTTCGGAGGAATACGATGGTAGCCGACAGTATTCGGTTGCGACTCTCCGGCTTTTACGGGAAAGTCGGCGGCCTTTGCCCTGCGGCATAGGCCCTTCATCATGGGAGTGAGGAATGTTTCGTGCTGTCAATCCGCAAGGCCCGCCGGCCAGCAGTCTCATTGACGTGGACGCAATGGCCGTGATTGCCGAAGGCAAAGCCAGCTGATGCGTGTGATCATCTGCGGCGCAGGGCAGGTTGGATATGGCATCGCCGAACGCCTGGCTGCCGAAGACAATGATATTTCGGTCATCGACACGTCGGCCGAGCTCATTCAGGTCATACGCGACACGCTGGATGTGCGCGGTTTTGTCGGTCACGGCGCCCACCCGGATGTTCTGGCGGCCGCCGGTGCCGAGCAGGCGGACATGATCATTGCGGCAACGCTTTATGACGAGGTGAACATCGTCGCCTGTGAAGTGGCGCATGCTCTGTTCAATGTGCCGACCAAGATCGCCCGCATCCGCGCACAGGCCTATCTGCAGCCGCACTATCAGGATCTGTTTTCCCGCGATCACATGCCGATTGACGTCATCATTTCGCCCGAGCTTGAGGTCGGGGAAATGGTGCTGCGCCGCATCGCCTTGCCCGGTGTGAGCGACGTTGTCCGTTTTGCCGACGAGACTATCGTGGTGATGGCGATCGAATGCCTGGAAGACTGTCCCGTCATCAACACGCCGCTCATTCAATTGAGCAATCTCTTCCCTGACCTGCCGTCGACCGTGATGGCGATCATCCGCAATGACACGTTGCTCATTCCGCGCTCTGCCGATCACCTCTTGGCCGGTGACATCGCCTATGTCGCGACAACCAAGTCACAGGTGCGCCGTACATTGGCGCTGTTTGGTCACGAGGAACCCGAGGCAACACGCATCGTCATTGCCGGCGGCGGCAATGTCGGGCTCTACGTCGCCCAGATGATCGAAGCCAAGCAGCCCAAGACCAAGGTCAAGCTGATCGAACCCAATTTGACCCGCGCCAATGCCATCGCAGACGGTCTTCGGCGTTCCATGGTGCTGCATGGCAGTGCACTGGATCAGAAACTGCTGCTGGAAGCGGAAATCCAGGATGCGGACCTTCTGGTCGCACTGACCAATGACGACCAGGTCAACATGCTCGCCGGCGTCATGGCCAAACGCCTCGGCTGCAAATCCAGTCTCGTCCTCATCAACAACCCGGACTATCTCGACCTCAGCAAATCCCTCGGCATCGATGCCCATATCAGCCCGCGCAGCGTCACCATTTCGCGTGTGCTGCAGCATGTGCGGCGGGGCCGTATCCGGGCCGTACACAGCGTCCAGAAGGGCCGGGCGGAGATTATCGAGGCTGAGGCGCTTGAAACCTCGCCGCTTGTCGGCGCCCCGCTGCGCGACCTCGACCTGCCGGACGGACTGCGGATCGGCGCGATCTACCGCAACGGCGAAGTCATCCGCCCCGACGGTTCGGTCCGCATCAAACCGCAGGACCGGGTGGTCATCTTTGCCACGGCCGAAGCGGTCAAACAGGTCGAGCAGATGTTCCGCGTCAGTCTCGAATTCTTCTGATCAGCAGAGAGACGCACCGACATGAAACTGCAACTTCTCCGCAATGCCACGCTGAAACTCGACTATGCCGGTTCAACCGTCCTGATCGATCCATTTTTCGCTCCCAAACACAGCCGTCCGTCCTTTACCGGCCGTTCGCCGAATCCCATGACGGATCTGCCGGTTTCAACCGACGAGATCCTTGATGGCGTCGAGCTTGTACTCGTCTCGCATCTGCATGCGGATCATTTCGACCCCGTGGCGCAGGAACTTGTCCCCAAGCATCTGCCGCTGATTTGCCAGCCGGGCGATGAAGAGAAAATCCGTTCCTTCGGTTTCACCGACGTCACGCCACTGACCGGGGATCTGACGTGGAAGAATATGCGCCTGACCCGTCGCGACGGCAATCACGGCACCGGGGCCGTGCTTCAGCTGATGGGCAATGTCATCGGTTTCACCATCGAGGCGGATGGCGAACCCTCGATCTATTGGGCAGGTGATACGATCCTCTATCCGCCCGTGCGCGAAACAATCGAAGCGACGCAGCCCGATATCATCGTCACCCATTCCTGCGGTGCCAAATGGGACGGTGTTCTCATCGTCATGGATGCGGAGCAGACCGTCGAGGTCTGCCGCATTTCACCTCTGAACACAAAAGTCATCGCGACGCATATGGAAGCCCTTGACCATGCAACAGTCACCCGCGACGATCTGAAGGCCCATGCGCAGGCAGCGGCTATCGATTCCCACAAGCTGATCATCCCTTCCGATGGAGAAACCCTCCATCTCACAGCCCCCAACCCATGAGACCAACCATGCCAAAGACCTATGCTTTTGTCGGCAACCTGAATCGCAACGCTTTGCCCAATACGGGAAAGGGGATCAGCGTCTTCCGCTTTGACGACAATACCGGTGATCTCACGCTCGTCAGCGAATACCTCGCAATCGACAATCCCGGTTATATCGCCATCGACGAAAAGCGTCGGCGTCTTTACGCGGCAGTGGAAATCCCCGAATGGAACGAGGGGATGGCTGTCGCCTTCGATATCGATCCGGCCTCGGGAGCCTTGTCCTATATCAACATGCAGCCGACCCTTGGCAACACCACCTGCCATCTCGGGTTCGATCAGTCCGGCGAGACGATCTTTGCCTCCAATTATACCGTTGCCGCGCTGGGCGAACGCCCCGGCAATGCCGTTGCCGCTTTCGCCATCCGCGCCGACGGCGGGCTGGAACCGGCCTTTGCCGCTGCTATTCATGAGGGCAAAAATGCGATCCTGCCGACGGACAAGCGGCAGCATGGTCACTGCGCCGTCGTCAGCCCGGATAATCGGACCGTGTTTGTTTGCGATCTCGGCCTGGACCGGATCATGGCCTATAAGCTGCCGTCGAAGGGCGGCAAACTGGAGCTGGCAGCATCGCCCTTCACGACCTTGCCCGATGGTGCCGGACCGCGCCATATGACATTCCATCCGAATGGGAGGATTGCTTATGTTATCAACGAATTGAACAGCACTGTTTCAGTTCTGCATTATAATGCCGAAACCGCCGAGTTGGCGCTTGGCCAGACGCTTCCATCCATCCCAGCGGACTTCACCGCGACCAATACCTGCGCAGAGATCGCCGTCAGTGCCGACGGCCGGTTCCTTTATGGCTCCAACCGTGGCCACAACAGCATCGTCAGCTACGCCATTGCCGCCGACGGCAGCCTTGCGCTGATCGGCTGGACACCGTCGCAGGGTCTCGGCCCGCGCAACTTCGTCATCGATCCCACGGGCAAGTTCATGCTCGTTGCCAATCAGAAAGGCGGGGGCATCGCCGTGTTCAAACGCGATATCGAAACGGGTGCGCTGGAAGATACCGGCAAGCGGGTGGACCTGCCAACGCCCATGCGCATGGTCTTCGGCCAGTTCGAATAGGAGTTTTGCCGATGTCCCGTATCGCCTATGTCAACGGCCAGTACATTCCCCATGCCAATGCCGGTGTTCACATTGAAGACCGCGGCTACCAGTTTGCCGATGGCGTTTATGAAGTCTGCGAGGTTGCCCGCGGCAACATCATGGACATGACGCGCCATCTCAATCGGCTCGACCGCTCGCTTTCGGAGCTGCGGATCGGCTGGCCGATGAACCGGAAGGCGCTGCAGAGCGTGATCGCCGAGGTGGTCCGGCGCAACCGTGTGTACAATGGCATGGTCTATCTGCAGGTGACGCGCGGTGTCGCCAAGCGCGACCACGTCTTTCCCGCGGCCAATACGCCGCCTTCCATCGTCATCACCGCCAAGCGCACGGATCCCGTCATGTTCGCTGCCCGGGCGGCAAAGGGTGTGAAGGTCATCACGGTGCCGGAAAACCGCTGGGAGCGGGTGGACATCAAATCTATCGGCCTTTTACCAAATGTTATGGCGCGCCAGTTGGCCAAGGAGCAGGGCGCTCAGGAAGCCTGGTTCATCGATCCGGATGGCACCGTTAAGGAAGGCGCGGCAACAAATGCGTGGATTGTCACCATGGACGGCGTTCTGGTGACCAGACAGGCGGAAACCGGCATTTTGCGCGGTATTACCCGCACAACCATCTTCGATGTGGCCAAAAAGCTGGGATTGACGATCGAGGAACGCGGCTTTTCTGTCGAGGAAGCCAAGCGGGCGCGCGAAGTTTTCATGACCGCAGCCACAACTGTTGTGATGCCAATCGTTGCGATTGACGGCGAATCGGTGGCAAATGGGCACCCGGGAACGATCGCACTTTCGTTACGGGAAGCGTTTTTTGACATTGCGGAAAAAACGCCATCCTGTTAACCGGAGTATGAGGGGACTAACAGAAACCATTTTTCACCTCCTGCAGGAGTAGGCTTTCTGCTCCCGTTGCCGAAATTTGTATGAGACACGTTTGCTGATCGCATAAAAGGACAAAAACAATGGCTGAACGATCGCAGAATCTTCAGGACCTATTTCTGAATTCAGTCAGAAAACAGAAGATTTCTCTGACAATTTTCCTCATCAATGGCGTCAAACTGACCGGTATTGTCACCTCGTTCGACAATTTCTGCGTCCTGTTGCGCCGCGACGGCCATTCTCAGCTCGTCTACAAACATGCCATCTCGACCATCATGCCGAGCCAGCCTGTGCAAATGTTCGAAGCTGAGGCCGAAGACAGCGACTGAGATAACATTTGACCAAAGAAACAAGGCGTAACGCGCAAAACCCTGGCGGATCAACCGACAATGGTGAGACCGCCAGAGAAGCCACGCGCGCAATCGTCATTGTGCCGGTTCTGCCGACGCGCTTTTCCGATGGCGGCAAGGCCGACGATCACGGCCGCATGAAGCACCAGCCCGAATTCCAGCGCAGCGACGATGCGCGGCTGGAAGAGGCAGAAGGCTTGGCCCGCGCCATCGATCTGGACATTGTCCATTCCGATATCGTGCAGGTTTCGGCGCCGCGCCCGGCGACCTTGCTGGGGACGGGCAAGGTTGAAACGATTCATGAGCTCATCGAGGCTTCCCATGCGGAGCTCGTGATCGTCGATCATTCCCTGACACCGGTACAGCAGCGCAATCTCGAAAAGGCATGGAACGCCAAGGTTCTCGACAGGACCGGGCTCATTCTTGAGATTTTCGGACGGCGCGCCCAGACGAAAGAGGGCGCCCTGCAGGTGGAACTTGCGCACCTCACCTATCAGAAGGGGCGGCTGGTCCGCAGCTGGACCCACCTTGAACGCCAGCGTGGCGGCGGCGGCTTCCTCGGCGGTCCCGGTGAAACGCAGATCGAGGCCGACAGGCGCGCACTGCAGGAAAAGATCCTGCGCATCAAGCGCGAACTGGAAACGGTGGTGCGCACCCGCACCCTGCACCGCAGCAAGCGCAAGAAGGTGCCGCATCCGGTCGTGGCGCTCGTCGGCTATACCAATGCGGGCAAATCAACACTGTTCAACCGGCTGACCGGAGCAGGGGTCGTGGCCGAGGACATGCTCTTTGCCACGCTTGATCCGACCTTGCGCCGTATCCGGCTGGAGCACGGCGAGACGATCATCCTCTCCGACACGGTGGGTTTCATCTCCAACCTGCCTACGCATCTCGTTGCCGCCTTCCGGGCGACGCTGGAAGAGGTGGTTGAAGCCGATCTGATCCTGCACATCCGCGATATCTCCGATCCGGATACTGCAGCCCAGTCGGAAGACGTCCATGCGATCATGACCAGCCTCGGCATCGAGCGCGGCGATACGAAGCGCATTCTCGAAGTGTGGAACAAGATCGACAGGCTTGACGATGCGGGCCGCGAGTCGGCACAGCGTCTCAGTGCGGCGGTGAAGGGCGACGAACATCCGATTCCGGTGTCGGCGATCACGGGCGAGGGCGTCGACGCCCTGCTGAAGGAAATCGAGAACCGCATTGCCGGCAAGCTGAAGCATGTCAAAATCACCCTGCGGCCGGACCAGATGCGGCTGATGGACTGGATCTACCAGCACTCCAGCAATGTGAAACGCAAGGATCTGGACGACGGGTCGGTATCACTCACCATGGACATGACCGTCGCGTCCCACGCCAATCTCGACGAGAAATTGCTGCGCCGAACCAACGGCTAAGACGGGTTACTTCGCGGTTTTGGCTTCCTGCCAAAGTGCTTCCATTTCATCGAGTGTCGCCGCGTCGAGCGTCTGTTTCTGCTCGTTCAGCTTGCGCTCGATATAGTGGAAGCGTGACCGGAACTTTTCATTGGTGCCACGCAGCGCGCTTTCCGGTTCAAGCTTCAAATGGCGGCCGAGATTGACCATGGCAAACAGCAGGTCGCCATATTCTTCTTCCGTATTTTCCCGGTCGCCATTGGCAATGGCCTGTTTCAACTCGCCGATTTCTTCCTCGATCTTGTCGAGAATGGGCGCGGCTTCCGACCAGTCAAAGCCAACCTTGGCCGCCTTCTGCTGCAGTTTGAGTGCGCGCATCAGGGCCGGAAAGCCGTGCGGAATGTCGTCGAGGAAGCCGGTCGGCTCCACGGCGCCCAGATTGAGCGCAGCACGGCGCTCGCGCCGCTCCGCCTTTTCCTCGGCCTTGATCTTGTCCCACATGCCCTTGGCCATGCCGGCACCGCGGGCGGCCTCTTCACCGAAGACATGGGGATGGCGGCGGATCATCTTGTGCGTGATCGCCTGGACCACGTCACCGAAATCGAATGCCTTCATTTCTTCCGCCATCCGCGCATGAAACACCACCTGCAAGAGCAGATCGCCCAATTCTTCGCGCAGATCGTCGATATCATCGCGCTCGATGGCATCGATCACCTCGAAGGCTTCCTCGAGCGTATAGGGGGCGATGGACTTGAAATCCTGCTCAAGATCCCACGGACAGCCGGTCACCGGCGTGCGCAGGGCCTGCATGATCTCAAGAAGGCGGGTGATGTCACGTGATGGTTTCATGAGGGATACATTAAGACAGGAGCGGGGCGGCTGATATGACCGAGCTGAAATGCCGGTGGCTTGTCCACAGGATCGGTCAGCGTTTCCCGGCCGCCTGCAGCGATATGGGCCCGATCACGTCATATACGACCCTCACGCCGTCCACCGTTTCCGGAAGCTCGGTCGTTTCGGGAACCTGATCGCGCAGATTGACCTTGATGGCGTAGGAGTCACCGATGCGGATCAGGCCGACACCAATGACAGTGCCGCATGATCCGGCCAGTTCCCTGGCTTTCGGCTTGGCAAGCCGCGCCTGTTCGATGGAGGTGGTCATGGCTTTAATTTAGTGCATCCCGACCACTCCCGCTAGTGGTCCGATTCTGACATTCGCTTGGTGCGCGTGATGTGAAACGGAATGCGAATGTCAAATTCGTTCCACTAGGGTCAAACCGGCATCGTCAGCCCCAATTTCTCCAGCACGATGGAAAGATCATTGGCAAAGGTGACACCCTTGCCGTTGGTGCCACCCTGGTCGCTGCCGGCAAACAGCAGGGCGCAGGCATAGCCCTTTTCGTCCATGATCACCGATCCGCTGTCGCCGCCCGAGCTGAAAGGACCGCTGCCTGTGGTCTGGATCTCGATCTGGCTGTCAAAACCGATGTCGCCGAATTCATAGCTGACCACCACGTCATCGACTTCGATTGCCGTAACAACACCTTGCGTCGCGCCGGTTGTCCTGCCGATCTTGAACACCTTGTCGCCGGGACGGAGCGGGGTCTTGCGCAGGCCCTTTAATTTCCCCGCACCCATCAGGGTCACCGCGTCGAAGTCGATATCCGCATCGATCGAGGCGATGGCAGCGTCGACCAGATTGTTTGCGCCCGATACTACCGGCTCGAAAGCCAGCAGTTCGCCGACCTTGTCCTTGCTTTTCCTGCCGCCGTCATAGGCGGCAGGCTGCAGGATCGCATCGCCGATCTTCGCCTTGTTTTCATTGGCCAGCACATGATTGTTGCTCAGAATGACGGCCTTGCCGCTCGCCGTGTGCTGCGCAAAGCCGCCGAGCGTGCCCGCCGTAATCGAATAATGCCCGACCGACGCGCCGATCAGCAGCGGCCTCTGGCGCAGCTGATGCCAGGGCAAGACTGCCGGCGCTGCCAGAGCGCCGCCTTTGAACACGGTTCCGATATAGGTGATGTCGGCCTTGTTGCGGGCTGCTTCCTCGATCTGCTGGCGCAGATAGGCATTTGTTTCGAGCGCACGGCGCTGGACGCGGACGGCGAGCCGGTAATCGTTCTTTCCATCGCCGGCGGCAATGCCAAGCGCGATACCGCCTTCGATGCCGGTCAGACGCCGTATTGCGGTGGAGCGGACAATGCGGCGCTCGGCGCGAATTTCAGTGACGAGCGGTCGAATGATCTGTTCTGCGATTTCAGTCTTCAGTGCGCGTACAGTTTTCAAATCCACGGCGGTCATCCTTCTTGTGTCTACAAGTTCAGGGCACGTGTGCGACTCGACGATGAGCTTAGCGGTGGAGATATGGTTTGGCGAGCGATGTGAGCAGGGGCTGTACAGCCCCTGCTTGTATATCTGGCCTTCAAGGCAAGGCCTTCACCAAGGATCGCCTGGGATTATTTTATGAACTGAACTACTGATTTGGTATTGGCAGCAGCAACTGCATCCGCGTTTTTCACCGTATCGGAAACATCGACATCAAGAGACCAGATGCGAACTTTGGCGGGATTCATTGCATCAAGAATATTGGGAATCCCCTGTGAATCTGCGTCCGCAGGAGCAATGAAAGAAACGCTCTTATCGACGGTAATGACACCCCTTATGTCGTCATATGTAGATCTGGCATCGAGAGGTGTCAAAAGTTCACCGCTGACGGTATTGTTTCGTTTATCGTATTCAATACCCCATATGGAGCTGTATAAATCCCTTTTTACTGCGTTTCCAGTTGTATAATCCCAATAATGGTAGCTCTCACTGGACGGCAGAATACCCTCATTATGTATCGCATACTGGATATATGGCGTATCGGCATAATTTGCAGTTGATAGAGAAGTTCCCGCCGAAATCACGAAGTCCAGTTTGAAATATCGCTGGTCCAATTGTGCCATGCGATATTTGTCGCTTTGAACATTTGCGGACATGTAATCTAGGCAAATATCAATACCGAAAGGCAGCCCCTCGATAAGGTCATTTTGAAACTTGCTCGAAATTAAATTTCCTGAGGTATCAAAGGATTCGGCAAGTGACGAGCTTACTTTTGCGACTAAAATTTCGAGCTTGGTATCCGAATTGAGTGTGCACCCCATGGGGTAAACCCATTTATTTGGATTAGTTGGCTCTGTTGTGAGGAGCTTGCCATCTTTTTTGGCTTTATCCCAGTCATCATTCTTACAATTACCAGCTGTGCTGTCCTTGTAGTCTATCGAGGAGACCATCCGTTTGGGCCAGATCATATAGGCCGGCCTGCGATGGAGAGGATCATCCAATGACAGATTGTGCGTGCAAACAAGATGATTACGCGCATTGTACACCGGCTTTCCTATTGGTGTTGTCTCGATGTATTTTTGATTCACATAAAAAGTGTGACTGGCCTTCGCGAGCGTCGCGACAGTACCTGGCAAGAGAACGATCTTGCCATATTTTTTTTCCGGAAACTTCGATATCAAGGCTCTCGCGTTGCGCGTCACGGTATCAAGATATAAGTCACCGGATTTGACCAACTCGGCTTCATTCACAAAATCGCTCCATGGAACATTCCAGTAGAACTCCGGTGCGGTGAAGAAACTCACATCAAATTCCGTCGGGGGGTGCTTTTTAAAAGCCGTCACCATGGCCCGATAGAAGAGCGCAAACCTGTTGTCCAGAGCGCGCTTCAGATAGGTTTCAATTGCTTCGTAAACAAGTGTTTTGGTCGTGTCTTTCGGATCGGCAATGCGAGCTGAATCAGAGGTGATGGCTGGCGGCATCTTATTGTCAGAGGCGTATTTGAGATATTTGTCCGTGCTTTCGAACGTGATTGTCTTTTGGGGATCTTTCGGATCGTTGATTGTTACCGCCCATCCCGTGAATATGGCTTTGCTGCGAGTGGAAATTTGCGTGAATGAGTTATATTCCAAATTGTAGATTCCAACATTCATTCTGGTCCGCTTGACTGCTGGAGGAGCTGGCGGCTTCACCGGCTCAGATAAGCTTGGCGAGGGCGCAGGCGCTTTCGTCAGGACGGTATTTCCCACAACTGCTTGGGTAGTTGGTGAAACGGCGCCGGTCGAAGCTACAGCCATTGCTGCAGTCGGTGGCGCGGATTGCACCACAAGCGGTTTCACAGGCTCGGATGCTGCTGACTGAGACTTGCCCGCTTCCGGAGAAACACCTTTGTCCGGCGCGGACTCAGCGGGCGGCGCGATGAGCTCGGGCCGTTCCGGGATATGCGTGACAGGCACGGTCGTTGGCGGCGATTCGGTGGACGGGGCGGGGAGCGACGGCTGAACATCTGTCGTCGCGTAAGGGGGAAGCGGTATGGAAAGGGATGGTGTAGACGGGGGAACTTCTGCCTCAACAACGGCTTCGGAAGGAAGGTCAAACGTCGAAGGAGATGCCGTGATAGTCTCACTATCAGATGCCAGACCGTTATCTTCGTTACACCCGCTCAATACGGCTAGCAGAGACGTGGCAGGTAAATAAGCGCAGCCCATCAACAGAGCTCGCCTTAACCGCGATGGTTAATCGACATGCAAAGGCAGATTGCGCCTCGGTTCAAAATTGATTTTCACTTTATGCCTCGCAAAAATTGCTGAAATATCGTTTTCATCCCGAAATTACGGGCTTGACTAAATGGCGAAATAAAAAACCATTCGCCACAGCTCGATACGCAAATTTTGTGCCAATTATCCCGACGTGGCTGCAATTAGCCAACATCCGAGATAACATAGGGATAACCATCCATGTTGTGACGATCCAAACCGTAAACTGCGGATCTGCTCGTGAGACCAGTCTACCTCGCCACCGCCTTCGAAAATGAAATCAGCCTAATTATTGGGCTCTTATCAGCACTAGCGCAAAAAATATGCAGAAATCATTGTTGAAGTCATCCTGCTCTGGCTTGCAGCATCTGCGCTATGATACGGCGTTCATTCATGTTCAACTGACGGAAACTGCTGCGCATTGCATCCTCCTGAGAACAAAGAGGGTTTAGTACCTGTTGCAGTTGAAAATAGAATGTACCCGGCTACAAACAATGTGGCAGCAAGGTTGAAATGTCGCTTGTTGTGCAAAGTTAAAATGTCATCCTGACAGATGCCGAGGCTCATCGACGGGCAGGGCGGAGACCTCGATATCGCAGCTCTGCCCGGCGACAGTGAATAG
>NZ_JAGENB010000005.1 GCF_019991125.1 Phyllobacterium calauticae | reverse complement strand
TAGCCGCGCCCCACCGCATCGCGGGCAATGCCGCAGCCATTGATGCCGCCGCCAATCACGAAAATGTCGTAGATCCCGTCCTGTGCCACCGCTCATCTCCCTGTTCGCAACCGTCCTGCCCGCCAGCACCAGCCAATATAGCACCACTGCGAACCAAATACGAAACCAAAAGAAAATATAACGCGCATCAACGCGCCCGGCAAGATACTACTCAGGCCTTCAGACCACCCTATCTGACATTTACGGACGTGCGGCCGACGACAAGCTTGCGCTTGCTCCTTCCCGCTGAGGTTCCTCTGCTTCTCTTGTATCGGCCAGCGCAAGCAGGCGAACCTGCAATGCGGCCGACTGCAACAGTTCAAACGCCTTGTAGCGATGCCGGTGCAGGGTTTCGATTGCACCGGTTGCGGGCTGGAATATTCTGGAAAGGCGCGACATCCCCTTCATCGCCTCCGCCAGGGATGGGTGGTATCCCGCCGCTGCCGCCCCGAGCATGGCTGCCCCCAGCAATACCGGCTCCGGCGTGTCGGCAATGGCGACCGGCAGGTTGGTCGTGTCCGCCAAAAGCTGCCGCACCAGGTTACTTTGGGCAGCTCCGCCACTGGCAACAATCATGTCGAGGTGGATACCGTCCTGCCCCAGCCTGTTCAGAAGCTGTTTGAGGCCGTAGCCGATGCCGCACAGGCCGGCAATGTAGAGCGAAACCAGATCCGCAACATCCGTTCCAAGCCCAAGACCGGCAATGACCGCCCGCGCATCGGGGTCAGCATGCGGCGAGCGGTTGCCGAGGAACTCCGGAACGACATGCACCGATTTTGCCAGCTCCGCCGCATGCGACAGATCAGGGCAAAGCGCAATGGCGCAACGGTCAAGCCAGGCAACAAGGGATAGGTTTTCAACCTTGGCCTTGGCACTGGCCTCGGCATGGGCGGGGTGCATGGTGACGAGATGATCGATTGCCGCGCCAGCTGCCGACTGGCCGCCTTCGGTCAACCAGAGGCCCGGAATCATCGCGGAATAATACGGTCCCCAGACCCCGTCGACAAAGACGGGACGATCGCTGGATGCCATGGAACAGGCCGATGTCCCGAAGATGTAAGCGATACGGTTTCGTGCATCGGAATGCCCTGCGGCATCGGCAGCGCCCAGCGTTCCGACACCGCCGGCATGGGCGTCGATCAGGGCAGCACCGACAGCCGTGCCCGGCATCAGCCCAAGATCGGCCGCGGCCTGTTGCGTCAGCCCCTCGGCCAGAGGCGTACCGGGATCGACGATGTCGGTGCCGATGCGGGAAAAGCCTTCCGCAGCGAGTTCCCCAAGTCCGATATCCTGAAAATATCGCGCATCCCAGCGCTTCTCATGCGCAAGATAGGTCCATTTGCAGGTCACCGTGCATACCGAGCGGCTAAGCGAGCCGGTCGCGCGCCATGTCAGATAGTCGGCCAGATCGAAGAAGTGACCGGCCGCGGCAAACTGGTCCGGCAGGTTGCGCTTCAGCCAGAGAAGCTTGGGCGTTTCCATCTCCGGCGAAATCCGGCCGCCCACATAGCGCAGCACCTCGTGCTTGCCTGCATTGATTTCAGCCGCCTCGCTGGATGCGCGGTGATCCATCCACACGATGATGTTCCGGGCGGGATCACCGGAAGGACCAACCGCGAGCGGTGCTCCGTCAGCGCCGACGACAACCAGCGAACAGGTTGCGTCAAAGCCGATCCCGGCGATTGCCGAAGCCGAAATCTTTGCCGATGCGACGGCCTCGCGTGTGCTGCCGCACACGGCCTGCCAGATTTGCTCGCTCGACTGCTCGACGATGCCGCCCGTTGCATGCCAGATCGAAATCGGCCGTTTGGCCGATGCTACAAGGCTGCCATTGCCGTCAAAGATACTGGCACGCGCGCTGCCGGTGCCGACATCGATCCCGAGAAAATACTGTGTCATGCCTAGAGGTCCGTGCTGTGTGGAAGGATAACGATATCGCGGATCGTGACGTTACGCGGCCTGGACAACATGAACAATACGGCTTCCGCCACCTCGTTCGCCTCCATCAATCCGCCTGAAGCGATGGCTTCATCCAGCTTCTCCTGCGGCCAATCGCTGATCAGCGCCGTGACGACCGGGCCCGGCGCGACCGCACCCACACGAATGCCGTGCTTTATCACCTGCCGCCTGACTGTGTGAACGAATGCCTGCACCGCGTGTTTGGACGCCGTGTAGATCGGCTCCCACACCACCGGAACCAGACCTGCGATGGAACTGGTCATGATGATATCGCCGGTCTTCCTCTCCACCATGTGAGGGAGCACCGCCTGAACCGACCGGAATGCCGCATTGATGTTGAGGTTCAGCATCCGGTCCCAGGCATCGGGATCACCATCCGCCACCTCTCCGCCGATATAGGAACCGGCATTGGCGTGGAAGATATCGAGCCTGCCGAAGCGCTCGAGAATGTTCGGCATCATCGTCGCGACACTGGCGGGATTGGTCAGGTCGACAACCAGGGGGTAAGCCTGCGGTCCCAGTTCGGAGCACACGCTTGTCAGGGCACCTTCAGCCCTGTCGATGAGGGCAACGCTGACGCCCTCCCGCAGCAATGTTCTGGCGCATTCAAGGCCGATTCCCGATGCGGCGCCGGTGATCGCCGCAACCTTTCCGGACAAATCCTGTTTCATATCATTCCTCACTTTGGGGTTTGTGTCAGGCGCGCCCATGCGACACTCTTGATCGGCGGGCGAGTGAATCCACGATGACGGCGATGGCGAGAACGGCACCCGTGATCATGTAGCGAAGCGACGACGACAGATCGAGCAGGGTCAGGCCATTGGCAATCGACTGAATGACGATGATGCCAAGCAGTGCCGAATAGGCATTGCCCCGGCCGCCGAAGAGGCTGGTTCCGCCGATGACCGCTGCCGCGATGGCGTTGAGATTGACGTCGCCGGTGCCGGCCTGCTGGCTCGCCGATGCAAGGCGGGCCGCCGAAAGCACCCCGCCGAATGCCGCGAACATCGAGCACAGCACGAAGGCGCTCATATAGATGAACCGCACATTGATGCCGGCACGGCGGGCGGCTTCCCGATTGCCGCCGACAGCAGTCATGGACCGTCCCCAGCGGGTTCGGGTCAATGCGTAGCTCATGGCCACCACCAGGCCCACGAACAGACCGAACATCCATGGAATGCCGCGGCCCTGATTGAGATAGAACACAACCAGTTCCAGAGCCGTTGTCATGACCACAGCGCGGAAAACGATGCCGCTGACCGAAGGCGCGGACAGATGTGCCGCGCGCCGGTGCGTGATGGTACGCAGGCCCGAAACCAGCAGAACGATCCCCGGTATGACCGCAAGCGTGTACGAAACGGGACGCGGCATGACCAGCAGCTGGCCGAAATCGACGATTGCCGAACCATAGGGCAGATTGATCGAGCCTGTCGCTCCCAGCACGTAGAGCTGCATTCCCAGCACGGCCAGCAACCCGGCAAGCGTCGAGATGAAGCTCGGCATCCCCAGGCGGTTGAACAGCAAGGCGTAGAGACAGCCGAACAGTCCGCCGACGGCGACAGCCGCGACGATCGCAAGGGCAATCGGCCAGCCCTGGTTGACCCAGAGCGTCCCCACCAGCGCCGAGGCGAACCCGCTGATCGAGCCAACGGAAAGGTCGATCTCCCCGACCATGAGAACACAGACGATCCCCAGGGATATGACCCCGACCGTCGAGGCATCGAACAGCAGGTTGACGAGATTGTTGCTCGACAGGAAGATGGGATTGAGGCTGGCGAAGACGGTCCAGATGATGATCAGGCCGGCCACGACCGGCAGCGATCCGAGATCGCCGGATTTTACGCGGTCGAAAAAGGCGCGGACTGCGTCGCTCACGCCGGATTCATGTTTTACCCGCACATCGCTGCGATCCAGCAACATGGCGGCTTGCTTGCCGTCCTTGGTCATGGGTGTCCCTCCTGATTGCTGTTGACCGGCACCTGCAGCCGGCGAGCCCGGCGGGACACCGAATTGTCTGCGGCGCCCGTGATGGCCCCGACCAGTTCGTGGTTCGACGCGTCGGGATAGAATATGCCGTTGTTGCGCCCGAGCCTGAGGACCACGATGCGGTCGGCGACGGCGCGCACATCTTCCATGTTGTGGCTGATCATCACCACGCCGAGGCCACGATCGCGGACCCGTTCGATCAGGTTGAGCACCTCAGCGGTCTGGGCCACGCCGAGCGCTGCCGTTGGCTCGTCAAGCAGGATGAGCTTGGGCTCGAGCAGAAGTGAGCGCGCAATTGCGACGGTCTGGCGCTGCCCGCCCGATAGCGATGCAATCGGAATGCGCACGCTTGGAATGCGTGCTGCAAGCTCATTCAAAAGCGTCCAGGCGCGCACTTCCATCGACGTCTCGTCGAGTTTCAACGGGCTGAGTTCCCGGCCCAGGAAGATATTGGCAACGACATCCAGGTTTTCGCAGAGCGCGAGATCCTGGAATACGGTGGCTATGCCCAGATCGAGCGCCGTGCTCGGATTGGCCAGCGTCACAGTATTGCCGCTGAAGGTGATCGTGCCGGAGCTTGGCTGGTGCACGCCAGCCAGGATTTTCACCAGGGTTGATTTACCGGCACCGTTGTCGCCGACGAGGGCCACGACTTCGCCCGCATGCACGTCCAGATCAATGTCCGTCAGTGCCGACACGGCGCCAAAATTCTTGGATACACCACGCAGGCTGAGCACAGGCTCGCCTGAAGGAATCGTTTCATCGGAAATATCAGTCATTGCTACCTGCCTTTCGGTATACCAGGGCGGAGTGAAACGATGAGCTTCCGACCGCGTGCGGCCGGAAAGCGTCTTTCACGCATTCGTCAATTAATGCCGAGCTTCTTGCAGCCCTCCGCATAGCGGCCGGTGCAAAGCTCTTCCGCCTTGATGATCTTCTTGTCGATAATCTCGGCCTTCAGATTCTCCGCCGTGACGACCGCCGGCGTGAACAGCTGGGACGGCGTATCGTACAGGGTCATTTCGGCCTTCGGCGTCTCGCCAGACAGCAGCTGGACGGCAACCTTGGCGGCGGCGGCCGCGACGATCTCGCTCGGCTTCGAGATGGTATTGTACTGGTCGCCCGCAATGATCAGCTGCAACGCCGCAATCGTCGCGTCATTGCCGGTAATGGGCGGAAGCGGATCGACACCCGCCGCCTTGAAGGCGGCAATAGCCCCGCCGCCCGTACCGTCATTGGCGGCTACAACACCCAGGATCTTGTTGCCGAACCGGGTGATCTGGCCGCTGGCCCATTGCTGTGCCTTTGGCGGCGCCCATTCCGGCGTGTCATACTCGGCAAGGATCGGATAGCCGCTGTGGTTGAGACCCGCATGAATGCCCTTCTTGATGAGACCGGCTGCGGCATCGGTCGGCGAGCCATTGATCTGCAAGACGCCGCCCTCGCCTGCCGGCACATTCGACGCCTTCAGATGCTGTACCAGCGAATCCGCAATCGCCTTGCCGATCCCTTCATTGTTGAAGGAGACATAAAAATCAGCCGGAGTGGACGGGATCGGCCGGTCATAGGCGATGACCTTGACACCCTGGCTTTGCGCCAGCTTCACCAGCGAGGCCGCTGCCGTCGAGTCGACCGGGTCAAGCACGATTGCCTTGGCACCCTGCGCTATGACCGAGTTGAACTGCTGCTGCTGGCGGGACACGTCGGCATCGGCATTCTGGTAAATCACCTTGCAGCCGGGACAGAGCTTCTTCATCTCGGCTGCAAATCCCGGATAGTCGTGCTGCTCGTAGCGTGTGGATGCCTGATCCGGCATCAGGAACGCAATGGTCGCATCCGTTAGCTTGGCGGATTGTGCGAATACGGACGTTCCGCCGAGCAGGCAAAATGCGAGCGCCGCGGCGCCGGTCTTCGTCGATGCAAATGATGTCACTGGAATTTCTCCCTTCCAAATGATGATGGTTTCGATGAATCCCGCGCTCGTTGAACGCCGGGACATGCTGCTTGAAGGACAAGGAAGGTCGTTCGAACCACGGGCATGGTTCGTTGCGCCTTGCTGTCAATGTTTGTTTTCCCGGTCCTTCCCGTTCAGGCGGCTTCTGACGCTCTTATATTTTTGGACAATAATGTTCGGAATCTTGTGGGTGCCATACCCTTCTGTTCCAGAAAGCGACGATTGAAATTCGAGATATTATTGAACCCTGACGTAAAACAGATATCGGTAATCGACATGTCGGGTTTGCTCATCAGCAGGTGGCAGGCAAAATTGATCCGCAACCGGTTGACATACTGGACAAGCGCCATCCCGGTGTGGCGCCGGAAACTGCGGGAAAACGAACTCGGGTTCTGGCCGATCAGATCGGCAAGATCACCTTCGACGAAACGTCCGGTCAGGTTGGCATTGATATAGGCCAGAACCTTGTTCATCCCGCTCGACATGAATCCGGAAGGGTCGGGATGATACCGCGCACTCGCGAGTTCCCTGGTGCCCGAAGCGCTGCTCATATGATTGAGAATACCCATGAACAGCTGAATGCGGTCGATTCCTCTCGCATCGACAAGCTCTCCCAGCAAGGGACCGACCAATTCCGCTGTCCGGGGGGAGAACAATGCGCCCCGGCGGCTCATCTCCAGCATCTCCTTGCACGCGAACAGCTCGGGAAATGCCTCGTTTGCGGTTGAAAAGAACGACTCCGAGAATTGCAGCACCCGGCATCGCAGGGGCAAACTCGTTCCCGGCGGCACGTCACTGACCCAATTATGCGGCAGGTTCGGCCCCGTCAGCACGAGATTGCCGGGCTCGAAATCACCAATGAAATCGCCGACAAAATACTGGCCTGTCGTGACAACGACATGATGGATCTCGTATTCCGGATGGAAATGCCAACGGACTGTGCGATAGGGATAGCCGTGCTCCCAGGCTTTGAACGATTCGGCAATGCCGACGGCAACAACTTCCAAATCCGGCTTCATTCGGCGCTCCTCCCGCACTAGCCGGTGTCAACCCGGCTTGGGCAGCCTCCTCCCAGAGGCCATAGTCTCGTTATGGCCTTATAGTAAGCGCCGATAGTGCCGATAGCTACTACGCCACCAACACCAGATTGATACTTTTTTTGCATTATTTGGCCCTGAACAGGTTAATTCTCACTGCCACGGCCATACTGCGTTCTCCAGACGAATATGGTCCGCGCTCCGCGACAGCAGGGCTATTCCACCCCGCGAAGAATGAGATCAGCTGCCTTTTCCGCAATCATGATGACAGGCGAATTGGTATTGCCGGAGACGATGTTTGGCATGATGGACGCATCGACGACGCGCAGGCCCGCGACACCGTGCACCCGCAGGGCATGATCGACAACGGACCGGTCGTCGCTGCCCATCCTGCAGGTTCCGACGGGATGAAAAATCGTGGTGGCGATATCCCCGGCGCGCTGGATCAATTCATCGTCGCTCTGGTACTGCGTGCCGGGCAGCATCTCGGACGGACGATACTTTTTCAAGGTTTGCGTCGCCATGAGATTACGTGCATGGCGGATCGACCGGGCCGCCAGCAGCCGGTCGCCTGGCGTTGACAGGTAGTTTGGCCGGATTTCCGGTTGCCGGCTGGCATCCGGTCCGGTGACATGGACGCTGCCACGGCTTTCCGGGCGCAGATTGCAGACGGACACGGTCACGGCGGGATAGCGGTGCAGCGGTTCGCCGAGGCGATCCGTGCTGAGCGGCTGGACGTGGTATTCCAGATCGGGTGTCAGCAGCGCGGGGTCGCTTTTGGCAAAAATGCCAAGCTGGCTCGGTGCCATCGACAATGGCCCCGAACGGCGCAACGCGTATTCCAGTCCCATCCCGGCGCGCGACAAGAGGTTGTGGTAGAGCTGGTTCAGCGTTTTCGCCCCTTCGATGCGGAAAACCGTGCGGATCTGCAGATGATCCTGCAGGTTCTCGCCGACGCCGCGCAGGTCATGAAACGATTCAATACCCGCCTGCTTCAGGAGATGAGAGTCTCCAATACCCGACAGTTCAAGGATTTTCGGCGAGTTGATCGCGCCCGCCGACAGGATGATTTCGCGAGCGGCAGCCTTGCAAAGCTGGCCGTTTCGCTCAAAGCGGATGGCTGTTGCGCGCTTGCCATCGAACTCCAGCCTTTGCACCTCCGCGCCGGTCAATACCCGGAGATTGGACCGCTTCAACGCAGGGCGAAGGAACGCCTTGGTGGTGTTCCAGCGAACGCCGCCGCGCTGATTGACCTCGAAATAGCCGGAACCCTCATTGTCACCGCCATTGAAATCATCGGTCTTGCCAATGCCAAGCTCTTCGGCCGCATCGCGGAACGCATCGAGGATGGGCCAGGACAGGCGTTGCCGTTCGACGCGCCATTCGCCCCCTGCCCCATGCAGCGGCGAACTTCCACGGCAATTGTCTTCGGATTTAAGGAAATAGGGCAGGACATCGTCCCAGCCCCAGCCGGCGTTCCCGGCCTGCCGCCAGCCATCATAGTCGGCGGCCTGCCCCCGCATGTAGATCATGCCGTTGATCGACGAACAGCCGCCCAGCACCTTGCCGCGCGGATAGGGAAGCGAGCGGCCGTTCAGCCCTGCCTCCGCAGCGGTTTTCATCATCCAGTCCGTGCGCGGATTGCCCATGCAATAGAGATAGCCGATGGGCACGTGAATCCAGTGATAGCGGTCGCTGCCGCCCGCTTCGAGCAGGAGGACGCGGTTTTTCGGATCGGCTGACAGGCGGTTCGCCAGCACGCAGCCGGCCGATCCGGCCCCCACGATGATAAAATCATAGGCGCCTTCCTCTATTGGCGATGCATTGCTCACGCTGCAGCCTCCGCCATCACGGCGTCACGCGCGGCCATGCGCTTCCAGACCGGCGCCATGGCATCGGCGATATCCCGATAGAGCTGATAGCGCCTGGCATAATGGCCAGCCCTTGTAGCATCCGGCCGGTAGGACCGCTCCGTTACGACCATGGCCGCGGCACCGGCATCAAAATCGGGGAAAATGCCGACCGCTGTACCCGCGGCGATTGCTGCGCCGAGCGCCCCGGTCTGGCTCGATCGCGCCACTGTCACCGGAACCCCCAGGACATCGGCAAAAATCTGCGGCCAGATCAGGCTGCGCGAACCGCCACCGGACAGCACCGCCTCGTCGAAATTGGCGCCTGCGTCCCGCAATGTTTCGATGTGCTGGCGATGGCCAAAGGCCACGCCTTCCAGCAAGGCCCGGATCAGATGGCCTTTCGTATGCCAGCCCGCGACGCCATAAAAACCTGCCCGGGCATTGCCGTCCTGCTGCGCGCCGTAGAGGAACGGGTGATAGATCGGATCGTCGGCGGCCGGTTCCACCGCCGCCGCCAGTTCACAGCAGCGATCGAATGGCGAGCCTCCATCCGGCTGTTCGCCGTGGAAGAACTCACGCACCAGCCATTCAAGGTTGGCGGCCGACGTCGCGCTCGATTCAATCGCCATGTAACGCTCGCGATCGAAGGTCGACGACATGAAGAACGGTTTTTTGAGGCGGGGCGCGTCAACGACGACCTGATTGATGCTCCAGGTACCGGCGATGATCGACGCTGCACCCGTGCGGGTTACGCCCGAGCCGAGTGCCGAGGCAATCACGTCGAACAGGCCGCCAATGACCGGCGTGCCAATGGCAAGACCGGTCTGGTCGGCGGCGGCCTGCGTGACCGTTCCGGCGATATCGGCACTTTCAATGAGCGGCGGCAGCAGGTCCATGCAATCGCCGAGCCCGAAGGCGGTCATCAGCTCGCGGTCATACCGCCGCTGTGCGACGTCGAGCAGCCCGCAACCTGCCATGTCGGACACCTCGCTCACGCGCTTGCCCGTCAGGCGGTTGACGATGAAATCCTTGCACAGGAACACCGTGCCGATCCGCGCGAATGTTTCCGGCCGATGGCGTTTGATCCAGGCAAGCAGCGTCGGCGTCTGTGACGGCCAGGGCCGCTGCAGGCCGATCGGATAGGTGCGGTCGCCGACACCTTCCGCCTGCCATTCCTCAACCAGATCAGCCGCCCGTGTGTCCAGGGACTGGATTGCCAGCAAAGGATTGCCCTGACGGTCAAGGGTATAAAGACCGTTGCCGTGCCCGGCGCAGCCGATGGCAGCAATCTGCTCCGGGCCTATTCCGGCGTCGGCGATGCAGCGTTGAATGACCCGGCGCGCATTGGCCCAAAGCTCGTCCAGCCCGCGCTCCACGTGCCCCGGATGCGGCATGCTGCTGTGCCCTTCCTCGGCAGCCGCCGCAATCTCATTGCCTTGCCGGTCGAAGATGATGGCCTTGATGATGGTGTTGCCGGCATCAAGACCCAAAAGATACTCTCCCATACGGAACCCCTCCTCAGGTTCTTGTTTTCATTCTCAGCCCTGCTGGTAGAGCGCGTAGGCATCCTCGCCGCTGGCATTGTCATGAATAATGGCCATCAGCCCGCGCACCACCGCGCTGGGATTGGCGTGCTGATAGATGTTCCGGCCATAGACCATGCCCACGGCCCCCTGCCGCATCAGGGCCGCCGATTTCTCGAAGACGATGCGCAAATCCTCCTTGCCGCCGCCCCGCACAAGAACAGGACACCGCGCCGCCTCCACCACGCGATGAAAATCCTCCGCCGCCGTCGTCGGGTCCGCCTTGATGATATCAGCGCCCATTTCGCGGGCAAGGCGGGTGAGCGTGACAATCTTGTCGGCATCGCCATCCACCATATAGCCGCCGCGTTCCGTGACAGGCTGCATGACGAGCGGCTCGATCATCAGGGGCATGCCGTATTTGTCGCAGTCGGCGCGGACCCGCGCGATATTCTGCACGCACTGACGGAACAGGTCCGGCTCGTCGGGCAACATGAAAAGATTGACGACGACGCAGGCCGCATCCATCTGGATTGCGCCGATCAGCGGCTCGGCCTCGTTCTGCAGCACCGCCCACATGTCGCGATGGCGGATGGCATTGTACGGATTGCCCATGTCGATACGCATGACCAGCGCCGGTTTGTCCTTGCCGGCGACATCCTGCAAAAGGTCGGCCTGACCGTAATTCATCTGGATCGCATCCGGCCCTGCCGCCACCAGCGCGCGGACGACACCCGCCATGTCCTCAAGACCATTCAGGAATGACGGCTCATTGCATACGCCGTGATCGATCGCCACGTCGAGGCAGCGCCCCGCGCCGAACAGCCGGTTCATCCGGACCTTAAGATTGTTGCGCATATCGTACTCCTTGTTCATTGCGTGCGGTGAGTGTGCCGAGGCCAACGCCGTGGCGCTCGACAAGAAGGGTGAGGAAGCGGTCAAGCTCTGCTTTCCTGCGGGCGGGCGACCAGCCCCTTTCGCGTGCGAGCACATCGAGCACCGCTTCCGTCATGTCGAGGGATAGCTGGCCGCTGATGGCGAGCGTGGTGCGCCGCAACAGCAGATCGTCAAGATGTTCGACCGCTTCGTTGCGGATGAGGAACGCGATTTCCCGGCTCGAATATCCGGCATTTGCCATGGCGGTGTCCGGGCCGGCCGCGATAAAACGTGCAATCGCTTCGGCATCAGTACCGTATCGCTCAAAGAGCTCTGCAATCCGTTTTGGAGCAACGCTTGTTTCGGCGTAAATCCGCGAAATCCATTGGCCGATGTCCTCCGGAAATGCCCGTCCGCCCCCTATAGGACGGGCTGTCGTTGTTACGTCCCGTGCCCGGTGCAGGCGTTCCAGCGTCATGTCGGCGGCAAGCTCACCGAAGGAGCGGAATGTCGTCCATTTGCCGCCGATCATGCACAGCACCGGCGGCGCGCCATCGGATGGTTCGATGATCGTGCAGTAGTGATCGCGCGGGATACGGCCGGTAAAATCATCCTTGCTGGCCGGGAGGGGACGCACGCCGGAGAACTGGAAGACAATGTCTTCCGGCCGGATGCGGATGCCGGGCAGGACAAAGGCCAGCGACTGCAGGATATAATCCCGCTCGTCCGGCTCACACCGAACGCTCTCGGGATCGTCAACGCGGATATCGGTCGAACCGACCAGAACCTTGCCGAGATAGGGAAAGAGGATGCAGATGCGCCCGTCCTCGTTCTCGTAATAGATCATATGGTCGTCGAGGGCTCCGGCGAGGTCCGCATTGTCGATGATGAGATGCGATCCCTTCGTGCCGCCCATCAGCGGCACCAGCCGCTTTTCCTGCGAAAACAGACCGGCGTTGGCGATATCGATCCACCCGCCTGTCGCATTGATGATGAAGGCGGGTTCGACTGGCGTGGCCGCACCGGTGACGTGATCGTGGACGACGAAGCCGTCAGCAGACCGCCGCAGTTCGGCGTAATTCAGGGCGCAGGCGTGATCGCCCGCCGCAAGGCCATCTCTCAGCACCTCCATGCCGAGGCGTTCGGGATGCTTGACCCAGGCATCGTGATAGGTCGCGGAGCTTTTGACGGCGGGATTGAGCGCCGGCCATTTGGCCAGTGTCGCCTGCCGCCCGCGGAAGCGGTGACGCGGCATCAGAGCCCGCTTGCGGGTCAGGAAGTCATAAATGCTCAAGCCCGCCTTGACCGCAACCGCACCGCGCCGGCTTGGCCTGCGGCTCAGCCCCAGAAACCGCACGATGCCATTGGCAAGACCGGAGAAAATATCGAAGACCGGGACGGTCGTGGGCAGCGGCGCAACAAGATGCGGCGCGTTTTTCAACAGGCGGTCGCGTTCGGCCAGCGATTCCCGCACCAGGCTGAATTCACCGTTTTCAAGATAACGCAGGCCGCCATGCACCATGCGCGACAGGGCAGCGCTGGCACCGGAACAGTAGTCATGCTTCTCGACGAGCAGTACATTGACGCCCTGCAGCGCCAGCTCGCGGAAGACGCTGATGCCGTTGATACCGCCGCCGACGACGCACACGTCCACCTTCGGACTTCGACGAAGTCCGTCAAATATCTCTTCACGGTTCATGATGCAGCCTGTTACCTCATGTCTGCCAGTTGCACTGCGATGGCCGCGTCAATGGCCGAGAGGTCGTCTGTGCCGAGCCGGATGGTTCCCGCCCGCGCATTGTCGAGCGCCTGATCGGGGTTACGCGCCCCGCACAGCGCAAAGGTGATGCCCGGCTGCGCCAGCGTCCACGCGATGACGATCTGGGCGATGCTGGCTGCGTGTTTGTCCGCGACAGGCCGAATGGCGTCGGCAAACTGTTTTGCCTTCAATCGGTTATCGACTGAGAAGCGCGGATTGTCCTTGCGCTGGTCATCGCCGGAGAACACGCGCCCGGGATCAACGGTCCCGGACAGCAAACCCAGCGCCAGCGACGAATAACTCAGCAATGAAACGTTATCTTTGCGCGTTACCGGCAGCAATTCGGCCTCAAGCTCCCGGTCGATCATGCTGAACCGTTCCTGGATCGCATCCAGCGCGCCGGTGGCGATATAGGCATTCATCTCGGCCAGATTGACATTGCTCGCACCGATGGCTCGGATCTTGCCAGCCTTGCGCAAATCCTCCATGGCCCGCACCGTCTCCTCAATCGGCGTCGTCGGGTCCTGCCAATGGGTGATGTAGAGATCGATGTAATCGGTGCCGAGACGCCGCAGGCTTTCCTCAACCTCGTGAACAATGGCATCGCGCCCGAGATAGCGGTGCACCGGCTTGCCGTCCTGATCGAAAAAGTGCGTGCCTTTGGTTGTGTGCCAGACGAGACCGCATTTCGTGGCAATGACGGCCTTGTCACGGCGCCCCTTGAGAGCCTTGCCGACGATTTCCTCCGAACGCCCAAGCCCGTAGGCGGGAGCCGTGTCGATAAGACTGACACCGGCATCCAGCGATGCCTGGATGGCGGCAATCGATTCCTGCTCGTCAGTGCCGCCCCACATCCAGCCGCCGATGGCCCATGTCCCCAGCCCCACAGCCGACGCCTGCACGCCGGATTTGCCGATTGCCCGCGTCAATTGCTCGTTGCTCATGCCTGTTCTCCTTCAGAGGCAATGTCCAGAATGCGCTGTCCCGTCGCCTCGTCCGTCACCAGCGTGTCCAGATGATTGCCGCGCATGATGCTGAGGATCGGCCGCGCCTTGTTCGGTCCGCTGGCAACCCCGATCTTGGTCGGAATGGAGGCGAACTCCTGCAGTGTCAGCGAGACCAGCGAACCGTTGAGGCTGTAATCGCAGACTTGTCCGCGCTCATCGAGCAAGTGGGCCAGCAGTTCGCAGCGCGCGCCGGAACGCTCGATCGCCTCGAGATCCGTGCTCGATGATGGATGCAGGTCGTAATAACTCGAGTCATCCGTGAGGATCGAGCCGATACCGACGACGGCGATTTTGGCCTCGCGCGCCCGTTTGAAGACATCGGCGACCGAGCGCATGTTGATCAGCATGGCGCGCTCGGAAGGGCTATCGGCAAACAGCGGCGCGTGAATCTGGTAGGCGTGCCCGCCGAGCCTGTCGGCCATCAGGGTCGAGACATGGTTGACATCGGTATAGTGCTTGCCCTGGACGCAGCCGGTGGCCGGGATCACCTCGACATCGAAACGGCGCGGCGCCTGCAATCCGGCAACCACGGCGCTGACACCCTTGCCGCCGGTAATGCAGATCGTATCGCCATCGGTGATCTCCTCGATCAGCAATCGCGCCGCAGCCTCGCCGACCGCCTGAAGCGCCGTCTGCGGATTGTCGGACACCGTCGGCACGACAATGGCACGGCTGATACCGCCCAGCGCCAGCAGCTGTTCCTCCATATCGACCAGCGGCTCGACCGGCGATTTGATCTTGATCTCGACGAGGCCAAGCTGGCGGCCGCGCTTGATGAGGCGGTTGACCGTCGGCTGCGAAAGCCCAAGCTGGTCGGCAATCTGCGCTTGGGTCAACCCCTCGAGAAAGTGCAGGACCAGCGCCTGGTGCATCTGCCGCGCGATAACGATTTCCTCGCGCGGCGCCGCGTGTTTCGGATTGAGTTTGACAATCGCCATGGTCAGGAGGCCTTCCGCTTGTGCAGGAAATGGTCGATGGAGACGGCCGTCAGAAGAATGCACCCCTTTATCATGTCCTGCCAGTAGACGGAGACATCGAGCAGCACCAGCGAGCTGGTGACGAGCGACAGCAGCGCTATGCCAAGGATGGCGCCAAGGATCGTGCCGGACCCGCCATTGAGCGAGGCACCGCCGATAACCGCAGCCGCAATGATGTTGAGCTCCATGCCGACGCCGAAGGTCGGTGTCGCCGCGCCAAAGCGCGACATGTAGATCACCCCGGCGAACCCCGCGAGCGTCGAGCAGAGAACCGTCACCCAGAATTTGACCTGCTTCGTGCGGATGCCTGAATAAAGCGCCGCCTTTTCATTGCTGCCGGTATAGAAAACCTTGCGCAGGGCGGTGGCGCGCCGCAGCAGGAAATCGAACAGCATGACCACCGCGAAGAAGATGAGGATGACGTAGGGTACCCCGTAAAACGAACCCTGCCCGACTGCCTTGAATGCGGGCGGCAGGGTGAAAAGCGAAAGCGGCGTTCCCTTGGTGATGATCAGGCACAGGCCGCGCACGATCACCATGCCGGCCAGCGAGGTGATGAAGTGGTTGAGCCCCACCACCGTGACGAAGAACCCCATGACACAGCCGATAAGCCCGCTGGCCAGAATGCCGATGAGCGAGGCCGTCCACGGGTCGAGCCCGGCCAGGAACAGCGTGCCGGAAAGCACCATGGCAAAGCAGACAACCGAACCGACGGCGAGATCGATGCCGCCGACGATCAAGAGGATCGTCATGCCGACAACGACAATGCCTTCCACGGAAAAGCTCATCAGCATGGCGCGGAAGTTGCCAAGCGTCAGAAAATGCGGCGAGACAAAACTCATCGCGATGCAGAGCGCGAGAATGATGGCGATGAGACCGGCTTCGCGCATCGAGCCCAATTTCTTCCAGGATGAAACCTGCACCGTTTTTGCCGTCATCGTCTCGACCGCCATTCGTGTATCTCCCAATCGCTTTTCAGGCTGCATGTTCTGGTGCATGCGTCGCTGTATGTTTCAGTCCGGATGCGAGCCGGATAATCGCTTCTTCGCTCATTTCATCGCTGCCGAGTTCACCGGCCACCGTTCCCTCGCGGATGACAAGCACCCGGTCACACAGGCCCAACAGCTCCGGAAGCTCCGAGGAAATGACAACAATGCCGATCCCGGAGCGCGCGAGTTCGCGCAGAAGCTGATGAATCTCGGATTTCGCGCCCACATCGATGCCGCGCGTCGGCTCGTCCATCAGGATAACCTTGGGTTGGACCGCCAGTTGCTTGGCGATGGCCACCTTCTGCTGGTTGCCGCCGCTGAGCGATGACACCGGCATGTCGACATGGTTCATCCGCACGCCGAGCCTGCGCGCAAAATCGCGGGCGAGCTGGCCTTCGGCCTTGGCATCGATCAAACCGAGATGACCGGTGACTGCCTTCAGATTGAGGACAGAGATGTTCTGGGCAATCGACAGGTCCAGGAAAACGCCCGAGCCCTTGCGGTCTTCGGAGAGATAGACAATGCCGGCCCGGACCGCATCGGCATAGGTTCGAATGGTCTGAGACGTGCCGTGCAGGGAAACCTCACCCTCGACAGCCGCACGCAAACCGCAGATGCCCTCGGCAATCTCGGTGCGCCCGGACCCGATGAGCCCGCCAATCCCGAGGATTTCGCCGCGCTTCAGATCAAACGACACGCGGCTGAAACGGCCCCCGTCGCCAAGCGCGCGAACCGACAAGATTGTCTCGCCCGAGCGCTCGGTTTCGATCTGCTTGGGCGGATAGAGCTGCGTGATCTCGCGTCCCACCATGCGCCGCACCACGTCATCGGGAGTGACATCGGCAATATCTTCGGTGGAGACATAGCGGCCGTCGCGCAGCACGGTGACCCGGTCGCACAGGCTGAAAATCTCCGCCATCCGGTGGCTGATATAGATAATGGAAATGCCATGCGCCTTCAGTTCCCGGATGATGCCGAAGAGTATCCGCGTTTCCGCTTCCGTCAGCGCCGCCGTCGGTTCGTCGAAAATCAGCACCCGGCAGTCGAGCGTGAGCGCCTTGGCAATCTCCACCAGCTGCTGGCTGGAAATCGCCAGGTCGCCGACCCTTTGCCGGACGTCAATGGGCGCCAAGCGGTCCATGACCGCCTGCGCGTCCCGTTCCAGCCTGCGGTAATTCATCAGAAACGACCGGCGACGGCTTGTCGTCGCCATGAAAATGTTTTCGGCGATGCTGGCGTCGGGACAGAGCGCGATTTCCTGGTGCACCAGTCCGATGCCCAGTGACTGCGCAACCGAAGGCGATCCGATCTTCTGCGGTTTGCCATCGAGCAGAATCTCACCGTCATCGGGCTGAAGGACGCCGGCAAGAATGTTCATGAGCGTGGATTTTCCGGCACCGTTCTCACCGCAAAGCGCATGGACCTCGCCGCGCGCCAGAGTGAAGTCGACGCCCGTCAGCGCTTTCACCGCACCGAAATGCTTGGTGATACCGCGGATACTCAAGACCGGTTCCGATGCCATCGCGCCTTTCTCCCTTCCGTTCGCCGAGGCTATCCGGACCTTGCGGGCCCGGATAGCCGTCTGCGAAGACTACTCGTCGATGCCTTTGGTGCCGCGACGCTTGAGGTACTTGTCCCAGAAGAAGTCATCCGCATTGTCGGCTGTTACAATGGACAGGCCATTGTCGACGAACGGGATGCTCATCGGGTTGGACCCGGCGCGCTTGGCATCGTTCATGGGATCAATCAGTTCCGGATGCTTGGCGAACCAGAGCAGCATGAAACCCATATAGCCCTGCATGCCCTGATTGGGATTGATCGAGCCGAAGACCTGACCGGCCTTGATCATATCAAGGATATTGGCATTGACGTCGGCACACATGACGAGAATCTTGCCGCCGCTTTCCTTGTTGGCCTGCGCGGCGCCAATCGCCGAGTTGGCTTCCGGCATGAAGACGGCTGCCAGATTGGGATTCGCCTGGGCGATGCTCATCAGGCCCTGATACGCCTTTGTCGGGTCCTGATTCGACGCCGCCCTGCCGACCAGCTTCATATCCGGCCACTTTTCCTTCATCCGGTCGATAAAGGCCGTGACGCGGCGGTCATGATTGTCCTGGCCCGGATTTTCCAGAACGGCATATTCGCCCTTGCCGCCCAGCTTCGTGGCGATGGCGTCGGCTGCATAAATGCCTTCACGCTTGTTATCCGAGGTGATGAATGAAATCCGCTTGGACAGCGGCGAGTCGGCCGCGAAGGTGACGACCGCCGTGCCCTGGTCGACCGCCCGGTTGATCGGTTCGATGAAGGGATCGGAATTCATCGGATGCACCAGAATACCGGCAGGGTTCTGCGCCAGCGCCTGATCGAAACTCGCTATCTGCTTGTTGACGTCATATTCCGGCGTGCCGGTATAGGCTGTCTCGCAGCCCAGCTGCTTGCCCGCCTGCTTGAACATTTCATAGACGGGAAACCAGTATTCAACGCCCGAAACCATGACGTTCATGACGTATTTTTCACCCGGCTTGCAGCGGAACGGATTTTCCGTTTCCGCGTTCGCCGATGATGCAAAGAGTGTGGTCGCAAGGACCGCCATGGCGGTCGTGCCCAGAAAAGTGCGCAAGTGTCCTCCTCGAGGCCGAAGCCCCTCCCATTGGTGTGTGGCGCCTTGAATGGCGGCCGCTGTTCCTTATGAAGACCAGCAATCCTCCTCGAGTGCTGGCAGGGATAACTAAGCGTATGACAAAGCGACTGTCAATATAATTCATAACGTGAATTATAATTCATGCAATCCAGGATTTGCCCGGTCAGACGCGGATATGCCCGCACCTGATAGCCCGCTGGAATGGCGCCTCCGGTTGGTGACGATTGCCACCTGGCCGCGCGGGCGAAAACAACTCCCGCCATGAAACGTTTCATCCATCTCGCGCCGAATTGACCTTTTCTCAACCTATACACGGCAAGTGAAGGCAGTGACAAAATGTGACCGGCAAGCGCTTGCCACATTCTGTCTTCGCTGATCTGATATGCTCATCATCTGCCGCGGCCAGGTTTGATGCACAAACACCAAGAGGGCCACATGGACTACAGCATATTGTTGACCGGTGTTGTTCGTATCCTTGGTCTGACGGCGCTTGTCATCCTCAGCTATTCCATCGTCATCCGCACCTTTTCCAAAGGGTGGAAAAAGGGCGCGGCTGTCGGCGTTCTTCTGGCGCTCGGCGGAATCTTGTCGATGAATGATCCGGTTGTCATCGCACCGGGGGTCATCTTTGATGGACGGACAGCATTGCTTGCCATCGCATACCCCTATGGCGGGCCTGTCGGCACAATCGTTGCCGCCCTGCTCATGGCGGGATACCGAATCTGGCTCGGCGGCGTGGGGGTGGTACCGGGACTGATTTCGATTGTCCTGATTTGCGCCATAGGGTGCGGGGTCGCGCTTATCCCCGTGCGCAAGCTTCCGATCGGGTTTATCCGTTCCGTTGTGACAGGCATGCTCGCCTCATTGTCGCTCGTCTCGATCAGCCTGTTGCCGCACGACATCATTGCAACGATCGTCGGATTTCCCCTCTTTGCCGTCGTCATCGCCAATATTGTGAATGTCGTGATTCTCTCGGATTTTCTCGAGCGGGAAAAGTCGCGCCTGCGGATCATGCGGGCTCTGGAGCACGAAGCCTGGGTGGACCCGCTGACAAAGCTGCAGAACCGGCGCGCTTTCGATCGCGCGGCGCTTCGGGCCATGAATGACAACAAGTCCAAGGCAGCCCATTGTTCCCTGGTCATGATCGACATCGATCATTTCAAGGCCATCAATGACCGGTGGGGTCACGATACGGGTGACATGGTGCTGGCGGATGTCGCGGCCATCATCCGCAGGAATGTTCGCATCACCGACGTTGTTGTCCGTTACGGCGGCGAGGAGATCGTCCTGCTGCTGACGAATACGCCGCAGAATGTAGCCAATGAACTCGCCGAGCGGGTGCGCAGCGAGATCGAGCTTGCGCGCTTTTCCACGGACCTTGAGAACGTAACCGTCACGGTCAGTGCGGGCGTTGCCAGTCTCAACGGGCAGCACACCAGCATGGAAGCATTGCTGAAAGCGGCAGACAGGGCGCTCTATCGCGCGAAAACCAGCGGACGCAATCGGGTGGAAGTCGCCTGAACAATTTTTGACATTGCGTCGTCCTTTCTGCTCATATGGCTGCAAATCAGGTTTCGATCCCAACGGCACACTTGAAGCACCAGCGCTGGAGCAAACATGGACTTGGATTTCGACGACGCATCAAAGAGAGAAGCCAAACCACAGCTGGCACCGGCCAACGGCAGCAAGTCTTCAGCACTCGGTACATTGAGCAATCTTCTGGGCCGTGCTGGCATTCGCGTCAACGGCGACGCCCCCTGGGACATCCAGATCAAGGATCCGAGAGCCGCAACCCGCATCCTGGGGCAAGGCAGTCTGGGCCTCGGCGAAAGCTACATGGACGGATGGTGGGACTGTGCGGCGCTGGATCAGTTCTTTGACCGCATATTTCGCGCCAATCTGACCGAACATGTGACGGCCAAGGACGTGTTGCAAACACTGCGGGCGCGATTGCTCAACTTGCAGAACAGCAGGCGGTCCTGGCAGGTCGGCAAAGAGCACTACGACGCCGGTAATGACCTGTTTTCCGCGATGCTTGACCGTCGCATGACCTATTCCTGCGGATACTGGAAAGACGCCGGCAATCTCGACGACGCCCAGAGTGCAAAGCTCGATCTCGTTTGCCGCAAGCTCGGTCTTCAACCGGGCATGCGCCTTCTGGATGTCGGCTGCGGCTGGGGCAGCCTGATGCAGTTTGCCGCCGAGAACTATGGCGTCTCCTGTGTGGGCTTGACCATTTCCAGGGAACAGGCGGAATTCGCGCAACAGACATTGAAGGGCCTGCCCGTCGAATTCCGCCTCGCGGATTACCGTTCGTTCAATGTCGAGGGACTTGAGAAATTCGACCGGATTGCCTCGATCGGCATGTTTGAGCATGTCGGGCACAAGAACTACGCCGCTTTCTTTGACGCTTGCAGGCGCAGCCTGTCGGATGACGGATTGTTCCTGCTGCATACGATCGGGCGGAAACGCACCCGGAACATGATCGATCCGTGGTTTGACCGGTATATCTTCCCCAACGGCGAACTGCCGTCCCTGGCTGAGATTTCCACCAGCGTGGATGGCCGCTTCGTCATCGAGGACGTGCACAATTTCGGTGCCGACTACGACAGGACACTGCTGGCATGGCATGCGCGGTTCGAAGCCGCATGGCCGCAATTTGCTTCCAAATATGGCGAGCGTTTCTATCGCATGTGGCGCTACTATCTGTTGTGCATGGCCGGATGCTTTCGGGCGCGCCAGATCCAGCTTTGGCAGACGGTCCTCTCACCCCAGGGTGTTGCCGGAGGATATCAGCGGCATTCCTGAACGAGAGCAAGGCCCGTGCGGCAGATCAGCCGCCCGTATTCGGCTTATCCTCAATAGGTGACGGTCACCGTAATCGTATCGGTGTAGGTGCCGGGCGCTGGCGTTGTCTGGACGGGAACCCGCCCGTAGACCGTATAGGATTGCGCGGCGCCGGTACCCGAGGCTGAAACCGTATCGGTACCGATGGTCTGCCCCCACACGGTGGTTCTGTTGGTATCGGAATAGAGGGTATAGTTCACCAGCGCGCCGCCGGGCGCGGTCATCTTGCGCGAAGCAACCGTCGCACCGGTGCCGACCCCCACGTCAAGGCCGATGTTGTACGGCGTCGTGTTGGTGCACTGCACGGAAAGCGTGGTGGACACATCGTCATTTGCCGCGATCACACCCACGGCGGTGAAGGTGAGCATCGCGGTGCTCACCAGGACACAGGATGCCTGAATAGCGATCTGGACTGTAAAGGTACCGGTGGCCGTGGCGGCCAATGCCGGACTGGAAAGGCCAAGCAAAGCGGCCAGCCCGACTGTTGTGAAACTGCGTACCGAATATCCGAAACTCATTCATCCTCCTCAAGGTTTGCTTGCCGCTGACAAGCACCTCCGATTCTCTATAAAGGACTCAGTAGTTATTCACTGTATAATACTTAACTCTTATATATTTAAAAGAACTTATCGAAGGTCTACTATTCACCCTCAACGAGGCAAGATTTAATCACGTATCATTGGTAAATGAATTTACGTTAAGTATCTGGTTGCGGAATATTAACGCACCAGCCCTGTCATTCATCTATCCGATACATGGCTTTCCATGCAACATGCCGGCGCAATTGAAGGTGAACACGTGGAACACTTCAAATGAGCGCTCCACGAGCCACGATGCCAGGGGCGGCTTGCAAGACTGGCTGCTACCACTTCACGGTCAGGCCAATATTCCCCTCGAAGGCGCGCTTCCGCTCGCCGCTCACGTCAAAGGTGTAGTCCGCGGTGGCGAAAGCACTCACATTCTTGGTAAAGTTATGGACGATACCGCCGCCCAATTCGAGTGACGTGCTTTCCGCCTGGGTCGTGATCGGATCGGTGCCGAACAGCACCGTATCGGTGGCCTTGAAATTGTGCCAGAGATTGGCCTTGAGGTAGGGCTGGAACAATCCACGCGCGGTCTGGTAATTGCCTTGCAGCCTCGCACCGATGCGACCTGTGACGGCATCGTTGCTGTCGAACGAAACACCGGAGAACGCATCCTGCTGATTGTCGAGCCAGGCGCGCTGCCAGATGAGCTGCGCCTGTGGTTCAAGCAGCCAGTTGTCGGTCAGTGCGAAGGGATAGCCGCCTTCGAGCGACACGGTAATGCCGCTGCCGTCATTGTCTATGCCGGCTCCACTCACCGAGCGCGCATTGCCGCCATACCAGGTCCCCATCACAATACCATCCAGGTACCAGCCGGAGGGGCCAATATGTGTCCAGTAACCGCCGACACTTGTCGCGTCGACCTTGATCTTGCCCGTACTCAAATTGTTCCAGCCAAGGGCCTGACCTTTGACATCGGAATTCATGCCGGCATAACCGAAGAAGATACCCGCAATATCCCGATGCCCGCCTTCACTCTGCCGGCGCAGGATATCGATACCTGTCTGGAATCCCCAAATTGATCCGTCAATCGAGGGTGATGCCGTGCCTGCCCAGCCCTGCTCGATGCTTTGACCGAAAACGCGTCCCCAGGCCGCCGACAGGTCACTGCCCGGCGTGAGGACGCTCTGCTCACCGCGGCGCTCGTGGAACGTGCCCAGCGTTGCCAGCGTTGCCAGTCTGGCGGCCGGCGGAAGTGCGGAATAGGTCGCGACTTCCGGACGAAGCAGCGGCACGACGCTCACGGACACCCCACCCCGCTCCTCAACGACCGGGGTAACCGGTGTTGCACCGGGTTCCGGCGGTTGTCCGCCCGGAACGGGCGGCTGTACAACGTTTGGCGTTGCCGGATCGGTTGGCGCAATGACGGGTCCCGTCGGCGTCGGATTGTCCGGCGTCGGCGTGGGGGTGACATATTCCGAGCGCAAGTACCAATTCTGGGTCGTGTTCGCGCTGACGCCCCCCTTGAACAGAAAATACTCGTAAGCCCCGGCCGCTGCGCGGCCGCTCAGATAAAATGCACTCCCGGCCGTTGTCGCACCATTCACGGCATCGATCACTTTGATACCGTCAATCACCGTCGCAGCGCCGGTCCCTCCGACATTGGTAACGGCAATGCCTGTTGTACCGGTCGCCGTTCCACCGGATAGAACGAGTTTATCCGATGCGGAGGAGTCATCGCCAAGAACGGTGTTCAGGAGAAGAGAGCCATTGTTGCCGACATAGTTGCCCACGATGGTCAGCCGGTCTCCCGCAGCGCCCGAACCATTGGTCAAATCGATGACACCCGCATTGGTGACAGTGATTGCCGGTCCGCCGGCATATGGCGTGATCGATGGATTGAAGCCACCTCCGGCAAGCAGTTTCGCCCCCGACGATACGGTTACATTGCCGGTCAGGTCCTTTTGCAGAGTGAAGTTGCCTGTCTGGATGAAACTGTCGTGAAAATCTCCGGTTCCCGCCCATGTCCAGTCAGTACCCTTCATGTACATCGTCTGGAAATTGGTAAAGGCGTTGTCGATCAGCCCCGACCCCTGAAGGGTCAGCTGATTGCTGCCGCCCCCGCCATTGGCGGTTCCAATGATTTTTGAGCCGGTCTGCAGCGTGAAGTCGATATTGCCGGTGCCGCCGCTCAGGGCGAAACCATTGCCGCCGCTCAGCAACCCGGCATTCGTGATCTTGGTCGGACCGTTGAGCGTGCGGATCGCGGGGCCCTGATCGCTGATGATTTGACCGCCAGCCAAATTCTCGATTGTCGCGTTGAAGCTCGACCCCAGCGTGTTCGAAAACACGCCGTCCGAAGGCAAGCCACCGGATGCCGCGCCACCCTGCGCGTGAATCACACCACTGTTGGTGAGACGGGCATTGGTGCCCTGCATGTAAACCGTTGGGGCACTGTTGCCGGTTGTCGTCAATGTACCGGTATTGATGACGGTTCCGTTTTGCCCGAGAATGGAGGCTGCACGCGCATTGCTTCCGTTGGTTGTAACCGTTCCATTGTTGATAAGGGTATTGTTCGGTGATCCGCCGCCGCTCTGCCCCCAACTGGCCGTCATGCCGTAAGCGTTGGGTCCCGTTGTCGTGATCGTGCCATTGTTTGTGAGCGTATTGCCGGAGCCGTCTGCGGCCATGCCGTCATTGTATTGGTTGGTCGTGCTGATCGAACCGTTGTTGGTCAGGCTGTTGTTGCTTCCGGTGCCGACCAGACCTGCACCGCGATTGAGTCCCGTGCTGCCCGATCCCGTCAGTGATATCGCGCCGTTGTTCACGACAGTGCTGCCATCGACGACACTGACACCGGAGTTCTCGGTGGGGCTGCGGACAATATTCAACTGGGCACCACTGCCAATGTTGACCTTGACGCCGGAGCTTCCCGCTACCGCATGCACGCCCGCCGTCGCGGGATTGGGTGCCGAGGTATCGCAGGTGATCGTCTGGCCCGATACCGGCGCAAGGCTGCTGCATGCAGCCCAACCTATGGATGGACTGGCAATTGAGATGAGTGCTGTTGTGGTAAAAAGAGACAGAAATCGCGTGTGCAACACGGAAAAACGCATGGTGGCTCCCCCAGCATTCCGGTGCGAACACGCACCCAAGCAGCACAAAATGCATATTTTGTTGAAATGAGGCTAGTCAGTTCAGAGTATTTCCCTGCTTAATCCACACAGAATAAACATCGAGTGGCAAAAATAACACAATTAAGCACCGCTACTTTCAAAGAGTGTGGAATAAACGCGCGATGCCTTCTGTTGCGCGTTTATTCACTACAAGCAGGTACCCAGAAAAGGTTAACGCCGGCCTCGGAAATACACGCTTTCCAAAGGCAACCCCATGAGAATCATTGGCGCATGGGAATCAATTCTGTCGCAGTCGTCAGGCTGCCTTATGCTCAACCTCGACCGTCACATGCGACAGATCATGAATGTGGGACAGCTTTGCCCGATAGGAAGACGGCGCTTTCGGATGATCGCTCACCAGCGAAACAATGGCACCGTGATGACCCGGGCCCAGCTGCCAGACATGCAGATCCGTGATCACATCCCCTTCCCGTTCGATGGCCGAACGGATTTCTTCCGGCAGATCCTCGCTTGACGGAACATAGTCCAGCAACACGCCCCCGGCACGCCGGATGAGCCCAAACGACCAATTGGCGATGACCAGCGCACCAATGATGCCGATGGCCGGATCGAGCCAAAGCCATCCATAGAGACTTGCGGTTACAAGAGCACCGATAGCCAGCACCGAAGTCAGTGCGTCAGCGAGCACGTGGATATAGGCCGCTTGAAGGTTATTGTCGTGCGCATGCGCGTGATCGTGATGATGATCATGGTCTCCATGATGCGAATGATCATCGCGCAGGAGCCAGGCGGAAAGCAGGTTGACCGCCAGACCAACCACGGCAATCGATATTGCCTGGGGAAAATTGATCGGAACGGGATTCGCCAGCCTGACAAAGCTTTCCCAGGCAATCAGCAGCGCAATCAGAGCCAGAACAACCGCACTGGCAAAGGCCGCCAGGTCACCGAATTTTCCGGTTCCGAACGTGAAACGCGAATTGTGCGCGTGCTTTCGCGCATAGAGATAGGCCAAGGCTGCTATCAGCATTGCCGCCGCGTGGGTTGACATGTGCCAGCCATCCGCCACCAGCGCCATTGAACCGTAGACGGTTCCGGCAGCAATTTCAGCAATCATCATGACGGTGGTCAAGGCGATAACCATCCATGTGCGCCGTTCGTTGCGCGCGTGGTTCTGGCCAAGGAATATATGGTCGTGCGAACCGGTATTTGACCGTGCCGCGTGGTGATTTTTCATTTGAGATACTTCCTTACGACATCGATGAGTTCCGCAGCGCCTTGGGCCCGTTCCACATCGGGGTCCTTGTCCGGATCGACCACATGCATGCGAATGTGATCTTCGATCAGCTCGACAACCAGGCCGTTTACAGCGCCACGGACGGATGCGACGAGATTGAGGATTTCACCGCAGGCAACTTCCGCCTCCAGCGCGCGCTCCACTGCCTCCATCTGCCCTTTCAGGCGGCGGACGCGGGCAAGGAGCTTGGCTTTCTCTTTGGTTGTATGTGACATAATATACCCCCCTACCCTATATTGGGGAAAGATGCAACATATTCTGCCCGCCCCTTATGGGAGGCGCTGACGATCAAACGAGGGAAAGCAGATCAGATCGCGTAGGTCGCGCCGGCTATGATTGTGCCGATGATTCCGAGAAGAATGGACGCATACCAGGGCCAGCGGCGGCCGCCGGTGATAATGGCAATGGTCGCGACCGCGATCGCTATGTGCAGGAACGTCGCTGCGATTGTCAGGTGATGATGCCGCCCTTCGTGGACGAGGCCTTCCTGCAATGCATCCTCCGATTTGACCTCGAAATCCCGCGCCGCTTTCTGGATCTCCTGGCTTTCCGCTTCATTGCGCTGTGACTGGGATGCAAAGTCGGCCGCCTTTGGTCCGCCTTGCGCCGCAGCAATATCGTACATGTTTTTCTTGAGGCTCTTGGCCTGGAAGAAATTCCAGTTATCCGTTGCCTTGTTCTGGAAGAGCACGGCCTGGGTCTTGGCCGCGGTGGCCCCGCCGCTCTCGATTGTTTCCAGACTGCCGACGCCCGCAGCGACGACAGCAAGAACCGCAATCGTTACCGCAACAATGGCGAGAAAGGCATTCTCGCTGTGCAGGGCGTGCTGGGCATGTTCCGTGTGTTCAAATGCTTCAGACGAGATTTCTTCCATCGAGATTCTCCGATTATCCTGATGCCAGGGGATCGCTCGCAGTGTGTTCGAATTGTGGTGAATGCGAACCGTGTATGCATCCCCTGTCCGGCGCCCCATGCCGTATGGAACTTATACCTCATTGCTGATCGATACGAGCGGAGAAACCTTGCAACGCGACTGACGACCATTAACCATTTGTTTAACATTTGATTGATTGAGGCAGCCGTTTTGGCGTTAACTCCTTGTTAAGAGTTTGTTGGGGTAGCGGCAATGTTGCGTGTGTTGAGCGTTGCGATCTGTGTGTTTCTGGGTCTTTCATCGCTGACGCATGCGGGTTCCTCGAATCCGTCCACCGCGGCCACGGCACGCTCCGTGTCCTTCGAGCGCCGCGCGGCCCTGTTCGGCGCGATCCCCGGCAGCACGAAGCCCTTGGCGGCAAGCGCTGCAGCCACCGGCGGCAAGACGAGCATTCCCTATGGCTGGGTGGATTTTTGCGGCCGGCGTCCCGCGGAGTGCAATGTCTCGCCGCTGCCGGCATCTGATGTCAAACTCACGGCCGAGACATGGAATTATCTTGAACGCATCAACCGCGAGGTGAATGCCTCCATCGAACCGATGAGCAATCTTGAGCATTGGGGCACGATGATGGATCACTGGGATTACCCGGTCGACGGCAAGGGCGACTGCAAGATTTATGCCCTCTACAAGCGCAAGCTTCTGCTCGATGCCGGATTTCCGCGGCAGGCGCTGCTCATGACCATCGTGCGCGATTTGAGCGACGAAGGTCACACGATCCTGACGGTAAAGACCGACCGCGGCGATTTCGTCCTCGACAACCTGGCTGACCAGGTCCGGCCATGGGACGTCACCGGCTATAATTTCCTCAAGCGTCAGTCGCAGCAAAATCCCAACATCTGGGTATCCATCAATCTGCGTGGAGACGCATCAAGAGCCTCCACCGCAAACCTTCAGGCAAGAAACTGATCTGACGCCGATCACTGCCCGTTCGATTGAAGAATGCCCTCGAGGTCATCGAGCTTTTCATTGATCAGCCAGCCATAATAGTTTTCGACCGGATATTTGCGGTTGCTGCCGCTTGCGATTGCCTGCCGCAACTCGGCGGCCCGGCGCCGTGGCTGCCCGACATTGTACAGGGTCGCCGTGATGCCGGGATTCTTCGAAATGTCGAAACCCTGCGCCGCATAGGCGTCGATGGCATCGCGCACGATTGCCGCGATGTAGACGACGCTGCGGTCGGGATCCATGACATCGCGATAAACCGCCTGAGGCTGATCGGGGGAAAGCTTTGGAAGTTTGCTGACCTGCGAGACAAGGTCCGTCACCTCCAGGGCCGCCAGCGGGCTTATCTGACCGAGGCCAAACGTCTGACCGCCGTAGAACGGCTGGAAAAACGCCCGCTGAAGTGAAATGGGTTCATAGGCCACGTCATCGACGGTCTTGCCGCGAAACCGGTCGTCCCAGACCTGATCGCGGCAATTCCACAGCTCGGCGCTGGCTGTCAGCGCGGCGCAGGCGGCAAATTCCGGCTTTTTGACAAAAGCCTGAATCGTGACGCCCTTGTACCGGAAGGAGAAGTCCGCATTGGCATAGGCCAGCGCCTTGACATAATAGGTCTGCACCTTGCCGACGGCACTGACATTGTAGGTATGCTCCCCGACCAGCGCACCGACGATGTGAATGGGATCGATGTGATAGGCGCGGGCGGCATCCTTGATCTGCGCAACCAGCTTTGTCTCGCGCGTGAGCAGCGCAATGATCTGCTTGTATTTTTCGTCATATGTCGTGTTGAACGCTTTTGCCCGGTCCGCCGATGTCTTGGGGATGGGTGGCTGCGTCTCGGAACGGTTGCCCGGCGGCACCAGCACCTCATTGGCAGCATCGGCCGGTTGCCCAAGGAAACTACCGATGCCAATGCCGATGACCAGCATTGCGGCCAAGCGAGATACCGCGGGAAAGCTCATAAAGTACGTCTCCATTCTTGACCGAAAGCATAGGGGAAGCATGCGCTCGAAATATACAGGTAGGAATGTCACGCAGGTATGATTGTGGTAAAGATTGGGTCGGCACCTGCGGCTCTTTTCCACACCTGGCGCTCTTATCATGAATCCCTGCGCTGGCGAGATGCAAGAATCATGTTTGTCCATAAAAAGACCAGGCACATTGGTAAATTCCTGCACCCGTAGTATATCCTACGCGCATGCGCATACTCCTCGTTGAAGACAATCGTGATTTGGCATCCTGGCTCGATAAGGCGCTGCGGCAGGCCCATTATGCCGTCGATACCGTCTATAATGGGGAGGATGCCGACCATGCACTGCGGGTCGCCGACTATGCCCTTGTCATTCTCGATCTGTCCCTGCCCAAAATGGACGGAATGACCGTGCTGCGACGCCTGCGCAAGAGCGGCAGTACCGTTCCGGTCATCATACTGACCGCGAATGCAAGCCTTGGCGGCCGGGTTGCAGGGCTCGACGAAGGCGCCGACGACTACCTGGCCAAACCATTCGAGATCGCCGAACTGGAGGCGCGGATCCGGGCGCAGCTCCGCCGCGGGCATAACCGGGCCAATCCCGAGATCGAGTTGGGTGAATTGCTGTTCGACGGCAGGACGCGGCAGTTCTTTCTGTCGGGCAAGCTCATGTCGCTGACACCGCGCGAGCATGCGGTGCTGGAGCACCTGATCTTCAAGGCGGGGACGACGGTCAGCAAAACTGTCCTGTGCGAAAGTGTCTTCGGTTTCAATGATTTGGCCGATGCAAATGCCATAGAGATTTATGTTCACAGGGTACGCAAGAAGCTGGAAGGCAGTTCGGTGAAAATCGCGACATTGCGCGGCATGGGCTATCTTTTGCGCCATGGCGAGTGACGGCAAGCCCCAGACGCAGTCGAAATTCCGCCGTTTGTGGAAACGGCTGAGCGAGAGCCTGCGGGTCCAGCTTCTACTCTGGATCGTTCTTCCGCTGATCGGTGTGATCTGCGTCAATCTCGTCATCAGCTTTCAATCTGCCGAGGCCACCGCCGATCTGGTCAGCGATCAGCTGCTGCTGGCGTCCGCCCGGGTGATTGCCGAAGCTGTGACGGTGGACACCAACGGGACAGTTGCCGTGGATATTCCGCCCGCTGCGCTTGAGATGTTCGATATCGGCCATGGCGACCGGGTTTTTTACCGGGTGCTGACAGCATGGGGAACCCTGGTCTCCGGCTTCGACAACCTGCCCGAACCCAAGAAGGAACAGGTGGGCGAAGATGCGGTTTTCAGAGACTCTCCGGTACGCGTGCTGACATTGAACCACCCGGTGATCGGCCTGGCGCGGGATGCCGAAGTGTCCGTGTCGGTCGCGGTGACGCTGAATGGCGAACGGGCCATGCGGCAAAGGCTCTGGCTGTCGGATTTCACCAAACAGGTATTGCTGGTTCTCGTCGCCGGTTTTGTCGCCATTGTCGGGCTGCAGCGCGGACTCACCCCGGTCCTGCGCCTGCGCGATGCGGTGCGCGAACAGGGACGGGAGCGGCTTGATCCGTTTTCCCCCGAAACCGTGCAGACCGAACTGCGTCCCCTGGTCCACGCCCTCAACGATTATATGGAGCGCGTACAAAGCCAGATGGCGGCACAGAGGCGGTTCGTCTCCAACGCGGCGCACCAGTTGCGCACCCCCCTGACCCTGGTCGCGACCCAGGCAAGCTTTGCCGCGCGGGAACAGGACAACGACCGCCGCAACGAGGCCTTGCAGGCTCTCCGGTCCAGCACGAAGCAGCTCGCCCGCCTCGCCAGTCAGCTGCTGACATTGTCGCGCGCCGAACCGGGTAGCCGCAGGCCACGGCGCGACAGGGTTGATATGACCGCGGCAACACGGCAGGTCCTCGACACCTATGCCGAAACGGCCTTGCGCCGCCAGATCGATCTCGGTTTCGAAGCAAGCGAACCGGCTTTCGTCGAAGGCGACGGCCCGATGCTGTCCGAGATGATCGTCAATCTCATCGACAATGCCCTGCGCTACACGCCGGTTGGCGGCACCGTCACGGTTTCCGTTTCCAAAGGTGACGAATGGGTGCAGCTTCGTGTCGAAGACAACGGGCCAGGTATACCCGACGATGAAAGAGCGAAGGTTTTCGAGCGGTTCTACCGCATCATGGACGTGCAGCCCGAGGGTAGCGGCTTGGGCCTTGCCATCGTCAAGGAAGTCGTCGACGGCGCTGACGGTACGGTGAGTTTGGGCACATCCCCGAGCGGAGGATTGACTGTGGACATCAAGCTGCCAACAATAAAACAGGACCGGAGCGAGCCGGTCCTGTCTTGATCGCTGGCATGCTGAATTACTGCATGTCGGTGTGCTGTTGCGGGCGCCACTTTGCCAAGCGGGTTTCGATCATGGTCATGATCATTTCCGCCAGCAGCGTAACGAGCATCACCAGGATGATGGCGGCATACATGCCGGCCGCATCGAATGTGCCTTTGGCAATCGAGATCAACTGACCGATGCCAAAGCGTGCGCCGACAAATTCACCAACGATCGCGCCGATGATGGCAAAGCCGAAGCTGACGTGCAGGCTGGCGAAAATCCAGCTCATCGCCGATGGTACGATTACCGTGCGCGTCACCTGCCAGTTGGACGCCCCGAGAATACGGGCATTGGCAATCATGTTGCGGTCGGCTTCGCGCACGCCCTGGAATGCATTGGCAAACACCACGAAGAACACCATGATGAAGGCCAGCGCGACTTTGGATGCCAGTCCCAGCCCCATGATCATGATGAAGATCGGGGCAAGAACGACGCGCGGGATCGAGTTGATCGCCTTGATATAAACCGAGAAAATGTCGGAGAGGAACTGGTTGCGGCCAAGGCCGATGCCAACCAGCACGCCGGCAATGGAGCCTGCAAAAAAGCCGATCAATGCTTCTTCCATGGTGACCCACAGATTGAACCAGAGCGACCCTTCGGCGGTGCCCTCCGTGATCCATTCATACAGGCGCATGACAATGCCGCTTGGGCTGGAATAGAAAAACGGATCAATCCAAAGTCTGTTGGCTGCAAGTTCCCAGGCGCCGAGAATGCCGACCAGGATGACAAGCCGCCAGAACAGGACAGCGTGTTTGCGGCGTCGAATTGCCTTGAGAGCCGCGGCCTCTATTTCTGCATCCGAGGTTCCGGCGCGGAAAATCGGAGCGATATTTTCCAATGGGGTATCGGTCATGATGGAATTCCTCCGGTTCAGGCTGCCTGACTGGCGCGGCGATAGCTCATTTCCACTTCATCGCGCAGATCTTCCCAGATCGTGCGGCAATATTCGATGAAACGGGGCTCGTAGCGAATGTCAGCAACCACGCGCGGACGCGGGAGATTGATGGGATAGACGGATTTCACCGTTGCGGGTCCGGCAGTCAGCACATAGACCTTGTCCGCGAGGGCAACGGCCTCCTCAAGGTCGTGCGTCACAAAGATGACCGAGGCCTTGCGTTCCGCCCACAGGCGCAACAGCTCTTCGTGCATCACGGTCCGGGTCTGCACGTCCAGCGCCGAGAACGGCTCGTCCATCAACAGAATTTCAGGTTCATTGATGAAAGTCTGGGCCAGGGACACGCGCTTGCGCATGCCGCCCGAAAGCTGGTGCGGATAGTGCTGCTCGAAGCGGGACAGCCCGACACGGGCGAGCCAGTCCCTGGCGCTGCGGGTGGCTTCCGCATGGGATTTTCCCCGGAAGAGCGGGCCGGCCATGACATTGTCAATGACATTGCGCCACGGGAACAGCGCGTCGGTCTGAAACACGAAGCCGACTCTCGGATCGATACCATTGACCGGGCCGCCCATGAGGCGCACTTCGCCGGCGCTTGGCCGGGCAAGTCCGGTGACGAGATTGAGTGTTGTGGACTTGCCGCAACCTGTCGGTCCGACAACGGCGACGAACTCGCCGGGTTCGACCACCATGTTGAAATCGCGCAAGGCAGTCAGCGACTTGCCGGTCGGTGAAACGAAGCGACGGCTGACATTGATCAATTCAATGGCAGGGGTCTGGGATGCATTGTCTTTCATGGCAAATACCTGGGGCGTGCTGAATAACGGGCGTGCACGCAATGCCCGATACCAAGGGATCGCTTCCAGCCGCTGGCGGCCGGAAGCGATAGGCTCGGAAAGGTTATTTGGCAGCTTTCACGAATTCAGACGTGAAGGTCTTGGAAAGATCGATCTGCTTGCCTTTGACGTTCTTGGAAAAGCTCGACAGAACGTTCAGTACGGTCTGCGGACCGTCCGCCGGCATCACGCCGTCTGCGGTGAACATGCCCTTGCCGTCGGCAAGCGCCTTTACATAGCCTTCCTTGTCGCCGACGTAGAAATCCTTCGGCATCTTGTCGGCAATGTCATCCGCACTGTGGGTGTTGATGTATTTCAAGGTCTTGACGAAGGCATTGGCCAGCTTCTGCGTCGTTTCCTTGTGTGCATCGACCCACGATGTTTCCATATAGAGCGATGCGGCGGGATAGGTTCCGCCGAGAGCGGCCCGCGTGCTTTCAATCGTGCGCATGTCGATCAGGACGCTTGCTTCCTTGGTCTTGAGCATGCGCGAGATGGTCGGCTCGGTTGTCATGCCAGCCTGGATCTTGTCCTGCTGCATGGCGGCAATGAATGTCGCTCCGGCGCCGACAGGCACGGATGTAAACTCTCCGGGCTGCAAGCCGCTCTTGAAAGCCAGATACTGCGTGAGGAAATTGGTGGAGGAGCCAAGCCCGGTGACGCCGAGGCTCATGCCCTTGAAGTCAGCCGCAGACTTGATCTCGGGGTGTTTCGTCGAAACCAGTTCGACTTCGCCCGGCGCCTGGCTGAACTGAACGATCGATTCAACAAGCTTGCCCTTGGCCTGCAGGTCAATGCAGTGATCGTAGAAACCGACAACGCCCTGGACGGCGCCTGCCAGCAGCTGGTTTTCGGCATCGACACCGGCCGGTTCGTTGAGCAATTCAACATCCAGGCCTTCGTCCTTGAAATAGCCGAGCGCTTCGGCAAGCTTTGCAGGCAAATAAATGTGCTTTTCATAGCCGCCCACCATGATGGTGATCTTGTCATCGGCATGAGCGGCGGATCCGGCACCGAATGTGCTGGCGGCCATCAAAACGGCAAAAGAAGCCGTGTGAAAAAAAGAGCGTGAAAGTGCCATTGTTCCGTCCTCGATTTGTTTCCCGCACCCTCAATTCTTTGTCACACCGTGGGTGTGTTCTTATGGATGCAGGGGTACTATAGACGACGCAACCTTTCAGTTAGCTTTCAGCGGCGAAAAGCCGTTTTTCTGTTCTGCGATGCCCCTGTGGAACGGTGGAATTCTAGGCCGACAAAGCCAGAATGGTGGTTGGTTGCGGCAGCGGCACTTCTGCTGCAATACCGTCTTCAATCCTGCTGATCTGGCCGCTGATCATGATCTGGTCCAGCGGGGCGGGCCTGCCCAGATAAAAGCCCTGCGCCGCATCGCACCCCTCCGCATCCAGAAGCGACAGCTGGCTCTGCGTTTCGATGCCCTCGGCCAGAACCGGGATGCTGAGGCTCTTGCCCAGCGCGAGAACCGCGCGAATAATGGCCTTTGCCTGCGGGCTCGTCTCGACTTCGCTCATGAAGGAACGGTCCAGCTTGATCGTATCGAAGGGAAACGACCGCAGGGTTTCAAGCGACGAATATCCCGTTCCGAAATCATCGAGGGCGATGGTGACACCCAGCTGTTTGATCTGGCGCAGGATATGCAGGGTCCGGACCTTATCGGCGATGATCGTCGATTCCGTGAGTTCGAGCTCGAGGCGGCTGGCAGGCAGCTGGGTTTCCAGCAGGATTTCATGGATCAGCTTCGGCAAGTCCGCATGGGAAAGCTGAACGGGCGACAGATTGACCGCAATCTTGTAGGCAGGCGTCCAGGATGTGGCGGCGGCACAGGCCCTCCGCAGGACCCATTCGCCCAGTTGCAGGATCAGCCCGGTTTCCTCCGCAAGCGGGATGAATTCTGACGGCGGGATGAAACCGTGCTTCGGATGCTTCCAGCGCAGCAGGACTTCATAGCCGCGAACCTCGCCGGTCGAAACAGCGGTCTGCACCTGATAGTACAGGTCGAGTTCATTGTTGTCGAGCGCCTCGCGCAGCTCTCCCGCCAATGTCCGGCGGGCCCGGACCGTTTCGTCCATTCCCTGTTCGTAGAAGCAGACTGCCGTGGTCCGGTCGGCCTTGGCGCGATACATGGCAAGGTCGGCATTGTTGATCAGCATTTCCTTGGTATCGGCATCGTCGGGATAGAGTGCAACGCCGATGCTCGCTCCAGGGTTCACGTCAAAATCGCCAATGCGGATGGGCTTGAACATCGCTGTTTCAATGCGGGCGAGAAACCCGTTCAGCGCTTCTCCGTTGTGCGCGTGATGAATGGCGGCAAATTCATCCCCGCCCAGCCGGGCGACAAATTCCCCGTCGTGCAACAGATCGCTCATGCGCTGCGCCAGCGTGCGCAGAACCTCATCGCCGGAACTATGCCCACGGACATCGTTGATTTCCTTGAAGCGGTCGAGATCGATGCAGACCAGCGCAATCCGGTTTCCGGTATTGCCGGCGGCGCGGATTTCCCGGTCGAGGCGGTCATTGAAACTGGCGCGGTTGGGAAGGCCCGTCAGACTGTCGTTCATCGCCATCTGGCGCAGCCGCTGATACGAATCCGCCCGTGTACGGTCATCGATGAGGTAACTGACGAGCCCCGTACCCACGACAATCATGCCCACCAGCGCAATCGCGAGGGCCATGGCCTGCAGGGCCGCATGATCGGTGAACGCACCCGCCGTCGACAACGGGGTTATTTTGAACGCCGTCATGCCGGTAAAATGCAGGCTGACAATGGCAAGCGCCAGCACGCCGGACGCAGCGGCCAATCGCCTGTTGAATTTGCCATTGACGGCAAGGTGCAATGAAACGGCTGAAAGGACGACCGACAGAACGATCGAGGCCATCAGATAGGGCATGTCCCAGTCGACGATACCCTGGACGCGATAGGCGAACATGCCGGTGTAATGCATGGCTGCGATGGATACACCCAACAGCGAACCGCCGACGATGGAAGGCAGCCGGCCCGATCCGCTCGTGGCTATGACGAAACTTACCAGCGCCCCGCCGATTGCGACCAGAAGCGAAACGATGGTCAGGACGGCATCGAAGGCGACGGGTGCTCCCGGATCATAAGCCAGCATGGCGATGAAGTGGGTACACCAGATCGCTGATCCCGCCGCCGTTGCCGTCAGGAAGTGCCATCCGATTTTTTCCGGGCCCGTTGTAGTCGCCGCCCGCTGGAACAGGCGGAAGATCGCCCATGAACCCGATACGCAAACGAAAGCCGCAAGGAGAACAAGCCAAATGTTGTGTTTTCCGCCGATACACGCCATCACCAACATCATGATTACGGTTCTCTCTGTCCCTGTTTGCATCCTCCCGTGGTCTTCCACTACGGACAAACACTTGATGTTGAATTAACGGATCAGGTTATTATTGGGTTGATTTCCAGCTCACCCCACGGGCGGCACACAAACGTCCCGCTGAAGCCGGTTTTTCTAAATTTGAACTTGAGCTGTTCAATCAAAATAAATCATGTCGCGACATCGCGGGGCGCCGGTTACACTTTATTCATTTCGAGGCAACCAAATGGTTCAAAATGCTATTTGGGGCACACAAGATGAAATCGGTATTGGCTCTTGCAATTGCAGCTTTGGTTTCGCTCGGCGGTATGGCTTCGGCGGAAAAGCAGACACTGAGAATAGCGACCGAGGGCGCCTACCCTCCGTTCAATTTCATCGATGCCTCCGGCAAGCTGACCGGTTTCGACGTTGAAATCGCCCATGCCCTCTGCAAGGAGATGGACGCAAACTGCTCAATCGTCACGGTGCCGTGGGTGGAGATCATCACGCGGCTTGAACAGCACGAATACGATCTCGTGGTTGCCAGCATGTCGCTGACCGATGAACGCGCGAAGCGCATGGAATTTTCCACGCCCTATTACCGTTCCCATTCGGCTTTTGCCGGCGATCCGCAGAAATTCCACGACATTTCCCCCGCTGCCTTGAAGGGCATTAAAATCGGCGCCGGCAAGGATACGATGCAGGCTGAATATCTCAAGAAGGTCTACCCCGAAAGCACGATCATTCTGGCCGCGGACCAGCCCTCCGCTCAGAAACTGCTGACCTCCGGCAGTGTCGAGCTGATGCTGGCAGACTCGATAGAATTGCTTGCCTTTCTGCAGTCACCCGAAAACTCCAGGTTCGACTATGTGGGTGATCCGCTCACCAGCGATCTCCTGCGCAGCACATCGCATGTGACGGCCTCGAAGGGCAATACCGAGCTTATCCAGCAGGTCAACGAGGCGTTGAGCCAGATCCGGCTCAACGGAACCTATGACCGGATCAACAACAACTACTTTCCATTCAGCATCTATTAGGCGTTACCCGACATGCGTAATCCTTTTCAGGGAATGCAAATTTCGATGCGGGCTGCAGGTCAGCTCCTGATTGCGCTTGTCCTCGTCTATGCCGTTGCGGCGGCCGGCTATTCATTCTTCCTGCTGCAAAAGATCGAAAGCAACGCCGATTACGCGCAGGAAAACCAGCTGCCGCTCGTCCTGGCCCAGAACCGCAATGCCCTGAAGATCGAACGGCTGGCCTCGCTTGTCCGCTCAGCCTATCTCGCCCGGGATCGCGAACTGGAACGGCAGGTGCAGCTGCAGACCCATGTCCTCGCCAGAAGCTTCACCCTGGATAACAATGCGCAACTGGCCGACAAGGTGCTGGAAGTCGCCGAACAGGTAAAGCGCATCATTGCCAAGCGGGAACAGATCAGGCGAAGCGAGACACTGGCCCAAACGAAAACCGAAGGGATTTCCGCCGCACAGCTGGATAAGCAGGCGCTCGAGGCCTATCAATCGGCCATGCATCTGACGGACAGCTTGACACAGGACCTGACGACGGACGCCGCAGCGCTCGCCTATGCGATGTCGGGCGATATTCAGAAGACCGCCAGGATGATCCAGCTGGCATGGATCGTCATCCTGATACTCCCGGTGATAATCGCCATCGGCGCGCTGTTCGTTGTGGCCCGCCACATCATTGCCCCCATCCATACGGCGATCAACTATCTCGGGTCGATTGACCGGCAGGAAGCGGGCGACGTCAAGTTCCGCCATCCCCTGTTCCGCGAACTTTCCACCATTTTCGATGCCATTCAGGCCTATGGCCGGGTGTCACGCGACCTGTTGGAGACCAACACCATTCTGCACACCCTGTCCGAGGAGGATGGCCTGACCCGGCTCGCCAACAGGCGCAGTTTTGAGCGAAAGCTCGTCGAGGCGTTCAACACATCCGTCGAGCGGGGCGATGATCTGGCCATCGTCATGGTCGATCTCGATCACTTCAAGTCCATCAATGACCGCTACGGCCATCAGGCCGGTGATACGTGTCTCAAAGCCGCCGCCAGCGTCCTCAGCGGCGTCTGCTCGGACCGGGTATGTCATATCGCGCGGTATGGCGGAGAAGAATTTGCACTTGTTCTTCCCGCCTGCAGCCTGGGAGACGGTGTCTGCGTGGCAGAGGCCATCCGGACCTCGATCAGCAGCCTGCGTATCAAGGCCCCGCAGGACGACATCATAAGAATGACCGCCAGCCTTGGCGTCGCGTCGATGCGAAGCGGCGTTTTCGACAGTTCGGAACAGATTCTGGAAAATGCCGACAAAGCGCTGTACCGGGCAAAACACAGCGGCCGGAACAATGTCAAGGCAATCGCCGGACACGACATTGCCGTGCCGATCGTCGCTTGAGCCGGTAACCGGGCAGCCAACGCGCCGTTCTGACGCTGTGTGGATCAATCGGGAAGAATCCGGACAAATTGCGTCACTAGAAAGAAGGCGCGGAAACGTATAGGTTGTCGCTGCAACTTAAGGTTTTATTCATCCGAGGACAGTGCGATGAGTCGGCCCTCAAAGTGACAAAGGCCAGCACCACTTGCCTGGCAAATGCCGACCTATCACCCGAGCGGCTGACTGCCGTCGACCTCGGTTCCCCATATCCGATTGCATCGAACGATACTGATATAGGCAAGGCGCTTGATCGCCCGATCGAATTCTCTGTCAAATAGGAGAGAACGGCAATGACCTATCTACTTTCGACGTACTGGCCTTGGATGTTGATTGCGCTTCTTCTGGGCATCGCAGTGGGTTTCATGACCTTCCAGCGATCGGTCCAGGCATGGCGGCCGGTTTCCTGGCCAAGCTGGCTTAGACTGCTTTGCCTGCTCTTCGTCGTCGGCCTCGTCGTCGCGGTGCTGAAATGGCTGCCGGGCCTTGCCGGGCAGTATCTGGAAGCGGCTCTGCTGCTTGTCGGCAGCTACATCGTCGGTTATTTCGCCGGCAGCTGGCTGGCAAGTCTGCGCGCCGCCGAACCGGCTGTCCAACAGCAAACCGCCATGGCCCCGGCGGCGGCACCGGTTGCCGCCGCGCCGGTCGCAACGGCTCTGGCCAGCGACGGTCATCCCGGACAGCGCCCGCCGTCAATCGACAGGGTTGCAACCCCTGACAATCTGAAACGGATAGCAGGTGTCGGCCATGCCAACGAGATCAAACTCAACGAGCTCGGCATCTGGACGTTCAGCCAGATCGCGGCGTGGAACCATCAGAATGCGGAATGGGTCGGGAGCTACCTCGCCTTTCCCGGACGCATTGAACGGGAAGACTGGATCGGTCAGGCGGCACGGCTTGCACAGGGCCTGGAAACGGAATTCTCACGCAGGGTGGATCATGGCGATGTCCCCACATCGCTCTGACCCAAGCATGCCGGAACGCCGGTTGCGGCAGGGATGACTCATTGCTGCCCCAAAATTCTGCGATCATCGAGATGTTGGAATCATGCGATGGAAAAGAGGAAGAGATGAGTGAAAAACGTTTTTCTGTCCCCGTTGCAGTACGATTGGGCATTGCGGGACAGAGGATGATCTACAGCACATGGGAAGCGGTAGAATGTCTCAAAATCCACTGGCCGCGCAATCACGGCCCCAAATACCGGAAGGCACTCCAATCCTGTATGGACGCCCTTGATGGGTGGAAACCAGCCCACAAGGCCCGGCGTGCATTTGTCGATGCGGCACGCGAGGCCGGCATTTTCCTTGAGGTCAAACCTCAGCATTAGCCTGCCTCGCCTGATCGTTATGGTCGCGGTAAATTGCTGTGCCATGCCTATTGCGCATTCGACATAGAACTATTCCACATTTGCGATGCCATCCCGTGCGGAAGAGCGCTATGAAAACGCCATAAGGGAGCGCACGGGATGGCACAGGCCAACGGCAATACACAACGATCGCGAGCGCGGGATATCGGCATTGCTCCCGGCCACTATCCGCCCGGTCCGCTCAACGCGATCACCGATGTGGCTGGCGTGCATGTGGGGCACGTGACGATTGTCGAAGGCGAAACCATCCGCACCGGCGCCACCGCGATCCTGCCGCATGGCGGCAACCTGTTCCAGGACAAGGTACCGGCCGCGATTGCCGTTCTCAACGGTTACGGAAAGTTCGCCGGCTCGACCCAGATCGAAGAGCTGGGCGAGATGGAAACGCCGGTTCTTCTGACAAACACATTGGCAACCGGCAGGGCCATTGAAGCCATCAACCGCTGGACCCTGTCGCAGCCGGACAATGGCCAGCTGGTCTCCATCAACGCCGTGGTTGGCGAAACCAATGATTCCCGTCTCAATGACATCCGCAGCGGGCGCCCCAGCATCGCGGAGATGGGCGAGGCGCTTGCAGCGGCCGCCGACGGTCCTGTCGCGGAAGGAAGCGTCGGCGCGGGCACGGGTACGGTGGCCTTCGGCCTGAAAGGCGGCATCGGCACAAGTTCCAGACGCGTCAGCACGGGCGGAAAGGATTATACCGTCGGCATTCTCGTCCAGTCCAATTACGGCGGACATCTGCGCATCGATGGGTCACCCTATGCCAGTTCGGCAAGCGAAGACCGGGACGGCTCCATCGTCATCATCGTGGCCACAGACGCGCCCCTGTCGGACCGCAATCTGAAGCGTCTGGCCACACGCGCTTTTGGCGGCCTCGCCCGAACCGGTGCGGCGCTGAGCAACGGTTCGGGCGATTACGCCCTGGCCTTTTCCACCGCAACGGAGGTTCGCCGCACGAAAAAGCAGCGCAAGAAAGTCACGGCAATACCGGATCTGCCGAATGAGCTTGTGTCGCCGCTGTTCGAGGCAGCCATCGAAGCAACGGAAGAAAGCATCCTCAATTCCCTGTGCATGGCGCAAACCACCGAAGGTTTCAATGCCGGCACATCGAGCCCCAACCGGATCGAGGCCATCTCGTTCGAGACATTGAAGCGCCTCGCCCGCCGGTGATTTTCCGGCCGGCGCACCCTTTTCATACCAAGGAGTTCCCATGAAACACACGGCCGACAGCCGCATCGCCTACGTCAACGGCGCGTTCGTTCCCGCTGCGGAAGCACGTATTTCCATCTTTGATCGCGGCTTTCTTTTCGGCGACGGGATTTATGAAGTCACTGCCGTTCTTGGCGGCAAACTGGTCGACAGCAAGCCTCACACCACGCGGCTGCAACGGTCGACGAATGAGATCGGCATCCGGATGGCGGTCTCCCCCGAGGAGATCGAGCAGATTCAAAAGACCCTGATCGAGCGGAATGCGCTCGTCGAGGGATTGATCTATCTCCAGATGACGCGCGGTGCCGAGGAACGGGACTTTCTGTTTTCCGATGACCTCGAACCAACCCTTATCATGTTCACCCAGGTCAAGAAGCTGCTCGATTTGCCAGCCGTGAATACGGGGCTCGCCATCAAATCCGTCGACGACATGCGCTGGGCGCGCCGGGATATCAAGAGCACCTGCCTGTTGCCGCAGGTCCTGGCCAAACGTATCGCCAGGGAAGCGGGCTGCCAGGAAGCATGGATGATCGAAGATGGCCTGGTCACCGAAGGCGCATCCTCGACGGCCTATATCGTGACACCGGAAGGCTCGATCGTCACCCGCGCCAACAGCAGCAAGACGCTGCCCGGATGCACGCGTCTCGCTCTTCTGCAGCTGGCACAGGAAACCGGCATGCGTATCGAGGAGCGCCCGTTCAGCCTCACCGAGGCTCTTGCCGCCACCGAGGCGGGCATGAGCAGCGCATCCAACTTTGTCCTGCCGGTCACGACGATCGACGGACTGCCCGTTGGCAACGGTACACCCGGCCCCGTCATGCGGCGGTTGCGTGAATTGTATATCGAGCACGCGTACAAGACGGCGGTCTGACCCTCGGCGCCGCGGATCTGCCTTTCCATATCGGCAAGGCAGATCGGACGGCGTCAGTGCGATGACGTCATTTCGGCGATGGCTTGCCAGACGCGGCGAACCACAGGCCGCCGGTTTTGCCGGGACCGGTAAAGCCGGATGTCGACGCTGATATCCCAGCTTGGATCGGCAGCGCGGACCAGCGCGCCCTGCGCGAGATCGGCTCGCGTCAGGCTCTCCGGTGCCCAGGCGACACCCCAGCCGGCAAGCGCCATGCCCGTCAGTCCGACGGCCATGCTGCCCTCATGCACAAGCGTGTAGTCGGGCTGCCGCCTGGCAAAGAGGTCGGCCATCAGCTGGCCGAAGAACGAAGCCTTTTCATAACTGATATAGGCGACCGGTTTCCCCTCGCGGCCAAACGCGTGCAACGGCTCTCCATCGGCGCCGGGTGCCGACACCGGAATGATATTTTCCGAACCGAGCAGCTGATACTCGAATTCCAGGGGATCGAGCAGCAACGGCACCGACGCATGGGCGTAGGTCAAAAGGAAATCACATTCGCCATCCACCAGGGAATTGGCGTTCTGCTCCATGATGCCGGAGTCCGGGCGCAACCGGGAAAGGACCGGTCCGGTTTTTGTGTTCAGCGCCTTCAGCCATTCCGGGAAAAGAGTGAATGACAGGGTGTGCAGCGCCGTGAAGGTAATCGTGTGCGCATCGATCCCCTCGTCCACCTTGAATTTGCGCCGGGCCTGATGAAGCGTCTTCAACGCCTCCTGCGCGACGGGCACAAACTTGTCTCCCGCATCGGTCAGGCGGGACGGATAGGTCGCCCGATCTATGAGGGTTGTTCCGAGCCAGGCTTCCAACTGCTTGATGCGCCGGCTGAAAGCGGACTGCGTGACATGTCTCTCATCGGCAGCTTTCGAAAAATTCAGCGTATTCGCCAGCGCGAGAAAGTCTTCGAGCCACTTGATTTCCAATGGGACGGTTCCTGCTTCACAACAAAAAGGCACCCGCGATGGGCGGGCGCCTTCCCGTATTACGGAAAGCGATGCGGATTTCAAATCAAAATCAGCGTGCCAGCGTATATTCCATCATGCGGCTGCGGCTGAGAACCAGCTCGACTTTTCCATCGGCAAGACAATGCAGGCAGATGCGCTTGCGCCAGGGTCCATCGATGAGAGTGAAGAGGAAACGGCCATTGCCCAGGGGAACCAATTGCATGGCATGGCGCGTCGGGCCGATCCCCATGCTTACCATGCCATCGCGTATATCGAAACGCGCCCCATATTCAGCGGCGACCCAATGGCCGTCCAGGTCGGCGGATGCCAGTCCCGGCTTTACCGGCAGGAATCGCCGGTTGATATAACCCGCCTCGCCTTCCAGGGCCGTGCCGGTCCAGCGCAGCCGCATCGGCGAGGAAGCGGATCGCGATGAAAACCAGCCGTCACCATCGTCATAGAGCGTGTCCTCGGCGTCGAGATAGGTGGCAATGCCGCCCGCCATTTCAATCCAGTACGGGCCGGTTTCCGTGACGTAGAGACCGTCGGGAATGGTGCAGTTTGTCTGTGGCAGCGGCTGTCCCGTGAGGGCACCCATCGCGGCCAGGGCAATCTTGTAGCCGTTGGTATCGTCGCGATTGGACACAACGACAAACCCGGTTCCCGCTTCCGCATCGAGAAGGAAATAGGATTTGTAGCCGGGGTGAGAACCGCCATGGCCGACGAAGCGGCGCCCGGCCAATTCCGACCAGCGCAGACCAAGTCCGTAGTTGGATGGGCGGCCATCGCCCATGCAGCGGGTGGCGGAAAGTGCCGCGAGCAGGCCCGCATGGCGATCACCGTCCGCAAGCAAATGCTGCAGCCATACGGCAAGGCTGTTGCCGCTCCCCGTCAGACTGCCGGACGCGGAGATATGCAGGCCAGCAGCGCTGAGCTGCCACGTTTCATCGTCCTTGAAGTAGCCCGGCACAAGACCGGAAACCGGATCGTTCCACACTTCCGGCGCCTTGAGGAAGATAGCCAGCGGACCGGCAATCTCATCCTGGACAAAAGCGTCGAAGGTCTTCCCCTTGCGTTCGAGAGCCGCTTCGACCAGACGATAGCCGGTGTTGGAGTACGAAACGTCTGTGCCGGCATCGAAGTTCAGCCGCGTCAGCGAGCTGAGAAAATCCAGCAGCGGCTGTTTCTGTGTTTCCGTATAAACGGACAGCCCGAGAAGCGTCAGGCATTCGCGCACATCCGGCAGACCGCCACTCATGTCGAGGGCACGGCCAACGGTCACGTCGGCGAGAGGCGGCTGCAGCTCCGCAAGATGGTCACCGAGGCGATCATCCAGCGTGATAAGACCAGCGTTTTGTAGCACCATTGCCGAAAAAACATGCTTGGTCACCGAGGCGTAGCGTACCACGCTGTCAGCTGAAAACGCCGTGCCTGTCGCGAGGCTTTCCAATCCTCCGGCATAGGCGAAGCGGATGCCTTGCCTATCGAAACCGATGATGGCCCCGCCCGGCTCGTTGGCCGGCCATTGACTTGCAAAGTTTTCGGCACAGGCCGCAGCGGCCGCCCAATTCAAACTGACGGACATCCTGTCCTCCGTTATGCCGGTTCTTCGAGATTGATGCTCAACGTGCGAAGCGCCGACGTATGCGCGTGTTTCGTGCGTCCTGCCCGCAGATCATCGGCACTCAATTGCTCGACCATCTCGCCGTTCAGCATGACGCCAAGCTGCGGACACAGATGCGCGATGACTGCCAGATTGTGGCTGACGAGGACATAGGTCAAATTCCGTGCTTGCCTGAGATCGGCCAAGAGGTTGAGAATTTCCGCCTGCACCGACACGTCAAGCGCGCTGGTCGGCTCGTCCAGCAGCAGGACCTGCGGTTCGGCAATCAGCGCGCGGGCAATGGCAACACGCTGGCGCTGGCCGCCGGAAAGCTGGTGCGGATAGCGAAAGCGCACGGTCTGCGGCAAGGCAACGTCCGAAAGTGCCTGCTTGATGCGTTTTTCGACGTCCGGCAGTTTGTGCACCAGGAGGAGTTCACTGAGAATCCGGTCTATGGTCTGGCGCGGGTGCAGCGAACCGAACGGATCCTGGAACACCATCTGCACCTGACGGAAAAAGGCCGGCGGACGTTTCAGCGGCGCATCCGTGCCGTCGAAGGCGATGCGCCCGCTCCAGTCTTCATTGAGACCGGCCATCGCGCGCAAAACCGTTGATTTGCCCGATCCGCTTTCGCCGACGATGCCGAAGCTGCCGCCCTTGGCAACATCAAAGGAAACGCCGCGGACAACTTCATGCGTGCCGAACGAGATTCTGAGTTGATCGACCTTGATCATGGATTGAGCCACGCTGCATCGCGAGTGAGAACGGGAAGTCTTTCCTTGGGGTGCATCAGCGACGGCATGCAATTCAGCAGGCCCTTCGTGTAGGGATGCTGTGCCTTGGCGAGCTCGGAAGCCTTGAGCTCTTCCACAACCCGGCCGGAATACATGACGGCAACCCTGTCGCAGAAATGCGAGACCAGCGGCAGGTCATGGCTGATCAGGATGAGGCCCATGCCCCGGCGCGACACCAGATCGTCGATGAGACGCAGGATTTCCGCCTGCACCGTTGCATCGAGTGCGCTGGTCGGTTCATCGGCAATCAGCAGTTCCGGATCGGGCGCCAGCATCATGGCGATCATGACGCGCTGTCCCATGCCGCCCGAAATCTCGTTGGGGTAAGCACCGGCCACCTTGCGGGGGTCGCGGATCATCACCTGATCCAGCAGTTCAATGGCAGCTTCCGCCGCTTCTTTCCGGCTGCCCTTCTTGTGGGTGCGCCATGATTCGGCAATCTGGCTGCCCACCGTCTTCACCGGATTGAGCGAATATTTCGGGTCCTGCAGAATGAACCCGGCGCGCTTTCCGCGGATCTGGCGCATGCCGCGTTCCGAAGCACCGAGAATATCGATGCCATCGAACGCAAGCCTGTCGGCTTCAATCTTGGCATTGCTTGGCAGAAGCTTCATCAGGGCGCGCGCCGTCAGGGACTTGCCCGAACCGCTTTCGCCGACGATGCCGAGTTTTTCGGTACCCAGCTGCATGGATACGCCGCGCACGGCCTCAAACCGGCTTGTTCGCGTTTCAAAGGCAATACGAAGGTTCTTGATATCGACCAGCATCCTGTTTCCTAATTCTGCTTCGGGTCGAGGACGTCGCGCAGGCCATCACCCAGGAAGTTGAAGGCGAGCGATACCATGAAGATCGCTATTCCCGGGATTGTCGCAACCCACCACTGTTCGAAGATGAAGCGTTTGGCCGTGGCAATCATCGCGCCCCATTCCGGGGACGGCGCCTGCGCGCCCATGCCGAGAAAACCGAGACTGGCCGCAGTGATGATGATCGAACTCATGTCGAGCGTGGTGCGCACGATCAGGCTTGGCACGCACAGCGGCGCGATATGGCGCAGCATGATGCGCCAGCGCGATGCGCCGGTCAGGCGGTACGCGGCGACATAATCGGTGTTGCGGATCGTCATGGTTTCCGCCCGGGCCAGCCGGGCATAGGGCGGCCATGCGGTCAAGGCGATCGCAAGGATTGCACTCTCCACGCCGGGCTTCAGCGCAGCGACGAAGGCGAGGGCAAGAATGAGACGCGGAAACGCCAGAAACACGTCGGTGATCCGCATGAGAGCGGAATCGACCACCCCGCCCATATATCCGGCAACACAACCCACAGCCAGACCAATCGGCGCAACGACGGCTACCACCGACACCACCATTCCAAGGGTGACGCGGCCGCCGAACAGGATGCGCGACAGGATATCCCGCCCCAGTTCATCCGTTCCGAACCAATGCACAGCCGAGGGACGCGCCAATCTGTTGCCGAGATTTTGCAGGCTCGGATCATAGGGCGCGATCAAGGGTGCCAGCAGCGACAGCAGGGCAAACAGAAGGATGATGCCGAGGCCGATCATCGCCAAAGGATTGGACTTCAGGCTCAGCCAGATACGGTACCGGCGTCCCCAATTGGCTTGCGAGCGCGAGGCGGGGGTTTCATCCAGCGCCCAGTTACGAAAAGATGTCTGTATCATCGGACGCGTGGATCCAGGAGTTTGTATAAGATATCGGCGAGCAGGTTGAGAACGACATAGATCAGGCCGATCAGCAGCGTTGCGCCCACAACCGGGTTCATGTCCGCATTCATCAGCGAGATGGTCAGATATTGCCCAAGGCCCGGCCAGCTGAACACCGTTTCCGTCACGACCGCCCCTTCCAGCAAACCGGCATAGGTGAGCGCGAGAACCGTGACGAGCTGGACTGCGACGGTCGGAAAGGCATGTTTCCAGACAACGGCGGCGGCAGAAAGCCCCTTGGCACGCGCAGTAATGACAAACTCGCCCTTGAGCGCATCCAGCATGAAGGCGCGGGTCATGCGCGTGATGTAGGCCATGCTGAAATAAGCGAGGATGCAGACGGGCTGTATCATGTGGATGAGCGCGTCATAAAGCGCATCCCAATCCCCGGCAATGATGGAGTCGATTGTCAGGATGCCGGTGACGTGCGGCACCATATCCTGAAAAATGATGTCCTGACGCCCCGGCCCCGGCGCAATGCCGAGCACGGCGTAAAACACCAGCAGCGAAATCATCGCCAGCACGAAAACCGGAACGGAATGGCCGGCGAGGCAGATGACGCGGATGGTCTGGTCGACATAGCTTCCCTGCCGAACGGCGGCCCAGACGCCAAGCGGAATGCCGATCACGGCGGCAAGAATGAGTGCCGCGGTTGCCAGTTCCAGCGTGGCCGGGAAATAACGCGCGATATCGGTCGCCACAGGATTGCGGGTCAGGATGGATTTGCCAAGATCACCCTGAACGATCTGCGCGAGATAGTGGAGGAACTGGATCACCACCGGCTGATCCAGTCCCATTTCGATCCGCGCCCGGGCGATGACGGCCTCGGGCGCATTGTCGCCCACGGCGGCGATCACGGGATCGACCGGCATGACGCGGCCGATCATGAACGTGATCACCGTCAGCCCGAGCAGTGTCAGGAAGACACTGCCGAGAAGGCTGGACAGATTTTTTATCCGCGCGTTCAAGCCTTTGCGATCCCTGCATAGGAGTGGGAGTCAGACAATGTGCCAAGGCGCATGCCCGAAACAGCCTTGCGGCAGGCAGCCGTGGTTTTTGTCTGCAGCATCAGGGCAAAGGGGCTGTGCTCCATATGCGCCTTCTGCAAGGCTTCGTAGAGCTCGATGCGCTTCTGCGGGTCCTTCTCGTCGCGGGCTTCCTCGGCCTTTTTGGTCATTTCCGCATCCTGCCAGGACGAGCGCCAGAGGAACGGCTTGGTCTTTGCATTGTCCGAGTTGTCGAGATTGATATTGAACACATCGGCATTGGCATGCGGATCGAAATAGTCCGAACCCCAGGCGGACAGCGCCATCTGATGTTCACGGGCACGCATTTTCGTCAGAACCTGGCGGTTTTCGGCCGCCTGCAGCTGAACGCGGATGCCGATTTCGGCAAGGTTCGCCTGAAGTGCCTGCGCAATATCCGGATAGGGCTGGGCCGAATAATGGTCCATGACGATATCGAAACCACCGGCAAGGCCTGCCTCGGCCATGAGTGCCTTGGCCTTTTCGACATCCTTCTGGAACGGCGTGTCGTTCACGGCGCCGGGAAAGCCCTCAGGCAGGAAGCTCTGATGGATTTTGTGCGTCAGCGGCACGATGTTCTGCTGGATGCCCTTGTAGTCGATCGCCCACTTGACCGCCTGCCAGACCTGCGGCTTGGCCAGATTCGGGTTCTTCTGGTTGAGCGAGATAAGTACCAGCGAAGCCACGCCCTTCTGCACCAGCGTATAGTTCTCGTCGCCCTGAAGCGTGCGCAGCTGCTCGGTCGTCAGGTTGCGCGCGATATCGGCGTCGCCCTTCTGCAGCATCAGCAGCTGGGATGACGGATCGACCACATGGCGCAGGATGATGCGCTTGATGTTGCCCTTATAGGCGCCTTCCGGATTGACCTTGAGCGTGACGCTTTCGCTGGGCTTCCAGGCCATGAGCACCCACTCGCCGGAACCGGCGCTGTTCTTCTGCAGCCAGCCATTGCCGAAATCGTCGCCTGCCACGTTTTCCAGAACCACCTTCTTCTCGACGATGCTGCCGACATTGGCGGACAGGCAATAGAGCAGGAAGGACAGGGAAACCGGCTTTTCAAGCGTGATCTTCAATGTCTTGTCATCAACAGCCTTGATCTGCTGCTCGACATTCTCGGCGGTAAAGCCGAACTGCGTGATGATGAACGCGGGTCCCTTGTTCATCTTGACGGCGCGCTGCAGGGAAAATGCCGCGTCTTCGGCCGTCACCGGCGCACCGCTGGCAAACTTTGCACCCGCGCGCATCTTGAACGTGAATACCTTGCCGTCGGTATCGGCTTCCCATGATTCGGCAAGGCCGCCATCAACCTGATCGGCATTTTCGAGATTGGGATGCACCAGCTTGTGATAGATATTGCCGGCAATCTCGCTGCCGACCGCCTCAAAGCTTTCATGCGGATCGAGGCTTGTCATGTTGTCGATCTGCTGCGCGACAACAAGGATGTCCTTCGGTGTATCGGCAAATGCCTGGGTCAGATTGACATAGGATAGAAACGGTATCGCTGCGCCGCCAATCAACAGATTGCGTCTTGAGATCATGTTGCGTGCCCCTTTGCTCATGGTTATTTTTGTTCCCGGACGTCGCCCCGCCGCAGACATCGTCTGACTGGCTCGCCGCCCAAATTTCTTGCGTGTCAATTTTTTAAGCAGGCTCTATCATGCTGGTTGAACGGGCGGCCAATGCCGATTTTGGCAGTACCTATGCACACTGTGCATGCGGCGGGAACAGAGGTACGGAACAGGCGCGCCGATGCGTTGCGCGCATGGGCAGCGACCGAAAACGCATTTGCCATTTGCCGGTATTCGCGCCAAAGCTGGTGACAGCTTCGGGACTCGCTCCCGCCACCGCAAAACGCACCAAGGTTTCCTGACCCATGACCAGCCATTCAATCGTCCCGGTTTTCGACGGGCACAACGATGTCCTGCTCCGCCTCTGGATGTCGACCGAACCGTCGCCGGAGAAGCGCTTCATCGAGGGGGAAAATGTGGGTCATATCGACCTGCCGCGCGCGAAAAAGGGCGGACTGGCGGGAGGACTGTGTGCGATTTACGTTCCGACGCCATCGCCGCAGAAAAATACCAATGGCGATTACAACACGCCGGACATGGAAAGTGCGCTCAACACCACCCTGGCCATGGCCGCGCTTCTGACACGGATCGAACGGCAGGCGAAGGACCGCCTGCGCATCTGCCGGACGGCGGATGATATCCGCAATGCAATGAAAGACGGGGCGTTTGCCTCGGTGCTCCATATCGAAGGCGCGGAAGCCATCGGACCCGACCTCAATGCACTCTACGTCCTGCATCAGGCGGGGTTGCGCACGCTCGGACCCGTGTGGAGCCGCAGCAATATCTTTGCCCACGGCGTGCCCTTCCGCTTTCCCAGTTCCCCGGATATCGGGCCGGGCCTGACCGACCATGGCAAACAGCTGATCCGGACCTGCAATGAGCTGCGGATCATGGTTGATCTCTCCCACATGAACGAACAGGGGTTCTGGGATATTGCGGCCATATCGGATGCACCGCTCGTGGCCTCGCATTCCAATGTGCATGCGCTGTGCACGCACAGCCGCAATCTGACGGACCGCCAGCTCGACGCGATCCGCGATACAGGCGGACTGGTCGGCCTGAACTTCGGCGTCCTGTTCCTGCGTCAGGACGGCGTGAGAAATCCCGACACGGATTTGAGTGAGCTGGTGCGGCATGTCGATTACATCGTCGATCGCATCGGGATCGATCATGTTGCGCTTGGATCGGACTTCGATGGCACAACCATTCCAGCCGCCATGCGCGATGCCGGCGACCTGCAATTGCTGGTCGATGCCCTGCGCCAGGCGGGCTATGATGGGGAGGCGCTCGACAAGATCTGCCACGGCAACTGGATAAGCGTTCTCGAACGCACCTGGACGAACTGACCGGCGTTTCGCCGGTCGGTTCGCTGCTTTTGTTTACATGGTGATTCTGGAGCAATGGGCCAGGGTAACGGCCCAGTCATCCGCCGTGCGGCTCCAGACACGGGTAAAGGCCAGTTTTTCAGAAAATTTTTCGCCGTAATAGGTTCCGGTAAACCTGACCCGCAACGAAACCAGGACTGCATTGCCAAGCGGCCGGATGATGCTGTCGAGGACGTCGATCTGTTCGAGCGCCAGGACACCGCTGCGATGCGCTTCAAGGTCCTGCGCCTTTTCAATCCGGCGTCCCTGATGATCGATGAAAATGAGGTCGTTGGCCAGCAGCACATCGAGCGCTTCAACGTCGCTGCGCAGCATCGCAGACCTCAGGCGTTCTTCGCACTGCTGAATGGCGGCTTCATCGGCTGTATCGAATGCAGTGGTCATCTCATCATCTCCTCCCCTTTTATTCCGTATCGGCCGAAACCACCGGAGGGCGTGGGCATCGACCGCAAACACGCATAAAGGCTATCCGTCATATCTGAACAAGGCAATAACCTCTAATTTTCTCCGGAACAAGTTGCGCCGTCGCTCCACTTTGACGCGGGCCTTGTCAGAGCGCCGGGGCGGACAAATCGCCGAGAACTGTCGGGATTAGTTCGGAAACGGTGGGGTGGACAGGCACCGCCCATTTGAGCGTGGGGTAGCCCACCTTGGCGCTCATCGCGTCGATTATCCCATGGATCGCCTCATCGCCGCTGGTACCCAGAATCGCCGCGCCCAAAATCTGCTGTGTCTGCGCATCGGCAACGATCTTCATGAAGCCCTGCGTTTCGTCTTTCTCGACAGCCCGGCCAACCCGGGTCATGGGTCGCTTCGACACCAGAATGGGGCGGCCCGTTGCTCTGGCTTGGGTTTCGCTCATTCCCGCCCGACCGAGCGGCGGGTCGATATAAAGCGCATAGCCGGGAACCCGATCGCTGACCTTGCGGCTCTCGCCATCCAGCAGATTGGCAGCCACGATTTCATAATCATTATAGGCCGTGTGCGTGAATGCGCCCTGCCCGTTGCAGTCTCCAAGCGCCCAGACACCGTCGGCACTCGTCGCCAGAAAGTCGTCGACCTTGATGTAACCCCGCTCGTCCGTCTCGATGCCTGCCTTGTCCAGACCGAGATCGTCGGTATTGGGACGCCGGCCAATCGCCAGCAGCACGTGCGAGCCGACCACACTGCGCGCACCGGAATCGCAATCGAGATGAACTTCCGTGCCATCGGCATGCGGTTTGAACGCGATGCAATTGGCATCGAGACGGCAGGCAACGCCTTCATTGTCCAGGATGGACCTGATCGCCTCGGACACATCGGCGTCTTCGCGTCCAACCAGCCGGGGACCTTTCTCGACGACAGTGACCTGCGATCCGAAGCGCCGGTACATCTGCGCGAATTCGAGGCCGATATAGCTGCCGCCAACCACCACCAGATGCCGAGGCAAGGTATCGAGCCGCATCATGGTCGTATTGGTGAGACAATCGACATCCCGAATACCCGGCATGTCCGGAATGTTGGCGCGCCCGCCCACATTGATGAAAATACGCGGCGCCTGAAAAAGCGCGCCGTCGACAGCAATCGTATGAGCGTCGACGAACCGGGCATGCCCCTCGACAACCCGGCAATTGTGCATGCCGCGCAGCCAGGTCTCGACACCCGTGCGGGCATTGAACGAAACGGTATCGGCACGCTGCCGCACACGCTTCATGTCGACGCGAACGGGCTGTTCTATCACAACGCCATAATCAGCGCCGCGCCGGGCAAGGTGCGCCGCGTAGGCGCTGGCAACCATCGTCTTCGTCGGCATGCAGCCGGTGTTGACGCAGGTGCCGCCAAACAGTTTTCGCTCGACAATCAGCACGTTCATGCCAGCCGCGGTCAGCCGGCCGGCGAGCGATGGACCCGCTTGCCCCGCCCCTATGATGATCGCGTCGAATGCGTGGCCCATGACAGTGCTCCAGCGTTAAGGGTGTGCGAGAGTAACAAGAGCGGCATTGGTTCGGAAGCCGCGCCTTGCCCGGAAATCGAAACATCGACAGCTGGCTGCAAGATCGGTAGAAGCAAACAATGAACTATCTGCGGCAAGCCACAGCCAGCCTTACTGTTTTCGCAACCGCAAGCGTGCGGGAACTCCGGTCGTTGGCAAGGCCCGGACCGCGGATGGTCGACGAGTTCGAGTGCGTCATATCCGTGCTGCTCGCCATCATCTTCGCGCACGTCCTTGGGGCGAAAAACATCGGTTGGGCGGCGTTCAGCGGCTACATGGTGATGCGCTCGCATGTATCGGAAAGTCTCACCCGCGGCATTCTGCGCATCATCGGCACATCGGCGGGTGCGGGTGCCGCTTTGGCCCTGGCCCCGCTTGTCATCGGCAAGCCGTTCCTTCTCAGCCTGTCGCTGGTCATTATCGGCGGCGTCACGCTTTACTTCGCCCTCGTCGGAAAACGCAGCTATGCCTGGCTGTTCACCGGGCTGACATTCTGCATGGTGCTGATCGACGGCATGAAACATCCATCGGAATCGGTGCTGCCGTTCGCCCAGTCGCGCCTCGTCGAAATTCTTGCGGGCACCCTCGCCTGCATTCTCGTCAGCGCGGTATCGACCTTCACCATCCGGCGCCGGTTGCCGCGGCAATCCCGGGAAACGCCCGCGCAGACCGCGATAAGACACTCCGTGATCTGGCACAGGGGCGCCGCGAAGCATGCGCTGCAGGCCGCAATCGCTCTGGGGTTGATTCCATGGATATGGCTGTGGACGGGCATCACCTCCCTCAGCCAGTCGAGCATTACCATCATGGCCGTGATGATGATTCCGGTGAGCAGTCTGGCCGCAAGCGTGCTGAACCCGATCACATCGCGGCTGGTGCTGCGCTTTGTCGGCTGCAGCGTCGGCGGCCTGATCGCCACGATCATCCTGCTCGGCAGTCATCATTCGCCCGTCCTCATGACGCTTGGCGTGTGCATCGGTGTCCTTGTCGGGCGGCATATCGAAAACAGCAACTCCTCCATCAGCTATATCGGAACGCAGTTCGTCCTTGCCTTTCTTGTCGTCCTTGTGCCCGACACCTACACCAGTGCCGCGCTGGAACCCGGTATCGAACGGCTTGCGGGCATCCTGTTCGGCGTGGTCATCCTGGAGCCGGTTCTCCTTGCCTCCCACTATCTCTTCCGTGATCACACGCCGCGAAATGACGGCCCTGACATCAAGCAGCCATCATCAAACGAATAAATACCGTGGCGAATGCGGATCATCTTTCTGCAATAAACTTTACGCGCGCAAATTTTTATATTGACACAGCAACATAAATTGAACATCCATGCGGCGGACGAAGGTGGGAGGAGCATCGGCCATCGCCAACGGACGAAGCACGGCAGAGCGGCCATGCAGTATCCGGTTGTGTATCGCCAATGCCCATCTGCCGGCTTTCGAGAAAACAACTGTTCTGGAGGGAACAATGATCCGTACCCATTTTACCAAACTGCTGCTTGCTGGCGCCGCCGCACTGATGGCCACCGGCGCTTTTGCCGAAGGTATCGGCGCTTCGCTGCTCACCCAGCAGCATCCATTCTATATCTCGCTTGCTTCGGCAATGACCGCGGAAGCCAAGGCGGAAAACCTGCCGCTTGAAATCGCGATTGCCAATCAGGACCTGAACAAGCAGCTCGCCGATGTGGAAGATTTCATCACCAAGGGCGTCAGCGTCATCATCATTTCGCCTGTGGACAGCACAGGCGTGAAATCCGCCATCGCCAAGGCGCAGAAGGCTGGCATCAAGGTGATCACCGTGGACGTTCCCGCCAAGGGCGTTGAAGTCACCTCGCATGTCGGCACCGACAACTATACCGGCGGCGTCAAGGCTGGCGAACTGATGGCCAAGCAGATCGGCGACAAGGGCAATGTGGCTGTCATTGACTACCCGACGGTGCAGTCGGTGGTTGATCGCGTTGAAGGCTTCAAGAAGGCGATTGCCGCGCATCCCGATATCAAGATCGTCTCCATCCAGACCGGCATCACCCGTCCCGAGGCGCTTGCCGCCGCCCAGAACATCCTGCAGGCGAACCCCGACGTCGTCGGCATCTTCGGCTTCGGCGACGATGCGGCCCTTGCTGCAGCCTCGGCCGTCAAGTCGGCAAAGCTGCAGGATCAGGTCAAGGTCATCGGCTTCGACGGCATGGAAGAAGCCCGCAATGCGGTCAAGAACGACCCTATCATGGTCGGCGTGATCGCGCAGTATCCGGACCAGATGGGCAAGGTTGCGGTTGCGACCGCGGGCAAGGTCATCAAGGGCGAGACCGTTGACGCCAAGCAGCCGATCGTTCCTGGCGTTGTCACCAAAACAGGCGAAGAAAAGTAACCCCCGCCAACGTCAACAAACAACAGTGCCACCCGCGCAGGACCGCCGCGCGGGTGGCAGTCCAGGAAGACCTGCGGTAAGGATTGTCATTCATGGCCGTTTCATCCAACGCACCTGTGCTTGAAATCAAGGACGTCGCCAAGACCTTCGGTCCGGTGACGGCACTCAAGCGCATGAACCTTTCCGTGCGGCCCGGGCGCGTGCATACGCTGCTGGGCGAGAACGGTGCCGGAAAATCCACGCTCATGAAAATTCTCGTCGGCCTGTTCCAGCCGACATCGGGCTCGATTATGCTGCGCGGTGAGCCCTATGCCCCGAAAAACCCTATCGAGGCAAAGGCACTGGGCCTCAGCATCGTGTTCCAGGAGCTCAGCCTCTGCCGCAACCTTTCGGTTGCCGAAAACATTCTGGCGACGCATGAACCCAACCGGTTCGGCTTCATCAATGAACGCGATCTCAACGCACAGGCCGCGCAGATCGTTCAGGACCTCGGCCTGCCCGTCAATGTGCGCACCAAGGTCGGCGATCTGTCCATCGCCCAGCGCCAGCTGGTGGAAATCGCCAAGGGGCTCAGCCGTCCCGCAGACGTGGTCATCCTTGACGAGCCGACATCCTCACTGTCCGACAGCGAAGCGGAAATCCTCTTCACCATCATCGAACGCCTGAAGGCCAAGGGAACGGCCATCATCTACATCTCGCACCGCATGGAGGAAATCATGCGGATTTCCGATGATATCACGGTGATCCGCGACGGTTCCTTTGTCGCGACGACGGAAAAGCAGAACACGAGCATCGAAGGCCTGATCGCGCTGATGGTCGGGCGGGAGATGAAGGACATTTACCCGCCGCGTCTTGTCGAACGCCCTTCATCTGCGGTGCCTCCGGTCCTTGCAGTTGAAAATCTCTCCGAAACGGGAAAATTCGAAAATGTCTCGCTGGACGTGCGGCCGGGCGAAGTTGTCGGCCTGTTCGGCCTGATCGGGTCCGGCCGCTCCGACGTGATGAAGGCCTTGTTCGGTTTCGGGCAACCGGCCGGGACAATCCGCCTCAACGGTGTTCCCGTGCATCTGCGCTCCCCGGCCGATGCGATCCGACACGGCATCGCCTTCGTTACGGAAAACCGCAAGGAAGAAGGGCTGGTGCTGCAGCACAGCGTCGAGCGCAACATCAACATGGTCGCGCTGGGCCAGCTGGCCGGACAGTTCGGCTTTACCCGCCCGGCCCGCGAACGGGCGGCGGCCAAGACGGAAGTCCTGCGCCTTGCCATCAAGACCGCCTCCATCGATACCCCTGCCGGCTCGCTCAGCGGCGGCAACCAGCAAAAGATCGTCATTGCCAAATGGCTGCAGACGCGGCCCAAAATACTCATTCTTGACGAACCGACACGCGGCGTCGATGTCGGTGCGAAATTCGAGATTTACCGCATCATCCGCGAGCTCGCCGCCGCCGGGACTGCGATCCTGATGGTATCGTCGGAATTGCCGGAAGTGCTCGGCCTCAGCGACCGGCTCGTCATCATGCACGACAAGCGCGTGGCGAAAACGCTGGATGCGCAGGGCCTCAGCCCCGAAACCGTTATGACCTATGCAGCAGGAATACACCAATGAGCAATTCGACCGAGACGAAGCAGGCGCTTCTGGCTTCCCCCCTCATCCGGCAATATGGTGGCATCGTCATCTCGCTGATCATCCTGTGCCTGGTCTTCTCCTCGATCAGCCCGCGGTTTCTTGCCTTCAACAATTTCATGAACATCATGCAGCAAGTGGCTGTAATCGCGGTTGCTGCCTATGGCATGACCTATGTGATCCTGCTCGGCGACATCGATCTTTCCGTCGGCTCGATCATCGCCGTGGCGGGCATGGTGGCCGCGCAGGCCTTTTCCATGGGCTTTGGCTTTGCACCGACTGTGCTGATCACGCTGGCGGCAGGCGCCATCATGGGCGGGCTCAACGGCGTCCTGTCGGCAAAACTCATGCTGCCATCCTTCATCGTCACCGTTGCGACCATGGGCATCTACCGCGGCGCTGTCAGCCTGCCGACCAACGGCGCCCCCGCTTCCATCGAGAATGAAACATGGCTGGCCATCGGCAGCGAAAGCTGGCTTGGCCTTCCCATCATCATCTGGATCGTCATCGCCCTCTTTGCCATCAACCACATCGTCCTCTCCCGCACGATCTTCGGCCGCCGCGCCTATCTGGCCGGCGGCAACCGCGAGGCGGCGATCTATTCCGGCATCCGCGTCGACCGGTTGAAGATCATCATCTTCATGATCTCAGGCGTCATGGCGGCGATCAGCGGCATCCTGCTGTCCTCGCGCCTTTCCTCGGCCCAGACCAATGCCGGCATGGGCTATGAACTCGACGCGATTGCCGCGGTCGTGCTCGGCGGCACCAGCCTTGCCGGCGGCGTCGGCACCATGGTCGGCACCATTCTCGGCGCGCTCATCATCGGCGTCATCAACAACGGCATGAACATGCTGGCCGTCCCCTATTTCTACCAGCTTATCTTCAAGGGCATCGTCATTCTCTTCGCCGTCTGGTTGGACGTGCGCAGCAAATCGATGCGGGCCTAACCGGAGACAGCAGGCCCGGGGAGGAACACGGCAAAGGGCTCCTCCACCGTGCGTTTGAGATAGGCGAGATAGGACGCGTAGCTGCCGTGATCGGGCGCGATGCGTCCGAACTGTGCGTCCGGCATGGATACCATCGGAATGAGAACGATAGGTGCTGATATCGGCGTCAATTGCGCGCCGCGGCCCGCCTGCAATGTGGTCAGGATTCCGTACATTTCACCCGTAATGGACGGGCGCGAAACGATGATCAGGCGCTGCTGTCCCGACGTATTGGTCGCAAGATAGATGTGGCCGGAGAGATTCGGGATCGCCACCGTCCCCTGCTGGGTAAAGGCCGCATCGAGCCGTTCCTTTTCAATGAACCGCAGATTGGATGCGGCATCGTTCCAGCCGATCTCGGTGCAATAGGCAAAGATTGCCTTCGGATCACCGAAGGAAGGGCGCAACGTCAGATACCGGCCTTCAATCCACCCGGCTCCTGCGCGGGAATAGGCTCCGAATTCCTCACTGGCATGTCCACTGTTCACCGCAACCGGGTTATCGAGCAGGTCCGCCGCGCGCAGACGCATGCCCAGCGCTTCTTCAAGCCGGATCGTGGTTGCCAGTGTAAACGGCCGGTGGCCGGAAAGTGCCTTTTCCAGGGTGGACAGGCTGATCTTCGCCTGGTCGGCCAGATACTGCCGCGAAACCCGCCGCCGCGCCATTTCCTCGCGGATCTTCGTGGCGACCGCCTGGTTCTGCCGCTCCGATAGCTGACTGTCGATATCCCCGGCCATAGGCCTCGCTCCCGTCAAATCACGTACATTCCTTCACATATCCACACAAGGCCGTCGGGGGCAAGACATCTCGTGACGCGGCCGTGCGGAACATTCCCGAAGCTTACGCTGGCGGCAAAAAGGCCCATGTATGAAATGGGGAAAGCTTCCCGATGGGAGCACCAACAGGAGCTTTCCCGATGAAAACCGCAACCTTCCATACCCAGCAATCTCCCCGAGCGATGCCCCATTGGCTGCGCCGTACCTGCCACGCACTCTGGTTGATCAACGTCGTTGGTCTGCCATTTATTGCGCTCGCCGTATTCTTTTTCAGTTTGGCGACGGCGCATGCCGAAACCGCCCGGTCGCCACTTGTCACCCTCGATGACGTCAAATCCGGCACGCTTCTGCTGAAGAGCTCGGAAGCCGGCCGCTACATCGAAGCCCCGCGCGTGGCCACCGATGTGGACATCGTCGTCAGCGGCCCCACCGCACGCGCCCGTATCACCCAGATATTCACCAACCCGTCCAATGGCTGGGTCGAGGCGGTCTATGCCTATCCGTTGCCGGAAGACAGCGCCGTGCACGCCCTGAAAATGGTTGTCGGCAAGCGCGTGATCATCGGTGACATCAAGGAAAAGAAGGAAGCCAAAACCATCTATGAAACGGCGAAGGCAGCCGGCCAGAAAGCCAGCCTTGTCGAACAGCAGCGGCCGAACCTTTTCACCAACTCCGTCGCCAATATCGGCCCGCACGAACAGGTTGTTGTCCAGATCGATTATCAGGAGCCCGTGCGCCTGTCCGGCGATGAATTTTCCTTGCGCGTGCCGCTGGTTGTCGCCCCGCGCTACAATCCTGCACCGATCACGCAGACCGCCGACCTTGCGGCCGATGGTTCCGGCTGGGGCACCACAGCCGATCCTGTCCCCGATCGCAGCAAGATCACGCCGCCCGTGCTTGATCCGCGCATCAACGCCCCGGTCAATCCGGTCAGCATCAAGGTTCGTCTGCAGGCTGGATTTGCCCTCGGCGAGGTGAAGAGCCATCACCATTCCGTCAACACCGAAACCGTTGATGCGCAGACGCAGGTCATCTCGCTGGCGGGTGACAACCACGCCGACCGCGACTTCGAACTGACCTGGAAACCGCAGAATGCCAAGGCACCCGCTGTCGGCCTGTTCCGCGAAACGGTCGGCAAGCATGACTATGCCCTTGCCTATGTGACGCCGCCAGTTATCGAACAGAAGCAGGAGCAGCGCCCGCGCGAAATCGTCTTTGTCATCGACAATTCCGGTTCGATGGGTGGAACATCGATGAATCAGGCCAAGGCCAGCCTCGACTATGCCCTGAGCCGCCTCAAACCCGCTGACCGCTTCAACGTCATCCGCTTCGACGACACCATGACCTCGCTGTTCCAGGATACCGTCAGCGCCGACCGCGAGAACGTCTCCACCGCCCGTGAATTTGTCGGTGCCCTTGAAGCATCCGGCGGCACGGAAATGCTTGCACCGCTGGAGGCAGCCCTCAACGACCGGCGCCCCAACGATCAGTCCTTTGTCCGCCAGATCGTGTTCCTCACCGATGGTGCCATCGGCAATGAACAGCAACTGCTCGATACCATTGCCGCCAAGCTTGGTCGGTCACGGGTTTTCATGGTCGGCATCGGCTCGGCTCCCAACAACTATCTGATGAACCGCGCCGCTGAACTTGGCCGTGGCACCTTCACCTCCATCGGCTCGACGGATCAGGTCGACGAGCGCATGCGCAATCTCTTTGCCAAGCTAGAGAGTCCCATCATCACCAACCTCAGCGCCACCTTCTCCTCCGGCAACGCTGACGTAACGCCAGCTATCTTGCCTGACCTCTATCGTGGCGAGCCGCTCGTCATTGCCGCCAAGCTCGGTTCGCTCTCCGGCACCCTGACAATCAAGGGCATGATCGGCAAGCAGCCATGGGAAGTCACGCTGCCGGTTGCCAAGGCCGCTGAAGGTGAAGGCCTGTCAAAACTCTGGGCCCGCCGCAAGATTTCCGATGCGGAGGTCGAAAGTACCCTCGGCAAGATCAGCCGTGACGAAGCTGACAGGCGCATCCTGAAACTCGCGCTTGAAAACAGTCTCGTCTCGCGCCTGACCAGTCTGGTTGCCGTCGACACAAATCCATCACGGCCGCAGGACAAGCCGCTGACCCGCGCCGACGTTCCGCTCAATCTCCCGGCAGGCTGGGATTTCGACAAGGTGTTCGGTGAACAGGCAACACGCAAGGCCAGCCTCGACAATGGCCCGGACGTCCAGTTTGCCAAGCTGGCGGCAGGCAAGAAGCCGGCTGTCCAACAGGCGCCTGCCGATCAGCTTCCCCTGCCGCAGACGGCAACCGATGCGGAACTGCGCATGATCGCCGGGTTGCTGCTGCTCTTCGCCAGCGCCGGGCTGTTCTTCTTCAGCCGCAAGACAATGGGGAAAGCATGATGAGCACGATCCGCACACGGTACGGCGTCTCCGAGTGGAAAGGCAGGGCGGTGCTCCGCCCTGCCCTGCGGGCCGGAATGATCGTGATGGCTCTGGTCGGACTGGTACTGGTCAGCCAAGGCCTGTGGATTCACGCGAAAGCCATGGTGGCGCAGGTGCTTCTGGACCGTGCCTTTACCCGGAGCGTCGCAACCGGCCAGCCGGTCAAACCCTGGTCATGGGCCGACACCTGGCCCGTTGCGCGGCTTGAATTTCCGCGTATCGGCGAAACGTCCATCGCCTTGCACGGGGCAAGCGGACAGGCCTTGGCCTTCGGTCCCGGCCATGTGGACCGCAGTGCAGAAGCAGGCGACAACGGCACCGCCGTCTATGCCGCACACCGCGATACGCATTTTGCCTTTCTGAAGCACGTACAGGTCGGCGATGCGGTCCGGATTACCCGGCGCGACGGCAAAGTGTTCACCTATCAGGTTACGGAAACATCGGTCGTCCGCTGGGATCAGTCCGGCATTGATACGAATGCCGCCGGCAAGAATCTGGTTCTTGCCACCTGCTGGCCATTCGATGCCGCAACATCGGGACCGATGCGCTATCTGGTGAAAGCGCGGATGCTGGAATGAGCTTAGCTATCCAGTTCACCCCGCCGGATCAGTTCTTCTCTGATGAGCTTCTTGGCGATCTTGCCATAGGCGGATTTGGGCATATCCGGCCAGAAGACGATACGCTTCGGCAGTTTGTAGCGCGCCATCTTGCCGGTCAGCCACGCCATGACAGCCTCGCCATCGGGGGCGCTGCCGGATCGTGCGACACAGACAGCCAGCCCGACCTCGCCCCACACCGGATCGGGAATGCCAAGCACCGCCACTTCGCTGATATCCGGATGGGTGAGTATCTTTTCCTCGATCTCGCGCGGATAGACGTTGGAACCGCCGGAGATATACATGTCGGACGCCCGGCCGGTGATGTAGACGAAACCCGCCTCGTCCATGTGGCCGAGATCGCCGGTCCGGAACCAGCCATCGCGAAAGGCTTTCGCATTGGCTTCGGGGTTGTCGTAATAACCCGCAAACACCGCCAGCCCGATGACACAGATCTCGCCGGTTTCGCCGGGATTGACCTCTTGGCCGGTATCGTCCTGAATGGCGATCTGCATGCCGGTCCGCGCAAAGCCGCAGGTGCCGATCCGTGCATCGGGACCATCCTGCGACGTATGATGGGCAGGCGGCAGGACCGTAATGTTGCCGGTCACCTCGCCAAGGCCGAAATACTGCACGAGCACCGGCCCAAGCGTCTTCAACGCATGGATCTGGTCGGTCCGGTACATGGGCGCACCGGCATAGATCACGTAGCGCAGGGAGGAGTGATCGCGCTCATGCACCGACGGGTGTTCCGTCAGCATTTTCAGGATCGTCGGCACCGTGAACATATTGCTCACGCGCCAGCGCTCGACCAGCCTCCACGCTTCGGCAACATCGAACTTCTCCGTCGGCAGCAGGATCGTCTTCGCACCGCGCGCCACCTGGGTCAGCTGGTGAATGCCCGCGCCGTGCGACAGCGGCGCAACGACCAGCGAAGCATCCTTCTCCGTCGTGCCGGGCATGAGATCGCAGAGATGATTGGTGATGACGAAAGCCATCTGGCCATGGGTGAGGACGGCCGCCTTGGGACGGCCCGTCGTGCCTGACGTGAAGAAGAACCAGCAGGGATCGTCGTGATCGACGGCGGCGGTTGCAACGTTCCGGCCGTCAAAGCGGGCGACGATGTCATCGTAATCGTCGCCGAAATCCGCCTTGCCGATGGCAATGACGAAAGCGAGATCTGGGTTCATGTCCCGGCTTGCCACGACATGGTCGGGGAAGAGGTGACCGCAGATCATGCCCTTGGCTCCGCTCGCCTTGGCGAGATAGGCAACCTCATCCGGCGTCTGGCGGAAATTCGTCGGCACCCACACGGCGCCCAGCTGAAAACAGGCGAACATGGATTCGAACATCTGGTTGCAGTTCTGCGACTGGATCAAAATACGGTCACCCTTGACGACACCGAATTCGCTGTGCAGTGCCGCAGCCATCGCATCGACACGCCGCTGCAGCTCGCGCCAGCTCCAGCTTTTCTCTCCCCAGACAAAACCTGTTTCTTCAGGCAGACGGCGGGCGGTCTGCGCCAGGAAACCGGACAGGTTCATCACGCGTTTCGACATGGCCGTGATCAGGGCTGTGTCCGTGCTGCTCATGCTTTTATCCGTTCGGGTCGTGCTCTGGATTTCACACCGGCCGCCGAAGCCCGTTTCGGCCGGTCATTGAGCGGCTGGAGATGGGCCAGCCGCGCCTCGATCTTTTTCGCCTCGATACGCATCAGTTCCGCCAGTTCCTGCTGGCGTGCCGGCTGCATGCGGCTGTCGATGGCCGCGATGCTCAACGCGCCGGCGGCCCGCCCATCCGGAAAATGGATCGCAAGGCCAATACCCCAGGAATTGGCCAGGATACGCCCGGGGTTGAGGGCAAAACCCTGTTCCCGCGTTGCCGCGATATCCTCCCTGATCTGCCACGGCGGAAGATTGGGGTAATCGGCAAGCAGCACCGCCTCGTTGGCGGCCAGGATGATATCGATCTCGTCATCCGGCATCGTTGCAAGGATGGCCAGCGAACCGCCGCCGACGCCAAGGGGATGCCGGTACCCTGCCTGCAGCGCATGGGTGCGGATGGGATAGGTGCCTTCCTCCCGGTGCAGGCACACCGCATAGGTCTCGCGCTGGATGGAGAGAAAACTGGTATCCTGCGTTTTGGCGGAGAGAATGCTGAGGCTGTCGCGCGTGATCTGCAATAGGCCGTAACGGCGGGTGGCAAGCGTTCCCAGCACATAGGCTTCCTGCCCGAGATAATAACGCCGGGTCTGCGCATCCTGTTCGACCAGCCCCGAGCGGATGAGTGCAAGCAGCAGTCGCCGCGTCGTCGGCTTGTTGAGGCCGCCCTGCTCGACAATCTCGCTCAGCGATCCGCCCTGATCGCCGAAATAGCTGACAAGACTGAGAAGACCCAGTGCCCTGTCGACACTTTGCGACCCGTTGAGACTGGCCGGTGCCGTCATCTTTTCTTCCATGCTCTCCCACACGCATTTTGATCCATATTGTGGATCATTTTGTTGTTCTATTGAACTATGGCATAAAAATTATTGCAAGATACCAGTATTTGTTTATGGTTTTATCCAATTCAAGGAGGAATTGCATTCTATAATATGGACCTATGATTTGAACAGATGCGATGGAGGTTGCATTCGTTCAATGAGTTCCGGGGGAATGCGCCATGCTGTTCGGGAGGAAATCACATGAATAATCTGTCACGCCGCCAGGTTCTGGCCGGCACTGCTGCAACGCTGGTTGCCAGCCCCTTCATCATGCGGCGTCCGGCCCATGCTGCCGAGTTTTCCTATAAATACGCCAACAACCTGCCGGTGTCTCATCCGATGAACATCCGGGCGCAGGAAGCCGCCGACAAGATCAAAGCGGAAACGGGCGGACGCTTCGAACTGTCGATCTTCCCGTCGAGCCAGCTTGGTTCCGATACGGATACGCTCAGCCAGCTGCGTTCCGGCGCGGTGGAATTCTTCACGCTGTCCGGCCTGATCCTGTCGACGCTCGTTCCGGCGGCGTCGATCAATGGCATCGGCTTTGCCTTCCCCGACAGCGCCTCCGTCTGGAAGGCGATGGATGGCGATCTCGGCGCCCATGTGCGCAAGCAGATCGAGAAATCCAATCTCGTCGCCATGGAAAAGATCTGGGACAACGGCTTCCGCCACATTACGTCGAGCACCAAGCCGATTACCACACCGGATGATCTGAAGAACTTCAAGATCCGTGTTCCGGTCAGCCCGTTGTGGACATCGATGTTCACCGCTTTCCAGTCATCACCCGCCAGCATCAACTTCAACGAGGTGTACTCCTCGCTGCAGACCAAAGTTGTCGAGGGCCAGGAAAACCCGCTCGCCATTATCTCGACGGCCAAGCTCTATGAAGTGCAGAAATACTGCTCGCTGACCAGCCATATGTGGGACGGCTTCTGGTTCCTGTCGAACCGCCGCGCCTGGGAAGCCTTGCCCGACGATATCAGAACCGTCGTTGCCAAGCATATCAACGCCGCCGGTCTTGCCGAACGCGACGACGTGGCCAAGCTCACCGAAACCTTGCAGGCCGATCTGAAAACCAAGGGTCTTGAATTCAACACGCCGGACCCCGTGCCCTTCCGCGATGCCCTGCGCAAGGCAGGCTTCTATTCCGAATGGAAGGGCAAGTATGGCGAGGAAGCCTGGGGTCTTCTGGAAAAAGTCGTCGGCCAGCTGACATAGGGGCGCACCCGATGGCAGGAATCAGACTGACCGAAGGCGCCGTGGCGGCGGAGGGCGAAAGCATTCTTTCTCCCCCGCCCCGCAATGACCACTCCATCGCATCGAAACTCGACCGGCTGCTTGGCCATCTCGTCGAGTTTCCCGTGGCAATCCTCGTTGTTGCCGAGGTGGTCATCCTGTTTGCCGGCATCATCGCCCGCTATGTCGTGCATCAACCGCTGATCTGGTCGGATGAACTCGCGTCGATCCTGTTCCTGTGGCTTGCCATGCTGGGTGCCGTGGTGGCGTTCCGGCGCGGCGAGCACATGCGCATGACGGCGCTGGTCGGCATGATGAACCCGCAGCGCCGGGCATTTTTCGATGTCATCGCCATTGTTGGCGCAATGGCATTTCTCCTGTTCATCGTCTACCCCGCCTATGACTATGCCCATGAGGAAACCTACATCACCACGCCCGCATTGGAGATAACCAATGCATGGCGGGCGGCGGCATTGCCCGTCGGTGCCGGACTGATGATCGTCTCGGCGCTTATCAAACTCTTTCAGGTGTCGAACCTGCGGCATGTCGTGACGGCGATTGCCCTTATCGGCGTGCTGACGCTTGTCTTCTGGCTGCTCGGACCTTCCCTGAAGCCGCTGGGCAACATCAATCTGCTGATCTTCTTCGTCGGTGTCGTCGCAGCCCTCGTTCTCAGCGGCGTTCCCATCGCCTTTTCCTTCGGTCTTGCCACGTTCGGCTATCTCGCCCTGACGACGAATGTGCCGATGATCGTGGTCATCGGACGCATGGACGAAGGCATGTCGCACCTCATTCTCCTCGCCGTGCCGCTCTTCGTGTTTCTCGGCGTGCTGATCGAAATGACCGGCATGGCGCGCGCCATGGTGCAGTTCCTGGCAAGCCTCCTGGGGCATGTGCGCGGCGGCCTGTCCTACGTGCTGATCGGCGCGATGTATCTGGTCTCCGGCATATCGGGCGCCAAGGCCGCCGACATGGCCGCCGTCGCGCCGGTGCTCTTCCCGGAAATGAAGGCACGCGGCGCCAAGCCGGGCGATCTGGTTGCCCTGCTCTCCGCCACCGGCGCACAGACGGAAACCATTCCGCCCAGCCTCGTGCTTATCACCATCGGCTCGGTCACCGGCGTGTCCATCGCGGCGCTGTTCACCGGCGGCTTGCTTCCCGGCGTTGTCCTGGCTGTGATGCTGTGTTTCGTCGTCTGGCGGCGCTACCGCCATGAGGACCTGTCGCATGTCACCCGCGCCACCGGACGGCAGATCGGTCGGGCTTTTGTCATCGCCCTGCCCGCCCTGGCGCTTCCCTTCATCATCCGTGCTTCGGTGGTCGAGGGTGTGGCGACGGCAACGGAAGTATCGACCATCGGCATTGTCTACTCCATCGTGGCGGGGCTTTTCATCTACAGGCAATTCGACTGGGCACGGCTGAAGCCGATGCTGGTGGATACCGCCTCGCTTTCCGGCGCCATCCTGCTGATCATCGGCGCGGCGACCGGGATGGCCTGGGCATTGACGCAGTCCGGCTTCTCGCGCGAACTTGCCGCCGCCATGACGGGCCTGCCCGGCGGTCCCATCACATTCCTTGCCGTTTCGATTGTCGCGTTCATCATTCTCGGCAGCGTTCTGGAAGGCATACCCGCCATCGTGCTTTTCGGCCCGCTGCTGTTTCCCATCGCCCGGCAGGTCGGCGTGCACGAGGTGCACTACGCTATGGTCGTGATCCTTTCGATGGGCATCGGCCTTTTCGCCCCACCCTTCGGCGTTGGCTATTATGCTGCCTGCGCCATTGGCCGGGTCAACCCCGACGAGGGCATGCGGCCCATCTGGGGCTATCTCGCCGCCCTCATTCTCGGCATCATTCTCGTGGCTGCCGTCCCGTGGATTTCGATTGGCTTCCTCTGATGACTGAAAGACTGAAAGATAAAATCGCCATGGTTTTCGGGGCAGGCTCGTCCGGCCCCGGATGGAGCAACGGCAAGGCTGCCGCCGTCGCCTACGCCCGGGAAGGTGCAACCGTCGTTTGCATCGACCTGCAACAGGAAGCCGCCGAGGAAACGGCAGCAATCATTGCGGCGGAAGGCTTTTCCGCCTTGGCGGTTACCTCGGATGTCACCAGCAGCGCTTCCGTCACGCAAGCGGTGGACGCCACGATCGAGCGCTATGGCCGGATCGACATCCTGCACAACAATGTCGGCGTCGCCACAGCGGGCGGACCGGAAGACCTCGATGATGAAAAATTCCGGATGTCGCTCGATATCAATGTCGGCTCGGTGTTCCGCACCGCCAAGGCCGTCCTGCCGCACATGAAGGCACGCAAATCCGGTGCGATCGTCAATATCTCGTCGCTGGCCGCTATCCGCTGGACCGGTTATCCCTATTTCGCCTATTACGCGGCCAAGGGCGCGGTCAATCAGGCGACCGTGGCTCTTGCCATGCAATACGCACCGCACGGCATCCGCGCCAATTGCATCATGCCCGGCATGATCGATACACCGCTGATCTACAAGCAGATTTCCGGCAACTACACATCGAACGAAGAGATGGTCGCCGCACGCAATCGCCTTGTTCCGCTGGGGCAGATGGGCAGCGCGTTCGATGTGGCCAATGCCGCCGTCTTTCTTGCCTCAGACGAAGCAAAATTCATCACCGGTGTCTGCCTGCCCGTCGATGGCGGACAGAGCTGTTCGGCGGTGGTCGGTGCCTGACCGCCGGTTGCAGCAACCCGGCCCGGCGGCCGCGGAACGGTTCGAGAGTGTCGTCGGCACCGGGCGTACATTCAGCTTTGAGCTCCAGCCGGGTCTCTGCCTCAACGACGCCATTGCCATCCCGCTGGCCGCCGCCAATCTGCGCGCCGCATCGCTTGTCATCGAAGGCGGCGCTTTTGCTCCGTTCCATTATCTCATGCCGGCACTCTCGACCGATGGTCTTCATGCGGCGTGGTACAGCGATACCTTCGCACCGGCAGGCGAAACCATGATGGAACGGGGCAATGTCACGTTCGGCGAGCGCGACGGCGCAGCCTTCATCCATTGCCACGCCACCTGGATTGAGCCGGATGGCAGACGTTGCGCCGGCCACATCCTGCCGCACGAGACAATCGTCAGCCGGCCGATCCGCGCCACGGTCTGGGGTGTCGAGACCATCCGCATGGTGTCGGAGCCGGATGCGGAAACGGCATTCACCATTTTCCATCCAGTTCCCATCATTGACTCCACGGCAACCGGCAGCGACCCACGAACAATCATGGCCCGTGTCCGGCCGAACGAAGATATCATCGGTGCGCTTGAAGCGATCTGCCGCAAGCATGGCTTTGCCGGGGCACATCTGCGTGGCGGCGTCGGCAGCCTGATCGGCGCCCGATACGCCGATGGCGGCCGCGTCGAGGATATCGCGACGGAAGTGTTCATCACCGGAGGGTTTGTTTCGGCAGACACGAGCAGGACCCGCATAGAGATCACCATGGTCGATACCGGAGGCGGCATCACCCGCGGCAATCTCGTGCGCGGCGACAATCCCGTCTGCATCACCTTTGAACTGTGTCTGGAAGAGGCCTGACCACCTCTTCTCCAGCAACAGAGAGGACCACGTCATGACGACATTCGATACCGGTGAGCGCACCGCCCTTGTCACCGGCGGCGCATCGGGGATAGGCCTTGCGACGGTCCATGCCCTGGCCAGCGACAGCTGGAAGATTGTGGTTGCTGATCGAGACGTGAAGGAAACGGTGAAGGCAGACCTCGGCAAGGCCCATCCCGGCCGCATCCGCTTTGCCCAGCTCGATGTCACCGACGAGCACGCGGTCGAGGCACTCATGGCGGAGACGGAAGCAGGGTTCGGTCCGATCAGGGGGATTGTCTGTTCGGCGGGGATCGGTCGCGATACGCCGTTCTTCGATACCACGGCGGACATGTTCCGGCAGATTCATGAGATCAACGTCATCGGCGCATTTCTGGTCACGCAGGCCGGTGCGCGCATCATGGCGGCAAGCGGCGGCGGCGCCATCGTCAATCTCGCCTCGATCTCCGGCATGCGCGGCAATATCGGGCGGGCGGCCTATGGCGCGTCAAAGGGGGCGATCATCAATCTGACCCAAGTGATGGCGGTCGAACTTGCGCCCTACCACATCCGCGTCAATGCCATTGCGCCCGGCCCGGTTGAAACACCCCTGGCCGCCGCCGTGCATACGCCTGAAATACGCGAGGGCTGGAGCAAAACGGTGCCGCAACGGCGTTACGGCCAGCCGGAGGAAATCGCCAGCGCGATCGCCTTTCTTCTCGACGAAAACCGTTCAAGCTATGTGACGGGCCAAACGCTTGCCGTCGACGGCGGCTTCACGGCCGGTGGCCTCATCGGCTAGCAAACCGCTGGCTTACTCGGCCTCCGGGTAGCTCAGGCTTTGCAACTGCGTCGGGTCCGCTCCTTCGATGCGCCGCAACACGGCCCGGGCAAGCTCGCGCCCGGCATGCCGCACGTCTTCGTTGAACACGATGATTTCCGGGCGGAACCATTGCAGGAAATGCGTCGTCTGCTTCGACACCAGATCGATGTCCCGGCCAAGTTTCATGCCCGTTGCCTCGATACCCGCGACAACAGCGACGGTCAGGCCGCCGGTGCAGCAGATGATGCCATCCGGCGGATTGGGCTGGCGCATGAACATTTCCGTCCGGTTGCGCACATCGTCCAATGAAATGCTGCCGTTCCAATGGTCGAGCATAACGGGCACTGCCCCGCTTTCCTGCAGGCCCCGCCTGAAACCATCGTCGAGATGCCAGTAATAAGTATGGGCCGGGCCCGGCCCGGCAACCATGGCGATCCGGCGGCGGCCACGCTCAACCAGACTTTTCACTGCCGCATAGGCATAGGCTTCGTTGTCGAAATCGTGGAACGGATGCTCGATACCCATTCGCGTCCGCCCGTGCGTGGCGAAGGGAAAGTGATGATCCGTCAGATAACGCACGCGCGGATCGGACGGCTGGGTCTGGGACATGATGATCCCGTCAGCCGATCCGGTTTCAATGATGTAGCGGATGGGCTGCATCGGATCGTTCTCGGGCGAGTATGGCGTCACGATGAGATGATATGGCGTTTCAGCCAGAACTTCGGAAATACCGTAGACGAGATTGGAGGTCAGCCCCATGATCTCGCTCTGCGCATTGAGCACCAGGCTGATCACATTCGTCTTGCCGGTCCGCAAGCGCACGCCCGCGCGGTTGGGCCTGTAGCCGATCTGCTTGGCGATCAGCTGCACGCGGGTCTTGGTTGCCTGCCCGATTTCCGGCGCATCCTTGAGCGCGCGCGAAACGGTCGTCACCCCGAGCCCGGCCATGAACGCGATGGTTTTCAGCGTCGGCCTCTCGCCGTCCGCGAGAGCCGCCACTTTTTCCCCGTCGTCAGGGTGATGCTGCTTGTCGTTCATGTCAATTCAACCGGTTAACCGAAACCCGCCTCCTGTATGGACCCGCGAAGAGCGATCTTCAAGATACCTTCTGCAACTTTCTGTATCGTTTCAGATTCCATGCAAATTCAAGGAACATCCATGCCTATTAGATCAAGTGATTAGATTGATATCTCCCATATTTCGAGAAAACTTCGAAAATCCCGAGGCTGGGTATTTGATCAAAAGCAACATAATGATTTGTTTTTATTGCATATATTTATCAGCCCTGTGGATTATGTCGATGATCGAAAAAAATCGGATGCGCCTGATTGCCTCATTCAAAGTTTTCAATTACCGTACCTGTAACGTTTCAGATTTGGGAGGATACGATGCGTTACCGGAAATTCCCGGCCATTTTGGCTGCATCCACATTGTTATGGACGACCGGCATGGCCGGCGCCGTGGACCTTGAGGTCACCCATTGGTGGACTTCGGGTGGCGAAGCGGCTGCGGCCAGGGTCCTTGCGGAATCCTTTGACAAACAGGGCGGCGACAAATGGGTTGACGGCGCCATTGCCGGCAGCGGCTCGACGGCAACCCCGATCATCGTCAGCCGCATCCTGGGCGGCAACCCGATGGGCGCAACCCAGCTCAATACGGGCCGTGATGCGGAAGACCTGGTCAAGGCCGGAATGATGACCGACCTCTCGGAACTTGCAGCCAAGGAAGGCTGGGCCGATTTCATCCGCCCGGCAAAACTGCTCGATGCCTGCAAACATGACGGGAAGATTTATTGCGTGCCGGTCAACATCCATTCCTGGCAGTGGATGTGGATCAATCCCAACACCTTCAAGGATGCGGGCCTGCCCGCTCCGGCGAACTGGCAGGAATTTGTCGCGGCGGCGCCCAAGCTGAAGGAAAAGGGTATCATCCCGCTTGCCACCGGCGATGCCTGGCAGGTGACCGGCATTTTCAACGTCATGCTACCCTCGCTCGGCGGCAAGGACCTGTTCCTGAAGGTCTATCAGGACAAGAATGCCGAAGCCGCCGCCAGCCCGGAAATGAAGGCGGTGTGGGAAGCTTTCGCACAGGCCCGCAGCCTGGTCGATCCCGGCTATGTCGGCCGCTCCTGGAACGAGGCAACCACGCTCGTCATGACCGGCAAGGCCGGGGCACAGGTGATGGGCGACTGGGCGCAGGGAGAATTTGGTGTAGCCAAGAAAGTTGCCGGAACCGATTATGACTGCCTGCCCGGGCTGGGCGGCAACGCCATTCTCGACACGGGCGGCGATGCCTTCTACTTCCCCAAGAACCAGAACCCCGAGGTGACCAAGGCGCAGCTGAAGCTGGCGAGCCTGCTTCTTTCCAAGGAAACGCAGGTTGCCTTCAATCTGGCCAAAGGCTCGCTGCCGGTGCGCGGCGATGTCGATCTGGAAGCCGCCAATGCCTGCATGAAAAAAGGCATCGAGATTCTGAAAAAGCCGGAAAACATCCTGCCGTCGCTGAACCAGAACCTGACCGCGGACACCAAGGGGCAGATCGAGGATTTGACGAAGGAGTTCTTCGCCGACGCCCACATGTCCGTCGATGATGCGCAGGCGCGCTTCGTCGCTATCATCAAGCAAGCCCAGTAGAACCGACTTTCCTCCAGGCACCCCGCCGGTCGCGCAAGCGATTGGCGGCCGTGCGGAGAGCTGACGGAGAACGCCATGAGTTCCACCGCGCGTCCCAACACATTGTTCAAGAACCTGAACGCCAAGGTTGCGGCCCTGCCGATGATTGCAACCGTTCTGGTGGTCTTCATCGGCTGCACGCTGTGGACTGTCGTTTATTCCTTCACCGCGTCGCGGGCATTGCCGGAACTGACATTCGTCGGTTTCGACCAGTATACCCGCCTCTTCAACACGCCGCGCTGGAATATCTCCGCTGTCAACCTTGCGATCTTCGGCGTCTTCCTGCTGTTCTTTTCATCAGTCATCGGCTTCATTCTCGCGGCGCTGATGGACCAGAAAATCCGTTTCGAGAACACGTTCCGCACCATTTTTCTCTATCCCTATGCCCTCTCGTTCATTGTCACGGGGCTGGTCTGGCAATGGATACTCACGCCGACCTACGGCATCCAGAAGGTGGTACGGGATCTCGGCTTTGAAAACTTCACCTTCTCGATCCTCAACGACCAGCGTTATGCCATCTATGCCATCGTCATTGCCGGCCTCTGGCATGGTACGGGCCTTGTCATGGCGCTGATGCTGGCAGGCCTGCGCAACATCGACGAGGAAATCTGGAAGGCCGCGCGGGTTGACGGCATCCCGATCTGGAAGACCTATCTCTTCATCATCATTCCGATGATGCGCCCCGTCTTCATCACCACCATTGTCCTGATCGCCGCCGGTATTGTCCGCGTCTACGACCTCGTCGTCGCCCTGACCGATGGCGGCCCCGGCAATGCCAGCGAAGTACCGGCCAAATATGTCTACGAATTCATGTTCCGCCGCGCCAATCTCGGACAGGGCCTTGCCGCGTCCACCATCATGCTGACCACCGTTCTCATCGTCCTCATTCCCTGGGCTTTGATGGAATTCCGCGAGGGCAAACGCAAATGACCATGGCAAGCCAGACCGCCGCCGAACCGCGCGGCAAACGTCCCACGACGACCTTCGCGCCGTCGACAATCATGATCTATGGCGTCCTGCTGGTGGCCGCGATCTACTACCTGCTGCCGCTCTACGTGATGATCGTCACCTCGCTGAAGGGCATGCCGGAAATCCGTCTCGGCAATATCTTCTCGCCGCCCGTGGAAATCACCTTCCAGTCGTGGAGCACGGCCTGGGACAGCGCCTGTACCGGCCTCTACTGCGAGGGCCTGAAGGTCGGATTCATGAACTCGGTGAAGATCACCATACCGAGCGTCATCGCTTCGATCCTCATCGCATCGGTCAATGGCTATGCCCTGGCCAACTGGCGCTTCAAGGGTTCGGAGGTGTTTTTCAGCGTCCTCCTGTTCGGCGCCTTCATTCCCTATCAGGTGATGCTGTATCCGCTCGTGATCATCACCCGCAATCTCGGCATCTTCGGAACGCTGACCGGCGTCATCGTGATCCATACCATCTTCGGCATGCCGATCCTGACCCTGCTGTTCCGCAACTACTTCGCTTCGCTGCCGGCGGAACTCTTCAAGGCGGCCCGCGTCGACGGGGCGGGTTTCTGGCGCATCTTCTTCCAGATCATGGTGCCGATGTCCGCGCCGATCTTCGTCGTCGCGATCATCCTGCAGGTCACCGGCATCTGGAATGACTTCCTCTTCGGTGTCGTCTTTGCCGGCACGAAAAACGTGCCGATGACGGTGCAGCTCAACAACATCGTCAACTCGACGCAGGGCGTCAAGGAATACAACGTCAACATGGCAGCCACCATCCTCACCGGCCTGGTGCCGCTGCTCGTCTACTTCTTCTCAGGCAAATATTTCGTCAGGGGCATTGCCGCTGGCGCCGTCAAAGGATGATCGCGGATGCAGCCAATCTTTCTACAACAGTTTCACGGGAGCGGATCGGTATGACCCAGCAAAGCCCCAGCGTTTCGATCAAGGAGCTTTCGCTCAACTACGGTTCGGTGAGCGTGCTCAAGGAGCTCAACATCGACGTGGCCGATGGCGAGTTTCTCGTGCTGCTCGGACCATCCGGCTGCGGAAAATCGACCTTGCTCAACTGCATCGCTGGATTGCTTGAGATCTCGGACGGGCAGATTTTCATCAAGGACAAGAACGTCACGTGGAAGGAGCCGAAAGATCGCGGCATCGGCATGGTGTTCCAGTCCTATGCGCTCTATCCGCAGATGACGGTTGAGAAAAACCTTTCCTTCGGCTTGCGCGTGGCGGGCCTGCCCAAGGCGGAGATCGACAAGCGGATCGCCAACGCGGCTGATATTCTGCAGATCGGGCCGCTCCTGCAACGCAAGCCCGGCGCGCTTTCCGGCGGCCAGCGCCAGCGCGTCGCCATCGGCCGCGCCCTGGTGCGCGACGTCGACGTATTCCTGTTCGACGAGCCCCTGTCCAATCTGGATGCCAAGCTGCGCTCGGAGCTGCGTGTCGAGATCAAGCGCCTGCACCAGAAGCTCGCCAATACCATGATTTACGTGACCCACGACCAGATCGAGGCCCTGACGCTTGCGGACCGCATCGCCGTCATGAAGGGCGGATTGATCCAGCAGCTGGACGAACCGCTCACCATCTACAACAAGCCGCGCAACCTGTTCGTCGCCAGTTTCATCGGCTCGCCGTCGATGAATTTCCTCAAGGGCGAGATTGCAGAGAAAGATGGCAAACCCGTCTTCCGCATCGCCGACCTCGATATCTCCCTGGAAAACTACGCGGCACAGAAATCCTTGCAGATCGGGCGGTCCGTCATTTTCGGCTTCCGTCCCGAGCACATCACACTCGGCGATCAGCCCGGCCCGGCAGGCCGCTCATGCAAGGCGATCGTCGATCTCGACGAGCCCATGGGCGCCGACAGCCTTGTCTGGCTGAAAGTCGCCGGCAAAGCCGTGTCGGTGCGCGTGGATTCCGGCCGCCGTTACCAGAACGGCGAAACCGTGCACCTCACCTTCGATCCAGCCCTCGCCTCGCTTTTTGACTCCCAGACTGAAGACCGCATCTGACAAACCTTATGGAGTACTGACCGTGACCGACTTTTCCTACCAGCTCTACAGTTCCCGCAACTTTCCCCCGCTCGATAGAATTCTTCCGATCTTGCAGAAGAATGGTTATGCGCAGGTGGAAGGCTATGGCGGGCTTTACGCGGATGCGGCAGCAACCCGCTCCGCGCTCGATGCCCATGGCCTCACCATGGCATCAGGCCATTTCAGCATCGACCTTCTGGAGAAAGAGCCGAACAAGGTGCTCGACATTGCCGGTACGCTGGGCATGAAGGCAATCTATTGCCCGCATCTGGCAGTCGAGCAACGCCCTTCGGATGCGTCCGGCTGGTCGGATTTCGGCAAGCGGCTCGAAGCGGCGCACGCCACCTACAGCAAGGCCGGATATATTTTCGGCTGGCACAACCATGATTTCGAGTTCAAGGCACTGCCTGACGGCTCGATCCCGCAGAAGCTTATCCTCGATGCCGCGCCGAGCATTTCCTGGGAGGCGGACATCGCCTGGATCATCCGCGGCGGCGCGGACCCGTTCCAGTGGATCGGGGATTACGGCTCCCGCATCAGCGCCGTTCACGTCAAGGACATCGCACCGGCTGGCGAAAACACCAATGAAGACGGCTGGGCGGATGTCGGTTACGGCACGGTCGACTGGAAAGCACTCTTTACAGCGCTGAAGGGCACACCGGCCCGCTATTTCGTCATGGAACACGACAACCCGTCGGATGACGAACGGTTTGCCCGCCGTTCCATCGCCACGGTCAAGGCATTCTGAAGAAAGACAGCATCATGGCAAAAACACTTGGTATTGGCATCATCGGTGCCGGCAACATTTCCGCCACCTATCTGAGGCTCGGGCCCCTGTTCAAGGGCATCGAAATCCGGGCCGTCGCTGACCTCAACAAGAAGGCGGCGGAAGCGCGCGCCAAGGAATTCGGCATCGAGGCACGCAGCATCGACAAGCTGCTTGCAAGCGATGACATCGACCTTATCGTCAACCTGACGGTGCCGGACGCGCATTTTGCCGTCTCGCACCAGATCCTGTCGGCCGGCAAGCATCTCTATTCGGAAAAGCCGCTGACCCTGTCGCTCAAGGATGGCCTTGAGTTGCAGAAACTCGCCAACAAGAAGGGGTTGAAAGCCGGCTGCGCGCCGGACACCTATCTGGGCGGCGCGCACCAGATGGCACGCAAAGCGGTGGATGACGGCCAGATCGGCACGATCACATCGGGAACCGCCCACGTCATGAGCCACGGCATGGAGCACTGGCATCCCAATCCGGACTTCTTCTTCCGTCCGGGCGGCGGCCCGATCCTTGACCTTGGCCCATACTACATCGCCAATCTGGTCAACCTGATCGGGCCGGTGAAGCGGGTGGCAGCCCTGACATCGATGGCTACACCGACCCGCACCATCACCAGCGAACCGCGCCGGGGTGAAACCATCGCGGTGACGACACCGACCACCATTCAGGCCCTGCTTGAATTTGCCAGCGGCGCGTCCATCACCCTGTCGGCAAGCTGGGATGTCTGGGCGCATCATCATCCGAACATGGAGCTCTACGGCACGGATGGCTCGCTGTTCCTGCCCGATCCGAATTTCTTCGGCGGCGATGTCAAACTGGCCAAGCCGGGCAAGAAGGCGAAATCACTGAAAAGCTGGGCGCATCCGTTCGGCATTCCCAACCAGAAGCATTCCGTCGGCATGATGGCCAATTACCGTACGGCCGGGCTGGCAGACATGGCGGCAGCGATTCTCGAGGGCCGCGATATCCGCTGCTCCATCGACCGGGCGCTGCACGGTGTCGATGTCATGGTTTCGATCCTGCGCTCCGGCGAAGAAAGGAAGTTCATCGACATCAAGACCAGCTGTACCCGCCCCGAAGCACTTGGGATCAAGGAAGCCAAATCCCTGCTGAGGAAGAAATAAGCCTCCCAAGGCTGTTCACCCCCTCTGCCCCGTGCGGCAGAGGGGCCTGGCCCGTGCTTTAATCGGCGCTTGGTGCTGGATCGAGCAATCTCGGCCCCGGTCCCTGCTCCGACAGCTCATCCCAGGGGTTGCGCAAGGGGCATTCCTGCATTGACAGGCAACCACACCCAATACAGCAGTTCAACTGATCGCGCAGGCCGATCAGTTTGTTGATCCGATCATCCAGATCCGCCTTCCAGCCTGCCGAGAGCCGCCGCCAGTCCGCGGGCGTCGGTGCTCGTCCCTGTGGCAGGGTCGACAGGGCTTCGGCAATCGATGCCAGTGGTATTCCCGTCCGTTGCGCCACCTTGATGATGGCAACACGCCGCAGAACCTCGCGCGAGTAGCGGCGCTGGTTGCCACGGTTGCGTTCGCTGTGGATTAGGCCCTTGCTCTCGTAGAAATGCAGCGTCGAAACCGCCACGCCGCTGCGTGCCGCCACTTCCCCAACCGTCAACTGCCTGTGCCGCTCACCCGGTTTGATTGTCATCCGCTCAACCCATACCTTAACATTACTTCAGGTTTATAGCGGCCTCCGCAAACTTTGTAAAACTTGCGTACAAGTCGCTTTCATACTGGACATCACATGCGGGAGAGGTTCCTCTAGCCGTTCGCAATATTGCCAGCAGGAGGAAAAGTATGCAGACCCGTTTCACAACGGTGGTTTCTTTCACCGTTTCCCTCGCCTTGAGCACGATCCCTCTCGGCATGGCCTTTGCGGCATCGCCTGAACCGGCAAAGGCCGAGCATGGCATGGTCGTGTCAGCCCAGCATCTGGCAACGGAAGTCGGCGTTGACGTTCTGAAAAATGGCGGCAATGCCGTGGACGCCGCGGTAGCGGTCGGTTATGCACTTGCCGTGCTTTATCCTACGGCAGGCAATATTGGCGGTGGCGGATTCATGACCGTCCGCCTCAAGGATGGCAAGACCACCTTCCTCGATTTTCGCGAGCGCGCTCCGCTGGCATCCACCAAAACCATGTATCTCGATGACAAGAGCAATATCGTCAAAGGTTTGAGCCTCGACGGGTATCTGGCGGTTGGCGTGCCGGGAACCGTTGCGGGATTTGAACTGGCGCGTGAGAAATACGGCACCAAAAAACGCGAGGAACTGCTGGGACCGGCGATCCGTCTTGCGCGGGATGGTTTCCAGTTGGTTCAGGGCGATATCAATTCGTTCAAAGCCGGCAATAAGAGGCTTGCCAAGGATCCGGCTGCTGCAGCAATTTTTCTGAAGCCCGATGGCAAGCCCTACGCGATTGGTGAAACACTCGTCCAGACCGATCTTGCCGCGACGCTGTCCGGCATTTCCGACAAGGGGCCTGATTCTTTCTACAAGGGCGCCACTGCCGACGCCATTGCGAAAGCCAGCCAGGACAAGGGCGGCATTCTGACCAAGCAGGATTTCGAGCAGTATTCGGTGCGCGAGCTGGAACCGGTGAAGTGCAATTATCGCGGATATGACATCGTGTCGTCACCACCACCCAGCTCCGGCGGCGTCATCATCTGCGAAATCCTCAACGTGCTCGAAGGCTATCCGCTGTCCTATCTCGGCTACGGCTCCGCCGAAACCGTGCATGCCATGGTCGAGGCCATGCGCTACGCCTATATCGACCGCAACTCAGCGCTTGGTGACCCGGATTTCGTCAACAATCCAGTCTCAAAATTGCTCGACAAGGCCTATGCCAAGGAAATTCGCGAGAAGATCAGCCCGTTTAAGGCCGGTGTGTCGAAAGAGCTGATGCCGAAAGGCCTCGGTGAGAGCCATGAAACCACGCACTATTCCATCATCGACGATGAAGGCAATGCGGTTGCCGTCACCTATACGTTGAACGGCTCCTTCGGCGCGGGTGTCGTTGCGCCTGGAACCGGCGTGCTTCTCAACAATGAAATGGACGACTTCACCTCCAAGCCCGGCGTTCCCAATCTGTATGGGCTGGTACAGGGCGAAGCCAACGCCATCGCGCCGAAGAAGACGCCGCTCTCCTCGATGAGCCCGACGATCATTTCCAAGGACGGCAAGCCGTTCATGGTGATCGGCAGCCCCGGCGGTTCGCGCATCATCACCATCACGCTGGAAGCGATCCTCAACGTCATCGATCATGGCATGAACATCCAGGAAGCCATTGATGCGCCGCGCGTCCATCATCAGTGGCTGCCGGACAAGGTCTACATGGAGCCCTATGCCCTCTCGGCAGATACGCGCAAGGTATTGAGCGATATGGGCCACACTGTTCAGATCGACAAGGATTGGTCGATCTGGGGCCAGGCCGCAGGCATCCTCGTCGGCGGCGCGAGCCTTTCCGACATCGAAAAGGGTGACGGCGCGCGTTATAACGGCGCCATCGACAGCCGCGCCAGCTCAGGCGAAGCAAAGGGCTACTGAACCCCAGGGGCTGGCAACGATGTTGCCAGCCCCTGCTGTCAGATGCTGAAATCGACCATGCGGCCGCGCAGCTGCCGAATAGTTGCGGCATCTGCATTGGCAAAGGCAAAGCGCAGGAACTGCGTGTGTCCGCCGCCGAAATATTCACCAGGAATGGCCAGTATGCCCGCCTGTCTGGCCAATTGCTCGGCCACTTCGACCGAGGTCTTGTCCGGGAAGGGCTGGCGGACAAACGCGAAGTAGGCACCGACGGCTTCGAGCTTCCAGCCGCCAAGACCGGACATGGTCTCACGCAGGGCCTGGGCGCGGGTCTCGATTTCCAGCCGGTTGGCGGAGCGCCAGTCGCTCAATGCGGGAAGCGCGCGGGCTACGGCAATCTGTGGTGCGCGGGGGGCGCAAATCTGCAGATTGTCCATGATCTTGGCAATTTCCGTGACAACCGCTTCCCCCGCTGCCACTGCTCCCAGCCGGTGCCCTGGAATGCAGAAGGATTTGGAAAAGCTGTAGAGCTGGATCAGATTGTCTTCCCAGCCGCTTTCATTGAAAAGACCATGCGGCGCGCCAGATCCGTCGGCGAGAAAGTCGCGATAGGTTTCATCCAGAATCAGCCAGATGCCATGTTTCCTGCAGACCGCGAAAATTGCCTTGAGCCGTTCGGGTGAGTACACGGCGCCGGTGGGATTGTTTGGAGTGACCAGCGCCAGGGCACGCACACCCGGCACCAGCGCCTTTTCCACCGCCTCCACCGTCGGCACGAAACCATTCTCCGCATCGCAGGCAACAAAACCTGTCCTGATACCGAGCATCGACAGCGTGGTTTCGTGATTGAAATAGAACGGATCACTCACGAGCACTGTCTCGCCCGCCGCCGCCACGACCATAGCAGCGCAGATGAAGGCCTGATTGCAGCCTGAAGTAATGTGAATGTTATGTCCGCTTATTGCAGCGCCATAGAGTTCCGACACATGCGTGGCGTAGGCATCGCGCAAGATGGTCTCGCCCTCGATCGGTCCGTAATTCGCATAAGCGACCGACGACGCCGCTTCGCCCAACCAGCGCAGCATGTCCGGATGTGGCGGATAGCCGGGAACCGCCTGCGACAGGTCGATCAAGGGGCCATGTCCGCCGGCATAGGCCCGGCCCCAGGCCTGCACGGCCGGAATAGGCGGGGGAGACAGGCGGGTGACGAGCGGGTTCAGCACAGCAGCAGTCATGGATGATCGTCCTATCGGGTATCGGCCTTGGCACGCCGTTTCTGCGTGCGTTCAGGCCTTTTGGCTCGTGTTGTGGGAATGGATGGCGGTGCCGCCACGCGCTCGGGCGCACTGATCTTGCCATTGCGCCGCCGGATGATCCGGCGGGCCGAGGTCTGCGGTTCCGTGATGGTATCGGTTTCCAGCGACGCGAAGAACCAGTCGATGAAAACCTTGACGATGGGCGCATTGCGCACCTCGTTGCGGCAGGCGACATGGAATGCGTCATTGGCGGGCACGGTCAGGTCGAAAGGAACGATGAGTTCACCCTTGGCGATCAGGTTGCTTGCCGTGATCGTATCGCCAAGCGAAACGCCCTGCCCGTAAAGCGCAGCCTCCGTCGAGAGCCGCGCATCGCTCATGAAATGCTGGGCACCGCGCGCAAGATCCGTGGCATCGGCTGCTGCCAGCCAGGTGTTCCATTCGCGCCCGTCATCGCCATGCAGAAGCACATGGTTGCGCAGGTCGCGGACCGAGCGCAGCGGGCGGCTGTTGAGCAGCGTCGGGCTGGCCACCGGAAAAAGCTTCAGCGTGCTCCACAAACGCGACCAGCAGTCCGACCATTTGCCATCGCCGTAGAGCACGCAGACATCCACATCCGGCGACTGGAGATGATGCGCCTCATTGGTGGCAATCAGTGTCAGCCGGATATCGGGATATTGTTCGGTGAACTGGTTCATGCGTGGAATGAGCCAGAGCGACAGTAGTGCCGGCACGCAGGTCACCGTCAATTCGCCTTTGGTCGTAGGGCGTTTCATCAGGGCCGTCGCCGTCGCAATATCCTCGAATGCCTTGGAAATGGTCGGCAGCAGCAGCGCGCCCTGCGCCGTCAGTTTCAGCCGCTGGGCACCGCGCTCGAACAGTTGCACATCGAGCGTTGCTTCCAATGCCTTGATCTGGTGGCTGATGGCACCGTGGGTCACGTTGAGTTCGCGGGCAGCGGCGGTCACGGAACCGTGCCGCGCCGTCGCTTCGAAGGCGCGCAGGGGATTCAATGGAGGCAACCGGCCAAGCGTCATGAGAGACTCCAATAGACATCAAATTCGGATTTGTCATGTGAGATTTTCTCACACTAATCCCTACAACAATGTCAATTGCTTTTCCATCGCCTTTGCATCGATAATGTGGCCAACGAAGGCGAAAAGCCCAGGGGAACTGACAGAAGCGGATCACATCGGACAACCCTCGCAAGGGCAATCCCTCCCGCGTTTCCCCCGAGCTTTCAGAGAACGGGATAGTGTCATGACATCATGGGATGAGAAGAAGCTGAGCGATCTTCGGGCCAAATATGGCGAAAGCCATGGCGGCGAGCTGTTTGATCCAACCTTCCGCAAGGTTGCGGACAAGATTTTCTCCAAGAGCGGCACGCGGCTTGCACCCTATGCGGGCATTCCGACATTCCTCACCGCGCCCTATATGCCGGTCGACGCCGCCGAACCGGATTTCGGCAATCTGCAGGTGGCCATTGTCGGCGTCCCGATGGACCTTGGCGTAACCAACCGTCCCGGCTCCCGCTTCGGTCCGCGCGCCGTGCGCACCATCGAACGCATCGGACCCTATAATCATGTACTCGGCTGCGCGCCCGTTTTTGACCTGCGCGTTGCCGATATCGGCGACGTTCCCTTTGCCAGCCGCTACCGGCTGGAACAGAGCCATGACGATATCGAGCGCCGGTTCAACCAGATCGTCGACGCCGGCGTGGTGCCGCTTGCCGTCGGTGGCGATCATTCGATCAGCCATCCGATTCTCAAGGCCGTCGGCAAGAAGCGTCCGGTCGGCATGATCCACATCGATGCCCATTGCGATACCGGCGGCGCCTTCGACCAGACGAAGTTCCATCATGGCGGGCCATTCCGCAATGCGGTGCTCGACGGGGTCCTCGATCCGACCCGCACGGTCCAGATCGGCATTCGCGGCTCGGCGGAATATCTGTGGGAATTCTCGTACGAATCCGGCATGACCGTCATCCATGCGGAAGAGGTAACCGGCCTTGGCATGCCCGCCATCATCGAGAAGGCCCGCAAGATCGTCGGCGACGGTCCGACCTACCTGTCGTTCGACATCGACAGCGTCGATCCGAGCTTTGCGCCGGGCACCGGTACGCCCGAGGTGGGCGGCCTGACCACCCGCGAAGTGCTCGAACTGATCCGCGGCCTCAAGGGCATCAACCTGGTGGGCGGCGACGTGGTGGAAGTGGCACCGCAATATGACGCGACCACCAACACCGCCCATGCGGGCGCACAGGTGCTGTTCGAAATCCTGAGCCTGATGGTGTTCAGCCCGTTCGTTGCAGGAAATCGCGGCTGACACGCATCAACAGACCAACAAACGGTGCGGCGATACCATTCCGCACCGTCACATAATAACAAGAAGGGGACTGCCATGACATTCAAAACCACGCTCAAATCATCCTTTGCCGCGCTTCTGCTGCTGGGTGGTGCAACCATCGCCATGTCGGCAACGGCGGCGCGCGCCGATGCCATCGACGACATCACCAAAGCCGGCGTTATCAATGTCGGTGTCTTTGCCGACTTCCCGCCTTTCTCGTCGGCAAGCGCCGACATGACCCTGAAGGGTTATGATATCGACGTGGCCCAGGCTCTTGCCGACGCATTGAAGGTCAAGCTCAAGACTGTCAGCGTTACCGGCCAGAACCGCATTCCCTACCTTACGGAACATCGCGTCGACCTGCTGATGAGCGTCGGCTACAGCAAGGAACGCGAACAGGTTCTCGATTTCGCCGCGCCTTATGCGCCGTACTACATCGCGGTGATCGGGCCGAAGGCGCTTGAGATCAAGAACAAGGACGATCTTGCCGGAAAGAGCATTGCCGTCAATCGCGGCACGCTGGAAGACACATCCCTGACTGCGGCGGCACCGGCTTCGGCCGATGTGAAGCGCTTCGACAATTACAACGCCGTCATCCAGGCCTTCATCTCCGGCCAGACACAGCTCATGGTGGTGGGCAACGACGTGGGCGCACAGGTGCTCGCGCGGCAGGAAGCCCTTGCACCGGAACAGAAATTCCAGCTTCTGACGTCTCCCTCGCATATTGCCCTGAACAAGAAAGAAGACCGTCTCAAGCAGGCTGTCAACGATGCCGTCGCGAAGATGCTGGCGGATGGCTCGCTCAACAAGAGTTCCGAGGCCTGGCTGAAGACACCGCTCAATCCTGCCAATCTCAAGGATTGACCTGTGGGTTATGCGCTCGATTTCGGCTGGTTGAACGATGCGCTCGGCATGATTGCCAGCGGTGCGGCCATGACGGTCTTTCTGATCGTCGTGACCTCAGTCGCTGGCACATTGCTCAGCATCTTCGGCGCCATCGGGCGCCGCAGCCGCCATGCAATCCTGCGCAAGCTGGTTGCCGGATACGTCGAGCTCATCCGAAACACACCGTTTCTGGTGCAGCTGTTCTTCATCTTTTTCGGCCTGCCGCGCCTCGGCATCCGCCTTGATCCCGTGGCGGCAGCGATCCTTGCCATGACCCTGAACATGGCGGCCTACAGCACGGAAATCGTTGGCGCCGGACTGGATGCCGTTCACAAGGGACAGACCGAAGCGGCGAAGGCGCTTGGCCTTCGCCCGAGGATCATCTTCATCAAGATCATACTGCCTCAGGCGTTGAAGGTTATCTTCCCTGCCCTGACCAGCCAGATCGTTATCATGATGCTGGAATCCGCCGTGGTTTCGCAGATCGCCGTGCGGGAGTTGACCTACGAGGCCGACATGCTTCAGGCGCGCACCTTCCGCGCTTTCGAAACCTATTTCATCGTGACCCTGGTCTATCTCGGGCTCAGTATCGCCCTGCGCAGGCTGCTCTATGCGGCCGGACGCCGATCGATTGCCGGAGGCATGGCATGATCGAATTCACCTTCTGGGACATAGCACGTAATCTGCTGCTGGCAGCCCGCTGGACAGTATTGCTTTCCATCGTTGCTTTCACCGGTGGTGCCATCGTCGGCGTGGCTATCCTCCTGGCACGCATCTCGAAACGCAACTGGCTGCGGCGCGGCGCCCAATATTACATCGGCCTGTTTCAGGGAACGCCGCTGCTGATGCAGCTGTTTCTGCTGTTCTTCGGCCTGCCGCTGCTCGGCTTCCGCATCGAAGCCTGGACGGCCGCGGTGCTGGGCCTCACGCTCTGCGCCAGTGCATTCCTTGCCGAAATCTGGCGGGGCGGCGTGCAATCGCTGCCGGACGGACAGTGGGACGCCGGCAGCAGTCTTGGCCTGCATTATTTCGCACAGTTGCGGCTGGTCATCCTGCCGCAGGCCTTTGCCATAACACGGGCACCGACAGTCGGTTTTCTCGTGCAGTTGATCAAGAGCACGGCTTTGACGTCGATCATCGGATTTGAGGAACTGGTCAGGACTTCGAACGCCATCAACAATGCAACTTTCGAACCTTTCACCGTCTACGGGCTGGTGGCATTGATCTATTTTGTTCTGTGCTATCCGCTGACGCGCTACACTAAGAAACTGGAACTTCGTACCGCACAGCGCTAGAGCGCGCGCAGTGTTGGTAAAAGAGTGGGAATCAGCCAGAAACTGGCCAACAAGAAGGAGATCGGACTATGGATACAATTATCAAAACAGCCGTCAACCGGCGTACCGTGCTGGCTGCCGGGGCTTTGGGCACCGCAATGCTTGCCATGCCGTCCGTGCTGCGCGCGCAGGACAAGTCCCTGAAAATCGGCGTCTATGGCGGCTACTTCAAGAATTCGTTCGACAAGAACATTTTCCCGGAATTCACCAAGGCAACCGGCATTGCAGTTGAATCCGTCGCAGAACCGACGGGCGAAGCCTGGCTGGTTCAGCTTGAACAGGCTGCCAAGGCCGGTGCTGCCCCCGCCGATATTTCGATGATGTCGCAGGTTGCCATGATCAAGGGCCAGTCGACCGAACTCTGGACGCCGCTTGACACGGCAAAACTGCCGAACGCGAAGAACCTGCTCGACCGTTTCATCAACAAATATCCCGATGGACGCATCGCCGGTATCGGCGCGGTCGCATGGTATATCACGCTCGTGACCAACACCGATGTCTACAAGGAAGCGCCGACATCCTGGCAGGCCTTCTGGGATCCGGCAAACGCCGACAAACTCGGCCTGCTTGCCCTCGTTTCCAACTCGTTCCTTCTGGAAGTGACGGCAAAAACCTTCTTCGGCGGCACCAATGCCCTCGATACGGAGGAAGGCATCCTCAAGGTCTTCGACAAGCTGGCCGAAGTGAAGCCGAATGTCCGGCTGTGGTACCGCGACGAAGCGCAGTTCGAACAGGCGCTGAAATCAGGTGAAATCCCGATGGGCCAGTATTATCATGACGTTACCGGCCTGGCAGCGTCTGAGGGGCATCCTGTCCGCTCCACCTTCCCGAAGGAAGGCGGCGTCCAGGATTCAGGCTGCTGGGCGGTGTCGCGCGCATCAAAGAAGATCGACGAAGCGCATATCTTCATCGATTACATGAGCCAGCCAGCCATTCAGGCGACCCTGTCCCGCAAGGTGGGGACGGCTCCGACGGTCAAGCGCGAACTGCTCGACCTGAATGAAAAGGAGTTCGCGGCTGTATCGTCGGACATCGAACCGATCCTGCCGCGCTACGACCTTTTGACGACCAAGGCCGACTTCCTCAACCAGAAATGGACCGAGCTGATCGTTGGCTGATCGCGTTTGCCGCCGGTTGCGGATACGCTTTCCGGAACCGGCGGCAGCCTGCCGGATTGTACAAAGGTGAAACCCGGCCTATTCCGAACCGGGTTTCTTTTTAACGATGACGAATGAAACGAGGGCTCGATGTCCGGACTGGTATTGAACGGTGTAACCAAGCAATTTGGTACATTTACCGCCGTGGAGAATGTGCAGCTTTCCGTGCCGCACGGCACGTTTGTGTGCATGCTCGGGCCATCGGGCTGCGGCAAGACCACGCTCCTGCGGATGATTGCCGGGCTCGACGATCCGACCGGCGGCTCAATCCTGCTCGACGGCGAAGACATCACCAAGGTGCCGACCCACAAGCGCAATCTGGGCATGGTGTTCCAGTCGCTGGCCCTGTTCCCGCATTTGAGCGTGGGCGAGAACATCGCCTATCCCCTGCGCATTCGCGGCAAAGGCCGCGAAGACCAGAAAAAGCGCGTCGATGAACTGCTGGCCCTGATCCACCTGCCCGGCTACGGCGACCGGCCCGTTTCGAAACTGTCCGGCGGCCAGCGCCAGCGCGTGGCCATCGCCCGCGCTTTGGCGCTTTCGCCCAAACTGTTCCTGCTGGACGAGCCGCTCTCGGCGCTCGATGCAAAGCTGCGTGAAGCGATGCAGGTGGAACTGCGGCAGCTGCAGCAGAAGCTCGGCATCACCACCATCGTGGTGACCCACGACCAGCGCGAGGCCATGACCATGGCCGATACGGTGGTGGTCATGAATGGCGGCCATATCCGCCAGGCCGCCTCGCCGATCGAAATCTACCGCAAACCCGCCGATACGTTTGTCGCCGACTTCATCGGCTCGACAAATCTCATAGAAACAACGGCCGACAGTTCGGGCGCCGCCACCATCTTCGGGCACAGCGTGCCCGGTCTTCTCCTGCCTGCAGGCCTGCAGAAAGCAACGATTTCCGTGCGGCCGGAAGATGTGCACCTGACAGCGCCGGGCAATGGCGCCATCAACGGCACCGTGACCTTCGTGCGCGATCTCGGCGGCACCATAGAGACTTTCGTCGAAGCGGGCGGCAAGCAGATCGTCGCCGTCTCGACGCCGCGTGCCCGGCCTGAGGTGACAGCCGGACAACAGGTCGGCATCGTGCTTGCCCCCGATGTCTGCGTGGTGCTGAAACAATGAAGCGCGAAGCCCCCCAATCCATAGCCGATTACGGGCCGCTGTTTTTCCCCGCCGGCATGCTGCTGGTGTTTTTCGTGGTGCCGTTCGGCACCATGATCGTCGTGAGTTTCTTCCAGCGCCAGCAGGGCGGCTTCTATACGCCTGCCTTCGTCTTCTCCAATTACGAGCGCTTTCTCAGCGTCTTCTTCGGCGGCGTTCTCGGCTTCTCGCTGATGCTGGCTGTCACTGTCGCCATCTGCTGCGTCGTGCTTGCCCTGCCCTTCACCTATCTCCTGTCCAAGCTGCCGCGCCGGTTGCAGGTGATCTGGCTCGTGGCGTTGCTTTCCGTACTGTCGCTGTCGGAAGTCATCATCGGCTTTGCCTGGTCCACCCTGTTTTCCCGCACGGCGGGGATCACCAACATTCTTGTCCAACTGGGGTTGATGAAACAGGCCGTCGCCCTGTCACCGAGCTTCGGCGCGGTGCTGACGGGTATGGTCTATCAGGCGCTTCCCTATACGGTCCTTGTCCTTTATCCCGCCCTTGTCCGGCTCGATCCCACCCTGATGGAGGCGGCGCGGACATTGGGCTCGTCGCCGGTGCGCGCCTTCTTCAACGTGCTTGTGCCGGCGCTGCGCAACACGATCATGGCGACGCTGATCATGGTGTTCATCTTCGCGCTGGGCTCGTATCTGCTGCCGCAGATTCTTGGCAGGCCGCAGCACTGGACGCTCTCCGTCCTCATCACCGATCAGGCGATCTACCAGTCCAATATGCCGTTTGCGGCGGCCATGGCCGTGTTTCTGGTGCTTGTGACGCTTGGTCTGGTGGCCCTGACATTGCTGATCGGACGCAAGGGAGAAAAGGCATGATGACCGCACTCCGACGCTTCTACTTCCTTGTCATCGGCCTGTTTCTGGCGCTTCCGCTCATCGTGGTTGCCGGCGTGTCGGTCAACGCGAAGCAGACGCTTGCCTTTCCGCCGCAGGGCTTTTCGCTGGCCTGGTACGGCGAAATCTTCCTCAATCCGGAATGGCGCAGTGCTCTCGTTGCCTCGGTCATCCTCGCCACCACGTCGGCGGCTTTGGCCGTGCTGATTGCGCTGCCGCTTGCATGGTTCCTGTGGCGGCGCATTGCACCGTGGGCCAACATCTTTCAGGTCCTCGGCATTGCGCCGTTCACGCTGCCGCCGGTCATCACCGCGCTCGGCCTTCTGACATTCTGGGCCACCACCGGCTTCTATGGTCAGCCTTGGACCGCTGTCATCGGTCACGCGATCTTCTTCGTCACCCTGCCGCTGGTGACGCTGTCGCTCGGCTTTTCATCCATCGACCGCTCCTTCGTCGAGGCTGCGGCCACCATGGGCGCGAGTGACCGCACCATTTTCCGCACGGTCATCCTGCCGCTGATCCTGCCCTATCTGGTTTCCGGCTATGCCTTCGCTTTCGTCTTGTCGCTCAACGAGTATATCGTTGCCTACATGACCGTCGGCTTTACGCTGGAAACGCTCCCCATCAAGATTTTCAATGCGCTGCGCTACGGCTATACGCCGACCATGGCCTCGGTGACCATTCTCTTCGTCGCCACCGCCGCCGTGATCTTCTCGCTGGTTGCAAAATTCGGCGACCTGCCCAAGCTGCTTGGTGCCATGGCCACGGACGACAAATGATGCGGATGGCAGCACTCCAGATGCAGGCGGTTTGCGGCGATGTCAGCGCCAATCTGGCACGCATCGAGCAAGCCGCAAAAGCTGCCGCCAAAGCAGGTGCCGACCTGCTTGTCGCCCCGGAACTCGCCCTGACCGGTTACGGTGCGGGAGAGACGATCACGGGATTGGCAGAGCCGGCCAATGGCAGACAGATCGATCGGTTGCAGGCCATATCCAAGGCCAACGCCATAGCCATCATCGCGGGCTTTGCCGAACGGGACGGCGACCACATCTACAACAGTGCGGCCTTTGTCTGTGGTGATACCCAGCCTGCCATCTACAGGAAATCGCATCTCTATGGCGATTATGAGCGGGCCCTGTTTACCCCGGCAAAACCGGCCAGCTGCATTGTGCCGCTTGCCGGGCTGAAGCTGGGCATGCTGATCTGCTACGATGTGGAATTTCCGGAGAATGTCCGCCGCCTGGCGCAGGCGGGAGCACAGATGATCCTCGTGCCGACGGCGCTTCCCGCGGGCCCATCCGGGGAATTCATCGCCGCGCACATGATTCAGGTACGCGCGTTCGAAAACCAGATATTTGTCGCCTATGTCAATCACGCCGGCAGCGACGAACGCTTCACTTTTGCCGGCCTCTCCCGTATAGCCGCGCCGGATGGCAGCCTCGTCGCTGCCTGCACGGACGCCAATGAACACCTGGTTTTTGCCGACATCGACCGGCACGCCTTTGCAGCGTCGATTGACAGCAATCCCTATCTGAAAGACCTGACGCGGACATGACCGACATCATCGACACCGACATTCTCATCATCGGCGCCGGCATTGCCGGCGTTGGCGTAGCCGCCGAGCTAGCCCATACGCACAAGGTCATCATACTCGAACGGGAGAGCCAGCCGGCCTACCATTCGACGGGACGTTCCGTCGCCATATTCCTCCCCAATTACGGCAACGATGTCATTCGTGCGCTCAATCATTTCAGCGCGCCGATGTTTGAACAGCGCGACACAAACCTGTTTCCCGAACCGCTGCTGACACCCCGTGGTGCCCTCACGATCGCCGATGAAACCGGCATTGCAAGCTGCGAGGACATGATCAAAAACGGCGTCAATGTCGAGGAGATCAGCGTAGACCGGGCCGTGGAAATGGTGCCTATCCTCAACCGCGATCATATCAAGGCGGTCTGCTATCAGGCTGAAGCGCAGGACATCGACGTGAATGCCCTGCATCAGGGCTGGCTGCGCAAGGCGACGGGCCTTGGCGCCGAACTTCGCACGTCATGCGAAGTCATCCGTGCGAACCGGGTGAACGGCTTTTGGCTGGTCGAGACACCGGGACAGACATTCCGCGCCCCTACGGTCATCAACGCTTCCGGCGCATGGGCCGATGTCATCGCAGGCATTTTCGGCGGCAAGCCGCTTGGGTTTACCCCCTTGCGCCGTTCGGTCGCCGTGCTGCCCGCGCCGGAGGGATACGACACCCGCAGCTGGCCAGTGGTCGACGATGCCAATGAGAGCTGGTACCTCAAGCCTGACGGCGGACGATTGTTCGTCTCGCCCGGCGATGAAACCCCGGTGGAACCGCATGACGCCTATGTGGACGACATGATCCTCGCCGAAGGCCTCTACCGCTATGAACAGGCGGTCACGATACCGGTCAACCGTGTCGAACGGAGTTGGGCCGGGCTGCGCACCTTCGCGCCGGACCGTACACCCGTTGCGGGATTTGACACGGAACTCGACGGGTTCTTCTGGCTCGCCGGACAGGGAGGATATGGTATCCAGACTGCTCCGGCGCTATCGCAGCTTGCTGCCAAGCTCATCCGCCAGCAATCCTTGCCGGATGGTCTGGCAAACATCGCCCCGCGCCTGTCTGCTGCCCGCTTTCAATCAAGCAGGGGATAGCCGCCAAAAATCGCCGTCTGGCTGCCAACCTCCGAGCGGATGAAATCGCTGAGCACGCGGATGCGCGGCGTGTTGACAATATCCTCATGGCAGATCAGCCAGTAATCGCGATTGAGGTGCATTTCCTTTGGCAGCACCGGCACCAGTTCCGGATAATTGTAGGCAATGAAGTAGGGCAGGATGCAAAGCCCGAAACCCGAGCGGGCGGCGCTCAACTGGGCAAAAATGCTTGAGCTCTGGTAGGCCGGCCGCAGACCGGGAAGAATCTCGCGCATATAGTCGAGCCCGGGCGTGAAAATCATATCCTCGATATAGCCGATGAAGCGGTGAGCGGAGAGATCGGCGCGTTGCCGGATCGCCGGATGCCGGGCGAGATAGTCTTTCGCCCCATAGATGAACAAGCGGTAGGGCATCAGTTTTTCCTGATGATAGGGACCCGTGCGTGTCGGATTCAGTGTGATCGACAAATCCGCCTCGCGGCGCGACAGCGAGACAATCTGCTGGATCGTCACCATTTCCACGGAAAGACTGGGGTAGGACTGCGCCATGATGGGCAGGCGGTTCGCCAGGAAGAAATTGGCTATCCCCTCCAGAATGCTCAAGCGCACGACACCGCTGAGCGAGACCGTTCCGCCGGAGGCTTCATTCTGAAAACGCTCGGCTTCGCGCTCCATGATTTCAGCCGATTCAATCAGCTTCTCGCCGAGTGCCGTCAGGATATATCCACGCGGATTCCGCTCGAAAAGACGCGCGGAAAGTGCCTCCTCCAGCCTGTCGATCCGCCGGGAGACAGTGACGTGATTGGTGCGCAGGCGACGCGCTGCCGTCGTGAGCTGACCGGTCCGCGCCACCGCCAGGAAATATTGCAGATCGTCCCATGTGTATTGCCGCAAGGCGCACCCATATGTACGTATTTGTACTTATTCTGTGCGAAAATAGGTGTTTGTGTACTTATTTGTCAATGCTACAGTTTTTTCAACAGGATGGTTGCCCGCCGCAAGAAACGGGACAATCATAGGGGCAAGAAATATCCGGCAGAGAGGAATGGCTGACCGGATTGAGGAGGAAACCGAACCGATTGGGCGCAGACATCTCTGCGTCATGGCTTTGGGTCATTTTCAGCCGAGACGATCAAGTCCGCGACGGTCCATCATGCGATGATCCTGTGAGCGGCATTTCTTTGGGAGGAGAACAGAATGAAATTATTGGCAATTGCAACCGCTGCCCTGATGGCTGCAACCGTTATGCCCGCTGCGAGTGCAGGCATTTCGGACGGCAAAGTCAAGATCGGCATCCTGAACGATCAATCCGGTGTCTATGCGGATTTCGGCGGAAAGTGGTCGTTCGAAGCGGCGAAGATGGCCGCCGAAGACTTTGGCGGCAAGGTTCTCGACGCGCCGATCGAGGTCATCACCGCCGACCATCAGAACAAGCCGGACATTGCCTCCAATATCGCCCGCCAGTGGTATGACACGGAGCAGGTCGATGCGATCATGGAATTGACCACCTCGTCCGTCGCGCTCGCCGTGCAGGGCATCTCCAAGGAAAAGAAGAAGATCGATCTTGTGACCGGTGCGGCCACGGCCGAACTGACCGGCAAGCAGTGCTCGCCCTATGGTTTCCATTGGGCCTATGACACCCACGCTCTCGCCGTCGGCACCGGCGGTGCGCTCGTCAAGCAGGGCGGCGATACCTGGTTCTTCCTCACCGCCGATTATGCCTTCGGCTACTCCCTGGAAGAGCAGACGACCAAATATGTGACGTCGAAGGGCGGTAAAGTGGTCGGCTCCGTGCGTCATCCGCTGGCAACAGCCGACTATTCCTCGTTCCTGCTGCAGGCGCAGTCATCCGGTGCCAAGGTGATCGGTCTGGCCAATGCCGGTCTCGACACCGCCAATGCCATCAAGCAGGCCGCTGAATTTGGCATCGTATCGGGCGGCCAGCGTCTGGCAGCCCTGCTCTTCACTCTGGCGGAAGTGCACGGCCTCGGCCTTGAAGCAGCCCAGGGCCTCACCCTGACGGAAAGCTTCTACTGGGATCGCGACGACCAGTCCCGCGAGTTCGGCCGCAAATTCTTCAAGCGCACCGGCCGTATGCCGAACATGATCCAGGCCGCGACCTATTCCGGGGTCATGCAATATCTGAAAGCTATTCAGAAGGCAGGCACCGATGACACGGAAAAAGTTGCCGCTGCCATGCATGAAATGCCTGTCGATGACGTCTTCGGGCGCGGCGCCAAGGTCGGTGCCAATGGCCGCCTGATCAGCGATGTCTATCTGATGGAAGTCAAGAAACCATCGGAAAGCAAGGAGCCATGGGACTATTACAAGGTTCTGGCCACGGTTCCAGGCGCTGAGGCCTATATAAAGCCAGCCGAAAGCGGCTGCGATCTGGCCAAGTAGTCCGGATGACAGCTTCGTTGAGCAGTACGGCATTCGGGGGAGGTCATGCCTCTCCCGGCAGCGCCGGCAACGCCGGATCCCGGGTGGTTCTCTCCGCCCGCGGCCTGCGCCGGGATTTTGGCGGTTTCATCGCCGTCAACAATGTGGATCTGGATATCCATCATGCGAAGGTCCACGCACTGATCGGCCCCAACGGCGCCGGAAAAACCACGGTTTTCAATCTCCTGACCAAGTTTCTGCAGCCGTCGAGCGGCACGATCACCCTGCTCGATCAGGACATCACCAGAACCGACCCGGCGAAAGTCGCCCGTATGGGGCTGGTTCGCTCGTTCCAGATTTCTGCGGTTTTCCCGCATCTGACCGTTCTCGACAATGTGCGCGTGGCCCTGCAACGCCCGGCCGGACTGTCGACGCAGTTCTGGCTGCCGACCAGCGCGCTCAACCGGCTGAATGATCGGGCCATGGAACTGATTACAGCCGTCGGATTGCACGACGCCCACAACAAACTGGCCGCTGACCTCTCCTATGGCCGCAAGCGCGTGCTGGAGATCGCAACGACGCTGGCGCTCGATCCCAAGGTCCTGCTTCTGGATGAACCCATGGCGGGCATGGGCCACGAGGACGTGCACATCGTTGCCGAGATCATTCGCGAGGTGGCCCGCGACAGGGCAATCCTGATGGTCGAACACAATCTGAAGGTCGTTGCCGATCTTTGCGATCAGGTCACCGTCCTGCAGCGCGGCGAAATTCTCATCTCCGGCGACTACCAGACGGTCAGCCAGGATGAACGGGTGCGCGTGGCCTATATGGGGACCGAACATGAGTGATGCCAAACCCCTCCTCGCCGTCCGCGATCTCCATGCCTGGTATGGCGAAGGCCACGCGCTGCATGGCGTCAATCTCGATATTCATGAGGGCGAAACCGTCACCCTGCTTGGCCGCAACGGCGTCGGCAAGACCACGACCCTGCGTTCGATCATGGGCATTATCCGCAAGCGCACCGGCAGCATCGCCTTTGACGGCAGGGATATGATGCGCGTGCCCCTGCACCGCACGGCCCATGCCGGCATCGGTTTCGTGCCGGAAGAGCGCGGTATCTTCGCGACACTCTCCGTCGATGAAAATCTCAACCTGCCGCCCATCGTTGCCAAGGGCGGCATGTCGATACCGGAGATTTATGATCTTTTTCCCAATCTGAAAGAGCGGCGCAACAGTCCCGGAACCAAACTTTCCGGCGGCGAGCAACAGATGCTGGCCATTGCCCGCATCCTGCGCACGGGGGTCAAACTGCTGCTGCTTGACGAGCCGACCGAAGGACTTGCCCCGGTCATCGTGCAGCGCATCGGCGAAGTGCTGGTGACGCTGAAGCAGCGCGGCATGACCATTCTGCTGGTCGAGCAGAATTTCCGTTTCGCCAGCAAGGTCGCGGATCGCTTCTATGTGGTGGATCACGGCAAGATCATCGACAATTTCCATGTCCGGGAACTGCCGGAACGCATGTCCATGCTCAACGAAGCGCTGGGAGTCTGACCCATGACCATGATCTTCGGCGTTCCCCTGCAGGCCTTCCTCGGACAATTGCTGATCGGCCTCATCAACGGTTCCTTCTACGCCATGCTCAGCCTTGGCCTCGCGATCATCTTCGGCCTGCTGCGCGTGATCAATTTCGCCCATGGCGCGCAGTATATGCTGGGCGCCTTTGTCGGTTATCTGCTGCTTGCCCAGCTCGGCATCGGCTATTGGCCCGCCTTGATCCTTGCACCCGTCATCGTCGGCGTCGCCGGTGCGATCGTCGAACGCGTCGCACTGTCGCGTCTCTATAATCTCGATCATCTCTATGGCCTGCTTTTCACCTTCGGGCTCGCGCTGGTGATCGAAGGGACCTTCCGCTATTACTACGGTGCGGCGGGACAACCCTATGCGGTGCCCGCCGCTCTCACCGGCAGCTATAATCTCGGCTTCATGGTCCTGCCGAAATACCGTGCCTGGGTGGTGCTGGCATCCCTTGCCATCTGTCTTGCCACCTGGCTTCTGATCGAGAAAACCCGGTTGGGGTCCTATCTGCGCGCGGCGACGGAAAATCCGACGCTTGTTAGGGCCTTCGGCATCAACGTGCCGATATTGCTGACCTTTACCTATGGCCTCGGCGCCGCGCTTGCCGGGCTTGCGGGCATCATGGCGGCACCGATCTATCAGGTGAGCCCGCTCATGGGCACCAACCTGATCATTGTCGTGTTCGCCGTGGTGGTTGTCGGCGGCATGGGTTCCATTCTCGGCGCCATCGTCACCGGTTACATGCTCGGTATTTTCGAGGGCCTGACCAAGGTGTTTTACCCCGAGGCTTCCAATATCGTGATCTTCGTCATCATGGCGATCGTTCTGCTTGTCCGTCCGGCAGGCCTGTTCGGAAAGGAGGTCTGACATGACCGATACGACAGTTTCCCCAGGCCAGAAAAACAGGTTTCTCAATCTTGAAATGCTGCTGATCCTCGTCGGCGTCGCGGCGCTCATTCTCGCGCCCTTCCATTTCTACCCGGTCTTCCTGATGAAAGTCCTGTGTTTCGGGCTGTTCGCCTGCGCCTTCAATCTGCTTCTCGGCTATACCGGCATACTCTCGTTCGGCCATGCGGCATTCTTTGGTGGAGCCGCCTATTTTACCGCCCATTCCGTCAAGGAATGGGGCTTTCCGCCGGAGCTCGGCATCCTGCTCGGCGTCTTCGGCGCAACGATACTCGGACTGATCATCGGTTTCTTTGCCATCCGGCGTCAGGGTATCTATTCGACGATGATCACCCTCGCCCTGTCGCAGATGTTCTTCTTCTTCTGCCTGCAGGCATCCTTCACCAAGGGCGAAGACGGCATTCAGGGTGTGCCGCGCGGCAAGCTCCTCGGCTTTATCGATCTGAACGATCCGCTCAACATGTATTTCTTCGTGCTGGCCGTGTTCCTCATCGGTGTCTTCATCATCTGGCGCATCATCAATTCGCCCTTCGGCATGATCCTCAAATCCGTCCGGGAAAATGAAAACCGCGCCATTTCGCTCGGTTATTCCGTTGCCCGCTACAAGCTTGCGGCCTTCGTCATGTCGGCAGCGCTCACCGGCCTTGCCGGCGGCTTGAAGGCGATTGTCTTTCAGTTTGCAACGCTGACCGACGTCAGCTGGCAGATGTCCGGCGAGGTCGTGCTCATGACCCTGCTTGGCGGCATCGGCACACTGGTCGGCCCGATCGTCGGGGCCGGATTCATCACGGCGCTGGAAAATTATCTCGCCACGTCGGAATTCCCGGTCACGGTGATCACCGGCATCATTTTCATGGTCTGCGTCCTCGTCTTCCGCCGCGGCATTATCGGCGAGCTCTACGCCTCGCGGTTCGGCAAGAAACTCGAGAGCAGCTCCGGGCACTGACATGACAGCCAGCTATGACTACATCATCGTCGGGGCAGGCACGGCAGGCTGTACATTGGCCAACAGGCTGTCGGAAGATCGGAACGTGTCCGTCCTCCTGCTTGAGGCCGGCGGCAAGGACAATTACCCCTGGATTCACATTCCGGTGGGCTATCTCTACTGCATCTCCAATCCGCGGACGGACTGGTGCTTTTCGACCGAGGCTGAACCTGGCCTCAACGGCCGCATCCTCAACTACCCGCGCGGCAAGGTGCTTGGCGGCTGCTCGTCGATCAACGGCATGATTTATATGCGCGGGCAGGCGCGTGATTACGATCTGTGGCGGCAGGATGGCTGTGCCGGATGGGGCTGGGATGACGTCCTGCCCTATTTCCGCAAGTCGGAAGATTACTATCTCGGCAGCGATGAATTTCACGGATCGGGCGGCGAATGGCGCGTGGAAGAGGCGCGCCTGCACTGGGATATTCTCGATGCGTTCAGGGATGCTGCCGAAGCGGCGGGGATCCCGCGCACCGACGATTTCAATCGCGGCGACAATGAAGGCAGTTCCTATTTCAAGGTCAACCAGAAACGCGGCATCCGCTGGAACACGGCAAAGGCGTTTCTTCGCCCGGCAATGAAGCGTGCGAACCTGACAGTCGAAACCGGAGCCCATGTCCGCAAGCTCGTTATCGACAATCTGACAGCCGGGGGCGTGGAGATCGAACAGGCGGGAACCATCCGCACGATCCACTGCCGCCGCGAGGTGATCCTTGCAGCGGGTTCCGTCGGCTCGCCGCAGATTCTTGAATTGTCCGGCATTGGCCGCGGCGATGTCATGCAGAACGCCGGAATCGCTCCGGTTCTTGAACGGCGCTCGGTCGGTGAAAACCTGCAGGATCATCTGCAACTGCGCTGCGCCTATAAGGTGACGGGCATTGCGACACTCAATGAAAAGGCCAACCGCCTTTTGGGCAAGGCATCGATTGCCCTGGAATACCTCATCAACCAGTCCGGCCCGATGTCGATGGCCCCAAGCCAGCTGGGGGTCTTCACCCGCTCCGACCCGTCTTTTGCGACGGCGAACCTGCAATATCACGTGCAGCCGCTATCCCTGGAAAAGTTCGGCGAGAACGTCCATTCCTTCCCCGCCTTTACCGCCAGCGTCTGCAATCTGCGGCCGGAAAGCCGTGGTTCCGTTCACATCAAATCACCGGATTACCGGGCCCATCCGGCCATCCGGCCGAATTACCTGACGACGGACAGCGACCGCCGTGTCGCGGCGGATTCAATCCGCATCACCCGCAACATCGTGGCGCAAAAGCCGCTGCAGCGCTACAGGCCGGAAGAATTCAAGCCGGGGCCGCGCTATCAGAGCGAGGCGGAGCTGATCGAGGCGGCAGGCGCCATCGGTACGACGATCTTTCATCCCGTCGGCACCTGCCGCATGGGCGCCGATCAGCAATCCGTGGTCGATCCCCAGCTGCGCGTGCGGGGTATAAAGGGATTGCGCATCGCTGATGCATCCGTCATGCCGACCATCACGTCGGGCAATACCAACGCGCCGACGATCATGATTGCGGAAAAAGCGGCGGAAATGATCGCCCGCGCCTGATCACCGGATGGTAATAGGAACACTCATGGAAGCACGCGAACCAATATAGTCGTCTGGTGCGGAGGGAGCAGGTGACGCTTTGCGCACTGTTTCAAGTGCATATCTGTCAACCTCTGGATTACCGGAACTGCCCGTTATGCTGGACGATACAATGTTGCCGTCTCGGGTTAAGGTGAACGTTATACGCACATTACCTGCTCCCCGGTTGCGCGCGCCTGCACGTCGGGCGTAGCGTGCCAGATAGGAATTAACTTTTTCACTCCACGTCTGTGCAGCACGCGCAGCGCTTGCCCGAGACACGCTTGGCTGCTGCCTGGCTTCCACAACGGTATCGCTTTTCACGTCCGTGACCTGTGTCTTCACCGGCTTGCGCACGACCTTCTTGGGAATATCCTTTTTGGGCACATCCGGCTTTTTCTGCTCGGGACGCACAATGGGCAACGGCACTTCCGCCTTCGGCAGCTCAACCGTTTTTTCCGGCTGCGGCTCCTCCGGGACCACCTGCTCTTCCGGCACTGGCTGTTCGACGGGCTGCGGCTCAGGTTCGGGTTCGACCGGCTTTTCCGGCGGCATGTCAGGCGCCTTGGCTTCCTGCTGGACAGGCTCCGGTGTGATCTTCTCCGGCTCGACCGGCGGCAGCTCGGCAACGGCTTCCGGGATCACGGGAGCCGGCAGCGGCTCCATATCGATCATCACAGCGGCGGCAATATCTCCCGCCTCCGCTTCCGGCTGATACCTGTATCCGTACCATCCCGCACCGGCATGCAAGCCGGCCATCATAATGCCGGCGGCGGACCACAGGCCTATTTCGCGCCAGTTAAGCTGAAACCGTCCCGCCCCGCGTGCTGTCGGCTCGCCTGACATCACTGCGCACTTCCAGCGGGCACCGACGGGGCACTTTCGAGCCCGACGAGGGCGATCTTGAGATAGCCATTGTCACGCAACGTGTTCATCAAATCCATCAGCGCGCCATAGTCCACGGCCCGGTCGGCACGCAGGAACACGCGCGTTTCCTTGTCGCCCTGCGTCTTCTGATCAAGGAAGGCGCCCAGAGTTTCCTTCGTCACCGTGTCATTGACGATCGCAATGGTATGATCGTCCTTCAGCGTGAGATAGAGGGGCTGGTCGGGCCGGGTGGCTGGCGCCGCCGTCGACGCCGGCAGGTCGACATTGATATCGACGGTGGCGAGCGGTGCCGCCACCATGAAAATAATCAGCAGAACCAGCATGACGTCGATGAACGGCGTCACGTTGATTTCGTGGTTTTCCTGCAATTCGTCATCGGAAACGTTGTGCCTGATACCGCCGGCCATGATCTCTACCTTTACTCCGCCGCAGCGGCACGGGACTGATGCACCGGCGGCACCAGCGCAAAATCCACGTCGCGGCTGACAAGCCGTTCAACACTCGCCGAGGCGTCGGCCAGCAACTGGCGATAGCCGGTGATGGATCGGGCAAACACGTTGTAGATGACGACTGCGGGGATCGCGGCGACAAGACCGATGGCGGTCGCAAGCAAGGCTTCGGCGATGCCCGGCGCGACAATGGCAAGATTGGTCGTCTGCGATTCCGAAATGCCGATGAAGGAATTCATGATGCCCCATACCGTGCCGAAGAGACCGACGAAGGGCGCCGTTGAGCCGATGGTCGCGAGCACGCCCGTGCCCCGGCTCATGCGGCGGCCGGCCTGCGCCTCGATGCGCGACAGGCGGGAGGAAACGCGCTCCTTCAAGCCGTCAGCACCCGCATAACTCTGCGCTTCCTGCGACAGGCGCACTTCCTCGCGTGCGGCATTGACCAGTTGGGCCCCCGGTCCGCCGCGGCCCTCCAGTGCCTTTTCGGCATCGCGCAGGGTGCGCGCACTGCCGATGGCGTTCAGCGCGCGATGGGCGCGAACCCTCGCCCCCGCCAGTTCCAGCGTCTTGGCCAGCCAGACAGTCCACGTCACGAGCGACGCGAAGGCCAGTCCGATCATCACCCCCTTCACCACCCAGTCCGCCGCCATGAACATGCCCCAGGGAGACAAATTGTGCGGGAGGGTTGCCTTGGTGACGGCGGCCGGTGCGGACGGCGCCGGAGCGGCCTGGAGAACAGGCGCAGGCGCCGCTTGAGGTGCCGGGGCGGCTTCAACCGGGCTTTGCTGGATGGTCTGAGGCTGCGCCGCCTGCGGCGCGCCTTCTTGCGCCATCACTGGAGAAGCCAGCAACAACAGGACCGGAAGGACGACCGTCCCTGCCCTGATACGCCCTGAAACATTCCGCTTCACTGGAAATCCGCCTGTGCTTTTGCGCATGACTCTTATCTTTCGCTTCTTCCGCCGTCTCAGCCATCGGGCCGGAAAACTCTGTCAGCTCTCAGCGGGTCCGATGCGTGGCGTTTGATCTGGTGGAGCGGCTGTAATATTGTTGAGTATAATAATCAACAATTAACTTCTGCAACCCCAAGTTTTAAGGCAAGGGCATTTGGGGCATTTTGCGCGTCTCAATCGTCCCGCCTGGCGCTGTCGCCGTCAAAACCGCGCCGCCAGTAGGCCACAACAAGATGCTTGGAGCGCTCATGTTTTCGCTCCTTGCGCAGATGCGCCCGGATTTGCTTGAAATCGGCGAACTCACAGCCGGCCCAGACAAAGGTGTCGGGGGAAATGATGGAGGAGTCGAGGCCTTCAACGATCCCGGCAAGCCTGCCGGTCGTCCCGGCGGGTGCGCCACCGCGATACACCCAGCGAACATCGACTGTTGCTGCGGATTGCAGGGGTTGCCTGTCAGCGGGGCTGTCGATCTCAAGAACGACGGTCACCTCGGCCTCCGTAGGCAGCGTTTCCAGAATCCGGCCGATTGCAGGCAAGGCCGTTTCGTCGCCGACAAGGAGATATCGCCGCGCGTCTTCCACGCCGCCGCCGCCGGGGCCTGTCATTCCGACAATGCCGCCCGGTTTGGCATTCAATGCCCAAGTCGATCCCGGCGTATCGTTGCCGGGATGAACGACCATGTCGATGTCGACTTCGCCACGCTCAATGTCGATGGTACGGATAGTATAGACGCGGGCGATCAGCGCATCGTCCCCCTCCGGCCAGACCGGACGGCCATCGCGCCCCATGGTCGGCCAAACCGGCTTTCGGCCTTCCGGCGCGAACAGCAGCCGGATATGCAGGCCGCCAATCGCAAACCGGGCAAGATTGGCACCGCGCAAGCGGATGCGCCGCATATGGGGCGTGAGATCGCGGGCGCTCACCACCCGCATTTCGCGGAAGTAAGGCAGTTCGGCACTGGCCAGACCATCGCCCACCCATGACAGTTGCAGCTTTTCATCGCCCGCGAAGCCCAGAAGACTATCGGCCAGCACCATGCGGACGTAGGCCAGCGATGTTTCATCATCGGCCTCGACATCGAGAGACAGGATATCGCCGGCAATCGTCAGATGCGCCTTGCCATAGGGCGTCTCAATGCGCCCCTCCGCATCATCACGTTCGACGCGTGCATGCTCGGAAAAGACGTTGCAGAGCTTGTCCAGCATGTCCTGCGGCGCCTGAAGTTTAACCGTGGCGGAGCTGCTCAGAACGGTCGGCATGGCAGACATGGGTATTCTCCTGGCATTGCGCTTCCGCCGTCTATCCATTGCGGATGACCATGCGGGGCCGCCGGGACCATATTAAAATATGAATAATTGAGTCAAGTATTAAAGCAAAAATTTCCGCCTGCATGAAGGCAAGCCTGCCAGCCCCCTTCAGGAATCGTCAGACGATACCCCAGGCGCGGTAGCGGCCCCGCCCGGTCATCTCCCGCACACCCAATTCGGCAATGAGATTGAGCGCGCCCCGCGGCGTCACTTTCAGCTCCTTGGCAATCAGCGCCGTTGAAACCATCGGCCGTGACAGAATGAGATCGATCATGCCGGGCAGGCTGGATGTCGAGCGGCGGTCCTTCAGCTTGCGTTCCATCTGGACGCGGGCGAGGCTCAACCGGTCGATCTCTTTCAGACTGGCAATGGCCGATGATTGCGCGGCTTCCAGAAAGGCCGTGAGCCGCGTGTTGCGGTCACGGGCGCGGCGGCGATCGCGCGGTATCGCGCGCAACCCCGCATTGAAGACCGCCAGATGCGCCCGCGTCTTCATGCGCTCGCGCAACATGGAGGCGACCAGCATCGGGCCAAGCCAGTGCTGGTGCTGCAGTGGCTCGATTTCCTCCCACGCATCCCAGAGCAGAGCCGCGGCCAGCATGGGCGGCAGATCGCGGGTGCGATCCATGACCGCGAACCATTCCTCCATCCTGCCGTCTTCATCCCAGTCCGGATCGTAAATCAGAGAATCTCCATCCGGCGTCAGATGACCGGGAGAGATTGCTTCCGCTCTGGCCGGTGCAGTGTCACGCGTTTCCTTGGGCTGCTTCAGCAGGCGTTCCGAACGGTCGAGCAGCGCATCCAGCCTTGCCAGTTCTTCCTCGAAAGCGCTTTCCGCTTCTGACCCCGGCTCGGAGGCAGCCTCGATGTCGAGCCCGCGCACCGGTTCGCTGATAATCGGCGCGAGAAGCGCATCGCTACCCCAGCGCCCGCGCAGGCTGGCAATGCCCTTCGGGCTCAGTGCCCATTGTGCGGGACTGGAGGCGATCTGACGCCGGGTTCGCAAAATTGCGTGCGCCCGGGTCAATTCATGGGTTGGCGTCCTGATATCCATGCGGGCGTCGTGCAGGACAAGGTCCTCCACATGAACAAGTTCACCCGCCAGCCACAGCGCGTTGCAGGCTTCCATGAAATGCGACCGGGCAATCCAGCCTTCGTTTTCGCGCAACAAGCCGTCTTTGGACTGGCGGCTGCCCAGCGCACCGAAATCGCCCTTGCGCGCCACCCGTTCATCCAGCCGTGCAAGTGCATCTTCCGCGGCGACAACCGGGCGAAGCAGGTCTTTCAGGGAATAGTTCGCAGAATCATAAGCCATTGAAATCATGATAGGGGAATAGTGAAAGTGAAGCTATTGCCCAAGATGGAAAACGGCGTCCATCCATCCGGATATCAAAGAATGCCGAAGCGGAAGGCGCCCTTTTTATCCCCGCTCGACCGGGCGCGGGCGCCGAGAACCAGAGAGGGATGGTCCTCGATCATGACGGCGATGAGCCGCAGCGACGCTGCGGCCTGCAGGGCCAGCGGGCGCGCCGACATCCCGGGAATGTCCGCTGCCATTGACCGGGCGGATGCGACATAGCCTGCGACGGCTCCGGTGTCCTGCGTCTGCAGGCTTATCATTCTCGCCAATTGCGCCAGGTTTTCCGAAACGCGATCGGCAATATCGTGCTCCAGTCGCCCCCATGACAACAGCCGCCGCAACCGGATGATTTCCGCCCCGAGGGTGACCGATGACAGGGCGTCGTCCAGCAGGGTTTCCCCCGCCTCCCGCATGGTCCTGAGAATCGGCATCAACTGGTTGATGCGGTCATAGGCAAGGCTGTTGAATGCGGACGGGCTCGGAACCCGGTCACGCAGACAGAGCCGGACAATATCCGTTCGCAACGCGCCCATCATCCGGTTCACCGTCACCTGCGGCCGCTTCGGCAGAACAACAATGAAGACGAGAAGTCCGATGAGGATGCCGACCAGAACCGACAGTGAGGTTTCCATGAAAACCTGCGGTTCAAACACCATCGCCTCATGCGGCTTGAGGAAGACGATGAAATTGATGGCGAAAGCGGTTGCCGGCCCGACATGGCGCGGATCTGCCATCAGCAGCGCCGCCGGTACGAGGATGGGAACGATGAATAGGGCAAACCAGAACAGACCAGGGAAAGACGGCAGGATCAACTGTCCCAGAACAAAGGCAAACGGAACGGCGTACAACGTGCCCTTGAAAAATCCCCAGCTCGTCTGCAGCGGGTTGGGCATGGACGCGAACAGGCTGCACACCACTGCGACGATAATCGCCGCCGCCGCCGCATCCGCATGCCGGCTTTCCATCCAGTAGGCCGTCATCAGGGCTGTCGCGACAACAGCGCGAACCGCATTCACCAGGGCCGTGCTGTGATCCCGGTAGACCGGCAATGCCGGCGGCTTCCTGCTGCCAGCCATATATTGCGAGCGGCTGCGCAGCGCCGAAAGACCGTTCAACGTCGCCTTGAGCCCGTCGAGAAACTCACCCAGCAGCGTCAAACGGGCCATCATGCCGATGCTGTCATCGCCCCACGGTCTGCCTTTCAGCTCCGCAATTTCGGCTGCGATGATATCCAGCCGGCTGAGCCACGGCTCAACGGCGTCAACCTTGAAGTCACGCGCCATGTCATCCAGCAATACCCCGAGTTTGTCACGCAGGCTGCTCCATGTCCCGTCGGACGAGGCCCGATGCGCGACAAGGATGTTCACAATCGACAGGCATGACATGAGATGCCCCACCGTATGGCGGGAATGGCGGCCATGCGTGACAAGGCTGGGGGCTTCCAGCCGTGCGTGAGCCCGCATGGCGGCCAGCGCCTGCGTGTCCGCTATCAGCTTCCTGTGCGCCACCTTCAGGTGCCCGGCATCGCGCCCAGCAATCGCATCGCTGGTATAGCGCGCCAGATCGGCGATGCAGTTTTCCAGGCCTTCCACCAGCGCCGTTCGCGCAAGCTGCGGTTGAAAAAAACGGCTGGCGACACCGGCACAGACGATGCCGAGCATAATCTCGGTGCAGCGCGCATAGGCAAATTCGGTCAAGAGGTGCGGATGGCCAAACGCCGGGAGTGCGATAATGACGGCGGTATAGCCCGCAAGAGCCGCACCGTAGGATTCCGGGTTCCGCAACATCGAGGCCGCGTAGGTGCACAATGCCACCCAAAGGGCGATCGATGCCACAAACAGCCATCGCATATCACCTGTCGCGGCGGTGATGGCCATCGCCGCCAAAGCCCCGATCAGTGTTCCAGCCAGACGAAACAATCCCTTGCTGATGACCATGCCGGCTATCGGTTGCGACACGATAAAGACAGTCATCATTGCCCATTGCGGCTGCTGCAGGTTCAACGCAAAGGCTGCCGTGAGGGCAAAAAGCGCCGCGACATTCGTTCTCAGCGCAAATACCCAGGCCGTCCGGCCGGGCCATGCGGGATGTTGCATGATGGTGTGGATGGATTGAAACATGGCGTCCGATCTGGCAGCTCCCCGCCCTCAATATATTTCACAGACAGGCGGCACAACGGAAAGACGCTGCATGGCCGTGCGTCTTCTTGCCACCTCGGCTTCATCCCAACTCTTGCCGGGCAACAACGCCTTCAATGGTCCCATTGTGTCACAAACGTGACATCCAACGGGCGCATGATTGCATGGCGACCATCACCCTAACGAGGACCATTTTATGCGTAGATTGCTCAGTCTGCTGACAGCGTTTGCTTTTGTTGGCCTTACCGCCGCCTATGCCGGCGAGGTCAAACCTTTCAGCGATAGTAAGGAAATCGACCTCCTGACCATTTTGCCCCCGCCTCCCGCCAATGATTCGGCACAGACCAAGGCAGAAATCGGCGAAGTTCTTACCTTGCAAGTGACGCGGACACCGGAAATGGTTGCCCGCGCCCAGGCCGATGCCGAGGAAAATGTCTGGCGTTTCGCCGACGTTCTGGGGCCGGATTTCAACAAGGACAAATTGCCGAAGCTTGCTGCTTTTTTCGACCGGGTTGTTGAAACCGAAGGCGCCGTCGTTGATCCGGCAAAGGATGTGTTCAAGCGTCCGCGTCCGCATCAGCTGAACGATCTCGTGAAGCCTGCCGTCAAGCCTTCCAATTCCGGTGCATGGCCCTCCGGTCACACGACCGTTGGCACGCTGATGGGCATTGTTCTGTCCAACATGGTTCCGGAAAAGAAGGCGGAAATCATGGCCCGCGCCTGGGAATACGGCAACAACCGCATCGTTGGCGGCATTCACTACCGTTCGGACGTGGAAATGGGCCGCATTTCCGGCAGCGTCATTGCCGCGACAATTATGAAGCATGACGACTTCAAGGCCGAATACGAGCCTGCGAAGGCAGAGCTGCGCGCTGCCTTGGGTCTCGGCGGCGCCTGATAGCATCTGCGCCGGCCATTTCCCCGACAATGCCCGCCATGCGTGTTCTTCGCGCATGGCGGGTTAACCATCTACGACTTTGGTCGTACGTGCGAGCCTGACCTTCGCCCGATGCACGAACGACGGAACAGGGTTACTTTCCGGTCCAACGCTTCACGAAAGCGTGATAACTGGAAGAGACAGCTATGTTCAGACCAAACCAGACGTGGCTCGCACCGCAGGTTAAACCCGCTGTTCCTGGCCACGCATCCACGACGGCCGCATGATCATGCGTTATCAGATACAGTTGCTTTCCATTGAATATTTTGCCCTTTCGCTTCTGCTTGGCCTTGTGCTGATACCCCTTCTCTCGTCTGATTTCTGGAACGCCTTGCGCGATAAAGTGATGATCCTGTTGAATTTTGCAGGCGGATGGAGAAAAGGGACAACCGCGCGACAGGATGAATCCGCCAATCTGACGGAATCGGCGTCAATGCGCACCCATCCGTCCTATCGATTGCCTGAGGGCCATCGCACAACGCCGAAGCCCCGTTACAAGAGCAAGGGTGGCATTCGCTCCGCCGAGTGGTATGGAACAAGGAACCGGCCAGTGAGACGTCGGCTTAAATAACCGGCGAGGAATGAAAACGTGAGTTTTTTGCATGCTCTTCGTTTGCGTGGTCTGTTCGTCAAACTGGTGCTGATGTTCATGATCGTCGGCTTTGGCGCGCTTTTCCTCGTCAGTATCCTCATGAGCCAGTTTTCCTCCGGCCGCTACGAGAGCAGCATCCGGAACTTCTTCAATGGCCTCGATCAGCAACAACTGACCGCTCTGGCATCGGGCACCGATCCGCGCGACAAGGAAGCCTGCACCGTACTGGCCAGCAAGATATTCTGGAATGTGGTTCGATCCGGCGTCACGCGGGTATCCGATTTCGGCATCATGTTTTCGTTTTTTCACAGCGGCCGGATGCAGGTCCGGATCATTGATGATAACGGCATGGTGTGTGCCACCCAGCCGGACGCGACGCCCCTGCTCGGCAAGGCGCTGAGCGAGGCGGCGCATGACGAACAGCCGAATTTCATTCAAAGGGACAATGACGACTGGGCCATGGTCAAGCGGGTAGCACTGCCGCTGGCCAACAACACCCAGGCATTGATCGGGCTTCATTACTGGTCGCAATGGGAGCTTTACGACGAAGTGCTCGATGCCACCGTTTATGACTATATCCGCACATTCATCCTGATCAATTCGATGGGGGCGAGTGTTGCGGCGTTGTTTGTCTGGCGGCTGTTCCGGCGAATAAAACGGGCGACAAACGCCGCGGACCAATGGGCCGCAGGCGATCTGCGGGCCCGCATCATGGACGGTTCAAGGGATGAATTCGGGCGGCTGATGCAACGCTTCAACAGCATGGCGGATGCAATATCCAAGAGCTTCGATACGCAGAAGGCGCTGGCCATATCGGTGGAACGCAACCGCATCGCGCGCGACCTGCATGATACCGCCAAACAGCGCAGTTTTGTGCTTGGTCTGAAGCTCACCGAACTGGAATATGAGGCGCAGGGGCACGCGCCGCTGCTGCCGACGGTGGAATCGGCCCGGCGCCTGGCCGATCATTTGCAGCAGGACCTGGAGAACGTGGTTTCCGGCTTCAACCTGCCCGCGATTGCCGATTACGGCCTGTATGAAACATTGCTGCGCAGTGTCCGCGATCTGCTGGCGGGATCAGGCGTGCAATGGTCGATCAATTGGCCTGAAAATGCCCGCTCCGCTTTTGACGGCGTCCCGGAAATAGCCCAGGAATTGCTCATGGTCACCCACGAAGCCCTGGCAAACGCCCTGCGCCATGCGCAGTGCCGCAACATTCGCATCGACTGCAAGCCCGGCGCCCGCTGGCACTGGAGCATTACCGATGACGGCCAGGGTTTCGATATCGGCAAGGCTCCCTTTGGCATGGGATTGTCGAACATGCGCTGGCGTGCGAACACATTGCCCGGCGGCATCATAACAATCCAATCGGAAGCAACCGGCACATCCGTCGATGTGTCGTTCAAGCTACCCGTGGCAGGGCAATCATGAGCACAACAATAGTCATTGCCGATGATCATGCCGTGGTACGCGAAGGCATTCGCGGGCTGCTGCGCATCGATCCCGGTTTCACTGTCCTTGCGGAGGCCGAAAACGGCGAGACCGCCATATCGATGGTGCGCGAACACCGCCCCGACGTTCTCCTGCTGGATCTGATGATGCCGGGAATGGGCGATGCTGCGGAAGCCATGATCGGCCTCATCCGCAAGGCGAGCCCCGAAACCCATATCATGATTTTGACATCCAGTGACGACGACCGGCTGGCTTTCAAGGCCATTGAGGCCGGGGCCCATTCGTTCCTGCTGAAATCCATGCGCGGCGAACATTTGATGAATGCGATTCATGCGGCCAGCAAGGGGACGCCGACACTGCACCCCCTCGTGGCGCAGCGCCTTCTCAATTCCATCCGCAACCCGCAGCCGCGCCAGTTCGAGGATCTCACGGCCCGCGAGCTTGAAGTTCTGCGCTGCCTGGCCGAAGGCGGCAGCAATGCGAAGATCGCCGCCGAACTCAACATTACGGAAAAGACAGTGAAAGCCCATCTGGGAAGCATCATGTCAAAGCTGGACCTGACCGACCGCACCCAGGCGGTCGCCCTCGCCTGGCGCGCCGGCCTGATGAAGCAATAGCGCGAACGGAAACCCAGCTCAGGCAGCGCCGGAGGTCCGGTCCGGATTGCGCCGCAAGGTGTTCATTTCCGCTCTTTCCCGCGCCATGTTGCTGACCGCCGCCCGCAGGGTCGGATGCCGCGACATGAAGACGTTGAAATCACGGCGATCAAGCACAAGAAACTCGCAGAAATCGATGGCGACGACATCCGCCGTGCGCCGTCCGCCGCTCAGCAGCGCCATTTCCCCGAAGAATGCTCCGGGCTCAAGCCGCACCGGTTCGCTGTCGAGCTGGACCTCCACCGCGCCCGAAGCAATGAAATACATCCCATCACCGCGATCGCCGATCCGGATGATCCGTTCGCCGGGCGATGCGGATTTGGGTTTGAACAGCAGCAGGAGTTCCTCCTGCGCGTGCTCATCCACTTGCGCAAACAACGGGAAAGTGTCGATCAGCTGCTGCATCTTGAGCTGGTGCTGCCGGTTGCGCTCCTCATTGATCGCCCGGATATCGCCGAGTTCACGCGCCAGCGCTTCCTCCCGCCTTTTGCCGTAGCCGGCAAAAAACACCGGCCACCGGCGATGGATGCTGTTCTCCACCCCCTCGGCGGCCAGAAACACCAGCGGATTGATGGTGATCGAGAGGATTGCCCCGGCCAGGATAATGTCCTGGCCTTCCCGTGGCAGCAGGCCGAGCGTCACACCGAGACCGGCGAGAATGAACGAGAATTCGCCGATCTGCGCCAGGCTGGCCGCGACCGTCAGGCCCATGCCCACAGGGAAACGCAGCAAAAGCACGATGCAGAAGGCAATCAGCGACTTGCCGAAAATAATCAGCGCGAGCGCGCCCAGCACGGCCATGGGTTCGCGCAGCAGGATGGACGGGTCGAACAGCATGCCCACGGAAATGAAAAACAGCACCGAGAATGCATTCTGCAGCGGCAGCGAGTCGGCCGCCGCCCTGTGACTGAGGTTCGATTCACTCATCACGACGCCGGCGAAGAATGCTCCAAGCGCAAAGGACACGCCAAAGATCTCCGTCGCTCCGAACGCGATACCGAGGGCAATGGCAAGAACCGAGAGGGTGAACAACTCCTGCGATCCCGTCCGCGCCACCAGGGTCAGCAGCCACGGCACAACCTTCGGGCCCAGGAAGATCGCCATGACGGCGAAGGCCCCGACCTTGAGCAGGGTGATCGCAATGGTCAGCACCAGCGGCATTCCGCCCGCAGCGGCCTGTCCGGCCGCACCGCCGGCATGCGCACCCAGAATTTCTGCGAGGGCCGGCAGGAGCACCAGCGCCAGCACCATCGCCAGATCTTCCACGATGAGCCAGCCGACGGCAACGCGCCCGTTGGCGGAGTTGACGAGATTGCGCTCTTCCAGCGCCTTCAGGAGCACGACCGTGCTGGCGACCGAAAGGCTCAGGCCCAACACCAGTCCGGCACCGATCCCCCATCCCCACAGCGAGGCCAGGCCGACACCAAGTACGGTCGCCAGCACGATCTGCGCAACCGCACCGGGCACGGCAATACCGCGGACAGCCAGCAATTCGGAGGCGGAGAAATGCAGGCCGACACCGAACATCAGAAGGATGACACCCATCTCGGCAAGCTGCGATGCAAGCGCAGCGTCGGCGATGAAGCCCGGGGTAAAGGGCCCCATCAGAATCCCGGCGACGAGATAACCGACCAGTGGCGGCAGACGCAGACGATCCGCGAGATAGCCGCACACCGCCGCAAAAACAAAACTGACCGCCACAGTGGCAATTAAGGAAACTTCATGATGCACGTCCGCCCTTCGGTTTTTATGAATTCCCGCTCCGTCCAGGCACCGCTGGCCCGGCTCCAACCCATACAAGCTAGATTGCTCCGAACATAGCCCAATTTCGCGCTGGACAAACCAAAGATCGGCGGTTCGGGCAAGCTGGAATCGTCTGGTAACATCCGCGAGGTGTCCGGCCGGGCCGCGGCGAAAGGATGCCTACCGGATCGACCGGGGCGGACGGCCCTGCGCGCCCTTCGGCTTCAGCAGATCTTCAAGACCAATGCGCCGGAACATCTCGGCGCGGACGCGGTCCGCGACGCCGTTGACGATCTCGGCGCCATCCTGCGACGGATCGATATGCGTGCGGAACGGGCGGGTTCCGAACGGCATGCCAATCACATCGACAATCGCCGTGGCGACGGCACCGGCATCCGCGTCGGCTGGCTCCAGCGCAGCGAGGCCTTTCAGGGCCTGTTCCGAAACACCAGCATAGGGCCCTTCATTGTACTCCGCCGCCCGTTCCTTGTCGGCGGGCGAACCGGAATGGGCAAAGTGATTGGTGCCCTTGGTGAAGGCGCCGGGAACGATGATTGCAGTTTCAATACCCCAGCGGGTGAGTTCCGCTGCATAGGATACGGCGAGCGAATCCATTGCCGCCTTGGCAGCGAAATAGGGCGACAGGTATGGCGGCGTGCCGCCGCGGGTGCTGGAGGAGGAAACCCAGACAACCAACCCCTTTTCCTGCCTGCGCAGATGCGGGAGTGCCGCGCGGTTGACCCGCTGCGTCGACAGCACGTTGATGTCATAGAGTTCGGCGAACTGTTCCGGTGTGAATGCCTCAGCGGGACCGAAAGACATATGACCGGCATTGTGCATGACCACATCGAGACGGCCCGCCTCGGCGATGATTTTGGCTATACCGGCTTCCACGGATACGTCGGAAGCAACGTCGAGTTCCACCGAACGCAGATCAACGCCATGTTCAGCGGCGAAGGCGGCTGCCTCGGCGACCTGCGGCGCGTTGCGCCCCTCAGTCGCCCGCATTCCGGCGTAAACCGTATGGCCTGCCTTTGCCAGGGCACGGGCCGTGAGCGCACCAAAACCGCTGGACGCGCCGGTGACGACGATAACTTGCTTGTTCATGATCATAGTCCTTCCTGTTTCGTGATGGTTGTCTGCAGGAGATACAGGTCAGGCGACGCCGCCATTGGCACGCAGGATCTGGCCATTGATCCAGCCGGCATCGGGGCCAGCAAGGAAGGCAACGACGCTGGCGATATCGTCCGGCTGGCCCAACCGCTCGAGCGGCGGCATCTTGGCAAACTGCGCGACAAGCTCGTCGCTCTTGCCGTTCAGGAACAGGTCGGTGGCGATCGGTCCGGGAGCCACGGCATTGACAGTGATGTTGCGGCCGCGCAGTTCCTTGGCAAAGACGCGGGTGAACGCTTCGACGGCAGCCTTGGTGCCGTTGTAAACGGCATAACCTGGCATGTTCAGCGCGAGGGTGGTGCTGGAGAAATTGACGATCCGGCCGCCATCATTCAACCGCCTGGCGGCTTCGCGCAGGGTATTGAACGTTCCCTTGACGTTGATGCCGAAATGGCGGTCAAACTCCGCATCGCTGGTTTCGGCGAGGGGAAGCGTCTTGAGAATACCGGCATTGTTGACGAGCACATCGACACCGCCGAACGCGGCTTCGGCCGCATCGAACATGCGCGCAACCGCCTGCGCATCACTGACGTCGGCCTTGGCGGTCAAAGCCCTGCCGCCGCTCGCTTCGATCCGGCGAGCCAGTTCTTCAGCTGGCGCAGCATCGCCGGAATAATTGATGACGACTGTGAAATCATCCGACGCCAGGCGCCGGGCGATGGCTGCACCGATACCGCGCGATGCGCCAGTGACGATTGCGATCTTCTTTTTGGCTTGTGTCATGGTCTTTCTCCTTCATGTCTGCGCCGCAGCGCTGTTGATGAAGGCACCATGCATCATTTCTTTTTCGGGATAATCATGCGATAACTGGCATCACTATTCGAGATTTGAGAACAATGGACACATTGGATGCCATGCGGGTTTTTGCCCGCGTCGTCGAGCGCCGCAGTTTCACGCTGGCGGCGGAAGATATCGGCTTGCCGCGTTCGACCGTGACCAATGCGGTGCAACAGCTGGAAGCGCGGCTGGGCACCGGCCTGTTGCAACGGACCACCCGGCATGTCAGCCCGACGCTGGATGGCGAGGCCTATTACCAGCGGTGTCTTGCCATTCTGGCTGACATCGAGGACGCCGAAGGTGCGTTTGCCGGGGCAAAACCGAAAGGGCCGCTGCGGGTGGATGTGCATGGAACGCTGGCCCGGCACTTCCTTCTGCCCGGACTGCCGGCATTCCTGCAGACCTATCCCGGGATACAGTTTTATATGAGTGAAGGGGATCGTCTCGTTGATCTCGTGCGTGAGGGTGTCGATTGCGTGCTGCGCGTCGGCGATCTCGCCGACAGCGATATGATCGCCAAGCGCGTGGGCATGCTCGACGAGATCACGCTGGCCTCACCCGGCTACATCGAGCGGTTCGGCATGCCGCAGCATCCGGACAACCTTGCAGGGCATCAGATGGTTGGCTTTCGTTCAACCGCGACAGGCACGATCCTGCCACTCGAGTTCCTCGTGGAAGGCACCATTCGCACCATCACCCTGCCGGCACCTGTCTGGGTCAATGCGGCTGAGAGCTACGTGACGACCGCAAGACTGGGGCTCGGACTGATCCAGATCCCGCGCTATCACGCCGAAGCCGACCTGGCCGCAGGCACGCTTGTCCACGTTCTGCCTGATTTCCCGATCTCACCGACCCCGGTTTCCCTGCTCTATCCGCGCAACCGCCAGCTTTCGCCAAGGGTGCGCGTGTTCATTGACTGGATATCACAGAGGTTTACGCACCTTCCTTGACTTCCGGGTCCTGCCCCTGACCAACCTCATAAACTTCTATGGGAAGTCCATCCGGATCGGCGAAGAAGGCGAATGCGCGCTTGGTATAGGGATCAATCCGCACCGGTTCGGTTGCAACGCCCCGCGCGTGCAGCCAGGCCAGCGTGTCCTCTACGGACGCGACGGCAAAAGCCAGGTGCCGCAGCCCGCAGGCTTCGGGGCGCGACGGACGTGCGGGAGAATGCGGAAAGTGAAACAGTTCGATCTGGGTATCGCCGGATCTCAGATCGCACTTCCATGACTGGCTGTCCGGGCGCCAGTTTTCAGCAATGATCCCGTAGCCGAGCTTCTCGGTATAAAACTGCTTCGAGCGGTCGTAGTCACTGCAAATGACGGCAACGTGATGAAAGCGCGAGAACATTGGTTTCCTATCTGCTGTCCCGGAAAGCGGTGGCAAACCGGCATGCCAGTGCGGATCACCAGGTGTTGAAGCGAACACCCGCCCGGATCTGATGGGTTTTGATGCCATCGTCGCGGATGGTCACATCGCCATTCTGATACAGGTCCTTGCCGCCGATATCCGCATAGCGATAGCCCAGATCCAGCTTGAGGCGCGGGGTTATATCAACCGCAATACCGGCCATGAGCGCCCATTCAAAGCGGTTTGTGCCGCCGGATTTAAGCCGTGCATCGACGGGACCCTGATAGTCGTAATTGACATTGGCAAAGCCGATGCCGCCGCCCACATAGGGTGTAATTCCGTAGTAATTGCCAAGGTCAACATAGGCGTTCGCCATGGCTTCCCACAGATCCGTCGTCGTTTCATAGTAGTTGCTGTCGCGCTGACTGTAACCGACGGTTGCGTCCGCACGCAGGTAGTTATTGAACTGATAGCCCACGCCGATGAAGGGCGAGAAGCCCCGCTTCAACTCATATTCGCTTGGCGTACTGCCGCCGGGATAATCAACATGAGCCTTGACCGTTGACGAAAAATTGTAGGCAACGTCGCCGCGCAGATACCAGCCCGATGCTGTCTCAACCGGCATATACGGCGCCCGTTCCGGAAAAGTCGCCGGACCAAGATCAGCCGCAAGAACATGGCTGCCAAGCAGAGAGAAGAAGGAGGCAGCAGAAAGGAACGTTTTCGTATAACGCATTATCAATCCCCAAGGTGATTAACTCTGGGGACCCCGCCCCTTATCTCTACATTAGGATGAGCCCGTTAAGTTCCGGTTAAGCATGATCAGTAAAAGCAAAGCCCCGTGAAATACCAATCAGGGCGGGCTGGTTCGGTTGCAGCAAGACTTCCCGGATTGCATTGCCTGCGGCAGCGAATAAGCTTTCGCTACGACTCACCGTGACAAAGCGACGGAACGCATGAAACTGTTCTTTGACAGCCGGCAGATGGCCCATCAACCCAAGCAATACATGATCAATGGCAGGATCACCGACCCGCTTGAGAACCCGGCACGCGCCCATACCCTGATCGATGCTCTCGCCGAACTTGGATTGGCGCAGGAAGAGCCGGGCGATGCCGGGCTCGATCCCATCCTTGCCGTGCATGCCGATCACTACGTCGCATTCCTGCAAACCGCCTATGACAGGTTCATGCAACTGCCCAACCACGGGCCGGAGGTTTTGCCCAATGTGAATTCCTATCAGGGCGCCGGCCGGGATTTCGGCGTGCGCGCACGTCCGCGCCCGACAGGCATTCTGGGTCAGGCGGGCTGGTACATCAACGGCCTGTCCTGCGCGATGATGGAGCACACCTACGCGGCTGCCTATGCCTCGGCCCAGACGGCCATTGCCGCTGCCGATGCCGTCCTGAATGGCGCGCGCCAGTCATTCGCCCTTTGCCGCCCGCCCGGCCATCACGCCTATGCGGACCGCGCCGCGGGTTTCTGCTATTTCAACAATGCAGCCATTGTCGCCCAGCATCTGCGCAAGCGCCATGATCGCGTTGCCATCATCGATTTCGACACCCATCACGGCGATGGCACCCAGGCCATTTTCTACACCCGTGACGACGTGTTCTTCGGCTCCACCCACACCGACCCATCCAACTACTATCCGCACTACAGCGGCTATGCCGACGAAACGGGAGCAGGCGCAGGCCAGGGTACCAATCTCAACCTGCCTCTGTCCGAAGGCAGCGGCGATGCCGCATTTATCGACGCCAACCGTCGGCTTGCCGCCGCCGTGGCCGCGCATGGATCGACGGCGCTGGTGATATCGGCGGGTTGGGACGCCCACCACGACGACCCGCTCTCACGCCTGAAGGTGACCACGGACGCCTATGCGGAAATCGGCGCTCTGTGGGGGGCTGTCAATCTGCCTGCGGTTATCGTGCAGGAGGGCGGCTATTCGCTGAGCGCCGTTGCCGAAGCGGCTCCGCGTTTCATGGCCGCTTATCGGGCATCGCGGGACGAGCCGTAAACGAAGACATTTCCGCGTGCTGAGCGGGGACTGAAAAACGTCCGTGCCCCAGCCCCCGGATATCCATACAATTGGGTGTGACCATATAGCGTTCGGCTACCCTGTGTTGTAAACTGAACAGTTGAAAGGTTCGGGGGATTCCTGCCAATCCTGGAAGATATAGACATTACCATCCATTTTTGCCCTCCACGTCATTGCACCGAACGGTTTCAAAAGGAGGCTCTCACCGGAATACAACCTATTCGAATTGTTCAGAATTCAGCTTATTTGACAGCTTACGGTTACCCATGGAAAAAAGTTTAACGCGCTATATCTGGTCGAACACGCGGTTCCAGCAAATATGGATATTGATGGTCGTTGCGGCCTCGATGATCCCGTATTTCCTGTCGTTCGATTTGCCGAAACAGATTGTCAACGGCCCCATACAGGGCACGGGATTCGAAGTGGAAGGCGCAACGCAGACCTTCATGCGCATCCAGTATACGCTGCCCTATTTCGGCAAGGTGATGTTCTTCAAAGGGCTCCAGCTGACGCGCTTCGAAATGCTGATGGCGCTGAGCCTTGTGTTTCTGCTGCTTGTGGTGATCAACGGCCTCTTCAAGCTCTACATCAACACCTATAAGGGCCGGCTGGGCGAGCGCATGTTGCGCCGCATCCGCTTTGAATTGATCGATCGCGTTCTGCGGTTTCCCCCGAGCCAGTTCAAAAGGGTAAAATCGGCCGAAATTGCAACGATGATCAAGGATGAGGTGGAGCCGATGGGCGGTTTCACCGGCGATGCGTTCGTTCAGCCAGCCCTCCTCGGCGGACAGGCCATCACGGCGCTTGTCTTCATCATTCTGCAGAATTTCTGGCTTGGCATGATTGCCGCCGGGATTGTTGCCGTGCAGGGCGTCGTCATTCCGCGCATGCGCAAACGATTGCTGGAGCTCGGGCGGCAGCGTCAGTTGACGGCACGCGAGCTTTCGGGCCGCGTCGGTGAGATCGTCGATGGTATCGGCACCATTCACGGCAACGACACGTCCAATTATGAACGCGCGGATATTGCGGCGCGTCTGGGGCTGATCTTCTCCATCCGCTACGATCTTTACCAGTGGAAATTCCTGGTCAAATTCATCAACAACTTCCTCGCACAGATCACGCCCTTCCTCTTCTATTCCATTGGCGGCGTTCTCGCCCTGCAGGGCCGGCTGGATATCGGCCAGCTGGTTGCGGTCATCAATGCCTACAAGGATTTGCCCGGACCGCTGAAGGAACTGATCGACTGGGATCAGTCGCGCCAGGATGTGCAGGTGAAATATGCGCAGGTCGTCGAGCAGTTCAATGTCGATATGCTGGTCGATCCGCATATCCAGGCGGTTGTGCGCGAACCGGTGGGAAAACTGGAACATTCGCTGAATGCGGTGAACCTTACCCTCTCAGACGATAGCGGTGCGCGCCTTGTCGAGCACGTCTCGCTCGAGATCAAACTGGGCGAGACGGTGGCCATCGTCGGCGCAAGCGGCGGCGGCGGCGAGGCGATGGCGGAAGCCTTCGGCCGCCTGATCTGGCCTGATTCCGGCCGCATCACCATTGACGGCACGGATATTCTCGAGCTGCCGGAATCGATCACCGGGCGGCGCATCGCCTATGCCGCCTCCGATGCCTATTTCTTCCACGGAACGCTGCGCGACAACCTTCTCTATGGCCTCAAGCATGCGCCCCTGACCAAGGTCGAATATGACGGGACCAAGGCCGCCAAATACAAATGGAACATCAACGAAGCGCGGCTTGCCGGCAATCCGGACCTTGATCTCAACAGTGATTGGGTCGACTACCAATCTGCCGGCGTCACGGGACCCCAGGATCTTTTCAGCGTCGTGCGGCCGGTGCTCGAAGCGGTCATGATCTCGCAGGACATCGTCGATCTGGCGCTTCGCTCGCAGGTGGACACCGCAACCCATTCCGACCTGACGGGCCGCATCGTCGAACTGCGGCAGGCGCTTCGCAAAACCCTCCAGGATGAAAACCTTGACGGGCTCGTCGTCCCGTTTGAACCGAAGGTCTATAATCCGCAGGCAACCATCGGTGAAAATCTCCTCTTCGGCACGGTGAAGCGGCCGATGATGACCAATCTTCGACTTGCCGCCCATCCCTATTTCCGCTCGATCCTGCGCGAGAGCGGCCTCAATGTCGATCTTTACAAGATGGGTCTGGAAATTGCGGCCAACGCCATCGAACTGTTCGAGGACCTGCCGCCGGACCATCCGTTCTTCCAGCAGCTCACCTTCATGACGGCGGACGATATTCCGGCCTATCAATTGCTGTTGCAGAAGCTGCAGGGACGCGATTTTGACGCCGCCTCGCCCGACGAACGATCGAATATCATCCGCCTGAGTTTTGCTTACATCGAGCCGCGGCACCGCTTCGGTCTGTTGACCGATGAACTCATGGCAAAAATTGTCGAGGCACGGCTTCGCTTCCACAAGAATTTGCCGGATGATCTCAAGGCCGTCATTGAACGCTACGATCCCAAGAAATTCATTACTTCGGCTAACCTGATGGACAATGTTCTGTTCGGAAGGATCGGATACGCGCAGGCCGATGGGCCGGATCGGATTCGCGTCATCCTGCGCAATCTCTTTGACGAACTCGGGCTTTATGACAGCGTCTTGTCTATCGGCCTTGATTTCGACGTCGGATCGGGCGGCAAACGCATCACCAATGTGCAAAGACAGAAGCTGAATGTCGCCAGGGCTCTGCTCAAGCGGTCCGATTATGTGATTTTCAATCGGCCGCTGCCTGCACTCGACCAGCGTGTTCAGGATCAGATCACGCGCAATATCATGCAGGATCTGCATGAGGAAGGTCACGCACCCGCGATTATCTGGGTGCTGGCTAATTCTTCACTGGCAAACCTGTTCGATCGCGTCCTTGTATTCGATCGCGGGACTTTGGTCGAAGATGGAACACACGCGACTCTTTTGGAGAAAAACGGTATATTCAAAGAACTGGTATCGTAATACTCTATGTCTGGGTAGAGTGGCACTTGGGGGTATTGGACGTTCATGCTTCTGAAAGACGAAGTCGAAATGTTGCGGCGGATTCCGCTGTTTTCTGGTGTGGCGCCAGCGAAGCTCAAGCTTCTGGCCTTTACGTCGGATCGTGTCAGCTATCGCGCCGATCAGGCTTTGTTCCGTCAAGGCGATATGGGCGATGCCGCCTACGTTATTCTGTCGGGTACGGCCGAGGTCAGCGTCGATACGCCCAACGGACAGATCAAGGTCGCTGAAGTCGAGCACGATTCCATCGTCGGCGAGATCGCGATCCTTTGCGATGTCCTGCGCACGGCCACGGTTACGGCCTCAACCCCGCTTGAGGCCCTGCGCATCAGCAAGGAGCATTTTCTCAAGCTGCTGAGCGACTATCCCGAGATGACCATCGAAATCATGCGGGTTCTCGCCAGCCGGCTGAGCCATACGACAGCGGAGCTCTCGGAAGAGCGCAGCAAGCACTGACCGGCATTTTTCAAATTATCAGACTTTTTCGACGCTGCCGGTGGCAAGATCGATCCTGAAATGGCGCGACGGCAATCCTGAGAGATAGCAGCCCATCATACGCACAATCCGGGCAAACCGCTCCTGCGCGCCGCCCGTTTCCAATGCATCGGACACGGCAAAAACATCGATCAGGATGTGATAGATGGCCAGTCTTCCCGCTGGTATGCGATCGAGCGCCATTTCGCTGCCCATTCTGAGGCGGTACCAGTCGCCCAGAAATTCCTGCACCGTGATCCCGTCGAAAGACTCGAGGGCAACCTCCCTGCCCGCCAGCAAGGCATCCAGCCTGGCTTTGGTCTCGGCACGCCCGCGCTCGGCATGGACAAGGATGATGGTCGCATCCATATCCACGGGCTGATCGAACAGGCTGAGTGTGAGCAGGTCACCGAGGGTGAGCAACGGTAGAGCCCGCGCCATGTCCCTGGGCCATTCGCGCCGCAGGTACCGGTGCACGACCAGCTGATCGACGTGCTCGGAGATGAAGGCTCCGTAATCCGCGGCATCGAGCATCTTTCCGATCTTCTTGCCGGTCAGATCGATTTCGGTCCGGTACAGGGCGTTCAGGCGCGGATCGATCGCCTGTCGGTCAATCCCGACGGTTTCAACTTTAAGGGTCTGCGCCTCGAAGGTGACGACCTTGAACGCGGGCGGAAATGCCACCAGTGACGGCACACCGATATTGATCAGCCAGGACGCATCCTGCGCAACCCTCGCGGTATCATTGACATGCAGATGGCCGCTAAAATGTATCCTCATCCCGGCATCCATCATCGCGGCGGCAACATCCGGCAGCGGCATGCGCTTGACCGAGCCCGTGTTGCCGATGACCTGCCTTTCATCGTCATGCGTGCCATCGAGGATATCCAGCATCGGGTAGTGCGAGAATGTAAGCAGCTTCTTACCTTCAAGCTCCGCCCGCCTCGTGACGTCCTTGATCCATTCGATGACAAACCGCTTGTGCCGCAGCATGGCATTCCAGCCGGCATTGGTGCTGTCGATGAATGCGCCGGAACTGCCGCGCTCGAAATCGCCGTCACGCGGTTCGAAAACATTGGCGTCGATCATCAACAGCCAGAGGCCCGCCACCGGCTCGACAAGATAGGATGCATCCATCAGGCGGTACTCATTTGTGCCGTCGGCTGAGCGCACCGGATAGAGCCGCTGTTCCGGCGCATCGTCCGGCCCGAAGGGCGTTTCCCAGTGCAGATCGCCCGCGCGGCGAAAGAACCCGAGATCCGGCAGAGCCCGCAATCCCTCGGGATAGCCTGCGCAGAACATCTTGTCCGTTACGACCATCCCGTCCGCATCCTCGTCAATGAATGCGCTGTCACTGGCAACGATGGTGTATGTGCCGTCGGGGTTGAGCAGGCGCTTGGCATGATGCCGCCCTTCGGGGCCGAATATGTCGTGGTTTCCCGGAGTGGCGGTAAAGACCAGCCCATGCGCTTTGGTGTAGCCATCCAGCAAAAGCCGAAGTGCGTTCAGCGTCGCAACCTGCCCGTCATCGGAATAGTCCCCGAGCAGGACGACCTGCTTGATTCCCCGTTGCACGACCTCGTCCAGGGCCGTGCGCAGGGCAAAATAGCTTTCGTTGAAAACCCGGGTGGAGCGCACCGTATCCGTCAGGCGCCGCGCTGTCATGCGCCGGCCGCCGGCCTCTACCCCGGCAAAATCATAATCGCCGTAAAGATCGTGAAAATGGGCATCTGCGATGATGGCGACAGGCGGAAATGCGGATGAGGACATGAATCAGATGTTCCGATGATTTTATACATTTGTATCAGCGATTGTCATAAAGCTTAAAAAACAAATCGCTATCGCCTACATATGCTGAATGGCAGACTTTTATTGCGCACTTAGCCAATAAAACAAAATCCAAGCCTCGCATAACGTCTGCAGTTTGGTTACGATGACCAAAAAAACGGGGAATTGGGTGTGAGAAACGTATGAGTGAAGAGATATTTCGGGTGAAATTCTGGGGAACGCGTGGCAGCGTACCAGTTTCCGGCCCCGAATTTGAACGCTATGGCGGAAACACGTCATGTATCGAAGTGCGTTGCGGTGAACATAGAATGATCTTTGACGGGGGCTCCGGCCTGCGTCAGGCGGGTGATGCCCTGTCGGTGGAAGGCGTGGACCAGATCGATATTATTTTCACCCACAGCCATTATGATCACATTATCGGCCTGCCGTATTTTGCCCCCCTCTACAATCCGATGATGAATGTACGGCTCTGGTCCGGCCACCTCGCGGGGATCATGACCACCCGGGAAATGGTCCGCCAGTTCATGCGGCCGCCCTGGTTTCCCGTCGAGCCGGATATTTGCAAGGCAAGCCTCGGCTTTCGCGATTTCCGCTCCGGCGATGTGTTGACACCGCGCGAGGGCGTCACCATCCGGACCGACAGCCTGAACCATCCCGGCGGCTGTATCGGCTACCGCATCGAATGGGCGGGCAAGGTGCTCGCGCTCATTTACGACACGGAACACGAAGCCGGTATCCTCGACCCGGCCGTGCTGCGCCTGATCGATGGTGCCGATCTCGTCGTCTACGACTGTACTTACACGGAAGACGAGATGCCGCGGCGCTTCGGCTATGGCCATTCCACATGGCAGCACGGTGTCAAGCTGGCGGCGGCCGGCAAGATCGGCAAACTGGCGCTCTTCCATCACGCGCCCTCGCGCACCGATGACGAGATCGACGCATTCGAGACATTGGCCCGAGAGCGCTTCAGCGGGACATTTGCCGCCCGCGACGGCCAGGTCATCGATCTTTAACCCGCTGGCTTCTGGCTCTTCATCAGATCAGCAATAGAGAGCCAGCGCCCGCCCGAAGTTAGCGCAACGACCTGAAAGAGTTTGGTCAGGAATACCCATGCCGACTCGTCGTGAACAAGATGATGGGTCAGAATCCCGATTGGCTCACCGCTTCCGTCAAACCGCAGCCGCAGCTGCTCCACGATGGCGCCGACCAGTTCCGCGTGGTCGCGGCAGCCGCGCGTGCCGTGCCAGTCCATCAGATCGACATGGGTGTTGATCTGCGGCACCGAGGTTTCCACCGGCTTGGCCGGGCCAAACACGGAGAGCGCCTTGAACCCGCAAGCTTTGAGATAGGGCAGGAGTGCCGCATCAATCCGGTTCCAGGGCGGCACAAGAACGGGCACAAACCGATCAGGATACAGCCTGGCGAGCAGCACGCACCCCTCGCGCAATTGCCGCAGCACCAACTCGTGAGGCCGGTCAGGGCCGAGCTCCTGCTTCTTCCGGTCCTTCGGCGCATGGTTTTCATGCGACCAACCGTGAACCGCCACGCAGATCCGGCGCTCCGCCGCGAGGCGTTCCGCCAGCGCCTCGCCCGTATGGGCTGGTATCACCGCGAGCGTCACCGGCACGTCAAAATCGTTGGCCAGGCCGATGAGGCGGTCCAGCGCGGCGGTCGGCTCGACCGCATCGTCATCGCGCAACCAGAATTTTGCACTGCGGCTGGCATGGATCCAGCGCGCGAGTTCCGCCTGCAGAAGCTGCCAGATTGGGTCTTCCGTCATCGGCTCCGTCCCATGAATTGTGTCAGCACAGCATCCAGTTGTCGTACCGCATTCTCCAGCGATCGCTCCTCCAGAACAAACCGCCGCGCCCGCGCGCCCATGGACTGCCGCAGATCATTGTCATCCAAAAGGCTGGCGATGGCGGCGGCGTAAGCCGGCACATCATCGTCCCGCGTCAGGAAACCGGTCACACCATCCTCGACTACTTCGGGAACGCCAGCCGTTGCCTGCGCAACAACCGGCAAACCCGCTGCCTGTGCCTCAAGATAGGCGATACCGTAGGCTTCGCCGCAACCGGGCCAGACATAGGCACCACCCTGACGCAATAACGCGGCAATGTCACCGGCGTTCCGCTGTCCGAGCCACTGGATGCGATCACCGAAAGCGGCAAACAGCGCCTGCACGTCATTGCGGGCCGGACCGTCGCCGACAATCACCAGGGTCCAGGGCCGTTCGACAATCCGTGACAGAGCCTTGGCCAGCATTTCATAGCTGCGAAACTTGTCACCCGGCCGCATCATCGCCACGGTGACCAGCCGATGCGGATTATGCCCGACGCTGCTTTCACGAAAAGGCGCGGTATCGATAAACGGTTGCAACCGGGCAAGGCGCGCGCCGGGAATACTGCTTGCGAGCCCATCCATGTCGCGTTGCGTAAAACACAGGTTGACTGCTGCTGCGCGCACCGCTTCGGCCACGAGAATCTGCGTCCCGGCCCAGCCAAGCGCATTGCGGCGCGGCGAATAGGATGCTTCCGCGGTGATGTAGGGAATATCCATCGCCGCTGCCATGACGGGGCCGATCAGGTCCGGCGCCTTGTAATAGGGGTGATAACAGAACCAGAGATCAGGTTTTCGTCCGGTCTGCCAGAGGCCTGTGAGGCGCTCGACCTCGGCGCGCGCCGCCGCGGCGATGGGTTCGCGCTCTTCGATTGCCGGCGATGCGCTGAAGCTGCGCAGCTCCGACACGACTTCGACCTGGTGTCCGGCTCTGCGCAGCGCTGACATGAGCAGCCGAGCCATCTCACGATCGCCCGACGGCGTCGCGTGATTGGGTGATTTCAAGGGCGCGTAAAAGGCAACCTGCATGCGCACGCAATCCAGTATTTCACAATCGTTTCAACCATTTCGGCGAACGCTTGCCGATTCCGGCAAATCTATAGCCGGTTCGGGGCGTCTGACACTAACAATCTTTTGATCTGCACCGCCATGATTGTTTGTCAAAAAGCCATCATTGCGCTTGATCGCTCGCCTCCCGCTCGCCAAATCAGATGGGCTCGCATAAGCTTTGCACGGCGACGGAGGACAGGGGAAACCATATGGCTGACAAGATACGGGAATTGATGCGGTATTCATGACGATAACAACGATAGCACCCATGCTTTCCGAGCGGTCCCTGCGCAGGGCGCGGCTGGCATCGGGCTTGATCATGCTCACATTCCTGACCTTGCATCTGACCAATCACGCGCTCAACCTCATCTCGCTTGCCGCCGCCGAGGAAGGACGCCGATGGTTTCTCGCCATTTGGCGCAATCCCGTCGGCACCACCCTTTTCTACGGCGCTGCGGTCACGCATGTCATGCTCGCGATGCGGGCACTCTACCTGCGACGGACGTTCTACATGCCGGTGGGTGAAGCGCTGCAGATCATTCTGGGGCTGGTGATCCCGCTGCTCATCATCGACCACGTGGTCGGCACGCGCATCCGCCATGAGTTATCCAACTACTACGACAGCTACGAAGCGATCATACGCGGTTTCTGGATCACCTCGCCCTTCAACGGCGTCAAGCAGACCCTCGCCCTGATCGTCATCTGGTGCCACGGCTGCATCGGCATCCATTTCTGGCTGCGCTACCGGCAATCGTATCAAAGCGCTGCACCGGTGCTGTTGACCGTCGCCATCCTGTTGCCGGTGCTCGCCCTGCTTGGTTTTGCCAATACCGGCCGGACCATCGCCAACATGTCGCCCGCCTCGGGCTACGGCGAGTTCCCTTCATCGGGTTATCAGGGTCACAAGAACTTCAATGCCACGCGCTACGCCTCCCCGGCTGAACGCGCCGAGGTCAAGCAAGACGAGTTTCTGATCAAGACCGGATTGTATGGCGCCTTTGGCGGCGGGCTGGCGCTGGTTGTCGCCTTGCGAATCCGCCGCCGCTGGCGCGAGCGCGCGACCCAGATTGAAATCCGCTATGCCGATGGCGAAAGCGTGCGCGTTCCCCTCGGGTTCAGCGTCCTTGAAGCCAGCCGCCTCGGCGGCATACCGCATTACGCGGTCTGCGGCGGCAAAGGCCGGTGTTCAACCTGTCGTGTCCAGGTTCTGGAGGGCGCCGAGACCCTGCCTCCGCCCGAACCGATCGAGCAGACCACTCTCACCCGTATCGGGGCGGATTATGGCGTGCGTCTCGCCTGTCAGTTGCATCCAACCGCCAATATCAGTGTTGCACCGCTTCTCGTGCCCAGCCTTGAAAGCATCGTACCGGCAGGCAGCCAGCAGGCGAGCCCCGGACGGGAGCGCGAAATCGCCATCCTGTTTTGCGATATCCGCAGCTTCACCATGCTGACGGAAGCCCGGCTGCCCTATGATATCGTTTTCCTGCTCAACCGGTACTTCGCCATCGTCGGCCAGGCCGTCGAGCGTTCGGGGGGACGGCTCGACAAATTCATCGGCGATGGGGCAATGGCGCTGTTTGGCCTGACGGGTTCTGCCGCCGACGGTTGCAAGAACGCGTTGAAGGCGGCTGCAATCATCGTCAAGGAAATCGAACGGCTGAACAATGAACTGGCGGGTGAGCTCAGCATGCCCCTGCGCGTTGCCATCGGCATTCACACCGGTCCGGCCATTGTCGGCGCGATGGGGTACGGGGCGGTGAAGAGCCTGACCGCGATTGGCGACACTGTCAATGTCGCCAGCCGGCTGGAAGCCGTTGCGAAGGAATTCGACGTGACCCTCGTGGTTTCTGAACCCGTCGTCACCCTCGCCGCTTCCGATACCGCAGGGCTTGAGGTCAGGGATGTTGCCATTCGCGGGCGGGCGCTTCCGCTTCGGGTCTACATTGTTCCGCAGGAAAGCAGCATTCGTTTCGCGTAAAGGGCGCGCGGCATACGCCCTTTGGCGCGCGGGATCAGCGGCGGCGATAAAGGAAGTAACGTCCCGGCTTGACGCTGGCAGGCAAGGGAAGCAGTTCAAGCGCGGGATGGTCCAGCGCCAGGCCACTGGCGACGATACCGTGACGGGCAAGCAGTCCAGCGGCCAGCTGCGGCAGCCATGTCTGGGTAATGGCATCCTGGTCCGGATAGCCCGTGCCGATGTCCGCATGCACCAGGGCCGCGTCGATGCCGACAAAGCTTTGCGCGGTTTCCCTGATTTCCCCGATAATCATGTTTTCCGGATCGGGCGTGGAAGCCTTGTAGGCATGGGATGCCCGATCAAACGCAATGATCCGCCGATCTGGAAACCGCTCGCGCAAATGATCGTAGGTGCGGCCATTGCCGAGACCCAGCTCCAGCACAGGCCCCGGCAATTCCCTGACCGTGTCGCTGATATGGTTGAGAACATCGCGCTGGGCCGTCACGCGGCGGATAAAGCTGTCAAGACGGCTCATGGTGATCGGGTATCCACTGTCAATTCACTACAGGCTTGGCTTAGCAGGCCGACGCAGCCGGGTCGACCGCGCCAAACGACATATCCGGTAGATTCTTTTTGATCGCTTCGGGCGGAACCACCCTCGAATCCCCGGCTTGCCGCCGCTTTCACAGCGCCTCTTCAAATCGCATTTTCTTTAACTTGACTCTTTTTCTCAAGTTCTTGTATAGCTGCACTCGCGATAGTTGCAAAGCTGGATATTTCAAAATTTGAAATATTTCTGGCCGTATCTCATGTTGCCATGAGCGGCAATACAATCCTATGCAAAAAAGAATAAAGATCATGCCTAAAGAAAAGAGTCTTCATGATGAAAATGTTCTTATTGATGCACTGGTTAAATACAAAAATAAACTGATATCTATTGCCGAAAGTGTATTGCACTCCCATGCGCTGGCGGAAGATATATTTCATGACGCCATCGTCAAAGCTTGCACTATGCAGACAAATTGCATTCATTGTCCGGTCGGATATGCCTGCCGCATGGTCTATAATCTTGCGCTCGATGAGGCGCGCAAGCGGCAATACGAGAAGAAGAATCTCATGCCGATGGACGGTGTGGATTCCGTGCCGGCGCCGTGCGTCAACGCGCTTGATTGTATCGTGATGACAGAGGCGCTCAACCGGGTCATGACCTCATTGAACGATCTGCCCAAGCGCACCCACGACGCGTTCATCCGCCACCGCATCGAAGGTGTGCCGCAGAAGGATATTGCGGAAGAACTGGGCGTCTCGCGCACCCTGGTGAACTTCATGATCAAGGATGCCCACCGCTACTGCGAGCAATCACTCAAAGTTGCCTAGCCGCCTTGCGCGGACGCAGAAGCAGCAGCGCAAACACCGGACCGCCCAGTAGCGTCGCGATCAATCCCGTCGGCAATTGCCACGGGAAATAGGCCGTGCGGCCGATGAAATCCGCGATCGCCATCAACAACGCGCCAAACAGAGCCGTACCGAGAAGATGCGGAAATCCGCGTGTCAGTCCGATGCGCTGGGCCAGATGCGGCGCCATCAGACCGACAAAGCTCAACGGCCCGACGACGAGCGTCGCGACAGCCGTCAACAGGGCGGCAAAGCCGAGGATAAGGATGCGGAATGTCCTGACATTGACGCCATGGGAATGGGCGGACATTTCGCCCAGCGCAAAATGCTGCAAGGGCCGCAGGAAGACCGGCACCACCGCTATTGCCGCTACAGCGCAGATCAGCGAGATGACCGCCGCGGGACCGGTGACACTGTAGGTCGATCCCGTCATCCAGCTGATCAGCGACATGGCGCGCGGATCGCCCGATGCCAGGATGACTGAAATCAGCGCCGTCAGGAACGCACTTAGCGAGACGCCGATAATGAGGAACTGGTTGCCCGACTGCGCTTTGCGCCAGCTCATGGCAAACAGCGCCACAAGCACGGCGGATGCGCCGAGAAAACCGCCCAGCAACCTGCTGATATAATCGGGCTGCGCCACGACAAACAGCACGCACAGCAGCCCAAAGGCCGTACCCGCGCTGACGCCGAGCACCTCGGGGCTGGCCATGGAATTGCCGGTCAGCCGTTGCAGCAGGCTGCCGGCAAGCGCCAGCATGGTTCCGGCAGACAGCGCCGCAATCAGCCGGGGCAGCCGCCACGGCAGCAGGGAGTCCAGCGTGGCGCCGGTATGGATGGCCCAGGCCGTGTCGATGCCGCGGCCGACAAAGACGGCGGTAACACAGGCAAGCAGCAGCAAACCGGCAAGCGCGGTCAGGATCAGCGCCGGGTGCCGGCTCCTGCGCACCGGCGATGCAGCGGCTGTCGGCTGCCCCACGGCCTTGCGGCGCAACATGACGATCAGCAATGCCGGCACCCCGATCAACGCCGTCACGGCGCCGGTCGGCAGCAGGATGCCGGTCACGGCCGCCTGCATCTGCAGGAGCTGGTCGATCAGTACAAGCAGCCCCGCACCGACAAGGGGCGCGACGATCAGCCGATCCTTGATGCGCCGTGCGCCGATCGCCCGGGCAATGGCCGGCGAGGCGAGGCCGAGGAAGCCGATGATGCCCACCACGCTCACCGTGAATGTCGTCAATGCGACGGCAACCACGAGGGTCAGGGCACGCGTGGTTTGAAGCTTCATGCCGAGCCCCCGCGCCGCCTCGCCAAGGGTCAGCACATTCAGTTGCCGGGCGAGAAGAAACGCCAGAAACGTGAAGCAAGCGATTTTTGGCAGGAGTGCACTGACGTCGCGCCAGTCGTTCTGATTGAGCGAGCCGCCGCCCCAGACGAACAGGCCGGCGAGATAATGGTTGTTCATCAGCACCAGAATGGTCGTGATTGCGGTGCAGTAAAGCCCCATGACGAGACCCGCCAGGATAACGGTGACAGGCTGGAACTGGAAACGCCACGCCACAGCAAAGACGATGGCCATGGCCGCGAACCCGCCAATGGCCGTGGTGAAGTCCCGGCTCCAGCCAAGCAAGGCCGGAAACCACAGGATCGCCACGCCAAGCGCCAGTTGCGCCCCGGCCTCGATACCCAGCGTCGAGGGCGATGCCAGCGGATTGCGCAGCACATGCTGGAAAAGCGTGCCGGACAGCCCGAGGGCAAAGCCGCAGACGACGGACATGGCCAGACGCGGCAGCAGGCTGTAGTGCAGGAGAACCGCCTCACCGTCGCTTGCCGGCGGGGGCAGGAAAACGGCATCAAGACCGAGCTTGCCGATCATCGGCCACAGATTGAAAGCAGCAACGCCGAGCGCAACCAGCCACAGGGCACCTGTCCAGATCAGACGTTGGGATGACGACGTACGCAACATCTAGACTTTTACCTCAGCCAGAAGACGGGCGAAGCGGGAGACCGACGGCAAGGCGCCGAACATCAGCACGCTGGCCATGCGCTCGGCATGGCCCCTTTGAACAAAGGGCATGGCCTGCCATAAAGGGCTTCCCGCCAAGCCAGCCAGAACATCCGGCGGAACCGGATCCATGTAGAAAATGCGGCTGTCGCCAATGGCAATGAGATCGGCAAGCCCGGCATCGCTGAAACCCCATTCATTGGTTCGTCTTGTCCAGGCATTGTGCAGGTCGAGCCGGTCGAGAACGTCCTGAAAGATACCGCCAGGGCCATACACCCGAATGTTGCGGGCGTCCAAAAACGTCATGATGGCCAGTTTCTGCTCGGCGAGACGCCGGGTTGCCGCCTTCGCCGCCAACAGCTGCCGCTCGGTGCGGTCAATCAGGGCCTGCGCTTCCTGCGGCTGCCCGACGATCTGCCCCAGCTCCAGCGTTGCAGCAACGATGTGCGGATATGGCGAGGATCCGAGCGCATGGATGGGAAAGGATTTGACCGGCGCGATTGTCTCGAGCTGCGGCCTGATCCATTCGAGATAGGGTGTCGAAATGATCAAATCGGGCTGCAGCAGCTGCAGCATTTCCATGTTGATCTCATAGTTCGAACCGACATTGGCAATGCCCGGCGGCAGGGGCGGCTCCATGACCCAGTCATACCAGCCCTGTGTGTCGATCAGGCCAACGGGCGGCGTGCCGAATTCGATCAGCGTCTGCGCCAAACCGTAGTCCAGCGAAATGATGCGCGGCGGCGCAGCCCTGGCAGCACGCGCGAGCAGCGGCGATGCGAGCAGAAGGCTTGAGCCGAACAGAAAATCGCGGCGGCGCAGCGCGGCCATCATCAATATCCCGATCCTTAGAGAACGTAGCTTATGGGCGACTGTGTTTCCGGATGGCGGAAAATACCCATGCGGACCCCGTAAATGGCGTTGAGCTTGTCGGCCGTGATCAGCGCATCGGTCTCGTCATGGGCCACAAGCCTGCCGCCCGACAGGGCGATCAGCCGGTCGCAGAAGCGCGCGGCCATGTTGATATCGTGCAGGACGATCAGGACCGAGCGATCATGCTCATGCGCCAGCGTGCGGATGAGGCTCATCACTTCGATCTGGTGGTTGATATCGAGCGCCGAGATCGGCTCATCCAGCAGAAGACATTCCGTATCCTGCGCAATGAGCATGGCGAGAAAGGCGCGTTGCCGTTCGCCGCCGGACAGCGTGTCCACGATACGGTCGGCAAACGGCGTCAGTCCCGTCAACTCAAGGGCTTCGGACACTTTGGTGCGGTCGGTGAGCGAGAAGCGACCAAGCGCCCCGTGCCAGGGATAACGCCCGAGCGAAACCACTTCCCTGACCGTCATGCCATCGGTGTCCGGCGTCTGCTGCGGCAGATAGGCAACCTTCCTGGCATAGTCCTTGGGGCGGAACGAGGCGAGCGGCTGGCCGTGATAATCAGCCCGCCCCCGCGTCGGCGCCTGGAACCGGGCCAGGATTTTCAGCAGCGTCGACTTGCCGGAACCGTTATGGCCGAGAATGCCGACCACCTCCCCTTTCGGAACGTCCAGTGTCAGCGGATGAAGCAGGGTTCTTCCGTCGATATCGAAACCGACACCACTGAGGGAAAAGGACGTTCCGTTCATTTTATGTTTGACCTTAGAATTTGACCGACAAGGTACCCTTGATTGTCCGGCCTTCGCCGTAGATACACATCGGTGCATTGTCATAGTCGGTCGAGCAGGTGGAATAGTAGCCCTTGTCAAAGAGATTGCTGACCTTGAGCGCGCCCTTCCATCCATTCTTCTCATAACTGACGGCCGCATCGACCAGCGTATAGTCAGGAACGTTCACCTGCTTGCCACTGGCACCACTGCCGACGGAACTGCCGACATAGCGGATACCGGAACCGATGTTCAGCCCCTGAAGAAGGCCGGAGTCAAAGGTATACTTGGCCCAGAGCGATGCCTGGTTCTTGGGCACCATCGGCGTGCGGTTGCCGACTTCGGGCAGAGAACTGGCCGTGATTTCAGCGTCGAGATAGGTGTAGCTGCCTGTCAGGCTGACATTGTGGAAGAGATCAACGGTGGATTCGAACTCAAAGCCGCGATGGCGCACTTCTTCGATCTGGCGATACGCACCGTCGCTGACAAAGGCCAGTACATTGGTTTTCGTGATGTCGAACAAGGCAGCGGTAAAATGCGCCGGCATGAAATCGGGATCATACTTGACGCCGATCTCGTACTGCCGCGCCTTTGACGGGGCATAAGGGGAACCGGTCAGGGCATCCTGGCCGATATTGGTCACGAACGAGGTGGAGTAGCTCGCATAGGGTGTGATGCCATTGTCGAAGAGATAGCCGAGGCCGACATTGCCGGTGAAGGCATTGTCCGATGTATCCGTTCTTGTATTGCTCAGGCGGTCATCCGTCTTTTCCTCGAACCAGGACTGCCGCCCGCCGAGATTGAGCAGCCAGCGATCGTTGATCTTGGTCTGTGTCTGCGCATAGATGCCAACTTGGTCTGTCGTGGTCTTCCGGTCGACAATCGTTCCCGGCATCGGCACATCGATGCCATAGACCGGGTTCTCGAAATTGAGACCGGGTCCGGGTGCATATCCGTTGTGACCGTCAACCGTGTAGCGATTGTAATCGAGGCCCATCAACAGCGTGTTCTTGATATGATCGGACTGGTAGTCGTACTGCGCACTGTTGTCGACGCTGAAGATGGTCGCCGTTTCATCAACCGTGAAGGCGGCTCTGCCCAGGGTCTGCTCATCCAGCATCTGGGTGTAATACAGGTGCCGATAATCCGTGTCCTGCGAGGTGTAGCGAAGGTTCTGGCGAACCGTCCAGGCATCGTTGAAACGATGCTCGAAAGAATAGCCGATCGAGCCATGATTGGCGTTGAAGCGGTCAAAATCCGGATCCGACGTTGTGAAGCTGCGCGAGAACTTCGGCAGGTTGGGATGAAGCGGGCTCGCAACAGGCAGGAACGTATTGGGCGGAAGCTTATCCCACTGATAGTTGGCGAAGACCGTCAGAGAGGTGTCGGCGCTGGGAGACCAGGTGATCGCCGGTGCAATGAACACGCGGTTGTTCTTGGAAAAATCAATCGCCTCATGCCCCTCGCGGAACAGACCCGTCAGGCGGTAGGTCCACACGCCTTCCTTGTCCAACGGACCGCCGGCATCGAGACCGACTTCATAGGTGTTGTGCGAGCCGTAGCCGGCATAGGCGCTATACAGCGCGTCCTTGGTTGGCCGCTTGGTCGTCAGGTTCACCAGACCGTCGGCACCGTTCTGACCATAGAGCACCGAGGCCGCCCCCTTGATCACCTCGATGCGCTCAAGTCCGTAAGGCTCGGCCTTGAAGCCGGAGAAATCAATGGTCCGCTGCGGCAGCCCGTCACGAGACACCGCATAAGGGCCGACATCAAAACCACGGATCATGAATTGATTGTAGCGTTCGTCAACACCCCAGGGTGAACTGGTCACCCCCGCCGTATAGGCCAGCGCATCCTCGATTCGCTGCGATGGACGGTCATCCAGCTGTTCGCGCGTGATAATGGAAACAGAACGGGGAACTTCGCGCAGCGGCGTGCTCGTCTTTGTTCCTGTCAAGGTGCTGTTGGCGAGATAGCCATTGCCGGGGCCAGTGGCATCGTCGCCGCTGTTGATGACAATCGGATTGAGCTCGATGGTCGGCGCCTGCTGCGCATAGGCGAGATTGACAGTCATGAGCGTTGCCAGCGATGTGGTCATCAGCAGACGTTTGTGCGAACGCTGCTTGCGCCCAGCTGAATTGACCCCGTTCCAAATCATCGTCCTGCAACCCCGCATGACCAAACCCCCGTTAAAACCCTGAGACTATTCGATATTTAATATGAGTATTATTCTCATATTCAAAACATGACTACATTTATCATGTTCTCCGAGTCAAGGCGCGTTCGACGAAATGTCCGTCTTTTTCACCCGCCTTGACCAACTTTGTTTTGCCTGTGCCCGGCCTACAACCTGGCGGCGTGGAGGGCCTGCTGGATGTCATTCCAGATGACCTCGGGCTCCTCCAGACCGACAGCGAAACGGATGGTCTGCGGATTGACGCCAAAGCGCACGAAGGAGGTCATCCGGTCAGGAATCTGCAAGGCGGCTTTGGCAGGAACAACCAGCGTTTCCGGTCCGCCCCAGCTGACGCCAAGGCGGATATGGCGCAGCGCGTTGACAAAGCGCGCGACATCGATGTCCGGGTTCAGATCGAAGGCAAAGAGGCCGGAAAAGCCCGTCAACGTCTTCTTGCCCGGATGATCCGAAAATGCGGGATGGCGGACAAGTGCGATATCGTTGTGCTGCTGCAGGTGCTTGGCGAGGACCAGTCCGTTGTGCATGTGTTCTTTCAACCGCACTTTCAGCGTACGCATGCCGCGCAGCAGCAGCCACGCTTCGAACGGTGAGAGTTTTGCGCCGATATAGGGATAGGTCGAGCTGTTGATCTTGGCGATCAGGTCACGCGGCCCGACAACAACGCCCGCCACCGTATCGCTGTGGCCGCCGAGATATTTCGAAGCGGCGTGGATGACGATGTCGACGCCGTGCTGGATCGGCTTCTGGAAGAGAGGCGTTGCCCAGGAATTGTCGATGACGGTCGTCACGCCATATTCCTTGGCCATGGACGTCAGGGCTTCAATATCCTGCAGTTCGAACACCATCGATGTCGGGTTTTCCAGATAGAGCAGCTTCGCACCGGGCAACGCCGCGCGCACTTCGTCATGGTTGGATGGGTCGACGAAATCCACCGCGACACCAAACCGGGCAAGCAGTTTTACGAACAGCCGGTAGATATCGTTGTAGAGATGCTGGACGGCAACCACGCGGTCACCGGACTCGACAAGGCTGAGAATGGTCGCTGTGATTGCGGCCGTACCGCTGGAGAAACCGCGTCCGTCTTCCGCGCCCTCCAGGCGGGCCGTCAGCAGTTCGAATTCGCGCACCGTCGGGTTGTCGCCGCGCGAATAGATGTAATTGCGCGCACGCCCGGCAAACACATCTTCCATGGCTTCATAGGTGTCGTAGGTGAAGAGCGACGTCTGGAAGATCGGCGGCGAAACCGCATTGAAGGCAGCCGCATCGACCGGTGAAAACAGGTCGTCCGGCATTTCCATTGGATCGAATTCATGGGGTGGCATGGATTTGTTCATGATGCCCTCTCAGACACGGTGTTGTTGAAGGTTGCGATGGGAAGATCGGTATCGCCGCGCAGCTGCCGCAGCGTGGTGAAAAGAATGACGGCAGAGAGAAGTGCGGTCAGCGCAGGGGCAAGAAACAGGCTGGCAAGAAGGCCGTCAAAGCCGAGGAAATGCGGCAGGACAAACAGCAGCGGCAGGAGGAAATAACCGTTCTGCGCGATGCTGATCGTGGCGGCGAGGCGCGCCCTGCCCTGTGCCTGCAGGAGCACGACAAGGATTTGCCGCATGCCGAAAAAGATGAAGGGAATATGGGTGACGATGATGGTCAGCGCGGCGATCCGGGCGATCTCCAGATCATCGGTGAAAATGGCTGCAATGGGATAGCGCAGGAGAACGGCGCCAAGCCCGTAGGCCACGGAAAAAGCCGAGGTCAGCATCAGGAGCAGGTTCGATGCCGCCAGCAATCGCGGCGTCTTCCCCGCGCCCCAGGCGAAGCTCAGGACCGCCTGGCCGCCGAGCGACAGACCGACGATGGGAAGCATGCCCAGAGTGAGAACCCGCAGCGCGATACCGACGCCGGCAATGCCGCTGTCGCCCCGATAGAACCCGGCATAGGTAAACAGCACGGCGAAGCTGATGCTGCTCAGCATGCTGGTCAGCGTCGTCGGCAGGCCGATGGAGAATACCGGTTTCAATATATCCGCCCGGAACGCGGCAAAGCGCGCCGACAGATGCAGTGTGCCCATGCGCTTGCGGAAATACAGCGCATAGGCCGCAATCGCCGCGATCTGGGACAGGATTGTTGCCATGGCTGCGCCTGCAAGCCCGAAGCCAAACCCGAAGATCATGATCGGATCGAGAATGATATTCAGGGCAAAACACCCGAGCAGCGTCCACATGCTGAAACGCGTATTGCCTTCCGAGATGGCGATGAAATCCGACACTATCTGGAGCATCGTCAACGTCACCGAAAAGGCGACGATGATCAGGTAGTGTTCGGCAAGCGGCATGATCGCTTCGCTGGCACCGAACAGGCCAAGCAGTTCACGCCGGAAGACAAGGATGCCTGTCGTGAGCACGATACCCAGCGGCACCGTCAGAACTATGAGCGTCGATGCCGTCACATTGGCGCGCTGCGGATTGGCGCTGCCCAGGGCACGCCCGACGGCGGTCGCCACACCGACGCCAAGCCCCTCGCCGATGGCGCCGATCATCATCAGGATCGGCAGGACAACGGTGATGGCAGCGATTTCGTGACTGCCGATCATGCCGACAAAAACCATGTTGATCGTGTGATGCACCGCATTGATCGACAGGCCCGCCACGGCCGGCAGGCCGAGCCGGAAGATCAGACGCGTCAGCGCCGGATCGTTGAGATCGTCTGGCGCAAAATAGGCGCGCCTTGGCTTCATCTGCCCGATTTCTTCGGGATTCATGGTGCGGGCACCCAAAGCCTGTCGTCGAAAAAGCGTTCGCGCAGCAGCATGACCAGCATGGCCCTTTTATGCGGGAAATCGAAGTGCTTCACCTTGGAAAAGCCCGAGCGGTCGAGATTGCGGATCTGCTGCTCATGGCTGGCGCGCGGCTCGCCGACAATGCGCTGGGTGCGCGGATCGTCGAGAAACATGAAATGCATCAGCGACGGCAGCCACGCCGTGATCCACTGCTTGCCGCGATAGGCCGGCTCGCCGATGGCCACATGCCAGCCGCGGTCGTAATCCTGCGCGTCATAATAGGGCCCGAGGCGGTTTTCCCTAGCCCAATAGACCTCGAAATAACCGAACGGCACGCCATTGAAACAACCGATCAGGGCAAGGATATGCGGATCGCGCAGCCGCTCCTCGAGAATGGCGGCGTGTTTTTCCCTGTCGCCGCCGTCTTCCCAGATCACGTTGACCTGCTCGTCATTCATCCAGAGATGGAAATGCCCGAGATCCGTCTGCGGATCCGCAGCCCGGAACGAAAGCACCTGATCGAGCCAGGGAATGTAACGTTCATAGACAACACCGACCGGCTTGCGCGGGCGTTTGGGATGATACTGGCCGTTGGTCATGACGTGCACCTGCGGGTGCGGCCAGGCGGGATTGGCAATCCACGGCATCGGCCATTGCCAGAATTCCCTGACATCGACGGTCAAGGAATTGCCGCTGTGCGTCCCCAGCGGAAAATCCGATGGCTGCACGTTGCCGACTTCAACCAGACTGATATTGCGCGACTGCGCCGACAGAAATTCGATGGCCGAGGCCAGAACCGAAACGGTTTCGTCGGCATTCAAATCCGGCAAACGAACGCGGACACTTCCAGCCCTTGGCTCGACATCCGCGAGATAGCGCCCGGCCACAGTTGAAATCAGCATCTGACCCGGCGTTTTCATTTCGGCGGATTTCAGGAAGCACGACAGGCCCGAAGCTGGAATCGGCGAAACATTGGCTTCTTGGGAGATATTGGAAACAAGGGTCATGGTGCGCTCCGCAGCCTGCTCGCTGGCAAGTTTTGACAAGATGGTTGCTACAGAGACGGTCGGCACACCGCTCGATTTAGCCAAAACTTTGAAAAATTTTTCTCCCGTTCCGCTTAAATCGGGCGCGGGTTCATCCGTCTCTTGGTCATGTCTTTATTCTGCAAGGAGCCCGCATGATGTCGAATGCCGAGACGTCGCCAGAGACCTGGAGCATCGTTCGCGATCAGGAACACCGCTATTCCGTCTGGTCCAATGACAAGGCTCTGCCCGTCGGCTGGAGCAAGGAAAGCTTCAGCGGCACCCGCGAGGAATGCCTGGTTGAAATCAAGAAAATCTGGGTTGATCCGCGGCCGCTGGCGCTGCGGCAGGCCATGGCGTGATTGCCGGCAATCCCTTTCAGACAACAGATCGGTGACACCATGAACAAACTCTTCGCTCAACCCGAACCCAATGAACCGGTTGCCGTGGACGGCATCGCCAGCGGTGCGGCCGAAAGCTTTCCGCTGACACTGGCGCAAAAGCGCATCTGGTCGCTGGAGCAGATCGGCAACTCGACGGTTTTTCCCTTCCAGGTGCTTTCCCTGCAATGGGAGAAGGGCGTTGCACTTGATCAGGTGCAGGGCGCCCTCGACCGGCTGGCGCAGCGGCACAGCGCCTTGCGCACGCGCTTTCGCCGCTTTGCCGGCGGCCGCATTGAGCAGTTTTCCGTTCCGGGCGACGTTCCCTCCAATGAGATTGTTGGTAGTGACAGCAATCCCCTGAGCGCGACGGAAGCCGAAACGGAAAGGGCGGGCTTCATTGCCCGCCCCTTCGATCTCCTGAACGGTGTTTCCGCCCGCTATCAATTGATTGCCGGAAATAACGGCCAACTGATCTCGACAATCGTGCTGCATCCCATCGTCTGCGATGAGGCAGCGCTTGCCATTCTGCGCAGCGATCTCATCGCGCTCGCCGAGGGCAGGGAATTGCCAGTGCTTCCCGGCGACAGCCTGCAGCGCGGCGTGCGCGAAGAAGAAGCGCTGGAAACGCCGCAATTTGCGGCGGCCCTCGCCCATTGGCGCGATCTGATTGGCGAGGAGTACAATGCGACGACCCTGCCCACACGCTTCAATGCTGCCGGATATGCCGGCGCCAGACGCAAGCGCGTGCCATTCACACTCGATGCGACGCTTTGGACCGGCATCCAGTCCTATGCAACGCTGAAAGGGTTGAAGGTTGAAGAGCTGCTTTCCGCCGCCTTTGCTGTTGTCCTGGCCCGCTACAGCGGCACCTATTCGCTGCAGTACGGAACTTTGCTTGGATCCACGAGCCAGGAGACCATAGCGCGCAGCGAGCAAATCCTGCCGCTGAAGCTTGAACTGACGTCGCGCACTGCCTTCCTGGATGTTTGCAAAGCGCTTGAATCGGCGGTTGCCACAGGAACGGAATATCTCGTTCCGTTCGAACGCCTCGTGCAGGAAATCCAGACGCATGAGGAACGGGAACAGGACGCGATCGTCAAATCCCTGTTCGAGTTCCGTCAGCCGCCCCAGCATTCCGCATTGGCGCAAGACCATGTGCCGGCCGTCGCGCCCCGCTCGGATGCGGAACTGGCACTGGTGCTCACCCCGAAGGCGGACGGCACGCTCGCCGGCCTGTTCGACTATGCCGAAGACATCTATGAGCCGGCATTGATCGAACGCGCGGCCGTTCATTTCCAGCGCGTTCTCTCCCAGGCCATTGCCAGGGAACAGGTCCGCATCAAGGATATCGACCTCATCGCCGAGGATGAACTCGATGTTCTCTCGGCTCCCTATGAGGATGACACTATCAACGATGACCGGGCGGTGCATGAACATATCGCCGCCCATGCCCAGCGCACACCTGACAAGACAGCTATTATCTTTGCCGACGACGTGTGGAGCCACGCCAGGCTTGACCGCAGCGCCAACCGGCTGGCGCACCGGCTGATCAAGCTCGGCATCGGTGCCGACATCAGCGTGGCGATTGCCGTCAAGCGTTCTCCCGAAGCCATCGTCGGCATTCTCGCCACGCTCAAGGCGGGCGGCGCCTATATCCCCGTTGAGCCGGATCATCCCACCAGCCGCAACCACCATATCCTGCGCGATGGCGGCGTGAAGGTTATCCTCACCCACAGCTGGCTGCTTGACCGTATTCCGGAAGGCCTCGATGCGGTCATCCTCGAACTCGACAGGCTCGACCTGTCGGAGGAGCCGGACAGCATTCCCGATGTCAAAGTCCACAAGGACCAGCTCGCCTACATTATGTACACATCGGGCTCGACCGGTCTGCCCAAGGGTGTTGCCGTCGAACATGGGCCTTTGACCCATCACATGCAGAACACCTCACGCGTCTACGGCATGAGCGCGGACTCGCGCGAACTGCCGTTCCTGCCCTTCAGCTCCGATGGCGGACACGAACGCTGGATGAACCCGCTGATGGAAGGCGGCAGCATCATTCTGCCGGACCAGCCCCTATGGACCCCGGAGGAAACATTGACCGCCATGCGCAAGCACGGCGCCAACAATGCCAGTATTCCCACCACCTATCTGCAGCAGTTGGCGGAATGGGCCGATCTCACCGACAGCGCGCCGCCGATGCGGCTTTATTCCTTCGGCGGCGAAGGACTTGCCCAGCAGACCTTCGATCTCCTGTCCACGGCTCTGAAGTCCGAATGGTTGATCAACGGGTACGGCCCCACCGAAACCATCATGACACCGATGGTCTGGAAAGTGCGCGCAGGGCAGAAGTTCGAAGGCACCTATGCACCGATCGGCCGTGCCGTCGGCAATCGCCGCGTCTATGTCCTCGATCCCGACCTCAACCCCTGCCCCATCGGCGTGACGGGCGAACTTTATATCGCCGGCGAAGGCATGGCGCGCGGTTATATCGGCAAAGCCGATACGACAGCCGACCGTTTCATTCCCGACCCGTTCTCCAAGGAGGGCGGGCGTCTCTATCGCTCGGGCGATCTGACCCGCTGGCGCGAAGACGGCACGGTAGAATTTGTCGGCCGCGTTGACCATCAGGTCAAGCTGCGCGGCTACCGCATCGAGCTCGGTGAAATCGAAGCCGCGCTGCTCCAGCTTGACGGTGTCGGCGAGGCGCTCGTGGTCCTGCGAGACGACGAAGCCACCAGGCAGAAGATGCTGGTGGCCTATACCGTGCCGAAACAGGGCATTGAGCTTGACGTGGCGCAGATGCACGCGGCGCTGGAACGCATGCTGCCCGCCTATATGGTGCCTTCGGCCATTGTTCCGCTGAAAGCCATGCCGATCAATCCCAACAGCAAGCTCGACCGGTTCGCCCTGCCCGCACCGACGCCGATGAAGCGCAACATTGTCGAACCGGAAAACGCCATTGAAGAAGAAGTCCGCGATATCTGGCAGGACATCCTGAAGACGAGCCCGATCAGCGTCGAAGACAACTTCTTCGCCATCGGTGGTAACTCTCTCGGGGCCATCCGCATCCTCACGGCCCTGCGGCAGCGCAAGCCGCAGAACCGCACGACGATTGCCGATCTCTTCAACAATCCGACGATCCGTGCATTCGCGGAGGTCGTTGAAAACGGCAATAGCGAGGCGGGCAGCGAAGTGATTGTGCTGCGCGCATCGGGAACCAAGCCCGTGCTCTATTGCTTCCCCGGCCTTCTCGTCAGCACGCGCGAATATGTCAAACTCGTCGACTATCTCGGCGCCGATCAACCCGCTACCGGGTTCATCTGCTATTCACTCTCCGAACACAAGGAAATCGGCTCATCCGTCGACGATATCATCCAGGGCTATGTGGATTACATCCGCCGCGAAAGCAAAGGCCAGCCCTGCTATTTCCTCGGCTGGTCGTGGGGCGGACTGCTGGCCTATGAAACCGCGCGCAAGCTCGGCGACGAGATTGACCTGCGGTTGATCACCATGGTCGACGTCTGTGATCTCGGCACCGAGTTCGCCATCGGCGCCAAGCCGCGCTTCAAGCCGGGCGAACGCGACCAGTTGCACGCGACCGTGCAGGAGTGGTTGTCGCGCACCGCCATGCGCGCCGAATGGGACCGCCTGCTCAACGTCATGGACGAGGATACCTATGAGCAGTTCCTGCGCTTTGTCGGCGATGAGAAAGACGAGCTGCCGACGGATGGTCCGGATATCAGCAGCCGCGAACACACGTTCTGGATCCTCATCGATAACGCTTTGATTTTCAGGCGTCATGAACTGAAGCCGCATGACGTGCCGATCCATTCCTGGGCGGCCGACGACAGCCTGAATCGGGGTCTCAACCTGATCGACTGGCGGCGCTACTCTCCCCGGGCCAATCCGGCGGAAATCATCTCTGGCACCAACCATCTGCACGTAATCGGATCACAGGCATTCCACAGCCGCCTCTCCCACCGGCTGGACGAGGCCCGATAGGGCCCTTTGGAATCAAGATCACGGAAAGGAATTCTGATGACTGCCATGTTTGCGAACAATGATCATATGCGCCAGCCGAACGAGACCCTCGATCTGGCGGGTATCGGTGTCGGACCTTCCAATCTGAGCCTTGCGGCGTTGCTCGACAGCGTCGGCGGCCTCAAGGCGCACTTCTACGAACGCCGGGCGAATTTCGACTGGCATCCCGGCATGATGCTGCCCGATGTCGAACTGCAGTCGTCCTATCTGAAGGACCTGGTCACACCCGTCATGCCGACCAATCCATGGTCGTTCGTGTCCTATCTTGTGGCCCACAAGCGCCTCTATGCGTTTCTGAACGCCCATTACGATGCCGTGCCGCGCCGGGAGTTTGCGCAATATCTTGCCTGGGTCGCCGGACAGCTCGATAATGTTTCATTTGATGCTGCCGTGCGCGAGGTCAAACACGACAAGGACAGGTTCGTGGTGCAGTTCGACAACGGCAGTGTGGCGGCAAAGAACATCGTGCTGGGAACAGGAACCACGCCCTTTGTCCCTTCATGGGCGACACCGTTCCTCGGCGAACGCTGCTTCCACAATTGCGAAGCAAAATTCCGGCTGCCGGACCTCAATGCAGCCCGCATCGCGGTGATCGGCGGCGGCCAGAGCGGCGGCGAAGTGGTCGAATCCCTGCTCAACTCCAAAGCCAATCTGAAAGAGCTCAACTGGTTCAGCCGCCGGCACAATTTCGAACCGATCAACGACACAGCTTTTTCCAATCAGGTGTTTTCGCCGGAATATGTCTATGCCTACCTCAACCTCAACAATGACCAGAAGCTCGAAGCATTGAAAGCTTCGATCCTGACCAGCGACGGCCTTTCCCTGTCGACGATCAATGCGATCTACCGCCGGCTTTACAGTCTGCGCTATCTGGAAGGCCGCAGCATCGAGGCAAAACTCTCGCCCAATCGCGATGTGATTCAGGTGGAGGCCGACAAGGACGGTTATCGGCTGATCGTGCGCAACCGCTTTGACGGCGGTGTCGAGGTTGCCCATGCCGATGCCATCATTCTCGCCACAGGTTACCAGTTCAAACTGCCCGAGGCCCTCTCCGGGTTGCAGGACCGTATCCAGTTCGACCGTCACAGCCGCCCCGCCCTCAATGACGAATACTGTCTCAACTGGAACGGTCCGAAGCAGAACCGCATCTTTGCCCAGAACGCCGGGCGCTACAGCCATGGCATCGCCGATTCTCAACTGAGCCTGATGGCATGGCGCAGCGCCCACATCATCAACACGCTTACAGGTCACGAGCACTTCGATCTGGAGCCGCATGACTCGCAGGTCAACTGGCTGTCGAGCGGGCACGAGACCATCGGCCAGTCCATCGCCGTAGATTACTAGAACCGGAAAATCGGATCGGGCAGGCTCTGCTGGCGGAATACCAGCCCTGTCCGATCCGATTGCGCGCAAACCGCAATCATATGCCCGCTCGGAGACAGAAGCAGGCGGTGGCACCAGTTGTCCCGATCTCCAGGCAGATCATGCTCCACGCGGATTGCCCGGCTTACCGGATCGACCCGCACAGTCAGCCGATGCGGCTCGACAGCCAGCCCATGGCCTGTCGCTTTCAAAAAGCTCTCCTTGAGTGTCCAGAAAGCGAGCAGCAGCGCCTGACGTTCGGCGCCTTGAAGCATCGAGAGCGTCGCAAATTCAGCGGTGGAGCAGATGAGTTGCGCCGCCCCGGCCTCAAGTGTCGCCGAGCGCATTTCGGCATCCACGCCAACAGCCGTACACGCGCGGCTGACTGCAAGCACCGCCAGACCATTGGTATTGCTGAGATTGAATGCCAGCGCCGTTTCGCCGGCAAGATACGGTTTGCCGTGTTCGCCGGCAGCAATGTTCAAGTCCTCCGCCGCGTCTCCGGTGTAGTGTGACAGGATGCTGCGCTGGAGGTAACGCCCTGCCATGAACCCGGTGGCATCCCGGTCGAACCTAAACGCAGCCGCCCGCTCCTGTTCCCGCTGGGAAAGTGCCGACCTGACCTTTCCCCAATCCGTTTGGCCTTCAGTAAAGGCCCACCACCAGATATCAATCGCAGCGGGATGCCCAAGGGTCCGGGCCGGGCTGGCCTCCGGCAAATCCGTGAGACGATCATATGGCAGCATCGGGCCTCTCCCTTCCCCCGGCTGTGTTCAACCGTCCTGGCATGGCTTTACAACGGCGAAGGCAGCCTGAATGGCACGATTGACCGCCACCGGCAGCAGAGACATGTGGTTTTCACCGGCGTGAATCTCGAACTGCGTCCGGACCGGCCGGTCAGGCAGGGCGTTCAACCGGCGCATGAGTTCGACGGAATGAACATCATTCAACGTGATTTTCTTCTGCGCCAGCCGGTCCGCCTCGTCGGCCGCACCGCGCTGGAATGGTGCCAGCTTGTCCGTCTCGTACTCGCCGCAGGAGAGATAAAGCGCCGCCCCCGGTCGCGTCGCATGCGCTGCTTCGAATTGGGGAAGAAAGGCGTTGATCGCACAATTTTCCCAATAGATCGACGCGCTCGCCGCAATCCATGTTGTGAAGGCCGATGGGCGGGTGAAGAGACTGTAGAGTACGAAGAGACCGCCGAAGGAATGACCGAAGATCGCCTGGCGATTGCGATCAATGGGAATATCCGCTTCAATCATCGGCTTGATCTGATCTTCGATGAACGTCAGGAACTCCCCGACCCCACCGGTCCTGACTTCAGGGGTGTTTTCATAGAACGGCGGATAGACCTGTCCGGGCGGCGGCCCGAGATCCCAGGAGCGTCGCAACGGATCATAGGCGCCGTCCACGGGATAGCCGATGGTGACAATCACGCCATAAGCCACATTGGTGCCGCTGGGATAACTCGCCTGCGCCCGCATCGCGTCGACGGCCGTGCCGATCACCGCATTGCCATCGGTCATATAAAGCACCGGCCATCCATCGCTTGGCGGCTCCCCGCCGGGACGGTAGACGAAAACGCGGTACACCAGGCCATTCTGGTTCGAGACCACGTCATGAAAGGTGGTGTTGCCAATCATGGCCGGTGATGAATTGGAGAATGCTGTCATTGGTCCGTATCTTGTGAAGGGAAGGAGAACCCTTCCGCCATCGGAGCAGCTTGCATAGTGCAAATCCGGCTACCCTGTTATTAAACATGACTATAATGGTCAATATTTATTATCCGCTGGCGCTGGAAGGACCGTTGCGACGCAGCGCCAGGTGCTTGAATTCATCATCGCCAAACTGGTGCAGGACCATAGGCTCTCAGCCTGCAAGAAAGCTGCGCTAACCATATATTCCATTTCCCCTGGAACAATTATGGAAAACCCCTTGCAGCAACCCAGTTAATTTCCGATGTTTACTCAGATACCGGAATTCTCTCTCTTCATATGTACAAGTAAATTACATACTTATCGTTCTTTTTGCCTTGGAGTTATCAAAGAAGTGAGAAGAAATATATGAATGCACACGAAAAGCTGATCGAATCCATGGCAAAGGCTATCCACGCCCAGAAATATACTGGAAGCCACAGCTGGGACAGCATTCCGGATTTTGTCCGTCAGACATACCGGGAATATGCCAAGGCGGCCATTCCGATCGTGTATAATGTCTTGCGTGATCCAACCAACGAAATGATCGATGCCGCCAACCGAGCGCGCCCATCCGTCACGTCAAGAACGATTCAGGCGGCCGTGGATGCATCGCCCCTCAATCCGAACGGTAAAATATAGCGTATTTCCGGTAGAATCGGTACCGCGAGGCACCTCTGCCCCGTCAAGGACATCCATAATTTTGTCGTGTAAATGCCTTCGGGGGATAGCAGGTGCGATCTCCCGGGTTGGTTCGCCGCGACATTTCATCCATACAAGGCGCCGTCCATCCCCGACGTGCGCGATTTGGCATCACGCGTGTAAATTATACACATCACGACAAACATATATAATAAACGTCAATTTATTTCCTCTCATATCAATATATATATTGAAAAAAGTGTTCAAAAATCTCACGAATTGAACAATTGTTTTGTATTGTACGGGATATGTAAACTTGTATTTAAATTTTGAATTAATCAAAATAAGTGAAAAACTTGTGATGACAATTTCTTTAGTTGCTATTTCTGTAAAACTTCTCGTAGTCTGAATTTCCTTGAACGTCTAAAGTTGATCTTGAACTTCCGTTGTAGAAGTTGCTTGAGGTATTTGGGTTTTTTGGGGGGAGTGAATGTATAAGAATCCGATGGAACGTTCTGAATACAGATCTCTTTCGAGCTCAAGCGGAGACATATCCAGCAACGTTGAAAAGATGGACGGCAATTGGCGCTGGTCGGGCTTCCCTGATGAACAGGGACGTTATGGCTTCAAACGCCAGGTGTGTCCATTACATCAGACATCCATCGTTTATGGTGAAACAAGCGGCCGATTGGAAGTTGCATCCAATGGTATTGGTGCAACGTTAAGCTTTGTATTCATGCTCAAAGGCGCGGTTGATCTCATCGATACCAAGAACCGCAAGATACAGAATATTCCGGCGGGAACCGCCACCGGCGTGTTCGACCGCCCGGGGGTCAAGGCGAAACTTTATCCGGCCAGTTCCTGGGTGAGTTATCTTGTTCCGGTACCGACATTGCGTGAACACTTCGAACGCCTGATGCGGCGCCCGTACTTTCAGGAGCTCGCATTCTCGCCCCTGCATGATTTCCGCACTGGCAGTGCTTCCGCGCTGTACCAGACGCTTTGCTACGTGAGCGAGGATATAGCGGCGGCCGCGGGTTCAGGCCGCGATGTCCTGGCGGGCGTGTATGAACGATTGCTGCTCGCCAAGCTGTTCATGACCAGGCCTGACAACGTCAGCGCCCTGAGCAGCCAGTCCTCCCGGAGAATTTCACCGCGCTATCTGCAGAGCGCCGAAGCATTCATGCGTGAGAACATTCACAATTCGATCACGCTCGATGAAATTGCGGCGGCAGCAGGCTGCAGTTCCCGCGCACTGCAGCGTATGTTCAAGGAATATCGCGATACCAGCCCCATGCACATCCTGTGCGCGTACCGATTGTCGGCGGCGCATGATGCTATCGTCAGCGGCAGTGCGCGCAATGTCACCGACCTGGCCATGCACCTGCAGTTTTCAAATCCGGGACGGTTCTCGTCCCTGTATCGGAATGCCTATGGAATGAGCCCGTCGGCAATGATGCGATTTCACGAAAAGAGCACGTAAGACATGCTGAAAAGGCAAGCTGGACCTTCACTGCCAAGCATCGTGATGCCACTCTATCCCTTTCATCGGTATTTGGAGCCGAGACGATCCGCATCGGCGGGACTGGTTCTCACCATGATGTCTGCAATTGCCCTCTCCGGCTGCGCACTTCCCGGTTCGGGTCCTTCAACCGCGCAGATCGTCGAGCAGCGGAAAACGGAAACGCGCACCAACTACGCCATGGTCGATGTGAACGACGCCGTGCTTTCCTATGCGGCAACGCGGCCGCGCGAAAGCCTCGTCAATCGCTTTGGCGCCGGGCCGCGCACGAGCGACCTGCGCATTGCAGTCGGCGATGTGGTTGGCGTCAACCTGTGGGAAGCGCCTCCCGGCAGCCTGTTCGGCAGCAACATCACCGCAGCAGGCTTTCAACAATCCTCCGGCGGATCGACGGTCATTCCGCCGCAAACCGTTTCGGGCGATCGCACGATTGCCGTGCCCTATGCCGGACGCATTGCCGTTGCCGGGCGGACTCCCTCCGAAGTGGAGCGCCAGATCGCAGCGGCCCTTGACGGCAAGGCCGTCCAGCCCCAGGCGCTTGTCACCATTCAGCGCAGCACAGCCAATTCCGTCACCGTCACCGGTGAGGTTGCCTCCGGCGCGCGGATTTCCCTTTCGGGTGCTGGCGAACGCATACTGGATGCCATCGCTTCAGCGGGCGGTATCCGGGCAGCAGCCAGCGAAAGCATCATCCGGTTGACGCGCAATGGCGTGACTGCCCGTATTCCGTTCGATGTGCTTATCGAAAATCCGGCGGAAAACATACGCCTGAAATCCGGTGATCTCATCACCGTCGTGCGCGAACCGCGCACCATTCTTGTGTTGGGTGCGGCTGGACGCAATGCCGAAATTCCGTTTGAAGCATCCCGGATTTCCATGGCCGACGCACTGGCCAAGGCGGCAGGCCTGAACGACAACCGCGCTGATGCCAATGGCGTCTTCGTCCTGCGCTACGAACTCGCCTCCGTTGCCAGACGCTTCCTTCCCGCCGGCAACCCGCTTGTCAACTCCGGCGAATATATCCCCGTGGTGTACCGCTTCAACATGAAGAACACGAGCACGATGCTGGCAATGCAAAGATTCGAAATGCAGCCGCGCGACGTCATTTACATTGCCAATGCATCCGGGGCCGAATGGCAGAAGGTCATGGCAATCTTCCAGGGTGTCGCATCCCCTGCCCTGTCCGCCACCTCGATCGGCATAAGCGCTGCGGCAGCAACGAAGTGAAACTGGCAAGAGAGAGTAACGTCTGATCCGCCGATATGCGGGGACTTGAACAACGAGACCATTACCGTCCTATGCTTCCCCTGGGAGCAGCTGCCGTGAGAGTAAACAATGCCACCCCAATCGCTGCTTCACCTCCATGAGATTGCAAGCTTCAAGCGCCCGGATCTGGAGTTGGCCGTTCAAAATCTCGCACGCAGCGCCTATCTCGGCGACTATACAGCGGTTGCGCGCATTCTGGGCCGCTACAAATTCTATATCGACACCCGGGACCGCGGTTTTGGATCACACCTTCTCCTGGACGGGTACTGGGAAATCTGGCTGACTCAGTTTTGTGCCCGGAACGTGCGCGATGGCATGGTCGCCGTCGATGTGGGGGCAAATTTCGGTTACTATTCGGTCCTGCTGGCGGAGCTTGTCGGTGCGTCGGGGCAGTTGCTTGCGATCGAACCCAACCCCCATGCCATGGATTTTCTCAGGCGCAGCATCGATCTCAACGGTTTTCTGCGTCGTACCCGCCTCGCACAAATCGCACTCAACGATACGAACGACAAGCTTGTCTCCCTCTACATCCCTCACAATGAGCCCAAAAACGCGGCAGTGGTGGAGCCCGGCTTCGTCGCGGACGCTGTCTCGGGGTCCCTCGTCAATGTTCGCACGGCGACGCTCGATCAGCTGTGTCAGTCCTACGAGCGGGTGGACTTCATAAAAATCGATGCGGAAGGTGCCGAGGAACATATTTTTAATGCGATGCAAGAAACCATCGAACGCCATAAGCCCATGATTGTCATGGAGTTTAATGCGCTCCGGTATGCAAACAGCGTTGAATTCATTCGCCGGTTGACGGCGGTCTACGGCACGTTGCGGCACCTCGATTTCAAGGGGCAGACACATGTTGTGACGCCCGAACAGCTCTCCGCAAATGACACTGGCGATGACTGGCTGCTTGTCTTGTCGGCTCATGAACCCGCATGATTGTACGATTTTGGGCTGATTTGCATTTCTGCGCTGCCCTGAAAGGAAGCCGACTTGGCAAGAACCATACTGTATGATGGTCTCAATCTATCCATGCAAAAGGGCACAGGCGTGGCCACCTATACACGCGGTCTGATCCAAACCGCGCGCCAGCTCGACTACCAGACGGGCATTGTGCATTCGGTTCGCGGCAAGCTCCCCAAAGATCCGGCCCTGCGGGAAGTCATCCTTTTCGACGATAATTCAAACAGAAAACTGGCTCCGGTTGCCCAGGCGAAACGCTGGCTGCGTCGGCAGATTGGCGCCCCGTTGGGGGCGACCCCTACCCCCATTCCGCTGACCGGCACCGTCATCGTCAAATCGCTGCAGGGAAACCTGATGGATTCAGAGTTTCTCTATGCGCACAATGATATCTTTGCGATAGCCCGTCAGCACTTCAAGACTTTCGGGAAAAGCCTGCCACTGTCATTCGACAAGGCTCCTGATCTTCTTCACTGCACATATCCGCTGCCGCTCAGGGCGCGCAAAGGCCTGAACATCTGCACCATTCATGATCTGGTTCCATTGCGTCTGCCTTATCTGACCGAGGACAACAAGCGATACCACTACAAGCTGCTGCGCCATCTGACCAAAACGGCCGATCACATTGTCACGGTCTCCGAAACCTCCAAGCAGGACATTATTCGCATCCTCGGGGTAGACGAGAAACGCATCACCAATACCTATCAGGCCGTCCACGTCCCTCTGGATTTACGCGAAAAACCGGAGGGCGTGGCGGCCGATGAAATTGCCGGCATCTTCAATCTCGACTGGAAGAAATACTTTCTGTTCTTTGGCGCCTTTGAGCCGAAGAAAAACCTGTCCAGGCTGGTTGAAGCCTATCTCTCGGCCAAGGTGGATTTCCCCCTGATCATCGTCGGCGCGCCGGGTTGGAAAGGCGACCAGACACAGCTCCTCATCGACGACGAGCGGTTTCGCTTCTACACACACGTCGAAAACCGGGTTGTTCCTGGCCGCCGTATCCATCGTTTCGACTTCGTTTCCTATTCTCTTCTCATCAGTCTTGTCCGCGGTGCCCGCGCCGTGCTCTTCCCATCCCTTTATGAGGGCTTTGGTCTCCCGGTCCTCGAATCCATGCAGCTTGGCACACCGGTCCTGACATCAACGGAGGGGTCCGTTCCAGAGATTGCCGGTGACGCTGCCCTGTTGATCGATCCTTACGATACGGATTCCCTGCGCAATGCGGTCAAGGCGCTTGCCCGCGATGACGACCTCTGCAGCCATCTTGCCAATCTCGGACCCAAACAGGCTGAACTTTTCTCGCCTGCGCGATATCATCAGGCTGTCAGTTCACTGTACGACAACCTCTTCAACGGCGGGAGGTAGACAGGCCAGATGACCCTTCAGATTGCTTTGGGGATACCGGGTCTGATGTCGACCTGGGGAATCCATGCCCTGAAAGTCATAGCGGACGAAGCATTCGACGATTACAATTACGCGTCCGTGGAAACGTTGGACGACATGCGCAATGCCTGGACAAGCCGGAGCAGCCAGAATGTCATCCTGTCTTCGCTCTACCCCGATGCGGCATTGTGCGCATTTCTACGCCGCTCAAAGACACCTTACATCATCTTCAGCGAGAGCGCCCTGGATTCCATTGCACATCTCATCCATCAGTTCGCGAAGCAGGATATAGCGCTGGTTCGCTCTCTGTCAGCCAGCATTGCCTGCGTTTCGCAAATGCGCCCACACCCCTTTCTCGTCCATCTGGACCGTTCAAAAATCGGCAATGTGCGCATCCACCGCATCATCGCTCAAATGTGCCGGCAGCTCGGTGTCTCGCTGACACCCGCCGGCATGATCCGGTGCCTGGAACAATTGGGCATGGACAGCACCGGTTCAACCACAGAAACCGGGCACATTCCGACCCTTGAGGAGTCCGCCGCCAGGATCAGCCCGCACGATGTGTATCAGCCGGAAAAGGTGGAAGGGCTGTTGAAGATTGTGCAGTACGCGATTGAACCGTTTGATGGTAAAATACTTAAGGGACAGGTCGCTTCTCTCACCTGGCCACAGGAAAGCTTCCTGCTTGCCGACAAGGGAGGCGAGCCCGCGACAGGTGAAATCGACCTCGTCGGACAGGCCCGCTGCCTCGTCTATGGTCCCTACTTCCATCTTCCGGCCGGCGAATGGAACGTCCGGTTTTTCCTAGATATTGATCAGAATATCTACGGACAGATCTTTACGATCGAAATCTACAGCGAGGATATACTGGGTAAAATCCGCGTTCGCCCGTCCGGAACAGGGTCGTTCGCAGCGGAAACGACCTTCCGGGTTGAAGGGCCTAAAATACCGATTGAAATTCGCCTCTTTACAGAAACAGGCTCCATCGAGGGCGCAATCGCGCACTGGCACGTCGAATTAAGTCCGGTCCATAGCGAGATTGGCACTCCCGAAGATTACCAGGCTGGTTCGGATCCGGAGCCCGAACAAGATACGGTCGCAATGAAACTGGAATCCGTTAACCATCAGGACTGATGCGATATTTCCCACTGCAATACAAAACGCGACAAACACAGACATCTGGCGACTATATTTAGATAAATCAATGTAATTAAAGTATATATCGTAATTATAATCTATGGCAATCTTCACCTCGAAGTTGGTCTTTTGAAGGTGAAAGTTATGCAGAAACTTGGTGCTATCGGTCTATTCTTTGCAGCCGCAGTTTTATCGGGCAATGCTTATGCCGCCGATGCCGTCACTGATACCGCTCCCCCGGAAGCAGTGTTCACGGCACCGGCTTTTACCTGGACGGGTTTTTATGCCGGTGTGAACGCCGGCTATGCATTTTCTGGAAATGACCGCGTTGGATTTCGCGAAGGCGGAAACTTCCTCGGCAGCATCGGCACCTTGGAAGATAACGGCTTTCTCGGCGGCGCGCAGGTCGGCTACAACTATCAGATCAACAATTTCGTTCTCGGCCTGGAAGTGGATTTCCAGGGCGGCGACATCAGCGACAGCATTTCCGGTCCGCTTGGCCGCCTGAACTTCGATGCCCACTCAAAGATCGACTGGTTCGGTACCGTTCGTCCGCGTCTTGGCTATGCATTTGACCGCACGATGATTTACGGAACGGGCGGCTTGGCTTACGGCAATGTCAAATACTCGATTTCCGACAGCATCGGCAACGCCGCCAGCGAGAGCAAGACCCGGGCCGGCTGGGTCGCAGGCGCCGGTATCGAACATGCCTTCACAGACCACCTGACAGCCAAACTCGAATACCAGTACATCAATTTCGGCACGCACACGGTCGGGAATGACTTTATTTCGACAGACGCAACGTCTGATTTCCACAGCGTGCGCGTCGGCCTGAACTACAAGTTCTGATCAGAAAAGCAGCTGAGCACAATAAATTGACTTTCAACAGAAGGTGTTTGTCCTATGGCTCTCATACATCTTGATCTCATAAACAATTCCACAACAACTATCGATAGTAGCTGGAATTCCAGCAATACTCTTGAACTTGGACTTGTATCGAGCGGAACGCTGATCGTTAATGGCGCAACGGTAAATCTTACAAGCCTTGTTGGCGGCGGTGTTGTTACCAACACGACAATTCAGTTGGAGAATGGCGCAAACGTCACCGTAAACCCGGCCCTTGCTGGCGTATCCGCGGGGTCTACATTTCATTATTTGATTGGCGCCGGAACCACGCTCACATTGCAATCCGGCCTCATCAGCGTAGATCTTATTCAGAATACGACCGTTGACTTTCTCGGCTCGGGCGGGACAGGGCACTTCGTTTTCACACCACCGACACTCGGACTTTCCCTCAGCGCCGCGCCGAACATCATCAATGCCAATGCTGGAGATCAGGTAACTGTAACGGGCTCATCCAGCGTTACGCAAAGCGGCAATGTAATCACTTTCCATGGTGGACTGGGTGGCTTAATTACGCTTGCCCAATACACTATTCCTGCTGGAGCGCAGTACACGTACAGCGATACCTCAGATACGCTGACCTTTACACTCCCTTGCTTCGTGCGAGGCACGCGTGTGGCTACTCCTGAGGGGGAAATTCCCGTCGAGTATTTGAGCGTTGGCGATATGATCCTCAGCTTCAACAATGGTGCTACAGAAGTAAAATGGATAGGAAAGCGGATAGTCGATCCGAAACTGATGGATAAGCCACGCGATGAACTCCCGGTGCATATCCACGCTGGCGCCATCGCTGACAACGTTCCGCATCGAGACCTCTTCGTTTCACCAGATCATTGCATGTTCATCAACGGCTCGCTCATTCCTGCAAAGCTGTTGATAAACGGAACGACGATTACCCAGGAAATTGCTCTTGATCCAATTGAATACTTCCATATCGAACTTGAAGAACACGATGTCATTTGGGCTGAAGGTGCTCAAGCGGAGACATATTTGGATCTTGGAAACAGAAAAGCATTTCTCGAACCAGGCATCCTGCAATTCACGTCGATAAAGGCCAAGGAAGTAAAATCCAGCTTCCCTCTTGCTTACTGGGGCCCTGCCGTTGATCAAGCCCGCGCATTGATCGCCGAACGTGAAACCGCTCTTGGCTACACCACGAGTGAAGCAAAAGCGTCTTGATATAAAAACATAAACACAGATTGCGGCGACATATGTCGCTGCAATCTGCAATATTAACCACCATGACAGTAATATACAGCAATATATAATATATTTCATTTACAAATTCTATTTTTCAATATGGAATAAGCTTCAAATATACTCGGAGATCAGTGAATGCGCAGTGAATTATTTACTTCACCTTATTCGCTCGATGCAGATATAGACGATATGAGAGGTTTGCTTGTCAGGTTTGCAGGCAAGCGCATTTTCTTTGATGGCGTATTCAAGGGCGATTACAGCCTGGCCATCGTCAACCGTTGCCTGGCACAAGCACTGATTGCATCAGGCGTTGAAATCGTCTGCTACACGCACGAATCCGATTGGCAAACCGATTCCCGCCTGAATGCCATGCCGGACGTCAGACGCCGGCTGCTTGCCCATTATCCGGCCGGCGAAACATTCGATATTCACGTGCGCAACACCTGGCCGCCGGCGACCCATGACATGCTTGGACGCTTCAACGCCTATGTCAATTTTGCCTGGGAAGAGCTGGAAGTACCGCAATATCTTGTCTCGCGTTTCAACCGCGATCTCGATCTCTTGATGGTCACGTCCAATTTCGTCAAACAAGCCTTCGTACAATCCGGATTGACCATTCCTGTCGAAGTTGTCGGCAACGGGACGGACCATATCCAGGCCCATGCCGGACTTGCCGCGGAATCGCCGCTGCCGCCGCATGGCAAGGCACGGATTCTGCACGTGTCATCCTGCTTCCCGCGCAAGGGCGTGGATGCGCTTGTCGAGGCCTACGCCAGGACATTCAAACACGATGAGCCGGTTGAGCTCGTCATCAAAACCTTTCCCAATCCGGACAACATCCTCAAATCCGTCATGGCCCGCTTCGAAGAGCAGCTGAAACAGGCGCCACCCGTCATTCTGATCGAAGATTATTGCGATCCCGAGCAATTGCTTGCGCTGTACCGGACCGCAGCGCTTGTCGTTGCGCCAAGCAGGGGCGAAGGGTTCGGCCTGCCCCTGGCGGAGGCAATGCGCCTGGGGATCCCCGTCGTGACCACCGGCTACAGCGGCCAGGTGGATTTCTGCACCCCTTCCACCGCATGGCTGGTTGACTACCACATGGCGCCGTCGCTGGCCCATGTATCGGGTTCATTGAGCTTGTGGGCCGAGCCTTCCACCCTGCATCTTGGCGCGCAAATGCGCGCAGCGCTCGACAATGAGGAGGAGGCACGCATGCGCAGCAAAAATGCGCAACGTTTTCTGGACGCGCATACCGGATGGAATGCGGTGGCTGCCAGGGTTCTTGCGGCCATCGCCAAACCGGTAAAACTGATCGTCTCCCCCAAACGGCCGTGGACTGTCGACCTCGTTTCGTCGTGGCAACAGCAGTGTGGCCTTGCGACCTATGCCGGACACCTGTTTTCCACCCCGGCACTGGCGGGCCGTTTCTCCCATATCTATGCGCGCCGCATTCTCGATGATGCCTTGCCGGACAGCGCAGCCGCCAGGACGGCCGAAACCGCGGATATCACATCGCGGCCGTGGGGCTATGATCTTACCTCGCTCATGCGGTTCATCGCGGAAATCGAGGAGGCAAAGGGCGACGTCCTGTGGATGCAGCATCATCCCGGCCACTTCTCGACATCAGACATGGAACTGTTGTTGAAAACCCTGCTGCAGATCAACCACAAGCTGCGCGTTATAACCATGCACAGCGTGAAGGAAACGCTGCGCGGCGGCAATCTGGACTGGACGAAGAGCTTCGATATCGTGTTTGTCCATTCCGCTGAAGACGCGGGGCTCCTGGCCAAGGCGGGACATCCCAACGCCATTGTTGTTCCTCACGGGGTGCGTGAGGCGACGGGCGGGGGTGCGCAACCCGACCCATCCGCATTCACCATCGGTTCGTTCGGCTTTTTGATGCCGCACAAGAACATCGACATATTGGTGCAGGGATTTGCAAAAGCGCGGCTTTTCGAACCGCGACTGCGCCTCAAACTGCTCAATTGCATGGTTCCGAATGATGAGTCCCGGGCATCCCGGGTGCTGATCGAGAATCTCCTGATCCACTTTGACCTGCATGACTTTGCAACAGCCCGCTTTGATTTCATCGACGAGAATGAGCTGAGCGACGAGTTGGCCCAATGCAACCTGCTGGCTTTTCTCTATGGCGCCTCGACCGAGACGGCGACCGGCGCGGCGCGGATTGCCATGACGGCGGATCGCCCCCTCCTGTGCTCCCGTTCATCGGTGTTGCGGGACATGTGGCCCATCAGCCATGTCGTGCGCTCGGTGGATGTGGATTGCGTTGCCGAAGCTCTTGTCAGTCTCGCCCAGAACCCGGACCTTCTGGGTTTGCGCGACGCCGACCGCCGGCAGGCGTCGGAATGGAATTCCTATCCGCGCGTGGCTGCGCGGCACGTTGTGATGATCGAACAGATGTTGGGACGCAAACATGACAATCGCCGAGCTGCATAAGATACCGCTGCAAGCCCTGCCCAAGGATGTCTTTTCCTTGCCGGCCGACGCATTCGTCGACGCCTGGGCCACCGCCTTCAACCTCGCAGAAACGGATTTGAGCGCGGACGACCGGCATGATCTGGCGCAGGCCATCCGCAATGGAACCAACAGAATGAAAGTCATCGACGCCCTTCGGTCCGTTGCCCCCGAGACCACCGAGAAGATTGGCGACTTCTCGGCACAGGTCATACGGCGACCCGCCGATCAGTTCGCGCTGATTGAAAATTTTGCCCGTTTTGCACCCGACAGCGACGTGGCATTTCTGCGGTACGGTTTTTCCAAAATTCTCGGGCGCGAGCCCACCGACAAGGAGCGGCTCGCATTCGAGTTCGACCTGCGGCGGGGCACGATGGCGCGCGAGGAGGTCGTCAAGACGATTGTTGGCATTGCCCGCCGCGAAGGCCGGGTGTCGCTTTGGGATACAATGGCGGAATCGGGCCATGCGCAAGGCGTGCAGGACGACGGCAGTGCCGCACGAACCATGCCGGCTGGCCTCTCCTATGATTTGAATGGTCAGGAAACGCTGATTTTCGTGCGCGAGGTACCGGGGTCCGGCTGGATGATCGGGCCGGACCTGTTGCGCCAGCCGGTCAACGTTGTCGACAATGGATGGAAGGTCAGCCCTGGCTGGCTGCTCGTCGGGCCGAAACGCAGCTTTCAGACGGGGTCGTGGCGTATCCAGATCGATCTGGTGCAGGAAATGAATGCCAAGCTGGCCATACAGCTGGTTGCCAATTCCGGCCTCGATATTCTTCAGGAAGTGACGATAGCAGGCTCTTTCACCGGCAATCTTTCAACCGAGATCCGTGCCGAACACCGCTTCGTTGAACTGCGTGTAAAGATTGTCGATACACACAGCGAGACGTCGTGGGTACGGCTGCGCGATATATCGATGATTCGCGAGGCACAGTCATGATCCGCCTGCCATTCTCCGGGCAAGCGGCCAGACGCCAGCCGAAACCGGCAGACAACGGTGCGGCGGTTGAGACACAGCTGTCCGCCGGGGCACAGGCGGATGCCGCCCGCAATCGCGGTGACTGGCAAAGCGCAGCGACGTTTTACCGGCGCGCCATTGCCGATAGCCCGGCACGCACGGACTTGCTCGTGCAGCTTGGCCACGCCGAAAAGGAACTCGGGAATTACGACCGCGCAGAAACGGCCTACCGCAAATATCAGGGCCTGCATCCCCGCAATGTCGATATTCACGTTCAGCTCGGCCACCTCTTCAATCGCAGGGGTGACTTGAAGGCTGCGTTCATCTGGTATGAAAAAGCCCTTCAGCTTGCCCCCGATGATCGGGAAATCGCCCGACACGTCAATATCGCGCGCAACGGCTCCAGCCGCCCCGGCCTCGACCAGAGCCGCCGCGATGCCATGCGGCTCGTGGCGGAAAACAAATGGTCACAGGCCCGCGCCGCCCTGCGTGCACTGGTCGTCGACAATGGCCAGACCGACATGATTGCCGTCTTCGCCAATGTCACGAAGGAAGACGGAGATTTCGACGCGGCGCTGAAGCTCTATGGCCAGTACCGCGATTATGCCAATGCCTTCAACCCTGACAGCCTGGAAGATGTGGAGGTTCAGCTCGGGCATCTGCACAAGATTGCCGGCGACTATCGAACAGCGCTCACCCACTACATCAGGGCGCGGAACCATCAATTCAAACGTTCCGGCTACGTTGACGCTACCTCATCGCATGAGCGCGAAATTCAAGCCTGCATCAGCGAGATATACACCTGCTTCTCCGCGTGAACGATGGCAGGCGGTTCAGTCCAATACACCCTAGTTGCTGTGATCCCGGATTGCGGTGAGCAGCAGCCAGGCGAGCAGGTAGCCGATGGACGTCACCAGCAGGACAATCGTGATGTTCCGTATGGCCGTCGGCAGTTCCGCCTTGTCAGGACGATTGGCAGGCACGACAACCTCCAGATAAAGCTGCTGCCGCCTGGCATCGGCCCTTGCTGTCTTCAGCGAATCGAGCGCGGACAGGAGTGCCTTGTTGGAAAATTCCCGCTGCAGGATCAGCCCTTCATAATCCGCAATTCTGGGGGCGATGGAGCTGTCCGTTCCCGCAACTTTTTGCTGCTCGAGTTTCAGCTGCTCTTCCAAGGCGCTGATACGGCTGGTGATGAAAGGGATCGAACTGGAATCCGGCGCGGTTTCCCGCGTCTCGGCAAGACTGGCGCGCGAAGCGGCCAGCTCGGCGCTCAGCCGGCTCATCAGTTCAACCAGCGATACGGAGTTCTGCCCCGGATCGATCATCAATTCCCTGTTGCGGAAAAGCGTGATCGCCTTCTGCGCATCAATCATGCGCTGCTCGGCATTGCCCACCTCGGTGGTGGCGAAGCGAATGGCATCGCCGCGCGCCCGCTCATTCATTTTCAGAAGCCGCTCGCTGCCGAGGTCAAGCAGCTTCTGGTTCATCTCATAGGCATCGTCCGGCCGGAACGCCGATGTCCTGAGAACGGTGATGCCGGTTGTGTCGTTGTGAATGACCTGCACCCGCTGCGAGAAATACCGGTAGAGCTCCTCGAACAGGCCGGTTTGCCACGGTGCCGGGAAGCGCGCAAAAACATCCGCCTCCGGACGATCGAAATAGGTGCGGATGGGCAGGTCGTCACTCATCCGCTGCAAGGCGTCGCGCGACCGGATGTATTCCTGCGCGGAGAATGTGTCGTCCTGGGATCGGGTAATGCCGCTGTTCTGCAGCAGGTTGCCGAAACTTGATGACGAGGGTGGTGCCGAGACACGCACGACAAAAGACGATTGTGAAACATAAATCGGCGCCGCGATAAATGCGTAGTAGACGCTGACCAACAGAACGGGAAGCACGATGACGACCAAGGGCAGCCGTATCTGCCAAAGCCTGGCAAATGCGCCCCATTTTCTTCCCCTTGAGGACGGAACAAAAGAATTATGCGCCAGACTATTTATGATTTTAATCCTTTTCAGCAACGAAATTGAATATTGCACGCCTCATTTCATTCAGACTGAAACAAAAAGAGTATATGTCTAAAATATATGACTTGTGAAGTATTTAGATCGCCCTTGCACCGATGAAAAGAACGTATAAAGTTTCATTTGACGTTCAGTGGATACAACTTGAAGAAGACATTCAATGAAAGCTGTCTTGCCTCAATACAACACGAGATCCCGCTTTTTTACTGGCCTGCGCGCGCAAGGGCGTGTTTTGGGCGCATTGGTCATGCGGGAGATGATAACCCGCTATGGACGCGAAAATATCGGCTTCCTCTGGCTGATACTTGAACCGATGATTCTGACGTGCGGCGTCATGTTGATGTGGACCCTGATGCGTCATGAAGCGCACGGGCTGACAGTCATTGCCTTCGTTCTGAGCGGTTATATGCCCCTGACCCTGTGGCGGCACGTTTCGTCCTACATGGTGAGCTGCATCCGTCAAAATCTGCCTTTGATGTACCACCGGCAGATCGGCCTCGCCGATGCGCTGATGTCCCGGGCTTTGCTGGAGATCGGCGGAACCACTTTCGCCCTGCTGGTTGTCTATCACGGCGCCTATCTGGCAGGATTTATCGAACCGTTTGCCGATCTTGGCCTCGTCCTGGCCGGCTGGCTGTTCATGGCATGGTTTGCCTTTTCCGTTGGGCTCGTTCTGGCAGCGCTGGCGGAAATATTTGAGGTTGTTGAAAAGCTGGTCGCGCCGCTTCAGTATCTGATGCTGCCTATCTCCGGCATGTTCTTCATGGTGTCCTGGCTGCCCCACGAAGCCCAGAAACTGGCGCTTTACGTGCCGACAGTGCATTGTTACGAGATGTTCCGGGCAGGTACTTTTGGCAATACGATCAAGCCCTTTTATGATGTCTCATACATTTTTGCGGCTTGCCTGCTCACAAATGCCGTGGGCTTTTACCTCATTGAACGCGTCAAAGGTCACGTCAAGTTTGAATGAGTGCAGAGGCTGCCGTTTACCAAACACGCGGACCAGCAACAGCGGAGGATCCCATGCGCGATACAAATGAAGATTGGGAAAAACTGGCGCAAGACAATGCCTATTGGGCGGTGCTGACCGAGGACGAGTTCAAATCAAAGAAACTGACAAAAAAACATCTGCAGACGTTTTTTGCCAGGGGCCGCGCCGATGTAGCGAACCTTCGGGCAAAGATCAAAAGTCTTATTCCCGGTTTTACGACGCCAACGGAATCCGTCATCGATTTTGGCTGCGGCGTCGGGAGGCTGCTCATTCCATTGGCCGAGCAGGCCAAGAACGCCATCGGCATCGATATATCGGAGACCATGCGCTCCATCACCCTGCAGAACGTTGCCCGTCATGGCCTTGATAACGTCCGATGTGTTGAAAGTGCTGAAACGCTCGTCAAGGAAGGTGTCAAGGTCGATTGGTTGAACAGCTACATCGTGTTGCAGCATATTGAGCCGCGTCGCGGCTATTTCATCATCAACGACCTGTTGCAATGTGTGAAAAGCGGAGGGGTTGCTTCACTGCATATCCCGCTGTTCAAGACGGCGAACAAGGCCGAGTATTACAATGACCGGGTCATGTATTTTCGCAACGACTACTACAAGAACGAGACAGTCTTCGTTGACCGGGATAATTACAGCCATCCGGACATACAGATGTATGACTACGATGCGAATACGGTTTTGGCTCTCTTCCACAAGAACCAGATGACAAATGTCCATCTTCTCCACGATCAGTCGGCAACGGGTATTCATGCCTATTACTTCATCGCCAGGCGCGATTGAACGAGCGCCTGCACCATCTACAACGAAGCGTAAATACTGAACGCGAACTTGACGTCGTCGAAGACCCGGCCTCTTCCGCTTTTCAGGACAAGCGCCGATTTGCACTGGTCGGCGATGATATCAAGGGTATGGCCAACGATGATCATCGCCCGATCCCTGCGCTTCACAAACAGCTCGTCAAATGACCGGCGCTGAAAGCGCTGGTCGCCAACCGCGATGACTTCATCGATCAGGTAGCAGTCGAAATCGATCGCAAGGGACAGACCGAACGAAAGGCGCGCGCGCATTCCGGAGGAGTAGGTTTTGATCGGCATCTGCAGATATTTGCCGAGATCGCTGAAGGTCTCGACACTGTCGCGTATCTCATCGAGCGGCCTGTCATAGATGCGTGACAGAAACCGCATGCAGTCATATCCGGTCATCGATCCGCCAAAACCACCGCTCAAGGCGATGGGCCACGAAAGCGACATGGAACGTACGACCCGGCCGGCCGTTGGCTTTTCAATGCCCGCGATCAACCGGACCAGCGTGGATTTGCCCGCACCATTGTGGCCGAGTATCGCGATCTTCTCCCCGGGGCGCACTTCGAAAGTGATATCGTCAAGCACGCGCCGGGTTCCGCCGTGGACCGGATATTCCTTGACCAGGTTATACACGCCGATGGTGCCGTCCTTCGGCAATCCGTCCGGTGACGGGATATTGGCGGTGAATGCAGGCGGAGCACCACCGGGATGGGTGAACGTCAGTGTGTCCGAATTGCTCATGTCTCTGCGTGCTCGTAGATCTGGTTGAGCATGAAACGGACGATCCAGAATGCGGCAAAGCACATCACGAAGGTCAGCAGGATCGACCACAGGCGCCTTGGATACAAGGCATGGTCAGGGCGGTTGGGATTGACGATCCGCTCGAGATAAAGCTGCTGCCTTTGCGCCTCGATCTTTGCATTCTCGAGCGACGTCGATGACGATTCCAGCATCCGCATGCCAAGTTCGCGCTGCAGGAGCAATTGCTCATATTGAGCAATCAATGGCGCCATGGAAGCATCCCCGCCAACGACCCGGGCCCGCTCCATGCTGATCTGCGTCTCCATTGCATCGATGCTGCTGCGAAGCGACTGTATCCGCGGGCTTTGCGGCGCCTGCTGGATCAGCGCCGTGTACTGGGCCTTGTTCTTGGCCACCTCGTCCGACAACTTCGCAATCATGTCGAGCATGACCGCCGACTGCTTGCCGGGGTCGATCATTGCAACCTTGTTGCGGAATTCCGTCAGCGACTTCTGCACCTCCGCCATCCGGTTTTCGCTGTCGGCAACCTCGAGCTTGGCGTAGCGTATGGCGTCCTGGCGCGCCCGCTCATTGAGCTGGTTGATCAGCGTTTCTGCACCGTCTAGCAGCACTTCCGTCAGCTTTTGCGCGTCCTCAGGCCGTGCCGCGCGCACTTCAAGGGTGGTGATGCCGCCGCCCGAATCCGTACCGACTTTCATGATTTTGAGATAGTGCTTGTAAAGCGCCTCTTCCGTCGCATCGCCCCAGATGCGGGGAAAGCGCGTCAGAAAGTCGATGTCGGGCCGGGACAGTATCGCGCGCAGTTCGGTTTTCGCTTCAAGCGTGGCAACGGCGGCGCGCGATTCAATATATTCCATCACCACATAACTGTCGTCCTGGGCGCGAACGAAGCCTGTACTCTGCAAAAATCCGCTGAGCAGGCCAGCTGCATTTCTGTTTGGGCTGCGCACCACAAAGCGCGTTTCCGATACATATTGGGGCGAAGCAATGACCCCGTAATACACCGTGGCAAGCGTCGTCGGGAGAATGACCATCAGGATAAGCAGCACATGCCGGCGCAACAGCGCCATCAGGCGTATCGTCCAATGGTCTTTGCGCGCTTTCTCAGCTTCGGACTGGCTGAGATCAACCAGCGTCAGGTAGTCGATGAATTCGTCGTTGGGACTGAGCCGCGTCATGCCAAGAAGCGCCGGGTTGTCGCGGCATCGGGTTCAGAATGTTTGCCGGATAATGCCAAACTCATATTCATCTCCGCCAGCGGCCTGATGCCATCCACTACAACGCCAAGATATAATGAAAATAAATATTCTGCAATTACAACTGAATATAACTATTGATATAATCAAATATGATAAAATACAAATGTTCACCAACAACAATGAAAAGACAAATACACATCTTATTGTCGTAAATATACTTGTTCTGGCGGAATTAGTATAGCGCCGCAAAAATCCGAATGAAATAACTACCTGAAATTGCGTTTGTTTTGGGTTCTGCTGACATAACGTCAAGTCAGAACCGATTGCGAAGGGGCTTGACGACCTGTGGAGGAGAAATCCGGGCAATCTGGCACAATCGTTCCTTTTCCGATCCGCGGACGGGCAAACCGTTGCATCTCCTCGCAAAAGCCTCTTGTCCTGTTGCTTCAGGGCCCCGTGGGCCCATTCTTTCGCATCCTCTCCGGCACATTCGAAACACAGGGCTTTGATGTCCTCAAGATCAACTTCAACGGTGGCGACTGGCTGTTTTCGCATGGTCCCGGCACACTCAACTTCTGCGGCTCCATGGATGCCTGGTCAGATTGGCTGGACGCGTTCATACGCAGCAGGCGGCCGGAGGCAATCATCCTGTTCGGCGACAGCCGGCCCTACCACCGCCAGGCGATCATGGTTGCGCTGCGCGCCGGCGTGCCCGTCTCCTGTTTTGAGGAAGGCTATATCCGCCCCAATTTCATTACCTGCGAATGGGATGGCAACAATGCGCTGTCGCCCCTTCGCAGGCCCCAGCCGGCGCGGCCTGCATCGTCGTCGCTCCCGATAGAACCGGTCAAGGGCAACCTTTTCCGCGCCATGACCCTGTTTGCCATCCGCTACTACCTGGCAAAGACGGCTGGTGCCGTGTTCTTTCGCGGCAACATCCATCATCGCAGCCGCGGCATTCTGTCGGAAGCTGTTCTCTGGACGCGGAATTTCTGCCGGAAAATACGCCACTATCCCGCGAACAACGCGATGATGCTCAATCTGATCGAGAATCTGGAGAACCAGTATTTCGTCATTGCATTGCAGGTGCACGACGACCAGCAGCTGCTGCGGCATGGCCGCGGCTGGACAATGGAAAAGCTCATCACCGAAAGCATCCGCTCATTCCGGCGGCATGCCGCCCCGGCGCACCATCTGGTGATCAAGGTGCATCCGATGGACCGCGGCCACAAGAGCTACCGGCCATTTGCCATGGAACTGGCGCGGATCGCCGGCTGCGCGGAGCGGGTCCATGTCGTCGATGATGGCTCCATCGGCTTGCTGATACGGCACTCCCTGGGGCTGATAACGGTCAACAGCACCTCGGGGCTGCTGGCCCTGAACCATGGCAAACCCGTGCTTTCCCTCGGCGAAGCAATCTACAACAAACGCGATCTGGTTTGGGGCCGCCGACATGGCGGCGAGCCGGGTGACACGGCCGGAATGGATGGCTTCTGGACATCGCCGGTTCCGCCGCGCCGCGACGCCGTCAAGGCATTCAATGCGCGCATGCACGAGGAAAGCCTCGTCAACGGCAGTTTCTACCTGCGCAACCTGACCGAAGCCACAAGCAAACGCGTCGTGCAACGCATCCAGCGCGACCTGAAGATGATTGCGGTCAATATACCCGCGCTGTCGCCCGACATTCCGAACGGAACGCCATGAGTTTCGCCCGATCACTCCCCCTGCAAGCAACAGGCCCGGCAAACGCCGGCGCGGCGGCCATTGGAGCGGCGGAGCAGGCGAATTGGCGGCCGCCGCAGGGTGCCGAGCTGCTGGCATTTCTGCCGACGAGGCTGCGGTTTCCCCTCATTGGACCAGCGCTCGGCGCCACCGCGATAAGGTCGGCGGAAATGGCCTGGAACCGCGCCGACGGTGTTGTCGGCTGGGGTGAAAAGCCGCTTGCCCGGCTGGGAAAGGGGTTGGCCGCCATGCGCGGCATTCCCTATTGGTCGCTGGAAGATGGCTTTCTCCGGTCGGTTGGCCTTGGCAAGGCAGGGGCGCCGCCGGTTTCGATGGTGGCGGACGATCTCGGCATCTATTTCAATGCCGCCAGGCCATCGCGCCTGGAAGAATTGCTGCAGTGGGGTGCCGACAGGCCGGACCTCGCCCGCGCCCGCACGCTGCGCGCCATGATCGTTGAACACCGGCTGACGAAGTATAATCATTTCCCGGACCGGCCGATCGCCCTGCCCGCAACCCATGGCCGGCGGATCCTGCTCATTGATCAGGTGGCCGGCGATCATTCGGTGAGGGGAGCGGGTGCCGATGAGCACGCGTTCCGGCATATGGCCAATAAAGCCTGCGCCGTGCCCGGGGCAACGGTCCTGGTCAAAAGCCATCCGGATAGTGTTGCCGGTTATGCCAGGGGGTATCTCGGCCATCTCGCGGGAAGGCCCAATATCCGCTTTATCGACGAGAACGTATCGCCGCACGCCTTGCTCGATGTCGTCGATGAAGTGTGGACGGTATCCAGCCAGTTCGGTTTCGACGCGCTGTTGCGGTCAATCCCCGTCACGACGTTTGGCGTTCCGTTTTATGCCGGCTGGGGTCTGACACGGGACTGGGCCGACAGCCCGGTTGCCAGCGCCGCTTTGAACCGCCGCACGCACCGGGTGAGTCTCGATGCTTTTGTCGCGGCAACATTGCTTCAGTACGCCCTCTATGTCGACCCCGTGACAAAGCGGCAAACCACGGCCGAAAAGGCCATCGACCGGCTTGTCGCCTGGCGGCACCACGCGCTGGAACGGCGCGGCAACTACCTCTGTGCCGGCTTCTCGCGCCATAAGCGGCAAACAATCCGGCGTCTGCTGCAGGGGCCCTGGTCCAGCGTCAGTTTCTGCGGTGAGGTGCCGACGAAAAAACAGCTGGCACAGGCGGACTGTCTCGTGCGCTGGGGTCAGAATGCCGACGAACCCCACCAGGGGAAAGCCCTTCCCGCACCGTTGCCGGTTCTGCGCATCGAAGATGGTTTCATCCGGTCTGCGGGGCTTGGTGCCAACCTGACACCCGCCTCCTCGCTTTGTATCGACCGGGAGGCGCTCTACTACGATGCCACCCGCGAGAGCGGTCTGGAGAGGTTGCTGCGCACGGCATCGTTCGACCCGCTGCTGCTCGCCCGGGCGGCCCGCCTGCGCCAGCGGATCATTCAATACGGGATCAGCAAATACAATCTCGACGCCACCACATCGCCCGACTACCGCACGCTCGCCGCCGGCCGCCGCATCGTCACCGTTGCCGGACAGGTGCCGGACGATGCCTCCCTGCGGCTTGGCCTCACCGGCGGCATCTCGAACCTCCAATTGCTGCAGATGGTGCGCACGCGCCGCCCGGATGCCTTCGTGGTGTACAAGGAACATCCCGATCTGCTGGCGGGAAAGCGGCAAGGCCTTGCCGATGCCGCCGCACTTGGCAAGCTGGCCGACCTTGTCGTCGGCAATGCCGCGCTCGACACCCTGCTTGATGCGAGTGACGAGGTGCATGTCGCCACGTCGCAGCTGGGCTTCGAAGCCCTGATCCGGCAACGGCCGGTGTGGTGCTACGGATTGCCGTTTTACGCGGGCTGGGGCCTGACCCATGACGCCGTCACGCCGCTTCGCCCGCGCCGCACGCTGCCGCTCGATGCGCTCATGGCAGGCGTTCTCATTCTCTATCCCCGCTATCTCTCCGGGAACACCGGCCTGCCCTGCGAGGTGGAAGACGTTATCGATGAAATTCACGCAACGCGACACAACAAGACCGGCGTGTTGCGCCGGTCACTACGCCGGATTGGGTGGGCACGATGAACGCAATAGCCATGGACATCTCCCGCCTGATCGGGCGCGCGCATTACTCGACGCCGACCGGGATTGATCGCTTTGAACTGCAATACGCCCATTGGGCCAGGGCACGCAGTTCGCTTTTTGTCGAAATGGGGCGGAACAAACCGATTGCGATCAATGAAGGCCGTGCAGCGGGATTGATAACCGACCTGAGCGCGCGCTGGTCCGGCACGGCGCTGAGCCCCAAGCAGTCTGCCGAGCTGGAACAGCTCTATGCGGCCATCGATGGACGGATATCCTGGTGTGATATCAGGCCGGCCCCGGCCGGATCAAAGCCGGCAAAGGTGAAACAATGGGGTCTGGTCGCCGGAAAGGCCTTGCGGACCCTGTTTCCGGCCGGGCCGATGGCGCGCAACACCCCTTTCGTCCACGTCTCCCATACGAACCTCGACAGGCCTGCCGCCTTTTCATGGCTTGATGGAAAGCGCCGCAGCGGCGTTTTCTACGTCCACGACCTCATCCCCGTCACCCATCCCGAATTTGTCCGCAGGAAGGAGCCCCAGCGCCACCTGCAGCGGATGGAGACTGTGCTGCGGCATGCCGGTCTTATCCTGTGCAATTCCCAGACAACGGCGCGTTCGCTGCGGTCATTTGCCGACGAACGCGGACGGGTGGCACCACCCATGGCGATTCTGCCTCCGGGCATCGAGAACAGCTTTCGCCAGGTCCGCCGCGCGGGCATTCCCCGCACCCAAAACCCCTATTTCGTCATTGTCGGAACCATTGAACCGCGCAAGAACCACATCCTGCTCCTGCAATTGTGGCGCTGGCTCGTCGAGCGCGATGGCGACAGCGCGCCGCGCCTGGTGATCGCGGGCAAGCGCGGCTGGGAAAACGCGCAGGTCTTTGCCACGTTGGACCGGTGCCCCCAGCTGCGCAACATGGTGCTCGAAGTGCCGGATCTGGGCGATGCCGCATTGGCCGATCTGATGTCCGGTGCCGCCGCCCTGCTCGCCCCCTCCTTCGTCGAGGGATATGGCATGCCGGTTGCCGAAGCCATGGCGACGGGAACGCCTGTCATCGCATCGGACATTCCGTCCCATAAGGAAATTGTCGGCGACCAGGCAACGCTGCTCGATCCCTGTGATGGCCTTGGCTGGCGGGCGGCAATCGAAGCGCATGCCGGCGAATACCGAAGTAAATCACGACACACACCACAAGATTGGAACGGGCATTTCCAAGTATTGGATGAATTGTTAGCAAGTGCTGTTCAGACTGCACGCTAGCAGGCCGAATTTCCATTTCCGTAGCAGCTCAATTCGAATGAATGTGAAGGCGTCATGACGAGTTACAATGACATTATGAGTTGCTACAAATTTATTCTTGGACGCGAAGCAAATGCTGAAGAGATAAAACTAATTTCCGAGAATTTGCTGGATGTCTCGGATATATCGCTTGAAGAGCACCGGCGGCGCTTCCTCTCATCCCCGGAATTTCACCACAGGCATGCGGATGTTGTTTTCGAGAACTTCGTGCGCGAAAACGTGGAGGTACTCTATGAAACAAAAAATAACTTCAAGATATATTTGGACCTTCGCCAGTATTACATGAGCTTCGGCATTTTCAGTGGCCAGCACAAGAAATTCGACGTCGAGATCATCAAGGCGATTACGCCTGATGACGGCATATTCGTCGATGTGGGCGCCAATGTCGGATATTATTCATTGTCGCTGGCCACCAAACCCGGCTTCCGCGGCAAGATCGTCGCGTTTGAACCACTGCCGTATCTGTGGGATCTGTTCAACAAATCGATTGCCGAAAACAGGCTTGCAAAAACCATAAAGCTGCACAAGCTCGCGCTGGCCGACGCGTCGGGCACCATGCAGCTGAACAGCGCCGAATACACGATCAATGCCGGAGCGACGAGTCTCGTCCCCGGCTCCGGTGGCGCGCAATGCGAGCGCAGCACCAAGGTTGAAACGCTCGATGCCCTGGCAAAGAAGCTGAAACCCGACTCCATCAAGGTCGATATCGAGGGAGCCGAAGGGCTGTTTCTCATCGGCGCGGCGGCCACAATTCGCGCTTCAAAACCAACGATCCTCGTCGAGATCAATCGCGAGCTCCTTGCCAATCTGTCAAAGACAACGCCCGGCAAGATTTTCGAACACCTGGCCGATTGGGGTTACGACATGTGGGAGGTCCTCCCCGGGGCACTCAGGCCGTTGACGACCGCTCACGCCACAAGCATGGCCTTTCCGGCCGGCCATGTGGCAAACATCCTGGCCGTCCACCCCGACCGCAAACAGGACGTCGCGCAACGGCTGAAAGCGCTCGATCTGACACTCTGACGGGCCGCAGAATACAATTCTTTCCCCGCTTCCGCATCTTGGGCTATAGCTGCGCGAGATGGAGGAATCGGCATGCAGATCATCAACAGAGTCATGGTGGGCGAATCCCTGGTCGGCGAAGGCAATGAGGTTGCCCATATCGACCTGTTGATCGGCCCGCGCGGCAGCGCAGTGGAAACCGCGTTCTGCAACGCGCTGACCAACAACAAGGATGGTTTTACCTCGGTTCTGGCCGTCATCGAACCGAACCTGCCCTGCAAGCCCAATACGGTGATGTACAACAAGGTCACGATCCGCGGATCCGGCCAGGCCATGCAGCTGTTCGGGCCGGCGCAATCGGGTATTGCCAAGGCGGTGCGCGATTGCGTGGCGGAAGGCGTGATCCCGCTCGAGGAAGCCGACAATCTCTTCATCTGCGTCGGTGTTTTCATTCACTGGCAGGCGCGCGACGACAGCAGGATACACGACTACAACTATCAGGCGACAAAAGAGGCCATTCAGCGCGCGGTTACCGGACGGCCGACGGCCGCGGAGATACTTGGCCTGAAATCATAACCGCCGCCCGATGATCAGTGATCGCGCCTGCGATGCGATACGGGTGCGTTGGCAGGCAGGACCGGCGCGATCTGTGTCTCGCGCCTGCGCTCGATCTCGACGCCCACGCCCCCCGGCCCCAGTTCCAGCTTTTCCGCCCGCACCACCACGCGGGTGACACGCGGATTTTCGAGGATGAACGCAGCAATGCGCTCGGCCAGTGTTTCCGACAGCTCGATATGGCCGCGCGCGACGATGGCGCGAATACCGTCCATGATCAGGTCATAGGACACGATGTGGCGCATGTCCTCGGGATTGCGGGTTACCCGCAGGACATCGGCGGTGACGTCGAAACGCATCTTCTGGGCAATGCCGTGCTCGAAACTGTACGCGCCGATATGAACGGGCAGGACGAAATCACGCACGAAAATCTTGTCTGTCCCAAGCCCCTCTTCGGCCGGATCGGGGAAATAGCCGCGCGCCGCCAGCAATTGATAATCGACACCGGGCGCAAGACTGTCCGGCCGCTCCGCAGGAATGAGCTCGCGGATTTGCGAAGCCGCCTCAACGTTGATCGTGCCCGCATGGGCATTCTCGAAAAATGCTTGCCTGAAACCCAGAATATCCAGCTGAAAGCTGAGAAGACGCGGAATATCTGGCGTTTCAAGCGCACCGGCGATGCCGACCAGGATCGAAAGCGCGTGGCACTCCCGGACATAGGCATCGATTCGGGCGAGTGACACATGGTTCAAAAGCCGTGATCCGTTGCTCGTATCCAGCATGATCACGGCAAAGCCCTGGGACGACAGGCTGGACACATCGGGCAACGCGCTCATCAGATCCACATGAACGACTGCCATCCACTTTGCCGGAGCGGGCAAGTCGGGGAGGGCGTGAAGCGGCGTGGACGTTTCGACCGGAATGCCGATGAACCCAAGTCCTGCGGCCACCAGTTCCCCGGCATGGGATGCGAGCGCCGCCTCTGGCAGTGTTGCGGACAGCACGGCCTTGCCGCGCGCGGCTTTTGCATAGGGCTGCAGCGCTTGCAGATCAGATGCCGGTACATCGATGATGTCGGCGCCGCACTGAAGGACGATGTCCGCCTCTTCAGGACTGCGGACAATGGCAAGCATCTTGGTCATGGGCAAAAAACCTCCGGATGCACCATGAACTACATGTATCGGCGCATGTCCGCGCCGATCATGACGCCATGAAATGGCGTCATTGCGAAACAGGGCACGTATTTCAGTGCCAGCTCAGAACAACCTTGCCCGAGCTTCCCGAGCGCATGGCGTCGAAGCCCGCCTGGAAATCATCGATCGGCAGCCGATGGGTGATGATCCGGCTCAGATCGAGCCCCCCTTGCACGAAGGCAATCATCTTGTACCAGGTCTCGAACATTTCCCGACCGTAAATGCCCTTCAGGTTGAGCATCTTGAAAATGACCTTGTTCCAGTCGATCTCGAAGCCGGTCGGCGCAATGCCGAGAATGGCAATCTTGCCGCCATTGTTCATCTTGTCGATCATGTCGCGGAAGGCCGGCGCGGCGCCGGACATTTCGAGGCCGACGTCAAAACCTTCCGTCATGCCGATCTGGCGCATGACATCTGCAAGGTTTTCCTTCGACGCATCGACCACGTGATCGATGCCCAGCTGCTTGGCAAGCGCCAGGCGGGACGGGTTGATGTCGGTGATGACGACCTTGCGGGCGCCCGAGCGCTTGGCAACCAGCGCGCCCATGATGCCGATGGGCCCGGCGCCCGTGACCAGCACGTCCTCGCCCACCAGATCGAAACTCAGCGCGGTGTGAACCGCATTGCCGAACGGATCGAAAATCGCGGCGATCTCGTCGGAAATATCGTCGGGAATCGGCACGACATTGTATTCCGGAATGCACACATATTCGCCGAACGAGCCGGGACGATGCACACCGACGCCCAGCGTGTTGCGGCAGAGATGCCCCCTGCCCGCCCGGCAGTTGCGGCAGGTGCCGCAGACAATATGCCCCTCGCCGGAAACCCGCTGTCCGACCTTGTATTTGGTGACCGCCGAGCCGATATCGGCAATCTCGCCGCAGAACTCATGCCCGACAACCATCGGCACGGGAATCGTCGCCTGCGCCCACTGATCCCAATTGTAGATGTGAACGTCGGTGCCGCAGATCGCGGATTTCTTCACGCGGATCAGCACATCGTTGGGACCCGGCTCCGGCACGGGAACATGTTCCATCCAGATGCCGGGTTCCGCCTTGGCCTTTACCAGTGCCTTCATCATGTTCGACATGGTGTTTTTCCTATTTGATGATGCCGAGATCACGCCCGACTTCGGCAAAGACGTCTATAGCGCGGGCGACATCTTCCGTGGTGTGGGCAGCAGACATTTGGGTGCGGATGCGCGCCTGGCCTTTCGGCACGACCGGGAAGGCAAAACCGATGACATAGACACCCTTGTCCAGCATGCGCGCCGCCATTTCCTGCGCCAGCGATGCGTCGCCCAGCATGACCGGGATGATCGGATGATCGGCACCGGCAAGCGTGAAGCCAAGCTTGCTCATATCCTTGCGGAAATGCGCGGCATTGGCGCTGAGGCGCGCCCGCAGGTCGGCACCCCGGTCGATCAGGTCGAAGACCTTCAGCGAGGCTGCCGCGATCACCGGCGCCAGCGTGTTGGAGAAGAGGTATGGCCGCGACCGCTGGCGCAGCCAGTCGATGACTTCGGCCTTCCCGGAGGTGTAGCCGCCCGATGCACCGCCCAGCGCCTTGCCCAGCGTGCCGGTGATGATATCAACCCGGCCTTCCACACCGCAATGTTCGGCTGAACCGCGGCCATGCCTGCCGACAAAGCCGACCGCATGGCTGTCATCGACCATGACCATGGCGCCGTATTTTTCGGCGAGATCGCAGACGCCACCGAGATTGGCGATAATGCCGTCCATGGAAAAGACGCCGTCGGTGGCGATCAGCTTGAACCGGCTGCCTTCGGCTTTCTTCAGTTCTTCTTCCAGCGCCGCCATATCGTTGTTGGCATAGCGGAAGCGCTTTGCCTTCGACAGGCGCACGCCGTCAATGATCGAGGCATGGTTCAGCGCATCGGAAATGATCGCATCCTCTTCGCCCAAAAGGGTCTCGAACAGGCCGCCATTGGCATCGAAGCAGCTGGAATAGAGGATCGTGTCTTCCAGCCCGAGGAAGCTGGAGATGCGCGACTCAAGCTGCTTGTGCTCTTCCTGCGTGCCGCAGATGAAACGGACCGAAGCCATGCCATAGCCGTAACGGTCGAGTGCGGCTTTTCCGGCTTCCGCCAGCTCTGCATTGTCGGCAAGACCGAGATAATTGTTGGCGCAGAAATTCAGGACCCTGGCACCGCCGGAGACCTCGATTTGCCCGGCCTGCTTGGAGGTGATGACACGTTCGGACTTGTAAAGCCCGGACTCCTTCAAGCCTTTCAGCTCGCTCGTGAGGTGATCGATGAATTGCTGGGTCATGATCCGTATGGTGTCCTGCTGTGTTCTTCCGGCGGGGCCGTGGCGTTGGTGCAATCGGATATTCGCAGGCAGTGTCATCTCACGATCGGATGAATGTCTCAAGCCCCAGATTGAACAGCGGCCGGACGGCACCGAGAATGGCGAACTCCTCGCTTGACTTGTCCGCGATCAGGACCGGCAGTTCCAGCGTTCCGATCAGGCCTTCCGCCTGAAAGGCCTGTTCGAACGCCTGCCAGACATCCGCATTGGCGATGAACGGTCCTGTCACGATAACCCGCTTGGGAAAAAGCAGGCGGCAGACATTGGCGAGGGATCGCGCCATGAGCTCGACCCCGGTGCGCATATCTTCCATGTCGAGCAGGGGCCGCCGGGCCATTTGCCCGGCCAGCACTTCCTCGTTCTCGGACAGGGACGGCCATTGTTCGAGCATCCGGGGCAGCAGCGCCCAGAGCGACGCCGCCGTTTCAAGACAGCCATGATTGCCGCAACCGCAGGGGCGGTCTTCCAGCAGGTTGAAGCGCCAATGGCCGATTTCGCCGAACGGTCCGCCGGCACGGATGAACGGATCGCCATTCACGCTATAGGCCAGGCCGATACCCCAGCCCCAGTGCAGGAGCAATGTGTTGTCGGTGCCGTAAATCGGGTCCTGCAGCATGCGGGCATTGAGTTCGGCATCGAGGTGTCGGCAGACCAGAACCTCCGGGGTGACCGGCGCCAGCGCCGCCGCCAGGTCAAAATCACGGATCTTCGGCCAGCGCGAGGTGAGCAGCCAGGTGCGGCTTTCGACATCGACAACGCCGGACACGGACACGGATGTCCCGATGTGCTGCATTCCCGCCGGACACTTGTCCGCCAGAAGCGTGACCAGATCCTGCATGGCGGCCGTCATCTGGCCGCAGTCGGCGTCGGCCCGCATATCGAGACTGAGGCGTTCCAGCGTCCGGCCGCCGAAATCCACCAGTGTGCCGCGCAGGGAACGGCTCGACACGTGAATGACCGTTGCGGCGAAACGCTGCGTGTTGAGGCAGATCCGGATGGCGGGGCGGCCCCGCCCGCTTTTTTCGCCCGCCGTTTCCACCAGCAGGCCGCGGGCGATCAGGTCCCCCACCACTTTTGACGTGGTGGTCGAGGTCATGTCGAGCGCTTCGGCAATGCCGGGGCGGGAATGCTGACCGCCGTCGGAGACAAGCGCTACGACCCGGGCGCAGTCACGCTGGTGGGCATCGTCATAATGCGTCTCGTCAACTGTCAGAATCATGCGGGAACGCCCTCGTTCTTATTTTTGAACAATATTATTCTAAAATACCTTGCAGTGCCATGGACAGCTATGCTTACAATGGCAGCCACGGTGAAAAGCATATGCAAGAAGGTTGGTAAAGCCCATGGTCAATACGCGTATTTTATCTGACAAGCAGGTCCTTGGTGCGACCGGCGCTGCGCTTGGCGCGGCGGCGATCCGCCAGGCGATTGCGCAAAAGGGCAAGGCGTCGATCATTGTCGCCACGGGCGCCAGCCAGTTCGAACTCCTGCAAAATCTCGTTGCGGCGGAGGATATCGACTGGTCGCGGGTTACGGCGTTCCATCTCGATGAATATGTCGGCATGGACATCACCCACCCCGCCAGCTTCCGCAAATATCTGCAGGAGCGGTTTGTTGCGCCGCTCGGTGGCAATGTAACGTTTCATCCGGTCAATGCCGAGGGCAATCCGCAGGCCGAAGCAAAGCGACTCAGCGCCGTGATCGCCGAACACGATATCGATGTCTGCTTTGCCGGTATCGGCGAAAACTGCCATCTGGCCTTCAACGATCCGCCCGCCGATTTCGATACGGAAGAGCCCTATATCGTCGTGACGCTGGACGAGGCCTGCCGCAAGCAGCAGATGGGTGAAGGCTGGTTCCCGTCACTGGACGCCGTGCCTGAGCAGGCCATCTCGATGAGCATCCGGCAAATCCTCAAAAGCCGCCTGATCATCCTTTCCGTGCCGGACGAACGCAAGGCACAGGCTGTCAAGGATGCGCTGGAAGGTCCGGTCGACCCACGTCATCCCGCCTCGATCGTCCAGACCCATCCCCAGACAATCCTGCTGCTCGATCCGGACTCGGCGTCGAAACTGTCATGATCACATCGGGCCTCGTCGATATCCAGGTCAACGGGTTTGCCGGGGTGGATTTCAACGCCGCCAGCCTGACGCCGGAGGCGCTGGACCGCGCCTTGGAGGCCATGCTGGCAACGGGCGTCACCACATGCCTGCCGACGATCATCACCGCCTATCCCGACGAACTGGAAGCACGCTTCGCCGCGCTCGACCGCTGCGTCAACGCCAGTCGTCTCGGCCCGTTGATGTGCCCGGGATACCATCTGGAGGGGCCGTTTCTCAATCCGGCGCAGGGCTTTTCCGGGTGCCATCCCGCACAGGCCATGACATCGGCGGATCCCGCCCTGGTCACGCGTCTGCAAGACGCGATCAAGCGGCCGATTCTTCTCGTGACCGTCGCGCCTGAGATATCCGGCGGCCTCGATTTCATCCGGGCCATGGCGGCACGGGATATTCTGGTTTCAATCGGCCATTCCGCTGCGGATTTCGTCATGGTCGAGGCCGCGGCGCTGGCCGGGGCTACGCTGTCGACGCATCTCGGCAACGGTCTGCCGCAGATCATGCCCAAGCTCGACAATCCGCTCTTTGCCCAGCTTGGCGAAGACCGGCTGCTGGCGACCTTCATTGCCGATGGTATTCATCTTCCCCCCAAGGCGCTGAAATCGCTGATGCGGGCCAAGGGTTTCGAACGCTGCGCCCTGGTGACCGACGCCGTCGCCGCCGCAGCCGTTCCCGCAGGCACCTATGATTTCGCCGGCATGCGCATCGAGCGCACCACAGACGGTACCGTGCGCCTGCCCGGAACGACGGGGCTGGCCGGATCGTCCCTTTGTCTCGATGACGGGGTGCGCAACCTTGTCCGTTGGGGCATCGCGTCCTTCGAACAGGCCGTTGAAATGGCATCGACGCGATTGCTTGTTGCACTCGCACCGGCCCTGCGCGCCCGCAACATCACCCTGCCGCATGCGGAAATCGACTGGTCGGACAGCATGGCCATCCGCAGCATCCGCATCGGCGACGAGATCAGACACTGCAACTGAAACATCCAAGAACAATAAAGGGGAATGCAAATGGGAAATGACCAGTTTCGAATCAACCGCCGGGTGCTGCTCGGTGGCATGACCGCATCGGCAATGGCGGGCGCGATGCCCGCCTGGGCCAAGACACCCGCCCTGCCCGCGGCACCGGTTGTCATCACCGTGATGGACGTGGGCGGTGCGCTGGCGCTGATCCAGCCCGCATTCGAGGAATATGCCAAGACCTATCCGGAACGGGCATCGCGGATCATCTTCACCAAGGCGCCGGTGACGGAGCTCGCCGGCAAGCTCAAGGCGCAGCAGAGCGCGGGCCGCGTCGATATCGATATCGTTCTGACCGGCAGCGACGGATTGGCGGCCGGGCTTGCCAATGAGACATGGCTGAAAATCCTGCCGGATTTCGCCGACAAGTTTCCGGGGATCGAGGAAAACTACGAACCCGCCGCGCTCGCCCTGCACAAGGCGCAGGGCGACGGCTACGGTGTCGTCGTCAACTATTACCCCTCGGGCCCGCTGATCGAATACGATCCGGAGCGGGTCAAGAAAGTTCCGACCAGCGCGGAAGAGCTTCTGGCCTATGCCAAGGAAAATCCGGGCCGTTTCATGTATGCCCGCCCGACCAATTCCGGTCCCGGCCGCACCTTCATGATGGGACTGCCCTATATTCTCGGCGACAAGGACCCGCAGGATCCGGTCAATGGCTGGGACAAGACCTGGGCTTATCTCGCCGATCTCGGCCAATACATCGATTATTATCCGGCTGGAACCGGCGCGACGATGAAGGAATTCGGCGAGGGATCGCGCGATATCATCATCAGCACCACCGGCTGGGACATCAATCCGCGCGCCCTTGGCATCGTGCCCGAAACGGCAAAGATCGGCACCCTCAAGGGGTTCCACTGGGTTTCCGATGCCTTCTTCATGTGCATGCCCAAGGGCATTGCCGACGACAAGGCGGCGGTCGTCCTCGACCTGATGGCCTTCCTGCTCACCCCCAAGGCGCAGGCCTATTCCTATGACGAGGGCTATCTCTATCCGGGTCCGGCGGTGAAGAACGTGCCGCTGTCCATGGCACCGCAGCACAGCCAGGACGTGATCAAGCAGTTCGGGCGGGAGGAATATGCCGGGCTGATCGCCAACAACCCGATCGAACTGCCGCTGAAGCCGGACAAGATGGTCATCGCCTTCCGCAAATGGGACGAACTGGTCGGTTCCAAGAAAGCGAAGTAAGGGCTTTACTGCACCTGAACCAGGTGCCCCGCCGAGACTTCATTGTATTGCCGCACAGGCACGATGAAGTCCGGCGTGCGCACCGGGCTCTTGATCTCGTCATTGGAGACCGGCCGCTTGATGCCACGCCGCGACGGATCGGGCACGGGCACGGCTGAAATGAGCTTGCGCGTATAGGGATGCTGCGGGTTCTCGAAAATGGCTTCGCGCGATCCGATCTCGACGATTTCACCGAGATACATCACCGCGATGCGATGGCTGACCCGTTCCACCACGGCGATATCGTGCGAGATGAAGAGATAGGCGAGGTTGAGGCTCGCCTGCAAATCGAGCAGCAGGTTGATGACCTGCGCCTTGATCGACACGTCCAGCGCCGAGACGGATTCATCGGCAACGATCAGTTTCGGATCGAGCGCCAGTGCGCGGGCAATGCACACGCGCTGCCTTTGACCGCCGGAAAATTCATGCGGATAACGGCTTGCCATATCCGCGGTCAGCCCAACCCGCTCGAGGAGATCGGCAACACGCTCTTTTGCCTGCGCGCGCGTTCCCAGCTTGTGTTCGAGATAGGGTTCGGCAATCGCAGCGCCGACGGTGATGCGCGGGTTGAGACTGGCAAACGGGTCCTGAAAGATCATCTGCATGGTGCGGCGCATATCGCGCAGCCGCTTCGGCTCCATGGTCAGCACATCTTCCCCGTTGAGCAGCACCTCGCCGCTTAGCGGCTGCACCAGACGCATGATCGAGCGTCCGGTCGTCGACTTGCCGCAACCGGACTCGCCGACGAGCGACAACGTCTCGCCCGGCTGCAGGGTGAAGGACAGATTCTCTACCGCATGCACGCGGCCTTCCAGTTGTCCAAACATCCCCGAGTGAATATTGAAGCGGGTGGTGAGGTTCTTCACCTCGAGCAGTGGCTTTACCTGCGATTTGACGGTGTCGGCGGCCTCGACAGGCACATCCGACGTGCCGGTTGCCCGGTCCACCACCGGAAACCGCAACGGACGCTTGTGTCCCTTCATCGAGCCGAGAATGGGAACAGCGGAAAGAAGCGAGCGGGTATAGGGATGCTGCGGGCGGGCAAAGATGTCCTCGGTCCTGCCGGTTTCCACCGCTTCGCCATTATACATGACAACGGTGCGGTCAGCGATCTCGGCGACCACGCCCATATCGTGGGTGATGAAGAGGACGGACGTGCCCTCCTCTTCCTGCAGCAGCTTGATCAGATCAAGAATCTGCCCCTGGATCGTCACGTCAAGCGCCGTCGTCGGCTCATCCGCAATCAGCAGCTTCGGCTTGCTGGCCAGCGCCATGGCAATCATCACGCGCTGGCGCATGCCGCCGGAGAAGCGGTGCGGATATTCGTCGAAGCGCGATTTCGCGGCGGGAATGCGCACCTTCTCCAGAAGCCGGATCGTTTCGGCCTTGGCTTCCGACCGCGACATGGAAGAATGGCAGAGCAGGGCTTCGCTGATCTGCTGGCCCACGGTGAACAGCGGATTGAGTGAGGTCATCGGCTCCTGAAAGATCATGGCGACATCATTGCCGCGCACCGCCCGCATCTGGCTTTCGGGAAGCGCAAGAATGTCCTTGCCGCCGAGCATGATGCGGCCTTCGATGCGGCTCTTGTCCTTCTGCAACAGCCGCATGATGGACAGCGATGTCACGCTCTTGCCCGAACCGGATTCGCCGACGATGGCCACCGTCTCCCCCGGCGCCACGTCGAACGAGACATTGCGCACAACCGGCCGCCACTTGCCGTCGGACTGGAAGGATGTCGTCAGATTGGCGACCGACAGGACCGGCGCAGGGGCATTGCCCCTTTTGCCGGGATGGGAAGGCTGACGATTGTCCATGAGTACAAATCCTTTCCGTTGGCAGATGGCGATGCGCCGGTCAGTCGGGCCAGCGCATGAGACCGGCCATGCGCCGTGCGTAGCGGTTTTCAACCGGGGTCGAGATGATCGCGTTGGACGCGCGCGCCTTGCCGAGCTCTTCCGTCAGACGGCTGGCCACAATGGTTTCTTCTCCCGGATGCAGATTGCACGGGTCCATATAGAAATAGCCGTGTTCGACCTCGTGGTCCCGGACGATCACCGGGCGCGCGCCCTGTGCCAATGCATCGGCGAGATCCCAGGCGGAAATGTGGGCGGCCTGCGGTTCGATGGTGACGCGCAGGCGGTCGAGCGGATTGTGTGTCGGATCGGGCTCGATGACTGCCGTGACGCCCGGCTTGCCCGCAAGCGTCTGCTGCCAGAGGTTGAGATAACCGGTTTCCCGCTCGCGGATACCCGCATGGTCGCGCTTCTCCCAGGCTTCGAGTGCGGCGATGGTTCCAAGGATGCTCTCCTTGCCCACTTTCATGCCGCGGCCAATGCCCATGTTCTGCAGGAAGGTGTTGCGGACGAAATCCTTGGCACCGGCGACGATACCGCCCGTCGGACCGCCCAAAAACTTGTGCGCGGAGTAAAGCGCGATGTCGGCCCCCTGCTCCAGGAAAATCTTCAGATCATATTCGGACGCCGCATCGACGATAACAGGCACGCCGCGGGCGTGGCAGACTTCGGCAAACTTCTGCAGGGCAACGAGGCCGTACTGAACCGTGTGATGCGAGACAACAAAGACGGCAGCGGCAGTGCGCTCGTTGATCGCCCCATCGAGATGATAGGGGTAGCAGGATGTCGCCTGACCGACCAGGACGGCCTTGGCACCGGCGAGCCGGATACCCTGATCGACCGGAGCGCCGTAGCTGACCACATGGCCCATCTGGATGATGACTTCGTCCTTCAGGCCCGTGGTGTCAGGCAAGCGCTCGATGGCGGCAAGATCATTCCCCGTCATGGCCGCAGCCACCGCAAGACTGATGCCGGCGGAGCAGGACGCCGTGACAAAGCCGGCCTCGCCGCCGGTCAGCCGGGCAATCACCGGGCTCGCCTTCTTCTGCAGGTCGTTGACCTCGACGAACTGCGGCAGGATTGCTGTCATGGCGGCAACCGCTTGCGGAACCACGATCGACGCTCCCAGCGAGGTCATCGTGCCGGACACGTTGATAACGGGTCGCAACCCGAGCGTTTCGCGAATATCGTCGGGGTTGTGAGAGTCTGTCATGCTAATCTCCTCGAAATGTTGCCGCTTGCAACACATTCCATTTTCTAGGCATATATGCCATTATAATGTAATAAACTGTTTGAACATCAATCGAGCCTGCCAGGAGCCTGAACGTGGACGCAAAGACATCAGACATGGGCGCTGCCCCCGGTCTTGAGACAACCGAACAACCGGAAGCGACGGGCCGCCGTTCCCGCGTCAGCGGCATCGACCGTGCCTTGCAGGTCCTGGACTATCTCTACGAAACCGGCAGTCCGGCCGGTGTCTACGGCATTGCCAAGGCCATCGGCGCGCCGCTGTCCACCGTCTATGTCATCATTGACGATCTGGTTGAGAAGAACCTTCTCTCCCGCAACAATGACGGCTCCGTCTGGCTGGGTGCACGGCTTTACCACTACGGTCTCGCCTATGCCCGCTCGCTGGATTTTCTCGACGTCGCCAACCACGAAATGCACAATCTCAGCCGCGTATCGGGTGAAACGGTCCAGGTTTGCGGCCGCGACGGCGATCACATGATGGTTCTGGCCATGGCCGATGGTCCCGGCCATTTCCATGTCACGTCGCGCGTCGGTACGCGCGTGCCGCTGAACTGGACCGCATCCGGCCGCCTGCTTGTCGGCCATCTGCCCGAAGCCGAACGGCTGGATCTGTTCAAGCGCTGCGCCAAATCCTCGCCCACCGGCCGTGCCGTCATCGAACCGGCAGCGCTGTCGAAAGCCGCTGCCGAGGCGCTGCAATCGCGCATTTCCATCCAGGCGGGCGAATCCGACTACGCCGTTGCCTGTGTTGCCTCGCCCGTATGCGACGACAAAGGCACCTGCGTTGCCACCATCTCCATCGTTCTGCCCGAGCAGAAGATTGCCGATGACCCCGAGCGCTATACGGCCGAGGTCAAGGCATCTGCCGAACGGATCGAAACGGTGATGGGCTGGCGCAGTCATTCCTGATCCTAGCCCCTCAAGGCGATGATCGCCTCGATCTCCACGGTGATGTTGCCCGGCAGCGAGCCGAAGCCCACGGCCGAGCGGGCATGCTGTCCCGCATCGCCGAACACGTCGATCAGCAGATCGGAGCATCCGTTGATCACCAGCGGATGATCGGCAAAGTCTGGCACGGCATTGACCATGCCGAGCAGCTTGACCACCTGCTTGACGCGGCCAAGATCGCCCAGGGCGGAATGCAGGACCGCCAGCAGGTTGATGCCGGTCAGCCGGGCGTGGGCGTAGGCGTCCTCGACGCTGACGTTATCGCCCACCTTGCCCGTATGCATGAAGCCGTCATCCTCACGCGGGCCCTGGCCCGAGAGGTACAGCATGTTGCCTTCCTGAATGTGGGTAACGAAATTGGCAATCGGACGCGGTGCCGGCGGCAGCACGATGCCCAGCGCCTTCAGCCTGGTGTAAGGAGATGTGCCGGCGTCGACAGCCGGGCTGGATGAGGGATTCACGCGAGCTCCTTAGCGGTATGAATGGGTATGGCGGTGATTGACCAGCTCAGGCTTCACCGGTTGATAGCGGCTCGCCGCGATGGTTTCGGTACCCAGAACCACCATGCGCGGTTCGAACAGTTTGTGCAGCGTCGCTTCATAGCCCAGCGAATCGATGACGCTGAGATCTGAATCGACCAGTTCAAAGATGGTGAACTCGGCCGGCTTGCCGACGGAGAGGAGATTGTCGGTCGGCAGGCCGATGGCCGATGCCGGGGAGAGCGTCACGGCCTCGACAACTTTGTCGAACGGCATGCCGACGCTCAGCAGCTTCGACATCGTCGTTCCCAGATCCCACACGGAATAATTCAGGCTGTGCAGGTGGATGTCGGTCGAGATGGAGAAAGGCAGCAGGCCGCGGCTGATGGCAACTTCCGCCACGCGGAACGAGAACGACGCGCCGCCATGGCCGATATCGAGCCGGATGCCTTCACCGGCGCAACGTTCCGCCAGTTCGAACAGATCCTCGTCTTCGATGATGCTCGCGCCGACCTTGCCGTTGAAGCAATGGGTGATGATATCGCCCGGTCCCAGAATCTCCAGCACTTCGTCATAGAGTGCAGGCGGTTCGCCCACATGCACCATCATCGGCAGTTTAAGAATTTTTGCCACCTTCTTGCCGACCTTGACCGGTGTCACACCCCAGGAGCCGGTGATGACATGGCTGGCACGCACCTTCAGGCCGACAATGTGGTCGCGGTTCTCGTTGACGCAGGCGACCGTGCGGTCGAGATCGATGGAGCGGATATCGCTGAGTTCGCTGACGCGGTTGCAGGCGACAAGACCAATCGAGCCGAGATTGAGGAAAGCCTTGATGCGCTCCTTTGCCGGTTCGATGATATATTCGCGCAGGCCGTGGAAATTCGCTTCACCCGCCGAGCCCGCATCGACGATGGTCGTCACGCCGCGCTCGACACCGCAGATTTGCGGGCGAACCGAGATATCGGTTCCGCCATGCCAGACATGGGCATGCAGGTCGGTCCAGCCGGGCGAGATCCAGGCGCCCTTCATGTCAATGCGCCTGGCATCGCCGGCGACGTTCAGGGCGGGGCCGAATTCGGCGATTTTTCCGTCCGCACCGATCAGGATATCGATGGTGCCGGAAGGTGTATTGGGGCCAAAGGCAACCGGCTTGACATTGGTCAGCAGCAAACGGCCGTCGGTTGCGGAGGGGGCGGGCATGATCAGAGATCCTTTCTGAGGCGGGGGTCTAGGAGGTCGCGGAAGCCGTCGCCGACCATCTGCAGGGAGAGAACGGAGAGCACGATGGCGATACCGGGAAACAGGGTCATCCAGTCGGCCTGACCGACATATTGCCGCCCTGCGGCAATCATCGTGCCCCAGGTCGGCACTTCGGGGCTGACGCCAAGCCCGAGGAAGGACAGGCCGGCTTCCGCCAGCATGGCATGGGCAAACAGGAACGTTCCCTGGACGAGGATGGGCGAGAGCAGATTGCGCAGGATGTGGCGCGTCAGGATATGCGGCGTCGAAATGCCAAGCGCATGGGCGGCTTCCACATAGGGCAGTTCGCGGATGACCAGTGTCGAGGCCCGTACCACGCGGGCAAGCCGCGGCGCATAGACGATGCTGAGCGCGATGATCACCGTCGTCAGCGACGGACCGAGCGCCGCAACCAGTGCAATGGCAAGCAAGATGTCGGGGAATGCCATCATCGCATCGATCAGCCGGGTGATCGGCGCATCAAGCTTGTGGAAGAAACCGGCGAGAATACCGAGCGTAACACCGATGAGCGAGGCGAGCACCACCACGGCAAAACCAACGAGCAGCGACAGCCGGGCGGAATAGATCGTGCGCGAAAACACGTCGCGTCCGAACTCGTCGGTGCCGAAAATCCATTGGGCGCTCGGCGGCTTCAGCCTGTTGACGATCGACAGCTTGTTCGGCGCATAGGGGGCAATGAGCGGCGCGAGAATGGCAAGCGTGATGAAGATTGCCAGAACGATCAGGCCGAACAGGACGGTCTTGCGGCGCAGGAGAACGCGCAGGAATTTGCTGCGTTCGCTGGCGGGAACGGGTGAAACGATATCGGTCATCAGTAGCGCACCCTTGGATCAACGACGAGGTAAAGCATGTCGATGGCGAAATTGATGAGGACGTAGAGCCCGGCGATGATGAGGAGCGCGCCCTGAATGACGGGGTAATCGCGGCGCAGCACAGCCGAGACGACGAGATTGCCGACACCGGGCAACCCGAACACCGTCTCCGTTACCACCGCACCGGAGATGAGCACGGCGGCCGTCAGGCCAACGACGGTGATGATCGGGATCAGCGCATTCTTGAATGCGTGCTTGAGCACGACGCTGCGCTCGACAACACCCTTGGCCCGGGCGGTGCGGATGTAGTCATCCCCCAGCACATCCAGCATCGAAGCGCGGGTAAACCGCATGATCAGCGCCGATGAAACGATTCCCAGCGCAAAAGCCGGCAAAACGAGATGATACAGTCGCTCGCCCAGCGTCGTGTCCGGTCCGCCATAACCCGAGACCGGGAAGATGCCGAAGCGGACGGCAAACACCTGCATCAGGATCAGGCCGAGCCAGAAACTCGGAATGCTGGCGGCCAGCATGGCCAGCGCCGTTGCGGCCTGATCAAAAATCGATCCGCGCCGGTACGCGGCATAGACCCCGATGGGAATCGCAATGGCACTGGCGATGAGGATCGAGAAAACCGTGAGGAAAAATGTCGGCTCGGCGCGCTGCGCCAATGCCGTCAGCACGGGCTGGTCGAGAAAGATCGACCGTCCGAGATCGCCCTGCAGTAACTGGCCGATGAAATAGACGTACTGGACGAGGATGGAGCGGTCGAGCCCGAGCGCTGTCCGCAACTGCGCGATATCGGCAGCGGTTGCTTCCGGTCCGAGCATGACGGCCGCCGGATCGCCGGGCGTGACGCGGACGATGATGAACACGATGGTCACCACCAGAAACATCACGACAATCATGCCGATAAAGCGTTGGAAGATGTAACGGAGCATGGGCCGGTTGGATCCTGCTGCGGGAGCTACGATACGAAGGGACTGGCGGCAGGCGGCTTGCAGCCGCCCGCGCCCGAACGCTTCAGATTACTGCTTGAGCGACACGTTCCAGAAATAGGGCCAGGGCGCCGGGGTAAAGTGCTCCAGCTTGGGCGACTTGGCCGACAGCGCGTTGAAATCGCCGATCTTGATGATCGGTGCTTCCGCGTAGATCACCTTCTGAACGTCCGCCCACAACGCGATACGCTTCTTCGGGTCCGTTTCGGCATTGAAGGCATCCACCGCCACCTTGCGGGCCGGTGTATCCCAATTGCCCGGCGCACTGGTCGACAGGGCGCCGATCAGCGCGGGTTCCGGCAGGAACGGGCTGTGGCTGATATAAATATCCCAGAGTGCCGGGTCGGCACGGCGCTGCGTCAGCGTTGCCCAGTCGACCACCTGCAGATCGACATTGATCCCGGCGGCCTTCAGATATTCCGCAGCGACCTGTGCCATCTTGTAGTGGAACTCATACTGGCGGCTGGTGAGAATACGCACCGGCTTGCCGTCGTAATTGGCTTGCTTCAGAAGCGTCGCCGCCTTTTCGGGATCGCCGATATTATAGCCATCCTTGACGCCCGCATCGCTCGCCCAGCTATAGGATGCCGGATAGAACGATCCATTCAGCGCATAGAAGTCCTTGCTGCCGAAAGCGGCGGCCAGCATGTCTTCCACGTTGAGCGCAGCGCGGATCGCCAGGCGCATATCCTGGCTCTTGGTCAGGCCCTGCGCCGTGTTCAGCACGAAGACCGGCCAGCCGAAGGGCTTCAGCAGGACCGGCTCGGTGACCTTCTGGCCCTTCAGGCGGTCATAGGCCTCGACAGGCAGACTGTCGGCATAGTCGAACTGGCCGGAAATCGCGCCTTCGACCCGGGTATTGGCATCGGGAACAGGAACGAAACGGATTTCGTCGAGATACTGATGGCGGGCGCCGCCATAACCATTCTCGCGCCCTTCCGGAGATTTGTAGCCGTCGAAGCGGACGAGCTGGATATACTGGTCCGCCTTGCGCTCCTTCAGCTTGTAGGGGCCCGTGCCGACCGGGTCGGTCATTGGGTTCTGCTGCTTTTCGCTTGGGAGGATGATCGCTGCGGCATTGTTGAACGCCAGCAGCGACAGCAGCGGTGCATGCGGGGCATTGAGCGTGATGCGGACCGTCGAGGCATCAACCGCGTCAATGGATGTGATGAGAGGCGCAACCTGCTTGCCGCGTGAGGCGATCTGGGTCCAGCGCTTCAGCGAGGCGACGACATCGGCGGAATCCATGTCGGTGCCGTCATGGAACTTGACGCCGGTGCGCAGCTTGATCGTGTAAATTTTGCCATCCGCCGAAATCTCCGGCAGGCTTGCCGCCAGCAGCGGGGTCGGGTTCCAGTTTTCATCAAAGGTGTAGAGTGTCTCGAAAATGTGCTGGGAAACAATGCCGACCAGATCGGCCGTCGATGCCATGGCGTCAAGTGTCGGCGGCTCGCCGATGGTCGCGACATTGATGACGCCGCCCTTGGTCTGGGCAAAGGCCGCAGGGCTTAGGGCAACCAGCGCCGAACCCAACAGGAGTGCGAGTTTCAGTGATTTCATGACAGTTCCCTTTGTTATTCTATTATTATGTTATATAATGTTTTATAGTAGAATAAGACCAAATGTATCAGGCGCTGTCAAACAAAAAAGAAAAGGCAGCGCGAGGGGCGCTGCCTTGATCATGCAACCGGCCGGCAATCCGTTCAGATAATGCCGCCGCTGCCGCCCGTGCTGGCCGGCCGGATTTTTCCGACCTTTTGCCGGTAGCCGCTGGCCCGGTAGGCGGCAATGGGATCGATGGCGCCCCCTGCCCGGCGGCGGGCTTCGGAGAGTATCGGCTCGACATCCGTCCGGTAAGCGCGCTTCAGCGCATCCGATGCCATCAGCGCATCATTGCCGTTCTGATAGCCATCCAGAGCCGCCCGGTCGACCAGCAGGGCCTGCGCATAAGCACGGCGAATCTCATTGGCGCTGGAGATCAGGCTTTCAATCGGATCGGTCACATTGTGCGACTGATCGATCATGTGCGCGGGATGGAAATTCTCGACGCCGCGCTCCTCCGCATCGACCAGCTCGTTGAAAACCAGGAACAGCCGGTACGGATCGATGGAACCCGCATCCAGATCGTCATCGCCATATTTCGAATCGTTGAAGTGGAAGCCGCCCAGTTTCTTGAACTGGATCAGCCGCGACACGATCATCTCGATATTGGTGTTCGGGGCGTGGTGACCGAGATCAACCAGGCAGAAGGCTTTCGGCCCCAGTGTCTGGGCGATCAGATAATTGCTGCCCCAGTCCTGCACCACGGTCGAATAGAAGGCGGGCTCGAACATCTTGTGTTCGGAGAAGATGCGCCAGTCATCCGGCAGCGCCTTGTAGACCTGCGCCATGGCGTCGAGATAGCGCTCGAACGACCGGGCAAAATGGCTCTGGCCGGGAAAATTCGATCCATCGCCGATCCACACGGTCAGGGCCTTCGAGCCGATGGCATTGCCGATTTCGATGCACTCGATATTGTGCGCGATGGCCTGCTTGCGCGTCGCCGCATCCGCATGGCTGAGCGAGCCGTATTTGTAGGAATGCGCCTGATCCGGCGCATCGGAAAAGGTGTTGGAATTCATCGCGTCGAAGCCGAGGCCGAGCGCCTCCGCATGGGCTTTGAGCTGCTGCGGATCAGCCTTGTCCCAGGGGATGTGCAGCGAGACGGTCGGCGTCGCGCGGCTCAGCTGGTGGATGACCGCGCAGTCATCGAGCTTGTCGAAAATTCCGCGCGGTTCGCCCTGCCCCGGAAACCGGGCAAAGCGCGTGCCGCCGGTACCGACGCCCCACGAGGGAACCGCGACGAAGAAATCGGCCACCTTGGCGGTGATCGTCTCGATATCGATGTTGCGGCGGGCAAGATGCGCGCCCAGCGCCTCGAAATCGCTGTTGTGCGCCGCACCGCGCTTGTCGTTTTCGGATGCGATCAGATCGCCGGATATTTGCAGTTCAGCCATGTTGTCCTCCCCCGGACTGCTTTATCGCGTGAAACTCTGCACGTTGCCAGCATCGACATTGATAATATTGCCTGTCGATTTGGCAGATGCATCGGAGGCAAGGAAATAGATCGCCTCGGCAATGTCTTCCGGCAGCACGTTGAGCTTGAGCAGCGACCGCTTGCGGTAATGCTCTTCCAGCTCATCCACCTGCAGGTTGGATGAGGCGGCACGCTGTTCGCGCCATTCGCCGTTCCAGATCTTCGAGCCACGCAGCACGGCATCCGGATTAACAGTGTTCACGCGGATACCGGCTTCCGCCCCCTCCAGCGCGAGGCAGCGGGCGAGGTGGATTTCCGCAGCCTTGGCGGCACAGTACGCGCTGGCATTGGGCGAGGCGGCAAGCCCGTTCTTCGATGCGACGAAGACCACGTTGCCGCCGATCTTCTGGCGCCGGAACAGGCGGAAGGCTTCGCGCGATACGAGGAAATAGCCGGTCGCCAGAATGTCCATGTTGCGGTTCCACATGGCAAGCTCGGTAGCCTCTATCGGGGCGGACGAGGCGATGCCGGCATTGGACACGAGAATATCGATGCCGCCAAACTCAATCGACGCTTCGGCGAAACTGGCGATCACGGCAGCCTCGTCCGTCACATTGAGCTGCACACCGCGCACCGCATCGGCGCTGTAGCGCGCGGCAAAATCCTGATGGGCGGCCTTCAGGGCCTCCGCATCGATATCCGCAAGGACGACACAGGCACCCTGCCCGAGCAGCCGTTCTGCCGTGGCGCGGCCGATGCCGCCGGCGCCGCCCGTGACAAAAGCCACGCGGCCCGCCAGGGATTTCGGCTTGGGCATGCGCTGCAGCTTGGCTTCCTCGAGCAGCCAGTATTCGATATCGAAGGCCTCCTGTTCCGGCAGTCCCTGATAGTCCGAGACAGACGACGCGCCGCGCATCACATTGATGGCGTTGACATAGAATTCCCCGGCAATGCGCGCCGTTGCCTTGTCCTTGGCAAAGGACAGCATGCCGACGCCGGGAATGAGGAAGATCACCGGGTTGGGATCGCGCATGGCAGGTGAGTTGGCATGCTTGCAGGCGGTGTAGTAGCGGGCATAGTCGGTGCGGTAGGCTTCCAGCGCCGCATCGAGCGCTTCGACTGCAGCGTCGGGATTGGCCGCGTCGACATCCAGCACCAGCGGGCGAATTTTCGTGCGCAGGAAATGATCGGGGCAGCTGGTCCCGAGTGCCGCGAGCGGATGCAGGTCGCGGGAGTTGACGAATTCCAGCACCGCCGGCTGATCGTCGAAGTGGCCGAGCTTGCGTTCGGCTACACCGATCTTGCCGCGGATTTCCGGCATCAGCCGCGCGGCGATGGCGCGGCGTGCGGGCGCGTCGAGGCTTGTCACCACCTCCCCGCCGAATGCGGGTTTGCCCGCCGTCTTGGCGTCGAACCAGACAATCGCCCTGTTGATGATATCGAGCGTCAGCTCGTAGCATTCCTTGGCGTCATCGGCCCATGTGAACAGGCCATGGCTTTCCAGCACGACACCTTTTGAATTGGGATGCGCCGCCGCATAGGCACCGAGATCGAGGCCGAGCTGAAAACCCGGACGGCGCCAGGGCAGCCAGCCGATTTCGTCGCCAAACACCTCTTTTGTCAGCGCGCGCGAGTTCTTCGAGGCGGCAATGGCGATGATCGCATCGGGGTGCATGTGATCCACATGCCTGAACGGCACGAAACCGTGCAGGGGCGTATCGATCGATGCGGCGCGGCTGTTGAGATTGAAGGTGCAATGGGGAAGAAAACCCACCATGCGGTCTTCGTCCGCAACACCCTTGTAGATGGACTTCAGCGATTCCAGCTTTTCCATATAAAGCGTGGCGAAACCATCGAGCTTGATCGTGCCGACATCGCCGCCCGATCCCTTCACCCACAGCACCTCCACCGGCGTAGCGGTGAGCGGATCGGTTTGCGTCACTTTCGCCGAGGTGTTGCCGCCGCCGTAATTGGTGATGCGCTTGTCGGCACCCAGCAGATTGGAGCGGTAGAGCAGCTTGCCGGGCTCATCCAGCGCGGCAGCCTTTTGATCATCCCAACGATTATCCAGAAGTTGGACCTTGTTCGCCATACTTGCCTCCCGAAGACGATCTGATGGCCTGACAACACGCCGCAGCCATGTGAATTTTCTCTAGCTATGAAGCAGGGAGTGATTTGCTGTCAATCACAAATGATCAAATTCAATCATAAAATTGCAATTGTGCAGTGCAATATGAATAATTTTGACTGAAGTTGATTGACACCACCGTGTTATTTGCGCAATGTTCGCAGCAGTGGAGGGAAAAATGCACGAACGTGAGCGCCAACGAATTATCCTGAGTGCCGTTCAGGAAAAGCCGTTCATCACCATTCAGGACATTGCCGAACTGACGGAAGCGTCGGAAGCAACGATCCGTCGTGACATTGCCTCCATGCATGTCCAGGGCAAGCTGCGCCGGGTGCGCGGCGGGGCGGAAGCCATTCACCCGCCGCAGCAGACCGCGCTTGCCGGCCGGCCATTCCGCGTCTCGGAAGCCGAGAACATCGACAAGAAGCGGGCGATTGCGCGTGAAGCCGTGGGCCTGTGCAACGAGGGCGACGCCATCATTCTCAACGGCGGCACCACGACATTCCAGATGGTGCACTATCTCGCCACCCGCCGCCTGCAGATCATGACCAATTCCTTCGCCATTGCCGAACATCTGGTGAAGAACTCCAAGAGCACGGTCATTATTCCCGGCGGCATGATCTACCGCGAGCAGAGCATGATCCTCTCGCCGTTCGACAATGACGTTACCCGCAATTTCTATGGCAAGCGCATGTTCATGGGCGCCGTCGGGGTCGGTCCGTTCGGCGCGATGGAATCGGACCCGCTGATCATTCAGGGCGAGCAGAAGCTGATCAATCAGGCGGATGAACTGGTGCTGCTGGTGGATTCCAGCAAGTTCGAGCGCCGGTCGAGCCTGATCCTGTGCCCGCTGCAGCGGGTCGCGACAATCATCACCGATGACGGCATTGCGGATGCCGACCGGAAGATGGTGGAGGATGCCGGGGTCGAGCTCATCGTCGCAAAGGTGGGAGCTCAGGACAAATCAAGGGATTCCGCTTCGATCGCATAAAAACCAGGCGCCGAAGCGGCGTATTTCAATCTAGGGAGGATGAAATGAAACTGTTGAAGAAACTCGCACTGGGATCGGCCTTGGCCCTTGCCATGCTCGCATCGCATGCACAGGCGGAAACGATCAAGATCGGTCTCGTCGCCAAATCACTCGGCAACGGCTTCTTTGAAGCAGCCAACAAGGGCGCGCAGGAAGCCGCCAAGGAGTTGGGCGGTGTCGAAGTCATCTATACCGGACCGACATCGACGACGGCCGAAGGCCAGATCGAGGTCATCAATGCGCTGATCGCGCAGAACGTCAATGCCATCGCCATTTCCGCCAACGATCCGGACGCTGTCGTACCGGCTCTGAAGAAAGCCATGGCGCGCGGCATCAAGGTGATCTCATGGGATTCCGCCGTGGCCAAGGACGGCCGCATCGTCCACCTCAACCCATCGTCGAACGAGCTGATCGGCAAGATGTGCCTGCAGCTTGCCGCTGCCCATCTGCCTGATGGCAAGGGCGACTTCGCCATCCTCTCGGCCACGACCACATCGACAAACCAGAACACCTGGATTGCCGAGATGAAAAAGCAGCTGCCGAACTTTCCCGGCCTCAATCTTGTGACGACAGTCTATGGCGATGACCTCGCCGACAAGAGCTACCGCGAAGCGCAGGGCCTCCTGACCTCGCAGCCGAATGTGAAGGTGATCGTTGCACCGACCACGGTTGGCGTATTGGCCGCCTCGCAGGCGGTATCCGATGCCAAGAAGATCGGCACGGTTTACGTGACTGGCCTCGGCCTGCCATCTGAGATGGCCGGCGCCATCAAATCAGGTGCCACCAAGGAATTCGCCATCTGGAATCCGATCGATCTTGGCTACTCCGCGACGCAGATCGCCTATCACCTCGTCAAGGGTGATACCGACGGCAAACCCGGCAGCGACATCAGTGCCGGCCGCATGGGCAAGATCAAGATCGGCGACAATGGCGAGGCGGCCATGGCTGATCCCTTCGTCTATGACGCGAAGAACATCGATCAGTTCTCCAAGATTTTCTGATCCGGCAATCGCGCCGCAAAGCCCGGCAGGCCTTCTGCCGGGCATTTTTTAACCCTTCGGTATTGCCCATGATGACCGCAGCCCTTGCTGAATCACCCCTCGCGACCCCCATTCTGGAAATGCGGGCCATCTCCAAGACCTTTCCGGGTGTGAAAGCCCTGAATGACGTCAACATCGCCCTGTTTCCCGGCGAGGTGACGGCGCTCATCGGCGAGAACGGTGCGGGCAAATCCACGCTCGTCAAGATTCTGACCGGCATCTACCAGTCCGACGAAGGCGAGATCCATATCGACGGCAAGCCCGTCACCTTCGGCAACGCGCAGGATGCCATCGATCACGGCGTGACCGCCATCCATCAGGAAACGGTGTTGTTCGATGAACTCTCGGTCGCCGAGAATATTTTCATCGGCCATGCGCCGAAGACATCGCTGGGTCTGGTCAACTGGAAGGGCGTCAACGCCAGGGCGCTCGCCCTTCTCCATTCGCTTGAGAGCAATATCGATCCGCGCACGCGGCTGAAGGATCTCTCCATCGCCCAGCGCCATCTTGTTGCCATTGCCCGGGCGCTGTCGGTCGATGCGCGCATCGTCATCATGGACGAGCCGACCGCCGCCCTGTCGCGCAAGGAGGTGGACGACCTCTTCCAGATCGTCAAGCGGCTGAAGGCGCAGGGCAAGGCCATTCTCTTCATCAGCCACAAGTTCGACGAGGTCTACGAGATCGCCGACAATTATGCCGTGTTCCGTGACGGCAAGGCCGTGGGCAGCGGGGTTCTCGCCGAGATCAGCCAGAACGACATTGTCCGCCTCATGGTCGGCCGCTCCATCGAGCATGCCTTTCCGAAAGTCGACATCCCGCTCGGCGAAACGGTGCTCAAAGTCGAGAACTACAGCCATCCCACCGAATTCCGCGACATTTCCTTTGCCCTTCGGAAGGGTGAAATCCTTGGCATCTACGGGCTGGTCGGTGCCGGCCGCTCGGAAATCTGCCAGTCCCTGTTCGGCGTGACCCGGCCGTCCGGCGGCAGGCTGGAACTGGACGGCAAAGAGATCCAGATCCGGTCGCCCGGCGATGCAATCCATGCGGGCATCGTCTATGTGCCGGAGGAGCGCGGCCGCCACGGCGCCGTGCTGCAACTGCCGATCTACCAGAACATTTCATTGCCGTCGCTTGGACGGACATCCCGTTCGGGTTTCCTGCGCGCCGCCGAAGAACTGGCGCTGGCGCGAAAATACGCCGAACGCTTCGACCTGAGGGCCGCCGCACTGTCGGTGCCGGTCGGCACGCTTTCCGGCGGCAACCAGCAGAAGGTCGTCATCGGCAAGTGGCTCGCCACGCAACCGAAAATCCTCATTCTGGATGAACCGACCAAGGGCATCGACATCGGCTCGAAGGCAGCGGTCCACGCCTTCATCAGCGAACTTGCCGGCGAAGGCCTCAGCATCATCATGGTATCGTCGGAACTGCCGGAAATCCTTGGCATGTCGGACCGCGTGCTGGTGATGCGCGAAGGCCTGTCCGCCGGTCTCTTCGAGCGCGCCGACATGAGCGCCGAGACACTGGTTCGCGCCGCAACGGGCAACGCGTGAGGATCGGAATGATCAAGCAACTGTTCAAATTTCGCGAAATGCTGCTGGTGGTGATCATTGCCGTCCTGCTCGGCGTTTTCTCTTCCCGCTCGCCCGGCTTTGCCAGCCCGTCGAACCTGTCGAATATTTTCAACGACACGTCGATCCTGATCATTCTGGCCCTCGGGCAGATGACCGTCATCCTGACGAAATCGATCGACCTCTCCGTCGCGGCCAATGTGGCCTTTACCGGCATGGCGGTTGCCATGCTCAACGCGGCGCATCCCGGCCTGCCGCTGGCATTGATCGTTCTCATCGCGCTTGGCATCGGCGCGATCCTCGGGGCTATCAACGGCCTGTTCGTGTGGAAGCTCGGCATTCCCTCGATTGTCGTCACGCTCGGCACGCTCACCATCTATCGCGGCATGGCCTTCGTTTTGTCCGGTGGCGGCTGGGTCAATGCCCACCAGATGACCGAGCCTTTCCTGCAGACGCCGCGCCAGCTTTTCCTCGGTCTGCCGGTGCTCGGCTGGACGGCCATCGTCATCGTCGCCGTCATCTATATCGTCATGTCGCGCACCTTCCTCGGCCGGGCGATTTATGCCTCCGGCGGCAACCCGACTGCGGCCGTTTATGCCGGTATCGATGTCGGGCGCACGCGCTTTTTCGCCTTTGTCATATCGGGCACCCTCGCCGGGCTCTGCGGCTACCTCTGGGTATCGCGCTATGCGGTGGCCTATGTGGATATCGCCGCAGGCTTCGAACTCGACAGCGTCGCCGCCTGCGTCATCGGCGGCATCTCGACCCTCGGCGGCATCGGTTCGGTGGCGGGGGCGGTGCTGGGCTCGCTGTTTCTCGGCGTCATCAAGAATGCCCTGCCGGTCATCAACATTTCGCCGTTCTCGCAAATGGCAATTTCCGGCGGCGTGATCATCGCCGCCGTGATCTTCAATGCGCGGCAGGAACGGCGGCGCGGCCGCATCATCCTGCGTGACCGCGGGGCATCGGAAACAATCGAGGGTATCGCATGAATGTGGTCAGCGAAAAACGTCATATCCCGGACCGGCTCGGCACCTCCGCAACGCGGCTGTTTGCCAGCTGGGAAGCGCTGCTGCTGGTTGTCGCGATCCTGATCTTCATCGCCAACTCCTTTGCATCGCCCTACTTCCTCAATGCATGGAACCTGTCCGACGCCACGTTCAACTTCACCGAGAAGGCGATGGTGGCCTTCGCCATGGCGCTCCTGATCATCGCCGGTGAAATCGACCTGTCCGTCGCGGCGATCATTGCGCTTGCCTCGACGGCCATGGGCGCAGCGGCCCAGATGGGCGTGGGCACGCCAGGCCTTGTTGCCATCGGCCTCGGGGTCGGCGTCGGCTGCGGCGTGATCAACGGCATTCTCGTCGCCGGGCTGCGCCTTCCGTCGATTGTCGTGACCATCGGCACGATGAGCCTGTTTCGCGGCATCGCCTATATCGTCCTCGGCGACAAGGCCTATGGCGGCTATCCCGCCTCCTTCGCCTATTTCGGCCAGGGGTATGTCTTCTGGGTCATTTCGTTTGAATTCGCCCTGTTCGCCGCCCTTGCCATTCTCTTCGCCATTCTCCTGCACGCGACCAATTTCGGCCGGCGCGTCTATGCCATCGGCAACAACGAGTTTGCCGCGCGTTTCTCCGGCATCCGCGTCGAGCGCATCAAGTTCACGCTGTTCCTGATGACCGGGCTGATGTCGGGCATCGCCGCAGTCTGCCTCACCTCGCGCCTCGGCTCGACACGGCCGTCCATCGCGCAAGGCTGGGAACTCGAAATCGTCACCATGGTGGTTCTCGGCGGCATCTCCATCCTTGGTGGCTCGGGAACCATCGGCGGCGTCGTCATCGCCGCCTTTGTCATGGGGCTGGTGACATTCGGCCTCGGGCTGCTCAACGTGCCCGGCATCGTCATGTCGATCTTCATCGGCCTGCTCCTGATCATCACCATCACCCTGCCGATCATCATCCGCCGCTTCAGGCACAGGAAACACGCATGAGCACTCGGGAAACCTATGCGTTCAAGATGACCCTCCATCCGGGCATGGAAGAGGAATACCGCCGGCGGCACGATGCCATCTGGCCGGAACTTGCCGATCTCCTGCACGACGCGGGCGTGCAGAACTATTCGATCCACCTTGATCGTGACACCCACACGCTGTTCGGTGTCCTGACCCGCCCGAAGGAACATGGGATGGCTGATCTTCCCGGTCATCCCGTGATGAAAAAATGGTGGGCGCACATGGCCGATATCATGGTGACGAACCCGGACAATTCACCGGTGCAGTCCGATCTGGTCTGCCTGTTCCATCTGGCCTGAACCGGCATGACCAAGCCGCGCCATATCGCTGTCATCGACGTCGGCAAGACCAACGCCAAAGTCGTTGTCGTTGACGCGGCGAGCGGCGTGGAACTTGCCGCGCGCAGCACGCCCAACCGCGTGGTCACCGGCGGCCCCTATCCGCATTACGATATCGACGCACTCTGGACCTTTTTTCTGGCCTCCCTGACGGAACTCGCCGCAACACCGGGCTTCGACGCGATATCCGTCACCGCCCATGGCGCCGCGGCAGCCTTGCTCGGAGACGACGGCCTGGCTATGCCCGTCATCGACTATGAATACAGCTATCCCGATGCGGTGCGCCGCGCCTATGCGGACCTGCGGCCGGATTTTGCCGAGACCGCCTCGCCCTATCTGGCCGGCGGACTGAATGTCGGCGCGCAAATCCATTACCAGAAGACGCAGTTTCCCGAACTGTTCCGGGATGTCAAAACCATCCTGACCTATGCGCAATACTGGGTGTGGCGGCTCACCGGCATTGCGGTCAATGAAGTGACGTCGCTCGGTTGCCATACGGATCTGTGGAATCCGCGCAAGGGTGATTATTCCAGCCTTGTCGACACGCTGGACCTGCGCCCGCTCCTGCCGCCGATCCGTCCGGCCTTCGATCATATCGGCGATTTGCTGCCCCCTCTTCAGCATCAACTAGGCGTCAAGAAATCTGTGCCGGTCTTTTGCGGCATTCACGATTCCAACGCATCGCTGCTGCCGCATCTGATGACGCGCAGCTCGCCATTTTCCGTTGTCTCGACGGGCACGTGGGTTGTGCTGTTTGCCGTGGGCGGGCATCTGGACAAGCTCGATCAGGAGCGTGACACGCTTGCCAATGTCGACGCCTATGGCAAGCCGGTGCCCTCGGCCCGGTTCATGGGCGGCCGGGAGTTTGACCTTTTGACCGGCGGCAATGCCGCCGCGCCCGATACCGCAACGCTCGACCGGGTCATCCGCGATCACATCATGCTGCTGCCCAGTCTTGTCAGGGGAACGGGTCCCTTTCCGCACCAGGAGGCCGTATGGCCGAACGGCGAGGCCCGGACAACGGCCGAACGCACCGCCGCCGCATCGCTCTATGCCGCGCTGATGACCCATGTCAGCCTCGGGCTGATCGGGGCGGCAGGCACCACGATTGTCGAAGGTCCCTTCGCCCGCAATGCGGTGTATCTGTCTGCCCTGCGCAGCCTGACAGGGCGTGACGTGGCCGCCCTGCCCGGTTCGACGGGAACCAGCCTTGGCGCGGCCCTTCTGGCGGGCGCGACAATCCCCGTGCAGGCAAAGACCGGAAACGTGCAGCCGCTCGATGCCGCATTCGACACATATGCGACAATATGGCGGGACCACCTCGCATGAAAAAGGCGGGCTGAAAAGCCCGCCTTTCCCTTTCAGTCGTTACCGGCTGTCAGCCGGCATAGGCAAGGGCTTCGTCTTCGCTGACGCCGCCATGCAGTGCGCGGTCAAGCTGGCCCTTGTCGAGTTCGCCTTCCCAGCGGGCAACAACGATTGTTGCGACCGCATTGCCCACAAGGTTGGTCAGGGCACGGCATTCCGACATGAAGCGGTCGATGCCGAGGATCAGCGCCATGCCGGCGACCGGCACGGCCGGAACCACGGACAGGGTTGCTGCGAGCGTGATGAAGCCGGCACCGGTGATACCGGCAGCGCCCTTCGAGCTGAGCATGGCAACGAGCAGCAGCAGAACCTGATCCGTCAGGGTCAGCGGTGTGTTGGTTGCCTGGGCAATGAACAGCGCAGCCAATGTCATGTAGATATTGGTGCCGTCCAGGTTGAAGGAATAACCGGTCGGGATGACGAGGCCGACAACGGACTTCTTGCAGCCCGCCTTTTCCATTTTCGCCATCAGCGTCGGCAGGGCAGCTTCGGATGAGCTTGTGCCGAGAACGAGCAGCAGTTCTTCCTTGATATAGCGGATCAGCGCGAAAATCGAGAAGCCGTTGTAGCGGGCAACAGCGCCGAGGATGATGACCACGAAGAGGATCGAGGTCAGGTAGAAGGTTCCGATGAGGAACAGCAGGTTGGCGACCGATGAAATGCCGTACTTGCCGATGGTAAACGCCATGGCGCCGAAGGCACCGATGGGAGCAGCCTTCATCAGAATGGCGACCAGCTTGAACACCGGTGCGGAAAGCACATGCAGGAAGTTGGTGACAGGCGCGGCGCGCTCGCCGACCATGGCCAGTGATACACCGAACAGAACCGAGAAGAACAGCACCTGAAGAATGTCGCCGGAAGCAAAGGCACCGACGATGGTCGTCGGAATGATGTTCTGCAGGAAGCCGATGACGCTCTGTTCATGCGCCTGCTGCGTGTAGGTGGCGACCGAGGCCGGATCAAGCGTTGCCGGATTGATGTTCATGCCGGCACCGGGCTGCACGACATTTGCAACGATGAGGCCGACGATCAGCGCCAGTGTCGAGAAGGTGAGGAAGTAGATCATCGCCTTGCCGGCGACGCGGCCGACTTTCTGCAGATCGCTCATCCCGGCGATGCCGGTCGTCACGGTCAGGAAAATGACCGGAGCAATGATCATCTTCACCAGCTTGATGAAGGCATCGCCGAGCGGCTTCATGCTCGTGCCGACATCGGGATAATAGTGGCCAAGCGCGATGCCGATGGTGATGGCAACGATGACCTGGAAATACAGATGGGTATAGATTGGTTTCTTGACGCGCGGCTGCGGTGCTGCGCTGATGGTCACAGGACTCATGTCTTCCTCCATGGTGCGAGCCGCGTCTGGCAGAAACCCTGTCAGCCTCCCGGGCCCTTCTTGTTCTCGAGAACAACGCATGCGTTCTCTGGAAAGGCATAAGCAAGCACCGTGCCAATCTTGATCTATTTGATAATACATTGATTTTGTTACATATTATTTCCATCCTCCGGGCGTGGGATATAAAAATGTGCGGAATTTCGCACAAACAGATTGTCAATCGTGCGGATATATGCACAAATCAGCCATGGACCGTCCCCTGCCAAACGATGCCGATATACTGCCCCGGACCGGGGGATTCAGCACCATGGGCAAAATCGTCTATGGCGCCCTGGCCGTTTTCATCATCCTCGGCGCCCTGCTGGCAGCCAATGATTACGGCCGCAACCGCGCCTATGTCGCGCTGGAAACCCGGGCTAGAAGCGCGGCGGAACTCAATGCCGTCCTGCTGCGGACCGTGCTGGAGAAGCAACGCTCCCTGCCCTTCGTCCTCTCGCAGGACCGCGACCTCATCAGCGCGCTGTCATCCCGCAGCGAAAGCATGCTGCATCTTGTCGACCGCAAGCTGGAAAGCCTGATCGAAGGCACGCACGCGTCCGTCATCTATCTCCTCGATGCGAAGGGCACGGCCCTGTCGGCCAGCAACTGGCAGGAACCGACCAGCTTTGTCGGCGTCGACTACAGTTTCCGCCCCTATTATCTGCGCGCACTCGCCAATGGCAGCGCCGAGCACTATGCGCTCGGCACGATCAGCAAACGGCCGGGCCTGTATATTTCGCGGCGCATCGACGGTCCGAACGGCCTGCTTGGCGTGATTGTCGTCAAGGTCGAGTTCGACGAACTGGAGGCCGACTGGCGCCGGAGCAGCGACCCGTCCTATGTCCTTGATCCTCGCGGCATCGTGCTGATCACCAGCTTTCCCGAATGGCGCTTCATGGCGCAGGCACCGATCCCGGCCGAACAGCTCGGCCCGATCCGGGAAAGCCTGCAGTTCGGCAATGCGCCGCTCGAACCTTTGAACGTCGCGCCCGCCTTGACAACCGCGACGCCGGACAGGGTAACCGCCCAGCTGCCGGGCTCCAGCCAGGACGCGGAATATGTCCGGGTCCGCGTTCCCGTGCCGACAACCAGCTGGATCCTGCAATTGCTGACCCCGGCCGGCGCGGCGGTGAGCGAAGCCATCCGTGCCGCGCAGCTCGCGGCCCTGGCGGTCATTGCGCCTGTCCTCGGCTTCACCGCCTTTTTTCTGCATCGCCGCGGCCTGGCGCTGCAGCGCCTGCAGGAGCAGGAACTGGCGCGCCGCGAACTGGAGCGCCGCGTGGCGGAACGCACCGAAGCGCTGAGCACCGCGCATGCCGAACTGGTGATGCAGGCGGAGGAGCGGCAGAAAACCGAGAACAAATTGCAGACCGTGCAGCAGGAACTGGTGCAGGCCAACCGCCTTGCCATTCTCGGGCAGGTGACGGCGGGTGTTGCGCATGAGATCAACCAGCCCGTGGCGGCCATCCGCGCCTATGCCGACAATGCCGGGACGTTTCTGTCGCGCAATCAGGTCGAACCGGCCAGGGAAAACCTGTCGGCCATCGCGGGCCTGACCGAACGCATCGGCAGCATCACCGATGAACTGCGCACCTTCTCGCGCAAGGGCACCGGCGATGCCGGTCCGGCTGACGTCAGCGACGTCATCGAAGGCGCGCTGCTGCTGCTCGGCAGCCGTTTCCGCCAGACGGTCGGCAAGATCACGACCGAGACGCCGCCGGCCGGGCTGAGGGTGCATGGCAACCGCATCCGGCTCGAACAGGTGCTGATCAATCTGATGCAGAACGCGCTGGAGGCAACCGAAGGCGGGCCATCCAGCCGGATCAGCGTCGGCTACGCCGTCGCCGATGACGAGGTGCAGCTGACCGTGGCCGATAACGGCCCCGGCATTCCCGATGACATCATGCAGGCGCTGTTTACCCCCTTCAATACCTCCAAGGACCGCGGGCTCGGGCTTGGCCTGGTCATCTGCCACGACATCGTCGCCGAGTATGGCGGACGCATCGAAGTGGACAGCAGCAGCGCCGGAACCCGATTCACCGTCCATCTCAAAAGGGTTGCCTGATCATGGGTTTCCAGCCGCAAATCGCGTTTGTCGACGATGATGACGACCTGCGCAACGCCAACAGGCAGACGCTGGAACTTGCCGGGTTCAGCGTGATTCCGTTCGCCGATGCCATGAGTGCCCTGCGCTTCCTGACGCCGGAATTCGCCGGCGTCGTCGTCAGCGATGTCCGCATGCCGCATGTGGACGGACTGGAATTTTTCCGGCGCCTGCGCGCGATGGACGCGGACCTGCCCGTCATCCTGATCACCGGGCATGGCGATATCGAAATGGCCGTCGAGGCCATGCAGGAAGGCGCCTACGATTTCATTGCCAAACCCTATCCGGCCGAGCGCCTCGTCCAGAGCATCCGCCGCGCCGCAGACAAGCGCCAGCTTGTCATGGAAAACCGCCAGCTGCGGCAATTCATGGAGGCCTCCGACGAAACAGTGCCGCTGATCGGCCAGACACCCGTGATGCAGAATCTGCGCAAAACGCTGCGTCATGTGGCCAATGCCGATGTGGACGTGCTGATCGCCGGCGAGACCGGCAGCGGCAAGGACGTGGCCGCCGGTCTCCTGCATGAATGGAGCCGCCGCAGGCAGGGCAATTTCGTTGCGCTCAACTGCGGCGCCCTGCCGGAATCGGTGATCGAAAGCGAGCTGTTCGGCCATGAGGCCGGAGCCTTCACCGGCGCGCAGAACAAGCGTATCGGGCGGATCGAACATGCCAGCGGCGGTACATTGTTCCTCGACGAGATCGAAAGCATGCCCTTGGCCACGCAGGTCAAACTGCTGCGCGTTCTGGAAATGCGGGAAATCACGCCGCTTGGCACCAATGAACACAGGCCCGTGGACCTGCGCGTCGTCGCCGCCGCCAAGGTGGATCTCGGCAGCCCCGAACAGCGGGCGAATTTCCGCGAAGATCTGTTCTACCGTCTCAATGTCGTCACGGTCTCGATCCCCCCCTTGCGTGAGCGAAAGGAGGATATTCCGCTGCTGTTCACGCATTTCCTGCATCGCGCCGCCATCCGCTTCAAGACGGAACCGCAGGAAATGAACACGGCGATGCGCGCGCGGCTGATGGATCATGACTGGCCCGGCAATGTGCGCGAACTCGCGCATTTCGCCGAGCGGGTTGCGCTGGGTCTGGATGAAATGACCAGTGAACACACGCCGTCGCAGGCCAGCACGCTCACCCTGCCCGAAGCCATGGAACGCCATGAGGCAAAACTCATCCGCGAGGCCCTGACCGGCAACAATGGCGATGTGAGGACGACGATCGAGGCCCTGGGCATTCCGCGCAAGACATTCTACGACAAGCTTCAGCGCCACGGCATCGACCGGGCTGACTATGTCAAAGGAAAGTCACACCCGGACCAGACCTAGCACCGTTCAACCCGGCGCGCTCCGTCACCGAGAGACGCTCGACCAGCGGGCATTCGAGCTTGGTGATGGGATAGCGCGTTCCGCTCCCAGGGGCATAGCTGTCGAGCTGTTCGATGGCCCAGCGGCCCATGGCCCGGTGCGGCAGGACGGATGTGGTCAATTGCGGGTGCAGGTGCCGTGATATTTCTTCATCGTCATAGCCGATGACCGAAATATCCTCCGGGATGCGGATGCCCGCTTCCTTCAGCGCTTCGTAGCAGCCGATGGCGGTCCGGTCATTCTGGCAGAAGATGGCAGTGGGCCGGTCCTTCAGCGCCAGCAGCGTCTTCGTCGCCTTGTAGCCCGCGCTTGCCGACCAGTCGCCCTCGATCACCAGTTCCGCATCGAAGGGGATATCGGCGGTCGCCAGTGCCCGGCGATAGCCGCGCAGCCGGTCCTTCGCCGCCTCCATCCACGGCTCGCCAGTGATAATGCCGATGCGCCGGTGGCCGTGCTGGATCAGGTGGCGGGTCGAGTGCTGGCCGCCGGCAATCTCGCTCGGAACGACCGCCGGAAAAGCATAGTCGGCGGTATAGCAGTTGAGGAGCACCAGCGGGATATCGAGATTGTAGAGGTAGTCCGGCAACGTCACCTCGCGGGTAAAGATCGCCATATAGATCAGCGCGGAAATCCCCTGCTCGCGCAGGGCGCGGATGGTGCGCGGCTCCATCTCGGGATCATTCAATGTCTGGGCAACCAGAATGATGTTGCCTGCATTCCACGAGGCCTGCCGCGCGCCTTCAATGGCAACGACCGCTTCGGGACTGGTTGCCAGCTGGTCGACCACGAAGCCGATCTTGCCGTCGACCGCAGGCGCATAGGCATCATGGCCGTCCAGGTGGGCAAAGTTGGGCGCGGCATAGCCGAGCGAGCGGGCAGCCTCGATCACGCGTTCGCGCGTTTCCGCCGCCAGCTTGATGCCCGGCGTCTTGTTGAGCACGAAGGATACCGTTGCCTGCGAACAGCCGGCGATGCGCGCGATATCGGTCATCGTCACGCGCTTGTTGACGCGTTTGCGCCGGGCCGTGACCCGGACGGGCTTTTTCTTTTCAGTGGTCACATCATCCACTGTATCATTCATTCGAAAACAGCCCTTTGCCACATGCGAGCACGGCTGAATCAATCAAACCGCGTGGGAATGATTATGCAGCGAAACACCGGCTAATCAACATAAATAATTATTGACTAATTTTTATAAATGAAGATGATCAGGCCAGTGGAATTTCCACGCTCTGAATTTCTGGGAGGAAAATTCGTATGTCCATCACCCGTCGTACCCTATTGCTCACCTCGGCCGCCGGCCTCGTCGCCGCCATGGCTGCAGGCAGTGTTTTCGCCGCGTCGCCGCCGCTAAAGAAGAAAGACACCTACAAGGTCGGTTTCGCCCAGACGGAAAGCAACAATCCGTGGCGTCTGGCCCAGACCGCCAGCATGCAGGAAGAGGCCAAGAAGCGCGGCTGGCAGCTTGTCTACACGGATGCGGCAAGCTCCGCGGCCAAGCAGGTCGCCGACGTCAATTCGATGATCGCACAGGGCGTCGACCTAATTTTCCTGGCACCGCGCGAGGAAAAGCCGCTGATTCCGGCGATCAAGGCCGCCAAGAGCGCCGGCATTCCGGTCATCCTGCTTGACCGCAGCGTCGATCCGTCCCTCGCCAAGGCCGGCGACGACTATGTGACCTTCATCGGCTCCAACTTCATCGAAGAGGGCCAGCGCATCGGCGAATGGCTGGTGGCCAATGCCAAGGGCAAGACCAAGATCATCGAACTTGAAGGCACGACCGGATCTTCGCCTGCCAATGACCGCAAGAAGGGCTTTGACGACGTCATCGCCAAGCATTCGGATTTCAAGATTGTTGCCTCGCAGACCGGCGATTTTGCCCGTGACAAGGGCCGCCAGGTCGCCGAAACCCTGCTGCAGGCGCATCCCGACGCCAATGTCATCTACGCCCACAATGACGAGATGGCGATCGGCGCGATTTCCGCCATTGAAGCGGCAGGCAAGGTGCCCGGCAAGGACATCCTCGTCCTGTCGATCGATGGCGGCAAGGAAGCGGTCCAGGCCGTGGTCGACGGCAAGATTGCCGCGGTGGTCGAATGCAATCCGCGCTTCGGCCCCAAGGCCTACGATACGGCAGCCGCCTATGCCGCCGGGGAGAAAATCGCCCCGAAGATCATCAATCCGGACCAGTTCTACGATGCCGGCAATGCGGCAAAATTGTTGAGCTCCGCCTATTGATATCTGATGAAGCCAGCGCTTCCATGTAGCGCTGGCTTTTTCATGTCTGGTGCAACCCTGCATCCAGGCAAAAGCTCCGGATGATTTCAGAAACGGCTTTGCAATGGACACCGATATTCTTCTGTCGATGACAGGCATCGACAAGCGCTTTGCGGGTATCCCTGCCCTTTCCGCCGCCTCGTTCACCGTGGCCCGCGGCGAGGTGCATGCGCTGATCGGCCAGAACGGCGCGGGAAAATCGACGCTCATCAAGGTGCTGACCGGCTATCACCGGCGGGACGCGGGCGAGGTGACGTTCGACGGCAAGCCGTTTGAAGTCGCCTCGCCGCAGCAGGCGCAGGCGAACGGCATCAGCACCATCTATCAGGAAATCAATCTGGTGCCCTACCGTTCCCTGACGGAGAACATCTGCCTTGGACGGGAGAAACGCCGCTTCGGCCTGCTCGACTGGGCGAGCATGCACCGGGAGGCTGAAAACCTGTTGCAGCGCTTCAATATCCGCGCCGATGTCCGCCGCCCCCTGATGGAATTCAACACGGCAACCCAGCAGATGGTGGCCATTGCCCGCGCCATCGGCTTTTCCGCCAAGCTCGTCATCATGGATGAGCCGACCTCCTCGCTCGACGAGCGCGAAGTCGGCGTCCTCTTCAACGTCATCCGCCAGTTGAAACAGGACGGCGTTTCCGTGGTGTTCGTCAGCCACAAGCTGGATGAACTCTATGCGGTGTGCGACCGCGTGACGATCATGCGCGACGGCCGGACGATCAGGACCGCCCGCATGGACGCAATTGAAAAGATCGAGCTCGTCTCGTCCATGCTGGGGCGCAGCATTGAGAAGACTGAGGGCCACGCCACGGCCTTCACCGCGCGCGATGAAAAGAACATCGGCAAGGTCCTGCTGTCCGCCGACAATCTCGCCGTCGGGCAGATCGTTCAGGACGTCTCCTTCACCATCCGCAGCGGCGAGATCGCCGGTTTTGCCGGACTGCTCGGCGCGGGCCGCACCGAAACGGCGCGGCTGGTCTTCGGCATCGACCGCCTGAAAGCAGGTGCCATGACCTATGGCGACAAGACGTTCGAACCCCGGCGGCCCTCCGACGCCATCGCCGCAGGCATGGGTTTCTGCACCGAAGACCGCAAGAGCGAAGGCATCGTGCCGGATATGAGCGTCGCGGAAAACATGATGCTGGCGCTGATGCCGAAACTCGCCAAATCCGGGGTCATCGACGAGAAGGCGCAGCAGGAGATCGTGAAACGTTTCATCAAACAGCTCGGCATCAAATGCTCCGGACCGGACCAGAAGGTGCGCGAGCTTTCCGGCGGCAATCAGCAGAAAGTCCTGCTTGGCCGCTGGCTGGCGATGAACCCGCGCCTGCTCATTCTCGACGAACCGACGCGCGGCATCGATGTCGGCGCCAAAGGCGAAATCCAGTCACTGATCAAATCGCTGGCGGACCAGGGACTGGCTGTGCTGATGATCTCCTCCGAGCTGGAAGAGGTCATCGAGGGCGCTGACCGGGTGTTTGTCCTGCGCGACGGTATCAGCGTCGCCGAATTCGGCCGCGCCGCCGCCACCGAAGATGCGCTCATGGGCGCCATGGCCCATGGCAATGCGCCCGCTGTCGCGGAGGCCCTGGTATGACCGACACACCCCAAATGGCGCGCACGACAGCCCGGCGTTTCGATCCCTTCGATTTCCTCGCGCGCTACGGCACGCTGATCGCGCTGCTGCTGCTGATCCTGTTCAATCTGGCGTTCACCCGCAATTTTGCAACGATACAGACGCTGAATGTGAACCTCACCCAGGTCTGCACCATCGTCATCGTCGCGGTCGGCATGACACTGGTCATTGCGACAGGCGGCATTGACCTCTCCGTCGGGTCGCTCATGGCCATCTCGGGCGCCCTGGCGCCCATGATCTTCCTCGGCAAGATCATGCCCATCGGCAATATCTATCTCGCCGTTGCCGCTGCCATGCTCGTTTCCATCGCCGTTGCCGGGCTGTTCGGCCTGTTCAATGGCTGGCTCATCTCCGCCTTCCGCATCCAGCCCATCGTTGCCACACTGGTGCTGTTCATTGCCGGGCGCGGCATCGCGCAGGTCATGACCAACGGCAATCTGCAGACATTCCGCGTGCCGCAATTCCAGTTCATCGGGCTTGGCCGGGTGCTCGGCATTCCGGTGCAGGTCATCCTGATGCTGCTGATCGTCCTCGCCGCCGCATGGATGCTGAAACGGACGGTGTTTGGCCGCCAGATCATCGCCATCGGCGGCAATGAACGGGCGGCAGAACTGTCCGGCATTGCCGTCGCCAGGGTCAAGCTGCTGGTCTACGCCATCAGCGGCCTGTGCGCGGGACTGGCCGGGCTCGTCGTCATCGCCATCAACTCCTCCAGCGACGCCAATCTGGTCGGGCTCGGCATGGAGCTCGACGCCATCGCCGCGGTCGCCGTCGGCGGCACGCTGCTGAGCGGCGGCAAAGCTACCATCATCGGCACGCTGATCGGCGCCATGACGATCCAGCTGGTGCGCTACACGCTGCTCGCCAATGGCGTGCCCGATGCCGCCGCACTGGTGGTCAAGGCGGGGATCATCATCCTTGCCGTCTGGATCCAGCAGCAAGGCAGGGCGCACGCATGACCCGGACACGATGGATATCCCTGCTCGGCAGGTACGGCGTGGTGGTCGCGCTGCTGCTGCTCGTCCTGTTCGGCTGGCTGCGCTATGATTATTTCCTCGGCTTTTTCAACATATCGAGCGTGCTGCGCTACAATTCGATGTTCGCGCTGGTGGCGCTTGGCATGTGCTTCGTCATCATGACCGGCGGCATCGACCTCTCCGTGGGGTCGACCGCAGCGCTCGGCAGCGTGGTCGCCGCGCTCTTCAGCCCGCAGGGCGTATGGATCGGGCTTGGAGCCGGCGTCGGTGCCGGGCTCTGCGTCGGCCTCGTCAACGCCGCGCTGGTAACCCGGCTGAAAATCATGCCGTTCATCGCCACGCTCGCAACCATGCTGGCGGCCAGCGGCACCGCCCTGCTGCTCGCCGACAACCAGTCGGTTTCCGTTTCCTATGACAGCGGCTTTACCAGCATCGGCCAGGACAACTCTTTCGGCTTCCCCATCCCGGCATGGATAGCACTTGCCGCCTATATCGCCGGCTGGATCATCCTCAACTTCACCAGTACCGGACGCGGCGTGCTGGCCGTCGGCGGCAATGAGGATGCGACGCGCATGATGGGCCTGCCGGTCGGCCGGATCAAGTTTCTGGTTTACTTTGCCAGCGGCGGGCTTGCCGGCCTGGCCGGCGTCATCCTCGCCTCGCAGTTTGGCGCGGGCCAGCCGATTGAAGGCGTCGGCTGGGAGCTTTTTGCCATCGCCGCCGTCGTCGTCGGCGGCACCCTTTTGACCGGCGGCGTCGGTTCGGTCGGGGCAACGCTGGCGGGCGTGCTGCTCCTCGGCATTCTCTTCAACGTTCTCAATTTCGAGAACGGCAAGGGCTGGATTTCGCTCTCCGCCTACTGGCAGTCGGTCATTCGCGGCCTGTTTCTGCTCATCGTCGTTGTTCTGCAGGCGAAGCTCGCCGCGCGCGGCAATGCAGCTGTGCGGGACCACTGAGCGTGCGCGCGCTGCTCGGCCCCCAGCCCTTCGGAATGTTCGCCGGGGAACCGGTGTTCCAGGCGACGATCCAGTCGCCATCCGGTGCGCTGGCGCATGTGCTGAACTGGGGCGCGGTCATCCGCGACCTGCACATCCCCCTGGCGGACGGCACGCCGCAACGGGTGGTGCTCGGCTTCGACCACGTCGATCCCTATCCCGCCCAGTCGCCCTATTTCGGCGCGCTGGTCGGACGCTACGCCAACAGGATCGCCCATGGCCGCTTTAGCCTAGACGGCAGGGACTACCAGCTCGACCGCAATGAAGGCGCGAAGCAGACCCTGCATGGCGGCGCGATGGGGACGTCGCAACGGCTGTGGACCATCGCCGACTGGAGCGCCTCGTCGGTCACGCTCGCCTTGCGGCTGCCCGACGGCGACCAGGGTTTCCCGGGGGCAATGGAGGTGCGCTGCACCTACCGCTTCACCGCGGATTCGACGCTGTGCATGAACATCACAGCGACGACCGATGCGCCGACCGTCGCCAATTTTGCCCAGCACAGCTATTTCAATCTCGACGGGTCGGACGATATCCGCGGCCACCGGCTGCAGATTTTCGCCGACAGCTACACACCGGTCGCGGACGACCTCATTCCGACCGGCGACATCCTGCCGGTCGACGCAACGCCCTTCGAATTTCGCGCCTCGCGCCTGATCGGCGCGCACCCGCCCGCGGCCTATGACCACAATTTTGTGCTGAGCGGTGCACTCAGGGACGGCCTGCGCCATGCCGCGTCGCTCGCTACGGATAATGGCCTTGAATTGCAGGTTCATACGAGCGAACCCGGCCTGCAATTCTACGACGGCCGGATGATCGCCCCCGGACTGACCGGCCTTGGCGGCAGGCGCTACGGGCCGCATGCGGGCCTGTGCCTGGAGGCCCAGCACTTTCCCGACAGCCCGAACCAGCCGCATTTCCCCGGTACCGTGCTGCGGCCCGGCGAGACCTACCGGCAGCAGACGGAATTCCGCTTCCTGCAGATCTAGCCTGTTGCCAAGCGCCGTCTCCCGTCCTATGCCGGAACGCAAAGCAGCCGGATGAGGAGCGTTTTGGTATGGCGAGCAATGTAGCATTGACGGGATTGGCGCGGGACATGCAGGCGCGGGCGGATGCGGGCCGTCCGATCCGCATCGGGCTGATCGGCTCGGGCGAGATGGGCACGGACATCGTCACGCGGGTGGCGCATATGCCGGGCGTCGAGATCGGCGCGATTTCCGAACTGAACCTGCCCAATGCGCTCAAAGCCGTCGATATCGCCTATCAGGAACCGGGGCATTCCAGAGAAGTCAACACCGCCTCGGCCCTGACCGCGGCGATGGAAGGCGGCAGGATCGCCGTCACCGACAATGCCGACCTCATCCTCGAAAATGATCTCATCGACGTGGTGATCGATGCGACCGGCGTTCCGGCGGTCGGGGCCGAGATCGGCCTCAGAGCCATGGAGCACGGCAAGCACCTCGTCATGATGAATGTCGAGGCGGATGTGACCATCGGCGCGTATCTGAAAAGCGAGGCCGACCGCCTGGGCGTCACCTATTCGCTGGGCGCCGGCGACGAGCCGTCCTCCTGCATGGAGCTGATCGAGTTCGTCTCGGCCATGGGCCATCCGATCGTTGCCGCCGGCAAGGGCAAGAACAACCCGCTCAACATCGATGCCATTCCCGACGATTACGAAGAGGAGGCGGCGCGGCGCCACATGAATGTGCGCATGCTGGTGGAATTCGTCGACGGCTCGAAGACCATGGTGGAAATGGCGGCGATCGCCAATGCGACGGGGCTGGTGCCCGACAAGGCGGGCATGCACGGCCCCGCCGCCACGCTGGACCAGCTCAACAAGACGCTGATCCCGCAAAAGGATGGCGGGCTGTTGTCGCGGGTCGGCGTCGTCGACTATTCCATCGGCAAGGGCGTGGCGCCGGGCGTGTTCGTGGTCGCCGACATGTCGCATCCGCGCATTTCGGAGCGGATGGAGGATCTGAAGATGGGCAAGGGCCCGTATTTCACCTTCCACCGGCCCTATCACCTGACCTCGCTGGAAGTGCCGCTGACCTGTGCGCGCGTCGTGCTCTACGGCAAGGCCGACATGGTGCCTCTGGCCAAGCCCGTGGCGGAAGTCTGCGCGGTGGCGAAAAAGGACCTGAAGGTCGGCGAGACACTCGATGCGATCGGCGAATATTGCTACCGCGCCTGGATCATGACGGCGCCGGAAGCGCGGGCCGCCGGAGCCATCCCCTGCGGCCTGTTGCAGGGCGGCACGGTGACGGCGCCCATCGCCAAGGGCGAACTCATCACCAGCGCCAATGCCGCCCCCATCCCCGGCTCGAAGATCGTCGAGCTGCGGAAGCGGCAGGACAAGCTCGTCTATGGCTGATTCGCGTCAAGCCGATTGACGCCACATTTGAGCCGTTCTGCCCCCAAGGGCAGGACGGCTTTTTATTTCGACCATGAAACAAAATAACTTTATTATTTGAAAACAAAGGCTTGTCGAACGCGCAGGCAATGAAAACCGCCCGCAAATAAACCTGTATAAAACCTGCATCTCCTTGAAAAAGCCGTGTCAAGTGCCAATATTAATAAATGGTTAACGACTGAGTCTTTGGTGCAGGAGAATGAAGTGCCAGCGTATCAAGTCAAATTTGCCTATCTGACCAAATACAAACAGACACGTCATCTGTTTCATCAGCTTGTCATTGCCGAAGACGAGGCCACCGCCCTCGCCGAAGGCCGCAAGATGATGAACAGGCGCTCCCCCAATGCCCGAATCATGCATGAATCCTGCGTGCTGCGCCCTGACAGCCAGGACGTCGAAAGCGCCACCGCCCAGGGCTGGGTGCTCAACGACAACTGGTGGTCACGGCCGATCAAGCCGGACGACGATCTGGCAGCCATTGCCAGGCACGGCTTTGCGCACAGCAACCACATTCACGCCAAGTCGGCGATGGACTGCGTCGCCATCGACAAATACGCCGCCTGACGCAATGCGGACCTAAAGTTCGGTCCGCATGCTCCACAATTCCGGAAACAGCACGACATCGAGCATCTTGCGTAGGTAGTTGACGCCGGATGTTCCGCCCGTGCCGGTCTTGAAGCCGATGATGCGTTCCACCGTGGTGACGTGGTTGAACCGCCATCGGCGGAAATAATCCTCGAAATCCACCAGCTTTTCCGCCAGTTCATACAGCGGCCAGTGGGCCTCCGGCGAGCGGTAGACCACCAGCCAGGCATCGCGCACGCTGTCATTGGCCTCGTAGGGCAACGCGCAATCCCGCTCCAGCACCGCCGCGTCGATGGCAAAGCCCTTGCGGGCCAGCAGACGGATGGACTGGTCGTAAATGCTGGGCGCGCGCAGGATACCCTCCAGCCACGCATGAATATCGGGTCTGTGGGCGTGCGGACGCATCATGGCGGCGTTCTTGTTGCCGGCCAGAAATTCGATGGCGCGGTACTGGAACGACTGGAAACCCGATGACATGCCGAGCGCCTCGCGGAAGGTCGTGTACTCGCTCGGCGTCATGGTCCGGAGCACGTCCCAGGCGGAATTCAGCTGGTCGAGAATGCGCGAGACGCGGCTGAGCATCTTGAACGACGGCGCAAGATCGTCTTTGGCAATGTGTTCGCAGACCGACATGAGTTCATGGATGACCAGCCGCATCCAGATTTCCGACGCCTGGTGCTGCACGATGAACAGCATTTCGTCATGGGCGTCGGAGAGCGGTGCCTGTGCCGTCAATATTTTGTCGAGGCGCAGGTAATCGCCATAGGACATGCGCCCGTCGAAGGACATCTGCGCGCCTTCCGTCTCCGGATTGTAGGGTGTGCGGCTCATGTGACGGCCTCCCTCACCTTGTATTTCGGTGCATCCCAGGCCCGTGTCGACAGAATGTCCCGCAGGATGGCAACCGCTTCGGACACTTCGGCAAAGCTGAGATAGAGCGGCGTAAAGCCGAAGCGGATGATATCGGGCGCGCGGAAATCGCCGATGACGCCGCGGGCGATCAGCGCCTGCATGATGGCATAGCCATTGTCGCAGGAATAGGAAACCTGGCTGCCGCGCTGATCGGGGTTGCGCGGCGTGACCAGCGTCAGGCCGAATTCTCCGGCAAAACCGTCGACTTCCTGAATGAAGAAATCGCACAGCGCCACGGACTTGGCCCGCAGCGCATCCATGTCCACGTCGTCCCAGAGCGCCAGCGCCTCATCCATCGCCACCATCCCAAGCACGGAGGGCGTGCCGCACAGATACTGGTCAATGCTGTTCGATGGTGCATAGGATGATTCGAAGGCGAAGGGCGCGCGGTGCCCGAACCAGCCGGACAGCGGCTGGCGAAAGCCGCCGTGATGGCGCGGATTGACATAGAGAAACGCCGGCGCGCCGGGGCCGCCATTGAGATATTTATAGCCGCAGCCGATGGCAAAATCCGCGTCCGCTCCAGTGAGATCAATCGCCATGGCACCGGCGGAATGGGCGAGATCCCAGATGACGAGAATCCCCTTGTCATGTGCCGCTTGGGTGATCGCGGCCATGTCGTGCCGATAGCCCGTGCGATAGTTCACATGGGTCAGCATGAGAACCGCGACATCATCCGACAGCATCGCCGGGATATCGGCAGGCTTGTCAGCCAGCACAAGCCGGTGGCCCTGACCGATCTGCCTGGCGACACCCTCGGCGATATAGAGATCGGTCGGAAAATTCTCCCGTTCCGAGACAATCTTGCTGCGGCCCGGATTGAGGCCGAGCGCGGCGGACAGCACCTTGAACAGGTTGATGGAGGTGCTGTCGGCCGACACGACAGTGCCCTCCTGCGCCCCGATCAGGCGGCCGATCCGTCCGCCGACCTTTTGCGGCAGATGCACCCAGCCCGCCGTATTCCAGCTGCGGATGAGCTGATTGCCCCATTCCTCGCTGATGGTGTAGGCCACGCGGGCTTTCACCGTCTTCGGCAGGGCGCCCAGTGAATTGCCGTCGAGGTAAATCACTCCATCCGGCAGATCGAACCGCTCGCGGAAATGGCGCAGGGTATCCGTCTCATCCGAATGTGTTGCATTGATCCGTGTCATCGTCACTCTTCTCTTTGATCTGTCAGGCGGCCGTATCAAAGCCGGCGATGCCGCTGGCTTTGGCAAGTTTCAGAAAGGCGTCCTTGGCAAGCCGCACATGGTCCAGCATCAGGGCCGCCGCCCTGGCCTTGTCACGGGCAAGCGCCGCCTCCATCAAGGCGGTATGGGCATCGATCCCCAGCGCTTCGCGCGACAGGTTGCCGAGCGACTTGTCGCTGTTTTCCTGCGCGACACGGGTCAGGTGATCGATCCGCAGGATGATGTGGCGGCGATAGCGGTGCAGCTGGGCATGCAGCTGCTGGGCAAAGTTGAGCAGCCACTTGGATGACGCCCCGGCGATGAGCGCCATGTGAAATTCGGTGTGGGCGACGTCCCAGACATCGATTGCCTCGAACTGCGAAAAGGAATTGGGCACTTCGCAGGTCGACAGCCGGTAATGCGCCCCGACCAGATTGGCCTCCCAGTCCCGGTCGCCGTTCTCGATGGAACTGACGAGCAGTTGGGTTTCGATGACGGACCGCGCCGCTTCGAGATCCTGCAGTTCCTCCAGGGTGACGATGGCCACGCGAAAGCCCTTGTTGGCCTCGGTGGTGACAAAGCTCTCCGCCTGCAGCCGGTTCAGCGCCTCCCGCACCGGCGTGGCACTGCTGCCGAGTTCGGCGGCCAGCGTGCGCAACCGCAGAGATTGCCCTGGTTGCAGGTCACCGTTCAGGATGCGCGAGCGCAACGCTGTATAGAGGTTTTCCGACTTGATGCTTTCGGCCATTGCGTTCCCTCGGCCTTTGCCATTTTCTGTTTGTATATCATTTCACGTTTGTTATATTATTTTCAAGCCTGAGGAGGCGAGGCCAATAAAAAGCCAACAAAAAATGGAGAACAATCGATGATCGGTGCAAAATACGTCGTGCGGACAGCGCTTGCTGCAGCACTGGGAATGGGGCTTGGGCTCAGCGCAGCCTATGCGGAAACGAAGATCGGCATTGCGCAGTTCGGCAAGCATCCGCAGCTGGACGAAACAGTCACCGCCTTCAAGGCTGAACTGGTCAAGCTCGGCATTACCGATGCGGTTTTCGATGAGCTGCAGGTGAATTTCGACGCAACGCTCATTCCGCAAATGGTGACGAAACTGGCTTCGGCCAATCCGAAACTGATCCTCGCCGTCACCACGCCGGTGGCACAGGGCGCCCGCCAGATCGTCGGCAACACCGGCACGCCGGTTGTTTTCGCCGCCGTGACCGATCCGGTCGTCGCCAAGCTGACACCCTCCTGGGAAGCCGGCGACAAGAACATGACCGGTGCGTCCGATCTGCAGGACGTCAACTCCGTCGTCAAGTTCATCAAGCAGCTGCTGCCGGATGCCAAGCGTCTCGCCTATCTCTACAATCCGGGTGAAGACAATGACGTTGCCGTGCTGAAGCTGGTCAAGGAAGCTGCCGCGGCGCAGGGCCTGACCGTCGTGGAAGTCGGTCTCGACAATACCAATGACATTCCGATGCGCGTGAGCTCGCTCGCCGGCAAGGCCGATGTCATTTACGTACCGGCCTCGAACCTGGTGCAGCCGGCCGTTCCCGCTGTTGCCGCCGCAGCGCTCAGCATCAATATCCCGATCGTCAATGCCTCGGCCCAGGCCGTGCGTGACGGCCTTGTCGCCGCTGCCTTCGAAGTGTCCTACACCAAGGTTGGCCAGAACGCCGCCAAGCTTGCTGCAGAGATCATTGCCGGAAAGTCCGCTGCCAGCCTCGCACCGATCAAGCCGTCCTATGCGGATCACGCGGCGCTGATCAACGAGAAGGTCCTGGAGAAAACCGGGCATAAAGCCCCGGACTCCCTCAAAGATTGCGGCTGTTTCGTCAAATAAGCCTTCTCCTATCGTCTGCAAACATATAGTTCCTGCGCCATCACAGGCGCAGGAACTTTTGACACGGGGCGCTTCGTCCTGGTTTGAGGGGCTCAAACATGACTACCAACATGCTTGCCGTAACGGGCGGCACAAAGATTTTCTATCGCGGCACGCTGGATGAACGCCGGGCGCTTGATGGCTTGAACATCGCGCTCAAACCGGCCGACTTCTGCATCGTCATCGGCAGCAACGGCGCGGGCAAGTCCAGTTTTCTCAACGCCGTTTCCGGCAAACTGCCGCTCGATGCCGGACGCATCACGATTGACGGCCAGGATGTCACCAAGCTGAACGCGCATCGCCGTGCGCAGTTCATTGCCCGCGTGTTCCAGGACCCGATGATCGGCACCGCGCCGACCATGACCATCGGCGAGAACATGCTGCTGGCCGAATTGCGCGGCAAGCCGCGCGGCTTTTCCTATGGGCTGACCGCGCCGCGCAAGGCCAAATATCGTGAACAGCTCGCGGAACTCAATCTCGGCCTGGAAAACCGGCTGGACATGCCCGTCGGGCTTTTGTCCGGCGGCCAGCGCCAGTCGCTATCGCTGGTGATGGCGGTGTCGACCCGGCCCAAACTGCTGCTGCTCGACGAGCATACGGCCGCGCTCGATCCGCGCACCGCCAAGCTGGTGATGGACACGACCGTGCGCGCCGTCGAGGAACTGAAGCTGACCACGCTGATGGTCACGCACAATATGGAACATGCGATCAAGTACGGCAACAAGATCGTCATGATGGATGCAGGCAAGGTTCTGCTTGAGATCGGACAGGAGGAGAAACGCGGCATTACCGTACCCGACCTGATTGACCGGTTTCACACCAAATCCGACGCCATCGCATTGCAGGGGAGTTGAGCAGCATGCTGGACATTCTTACCAGTTTCTACGGTCTCATTCCCGTCACGATAGCGCAAAGCCTGATCGTCGCCTTCGTGGTGCTCGGCGTGATGCTGCCGTTCCGCATCCTGAATTTCCCGGATCTGACATCGGAAGGCGCCTTCCCGCTCGGCGGCTGCGTCTGCGGCACGCTGATCAGCATGGGCGTCAATCCGTTTCTGGCCTGCGGTGTCGCGCTTGTCTGCGGCTTTCTCGCCGGCTGCACCACGGCATTCATCCATTTGCGCTTCAAGATCAACACGCTGCTCGCCGGCATCCTGGTCATGACGATGCTCTACAGCATCAACCTGCGCATCATGGGCCGCACAAACATTCCGCTCTTCACCTATGACACGGTCTTCACCATTCTTGCGGGTCCTTCTGCCAATGTTTCATGGGTGAAAATCCTGATCGTCGGCGCCCTGATTGCCCTGGTTGTCGGCCTGATGCTGTATTTCTTCATGTCGGAAAAGGGCACGTCGATGCGCGCCGTCGGCGCAAGCCCTGACATGGCCGAGGCACAGGGCATCAATGTCGGCATCGCCACCATCATGGGCGTCGGCGTTGCCAGTGCGCTTTCGGCAACCGGCGGCAGCATCATGGTGCAGACGCAAGGTTTCGTCGACGTCAACATGGGCTTCGGCATCCTGATCAACGGGCTTGCGGCGCTGATCATCGGCGAAGCGATCACCGGACGGCAAACCATCCTGCGCCAGGTCATGGCGCCGGTGGTCGGTTCGATCGTCTATTACCAGCTGATTTCCTTCTGCCTGACGCTTGGTCTGGCCCCGGCCGATCTGAAATTCGCCACCGGCGCATTCGTTCTGCTGATGCTGGCCTTGCCCAACCTGCGCAAATCGGGTTCCGGTACGCAGATTCGCGAAAAGATACGGGAATAGACAACCCGCATGATGAACCCGGCATTTTGCGCCGGGTTCGTCCTCTGATAGTCTTGGGCAACGGCATCGATGGGGGAACCGTCATGAGCGCGAAATTCGACTGGGACGCCGCCTATTCCAATGGCGCCTACATCCCCGGGGGAAATGATTTTCCGCCGAGATGGAAGGGGCTTGCCGCGGACTTTCGCACGGAAATGACGACCGCCGGGCGGCTGAGGGCCGATATCGGCTACGGTCCGCATGAACGCAATGTCCTCGATCTCTTCATGCCGCGCGGTGAGGCGAAGGGCCTCGTCGTGTTCGTGCACGGCGGATTCTGGATGAGTTTCGACAAGTCGGCATGGTCGCATCTGGCAAAGGGGCCGCTCACGCACGGGTTTGCCGTCGCCATCCCATCCTACGTGCTGTGCCCGCAGGCCCGCATCAGCGACATCACCGTGCAGATTGGCACCGCCATTACCCATGCCGCGGGAGAAGTCCCCGGACCGGTTCACCTGACGGGCCATTCGGCGGGCGGGCATCTCGTCGCGCGGATGGTGTCGTCCACCTCGCCGCTCGGGCAGCCGATTCGCCATCGCATCCGCAAAACGGTGCCCATATCGGCGCTCGGCGACCTGCGTCCCCTGATGAAGACGCGGATGAATGAAACGTTTCATCTCGATGCTGTCGAGGCGCGGCTGGAGAGCCCTGCCCTGCTCGAACCGCAGGAAGGCATTGATGTGACAGCCTGGGTCGGCGGCGCGGAACGGCCGGAATTCGTACGCCAGAGCACACTGTTGGCCAATATCTGGTCAGGCTTCGAGTGTCACGCGGATGTGGTGGAAGAGGCGGGAAAGCATCATTTCGATGTGATTGACGGTCTGGCCGATGGCGAGCACCCGCTGACGCGTACGCTGCTCTGCCTGTAGGCAGGCAATCACCAGAATCAAAAGACTGCCAGAGTTGGGATTTGGCTCTGGCAGTCTTTTGGATTTTTTGATTTAAAAAATCAATTATTTCATGCGCTTAGACGTTTTGAGACGTCAGGCGTCATGGCATTTGCCGGCAGCCCGAGGGCATGGGCAATGCGTTCCAATTTCGTCGGGTCGGAATTCTGCCCGCTTTCAATTGTATCAATTTCAAGGGTTGTAAGACCGCACGCAACGGCCAAATCCTCTACGGAATATCCGAATTGTTCGCGGAACGCCCTAACAATGTTTGTACCATTGGCTATCGCCGTGGAAATGGCTTCTGGCAATGAATAGTCGCCGACGGTTGTGCTCATCGCTTTGCTCCTAACGTGAATGGTTGGTTAACAAATCGGAAGGCAGAACTTATACGTCCATCGTCTTCGATCAAGCCTTTTATCAGCGATCACCAAAAACGTGATCGCAAAGCTCCGTCCGAACATGCCTTATTTAGGCACCAGATGTCAGTAGAATACTGTAATTCGCGGAATGTTAACTCGACCAATTCCTAAAGAATATCAGTGGATTGTTACGCCACTGTGTCACTTGTGACAGGCTATATATAGGAAAGATGCGGCGGAAATGAACCATCACCCCCTGAAATATTTCAAACCGGTATTTTTGACGCTGGCCGCAGGCCTTCCCCTGCTGACGGGATGCGCAGGCGGTGTCTACTACGATACGTTCCGGTATGATGCGACCTGCGTCGACACGGATTCGCGCCACCCGGAGCGGGGTCCGGTCTGCGTGGTGGAAAAGACCCGTTAAACCCTTCCGGGGGATCGCGGCGGCGCCAGGCACAGGGCGCGCCTTGCGGCATGCCGGCGAACAGCGTCTGACACGCCGAATGCCTTTTTTGCTTAAGAAATCGTAAACAAAAACGCTATAAATTATTGAAATATATAATAAAATTTCTCATTTTCCCGTTCTGTGCAATGTGGATGCAATCTTCAATTGCAAAATAAACCATGTCTTCCGGCGCAATAGGTATTGCCGGAAGTGGGGTGGTCGATTGCAGGGGTTTTGCGTCAGTTTCGGTGGCCATTTCATGGATCGGGCGATCATCGCGCCGGAAGACATCTGTACCAGAGCGTGATCAACCCAAGTGTATCAGGCTCTCAGGAGTTGAACCCGCGCATCAACATGTCGCCGGACAGTTCGGTGGATCATGCGCTTGTATGTTTGGAGTAATGCGAATGTCCTCTCAGAGAAAGACTGTCTTGCTCGCCGGCGTGTTTGCGCTGGCGGCCTTATCAACCGGGACGGCGATGGCCGCCGATCTCTACAATTCCGCACCGGCCTATAGTGATCCGCCCGCCTCCCAGTGGAGCGGCGCGTATATCGGCGCCCATGGCGGAACCGCCTTTACCAAGTTTCCCAACCCCTTCGCCGACAGAAACGGCTGGAGCGGCGGCATCCAGGGCGGCTACAACTACCAGATGGGACCGGCTGTCCTCGGTGCCGAAGTGGAAGGCTCCTATCTCGGCGGTGCCGAGCACAAGGTCCTTGGCGGCAAGGTCGAAGAAAAATGGCGCGCCGCCGCCAAGGCCAAGGCGGGCCTGACCTTCAACCAGACGCTTGTCTTCGGAACGGCCGGCGTGGCCATGACCAAATTCGATTCCGGCGACAAGGTGCGCGACACCAGCGGCTGGAAGACCGGTTATCTCGTCGGCGCCGGCGTTGAACAGGCCTTTGCCGGCGGCCTGTCGGCCAAGATTGAATACAACTACATCCACACGCCCAATGTGAAGGCAACGTCGGCTCTCGGCCGCAGCGAGACCGACATTGGCAGTCATGAGCTTAAAGCCGGTCTCAACTACCGGTTCTGACGACGACGCATGATCCCGGTGGCGCAAAGGCCGCCGGGATCATGTCCGACCGCACTCCGCAGCGCCGCGGATTTCAGTCCCGTCCACGCGCCTGCGGCGTAGAAGTGCCTATCCATCATGGGCACTGTTCGGAGAGAGAATGGTCAAGGCACTTGCAGGGATCCCGCCCATCAGTCCCTGCCCGCCAAGACTGTTTTCTCTCCGTTCTGTCCAGGGGGCTTGCCTGCTCAAACAGGACGCAGGGCTACCGGTGCTACTCATAGCGCAGTGCGTCGATGGGATTCATCCGCGCGGCACGGCGTGCCGGGAAATAGCCGAACACCACGCCGATAAGAGCAGAGAAGCCGAAGGCGATGAGGACGATCGACGGATCGAAGACGAACGGCACCCCCATCAATGTCACCGCGGTAAAGGCAAGCGCCAGGCCGATAACCGTGCCGATCAGGCCGCCGAACAGGCAAAGCACGATGGCCTCGACCAGAAACTGCGTCAGCACCTGCCCTTCCGTGGCACCGATGGCCAGGCGCACGCCGATCTCGCGGGTGCGCTCGGTGACGGAGACCAGCATGATGTTCATGATGCCGATGCCGCCGACGAGCAGGCTGACCGCAGCGATGGACGACAGGAGCCCGGTCAGGATCACGGTGGTCATGGAAACGATGCCAAGAATCTGGCTGAGATCGGTCACCTCGAAATCCCGGTCGCCCGACTGGCGGATTTTGCGGCGTTCCTTGAACAGGTCCTCAAGCGCTGTCTTGACCGGTGCCGTTGCCCCATCCCTGGCCGAAACCGTTATCAGGGAGACATCGGTCGAACCGGCAATACGCCGCTGGAACATGCGGAATGGGATGAGGACCATATTGTCCTGATCCTGCCCGTCGATTGCCTTGCCCTTGGAGACCAGCGTACCGATGACTTCGCAAGAAATGCGGTTGACGCGGATGCGCTCGCCGTCCGGAATGCTGTTGCCGAACAGGACCCTTTGCACCGTCGCACCGATGATGCAGACGGAGCGGCCGCTGCGCTCCTCCGATTCCAGAAAATTGCGGCCCGTGGCAAGCTGCCAGTTCATGGTGGTGAAGTAATCGTTGGTGGAACCGACGATCGATGCCGTCCGGCTGTTGCCCTCGCGGATGGCGGTGCCCGAGACCTGGCCGAGCGGTGCCACAGCGGCCACGCCCGGCACCTGGTCGCGGATCGCATCGACATCCCGGATATCGAATGTGCGCGGCGGCAGGGTCGACCGGCGCTCCGGATTGCCGGGCGATACGAACAGCAGATTGGTGCCGAGCTTGGAGATTTCGCCGGTCACTCTCTGGCGCGTGCCATTGCCGACGGTGACCATGGCGATCACCGCGCCGACGCCGATGACAATGCCCAGCATCGTCAGGAAGGAGCGCATCATGTTGCGCGACATGGAGTGCAGTGCCAACCGGAACGCTTCAAGCAGCATGGTTATATATCCTGTCTGCGTTCGTCGCTCTGGATGTGACCATCGACAAAGCGGATGATGCGCTTGGCATAGGCGGCGATATCCGGCTCGTGCGTGACCATGATCACGGTGATGCCGTTGTCGCGGTTAAAGCCGGAGATCAGTTCCATGATCTCGGCACTCGTCTTCGTGTCGAGATTGCCGGTCGGCTCGTCGGCGAGCAGAACCTGCGGGTTGGTGACGATGGCGCGGGCAATCGCCACACGCTGCTGCTGGCCGCCCGACAATTCCGAAGGGACATGATTGGCGCGTGCCGCCAGCCCCACCTGCCGCAATGCTTCCAGTGCGCGCTTGCGCCGCTCCGCAGCGCCCATGCCGCGATAGATGAGGGGCAGCTCCACATTCTCCACGGCGGATGTGCGGCGCAGGAGATTGAACCCCTGGAAGACGAATCCCAGCAATTCGCGCCGCAGCGTCGTCTGCTGATGCCGGTCGAGCTGGTCGATGCCGGTGCCGCCGAACAGATACTGCCCGGTGCTTGGCCGGTCGAGACAGCCGATCAGGTTCATCGCCGTCGACTTGCCGGAACCCGACGGCCCCATGATGGCAACGAAATCGCCCCGTTCGATGGCAAAGTCCACTCCGGCCAGGGCGTGGACCGCCGCCTCGCCCGCTCCATAACTCTTGGTGATCCGGCGGAATTCGATCAGCGGCACGGCTTTTTGCACGGACTGGATGGTCATTTGGGCGGCGTGCTCGCTGCCACGATGACCTCGTCGCCTTCCTTGACGCCGCCCGAGAGCACGATGGTGTTGCGCCCGTCCGTCGCCCCGGCGCGTACCTCGATTTTTTCCGGCTTGCCGGCACGAAGCACCCAGACGGACCGCTGCACACCGGCTTCCTTCTTCACCGTGTCGGGGATGCTTGCCGTCTGCTCGGGACTTTCGGCTGCCTCGGTTTTCGCCGGCGCGTTGGGCGGCGCAAAACGCAGGGCCGCATTCGGCACCAGCAGGGCATCCTTGACCTCCCTGACCTTGACATAGGCTGTCGCCGTCATGCCGGGACGCAGGGCAAGATCATCATTCTCGACGGCCAGCATCGCCTTGTAGGTCACGACATTCGATACGGTTTCCGGCTGGAACCGGATATTGACGATCTTTGCCGGGAATGTCCGGTCCGGATAGGCATCCACGTTGAAGGTTGCGTCCTGCTGCGGCTTGACCAGACCGACATCGGCTTCGTCGACATTGACCTGCAGCTGCATCTTCTTCAGGTTGCCGGCGAGCTTGAACAGCACGGGCGCCTGAAACGCGGCAGCCACCGTCGCCCCCGGATCGACCGAGCGGCTGAGCACGACGCCGTCGATCGGCGAAACGATCTTGGATTTGCGCAGGGAGGTCTCGTTCACCTGCAGTTCCGCTTCCGAAACGGCTACCTCCGCATTGGCGACGTCGAGCGCGGCGACGGCCGAGTCATATTCCGACTTGGCCACATCCAGCTCGCGTACCGACGAAACCTTGCTGTCCTGCAGCGATGTCATGCGCTCGAACGCGTTCTTCTTGGCCTCAAGCGTCGCCTGCGACTGCACGACCCGCGCACGCGATGCCAGAAGTTTTGACTTCGAGCTTTCGATGTTGGTCCTGATCGTGTCGATATCCAGTGTTGCCAGCACGTCGCCCTTGGCGACAAAACTGTTGTAGTCGACCAGAACGGTGCGCACGGTGCCGGAGAGCTCGCTGGACACATCCACCTGTTCGGTCGGCTGAACGGTTCCGGTCGCCGATACGGTGATGGAAAGCGTGCCCCGGGTCAGCGGCTTCTGGGTGTAGTCATAGTGGGTCCCGCGCGAAAACCAGCTCACCGCCGCCAAAGCCAGGATGACGAGAAGCCCGCCGCCAAACAGAAAGGGATGCCTGCGAAAGACGTTCCGCCGGCTCTTATTGTCCACAATGGAAGCAAGAGTCTTGCTCAGATCGGGTTGGTTTGTTGAGGAATCCACGCCGTTACGCCATTCGCTTGATCGGTTGCATGATACGCCAAAGCGCTTCGGGTGAGATAAGCGCACAAAAAACAGACTTCAATGCGATGGCCTTTTTACTATTGACCGCCTGCACGGGCGGTCGTCATTCATCCTGGCCCTGATCATCGCAGGACGAGATTGCGTCAGCATTGCAGACCAATTGCCGATAAAACGGGGTAAAATGGCCGCGCCCCCGCCAAAACGCAGCGAGCCGGCAGAGGATCACACTCTGCCGGCTCGCATGGCACGTAAAATATCTTACAGGGCGACGTCGAATGCCGCCTGTGTCTTTGCCTTGATTTCGTCCACGGTAACGCCGGGCGCTATCTCGATGAGCGTCATCTTCGGTTCACCGCGCCGCTCGATCGTGAAGACGCCAAGATCGGTGATGACGAGATCGGTGACGCGCTGTCCCGTGAGCGGAAGCGTGCACGCTTCCAGAAGCTTGGCTTCGCCCTTGGCCTCATGCTCCATGACAACGACGACCTTCTTGACACCAGCCACCAGGTCCATGGCGCCGCCCATGCCCTTGACCATCTTGCCCGGAACCATCCAGTTGGCCAGATCGCCATTGCGCGCCACCTGCATGGCACCAAGGATCGACAGGTCGATGTGCCCGCCGCGGATCATGCCGAAACTGTCGGCCCCGGAGAAATAGCTGGTTGTCGGCAGTTCGGTAATCGTCTGCTTGCCCGCATTGATGAGGTCGGCATCTTCCTCGCCCTCATAGGGGAACGGGCCCATGCCGAGCATGCCGTTCTCGCTCTGCAGCTGAACGCTCATGCCGGTCGGGATGTAGTTGGCGACAAGGGTTGGAATACCGATGCCGAGATTGACGTAGAAACCGTCCTGCAGTTCTTTCGCGGCCCGTTCGGCCATCTGATCACGTGTCCAGGCCATCTCAGTTCACCTCGCTTGCAGCGACAAGACGCGGACGGGTCGTCCGTTGTTCGATATGTTTGACAGGGTTCGGCACATGCACGATGCGCTTGACGAAAATGCCCGGCGTGTGGACATGGTCGCCATCGATCTTGCCGGCATCGACCAGGTTTTCCACTTCGGCAATCGTCACCTTGGCGGCTGTCGCCATGATCGGATTGAAATTGCGGGCGGTCTTGCGATAGACGAGGTTGCCTTCGGTATCGCCCTTGAAGGCGTGAACGATGGACAGGTCGGCAAACAGGCCGCGTTCCATCACATAGGACTCGCCATCGAACTCGCGCACGTCCTTGCCGTCGGCAATGATGGTGCCAACGCCGGTCTTGGTGAAGAACGCCGGAATACCTGCGCCACCGGCGCGGATGCGTTCGGCCAGCGTGCCCTGCGGATTGAATTCCAGCTCCAGTTCGCCGGAAAGATATTGCTGGGCGAACAGTTTGTTCTCGCCGACATAGGACGAGATCATCTTGCGGATCTGCCTGGTTTCCAGAAGCACGCCAAGGCCAATGCCGTCAACGCCCGCATTGTTGGAAATGACCGTCAGATTCTTCACGCCGGAATCGCGGATCGCATAGATCAGGGCTTCCGGAATGCCGCACAGGCCAAAGCCTCCCGCCATGATCGTCATGCCGTCAAACAGCACGCCATCCAGCGCATCGCTTACATTTGATCGTACTTTTTTCAAGAACACTCTCCCATTGTTCTGCATCCTCTGCGGCAGGGTCTGAACGCTGCCGTTACCGCAACGGTATGGCTTGTCTTGATGGCACAGGTAGTCGTATTAATACTGCATGACCACAGCCGAGTTTCCTATCTCCGACATTGCCGTTTCAGGAAGCGCAAAACGCTTCGTGCTGACCGACATGCCGGTGCCGATGGTCTATGCGACACACCGTATCATACGCGATTGCAATTTCGAATTCGCCGAGACCTTCGGCTATGAACGCGGCGAACTGATCGACCAGAGCTTCAGCCGCCTCTATCCCAAGATCACCGACTTCGTGCGGACAGGAGAAATGTGGCGAACGAATTTCGCCGGCGGGCGCGTCTATTACGACGAGCGGGTGATGCGGCGGCGCGACGGCGCCAGCTTCTGGTGCCGGGTGCGCGGACGCAGCGGCAACCACGCCGATCCCTTCGCCGAAGCGCTCTACTGCTTCGAGCCGATGAACCGGACGGTGGCAGGCAATGCCAGCCTCATTTCCGACAGGCAGAAACAGGTGCTGACCCTTGTTTCCCAAGGCAAGACCAATGCGCAGATTGCCCTGGAAATCGGCCTGTCGAAACGCACCATCGAGGCGCACCGCGCCCGCATCATGCGCGCGTTCGGGCTGCACAACAGCGCCGAACTCATCGCCTGGTTTTCATCCCTGCGCTGATCAGAATGTCGGCGGCGTGCAGGCGCTGACGACCTCGCAGGGATTAGGGCCGACACAGCGGAAGCGGTGCGGCTGGCGGCTTTCGAAATAATAGGCGTCGCCCGGGCCGAGAATGCGGCGCTGGTCGTCGACGGTCACTTCAATCCGCCCGCTGATGACGACACCGCCCTCTTCCCCCTCGTGCACGAGCATGACACGCCCCGTATCGCCGCCGGGTTCATAGCGCTCTTTCAGGATCTGCAGGGCACGGCCGAACAGGTTCTCGCCGATTTGCAGATAGGAGATGTTGCCCTTGCCGATTTCGACCAGCTCACCCGCCTCGTAGAACACCTTCTGCTTGCGGTCCGGTTCAAGGGCGAAGAATTCGGACAGGCCGATGGGAATGCCATCGAGAATGCGCTTGAGCGCACCGACCGAGGGATTGGTCTGATTGGACTCGATCAGCGAGATGGTGGAGTTGGTCACGCCGGCCCGCTTGGCCAGTTCGCGCTGCGACAGGTTGTGCCTTTGCCGCAGGAAACGCAGACGCCCGCCCAGATCAATTTGCATCGGATGCCCCTCTGGCTGTTCTACATGTTCGATATAATGAATTTATGAATGACATACTCAGTAAAATCAACGCTTTATGTGAACATAGAAAAGGACTTGTTGGTGAATAGAAAGCATGGCTCCCTGTGGTGAGAAGAGGAGTCGCCCCACATGCTCATGAGCAATACACCATCACTCGAAAATTATTGGATGCCCTTCACGGCGAACCGGCAGTTCAAGGCAGCGCCGCGCATGCTCGCCTCCGCCAAGGGCATGTACTACACCGATGTCGATGGCGGACAGGTGCTGGATGGCACGGCTGGCCTCTGGTGTGTCAATGCCGGGCACGGGCGCGAAAAGATCGCCGACGCCGTGGCGCGCCAGTTGATCACCATGGACTATGCGCCGTCGTTCCAGATGGGCCACCCCCTCGCCTTCGACTTTGCCGAAAAACTTGCGGCGCACGCACCGGGCGGCAAGAAGGCCGGCCTGACAAAAGTATTCTTCACCGGCTCCGGCTCGGAATCCGTCGATACCGCGCTGAAGATCGCCATCGCCTATCAGCGCGCCATCGGACAGGGCACGCGCACCCGGGTCATCGGCCGTGAGCGCGGCTATCACGGCGTCGGCTTCGGCGGCATTTCCGTCGGCGGCCTTGTCAACAACCGCCGCGTCTTTCCGCTCCTGCCAGGCACCGACCATATCCGCCACACGCACGATCCCGTCCGCAACGCCTTCGTCAAAGGCCTGCCTGAACACGGCGCGGATCTGGCCGACGATCTGGAGCGGCTGGTCGCGCTGCACGGTGCGGAAACCATCGCCGCAGTCATCGTCGAACCGGTTGCGGGGTCAACCGGCGTTCTCCTGCCGCCGAAGGGCTATCTCGAGCGTTTGCGCGCACTCAGCCAGAAGCATGGCATCCTGCTGATTTTCGATGAAGTCATCACGGGCTTCGGCCGCCTCGGCACCCCGTTTGCCGTCGACTACTTCGGTGTGGTGCCCGATCTCGTCACCACCGCCAAGGGCCTGACCAACGGTGCCGTACCCATGGGCGCAGTGTTTGCCAGCGAAACCATTTACGACGCGCTGATGCATGGTCCCGAGAGCCAGATCGAGCTTTTCCATGGCTATACCTATTCCGGGCATCCCGTCGCCTGCGCCGCCGGTCTGGCCACGCTGGAAGTCTACGAGGAGGAAGGGCTTCTGACCCGCGCCGCCGATGTGGCGGAGCACTGGCAGGATGCGATCCACAGCCTCAAGGGCCTGCCCGGCATCGTCGACATCCGCACCATCGGCCTCGTTGCCGGCATAGAACTCGCCTCGCGTCCCGACGCTGTGGGTGCTCGCGGCTACGATGTCTTCACCGACTGCTTCAAGAAAGGCCTGCTGGTGCGCGTGACCGGCGATATCATCGCCCTGTCGCCACCATTGATCGTCGAGAAGGAACAGATCGACACCATCGTGTCGATGCTGGGCGACGCGATCAAGAACGCCGCCTGATCAGGGCGTTTTCAGAATTGCCGAGAAGCGCGGGTCAAAGGCCCGTGCAATCGGCTCCGCTGCCGCTCCCAAGGCGACTGACCAAGGATCAGCGAGCCCTGCCTGAAGGCGGGGCTCGGGGTAGCGGAGAGCCCGGTCCGCTATCGACGGCATCAAGGGCCTCATCCGCTCGATCAGGCGGTCAATCAGCGCTTTGGGCGCGCCGCCGCACAGAATGGTGGTCTGCGGATCGAAGATCGATTCCAGCATCTGGACAGTCCGGCGCAAACGGTCCGCCGCGTTGTCGATCCAGCGCTCCACTTCGGGACCGCCATTGACCACCGCATCGGTGACCAGCGCGAAAAGCCGGGGGTCCGAAGGGTCGATACCCAGCACATTGCACAGCGAGGCCATGGACGTGTAGTGCTCCAGCGGCTCGACATTCGCATCGTCGCCGGGAGCCAGCGCCAGCATCATGCCGATCTCGCCGGCATTGGAGTAGGCCCCGCCATAGATCTCGCCATTGAGGATCAGTCCGGCGCCGAGACCATAGCCGAGATAAATGCACACGACATGGTCAAGGCCATGGGCGGCGCCCAGCAGCCTTTCCGCCGTTGCCGCCGCCGAGGCATCGTTCTGCAGGGCAACTTCGAGGCCGGTGCCTTCCGCTATCCGTTCGGCCAGCGGAAAATTCTGCCACGCTGTCATCATCCATGGATCGTCATAGAGCTCATTGATGCCGAAGGGGCCGGGCATGGCAAGGCCGAGCCCGACAAGCTTTCTCGCCGCATGCGGGAATTGCGCTGTCAGCGCTTCACAGGCCTTTTTGACGATATCGAGAATGACAAGAACCCCTTCCGCGGGGCCGCCGGAGGGCAATTTGGATTCCGTCTGCACCAGCACGTCGCCAACCAGGTTGACGATGACGGTGCGCGTGACATGCCGGTCGATCTGCAAGCCGACGGCGAAAGCGCCATCGGGCACCAGATGATACGGTGTGGCAGGCTGGCCCCGGCCCTTGCGGACACTGGCCTGCGACTGCACGAGCCCGTCCCGGGCCAGTTCCTCGATGATGTTGGACACGGTCTGCGGGGTCAGTCCGGTGGCACGGGCAAGGTCGGCGCGGGACAAGGCGCCATTGACCCGCAGCGCATCGATCATGATGCGACGGTTGTGCGCGCTCGCACCACCCAGATTGGTTCCGCTCTTGGCCCGGATCGATTTTCTCGCGTCCATTCCGCCCCCTCTTGACACCAGATCAATATTGATCAAGAAATAAGTCAAAACAATTGATTTAATCAAAAGACCGCAAGAGTCTTGGGGAACGTGAGCACTGGCTGGACGTAGGCACGTCGCGGACAGTCCTGAATGACAAAAGCTCCCGCGCATAATGACCACCAACCGGCACCCGTTCATCACGGACAGGTTCCGGGCCACAAGAGCCAAATAGGAGGTACCATGTTGAAATCCATCCAGACCGCGCTGCTTGGCGCAACACTTCTGGGAGCAGCGCTTGCCTCTCCCGCCCATGCAGAAACCAAGATCAACGCGCTTTTCATGGCGCAGGCTGCCTATAGCGAAGCCGATGTCCGCGCGATGAGCGAGGCCTTCACCAAGGCCAATCCGGATGTCACCGTCAACCTCGAATTCGTGCCCTATGAAGGCCTGCATGACAAGACCGTCCTGGCCCAGGGCTCGGGCGGCGGTTACGACGTGGTTCTGTTCGATGTGATCTGGCCGGCGGAATACGCCACCAACAAGGTGCTGCTTGACGTCTCGGACAAGATTACCGGCGACATGAAGACCGGCGTGCTCACGGGGGCATGGACCACGGTGGAGTATCAGGGCAAGCGCTATGGCATGCCATGGATTCTCGACACGAAGTACCTGTTCTACAACAAGGAAATCCTTGAAAAGGCCGGCATCAAGAACCCGCCCAAGACCTGGGCGGAACTGACCGAGCAGGCCAAGACCATCAAGGACAAGGGCCTCCTGGCAACACCGATCGCCTGGAGCTGGTCGCAGGCGGAAGCCGCGATCTGCGATTACGCCACGCTGGTCAGTGCCTATGGCGGCAGCTTCATCAAGGACGGCAAGCCCGTCTTCCAGTCGGGCGGCGGCCTCGATGCCCTCAACTACATGGTCGACAGCTACAAGTCCGGCCTGACCAACCCCAACTCCAAGGAATTCCTGGAAGAGGACGTGCGCCGCGTATTCCAGAACGGCGAAGCCGCCTTCGCGCTCAACTGGACCTACATGTACAACATGGCCAATGATCCGAAGGACAGCAAGGTTGCCGGCAAGGTCGGCGTTGTTCCCGCGCCGGGTATCGACGGCAAGAGCGCCGTCTCCGCCGTCAACGGCTCGATGGGCCTCGGCATCACCTCCACCAGCAAGCATCCCGATGAGGCCTGGAAGTATATTGCGTTCATGACCTCGCAGCAGACACAAAACCAGTATGCCAAGCTGAGCCTGCCGATCTGGGCATCATCCTATACGGATCCGGCGGTATCCAAGGGCCAGGAAGAGCTGATTGCCGCCGCCAAGCAGAGCCTTGCGGTGATGTATCCGCGCCCGACGACGCCAAAATATCAGGAGTTGTCGACCGCCCTGCAGCAGGCAGTGCAGGAATCGCTGCTCGGCCAGGCCAAGCCGGAAGATGCGCTCAAGACAGCCGCTGCCAACAGCGGCCTGTGATGCAACCATACGGGCGGCGGATGTGCACCGCCGCCCGTATCTTTCTCAATGATTGATAGTGTGGCAGGCTGCTTTTCATGACGAGCAATTGGATTACGACACGCGCGTGGCTCCTGATGCTGCCACTTCTCATCGTCATGATTGCGATTATCGGCTGGCCGCTGGTCGATACCGTGCGCCTTTCCTTCACCGATGCCAAACTGGTCGGCACGGCAGGCGGCTTCGTTGGCCTCGACAACTACGTGAAAATGCTGTCCGGCGCGAATTTTCAGCGGACCCTCGTTACCACCACGCTGTTCGCCGTGCTTTCGGTCGCAGCCGAAATGGTGATCGGCGTTCTCGCCGCGCTGCTCCTGAACCAGCAGTTCTATGGCCGCTCCGTCTTGCGGGCGCTGATGATCCTGCCATGGGCCCTGCCCACGGTGGTCAATGCCACCCTGTGGCGGCTGATCTACAACCCGGAATATGGCGCGCTCAACGCGGCACTCACGCAGATCGGCCTTCTTGATACCTATCGCTCATGGCTCGGCGAGCCCGGCACGGCGCTGACCGCCCTTATCGTTGCCGACTGCTGGAAGAATTTTCCGCTGGTGGCATTGATCGCGCTCGCCGCGCTGCAGGCCGTGCCACGCGATATCACCGCCGCGTCGATGGTGGACGGTGCCAGCGCCTGGGCCCGGTTCCGTTTCGTCATCATGCCCTATCTCGCCGGCCCGCTGATGGTGGCGCTGGTCCTGCGCACCATCGAAGCATTCAAGGTCTTTGACCTCATCTGGGTGATGACGCGCGGCGGCCCGGCCAACAGCACCCGCACCCTGTCCATCCTTGTGTATCAGGAAGCCTTCTCGTTTCAGCGCGCGGGGTCCGGAGCGTCGCTTGCCCTGATCGTCACGCTTCTCGTCACCGTTCTTGCCGTCGCCTATGCCGCCTTGATCCGCAAAAGCGCAGGAGCCTCCTGATGGAACGCCGCAGCCTGACAGCCACGATCCTTGTCCACGCCGCAGCGCTCCTGCTGGCGGCGGTCATCCTTGCGCCGGTGGTCTGGCTGTTCATCATGAGCATTTCGTCGACCACCGACCTCATCACCAAGCCGCTGCGCTGGTGGCCCGAAACCATCGACCTCTCACGCTATGGCGTTCTCCTGTCGAGCGTTGCCAACAGCGCCGGGGAGGCATTCGTCGCCTCGCTTTTCAACAGTCTCAAAGTGGCAGGCATGGCAACAGCGGCGGCACTTGTTGTCGCCATACCCTCGGCCTGGGCGGTGTCGCGCACGCCAAGCGTCGGCTGGTCCCTCTATGCGGTCATCGCCACCTACATGCTGCCGCCGGTCGCTCTCGCCGTTCCACTCTATATGGCCCTCTCGGCCCTCGGTCTTCTCAACAATGTTTTCGGGCTGGCCCTGGTGTATCTGACCATCCTTGCGCCCTTCACCACATGGCTGATGAAATCCGGCTTCGATTCCATTCCGCGCGAAATCGAAAGCGCCGCGACGGTCGATGGCGCGCGGCTTGACCAGATCCTGCGCCTGATTACCCTGCCATTGGCTGCGCCTGTTATGGCGACGGCAGCTCTCTTTGCCTTCCTGCTCGCCTGGGATGAATTCTTCTATGCCCTGCTGTTCACCTCCGACCAGCGGGCCAAGACCCTCACCGTCGCCATCGCCGATCTTGCAGGCGGCCGGGTCTCCGATTACGGACTGATCGCCACAGCGGGTGTGCTGGCCGCCCTGCCGCCGCTGATCATCGGTCTGTTCATGCAGCGTGCCCTGATTTCGGGCCTGACCAATGGCGGCGTCAAGGGATGAGCATGACATCTGACCAGAACCGGCCCGCCGGCCTTGTGGCGATCGAAAAGGAAATGGCGCGGCAGAATGCCGATGCAATCGCTTCCTTCGAAGCGGCAAAGCCGCTTGCCGCGACAATCGCCCAGTCGCTGCGCAAGACCGGACGCCTCCTGCTGCTCGGCATGGGCGGCTCCCACGCGGTCAGCCGGGCCGTCGAGCCGCTCTATCGCAGCCTGGGGATCGATGCGGTGGCGCTGCCCCTGTCGGAACAGCTCGGGCAGCCGGTGCCGATCAGCGGCAAGACAGTGTTTGTAACGTCCCAGTCCGGTGAAAGCGCCGAAGTGCTGCGCTGGTTTGCCGAGGCGGGCGTGGCGCCCGATACGTTCGGCCTGACGCTCGAAGGCGGATCGACGCTGGCCCGCACCGTGCCCTCGCTCGTGGGCGCCGGCGGCACCGAAAACGCCTTTGCCGCCACCCGCAGCCTGACCGTCAGTTTTGCGCTGCATCTTGCTGTTTTGACAGCGCTTGGCGATGATCCCGCGGCAGCGCTCGAGCGCCTTCAACGCGGTGACACAGCGCAGATTGATGCGGCCGTCAAAACACTCTCCGATGTTTCCTCGGTGGTAACATCGGGGCGCCGTTTGCAGGGCGTTGCCGAAGCCATAGCGCTCGGCCTCACCGAACTGTCGCGCATCCCCTGCTTCTCGCTGGAAGGCGGGCAATTGCGGCATGGGCCGATGGAAATGCTCGGACCGAAGGTCGGTGTCGTGCTGTTCCGCGGCAAGGATGCCACCGCCGGGCTGGTTGCCGGAATGGCCGTGTCCGCGTGCGAAGCAGGATCGCCTGTGGTGGTGTTCGACGCCTCGGGCGAAAAGCCGATTGATGGCGTTACCACCGTCAATGCCGGTGAAGCCGCCGGGATCGCCGCCATTTTCGCGCTGCTGCCCGCCGCGCAGCATTTCATGATCGCCTTTGCCGGTGAACGGGTCGCCGATGTCGGAACGCCCGTGCGCTCCACCAAGATTACGCGGAGCGAGTAGGAACATGCGCCCGCTGGCCGTCATTGGAAATGTCAACGTGGACCTGATCCTCGGCCCTGCCGACCCCTGGCCGACGCCCGGCACCGAGATCATGGTCGATTACGACGAACTGCGTGTCGGCGGTTCGGCCGGCAATTCGGCTTTGACCTGGGAAGGGCTCGGCATCGACTTCCAGATCGCCGCCAATGTCGGCAGCGACCAGTTCGGCCAATGGCTGCGCGAGGAATTCGGCGTGCGCGGCCAGCGCTGGCCTGTTGCCCCGATGGGAACAACCCTGTCCGTCGGTATTACCCACCCCAATGGCGAGCGCACATTCTTCACCACGCGCGGCCATCTCGGCGCCCTGTCCTGGCCGGATGTGCTCGCCATGCTGGACACGCACCAGTTGCGCGGCGGTTATGTCCTCCTGTGCGGTTCGTTCCTGACCGATGCGCTGGTTGCCGACTATGATGCGCTGTTTGACTGGGCTGATGCCAACGATATCCGCGTCGCGCTCGATACGGGCTGGCCAGCCGGCGGCTGGAGCGACGCCAACCGTGCGGCGACCCGCCGATGGCTGTCACGCTGTCACTGCGCCCTGTTCAACGAGGTGGAAACAACGCGGCTGGCCAACAGCATCGAGCCCGCAGACGCGGCGCGCACGCTGAAGGCGCTGATGCCGGAAAACGCCATCGTCGTGGTCAAATGCGGATCGGACGGTGCCCTTGCCATCGGCCCGGACAATCAGCTGGTGACGACCGATGCACCGATGGTGTCCGTTGCCGACACGATCGGCGCCGGCGATGTTTTCAATGCGGCCTTCCTGGCCGCCCTTGCCCGGGAAATGCCCCTGCAGCACTGCATCGCCGCCGGTGTCCATGTGGCATCCAAAGCCATCTCGACCGTACCCCGCCGCTATGACAGCCATGACCTCGACACCACGCCGGAGAATGCGCAATGAGCGCCCTTGAACTCATCGACATCAGGAAACGCTACGGCGTCATCGAAACCCTGAGAGGTATTGACCTGTCGCTTGCCAGCGGCGAGTTCCTGGTGCTGCTCGGCTCCTCCGGCTGCGGCAAGTCCACGCTCCTCAACATCATTGCAGGGCTGGCGGAAGCAACGGAAGGCGATGTGCGCATCGGCGACCGCTCCGTGACCGGCGTGCATCCGAAGGACCGGGACATCGCCATGGTGTTCCAGTCCTATGCGCTCTATCCGAACATGTCGGTGGCGCGCAACATCGGCTTCGGGCTGGAAATGCGCAAGGTTCCGGCGGCCGAACGCACGGACGCCGTGCGCAAGACCGCAAAAATCCTGCAGATCGAAAACCTGCTCGAACGCAAGCCTTCCGAACTTTCCGGCGGCCAGCGCCAGCGCGTCGCCATCGGCCGGGCTCTGGTGCGCGATCCGCAGATTTTCCTGTTCGACGAGCCGCTGTCGAACCTCGATGCGAAACTGCGCATGGAAATGCGCACCGAACTGAAGCGCCTGCACCTGATGCTGGGGACGACGATTGTCTATGTCACCCACGACCAGATCGAAGCGATGACGCTGGCAACCCGCATCGCCGTGATGCGCGACGGCCAGATCGAGCAATTGGCAACGCCTGATGAGATCTACAACCACCCGGCCACCCGTTATGTCGCCAGCTTCGTCGGCTCGCCGCCGATGAACATGCTGGAAGCCACGGTGGCCGAGGGTATCGCCCATATTGACGGATCGCTGAGCGGCTTTGCGCTTCCCGCCGATATCCGGGAAAAGGCCGGTCAGGCACGCGATGTCGTCATCGGCATCCGCCCCGAAAGCCTGAGCCTTGCTCCGGCTGGTGACGCGGCGCTTGGCATCGATGCCATGGTCGAGGTGGTGGAGCTGACCGGCCCCGAACTGGTGGTCACATCGACCATCGGCAGCCAGCGCCTGACCGCCAGCCTGCCGCCGAAATCGGCGGTGACAGCCGGGATGGCCCAGCGCTTTGCCATCGATGCCGGTGCCCTGCACATTTTCGACAAGGCGACCGGTAGGCGGCTCTAGCCTTCCAGCAGATAGTCCGGCATGTCCTTCAGCCGGGCGATATCGCGCAGCGGCGGCTGGCCGAACAGGCGCGCATATTCGCGGCTGAACTGCGAGGGGCTGTCATAGCCCACCGCGTGGCCCGCCGTTGCCGCGTCCAGCGACTGGCTGAGGATGAGCCGCCGTGCTTCCTGCAGCCGCAATTGCTTCTGGTATTGCAGCGGGCTCATCGACGTCACCGCCTTGAAATGCTGATGGAAGGAGGACGGGCTCATATTGGCTTCGGAGGCCACATGCTCGATGCGCAGCGTCTTGCGGAAATTGCGCTTGATCAGTCCGATGGCCTTGTTCACCTGATGCAGGCGGCTTTCCGACTGGGCGATCTGGCGCAGGCGGCCAGACTGTTCGCCCGTCAGGAGCCGGTAGAGCAGTTCACGCTCGGTCAGCGGCGCCAGCATGGAAATGTCCTTCGGCGTATCGAGAAGGCGGACGAGCCGCACGACATTGTCGAGCAGGTCCGGCCCCATCGGATTGAGCGACATGCCGCGGTCGGGCAGCTGGTTACTGAAACTTTCCTTCGGCGCTTCCAGCAGCAATGCGCTGAGCATGGTGGGATCAAGGTCAAGGCGCAGCGACAGATAGGGCTCGTCTTCCGACGCTTCGATGACATGTCCGACAATCGGCAGATCAACGGAAACGGTCAGATAGGTCGCCTTGTCATAATAATAGACCTCGTCACCCAGCATTGTGCGCTTGCGGCCCTGGGCGATCACACAGACCGCCGGTTCATGCACCACATGGTTCGGCTCGGTCGGCGCCGTGGCACGGGCGAGGTTCAGGCGCGGAATATCCGTCGAAAACAGCCCATCGGCACCCGTGTGCTTTTCGATCAATTGTGCAAGCTCGGTAATTTTGTCCACGGCAGTTCTCCTCGGGTAATGCCCACCCTATCTAGGTGTCATCACGCGCGCGAACCAGAGCCGAACCGCCAGCTTTGATCCGCTTTGGAGGATTGTGCAATCATCCGGCAGTTTTGGTCAATCGCGACGGCGCGCTTTACGCCGCCCTGCCGCTTGCGATCTGGCGGATGAAATGGCCGGGCTCGATAGCGACGATGCGATCCTGCGGCACCGCTGACAAGCGCCGGACTTCGTCGACATCGGCCGCCTTCAATTGCGCCTTCGGATCGTCGAACCGCATCTGCGGATCGGGCACCGCCGACAGGAGAAGCCGGGTGTAGGGATGCTGCGGGTTGTCGATGACCTTGTTGACATTGCCCCACTCGACGATCTGTCCGGCATACATGACGACAATGTCCTCGGCGACGTAGCGGGCAGTGGCGATGTCATGGGTGATATAAAGCAGCGCAAGCTTCATGTCCCGCTTCATCTCGTTGAGCAGGTTGAGCACGCCGAGACGCACCGAGACATCCAGCATGGATGTCGGCTCATCCGCCACGATCACTTCGGCGCCGACCGCCAGCGTGCGGGCGATGTTGACGCGCTGGCGCTGTCCGCCCGACAGTTCATGCGGGTGTTTGCGCGCGACGATTTTCGGATCGAGCTTGACCCGGGTCAGCAGTTCCTCAATGGCAGCATCGAGCTGTTTTCCCCGCAGATCGCGCCGGTGCAACTGCAGCGGGCGGCGCAGGTGATAGTCGATTGTATGGGCCGGATTGAGCGAGGAAAACGGATCCTGGAAGATCATCTGCACCGAGCGGCGATAGGCGGCGAGCGCCTTGGCGTTGTCGGTCGCGACAGGTTTGCCCTTGAACAGCAGCTGGCCTTCGCTTGGCATGTATTCCCGCATCACCAGCCGGGCGCAGGTGGTCTTGCCGCTGCCGGATTCACCGACAAGCGCAAGGGTCCGGCCGGCATGCAGCTCGAAGGAAACCGACTGCGCCGCATTCACGTTGAAGGGCGCGGTGCCAAAGGACTTCGACACGCGGTCGAGCGCAAGGATGGCGGTTTGCGGATCGCTCATATCGATACCTTCTCCATCACCGGTTCTCCGTGCAGCGACGGGAAGGAAGCCCAGAGCTTTTTGGTGTAGTCGTGCTGTGGCGCGCCATAGATGTTTTCCGCGGTGTTCTGCTCCACGAGCCTGCCCGCCAGCATGATGCCGATGCGGTCGCAGAACTGCACCATCAGGCCGAGGTCATGGGTGATGAACAGCACGGAAAAGCCGAAGGTACGGCGCAGCTCGTTGATGCGCTGCAGGATCTCGCGCTGCACCACCACATCGAGCGCGGTGGTCGGCTCGTCCATCACGACGATCTTCGGATTGAGCGCAAGGCAGATCGCAATAACGATACGCTGGCGCATGCCACCGGAAAACTGGTGCTGATAATCCTTCATCCGGTCGGGCGGAATATCGACAAGACGCAGCATCTCCGCCGTCCGCTCGCGCGCCTGCGCCCGGTTCATCTTCTGGTGCGTGCGCAGCACGTCATAAAACTGTTCCTGAATGCGCAGCACGGGATTGAGCGAATTCATGGCGCTCTGGAACACCATGGCAACTTCGCGCCAGCGGAAATCCCGCAACTGCGCCGGGTTGAGATCAAGCACATCCCTGTCCTCGAGCAGTATCCGGCCGGAGCGGATCAATGCCGGCGGCTTGTGCAGCCGGCTGATGGCAAAGGCGATGGTGCTCTTGCCGCAACCGGATTCTCCGGCAAGACCGAAGACTTCCCCGCGGGCGACGTCGAAGCTGACATCGTCCACTGCGCGAAAATCCGTGCTGTCGCCGATATAGTCGATGGTGAGGTTTTTCACCTGAAGCAGCGGTGCGGTCACAGGCGGCCCTCCCCGGAGCGGATCAGTGCCGACCAGCGGCTCATGCTGTTTCCCGTGCGAAGGCGCGGATTGGCGATCTCGTCGACCGCAAAGTTCAGCAGCGACAGGCCGATCCCCAGCAGCGCGAGGGCGAAACACGGGGTCAGGATATCCCACCAGGCGCCGACGGACAGGGCTGACGCTTTTTGCGCGTTGTACAGCATCATGCCCCAGGACACGGTCTTGGGATCGCCAAGGCCAAGGAACTCCAGCGTTGCTTCCGTGATGATCGCGAAAATCACGCTGCCGATGAAATTGATGCCGACGATGGAAATCAGATTGGGGAAGATTTCAAAGGTCATGATACGCCAGCGCGGCTCGCCCATCATTTCGGCCGATTTGACAAAATCCTTCTGCTTAACCGACAGGGTTTCGGCGCGGGTAACGCGCGCGCCCCAGGCCCAGGACGTGCAGCCGAGGATAATGGCAATGACCAGCGGGCTGGCCTGACCGATGAAGGAGGCAAGCACCAGCAGCAGCGGCAGGTTGGGCACCACCAGCACCATATTGGTGAAGAAGCTGATGACTTCATCTGTCTTGCCGCCGCGATAACCGGCAATGATGCCGAGCGCCGTGCCCAGCACCGTAATCAGGAGCCCGGCGCCGAAACCGACGGCAAGCGATGTCCGCGCCCCGTAGATCAACCGGGCAAAGACATCCTGGCCGATGCGTGTGGTGCCGAGCCAATGCTCGGCCGACGGCGGCTGGTGCGGCCGGCCGACGCGCGCTGCCGGGTTATACTCTGTCAGCAGCGGTGCCGCGAGGGCGATCAGGACGATGATCAGAAGAATGATCATGCCGACCAGGGCCTTGCGGTTGCGGACAAGTCCGGCGATGAGAGGTTGCATGGCTCATGTCCTCCGCAGGCGCGGATCGAGCAGCACATAGCTGATATCCACGATGAAATTGGCGACAAGCATGGCGATGGTCATGATCAGGAGCTGGCCCTGAATGACGGGATAGTCGCGGGCGAGAATGGCCTGGTAGAGGATGTTCCCGAGGCCGGGATAATTGAACACGACTTCGGTGACCAGCGAACCGCCGAGCACCGTGCCGATGGCGATGGCAAGGCTGCTGACCGTTGGCAGGAGCGCATTGCGCGCCGCATACCAGATCATGACCCGGCTGTCGGAAAGCCCCTTGGCCCGCCCCATGACGATATAATCCTCGCCAAGAAGGTTGATCATGTTGTTGCGCATGGTGACGGCAAAACCACCGGTCAGCACCGTGCACAAGGTCAGCATCGGCAGGATGCCGTGATAGAGAACGCTGAGGATATAGGTCAGGGAGAACGCGGGATCGAGCGCCGGATCGGCGGAATAGCCCGTCGGGAACCAGTTGAGCGTGAAGCCGAAGAAGAAGAGCACGATCAGCGACGTGACCACCGCCGGGACGGAGGTGGCGAAGATCGCGCCGACGGACACGACGACGTCGAAGACACTGCCGCGCCGCCAGGCGGCGAGAATGCCGAGGAATGTCCCGAGCGTGAAACTGATCAGCGTGGCGGTTCCCATCAGGGCCACGGTCCAGATCAGGGCATGGCCGAGAACCTCCGTTACCGGCAGCGGAAAATATTTGATCGACCGGCCGAGATCACCCGTGAAAATGCTCTTGAGATAAGTGAGGTACTGCTGCCAGAGCGGCCCGTCGACGAAGCCGAAAGTCAGTTTCAGCGACGCGAGATTTTCCGCCGACAGTTCCGTGCCGGTGCTGGAAAACATGATCTGGATCGGATCCCCCGGCATCAGGCGCGGCAGGAAGAAATTGATCGTGGCAGCCGCAATGAAGGCAGCCAGATAGAATCCGAGGCGTCGAAGCAAAAAGGCCATATGCATCTCCCATCGCGGCGGGGACAGGTTTCACCCATCCCCGCCTGTGCGATGCCTATTTGACCGGCTCAAGCGCCAGGAGGTGGATGAGACGCGCCGGGTTGTTGCGGGTGATCGACGGATTGACGAAGGGGTGCTCCTTTGTCGACCAGCCGGTGAACCGCTTGGTGTTGTACTGATACCAGTTCGGATTGTTGAACACCGGCATCATCGGCAGGTTTTCCGCAACAATGCGCTGGGCCTTGTTCATCACGGTCTTCTGTTCAGCCGGATCAGCGGTCCGTGTGAAATCCACCAGCAGCTTGGCGAGATCAGGATTGAACCAGCGCTGCGCGGTAAAGCGGGTCTTGCCCTTGTCCTGCTCGTTATAGGCGCGCTGATAGGGATAATAGGGTGAGGCCGCCGCCGGCAGGCTGTTGATGGCCATGTCGAAATTGCCATTGATCAGGTTACCCGACCAGACGGCCTCTTCCGGCGTTGCGATCTTCACGTCGAGCCCGGCCGCCTGCATGCCTTCAATTGCGATCTGCACCGTGTCGATCCAGTCCGTCCAGGCATTGGGCACGATCAGCGAGAACGACAGCTTTGTGCCATCGGGGTTGTCACGGAAGCCGTCGCCGTCCTTGTCCACATAGCCCGCCTCGTCGAGCAGGGCCTTGGCCGCGTCCGTGTCATATTTGCCGTATTTGCCGAAGTCGGTCAGCACAGACGGATCGGACCAGTTCTTGTACAGTTCGCCCATGCCCGAGGGATCGTCATTCAGCGTGGGATAGCCGTAGCCGGCCACGTCGATCATGCCCTTGCGGTCCAGCGCCATGCTGACGGCGCGGCGGAATTTCACGTCGTTGAAGGCCTTGCGGTTGTTGGCGTTGGCCGTTTCCAGATTGAACAGGAAGGCAACCATGCTGCCCGGCGTGTACCAGTAGTGGAAGTTCTTCGGGTCCTTGGCCACATAGGTGTTCTCGATATCCGGCAGGAACGACACACCCCAATCGAGCGTACCATTGGCGGTTGCGGTCAGGATCTGGTTGTTATCGGCCAATTGCGGGAAGCGCATGCAGTCGATCTTGAGGTCCTTGGCATCCCAGTAGTTCGGATTGCGGCACTGGTCGTAGGTCTGGCCGGTGAACCGGGCAATCTCGGTCATCGGGCCGCTGCCGACCGGATTCTCGTTGGCGAAGGTTACCGGATCGGCAATGTCCTTCCAGACATGTTCCGGAATGATCGGAACCTGCACCAGCTGGTCGGCGGCCAGCGAGCTTGGATTGACCAGCTTGAAACGAATGGTCTGCGCATCGACAACCTCGACGCCGCTGATGAATTTCCAGATGCTGACGAAATCCAGCGCCGGGAACTTCTGCAGATAGTCATAGGTGAATTTGACGTCGGCCGAGGTCAGCGGCTTGCCATCCGACCATTTCATATCCGGCCGCAGCTTGAACTCGATGCTCTTCAGATCGTCCGCCAGCTTGAAACTTTCGGCGAGGCGATAGTTCGGCTTGTTGTTGTCGAAGCGGTTGAAGACGACGAGCGGCTCATAAATGAAATCAAGCGTGCTCTGACGGGCCGACGTCTGGTTGAACGGATTGAAATTGCGCACCCAGGTGGTGGCCGGCTCGATGTTGACGGTCAGCACCGTCTGCGCCATGGCAGGCGCAGACAGGAGCATCATTGCAGAAGCTGCTGCAAACAGACGGTTTCTCGACATGCATATTCCCCTGTTTTTATTAATTAAAGACGATCAGCTGACCAGTGCACCTGCAAACATGTCTTCCACTTCCGCATGCACCGCCTTGACATCGACTTTCAGCGATCCAAGCCGGGCATTGGCGGCGGCGATGCGGCGGGCGGCGTCTGCGGTCAGCGGGCGGGATGCCTTCGCCGCCGCTTCGCTGTCCGCGAGGTCGCCATGGCTGTGCAGCGCAATATCGAAGCCCGCGTCGAGAACCTGCGCGACGCGTTCCGGCATGGTGCCGGTCAGAGAATTCATGAAAATGCAGTCGGAGATGAGGACACCGTCATACCCCAGGTCCTTGCGGATGACATCCAGCATGACGGGCGAGACGGAAGCGGGCTGCTCCTTGTCATAGGCCGAATAGACCACATGCGCCACCATCGCCCAGGGCGTATCCTTGAGATCGATGAACGGCTTGAAATCCGTTGCAAGGAGGGTTTCCTTGCTCGCATCGACGACCGGCCGCTCCTTGTGGGAATCCAGCGTGGCGCGGCCGTGGCCCGGGATGTGCTTCATGACCGGCATGTTGCCCGTCTCCAGCAAACCGTCGATGACCTCGCGGCCGAGCAGCGTCACGAGTTCCGGATCAGCCCCGAACGACCGGGCGCCGATGACGTCGCTTGTGGTATCGAACACCAGATCGAGCACCGGCGAGCAGCCGCTGGACAGTCCAAGCTCGGTCATCATGGTGCCCATGGCACGGGAAGAGAGCCGCAGCGCCTTTCGCGCCAGCTCAAGATCATGCCGTGCGAGACGGGCAAACTCGCCAAAACTGCGGAACAGCGGCCACGGGCCGGCGTCGAGATGCTGAACGCGGCCGCCCTCCTGGTCGGTGAAGACCGGCGCATCGGCACGCCCGACAGCCTCGCGGAAACTTTCGATCAATGCCTTGACCTGCTCGGGCTCACGCTGGTTGCGGCGGCCGACAAAGAGGCCGAGCGGGTTGGTCTCGCGAAACAGCGCGATCTCATCGGGTGACAGGACCGGGTTGGGAATGCCGACGAACAGGGCGAGAGGCAATTGGCTGGACACTGTATTCACTCCATGGGAACTGTGATTGGGGATAGGCTTCAGGTTCGCTTGGCGCGCAACATGCCCTGATAGATGCCTTTGTTTTCGGCTGGGATTTCGGTGGCGCCGGCGGCCTTCACGTAGAAGTCCACCGGACCGGCATCACCGATGAACGCATAGGCATGGCCGAGCGTTTTCATGGTTTGCAAGGCGGCTGAAAAGAGGGCAAGGCCGAAGCCCTTCCCCTGCTTGTCGGGATGGACGCCCGTCGGGCCGAAAAAGCCGCGCGCTATCGCGTCGTAGCAGACAAATCCTGCAAGCGCGCCATCCTCGATGGCGATGAGACAGGCCGAGGGCTGGCGGGTGATGGCAACCGTGACTTCGCTAGCCCAATTGGCACTGAAATGTTCGCGGACCCAGTCCGTGACCAGTTGCGCCTCGGGCGCGAGCACCGGACGGATGGTCACAGCAACGCCGTCAGCCTTGGTCTTCAGTTCGGCCAGCTTGTCGGTGTACAAGCTTACAAGTAAATCAGACACCGCTGCTCCTCATCCAAATAATTCCATTGTAATGGAATATATCCCCTTTTAATGTAATAGAGTTGGATTTTTTGCGCGCGCTTGTCAACTGTTTTTCGGGGCGGCATCTCTCCCGCGTCCCCGCTGTCCACCCGATTCCTGCGACTTCCGGTTTTGCGCGATCCCGCTTATCCGCTGGACGGAACCTCCCTGCATCACCGACGGGACATCAATGGCCTTGAATGGGCGTTTCGATTCGCACGAGGTCGCCCGTCATTTACCGGTCGGGCGGGAAATGACGTAAACGGCGCAGGCGATGAAGAACAACATGACGACACCGCCGAGAAGCGGCGTCGGCCGCGCAAAATACCAGAAGGAGCCATAACCGAACGCCATGCCGCCGCAGGCAATCCATTTCACCCGGAGCGGAATGGCGCCATGGCGCTGCCACTGCACCAGAGTCGGGCCGAAGACCGGGTGTTCCAGCAGCCATTTCTCGAAACGCGGCGAAGAACGGCCGAAACACCAGGCGGCGATGATCAGGAAAATGGTGGTGGGCATGACCGGAAGGAGCGCGCCGATAAAGCCGAGCGCAACCATCACCCAGCCAAGCGCGAAATAAAACGCGCGTCGCGTTCCGTTCATCCTGCCCGCTCCTTCGCTAGCCCTTGGCGATACGAGAAGCGGTTTATCCCGTGGCGATGCGGTTGTCAGCCGGCAACCGCATCAACCCTATTGTTTCAAAGACCAAAATGCCCCTTCAGGCCCGGAACCGATGCAACGATCTTATCGACGAGCTGCGGATCGGCGGATTGCTTGGCATGGGCGATCACGGCGGTACCCGCCTGCTGAATCTGCTCCACCGTCAAGCCGCTGGCCTTGAGCGCCGCCATGCCATTGACCAGCGCGCCGACTTTTTCACCCGCAGCGCCGCTGAGAAAACCGGTTATGCTGGAGATGAGCCCGCCCGACTGGTTGCCGGCAGCCATGACGTCGAAACTCTGCGCCAACTGGGCGGCGCCCGGCATCTTGGCAAAAAGGCTGGCTGCCTGTTCCGGAGCTTCATGCTGGAGCACGGACAACACGGTTCCTGCCGCCTTTTCCGCTGCCTGCGGATCGAGATTGGCTTGGGTGGCTATGGTGTTCACCAGATCCTGGATCGGCATGGCATTCTCCTGTTTGCGAGCGCAGAGCCGGATATTATACCGCCTCTGTGAGCGTTGGATGACGCCAGAAAAGCCACGGCGTTGCAAGCAGAAACGCCCGGACAGGCAATTGAGCCGTCCGGGCGTGCTTGGAATTCAATCGCGGCCTGCCGAATGGCAGGCTGTTCCTATTCAGACTTCAGGCGGGTGTTGCATGCACTCCAGTATTGCGGCCATGTCTGGCCGGCAACCTTGTTGGCAGCCTTTGCCTTTTGCCACTCATCGCCGCATTCGCGAATGCGGGAACGGAATGCGATTTCACCGGCAGACAAAGGTTTGCCGTTGGCGGCGGTTTCGGTTGCTGCGCCCGCTTTGCCGGCGGTCGCCTTGGCTGGCGCGGCGGCCGGTTCCGGCGGCATTGCCGCATCGGATTTGTCGGCCTTGAGACTGTCGCTGCACGCCGACAGGAACTGCGGCCACTTCTGATCCTTCAATGTACCGGCGGTTTTGGCAGCCTGATACTGGGTGCTGCATTCCTTGGTCACCGCTTTGGCCGACATGGTTCCGGCTGCTGCCGGCGCTGCTGCCATTGCCGGCGTTTTGGCCGGCTTGGTGGCGTCCTGAGCCTGCTTGACCGCCGGTGCCGTGGCCGCAGGAGCCGGTGCCGCAGCATCGGTCTTCAGGCTCGCACTGCAGGTCGACAGGAACTGCGGCCATTTCTGGCCATTGAGCGTACCGGCCTGCTTGGCCGCATTGTACTTCGTGCTGCACTCTTTGGTGACAGACTGGGCAGCGGTGCTCGCTGCGGATGCAGGGAGGGCAAATAGTGTCAATCCGGCGCCGACAATCACCGATGCGGCGAGCGTATGTGTCAGAAACTGGTTCATCTTCACATGTTCCTTGCGATCTGGTTCGCGTTTCCCCCGGGCACGCACCATGCGTTCCGGTTTAACAATGCCTTGATGCCTCCCGTCCCTGGGGAGTGAAGCGCATTTTCAACGCACCACTCGAAGTCATCAAGTGGAATCTGCACGTCGATTGTGGCTGAAAATGTCTCGCTTCCAGGAATATTTGCAGGTGAATTGCGCATCAGCGTGACCCGGCATGATTGATCCATGGCATTGCAAACACAGCATGATCTTCTCACTTACTGATTGCAAGTGAGTTCATATTCTACCGGAGGTATGGCAAAGGGGTGGCTGCGAACAGGCCGGCAGCCGGCTTCGGATCTCGATCGATTTCCATCGCTCATCCGAGGAGGGCGGCATGGCGCGGGAAAACCCGCGCCATGCCGGAACAACTTAAGCGACGGCAGCGAGCCTGTCTTCGACCGGTTCCGGAACCGATGCGATCGTGCGCAAAATCTGCGACGCGATCTGGTAGGGATCGCCCTGGGAATTCGGACGGCGATCTTCGAGGTAGCCCCGGTAGCCATTGGCGACAAAGCTGTGCGGCACGCGGATCGACGCACCGCGATCGGCGACGCCATAGCTGAACTGATGGATGGACTGGGTCTCGTGCTTGCCGGTCAGGCGCAGATGATTGTCCGGTCCGTATACGGCAATATGCTCATCGCAGGCGGCTTCGAACGCAGCCATGACCTGTTCGAAATAATCCTTGCCGCCGACTTCGCGCATATAGTCCGTCGAGAAGTTGGCATGCATGCCGGAACCATTCCAATCGGTATCACCCAGCGGCTTGCAATGGTATTCGACGTCGATACCGTACTTTTCGCACAGACGCTGCAGGAGATAGCGCGCCATCCAGATTTCGTCCGCGGCCTTCTTGGAGCCCTTGCCGAAAATCTGGAATTCCCACTGTCCCTTGGCCACTTCGGCATTGATGCCTTCGTGGTTCAGACCGGCAGCAAGGCAGATATCGAGATGTTCTTCGACGATCTTGCGGGCGACATCGCCGACATTGCTGTAGCCGACGCCCGTATAATAGGGGCCCTGGGGCGCAGGGAAGCCGGCCTCGGGGAAGCCGAGCGGGCGGCCGTTCTTGTAGAGGAAATATTCCTGTTCGAACCCGAACCATGCGCCTTCATCGTCATTGATGCTTGCACGCGTATTGGAAGGATGTGGTGTCTTGCCATCGGGCATCATCACTTCGCACATCACGAGAACGCCATTCTTGCGCTCGCTGTCCGGATAGACGGCAACCGGCTTCAAAACGCAATCCGAACTTCTGCCCTCGGCCTGCATCGTCGAACTTCCGTCAAAGTTCCAGAGAGGCAGCTGTTCCAGTTTGGGGAAAGCGTCGAATTCCTTGACCTGCGTCTTGCCGCGAAGGTTGGGGACCGGCGTGTAACCGTCGAGCCAGATGTATTCGAGTTTGTATTTTGTCATTATGGCTTCTCTCATAGGTAGTTGTGCGTGCTGATCCTTTTTGCCGGTGCTGCGCCCAATCGTGCGCCATCACCTGCGGATACACTACCCAAAGCAATTTGCGTGCCACTTTCGACGGAGGCTTAATTGCGGGCCCGCCCGGAGGCGTAAAAACAGCAAATGACAGCTTGCCAGCAAACAAAACCGGGCCGCCAAGACAGACAGCCGCGCTCAACAATTGCACATTGTCTGCCGATATTTTGTGCAACTGCGAAAATCCTGTGCAGCACCACTTGCTGCAAAACAAAACCGGCAGCTCCCATGGGAACTGCCGGCGATCATTTGCATTAGCAATCCGTGGACTGCCCGAACTCCAACCCGAACGCTATACGGACCCTTCGCAGCAGGCCGAGCGAACGCGCGCGCCCATGGCAAGCAGGCTCTTGGATACTGCGGGTTGATCCACCGTAAACGGGCGCTGCCAATTATTGGATGCGACAGCTTCAATATTTTTTCGCGCCACAGATTTCATAAGGAGTTCAAGCTCGCTGCGGGTCACATGGTCAGCGCGCATGACGGCGTTGATCATGGGATCTGATAAAGCTTCAGCAAGGGTAAGATCGGCATATGTCTGTGGCATGATGCTCTCCTTCTGCGCGGCAACGGCGCCGCAATAACGAATAGAATGGTAAATCAGTACTTTTGTAAGGCGTCGGCCCGAACACCAATTTGAAAAATTGACATGAGAACCAAATGCGTGTTACCGGTAAGTAACAACCCATAGTTACTGGACGGTAACATCTATGTCAAGCGCGCCTACGCAGGAAATTTCGAAACCTCACGATACTGTTATATCAGGGGAATCCGACGGCAGCCGAATGCCGCCGCGCGCCCGCATCGTGGCCAGCGCCATCGAGCTGTTTCGCCAGCAAGGCATCAAGGGCGTTGGTGTCGACGCGATTGCCGAGGCCGCCGATTCCAACAAGATGACGCTGTATCGCCACTTCGGATCGAAGGACGACCTGATCTGCGAGTGCCTCAAACAGGTTTCCGCACGGCGCGAACAGATCTGGCGCGATCTGGAAACGGCCTTTCCGGATGATCCGCTGGCGCAGATACGCGGCTGGATTCATGAAGCCGCCGAATGCGTGTTCAGTGACCCGCGCGGCTGCGACCTGGCCAATGCCGCCATTGAACTCAAGGAAGCGAATCACCCCGCTTTCAAAGTGATCGTCGATGCCAAGAAAGTGCACAAGCAGCGCCTGATCGACCTTTGCCGCATGGCAGGGGTCACACAGGCCGAACAATTGGCGGATGCGCTTGTGCTGCTTGTCGAGGGGGCCCGCGTGTGCGGCCAAAGTGCTGGCGTGGAAGGTCCTCAGCAACAGTTGAAGCGGGCGTGCGACGCCATGATTGCCGCCTATTCCGCCAAGTGACGGCTAGAGACGCCCTGTCTTTACCGTCCCAAACCTGACCATCCAGCCGAGACCAGTCGCGCAGCAGGCAAGACCGCTTGCGTGGGGGTGGAGGCAATTTCTGTACCCGGGGAAGCCAGACCACACGCAAGGCGTGCCGTTTGATTCACGCACTTGTTATCAGCGTTCATCGCAGGACCATGTACATTGCGTGATCAGGACAGGGCTCCCCGACACCCGCCGAACCAACTGCCCGCAAAGGGCAAAACGACACTGGTGCAAATCCAGACGGAGTGGCAATCGAATGGGAATAGCCTTCATGAACGACCGGATGCCCGAAACCCTTCCCTTCATAAGTCATGAAACACGTTCCGAGTGGCTGCTGCAGCGCGTCGCGATCCTGCGTCAGCATCCCAATTTCAGCGAAGCAGCGGCGGACTATGCGGACGACGCCGTCGGAATTTTTGAAGGCCGCTACATGGCCAACAAGGTCATGGCGAATGTCGCCCGGCAAGTCATCTGCATGTCGATTCTCGCACTGCATTTCACCCGCGACAATGGACATCACGGCGCAACCATTTCCAGCATCCAGAACATAACGTCGAGCCTGAAGCTCTGCAGCAAGAACACCACCTCGGCGACAATCGATCTTCTGGAGAATATCGGGCTTGTCAGCCGCGTGCTCGACGAAACCGACCACCGGAACCATCTGATCCAGCCGACTGACAAGCTGATATCCGGCATGCGCAGGATTGTCGGCGTTGCCATCGCGGCGGCCGACAAATTGTTTCCTTCGAGACATTACAAGCAATTGATCGACGGTACGGACGGCTTCCTCGAACGCTATTTCGCCTCCAGCCTGCATTCGCTGCTCAATGTCAGCACCATGATTTCCAACCTGCACAGTTCCCAACTCTTCGCCATCAGCGATGGCGGCGGAGTCCTGCTCTGCAAGCTGATGACAATGAAGGAACAGCAACCGGCAGACCGGGAGAATATCGTCAGCTTTCCCTATGATGAAATCGGCAATCTCTTCGGCGTGTCACGCACCCATATTCGCCGGCTTATGAAACGGGCCGAAGCGGAAGGGCTGGTGCGTCTGCTGGAAGACGGCGGCCGGCAGATCGAGATATTGCCGACACTCAATGACGTTTTCGAAAACATGGTCGCCGCCCATATAGCCCGCGCCCAATTCGACATTCATCTTGCCAACGGGGATTACGATCTGTTGCCCATAGATCGCAACGCCTGAAGACCTTCGCTTGCGGAAAGCGCACTCGCCGCGCCACCCGATCTCGACCATCATGCTCAAAAGAAATGACCCTGCCCCTTGGAAAGGCAGGGTCGTTGAGCATTGACTGGAGATCAATTGAACTCATTTGCCTTCCTGTTCAACGCAGTCTTGCCGCATGAACGAGAATTTGCCAGTTCACGTTGCATCCGATTTTCCAGGCAGTCAAAGGATAAAACTGGTGGCTTTTTGCTACCAACTTTGCGCAGCCAAATTGCGCCGGACGCGGCTTTCCCGCGACATTTGCGGAAAATTGCGGTTTTCGTGAACGGGATTCGTCGGTGACCTATAGCAGGATGCGGACCTTACAAAGATTTGATTTGCATCGAAAAACAGTAAGCCGGCTGGGCGTTTTGTGCAGCGGAAAGACAGGACCGACACGCCATGACGACATTTTGCTTCTGGGCGACTGGTGCAAATTAGCAACATTGCGTCTGGTAGCAATATACCACCAGTTATGTCCTTTGACCAAAAGGGTACCAAAGTAAGACATAAGTGAGGCACTGCGAATTTGGCTTGCCCCTAGAACAATGATCCTTCACTGGAGATCGACATGAATATCAAAACTCTTCTTCTCGGCTCTGCCGCTGCACTTGTTGCAGTATCGGGAGCTCGCGCTGCAGATGCAGTTGTTGTCGCTGAACCAGAAGCCGTCGAGTACGTCAAAGTGTGTGACGCATATGGTGCCGGCTTCTTCTATATCCCGGGCACCGAGACATGCCTGAAGATCGGCGGTTACATGCGCTACGATGCCGGCGGCGGTGACGACCCATACAAGGGCGGACACATGGGCGGCCAGAACGACACCTATTACAAGCGTGCCCGTGCCGAGGTGCGTTTTGATGCCCGGACGGAAACCGAACTTGGCACATTGCGCTCCTACATCCAGACGCGTTTCCAGTATACCGATGGCAATCAGGATGGCGCGTCCATTCCGCAGGCCTTTATCGAACTGGGCGGCTTCCGCGTCGGCGTGGCCGACGAAATCTTCGGCTCGTGGGTCGGATATGCCGGTAACATCATCAATGACGACGTGATCCAGTACAACAGCTTTGCCAGCAACCAGATAAGCTACACATACAACGCCGGAAATGGCTTCTCGGCGATCATCGCCGCCGAGCAGGGCGAAGTGGATCAGGGTTACGATTACCGCATCGATGACTACATGCCCCACGTCCTCGTGGGTGCCAAGTACGAACAGGGCTGGGGAACGATCTCCGGTATCGCCGGTTACGACTCTGCCGTGGAAGAATGGGGCTTCAAGGCTCGTCTGGACGTCAAGTTCACCGACACGGTTTCCGCCTGGGTGATGGGCGCCTACCAGACCAACTATGACGACCAGTCCTTCAACACCAATGTCAACCGCAACTGGTTCGGCACGTGGGAAGGCGACTACGCCATCTGGGGCGGCCTGGCTGCCAAGGTTACCGACAAGGCAACCGTCAATGCGCAGGTTGCTTACGAAGAACAGGGCACGATTGCTGCTGCTTTGAACGTGGCTTACGAGCTTGTTCCCGGCTTCACGATCACACCGGAACTCAACTACACCAAGTTTGACGGCGCGCGTAAGGACTACTCCCTTGCCCATGGCGGCAATGACGATGCCTTCGGTGGTATCATCCGCTTCCAGCGCAATTTCTAGTCATCGCAAAGGCTGATTGTCCGGGGCCGCAAGGCCCCGGTTTTTTTATGGGCGGAAAGCTGGCTCCGCCCGCCTCAACCAATCATGCATTCACGCTTGCCGGTTCCTGATGCCCTGCGGGCGGAACAGTATTATCAGGCGCCTTGATGCGGAACCACGCGATGTAGAGTGCGGGCAGGAACAGAAGCGTCAGCACCGTACCCACGATAATGCCGCCCATCATGGCATAGGCCATCGGCCCCCAGAATATTTCCCGGGCAATCGGGATCAGCGCAAGGCTGGCCGCGGCTGCCGTCAGCATGATCGGCCGCATGCGATGCTCCGTCGCTTCGACCACAGCACTCCACGGATCCTTGCCTTCCCGCCTGAGATCCTCGATCTGGACGACAAGGATCACGGAATTGCGGATCAGAATGCCGATCAACGCCAGGACGCCCAGCAAAGCCACAAAGCCAAGTGGAGAATTGCTGGAGAGCAACGCGGCAACGACGCCGATGATGGCCAGCGGCGCAACCGCAAAGACCAGGAACAGCCGCTGGAAGCTTTGCAGCTGGATCATCAAAAGGGTCACCATGGCAAACAGCATGAGCGGAGCAACGGCTGCGATGGGCGCCTGGGCCTTGCCGCTTTCTTCCACCGCACCGCCAACGACAACACCGTAACCCGGCGGCAGCTTGCCTGCGAACTCGGTAACCTTGGGCGCCAGTTGCGTCACCACTGTTGCGGGCTGAAGGTCACCGACGATACCGGCCTTGAGCGTTATGGTGGGTTGGCGCGCGCGACGCCAGACCACCGACTGCTCCAGCTCGTAGCGGAAGTTCGCAACAGCTGCAGCCGGCACGGACTGGCCGTTGCTGGTCGTCAGCTGGATGTTGCGAAGCTGGTCGATCGAGCCGCGTTCATCGGCGCGGGCGCGCACAACCACATTGATCAGATAGATGGAATCCCTGACCTGCGTGATCGTCGAACCGCCGACAACGGCATTGAGCGACGAGGCAATCGATTCCGAGGTGATCCCGAGCTGACGCGCCTTGTCCTGCAGCACGTCGACCTTGATGACGCGGGAGGGTTCGTTCCAATCGAAGGTGATGTCGCCGATGGATGGATTGCCGGCAATCAGATTGGCCATATCATGGGCGTAATCGCGCACCTTCTGCACATCCGGCCCGCTGACCCGGTACTGGACCGGACGGCCGACCGGCGGTCCGATATCCAGCAGATGGACAAAGGCGTCGGTGCTTGGGAACTCGTTCTTCAGCCATGCCTGCAACGTCGTCCGCAGCCGGTCGCGTGCCTCCAGGCTCTTCGTCACGATCACCGTCTGCCCGAAGAACGGATTTGACGGCTGCACATCGAATGACAGGAGGAAGCGGATGGCGCCCTGCCCGACATAGGAGCTCCAATGATCGATATCGGCGTTGCCGGCCAATTGCTCCGCCTCGAACTTGTCCATCTGCGCCTTGGTTTCCAGGATCGAGGCATTCTGCGGCAGGTTCCAGTCGACAATCAGCTCATGACGATCGGAGTTGGGGAAGAACTGCTGCTGGACGTGACCCATTCCGTACAGGGAAACCGCGAAAATCACGACGGTCGCGGCAATGGTCACCCAGCGGAACCGCATGCAGAGCAGGAGAATACGCTGGAACCACAGGGTAAACCGGCCGGGGTTCTCGTGCTTGTTCTTCATGGTCTTCGGCAGCAGCGTCACGCCGAGCAGCGGCGTGAAGATAACCGCCACGATCCACGAAACAACCAGCGATACGGCGATCACGACGAACAGCGTATAGGTGAATTCACCCGCCGCACTGCTGTTGAGGCCAACGGGAATGAAGCCGGATACCGTCACCAGCGTTCCGGTCAGCATCGGAAAGGCAGTGTGTGTATATACATAGGTGGCGGCCTTGCGCAGATTATCCCCTGCCTCAAGCCGCGCCACCATCATCTCGACGGCGATCATCGCGTCATCGACGAGCAAGCCCAGCGCGATGATCAGCGCACCCAGTGAAATACGCTGGAGCGAGATGCCCATATATTCCATCACCATGAAGGTGATCGCCAGAACAAGCGGTATGGCCAGTGCAACCACGAAACCGGCACGCATGCCCAGGCTGACAAAGCTGACCGCCAGCACGATGGCGACGGCCTCAAACAGGGCGCGCGTGAAGCCGGATACCGCCTCCTCGACGATTTGCGGCTGGTCCGAAACCAGATTGACGCCAACGCCCACTGGCAGATCCGCCGTGATCTGCTGCATCTGCGCCTTGAGGTGTTCGCCAAACTTCAAGAGGTTGCCGTTCGGCTTCATGCCGATGGCAAGACCGATGGCCTCCTTGCCGTTCACGCGGAACAGGCTGGTCGGCGGATCGATATAACCGCGGGTAACCCGCGCGACATCGCTCAACCGGAAGAAGCGGTCATTGACGCGAAGATTGATGGCCTGGAGGCTCTTCTCCGACACGAACTGGCCGTTCACCCGGATCATCACCCGTTCAGGACCGGTTTCGATGACGCCCGACGGGGTGATCGCATTCTGCGCCTGCAGGGTGCTGATGATGGCCTGCTGGTCCAGCCCGAGGGCCGCGACCTGCTTGGGCGAGAACTCCAGATAGATCGCCTCGTCCTGCGCACCCACGAGCTCGACCTTGCCGACATCGGGAACCGTCAGGATTTTCCGCCTGACGTCTTCGACGTAATCGCGCAGTTGCCGCCGGCTCAGCCCGTCGGAGGTAAAGCCGTAGACATTGCCATAGACATCGCCGAACTGGTCATTGAAGAACGGCCCGACGACCCCTTGCGGAAACTGCGGGGAAATATCGCGGATCATGTTGCGGACGCGGATCCAGGTTTGCGTGACGGCATCGCCGCGCACCGTATCCTTGAGGTTGAGGAAAATCGTCGTCGATCCCGGCGAACTGACACTGCGGGTATAGTCCAGCGTATCGAGTTCCTCGAGCTTCTTTTCAATCCGCTCGGTGACCTGTGTCGTCGTGTCCTCGACCGACGCTCCCGGCCATTGGGCCGAGATCACCATGGTCTTGATGGTAAAGTTCGGGTCTTCCTCGCGGCCGAGATTGAGATAGGAGAAAATCCCGGCAATTGTGAAAACGATCATGAAATACCAGACGAGAGACCGGTGATCGAGCGCCCATTCCGAGAGGTTGAACTTCTTCATAGCGGATTCCCGTCAGTCATCTTGATTTTCTGGCCTTCGACCAGGCTATGCGCCCCGGCTGTGGCGATCCGGTCACCGTCGGTCAGTCCGGACACGACAATGGCGTCCGCATTGGTGCGGTCTTCCAGTTTGACTTCCCTGGCCGAAACCGCCGCCTGCTTTTCATCGATCAGCCACACGAACGTCTTGCCATCCTTGTCGAGGATTGCCGTTGCCGGAATGCGGATGCGCGGATCCGCTGCGGTGGTGAGATAAGCCGTCACCGTGGTCCCCAAACGGAACCCTTCCGGCGGCTGCTGCAGCGTGATGCGGGTTCGGCGCGTGCGCGTGGCTTCATCCGCCTGCGGTGCGATTTCCCTGACAACACCTGCCGTCTGTATTGTCGGATCGGTCTGCAGGGAGACACCGAACCTGCTTCCCGCCTCGATCGCGCCGGCCACCGTTTCGGGAATATCGACCACCGCCTCACGGACATCCGGGCGTGCAACGACGGCCACCAGCTGGCCGGCGGTCACGGTCTGCCCGACATCCGCCTGCAGGGACGTCACCACGCCGTCGAAATCGGACCGCAGCACCGCATAGCCGAGTTCTTCGCGCGCCTTCGTCAGGTCAGCTTCCGACCGTACAACCGAGGCGACGGCGGCTTCATAGGCCTGCTGCGCCTGATCGACGACAGCTTCCGTCGCCGAATTCTGGCTGAGGAGCGCCTTCTGCCGGTCGGCCGTCGACGCGGCGTTGGCAAGCTGGGCCTTGGTGGACGACAAGTTCGCCTGCGCTGCCTGCACCGCGAGTTCCAGCGCGAGCGGATCGATTGCCGCGATCTCCTGCCCGTTCGAAACCTGGTCTCCGACGGACACATCACGGCGCACGATGCGCCCGAGGGTGCGGAAGCCGAGCTGGGTTTCAAAACGCGGTTCTATCTTGCCGGCAAATCCCCGGACCTGTAGGGTTTGCGATTTAACCACGACCGACAGAACCGGACGCACGACATCAGGCTGCTTGGCCTCGCCTTCCTTCTGGCAGGCACTGAGAGCCACACCCAGACAGACAAGGCTTGCGCCGTAAACGAGAACACGCCTCATGACGGATCACCACTCTTGATTGCTACAATCTCGGTTGGCCGCAACCTGGTTCCGCCTGTCGTCACCACCTGTTCGCCTGCCTGCAATCCGCCGCCAATCGCGACAGACAGCGACTCGTACGCCGTCACGGTCACGTCGCGCAGGTCGACGACGTTTGTTTGCGGATCGACGACCCAAACGGCCGGCTTGCCATTGTCCGAGGTCAAGACCGACGATGGCAGAACAGCCGCCTTGACGGCCGGCAATTTGACCGTTCCGATCACCACGGAACCAAGAGCCATCTGAGGCGTCGGGTTTTGCACCGCGACCTTGACCCGCACGGTGCCGGAGGCATCGTCCACCGTCGGAGAGACCTCGCGGATAATGCCTGTGGCCGTTATGGCGGGGTTGTCGAACAGAATAATCTGGATCTGCTGATCGCCGATGCTGCGCGTGACCAGTCCCTCATAGACATTGAAAATCGCGTCGCGCGGACCATCCACCGCCACCGTGAACGCAGTCGATGCAATCTGCGTCACCTGCCCCACCTCGATGTTGCGCGCGGTAACCACGCCGGAAGCGTCGGCTTTCAACTCGGTATAGGACAGGGTTTCGCGCGACGTCTGCAGTTGCGCCCTGGCTGCATCGAGCGAGCCCTGTGCCGTGCGCTGGGCTTCCTCGGCACTGTCATAGGCGCTCCTCGTGGTGAAACCCTGTGCGAGCAGTGCCTTTTGCCGGTCGAATGCCGATGTGGTCTGACGCAACTGCGCCTCGGCGGAACGGACCGCCGCATCGGACGCAGCAACGTCGGCCTGCTGCTGGGTCGGGTCGATACGCGCCAGCACGTCGCCGGCGGCGACATGGTCACCCACATCCACAAGCCGTTCGGTCACCTTCCCGCTCACCCGGAACGAAAGATTGCTGTCGATCTTCGCCCGTATTTCACCGGTTACCGAAACACTCTGCGCATAATCCGTGAACACGATCTTGGCGACATTCACCTGGGCCGGCGGCTTCTGTTCGGCCGCTTTTTTCGGCTGGCAACCGGCCAGCAGGGCAAGCCCCAAAATCATCACCAGCAGCCTGGGCACGGCAGACACATCATACCGTTGCCGCTGGCGCTCAACCACAAATCCGGAGGAGAAAAAGTCAGGCCGCATCATTCAACCAATCCATGAAAAGGTGTGGCGGGTATATTATTGACTGATCGTTCAGTCAATGTATAATGTTGTCCAAGTCGACTTCAAGGCTCCATTGGATGAAATCATGGCCGAAATAAAAAATGCGTCAAGCACAACCGGGCCGGACACCACCCCCGGCGTGCGGGCGCGCCGCAAGGCACAGCGCCCGCAGGAGATTCTGCATGCGGCTTTCGACGAGTTCGTCGAGCGCGGCTATACCGCCACGCGCATCGAGGATGTGGCCAGGCGGGCAGGCGTTACCAAAGGCACGATCTATCTGTATTTCCAGAACAAGGAAGAGTTGTTTCACGATGTCGTGCGCAAGCTTTCGCAACCGATTTTCAACGAAGAACAGTTCCTGAGCGAGCATCAGAACCGCCCGCCGCATGAGCTCATCCGGCTTTTCCTCGATACGGTTTACGAGCACATGACCGTCAATCCCTACTCGCGGGAAATCCTGCGTTTTCTGATTTCCGACGGCCGGAGCTTTCCCGAGCTGACAATGGCTCATTACAATGAGTTTGTCCTGCCCATGCTGACCATGTTTCAGAACCTCATTGAAAAGGGCGTCCGTGAAGGTGTTTTCCGGCCGGGAGCCGCGACCAGCGAGAGCAGCCATATCCTGCTCAGCCCGGCACTGACATTGACGATCGACAAACTCCTGGACTGCCAGACCAACCTGCCGCAACTCGGCGACTATGTGAACGCGCATTACGACATGATCATGCGCAACATTCAGAAATAGTGCCGCCCATGGCGGCTCATTCGGACACCTGTCTAGATGCCCCAGACAACGGCGCCACCGGTCAGACCCGCACCGGCAGCCGTCAGCAACAGCCGTTCACCCGGCATGAATCGCCGGTCACGCTGCGCCAGCGATAGGGACAGCGGAATGGTGGCTGCCGAGGAATTGCCATAGGCCGCTATGGTGCGGACCGTCCGCACGGCGTCAATGCCAAGATTGTCGCTGACGAGATCAAAAATACGCGCATTGGCCTGGTGCGGCACGAACCGGCTGACGTCCTGCGGGCCAATACGCGCATCCGCCATTGCCCGTTCGGCGCAGCGCGTCATCATGTGCACGGCCTGCGCAAACATTTCCTTGCCGTTGCGCATGGTCATCAGGCAGTCCGCCGCAGCCATGTCCGGCGAAAAAGGCGTCTTCGAACCGCCGGCGGGAATGGAGATCAAATCATAATGGCTGCCATCGGCGGCCAAATCCACACCGAGCAGGCCCGTGCCCGGCGCTGCCGATGGCGCCAGAACGACAGCACCTGCCGCGTCGGCAAAGAGGACGGCACTGGCCCGTTCCGCCGGGTTGATACGGCGGCTCAGAATGTTGGCGGCAACCACGAGAACCGGCCGCTTCTGCGTGCGGACGAAACCGTCTGCCAACGTCAGCGCATAGAGGAAACCCGAGCAGGCTCCGGCAAGATCCAGGGCACCCGAATTGACGAGCTTGAGCCGATGCGCAAGCAGCGGCGCCGACGGTGGCAGCAGATGGTCGGGCGTTGACGTGGCCAGCAGCGTCAAGGCGATATCGGCCGATTGCAGCCCGGCGTCATCAAGTGCCGACTGTCCGGCCTTTGCGGCGAGGTCGGTGAGCAGCTCGCCATCCCTTGCCCAATACCGGGTACGAATACCCGTTCTTCGCTCGATCCAGCCGGGCTCGAGCCCAAGGTTGACCTCTATCTCCGCGTTTTCCACGCAGCGCTCCGGAACGTAGTGACCCAAACCAATGATACGGCTCATCGCCTGCCTGCCGCAAACAGATCCGCGGCCTCGTCAATCGCGTCATAGGCACGATCAAGATCGCCCTCCTCCACGCCATAGGGCGGCATCAGATAGATGATGTTGCCAAGCGGGCGGATCAGCAGGTTTCGGGATCGGAAGAACGCCCGCAGTTTTGGTCCGGCATCCGAGAGATAACCCGATGCCGGAACATCCAGATCAAGCGCTGCAATCGTACCCGCCTGCCGCACATTGCTGAATCGGCCATCTGCGGCGAACCGTTTGAGTTTCCGGCGATGCATGGCTGCCAGCGATTGAATACGCGCCTCGACGGGCTCGTTTTCCCACACGGCAAGGTTTGCGAGGGCTGCTGCGCAGGCAATCGGGTTTGCGGTGTAGGAACTCGAATGAAAGAACATCCGGCTGCGGTCTGTCGACAGATGCGCATCAAAAACCGGCGCTGTGCACAGCGTGGCGGCCAGCGGCAAGGCACCGCCCGTCAAGCCCTTTGACGTGCACAATATGTCCGGCGCGATGCCAGCCTGAGTGCAGGCAAAGAGCGTTCCCGTACGCCCCCAGCCCGTCATCACCTCGTCGGCGATGAGCAACGTGCCATGCCGAGCGGCAATCCGCTTCAGTTCGGCCAGCACAAAAGCCGGGTACATCCGCATGCCCCCTGCCCCGAGCACCAAAGGCTCGACCAGCAATGCCGCGGCCTGACCGCTCCGGCACAGCCTTTCAAATTCATCGAGCGTGGCCTGTTCGTGGCCGGGCGAGGGAAACGGCAAACGGTCGACGCTGAACAACAGGGACTGGTAGGCCGCGTTGAAGACGCCGCGCTCCCCCGCCGACATGGTTCCAATCGTGTCGCCGTGATAACCGTCCTCCATGACGACAATGCGCGAGCGTGGTGCGCCGGTATTATGGAAGAAGCCGAGCGCCATCTTCAGCGCCACTTCCACGCAGGTTGACCCGCTGTCCGAATAGAACACGTGGGCGAGGCCCGCAGGTGCGACGGCCAGCAGGCCGCGCGCCAGCTTTTCCGCCGGCTCATGGGTGAATTCGGCAAAGATGATCTGGTCGTAACTGTCGCAGGCGGTGCGGATCGCCTCCATGATCAGTGGGTGCCGATGCCCGTGCGTGATGACCCACCAGGAGGAAATCGCATCAAGGATGGCATTGCCTTGCGCGTCAAACAGCCAGGCTCCCTCCGTTCTGACAATGCGTTTCATCGCGGGTTCAAGCGCGTGCTGGGTGAATGGATGCCAGACCGGCGAGGATATGAGGGCGCTAGTCATGCGGCTGCCGTCCGGAAATGCGCCACGTCGAAATGATCGCGAAAGGCTTGACGCAGCGCTTCGGGTGTCACGGCTTCAAGCAGTGGCAGCCGTCCGAGACAACGAACCTGTCCCAGCTCGCCGATGATATGCTGGGTATCCGCAACTTCATCGCCAATAAAGACGACACCGAAAACCGGCACCGAGCGCTGCCGCAAGGCCTCCAGCGACAGCAAGGTATGGTTGATCGTTCCAAGTCCGGTGCGGGCGCACAGAATGACCGGTATCCGCCAGCGGGAGAAGACATCGGCAAACACCACGGTTTCCGTCAGGGGAACCATGACACCGCCGGCACCCTCGATGATCAGCGGCGCCTCGATCGAGGGCGGGACCAGCAATTCCGTTTGTATCTCGACATTATCCAGCCGGGCCGCGCGATGCGGAGAGGCAGGCGTGCGCAGGCGCCATGCCTCGGGAATGATCCTTCCGACCGGTATCCCGCCGAGACGCATGACAGCCTCGCTGTCCGTTTCCCCCTCAAGACCGGCCTGAACCGGTTTCCAGTAAGAAGCACCAAGTGCACCGGCCAATGCGGCGGAAAAGACCGTCTTGCCGATATTGGTATCTGTTCCTGTCACGACAAAACGCTGCGTCATGCGGCCTCCTCGGCAAGGGCTATTTTCAGACAATCCAGCATCCGGGAAATCGCTGTCTCATCGACATTCAATGTGATCGCAATCCTCAATCGCGCGGTGCCTTCGGGTACCGTCGGCGGGCGGATCGCACGGATGTCGAACCCTTCCGCGCGCATGCGTTCGGCGATACGCAATGCACGGATCGTGCCGCCAATCATGATGGGCAGTATGTGCGAGCTGCTGCCGCCCATGCCGATTGTTTCTGCCAGATATGACCGGGCAAATGTCGAAAGGCGCTGCAGGTCCAGCCGGCGTCGGGGTTCCTCGGCAAGCATTTTCAGCGCCTCGCGCACCCCTGCAGCCATGAGCGGGGACGGGGCGGTGGAATAGATGAAGGAACGGGCGCGGTTCACGAGGTAATCGCAGACGACCGCATTTGCCCCCAGGAGCGCACCGGACACGCCCAGCGCCTTGCCGCACGTGTGCAGGAGGACAACATTGTCGCGCCGTTCCAGCCCGGTCGCGAGACCACGGCCATTGTCGCCGAACACGCCGGTGGCGTGCGCTTCATCGATGACAAGAAAGCTGTCATAGCGGTCCGCGAGCGCCGCAAGTTCAGCAAGCGGCGCGCAGTCCCCATCCATGGAGTAGAGGCTTTCCACTGCGATCCAGGCATGGCCGCTGCCGCCCGCCTTGCGCCACTTGGCCAATTCATTTTCGAAGCTGCCGACATCATTGTGCCGTGCCACCACCGCCTGCGCCCGGCTCGCGGCAATGCCTTCATGCGCGCTTGCATGGATGAGCGCATCGTGGACGATGAGATCGCCGCGCTGCGGCAAAGTTGAAAACAGCGCGGCGTTGGCCGCGTAACCGGTCGAGAAGTACAGCATCCGCTGTGAGCCGAAAAAGGCCGCCGCTTCTTCTTCCAGCAATACATGTTCCGCATGATTTCCGCGCAAGAGACGCGAGCCGCCCGATCCGGCCGGGACGCCGCGCTCCATCGCGGCGGCGATGGCGCTTCTGATGCGCTGCGAATGGGCAAAGCCGAGATAGTCGTTGGAGGTAAAATCGATCCCGCCATTCGGAATGAGGGAACGTCGCCTTTCCCTCCGTTCCAGCCCGGCCAAGGTTCTGCCGTAACCGGCGAGAAAGCCGGACATCACTCCGACGCACCCAGCGGCATGGCCTTCAGCCCCAACCGGCGGAACAAGGCCGCGTCCTGGTCCTCGCCGGGGTTTTCGGTGGTGAGCAACGTATCGCCGACAAAGATCGAATTGGCGCCGGCGAGGAAACACAAGGCCTGCATCTCGTCGCTCATGTCCGAGCGACCGGCGGAGAGACGAACATGGGTTTCGGGCATCAGGATGCGGGCAAGGGCAATGGCGCGGACAAATTCGATGGGATCCACCGGGGCAGCATCGGCGAGCTTCGATCCTGGAATGGGGATCAGCATGTTGATCGGCACGCTCTCGGGCGGCACGGGCAGGTTTGCCAGTGTAACCAGCATGGCGATATGGTCATCCACCGTCTCGCCCATGCCAAGGATGCCGCCCGAGCAAACCTTGATCCCGGCATCGCGCACATGCGCCAGCGTTTCGAGACGATCGGCGAAGCTGCGGGTGCTGATGATCGCGCTGTAGAAACGCTCCGACGTATCGATGTTGTGATTGTAATAGTCGAGACCGGCGTCGGCGAGCCTTGCTGCCTGTTCCGGCGAGAGCATGCCCAGTGTCATGCAGGTTTCCATGCCAAGTGCGCGGACACCTTCGACCATGGCAACGACCATGCCGATGTCGCGGTCCTTGGGGCCTCGCCACGCCGCGCCCATGCAATATCGCGTTGCGCCGCTGTCACGCGCCTTGCGCGCTTCCGCGACGACCTTTTCGACCTGCAGGAGCTTTGAGGCCCTGAGCCCGGTGGGGTAATGCGCCGACTGGCTGCAATAGCCGCAATCTTCAGGACATCCGCCGGTTTTGATCGACAGCAGCTTGCTCAGCTGGACGGCATTGGGATCGAAGCACCGCCTGTGCACCGTCTGCGCTTCAAACAGCAGATCATTGAATGGCAAATTATAGATTTTTTTGGCTTCATCAACGCTCCATCGCTCCTCCACATCGTTAGCGGACGTAAAATCTTCTGGCTTCTGCGGGGAAACTTTCAACATTTGCGTGCGGCCTCGTATGTTCTGCGCCATCTGATGGCTTATTATAGATAGAATCATAAATTATCTATAATTCTATAAGGCGCGCACAAAAATGCAACCGTCGTGAACGGCAGGCACAAGCGGAAGCGTTTGTCTGCTCAAAAATCGAAACGCAGGCGACGTCCTGTCTTGGTCAGCCGACGATAGCGAAAACGTCGCGGGTTGAACCCGTCGGGCTTTTGACCGGCTTTTGTCCGATCCACTGCACGTGCCGTTCGAGGACTGCAACTGCATTCTCGATATTGCCCTGGCGCAGGAAACCCAGGATCGCCCTGTGATCATGATCGGTTCGAACTTCCCACTCCGATCGCCACGCGGAAAACAGAAAGCGCGCGCTCACCGAATGAAGGTCATCGATGGCCGCCAGGAGACGCGGCATCGCGCATGGCGTGAGAATCAGGCGATGAAAACGCCGGTTGGCCTCTTCCCAGGAGCGCACGTCGCGGGAATTATCGCCGGCAACGGTGGCCTGTTCGGCCTCTTCCAGAATGGACGATGTCAGGTGCGGCGCAGCCTGCCGGAGCGCCAGCCCCTCAAGCTCGGCGCGCATCAGGGCGACCTCGCGCACCTCGGCCAGGTCAAACGATGCAACGCGCACGCCCCGGCGCGGCTCACTGACGGCAAGGCCCTGTGCTTCCAGTTTGCGGAAGGCTTCCCTGACCGGGACATGACTTGCGCCGAATTCTTCCGCCACATGGTCCTGCCGCAGCTTTGCGCCCGGCTCCAATTGGCCCGTCACAATCCTGTCCGCAAGGATGCGGCTAATGCGATTGGCGATGGTGTCTTCGTTGGCTGCGGTCATGGTTCATAGTTATTTTGCTTCATATCCCCTGTCGAGCCCGCCATTGTGTTTTACCGGCGCAATCAAACAGTTCTCATCGCAAATGAGCGGCTTCTGACTGTGGCAGGAATGACACACGGGCCGAGGCAAGACATGGTTTTTACAAGAAACCACCTTGGCCCATCCGCCCACACCGGTTGCGTGATAAAACCGTTACAAATCTCCATTACGGACGGTACAGACAGCGATTTCATCTGTTCGTTGCAAGGCAATGCGGCTGAGCAACTCATTCAATAGAGTGTGGAGATCCCCCATGACAATCAAGAGCTTCCTTCTCGGCTCGGCTGCAGCGCTCGTTGCAGTAACCGGTGCACGCGCTGCCGACGCAGTCGTCGTTGCCGAACCAGAAGCCGTTGAATATGTTCGCGTTTGCGACACCTACGGCAAAGGCTTTTTCTATATCCCCGGCACGGAAACCTGCCTGAAAATCGGCGGTTATCTGCGTTATGACGCCAAGGGCGGCGATAATGTCTACAAGGGCGGAGAATTCGGAACCTGGCAGAAGAAGACGCGCGCCACGCTCCGTTTCGATGCCCGCACGGAAACCGAACTCGGCACGTTGCGCTCCTATATCGAGACGCGTTTCCAGTACAATAATGGTGCCAATGATACGTCCATACCGAATGCCTATATCGAACTCGGTGGTTTTCGTATCGGCGTGGCCGATGAAATCTTCGGCTCGTTCACCGGTTATGCCGGCAATGTCATCAACGACGACGTGATCAACTATCAGTCGGACCACAGCAACCAGGTCAGCTATACGTTCAATGCGGGCAATGGCTTCTCTGCCATGATCGGCGCTGAACAGGGTGAAAGCGTTGGCAACAACTACTATAGCTACGACTATCGTATCGACGACTACATGCCTCACGTGCTGGCCGGCGCAAAGTATGAACAGTCCTGGGGCAAGATTTCCGGCATCGTCGGCTACGACTCCAAGGTCGAGGAATGGGCCGGCAAGCTGCGTCTGGACGTGAAGTTCACCGACACGGTATCCGCATGGGTCATGGGCGGTTACCAGTCCAACTATGACGATGCACCGCTCGGCCGCCGCAACTGGTTCGGCACCTGGGAAGGTGACTACGCCATCTGGGGTGGCCTGGCTGCCAAGGTTTCGGACAAGGCCACGATCAATGCACAGCTTGCCTATGAATCCGAAGGCACGCTGGCGGGTGCTTTGAACGTTGCCTATGAAATCGTTCCCGGCTTCACGATCACGCCTGAATTCAACTACACCAAGTTCGACGGTGCCCGTAAGGATTATTCGCTTGCCCATGGCGGCAACGACGATGCTTTCGGTGGCGCGATCCGCTTCCAGCGCAACTTCTAATACCCGATGCAAGAAATTTGGCGACGCTGACATTCAAGCAGCATCGCCAAGTGGCAAAGTTGATACGATCTCCAGTCAAATCCTTTGCACAGAACGGCGGGCCTTACGGGCTCGCCGTTTTTATTTCTGCCAGTTCGTCATCAGCTGTCGGTTGCTTACGATGTGCGGACCCGTATTGACATCCTTCACTTCAGGTTTGCCTGTATCGACCAAACCGCTCCATCCGCCGCCAAGCGCCTTGTTGAGGGCGATGTAATCGGCCGCGATTGCCACGCGGCTTTGCAGCAGGGCGTCTTCCGCCGAATACAGCGAGCGTTCCGCGTCAAGCACATCAAGGAAGCTCGATGTTCCGCTCTGGTAGAGAGAGCGGGACAGGCTGGCCGCATCGCGGTAGTGCTTGGCCGATGCGGCCAGCTTTCCATTCCTGATGCGTTCCTGTGCCAGCGATACGATGGCATTTTCGACATCTTCGAGCGCGGTGAGGATCGACGACCGGTAGGCAACAAAATACTGGTCGCGCTGTGCCTGGGCGACTTCCACCGCGGCTTTCTTCTGGCCGCCGCTGAAGATCGGCACGCTCAATGCCGGGCCGAACGACCAGCCGATGGTGGAATTCTTGCCGAGATCGCCAATATTCAGGGCCGTGGTGTCGATATTGCCGGTCAGGCTGACGCTGGGATAACGGGCAGCTTCAGCCTGCCCGATCTTTGCGGTGTACTGCGCGTATTGGCGCTCCGCCGTCCTCACGTCCGGCCGCGTGCGCAGGATATCGGCCGGAACCCCTGTCGGGACAGGCAGGCGCGGCGTCGGAATGGGCGTGCTGCGCTTCAGCCTGTCCGTGAGGGCTGCAGGCGCCCTGCCCGTCAGGACGGAAAGCCGGTGCACCGCTTCCGCATAACTTGTCTCCAGGGATGGTATGTTGGCTTCCGTGCTGTTGGCCAGGCCGGAGGCATTGGCGACATCGAGGGCGGAGGATGACCCTGCCTCGAACTTGGTGCGCGTGAGCGCCGCCGTCTCCCTCTGCGAGGCTGCCGTACGGCGGGCCAGCGCGATGCGCGCCTGATAGCCGCGCGCCTGGGCATAGTTGGAGGTGACATCGCCGATCAAAGTCAGCAATGTGGACCGCAGATCTTCGCCGGCTGCATCCAGACCATACTTTGCCGCTTCAACGCTGCGTTTGTTGGCACCGAAAAGATCGAGCTCCCAGCTCGCGTCAAATCCCGTCTGGAACTGGCTGGACGTCTCCGCGGAGGTCCCCGTGCTGGTGGCACTCACCCTGTTGCGAGTTGCCGACGCGGACCCGTCAAGTGATGGCAGAAGCGTGCCTGCGGTCTGCCGGTATGTCGCGCGCGCTTCACGGATTTTCGCCTTTGCAGTGGCAACATCCAGATTGCCTGCGACCGCTTCGTCGACAAGTGCATCCAGCTCGGGATCACGCAACCGCTTCCACCAGTTGGACAGTTCCGCCGGCTTGGGCGCCTTTACCTGCTTGCTGCTTCCCCACTGGCCGGGCATCGCAATCAACGGCTTCTGATAGTCCGGCCCGACGACGCATCCGGCAAGGCTTGAGCTCAACAGAAGAAACCCGAGCAATTGACCGAGGCGGAAATGGCAATTCCCGGGAGAAACCGGATCGGGTGAGGCTGTTGTTGTGATTGTCATTGCGTCCATCTTGCTCATTATCTCGCCCCATGCCTCAGTTCGAACCGGCTGTTGCCGTTTCACTGTTGTCGGGAACCTTGCCATCGGCGCTCTTCCGGCGCCGGAACAACCGGCTGACCGCGACAAAAAGCAGGGGCACAAAAAACACTCCGAGAACGGTTGCCGCGATCATGCCGCCCATGACGCCGATACCGATGGAATTCTGGGCGCCGGAACCAGCGCCGCTTGCTGTTGCCAGCGGCGCCACGCCAAGGATGAACGCAAAGGACGTCATCAGGATCGGACGCAACCGCTGGCGCGCGGCTTCGAGTGTGGCCTCGACCAGCCCCATGCCGGCGGTCTGCCGTTCGATGGCGAACTCCACGATGAGAATTGCATTCTTCGCCGCAAGGCCCACGGTCGTCAGCAGGCCGACCTTGAAATAGACGTCATTGGTCTGGCCAAACAGGCTCGCCGCAAGCAGCGCGCCGAAAATACCGATCGGGACCGAGAGCATGACCGCAAACGGAATCGACCAGCTTTCGTAAAGCGCTGCCAGACAGAGGAACACGACCAGGACAGATATTGCATAGAGCGATGTGGCCTGATTGCCCGACAGTTTTTCCTGTGCCGAAAGGCCCGTCCATTCGTGCGAATAACCCGCCGGCAACTGGCTCATCAGCTTGTCGATTTCGTCCATCGCCGCGCCCGAGCTGACACCGGCAGCAGCGGCACCCTGAATGTCGACGGCGGCAGAGCCGTTGAACCGCTCCAGCCGCGGTGAGCCGAATGTCCAGTGGCTGGAGGCAAAGGACGAAAACGGCACCATGGCCCCCGAGGCATTGCGGACATGCCATTTGTCGAGGTCTGCCGGCTGCATGCGGAAATCCTTGTCCGACTGCAGATAGACGGGCTTTACCCGGCCGCGATCGATGAAATCGTTGACGTAGTCGCTGCCCCACGCCGTCGACAACGTGTTGTTGATATCGGACAGGGCGACACCCAGCGCGCTGGCCTTCTCCTGATCGATATCGATGGCGAACTGCGGCTCGTCTTCCTGGCCGTTCGGGCGCACATTCGCCAGAAGCTTGCTTTGTCCGGCGAGCCCAAGCAGTTGGTTGCGGGTCTGCATCAAGGCATCGTGGCCCGCGCCATTGACATCCTGCAGATAGAACTCAAAACCGTTGGAGTTGCCCATGCCCTGGATCGCAGGCGGGTTGAAGGAGAACACGCGGGCATCCCTGATCTTGGAAAAGACACCCATGGCCCGGCCAGACACCGCATTGGCCGAAAGTTGCGGCGACTGGCGCGACGCAAAGTCCTTGAGCCTGACAAACGCTATGCCGACATTCTGACCGGACCCGCCAAAGCCGAAACCGGCCGTCGTGAACACACCGTCCACCGCATCCTTTTCATCGTTGAGGAAATGGTCCGACACCTGCTTCAAAACACGCAATGTCCGGTCCTGCGTCGCCCCCACCGGCAGTTGCACGCTGGTGATCAAAATGCCCTGGTCTTCTTCGGGAAGGAACGAGCTTGGCAGACGCACAAACATCCAGCCCATGGCAATCGCAATCGCCAGGAAAATCGCCAGAAACCGTTTGCTTCGCTGAATGATGCCTTGCGCGCCGTTGCGGTAGGCCGTCGTGCTGCGGTCGAACGACCGGTTGAACCAACCGAAGATGCCCTTGCGCTCCGCATGCCCTGCCGCAGGAGCGCGAAGAATGGTTGCGCACAGAGCCGGTGTCAGCACCAGTGCAACCACGACGGAGAGCACCATGGCCGCGACGATGGTGACGGAGAACTGGCGATAGATGATGCCGGTGGAACCACCGAAGAAAGCCATGGGCACGAAGACAGCGGACAACACCGTGGCGATGCCGATGAGAGCCCCGGTGATTTCCTTCATGGACTTTTGCGTTGCTTCTTTCGGTGGAAGCTTTTCTTCCTGCATCACCCGTTCGACGTTTTCGACAACCACGATCGCATCGTCCACGAGAAGCCCGATGGCCAGCACCATGGCGAACATCGTCAGGGTATTGATCGAATAGCCTGCAACCGCGAGCACGCCAAACGTTCCAAGCAGCACCACGGGCACTGCGATGGACGGGATGAGCGTTGCCCTGATGTTTTGCAGAAACACGAACATGACGACGAAGACGAGAATGATGGCCTCGATCAGCGTCTTGACCACCTCTTCTATCGAGAGAAGAACGAAGGGCGTCGTGTCATAGGGGTAGTAAACCTTGACCCCTTCCGGAAAAGTCGTGGAAAGGCGCGCAATGGCCGACTGGACGGCTTCCGCCGCGCTGATGGCATTGGCGCCCGTGGCCAGGTTGATGGCAAGACCCGCCGCCGGCATGCCGTTGTAGGCAGCACTTGTCGTATAGCTTTCCGCGCCGATTTCCACGCGCGCCACGTCGTTGAGCCGGACCAGCGAGCCATCGGTGGCGCTCTTGAGAATAATATTGCGAAACTGCTCCGGCGTCTGAAGCCGGCTTCTGGCTGTCACCGTCGCATTGAGCTGCTGTCCCTGCCGTGCGGGCAGGGCCCCGAGCTGCCCGGCGGAAACCTGCGTGTTCTGCGCCTGTATTGCCGTGGAGACATCGCTTGGCATGAGCGCATATTTGGCAAGCTTGTCCGGGTCGAGCCATATCCGCATGGAATAGCCCGAGCCGAACAACTGGGTTGATCCGACACCCTCAACCCGCTTCAGCGTGTCGTTCAGGGTGCTGTCGACATAATCGGCCAGATCGGTCGACGTCATTTTGCCGTCGGTCGAAACGAATGCGACAACCATGAGAAAGCCGGTCGAGGATTTCGTCACCGTCAGGCCGTTGCTCTGCACGATCTGCGGCAGTTGCGACGTGACAAGCTGCAGCTTGTTCTGAACCTGCATCTGGGCAACATCGGGATCGGCGGCACTGGTAAAGGTCAGGGAGATGCTGGTGCTGCCCGTCGAACTCGATGTGGAGGTCATGTAGTCGAGATTGTCGATACCCGTCATGCCCTGTTCGATGACTTTCGTCACTGAATTCTCGACGGTCTGCGCATCCGCGCCCGGATAGGAACCGCTGATACTCACCGTTGTCGGTGCGATCTGGGGATAGCGCGATATGGACAATGAATTGACCGCCAGCAAACCGCCAAGCATGATGACGATGGCGATCACCCAGGCAAAGATCGGGCGGTTGATGAAAAAGCCGGACATGGGAACCCTCAGTTCTTGGCCGAGGCGTCAGACGCCGGCTTCTGTTCATGATTGGCGGCTTCCGCAAGGCCAGACTGAGGCAATGCCGCCTGTTTGCGCTCCTTGATCTCCCCGGTCACGTCATCGATCGTCACCTCCACCGGCGTCGCACTCTGGCCCGCGCGCACGAATTGCGAGCCTTCCACGACCACGCGATCGCCGTCGGCTATCCCGGTCTCGACCAGCCAGTTGTTCCCGACGCTGCTGCGGACGCCAAGTGCGCGCTCCCCGACTTTTCCATCCGCATCGACGACGAGGGCCGTTGCCTCCCCCTTGGCGTTACGGGTCACCGCACGCTGGGGCACGACAAAGCTGTTTTGCGCGACGCCTTCCTCGACAACCGCACGCACATACATGCCCGGCAGCAGCAACCGGTCCGGGTTGGGAAATTGCGCGCGCAACGCGAACGTGCCTGTGGTCTGATCCACATTGGCCTCGGCAAATTCCATTTTTCCAGTGTGCGTATAGGTTGTCCCGTTGTCGAGTTTGAGCTTCACGCTCACATTCGTCCCGCTCAGCTTCACCCTGCCATCCGCAATGGCCTGACGCAGATTGAGCAGGTTGGTGCTCGACTGGGAAACATCCACATTGATGGGATCGAGTGTCCGGATGGTGGCAAGTGCCGTATCCTGGCTTGCGGTGACAAGTGCACCCGGTGTCAGGGACGACTTGCCGATACGGCCCGAAATCGGGGCCGTGATCTTTGTGTAGTCGAGATTGATGCGGGCGGTATCGGCGCTGGCCTTTGCCGAGGCAACATCGGCCTTTGCCTGGGCGAGCGATGCAACCGCATCATCAAGATCCTGCTTGCTGACCGCATTCTGCTTGATCAAGCCCTGATAGCGCTCCACTTTGGCCTGCGCGCTCGGTACCGCCGCATCCGCCTTCTGCTGCGCTGCGATCGCGCTGTCATAGGTGGCCTGGTAACTCGCCGGATCGATCTGGTACAAGGCCTGCCCGGCCTTTACTTCGCCGCCCTCGTCAAACAGCCGCGACTGGATGATGCCGCCCACTTGCGGACGCACATCCGCGCTGAGGGAGGCGGTTGTCCGCCCCGACAATTCGGCGGTAACGGCAACCGATTGCGGATGCAGCGTTATGACACCAACCTCGGGACGAGCCGCTGCAGCAGGAGGCTTGCCCTGTTGCGCGTTACAACCAGCCAGCACGAGAAATAGGGCCAGCAGGCCGAAAGACCGAACGCGAAATCCTGTAACATTTTGATCTGATTGCCCTGGCATTTCTCAATTACACTCTTTCCGTTAAAGCCTGCGGACCCGACCTGGCCCCGGCATGGCTTCGCCGGCACGCGCCCTCTTCCCGAGGGAAGACCAGAGGCGATCCGGGCTTGCAATTGTCGTTGGCAAGGAAGGGATGAAAGACCACACTCAAGGGGTCGCGGAGCAGGGATGTGAGCACGATTCAGGCCTTCTTACAAAAACGCTTTCCCCACCAGGCCTCTATAAATGGTTCGGTGTGAAGTAGCGTTAAGTTTGTGTAAAGTTATGTAAAATCGGCCCGGGGCGCAGCTTGACCGGCTATAGGAAAGTTTGATTTCAGAGTGCGAGGCGGACCATGACCAAAGTCTTGCTGGTTGACGACGACATAGAACTGACCAGTCTCCTTTCGGAATATCTGAGGGAAGAAGGGCTGGATGCGAGCGCTGTTCATGACGGGAAGCGCGGCATCGAGGAGGGTGTCTCCGGGTCCTATGATCTGGTGGTCCTGGATATCATGATGCCCCACCTCAACGGCATCGAGGTGATGCAGCGGATACGGCGATTCAGCGATATTCCAATCCTGATGCTGAGCGCGCGCGGCGACAACATCGACCGGATCACCGGACTTAACCTTGGCGCAGACGACTATTTGGCAAAGCCCTGTTCGCCGAGTGAGCTTGTTGCCCGGATTCGCGCCATTCTTCGCCGGACCGGACGGCACAGGCAGGAGCAGGAGGAACACCTCCTGCAATCCGGCGCCCTGAAACTGTTCCCGCGCTCGCGCACCGCGGAGTGGCAAGGCCACCAGCTGGAATTGACCGGAACGGAGTTCAATCTGCTTGAGGTGCTGGTGCGAAGCGCCGGCCAGATGGTCTCGAAACAGGACCTGTCCAAGGGCGCATTCGGACGTCCGCTGACCGCCTTCGACCGCCGGATTGACGTGCACATCAGCAGTATCCGGCAAAAGCTTGGAAAGGCTGCCGACGGGCAGTCATGGATTCGCTCGATACGCGGCATGGGCTATCAGCTCGTCGAGGGGCAGTAATGGGCCGCGTCTTCTGGCGATTTTTCTGGACGCTCGCCCTCACCATAGCCGGGGTCATCCTTGTCGTGGTGGCAATCAGCACGATATTCGGACTGTCGCCGCCCAAGGGCGCCGCACAAGACCTCATCGAGACGGCGATCCTGGATTCGGCCGCCACGGTATTGAAAGACTCGGGCACCGGCGCCCTGGCGAGGTTCGCCGCAGCGGCCGCATCCTTCAACCGGCCCGTTGATCTCGTTGTCGCCAATGCCGATCCGGCCGACTGCCAATCCGGCCCCGCAGTCACGGCGATGTCGCGATTGGTCCAGACGCCCGAAGGCTGCATCAGCATCACAGCCAAACGGATGAGCTATTCCATTGTCGCAAAAATACTCGGGTTCTGGCCGATTATCTTTGCGGGCATCATCACCAGCCTTGCTTCAGCGCTTTGGCTGGCCAGATATCTGCTCTGGCCGCTGGAGACGCTTCAATCCGGTTTGCGCTCCCTGGCAAAGGGCGATTTTCATGTCCGCATCGGCAAGACATTCGGCCATCGCAAGGATGAGATAACCGCCGTGGGGCATGATTTTGACATCGCTGCCGCCAAGCTCGACGATTTTCACCTCAGCCAGCAGCGGCTGTTCCACGATGTTTCCCACGAGTTGCGCTCACCCTTGTCACGGCTGCAAGCGGCAGCCGGAATTCTCAAACAGAATCCCGCACGCCTGCCGGACCTGCTTCTGCGCATCAACCGCGAGATCGACCGGCTTGACGGGCTGGTGGAAGAAATACTGACGCTCGCGCAACTTGAGTCCGGCGAGCCGTACCAGTTCGACAAGCAGCCCGTTGATCTCGTGGAGCTGGTCAACGCCATCGTGGAGGACGGCGCGTTTGAAGGGCAAGCACACGGGGTTGTTCTCGAGGTCATCGGCGTCGATACCGCCGTGTCCCACGTCAATGGCGAATTGATTTACCGTGCCATCGAAAACGTCATTCGCAACGCCATCAAATACAGCGAACCGGGCGGCAAGGTCGTGATACGCACCGCCATCCCCGCCGGCGGGAAAGCGCTGCAGATCCGGGTGGAGGACACGGGGCCCGGCCTTCCCGACTCTCAGATGGAAGCAATCTTCAGGCCGTTTGTGCGGGCTGAAAGCACGGGCGATGCGCGCGCGGGGGTCGGCCTCGGCCTGGCCATCACCCGGCAGGCCATCGAGCTGCATGGCGGATCGGTCAGAGCCCACAAGGCGCAACCGAGAGGTCTCATCGTCGAGATTGTCGTGCCGCTCACATCGGATCGGCCGCAGAGGTAACCGGTTCGGCAAAATGCTCCACCCGGGTTAACCGGGTAGAGCATATTATCCGGTCAAAGCCGGCGCAGCCTCTATTTGCCGTTGGTATTGGCCGGCTGCTGTACTGCAAGTTTCGGAATTCCCGCCAGCAAATCCGCTTCATCACCGAGAATGTGCGCTGCTTCATCGAGCAATACATCCTTGGCGCTCTTGCGGGCTTTCTCGATGGCGATGTCCGCGCTCAGGCTGCGCTCATTGGCCTGCAGGCCATCATCCTGGGTCGACGCGTCGGCTGAATCGTCGTCGTCGCCGGCGCCTGCCCCGTCATTCACCTTCTCGCGCGACTTGATGCGGCTGGCCTGCGCCGCCATCTCATTGCGGCGTTCGGTTTCATTGAGCGAGACAACCCGCTTTTCCCGCTGCGCTTTCAGGTCGGCCATATCTTCCACGAAGCGCTGGAAGTCCGGGTCCTTTTGCACCCGCGCATCGTGGAGGCTCTGCAGTTGCGGCAGCAATGCCTTCACATCGCCGATTGGCGTGTATTCCGCCGGTTTGACCTGCGCCCACGGCAAAGCATTGTCGTAGCTCGATTCGCCGAAACTCTTGGGATCGGAGAAGCCGGGCAGGGTGATATCCGGCGTCACGCCGCGCAACTGGGTCGTGCCGCCGTTTACCCGGAAGAACTGTGCAACCGTCATCTTCAGCTCGCCGAATTTCGGCTTGCTGTTGCGGGCGATCTGATCGAGGTTGACGACGGTCTGCACCGTGCCTTTGCCAAAACTGGGCTCACCGACGATGACGCCCCGGCCATAATCCTGTATCGCCGCCGCAAAAATCTCGGATGCGGATGCGGAACCGCGATTGATCAGGACCGCAAGCGGGCCGGTCCAGGCAGGCGCGGGAAGATTGTCCTTCTCCACATTGACCTCGCCGCCGGCGTTGCGCTCCTGCACGATCGGCCCCTTGCCGACGAACAGGCCGGTCAAATCAATGGCCTCGGCCAGCGAGCCGCCGCCATTGTTGCGCAGATCGATGAGAACGTTATCGATCTTGTCCTTCTTCAGTTCGGCCAGAAGCCTGGCCACGTCGCGGCTTGCACTCCGATAGTTCTTGTCGCCCTTGCGGCGTGCTTCAAAATCCTCGTAGAAGGCAGGCAGCGTGATGACGCCTATCTTGCGCGTGGCATCACCATCCTTGATCGACAGGATGGTCTTCTTGGCGGCCTGCTTGTCGAGGCTGATCTTGTCACGCACAAGGCTGATCACCCGGTGCTTGCCGTCTGGACCGGCATCGGCGGGCAGGATATCCAGCCTGACAACGGAATCCTTCGCGCCGCGGATCATCTTGACGACTTCATCGAGGCGCGTACCGACCACTTCCTTTATCGGACCTCGTTCGCCCTGGCCCACGCCGGTGATGCGATCGCCGACAGCCAGCTTGCCGGACAGTTGTGCAGGACCGCCGGCCATCAGCTCGCGAATGGTCGTGTAGTCTTCCCGCTCCTGCAGGACCGCGCCGATGCCAACCAGCGAAAGCTTCATCGAGATATCGAATTCGGCGGATGCCGTCGCTCCGAAATAATCCGTATGCGGTTCGATCGACGTGGTGTAGGCATCCATGAAAATCTGGAACACGTCGTCGCTCTTGTACTTGTAGGCGCGTTCCAGCGAGTTCTGATACCGCTTGTCGAGCGTGTCGCGGATGGCAGCGTCGGTCTTGCCTGCAAGCTTCAGGCGGAGCCAGTCATTCTTGACCCGCTTGCGCCAAAGCTCGTCGCTCTCCGCTTCGGATTTCGGCCAGGGCTCCTTGTCCCGGACAAAGGGATAATCTTCCTTCACACTGAAATCGAAATTCTGCTTGAGCAGCGAGCGGGCATAGGTGAGGCGTTCGACAACGCGCTGCTCATAGATGTTGAAGATGGAAAAAGGGATGCGCAGATCTTCCTGGTTGATCGCGTCATCGATCTTCGTGCTGTCGGCCATGAACTTGTCGATATCGGCCTGAACGAAGAGGAACCTGTCGGGATCGAGTGCCTTGAGAAAGCGGTCCATGATCTTGGCGGACAGGGCATCGTCAAGCGCAACGGGCTTGTAGTGATAGCGCGACAGAAACTCAGCGCTCAAGCGGGCCGCTTGCGCCTGCTGCTGCAGCGGCGCCAGCACCGGCGGTGAACCTGCATCCAGTGCGTAAGCCGGAGGGGCAAACGCCAGAAACACACTGAGCAAACCATATTGTATACGCATTAAAGCTTCGATCCGATTTCGACGTTTCAGTTTCGCTGTTTAATGTTGGTGGAACAATTATGGTTTTTTGGCAACCAGACAGCAGATTATTCGTGCCGTCATCCCGATAAATTCTGTTTCAGCCCGCAGGTGCAGCAAAATTATCTGCCGCAAAAGCGGCGCTGACAATTCACAACGGCTTGAGGCCGCCGATTCTCAGGACGATGCCAGCAAGGCTTCCAGTTCCGACGCTGTCGGAAAGGCCGAATGGGTTCCGCGTCTGGATACGGTTATGGCAGCGCCCCGCACCGCATGCTCGATTGCCAGCCTGTCCAGGCGGCAATGGCGCCGGGCCGACGATGCGAGGGCCACGGACATGAACGTATCTCCGGCCCCGGTCGTATCAACCACGACGGAGGGTTGCGCCGGCACTGCGATGATCTCCCGTCCATTCGCAAGAATGGCGCCTTCGCGCCCCAGTGTCAGAACGACATCCCGGACGCCGCGTTCCAGGAGATGGTTCGCGGCAGCTTTTCCACTGGCTCCAGTCAATGCCAAGGCTTCACCCTGGTTGAGAAACACAATGTCCACCAGCGCCCAGAGATCCGAGAAATAGGGGCGCAATGGCGACGGGTTGAACGCAGTCACCATCTGAAGACCCTTGGCCTGCTCAAGGATTTCACGTGTTGCCTGATGCGACAGGTTCCCCTGCAGGATCGCCAGATCACCCGGTTCAGCGGCGTGGAGCTTCACAGCGACATCGGCTGAACTCAGGTTCTGCGCGGCGTCCGTTGTCGTCACGATCGCATTTTCACCGTCGGGCAGCCGGAAGATGATGGAGGTATCGCTCGACTTTCCATCCAGCTCGACCAGTTCTGTCACGAGCGGCTCATTCTGCAAGCGCTGGCGGATCGCTGCCGCACGTGCATCATTTCCAACCGGCGCGACCAGTGTCGTGGGCAGCCCGCACCGGGCCATGACGACAGCTTGGTTCGTTCCCTTGCCGCCCAGATCGTGCGCTCCAACCTCGCCGAGGATGGAGGCCCCGGAGGTTGGCAGGGCGTCCACGATAATCGTTTCATCGATGGTGACATTGCCGATTACATAGGCGCGCATCGGGAGGCCTTTGGAAGGTTAGAGGTATGGCGCGTCATGAAAATCGATTTCGAGCTGCATGGCATGGCCGAAAATACTGCTGAGCCGGACACATGTCTGCTCGGAAAGACTCGGCCCCGCCAGATCAAGCTGATGCTTAAGCCACAATGCCTGTTCGGCAAACCCCTGGCTCACATGCAGATCAACCCACTCCTTGAGGAGCGGATCACTGATGCGATGCATCGAGGCCTCCTTTGACCACGTCCAGTACATCCATTCCGCCGCAAACATGGCGGCCACGATGTCGAGAAACCCGCCTTCGGCAGCAATGCAGAGCATCCCCGACCGGAAGGCCTCAACCGCTGGAATCGTAACGTCGAATGCGGCCGGATCGATTGCGCGGCGCGCGAAGGTGCGCTCGAAATAAACGATCTGCTCATTGGCAAGCGCGTCGAGCACGGCGATGAGCCAGCGCTTCTGCTCGATGGTTTGCGCCGTTGCCGCCGCATAGGCGAAGATGGAAATCGCTGTGTCGACAAAAGCACCTTCATAGACGAGATAGCGGTCGAAGGCGTCCCTGCTCAGCGTGTCGTGCTTTATGTCCCTGACAAAACGATGGTCCAGCATCGTTTGCAGAACAGTCGCATTTTCTCGCAGGATGCGGTCGGAGAGACTTTCGTTTTCCATCCTCTCAGTGCTCCAGCCCCGGTTCTGCAGCGGCGCGGAATGCCTTGACCCGTTCGATGTCCACCGGGTTCCACCACACCCCGCCCTGCTTCAACGAGGATGCAACGATGACACCGTTGGTCCGCTTGAGTATTTCGACGATGTTGTCGCGATTGACACCCGATCCAACCAGAAGCGGCAGATGCGTTGCCGAGCCGATTTCCTCGATCTCTTCAATTGTTGCGGCATTGCCCGTACGTTGCCCCGTGGCGATGACACCGTCGGCATCAAAGAAAGCGAGATCGCGGGTCAGTTCTTCGATCGTCCGGTCCGCAACGATGGCGTGGCTGCCATGCTTCACATGGCTGTCGGCAAAGACCTTGATGTGCTCGGCGCGCAGCATCGACCGATAGCGCATTGCCTCGGCCGCCCTGCCTTCCATGAAGCCTTCATTCGCGACATAGGCATTGGCCCATTGATTGACGCGAATGAACTTGGCACCGCCGGCCATGGCAATGGCGAAAGCCGGAATGGGCGCATTGGCAAGCACATTGATCCCGAGCGGGATGCCGATGGCCCGGGCAATGCGATCCGTGACAACGGACATGAACCCGGTTGTTTCGGGCCCGATATCGTCCGGCTTGCAAAAGGGGATATCGCCATGGTTTTCGATGACCAGACCATGCAATCCCCCTTCCACGCAGGCTTCCGCGTCCCGCATGCAGGCATCGTATATCGTATCCATATCCGCCCCCCTGTAGCGGGGTGCCCCGGGGAAGGCCGGGCAATGGATCATTCCAATGAGCACCTTGTTGGTGCCGAATATCTCCTGCACCGCGTTGGAGCTACGATCCGATATTTCCTGCATGTCGTTCCCTTTCATAGTTTTTTGAGATAGCGGCTCGCGCGTCGAGAAAATCAGCGCGTCAGCCAGGCCAGAATGTTCTTCCAGAGCTTGCCGTAGCCTTCCCATTCGCAGAAGGCCGGGGACAGCCAATGCGGCCCGATATCGGAAGTCCAGACCGCCGTATTGCCCTTGCCATGGCGCCCGAGAACCAGCAGCGGATGGCCGCCCTGATCGTCCGGCAGCGTCGCAACCACTTCGACATCCGCTCCGTCGCGCACTTCGACCTCATTGACCCCGAGAAGCACCGGCCATTCGCCGCCGAGACCAGACATGACAGGATGGTCCGGCATGACGATCTTCGCCGTCGTACCCTCGGGAATTTCAACGCGGTCATCATAGGGAAGGCAGGTCACCGGAAGCACGTCTTCCACAGGGGTCCGCCGCCAGCGCGCCTTGCCATCGATACCCTGGAACGAGAAGTACCCGCCCACCATCAGCAGCGCGCCGCCCTTTTCCACCCAGGCCTTGATCAGTTTCAGCCGGTTGGGAACGGTGCGCGAATGCAGCCAAACATCAGGCGGCAGCAGCAGCGAGTTCGCGCCGATATCCGACAGGATGATGACGTCATAGGCATCCAGCCCTGCCATGTCGTAGGGGAATTTTTCGACCGCTTCATGCGCGGGCATGTAGGTCAGCTCGAATGCACTGCCCGCGAGCGCCTTGACCAGCGGCTCTGCACCCAGATGAAACGTTACACTGCCGAACTGATCGAAACCTTTGTAGTGCGTGGCCGAACTGACCCAGCTTTCGCCAACGAGAAGGACTTTCTTTGTCATGGGATCACCAAACTTTCGTGAATATCAAAATAGGGGTTAGCTTCAGGCTCCAGCCTGAAAAACAGCGCGCGGATTGGCCCGCATCATCTGATCAAGAGCCGTTTCATCGAGGCCGTGCCGCTTGAGGCGCGGCAGGAAATGGCGCAGCACATAGGCGTAGCCATTGCCGCCATAGCGGGTCAGCATCATCTTCAGAAACACGTCATGCGACAGCAGAACCCGGTCGAGATAACCGGCCTCGGCCAGGCGCACGATGGCGCGGGCGGCTTCTTCGTCGCTCGGGCACTGCACCTGCTGATCCGCATAGAAGAAATCCATGCCGATCATGTCGTATTCAATGAATGCACCGCGGGCAGCGAGTTCACTCTGATAGCTGAAATCATCGTGGGAGGGGTTCATGTGGCAAAGAACCGTGTGCCTTATGTCGGCACCCTCCTGCGCCACGACGTCGAGCACGCGGTGGCCGAGCCGGAACCAGCCCGGGAGGTGCACCATGAGGGGAAGGCCCGTCCGCACCTGTGCCTGAGCTGCACCGCGCAACGACTTCTCCTCCTCTGCGGTGAAATCCGACGAGACGCCGATTTCACCGATGAGCCCGATTTTGACGTCGGTGCCATCGACACCTTCCACCGCTTCCCGCACGATCTCGTTGGCGATATCGCCCACGGTCATGGCCGCGACTTCGGCCGGATGGGACGAACCGAGATAGTAGCCGGCGCCCATCACCACATTGAGACCCGCGGCTTTGGCGATGCGCCGGAGAGCCAGCGGATTGCGGCCAATGCCCCGGCATGTCGGCTCCACCACGGTCTTGCCGCCGGCATTGGCAAAGGCGCGCAGTTCTGAAATCGCCAGCGGTTCGTCATCAAGCGTAATGTTGTGCTTGTTGACGAAGGGGTCCTGCTTGAGTTCGCCCAATATTTCCATGCAGACGAAACCACCGGCAAGGTACTGCCGCTCCGGCGTTTTCGGCGCATGCCACCAGCAGCGGCAATCGTTGAGGATGTGCTCATGCATCAACGTGATGCCGAGCGCTTCCGCTGCAATGGGGCCATTGACCGTCATCACCTTGCCGGAGCGGATATGTGCTTCTGACAGATCGCTGTTCACAGGACTCACCTCTTCTTGCCGCTGCCGAAGCGGAAGTTTGCCGTGAATATCCGTGTGTTCAGCCAGATGGCGATCAGGATGATCGCACCGGTGACGATCTGGGTGAAGAATGGCGAGATGTGCATCAGGATCAGCCCGTTGCCGATCACCGCGATGGTCAGCGTGCCGAGAACCGTACCGAGGATGGTGCCCCGGCCCCCCATGAGGGATGTGCCGCCGAGAACCACGGCCGCGATCACCTGGAGTTCGAAGCCGACCGCTGCGTTGGACGATCCGGACCCCAAGCGCGCTGCGATCAGCAACCCGGCCACGGCGCAGGCCACGCCGGAAATGAGATAGACCGAGGCGATGATCCACTTGGCAGGCATGCCGACCCGGCGCGCGGCTTCCGCATTGGAACCGACCGCCACGACCTGACGGCCATATTTGGTCGATGTTATCGCCACATAGCCCAGAACGGCAACGACGGCGGCGATGATGGCCGGAACAGGGACCCCGCCAATGACGCCGCGACCCAGCGCAAAGAAACCCGGCGCATCCTGAATGGGGATCGAATAGCCCTGCGTCAGATAGAGTGCAAAGCCCCGCAGGATGGAAAGACCGGCAAGCGTAACGATGAACGCCGGAATCCCCTGGTAGGCGATGAACCAGCCCTGGACGAAACCAAGGCCGCCGCCGAGCACGATCATTGCAACCACGACCAATGGCCAGGGATATCCCATCGCCATGACGACTGCCGCAACCGCATTGATAAGGGCGACTTGCGAGCCCACCGACAAATCGATGCCGCCGGTGATGATGACGAAGGTCATGGTGATTGCAACGATCAGCAGCGGAGCCGCCTGCCGCACGATATTGAGAATATTGCCAAGGGTCAGGAACGTATCGCTGCCGATCGAGAAAAACACCATGCAGGCGACAAAAAACACGGCGATCGACAGAACCTGCGCGTGCTCGCCGAAAAAATCGGCAAGGCGCGATCCGTGACCGCGTTCGGTATAGACGGTCATTGCTTTGCTCCTTCGCCAACGATCAGTTTGACCAGATCCTCGAGATTGGTGCCGCCGATCTGGCGTTCTGCGACCTTCGTGCCCTCGTACATCACCGCAATGCGGTCGCAGACGCGGAAAAGGTCCTGAAGACGGTGCGTGATGAGGATGACCGAAACGCCATTGGCCTTCACGCGATTGATCAGGGCAAGCACCGCTTCGACTTCGGCCACGGCGAGTGCCGATGTCGGCTCGTCCATGATCAGGACGTTCGGTTTGAACGACGCTGCCCGGGCAATCGCGATGGCTTGCCGCTGGCCGCCGGAGAGGTGGGCAACCTTGCTGGTCAGTTTGGGAATACGGATTTCCAGCGCATCCAGCATTTTGCGCGCTTCGGCCAGCATTGCCTTGCTGTCAAGGAACATGCCCTTGCTGAGCTCGCGCCCGAGAAAGAGATTGCCGACCACATCGATCTCATCGCAAAGGCTCAGATCCTGGAAGACCATTTCGATATGTCTGTTGCGCGCATCGCCCGGGCCGGTGAGATGAATGTCCTCGCCCTCGATGGACATGGTGCCGCCGTCCGGAATGTAGGTACCGGAAATGATCTTTGTCAGCGTCGACTTGCCCGCGGCATTGTCACCGACAAGCCCAAGGCATTCACCGGGATAAATGTCGAGATCAACACCACGCAATGCCTGGTGCGAGCCGAATGATTTGCGTATGCCGCGCAAGGAAATACGCGGGGCGGCATGTGCGTCGCCGGCAGATCCGGAGGGAATACCCCCTCCGGAACCGATGGCAGCAGATCTTTGCTGACCTTCCTGAATCATTTGAAGACGGCCCTGTATGGGTCAACATTCGCCTTGGTGACGATGGTGACGGGAACAGCGATGTTCTTCTCGACGGTCTGGCCGGCCGCAACCTTCTGCAACGCATTCACGGCGGCGGCACCCATTGCCGACGGGTCCTGCTGGATAACCGCGGCAACAAATCCGGCATCGATGCCGGCAATGGCTTCAGCTGTCAGATCCCAGCCGAACACCTTGATGGTGCCCTGCTTGCCCTGGCTCTGCACGGCGGCGATGGCGCCCATCAGGGCAGGCTCGCCGGTTGCATAGATGGCTGTCAGGTCCGGGTTGCCGGTAATCAGGTTCTCGGCTGCCGCAAGCGCATTGTCCTGCACATTCTGGCCGTCGACGACGCCGGCAATTGCAACACCGTCAACATCCTTGATCGTCTTTTCAAAGCCTTCCTGCCGGACATTCTGGATATAGGAGTTCAGCGCACCGACAACACCGATCTTGGCCTTGCCGCCCATATTGGCTTTGACGTAGTCAAGGAAGAACTTGCCCATGTCGGCACCGGCCTTGGCATTGTCGACGCCGATCTGGGCTTTCTGCGGGCCTTCGGGAAGGATCGCGTCGATGGCGACAACGGGGATACCCGCGTCGGCGGCCTGCTTGACGGCAGGCATCAGGCCGTTGACGTCGATGGCGACGACCGCAAGACCCGATACCTTTTCCTGAATATAGGTCTCCACGGCACTGTTCTGCGCCGTCGGTTCATTGTTGGAATTGAAGATAACCAGCTTGACGCCGGCGGCGTCGGCTGCCTTCTGCGCGCCCTGGTTCATCTGGTTGAAGAAAAGCGCCTGCTGGTTGATCTGCACCAGCGCGATCGTCTTCTTTTCCTGTGCGATCGCAGTCGACGAGGCGGCGCAGCTCAATGCCGTGAAGCCAGCCAATGCAATCAATGTTCTCCTGCTCAAATTCAAAGTCATGTTCTCATCCTCTGTTGGTTTTCTTACCGTTACGTCTTGTTATTTCGCCGGCGGGGCAACGGAGTTCCGCACGACGATTTCGACTGGCAGCAGTTCTTCCGAAGCGGAAGGTTTCCACTCCTGCCAGTTTGTTTCCAGAAGCAGTTCGAGCGCCCGGCGCCCGAGTTGCCGGACCGGCTGACGAATGACGGTCAGCGGCGGGGCAAAGAGATGCAGCGGCCCGACATCATCGAAACCGATGATCGAAACATCGTCGGGAACCGACACATTCCGGTCCTTGAAGACTTCGATCAGGCCGATGGCAATTTCATCGGAGCTGGCAAAGATGGCAGTTGCCGCATGCCGCTCTTCCAGATAGCGGACGGCGGCTTTGCGCCCATAATCGATGGTGTATTCACCGGCGTAACGATCAACCATCGCCGTATCGCCATGCTGTTCGCGCAGCGCGCGCATCAGGCCATCGAAACGGCGGCGCGCGCTGATCATGCGCTCGTCGCCGCCGATGAACAGAACATGGCTGTGCCCCTGTTGCGCCAGATGAAGACCGGCGAGATAACCGCCATGATCATTGTCGCAGAACAGTTTCGGCGCTTTCGAACCCGGAACGTCTTCGTCGACGATGATGACCTTGCCCGAACGGTTGATAAGGCCGGCAAGCGCACCGTCATCCGGGTGGTTGGTGATGAAGATCAGCCCGTCGACATGATTGCGTTCGATCAGCTGCAGGTATTCGATTTCGCGCCCTGCCCGGTTGAGCGTCGCATGCAGCGAGACCGCCAGCTTGCGCTCGTCGGCTGCCTGCTCGACAGCGGCGACCAGGGTTGAAAAGAACGGGTTGGCAATTTCAGGAACAACCAGACCGATGGTGTCCGAACGTCCCATGCTCAAACGCCGCGCATGCGGATTGGGTATGTAGTTCAGCGATTTGATTGCATCTTCGATGCGCTTCTTGGTGTGATACGGCAGATCAAGACTGCCATTGACCAGGCGCGATACCGTCGTAACCGATACGCCAGCTGCGGCGGCAACATCTTTCAGACTGGGCGTCGTCTTCTTGATCACAAGCGCTTTCCCCATTGTAAAGCGGTTTAGTAAATCGCTTTACAAGACAAACGCACTTCATGGTTCTTGTCAACTGGGATTCAGAATTGACAGAATAATCCTGTGAGATTCCGTGTCGGAGACGATCCGAAAATCAGAAAATATGGAATTTTAACAAGGTGTTGGGCAGCGCGAAAATTTATCGCTCAATCGTCCCAATTGCATGCAGCAACATAGATTGCGGCGAGTTTTTCCATGCCGAACTGATCGATGCTGTCAAACCGGCCGGGTATCGGACTGTCCAGATCGAGAACACCCAGAATGCGTCCCTCATGGAAAAGCGGCACGACAAGCTCCGAACGGGATGCGGCATCACAGGCGATATGTCCGGGAAAGGCGTCGACATCCTCGACGAGAATCGAGGTTCCCTGCGCAACAGCCGTTCCGCAGACGCCATTGCCAACGGCGATACGCACACAGGCCGGCTTGCCCTGGAAGGGGCCGACCACGAGTTCGTCTTCGGAATAAAGGAAATAGAAGCCTGCCCAATTGAGATCGGGCACCATCTGGAAGATCAGCGCCGAGGTGTTGGCGGCATTGGCGATGGCATCGTTTTCATCAGCGAGAAGGCCGCTCAACTGAGCGCAGAGTTCGCGATAAAACTCGGTCTTGTCAGTGTGATTCATCGTCTTTGCCGCAAACATCGGACGCCTATCCTTTTCGTGCCTATCGTCGTGGCTGCCATCAGCCGCCTCTCCTGCGATAACGGCTACCGCGACAGAGATACAGCGCGAAACTCACCTCTGCAACCGCACCGCTTCCGAGGCGGCTGTGAAGGCCTGCGCTTCCATGGCGAGCCAGGCACAAAGATGAACGGGTGGGTATCAGAAATTGATCGACGCGTAGAAGATGGCAAACACACCATCGAGGACGATGACGATGAAAATCGACTTGACCACCGATGCCGTCACGCGCAGACCTAGCGACTCCGCGCTTCCGCCAACCTTCATCCCCTCAACCGCGGCGATGGTACCGATGATCATCGCCATGAAGGGAGCCTTGATCAGGCCCGCCAGGAAATACTGGACCGTGATCGCATCGCGCAGATTGGCGATATAGATGCCGGGCGATACGTCCGAATAAAGCCATAGCGCGACGGCCCCGCCTGCAAGCCCGGCAAAATCCGCAATAATCGTCAGAAGCGGCAGCGAAATACTCAGTGCGACCAGACGGGGAAACACCAGAACGCTGATCGGATTGAGACCGATGACGTGCAGGGCATCGACTTCCTCGCGCATCTTCATCGACCCGAGCTCTGCCGTGATGGCGCTCCCTGAGCGCCCCGCGATCATGATCGCGGTCAACAGGACGCCGGTCTCGCGCAGCACCAGCACGCCGACGAGATTCACCGCATAGGTCTCGGCACCATAGGTGCTGAGCATATAGGCGCCCTGCTGCGCCACGATGGCACCCATAATGAATGAAATCAGCACCACCACCGGGATTGCCCCGACGCCCAGCCGATCAATCTGGTGAAAGAATGCCGGATACCGGATCGGGCTTCCCTTGCCGCCGCGCATCTGGGAACCGGTGACGACAGCACCCAGCACATGCATGGATTTGATAAAATCATCGCCGAAATTGACCACTGTCCGGCCAATTGTATCGAGAAACTGAATTCCAAGATTCGGCTTGTGCAGCGGCAGGTTTGCATCCGCCGGAGCAGATGCGGTTTTTCCAACAGCGTCAAAAAGCGTTTCCCAATGCTGCTTCAGCCCGCGTATCTCGACCTGTTTGCCCGCAGCTTCCAGGGCAACGCGCATGCGGTCGACCAGCCAGGCCCCCGCCGTATCCAAAGCGTCGACGCCGGACAGATCGATGACAGCATTGGAAAAATCCTTCCTATGCTCGATCTTGCGCATTTGCGCATTCACACGCCCGACATAGCGGGTAATCCAGGAGCCTGCCAGGACAACCATTGCCTGATCATTTTCGGTGTTGAAGCTGACGTTGAGCGGCTGGCCGGACATGCCGTGTTCGTGTGTCGCATCAACCATAGCCGAAATACTTTCGCTTTTTGCAGTCGCTGCTTTATCCCCCGGCTGGTCGATTCTGGCAAGCAAAACTCAAAACAAACGCCCTGCGGGTCATCACGCGCCCTCGACCACCGGCAGCAAAAGCCGGCTGCTATCGATGATAACAACCGGCTCATGCCCGTCATGTGAGAATATCCGGGAATGGCAGCCTTCCCTTAACTCCCGCTGCGCGCGTGAAGTTGCGGGATAAACAGGTCCGTCCAGCTTGCGGGCTTGACCTTGATCGTACCGGCCAGATGCATGAACTCGGCAAACTGCATGACACCGTTCGGCGTCGTGGAGAACTGCGAATCCTTGTCATTGAGCATTTCAAGAACTTCCTCGACCGACACTTTCACCTTTGAACTCTTGGCGAAAATCTCAGCGGCAGCTTGCTTGTTGCCGGCGATGAAAGCGTTTGCTTCGTCCAGAGCCGCCAGGAAAGCTTCCGTGGTTTTCGGATTGGCGTCGACGAACTTCTTCGGCGCAAAGGTCACGTCCAGCGTGATATTGCCGATGACATCGACAGAATTGACAACCCGATGCACCTTCGGGTCTTTCAACTCCAGATAGGAAAACGGTGGCGAAGTGAAGTGGGCGGTGATCTCGGTCTGGCCGCTTGTCACCGCTGCCAGGGCTTCCGGATGCGGCAGGCTGACCGTCAACGGGTCGAGCTTCGCATAGTTCTCGCGTCCAAATTCGTGCGCTGCCATCATCTGCAGGACGACCGCCGACAGCGACGTCTTGATCCCAGGCAGGGCAATTTTATCCTTGGCTGTCAGATCCTTCAGCGTCTTGATCTCGGGATTGTTCGAATTCAGCCACAGCGATGTGGCGCTGAGACCGCTGATGCCGACAACTTCGACATTCGGAATGCCCTTGGCCTTGGCCCAGAGGGTTACAAAGCCCGGCGCCCCGGTTCCGGCAAAATCGAGCGAACCGGCCATCATCGCATCATTGATGACATTGCCGCCATCGAGCATCAGCCATGTCACCTTGACATCGCCCAGACCGGCTTTGGCGGCCTGCTTTTCCATCAGCTTCTGGTTTTCCATGACGATCAGCGGCAGATAGAGAATGCCGTATCCCTTGGAAATCCGCACTTCGCTGACTTCGGCGCGGGCGGCACCCGTTGCACCTGCCAATCCGAGGCCGATGCCGAGCACGGCGGCACAGAGCTGTTTCATTATTTTCATTGTAGTCCTCCCTTTATACATACCGGTTCCCGGCGGTTCAAACTCAGGCCTGCATTCCCCAGCGGCGAATGGTTTTCTTTTCAATCGTGGCGAAGATCAGGTTCTCGACGGCAAGGCCGATCAAAATAACCGTGAACAAGCCTGCAAAGACGTTGGCGGTTTCCAGCTGGTTGCGGTTCTCGAAGATGAACCAGCCGAGGCCGCCGGAGCCGGACGATACGCCAAACACCAGTTCAGCGGCGATCAGCGTGCGCCATGCGAAGGCCCAGCCGACTTTCAACCCCGTCAGAATGGACGGAAACGCTGCCGGTATCAGGATATGGCGGACCAGCTTGAGGCCGCGCAGGCCGTAATTCAGGCCGACCATCCGCATCGTGTTGGAAACTGACCGGAAACCGGCATGGGTATTCAAGGCGATGGCCCAAAGTACCGAGTGCACCAGCACGAAGATCACGCTTCCCTGCCCCAAACCAAACCAGATCAGCGCCAACGGCAGCAATGCAATGGCCGGGAGCGGATTGAACATGGAGGTCAGTGTTTCCAGCAGGTCGGCACCAATGCGCGACCCGATGGCGAGCGTGGTCAGGAGCGAGGCCAGCACAATGCCGATACCATAGCCGATGAGCAGCGTTTTGATGGATGCCAGCGCTCTGGCCGGAATGGTTCCGTCGGCAATATTGGAGCTGAAAGCCGCGAAGGTCTGGGAAAAGCTGGGAAACAGCAATGGATTGCCCAGCCAGCGCCCGTAAATCTCCCAGGCAGCAGCAAGAACGAACAGGATAAAGGCTTTTCGCACCGCACCGATGCGATAGATGCGTTCAAAGGCAGAGAGCGTCTTCTCGACCTGCAGGAAATCCTTCTTGCCGTCGCCGCGTACAATCTCCGGACGTGTGTAGAGAACTTCAGTCATCGAATCTTCCAATCTCAACTGGCGAACAACATGTCGTTGATGCGGGTTTCGAGTGCCGCCTGCGTACCGGTTCCAAGCTCGCTGGGCGGTATGCTGTTCAGCTCGGCCTTCACCTGCCCCGGATGGGGTGAAAGGAGCAGAATGCGGGTGCCGATGCGGATGGCCTCCTCGATGGAGTGGGTCACGAACAGAACGGTGAAATGCGTATCGTCCCAGAGTTGCAGCAATTCATCCTGCATCTTGCGGCGCGTCAGCGCGTCGAGCGCTGCGAAGGGCTCATCCATCAGAAGCACATCGGGCTCCATGGCCATGCCGCGCGCGATGGCCACACGCTGCTTCATGCCGCCGGACAGCATATGGGGATAGCTGTCGATGAATTTCGTCAGGCCAACCTTGTCGATGTAGCTGCGGGCGCGTTCACGTGCCTCTGCCGGCTTTGCCCGCCCGCTGGCGGTGAGGGCGAAGACGACATTTTCACCGACCGTCTTCCACGGTAGAAGCTGGTCGAATTCCTGGAAGACCATCATCCGGTCAGGGCCGGGTTCGGTGACTTCCCTGCCCTTGAGCGTGATCTGGCCTTCGGTCGGCGTGAGATAGCCGCCGATGGCCTTGAGCAAGGTCGACTTGCCGCAGCCTGACGGCCCGAGAAGAACAAAGCGGTCGGATTGAAAAACCTGAAAATCGACGCGATGCGTGGCGGTCACCAGCGCATCTTCCGTCTTGTATTGCAGTGTGACGCCCTCGACGCTCAATAATGCGCCGCGAGCATCAAAGGACTGATGCAAAGTCATACTTCCTCCCAATGCGTCGTCTCTTTTGCGCAACGCCGTAACGTTGACAAAACTCCCACCTCGACTGTACTTGCGGTAACTGACACATACCTGACTCACGTTTCGGGGGCACGATTTGCGCATTCTTGTCGTGGAAGACATGCCCGATATCGCCAAGGCGATTGCCCAGCGCTTTGAAAAAATCGGCCATGCCGTTGATTGCGAAACCGATGGCCGGACCGCCAGCGAAGTGCTGCGGGTGCAGGAATATGATCTCATCATCCTCGACATGATGCTGCCCGGCGCCGATGGTTTCGAGATTCTCAAAGGGCTGCGCGGCCGCAAAGACAAGACGCCCGTTCTGGTCCTGACCGCACGATCGGCGGTCGATGACCGCGTCGACGTCCTTGATCTTGGTGCGGACGATTATCTGACCAAGCCGTTCGATTTTCGCGAGCTGGAAGCACGCGCCCGCGCACTGCTGCGCCGGAGCGCCGGCATGTCCGACAATGCCCTGCGCTTCGGGGACCTCGTCATCGACCGGGCCGGGCGCACGGCCAGTGTTGCCGATACCGCTCTTGATCTGACCCGGCGTGAACTGATTGTCCTCGAGATTCTGGCGGCACGGCCCAAGCGTTTCGTCTCCAAGGAGGAACTGGTGGAGCAGCTTTTCAACTTCGATCAGGAGCCGAGCGCCAATGCCGTCGAGCAATATGTGACGCGGCTGCGGCGCAAGCTGGCGGATACTTCAATCGAAATTCGCACCTCGCGCGGGCTGGGCTATCAACTTGCAAGCAAATGATATCCGCTTCTCCCTGCACATCCGGATCATCGTCTTCATTGCGCTCATTCTCGGTGTTGGTGCGGTCGTCCTTGCTCTTGCCGCCTGGCAATATGCCGGCATTGCCGCGCGTGATGCCTATGACAAGCTTTTGATTGGCGGGACAATACAGGTTGCGGAAAACGTCTACATGCAGGGTGGGGTTGTAACCCTCGACCCGCCAGCGGCAGCATTTGCGACACTGTCAGCCTATGATCTGGTCTTTTACCGGGTGACCGATCCGCGCGGCGTCGTTGTCGCCGGGTATGGCGATCTCGCGCCGAAAATTTCGTCGGAAAACATCCGCAAGGGCGTGGTCCTTGCCGACGACAACTATCAGGGGCAGCCGGTCCGCGTTGCGGCGATCGGCAAGCAGATTGATACCGGCTCCGGCAGTGGCTGGGTGGAAATCGTCGTGGCACAAACCTTGCGGGCGCGGGAGTCCCTCGCCTGGGATCTTGCCGGCAAGGCTGTCGGCATGATCGCGATCATGAGCCTTCTTGCCCTGATCGCCGGCGCCATTTCCGTGCGTATTGCTTTGAAGCCGCTGACGCGTATCGAACGGGAAATCGCAGCGCGCAAGCCCGACGATCTGCGCGCCATACGCGTTACGCCGCCCTATGAAATCCGGGCATTGGTCAGCGTCCTTGATGACTTCATGCGCCGGCTTGCCGATCGCATAGCGCTGATGCAGCGTTTTATCGCCGATGCCGCCCATCAGATGCGCACGCCTTTGGCGGAACTCAATGCACAGGTGGAAATCCTGTCGAACGATGCCGACCCGAAACTGCAGGATCAGATTCAGAAACTCGGTGCAAAGGTGAACGCGCTCGGCAATCTCACCGGCCAGCTTCTCGACCACGCCATGGTCATTCATCGTGCCGGCACCGTTGGTTTCACAACGATCGATCTGAATGCATTGGCGAAAACCACGCTGGCTCAGGCCGTCCCGCTGTCACTGGAACGGGAAGTGACAATTGCCTTCTTACCCTGCCCGGCAGAGCTTCATATCCAGGGCGATATGATCAGCATCCGCGAGGCGCTGACCAATCTGATCCAGAATGCCCTGATCCATGGCGCATCAACGCGTCTTTCTGTGGAGCTCGGCCGCGATGAAAGCAAGGCATGGATCAACGTGATTGACGACGGTCCCGGCATTTCGAGCACAGAACAGGCACGGCTGCTTGAACCCTTCGAGGTCGGGTCCGGCCCCGCACCCGGATCCGGCCTGGGACTGGCGATTGCGGCGGAGGTTGCCAAGGCGCACGGTGGGGAACTCACCTTCCCCGCCGTCGAAAACGGTTTCTGCGTGCAACTGGCGTTGCCTGGACAGCGTTTGTTAGGCAGTGTCACCTCATGAGCCACAAGGAACGATGCGATGACACACACGGACACTGAACACAGAGGCCTCTGGGAAACCGAACGGGCGTTGCTGCATCATTTGCGAACGGTCCGCCGCCGGGACAGGGGCCTCAAGCCGGAAAAACCAGGCGACGGGCTGACCAGCGGCCAGAGAATTGCCGATCAGGTGGCTGCGACGATGGGCTCATGGAGTTTCATCATCATCCAGACCACGATCCTGTTCTTCTGGATCGTATTGAACGTCACCGCCTATATCCAGCACTGGGATCCCTACCCGTTCATTCTCCTCAATCTTGCGCTCTCCTTTCAGGCGGCCTATGCGGCGCCCTTCATCATGATGAGCCAGAACCGGCAGCAGGATATTGACCGGAAAGAAGCCGAGCATGATTACCGCATCAACATCAAAGCCGAGCTGGAAATCGAATTGCTGCACGAGAAGATGGAACTGCTTCACCAGAAGATCGATCTTCTCAAGGACAAGGAAGTTCTGGCTTTGACGGAGTCGATCCAGAGGCTTTGCGACCAGGGCCAGGCACCAAAGGCTCAAAGGTAAATCGCAAGGAAGCAAATGATGGTGACCCGTCGAACGGTATTGGCTGCACTTGGTATCGCCGCATACCCGGCAAGGCTCTTTGCCAGCACGGCCGACACGGTGATTCCGCTCTGGCCCGCAACGCCGCCCGGCGGCGGCGGTCCGGCAGGGCCGATCAATGTCAGCGCCAAAGGGGCGGTCAGCAATATCGCAGCCCCGTCGATGGAGGTTTTCCAGCCGGCAAAGCCGAATGGCGCAGCGGTTCTCGTAGCAGCGGGCGGCGGCTACAAACGCATCGAAATGAAGAAGGAGGCTCTCTCGGCAGCCCGCTGGCTGACCGACCGGGGCTTTACCGTCTTCACCCTGACCTACAGGCTGCCCGGAGAAGCATGGAATGCCGGTCCGCTGGCACCGCTGCAGGATGCGCAACGTGCATTGCGCTTGATCCGCCAGAACGCCAGCCGCTTCGAAGTCGATCCGGACCGACTTGGCGTGCTCGGGTTTTCTGCCGGCGGGCATCTGCTTGGAATGGCGTCCGTCCGCTCGGCTTTCCCTTCCTATGAGCGGATCGATGCGGCGGACGGCCTGTCTGCCCGGCCGTCGTTTTCAGCACTGATCTATCCCATCATTACGCTGGAGCCGCCCTACGACCACACCTCGACACGGCGCATCCTGATTGGCACGCATCCAAGCCCGGAACGGAGTGCGGACTGGTCGGTTCAAACCCATGTTCGCAGCGGGTGCCCTCCCATGTTCCTTGTTCAGGCGCAGGATGATCCCATTTCCGACCCGGCAAATGCCCGCATCATGGCAGACACCTGCAAACGGGCGGGTGTACCCGTGGAACTGCACCAACTGACCAGCGGTGGTCACGGTTTTGGCATGGGCGAGAAGGATACGACGACCGGCGTGTGGCCGGACTATTTTTCTGCCTGGCTGACAACTGTCGCTTCAGCGGCGTCCACGCGCCGCTGACGTATCGCCCCCTGCCCATCGATCAGGCGGCGCGGGTGATCCGGATCGGAATCGATTTGAAAGACGGCGTTCCCGACTGCTGGTCATAGTGGGACAGGGCGACCAGCGTGTTCAGTTCGGGATAGTACCCAGCGGCAGAGCCGCGGGGAATATTGTAGGCCACGGCGGTCAACCGCTTGACCCGGCGCGGTCGGTCATCAGGATCGGCATGATCGCGCGCTGCTTCAACATCGAGCGTATCGCCATCGGCCAAGCCGCGTTCGGCCAGGTCCTTGGCATTCAGAAAAATCACATCCCGCCGCCCGAACACGCCACGATACCGGTCATCCATGCCATAGATCGTCGTGTTGTACTGGTCATGGCTGCGGATTGTCGTCAGCGTCAGCACGTTGGGTTCCAGAACACGCGGATCCTCGCTCAAACCCTTCGCCACCAGGAAACAGGCTTTCTGGTTCGGTGTTTTCCATTCGCGATGCGAGGCGGGTACGCTCAGGCGAAACCCGCCCGGCTCCCGGATACGCGCATTGAAATCCTTGAAGTCAGGGAAAACAACTTCAATCTTGTCGCGGATCCGGCTGTAATCCGCGATCATGGCGTCCCATTCGATGCCGTAACGGTCGCCCAAAGTCGCCTTTGCCATGCCCGCGATGATAGCGGGTTCCGACCGCAGATCGCCGCTGGGCGGATTGAGAAAGCCGCGGGAGGCATGCACCATCGACATGGAATCTTCAACGGTCACGGATTGCCGGCCTGTGGCCTGAACATCGGCGTCAGTGCGCCCGAGAACGGGCAGGACGATGGTGGTCCTGGCCGTCAGCAGATGCGAACGGTTGAACTTGGTCGTCAGATGCACGGCAAGATCAAGTTTGCGCATCCCTGCAAACGTTGCATCGGGATCAGACATGGCGACAGCCAAATTTCCGCCGAGACAGACGAGCGCCTTGGACCTGCCGTCGATAATTGCCTCTATCGCTTCGATGGCATTGTGCCCCTTGGCGGCGGAAGGCCGGAAACCGAACGCCCGCTCCATGCCGTCGATGAGCGCGGCATTGGGAATTTCGGTAATGCCGACGGTACGGTCGCCCTGCACGTTGGAATGACCGCGCAAGGGGCATATGCCTGCACCTTCCCGGCCGATATTGCCGCGCAGCATCAGAAAGTTGGCAATCTGCTGAACGTTTGCCGTGCCATTCCGGTGCTGGGTGATGCCCATGCCGTAGCAAAGGATGACATTTTTGGATTTTGCATAGACATCGCCCGCACTTTCGATTGCACTGCGGGTAAGGCCCGACATGATCTCGATGTCCTCCCAGCGCGTCGCGTCGATATCCTCTCTCAGGGCCTCGATGCCTGACGTATGTTCGGCAATAAAATCGCGGTCGAGGATTCCCTTTCCACCGCGCTCCAGATCGCGCCGGTCAAGCTCGAAAACCCTTTTCATCATGCCCTTGAGCACCGCGACGTCGCCGCCAATGCGAACCTGATGATAAGCCGACGCAATATCCGTCGAACCGAGCGTGGCCATTTCGACCGGGCTTTGCGGTGAGGCAAAGCGTTCGAGAGCCCGCTCCTTCAGCGGGTTGAAAACGATGATGGGCGCACCGCGCCGCGCCACATCGCGCAAGGTCGCCATCATGCGCGGGTGGTTGGTGCCGGGGTTGTGGCCGAAGCTGAAAATGGCATCGGCATGATCGAAATCTTCCAGGGTGACGGTTCCCTTGCCGACGCCGATCGAGTGCGGCAGGCCCACGCTTGTCGCCTCGTGGCACATGTTCGAGCAATCGGGAAAATTATTGGTCCCATAGGCCCTCACGAACAGCTGGAACAGGAACGCAGCTTCGTTCGAGGCTCTGCCGGAGGTATAAAACTCGGCCATGTTGGGATCAGGCAGAGCATTCAATTGCGCTCCGATAAGCGCGAAAGCCCTGTCCCACTCAATGGGCACATAGGTGTCAGCCGCTGCATCGTAAATCAGCGGGTCGGTCAAGCGCCCCTGATCTTCCAGATCATGATCCGACCAGTTCCACAATTCCGAAACCGTATGCGATGCAAAGAAGGTTGGCCCGATACGCTTGGCGGTCGATTCCCAAGTGACGGCCTTTGCACCGTTTTCGCAGAATTCGAAAGAAGAAGTGTGTTTCGGGTCCGGCCAGGCACAACCGGGACAATCAAACCCATCCGGCTGGTTGGCTTTCAAAAGGGTCGCCGCTCCCTGGGCAACAATCTGCTGGCGGGCAAGACTCTCCGCCACCGCCTTCAATGCACCCCAACCGCCTGCCGGTGCATTGTAGCGTTCAATGCCCTCCGGTCTCTTCCTCGGCATGTCGTACTCCTTAGAACTGGTCAACGATGGACAGATCGGCCGTGTGTCATTGTAGCAGATAAGTGCGATGCCGCATGCAGTTCTTCCGATGAAACGACGCTTTCCCGCGCGAAACCGGAAAGCGCCGGAATTTCATGATGGGTGGCGGGAAGCAGGTTTCAGCGGCTCCCCAAACGGAAATGGGCACCGCCGAAACCTGTTCGGCGGTGCCCACTCCAATGCAACCCTCGCACCGCGGCGCGAGGAAAACCAGCCGGTCTTAGTTGGCCGAGGCAAGCGTCATCGACGTGCCGGTGGCAGCAACGTTCAGACCGATCTGGCCCGTGACGCTGATTGCCTGCAGGTGAACGGAGCCTGCGGTACCACCGAACAGCACATTGGTGCCGATACCGGCACCGAGTGTGGCTTCCGCTGTTGCACCGCGATAAACGCCGCTCAGCGAACCCTGGTGATAACCAGCAGTCGGTGCAAACACAGCCCAGACGAGGCGGCTGCGTGTTGTAAACCCGAGATCGACACCCAGCTTCTTGATCGCGCCGGTATAATGATCCGAACGCTCACGGCCGACTGTGGAACGGAAGACACAATCGACTTCCTTGGCCGAACCAAGCACGTAGCCGACGCCGCCATCGATATCGCAGGTGAGATAGCCGATCCTCACGCCGTTGCGCGCGTCCGGCTCCTGATAGGTCGCCGGCATATCGGCTGCAACAGCGACCGTTGCACCAGCAATTGCCAACGACGTGGTCGCAAGTGCCATAGCAAGTGTCTTCTTCATCATACTCTCCTTCTCAAATTGTGACCGGTGCACCGCAATCGATCCTCCAGCCCACAAATTCAGCAACAGGTTACAGAAGGTATCGCAGGGCGATCTCATTCGATATACCTGAAGCAACACATGTGAAGGCGTGCCGGAATGCGCAAGTGACAGACCATTCACAATTCGCCTCCCAATGGGACATTTTGAAGGCACGTGACGGATTGTTTACGCAAAATTAACAGTTTAGCTTCGACGGGGCTCGGCCTGTTCCATCGAATCGAGACACAATCGCCCTGTCCATGAGATCTGTGAGAATCCAATGAATGTCCGGCAGCTCGAAGTCCTGCGCACCCTGCTCGTTACCGGCTCCACAATTGCAACGGCGCGGGCCATGGGCCTGAGCCAGTCGGGCGTCAGCCGCCTGCTGCAGCAGCTCGAGGCCAACCTGTCGATGCAGCTGTTTGCACGGGACAAAGGGCGGCTGATCCCGACACCGGAGGCGGAAAAGCTCGCCTATGACGCCGAACTCGTCCTTGCCGGAATAGACCGCTTCACCAACCTTGCGCAGGACCTGCGCAGCGGGGCCGTCGGGCCTGAATCAGTGCGCATCGCCCTGCCCAACAGCCTTGCCGACCAGTTTACCCCGGATCTTCTCGCGGATTTCGACAGGGATTTTCCGCGGGTGCGCATAGAAACGTTCTTCGACACGTCGGGCGCCATCACCCGCCTGATCGAACAGCGCATCGTGGATTTCGGTTTCCTGCGCTATGAAGGACAACAGAGCACCAGCGTCGAGCTTGAGGTGGTCGTGAGCGGCCGAAAGGTATGCGTCATTCCCGCCGATCATCCCCTCGCCGCCCTGGACGTCGTCACGCCCAAAGATTTACGCAATATTCCGTTGATCCTGACCGGCCGCAACAGGCCCACCCGCATGAAACTCGATGAGATCTTTCGCCAGGCCGGTGTGACGCAGACCGTCAAGATTGAAACGCACAGCAACAATTCCGCCTTTTCCTATGCCGCGCATGGGCTTGGGATAGCCATCATCAGCAGCTTCTTCGCGCACCTGACCAAGGATACAAGGATCGTCATACGGCCCTTCGATCCGCCACTCACGCAGAGTTTCGGCCTTGCCAAGGCGGCTGGTGTTCCGCTGTCCATCGCTGCCGAAGCGCTCAGCAGGCGGATGAAGCAAAGGCTTCTCAACGTCGAGGGCCCGCAAAACTGAACGGATGGCTTTCCGCCCTATTGGATGGTCCCGACACCCCGCAGCAAGTACCCGCTTGCATAGCGCTATGACATTTACTCATAATATTGCGCATGGTTTTCACATATGCTCATAGTCCGGCACACAATGGCCAGATGACTGCGGGGAACTTCCGCGCAGCCAAAAGAGCAGAATGGGAACCACGTGATCAAATTTATACTCGGCCGAATGCTGATGGCTGTGCCCACGATTGTCATCGTGGCAGTGGCAGTGTTCACCCTTATCCGCCTCATCCCGGGCGATCCGGCAGCTCTCATGCTTGGGGATCTTGCCGAACCGCAGCAGATCGCCGCCCTGCGTTCCACGCTGGGGCTCGACCAGAGCATTCCGGTGCAGTTCATGATCTGGGTGGGGCATTTGTTCAATGGCGACTTCGGCAAGTCCATCGTTACCGGTGAACCCGTCCTGCACCTCGTGCTCTCACGTTTTTTCATCAGCGCGCAAATCGTTGTTCTGGCGGTTCTGATTGCAAGCGTGATCGCCGTCCCGGCCGGTGTTATCGCGGCGTGGAAACAGAACAGCCTCACCGATCTCGCGCTTGTCGGCACGGCAACAGTTCTCCTGTCCATTCCCACATTCTGGCTCGGACTGCTGCTGCTGCTTTTCTTCGGGCTGAAACTCGGCTGGGTGCCGGTGCTCGGCTACGTCTCGGTGACGACGGACTGGAAGGCCGGGCTTATCTACATGGCCCTGCCGGTTGCCACCCTCTTTATCCACGAGATGGGTGTGATCATCCGCATGGCCCGCGCATCCACGCTGGAAGTCTTGCGCCTTGACTACATCACCCATGCCCGTGCCAAGGGCCTGTCGGAACAGGCAGTTCTGTGGCGTCACGCCTTCAAGAACGCCTTCGGTCCGACCTGGACCATGATCGGCCTGATTCTTGGCAATCTGCTCGGCGGTATTGCGGTTATCGAAACCGTATTCTCCATACCAGGCCTCGGCCGCCTGCTCGTCGACAGTATTTTCCAGCGCGATTATCCCGTCATTCAGGGCTGTCTCCTGCTGGTTGCGGTTGCCTATGTCCTGGTCAACCTCGTCGTGGATCTTCTCTATCCACTCTTTGATCCACGGGTGGTGGCGGAATGAAAAAGCTTACATTCAACGGGGTGATCGGTGGCACCATCATCACCCTCCTCTTTATCGTCGCGGCCATCGGCATGCTCTGGACGCCGTTCGATCCGATGAAGCTCAGTTTTTCCGCGCGTCTGGCCGCACCAAGCGCAGCGCATCTTCTCGGCACCGACGAGTTCGGACGGGATGTCCTGAGCCGGCTGATGGTCGGGGCACAGGCCAGTGTCTGGATCGGCTTTGCAACAGTCTGTTTTGCCGTGTTCTTCGGCACCCTCATCGGCCTGATCAGCGGTTATGCACGCGGCTGGGTCGACGGTGTCATCATGGCGTTCAACAATGCCCTGCTGGCCTTTCCCGGTATTCTTCTCGCCCTCGGACTGCTCGCGGTTTTCGGCGCCAACCAGTACGGCATCATCTTCGCACTTGGGATCGCCTACACCCCGTCGATGGCGCGTATCGTGCGCGGTGCCGTCCTGTCCCTGCGCGAACGGGAATTCATCGAAGCCTCCAAGGTCATGGGCAACAGCGAAATCTATACGATTCTCCGCCACATCCTGCCCAATTGCCTGGCACCGATTACGGTTCTGGGGACATCCATGTTCGGCTGGGCGATCCTTTCGGAAAGTGCGCTGAGCTTCCTCGGCCTTGGCGTTCCGCCGCCTGCACCCACCTGGGGCAACATGCTTGCCGCCGGCCGGCCGTTCATCGAACAGGCAGCCTGGCTCGGCTTCTTTCCCGGCCTTTGCATCGCGCTGACCCTTCTCGGCATCAACCTGCTTGGGGATGCCCTGCGTGACAAGCTCGATCCCCGCATGAGAGGTTTGAAATGAGCAATCAAAACGCGCTTCTCAGTGTTCGCGGGCTGACGCTTGAGGTCATCCACAATGGCGGCGCCGTCGTCAAAGATGTGAGCTTCGATGTCTCACCCGGAGAGATCGTCGGTATCGTCGGTGAATCCGGGTCGGGCAAGACGCTGGCGACACGGTCGATCATCGGACTGATTGCGCCGGGCATCCGGCATGCCAGCGGTTCGATCGTTTACAAGGGTCAGGATACGCTTCAGGCCAGCGACCGCACGTTGCGGCGTTTGCGCGGCGGCGAAATCGGCGTCGTCTTCCAGGAACCGATGACCTCCCTCAATCCGTCGATGACCATTGGCCGCCAGTTGGAAGAAGGACTGATTCTCCACACCAAGCAGACACCCGAGATGCGCCGGACCAACATCCTGCACATGCTGACCCGTGTCGGCCTGAAGGACCCGGCCGGTGCATTGACCGCCTATCCGCACGAATTTTCCGGCGGCATGCGCCAGCGCATCATGCTGGCTTCGGTCATGCTCCTGAAACCGGCCCTGCTGATTGCCGACGAGCCAACCACCGCGCTGGATGCCGTCGTGCAGCGCGATGTCATGGAACTGATGGTGGAACTGACCAAGGAGCAAGGGACCGCCGTCCTCCTGATCAGCCACGATCTGCCGATGGTTGCCCGCTACACCCATCGTTTTGTCGTGATGGAACGGGGTGTGGTGGTCGAGCAGGGGACGACGGAAGAAATCCTCTCAAGACCGAAGCATCCCTATACGCGCAAGCTGCTGTCCTCCCTGCCGTTCCGCGGTGACGTGCGTGTCATCGACACGAGCGTCAGCCCGATCGTTTCAGCGCGCGACATCGTGGTTGACTATGCCGGACGCAAAAGCCTGTTCAAGAAGGGCGTTGCCAAACGCGCCCTTCATGGCATCAGCATCGATATCCATCCGGGCGAGGTGGTGGCTTTGGTCGGCGGCTCGGGCTCGGGGAAAACCACGCTCGGCCGCACCATCGCCGGACTGGTCAAGGAAACCAGCGGCGAGATCCTGTTCCACGGCAAGCGCCGTGACAACGACTGGTTCAACTACCGCATGAACTGCCAGATGGTTTTTCAGGATCCCTATTCGTCGCTCGACCCGCGCATGACCATCTTGGCACTTGTCGAGGAAGCGTTGCGGCTTATCCCCGACCTGACGGCGGCGGAAAAAAAGCTGCGTGCTGCCGATACACTCGAAGAGGTCGGCCTCGGCAAGGCTTTTGCCGATCGCTATCCGCACCAGCTTTCCGGCGGTCAGCGCCAGCGCGTTGCCATCGCCCGGGCGATCGCGCGCCGACCCAAATTCCTCATCGCCGACGAACCGGTATCGGCCCTGGACGTGACGGTGCGCGCGCAGGTTCTCGAGCTCTTTTCAAACCTGCAGAAGCGTTATGGCTTTTCCTGCCTCTTCATCAGCCACGATCTCGGCGTTGTCGAGCAGATCGCCGACCGGGTGATCGTCATGCAGGATGGCCGGATCATCGAGCAGGGAGACCGGAACGCAATCTTCGATACCCCGAAGGAAGCCTATACGCGCAAACTGCTTTCAGCCATTCCCGCACTGGATCTCAACGACAATGGCGGCGTCAAACTCAAATGGCGGCTGGACGCCTGAACCTATGGAAAAAGAGTGGAACATGAAAAAGATACTTCTCGCAGGAACAATCCTGATGACGGCCGGCGGCCTTGCTCAAGCCCGTGACATCAATGTCGCGCAAAGCTCGGATATTCGCAGCAACGTCCCCGGCGTCAACCGCGACGGCAACACCGACTCCGTCATATTTCATCTGGTCGAAGGGCTGGTGGGCTATACGGAGAACGGCGATGTGAAGCCGCTTCTCGCCCAATCCGTCAATGTGTCGGCGGACGGTCTGACCTATACATTCCCGTTGCGCGACAATGTAAAATTCCACAATGGCGACCCGCTGACCGCTGCCGATGTCGTGTGGAACTGGAACCGCTATATGGCAGAGGACACCAAGTGGACCTGCCGCGCCGATTTCGACGGCAGCCGAACCGTCAAGGTCACCGGCATCGAGGCTGTCGACGCCCATACGGTCGCCGTGAAGATCGCATCGCCTTCGGCAGTGTTCCTCGGCCTGATGGCACGGCCGGAATGCGGCTACACCGGCATTATCAGCCCGAAGTCGGTGGCCGCCGACGGCAGTTTCGTCGCTCCCATCGGCACAGGGCCGTTCAAGTGGGGTGAATGGAAGCGCGGCGAGTATGTCCGTCTGGCAAAATTCGACCAGTATGTATCGCCGCCGAACGACGGCAAGCCGGATGGCATGGTCGGTTCCAAGCGCCCCCTGGTGGACGGCGTAAAATTCACGGCGGTTCCCGATGCTTCCACGGTCAAGGCTGGCCTGCTGTCAGGCGCGCTGGATGCGGCGGAAGTGCCCGCCGATCTCGTCCCGGAACTGAAGGACAACGGCGCGATCCAGCTGATCATGAAGCGCAACAACGGCAAGAATCTTCTCTACATCCAGACCCGCGATCCGGTGCTGAGCAAAGCAGGCGTTCGCCGCGCCATGGCCGCAGCCCTCGATCTCGACGATCTGGTCGGGGCTGTTTCCAACGGCACCGGCGCTGCCAATGCCTCCATGGTGTCGCTGGACTCGATCTACTATTCCGACGTGCAGAAGAAGCGGATTGCCACCGATCTTGAAAAGGCCAAGAAAGAGCTCGCCGAGTCCGGTTACAAGGGCGAAGTCATCAAGATCATTGCCAACAAGCGCGGCAATGTTCCGAGCTATCCCGTCGCCGTGGTTGCCCAGGCCATGATGCAGCAGGTTGGCCTCAACGTGCAGATCGAAGTTCTGGATTACGCCACCCAGGTCGACCGCCGCCGCAGCGGCAACTACCAGGTGATCTCGCAGTCGGTGACGCCGCGCCTCGATCCGGCGCTGATGTACAGTTTCTATGTCGGCAACAAGGACAAGAACGCCTCCCTCATGTGGGATAATCCCAAGGCGATCGAGCTGATGGATGCAGCCTACCGGGAAGCCGACCAAAGCAAGCGTCAGGCCATCTTCGACCAGTTTCACGAGCTCATGCTGCAGGATGTGCCGGGTATTTTTCTCTATGACCTGATGGATCTCTGGGGTGCGTCGAAGAAGGTGCATGGCACACCCGTATGGCAGTCGAATGCACGGGTTTGGGAAGTATCGCTCGACGATTGATTCGAAGGTTTGTTTGCGGGCGTTTGTGCCCGGACATTGAACAACCAAAGGGAAGACATGATGACCACCAAGCAAACTGTTGCAGCCATTGCTGCAACTGTCGACCGGTTGCAGCCTGAATTTGCTGCAATGAGCGACGCGATCTGGGACTATGCGGAGTTGAGCTTTTCGGAACACCAGTCTGCGCAGACGCAGATTGCCATGCTGGAAAAGCACGGCTTTCGCATCGAGCGTGAGATCGCCGATATCGAAACCGCCTTTATCGGCGAGGCCGGTCATGGCAAGCCGGTCATCGCCTTTCTCGGTGAATTCGACGCCCTTGCCGGATTGAGCCAGAAGGCAGGTATTGCCGCCGAACAACCGGAGAAATCCGGGGGCACGGGGCATGGATGCGGGCACAACCTGCTCGGCACAGGTTCGATGCTGGCCGCTGTTGCCCTGGCGAAGCACCTGGCGGAGAACAAATTGCCAGGCACCATCCGCTATTACGGCTGCCCCGGCGAAGAGGGCGGCTCGGGAAAAACATTCATGGCCCGCGCCGGTGCCTTCGATGATGTGGACACTGCGCTGACGTGGCATCCCGCGCCGTTCAACGGTGTGCGCTCCACCAACAATCTGGCGGTGCTGGAGATCTACTATCGCTTCAAGGGTGTGGCCGCGCACGCGTCCAATGGCGCCCATCTCGGCCGCAGCGCGCTCGATGCGCTGGAACTGATGAATGTCGGCGTCAATTTCCTGCGTGAGCACATGCCGCAGGACTGCCGTGTTCACTACGCCATCACGGACGCCGGCGGGAAAGCCGCCAACGTGGTTCAATCCCGCACGGAAGCGCTCTATCTCGTGCGCGCGCCGGAACTGCCTGTGGCGCTTGATCTGGCGGCGCGCGTTGACCGGATCGCCAAAGGCGCGGCGATGATGACGGATACAGAGGTCGAAATCGTGTTTGACCGGGCGGCAACAAACCTTCTGCCGAACATCACCCTCGAAAGTGCAATCCACGCCAATATGGTCGATCTTGGTCCGGTCCCGTTTGACGACAAGGATGTCACCTTTGCCCAGGAAATACAGAACACGCTGACACCGGAGGCCATCAAGAGCAGCGTCCGGCTCTATCAGATCAAAAAGGATGTGTTCCTCAACGGCAAGGTTGACGGTTCCAGCCCGCTGCATCTCGGGCTGCGCGACTTTGAAGGCGAATCGCATTTCCGCGCCGGTTCGACCGACGTCGGCGACGTCAGCTGGGTCACGCCGACCGCACAGTGCTGGGCACCCGCATGGGCCATCGGCACCGCCCCGCACACCTGGCAGGTGGTGGCCCAGGGCAAAAGTGCGGCAGCGCACAAGGCTTTTGCCCATGCGGCAAAGTCCCTGGCTTCGACCGGCCTTGATCTCATTCTCAATCCCGGTCTTCTGGCCCAGGCTAAGGCGGAGTGGTTGGAAAAAACCGAAGGACGCCCTTATCAATGCCCGATTCCGGCGCATATCGGGCCGAAGATCGACCGTCCCTAGAACCCCGGCCATCCATGGCTGGTTGGCGGGGACACTCCGTGGCCTCGTGTCATCGCCAATACATTGCTCTGGAAGTTATGCTACAATTGCCGTAGAGGTTCTGGCGCAACAGGACCATCACAGGCCCGTGTTGGAGGAAAGACACTACACCGCCGACCTCGGCATAAAAGATCGTGAACTTGAATGCCTGCAGCCGATATAGCCGCCGAAGCGCCCGCAACCATCGCGACACTCCTGAGCTTTGGTCTCGTTGGTTTTGGGTCTCTGGCATTGCTTGAGAAGTTCATCCCGGTCATCCCCTCCTATGTCCTCTTCATGCTTCTGGGAATGACAGTGCCAGATGGCAGCGGCCTGGGTCTGGCGATTCTGGTCACGACAATCGGCTCCGCTGCCGGGGCATTGGGCTGGTTCTCGCTGGGATGGCTGCTCGGACCGGAGCGAGCAAAGGCCATCGTGGCACGTTATGGCCGATATGTTTTCCTCAAACCGGCGTTCTATGAGCGGTTGACGAATTCGTATCGCAGCAATCATTTCTGGGTAACCCTGACCGGACAGGTCATTCCCACCGTCCGTATTTACCTCGCGCTGCCGGCTGGCGTTCTGCGGCTGGATCCGCGCGCTTTCACCCTGGCAACAGCAGTTGGCACCTTCCTGTGGAACACGCCGTTTCTTTGCCTTGGCTATGCGCTGCGCGGAACCCCCTACGACCCCATTCATGTCGGCTTCTGGGCATCCGTCGTCTTGTTCATTGCCGAGGGCTCGATCATCCTGTTTTTCAGCCTTCGCCGAAAGCGCCGCACCAGCCAAAATTAGGATCTGGTCCCGATGCGCTCCGGCACAGGCTCGGTACAGACAACGACATGAGGGCAACATCGTACCATGCGTGACCCTGCACACGCTTCCACCGTTGAAAACGTGGTCACCGCCATTACCGCGCGCGTCCGCTCAGGCAATCTGGCGCCAGGTCAGCGCCTGACGGAAGGCGAATTCACCCAACGCCTCGGCGTATCAAGGTCGACGGTCCGGGAAGCCTTTCAACGCCTGGCTTCCGACGGACTCCTGGCCTTTGAGCCCAATCGCGGGGTGACGGTCAGACAATTGTCGCGCAAGGGCGTGGATCAACTGTTTCAGGTTCGCGGGGCGCTCGAGGTCCTGGCGGTTCGTCTGGCCGCTCCGGTCATCCTGGCAGAGCCGGCAAAAGTCCAGACCTTGCAGATGCAGCTGGACGATGCGGTTTCCGCAGGCGACATGCAGCGATTCTCGGATCTGAACCAAGAATTCCACGGCTTGTTCGTGACACGCGCCGGCAATGCGCTTCTGGCGGAAACCCTGCGTCGCCTCAACAACTCCATCTACTGGCTGCAGTTCCGCATGCTGGTTCACCGCCAGGAGGTGTTGAACTCCAATGCCCAGCATCAGGCATTGGTGAGCGCCATTCTTGACGGACAGGTGCAGCGCGCCGAGGCCATCATGCTCGACCATATCGAAGCGTCGCGCGCACTCATACAGTCGCTGACCGACGACCATTTCACCGCCGATTAGGAATAAGGCCAGCCTTGTACACGAAGAGGGATTGCTTCGCGAGAATTGTCTGACAATATAAGCGGACAATATGTGAGGATTTTTACCATGAGCCAAACCAAGCCCGCGGCCTACCAACCCATCCCCCTGCCGGACTATCAGGAATTGCCCGTCGACCTCATGCGCCGCAATGCGCTTGATTTCTACGAGGAAATTCGCCGTCGTCATACCGTGCGGGATTTCGATACAAGGCCAGTGCCTCGGGATATCATCGAAAGCTGCCTGCTTGCGGCGGGAACGGCACCCAATGGTGCCAATCATCAGCCATGGCATTTTGCCGTCATCGGCAATCCCGACATCAAGCGGCAGATCCGCGTTGCTGCGGAAGAAGAGGAGCAGGCCTTCTATGCCGGCCGTGCCGGTGAAGAATGGCTCGAAGCCCTGGCACCGCTGGGAACCGACAGCAGCAAACCCTTTCTCGAAGACGCTCCCTGGCTCATCTGCATATTCGGCGAGCGAAAGAGTCGTTCCGCCGACGGGGTATTGCGCAAAAATTATTACGTGCCGGAATCGGTCAACATCGCAACCGGCTTTCTCATCGCAGCACTGCACAAGGCCGGGTTGGCCATGCTGACCCACACACCCAACCCCATGGGATTCCTGAACGAGATTTGCGGGCGTCCCGCACAGGACAAGCCCTATATCATGCTGGTTGTCGGCTATCCCCGTCCGGGCGCTACCATTCCGGCGCATGCGACCGAAAAACGGCGGCTGGAGGATATCGCAACTTTTCTATGATCCCATTCAGATCGGGCTAGGACGCCTTCTGCTGGCGATGCCATTTTGACTGCAGAATGAACCAGAGATCGGGCATGATGCCGAGCGAACGCTCGATGCGCACGGCGATGTCGAGCGTGATGGGGTGTTGGCCGGCGATGATCGCGTCGATGGTTTCCACGGGAATGTCGGCGGCCCGGGCGAATCTCTCGCGTGAAAGCCCATGCGATCCGATACAGGCCGCCAGATGCTCGCCGGGATGGACGGCCCAGTGCGGATTCCATTGATCAGTTGTGGCGCGCATTTTCGTCACCGATTCCGTTTCGCTTCGGTGAAGGATTCCTACCAGCGCCTCATGTCAGACCGATGTAAAAAACATGGCTTCAAAGTGGCAAGTTGTGAACAAAAGTTTCAGCCGCAACACGTCTGATTCCAAGGGGTTAACCGGTACACGCATGCCCACAATTTGAGCAGAAACATAAATGCTCAAAATAACATCTTGACGCCATCGGAAAAATACCGTCGACTGAACCAATATTACAATTGGTCCGGACCAATACCGCATGGCAAGCAACCAGTCCCAGGAAAACTCGAACTACGCGCTTGACCGGCTGCGCCGGCTTCTCGCATCCGACGAATTCGGAAAAGACGGCAAATTGCCAACCGAACGCGCACTGTCGGAATCACTCGGCGTCAGCCGCCGCTCGGTCCGGCGGGCACTGGAGGTGCTGGAAGCTGAAGGCCGGATATGGCGCAGGCAGGGTCAGGGCACATTTGCCGGACGCGAACCCGATAGCTGGGGCGAGCATGTCGATACCATCATCGCCGGCACGAACTTCATGGAAATCATGGAGGTCCGTTTGAGGATAGAACCGCAGCTGGCGCAACTCGCGGCCATGCGGGCCAAGAAAACCGACATCGACCGCATGCGTGAACTGGCGCTGAAATCGCGCGAAAGCCAGGATGCCGACTCGCATGAGCTGTGGGATGGATCACTGCATCGGCAAATTGCCCAGAGTGCCGGCAACCAGTTTTTCCTGACCATCTTCGATGTGGTCAACCGGGTGCGCCAGGATGAAGCCTGGCAGATCATCCGTGAGCGCGCGCGCAGCGGCAACAACGCCGCGGTGACATCCTATGACCACCACTCAGCCATCATCGATGCCATCGAATCCCGCGACCCGCTGAGGGCGGGCGAAGCCATGCGCCAGCACTTGCTGATGCTGCAGGAATGGCTGATCCGCCTGACATCGCTGGACGGATTCGAAACCAAACAGCCCGGATAAGTGCCGCAAGCACAGACCACCATCGCGATAAGGACCGGAAGATAACCGGCCATCAACACGGAACAAACAAGCGGATTTGACCGCTCTGATGAAAAGAGGAGAACTTCAATGCAAAAGACCAGACTTCTTGCAGGCCTGCTAGCCGGTATTCTCATTGCCGTGCCTGCGGGCGCCAGCGAATTGCGTATCGGCCTTCAGGACGATGCCGATGTCCTCGACCCGGCACAGTCGCGCACCTTCGTCGGCCGCATCGTCTATACGGCCCTGTGCGACAAGCTGGTCGATGTCAGCCCGACACTTGAGATCGTGCCACAGCTGGCGACGGACTGGAAATGGTCCGATGACGGTTCCGAATTGACCATGAACCTGCGCAAGGACGTGGTTTTCCACGACGAGACGCCGTTCAATGCCGCGGCCGTCGTCGCCAATATCCAGCGCTCGCAGACATTGCCGGAATCCCGCCGCAAGAGCGAATTGTCTTCCGTGAAGAGTGTTGAGGCAACGGGCGACTATCAGGTCAAATTCACCCTCAAAAGCCCTGACGCATCCCTGCTTGCCCAGCTGTCGGATCGCAGCGGCATGATGGTTTCGCCAAAGGCCGCAGCGGAACTGGGGGCAAACCTCGGCAGCAAGCCGGTCTGTTCCGGTCCCTTCAAGTTCGTCGAGCGTGTGCAGCAGGATCGCATCGTGCTCGAAAAATTCCTGCACTACTGGAATGCGGCCAACGTCTTCATCGACAAGGTGACGTTCCTGCCGATCCCGGACTCGACCGTGCGTCTCGCCAACCTGCAGTCCGGCGATCTCGACATGCTGGAACGGCTCGCCGCCACGGACGCTGCGGCGGTGAAAGCGGATTCGAAGCTCACCTATGCCGATGCGATCGGTGTCGGATATCTGGCCATGATCGCCAATGTGGGCAATGGGCCGCTCGCCGACAATCCGTTCGGCAAGGACAAGCGGTTGCGGCAGGCCTTCTCGCTTGCCATTGACCGCGAAGCTGTCAATCAGGTTGTTTATGAAGGCACGTCGGTTGCCGGCAACCAGCCCTTCCCGCCCAACAGTCCCTGGTATGACAAGGACATTCCTGTACCGGCCCGGGATGTTGAAAAGGCTAAGGTCCTGATGAAAGAGGCTGGGTTTGCAACGCTCGACATAGAATTTGCAACCCCGAACAATCCGGTGACCATGCAGAGAATGCAGGTCATCCAATCGATGGTTGCGGAGGCCGGGTTTAACGTCAAACTGAAGGCAACGGAGTTCGCAACGCTCCAGTCAGAACTACCAGCCGGAAAATTCCAGTTTGGCCATGCCGACTGGTCCGGACGTGTTGATCCCGATGGCAATCTGCGTGAGTTTGTCACCTGCAAGGGTGCCATCAATGATGCCAAGTACTGCAATCCTGAAGTGGACACCCTTCTCAACGCGGCCCGCAGTTCCACGGATAACGCCGCGCGCAAGCAGAAATACGATGCGGCGGCGCGGATTCTCAATGACGATCTGCCCATCATCTATCTTGGTCATCAGGCATGGATCTGGGCCCTCAAGAAGAACGTCACAGGCTTTGTCCCCTCCCCTGATGGCATGATCCGCCTGCAGGGCGTCAAGAAGAGCTAACGAAACGGCTTGAAGCGAAGCTGCAATGTTCTGCAGCTTCGCCGCCAGGCGATGCGTCAGGATTTTCAGCCCATGTATACCTACATCGGAAAGCGGCTTCTGCTGGCCATACCGACACTGATCATCATATCGATCTTTGCATTTTCGCTGCAAAAGCTGCTGCCGGGCGACCCGATCCTGGCCATGGCCGGCGAAGAACGCGATCCGCAGGTGCTGGAACTCCTGCGCGACAAGTACCGCCTGAACGACCCTGTCATCGTCCAGTATTTCTATTGGGTCGGCTCCGCCCTCAGGGGTGATTTCGGCATATCCCTGCGGACAAACCAGCCTGTCCTTTCCCTGATTGCCGAAAAGCTGCCGGTGACCATCCAACTGGCCGTCATGGCCATGACGTTCGCCTTGGCCATCGGCGTGCCCATCGGAATAATAGCGGCGGTCAGGAAGAATACTGCCGTCGACTACATCGCCAACGTCGTCGCGCTCTCCGGCCTGTCCGTACCCAATTTCTGGATGGGCATCATGCTCATCCTGCTCGTGTCGGTGAAACTGGGCTGGCTTCCCGCATCGGGCTACGAGCCGTTCTTCAAGGACCCGCTGCGGTCGCTGCAGACAATGATCATGCCGGCCTTCGTTCTCGGGCTGGCACTGGCAGCAACTCTCATGCGCCACACCCGGTCGTCCATGCTGACGGTCCTGAGTGCCGATTACATCCGCACGGCCCGGGCCAAGGGCGTTTCCGAACGATCCGTCATTCTCCGACACACGTTCCGCAATGCGCTTCTTCCCATCATCACCATGACCGCGCTTCTCTTTGGTGAGCTGCTGGCGGGCGCCGTGCTGACGGAACAGATCTTTACCATTCCCGGTTTCGGCAAACTGATCGTCGATGCGGTTTTCAACCGGGATTACGCGGTTGTCCAGGGCGTTGTCCTTTGTACCGGAGCAGGCTTCATCCTGATGAATCTCGTCGCCGACGTGCTTTCCATCCTGCTCAACCCGAGAATGAGGGCCACGCTATGACGATGCGGCAGGCAATGCCGGCAGCGCCCCAGCAAAGCCGTTCAGGCAACCGTGCATGGAAGAAACTGAAGGCGAACAGGAGCGCCCTCGCCGGGCTTCTGATTATCAGCGTCTTCCTGGTCCTCGCCGTCACGGCGCCGCTCCTGCCCATAGCGGATCCCGTCGCCACCAGCTGGTCGGCCATCCGCAAGGCTCCCTCCGCCGCACACTGGCTGGGAACCGACGACATCGGCCGGGACATTCTTTCGCGCATGATCTGGGGCGCCCGCGCCTCGCTGATGGCCGGTGTATTCTCGGTGGGCATCGCCGTTGCCGTCGGCGTGCCGCTCGGACTGATATCCGGTTACTTCGGCGGCTGGATCGACATCATCATTTCGCGCATCACCGAGGCATTCCTTGCCATGCCGTTCCTCATCACGGCCATTGCGCTGGCCGCCTTTCTCGGACCAAGCCTTGGCAATGCGATGATCGCCATCGGGTTTTCCGCCATGCCGCTTTTCGTCCGGCTGACCCGCGGACAGGTGCTGACCGTGAAAACCGAAGACTATGTGGAAGGAGCGCGCTCCGTCGGGCTCGGGCACTACCGGATCATCACCCGCTACATCCTGCCAAACGTGTTCTCGCCGCTGCTTGTACAGGCGAGCCTGACCATCGCGACCGCCATCATTGCCGAGGCCAGCCTGTCCTTCCTCGGGCTTGGGCAGCAGCCCCCCGCGCCCAGCTGGGGTTCGATGCTCAATGTCGCCAAGAACTTCCTCTCCCAGGCACCCTGGATGGCCATGTGGCCGGGTGCCGCCATCTTTCTCGTTGTTATCGGTTTCAATCTTCTTGGCGACGGCCTGCGCGACGCCCTCGATCCGCGCGAAGCATAATATCTGAAAGGACAATGCAATGACCCGTTTCACCACCCGGCCCGAGATTCTTGGAACCTTTGGCGTTGTGACATCGACCCACTGGATCGCCACCGCCGTTGGCATGAGCATTCTGGAAAAGGGCGGCAATGCGTTTGATGCGGCCGTGGCGACAGGCATGGTTCTGCAGGTGGTGGAGCCGCATCTGAACGGCGCAGGCGGGGACATGCCGGCAGTCTTCTACTCAAAGAAGAAGAACAAGATCGAAGTCATCTGCGCACAGGGACCGGCGCCGGCAGGCGCGACAATCGACCATTACAAGCGTGAGGGTCTGGACCTTATCCCCGGCGACGGCCTGCTGGCCACCGTCATACCCGGCGCATTCGATGGCTGGATGCTGATGCTGCGCGACTATGGCACGATGTCGGTACGGGACGTGCTGGAACCGGCGATCTACTACGCCGAGAACGGTCATCCGGTTCTGCCGCGTGTCGCCGCGACCATCAGCGGTTTGGGCGAATTCTTCCGCAAGGAATGGCCGACATCCTTCGCCACATGGCTGCCGGGCGGCACGGCACCGGCGCCGCATGCCAATTTCAGGAACCCCGTTCTTGCGGCAACCTGGAAACGCATCATTGCCGAAGCCGAAAGCAGGAAGGAACGCGAAAGCCAGATCGAGGCAGCGCGCGATGCGTTTTATCGCGGCTTCGTTGCCGAGCATATTGCAGACTATCTGCACAGCGCCGAAGTCATGGATGCCAGCGGCAGTCGCCACAGGGGAGTCCTGACCGCCGACGATATGGCGAACTGGCGCGCAACGATCGAAGCACCGCAAACCTACGATTATCACGGCTGGACCGTTGCCAAGACAGGCCCGTGGGGCCAGGGACCCGCCCTGCTGCAATCGCTTGCGCTGCTGAAAGGCTTTGACATTGCGGCCATGGACCCAAATGGCGCGGAGTTCGTGCACACGGTGGTCGAGGCGATGAAACTCGCCTATGCGGACCGGGAAGTCTATTACGGCGATCCAAAGCATGCCGACGTGCCGATAGACCATCTCCTGTCTGATGCCTACACGGATGAGCGCCGCAAGCTGATCGCGGGAGAAGCCTCCCACACGCTTCAACCCGGCAGGATACCCGGCTTTGACACGCAGTATGACCTGACCATGCACATGTTGAAAGGCATGGGCGGCGGCGTTGTCTATGAGCCGACCATGGCGCACCTGTCGGAAAAGCGTGGGGATACGGTCCATATCGACGTGATCGACCGCGAGGGCAATCTGGTCTCCGTCACCCCGTCCGGCGGCTGGCTGCAATCCTCGCCCATCATTCCCGGTCTCGGCTTTTGTCTCAACTCGCGCGCGCAGATGTTCTGGCTGCGGGAGGGCCTGCCGACATCGCTTGCTCCCGGCAAGCGGCCCCGAACGACGCTTACTCCCACCATCGCCCTTTTCGAAGGACGACCGGCCATGGCCTTCGGCACTCCCGGCGGCGACCAGCAGGACCAATGGCAGCTGCCATTCTTCCTGCGCCATATCCATCACGGCCTCAACCTGCAGGAAGCAATCGACCAGCCGCTGTTCCACACGGCGCATTTCCCAAGCTCCTTCTATCCGCGCACGAGCGAGCTTGGAAACATCACGATCGAGACCAGTATCGGGACGGATGCGTTGAACGCACTCAAGCAGAAGGGCCACCTGATCACCCCCGCAGACCCGTGGACCGTGGGCCGCCTGACCGCGGCGAAACGCGAAGCGGACGGGCTGTTGCGTGCCGCTGCTACTCCGCGCCTGATGCAGGCCTATGCGGCAGGACGCTGACAGGATGACGGTGAACCCTGTGACGGCTCCTTCAACCAACCACTCTTCCGGAGAGACAGCCAAACCGGTGCTGTCTGTCGAAGGGCTCACCACATCCTTCCTCGTCGACGGCAGCTGGAAAAGCGTGGTGCGCGATGTGTCCTTCGAGGTCATGCCCGGCGAGACCGTCGCCATTGTCGGTGAATCCGGTTCCGGGAAAAGCGTTACATCGCTCTCCGTCATGCGTCTGCTGGCAAAGGCAACCAGCCGCATCGAAGGCAATGTCATTCTCAACGGCAAGAACCTTCTTTCACGCTCCGACCGGCAGATGCGCGATATCCGCGGCAACGATGTTGCGATGATCTTTCAGGAGCCGATGACCAGCCTCAATCCGATTTTCACCATCGGGCGGCAGATCTCGGAAGCCTTGACCTGTCACCGCGCGATGACACCGGCCGAGGCGCGGGCCGAAACCATACGCCTGCTGGAAAAGGTCCGCATTCCCAATGCTGCGGCGCGCTTCGACGAATATCCGCACCAGTTCTCCGGCGGGATGCGCCAACGTGTCATGATCGCCATGGCTCTGGCCAGCCGCCCCAAGCTCCTCATTGCCGACGAACCGACAACGGCCCTTGACGTGACGATTCAAGGACAGATCCTCGATCTGATCAAGGTCCTGCAGGAAGAGGAAGGCATGGCGGTCCTCTTCATCACCCATGACATGGGTGTGGTCGCCGAAATCTCCGATCGCACCATTGTGATGTATCGCGGCGAAGCGGTCGAGAGCGGCCTCACCGCCGATATCTTCCATCGCGGCAAGCATCCCTATACGCGGGCGCTGCTTTCAGCCGTGCCTCGCCTCGGTTCAATGAAAGGACAGCACTGGCCACTGCGCTTCCCCATTGTCGACATTCAAACCGGCGAGACCACCGTTCCAGCCCCGGTGGCCGATACGGTCGACAGGCGCAAAACGCCGATCCTTGAAGTCAGGAACCTGACCACCCGTTTTGATATTCGTTCAGGCTTGTTCTCGCGCAAGACCGGCGCGGTTCACGCGGTCGAGAACGTGTCATTTGACCTGTTCCAGGGCGAGACACTGTCCCTTGTCGGTGAATCCGGTTGCGGGAAGTCGACCACCGGCCGGTCTATCACCCGTCTCGTGCAGCCCAACAGCGGCGAGGTGATCCTCGACGGCACCAATGTCCTCAGCCTTGACCAGATCGCCCTGCGCACCATGCGCAAGAGCATCCAGATGATCTTTCAGGATCCCTTCGCCAGCCTCAACCCGCGCATGAGCGTCGGTGCGACCATCGCAGAGCCGTTCATCGTCCATCGGCTGGGAACCCAGAAACAGGCCCGCGAGAAAGCCGTGGATCTGCTTGAGCGCGTTGGCCTGTCCGCGGACATGTTCTCCCGCTATCCGCACGAGTTTTCCGGCGGGCAGCGCCAGCGCATCGCCATTGCCCGGGCACTTTCGCTCGACCCCAAAGTCATCGTTGCGGACGAGTCCGTTTCCGCGCTCGACGTGTCGATCAAGGCGCAGGTGGTCAATCTGCTCCTAGACCTGCAGCAGGATTTCAACCTGTCATTCCTGTTTATTTCGCATGACATGGCGGTCGTCGAACGGGTGAGCCATCGCGTGGCCGTCATGTATCTCGGCGAGATTGTCGAGATCGGACCGCGTGCGGCGGTTTTCGATAATCCCCAACACGCCTATACGAAGACATTGATGAATGCCGTCCCCGTGCCTGATCCGGCGCGGCGGGCCATCAAACGCAACACCGTAATCAGTGAGTTGAAAAGTCCGGTGCGCCCGGTTGGCTATAAAGTACCGCAGCGTGACTATGTGGAAGTGACGAAAGGCCATTTTGTTCAGCGGTGAGCGGATGTCTTGTCTCGTTGCCCCGTCGCCATGCTGTACTGACGTCAAAATCAGTACAACGACCCAAACTGGCTCATCTGCCCTTCAAAAAACCCTCCGCAGGAACTCGATTTCAGTATCGAGCCAGCCTTGTCGAAAAACTGTTTGAAGACGCGTCAAACCATGAGAATATGGGTCAAAGCGAGAGCTGTCATACTCCGGAATGCGCATGATACTATAGATGCGATTTGAACGAATATCATTGTATTTGTTGAATAATATTATCAAAAGTGCAGGCAAAACAGATTTAATTTCTGCATGATGGACTAGCACGGCGCTCCCGGCCGTCTACCCAGCAGGAATTATAGCAGATCCGGACTGTACGTGGATAAGTTGTTTGCCTTTTCCACACCCTCCCCTTCCATGGTTGGCATGCCCCGGCGCCCATCATGAGGACTTCCCGGCGCTCCAATTTGCGGGATGGGAGTACCGCCCAATCCCCACGTCTGGCATTGCAAGTTGCAGGACGGTTGCTAGGATCGCGGCCATGACCGCAGCACCCAGACCCATCTTGATTGGCTACGCCCGCGTCTCGACGGAAGAACAGGCCAATGATGCCCAGCTTTTGGAATTGAGGGCCGCGGGCTGCGGCACCATCTTCGAAGAGCATGGCTCGGGTGCATCGCGCGCCCGTCCCGTCCTGGCCCGCCTCCTGCGGGAGATCAACCGCGGTGACGTGCTGGTCGTGGTACGCCTCGACCGGCTGGCCCGGTCCGTCAGTCATCTCCTGACTGTCATCGAACAGCTGGAGGAAAAGGGTGCGCATTTCCGGTCGCTGCACGACCCCATCGATACCTCGACGCCGCAAGGCATGTTTTCCCTGCAGGTTCTCGGCGCCGTGGCCCAGCTGGAACGTGCCCTTATTTCCGAACGTACCAAGGCGGGGATCAATGCCGCCCGTGCGCGGGGCAGGCTTCCCGGCAATCCCGGCCTGCGTGAGAAGCAGCCCGAGGCATTGGCAAAGCTCGCCCAGGCCCGCAGGCGTGGCCATCTGGCGGACCTGACGGCTGGGATGTCATCCTGGCTGCCCATCGTGCGGCGCATGCGTCCCGAACACCCCTGGGACGAGGTGGCTCGCAGCCTGCGCCAACAGACCGGACAAATCTGGAATGCCGACCGCTTGCGCCGCTCGGTACGACTGCTGGTCAATGAAGGGCTTGCGGATGCACGCCTGATAGCCCCCTCCCCTCGCCGCACGCCGGAGGATCGGCTCATGATGCTGGTGACCGGCATTGCCAATGCCAACCCGGATTTGACCTTGCGCGACATCGCCGGTCAGCTTGAAGCCATGCACGAGCGGACGCCGCGCGGCGCAGCCCGCTGGGCCGCATCATCGGTCAAGAACCTCATGGACAGAGCACGCAAGCTCGGGCTCATCCGCGTCTGAACCCCACGCGCACAGACATGCCCATGAAAGCAATCAGGCCGGAGACGATAGGTCCCGGCCTGATACCCAACTCTGCAATGATTCCTAGAGGACTTCCCTACCCCACGACAACAGTGGCTTTGCCAGGCACGCGACTATAGAGATCGATAATATCCTGGTTGATGAGACGCACGCAGCCGGATGACATGGACTTTCCGATCGACCACCATTCCGGCGAGCCATGGATGCGATAGCCTGTATCGACACCATCCTTGTAGATGTAGAGCGCGCGCGCACCCAACGGATTCTGCGGTCCGGGTTCCATGCCGTTTTCGAATTTCACCAGTTCAGGCTTGCGCTGGATCATCTCGCGCGGCGGCGTCCAGCGCGGCCATTCCTTCTTGTACTGGATGTTGGCGCGACCGCTCCACAGGAACCCGGCCTTGCCGATGCCAACGCCGTAGCGGATGGCGTCACCGCCCGGCTGCACCAGATAGAGGAAACGCTCCTGCAAGCGCACGACGATTGTCCCAGGCTGCTCGCCTGTCGGATCGACGACGATCTGCCGCCGGAACTCGGCCGGAACCTTCTGATAGGGAATCGCCGGGAGCGAATATGGCCCCTCCTGCACCGCGGCGTACATAACGTCGGGAACCGTGATGGATTTATCCACGCTGATCTGCGGCCGAATACTGCCGGTCGACATGGTGTCAACGCTCATGTCGGGAAGCTCGAATGTCTGCGAGCATCCGGATACGCCGAGAACTGCGAGGGAGCCTGCGCCCAGCAAGAGATGGCGCCGGGAGATGGCGGGAGTGTGCAGACTATGGTTGACTGCCTGATTACGCTTGGACAACTCGGTACTCGCTTACAACTGTGGCAATTGCGTAAAACTCTATGGAAGTGTGGTTTACAAAGAGTGAATCGCCCACGATGTATTTTAACCATAAGGCACGCGCGCAAGGATTCAACGGGTTGACAGCTGTCAACTGATTCCAGATTCACCGCGCAACTGGCATGGTCGGCGCTTACACAGCCATGTGCTGCCCAATCCTAGCGTCCGAATCGGGAGGCAGTTGACAGCTGTCAACGCCAAAAAGAAAGCGCGGCATCGCTGCCGCGCTTTATCCAACTGCAGATGTCCTCAGGCTGCAGCGGGCACGGCAGCCGGATCAATCACGTCAATCGTCGTCGTGCTGTCATAACGGTCCTGATCGAGAATTCCCTGTCGCTTGGCGACGATCGTTGGAATCAGCGCCTGTCCCGCAACATTCACCGCCGTGCGGCCCATATCCAAAATCGGATCGACCGCCAGCAAAAGCCCGACACCCTGCAAGGGCAAACCCAGCGTGGAGAGCGTCAATGTCAGCATGACAATCGCGCCGGTCAGCCCTGCGGTCGCCGCGGAACCGATGACCGATACAAAGGCGATCAGAAGATATTCCTGAACACCCAGCGGTATGTTGTAGAACTGCGCGACGAAGATTGCGGCGATGGCCGGATAGATGGCAGCACAGCCATCCATTTTCGTCGTCGCTCCCAGCGGTACGGCAAAGGCCGCATATTCCCGCGGCACCCCGAGATTGCCTTCCGTCACGGCTTCGGTGACCGGCAGGGTTCCAATCGATGAGCGGGAGACAAAACCAAGCTGGATCGCCGGCCAGGCTCCCGCGAAAAACCGGGCCGGATTGAGACCATTGGCCAGAAGCACGATCGGATAGACCACAAAGAGCACCAGTCCAAGACCGATGTAGACCGCAGCGGAAAACCAGCCCAATTGTGCCAGCGTTTCCCAGCCATACTGCGCCACCGCCGTGCCGAGAAGCCCGATCGTTCCGATTGGCGTCAAGCGGATCACCCACCAGAGAATCTTCCGCACCACAGCCAGCAGCGCGCGATTGAAATCAAGAAACGGCTCCGCCACCGATCCGACGCGCAGCGCCGCGACCCCAACCACAATGGAGATGATGACGATCTGCAGCACGTTGAAAGACAGGTACGTGCTCGCCGAACCGCCGGTCACTTTGGTCGATGCCTGCAGGCCGAGCATGTTGGAAGGAACGAGCCCTTTCAGGAAATCGAGCCACGAACCGGTTGACGACGGAGCGGAGGCGGCAGAGGCAAGGACGCTGGAATTGATTCCAGGCTGGATAACAAGTCCAAGCGCAATGCCGATCACCACCGACACGAGCGCCGTAATGGCGAACCACAGCAGCGTTTGCCAGACAAGAGCGGCTGCATTGTTGAGCGCGCGCAGGTTGCTGATGCTTGCCACGATCGCGGTGAAAATCAGCGCCGGAACCAGTGCCCGCAGGAGTTGCACGAAGATTGATCCGACGGTCTGCAGCGTTACGCTGAGCCAATTCGGATTGCCTGTCGCATCGGGGCCAAGATTACGGGCGACGAGGCCGAGCAGGAGCCCGATGATCATCGCGGCAATAACCTGAAAACCAAATGAACGGTAAAAGGGCTTTGGACCGGTCGGTATGGGACCAGAAGATGGCTTGCTCATTTCAACTATCTCACTAAGGGAACACAAGGAATTGGGCCGCCTCGGCGACTCCTGCAAAGGGCGCCAACCTATCATCAATCAATGCCCCCACAGAACAATCGGTTCCTGAATTCAAGTGCTCTTCAACTGTTTCTTTCCAGAAACAGCGCGATTCATGGCAAATAATTCCCTTGCACTAAAGTCGCATTTACGCGGCAGCGATCCCTAGCTAACAATACAACCTCAAATTACGTACGAAATATATTCTATTTAAAATTGTATTTTGTCTGGCGCATCGATTTCAATCACCATCTCTTTTTCAAGGATTGAAGCAATGTTCGATACAATGCGGAATGCCAGTCCTGCTCGCGACCGCCTGTCCCATCACCCGGCACAAATGCCCGCCACGGGAACGCCGGTTGCCGAGAGACCCGCAATATTTCCTCGTTTACCCCTGGACGAGATCTACCGCCTCAATGAGACACAGGTCCTGAAAGGTTCGACCTCCCATCCGATGGAAATCGTTTCGGACGGAAAGGCAGACCACCTCCTTTATGTCTTTGTGCTCAGCGGTGTGATCGAATGCGGCAACACCAGATCGCGCCTCGCGTCGCTCATCCCGGGCGGCTGCACCGGAGCCATCATCAACGAACCTGCCACTTCGCTCAAACTGACCAAGGGGTGTCGCTGGCTCGCATTCCAGATTCCACTCTCCCTGTTGCGCAATCAGTTTGGCCTGTGGTCAGGACAATTTTGCTTTCATGAGCCCCGGTTTGCGGCTGTCGCCGATTTCCGCAGGCACGCCGTGTCCAGCCTGTACCGCACGATCAATCTTCTGCTTTTCAGGAAAGGGGAGGGGGAGACGCCGCCGCTGGTCATCAGTTATGAGCAATTGCTGATCGCGCAGCTCTACGCGTCAGCGCCGCACAATCTTTGCCATGGCGATCGTTCCACACGGCAACCATGCCCAAGACAGCTTCGCCGTGCCGAGGAATTCATCCGCAACAATCTCTACGCTCCGGTCACGGTCGATCATATAGCAGGTGCTGCAGGATGCAGTACGCGAACACTGCAGCGAATATTCCGGCATTTCCGTGACGCAACGCCAATCCAAATTCTGTCGCATTACCGCATCGCAGAGGCACATGACCTGATCAAGATGGGCAAGGCGAGAACCGTCACTGATGTCGCAAGCAGTCTGCAGTTTTCAAACCCGGCGCGCTTCGCCGCCACCTATCGCGAAATTTACGGACAGAAGCCGTCCATCGACCTCCGCGCTCATCTCCGCGCCGCAGCGGAAAGAGCCACGCCTGTTTGATTTTCACCACAATCCATTTTCAGAAGGAAACAGAAGCATGGCCAAAACATCCGTCAACGACCCGCCCGTCGGACTGGAGAAGCGGGCCGATGGCCACTATCTCATCACTGGCAGGGAGGTCACCCTGGACAGCAAATCGGTCGACCTCAGCGCACTCAACATTGCAAGAATTGACCTCGTCGACGGCGCCCATCTGACGGTGAACCCGGCGGGACTGGATGTGAAAGCGCTCGGGCACATCACCTATGGAGTAGGAAAAAACTGTACACTCACCCTCAGTGCTCCGCCTGCCGCCGTCAACATTGCAAATTCGACGACCATCGATTTTGGCTATTCAGACGGCACTGGCACATTCGAATACCAGCCCGGCAATCTCGGTATTAACGTGGCCAGCCCCATCACGATCATCAATCTTCACGGAGGCGACAAGATCAAAGTGGATGGCGCAACCTCCGCCGAACTGAAGGATGACACACTTCTCTTCAAGACTGGAAAGACCACCGAGCCTGCGCCTGCTGAAAAACCTGGTTTTTTGACTGGTCTTCTAAACCCCATTGCAACGACAATCAAAGGCGCCACCAACACAGTCAAAGATGTGCTCGGTACAGGCGCAAAGTTTACTATCAATCCCGCTGCCACGTTCGACTTTGCTCAAGCGGACAACAGCGGTCAGATCACCATCAAGACGCCCTGCTTCGTCATGGGAACGCTGATCTCCACACCGGCAGGGGAGATCGCCGTCGAGAGGCTCAAGATCGGCAATCTGGTCTATACGATGAACGGTGAAGCCGTACCCATCATCTGGATCGGAAGCCGCAGGATCGATCCCAGAACCATCGACAAGCTGCGCGATCATGCACCTATCCGCATCCGTCCGGGCGCGCTCGATCGCGGCGCACCGAACCGCAACCTCCATGTGTCGCCGGATCATTGCCTGTTTCTGAATGGGTCACTTGTCCCGGCAAAGCTCCTCATCAACGGCACTTCCATCACGCAGAACGCAACGCTCGAACCATTCATTTATTACCATATTGAATTGGAGCAGCATGGCGTGCTGATCGCGGAAGGTGCCTATGCGGAAAGCTACCTCGATCTTGGCAACCGGGTCAGGTTCCTGGAACCCGGAACCCTCATGTTCACATCACCGGAACGCGCGGTAAATTCGTCTCCCTGCCATCCTCCGGTCTATTGCGGCCCGATCCTCGACGGGATCAGAGAAGAACTCGACCAGCGCGCGCAAGCATTGGGCTACTGCTTCGGCAAGAAACCGGAACCTGCCGAAAATATATCCAATATATTTCCTTTTTACAAACGAATACAATAGCATAGCAGAAATCCTCCCGCTCGGCGGGCAGCCGAACGGCCAATCCGGCGAACCGCTAGCGATAGGCAGCGGTGCGATCGAGGAAATCGTGGAAATGGGCGATCACTGTATTCCGATCGATAAACACAACGGCATAGGCCGGCGGCTCGAGCGTCGTCATGATCCTGTCGGGTGAAAAATCCAGTGCCGTCTGGTGGTTGGTGCCGCGTATGACGCTCACGGGAATGCCGCGCCAGCTGCCCGCCACCGGCCTGTGCGCATGACCGACAAAAATATGCCTGACATTGCCATGCTCGCGCAGCAAAGCATGAAGCGCTTCCGATTCGACAAGTCCGAGCCCATCGAGGAGCGGCAGGAAAATAGGGAAGGGGGGATGGTGCAGGAAGAGGAACACCGGCCGGCCAGCCGCCTCGGCCAGACGCCGTTTCAGCCAGGCTTGCCGGGTTTCATCCAGACGCCCTTCGACAAAACCTTCCGATAGGGTGTCGAGCAGTATCAGGCGCCCCTCCGCCGTATCGACCACGCTTTGGACGAAACCGTCCTCCGGCGTGACGGAAGCGAAAACCCGCAGAAATGCGCTGCGGTTATCGTGATTGCCGAGAAGCAGTTTATACGACGGAATGAGCTTTTCCAGTTCACCCGCCAATGCCTGGTAGCTGTCCTCATGACCGTTATCGCTGAGATCGCCGGTGAAAATCACCAGTTCTGCATCCGCATGATTCTCGTTGATGTCGGCAATGCAGGCCTGAAGATTCTTCAGCGGATCGCGCTCACACAGAATATCGCCCGGCGTGACGAGATGCAGATCGGTAACCTGGATAATTTTCATGGAATGTCTCGGACGTATCAGGGCTTGAATGAATGGGGGATGCGGGCACTGCCGCGCACAACAATGTGCGTGTTCAGCCGGTCGTGCATGGGCGGGCAATCCGGTTCCGCCTGCCGCTGGTCGAGCAGGGCCACGGCGTGTGCAGCCATGACAGCCGGGTCCTGGCGGAAGGTGGTGAGATTGTAGGTTTCCCACGCCGCTTCCGGTATGTCGTCAAACCCGATGACGGACAGGTCCTCCGGAATCCTCAGGCTTGTGTGCCGCCGCACATGATCGATAAGACCAAAGGCAACCAGATCGTTGACGCAGAATACGGCCTGCGGGGGTTCGCTGCCGGCAAAAAGCTGCCGCGCCGCTTCCTGCCCGCCCGCATAATCGGAATTGCCGCCATGCCCCATGATGACGGTCGCCCCATGCGCAGCCGCTTCCTGGCAGAAGCCGTTCTCGCGTTCGATGGTCGTCGGCGTACGGGACACGGTTCCGGCAAAGCCCAATGCCGTCAATCCATTGGCGAGAAAAACCCGGGCGGCTTCGCGGCCTGCGCCTTCATTGTCGATATTGACGTCATCGGCCCCGGTTTCGGATCGTCCGAGCACAATGAGCGGCTGACCGTTGCGCCGCGCCAGCTCGACGAAAGAGGAGGGGGGAGAACCGGACAGAATGATCGTCGCCTCGGCGCGGTAGCCGAACAGCGTTTTTTGCGCCGCGACAAGTTCCTCTTCCGTGCGGCCGGTATTGATGACGATGGGTACGCTGCCGCGATGGATCAGCGCCTTGGTCAAGGCTGCGACGAGATGCGAGCGGTAGCCCAGTTCCGGATTGGTAACGACAAGGCCGACCAGCCGGCTTGTTCTTGCCAAAAGACCCCGCGCCAGATCGTTGACCTGATAGCCGAGCTCCTCGGCGGCAGCCATGATCTTTTCGCGTTTCTTGGCAGAAACACTGGCACCGGGTGTGAACGCCCGCGACACCGCAGAGCGGGACACGCCAGCCTTTCTTGCCACCTCGACGGCACTGACATAGTGCTGGGTCTTCTTCGGTAGATCGTCGCCGTTCGAATCCATGCTTGTTCCTCTAGTGTCCAACCTTGGACAGCACATCGGCGCGCAAGAATCGCTCCACCACCAGCATAAAGCCGATAGACGGGATGAGTAGCAGCAGCGCGGTGATCGATGCAATCTGATAGTTGCCGCCGGACCCCGCCGTATAAAGCAATAACGGCAGCGTGTTCACATCGGGCGCGCCAACGAAATAGCTGCCGGTAAACTCATCCAACGACTCCAGAAACACAAAAATAGCACTGGCGAGAAGCCCGGGCGCCGCAAGAGGCAGGGTCACGTCACGAAAGGCGCGCAGGGGACCGGCACCAATGGACCGGGCGGCTTCCTCCAGATCGATCTGCACGGCGGAGAACGCTGCCGTGGCAATCCACACCGCATAGACGAGACCGTGCGTGACATGCACCAGCACCACGCCCATGATCGTGCCGTTCAGGCCAATCTGGTAGAAGAACCGCGCGATGTTCACATAGACGGGCAGATTGGGGAAAGCCTGCGGAATGAGGAAGGCGAGCAGGATCAGGCTGCGGAACGGCAGTTTCAGCCGCGACAGCGCGTAACCGGCCGGAACGGCCAGCGCGAGGGCCACCACCACGGTCAAGCTGGCCACGACAATGCTCGTCACCAGCGATTCCATGGCATTGCCGCGCGGCGAGAACACCCGCTGCCAGAAGCTGAAACCATATTCCAGCGGCAGCATATGCGGAAAATACCATTTCTCCGCGACGGTCCACAGCAGGAGGTTGGTCAGCGGCCCGAAAATCACAAAGGCAAGCAGGCCAAGGACGAGCGCGCGGGGAACCCACCAAAAATCAATTCGGGCCATCACGAACGCTCCTTCACCGACTGGCGCAGATAGACCAGGGCGACACCGGCCGTCAGCAGCAGCGATATCATGCCGAGCGCATTGGCAACGCCGTAATCGCCATGGGCATTGATGCGGAACGCAATATCGGCGGTCAGCATGGTGGGGGATTGCGCATTGATCATCAGCGGCACCGAAAGCACCGACATCATGGTGACAAAGGAGAGGATAAGGCCGACCAGCAGGGTTCCCGCGATTTGCGGGACAATGATTTCGATGAGGATGCGCAGCCGCGAAGCGCCAAGATTGCGCGCGGCTTCAATGGTGCTGCGATCCAGCGAGGCCATCGCGCCCGCGACCAGCAGCGTCACGAATGGTGTCTGCTTCCAGACGAAGGCGATGACGATGCCGCGCCAGTCAAGAAAGCCGACCGTTTGAAGTGGCGTCAGGACGCCCAGGCTGACAAGGATATTGTTCATCAGGCCATTCTTGGCAAGGAATGTGCGCAGGATCTGGCCGACGACAATAAACGGAATGAACATGGGCCAGCGGTAGAGCCAGCGCAGTACGGCGACAGCACGCGGATTCTCGCCCAGCGTGAGATAACCGCCAATAGCGATCGAAAAAAAGCCGATCAGCAGGGTGGAAACGCCGACAATCAGCAGCGTGAAAATCATGTCGCTGGAGTAAAGCTCGAAGGATTTGGAAAAATTCCCGATGCCGTAGCTATCGCCGACAACAAATGCGCCGACAATCGACGCGCCAAGCGGCACGATGAAAAACAGCACGATCATGACCAGTGCCGGGATCACGAGAAGAATGGCGAGAAGGCGTTTCTGCATCGGCATATTCCAGAAGAGGGGAGGGGACCACCGGCGTGCGCCGGTGGTCCGAAGGGCACGCTCTATTAGTTGGCTACATTGCGCTCATATGCTTCGAGAATTGCCGAATTGTACTTGGCAATCGGGAAGGGCTTTGCCTTGGTGGCAAGATCTTCCGGGGAAATATCGATGAAGAGCTTGTCCCAGCTGGCTTTGTCGAGTTCCGACTGCACATATTTCGCATCGATGCCAGGGTACCAGTTGAAGCGCTTGACGATGCCTTCAGCCTGAACCTTCGGGCTGGTGGCAAGGGCAACGAACTTTTCAGCCAGCGCCGTGTTCGGGCTCTTGGCAGGGATGACATAGTGCATCGGCTGACCGGGCATGCCGGGAGCAGGCAGGAACAGCTTCATTTCCGGCGGCAGCTTGCCGTCTGCTTTCCAGGAATAGAACATATCAACCCAGACCGGGCCCATGGCGATTTCGCCGCGGCTCAGCATGTCGAGCGTTCCGGCATTGCCCGGCGTCAGGGTGGCATTGGTGGTGAAATCTTTCAGACCAGCAAATGCCTTGTCCCACTTCTTGGTTTCTGCTTCTTCGAACGGACCGTTCATCAGCTTCTTGGCATCGCCATCGCCGAAGGCATAAATCCAGCCCATGACGAAGCTGACACCCGAGGCGCCGCCCTTGATGCCGTTGTAACCGAACTGCTTCGGGTTCTTCTTGGCCCAGGCAACCAGCTCTTCATAGCTCTTCGGCGGGTTGGGGATCAGCGCAGGGTTGTAGGCGATAGCAGTCTGGCTGGAGAACATCGGCATGACATAACCGTCGACATTGGCGCCAAGCGCCATTTTTGCCTTGTCGCTTGTCACCATTACGCCGGAAGGAATCTTTGCACGATAGGATTCCAGATAGCCTTCCTTGACCATGGGACCGGCGAACTTCTCGTGGACGACGGCCACGTCAGCATCCCATTTTTCCGTGTTGGCCTTGGCCTGCGCGTCGAACCGCTCGACGATCTTCTGCGAACCGGCATCGCCGGGGCCCGTGCCGACAACCCGCACCTTGGTGCCCGGATTTTCCTTTTCGAAGATCGGGGCGAGGTAATCATTGACGTAATCGACCATGTTCTGGTCACCCGCCGTCAACACGGTGAGGTCACCGGCAGCCGCAGGTGTGGCTGCCAGTCCGAGGATAAGTGAAGCCTGTAGTAACGTTTTCATCGTGAACTCCCGTTGAGCATGGATGTTTTGTTTTGGCAGTCTATGGGGCAGGGGCCGGCGGACCGGCGACCTGTCCTCAATGGGCATGTGCGGCCGCAGCAACCTGCGGCGCGTTGAAAATGAAAAGCGAATGCGCGGGGATATGCACCTTGACGGTTTCTCCCTCGGCAAAGGCGGTATCCGCATCGACTAGGATTTCGTCATTGCCCAGACGCACGGCATGGCGCCAATGACCGCCGGGATAGCTGACGCTGGCAATCCGGCCGCGCAATTCGAGCGCACCCGGCTCGGCGGAAACCGTATCGCCGCGGCCGGCAAGGCGGGCGGCTTCGGCACGAAAACGCAGCTGCACCGGCCCGCTGGCAAGCGCGCGGCCCGACAATGCCGTGACCGTCGAGGGATTGAACGCGCCTTCCGCCAGTTCAATCTGCGCGCCGTTGACACGCGCCTGCATGGACAGAACATTTTCCGCGCCCATGAACGCAGCAACGAACAGCGATGCAGGCTTGTTGTAGACGTCCTCCGGCGTTCCCTGCTGCTCGATCCGCCCGGCATTCATGATGACGATACGGTCAGCCATCACCATGGCTTCCTCGCGGTCGTGCGTGACGTGAATGGCGGTGATGCCAAGCCGCTTTTGCAGCGACCGTATCTCGTGGCGTACCGTCAGGCGGATACGGGCATCGAGGTTGGAAAGCGGCTCATCCAGCAGCAGGATTTCCGGATCGATGGCCAGCGCCCGGCCGAGCGCCACGCGCTGGCGCTGCCCGCCGGAAAGCTGAGCCGGCTTGCGTGCGCCGAGACCGCCAAGGCCAAGCAGGTTCTGCATTTCGTTGACCCGCGCGTCGATGACATCCTTGGAGCGCTTCTGCAGCTTCAGCCCATAGCCGATATTCTGGGCAACGGTCATGTGCGGCCACAGCGCATAGGACTGGAACACCAGCGCCATACCGCGCTTGTCCGGCGGCATCTGGGTGACATCGCGGTTCGCAACCTGGATGGAACCGCTGAACGGCTTGGAGAAGCCGGCAATCGTCCGCAGAAGCGTTGTCTTGCCGCAACCGGACGAGCCGAGAAGCGCCACGAATTCACCCTTGTGAATGTCGAGGTCTAGATTGTCGAGTACTGTCGTCGGGCCATACCCCACGCTCATTCGCTCGACTTTGAGGAAAGCAGGTTCAGTCATTTTCCATCCCATTGCGCAGCTGTGCAATTTTTTCTTTGTACTGTCTGTTTATAACAGCGGGATGACAAGTAAAAAATTTTGACGGGGTTTTCCAAGCCAATTCACCCGATGAAAACCTTACAACTTTTGTCTAGATGTCATAGAACCGTTATCCGGCTTGTATAGGGGTGACCGATCATTATGAGCCTGCAAAAATCAAAGCGGGTTCATCTCGTCCTGACAAAAGGGGTTATCATGCGCCGCATTCTCATCGTTTCCGTTTTGCTTGCCGCCGGTCTTCAGCCGGTGTTTGCCGCAGATGGCAAACTTGTCCTCTATACCAGCCAGCCCAACACCGATGCGCAGCAAACCGCCGATGCATTCATGGCAAAGAACCCCGGTATCAAGGTTGAATGGGTGCGCGACGGAACGCCCAAGATCATGGCCAAGCTGCGCGCCGAAATCGAAGCCGGCCAGCCGCAGCCCGACGTTCTGCTGATTGCCGATGTGGTGACGATGGAAGGCTTGAAGAAGGAAGGCCGCCTGCTGCCCTTCAAGGACGCAAAGACTTCGGGTATCGACGCCGCGCTCATTGACAAGGACGGCACCTACTTCTCCACCAAGCTGATCACGACAGGCATTGTCTACAACACAAAGGCACCGTTTGTGCCGACGAGCTGGGCCGATCTCGCCAAGCCGGAAGCCAAAGGTCTTGTCACCATGCCAAGTCCGCTGACATCGGGTGCCGCCCTGATCCACACCGTTACGCTCACCGAAAATCTCAAACAGGGTTGGGACTATTATGCCGAGCTGGCCAAGAATGGCGCGCAGGCTGCGGGCGGCAATGGCGATATCCTCAAAGCAGTCAGCGGCGGCGACAAGCTCTATGGCATGATCGTCGACTACATGCCGATCCGCGAGAAGGCCAAGGGCGCTCCGGTCGAGTTCGTGTTCCCGAAGGAAGGCGTTTCGGCTGTCACCGAGCCGGCCGGCATCCTGTCGACGGCGAAAAATCCGGAAGCGGCAAAAGCCTTCATCAACTTCCTCCTGTCGAAGGACGGTCAGGAGCTCGCAGCCAAGATGGGCTATATCCCCGCGAGTGCCGACGTTGCCTTGCCGGCGGGCTATCCGGACCGCGCCTCGATCAAGGTCATGAAGTTCGACGCCGCCGGCGCGCTCGCCAACGAGACCAAGAACAAGGAAAAGTTCAGCGAAGTGATGGGGCAGTAAACGCCTTTGGCCATTACACATTCCATAGACAATGCCAGACCCGCATCCACACATGCGGGTTCCCCGGCATACAGGTTGTGGCGTTATTTCCGGCAGGATGGCGGATTGTCCGCCGTGCTGGTTCTCGCCATCATCTTTGCCTTAAGCTTTTTGCCGATGCTGCGGCTGCTGGTGACAGCCGTCGCACCCGGCGGCGAGATTGATCTTGCCGCCATGGCCGGGCGGCTTTCCAGTGCCTCGGTCATGCGGGCCACGCTCAACACCCTGGATACGGCCTTCTTCGGCGCGCTGCTCGCCCTTGTGGTTGGCGCGCCTTTTGCCATCGGCATTGCCATGACCGACCTGCCGGGGCGCAAGACCCTCGGTTTCCTGCTGCTGCTGCCGTTGATGATCGCGCCACAGGTGATGGCTCTGTCATGGCTGCACCTGTTCGGGCCATCCAGCACGCTGCTTGGTGCTTTCGGTCTTGCACCACCGCCGGGCACGTCCAATCCGCTGCTCGGTCGCAATGGCATCATCCTGCTCTATGCCATCCAGCATGCACCCATTGTTTTCATCACCTTGCGGGCAGGGCTCACTCGCGTCCCCCGCGATCTGGTCGAGGCGGCGCGTTCTTCCGGATCATCGCCGCTGCGCGTGCTCCTGACGATCATCCTGCCGATGGTACGGCCCTATCTCGTTGCTGCCACGGCGCTTGCCTTCGTGTCGGGTGTTGGCAATTTCGGCATTCCCGCCCTGCTTGGCATGCCGGTCAACTATCTCACCCTGACGACGATGATCTACCAGCGTATCGCCAGTTTTGGTCCCAGCGTGCTGCCGCAGGTTGCAGCGCTCTCCGTCCTTATTGCCATGCTCGCCTTGCTTGGTGTCGTCCTGCAGGCCCTGGCACTCAAGAAGGTCAACCACCGATTTACCACGGGAACACCCGCGCGCTTTGCCCTTGGCCGCTACCGCTGGCTGTTCGCCGCTCTTGGCTGGGTCGCCATCCTGTTCATGCTGATCCTGCCGGTGCTTGCCCTCATAACCACGGCATTGATCCCGTCTTTCGGCGTCCCGCTCAACTGGTCCACCCTGACATTCTCCAATTTCGAGGAAGTACTGTTCCGGCAGGCATCCACCAGCCGCGCCTTCTGGAACTCGGCCACTCTTGCTGGCGCCGCCGCTCTCATTCTCGCGGTGGGATCCATTCCGGTTGCTGTGGGGCTGGAGCGCTTCTCGCGTCTATCGCAACGCATCCTGCATGGGACCATCGAACTGCCCTATGCCTTGCCGGGCATTGTGCTTGCCATTGCCTGCATTTTGCTGTTCCTGCGCCCGCTGCCATTGATCGGCAGCCTCTACGGTACCGTGTGGATCATCCTGGTTGCCTATCTCATGCGCTTCTTCGCCCTGGCCATGAAACCGGTCACAACGGCAATCGGGCAACTATCGCGCGATCTCAATGAAGCGGCCGCCGTGTCCGGTGCCAGTCCGCTGCGCCGTCTCATGACAATCACCGGCCCACTGACCGCACCCGCAGCGGTTGCCGGGGCCCTGCTTGTCTTCATGAGCGCATTCAACGAATTGACGGTCTCGGCACTGCTTTGGTCAAGCGGGCATGAAACACTCGGCGTCGTGTTGTTCAGCCTCGAAGAGGCTGGGCTTGGTACCCATGCGGCGGCCATTGCCGTGACGACAATCCTGATTGTCGTGGCACTTTTGGCGGTTCTCGACCGTCTCGGCAAAAAGCTCCCGCCTGGTGTATTGCCCTGGCGGTAGATCAGCCGGGAATAATCCAGGCGTCGGCAATGGCGACGTGCACGGTTTCACCAATGCGCAGCGCCGAGGGGCTGTCGAGCGTCAGGCGCTCGCCGTTGGCCAGTTCAAGCCGGGTTTCGTAGACGGCACCGCGATAAGTGCTTTCCTGTACTGTGGCAGCAAGCCCGTCATCGGCGAGACGGAGAGCTTCGGGGCGCAGCAGCAGCTTGATTGCGTCGGAGCCATCGGCAACGCCCCGCGCTGCAAGACGATACCCCGCCACATCAACGAGAGCCGATGACGCCTGCCTCTCGACAACCGTGCCGGAAACCGGCGTGCCGCGGCCGATAAATCCGGCCACGCGCTGATCCGCAGGGGAGTGATAGACCTCCACCGGTGCAGCGATTTGCAGGATGTTGCCGGCACTCATCACCGCGATGCGGTCGGAGAGCGCCAGCGCTTCCGATTGGTCATGCGTGACATAAACGATCGTCGCACGGGTGCGCCGATGGATATCCCGAAAAGCCTCGATCATCGAAGCGCGCAAATGCATGTCGAGATTGGCAAGCGGTTCATCGAAAAGGATGATTTTCGCGTCGGCAACCAGACAGCGGGCGAGGGCAACGCGTTGCCGCTGGCCGCCCGAAAGTTCCTCGATCCGCCGATCGGCGAAACTGCCGAGACTGACGCTTTCCAGCACCGTTTTGACGCGCTGCGCGATCTCGGCCTTGGCAACCTTCCGGGTCTTCAGCGGGTAGGCGACATTCTCGGCAACATTCATATGCGGCCACAGGGCATAGGACTGGAAGACCACGCCGACACCGCGCTCCTCCGGCGTTTTCTGGCGGCGCGCATCGGCGATCCGCTCGTCGCCAAAATCAATGGCGCCATCGTCGGGTGCCTCGAACCCGGCAATCAGACGCAGGAGAGTGGTCTTGCCGCAACCGGAGGGTCCCAGCAGCGAGGTAAAAGACCCTGCGGGGAAATCGATGGAGATATTTCTGAGAGCAACCGTCTCGCCGAAGCGCTTGGTCAGATTCTGGATGTGAATGTCGGTCATGCGCCGCTTTTACAATGCTTTTCGATCTTTGGCACCGCCTATGCGCCAATCGCGTTACAACCATGTGACGAGGCGGTGGTATGCGGACCGCTGGCAGAAACTGAGCATTCAGGCGCCAGCACGCACGGCATCGATGAAAACCCGCAGCGCAGGTGCCATATGACGCTGCCTGGGATAGCACAGGAATAGCCCTGGAAACGGAGCGCACCATGGATCCAGCAGGCTGACGAGCCTGCCTTCGGCAATGTGGTCGACAACGGTGTCCTCGATCGGAAAACCGATCCCGATTCCTTTGAGAGTGGCACCCAGTGCCATTTCCTTGTCACTGAAGATCAATGGACCTTCGACGGAGACACTGAACCAGGTTTCATTCTCGAAGAATTCCCAAGCGTAAGGCGTGGCCCGGCCCGGCCAGCGCCAACGTATGCAACGATGACTGATGAGATCGCGCGGGTGCTCCGGATATCCATGACGCGCAAGGTAATCAGGCGTCGCCACCACCACCTGCCGAAGCTCGGATCCCAGACGAACGGCGATCATGTCGCGTTCAATTACCTCTCCTATGCGCAAGCCCACGTCGAAACCGCCAGCGACGATGTCAATGACCTCGTCATCGACCGTAATGTCGAGCAGCACTTCGGGATAGCGTTGGGTAAAGCTGGCAAGAATCGGTTCGATGTGTTTTCGGGCTGCGGATCGGAATGAATGCACCTTTACCGTACCGGCGGGATTTTCTCCCGAACGGCGAGCCTGTGCGACTGCGCTTCCGAGTTCAAACGCCGCGGGCCTGACCCGCTGAAGCAGATTCTCACCGGCCTCCGTCAATGACACATTTCGCGTCGTCCGGTGGAGGAGGCGCATCTCCACCCTCTCCTCGAAACTGCGCACCATCTGGCTCAGTGCTGAAGGGGAGACGCCGAGGCTGTCGGCGGCCCGGGAGAAGCTCAGAAATTCAGCGACGGCAATGAAGGCGCGAAGCTGATTGTAGTCATGTCCGGCGAGCAGGATGTCCATTTCACCACCGTACATTACTTAGCTGAACTAACAAGCACTGTAATTTCTTGGCGTATTATAAAGGCACAACCTTTCTGTCATTTTCTCTTTGGTTCATTGAAAAGGATAAAAAATGACAACTTGGTTCATCACAGGAATTTCGCGTGGCCTTGGCAAGGCACTTGCCGCGGCAGCACTGGCAGAGGGAGATACTGTGATTGGGACAGTTCGTGCGGGACCGTTCGAACTTGATCATGATCGCGGCACGTTGCATGTCCTGAATGTTGATCTGATCGACGGCCAAGCCGCAGCTGCCAGCGTAGCAAAAGCTTTTGAAATAGCGGGCGAGATCGACGTCATCGTAAACAATGCCGGATACGGGCTGCTGGGTGCATTGGAGAAGGCATCGGATGCGGATGTCGAGAGACTGTTTGCAGTCGATGTTTTTGCACCGTTCCGGATCATCCGGACGGCATTGCCTTACCTCCGCGCGCAGCGCCATGGTCACATCATCAACATCACCTCGATTGCCGGGCGCGCGCCAACCACCGGATCGGCCGTTTATGCTGCCGCCAAATATGCGCTTGAAGGCCTTTCATCAGCCTTGGCTTTGGAGGTCGCACCGCTTGGTATCAAAATAACGGCCATCGCCCCTGGCGCATTCAGGACGGACTTCCTTTCGTCTCACTCAATACGCAAAAGCGACGCCGAAGACGCTGCCTATGCCGAGACGATCGGACGGAGTTCTGCCGCCTTCGATTCCGTCGCGGGTCGACAGCTGGGCAATCCAGATCGCGCAGCACAAGTGATCATCACCCTGGTTCGTGCCGACAATCCACCTCTTCATCTGCTGCTCGGCAGTGATGCGCTGCGCCGTGCCCGAAGCAAACTGGATCAGATTGTCGATGAGATCGATGCCTGGGAAACGATCACCCGCAGCACCGATTTCGAGAAAGGCGAATAATTTAAACAGTCAAACTCCGCATCAATCGGACAATTCGGGCAAGGTCACTGTCGTGAGACGGTGACCTTGCTCAAGGCATGCGTTGCTCACATCGTTGCCAGCGATCAACACCACGACACGCAAGTTGCAGCAGGACAACATTGCGTCCATCAAAATTCCCATCAAAACCCGTCAAAAAGAGTTGCACACCTCATTTCGCCGAACTAGTATATCAAGCGGAGGAGAATTCTCGTGGTAAAGATGACGCTTGAAGACGTCGCCCGAGAAGCCGGTGTCAGTCTTGCAACGGTTGATCGTGTTGTGAACGGGCGGAATGGTGTGCATGCGCGCACCATCGAACGCGTTAACGCGGCCATCAAGCTGCTTGGATTTCATCCGGATCAGCACGCATCGCGGCTTGCGCGCGGACGGGACTATGATTTCCGGATTATCCTGCCGACCGGCGAAAACGAATTCATGCAGGCGCTGGATGCGGAGTTTCGTGCAACCCGCGAACGCCAGCTGCAGGAACGCGTGCGGCTTTCCATTCAATATGTCGATACTTTCGACGGCGAGGCTTTGGCGGCGGCGCTCGAACGGCTGCCCTCCAGCATCGACGGCGTCGCTGTCGTCGCGCTCGACCATCCCGCCGTGACAGAAGCCATCAACGCCCTTGCCGACAGGGGTGTGGTTGTCCTGACACTGGTTTCCGATGTGCCGAATTCGCGCCGCGCCCATTTTGTCGGCATCGACAACTACGCCGCCGGCCGCACCGCTGCATCGCTGATTGGCCGCTTTGTCGGACCGCGCAAGGGCAAAGTCGGCATGATTGCCGGCTCGCTGGCCCTGCGCGACCACGTGGAGCGGCAGTTCGGTTTCGAACAGGTCATTTCCCGCGAATACGCCAATCTTGAAGTTCTGCCCGTGCGGGAAGCACGCGACGAGAATGCACGCGTTGAGACAGTCTCGCGATCGCTGCTGCGCGATCATCCCGATCTGGTCGCCATCTACAACGCTGGCGGCGGTCAGGCGGGTGTCGTTGCTGCGCTCGAAGCAACCGGCCGTGTCTCCGACGTGATTTTCGTGGCGCATGAACTCACCGCCTCGACCCGCCGCCATCTGGTGCGCGGCACCGTGGATGCGCTCATCAATCAGGATGTCGGGCATATGGCGCGTAGCACCGCGCGCATTCTCACTGCCCTGCGCGAAGGCCGTCCCATCGTACCGGGGCAGGAACATATCCGCATCGATATTTTTCTCAGGGACAACATGCCCTGAACAGAAACCGGAGAGGTGCCTGCCCGAGGCGCCCGCATGAATTGGAGGAGACGAGACATGAAGACGATCAAGGGACCAGCCATTTTCCTCGCACAGTTTGCGGGTGATGCGGCGCCGTTCAACTCATTCGACGCGATCTGCCAATGGGCAGCATCCCTCGGCTACAAGGGTGTTCAAATTCCCACCTGGGATGCGCGGCTGTTCGATCTCAAGAAGGCCTCGGACTCCAAGACCTATTGCGATGAAGTCGCCGGCATTGCCCATGCGCATGGGCTCACCATCACCGAGCTTTCAACCCATCTGCAGGGCCAGCTCGTCGCCGTTCATCCGGTCTACGATGAACTGATGGACGGTTTTGCCGTGCCTGAAGTGCATGGCAACCCCAAGGCCCGCCAGGAATGGGCCGTCGATCAGGTCAAGCGCGCCGCACGTGCCTCCAACCATCTTGGCCTGAAAGTCATGCCGACATTCTCGGGCGCACTGGCCTGGCCATTCCTCTATCCCTTTCCGCAGCGGCCTGCCGGTCTCGTCGAAGCGGCATTCGACGAACTGGCCAAGCGCTGGACACCGATCCTCAACTACCTCGATGAACAGGGTGTCGATGCGGCCTATGAAATCCATCCGGGCGAAGACCTGCATGACGGCATCACCTACGAGATGTTCCTGGAGCGCGTGAACAATCATCCGCGCGCCAACCTGCTTTATGATCCCTCGCACTTCGTGCTGCAGCAGCTCGACTATCTAGACTACATCGACATCTATCACGAGCGCATCAAGGCTTTTCACGTCAAGGACGCCGAATTCAACCCGACCGGCCGTCAGGGTGTCTATGGCGGTTTCCAGTCCTGGGTGAATCGTGCCGGCCGTTTCCGTTCGCTCGGTGACGGACAGGTGGATTTTGGCGCCGTCTTTTCCAAGCTGACGGCTTATGACTTCGATGGCTGGGCGGTGCTGGAATGGGAATGCGCACTCAAGCATCCGGAAGACGGTGCACGTGAAGGCGCTGAATTCATCAACGCACATCTGATCCGCGTGACCGAAAGGGCATTCGATGATTTCGCTGGCGCAGGAACTGACGACGCGGCCAACCGCCATATCCTTGGTCTGGTATAAGAACGGAAGGAAGCGGCAATGGCTATTGAAGCAAGCAGAGAAAAAGCGGCAACCCGGCGCATTCGCATCGGCATGGTCGGAGGAGGGCAGGGCGCCTTCATCGGCGCCGTGCATCGCATCGCCATGCGCATCGACGATCAATACGAGCTCGTCGCCGGAGCCCTGTCTTCCGATCCGGCGCGCGCCAAGGCCTCGGCGAAGGAGCTCGGCATTGCGGAAGACCGTGCCTATGGTTCTTTCGAAGAGATGGCGAAAGCGGAAGCCAAGCGCCCGGATGGGATCGAGGCGGTGGCGATCGTTACCCCGAACCATATGCATGCACCCGCCGCAAAAGCGTTTCTGAAAGCGGGCATCCATGTGATCTGCGACAAGCCGCTGACGACAACGGTGAAGGACGCGAAGGAACTCGTGGCATTGGTGAAGAAGACCGGCAAGATTTTTGCCGTGACTCACAATTACACCGGTTACCCCATGATCCGGCAGGCCCGCGCCATGGTCGAAAAGGGTGTCCTTGGCAAGATCCGTCTGGTGCAGGCCGAATACCCGCAGGACTGGCTGACCGAAAAAGCGGAGGACTCAGGATCGAAGCAGGCGGAATGGCGTACCGATCCGGCGCGTTCGGGCGCAGGCGGCGCCATCGGCGATATCGGCACGCACGCCTATAACCTTGCCTGTTTTGTTTCCGGCCTGACGCTGAAGCAGCTGTGCGCCGAACTCACCAGCTTCGTCGAAGGCCGCAAGCTCGATGACGACGTGCAGATCCTGATGCGCTTCGATGGCGGCGCCAAGGGCATGCTCTGGGCAAGCCAGGTAGCACCCGGGCACGAGAATGGCCTCAAACTTCGTGTGTACGGCACAAAGGGCGGGCTGGAATGGACGCAGGCCGATCCGAACTATCTCTGGTACACGCCGTTCGGCAAACCCAAGCAATTGCTGACCCGCGGCGGAGCCGGCGCGTCGCCGGAAGCCGCCCGTGTCACACGCGTTCCCGGTGGTCATCCGGAAGGCTATCTTGAAGGTTTTGCCAATATCTATACGGAAGCCGCACAGGCGATCATTGCCGCCCGGACGGGCAAGAAGACACCGAAGGATGTGATTTATCCGACGGTCGAGGATGGACTTGCCGGCATGGAGTTCATCGATGCGGCGGTAAAGTCCTCCAAAGCCGGCGGCGTGTGGACGAAGGTGTGATGAACAGCGACCAAACCCATCGCAACGACGGAGCGCCCGTGCTTGAAGCCCGGGGCATCGCCAAGGCTTTCGGGCCGGTGGAGGTGCTGACTGATATCAGCCTCACCATCCAGCCCGGCGAGGTGCATGCAATCATCGGCGAGAACGGTGCGGGCAAATCGACGCTGATGAAGCTTCTGAGCGGCCATCTGCAGCCGACCCGCGGCTCGGTTGCGATGGATGGGGAGGACGTGACCCTCGCCGGTCCCGTCGATGCGGAACATCGCGGCCTTGTGCTGGTGCACCAGGAAATCCTGCTCGCACCGCATTTGACGGTCGCACAGAATATTTTCATGGGCCGCGAGTTGAAACGCGGTCTCATGGTCAATGACCGCGAGATGAACCGGCTGGCTGCCGAAGCCGTGCGCAAGCTCGGTGCTGATATTGATCCGACAACACCGGTGTCGCGGCTATCCATTGCGCGGCGCCAGCTCGTGCAGATTGCCCGCGCGCTGCAGGTGCCGCACCGCGTCGTGATTTTCGATGAACCCACGGCATCCCTCACGCCCTATGAGACCGAAGCGCTGCTCAAGGTGATCCGCAACCTGCGCGACCAGAACGTCGCTGTTCTCTATATTTCCCACCGCCTGCCGGAGGTTGCCGCCATTGCCGACCGCATCACCGTGCTGCGCGACGGCAAGCTCATCGCAACCCGCAATGCCTCGGAATTGCAGCCCGTTGACATGGCCAAGCTGATGGTCGGACGCGATATGTCGAAGCTCTATCCCGAAAGGGAAGAGACCGCGACGCGCGAGACGATCCTTGATGTGAGCAATTTCGACGTTCCGGGTTATGCCCGCAGCGCCTCGTTCGCCTTGCGCAAAGGTGAAATTCTCGGCTTTGCCGGGCTGATCGGCGCCGGACGGACTGAGCTGTTCGAAGGCATTGTCGGGCTGCGTGCCGGACATGGGCAGGTCAAATTGAACGGCAAGCCGGTGCGGTTTCACAGCGTGCGCGACAGCATGGCCGCCGGGATTGTCTACCTGAGCGAAGACCGCAAGGGCAAGGGACTGCTTCTGGCACAGAACCTGCGGACGAACCTCACGCTGGCCTCATTGGAAAAATTCACCAAAGGCCCGCTCATCGAGCGCAAGCAGGAAGAACAGGGGCTGGACAAGGCGATTGCCGAATTCGACATCCGGGCCCGGCGGCGCGATCTGCTGGCGGGCCAGTTGTCCGGCGGCAATCAGCAAAAGCTGTTGCTCGCCAAGATGATGCTGCTTGATCCGAGCATCGTCATCATCGATGAGCCGACCCGCGGCATCGATATCGGCACCAAGGAACAGATCTACAGGTTCATCGCCGATCTCGCCAGGTCAGGAAAATCGGTCATCGTCATCTCGTCCGAGATGCAGGAGCTGATCGGCATCTGTCACCGCATCCTTGTCATGCGCTCCGCGCGCATTGTCGGCGAGGTCTCGGGTGACGCGATGACGGAAGATGAAATCGTCGTCTACGCCACCGGCGTCAAAACAAACGAAGCAGAACTATACGCAACGGGGTCCGCATGAGCGATACGCAAGCAAATACCGACACGCGCGGCCTTGGCCGCAAGCTGGCGGATATCGACAAGACGGCGGTTGCGCCGTTCCTGGCGCTTGCCGCGCTTTTCGTTCTGGGCGCCCTGGTCAATCCAAGCTTCATCGGCATCGACAATATATTGAACGTGCTGACCCGCTCGTCCTTCATCGCCATCATCGCGGTTGGAGCGACCTTCGTGATTTCGGCAGGCGGGCTTGATCTGTCGGTGGGATCGATGGCTGCGCTTGTCGCCGGCATCATGATCCTGTTCCTGAATTCTGCCGCCATCGACGGCAATTTCGCCATGCTGGCCGCCGGTGTCGTCATCGCCATCGGCGTCGGGGCAGGCGCCGGGCTGGTGAACGGCGCCGTCACGACGCTGGGGCGGATCGAACCGTTTATCGTGACGCTTGGAACAATGGCCATCTACCGCTCCGTCACGGTCTGGCTTGCCAATGGCGGATCGATTGCCATGAAATCCAGTGAAATGCGCAATCTGTTCCGGCCGGTCTATACCGGCACGGTTCTCGGACTGCCGATACCGGTCTGGATCATCATCGCCGTCGGTTTGCTCGGTGCCTTCATCCTCTACAAGACCTCCTTTGGCCGGCACGTCATCGCGGTCGGTTCCAACGAAGACGTCGCGCGGTATTCCGGCATCCACGTCAATCGTGTCCGCGCCATGACCTATGTCATTCAGGGCATCTGTGTCGCCATTGCTGTTGTGGTTTACGTCCCGAGGCTGGGTGCCGCAACCACCACGACAGGTATGCTGTGGGAGTTGCAGGCCATCACGGCGGTCGTCATTGGCGGCACGGCGCTGAAAGGCGGCGTCGGGCGCATCTGGGGAACCATCTGCGGCGCCTTCATGCTGGAGATCGTCGGCAACATCATGGTCCTGTCCAACTTCGTCAGTGAATATCTGATCGGGGCGGTTCAGGGCGTCATCATCATCATCGCCATGCTGGTGCAGCGGACGCTGCAGCGCAAGGGATAATGGCGATAAAGTTTGGGAGGGGGAGAATGGGCCACCCGCCGACCTCGACACAAAGGCCCGTAGAATATTTGGGAGAGAAATATGCGTAAACTCATCGTGGGACTTGCCGGCGCGCTGCTCGCGTCAAGCATGGTCCTGGCTCACGCCGCAGACAAGAAAGTCAATATCGCCGTTTCCATTCCGGCTGCCGATCATGGCTGGACAGGCGGCGTCGTCTATCACGCAGAACGGGCGGCCAAGATTCTCGAGGCCAACCATCCCGGCCTCAAGATCACCATCAAGACATCACCCGATGGTGCTTCCCAGGCCAATGCGCTCGAAGACCTGACCACGCAGGGGATCGATGCCCTCGTCACCCTGCCGCATAATTCCGACGAACTGACCGACCCGATCCGTCAGGTCAAGGCAAAGGGCGTATTCGTCACGGTTGTCGACCGCGCCCTATCCGATCAGAGCATTCAGGATCTGTATGTCGCCGGCAACAATCCGGAGCTCGGCCGTGTCGCCGGCAAATATCTGAAAGACAAGCTTGGCACCGCTGACGTCGTGGTCATTCGCGGCCTGCCGATCGTCATTGACGAAGAACGCCAGAAGGGTTTTGACGAAGCCATTGCCGGAAGCGGTATCAAGGTGCTCGACAAGCAGTTCGGCAACTGGTCACGCGATGACGCCTTCAAGGTCATGCAGGACTATCTGACCAAGTTCCCGAAGATCGATGCTGTCTGGTGCCAGGATGACGACATGGCCGTCGGCGTGCTCGAGGCCATCAGCCAGGCCAAGCGTACCGATATCAAGATGGTCATCGGCGGTGCCGGCATGAAGGACATGATCAAGCGTGTCAGCGATGGCGATGCCATGACACCGATCAATGTTCTCTATCCGCCGTCCATGATCGCAACGGCACTCGAACTGACGGTTGCCAATTTCTACGATCAGGTTCCTGTACGCGGCAAATACATCCTGGATGCCACCCTGGTCACCAAGGACAATGCCAAGGAATTCTACTTCCCTGATTCGCCGTTCTGATCTCCACGATCAAGACATGATCAGTCTGCACATGGAAAAGGCCCGCAAGGGCCTTTTTCTTTTGTCAGGGTTGGCGCCGGGGAGGACTCGTACCCCGACGCCTTCCCTGTTGCAGCAGGCTTCATCATGGCTGGAGCAGCGGTCATGCTCAAACCATTTCCTGCCGCAAATTGCGCTTCGCACGCCGAAATTTCCAGCCGTTGCGCTTGCTGGGATAGCGCGAACTTCAAGAGTTTTTTGCAGGCTCGCGGTCAGCGCGCTTGCAATTTTGTGATGTTTTTCAAGCGCCAACTAACTTGACTCGTTGACTCCTCTTTATGTTGAGTAATAAATATGATCATACGAGTCAAGTTTGAACTATCCGTTGCCGGAGCATTCCGGCAGCGACAGCACGAAAAGGCTGGCCTGCAATGTCACGACGCCAAATCATCGATCTTCAAGTCCGGCTTCCGAGGCTGGCCCCGCTCGCACGCGAAATCATGCCGGTCCGGCAAACGGATATGCGCGTTTACGGCAGCGAGATCCTGTTCGACGGCTCCAACGAAGTCGGCATCGAACATGCCGGCTCGCTTTACCGCCTGAAAATCACCCGCCAGGGCAAACTCATTCTCAACAAGTAACGCATTGATAGGCATCCGAAGACAATGACTGATACGCACAAGCCAGCACCCCAGGACATCCGGCAAGCTCGGGCAGACAACCCCAAAATGCGCGAGCGCGATCTTGCCCAGCAGCTTGGCATCACCGAGGCTGATCTGGTAGCAGCCTTTTGCGGCCTCAATGTCATTCGCATCACCCCGCGCATCGAGACCTTCCTGACCGAGATACAGACCCTCGGCGAGGTGATGGCGCTGACGCGCAACGAAAGCGCCGTGCACGAAAAGATTGGCGTCTACGACAAGCCCATCGTCGGCAAGCACGCCTCCATGCTGCTGGGCGAACAGATCGATCTGCGGCTGTTTCCCGACAGCTGGGCGCACGGCTTTGCGGTGGAAAAGCAGGATGGCGAATTCACCCGCCGCAGTCTCCAGTTCTTCGATGCCGCCGGTGAGGCAATCCACAAAATCCATCTGCGCCCCGCTTCGGATCTTGATGCCTACCACGCACTTGTCGCCAAGCTGCGTCTCGACGACCAGTCGCAGAGTATCGAACTGACGGCCTTGCCGAAGCCCGAGGAGAAGACCGCGGAAATTCATGAACTCGATGCGGACGGCCTGCGGGATCGCTGGACCCAGATGAAGGATGTGCATGAGTTCTTCGGCATTCTGCGTTCACTGAAGATGACGCGCCATCAGGCGGTGCAGGTGATCGGGCAGGACTATGCCTGGGCACTGGATCGCGACGCCTTGAGCGCCATGATGCAGCATGCGGCGCAGGAGCAGATACCGATCATGTGCTTTGTCGGCAATCGTGGCTGCATCCAGATTCATTCGGGTCCGATTGCGAACATCAAGGCGATGGGGCCATGGCTCAATATCCTCGATGAAACCTTTCATATGCATCTGCGCCTCGATCACATTGCCGAGTTGTGGGCCGTGCGCAAACCGACCAAGGACGGTCATGTGACATCGCTCGAAGCCTACGGCGCCGAAGGGGAAATGATCATCCAGTTCTTTGGCAAGCGTCATGAAGGTTCGGGGGAGCGCGAAGACTGGCGCCAGCTTGTCGAAAACCTGCCGCGCGTTCTGCGTTCGGCCGCGTAAGGAAATGACCATGTTCGCTAAACGCCAGAGCAAGCCGGCAAGGCTGCATCTCGCCGCTTCGCTCGCCGGGCTGATGGCATTGCTTTCCGCACAAGGCGTGGCTTCTGCAGAAGAAGTCACCGGGCGTCTTCCTGATGCGGCCCGTGTGGTGTCCATTGGCGATTCCATCACGGAAATCGTCTATGCGCTGGGAGAAGAGGGGCACCTTGTCGGTCGTGACCAGACGAGTACCTACCCGGAAGCTGCGCAGAAGCTGCCCGATGTCGGCTACATGCGCGCGCTGTCTCCCGAAGGGGTTCTGTCCATCAACCCGACAGCCATCATTGCCGTGGAAGGCAGCGGCCCGAAGGAAACCATCGATGTCCTGAAGAAGGCCAGCATCCCCTTTGTCTTCGTACCTGAGGACTACACGGGAAAAAGCATCTCGGCGAAGATACGCGTGGTGGGTACGGCACTTGGCGTTGACGACAAGGCGGAAAAGCTGGCGTCACAGGTCGAGAAGGATTTGCAGGCGGCTGAAGACGCAACGAAGAACATCAAGAACCGCAAGCGCATCCTGTTTGTCCTCAGCGCTCAGGGCGGCAAGATCATGGCCTCCGGCACCAAAACGGCAGCCAATGGGATCATTGCACTGGCCGGTGCCGACAATGCGATAACGGAATATCCCGGATACAAGCCGTTGACGGACGAGGCGATCATCACCGCCAAACCCGACGTCATTCTGGTCATGGACCGCGGTGGTGACCATTCGTCCGACAATGCCGACCTTCTTGCCAATGCTGCGATTGCCGCAACGCCCGCCGGCAAGGACAAGAAGATCATCCGCATGAGTGGTCAGTATCTGCTGGGCTTCGGGCCGCGTGCGCCCAAGGCAATTCACGAGCTGGCAGAAGCCATTTACGGCAACGAACTCGGCAAATGAGTGAGACCGTCTTGAGAAAACCTGCCGTCCTTGCTTCCGCACAGGGCGGCAGCAGACTGCGCCCGGAGGGTGACCGGTCAGCGTTTGCGCGCATGGTCATTGCCTGCCTGTGCGTGGCGCTCGTTGCCACAGTCCTTTTCAGCCTTGCCTTTGGTGCATCCGATGCATCGGTTCTCTCCGTCGTGAAGTCCCTGATTGCTGGATCCGATATCACGGACAATGCGCTCTCCGTCCGTGATCGCATCATCATTTACGATATCCGCCTGCCGCGCGTCATTCTCGGCGCGCTGATCGGCGCGTCCCTTGCCGTATCGGGTGCAGTCATGCAGGGATTGTTCCGCAATCCGCTGGCCGACCCCGGCATCGTCGGCGTCTCGGCGGGCGCCGGGCTTGGCGCGGTCAGCATCATCGTTCTCGGTGGAACCTTCCTCGCCCCGGTGATCGCCCTGTTCAGTCTCTATGCCTTGCCGCTCGCCGCTTTCTTCGGCGCCCTCATCTTCACGCTCGTCCTCTACCGTGTCGCGACGCGGCGCGGGCAGACATCCATCGCCACCATGCTGCTCGCCGGTATTGCGCTCGGCGCCATGGCCGCCGCCTATATCGGTGTCCTGGTCTATGTCGCCGACGACAAGCAATTGCGCGATCTGACATTCTGGGGGCTGGGATCGCTGGCGGGGGCCAATTGGGTCAAGATCGCTGCATCAGGCCCGCTCATTGCGCTCGCCCTCGTCATTTCACCGTTCCTCGCCCGCGGCCTGAATGGCCTGGCACTAGGGGAGGCATCAGCCAGCCATCTCGGCATCCCGGTGCAGCGCTTCAAACGCATCGCTATTCTGACGGTTGCCGCGGCCACCGGCGCATCGGTTGCGGTGAGCGGCGGCATCGGCTTTGTCGGCGTCGTCGTTCCGCATCTGCTGCGCCTCGTGATCGGCCCCGATCATCGCTATCTCCTGCCAGCGGCGGCTCTCCTCGGTGCCAGCCTGCTGCTGATTGCCGATGCGGTCAGCCGAACGATTGTTGCGCCATCGGAACTGCCGATCGGCATCGTCACGGCAGCCGTCGGCGCACCGTTCTTCCTGTGGATATTGCTGCGCCGCCGCGGCATTCTGGACCTCTGACCATGATCCATGTTTCCAATGTCTCCGTATCCCTCGGCCGAAACAGAATCGTCGAGGACGTATCCTTTGATGCGCAGGCGGGCGCATTCACAGTTATCGTCGGCCCCAACGGGTCAGGCAAAACGACCCTGATGCGCGCACTCTCCGGTGATCTGCCGCATGAGGGCGTCATCAGCATCAACGGCACGCCGATCGACCGGTTGAAGCTCTGGCAGATGGCAACCATGCGGGCGATCCTGCCGCAATCCACCTCGCTGTCCTTCCCGTTTACCGTGCGTGAGATCGTCAAGCTGGGCATGACCAGCGGCCGCTCCGGTGCTTCGCGCCACAACGTGGACACACTGCCCGATGAAGCGCTTGAGCGCGTTGACCTCGCGGGTTTCGGTGGGCGGTTCTATCAGGAACTCTCCGGCGGCGAGCAGCAGCGGGTGCAACTGGCGCGCGTCCTCTGCCAGGTCTGGCAGCCGGTGCTCGACGGCCAGCCGCGCTTTCTCTTTCTTGATGAGCCGGTTTCAAGCCTCGATATCAAACATCAGTTGATCATCATGCAGATTGCCCGCGACTTTGCCGATCGCGGTGGCGGGGTCATCGCTATCCTGCATGACCTCAACCTCACCTCCATGTTTGCCGACCGGGTCGTGGTCATGCACAGGGGGAGGGCCGATTCTGTGGGCACCCCCACGGAGGTCTTGACGGATGACCGCATCCTGCGCGTCTATGAATGTGCGCTCAAGGTGGGCGGTCTGCCCGGAAAATCCGTGCCGTTCGTCTTGCCGCAATCTGCAGTCCTTTGAGTACGCGAAGACGCCTCCATCTATCTATTGACTAAAAACGGCGATTTGATACTAAATATAGATGTTATGGTTCTCTCCGAGTCGCAAGACCGGGAGCTAAGAGGGAAGCCGGTGAAATGTCCTGGACATTGATGCCGGCGCTGCCCCCGCAACTGTAAACAGCGAGTTGTTGTCGACAATGCCACTGAAGCCCAGCTTCGGGAAGGCCGACACCAGCGCCGACCTGTGAGCCAGGAGACCTGCCATGACATGATGAACGTCCACGGGCGGGGTGTCCCGGTGTGTCGCTTGCAATGGTTGGCCGCAAGCTGATCGGATTCTTGCACGCGTGCGCTCGACCTTTGCCCCCAACATTTGGGGTATAAACACATGTCTCTTTCTCTTCAAACCACCCGCGCCGACGGTCAGTCGCCGGTTCGTCCTGCCGAACTGCAGCCATCATCCAGCGAGCCCGGCTATCGCGTCATTCGCCGCAATGGCTCGGTCACACCCTTCGACCCGCTGAAAATCACTGTTGCTCTCACCAAAGCCTTCCTCGCCGTTGAAGGCCATGTCGCTGCCGGTTCGCGCCGTGTGCACGATGTCGTCGAGGGCTTGACCGCCGACATCGTGACAACATTGAAGCGCCGCAGCAGTGAAGGCCGTCTGTTCCACATTGAAGACGTGCAGGACCAGGTCGAACTTGCCCTCATGCGCAGCGAAAACCACAAGGTCGCACGCGCCTATGTTCTCTACCGGGAAGAACGCGCGAGAGAACGGGCGAAGCTGGTTGAACCCGTGGCCGAAACCGGCCCGTCGCTGAGCGTTACCTCGCTCGACGGAACCAAGGCACCGCTCGATGCGGCGCGCCTCGCCCGCATCATCGACGAAGCCTGCGAAGGACTTGAGGGGGTCAGCGCCGCGCCGATCCTCAGCGAAACCCGGCGTAATCTTTATGACGGCATCACGCTCGACGAACTGTCACTCGCGCCCATTCTGGCTGCGCGCACACTCGTTGAAACCGAACCGAACTATTCCCTTGTCACCGCCCGTCTGCTTCTGGACAAGCTGCGCCGCGAAGCCTTGAGCTTTATCTTCGGCAGGCCTGAACAGGCGACGCAGCATGAAATGGCGGAACGCTATGCCGATTATTTTCCGGCCTATGTGAGGGCCGGCATTGAAGCCGAATTGCTCGATCCTGAACTTGCCCGCTTCGATCTGCGGAAAATATCAGCCGCTCTGAAGCCGGAACGCGACCTGCAGTTCCAGTATCTCGGCCTGCAGACTTTGTATGATCGCTATCTCCAGCAGACGCGCGGTATCCGGTTCGAGTTGCCGCAGGCCTTCCTGATGCGCGTTGCCATGGGCCTCGCCACCCGCGAGATCGACCGGGAAGCACGCGCCATCGAATTCTACGATCTGCTGTCGTCGTTCGACTTCATGGCATCCACACCGACGCTGTTCAATTCGGGCACGCTGCGTCCGCAGTTGTCCTCCTGCTTCCTGACCACCGTCGCCGACGATCTCGACGGCATCTTCAAGGCGGTGAAGGACAATGCGCTCCTGGCAAAATATTCCGGCGGCCTGGGCAATGACTGGACGCCCGTGCGCGGTCTTGGCGCCCATATCAAGGGAACCAACGGCGAAAGCCAGGGCGTCGTACCGTTCCTGAAAGTGGCCAACGATACGGCCATCGCGGTCAATCAGGGCGGCAAGCGCAAGGGCGCGGTCTGCGCCTATCTCGAGACCTGGCATGTCGACATCGAGGAGTTTCTCGATCTGCGCAAGAATACCGGTGACGACCGCCGCCGCACCCACGACATGAACACCGCCAACTGGGTGCCTGATCTGTTCATGAGCCGCGTGGAAAAGGACGAGCCGTGGACCCTGTTCTCACCTGACGAGACGCCGAATCTGCATGATCTCTATGGCGCGGACTTCAAAACTGCCTACGAGGCCTATGAAGCCAAGGCTGCACGCGGCGAAATCCGTGTCTTCCGCACCGTGCGGGCACTGGATCTCTGGCGCCGGATTTTGACGATGCTGTTCGAGACGGGCCACCCATGGGTCACGTTCAAGGACCCCTGCAATATCCGCTCGCCCCAAGGCCATGTCGGCGTGGTGCACTCGTCGAACCTGTGCACGGAAATTACCCTCAACACATCGAAGGATGAAGTTGCGGTGTGCAACCTCGGCTCGATCAACCTTGCCAATCACATTGCAGCCGAAGGTCTCGACCTTGAGCGTCTGGCGCGCACTGTGGCAACGGCCATGCGCATGCTCGACAATGTCATCGACATCAACTTCTACACAATTCCGGAAGCGCGCCATTCCAACCTGCGTCACCGTCCGGTCGGTCTCGGATTGATGGGGTTCCAGGATGCATTGCAGGCATTGCGTATTCCCTACGCCTCCAACGAGGCCGTGGCTTTCGCCGATCTCAGCATGGAAGCCATTTCCTATCATGCCATTTCGGCATCGGTTGACCTCGCCAGCGAACGTGGCAGCTATCCGAGCTTCAGCGGTTCGCTCTGGTCAAAAGGCATTCTCCCGATCGATTCCATCGAACTGCTCGATCAGGCCCGCACGGCGGCCGGCGCCAGGCTTTCGATGGACCGCGGCACTACCCTTGATTGGGAAGCCCTGCGCAAGCGGGTGAAAAAGACAGGCATGCGCAATTCCAACACCATGGCGATTGCCCCCACCGCAACGATTTCCAACATTTGCGGCGTCGCCCAGTCCATCGAGCCCGCCTATCAGAACCTCTTCGTCAAATCCAACATGTCGGGCGACTTCACTGTCGTGAATGCAGCACTGGTGCATGACCTGAAGCAGCGCGGGCTGTGGGACGAGGTAATGATTTCGGACCTGAAATATTTCGACGGCTCGGTGGGTGAGATCGACCGCATTCCCGCCGACCTCAAGGCGCTCTATGCCACGGCATTCGAAATCGACAGTGCATGGCTGATTGCAGCGGCCTCGCGCCGGCAGAAGTGGATCGACCAGGCTCAATCCCTCAACCTCTATATTGCCAATCCGAGCGGCAAGAAGCTGGACGAGCTCTATCGCCTCGCTTGGAACAGCGGCTTGAAGACGACCTATTACCTGCGCTCGCGCTCGGCGTCGCACGTGGAAAAGTCCACGCTGAAAGGCACGGATGGCAAGCTTAACGCGGTCGCCGCCAAGCCGATTGCCGAACCGATCATCCTGTCGGAACCGGCCGGCAATGCCTGCTCGATCAACGATCCTGACTGTGAAGCCTGCCAGTAAGCGCAACCGCGCCTGCCACACATGCTTTGCAATGAATTGAAGGAAAAGACCATGCTTGACTGGACCAACACCGAAGCTGCCGTCAATGCGGCCCGCGCCATTCATCCCGCCCTTGCACCGGATCAGGCACCCGCCGCCGATGCCACGGGTCTTGGCGATATCGTACGCGGCGGTGGCCGTGTGCGCGTCGACGACAAGGCGATGATCAATTCACGGGCCGACGTCAACCAGCTCCTGCCGCTCAAATATCACTGGGCCTGGGAGAAATATCTCAATGGCTGCAACAATCACTGGATGCCGACAGAAGTGTCGATGCAGGCGGATATCGCCCTGTGGAAATCCAGGGACGGGCTGACCGACGACGAACGCCGCATGATCAAGCGCAATCTCGGTTTCTTCGCGGCATCCGAGTCACTTGTTGCCAACAATATTGTCCTTGCCATCTACCGCCACCTGACCAATCCGGAATGCCGCCAGTATCTCTTGCGTCAGGCCTTCGAGGAGGCGGTTCACACCCATACATTCCAGTATATCGTCGAAAGTCTCGGCCTGGACGAGGGCGAACTGTTCAACATGTATCGCGAAGTGCCATCGATCACCGACAAGGCGGCATGGGCGCTCAAGCACACGCAAAATCTCGACAACCCCGATTTCAAGACCGGCACACCCGAGATGGATCAGCAGTTCCTGCGCGATCTCGTGGCTTTCTACGTCATCTTCGAGGGCATGTGGTTCTATACGGGCTTTGCCCAGATCCTGTCGCTCGGCCGCCGCAACAAGATGGTCGGCATTGCCGAACAGTATCAGTACATCCTGCGCGACGAGAGCATCCACATGAATTTCGGCATCGACGTGATCAACCAGATCCGTCACGAGAACCCGCATCTGTGGACGAAAGCCTTTACCGAAGAATTGCGCGGAATGATCAGGGATGCGGCGGAGCTCGAGGCGTCCTATGGCCGCGATACCATGCCGCGCGGGTTCCTCGGGCTGAATGCTGCCCTGTGCGAAAGCTATATGCACTTCATCGCCAACCGCCGCTGCGCCCAGCTTGGCCTTGCCCAGGTCTTTCCCGACACGGACAATCCGTTCCCGTGGATGTCGGAAGCGATGGATTTGAAGAAGGAAAAGAACTTCTTCGAAACCCGGGTTATCGAATACCAGAATGGCGGAGCGCTGGCATGGGATTGATGCGTAGAATGCCGGCTCCGAGGACATTTTCGTCGCGTGGCCGCGCTTTATGCGGGCATCGCGGCTGCGGCGGGACAGGACGCCGCAGCTGCGACAGAATCTGCCGCCAATGGAATTGATTTGTTGACATAAAGATATCTTTATGTGAGTTTACGCCTCTCGTCCCAAGATGGCCAAGAGGCGTTTAAGTCATGAATATTGCAGTCGATAATCTGTTCGGTCCCATGGGCGCTCCACGGGATGGCTCGGAGGTGTTTGAAGCGCTGACCAAGGTGGCGCGCGAACGCATCCTGATTCTCGACGGGGCCATGGGCACGCAGATTCAGGGCCTCAGCCTGAACGAGGACGATTTCCGCGGCGAACGCTTCGCCGACTGCTCCTGTCACCTGCAGGGCAATAACGACCTTCTGATTCTCACGCAGCCCCAGGCCATCGAGGACATCCATTACGCCTATGCCATGGCCGGTGCGGACATTCTCGAAACCAACACATTCTCTTCCACGACCATTGCCCAGGCTGACTACAGCATGGAAGAGGTTGTATACGAGCTGAATCGCGATGGCGCACGTCTTGCCCGCCGCGCCGCGATCAAGGCCGAACAGAAAGACGGCAAGCGCCGCTTTGTTGCCGGTGCGCTTGGACCGACGAACCGCACCGCATCCATTTCGCCTGACGTGAACAATCCCGGCTATCGCGCTGTCACCTTCGACGATCTGCGTATTGCCTATGCGGATCAGGTGCGCGGCCTGATGGATGGCGGCGCCGATATCATCCTCATCGAAACGATCTTCGACACGCTGAACGCCAAGGCAGCGGTGTTCGCCACGCAGGAAGTCTTCGAGGAAAAGGGCATTACCCTGCCCATCATGATTTCGGGCACGATCACCGATCTCTCAGGCCGAACCTTGTCCGGTCAGACGCCGACGGCGTTCTGGCATTCCGTGCGTCACGCGGAACCCTTCACCATCGGCCTGAACTGCGCGCTTGGCGCCAATGCGATGCGCGCCCACCTGGCTGAAATCTCCGGCGTTGCCGATACATTTGTCTGCGCCTATCCCAATGCCGGTCTGCCCAATGAATTCGGCCAGTACGACGAAAGCCCCGAAGCGATGGCCGAGCAGCTGGAAGGCTTTGCCAGTGAAGGCCTGCTGAACATCGTCGGCGGCTGCTGCGGTTCGACGCCCGATCACATCCGGGCGATTGCCGAGGCGGTCAGCAAGTATCCGCCGCGCCAGATCCCGGAAATTTCCACGCATATGCGCCTGTCCGGCCTTGAGCCGTTCACGCTGACCAAGGACATTCCGTTTGTGAATGTGGGCGAGCGCACGAACATCACCGGGTCGGCCAAGTTCCGCAAGCTGATCACCGCCGGCGACTTTGCCACGGCGCTGGATGTGGCGCGCGATCAGGTTGCCAATGGCGCGCAGATCATCGACATCAATATGGATGAAGGCCTGATCGACAGCGAGAAGGCGATGGTCGAGTTCCTCAACCTGATTGCTGCCGAGCCCGATATCGCCCGCGTGCCCGTCATGATCGACAGTTCCAAGTGGGATGTCATCGAGGCCGGACTGAAATGCGTGCAGGGCAAGCCGCTCGTCAACTCCATCTCCATGAAGGAAGGCGAAGAAGCCTTTCTCCATCATGCAAAACGTGTGCGGGCCTATGGCGCGGCCGTCGTGGTCATGGCCTTCGACACGGAGGGCCAGGCCGATACGCTGGAGCGCAAGGTCGAGATCTGCACCCGCGCCTACGAACTCCTGACCAAGGAAGCCGGGTTCCCGCCCGAAGACATCATCTTCGACCCGAACGTGTTTGCGGTTGCCACCGGCATCGAGGAGCACAACGGCTATGGCGTTGCCTTTATCGAGGCGACACGCCAGATCACGGAAACGTTGCCGCATGTCCACATCTCCGGCGGCATCTCGAACCTGTCCTTTTCGTTCCGCGGCAACGAGCCTGTGCGCGAAGCCATGCACGCGGTGTTCCTCTACCATGCGATCCAGGTCGGCATGGACATGGGCATCGTCAACGCCGGACAGCTGGCAGTTTATGAATCCATCGATCCGGAACTGCGCGAGGCCTGTGAGGACGTCGTGCTCAACCGCCGCGACGATGCGACGGAACGGCTACTCGACCTCGCCGAGCGCTACAAGGGATCGGCCGGCAAGGAAGCACGTGAGCGTGATCTCGCCTGGCGCGAATGGAGCGTGGCCGACCGTATTTCCCATGCGCTCGTCAACGGCATTACCGAATTCATCGATGTCGACACGGAAGAGGCGCGGCTTGCGGCCGAACGGCCGCTGCATGTGATCGAAGGTCCGCTGATGGCAGGCATGAACGTTGTCGGCGATCTCTTCGGTGCAGGAAAGATGTTCCTGCCGCAGGTGGTCAAATCCGCCCGCGTGATGAAGCAGGCCGTGGCCTTGCTCCTGCCGCACATGGAGGCGGAGAAGCTCGCCAATGGCGGCACGGGCGAACGCGAAAGCGCCGGCAAGGTGCTGATGGCGACGGTCAAGGGTGATGTGCATGATATCGGCAAGAACATTGTCGGCGTCGTTCTTGCCTGCAACAATTACGAGATCATCGATCTCGGCGTGATGGTGCCCGCCACCAAGATTCTGCAGACAGCCAAGGAGCTGAACGTCGATATCATTGGCCTCTCCGGCCTGATCACGCCGTCGCTCGACGAAATGGTGCATGTCGCGTCCGAAATGGAGCGCGAAGGGTTCAATATTCCGCTTTTGATCGGCGGCGCCACGACAAGCCGCGTGCACACGGCGGTGAAGATCAATCCGCGCTATCACAAGGGCCAGACGGTTTATGTCACCGATGCAAGCCGTGCGGTCGGCGTCGTCTCCCAACTTCTCTCGCCGGATACCAAGGGCGGCTTTGTCGATAACATCCGTAGCGAATACACCAAGGTTGCCGAGACCCATGCCCGCAATGAGGCAGACAAGCAGCGGCTGTCACTGGAAAAGGCCCGCGCCAATGCCCACAGGATCGACTGGTCGGGCTATGAACCGCCGAAGCCGTCCTTCCTTGGAACGCGGGTGTTCGAAAATTACGACCTCGCCGAACTGTCGCGCTACATCGACTGGACGCCATTCTTCCAGACATGGGAGCTGAAGGGCCGCTATCCCGCCATTCTCGAAGACGAACATCAGGGCGCGGCAGCGCGGCAGTTGTTTGCCGACGCGCAGGCCATGCTGGCCAAGATCATTGATGAAAAGTGGTTTAATCCGAAAGCCGTTATCGGCTTCTGGCCGGCGGGAACCGTCGGCGATGATATCCGCCTGTTCACCGACGAAGGGCGCCAGAAAGAGCTGGCCACACTCTATACATTGCGCCAGCAGCTGTCGAAGCGCGATGGCCGGCCGAATGTCGCCCTGTCGGATTTCGTCGCACCTGTTGCCAGCGGCAAAGGGGATTACATCGGCGGTTTCGTCGTGACGGCAGGTATAGAAGAAATCGCCATTGCCGAACGGTTCGAGCGGGCGAATGACGACTATTCGTCCATTCTGGTGAAGGCCCTTGCCGACCGGTTTGCCGAAGCCTTTGCCGAGTTGATGCATGAACGGGTGCGCAAGGAATACTGGGGCTATGCACCGGATGAAACTTTGAAGCCAGATGAACTGATCGGCGAGCCCTATCGCGGCATCCGCCCGGCACCCGGCTATCCCGCGCAACCCGATCACACGGAAAAGGATACTCTGTTCAGCCTGCTCGACGCGGAAAGGCAGATCAACGTGCGCCTCACCGAAAGCTACGCCATGTGGCCGGGCTCGTCGGTTTCCGGCGTCTATCTCGCCCACCCGGAATCCTACTATTTCGGCGTGGCCAAGGTGGAGCGCGACCAGGTCGAGGATTATTCGGAGCGCAAGGCAATGCCCGTCGAAGAAGTCGAGCGCTGGCTCGGCCCGATCCTCAACTATGTTCCGGCCCCCCGGGTTCAAGCGGCCGAGTAACTCTACAACGCCCTCATGCCACGATCATTGTGGTCTTATACGGCTGTTCGCTATGCTCCGCGAACGGCGGGTTCTACGACATTGGTATATGTTGCAAAATTACATTTCTAAGCTAACTTTCTTTTATAGCTGAAAATTAGCTACATTTCTCGACTATTGGTATCGATTTTCATGGTTCCAATCTCACTCGCCAGAGGATTTTTTACGCAACCTTTTTACATCTGATCCAATTGAAGAACGGAAATATAATGAAAAACATTTTACCGTATGCATCGGCACTTTTGCTTTGTTCAGTTTTGTCTGGGTACAACACCGATCGAGCCGCAGCACAACAATCGACATCCGGCAGCGCTCCTATGCCGTCAGTGACTAAACTCGCGGCCAAACCACCCATGGGGTTCACAACGTGGTCGCGTTTTAAATGCAACGCCCAAGACCCATTCAAGAGTTGGCCGAAACTGGAAACAATCAATGGCGTCCAAGCGCCGTTGAATGACGACGGTAGCCGAAGTCAATATTCGTTCCAGCACTTCATGCTGGACCAGGCACGTGCGATGAAAGATTCCGGCCTGCTGGATGCAGGGTATAGCTATCTGAACGTCGATGATTGCTGGATGAACCGGGCACGGGACGATAATGAATCTCTAAAAGGCGCGGCGAGCTGGACTTATGGCCATTGGCCTGACGGCTCACATAATGGTTTTGATGCTGATCTCAGCCAATACGTTCAATATTTACATTCTATGGGGTTTAAAGCCGGGCTCTACAGCAGTTCCGGACTGCGGACCTGTCAAATCTTTCCCGCATCGGCAGGGCATGAAAGGCAAGATGCCACTGCTTTCGCAAAATGGGGTATCGACTATCTGAAGTACGATAACTGCGACTATGACAAAAGTGACGACCCGTCCGACTATTCGTATTGGCCAAAAAAAGAACGCCCCGGCGCGGTTACTGACAAATCCAAAAATGAGCTCTTCAAAGCAATGGCCGATGCTCTGGCAGAAGCCACGAAAAATAGCGTTCGTAAAATCATTTTTGAAGAATCGGCGCCAGCTGCATATGGCAATAACGCCAGCGAAAAATATACAACAATGGATTGGGTTCGCCCGCTCGGCCAGATGTGGCGTGTCGGGGGTGACATTAAGAACTACACGTATGATGCAGTCTCCAATACGCTCAGCAATCCCTGGTCATCCGGTGCAGGAGGAGAGAACGACAAGGGTGTCTATCCGAGTTTCTATATTGCCGTGGCACTTTCCCGTTACGTCGCGCCTGGCAGTTGGAATGACCCAGATCAGTTGCTCATCGGTGACAACGGCATGAACACCGATGAAGAAAAGAGCCAGTTCGCACTCTGGTCCGTCATGGGGGCCCCGCTGCTTCTCAGTACCGACATACGGCGATTGACCAAGGATTATCTGGCGAAGGGAAGGGATGATGCGGACGTAACCCTCGCGCATCTCAAGGACTCCCTCAAGATTCTGACAAACAAGGATATTATCGCCGTTGATCAGGATGAACTCGGCATCGGCGGCTATATCGCATATCAAACGGATTCCGCTACAGACAAGGGAATGGACGTTGTCGTTAAGCCGCTCAGTCAAGACCGGCTTGCCGTTGTCATTCTGAATAAGGGCAATACGCAACTTCAGCCGCAGAAAATAAATCTGCAATTCATAGGCCTCGATCTTTCCGGTCAAAGCTGCACCGTCTCCGCAAAAGACCTCTGGGATGATAAGCCGGAAGGCCTCCTGTCGAAGAACGAGTTGTGGACTACGGTTATTCAAGCTCACGGCAATGCCATGTACCGGCTTGCAGCGAAATGCGACGGCAAAACGGTTAAAGTCATACCTACCGGTCAGATTTATTCGGTGCCCAGCGCTGGCGGACAGGGTTTGTGCCTCACTGCATCTTCCAAGAGTACCGCAACTGCCAAATTTTCCATCAGCACATGCAATGGATCCGAACAGCAAATCTGGTCGCGTGACATCGCCGCGCACCGCATCAAACTGGCAGCAGATCCGAAACTGTGTTTATCCATGGCTGCAAATGACAAATTTGGTCTTGTTGAGTGTAAGGGCAGATCAGAAGACAATAGTCAGGACTTCTCGTACTACTTGAATGGTCACCTTGCCAACGACGCCTTGGAGCCGTCTGATATGTCTGCCCATAGCCCAGATTCGACGCGAAAGTGTGTGGACATTTATGCCGGCTCAATTGTCGAGAATAAACTGGTAGCTCCCTATCCGTGTGACCGATCGTCTAAAAACCAAGTCAACCAAATCTGGTCAGCACCGGGCGCTCCGGGATAGCCCACGTCTCCTGAGCGCCATCGGAAAGATGGCGCTCAGGAAATGCCGGTGCAAGCAATCAGGCTGCCGAATGAAGATAATTGCGGGGAGGGGCGCCCAGCATGCGTTTGAACATGGTGGTAAAGGCGGGAACGCTGTTATAGCCAAGATCAAGCGCAACGCTCGTCACCGCTTCACCTCCGGACAGACGCGGCAAAGCGGATAGCAGGCATGCCTGCTGGCGCCATGTCGACAGGCTTAAGCCCGTCTCGCGCCGGAAAAACCGCGTAAAGGTGCGGCGGCTCATGCCGAGGCGATCGGCCCAATTGTCGATATTGGTGCGGGGTGAAGGGTCTTGCAGAAAACCCCGGCACAGCGCCGCCAGCCTGGTGTCATCGGGGAAGGGCAGGCCGAGCGGGCGCTCTTCCAGCTTGGGAATCTCGTGCAGCAGCAATCCCATCATGAACGTCGTGCGCGGGCTCGCCTGCTCGTCGGACGGAGAAGCGACAACCTCCCGGATCAGCGTATCCATGAGCGGGGTCAGAGCAACCACGTGCAGATGGTTCTTCAATCCTTCAACGGCATCGGGACGGACATAGATCGAATGCATGGCGACATCGCCGTGCATATCCACCGCATGCCGCACGCCCGCCGGCAGCCATAGCGCATGATGCGGCGGCACCATCCAGCGGCCGAACTTGGTGGAGACCATGACAACCCCGGTCATCGCGTGCAGAAGTTGCGACAGGCTGTGCTGATGCTCCGGAACATGGCACCCGGTGGGATAGTGCGCCAATCCGGCAACCACATCGCCCTTCGATTGCTCAAGCCATTCCAGCCGCTGCAGATGCACGCGCCCCAGATCCCTGGCGTGGAAACTCATCTCGGGAAACTTCAGATAGAGCATCGGCTTGGCCCACTTGCGAAAGAAATAGACCAAACCACGAAGGCAGGTTTTGTGCAACAGGTATATCAGGGAAGGGAAGGGTGACGCGAAGCACGCAATCAACACCCTCATTTTCCGATGGAACGCCTGATATGACCGATACATCCCTGCCCGCACAGCGCTCTTCCGCTGAAATAACTGCCTTCGGCATCATCTTTGCCGTGAGCTTCTGCCATCTGCTCAACGACATGATGCAGTCCATGCTCTCGGCCATCTATCCGATGCTCAAGACCAACTACGGACTCGACTTCAAGCAGATCGGCCTGCTGACGCTCACCTTTCAGGTCACAGCGTCCCTGCTGCAGCCTGTCGTCGGCACCTATACCGACAAGCGCCCGATGCCCTATTCCCTGCCGGTCGGCATGGGCTTTTCGCTGGTTGGCCTCGGCCTCTTGTCGATCGCCACGCACTATTCGATGCTGCTGATCGGCGCCGCTTTCATCGGCATCGGCTCGTCCATCTTCCATCCGGAGTCTTCGCGCGTCGCGCGCCTGGCATCCGGCGGACGTCATGGCCTCGCCCAGTCGCTGTTCCAGGTCGGCGGCAATTTCGGCACGGCGCTCGGACCTTTGCTTGCAGCCTTCATCATCCTGCCGCACGGCCAGCAGAGCATCGCCTGGTTCTCGGCGGCGGCACTGATCGGCATGATCGTCCTCTATCAGGTCGGCAACTGGTACCAGCGCTATCGCGCCGCCAATGCGAAAAAGCCGCCGGTCAGCCGTACCCTGAAACTGCCGCGCCGCAAGGTGACGATGTCGCTGATCATTCTCACACTGCTGGTGTTCAGCAAGAACATCTATCTCGCCAGCATCTCCAGCTACTACACCTTCTACGTGATCCACAAATTCGGCATCACCGTACAACAGTCGCAGCTAATGCTGTTCCTGTTCCTCGGCGCCGCTGCTGTCGGCATCATCGGCGGCGGACTGGTTGGCGACAAGATCGGTGTCAAGACCGTCATCTGGTTCTCGATCCTGGGCGTCCTGCCGTTCACGCTGCTGATGCCCTATGCGAACCTGTTCTGGACCGGCGTGCTGACCGTGTTCATCGGCCTCATCCTGTCCTCGGCATTCCCCGCTATCGTGGTGTTTGCGCAGGAACTGGTGCCGGGTCGGGTCGGCATGATCGCCGGCATCTTCTTCGGCTTCGCCTTCGGCATGGCCGGAATTGCAGCCGCGGTTCTCGGGGTCGTTGCCGACAACAAGGGGATCGACTTTGTCTATATGGTCTGTTCCTACCTGCCATTCCTCGGCCTGTTGACCATCTTCCTGCCGAGCATGCGCGAGGTGAAGGGTGAACCCGTGGCAGTCCCGGTATAACATTGTTGCCATAGAGCGACAGTCGCTGAAATAACGGCACTCGACAATAACGGGGCCGGATCATGCGTGATCCGGCCCCGTTTTCAATTGGCTCAACAATTTCAAGAACTAAAGATGATTTTTATACTCATATTAACTGCGCTAGTGCAAAGCCTGCTAGAAATGTTCTAAATCATTGGCATTGCCTGATATTTCCAATGGTTTTATGCCAATCAAATGACGTTTCAACCGCAGATGAATACCAAGATAAACGGCTTTTCCGTCGTCGGGGGCTTGCAGCAGCGCGCCTGGGACGGTGTTGTCGCCGATCTATTCAGCGTGAATTGCGCGCCCGATGCCAGCGGTCAGTATGAGGCGAGGGATCCCCGGCTCTTCATCGTTCTCGACGGCCTGAACACCGGCACGTTCAACGTGCGGCTGGACCCGCAGAGCAAGGATCTCGGCAGCGATGGCGTTGCCAATCCGATGTGCTATGTCCCGGCGGGAATGCCGCTCTGGTCCCGCCTCCGCGAGGTCAAACATATCCGCCACATCGACCTGCACTTCAACGTCCAAACACTGGTCAAACGCTTTGGCGACGGGGTTGATCTTGGCGCGGTCACGCGGCCACGCCTGATGTTTTCCGATCCGCGCATCCTGGCGCTGGCCAATCTCATGGCAGGGGAGTGTACCAATCCCGATCCGCTGCACCCGCTCTACGGTGAGAGCCTGGCAATCTCGGTCTTCACGCTGCTGTTCGACATCAAGGCCAAAGCAGAGCGCAAGCGCAGCAAACTCGCGCCCTGGCAGTTGCGCCGTGTCACCAACTATCTCGGTGACAACTGGATGCGTGCGGTCCGCCTGCAGGAACTGGCTGATCTGACCGGATTGTCGCAATCGCATTTCAGTCATGCCTTCAAGGCTTCGACCGGCATGCCGCCGCACCAGTGGCAGATGCACGCGCGCGTGCGCCGCATCGAAGAAATGCTGTTGCGGACCGGTCACAGTCTCAACCACATCGCGGAGCTTGCAGGCTTTGCCGATCAGGCGCATTTCACCCGCGTGTTCCGCCAGCACACCGGCCTCACGCCGGCCGCCTGGCAACGCAGCCGGAAATAAGCATTGTCGCCAGGCGACTTTAGCCCAGAAACATTCAACGGCCGTGATTTCGGACAAGACCCGCATTTATAGTTGAGTTAAATAGTCATAATATTTCAGGCACACGATGATACCGGCGCGGGCGCAGCGGCGTGCGGTGTCATTGTTCTTTGGGGTTTTTGGGGCGACACATGACAAGACATAACCGGACACGGCGGGCAGGGCTTCTGCTTGCCGGCACAACCCTCAGCATTGCGCTTCTGCCAATCGCAGCCATGGCGGAAGAATCCATCGTCCTCAAGGAAATCGTCATCGATGGCGGCAACGGCACGGCGACCGGACCCGTCAACGGCTACGTCGCCAAGAAGACCACTGCCGGTTCGAAATCCGCCCTGCCGATCACCGCCATTCCCCAGTCCGTTTCCGTGATCGGCCAGCAGGAACTGCAGGATCGCGGCGTCAAGAAAGTCGATGAAGCCCTGCGCTATACCGCAGGCATCACCGCAGCGCCCTTCGGCGAAGACCCCGATACGGACTGGATTTTCATTCGTGGCTTCCAGGCCACGCAAAGCGGCGTTTTCCTCGATGGCCTGCCGCTCTTCGGCTATGGCTTCGGCGGATTCCAGATCGATCCCTTCATGCTTGAGCGGGTTGAAGCCCTCAAGGGCCCTGCTTCGGTTCTCTATGGTGGTGCCAATCCCGGCGGCATCGTCAATATGGTGAGCAAACGTCCGGAAAAGGATCGCTTCGGCCGGATCGAGACGGGTGTCAACCAATATGGCAATGCCTATCTCGGTGTCGACGTCGGCGACAAGCTCGATGAAAACGGCGTCTGGACCTACCGCTTCACCGGTCGGATCGCCGGCGGCGAGCAACAGACAGATTTTGCCAAGGATTTCCGTGGCTCGCTTATGCCGCAGATCACCTATGCGCCATCAGCCGACACAAAAGTCACCGTGTTCGGCCAGTTCTCCGCCCTCGACCAGACCCATGCGGGCGGCGGGTTCCTGCCTTATTACGGCACCGTCAAGGACGCGGCATTCGGCAAGATCAGTCGCAAGGCGAATTTCACCGAACCAGGTATCGATGATGGCCAGAACCGCCAATATTTGTTTGGCTACGAAGCGGAACACACATTAGACAATGGCTGGAAGCTCAGCCAGAATGTGCGCTACGGCCATCAGAACAAGAAAGAAACCAGCCCCTATCCCTATGGCTATGTTGATCCGGCCTTCCCCTATGGCGGCGGTCTGAAGCCGACAACACCCGACAATCTCCTGTACCGGATCGGCTTCAACCACGATACGAAGGTCGACACGTTCCTGATGGACAACCGGGCCGAGAAGCAATTCACCACCGGCGCGCTCGAACACAATTTCCTGTTCGGCGTCGACTACAAATATTTCAAGATCGACCAGGTGCAGGCATCGGGCGGTGCAACGCCGATCAGCGCCAGCAATCCGGTCTATGGTGCCCCGCAGGGCCCGACCAGCGTCTATCTCGATCAGGTTTTGAAGATGAACCAGATTGGCGTCTACACGCAGGATCAGGTGCGGTTCGGCGATGGCTGGCTGATGACCCTGAACGGCCGCTATGACTACGTCAACATCTCGTCGGATTCCGCCGAAGGCCCGTTCTTCCCGCTTGGCCCGACCTATGACTACAACAAGAGCGCCGTCAGCGGCCGCGTCGGGCTGGGTTATGAATTCTCCAATGGCGTGACGCCCTATATCAGCGCGGCAACCTTCTTCAATCCGGTGATTGGCGTCACCCTTGGCGAACCGCTGAAGCCGGAAGAGGGCTATCAGTTCGAAGCGGGTGTCAAATACGCCCCGGATTTCGTTGACGGCTTGCTGACGGCATCCGTGTTCCAGATCACCAAGCAGAACGCGCTGTCGCGCGTTCCCGGTACCTTTATCGACACGCAGCTGGGCGAGGTCAAATCGACCGGGCTGGAACTGGAAGGCAAGGTCAATATCGACCAGAACTGGAAGGCCCTGGCATCGCTGACCGTGCTCGATATGGAGATCACCAAGGATGAAGACCCGGCATTGATCGGCAACTGGCCGACAATCGTCCCGAAAGTGTCCGCCGCGTTCTGGCTGGATTACACGGTCGACCAGGGACCGCTGCAAGGGGTCAATCTCGGGGCAGGGGTCCGCTATCAGGGCGAGTCCTACGCCAACAAGGCCAACACGCTGAAGGTTCCCGGCGCCACCTTGTTCGACGCCGCTATCCGCTACGAGAAGGACAGCTGGGGCGTCGCTCTCAATGTCACCAATCTTTTCGACAAGGCCTACGTCAAGGGCTGCGACGGCGAGGCGGTCTGCGGTTATGGCGACGGCCGGACGATCACGCTTTCAGCCCACACCAAATGGTAGTTGCACAGCCCTTGTAGAAAACTGCCCATCCGGACACCCGCCATGCACGTCGCGTGGCGGGTGTTTTGTTTGATGGGCCTCCTGACTTGTTTTGTCAGGAGGTGGTTTGAAAACCAGTTTGGATCACCATATAAGGAAAACCATTCTTCCAATGACGGTTCATGCCTCCTGTTTCATTCTACCGGAGACGTCGCAACCGAAAATTCCGTCCGGATAGACCCCATGTCCTCAGCCATATCTGTTTCCAATCTGCATAAAACCTATGATTCCGGGTTTGAAGCACTCAAGAACATCAATCTCGACATTCATCACGGTGAAATCTTTGCCTTGCTCGGCCCCAACGGCGCCGGCAAGACGACGCTGATCAGCACCATCTGCGGCATCGTCAATCCGACATCCGGCACGATCCTCGCCGATGGGCACGACATCCAGAAGGAATATCGTGCGGCGCGCACCAAGATCGGCCTGGTGCCGCAGGAATTGACGACTGACGCCTTCGAGACGGTGTGGAACACGGTGAGTTTCAGCCGCGGTCTGTTCGGAAAGCCGTCCAAACCCAGCCATGTAGAGAAGATCCTGAAAGACCTTTCGCTCTGGGACAAGAAAGACAACAAGATCATCACCTTGTCCGGCGGCATGAAGCGCCGCGTCATGATTGCCAAGGCACTGTCGCACGAACCGGAGATCCTGTTCCTCGATGAACCGACTGCCGGTGTCGACGTCGAGCTGCGCCGTGACATGTGGAATGTTGTGCGCGCCTTGCGCGAGTCCGGCGTGACCATCATCCTGACGACCCATTACATCGAGGAAGCCGAACAGATGGCCGACCGCATCGGTGTCATCAGCAAAGGCGAGATCATCCTGGTCGAAGAAAAGAACGAACTGATGCGCTCGCTGGGCAAGAAGCAGCTGCGCCTGCATTTGCAGGAAGAGCATTCAGCCGTACCCGACACCTTGGCCAAGTACGGGCTCGAACTGGCCGCCAGCGGCAGCGAGCTGATCTACAGCTACGATGCGCATGAGGACAAAACCGGCATTGCCTCCCTGCTCAAGGATCTGGACAAAGCAGGCATAGGGTTCAACGACATTCAGACGAAGCAAAGCTCTCTCGAGGAAATCTTCGTCAATCTGGTGAGGGAACGCAAATGAACCTTTACGCGATCCGTGCGATCTATCTCTTTGAAATGCATCGTACATGGCGCACGATCATGCAGAGCATCATCTCGCCTGTCATTTCCACCAGCCTGTACTTTGTCGTCTTCGGTTCGGCCATTGGCGGGCGCATTCCCGAGATCAATGGCGTCAGCTACGGTGCGTTCATCGTACCGGGACTGGTCATGCTGTCGCTGCTGACGCAGAGCATTTCGAACGCGTCCTTCGGTATCTACTTTCCCAAATTCACCGGGACGATCTACGAGTTGCTGTCGGCACCCGTATCCTATTTCGAGATTGTCATCGCCTATGTTGGCGCGGCGGCGTCGAAATCGATCATTCTCGGCGTGATCATTCTGGCAACGGCCGCCTTGTTCGTGCCGATGCGGATCGAGCATCCCTTTGTCATGGTGCTGTTTCTCGTGCTCACCGCGGTGACATTCAGTCTGTTCGGCTTCATCATCGGCATATGGGCCGACGGCTTTGAAAAGCTGCAGCTGGTGCCGCTGATGATCGTCACGCCGCTGACGTTCCTGGGCGGCAGCTTCTACTCCATCGACATGCTTCCGCCGTTCTGGCGCACGGTCACCCTGTTCAATCCGGTCGTTTATCTCATCAGCGGCTTTCGCTGGAGTTTTTACGGCTTGTCCGATGTGCACATCGGAACCAGTCTTGCGATGACGTTGGTGTTCCTCATCGTCTGCATTCTGATTGTGCGCTGGATGTTCAAAACGGGGTACAGGCTGAAAAGCTAGGCCAATTCTTGGCCTATTCTTCCCAGCGCTGGAAGGGATCGCGATCATCCGTCGTATGATTGCGCTCCTCGGCGCAAAGGAAGGCCGCCGGGATTTCTTCCGGCTTCAGCACGGCAAAGCGGTCCGGATCAGGCTCGACGACATCTGCCGGGCCGCTTGGCAATGCAGGCTGCTTGAACAACACCTTTACAGTTGGCCCCATACGCATTCCCCGTGTCCTGCACGCATAAGCTCTGGCGAAGGCCTGCATGATGCAGGAAAGACCCGCCGGGAGTCGAGTCCCTTCAGTGCCCCCAGAATCCGTAGACAACGAGTGCCACGAACAGGGTGACAAACGCGGCAAAGGCGATATGCAATTTCACCAGAACGCTCTTGGTTCCTGATATTCTGGCCTGCAACGGCCGCGTCTTTTCCGGACGGGACCGCAGCCGCATCCGCGCCAGCATGTCGTCCAGAGCCTTGCACCCGTCCAGTTCATCCTCATGCGAGGCGATGAAGCGAAACAGAGCGGCATCAAACAGAAGGTAGCCGGTAAGCAACAGGGTGATGAGCCCGCCCACCATCATCAGGGGCCACAGGCCGGCAAGCACAGCGCCGCCCTTGTCGGCGACGAGCGACGTTGCCACCATGAGGACGCAGGTCAGGACCCCATAGGTCACTGCACGATGTCGCAAACGATGAGCAAATTCCGCAGCATCTTCCTCCATGGCAATTCCTTCCTCCGGCCCTGAACGCATGGCATTCTATGGCCAATCGGGAGCGGCCACAATCGGAGCCTTGATCGATTGGTCCGGCACGCAAGATGGTTCGGCCCCGGCCTCCCGCAGTTTCCATTGCTTCTGGAAAACATGCCTGACGGCGCCCGTCACGGTTGTGCAACATATCTTTCTGCACTAGGCCCTACCCAGCGATCCGATCAATTTTGAGGGAAATGCCACTCTTCCCATGCTGGCGCCCAATTTCTGCAGCACCACAGGGAGCAACAAGGCCGACAGGCCCTATCGTTCAGGCCACTTGCCTGAGCGGACGTCAAGAAGAAGAAAAGGAAAATAACAAAATGCCAGGATTCCGTTTTGCCATTGCGGCGGTCATGACCGTGTTCATGGCCCTCTCGATCTCCGCCTGTACGGACAACGAGGCCACCCAGCGCAAGGCATTCATCGACTTTCTGCAGACGCGTATTGTCGACAAGAAGGGCGTGAGCGTCCCGCAATTGACTACGGAAGAAACCAAGTCTCTTGGCAGCTATGCAGCACAATACAAGATCATCACCGATTTTCATTCGGCAATGAACGAAAAGATCAGCAAACCCATGGAAGCCCTTGCTGCCAAAGGTGCAATCACCTCCATCGACGATGCCATGAACCGCAAGGATGACATCAAGGCCGCCTATGCCGGCCTCAGCACGCTGCGCACGACCATGGATGAAGAACAGAGCGTCGCCGACAGGGCCCATGCGGCGCTGAAGCAGCCGGAAGACCTCAAGCCCGTCTTTGACAAGGCCTACGAAAAGACCGTGAGCAATCTCGCCAACACCTACAAGGAAATCTTTCCGGCCACGAGCGAGACCTTTGACATCCTCCTGAAGGTCGTCGATTTCGTCGATCAGAACAGGGACAAGATCACCATCTCCGGCTCGATGTTCGAAGTTTCGGATCCCACCATCCAGGCGCAGTTGAACATCCTGCTCGATCAGGTCAATGCCAAGGGGCAGGCGATATCCGACGCGCAGCGGAAAATGCGCGCGGCCATCTACGGAAACTAGCCGACCCGGCCTCGCGCGGCGACGGGGGCAATGTCGACAACCGCGTCGCCTGATATCAGCACCACGCTGTCGAACAGATTGGAGACTACGCAGGCGTGATTGGGAATGATGCGGACCCGGTCGCCGATCTGCGGCTTGGATTTACATGCCGACACGTCGATCGTCCCGTGCTCCTCGCTGAGCGAGGTGATCACCGCATCGGGAAATTCGACAATCCGCCCGAACCCTTCCATGCCGAACGTATCGCTCGACAGCGATTTTGAGCCGGCATCGATGATCGCACGGTTGTCCGTCGGGCGGCTGACCACGGTTGCCAGAACGGTGAGGGCGCAATCGTCCCAGGTGCCGGCATTCTTTGCCACCTGAAACCGGTCCATATAGATATACGTGCCGGGCCGATGTTCGGTGGCCGCCGTCACCTCATGAGCACGCCACATATCCGGCGAACCGCCGTTGGAGATGATGCGCGGATCAAGTCCCGCATCGGCCGCTTTCTGCTTTGCCGCTGCCAGCCATGCCTGGTTCTCCTGCACGCCACCCGCCTTCGGATAGGTCATGAAACCGGCAAAGCGAAGACCGTCGGCGGCGTCGATCACTTTCGCCAGCGCAACCGCGTCATCGGGTGTCTGCACGCCGCAGCGGCCCATGCCCGTATCGCATTCCACCAGAACCTCGAGCGGCTTCGCCGAACCGGCAAAGGCCGCGGCAAGACCGCTGACGGTTGCGGCGCTGTCCGCCGTCACCGCAAGCTTGATGCGTCCGTGCAGGGCAACGAGCCGGTCGAGCTTGGCTTTGCCGATGATATTGTAGGGAATGAAAATGTCAGTCAAACCGGCATCGGCCATCACCTCGGCCTCGCCCAGCTTCTGGCAGGTGATGCCGACAGCGCCAAGTTCCACCTGCCGTTTGGCGAAACGCGGCAGCTTGTGCGTCTTGATATGCGGGCGCACGCGCAGCCCATGCGCATCGGCATAGGCCTGGAAGCGCTGCAGGTTGGCATCGGCCCGGTCCACATCGATCAGGACGGCAGGCGTATCAAGGTCGGACAGTTTCAATTCTCAGTCTCCAAGCGGAAGGTTGGGTGCATCGCTCTTTTGCATGCCCTGAAGATTCTTGATCCGGCGCATGCGTTCCACTGCGGGCGCGCCGATTTTTTCCGCTACGCTCATGGCCAGCATATCGGTCAGGGCAAGCAGGGCATAGCGGGCAGGTGAGGGCCGGTAGACATTCGTGCCTTCTTCGATGTGAAAAGGCAAGACCAGTTGCGCCGCGGCCGCCAAAGACGACTTGGCCGCGGTGAAGGCAATTGTCTTTGCCCCGTAGCGTCCGGCAATGGTCACCGCGTCGATAACCGGCTTGACCTCGCCGGACAGGGAATAGGCGACGATGACCGTATCCTTGTTGCTGGTAGCAGCGGTCATCTGCTGCATTTCGCCATCGATATGGGAGGAGGCCGGAAGACCCAACCGGAACAACCGGTTTTCGAGCTCGGTCGCGGCCATCGACGAGGCACCGCCCGACCCGTAGGCACGAACCATGCCGGCACCGGCAACGATAGCCGCAGCGCGGTCGAGACTTGCCCGGTCGATGAGATTGGTCACCGTTTCAATCGCACTGACGGCACTGGTTGCTATGATGGACGGAATGCCATGGCTCGCCGAACCATCGGCGGCATTGACCGAAATGAACCGCCCGGCAACCGCCAGGGACTGGGCAAGCCCCACCTTGAAATCACGGGTGCCTTCGAAGCCGAGCGAGCGGCAGAAACGGGTAATCGTCGGCTCGCTGACCCCCGCCTTTTCCGCAAGCTTTTCAATGGAAGCATGGGTGGCAAAATCCGCATCCGCCAGAACGGCGGCAGCCACCCTTTGATCGGAGCGCTGGCCATTCTCGGCGATCTCACGCAACCGGGCAACGATGTCAAAAAGCGGCGAAGCCATGTCAGATCCGGTTTCCGGTTTTCCCGTCGAAGACGTGCACCTTGCCAGGATCAACCGTCAGCATCATCAGGCTGCCCGGTTCCGGCGCAATGCGATCACGGAACACCGCGCGCACATCCACGCCGGCAATCGTGCCGAAAAGATGCGTTTCCGAGCCGGTCGGCTCGATCACGGCAACTTTATAAGGGAAACCCTGACCGCTAGCCGCCAGGCGGTAATGTTCCGGACGGATGCCCACCTCGATCGGCTGACCGGAAGCGGCCGTCGTATCGCCAACCGGGATCGCGAAACCATCCGATGTCCGCATGCGTACCATCCCGTCACCCCGCTCCAGCGTCCCGGGAATGAAGCTCATGGCGGGCGAGCCAAGGAAACCGGCGACGAATTTGTTGGCGGGCTGGTCATACAGCTCAAGCGGCGAGCCGATCTGTTCGATGCGGCCGCCATTCATCACCACGATCCGGTCCGCCATGGTCATGGCCTCGATCTGGTCGTGCGTCACATAGACGATGGTAGTCTTGAGCTGCTGATGCAGCGCCTTGATTTCCGTGCGCATCTGCACGCGCAGTTTTGCATCCAGATTGGACAGCGGTTCATCGAACAGGAACAGGTCGGGTTCCCGCACGATGGTCCGGCCCATGGCAACGCGCTGGCGCTGGCCGCCCGAAAGCTGGCGCGGCAGGCGGTCGAGATAGTTGTGCAGGTTGAGCGTTTCCGCTGCCTTGTTCACCTTGGCATCGATAATACTTCCGGCTTCGCGCCGGATTTTCGGGCCAAAGCCGATATTCTTGCGCGTCGTCATATGCGGGAACAGCGCATAGCTCTGGAAGACCATTGAAATATTGCGCTGCTGCGGCGCGAGGCCATTGGTCAGGCGATCGCCGATCCATAGCTCCCCCGAAGAAATATCGTCGAGACCGGCAATCATGCGCAGAAGCGTGGACTTGCCGCAGCCGGAAGGGCCGATGAGAACGAGGAACTCGCCGTCACGCACCTCAAGATCGATGCCATGCAGAACGCTCATGGCTCCATAGGATTTGACGAGTTGTTTGATCTGAAGTCCGGCCATGTCAGTCTTCTCCCGCAAGAACGTCGTTGATGAAGCGCAGATTGCCTGACGTCAACCCGGCATCCACGGCCAGCGCCGTGCCTGTTATTCCAGATGCTGCCGAGGAAGCCAGAAACAGGGCGGCATGTGCCACTTCTTCCGGTGTCACCATGCGCCCGAGCGGATAGTGCGGCAAGACTTTCGCCAGGAGTTCCGGCTGACTGGCGAGGCGATGATCCCATGCGGGTGTGCGCACCGAGCCGGGGCAGACCGCATTGGCGCGGATGCCATACCGTCCGCGCTCCACGGCCAGCGCCTTCACATAGGAGATAAGCCCGGCCTTGGCAGCCGAATAGGCCGGGTTGCCGAAATGCGAGAGGCCATTGACCGAGGATATGAACACCACATTACCGCCGCCGTGTCTGGCCATGGCTTCGACGACCGGCGCCGTCACATGAAAGGCACCATTCAGGTTGATCGCAATCTCGCGATCCCAGACGTCGCCATCCACCTGATCCAGTGTTTCACCGCGGGTGAAGCCGGCATTGTTGACCAGCACGTCAGGCGCACCGTTCTCGCCGATGAAATCACCGACGGCCTTTGCGATGCCGGCGCGGTCCGTGAGCTCAAAAACAAGACGATGGGCGAGGGGCAGGTTTTCCAATGCCGCGTCCGTCCTATCGGCACCCGAGACGACGGCGCCCGCAGCGGTGAAGGCTGCAATCAATGCCTGGCCGATACCGCCGCCGGCACCGGTGATCAGCACCTGCCTGCCTTTTAGTCCGTAGAAATCATGCAAATTGGGTGAAGTCATTGCGCGTTCATCTGTTCCCGTATCATTGGCCCGCTTCCGCAGACAATCTCTCGCGGATTCTACCCGCCTGTTGCCCAGCTAATGGCGGAGCGTGAAAAAAAGCAACATAAAAATACATCAAACCGATGCAAAATTCGCTTGCATGAAATTAAATTACATTTGAAGATAGAGAGGCTGGTTGGAAGAAGCGGCTTGCGGGAGGCGAAGGAGCCTACCCGCCGAAGACGGTTCGCGGACACAAACAAACGCCGTGTGACTGCGGCGATAACAAGGGGAATGACAATGACGTTCAAACAGAAACTATGCCTTCTTGCCGGAGCAAGCATCGTTGCCTTCAGCAGCAGCGCCTTTGCCGCGAGCACCGTGCGTGTCACCATCGCCGAATACAGCAAGGGCACGGGCCCTTATTTCCAGGAAGCGGCCAAGGCGTTTGAAGCCGCCAATCCTGATGTCAAAATCCAGATCGAGGTCGTGCCGTGGGACAGCCTGCAGCAGAAGCTGACCACCGATATTTCGGCCGGCGCCAATGCCGATCTTTCCATCATCGGCACGCGCTGGCTGCTCGACTATGTGTCGGAAGGCATCGTTGCGCCGCTTGACGAGCACATCAAACCGGACTTCAAGGCCCGCTTCATCGACACGTTCCTGACGCCTTCGGTCATGAACGGCAAGGTCTACGGCCTGCCGGTCGCCGCCTCGGCGCGGGCGATGTATTACAACAAGGATATTTTCGCCAAGGCCGGCATCAGCGCGCCGCCCGCAACGTGGGCCGACTTCAAGACCGATGCGGAAAAGATCAAGAAGCTCGGCGGCGAGACCTATGGTTTCGGTCTGCAGGGCAAGGAAATCGAGACGGACGTCTATTTCTACTACGGCATGTGGTCGAATGGCGGCGAAATCGTCAAGGGCGGCAAATCCGGCCTCGATTCAAAGGCAGCCATCGACACCGCCAAGCTTTACAAGAGCTTCATCGATGAGGGCCTGACCCAGCCGGGCGTGACCTCCTATTCGCGTGAAGACGTGCAGAACCTGTTCAAGCAGGGCAAGGTGGCAACGGTCATCACCGCACCGTTCCTCTCGGGCCAGATCAAGACCGAAGCGCCGAAGCTCAACTATGGCGTCGCACCCATTCCCGCAGGTCCGGGCGGCGACAAGGGCACCTATGGCGTGACCGACTCCATTGTTCTGTTCGAGAATTCCAAGAACAAGGAAGCGGCCTGGAAGTTCCTTGATTTCATCTTCACCAAGGAACAGCGCACCAAGTTCGACAAGATCGAAGGCTTCCTGCCGGTCAACGCGGAAGAAGCGAAGGATCCTTATTTCGCTGACAATGCCGATCTGAAGGTCTTCACCTCGCTGCTGCCGAACGCCCGGTTTGCACCGGTCATTCCGGGCTGGGAGGACATCGCCAAGACAACCTCCAATGCCGTGCAGAAGATCTATCTTGGCCAGGGCGAGGCCGAGGCAACGCTGAAGGAAGCGGCTGCCAAGATCAACGCGACGCTGAAATAAGCCGGCCGCGGGAGAGTGGCGCCAGCCGCTTTCCCGCTCCGTCCTTCAGACGCCATATTCTCCGGTCCCATATTCTCCGGTCAAGGAACGCACGCTTATGCAACGGGCAACGGCCCCCTATTTTCTCATCCTGCCCAGCTTCATTCTGGCAGCCGCCATCATCCTCTGGCCGCTGAAGGAGATCGTCTCGCTGTCGCTGCACGACGTGAACCGTTTCGGCATGCTGCGCGAATTCGTCGGGCTTGAGCATTTCCGCGTGCTGTTCGCCGATCCGGATTTCATCGCCGCGACCTGGCGCACGCTGGTCTGGACCGTTTGCGTCGTGCTTGGCACGCTGATCGTATCGGTCCCCATCGCGCTGATCCTCAACGAGGATTTCTACGGGCGCGGCATTGCCCGCATCCTCATCATGCTGCCCTGGGCGATCTCGCTGACCATGACCGCCGTGGTCTGGCGCTGGGCTCTCAACGGCGAAAGCGGCATGCTGAATTCGGCGCTGCGTGATCTCGGCCTGATCGGCAGCAATATCCAGTGGCTGGCCGAGGCGTCCACCGCCTTTCCGATGCAGATCCTGATCGGCATCCTCGTGTCAGTGCCGTTTACGGTGACCATCTTCCTCGGCGGACTGTCCTCGGTTCCCGATGATCTCTATGAGGCGGCGGCCACGGAAGGCGCAGGGCGCTGGGACCAGTTCCGCCTGATCACGCTTCCCCTGTTGCGGCCCTTCATCAATATCGCGTTCGTGCTCAACACAATCTACGTCTTCAACTCCTTCCCGATCATCTGGGTGACCACGCAGGGCGGGCCTGCCAATTCGACCCATATTCTCGTAACCTATCTCTACGAGCTCGGCTTCCGCCTCGGGCGCCTGGGCGAGGCAGCGGCGATCTCGCTGATCATGTTCGCCATCCTTCTGGTCTTCACGCTGATCTATGTGCGGCTGGCCATGCGCGAGGAGAAGGAATGATGAACAGCAAGCTCAAGCGCTCCCTCGTGTTCTGGCTGTTCCTGTCGCCGATCGTCGTGGTGATCCTCTTTCCCTATGTCGTCATGACGATCACCTCGCTCAAATCGGCAACGGAGGTGCTCAACCCAACCTGGTGGCCGGAAGAGCTGCACTGGCAGAACTTTTCGGAGATGTGGCAGACCTCCGGCATTGCGTCGGCGCTTGCCAATTCGCTCTACGTATCGACGCTGTCGACCCTGCTGACCATCGTCGTCTCCATTCCCGCCGCCTATGCCCTCAGCCGCTACCAGTTTGCCGGCCGCAACGCCTACCGGCAATTTCTCCTCGTCTCGCAGATGCTGTCGCCCATCGTGCTGGTCATCGGCCTGTTCCGGCTTGTGGCCAATGCCGGGATGATCGACAATCTGAATGTGCTTGTCATCATCTACACCGGCTTCAACATCGCCTTCTGCGTGTGGATGCTGCAGAGCTATTTCTCCACAATTCCACGCGATCTCGAAGAAGCCGCATGGATGGAAGGGGCAAATCGCTGGCGCACGCTGCGCAGCGTCTTCCTGCCGCTTGCAGTCCCGGCAATGGTCGTCACCGCCATCTTCACCTTCATCAATGCCTGGAACGAGTTCGTCATCGCGCTTACCATGCTGCGCAAGGAAGAGAACTACACCCTGCCGATCCGCGTGCTCTCGCTTGTCGCCGGCCGCTACACGGTCGACTGGCACTACGTCATGGCTGCGGCATTTGTGGCATCCGTTCCGGTCGCCATTCTCTTTGCGTGGCTGCAGCGCTATCTGGTGCGCGGGCTTTCCATCGGCGCCGTCAAGTAACCAAGTCAGGGAATTGAACATCATGACAAAACAGCATTTCGGATCATCGCATGTGCCGCTGTCACCGGCCGTCCGTGCCGGGGATTTCATCTACATTTCCGGCCAGGTCCCGGTCGGCGCCGATGGCACCGTCATCACAGGCGGCATCGAAGCGCAGACAAAGCAGGTGATGGAGAACATCAGGACAGCGCTGGCGCTAGCCGGTGCGGATCTGTCCGATGTGGTGAAGACCTTCGTCATTCTCGAAGATGCGCGCGAGTTCGCCGCCTTCAACAAGACCTACGCGGCCTATTTCCCGCAGAACCCGCCAGCCCGCACCACGATTGAATCGCGCCTGATGATCGACATCAAGATCGAAATCGAAGCCATTGCCTACAAGCCCCTCTGATACATAAAGAACAGGCATTTCCATGCGCATCTTCACCGCCTCCTTCGCGACGGAAACCAATACGTTTTCGCCGGTTCCAACCGACCGCGCCAGTTTTGAAATGGCCTTCTATGCGGGTCCCGGCGAACACCCGGAAACACCGACGCTGTGTTCGGCGCCCATGGTGGTTCTGCGCCGCCGCGCACGGGAGGAGGGCTTTGAACTCATCGAGGGCACCGCGACCTGGGCCGAACCCGGCGGGCTTTTGCAGCAGCGGGCCTACGAGGAATTGCGCGACGAAATTCTCGGCCAGCTGCAAGCGGCCTTGCCTGTCGACGCGGTCATTCTTGGCCTGCACGGGGCCATGGTCGCCCAGGGCTATGATGATTGCGAAGGCGATCTGCTCGAGCGCATCCGCGCGATTGTCGGCCCTGACGTGCTCATTGCATCGGAACTTGATCCGCACAGCCATCTGACACGCAAACGCGTGGAGAATTCCAACATTCTCGCCGCCTTCCTTGAATTCCCGCATACGGATTTCTACGAGCGCGGCGAACACGTCGTCGATCTCGCGTTGCGCACGCTGCGCGGCGAGATCAAGCCGGTCATCTCCACCTTCGATTGCCGCATGATCGGTGTTTTCCCGACCAGCCGCGAACCGATGCGTTCCTTCGTCGACCGTATTCAAGCCTTGCAGGGCAACAACAATATTCTCTCCATCTCGCTGATCCACGGCTTCATGGCGGGCGACGTGCCGGAACTCGGCACGCAGGTCATGGTCGTCACCGACAATGATGCACCGCGTGGCGAGGCATTGGCTGAATCCCTCGGCATGGAAATTTTCGGCATGCGCGGCCGCACCGCCATGCCGATGCTCGATACGGAAGCCGGGCTCGATAAAGCTGTGGCTCTGGCTGCGCAGAAGAGCGGAATGCCGGTGGTTGTCGCCGATGTCTGGGACAATCCGGGCGGCGGTGTTGCCGGTGACGGCACGCTGATCCTGCGCCGCATTATCGAGCGCGGCATCGATAACGTGGCGGTGGCAACGATCTGGGATCCGATTGCCGTCACGTTCTGTCTCGCTGCGGGCGAGGGCGCGCGGATTCAGCTGCGCTTCGGCGGCAAGGCGGGGCCGGATGGCGGTGCACCGCTGGATGCCCGGGTGGAAGTCGTGAAGGCCGTGCAGGAAGGCTGGCAGAGTTTCGGCAAAAGCCGGGTCACCCTTGGACCGGCCGCTGTCATTCGCCTCGAAGGCACGGATATCGAGGTCATCCTCAATACCAATCGCACCCAGACATTCGAGCCGGACATTTTTTCCAATCTTGGCATCGAACCCGCTGCCAAGGACATCCTGCTGGTCAAGTCGACCAACCATTTCCATGCGGGTTTCGAGCCGGTCGCAGCCGAGATCATCTATATCGATGCGGGCGCGCCCTATCCGTCGAACCCGAAGAAGACCGACTACCGGAAATTGTCCCGCGAAATCTGGCCGCGGGTCGACATGCCGTTCTGACCGGCCTGCAACCTGCTGCTACCGGCCCTGCCGGTAGTAGGCTTCCAGCGCCGCCAATCCCGCCTTCAGTTCTTTGGCGCCGCGTTCGCCGAGCCTGGCAAACAGCTCGGTCTCATAGTCGTGCGCCATCGTCGCCAGATGCTGATACGCCTTGCGTCCCGCCTGCGTCAGTTCCAGATGTTCCGTGCGACGGTCGGCGTCATCGCGCTTGCGCTTGAGCCAATGGCGCTGCTCCAGTGAAAACACCGCCCGGCTGACCTTGGTCTTGTGCATGGATGAATGTGCACCAATGGCCGTCGCCGACAGCGCCCCGAACTGGCCGAGTGTCGCCAGCGTGCGCCATTCCGGCCGCGTCAGGCCATATTCATCGCGGTACTGGCTGGCAAAGCGCTGGCTGATCGCCTCCGCCGCCTTGTTCAGCCGGTAGGGAATGAAATCCTCCAGCACCAGCGGCGGCATCGCCGCCTCGTTCTGTTTCCCGGTCATTTGATCTCCTTTGCCGTTGATAGTTACAAAAAAGATCGTCACAAATGCAACTAAATAGATCGGGAGGATTGATCATGACCCTTCACTACATGCCGGGCTTCGGCAATGACTTTGAAACCGAATCGCTCCCCGGCGCGCTGCCGCAGGGACAGAACTCGCCGCAGCGCTGTGCCTATGGTCTCTACGCGGAACAGCTGTCCGGCTCCCCCTTCACCGCGCCGCGCGGCATCAATGAACGCTCCTGGCTGTACCGCATCCGACCGTCGGTCAAACATTCGGGACGTTTCACGCCCGCGTCGCGCAAGGACTGGAAGACCGCACCCAATCTCGACGATCACGAGCTGCCCATCGGCCAGCTGCGCTGGAACCCGACGCCCATGCCGCAGGAGCCGGTGAATTTCATCGACGGCATCCGCACCATGACCACGGCAGGCGACGTGCACGGCCAGACCGGCATGGCCGCCCATGTCTATGCGTTCAATCGCGACATGGAGGATGACTACTTCTTCAATGCCGATGGCGAAATGCTGCTGGTACCGGAAAAGGGCCGCTTGCGGGTATTCACCGAGATGGGCATCATCGAGATCGAGCCCTCGGAAATCTGCATCATCCCGCGCGGCATGGTGTTCAAGGTCGCGGCCCTTGACGGCGAAGCCCGCGGCTATATCTGCGAAAACTACGGTGCGAAATTCGCGCTGCCGGATCGCGGACCGATCGGCGCCAATTGCCTAGCCAACCCGCGCGATTTCAAGACGCCGGTTGCCGCCTATGAGGACAAGGAAACCCCCTGCCGCCTGCATGTGAAATGGTGCGGCAAGTTCTATCGGACGGATCTCGGCCATTCCCCGCTCGACGTGGTGGCATGGCATGGCAATTACGCGCCGTATAAGTACGACCTGCGCACCTTTTCGCCGGTGGGCGCCATCCTCTTCGATCATCCGGATCCGTCGATCTTCACGGTACTGACCGCGCCATCCGGCGAGGAAGGCACCGCCAATGTGGATTTCGTCATTTTCCCGCCGCGCTGGCTGGTTGCCGAGCACAGCTTCCGCCCGCCATGGTACCATCGCAACATCATGTCGGAATTCATGGGATTGGTTTATGGTCAGTACGACGCCAAGGAGGAGGGTTTCGTTCCCGGAGGCATGAGCCTGCACAACATGATGCTGCCGCACGGGCCGGATACGATGGGCTTCAACAAGGCGTCGACCGTGGAACTGAAGCCGCACAAGCTGGAGAATACCCTGGCCTTCATGTTCGAAACCCGTTTCCCGCAGCATCTCACGCGGTTTGCGGCGGAACTGGACTCGCTGCAGGACAATTATGCCGATTGCTGGACGGACCTGAAGAAGCGGTTCAACGGCACACCCGAAGGAGACTGGTCCGAATGAAACTTGCATCTTTGAACAATGGAACGCGGGACGGCAGGCTCGTCATCGTGTCCAGGGACTTGACCCGTTTCACCGATGCGTCGTTTCTCACACCCACCCTGCAATCCGCACTCGACAACTGGGGGCGCATTGCGCCGCATCTGGAAGCGCTGGCAGAAAGTCTCGACCATGGGGCTGTCCCTTCCGAGCGCTTTCACGAACATGAGGCGCTGTCACCATTGCCACGCGCCTTTCAATGGGCGGATGGATCGGCCTACGTCAACCATGTCGAGCTGGTACGCAAGGCCCGCGGGGCGGAGATGCCCGAGAGCTTCTGGACCGATCCGCTGATCTATCAGGGTGGCTCCGACAGTTTTCTCAGCCCCCGCGCGCCGATCGTCATGGCCGACGAAGCCTATGGCATCGACATGGAAGGCGAAGTGGCTGTCGTCATCGACGATGTGCCTATGGGTGCAACGCCCGATCAGGCGCGCAATGCGATCCGTCTCATCATGCTGGTCAACGATGTCAGCCTGCGCGGGCTGATCCCGGCGGAACTCGCCAAGGGTTTCGGTTTCTTCCAGTCGAAACCGTCTTCGGCTTTCTCGCCGGTTGCGGTCACGCCGGATGAACTGGGCGAGGCGTGGGATGGCGGCAAGGTGCATCTGCCGCTCAGTGTCGACTACAATGGCAAGCCGTTCGGCCGGGCCAATGCGGGCCTCGATATGACCTTCGATTTCCCGGTTCTGATTGCCCACGCGGCCAAAACCCGCCCGCTGTCGGCGGGTACGATCATCGGTTCCGGCACCGTTTCCAACAAGCTGGATGGCGGACCGGGCAAACCCGTCGCGGAGGGCGGGGCGGGTTATTCCTGCATCGCGGAAATCCGCATGATCGAGACGATCAATCACGGCGCCCCGAAGACGGCATTCATGCAGTTTGGCGACACGGTGCGCATTGAAATGAAAGACAATGCCGGCCATTCCGTTTTCGGCGCCATCGAGCAGCAGGTGACACGCTATCAAACGGACGCCGAGTGATGAACGGGCTCGTCCTCTTTGATTATTGGCGCTCGTCGGCAAGCTACCGGGTGCGGATTGCCCTGCAAAGCCTCAAGCTGAACTATGAAACCGTTCCGGTTAATCTGCTGAAGGGCGAGCACAAACAACCGGACAATCTGAGCCGCAACCCGCAAGGCCTCGTTCCGACGCTGGCCATGGACGGCAGGATGATGACACAGTCTCTGGCCATCATCGAATATCTCGATGAGATTTACCCCGATGCAGCGTTTCTGCCCCCCGATCCGGCGGGCAGGCAACGTGTGCGGGCGCTGTCCTATGCCATTGCCATGGATATTCACCCGGTCTGCAATATGGGCGTGACCGCGCATGTCATGGATATCACCGGGGGCGGCGATGCCGCGCGCGACGCCTGGATGCAGAAGTTCATCGCGCAAGGACTGGAAGCCTTCGAACGGCTCCTCGACAATCCGGATAGCGGCAAGTTCTGCCATGGCGACAAGCCGGGCATGGCCGATTTCTGTCTTGTGCCGCAGGTCTACAATGCCCGCCGCTGGGGCGCCGATATCTCAGGGTTGAAACGGGTCAATGCCATCTCCAGTCGCTGCGAAAAACTCAAGGCCTTCGTGGCAGCGCATCCCGATAAAGCCAAACCTGACGTATAGACATTGTTGACACATCAAGCGGAATTCGTCATTGTATCGACAATGATGATACAAGGAGTTGACCATGCGTGTGACCGTGAAGAAATGGGGGAACAGTGCTTCGGTGCGCATCCCGGCCGCTGTCATGGTTGCGGCGCGGCTGCAACTCGACACGGTGGTTGATGTGCGTGAAGAAGATGGCCTGATCATCATCGAGCCGGTCCGTCAGGCCGAATATGACCTGGATCAGCTGATCGAGGGCGTCACATCCGAGAACATGCATTCCGAGGCCGACTTTGGCACTGCCGTCGGCAAGGAATCCTTTTGATGCCGGCCTACGTACCCGATGCCGGTGACATCGTGTGGCTGCATTTCAATCCTCAGGCTGGTCATGAACAGGCCGGACATCGTCCCGCCGTCGTGCTCAGCCCTGCCAGTTATAATGGCAAGACCGGCCTCATGCTGTGCTGCCCCATGACCACGCAGATCAAGGGGTATCCGTTCGAAGTGCTGATCGCAGGTGATCGACCAGGCGTAGTCCTAGCCGATCAGGTCAAGAGTCTCGACTGGCGAGTTCGGCGCGCAATGCACAAGGGCAGCGTGTCGGCAGCAGAACTTGCCGAAATCCGCAGCAAGGCCGCCGCGCTGATCGGCAAGCGTTAGAGACAACGCCTATTCGGCTTCTAAACGGCCTTCCGGCCAGATGCGGGCCATATCGCTTTTCAGCGCAGCAATGCCTTCGAAAGCATCACTCATATCCATCTGCATAACATCAGCAGCATGGTGCAATTCCTTGCCATCCTGGAGCCGGTTTACAACCCATCCAAGTTTGCGCTCAATGTCCTGGCCATAGGCCTTCATGGTCTTTTGGACTGCTGCATCGGGAATAGATCCATAACGTCGAACCAACATTCCAAGATCAATCGCATCACGATAGGCAATCGACCGGTCGTGGCAGCGATCCGCGTTCGCCAGGAGCTTTTCAGCGAACATGTCCGCAACAACAAGAGCGGGAACACCGAGCTGCTCATCGATATGCCCCTGCACATCGATACGGGCCTTGCGGATGATTTCAAACTTGATGGTCTGGCCATGCAACAGCAAGGCAGCCCGCAGGCCATACTGGTCAATCTTGAAGCTGCGCAAGGATTCAACAGGTTCCGGGAAAAACGCACGAATTCCCTTCTCCACTGCCGCTGAACGCAGTTCACGGTATCCATCCGCATCGGAGCAGAGAAAATCAACGTCCAGGGATTGCCGGTATTCGCCAAGCTTGAGAACGATTGCCGTACCACCACCAAACCAGCAATGATTGGCAGACAGAAACGCATGATCCATCAGCCCAAGCGCTTCAATGATGACGCGATGTTCCTGCCTCTTGAATTCCTGCATGACTTTCCGATCACGTTTTTCCATCCTGCACTATGCAGGAACCGCTATGGATGGAAAAGTCAGGAAATCAGCAATACACCATTACCGAAAACCCGCGTCAGCTCCCGAATGAGTTTGGCTTCACGGGTGGTCAGGTGCTCGGCATCGACAAAGCGCCAGTTGCGCTCATACAGCTCAAACACTTCTTCGGCGGGGATTGGACGTGCAGCACCCCTGTTCCACGCGAGCAGTTTCAGCTCGGGGAAATCGGCGGGAATAATAGGGGCTACAAAAGCTGCAGTCATCATGCACTCAATATAATGCACAACCAACCCGATTTATAGCCCGCTCCGTTGTACCTTATTCCGCAGCAGCCACCTTGATCACGCCACGGCGGATCTGGTCTTCTTCGATCGACTCGAACAGAGCGCGGAAATTGCCCTCGCCAAAACCTTCGTCACCCTTGCGCTGGATGAACTCGAAGAAGATCGGGCCGATAACGGTTTTGGAGAATATCTGCAGCAGGATTTTTGTCATGCCACCATCGATCACGCCTTCGCCGTCGATGAGAATGCCATGCTTCTTCATCCGGTCGATCGGTTCATCGTGGCCATGCACGCGCTCATGCGACATGTCGTAATAGGTCTCCGGCGGGCCCGGCATGAACTTGAGGCCATTGGCGTCGAGCTTGTCCGTCGCGTCATAAATGGCTTCCGTACCGACAGCGATGTGCTGGATGCCTTCGCCCTTGTACTTGCGCAGATATTCCTCGATCTGGCTCTTGTCGTCCGTCGATTCATTCAACGGAATGCGGATCTTGCCGCAGGGGGAGGTGATGGCGCGGGAAACGAGGCCCGTCAGCTTGCCGGCGATGTCGAAGAAGTGAATCTGCTTGAAGCCGAACAGCTCCCGGTAGAACGCCCACCACTTGTCCATGTTGCCGCGATAGACGTTGTGGGTCAGGTGATCGAGATAATAGAAACCGACACCTTCCGGCTTCGGGTCGCGTTCGCCCAGCCACTCGAACTCGTCCTCATAGACCGAGCCTTTCTCGCCATACTTTTCGATGAAATAGAGCATCGAACCGCCGATACCGACAATGGCGGGAACATCGATGGTCTTGTCATCGCCGGTATAGGGTGTCGCACCCTTGGCAACCGCATGATCGAAGGCATGCTTGGCATCGACCACGCGCCAGGCCATGGATGGCGCACACGGGCCATGCTCACCGACGAATTTCGCCGCATGGGAATTGGGTTCGGCATTGAGGATGTAGTTGATGTCGCCCTGACGCCACAACGTTATGTTCTTGGTGCGATGCCGGGCAACGGGCTTGTAGCCCATGCGGGTGAAGAGCTCTTCCAGCTTTTCCGGCTCCGGATGCGAGAACTCGACAAACTCGAAACCATCCGTCCCGGCAGGATTTTCCTTGCTGATCGTGGCGACCGGTGCGTCGTGCGGAAATGGGCCCATGGCATCCTCCTCTAAATTATCCGCATTATCGCGCAAATGGCATGCAAAGTGTTTGCATTTCAGCGCTCCGTGGAGGCATAATGCGCACATTTCGTGCATATAACCATCAAGGAGAGCATGAGTGGAGCAACTTGACGCGTTTGACCGCAAAATACTGTCTTCCTTGCAGGAGGATGGACGACTCACGAACAACGAGCTTTCCGAGCGGATCAACCTGTCCGCCTCGCAATGCTCGCGCCGCCGCTCCCGGCTGGAGGAGGAGGGATTCATTCGCGGCTACAGGGCGGAAATCGATCGCGAAAAACTGGGTCTTGGCATCGTCAACATCATCTCTGTCACACTTGCCACCCATAACAGGGACAACGCCCGCCGCTTTTCCGACCTCATTTCAAAGCTGCCGGAAGTCATGGAAGCCCATGCGCTGACGGGAGAGATGGATTATTTCATCAAGGTGGTCACACCAGATTTGCGGGCGCTCTCGGCCTTCGTCAACGACGTGCTGCTGCCGCATGAGTCCGTACAGAACGTCAAGACCGCCATCGTGCTGGACACATTGAAGGAGGATGGCAGGCTGCCGATTTGATACCAGTGCTGCAATCCTCATTTTGAGATTGATAAATAGGGTTGAATATTATATCAATATGAGTACCATATTTCATACACAATGGAGTTTGCCATGCAGCGTGTCGAAGCCTCTGTGGCGGTGACCGTATCGGACCTGAAAAAAAGTCCAACCGCCATCATGAATGAGGCACAGGGCGAAGCCGTCGCCGTCCTCAATCATAATCGCGTCATGGCCTATATGGTCCCGGCTGATGTTTACGAAGCCATGCTTGATCGGCTGGACGATATCCATCTGGCCGAGATCATCAAATCCCGTTCGGATGAGAAGGGCGTTCCGGTCGATATCGATGACCTTTAAGCTCGAATTTCTCCCATCTGCGCGCAAGGAATGGGATAGACTGGGAGCAACCATACGCCAGCAACTGGTGAAGAAGCTGAGAGAACGACTGGAGCTTCCTCGTATAGCCAGCGCCGCCCTGCATGGCATGCCCGATCATTACAAGATCAAGCTTCGACAAGCGGGATACCGGCTGGTTTATCGTGTAGATGACGAAACCATCACCGTGCTCGTTGTTGCCGTCGGGAAACGGGAACGCGGCGAAGTCTATGAACGCGCCAGAAAGCGCTAGAGCCATTTCAAGGATACAGCGTCTTGCGCAGCATGGGGTAAACCCTGGCATGGCCGAGCATATAGGCCTTGAGGCTATTGCTGTCGAACAGGCCATGAAAGGCCCGGCCAAGAATATTGAGCCCGCCGGTATAGGCACCGAACGCCGGCATGATCATGCGGGTGTGGTCGGTGACGAAACAGCGCCGCTGCACTGCCTGGCCGCGCCTTACCACCTTGGCGGCCGGATGCAGATGCCCGGCGATTTCACCCCGCGATGCGGTTTTTGAAGGTTCGTGGCGCAACACCAGCGCCCCGAAAGCCAGTTCCGTATAGGTCTCGCCGGGAAGATCAGCCGGATGCTCCGGATCGTGATTGCCCGTGATCCAGATCCAGTCGCGGCCATGCATCAATGTCGCCAGCTGCTCGGCATAGATGGCGGGCAGGCGCGCGGCGGCATCGCCATCGTGAAAACTATCGCCAAGGCTGATGACACAGGCGGGTTGATAGCGGGCAATGCTTGCCGCCAGTGCCTTCAATGTGGAGGCGGTATCATAGGGCGGCAGCATCATGCCACGCCGGGCGAAGGACGAGCCCTTTTCGAAATGCAGGTCCGAGACGATCAGGATGCGATCGGCCTCCAGATAAAGCGCACCGGACGGGTCACATATGGCTGCATGGCCGGCAATATCGGTCTCGACCGCGCCGTGCAGCATAGTCCGTGTCGTGTGAACCGCCAGATTCATGTCCGTTCCATCATCTCGCGGGTCAGTTCGTCGGCAATCTCTTCAAGCAGCGTTTCGTGGGCTTCGCCCGGAACACGCTCCTTGCCGATTTCCATCATCACGGGAACGGCGAGCGGCGATATCCGGTCGAGCTCCTTGTGGATGATGTGACCCTTGATTCGTGCCAGCATATCGGCAAGGCGGCGAATGTCGAGAAGCCCGGTGGCGGCATCGGCCCGCGTGGCCTGGATGAGAATGTGGTCGGGTTCATGCGTGCGCAGGACATCATAGATGAGGTCGGTGGAGACGGTCACCTGCCGTCCGGTTTTTTCCTGCCCCGGATGCCGCTTCTCGACAAGGCCGGAGATCAGCGCGCAATTGCGGAACGTGCGCTTCAGCATCCAGCTTTCCGACAGCCATGCTTCGAGATCATCGCCCAGCATGTCTTCGTCGAAAAATTCGGAAAGCGGCAGTTCATCCTTCCGGAACATACGGCCCATATCGCGCAGGCCCCAGATCGACAGCGCGTAATCCGTGGCGACAAAGCCGAGGGGCCGCGCCTTGGCCCGCTCCAGCCGCCTCGTCAGCAGCATGCCAAGGGTCTGATGCGCCAACCGCCCTTCAAAGGGATAGATCACCATGTAATAGCGTTCACCGCGCGGGAAGGTTTCGACCAGCAGGCTGCCGGGATCAGGCAGCACCGATTTCTCCTTCTGGATTCTCAGCCAGTCGCTGACCTGATCGGGCAGGGCACCCCAGCGATCCGGATCGGCCAGCATGGAGCGCACCTGATCGGCGAGATAGGTGGTCAGCGGGAATTTTCCGCCGGCATAGGCGGGGATTTTTGCGTCGAACCCCTCGGCATTGGAAACAAGGCATTCGTTCTCACGAATGCCTTCAAAACGCAGCACGCGCCCGGAGAAGAAGAACGTATCGCCCGGCGACAGGGCTTCGAGAAACGACTCTTCCACCTTGCCGAGCACCGGGCCGCCGCGCGCATTGCCCCCCTTGCCGCGCTGGCGGGTGAGCCGCACATTGAGGCTGGGCGCCTCGATAATGGTGCCGACATTCAGCCGGTATTGCTGGGCAACGCGCGGATGCGTCACACGCCAGGAACCATCGGCGGTCTGGCGGATTTTGGCAAAGCGTTCATAGCTTTTCAGGGCATAACCGCCGGTGGCGACGAAATCGACGATCCGGTGAAACGTTTCACGCGGCAAGCCCGCATAGGGCAGCGCCGTCGTAATCTCCTCGAAAAGTGCATCCGCATGAAACGGTTCAGCGCAGGCCATGCCGAGGACATGCTGGGCCAGCACATCCAGCGAACCCTCGCCGAGCGGCGGCGTATCCTGGGCACCGAGATAATTGGCATCGAGCGCCGCTTGGCATTCCATCACCTCGAACCGGTTGGCCGGAACCAGGATGGCACGCGAAGGCTCGTCCATGCGGTGGTTGGAACGGCCGATGCGCTGCGCCAGCCGGCTCGCCCCTTTCGGCGCACCCACATGAATGACGAGATCGACGTCGCCCCAGTCGATGCCCAGATCAAGCGTCGATGTGGCAACGACCGCGCGCAGGGCATTGCTGGCCATCGCCTGCTCGACCTTGCGCCGCTTGCTGACATCCAGCGAGCCGTGATGCAGCGCAATCGGCAGATTGTCATCATTGGCCATCCACAGATCGTGGAACAGGCGCTCCGCCTGACTGCGGGTATTGACGAAAATGAGCGTGGTCTGGTGGCGTTTGATCGCCTCGTAAATGCCCGGCAGGGCATAAACGGCTGAATGACCGGCCCAGGGAATACGGTCGGATGTTTCGAGAATGGTGATATGCGGTTTGGCACCGCCTTCAACCTTGACGAGGCTGGCCATGGGCCTGCCTTCCAATTGCGGCAGCAACCAGCGCCGCAGGGCATCCGGATCGGCAACGGTTGCGGAAAGCCCGATGGTCTGCACGCCGGGCTGCAACTTGCGTAGCCGCGCCAGTCCCAGCGACAGCAGGTGTCCGCGCTTGGACGTCACCAGCGAATGCAGCTCGTCAAAGATGACATAGCGCAAATCCGCGAAAAACCGCCCGGCATCCTTGTTGGCGATCAAAAGGGCGAGCTGCTCCGGCGTGGTCAGGAGGATATCCGGTGGAACAAGCTTCTGCCGCTGCCGTTTGTACGCCGGTGTATCGCCGGTGCGGGTTTCGATGGTGATATCGAGCCCGATCTCTTCAATGGGACGGGCCAGATTGCGCTCGATATCGACGGCCAGTGCCTTGAGCGGCGAGATGTAGAGCGTGTGAATACCACGGCTGGCATTGTTGCTTTTGCCGCGTGTCGCCAGATCGACCAGCGCCGGCAGAAAACCCGCTAGCGTCTTGCCCGCACCGGTTGGCGCGATGAGCAGGGTCGAACGGCCGGCTTGCGCCTCCTCCAGCAATTCCAGCTGATGCGCGCGCGGCGACCATCCCTTGGCCTGAAACCAGTCCAGGAAAGGTTTTGGCAGGAGAGAACTGCCTTCGATAAAAAGGGGCTTTGTCTTGGTGCTCACAAGAGCGAATGTAATGGTGTGCAAGGAAAGCGCCAAGTTTTCTTTCGCGGTTTTCGGCATTTGCGTGGAGCCGAACGCTGCCTATCTTCGTTGGTGCAGAAAGGTGGAAGAACAATGCTGACCCGTCCGGAGGCACTTTTGCGATCAACGCCAGCGGGTCTCTATTCCCCGGCGGGGGATTTCCATATCGATCCCGTCAGTCCGGTGGAGCGCGCCCTGATCACCCATGGCCATGCCGATCATGCGAGACCCGGCCACCAGCACGTCATGGCAACCCAGCAGACACTCGATATCATGGGGATACGCTATGGCGACAATTTTGCCGGAACGACGCTGGCGGCGGAGCTTGGAACCGTCAGCGACATCAATGGCGTCAAGGTCAGCTTTCACCCGGCGGGTCACGTTCTGGGATCGGCACAGATTGCCGTCGAGAAGGATGGCATGCGCATCGTCTGTTCGGGTGACTACAAGCGGGCGGCGGATCCCACCTGCATCGGGTTTGAACCCGTTCCCTGCGACGTGTTCATAACCGAGGCGACCTTCGCCCTGCCGGTGTTCCGGCATCCCGATGCCAGGGACGAAATTGCCAAACTGATAAAGTCCATCGCGCAATTTCCCGAGCGCTCGCATCTTGTCGGCGCCTATGCGCTGGGCAAGGCGCAGCGGGTCATCCGCATGCTGCGCGATGCCGGCTATGACAGGACGATCTACATCCACGGCGCACTCACAAAACTCTGCGAATACTACCAGTCGCAGGGCATCGATCTTGGCCCCCTGTCCCCGGCGACACTGGAAACAGGTGCGCCGCAAGATTTTGCCGGCAGTGTCGTTGTCGGACCGCCTTCCTCCTTTCAGGACCGCTGGGCCCGGCGCTTCCCCGATCCTGTTTCATGCTTTGCCTCGGGCTGGATGCGCATCCGCCAGCGCGCGCGCCAGCAGGGCGTGGAACTGCCGATCATCCTGTCCGATCACTGCGATTGGGATGAGCTGACCGGTACGATCAGGGAACTGGCCCCATCGCAGATCTGGGTGACCCATGGCTGCGAGGAGGCGCTTGTCCGATGGTGCGATCTCAACGGGTTTGCCGCACGGCCGCTGCATCTCGTCGGCTATGAAGACGAGGGGGACTGATGCGCGAGTTCGCCGCCCTTCTCGACAGGTTGGTGCTCACGCCGCAGCGCAACGGCAAGATCAGGCTGCTCGTCGATTATTTCCGGCAGACACCGGACCCCGACCGCGGCCTTGCCCTTGCCGCCATCACGCGGGATCTCGACATCGCCAATGTCAAACCCGCCATGCTGCGCGCGCTCGTCGCCGAGCGTATGGACGAGCAGCTCTTTGCCTATTCCTATGACTATGTCGGCGATCTCGCTGAAACGATTTCCCTGGTCTGGTCAGCCAAGGAGCCATCGCGTGTCAACGCCATTCCCACCCTTGGCGACGTCGTTGCCTCGCTCGCGCGCGCCTCGCGCAGCGACGCCATCAGGCTCGTGGAGAAATGGCTCGACCAGCTGGACGCCTCCGCCCGCTACGCCCTGCTGAAACTGGTGACCGGCGGCCTGCGCATCGGCGTTTCGGCACGACTGGCCAAGCAGGCACTTGCTGATTTCGGCGCAGTGGATGTCGGCGAGATCGAGGAGCTCTGGCACGGGCTGAAGCCGCCCTATCAATCCCTGTTCGCCTGGCTGGAAGGCAAGACGGAAAAGCCTGCGAGCCTTGCCGCCGCGCCGTTTCGGCCTGTCATGCTTTCAACGCCGCTCGAAGAGCCAGATTACGCCAGGATCGTCGCGGAAGATTATGCGGCGGAGTGGAAGTGGGACGGCATCCGCGTGCAGTTGACGGCTGAAGCCGGCCAGCGGCGCATCTATTCGCGGACGGGTGACGACATCTCCCACGCTTTTCCCGATATTGCCGATGCCATGCATTTCGCGGGAACGCTGGATGGCGAACTCCTTGTTGCCCGCAGCACGGCCGAAAGCGTCGAAATCGGTGCCTTCGGCGATCTGCAGCAGCGGCTCAACCGGAAAGCGGTCTCGGTCAGGCAGATGGAAAGCCATCCGGCATTCGTGCGGCTGTACGATCTGCTGATTGACGGCGACGAAGACATCCGGACTTTGCCTTTTGCTGAACGAAGGCAAAGGCTTGAGCGCTTTGTCTCCGATCTCGATTCCACACGTTTCGATCTGTCGCCTCTCGTGCCGTATTCCACCTTCGAAGACCTTGTCGCGCTGCGCCGGAACCCGCCGCACCCCGTTATCGAAGGGTTGATGCTGAAACAGTGGGGTTCTTCCTACGTGCCCGGACGCCCGAAGGGACCGTGGTTCAAGTGGAAACGCGATCCCTTCACCATCGATGCCGTGCTTGTCTATGCCCAGCGCGGCCACGGCAAGCGATCAAGCTTCTATTCGGATTATACATTTGCCGTGTGGACCGGCCCGGAAGACGACCCGCATCTGGTGCCGGTGGGCAAGGCCTATTTCGGCTTTACCGACGAAGAGTTGAAACAGCTCGACGCCTATGTGCGCAACAACACCACCGAACGCTTCGGGCCGGTGCGTTCCGTGCGGGCGGAGCCGGGTCATGGCCTTGTGCTTGAAGTGGCCTTCGAAGGATTGAACCGGTCAAAACGGCACAAATCCGGCGTCGCCATGCGCTTTCCCCGCATCGCCCGCCTGCGCTGGGACAAACCGCCGATCGAGGCGGACAGGCTGGAAACCCTGGAAGCCCTTTTGCGCGATTCCGATGCCACCGATTGACACGATGGATATTATCCATACTTCAATAGGTTAATACCTGTTTTCTCACCTTATTCTTGAGGCGGCTTGGGAAAGAAGATGCTCGTGCGCCGTTGATAGTCCCGGAAAGCCTGGCCGCGCGAGGCAAGCATGTGCTCCTCCAGCGGCGGGACGCCGGAGACATGGCGCAGCAGCACATACATCAGAACCGGCGCGGCAAGTGTGAGCCAGCCATGCACGTAGTCGCCGTCGAAATCCGCAGCGATCAGCACATAGGCTACCCAGCCCAGCCATTCGAAGAAGTAATTCGGATGGCGTGACCAGCGCCAGAAACCCGTATCGCAGATCTTGCCGCGATTGGCCGGGTTTCGCGAAAACCGCTTGAGCTGCCAGTCCGCAATCGCTTCGCCGGCAAGCGCAGCAAGCGCCACCACGAGCCCGAGATAATCGGGAAATTCCAGCTCGACATCCGGCCGGGCGGCGGCAATGTAAACGCTGATGACAAGGAGAATGCCGGCAAAGGCCTGCGTTTGCAGAAAGAAGAACATCTGCGAATTGGCAGAGGCACCCCATTGCCTGCGCAACCGCGCGTAGCGCGGATCATCCTCGCTGTTGAGTGTGCGCAGCAGAATATGCCCGCCCAGCCGCAGCGACCATAGCGCAAGCAGGACAATCACCAGCCATTTTCGGGCCGGCGAGACCATATCGCTGGAAAACAGGATGGAAAGAATGCCGATTGCCCCGACACCGAATGACCAGAAGGCATCCGCCCAGCCGCTGTTCCCGGTCTGGCGCTGCACAAGAAAGGCACAGGCCATCACGCCGCAGAGCGCGACAGCTGCGATAGTAAGAATGACGAGAGCTGTCATGCACGTTTACCTGTTGTTCACCGGGGATGTCAGGGTCAGAACTCATTGATCTGGTTGAAATGGTATGAGGCCAGATCAATGAGTTCTGACCCTAGGCTGATGTTCAAGGGGCGGGGCACTGCAGCATACAGGATTTTCTCGATCAGCAAATCACCACCCGCTTAAGACCTATTCTTGTCCGGCTGTCCAAGGATAAAATTGGGGGTATTGCGCGGTGTGGCAACAACAATGGGCGACAATGGTCCTCAGCCCTTGACCAGGCACGGGGCTGCGAGCGCTCATCGTCTGCGCGGGCACCCGCACGGTGCCGGAAAGGCTTTGCTAACCAGATTTCCATTTCGGGGAAAAATATCAAAACAGACACCGTGAAACGCGCCAGAGCGGCGATTTTGGAGCAAAAAGTGACGAGAATGGGCCCGATGGTCCACATCGTGCACAATTTTTTTGACGTTTCCGTAAAATTTGCTTGCAGGCCAAACAGCCTGAAAATGCTGCTCTATCCTGAGTTTAACTCGATTTAGGCCGTTTCGTCGACTCGCATATTTCGCATAATTCGCAGAATCGACGGCTTGCGTTTGGCAAAATTTTGGCTTTTGTTCATGCCTTCATAATTCTTCAAAGGGGAAGGACCAAAAAATGTCATTTATGAAACTCAACCTCCGCGCGGCGCTGCTGCTTGGATCGCTGATGATCGGCGCAAGCCCGGCACTGGCAGAAGCCGTGCTGCATCGCGGCAACAGCGGCGAACCGCAGACCCTTGATCAGTCACAGACCTCGATCGATATCGAAGCATTCATCGTCAAGGATCTTTACGAGGGCCTGACGATCTATGACGCCATGGGCAAGATTGTTCCGGGCACCGCGGAAAGCTGGAAGGTTTCCGATGACGGCACCGTCTACACGTTCAAGCTGCGCGACAATGCGAACTGGTCGGATGGCACGCCGGTAACGGCGGAAGATTTTGTCTTCTCGATGCGCCGCGTCGAAGACCCGAAGACAGCTGCTGGCTACGCCAATATCCTTTATCCCATCAAGAATGCCGAAGCCGTCAACAAGAGCAAGGCCAAGGTGGAAGAACTCGGCGTAAAGGCCATCGATGCCAAGACGCTGGAAATCACGCTCGAACGTCCGACCCCTTTCTTCATCGAACTGCTGTCGCACCAGACTGCGCTGCCGATCAACAAGGCCAGCTTCGAAAAGAATGGCGCCGATTTCGTCAAACCGGGCAAACTGGTGGGCAATGGCGCATTCAAGCTGCTTGAGCACGTGCCGAACGACCATCTGACCGTTGCCAAGAACGAACATTACTGGGACGCGGCGAACGTCAAGCTCGACAAGGTCATCTTCTATCCCCTGGAAGACCAGGCCGCCGCCGTCCGACGATACGAAGCCGGTGAACTGGACCTCGTCTACAACTTCTCCTCCGACCAGATCGAGCGCATGCGCGCCGCCAATGCCAAGCAGGTCCACGTGACCCCGGCCATGGCAACCTACTACTACCCCTTCGATACGCGCACCGAACCGTTCAACGATGTGCGCGTGCGCCGTGCCCTTTCGATGGCCGTCGATCGCGATTTCCTTGCCAAGGACATCTACAACGGTACCAAACTGCCGGTTTACTCCCTGGTTCCTCCGGGCATGGAAAACTACGGCGAACCGTCCAAGGCCGATTTTGCCGACAAGTCGCAACTTGACCGTGAAGATGAGGCGCTCAAGCTGATGAAGGAAGCGGGTTATGGCGAAGGCGGCAAGCCGCTCACCATCGAGATCCGCTACAACACCAACCCGAACCACGAGCGTGTGGCGACGGCTGTTGCCGACATGTGGAAAAAGGCCTTCGGCGCCAAGGTCACGCTGATGAACCTCGATATTTCATCGCACTATGCCTACCTGCAGGAAGGCGGCAAATTCAACGTTGCCCGCGCCGGCTGGACGGCGGACTATGCCGATCCGGAAAACTTCCTGAACCTCAATGTCAGCACCAACAAGACCTTCAATTACGGGCATTATTCCAATCCGGAATTTGATGCCCTGATGAAGAAGTCCTATGAAGAGCGCAATCCTGCGGAACGCGCCAAGATCCTGCACCAGGCAGAAGCATTGATCATGCGCGACCAGCCGATCGCGCCGCTGATGAATGATGCGAACCTCTGGCTCGTGGCCGACAAGGTCAAGGGCTGGGGTGACAACGCCAACAACGAGCACCTGAGCAAATATCTCAGCGTTGAATAGCAAAATCTGACGCGCAACCCGCACCCGCGGGTTGCGCGTCACGCTTTTGCCCGGCTCGCTATGTGCCAGCTACCGACCGCAAATCGACAAACAGACATGACCCGGCACGGCCCTTTCGACAGGACCGTGAACGGATGGATATTGCCATTTCATGTCAAACACCGACCAGTAAACGGCGAGGGAACAGCCAGATGACGTTTGCGAAGTTGAATATGACCGCCGCGCTGCTTGCCGGTTCGCTTGTGCTGGCGGCAGGCCCGGCGTTTGCCGAAGCGGTGCTGCACCGCGGCAATTCCGGCGAGCCGCAAACGCTGGATCCGTCCCAGACCTCGCTGGAGATCGAGGCATTCATCCTGAAAGACCTCTATGAAGGTCTGACCAGCTATGACCCCGCCGGCAAGATCGTGCCGGGCGCGGCCGAGAGCTGGACTGTCTCCGACGACGGCACGGTCTATACCTTCAAGATCCGCGCCAATGCCAACTGGTCGGACGGCTCGCCCGTCACCGCGGACGATTTCATTTTCTCCTTCAAGCGTGTCGAAGAGCCGAAGACGGCCGCCGGCTACGCCAACATGCTCTACCCCATCAAGAATGCTGAGAAGATCAACAAGGGCGAGCTGCCCGTCGACCAGATCGGCATGAAGGCGATTGATGCCAAGACGCTCGAAATCACCCTGGAGCGCGCCACGCCGTTCTTCGTCGAACTGCTGGCGCACCAGACCGCCCTGCCAGTCAACAGGGCAAGCCTTGAAAAGAACGGCGCCGACTTCATCAAGCCGGGCAAACTGGTCTCCAACGGCGCCTTCGAGCTTGTCGAACACGTGCAGAACGATCATCTGACCGCCGCCAAGAACCCGGATTACTGGGGTGCCGGCGATGTGAAACTCGACAAGGTCATCTTCTACCCGACCGAGGATCAGGCCGCCGCCGTGCGCCGCTTCGAGGCCAGGGAAATGGACCTCGTCTACAATTTCTCGGCCGACCAGATCGAGCGCCTGCGTGCATCCATGGGCGATCAGGTGCGCATCACCCCGGCGCTGTCGACCTATTTCTATTCCTTCGACACCCGCGTCGAACCGTTCAGCGACGTGCGCGTGCGCCGGGCGCTGTCCATGGCGATCGACCGCGATTTCCTGTCGAAGGAAATCTACAAGGGTGCGCAGCTGCCGGCCTATTCGCTCGTGCCGCTCGGCATTGCCAATTACGGTGAACCGGCCAAGCCCGATTTTGCCGACATGTCGCAGCTCGACCGCGACGACAAGGCGGTCGCGCTGATGAAGGAGGCGGGCTATGGCGCGGGCGGCAAGCCGCTCACCATCGAGATCCGCTACAACACCAATCCCAATCACGAACGGGTCGCCATCGCCGTTGCCGATATGTGGAAAAAGGCTTTCGGCGCCAATGTGACCCTGCTGCAGAACGATATCAGCGCCCATTACGCCTATCTGAAGGAGGGCGGCAAGTTCAATGTGGCGCGGGCCGGCTGGACCGCGGATTATGCCGATGCCGAGAACTTCATGGTGATCAATCTGAGCACCAACACCACCTTCAATTATGGTCGCTGGAACAATCCGGACTTCGATGCCCTGGTCAAGAAATCCTACGACGAAAAAGACCCCGCGGCCCGCGCCAAGATTCTGCATGAAGCCGAAGCACTGGTCCTGCAGGAACAGCCCGTCGCGCCGATGATGAATTTCGGGCAGCTCTGGCTCGTGTCCAACCGCGTCAATGGCTGGAAGGACAACGGCACCAACGACCATCTGAGTAAATATCTGAGCCTTGCGGAACGATGAGCGGTTTGAACGCAACGGTCTAATTGAGTGAGTGGGTGCAGCTGCTGCGAAAGCTGCACAGAAGAGAGAGTATATCTCCATGTTTCATTTCGTCCTTCGCCGACTGGCGAGTGCAGTGCCGACATTGTTCATTGTCGTCACCATTTCGTTCTTCCTGATGCGGTTTGCACCGGGCGGGCCCTTCAACCTTGAAAGACCGCTACCGCCGGCGACGATGGAAAACCTGATGAAGGCCTACCATCTCGATCAGCCGCTCTGGAACCAGTATCTGCAATATCTCAAGAATGCAGTGACCGGCGATTTCGGCCCGAGCTACATCTACAAGGACAACACGATTGCCGAGCTGATCGGCAAGGGCCTGCCTTACTCGGTAGAGCTTGGATTTTATGCCTTGCTCCTTGCACTCTTCGGCGGGGTCATTGTCGGGACGATCGCGGCTTTGCGCCAGAACAGTTTCCTCGATTTCCTCATCATGTCCGTCGCGACAATCGGCGTGACGGTACCCAATTTCGTCGTGGGCCCGGTGCTCACGCTGATTTTCGCGGTGCTGTTGTCCCTTTTGCCCGCGGGTGGCTGGGGTGACGGATCGTGGCGCTTCCTGATATTGCCGATGATTGCGCTGGCGCTGCCGCAGCTGGCCGTCTTTGCCCGTCTCACGCGCGGCTCGATGATCGAAGGCCTGCATACCGATCACATCCGCACGGCGCGCGCCTACGGATTGCCGCCAAGGACCGTCGTCATCACCCATGCGATGCGCGGGGCACTCCTGCCGGTTGTCTCCTATCTCGCGCCTTGCGCCGCCGCGCTGCTGACCGGTTCCGCCGTGGTCGAAACCATCTTCACCATTCCCGGCGTCGGCCGCTACTTCGTGCTGGGCGCCATCAATCGCGATTACACGCTCGTGATGGGAACGGTCGTTCTCGTGGCGATTTTCGTCATCGTTTTCAATCTTGTGGTCGATATTCTGTACGGCCTTCTTGATCCGAGGGTTCGCCATGACTGATATATCAACAACAAACATCCCCGAGAAAGAAACCCAGGGGCGCAGCCTGTTTCAGCTGGCAACGCTCCGCTTCCGCCGCAACCGTGCGGCGATGGCCGGCTGCGTGGTGCTGTTCTTCATCACCCTGTTTTCCTTCTTCGGACCCTATTTCCTCAGTCATACCTACGATCAGGTATTCCCGTCCTACGTCACCATCCCGCCGAGCCTTGAAGCCTTGCCGAAGGCCGATACCCTCGGCGACGTGATGGCAGGCGTGGCAAGCCGTGCCCGGGTGCAGCTGAAGGAATTTGCCGTCGACGGCAACACCTTCACCGCAACCATTCATTCGGACCAGCCAATCGATCCGCGGGCGACCCGCTATTTCGACCGGGCAAACGAGTTTCAGGGGACGAAGGTGGCGGCCACGGAAGACGATGGCAAAACCCTCAAGCTGTCGGGCAATGTCAATCGCGAATACTTCTTCTTCGGCACCGACGCCAACGGCCGCGACATGCTGGCCCGCATCATGCTTGGCGGGCAGATTTCGCTGGCCGTCGGGTTCCTTGCCAGTCTTGTTTCACTGGCTGTCGGCGTGACCTACGGCGCCATCTCCGGTTACATCGGCGGGCGCGTCGACAATGTGATGATGCGCCTGATCGAGATTCTCTATTCCCTGCCGTTCGTGTTTCTCGTCGTGGTGCTCGTCGTCTTTTTCGGGCGCAGTTTTATCCTGATCTTTCTGGTGATCGGTGCCGTGGAATGGCTTGATATGGCACGCATTGTGCGCGGTCAGACCCTTGCCCTGAAACGCCGCGAATTCATCGGCGCGGCACAGGCCCTGGGGTTGACCGACTGGCAGATCATCCGCCGGCACATCATTCCCAATACGATTGGTCCCGTCATCGTCTTCGTCACGGTCGTGGTTCCGAAAGTCATCCTTCTGGAAAGCTTCCTGTCCTTCCTCGGTCTCGGTGTTCAGGCGCCGCTGACCAGTTGGGGCGCGCTGATTTCCGAAGGTGCAAACAAGATGCAATCTGCACCATGGCTGCTGATTTTCCCTGCCATTTTCTTTGTCGTCACCCTGTTCTCGCTGAACTTCATCGGTGACGGCCTGCGTGATGCACTCGACCCGAAGGACCGCTGACATGACGGACAACAAAGATGCAGTATTGTCCGTGCGCGGACTGAAAGTCGACTTCACCACGCCGGACGGCGATGTCAATGCCGTCAAGGGCATCGATCTCGATGTTCTTCCCGGCGAAACGCTGGCCGTCGTTGGGGAATCCGGCTCCGGCAAGAGCCAGACCATGATGGGCATCATGGGTCTCCTGGCGCAGAACGGCCGCGTGGCCGGCTCGGCAAAATATCGCGGCAAGGAACTGGTCGGCCTGTCGACCAAGGCGCTCAACGAGGTGCGCGGCTCGAAAATCACCATGATTTTCCAGGAGCCCATGACCTCGCTCGACCCGCTTTACACGATCGGGCGACAGATTGCCGAGCCCATCGTCCACCACAAGGGTGTCAGCTTCAAGCAGGCGAAGGTGCGCGTGCTCGAACTGTTGAAGCTTGTCGGCATTCCCGAACCGGAACGGCGCATCAACAGCTACCCGCACGAAATGTCCGGCGGTCAGCGTCAGCGCGTCATGATCGCCATGGCGCTTGCCAACGAACCGGATCTTCTGATTGCCGATGAGCCGACCACCGCGCTCGACGTGACGATCCAGGCCCAGATTCTTGATCTCCTGCGCGATTTGCAGAAGCGGTTCGGCATGGCCATCGTGCTGATCACCCATGATCTTGGCGTGGTCAAACATTTTGCCGAGCGCGTGGTTGTCATGCGGCGCGGCGAGGTCGTCGAAAAAGGGACAATCAAGGACATCTTTGAACGCCCGCAGGAAGACTATACCAAGATGCTGCTGGCCGCAGAGCCCAGCGGCAGCAAGTCGGCGCCGGAAGACAAGGCGCCGATCATGCTGGAAGGGCGCAATGTCACGGTCGACTTCGCCATTGGCGGCGGTTTCTTCACCAGCGCACACACACGCTTCCGCGCCGTAGACGGTGTAACGGTCCGGCTCAAGCAGCGGCAAACCATCGGCATTGTCGGTGAATCCGGCTCCGGAAAGTCAACGCTCGGCCGGGCACTCCTGCGGCTTCTGCCGAGCAATGGCCAGTATCATTTTGAAAACAAGAACATTTCCGGCTTTGATCGCGCCGCCATGCGGCCGCTGCGCCGGGAATTGCAGCTGGTGTTCCAGGATCCCTACGGCTCGCTTTCGCCGCGCCAGACAGTGGGTGAAATCATCACCGAAGGCCTGCTCATCCACGAGCCGCAACTGTCGCGCGCCGACCGCGACAAGCGTGCCATAGCCGCATTGAAAGAAGTGGGGCTCGATCCGGGTGCACGCAATCGCTATCCGCACGAGTTTTCCGGGGGACAGCGGCAACGCATCGCCATCGCGCGCGCCATGATCCTCAAGCCGAAGGTCGTCATTCTCGATGAACCGACCTCGGCGCTCGACCGGTCTGTGCAGGGGCAGGTGATCGAACTGCTGCGCGACCTGCAGGCCAAGCACGATCTGTCCTATATCTTCATCAGTCACGATCTCGCAGTGATCAAGGCGATGTCCGACTATGTGATCGTGATGAAGAGCGGCAAGATCGTCGAGGAAGGCCAGACCGATGATATTTTCGATGCGCCGCAGCACGATTATACCAAGACGCTGATCGGCGCTGCTTTCGATTTGGATTGAAGACGCCCGTGTCCAATGTAAAACGCCGTTCTGTGGATTGTCACGGAACGGCGTTTTGCAGAGCGCGAAACAATTAGAGTTCAGACCGCCAGGGCGGGTTGGCGCCCGCGCGCGATACGGTGACCGCAGACGCCTTGACGCCGAGCAGCAAGGCCTCGCGGATTTGCTCTTCCTCAAGCGACGTCAGCGCAGCTTTGGCCAGAAGGCCGGCTTCCTGCAGCGAGGTCAGGACGCCCGCCGTGAACGTATCGCCGGCGCCGACCGTATCGACAACCGCAACCCTCTGCGCCGCCACGTGCACGGCCAGCTCGGATGTATAGCCGGTCACGCCATCCGCACCATGGGTGACGAGAATGAGCTTCGGGCCATGCTGCGACGCCGGGACAATCCAGCGCCGTGCAATCTCTTCCATCGTGCCGCTTTCACCGAACCAGCGCATATCCTCATCGGAAATCTTGACGATATCGCTCATGGCGATCATACGGCGCATGCGCGCCAGATGCTTTTCCTTGTCGGGAATAAAGCCCGGCCGGATGTTGGGGTCGAGAATGATGACGCGCTTTTCATGCTCGCGCGCCATCAGCGCTTCATAGGTCGAGCCGCAGGGTTCCGGAATGAGGCTGATCGCTCCGAACTGCAGCGTCGTGACATTGTCCTCCAGCGCCGGCAGATCGCCGAGGGCGAGTGAACGCCCGGCACTGTTCTCGTCGTAGAAGGTGTAGCTGGCCTGGCCGTCGGTCAGGCGCACGAAGGCAAGCGTCGTGGGCTGCGGCGATATATGCGCGTAGCGCGTGCCGACATGGTTGGCCGCCAGGCTTTCACGCAGCATCTGTCCGAAGAAATCCGAGGAAACGCCAGAATAGAATTCGGTCGGCACGCCGAGGCGGCCCAAGGCAATGGCTGTATTGAAAACCGCGCCGCCGACATAGGGCGCAAAAGCCGGTTCACCCGCCTCGCTCGTGCGCGGCAACATGTCGATCAGCGCTTCACCACAACATAGGATCATTTGTCAGTTTCTTTCGATGGATAGATGACGCCCTTGCGGACGATGATATTGCCGTAAAGCCTTGGCTCGCTTGTCGCGATGATGGTGTGGGCATCCTTCACCCGTGTGTAGAACGCATCGCCAACCAGCGGCAAGAGCGAAAATCCGGGGGCGCGGCGCGCGCAAACTTCGCTCATCTCCTCGTGCACCGGATCAAGGAGATCGGGATTTCCTTTCACCGTTGCGCGGAACAGCGCGTGCGGCACGAAATCATCCACCGGCATGACCTGCAGGATTGCATCGAGGATGGGAATCAGCGGCAGGCCATCGGCCCGGATCAGCCGCCGGGCATGTTCCAGCGCCGGATAATTGCCGTCGACCAGCGCGATTTCGTCGCCATGGCCCATGGCACGCAAGGTCGCGAGAAGCTCCGGGCCCAGGATGGGCGGAATACCAATCAGCACGTTCAATCGACCTTTCTGAATATTTTCTGTCCGATGAGGAACCGGTCCGACAGGGCAAGACTGGCGGCCCCGAGGGCTCTTGCATGAATGCCGACCGAGCCTTCGACAATGACGGGCAGCTCGATCCCCTCCAGATCGAATGTTCCGACATGGGTGCGCACGGCATCGACGATCCGCGCACGCACGTGCGCGGGCATCCAGCCATCGATAACAGCCGCTTCAAAATCGACAACCGACGCGGCGGCAATCACAGCCTGCGCAATGGCCTTGCCCGAACGGTCGATCCAACCGTCCAATTCCTCCCCCATCGGGCCCCAATCATCGGGCGAGGTCCACAGCGGGGAGGGGTCGCGGCCAAGGCCGGTGACGATGCGCTCCAGCGCGGTGATCGATGCAATGTCGATCAGCTGCTGCGTGGTCCCGTCGGGACCGGGCACCGGCATGGAACCGAGCGCGCCGGCATTGCCGCTGCGCCCCGCATAGAGGCTGCCATTGATGACGATACCGCCGCCGATGAACGAGCCGATATAGAAATAGACGAAATCATTGAGGTCTTTTGTCTCGCCGAAGACAAGCTCCGCACCGCAGGCCGCCGTGATGTCATTCTGCAGATAGACCGGAAAATCGCAGATGGCGGCAATCGATGCCTTGATATCGGACTGGCGCCATTGATCGAGGATTTCCTGTGGCGCCCCGACTGTATCGGCCCATTTCCACAGTTCGAACGGCGCGGCTATGCCAAGACCGGCAACCTTCGAACGCTGCTTCGCGTCAAGGCCATCCAGCATCGTCGCGATGCCATCCCTGGTGAAAGCCAGGACCGAATCCGGCGTCGGATAGGCATAGGGCATATGCAGCATGGACCGGATACGCCCGACAAAATCGATCAGCACCAGATCCGCGCTGCGCCGTCCGATCTTGAGGCCGAGGAAGAAGGCACCTTCCGGATTGAGCGACATGGGAATGAGCGGCTGGCCGATGCGGCCGCGCAGCGGCTCTTCGCGCGAAAGCAGCTCGTCGGCTTCCAGCATGCGCATGATGATCGAGATTGTCTGCGCCGAAAGTCCTGTCATCCGCGCAATGGCTGTTTTGGCAAGGCTGCCATGCTGGCGCAACAGCGAAAGCACGACCCGCTCATTGTGGTCGCGCATGCCGCTCTGGTTTGTTCCCTGATGAAGCGGCGGCCGTGTTCCTCCCGGACCGTGGCGCTCCGATAGTCTGATGCCCAAAAGGACGTCCTCCCTGATATCGGCGCGACAATGGAGCCATCAGGCAAACCTGTCAATAATAAATAAGAGTGATTTATTAATGTTGACAGCTTGGCGAGGCTGGTATTTCCTAGAGCAGCACTTGGCCGGGAGGATAACTGTCCGAGGTGTTCATGCGAAAATAGGGCTGCCCACCGGCAGCGCGTCGTAATACGATCAAACTCTGGGAGGTAGTGACATGCGCAAAAGCATTTATCTGAAATCAACCATTCTTGGTGCCGCCGTTGTGGCCATCGCCGCCTTTGCCGCTCCGGCACAGGCTGCAGGCGTCGGTGCCTGCCTGATCACCAAGACGGACACCAATCCGTTTTTCGTCAAGATGAAAGAGGGCGCCGTTGCCAAGGCAAAGGAACTCGGCGTCGACCTCAAGACCTATGCCGGCAAGATCGACGGCGACAGCGAAAGCCAGGTGGCCGCGATTGAAACCTGCATCGCCGATGGTGCCAAGGGCATCCTGATCACCGCATCCGACACGGCCGGCATTGTTTCGTCGGTCAAGCAGGCCCGCGCTGCCGGCGTCCTCGTCATTGCACTCGATACACCGCTTGATCCGATCGATGCGGCAGACGCAACATTTGCCACGGACAATCTTCTGGCAGGCGAACTCGTCGGCAAGTGGGCCGCTGAAACGTTGGGCGACAAGGCCAAGGATGCAAAAATTGCCTTCCTTGACCTGACACCCTCGCAGCCGTCGGTCGATGTGCTGCGCGACCAGGGTTTCATGAAGGGCTTTGGCATTGACGTGGTCGACATCAACAAGATCGGCGACGAAACAGACCCGCGCATTGTCGGCCATGACGTTACCAACGGCAATGAAGAAGGCGGCCGCAAGGCGATGGAAAACCTTCTGCAGAAAGATCCTGGCATCAACGTCGTTCATACGATCAATGAACCGGCCGCGGCCGGTGCTTACGAAGCACTGAAGGCATTCGGCAAGGACAAGGGCGTCCTTCTCGTGTCCATCGACGGCGGCTGCCCGGGCGTGAAGAATGTCGAAGCCGGCATCATCGGCGCAACCTCGCAGCAGTATCCGCTGATGATGGCTTCGCTCGGCATCGAGGCAATCAAGAAGTTCGCCGATACCGGCGAAAAGCCGAAGCCAACGGCAGGCAAGAGCTTCTTTGATACGGGCGTTTCCCTGGTGACGGACAAGCCGGTCAAGGGCGTCGAGTCCATCGACGTGAAAAGCGGCCTTGCCAAGTGCTGGGGCTGATCGCGCCCTGATTTGACAGAAAAGCCAGCAAACAGCGAGAGGACGGTGTAAAACCGTCCTCTCTGAGCTGCGCAAATTTTGGGGGAACCAACCCATGAACGAAGCCAATCCGGGATCACAACCCAAACAGGAATTCGAGCGCGTTCTGACACAGAGCGCCACGGCCATCGCCAGTTTCGACGGCGAGCAGAAGAGCCTGGTCGAGCGGACGCGCCATTTTCTTCATTCGAGCCCGGCAGCGGTACCGCTGATCGTTCTCGTTCTGTCGCTGGCGGTTTTCGCCATTATTGTCGGTTCGCGCTTTTTCACACCCTTTGCCCTGTCGCTGATCCTGCAACAGGTCGCGATCGTCGGCATTGTCGGCGCCGCCCAGACCTTGGTGATCCTGACCGCCGGTATCGACCTTTCCGTCGGCGCGATCATGGTCCTCACATCGGTTGTCATGGGCCAGTTCACCTTCCGTTACGGACTGCCTGTCGAACTTTCCATCCTGTGCGGCGTGGCCCTCGGCGGATTGTGCGGTCTCATCAACGGCATTCTCATTGCCTATGTGAAACTGCCTCCCTTCATCGTCACGCTCGGCACTTGGCAGATCTTTCTGGCCACGACCTATATCTACTCGGCCAACGAAACGATCCGGGCGCAGGACATCGAAGCGAAGGCGCGCATGCTGCAGTTCTTCGGCGAAAAAATCCAGATCGGCAGCGCCACCTTCACCTATGGCGTGTTTGCCATGATCCTTCTGATCGCCGTTCTCTGGTACGTGCTGAACCACACCGCCTGGGGCCGCCATCTCTATGCGATCGGCGATGATCCGGAAGCGGCGGAACTGGCGGGTGTCAGGACCAAGCGCGTGCTGATTTCCGTCTACGTGCTGGCCGGTTTCATCTGCGCGCTCGCCGGTTGGGCCCAGATCGGCCGCAACGGTTCGGTGTCACCGCAGGTCGGCCAGTTCGCCAATATCGAATCCATCACCGCAGTGGTTATCGGCGGCATGTCGCTCTTCGGCGGACGCGGCTCCATCCTCGGCATGCTGTTCGGCGCGCTGATCGTCGGCGTCTTCTCCTTCGGCATGCGCATGTACGGCACGGATGTCCAATGGACCTATCTGATGATCGGCGTGCTGATCATCACGGCCGTGGCAATCGATCAGTGGATCAGAAAGGTAGCAGGCTGATGACACCGCAACCCATTCTCACCGCCCGCGGCCTGGTCAAGCGGTATGGCCGTGTCACCGCGCTCGATCATGCGGATTTCGATCTTTATGCCGGCGAAGTCCTCGCCGTCATCGGCGACAACGGCGCGGGAAAATCCTCGCTGATCAAGGCGATTTCCGGTGCGGTTCATCCCGACGAGGGCGAGATCACGCTCGATGGCAAGCCGATCCATTTCCGCTCTCCCATGGAAGCGCGCGATGCCGGGATCGAAACGGTCTATCAGAACCTTGCCCTGTCGCCGGCACTTTCCATCGCCGACAACATGTTTCTCGGCCGCGAAATCCGCAAGCCGGGTATTCTGGGCAGCTGGCTGCGCATGCTCGACCGCAAGACCATGGAAAAGCAGGCCCGTGACAAGCTGACCGAGCTTGGCCTGATGACCATTCAGAACATCAGCCAGGCGGTGGAAACACTCTCCGGCGGCCAGCGGCAGGGTGTCGCCGTGGCACGCGCGGCCGCCTTCGGCTCCAAGGTCGTCATCATGGACGAACCGACGGCGGCGCTCGGCGTCAAGGAGTCACGCCGCGTTCTCGAGCTCATCCAGGATGTGAAAAAGCGCGGATTGCCGATTGTGCTGATCTCGCACAATATGCCACATGTTTTCGAAGTGGCGGACCGCATCCACATTCACCGGCTTGGCAAACGCCTTTGTGTCATCGACCCGAAGGAATACAGCATGTCGGATGCCGTGGCATTCATGACCGGCGCCAAGGAACCACCCGCCAGTCTTGCTGCATGAAGGACAGAATTGAAAAATGAAACGCTCAGAAGTCAACGCGATCATCCGTGAAAGCGACAAGTTCATCCGCTCCTTCGGCTATGTCATGCCGCCTTTCGCCTACTGGTCGCCGGAAGAGCTGAAGGCCCGCACGTCAAGCGATTCCAGGGCCATTCTCGATGCCAGGCTCGGCTGGGATATCACCGACTATGGGCAGGGCAAGTTCGATGAACTCGGCCTGTTCCTCTTCACCACCCGCAACGGCAATCAGGCAGACCTGAAAAAGGGCGGCGGCATGCTCTATGCGGAAAAGATCATGATCTCCCGCGAAAAGCAGCTCTCGCCGATGCACCGCCATATCGTCAAGGCCGAGGACATCATCAACCGCGGCGGCGGCACGCTCGTGCTCGAACTGTTCAACTCGAATGCCGATGGCAGCGTCGACGAGAAGACGGATGTGGAAGTGGCAACCGACGGGCGTATCGTCACGCTGAAGGCCGGCGGCCTGCTGAAGCTGCAGCCGGGCGAAAGCGTGACGCTGCTGCCGGGAAACTGGCACGCATTCTGGGGCGAGGGCGGCGACGTCCTGATCGGCGAGGTTTCCACGGTCAATGACGACCTGACCGACAATATCTTCCGCGAGCCCATCGGCCGCTTCTCTTCGATTGAAGAAGACGAGGCACCGGTGCATCTTCTGGTTTCCGATTATGACAAATGGCTTGCCTGAACCATCGGACGGTTACGGCAACGGATAGCATTCCATGATTATAGCGATCGATGAGCTGGTGACAGCCATTCTGGCCCGCGCCACCGAAAACAAACGTTTGATCGTTGCCATTGCCGGCCCTCCGGGGGCCGGCAAATCCACCGTTTCCGCCGCTATATCAGCGGCAATCAACGCGCGCGAGGCCAATGCGGCCGTCGTGGTGCCCATGGACGGATTCCATCTCGACAACGCCATCCTCGATGCGCGCGACCAGCGCAAGCGCAAGGGATCGCCGCCGACCTTCGACTGTGCCGGCCTGGAAGTGCTGTTGAAACGCCTCAGGGCAGGGGAAGACAATGTCGTCATTCCGCTCTTTGACCGCAAGCTCGATCTCGCCCGGGCGGGCGCTGCCGTGGTCAGCGGCGATCAGCGCATTCTTCTGGTCGAGGGGAACTATCTTCTTCTGAACCAGTCGCCCTGGGACCGGCTGGCTCCGCTGTTCGACCTCACCGTATTCCTGCAGGTGGATCGTGTCGAAATGGAAAATCGCCTCGTGCAACGGTGGCTGGGCTATGGCTACAATGTCGGCTCGGCACAGCAGCGTGCCCTGTCGAACGACATACCCAATGCCGACCTTGTGCTCTCCGCCTCGCGCCCCGCTGACTACACGGTCGTCAACTAAAGCCATTGGGAAGCCTGCGGCAATCCGCGGGGAATTCCGGCCCTCGTGCTGCACGGCGGGCCGGGTTCCGGCTCATCCGCAAACGCGCGGCGTTTCTTCGATCCTGAGCGCTACCGCATCATCCTGTTCGATCAGCGGGGCTGCGGACGCAGCATACCGCATGCCAGCGATCCCCAGACCGATATGTCCGTGAACACGACGGAACATTTGTTGAGGGATATCGAATGTTTGCGCGCCCATCTTGATATCGGGCATTGGCTTCTGTTCGGCATGTCATGGGGCTGTACGCTCGGGCTTGCCTATGCCGAGGCCTATCCGGAGCGTGTCCGGGCTTTGGTGGTGGCAGGGGTGACCACGACGCGGCGATCCGAGATCGATTGGCTCTATCGCGGCATCGCTCCGCTGTTTCCCGAGCAATGGGCGCATTTCCGGCGCGGCGCTGAGCTGGACAATGTCCGGCATGTCTCCGGTGCGTGGTTCGACAAGCTCGCCATGAGGGGATTGAGTGCCCTGCAGAAACAAGACCTGCCTCATGGTGAGCTTGTCGAACCACGCACTCAATCAATGCAGCAAGACTTGGCCAAAAACACCGATGAGCCCGATGACGATCTTGTCGCTGCCTATTATCGCCTGCTCAATGATGCGGATCCCGCCATCCGTTTGCAGGCGGCGCGCGACTGGCATGCGTGGGAGTCCGCGTCCATTCTTGTCGATCCCGCGGCAAAACTGTCACCGAAATGGTCGGATGATCGCTATATCCTGGCACGCGCCCGCATCATCACCCATTATTTCCATCACAATGCCTGGCTGGAAGACCGCATTTTATTGAACCAAGCCAGTCTGTTGAAGGGAATTCCTGGTGTCATGATTCAGGGCCGTTTCGACCTTGAAGCCCCGCTTGTCACCGCGTGGGAGTTATCGAAGGTCTGGCCGGATGGCACGCTTGTCATCGTGCCCAATACGGGTCATTCCCCAACCAGTCCCGGCATGACGGACGCCATTATCGCCGCAATGGACCGGTTTGCAAGCGGGCCGTCAAATGGTGCGGTCGGCATTTGATGCAGCCGAAAGCCTATGCGCGGGGTGAAAGGCGTGTGGCCATGTTTGCCATGATTGCCGCAGCCGCCGCGCGGGTAATGCCGGCCCAGGACTGCAAGACTTCCGGAGTTATGCGGTAGGCGGGGCCGGTGACGGAAATGCCCGCAACGAAGTGCCGGTTATTGGCATGTATCGGCGCGGCAACGCAGCAAATGTCCGCCTCGTGTTCTTCCCGGTCATAGGCATTGCCTTCCACCCGGATCTGCTCGATTTCCTGCCGCAACGCCTTGGCATCGGGCAGCGTGCTCGCGGTAAAACGCCGAAACGCGATCTGGGCAATGCGCGCCTGAAGCTCATCGTCGGGCAGGGCGGACAGGGCTGCCTTGCCGACGCCGGTGCAATAGACCGGGGCGGTATTGCCGATCTGCGAATACATGCGCACGCTCTGCCGGCTTTCGACCTTGTCGAGATAGATCACCTCGATACCCCGCAACACACCCAAATGAACCGTTTCACCGGTCTGCTCATGCAGTCTCTGCAGGTGCGGTTCGGCAATGGCGCGAAAATCATTGCTGGCCCAGGCCCTGGAGGCGAGCTCCAGCAGGCGCAGCCCGAGACCGTAGGAGTGATCCCGGTTCAGGTCGAGAAGTCCTTCCTCGATCAGATTGGATATTTGCCGGTGCAGCGTGCCACGCGGCTGGTCGGACAGTTTGAGCACATCGGTAAAGCGAAGCGGCACGGGCGACGATGCAATGATGTGCACGACCTCAAGCGCCTTTCCGAGCGTCCCCGTTGAATTTTCCCGTGCCTTGCCCATTGAATCGCAACCGCCTCTTGACTTTCGGCACCATAGGATGACTATTCTATATAGTCAAATCAAGTTCCAAATAATGGAACACTGCAGCGAGATTTTCTCATGATGCCCTCGGCGATTTTCCCTGACCTGAAAGATCGTTCTGTCCTGATCACCGGGGGAGGGTCCGGGATCGGCGCAGCGTTGACGGAAGGGTTCGTACGCCAGGGTTCGCGCGTCGCCTTCATCGACATTGCAGATGAGGCTTCGCAGGCACTGGCAGAGCGCCTCGACCGCGAATATGGCAACCGGCCGCTCTATCTCAATACGGACCTGCGCGATATCGAAGCGCTGCGTGCCTCAATCGGCCGCGCCATTGCGGCCCACGGCCCGGTGACGGTGCTTGTGAACAATGCCGCCTGGGACGACAGGCACGACATCGATGATGTGACCGTCGAATACTGGGACAAGAACCAGTCGGTCAATCTGCGTCCGCAGTTCTTCGCCGCGCAGGCCGTTGTGCCGGGCATGCGGCAGGCGGGGGGCGGTTCCATTGTCAATTTCACCTCGACGTCCTTCATGATCAATCAGGGCAACTTTCCCTCCTATACCGCTGCAAAGGCTGGGATTATCGGCCTGACCAAGGGCCTTGCCGGACGCCTCGGGCCGGAGAAAATCCGCGTCAATGCGATCGCGCCGGGATGGGTCATCACCGACCGCCAGCGCGAACTCTGGGTGACGGAAGACGGTTTGAAATCCCACATCGGCAAGCAGGTCCTCAAGGAAGAAATCCAGCCCGGCGATATGGTCGGTCCCTGCCTGTTTCTCGCCTCCGATGCCGCCCGCATGCTCACCGCCCAGACATTGATTGTCGATGGAGGCTATCTGTGACCACCGCTGCAACCTATGCCGTTGCCGACTGGGGAACGAGCCGTTTCCGTCTCTGGCTTCTCGACCGTGAAGGCCATGTCGTCGCCGAACGGCGTTCGGACGATGGCCTGGATACCTCCCGCGCGCGCGGTTTCGCTGAAACGCTCGAGGATCATCTCGCCAGTCTGCGCGCACCGGTGGATTTGCCGGTCATCATCTGCGGCATGGCGGGTTCGCGTCAGGGCTGGGTGGAAGCCAATTATGTCCCGGTTCCGGCGGATCTCACCGCCATTCTTTCCGGGGCGGTGAAGATTGCCGGTATCAGGCGCGATGTGCGTATCATTCCCGGTCTGTCGCAGTCGGGCAGCGCGCCCAATGTCATGCGGGGAGAGGAAACCCAGCTGCTGGGTGCCATGCTGGCGCGCAATCTGCGCAGCGGCCTCGTGGCGATGCCCGGCACGCATTCGAAATGGGTCGAGCTGGACGAGGGCAGGGCAACGTCATTTTCGACCTTCCTGACCGGCGAGCTCTATGCGCTTCTGGCCGGGCATTCGATCCTGCGGCATTCCATCGGCAACGCCGCGGAAGCGGTGACACCCGACCACCCCCAATTCACCGCGGGGCTCGAATTGATGCTCGGCGGCAACCGGCGCATGCTGGGCGAGCTCTTTGGCATCCGCGCGGCGATGCTGCTGGAAAATCTGCCCCCGAACGGTGCCGCGTCGCGGCTGTCCGGTCTGCTTATCGGAACGGAAATTGCCGGGGCCAAGGAAAAATTCGGCACCTCGGCCACCATTGCACTCGTCGCATCCGGCGCGATGGCCACGCTTTATGCCAAAGCCATGACCGTTGCCGGCCTGAACTTCGATATCGTCGACGCCGATGAAGCGGTGCGCAAGGGCCTGTTCGTTGCCGCGTCACAGCTTTGGCCAGCCATACAAGGATAATTCCAATGCCCCAATCGTCCGCTCCCTGGCCGAAACTGAAGCGCGATCTCATCGCGATCCTGCGCGGCGTCAAGCCGGATGAAGTGCTGGCCATCGGCGAAGAACTGGTGAAAGCCGGTATCGATGTCATCGAGGTGCCGCTGAATTCACCCGAACCGTTCCAGTCCATCGAGCTCCTGGCAAAGACACTGCCGTCCCATGTCCTGATCGGGGCAGGAACTGTGCTTGATCCCGCCGACATCGCGCGCCTCGATGCAGCGGGGGGCCGCCTGATGATCAGCCCCAATGTCGATGCCGCCGTGCTGGCCGCCGCCGCCCGGGCCGGGATGGTCACCATGCCCGGCGTTTTCACGCCGACGGAAGCGCTGGCCGCCTTGCAGGCCGGGGCCTCGGGCCTCAAGTTTTTCCCGGCAAGCGTCCTGGGGCCGGACGGCATCAAGGCGATCAGCGCCATCCTGCCGAAGGGAACAGTCATCGGCGCCGTCGGCGGCGTCGACGAGAACGGCTTTGCCGCCTACGCCAAGGTCGGGGTTCGTACCTTCGGCCTGGGTTCCAGCCTGTACAAGGTCGGCGCATCCGCTTCCCACGTCGCTGAACGGGCAAGGGCCACGGTTGAGGCCTATGACCGCACCTTCCAAGCCGGAGCCTGACCATGGATCAGCCGAAGATCAGCATCCTGCACGACGACCCATGTGAACTCGGCGAAGGCCCCGGTTACGATCCGCTGACAAGCACGATCTGGTGGTTCGATATCGTCACCGGCCGGCTTTTCGAGAAGCCGCGCGCCGGGGGTCCGGCCGCCATCCACCCGCTCGGCCAGATGGCGAGCGCGCTTGCGGTGATCGATGCGGGGCGCCAGCTGATCGCGACGGAAACAGGTCTGTTCATCCGCGACCGCAAGACCGGACACACGGTCATGCACCAGCCCATCGAGGCGGACAATCCGGTGACCCGCTCGAACGACGCCCGCGTCCATCCGGCGGGCGCCTTCTGGATCGGCACCATGGGCAAGAAATCGCAGAAGGGGGCAGGATCGATCTATTGGTACCGGGAAGGGCAGCTGCGCACCCTTTTCACCGGCATTTCGATCACCAATTCGATCTGCTTCTCGCCGGACGGGCGCATCAGCTATTTCGCCGATACCACCCGCAATATCATCTGGCGAGTCGATACGGATCCGCAGACCGGCCTGCCCATCGGCGAGCCCGCGGTCTTTTACCAGCACAAGGACGCCGGCGGCATTGACGGCTCCGTCGTTGACCGCGACGGCAATCTCTGGAATGCGTGCTGGGGCCGTTCGCATATCGATGTCTATTCGCCCGATGGCAGACGCATCCGTTCGATCGCAACCCCGGCGCGGCAACCATCCTGCCCGGCGTTCATCGACGCCGACTCCGCAACCCTGGTGGTAACGACTGCCTATCATGACATGACGGAAGCGGAGCAAAAATCCGATCCCAATGCCGGCAAGACATTCCTGATCGAACTGGCCGGGAAGGGGCGTTTCGATCCGCCCGTGAGATTGTGACGATTTCGCCTCCCGTCAACCCGAAAGGTCGCGTGTCAGATACGCCCGCTTGCCGAATAGGACCATGATGATGAAGCCGGTGGCTGAAAAGACAATGGCCAGAAGCAGCCAGCCCGGCAAACCCCAGCCAACCAGCAGGGCCGTGAGCAGAATGGGGCCGAACATTTCGGCGGCCGCAGAACTGGTATTGAAGAAACCCTGATATTCGCCCTCCTGCCCCGGCGGCGCCAGTCGGAAGCTTAGATCCCAGGCTCCGGCCATGTGCATCATCTCACCCAACACATGCAGCAAGGCCGCCAGGAAAGCGAATACCACCGTCAGCCATACCGTCGACGGCACAGCCATTGCTGCAAAAAAGAAACAGGCCACAGACAACAGAAGGGTGGCGAAGAAGATCGACCTGCGCGCCTCGCAAGCGTTGGTGACCCGGCGCGCCAGCCGCACCTGCATCAGCATGACACTTATCGTGTTCAAGCCATAGAGGACCGAAGCGATCCAAAGCGGGGCGTTGGTGTGCAGGGCAATCCACAGGGGCAGCGCCATGTTGAGCAGAGGAATGTAGAGAAGAATGACCGTGTTGAGCAGCGTCAGGATCATATAGGGCCGGTCTCCCAGCACGGTGAGCGGAGAACCTTTCCGGATGGTGGCAAGCCCCGGCGCCACGGGCGGCAGCAAACGATAGGCCGCAGCAGCAGCGAGGAAAATTGCCCCGCCAAGGGCAAAGGCCAGCCGATAGCCGGTCAAACTGTCGAAATACCATGCCAGGCCGCCGATCATGGCACCGGCCGATAGGCCGCAATTGCCTAGCGCACGCAGATACGCGCTCGTTTGCGTGCGCTGACTGGCATCAATAAGGGTCGCAATCATCGCCATGCGCGCGGTCATGGCGCCACGCAGACCTGCGGCAAAGCAACAGGCGATTATGACAAAGGCCGTGACCCCGCTAACCAACAGGAAAATCCAGTCGCTGACGCCGGCCCCAACGGTCAGCCACGCCGCAATGTTGCGCGCGTTCCAGCGATCGGCAAGAATGCCGATGGGCAATGGCACAAGCAAGCCAACCAATCCGGCTACCGTCAGACCAAGGCCTATTTCGAGCGGCGCCAAACCGGATGCTCTGGAAAAGAACAAGGCAGAACTGGAAAAATATACACCGGCGGCGACGGCACCCATCGTCTGGGCAATGGCAAGCCCGCGAACTGTCCTGTCCGCGGGCAAGAAGGGCAATGGGAAAACGCCGTATTTTAACCGATTTTCTGGCTATCGCCATGCAGCGAGATGACTTCTGGCGACCAAGACACCGAAGTACAACCAGCGGTCGTGGCTATTGTATCCTCTCCATCGGTTGTAGCAATGTATGCTGGTTTGTCATAATCATGCTCTGTTGGATTATCCTCGCACAAAACCTACATCAGATCGAAATGACTGAGAATTAGACCAACGGACTAGAGACGGCAGGGAAGGGTGTCTGACTCTCCCTCGCAGCGAAAAAAGGCCACGCCGATGCGTGTTTCCGGACACATGTCCGGGAGAACCGGTGCAATTTGCAGTGAACGCAACTTGGAGTAGTTGACAATAGCGTCAAAGCTGCCAATCAGGCTGGAATGTTAACCATATTCCTCCGGCCGGGAGACATAATCCGATGGACAAGCTGAATTTGCATCAGGACGAAATAGACGCATTTGATCTTGCTCCCATTTCCCTCTGGCTGGAAGATTTCAGCGATGTCCGGAAATTCTTCGATTCCCTCCGGCAGACCGGTGTCGACGACATCACGTCCTATCTGCGCGAGGATGAAAACCGGGTGCGCGATTGCGCAAGGCTCATCCGCGTCATCAAGGTCAACAAGAAGACGCTGTCGCTGTTTGAAGCCGCTGATTTCAGCGAACTCGTCGCCAATCTCGGCGCCATTTTCCGTGACGACATGCTGCAGACGCATGTGCAGGAGCTGGCGCAGCTTTGGCAAGGCAAGGGCGAGTTCTCCAGCGACACCGTGAACTATTCGCTGTCCGGCAAGCGGCTCGATATCCAGCTGCGCGGCAAGGTCTTGCCCGGCTATGAAACAAGCTGGGAAAAGGTCCTTATCTCCATCGAGGACGTGACCGACCGGGAAGAGGCGAGACGGCAGCACGCGGCAAGCCAGCGCTATGCCGAGGGTCTCTTCGAGCATTCTCCCGTATCCCTGTGGGTCGAGGATTTCAGCAAGATCAAGAAGCTGCTCGACGGGCTGCGCAACCGCGGCATCGAAGACTTCCGGGTTTTCACCGATGTTCACCCGGAATTCGTCCAGCAATGCGCCAGCGAAATCCGTGTCATCGATGTGAACCGCGAAACGCTCAAGCTGTTCCAGGCGCCGGACGCCATGACCTTGCTGCGCCGCTTGCCCGACGTCTTCAAGGACGAGATGAACGTGCATTTCCGCGAACAGCTGATCGACCTGTGGAACGGCAAGCTGTTCCATCAGCGCGAGACGGTCAATTACGCGCTCGACGGCACCGAACGCCATGTCCTTCTGCAGTTTTCCGTGCTGCCCGGGCACGAAACAGACTGGTCACTGGTTCAGATATCGCTGACCGATATCACCGCGCGCAAGAAAGCCGAAGCCTATCTTGAATATCTCGGCAAGCATGATGTGCTGACGCGTCTGCACAACCGTGCCTTCTACGTCGATGAGTTGAACCGGCTGGAACGCCGGGAGTTCTTTCCGGTCTCCATCGTCATCCTCGATCTCAACGGACTGAAGACGACGAACGATCAATGGGGCCACGGTGTCGGCGATGGACTGTTGCGCCGGGCCGGCGAAATCCTCAGCGAAGCCGTGAAGCCGCCGCACTATGCCGCGCGGATCGGCGGCGATGAATTTGCCGTGCTTCTGCCGGCAGTCGATGAACCCGGCGCGGTGGCGGTCGTCGAGGAAATTGTCAGCCTGATCGAGATCAACAACCAGTACTATTCCAATATTCCGCTGAGTTTTTCGATTGGCTGGGCCACCAGCGCCGCCGGCGAGAAACTGGAAGCCGTGGCAAAGCGCGCGGACCTGCAGATGTACCAGGACAAGCGGTTGCGCTATTCGACCGGTGAAACCGGTTGGCGCAGCGGTACGACCGTGCGCGAACAGGGCTGATTGCCTTGGCTGTTGTCGGGACATGTCTGTATCCTGGCAACAAAGAGTAGTTCCATAACTACTCTTATGCGATTTTGATGTGTAGCCGCAAAGTTAAAATGTCCTGTTTCTGCAAAGTAGAAACGTCGCTGTGTCACCTTCTCGTTGATTGCAACGAGATTTGGGATGCGGATTTTGGGACTGATTTTAATGAGCGAACGCGAACTG
>NZ_JAGENB010000045.1 GCF_019991125.1 Phyllobacterium calauticae | reverse complement strand
ACAGTGCTGCGGCTGGAGCGGGTTCGCCTGGCCACTCCTGACCGCCTCTTATTGCATGGTAGGTTGCTTCGCTGATCGGGTTGCGGCAAGCGAAAGTCCAGACGCTTTCAGCTTCAGTGACCTTGCCTTCAACAAGGCAATACCGCTTGCCCTTGGCGTCAAACCAGATGGCGACCGTCTGCCAAGGCCCGTCCTTATGGGCACGTCGGCGATAGAAGCCTGCTTCCGGATCTGCCTCGGAAACACCAAGTACCTTCATTGTTGATTTGCACTGAGAGCTGACCCGGGATTTGCGCCGAGAAGTGACCCGCCTTTAGGTATCGCTCGTGTTGGTGGTGGTCAAGTTCCTAGGCTTCTCCTTCGTTGTTTTGGGTTCATGAGCCG
>NZ_JAGENB010000044.1 GCF_019991125.1 Phyllobacterium calauticae | reverse complement strand
GGAATATTGGACAATGGGCGCAAGCCTGATCCAGCCATGCCGCGTGCAGGAAGACGGCCCTATGGGTTGTAAACTGCTTTTGTACGGGAAGAAACACTCCTACGTGTAGGGGCTTGACGGTACCATATGAATAAGGATCGGCTAACTCCGTGCCAGCAGCCGCGGTAATACGGAGGATCCGAGCGTTATCCGGATTCATTGGGTTTAAAGGGTGCGTAGGCGGTTTAATAAGTCAGTGGTGAAATCTTGTCGCTCAACGATAAAACTGCCATTGATACTGTTTGTCTTGAATTATTGTGAAGTAATTAGAATATGTAGTGTAGCGGTGAAATGCTTAGATATTACATAGAATACCAATTGCGAAGGCAGATTACTAACAATATATTGACGCTGATGGACGAAAGCGTGGGGAGCGAACAG
>NZ_JAGENB010000043.1 GCF_019991125.1 Phyllobacterium calauticae | reverse complement strand
CTGTTTGCTCCCCACGCTTTCGTGCATGAGCGTCAGTACAGGCCCAGGGGATTGCCTTCGCCATCGGTGTTCCTCCGCATATCTACGCATTTCACTGCTACACGCGGAATTCCATCCCCCTCTGCCGTACTCTAGCTATACAGTCACAAACGCAGTTCCCAGGTTGAGCCCGGGGCTTTCACATCTAGCTTAACAAACCGCCTCCGTGCGCTTTACGCCCAGTAATTCCGATTAACGCTCGCACCCTCCGTATTACCGCGGCTGCTGGCACGTAGTTAGCCGGTGCTTCTTCTTCCGGTACCGTCATCCACGCAGATTATTAACCTGCCCGATTTCTTTCCGGCCGAAAGAGCTTTACAACCCGAAGGCCTTCTTCACTCACGCGGCATGGCTGGATCAGGCTTGCGCCCATTGTCCAAAATTCC
>NZ_JAGENB010000042.1 GCF_019991125.1 Phyllobacterium calauticae | reverse complement strand
CTGTTCGCTCCCCATGCTTTCGTGCATCAGCGTCAGTGGTTGCCCAGTACAATGCCTTCGCTATCGGTGTTCCTGATGGTATCTATGCATTTCACCGCTACACCATCAATTCCATGTACCCCTGCAATACTCAAGTCGACCAGTATCAATGGCAATTTCTGGGTTGAGCCCAAAACTTTCACCGCTGACTTAATCAACCGCCTACGCACCCTTTAAACCCAATAAATCCGGACAACGCTTGCACCCTCCGTATTACCGCGGCTGCTGGCACGGAGTTAGCCGGTGCTTATTCTTACGGTACCGTCATTAGCCCCCTGTATTAGAAGAGGCCGTTTCGTTCCGTACAAAAGCAGTTTACAACCCGAAGGCCTTCTTCCTGCACGCGGCATTGCTGGATCAGGCTTGCGCCCATTGTCCAAAATTCC
>NZ_JAGENB010000041.1 GCF_019991125.1 Phyllobacterium calauticae | reverse complement strand
GGAATATTGGACAATGGGCGAAAGCCTGATCCAGCCATGCCGCGTGTGTGAAGAAGGTCTTCGGATTGTAAAGCACTTTAAGCTGGGAGGAAGGGCAGTAAGTTAATACCTTGCTGTTTTGACGTTACCAGCAGAATAAGCACCGGCTAACTTCGTGCCAGCAGCCGCGGTAATACGTAGGATCCGAGCGTTGTCCGGAATTACTGGGTGTAAAGGGAGCGCAGGCGGGTCTATAAGTCGACGGTGAAATCTTCCAGCTCAACTGGAAAACTGCCGCCGATACTGTAGATCTTGAATATGTCAGAGGGAAACGGAATTCATGGTGTAGCGGTGAAATGCGTAGATATCATGAAGAACACCAGTCGCGAAGGCGGTTTCCTGGGACATTATTGACGCTCATGCTCGAAAGTGTGGGGAGCAAACAG
>NZ_JAGENB010000040.1 GCF_019991125.1 Phyllobacterium calauticae | reverse complement strand
GGAATTTTGGACAATGGGCGCAAGCCTGATCCAGCCATGCCGCGTGAGTGAAGAAGGCCTTCGGGTTGTAAAGCTCTTTCGCAAGGGAAGAAAACGTGTGGGCTAATATCCTGCGCGGATGACGGTACCTTGACAAGAAGCACCGGCTAACTACGTGCCAGCAGCCGCGGTAATACGTAGGGTGCGAGCGTTAATCGGAATTACTGGGCGTAAAGCGTGCGCAGGCGGTTGTGTAAGACAGGTGTGAAATCCCCGGGCTTAACCTGGGAACTGCGCTTGTGACTGCAAGGCTAGAGTACGGCAGAGGGGGGTGGAATTCCAGGTGTAGCAGTGAAATGCGTAGATATCTGGAGGAACACCGATGGCGAAGGCAGCCCCCTGGGCCTATACTGACGCTCATGCACGAAAGCGTGGGGAGCAAACAG
>NZ_JAGENB010000004.1 GCF_019991125.1 Phyllobacterium calauticae | reverse complement strand
CTCGGCTCATGAACCCAAAACAACGAAGGAGAAGCCTAGGAACTTGACCACCACCAACACGAGCGATACCTAAAGGCGGGTCACTTCTCGGCGCAAATCCCGGGTCAGCTCTCAGTGCAAATCAACAATCTACCCGCTGGAAGTTGTTGCTGTGGTCGGCGAAGTAAATGCCCTCCTTGCCATGCAACAGAAATCGATGGATTTTGCGCGATCCCGTGCATCCGATCTTGCTCACGGGCTTAAAACCCCGCTGACAGTGTTGGGCACGATCGCCTATGAGCTGGAAAAAGGCGGCAACACTCGCAGCGCAGCATCAATCGTCGATCTGACGAACGAGATGCGTGACCGGATAGATTATCAGTTAAGGCTGGTCCGGCTGCGTCAACGCGTTCGGATGCACGCCCTCAGCGCGTCATTAAGCAGCGTTGTTCCCCGCACGATTGCGGTGTTGAAAAGAACACCCAAAGGCGAACAACTGGTCTGGGTCGTTAATGTCAAGGATGGTCTGAACGTCGACATCGACGTGAACGACCTTGTCGAGCTTGTCGGTGTGATATTGGAGAACGCAGCGCAATGGGCGAACACGCAAATCCATATCAAGGCTAAGCAGGATGGCGCGTTCGTCGAATGGCGAATATCCGACGATGGTCCGGGCATTCAGTTCTCAGATCACAGTACGATTGGTCTACGTGACAGGCGGTTGGACGAGACAGTCACAGGCACTGGCCTTGGCCTGGCGATTGCTTCCGAGATTGTCTCCCTCAACAACGGAACGATTGCGTTTGAACGTTCCAGCCATGGTGGACTTGAAGTCATCATCCGCTTGCCAAGTGTGGCCGCCCATTAGAAATGTCGCTTGTTGTGCAAAGTTAAAATGTCATCCTGACAGATGCCGAGGCTCGTCGACGGGCAGGGCGGAGACCTCAATCTCGCAGCTCTGCCCGGCGACAGTGAATAGATCTGTGGCAGCCTGCTCCCGTAGTCTGCGCTCCCTTCGTTCCTCGACCCAGCTGTTGCGCCGCGACGGTTTGCGTGCGCGTTTTTGATAGGCGATGACCTCGCTGTTGGTCTTTCCAACCGGCTCAGTTCCGCGTGGAAATCAACACCACAATTCCTCATGGTCCCGACGATGATCCGCTGCAAATCGCGCCAATCGATTGAGGTCCAGGCGCTGGCGTAATCGATGCGTATGGGAGAACATCGTATCGAAAGAGTTACGGAAAATGGCCCATCCTTCATCCCGTCGATTGCAGCGATGCAGCCTCTACTTCTAGAAATTTTGTTGGCAAAATAAGCAAGACCGTATGTCAATCTGATTAGTCGCACACTTCGTATTCGTAATCGGGCGAAGTGTCCCGAACGACTTTGCGGTCACGGTAGATGATAGAGATCTTGTCACCGCGTGCGTCGCACGCGGCATTGAAAAAACTTACGGGATCAACGGGATTGCCATTGGTATCCTTGTTGTTGTCATTGTATTCGATCTCGTAAACCTGATTGCCATACACTTTGGTGTACTCGCCGCATTCCTTCTCGTATTCGCATTCTTCGACAATCGCAAAATTAAAGCGGATTATCTTTGGGCCTTTGGGTGCAAGTTCCGAGGCGTTTTTCTGGGCGACAGCGAGATTGGCATCATGAGCCCGTTTGACCAGCAGCTTGGCAAACTCTGTATTGGTTTCTGGTGACAAAACGCCTTTGGATCTGTTCCATGAATCGAGATTGTCGGGTTCGAGGGCCTTGAAGCCGTCAGCCGCACATTTGTCGATCCAGGGACCGATTATTTTCATCAGATTCTTTCGTTTTGTGTCTAAGGATGTGTCTAATATATACTCTTCTGGCCATTTTGGATCGGTAACATACTCACCATCTTTCTTGATCAGCAGATTCGGATGGTTTTTTGTCCACCACTCCTTCTGCTGCGGTTGCGTCTGGAAGGCATTCACGTAACAGATATTGTATTTACCTTTTGCAGGGGCAACCGTTCTGTCCCGGACAACAATCTTAACACTGCTTTGCCGGTTGTAATCGCCTCCAATCTGGTAGTCGAATTTACCGTGGGCCGGAGGCAACGTGAGAGTTTGAGCATTTGCAGACAAAACAACGCAGCCTGCAGCGACGACGGCGGCGATCATCGCCGTTCGGAACCATTGAATACGCATTTCGATCAAGACCTTGTCTAGCTGAGTTCCCCGCCTCGAGCACGGCGCTCTGGCGTGATTAATATGACGGTCTGGCTACCGCCTGGGCCAGCTAAATCTGGATATTTGCTTCTTGGCGAACCGAGGTCAAGGGTAATGAAACAGCTTCTGATAAGGAGATGTCACGTTGTTAGGCTCAGTTACAAAAATTCCATTGGTGCCGCGCTAATAGCACTCCGCGCAGCTTGATGTTAACGGCAGCTTAATGGTCTTTGAACCGCGTTGATAAAGGTCCGAAATGACGGCGCATTGTCGCCCGGCAGCATTGGCAATCGGTCGGTGGTGTCTCTGACCGCATTTCTGATAAAGCTGGGAAGCAAATCGCCCGCGAAGTCACCAACTGCCGAAGTGTGAAAGGCGCAATGGGCTGATGGGCCTCTCGCTCATCAGGCCTCTTGTCTTGAAGGAGGAATGCTAGGATGAGCACCGACCTGGATACCGTGCGGTCCTATGATGCGGTCGCGGCGGAGTACGCTTCAGAGGCCGCGGCGATGCCCGAATGGGTCGCGACAGAGATCGATGTGTTCGTGACCGCGCTGGGTGGCTCGGGCAGGGTACTGGAGATTGGAAGCGGTGGCGGGCGCGATGCACTTGAGCTTGAGAAACGGGGCATTAGCGTCCGGCGCACCGACGTTTCAAAGGGTTTCGTCGAACTGCTTCGCGAAAGTGGCTTCGAGGCCGACCTGTTGGACCCGCTGACCGAAGACCTGGCTGACCCGCAGCGTCCCGGTACGCCGTACGACGGGATCTGGGCCTGTGCCTGCCTGATTCATGTTGCGCGCGAGGATCTCGGCACGGTGCTTGGGCGGCTTGCCGAGGCGACCCGGACCGGAGGCCGATTGCACGCCTCCGTTAGAGAGGGCGAAGGCGAGGATGTGTCCACACACGGCAGTGCTGCAGCGCCTCGGCGCTACGTCGAGACGTACTGGCGCGAGTCTGCCCTGCGGTCTGCACTTACAGACGCCGGCTGGATCGTCAGCGAGGTACGTCGGTGCGTTGGAAAGCCCCATGATCGGTGGCTGAGCGTTCGGGCGAGCCGGGCGTGACCCATACAGAACTTGCGGCAATGGCCGGTTGTGGTGCGACTATGAGCTCTAGGCAGTCACCGTAATGTCGGCTTCCGGGCGATGGCACAGTTACCTATACGACAGGTATGGGGCGCAAAGGGGCCGGGATGGCGCCGGCGAGTTCGCCAGGATCGCTCGCATTAAAGAATCCCTAGATCTGCCTGCATGTAATCCGCGACGCTGTAGCAATGGCTCGCCTGATAGGCGTTCCGCCCCCGGTTCATGTGTGTCAGGTTGAACGTCCGAATGGCGCGCACTATGCGGCGGCTCGTGAGGAATTTGCGGATCGAGACGGAGCCACGCACATTGATGCCGAAAATGTCCGCACCACGCGGGAAGAAATAACTGACGTGCTCCGGCATCGCGACACTTTGCTCGAGCAAGGGTTCGTCGACACGGCTTGGCGTGACTGAGCGATCTGTCGTGAAATCCGATAGATGCACGATGAATCTGGCACGGATGTCTTCGTCCTGGGCATAGAGCGTAAAAAGTTCCATCCAGCTCGCATTGACGCGGACGAGCGGCTTGTCCGAGGTCGACGGCAGGCAGGAAACAGACCAGTAGTAGCGCTCGGTCTTGCGCGGGATCGGAATACAGCTTGGACCATACAGCCCGAGAATCTCCAGGACTTCCCCTGCTTGCGGGCGACCAAGCAGCTTCTCAAAACGAGCCACATATTTGAAGCGCTGTTCCAGGGACTCCAAGCGGTCGCCCGTGTCCGGCAAGTCGATCTTGCCCTCTATCCAATCGCGCTGCTGCTCAAGATCAAGGAATTGCCGCAGGCCGGTGGGCCCAGGTCGAGCGGTCGCGCCCATATCAGAAGCCCTGTGAATTTCGTGTGCTCGTCATCGGCCGACTTCCTGTGTTCTCGCTCAGACGTTTGCAAGTCTGAGCATCGCGCCCAATGCGCCTCCGAATGATACCTTGCAGATGATGAATTTGGAACGTCTGCTCGACCACGAAGATAAAGTCACGTTGTTCTTCCGTTTGGCGCTTTCACCCTGTTCAGCACGTACATAGGCAAGACAGAACGGGCTTTTTATCGGCATTGTAGACATCTAGGCTACAATCGAAATGCCGGGAAATTGCTTATTATCGGCATTTACAAATGAAGATTTCCAAGGCGTCTGTGGCGCGTACAACCGATGGTTTACTGGCAGGTCCTGAATTTAAACAGCAGTAGGATCCCATGTGGAATTTTGTGTCATCGGGTTTGTGGATCGTGAGCCCCGTCGTCGACAGGGCTCATTGTCGGTTGGGCGCAAGCGCAAACCTCATCCGTTGAGGACAAGATGTCTCGTCACTTGGGGCGTTCACCGATCAGACGTCATGGCTCAATGCGTCAGCTAGCGCTAAGAGCTTCCCATAGCTTGATCTTTTTCTGTCGAACGATCCCGGCGATTGTGGTCCTAGACTCAGCGATGGGTGGAAATTGCTATGTCCGCCTCTGAGCGAGGATGCGCTGAAACTGAAATGAACCGGGCCTGAAGATTGTCGAGGAGCCATGCGCCTGCGCGGCCCGGGAAACGATCTCGCATATGCGCGGCATAGATGGTCAGAGGGCTGTGAACGCTGGCAGGATCGTCCTCAATTTGCAGCGGCACGAGACGCTCTTCGACCAGAAGCGGCATCACCAGATGTTCGGGCATCCGGCACCAGCCAAGCCCTGCGAGGAGGAAATCCAGCCGGCGCCCCAGCTCAACGAAGCGCCACACCTTGGTTCCAAGAATTCCATAGCCGGGATTGTCCGGTGTGGACGGATCAGACAGCACAAGCTGGACATGCTCATCCAGGTCCGCGCGCGTTACCGGCCGGCCGAGCCGGGCGAGCGGATGGGCTGGCGACACGACCGGAAGCAGGCGCACGTCAAGCAATGGCAAAGCTACAACATCTTCAGGCACATCAGGTAGAAGCACGCAGAACGCGAGCGCAGCATCTCCCCGGCGCAATCGTCGCTCGGCGCCGCCGAGGCCCTCTTCCGAGAAGCTCACCGGCAGGTGAGGAAACGCATCGCGGAGCGCATGCAGGCTGTCGATAAACGAAGCAGTGGGTACCAGCGGATCAATTGCCACTGCAAGCTCGGGCTCCAGTCCATTGCGCGTGGCGGCGGCCATCGCCTCGAAACGTGCCGTGCCCGACAGGACAACACGAGCCTGAGCGACCAGCGCGCGGCCCGCATCCGTCAGGTGCGGGCGATAGCTGCTCCGATCAAACAGGATCACCCCCTGCACGTCTTCCAGCGTTGCAATGGCCTGGCTGATCGCAGACTGGGCACGGTGGAGCTTGCGACCGGCAGCCGAGAAGCTGCCGGTTTCGGTGATCGCCACCAGCACGCGCAGCTGGTCCAGGGTCAAACTGCCCAACATTTCATCATCCAAGCAGATAGAGATCATCGGATTATTATCTCTTTTAATGATGATCGTCCAGTGTGCAAGCTGCAGCCATGCTCTCGGCGCGCCGAACTCCGGCTTCCGCTTCGGCCAACTCAAATCCAAGGATACCATTCATGCCCCACCTTCTCGTTGTCGAAACCAGTCCGCGCGGCGATTCTTCGATCTCACGCAATCTCACCCGTCGCTTCGTCGCCGAATGGCAGGTTGCACATCCCGGTGGGCAGGTAGTTACCCGTGATCTGATGGAAACGGACTTGTCGTTTGTGAGCGCGCCGTGGCTCCGGGCTTATTTCACGCCGCCGGAGCAGCATTCGACCGAAATGAAAGAAGTGCTCAGGCTGTCGGACGAACTTGTCGCGGAGCTGCTGGCGACCGACCATCTCGTCATTGCCACGCCCGTGTACAACTACAACATTCCGGCGGCGCTCAAGGCTTGGGTCGACCACATCGTCCGCAAGGGGTCGACGCTCGGGATGGACGGCAAGGGCCTTGTCAGCGGCAAGAGGGCTACTGTGCTTATGGCTTCCGGGGGCGTTTACACCGAAGGTTCCCCAATCCGCGATCGAGACATCGCGGCCCAGTATCTGCGCCTGATCCTGAACGTCATCGGCATCACCGATGTGACATTCGTTGCGGCAGGTGGAGCAAAGGCAGTTGATTTGGGCGAGATCGGGCGAGATGACTTCCTGGACAAGTTCCAGGGTGAAATCGAGGCGAAGGCTGCAAATGCTGCTTTCGGGGTGGGCTCGGCGGCCGCCTGATAACTGACCGGAGATCGAAGACAGTGGATTGCTTCATGCAAAGCGGAATCAAGTCCACGGCTTCTTTTATTGCAAAAGGGGATTGTGAGGTTGAACCACCGCGGCCGTTTGGATGGGATTTTCGCAGTCGCCGATTTCGCCGCGCTGATGAAAGCTGATGGCACGTTTCAGCGCGTGATGGGCCTCGTCCTTGTTGAGCCCGATTTGGGTGCGGCGTTGCAGATCGGCGTTCAGAATCCAGTTGATCATGAACAGGGTCCACTCGACGCGACCGACCTCGCGCAAAGCCGTGGCCAGTTCGTTTTGCCGCGGATAAGAGGCGACCGGCAAAACAAATTTTCCCAGCCCTGTCGGAATCCCCCTATCTTGGCCGTCCTTGCAGCATCAACCGCTTCAACCCGGAGGTTCATCATGGAAAACGCTCAAACGGTCTGGCAGACTGCCGCCATTCTCATTGCCCGCATTATCTTCGCCGCTGTCTTTTTGATGGCTGTCTCCTTCAAATTGATGGATATGGGCGCCACTGCAAGCTACATCGCCGCCGCCGGCTTCCCATTCCCGCTGTTTCTGGCCTGGTGCGCAGCGATCCTCGAAATGCTGCTGGTCATTGCCTTCCTGACAGGCGCCGTTTTCACTCCGGCGGCGATGGTCGCGGCCGTTTACGTCATCTTCCTCGGATTTACATTCCACGGCCCGTCACACTGGGCCAACAACCAGGCCGAATTCGGCTTCTTCGTCGACCATTTCACTTTTGTAGCCGGTTTGTTCTTTGCTGCCGTGCACGGGCCGGGAAGCGTGCTTGCCCTCGGAGCGGGCTGGCAAGGCAAGGCCTGAGCGCCGAGCTTGTCATAGCGTGTGGCGCCGCGTCGGAGGTGCTTCAGCTTGGAGAAAAACCGCTCGATCAGATTGCGCTCACGGTAAGCCTCCTGCTGAAGCGGGAAAAGAGAGCCGCGCTGAAATCGGCTGTTTAACGCGTTATCTGGCGAACCCTAATTCTTGTTTGTGGTGAAGTTTTCTCGCATCTTTTCCAGCCAAGCGAACACAGTGCCGAGCGCCTGGTTGCCCTTGCCGAGAAGCCCCGTCAGTTCGCCTTCGGCCGCCCCGCGCTTGGCTGCATCGGGTTCGGGCAGCGGCGGCAGGATGTGGGCATAATAGGTCTTGTCCAGCAGACGGTGCAGCAGGCGTTCGCCTGGAAACGGTTCGCCATTGTTCAGCGCCCGTGCGCCTTTGAGCAGTGAGCGGATATCGTACTGGGTCGGGCTGATGTCCGGCACCTGTTTTGGCAGGTTCAGAAGCGTATACACCGCGACCCGCGCGGTGCGGATTGAACTGTCCATTGTGAATATGATGTCGTTCGACGTTTCGACGAACTGGCCCATCAGGCCAAGGTTGGTGCAACCCGCAGGCACAACATGGGGCCGGTCGCCCGCCGCACGCGGCATGAATTGCGCCGTGATATACGGCATCAGCGCAATGCGCGCCTTGGTGTTTGCCACCACATCGTCGAGTTGATCTTCAATGCCGAGATGATAGCAAAGCTCAGCCAGGATCTCTCGCCCGGTGCAGGCCGGCATGGTTTTCTTGACGAAGTTGCCCTCCTTGTCCATCAGCAACGCATAGACCCAGACCACCAGAACATCCTTCGGCTGGGTCGGGAAGTGTGGCTGGCGGTTGCAGGTAAAGCTGAGCACCCAATTGGAGTCGGTAAAGGTGATGATCCCTCCGGTCACCGTCTTGCCCGAATAGGGATCGTTGACCGAAAGCTCTCTCAGCTTTTCGACAAAGGGCGACGCTTTGCAGGTGAGTGTGACGGATTCCCACATTGAGCCATCGACATTGCCGTAGAATTTCTCGGGCTTGCCGAAGATGGGCGACTTCCTGGCGAGATTCTTCCACAGCGCCCAATCGCTCGCGTTGCCCGGGTCATGTCTGCCGCGGTCGAGCACCGGGGCGTTGTCCATGTCGCCATAGGCTGTGCCCTCGGTCATCGACCCGGTCAGCGCAAAGACCAGATCCTTCGGGCCAACGGCAATGGTCGTATCGGTACCGCCCATATGAGCACGGATAGCGGTAACCGTGCGGGCCTCGCCTTCGACCGTCATTTCGAGATCATAGGCGCGCGTGTCGAACTGCACCTTCACACCACGCTCCCGCAGATGCGCTACCAGCGGACGAACAAAACTGTCGAACTGATTGTACTTCGGGAAGATCAGCGCCGACATGTCGGTCAGTCCATCAATCGCGTCGAGGAAACGGTGCATGTAGAGCTTCATTTCAAGAAGGCTCTGCCAGTTTTCGAACGCGAACATGGAGCGCCAGAGATACCAGAAATTGGTTTCGAGGAAGCCCGCGCTGAAATACTGCTCAATGGTAACGTCGTCGAGATCCTCCTTACGCTTCAACATCAGGCGGATCAGTTCCCACTGCTGTGATTTGGAGAGGCCCAGCGTCGAAAAATCACGTATCTGGCCCTGCTTGTGCATGAGCCGGGCCTTGGAGAAGTTCGGGTCATTGTCGTTGACCAACCGATATTCGTCGAGGACGCTATAGCCCTCGGGCAGTTCGAGCGCCTGCACGTCCTGGAACATGTCCCACAGATTATCGTAGTTCCAGTTCATCTCGCGGCCGCCGCGGACGATATAGCCGTCCTCCGGATTGCCCGCGCCGTCGAGCGAGCCGCCCTCGATGTGCATCGTGTCCAATATGGTGATGTCCTCGCCCGCCATACCGCCATCGCGGATCATGTAAAAGGCTGCGGAAAGGCCCGCGATGCCGCTGCCGATGATCCAGGCCTTGCGGCGTTTAGCCGGCCCGGTCAGGACCGGGCGGTTACGCATATAAGCCCCCATCATGTCGGGAGGCGGCAGGCAGTTGCCGGCGCTGTTGTGCCAATAGGCGGCGGTGGCATCGGCCTCGACCGTGAACGTCTTGCCGGATTTGCTGGCGGTGGTGTTCGAGTTGGTCATGGCACCTCTCTCCGTATCGAGTTGAAATTCCAGCCTGAATGCTTTGCGGGATTTATCGGTTTGATGGCAGGTGACGTCAAATCGTGATCCCTCGAACAGGCTCCGCAGCTCGCTGTCCGGCATGCGCCCCATCACTGTGGGATTGGCTATCTTGTAACCATATTGAAATTGAAAAGGGATGATTTTTTGTACGTCGGGCCTGCTTATTCATGAACCTCAACTACCGCAAGCTATTTGACGAACAATCAATATGACAACCCCGGCTCAATTCAAAGTTTGAAGATGCTTGATCCAATAGATTCATTTTCCTTCATGACCATTGCGCCAGATGCATAGGTGGAATGAGGGATTGTGCCTGTTTTAAACCGATTGAAAGGCCTATATTCCAATCATCGAAACGACGCCGGAGCCAAGCAAGGCTGCTGACGTCAGACAACCCTCAGAAAGGGAATTATCATGAACGTAGCACGCTCCTTCAACAATTGGCTCAAGTTCCGTCAGACCGTCACCGAACTTGGCCGCATGTCCAGCCGTGAACTGCAGGATTTGGGTATTGACCGCGCCGATATCCGTAGTGTTGCCCGCGCATCAGTCGCTCGCTAATCACACGAGACTAACGAACCAACAGCCGTTCGACGCCCGCTTTCAACGCGGGCGTTTTTGTGTCGACCTCATGTGTCTGGGTCAGCTAAATTCTATTCCAATCGACGGCCTTCCCGGCGTATGCTTTTGCAAATCGGAAGAGCACAAAAATCAGATGCATCGGCCTGGCGGTTGATTTCCAAGGGCCTTGTTGGGGGTTGGTGCGGTTCTATAAAATCCGCTACGACATCTGCCGTCTCAGCAATCTGTACATCTCCAAAACTATTCCAACGACAACGCCGACGGCTGCGATCACACGGATGAAGGCAGACATGACGATAACAGCAATTGGCTTGCAAAGAATTCCATCATTGCCGATAGTCGCGGAGGAGTTGGCAACGGCGTCGATCAGAAGTGACGCAAGAATAGTAATGCCGAGCACGCTCCAGTAAGAGGCAGGGAAAGTATGGTGCCTGTGGTGGATTGCAAGCAGCATGCACAGCACGATCAATGGTCCAAAGATATAGATCGTAGCTGTCTCAAGACTCGCCGCTTCCGACATAATCCATATTTCCTTTCATAACAGCAGTACGCAGGATCGGATTTCATTGCGATGCGATCAGGACCGATATGACAGAATTCCGGCCTCTCTCGAGGACGTCTACCTCCCGATCAGAGACGAACCTCGTGCGGCCTCAATCCGAATTCATTGCGAAAGCAGTTGGAAAAGTACGACGATGAACTGAACCCGCAGGCCATCGCGACACTGGTGATGGAAAGGTTGGTTGATACCAGCAGTTGCCGTGCCCGGGCGAGCCGAAGTGACAGATAGTACTGTCCCGGTGTTGTGCCGAGATTGCGCTGAAAAAGCCGCTCGATCTGGCGTCTCGATAAGCCGACCTGTTGGGGAATGTCATCAAGAGCGGTGGGCATCTCAATGTTCTGCAGCATGATACGAATAACCTGAATGAGTTTTTCGTTCTTGCCGGTGTACTGAAGTCCCGGCGGAATATACTGATATGCGTCGCCCGCCCGGCCACGATCTGCGATGACGTGCTGACAGACCTTGGCAACGGTTTCCGGACTGCAGCGCCGTTTCAGCAAGTCGATGGCGAGATCGAAAGCCGCGAACTCTCCGGCACAGGTGACAAAGGGGCCATCCTGCATAAACAATGCGTCGTTGACATTCAGTCCATAGAAGGTTTCAGACAGGGCGGGGATCTTGTTCCAATGAATGGTGCATCGACTGGAATTCAGGAGACCCAACTGGGCTAGGAGCCATGTTGCCGTTCCAAGCGCATAGATCACGATCTTCTGGCGCACGCATAGCCTCAGCAAGGCGCTGACCTCGGACGAACATTGGGCCTCGATACCTTCACCTGCGCACAGAAGCATGAGGTCGGGAACACGGGACATTTCAACGTTCGTGCGTTCAGTGTGAAAGTCACCGTCAACGCCAATGCTGAAGCCGCTGGCGCACTTTACCGGCTGACCATCAATGCTCACGAGCCGCCATCGGAATTGCTCCAGACCGAGCAATGTGTTGGCCACACGCATGGGCTCGATCATCGAAGACAACGATAATTGCGAGAATCCCGGGAACAGGAGCACAGTAAACACAGTCGGTTTAGTCTGCAGACTGACGACTGTGCGTGCACGTAGCCCAGGATCGGTAGCTGTATGACAGGAGGGGCGATCGAGACGCGTCTTTACCTGCGATGCCTCCACTGCGTGCTTGTTCATTGCCGTATGCGCTCGCCGGTTGGATCGTAGATGCAGCGTTCGACACGTATTGCCCGGCTACGGCGGCCAAAGGCTTCCACGTCGATCTCTGTGAGAGCCATATCATCGCCGGCAAGATAGCCAAATACCAAGGAAGCTCCGGTCGTGTGGCTGTAGTCACCGCTCGTCGTCATGCCGATACTCCGACCATTGGCGATCATGGCTTCCCCGCCATAGACGGGCAGAGGGTCATCAAGGCGGAAACAAACGAGCTTGCGCTGGATGCCGCGTTCCTGCTGTTTAATCAGCGCGTCCCGCCCGTAAAAGTCGCCTTTCTTCAGGGAAACAGCAAAGCCAAGACCAGCTTCGAATGGTGTGTCATCGGGGGTGATGTCTGCTCCCCAATAAAGGTAGCGCTTTTCCATGCGCAGGCTGGAGATCGCCTTGTAGCCGACATTGGCAATGCCGAACTCTGCACCCGCTGTCCGCAGGGTTTCATAGACGTAAGACATGTATTCCACGGGGATATGCAGTTCCCAGCCAAGTTCGCCGACATAGGTCACGCGCGCCGCCATCACCGGCGCCCAGCCAATGCGGATATTTCGGCAGGTCATGTACGCAAAGGCTTCGTTGTCGATATCATCCTCGCTCACCTTGGCGAGTACCTTCCGGGAAAGTGGCCCGCAAAGATTGATGACGCCATAGGCACTCGTCACATCCTGCATCATGACCGAGCGATCTCGCGGCATGTGGCTGCGGATCCAGTTGCCGTCCCGCGTGCCAAATCCCGAGCCGGTCACCACATAAAACACATCATCGCGCGGACGCATGATCGTCAGGTCGGCCTCGATCCCGCCGCGCTTGTTCAGGAACTGGGTATAGATGACGGCTCCTGTCCCGCGATCCAGATTGGCAGCGGCAAGCCATTGCAGATAGGCAAATGCACCCGGTCCGGAAATCTCGAACTTTGTAAATGAAGACTGATCGATGAGTGCAACACCTTCCCGGACTAGGCGGTGTTCACGGCTGATGACCTCGCGGTAGGGTGCACGCTCGAATGTTTCGAGCGGCGGCTTCTGTTGACCAGGCTTGAGAAAATAATTCGGTCGTTCCCAGCCGAACTTTGCGCCGTAAACGGCCCCATGATCGGCAAGGGTTTGATAAAGCGGCGAACGGCGCAGCGGGCGGCAGGCCGAGCGCTCTTCTTCCGGCCAGGCGATCGCATAATATTTTGAATAGGCTTCAATGGCGCTGTCGCGCAGATAGGCAAGCCCCGTATGCGGTTGACCAAACCGGCGCAGATCGAATGCCCAGAGGTCCATGCCAGGATCGCCTTCAAGGATCCAGTTGGCCATTGCACGGCCCGCGCCGCCGGAAGCGGCGATGCCAGATGTAAAGCCGCAGGCGACATAGAAATTATCGAGATTGCCTGCAAGACCCATTACAGGTTCACCGTCAGCCGAGATGGGAATTGGTCCATTGACGACGGTGCGTACGCCAAGCTCACCCAAAATTGGAATACGGTTGGCAGCGCCTTCAATCACGTCAGAGATACGATCAAGATCATCAGCAAACAGTTCTTGCCCAAAGCTCATAGGCAGCTTGCCAAGTCCATAGGCAGCCCGCGTTTCCTTTTCCCAACCGCCGATGGCCATGGCACCGGGTTCCGGCTTGACGTAGAAATTGGCATCGGGATCGCGCAACGTTGGGAGGTCATCGGGCACAAGGGGTGATTTATCGGTGACGAAATACTCGTGTTCAAGCACTGTTACAGGCAGATCGATACCCGCAAGCTCGCCGCATTGACGAGCCCAGAGGCCTGCAGCGTTGACGACGACATCGCAGCCAATATTGCCGTCCGATGTCTGAACCTCGATGACGCGACGGTCCCGGATCGTAAAACCTGTAACCGTCACACCCTCAACAATGCGTGCCCCGCCTGCCCGGGCGCCCTTTGCATAGGCGTGTGTCAGTGAATAAGGGTCAACGTGCCCGTCCGAGGCAATCCATGTTGCTCCGCGCAAGTCTTTGGTATCGGCGAGCGGAAACAGCCGCTTCACGTCGTCAGGTCCGACAAGCTCCATGTCGAAACCGTAGCTCCTGGCAGCGGTGGCTGCCCGCTTTAATTCTTCCCAGCGCGCGTCGGAGGCTGCCAGGCGCAAACTACCCACATTCTTCCAGCCGACGTCCTGCCCCGTCTCGGCACCAATTTTGGAACAGAGTTCGGCACTGTATTGCATCAGTCGCGTCAGGTTCACCTTGCTGCGCAGTTGGCCCATCAGACCGGCTGCATGCCAGGTCGAACCAGCGGTGATCACGTTCTTTTCAAGAACGACCACATCCGTCTCGCCTGCTTTGACAAGGTGATAGGCAATGCTGGTGCCGATAGCACCGCCTCCGACAATAACGATGCGGGCATGCGAAGGAATCTTGATGGGCACTGGTCAGCTCCAACGGTTGAGCATGAAATAATGCCACATTAAGTCACATTATGCAAAGTATAACAACATAAAAAGGGTTGGGATATGGAAGCATCGGCTGTTGTAGCAGGCACTGCCAAGCTGGAGGCAGCCAAGACCCTGATTGACTGGACCGTGACGCGTAAAGCCAATGAAATGTATAATGTTGGCTACGCTGTGCCTGCGATGCCAAACATCGCAAAACCCGTCAAACATCTCCCTGAAAACATTGAACAGAAAATGATCAAAAACGATTTTGAGTGGGCTGCGAACCATCGGGAGGCTATTTTGAAAGAGTGGAACAAACGTTGCGATTCGAAATCCGAACCCAAGAACTGAAGTACAGGTGTTGTTACTTCGGCTGGCCTAACAATTTGACTGGTTGGCGATACGAACCTTGCCTTCCGACTGTCCTCCAATGGAGCATGACCGGTTTTAATGGCTCTGTGGCAAAGTTTTCTTCTTTGATGGTTTGTGTCACAGAGTGATCAGCTGAGATGGTTGCGATGGGATATCAACGATGGTGGATTTCAAGGGCGTACAGTTCCGCCGCAGCTACCATCGCGGGGATCGAAGTGGCCCACATTTCTCTATCTGCAGTCGCAAAAATCCGGATACTCAATGGAGAACGTTTCGTGAGAGCCATTCTGCAAAAAAAGATAGTTGAGGTTTGTGATCAAAAGATATCTGAAAAAGGCTCCGGCGTGGGCCTCTCATTCTATTCGTTTTTTGGCAATAAAAATGATGACCCCGAGCTTCTGATGGAGGCCGCGGAATGGTGGATACGAATCCACCAACTCGACCATTTTGAAAAAGCAATCAAGATACGGGCTTTGGTCATGAACCTTGCCGGGCAGAACCCTCGCTCTCGAACAGAAGGCATGGATATTGTTAGGGGTGAAAACGGTTTCAGCAATTGTGAAAAAGCTCTGACGCTCGGGGATTTCATTTCGGTAGAACAGGAATTGTCCGTAAAACTTCCCGACGATTTGAAGGCGCATTATATCGATCACAATGGCGGAACACCGGAAAGATCCGTTTGGGTCGATCCGGAAGGGAAATGGGATGATAATGAAGTTCGCGACTTCATCCCGTTTCGCTATAGCGACCGCTTTGGTGACGATCCGGATTTTACTGCTGAGGGACGAACCAAAAGGGAATGGTCAGAACAGCAATTGCCACCCCATCTCATACAGTTTGCCTTCGACTGGGGCGGGAATTATTATTGCATCGATCATCGGGACGGCAAGGTTTACTTTTTTGTTCGAGACGTCTGGAGCGACAATCTGACGATCGAGAAAAACTGGATCGTCAACACACGCTACGTGACCACTTCGTTCAAGTCATTCGTCGACAATTTGGCGGCTGGTGGAGCATACACGCGATAACAATTGCCGTGTTCTCGTTGCCGAGCGCATTAAGGGCTCCTCGTATAGGCCGAGCGCGTAACCGCGTTTAAGTTGCGTGGCGACGTCTGGCGATCCTCTGGATCAGCATGCGGGTAGTGTGGGCTATCCAGACGTAGAGTGCGACGATGGATGCAATGTGGAGAAAGAAGCCGGCAGTCGATTCATTGAAGTCCCATAAATCCATCGATATCTGCATGAGGAGCTTATCGCCTAGCCCCAGATATGCCGAACTCTGCACGCCATGCAGCGCCATGGCGGCAGCGAGCAGTTGCAAGGCGATCGTGCGGCCTCTGCCGGAAGCCTTGATGCCGAACAGGGTTCGGGCAGTGTGCATTACGACCGACCAGCGGAAGCCGATGTGCAGCGAGGCGATAATCAGAAGCCAATAGGCTGCAGCGGTATGGATCTGCCTGGCGGTGAAGCCGCCATCCAGGGGAAGGAAAGCGAACACCAGCCGGGAGATCATAAGGCTGGTCACCACAATAGTTCCGACGACCACCAACAGCACCAGATTGATGCCGGCATATATCAATCCATTCGCTTCGCGCCGGGTGCGCCTGACCGTGCCCCACCAACGTCGATTGAAGACGTTGTGCATCGCGGCGAGCACAAAGACAGCCGAACCCGCCAGCTCATGAACGGTATTGCCAAGCCAGTAATAGGCGAGGGCCACCATAAGCAGGCCCGCCGCCGCGAGATCGATCGCCAGTCGCAGAAGGAAGGTAGGAGCCATTACCGTCAGTTCACCGGCGTCCCGTGGAAGGCCTGAATTTCGCTGTGGGTGAACAGGAAATCATTGCCGCTGGCACCTTGATGGCAGGACTGGCAGCGGTTGGTGTTCTCAGCCTTGTTGACCGTGCGATCGGCCCAGTACCACTGGAACTGCCAGTTACCCGTGCGCCGGGTGTCGTCATAGTCGGCGCCCCAGTTGGCGCCCTTTTCCATGACGAAATACCGGTAAAGCTCACCGTTGCGATAGTCGATCAGGACGAACTGCGCGCCATCGGGCACCGGCTTTCCGGCCTTGATCGTGTCGATTACGTTTTGTGTGGTCTTGATATGGGTGACGGATTCACCGCGCTGTCGGCCGGTATAATGCACCAGCGTGTCGAGGTTTTCCGGAAATTTGACGCGGTTGGTTTCCGCATGAACCTGCCAGCCGGCAAGCGCGACGGCGCTGAACGCGATGGCGGCTCCGGCCGCATATGTGAGCAGAGTGTTCATTTTGGGGGTCCTGAATGAAGCCGTGACATTGGAGGAGGGAAAGGCCGGCTCAGGGCCGGCCTCGTTCGTTAACCGCGCGTGCCTTCGAGCGTTCTGTTGAAGAACGGTGTCAGCTTGCCCATCGCGGCGTTGACGTATTCGGGCACCCAATAGGTCTCGATATGCGTCGCGCCTTCGATCTTGAACAGCTCCTTGTCGGTCGTTCCGGTTGCTTTCGCGAATGCGTCCTCGCTCATGTAGAGGCTGTCAGCCTTGCTGCCCGCGATCATGAGCAGGGGTTTGTTGATCAGATCGATCTGGTCCGTTGCGTCGAACCGCGCCAGATCGAGCAGGCTGCTCAGCGTATAGCGCGCAGAGGAGCCAGGATGTGCGTTGGTTTTCTGGTAGTATTCGGTGCCCTGGCGATACATTTCGAACGGCAGCTTGGCAATCTGCTCGTCGGTCAGCGGCGTGGCATTGGCGTAGATGATGTTGCCGGTGGCTTCCTGCGCGCGGGCCTCCGATGCCTGCTGGAGACGCTCCTGAAGACTGCTCAGCTGTGAATCTTCAAAACCGTTGCGACGCACGCGGCCGGAGTTGAACATGCTCAGCGTGGCGATAGCCTGAAAGCGCTTGTCGGTCTTGGCGGCAGCCAGTGAATAACCGCCACCGCCGCAAATACCCAGCAAACCCAGGCGGGAGCCGTCAACGCCGGCATAGTGCGTGATATAGTCCGCCATCCCGTGGATGTCTTCAATGCGGTTGGACGGCTTGTCAACGTTGCGGGGTTCGCCACCGCTGCCACCCTGGTATGCTGCATCTGCCGCAATGGTAACGTAGCCCTGTTCGGCCAAATGCTGAGCGTAAAGCCCCGCAGTCTGTTCCTTGACACCGCCGTTCGGGTGAGCCACGACAATTGCTGCATAGGATTGGTTGGGGGTGTAGCCAGGCGGGGTATAGACGTTCGCCGCGATGTCCAGTCCGTTCAACTTGTATTTGACCGGATGAATGTTGACTTTGCCGGCAACGTTTTCAGTGATGGCGCCTTCGTAGGTAAGCGTATAGGGGTTTTTCCGGTAATCATCTGCGCGGACTTCGCCGGCAGCCAGGGCGATGACAGCCGCCACGGTGAGAGGCTTGAGGTCGGTGATATTCAACTCGGTGCTCCTTGTTTGTTCAATTGGTCGCCAGGCCGGGAACCATCGCGTTGAACGCCGCGATCAACGGCTCCGCGCCGCTGACGTCAACGGAATTGCTGCCCTTGGGAGGCAGGACCGGCCCACACCCTGAAGTGTAGGCCGAGACGGACTGAGCGATTAGTGAGCTGAATATGATAGGGTTTATACTTCTAGATCACGAATGATCCGCGGGCGCAGAATTAGTGAGCTTTTACAGATAGATAAAAGCTCAGTGCGGTTCTATGGATGTCTGTTCACGCTGGTATGAACTAAAGGTGATGGAATTAACCGCGATAGCGCAGGGCATCGATCAGCAGCGAGAATGCGGGTGAAGCAAGGCGCCTGCTGGGATAGTATATATGATATCCAGGGAAGGGCGGTGACCAGTCTTCAAGCACCGGAACCAGCTTGCCCTCGCCGATCAGCGGGAGCAGGTAATCGTCTGGCAGGCATGCCAGGCCTAATCCTGCCAGTGCCCCGTCGATGATGATTGGGACGTCATTGCAGACGAATTGGCCGTCGACGCGGACATTGAGCGGTTTGCCGTCTTTTTCAAACTCCCAGGCATAGAGACCGCCGATGGTGGTCAGTCTCAGATTGATGCAGCGGTGTTTCGTCAGGTCATGCGGGGTGAGTGGTTTCGGGTGCCGTTCAAAATAATCTGGAGAGCCGACGACAAGCATGCGCATTTCCGGTCCGATTTTCAGCGCGATCATGTCTTTTTCGATATGCTCTCCGAGCCGGACCCCTGCGTCGAAACGTTCGTTCACCAGATCAACCAGCCGGTTTTCCACCGAGATCTCGACGTTAATATCGGGATAGGACTGCATCAGGCGCGTTACGGCGGGCATGAGAATGGACACCGCAGCATGACGTATGGCGGTGATGCGTATCGTGCCGCCCGGCGCATGACGCATGGCGCCAAGTGCATCCATCCGGCTGCGGATATCGTTGAACGCGGGCCTGAGCGTTTCGGCCAATTGCTCGCCGGCCTCGGTCGGGACGACGGTGCGTGTGGTGCGTGTCAGCAGCCGAACGCCCATGCGATCCTCCAGGCGGCGCACCGAATGGCTGAGCGACGATTGCGACGTACCCAATAGCGCGGCCGCCCGCGTGAAGCTGCGTTCTTCCGCGACAGTTAGAAAAGCAACGAGGTCGCCCAGCTCATCCCGCTTCATTGATGAATCCTCAATATAAGTCCAATTGGTTCTTAGCATCTAGTCGAGCTAATCGGCTAGGAGTAAGTTCGCCTCAATGCCCGGCGGCGCCCCGCGCCATGCCCACGTAGAACTCAGGCCATCGGCGATTCCAGGAGCCGCCGGATCTACCAACAAGGAGAAGCACCGTGAAAGCCATCGCCACAAGTCTTGCTATGTCGGCATTCGCAGCCACGGGCGCTGAAGCGCAGCAGAACCCCCGCGTGGCTCCGCCGGCTGTCTACGACGTTGCGCCCGGGCTTGGCCATTTCACCGATGATGTTCTGTTCGGCGAAGTGTGGAAGCGCAGGGATCTGAGCCCGCGTGACCGCAGCCTGGTCACCATTTCCGTGCTGATCTCGACCGGGAAGGGGCACGTTCTGGCCAACCATGTGAAGCGGGCGCTGGAAAACGGCGTCGAGGCTCGGGAAGTGGGCGAAGTGGTCACGCACCTGGCATTCTATTCCGGCTGGCCCAATGCGATGTCGGCTGTGGCAGAGATCAAGAAGGTCTTTGACGAGCTGAAGATCGCGCCCGTCAGGGATAGCGACGATGCACTTATCCAGCTAGATGCTGCGGCAGAAGCTGCCCGTAGCGCGTCCGTGGCTGCCAACGTGGCGCCGACCGCGCCCGCCCTTGCCGATCTCACCAACCGGGCACTGTTCGGCGATCTGTGGCAACGCCCGGATCTGTCGGCCCGCGACCGGAGCCTGGTTACGATGACAGCGCTGATAGCGATGGGGCAACTCGACCAACTGGCGTTCCATCTGGGCCGTGCCATGGATAACGGACTGACACGGGAAGAGGCGGCTGAAGCCATTACCCATGCCGGATTCTATGCCGGTTGGCCGCGTGCCATGTCTGCGGTGCCAGTTCTCAAAACGGTTTTGGCAAGCAGGGACGCCGCCGCCGCGCATATACCAGCCGGTGCCGATATCAAAGTAATCAAGCACGGCAGCCAACCTGTGAGCGGCCCCGAGGAACGCTTCACCGGCAAGGTCCAGGTGTCATCTGCCTACAAGGGCGACGGCGCTGCCCGCATAGGCGGGGCTACCGTATCATTCGAACCGGGTGCCCATACGGCCTGGCATATGCACCCCCTCGGCCAGACACTCTTCGTTGTTTCGGGGAAGGGCTGGGTTCAGAAAGAAGGCGGTATGGTCCAGCTCATGGAGCCGGGCGACGTTGTCTGGATTCCACCGATGGTAAAACATTGGCACGGTGCGACGGCTGATCAACCGATGGTGCATTTTGCGATATCGGAGGCACTCGATGGCAACACCGTAACCTGGATGGAGAAGGTTTCGTCTGAAGACTACAGCCGGGGCCGGGAAGCGGGGTGAATGACCAGAAGCCCGCAACATTTATCCGTCTGGCAGGCAACAATGTTGCCGCAGTTCCTGTTGTGCTCCTCCGGGAATGTGTAAAAGTGCATCAACACATGACCGGAGATTCCCATGCACAGCAGCACACCAAAAATCAGCACGTGGTACATTGATCCTGACGCCGAGGATGCCATGGCCGACGGGCATGCGCCGATCTGGCGGCATTTGATCGGCCTTTTACCGGAACGGGATCTTTCCGGAAAGGCAGTGCTGGATTTCGGCTGCAATCAAGGTGGACTGCTGCGCCACCTCTACGCAATCCGGCCGTTTCGCAAGGCCCTCGGAGTTGATATTGCCGAGCAATCAATCGCAAGGGCCAATGACCTCAAGGGTAATCTGCCCGTTCAGTACCAGGCCGCCGCCCATGTCGAGGGCTGGGATGGCGAGTTCGATCTGGCGATCAGCCATGAGGTGATCTATCTCGTTGCCGACATCGAAGCGCATGCGCGCGATATATGGCGGAGTCTGAAGCCCGGGGGTGTTTACTACGCGGTCACCGGTTGCCATACGGATAATCCGTTGTGGCCGAAATGGCGTGACCTTGTTGCTGAGAAGACCAACACGGTCGTGCAGGATCGCTCCATTACTGACTATGCCCGGGTGTTTGAGGGTGCTGGGTTCGAGGTATCGGCGCGCAAACTCGAGTTTGACGGCTTCATTCCCTTTGTCGCCGATGGCTGGATGCCGGATTTTGCCGATGCGCTTACCTATTACACGCAGACCAAGGTCATTTTCCGGCTGGTGAAACCGTAATTTGGGACCGGATGAACTCGATATCGAAATGAGGGCGGCTGCCGGGCGCGATGCGGACAAAATTGCCCCGCACGCGGAATACCTTCTCGATGAGCCCGCTCCCGGCGAGCTCGTCCGGTTCGCCGTCGAAGAGCAGATGGCCCTTTTCCAATAGAGAAATGCGGTCGCTGATCGAGATGGCCTGGTTGATGTCGTGAATGGCTATGATGATTGTCACGCCTCTTTCGCGGCTGAGGCGGTGCACCAGATTGAGCACTTCCACCTGAAAGCCGATATCGAGGAAGGATGTAGGCTCGTCCAGCAGCAGGATTTGGGCTTCCTGGGCAAGCGCCGCCGATATCCAGGCGCGCTGCCGTTCGCCCCCGGACAATTCGTGCAGGCTCCGGTCCGCCAGATTGGCCAGCCCCGTGCTTTCCAACGCCCATTCTATCGCCCGTTCATCGTGACTGCTGTAGCTGCGAAACAGACCGACATGGGGATAGCGGCCTTGCCGCACAAGCTGTTCGACGGTCATCTCGTCCGGAGCCGACGGCTGCTGCGGCAAGAACGCCAGCTGTTTTGCCAAGGTCCGCCGCGACATTTCTCTGGCAGGCTTGCCGTTGATTTCCACCTGCCCCTCGTGCGACGTGATCAAGCCGGCAATTGCCTGAAGCGCGGTGCTTTTGCCGGAACCGTTGGGGCCGATGAGGGCCCGTATCTCTCCGGGCTTCAGATCAAGGTTGAAGCTGTTCAACGCCTTGCGGCGACCATAAAAAACCGACAGTTGCGAGCAGGAAAGGGGCATTCTGGTCCTCAAGGTATTTTGCGCAGGAGTGCGATCAATACAGGCACACCGAACAGGGCCGTGATCACCCCGATCGGAATCTCTTCGGCCTGCCCGAGCAGCCGGCCGAGGAGATCACCCAGCGTGACGATAAATGCGCCAAGGGCAATGGTCAGCGGCAGCACAAGGGCGAAATGACGGCCCACCAAAAAACGGGCGAGATGGGGAACGACAAGACCGACAAAGATGATGGGGCCAACGGCACCGACCGCACTTGCCGCAAGTGCGCACGACAACAGCAGGACGATTGAAAACTGTTTGCGATAGGAGAGGCCGAAGGAGCGCGCGACCGTGGGGTCGAACCGCAGCAGGTCTATGGAACGCCGCAGGGCCGGGAGCGCTGCGAGCCCGGCGATTGTGAAAGGCACAAGGAACAGGGCGTGGGTCCAGCTGCGCGCATAAAGGCTGCCGGACAGCCATTCCAGCAGGATTTCAATGCGCGCCGAGCCCCAGCCGGCAATCAGTCCAATCGCGGCGGCATGCAACACGGCACCGATTGCAATGCCGCAAAGCGTAATCCGGAGCGGCCCCAAATCAAGCCGGAAGGCGAGGACGTAGATAAGGCCGCCCGCTGCCATGCCGCCCAGTGTGCCGATCGCGGGAAGCCATGCAAGGGGCAGCGCGGCAAGCGTGTTGGAGCCCGGCTCAGAGATGTAAACGGTGAAGACAAGGAAGACGGTGACGGCCAGGGTCGCGCCCTGTGAAATCCCCATGATGGACGGATCGGCGAGCGGATTGCGGGTGATGGTCTGCAGCAGGAGGCCAGCCACGGCAAAATGAATCCCGGCCAGGATACCGGTGACAATGCGCGGCAGCCGGATATCCAGAATGATCGATCTGGCTTCATCGGAGCCATGTCCGGTCAGGACGGCTGCTACATCTCCAGGCGGAATGTCGGCAACGCCCAGAAACACCGCGGCGACAAGGACGAGCACCATCATGGCGAGCAGCGCCAACAATGGTCCAAACAGGGAAGGGCGGTGAACGGGAGCGGACACGGTCATCGTGACTGCCCGCCTTTCAGCGAAAAGCGGCGTGTCTGGACCAGATAGATAAAGAAGGGGCCCCCGAGCAGCGCTGTGATAATACCCACTGGCAGCTCGCGCGGTAAGGCGACGCTGCGTGCGATGACGTCGGCAGTCACGACCATCAACGCACCGATGGCCGCGGTCAGCGCAATGGACCAGCCGATGTTATGCGGTTTGAGCAGGCGGGCGATGTGCGGCGAGACAAGGCCGACAAAGGCAACCGGCCCGGCGATCGGCGCGACACCTGCAACGGGAAGCACGGCGAACAGCAGCAGGACCGGTTTCCAGAAACGCATGTTCAGTCCCATGCCAATGGATGCATGTTCACTCAGAGCAAGCATGCCGATGATGCGGTGGCACGCAAAGGCGCCGGCCAGGCCGCCGAGCACCCACGGTGTCATGTATAGAAGGTGCGGCCACGATCTGCCTTGAAAACCACCGGACAGCCAGAAGAGCAGGGATGGCGCTTGCGGTCCGCTCAAGAGCAGCACATAGGTCGTTGCCGCGCCCAGGAAAAGGGAGATGCTGATGCCACCGAGTGCAAGATGCAGTGGTCGTCCCTCGCCGCCGCGCGATACCCAAAGGGTGACGGAAGCGGCGGCCAAACCGCCTGCCAGTCCGACAAAGGGATAATACACCGACGAAATCCATGGCAGGAATACGAAACAGAAGACGATGGGTGCCACCGCGCCCGATGCAACGCCGGTAATATCGGGACCAGCCAGCGGATTGCGGGTCAGCGCCTGCAGGAGATACCCCGAGACGGCGAGGCCAGCACCGGCAACGACGGCAGCAAGGCTGCGGGGCAGGCGCAGCGACCAGACAAGAATGGAATCGATCTTTCCATCCGGCGACAGGAGCACCGGCCACAGTTTGGACAGTCCAAGCGGTTTGGCCCCGACGAGCAGGCCGGTAACAATCACAAACAGGGTTGCCGCCACGATGAGTGTGGTCACGACCAATGACCGTCCCATGCCTGCTGCGTGCCGCCGTGCCAAGGAGATATCGCTACTGGATATCGGCAGGGATCAATTTTGCCGCCTCGGCTTTGACATCCACCTTTGGAAAGGTCTCCGGATACAGATAGTGTGCCGCTTCACGCAAAACGATTTCGCGGGCTATCGGACCATTGGCTTCAACCCAATGATCACCGACATAGAAAACGCGGCCATTCTTGACCGCCGAAAGCTGCTTCCAGATCGGATTGTTCTCGTGCGGACGATCCGGACCGGAATCATAGACGAAAATGACCTCCGGGTCTTTTTCAAGCATGGTCTCAAGGCTCAGCTCCACACCGAACGGCCCGCCTTGGCGCATCGGTCCCGCAATGTTGTCACCGCCAAGCGCGGCAACGATCGAGGCCGTTGTATTCTCCGTGTGGAAGGACCATGGCGTATCTCCGGCCCACATGATCTGAAAGCGCGGATGCACGTCCTTCGGCGCTTTGGTGCTGTACTCGGCAAGGTGCTGCCGGAAAGCGGCATTGAGTTCCGTACCGCGTTCCTGCTTGCCCAGCACCTGTGCAAGCTGGGAAATCTCGCGATCGCTTTCGCTCAAAAGCTCCATATTGTAGGCCACGTAGGGTGCGATCTTCTGCAATTGCTCGGCATTGCCAATCGTGTAGCGGCGCATGGCAATGATGATGTCGGGCTTTGCTTCCGACAGCAGTTCCAGATTGGGTTTGGCACGCTGGCCGATCTGTTTGATCTGCTTTGTCAGGCCGAGAAGAAAATCGGGCTCGCGGCCGGCTGCCATATAGGTCGTTGCGACCGGTTTGACGCCAAGCGCAAATGCCACGTCGGTAGCAAAGTAGGAAATGGAGGCGATACGCTTGGGATTAGCGGGAACTTCGATGGTGGTTCCACGATCATCGACAATTGACAATGTTTTTGCATTGTCGGCCGACGCCGATGCTGCGGTTAGAAGGCCGAGCAAACCGATTGCACAAAGAGACTTGAGGCCCTTACCAAACATGACGGCATCTTTCCTGACTGCGTGTAACTGTATACCGCTTTAGCCAATAAACATGACATATTCAATCATATTATCTTGCGGTTTCTGCAATAAGATGCGTCAGAAACATCGTTCGACGGCGGGCAAAGAAACTCCACGGACTTTTCGGTTCGTATCCCATCAAAGCGATCATTGTATTGTTGATTTCAAAGACCTGGATGAGCGATTGCGGAATTATTGCCTCGAATCGAAACGATCTCAAACAGGCTCTCATCGGCATTTACAAAGGAACTTATCCAATTTGCGGATACGCCTTTTGGCGGAAACAACAAACGATCGTTTTTTCCGATCACCGGCGATTTTGTACAGCTGGTCTCTGATCACCGGGTTTCGCGGATCCCTCTACAAGTTTCTCCTCCACCTCAAATCATTAAATCTGCTGTTTGACGGATTCAATTTAGCCCGAAACGGCTCGGCCATTTGTCCGTTGTATGTAGATGAACACGCAGGGCGCGAGACTTTTCAGAGTCTTAAGGCGCTGCGCAAATATGTGCGGCCGTGGGCTTCAGACATGACAGCGCCCCACCGCAAGTTCTGAAATAAAGCTGCAGCGATCGTTGCATCCTGTGAACTCACGGGTTGTAAAAACCGGCGTGATTTCATCTGGCTGTCATCCGGGATTTATAAAGGAGAGGGGAAGCTAACCAAGTTGGGGGTATGAAATGCGTAAACTTTTTCTTGCGGTGGCGTCGGCGGCACTCTTGTCCGGGGCAGCCCATGCGACAACGATCTATCCGCTGGACCGGGCCACGGTCCTTGCAGGCTCGCCATTCGATTTCAAGGTTGAATTCAGCAAGGTCGTGAAGCCGGAAGACGTGAAAGTCACGATCAACGGCGAGAGCTACGACGCCGTTTTCGGCAAGACCGCCCAATTCGTCGCCGAGGAGAAGGGCGCTGAAGACAAGGTACTCGGATCCGCGCTCATCCTGCGCGACATCAAGCTTGCAAAGCCCGGCCAGTACAAGGTCGAGGTATCGGCTGGCGATGAGAAGAAGTCGGTCGGCTGGGATGTATACACAACGTCTGACACGCCCAAGGCCAAGAACATCATCTTCCTTTTGGGTGACGGCCTTTCCGTTGCGCATCGCACCGGTGCCCGCCTCATGTCCAAGGGCATGACCGAGGGAAAGGCCAATGGCCGCCTTGCCATGGATGACATTCCGCCCGTCGCCTTCATCGGCACCTCCTCGACCTCGGCCATCGCTACCGACAGCGCCAACACCATGTCGGCCTATATGACCGGCCACAAGTCCGCGGTAAACGCGCTCGGCGTCTATGCTGACCGCACGCCGGCCAGCCAGGACGACCCCAAGGTCGAAACGATCGGTGAGGCTCTGCGCCGCACCGGCAAGAAGTCGCTCGGCATCGTGACGACATCCGAAGTCCAGGACGCGACACCTGCCGCGCTCGTTTCCCATACGCGCAAGCGCTCTGACAAGGCCGACATCGTCGGCATGATGTACAACGTCAAGCCGGACGTGCTGCTCGGTGGTGGCTCGGCCTACTTCCTGGCCAAGGACGTGCCCGGTTCGAAGCGCAAGGACGACAAGGACTACATCGCGCTCTTCAAGGAGGCCGGTTACGCCCTCGCCACCGACAAGAATGAACTGGCCGCCGCGGCCGGCTCGAACCAGGGCAAGCTGCTCGGCCTCTTCCACACCGGCAACCTCGACGTCACGCTCGATCGCGAATTCCTCAAAAAGGGTACCGTCGACAAGTTTCCCAACCAGCCGGGCCTGGTCGATATGACCAAGGTGGCGCTCGACAGGCTGTCGAAGAATCCGGATGGCTTCTTCCTGATGGTGGAGGCTGCATCCATCGACAAGATGAGCCATCCCCTCGATTGGGATCGCGCTTTGGTTGATACGATCGAATTCGACAAGGCCATCGCGGCTGCACGCGAATTCCAGGCGAAGAATCCGGATACGCTGATCGTCGTCACCGGTGACCATACCCATGGCGTTTCGATCATCGGCACCGTCGATGACGATAAGCCGGGCACGGAAATGCGCGACAAGGTCGGCACCTATGCCGCCGCGGGCTTCCCGAACTACGAGGACAAAGACGGGGACGGTTATCCGGACCGCATCGATGTCTCCCGCCGTCTGTTCATCGCGGCCAACAACGGTCCTGACCACTACGAGACCTTCCGTCCGAAGCTCGATGGTCCTTTCGTTCCGGCGATCCAGAACGAGAAGAAGGAATACGTCGCCAACGAAGCTTACAAGGACGTGCCGGGTGCCGTCTTTGTCCAGGGCAACATCCCGCGCGATGAGGATAGCGGCGTTCATGCGGTAGACGATGTCGTGCTGCAGGCCGTTGGCCCGGGTGCAGAAGGCTTCCGTGGTTACATGGAACAGAGCGACGTCTATCGTGTCCTCGCCGACGCTTTCGCGCTCGGCGCGTCAAAGATGTAAATCTGTCCAGCTGACCAACAGGACAGGCGGCCGAAAGCCGCCTGTCTTCCCGTTTAAGGAGATTGCGATGACGGAGAAGAAGACCTTTGCTATTGGTCGTCGGGCGCTGCTCACGGCCGCTGCGGTCTTGCCTTTCATGGGCATTGCCGTAGGCGCAAGCGCTGCCGAAAAACTGGGCTTCGGCGAGCTCTACAAAAGCTTTGGTCCGCTCGGTCTCGAATTTTCCGACAAGGTGAAGCAGTTGAGCGGTCAGGAGATTGCCATCAGCGGCTTCATGGCGCCGCCACTGAAGGCGGAGGCCGCATTTTTCGTCCTGACGGAAATCCCGATGTCGCTCTGCCCGTTCTGTTCCTCAGACGCCGACTGGCCGGACAATATCATGGTCGTCTATCTCTCGGCCAAGCAGACCTTCGTGCAGTTCAATGCGCCAATCATCGCGCGTGGGGTGCTGGAATTCGGCTCCTGGACCGATCCGGAAACCGGCTTCATCAGCCAGTTGCGTCTTCGGAACGCGGCCTTCAGGACCGTCTGACACCATGCTCGCACTCGACGTTTCCGATCTTCAAATGCATTTTCCGGGCCTGGCTGCGCCGGTCCTCGCCATCGAGCGATTTCATCTGCCGGCCGGCGGCCAATTGGCGATCACCGGGGCTTCCGGCTCGGGCAAAAGCACATTCGTCAACGCGATCACTGGCCTGGAAAACGTCACGCAAGGCAAAATTTCCTGGAACGGCATGGATATCACCCGTCTTTCCTCTGGCCGGCGCGATGCTTTTCGCGCACGCAACATCGGCCTTGTCATGCAGGATTTCCATCTTTTCCCCGGTCTTTCGGCCTTCGATAACGTGGTGCTCCCCGTCAGGCTTGCGCGCCGGTTGACCGTCGAGGAGCGGGAGCGTGCGCTGGCGCTGCTTTCAGCCACCGGGATCAACCGCGTCGGGCAGAAGATCGAGACATTGTCGCGTGGTGAAATGCAACGTGTCGCCGTCGCCCGTGCGCTGCTCCAGCGTCCCGGCGTCATCGTCGCTGACGAGCCGACAGCCAGTCTTGACCGTCATGCGGGCAACGAGGTTGCCGAGCTTCTGCTGCGGCTTTCCGCAGAGCAGGGCACGACACTGGTGGTGGTCACGCATGATGCCTTCCTGGCGGAGCGTCTTGGCCGCCGCATCTGCCTGGAGAGCGGGCGTGTCGACGAGGATAGTGGAGAGAGTGCCGCGCAATGATGAAGTTCATTTTTGCCGACCTGCGGCGTTTCTGGAGCGGCGCGCTGGCCGTTGTGGTGCTCATTGCATTGTCCGTCGCTTTAAGCGTGACCGTGACGCTGCAGGAGCGGGCCGTCCGGCTCGGCAGCGCGCGTGCGGCCGAGAAATTCGATCTGCTGGTCGGAGCCGCCGGCAGCGAAACCCAGCTTGCGCTTTCGGCTGTTTTCCTGCAGCCGGCACCGCTGCCGCTAATGGAGGGCGCCGTTCTCGGCCGCCTCGCCAACGATCCGCGCGTCGAACTGGCGGCGCCCGTCGGCTTTGGCGACTCCGCTTACGGTTTTCCTATCGTCGGCACCACGACAAACCTGATTTCGGCGTTGTCGCCGAGCCTGGCGCAAGGGGCGCATTTCGCGCGTCTTGGTGAGGCGGTGGTTGGCTCAGATGTGGCGCTGTCACCTGGAGCCCAAATCAAACCGATGCACGGCACGGCGGAAGCGGGCGGTGAAACCCATACGGCCATTGCCTACAAGGTGACTGGCCGCATGGCGCCGACGGGAACCGCTTGGGATCGCGCCATCCTGGTGCCGATCCGGGCCGTATGGCAGCTTCACGGCATGCATGGTGAAGAACATCATGACCATGAAAGCGGGGAAGCCCAGTCGCACGGTGCCGAGCCGAGAGATCACAGCCATGAGCACGAGCATGGCCATCTTGATGCGGATGCGCCCCTGGACGAGCATTTCGATGCGCAATCCCCTGGCGTTCCTGCTATTCTCGTCAAGCCGAAAACGGTTGCCGACGCTTACCGCCTGCGGCAGGAATACCGCACAGGCGCAACGCTCGGCGTTTTTCCGGCGGAGGTGCTGACACGGCTCTACGCGACATTGGGGGACGCCCGCAGCCTGCTTCTGGCAATTGCCCTGGGTACGCAGGCGATCGTCATCGCCGCGATCGTGCTGGTGACGATCATGCACGTGGGATCGAGATGGCGGCAGATCGGCGCCTTGCGTGCGCTCGGCACCCCGGTTCGCTCGATCATTGCGCTCGTGTGGGGAGAGCTTTTCCTGCTGTTCGTCGCCGGCATCGCATCGGGAGTAGCCCTCGGCTACGCCGCGGCATCGGCGATTTCGGCGCGGCTGACCGCATCGACGGCCATCCGCCTGCCTGTTGATTTCGCGCCGGACGATCTGTGGCTGGCGATCGGCTTTCTGGCCGTTGCGGCATTCGTCTCCATTGTTCCCGCGCTTGCCGCTTTGCGTTCCAGCCCCGCTGCCGCTTTGCGTGCGTAGCCGCTACCGGCAATGCTGACGCCATGTTTAGGTGACAAGATCGCTTGGCTTCTTCAAAAGCCGGGTCAGCAACAGCGTGGGAATCGGGAAACACTCCTTTTTCACTCTTGATCACGATGCCCTGCAAAGATCCAAAGAAAGTGACCTTCAAATCATGCAGCACTGACGGCACGCTGGTAACGCCAAACTTGCGACGGTCATTGAAACCTTGAGGCCCCAAGCTGCCAGGGTTACTGCTCCTCGCGGCCTGCTGCAGCAGGCCAGGACGTAACCCTCTGCTTTTTCGTCGTCGGATAATTCGCCCAGATCGTCCATTTCGACCGCTCCCTGGGTCATTTTGACCTTACAGCTTCCGTAAACGCCTTGCTGACAGGAACTGTCGATCCAGACGCCTGTGTTCAACGCCACTTCGAGCAAGGTCTCGCTGGCCGTGCATGAATATTTCCCGCTCCGCAAGATCAGGCACGAGTGACCGCATCAATGCCGTATTGCACGCGAAACGAACTGACATATGCCCGCTTCTAAGATTGCAATACTGCGTCTCTTCTGTTCAGATGGTTCTCCTGGGAAAGACCGAAACTGAGACGGCAAAATGATGCCTGTGCCCCAAGGGTTGTCGGTTACGGCTCTGAACGGTTTCGATTCTCGACACGGTCCGGTCAGCCCTTGAGATGCAATTTTCCAGCGGCGCGGCAGAGCAAACGAGTATTACCGCTCATAAATGGACAGATGGAAATCATTCGTTTGGCGAGTCGTGCCGCGCCCGCAACCTTATTCCATTTTGGAATAAGCAGTCTGAAATTGCATTAGCCAACTCTCAAATTTACCGACTATAAAATTTGCGACCGCGGAAAAACAAAAAATCGCGGCAAAGGGACATGATGGTGTTTGAGGGGGACGGATGGATACGGAAATCCTGCCGAACAGGGAATTTCGTCTGGTTGTCAGCGCGACGCATGAACTTTCCGTTTTAGAATATGGTAATCCCGAGGGCATTCCGGCGGTCTTTCTGCATGGGGGCCCAGGCGCTGGTGTGTCTGCAAAGCAGATTGCAAGTTTTGATCTTGATACCTTTCGCGTCGTCACCTTCGATCAGCGCGGCGCGGGGCGCTCGACGCCACTCGCAGAGCTAGTCGAAAATACCACACAACACCTGATTGCCGACATGGAACAGATACGCGCGTTTCTTGGCATCGAGCGCTGGCTGGTTGCCGGCGGTTCCTGGGGATCGTGCCTGGCGCTCGCCTATGGCATTGCTTTTCCGCGGCGATGCCTTGGATTTCGGCTGCATGGCATTTTCCTGGCGGACCAGGATGACATCGACTGGTGGTTTCACGGCTGTCGGGCTATTTTTCCCGATCATTGGCAGGAATTCGCTGAATTCATACCTGTCGAGGAACGCGGCAATCTTCTGAAAGCCTACTATGCACGGCTGACCTGTGGTGATCAGGCTGTTGAACTCGCTGCCGCGAAGGCCCTGCGTGGTTTTTCAGCTCGCACGCAAACATTCGAACCAAGCCTTGATCATGTAAGGCAGCTGTTGCATCCGGATGCGGCCTTGGCTGTTTCGCGGATTTTCACCCACTACTGCGTGAATCGGGCGTTTTTGCCGGATGGCCATCTGCTGGAAAACATCGATCTCATCCGTCATCTGCCAGCAGAAATCGTGCAAGCGCGGTACGATACCGTGACGCCGATGGCGACGGCGTGGAAGCTCAGGAATGCATGGCCGGAAGCCACCTTCACGATTGTCACCCTTTCCAATCATCAATCGACGGTTGGACCCATGGCGAAAGAACTCGAAGCAGCCTCCTGCCGGTTGGCAACTGCGATCAAATTTGCCGCGCCGGCCGCCGCCGCTGGTTAATCCCATTGACGAAAGACAGATATGACGACGCTCGACGCACTGCAAACTGACCCCGCGCTTTCGATGTCACACTACATTGATATCAGCAAAGCGGTAAAACCCGCCGTTTCGCCCGATGGCGCGCTGCTGGCTTATTTGAGCGACGAAAGCGGTACGCTGCAGGTCTGGGTGCGTCCACTGGCGGGCGGGTCAGCCCGTCAGTTGACCACCCTGTCAGAACCGGTTGGTAATCTTGCCTTCAACCCAAAGAGCCGCGACCTCCTGATCACAACTGATTGGGGAGGAGACGAGCGTCATCAGCTCTGGCTGATCGAAAATGCCAAGGAAGAGCCACGCCTCCTGACGACCGACACGACCGTTGTTCATGGCTGGGGATGCTGGTCGCCCGACGGTTTGCAGATTGCTTATTCGGCCAATTATCGCGACCGCGCGCATATGGATCTCTACGTGATGACGATCGCAACGGGCCAGGTGAAATGCGTCCATCAAGGCCAGGGTTGGCGCACGCCTTTTGCCTTTTCTCCCGACGGGGCGTTCCTCCTCGTCAATGACTGCCAAAGAGCGATGATGGATCAAGATTTCTGCAGACTGGATCTTGCTACCGGCGCCTATGAAAATATCTTGCCCCATGTGGGGCGAGCGCGTTACCTCGCGCCCAAATTCTTCAAGGATAATTCCGGTATCCTGATGATCTCCGATCAGGAGAGAGAATATCTCTCGCTCATGGTAAAGCTGTACGAGGCTGATACCCTCTTGGAGCTTGCAGCCTTTGCGGAGCGGGATATCGAGGCATTGGCGATAGCGCCCGATCAAGCGAGGATCGCGCTCGTGGTAAATCGCCAGGGTTGGAATGATATGGTCATCATCGACCGTGCCGGAAACATCCTGAAGCAGTTCGCAACACCCATGCCTTGCGTGATTGGTTCCGTTGCTTGGACACCCGATGGCACAGCGCTCGTCATGCCAATCGAGGGTGGGGCCACGTCAGGTGATATATGGCGCTGCGATGCTGAGACGGGCAAGTTCACGCGGCTGACGGATGCGTCCAAAGCCGCTGCCGGATTGCCGGACTTTATCGAGCCGACCGTGACCAGCGTTGCGGGCTTCGATGGGCTCGACATTCCTTATTTCGTCTATCGGCCGAAAGTCCCGGCAAAACCGAATGGCTATCCGGTCATGATCGTCGTCCATGGCGGACCCGAGGCACAGTGGAAACCGGATTTTCGCGCCGACATTCAATATATGCTGGCCAAGGGAATTATGGTCGTGGCGCCGAATGTTCGTGGAAGCACCGGCTATGGCCGTCGCTACCAGCATCTCGATGACCGGGAGTTGCGGATGGATAGCGTTGCGGATCTCAAGGCCGTGCGTATCGCCGTGGGTGCAAGGCAGGACGTGGATGAAAACCGCATCGGGGTATTCGGCCGTTCCTATGGCGGGTTTATGGTGCTGTCGGCCATGACCGAATATCCGGATCTGTGGCGCCTGGGCGTAGAATATTATGGAATCGCCAACTTTTTGACGCTGTTGCAGACCACTGGCCCGTGGCGCAAGCAATTGCGTGCTGCCGAATATGGTGATGTGGAAACCATGCGCGGCGCGCTGGAGCGTTATTCGCCCATCAATCGGATTGATGCCATCACTGCGCCGTTGATGATCGCTCATGGCATGGAAGATCCGCGCGTGACGCCATGCGAGAGCGAGATGGTTTATTCCTGCCTGCGCGGCCTGGGCAAACCGGTGGAATATCTGCGCGTTCCACATGAAGGGCACGGCTTTGCCCGTATCGAAAACCGTCGTCGTGTCTTTGGCGCTCTGGCCCGCTTCATCGCCGAAAATCTTTAAATTGAACAATCTGGGAGTAGCACCATGAAAAATGGTGATGTGATATGGGATCTGGTCGACTCGAAGAGGAGCGCTTTTGAAGCTCTGAGTGACCGTGTTTGGGCAATGCCCGAGATAGCCTATACGGAGTATGAGTCCTGCGCCGAACATACATCCATGCTGCGCGCGCAAGGATTCAACATTACCGAATGCGTTGCCGGCATTCCGACGGCAGTGATGGGCGAAGCGGGCGAGGGCGGGCCGGTCATCGCCATCCTGGGCGAATATGATGCGCTGCCAGGCCTCAGCCAGGAAGCTGGCATTGCCGAGCCGCGCCCGATCCCAGGCACTGGGCATGGTCATGGCTGCGGTCACAATATGCTTGGTTCTGCCGCACTTCTTGCAGCTACTGCCGTCAAGGATTGGCTGGCGACAACAGGTGCACGAGGTCGCGTGCGCTATTATGGCTGTCCAGCGGAGGAAGGGGGCGCCGCTAAGGCGTTCATGGTGCGCGCAGGCGCTTTTGACGACGTCGATATTGCCATTTCGTGGCATCCGGCATCGTTCACGCAAGTGGACGACGCGCAATCGCTTGCCAATACGCGCATGGATTTTGAGTTTACCGGCCGGGCCTCTCACGCCGCCGCCGCACCGCATCTGGGGCGTTCTGCCCTCGATGCGGTGGAGCTGATGAATGTCGGCGTCAACTACCTGCGAGAGCATGTGCCTGCCGATTGCCGGATGCACTACGCCTATCTCAATGCCGGCGGGATCGCTCCCAACGTCGTGCAGGCCAAGACCAAGATCCGTTATGCGATCCGTGCCACCGATTTACCGGGCATGTTCGCGCTCAATGAACGCGTGAAGAAGGTAGCGCAGGGTGCGGCCATGATGACCGAAACCACGGTCGATATTTCGATCATGAGTGCGGTGTCGAATCTGCTAGGCAATACACCGCTTGAAATCATCATGCAGTCCAACATGGACCGGCTGGGCGGTGTGCCGTTTGATGATGCGGACCGGGAGTTCGCCGCAAAAATCCAGGCTACGCTGTCGCAGGAAGACATCGAAACCGACTATCAGCGTGTTGGCCAGCCGCTCGCGGACAATGCGCCGCTTTGTGACTATGTGCTGCCGCGCGAACAGAAAGGTGTGCCGATGATCGGCTCGACCGATCTGGGCGATGTCAGCTGGGCAGTGCCAACTGTCCAGGCGCGTGTTGCCACCCATGCCATCGGTTCGCCGGGTCACTCCTGGCAGATCACGGCGCAGGGAAAAATGCCTGCCGCACACAAGGGGATGGTCTACGCCGCCAAGGTCATGGCTGGAACAGCTTTGGATGTTTTGCGAAACGAAGCCTTGTTGAAAGACGCCAAGGCTGATCATCAGGCACGTATCGCGAAAGCACCCTACACCTGCCCAATTCCACCGGAGGTGAACCCGCCACTCCAGCCGCGCCCAGCGGAGTAATCCGGTCTGGCACCGCGTCTGTGCGGATGCGGTGCCCTCCAAGCTACATGAGAATCATAAAAGGGGACGAACATGAGCGATTTGAAAACCAGAACCATTTTGCGCCGCAGTACGGCGCTTATCCTTGTTGCGGGCCTTGCATGCATCAGTTTTACTGCAGAAGCAGCATCGCCACCCAATACGTTGGCAATGGCTTGGAATATCGATGCCATCAGCACGTTTGATCCAGCGCAGATCGGTGAAGCGGCCACCAACGAGATCATCCAGAATATCTGCGATCCGCTCGTCGATTTCGATCCTGCCGATGAAACGAAGCTTGTGCCCAAGCTGGCAAAGAGCTGGGATGTTTCCCAGGATGGACTGCAGATCACTTTCCACATGCGTGACGACTTGGCGTTTCCGTCCGGCGAAAAGGCAACCGCAGGTGACATGGCGTGGTCGTTGCGCCGTGTTGTGAAACTTGGCTTTGGCAACGCCGCGACGCTGACGGAATATGGTTTCACCAAGGACAATGCAGACCAGAGTATAACTGCCCCGGACGACAATACGCTGGTGTTCAGGCTTGATAAGCCCTATCCAGCAAATCTCATTCTGGCTGCCATTGCCGCCAATCGCGTTGCCGCACTTCTCAATCAGAAAGTGCTGATGGCAAATCAGGTTGATGGCGATATGGGCAATAAATATCTTGCCACACGTTCGGATTGTATCGGACCTTACAAGCTCATGCGCTGGAACCCGGCGGAAGTTGTCATTCTTCAGGCCAACGCCAATTATTGGGGCGACGCGCCGAAGCTGAAGCAGGTGTTGATCCGCCACGTCTCAGAAGCTGGAACGCAGCGCCTGCTGCTGGAAAAGGGCGATATCGACATTGCCCGTGATCTGACGCCGGAAGATTTGCGCGATCTTGAAACCCAGAACAAGGCAACAGCCTCGCGTGCTTTGAAGCCGTCGCTGTTCTATTGGAATTTCAACAACGCCGATCCGGTTTTCGCCAATGAGAAAGTGCGCCTGGCGATGCGCTATCTCATCGATTATGAAGGTCTTGGCAAAACGGTCATCCATAATGTGGGTGTTCCGCGCGCAAGCTTCGTTCAACTCGGCGCGTTTGGTGCGCTCGATGAAAGAGATGGCCAGCCGTTCAAGCTTGACGTGGAAAAGGCCAGGGAACTTCTGAAAGAAGCTGGCTATCCCAATGGCTTCGAAACAACGATGTTCATCAGCACCGCGCCTTATGCGGCTCCGATTGCACAAAGCATTCAGGATGCTGCTGCCAAGGCGGGTGTGAAGATCAAGATCGAGCGCATGGCGAATGCGCAATTGTTCAGCCGTATCCGCGGCCGCGAATTCCAGACGTCTTTGATGGGCTGGCAGACAACAGTGCCGGATGCGCATGGCAACGCCTCACGCCAGATTTTCAATCCGGACAACCGCGCCGAGGCCAAGCAGACCATGTATCCGAGCTGGCGCGCCAGCTATTTCGACGTGGCTGTCAACAAACAGGTAGACGACGCCCTGTTTGAAAAAGATGAATCCACGCGCAAGCAGAAGTATGTCGATCTGCAAAAGCAGATGATGGAGAAAGGTCCGCACGCCTTCATCTTCCAGATCTACAACGTTGCCGGCGTCAACAAGGCCATGAAGAACTGGAGCTGGAACGGTTTCCGCGTGTATTACGATCTGGCTGCGAAATAACGCGTTTCAAGCCCCTGCCGGTCCCCTCCCGGACCGGCGACCCCCACGTCGATCAGGTGATGTCTGCAACTGCCTCAAAGCGCGGCGCGCACATTACCGGATATGGCGGTGGATTTCGCATCCTTATTCATCTTGTTCAGGATCAAAGCCGATGACAACGCACGACATTCTGGAAGACCTGGAAGGCGAGGAGGAGTTCGGTCCTGTGCTTCTCTTTCTCGCTGCCTCCGCGCGCCTGATCTTTTCCGTGGCTGTTACACTTCTGGGCTTGGTCACGCTGACATTTTTCATCAGCCGTCTTTTGCCGCTTGATCCGGTCGTTGCGATGCTGGGCGATAATATCTCCCAGGAGGCTTACGACATGATGTATCGCAAGCTTGGTCTCGACCAGCCACTGATTGTTCAATATGGCCTCTATCTCAAGAATGCGGTGATGTTCGACTTCGGCAATGCGCTGACGTCGGGACGCCCTGTGCTGGAGGATATTGGCCGCGTCTTTCCGGCGACCATCGAACTGGCCACGGTCGCCATCATCATCGGGACCGGCTTCGGCATTCCGCTTGGCGTGTTTTCGGCCATGTACCGCAATTCACCGCTGGATCATGCCGTGCGCATGATCAGTCTGCTTGGTTATTCCACTCCGAATTTCTGGCTTGGCCTTATGGCGCTCCTGATCTTCTATGCCACGCTGGGATGGATCGGCGGGCCGGGCCGTATCGACTTTCTCTATGAATATTCGGTCGAGCCGACGACGGGCTTCCTGCTCATCGACAGCGCAATGCAGGGGCAATGGGATGCTTTTGGCAATGCCATCAGTCACGTCATCATGCCCGCCCTGATCCTTGCATTCGGCTCCATGGCCTATATCAGCCGCATGACGCGCGGCTTCATGATAGAGCAACTCAATCAGGAATATATCATTACCGCCCGTGTCAAAGGGCTTTCCTGGGCACGCACTGTCTGGGGGCATGCTTTCCGCAATGTCGCTGTTCAAGTGGTTACGGTTGTTGCGCTCTCCTATGCGTTTCTGCTGGAGGGGGCTGTCCTGACGGAAACCGTGTTCGCTTGGCCGGGGTTTGGCCGTTATCTCACCAATGCGCTTCTGGCCGGTGACATGAACGCCGTCGTTGGATGCACATTGATCGTCGGCATCCTGTTCGTCGGCATCAATCTGATCAGCGATCTCCTCTATCGCATTTTCGATCCTCGAACCCGATAGGAGCCATAGATGAGCAATGAACTCACGACAAATCCGGTGCGCTCTTTCAGTTCTCTGCGTGAATGGCTGACCGCGCCAGTGCCGACCTCTGCATTGCAAGCCAATGCACAGCAGCTGCGACGCTCCTGGTTGAAGCTTCTCTCCAATACCTCAGCCGTTTTTGGCCTCTTTGTGATTGTGCTGCTGGTTCTTGTGGCGTTGTTTGCGCCCTATATCGCCACCCATGATATCGGAACCAATGATCTGGCGAACCGGCTGCAAAGGCCGTCATGGGCCCATTATTTCGGGACCGATGAACTGGGGCGCGATATTTTCAGCCGTCTTGTCTTTGGCTCGCGCATCACGCTGTATATTGTCACACTAACCGCGATTATCGCCGCACCGATTGGGTTGATCGTTGGCACCACCGCTGGCTACATCGGCGGCTGGGTCGATACGGCTTTGATGCGTATTGTCGATATTTTTCTCGCCTTTCCCAGTCTCGTTCTCGCCCTGTCCTTTGCCGCTGCCCTTGGGCCCGGCATTGAAAACGCAGTCATCGCGATTTCGCTTGCCGCCTGGCCACCGATCGCCCGTCTTGCCCGTGCGGAAACCCTGACCATCCGCTCGTCCGACTATGTCGCCGCGATCCGCCTGCAGGGCGCATCCACGATGCGTGTGATTGCAAAACATGTCGTGCCGATGTGTATCCCTTCAGTCGTCATTCGCATCACACTCAATATGTCGTCGATTATTCTGACAGCTGCGGGCCTTGGTTTTCTGGGCCTGGGCGCGCAGCCGCCAAGCCCTGAATGGGGCGCGATGCTTTCCAGCGGCCGAGAATTCATGATGACCTCGTGGTGGCTCGCCGCGGTGCCGGGCTGCGCAATTCTTCTTGCCAGTCTCGCCTTCAATCTTTTGGGCGATGGTCTGCGCGATATTCTCGATCCACGGAACGGATAAAGATCATGACAAAACCTCTGCTTGAAGTTGATGATCTCTGGGTGTCGTTTCCGGGCGTGAAACACGATATCGACATTGTGCGCGGCATCAGTTTCTCCATCGGACGGGAGAAGGTGGGAATTGTCGGCGAGTCTGGTTCGGGCAAGTCGATGACGGGCCGTTCGGTGCTGAAACTGACGCCGAAATCTGCGCAAATTCGCGCGAAGGCAATGCGTTTCGACGGCGTCGACCTGCTTTCTGCCAGCGAACGGAAGATGCGTACGATACGGGGCAACCGTATTTCAATGATCCTGCAGGATCCGAAATACTCACTCAATCCCTTGATCCGTATCGGCGATCAGATCATGGAAGCCTATCGTCTCCATCATCGCGCACGGCCCGCAATAGCCAGACAAAAAACGCTGGCCATGCTGGAAGCCGTCCATATTCGCGATCCGGAACGCGTCATGAAACTGTTCCCGCATGAGATATCGGGTGGCATGGGACAGCGCGTGATGATCGCCATGATGCTCATCCCGGAACCGGACATGATTATTGCCGACGAGCCGACATCCGCTCTGGACGTGACGGTGCGCCGGCAGGTGCTAACGGTTCTGGATGAACTCGTCAGCCGTTCTGGCACCGGGCTGATGTTCATCAGCCACGACCTCAATCTGGTCGCCGATTTCTGCGACCGCGTTCTGGTGATGTATGCGGGCCGCATTATGGAGGACCTGCCCGCCAAGGAACTGCATAAGGCCAGGCATCCCTATACGCAGGCACTCTTGGCCAGTCTTCCGCGGCTCGATCGCCCGGTCGACATGCTGAAAGTTCCTGAGCGTGATCCGAGCTGGCTGAGCGGTGCAACTCTGAGCGAGGGACAGGCATGATGAATGACATTGGGAGACCACACGTTGATGTGTCGGATCTGTCGGTTATTTTCGGCAAAGGCCGCAAACGGACCGCCGTGGTCAAGAAAGCCCGCTTTCACATTGCGCGGGGCCAGGCCTATGGTCTGATCGGAGAGTCAGGCTGCGGGAAGTCGACGATTTTGCGCGCGCTTGCAGGATTGATTCCGCATTATCAGGGCAGTTTCATCTTTGATGGTCAGCCGATGGCGGGCACGCGCGACAAAGCGTTCTTTCGCCGGGTGCAGATGGTGTTTCAGGACCCCTACGCTTCGCTGCACCCGCGCAAACAGGTGTACAAGGTACTTGCTGAATCTCTTGCGATCCACGGCATGGACCGCAGGGAAGAGCGTATCCGCGATGTGCTGGCTGCCGTCGGGCTTGGGCCGAACTTCATGTATCGTTATCCGCATGAATTGTCGGGCGGTCAGCGCCAGCGCGTGGCGATTGCCCGTGCACTGATCATTGAACCTGAGGTGCTGCTGCTGGATGAGCCGACCTCGGCGCTGGACGTATCGGTTCAGGCGGAAATTCTCAATCTTCTGAAGACGCTGCGCCGCGAGCGAAACCTCACCTATCTCATGGTTTCGCATGATCTGGCCGTGGTCGCGCATATCTGCGAACGCGTCGGTGTCATGCACAAGGGCATTATACTGGAAGAACTCACCGCAGACGATCTGCGGCAATCGCGGGCCAGGGATTCCTACACGCAGGATTTCCTGCAGGCGAGTGTCGAGGCGGTGGCACACAATCATGACAAGGACATGCAACAATGAACTATCATTCGGCAGCCAATCCGGCCGGGGATTGGGAGCGGATCAAGGACCCTTCAGCCGCTGGTTGGCTGGATAAGGGGCTGCAAGCGGTTGAAGCCTGCGCCGATGCTCAGGAAACTGATGCTTTGATGATCGTGCAAGGTGGCAAGATTGTTTACACCTATGGCGATATCACCCACAAATATCTTTGCCATTCGATCCGCAAAAGCGTACTGGCGGCCCTGATGGGGCAGGATGTCGCGGACGGAACCATTGATCTGAGCCAGACGCTGGAAGCCCTGGGCATTGATGACAATGATGGACTGAGCGCGGTCGAAAAGCAGGCGACAGTCTACGATCTGCTGACCGCTCGTTCGGGCATTTATCACGCTGCCGGTTATGAAACGCCGTGGATGCGAATGATCAAGGAAAAGCGACACGCCCATGCCCCAGGCACTTTCTGGTGTTACAACAATTGGGACTTCAATGCGCTCGGCACGATCTTCGAACAATTGACAGGCAAGACGGTCCATCAAGCCTTCAACGAACGCATTGCCAAGCCTTTGCAATTTGAGGATTTCTCGCTTGACGGTGCAAAGCCTGACGGTTGGCACGATCATTTCACTGAAAGCCGCCATGCAGCTTATCCGTTCCGCTTATCGACGCGGGACCTGGCCCGGTTTGGCCAGCTTTATCTGCGCCATGGTTCATGGAATGGCGCCCACATCCTGCCGCAGGGCTGGGCGCAGGAATGCGTCATGCCGTATTCTCACGCGGGTGCGCGTGGAGCCTATGGCTATATGTGGTGGCTGGAGCGGGACGGCGTATTTTTCCCTGGAGTCGTGGCACCTAAGGGCAGCTATGCCGGCTTTGGCGCGGGCGGCCACTTCTGTATCGTCATGCCGGCGCTGGATATGGTGCTGGTGCACCGGGTCAATACGGATGTGCAGGGGCGGCAACTTGACCGTCACAAATTCGGACGGCTGCTGAAGCTCGTCCTGGATGCATTTCAGGGGTAGTGCAGCATGCAAGGGCAAGACATGACTGTGGCCTCCGCCATAGCGGAGGCTAGCATCAGAACTGTGGCCAGTGCCAACGCACGCCGGCTGGCGCAGAACGCCATCATCGATACGCTGGCGTGCATGGTGGCGGGGCGTACGGACCAAAGCACATGCAGTGTCAGGGACGCCTTTGCCCGACCGGGCAGCGGTGGCGAGGCGCTCCTGGTAACAGGCGGTAAATCCAGCCCCATGCTGGCAGGGCTCATCAACGGCACTGCCGCTCACGCGCTGGACTACGATGACAATTTCCTGCCCGGTATGAGTCACGCATCGGCAGTCCTGGTTCCTGCCATACTGGCGCTGGCGGATCTGGAAAAGACAAGCGGATCACAATTGATCGACGCTTTTCTGGCGGGTCTGCAGGCGCAGGCACATGTCGGAGATGGTGTCGGGCAGGCGCATTATACCGCCGGCTGGCACGGCACCTCGACGATTGGCAGTATCGGTACGGCTGTAGCCACGGCTCGTATATTGGGGCTCAGTGTTGAGGCGACCGCCCATGCACTGACCATTGCAGTGAGTTTCGCATCCGGTACGAAGGGTCAGTTCGGCACCCTCATCAAGCCGTTTCACGCCGGAATGGCGGCACGCAATGCCGTTGAAGCCGCTTTGCTTGCGAGGGCGGGAATGCAGGCAAGGCATGACATTCTGGAAGGAGAGCAGGGGTTTCGCGAGCTTTTTGCCGGTGACCCGCAGATCAACTGGCAAACGCAGGATATCCTTGCGCCGACTGCGCATATCATCGAAACTGCCGGCGTGATGCCCAAGCGCCATCCATGCTGTGGTTCCACGCACATGATCATCGATGCCTTGCTCGATCTGGCGCATGAACACGACTTTGTTGCCGATGATGTGAAGACCGTTGATACGCTTGTCGGGATCGCCAACTATCGCAATCTGGCCTATCCGGCGCCCGTCGACCAGATGCAGGCGCGCTTTTCCATGCAGTATTGCGTGGCCCGTGCCCTGCGGCAAGGCTATCTCGGTCTTTCCGATTTTACCCCCGAAGCAGTGCGGACCTTCGCGGGCGACCACCTTCTTGGCGCGGTGACCATGCAGAGCTACAGTTTGGACGACGAATGCGCATCGCCGCAAAAGCTGCCGCATGTCGTGACGATAACCCTGCGCAATGGCCAGGTTCTGCAAAGGTCGCGCCAGTTCGCGGTCGGCACCAACCAGCAGCCTTTTTCCGAAGCAGACCGGTCGCGAAAATTCCGGGATTGCTGCGACGGTATAGAAAATGCCAGCGAGATTTACGGCAATTTGCAGGACCTTGACACTGCCGGCAACCTGAAAATCTTACGGCCCCTGTTCAGGTAAAGGCTTGGCGGCGGGTGCCGGGCCGATTTCTTCCCGATGGCTCATGCTGCCAGTTGCGAGGCCCGCCGCCAAAATCTTTCCGCATGCCGGTTACGAAACTGCGGCGTGCGGTAAACCCTGATATCGACCACCAGATCGGCGTCCATGTCGCCCGCCCGAACGAGAACGCCCCGTTTCAATTCATCCGCTACAAGGCCCTCCGGGATCCACGCGACGCCATGGCCGGAAACCGTCATTGCCTTCAGCGCTACCGACATCCCGTTTTCGTAGACAGTGTTGAGCTGAAATTTGTGCCTGTCGAAAAGCCAGGGCAGGGCCGAAGAGAAAAACGAGTTGCCGCGATAGCTGAGATAATCGGTCGGCCGAGAGCGATCCTTGAGACTGTGCAACGGGCTGCCTGCCGGGCCGCGGGCCGAAACCGGGATGACCCGTTCAACGCCGAGAGGAAGGAACGGAAACCCCTTCAGATCGTCCATCTGCGGGACTGCGTGATGCGCATAGGTGAGAAAGAAGTCACAGTCGCCGTTCACCAGGGTCGAGATGTTGCCGAGGAAAGACGAGTGAGGGTCGGCGAACCGGGCGCGGAAACTGTCGCCGGACGCTTCCAGCTCGGCCATCCAGGCAGGAAAGAATGTCAGGGAAAGTGTGTTCAGCGTGGCGAAGGATAAAATTTCCCACATGGGAGCGTAGCGTTCTGCCAGCGAACTTCTGACGCCGTACAGCAACTCCACAGCATCTTGTGCCCGGGGCAGAAAACTCTGCCCTGCCGCCGTCAGCCGGATAGGATTGGTTGAGCGGTCGATCAGCGGCATGCCAACCCAATCTTCCAACTGCTTGATTCGTCTGCTTAAGGCAGACTGCGTGATATGGCGGTCATTGGCCGCTCTTGAAAAACTGTAATGCTGGGAGAGGCTCAGGAAATCTTCAAGCCATTTCAATTCCATGTAGATATCCAATAAATACAGTGCCTTGCTTCGGCAAACTGTATTCCAGAAACAAGCAGCGGTTTTTCAACGTCGTGCAAGGCAGACTATATCAATGAATGCCTGCGAGAAATAGGGCTGGGCGGACCAATATTGCCGAAAGTGGCGTTCCCTGGGCAACGAGATCCTGCTTCAGTTCAACGATCGGCGGCGCGGTGCCAGGGCAGGGTGGCGCGTCTCAAGCGCGGCCGCCGCGGCCGCGCGGCCGGTGGCGCGCAGTCTCTTCAGATAGGCTGGGAGTTCGCCCTTTGTGTGGAACGGTCCACCTTCGCGCATCACCGTCACCAGCGGATCGACGTCGTTGTCGCCGCTCACGGCCATTGCGGTTCGCCAGTCCTCGAGCAGCTGGCTGGCATGGGCGACGATGTCGGGGCGTGATGCCGCGAGATCGTGCTGTTCGTGCGGATCTTCGCTCAGATTGAAAAGCGCGACCGGTCCGAAATCCTTGTAACCGTCGTGATAGGTGCGCAGCATGATCCAGTCGGCGGCCTGAAGCCGGAACCGCACGCCGCGCTGCACCGCCCAGGCGCCCTGGCTCAGCACCAGAAAATCGCGGCCGCCATCCTGACCTGATTGCAAAGCCGGGGCGAAGGAACGCCCGTCCCACACTGGCGGCACGGTGCCACCCAGCCGGTCGACCAGCGTCGCGGCCCAGTCGAAATGATAGTGCAGGCCGTGGTTGACGCCGCGTGGTGCGTCAGCGCCCGGCCAGCGGATCACCAGCGGCACGTTGCAGGTGAACTCATCGGCGGTCTGGTGGTCGGCCCAAACATTGAGCTCGCCGAGATTCTCGCCATGGTCGGCGCCGATGACGATGATCGTCTGGTCGAACAGGCCTTGGCGTTTCAGCTCGTCGATGATCAGCCCGACATGGTGGTCGGCATATAGTATGCCGGTGTCATAGCCATCGAACCATGCCTTGACACGATCCATGTCGCTGATCGGGCTCGGCATGCGCCGGTATTTTGATCCGCCGGGCTCGACATCGAAGCCGGAGGGCTCCTGCGGGCTATGCGGGCCGTAGCCGGCATGGCTCTTGGCAAACACCTCCTTCGTCATCCATTCGGGCAGCGGTTCGCTGGCGAAGGGGTCGCCAAAGGCGTCCGGCGCGCGGTAGGGGGTATGCGGATCCCAGACATTGACGTGCAGGAACCATTTTTTGGCCGAGCCATTGCGCTTCAGCCAGTCAACAGCCAAGTTAGAGACCTCATCGGCGTTTTCCATGCCGGCCTTGCCGGGGTTGATGATCTCATTGAAGCCGGCATACCAGTGCCAGCAGCCGTGCCGCTCGCCGAAGCTGCTGATCGTGGTGGTGTGGTAGTCGAGGTCGCGCAGCGCGCGCATCCAGCCTTCCTCGTAGAAGGTTCCGGCCCAGGCGCGCTCGGCGCCCTCGCGGAACGGCTCGCAGGCGGTGCCACCATGTCCGACCACGCCGGTTTTCATGCCGTGCCGCCCGCTCCACAGCGCCGTGCGCGAGGGATGACAGGGCACGTCGGAAACATAGACATTGTCGAAGCGGATACCATCGCGGGCGAGACTGTCGATGACTGGCGAGGTGTTGCGATGATAGCCGTAGCAGCCGAGATGGTCGCGTCTCAGGCTGTCGATGTCGATGTAAAGTACGTTCATGGTATACCCGCCTCTGCGCATTGCCGTTTACTGTGGGTCGGTACCGGGGCCGGACTTGTCCGGCCCGATTCAATGGCGTGTCCGGTCGTCGCGGTCAGGCCGCGATGTACTGGTCGCCGAGATAATAGTCTTTGGGGTCGAGCGAGGTGTCGAACTTGCCGAAGGTCTTGAACAGGTCATTCATGGTCTTGAACCAACCGTCGACAGTGCCATCCTTGGTCAGCTTCACCAGTTCGGCCGAGGTCATGAAACGGCCATAGCCGGCCTCGACCTTGAGCTGATCGGCCGGAATGCCGAGCAGCTTGGCGGTGATCTCGATCGACTTCTCCTGATTGGCGGCGCGAAAATCCTGCGCCTCCTTGATGGCACCGGTCACCCGCTTGACCAGATCGGGATTGCTTTCGACGAGATCGTTGCGGGCGATGAACACGCTGGGGAATGTCGTTGCCGGGTAGAAGTCGTCGTTCTTGGCTAATTCGACTAGGTTCGGCACATTCTTGCCGATGATGCCGACGAATGGGTACCAGATGCCGGCGGCATCGACCTGCTTCGATGAGAAGGCGGCGACGATGGTGCTCGGGTCCATCTGCACGATGTTGAGGTCGGTCATCGCCATGCCGGCCTTTTTCAGCGCCAGGCGCAGCAGCATGTCGCCCGAAGTTCCCGCAGCGATGGCGACCTTCTTACCCTTGAGATCGGCGATCGACTTGATGCCGGCCTGCGCGATCACGCGATCAGAGAAGCCGACATCGTTCACGGCGATGATCTTGGCCTTGCCGGTCGCCGGCAGCCAAAGCGCGCCAGGCCCGAGATAGCCGAATTCCAGGCTGTTGGCACCGAGCGCCTGGACCTGGATTGGTCCGTTGGTGAACACCTTGGTGTTGGCATCGACGCCATGCTTGGTGAAGAAGCCCTGGTCGCTTGCGACGCCGGCGACGCTCGCACCCCAGAAATCGCCATTATAGCCAATGCGCGCCGGAAGGCCGGCGGCTCTGGTGCCAGCGCTTCCCGCCGCGAACGCGACGGCCGCAGCCGATGAGGTGATGAAATGTCTTCGTGTCAGTATCATGTCGTTCCTCCTCCTTGTCTGTCGTTACTGGTGATAGACCGCGTGCCAGACGCGGTTGCGGATGGCCGTGAATTCGGTCGAAAGCCGGATTTCCTCGGTTCTGGGATAGGGCAGGTCGACCGTTATGATCTCCTTCAGCCGTCCCGGGCGCGCCGCCATGACGATGACGCGGTTGGCGAGATAGACGGCCTCATCGACGTCATGCGTGATGAACATCACCGTACGGCGCTCGCGGCTCCAGGTTTCCAGCAACTGGTCCTGCATCTGCACGCGCGTCAGCGCGTCGAGCGCGCCGAACGGCTCGTCCATGAGCAGCACCGACGGGTCGACCGCATAGGCACGGGCGATGGCGCAGCGCTGCTTCATGCCGCCGGACAAGGTTTTCGGCAGTGCGTCGGCGAAATCGCCGAGGCCGACCAGATCGATGAAATAGCTGGCCTTCTCGCGCCGTCGCGCCGCCGGTTCGCCCTTGACCCGTAGCCCAAATTCGACGTTCTCGCGCACAGTCAGCCAGGGAAAGAGCGCGTATTGTTGGAAGATCATGCCGCGTTCGGGGCCAGGTCCGTCGACCGTATGTCCGTCCACCAGCACCTCGCCGTCGCTGGGTGCCAGTAGCCCGGCGGCGATGTTGAGCGCCGTCGACTTGCCGCAGCCGGAAGGACCGACCACGGTGATGAATTCGCCATCGGCGACATCAAGCGAGAAACGGTCCAGCGCAACGAAGGTATTGTCCCTGAGGTCGAAGCGCCGGGTCACATTTTTGAAGACGATCTTCTGCTGCATCACGCGCGCTCCTGCCAGACAGTCAGTCGACGTTCGATCGCCAGCAGCAGGCGATCCATGGCAAGGCCTAGGATGCCGATGGCGATCAGGCTGACGAAGATGGTCGGAAGATCGTAATAGAGCTGCGCCTGCTGCATGCGGTAGCCGAGCCCGGTCTGCGCCGCGATCAACTCTGCCGCCACCAGCGTCGCCCAGGCCGAGCCGAGGCCAATGCGCACGCCGACCAGGATGAATGGGGTGGAGGCCGGAATGACGATGCGCAGGAAGATCGTCAGGTCCTTCGCACCCAGCACGCGCGCGGCGTTGATCATTGTCCTGTCGACGCTGATGACGCCCTGGTAGGTGGCGACGACGCTGGCGAGGAACGATGCCAGGAAAATAACGAAGATTTTTGGTGTCTCGTCGATGCCCATCGTTACGATCGCCAGCGGGATGATGGCGAGCGGCGGGATCATCCTGAAAAACTGCAGGTACGGCTCTATGAGCGAGCGCGCGACCTTGTACCAGCCCATGACGAAACCGACGGGAATGGCAAGGATGACACCGATGAGGAAGCCGCTGAGCACGCGGGCAAGGCTCGAGACGATGTCGGTAGCAAGCTGGCCGTTGGCGACGAGATCGACGAATTTGCGCGCGACGTCCGGTGGCGGCGGCAGCCCGACCGCGCCGCTGGCAGTCAGCACCCACCATACGGCGATACCGGCGACGAGCCCGACGAAGTTGAGTCCGAGACCCTGGAAATCGGGGGCGCGGGCCTTTGCCACGCGGTCGGGCTGGCGCGCTGTCTTCGGCGGCGCGTTCATCGCGATACCCCGGAATAGAAAAGCTGATCGAGCGCCGCGGCCGCGCCGCCAATGGCACCGCCGCCATTGCCGAGGCTCGATCTCTCGAAGCGCAGCGCGTCGCGCATGGGTGGCAGCACGCGCGGTGGAACGCTTTTGCGGATGCTGTCGATGAAGCTCTCGGGCGCCTCGGCCAGATGGCCACCAAAGACGATCAGGTCGGGGTTGAGCAAATTGGTCGCGCTGGCGATTGCCGTCGTCAAGTGCCGCAATGCGGCGTTCCAGACATCGGGGTGCCGCTCAACCACCGCAAGCAACTGGCGCGGATGCGGCTTGTCGATGTTGACGGCGCGAGTGAGCGCTCCCTCGGAGAGAAATGTCTCCAAGCAGCCGGTGCTGCCGCAGGAGCAGAGTTCGCCGTGCTCGACGACCTGGATATGGCCAAGCTCGACGGCGCCATGGCCGCCCGGACGGAACGGCCGGCCGTTGATCACGAGGCCGGCGCCAAGACCGGTGCGCAGGTAGATGTAAAGCAGGGCGGTGGCGTTGCGCCCGATGCCGTAGCGCGATTCCGCCAACGCCATGGCGCTGACATTGTGTTCGACCACCACCGGCATGCTCAGCATGGTTTCCAGCTCGTCGGCGAACGGAACATCCTTCCAGTCATAGTTGATCGACAGGAGGTTGCGGCGGCGTTCCGTATCGACCGGGCCGGGCACGCCGAGCCCGAGGCCGAGAAGCCGAGAGCGATCGACGCCCGACTTTTTGATCAGCCCCTCGACGGTCTTGACGACTTGCCGGATCACTGCCGTCGGCTCGCTGCTGGCCGTGTCGAAGTACAGCGAAGCCTTGACCTTCGGTGTGGCCTTGAGATCGGTGATCGTGGCGTGGATGGTGCCAGCGCCGAGATGCACGCCAACCATCGCATTTGCGTCCGGCACGAGCGCGACATTGACGGCGGGCCGGCCGACAGGCGCACCGCTGGCGACCGCCTGGGTGAGTTCCGTGACCGTTCCATCCTTCAGTAGTTGTGCGGTCAGATGGGTTAACGCGGTCGGCGACAGGGCAGTCCGCCGCGCCAACTCCGCCCTCGACTGAGGGCCGTCATCGCGCAGGATGCGCAGTATGGCGCCATGATGGATGCCCATGCTTCCTCCCTATTATTTTCTAATCTTTATAAATTAATGACGGCTGTCAAGAGTGGTGTCACATTGTTCGATTTAAGGCGCGGAAGGGTATCATTGCGGTTCGGAAGAGGTTACGGGCTGCGGAAAAGATTGTCAGAAATTGTTATAAGGACCCGATGGACCGAAACGCTTGCCGTGTTCGCGCCCGTTTTCGAAAGGGCAGATGAGAATTCTGCGCACGGTTGTTGAGCTCTTTGTGAGGCCGGTGTTCGATATGCGGCATGACCTGGCGCTTTGCGGCTCCATATGAGCGCAGCTTGTCAGCGAAGGGGTGCTTGGGCATTTCTGCAATAATGCCCGCTAGGGGAACGGGAAGTTCGTTGGGCTGAAAACACTGTCCCGATTATGCCCTACTGTGTGGGATTGGCATTTTGATACCTTCGCACTGCAGGCTATTACGAATATGTAGCCCAAAGCTACAATTTCGATAGGCTGAAGTGTCTGGGGCGCCTTATGGCAGGGGATGGCGGACTGGGGCCGGTGCCGGTATAATTTGGCACGTTTAACCGGAACTGGCGCAATCCGGCATTGAGGCGGTGGTGCGTGCAGAACCGAACGTGGGAAAGCTACCTCAGATGGACGATGAAAGGTAGCGATCCTTTGAAAATGGCCGATAATACTGATCGTCTCACCATTCCTTTTATCCAAGTCACCCTCATCCTTGGCAGCGGCAAGGCTGGTCCAGCGACAGCGCACCTGCATCCATCTAAAGACTCCAACACCTTATCCTGTCGAAGTCGCTGCGCATCAATGATCAAGATGCATTCGGCGGGATATTCTGGTTCAGCCGAAACAAATTGGCCGGATCATATTTGGTTTTGAGCGCCACCAGGCGGGCATAGTTCTCGCCATAGGCCTGGCGCACGCGGTCGTCGCCCTCATCGCCGAGGTTGTTTGCATAGACGCCGCCGGTCGCATATGGCCTGATGGCGCTCCACATCGCGCGAGCCCATTGGATGTTTGCTTCGTCATCCGCCGGATCATCCCAGATCGCGATCGGGAAACAGTCATAGAGCGCATCACGATTGGCGTAGGGTGCTGCAGATTTTGGCACGCGGGCGATAGCGCCGCCGACCTGCTGGAAGACCAAGAGCGAGGTGGCAGAGGGAGCGCCCGCATAGGCCTCGAGCAGCGCATCGATAGCGGAACTACTGATTTCATTGAGGAACTGGGCTTTCCAGTAGTAGCGGCGCCCGCGGGGAAAAATGGCGTCGCCCCTCGACTGGATCTGAAGGTAGGGGATGGCTCCGAGGCTGCTTTCCACGGGCGTGCCGAACGCCATCAGAGGCGCGAGGATTGGCTTACCGGATTCGGGCGGTCCGACATAGCAGGCCGAAACGCTGAAGAACCGTTCGCCCGATTGCATCGTCACAAGCGCCGCGTCGACGCTTAGTTCGTCCGGCGCTTTGCGGGCAAAATCGTCATAAAAGCGGATCGCCTCGCGGGCCTGATCGTATCGGTGAAGCACCGAACCGACGAGAAGGGACGGACCGACAGGATGAAGCGCGTACTCAAACGCCGTCACGATTCCGAAATTGCCCCCACCGCCCTGCAACCCCCAGAATAGATCGGAATGATCAGCGGCGCTTGCCCTCAGCAGCCTCCCGTCAGCAGTGACGACGTCGGCCGCGATGAGATTGTCACAAGTCAAACCATATTTGCGGCCGAGCTTGCCGAAACCGCCACCCAGTGTGAGCCCTGCGATGCCGGTGTCGCTGTTAACACCCATCGTCGTCGCCAGACCGTAAGCCTGCGTTGCCGTATCGAACTCGCCCAGACTCAGACCAGCCTCGGCATGGGCGACGCGGCTGACGGGATCGACCGCGATGCGCTTCATGCGCGAGAGATCGATAACCATGCCGGCATCACAGACCGACAGGCCCGCGACGTTGTGGCCGCCACTTCTAACCGCCACAAGACAGTTGTGCGTCCGAGCGAAGGTCACGGCCTGGATCACGTCGTTGGCGTCGACGCAGTAGACAATCAGGGCCGGCCGCCTATCGATTGCCCCGTTCCAGACCCTGCGCGCTTCATCGTAGACGGCGTCTCCTGGAATGATCAGGTCGCCCCGAAGGCCTTGCCGAAGCTTCTCGATAGCTGCAGTGCCGGGCGGATATGTGCCCGTTGGATGGTCAATTGGCCTCTTCAACTCCATCGTTGTATGCCTCCTAGCTTTCCGCATGGTCTCATAGGCCCGCAGCCAACTGCAATGTCGAAGATCTCAGGTGCTGGATGAGAGAAATTCATCTACATTGTCCACATGAGAAAGCTTCCGCCTCTTCGCTCGTTGCACGCCTTCGAGGCGGCTGCGAGGCATGGGAGCTTCAAGGCGGCTGCAGAGGAGCTTGGCGTTACGCCGACAGCGATCAGTCATCAAATCCGGTTGCTGGAAGGGACGTGCGGTTGCCAACTGTTTCAGCGGCGTCCGCGGCCTCTCGTGTTGACGAGCGCAGGCGCCCGACTGTTTCCCGCTCTGCGCAATGGCTTTGATGCCCTCGCAGGTGCCATCGCTGCCGTTGCCGAGACGGACGAGCAGGCGCCTTTGCGGGTTACGAGCCCGAATGCCTTTGCAAGTCGATGGCTCGTCCCACGTCTGCCAAAGTGGCGGGAAGCAAACCCAACCGTCCCGTTGGAGATCATCGGGACCGATGCGGTGCTGGATCTGCGCGCCGGGGCAGCGGATGTCGCCATCCGCTATGCCCGCAGGCCGCCTTCGGACTTTCCTGCGCAGGAGGTCTGCCGCGATACGTTTTTTCCAGTGTGCAGCCCAAATCTGCTCAAGCGCAACGGCCATGCATCTCAGCGCGTCTCGGATCTTCTGCGTTTTCCTTTGATCCATTTTGATTGGTTGAACAAGGATCCCGAGGCCCCGACCTGGCGGCAATGGCTGTCGAAAGCGCGGTCGATCGATCCCAATCTGAAGATGGACAAGGCGTGGGATCTGAGCTTTCGGGAAGAACTGCACGCGATTGACGCGGTCCTGGCAGGGCAGGGAATCGCGATCTGCAGCGATGTCATCGTCGGTCATGAGCTGGAAACCGGTCTGCTCGTCAAAGCGCATCCGCTGTCGTTGCCAGGCTATGGTTTCTACATCGTCTCAATGCCTTATAGTCCCCGGGCGGCGGTCATAGAGGCTTTTTCGGTCTGGATTAAAGATGTCCGCTGACGGGCTGCGTCGCAAGCAGGCCTGCAGCGATGGTATCTGGCATCTGGACGAAGTCGCCGTCGCCGTCGCTGGCTGCAAGCACTGGCTGTGATGGGCTGTCGATCATGACGGGTATGTGCTCGACGCGATCCGGCGTGATGCCAAAGCAGCCAAGCGTTTTTGGACCAGATTTTGATGCGTTTGCGCACATATTTGGGATAAATGCGCCACCAACGCATCAGAACTGGCGACGACAGGGCGATTGATTGGACGTAAAACGGACAGCACAAAATCCTGTGCGGGCAAAAAGGGTTTTAATACGAGGCCGTATTTTTCATAGCTTAACGCGGTAAGCGGATTGATAATTGAAATACCCAACCCTTTCAGCACCAGTTCGCACACGCTGCTGGCCGATTGCGATGACAGGAACAGCCGTCTTTGTGTGCCAGCCGTGTCGAATATACGTTCCACACTCAGCCGGTATGGGTCCTGAGAGCCGAGACTGATGAAGTTGATGCCCTCGAAATCGTGCGGCTCAACATAGTCACGTTGTGCCAGAGGATGATCCGGTGGCATGATGGCGACGAGCTTGAACACCCACAATATCCGCGATTCCGCATCTCTTTCGGTATAGACACCCTCGATCAGGCCGACATCAAAATTAAAACCGGAAATGCTCGATTGATTGCGGGGGTCAACCGTGCTGATTTGCAGTGTCAAATCCGGATGGGTGGCATTCAATCGCGCGACCGCTTCAGGCAATATCGTCTGTGCAAAGGCCGGAAGAGAAGCGACTGTGAGCACTTCTTCCGAAGCATCGCGCAGACGATCGATAAAGTCATTGATACGATCCAGACCGATGAATGAGGCTTGCACTTCCTCAAAAAGCTTGAGCGCTCTGGCTGTTGGCACCAGTCTCTGCAGACGCCGTTCAAACAGGCGAAAGCCGATATGTTGCTCCAATCGTGCTAACTCCCGCGTGATGGTTGGTTGCGAAGAACCAAGAGCCGCCGCGGCAGCCGTGACGGTACCAAATTTCATGGTGGCGCGAAAAATTTCTACCTGGCGCAAACCGATATGATCTTTGCTCGATCCCACCTTTTGCCCTCCGAAATTGCGGTGATTTTTACCACATCATATCGCACGCGCATAAAGTTCCAATGATATTTCTATATCAACGAATAAATTTCCATGACTAAATTGCTTTAAAAATAGGGAACATAAATGAACGCCACAGCCCAAATGCCGAAGACGCATCCGGCATCACGCGCACTATCAGAAGCATTGCTGTCGACAAATGGCGCTCTCGATGAAAGCCGTGTCAGCCTGGCTGCCTGCCTTTTCGATGCTCCCTTACGCCTGGTTGACCCCGGCGCATTCCTGAATTCGTCATGGTTTGGACATCAGGCAATGAAACCGCTTTATCCGGCGAGTGTCGTGAAGCTGTTTTTTCTCGATGCATTGGCAGCTTTCCGAGAGGAAGGCCGCGTGGCCGAGGACGCGGAAGATGACCGCGCCGCCGAACAGATGATGGCCATTTCCTCCAATGAGGCGACGGTTTATCTCGTGGGACGTTTGACTGGTGCTGATGATGGCGCCCCTTTGCAGGGAAAAGCGCTGGAAGAATGGTGCGCGGCGCGCCACCATGTTCAGCAGTGGTATGAATCACAGAACCGGCCAGAATTCGCGGGTATCAACGTATTGCATGGCACATATGAGGACAGCCCGTATGGTCGCGCCAAGCAGATCCGCAATGGCAAAAATGGAAATCTTCTCACCGCCTTATCCGCAGCAGCTTTGATGCACGATATCGCGCGCGGAGCGCGTGCGCGCTCCGATTGGATGATGGGGCTGATGAACCGTGAGTTTCAGCGCCATCCAAATGATGCCGATCCTGAGGGTGATCAGGTCCTTGGTTTTTTGGTTGAGGGTTTGCCACGGGATGTAATGACGTGGTCGAAAGCGGGTCATACGTCCTGGACCAGGCACGATCTGGTCTACGGGGAAACGCCTGACGGAAAAAGTTTTGTTCTCTGTGTGATGTGCGATGGGGAATGGTCAGCGAATGACAGAAGTTTTCTGCCCAATTTCGCGCGGCACTTTTACCGATATGCCTTCCAAAAATAAGCTGACCGTAAAAGCCAATCAATGAAAAAGGGGAAAACCATGAACTATCGCTCGATCATAAAAGCTGCATTGATTGCCGCCGCACTGTCTGCGGCGGTTCCTGCAAGCTCAGCCTGGGCAGATGAGCCAAAGCCCGGCGGTACGCTGCATCTGGCAGCGCCCTATGGCGCAGCCCTCAAAAGTCTTGACCCGCATGCGACTTACACCTCGCAGGACATGGTGGTCTCCAAAGCGTTTCACCGTTCCCTTTATACGTGGGATTCGGCCAAAAACGCGCCTGCTCTTGATCTGGCTGAACTGGTTAAAACCAGTGATGACGGTAAAACCTTCACTTATAAGCTGTTTGACAACATCTATTTCCACAATGGCCGTAAGCTGACGACAGATGATGTGGTCTGGTCCTATACGCGTATCATGGACCCGGCAAAGGGCTATCCGGGCGCGGTGCAGGTCGGCACGCTCGTCGGTGCGCAGGAATATTCCAAGGGTGAAGTCAAAGAAATCAGCGGCATTAAAAAGATCGATGACCGCACCTTCTCGCTCACATTCAAAGACCTTGTCGATCCGGGCACGCAATTCTTCGAAGCAATCACTGCTATTCTGCCAAAAGAAGAAGTAGAAAGCGGCAATTTCCTTACCCATCCGGTTGGTCTTGGACCATTTACCTTTGTGGATCACGTCGAAGGTTCAAAAATCTCAGGCAAAAAATTCGACAAATATTATAAGCAGGGCAAGCCCTATGCTGATGCGGTGGATTTCACCATATCCGGTGACAACAGCGCGCTTGATATGGCATTTCGCGCTGGCGAGCTGGATGCTACCGTTCTGTCAGAAAACGCTTATGTTCTTTACAAGGCTGATCCAGAGCTTTCCAAGGGCCTGATTGAAATTTCGGAAGTGTTCACCCGCCATATGGGCCTCAACACTGAAAAGAAGCCATTTGACGATGTGCGTGTGCGGCAGGCAATCAATTATGCCGTTGACCGTGACATCATCATCCACAAACTTCTCAAAGACAAAGCGTATAAGGCAACGGGCTGGCTACCAACTACATCCCCTGCATTTGACAAAGACCGCGCGCCATATCCGTATGACCCCGCGAAAGCCAAGGAGCTGCTGGCTGCAGCCGGCTATACCGATGGCTTTGAAGTTACAATATCCGTGACCGAAGGGACATCGAGCCTCGGTGTTCTGGAGGCCATGATGCCATTTCTCAAAGAGGTTGGTATCACCGCCAAAGCCAAGGTCGTGGATTCCAACACCCTTGTTGATGAAATGAATCAGGGATCGGCCATGGCATGGTTTCGTTCTGCGGGCACAGGACCTGATCCGCTCACTACTTTGCGCTGCTTCGACAGCCGTGTGAGCCGTTCGGGTTGTAACCGCAGTGCCTTCAAGGACCCCGCTTATGACGCAATTCTGGATGCGGCGTCGGCTGAATCGGATCCGGCCAAGCGTATTGAGCTTTTGAAGAAAGCGGATGCCTATATTTTTGAAAAGGCGCCAGTCTGGTTCAACAATTACAATAAGGCCGTTGTGGCAACCCAGCCTTGGATTCACGGCGTTGATACCAATGTGACCGAAGCCGCCATCATTGAAGTGGATTCGCTTTGGCTCGACGCCAACGCGCCTGGTCGTTAATCGAGCTGTTGATCCGTTCTGGTAGTCCGGCGCCATGCCGGACTACCAGAACACCACTCAGTAAGCCGAAAAGCCCTGAGCTCGACATTTCCCGGCAAGGGTTGATTTTCAAGCAGCCGCAACATCGGCCGCTTCTCTCTAAACACGATTTATGGATATTCCTATGTTGATGGTGATTGGCAGGCGACTGCTGCAATCTCTGGTCACGGTTTTTGCCGCAATAACGCTGATCTTCTTTCTATTCAGCGTCATGCCAGGCACATTTGTGTCGTCGCTCTCCAGTGACAAACGCGACATTGACCCGGCGGTTACCGAACGCATCGAAAAGGAACTGGGCTTGAATGATCCGTTGCCACAGCGGTTCGGCAAATATATTTCCGGGCTTGCAACAGGTGATCTCGGCACGTCCTTTTCCACGCAACGCCCTGTCACCGCCATGCTATCCACCCGCATAGTCGCCTCATTCAAACTCGCCGTTGCGGCTATTGCCTTTGCCATTATCATCGGCCTACCGCTTGGCTTTCTGGCAGCCGTGCGACAGGGCACATGGCTGGATACAACCGCCATGATAACAGCCGTTTCCGGTCTCTCGCTGCCCGGTTTCTGGTTCGGTTTGCTGGCTATGTATTTCATATCGCTCAAACTGGGCTGGCTGCCCACTTTTGGCTATGGCAACGGCAATTTCAAGAATCTGGTGCTGCCTGCCCTGACGCTCGGTATTGCCCCTATGGCACTTTTGGCGCGCACGACCCGTGCAGCTGTGCTGGAAACCATGAATGCTGATTTTGTCCGCACGGCCAGATCAAAGGGAAACTCCGAATTCCGCATTGTTACCAAGCATATAGCGCGCAATGCCTTTGTATTGGTGCTGACAACAATCGGCCTGCAATTCGGCTCCATGCTGGGTGGCTCGGTCGTCATTGAGAACTTGTTTGCGTGGCCGGGTATCGGTTCGCTTTTAACGCAATCGGTTTCCATGCGCGACATACCAACGGTTCAAGGCTGCATTCTTGTGATCGTGCTCTTCTTTCTCATCATCAACACGCTTGTCGATATCGCCTATCTCGCGATCGACCCGCGCATTCGATATCGCTGAGTGCTCATGGAAAAGCGTTCTTTGCAATCATGCAAACATTCTGAACAGAACAGGCAGCACTGATGTTCCGCTCCAATCTTGTCATAGGGCTCACAATCTTTGTGACCATTATTCTGGTGGCGCTGTTTGCGCCATGGATTGCCCATTACGATCCGGTTTCCAACTCCAATCTTCTCTATGCTGAAGAAGCACCAAGTGCGCGGTTCTGGTTTGGTACTGATGAACAGGGCCGGGATATTTTCTCACGCATTGCTTATGGTGCGCGTATCTCACTTGTGATCGGGCTTGCCGTTCAGACGATGAACACGTGCATAGGCGTTCTGCTTGGTCTTTCCGCCGGCTATCTCGGCGGCTGGTGGGACGAGTTTGTGCAAGGCCTGACAAATCTGATGCTATCCATTCCAACCATTGTGTTCGCCTTGGCTCTCATGGCGGTTCTTGGGCCCGGACTGCTCAGTCTGCTGATTGCCCTTGGTTTGACGGACTGGGCCTATAGCTGCCGTATTTCGCGGGCGCAGGTTCTGACTCAAAAATCACAAAACTATGTGCAGGCAGCCCGCACGCTCGGTTTCGGTAAATTCTACATCATGCTGCGTGAAATTCTGCCGAACATTGGCGGGCCGCTCATTGTGGTGGCCACAATGGGCATCGGATCGGCCATTATGGCAGAAGCATCACTGTCTTTTCTGGGATTGGGTGTTGTTCCGCCTGCACCGAGCTGGGGCGGTATGCTGGCACGGGCACGCGAGCAGCTCATGGTTGCGCCATGGGTCGCGATTTTTCCGGGAATGGCGCTTTTCATCACCGTGCTCGGCTTCAATATGCTGGGCGACGGCTTGCGTGACCTGCTTGATCCGCACGGGAGGTCAAAACGCTGATGGCTGACAATCCTATTCTGCAGGTGGAAAATCTTTCGATTGCGCTGCGCGCCAAAGGACAGAACTTTCCCGCGGTAAACCAGGTTGATTTTTCCATTCGAGCCGGTGAAGTGTTCGGGCTTGTCGGAGAGTCCGGCTGCGGTAAGAGTCTGTGTGCCCTGACGATTGCGGGTTTGCTGCGCGACCCGATGAACGTCACGCAGGGACGTGTGCTTCTGGAAGGGCAGGATATAAACCGCTTGCCCAATAAGGATTTACGCCGTCTGCGCGGCGACCGTGTGGCCATGATCTTTCAGGAGCCGATGACCTCGCTCAATCCTCTGATGACGATTGGCGACCAGATCGGCGAAATGTTCGTGCTGCATAAGGGCATGAGCGCCCGTCAGGCCCGGCTCAAAGCCATAGAGGCACTGGAGCAGGTACAGGTTCCAAGCCCGGAACGGCGCATCAAGGATTATCCGCATCAGCTTTCCGGTGGCATGCGCCAGCGTGTGATGATTGCTATCGCGCTGGCCTGCGACCCGGCATTGCTGATTGCCGATGAGCCGACTACCGCACTGGATGTGACCATCCAGGCAGAAATTGTTGAGCTCATACTTGATCTGTGCACCGCCCGGGGCACGGCAGTTCTGATGATTTCGCATGATCTGGGGCTTGTTGCGCGCATGTGCCATCGGGTGGCGGTTATGTATGCAGGCCACATTGTCGAACAGCGTCCTGCCAGTGAGATTTTTACCGATCCGCGCCACCCTTATACGCATGGACTTGTAGCCTCTTTGCCGCTCCTCGGCCGTCGTTTGCGGGAAGGCCGCTGCCGATTAACCGAGATCAAAGGTGTCGTTCCGGGCTTGATGGAGCGCGATATCGGGTGCGGTTTTGCTTCGCGTTGTCCGCGTGTCACCGAAGAGTGCAGGGAGATTATGCCGCCCGCAGCGTCCCTTGGTGAGCTGGGTTCGATTAGGTGTTTCCATCATGACTGAACAGATCACCACTTTGACACCAACAGATAGCGACAAGAACGGCAACACCGCCGACGTGCTCGCCATTCAAGATCTGCGCATTCATTATTCTGTTCGCGAAGGCTTTCGAAAAAAGACACTGAAGGCTGTCAACGGAATTGATCTCTCTCTCAAAGCCGGCGAATGCCTCGGTCTGGTAGGCGAAAGCGGCTGCGGAAAATCCACGCTTGCCGGTGCCATTATGGGGCTCATTCCCATCACTTCCGGCTCGGTACGTGTGGCAGGGCGGGATGTGCCGACAGCAGTTAAAAACGATCCGCTCGCGCAGGCCCGCAATGTGCAGATGGTGTTTCAAGATCCGTTTGCGTCGCTCAATCCACGCCGTTCCGTGCGAGAGGCTCTTGCCGCGCCTTTGCGTCTCCACGGTATGAAAGATGGTGCTGAGATCGAAGCCCGCGTGACAGACATGTTGGCCAAGGTTGGCATGAAACCTGAAGCGGCGGATCGCAAGCCACATGAGTTTTCAGGCGGCCAAAGACAGCGTATTTGCATTGCACGCGCCTTGATTGTTCAACCGAAACTGCTTGTCTGCGACGAGCCCGTTTCTGCTCTCGACGTGTCGATCCGCGCCCAGATCATCAACTTGCTGCTGGAATTGAAAGACGAACTCGGTATCGCGCTTTTGATGATTTCGCACGATCTGGGTGTCGTTGAACATATGAGCGACCGCATCGCAGTGATGTATCTGGGCCGCATCGTTGAAGAGGGCGTATGGAGTGATATTTTCACCAGTCCGCTACATCCTTATACGCAGGCTTTGATCGCTTCCATCCCCGACCCTCTGGCCCCCATGACGCGCCAGCGCCGGATGCAGGGTGAAGCACCATCACCGCTTGATCCCCCGCCTGGCTGTGCCTTCAATCCGCGTTGCCCTTCCGCATTCGATAAATGCCGCGAGGGCGATATTCCGTCATTTATCAATTCGTCCGGTGAGCATTTTCATCGCGCCCGTTGCCATTTGTTAGAGCAAGGCTAATCCCATGAGTCAAAACCCGTTTATGGTCGGAACACTCGAACAGCCCACAATTGTTGTGCGCACAGGGTACGACCCACAAACCCCGCATATTGGTCTGCTGACCATCGGTGACTGGACCGTCAAATGCGCCATTGGCCGTAACGGGCTGGTGGATCCGCAGTTGAAACGCGAAGGCGACGGTAAAACGCCGCGTGGCCGTCATCCTTTGCGTTACGGTTTTTATGATCCGACGGTTTTCGGCGACGAGCCTCGTGGCTTCGATTTTCCGTTTTTGCCCAAGCCTGAAAATTACCGCTGGATAGAAGATGCCGACAGCCCCTTCTATAATCAGCTGGTGTTCGAAACGGATGGAACACAAGCCTCACGCCGCGGCGAAAGATTGTTTGATCTGATCATACCTGTTGGCTGGAACGATGCACTGCCTGACGCTCGCGGCGGTTCAGCCATTTTCATGCACACGGCGCGGCCGGATTACAGCGGCACATCCGGCTGCGTGGTCGTGGCGCATGAGCATTTGATGGAACTGGCACGGCGTCTGCGCCCCGGCATGGTCGTCGACATCACTTCAATTGATGATCCGGTGACGCCGCTCGCACCCTTTGTCAGCGCGCCGCCAAAATCCATTGAGAGCGTTACGTTTCACGGTATGAAACCTGGCCCTCGTCTGATTGTTACGGGTTCTGTCCATGGCAACGAGCCAGCCGGCCCTTATGCGATCAGCCGTTTGATCAGTGAGTTTCGTACAGGCCAAAGAGAACTGGAATGCGGCCAGGTTACTTTTGTGCCGGTGGTCAACGGGCTTGCCTTCCGCAAGAATACCCGTATCGGAGACCGCAATTTTAATCGCAATCTTGCGGAAAGTGCCATGCCTCAGGACAATGAAGATCGCGTGGCCAACATCATGTGCCCGCTGCTCCGTGCCCATGATGTGTTGATTGATTTGCATTCTTTCAGCTCGGAAGGCGAAGCTTTTGCACTGATAGGCCCACGGGATAATAACGGATCGCTTGAGCCTTTTGCCCATGAAGCGGCAGAGAATACACTGGCGAAAGCACTTGAGCTTCCGCTGGTTGTGCATGGCTGGCTGCCTGCGCATGAAAAAGCACTAAAGCAAAAACGCGATGCAGGCGTAATCGAAGGCCTGTCGTCACTGCATGGCATAGGCACAACTGAATTTATGCGCTTTGCCGGCGGCTATGGGGTTACCGTTGAATGCGGCCAGCATCTAGACCCGAAGGGACCACAGGTTGGTTATGACTGCGTCGTCAATGGCATGGCATCTCTTGGTATGATTGCGGATGCGCGGCCACAAGCCCAAACACCACGTGTGCTGGAAATTTGCGATGCCATTCTCGCCGATCATGATGAGGACCATCTGGTAAAACAATTTGCCGCTGGCGAACCAGTGAACAAAGGGGAACTTATCGGAAGACGTGCCGATGGCAGCGAGATTTTGATGCCCTATGATGGGGCGATCATTTTCGCCGGGCTAACGGCGCCATTGCACAGCGAGCTTTGCTTCCTTTGCAAGCCGAGCGAACGCCTGCAAAACTAGCGGGATTATGCGACCATTCGTACGTTGCAGTGCCTTGGGCAGACTCGGTCTAACCGAGAACAAACTGTTGAGGCTCTCCATCTAACGCGGTGGAGATTGACGTTTTAGCCCAGCCGCCGGAGCCGCGTCACCGCAGCTTTTCCTGCACGGCCTGAAATATGGTTCTCATAGTCGGCTGGAAGCCGAGACTACGGGCAAGCGAACCATTTATGTGGAGGTACCAAGGGTTCGCTAGCGGTTCGGACGATGGATCCATTACCCCGGTCAGGGCGAGCGGAAAACTGCGGCGAGATGGATGATCGCCGAGACATTCCGCACCGCCCGCACGAGCGACGCAGGGTCAAAGAGGTCGCCCTCCACGGCGGTCACTCCGGCAGGAAGATTTTTGCCGCTGCGGACGAGCGCGCGACAATCCATGCCTGCCTCAACGAGGCGCGGTAGAAGCCGCGTTCCCACAAGGCCGGTCGCACCGGTCACAAGAATCGTCACGGTTCAGTTCCCTTTTGTGAAAAATTATCAAGCCGCTCGAAGTTTTCGTATGGTTGAAGAATTGCTCGTCGCCTGCCCCTTTGGGTGATCCAGGTCAGGTGCTGTCGCGTTGTTTGCACAAAAATGGGGCTGCGGCATTGATGCCGGAGGCTCTTGGCTTGAAGTGCGGATGAAAAATCCCCACGTGATTCATAAGTGAAATCAGCGCTTGCTGGTTCCACGGACAGGAACCGAAACGTAGAAAGGAGCGAGACGGTGCGTACGAAGCGACGGGCTGTCATCCTTCCGGTATACTGAGCGCAACAACGCGCCTGTTGCCGGTTCGGATTCGGCCAAGGAGGTGCGTTATGAAGCGCATTTACATCCACAGAACGATGATATCCATGCTTGCGGCAGCATTGGTTGCCGCGAGTGGTACGGCTGCCAACACGCAGGAAATCGTCTGCGCAAAGCATGCTCTGATTGCCGAATATTTGAAGAATGAGTTCCAGGAACTTCAAGGGGCTTTCGGCCTGATTGGGGATAAGGCGATCCTTGAGCTGTTTCTTTCTCCTCATGGGGCCACATGGACCATCGTCATTACAGATGTCTCGGGCAAGAGCTGCATTCTTGCAGCTGGGAGTTCCTGGGAGAAAAAGCCTGGAATTTCCGGGTTGGAGACGTAAGGGTTGCCGCCACATCCCATGGCAAGTTCGTTAGGGAGGCAGATGATTGATCTGTTTCAAAACAGGTCCCGTCAGGCTATTTGAATGCATTTTTGATCGATATAGCGATCGCTGGCAGCAAAGACCTCGTCCATTGTCATTATACTTTGCCTAACCTCTTCCGTCCTCGGTAGCTTGATCGTGAAGGCGGCGCCTTCATTGTTTGCAGCCGTGAGTACTCCGCTGGCACGCTGTATGATCCTTTGGCACAGGAAAAGGCCTAATCCCATGCCATCGCTCTTGGTGGTGAAGAAGGGTTGAAACAGTTGCGAAAGGATATCGTCACTCAAACCGGGTCCGTTGTCCGATACGCGAATGATGGATTCTTTTGGCTCAGCGCGTGTTTCAATCGTGATACGCTTGTTCATCTGCTCCGACAGGTTCAGCGCATCAAGTGCATTGCGGAGGAGGTTGTGGATCACCTGCTCAAGTTCTGTTTTGTTGATGTTGGCAACAGGTGATGGCTCTGCAAGGTGCAGGGCGAGAGAGACACCATGCCGTTCGATATCCAGGCTGAGGATTTCGACGATGTCCCGAATTGCAATGTTCAGATTTGTGATCTCGGGTGCGATGGTTGTCTGGACAATATAGTCGCGAATCTTTCCCAATATCCTGCTGGCCCTTTTCGCATCCCTGATGTTGGCAACCATAGCGCGTTGCACGAGGTCGATTTGAGTTTCTTTCTGCTCGAGCATTATGAGACTTGCTTGGCTTTGACTGAGCAAGGAGGTGAGGGGCTGGGCCAGTTCATGGATGATACCGGCGGCGAGCTCCCCGACAGCGTTGACACGCGCGGCGTGCTCAAGACGGTTCTCCTTTTCCAATCTTGCAGCCCGGCCCAGCGCCTCTTCCTCGGATTGTTGCAGGCGTTTGGAAAGCTGGCGTTGATGCAAGGCGGAATATCCGGCCACGACAGCAATCGTCGAGAGGCCGCAATAAACAAGGAAATCCAATGCATCAAACAGCGCGCCGAGATTGACGGTCTCGCTTATACGAAACGCGGTTCCGTCAGGAAACCAGGTAAAATCTTGTGGCGCGAGCGTGTTCGGGCCCGCGATAATGGTTTTCTCCAGCGTAAGCAGGCGGCTGAGGCCGGAGGGCTGCTGTCCCGGTGGAATGGTCGGTACACCACCAATGACCCACTCAATTTTGGCGGAGGCTTCTGACAAGAGGGGCCCAAGCATTTCCTTCACGTCCACGAGCATGACAATCGTATAATGAAAATTATTGCGTTCGGAGTGAACGGCCGTGAAAAATCGCCCGGGAAAACGCGGGTCGGCAAAACCACGGATCGTATCGAGAGGCTGTTTCACCACATCGGATACGATTGAGCGTACGGCCTCATCATTTTCTCCAGGCGGGTAATTTGCAACGAGCGTGGTGGAGAAAGGATTGTCGTCATGGCCATGCTGATACAGATTGACTTGGCGGATTCTTGGGTTCTGTTCCATCGTGTGGCGGACCAAGGCGCCAAATATGTCCGTGGCCTCCTTGCCGGACAGGGTTGCGAAAACTTCGAAGGATCTGACGATCGCAAAATTCTGGGCAATGCGGCGGTCAAGGCAGGTTGCCATCTCGTCCGCTTTTGCAGAGAACGCGTCTGACTTGTCCTGAAAGATCACAATCGCCGACGCCGACGCATAGATCAGCAAGGCAAGAAGCCAGATGGATACAGCAAGTATCAGCGGTGGTTTCAGATATTTTCGCAATTCATTACAAAGCCTCAACCCGGATGCAGATGTAGATTTGAAATACGTGCATTGGTCTGTGGGATACTCATCCGCCCCAATATTCGCTCGTGGAACGCAGCCGATCATTGGTAAGGTCCGTTCCGAACAATACAGACAGCAATATTCGAGCCTGCCGCACCGTTGAATGCATATTGATCAACTATCTGCCATTGTATTTCTGGCTGCTGCCAGAACCTGCAACAGGCGGTTGGGATCAATGGCTTTGCAGATGCTGCCTTTGCGCGGTTTGAGGCAAGTCATGTCCTCTGCTGCCAGCATTGCATTAATGACGGCTTCATCGATCGCATCGACCGCCGCAAGATATACCGGATTGAGCCAGTCGTCGGGAATGCATTCCATCCAGCGCGAAGCGGTGGCGAGTTCACGTCTGGTAAAGGCATTGGCAGTGGTGAAGGCAAGGAAAATGTCCCCCGAGCTGTTGCCGCCGGGACTACCGCTGCGAGAAATGCCAATCCCGCCACGCTGGGCGATACGTTCGAGTTGATTTGGCAAGAGCGGGATATCGGTTGCAATGACGGCGATGATCGAACCTTGCTCGGCATCGTACATCCGGTTCTCGCGAAGATGTCGGCCGACTGGGACCCCGAGCACGGTCAACCAGTCACGTAATCCATAATTCGCCTGTACCAAGACACCGACAGTGTAGTCTTGCCCCGCAAGACGTACGATCCGGGAGGCCGTACCGGTGCCGCCTTTGAACTCATAGGCGATCATGCCGGTGCCGCCCCCGACATTGCCCTCCGCGAGTGGCCCGGATGTTGCTGCCGCGAGCGCCTGCATCACGTGTTCCTCCCGCACATGCTGGCCATTGATGTCATTCAGCACACCATCATAGGTTTCAGCCACGACAGGCATGGCCCAGACGTGATCGGTGAGGAATTCCTCAGCGTACGCGCGGATCATCCATTTCGTGGCGGCAGCGTGTACGGCTCCGACGCTGTGGGTGTTGGTAAGGCAGATTGGCCCCGAAAAATGGCCGGCATGGCGTATCCAGTGACTACCGGTCATCTCGCCGTTGCCGTTTAGCGCGTGGATGCCTGCCCATACGGGTTGCATCTCTTTTGTGTTCCTGCGCGGCAGGATAGCTGTAACGCCCGTACGCACTGGGCCTTCGCCGACACGCAGCGGCCCATCGCCCTCGATGATCGTCCGATAGCCGACCGTCACGTTCGGCACATCGGTAATCGCATTCCAGATACCCGTGCGGCCCTGGAAGTCCAGTTCCAGCTCGCGGCCGCGTCGTTTTCTCTCCTGCCTCTCCATCGTTCCCTCAAATTTTTGATATGTAAGTAACATGTATTGACATTTAGGTTATGTTTATATCGCTGTAAAGTGGAAACTGGCCAGAAGAGCCATAACCAGAGAAGGGAAAGTTGCATGAAACGGAAGTACATCATCCCAGCAAGTGCCCTTGTAGCCCTGCTGTTGTCGAATGCGGTCTCGGCCGAGGAATTGATCCGCATCTGTTCACCATATGTGACGACGACGCTCGACCCGATCCGCTCGGCATCGGCCGGAAACATCGAAGCCTTCGGCCAACTCTATGCACGACTCTTACGCCGCGACCCGTCCGGCCAACGCCAGCCGGAGCTTGCTGAAAAATAGACGATTTCCAAAGACGGGTTGGAGCTTACCTTTACGCTTCGTGCAGCAAAATTTTCCAACGGCGTTCCGATCACAGGAGACGATGTCGTCTTCAGTCTGACGCGCGCAATGAGCGATAAGAAATCAGTCTATAGCGCTACGCTGGCTGCTGTCGAACGTGTCACCGCTGAGGGCGGGAATATCGTGAAAGTCAAATTGAAGTATCGCTTCGCGCCGGCTCTGGACAACCTCGAGGTCTTCAACACCGGCATCGTCTCGAAGACGGACGTCGAAACTCGCGGCGACAAAGCTTTTACCGACAAGCCTGTTTCCTCAGGTCCCTATGTGGTACGGGAATGGCGTCCGAACGACCGACTGATCCTTGAGCCGAATACGAATTATTGGCGCGGGGGCTATCCAAAGAACAGCGGCGCCGAATTCATTGAGGTTGCCAACCCGAACCCCCGCGTGTCCATGCTGATGTCTGGGGAGCTGGACGCGGTGCGCGATGTCCCGTGGGCACAGCTCGACAACGTCGGTGCGCGCGATACTCTGCGAGACGCATTGGAACCGTCGACCATCATATATATGACACTCCTCAACGAACGACGCCCTCCGTTCAACAACGTCAAGATTCGGCAGGCAGCCGCGCATGCTCTGAATGTCTCTGCCATCACCAAGGCCATGACCGAAGGTCACGGCACACCTGCCAACACGACGCTGCCTAATGCTCTCGACTACCACGCCAAAGACCTGCCCGGTCTTGCATACGATCCTAAGCTGGCGCGAATGTTGCTCACTGACGGTGGATACGATGGCAAGGAGCTGACGATCCTCATCTCTGCCGGTAGCGATAACGAGAAACTGGCAACATTGCTTCAAGCGCAATGGACGGCTGTAGGCCTGAAAACGAAGATAGAAAAGGTCGATCGCGGCGTGTGGTGGGAACGCGTTCCCGCAGGTGACTACGATCTCGCGCCAAGTTGGTGGTATAACGAAACACCGGATCCAGATCTTGCCGTGCGTTGGGCGATCTGCGGCACTTGCGGCACGCACAGTTTCCATACCTATTATGACAATCCTAAGGTCAATGAGTTGACTGAACAGGCGGTGCGCGAACTCGAGCCAACTAAGCGTGACGTGCTCTATCGCGAGATCCAGAGGATATCGACCGAAGAGGTCGCTCAGATTCCCCTCTACTATCCGCCATATGCCAACGCTTATGCCAAGGCCCTTGAAGGCCTCTCCCTCAGCCCTTCGTTGCAATGGTCTCTCGAAGAAGCTGTTCTGGCCAGATAGACCCGGACGACTGCCGCGCGGCGCGGTTGATTGGCTTTTCTTGCCGGAACGGGTGCCGTTCCGGCTCACCGGCAAAACCTGCGTTCAACGCAAAGACCAGTGGATCCAGTATGGCATTTCTAGCGATTCTTGTGAGACGGCTGCTTTCGACCTTCCCGGTGATAGTCGGCATCACTTTGGCCAGCTTTCTGCTTGTGCATCTGTCACCGGGCGATCCGGCCCGTCTCCTGCTTGGGGACCGGGCTAGCGAAGAGGCCGTGACACAATTGCGCAATCAACTCGGGCTCAACAACGGCCTTGTTGAGCAGTATACCACTTACCTCGGGAACTTGTTGCGAGGCGACCTCGGCTACTCGCTCCGTTTCCAGAAACCGGTAATCGAGCTCATCTGGCAATTCCTCCCGCCGACGCTTTTCCTCGTCACCTACGTTTTGGTCATCAGCATTCCGCTCACCCTAGTGCTGGCTGTGGTTGCCGCACGAAATCACAATCGGTGGCCCGATCAGGTAATCCGATTAAGTGTTATCGTTGGTATGACCTTTCCGGTTTTCTGGTTGGCGTTGATGATGTCGCGATATTTCGGGGTGGAGTTGGGCTGGTTTCCCGTAAGTGGTTATGGTGAAGGCCTGTTTAGTCATCTCCGCCACCTGTTTCTGCCCGCCGTCAGCACCGCGCTATGGCTGGTGCCGCTGCTGCTGCGCAATCTGCGGGCGACACTGATCCAAGAAATGGAGGCGGACTATGTCGTTGCCGGTCGTTCGAAGGGCTTGACGGAGGGAACGAACTTCACCCGTCATATTCTGGTCAACTCGCTGGTTCCCACGCTCAATCTGCTCGGCGTCATGCTTGCCTATCTGATTGGCGGCGCCGTCGTGGTCGAGATCGTCTATGCAGTTCCCGGTATCGGGACACTGATGGTCAATTCGGTGCTCGGGCGCGATTTCCACGTCATCCAAGGACTCACCATGGTCTACGTGTTGCTGACCGTGCTGATCACTCTGACCGTCGATGTGCTCTCCTCACTGATAGACCCGAGGATCAAGCTATGAGCATTGTTGACTTCCTCGCTCGCAAGGGCGCGCTCGAATTTTCCCTCGGCGTTGCCATCCTGTTGTTCCTCCTCCTGCTTGCGCTTGCCCCGCCGTCCGTCCATCATCCGTTCGGCGCCGATCATCTCGGCCGTGACGTTTTAAGTCGCACCATCCATGCAATTCGCATCGACCTCTGAATGGGCTTGGCGGGGGTAGTCATGCCACTGGTGCTCGGCACGTTCGCGGGCCTTGCCGCCGGCTATTTTGGCAACTGGACAGATGTCGTTCTCTCACGACTCTTCGACGTGACCATCGCGTTTCCCTTCTTCGTGCTTGTCATTGCGATCGTCGGCCTCATGGGACCTGGGCTCACTAACTACTTCGTCGCGCTGGCGCTGGTCAGCTGGGTTTCCTATGCACGACTGGTGCGCGCGCAAACCGCGATCCTACGCGACAAGGATTACGTGCTGGCAGCCAAGGTGCTCGGCTATTCCACTCCGGTTATCCTCGCACGTCACCTCATGCCCTCCATACTGCCGATGGTCCTCGTCTACGCGACCACTGACGTTGTCATGATCTTACTCGCCGGCGCGAGCCTCGGCTTCCTCGGCCTCGGTGTACAGCCCCCGACACCCGAATGGGGCGCAATGATCGCCGAGGGCCAGCCATATGTGGTTGACGCCTGGTGGATTTGCCTGTTCCCAGGTCTCGCCGCCATCTTCTTGGGCTTCGGGTTTGTTCTTGTCAGCGACGGGCTTGGAAGGATGATGCAGCAATGAGCGATGCTCCCCCTTCTCTCCTCTCCGTCCAGGACCTTACCGTCTCATTCGGTGCCCTGTCCGTCGTTCATAACGTGAGTTTCGATCTGAGGCCCGGCGAGGTGCTCGCGATCGTCGGCGAAAGCGGCTCGGGCAAGAGCGCCATAGCGAAGGCTCTGACGCGATTGGTCGTGCCGTCGGGCGGACATATTCTCTTCCGCGGCGACGACATCAATCGACTGAAAGGTGCAGGGCTTTCCGCCTATCGCCGCCGCGTGCAGATGGTCTTTCAGAACCCGTTCGATTCGCTCAATCCGGCGATGACAGTGGTTGACGCCATCGCTGAGCCGCTCCGTCGCCACGGTATTTCAGGGGCCGCCGAAGCTCGCCGCCGGGCACTTGGCATGATGCGGCAAGTGGAGCTACCTGAGGAGTTCGCCCATCGCCGCCCGCGGCAGCTTTCTGGCGGACAGTGCCAGCGTGTAGGGATCGCGCGCGCTGATATTAGATCCGGAAGTGCTGGTCGCCGATGAGATCACCTCGGCCTTGGACGTTACGATTCAAGCCCAGATCATCCGTCTTCTCGCCCGGCTGCGGCGCGAGCGCAACCTGACGGTGATCTATATCTCCCACGACCTTGACGTCGTGCGGAAGCTCTGCGATCGCATCGCAGTCTTCCGCACTGCGCGACTGGTGGAGACGGGCGAGACATCGACAGTGCTCGATCAGCCTCAAAGCGAATATACGGCGTTGCTCCGCGATTCCGTACCGCGTATGGATGTCGAGACCGGGGACGTCTGATGAAGCCGGTAGGATGCAGATCGGGAGGAAAGCATGGGCGCTGACAGCTCCAAGCGCGCCACCAAGCGCGGCCTTGAAACGGATCTCAATACAATCCTTGAGCGGGGACTTGCGGGTGAGGATATGGGATGGTCGCGCTCGGCGCGAATGATCGCTTCGCACCTGCGCGACAACTGGGACAGTCTGCCCTACGAGACTGGTGCCTCTCTTGCCGCAGCACTGGGACTCAGCGAGATGACGGTAATCCGCTTCATTCGCCAGCTCGGCTACGCCAACCTCAAGGATTTCAAAGAGGCGCTGAAGCCTGCTCCTGGCACAGAGGCAGTCGGCATGGACAACGTCTTCAAGCGCCTGAGGCTCGATTCGCTGGGCGAACAGACTCTGGAAAAGAGCCTTGAGCGCGAGCTGGAGGCCATCACCGAAGCCTACAAGCTGGCGACGCTGCCACGCTGGCGGTATTGCGTTGAGGCATTGGCCAACTCGCAGTTCGTGACCGTGGTGGGGTTCCAGGCGTCGCGAGGGATGGCCATCGATTTTGCGAGCAGGCTGCAATATGTTCGGCCGAGGGTGCGTTTTGCCGATAACCATACCGGTGTTTTCGCCGAGATATTCGACATGGTTGGCGAGAGCCATTGCCTCTTGTTGCTTGACACCTACGCCTACGCGCGGACGGGCGTTCTACTTGCGCGGAAGGCGCAGGAAATGGGCATGCCACTGATCATCGTTACGGACAAGTTCACCAATTGGGCCTACGACTATACCGATCTCGTGCTCCAGGGAGAAACCTTTGTTGAGACCTTCTGGGACTCGTCGGCCAGCCTCACGGTGATTCTCAATCTGCTGATCGATTCGGTGGCAAAGCAGCGCAGCAAGACAGTTCAGGAGCGTGTCGAAGCGATGCGCGAACTCGGCCGACATTTCGACGAGTTCGACATGATCCGCGCAGTTCACGATCGGCCTGGGCGGTTGGCTGAGTAAGGGCCTGTCGCATCCTGTTCGGCATCAAGCCTTAGCTCAGCCGTTGCAACAGAACCGTCGGCACCTGCAAGTATTGTGTTGCAAAATGTGATATCTATTGCACTGTTAGCGTATGACCGTTGCGATTCATCCCGATGTCCAACCATTTATAGTGGCACCTTTAAACGAGGGCAGCATGCGGGCAATTTATAATCATGTCTGAATCACACAATCACGCAAACAAAGCGCTTGCTCCGCGCCGACACGACGAAATCCTGAGGCGAATTGCTTCCGATGGATCTGTGAGCATTGCCGATTTGTCGGCATTTTTTGAGGTGTCACGCGAAACAATACGAAGAGATCTCAAACTCCTGGGCGACAAGGGGCAACTTGAACTTATTCACGGCGGAGCCGTACGCTTTGATGCAATTGAGCCGGGTTTAGGCGAACGGACCCGGGAAAACGCGCAAGGCAAGCGTGTTATCGGAGGAATTGCGGCGGCGTTGGTCGAGGATGGTATGGTCGTCTTCCTTGACTCCGGAACCACGACTTTTGCAGTTGCCCATGCACTGGCTGGTTCGCGTTTGAATTTGACCGTATGCACTTCCAGTCTCGCGATTGCTTTGTTCTTGTGCCATCAGCCAAACATCAAGGCTCACATTCTCGGAGGTGAAATCGATCCGCGGGAGGAGGCTGCAGCTGGTTTGGATGTGTTGCAGGCTGTCGAGCGTTTTCGGATCGATATCGCGTTTCTGGGGGGAGGGGCCGTATCGCCGGATGGAGATATTACCGATTTTACAACGGCCGGCTCCTTGTTGCGCTCGCAAATGATTTCTAAGGCGCACAAGGCATATTTCGTTCTTGATAGCTCGAAGTTTGGGCGTCTGACGCCAATGAAGATTTCAAACACTGTGAAGGCGGCTGGAATCATTACGGATCGGCGACCCAAGGATGTTCTATTGAATGTTCTGGTTGAAAGGGGCGTGGATCTCCTGTTTCCATTACGCTGAATGTTGCATTATGTGATATTTATTGTTGATATGTTGCATTTTGCTGCGTAGGATGATTCATCTCTTTTTGATGGGTGGATCGTCATGACGAAAGCATTTCCAACACAGGCACGTGTAGTCATCATCGGTGGGGGCATTATCGGTTGTTCTGTCGCCTATCACCTGACCAAACTTGGCTGGACCGATGTGGTTCTCCTGGAACAGGGCCAGCTTAGTGGAGGCACCACGTGGCACGCAGCAGGCCTTGTCGGGCAGCTTCGCAGCCATGCCAACATGACAGGCCTGATCAAATATTCGACCAAACTCTACAGCGAACTGGAGGCTGAAACCGGTCTTGCAACCGGCTGGAAGAACTGCGGTTCGCTTGCCGTTGCCCGCACGCAGGACCGCATGACTGTCCTGAAGCGTACCGCCGCCTCGGCGCGTGCTCAGGGTGTTGACGTGGACGTCGTTTCACCAAGGGAAGCCGCGGATATCTGGCCTGTCATGGCATCGGACGATCTGGTTGGCGCTGTCTGGCTGCCTGGCGACGGCAAGGCCAATCCCACCGATCTGACGCAGTCGCTTGCCAAGGGAGCCCGCAATCGCGGTGCGCGTGTCATCGAGCGGGTCAAGGTCTCCGGTATCACCGTCAAAAACGGCGTTGCCTGTGGGGTGGAGACTGATCAAGGCAATATTGCTGCTGACGTCGTGGTGAACTGTGCGGGCCAATGGGCCCGGCAGGTCGGTCTGATGTGCGGTGTGTCTGTTCCGCTGCATTCCGCTGAGCACATGTATATCGTGACCGGAAAGATCGACGGCGTTCATCCCGATCTTCCAGTGCTGCGCGATCCCGATGGTTTCATCTATTTCAAGGAAGAAGTCGGCGGTCTTGTCATGGGCGGGTTTGAGCCGGAGGCCAAGCCATGGGGAATGAGCGGCATTCCGGAGAACTTTGAATTCGCACTGCTGCCGGACGACTGGGATCAATTCGAAATACTGATGCAGAATGCGCTGATCCGGGTGCCGCAGCTGGAACATGCGGAGGTGCGCAAATTCTACAACGGCCCAGAGAGCTTTACGCCCGATAACAACTTCATTCTTGGCGAAGCGCCGGAATTGAAGAATTTCTTTGTTGGCGCAGGTTTCAATTCGATGGGTATTGCCAGTGCCGGCGGCGCGGGCAGGGCACTGGCCGAATGGATCGTCAATGGCGCCCCAACCATGGATTTGTGGCCGGTCGATATCCGCCGTTTTGCCTCGTTCAACAACAATCCGCGATGGCTGCATGACCGGGTCAAGGAAACGCTTGGCCTGCACTACGCCATGCCCTGGCCAAATCGTGAGCTCGATACGGCTCGTCCCTTCCGCCGCTCGCCGCTTTATGACCGTCTTGCTGCCAAAGGTGCATGCTTTGGTTCGAAAATGGGATGGGAACGGGCAAACTGGTTTGCCGCGGCGGATGAAAAGCCGCAAACACAATATGCCTTTGGCCGACAGAACTGGCATGAGGCGGTGAAGCGCGAAATGAAGGCGACCCGCGAAACAGTGGCGCTCTTTGACCAGACGTCTTTCGCAAAACTGTTGGTACAGGGACGGGACGCATGCGTTGTACTCAACCGCATTTGCGCCGCCGACGTCGATGTTGAAATCGGCCGCTCAGTCTATACCGGCATGCTGAACGAACGCGGCGGCTATGAAACTGATCTGACGGTGATGCGGCTTGCGGCCGATAAATTCCTCATCGTGACAGGCTCGGCTCAGGCGGTGCATGACGCTGATTGGATCCACAGGAATACGCCGGAAGGTTCGCATGCCTGTCTTACGGATGTTACCTCCTCTTACTCCGTTCTTGCGCTGATGGGCCCAAACTCCCGCGCTGTTCTCAGTAAAGTCACGTCAGCGGACTTGTCGAACGAGGGCTTTCCCTTCGCGACGATCCGCGAAATCGACATCGGCTATGCCACAGCCTACGCCAACCGTATGACCTATGTCGGCGAACTCGGCTGGGAACTCATCGTGCCGACGGAATTTGCCGTTGGTGTTTACGAGACATTGCACGAAGCGGGGCGCGAACTGGGGCTCATCGATGCGGGTTACTATGCACTTGAAGCACTGCGCCTTGAGAAGGGCTTCCGTGCCTGGAGCCGCGAGCTAACGCCTGACATCAATCCTTTCGAAGCCGGTCTTAGCTTTGCTGTCGCCTTGGACAAGCCCGGCGGTTTCATCGGGAAGGACGCGCTGGTCAAGGCAAGGGAAGGCGGCGTGCTACGCCGGCGCATTGTGCAGTTTACGGTAGATCATAGCGTCCCGATGCTTTGGGGCGGCGAGCTGATCTTGCGCGATGGCAAACCGGTTGGCGAGGTTCGCTCGGGCGCCTATGGCCATACGCTTGGCCGTTCAGTAGCGCTTGGATTGATCGAACATCCAGATGGTGTCAGCAAGGAGTTCATCGAAAGCGGCAGCTTCTCGATCGATCTGGCGGGCGAACTTTACCCGGCGACAGCGCACATGCGCAGTCCCTATGATCCAAAGTCTGATCGGGTGAAGGCCGATATCGTGACGGTACAGGCAGCCGCTTAGGCTGCCGGTCCCAGTGACTTGGCGATGTCGAGAAAGACACGCACCAGTTTGCCTGCGCTGCGCTCGCGCAGGCAGATGAGTGCTTCGTCCATCAGCACGTCCGGCCCGGCGATGGGAATCTGCACAAGACGATTATCCTTGCCAAACTCGGCGGATGACACAAAGCCAACGCCAGCGCCGGATGCCACGATTTCACGGACGGCCTCGCGGCCTTCCGCCTCGATGGCTGGCTTGAGCTCAAAGCCCATGCTGGCAGCACGCTCCTGCAATTTTTGCCGGGTTTTCGAGCCGCGCTCGCGCATGACCAACGGGAAATGTGTCAGCTCTTCCAGTGTAAGTGATTTTGCTGTGGCGAGCGGATGTTCGGTGGAGACAAAGGCGACGATAGGGGTTGAATTGAGCTTGAGTATTTCAAAATCACGCCCGGTAGGGACCTCGCCCAGGACGCCAATATCGGCCTCATAGCTATAGAGGCTGCTGATCACAGTCTCGGTATTGCCTGCGCGTACGGAAACCTGAATGCCTGGATATCTCTCGCGAAATGTGCCGAGAATGTGCAGGAGATGGTGCGCCGCATCGGCGACGATACGCAACGTCCCTGCGCGCAGGGCGCGAGATTCTGAAAGAAGCTCCAGTGCCTGCTGCTCCGTATCGAACATGCGGTGGGTTATTTCCAGAAGCCGTTGCCCGGCTTCCGTCAGGGTCACCTGCTTCTTGTTCCGATTGAACAGCAGGATGTCATATTCTTCTTCGAGCTTGCGTACCTGATCGGAAATCGCCGGCTGGGTCAGGAACAGCATCTCGGCCGCACGGGAAAACCCGCCGTAGATTGCCACATGGTGAAAGGCACGAAGCTGAACGTAGCGCATAATATCTCCCAAGCAGTTCAGCGCGAACTTATCATAAGTTTTGTTAATATAAATATCGAAACTAACGATTTGATTTATGTGCAGGCTCAATTGAGTCTGTAATGGGATCAGTCGCCTCTTGCACGGTTCCGGAGGGAGCCGTTGTTATGCAGTTTTCACTAGTCCTTCTCCATCTTTCCGGTGCAACGATGCTGTTGCTGTGGGCTGTCCGTATGGTTCGAACCGGCGTTGAGCGCGCTTTTGAATCCAGTTTGCGTGAAGCGCTGCGTGGCACAAGGAACAGTAAGATCAGGGCTGCCGCAGCTGGCGCAGCACTTGCCGTTGTGCTGCAAAGTTCAACGGCGGTCGCCGTTCTTGCGTCCGGCTTTGCCGCCAGCGGTGTTCTGGTGGTTTCGATGGGGCTTGCGATCCTACTCGGAGCCGATGTTGGTTCGGCAATGGTGGTACAGATACTGTCCTTTGATCTCAGTTGGATGATTCCAGTCTTGTTGCTGGCCGGTGGAACCCTCTTTCTCAAGTTCGAGTCGCGGTTGATTGTTCAAATAGGACGCATTCTGCTTGGAATAGCATTCATTCTTTTGTCGCTGCACATGATTGCCGAGGCAACCGCGCCCTTGCGGCACAGCGAATTTTTGCCGGTAGCGATAGGCTATCTCAAGGAGGATTATCTGACAGCATTTTTCGTGGCAGCGCTTTTCACCTGGCTGATCCATTCCAGCGTTGCTGCAATCCTCTTGTTTGTTACATTTGCGATGCAGGGTCTTTTGCCTACAGAGGTAGGATTCGTCTTTATACTGGGCGCCAACCTTGGTGGAGGTTTGATCGGGTTTTGGCTGACACGCGGTCAGGGCTTGGAAGCCCGGCGATTGCCCCTTGGCAATCTCATATTTCGCGGCATCGCCGCTGTGATTGCGCTGATAATACTGCATCTGACGGCTGTCCCCCTTGACCTGCTTGGGACGAACCAGGCGCGCCAGCTCGTTAATTTTCACCTGGCGTTCAATCTTGGTTTGCTTGTTTTCTGTCTTCCATTGACCGGGCTTGTCGAACGGCTTGTTTTGTTAATGCTTCCCGATATTGCGCCTCAGAAAAACGATGTGAATGACCTGACCTCGCAGCGCATAAGCGCGCTAGATAGGACAGTCATTCGGACTGCGGGTTTGGCCTTGGCAAGTGCAACGCGTGAGGTTTTGCATATGGGTGAGGTGGTCGAGATTATGCTGCAGCCGGTGATGAAACTCCTTGACGCCGGTACAAAGGCACAGATCGAACAGGCTCAAAAGTTGGACATCAAGGTGAATCGCGCTCACACCGATATCAAGCTCTATATCGCCGAAATCAACCGTGGAATCATGACCGCGCTAGAAGCGCAGCGGGGCATCGAGTTGATAGACTTCTGTATCAATCTCGAACGGGCCGGAGATATTATTGCCAAGAATCTTCTGGTTCTTGCGCTGGAGAAAAATGAGAAGGATTTGCATTTTTCAAAGGCCGGCTGGTCGGAATTGACTGCAATTCACGAGCGCGTCCTCGTCAATATGCAACTCGCAATGAATGTACTGGTTTCGGGGGATGTGGTTTCAGCGCGGCAACTCGTCATAGAAAAAGAGCGGATGCGCAAGCTCGAACGCCAAAGCCACGAACGGCATTTGCATCGTTTGCAATCCGGTGCGCAGGAGAGCATCGAAACCAGCGATATTCATCTGGAAACAGTACGGGCGTTCAAAGAGATCAACTCTCTATTTGCCTCGGCGGCGTATCCGATCCTGACCCAGAATGGTCATCTGCTGGAAAGCCGGCTGGCTCAACCCGCCTGACCAGTTTTCATGCCGAACCGGGTTGTCTCAATTCATGCACGATGTATCGATTAGATTTATACATAGATACAAAATAACGATTTTACATATATATCGTATCCATGGGAGATGATGGACAAGAGCACTTCATGTCAGTCAGGAGGAATGACAATGTTGACCGGAAGCCAGACTACAGCGGTAACCCCATTCGAAACGCCAGAGCTTGGCGAACCATATCTTCTGACACCCGGCCCGCTCACTACCTCCTATGCTGTCAAGCAGGCGATGCTGCGTGACTGGGGTTCGTGGGATGGCGATTTTCGCGCCATGACCGCGGAAATGCGCAGCCGCCTCCTCGCGCTGACCGGCGACAAAAATGATGAGTTTGACTGTGTTCCTATGCAGGGAAGCGGCACATTCGCCGTTGAGGCCATGCTGGGCAGTTTCCTGCCACGGGATAGTAAAACGCTTGTTTTGGTCAATGGAGCGTATGGCCAACGTATTGCACAAACGCTGGACTATCTTGGCCGGGCCCATACCGTGATCGATAAGGGCGACTACATGCCCCCACGCGGAAGTGAGGTTGCGGCTGCGCTCGACGCCGATCCCGCCATTACCCATGTGATCATCGTCCACTGCGAGACCAGCTCCGGCATCCTTAATCCGGTGCACGAGATTTCGGAGACGGTCTATGCCAAGGGGCGCAAGCTGCTGATCGACTCGATGAGTGCATTCGGTGCCATCTCGCTCGATGTAAACGAAATCCGCTATGAGGCGATGGTTTCGTCCGCAAACAAATGCATTGAAGGCGTACCTGGCTTCGGCTTCATCATTGCCCGCAAGAGCGAGCTGGAAGCCGCCAAGGGGCGCAGCCATTCACTCAGTCTCGATGTGCATGCGCAGTGGGCGCATCTGATCAAGACCGGGCAATGGCGCTATACGCCGCCGACGCACGTGGTTGCAGCCTTTCTGGTAGCACTGCGCCAGCACGAAGTGGAAGGTGGTGTTGCCGGACGCGGTGCGCGCTACGCAAACAACCGCGATGTGATGGTCGCAGGAATGCGCGAACTTGGCTTTGAAACCCTGCTCAAGGACCGCTGGCTTTCGCCGATCATCGTCACCTTCTTCAATCCTGCCCATCCGGACTTTTCGTTCGATCGCTTCTACGAACTGATGAAAGACAAGGGCTTTATCATTTATCCCGGCAAATTGACCGTCGTGGACAGCTTCCGTGTTGGCTGCATCGGCCGCATGGACGAACATGTCATGCGCCGCGTCGTCAAGGCTGCCAGAGAATCCCTGCGCGAGATGGGTGTTGATACGGCGGCGCCTCCTGCCGCTGCTATCGCCGAACGCGCCAAACTTGCCGCCTGAACCGCTTCATAAACAAGGATTATTCCGATGAACCAGATGTCCCCCGTCAATGTCAGCGTCAACGGCCGTAATTATGCTTGGCCGCGCGTGACGGCCATCGCAATCTGCCTCGACGGTTGCGAGCCCGCTTATCTCGATGAGGCGATCAAAGCGGGGTTGATGCCGGCTCTGGTCAAAATCAAGGAGAAGGGCACTGTTCGCATGGCCCATAGCGTCATCCCGAGCTTTACCAACCCCAACAACATGTCGATTGCCACCGGGCGCCCGCCATCTGTGCACGGCATTTGCGGCAATTATCTCTACGAGCGCGAGACGGGCAAGGAAGTGATGATGAACGATCCGCGCTTCCTGCGTGCGCCGACCATCTTCAAAGCCTATTACGATGCCGGTGCACGCGTGGCTGTCGTCACGGCGAAGGATAAGCTGCGTGCCTTGCTTGGCCATGGTCTGGCGTTCGATGAGGATCGCGCAATCTGCTTCTCGTCAGAAAAGTCTGACAAATCAACCAAGGCGGAGCACGGTATCGACAACGCGTCGGCATGGCTGGGCAGACCTGTCCCGGAGGTCTATTCGGCGGAATTGTCGGAGTTTGTGTTTGCGGCCGGTGTGAAGCTGCTGAAGACCTTCAAACCTGACGTGATGTACCTGACCACCACGGACTACGTGCAGCACAAATATGCACCGGGTGTTCCCGAGGCCAATGCATTCTATGAGATGTTCGACAAATACCTGGCTGAACTCGACGCCTTGGGTGCGGCGATTGTCGTTACGGCTGACCATGGCATGAAGCCCAAGCATAAGGCGGACGGATCGCCGGACGTTATTTATGTTCAGGATCTGCTTGACGATTGGCTGGGTAAGGATGCCGCTCGCGTCATTCTGCCGATCACCGACCCCTATGTCGTGCATCACGGCGCACTGGGTTCGTTCGCCACCGCGTATTTGCCGGACGGAGCCGATCAAGCCGATATCATGGCGCGTTTGGCGAAGATTGAAGGCATTGATGTGGTGCTCGACAATGCTGCTGCATGCGAGCGTTTCGAACTGCCCAATGATCGGATTGGTGACATTGTCTTCCTTTCAACGGAAAACAAGACGCTCGGCACCAGTGAGCACCGTCATGACCTTGCGGCATTGAACGAGCCATTGCGTTCGCATGGTGGTCTGACCGAGCAGGTGGTGCCCTTCATCGTCAACCGCAAATTGCCTGATCTGCCGAATGCTCCGGAGCTGCGCAATTTCGATGCCTTCCATTATGCCGCCATGGCCGCGGCCTTGGCGTAAGTCGCGGGGAAACAGGATCATGGTCAAGGTGGAAGCAGAGTTTAAAGTACGGCACGAGCCGATGCGCATTGCAGGGCGGAAGGTCGATGCAGACGATGTGATTGAGGTTCACTACCCCTATACCGGTGCAGTGGTGGGTACGGTTCCAGCTGGCCGCACGGAGCATGCGCGGCAAGCTTTCCAGATCGCAGCGAATTACACGCCGAAGCTGACGCGTTATGAACGTCAGCAGATATTGTTTCGCACCGCCGAAGCGCTTGCCAGCCGCAGGGAAGAGATCGCCAATCTGATCACACTGGAGTTGGGTATCTCCAAAGCCGATTCACTCTACGAGGTCGGCCGGGCTTATGATGTATTTACTCTGTCGGCGCAGATGTGCATTCAGGATGATGGTCAGATTTTTTCCTGTGATTTGACCCCTCACGGCAAGGCGCGGAAAATCTTCACCATGCGTGAGCCGTTGAAGGCGATCTCCGCGATCACGCCTTTCAATCATCCGCTCAACATGGTGTCGCACAAGATTGCTCCGGCTATCGCCACCAACAATTGCGTTGTCTGCAAGCCAACCGAACTGACGCCGATGACCGCCCTCGTGCTGGCCGATATTCTCTACGAAGCCGGTTTGCCACCGGAAATGCTGTCCGTTGTCACCGGGTGGCCGGCGGATATCGGCCTGGAAATGATCACCAATCCGAACATTGAGCTCATCACCTTCACCGGCGGCGTTCCTGTCGGCAAGATGATTGCGAGTGCGGCGGGCTATAAGCGCGCCGTACTGGAACTTGGCGGCAATGATCCGCTCATCATCCTCAATGATCTGAGCGACGATGATCTTGCCAAAGCCGCTGATCTTGCAGTTGCCGGCGCGACCAAGAATTCCGGCCAACGGTGCACTGCGGTCAAGCGTATCCTGTGTCAGGGGAAGGTCGCTGACCGGTTCGTGCCGCTGGTGCTGGAACGGGCGAAGAAACTGCGCTTCGGTGATCCGATGGATCGTTCGACGGATCTTGGAACCGTTGTTCATGAAAGAGCTGCAGCTCTCTTCGAAGATCGCGTGCACATGGCGGCCGAGCAGGGTGCCGATATCCTCTACAATCCCGGCCGGCAAGGTGCCTTGCTGCCGCCGATTGTTGTCGATCACGTGCCCCATGCTTCCGAGCTTGTCATGGAGGAAACCTTCGGTCCAATCATCCCGATTATCCGCGCTCCGGATGATGACGATGCTTTGATAGCGCTGTCCAATTCCACCGCCTTTGGCCTGTCGTCGGGTGTATGCACCAATGATTTCCGCCGCATGCAGAAATACATTGCGGGTCTTCAGGTCGGCACGGTCAATATCTGGGAAGTCCCGGGCTATCGGATTGAAATGTCTCCCTTCGGCGGCATCAAGGATTCCGGAAATGGCTATAAGGAAGGCGTTTCCGAGGCCATGAAGAGTTACACGAATATCAAGACCTATTCATTGCCCTGGGCCTGAATGAAACCATTGTTTTTGACGCGAAAAGAGGGCGCAATGCGCTCTCTTTTCATTTGTAAATGCAGGATTTTCGCTGCTTTCATTGTCCGCCACATCATCGATTTTTCCAATAATAATATCAGATAAATAGATTTTACTTATCAAAGGGTGTTCCGCACTATCAACGTATGGACTGGGCGCGTTCTGGCAAGATGAGACATTTCTCGGTTGACGGCGGCGAACCTTTCCCAAGCAAAAAAGCGCATAAGCCGATCTTTAAAAAATGGGAACCAAGTCATGAACACGCACAAATCTGTGGCGCTTGCCGCCTTTGCCTTTACGCTTCTGTCATCGGCGGCCTATGCCGAGACTCAATTGACCGTTTACACCGCCTTCGAGGCGGTTGATCTGCAGCGTTATGCAGACACGTTCAATGCCGATCATCCGGATATCAAGATCAACTGGGTGCGCGATTCCACGGGTGTCATGACGGCCAAACTCCTTGCCGAAAAGAACAATCCGCAAGCTGACGTGGTCTGGGGTGTCGCGGCATCTTCGCTATTGATGCTGAAAAGCGAAGGCATGCTGGAGCCCTATGCCCCAGCCGGTGTCGAAAAGCTTGATCCGAAATTCGTCGATAATTCCACACCGCCGAGCTGGGTGGGGATGGATGCCTATGTGGCGGCGATTTGCTACAACACCGTTGAAGGTAAGAAGCTCGGCCTGACCCCGCCAAAAAGCTGGAAAGATCTGACCAAGCCCGAATACAAAGACCATGTCGTGATGCCAAATCCGGCCTCGTCCGGTACGGGTTTCCTTGATGTTTCGGCTTGGCTGCAGATGTTCGGCGAAAAGGATGCCTGGTCCTTTATGGACGGGCTGCACAAGAATATTTCGAGCTACACCCATTCCGGTTCGAAGCCTTGCAAGATGGCTGGCGCTGGAGAGACTGTCATTGGTGTCTCCTTTGAATTTCCCGGTGCCAAGGCAAAGTCTGCCGGAGCCCCCATCGATATCATTTTCCCGGAAGAAGGCTCAGGCTGGGAAGCAGAAGCTGGTGCTATCATGGCGGGCACATCGAAGCTTGAGGCGGCCAAGGTGCTGATGGATTGGTCGATCAGCAAGAAAGCCAATGAAATGTACAATGTTGGTTATGCCGTTCTGGCAATGCCGGGTATTGCCAAGCCGGTGGAGAATCTGCCGACGGATGTCGCCTCGAAGATGATCAAGAATGACTTTGAGTGGGCGGCTACGAACCGCAACGCGATCCTCAAGGAATGGAACACACGCTACGATTCCAAATCGGAACCGAAAAGCTGAGGGCATTCAGCATTTGAACCGGGTGCCGCTCAGGCGGCACCCTTTATCAATCCTTGCGAGGTGCCCCCATGAGACATGAAACTCTTGCTCGCTCTGCGGCAACGCCCACGGAGGTGCGCCCAATGACACCATCCAGTGACCCGGCGTATTTGCAGATCTCGAATTTGTGGAAAGCATTTGGCGAATTTCATGCGTTGAAAGACGTCTCGCTTGATATCAAGGAAGGTGAGTTCGTTTGTTTCCTTGGACCGTCCGGATGTGGGAAAACCACGCTTCTGCGGGCAATTGCCGGACTTGATTTGCAAAGCCGGGGAACTATTCAGCAGGGCGGCAAGGATATCTCCACGCTGCCTCCGTCAAAACGGGACTACGGCATTGTGTTTCAATCCTATGCCCTGTTTCCCAATCTGACCATTGCCAAGAATATTGCCTTCGGGCTTGAAAATGCCAGGCGGTCGCGGCGCGAAACCGAAGACCGGGTAAAAGAACTGCTCCTCTTGGTCGGCCTTCAGGATCAAGCCGGTAAATATCCGGCGCAGCTCTCCGGCGGTCAGCAGCAGCGCATCGCTCTCGCCCGGGCTATAGCCATTTCCCCCGGCCTATTGCTGCTTGACGAACCACTCTCGGCGCTGGACGCGAAGGTACGCGTGCATTTGCGCCACGAGATCAAGGAATTGCAGCGCAAGCTTGGCGTCACAACCATCATGGTCACTCACGACCAGGAAGAAGCGCTGTCGATGGCGGATCGCATCGTTGTCATGAATCATGGCATCCTCGAACAGGTTGGCACGCCAACCGAAGTTTATCGGCATCCTCGCACTTTGTTCGTTGCCGATTTTATTGGTGAGACCAACAAGTTGCGGGCACGCGCAACAGACAGGCATGAGGTGGCTTTCGGCAACGGTCACCTGAATTGTCGTCAGCATGCTTTCGGTGTGAATGAACCTGTCATTGTGGCGATACGCCCAGAAGATGTCATTCCATACGAGCCAGGATCCAAATCAGGCGACACGGCGAATCTCGTCGACGTCATCATTGGCAAGATGGAGTTTCTCGGTTCCTTCTGGCGCACCCGTTTGCGCGGTGAAAGGCTTGGTGACGAGGTTCTCATCGCGGACTTCTCGATCAATGCTGCCCGGCGTCTTGGCCTTGCTGAAGGTGGGGCTTTGACGGTGGAGCTGCCTGCCGACCGTCTTCTGGTGTTTCCGAACGGAGGTCACCATGGCAGCAGTCACTGATTTGCTCATACCGCTTCCTCACAACACACCAAGACTGCAGTTGGACACAGATGATCTGGTCAAACGCGGCTTGATGATCGTTATTTCGCTCTATCTGATCGTTGCACTGGCTGCGCCGCTTTATGTAATGCTATCGAAATCGTTCTCCACTTATAGTTTTGACCTGACCCGGTACGAGTTTCAGGTGAGCGATGCGGCCGGTAATTTCAGTCAAGCCACCACCGCAGCTGTGCTGAACGACAGGCTTTCGGTTCTCCCGCCAGATAAACTTGCAACGAACGCCGATGGCAGGCTCGCCGCGACCAGCTTCTTTCCAGACTTCAGCTTCCGCAGCCCGGTAAAATACCGAATACGCGGCACCACGGATGATACGACCTATCTGATCGGCTCGGACCTGCATCGAGGCACTCAATGGCAGGAGGTGGATTCCAACACCTTTCGCCGTGTTGCGCTGAGATCGTCACGGTCCACCGGTTTCGATAATTATGTCAGCTATTTTTCTACACCGACGCTGTTCCGGTCCATCCAGAATTCATTGTTCATAGCGGTTATCAGCACTGTTTTGACAGTTGGTATCGCCTTTGGCTTTGCCTATGCGATGAACCGCAGTTGCATGCGATACAAGGGTGTGTTCCGTATGATCGCAATGGCGCCAATCCTTGTGCCTTCGCTTTTGCCCGGCATTGCCTTGATCTATCTCTTCGGCAATCAGGGTATGATCCGGGACGTGCTGTTTGGTGCATCCATCTACGGACCGCTGGGCATCGTTGTCGGTTCCGTTTTCTTCACGTTTCCGCATGCGCTGATCATTATTTCGACGGCGCTCGCCATTTCCGACCAGCGCCATTACGAGGCTGCGGCGTCATTGCGTGCCAGCCGCTGGCGTACCTTCTGGACCGTTACCATACCGGGAGCACGTTATGGGCTCATCTCGGCAGCTTTCGTTGTGTTCACGCTGGCAATCACGGATTTTGGCCTGCCGAAGGTGATCGGTGGCCAGTACAATGTCCTGGCGGTCGATATTTACAAGCAGGTCATCGGCCAGCAGAATTTTGAAATGGGCGCTGTTGTCTCGGTGATCCTGCTTGTCCCTGCACTTGCCGCGTTTGTTGTCGATCGTCTGGTGCAGAAAAAGCAGGTGGCACTGCTTTCGGCGCGATCCGTTCCCTATGAGCCGAAGCCGAACCGGCGGTTCGACCGCCTTTGCCTCGTCTGGTGTGCATTGGTGGCTGTCTTCATCATCGGAATATTGCTGGTCTGCCAACTGGCGGCACTGGTCAAGTTCTGGCCTTACGACCTCAGTCTCAGTCTGAAGAATTTTGCCTTTAACCACATGGATGGCGGCGGCTGGGGCTCCTATAAGAACTCCATCCAGCTAGCAGGGCTGACAGCGATATTCGGAACCATTATCGTTTTCACCGGCGCCTACATGGTGGAAAAGACCGAAGGGTTCTGGAAAGGCCGCGCCATTTTCCATTTCCTGGCAATGCTGCCCATGGCTGTGCCGGGTCTGGTGCTGGGACTTGCCTATATTTTCTTCTTCAACAATCCTGCCAACCCACTGCATTCGATCTATGGCACAATGACCATTCTGGTTATCTGCACCATTACCCACTTCTACACGGTGGGGCATCTGACGGCTCTCACGGCCCTCAAGCAGATCGATCAGGAGTTCGAATCCGTTGCCGCTTCGTTGAAACAGCCTTTCTACAAGCTGTTCGCCCGGGTGACCGTTCCAGTTTGTCTGCCAGCTATTCTCGACATCTCGATCTATCTCTTCGTCAATGCGATGACCACCGTTTCAGCTGTGGTTTTCATCTATTCCGCGGATACGGCATTGGCCTCCGTTGCGGTGCTCAACATGGATGACGCCGGCGATATCGCACCAGCGGCAGCCATGGGCATGATGATCTTTTACACCAATGTGCTGGCACGTCTTGTTCACGCGGGATTGTCTCGTGCTGTGCTCGTCCGGACTCAGGCATGGCGCAGCCGAGGCTGAAAATGCCGAAGCGAGCGAGCTATAATTATAGTGCGGGCAGATTTGGTAATCGATTGGAGTTGGAACCCGGAAGAGGCTGGTCTGCCCCCTGCAAAGTGATCCTTTATGAAGTATGGCTTTTGAGCCGGTAAGGGATACTGAGAATGCCAAGCAAACGACACAAGCTGCCCCTGCAGGCAACCCTCGGTCTCTCTTATCAGGGGCGGATCGCAGCCGAAGTCCGCCAGCATGGCTTCAAGGCAGATTTCAACGTGAGGTTCTAACAGATGACGCATAAAGAGGCTGAATAAACGTCCAACAGCTCCTTTGAATCAATCAGGCATCATCGTTCAAATCGTCGATATGGGAACCGGTGCGGACAACGCAACCAGCAATATGGCTTGAATGGCCCATCTCAGTCATTGGGCGCATTCGTCTTCCAAGCAATGTGCCATCTTCCTGCCATGGCCCGCCATTGGGATGGCCGTGATTAGCCATTCTAGGTAGCAGTTTGAAACTGAGCGTCCGTGAATTCCGCCAACTAAGTCTATCATCCATCTACACGTGAAGAGCATGGATCGGTTGTACTGAATGCGCGTCCGGTTGGGCGTGTTGGGAAGGATTGCGGCTCGGCATCTTGGGAGTCGCCGACTCTTATTATGTGATCGAGGATCTAGGTGAGGTTGCCCGCACATTCGGGCGGAGGGGCAGGACATCGTGAAATAACCCCGTACTCGCCCAGTTGCGCTCGGTGTAAAACGAGGGGGAAATGACTGCCATGGCCCTGTATAAAGCGACATGTGCATCGACAGCGCTTACAATGGCCCTGCTTGCTGGAACAGCCTACGCCGGCAATACGACGTATTCGGGCAACAGTTCTGCCGGCAATACCGCAATAGTCAATAATTCTGGCGATCTCACAACGTTTCAGGACACAAGCCAAGGCGGCACGGCTACCATTGCAAACCTTACTGGCGGCGAAACGGACTTCACCAATGAGAGTACTGCCGAGAATGCAAATATTGCCAATCTTGGCGGGCTGACACTATTTTCCGGCGCCAGCAATGCGGGCAGCGCGACCATTACAAATGGCGATGGGGGACAGACCCTCTTCTTCGGTACGAGCACGGCAGCCAATGCCTCCATTATCAACAATGTCGATGGCCGCACTGATTTCTTCAGCAACAGCATCGCAGGGCATGCCATCATAACCAACAATGGCGGTGCATTGTTATTCGGTGACACCAGCACAGCAGACAATGCTGTCATAACGAACACCCTTGGTGGTACAACCGCTTTCATCAATTCAAGTACTGCAGGCACTGCCAATATTTCCAACAACGGAGGCAATACCGAATTCGATGACAGCAGCACCGCCGGTAGCGCGTCTCTGATCAACGCCAACAATGGACGAGTGACATTCTTCGACGCCAGCACTGCCAGCAATGCCACGATCACCAACAACAATACCGGTCTGACACTTATTCGCGGAACCAGCTCAGCTGGAAGCGCTGTCATTACCAACAACAGCGGTGGTCGAACGCTCTTTGATGACAGTGGATCGGCTGGCAACGCAACAATTACTTCCAACGCTGGCGGCCAAACCGTTTTCTTTACGAACAGCACCGGTGGCAATGCGCGGTTGATTGCCAACAGTACCGGCCTCGTCGATTTTTCCAATGGTCCTGCCACAAACACGGCCGGTTCTCTTGAAGGTAGCGGCCGATTCTTCCTTGGCGGGACTGCATTAACGGTTGGCGCGAATAATCTATCGACGGACGTCTCCGGCACTATTCAGGATGGGGGTACCGGCGGCGGTACCGGAGCATCTCTGGTAAAGACAGGTACCGGCAAACTCATCCTGTCCGGAAACAATACTTATACCGGTGGGACAACCGTTCAGGCAGGTATTCTTTCTGTCAACGGGGCTCTGATCGGAACAGTTCAGGTCCTGAATAGCGGTACGCTTTCAGGCACAGGAACAGTCGGAACCACAACAGTTGCCTCAGGTGGTGTGATTGCGCCCGGCAATTCGGTCGGCACGCTCAACATTGCTGGAGATGTAACCCTTGCCAACGGTTCGGTCTACAACGTGGAGATCACCTCAGCCGGCACTTCGGATCTCATCGCGGTAACCGGGATTGCAACGCTGCAGGGCGGAGCGGTTTCGGTTCGTGCGCTTGATCCCGCAACGAGCTATCACACAGGCCAGACCTATCGGATCCTCACCGCGCAAGGCGGCGTTGGCGGTACATTCGATCCAAATGTCTTGACCAATTCGGCCTTTTTAGACGCAACGCTCGCGAACACTGCAAAAGCTGTCGATCTCACAATAGCGGTCAAGCAATCCCCGACGGCGGGTGGTGGTCCGTTCCCCATAGCGGCCACCACTCCGCATCAAATAGCAACTGCTGGCGCTCTTAACACTCTGCCGCAAAGCGGCAATGCACTTGCGCTGTACAATACACTGCTCGTCTTGGATGCAGCATCTGCACGGAAAGCCTTTGATGCGCTGTCCGGCGAAGTTTATGCCTCTGCAACAACCGTTCTGCTGGAAGATAGCCGCTTCATCCGAGATGCGGCAATCAACAGAATCCGTGGTGCTTTTAGCGGTGTCGCAGCGGTAGCGGTCCCGATTATGGCCTATGGTGATGACGGACCCAAACTCGCACCCTCGGTGACGGATCAATTTGGCGTATGGGGCACAGGGTTCGGCAATTGGGGTTCAGGCGAAAGCAACGGACACGCCGCGAGTCTTGAAAGCACGACCGGTGGCTTTCTGATCGGAGCAGATACCCAAATCGCTGACAACTGGCGCCTTGGTCTGCTTGCTGGGTATAGTCACACCTCCTTTAAAGTGGATGATCGAAATTCCTCAGGTGACAGCGACAATTATCACCTCGGCGTATATGGCGGCTCGCAATGGGGTAATCTTGGTTTTAGGGCAGGTGCGACCTATACGTGGCACGATATCAATATCCGCCGGTCGGTCGTTTTCCCCGGTTTTTCAGACGATACATCTGCCAAATACAATGCGCACACAGCACAGGTATTCGGCGAGCTCGGTTATCGAATTGATACCAATCGTGTTGCCTTTGAGCCTTTCGTCAATCTGGCCTATGTCAATTTCAAGCATGACGCCTTTGCTGAAACCGGCGGAGCAGCGGCTCTTATCGGCAGCAAGACGGATACGGATGACACATTCACGACGCTGGGCGTCAGGGCCTCTTCGGACTTCATGTTGGGCAATGTAACAACGGCTGCGCGTGGCATGCTGGGTTGGCGTCATGCGTTCGGTGACACCGTACCCCATTCGAATCTTGCGTTTACCGGTAGCGCTGCCTTTGATATTTCCGGCGTCGCCATTGCCAAAGACGCGCTGGTGCTTGAAGCGGGTCTCGATTTCAAGATTTCACCACAGGCAACGATTGGCATTTCTTATTCCGGACAGTTTGCCAGCAAGGCGCAGGACAATGCGTTCAAGGCCGATATTTCGTTCCAGTTCTGACAGGGTGTTGTCCCGTTGTTTGAAGAGCTCGTGCTGACCGTTTCAGACGGTCTGGCCACCGATTGCTACCCGTTGTGCCATGGCTTGCAGTCTGTGATTGCGCATTTAGCTGGCCGAATTGCCGCGTTGTTTGAAACGGGTGACAAAGGGTCGGCTCCTCTTAGGCGCTCACCCAAAGTTTCTATTATGTGGTCCCTTTTCAGCGATACAGAATTCCCATATAGTTGTATAGAGCAACTATATGGGGCGACGCGGTATGACTGCTTGCAACGATGAATCTCATATTGCCCGGATTCGCGATGCCTCTCGCCGACTTGTACGGGAGCTTGGCTTCCTGCGGCCAACACTGGCGGCAACTGATCTGCCGCCTTCTGCGGTGCATGCGTTGGTTGAAATCGGCGCACGCGGGTCCATGACGGCTTCCGATCTCAGTGCTGTTCTCATCCTGGAAAAATCCACGGTGAGCAGAATGGTGCGCAAGCTGGTCAAAGCCGGTGAACTAGCTGAGGAAATCAGCGATGACGATGCGCGTGTAAAGCCGTTGTCGCTCACCCCGCAAGGGGTATCGACGCTGCAGCGGGTCGATGCGTTTGCACGGCATCAGGTGATGGAGGCGCTGACGAGGATGGGCGTCGAAGCAGGTCGTAACTTGCCGGAAAGCTTGGATTCCTATGCCTGCGCCCTGCAGGCCAGCCGAACAGAAAATAAAACTGGAGACAAGGAGTATGGCGTTGGATGATGTCGATCCGGTAATTCTGGCAGGACCCGTTCCACAATGGAGGCCGGGCGGCAAGCTGGCAGGCAAAGTATGTCTGGTCACGGGAGGTGCAACTGGCATCGGCCGCGCTACTGCGCTTCGAATGGCTCGCGAGGGTGCATCGGCAGTCGTCATAGCGGGTCGCAGGCAGGCTATCGGGCAAAACGTTGCCGCCGAACTTGAGACCATCGGTGCTGAGGCACTCTTTGTTACGGCAGATGTTGCCTGTGAAGCGGAGGTTGAGCAACTGGTCGGAACACTTCTGCAGCGCTTCGGGAGGCTGGACGCGGTTTTCAACAATGCGGGGTTTCAGGAGAAGCGAGCTTCCTTGGCTGACCAGACGGATGCTGTCTATAGTCAGGTATTTGACACCAACGTGCGGGCTATATTTCATTGTATGCGCCATCAAATACCCGCGCTTCTGGCCTCTGGTGGCGGGACGATTGTCAACAACACAAGCGTCAGCGGACTACGCAATCCCAATCCTGGACTGTCGCTATATTCTGCTTCGAAAGCAGCCGCCATTTCCATGACGCGTTCGGCGGCCATGGAATATGCACCGCAGGGTGTGCGGATCAATGGCGTCGCTCCGGGGCGCGTGGTGACAGATATGATGCTGGCGTCAGGTATTGCGGACATGCGTCAGGTCGCGGCCAGCCTGCCCCTGCGGCGCATGGGCCATCCCGAGGAAGTTGCGGCGGCGGTTTGCTGGCTGCTGTTAAGTGAGGCTGATTACGTTGTCGGCCATATCCTCTGCACGGATGGCGGTTTTCTCGCGGGTTAAGCCGGCGCCACAGACCCGCGATGCTGTCCGAAAAAGCGCCAGCCTCAACATAACCAAAGGTTCGGAGCACGATTTTGAAGACACAGGAATTGGTGCGTACCGGGTGTTATCCGAACTGCAACAGTTGCAGCTTGCCCATGTAATTCGTGAATTTGCAGATTCTGAAAGAACCTTTTGCGCGATCTCATAGAGGTGCCAGTGATGGGCGAGATGCATGACCTGCCCGTTCGTCGACCCTCAAGATCGCCAAGGCCGTGCGCCGCGCTTTGCAGATGCGGCGTGAGTGCCGCATCTGCAACCTTGTTATGACTTCTGGTTGCTCCATCAACCACGCCCAGCAACAAAGATTAGCTGCGGGGCTGTAGCAGCGCCAGAACGACTGTCGACGCAGCAAGAATGGCCGTAAGGGTCAAGGGGCCTGTAGCGCCATAGGTGTCCACCACATAACCGCCGACAACCGCGCCAATCGTGATGGCGACCTGGAAAGAGGTGACCATCAGGCTTCCTGCTGCTTCCAGCGCGTCAGGCGCCGCGCGGGACAGATTGGTCGGCAGCACCACCGGCGCCATGCCGAATGCGAAGCCCCACAGCGTAGCGAAGCCGAAGGCAACGCCAATATGCACGCCCCAAAGTACCAAAGCGAGCGCCGCGAATGCCATCAGTGCGGCCGTGGCAGCGAGGGCCATGCGGATGTTGGCGTCGGCCATGCGGCCGCCTGCGATATTACCGACTACTGCGGCGATGCCAAATCCGAGCAGCGCCAGGGCAATCGGCCCGGTTCCAAGGTGCGTAACCTGTTCGAGGAAGGGGCGCACATAGACCGAGCCGGCAAAATGCCCCGTCATGAGCAAAAGGATAGCCAGCATGCCGAGTTGAATGCCGCGCCGCCGTGTCAGCCGAAAGACGTCGGCAAGACTGTTGCTCGTGGTGGCAGGAAGGGTCGGCAGGCTGAGAAATTGCAACACCATGGCAACTGCTGCCAGTCCCGCTGTCATGGCCATGGCGCTGCGCCAGCCCAGCCAGTCGCTGATCAATGCACCCATCGACGGTGCGGCAATGGTGGCGAGCGAGACGCCAAGGGTGACGATCGCCATGCCCCGGCCCGTGGCGTTGGCGCCAACCAGCCGCGCTACGACGGCAACGGAAAGTGCCCAGAAAGCGCTGAGGGCGATGCCCAGCCCGGCCCGACCCAGCAATAATAGCCAGAAATCGGTCGCGACCGCCGCAAGAATATTGGAACCGATTGCCAAGGCGCTGAGACCAACCAGCACTGTCTTGCGGTTCAATCGGCCGATCAGGACATTGCTCAACATGGCCGTGACGGCGCCGACGGAAGCGGTCGCAGTGACGACCTGTCCGGCCGTTCCCTCGCTAATGCCGAGATCGCGCGCCATCGGCGTCAACAGGCCTGCCGGCAGAAATTCGGCTGACACCAGCGCAAAGCTGGCGGCCGCCATTGAAAGAACCGCGAACCAGGTGGCCGGGCTCCACGCGACTGGCGGAGCGGCATCAAGATCTATCGCGGTGCCTTCAAGCTGTAATGTCGTGTCTGTCATTGAAGTATCTCCAAGGTTTGGAGATCTTCATAAACGAGTCCTTTCGGATGATATGTATCCTAAAATCCGAAATGCATGTCCGTTCGTCCGGAAATGGTGCGGCGCACAACGCCGGGCGAGACGCTGGTGATACGCTTGAACGCGCGCGCGAACGATGCCTCGGACTCATAGCCCAAACGAGTCGCGACCTCGGCAACCGACATGCCGTTTTGCCCCAACAATTCTCGGGCAAGCTGCATACGAAGACGGGCGAGATAGCGTGCCGCGCCTTCCCCCAAAACAGCGCTGAAACGCTCGGCGAAAATCGAGCGCGATTGCCCTGCAAGGGCGGCGAGGCTTTCGAGGGTCCAGTTATGGCCGGGGTCCCGGTGCATGGCCGCCAGGACGCGGCCGATATGGGGGTCGCGGATGGCGGCGAGCCAGCCGGTGGTCGGGGCTCCAGTGCAATTGACCCAGCAGCGGATGAGCCGGGCGGTCAGCAGGTCCGCCATCCGCGACAGGATGGTGGCGCTGCCCATCTGGGGTTGCGCGGCCTCAACCGTCATTGCCGCCAGCAAGGGACCGACGATCGGGTCGTTGCCGGCCACGTCGCAGCCCTTGATGATCGGCGGCATCAAAGTGATCAAGGGGTTGAGCGCACAGGCACCCAGGGCCATAGAGCCGCAGAAAAGGGTGCTGGTCGCCCCCGTTCCCTCCCGCACCACTTCGCTGACGTTGCTTCCCAGCTTGGTCACGTGGCAACCCTTGAGCGAGTCGCCCACAACGTCCGGCGCGCTGGCCAGCCGATGGGCGATGCCTTGCGGCAACAGCACCAGGTCGCCATCGCGCAACTCCTGCCAGCCCTGCACTTCGGTATGGATCCAGCACGGGCCCTGGCTGACAAAGTGAAAACGAAGCAGCGGTTGTTGCGGAAAGGCGATGCTCCATGGATGCCGGAGCTCACAGCGGCCATAATTGACGCCACTCAAACGAAAGTCCTGCAGGACTTCGCTCAGCGCATCCATCGGGATATGTGGCGGTGAAGATGGTCGGGACGAATTATCAGGCATTGGTCTAATATATATGCTGAACGTCCGGCAGGCAAGTGGGGTGGTTGTTCTAAACAACCGCTTTTCCAGTCACTATTCACAGGGCAAGGTTTACCCATAGCCTTTGCCCTACTTCCAGCGCGTAAACTTGTCATGCAGACAATTGGATGCTTGCAGCGTATGCGGCTGCAGCGGTAGTGAGCGCTCTCAAAACATGGGTAGCAGTGTACGCTCTCAAAAGGTGACAAATGCCTGAAGTAACGAGTCTGCTTGCATTCGGATTAATTGCCTTTGGTATGGTTTGTACCCCTGGCCCCAATATGATTTACCTCATATCCCGATCAATCTGCCAGGGCCCGAAAGCGGGATTGATTTCCCTGGGGGGTGTAGCGCTGGGATTTGTTTTTTACATGCTTTCCGCTGCGCTTGGCATTACGGCACTCGTATTTGCGGTGCCGTTTGCCTACGAGGTTTTGAAATTTGGCGGAGCAATTTATCTCGGTTGGCTTGCTTGGAACGCCCTCAAGCCGGGTGGACGCTCGGCATTCGTTGTCCGAGAACTGCCAAAGGACACATCACAGAAACTGTTTGTCATGGGTTTTGTTACCAATCTCCTCAATCCCAAGGCGGCGGTTCTGTATCTGTCTCTGTTGCCGCAGTTCGTAAAGCCGGAGCTTGGAAGCGTGTTCTTGCAGTCAATCAGCTTCGGTTCTACGCAAATTGCCATAAGCTTGACCGTCAATGCCATGATCGCCGTTACTGCTGGTTCGATCGCAGCATTTCTTGCCAATCGTCCATTTTGGATGACGGTTCAGCGCTACCTTATGGGAACTGTTTTGGCTGGCCTGGCTATTCGAATGGCCACGGAAGCACAAAAATAGATCTGAAGGAACTGAACGCGCAGACCCAATGTTGCTTCAGATGTCTGCTGCAGAACACCTACTGGCTTGCGGACAGTGTCGGTGAGAGGCAACTCCAGTGGCCGTCAGCACCGAGCTTTATGACAACCGCAAGCAGAATTTTTTGCACCTCGATGACGGCCCGCGTCGGCGGATGGTCGGCCGGCATGTCGAGAACGAGGCGGCGGGTGAGACCGGGGCGTGTGAGAGCGATGGCGGAGAGAGTTCCGTTTTCTTGCTCGGGATGGACCGCCCCGCGCCCGAGGATCGTCAGTCCGAGACCCGCGCGAATGGCCGCCTTCGTGCTCGCCACACCTTCGATTTCGCGCACGATATTAAGTTCCCGTCCGGACATCAGAGCCTGCCGTTCAAGTAGTATGCGAATCCCGTGGCGACGCGTGGGCAGGATCAGCGGCAGGCCGAGGGCATGTTCCACTGTCACTTCCGCATCGGGCGTGAACTGCCCTGACGGGCCAACGATGTAGAGCGTTTCTTCGAAGAGAGGTAAGGATGTCTGCTTGGCGACACTGTCGAGGGTGACCGCAAGATCGTGGACACGCGTATCCACCGCTGCCCGAAGCGTCTGGCTGTCACCTTCGCTGATCGTGAGGCGAATCTTCGGAAATCGCTGGGAGCATTCTTCGATCACGGGAATTGACAGCGTCGGGCATATCGAACTCAGAATGCCGAGTGAGACGTCGCCGGTTGGATATTCTGCCCGTTCTTTTGTCGCCGCTTCTGCCTGTTCCAAAGCACGGAGGATCGCTTGTGCATGGGACAGCAGCGTTTGTCCCGCCTCGGTGGCGACCACTCCGCGCGGCATCCGCTTCAAAAGCTGCACGTCCAACTTCTCTTCGAGCGCGCGCATATGCGAGCTGAGCGCAGGCTGCGCAACGCCGAGTTCGTTGGAGGCGCGTGTAAAAGACCCCAGTTCGGCAATCTTGGCAAAGTAGCGCAATTTCAAAAGATCGAGCGTCATCCGGTGCTCCAAATTTCATATATCGTATCGATATACATTATATCTTCAATATATATTTGTTTGAATATCTTCTTCTGATTAAAACGGCCAGACAGCGAGAGGGTGCGCTGTGGAGGAGGAACAAAATGAACCTGAATCTATTTCTGGCTGCCGCGGTTTTTACCGGTGCTGCCATTCTTTCGACCATCGGCTCTGCTGAACAGCTCAATGATATCAAGACTGCTGGAATTCTGAACTGCGGCGTGCTGACGAACTCACCGCCGCTCGGCTTTCAGGATGCCAAGACGCGCGAACCCGCTGGATATGAGATCGAGCTTTGCGGCATGTTTGCGAAGTACATCGGTGTCAAGCCGCGGCTCACCCCGGTCTCGCCACAGACCCGCATGGCCGAGCTGACGCAAGGTCGCGTGGACATTCTGGCTTCGCTTCTCAGCTACAGCAAGGAGCGCGCGGAACAGGTGGATTTCAGCGGTGCCTACATTGCGGAAGATTTCAGTTTCGTGGTGTTGGATGCTTCGCCGATCAAGGTGGTGGACGATTTGTCTGGCCAGCGCATCGGTCTTGTCAAAGGATCCGTGCTCATTCCCTTGACTGAAAAGAGACTTCCCGACGCCCGCGTCCTTTCTTTCGAGACGAGCGCCGCGTCGTTCCTTGCGCTCCAGCAGGGCAAGGTCAAGGCGACGGTCTACCGCTATTCCGAGGGCAAGGCCGTTCAGCGGAATGCCGGTAACGAGATCAAGGCGCTGCGCTTCCTTGATGAGCCACTGTTATCGATGCCGTCCGGTTTCGCCTTTCGCAAGGGCTCGCCTGAGCTCGTGAAGACGGCCGACGAATTCCTGGCAAGCATCGAGAAAAGCGGTGAGGGACAGAAATTGTACGACAAATGGCTTGGCAAGGACTCGGATCTGAAGGCGACGCGAAAGTTCGAGTTTGGCAAGCCACAGTCGACCTGGTTCGCGAACTGATCCTCAGACCAAAGTGAGCTTGCAGCATCATGGGATACCACCTCGATTTTGGTAAAGTCCTGCAGGGTGAGTATCTGGATCTCATCCTGCAGGGCATTCAGACAACGATGGTTCTATTCGTCCTGTCGTGGATTTTCGGGTTAGTGCTTGCAATCATCCTGACCGTCGTTCGGGCTGTCAAGTTCCGGCCGACACAATTGCTGGTTGCTGCTTTCGTGGAATATCACCGGAATGTTCCGATGCTGATCCAGTTGTTTGTCTGGTATTTCGGGTTTGCCGTCGTGCTGCCCGATGCCGTTAACGAGTATCTGAATGATATCGGGGCGGAGATCGGCTACGCGATCGTGGCGCTGGCGCTGAACAAGGCCGCCTATATGTCCGAAGATTTCCGCAGCGGCATGCGCTCGATCCATCCTGCGCAGATGGAGGCGGCCCGTTCGATCGGCTTGACCTATCTGGGCGCGATGCGCTGGGTCATTCTGCCCCAAGCCTGGCGCCTGGCGCTTCCAGCCCTTCTGGGGCAGACGCTCATCCTCTTCAAGGGCACCAGTCTTGCTGCAGGCATCGGCGTTGCGGAACTGAGCTATCAGGCGCGTTATATCGAAGAGCAATCGTTCCGGATTTTCGAGGCCTACGGGATAGCGACGGCAATCTATATGCTGATCTCCTTTGCCATCATGTGGCTCTCCGCTGTCTTGTCCGATCGGTTTCGGTTGAGGGTGAAGTAATGCTGGAAATCATTCGCGAATACGGTCTCATGCTGCTGATCGGCGAATATCCGCATGGGAAGCTGGGCGGTCTTGCCCTGACGCTAATCATTTCAATCGTGAGTCTTGCCGTCACTTTCCCCTGCGCCATTCTGATCGCGCTGGCAAGAACCGGCCAGTCGCGCCCGCTCAAGGCAATTGCAAGCGGCTTCGTGCACAGCGTGCGCGCCATTCCGCTGTTGATGTTGATCTTCTGGGCGTATTTCGCGCTGCCGATGGCTATCGGCTTTCCAATCGACGCGACCTATACGCTGATCATTGCGATCGTTGTCTATCAAGCCGCTTATCTCGGAGAGATCATCGCGGCCGGTATTCAAGGACTGCCCAATGGGCAGGTGGAAGCAGCCAAAGCGCTCGGGCTCGGTTATGTCCCGACAACTTTCCGTGTGATCCTGCCGCAGGCGATTTTCAATGTCATTCCGGGCATCGTCAACCAGTTGACGACTATCATCAAGGAATCATCGCTTGGATCGATCATCGCCGTGTCCGAGCTTTCTTACGTTATGCTGCAGGTCAACTCGAACGAGGTGACCAAGCCGCTTCAGATCTTCGGGATTCTGGCTGCCACATATTTCATCCTCTGCTTTGCACTGAGCCAGGCAACGAACTGGCTGGAAAGGCGGATCGCGAACAGGCGAACGGGGCGTGTGCTCGTGGAGGTGATAGCATGATCGAGTTTCAAGGTGTTTCCAAGTGGTTTGGACCCCTTAAGGTCATCAAGGAGATTTCCGCTACCGTCGACAAGGGAACGACCATCGTGTTGTGCGGGCCTTCGGGATCGGGAAAATCGACGCTGGTGCGGACAGTGAACCGGCTGGAGTCAATCCAGGAAGGGACGATCACCGTAGGCGGCATGGATATCAATGCCAAGTCGGTCAACGTGAATACGCTGAGAACCGGCATCGGCTTCATCTTTCAGCAGTTCAACCTGTTCCCCCATCTGACCGTCATCGACAACGTCATGCTGCCCTTGCGCCGAATCCACAAGCAATCGCGCAAGGAGGCGTTGCCTGCCGCACTCCTGATGCTCGAACGTGTGGGGCTGGCGGACAAGGCGAACTCACTTCCTGCCGACATTTCCGGTGGTCAGTCTCAACGTGTCGCGATCGCCCGGTCGCTGATCCTGAAGCCGGAGGTGCTCATCCTCGATGAGCCGACCAGTGCGCTCGATCCCGAGATGGTCAGCGAAGTGCTCAAACTGCTTCGCCAGCTATCCGGAGAGGGCATTACCATGATGTGCGTGACCCATGAAATGGGCTTTGCCCGAGAGGTCGCTGACCGCATCTGGTTCCTGAAGAACGGTGCGCTGACCTTCGATGCCAAACCGGAGCTGTTCTTCTCCTCGGGGACCCACCCGGATGTGCGGGGGTTCCTCTCCTCCATCCAGAAAAACCACTAGAACCAACACACCAAACAGAGGCTGTCATGATCCATATCAAACAGATACCCGAACGCCCGAGCCCGGATGCCATCGAGGCGATCGCTAAATTCTCGCCAGCGACATTGCATGAGGCGCAGGGGCGCAGGGGCGCTCTTTCCTCGCGGTTGAAGCCTGTCGACTATCGGATGAAGTTGTGTGGCCCGGCCTTCACAGTGAAATGTGCGCCACGCGACAACATCATGCTCCAGCTTGCGATCAACTACGCCAAGCCGGGTGATATAATCGTGGTGTCCGCCGGCGACTATGAAGAGGCGGGATCTTTTGGCGATGTTCTTGCCAATGCCTGCCTTGCCAAGGGCATCGGTGGTCTGGTGACCGACACTGGCGTTCGCGACACTCTACAGCTTCGCGACCTCGGCTTTCCGGTGTTTTCCCTGAGTGTCTGCATCAAGGGAACGGTCAAGGAAACGCTTGCGGCCGTGAACGATCCGATCACGATTGGTGACGAGCTGGTCTATCCTGGCGACATCATTGTTGGTGATGCTGACGGGCTTGTCGTTGTTCGACGGGATGAAGCCCTTGCCGTGGCCGAACTTGCCCAGGCGCGTGAGGATGCCGAAGCCGGATATATCGCTGCCTACAAGGCCGGCAAGTCCGTCATCGAGGTCAGCAATCTTGATCCTGTTCTCCAGGCCAAGGGCCTTGTGGTCGATCTTTAGTCTGCAGCCCCCGTTCGGGGATATCGTGAAGAAGAACCGTTGCAAAGTTCCGCCACGAAGAAAAGCGAACGCGTCGGTTCCGCATGTTGGCAGCGCGTTCCCGGCAAATAGCAAATCGCGTCTCAGCAGATCTCGTCACATATATGCGGCGTCGAGGTTCACCTGATCTGACATTTGCCTGTATGGCTTGTATCAAGGTGGTGCAAATGTCAAAATCGGACCACGAGTGAGAGTGCGCCGGAATGAACCAGGTGGAATTGAGCGATAACGTCTCGGCCGATGCGAGTGACCCCTACGCCCGCAGGACACAAACTTTTCCGCAGCTCGACAAGGGCATGATGGAGCGCGTTTCCGCGTTCGGATCCGAGACCTCAGTCACCAAGGGCACGGTTCTGTTCAGTCGCGGCGAACGCCAGACGGATTTCTTTCTGATAAAGTCTGGCTCCATTGAGATACTTGATCTCGGCGGCGATGGCTCAAGCCGGGTCCTGGCGCTGCAGGGGGAGCGGGAATTCACCGGAGAACTCGACCTGTTCAATAGTCGGGAGAATTTGGTGACGGCGAGGGCGGCTGAGGATTCACATCTTATCCGCGTTGAGCGGGATTCGTTCCTGCGGATGATGTCGGCGGAGCCGGATATCGGTGAAATCATTACCCGCGCACTTATTTTGCGCCGCGTCGGCTTTATCAAGCACGGTCAGGCAGGCGTTGTGTTGATAGGGCCGAGCCACGCTGCTGACACGCTGAGATTGCAGCGCTTTCTGACGCGCAACGGTTATCCCCACCGGTTGGTCGATTCCGACGTCGATCCCGAGGCGAAGGAAATGGTCACTGCGTTGAAAATCTGTGCCTTGTCGCTGCCTGTTATCGTTCCGCCAGGGAAAGCGGTCTTGCAGAATCCGACAACGAGCCAACTGGCGGATGTGCTGGGGCTGACAGAAATCATTGATCCGGCCGAAGTCTACGACGTCATGGTTGTCGGTGCCGGACCGGCCGGCCTCGCCTCGGCGGTCTACGCCGCATCGGAAGGATTGAAAACGATCGTGATCGAAGGGGTAGCCCCAGGCGGGCAAGCAGGAACAAGCTCGAAGATCGAGAATTATCTCGGATTCCCGACTGGTATATCCGGGCAGGCTCTGGCAGGCCGTGCACAGGTTCAGGCCCAGAAGTTCGGCGCGCGCCTGGCCATTTCCCGCATGGCTGTCTCCGTCGATTGCGACAGGTCGCCTTACCGCGTCCTGCTCGATGACGGACAAACCGTCTCCGCGCGGGCAATGGTCGTTGCCACCGGAGCCCGTTACCGCAAGCCGGACCTGTTGAACCACGAGCGGTTTGAAGGGCAGGGCATTCACTACGCGGCCACGGCAATGGAAGCGCAGTTGTGCCGGGAACAGGAGGTCATTGTTGTCGGCGGCGGCAATTCGGCCGGTCAGGCGGCGATGTTCCTGTCGCAATGGGTCAAACATCTGCACATTCTGGTCCGGGGGCAGGGTTTGAAGGAGACAATGTCGGACTATCTGATTCAACGCATCGAAAAATCACAGCGCATCTCACTGCACGCGCACACTGAAATCACGGCTATCGACGGTGACAGATACCTGAACACGGTGACCTGGACCGATCGTATGACTGGACAGAGCGAAACCAAAAATATCTCGAATATCTTTATGATGATTGGAGCTGCACCAAACACGGAATGGCTCAATGGCTGTGTTAAGCTGGACAAGTCCGGGTTTATTGAGACTGGACTCATGGCCGGAGTTTTGACCAGCGGCTCTCCCTTTGAAACCTCGGCGCCTGGCGTATTCGCCGTTGGCGATGTTCGGGCGGGATCGGTAAAACGGGTGGCGTCAGGGGTAGGGGAAGGATCAGTCGTGGTGCAAGCCATTCACCAGTATCTCAAGCAGGTTCCGGACGCCAAAAATCGGTAGGCAGAAATTTGCGATAAGCATATTGGCATGGAACGGTTGGGTTCGCAGCAATTGACTGACGCCTGTCGGCGTCAACCGCGCCGTGGAACTGCCGACGGGCCAGCGCGCGCGTAACGGCGATCCGCTGCTCATGATCGTGGGTACCAAGGCGGTCACATCGCGGATAGCGAGTGAAGCGTTCTATGAGGCTGCGTGACCTGAAAGAAGTAATGGTTGCGCGTGGTATCTGGATGCCCTGTGTCAACGATGCCTGGCTGTGTCGGGTCATTGCAACTGGCGTTGCAAAACTCGGCAAAGCACGCTCTTTCGACAGATAACCGAAAAATCTTCTGCGCCGCGATCCGTTTTAATCCTTCGGGTCGTCCTTGGTGTATCCGAAACAGAAGGAGATATGCCATGTCCGACGAATCCGTCATTTTGATCAATCTGCTGAAGGTTAAACCCGGGAAGCAGGAGGCGCTGATAGCGCTCTTGAAGCAGAACATCGATACGGTGGTCCGCATGCTCCCCGGATGGAAGACAACCCGGCTGATCGCGGCAAAGGACGGCGCCGGTGTGGTCATTTACTCCGAGTGGGAGAACCCGGCAGCCGTCGAGGCAATGCGCAGCGATCCGCACATGCAAGCCTATTTTCCGAAGATCATCGAGTTGGCGAGCTTGGACTCGGTCATGGGCTCGGCGGTGTTGAGCGAAGTCCGGTGAGGGTGAACACACAAGTAAGTTTGTGCCACACAATTTACAAAGGAGAACCGCAATGGCCCGGATGGTCGTGATTTACCGGACACCGAAGGACGTAGAGGCATTTGATCGACATTACTTCGATATCCACGTGCCTCTCGCCAAGAAGATTCCGGGTCTCCGGAAATACGAGGTCAGCGACGGTCCCATCGCGACACCGCTGGGAACCCCTGATATCCATCGGATTGGAACCTTGTATTTCGACGACCTTGCGGCGATCGAAAGGGCGTTTGCAAGCGCGGAGGGACGGGCAGCCGGGGAGGATCGCCGGATTTTTGCGCCGGATGACTCGGGCGTTCAAATGTTCCTCTTTGACAACAGAGAGGTTTGAACCCAGCCGTGATATTGGTATCCAATCCCTGGCGGAACAGAGTGGAAGCACTATAGGTCTCGACACATGAATACGGACGAATTCGAGGATCGACTGAAAGCGCTGCGGCCGCGGCTTCACCGCTACTGCGCGCGTATGACCGGTTCGAGTGTGGACGGTGAGGATGTGCTGCAAGATACCCTGATCAAGGCCCTGCGGGCGCGCGCGGAAGGCACGATTGTTGAAAATCTCGAAGCCTGGCTGTTCCGTATCGCCCACAATACGAGTTTGGATTTCCTGCGCCGACGCTCCCGCAGCAACGTTGTCTCGCTCACCGAAGATCTGGAAGATGCAATGATGCCCGAGGCGGATATCGTCGCGGTCGGCTTTCAAACGTTTCTGCGACTGCCCGAACTTCAGCGCTGCGCCGTGATTCTCAAGGACGTCCTTGGCCACTCGGTCGAAGAGATCGCGGCGATCGCCGGCAGCACGCCGGCCGCGGCCAAATCGGCGCTTCAGCGCGGGCGTGTAGCGCTGCGGCAACTCGCGCAGGCGCCTGAAGATACCCGGTTACCGCTGATGTCCGATCCGGACCGGCGGAAGATCACAGCGTATGTCCATCTGTTTCGAAGCGGTAATTTTGATGCAATCCGCGCCATGCTCGCCGATGACGTCAAGCTCGATCTGGTGAACCGGCTCGAATGGAAAGGGCGTGACAAGATTGGCCTTTATTTCACACGCTATGCGGAAGAGACGAAATGGCGGTTCGCCTTCGGTGCGGTTGAAGGGCAGCCGGCCATGCTCGTCTTCGACAGCACCGGCCCGATGGACAGACCTGCGCATTTTGTCCTGATCGGCTGGTCGGATAGCCGGATTATCGAGATCCGCGATTTCCTGTTCGCGCCCTATGTGCTCGAAGGCATAAATTGGGTGCAGTTGGGCTAAACGGTTATGGTCGAGTTCCAACCCCAACCGGCGAGGCTATCAGCGATCCGGCCATTTGCTGCACGATCTCGTGCCGGCGGGTTTACTTCATGCTGCCCAGAAATAGCGAACGATGTGAAAGAAGACCGGTGCGGCGAAAATCAAGCTGTCCGCCCGGTCGAGCATGCCGCCGTGCCCCTCGATCATGTGGCCCCAATCCTTGACGCCGCGGTCGCGCTTGATCGCCGAAGCAACAAGTCCGCCGAAAAATCCCATAATGCAGGCAAGTCCCGCCATGAGCCCGGCTTGCAGGACGCTGAATGGTGTCAACCACGTCAGCGCTGCGCCGAGCAATGATGCGCTGACAATGCCGCCGATCAGACCCTCCCAGGTTTTGGAGGGAGAGATTTTCGGTGCAACCTTGTGTTTGCCGAAAAGCTTGCCGAACACATATTGCAGCACATCACTCCCCTGAACAGTCGCGATCAGGAATGCGATCAAAAGCAATCCCTTGCCCTGAAAACCGGGGATGGAAAGTGTGAGCAGGGCAGGGACATGGCTGATGCAATAGACCGACAGCATGATGCCCCATTGCTGTTCGCTCACGCGCTCGAGAAAGCGCTCCGTATCGCCCGAAATTGCCGTCAAGGCGGGCATGGCAAGGAAGCAGTAGACCGGCACAAAGATGGAATAGAGCCCATACCATTCAATCCAGAGAAGGTAATATTGGATAGGAATGATGACGAGGAACATGCCGATGATAATACGATGATCGCCGCGCCGCGTATGGGTGAGCGTCACATATTCACGCAGCGAAGCAAAGGAGACAAAGGCGAACAGGAAAATGACGCCATTTTTACCGAAAAGAAAAGCGACGGAAATGCCGCCGATCATGATCCACCACGCCTTTATGCGTGAATTGAGGTTCACGAGCGTTGATGGCAAGACCTCCGCCGTGCGCCGGCTTTTCCACGTAAGCATTGTTGCAATGGCACTGGCGAACGTGAGCACGCCGAGCAGGCCGAGAAAGAGCCAGACCGTTTCAGCCATGATTGAGTGCTTTCTGATGTTCCGGCGAAAGATCGAGCAGAGATTGGCGCGCCCTTTGAAGAAACTCTTTCCGGTCTTCATTTGGTTCAAGTGCGATTGGCGAGCCAAAGACAACGCGGCACAGGAGTGGGACTGGCAGGAAGGTACCTTTCGGCAAGACGCGTGACATATTCTCGATCCAGCAGGGAATAAGCTCCACGTCCGGCCGGGCCACAGCAAGATTATAGAGACCGGAGCGGAAGCGCAGCAACGGTTCCTCGGTCATGTTGCGCGTGCCTTCGGGAAAGACAATGAGTGAGCTTCCTTCCTGCAATGCATCGAGCATGACGACCATCGGATCCTCCGAACGCTCGACCCAATTGCGGTCAACCAGCACGGTGTTCAGCAAGTCCTTGGCGAGAATGTTCCGCAATTTATTGCGCTTCCAATAATCGGCACCTGCAACGGCACGTGTGCGCTGCCGCTCGCGTGGCGGCAGGCTGGAGGAAAGCAGAATAAAATCGCCATGACTGCAATGGTTCGCAAAGAAAATGCGCTGCCGGTCCGAAGGCGCGCATCCCTGCCAGATCGGGCGCACGCCCGTAATGCCGCGAGCCAATCCGGCCAGCACCATGGCGGAAATTCGCCTTAACGTTTCTCTTGCATTCATATGCGCCCCCACAACCCATAGGTTGTAATTACAGCGAATAGAACAAGAAAAAATGTAAAAGCAAGATGCAGTTTCAACAAGAGGCGGTTTGTTGCAGCCATGACGTGATCGCTGCTACCTTGGCGTGCAATCGGTCGGCGAGTGCAGAGGCCTGTCCATTCATCTTTGTTTCGTCTCTTGAGCAAAAAGCAGCATGCCTTCCGTCAGATGAATACGCCTGCCCCCGGCTTCGATTTTTTCGATTGCTTCGGCTGCGGTTTTGACATCGCCATACTGCAAAAGCCAAACGGCGATTGCTGCCGCACTGCGCTGGAATCCAAGCGCACAGCAAACGAGAACGGGCCCCTTGCGCCGGGCAAGTTCGATGGCGTCGGCCGCGTTGCGCAATTCATCGTGTCGAGGCGAAACGAGATCAAGCGCCGGGAACGACAGCCATGCAATCTCCACGCCGGAAGGCTTTGCCAGTTCGGCGGTCAGGTCAATGACGGTCATGAATTTCGATAGTTCAGATACCCGCGGCAGCCGCCCCAAATGCACGTTCTTGCCAATGGCAACAGAGGGCGGGAGCTGGCGTGTCCAGATTCGGCTGTTGACAATGGCACCCAGGCGGCAAGGGGCCAACAGCCATGTGCTGGCGAGGGAAAGCGTGCCGTCAGCGCACTTCTGAAAGACGGCGGTGCCCGCACCGAAATAGCCGATTGATACAAGCAGGAGGGCCAGCGCCGGCCACAGGAAAAACAGGAATGCCGCCGATGTCGGCGTTCCGATAATTGTCGCAAGCAAGAAGATCAGACTGGCCATTGCATAATAGGTGCCAATGCGCCGTGCCTTGGGATCATCGGTCAAGCGGAATGCGGCCACGGGTGAGGGCATGTGTGCCGGGAAGAGCCAGAGAGCAAAAAGACCCAAAAGCAGACCGGTGGGGATATCGATAAAATGATGCTGATAGGTCGTGAGAACGGAAATGCCGATCAATGCACACCAGAGATGCCAGATCCAAAGAACAATGCCTGACAGACGAACGCGCCAATGCGTCCAGATAATCGCCAGGAGAGCGATATGTAGGGAGGGCGCCTGGTTGAAGGGCTTGTCGAAGCCACCCAGCATATCGAACAGGAAGCCTGATGCGCCGCTGGTCGGCGGCTTGTGGAAGATGACGGTCAGGGGAAACGCGATGAAGCAGGTAACCGCGATGATCTGTGCTGTCAGGTAACGCTTCGCCAGGCGATCGACCTCAGCAGTCGTATCGTTAAAGAACAAGGAAAGTCCGTAGAACAGGTTGATCGACCAATAGGGGAAAATGGTCCAGGCAATGAAGGGAATGGCTTGTTCCCAGGCAAAGGTGATATTTGGAACGTTCTCCCGCTGCGAGGCAAGCCAATTGGCTGTCCCATAGGTCGCGTAGAACAATGGTGCGAGGCAGATGAGCCAGATCAGTGCACGTTTTGCGACGGCCCGGTTCAAGCGCGTCTGTGCGACGGTGTTTTCGGTCATGTGCGCTCAGCGATGGAAACAGTGAATATGCCCCATTCATCAACAAGCTGGTCGATCTTCCTGAAACCCGCTGCCGCAACCAGCTGATCCATTTCAGCCTGCGTCCGGCGGCGCATGACCCATGCTTCGCCGCCACGGTGCGAGGTGAGCGCACGTGCAATCATTTCCAGTTGCGGATGCCACGGCTGGTTGGTGTAGATCAGCAAGCTGCCGGATTGCATCGACGTTGCAAGCCCGCCAAGCGAGCGCTTTATAAGCGCGTTGTCGGGAAAGAGTTCGTAAAGGCCGGATACAATCGCAAGATCGGGCGCGGGTTGGATTGCAGCCAGTTGTTCGGCATCGAAAGCATCCGCCTGATGAAAGCTCGCTATATCCTGGATGCCTCTCTCGGCGATGGATTTGCGTCCGGCATCGACATTGATCGGCGCATAGTCCTGCAGCCGGACGCTTGTCGGCTTGACTGCGGATTTGGCAATCGCATCGAGGACATAACGGCCATGACCGGCTGCGATATCGAGAATATGTGTCGTGCGGCCGGCATCCTGCAGTCTTGTCAGGGCGAAGCCGATAAGCTCTTGCAGATGCAGCTTGCGCTGACGAATGCCCCGCCAGCCGATCGCATTCAGGAATTGCTTGTCGATGAGCCTGCCGCCCGGTCCCATTCCCCTCGGTTCGTTCTCATAGACATAGTCGAGGGTTGAGCCGGAGTCGAAACCGGTCTCTACGCCTGTTTTCAGTCCCTTCGAGAACAATGCACTGAAGCGGATGGACGAGCGGTAGATCGCCCAATAGAGACCTTTCAAGGAAAGCAGGTCGTGCGGGGATGACAGCATGTCCTGTTCATCGCGGGTAAAGCCCGTCTGATGGGCGTTCGTTACATCCAGCGGCTCCGGTTCTGTGTCGAAGCATGCAAGAATGAACCGGCGCGCATGTGCCACGGCAATTGCGCGCTCCTTCTCGCCAAGAGTGTCGTGGTAAAATCCCCTGAGCACGTGGCGCTCTTTGAGGGGGTGGGCCAGATTTTCATAGAAGCGATGCTGGGGCCCGTGCCGGACGACCCAGTCACTGCCGGAGATAAGTAACTGCGTCGGTACGGTGATCGCGCGGGCATCCGCGACCACTCGTTCAGCGTTTGTATAAAGATCGAGCAGTATATTCGATGCGATGGCCCGCGTGACCAACGGGTCATTGTCGAACGACGCGATGCGCGCGGGATCATGGGTAAGAAACTTGGCCTTGACGTAGGAATTGACGAAGAATTGTCCTTTCAATTTCTGCCAGAGCCAGATGCCTTCACGAGCGAATGGAACGTAGAGTTTCACACTGAAAGCCGGAGAAGCCAGTACAAGCGCCCGGATACGCGGCGCATAGTCATGGACCCACGTTGCAGCGAGCACGGCACCTACCGACTGGGCGATAACAGCAATGTCCTCAATGGCAAAACCGCCGGTTCTGCATATGTGCTCTACGAAACTGTCGAGATCGCGCACCGATGCTGCAAAGGATGGGGAGTAGCCGCGTTCGCCCGGTGAACGGCCATGGCCGCGGGCATCCCAGGCATAGAAAGTGAAATCGCCAAGGCCAAGTTCCTCAACCAGATGTGCAACGCGTCCACCATGTTCGTGGCCACGATGCAGAAGAATAATTGCACCCCTCGGCTTTCCCGATCTGGCCGGCCATTTCCGATAGAAAAGTTCGGTCCCGTCGTCGGTGGGAAAGGTACTTTCCTCTACTGCATCTGATGCCGCAGGACTGGAGGATGGATCTGTCGACATAGGCTCGCTCCGGAAGCAGAATTGATTTTCAGGAATTGGCGCGGCGTAGGCCCGCACGAACACGATTCACGGCGGTGACAACGGATAGCAGGGCCATGAGGGGAAAAACCCAGCCGAACCATGAGGGCAGGATGATGCCACTACCGATAAGCGCGGCTATGATGCCGAGAGCCAATGCGCGGTCGCTTTTTCCGAATGGTCCGTCATAACCACGCCCGCCGCCGGTCATGACCCCGAGCACGCCGGCATATTCGGCAATCATCGCTGTGACGGCAAAAGCAACCACCCCTGCAGTGGCAAACGGTGCAACAAGTGCGAATGGAAGGATCAAGGCCACATCCGAAACGATATCACCAAGCTCATTCAGATACGCGCCGAGTTTCGATGCCTGTCCGAATTCACGAGCCATCATTCCATCAATGGCATTGAGTGCCATGCGGACAAAAAGCACCAACGGCAATAGCCAGAAAAGCAACGCATTCTCCGGGAAAAAAGCAATCAACACACCCGCTACAACCGAGATGATTGTTGCGGCGATGGTCACCTGATTTGCGGTGGCGCCAGCGGAAACGAGTCCAGCAGCCAGGGGACGGAGCAGGTTCTGAAAAGCTGGTTTGATGGAATAAAGCGTCGGCATGAAATCTCCCCATGGTTGTGCTTAATTTCACCACTCAACAGCTTGTAGCAGAAAATCCACTTCGGACTGGTTTTCCTGCATGAGATATTTGTTTCGGAAATGAAATCACTTCCGAGTCTATCATAAAAGCCGCTGATTTAACTCCGAGAGCGGGCGCCTTTTCTGTCGCGATGATGTTACCGACTTCCTTTTTGGCACATCGAAGCCGCTAGTGAGGGTTTCAGCACATTGTTCCTCTCAGCCTTACGACCCAAAATCAGGCCCATTCTTCAATTTTTGTATTGATAATTGACATCCAAAACGTTTTGGAAAATTATACCGCACACTTCTGGGAGGGGGCATGTCCAATCTGAAACAACTTGCGCAATCGCTCGGCCTATCCATCACCACGGTATCGCGGGCGCTTGACGGTTATTCTGACGTCTCGGCCAAGACAAAGGCGCGCGTGCTCGAAGCTGTGGCCAAGACGGGATATCAGCCGAATGCTTCAGCGCGGCGTCTGCGGCGGCAACGCGCTGAACTTGTCGCAGTGACGCTTCCAACTGCCCCGGGTCATATCGGACCACCGCATTTTCTCGATATCCTCTCCGCATGCGCGGAGCATCTGGCCATTTCGGGCCTCAACCTTGTCATTGCACCTGTCCCGCGCGGGCAGAGTGAACTCGAAATGTGTCGGCGCTTCATCGACGGACAGCGGGTCGATGCCATGCTGCTTGTCCGTACAAGGCGTCATGATGAGCGCGTGGAATTGCTTCAGTCACGGGGCGTCCCGTTTGTTACACATGGCCGGACGGAATCGGCGAAACCGCATGCATTTCTTGACGGTGACGGCTTCTCCGGCTTTCGGGATGCCACACTGCGTTTCATTGCCGATGGCCATACACATATCGGGCATGTGGCGGGGCCTCAGGAATTTTCCTTCGCCCATCACCGGCGCTTGGGGTGGGAGGATGCCCTTCGCCGGGCCGGGCTTGCATCGGAACTCATGGCTGAAGGCGAACCCACTGAGCATGGCGGATATGCCGCTGCAAAGGCGCTGATGAGCGGTCCCGTCAAACCCACAGCCATTCTTTGCGCAACCGATGAAATGGCGGTCGGCGCATTGCGGGCATTGCGTGAAGTTGCTGGCGGCAACACCGTTTGTATTACCGGACATGACGACTTGCCTATGAGTGCTTTTACGGATCCGCCACTTTCGACCATGCGCGTGACTGGCGAAGACATTGGCGTTCGCATCGCTTCTCTGCTGTTGCGTGCCATCGATGGCGAGGCGCCGGAATCCCTCCAGGAAATACACCCCATCGAATTCATACCGCGCGCCAGTCATTGCCGGTCGCAACGGCTGGCCGACAATGACGCAGGCATTCACGAATAATAATGGAGGAGAAGCAATGAAACGATCCCTGCTTATCGGGCTGCTCGCGGCCTCTGGCTTTTTGACTGCTACCGTCGCCAAGGCCGAAACAGTTTTTCTATCAACCCAGCTGCGTCCCATTGAAGAGGCAACGGCCGTGCGCAATGTGATCCTGAAGGGTCTGGCCGCCCCCGTGGAGTATGTCGTTGAAGAACCGCCACAATTTGCCGTGCGCATGGAAGCCGAGCGCCAGGCGGGAAAACATACAATCAGTCTTGTCGGCGCACTTCATGGCGAGTTGTCCCCCATTGCATCGAAGGACGGCTTTGTGCCGCTTGACGACCTGGCTAAGCAACTTGCCGACAATGGCATGCCAAAGGCACTTCTTGATCTTGGAAAACTCGGTAAGGACAAACAGCAATATATCCCGTGGATGCAGGCCACCTATGTGATGGCGGCCAACAAACAGGCACTCCAGTATTTGCCTGCGGGGGCTGACATCAACAAACTGACCTATGATCAGCTCATTGAATGGGGTCAGAAGATGCAAACCGAGACCGGACAACCGCGTATCGGCTTTCCCGCTGGACCCAAAGGTCTGATGGCGCGCTATTTCCAAGGATATTTCTATCCGTCCTTTACGGGCGGTGTCGTTCGCCCATTCAAATCCGCGGATGCGGCCAAGGGATGGGAAAGCTTCAAAAAGCTCTGGGCTGTCGTCAATCCCAATTCCACCAACTACAATTTTATGCAGGAGCCCTTGCTTGCCGATGAAGTATGGGTTGCCTGGGATCATATCGCCCGGCTGAAAGAAGCCGTCGCGTCACAGCCGGACCAGTACGTGATCTTCCCTGCTCCGGCTGGCCCGAAGGGGCGCGGCTACATGCCTGTCGTGGCTGGCTTGGCAATCCCGCAAGGGGCACCTGATGAAACGGGAGCCAAAGGCGTCATCGAACATTTGGTCAAACCGGAAACGCAAATTCTCACGGCAAGGAATGTTGGCTTCTTTCCAACGGTCGACGCAAAACTTCCGGCGGATATTGAACCGGGCATTGCCATGCTGGCCGCCGGCGTGCAGGCAACGCAGCAGGCACCCGATGCTGTCATTTCACTGTTGCCGGTGGGTCTTGGGGATCGCGGTGGCGAGTTCAACAAAGTCTATATGGATGCATTCCAGCGGATCGTCATTCGCGGGGAACCGGTAACCGATGTCTTGAGCCAGCAAGCCGCGAGCCTGAGCAAACTGATCGGTGATACGGGCGCCCCTTGCTGGGCACCGGATGCACCAAGCCAAGGTTCCTGTCCCGTCGAATAATATCATTGGACGTGCACACTCCCCGAGAAGTTGATCATGCAGAACGACAAGTCCTGGATTCCCTATGTCCTGATCGCGCCCTGCGTGATCTTTCTCGCGCTGCTCTTTCTTTTGCCGTTGGTCCAGACAATCTGGCTCGCGATTTCCGAAGGCGGCATGCCTTCTCTTGCCAATCTGCAAACCATGGCGGGGGATTTGAACTTTCGCTCGGCCATCCGCAACACGTTCCTGCTGACACTTGCGGTTGTACCGATCCAGATCATGATTGCCCTGGCAATGGGTTCCATGGTCGCCAAAGTTGGTGCCGGCCGCGAAACCATTCTCTGGATATGGACAATTCCACTTGGCATTTCCGATCTCGCGGCGGGCCTCGTCTGGTTGTCGATCCTGCAGAACAGTGGCTATCTGAACAGCATGCTGTTCACTCTTGGTCTCATGGAGAGGCCGGCCAACTGGCTGTCCTATCAGACGCCGATAGCCTTGTTTTTTGCTATTGCTGTCGCTGAAATCTGGCGTGGCACCGCCATTGTCATGGTCATCATTGTGGCAGGTCTCAATCAGGTGCCAAAGGAATTTGGCGAAGCGGCGGAAGTCTTCGGCGCGGGCCGCTGGACGCGGTTTTTCCGCATCACATTGCCCTTGATCAAACCTGCTCTTCAATCCGCATTGATCCTCAGGACAGTTCTCGCCTTCGAGGTTTTCGCCGTGGTCTATGCATTGGGTGGAAGCAACATGCCTGTGCTTGTTGGCGAAGCCTACACCTGGCAAAACCAGAACCAGAATTATGGCGTAGCTGCAGCCTATGCGGTGCTGATCATGATCATCTCGCTGGCGGCCACGTTTGTGTATCTCAAAGCCGTCAGGGTTGATCCGGAGCGCCTGCCATGAGCACCAGCTCCCAACCGTCAAGCTTCGGTTCGGCCCGGTCTGTTCTTCTTTGGAGCGGCATCGCGGTGCTTTGTGCCTGGGTTCTCGTCCCGATCTACCTGGTAGCACTCGGCGCGTTTGGCGGGCGAGGCGGGGTCTATCAATGGCCGAAAACCGCTTTCCCGGCCGGTGTTTCTTTCGAGCCGTTTCTGCTCTTTTTGAAAACCGAAGGCGTGGCCGGCGCTTTCATGAACTCGCTTGGCGCAGCGGCGGTCACCGTTGTCCTGTCCGTTCTGATCGGAGCGCCTGCCGGTTATGCGCTCGCCCGCTACAATTTCAAGGGCAAGGACAGCTTTCGTCTACTCGTGCTTCTGACCCGGGCTTTTCCACTCGCCATCCTAGCCCTGCCGTTGACCGTGTCCTTCATTCGGATCGGCCTTTACGACACCATCATCGGTGTCGGGCTGGTGCACACGGTTTTGGCCCTGCCCTTTGCCGCTCTCGTCACGCAGGGCATTTTCATGGGTGTACCACGAGAACTCGAAGAGGCTGCATGGGTGTTCGGTTGTTCGCGTCCCCAGGCCTTTTTCCGTATTGTTGCACCGCTGGCACTGCCGGGACTTGCCGCAACGGCGGTCTTTGCCTTTGTCATTTCCTGGAACGAGGTCTTTGCCGCCTCCGTTTTGACAGTCCGGCACCGTACACTGACGGCTTATCTTCTGACTGTTCTCGCTGAAAGCCCGCTGCACTACCGCTTTGCCGGTGGCCTGCTGCTTATCCTTCCCTCCGTCATCTTCATATTCGCGGTCCGGCGCTACCTGTTCGCAATATGGGGTATTTCCAGCAAATAAGGGAGCGACCATCGTGGCCAATATCGTCATTGATCGCATTAAAAAGACCTTTGGTACATTCGAGGCATTGAAGGAAATATCGCTCGAAATACGCGACGGCGAGTTTGTTTCTCTGTTGGGACCGTCGGGTTGCGGCAAAACCACATTGCTGAGGATCATTGCCGGGCTCGAAACCGAAACGTCAGGCAAGCTTTTGATTGGCGGCACTCCCATCAACGGGCTGGCACCGAAGGATCGTGGCTTGGCCATGGTTTTCCAGAACTATGCGGTCTTCCCCCACATGACAGTGTTCGAGAATGTAGCCTTCGGTCTGCGTATGCAAAGGGCCGATGGGCAGCGAGTGAAAAGACAGGTCGGCAAGGCTGCAGCGCTCCTGCATATCGAACCCTACCTTGATCGCTATCCGAACAAGCTCTCCGGCGGCCAGCGCCAGCGCGTAGCTGTTGCCCGCGCGCTGGCAGTCGAGCCGAAAGTGCTGCTGATGGACGAGCCGCTTTCAAACCTCGATGCTCTGCTTCGCCTTGAAATGCGCACGGAATTGAAAGCCGTTCTGCTGGCGTCGGGAACGACGACCATCTATGTGACCCACGACCAGACCGAGGCCATGGGCCTCTCCGATCGTATCGCCGTCATGTACAATGGCCGCATCGAGCAGGTCGGCGCGCCTGTCGATATTTACAGCCACCCGGCGAGCCGCTTCGTCGGTGGTTTCATGGGCAGCCCGCCGATGAATTTTATCCGGCTACCAGTCACGAATGGCACTGTAAAGCTCGGCAATACCAGCCATGCTGTGCCCGCTCATTCGGGCAGCGACATTGTGCTTGGTCTTCGCGGCGAAAATGTTTCGATCGCTCCGCTTGCTGAAGGTTTGCGCCTCGACGTGCGCGTGGCTGAACCAATGGGCTCGCATCTGCTCTTGACGGGTACCGTCGCGGAACAGCCCGTGCGCGTGATCCTGCCGCCGAGCGAAACGGTCAGGGCCGGTGACGCGATTGGCCTCAAGCTCGATGCAGACCGTTTGACATGGCTTTCGCCTGAAACCGGTCTTTCCCTCAATCACCCCATTGCATAACTCCACCTTCGAACGGGAAGCCATGACTGATTATCTTGAAGACGCGCGCCAAATTCTGGCCGCCAATGATCGCGGCGGTTACACAGTGCCGACCGATCGGCTCTATCCATTCCAGTGGAACTGGGATTCCGCATTCGTCGCAATGGGTTTTGCGACCTATGATGTTCCGCGCGCCTATCGTGAACTTGAGCGGTTGATCGAGGGCCAATGGGCCGATGGAATGATCCCGCATATAGTTTTCCACGCGCCAAGTGACACATATTTTCCGGGTCCGAATGTCTGGCGCGCACACCACACCACTGCCACTTCAGGTATTACCCAACCTCCTGTCTTCGGAATGGCGCTGAAAAAAGTCCATGATGCTGCAAAACGTCAGGGACGAACGGGCACCGGGGAACGCAGCCGGTTCCTCTATGATGCGGCGTTGCGCTGGCACCGCTGGTGGTATGAAGCCCGCGATCCGGAGAGCACGGGACTGGTCGCGCTGCTGCATCCATGGGAAAGTGGCAGCGACAATTCGCCAGCCTGGGATATTGCGCTGGCCCGCGTTCCCACAACGACGAAAACCGAAGTTATTCGCAAGGATACCGGCCATGTGGACGCTGCCATGCGGCCGCATGACGAGGATTATCGCCGCTTTATTCATCTGGTCGATACCTACGCCGCGTGCGGGTGGAATCCCGCGGAGCAATGGGCAGCCGCTCCCTTCAAAGTCGCAGAAATCCAGACGACGGCCATTCTTTTGGCATCCGGCGAAGCGCTGCTCGAACTCGCCCGCGAATTTGGCCAGGAGGCCGACGCGGAGGAGCTCGAGACAGTCAATGCTCGATCCCGCAAGGCGCTGCTGGCGCAATGGCGGCCCGAACTGCGCCGCTTCGTTTCGCGTGACCTGATTTCAGACACTGATATTGAAGCGCCGACGCAGGCCTGTTTCTGTCCGCTCCTGGCGCTTGATCTGGAACAGACCGTGCTGGAAGAAGTAATTGCTGAAATGAACGCTTGGTCTGATGGGCTGAAAGTACTGTTCCCATCGACACAACCATCTTATTCCGGTTTCGAGGCAAAGCGGTATTGGCGCGGTCCGGTCTGGGCGGTCATCAACTGGCTGCTGATTGATGGTCTGCAACGCAACGGCAAAGATACAATGGCCGAGAAATTGCGTCTTTCCACGGTAAGAGCCATCGAAGTAAATGGCTTTGCCGAGTATTTCGACCCTTTGACCGGTGAAGGTTGTGGCGGATTGGGTTTCTCCTGGACGGCAGCAGCCTATATCGAGCTTTTGCGTTTGAAGGTAGATGGCTCAATGAGGCGCGAGCGACCGGAGCTTACAAGCCCATCGTAGTAATGCGCTTGGCGAAGCGCCGTGCAGCGAAACGCCCCAGCTTGGCTGTCCCCTTGCGTTAAGAACCGCCGAAATCCTGATTGTCGGGACAATTCTCACAGGCAGATGCAACGTGATTTTGCCCGAAAAAGACTACGGCCAAATAGCTATCCCTACGCCCAGATGGCTGTAGATGAATTACAGGCTCTTCTTTTTGTTCATCTGACTGCACAATGGAGGTTGGTCGAACCATGCGTTCCGCAGAGCTTCGCGAGGCGGGTGGTCGCAACTGGGGTGGAGTAACGATGATGGCGGATAATCGTCCCATAGCGGAAGGGGTGCTCAACACGAGCACCAGCCAGAACGCGATTCCCGGTTCTGCGTCGGGGCATTTGGCGCTCGTCCCAACGTGGCTTCCCCTGGAGGTTGTGCCGAGCAGTTCAGCCGGAAGCGGCGGCGATGGCATCGCGATTGGCGTCATAAGCAGCACTCCCATGGCAATCTTCGCGCCTTCAAATGCCGCAATTGCTGGTCCTCACACTGTGGTTGAGGCACAGCAGGGCAACAATTCCTTGATGAATCAGCACTCCACCGAAATGGCTGGCATGGGCGGGAACGGGGGCAGCGGCAACGCTGTGCTCAGTGGCGGCGGTGGGGACACTCTCCATCATGCAGGCAGCGGCGGCAACGGGATTTTCTACGGCGGAATGGTAAGCTCGGATGTCGGGAGTTTCGTGCCGGTCAACGTTGCCGTAGCAGGAGGGCCGGGTTCACATGCGATTGCCGATCAATCGAACAATTCGGCCATGCTGCAGGGTACCACCCAGATTGGCGGGATCGGCGGCTCGGGCGGTGATCACAATACAACGATCCATGATTCCCCGAGTGGGTCCGGATCTGCGCTCACCTATAGCGGCGACCTGTATGCGGGGCATGGTGGCAACGGCTATTTCATCGGTAGCATGGTCGACCTGAACGTAGCCATTTTCTCGCCGATCAATATTGCGGTCGGTGCTGCAGGCGGCTCGGCTGAGGCCCATCAGACCAACAACGCAATCTTCGATCAGGGCGCCATTCAGATCGCGGGCATAGGAGGCAATGGCGGCGGTTTCAATCTGAGTTCCGATACGATTTTCACCGGCAACCATTCATCGGGAAGTGGCGGGTCGGGCTTTTCGAACGGCAGTATGGTGGATGTGAACATAGGATATTTCCATCCGATCAACATCGCGGTACCTGCGGGCGGCACGGCCGATGCGCAACAACTTGATCACGTCCTTTACGATCAGCATGCGTTGCAAATGGCAGGCATCGGCGGGCATGGCGGCGATATCTCGAATGCCCATTCAGCGCTGGTAGACGACATTCTTTCGTTCATTCATGTGTAAGCACATGATCCGCCGGATATGGCTGCGGATCTCCAGCCCCGCACGCTAACCTCCACCCATTTCCCTCTCAAATGCAATGAAATGCCTGAAGTGCCGGCATTACCTTAAGGGGTCGCGCACCAGCGCGCGGCTATAGCCAGTTGGATGTTTTGGCGATTGGCCCCTTATGCAGCCGCACCCTCCCCAAAAGAACGTCTCCGAATATCTAGCTAGCCCGCAATGTAAATGGCGAGCACTGTTCTAGGGCGATTATCTTGCTTGGCGATGACATCGCCGGGCACCAGGGCGTGGGAGAAACACTGACAAACCATGTAAAGGGAGTAAAGTTATGCCTATTCCACAATTATCTGACACGATCCAACTCAATCATTCCAACGCAGGCGACGCAAATGCCGGTAACGGCGGCGACGGCTACAGCTACGGAGATATCAACTACAATCCCAGTGCGTATGTCGCCAATTCACAGACGGTGTATGGCGCAGATACGGATTTGCACAATGGTGATCATGTTTGGCAAACTGCAGATTGGGGTGCGGGGCCTGGTGGCCACGGTGGCTCAGCTGAAGCTGAGAACGGAACCCTTTCCTCCATCACCAACAATGGTGCTGGCGGCGCTGGCGGCGCTTCCACCTCCAACGGGAGTGAGACGAACGGCAGTGGTGGTGATGTAGCAGCAGTTTCTGCAGCGACAACTGCTACCCAGAATACCCAATTCTTCGCAGATCAGCATGCCACTATTCTCGCCGGCGTCGGCGGTAATGGCGGTAACGGCAATATTGCACGCGGTGGCGATATCTCGGCTGCAGTGGTTCACACCGATCCCACAACGACGACTCAGTCCATATCAAATACTCTCGATCATTTCGACCATAGCCATGTCGATCTCGATCTGAGCCATTTGATCTGACGCTTTCGGCCCGTGAGGATCGTCGGGTCTAAACCGACGATCCTCATCGACGGCCAGGTGTTTGCCTTGTCAGTACCGCGAAAACCGAGATCTGATAATGACAACGAATATCATACAATCCGAGCGCCAACCGACGCATCTGGTAGTGGCCCTTCGCGCTTGCGCAGGAGCCTTTGGTTTGGTTTTCATTTACAGTTGCGGTTACAATATCTTTCTACTCGCACCGTCGATCTATCTCCTCCAGATTTATGACCGCGTCCTGTCGAGCCGGAGCACCGACACGCTGCTGATGTTGACCCTTGTCATCGCTGTCGCGGTTGTTGTTGGATCGGTGCTCGATATCGTGCGCCGTGCTGCGCTTACCCGTATCGGCAGTTGGCTCGATCATCGAATGCGGCCAGTTGTCCTTACCGCCGCATTCGAATATGCAGCCAGGGTCAATACGAATGTTGCCGCCGATTGCTATCGGGATCTCGCTTCGCTGCGCCAATTTCTCGATTCCCCGGCGAGCGCGCTGCTTTTTGACATCCCCTGGGCGCCCGTCTTCCTGCTTCTGCTTTTTCTCGTTCACCCCCTGCTTGGAGCAATTGGCCTCTTGAGCGCACTTGCGCTGCTGTTTCTGGCCCTTCTAACCGAGCTTGCCACACATGAACCGCTGACCCACGCAAGTGCGGCGCTGGCGCGGAGCTACTCCCGGTTCGGAATGGCGCTAAAATACATCCAGGTGGTCCGCGCAATGGGCATGCAGGACGGCGCCGCGCAGGTTGTCTACCGCGATGCGGAGTTTGCGAGAATAGCGCAGGACAACGCAATGCACCGGACCGAGATCATTCTTGGTTTCTCGAAATCCATCCGCACGCTGACGCAAATTCTGGTGATGGGTGCCGCCACGTGGCTGGTGCTGGCGGAGAGCAGCAGTCCTGGCATTATTTTCGTTGCCAGCCTGTTGCTGGGCCGTGGGCTTACACCCATCGAAGGTGCGATCGGCGCTTGGCGTTCCTTTGCGTATGCGCGCAACGCGTTCAACCGTCTCAACAGGATGTTGGTTGCTGTCGCATCGGATGCCGGCTCGCGCATGGTGCCGGTGCCTGAATCCAGCAGCCTCGTGCTTCAGAACGTGAGCTTCGCCGTGCCGTATGCCGACCGGCACATATTGAATGATGTTTCATTGCGCCTCGCACCCGGCGATTGCGTGGCGCTCATCGGCTCATCGGGATCTGGCAAATCGACGCTTGGGCGGATCATGGCCGGCGTGCTGCAGCCAACGAGCGGAAGCGCTCTGCTTGGCGGCGTGGATATATCAGCGCTGCGTCTTTGCGGCGGTACACGCCATATCGGATACCTGCCGCAGGACATCGAATTGTTCGGCGGCGCGATCAAGGAAGTAATCGGCCGTCTCGATGGCGCGGATTCCGCCAAGGCAATCGAAGCGGCCAAGCTTGTCGGCCTGCATGAAGCCATCATGCGCTTGCCGCAGGGCTACGAGACCGATATAGGCGAGGGCGGCAGCTTGCTCCTACGCGCACAACGACAGCAGCTCGGACTGGCAAGGGCGGCTTACGGCAATCCAGCCCTCGTTGTGCTTGACGATCCAAACTCAAGTCTGGACTATGATGGCGAGCGTGTCCTGTTCAATGCGATCCAACGCATGCGAGCCAAGCGGATGACGGTCGTCATTATCACGCACCGGTTGGGTGTTCTTCCAGTCACCAACAAAATTGCGATCATGCGAAACGGCGCCATCGATGCCTTCGGAGATAGTGACGAAATTTACGACACGTACCTTCAACCGCCAGCGCGAACGGGGACATAGGAGGCAGCGAAATGGCCCTCGTTCAATTCGATATACCGCTCAAGTTTTCGGGTGTACTTAACACATTGCGCCATGCCATCGTAAAGTCGGATCAAAACAAGAAGCACTTCGTCTATGTGCCAATCGCGGGACCAACCAGCGGGGCGCTGGCACCTGCTTCCCCGATGCCAAGGCTTCGAAATGTCGCCTTGTTAGGCAACCTGCTGATCGGTGTCTTCATTATTGGCCTTGGCACCTGGTCGATCTTTGCGCCACTCAAGAGCGCGGCCATCGCCGCAGGTGTTGTCGAGCCTGAAACAAGCCGCAAGGTTATCCAACATCTGGAAGGCGGTATCGTGCGGCAAATCCTTGTCAAGAACGGCGACGCTGTGAAAGCTGGCCAGGTTCTCTTCCAGCTTGACGACACGAAATCACGCTCGGAGCGCGACAGTCTCCAGGGACAGCTCTGGGATGCCAAGGCAAGTCACGCGCGCCTGAGCGCAGAACAGAAGGGCAGCGACCGCGTTATGTATGGCGCGGATCTCGAAATCCTCAGAGTGACCAATCCGGCAATCAACGGCATTCTCGACGGACAAGATCACATCTTCGAGACGCGCCGTCTGGTGATGAAATCCGAGATCGCCATCACGCAGAAGAAAATGGATCAGGTGCAGGAGGAAATTTCTGGTCTCATGGCGCAAAAAGCGGCGCTGACGCAGAGGGTGGAAATCGCGCGGCAGGAGCTCGATGCCGTCTCCCCGTTGGCTGCCAAGGGGCTTGAACGAAAGACCAGGCTCCTTGTCCTGGGACGGGAAATAGCGGATCTCGATGGCCAGCTCGGCGAAGTTGTCGCCCAGATATCACGCGCATACCAGGTCATCAGTGAAAGCCAGGCCTATCTTGTGAAAATCGAAAGTGACCGGCAAAACGAAGTCGCCCAAGGTATTCGCGACACGGAAAGCCAGATATTGCAACTGAGCGAAAGATTGCGGGCAATCGATGATCAACTCACGCGGACTGCAATCAGAGCGCCCGAGGATGGGGTGGTCATTGACCTCCGCATCCATACTGCAGGCGGTATCATTGGCGCGGGCGAGCCGCTCGTCGATCTCGTGCCGCGCAATGGCAGTCTTGTTGTGTCCGCGCATGTGCGGCCAGAAGATATCAACCGCGTGCATTCTGGACTCGAAGCGCAGATTCATCTGCTTCCCTATAATCAACGTCGCGTACCGTTGCTGAAAGGTGTGGTCGAATACGTCTCCGCCGATCGTCTCGTCGATAAGCAAAGCGGCCAAGCTTACTACGCCGCAACAATTCGCGTGACCGACGAACGGCTGGCGAAGATGCGCGATGTTACGCTGATTCCGGGCATGCCTGCGCAGGCGCTGATCGAAACCGGGGAGAGCAGTGTGGCGTTTTACGCGGTCAGGCCGCTCCTTGACAGTTTCAACCGCGCGTTTCGCGAAGATTGACCGACAGCAAGCGGAGCGATCCGGATGGTGTTGCGCGGCGAGGGGCATCGTCGGGCATATTCTGGACTATTGTATGCGCTTGAGGATGCTTGAGAAGACCTCACTCAAAATAGTCCAGGAGCTATTGTGCGGGAATGTCTGACGTTACCCTTTGACCGAGCCGTGCGACCACTTCGGTTCTGTTCTGCACCTGCAATTTTCGCATGATATGCTGCAAATGCATTTTCACCGTATGATCCGAAAGATTTAGCTTGCACGCAATGACTTTGTTGGGATGTCCGCATTGCAGTTCTGCAAGAACATCCGCTTCGCGCGGGGTAAAATCCGCGATCGACATATAGTGTGCGTTGTTCTCGATTATTCTGCGCGGCTTGTCCTGGGGCTTGTTGCGCATCGCCGACGTGTTCGCGTGTGCGACAAACGGGTGCGGATAGAAAACACCACCGGCAAGGATGAGTCGCATACCTGCAAGGGCGACGTCGATCGGAACTGAGGTTGTGAAGTAGCCGCGAATGCCCATCTCGAGCGCCTGAGAGGCGACCAACGTATCATCCATGTTGGAGAGAAGGGCGATCGAAGCCTCAGGAAACATGTCTCTAATTACGTCAAGATCGTCGCAGAGACTTGCGCTGTCGAGAGTTCTTCCAGCCATGTCCAGTGCGATGAGATGCACATCCATCCCGAGAGCACTATCGAGAGTCTTGACGGAGACCATGTCGATGAAGTCCCAGCCCGCAAGTTCATCCTGGAGGAGCCGGATGATCGTTGTGCGCACGAGTGTATGTTGTTCTATAACGATTACCGTCGGCGTATTGTGTGCCTTGCGGCGTTTTGTATCTTGACCGATGGACACGTGTTGCTCCCTATTTGGATGTATTCCAATCCATTTTTGCAGAGCATACTATTCCCGTTCTTCATGCATGTCATGATTATAGTGGGATTAGATACCGTTCTACATCGATATACATCAATTGGGCTATATACGCTTTCCATCCAACTCTCAGCGTTCGGAGAATTTCGCTGGACGCCGTCACCTCCATCCGAGCGCGGGCGCAACGTGCGTCAGGATTGCTTCGAGCACATGTACATTGTAATCGACGCCCAGCTGGTTTGGCACCGTTAACAGCAAAGTATCCGCCTCCACGATGGCCTCATCCTGCGCAAGCTGTCTCACAAGCGCTTCGGGCTCGGCTGCATAACTGCGGCCGAAAATGGCTCTGGTGTTTTCATCAATGTAACCAAGCGAGTCTCCTTCCTTGCTGCCATTTCCGAAGTAGGCGCGATCGCGGTCATTCATCAATGCAAAGATGCTTCGGCTGACGGAAACACGGGGTGTCCAATTGTGGCCCGCTTCCTTCCAGGCGTTGCGATAAGCACGTATTTGCGCCGCTTGCTGAATATGGAAGGGCTCACCGGACTCGTCATTCTTAAGGGTGGAGCTTTGGAGATTCATTCCTAGCTTGGCCGCCCAGACCGCCGTCGAATTCGAACCGGCGCCCCACCAGACACGCTTTCGCAGGCCTTCGGAATGCGGTTCGAGGCGCAGCAGACCGGGCGGATTCGGAAACATTGGTCGTGGGTTTGGCTCAGCAAAACCCTCGCCCCCGAGCAGGCTCAGAAAAACCTCGGCGTGTTGACGCCCCATGTCAGCATCAGTGGCGCCATCGTTTGGCTGATAACCGAAATAACGCCAGCCGTCGATGACCTGTTCCGGGGAGCCCCGGCTCAGCCCAGGCTGCAGCCGGCCGTTCGAGATCAGGTCCGCCGCACCGGCATCTTCGGCCATATAGAACGGGTTCTCGTAGCGCATATCGATGACAGCGGTACCGATTTCGATATTTTTGGTTTTCGCTCCAATTGCCGCCAATAGCGGGAAGGGGGAGGCCAATTGCCGGGCAAAGTGATGCACACGGAAATAGGCGCCATCCATGCCAAGCTCCTCAGCGGCGACAGATAAGTCGAGCGACTGAAGAAGAGCGTCTCCGGCTGAACGGGTTTGCGATTGGAGTGAAGGCGCCCAATGGCCGAACGAAAGAAAACCGATCTTCTTCATGATATCATCCCTGAAAAGGAGCAAACCCCGTCGCTCGGGGAGCGCTCAATATGGGGCCGGATACCAATGGTTGTAAGTGCGTTGAACACAGTGTTCGAAGAGTGGCACAAGAGGCGCGTGCAAAGGTACAGTTTTCGCCCGACAATGGATGGCAGACCACGCGGCAAGCAAGCTTGGTGTTCCGCTGTGTTACCCCATCGCTTTCGCGCGAACAGGCAATTTTGACATGATCACTTTCGCAGCGGGTTGCGGGACGTTTTTCTCCGCCAATTTTGACACGATCTCTTCCCGGATGACCTCGGCATTCATTGTGGGGCCAATAATGACCCGCGAGATCAGCTGAGGAAACTCCAATCCAGTGATGTTCTCCGTTGGCCGATTTTTGAGTGGCAGTTTATAGATCGTTCTGTTGCTGCCCTCGACAGCAGGGTTGTGTTTGATAAGCATGGGCGAAGGCCACAGAAGCGGGTTGGTCAAGACTCGCCATTCCCGCTCATCGCGAAGGCCAGGGTGTTTGGAACATACGGCCGCGAAAAGCAGCATCAAAAATATAACTTCGCGTAGTACGGGCCTGTTGGTCTGGGATATGAATTGCTGATTGTCCAATATGGACGCAGTGACAGTTTCGAACTCTCCAGCGAACTGCTGTCTTGTCCAGTACGCAACCGGGCTCGAATAAGCTTTCAGCGCCTGTGCCACTTGCATGAACGGGGAAGTGTCGACAACGACCGCAACACCGGTTGCATTCCCTTCAAAGGCTCGCCACAACGACAGGCGTCCGGTGTTGTTCTCGTTAGGATCGTGTTCGGCTACAGACAAGACATATGTCTCGTTTCTCAAACCCGGCAGCCAGTCCTGAAATTTCTTTATGCCTTCGTTCCAAACGCCCGGTACACATCGATCAAGCGCGTCAGCGAGTGCAGCACTGCCTGAATTGTTGATCCAATGCTGCAGTCTTTCCAAGCCGGTCTCGATGTCTTGGTGATCGTTCATATCCCGGGTGTTTCTGAACTTGATCTCTTCACTTTCAAGAATTTGGAGCAGATTTTTCGACGTGGTGTAATGGACGAACCGAGATTCCGGTTTGATTGCTGCACGGCTTTTAAAAGTGCTCGGCATGAAGATACTGAGCATTTTGATAACGGCCGGATCCCAATTTTCCATAAATATTTCCCTTGGATTCGGCGCGAAACCACCAACTCGCCTGCAACTCATCTGTACGTGTTTAGCGCGCATTCCCTTACGGGAGAAGGTATTTCAAAGCCGGGCTGGGCTTTAAATCGTGTATAGTCGAGCATCGCGAAGCAGGAGCATTGGCGGCCATAACGCCATGTCAAAAGCCCGATCTTGCAGTATGTATTCCCTCAACCTTGAGACAAGTGCGATTTTTTTCAATGCGGATGTCGATTTGGCAAGAGCTGGATCGTTGTCTTGATAAGTGAGCCAGTTCAGCGGCAATGGTGCCCGCAGCTCGCCGAAGGAGGAATTGTCAAATGCGATTCATGTCAATCGTCACATCCGCCCACTCCCAACCTCCCACGCCGGAACTCATCGAGGCGATGAACAAGCTCGCCGACCGGGAGATCAAGGCTGGCCGCATGCTCGACATGGGCGGACTCACGCCAGTCACCATGGGTGCGCAGGTGCGCATAGCAAACGGGCAGCTCAGTGTCATTGACGGCCCTTTTGTCGAAGCAAAGGAGGTCATCGGCGGCTATGCAATCATGGAGTTTGGCAACAAGGACGAGGCCGTAGCGTCGGCGGTCGAGTTCATGCAGCTGCACAAGGACTTCATGCCGGGATGGGAAGGCACGTGCGAGGTTCGTGCGTTCGCCGGCCCTTGAGATAAAAAAACCACTCATCCGGTCGGTGGCCATGACGGCCGCCGACGTTCATCGGGTGCTCTCGCCATTTGGCGGATCGGGCAACCCCGACTGATCGCCAGCCTGGCGAGAATGCTGCGCGAACTGGCTTGCTCATAGGAAAGCCGTCAGGGGCCACACGTGGTTTGCGATCGTTGGCAACAGAGTTGCCTTTAATTGTTGTGACGGATCGAGGCAATGTCGGCCGGCTTGACGTTGGTTTCCTGGCCACCCCATGTTGCCCGTGCCCAGTTGGCAAGATCGGCCACCTGCTGGTCCGTCAGCTGATCCTTGAACGCTGGCATCGGCTGCATGCGTTCGAGACCCGGGAAACGTTGTGCGGGAATGCCATGCAGGACTGTGCGGACGAAATTGCGCGCGTCATTGATGCGTAGTGACGTATTGGTGGCCAGCGGAACCGCGACATGCGGAATGCCTTCGCCCTGGGCGCCATGGCAGCCCGAGCAAAGGTTGAGATAAGTTCCCCGTGCCGACGCTGTAAGCTCGGGAGCCACATTGATCGGCTTGGGCGCTGGTGGCGGTGTGGATTGGTCCGGCACGGCATCGAGGTTGAACAGGTAGGCCGAGAGTGCCTTCATATCGTCGTCGGTCATGTACTGTGTCGAGAAATGGACAACCTCGAACATCTGGTTGGTCATCGCACCTCCGGCGAAAATGCCGGTCTTCATAAAGCTCGCCAGCAAGGGGACGTCAAATCCCATGCGTGTCAGCCCATCCTTCGTGATGTCGGGCGCAGAGACGCCTTCAATGATCGTTCCCTGCAGATACCGCGTCTGCTCCATGCCTTGCATCAGGTTGCGTGGTGTGTGGCACTCGCCGCAATGGGCGAGGGCATCGGCCAGGTAACGGCCCCTGCTCCACAATGCGGATCGGGCCGGATCATTTGCTGGCACCGCGCCGGGCAGATTGACAAGATTCCAGAAGGTCAGCGTGCGGCGAATATTGAAGGGAAACGCCAGGTCGTTGCTTTTGTTTTTCACCGGCATGGGTTCGCGCGTCATCAGATAGCTATACACCGCATCGACGTCTTCCGCTGTCATTTGCCGGTAGGAGGCATAGGGCATTGCCGGATAGAGATGTTTCCCGTCCTTGCCGATGCCATCGCGAACAGCACGTTGGAACTCATACCGGGTCCAATTGCCGATACCATTCTCCTTGTCGGACGAAATATTGCTGGAATAGATCGTGCCGAACGGCGTTTGCATCGGCAGCCCGCCGGCCCAGGCAGCCCCGCCCTTTGCCGTGTGGCAGGCATAGCAATCCGCGGCAACCGCGACATAGGCGCCGCGTTGCGCCAATGCTTTCATCTGGTCCGCAGTCAGAGGCTGCTCGATGTCCTTGGCCACGGCGCTTTTCTCGAACAGACCGGCAAAAACGCTGCCCGCAACCAGACCGCCGCACACGATCAATATCGCCATGATCCAGAGTAGCCTACGCAACGTCATGGACTACTCCCTCAGGTTTTCAAGAGGCCGGGTGTCTTCAGCACCAGGTCGCGCACGGCCTGGTGATAGCGGACGTAACCGGTACAGCGGCAGATATGATTATCAAGCGCTTCAGTGATGGCCTGCTCCAGATCGGTCCTGGCAATCGGCTTTCGTTTCAACTGGTCGATGAAAACGGTTGCACCGGTGACAAAACCCGGCGTGCAGTAACCGCATTGGAACGAAAAATTCTCGATGAATGCCTGCTGAATTGGCGAGAGTTCGACAATGGCGCCAGAGGCATCGCGCCTGGCATGCCCCTCCACCGTGCGCACCTTTTTGTCCTTGAACCAATGCGCACCCGTAATGCAGGTGCGCACCTCATCGAGTGTACCATCATCCCTTTCCACGATCACCGTGCAGGCATGGCAGATGCCTTGCCCGCAGCCCATGCGCGAACCCGTGAGATTGAGATACTCGTAAAGAAAATCCTGCATCATCATGCCCTCGGGCACGTCGATGGGATCGATCGCCTTGTCGTTGACGGTCAGCGACAGCTTCTTTGTGGCCAGGGTCATGCCAGCGCTCCCCGTATCTTTTCCGGTGTAATCGGCAAATCGTAAAAGCGCTTGCCAATGGCGTGCGATACGGCGTTGGCAAGCGCCGGCACCACCGCAATCATCACGACCTCGGCGATACCCTTGGGCGGGTCGGTCTCCGAAAGCGGCGCGAGGATTTCCACAGTCTGGGTCCAGACTGCCACGTCTTTGGAACGAGGCAGCTCGTAGCGGTTCCAGTTCCAGGTGCCGTCGCCGGGACCGTCCTCGTACAGCGGCAGATACTCCTTCAGCGCATGGCCGATACCCATGGCGATGCCTCCCTGGATTTGCCCGGAGACCAGTTCCGGGACAACCTGGGTTCCGCACTCCATGATCGAGTGGTGCGCAAGCAACGTTACTTCGCCTGTCGCGGTATCGACGCTGATTTCGGCCAGTGTCGCCATCGGCGCATAATAGGTGACGCCGGCATTGTTGCGCTGGGTGGGCGGATAGTGAACCGCTGCCCGGTTGACGAACTGCCAGCCGTCCAGCGTCATGAGCGTTCTGGTTTCGGCGGAGGCGCCATCGCCATATTTCACCGCAAGCGCATCGATTGGAAGCCGCACCCGTCCTGCATTCGGGATGTCGAACTCGGCTTCCGTCCATTGCCATCGGTTGAAGGTATGGACCGTCACGCCGGTGACGAGACCGAGCCGGTGCGCTTCGGCCGCAACCGCCTCGAAACTGAGCGGCGCCAGTCCGCCCGCGTTCACCTGGCCGTTTTCAAGCCGGATGTCCTCCCGCCGCACGGTGTAGGGGGTCATCGATCCGCCGCCAATGCCGCGCGACCACAGCGACTTCGCTGCTGGCCAAATGGCAAGGTCGACAAGCGCATGCGCCGCCTGCCGCGTGGCATGGCCGAGATAATAGACACTGTTGGTCGCGCTCATCGGCGAGGTGAAACTTGGCGTCCAGCGCGGGTTTTGGCTGTGCTTGTCTTCGTCTTCCTGAGACATGGTGTATGGCTCTTCGGAGGTTTCGAGCGGCATCTGCGGCCAGCGCACCTTGCCGAACTCCGTCTCGTCGGGGACGCGGCCGAGAATGTCGCCAACCATGATCGCCTGCGACGTGGTCGTGCCTGTCCCGATCTCGTGTGCCACATGCGCAAACCTGATCCGGCCTGAGGCATCGAACTCAAGCGCGGCGAGTGCCGACTCCGCGCCCGTGCCATAGTCCTTCTGCACGTGACCATAACCAACGCCGTAGCGCTTGCCGGGATTGGCGGCATCGAACGCGGCCTTCTTCTCGGCGCGCTTTGTCCACAGCGGATGGTCGCGCGCCTTGAGCAGGATTTCCTCGTTGCGCAGCGCGCCTGCGGGGATCGCTCCTTGTGTATTCTTCATTCCGGACTTGAAAACATTCTTCAACCGGAGGTCGATCGCATCCATTTTCAGGATTTCGGCGACCTCATCGACCATCATCTCGGTCGCCGACATCGACTGGAGGGTGCCATAGCCTCGCGTCGAGCCCGCGTCGACAGCACGCGAGGCAATGGCTGCGGCCGAAAAATCGCTTTTCGGCAGATAGTAGATCGACTGCGCCGCCGTTGCCCCGACGAAGCCCACTGAAAACGAGAAGTTGGGGCGCCCGCCGCCGTCGTTCTTGAAATGGCCGGTCATGGCGCGGAACTGGCCGGTTTGACGGTCAACGACCAGCGTGTTGTCCATCCAGAACGCGTGCCGCTTCAATCCCATCTGGAACTGTTCGTAGCGATCATTGGCAAGCCGTACCGGCCGGCCATCGCCATAGAGGCCCGCCAGAACGCAGAAAAACGGAAAGATGGAATGATCCTTGGTGCCGTAGCCGACGGTATAACCGACCTTGAGGTCGACTTCCTTGAGATGGAATTTCGATTTGGAGACGAGGCTGGCCGAGACCTCGGCCACTTCATAAGGCGACTGGGTCGCCATCATGATGTGAAGGACACCCGTCGATGCATCGTACCAGACATTGCCATTGTCCGCTTCCATGGCGGACGCGTCGACCGACTGGGAGAAATATTTGTGTTTGAAGACCAGCAGGTCGTTGCCGGCGTCGCTGATTTCCTTCTCGATCTGCGCGGCGGCAGCCATGCCGCGCGCCATTGCATTGCCATCGCCCGCAGCCGGCCACGCCGGTTCATCACCGGCAAAACCGCCATAGATCACAGCATCCTTCAGCGACGAGTATCGGTCATCCGTATCAGGCGTGCCGCCGTCGATGCGCACATAACGCGCCGCGCCATAGTGGGCCGGATGGCTGTAAGGCGCCTTGCCGCCATAGCGAACCACCGTATCGTCAAAGCGTATCAGCCGCTTGGCCGCGTCGTAGCGGGCGAAGTCATGATAGACGAGGAGTGCGACCGGCTGCCCGAGCAGCCGGGCGGTTTGCCCCTTTGGCACGAAGAATACGTCACCATAAAAGCCGTCGCCCGGGATGGTGATGTTGTCGGCAACGAGATCTTCGTGAAGAACGAGGCGGTCGGGTTTCAAGTCGTCGCCGAGAAGGCTCAGGTCGATGCCTTCGAATATGCGATCCGCTTTGGTCGCATGCAGCATGAAGGCGTGCGCCTGCTCCTTCGGCCAGTTTTCAAGATCGCGGGCACGGTAATCGCGGGCGAAGGTCTTTTCGCCTGTGACCTTGGCGATGGCGTCGAGCCGGAATTTCGGCCGACCGTCGGCCTTAAGCCAGTCAGGCCCGGGTGAGGGGGGCGTTTGAATGAGTGCAGCCTGCGCCGGCGCTGAGAGAAAAGACACCTTGATGGCGATGCCTGCCGCGACGCTGCCTTTGATAAAGGTTCTGCGCGAAACATTGGGCTTCATGTCTCCCCCTCCTCCAAACAATTGCAGGCAGTGTAGCGCGCAGCCTGATGTATAGATACAGCGGACGCAATTTCGGAGTCAAATAATACATGCAGTTGCTTCTGAAAGGAGGCCGCATGTGTTGCGAAGGATTAGCGGCTTTCCCGTATACCGGCGCCGAATAGGATTATCGCGCCGTGGGCAAACTTCAGATCATATTGGGATAACTTTCGAGGCAGCACTCACCCGATAAACGCGGTCGAGCGAGGCCCGGCTGCTTCCTTCGTGCATGGACCGGATTGCAGATTTTCACCTGTGTGAAATCGGGGGAAATTAACCATCTGTTAACCATTCGCCGCCTATACCGCCGGAACGAAAAATTAACTTAGATGAACAAAGTGCTAACAGATTCTCAACCAATACGCCTCAAAGGCCGGTCGTTTCTTGCCCTTGTGCTTTCGCCCGAAGCGCCGATCGATCGTTGGCTGCTCCAACTGGACGACCTTGCATCACGTTCTGCGGGATTCTTCTTGGGTAAACCGATCGTTCTTGACGTTGAGAACCTGCAAACCGACCGCGTTGGGCTGACGCTGCTGATCGAAGAGCTTGCCAAGCGCGGGGTGTCGATCATGGGCATAGAAGGTGCCCGCCCGTCACTCCTTGCGCCCGGCATGCCACCGGCAATGCGGGGCGGGAAATCTGCGACGGATTTCCAGGCTCCAGCAGCAGCGGCGGCAATCGAACCACGCGGCGGAAACGCCAAGCTTCCTTTAACGTCGGCGAACGCTTCCGGTGGAGCTCAGGTCCGCGTGATGCCGTCGATTATCATCAAGGAGCCCGTGCGATCGGGGCAATCGGTGATTTTTCCGGAGGGCGATGTGACCATCATCGGGTCGGTCGCCTCGGGTGCTGAAGTCGTCGCGGGTGGCTCTATCCATGTCTATGGCACGCTGCGAGGCAGAGCTATGGCTGGCTCGGCCGGAAACGCATCGGCGCGCATTTTTTGCCGCAAACTTGAAGCAGAACTGTTGGCCATAGATGGCCTTTACAAGACAGCCGAGGATTTGGAACCTCGGCTTCGCGGGAAAGCCGTACAGCTGTGGCTCGAGGGAGACGCCATACTGGCAGAGGCATTTGGTTGAATCAGGGCTCGAGGAAGGTAGGAAAAAATATGGGAAAAGTGGTGGTAGTGACCTCGGGCAAAGGAGGCGTTGGTAAAACAACCTCAACCGCCGCACTTGGTGCGGCACTTGCTCAGCGCAATGAGAGGACGGTTGTCATCGATTTCGACGTAGGATTACGGAACCTCGATCTTGTTATGGGCGCGGAACGCCGTGTCGTCTTCGATCTGGTCAACGTCATCCAGGGCGACGCGAAATTGCCCCAGGCGCTCATTCGCGACAAGCGGCTTGATACGCTCTTCCTGCTGCCTGCATCTCAAACTCGCGACAAAGACAATCTCACGGCTGAGGGTGTGGAAAAGGTCATCGAAGATTTGAAGAAATCCTTTGATTGGATCATTTGCGACAGCCCGGCAGGCATTGAACGCGGGGCGACGCTGGCGATGCGCCACGCCGACATTGCAGTCGTCGTCACGAACCCGGAAGTCTCCTCGGTTCGGGATTCAGACCGGATTATTGGCCTTCTCGACTCAAAGACTCTCAAGGCCGAACGCGGTGAGAGAATGGAAAAACATCTCCTTTTAACCCGCTATGATGCAAACCGGGCGGAACGCGGCGATATGTTGAAGGTCGAAGACGTTCTCGAAATTCTGTCCATTCCGCTGCTTGGCATCATTCCCGAAAGCCAGGACGTCCTGCGCGCATCCAATATCGGTTCGCCGGTAACTCTGGCTGACAAGGATAGCGCACCGGCTTTGGCCTATATGGATGCCGCGCGGCGCCTCGCTGGCGAAACGATCCCCGTCACCATTCCCAGTGAAAAGCGTGGTCTGTTGGGCAAAATATTCCGGCGGAGGGCAGCATGAGCATTTTCCGTTTCTTCAATAAGCAGGCTTCGGCACCCAAGGCGCGCGAACGTCTGCAGATTCTGCTTGCCCATGAACGCGCATCGCAAGGGCATTCCGACCTGGTCATTCTGTTAAGGGAAGAAATTCTGGCAGTCGTCACGCGGCACATACAAATCGATCGGGAAAAAGTTCGCGTGACAATGAACAGTGATGATCAGGTCTCGATGCTGGAGGTCGACATCGAGATTCCATTGAAAGCCGGAGTTCGGGCTGCTTGATGGATACATGAGAAGGGGTCGGGGCAAACGCCAACCAGTGGATGAAGGAGACGAGTATGAACCGGTTTGCACTTCTTGAACGACTGAAGGAGCTCCAGGGAATGCCAAAGTTCCAAAAGCGCGATATTTGCACGGTCAGTGCGTTCCTGCCAATCGATGCGCTGGCCAAACACGTGGCTCTTTGCGAACAGGCTGTTGGGATCGATCCCAAGCCCGGCAAAGCGCACGCTGCGTCTTGATGGCAGCTTCGAAGGTTCTGTACAGATAGGTTGAGGGATCAAAACCGGACATGGGCCGGCTCTGGTTCCCTGTGTTCCTCAGCCGCGCCTCATCGCTCCGTTTGGGGCGATGATCCGATTGCTGGCCTGTGCCCTTTTTCCGCAAGCTGTGCGCATCATCTGAACAGTGCGGATTTCAAGCCGCAACATGACATTTTCATTTCTCATGATCTCATATTCAAATTGCAACAACTTTTGCGGGCGTTGCGCATAAAATGGCAGGCGCCGTCTTGACTCCATAGGTCATTGACTATGAACTGCATTGTCTGACGTCTTACATAAGCATTGAAATGCAGGGGGCAGACGTCGCATTCAGGAGGATGGTATGGGTTATATATTCAAGAGTTTGGCAGCCGGGATATTGGCACTTTCGTTCGTACCGGCAGCGCAAGCGGGAACAACGCTTGAGCGGGTAATGCAGAAAAAGGCCATGGTGGTTGCAACCAACAGCAGTTGGCCGCCGCAAAGTTATCTCGATGACAACAACGAAATGGTCGGTTTCGATATCGACATGTCCAAGGAGATCGGCAAGCGACTTGGCGTCGAAGTCTCCTTCCAGACCCCGGACTGGGCTACGCTGACGGGCGGTCGCTGGCAAGGGCGGTATGACGTGGGCGTCGGTTCCGTAACGCCGACAAAAGCCCGTGCGCAAGTTATCGATTTCGCATCGGTGTATTACTACAGCCCCTATGTCTACGTCGTCCATAAGGCCAGCAAAGCCAAATCGAGCGCGGATTTGAACGGCAAGACCATCGGCGTCGAGACGGCAACGACGTCAGAAGATTTTATCCGTCGTCAGCTTGAGATCGATGCTCCGGGCCTGCCACCGGTCGAGTATAAAGTCGAACCAGGTGAAGTTCGTACCTTTGCCGATTCAATGCTGCCATTTGACGATCTTCGTCTTGGCGACGGGGTACGTCTGGATGCGGTCATCGCCCCGGAGCAGACAGCACAGAACGCAATCAAGAACGGATATCCCGTCCGAATTCTTGATGGCGGCTATGCCTTCCGTGAACCGCTTGTCGTGATCGCCGAAAAAGGTGATCCCGAGTGGACAGCCAAGATCGGTGAAATCATCGGGGCCATGCGATCGGATGGTACGCTCACGGCGTTGACCACCAAATGGTACGGCAAGGACTATAGCACCAACTGACAAGGAAGAGCGCGGGCGCCGACGATTGTGGCAATACCCACGCTCTATCCTCCTGGTATTCGATCCTTCAAACGCATTCCCCCCGCGAGCAAGCAATGAGTTACATTGATACGTTCTATCGACGGACAATTGCCGAAGACAGACGATTTCCCCTTCTGTCGGGCACTGTCGAGTGCGACACCTGCGTTATTGGCGGTGGTCTCGCCGGAATTACCACTGCTCTTCAGTTGGCACGGGCCGGCCAGACGGTCGTTGTACTGGAGGCCGAGCGTATCGGCTGGGGAGCGTCCGGGCGAAACGGTGGCTTCGTCGGTTCGGGTTTTGCCAATGACGGCGATGCCATAGCCCGCATGGTTGGGCCTGAAAGCGCGCACAAGCTTCATGCCTTGTCCATTGAAGGCATGAGCTTTGTACGCGACACGATCAACGATCTGAACATTGCATCGGCAGACCCTATCCACGGGATCATGTCTGTCTTGCGATATGACGATGGGGAGGCTCTGAAGGCCCGCGCTACAGTCCTTCAACGGGATTTCGGCTATGGCGTGGACTATCTGAGCCGTGATGAAGTACAAGCGAAACTCCGGTCCAAGCGATATTTCCAGGCATTGCGCGATCCGCAGGCTTTTCACATGCATCCGTTGAACTATTTGCGCGGCGTTGCCGCGGAGATTGAACGGTTGGGTGGAAAGATCTTCGAAGCGAGCCCCGCGATTGCCAACGACTTTTCCCAACCTGAAAAGATTGTCCACACCGACGCGGGAAAGGTCAAGGCGCGTTGCATTGTTGTGACGACGGGCGGCTACACCACCGGTTTTCTGCCAAAACTGAAGCGAAGCTTTCTGCCGATCGCGACCTACGTCATGCTTTCAGAAGAAGCTCCCGAACTGATCCGGCAGGCCGTCGATACGACGCACGCCGTGGGTGACAACCGCAGGGCAGGGGACTATTACCGGGTCGTCGAGGGGGGCAAACGCCTGCTATGGGGCGGCCGGATTACCACAAGGGCAGCGTCACCGGCTGCGCTTGCCGCCGAGCTGCGGCGGGAAATGGTAAGCACATATCCTCAACTTGCCGATCTTAAGATCGAAACATCCTGGTCTGGATTGATGTCCTATGCCAGGCACCTCATGCCGCAGATCGGGCAACTGCAGTCGAACGTCTGGTATTGCACCGCATTTGGTGGACATGGTTTGAACACGACCGCCATTGGCGGCAAGCTCGTGGCCGAGGCCATCCTGGGACAATCCGACCGATACAATTTGTTCAAGCCGTTTGGCCTTGTCTGGGCTGGAGGCTTGGCCGGGCTGACGGTGGCGCAACTCACTTACTGGAAACTACAGGCTCAGGATTGGTGGCGAGAACGATCGTCCGTCTGACTATGGGGATCAAAATGATTGCAACTCTCGTTCTTTCCTACCCAAAGGCAACAAGGCGCATCGGAGCCGTCATCGCTGTCGTGCTTGTTGCGGCCATGCTCTACTGGATGGGTGTGGGCGGAAACTGGATTACGACCCTGTTTCCTTCATTGGCTCCGGGAATTGCAGCCTCGCCCGAGATAACACGCGCTTTAGCGGCGATCTGCTTTGCCCTGCTGATTGCAGTTAACTGGAAACTTCTGGGGCTTTTACCCAGGACGTACCAGATCGGCGCCGTATGGGCGGAACTGTTCGGCCTGCTGTTGTTGTTCTTCTATTCATTCGATCTCAGTTTTACATTCATTGCAAAGAAGATTGGCTTCCTCATAACGCAAGGCGTCGTCACGACCCTTTATATATCGGTGATCTCAATTTTCATTGCCACGGTCATTGCCTTGATTGGCGCAATCGCCAAGCTCTCCAAGAACGGTGTTATCTACGGACTTGCGAGTTTCTACACATCGTTGTTCCGCGGTCTGCCGCTGCTCATGCAGATTTACATCATTTATCTGGGCTTGCCGCAGGTGGGCTATGTGATCGGTGCGATCCCGGCCGGCATTCTGGCACTGTCGCTTTGTTATGGCGCCTATATGACCGAGATTTTCCGGGCCGGCATTGAAAGCATACCGCGCGGCCAGAGTGAGGGCGCAACAGCGCTCGGTCTGCGGCCGAACCATACGATGTTTCTGGTTGTCCTCCCACAGGCCATGCGCGTCATCATTCCGCCGACCGGCAATCAATTCATCGCCATGCTCAAGGATTCCTCGCTGGTATCGGTCGTGGGGGTCTGGGAGATCATGTATCTGGCGCGCACCATGGGCCAGAAAGAATTCAGGCACATCGAAATGCTCATTACGGCATCAATGATCTACTGGCTCCTGTCCATCGGCCTCGAGATTGTGCAGGCCCGCATTGAAGAGCGGTTCGGCCGGTCGTTGAAACGCTAATGCTCGCTCCAAGGGAAATGCCATGACAAAATCCGCCGCTTCATCAGTCGAAATTGAACTGAACAGCGTCCATAAGTGGTTTGGGAGCTTCCATGCACTGGACGATATCAACCTTGTGATCGCTCCCAGGGAAAAGGTGGTGATCTGCGGACCGTCTGGTTCAGGTAAATCCACCCTGATACGGTGTATCAACCGGCTCGAAGCCCACCAGGAAGGCAAGATCGTCGTGGGCGGGATTGAGTTGACCGCTGATGAAGACCGGATCGATGAAGTGCGGCGGGAAGTCGGCATGGTGTTCCAGCATTTCAATCTGTTTCCTCACCTGACCATATTGCAGAACTGCATTTTGGCGCCCATGTGGGTGCGGAAGACGCCAAAGAAAAAAGCCGTCGAGATCGCCATGCATTATCTTGAGCGTGTGCGCATCCCCGAGCAGGCCAACAAATATCCGATCCAGCTTTCCGGCGGCCAGCAGCAACGTGTCGCCATTGCCCGCGCTCTTTGCATGAATCCGAAGATCATGCTGTTTGACGAGCCGACATCGGCGCTTGATCCGGAGATGGTCAAGGAAGTGCTCGACACAATGGTGTCTCTGGCCAAAGAGGGGATGACCATGATTTGCGTAACCCACGAGATGGGCTTTGCAAAACAGGTTGCCGATCGCGTCATTTTCATGGATCGCGGCAAGATCGTCGAGGAAGGCAAGCCGAATGACTTTTTCGACAATCCGCAGAACGAGCGCAGTCGGCATTTCTTGAGCCAAATACTGCATTGACCGGTATAGGCAAACGCGTCGACGACCGGACTCTGCTATTGAAGCGTTACCTGCGCGCCAGACTGAATGAAAAATGACTGCCCTTGTGGTAGTCCAGGGCATAGACCACCGGCGTTCCCGCTGCATTGAAACAGGTTTCAGTGATCAGCAGCGCGGGGCCAAAATTGCGCAGATCATTTCGATCCACGACATCCTGCGGTAGCATCACGGCTGAAACGGACGCGGCCGACATACGGGGCCTTTGCTTATACTGGTCCAGCAGGGCCAACAGCGATCCGCTCCAGTCGATGTCATAAAGGCGGGCGGTTATGATGCTGCGCGGCACATAATCCACGCAATACATTATCGGATCGTCATGCTCCAACCGCAATCGTTCGAGCCGGATCACGCGCGCGCCTTCGTCGAGGTGCAGTTGCTTTGCCAGGGCCGCATCCGGCGCTTCTTCGGAGATGGACAAGACCTTGTTGACGGTGTTGTAGCCGTAGTGTCCGGTCATTTCCGTCACACTTTCGAAGACCGTTATAGGACGGTCGATCTGGATGGCGGAAATTGCCGAGACAAATCGGCCGCGCCCGTGTTCGACGTAGATCAATCCGTCCTGTTCCAGCAGTTTCAACGCTTCCCTCAATGCCGGCCGGGAGATTTTGAAACGCGCGGTCAGTTGCGCTTCCGTCGGGAGTTTATCGCCAGGCCGGAGGGCCTGCTCGCGAATGAGGTCTGCAATTCTTTCGCGAAGTTGAATGACCAATGTTCGCATATCGCGAAGGGGCTCGTCCACGGATCACCTCGTCAGCAAGTGGTTTTGATCCTCCTTGTCTGACAAATATGATCCGGTCAAGAAGGCTTTTGCTGAACTTATCATTTAAATCGCTCTCTTTCATATGGGCATTATTGACAATGATGTCAGTTGTCTTACAACTATGAATGTATCTCCGATTAAGAACAATCCACTCTTCTCTGCCAGAAAGACCAACATGCTGAATTTTGATGAACAGCGATATCTTCGCATCCAAACCGGCGCGCTCGCGCTGGAAAACCGCCTTGATCAGGTCATAGGAAGCTGTTTGGCTCGCGGAGCTGAAAACATATTTTTCCTCGGCACCGGCGGCGCGGCAATCCTCATGCAGCCCGCCGTGCAATTGCTGCAGCGGCAGTCGCGTTTTCCCGCCTTTATCGAATCGACGGCAGAGCTGCTGGTGACCGGTTCGCGCAATCTCACCGCGAAATCGATCGTCGTGATGCCCTCGCTATCCGGCACGACCAAAGAGAGCGTGGCACTGCTTGAGAAAATAAAAACGCTAGGGGCAACGGTTATCACCCTTGTCGGACATGAGCAGACACCTCTTGGAAAGGGTGGCGATCACGTGTTCGTTAATTTCGCAGAAGACGATACGTCCTGCGAATCTTTCTATCTGCAATCCTTGATTATTGCTCTGTCCGTTATGAAACACCGCGGTGAGATTGCCAATTATGACCAGCTGATTGGTGAACTCACACAGTTGCCGGGTCTTCTTCTCGACGTGAAGCGTTCCTTCGAAGATCAGGCAAATGGGCTGGCCATGCGGTTGGCGAATTCCAATTATCACATCATAACCGGGGCCGGGAATGTGTGGCCGGCGGCCTTTTACTACGGCATGTGTATTCTGGAGGAAATGCAGTGGATACGCGCGCGTCCCGTGCATGCGTCGGATTTCTTTCATGGAACGCTGGAACTCGTCGAAAAGAATGTCAGCCTGTTCCTGCTAAAGGGGGAAGATGCTTGCCGCCCCTTGGCCGACCGTGTGGAGAGCTTCGCACAAAACTATACCGATCAGGTGTCGGTCATCGATACGGCGGCATTTGATCTGCCAGGTGTTTCTGCCGAACTGCGCGGGCTTGTCTCGCCCATTCTGCTGGCAGCTGTTTTGGAGCGGATCAGCGCCCATTTGGAAGTGATACGGAACCATCCGCTGACCACCCGCCGTTACTATAAGCGGGTCGCTTACTAGAGTGGATCATGGTCCAAGCCATCCTTCGATTTGAAGAAAGGTTCAAGCACGTTGAAGATACCACTGCGCATTGCTGCCGTTGGCGATAATTGCATCGATTACTTTCAGGCGCCTCCGGCCTATTCGGTCGTTGGTGGAAATGCAGTCAATGTTGCGGTTCAACTCGCGCGGCTGGGATGCCAGTCGTTCTACTTCGGTGCCGTTGGTGAGGATGCTGCCGGGAAGCGCACGGTCGCGCTCCTGGCAGAAAATGGCGTGAACGTTCAATACATCCAGAGCAAAGCCGGCAAAACGGCGTCGACACAAATTTCGATAGCTTCATCAGGCGATCGGATAATAGTCGACGAAGATTTTGGCACCTGCTCTGGATATGCCCCATCGGCTCGCGATCTGACAGTTCTCGAAACAATGGATCACGTGCATATCGGTTGGCTCGACGACGGGGGAACGCTGCGTCGTCACCTCACGGAGCGGGGTGTCAGCGTATCGCAGGATCTCGGCGTGAACAATGATCCAGCACACCTTGAACCCCATGGGCTGACAATCGCCTTCGGGTCGGCGGGGGAGAACGCCGCACGTGCAACACAATTGCTGACAGCCTATCTCGCCGCAGGTGCTCTCAACGCTGTTGTCACATGCGGCAGTGCCGGTGCAATCGCTCACGGTGGTGACGGTGAAATTCGAGTAGGCAGCAGGAAGACAGAGGTGGTGGATACGACCGGAGCGGGCGACAGCTTCATTGCCGGCTTTCTGGTGGCTTTCCTGCATCAAAAAGATTTCGACAGCTGTCTGGTTGCGGGGCGTGATTGTGCTGCCGTCACCTGCTCGCATTTGGGCGGATTTCTGCAGCCACTGGTAGCAACGGACCCATAAAGAGCGAAAGAATCTGGAAAGCGAGACTATGTTCCCAAAATGGAGGCCGTGGGAAAAGCGGTCTCGTCTGTAACCTCCACGGCGGTTTTCAATCGCACCTTCAACGGACAGCCACCTTGCTGTTGCGTATATTGGACCCCGCCGCAGACAGGGGTCTCAGGCATTCTGGCGACAAATATAACACTGCGGGGCGGCGCCCTTATTGGACGGTCAACCCTTCCACCAAGCCTCGAGCTGCAAACGGCAGCGGTAAAGAGATTTCAGCATCCGGCTTCGGCGCAGCAGCTTGCTCGAACATGCTCAATGCAAAAAAATGTCACGGCGTGGAATAAACCGGCGTTTGGCGTGTCTCACCATCAGAACACACACAATCCGATCGGAGTATGAAAGACATGTCCCATCGATATCTCAATGGTCAACGAGCACTTCTTCTCGCCGGAACACTTGCTGTCGCTTGGTCCGCCATTGCTGCGGCGCGCGATCCTTCCAGCGACGTGATATGCATGAGCGACGCGACGAAATCTGCAGTGCAGAACGAAACGCCATTTCTGACGCAAAATGATGCGGCCATGACAAAAATGATGGCGGACATGGAGGTCAAGCCAACCGGTGATGTTGATCGCGATTTTGTTGCGATGATGGTGCCGCATCATCAGGGCGCGATTGATATGGCACTGGCGGTTCTGCGCTATGGCAACAACGAGAACATAAAGCGTCTCGCCCAGGAAATCATCGTCACGCAGCAACAGGAAATTGCAGCGATGCGCCTGGCGATCGGCGATCCCCTGCCTCCATCCAAGCCATCTCCGACCCAAACCTCGTTCATACCTGATTTGGATACCCACTCGCCGTCAACGCAAGCAATGTCCATGTCACCAGCCATGAACATGAAATAGGGAGTTTGAAATGAGATTGAAGCTTTTTACAATAACATTGCTGATTGGCACCGCAGTCGCAGGGTTGGTTCCTGCTTTGGCCGGGCAGGTACCCGGATTGGCCTCGGCACCCGACGTTCCGGTCAGTCATCGTGATCGCGTCTACGCTGCCGAACAGTTCTCCAATACAGTATCGGTTACCGATCCCTTCGATAACAAGCTGTTGGGCGTGATCCGGCTCGGAGATCCACAACCTGGCAATCTCAGTCCGCTCTATCGCGGCCAGGTGCTTGTGCACGGCATGGGTTTCTCCCCCGATCACAAAACGCTTGCGGTTGTCTCGATCGGCACCAATTCTGTTACGTTTATCGACACGGCCACCAACGCAATCAAACACGTCACCTACCTCGGGCGGGCCCCGCATGAGGCATTTTTCACACTCGACGGCAAGGAAGTCTGGGTCACGGTTCGGGGTGAAGATTACATCGCTGTTCTGGATGGACATACATTTGCAGAAAAGACGCGGATCAAGGTTCCCGCAGGACCGGGCATGCAAATCTTCTCACCTGACAACAAATACGGCTATGTCTGTTCGTCGTTCAATCTGGAAACCGTTGTCATCTCCATTGCCGATCACAAGATCGTCGGCCATGTGAAGCAGGAAAGTCCATTCTGCCCTGATCTTGCAGCAACGCCCGATGGCAAGCAGGTCTGGTTCACCCTGAAAGACGTGGGCAGGACACAGGTGTTTGACGCCAAGCCCCCTTTCAAACTCCTCAAAACGCTGGATACGGGGCCGATCACCAATCACGTGAATATCGTCCGCAATGCCAATGGCATATTTGCCTATGTGACAGTTGGTGGATTGAACCAGATCAAGGTTTTCCGCACCGACACGTTTGAGCAAGTGGCTACGATCCCGGTCGGTAAGCTCCCGCATGGCCTGTGGCCCTCTGGCGATGGCACATGCATTTACGTTGGCCTGGAAAATGCCGATGCATTGGCGGCCATCGACACGCTGACCAATACGGTGATTGCAACCATTCCCATCGGACAGGCACCGCAGGCCTTGGCCTACGTTCCCAATGCCGTCCCGGAAGGTGACGGGATGCAGAACTTGCAACCTCTTGGTGTTGCTGGCCAAGCGGCCCACTTGACCCTCGGTTCGGTGACACCTGCTGCGTCTGCGGACGCGAAGCCGACCAGTGTGACGCTCTTCGATCAGGGGCTTACACAGGTCCTGCAAGCCGCGGTGACGGGCCTGGAGCCAAAGCAGCCTTATGTGCTGGCGTTGGCTTCCCAGGCGGATGGCGGTGGCATGCTCGAGCCGCTGGCGGCGTTCATGACCAACCCCGCAGGTTCGGCAATCGTCAACGCGGTTGGCCCCATTCGTCAATTGGCGCAGAGTGGACAGGATGCCCCGAGCCGTTATCTGGTGGTTGCGTCCGGCACAGCCGCCAAAATCGGTACGCCCGTGCAGGTGCAGACCAAATGATAACGCGCTGCCCGCATTCGGTTTGCCGCCGGACAGCGGAATGCGGGCAGCAGTTGCAGATCAGGACAGTGCGTCAAAATTTCATTGGCACACCGGCTACCGGCAAAGACGCAAGACAATGTCTTGAACCAGAAGGGGTGCGGTCATGACAGATATGGTCGTTTTGATTGAGCCCCTCATTCCGGCCTTGCGGCGATATGCGCGCAGCTTGATGGGGGATCGATCGGCTGCCGATGACCTGCTGCAGGATTGCCTGGAGCGGGCCGTCAGTCATTGGCATCAGCGGCGTGAGGATGGCAACGCCAGAACATGGATGTTTACGATCCTGCACAATCTGGCGATTAACAGCTTGAGGAAAACCGCACGGCGTGGGGTGCATCTGGACATTGATGATGTATCTGACCCGGCTCTCTCCGGACGGCCCGCGCAGGAGGATGGCTTACACCAGCAGGACGTTTTGCGTGCCTTGAAGACTTTGCCCGAAGAACAGAGAAGCGTCATTCTTCTCGTTTCGGTTGAAGATCTGTCCTATGCGGAGACCGCAAAGATTCTCGGGGTTCCCGTTGGCACGGTTATGTCGCGACTGGCACGCGGCCGTGAACGGTTGCGGCAGATTCTTGAGGGCGATGTGAGCAACAAAATTGAAAACGGTCCTCATTTGAGGAGGGTAAAATGAACAAGCGCCCGATTACGGAAGACGATCTGCATGCCTATGTCGACCATGCTCTCAGCACGAGCAGGCGGGATGAGGTAGCCGGATATCTCGAGCAGCACCCTGACGAAGCAAAAAGAATCGCAAGTTACCGAAGGCAGCGGGATGAACTGCGGTCCGCGCTCGCACCAATCAGCGAAGAACCGGTACCTCCGGAGCTCAATCTGGTGCGCATGCTTGATGGTGCGCGCCGTCCCAGATTCTCGGTTTGGCGCTCGGCGGCGGCCGCTGTTGTATTGCTTGCTGTTGGCATAGCCGGCGGCTGGTCGCTTCACGATATGGGTCAACCGGCCGCCGGTGGGATCATCGCGCTCGCTGACGAGGCAACATACAGCTATCAGGTGTATGCTGGCGATAAAGGGCGGCCAGTCGAAATCAAGGCATCCGATCAGGTTAGCCTGGTCAAATGGGTTTCGGACAGTTTGGGCCACAATATATCCGTGCCTGACCTGACGGGCTCCGGGTACCGGTTCATGGGGGGCCGGGTTGTCGCCACAGCGCACGGCCCCGCGGGCATGCTCATGTACGACGATGACCGTGGCACCCGGCTGGTGATGCTGACACGGGCGATGACAGCCGATAAAAACGCGCCCATGTCGTCGCAATCGACCGGTTCCGTGCAAAGAGTCAGTTGGTCCAAGGAGGGTATCGGCTACAGCCTGGTCGGGCCTCTTTCCACCCAGGCACTCAATCCGATTGCCCATGAAATGCGCCGGCAAATCGAAACAAATGTGTAGATAGAGTGTGAGCAAAAGCATGCTGTTGCGACAGGGACTGGTCGCTCCAGTGCGGCACATTTTCATCACGGGCCGCGCGAATCCACGCCATACCCCTCGACAGTTCACCCGAGTGGCCTTGCGATGCTCGTAAAGGCCCTACATTGCAGTGCCAAAGCGATTGCAATTGCCGAGTAAATAATTTCTACTTATCCGGGAAATATTGGGAGTTTGTTCTACGAACTTACTGCCGCGGATTGCTAGCATGCGAAATGAACAACGAAACCAGTAGGATATTCAAAGTCCTACGTCAGCTCGCAGGGTAAATCATGACTTTCAGAAACGTGGCCTCCATAGGGCTGGGGGTAATATTGGCATTGGCTGCTGCAACGCCGGGGTTTGCCCAGGTTGTGAAGATCGGCAGCAAGAACTTTACCGAACAGTTCGTGGTGGCCGAAATCTATGCGCAGGCTCTGGAGAAGGCTGGCGTGAAGGTTGAGCGGCGCACCAATCTTGGCGCGACGTTGATTGCTCATTCGGCGCTGCTGAACGGCGAAATCGATCTCTACCCCGAGTATACGGGTACGGCCCTTGCCGCCGTGGTAAAGGGAGATCTCTCGGGTTCGGCCGAAAAGATCTATGGGGAAGTCAAGGATTACTACGAGAAGAACCTACAGCTGACCCTGCTCCAGCCGACCAATATCAACAACGGCTATGCCATCATCACGCTTCCGGAAACTGCTGACAAATACAAGCTCAAGACGCTGACGGATCTTGGTCCCGTGTCGAAGGATCTGAGTTTCGGCGCGGAAGGTGGATTTGGTGAACGCAAGGACGGATTGCCCGGTCTCAAGCAGACCTACGGGATCGTTTTCAAGGACTTCCGTATTTTTGCCAAGCTCGGTATCCGCTACAGCGCTTTGACCAGCAAGAACATCGACGTTTCCTATGGCTTTGCCACCGACTGGCAGATCGCGGACAACAAGCTTGTTGTTCTGGCCGACGACAAGAACCTGTTTCCGCCCTATTACCTCGTGCCCGTCGTGCGCCAGGATACCCTGGCCAAAAATCCCAAGATCGCTGAAGTCCTGAACAAGGTCAGCCCTCTCTTGAACAACGAGAATATGCGCGAACTGAATGCCGCTGTCGAGCGTGACAAGAAGGAACCGAAGGAAGTGGCGGAAGCCTTTCTGAAGGAAAAAGGCATCTGAGACCTTTCTGGCGGCTGACGACTGACCGCCACGTGGACATCCCGGAAACAGCGGAGATAGGATTGTCTCCGCTGTCTCAATTCTGAGCGATATGGAACGACGCATTTGAACTGGGCTCCCAAAAACATTCCGGAAATCCTGGCGGCGACCTGGCAGCACCTTGTGCTGTCGGTTTCATCGGTTCTGATCGGGCTGATCATCGCACTGATCCTCGGGATCATCTGCGCCCGGCGCCCCCGATTCTATGCCGTCGTCCTGACGATCACCGGCATCATCTTCGTCATCCCCAGCCTTGCTCTGTTCGCGCTGCTGATCCCGTGGCTGGGTCTTGGCACCAAGCCGGCGCTGGTCGGTCTGTCCTCCTATTGCCTGCTTATTCTTCTGCGCAATGTGGTGACCGGCCTGCGCGGCGTCCCCGCCGACGTGCTCGATGCGGCCGATGGCATGGGCTACAGCGCCTGGCAGCGGCTCGTGCGCATCGAACTGCCATTGGCCCTGCCGCTTATCGTGTCCGGTATCCGCATCGCGCTGGTGACCGTCATCGGCATCGCCACCGTTGCAGCCTTCATCGATGGCGGTGGCCTCGGAACCATCATCCTCATGGGCATCGACCAGAGCTATACGGAGAAAATCCTCGTTGGCGGTATCCTGACGGCGCTGATGGCGACGTTCTTTGACCTCATTCTGAGCCAGGCTGAAAAAGCCCTGGTTCGTTGGCGTTGAGGGGCGGGCATGCTGATCACCGCCTTCAACTGGATCGTCAACAACCAGCCTGAATTCCTGCGAGCGCTCGGCCAGCATCTGGTCATGTCCGGCGTCTCGCTGGTGTTTGCGTTAGCCATCGGCTTGCCGCTTGCCGTTCTCATCATCAATCGCGGCGGGTTGGCCTTTGCGGTCATCAATTCCATCAATGCGCTGCGCACGATCCCGAGCCTTGCCATTCTTGCCATCATGATGCCGCTGCTCGGTATCGGCCTTTGGCCATCCATCGTCGCGCTGACCGTGCTCGCGCTGCCGCCCATCCTGCTCAATGCCTTTATCGGTCTGCGCGACGTCGATCCCGATGCGGTGGAAGCTGCAATCGGCATGGGCATGAGCCGCGGACAGGTGCTGCGCAAGATTCGCATTCCGCTGGCTGCGCCCGCCATGTTCGCCGGTGCACGCACCGCCGCCGTGCAGGTGCTCGCCGGTGCAACGCTCGCCCCGTTTATCGGCGGCGGTGGCCTCGGCGATTTCATCGCTGTCGGCATCAGCATGATGGACATGTCGCGCCTTCTGGTTGGCGCGGTTCCCATCGCCATTCTGGCGCTGGCAACGGAATTCATTCTCGGCCGGGCCGAAAAAATCTTCTTCGCAGAAAGAACATCCGCATGATCAATATGGAACACGTCACCAAACGCTATGGCGAAGGCAGCGTTGCTTCGGTTGACGATCTCAGCCTGATCGTACCCGAGGGTTCGACCGTTGCACTGATCGGGCCGTCGGGCTGCGGTAAGACCACCACTATGCGCATGATCAACCGGCTGATTGACCCGACCGAAGGCAGGATCATCGTTAACGGCGAAGACGTTACCAAGGTTGATCCGGTGATCCTGCGTCGCCATATCGGGTATGTGATCCAGCAGGTAGGCCTGTTTCCGCATATGACCATCGCCCAGAATATTGCCGCCGTACCCAAGCTGCTTGGCTGGGATGAAGCGCGGATCCGGAGCCGGACCGACGAGCTTCTGCATCTCGTCGGTCTTGATCCGGCGGAAATGCTCAAGCGCTATCCCCGGCAGCTCTCCGGTGGCCAGCGGCAGCGCATCGGCGTGGCGCGGGCGCTTGCGGCCGATCCGCCCGTGCTGCTGATGGATGAACCATTCGGCGCCATCGATCCGATTGCCCGAACCCGCCTGCAGGATGAGTTCCGCCAGATCTTGCAGCGGGTGCGCAAGACGGTGGTACTGGTGACCCATGATCTCGACGAAGCCATCCGTCTGGGTGACCGCATCGCCATCATGAAGAGCGGCCGGATTGTCCAGTATGATACGCCCGATGCGATCCTTTCCCATCCCGCCGACGCATTTGTCGAAAACTTCGTCGGCATAGACCGGGCGATCAAGCGCCTGAGCCTGTTTACTGTCAGCGATGCCATGACGGCGGACAAGCCGCAGGATGGAGCGCATCCCGTCGCTGCCACCAGCAACCTGCGCGATGCGCTGGCACTGATGGTCGCTGCAAACAGCGATGTTCTTGCTGTCGTGGATGCTGCCGGTGCCGTCAGCGGTCGATTGACCCGCGACGCTATTTTTTCGGTCTGATCGCATCCCGTCTGATCAGGCCTGCCGATAGAAACTCACCTTTGGAGAGTGCTTATGTCCATCAGCTATCGTTCCCGGGAAGTGCCCGCTGTTTTGATTGAACCGACCTATCGCCGCATCCGCCTGAAGCTGGGTGAAGAGGTGATCGCCGACAGCACGCAGGCCATCGTCGTCTATGAAAATGGCGGTCACCCCGTTTATTACCTGCCGAAATCGGACTTCCGCGCTGATCTTCTCCAGCCGTCGGAAAAGACGGGGGCATCGCCGGTGCTCGGGGCAAGACGCTACTGGTCGCTCAAGGGCGCTGAGGGTAGCGGTTGGAGCTATGAAAACGTGCCGCAGGGCGTGCCTGAACTCGCCGGTTATGCAACGGTGGCGTGGAGCGCCGTGCGCTGGTTTGAGGAAGACGAGGAAATCTTCGGTCATCCACGCAATGTTCACTGGCGGGTCGATACGATCGACAGCAAGCGCCGTGTGGAGGTCTTTGTCGATGGCACGCTGGTGGCGCGCACGAACCGCGCGGTATTCCTGTTCGAGACCAGTCTGATCCCGCGCTATTACTTCCCGGTGGAGGATCTGGTCGCCGGCACACTGGCGAATAGCGCGCTGCACACCTATTGCCCCTATAAGGGCAGGGCGTCCTACCATCATTTCGATCTCGATGGAAAGCGTCACGAGAACATCGTCTGGTATTATCCGGAGCCGCTCCACGAAAGCGGACGGATCAAGGGATTGATCTCGTTCTACAATGAAAAGGTCGATGAAATCCGCGTCAGCGCCGGGGATGCGGAATGATGCATATCGGCCTGTCACTGACGCCATTCGGCCATTATCCGACCGCCTGGCGCGCAAAAGACGGCCAGCTGGACGCGCTCGATTTCAGTCACATGGCGGCGCAGGTGAAGCAGGCGGAAGCAGGCGGACTGGATTTCGTCCTGCTGGCGGATAGCTTTGGCCAGCGGCCTCATGATGATCTGTCGCCGCTCGCCGTGCCGTTCGAGCCAACCATGCTGGTCTCGGCGCTGGCGACGGCGACGCGCAGGATCGGGTTGATTGCCACCGCAGCTACACACCAGCATGAACCCTATAATCTCGCCCGGCGTTTCGCGTCCCTCGATCTGATCGGCGACGGCCGTACAGGCTGGAATGTCATCGGCTCCGGTGATCCCGAGCGTGATCGGGAATATCTTGCGGTGGTGTCGGGGCTTTGGGACAGCTGGGAGGATGACGCCTTTGTCTATGACAAGGCTCAGGGACGGTTTTTCGAACCGGACAAAATGCACGTTCTCAACCACAAGGGCGCGCATTTCGCCGTGCGCGGCCCGCTCAATGTCAATCCGTCACCGCAGGGCAGGCCGGTCATCAGCCATGTCCTGACCCCAGGCACGCTCGACATTGCCGCGCGGGCGGATGTGGTTTTCCTGCCGGAGACAACACCGGATACATGGAAAGCACTTGCCGCCAGTCTGGTTGAACACCTTGCGGCGCTTGGACGCCAACGGCAGGATGTCAGGCTTCTCGCGAACATCGTTCCGTCCATCAGCACGGCTGCCGACATTGCCGACCAGATGCAGGAGCAGGCGAAAGCAGCCGGCCTCGATGGATTTGTCCTTCTGCCGCCCAGTGCGCCCGAAGGTGTTGCCAGCTTTGTCGATGAGGTTGTTCCGGAACTTCGGCGGCGCGGCGTGTTCCGCCATGCTTATGACGCCACGACCCTGCGCGGCCATCTCGATCTTCCCCGTCCGGCCCGTCTGGAGCGTGCATCATGAGTGCGGATCAGATGAAACTCGGTGCCTTTCTCATGGCGGGCGGGCATCATATTGCCGCCTGGCGCCATCCCGATGCCCATGCCGATGCCGGGGTCGATATCAGCCATTTCATTCAGCTGGCGCAGACGGCCGAACGGGCAAAATTCGACATGATCTTCATCGAAGACGCTGCGGCCATTCGCGAGCGCAACCCGGAGATTGCCAGTCAGGCGGCGCGCTCGACCAGTTTCGAGCCGCTCAGTCTGCTGGCGGCGCTGGCGGTCAATACCTCCCATATCGGTCTCGTTGCCACGGCTTCCACCACCTATAACGAGCCGTACGGCCTGGCGCGGACATTCGCCGCGCTCGATCAGCTCAGCGGCGGCCGGGCCGGATGGAATCTGGTGACATCCGCCAGCGATCTTGAAGCGGAGAACTTTGTCTCGAGCGGCTTGCGGCCGCATGGCCAGCGGTATGAACGGGCAGAGGAATTTGCCGAAGCGGCTACCGCCGTCTGGGACAGTGTGGACGATGGCGCCTATATTCTCGACGCGGAGCGGGACATCTATGCCGATCCGGCTAAACTTCATCCGGTCGATCATCGCGGCACGCATTTCATTGTCACCGGCGTGCTGGACAGCCGGAGATCGCCGCAGGGCAGGCCATTGATGGTGCAGGCCGGGGCGTCGGATGTCGGCAAGGACCTTGCCGCCCGCACCGCCGACGTGGTGTTTTCCGCAGCCCAGACCATGGGCGAGGCACAGGCCTTCTACGCCGACGTCAAAGCCCGGCTGGCGAAATTCGGGCGACAGGCAGACGATCTCAAGATCATGCCCGGGGTTTCGCCCATCGTTGGCGAAACCGAAAGCGAAGCACGGGCAAAATACGATGCGCTGCAGGAACTGATCCCCGATCAGGTCGGTGTGGCACTGCTTGCCAGCTATCTCAGCCTCAAGGACCTGTCGGCCCATCCGCTCGACGGACCTCTGCCGGACATGCCGCAGACCGATGGCATCCAGAGCCGGCAGCAACTCATCATCGATCTCGGTCGGCGCGAAAATCTGTCCATCCGGCAGTTGGCTCGGCATTTCGCCGGTGCGCGCGGCCATTGGCAATTGATCGGTACGCCCGTCCAGATTGCCGACGCGCTGGAAGAGCGGTTTCGCTGCAAGGCGGCGGACGGGTTCAATGTCATGCCGCCGCTCTTTCCCACGGGGCTTGATGATTTTGTGAGACTGGTCGTGCCGGAACTGCAGCGCCGGGGCCTCTTTCGTACGGAATATGAAGGGCGCACCCTGCGGGAAAATCTGGGCGTCAGAACACCGGCCCGTTCGTCATCAGCAGAGAGAACAGCATGAAACCGATCTATATCGACTATCTGAATGCCTTCGACATCGAGGCGCTTGCGCTGACCGATGCGGAAATTCTGGCGGCCATCGAGACCTCGCTCGCCGCGCAGGGCAACGGCCAGACCGTGATCGAGCCGCGGGTGCATCTGGAGCCGGATGAATCGTTTCATGGCCATTTCAATGTGTTGCGCGGCTATGTGGCGCCGCTCAATCTGGCAGGCGTCAAGATCGTCGGGGACTTCGTTGATAATTATAAGCTGAACTATCCCTCGGAATTCGGCGTGCTTAACCTGTTTGATCCGCGCACCGGAGCACCGAAGGCCATTCTGGATGCCACGGTCATCACCGATATGCGGACCGGTGCGATCACCGCTCTTGGTGCAAAACATCTGGCGCGCAGGAATTCCAAGGTGCTCGGCCATATCGGCGCGCGCGGCACCGCCTACTGGAACGTGCGGTTGCTTGATCACCTCTATGACTTCGATGAAATCCGCGTGCATTCGCGCCGCCGGGAAAGCCGCGACGCGTTCGCGAAAAAACTCTCGGATGATCTCGGCAAGCCGATAACCGTTACCGACAACTGGCAGGCCTGCGTGGAGGGTGCCGATATCGTGGTCGAGGCATCGCGCCTGCCTGAGCCGCAGCCCATGCTGAAGACCGAATGGATCAAGCCCGGTGCCTTCGTGGTGCCCTATGGCACGATGAGCGCGGTGGAACTGTCGCTCACCGATATCATGGACAAGCTGGTGGTGGATGACTGGGGCCAGTGCAAAGGCGGCAAATTCGGCTCGCTGCGCGCCCATGTCGAGGCGGGCAAGCTGTCCGAACAGACATTGCATGCGGAACTTGGCCAGATTGTCGCCGGTCACAGGACGGGACGCGAGAACGACGGTGAAACCATCTTGTTCTGGCACAGGGGGCTCTCGCTCAGCGATATCGCGCTTGGCTATGCCATGCTCGAAAAAGCCAAGGCGAACAATATCGGCCAGAGGCTGCGGTTCGCATGAACACGCTCGTTCTCACGGGTTCAGGCGTCACCATCGCTGATATTGCTGCCGTTGCGCGCAAGGATGTTACCGTCAGTGCGACGTCCGATGTATTGACCCGGTTGGTCCGGACCAGAGCCGTACTCGATGCGGCTGCTGCTTCCGGGCAGCATATCTACGGCCTGAACACGGGGCTTGGCGCCAATCTCAAGACAGCGGTTGTCGATGAAACGGGCAAGTTCCAGCAGCAACTGGTGCGTGGACGGGGTGCGGGTGTCGGTCCAGTATTGCCGCGCGACGAAACCCGTGCTGTCATGGCGGCGCGCCTGTCCATGCTGGCGGTCGGCGGTTCCGGCCTATCGCCTGAAGTCTTTGCCGATCTGCTGGCACTCATCAATCACAAGGTGCACCCGCTTGTTCCATCCATCGGGTCGATCGGTGCGGGTGATCTTGTCCTGCTGTCTCCCATTGCCCAGACCCTGATCGGCGAGGGGCAGGCCGAATATGAAGGCGCGGTATTCACCTCCGCCGAAGCCCTGTCAAAGGCCGGTCTGCGACCCTCCACACTTGGTCCGAAGGACGGGCTGTCGCTTCTCAACGCTTCGGCAGTCTCGGTGGGGAAGGGCGCGCTGGCCGTAGCCGATACCGATGTTTTGCTCGACTATCAGCGACAGGCTGCTGCGCTCAGTTTCGAGGGGCTTGGCGGCAACCCGCTGATCCTACACCCCGCCATCCAGCAGGCACGCCCTGCGGCCGGACAAGTGCTGGAAGCGGAAAGGCTCCTTGCCCGTCTCGAAGGCTCGTCGCTGCATGAAGCGCGCGCGGCCATTCAGGACCCGCTCAGCCTGCGCTGTGCCGCATCGATCCAAGGGGCGCTGGCGCATGCGCTGGATGCAGCCAGGGAGGCTGTGGAGATTGAGCTGAACGCGGCAACTGACAATCCGCTGGTGCTTGTCGATGAGAACAGGGTGCTCTCGACGGGCAATTTCCACACGCCGTCCCTGGCACTGGCGTTTGAAACCCTGGGGCTTGCTATCGCCCAGACTGCGCTGGCCAGTGCAGCCCGGTTCATTCAATTGACCGGATCGGGCCGCAATGGCCTGCCGCGCTATCTCTCGCCTGTGGGTGGAGCATCCGCCGGTTTTGTCCCGCTGCAGAAGACGGTTGCGGCGCTTGTCGGCGCGATCCGCCATAAGGCAAATCCGGTGTTGCTGGATTTCCTGCCCGTATCCGAAGGGGTGGAAGATCACGCCACCCAGACACTTCTGGCGGTGGCCAAGTGCGCCGACATGCTTGATCTCTGGCGGCATCTTGTTGCCTGCGAGATGCTGGCCGGGGCGCAGGCAGTCGATCTGCGTGCAGGCCATCGCTGCGGCCGGGGTACGCAAGAGACCCATGATCTTGTACGATCCATTGCCGCGCTGCTCGTGGAAGATCGTCCGCTCGGACCTGACGTGTCCCGCCTTGCGGAGCGTCTGCGGGATATCGGCGCGTGAGGCAGCTGAAGCTGTTGGCCGCCGAGTTACCGCTGAACCTTGGAAGCCAACAGCATTGGCGCGTTTACACAACGCAGGCATTCATCAATGAACCATGATTTGAAAGCCGCAACAACGGAACGTTGTGCACTTCTGCGCGGGGTGGTGATGCAATAGGGGCTGGCTAGTTCGAGCACGTGATTGCAGGCAACGACCAGTTCGCCCGCTTCTACCTGGCGGGCACAGAACAACCCCTGCGCCAGTGTTATGCCCAGCCCGCCACGCGCCAGGTCAAGCGCCGCCATGGACGAATTGGCTGTCATTCCATGCTGGATATGGCGGCCCGGCGTCACGCCGGCGGATGCGAACCAGTTCCGCCATGACGGAAAGGAAGCCCCGGCAGGACCCCAATCGGTGTGGATCAAGGGGACGGACAGCAAATTTTCCGGAGAGGCCATCGGGCCATGTCCAGTCAGGAAGCGCGGCGAGCACACCGGATAGACCGCATCGGTGCCGATCGCTTCGGTGACATGTTCCGGGTAATGAAAGGCGCCATAGGACAAGCGCATGTCGATAAGGTCGCGGTCGAATGGCGCCGGATCATCTTCACCCCTGAGGGAGATATCGACCGGACCATGGATATTGACGAATCCCGGCAGACGCGAGGAAAGCCAGCCCATGGCAACCGATGGTGCCACCGACACCACCAGCGAGGATCGCTGATTGCCGCTGCCGAGCTCACGCGCCACGCTCCGGAGTTCATTGAAGGCATTGGCAAGCCGCGGAAAAATCTCCACACCCGCCTCGGTCAGCACGACACGCCGATTAATACGATGAAACAGCTGGCGCCCGACCTGATCCTCGAGCGTGCGAATGAGCTGACTGACTGCCGCGGCCGAAATCGCCAGTTCTTCGGACGCAGCGACAAAGCTTCCACAACGGGCGGCAGCTTCGACCGCCTGCAAGCCGCGCAAAGAGGGGATACCTGTCATCCTGACGCTCCAAAAAAGATAAGGTGAGCTTATCTTTTTTGCAGAAATCATCTCTTTTGGAAAGGGAAAGCCTCGCTTACTTTAACCGGCAGCGCAGGAGACAGCCATTCCGGGGCAAGCGCGATCAACGAAACACCTGCCAAAGGAAGGCCCGCCATGCCGCGCCGACAGATGATTTTAGCTGCCTTCTTCTTCAATCCCCAGGGAGATCATCGCTTGTCATGGCGGCATCCGCGTGCACCCGGCCGCGAATTTCTCGATCTGGATTATTACCGCCGATTGGTCGAAGCAGCGGAGCGGGCCAAGCTTGATACGATCTTCATCGCCGACCATCTCGGCGTCTGGGATACCTATGGCAGCGGGCTGGCGCATTATGCCAATCCCAGACTGGAACCTTTATCGCTGGTATCGGCTCTATCTGCTGTCACCAAGGATATCGGCTTCATGGTGACAGCGTCGAGTTCCTATAACGAGCCATTCAACACCGCCCGCATGTTTGCTTCGATGGATCATATCAGCAGGGGCCGGGTCGCATGGAACGTGGTGACATCGGCGCTGGAAGAAGAGGCCGCCAACTTTGGCCGCGATGCCAATATCGAACATGCGGTTCGCTATGAGCGTGCGGCCGAGTTCCTCGACGTGGCCAAAGCCTTGTGGGACAGCTGGGAAGACGACGCGCTTGTCATCGACAAGGCAACCGGCCTCTTTGCCCATCGCGAATACGTGCATTACCTCGACCATCGGGGAAAGCATTTCAAGGTAAAGGGGCCGCTCAACGTGCCGCGACCGCCGCAGGGCCATCCGGTGATCGTCCAGGCCGGGTCGTCCGATGCGGGCAGGAACCTGGCCGCGGCGCATGCGGACGTGCATTTTGCCATCATTCGCAGCGAGGCGGAAGGACTAAGCTATCGCGCGGACATCAACAACCGCCTGGCGAAACACGGGCGCTCGCCGGAAAGCCTGAAGCTTCTGCCGGGTATCCTGCCAATCGTCGGCGCCTCAGCATCCGAGGCGCAGGAAAAACAGGACTATCTCGAGACATTGATGCTCGATGAAGTCGCCGTCGATCTCCTTTCCAGTTGGGCAGGGGTGGATTTGTCCCTCTATCCGCTCGATGGGCCAATACCGGATCTGCCTGACGAGGGCACGTTCAATGGCTGGCGCACCTGGCTCGCGCTCGTCAAGGACGACGCGAACAAGGGCCTTTCCATACGCCAGCTCGCCCGCAAGATCGCCAATACCGGCTCGGTTCCGCTCGTTGCGGGGACCCCTTCGCAAGTCGCCGATCAGCTGGAGGCCTGGTTCGTCTCGGGAGCGGCCGACGGGTATAACCTGATGTTTCCGCTGCTGCCGGAGGATTGGCTGAATTTCATGCAGACCGTGGTGCCGGAATTGCAAAGGCGCGGCTTATTCAGAACCGAGTACGAGCCCGGCACCTTGCGCGACCGTCTGGGGCTCGCGCGTCCGCAGAATGCATTTGCTGCTCGTCGCGAAGCAATCGCCGGCGAGCCAGATCCCGTTCGGGCCGGAAAAGGCGGAGTTCGACCATGAGCAGCCGGAAAGTTCTGGCGATATCCGCAAGCCTTTCCGCCACGTCCAAGACCGCAAGGGTCGTCGAGGCGGTCCTGGACGAATTGCGCGGACAGAAAATCGAGACGGAACACGTCGTTCTGCGGCATCTCGATCCCGGCGCTTTGCTGTCAGCCGACGTCCAGGCTCCGTCGGTGGCGTCTTTCCTTGAAAAGGTTGCCGCTGCGCATGGTCTGATCATCGCTACGCCAATCTACAAGGCATCGTTTTCGGGTCTGTTGAAAGCGGGCCTGGACGTGCTCCCGCAGTTTGCGCTGGCTGGAAAGGTTATCCTGCCGCTTGGGACCGGCGGCAGCCTCGCCCATGTCCTGGCGCTTGATTACGGTCTGCGCCCGGTGTTTCAGTCGATGGGCGCGCGCCATGTCGTCCAGTCGCATTACGTTTGTGAGAGCGATTTTCCCAAAGCCGGTGAAATGATATCGCTGCTCGACCCGATTTGGGCCGCACTTCGTCACGCCTGCGATAACTTCATTTATTCCCTGACAGATGATGAAAGGGCTGCAATGCTTGGACATCCGCGCGGCCGTACCGTTGCGTAACTGGCAAAGAATTCAGACCACGCTGTCGCGGGAAGATATCGAAACTGACTATCAGAGTGTCGGCCAGCCGCTTTGCGGCGATGTGTTGCCGCGCGAACAGAAAGGTGTGCCGATCATCGGCTCGACCGATCTGACATGCCAAGCGTTTTGGTCCGGTTATCTGGCTATGAAGCGAACCTTGTGATCGTCCCCGACAGTGAGGAATTCCGTGGGGGGCGGTGACTGATAGACGTCATGTGTGCCGATTTCCTCGGGGTAATAGGAAAAGCCTGACAGGGGCGGCGGCTGCATGTCCTTGCGGGTTATGTCCTCCTGGCGGATGATCGTGAACGGATCCGGAATGGCTGCGAGCAGGCGGCGCGTATAGGGATGGACCGGATTGGCGAAAATGCTTTGCCACGGACCTTCCTCAACGATCTGGCCAAAATACATCACGGCGACCCGGTCACTCATATGTTCAACAACACTCAGGTCATGACTGATCATGATGTAAGACAGGTCCAGCCGTTCTTTAAGGTCCAAAAGCAGATTGATAATCTGCGCCCTGATGGACACGTCAAGCGCGGAAACCGGCTCGTCCAGAACAATGACTTTCGGGTCGAGGATCAATGCGCGGGCAATCCCGATGCGCTGACGTTGACCGCCCGAAAATTCATGCGGATAGCGCTTCGCCTGCTCCGGTTTCAATCCCACCATTTTCAGGGTCGTCGCAATACGGTCTTCGACTTCACCTTTGTTGCGCAACCCATGCAGCCTCAGCGGCCCAGCAAGGGCCGCGTGAATTGTCTGGCGTGGATTGAGCGACGCATAGGGGTCTTGAAACACCATTTGAGCCATGCGTGCGCGTTGCATGCGTCCCGGCTGGGCAGCGCCGGTGATAGGCTTTCCATCAAAGGAAATGCTGCCATGCGTGGGGTGCTGCAAACCCAGTATTGTCAGTGCCAGGGTAGATTTGCCGCAGCCCGATTCACCGACAATGGACAGGCATTGGTTTTTGTGAAGGCTGAGGCTGAGATTATTGATTGCCCGCACAGCTTGATGCGAACGACGGAACAATCCTGCTGATACCGGAAAGCACACGCTCAGGTTTTCAATTTGCAACAGAGGTTGGGTTTGACTAGCCATGATGGTAACACCTCACAAAGCTATAGTCCCCGAGAACGGATGGGCCCGGCACTGCGTCGCGGCAGATTGGCGAGGCGCGCGTACAGCGTGGTTCAAAACGGCAACCGGTTGGAAAAGCGGCAATCGATGGCACGATTCCTTCGATTTCCTGCAAAGGTTTGCGCTCGTTCAGCTTGCGCTGCCCCAAGACCGGTAATGAAGCGAGCAGGCCATGCGTGTAAGGGTGAGCCGGACGGCGGAAGAGATCGGCGACTGCCCGTTCTTCAACGAGATGACCCGCATACATGATGCCAACACGCTGGCACATTTTCGCGATAACGCCCAGGTCGTGACTGATCATCAGAACTGATGTACCGCGTTGATCGCAGAGTTCCTGCATCAGTTTGAGAATTTCCGCCTGAACGGTGACGTCGAGCGCGGTCGTGGGTTCGTCGGCAATCAGCAGGTCGGGATGGCAGGCCAATGCAATTGCAATCATCACGCGCTGGCGCATGCCGCCTGACATCTGGTGCGGATAGTTCTTGATGCGCTTGTCAGGAGCTGGCACTTGAACCTGTGCCAGTGCGGCGATCGCCTTGCGTTCTGCCTCGTGCCAGGTCGAGCCCTGATGCAAGACGAACATTTCGGCAATCTGCCGTCCGACGGTCGCCAGTGGATTGAGCGCGGTCATCGGCTCCTGAAAAATCATGGAGATTCGATTGCCGCGCAATCTGCGCAGCTCGCTGCCGTTCATCTTCAGAAGATTCTGGCCCTTGAACAGGATTTCACCCTGTCCAACCGCAAGCGGCCTGTTGAGAAGACCTATCAGCGACAAAGCGGTTATACTCTTGCCACATCCGCTTTCGCCGACAAGTCCGAATGTCTCGCCGGCGCCGATCGAAAAAGAAACGTTTTCAACGACATTCAGTCGTTCTTGTCCAGAACGCATATCAATATGCAGATTCCTGACCTCAAGCAAAGGGGGAGCGCTCATGCCTTGCGTGTCCTCATATGCGGATCGAGGTAGTCGCGCAGCCCATCTCCAAACAGATTGAGGCCGAGCACGGTCAAAAATATAGCGATCCCCGGGAATATGGCTGCCCAGGGTGCGACGGCGATCAATTCGCGTGCATCCGTCAGCATGCTTCCCCAGCTGGGGAAGGGCGGTCTGATGCCGAGTCCCAGATAGGAAAGCGCGGCTTCGGCAAGAATGGCATCACCCATGCCAAGCGTCCCGATCACGAGGATGGGGCCGATCATATTGGGCAGGATCTGCGTGATCATGATGCGGATATCACTGTAGCCAAGCGTCTTGGCAGCTTGCACATAGCCCTGGCTCTTCAGCGACAACGCTGACGAGCGTGCAATCCGGCAGGTCCATGACCAGTTGGTCAGTCCAAGTGCGATCAGCAAACTGCCGAGGCCAGGACCGAGAATGGCCATAATCGCCAGCGCAAAAATCAGTGAGGGGATCGACAGCATCACATTGGTAAGCCCGCTGACGAATTCATCCCATCTGCCGCCGATATAGCCAGCTGATATGCCAAACAGCAGGCCTATGCAGCTGTTGATCAGCTGCGAAACGATACCGACCGTCAGCGATACACGGGACCCATAAAGAACCCTGCTGAACACATCGCGGCCTTGCGAGTCGGTTCCGAACCAGAAATCGGCATTCGGGGGCAATTCCGCATTCATCAAATTGGCATCAAGGATCGGATCGTGATGCACGAACAAAGGTGCAAACACGCCCAGCGTCAGGATAATCAGGCAGATGGCACCACCGAAGAGGAGGTTGAAACGCAGTCGCATATCCGTCACCCGTGGCTGATGCGCGGGTCGATGACCGCGTAAAGAACATCGACAACCGTATTGATGATCAAAAACCACAATACAATCATGAGGATGGCACCCTGCACCACCGGTATGTCCCGCATGGAAACACTGTCGACGAGAAGGGAACCAAGGCCAGGCCATGAGAAAAGTTTCTCGATCACCACGGCCTGTCCCATCAAAGAGCCGAATTGCAGTCCAACCGTGGTGATGATCAACACGAGCGCATTGCGCATCAGATGCCATGTGACGAGACGATAGGCATTCATGCCCTTCGAGCGGGCGGTGCGAATGAAGTCCGCACTCATCACGTCGAGAACCGCCGCCCGCGTGGTCCGGGCAAGCAGCGCCAGGGGTGCCACGCTGAGCGTCACGGCCGGCAGGATCAGATTGCGTATTCCGCCATCGCCATAACCGAAACTCGGCAGCCAGCCCAATGTGAGTGCAAAGACATACATAGCCAGCAGCCCCAACCAGAACTGCGGTAGCGACAGGCCCGAAACGGCTGCAATCATCGTGGCCGCGTCCAGAAGGCTCCCGGGTTTGAGCGCCGCGACGAACCCAAGCGGCACGCCAATGAGGATGGCGATCGTCATTGCAGCGATGGCCAGTTTCATGGTTGGCCATGCCCGTTCCAGCAACATGTGCGTGACGGGTTGGCGCGTACGGAAAGACTGTCCGAGATCGAGTTGCACGAGATTGACGACGTAGCTACCGAACCGCTGATAGACGGGCTTGTCCAGCCCAAATTCCTTGTTCATCTGTTCGACGACTTTCGGATCATTGCGACCCTTGCCATCAGCGATCAGGCTTGATGTGAAGCTGCCCGGTATCACGCTGAAAATCACAAAGATCAGCAAAGATACCGCCAGAATGGTCGGTATCATCTGCAGAACTCGCCGAATGATAAATCGAAGCAACGGATCCATGTCCTTTCGTTCGGATGGCGGTCGCGTCTGCCTTGGCCGGTATAGTGGCCCCGATACGCCCCTCATGTCGCTTGATGTTGGGAGATGAGGATGCGTGCACAGCGCTTCACGCGAGATGAAAAGGCTGACCCGCCGTCATGTCGTTGACGGCGGGCAGGTACCGTTGCTTCAGCGGCCCGATGGGGCGCCGTCGTCTACCCAGAGTTGTTCATAAGACTGGATGGCAAGCTCCGCCGAGTTTGGCTGCAAACCATGCAGCCAGGGCTGATAGGCCATTACCGCCTTGTTGTAATTGAAGAACCAGCCGGGGGCCTCATCCTGCAGCAGATTATTCGCCTGGCGCAAAAGATCATTCTTCTGCTCTTCCGTCGGCGCGCTCAATGCTGCCTCATACAGTTTGTCAAAGTCCTTGTTGTTGAACTTGTAATAATTGCAGGCTGACTGTGAGGTCTTTGAATAGAAGCACTGCATCGCCGTCATTGGATCAGGACCGCTTTCCAGGGACCACATGAAGGACTGGAAATCACCGGCTGGGACCACCTCGGACAAAACAGCTGCTTCAACCGGTTTGGCTTTGACTTTGATGCCGACTTTGTCGAGCATCGGAATAATCGCTTCGACGATGGTCAAACCCCAGCTTTCGTTCTGGGTGGCTGTCAGTTCAAACTCAAATCCATCGGGATAGCCGGCTTCCTTCAAAAGCGCCTTGGCTTTCTCGGGATCATAAGGATAGGGTTTGGCGGCTTTATCGAAGGCGGGTGAGGAAAGCGGCAACCAGCTCACTGCGCGATAGGCCTTATCCTTACCCAGACGCTTGATGATCAGATCGGAATCGATCGCATAGTTGATCGCCTGGCGGACCCGCTTATCCTGAAACGGCTTGAAATCCACGTTGAAGCCGACGAGGCGCGTATAGACCTCGGCCACTTCCAAGATATTCTTCGACAGTTCCGGATCATTCTTATAGGCAACATACTGCGCCGGTCCGAGCACGGAGACATCGACCTCCTTGTTGCGGAAAGCGACGTCGCGCGCCGAGGCTTCGCCCATGATCATGATGTTGATCTTATCGGCATGTGGCTTGTCAGCTCCGTAGAACTTGTCCCATTTTTCAACGGTCAGACGTGAGCCCGGGATATATTCGGCGAACTTATAAGGTCCAAGGCCGATCGGATGGCTCTTGAAACTGTCCTTGTCGGCTTCACCCGACGGATAGATCACCGTGCTTGGCTGCATGAGCTGGAATGCCGGATTGACGGGTTCATTGAAGGTGATTTCCAGCGTGAAATCGTCGATCTTCTTCAAGCCGGCAATATCCTTTGCCTTGCCGTCGGAATAGTCACTTGCACCCTTGATTGCGCCGATGTACCGCGCGCCCGTATAGGCCTTGCCGGGCGTCATGATGCGCTTGTAGCTGTCGATGATATCATCGGCAGTCATCTTCTTGTCATTGTGGAAAAACGCGTCCTGACGCAGCTTGAACGTGTAAGTCAGACGATCAGCCGAAGCACTGACATCGGTTGCCAGATCCAGCACCGGCTTGTTGGCATTGCCGTCCCATGCATAAAGTCGTCTGTGAATGGCCTTGGTGACAAACTCATCCTGTGTTGCCGGGCTCGCCTGGTTATCAAGCGTGCCAAAGCTCGAACCATAGGGAGCAACGAAATTAATCGTGCCGCCTTTGCGTGGTTCTTCCGCGGATGCTGACATCGCCACACCGGCAAGCAGCACGGCAGCTAGAGTTGATTGGAGCACGAACCGTTTGTACATTGAGTGTTTCCCCCTGTTATGATTATGCACGGTATTGGTAGGTTCTAATCTCGCGTGAAAACGATTTCCCCGCCTCTCAAGGTCATATTGCACTGGGTTTCGTGCAGGATTTCTTCCGGTGTCGCGGTCAACAGATTGCGTGAGAAGATCGCGATATCAGCAACCTGCCCGGGGACCAAACGACCCTTGACGTGTTCCTGTTTTTGGGAGAAAGCCCCATATTCGGTATAAACGCGCAGCGCATCTTCGATGGAAACGGATTGGGCGGCATCCATCACCGTCCCTTTCCAGGTTTTGCGCGTCAGCATCGTGTACAAATTCGGAAACGGGTCGGGATGACAGACCGGGCTGTCGCTGCCTGTGGCAGGCTTGAAACCGAGATCGGCCCACGTCTTCAACGGATAGCTGGAGCGGCTGCGTTCGACACCCAGAACCGAAATATAGGCATCACCGAAATCATAGATGAAAACCTGCTGGGGGCAGGGATAGATGCCTGCGTTCTGCATGCGATCATGCTGTGATGACGTTGAAAATCCGCAATGTTCGATCCGGTGGCGACGGTTTGGATCAGGTGTGGCAGCAAGCGCCTTTTCATAAGCCGTAATCAGCTGTTCTATGGCCTGATCGCCGATGGCATGGCAGGCAAGTTGGTAACCCTTGTTATGGGTATCCATGACAAGATCCTGCAGTTCAGCATCTGGCAGCATCTGAATGCCGGTATTGTTATCGTCGCCGAGATAGGGTTTGGACATCCAGGCCGTACGCCCGCCCGCCGAACCGTCCAGGAAAATCTTGACGGCGCCAATGGTCAGCATGTCATCGCCAACCCCCGAGACAAGCCCGGCGCGATAACAGTCGGGCACGATCGATTTGCCGGGGTCGCCAAGCAAAACCAGCCAGCTGCGAACCGGTAGCCGATTGTCACGCCGGGCAATCTGATAGGCGCGAATTTCGTTAAAACCGGCAACGTGCCCTACTGCAGCATCCATGACTGACGTGATGCCATAGGAGAGCAGCATGTTCCCGGCTGTTTCGATCGCTTCGATCAATTGGCTTTCATCGGGATCTGGAATGGCGGCACGCAGAACGTCCTGGGCATTTTCAGCGACCATACCGGTCAAGGCACCATTTTTCTGTTCGATCATGCCACCCGACGGAGCGGCATAGGCTTCGTCGACACCCGCCTTGGCGAAAGCTACGGAATTGAAGATTGAAACATGACCACAGGCCCGCGTCAGCATGACCGGATGGTCGGGCGCCACCTGATCCAGCTCCGATTTCAAGGGGTGGCGGCCCGTATCCAGCTTGGTCTGGTCATAGCCGCGCGCCAGAATCCATTCGCCCTTGGGAAGGCTGGCAGCTTTGGCTCCGATTGCGCCAAGCAGAGCGTCAAGTGTCGGAAGCTTAGCCGGCGTTGCATCGATCCATTGGAGCGTTAAGCCGGTAGAAATCAAATGCAGATGCGCATCGTTAAGGCCGGGCGTTGCGAATGCTCCGTGGAGATCGACGAGCTTCGTATGCACGCCTTGCAGTTCCAGCATTTCAGCGGATGAGCCTGTTGCAAGGATCTTGCCTTGCCATATGGCCAGCGCTTCAACGACGCCTTCTTCGTATCCGCACCAGATGTTACCATTGTGCAAAATGCTGTCTGCAGCGACCAGTTTTGGTGGAGTCATGAAGCACGGTTCCCGTCATGCTTGTGTTTTTTTAAAGACTTCCATCATCTCAAATGGATTGCAAGCTACGGAAACCACATTATTTTTCATCGAATTGATATGCTGGCTGTTGATTGATAAACAGATCGACGACATGGGCGTCGATCTGCCGAAACAGTTGTATCAAGGCCAAAGTCTAACTCACGCAACGTCATTGGATTTGGGAATGTTGCTCGTTAGGATTACTCTTCCAATCAACGGGGTATTTTGCTCATGACACCTGACGAGCTGAAGATAGTACGGCGCGCCTATGCGATGCAGATCGCAGCTGCTGCAGGGATCGCCGACGAACCCGTAGAGGACGCATTTGCGACCGTGCCGCGAGAGGATTATCTGGGGCCGGGACCGTGGCCCGTCCTGCGTTGGCAGGAAGCCTATACTCCAACGCCCACCGCCGATCCGGTTTATCTCTACACCGACAGTCTTGTTGGAATTCTGCCTGAACGGCATATCAACAACGGGCAACCCTCGCTGCATGCTTTCCTTCTTTCACAGAGCGCGACGCGGGAAGGCGAACACATCGTGCATGTGGGCGCGGGCGTTGGCTATTATTCTGCGATTATGGCCCAACTCGTTGGTCCATCCGGCAAGGTGACCGCGATTGAATATGACCCGGAACTTGCTGAAAGGGCCCGCGCAAACCTTGCCGGGTATTCGAACGTTTGCGTGATACAGGGCGATGGAGGCAAAGTTGACTTCGAATCCGCCGACCTGATCTATGTCAACGCGGGCGCTACCAAACCCGCAGATATCTGGCTCGACCGCCTCAAGGAAGGCGGAAGGCTGATCCTTCCGCTCACGACCGAAAAGGGTTTCAGTAGCGATTGGAGCAAAATACAACTCCACGGTGCCGTCTTTCTGATAACGCGCGAAGCAGAGACGTTTTGGGCCAGGTGGATATCACCGGTGGCGATCTTCCCATGCGAGGGGATGCGCGATGCAGCATCAGAAAAAGCGCTCGCGAGAGCCTTTGAGAGCGGCGACTATAAGCGGGTCGCTCGCCTCTATCGCACCGACGACATACCAACTGAACTCTGCTGGCTGCGGGCTCCAGGCTGGTCGCTTACCTACGGTTGAGAGCCGGTTTCGAGCAAGAATGCATTTTCCAATAGTCCATTGCGCCGGACAAGTCAGAGGATCGTTGCTCCCAGCAACCACAACCCAGCCAGGCACAACCCGACGCCGGATAAGCGCGAAAACCAGCGTCCCCTCGCCACAAGCTTTTCGGCAAGGACAAAGATTGCGACGGCTGCAATCCACAGGACATTCATCACCCCGCCGATGAAGAGCAAGCCCATCAGCGCCCAGCAGCATCCAATGCAATAGATGCCGTGGCGAAATCCAAGGGCAATGGAGCCCACCGGATCACGCCGGAACCCGCCGTGCAGATGAATGAACATGACGGGTGCCTGGCACTGTCGGAGGCAAACATCCTTCAGGGGCGTCCATTGAAACAGCCCGACTGCGATGAGCGTAACCCCGCTGAAAATTCCGCTTGCGCTCGTCATCATGGGGGTGAGCAGCAAGGTGCTCTCCAGTGCCCATTGACCAAGGGTCGCCGCACAGGCGAAAGCCGTCCAAGCCAGAAAATAGCCGGCAACGAAAAATCCCGTTGCAGCCAATGGCTTGCCCTGCATCTCGCCGTGACGGCCAACCCGCGCATAGAGCAAAATCATCGGTGCGGCGGAGGGGGTCATCATGCCGATCATCATGACCACCCACATCAACATCGTGACGGCAAATTCTGTCGTAGTCCACGACCGAAACCCGGACATCATCATCACATCGAAGGAAGCGTCGTCCATGCCCTGCATTGCCATGCCATCACTGTTCATGCTGCGCGCGAGCCAGAGAATATAGGCCCAGGCGATCATCGTGAGCACGGCAAGGGATGCGGCGACGATCAATCGATCGCGTCGAAGTACCGCTTCGAGCGCTGTGGCGCCCGTGGCATTCAATGCACGACACCACTCTGGGTCAGGTGCAGTCTGGCGAACTGCGCATGAGAGTTGGGAATAGACAGCTTCAGGGGACCTTGCGTCTCGGCCCATCCGCGCCCGACTTCGCATGTGTCATACTCAAAACCGTTTGGCAGATTGATGCGCGCCCGATGGGTCTGGCCCGTGACAGGGTTGAGGATCGGCTCGCCGCGAGCCTCGATCCATCCCGGAACGTTCAAGTGCGCCGCACGGCCATTCACATCCACTTCAAAATCTATTTTTGCAAAAACCGGGTCGTGGACTTTCTCGAACGTCGTCGAAAACACCTGGAAGAAAGTCGCGCCGGGATCGGTATCCAATCCGCTCATGATGCGCAACAGCGCTTCCCGTTGCTCCGCCGAAGCGCGCTCGTCGACGATCGGCACGGCTTGGCCCTTGCCCTCATGGATCGCTCCTGGCCAGGCCACGATCATGGCGCATTTCAACCCGTCCAGTTTGGTGGTTCCGTGATGGCCTTCTTCGATCGCAAGGGCTGCAACCGCGCAGCAATCTCCCTGGGTAGGCAAAGCGTTGAACTGACAGGGGCAACCATAGGCGCAGTTGCAGTGTACGAATTCACGGCCCACGAGAGTCCATTTAACGTCCGTCATTTTCTCCTCCTGTTTATTGTCTTATTTTGTTCTTTGTTCTCCAACGGATATTTGACAGCTCATCCGGCGCTGGGCCTGCCTTGCAGGCAGAACTGCGTCGCTCTACCCAGCGATCTGCGAAGCGGCGGACATGAGTTCCTGCGGCGCCGGCACCCCAAACATGTAACGGCCACCTTCGGGTACTTCGGTAAAGCTCCAGCGCACGATACCGTCACGATCGAGCAGAAATTCTCCCACGAGCTGACCCTCACCGGTAGCGATCATCTGGCGGTCGGCTTCGGAAAATTCGTATCCATCCAATTTGTCGAGAAACTCGACCGCTGCCATCGCATTCATCGGTTCGGGTAATTCGCCGGGCATCTCAATGCGCATATTCGTGACGGCCTCTGTGCTGATCTTGTGTGGCCAATCGCTTTCAGCCTCGGTGAATTCAACATTGGGCAGGCCGAATGCCCGGTGCGAGATCCGTTCCGGGTCGGATGCGGCCAGCAGGTTGGGCAATGGGTGGTATCTGAAATAGAGCCGGGCGCGGTCGATTGGCGTATTCACCACAGTCAGACTGTCAATGCCTTTCTCACGCAGGGCGCCTTCAAGCTGCGACATGGCTGTGATCTGGCGCCGGCAGAACGGGCAATGCAAACCGCGAAACAGGCCCACCAATACCGGCTTGCGGCCACGAAAATCATCGATTGCGACTTTGCCCTGACGGGTAATCGCGTCAAGCACAACATTGGGTGCCCGGTCGCCCGGCTGTAACGGTCCTTTGATATGAGGCTCCGACATAGGCGTCATCCCCTTCCACTCGGCTAATCGAGAAATGGCAATACGACAAGCGCTTCGGGGTCGAGCCCATGCTGCGCGCAGACCTCTTGCGCCATGGCGAAATATCGCTCCGCCTCGGCCAAATCATCGAGGTCGAGATTGAGCGTCGCCAACCCATCATAACACGGAAACAGCAATTGTGGTTCACCGATTTCGCGTGCCACGTCGAGGGCCTCATTGTAACACTCACGCGCCAGTTCCGGTTGATCGTGGCACTGATGAATTTGTCCGAGCACGATGAGGGGAACGGAAAGATGGTCGCGCTGATCCAGCGCCCGATCGATCTCGATTGCCTTTTCGGCCGCGGGCACACCCTCGCTGATACACCGGTCGGTAAAGGTGCAGTAGGCCACGGCAAGATTGGCAAGGAGACGCGCCTGAAAGCCCAGATCGCCGATGCGGCGCGCCACCTCGAGCCCGCGCCGGCACACCCGGATCGCGCGTTCCGGATTGACCATGGTATAGAGCACCGACAGATTGGTGTAGCCGCGACAGGCGGCACTTAGAAGGCCTGCATCTTCAGCGACCTTGACACTGCGCTCCACCTCGCTCACCGCTTCCTGGCTCCGGCCAAGTCGTGCAAGCGCCACCCCTTTGGTGTTCAGCGCTTCGGCCGTGACCCGAGCAGTTTCGATGTCACTTTCGGCGCCGGTTTCGGGTGCCATGGTTTGAACAAAACGCAGTGCTTCGTCCGCCCACCGCACGGCGGCCGTGTGGTCGCCGGTGCGAAATGCAAGGCGGCCGCGTTCCTGCGAGAGATGCGCATGCTCGATCAGAGGATCTATCCCTTCAAGCAGCGCTGCTGCCTCGGCATAGCGTGTCTCTGCTTGATCGCGTTTGCCGGAGTCCCAAAGCAATCGCCCAAGCTTGCGCAATATTCTTGCGGTAGCGGCGAGGTCACCCTTGGCGCGATGAATGATAAGGACGGTCTGGTATTGTTCATCGGCGACATCGCGCTGACCTGAGGGTCCGCAGAGATCGGCAATGCGTTCGCGCAAGAGCAGCGATTCCGGCCCATGGTCGCCAGCATTCGACAGGGCATCCAGCGCCTGCCGATAGAGACGGACCGCGTCATCGTTGGCGTATGTCTTGCGCGCCCGATCGCCCGCTGCCATCAGGTAGTGCGCACCTTTCGTCGTGGCTGCGGTTTGGCTGAAATGGTGACCCAACATTGCCAGATCTTCGAGACGTTCTGGATCGTCTCCATACAATCGTTCCAATGTATCACCGATGAGCTCATGCATCTCAATGCGCCGTTGCAACAGGAGATTGTGGTAAATCACATCGTGAAGCAGCGTCTGGATGAAGCGGTAGCCTGGCGCCGATACCGGGTTTGCACCCGGGGTTTCCTCAATGATTTCAGCATCACAAAGGAGATCGAGCCCCGCTTCGACGTTTGCCGGGGCCGCCGAAATGGTCTTCAATAATTCTGCATCGAAACGCGGCCCGATAACTGCGGCCTCCTGGGCCAATCTGCGCACTTCAGGCGGCAGCCTGTCCATTCGGGCGAGCAACATTGCCTGTATGCCGACGGGAATGTCGGCAGTTGCCTCCCTGTTTGCCACCCGCCAATGCCGGTTGTCCCTTTGCACCGCCCCAACCTCAATGAAATGACGCACAATTTCCTCGATGAACAGAGGATTGCCGTTGGCGCGATCGACAATGCTGTTACACAGATCCGTTGGCAATCCGCCGGGGCCATGACCGAAGAATGCACTGAGCATTTTTCGACCGTCATTGGCGTGCAAAGAGGGGAGGCGCAGCGCCGTCAAGCTGATACGGCTTGAATCCAGCATATCCGTGTCAAATGCAGGCCGATGGGTTGTCAGCAGCATGAAGCGGCTGCGCTCCAGACGATCCATCAAAAAGCGCAATGCCTCGAGCGATGCGGTATCAGCCCAATGGAGATCTTCGACGACAAGCAGCAGGGGTGAACGCGCCAGGCGCTGCTCGAAAATAGTGCGGATTGCATAGAATATTTGCCGGCGCAATTGCTCGGGTTCAACCTGATGCAGCACATCATCGGATTCTCCAAGACCGATAACGTAAAGCAGGAGCGGCATCAATTGCTTCACTTCGCCGGCGGCAAGGCCAAGTTCGCTCAGCCCGGCGGCGAGCAAATCCTTTGTTTTCTCCGGTGAATCATTGGCATTGATTTCATAGGCACTGCGCAACACAGCAGCGAGCGTGCCATATGACGGCTCACCGAGCGGTGAACAGATGGCTCGCCGGACGACGACATTGGTGAAACGAGGATCATCACGCGTGTTTGCCAGGAATTCCTCGGTCAGGCGTGATTTCCCAATGCCTGCCTCGCCGATCAGCCGTACCAGTTGGGCTCGACCAGCGGCTGCCAGATCGAGACAGCCAAGCATACGGGCAAGTTCCTTTTCACGCCCGACCAGTGGCGCACTCAGGCCAAGTGTTTCAAGGCCCCTTGCGGTGCGGGGCTCCTCGAGTGCTCCCACCAGCCGATGTACGAGAACGCTGCCAACCTTGCCACGCAGGGCCTGGTCACCAAGCGAATCATAAGAGAATGCATGTCGCGTGAGGCGGTAAGTCAGCGGCCCAACGAGGATCTCGCCCGGTTTCGCCATCGACTGCAGCCGTTGTGCGCTGTTCACCGTATCGCCCGTCACTGAATAGGATTTGGCGTTGCCCGCACCAAAGCCGCCGGCAACGACCGGGCCTGTATTGATGCCAACATGCAGAATCAGAGGCGAATGCGAGCGTGTTTGCCAGCGTTTTCCTACCATTGCGGCCCGGCTGACCATGTCCAGCGCCGCGTGGAGCGCTCGCTCAGGGTCGTCTTCATGTGCGACCGGTGCCCCGAACAATGCGAGCAGCGCATCGCCGATGAATTTGTCGACAAAGCCCCCGAAGCCCTGTACCGCCGCCGTCAGCTCTTCAAAAAGTTCGTTTTGGAGCGTTTGCATGACTTCCGGATCGAGTTGTTCGCTCAATGTGGTGAAACCGCAGAGATCGGCAAACAACACGGTAACGGTACGGCGATCCGCACCGGTTTCGGATTTTACCAGCGCGGGCCGGAGGGCTTGTCGGGACGATTCTCGTGGCCTTTGCAGGCCGCTGATTGTCGGCGGATCGGCGATCTGGGCTCCGCATTTTGGGCAGAACACGAAGTCTGGTGGGCACAGATATTCGCAGTTGGGGCACGCGCTGGCTTGTTTCGCGCCACATTTTGGGCAAAACGCAAAACCGCTTTGAACGTCAAAACCGCAACCCGTGCAGTTCATCGATATGACCTCACAGGAACCCGGATGTACGATCCTGCCGCGCTTTATCCCACGGGCTGGATTCCCCATTAAATAATGAACCTGCTGCGAGGGACTGGCAAGCGGCCCATAATGTGGGAATGCTGGAGACAATCGGGTTGCAAGTGCTTCAGCAGGGCATTACTGAAGACATGTCGGCACCACTCCTCTTGGGTGCTGACATCCCCCACCCCAGGGAGAAGGTCTTGGGCCTTCACAACTTGGCCGGACCCAATGGTCCGGCCCTTTTCAAGAGACGTCCGAGCTGGGCCGCACGCCCGCGCTATCCGCCAGCGCTCAGGAGATCGTTTCTCCACCATCCACCACGAGCGCTTGCCCGGTAATGTAGGACGAACGATCTGAAACCAGAAACAGGATCGATTCGGCTATCTCCTCGACATCTGCCCAGCGCCCCAATGGAACCTGCTGTTGGACATAGGCTTCTATTGCACTGCGTCCGCCCATTTGGCCGATGAAAGGTTCGTTGAAGGGGGTGTCAACCCAACCGGGGCAAAGCGCGTTTACACGGATTCCAAATCGCGCGTAATCGCCGGCCATTTGGCGGGTCATCGCGATGACAGCGTGTTTGGTGGTCGTGTATGCAATCATCTCGCGATCATAGAGGACGCCGGACGATGATGATGTGTTGAGTATGACGCCTCTGCCCGCGGCTTTCATCACCGGCATGACAAGACGGGAGGCCATGAAATGCGCCCGAACATTGAGGCTCCAGGACCTGTCGAACCCTTCAACCGGCACCTGCTCGAGGTTGCCGGCAATCTGTGCTCCGGCATGGTTGTGCAAAATATCGATGCGCCCGTGCCTGGCGGCCACTGAAGATATACTTGCCGCAAGCGCCTCGTCATCGGTCACGTCGACAACAGCAATTTCCGCGTGTCCGCCCGCCTTGCAAATGCGGTCCACGACGTTTTCCGCATTCTCTGCATTGATATCAATGACGACCACATGGGCACCTTCGCGCGCCAGAATGGCGGCGCCGGCCTCACCGATTCCGGAGCCGGCTCCGGTGACTATAGCAACGCGATCTCTGAGGATCATGGGGTTTCCTGTGTGTCAGTTTGTTGTTTTTTTCTCACGCATCAGAATGCGGGCTATCAGGATCATCATCAGCGAGGCGACCAGAACCAGCGTGGCAATGGCATTTATCTCCGGGGTAACACCCCGCCGAATGGACGCGAAGACATAGATGGGCAAAGTCGTTTTGGAACCGGCGACGAAAAAGGCGATGATGAAATCGTCGAAGGAAAATGTGAACGAGAGCAGAAAGCCCGCCAGCACCGACGGCAGGATTTGCGGCAGCACCACCAATCGAAAAGTGGTCAGCGGCGTTGCGTAGAGATCGCTTGAGGCCTCAACGATGTCGCGGCCAAGACTGGCGATACGCGCCTTCACGATCATGGTCACCAATGCCATCGAAAAGAGCCCGTGCGCCGCGACAATCGATCCGTAGCCAAGGCCAAGCTGCGGCGGATTGGCACCTGGCCAAATGGCGTTGAGCAGCGGATTGAGAAAGGAGAAAACTTCCACCAATGCAACGAGAGTCGCAATGCCGATCACCACGCCCGGCACGACGATGGCTGCTGCAAACAGACCATCAAGCACGGCACGCGTGCGGGTGCCCAACCGCTCCATCCCGATGGCTGCCATTGTGCCGAATATGGCGGCCAGTGTCGCGCTTGTCAGGGCAATGATGAGGCTGTTCTGCAGTGCGGCAACGAGAAACGTGTTGCCCAGAGCCTTGCCATACCACATCGTTGAGAAGCCGGTGAATTCACTGGCATTGCGACCGGCATTGAAGGAAAACAGCACCACGAGCGCGATCGGTGCGTAGAGGAACACATAGACTGCCGAAATAAAAGCACGCATCAAACGAGGTCCACTTGTCTGGTTCCCGCGATCTTCCAGGCAATACGCATGGCAATGAGCAGCACGAAAACCACTGAGATCACCAGTGTGACGGCGATTGCCGATCCGAATGGCCAGTTGCGCGACTGCAGGAAGAGATCGACGAGGGCATTGCCGATGAAAAACACCTTGCCGCCGCCAAGAAGCTGCGGGATCAAATACTCGCCAAGCAGCAGGATCGTGACGAGCGACAATCCTGTCATCACCCCGGGCAGGGAGAGTGGCAGTGTGATGCTGAAAAAAGTGGAGACCGGTTTGGCACCCAGATCAGCGGACGCTTCGAGAAGGCGACGATCAAGCTTTTCCAGACTGACATAGATGGGCATGATCATCAGCGGGAGATAGCCGTAAACGATACCAAGAAGGACGGCGCCATGGGTGTTGAGGATGCGCACGTCGTCGAAACCGACCATGCTCAGAAGATTGGGAATGCCGCGGGAGCCGAGGAGATACATCCAGGCGTAGGTGCGCACCAAAAGGCTGGTCCAGAATGGGACAATGACCAGTGAAACAAGCAGGAGCCGATACCGGGGATTGGCCTTGACTGCGAGATAGTAGGCAACCGGATAAGCGACAATCAGGCAGATGAAGGCGCCGACAGGCGCGAGAAAGAGCGTATTCCAGAAAGCGGCGGCGCGCGATGGCAGATTGGCAAATTGTGCGAATGTGAAGGCCGGTTGATATCCGCCTTCAGGTGCGCGCTCTCCCACGGAAAAAACCAGCATGGCAATGAAGGGCAGCACGAGGAAAATGAAAAGCCAAGCCACAGCTGGTGCGACAAGCGATGCGGTCACCATCCTTCGTTTCGTGTTTGTAGCCAGTGCCATCGGATATCTCTTGAATGGATGATGTGCCTGTCCTTCTCTCGACTACGGAGTGCCGAGAGAAGGGCAAGATGTGTTGTCAGGCTGACTTGAAGCGCGCCATGACCTCGGCACGGGCGGGATCGGTGAGCGTGACCGCCGCGCCGAACTCCAGTGGGGTCAGTTGTCCATCCGGGGGATAGACAATGGTGTTGGAGGTAATTTCCTTCGGAAGAAGCGAAAGCACGCGGCTGTCAGTTGTCGGAGCGCCATTGGCGATATGCTCCTTGACGGCGTTGGCTGGATCCATGAGGTAGTTCAACAGAGCGTAACCCGCCGGTTTGTTCGCGGCGCTTTTGGGGATGGCATAGAAGTCCGACCAGATCTCGCCGCCATCTTTGCCAAGAACAAACTTGATTTCCGGTACATCGCGGTTGAGCTGCGCCCCATCATTGGTCCAGCACATGGTCATCCATGCATCTCCTGCGCGCATGGCCGGCTGATAATCGCTGTTGATGGCATAGAGGTGCGGTTTGACCTTCACCAGAAGTGCTTCTGCCTTGGCGAGTTCGTCAGGTTTGACGGAGTTGAAGGAGTAACCGAGCGAAACCAGAGCACTGCCGATTGTCGTGAGCTGATAGTCATGCACGATGGTGCGCGTGTCGGCCTCATTTTGTGCAACCTCGAAGAAATCCTTCCAGCTCGCTACGGGTGTTTTGATTTTCTTTGAGTTGAGGGCAATTCCGGTCGTGCCCCAGTTCTTTGGCACCGCATAGGTCGTGCCGCTGATGGTCCCCTCGGCGGTGAAGCGCGCAGTTTCTGTGGCAGGGCTGTAATTGGTCAGCTTCGACATATCGAGAGGATCGATCAGGCCAAGCTTTACATAGGTGGAGATGGTGTAGTTGGTTGGCACAAACAGGTCCCAGCCGGTGCCTCCGGCCTGCAATTTCGCCAGCATTTCCTCATTCGAACCAAAAACATTGACTTCGACCGCAACGCCGGTTTTCGCCGTGAAAGCTTCAAAGGTTGCAGGATCATGATAGTTCGGCCAGGTGGCGATCGACATCTGCTTGCCAAGGTCCTCGGCGAAGGCCGGAGACGAGAGCAAGCCGGTCTGGCCTGCCAGCACTGCGGAGGCCAGACCAAGTCCGGTAACGCCCAGGAAGTGCCGGCGGGAGACGGACCCGCGTTTGAGTCGCATCAACTCATCCATGAACTGTGCAGCTGTTATTGGGGCATTCTCTCTATAGTGTTTAGGCATGAAGATGTTCCCTTTTTTGATATTGTTCAGGCCGGAAAGATATGCGCAGCGTCGGGGTTGAAGCTCAGCACAACCCTTTCATTGGGCTCCACCAGGCTGCTCTCCGAGAGAACATGCCGATCGGCAGTGATCAGGAAATTGCCAAGCCCGTTGACGGAAACCGAGTATTCAACCGATGATCCAAGGAAGATGCGATGGGTTACAACGCCCGAAAGCCTGCCCGAGATCGATTGGTTTTGTCGATGCAAGGTGATGGCCTCAGGGCGCAGCGCCAGGGTCACGGCGCCAGGGGGCAGTGCGCTCCTTTCCCCTATCGATAGGGCACTCCCATCTGCAAGGCGCAGCGTGGCACCATCTGCTTCGACTGTTGCAGCCATTCGATTGGTCTTGCCGACAAAGTCGGCAACAAAGAGATCCCGCGGTTTGTCATAGACTTCCTGCGGGGCTGCAAGCTGTACGATGCGTCCCGCATTCATCACACAGACAAGGTCGCTCATGGAGAGGGCCTCTTCCTGGTCATGGGTTACCAGAACGAAGGTGATGCCCAGTTCGCGCTGCAATGTTTGCAGTTCGATCTGCATGGCCGTGCGCAATTTCTTGTCGAGCGCCGCAAGGGGTTCGTCCAGAAGCAGCACGGACGGCTTATTGACCAATGCGCGCGCCAAGGCCACGCGCTGTTGCTGCCCACCGGACATTTCATGGATACGGCGCTTGCCGAACCCGCCAAGCCGCACCATTTCCAGCGCCTCGGCAACACGGCGGGATATCTCGGGCGCACTGATCTTCGGGCGGGCCTGCCTTAGCCCGTAGGAGACATTCTGTTCGACATTGAAATGCGGAAAGAGTGCGTATTGCTGAAACACCATGTTCACGGGCCGCTGGTGGGCCTGGACACCGTTCATGGGTTTGCCGTTGATCAGGACGTCGCCCGTCGTGGGCTGTTCGAAACCGCCAATCATACGCAGGCACGTCGTCTTGCCGCAACCGGAAGGGCCGAGCAAAGCAACGAATGCGCCCTTTGGGACCTGGAGATTAATATCGGAGACAGCGGTCACGGCGCCATAGGATTTGCTGACCGACCGAAACTCGATGTCGTTCACTGAATGAGATGTCACATTAGTCCCCTGCGGCTTTAAGTTACATTGGTCAGTCTGCGCTGCCTTTGCCACCGTCATGACCAGCAAGGTAGCCAATCCGTGACTGTGCGGTATATACCCCAAAAGAGGTATTTCATCAGGCGAATACCAATGTAAGGTGTATATGCAATTGCAGTTATGAAAAGATGAGGAGCCGGCACGATGAGCGTCGATATTGAAACGCTATTCGATGTGTTTCGCCGGTTGATAGGCAGATCGACAATGCCATCGCATGAGTTTGGCGATCTTTTTCGCCAGATGATGCGTTCGCTGGTCAAGTTCGATCACGTGGTGATGTTTGCTTATCGCGGGAATGAACGCCCCATTGATCTCTACAGCACTTTTGATCCGGCGGAGCAGGTCATTTTCGTCAATCTGTATCAAATGGGGCCCTATCTCCTCGATCCCTTCTATCACAACGCCCGCGAGGCGAGGTCCGGAGTCTGGCGCATGCGCGAGCTTGCGCCAGACCGCTTTTTTTCCAGCGAGTACTATCGCACCTATTATGTTCAGACAGGACTTGCCGAGGAAATTGGCTTCTTCGTTCCCATCGCGCAGGACCTTACAATTGTGCTCTCGCTGATGCGGCGCGAAGAAACAGGTCCCTTTGCAACGCAAGATCTTTCGCTATTGCGCAAGGCTGAGCCACTGATCGCAAGACTGGTGAAACACTATTATCAGGATATCGGCCTTCTCTTTGACGCCGCCGTTGCAAAGCAAAGGAAAGGGCGTCGCAAGGACAAGTTAAATGCCGCCGACACAGTGTGGCGCGATCTCAACCTGACGGATCGCGAGGCGGCGATCATCGAACTTGTGCTGCAAGGGCACTCGTCAGAATCTATCGGATTGCGGCTTTCGATCACCATGGGCACTGTAAAGGTTCACCGGCGTAATGTTTACCGCAAGCTCGGCATATCGTCCCAGACCCAACTTCTTTCCATCTACTTAAAGAAGTTGGGCGAGCATTAGATTTGGGGGCGTCGGGGCATTTGCCGATGCTCGGTGTTTCGCGAGGCGCGGACGGGTTTTATGCCAGAATGTTTATCCGCAAGTGTGTTGCCTGCCCGGAATCCCTGTCGGCCATCTTGTGATGGTGATACGGTTCGCCGGGATATCATTCCGACACTCATGACCGGAGGCCACCGTTGAACAGCGAACAGGGCATTCTTCGCATATCCATAGCTGTTACAATCTGTGTCGCGGGCTTTGGCGTGATATTCGGCTTGCTGGCAGGGTCTTTCTCCATCGTATTTGACGGTGTCTACATGCTGGCCGATGCCGCGATGAGCGGGCTGGCTCTGGGGGTTGCGCGGCTGATCGCATTATCCGCTGTTCCGACCGGAAAACTCCGGGAACGGTTCACAATGGGTTTTTGGCATCTTGAACCCATGGTGCTTGGCCTCAACGGCATTATGCTATCGGGCGTTGCGATTTACGCATTGATCAATGCGATCGGCAGCCTGATGAGCGGCGGCCGCGATCTCGAGTTCAGCTTCGCGATTTTCTATGCTGCCGTTGCTCTCATTGCCTGCACGGTCATGGCAGTCGTTGAAATGAAAATGAATAAACGTCTGCATTCCGACTTTGTTGCTTTGGACGCCAAGGCCTGGATTATGTCCGGGGGCATTACCGCTGCACTATTGGTGGCATTTTCCGTTGGCTATGCAATAGAGGGAACGCGGCTCGACTGGATCACCCCCTATATTGATCCTGCAGTCCTTGCCCTTGTCTGCGTCGTTATCATTCCACTTCCCATCGGCACGATCAGGCAGGCACTGGCCGATATCTTTCTGATCACGCCCCCGGCGCTGAAATTGCATGTCGACACCGTCGCGCAACATTTTGTTGAGCGATATGGCTTCGTTTCCTACCGCGCTTATGTGGCAAAGGTCGGACGCGGAAAGCAGATTGAGCTGTACTTCATTGTCCCTATGGGGTGGCCGTCAAGGCGCCTTGAGGAATGGGATGCTATCCGGGATGAGATCGGCGAAGCCATAGGCGACGAAAGTACAGACCGGTGGCTGACAATTGCATTCACCACTGATCTGGAATGGGCGGTCTGACCGCAGGCTGGGACATCATGCCCAATCCGGTGTCAAGACGTGTGTTCCCTATTGACTATAACGAGTATGTTATATAACAAAAATGTTATGAGTATTTCAACTGACGCGACAAATCTCGATGCTGCATTTTTAGCGCTGGCCGACCCCACACGCCGGGCAATTCTTGCGCGCCTGGCGCATGGCGAGGAGACGGTGATGCAGTTGGCGGAACCCTTCGCGATGACCCAGCCAGCAATTTCTCGGCACTTGAAGGTGCTTGAAAATGCCGGGCTGATTGTCCGGCGTATCCAGGGCGCGAAGCGGCCCTGCCGGTTATCGAGCGCCGGGATCGAAACCGTCGATCGATGGCTTGCAATGCTGAGGGATGCGCTGGCTCAGAACTACGACAGGCTCGATGGAGTCCTGGCGGACATGGTTGAGAATGGAGAGGAATTGAAATGAGTAAACTAACGATCAAGACCGAGGGCGATCTGCATGTTGTGGTGACGAGGCATTTCAATGCGCCGCCTCAAGCCGTTTACCGTGCACACATAGAGCCAACGCTGATTCAAAGATGGATGCTTGGGCCGGACGGATGGACGATGCCCGTCTGTACCAACGAGGCGCGCCCTGGCGGGAAGATCCGATTTGAATGGAGAGGCCCTGACGGCAGTGGCTTTTATCTGACAGGCGAATATCTTGAATTGGAGCCCTACAGCCGCATTGTTCATATCGAGCGGATGCATCTTCCAGACACGACGCCGGACAACCATGTGGAAACGCGGTTCGATCCGGACGGATCCGGTACGCTGATGACCATGCGTATGACGTTGCCTGACGCTGAAACGCGATCGATGATGCTGGCAAGCGGCATGGAGCACGGCATGGAAGCGAGTTATGTCCGGCTGGAGGGATTGATCTAGGCTGTTTCTACAGGGCGGTGGCAGAAGCGCCGCTCACCCTCCCGCAAATCCAGGGCACGCGGTGCCATCCGCTCTGCGGTGGTTGGTGCCGGATCAAGATGGCGTCGCCTTCAAGCGGCGCCTATCTGATTTACAGGGCAAAGCTTGAGGTCTAGGATCAAAGCAGCAGAGAAAATGTTACCTAGTATCGGAGTGTGATCCATGACCGAGGTTTCATCTGTCAAAGAATCTCCCTCAGACCAACCCGTTCTCGATACCACGCCTTACGGCGCAGGGCCTGATGATTCCATTGCAAGTGCGGCGGAGAATGCAGCCATTACCCGCCATGTGGCAGTGATTGGCGGCAAGACAATTCCCTATACAGCGCGTGCCGGCCATCTGGTTACCGTTAATCCATCCAGTGCGCAGCCGGCAGCGGCGTTCTTCTACGTCAGTTTTGCCGCTGATGGCGTCGATCCGTCGACGCGCCCGGTCACTTTTTTCTACAATGGCGGGCCGGGGTCCTCGTCGGTGTTCCTGCTGCTCGGGTCGTTTGCGCCGCGCCGTATCAAGACCAATATGCCCGATTTTACGCCGCCCGCTCCCTACACCATCGAAGACAATCCGGACAGTCTGCTGGATCGCAGCGATCTGGTGTTCATCAATCCGGTTGGCACCGGCTACTCAAGCGCAATTGCGCCGAACCGGAACCGGGATTTTTGGGGCGTCGATCAGGATGCGCGCTCGATTGCCCAATTCATCAAGCGTTATTTGACCGCCTTTGATCGATGGAATTCACCCAAATTCCTCTTTGGTGAATCCTATGGCACGCCCCGCACCTGTGTATTGGCATGGATGCTGCATGAAGACGGTGTCGATATCAACGGCCTGACGCTGCAGTCGTCGATCCTCGATTATACGCAAACCGGCAATCCGATTGGACTGTTGCCGACATTGGCGGCAGACGCCTGGTATCATAATAAAGCCAATGTGGGGGTGCGGCCGCCGCTGCCTGCCTTCATGGATACGGTGAAGACTTTCGCGCAGGGTCCTTATGCAAAGGCTTTGACGGATTTTCCCAAGTTTGACGCGGCGACATTGCAGACTCTGAGTGATTATCTCGGCATTTCGCCCGTCGTCCTCACGTCCTGGAGCTTGAATGTCGAGGCGAACAATGGTGCCAATCTCCTCTTCCTGACGACCCTCCTGCAGGATCGGGGGCTGGCGCTTGGGGCCTATGATGGAAGGGTGACCGCCATCGATACGGGAATTGCCGGTCAGATTGACCCTAATTCCGGTGGCAATGATCCGACGATGACCGCCGTGAGCGGCGTCTATACCGCCATGTGGAATACCTATCTGAACGATGAGTTGAAATTCACGGCTCTGTCACCCTTCGCCGATCTCAACGATCAGGCATTTCAAAATTGGGATTTCGGCCACATCGATCCAACGGGCGCGCAGAGAGGTGGCAAGGATGCCAATGGCAACCCGGTTCTCTATACGGCCGGCGATCTGGCGGCGGTGATGGCGCTCAATCCCAGCCTCAAGGTGTTTTCAGCCAATGGCTATTATGATTCCGTTACGCCATTCTTCCAGACCGCGCTGACGTTGGCGGATATGCCGCTCACCAATCCGTCGGTGCGCGCTAATCTGACTATTCGCAACTATCCGTCGGGGCACATGATTTATCTTGATGGCGAGTCCCGGACCGCGTTGAAAGCTGATCTCAGTGTTTTCTACGACAGCACAAGGGCCCGGTTCATTGCGCAGGCGCTGCGCAGCGAACAGTCAGCCATTTGCAGGCCTTATTTCAAACTTCGAAATCCTGTCGAGGCGCAGAAGACCGGCCGTGGCCAGGCGGTACCGGCAAGCTGGGGCGTTCCTGATCTTTGCAAGGCCTATGACTGGCCGCAAAACCTTCTCGGTGGCGGTGTGATTGCCATTGTTGAGCTCGGTGGCGGCTGGGTTGCGAGCGACATGGACGCGTATTTTGCAGCGCTGGGGCAGCCTGTGCCTCAGATCGTTGATGTGCCGGTTGCCGGTGCCGGGAACAATCCCAATAGGAACAATGGCCGGTCTGGTGATGCCGATGTCGAGGTTGCACTCGACATTCAAATCGCGGCCGCATCCTATTATGCGGCAACGGGCCGGCCCGCTTCGATCCGGGTTTACTGGGCGTCGCCTCAGCCCAGTGGAATCGCAGCGGCGGTGCGGGCGGCGGCAGCGGATGGCTGCGATGTCTGCTCGCTTTCCTGGGGTGCCGATGAGGCACTTTGGGTCAAGGCCGGACAGGGCACCGGCCAGGACATGGTTGCCCAGATGCAAAGCGCAGCTCAGGCGGCGACAACAGCGGGCATGGTGGTTTTCGCCGCGGCTGGCGACAATAATTCAAGTGATGGTGGCAGCAGTCCCGCCAATGTCGACATGCCTGCGTCCTGCCCGAATGTGATTGGCTGCGGTGGAACCTCCAAATCGGCTGCAGGTGAAGTGGTCTGGAATGAAGATCCGGGCAATCCGGACGGCAATGGGACGGGCGGCGGCTTCTCGACATTGTTTGCGCCGCAACCGTGGGAGGCCGGTGCGCCGCACGGGCCGGGCCGGATGGTGCCTGATGTTGCGGCGCATGCCGATCCGCGCGCCGGTTATGAGATTTGCGTGCACGGGCAGACGATGGTCGTCGGCGGCACCAGCGCGGTGGCACCTCTCTATGCAGGCCTGTTTGCCGCTTTTGGCCGCAAACTTGGTTTTATCACACCCAAACTCTGGCTGAACCATATGTGCTTCAACGATATCACTGTGGGTGACAATGGCTATTACCGGGCACGCATTGGTCCCGACCCATGTACGGGCATCGGTTCGCCTATCGGCTCGAAACTCGCCGCCTTGTTTGATGCCCCGGCTGCCGGGATGCTCCATCTGGAACCGTCGGCACTGCCGAGGATCGTTCCTGACGGTTGGAGCGGCTCCGTTTATCTCACCTTTGTCGAGGGGAAGCTCACCGGCAAGCCGCGCATGGAACCGTCACCGGACAAACGTGTTCCGCAGGCTCGAACTGTCCGCAAACGGGCGCCCGCGAAATAGGTATTGCCGGCACTGCCATCTGCGGTGAATTCGCTATGTACCGGAATCCTTGGCTTGGCCCCATTCGGGTTCGACGGCCGGAATATCGTCGAAGGATGAATAGTTGAGATTGTAGAGCTGCGCATAGAGTTTGCCATTCTCCATAAGGGCATCATGGTCTCCCATCTCGATCATCTGTCCATTTTGCAGGACGATGATGCGATCAGCTTCGCGAATGGTGGCGAGGCGGTGGGCGATCACAAGCCCGGTGCGATTCTCCAGCAGTTTGACGAGGGCTTTCTGAATGAGCATCTCGGTGTAGCTGTCGATATTTGCCGTGGCCTCGTCAAGAACGAGGATCTTGGCATCGGCCACCAGTGCGCGGGCAAAGCTGATCAACTGGCGCTGGCCAAGCGAAAGATTTCCACCACGCTCGCCCAGTTCAGTCTGGTATCCCTCGGCAAGATTCATGATGAACTCGTGCGCGCCAACGGCCTTGGCTGCCTCGATGACATCGTCGAGTAATGCGCTGTCCTTGTGGTAGCGGATGTTTTCGAAAACTGTTCCGGTGAACAGAAACGGCTCCTGCAGCACCATTGCGATCTGCTGACCGAGGGAATCTTGGGTCAGATTCCGTACGTCATGGCCACCCACGAGGACCTGTCCCTGCTGGACATCATAGAAGCGGTGAATGAGCGCCATCGCGCTCGACTTGCCGGAACCGGTGGGGCCAACGAGCGCCACGGTCTCGCCCGGGTTGACCTTGAAGCTCACATTTTTCAGAACCGGATGTTTCGGATTATAGCCGAAAACGACGTTGCGGAACTCGACCGATCCATCGGTGTCCGGCGTCAGAACATGCGCATCCGGAGCATCGGTGATGCTGATCGGCACATCCAGAACTTCGGTCAGCCGCTGACCTGACGCCATGGCCCGCTGCATCACCGAATATTGCAGGGTCAGTGAACGGATCGGATCGAAGAAGCGCTGGATGTAAAACAGGAACGCGACCATGACACCCACGTCAAGCGCCTGATTGAGCACGCGCGCGCCACCAACGACGATGACGAGTGCCATGGCAACGCCGGTGAGTGAATCCACGATAGGCACCATGACCTGAGCGTACTTTGCTGCTCTGAGATGCGTCATCAGATTGGCATGGGCTTTGTCATTGTAGAGCATGAAATTGACCCTCTGGCGTCCCATGCTTTTAACGGCGCGCACGCCGTGGATGGTTTCAGCCAGAGCACCGTTGGTGACTGAATTGGTTTCATGTGCCGCCATGAAGGCGATCCGGGCGCGGGGCAGCCAGAAAATGCGCACGACGAACAAAATGGGAAGCACGGCAAGGGTCAAAAGCCCAAGGCGAAAATCCAGATACAGCATGACGAAGACAATGCCGAAGAGCAGGGTGATATCGCCAACCGACAGGACAGAGGTTTCGAGAAACTCCTGCATCGAGTTCACGTCGCCCTGCAGCCGCGACATCAGCCGTCCAACCTCCGTCTTGTCCATGAAGGAAAGGGAAACGCGCTGGAGATGTGAGAACATCGCCCGGCGAATGTCAAACAGGACGTCTTCCGCGACACGTCCGACTACGGTTTCCTGGATATAGCTGGCAACGAAATTGACAAGTATCGCCAGAGCAAATGCAACGATCGCATAGGCAAGTGCGGCGTGATTGCCGCCTGGCGCAATACCATGGTCGATTGCGTAGCGAATGATGAGCGGGATCATCAATTGCGTGGCTGTAAAGGTCAGCACTGCACCAACGGCAATGAGCATCTGCATCTTGTAAGGTGCCACGAATGCCCAGATCCGCCTGACTATGTTGCCATCGAAAACCTTGCCGAACATTTCCTCTTCGATCCGGTGCGATCCCACAACGGCGCGGGGCGGTCGGCGTCCATCGTCGCGAACGTCGTTGCGCTCCGTCTCATTCTCGTCGCTCACGATCCCATCTCCGTTTTTTCCATCGCGGCGAGACCGTCACCGGGGCGAACCTGCAAATCGTAAAGTGCCTTGTAGCGGCCGCCTGCCGCGAGCAGGCTTTCATGGGTCCCGCGTTCGACGATCTGGCCATCCTCGATGAACAGAATCTGATCGGCATGCATCAATGAACTCAGGCGGTGCGCCACAACGATTGTCACCCGGTCCTTGGCGTAGCGGCGCATGGCGATGCGGATGCGCTGTTCCGTACCGGCATCGATCGCGGCCGTTGAATCGTCGAACACCATGACCGCCGGCTTGAGCATGAGGGTGCGCGCGATCGAAAGGCGCTGCCGCTGTCCGCCTGACAATGAAACGCCGCGTTCACCGACGATTGTGCCATAGCCCATGGGCAGGCCGAGGACGTAATTGTGCAACTGCGCGGACTCGCTCGCCCGTTCGATTCTCGGCTCTTCCGCCCATGGATCGCCATAGGCGATGTTGTTTTCGATTGTCGTCGTGAACAGAAATGCATCCTGCTGAATGACCGCGACCGCGCGGCGCAGCGATTCCAGCGTCACGCTCCTAATATCCTGCCCGTCGATGGTGATCCTGCCGCTGGTCGCATCATAAAAGCGTGGAATGAGGTGCGCCAACGTGCTCTTTCCGCTGCCTGGCTTGCCGACAATGCCAACGGTTTCACCGCGCCGAGCTTCGAAACTCAGATGCTGCAACACCGGCCGGTTGCTGAGCTGCGGATAGGAGAAGCCAACATCTTCAAAACGCAACAGCCCATCCGATATGGCAAGCTCCCTGGCATTTACGGGGTCCTTGATCGCGACATCAAGGTCGAGAAGGGCAAAGATGCGTGTTCCGCATGTTGAGGCACGGGCATAGGAGTTGACCATCAGGCCAAGCTGGCGCACGGGCATTTGCAGGATCGTCATGAATGTCAGGAACGATGTCAGTGTTCCCACGGTGATTTCACCTACAACGACCTTGTTGCCACCAACCCACAGCACGAGGCCCATGGCCGCAAAGAAGGAAAGCGTCATGGCGCTGGTGTTTCTGACGCGGATACCGACACGTTCGTGGGCAAGATCGAGTGCTGTTTGCGAAGCCTTGTCAAACTTTGCCAGCTCATGATCCTTTGCCGCAAATGCGCGCACCACGCGAATGCCGCCGAGATTTTCCTCCATGACCCTTGTGAGCACCGACAAACGCTCTTGCAGATCGAGCCATGTCGCCCGCAAGCGCAACTGTGTAACCGACGAGCGCCATGCGACGAAGGGTACAAAGCTCAACGCAACAAGCCCCAAAGTGAAATCCGTCGACAAGAGCATATAGGCGCCGATGCCGATCAGAATGGACAGGAGAACTGTGCGTATCAGCGCCGTGGAGAAATACATGCGCACCCCCTCGAGATCGAGCATGCCGACCGTGATGAGATCGCCTGAGTGAACGCTGTCATGAAAACTGAAACTGAGCCGCTGGATTTTCTCATAGCAGGCCAGGCGCAACTCGTAACCCATATGGTGGCCCACGGCCTCTCCATAGTAATTCTGGATCATGGTGAAGACGCCGCGCAGAATGCTGACTGCCAAAAGCACGAAAGCGGTCACGAGCAGGGCATCCTGCGCAATCGTGCCAGCGGTTCCTCCAGCCATGGCCGTTTGGGTCTCGTCGATGGCACGCCCCAGGAGCTTGGGGATCATCAGCTGGAGACTGGCCGCAATCACGGTGGCTCCGATGGCAAATGTCGTCTGCCAGGGATGGCGAAGCGTCATATGGGTAATTCGGACAAGGGTGGAGAAGCCTTGACCCCACCCCGCTGCATTTGCGTGCGCCAACGAATCCGAATGACTCGCCGCCCGCTTGAATGCGTTGCTGCTCACAGTGTTTTCCAAACCATTTGATTATATGAATACAGGCCGCAGAAACGGGGCTGTTCAATACAGTGCGGCTATGATTCTTTGCTGATTCCCAGGCAGGGTTCAAGGGCCATGTTGTTGGCCCGAACCTCATCCCCCGTTAAGCGCACTTAAGCGTGGATCGGATCGTGCTCCGAATGTTGAAGAAATTGCCGCGCTGAAGCGGAACATGAACGGCGCGGGGGGCGCCCGCCTGTCAATTGATCCGCTTTCCTCTGTCGATGTCGAACAGATGGATGTGGGAACCATCACCCTTGATAAAGATCCGCTCGCCGACGCGAATGTCCGCGGTTCTCGGAAATTCGACGGTGATCAATTTCTCCGTTCCGGCATCGAGGTAACCGAAGGTCTGACTCCCAAGCCGTTCGACCACCACCAGTTCGCCGCTGAACCATGCTTCCGCGGCGTCGCAGATCGCAAGATCTTCCGGACGGATGCCGAAGGTAACCATTTTTGCGGTTTCATCTGAACTGTTCAAGATTTCGACCGAGGCCTTGCCTGCCGGCAACTGCACGATCAGGCGGTTACCACCGGATTCGATGACCTGGGCAGGGAAGGTATTCATCGTCGGGCTGCCGATGAAGCGTGCAACGAACAGGCTTGCCGGTTTGCGATAAAGGTCAAGCGGCTGGCCGATCTGCTCGATATGACCGGCGTTCATCACCACGATCCGATCCGCCAATGTCATCGCTTCGACCTGATCGTGCGTGACATAGACGGTCGTCGCCTGCATCCGGCGATGCAGCTTGGCGATCTCCAGCCGCATCTCGACGCGCAGCGCCGCGTCAAGGTTCGATAGCGGCTCGTCAAACAGGAAGGCCTTTGGCCGGCGGACGATGGCGCGCCCCATGGCGACACGCTGACGCTGTCCGCCCGAAAGTTGTGCTGGACGCCGTTCGAGATAGTCCTGAAGTTTGAGGATGTCTGCGGCGCCTGCGACGCGCTTGTCAATTTCGGTGGCGGGTTCACTGCGCATCTTCAGTCCAAATGCCATGTTCTCTTCAACGCTCATATGCGGATAGAGCGCGTAATCCTGAAAGACCATGGCTATGTCACGATCCGATGGCGGCAGGGTGTTGACCGTCGTGTCACCAATCTTCAATTCGCCTGAACTGATTTCCTCCAATCCGGCAATCATCCGCAGCAGGGTGGATTTTCCGCAACCGGATGGACCAACCAGAACCAGAAATTCGCCGCTCGCAATGTCAATGTCGACACCGTGGATCACGGGAACCGTGCCATAGAGCTTTTTGATCTGCTTCAGACTGATCGCTGTCATGTGTTGTTCCTCCTCCGCCAATACGTTATTGACTTCCATTATCGATATCAATATCAATAATGATAATTTGTGCAGTCCGCAACTTGACAGGAGAGCCAGCAGTGTCCGACCCCATCGCTTCGCGGCCAATCCGTCCGTCGCGCAATCCGGCCGTCTCCAAGGCATCCGCCGTGTTCGACTCGCTTAAGCGCGATATCATGCTTGGTGAATTGCGTGCCGGAGAGCCACTAACGGAACTCGACCTTGCCGCCCGCTTCCAGTGCAGCCAGGGCAAGGTTCGGGAAGCGCTGTTGCAATTGCAGGAAGAGGGGCTCGTGCGGCGTCAGGGGCACCGCGGTACGCTGGTGTCAGCCTGCACCGTCGATGAAGCGGTCGAGATGTTCCGGGTGAGGCAGCAGATCGAGTGCAACGGCATCATCCGGGTTCTGCGCCACAAGAGCCGCACGCTGATCGCCGACCTGAACGAAATCGCAAACGATATGGTTGACGCGGCGAAGGTCGATGACGAGCTGCAACTGGCGGCATTTGATCGGGATTTTCATCGAAGAATCTTTCGTGATGCCGATCTTCCAGCGCTCGATCCGATCCTTCATCGCTGCCTCGTTCACAATCACCGGTTCAAGATATCGAGAAGTATCGGTTCGCGCGATCTTATGGCCACAGCGTTGCGCCATCGCGTCATAATAGAGGCCATCGAGCAGGGCGATGTTTCTGCTGCAACGCAGACGTTGCGTCACCATATCGTGACAATCGTCGACTTCGGGCCGACCGTACTCCCGGACGCGGATCAATGAGCGTCGCGCCCGGTTTCAGCGATGAGCTTTCGGCGGATATGCGTGAAGCTCTGCTTCGCGCGGAACGCGCGTTGGGACCGCAATCCGATCCTACATTGCTGACGCCCACCGAGGGCAGGGCGCAATCCGAACGCGCGAATGAGCGGAACAACGTCGATCTGCCGCCGCTTGCCGGGGCAACGGAAGTCGTCATTGCCGCTGACGCAGAGCTTGGTTCCTCGGCCTGCCGCCTGCGTGTTCTGGTGCCGCACGGGGCGGGTGCTGGAGCTGTCATGTTCGTTCATGGTGGCGGCTTTACCTTTTGCAGCCCCGAGACGCATGAACGATGTGCCCGCGTTCTTGCCAATGAGACCAGGATGCCCGTGCTGGTTCCCGATTACCGTCTTGCTCCGGAACATCCGTTTCCAGCGGGTTTGCACGATGTTATCGCCTGCCTGCGTGCTGCATTCACTGCAACATCTCCGGCAGGCGTATCGGCGGGGCCGCTGATCATCTCAGGGGATTCAGCCGGTGCAAATCTCGCGCTCGCAGCGATCATGCACGAACAGAAGGCGGGACGGTCTCTGCCATCGGGCGCGCTGCTGTTTTACGGCACGTTTGATGCCGATTTCAATACGGAGTCCTATCGGCATTTTGCCGATGGTCCGGGGCTGACGCTTGGTAAAATGCAGCGTTACTGGGACTGGTACTGTGTGGATCATCAGGCGCGGCGCAATCCTTTGGCTGCTCCGCTTCAGGCTGATGATGACGCGCTGCGCGCCTTGCCGCCGCTCTACCTCATGGCTGCCGGGGTCGATCCGTTGCTGTCCGATACGCTTCGTCTAGCCGACCGGCTGAAGGCGGTCGGCCGCGATGATCCCCTGTCGGTGATGCCGGGGGTCACGCATGGATTTCTGCAAAACACCAACGAACTGGCGGCAGCGCGGGAGGCGCTTAAGTCGGCTGGTGAAGCTGCCCGGGGAATGATCAGCGGCAATCGATAAATGCATAATAAACGTGGAGGAAACAATGAGCATTCTCAAGAAGCTGGGTATCAGCTGCGCATTCCTGACCGGCTTGGCGATCAGCACGGCCAACGCGGCGGAAACGGTGCGATTCTGGTACCATTTCGACAATCCGGAAAATCCGATGTCGGATCTCGTGGCGAAGTTCCAGGCCAAAAACCCGGATATCAAGATCGAAGCTGAGAACGTTCCATGGAACAGTTATTACGATAATCTCTACACTTCGCTGGTTGGCGGCAACGCGCCGGACGCCGGAATGGTCAAGCTTTTCGCGCAGCCAAGACTGGCGGAAATGGGTGCACTTGAGCCGCTCGGCGACCGTATCAATGCATGGCCGGGCAAAGCCGACCTGCTGGACAATCTGCTGGAGTTGAACAAGGGGCCGGACGGACAGCAATATTATCTGCCGATCCAGTATGTCGTGCTTTATCTCTATTATCGTGCCGATCTGTTCAAGGACGCGAATCTCAATCCGCCCGCCACCTGCGAGGAGTTTCGCACGGCAGCGCAAAAGCTGACCAAGGCACCTGACACCTATGGCTTTGGCCTGCGTGGCGGCAAGGGCGGCTGGGATCAGTGGGGAGCATTTGTCTTTTCGCAAGGGGCGGAACTCAAGCCGGGCGGTTTGACCACGCCAGCGGCTATTGCCGCCAACCAGTGGTTGATAGATCTGTTCCAAAAGGACAAGGTCATCCCGCCATCGGCCCCCAATGACGGCTTCCAGGAAATTGTCGCGGCGTTCAAGGCAGGCAAGACGGCCATGACCATACACCATATCGGCTCGTCGAATGACCTGGTCAAAGCGCTCGGTGACAAGGTCTCCGCAGTTCCCGTCCCCAAATGCGGCGGCAAGCAGTGGACCTCCTATGGCGACGAATCCCTGGCGATCTTTTCGTCGTCACAGGTAAAGGACGCTGCGTGGAAGTGGATTTCCTTCCTGGCGGAAGCTGAAAACAACGTGGCCTTCAACAAGGCAACCGGGCAGATGACCGTGACCAAGAGCGGAGCGGAACATTGGACCCTGCACGAACGCCGGTTTGTTGACGCCACGGTCCAGTCCTTGCCCTTTGCACACGTCTTGCCGCAAAGCACCGCCACGGCAGAGTTCGTCAACACCGCATGGCAGACGTCAATGCAGCAGGCGCTGACCGGCCAGATCACGTCGCAGCAGATGATGGAGCAACTCGAGAATCTGTTCGCGCAATAGCGCGTGCAGGTTCCCGTCATTGGCACCGCCAGAAAGTCAGCCCATGTCCACGCTCGCACCATCCGCACCGGACGATTTCACGCAGGCGCGCCCGCTCCGCAGCAGGCTGATGCCCTATGCTTTGCTGGCGCCTGCTGTGCTGGTGACATTGTTCATCGTGTTTTTTCCGATGTTCCAGGCGGTTGTCACCAGCTTCTATGACGTCATCCTGTGGAAGCCGAACGCCAATCGCTTCGTTGGCTTTGGCAACTATGTCAAACTTCTGCGTGATCCGGTGTTCTGGACGTCGCTTGGCCACACGGCAATCTGGATCGGTCTGACGGTTCCGTTGCAAATGGGGCTTGGTCTTGTCACGGCACTTCTGCTCAACCGGGAATTTCCCTGGCGTGGCCTGGCGCGGGCTCTGGTCATCATTCCCTGGGCATTGCCAAGTGTGGTCATCGCTTTGATGTGGCGCTGGATTTATGACCCGACCACAGGAGTGCTCAACGATATCCTGCTCTATCTCTCCATCATTCATTCGACGGTGCCCTGGCTCGCCGATCCCCACCTCGCGCTCTATGCCGTAATCGCGACGCTGACCTGGCAGGGTTTTCCGTTTTTCGCAGTGATGATCCTGGCTGGCCTGCAAGGCATTCCGCAAAGTCAGTATGAAGCCGCCTCTATCGACGGTGCCAGCCCTTGGCGGCAGTTCGTCCATATAACGCTGCCAGGAATTGCGCCCGTGCTGGCAACCGCAGGATTGCTGCGCATCATCTGGGTTGCCAATTCCATGGACGTGATTTTTGTAATGACCGGCGGCGGCCCGGGCTATGCAACGCACACACTGCCGCTCTACGCCTTCATCAAGGCGCGTCAAAATCTCGACTTCGGTTACGGGACAGCGATCGCCGTGACCTTCACACTTCTGCTCGGGGCGATCGTTGCAGTCTACATCGTCCGCACGCTGCGCGAGGTGGAAAGATGAACAAGCCCTCGACACTCCGGCGCATTCTCACAACCGACATTCCTGTTGTCCTGATCATCCTTCTCGCCATAGGGCCATTTGTCTGGATGATCCTCACCTCGCTCACGCCGACCGCGCAGCTGTCCGCGTCCGGTGTATCCTTGTCACCATCAGGATGGAGCATCGACAATTATGCCCGGCTTCTCCGGCAAACCTCGTTCCTTCACAACATGCTGGACAGCCTGATCATCGCCGGCGGCACCGTTGTCCTCGGACTCGTCGTTTCGGTTACCGCAGCCTATGCACTGTCGCGCTTCCGGTTTGCCGGTCGCAAGCTGATCATGCTGCAGTTCCTGCTCGTCAACATGTTCCCGATCGTGCTCCTGATCCTGCCGCTCTTCGTCCTCATGCGGAAGATCGGTATTCTCGATACCCATATCGGGCTGATCCTTGCCAATTCGACGGTTGCCATTCCCTTTGCCGTCTGGATGCTGACCAGCTATGTCGGCGCCATTCCGCGCAGCCTCGACGAGGCGGCCATGATCGATGGCTGTTCGCGGCTGCAGGCCCTGCGGCGCATCGTTCTGCCCCTGGCGATGCCCGGCATCATTTCCACCGGTATCTACATCTTCATCACCGCCTGGAACGAGTACCTCTATGCCTTGACGCTGGGAGGCCGCAATGTCCGACCGGTTACCGTAGCGATCCAGACCCTGATCGGTGAGTACCAGATCGAGTGGGGTTTGCTTGCCGCGGGCGGCGTTGTCGGTGCGCTGCCTGCCACCCTCCTTTTCCTTCTCGTCCAACGCCGTCTCATCGGTGGCCTTACCCAAGGTGCGGTGAAGGGATGACCCATGCTTATCAAAGAGGACCTATGATGAATCCCATCGGATTGATCTCCATGCAATATGCAAGGCCGTTTACAGCCGCACATTTTCCCCTGTTCAAGAAGATGCGCGACCTCGGCTTCGACTTCGTCGAACTGCTCGTACCTGAACCAGGCGAAATCGATCTTGCCGAGGCCAGGCGGGCGCTGGACGATGCAGGACTCGATGTCGTGCTCGCGGCACGCGTCAATCTTCAGCGCAACCTCTCGTCAGACGATCAGAAGGCGCATCGCGCCGGGATCGACTATCTGCGCTACACCGCAGACTGCGCGGCAGCGCTCGGTGCACGCGTGGTCGGCGGGCCGTTGACAGGCAATCCGCTGGTCTTTGCCGGACGCGCTCCGCTGCCCGTGCCGGAAGATGAGCGGCTGGCGCGCAAGGAGCGCTGTGTCAAAGGTCTGGTGGAAGCAGGCAACCATGCTGCAAGCGCAGGTGTCCTGCTTGCGATTGAACCGCTCAACCGGTTTGAAAGCGATGTGCTGTGCACGACACAGCAGGCCATCGAACTTCTTGAAGCGGTCGATCATCCAGCCATCAAGCTGATGCTCGATACCTTCCATATGCACATGGAAGAAGCCTCGATTGCCGAAGCCATCCGGCTGGGCGGAGCACACCTCGTGCATTTCCAGGCGAACGAAAACCATCGCGGGTTTCCGGGGACCGGATCGACAGACTGGGTTTCCGTCGGTCGGGCGCTGCACGAGATCGGTTACAACGGGCCGGTATCGTTGGAACCGTTCCGGCGCAATGACGACCGTTTCGGCGTTCCTTTCGCGCAGTGGCGCCCGCCCCATGAGGATGAAAGCGAGCGACTGGCGGCGAGTGCAGCCTTTATCAAATCCCACCTCACACTGACGGAATATCGGCGATGACATTGAAAATCGGCTGGATCGGTTGCGGTATTCACGCAACCCAGATGCTTCTTCCGCAACTTGTTCGCCACGATGTCGAGATCGTGGCACTGTGCGATATTGACGGCAAACGCCTGGCGGATGCAGGGCGGCAATTCGGCGTGTCCCGCCTGACCAGCGATGCCGAGGAGTTGATCCGGATGTCCGGCATCGATGCCGTCGGCATGGCTGTGGGCCCTGAGCAGCACCTGCACTTCGGCAAAATGGCTCTCGATCGAGGATTGCCTGTGTTCATGGAAAAGCCGCCCTCAGGCACGGCGCAGGGCGCGCGTGAATTGCGTGCAGCGTCCGAAAGCTCCGGAAAGCCGCTGCTGGTCGGCTTCATGAAGCGCTATTCTGTCGGCAACAAGATTGCCCACAACATCATCCAATCCGGACGTTTCGGGCCTGTACTCGGCCTTACCGGCTATTACATGACAGCCCCGGGCTATTTCACCGGGAATGTCGACTACACCGGCTTCTTCTTGCACCACTGCGTGCACTACATGGATCTGGTATCGTTCTTCGTGTCGCCGATACGGACGATTTCCGCGCGGAAGGTGGAAAAGACGCCGGGCAGGGTACTCTTTCACGTGGGTTTCGAGTTTGAATGCGGAGCCATCGGCAATATTGCGATGGGGACGATCCAGTCGCGTGGCACACCGGTCGAACGCATCGAACTGATGGGTGATCATCAGCGGCTGGAGGTGGATGACGTGATCGAGGTGCGCTGGAACCGCAATCCTCCGTTCAAGGTCGACGATCCCCATGCGACGCTCGCTGACGATCTGGATACGCTGACATGGAAGCCAAATTTCACCGCAGCAGCGAACGAGGATCCGAAAGGCTATCACTCACTCCTCGCCGACGTCGTATCGGCGCTTGGCGGCGCTTCGACACCCGCTCCGACGATTCATGACGGAGTGATTGCGATGGAATGGCTCGAAGCGTTGCGGCGTGAACTTTCCTTGTAGGATTGGCGGATTCCCGGTGATGCCGCAGTGTCTGTGGCATTACCGGCGTCAACCGAGTCGATCAACTCGCGGACAATCCAGTCACTCCCGTTCAACGGATGCGGCCATTAGACCGATGCCTTTGTCATTCCGTCGCGCAACAACTGGACCTTGCGGTTGAGATCGATCATCTCCGGTATGGTGAAGCCGGAGCGGCGCAACAGCGTCTCCGTGAGACAACCTGTCCTGGCGTGAAGGTCGGTGCCTTTGGGGCTGAGATGCACCTCAACCTGACGCTCATCGGTAACACTGCGGCGGCGTGCGAGAAAGCCTGCGCTTTCCAGCCGCTTGACGGCGGGCGTAATGGTGCTTGGCTCCAGCGCCAGCCGATCGCCAATGGCGCTGATGGTCAGGCCGTCGTGTTCCCATAGGGTGCTCAGGACGAGATACTGCGTATAGGTAACCCCAAGCTCATCGAGCATCGGCTTGTAGACCCGGTGGATGGCGATCGACGCCGAATAGATTGAAAAGCAGAGCTGGCTGTCAAGCGGCAGGGTGGGTGCGTTGTCCATTGTCGTCTCCTTGATTTGAAGGTGTTTATAACCTTTATCACAATAATGATATCGCGATAAAGAAAATGCTTTACAAGGTTTGGATCATCGGTTATCTATTAATTATCGCGATAATGATTATTGCGAAACAAACAAAAGGAGATACGCACATGAGCAAGATCCTGACCGCAGCCGCCACCCTCGCCATGGCCGCAACCGCTTTGAACCCCGTTCACGCCGCACCCGCCGGTGCCAAGAACATCGTCCTTGTCCACGGTGGCTTCGTCGATGGCTCCGGTTGGCAGGGCGTTTACAACATCCTGAAAAAGGATGGTTACACCGTCAGCATCGTGCAGAATCCGACCACCTCGCTGGCCGATGACGTGGCCGTGACCAAGCGGGTCATCGCGCAGCAGGACGGTCCCGTGATCCTGGTCGGCCATTCCTATGGCGGCGTCGTTGTCAGCGAAGCCGGCACGGATGAAAAGGTGAAGGCCGTCGTTTATATCGCAGCGTTTGCACCCGACAAAGGCGAGTCCGTCTCGTCCCTGATCGCCAATCCGCCTGCTGGCGCTCCCGTGCCTCCGATCCTGCCGCCTGTTGATGGCTACCTGTTCCTTGACAAGGCCAAGTTCGCCGCCGCCTTCGCTGCCGATGTTGATGCGGGAACGGCTGCATTCATGGCTGACTCGCAGGTTCCCTGGGGTGTCGAAGCCCTGGCCGGTGCCGTGACCGAACCGGCGTGGAAGAGCAAGCCGAGCTTCTACCTGGTTGCCTCGGACGATCACATGATCCCGCCGCCCGCCCAGCGCATGATGGCCAAGCGCGCGAATGCCACCGTCGTCGAAACGGCCGGCAGCCATGCCGTCTATGTTTCCAAGCCTGAAGCCGTCGCAGCTCTCATCGAACAGGCAGCCGCCGCCAAGTAAGCATCCACTTTCGCCGGATAACCGGGGCGTCCTAGGCGCTCCGGTTATCCGCGTCTTTCATCTGTCGTGGCCAGACCGGGTAAAGATCGGACTCTGGCAAAACGAGGTTGGAGGGCGTATATTGGACAAGGGTTCAGGTTCGATCCGGTAGCCCCGCCAATGCAAGGCATATCGGTATATCGTTGCCGCCCATAACTGAATTGGGAGAACTGGTCATGGCGCAATTTCATGTGATTGCTGGTGCAAACGAGGTCCCTGTCTACCCCCACGTTCGCCGAATTGGCGTATCCGATATCGTTGCGGCTCTCCGCGAGGGGTTGGATGATTTTTGGGACAAACCATCCCATTATGTTTTTCTCTGCCTGATCTATCCGATTGTCGGTGTGGTCCTCATGCGGTGGTCCTCGGGCGCCAACACGTTGCCGCTTGTCTTTCCGCTGATGTCCGGCTTTGCGCTGATCGGTCCCCTTGCCGCTTTGGGTCTCTACGAGATCAGCCGTAGGCGCGAACTCAATCTCGATACGTCCTGGCGTCACGCATTTGAGGTCCGGCGTTCGCCTGCCATTCCGTCCATCATTGCCGTCGGCGTCATGCTGTTTGCAATTTTCATCGCCTGGCTGCTGACGGCTCAATCTCTCTACACCAGCCTTTTCGGTTCCGAAGCACCGGTCTCCATGCGCGCATTCCTCGATCAGGTTTTCAACACGCCGGAAGGCCAGAGAATGATCCTTCTTGGCAATGCGATCGGCTTTGTCTTTGCCGTGGTTGTGCTGTGCACAAGCGTCGTGACGTTCCCGCTCCTGCTTGACCGGGATGTCGGCGCATTCGCCGCTGTTGTGACCTCGATAAAGGCAGTCGCTGCCAATCCGGTGACGATGGCATTGTGGGGATTGATCGTTGCGGCATTGCTGGTGGTTGGCTTTTTGACGCTCTTTGTTGGTCTGGCGATCATTATACCGGTGCTCGGCCATGCCACCTGGCACCTCTACCGCAAGGTGGTGGAACCCCAGCCCATCCTTGCAGAGGCGAAGAAACGTCCGGTCCGCCGGTAAGTTTTCTCGTAGCATCGTGAAGCGCGATGCACCCACGCAAACCGTGTTCTATTGCGCAATGCCAAAGAACGTCATGCGTGTGAACAAGGTGTAATGCGCTTCCGATGTCATCAGGGCGACAAAAACAAGCACCAGTATCGGTGGAAGTATCACGGCATAGACGAGGGCCAGTCTTTCCCATGCCATATGCATGAAGATGGCGACGATCAATCCGGCTTTCAAAATCATGAAAAGCAGGATCAGCCCCCAGCGCAGATAGTGCTGGAACCCGAGATAGTCGACCATGTAGGAGCAGACACTCAGAAAAAACAGCAATCCCCAGACGACGAGATAAAGCTTGATGGGATGCTGTTGATGGTCAGTGTGCGTCAGCACCTGTGTTTGCGAATGTGTCACCGGTTGTTCCATGATCCTCACCACAAATAGAAAAATGCGAAGATAAAAACCCAGACGAGATCCACGAAGTGCCAGTACAGGCCCATGATTTCGACGATCTCGTAGTTGCCTTTGCGGCTGGTGAAAAAGCCGCGTCTTTCCGTATCAAAATCGCCCCGCCAGACCTTGCGCGCGATGACGATAAGGAAAATGACGCCGATGCTGACGTGTGTGCCGTGAAAGCCGGTGATCATGAAAAACGTTGACCCGAACTGCGCCGCGCCCCACGGATTTCCCCATGGGCGGACGCCCTCGGTGATCAGTTTGGTCCATTCGAAAGCCTGCATGCCGACAAAGATTGCACCGAACAATGCTGTGATCAGCATAAGGATGGCAGCTTTACGGCGATCACGCCGATAACCATAATTGACGGCCATGGCCATTGTCCCTGAACTGCTGATGAGGACAAAGGTCATAATGGCGATCAGGATCAGCGGGATTTCCTTGCCGCCGATATTGAGCGCGAAGACCGTGCTGGGGTTTGGCCAGGCAATAGCCGTGGACACCCGTGCCGTCATGTAGGCGACCAGAAAACACCCGAAGATGAACGTGTCGCTGAGCAGAAAGATCCACATCATGGCCTTGCCCCAGGAAACGTTTTTAAACGCGCGCTGATCGGAGGCCCAGTCAGATGCGAAGCCGCGCAGGCCGGTAGGCCGGGGAAGGGCGATCTCGGGTTTTGCTTGTGCGGAGGATTGAGACATGGGTCAAACGTCCTAGTTGAGCACTTGGCGGCAGATGGCGATGAAATCATTGGCCCAACCGGCAAACAGGGCAAACAGAACCAGCCACACCACCAGCATGAAATGCCAGTACATGGTGCACAGCTCGATGCTCAGCCGCACCTTTGGGAGCGGAGCGCCCTGCCATACCCGGGACGTGGTACGGCTGAGCACGAAGAGTCCGCCAAGAATATGCAGGCCATGCATTCCGGTAATCAGGTAGAAAAAACTGTTCGCGGGATTGTCTGCTATGACGTAGCCGGCGGTGACGAGCTCCTTCCATGCGAACAACTGTCCGATCAGAAATCCGGTGGTAGCGGCAAGAGCTGTCATGAGGGCAAGCCTCAAGGCACTGTTGTTGCTGCGTGCGGCTTCAGTCTTGGCCCGTTGCAGTGCGACGCTGCTTGTCACCAGTATGCCCGTGTTGAGCCAAAGTATCCGCGGAAGCGGAATGGCCCACCAATCCTGCAGTCCCATCCGCATGAAGTAAGCGCTGATGAACAGAGTGAACAAGGCACCGACAACAGCCAGGAATACGCCCAGACCGATTTTCTCGGTGGCGATGGCAGACCTGGTCCACGCGGGAATATCACTGGTTGCATTGACTTCAAGCCAAGGTTTGGACGTCAGGCGCTGCTGCGCCATCCACCACGTGATGATGACGGCGAGCCCGGCCAGGAAAACCAGAATGGTGCTCACGATGCGGGCTCCCTGGAAATTCGGTCGCCATTGGGCTGGTTCTGCGGAATGAAATCCTGGGCTGCGCCTGGAACGCTGTAATCATAGGCCCAGCGGTAGACCACGGGCAGTTCCTTCCCCCAATTACCATGGGCCGGCGGTGTCTGCGGCGTCTGCCATTCGAGCGTCGTTGCCCGCCAGGGATTGCCGCCAGCCTCCTTGCCCCTTCGCACGCTCCAGGCCAGATTGAACAGGAAGAGGATTTGCGCTGCCCCGACGATCAGCGCCATGATCGTGATGAATTCATTCAGGGCTTGCACGGATGGCGGAATGAATGCTGTATCGCCCAATTCGGAATAGCGGCGTGGCACGCCCAGCAGTCCGAGATAATGCATGGGAAAGAAGATGGCGTAGGCCCCAAGGAAGGTGACAAAAAAGTGCACTCTGCCCAGTGTTTCGTCGAGCATTCGCCCGGTGACTTTGGGATACCAATGATAGATCGCCCCGAAGACCACCATAATGGGAGCAACGCCCATGACCATGTGAAAATGCGCAACGACAAACAGCGTCTTGGCCAGTGGAACATCGACGACGACATTGCCGAGAAATAGTCCTGTCAGCCCGCCATTGACGAATGTGACCATGAACCCGAGAGCGAACAGCATTGGCAAGGTCAGATGGATATCACCCCGCCATAAAGTAAGCACCCAGTTATAGACCTTGATAGCTGTGGGCACGGCAATAATCAGCGTGGTCGTGGCAAAGAAGAACCCGAATTTGGGGTTCATCCCGCTGACATACATGTGGTGTGCCCAAACCACGAAGCTGAGCGCACCGATCCCCACGATCGCCCACACCATCATACGGTAGCCGAATATATTCTTGCGCGCATGGGTGCTGATGAGGTCCGACACGATGCCGAAGGCCGGCAGAGCGACGATGTAGACTTCCGGGTGACCGAAAAACCAGAACAGGTGCTGGAAGAGGATGGGGCTGCCGCCGCCATTTTTCAGATGCTCACCCATTTCGACGATGGCCGGCATGAAGAAGCTGGTTCCAAGAACCCGGTCGAACAACATCATGACCGAGGCAACAAAGAGGGCCGGAAACGCCAGCAAGGCCATCACGGTTGCGGTGAATATGCCCCAGATTGTCAGAGGCATGCGCATCAGGGTCATGCCTCTTGCGCGCCCCTGCAAGACTGTGACCACATAATTCAGCCCGCCCATCGTGAAGCCAATGATGAAGAGGATGAGCGAAGTCAGCATCAGGATGATGCCCCAGTCTTTTCCCCCGGGGGTGCCGGAAAGAATGGATTGGGGCGGATAAAGCGTCCACCCCGCGCCCGTCGGGCCGCCGGGCACAAAGAAGCCAGCTACAAGCACGAGCACAGCGAGCAGGTAAAGCCAATAGCTCAACATGTTTGCATAGGGGAACACCATATCCCGGGCACCCAGCATCAGCGGGATGAGGTAATTGCCGAAGCCGCCGAGAAACAATGCGGTCAAGAGATAGATCACCATGATCATGCCGTGCATGGTGATGAACTGGTAGTAGTGTTCCGCATCGATGAAGGAAAGTGCGCCGGGAAAGGCGAGCTGTATCCGCATGAGCCATGACAAGACCAAGGCCACGAAGCCGATCGATATGGCGGTCACGGAGTACTGGATGGCGATGACCTTGGCGTCCTGACTGAAGACATAGGTCGTCCACCAGCTCCTCGGGTGGTAAAGTTCGACATCGGCGACTTCCGCTAACGGAACCGTGTCATCGATACCAGCTGGAATATTGACCATTCCCTATACTCCCGACCTCTAATGCCCCTTCTCCCGGAGGGCGACCATTCTCATTTTGCCGTCTGCACGTCTCCTGCCGATGCCATCATCTGGGAAAAAGTCTGCTGCTGTTGCAGCCACGTCTGATAATCTGCCTCGGTGTCAACGACGACCGTCCCGCGCATCTGCGGGTGACCGACGCCGCAGAGTTCTGCGCAAAGAACCTCAAAAGTTCCCGTTCGTGTCGGGATAAACCAGTAATAGCTCACCGATCCCGGGATCATATCCATCTTGGCCCGGAACTCGGGGACGTAAAAATCGTGCACCACATCAAGGGAGCGCAGCAACATCTTGACGGGTTTGCCCACGGGCAAATGCAATTCACCGCCTTGTATGATGATGTCATCAAGGCTCGCGGGGTCCCTTTTATTGATCCCCAAAGGGTTATCCGAACTGACATCGCTGGTCTCGGAAGTTCCCAGCCGCCCATCTTTTCCTGGAAGTCGAAAGCTCCACAACCACTGCTGCCCAACCACTTCAACTTCCGTGGCATCGTTCGGGACCGTAATGAATTGGTTCCAGACAAACAGACCCGGCGCCAGCATCGCAGCGACACCAACGGCAGTCACGGTAGCCAGCCAGAACTCCAGTATCCTGTTTTCCGGCTCGTATGCGGCGCGTTTGCCGGGACTGTGCCGGAAACGGTAGACGCAAAACGCAATGAACAGAACCACGGCGACGAAAACGACCCCGGTGATCCAGAACGTTATGATAATGGTGTTGTCGATATAGTCCCAGTTCGACGCTATAGGCGTCCACCACCATGGGCTCAGCAGGTGAAACAATACCGAGCCGACGGCTATGACGATCAGAATTACCACGACTGCCATTTTCCGCCCTCCCGGCCTTTACTGGGTGTGGACATGGGTCGCATCTTGGGAAAGACAAATCTATTATCTCATGAACGGATAAGACAGGCAATCAGGCCGGAAGAAACAGATATATAAGCCATGTTTCCTCAAGTGTTCACCAGATGAACATGGTGTCATTCATACCCATTCATTCTCAAAGGAATGAAGAATTACTTGGAAAACTGTTTCAGATAGGCAATCAGATTGGTGATGTCGCCATCGTCCTTCAATCCGGGGAAGGCCATTTTCGTGCCTTTTACCTTGGCCTTGGGGTCATGCAGATAGTCTCGTAGCGAGGTCTCATTCCACACAAGACCAGCTTTGCCTGCATCCGTCATCGACGGTGAATAACCGAAGCCTGCATGTGTTCCGGCTGTTCTGCCGAACAGACCATTCAACGAAGGCCCCACTTTGTTCGTATCTGTTTCCGCCACATGGCAGATGCCGCATTTTTTGAAAACGGCTGCGCCCGCCGTGGCATCTCCCTCCTGGGAGTGCGCTCCGCCTGCGGAAAGGACAGCGACTGAAAAGCCGATAAGAAGGACACAATATTTCATGAAACCCCCTCCTGGCTGAAATTGTCATCCTGCACACGTGATAAGTCAATCAGTCCGGCAAAGAATTTCCCGTTAAAGATGTAGGCTCATGTCCCGTCAACCGGGCGCAGGTAATCACGTCGTGCTGATGGCGGCTCTCAAATATCGCTTTGCTAAAGCTTGCTGACTTGCATATGCACAACCCCGAACGGATTGAATTTGTACTCGTCTTCCTCATAGCGGGTGTCGCTAGATAGAGCGGCACGACGATCCGTTACGGCGGTTTCAACGCCGTCCCGGGTCATTTCGGCGGCGATATCGTCGATCAGAGCCGCAATCTTGAGCTGCTCGGCGTTGTTTGACGGCCGTTGATCTGACGGACGAACGGCGGTTACCAGAACATCAGGCAACCCAACCAAATGGAACCCGACGCTGGCCATGCCATCGACGTCGTCACCGATGGGCCGGCGCGCAAAGGCCAGACGGCAGGTTGTTGCGAGTGCCATGACATCACCGGAGGCCGATGCGTTGCGGGCCTGTTCAGCCAGTTCCTTCCATCGCCGCACGCCATGGGCGACCCCTGCGCTTTCACCCTTCACGGCAATGGCCCCGTGATCAAGCATGTATTGCACAAGCTGCAAGGCTTTTGCGGATGTCGTTACGGTTGTTTCCGCCGTCATCGACGGGCCGAGCACGTAGAGGACAGACCCGTGCCCGGCGACGGCTTTTTCGTCAGTGTCCTGATAGGCCTCGGGATCGACGCGATCCCAGCAGACGTTGAACGATCGCTCCATCCGGTCATCAGGTTCATTCCGGGAGCCATCTTCATCGGCGATAAAACCATCTGCCAGTTTCTCTATGGCGGCGCGGGCATTTTCGACCAGGGCTGGAAGGCCATGCTCACCGCCAAGAAAACAAAGCACATGGCGCGGCGTGTAGCTGGAACGCGATGCAGCGTATGCCGGAAGCTTGCTGGACGCCGTACTGAGAGAAGGCTTGCCCATCATGAGGCCGCCCAAAAACGCAAGCACACCGCGACGCATTGAATTCATTCCAGTGTCCCCACGGTTGTCAATCAATGAGCGTGAGCGTTTTAGCAGCGCCACGTCCGAAGCGCGAGCCATAACGCGGACGGTCCGTCCGTTTGCAACCTGATTTTTAACCCCAGTCAATGAACACGATGAGAACGACGGATATAGCGATCAAAAGACAGAAGGCAGTTGTGACAATTCGAATAAGTCCATGGTGCCGGTGAAGCGGAAGATAGGCGAGCCAGCATGCCGCAATGAGCAGCGTGCATACAAACAACATCCCGACCATAAAGCCACCAACATCAATCCTGCTCACCGCAGGGTTGGAGAGTGCTGCAAGATATACAACCGATAACCCAATGGTCATCAAGATGGCGAACATGAGGCTGGAGGCAAAATAGGCGATCCGCGACGCCAGGCTCAACGGCTTTTGTTCAATCATGGTTCCCCCGGACATCCCGCACTCATTAAACGTCATATGGGCCCGCAACGCCATTCCTGCTTGTCCAAGTTCGTCGACTTTACGAAATTTGCGCGCCGGCCATGGGATAGAGCCGATCGATGGAGGGAAGACATTGCGCGCCTTTGCGGTTGAGAAAATCCTGGAAGGCCCGCATTGCCGGCGACAATGTCCGGTCAGTCCGCATGACCGAAAACCACTGACGGCGGATGGGCATACCAGTGACATCCAGCATCACGAGCTTGCCGACTTCCAGTTCGAGCGCGATCGTGTGAGCTGAAATGAAGGCTACGCCAAGCCCCGCCATGACAGCCTGTTTGATTGTTTCGTTCGAGGACATTTCGGTGCCGAGATCATCGATACGCCCCGGCAGTTCACTCAGGAAAATCTCCAGCGAAATGCGGGTGCCGGACCCAGGCTCGCGGATCAGAAAATGCTCCTGCGCGATACGCTCTTTCGTTATGTCCCGGCATTTGGCCAGGGGGTGATCCGGTGCGGCGATCATCACCAGCGGATGATCGCCAAAAACCGCCGAACGCAGCGGGATATCCTTTGGCGGCCGGCCCATCAGAGCAAGGTCCACTGCATGGTTTTTCAAACTGTCGATGATTTCCGCGCGGTTCCCTATTGCCAGTTTGACGACGATGTCGGGATGTTCCTTTGCGAAAATCGCCATGAGTTGCGGCGCAAAGTACTTGGCTGTCGACACCACCCCCAAGGACAGGGTGCCCACCCGTAAACCTTTGATTGCATCGATTTCGTCGTGAAGAACCCGTAGCCGTTCCTCGATCATCTGCGCGGCATCGAGAAATGCAAGGCCGGCGGCGGTGGGGCGAAGTCCCTCATTGGTGCGATCGAACAGGATAATATTCGCGTCTTCCTCCACCAGCTTGAGCTGAATGGTCACGGCAGGGGGCGTCAGTCCCAACGCATTGGCAGCAGCGACGATTGTCCCATGCCGCTTGATTGCCTGTATCGCCCGTAACTGCTTGAGATTCAGATTGCGCATTGCGTGAGATTAATAAATTTTATCTAAGACGTAAATATATTAAATTTTACTTAGGTATCCATCAATGGTCCCTTAGCACCGAAGTCTGACGCGAAACGATGATCAGGCACGGGAGGACGACCATGACCACGGCGACATTAGACGCCTTTCTTGGATCCTATGCGGAACATCACGATCCCTTGCGTGCATCGGTATCCGCGCTTCTGCGCCAACTGGCTTTGACGGCGGTCAAGATTCGCAGCATCATCAATCAGGGAGCCCTTGGAAAGGCCTTTTCCGGGGGAACTGGCAACAGGAATGCCGACGGCGATCCGCAGAAGGCGCTCGACGTATTTGCTGACGACATGTTTCTCGAAGCGGCACGGCAGGCTCCTGTTGCCCTCTACGGCTCGGAGGAACTGACGCATCCGGCAGTGCTGGATCCGCGTGCGCCACTGGCACTTGCAATCGATCCGCTCGACGGCTCGTCCAATATCGACACCAATGTTTCGATCGGAACTATCTTCTCCGTCCTCCCGGTGGCCGGTGATCCGAGCAGCGAGCCTGGCGCATCGTTCTTTCAAAAGGGCGACCGCCAGCTCGCTGCCGGCTTTTTCATTTACGGCCCGCAGCTCGCTCTTGTCGTGACACTTGGCAGCGGTACACACGTTTTTGTCTTTTCAAGCCGGCTTGGAACCTTCGTGCAGGCGTATGAAAGCATCGTCATAGCAAGCCAGTCACATGAGTTTGCCATCAACACAGCCAATTATCGGCATTGGGACGAGGCAGTACAGCTCTATGTCGATGATTGCCTGAAGGGTAGCGAGGGGCCGCGCGAGCGTGATTTCAACATGCGATGGATCGCGTCGCTCGTCGCCGAGACGTACCGCATTCTTATGCGCAGTGGCGTGTTTCTCTATCCCGGTGATAAGCGCAAAGGCTACGGCGAGGGCCGGATACGGCTGATCTACGAGGCGAATCCCATTGCTTTTCTCATCGAGCAAGCGGGCGGAGGTGCAACGGATACGGCGAACCGTATCCTCGATCTGGTACCCCACACCATGCATCAACGGGTTCCGTTCGTTTTTGGTTCAGCACGGGAAGTGGCCCGGATCGGCCGCTACCATGCCGAACCCAGCAATATTGGCGAGCGTGCGCCGCTCTTCAGCAACCGTGGCCTGTTCAGGGCTTGAGGGGAGGGAGATCAATCATGTCAGCAAAGCATCCGATCATCTCCATCACCGGTTCGTCTGGTGCCGGCACCACGTCGGTCAAGCGCATCTTCGAACAGATTTTTCGCCGCGAGCACATCGAAGCCGCCTTCATCGAAGGCGATGCCTTTCACAAATATGACCGCAACACCATGAAGGTGAAGGTCGCGGAAGAAGAAAAGAAGGGTAATCCCAACTTTACGCATTTCCACGTCGATGCCAATGAACTCGCCAAGCTCGACGCGGTGTTTGAAGAATATGGTCGCAAGGGAACTGGCCAGACGCGGACCTACATCCATGATGATGCCGAAGCCGAGCAGTACAAGATGCCAGCCGGTACATTTACCGAATGGCGTGATTTTTCGCCCAGCACCCTTCTCTTCTATGAGGGACTGCACGGCTGCGCCGTCACGGAAGGCATCAATCTTGCTCGCCATGCGGATCTCAAGATCGGCGTGGTGCCCGTCATCAATCTCGAGTGGATACAGAAAATCCATCGCGACCGCTCGACCCGCGGATACTCCACCGAAGCGGTGATGGATGTCATCCTGCGCCGTATGCCGGACTATGTCCGCTATATCACGCCGCAGTTTACGCTGACGGATATCAACTTCCAGCGCGTACCCATTGTCGACACGTCCAATCCGTTCATCGCCAGGTGGATACCGACGCCCGACGAGTCAATGCTGGTGATCCGGTTTGCCCGGCCGCGCGGGATTGATTTTCCGTACCTGCTTTCGATGATTCACGACTCGTTCATGTCGCGCGCCAATTCGATCGTCGTGCCTGGCAACAAACTCGACCTGGCCATGCAACTCATCCTGACGCCGCTGATCATGCAGTTGATCGAGCGCAAAAACCGAGCCTCGTGAGGAGAAGATGATGAACACGCAAGCTCTGCTTCAAGACAAGCCGGATACCGAAATCCTTCCGGAACGGGACATGGCGAATGCGATCCGCGCTCTGGTCATGGATAGCGTCCAGAAGGCGAATTCCGGGCATCCCGGCATGCCGATGGGGATGGCGGATGTCGCGACCGTGCTGTTCAGGCGTTTCATCAAACTTGATCCGCTGCACCCGCAATGGCCCGACCGTGACCGGTTTGTTCTGTCAGCGGGACATGGTTCCATGCTGCAATATGCCCTGCATTATCTCGTCGGCTACCCCGACATGCCCATCGAGGAACTGCAGCGCTTTCGCCAGATCGGTGCAAAAACCGCAGGTCATCCGGAATACGGTCATGCACAGGGCATCGAGATGACCGCCGGGCCGCTTGGGCAGGGTATCGCGACCGCGGTCGGCATGGCGCTGGCCGAGCGCATGCAGGCCACGCGATTTGGGGCGGATATCGTTGATCATTATACCTATGTCATGGCCGGAGATGGTTGCCTGCAGGAAGGTATCAGCCAGGAGGCGATCGACCTTGCGGGTCATTTGAACCTGTCGAAGCTTATCGTGTTCTGGGACAACAATGCCATCTCCATCGACGGGCCGACATCGCTCTCGACGTCGACGGATCAGCTGGCGCGTTTCAAGGCCGCTGGCTTCGACGTTCAGGACATCGACGGGCATGACTTCGATGAAATTGCCGGGGCGATTTCCCATGCCAAGGCCTCCGGACAGCCTTCGCTGATCTCGTGCCGCACCATCATCGGAAAAGGGGCGCCTAACCTGCAAGGCACCGAAAAGACCCATGGCGCTCCACTGGGCGCTGCGGAAATTGCCGCAGCGCGTCTGGCATTGGACTGGCCATATGAGCCATTCACCGTTCCGGAGGATATCCTTGAAATATGGCGCGATGTTGCACGTCGGGGTGCCGATGAACGGCGCGACTGGTCGGTAAGGCTATCAAAATCGCCGCTTGGGGAGGATTTCAAGCTGGCGGCGCAGAAGCAGGTGCCGGCAAGGGTGTTTGAAGAACTTGCCGCGTTTCGCCGCGACCATATCGAGAAGGCCACCAAGGTTGCGACGCGCAAGGCTTCGGAAATGGTGCTTGGGATCGTCAACGCCGCTACCGATCTCACGATCGGCGGATCGGCCGATCTTACGCACTCGAACCTCACCGTAACGCCCGGCATGCGCAGTGTTGCATCCGGTGATTTTTCCGGCCGGTACATTCACTATGGGATCCGTGAGCACGGCATGGCCGCCGCGATGAACGGTCTCGCGCTGCATGGTGGTTTCATCCCGTATGGCGGTACGTTCCTGGCTTTCGCCGATTATGCGCGGGGAGCGATACGCCTTTCCGCCTTGATGGGCCAGCAGGTCGTCTATGTCATGACCCATGACTCGATTGGCCTTGGTGAGGATGGCCCGACGCATCAGCCGGTTGAACACCTCGCCATGCTGCGCGCCACACCGGGCATCAATGTATTCCGGCCGGCGGATATTATCGAGACGGCGGAATGCTGGGAACTGGCGTTGAAATACAGTGACCGTCCGAGCGTCATCGTATTGTCCCGCCAGAACCTCGCGATGCTGCGTCCCGGTTATATCGAGGAAAATCGGTCCGCTCGTGGCGCTTACGTGCTGCGTGAAACAGCCGAGCCGCGCGCGGTCACTCTGCTGGCCACGGGCTCGGAGGTCGAGATTGCATGTACCGCTGCCGATATGCTGCGGGCGCAACACAAGATCGCGGCGGCTGTTGTTTCCATGCCCTCCTGGGAACTGTTTGAGGCGCAGACCCCGGCCTATCGCCGGTCGGTTCTTGCTGCGGCACCGCGCATCGGTATCGAGGCGGCGGCACGCCTCGGCTGGGACCGCTGGATCGGTGACAAGGGTGCATTCATCGGCATGCACGGTTTTGGCGCCAGCGCGCCGGCACCGGACCTCTATCGTCATTTCGGGATTACGCCCGAAAAGATTGTTGCCACTGCACGCAAGCTCATCAGCGAGAAGGAGTATTGATGATGGCCCGTATTACACTGCGACAACTGCTCGATCATGCGGCTGAGCATGGCTACGGCGTTCCTGCCTTCAACATCAACAATATGGAGCAGGGGCTTGCCGTGATGGAAGCCGCGGCAGCCTGCGAGGCGCCGGTTATTCTGCAAGCATCCCGTGGCGCGCGCTCTTACGCCAAGGACATCATGCTGGCGCGGATGATCGACGCGCTGGTGGAATTGTACCCAGCCATTCCTGTCTGCCTGCATCAGGATCACGGCAATGACGAAGCCACCTGCATGACGGCGATCCGGCATGGATTCACGTCCGTGATGATGGACGGTTCGCTCGAAGCGGATGCAGCGACACCCGCATCCTACGAATACAATGTCGGGATCACCAAGCGGGTCGCATCCATTGCCCATTGGCTTGGCGTCTCGGTGGAAGGTGAACTCGGCGTGTTGGGATCGCTTGAGAGCGGCGAGGCTGAGGCCGAGGACGGGCACGGCGCGAGCGGCGTGCTGAGCCATGATCAACTGCTGACTGATCCGGACCAGGCAGTCGATTTTGTGCTTCGTACGAAAGTAGACGCGCTCGCAATAGCCTGTGGCACATCGCATGGCGCCTACAAATTCACCCGTGCGCCCGATGGTGACATTCTGGCGATGGGCGTGATCGAGGAGATCCACCGCAAACTGCCGAACACGCATCTGGTCATGCATGGGTCTTCATCCGTCCCGCAACCCTTGCAGGACATCATCAACCGGTTTGGCGGCGAGATGCCGCAAACCTATGGCGTGCCAGTGGAGGAAATCGAGCGGGGCATTCGCCACGGCGTGCGCAAGGTGAACATCGATACGGATTGCCGGATGGCGATGAGCGGACAGTTCCGCAAGATAGCCGCCGAAAATCCGGCTGAGTTTGACCCGCGCAAGTTCCTGAAACCCGCCATGGATGCGATGCGCGATCTCTGCCGGGACCGCTTCGAGCGGTTCGGCACGGCAGGCCATGCTCTGAAAATCAAGGTCATCGGTCTCGATGACATGGCCAAACGCTATGCGGCTGGCAAGCTCGATCCACAAATCGCCGCAGCGCAGGCTGCTTGAGTCCCGAATGAAACGGAAAGGACCTTATCATGTCAAACAAGTCGGAAACGGTCACAGGGAAGGACCGCTACAGGTCCGGTGTCATGGAATACAAGAAGATGGGCTATTGGGAGCCCGATTATGAACCGAAAGACACCGATATCATCGCGCTCTTCCGCATTACACCGCAGGATGGCGTTGACCCGATCGAGGCGGCTGCCGCCGTTGCCGGTGAATCGTCAACCGCAACCTGGACGGTGGTGTGGACAGATCGGCTGACAGCAACCGAAAAATATCGGGCCAAGGCCTATCGCGTTGATCCCGTTCCCAATGGCGAAGGTCAATATTTCGCTTACATCGCCTATGATCTGGATCTGTTCGAACCGGGCTCCATCTCCAATCTGACGGCGTCGATCATCGGCAATGTCTTCGGATTCAAGCCGCTCAAGGCTTTGCGGCTGGAGGACATGCGCCTGCCGGTCGCCTATGTCAAAACCTTCCAGGGGCCGCCGACAGGCATTGTCGTTGAACGCGAACGCCTCGACAAATTCGGCCGGCCGCTGCTTGGCGCGACCGTGAAGCCGAAGCTTGGACTGTCCGGGCGCAATTACGGGCGTGTTGTGTATGAAGCGCTGAAAGGCGGTCTGGATTTCACCAAGGATGACGAGAACATCAACTCGCAACCCTTCATGCATTGGCGCGAACGGTTCCTTTACTGCATGGAGGCCGTCAACAAGGCCCAGGCTGCCACCGGCGAAATCAAGGGCAGTTACCTCAACGTCACGGCGGCGACGATGGAGGACATGTACGAACGTGCTGATTTTGCCAAAGAACTGGGCTCCAACATCGTCATGATCGATCTGGTGATCGGCTATACGGCAATCCAATCAATGGCCAAATGGGCGCGTCGCAATGACATGATCCTGCATCTGCATCGCGCCGGCCATTCCACCTATACACGGCAGAAGTCACACGGTGTCTCGTTCCGGGTGATCGCCAAGTGGATGCGTCTCGCCGGTGTGGATCATATTCATGCCGGAACGGTGGTCGGTAAACTTGAAGGTGATCCGGCAACCACGCGTGGCTACTACGATATTTGCCGCGAGGATTTCAACCCGATGCGGCTCGAAAACGGTGTGTTCTTCGATCAGCACTGGGCTTCTCTCAACAAGATGATGCCGGTTGCGTCTGGCGGTATCCATGCCGGTCAAATGCATCAGCTGCTGGATCTTCTCGGCGAGGATGTCGTTCTGCAATTCGGCGGCGGTACTATCGGTCACCCCCTTGGCATTGCGGCCGGAGCCACTGCCAACCGTGTCGCACTCGAATGCATGGTGCTCGCACGTAATGAAGGCCGGGATATCCTGCGCGAGGGACCGGACATCCTGCGGATGGCGGCCCGCAACTGTCAGCCTCTGCAGCAGGCGCTCGAAGTCTGGAAGGATGTTTCCTTCAACTACACCTCAACCGACTCGCCGGACTTCGTTCCGACGGCAACAGCAGCCGAATAGGAGAAACGACATGCGTATTACCCAAGGAGCATTCTCGTTCCTGCCCGACCTGACGGACGAGCAGATTGCCAGGCAAGCACAGTATTGCATCGACAAAGGCTGGGCTGTCAGTCTCGAATTCACCGACGATCCGCACCCGCGCAATACCTATTGGGAGATGTGGGGGCATCCGATGTTCGACAATCCGGATGCCGCCGCATTGATCATGGAACTGAAGGAATGCCGCAAGGTCTATGGCGATGGCTATATTCGCTTCGTTGCGTTCGATAATTCGCATGGCTGGGAGTCGGTGAAGTTGTCCTTCCTCGTCAATCGTCCGCAGGAAGAGCCCGGCTTCCATCTCGCACGTCAGGAAGGCGAAGGCCGTGTCGTCCGTTATACGACGAGATCCTACGCAACGGACAAGCCGGCAGGGCAACGTTATGGCTGACATCGGGATCGAGGAGCTCGCGCGTGCCAGCGAGGACATTCCAGCCGCGATTGATCTGCGCGCCGAATATGTTGAATCCGGCGTGAAAGACGTGCTCGACGAACTCGACCGCGATTTGATCGGCCTGAAGCCGGTAAAACTGCGGATCAAGGAGACTGCTGCCCTGCTGCTGGTGGAACGGGCGCGTCGGCGGATGGGTCTTGCCCACGAGACGCCGACGCTGCACATGAGTTTCAGTGGTAATCCGGGCACCGGCAAGACCACGGTGGCGCTCCGTATGGCCGATCTCCTGCACCGGCTTGGCTATATCCGCAAAGGTCATCTCGTTTCGGTGACGCGCGATGATCTGGTGGGGCAGTATATCGGCCATACCGCGCCGAAGACCAAGGAGATATTGAAGAAGGCGTTGGGCGGCGTGCTGTTCATCGACGAAGCCTATTATCTGCACCGGCAGGAGAACGAGCGCGATTATGGTCAGGAAGCCATCGAGATTCTGCTTCAGGTGATGGAAAATCAGCGCGAAGATCTTGTGGTTATACTGGCCGGCTATACGGATCGCATGGACACGTTCTTCGAGAGCAATCCAGGTTTTCGCTCGCGTATCGCTCATCATATCGATTTTCCGGATTACAGCTCCGACGAATTGCTTCGCATTGCGGAAACGATGTTGTCGAAGCAGAATTATGGCTTCGACGCGGAAGGCCGTGCGATCATGGCTGACTATATTGAGCGCCGCCGGCAACAGCCGCATTTTGCCAATGCCCGTTCCATCCGCAACGCACTCGATCGGGCCCGTCTGCGGCAGGCCAACCGCCTGTTCGAGACATCCAAGGGGCCGCTGGATGCTGACGTCTTGTCGACAATCACTGCAGCCGATATCGGCAATAGCCGTGTCTTTTCAATGCCGCCTGTGGAGGGGCAAACGCCATGAACCGCAAGACGCTCATCGCGCCGTCCGTTCTGTCCGCGGATTTTTCCAGGCTGGGTGAAGAGGTGGAGGATATCATCGAGGCCGGAGCGGACTGGGTGCACCTTGATGTGATGGATGGGCATTTCGTTCCCAACATCACCTTCGGTCCTCAAGTCATAAAATCGATCCGCGGCCGGACCGCAGCGGTGTTCGATTGCCATCTCATGATCGCACCGGCAGACGCCTATCTCGCGGCCTTTGCCGATGCCGGGTGCGACTTCATCACCGTTCATGCGGAAGCGGGACCGCATCTGGACCGCTCGCTGCAGACCATTCGCAATCTCGGCAGGAAAGCAGGCGTGTCCCTCAATCCGTCTACGCCGGAAACGGCAATAGAATATGTGCTTGACCGCCTCGACCTTGTATTGTTGATGACGGTCAATCCAGGGTTCGGTGGACAGGCATTCATCCCTTCGGTTGTTGAAAAGACACGGCGTTTGAAAGCACTGATCGGCGATCGTCCGATTCATATAGAAATCGATGGCGGTGTCACGCCGGAGACGGCGCCTCTGGTGGCCGCTGCTGGCGCTGATGTTCTTGTTGCCGGATCGGCGATTTTCAAGGGAGGCAGCAAGGCTGCTTACGCCGCCAATATTGCTGCCATCCGCCGTGCTGCCGATGGCGCCAGGCGCCAGAAGGCTGCCTGAGAGAAGGGAACCACGATGGCGGCAGTCCCACCCCTTTGTGATTTCGGCTGGCAAGCTGTCGATGCAAGCTTGATCGGGACCGACGGAGAACGGTACTCCCTCCTGGCTCAGGCCGGACGGCAAGGACTTGTCATCGCGTTCATTTGCAACCACTGTCCCTATGTGAAGGCCGTCATCGGGCGCATCGTGCGTGACGCGCATGATCTCGCAGCGCTCGATATTGGCTTCGTTGCCATCAATGCCAATGATGCAGCAGCTTACCCCGCCGATTCCTATGAAAACATGCAGCGGTTCTCCCGAGAGAATGCGTTTCCCTTTCCCTATTTGCACGATGCAGACCAAGCGGTTGCACATGCCTATGGTGCCGTCTGCACGCCGGATTTCTTCGGGTTCAATGCAAGGGGTGAATTGCAATACCGCGGGCGGCTGGACGGCTCGCGCAAACGGGAAGCTATCGCGGACCTGCGCCGGGATTTGTTCGAGGCAATGCGCCAGATTGCGCGATCGGGCGCTGGACCACGCGAACAGATTGCCTCGGTGGGCTGCTCCATCAAATGGCGCGATTCGCCCTGACAGAGTGATGCCGCCGGCGATCCGACCGGCGGCAATCTGTTACTTCGAGTATTGTTTGAGATAGGCCTCGAGGTTGGTAATTTCCGTCTCATCCTTCAGGCCGGGAAAGGCCATCTTGGTGCCTGGAACCTTGGCCTTTGGATCATGCAAATAGTCGCGCAAGCTGGCAATGTCCCACACAAGACCGCCCGCACCGGCTGCCTTCATCGCAGGAGAATAGCCGAATCCCGGATGTGTACCGGCTGTTCTCCCAAACAGTCCGAACAGAGACGGCCCGACCTTGTTCTTGTCGGTGTCTGCCACGTGGCAGGCCATACATTTCTTGAAAACCGTTGCGCCTGCTGTTGCATCACCCGCATCTTGAGCGCGGGCACCGGCAACTGACAGAACGACAACTGACATACCAATCAGTAGTACAGGGTATCGCATGGCATTTCCTCATTTTCGCCAAGGGTGCCCTAGACGAAGACTGGCACCAATTTCCATGCATTGGCACCACCATTTTAGCTTGATCTTTTTGTTGAAGAACGACTGATCATAGCGTTCCAAAACGTTACCCGCGACATTGCATAAGTCAATCGCCGGGCTGCGGAAATAACGCCGCAGCATCACGATTGCGTTTTCCGCTGAACGCATGATTGACGGCAGCGGGCGGGAACCGTAATTTGGATGCAACGATATTTCTCATCGGGCACCTTGAGAAATCCGTCGAATGGCTTCTGATCCAGTCAATCCACCTTGTGTATTCGAGGTATTGGGGGGAAGGGGTAGCGGATTGAAGGTGCTGAATGGACGTTATCGATCTTATCCTGACAGTCTGTCTCATATCCAACCCGTCAAGTTGCCGGGAGGAACGTCTGCATTTTGAGAACAAGGGTAACCTCCTCAATTGCATGTTCCTTGCTCCGGCCGAAATTGCAAAGTGGGCTGGAGAACATCCGAAACTGCGTGTTGCGCGCTGGAAGTGCGCCTATCCAACCAACGAGTTGACTTTATGACCGGATAATCCGGCAGCGATCTGTCTGGGAGGTGTTGTGACTGGCAAATATCAATATCGATTTTTCATGGCGTTGCTTTTCACATTGTCGATTGTGTGCAGCGGCACGGCGAGTGGTCTGGCATCGGAAACGGTTCGCGTCGGTGTTCTCAAATTCGGCACGGTGAATTGGGAACTCGACACGATCAAGCACAACAAGCTTGATGAGAAATATGGCGTGCATGTCGATGTCCGGTTCTTCGCCGGTGAGGAGGCGACCAATGTCGCGATGTTGGCCGGGGATGTTGATATAATCGTCAGCGATTGGCTTTGGGTATCGCGTCAACGCGCCTCGGGCGAAGACCTGGCTTTTGTGCCCTATTCCAGTTCTGTCGGCGCACTCATGGTGCGCGATGGCTCGCCGATCAAAAGTCTCACGGATCTCAAAGGCAAGAAAATCGGCATTGCAGGCGGGCCTCTCGACAAGAGCTGGCTGCTCATTCAGGGGCTTGCCAAACGCCAGTCGCTCGATCTGGCGGCGCAAAACGACATTGTCTTTGGCGCACCGCCGTTGCTCGCTGAGAAAGCGCAACAGAATGAGCTCGATGCCGTTCTGAACTTCTGGAATTTATGTGCGCGGCTGGAGGCGAACGGCTTTCGCAGGGTGATCAGTACGAGCGAAGCCGCCAAGGCGCTCGGCGCCACCGGCACCGCATCGGCTCTTGGCTATATATTCCACGACAAATGGGCAAACGCCCATCCCGCGGCCATTGCGGGATTCATCAAGGCCAGCCGAGACGCCAAGGCGCTTCTTGGCAGCTCCGATGCGGAGTGGCAGCGACTCGCGCCGGTGGTGAAGGCAGAAGGGCGCGAACTCGATGTCTTGCGGGATCGTTATCGCGAAGGCATTCCTTCCCGATCCGTCGACGCCGAACAGGCCGACGCAGAAAAGCTCTATGCGCTTCTCGCGGAACTCGGTGGCTCGCGGCTGGTCGGTCCGGCGGTCACGCTGGCTCCCGGCACGTTCTGGAGGGCCCAATAGATGCCTGTGGTCTCCACCGAACGGCGAGGAGCACGTGAGGTAGCGCCGTTGCCGCGGTCACGGCGCTGGACCTCATCCGTCATGGTTTTGCTGTCCTTTGCGGCACTCTTGATCCTCTGGCATATCGGGGCCACATTTTGGCCAAGCCGATCGTTTCCGGCACCGCTGCTCGTCCTGCAAAAGTTCACAAGCGAGACCGCGAGCGGCGATTTACCCTATCATTTGGCAATCACGCTATGGCGCGTGGCGGCCTCGTTCCTCCTTGCCATGATCATCGGATCCGTGATCGGCGTTTTCTTGGGCACCCATCGGCGAGCCGACCAGTTCTTCAATCCCTGGCTCATTCTCTTCCTGAACATCCCGGCGCTCGTCATCATCGTCCTGGCTTATATCTGGTTTGGCCTGAACGAGGCCGCAGCGATTGGTGCGGTTGCCCTGAACAAAATCCCCAATGTGGTCGTGACAATGCGCGAAGGGACCCGGGCGCTCGATGGGCGTTATGCGGAGATGGCGCGGGTGTACCAGTTCGGCGCACTCGACCGTTTGCGACATATCCTGTTACCGCAGCTGCAACCCTACATCGCTGCAACGTCGCGTTCCGGCGTTTCGCTGATCTGGAAGATTGTGCTTGTTGTCGAACTCATGGGCCGGTCGAACGGTATCGGCTTCCAGATCAACCTGTTTTTTCAACTCTTCGATGTTGCTGCAATTCTCGCCTACACTCTGGCGTTCGTTGCCGTGATGCTTTTCATCGAACTTGTATTGGTACAGCCCCTTGAACACACATCAACGCGTTGGCGTCGCCGCCCGGCTTAAGGTCGATATCCAGGAAAAATCGTTTCGTTCATCCAATGGCGAAGTGATCGATGTCCTGCGCGATCTGCACTTCGAAGTCGAGCAGAACGAATTTGCCTGCATCCTTGGTCCTTCCGGATGCGGCAAGACGACAACACTGCGCATATTGCTCGGGCTCGAAGGGAGCTATGGCGGCTCCGTTCAGTTGCCGGGGCTGGCCGAACCACGCGTCGGGGCAGTGTTTCAAGAACCGATATTGTTGCCGTGGTGTTCAGTGGAGCAAAACGTGCGCCTTGCATTGCCGAAACGGGCAAGGGGCGCGAATCTCGATGCGCTGTTCCGTATCTTGGGTCTGGCCGCAATGCGGACGTTCTATCCCGGTGAGTTGTCTCTCGGCCTTGCGCGGCGCGTGGCAATCGCGCGGGCATTGGCAATCGAACCAGACATTCTGCTGCTGGATGAACCCTTTGTTTCACTGGATGAAGCAACGGCAGATCAGCTGCGTCACCTGCTTCTGTCGGTCTGGTCCGAACGTCCGACGACGGCGCTCATGGTGACCCACAATGTGCAGGAGGCAATCATGCTATCGGACCGGATCATCGTTTTCTCGGATCGTCCTGCCCATGTCGTCGGAACCTTCGACATCAGGGTGCCGCGACATAGCCGCAATGCACAGGTCAGGGCGGATCTCTTGCGTTCGTTCCACGCAAAATTCTCGGATAGAGGTGTCGGTCCATGAGCGGCACGACCCGGCGCGGTGTCCTCAAAACGGGCCTGGTCCTTGCCTGTTGCGGCATGTCGCATGTGCGTCTGGCGCTGGCTCAATCACGGCCAGGTGATCCATTGCCGGTGAAACAGATTGCCGACGGGGTGTTTGCCTTTGCCGGCATCCCTGCAATGATGAACAATCAGAATGATGGCGAGATCTGCAATGTCGGTTTCATCATCGGTGACGAGGCGGTCGCTGTTATCGACAGTGGCGGCAGCGTAGTTGAAGGCAAGGCTTTGATCGGGGCGATTCGCGCCAGAACCGACAGGCCGATCCGCTATCTGATCAACACCCATATGCATCCGGATCACCTCTTCGGCAACGCAGCGTTCGAGTCTACCAGCGCAATCATCGTCGGTCACCGCAATTTGCCGCGCGCTTTGGAAAGCCGCGGGGCTTATTATCTACAGAGTTACAGGGATGCGATGGGCGATGATCTGATGGCGGACATCAGGATCGTTCCACCAACCAAGCTCATAACCGATGAGGACGAGCTCGATCTTGGCAATCGCAAACTCACCTTGAAGGCATGGAAACCAGCGCATACGGACAATGATCTTTCCGTTTTTGACCACAAAACCGATACTTTTTTTACCGGCGATCTCTGCTTTATCGGCCATCTGCCAACGATGGATGGATCGCTGCTTGGATGGATCGCGCAACTGGACATCCTGAACGGGATCAAGGCGAAATCTGCAGTCCCCGGGCATGGACCCATACCATCACCATGGCCGCAGGCACTGGATGCGGAGCGCCGTTACTTCGATGTGCTTGCGAGCGATATGCGCAAAGCCATTGCCGATGGTGTGCCGATGTCGGATGCCGTCAAGTCAGCGGCGCAACGCGAACGTGCAAACTGGAAGCTCTTTGACGAATACAATCAGCGCAATGCCACCGCGGCTTTCGCTGAACTCGAGTGGGAATGATTGGGCGGTGTTGGCATTTGCCAGACCGCTTGGATGGGTGGTATAGGTGGTAACAGCCGGGCACCGCCAAATTATCCTTGGTGGAGGCAGAATACGATGTTTACGATAGTACAGCCGCGTAGCCGGATGGTTGCCACTGCGCTTTTTGTGTTGGTTGGTGCGGTTATTTCATTTCCCGTATGGGCTCAAAATGCAGGGCCTCCCGAAAGCACGACCTGGAACGGTTTGAAGGGCGATGTCTTTGGACAGAAGCCCATCGAACCGGCAAACGGCATTGTGAGCATCGATGCGCCGAAGCGCGCCGAAGATGCTGCGATTGTGCCGGTTGACCTGCATTTCAAAACCGATGCCGGGACTGGCCGCATCAAGACTGTGACCTTGATCGTGGATGAAAATCCATCGCCGGTTGCTGCTGTGTTCAAGTTCGGTCCCGACGCCGGAGTGACCCATCTGGCAACGCGATTGCGTGTGAATGCCTATTCCTATGTAAGAGCCATCGCGGAAACCGAGGACGGCAAACTTCATATGACGGAGACGTTTGTCAAGGCATCGGGAGGATGCTCGGCGCCGGCCATGAAGAACACCGACGAAGCTCTCGCCAATCTGGGCAAAATGAAACTGCGCGTGTTTTCGTCGAAAGCTTCCGGTATGGAGCCAATGACCCGTGCAACGGAAATGCAGCTCATGATCCGCCATCCCAACAATTCCGGGCTGCAGATGGACCAGGTAACCCGGTATTATATTCCCGCGCACTTCATTCAGGGATTGACGGTGTCACAAGGCAATCGGCTGATCATGTCGATGGAAGGCGGAATTTCGATTTCGGAAGATCCGAACTTCCGCTTCGAATTTGATGCAAAGCCGGGAGAGGATATCAAAGTTGAAGCGGCCGACACCGAAGGCAAGCAATTCAAGGATGAATGGCCGCTTGAATCATCAAGTTTGTGATGAAGTGAACTGAGGATTCAGAAGCAGCGTATGTCCGCTTCGGCCTGCGCGCGTTTCAGTTCAGTGATGGAAGCTTTCGCCGGAGCGCTTTCGCGAAAGAGTGCGCCGTTTTCGCCGGGAACCATTCCCATTGATTTGTATGTTTCAGCGGCAACATAGTGATCGTAGGAGATGACAGAGGCAATGACATCGATCGAACAGGAACAGCGTTGCAGCGAATCTCGGTTCTCTCCGTTAGCCTTCATGCAGCCGTAAACGTACTCGGCAAGGGCTGGCGTGGGATAATCCGCGGCTGATTTTGCCGGCGAAGAATATGCAATTGCTGCGGTTGCTAACAGGCATAATTGCAGGGCTTTTGATACTGACATCGGGCCGTTGCCTTCGCGCTGGTGAGGTGCCGCATTTTTCAAATGGATAGAAAATAATAATATTGATTGGCAAGAATTGTCCAGTATTAAAGTATCAAATCATGATGATCATATAGATTGTAGAATAAAATAGGAAAATGCGATATATGTTGCGGTGCAAGATATATATATTGCAGCGCAGAAAATATAAATTGATAAACATGCTTGCCTAATGCAAATCTTTCTCCTATCGTCACCTTGTTTCCGGCTTCAAGGACGTTACCGTCAAGGGAGTGGTGACAGTCTTCGTAGGCCAAGCGGGGTGGGCAGTAACGGTGCCCTCTGCGCGCCTGGCTTAGGTCGTGACACGCTGCCGGAAATACTTCCCCATTTGCGTGAGCTAATGGAGCGGACCGCTGTGATAAACGGCTCCGCCCGATGGTTCATAAATGTGAACTTAGGGAGGACTCATAATGCGTGTACACAAGAATTTAATGCGAGCGTTGGCCACCTTTACTCTGTCGTTTTCATTGGCGGGAGGAGCTTTAGCCAATGACGATCTGCAAGCCCTGATTTCCAATTCGAAGGACTGGGCGATCCAGACCGGCGATTATGCCAACACCCGATATTCAAAACTCAATAAGATCAACAAGGACAACGTCAAGAACCTTCAGGTCGCCTGGACGTTTTCGACAGGCGTGCTGCGTGGTCACGAAGGTGGCCCGCTCATCATAGGGGATGTCATGTATGTCCATGCGCCCTATCCGAATACAGTCTATGCGCTTGACCTGAACAATGACGGCAAGATCCTGTGGAAATATGAACCCAAACAGGACCCCAATGTTATTCCAATCATGTGCTGCGATACCGTTAATCGCGGCGTAGCTTATGGCGATGGCAAGATTTTCCTGTACCAAGCCGATACAACCCTCGTAGCTCTCGATGCAAAAACCGGCAAGCCCGAATGGTCTGTGAAGAATGGTGAAGCTGCCGATGGCAGTAAAGGCGAATCCGGTACATCTGCTCCGATGGTCGTCAAGGACAAAGTCATCGTCGGTATTTCCGGTGGTGAGTTCGGGGTTCGCGGTGCTTTGACTGCCTATAATATCAAAGATGGCAAGCAGGCCTGGCGGGCGTGGTCAATTGGTCCGGACAAGGACACATTGATCGATCCGGAAAAGACGACCCAACTCGGTAAGCCGGTTGGCGCAGATTCCAGCACCAAGACGTGGGAAGGCGATCAGTGGAAGATCGGTGGTGGAACAACGTGGGGTTGGTATTCTTATGATCCCAAATTGAACCTCATCTATTATGGCACGGGTAACCCATCCACATGGAATCCCAGCCAGCGTCCCGGCGACAACAAGTGGTCCATGACAATCATGGCCCGTGATGCCGACACCGGTATGGCGAAGTGGCTGTACCAGATGACCCCGCATGACGAGTGGGATTATGACGGCGTCAATGAGATGATCCTTGCAGATGATATCAAAATAGACGGCAAGGATCGCAATGTGCTGGTGCATTTTGATCGCAACGGCTTTGCCTACACTCTGGACCGTGCAACCGGCGAACTTCTGGTAGCCAAGAAATACGATCCGGCTGTGAACTGGGCAACAGAAGTCGTGATGGACAAGAACAGCAAGGACTATGGACGTCCTGTCGTCGTTGACAAATATTCGACGGCAAAACAGGGTGAAGACGTCAACACGACGGGTATTTGCCCTGCTGCACTTGGTACCAAGGATCAGCAGCCTGCCAGCTATTCACCAAAGACGAAACTCTTCTATGTACCGACAAACCATGTCTGCATGGATTACGAGCCCTACAAGGTCAGCTATACCGCCGGTCAACCTTACATCGGCGCAACGCTTTCCATGTATCCCGCTCCGAACAGCCATGGCGGCATGGGCAACTTCATTGCCTGGGATGCGGCAAAGGGTGAAATCGTCTGGTCCAAACCCGAGCAGTTCTCGGTCTGGTCCGGTGCGCTGGCAACCGATGGCGATGTGGTGTTCTACGGTACGCTTGAAGGTTATCTGAAGGCAGTCGATAAGAACGGCAAGGAACTGTACAAGTTCAAGACTCCTTCCGGCATTATCGGCAACGTCACCACCTACGAACACAAGGGCAAACAATATGTTGCCGTTCTGTCCGGTGTTGGTGGCTGGGCAGGCATTGGTCTTGCTGCCGGTCTGACAAAAGGTACGGATGGTCTGGGCGCAGTCGGCGGTTATGCCGGTCTCTCCGACTATACGGCTTTGGGCGGTCAGCTGACCGTTTTCGCCGTCCCCGAATAAACCGGGGCGAGCAGTCACTTGAACAGGGCGCCCGGTTTCAATCAGGCCGGGCCCCTCGTGTCACCTGACCGATACCTGATGATCAATCATAACCGTTGAGCTGGCGCCAACAGGTGTTGCCCGACGCGCGAATGCGAGGTTACCGAATGCCGATTCGAACAATCCTTCTGGCCGTCACTGCCACTCTTGCTCTCCTGATAGGGCAAGGCAGCAGCCGTGCCGATGACAAGGCCGCAGCTGCGGTTGTTTCCGACGACAATGGCAAATACGCCGACAAGGACGGAAATCCGACATTCAAGATACAACCGGATGGAACTGTTGATTGGCATACATACAGTGGTTACCGGCGGTTCAATTCGGAATGCAATGTCTGTCATGGAGCAGACGGTGCGGGGTCGTCGTTTGCGCCGGTTCTCGCCGATTCGCTCAAGACAATGTCCTACGCCGATTTCCTGTCGACAGTGGCGGGAGGCCGTAAGAATCTGTCGAACGGCAACGACAAGGTGATGCCGGCCTTCGGCGACAACAAGAACGTTTATTGCTACATGGACGATCTCTACGTCTATCTGCGCGCCCGTGCTGTCGGGGACCTTCCGCGAGGGCGTCCTGCAAGGCATGAAGACAAGTCGGCGACCGCCAAACAGGCGGAAGATTCATGCATGGGTGGATGAGATGATGCAGCGCGCGAAATCCCGCCAATACCGGATCGCAGCCTTGATTGCAGCGATGCTCGCTGTGCCGTCGGCTGCCTTGGCGCAGAGCGCCGGCCTGGGAGCTGCCGGTGAGCTTGTCGATCCGGATATACTGCGTGTATGCGCAGACCCGTCGAATATGCCGTTTTCCGATCAAAGCGGCAAAGGGTTTGAAAACAAGCTGGCGGAACTGGTCGCGGCCAAAACCGGACGGAAATCGGTGGCCTACACCTGGTATCCTATGGCGACCGGCTTCGTTCGCAATACACTGCGGTCCAACCATTGCGATATCATCATGGGATATGCCCAAGGCGATGATCTCGTGCAGAACACCAACGCCTATTATCGCTCTACCTATGTCATGGTCTACAGGAAGGGAGCCGGGCTCGACGACGTGGTGTCGATCGAGGACAAGACGTTGGAAGGCAAGAAGATCGGTGTTGTTGCGGGAACGCCGCCGGCTGCCAATCTTGCCAAGGCCGGTTACATGCGCAGCGTTGTTCCCTATCCCTTGATGGTGGACACACGCCTCGCACCGTCCATGGCTGACGTGATGATCAAGGACCTAATGAAGGGCACCATAGATGTGGCAGTCCTTTGGGGTCCAATGGCGGGCTATTATGCGCATGAGATCAATCCGGATCTGGCGGTTGTCTCGCTGGCAAAGGAAAAGTCCGGGCACATGGCTTACCGGATCACCATGGGTGTGCGTCCGTCCGATCAGGAATGGAAGCGGACATTGAACAAGGTCATCAAGGAGAACCAGCCTGAGATCAATCGGATTCTGGGCGAATACCATGTGCCGCTGATAGACGAAAATGACAAGCCGATCACGCAATAGCCCGTTGGGCGACGCGGCGCCGATCTGCTTTGTCGTTGCAGTCCTTTTGATGAACACGGGTGTCAATCAGGCTGGTGCGGAAGGAAATGCGCCTGAACCGGAGGGATACCGGACAGAGCTGTACCGGGCTCCCGTTCCTACGACGCTGAAGGGAGCGAAAGTGGTAACGACGGATGAGGCCATCGCTCTGTGGAAAGACAAGGAAACCGTTTTTATTGACGTGCTCCCGCATGATCCTAAACCGGCAAATCTTCCGGCCGGAACCATATGGCGAGACAAGGTGCGGGAGGACATCCCCGGGAGCGTCTGGCTCGCAAACACAGGGTACGGAATTTTGAACAAGGAGACGGAAGCCTATTTCCGCAAGGGACTGGAATCGCGTCTCGGGCATGGGAAGAATCGAAGGGTGTTGTTCTATTGTATGGAGAATTGCTGGATGTCGTGGAATGCCGCCAAAAGAGCAGTCGAATGGGGATATCGTTCGGTCTTCTGGTATCCGCTCGGCACGGACGGCTGGATCGCGGCGGGGCAAGCCACACAAAAAAATGAACCCTATTAATTTAGATCCTGCGCCATGATGGCGTATGGTGGCGGAGAAAGATCACTGCGGTGATCTTTGGATAGAAGGAGGCTAGCATGAAGAAAATTTGGACAAAGCCGACCATGTGTCAGGTTGCTGCTGGTATGGAACTGACGCGTTACATGCCTGCTGAACTGAAGACGAAGAAGTAATCTCCAGTCTTCGCCCTGCGTGAGCCAATCACGCGGGGCGGATTCCGGCCTGTTGGGGTATTGCGCGCAATGCGATTGAAAATAATCGGCTCGGCGGCTGGCGGCGGGTTTCCCCAATGGAATTGCAATTATCAATTGAGCCGCCGCGCATGGAACGGCGATGAAAGCGTGCGTTCCCGCACGCAATCCAGTCTTGCCGTCAGCTCGAATGGAACGGACTGGGTTCTCTTCAATGCGTCGCCTGATATTCGCCAGCAGATCGCGGCGACACCGGAACTTCAGCCACAGGAGAACGGACGCTTGCGTTCGACGCCGATACGCGCGGTGGTCCTGACCAATGCCGATGTCGATCACATTGCCGGACTGCTCAGCTTGCGTGAGCGCGAGCCGTTCGTGATTTATGCGACGCGCCGTGTGCTCGATGTGCTTGAGGCCAATTCCATCTTCAACGTGCTTGATCGAGCGCTTGTTGACCGGCGTGAGCTGAAGATCGGCGGAAAAACCGATATTCTTGATGTCGCGAAAACTCCGACGGGAATTACCGTTGAAGTTTTTCCCGTCCCCGGCAAGGTGGCGCTGTTTCTTGAGGATAACAGCAAGGCAGGTGAAGGTTTTGGTACGCAGGAGGGCGATACGATCGGCCTTCGCATTTCCTCGAGCGATGGCGAACGGGCAGCATTCTATGTCCCGGGTTGTGCGCGCATCGATGCGGCACTCAAGTCGAGACTGCAGCGGGCCGATTGTCTGCTCTTTGACGGCACTCTGTACACCGACGACGAAATGGTTGCGGCGGGCGTCGGTTCAAAGACCGGCGCACGGATGGGGCATGTCTCCATTTCAGGTGAAAACGGGTCATTGGCTGCGCTGGCAGAACTTGGCATCAGCAACCGGATTTACGTTCACATCAACAACACCAATCCCGTCCTTGACACCGCATCGGCCGCGCACGCCGCGACCGTCGATGCAGGCTGGAAAATAGCATTCGATGGCATGGAGGTCAGGCTTTGAGCGAATTTGGCGATGCGGCACGTGGTGGATTATCTCCGGCCCAGCTTGAAAACGTTCTGCGTGACGTGGGTGCAGCGCGCTATCACAACCGACACCCATTCCATCACCAGATGACCAGCGGCGCTCTGAGCAAGGGTCAGATGCAGGCCTGGGCTCTCAACCGTTATTCCTACCAATCGGTCATTCCGCGCAAGGATGCTGCCATCATCATGCGGTCGGACGATCCCGCGTTCCGCGCCGAATGGCGCAAACGGATAGAAGACCATGATGGCGGTGACGGCTGGAGCGGCGGTATTGCCCGCTGGTTGAAGCTCGCAACGGGTCTCGGACTTGATGCCGATATGGTCAAAAGCGAGAAATTCGTGTTGCCGGGCACACGCTTTGCCGTCGGTGCCTATCTGTCCTACTGCACGAACCGGACAATGCTCGAATCCGTCGCGTCGTCGCTGACGGAACTGTTCTCGCCCATCATCATCGGCGAGCGCGTTCCGGCGATGCTGGCGAAATATGACTATATCACCGCGGATATTCTCGCCTATTTCGAAAAGCGTCCGGCGCTTGCCTCGCGCGATTCCGATTTTGCACTCGCCTATGTAATGAAACATGCCGACAATGCCGAGAAGCAGCAGTCGGTGATCAATGCGCTTGTCTTCAAATGTGATGTCCTCTGGGCGATGCTGGACGCGTTGGCGCATGCTTATGGTGAGAAGGGCAATATACCGCCCGGTGCCTTTGTTCCGGAGGCAGCATGACTGCAGCAGTCCGCTCCCGTGCTATCGTGTCGATGCAGTCACGGCCTGCTTTGAGGCGTCATGTGCGGCTGCAATATGATGGTGTGCGCGAAGCTTGGGCGCTGTTGTCGCCGGAGAAAATATTTTGGCCGAATGAAGTCAGCCTCGACATTTTGCAGCTGTGCGATGGCCGCCACAATGTGGCACAGATGATTGCGCTTCTTGCCGATCAGTACACCGCGGAGCAGGAAGAAATCGCGCCTGATATCAGCGCCTTCCTGCAGGAATGGTCCGACAAGTTCCTGGTGTCGTTATGCTGAGCCCTGTGCTGCCGCCGATTGGCATGCTGGCGGAGCTGACCCACCGTTGTCCCTTGCAGTGTGCCTACTGCTCCAACCCGGTTGAATTGCTCAAAGCAAACCGCGAGATGGATACGGCCGGCTGGCTTGCCCTGTTCGAACAGGCAGCGGATCTCGGGGTTCTCCAGGTGCATCTATCCGGCGGCGAACCGACGCTGCGCACTGATCTTGCCGAACTCGTCGCCGGTCTGGCCAAACGCGGTGTTTACACCAATCTGATCACGGCCGGGGTCGGGATTGCCGAGGGGCGTATCGAAGCCCTCGCTGATGCCGGGCTCGATCATATCCAGCTGAGTTTTCAGGGTGCTTTTGCTGCAACGACCGAGAAGATAGGCAACGCTCGCGGCGCGCACGAAAAGAAGCTCGAAACGGCCCGTCGCGTTCGTGCGGCCGGTCTTCCACTGACCATCAATGCCCCAATACACCGCCATAATATGGAAGAGGTGCCGGATTTCATCGATCTGGCGCTTGAGCTTGGCGCGGAACGGCTGGAGATTGCCAATGTGCAATATGCGGGCTGGGCACTCGTCAATCGCAAGGTGCTGATGCCCGAGCGGGAAGCTGTCGAGCGGCAGGTGCAGATCGTCGAGGAAGCACAGGAACGGCTTCGCGGTATCATGACGATTGACTTCGTCACACCCGATTATTTCGCCGTGTATCCCAAGCCATGCATGGGGGGATGGGCGCGGGATGCCTTCATGGTTGCACCGGATGGAACCGTATTGCCGTGCCACGCGGCCGCATCGATCAAATCACTGCATTTCGAACGCTTCGGCGCGTGGAGCCTCAGTCGCATCTGGCATGAATCCCCGACGTTCAATGCGTTTCGCGGGACAGACTGGATGCAGGAGCCGTGCCGCAGCTGCGAACGGCAGGAAATAGATTGGGGCGGCTGCCGCTGTCAGGCCATGGCGATCGCGGGGGATGCCGCCGCGACTGACCCGGCCTGCATCAAATCACCGTTGCACGCGCGGATGGCCGCGCTGATCGATGAAGCCGTGACAGCAAAATCCCCGGACGCGACGCCGGATGGCTTCATCTATCGCCGTATTGGCAAGACGGCTGGGCCCATTGCCTGAAGGCTATTGCTTGAGCATGGATTGGCCGATGGTCTTGGACAGGCTATAAAGCCTCTGTTCGATGATGGTCGGCACCTCACAAACATAGGTTAAGGACTGCACGCGTTCTTGGAATATCCGTGTTTCCCAGGTCAATCGCTCATTGGCCCGGTCCAGATCATCCGGGTCTGTATCAGGTTTGCCGCGCATGGCATCGACCCTGGCCGCTTCCTTGCGCAGATCATCCGCTATTTCGCGCTGTTTGCCGGCATAGCGTGAAATGCCGGAGATGACCTGAATTCGCTCGCGGTTCAGTGTGTCGAACAGACCCTGGAACAGCAGCAACATCTTGTCATTCACCTGGTCCCTCGGCAGGCCGTTGGCAAATTCGACGATTCTTGTCCGGGCTGTATCGAGCGGATTGCGGCGCGCCGCCAAATCATCGACCAGAGCATGGATTGCAGCATCGTTGTCCCAGCCCTTTGCGGAGTCGGGAATATCCGGACCATTCCAAACCTGACCAACAGACAATTCGGGCACCTTGCGTTGCACGCAGGGCCAGGTCGGATCATTCTGCGCCGCGCCAAAAGACCCTCCGGCCGAAGCGGTGCAGATGAGAAGACTGGTTGCGATAATGCGACACTGTCTCAATTGTTTCCTCCCTCTTGTTTCTTGATGACGAGGCCCCTCGAGGGATCATAGGCGATGATGGCGCCGGCAATGAACACGAGAGTGAATCCGCAGACGACGGCAAGAGATATCCATTCGATCTTCCCGTAGAAGGCGAACCGCACCAGCTCGACGGCATAGGTAAAGGGATTGAGCAGGCATATCTTGTAAAGCAAGGGACTGGCCTCCTGCACGCGCCAGAGTGGATAAAGTGCGGAGGAGGCGAAATACATTGGAAAGATCACGAAGTTCATGATCCCCGCAAAGTTTTCCAACTGTTTGATCATGGATGAGAGCAGCATGCCGAGTGCACCCAGCATCATACCTGCGATGAAGAGTGCCGGCAGCGTCAAGATGTAGCCGGACGCCGGCGCCTTGACGCCCCAGAACCAGGCAATGAACAGGAACGCATAGACTTGCACAATCGAGACGGCGACACCGGCGAGCAGCTTGGACATGAGCAGAAACCAGCGGGGAAACGGGCTGACCAGCAGGGTGCGCATATTGCCCATCTCCCTGTCATAGACCATGGACAGCGAGGACTGCATCCCGCTGAACAGCAGGATCATCCCGCATAGGCCTGGCGTGATATAGACCTCATAAAGTACGTAGGTTTGATATGGCGGGATGATTGAGACGCCGAGAACCTGACGGAAGCCGGCTGCAAAAATGAACAGCCAGAGCAGGGGCCGGACAAGTGATGAAATGAAGCGCTCGCGCTGATGCAGATAGCGAAGTCCTTCCCGCACGAGAATACCTTTGAGGCACACCAGATATTGCATGGGGCCAAAGCGGTTGTGTCCAATGCTCCTGATGGAAAGGTTGCCGGGAATATCGGTCATAGACGACCTCCGGCGTTCAAAGAGATGATACCGGTGAGGCGTGAGAACGCCTCGTTCATGGTGTCCGCGCCAGTATCCTTGATGACATCGTGCATTGTGCCATTGGCGACCAGCTTACCCTGATTGAGAACAATGATCTGATCGGCGTGGCTGACCTCATCGATCAGATGGGTTGCCCACAAAACGCTGATACCCTTTTCCGCTACCAGCCTGCGAATATCGGCAAGGATCGTCGCCCGCGATTTGATATCAAGTCCAACGGTTGCCTCATCCAGCAGCAACAGGGACGGCTGATGCAACAAGGCGCGAATGATTTCGACTCGTCTGATCTGGCCGCCGGAAAGATTGCGGGCTTTTTCATGCAACCGGTCGCTCATGTCGATTGATTGCATCAGCTCATGAATGCGCCGATCGGTTTCGCGTGACCCGATCCCGTGCAGAGAAGCGTGATAGGCCAGATTCTGGTGGATCGTCAGGTCGAGATCGAGTGTGCGGGCCTGAAAGACGATTCCAAGACGCCGCAACGCTTCGCCGGATCTGCGATCGATGTCGTTGCCGAAGACGTGGATGCGGCCATTGCGGGTGGCAAACAGATGGCTGATCAGGGAAAACAACGTTGTCTTGCCCGCGCCGTTCAAGCCGAGGAGCACGGCAAAACGACCGGGCGCAATTGAGAATGAGATATTGTCCAGCGCCTGTCGCCTGCCATAGGAATAACTTACCGAGGCAAGTTCCAGCGCCGGTACGCTCGCATCCGTAGCCGGCTTGTCATGAATAGTCTTCAACTCAACGTCCGGACCCATCAAGCTCCACCCCTTGGTTACCCACTGCAGTTGCCGCGCTTGCCGATGTTAGCGCTTATTTGATGGTTATTGTCCCCTTCATTCCTTTGTCAGCAAGATCAGGCACCGACCAGGTGTATTTGCCTGGACGCACTGTCGTGAATTGAACACTCATTGTACCCGGGGAGTCGAATTCAAGCCAGGCGGGCGCGCCGTTCATATGCACTTCGAGGTTATTGATGACGATTTGATTCATCCAGACATTGCGGAAGAGGTCGGTGACGAATTTATACTCGAGGCCTGCGGCCGACGTAATCTTCCAGCGATAGCCCTGTCCGGCAACCAGCTCAAAATCCTTTTGGTTCACCGTGAATTCGCTGTCTTTGGAGCCAAGGATGAGTTCCGGCAGGTTCTTGCTGGAGCGGGTGACCGCAGGTGTCTTGGCTTCGGTTGCAGCCTTTGGTTCGGGTGCTGCTTTGTCGTCGTCGTCATCTGCCTGAGCCAAGGCAAAGGACGGGGCAAGCGCTATCCCAAGAAATCCGGCCAGTGCAAATCTTCTGAAAGTCGACATATGGTTCCTCCCTTTGGTCGATGATTTTGTCTAGTTCGGCGCAACCGCAACACCCCACGGCAATTGGCCTACGGTGACCGATTTGATCGGCTCATCCGTTGCGGTGTCGATGAATGTGATATCGTTGGACAGGCCGTTGGTGCTGATGATGGTTTTGCCGTCCGGCATGAAAGCAAGCTGCCAGACCCGCTGCCCCACCAGGACATATTTTTCCACCTCGTAAGTCTCGGCATTGATGACGGCAACCCGGTTGGCGGGGCCAAGCGCCACGTAGGCTTTCTTGCCGTCTGCGCTGATACGTATACCGACCGGCTGGATTTGTTCTGAGCGCAATCCCTGAATGTCGAAGGTAATCTTGTGCTTTACCGCACGTGTCTTGTTATCAATGACAGAGACCGTGCCGCCAATCTCTGCCGATACCCACACTTCCGAACCGTCTGGCTTGAATTGCGCGTAACGCGGGCGTGAATCGACAAGCACGTTATCGGTGATCTGGTGCGTGGAAGTATCGATGAAATGCGCCATGTTGGTCGTTTCCGACGTATTGACGATGGTCTTGCCATCGGGGCTCACACCCATGCCTTCCGGCTCCACGCCAACGGGAATTTCCGCAACAACCGCCCGTGTTTCTACATTGATGACCGTGACGAGATTATCGTTCTCATTGGCCACATAAAGCGTCTTGCCATCGGGGGACAGGATGAAGAGTTCGGGATCCGGACCGGAAGGCAAAGTGCCTACAATCTTGCCTGTGCTCGTATCAATCATTTGCACGGTGTCGTCGTCACTGGCACAGACATAGACTATTTTCCCGTCCGGCGAGATCGTGATGCCGCGCGGGCGCTGCCCGACGTCGATGGTCTTCACCACTTCCATTGATGTGGAATCGACGACGGTAATCGAATTGCCCTTCTCATTGGAAACATAAACCATATTCGCCCAGCCGGGTTGCGCAAGAAACGGCAGCGCTGCGGCCGCAGCAAGTAGGCACATGTGATGTCGCATCCAGTCCTCCCATAGGTTTATCGTTTATTTGAGCCTGCACTTGGTTTCCGGCCTGTCGACACCCAGCGTATCCAGCTCCGAGAACTGGTGCAGGAAGCCCGCTTGCGGTGACGTCGAAACGACGCCGTGTCCGTCACCGATCAGGATCGGCTGCCGCAATTGCCAGTTCCAATTGCGGAATGTGAGCTTCTGGCCTTTGAAAGCCGCAATGGAGAATTCATCGGATTTGATGTAATCCTCGACCTGTTTGGTCTCGGCGCTTTTCGTCCGTGTTATCGCTTCCCCCAGAATGCGCGCAGCCGTCCATGCCTGCATGTCTTTCGACAACATGCGCCGTCCGGTCATCTTGGCGAAACGGCTCTGGATCTGAACGCCGCCCCATTGTTCGCTTGCCGGATGCCAGCTCGAGGCCACGAGACCAGCGGTTCCCACCACCGGCCGCGGCGTCCATGTCCTGTAAGGAACATAGCTGCCGAAGACTTCGCTTTCATCGGCAACAATGACGACGTCATGCTCGGGCAGGTTTTGTGTGAAAACCGGCATCTGTTGCTGGACAAGGACGACGCCACTGTCGGTTCTTCGTGCCGTACCCCGGTCTTCGTACAGGCGTTCCTCAACGATTGTTGCACCGAAGCGGCTCGCGGCACGCCGGACGGCGTCAGCATAGAGCTTGTCATTCTCGTGCGAGCCATAAAGCAGCACCCATTTGCGCCATTGCTTCCAGACAAGATATTGCGCCAGCCCGTCTGCAAGCATGCTGCGTGTCGGTGCAGTGTGGAAGACATTTGGGCGGCACTCCTCCTCGCGTAAAATGTCATCGGTCGCGCCAATGTTGAAAAGCAGCACGCCGGCGTCCTTTGCGATATCCGCTATGGACAACAATTGCTTGGCGGAAACATCCGCAAGGATGAAGCGATCGCCGCGCGCAACCATCTCCTTGAAAGCCGGAACCACATCGGCGTTGAATTTTGTTTCCGTGACATCGAGCGTGAATTGCTGGCCGAGAAATTTGCCTGTCGTGTTGTTGTCGCTAATCGCGACATTCGCACCGGCAACACCTTCGTCGCGCGGCGGTATATCCAGAACCGAAAGGGCCAATTGCGGTTCGTAGGCGCGAAGATAGCCAATGCGTGCGTCCACACTCGGCTTTGCTGATTGATTTGCTGCCGGCTGCTGCGCCGATAACTCAGACACGTTGACGAACAGCAAAAAAAAGCCGAATAAAAACGTGAGAGTAATTGGCACCGTACTCTTCATGACCAAACCATTCATACTGCCGCCATTCAAGTAATGGCGGTGGGTTAAGAACAGAGGTGCCCATAGTGTTTTTAAACAACCCCACCACAATCTCAACCCTTCGAGTCAGCTTTTCTTGCATGCGAGGCAAAGTTTCTCGGTTTCATGCGGGGGCAAGCCAATGACGAAGATGTTGGCCAGTGTGCAGAACCGTCAGGAAGCTGAAATTGTCTTTCAAAGCGGTGCGGATATCATCGATATGAAAGATCCGGCCAACGGCGCACTTGGCGCGGTTGACCTGAGCAAGGTCTTGGAAGTGAAGGACTTTATATCAGGCAGGCGGCCCACCAGTGCAGCGTGCGGCGATCTTCCCATGCATCCGGAAACGATCTGGCGGACGGTGAAAGAGTTCGCAGCAGCAGGTCTGGACTATATCAAGATAGGTTTGTTTCCGTCCGGGCAGTTTGAGGCTTGCGTAACGGCGCTGCAGCCTCTCGCCTTACACAATAAATTGATTGCCGTCGTCTTTGCCGACAATTGGAGCGATTACAGTCAAAACTTGTTTGAAATCTTGGCAGTTGGCGGATTTCATGGCGTGATGATCGACACCGCCGACAAATCCAAGGGCCGCTTGCTCAATCATCTGTCTCCAGACCAGATCGGCAAATTCATCAGGAATGGCCAGTCGAACGGATTGATGGTCGGCGTCGCGGGATCGCTCGAAGCACCGGATATCTCGCGGCTGTTAACCTACGATCCGGATTTTATGGGGTTTCGTGGGGCGCTCTGCGCTGATCTTGACCGAAGGGCATCCATTGATGCGCTGGCAACGGTGAAGATACGTGGTCTGATTCCCGAAGTGCTCGAGCAGGGAATGCCTGCCAGCGTCGATTACAAACTGCTTGCTGCGCGGGGGTATTTTCCTGAACCGGAAGAGGCGGGACTAGGCACGGACAAGATTTTCGTTCGTGATTTTGTTTTGCCTGTGCATATCGGTGCCTATCGTTTCGAGCATGGGAAATCACAGAAGGTACGGTTCGACGTGACGGCCGAGGTTTTGCGGGTCACGCGCAATCCCGAGGATATGCGGCACGTGGTTTCCTACGATCTCATCATGGACGGAATTCGTGCCATCGTTGCCGAGGGCCACGTCGAGCTTGCCGAGACATTGGCGGAACAGGTGGCCGCACTGGTGCTTAGAAATCCACGGGTGATGCGGGTCTTTGTCCGCGCGGAAAAACTCGAAATTGGACCCGGCGGTGTCGGTGTCGAGATCGAGCGTACGCGCGATGTGAAAAATTCGGCCAAGCTGCGGTTTGCGCAGGTGCATGGGGGACGGAAGTCCTCATGAGGCTGCTTGTCGTGAAGCTTGGAGGAAGCACGGCGGGCCATGTGGAAATGCGGCGCTGGATCGAGGTGCTGGCAAGCGCAACGTTTCCACTGGTGATTGTTCCCGGAGGCGGCCCTTTTGCCGATCAGGTGCGGGTCTCGCAAAAGCGTCTTGGCTATTCGGACGCAGCAGCGCATGCGATGGCAATCCTGGCGATGGATCAGTTTGGCATTGCTGTCGCTGAGCATCATGAACGTCTCCAGACGGCACGGTCCATCGTGGAGATCGCTGACGCACTTGAAGCGGGGCTCATACCCGTCTGGCTGCCATCTGTGATGACAGCCGGAGCACCGGACATTCCCATGTCATGGGATATCACTTCGGATAGTTTGAGCGCGTGGCTCGCCGGACAATTGCAAGCTGACGCAGTGCTGCTCATCAAGCAGACCGATGAACACCACTACTATTCATCGGTAGAAGATGTTGCCGCTGCGGGCATCGTCGACAGTATGCTTCGGGATATGCTTGGAGACGGCATGACCCTTCATATTGCCGGGCCGGCGATGTTGGATGCATTGGATTTACCCTTGGCAGGCTTTCCCGGACGCGTGATGATGCGCAATAGTTATTTCGAAGCAACGGGTGAGCAATGACACGACTGCATACGCCGCGATGGGCTTGGGCGCTGACCGGCTCCGGCCATTTCTTCGTGGAGAGTTTCGAGCTCATAAGAACACTCGAACATTGTGACGTGTTCGTCTCCAAGGCCGCCAATGAAGTCCTGCGCATGTATAAGGTGAAGCTCGATTTTCCCGAGACGACACGGGTTTTGCATGACAAGACCGCAAGTTCCGTGCCGGTTGGCGGCTTCTACAACGGGGTTTATCATACTGCGGTTGTTGCCCCGGCGACGTCGAATACCGTTGCCAAATGCGTCGCCGGCATTTCGGATTCCCTTCCGACCAATGTTTATGCGCAAGCCGGCAAATGCCGGGTGCCGTCCATTGTCTTTGCCTGTGATACGGCACCTGAGCTTGAGACGATGGCACCCGGCGGCATGGTCAAAGTCTATCCCAGGCCGATCGATCTTGAAAACACAGCACGTCTCAAGACCTACGAGCGGACCGAGGTCGTCGAGTCTCTGGCAGAGTTGAAGGCAGCCATCGCGCGCCGTGCCAAAGAGGTCGCTTGATATGGCGGAGCATCTCCTGTTCCTGACCGGGCATTTGGCCCGTTCACGGCTGGAGCGCATCCTTGCCGGCCTCAATGACGTGGCATTCACCTATGAAATCGTCAACATCGGCGTGAAGGTTGCGGCGCTTATGAGTGAGGAGATTATCGCGCGTCGGTTGAAATTGCCGGTGACCGCCGACCGTGTCATTCTGCCCGGGCGATATCGCGGCGATCTTGATCGTCTGGGCCAGCGCTTTGGCGTTCCTTTCGTCCGGGGCCCCGATGAAGTTGCCGATCTGCCTGTCTTTCTCGGCCGGGTGGGCAACCCCGTTGATCTATCCAGGCACAATATGCGTATCTTTGCAGAAATCGTCGATGCGTCGGCATTGTCGCTGGAGGCATTGACGCAGCGCGCTTTGAAACTTGCCGCTGCAGGTGCCGATGTCATCGATCTCGGCTGCCTGCCTGAAACGCCGTTTCCGCATCTTGCCGACGCCATTCGCCGTTTAAAGGCGCAAGGCCTCTCCGTCAGCGTGGATTCCGCCAACCCCGGGGAACTTGAAACCGGTGCCGCGGCTGGTGCGGATTATCTACTAAGTCTGACTGAGGAGACCGTTGATCTGGCGGTAAGATACAACGTTACCCCAATCCTCATTCCTGCGATTGCCGGCGATCTCGATTCGCTTGGCCGTGCGATTCACAAGGCACAGACAGCCGAAATTTCTTTCATCGCCGATCCGGTTCTCGATCCCATCCATTTCGGTTTTACCGCGTCGCTTGGCCGATTCATGGAGGCACGCCGCCGCTGGCCGGATATCCCGATGATGATGGGTACGGGCAATCTGACCGAGCTCACCGATGCGGATTCCTCCGGTGTAACGGCGCTGCTCTCGGGTATCTGCTCGGAACTGTCGATAGACAATGTTCTGGTCGTCAATGTCAGCCCCCACACCGTTCGCACGGTCGAGGAGCATGACCACGCCCGCCGCATGATGTTTGCAGCCAAACAGGATCATGCCCTGCCGCGTGGCTATGACGCGGGCCTGTTGCAGGTTCATGATCGCAAACCCTATCCGAACAGCGTTGAGGATATCGCCGCGCTGGCCGGTGATGTGCGGGATGCCAATTTCCGCATTATGACCGCGCCGGATGGCATCCATGTTTTCAACGCCAGCGGTCACGCGACTGCGCAGGGTGCATTTGAACTTTTTCCGCGCCTCGACGTTGAATCGGATGGCGCTCACGCATTTTATCTGGGTGCGGAACTGACCAAGGCTGAAATAGCCTGGAAACTGGGCAAGCGTTACGCGCAGGACGAACCACTCTCCTGGGGAGCGGGTGCGCCGGAAGAGCAGGCGGACCGCCTCAGGTTAAAGGAAGCGGGCCACACGTTGCGATCAAAGAAGGATAGGGCGACTTGACCTATATCAGGGAAACCATCGTCACCACGGTCGATGCCGCCGGTATTGTTCACATTGCACCGCTTGGTATCATCGAGCAGGATCATGGTTGGATCATCGCTCCGTTTCGTCCTTCAAAGACACTGGAGAACCTGGCGGCCGTCCCCTTCGCCATTGCCAACTATACCGACGATATGCTGGTGTTTGCCGGTTGCCTGACGGGACGCAAGGACTGGCCGACTGTTGCCGTCGCGGATTGTCCGGTCCCGCGTCTCCAATCCGCGCTCAGCCATTCCGTGCTCGAGGTGGTGTCTGTCGATGATGACGGGCTGCGGCCGCGTCATTTCTGCAAAGTGGTTTCCGAGGCGACGCACGCCCCTTTTACCGGGCTCAACCGTGCCAAGGCTGCAGTGCTCGAACTGGCTATTCTGGTCAGCCGGCTGCACATGCTGCCGCAGGACAAGATCGAGGCGGAAATCGCCTATCTTACGATTGCAATTGACAAGACTGCTGGACCGGATGAACTGCTGGCTTGGTCATGGCTGCTGCAGCGGGTAAAAGAGCATCAGGAGACGGCCGATTCCAAAGGCAAGAGCGCGGCCCATCCTTCCGGCACAGCCTAGGTTATCCCTGCAAGTACATTGAAGCGAGCAGCGCGACCGCTGCCGCCGGCGCAGCTTTGCTGGCATCGTCGCGTGCACCTGGCGCTGCCGGTATCAACGTTCCGAAATCGACATAGGGCCGGTCCATGCGCTTGGCGAGCTGCCTGATCTGCGGTCTGCCAATACCGGCACCGACAATCGGCGCATCGGCAGCCGGCGCAAGATCGCTTGCGATGCGAAATGCGCCATCATGGATCATTCGCAACTGGTGCTCGCTGAACCACCGGGCAATATCGATCCATTCCACCTCTTTAAGGTCACTGCTATCGCGCCCGACCATGCGCGCCAGTCTCTGGATCGATCCGGCGAGCGTTTTCGGCTGGCGGTCGGCGGATGGATATTTATCATCTGCTTCATCCAGCGTGCCGAGAATGCGGCCGAGATCGGCGGTGTTGGCGAAATATTCGTTCATGAGCGGCGTCATATGCCCCCCTACCGGGACGAGCGCCGCGATGCCGATCAGCGCCGAGCGGGCAAATCCCGTATAGACCAGTTCACCCGTCAACAGTCGCTCCGCATCGGAATAGCCGCGATGGATGAGGTTGCCGTTCATGAAGGCAAGAATATCCGTCGTTGTTGACCCCATATCGACAAAAAGACCGGTATCGGCCAGCTTTGCACTCAGTGATGCCGTTGCGTGCCAATTGGCCGAGGCGATATCGCTCCCCAGGCCACGGGCGGTAGCAATGTCGCAGAAACCTCCACGACCCGCATAGATAAGCGTGTTCTCGTCGCCGAATTTCTCTCCGATGAAATCGAGGAGGCCGGCAACTCCCGCATCGCGGGACGTGAATGTATCCGAGAGTTCTCCAGTCATGGTGAATACATTGAAAGTGCCGTCTGCCTGCAAAGGCCCCAGCTCGCGTAGAGCCTCGCGCACCTGATCGACACCAAGCCAAAGCGGTGTCTTGAAGATTTTCGCCGAGACAATCTCGCCATTTCGGCATTGTGCCATCTTGAGATGGGCACCGCCCACATCCCAACCTGTGATCAGGGGCTTTCCTTTGCTGGCAAATCGGGATTTCATGGCTGTATCATTCCTTGGATTCTGCTCGTGCATATCATTCCGGTACTCGACATAAAAGATGGTCTCGTTGTCCGTGCTCACATGGGCAATCGCGCGGCCTATCGGCCCATCGAAACACCACTCAGCCCAACGGCCGATATCCTCGATGTCGCGCAAGGCCTACGCCAGCTCTACCCCTTTCCTGCATTTTATGTCGCTGAACTGGATGCCATACAGCAAGGACTTGCCGCCGGTGCGCTGGAGCGTCTGAAGCCATTGGTCGCCGTGGCTGATGTCTGGCTGGATGCCGGCTTCGCGAGCCTGCACCAATTGGAAGGCGTCTTGACGATGGACGGTGTCTGGCCGGTATTGGGTTCGGAGTCCCAGGCCGATACCTCCGTGCTTGGGCATTTGAGCGGAAATCCGCGGCTGGTTCTCTCCTTGGATTTTCGTGGGGATGAGTTTGTTGGACCTCCCGCGCTTTTCGAGAATGCGGATCTTTGGCCTGCCCGGGTTATCGTGATGACGCTTCGCCGCGTTGGCAGCAATGCGGGGCCGGATTTCGAACGATTGACCGAGATCAAGCGCCGCGCCGGTGATCGCGCCGTCATTGCGGCTGGGGGCATTCGACATGCCGCCGATCTTGAACAACTGGAAGCGCTTGGCATTTCAGCAGCACTTGTGGCGACCTCTCTGCACAACGGCTCCCTTTCCCCGGAGGCGATCTCATCGCTGATGAACGGGAACGATTCCAGGACGGGGTGAACAAGGGGATTGATCGCTCTTCCCCTCGTCCGGGTCAGAAGCCCAAACTTTTTGCCAACCGGCGCAACAGGCCATCCGGTGCGACAGAGGGCATACTCTGTGCGAGGTTGTCTCTTGTCTAAGCGCTGAAGGGATGTTTCACGGAATCGCGCTGCGCGGTTGCTTCGGCGGCAGTCGGCTTGCCCGTTACTGCGCGCTCAAGAGCTTCCTTGGTTGCACGATAATTGAAGTCCTGAATCTTGGCGTCGTCTTCAGCCTCCCAATGGATGAAAACACCGACGCAGATAAACAGATCGTCTGCTTCATCTGCCGGAATCGTGCCGTCTGCAACGCTGTCCTGGACCGCTTTAGCCACCGCATGCTGTGCCGGGCCAAACATCTGGACCGCCTGCTTGGCTCCTTTGATGGTAACCTTGTTGAACAGAATGGTGTTTGGCTTGCACGCCAAATTCGGCGCGATGACTGCAAGCAGGGATGTGAAGCCATCCTTGTTGTTCGTCAATGCATTGCAGAATGCTGTTTCAACGGCGCTACCGCGCGGTCCGATCAGAAGATCGATATGCGCAACTTCGTTCCCATCGCCTACAAGCGACTCGCCAACCATAACCTTATTGATTTTAGCCACAGCCAAATTCCTCCCTAAACTGTTTCCAAGTGGTTTGTCCAAAGACGCCGTACCTCGAGACACGACTCTCGATGGACAGCTATCCTTGTTCACAGCACCCTCAGAACGGGGTCGGTTGGCCAGATAGCAGCGGACAAAATCCGCTGGAGAAATTCAAGCATTTACCTCGCCATTATGCAAGAGCCAGATAAGTCTGGATGCAAAAAGGGTTGCAACTGTAAGATCAGCCGAGGTGCCTGGATTGATATCTCGAGCTTTAAGTTGAGTATCGAAAGCAAGGAGCAGTTTTTCTCGCTCGCGGCCGTCGTGCATCTCCATCATCCGCGCAAGGATTTTCTCTGCGGCCAGTCGCGTTTCTTCGGCAATTGGCGTGCCGTGTTTGCGGATGATATGGCTATCGGGAAAATTCGAGAGAAAATACAGATAAACCAACACGCTCGGCCACATCGCTGGTTCATTGCGCTCGATGGCTGCGCCATGCGCTGACAAACCGCCGGTGAAGATGTCGGAAAAGTTCGTCGCATATTGCCGGGCAATCATGTCCCGCTCGGATGCAGCACGCATGGCTTCCAGAAGCGGCACATCCGGTTCATTGGCAACATCATGTTCCGGCGCCGATCCGAGGCCGCCTGGCTGCGCCAATGTGATTGCCGCGAATACGTCGCGCGCGTCCTTCATGTCGAGTTGGGCGAGTGTCGCGGCGAGGCTGAGCGGCAGGTCTGATGTCTCACTGGCAGCTGCCCGCGCAAGCGGAGCGCACAGGAGAAGAATGCCCAAATTCGTGTTGGTCTGAACCTTCAGTCGCGTCGCGGCAACGGCCGCAAGAATACGCTCGCCGACAGAATCGGCGGGATCGCTCAGCGGGCCGGATGAGACCTGCGCGCTGTCGAAAAACTGCTGCGCATTCATGCGATGACCATCCGCGAAAACATGCACGTTGCCTGGTTTCAGTGCCTCGATCTCCTGATAGCAGGCGTCGATATAGGCGCGGCGGATGTGTTCCCGTGTCAGGCTCACGCTGCAGGCCTCTCACCGATGTCAGGTTCAATCCGGGTGACAAGTGCGGCGGCAATACAGTCTGCAATACGAACCGGCACAACCGATTGAAGCCCGGACCAGGCCGGCATGCTGTTGACTTCGAGAACAAGAAGTTTGCCATCAGCCGCAGGGATGATGTCGATCCCGGCAAAATCCGTGCCGATGGCGGCCGACGCGGCGAGCGCAAGTTCTTCCAGCTTGCTCATCAACGGGCCAATGACCGGCTCCGCTTTCGCGCCCTTGGCAATGTTGGTGATCCATCCTTCGGCCCGGCGTGCCATCATACCCAGCACTTCTCCCGCGCAGGTGAAGACCCGGTAATCGCAGTAAGGTGGTCCTGGCCGTGCCACGAAACGCTGTAAATAATAAACATCATCCATTTCCTCCGGCTGCGGCAGGTCCTCAATGCTACGGATCAGCCGGATCCCCCGGCCTTGCGAACCGAAAAGCGGTTTGAGCACCAGTGGTCCATGCGTAAGTTCCCGCTCTGCAATGATTTTGGCATTGGCCAGACTTTCAACCGCAAAAGTTTCCGGTGTCGGTAACCCTGCCTGTGCCAGGAAGAATGTCGTCGTGGACTTGTCGACGCACCGCTCGATCGCCTTGGCAGAATTCCAAACGGGAATGCCAAGATGAGCAAGGGCGTGCAGGATCCCGAGACGGCGCGTGATCGCCTCGAATGTTCCTGATGAAATCGACCGTACGATCACGGCTGCGGGTAAGGCGCCGTTCATGCGTGGGACGGCAATGCCGGAGGGGTACCGGGTATCAAAACCGATATCTGCCAGCGGCAATGTCTGAACATTGAAGCCATGCGATCGCAGTGCGGTGCGCAGTTGTTTCACCTGACCGTCGGGCCGGTCGGAAAGGATCAGTATTGTTTCTGTCATTGTGTCCGTCAGTCCAGGGATTGTTTGAGCATTGCTTCATGGATTCCGCCGCTGCGGAAAGTATCGCCGGTTTCGATCGCGGTAACAATGACCTCGGCGGGGCTGAACAGATGTGGGTCGATCGCGTAGAAATCACCTTTGAACTTCTTGAATATGTCGGCAAAAGGCTGGCCGTGGTCGCGTGATGTATGGCTGGGAAGCTGTTCAGCGAGTGTGCGTGCGGCTTCTGAGGTGCCGCGCACGAAAAGCTGGACGGTGCCGCCATAGATGATCGCGTCGTTGGTTCTGCCCATCGCCTTCAGAAAGTCCGGATGCGGAGCAGGGATGGGCGCGCGGCCCGCGCCGTCAACGATGTCACCCAGCGGAAATTTCAGATCGTGCGCCTTGTGCATTGCGACTTCAAGGACACGCCCGACAATCTGCACCGCACCTGTCAGACTTTGCGTCGGTGCATAGATGAATGTCAGGTTCTCGGGCGCAAATCCTGTCGCCTTGGACACTTTCTCAACGATGGCCACAGGCGGCGGCGTCGTGGTTTCAAGCACGATGACCGACGATTTTGCCTCAGGTTCACGATAGGCAATTTCATCAAAGAGTGGCTCGACCCGCGCCAGCGTCCGGGCTGGCCCCGATCCCATGGCGAAGTATTTCTCGTGCGAGAGGTTCCAGCCGGCATACTGGCTGGCAAGGCAGGCCAAAACCGGTTGTGAAGATCTGACATTCACGCTGTAGGGCCATTTGCCTGTATTGAGTGTTGCCGAAACCACGCCAAGACCGCCCATGCAGATTTCGACAATCCGCAGTCCGGCTTCGACGCCGCCCGGACAACTTGCCCCTGCGTCAATCACATGCTCGCCAAGGTTGCCACGACTGTGATTGATGCCAAGCCGTTCCGCTTGCTCGATCATCTTATCTGCCAGATGTTGAGCGCTTCTGTTGAGATAGGCGTGACCGTCTCTCATGAAAACTCCTCCCTCCAATTAACCGCGAGTTGTTTGACGCGGCCCTTCACGGCTTTCATCGCTGCGGAGGCAGAGGGAGCCGTGGCGAAAACGGTACAAACAGGATCACCGGCTTGAAGGGAGGTGCCTGCTGTTTGGTGGTCTGCGGTGAGCGTCGGCCAAACAACATCCGGAAATGCGCTGATGGCTTTTGCGGTATAGGCGATTGCCGAGGCCGCCGAGATTTTGTAGCTGGGTATCGAGAAATCCGATCCGGTGACCGCATGTAAATGCTGGCGCAAAAGAGGCGTTTCTTCCGTATCGAAAATATCAAGCGTGGCACCTGGTCGTGGATTGATTTCGATGAGATGCAGACCCTCTGCGCCAACGATGAAATCGGCGCTGCATAAACCGGTCAAACCGGTCCGTCGGGTCAAAGCCGTCAGCCAATCGCCTATCTGCTGTGTTCTGCGCGGGTTGTAGCGGAGTAGCCGGACCGCGCCTCCATAGCGAAAGGGGCTGTTTTCCGACGGAGAAAACCATTGCCGGCTCAGGCCAATCACGTGCGCCTTGTCCCCATTGGCCAGAAACAGGGCAGAGAGATTCCTGCCTCGAACGAACCGCTGAAAATAGTATTCTTGTCCCGATGTTCCGCGATGCGCAGGCCTGACATGTGAACCGCCCGCACCACCGGTCAACTTACTCAGCCAATCCCGAGGATTGTCGGGAGTGTCGAAACATATATCGGGATGCGGTATGGCAAACTCGGTGCATAGCTGCGACAGAGAGACGGGGTCCTTGACGAGACGAACCGTCCTGGCGCTGTTTCCTGCAACGGCAAAGTGTTGTGAAATCGCCTCTATCATCTGCGGATCGCGCTCGAAACCAGAGCCGTAGATCACGGCCACCGGGTCATCATCCCCGGCCAGTTTTTGCAGCGTTTCTACAAGATGTTTTCGGTCGATACCGTTCTGCAGGCTCCCCGAAAGTTTCACGGCGCGTTCCGCCAATGCCAGCGTGTCAGCATCGTTGAAGAGGTCGGCAACCAACGGCCGCAAGCCAGCCCGCCGCGCTGCCGCGGCAAGCGAGCGTCCAGAGACAGCGGCTATCAGAACCGCATTATTTGGCGAGTTCGCGAGCAAGGGCAAATGCGTCCCGAAAATCAAAGATAACCGGCTTCTTCGCCTTGATCATCTGTTCGAACAAACCGGCTTGAGTCTTGTATTTGACATTACCGATAGAAAGCGGGCCAATGCCGACAGCTTCTGTCGCATCGAGCGGATCGGCATTGGCGTTGACCTTCAGTCCTTCGATACCAGCTGGCGGAACGGCGTTGACGTCGGCAGCGATCAGAAGCTTGCCGGCCTTGCCGAGTTGTGCGGCCGATATGAGCTGCACACCCGCTTTTGCGGCGGCCAGCACGACCTCTGCGGTTCGCAGGACCTCCATCTTTTTCGCTTCGGTTGACCCGTCGGCTGGCTCAACAGTCAGATTGAACCTTTGCTTGATCGACGCGGCGATCGCCTTCACCCGCTCAATGCCGTCATGGCCGATGACCGTCACGTTTGCCCCCTGCTGGGCTGTAATCACCGCGGTGCAATAGCCGACCACGCCTGTCGCGCCGAAGACTGCCACGCTGGTTCCTTCCAGCTTGCGGCCGTGAATTTTGGCGAGGGCCTTTTCGACTTTGGCCACCATGGCGGCGGCGGTTGTGAATGATCCCGCCGGGTCGGCAAACACCGAGATTTCGAAGGGCGGAACCATGGCATTCCTTGCTGCATCCAGCATGTCGAGCGCTACGGGCGCGTCCTTGCCAGCAAGGAAAATGCCCGTGGCCACACCCGCATCCGGTGGCCGCGAGAATATGGCGTCTTGAACAAGATTTCCGACATCCGAAAGAGTGACGTCGGTGTAGGGAACAACGGCGTCATAACCTGCGTCGAGCGCCATGTTGACGTCGAAAGGGCTCATTTGCCGAAGCGGGGTTAGCATATGCAGGATCGTTTTGCGGCTCACGGTATCCGCTCCTTCTTGATGACGGCGCCCATGGTACAAGCTCTGGCAAGATTCAGAGCGGTATGCGTGATATCAGCCCCGGCATTTCTTCCTGCGACGATTTGAATGGCCGTGCCATGGGGGTTGCTGTGGATGGTATTGACGATCCGCTCGGCTTCCGCCTGTGACGCTGCGAAGGCGAAGCCCGTCGGTCCCCATGAACTCTGGCCAATACCGACTGCGCCAGCCTCTGCAAGCCGCCTTATGGTGGTTTCAACCCGTTTGCTGGTGAAAATTCCACCCTGTGCGGGTGCAAAGTAATTGCCGATCTCGGTCTGGATGGCGGCGATCGATCGGCCAAACGAGGCGAGGTTCCGTTCGATCAGGCCGGGCATGGCGCTCATCAGCACAAGACGGCTGATCGCTGCCGATGTCGCCACCGGGAACGGTGGTAACGCCTTGAAAGCTTCGACCTCGGCATTGCCGTGAATGCCTTGGGTTGACGTGTCAAAGACAAGAATGATTCGCCATTCCTCGGGAAATGCAATCCGCGAGATAATGGTGGGTGCAGCGCCGTGGGTGGCTTTGCCCGCATCGATAATGACACCCCCCGCGTCGAACGCAGCTATGCCGATGCCGGATCGCGCCCCGCGTCCCAGCAGATGGGCATCGTTCACGATATCAAGCGGTATCGCATGCAGAGTGCGCAGCGCCGCTGCAACGGCAAGGGCAATCTGGGTGCCGGAGCCGAGGCCGATATGTCGGGGAATGGTTCGATGCACGACAACCCTGTGGTGCGCCGTGATCCCAAGATGACGGGAAAGGGTTGCAATATGCTGCGCAACGCGTTCCCGCTCGTCTCCTTCGATATGGGCTTTTGCCGCGCGGGAGATCGTCAGAACGGTCGAAATGTCCTGAATGGGTAAGCCAATACTGCCGAACCGGTCCTGACCAGGTTCGGGTATGTTGCGTGGTATATCAAGGAAGCCAAGGTGAAGACGGGCCGGGACTTCGATCGTGACGGATTCCGACATTTGCTTAATTTACACAATCTCAGAAATCGGGCCCTGCAGTATGATATCGTCTTTCGGGCGAGGCGCAAGCACCATGAGCAAAGAAGTGGAGGATTGGTCAAATGGTTGAAGAAGCGAAAGGGGCGAGGCCCGCTGAAAAGGTGTATTCAGAACCTGAAATTATTGCGAGACTCGAGAAAGATCTGCCGCACTGGCGCTATGAGAACGGCTGGATTCGCCGGAAATACAAGACGCATGGCTGGAAATCGACCCTGATGGTCATCAATACCATCGGTCATCTGGCGGAGGCGGCCTGGCATCATCCGGATCTTAAGGCATCGTATGCCTGGGTGGAGGTACTGTTGATGAATCATGCTGCCAAAGGCGTTACAGACAAGGACTTCGATCTTGCAGCGAAGATTGAAAGCGTTGTCCAATGGCAGCCGGGCCAGGGGGCGGGATCGCTTGAAGGGACGCCGCAAACTGACCAGCGCTTTGCCTATATCAAGTACGACAATTGATCCCGTAAACTTTTGCGTCTTCACAGGGTTCACATTCGAGAAAAAATAGCTAAGCTCAGGTTGGCACCAGAAAGTTGCGGAATATGTCGGTTGCATGGATTGGCAGCCAGCCGGTACCTTTGACGGATGCAATTCGGAATGCTGCGAAGCTTCTGGCATCATGCCGCTGCCCAGTTTTCACTCTCGATACGGATGTGCATGGTACGCGCAGCACCATCGCGCTGGCGACCATGTTGGGCGGCGCTTGCGATCATGCCAAAGGTCAGGTGCTTGCAAATGAAGTTGCATTGTTCACAAATCATGGCGGCATGTTCACGACACCGGGAGAAGCGCGCCGTCGCTCCAGCCTGATCATTCTGGTCGGTGAAATCCCGCCCCTGCACCACGACCTTTTGCAGGCCTGGGCGGCCTCGCAACCCGATCTTGGTGACAAACACAGCCGTCGCTGGTTTCACATCGCGAGCGATGAAACAAGTTCATCGCATGGCAAACTTCTGCGGCAGTTGAAGGCCAAACCGCTGCGCGGAGAGGGCCTTTCGCTGGAAGCGACGCTGGCGCTTCTGCGGGCTCGATTGCAGGGCCGTCCTGCATTGTCCTCGCTGAGCAATATCGATTCTTTTGAAAAGGCCCTGGCGACCGCGCAATTCCCGGTTTTCGTGTTTTCCGGCAGTTCAGTTGAAACTGCGGGTCTCGTCATGTTGCAGGGGTTGATCGCCGACCTGAACAGAAAGGGGCGTACCAGCAGTGTATTCCTGCCGGCTGATGACGATGCATGGGGTTCTGCTCTTGCCTCGCTGTGGATGACCGGATTTCCACTCCGGACAGGTTTTATCAATAGCCTCCCAAGCTATGACCCGGTGCAATGGGACGTCCAGCGCATGATTGATGCAAAGGAAGCGGATCTTCATGTCTGGGTGTCGGGTCGCAGCGGTCAAATTCCCCCCAAGGGGGAAAAGATCGCCTTGATTTCGTTGAGCCGGACCGAAGTACCAACAGCTGGCGCGGCGGTAACGATTGCCGTTGGTCAGGCTGGGGTCGATCATGATGGTGTTGCCTATTCGAGCCGGATCGGCACGTTCAGAGCGGTACAGGCCGTCACGCCGTCGCATCTGCCCAGTGTTTCAAAGGTCATAGGCCAATTGGCTGGTGCATTGCCTGGAAGAAGGGAATTCGCATGCTGATCCGCTTGTCAGGTGGTGACGTCGTCGACCCAGTCAACGGCAAAACCAGCCAGCGTGACGTTTGGATCAGGGATGAGGTGCTCATCGATGCGCCAAAGGGTGAAGCGGCAGATCAAACCCATGATGTTTCGGGTTGTATCGTCATGGCTGGCGCTATCGATATTCATTCCCATATCGGTGGTGGCAATGTGAATACCGCGCGCCTGCTCCTGCCGGAGCATCACGCGGCACACATGCCAAGGCCTGCCAATACGCCACTGTCGAATGCAGGCTGGTCGACTTTCCAGACCGGCTGCCTCTATGCGCAAATGGGTTTCACGACGGTGGTGGAGCCGGCCATGGCGCCCTACACCGCGTTGCATACGCATCTGGAGCTGGCCGATATTCCGATTATCGACAGGGCGACATTGGCGATACTCGGCAATGACGATTTTACCCTGTCTTTGCTGCGTGACGGCAAATCGTCGGCAATGATCGACGATTATGTGGCGTGGGTGGTTGGTTCAACACGCGCTCTTGGTGTCAAAGTCATCAATGCCGGCGCAGCTGCGGCATTCAAGGACAATGTCCGCTCCTTCTCGCTGGATGACGTCGTTCCGGAATATGGTGTCAGCTCACGCAAAATCGTCAAGTCGCTCCAGTCTTCGGTGACCCGGCTTGGCATCCCGCATCCGCTGCATGTCCACGCCAACAATCTCGGCATTGCCGGCAGCGCCGATACGGCGGCTGCAACCATCGCGGCAACGGAGGGCGTGCCCCTGCATCTGGCCCATCTGCAATTCTATGGCTATGGCACCGGAGGCAAGCGGAAGTTCTCGTCGGAGGCAGCGCGGCTGGCGGAAGCCGTCAATGCCAATCCCGATGTCACAATCGATGTCGGTCAGGTCATGTTCGGCCAGACCGTGACAATTTCCTCAGACGTGATGCGGCAGTTTTCCGCCATCGGCAACGCCAGTCCGAAAAAGACCGTCATCTTTGATGGCGACGGCAATGGCGGTGGCGGAATCGTGCCCTACCGCTACAAACAGGATTATTACGGTTCGCTGCAATGGGCTATCGGGCTTGAGCTCTTCCTGCTGATCACCGATCCATGGCGGGTGTTCTTCACGACCGATCATCCCAATGGCGCACCATTCACGGCCTATCCGGAATTGTTCGAGCTGCTGATGAGCAGTGCGTCCCGCGACACGAAATCGGCGGAACTCAATGCTGCCGCGCTTGAACTGACGACGCTCGCGTCGGTTCGTCGCGAATATACCCTGGAAGAGATCGCGATCATGACCCGGGCGGCGCCCGCCAAATTGCTTGGCCTCAAGGATCGCGGTCATCTGGGAGCAGGGGCGATTGCCGATATCGCCATATACCGGAAGGGCAGGGATATCGCCAAAATGTTCCGCGAGGCCGCATTGGTTTTCAAGAATGGCGATCTGGTCGTTAAAAATGGCAAGGTCAGTCGATATCGTTGGGGCAAAACGCTTCGGCTCAATCCGCCGCCCGACAAGGCGATAATCAAGCGCATGAAGACCTATCACGAAGAGCGTTATGGACTGTCACTGGACTGGTTCACATTTCCGGATTCTGCCATCCAGCGCGACGAACCGTTTGCCGAGGTGCCATGCAACAGCTGAGCCGCAATGGCGTTCTTATTGACGATACCTTCGCCGAAGCTTTCGGCATGCGTGCGACGGCGATCATCATCACCGCGCCGACCCTGAAATGGGCGCGGCAGGCCGCCATCACCATGACAGGCTATGCGACCTCGGTTATTGGCTGCGGTTGCGAGGCCGCGATTGATGTCGATTTGCCCGCATCCAAGACGCCGGACAGGCGGCCGGGATGCCGCGTGATGATTTTTGCCATGGGAACCGACGATCTGCAGAAGCAATTGAAAAGCAGGCTTGGCCAATGTGTGCTGACTTCGCCGGGAAGTGCCTGCTTTGCCGGTCTCGAAGGTACGGCCCCGCTCGACCTCGGCAATTCGCTGCGCTACTTCGGCGACGGCTGGCAGATATCGAAGAAATTTGGCGGAAAGCACTATTGGCGCGTTCCCGTCATGGATGGCGAGTTCCTGTGTGAAGCAACAACGGGGCTGACCAAGCTTGCGGTTGGCGGTGGCAATCTGCTGTTTCTCGCGGCCGATAACGCCAAAGCCTTGAATGCAGCGGAATACGCGGTTGCCGCCATCGAGAAAGTAGCGGGAGCGATCATGCCATTTCCCGGCGGTATCGTCCGTTCCGGTTCGAAAGTGGGCGGAAAATACAAGGGGATGATGGCTTCTACCAATGACGCCTTTGCACCGACATTGCGCGGCGTTGTTGACAGTGCTTTGACGCCCGGGGTCAACGCGGTGCTTGAAATCGTCATTGATGGAGAAACCAGTGATGCTGTTGCGGCTGCCATGCGCGCGGGGTTGAAGGCGGTCATTGATCTTGGCTCGGAGAAGGGCGCGTTGCGGATAAGCGCTGGCAACTACGGCGGCAAGCTTGGCAAATTCCATTATCATCTGAAGGATTTGCTGCCATGAAAGCGTTGACCTTCTCGCTGTTGGCCCTACCGGACGAACGTCTGGATCTATCATGCCTCACGCCTGCTGCTTTGGCCGGACTGACGGATGTCCAGATTGCCAAATTGCGCATCGGGACGAGTCGCAATCCGGCTCTGGTCGGCGATGTGTTCAGGATCACCGGCAAAGACGTGAATAATATCGTGTTCGAGGGCGGCAGTTCGCGGTTTGACAAGGTGGGGGCAGGGTTGAGTGCCGGATCAGTCCGAGTGATGGGCGATGTCGGCAACCAGGCGGGCAGAAGGCTGTCCGGCGGCACGCTGTATGTGGACGGGAGTGCCGGAACCCATGCCGGTTCGGGCATGATCAATGGACGGCTTGAGATCAAAGGCAATGCCGGAGACTATCTCGGTGGGCCGCTTGCCGGTGAAATCACCGGCATGGAGGGCGGCCTGTTGATCGTCCGCGGGAAGGCCGCAGATTATGCGGGGGACCGCCTTCGCCGCGGAACAATCGCGATATTCAAAGGTTGTGGCGATTATGCCGGCTATCGCATGATCGCCGGAACAATTGTCATTACCGGCCGTACCGGCGCCATGGCTGGCTATCTCATGAAGCGCGGTTCATTGCTGCTTGATCGCCCGCCGGAGAATTTGTCGCCAACTTTCATGCCGTGCGGCGAGCCTGATATTGCTTTTTCCCGGCTGTTCGATCGCTTTCTGATGGATGAGAAAATCATGGACAAGCCGCTTCTCGGTCCAAAACCGGGAAGATATGGTGGCGATACTGCGGTGTCTGGTAAAGGGGAAGTGCTATTTCGACAACAGCATCGTTGAAGGCCTGAGCCGAATTCAGCGATGGCTGCGCATGAACTGTATACTTTATTGGTGCCAATAACAGAGAAAATTGTCGACAATATCGTTGACAAAGCCAAATCCTTGTGGCCTATGGAGGGAAATAAAAGTCGCGGGCAAGCCTAGCGACGGGGCACACACGAGGAGGAAATGCCGATGACGCGACTGCGAAAATCCGTCTTGGTGGCAATGACATCGTTGCTATTGTTTGGAACAGCGGCAGAGGCTGCGACACTGCGGTGGGCCGGGCAACGGGACATATTCTCCCTCGATCCCTATTCCTACGGTTCGACATCCAACCTGGCATTTCTCAATCATATCTATGAAGGCCTGGTCCGTTACACGCCTGAATTCAAGGTTGTTCCGGCGCTAGCCACGGAATGGCAGCTGATCGACAACAAATACTGGCGTTTCAAACTCCGCCAGGGCGTGAAGTTCCATAATGGCGCGGATTTCAATGCCGATGATGTCATTGCATCGCTCAAGCGTGTGAGTGATCCGAGCTCACCGCTTAGGGGCAACATTCCTCTCTACGTCGGGTCGAAAAAGGTCGACAATTATACGGTCGATATTGAAGTCTCGGCACCGTCGCCGCTCTTTCTCAACGATCTGACGAACATCTTCATGTTCAATGCGCAATGGCTGATCGACAACAAGAGCGAAAAGCCCACCGACGTGGGCGCGCAAGTCGAGGGCTACACAACCTACCACACCAACGGGACCGGGCCTTTCAAGCTTGAAAGCCGCGTTCCAGACAGCAAGACAATCCTTGTCGTGAACGACGGCTGGTGGGACGAGAAGAAGCACAATATCGATCGCATCGAGTTTACACCGATTACATCTGCGGCAACGCGGGTCGCCGCTCTGTTGTCCGGGGAAGTCGATCTGGTTGATGCGGCGCCTATCCAGGATATCGGCCGGCTTGAATCAACGCCGGGCATCAAGGTCGATAAGCGCTCGGATCTGCGAACCATTTCCATCGCATTCAATCGCCGGGAAAAACTGACGGACGGGCGTGACAATCCTTTCAACGATCTACGGGTGCGGCAGGCGTTCGATCATGCGATTGACCGGGACCTGATCAACAAGAAGGTGATGCGCGGACTGGCGCATCCCGCCGGTGCTCTGGTTGCGCCGGAGATACCGGGCTACAGCGCAGAGCTGGACAAGCCTGCAACCTATGATCCGCAATTGTCGCGCAAGCTTCTGGCCGAGGCTGGGAAGAGCGATCTTGCCTTTACCTATCTTTGCATGAACGATGAAAGTGTGAACGAGGAGGACGTTTGCTCTGGTGTCGTCAACATGCTGACGCGCGCCGGCTTCAAGCCGACGCTCGATATCGGCCCGCGTGCCGTGCAGACACCAAAACGCTCGAGCGGTAAATCCGACGTGTACATGGTGGGCTGGGCCAACGAGCCCACGCTCGATGCCTATTCGATTCTGGTTCAGGTGCTTTCCACCCGTCACGGTGCCGATGGTGTCGCAAACTATGGCGGCTGGTCGTATCCCGAACTCGACAAGATGGTCAAAGAGGCCGCCACGGAGCAGGATCGCGACAAGCGTCTGGCGATTGAAACCGCCGCGCTGAAATTTGCGAAGGATCAGGCAATCATGATCCCGCTGCACCAGCAGCCGATGGCATGGGCCATGACCAGTAAAATCGAGAATGTCGTGATCCGAGCCGACAACAAGCCGCGGCATTGGCTGACACGCATGACAGACTGATCTGCAGCGCCTTTGGCGCTGTCTGATAACCAAGGCAAGACCTCCGTTTAAGGAGGCGGCAAACGTCCAGAAGCGGAGCAAACCACAATGTTGAAGCAACTAGGCCTCGCGGCCACGGTGGCAATGAGCCTGATTTTTCCAGGCCAAGCCGCAACACTCAAATGGGGCGCGCCCCATGATATATACTCACTCGATCCCTATTCCTACGGTGACAGCTATACGCTTGCTTTCCTGAACCACGTCTATGAAGGCCTGGTCCGGTACGACGCCAAGCTGAAGATTGAGCCAGCCCTTGCCACATCGTGGGAGACAGTGTCGGACACGGTCTGGCGGTTTCATCTGCGCAAGGGTGTGAAATTCCACAACGGCGCGGGTTTTACTGCCGATGACGTCTTGGCGTCGCTCACACGCGTGAGTGACAAGACCTCGCCCTTGCGTGGAAATCTGCCCGCCTACAAATCTGCAAAAAAGGTCGATGACTATACGATCGACATCGAGCTGACGGGTCCGTACCCGCTTCTGCTCAACGATCTGACCAACATTCACATCTTCAACGCCGCTTGGCTTGCGGAGAACAATTCGTTGAAGCCGACCGACGTCGGCGCAAAGCTCGAGGGCTATGCGACCTATCATGCCAATGGAACCGGCCCCTTCACCATTGAAAGCCGGGTGCCGGACAGCAAGACGGTTCTCGTCAAGAATCCGAATTGGTGGGACAAGTCCGAAACCAATATAGACCGTATCGAGTTCACCCCGATAACATCGGCAGCCACCCGCGTTGCGGCTCTCCTGTCGGGGGAGATCAATTTTACCGATAACGCGCCCTCCCAGGACCTGCCCCGCCTCTCGGCCCAACCCGAACTCAAGGTCATGGAACGGACCGATCTGCGGACGGTCATGATGGGGTTCAATCGCAAGCCGAAGCTCACCAACGGCGATGACAATAAGTTCAATGATCTGCGTGTCCGGCAGGCATTCGCCCATGCACTGGACCCGCAACTGATCCAGAAGCGGATCATGCGCGGTAAATCACGTACGGCGGGTGCGATTATTGCACCGGAAATTCCGGGCTATACCGAGGCGCTCGACAAGCCGGTTTCCTATGATCCGGAACTGTCCAAGAAGCTGTTGGCAGAGGCTGGGGCAAAGGATTTCGCTTTCACGCTCGTGTGCACGACAGACGCCTATGTCAACGAGGAAGAGCTCTGCCAGGGCATGGTCAACATGCTGAGCCGTGCAGGCTTCAAGCCGCAGCTTGACATTGCACCGGTGGCGGCACAAACGCCCAAACGGACCAACGGCAAGGCTGATGTCTATCTGATCGGTTGGGCGAACGAGCCGATGCTCGACAGCTACTCCATTCTGTTGCAGATGATTGAGACGAAGTCGGACAATGCCGGTGTCTTCAATTGGGGCGGCTGGAGCTATCCCGAAATCGACAAGCTGGTCATACAGGCCTCGACGGAGATGGACAGGAACAAGCGGCTGGCGCTGCAGACCAAGGCCCTGCAGATGGTCAAGGATGAGATCATCATGCTTCCCTTGCACCAGCAGCCCATGGCTTGGGTGATGACGGACAAGATCGATCATATCGTTCAACTGCCCGACAACAAGCCTCGTCACTGGTTGACGCATTTTGCCAAGTAGATGTGGCGGTCTGCGTTGACGGCTTCAAGGCAGACAGAATTGAGGGAGGCGACAGATGCTGGTTTTTATTGTGAGGCGCTTGGCAAACGCAATCCTGGTGATGCTCGCAGTGGCTATGCTCGCCTTCCTGATTTTCCGGCTCGCCGGCGATCCGGTTGAGCTTATGGCGAATGAACAGATGACGCAGGCCGATCGCGACAATCTGCGTGAACGGCTGGGCCTCAACGATAACCTGCCTACCCAGTACGTCCGCTTTGTCATCCATGCGGCTGAGGGCAATTTCGGTATCTCCTATCGCAACGGCCAGGATGTTCTGACGCTGATCGCAGACCGGTTTCCCGCAACCCTGGAACTGGTGCTGGTGGCAACACTGATTTCTCTGGTGTTCGGCATTCCTCTTGGCGTTCTTACAGCGATCAAGCGCGGTAAGTGGTACACGGAAGGGCTTCAATTTCTCTCCATTGTCGGCGTGTCGTTGCCGAGTTTCGTCGTCGGTATCCTGCTGATCCTGGTGTTCTCGGTCAGCATGGGGTGGCTGCCGGCATTCGGACGCGGTGACGTCGTCAAACTTGGCTGGTGGTCGACCGGGTTGCTGACATCGTCGGGACGGGCCGCCCTCATCCTGCCGTCAATCGCGCTGTCGCTCTACCAGATCACGCTGATCATGCGGCTGGTGCGGGCAGAGATGCTGGAGGTGCTCCGGTCCGACTACATTAAATTCGCCCGGGCGAGAGGCATTCCCCGCTGGCGCATCTATTTCCGCCACGCGCTGAGAAACTGCCTCATGCCGGTTGTCACGATGACGGCAATGAATGTGGGCTCATTGATCGCTTTCGCGCTCATCACGGAAACCGTGTTCCAATGGCCGGGTATGGGCATGCTGTTCATCCAGGCTGTAACATTCATCGATATCCCCGTGATGGCGGCCTATCTGTGCATCATCTCTTTCATTTTCGTTGTTCTGAATATGCTCGTGGATATCGCTTATGCGGTCATCGATCCGCGTTTGCGCAGCACACGCTAGCCCCAGAGTCAGGGACCTGTCCGATGACAACAGACGTATCGAAGACACCGAAAGCGCCAAGGCCTGCACGAGCGCCGCTTCTCAGGCGCATGCGCAACAGCGACCTCTGGTGGTCATTCACGCATAGCAAGGTAGCAATCGGGGGTGCCATCATTCTGGCAATCCTGATCTTGACGGCACTGTTTGCGCCGCTGATCGCGGCTCAAAACCCCTATGACGGGGCACAGCTGGACATGTGGAAAGCGGAGCTGCCGCCGATCTGGGAGCAAAATGGTGAATGGCCCTATCTGCTCGGAACCGATACGCAAGGCCGCGATATGCTCTCGGCCATCCTTTACGGGACACGCATCTCCATTTTCATCGGCATTGCGTCGGTCGCCCTGTCCCTGGTGATCGGCATGAGTGCCGGCCTCGTGGCGGGTTATTTCGGCGGCTTTGTCGACAACCTTCTGATGCGCATCGGCGATGTCACGCTTTCGATCCCTACCATTCTCGTCGCCATTCTGGTTTCGACGGTCGTCCGGCAAATGCTTCCCGCGGAACTTCGGGAAATGGGGGCTTCGGCCGTGCTGGTGTTTGCTATCGCGCTGTCGGCATGGGTTCAGTATGCGCGCACGGTTCGCGCCCAGACGATTGTGGAGAGCGGCAAGGACTATGTGCACGCAGCCAGGCTCATCAAGGTACCGGCTCGCCGGATCATGGCCAACCATATCCTGCCAAACACGCTCACACCGGTCCTTGTGGCAGCGACATTGAACTTCGGCATGGCGATTTTGACTGAGGCGACGCTGTCTTTCCTCGGCATAGGTATGCCACCCAGTCAGCCGTCGCTGGGAACCTTGATCCGCATCGGCAACCAGTTCCTGTTTTCCGGTTCGTGGTGGATCGTGCTGTTTCCCGTGCTCCAGCTTTGCCTTCTCGTCGTTGCGGTGAACCTGCTGGGCGACTGGTTGCGCGACGCTCTAAACCCGAAATTGAGGTAGATGACACATGACCAATCTATTGCTCCGTAATGTACGGCCCATGGCTGGCGACAGCTGTGATGTCCTGATCAAGGATGGGAAAATAGCCGGTTTCGGTCAATTCGCACCGGAGCCCGGCATGCCGGTCGAGGATGGAGGCAACTCCATTGTCATTCCGGGTCTCATCGATGCCCATACGCATCTCGACAAGACGACATGGGGCATGCCGTGGCACGAGAACAACCGGGCGGCTGTACTGCGCGAGCGCATTGATTTTGAGCGCGAGAACCGCAGTGCGATCGGCATTGATCCGCACCGGCAGTCCATGCGGCATGCGATCGGGCTGGCGGCGCATGGTGCAACCCATATCCGCAGCCATGTCGATATCGACCCGACCCACGGCCTGTCCATCGTGGAAGGCGTTTGGGAAACCCGCGAGAAATTGCGCGGCATCATCGATATCGAAATCGTTGCCTTCCCTCAGTCCGGTGTCATGGTCATGCCCGGCACCGCCGAACTGCTTGACGAGGCGCTGCGGCAAGGTTGTGAGGTGCTGGGAGGTATCGATCCCTGCGGTATAGATCGCGACCCGAAGGGCCAGCTCGACACGATATTTGCGCTTGCCGTCAAACATCAGCGACCGATCGATATTCATCTGCACGAGGTCGGGGATCTCGGCGCATTCACCATGGAGCTCATTTTTGAGCGTATCCGCGCAAGCGGCATGCAGGGTAAAGTTGCCATTAGCCACGCGTTTGCGCTCGGGATGAACGACTATCTGCGGGTCGGAAAGCTGATGGATGAACTCGCAGCACTCGATGTGGCGATCCTCACTACGGGCGCGCCGTCTGCTTCGGTTCCGTCGGTCATGCGACTGAAGGAAGCCGGCATACGCGTCGGCGGCGGCTGCGATGGTATTCGCGACACCTGGGGGCCATGGGGCCAGCCCGACATGCTCGACCGTGCCAAGATCATCGGCATGAAAAACGGGCTGCGGAAAGACCGCGAACTTGAACATGTTCTGCATATCGCCTCGCAGGGCGGCGCTGACGTGATGCAGATCGAAGGTTATGGTCTACAAGTGGGTTGCGCGGCCGACCTGACCCTTCTGACGGGTGAGACCCTGGCGCATGCGGTTGTCGACATTGCCCCGCGTCCGCTGGTCATCAAGGGCGGACGTGTCACGGCACGGCAAGGCCAAGCCATTGTGGACATGCCATGACAAAAGCCGGATTCGAGACGCTGACGCTTGGCCGCAGGCCCGAAGGGCGGACGCTGTTGACTGCCGATTGGGTGCTTGGCCATCGTGATGGGGCCCATAGGCTTGTCCATAAAGGAGAAGTTGTATTCGAGAACGGCGAAATTCTGTTCGTCGGGCATCACTTTCCAGGAGAGGTGGCACGCCGTGTCGATTTCGGGAGATCGCTGATCAGTCCAGGGTTCATCGACCTTGACGCACTCTCCGATCTCGACACGACGATCCTCGGCATCGACAACCATCCGGGTTGGGCCAAGGGGCGGGTCTGGCCCCGCTCTTATGTTGAGGCGGGCCCCTACGAGATGTATACGCCGGAAGAGCTGGCCTTCCAGAAGCGGTTTGCCTTCGGTCAGCTTCTGTTGAACGGCATAACCACCGCCGCGCCGATCGCGTCGCTGTTCTATCGCAAGTGGGGTGAGACTGTTGCCGAGTTCGATGCCGCTGCGGATGCGGCTGGAGACCTCGGCTTGCGGGTCTATCTCAGTCCCGCCTACCGATCGGGCGGCATGGTCCTTGAAAATCCAGGGCATATACGCCCGGTGTTCGATGAGCAGCGCGGCTTGCGCGGCCTGGAAGATGCCGTGCGCTTCATCGAACGGCAGACCGGCCGTCACGGAGATCTCGTGCGGGGTATGCTTGCGCCCGACCGTGTTGAGACATGCACGGCCGGATTGCTGCAACGTACCGATGCCGCAGCACGCGAACTCGGTTGCAAGATCCGCCTGCACATGGCGCAAGGCGTCATGGAGGTCGATACGGTCCGTGCGCTGCATGGCTCGACAGCGCCGGTCTGGCTCGCGAAATCGGGACTTTTGAGCGAGCGGTTGATTGCGCCGCACGCAACCAGCGCAACGGACGAAGATCTTCGCCTTTATGCGGCCAACGGTGTTTCAATTGTGCATTGTCCGCTGGTGTCTGCCCGCGGCGGCAACACGCTGAACTCGTTTTCCGCATGCCGGAACCGCGGGATCAATATTGCGATGGGTACCGACACGGCACCGGCCGACATGTTGATGAATCTGCTCATCGGCCTGATCACATCGCGTATCAATGACGGGGTGCCGGACCGGGTGCGCAGCGCTGATCTTTTCGACGCCGCAACGCTTGGCGGTGCGCGGGCGCTCGGCAGAACGGATCTTGGCCTTCTTTCACCGGGGGCGCGCGCGGATATTGCGGTGTTCGGCCTTGACGATGCGATCATGGCGCCATCGATCGATCCGATCACGACGCTTGTTACCGGCGGATCCGGCAAGGTGACACGGGCGGCCTTTGTCGACGGGCGTCCTTCCATGCTGTTCGGTGAGGTTGCAGGCATCGACATGATGTCTGCCCGGGAACGCATACAGAAACAGTTTGACGGACTGATTGCCAAATATCCCGAGCGAAGCTGGGCGCATCCATCGGTCGCCGAAATATTCCCTCCGAGTTATCCAATAGAGAGCAGCGCACATGGGTGAAACAATGGATCAGCCCATCCTTGAGGTTCGCAATCTCACGGTGGAATTCCCTGGACGCCACGGAACAGTGGCCGCGCTTTCGGATGTGAGTCTCGACATCCGGGCAGGCGAGATTCTTGGCGTGGTCGGCGAATCCGGAGCCGGCAAGTCGATGACCGGTCTGGCCATTCAAGGTCTGCTTGAGCGCCCCGGCCATATCAGCGGCGGCGAAATCTGGCTCGAAAATCGCCGGATTGATACCCTTGATGACTATGAGATGGAAAAAATCCGCGGGCGCAAAATCGGTGCGATCTTTCAGGATCCACTGACCTCGCTGAACCCGCTGTTCACGGTGGGTGCCCAACTGAGCGAGACAATCCGCCAGCATCTCAACATGAGCAAATCGCAGGCGAAAGCCCGGGCGATCGAATTACTCGGAGAGGTCGGCATTCCTTCTCCGGATGAGCGGGTGAACCATTATCCGCATCAGTTCTCGGGCGGGATGCGGCAGAGAGTGGTCATCGCCCTGGCACTCGCGGCTTCGCCCAAGCTGGTGATCGCCGACGAGCCAACCACGGCGCTGGACGTATCCATTCAGGCGCAGATCATTTCGCTGCTGCGTAAACTTTGCAAGGAGAAGCGCACGGCTGTCATGCTGGTCACCCATGATATGGGTGTCATCGCAGAAGCAGCCGACAGGGTGGCGGTCATGTATGCGGGCCGGTTGATCGAGGTTGGTTCGGTCAATCAGGTGTTGCGCGCGTCGGCGCATCCCTACACGCGCGGCCTCATGGCTTCCATTCCGGCACTTGCTGCCCGCGTGGAGCGCCTCAACCAGATCGACGGATCCATGCCCCGGCTAGATGCGATTCCGGATGGGTGTGCTTTCAATCCGCGCTGCAAATCGGTCGGACCGCGCTGTATTCGAGAGCAACCTGAACTCATGCCGGCGGGCGATGGCGCAAGCGCCTGCTGGCTCAACGCGGGAGGAACAGCATGACCGGGACCGGACAAAAAATGCCGGCTTTTACCGCCGAACGTCTCGTCAAGACATTCGACGTCTCGGCACCGTGGCTGAGCCGGGTTATCGAGCGCAAACCGCGTCAGCTTCTGCAAGCCGTCAATGACATCAGCTTCACCGTGCCCACAGGCGGATGCCTCAGCATCGTCGGAGAAAGCGGCTGCGGCAAATCAACGGTTGCGCGTCTTGTAACCGGGTTGCACAAACCCAGCAGTGGCGAACTTCGCTTTGCACCGGGACGCAATGGGGCGCCACTTTCGGTGCAGATGATCTTCCAGGATCCCTATGCCTCGCTCAATCCCCGGTGGCGTGTGAAGAACATCGTTGCCGAGCCGCTGCGCGAGATGAAGCTGCTCAAAACGTCGAATGAAATCGCCGATCGCGTTGAGGAACTGCTCGAGACCGTCGGGCTATCGGCTTCGGATGGCGAAAAATATCCGCATGAGTTTTCGGGTGGTCAACGCCAGCGTATTTCAATCGCACGGGCGCTCGCCAGCGAACCCGAATTCCTCGTATGCGACGAGCCGACATCTGCGCTCGATGTGTCGGTGCAGGCGCAGGTTCTCAACCTTATGCGCAAATTGCAGGACGAATTCGGTCTTACCTATCTGTTCATCAGCCATGACATGAGCGTTGTCAGGCATATGTCGGACCGCATTGCGGTGATGTATCTCGGGCGTATCGTCGAAGAGGGGGATACGGAAGAGCTGTTTGCCAACCCACGGCATCCATATACGCGGCTTCTCTTGCAGACGATTCCCAATGTTCAGAAGCCGAACAGGGACCGGGTCGTTGGCGGCGGCGAGGTGCCGAGCCCGCTCAAGCCGCCATCCGGTTGTACTTTTCACCCGCGGTGTCCGGTTGCCATTGGACGCTGCTCGGCCGAAGTGCCAGAGGTTCGTACTCTTCAGGGCGGCACGCGCGTGGCATGCCATCTGGTCGAGGAGAAGATTGCAACTGCAGCAGAATGACGGTCAGCGGTTCAGGCCAGCGCGGAACGCAAATCGTGCGGAAGATCACGGATTTCGCTCAGATCGAGCTCGGCCTCCACATGTTCAAGGTGGTGCTCCATGAGCCCTGTTGCCTTGGAAAGATCGCCATTTGCGATTGCGTCGACAATTTCGGCGTGTTCGTCCGGCCCGCAGTTGAAGCGATTGGTGTTGCGGTAGACCGCAGTGATGAGGGAACTTCTTGCGATCAGATCGCGCATCGTGGCGAAAAGAAAGTCCGAGTTCGCGACCTCTGCAAGCAAGAGATGGAAGCCGCCTGACAGCTTGATGATATCGGTCGTGCTATCCTGTGCATTGGCGGTTCGTTCTTTGGAAACATGGGTTCGCAGCCGCGTGACATTTACCTTGGAGATTGATTTGCAAAGCCGCTCGACAATACAGCGTTCGACCGCACGGCGGACAAAGAAGACATCCCGTGCTTCATCCACCGAAGGTTGGCAGACAAATGCGCCGCGGTTCGGGATGATCGTGACGAGCCCATCCCGTTCAAGTGCAACCAACGCCTGGCGGATGCGGGCACGACTGACGTCGAAGATCGCTGCCAGTTGCCCTTCCTTGAGTTGCACGCCGGGCCGAAGCCTGCGCTCGGCAATGGAAAGCCATACCCGTTCAACAATCTGCTGTGTTGAAGCCCCTGCTTGTTCAGTCATGTACCTGTCTCCCGATTGTGACAGACAATCGCGATCAAATGGAAAATGTCAACTCGTTTTGTCTGCATGATTGTAGACAATAATGCCCAATAATTGTACACTATATAGCGAAACGGGAGAGTCGGCATGCAGTTTGATTTTACAGAGCTTGAACCAGAGAGCCGATATCGTCTGCTGACGAATTTTATCGGCCCGCGGCCGATCGCCCTGGTAACGACCCGTTCAAGCGCCGGCCACAGCAATGCGGCGCCGATGAGCTTCTTCAATGTGTTCTCGCATGATCCGCCGATCCTGATCCTCGGTGTACAACCCCGGCCGTCGGGGGAAGAGAAAGACACGATTGCCAATATCCGCCGTACGGGTGAGTTTGCCGTCAACATGGTGGATATGAGCATGGCGCAGCAGATGCTCATTTGCGGGCTGGGTTTCGACAGCGAGGTCGATGAACTGGAGATGGCCGGTCTTGAGGCGGCCACATGCAATCAAATCGACGCGATGTATGCTGCCACGGCTCCCTGTGCCCTGGAATGCCGCGTCGAGCGCCTGATCGAATTTCCGAAGCGGGTGCTTGTCCTTGGCGAAGTCGTCCACATGCATGTGCGCCGCGATTGCCTTGACGCGGAGGGGCGCTACGTCAATCCGGACGTTTATCAGCCCATCGCCCGTCTCCACGCCGATAATTACATCACATCCGATCGACAGTTCGTTCTGGCGCCTCCGCCAATTGCCGATTTTACCAAATCCCGCCGCGATTAAGTGGCGCTGAAGGAACTCGACCGTGCATATTCTTCTCATCAATCCAAACTCCACTGCGTCCATGACTTCCCAGGTTCTGGAAAGTGCCGTCCGGGTGGCCTATCCGACAACGCGCGTCACCGCGGTTAATCCCGTGGATACGCCGGTGAGCATCGAGGGTGGGGCCGACGAGGCCATGGCTGTTCCGGCCATGCTTTCCGAAATACGCAAGGGGCAGGCGCAAGGCGTGGATGCCTATGTCATTGCCTGCTTCGATGATCCCGGCCTGCATGCGGCACGCGAGATTGCACGGGGCCCCGTGATCGGCATCTGCCAGGCCGCCATACAGGTCGCGATGACCATCAGCCGGCGCTTCACGGTGATCACGACATTGCCCCGCTCCATCCCGATTATTGAAGATCTGGTCAGCGCTTACGGCGCGAACCATCATTGCCGCAACGTGCGCTCCATCAATCTGCCGGTGCTGGGACTGGATGAGGACCCGGTCGAGGCAGAGCGTCTTCTCGTGCTTGAAATCGGCAAGGCGAAACTGGAAGACCGCGCGGAAGCGATCGTTCTTGGTTGTGCGGGCATGTCGTTGTTATGCGACCGGCTCAGTGCCGCGACCGGTATTCCCGTTATTGACGGCGTCACGGCAGCCGTCAAGGTTGCCGAAGCGCTGGTCGGGGCCGGATACATGACATCCAAGGTGAATGGCTATGATTTCCCCCGGATCAAATCGCCGTCCCCCGCATCCAACGTGGAGCAGGTGGGCAATTTGGCGTGATCATCCGTCAAGGTAGCGGCACCGCTCCCGTGAAATGGGGCACACGATAGCCGCGCTGGACTGCTTCCCGTTCGGCGATATGAAGGTACCATCGTTTCACGTGGGGGTAGTCGTGCAGATCGATCTCGTGACGTTTGAACCGTGAAACCCACGGCCATGCCGCCATATCGGCTATCGAATAGTCGCCGGCCAGATGAGGGCGGTCAGCCAGTCGTGCGTCCAGCGTTCCATAGAGACGGCGGGTATCATTGCGGAAAAGGTCCTCTGCAAACGGAGCCTTCCCCTGATGGTAGGTCAGGAAGTGATGCGCGTGCCCCAGCGTCGGCCCCAGCCCGCCGGTCTGCCACATCAGCCACTCCAGGGTTTGCACACGCGGAATGCCCTTGCGTGGCAGGTACTTTCCGGTTTTTTCCGCCAGATAGAGCAGAATCGCGCTCGATTCCGTGAGTTTGATACCGGTTTCATTGTCAATGATTGCGGGTATTTTCCCGCCGGGGTTTATATCGAGATAGCTGGCGGCAAACTGTTCTCCCCTGGTGATGTCGATGGCTTGGATGCGGTATGGCACGCCGAACTCTTCGAGCGCGATGGCAACCTTCAATCCGTTGGGGGTGATCCATGTGTAAAGGTCAATCACGGCGGCTTCAGTCGAACATCATTTCATCGACGGGGATGCCGCCAGAATTTTTCATCGAATGCTTGCCGGTAACATCGTCCAGTCCGGAAAACAGGTCGCGCAGTGTTTGCACCAGTCTTTCAATCCTGTGGTCGGCGACACGATAGAAAATGGTCTTGCCGTCACGCCGCCCTTCAATAATGCCGGCATCGCGCAATTCGCTCAACTGCTGGGAAAGCGTGGGCTGGCGAATGCCGAGCTCCTCCTCAAGATGTGACACGGAGCTTTCCTGCTCCATCAGATAGCATACGATCGAAAGGCGGTTGGGATTGGCAATGTGCTTGAGCAGCTCGCTTGCGTCTCCCACGCTGCGGCAGAGTTTGGGCGAAATCGTTTTTGCCATGACTGGTGTCCCTCATCATTCATAAAAAGATAGATTGAGGTGTCTTCGCTTTCAATGCGCAAAACCGGCCTCCGGCAAGAATGCAAAATTGTTCTCCCCTTTCCCCGGCCATTGGAAATCTTGTCTCGCCACAGTGCATGAATTGGGATGGCTGCCTTTCCTCAACAATATATAAAAATATAAATTGTTTTCTGCAGTCATTTCAATCCTATTGGAACATCAGCATGAAAATCGGCGTTCATCCGAGCAACTTGCACTTGCGCCTTGCACAAGCCTGGCCCGAAGCTTTTTCGGGGCTTGAGCCGGAATTTGTCCATTACAACGAAGGCCGCGACACCATCAGGCTTATCGGTAACGGTCAGATCGATTTTGGCGGTACCGGATCGACACCGCCGATTGCTGCTGAGGCCACGGGCTGGAATGTCACCTACATCGCGGCTTCCGCGCCACGGCCAGCCAATGGTGGTATTTTCGTCGCCAGGGACAGCCCCATCCGTTCCGTTGCCGATCTGAGGGGGAAGCGTATTTCTCTGATCGACGGTTCGTTTCATACATATCTTCTGGCGCGCGCCCTCGAAGGCGAACGGCTGCGACTGCCGGATGTCAGCCGCCTCGAAACCGGGGCAGCAGATTCACTGCCGGCCCTGCTTGAAGGACGTGTGGATGCCTGGATTGCGATGGCGCCACGTCTGGAAAAGGCGATGGAACGCAGCGACATTCGTCTGATTGCGCGTTGCGGTTCGACAATTCCCAACCGCTCGCTGTTCTGGACGACGGAAGATCGCCGGCTGTCCAAGGAAATTCGCCAGCAGATTGTCGCGGAATTGTCCCGCATCGGTTGCGAGGTGGCAGCGGATGCGCACATTGCCGCCGAACGGCTTGTTGCGAATGGTGCGGGCGATGCCGACCTCGACGCATGGGAGCGGGTGGTTCGATCCCGGGACTTCAGCGTCGTGGCAGCCGATCAACACATCATCGCCGAGCAGCAGGAAGAGGCAGACACCTTGTATCGACATGGATATTTTAAGAACCCCGTCCGCCTTGGACAGTTAGCCCGCGGTGTCTGAGCGGAGGAGAATGTCATGAACGTACTTTGGTACATGTGCGCACCGGATGGTGCCTATCCCTGGCAGCCTGAAGGCTCGCGCCAGGTCGACTACGGCTATTACCGGCAATTGGCGCAGGCCTATGATCATCTCGGCTATACCGGAGCACTCTTTGCAACCGGGGCTCACGATGTCTGGGTTCTGGCGGGCGCGCTTCTTCCCTACACCGAGCGCATGAAATTTCTGGTGGCGGTCCATCCCGGTCTGATTGCGCCAACGCTGCTTGCCAAAATGGCTGCAACGTTTCAGGAGTTTTCGCGCGGTCGCTTGCTCGTCAATGTCGTTTCGGGCGATGCCAAAATGCTGGGTGCCTACGGAATGACACTGCCGCACGACCAGCGTTACGACATGGCGGACGAATATCTCACCCTTTGGCATCGGCTCTTTGCCGGCGAAAGCGTGACCCATCAGGGCAGGTATTTTTCAACGGAGGGTGCCAAACTCGCCTTGCCCGTTGGAACCAGTATCGCACCGCCGCCACTCTGGTTCGGCGGTTCTTCCGACAAGGCGCTCGACGTTGCAGCCAAGCATGTCGACGTTTACCTCTCCTGGGGCGAAACCCCCGACCAGATCAGGCGGAAGATCGATGCAGTCAAGGAGCGGGCCACCAGGCTCGGCCGGACGCTTGAATATGGGATCAGGCTCTACGTCATCGTGAGGGAGACCGACGCCAAGGCGTGGGATGCCGCCAATGATCTTTATGCGCGCATGGATGCCGCCGCGATCGCCGCCAATCAGCGATTTGTCTCCAAGAGTGATTCCGTTGGTCAGCAACGCATGAGTGCGCTGCATGGAGGCCACAAGCCGGATGATCTGCGCGATCTCGAGATAGCGCCCAATCTGTGGGCCGGAATCGGTCTTGTCCGCCCCGGACCGGGGACCGCCATCGTTGGTTCTCCCGACACCGTTCTGCGGACGATGGACGCCTACAGGCAGGCGGGTGTCGACACGTTCATTCTCTCCGGGATGCCGCTTCTGGAGGAGGCATATCGCTTTGGCGAATTGGTGCTGCCGCGTCTCGACGTTACGCGAGAGGTTTCGCAAGCGAAACATTTCACCTGGTCGACATTGTTCGACAAAGATCTCGGCAGTGCCAAATCCGCATAGCTTCTTACCGCCTAAGCAAAAGAGAAAAATTCGTGACCCTCATTGAAACCACAGAACCTCTACCCGGCGCTGGACTTGCCCGGATTTCAGGCCAACTGCTCAGGCGATTGGAAACTGTGCTTGGCTGGCTCTGTGCTGCTTTGCTCGCACTCTTGCTCGCGGCTGTCCTGGCAACGGTCGTGCTGCGGTACGTGTTCAGTGCTGGCTTCATGGGGTCGGAGGACCTGTCGGTGTGGCTGCACGTTGCACTCATCGCTTTCGGCGCGCCCCTCAGTCTGAACAGTGCCCTGGCCATGCGGCTTGACGTCTTTGCCAACCTGTTGCCTCCATCTGGCAGAGTTGTTGCCAATGCCATCGCCGATATCTTTACGGTCTTGACCGGATTTATCCTGAGCTTCGGTGGCAGCGAGATCATGACATTGCTCGGTGGTGTTTCACCGACATTGGGGCTGCCGGAGTGGATACGGTTCGGTTTCCTCGGCGCGGGCGGTTCATTGTTGCTTGTCGCCGTGCTGTTGCAACGCTTGGCAGATGGCAAAGTAGTGCAGATTGTCACGGCCTATATAATCGGAGCTGCCCTTTACTTTGCTATTCCGCACCTTGATTTGGGGCGCGCCTGGCCTCCAAGCATTGTTCTCGGATTGATCGCGGCCATAGGTCTGGTGGTGGCAGCGCCGCTGCCGCACGCATTTCTTGCGGCGGCCTATGTCGTGATTGCCTTCGGCAGTACATTGCCCGAGCCTGCCGTTGTCGCCTCCACGGTCACCGGCATGTCAAAGTTTCTGCTTCTAGCCATTCCTTTCTTCCTGCTGGCCGGCGGATTGCTGACGGCCTCGGGTGTTGCCAACCAATTGGTGCGGTTCGCATCCGCGCTTGTCGGCCATCGCCGCGCCGGATTGGCGCAGACGACGCTTTTGACCAGCGTGCTGTTTTCCGGTGCGTCAGGTTCATCCGTTGCCAATGCGGCCTTTGGTGCATCGACATTCCAGCCCGAACTGGTCAAGCGCGGCTATCCGCCAGCGCAGGCCGCCGCCATCATTGCCTCCACCTCGGTTCTTGACAACATCATCCCGCCGTCCGTCGCATTCCTGATCCTGGCCGCGGCGACCAATCTCTCGGTGGGCTCGCTGCTTGTTGGCGGATTTTTTGCCGGCGGCGTGATGGCCATCTGCCTTGCAGTCGCCATCCACATCACCGTTCGCGAGCAACAGCCCCAACCGCGCGCGAGCGGAGCAGAACGCTGGAATGCCGCCATCGGAGCAATTCCGGCATTCGGCCTCGGCATCATCGTTGTCGTCGGTATCCGCATGGGCGTCGTCACAACGACGGAAGCGGCGGCACTTGCGGCGATCTATACGCTGCTGCTCGGGATCGGCGCGCGTCTGCGGTTCGGTTCGCTCGTCAGCGCGTTCAGGCAGGCAGCGACGGAAGCCTCGGCCATCGGACTGCTGATCGGAACCGCGGGGCCGTTTGCATTCCTGCTGGCGGTGGACGATGTCTCCGGGCTTATCTCGAATCTGACCTCCGCGCTCGGCGGAAGCGCAATCGCCGTGCTGCTGCTTTCGAATCTCATTTTGCTCGTCGTCGGGCTGGTGCTCGATATCGGAGCCGCAATACTTCTGTTTGGACCGATCCTGCTCCCCGCCGCGGTGGTCGCCGGTATCGATCCCGTCCATTTCGGGGTGATCATCGTCGTCAATCTGATGATCCATGGGCTGACACCACCCCTTGGCATGCTGATCTTCGTCGTCAGCGGTGTCACGCGTCTGCCGGCATCGGCGCTGTTTCGCGCTGTTGTTCCCTATCTCTTCGCTCTGCTCGTATCTCTGGCGATCATTTGCGCCTGGGCCATCATTTTCTAGAAATCAGGAAGCCATCCAATGACCATGCATCGCCGTACCTTCATCAAATCCGTCGCCGTCGTTGGAACGGCAGTGCTTGCCGCCCCTGTGCTTGTCGGCCGTGCCGCCGCTCAAACCAAAACGATCACGGTTGCCTCTCTTTTCGGCGATGACAAACCGGAAACCAAGATATGGTTCAAAATTCGCGACCTCGTCGAAGCGAAGCTGCCCGGCCAGTTCAGGTTCAATATCGTCAAGAATGGTGCGCTCGGGGGCGAGAAGGAAGTTGCGGAAGGCGTGCGGCTCGGCTCGATCCAGGCCAGTCAGTCAACAGTGTCATGGCTTTCCGGCTGGGTGCCCGAGTTGCAGATTCTTGATCTGCCGTTTCTCTTCCGCGATGCCGGGCATGTGCGTAAAGTCGTACAGGGAGAGGTGGGAACAGGACTCAAGGAGAAACTTCTCGCACAGAATTTTGTCGTCGGCGGCTATATCAACTACGGCGCGCGCCATCTTCTGACCAAGGAACCCGTCACGCGACCAGAACAGCTCAAGGGCAAGCGGATTCGGGTTGTCCAGAGCCCTCTGCATACCAAGCTCTGGGCCGCATTTGGCACCACGCCGATCGGCATCCCTATCACCGAAACCTATAACGCTCTGTCGACCGGCGTCGCAGACGCAATGGACCTGACGAAATCGGCCTATGCGGGTTTCAAGTTGTACGAAGTTGTGCCGTATCTGACCGAGACTGGCCATGTCTGGGCGTCTGGTGTTGTCTATTATTCGGCGGCGTTTTGGAGCAGCCTCAACGCCGAGCAAAAGCAGATATTCCTTGAAGCGTCAGCCGCCGGTGCCGGTTACTTCAGCCAATTGATCGTCGAGGACGAAACCGGATCGATGAAAGCCGCTGGGGATCACGGGGGTAAAATTCTCCAGCCGGAAAATCGCGCGGCGTGGGAAGGCGGCGCGCAGGGGGTATGGCAGCAATTCGCTCCCATTGTCGGAGGCCTCGACAGAATCAGGGCAATCCAGGCCGTTTCATAAGCGAAGCCGATGCCGGTATGGATAGCCTGCCGGGGCCGTTAGAGGTGCTCAGCCTTCAGAACGGAGACTGCAACTTCGCTGTTGTGAATATATTCATGGGCATCCGGTTGCCCCTGAATGAACAGGATGAACAACAGGTCGGTCAGCGTCAATTGCGCATCCCTTGCCGTGATGGATGAAGAGCGAACGCGTTCTTCATCGGCAAAGGTGTAAAGCCGAATGTCCGCGACGCGGCTCAGCGGGTTATCCTTCAGCCCTGTCACGGCAATGACGGTCGCGCCGCGCTGGCTGGCAAGCTCGGCAATGCGCAACGTCTCGATACTGTCGCCTGAATAGGAGAGGGCGAACAAGACGTCATCAGCTCCAAGCGTGGATGCGTTGGCCATCTGGACATGGCTGTCACTGTCGTGCAGCACATTGCGCCCGAGCTTCATCAGCTTATAGGCAAAATCCCGTGCCACCAGCGACGATGCGCCGACACCTGCCATATGAATGCGCCGGGCCTTGCGCAGGATTTCCAAAGCGATGCCGATGTCCTTTTCATTGTTGACGGCAACCGTCTGCTGCATCGACAATTGTTTGCTGCCGATCAGTTTCTGCAGGATGACGAGATAGCTGTCGCCTATTTCGATCGTACCGTGGATCATTCCCGCCGGAGCTGTCCATTCCTGTGCCTTGGCTTCGCTGACGGCGAGCTTCAGCTCCATATAGCCGGCGTAGCCGAGCTTCTGGCTGAACTTCACCACACTGGACTGGCTCCGGCCCGTCTCCACGGCCAGAGCAGCCGATGACAGCCGCAGCATCTGATCCGGATTGTCGATGATGAACTGCCCGATCTGGCGATCGGCAGGCGCCATGGAGTCCAACTGTGCATTGATTTTCTGCAGTATAGACATGCGTTCCTTTGCGCGTTGGCCGTTCAGGCTGCTCGCGCCAAAGCGCGGACCTATGGAATAATCGGAGCCTTCAGGCTCGCCGAAATGACATACCTACCGTCAATTCAAAGCACTGGCTACTCCTCGCAATGGCGTCAGAAGCGTTCCCGATAAAAGCATCGCGCCGCAAATAATCTGACGTAGAATAATATATTCCTAAATCAATTGACACCGTGGAATGATCAATTAGTTTTTGTGCATCGCCATGATGGTTGTGCCTTCTATGTCGAACGCAACCTGCAGGTGAAGAGGGTGTCGAACGAAGCCCACCCTATTTTCATGCTCCTCAGATCAGGCAGTGGTTATCATGGATAGATTACGGATCATCGGGGGAAACAGGCTGGAAGGCGCGGTGACGATTTCCGGCGCGAAAAATGCGGCACTCCCGCAAATCGCCGCTGCGCTGCTGAGTCCCTATCCGCTGGAACTGACCAATCTGCCAGCTGTCAATGACGTCGAGAACATGCTGGGCGTGGTGCAACTCCACGGCGCGCGCATTGACCGGTCGCCGCATGCGGCAACCATCGATACAAGCGCCGTTGTGTCGAAGGAAACATCCTATGACACAGTCAGGCGAATGCGTGCGACCATACTGGTTCTTGGGCCGCTGCTCGCCCGCTTCGGGCATGCCAGGGTTTCGCTGCCCGGCGGATGTGCAATTGGTGCCCGGCCCGTCAACATGCATGTCAGTGCACTTGCCGCGCTTGGGGCCGATATTGCCATCGAGAACGGCGTCATCGTTGCATCTGCGCAAAGTTCGCTGCGGGGAACGCGCATTGTTCTCAGCTCTCCATCCGTGGGGGCGACCGAAACGGCCATGATGGCGGCCACCGCAGCAAAAGGTGAAACGGAAATCCTCAATGCTGCACGCGAACCGGAAGTGGTTGACCTCGCCGCCTGCCTCAATGCGATGGGAGCCCGCATCGAAGGGGCCGGGACGCATCGCATTCTGGTGGAAGGCGATACGACGTGGCGCCCCGCCCGGCATGCTATCATCCCTGACCGGATAGAGGCGGGCACCTATGCAATCGCTGCGGCCATTACCGGCGGTCAGCTCGAGCTGACCCATGCCCGTCTGGAGCATCTGGCTTCCGTTGTGCAAGCGCTTGAAGCGGCAGGTGTCAGCGTCTGGCCCAGCGACCGGGGCCTGATTGTGTCTCGGGAGGGGCCGCTGAAGGCCGTTGACATCACCACGGAGCCCTATCCGGGGTTCCCCACGGATCTCCAGGCCCAGTTCATGGCATTGACGTGCCGGAGTCAGGGCGCATCACTGCTGCGCGAAACCATATTCGAAAACCGCTTCATGCATGTCCCGGAGCTCATGCGTCTGGGGGCGAACATAACGCTGCAGGGAACGACTGCGCTGGTGCGCGGCGGGGAACCGCTGCACGGTGCACAGGTCATGGCGACGGATTTGCGGGCTTCCGTCTCGCTCGTCCTGGCGGGGCTCGTTTGTGAAGGTGAGACGATCATCAACCGAGTATATCACCTTGATCGCGGCTATGAGCAGCTGGATCGCAAGCTTCGGCTCTGCGGCGCTGATATCGAGCGGATCAGCTCATGAGCGACGCCATGCATGAGAAATTGTTTTTTCTTGGCGTCGATGGCGGTGGCACGGGCTGCCGCGCCCGCATTGAAGACGGCTTTGGTGCGGTCCTCGGCCAAGGGCTCTCCGGACCCGCGACAACCCGTCTTGGCGTGGACGCGGCCTGGGCTTCCGTTGCCAGCGCCTTTACCTCGGCAATAGCGGAAGCCGGTTTCACGGAGCGGGAAACCGCACGCATGCATGCCGGTATCGGTCTTGCCGGCATCGGCCGCAAGGGCGCGGTTGAGGCGCTTCGGGCTATCCCTCATCCGTTTGCCAGCATCGCTTTCACGAGCGATGGTGTTGCCGCCTGTCTGGGGGCTCACTCCGGCGCGGATGGCGCAATTGTCATTGCCGGAACGGGTTCCATCGGTCTCGGTTTCGCCGGGGCGCGCGATCTGCGGGTTGGCGGGTATGGCTTTCCAATATCCGATGAAGGCAGTGGCGCGGATCTCGGATTGAAGGCTGTCCAACTCGCGTTGCGGGCTTTTGACGGCCGCCACGAACAGAGTGCGTTGCTGGGCGAAGTGATGCAGCGGTTCCAGAACGACCCCGTGGAGGTGGTTGCATGGATGGATCGGGCGACGGCGACCGATTATGCCGTGCTCGCACCCATGGTGATGCGCCATGCAGATCAGGGTGACATGGTGGGGCGGCGTCTGGTTCAGGGAGCGGCTGAACAGATTGACTCCATCGTCCGCGCGCTGATCGAAAAAGGTGCGCCCCGCGTCACGCTTCTCGGAGGGCTGTCGACGCCGCTGGAGCCATGGTTGGCTCCCGACATTCGCCGCCGCCTGAAACCCGCCGATGGTGATGCGGTTTCAGGTGCGATCATTCTGGCGAGAAAATCGTGCTGAGACTTCAGACTACGACTGCCCATCATCATTTTCGGTAAGCGGCGCTCAATCATGGCCGTCCGTTTGCGGAAGGCAAGTGAACTGCCAGTTTCAGCCGATGGATAAACGCGTCTGGTTAGGAATATATAATTCCAAATTTATATTGACGTAAGGAATAATAAATCATAAAAAGTTAACATAAAAAGAATGAGAGCTGTTGCACCAGGGAGCGAGCGGCCGCATTCCGGATGCGGAATAGACAATTCATGCAATGCGCGGACGACCCCGGTGAGATGCGATCTCATCGCTTTTCGCCGGTATCGCATTTTCATTAAATGCAGTTCTCCCGAAAGTTGGCCGATGACTGAGCAAGCGTTGATATCCGAGTTGGAAAAACTGGTCTCCGAGGGCCGAAATCCGCAGACGATGCAGATCGATCTTCTGCCGACTGCCGATATTTTGCAGAAGATCAATGATGAAGACAAAGGCGTGCCATCGGCTGTCGAGAAGGTTATTCCGCATATCTCTACGGCAGTTGACCGGGTCGTCACTGCCTTCCAAGCCGGTGGGAGGCTGATCTATATGGGAGCGGGAACCAGCGGCCGTTTGGGGGTTCTGGATGCGTCGGAATGTCCGCCAACCTTCGGTGTACCTGAAGGCGTGGTGGTGGGGCTGATCGCGGGCGGTCCCGAGGCGATGGTCAGGGCCATAGAAGGCGCTGAGGACGATCCGCACAAGGGGGAACAAGCGCTGCGGGACATTGGACTGACGGCACAGGATGTGGTTGTGGGTATCGCGGTTAGCGGACGCACGCCCTATGTGATCGGTGGGCTGAATTACGCCAAACAGGTAGGGGCTTCGACCGTTGCCTTGTCCTGCAACCCGGATTCAATCATTGCCGGAATTGCCGATATCGCGATTTCTCCCGTTGTCGGTCCGGAGGTTCTTACCGGGTCAACCCGGTTGAAATCCGGCACCGCGCAGAAGCTCATTCTCAACATGCTGACGACGGCCAGTATGATACGGATCGGAAAGAGCTATCAGAATCTCATGGTGGACGTGCACGCGAGCAATAAAAAACTCGTGGCCAGGGCGTCGCGTATTGTCATGCAGGCAACCGGTTGTACCACTGAGCAGGCGCGCCAAGCTCTCGATCAGACAAGCAATGATGTGAAGCTGGCGATATTGATGGTCAAAACGGGAATGGACGTGGAAAAAGCGCGGGTGGCGTTAAAAGATGCAGGAGGTTTTCTGCGAAAGGCGATAAATGCAAAGCCGTTGTAAGACCATGCCGGTTTAGCGGGAAGTAAAACGAATCAAGCGTCCATAAGGTCGCTCAAAATAGCTCCAGGGGGAAAAAGAAAAATGAAAAGGCGTTCAACAGCGAAACTGGTTTCTTGTCTTGCAATAGCTGCAGCCCTTGGCGTGGCGATGGTGGGTTCGCCAGCAAGTGCGGCAACGCTGCGCATGGCCTGGTCGCAGGACGCGACGGGTCTCGATCCGCACAAGCAGACCGCATTCTCTTCCATAAGGCTGCTTGAGCTCATTTATGAGCCGCTCGTGCGTCTGGATGCCAATCTGCAGATTGTTCCGGCTGTTGCCGATTCCTGGCAGTTTTCGTCCAACGGTACGGAATTGACCTTCAAACTCAACCCGAATGCAAAATTCCAGAACGGGGATCCGGTCACCTCAGCGGATGTGAAGGCGTCATTTGAGCGTATACTCAATGAGGCGACCGGTGCGGTGGCGCGGGCCAACTTCTTGTCGATTGCCAATATCGAAGCCGTTGACCCTCACACGGTGGTTTTTCATCTGTCCCAGCCGGATGTGCCGCTTCTGACGGCGATGACAAATCTGAACGCGGCGATCATTTCCGCGCGTGAAATTGAAAAAGGAGCGATCAGCACAACGCCTGTAGGTTCGGGGCCTTTCAAGCTTGAGAAGTGGGATCCGAATTCCCGCGAGATACTGGTTGCCAACAAGGCGTGGGCCGGAGGTGCAACAGGTGTCGAGGGCATCAATATCAGTGTTCTTCCCGACGAAACGGCGATCCTGGCGGCCATGCGCACCGGCCAGGTTGATTTTGCGCTGCTGAACGACCCTCTGATTGCAACACTCATTCCACGGGAAGAGCGACTGGTCCTGAACCGTGCGCCTGTGCTTGCCTATCACGTGCTGCAGCTTAATCCGTCGCGCAAGCCAATGACCGAGCTTGCGGTACGGCAGGCCATTTCCTGCGCCATCGACCGGAAGGAAGTTCTCGATACGGCTTCCCTGGGAGAAGGCAAGGTGACAGGCCCGATAACGACACCGTCCTTTGCAGCCGATCCCAACAGCCTGTTCTGTTACAAGCGGGACGTCGAGAAGGCCAAGAAACTCATGGCCGATGCGGGATATGCGAAGGGTTTCTCGGCCACGGTCATCGCGGCAACCGGCGAACCGCCAACAGCCGCCGCAGAGGCTCAGGTCATCCAATCCCAACTGGCCGAAATCGGCGTCAAACTCGATATCAAGGTCATGGAACTGAACGTCTATGTCGATACATGGCTGAAAGGCGATTTCGACATGGCTGTTGCCCTGAATGGCGGCAGTGCTGATCCCTATTCGATGTACAGCCGGTACTGGACCAAGACCGGAAACCTGCAAAAGGTTGCAAATTACATTGACGATACCCTGGATGGTCTCATGCAGAAGGGCCGCGCCGAGACCGATCCTGCAGCGCGCAAGGTCATTTTCAGTGATTTCGAAAAACATCTCGCAGAGATGTCTCCCTGGATCTGGCTCTATACCTCCTACAGCTATACGGCACAGCAAAAGAGTGTCCAGGGCTTCACTGCAACGCCCATCGGTTCGCTTTTCGGTCTCAGTAAGGTGACCGTCCAGCAATAGCTGGACTGGGATTGCCGATCACTTCTTACCCGGAGACGTTTCTGGATGGGTTATGTTACACGGCGTCTGGTGACGTTTCCGCTGGTTCTGATCGGCGTCTCAATACTTGTGTTCGTTGCAATCCGTCTCGTTCCCGGCGATTCCATCACGGCGATGCTGGGGACAGAGGCCGGGCTGTTGACGCCGCAACAACGCGTGGCGTTGACGGCCTATTTCGGCCTCGACCAGAATTGGCTCGTTCAATACTGGCACTGGCTGCTCGGGCTTTTCCGTGGCGATCTGGGTATCTCGGTCGCCTACGGAAAACCGGTGCTCGACGTAATATTTGATCGCTTTCCCCTGACTTTGGAGCTGGCCTTTCTTTCCATGATCATCGCGCTTGCCATCGGTCTTCCGGCAGGGGTGTTCGCCGCGACCCATAATGGCAGGCCATCCGACCTGATGGTGCGCATCTTTGCCATGGTCGGCCAGTCAACACCGAGCTTCGTTGTCGGCCTTCTGATTATCTACATGTTGTCCGTCGGTTTTGGCGCGCTGCCGACGATGGGAGAGTTTTCGCCCTTCTGGAAGGACCCGCTGCGCAACCTTAGCCAGTTGATCTTTCCGGCCATCACGCTCGGATTGGCATTTGCCGCTTCCGTCACCCGCATATCCCGGTCGGCCATGCTCGATGTCCTGAGCGATGATTATGTCAGGACCGCACGCAGCAAGGGGGCGTCGGCGCGCAGTGTCATCTGGCGGCATGCGCTGCCGAATGCACTTATCCCGGTCGTCACTCTCAGCGGTATGGAATTCGGTTATCTGCTGGGCGGCGCCGTTCTCGTCGAGAAGATCTATGCGCTGCCAGGATTGGGGCGCGTGGTTCTCGATGCGATATTGCAGCGGGATTATGCCCTGTTGCAGGGAAGCGTGCTGTTCATTGCCTTCAACTTCATGGTCGTCAATCTTCTGGTCGACCTCGCTTATTCGGCGCTCGATCCCCGTATTCGTTTGGGAGAACGGTAATGCGCATCCTCCGCGCGATTTTTGGACATACAAGCGGCAGAATAGGCGGGGCCATCGTCCTGCTCTACCTCGTGATCGCCTTGCTCGGCGTTATGGGTTTCACACCGCATGACCCGTTGATGCAGAACCGCCTGGACCGTCTGCACTCTCCCACCATCACCTATTGGATGGGCACCGACCTGTTTGGCCGCGATGTCGCCAGCCGTCTTATGCGCGGGGTAGGGCAGTCCTTTACGGTGGCCTTCTTGTCGGTTGCCTTTGCATCGCTTGCGGGAACTGTCCTTGGCCTGGCCGCGGCATGGTTCGGCCATCGGCTGGATGGCATCATCATGCGCCTGATGGATGTGTTGTTGGCATTTCCAGCCATTCTTCTCGCCCTTTTGGTTGTGGCCATTGTCGGACCGGGAACCTGGACCAGCGTTGTGGCGATCGGGATTGTCTACACGCCCATATTCACCCGTGTCGTGCGCGGGCCAGCCCTGTCGCTGAAGGCGCGTGATTTCGTTGACGCGGCGCGCACGTTCGGCAGCAGCCGCACATACATCCTGACGCGGCATCTCCTGCTCAATCTGGTGGCGCCGCTGACGGTTCAGATCACGCTGGCGCTGGCATGGGCTCTCCTGACGGAAGCGGGACTCAGTTTCCTTGGGCTCGGCACGCAGCCGCCCGCATCGTCGCTCGGTCTGATGTTGAGCGACAGCCGCAATCTGATGGAAACAGCCCCATGGCTGCTGGTCTTCCCCGGCCTTGCAATCATGGTGAGCATCCTTGGTTTCAACCTGCTCGGCGATGCGTTGCGCGATATCCTTGATCCGAGAATGCGGAGGTCAAACCCATGAGCCCGCTGCTCTCCGTCCGTGATCTGCGCGTCGGCTTCGGCCACGACCCCGAGGTCAATCAGGTTGTGCGCGGTGTAAGCTTTGATGTGGCCGCCGGAGAAACACTGGCGATCGTCGGTGAAAGCGGCTCCGGAAAATCCGTCACGGCGCTCTCGATCAATCGGCTCGTTGATTTTGGCGGGGGCCGCATCGTCTCCGGTTCCGTAAAGCTGAAACGGGCCGATAACAGCATTCTGGACCTGACAGCCGCGACGGAACCGCAACTGACAAAAGTGCGCGGCGCTGAAATCGGCATGATTTTTCAGGAGCCGATGACATCGCTCAATCCCGTGCTTTCCATAGGCACGCAGATTGAAGAATCCTTTCGGCTCCATCGGGGGCTGACTGGAAAGCAGGCGCGTGCGGCTGCCAAGGACGCGCTCGATCGCGTGCGGATTCCGGACGCTTTGCGACGCTTGAAATATTATCCGAACCAGCTATCGGGCGGTATGCTCCAGCGCGTCATGATAGCAACGGCTTTGGCGTGCAACTCCCGTCTGCTGATTGCCGATGAGCCCACGACGGCATTGGATGTCACCGTGCAGGCACAGATCATGGCGCTTCTCGCAGAATTGAAGCGGGAAACCGGGATGTCGATGATTTTCATCACGCATGATATCGGCCTGGTCGCGGGAATTGCCGACAGGGTCATGGTGATGCAGAACGGGCAGGCGGTGGAACAAGGGGAGTTGAACCAGATACTCGATCACCCGCAACATCCCTATACGCAACATCTCCTGCATGCCGTCCCGCATTTCGCCAGCGGGCAGGCAGCGCGTACCGACGGCAAACGCGACAGCGAGGCATCGGTCGATCCGGCTCTCAGGGTTGACGGGCTTACGGTGCGGTTTCCGGTTACGTCAGGTGTTTTTCGCCGTCCCGCCGGTGCGGTTCACGCGGTGGAAGGCGTGGATTTTGATCTGATGCCAGGGGAAACACTGGCGATTGTCGGCGAAAGCGGCTCGGGGAAATCGACAACGGCGCGCGCCATTCTGGGTCTGACAAAATCCACGCGCGGCACCTTTTCTGCCGTCAGGCAGGAAGCCTCCGCACGGCAAAGCCAGCGGCCGGTGCAGATGGTTTTCCAGAACCCCTATGCTTCGCTCAATCCGCGGCTCTCCATTGCGAGCATTCTTGCGGAGCCGGTGATTGCCGCAGGCGGGCGGCTCGATGTCCAGACGCGTGACAGAATGTCCATGCTGATCGAGCGTGTCGGCCTGCCGTCCAACAGCCTTGACCGCTATCCGCATGAATTCTCCGGCGGTCAACGCCAGCGCCTGTGCATTGCCCGGGCGCTGATGCTGAACCCTTCCGTTGTGGTTCTGGATGAAGCGGTTTCGGCATTGGATGTGTCCGTGCAGGCCAAGGTATTGGATCTGCTTGTCGACCTGCAACGGGAATTCAATCTGGCCTATCTGTTCATCTCGCATGACATGGCCGTTGTCGAGCGGATCGCCCACAGGATTGCCGTCATGTATGCCGGACAGATTGTTGAAATCGGTCGTGCTGCAGCGGTGCTGGCAAATCCGCAGCATTCCTATACGCAAAGGCTCATTGCCGCCGTTCCGACGGTCAGCCGCCGCAAGGAGCACTTTGAACTGGATACGCGGCAGGTTCCGTCCCTGGTGCGCCAGCCGGGTTTTGAACCCGCCCCGGCCGACTGGACGCATTTTGGTGCCGATCACAAGGCACGTACCGAAGCTCCACCATATTCGCAAACGGCGGGATAGATCATGAGTGCATCTGATCGTACGGAACAGTTCGCCAATGCCGCGCTTTCCCGGTTGTTCAATCGCGCTTTTGCACCACTTGCCAGTGCCGTAGCAACCAACCGCATTCCCGGGGGCGTGTTCGGCATTGTTGATCGGGATCAGCGCCGGATCATCCAGGCGATTGGCTCAGCTCAACTTATTCCGAATATCAGGCCGATGCGGGTCGACACGTGGTTCGACCTTGCATCGCTGACCAAGGTCATCTTTACGACGCCGCGCATCCTTGCTTTGGCGCAAGCGGGCATCATTGATCTCGACGCACCGCTCATCTCCGCGCTGCCGGATTTACGCCAATATGACGCAAACGCCTGGGAGCGGAAAATCACCTTTAGGCAATGTCTCGGCCATCAGACGCCCTTGCCGGCCGTTGCCCCGATATACACCTATGGCCGCGATCCGGATTTGCTGCGCAGCTTCATCCTGCAGCGTGAGTGGCAGGCCGGGGAACCGGTCTATTCCGATATCAATTTCATTCTTCTGGGCTTCGCGCTGGAGCGCCTATCCAAGTGCTCCATCCGTGACATGGACCCAGGGCCAGGTTTTGCGTTCTCTGCTGCATCTGATGCTGCGGCGGCCACCGAGGACTGCACCTGGCGGCACCGGGTGCTGTCGGGCGAGGTGCATGACGACAACTGCGCCGCCTTGCAGGGAGCCGGTCATGCCGGGCTGTTCGGAACGGCCGATTCCGTTCTGGATTTCGCGCAAGGTCTGCTGGATGGAACCGGAGCGTCCGAGCATGCGATCGCGCTCATGAAAGAACCTCTGTCCGCCAAACGCACCCATGGGTGGGAGCGGCCATATGAGGACTGGTCAGGCGGAGGATTGTGTTCTGCGAACACGATCGGTCATACGGGCTTTACAGGTACTGGCCTGTGGATTGATTTCGACAAGGGCAGGGCCTGGACACTGCTCACCAACCGCATTCATCCGACGCGCCATTTCGACAGTGGAATAACCTTGCTTCGGCAGGAAGTCGGCAATCTCGTCAACGGACAGTAGGAATTCAACCATGGAACCAATGTGGGCCGTTGGCCTGATGACCGGTACCGTACTTGACGGCAACATTGACGTTGCCCTGATCAAAACCGACGGCGAGCGCATAGAGGCGTTCGGCGCTTATGCGTTGACCCCCTACGACGCATCCGTTCGAAGCCTGCTGGAGGAGACGTTGAACCAGGCCCGAGTCTGGAATTTCAACGGTCCCGAACCGGTGATCTTCCGGCAAGCCGAAGAGGCACTGACGCGCGCGCAATCCGCGGCAGTCCAGGATCTGGTCAACGGTGCCGGCCTGACAATGGCCGACATCGGCATCGTCGGTTTTCACGGCCAGACCGTCCTGCACCGCGCACCCCAGGGCGGCCGTCTTGGCGCAACCCGCCAGCTCGGCGATGGCGAACTGATGAGCGCCATTCTTGGAACAAAGGTCGCCTATGATTTCCGCTCGGCTGATATGCGCATGGGCGGGCAGGGTGCTCCTTTGTCGGCGGCCTATCATGCTGCACTGCTGCAGGCTGCCGGGGTTGGAAACGACACCGCCATGCTGAACCTGGGCGGTGTTGCGAACATTACCTGGTGGGATGGCGATGGTGGCTTTGTCGCGTTCGATACCGGGCCTGCCAACGCGCCGCTCAATGATTTCGTCAAGTCGAAAGGGCTGGGTGAAATGGATCGGGACGGCGCTCTGGCTTTGGCTGGAACGGTTGACGAAGTACGCCTTTCCAAGCTCCTGCAGCATCCTTATCTGACAGCACCTTATCCAAAATCATTGGACCGCTTTGATTTTGGTGCGGAAATGGCCGATGGCCTCAATGCACGGGATGGGGCTGCGCTCCTGTCGGCATTTACCGCATCTGCCGTCGGGAAAGCGCTCGATCTTTTGCCGCAGCGGCCCGGCAGGCTGGTGGTTTGCGGAGGCGGCCGCCGCAATCCGGCGATCATGGCCATGCTTTCGGATCTTGCTGGCGTCGAGGTCTTGGCCGCCGAAGCCTTGGGTTTGCGCGGCGACGCGGTCGAAGCGGAATGCTTTGGTTTTCTTGCGGTGCGTGCTCTCAGGGACCTGCCGATCAGTTTCCCGACGACGACAGGCGTTCGCGAGCCCACGCGCGGCGGACGCATAGCAGGCTAGTGGAACGAATTTGACATTCGCATCCCATCTGACATGACGCGCAGCATGCGAATGTCAAATTCAAAGTTCCACTAGAAACATAGACTTGCTAGTGGTCCTTTGATTCTGACATTTGCCTCAATGGCCTGTATAAGAGGGATGCAAATGTCAGAATCGGACCACTAATCAGAGCTGTTTCTGCAGGAAGATGCGGTCACGCCCCATCGGAAAATCGGGCAGGGTGGCAAAGGTCTGGTATCCCTGCTTCTGGTAAGTCTTCGCGGCCCTTGGATTGAACGTATCAATATATGCGCCATGGCATCCGCGTGCCGCCGCTTCCTGTTCTGCGGCATCCAACATTCTGGCTGCCATGTGCTGTCCGCGAAAACTCTCATCCACCCACAGCCATTGAACGTAGAGCCATCCCCACGCGGTGTAGCCCGATATTCCACCGACAACCCTATCCGTTTCATCGCGCACAAAGACCGCAAGGGCCACTCTTTGGCTCGGCCCGACGTCGCCATCATTGAATGCCGTCAACTGATCTCCCAGGAATTTGAGATCGGTTGGCGAGGGGGCTTCTGTGACTTCGAGATGGATGTTCATTCTACCGCATGGATAAGTCAGGTCAGTAAAATCAGGCTAGAATAATAAATTCCTGATTTCAATGTTCTATGGATATTTTATTCCTTTGGTGCCGTCACGCTGCCGGAAACCGGCCTTCAGCCGTGGTTGATCATGATATGGCGAACGGCCGTATAATCCTCCAGCGCGTAGATCGACATATCCTTGCCATAGCCTGACTGCTTCACGCCGCCATGCGGCATTTCATTGGTCAGCATGAAGTGGGTGTTGATCCAGGTACAGCCATATTGCAGCCGCGATGCGGTTCTCATCGCCTTGGAAATATCTTTCGTCCAGACCGAAGAGGCGAGGCCGTAATCGCTGTCATTGGCCCATCTTACGGCCTCATCATCGGCACGGAAACGCGTGACCGAAACCACCGGACCGAACACCTCGCGGCGGACAATCTCGTCTTCCTGCGTCGCACCGGCAACGACGGTGGGCTGGAAGAAGAAACCATTGGTGCTGCCCGCATGGCCGCCCGTGGTAATCTCAATGTGCTTCTGTTCCGTTGCGCGCTCCACAAAACTCGCCACACGATCGCGCTGGCGGCTGGAGATAAGCGGCCCGATCTCATTGACCGTATCGTCGGCGTCATTGAAGCGGATGGTGGAGACGGCAGAGGTGAGGTCCGCCACCAGTTTCTCGTAGATGCCATCCTGCGCATAGATGCGGCAGGCAGCCGTACAATCCTGGCCGGCATTGTAATAACCGAAGGTACGGATACCGTTGACCACCGCTTCAAGGTCCGCATCGTCATAGACGATGACAGGCGCCTTGCCGCCCAGTTCCAGATGAGTCCGCTTGACCGTCTTGGCGGCGGCCTGCAGCACCTTCTTTCCCGTGGCGATATCGCCGGTGATGGACACCATGCCAATCTTGGGGTGGTTGATCAGCGCGTTGCCGACCGTGTCGCCGCGGCCAAGAATGACGTTGACTACCCCTTCGGGGAGAATATCCGCCAGAAGCCGCGCCATTTTCAGCGCTGTCAGCGGTGTTTGTTCGGATGGCTTGAACACCACCGTATTGCCACCTGCAATAGCTGGCGCAAGTTTCCACGCCATCATCATCAGCGGGTAATTCCACGGCGCAATCGATCCGACAATGCCGACGGCATCGCGGCGGACCATTGAGGTATGCCCGGGCAGATATTCGCCGGCGACGGGCGCATGCATGGAACGGATGGCTCCGGCAAAGAACCGCCAGCAATCGATGATGGCGGGAAGCTCGTCATTGCGCACGGCATTGATCGGCTTGCCGCAGTTGAGCGCTTCAAGCGCGGCGAAATCATCCGCATGTTTTTCAATGGCATCGGCAATCCGCAGGAGATAACCGGAGCGCTCGGCAGGTGTCGTCAGCGACCACGTCGCAAAGGCCCGTTCGGCCGCATCGACAGCTGCATCAATCTGACTGTGGGAGGCTTCGGCAAGATCAATGATTGTCGCGCCGGTCTTCGGGTTGAGGATATGCTCCTCGACCTCGGTTCCGGCGACGAATGTCGATCCGATCAGCAGTTGCGTATCCATGTGTCGTTCTCCCATAGTCTTTGCATTATTTGCCGGAACCAGCGATCTGGTCGCCGTCGCGTGTGAGGTAATAGGCAGCAAGGATCGGCAGGAATGTCACCAGCACCACGACCATCGCGACCACGTTGGTGACGGGTCGCTGGCGCGGGCGGATGAGTTCCTGCAGCATCCAGATCGGCAGGGTGGATTGCTGGCCGCCGGTGAATGTGGTGACGATGACTTCGTCGAAGGACAGGGCAAAGGCGAGCATGCCGCCTGCCAGCAAGGCCGTGCTGATATTCGGCAGGATGACATACCGAAATGTCTGGAAGCCGTTGGCTCCGAGATCCATCGACGCTTCGACCAGTGAACCCGAAACACGGCGGAAGCGGGCGACCGCATTGTTATAGACAACCACGACGCAGAACGTGGCGTGACCAAGCACGATGGTCCAGATCGAGAAGGGAATGTCCGCCATACTGAAGGCCGATCGCAGGGCAATACCGGTGATGATGCCGGGCAGCGCAATCGGCAGGATGACCAGCAGTGAAATCGTCTCGCGCCCGAAGAACCGGGTCTGGCTGACCGCGGCGGCGCAGAGCGTGCCAAGCAGCAATGCGACGGCCGTGGCGATCGAGGCGACGCGGACCGAGAGGCTCAGCGCCTGCCACACATCCGGTCGGTTCCAGGTCACCGCGAACCATTGCAGTGTCAGGCCGGGTGGCGGGAATTGGTAACTCTTTTCTTCCGTGGTGAAGGCATAGAGGAAAATCAGCAGGATCGGCAGATGCAGGAAGAGCAGCCCGCCGGCGGCGGCAATCTTCAGGGCCAGCGGAGCAGAGGCGGAACGATCAGAGCGCATCGAAAGCTCCCATTCTGCGGGCGGCCCAGAGATAGAGCCCCATAATGACGATGGGCACGACGGTGAAAGCGGCAGCAAGCGGGATGTTGCCCGCCGTGCCCTGCTGCGCATAGACGGCCTGGCCGATGAACAGACGCGAAGAACCGATGATCTGCGGAATGATGTAGTCACCCAGCGTCAGCGAAAAGGTGAAGATCGATCCGGCAACGATGCCGGGCAGAGCCAGCGGAAACAGCACATGGCGGAAGGTCTGCTGCGGGGTGCTGCCAAGATCGGAGGAGGCCTCGATCAGATTGACCGGTACGCGTTCCAGCGATGCCTGGATCGGCAGGATCATGAAGGGCATCCAGACATAGACAAACACGATGAAGGTGCCGGTATAGCTGACCGAGAGGGAATTGCCGCCGATCACCGGGAGTGACAGCCACGCATCCAGCAGCCAGAGCAGGTTCAGCTTGGTCAGGAGCCAGGTCAGGATACCTTCCTTTGCAAGGATCAGTTTCCACGCGTAAATCTTGACAAGATAGCTCGACCACAGCGGCAGCATTACCCCGAGATAGAACAGCGCCTTCCATTTTCCCCTGGCATAGCGCGCCGCATAGTAAGCGATCGGAAAGGCGATCAGTGCGGAAAACAGGGTCACGATCGCCGCCATGCACACGGTGCGGATGATGATGTCGAGATTGGTCTCGTTCAGCAACTGCCCGTAGGTGGCAAGCGTGAACTCGTAATTCACCAGGCCCGAATAATCATCGATGGAAAAGAAGCTCTGCAACAGGAGCGCGAGCAACGAACCCAAATAGATGATGCCGAGCCACAGCAGCGGCGGAGCCAGCATCACTGCCAGGAAAACATGCGGATGTTTCCAGAAGAAATCCGATATGCGGCCAGCAAGACCGGACCTTTGCGTTGATATGGCCTGTTCGCCGGTGATGGCGCTCATCACACCGCCTCCATGAGATGAAGATCGGCCGGGGCAAAACTCAATGTGACCTTGCTGCCTTCTTCCGGAACAGGACTTGCCGCCGGGCTGGTCACATGAAGTTTGGTCCCGCTGACATCGACGGTGATACGGTTCGATGCACCAAGGAAGCTGCGCGACAGGACAATGCCGGACAGCGAAAGCTGGCCGTCCTTTTTGCCGGTAAGCTCTATGGCTTCGGGACGCAGGCTGGCGAGTTGCCGGCCCGCGCCAAGCTGGGTGACAAATTCCGGTTGCAGGATATTGGACGAGCCGACGAAATCGGCGACAAACCGCGTCTTCGGTCGCTTGTAGACATCTTCCGGCGTACCAAGTTGCTGGATCCTGCCTTCGTTGAACACGGCGATGCGGTCGGCCATGGACAGGGCTTCGCCTTGATCATGAGTGACAAAGACAAAGGTGATGCCGAGCGATTTCTGCAGGGTCTTCAATTCCTCCTGCATCTGTTCACGCAGCTTGAGGTCAAGCGCACCCAGTGGCTCGTCCAGCAGAAGGACTTTAGGCTTGTTGACGAGGGCGCGCGCAAGCGCAACGCGCTGGCGCTGGCCGCCGGAAAGCTGACCGGGCCGCCGCGTGCCGTACCCAGGCAGCTTGACCATGGCAAGCGCATCTTCCGCAGCCTTGCGCCGTTCTTCCCGCGCCACGCCCTTGACCATCAGGCCGTAGGCGACATTGTCGAGGATACTCAGATGCGGAAACAATGCGTAATCCTGAAACACCGTATTGACGTTGCGCCGGTACGGCGGCACGCCCTCCGCCGTCTCGCCGAAAATCTCGATATGGCCGCCGGTCGGCTGTTCGAACCCCGCCATCAGGCGCAGGCAGGTGGTCTTGCCCGAGCCGGAGGGGCCAAGCATGGCAAAGAATTCGCCTTCGGCAACAGCAAGATCAACCGCATCGACGGCGCGGACCGCTCCGAAATGGCGCGATACGTTTTCAAACAGGACAGCAGCTGTCATGTCTCACTCCATGTTTCAGGCATGCTTGCGGGGCGAACCAGGCACCGCAGCGTGACATCGGGGATCAGCGGCCGCCAATGACACCGATATAATCGGACACCCAGCGGTGATACGGTACGCATTCGCTCTGGCTTTCGCACTTGGCAACCGGCGTCCTCCAGAATTTGATCTTGTCAAAATCATTGTAACCGTTGGTGGCGCAGCCTTCGTCCGTGAGGAGTTCATTGCCTTTGCAGGCTGCACCGACGGATGGATTGGCGCCGAACCACGCGGAAACATCGCCTTGCACCTTTGTGGAAAGGCTGTGTTCCATCCACATATAGGCGCAGTTCGGATGGGTGCTTTCCGCATGCAGCATGGTCGTATCAGCCCAGCCGGTCGTGCCTTCTTCCGGGAAATTCGAAGCAACGGGTTGCTTTTCCGACTTCAGCAAATTGACCTGAAACGGCCACGAACCGGAAGCGACAACGCCTTCATTCTTGAAGTCATCGACCTGGATCATCGCATCGTGCCAGTAACGGCCGGCAAGCTTGCGCTGTCCGCGCAACAGCTCAAGCGCTGCCTTGTACTGGTCTTCGTTCAACTCATAGGGGCTTTTGATGCCAAGTTCCGGCTTGTGGAACATCAGGTAGTTGGCGGCGTCGGCTATATGGATCGGACCGTCATAGGCCTGCACGCGGCCCTTGTTGGACTTGCCGTCCGGCAGGGTCATTTCCTCAAAGACAACGTTCCAGCTCTTTGGCGGCTTACCTTTGAAGACTTCGGTATTGTACATCAGGACGTTCGGACCCCAGACATAGGGTACGCCATAATGCACGCCCTTGACCGTGTACCAAGGAGCATCCTGCAGGCGTTTGTCGATTGTCTTCCAGCTTGGGATAAGATCAGTGTTGATGGGCTGGACGCGTTTGCCGGCCACGAGGCGCAGCGAGGCGTCACCGGAGGCGGTTACGAGATCGAAGCCGCCTTCGTTCATCAGCGCCACCATCTCGTCCGATGTGGCGGCTGTTTTGACGCTGACCTTGCAGCCGGTTTCCTTCTCGAAGCCGGTAACCCAGTCATAGGCCTTGTCGGTGTCGCCGCGCTCGATATAGCCGGCCCAGGCAACGATGGAGAGTTCGCCTTCGCCCTTGCCCAATTGCGTTAAGGCTTCCTGAGCCATGACCTGCGTGCAGAAGGCAAGCGAAAGGGTCAGCGCCGTGCAGGATTTCAGAATCTGCTTCATCTCGAAATCTCCCGATTTTGGTGCCGCCTTTGCGGCGTGTGTTCCCGGGAGAAAAAGTGCCTCTCTTTCGCCACTTTCGCAAATTCATTAATCAGAAGGGCGCTATCGGTTTTTCCGATATCATCGCGTACGGCCGCTGCGCAGCGCTTCGGCGATGCCGACAAAGTCACGCGCCGCCTGCGGCAGGCTGGATCCCTTGCGCCAGACCATGCCTACCTGCACCACCGGGAGCGCGCCGGAAACGTCACGGCTTTCGATGCGGTCGCCTTCCAGCGACCAGGGGCGGTAGACCAGATCGGGCAATAGCGCGATGCCCGCGCCAGTTGCCACGAGGCTGCGGACGGCTTCAACGGACCGGGTACGGAAAGCGACGTGCGGACGGGCGCCCAGTGCTGTCAGCAGCTTGCCGGTGTTTTCCTCGATTTCATCGACCGTCAGCATGATCAGCGGTTCCTTGGCGATGTCATTGATGGAAATGATATCGGCGCTGACCAGGGGATGGCCAAGCGGCAGCCAGAGCCGGTAGGGCGAGGTCTCGATGATTTCCGCCTGCAGGGCCATGCGGTCGCGCAGGTTGGAAATGACCATGACGGCGACATCCAGTTCGCCGCCGATCAGCAGGTGTTCGAGATAAGAGCCATTGTCCTCGATGGCGCTGACCTCCACTCCCGGACAGGCACGGCGATAGCGGGCGAGCAGATCGGACAGGACATAACCGGCGACGAGCGAGGTGACACCCAATTGCAGCTTGCCGGCATCGGTTGGCCTGTCCTCGGAGAAGGAGCGGCGTGCGTCGGAAACGTCGGCCAGTATCTTGGTGGCATGGCGCAGGAACTGATGGCCGTTATAGGTGATGTGCAAGCCGCGCGGGTGGCGTTCGAACAGCTCGACGCCCAGATCGGTTTCAAGTTCCTTGATGGCTTCGGTGATGGATGACTGCGAAATCGACAGGTTCTGCGCGGCGCGGGTGATCGAGCCCTGTTCCGCGACCGCGACGAAATATTGCAACTGCCGGAGTGTGAATGCCATGCACGGATTAATACCGGCAAAGCGGAACATGGCAAGCGGTCTGACGCGGGACGACCCATCCGCGCCAGACCGCCCGTTTCTATCAAACGAGCTTTATGATGTGCGGCAGTCGGGCGCCCGTCATCACATTGCCATCGGCGGCAAAAAGATGGGCCTTGGCCGGATCAAAAAAGGCCTCCAGCGTTTCTCCAACTGCCACCTGTCCATCGAGAACAACCGTAATGGTTTGTCCGTTCGCTGCTGTCGCGTAGACCACGGTTTGACCGCCCAGGCTCTCGACCAGCACAACTTTCAACGGACCGAGCGCGGCACCGGTATTGGGGTCGATGGTGATATGTTCAGGGCGGATACCCAGTGTCATCGGGATGTCCGGCCGCCGGCCCGCTGCTGATCCAGTTGCGTCAGCATCGACCTCGATCTCTGCGGCGGAGATCTGCAGGAAGTTCATTTTCGGCGAGCCGATGAAGCCGGCGACAAACAGGTTGCGCGGATGATTGTACAGATCAAGGGGTGCACCGACCTGTTCGATCCTGCCATCGCGCAAGACAACGATCTTGTCCGCCATGGTCATTGCCTCGACCTGGTCATGCGTGACGTAGATCGTCGTGTTGCCCAATCGCTGCTGGAGTTTGGCGATCTCCACGCGCATCTGAACCCGCAGTTCCGCGTCCAGGTTTGAGAGAGGTTCGTCGAACAGGAAGATTTTCGGTTCGCGCACAATGGCGCGGCCAATGGCAACACGCTGACGCTGCCCGCCGGAGAGCTGCTTCGGCTTGCGGTTCAACAGCGGTTCAATTTGCAGAATCTCAGCGGCCCGCAGAACCCGTTTTGCTATTTCAGCCCGCGGCAGCCGCGCGGTTTCGAGACCAAAAGCAAGGTTCTTGTAGACGCTCATATGGGGGTAAAGCGCGTATGACTGAAAAACCATCGCAATTCCCCGCTCTGACGGCGTGACAGCATTCATGCGCTCGCCGTCAATCAGCAGGTCCCCGTCGCTGATGGCTTCAAGACCTGCAATCATCCGCAGCAATGTCGACTTGCCGCAACCGGACGGACCGACGAAGACGGTGAATTCGCCGGGATCGATCGTCAGGTTGACGCCGTGGATGACCTGAAGATTACCGTAGCTCTTTACAACATTCTGGAGCTCAACTGCGGTTGCCATGCGGGACCTCATCAGTCTGACGGAATGCGGCGGGAACCCAGCTTTCATAGTTCGGGTGGTCGTTCGGAATTGGCAACTCCACATCCTGGTGCGTCAGTGATGAATAGTAGAATGCGGTGACCAGTTCGAGTGCCCTGCGTGAATCGGCGCTTGTCACCGGAAGCGCGCTATCATTTTCAAGCGCATCGAAGAACCGCGCCATTTGTGTCTGGAAGCGCGACGGAACATGCTTCCAGTCTTTGAGCAGGGCGTCGATCTTGTCCTTCGTTGCCTGATCCCGTGGCAGGATAACCCAGGGTTTTGCGCCGGGGTTATAGGCCTCGTGGTCACTTTCGAACGTCACGTGCTCGAAGGTGAGACGGATACGGGTGATTTCATCGGCAGAGCCCAGGGTGGCGGTGAAGCTGGCAAGCGCGCCATTGGTCAGTTCGATCGAGGCGGTGACGCAGTCTTCCACCTCGATCTTGTTGACCCTGGTGGCGACCCGGCCAAACAGACGTTTGATGTCGCCCATCAGATAATTGAACAGATCGTGCTGGTGAATGGCGTGCGTCATCAACACACCGCCGAGTTCCGTTGCCCATTTGCCGCGCCATGGCACCTCGTAGTAGTCCGGTCCGCGCGTCCAGAATGTTTCGACGGAACCGATGAAGGGTTTTCCGGCGATGCCGGCGTCGATAATGGCCTTTGCCTGCTCGATCCCATCACCAAAGCGGTACTGGAACACTGGCATCAGGCGGCCCTTGGACAATTTCTCCTGGGCGATAACCTGATCCACCTCGGATAGCGACCCGACGAGTGGCTTCTCGCAGATGACGTGTTTTCCTGCCTTCAGCGCCTTCATGACCATCGGGAAGTGCAGTTTCGGTGGCGTGCAGATATCGATGATATCCAGATCGTCCATGGTCAGCAGGTCGTCGAAATCAGTGATCCGGCGCTCGACGGAGAATTCATCCGCAAGCGCGTGCATTTTTTCCTCGTCTATGTCGCAGATGGCGAGGAGTCTGAATTTGTCGGCATTGGGGACATAGCCCTCGACAATATGGCTTCTGCCGATACCGCATCCGACGACGGCGACTGTTCTGAGGCGTGTCATTGTTTCCACTCCGTACCGCGCTCGGCCAGTTGCTGAGCGGTCAAGGCAAGTTTCATGGCGTTGAAGCATCGTTCCTGCGGCATGGCCGTTTCGGTCCGGTTGCGCACGTCTTCAAGGAATTGCCGGCCAAAAGGCAGGTCGACGGCCGTACAGTCCACGTGCTGGATACCATCCGCATTGACCAGGAAAAGGTGGTCTGTTCCAGGACGTCCATTGATGTCGATATATTTGCGAAGCTCGATATATCCTTCCGTGCCGAGAATGGTCAGGCGACCGTCGCCCCAGGTGGGAAGTCCCTGCGGCGTGAACCAGTCAACGCGGACATAGCCGGATGTGCGTTCTGTCTTCATGTGGACGTCGCCGATGTCCTGCAGGCCGGGTTGACCTGCATTGGCCCGGTTGGCAACGGTGGCCGAAATGATCTCTCCGTCAATCGCATTGGAAAAGAACAGAAACTGTTCAAACTGGTGGCTGGCGATATCGCAGAGAATTCCACCGTATTGTGCTCTGTCAAAGAACCAGTCAGGCCGGTGGTTGTTGCGGATGGCGTGGGGCCCGAGACCGACGGTGTTGATAACCTCGCCAATCGCTCCTTGAGCGACAAGGCTGCCCGCCTTGACCGTGGCCGGCACCTCAAAATGCTCGGAATACAGGACGCTGTATATTCGCCCGGTGGCCTTCTGGACCGCGCGAATGTCCGACAGCTGTTCAAAGCTTGTCATTCCCGGCTTGTCCGAGAGGACATCCTTGCCGTGCTGCATCGCGGTAATCGATATCGCGGCGCGCTCGGCGGGAATTGCGGCTGTCGTTATGATCTGGATGGATGGATCGTTGAAAATCGTGCGCGGATCGGCAACGCGTATGGCTTCCGGAAATTTGCTGGAAAATGCGGCGGCAAGATCATCTTCCCGTGCATGGAAGGAGACGAGCCGTGCACCTGCTCGTTTCAGGCACTCGACCTGGCCATAGATATGGCTGTGATTGATGCCAATGGCTGCAAAATTCAGATGGGACATGGCTTATCGTTTCATTCCTGTGGTTGCTATGCCTTCGATCAGAAGGCGCTGGAAGAAGAGGAAAAAGGCGAAGATCGGCACAAGGGACAGAACCGACATCGCAAAGAGGCTGCCGTAGTCGGAAACGCCGGTTGAGTCCGTGAAGGTGCGAAGCCCCAGCATCACGGTGTATTGCCGCATATCGCTGAGATAGATCAGGGGGCCGACGAAATCGTCCCAGGTCCAGATGAAGGTGAAGATTGCTGCGGTCGCCAGCACCGGCGTTGAAAGCGGCAGGATAATCTTCCAGTAAATCCGCCAGGGCGAACAGCCATCCATCATGGCGGCCTCGTCCAACTCCTTCGGCAGCCCGCGGAAGAACTGCACCATCAGGAAGATGAAGAATGCATCGGCCGCGAGAAACTTCGGGACAACCAGCGGCAGGATGGTGTTCACCCAGTCGAGGTGCCGGAACAGCACATATTGCGGGATGAGAGTGACCTGATAGGGCAGCATCATCGTCATCAGCATGAGGGCGAACCAGAAGCTGCGCCCCCGGAATTCCAACCGGGCAAAGGCATAAGCCGCCATGGAGCAACTGAGCACGTTGCCCGCCACTGACAAGAGCGCAATAACGAGTGAGTTCTTGAAGAAGGTCTCGAAACCGACCTTCAGTCCGTTCCATCCGCGGACGTAGGCATCAAAATGACAGGATGACGGCCAGATGCTGACCGATGTGAAGATCTCCTGTTCAGGACGGCACGAGGCCGCCAGCATCCACAGAAGCGGATAGAGCATCACCACGCAGGCGATGATCAGGACGATATGCGTTGCGCCCAATGTTAGATATTTTCGCGCGTTCTGTGACGTCTCTGCCGATACAGCCGGTTGCTTTGCGGTATCAGTCATAGTGCACCCAATACTTCGCTGTGAGGAAGGCAAAGGCGGTGAAGATCGCCACGAGCGCAAGAAGAACCCAGGCAAGCGCCGAGGCGTAGCCCATGCGGAAGAAGCCGAATGCCTCCTGATAGAGGTAAAGCGTATAGAACAGGGTCGAGTTGATGGGATTGCCGGTGCCGCCGGAGATAATGAAGGCCGGAGTAAAGTTCTTGAATGCTTCTATGGTCTGAATGATCGCGTTGAAGAAAACCACCGGGGACAGCAGGGGCAGGGTGATCTTTATGAACTGCCGCCAGCGTCCGGCACCATCAAGGCTGGCAGCCTCATACACATCCGCAGGAATTTGCCGCAGGCCGGCGAGAAAAATGATCATCGGTGAGCCAAACTGCCAAACCGACAGGATGATAAGCGTCCAGAGCGAATAGGAGGGATTGGATATCCAGCTTGGCCCGGCGATTCCGAAGAGCGCCAGAAATTTGTTGACCAGCCCGTTCCCCGCAAAAATCTGCCGCCACAGTATGGCGATTGCCACGCTGGCTCCTAGAAGCGACGGCAGGTAGAACAGGGCGCGGTAGATCGGCAAGCCTTTCATGCCGCGGTTGAGCAGCAGGGCTACGGTCAGAGCCGCGATCAGTTTCAAGGGCACGGACAGGACGACAAAGAACAGCGTGACACGCATGGACGTCATGAATTTCGGATCGGTCGTGAACATGCGGATATAATTGCTGGCGCCGACCCATTTGGGATCGGTCAACAGGTCGAAGTTTGTGAATGACAGATAGAAGGACCAGATCATCGGCCCGACCGACAGGCCGAAGAAACCGATGAACCAGGGAGCCAGGAACAGATAACCGTAGCGCTCCCTGGAGCCAAAACCGCGTGAGAGCTCTCCTGTCGCTGCCCGCCGGTTTGCGCGGGCAGCTGGATTAGAGGCGGTGATATCCATGATCAGCCCCTGCTCAGCAGATCATTGGCAAGCGCGACAAATTCAGGTCCGGCATTTTCGGGTGTCTTGGTCCCGAATGCGACTTCCTGGCTGAGGGTTCTGAGGACAGAGAGTTCGATTTCTCCAGCAGCTTTGGGCGGTGACGGAGGAATTGGTCCAAGCAGGTCACCGAGATTGGTGACGAAGTCGAGTGCCATCCGGCTGTTTTCGTTGAGGGTGGACGCAATGGCCTCTCGTGCGGCAGCCGAACAGGGGATACCGCGCTCTGTACCGAGCAGCTTGGCGGCATCGGGGTCGCTGACGAAAAAGCTGATGAACTTGGCCGCTGCCGCCTTTTGCTTGGATGAACCGGCGACGGAGAACAGCATGGCGGGCTTCCGGTAGTGGCCGCCGCCCGTGGTTGCCGCGACGCGCGGATAACCACACAGTGCGAGCTTGTCTTTGACGAGCGCCTGCAGGGCGACAAGCTGGTTGGAATTTGCAGGAAACATCGCAGCCTTGCCGGTCACAAGCATCGAGGTCTCGAGCGAGCCCGTGTCGAGCGCCTGGTCTTCCGCGGTCACGCAAATTCCGGCCTCGCGTAGATCGGTCCACAGTTTGAACCACTGAACGATATCGTTGGCATCGAATGCAAGTTTACCGTCTGCGGTGTAGAGCGCCTTGCCACGCTGCCGCAGCCAATTCTCGAGAACTGGTTCCAGTCCGGATGTATCCGCAATCGCCCTGATACCGCCGCGTATATTGGCTTTCTTGAACGCCGCGCCAATGTCGCGAAGACTGTCATAGGTGAGGGTGTTTGTCGGGACTGCAATGCCTGCTTCCTTGAAAGCATCCGTATTGATCATTGTGGCGCATGAATTGGCACCCAGACTGATGCCATACAATTTTCCGCCGACCGAGCCACCCGCAAGCTGATCCTTGTCGAACTGACCGAGATTGAGTGCGTTGCCGATGAACTCGTCGAGCGGCGCAATCGCTTGACGCGCGGCGTACTCGACGATGTAGCGGTAATCCATCTGCAGCACATCCGGCGCGTTGCCGCCGGCGGTTTGCGTGGCCAGTTTTGGCCAGTAGTCGTTCCATGACAGGAACTCGCTTTGAATGCTGCCCCCCTCTCTCTTTCCGTAAAGGTCGGCGGCTGCGTTGGTGACTTGGGCTCGCGTCTGACTTCCCCAGAAAATAAGACGCAGATTGCTGCCTTCTGCAAAGGCCATCCGGCTTCCCATGGCTCCCATTGCCAGCAGTGCGCTTGTCGCCTTGAGAAAATGACGCCTGTCGATTTGTCCGTTCATAGTGCCTCCCACTGAAACGAGCCGGCATCGGTCTCCTCACCGGATGACGGCATGCAACAGTAACAGTTCAACAGACTATGGAAAAATACGAAATTGACATCGTATTATAGATAAAATCTATATCGTGAAGTAGAGTCATCGCCGCGTTGACGCCGGAAGCAAACGAGCCGGCAGCCATCTGCCAGGCTTTGTAGGAGAGCAAATGTCATGGACAAGGTACTCCAGCAGTTTCTTGCTATTGCGGAAGCCGGTACCATCAGCGGGGCGGCAACCACATTGTTCGTGACCCAGCCCACGCTGACGTTCAACATGAAAAAGCTGGAAGATAGCCTTGGCGTGCCGCTGTTTGTGCGCACATCACGCGGCATTACCCTCACCAGCTACGGCGAGACGTTGTACGAGAACACCCGCGTCATGCGCCGCCTCTACGACAATACGATTGCGTCCATCGAGGAGCAGCGCGCACGCCGCGAACAGGGTCTGAATATCGGCACCGGCTATTCCTGGTGGTCACTTTTTCTCAAGGACCTCATCCTCGATTATCGCCAGAAAAATCCAAATGCGCCGATTTACGTGAGCATCGGCAATCAATTGCGCTGCATGGATCAACTGCTCTCCGGCGATACCTCACTCTTCATCGGCCATGAGGTGAAGGGCATGGCGCGGGATACGGGGACGACCTTCCTCCCGCTGACACAGGTGCATAATGGCTATTTTGTCCGGGCGGATCATCCTTTGCTCGGCAAACCGCGAAAACTGGCCGAATTGGAGGAATATCCGGCTGTGGTGAGCAGCTCTCCGGAAACAAGGCACCTGAGGCTCTTTGGCTATAATGTCAGGGAACGGGCGGACATCGCTTCCAATGCCTACAAGTTTGCGTTCGCCTCCAACTCACTGGCGGCTTGCCTTGATTACATCAAGGAGACCGATGCTGTCTTCCGTCACTCGGCAGTGATGTCACACACGTTCAGGCAACGGGACGTCTATCCCGTCATTATCGAAGACGAGAATGTGCTCGAGCGGTTCAATGTGGGAATTTATGTCCTTCACGAGCGGATGGAGGACATGTTTGTCAGCCGGTTGATCGACGATATAAAAGTTGCAGCCGCTCGGGTAGTACCGGCGGGTTGACGGTACAGTGCCTTCGTCCATCAAAGCGGTGAGCGCAGCCTTGATCGGTGCTGCGCTCCACCACCATGGATTACCGTTCGATCTTGCGGTTCCAGCGGTTGTTCCATTCGGGCCGGTTCTTGTTTATTGCGTCCCAATCCACAACCTTAGCGTTGCTCATGTAAGTCTGAAAGGCAGTCAGCTTTTCTTCGCCCCCAGCCGTTCCTGCTTGGGTTTTGACGTTTGAAGGGACGATGTTCCCCTTGTCCAGCGCCTTGGCTTGCGCCTCGGCAGAGAGAAGATATTGGGCCAGTTTCTGGCTGAGTTCCGGTTCGCTGTTGTTTGCGATCACACATTCGGAGACCGTCAGCACAACTGATCCTTCCTTTGGCTGGGCATATTCAACCGGAATGCCCTTCTCCTTCAGATTGTTGACGGCAGTCGGCGTGAGCGGAAAGATCGCAGCATCGCCGGTCTGGACCATTTCCGAAATTTTTGCCGAACTGGAGATATATTCCAGGACATTCTTGCCAACCGTATCCGCGAATTTCTCGAATCCCGGTTCGACATTGTTCTCATCGCCGCCCTGGATGCGGTTGAACATCAGAAACGCATGGAGACCAAACGTCGAGACGGAAGCCGACTGGAAGACCACCTTGCCCTTGAATTTTGGATCGGCAAGGTCCATCCATGATGTGGGTGCGCTCCAGCCATTCTGGTCAAACATTTGCTTGTTGTAGGCAAGGCCCGTCATGCCCATGTCGATGCCGACAGCCATGTCGTCCTTCATGCGTGCCCCGGGCGTGACGTCGTCTAGAACCGGTGACGGCCGCAGTTTCTGGCAAAGTCCGGTACCGATTGCCCGAACCATGACGCCGTCGTCCAGAAACATGACATGCATCTGCGGGTTATCTTTCGCCGCCGTCGCCTTAGCGAGAATATCGGCGGATGTTCCGGGCACGACGACGATCTTGACGTCATTGGCCTTTTCGAATTCAGGAAAAACGTCCTGGGTGAATGTGCGTTCGTAATTTCCGCCATTCATTCCCACGTAGAGCGTTTTCGTTTCAGCCTGAGCGTGCGAGGCGGTTAATCCTGCGACTGTCAGAGCGATCGTGGATACCAGGCAATTATTCAACTGTTTCATTGTGAGTTCCCTTTTTCTCGTTGTGTTGTGAAGACATGTTTCTGAAGCGTTCGATCGAAAAGGCGTCGATTGGCGTTACTGTTTCGCCTGATGTGACGAGGTCACACAGGACGGCACCAACCGCCGGTGCCACCTGAAAACCGGCGCCACAAAAGCCGAATGCATGGAAAAGGCCCGGTGTCGTGCCGCTTGGGCCAATGACAGGATTGTTGTCGGGAAGTTGGCCTTCCGTACCCGACCAGAAACGGATCACATGCGCGCCGGCAAGGTGCGGGAAAAGTGCGGTGGCCCGTTTCATGACGGATTGCGCAGCCGTGGTGGACGGACGGGAAAAATCAGGATCGGCAAGGGCATAGCCACGCCCGCCGCCCATGATATAGTTTCCGCGTGTCACCTGCCGGCAGTAGAAACCGCCGCCTTCCTCTCCGAGGCTGACGGGCAACCGCGGTGCAAGCGGCTCGGTCACGACCATTGAGGGATATATGCGAGAGAGCGGCGCGGGCTCGGCGAAGTCGGCGGCAATTTTGTTGGCCCATGCCCCGGCACTGTTGATGAGGAAGCGGCAGGTTATTTCGCAGTCCGCGCCCGCCTGAAGGGCAAACCCGTCATTTGCGCGCACCGCCGCATGGACAGCGTTCTGTTCAAGGACAATCGCCCCGGCATCCCGTGCTGCCTTGGCGAAGGCTGGCGATACCAGCCGGGGATTGGCCTGTCCGTCGTCCGGACACAGCGAAGCGCCGGCGATGTTTCCGGACAGCCATGGAAAACGGGCTTTTGCCATCGCGCCAGTGTACAGCTCGAGATCAAGACCAAAGGATTTTACGGTTTCCGCATAGTGTTCGAGCTTTGCGAAGTCCTCCGGCGTGCGTGCGAGTTTCAGATGCCCGCTGCGCTGGTATTCTCCATCGATCCCGATCAACTCCTTCAATCTCGGCCAGATCTGGTGGGCGCGTTGTGAGAGCGGGAGCTGAGCTGCGGAGCGGCCTTGACGCCGCACGCCACCATAGTTGACGCCGCTTGCCTGCGCCCCGCAAAAGCCCTTGTCGATGAGGATGACCGACAAGCCGGCCCTGCGCAGCGCAAGCGCGGCAGAACTGCCGACCAGGCCGCCGCCTATCACGGCAACGTCTGCAGAGAGACGCCGGGTCATGCGCCGCCCTCATGCAGAGACAGCGGTAGTGGCTTGACCGGCGCCTGCGCCCGCAAGCGGCCGATTTCCGTTAGAGTGAGCTTTTGCGTGGATGAAAGAACTTCCGCCAAAGCCGCGCTGCACATGCGGCCCTGACAGCGGCCCATACCCGCGCGGCTGAGCGCTTTCAGCCGGTTGAGCTCACGAAGGTCATTTCCATGCAGCGTGTCGACAACGGAGGAAACGGTGATTTCCTCGCAACGGCAGAGTTTAGTCTCGCCCGGAACCTGTTCAAACCAGTTTTCCGGGAACGGGAATGCTTTTTCGAGAGCATCCCTCAGTTTGGCTTTCCGCCGGCGCGCTCCCGCAAGCACAGACATTCGCCCGGGATCAGCCACCGCTCCGGAATCCTGAATCAGGGCGAGGGCGGCGAGTTCGCCTGAAATCTCCGCGGCATCGGCACCGGCAATGCCGCTGCCATCACCGGCGAGGTAAACGCCCTTGCGGTTCGTGCGGCCAGTCTCATCCGTTACCGGCAACCACGTACGATCCCTGTCATCAAAGCGGAATGAACAGCCCGCAAGGTCTGCCAATTGTGTTTCGGGACGAAGCGCGAAACCGTATGCAACAGCGTCACACGCTATGGAATGTGTCTTTGCTCCGGATTTAAAACTCAGCCCCTCGACATGTTGAGAGCCGTCCACACCCGTTGGACGAACGTTGTAGCGAAGCTTTACGCCGCGGCGAACGAGCCTTGCCGCGTAGGACATCCCGATGAGCACGAGACGCGGATCGAACCGGAATGCGGAGAGAAGATTGAGCTTGGCGGTGAACGGAGCTGTGTCGAGTACAGCGGCCACGCTGGCGCCGGCCTTCAGATATTGCCAGGCAACAAGGTAGAGAAGCGGGCCTGATCCGAGAAAGACGACCTTTCTGCCGATGGTGCAGCCCTGTGCTTTCAGTGCGGTCTGGGCTGCGCCCAACGTATAGACGCCCGGCAAAGTCCAGCCGGGAAAGGGCAGCACGCGGTCGGTGGCGCCAGTCGAAAGGATCAGATTTTGAAAGCTGATCTGCTGATGATCTCCATTGGCCATAAGGTGGAGCTGATTGTCCGCAATATTCCAGACCAGTGTCTGCGGCCGGTAATCGATGGACGGGAGCAGGGCATCGAATTCACGGTGCAGTCTGGTGGCCTTGGCCGCTTCCGAGCCATAGAGATCTGTGGCACTACGACCGTCATCGAGGAAGGGACGGCGATAGATCTGACCACCGGCACGCAAACCTTCATCGATCACGATCGGGCGCAACCCTGCGGCGACAAGCGTTTTTGCGGCGCAGATTCCTGCGGGCCCGGCTCCGACAACCACCGCGGGTGACGTATCATTCATTGCCGGATTCTCTTGTTATGAATGCCATCTGCGCCTCGAGAGGCGTGGTGCACGCCCGCACCCGCATTCCGCAGGCAAGGGTCACGAAGCAATCCTGACACGCTCCGATAAGACAGAACCCTGCACGCGGTTCACTGGTGAACTCGCTCTGGCGCAGGCGGTCTGTTACGGACATGATGGCCACGAGAACCGTGTCGCCGCGCCGTCCGGAATATGCAATGCCATCGATCGTGAATGGGATGGGCGCTTCATCGCGTCTGAAGTGACGCTGAAACTGCGACCGGGAATGATGTGCCGCCATCAGCCTTTTCCAACCAGCAGTTGATCAAGCCCGAACAACCTGTCGAGAATGATCATGGTGATGCCCGTCAGGGCGATCATCAGGGTCGAGACGGCAGCCATCATTGGATCAATCGATTCGCTCGCATACATGTACATGCGCACCGGCAGGGTGATGGTTGATGGTGCAGTCACGAAGATCGACATGGTCAGTTCGTCAAAGCTGTTGATGAAGGCGAGCAGCCATCCGCCACTGATGCCGGGCAGGAGCATCGGAAAGGTAATCCGCCGGAACACGGTCCACTCACCGGCGCCAAGCGTACGCGCCGCCATTTCAGCGCTGAGGTCCATGCCGTTCAGGGCGGCCAATATCAGGCGGAGGGCATAGGGCATGATCACCATCACATGGGCAGCCACGAGCCAGCCGAAAGAACCGGTTGCGCCGATGAACGAAAAGAGCCGCAGGAAGGCCACGCCAATCACCAGATGCGGAATGATGAGCGGCGACAGAAACAGGGCATTGAGTGCGTCCCGGCCTTTGAATGAATATCGGGTGATGGCGAGCGCTGACGGTACTGCGAGTGTCGTGGAGATGGTTGCCGAGAATAAAGCCAGACGTGCACTGTTCCAAAATGAGGCGACGAAGTCGGGATGATGGAAGACCGCCGAAAACCACCGCAGAGACACGCCATCCCATGGCAGGGAAAGCGTGTTCTGGGGCGTGAAGGCGACGAGGCAGACCACAATCAGGGGTGCCAGCACGAAGAGGACAATCAGGCTGTGGAATGCGAGGGCAAAGAGACCGTTCTTCTGCATGGCGTTATCCGAGCCTCCGCTTTGCCTGACGCTCCACCATGCGGTTGTAAGCCAGCATGATCGCAAGATTTGCCAACAGCACGATGATCGCAATCGCCGCTCCGAGCGGCCAGTTCAGCTCGATCAGATATTCATCGTAGACCACCGTTGCAGCCATTTTGAGCCGCCGTCCACCCAGCAAGCCAGGGATGGCGAAGGCACTGGCCGAAAGCCCGAAAACGATCAGGCTGCCGGAGAGAATGCCGAGTGTTGCCTGAGGAAAAACAATGCGGCGCAAGGCGGTAAACCGTGAAGCGCCCAGCGATAGTGCGGCGGCTTCAACCGTCGGATCAAGCTTCTGTAAAGCCGTCCACACGGGAATGACCATGAAGGGCAGCATGATGTGAACGAGAGCGATGACGATGGCCGTTTCCGTATAAAGCAGCTGTACCGGCTCGAGGCGGAGCATGGCCAGGGCGTGGTTGACGAGGCCATCGTGGCCAAGCAGCATGCTCCAGCCAAAGGTCCTGACAACGACGGACACCAAAAGCGGCCCGATGATGACAAGCAGGAAGATCGAGCGCCAAGGCTTGCCCATGCGCGTGAGAATATAGGCCTCCGGTGTTCCCAAGAGGACCGTGATCACCGTGGTGAGCAAGGCAAGACGCAACGTCCGCCAGAATATGGCGAGGTAATAGGGATCCTGGAGAACGGTCAGATAGTTTGCCGTTGTGTACCGGTTCTGAACGCCGCTGCTGTAGTCATAGACATTGAATGACAGAACGGCCGTCAATGCGAGGGGTAAGAGAATAAGCCCGATGAACAGCAGTGTGGCCGGTGCTGCGAGAAAGAATGGTGCCGGCAGGCGCGGCGAGGGTCTGATCGCTGCGCCTGTCATGATTGCAGAATGCCTTCCTGCTCAGCGGCCAGTATCCGGCATTCTTCTATGTTCCATGCGAGCCCCGTGACCTTTCCTTCAGATGGCGGCGGAGCGCCCAGATTGGCCACCGAGACGGATATTTCGCCCGCTGGCGTCGCGACACTGAGAAGCCATTGGTTTCCGAGAAAATAACGGCTCGATACCGATCCACGCAGCATACCGCCGGCGGGATCCGTCAAGCGGATCTTTTCCGGCCTGACCGACAGGCAAAGTTCGCCGCCCGGATAGTTTCCCGTTGCCGGTATTTTCAGATCCGTGTTGTCAACGAGCAGCGATACACCAGCAGTTTCTTTCACCGCGCGGGCGGCCAGAAAATTCGACTTGCCGACGAACGAGGAAATAAAATTGTTCTTCGGGTGTTCGTACAGGCTGTAGGGATGATCGACCTGCGTGATCCTTCCACCTTCCATCACCACGACGCGATCGCTGATGGACAGGGCTTCCGCCTGATCGTGGGTCACCATGATCGTGGTAATGCCGACGACGCGTTGAATGCGGCGCAATTCGAATTGCATTTCTTCGCGCAGCTTGGCGTCGAGATTTGAGAGAGGTTCATCGAGAAGCAATACGGGCGGCTTGATCACGAGCGCCCTGGCAATTGCCACCCGCTGGCGCTGACCACCGGACATTTCGCGCGGATAACGATCGGCGAGGGTGGTCAGCTGGACCAGCGAAAGGATTTCCGCAACTTGTCTGTCACGCTCGGCCTTTGCAATTTTCCGCATTTCCAGCCCGAAGGCGACATTCTGCGCGACGGTCATGTGCGGAAAGAGCGCATAGCTCTGGAAGACCACGCCAAGCCCGCGTCTGGCCGGTTTCTCCCGCGTGATGTCCCGGCCGTCGAGGGTAATTCTGCCGTTTGTCGGCGCCACCAGTCCGGCGATCATCTGAAGGGTTGTTGTCTTGCCGCAACCGGACGGCCCCAGCAGCGAAATGAACTCGCCTTGTTCGATTTCCAGATCGAAATCACGAACGGCAGCAAACTCTCCGTAAAGTTTGGAAACCCGTTCGAGGTGTAAGAATCCCATACCGCAATCCCCTGAATTCATATCCGCCATCGTGGTTGCTTTGTGGCAGTTTCACTATTAGTGACCCAAATCCGAAGGATTCATCAAATGAAATCTTGTATTTTGGAATAAAACTAATAAAAATTCTGAAATACGAAATTACTATGATAATTTGCAGAAAAATGGTTGTGGAAATGAAACAGCAGATCGAAACAAGCACGAGCCTGAACAAGGCTGTAAACCTCATGAGGGCGCTTTCGCACGGGCCAGCAGAAGGCATGCGGCTGAAAGAGCTGGCCCTGACTGTCGGGTTGAATCAACCGTCTGCCCACCGCTTGCTGAAATCACTGGTTGCCGAGAGCCTGGTCGAGCAATTGCCAGGCAGCAAGCTATACCGCCTGTCCCTCGAGTTCTTTTCAATGGCGGCTCAGGCACGCCGCCGCGACGGTATTCTTGAGATCGCAAGGCCGTCGCTCCTTCGGCTCTCGGCAACCCTGAATGACACGGTGTTTCTTCTCGTTCGCAGCAACTTTGACGCTGTCTGCCTCGATCGCGTGGAAGGGCCGTTTCCAATACGGTCCTTCACAGGCGATATCGGCGGGAAGGTGCCCCTTGGAATCGGCCAGGGAAGTATTGCAATCCTGGCTTTTCTGCCGGAACCGGAGCGTGACGCAATCATTCAATTCAATATGCCACGCATTCTGGATCGCTCGCAGATCGATGAAGTTGATCTGCGTATCAAGATAGAGGAAGTGCGGCGTCTGGGGGCGGCGCACATCAATTTTGACATGATAGCAGGCATGGCGGGGCTCGGCGTGCCTATCATTGACAACAGGGGCTGTGCAGTCGCCGCTCTTAGTATCGGCACACTGTCCGATCGTTTGACTGATGCGCGCCGCGCTACGATGACAGAGCTCTTGAAGTCAGAAGCCGCTGCGATCAGTGCGAAACTCAATCCGTTTGATCCGACATTGCGTTATCCAAGCCAGGCGCTCTCGCGTTAGGCGCAGGCGTACAGTTTCGCTGAAAGCGGACCGTTGGCAGTGAAAGCGATGAAGAGAGATGAGATGGGCTTTGGAGCAACCCACGGCATTATTTCCGCGATGTGCTTGGCTCGCGCGCCAGGGCGGGAGACATATCGGCCGTTTTTGCGATTTGAACTTGATCTATTGTTTCAACGACAAGAACAGAACCCGGTCGTAATAAGCTATCATGCTCAATACCGCTTGACACCGCTTGAAAAGCCCGCTGCAAATGCTCGGCGCTCCGCTATCAAATTCGTTACAGCAGGTTAAGACAATTTGACCGAACTATCGGCGCAATAGGTAACAACTGGCTGGTAGGGTGAAACAAGAATATTCAAAGACTGCAACATGACGCGAAATTTCAGGGGAATGCGCGGTGTTGGTTTGGGGGGTCGGGTAACGGTTCGTTGCTTTAGGCTGACAATTTTCTCTAACTGCTGAATGATGAACCATGTCTTTAAACCGACTATCACATATCGATGGCCTGCGGGCCATCGCTGCGCTCTCTGTTTTGGTTCAACATATGTTCGGCGACATGCTGCGCAGCAGTGCTGCTGGACCAGGAGCTTTGTTCAGCTTCGCGGGCCAGTCGATTGACAATATCGACCTTGGACGGTTCGGCGTCGTTTTATTCTTTCTGATCAGTGGTTTCGTTGTCCCGTTCAGCATTCGCGGCGATCGGCCTCTCAAGAGATTTGCGATATCGCGCCTGTTCCGGCTGTATCCGGCGCTATGGGTTGCGATTGCTGCGCTGACGGCGTTGTACTGGAGTGACGGGAACACGCCGAGCCTTGCGACGATCACAGCGAACTTGACGATGGCACCGACCCTGTTCGGGAAAGCCTGGCTTTCCAGTATTTACTGGACATTGTTCATCGAGCTTGTGTTCTATTTCCTGGCTGCTGCATTGTTTGCAACCGGATTCCTCTTTGATTTTCGTGCGATCTTTGCGTTTGGACTTCTCCTTGTGGCGTCGACAGTTCTGCCGATTTTGGCCCGGCTTTATTTCTCTGCAAACATTCCCGTCCAATATATCGGGTTGCATCTGTCATTCTTGTTCTGCGGATTGCTGCTGCGTCTGGCGATCATGGAAAAGGTTAGATATGCCGGGCTTGCTGCGATCGGCCTGCTTTGTGTGCAGTTCGCTTCAATAGCGGCAGTATCAGATTTTTCACTTGGGCGTGACGATGGTTTTGTCATCACCGGATTGCAACCGGTGCTGGGAGCCTATGGGCTCGCGGCGGTTGTTTTCATTGCTGCGGTCTCGAGCGCGCGACCAAATTTCGCGTTCCTCTCATTCATTGGTCAGATCAGCTATTCGATATACCTGTTCCATTGGATCGTCTGTACGCTTGTCTACCGGGTTTTTCCACTGACCGGGCAATGGAGCGATCTGCTTGTTATGAGTCTGTGTGTTCTTCTTGCGATTTTGGTCTCATGGGCCGTATTTGTGGTCGTGGAAAAGCGGATGATCAATTTTGCAAAATGGCTGACAGCCGGCAGCAAGCCACTGCGGCCCGAGATGGTGATTTGACGTGGGGATTGCAGTCAAATTCCAACGGATATTCGGTTCACTCGACTAAATCGTCCGGTCGTGTGGGCGGGGCGGGTCAAGCAAACCCGACCCGACCACTGCCGCGAACAAGGGCGAGGGCGACCACTCTTGGCGCAATGCAGTATGTGAGACTCACCCTGCGTCCCGTGCTGGTCATCGCGTGGCCTGCGTTCAAATCCACCGCGATATCGTTATAGTCCAGCATGTCATGGTCGAGCGGATACACAGCCTTGTAGACGGCCTCCTTGGCCGCGAACAGGACACGGCCGGCAAGGCTCGGCTCCACCGCGTCTGTCACATCGTCCCGGGTTGCAACGAGCGCAAAAATATCATCCGGGAGCGCTGTGGCAGGTTCGACATCGATGCCGATTGAGCCGATCTTGGCTGAAAGAGTTGCAACCGCGGCTACAGCCATTTCCTCGTCATGGGCCAGAGAACCGGTCATCCCAATGGGCCATACCGGCGCACCGGATGACGTGCGCAGGATCGCAACGTCGTTCAAGCCATGTTCCGCCAGCAATCCATGTGCGACCCGCCGCGCCGCGCCACTGGCCCGGCGCCTGGCCGGGTGGCGTGACGGAATGGAATGCGCTTCCCGGGGCAGCAGGCAGGCCTCATCCCCGTCACGGATAGTCCGGCATCCGACCCGGACGCCCTCCGGTGCAATGCCATTCATGGCTTCCAGGAGGGTTAATTCTGCTGACGGATTTGCGGAGATGCGGGGTGGGTATGTCACGGATCAACCGTCTGCGTCGGCAGAACCAGATCGGCAATCATTTCTCCGTCTTCGTCCAATCCTTCTTCCACGAAGCCTGCGGCGCGATAGAGGTGCCGCGCACCTTCGTTTTCCGGTTCATAGCAGATCGAAACGTGCCGCACGTGTCCAAGGCCACTGATTTCGTCCAGCACCTTGCGCAAGGCAGCTTTGCCATAGCCTTTGCCCTGATAGGCGCGATCGATCATAAAACGGTAGATCGTCGCCTCGTCATCATCTGCGGGCGCCTCGTACATGAGGAATCCGACGATGCGGTCTCCGGCCATCACGACGCGCGGCCGTGCATCCGCATCAAGCGCGGCCTCATCCAGGGATTCCGCATTGCTTGCAACAAAATCCAACTGCTCCGGGGCAAGTTCAAGCGACGTCACCAGGGCCCTGACGGCCTCGGTGACGGGTGCGAGCTGGACGTCAACGACCTTCCCGTGGCGGTCTGTCAATATGCGATCTCCGACACAATCTCCTGGGATGCAAGCATCCCAGGAGCGTTTTGCAGTTCAACAATCCACATCGCGAAGGCGAGGGTCAAGCGGTTGTCTTCATACCACTGTTCAGAACAGGCGTGACAAACCGGTGAAGCTTGGCCGGGTTACCCCGCCATATGGAGTTGGGCTCCAGTACTTCGCCTTTCATCACGAATGAATCCGCATCCACCACCGACCCGTTGCCCATCACGACACCGTAATGGATGAAGGCAGCAGGTCCGAGCGTGCAGCCGCGGCCGATGCGGATGAAATCGGACTTGAATGCACCTTCTTCGAGCGAATGGGCCTGAATGACGCTACCTTCATTGAGGGTGGCATCATCGCCGATTTCCACCAGCGAACGTTCGGTCAGATTGCTGCCGCCGTCATAGACCCTCCGGCCCATCTTGACGCCCAGCAGGCGCAGGATCATCGGACGGAATGGCGTGCCGGCGAACAGGCGGATGATGGGCGAATCCGCCAGCTTCCAATGGCGTTCGTGATGCCAGAAAGTAACGTCATAGATCGTCGTCATCTGCGGCTTCAGCTTGCCGAAACCGAGGCTTGCCCGCTCCACCAGAATATAGAATGGAATGGTGATGACCGACGTCAGGAGCACGGCGACGAAGAGCGCGGTCTGCGCCCATTCGGTATAGTAGTTGAGCGCGCGGTCCCAGATCACCAATGTGACAAACAGCATGACCCATTGCGCTGCCAGAAACAGCAGCGCTGTCATCGCATTGTAACGGTTCTTGAACTTGAGGCGACGGCGCCGGTCCTCTTCGCTGATTCCGGCAATAAGTTCCTTGTCGCGGTTGACCATGCGAGGGATTTCAAAGGACGGCGAGCCGAGAAGGCCGACATTCTCACGGACCGGTCCGTCAATGGGGATCATCACTTTCGTGCCAAGCAGGCAGTTGTCGCCCGTCTGTCCGTCCGGCGGATAGTAGATGTTGTTGCCCAAATAGTTGCGTTCGCCAATCTTCGTATGCTCAAGCCGGAAGGAGGAGGCGGACTTGTGCATGTTGATCATGAACAGCCCATCCGACACCATGGTTTGGCTGCCGATTTCGCAAAGGAGCGGATTTTCGTGCTGCTGGTTGCTGCCAAAATTGGAACCGGTCTGCACCACCTTGTTGAGGTTCCAGCCGATGGCGCGCATGTAATGGACGATTGCCGAGCTGTCGCCGAACATGAGATTGAGAACGCGCGAATTACTGGTGAATTCGACCACAGTCTGCAACCAGTACCGGAACCCGTAAAGCGTGTAGGTGCGGCCAGATTTCAAAATCAGACTGAGCAAGCGAGGCACGATTGTTGCTGCCAAAAAGGCCACGACAATATATCCGAATAACGTGACGGTGGTGCCGATCGCCACAATGCCGATGGTTTCCTGGTAGTCGTCGCTGACATTCTGCCAATAGCTGTGGAACAGCAGCGGGATGGGGGTGACGAGGGTAAACAAGCCCACCAGTTGAACGGCTTCAAAGAGGAAGCGTCGAATATTGGACGGATTGACGTTGCGAACCTTGCAATAGTCAGCGGTCGTCGGCACTGCCGGCGATCCGTGCCAGCGGATACCGTCGGGGATGCTCTGCCCGCGCTGAAGCGAGGACGAATGGCCGAGCTGGGAGCGGTCGCCCATCTTGGTGTCGATGTCGAGCGTGCAGCCCACACCGACAAATGCATCATGACCGATGGTCAGCGATCCCGTCTGGATATAGCCGGCTTGGGCTCGATAGCCAAGGATCATCGATTCCTTGCGCAGAATCGCATTGTCGCCAATGGATATGAGGTCCGTACACACTGGAACGGTGCGGCACTCAATGACTGCGTTTCGTCCGAGCTTGGCTCCGAGGAGCCGTAGATACAGATTATAGAGCGGGCTGCCGCGGAACAGCACAACGGGGGCTGTGCGGATCAACGTCTGCAGAACCCAGAAACGATAGTAGCGCCAGCCCCAGATGGGGAAGACTTCCGGCTTCCAGCGCCCCACAAGCACCCATTTTGCAACAATGGCAACGCCTGACATTCCAAAGAAGATGCCACCCGAAAGCAGGACACAACGCAGATAGAGTTGCAGCGGCTCGTCGAGCTTGTCGTAGGTCCAGTTGAGTCCGCGGTCCAGTGCCCACAGTCCAAAATAGCTATAGAGACCGTAGAAAAGCAGCTGCGCCGCTCCGCAGGTCCAATAGGCAATGTTCGACGCCCGGTGCGTAAGAACGCGCTCGTTGACGGCGGTCGCCATCTCCTCGGGTATGCGCAGATGCTGCGCAAGGCGGGCGACGGTGGGATAGAGATAGATATCCCGCATGGATGTCGTCGCCCACTCTTTCCGGGTGCGGACGCGCGCGCAGAAACGGGCCATCAGCAGAGAATTGGCGCCGAGATCGTCGAAGAAGTTGTCCTCCACGGACACCTCGTCGAACTTCAGCACTTCGGCCAGAACGTCGGCCAAAAAGCGTTCGTCATCATTGCTGGGCGGGGTGATGGTTCGTTCGGCCGACAAACGCACGCTTGTCGGCTTGGGAAGCTGGCGCAAGTCCACCTTGTTCGAGACGGTCATCGGGATGGCGGCCAGCTCTTCCAGATAGGATGGCACCATGTAGTCGGGCAGGCGCCGTTTGAGCTCTCCGGCAATGTCGGCGCGGGAGATCGGCAGCATGCCGCTCTTGGGAGCATAATAGGCAACGAGTTCGACACGGCCGGGTTCAATTTCCCAGGTCGTGACGGCGGCCTGTGCGATTGCGGGCTGCTCCAGCAGCACGGTTTCGATTTCTCCGAGTTCGATGCGGTAGCCGCGGATTTTGACCTGGGTGTCGATGCGCCCGTGATACTCAATCTCGCCATCGTCATTGATCCGGCCAAGATCACCCGTCCGGTAGATGCGCTTTGAAGGATTGTTCGGCAGGTCGAGAAAATCGGGAATGAATTTCTGTTCTGTCAGGTCCGGCCGGTTGAGATAGCCCACCGCAAGACCGATGCCGGCAATGCCGATTTCGCCAAGCTCGCCTGGCTCGGTCAGTGCCGACACGGAAGGATCGATCACGACAATGGAATAAGTGGGCAGCGGCGCGCCGATGGTCACGGGCCTGTCGGGTGTGAGCAGGCCCATCGTGGCGGTAACGGTGGCTTCGGTGGGGCCATAGGTGTTGAGGATTTGCCGTCCTGGTTTTGACCAGCGCACCACAAGGTTGTGCGAGCATGCTTCGCCACCCACCAGCAGCGCCCGCAGACTTGGCACATCGCTTTCGATGGAGGAAAGCAGGGTCGGGCTGCAGGCCATGCATGTTACATCATTCGCCCGGAGAAAATCAGCAAGTTCCTCGCCAACCAGTGTCAGCGGTCCCGGCGCGGGCACCACCGTTGCACCGGCGGCGAAAGGCACCCAGATCTCTTCCGCAGAGAAGTCGAAGGCGATGGTCATGCCCTGATAGACGCGGTCGCCCGGCCGGTAGCCGTAGGATGCGGCGGCGACCCGGACGAAGTTGCAGATGCTCTGATGCGTGATGGCCACGCCCTTGGGCCTGCCGGTGGTACCCGAGGTGTAGAGGATATAGCAGATGTCCTCGGCCGCGGAGGCTGCAGGATTCAACGGCAAAGGCTTGTCGGGCTTGGCGGTGATTTCGGCTGCAGCCCCGTCGATCAGCACATGGGGAACAGGCAACTGCTCGACCCGGGAAGAATAGGCCGCAATGGTGATGATCAATCCGACATTAGCATCTTCGATGATGAGCTTCATCCGCTCTTCGGGAAAGGCGGTGGCGAGCGGAACAAACGCCGCACCGGCCTTCATCACGGCCAGCAATGCAACGTAGGTCTCGGCGGAACGGTCGAGCAGGAGTCCGACCCGGTCGCCGGGCTGTACGCCCCGATCCGCCAGGAGACGGGCGAACTGATTGGCGCGCCTGTTCAGCTCGCGATAGGTCCAGACGCGTCCTACGGAGATAACCGCCGGTGACGCATCATAGGTTTGTGCAAGCTCCTCGAAGAAGCGGTCGAGCCGTTCACCCGGGCGCCCTTCTTGCGCAAAGTCAGCACCCGTCAAAATCTGCGGGCGTGCAATCGTTCCGGAGTCGGAGGCGTTTTTTACAATCGCATCAATACTTCCGAAGCCAGTCCTTGCTACAGGCTGGTTACTTGAATTTTCCGCCGCGCCCCTGTCGCGTCCGGCACCGTCAACACCATGGTCCATTTCCAAACTCTCTCGTCGTAGGTCGAGCATCGCCGGGCTTATGCCCGCAGAAAACACCGTGCTGCCTCTTCAGCGAGCACTGTCTATCGGCTGATTGTGCGCGGTAGCTGCAATTGACCTTTCAGTCATGGACGGCGGAATAGCCTAAGCTTCCATAAAAGAAAAGCCCGCAACTCTAACTTGCTTTTGCTTTGAACCCCCGTCCTCTGCCCATCACAGGTGTGACGATATCATATAACGCCAAGATCAAGAACTTTATTGATAATATAACTGACAGATAAATCTTTTGAAAAATCGTGAACAGGAAGTAATTTCCCCTTGTCTCCGTGGAAAGAAGTGCCGACCGCAAGCAGGAACCGACCAACCGGAGAAAAGTGCGTTGCAAGGGACCGCTCCTTATTCCATTTTCAGTATAGGCAGCCCATTTTTCGACAGATTGCAAGTCCGACTATTGCTGGCAGAAGAACGAAGACAGCAGAAGAGATCATTCAGATGAAGAATATTATTCGGGTTCGAGCTTTTTCGGGCGTCTTCGCGGTGACGTTAAGTGCGACCGGGCAGGCATAAGATTTTACGCTGAGTGATATTGCCGCCACAAATGACGCATGGGCAATGTAGCCGAGGCTCTGCATCGATCCCGTGTCGGTAAAGTCATCGTCAAGGAAATGAAAGCTCAGCTTTATACCTGTTGGAAAATGATGTCTTGTCGCCACACTTAGTGCATCCGCAGCAATTCCCGCCTATTCTCAGCCGTGAATCAAACAAGGGTTGAATGATGCGTCTGAGCGATTGCCACAATTTCCACGATTTCAGGACTTTGGCCAAACGGCGGCTGCCGGGGCCAATCTTCGACTATATCGACGGGGCAGCGGATGATGAAGTCACCTATCGCCGGAATACGGAAAGTTTCGACCATTGCGATCTCATTCCCAATGTGCTGCGGGGGGTAAAGAGTGTCGATACATCCGTTGTTGTCATGGGACAAAAGCTTGCCGTGCCCTTCTACTGCTCCCCGACAGCCCTGCAGCGGTTGTTTCACCATCAAGGAGAGCATGCGGTTGCAGCCGCGGCAGCAAGGCACGGAACGATGTTCGGTGTTTCATCGCTTGGTACAGTCAGCCTTGAGAAACTGCGCAAGTCCTATAGCGGCCCGCAGGTCTATCAGTTCTACTTTCACAAGGACCGCGGCCTGAACCGGGCGATGATGCAGAGGGCCAAGGACGCTGGCGTCGAGGTGATGATGCTGACCGTCGACAGCATTACCGGGGGTAACCGCGAGCGTGATTTGCGCACCGGCTTTTCCATTCCGTTCAGGCTCAATCTTGCCGGCATGCTGCAGTTCGCCATCAAGCCGCAATGGGCACTGAACTATCTCACGCATGAACGCTTCAGCCTGCCGCAACTGGAAGAACACGTGGACATGGGCAGCGGCGCCATGTCGATCAGCCGGTATTTCACCGAGATGCTGGATCCCTCGATGACCTGGGATGATGTTGCCGAGATGGTGCAGCACTGGTCAGGGCAGTTCTGCCTGAAGGGCATCATGTCGGTGGCGGATGCCAGGCGCGCAGTCGATATCGGCTGCACGGGTATTATTCTCTCCAATCACGGCGGCAGGCAACTCGACGGATCGCGCGCCGCATTCGACCAACTGGCTGAGATCGTTGATGCCGTGGGCGACAAAATCGATGTGATCATGGACGGCGGAATCCAGCGCGGGACGCATGTGCTCAAAGCCTTGTCCATGGGCGCCAAGGCGGTCGGGATCGGACGTTATTACCTTTATCCCCTTGCCGCGGCCGGTCAGGCTGGCGTCGACCGCGCGCTGGATCAGCTCAAGATCGAGATAGAGCGGGGAATGAAGCTCATGGGCTGCACCTCCGTCGATCAACTGACCCGGGAGAATCTCAAGCTGCGATAAATCGGGAAATCTTGACTGGAAGGAGCTGCCTCATTGCAGCGCGCCGCCTTTGGTGCGGCCCCAGCGCCTGCGGGCGGCATCACTGGCGCGATAGATGAATGATGCCGGTGCCGGCAGGGTACGGCGCATGAACGCGACCTTCTTCAGATAGCGGTCTATCTTCCAGGTTGCCCACGTTCCGCCGGTAAAGTAGGCAACATCTCCCGCACGCAAGGTACGGGTGAGCCCTTCGGCGTCCGTGACGTGCACTTCACCTTCGAGAATGCAGACGGTTTCGTCCCAACCGAAATACCAGCGGAAGGTTCCGGCCGTGCAATCCCATATCGCGGTGTAGGCCGCCCGGTCGCGGCTTGCGGATTGTTCGCGGGCGCGCGCCTGCGGGTTACCGTCCAATATCCAGTCGGGATTGATGGGAGCGGGGTTCAACTGCATTTCGAAGGCGTTGTCCGATACGAGACCGGAACTGCGCGGCCCTGTGAAAACGTTCGGTATCGTCCGTGTCATGGCAAGTACGGCACTTGCCAGCATAAGTCTCCACGCCATTGTTTCCCCCTTCAGAATGGAACACCTTGAATAGCGGCCATTCGTCAGAATTAGGTTAAACCCGGGACGCAAATTGCATGTAATTGGCGCCACGCTTGCGTGGGCTTAACCGGCCCGCGCCGTCACCCAGTTGTGCCATTCCTCCTCACTGCCATGGAACACGTTGAGGTCAATTCGGCCGCTGACGCCATGGGAAAGGCCCGAACCGGAATACTGCCAGAACAGCCAGCGCCGGCCGGGATAAACCTTGGAGGGATGAGCGGCGACCGCGCGCAACCAGAAGGGATAGTCGGCAAGCTCGCCCCTCAGATTGTCCCGATAGAAATCTGGGGCGGTGTAGATGATCGGCCGCTGGCCATAATGTTTCTCCAGCTTGTCCATGAAGACCTGCATCTTTTCCAGCACCTGCGCGCGGGAAGGGCGCCGCTTGCAGCTCGATTCGCCATTCCATTCCACATCTATTGCAGGTGGAAGCGCACCGGGTTCCCGGGGAACATTGCGGATGAACCAGTCAGCCTGCTCGCCCGCCGTGCGGCACCAGTAGAAGAAGTGATAGGCGCCCCGCTTCAGGCCGGCTTCCTTGGCGTTGCGCCAATTGGTCTTGAACATCGGGTCGATATGATCGCCGCCGTCGGTAGCTTTGATATACGCGAAATTGGCGCCTTGCATACGCAGATTCGCCCAATCCACGTCACCCTGCCAGCGCGACACGTCAACCCCGTGCACGGCGAGTTTCTTCGGCGATGCCGGCCCAAAATTAATGGGTTTGGCATCGCGGAAACGGCGGCTGTAGATCTGCATTCGGGCCTGCGGTGCAGCCTTGACCATCGGATCCGCGGGGGCAGGCTGGGGGACCGGCCTTTCTGTTGGGGCGGCCATGACAGGGGATGGTGCCGGTGGCAGGATCGCTGCCGATTCCGGGACCGGTCCGGCCCATGCCAGAATTTCCTGCTGGGGTACCGGCGAGGGGGGAACGGTTGCCATGGCGATACGCGTCACCGAACGGCTTGGCCGGACCACCGAACTGGTCATTTCCTGCGAAGGCCGTTGTGCCAGCACATCGTCCACGCCCGAACTGGATTGGCAGTTCGTCAGCACGAGGCACGAAAACATGATTGTCAGCACACACGAAACACGCATAGGCACCCGTACTCGAAATAATTGTCGATGGCGCGAACGAGGCCAATCGGTTTCACTGCTGCAATTGCTAACAGGAAATTACCAAGAAAGACTGAATCCCGATTTTAACCATAAGGTGCCGTCAACCATGCCGCCCAGGTCTTAGCGTGGAAGACCTGGGAGCTGGAAAACTTTGTCGTGTGTGCCGACAAAGACATCACCGTTGCTGGTGACCCAGCCGCGGAACATACCATCGGTATTATACGGCGCGACGATGGAGCCGTCGGCACCTACGGCAACCAGCCCGGCACCTGCATTGTGCCGTTTGAGGTCTTCGTGGATGACCTTGTCCGAAGCTGTCTTGAGGTCTTCTCCGAGATAGGCCATCCGGCTTGCGATCTCGTGACCGACGACATGGCGGATGAATACTTCACCCTTGCCGGTACCGGATACGGCACAGATGCCATCCCGCGCATAGGTTCCTGCACCGATGATCGGGGAATCGCCGATACGGCCATCGGGCTTGTTGTTGTAGCCGCCCGTTGAGGTCGCTGCTGCGAGATGACCGGCGGCATCAAGCGCAACCGCGCCGACCGTGCCGTGTTTCTCAGCCTCCTTCGCCAGCGCGGACGTGCCCCGGGCCTCATGGGCTTTCATGGCGGCAAGAGCGATGAGGCGACGTTCGGTCGTGAAATAGGCCTGCGGTTCCGTGGCCAGTCCAGCCGCTTCAGCGAAGCGATCGGCCGCCGTTCCATTCAAGAGAACCGCATCTCCCTTTTCCATGACTGCGCGTGCTGCCCTTATGGGATTGCGGATAGCCCTGCTGGCGCAGACCGCACCGGCAGCCAGACTGGTGCCGTCCATGATGGATGCATCCAGTTCATGGATACCGTGTTCGTTAAGCGCGGCGCCATACCCTGCATTGAAATGAGGGCTGTCCTCCATTACCACCACCGCAGCTTCCACCGCATCGAGCGAGGAGCCGCCGGAACTCAGAATTGCCCAACCGGCTTTCAGTGCCGATGCCAGATCGGTGCGGGCGCCGGCCCACTCAGCCTCGCTCAGATCAAGTTTGGCCATCACGCCGCAACCGCCGTGAATGGCCAGAGCTATGTTCGTCATGTCTGTCTTTCCTGCGTGTGAAACAGCAAAAGGGCCGGATCAGTATCCGGCCCTTTCACGTCGATGCTTATTGCTGCGCCGGACGGATATTCATCGCCAGCGTGTCTTCGTCCGCCCGGGGTGTCAGGATGACTTTGGCCTTCTTCACGGCCCAGGCGCTGAGCTGGGTCGCGAGAGGCAGGTCGGGGCGGTCCGTTGCGACGAGATTGTTGGCCTTTTCCAGAAGGACGCGGCGCTTGTCCGTGTCCATCTCGGCTCCGGCGTCTTCAATCAGCTTGTCCATCTGCGGATTGGCATAACCGCGGACATTGAATGCGCCCAGCGATTTTGCAGTGTCGTGGGCGTGCATCAGCGACGAGAGCATGTAATTTGCTTCGCCCGTCAACGTGCCCCAACTGGCCATATAGAGTGAATACTCGCCCCGGGTCTTTGCCGGATTGAACACAGTTGCAGGCACGCCATTAACATCGGCTGTGATGCCGATTGCAGCCAGCATCTGCGCGACTGTCGGTCCAAGCTCGTTTGGCATGCGATCATTGGCATAGCTGAGCGTGATCTTGAAGCCGTTGGGGTAACCAGCATCCTTCAGCAATTCCTTGGCGCGCTTCAGATCGAAGGCCGGTGCCTGGAGCGACTTGTCATAGCCGAAGATATTCGATGTGACCAACTGGGTCGGCACGACAGCCATCCCTTCCAGGGCGAATTCGACGATGGTTTGGCGGTCGAGTGCGAGATCGATGGCTTCGCGCACACGCGGGTCGAGCAGGGGATTCTTGTCGAGCTTCGCGCCGCTCTTGTCGAAGACCTGCGGGCTTTTCTCGCGGAAATCGAACTCGAGATAGCTGATATAGATGCTCTCGTTCTTGACCACGGCAAGCGATGCATCCCGTTCAAGCACCGGCACATCCGCGGCGGGCACTTTCGAAATCACATCGACCTGTCCTGCCTTCAACTGTGCAACGCGCGCGGCATCGTTGGGGATTTCCTTGCGAATGACACGATCCCAGGGCTGTGCTCCGCCCCAATAGCCGTCGAAGCGCTGGAGAACCAGATCCTGTGTCGGAGCCCAGGAAACGAACTTGTAAGGGCCGGTACCGATGGTTGCCTTGCCCGAATTGAAGCCTTCGGCCGCTGTTTCCTGCGTTGAGTAATTGGCGGCTGCTGTGTGCGAGGTGATGAACAGACGTACAAAATCATTCGGCAGAGTGGGCGCGGGGCCTTCTGTCTTGACACGCACGGTGAATGGATCGACCACCTCCACCGATTTGACCCGGCGCACAAAGATTGTCGCGGGGTTGGGGCCGGTGACATGAGGAATGCGTTCGATGGAGAATTTCACATCTTCCGCCGTGAAATCTGATCCATCGTGAAACTTGACGCCCTGACGCAGCTTGAATTCCCAGGTCGTCTGGTCGATGGCTGTCCAGCTGAGCGCAAGCGATGGCTCCAGCTCGAGATTGCTGCCCGAGCGGATGAGTGTATCGAAAATATGCTTGGTTGCTTCCGCGTTGGCTGCGGTGGCGGTGAAATGCGGATCCATCGAAGCCGGCCCGGCCTTGATCGCCATGACAAGGTCTGCGGCGATGGCTTGGCCTGTGCCCAGCAGGAGTGCGGTTCCCAATAAGAGGGCTCTCAGTCTTCTTTGCATTGTTGTTCCCTATTCCAGAGGTTGCTTCTTATTCTTCGAATGCGGTTGCGTCGGAAGAAATCGTGTCGGGCCAGCCGCGCGAAGCGATGACCATTTTGGCGAGGATGTCGGACAGCATCATGCGTTCGGCGGGGCTGAGTGCCTCCAGCATCATGCGTTCCCGGTCGATCATGGGCGCCATCTTGGCTTCGACAATCGCCCGGCCTTCCTGCGTCAGGCACAGGACGACGCGGCGAAGATCTCCCAGATCCTCCTCGCGCCGGACCAGCTTGAGGCGGTCGAGCTTCTTGGTTGCGCGGCTCAACGTGTTCTTTGGAAAACCGGAACCGGCCACCACTTCCGAAAGCGTGGTGCGGTCCCGCAGAAACAACGAATAGAGCACGACGAATTCGGGGCGCAGCAGGTCATGATCCGCATTGATCGTGCCGTATACGGGGTTGTTGTAGTGCAGTGCCAGATAGTTGATGCGGAAGGAAAGCCAACAGGGGTTCGACCATAGCTTTGCATAAAGAATATCGCTTTCCGCAATACTCTCGTTCGGCGCTGTCGTGCGTCCGGCACGGCCCTCCAGCAGCGCGATATCGATCAGGTTCTGCATGCGCGCTCCTCGCCATTAAGTTCCATTAGGGACAAAATATCTTGCTATTGCTGTATGTCAAACGTAATTTTTGTACCATTTGGAACTTGTATGCGCATGATCCTTGTGTTTATGCTTGGGGACGAAATCAGCAGAGGTAAGAGGCATGCGCATAAGTGCGATGAACTGGAGTCAGGTTGAGGAACGCGTCCGCAGGGATGACCGGTGCATCCTGCCCATTGGCAGCGTGGAGCAACACGCGCGGCTGAGTCTCGCGACCGACATGATCCTGGCGGAAAAAGTATCGGTCGATGCAGCCGAGCCGCTCGGCGTTCCGGTTTTCCCGGTCTTGCCCTATGGGCTTGCTTCAAGTTTTGCCGATTTTCCGGGAACCGTATCGCTGAGCCTGCGCACCTATGTCGGTGTGATCGAGGACGTCCTTGATAGCCTCTATCACGGCGGTTTCCGCCGTATCCTCATTGTCAACGGACATGGGGGCAACACGCCGGCGGCAACGGTTGTTTCTGAATGGCTCAATCGCAATCGTGATGCCAGTGTGAAAATGCACGATTGGTGGCGTGCACCCAAGACCATGGGCAAGGTTCTCGAAATCGACAATCGCGCGTCGCACGCCTCCTGGATGGAAAATTTCCCCTGGACGCGCCTTCCGGGTGTCGCCCAGCCAGACCATGCACAGGAACGCGTTGATTTTGGCGCGTTAGCCCGCGTCGGCGCCGGCGGCAAGCGGGCACAGCTTTCTCAGGGCGAGGGCAACTACCACGGACCGTTCGAGCGGCCCGATGCGGACATGCTCGCGATCTGGGATGTTGCCGTCGGGGAAACACGGGAAGAGCTGGAAAACGGCTGGCATTGATTGTTGTCACCGGCGGATGCAGGAAAGCCCGCCGGTGACAGCCAATTCAAACAAGCACGAATGTGCAGGGGAAGGTTGAGCGAATGGTTGCGTTCATTGTCAGGCGATTATGGCAGGCGGCACTGGTCATGCTTGTCATGTCATTGCTGGTTTTTCTGGGTGTCTTCGTCATCGGAAACCCGGTCGACGTGCTGATTTCTCCGGATGCAACCCAGGACATCCGCAATCGCGTCATTGCGCAGTATGGCCTCGATCTGCCCATCTGGCAGCAGTATCTGCACTTCGCAAGCAACCTTCTGCATGGCGATCTGGGTCGTTCATTCGTCTACAACATGCCGGTTTCCCAGCTGATTGCCTCGCGCTTCCCCGCGACAATGGAGCTCGCGGTTATCGCTGTTCTCCTGGCAAGCCTCATCGGCATACCGCTTGGAATATATGCGGGGTACAAACCGGAAAGCTGGACCGCGAAGGTGATCATGGCCCTGTCCATTCTCGGCTTCTCGGTTCCCACCTTCTGGATCGGGCTCATGCTCATCATGGTCTTTGCCGTGCAACTGGGCATCATGCCGGCAGGCGGCCGGGGCGAGACGATTTCTGTTTTCGGCGTTCCCCTCAGTTTTCTGACGTTCGATGGCATGCGCCACCTCATCCTGCCGGCCGTCAACCTGTCCCTGTTCAAGATGTCGATGATGATACGGCTGGCGGCCTCTGGCACGCGGGAAGTGATGCTGACCGATACGATCAAGTTTGCCCGGGCGGCAGGCATCCATGAGTGGACGATCCTGCGCCGGCACGTGCTGCGGTTGATTTCCATTCCGCTCGTGACCGTATTCGGACTGGAATTGGGCTCGACCATTGCGTTCGCCGTCGTGACCGAGACGATCTATTCGTGGCCGGGTCTCGGAAAGCTGATCATTGACAGCATCACGTCGCTGGACCGGCCGGTGATGGTGGCCTATCTCATGTTGGTTTCGCTCATGTTCATTACGATCAACCTGATTGTCGATCTGGCCTATGCCGTCCTCGATCCGCGCATGCGCCATGGGGGCGGCAAATGACCCTATCCGTCGAAAAAGCCCGTACCTCATCCGATTTCTGGGCAGAGTTTGCACGCCATCCCGTTGCTGTCATCGCTGCCGTCATACTGCTCGTTGTCATTGTGCTGGCTGTTTTCGCGCCGCTGATTGCGCCGCAGGACCCCTACGATCTTTCAAGCCTTGTGATGCGTGATGCACGCAGGGCACCGGGATATATCGGCACCGCCGGATATACCCACATTCTGGGAACCGACAGCCAGGGCCGTGATCTCTTTTCCGCCATCCTCTACGGCCTGCGCATTTCGCTGGAGATGGGCCTTCTCGCGGGCGCGATAGCCTTTTCGATCGGCGCGCTGGTCGGCTGTACCGCCGCCTACGTGGGCGGGCGTTTTGAAGCCCTCGTGATGCGGCTGGTGGATCTGCAGCTTTCGTTCCCAGCGATCCTGCTCGCTTTCGTGGTGGCGGCGCTCCTCGGGCAGGGCAAGGGGCAGTTGATTGTCGCACTTGTCTTTTCGCAATACGCCTATTTCGTGCGCACTGCCCATGGCGCGGCAGCCGTTGAACGGAACAAGGACTATGTCGAGGCGGCTCTGTCCGTACCCATGAGCGGCTGGTTTGTGGTGACACGGCATATCCTGCCCAATGCGCTGCCGCCGCTTATCGTCGTGGCGACCGTTCAAGTGGCGAGCGCCATTTCGCTAGAAGCAACCCTGTCATTTCTCGGGGTGGGCCTGCCGCCCACCGAACCATCGCTTGGCATGCTGATTTCCGGCGGCTTCCAGTATCTTCTCTCCGGCCGATACTGGATTTCCATCTATCCGGGCGTGGCTCTCATCATTCTCATCATGGCGATCAATCTTGTCGGTGATCAGGTGCGGAGTCAGCTCAATCCGAGGTTGAAACGATGACCGCTCCCCTTCTCGAAGTGACCGATCTTTGCACCTATTTCGAAGCGCGGACGGGAACCGTGAAATCAGTCGACGGCATCTCGCTCCATCTGGAAAAGGGCGAGATTCTGGGACTGGTGGGCGAGTCAGGCTCGGGCAAGTCCATTACCGGCTTTTCCCTGATCGGTCTCATCGACAAGCCAGGGCGCATTGTCAGCGGTTCGATCAAACTTGATGGCCGCGAACTTGTTGGCCTCAGCGAGCCGGAATTGCGCAAGATCCGTGGCCGGGACATTGCCATGGTCTTCCAGGACCCGATGATGACGCTCAATCCGGTCCTGACCGTATTGGATCAGATGACTCTGGCGCTGCAGGCGCATGAACGGATTTCAGACGCCGATGCCCGCCTGCGTGCTGTCGAGGCGCTGCGAAAGGTTCGCATTGTCGATCCTGAACAGAAGGTGGATTTTTATCCGCACCAGTTCTCCGGTGGCATGCGCCAGCGCGTTGCCATAGCCATTGCGCTGCTGCACCGGCCCAAAATTGTCATTGCCGACGAACCGACCACCGCACTTGATGTGTCGGTCCAGGCGGAAATTCTCGTTGAAGTAAAGTCGCTGGTTGCCGAGCTTGGCATTTCCATGATTTGGATCAGCCATGACCTGGCAACTGTGGCTTCCATCTCGAAGCGCATCGCCGTGATGAAGGCGGGCAAGATCGTGGAAACGGGCCTTGCCTCCGAGGTCCTGCGCACGCCAAGCCATCCCTATACGCAATCTCTGCTCGATGCATTGCCATCGCGGTCAAAGCCCGGTCAGCGGCTGGGTGCTGGCGCCAATGACATTGACGGCGAAAGCGCTGCGCGTCCCATTGCCGCCGCGATGGCCGATCCGTCCTTCGTCGCGATGGATGGGCTCGTCAAAGTGTTTGAACAGAAGCGTGGTTTCTGGGCGCGGCTGGGCGAGCGGTCCGGCCTGCTCAAATCAAAGAAGCCAGTGCTTGCCGTTGAAAACGTTGATCTGACCATCGCAAAGGGAGAGGCGCTTGGATTGGTCGGGGAATCCGGTTCGGGCAAATCGACGCTCGGCCGTATTGTTTGCGGCATCTATCAGCCGACCGAAGGCAGGATAACGCTGAACAACAGCCCGGTGATGTCCGCCGGCCCGCAGCCGAGAAAGCTGACCACCAATGTCCAGATGATCTTTCAGGATCCCTTTGCATCACTTGACCCGCGCCGCACGATTGGACAGTCCATCGCGGAAGGACCGATAGCGCATGGTCTGACCAGCAAGGCCGAAGCCCGTTCATATGTGGCGGAGTGGCTGAAGGCTGTTTCGCTCGATCCGGCATTTGCGGATCGCTATCCGCATCAGTTCTCAGGCGGTCAGCGCCAGCGTATCGCCATCGCCCGCGCCTTGGCCATGCGCCCCGACGTCATTGTCTGCGACGAACCGGTGGCATCGCTCGACGTTTCCATTCAGGCGCAGATTCTCAACCTTCTTTTGCAATTGCGCAAGGAATTGGGCCTGACGCTGCTGTTCATCAGTCATGACCTTTCCGTCGTGCGTCATCTCTGCGACCGGGTTGCCGTGATGTATCGCGGCAAGATCATCGAAGTGGGGACGGCTGAGGAAATATTCGACGCGCCGCAGGAGGCCTATACGCGAGCGCTCCTCAACGCCATACCAAAGCTCGCCTGAGGCGCTCACGCATTGATTTGTCACCCCGGGCCGAGGGTGGCAACGCGACTTTCCCATAAAACTGCGAAGAGAAAAGCGCGCAACGCAGGCAGCAGATGATCCGCTATTTGACTTTTGTCAGATCACGTGAATATTGTCTAATCAGCGATATTTTGTGAGGAACTTCAATGCCTGTCCGGTCCGCCGATCAGATAATCCATAAGGCCGCCTGGCTCTATTATACCCATGGTTTGCGGCAAGACGAAGTAGCCAAGCATCTCGATATTTCCCGCGCGTCCGTGGCGATGTATCTGCGCCGTGCGCGCGAAATCGGCATTGTCACCATCTCAACATCGACGGAATTGTTTTCCGATGACGTTCTTGCGCGCGAAACCGAGGATGCCCTTGGCCTTGAAACCGTATGGATCATTCCCGAAGACAGGCAGGCTTTCAATCCATCTGTTGAAATGCCCGTTGTTGCAGCGGCTGCGTTCATTGAGTTGATCAACAAGGGTGATCGTGTCGGCGTGGCTTGGGGGCGGACTGTCTATCATATCGCCGACGTCATGCCTTACGCAGATCTGCAGGGCGTGGCGGTCGTGCAGCTCTGCGGTAATCTCGGGGCGCCGTATTCCTATCGCCCGGACCAATGCACGACTGAAATTGCCCGCCGGTTGAACGCGGAAGGCATCAACCTTTACGCACCGCTCGTGCTCAGCTCTGAACGTCTGGCGGAGGAGTTGCGCCGGGAGCCGGTTATCCGGGAGCAGTTATTGGCAATCACCGACTGTCAGCTGGCGCTTTATTCTGTGGGTGGCATCGAAGATGACAGCCATCTGGTGAAATGCGGCGCAATCACCGCGGCTGAAATGCATGCACTCGGGCAGGCCGGCGCTGCGGGTGTGATTGCCGGGCAACTGATCGACGTGGACGGGCAGTGGCTGGACTGCGCCCATAACCGGCGCTGTATTTCTGCGGATCTCGATTCCATCCGGAAAATTCCCAAAAGGATGCTGGTGGTTCAGGAGGACAGCAAGTACGAACCGCTTGTGGCAGCAATCAAGGGCGGGTTTGCGTCCCATCTCATGGTCACAGCATCCATGGCGAAACGCCTGCTCAAACGCGCCAAGGGCGCCGGGCTCAAACAAGCATAGCAACAGTTGGAAACATTGGCGGATCGCCTGGCCCGTTGCCAGGCAGAGAGGCCATTTGCCGGACGGGAGGAGTTCGCATGAAAAATTTGTGGAATGACAAAGAGGCGGAAGACATGGTGGCGGCCTATGCCGCCAAGGGTATTAACCGAGATCTCGCATTGAGAACTTATACCACGCGGCTTCTCGGAAGCGTGCCGCAGCTGGTGTTGCACGGCGGCGGAAACACCTCCGTCAAAACCACGGTCAAGGATCTGATTGGTGACGAGTGGGATGTGCTCTGCGTGAAGGGGAGCGGCTGGGACATGGGTATCATCGAGCCCGCCGGCCTGCCGGCCGTCAAGATCGCACCCCTGCTCAAGGCCCGCAAGCTGAGCAAATTGTCGGATGAGGATATGGTCACCCTGCAACGGGCAAACCTGATTGATCCGGCTTCGCCAAACCCGTCTGTGGAAGCGCTGCTGCATGCCTTCATCCCGCATAAATTTGTTGATCACACCCACTCGACCGCAATTCTGGCTATCGCTGACCAGGCGGAGAGCCGGGCCCTCAGTGAGGAAATCTTTGGCAGCAAAATGGGCTTCGTGCCCTACGTGATGCCCGGTTTTGATCTGGCAAAGCGGGCCGGCGAGGTTTTTGATGCGGATCCCACCGTTGACGGTCTCATTCTCGACAAGCACGGCATTTTCACGTTTGGCGCGACGGCTCGGGAAGCCTACGACCGCATGATTCATTATGTCTCGCTCGCCGAGACCTATGTCCGCGACAAGGGGCGGAACCCGTTTACACCAGCGGCGTTGCCGGAAACGCTCGCCAAACCCGGTGATATCGCTGCTATCGTGCGCGGCGCCGTCGCCGTCGATCGGGGCGAAGGCAAGTTTGATCGCATGGTCAGCGAATTCCGCTCGTCGCCGGCGATCCTCGAGTTTGTCAATGCGACTGCCGTCCACGAGATGGCGCAGCGCGGCGTGTCGACCCCTGACTTGTCCATACGGATCAAGACTGGTCCGATGGTGCTCCCAGCGCCTGATGGCAGTGATATCGATGCGTTCAAGGTGGCGGTGGAACGCGCCGTGGCGGCTTATGTTGCGGATTATACCGACTATTTCACAACGAATGATCAGCGCAGCAGCGGAAAGCGGATCATGCTCGATCCGATGCCCCGGCTGACGCTGGTGCCAGGCCTCGGCATGTTCGGACACGGCCGTACGCTCAAGGATGCCAGAATTGCCGCGGATGTCGGTGAGATGTGGATCGAAGCAGCGCGGGATGCGGAGTCCATCGGGCGGTTCGAACCGGTGAGCCGGCCCGATCTGTTTGATCTGGAATACTGGTCGCTGGAGCAGGCCAAGCTTGCCAGCGCGAAGGCAAAGCCGCTCACAGGCCAGGTGGCCTTGGTGACGGGTGGGGCGGGCGCCATCGGGGCCGCAACGGCCAGGCTGTTCGCCCAGCAGGGCGCTCACGTTGCCGTGCTGGATCTCGACGCGGCAAAGGCGGAGGCTGTCGCCCAGTCCGCCGGCAATGATTCCATCGGCCTGGCCTGCGATGTGACCGATCCCGTGTCCGTCCGTGCGGCGTTCGAGGCTATCGTTGCCGCCTATGGCGGCGTCGATATCGTTGTTTCCAATGCGGGAGCCGCATGGGAAAGCCCGATTGCAACCCTTGACGACGATTTGCTGCGCAAGAGTTTCGAACTCAACTTTTTTGCACACCAGACCGTGGCGCAATGTGCCGTACGCATCATGAAACAACAGCGGACCGGCGGCGCTCTTCTGTTCAATGCCAGCAAACAGGCGGTCAATCCGGGTGCCAAATTTGGTGCCTATGGCCTGCCCAAGGCCGCGACCCTCTTCTTGTCGCGCCAGTATGCCCTGGAACATGGTGCGGACGGCATACGCTCCAACGCGGTCAACGCGGACCGCATCCGGTCCGGCCTGTTGAACGACGAGATGATTGCGAACCGTTCGGCATCCCGCGGGCTTTCGACCAGCGAATATATGGCGGGCAATTTGCTCGGGCGGGAAGTCACGGCCGATGATGTGGCTCAGGCGTTTTTGCACCATGCACTGGCGGAGCGGACAACAGCCGACGTGACGACCGTTGATGGCGGGAACATCGCGGCGGCTCTGCGCTGATCGGGGCGTGCTGGTACACAACAAAAAGGCGGCCTTTCGGGCCGCCTTTTTCGTTTGTCATTTTCCCTTGGGAAGCGGCATCCATGCGGGCACCGCGACATCCGCATGGGCGAATTGCGGCAGTTTGGCCGCCAGTTCTTCCATGTTCTTGATATCGGCGCTGTTGAGCTGGCTTTGTGTGATCAGTGTCGGGGGCACAATGACGTTGTGACCGGGATCCTGACCGGCAAGCAGCATGGCCAGCGCGCGCACCGAAACCTGGCCGACAACGGCCGGATTGGTCGCAGCGGTCGCTGTCCAGGCACTGGCCGGCTCACGCATTGCCGCGATGTCTGATGTCGAAATATCCGCCGAATAGATTTTGACACTGGAGGAAAGTCCGGCCTCGTCAACGGCAATTTTTACGCCCTTGGCGAACTCGTCATAGGGCGCAAACATCACGGTAATGTCCGGATTGGCGGAGATGACCGAGCGCGCCTGATTGGCTACCGAATTGGCGATCGGATTGTCCATCGTTCCGAACATAGCGGCTTCATGAATGCCGGAATATTTCTTCTTGAATTCCTTCCAGGTCTCGTCGCGACGGTCGAGAGGCGCGATCCCTGCGACATAGACATAACCGGCTTTCCAGCTTTCGCCATTGTCCTTGACGGCCTGCTCCAGTGCCAGCCGGGCAAGGTCGCGATCGGACTGTTCGATTTGCGGTATCTTGTCGTTGCCGACATTCACGTCGAACGCAACGACCTTGATCCCAGCGTCCACAGCGCGTTGCGCAGCATCCTTCATGGACTCCGTCAAGCCGTGCTGGATGATGATCCCATTGACACCGAGGGCAATCGCCTGATCGACCATGTCAGACTGCAAGGCAGCATCCTGCCGGCTGTCCAGCACGCGAAGATCGACGCCAAGCGCCTTTGCCTGGGCCTCGACGCCGGAAAGATAGGACTGGAAGAAGTCACCCGTCGAAAGGTATCGCACCAGGGCAATCTTGACCTTGCCGGGATTATCAAACGGAGCGGGCATGCCATCGGCAAATGCAGCACCGCCCAACATGGTCGCACCAAGCAAGCCGAACCCGAGCTTGGCAAAAATTCTCCGCGTCACCTTCATTTCATTTCCTCCATTTTTGATTTTCTTATACTTGTCCCAATTGCCTCGGGGCATCCGCCCGCTCAGCGTTTGCCTCTTTTGGAGAGTGCAAATGTAAACACCAGTGCGACCACCAGCACCGCGCCCTTGACGAAATCCTGCGTGTAGTAGGGGGCGTTCATCATGGTCAGCCCCTGCAGCAGCACGCCGACAAACAGCGCACCGATACCGGTGCCGAAAGCATTTGGTTTTGCAGCGCCCAGCACGGCAAAGCCGATCAATGCCGCGGCGACGGAATCCAGCAGCAGATTATTGCCCGAGGCGATGTCGCCCCGGCCAAGACGCGCAGCGAGCAATATGCCGCCAACGGAAGCAAAAACGCCCGATATGATATAGGCGCTGATCTTGTATGCTTTAACCGGAGCGCCGGCGAGTTCGGCCGCGCGCTCATTCGAGCCAACGGCATACATCATGCGTCCGAAGCGGGTGTATTCGAGGAAAAACCAGATCAGCACGGCCAGAACGATCAGCACGACGACCGATACCGGCAGGAGGTTTGGCAGGATGAAATCGAAGCGGTGACGGCCCAAGGCGAGGAAAACCGGGCTGAACGTTCCATTGGCGACGCTGCCGTCCGGCAATGTCATTCCCGTGGCGATGGAGCGTCCTTCGGTCGGAATGCGCTGAAGCCCGACCAGCAGGAACATCATGCCCAGGGTAGCGAGGAGATCGGGGACGCGCATGTAGACAATCAATATTCCATTGATGAGCCCGACGATGATGCCGATGGCAAGACAGACGAGCGTCGCGGTCAGGGCGTCTCCGCCCATCACCACCATGACGTAGGACGATGCCATCATGGCGGTGGTCGCCACGGATCCGATTGAAAGGTCGAAACCGCCAACGACCAGCGTTGCCGTAACGCCAAGTGCCAATATGCCGGTGATAGAGACGGACTGGAGAATGAACACCGCACTTTGCGGCGAGGCAAACCCGTTGGTCACGATACAGAAATAGATGATCAGACCGGCAAGCAGAGACAGAAAGCCGTATTTGATTGCCAGATCGCGGACAGGCAGCGCGTTGTTTTTCGTCCCGTGCTTTGAAGCGGGGGCAATAGCGGAGGTCGGTGGTGTATTGGTATTCATTCAAATGACCATTCTGTGCTGGCCGGCGATTTCAGCCAGCAGCTTATCGATGTTGACATCGGCGTTGCGATGCTCGCCGACGAGTGTGTGTTCCGACATGACGACAATCCGGTCCGCAATTTCGAAGGCTTCGTCGATCTCGGTCAGGAAGACCAGGGTCGCACGCCCATCGGCGGAGGCGCGAAGTTTCGAGCCGATATCCCGTCTTGCGGCGATATCGACGCCCTGAAACGGTTCATCGAGAATGAGCATGCGTGATGCCTCGCTCAACCAGCGGGCAACCATGACTTTCTGCTGGTTGCCACCGGACAAGGTGTCCATTTCGTCCCGCTCGGTGCGGCAGACGACGCTGAGCGATGCGATCTGCTCGCGCGCCCTGTTCCTTTCCCGCCGCCGGTTGGAAACCGAAAAGAAGCTGCTGCGTTTGAGAAAAGGCAGGCTGATATTCTCGTATATGTTGAAATCCGGCACGATACCGCTGTCGGCGCGGTCCTTGGCGACAAGGAAAACACCCTGATTGATGGCTTGTCTGGTTGTGCGGGGCGCATAGGGCCGGCCGTCCAGACGCATACTGCCCGATATCGGCCTTCGGACGCCGAAAAGCGTCTCGGCAAGGGCCGTTTTGCCGACGCCGACGAGGCCGGTGACGGCCACGATCTCGCCGTCGCCTAGCGTGAGTGAGAATGGCCGGCTTCCCGGAGCGATACACAGGTTTTCGATCTGCAGAACCGGTGCGCTGGCATCTCTGGTGACGACGTTGCCAAGGCTGATCTTTTGACCGAGCATGGCGTTGACTGCACCGCCGTAGTCCAGTTCGGGGCCATCAAAAACACCGCTGATCCGGCCGTCGCGCAACGTCACAATAATGTCAGCCAGCCGGCGTATATCGGACATGCGGTGGGATATGTACAGGATCGCCACACCGCGGGCGCGCAAACGATCGATCACCTGAAACAGCCGTTCTGCTTCCACGCTCGACAGGGACGATGTCGGCTCATCGAGAATGAGCACCTTCGGCTCATGCGCCATGGCCCGGGCAATGGCGACCATCTGCCGCTCCGCCAGCGGCAGATCGGCAACAATCGCACCGAGATCGATATGCAGCCCCATGCGCTCGGCGACGACTGCCGCCTCCCGCCGTACGCGACGCGGGTTGAAAATTGCCCGCGCCCCACGCCCGTTCAATCGATCCAGTGTCAGGTTCGTTGCAACGTCCAGATCGGCTACGACGCCATCATTGATATTCTGGTGAACCGTTACAACGCCTGCACGAATGGCTTCCGCGGGCGATGCCGGCGAAAACTCCCGACCATCGAGGCTGATTGCTCCCGACGTTCGCGCATATACACCGCTGATAATCCGGACAAGCGTGGATTTGCCTGCGCCGTTGGCACCCATCAGGATTGTGACAGTTCCTGCACGCAATTCCAGATCGATCCCACCCAGTACCTGGATTGAACCAAACGATTTGCGCAATTTTTCAATATGGAAGACGGTTTCCTCGACCATCTGCTCCTCCCCTTGCGAGCATGCTAGGACGCCACATCATCAAATGTCAAGGCCATTGACATTTGCCAGTTTGCTGCCTTAACAAATGGAGGACAAGGGCACAAAAAGCTGAGAAACGGTTCTTGTCAGCAGGGAGGAATATCGAAATGCCTGTGTTTGAGGCCCTGAATGTGGAAACACTGCCGCTTCGTCTCGGTCAAAATACCATGCTGCTGCAACGACTCGGTGAAGACTGGAGGAGTTGGAAGGTCCGCGAAGTCGGCGACGGCAATTTAAACCTGGTCTTCATTGTCGAAGGCAGCGCGGGCAGTGCAATTGTCAAACAGGCACTGCCCTATGTGCGGCTGGTCGGCGAGAGCTGGCCATTGCCGTTGAAACGTTCATTCTTCGAGTACCATGCATTGACACGACAGGCGGCCCGTGATCCGGGCAGGGTGCCTGAAGTTTTCCATTTCGACGGTGAGCAGGCCATCATCGTTATGGAATTCCTGTCACCCCATGTCATTTTGCGGCGAGGGCTGATTGAAGGCAATCAGTATCCCAATGCGGCCCGTGATCTCGGTCTGTTTCTCGCCCGTACCCTGTTCCGTGGCTCAGATTTTTCAATGAAAGCGGCGACGCGCAAGGCTGATGTCGCGCTCTTTGCCGACAACGTCGAACTCTGCGACATTACCGAGAGCCTGGTTTTTTCGGATCCCTATTTCAACGCCCCATTGAATCGGCATACCGCGCCGCAACTGGACGGGCTTGTCGCTGCACTGCGCGCCGACCGTGACCTCAAGGTGGAAGCGCAGCGGCTCAAGCATCTGTTCGCCACGAAGGCCGAGACCCTGCTGCACGGTGACCTGCACACCGGGTCGGTGATGGTCACACCCGGCGAGACGCGGGTCATCGACCCGGAATTTGCGTTCTACGGGCCCATCGCCTTTGATGTCGGCATGCTGCTCGCCAATTTCTGGATGAATTATCTGGCACAGCGCGGTCACGAGCAGGATGACAACCGTCGCGATATGCGCCGTTCCCTGCTTGAGGCCGTCGTGACGATTTGGGAAACGTTCCGTTCCGAGTTCTCCCACCTCTGGCGTACCGAACGCAACGGTATCTTGTATCAACGCACCTTGTTCGAGGATCAGGATGACAGCCTCGGTGCCGAACAGGCGCTCAACGAAGTGCTGCATGACATCTGGCAGGACATGCTGGGGTTCGCCGGAATTGAAATGCACCGGCGCATTCTCGGCCTTGCCCACAACGCCGATTTTGAACTGATCGAGGATCCGGAGCTGAGAGCGCGATGCGAATCCAAGGCGCTTAAGTTTGGCCGTCATCTGGCCTGCAACCGGCGCCACATCCATAGTTTGGCTGAAATCAACGGTTTGGTTGAACGGCTTGAAAAGGAGATTACCCTGTGAAAGTCGCAGACCGTCACTATCACACCATCTGGCTCAACAATGATGGTCGCTCGGTCGATATTATCGATCAGCGCTGGCTACCCCATGAATTCAAGGTGGTGACACTGAAAACGGTCGATGATGTCGCCATTGCCATCCGCGATATGTGGGTGCGCGGCGCACCTTTAATCGGGGTGACGGCTGCCTATGGCGTTGCAATCGCCATGGCGAATGATCCCTCCGATACCGCGCTGCACGATGTGTGGGACAAGCTGCATGAAACCCGGCCAACGGCAATCAATCTCCGCTGGGCGCTCGATACGATGCGCCAATATCTGCTGCCGCTACCGGAAAAGGACCGCGTGGCGGCCGCCTATCGCCGGGCGGCTGACATTGCCGAGGAAGACGTACAGCTCAATCGTCAGATCGGCCTGCACGGTCTCGAAATCATTCGCGATATTGCCGCAAGGAAAAAGCCGGGCGAGCCGGTCAATATTCTCACCCATTGCAATGCAGGCTGGCTCGCAACCGTTGACTACGGCACAGCAACCGCTCCTATCTATGTTGCGGCGGAGGAGGGGATCAACGTTCATGTCTATGTTGATGAGACACGTCCGCGCAACCAGGGCGCGCAACTGACGGCATGGGAGTTGAACGGACACGGTGTGCCGCATACGCTGATCGTCGACAATGCAGGCGGACATTTGATGCAGCATGGTCAAGTGGACATGGTTATTGTCGGCACTGACCGGACGACGGCCAACGGCGATGTGTGCAACAAGATCGGCACCTATCTGAAAGCCCTGGCGGCCAAGGACAACAACGTTCCCTTCTATGTGGCTTTGCCTTCCCCGACAATCGATTGGACTGTCCATGACGGGATCAGCGAGATTCCGATTGAAGAACGTGCCGGTGCGGAAGTGTCTCATGTGCAGGGACTGGCGGCCGACGGTAAAATCGCCTCCGTACAGATTTCCCCGACGGGCAGCCCCACCGCCAATCCGGCTTTCGATGTGACCCCCGCGCGTCTCATAACCGGGCTGATTACCGAACGTGGCGTTGCCCAAGCCTCGGCGGAAGGTTTAAGCGCCTTGTTTCCGCAAAGTAAGCGGTGATAAATCCGTCGAGGTACTATGAGCAGCGGGAAGATGCCTGAATGACCACATCAGCACAAGATTCCATCGATCTTCGCCGGGAAATGGTGACGACGTGCCGGTTGATGAACTCGAGCGGCGTCAACCAGGGAACGTCGGGAAATCTCTCCGTGCGCACGGACCGCGGATTTCTTGTGACACCGTCGTCCCTGCCTTATGAGACCATGCAGCCGGACGATCTCGTCGAGATGCACTTCGATGGCAGTTATGTGGGGCGGCCGCCATCGTCCGAATGGCGCTTTCACCGCGATATCCTGCAGAAGCGTTCCGATATCAATGTGGTCCTGCATTGCCACTCGGTCTATGCGACAACGCTTGCGTGCCACAACAAGACAATCCCGAGCTTCCACTACATGACCGGGATTGCCGGGGGAACGACGATCCGTTGCGCACCCTACGCCACTTTTGGAACGCAGGCACTGTCCGACAATGCGATTGTCGCACTGGAGAACAGGCTGGCATGCCTGCTCAGCCAGCATGGTCAGATATCCCTGGGGGTGACGCTTGAATCCGCCCTTTGGCTTGCAATCGAAGTTGAAACCCTGTCGCGCATCTATGTCCAGGCACTCACTTTGGGCGAACCGCCGATCCTGTCAGACGAGGAAATGGAACGTGTCATCACCCAGATGCGCCAGATAAAGTACAGCATGAGCCAGCAAGGCTGAGCCTCTTTCCAGGGGCTTACTGGCTGTTTGTCATGTCGAGTGCACTGGTCAGGTCGCCCAATGGCGGCTGATTGTAGGAGGCAACCGCATCATCACGGACCGTGATCCCATGCAATGTCGGCAATTCGAAACGCTTGGTCAGGAAGCGTAGAATCGAGGTTGTGTCCATTGGCGTGTGATCAACGAAACCGCGGCGGGCGAACGGCGAGACAATGATGGCCGGGATACGGCTGCCAGGTCCCCAACGATCGCCTTTCGGCGGTGCGGCGTGGTCCCATATACCGCCATTTTCATCGTAGGTGACAACGACCAGCATATGCGGCCATTGCGGGCTTTTTTCCAGATGCCCGATAAGGTCGGCAATATGCGCATCGCCTGCCTCGATATCCGCATAGCCGGAATGCTCGTTCAGATCACCCTGCGGTTTGTAGAAGGCAACTTGCGGCAGTGTGCCAGTATCGATTGCCTTGATGAATTGCGATCCGGCCAAGCCGCCATCGAGCAGATGCTCGGTGCGTGCCGCTGTTCCCGGCGCAAAATTCGCATAATAGTTGAACGGCTGATGATGGTACTGAAAATTGGGAACCGGCGTTTTGTTGCCGTGGTCCAGCACATCCTGCCACGCACCGCCATACCAGGCCCAACTGATATGCTTCAGGCTGAGCATATCGCCGATCGTCGGTTCGGTCTGCGGCGGGAGGGTTGTCGGGTTTGCGGGGTCTGCGGTCGCTGCATCGGCGTTCTTTGCGGGCGTGTTGCCGCTCGGCTGATAGGGCGGCTGCATGGTGTTGACGGCGTAGAAGTCCGGAGTGAGATTGCCATCGCCGGCAAATTTTGGGATGCCATCGATTGCCGATTTGGGTGAATTGGCAGCGAGCGTCAACGAGACGCCATCCGGTTCCACCACGGCGACAGAAGGCTTGGCCGGGCTGGTGTCGGCATGGGCGTAATAGGGCGCGCACGCGCATATCAGCCATTGGTGATTGAAGAACGAGCCGCCAAAGCCGCCCATGAAAAATTCATCGGCAAGTGTGTATTTTTGCGCGACCTTCCACATCGCCGTCTTTGAACCGTTCCAAAGCCCCATGACCATTGCGCCGGAATCGGCATAGGCGACGAACTTATCGTTCTTGCCGCCATTGATCTGCATCTGGTTTTGATAGAACCGGTGCCACAAATCGTGGGTGATTGTGCCGAGGGGGAGATTGAACCCCTGGGGATCGTCGACCCGATAGGGATGATTGGCAAGGTGCTCGGTCTCCGCCTGCGTGACCGGTGGAGTAACGCCCTTTGCGGTTAATCCGCCCCAAACAGGCGGTAATTCGCGTAGCGGAGTGTTGTCGCGGTCAAGCTGTGTGAGCGCTGCGTCCGAAACCCCCTGCAGGCCGTCTGCTCCGGGGAAACTGCCATAAAGATTATCAAAACTGCGGTTTTCTGCGTAGATCACCACCACGGTGTCGATCAGGTTCAGAGTGTTGGAATGACCGTCATTGTATCCGGCCGCCGACGCCGGAGAGAGCCCACCCATGGCGGCACTGATCACCGAAGCGGTCGCAATCATATTTATCCGCATGCTGGCAGTCTCCTTGTCGGCTATATGTTGATAACTTTTCAAGTTTACTCCACCATACCCACAAGCCGTCCAAACGTGCCCGGGGATCTGACGGAGGAAGCTAATCATAAAGCCTCTTGGATACACAAGCACAAAGCACCGGGCGGTGATCCTTTGCATCGTCGCGACGATCGGCGCTGCGGCGGCGGCGCACAGTGCGGTCACGGAAAGTTCAGGTAGAGCCGCGCCGGAACCATCGCGCGCGCAGGTGCGCGAGCAGATGAAAGCACTTGGCGCGCTCGGTCAGGCCTTGTTTTTCGATCCTGCCTTGTCAGGCTCCGGCAAGCTCTCCTGTGCGTCCTGCCATGATCCCGCCCACGGCTTTGCCGCCGCCAATAGCCTTGCGGTTCAGTTTGGGGGCGGCGATCTGCGGCAGCCTGGGGTGAGGGCGGTGCCATCGCTCAAATATTTGCAAGCTGTGCCGCCGTTCACCGAACATTTTTTTGAATCGGAAGATGATGCGGACGAAAGCATCGACAATGGCCCGACGGGCGGGCTGACTTGGGATGGCCGGGTTGATCGCGGCCAGCAACAGGCGAGGATCCCGCTGCTTTCCGATTTCGAAATGGGCAACAAGAACGATGAGGACATTGCTCGGCGGCTGATCGCGGCAGATTACCGCGCCAGGATTGCAGCAGTCGCCGGTCTGCAAGGCACGGCGGACTCGTCTGTTCTGGTCAATACCGCCCTCAAGGCACTGGAGGTGTTCGAACAGGACTACCGCACCTTTTACCCCTATACGAGCAAGTACGATGCAGTACTCGCCGGAAAAGCCGTGCTGACCGCACAGGAAGCGCGAGGCCTGGATCTGTTCAATGCGCCCGCGAAGGGCAATTGCGCGTCATGTCATGTGAGTCAGCGCGGCAATGACGGAACGCCGCCGCAATTTACCGATTACGGTCTGATTGCCCTGGGTGCGCCGCGCAATCCCGAGATTCCCGCAAACAAGGATTCTCATTATTTTGATCTGGGCCTTTGTGGCCCGCTCCGGACGGATTTCTTGAACCGCACGGACTATTGCGGTCTTTTCCGCACGCCTACACTGCGCAATGTGGCGCTTCGCAAGACATTCTTTCACAACGGCGTCTTCCACTCTCTGCAGCAAGCCGTTGAATTCTATGTCGAGCGCGAAACCAAGCCAGAGCGTTGGTATTCACGCAAGTCTGATGGCAGCGTTGACAAATATGACGATCTGCCGATGGACGCCAAAGCCAATGTGAACATGGATCCGCCCTTTGACCGGCATGCCGGGGAAGCGCCGGCTCTCACGACTGACGAGATCCAGGACGTCATCAGTTTTCTCAATACGCTGACCGATGGTTACACCCCGCCCGAACAATAGCGCTGCCGAGCCGTCAAAGACTTCGTTGTTCAAACAGCAAAGCTCTAGGATTGTCCGGGCAGGTCAAGCAACCTTGCCACCTCTACGGCTCCATTGCCGGATGCGGACAGCACACCGCTGTCTTTAACATCGACAACGGATCCGTTGGCAAAGCTCAAAGACCAGCCGTCATTGCTGGCATTTCGGCGGCGATCGGTGAGTTCGATGCCAGACGCGGAGATCAGTGCAATGGCTTCATCGGCATCCATGATCGTCGCTCCATCTTAGCGGTTTCCTCGTCGTAGTTGAGTCTTCGCGCGCAGTTGAGTCAAGCGGAAACCGTCGCCATGGTAACGTGCAATAGGGGCGCATCCTTTATCTTTCGAAGACGAGCGATTGATGCGCGCCAACCCCGGCTTTGACACCAGCCGCTGCGGCCATCGTTGCATTGGCCATGGGACTGGCTGCATCGCCGGCCGCATAAACGCCCTTGACCGTTGTCTGCATCCAGTCGTCCACACGAATGAATGCCCCAAGCGGACCATCGTCGAAAGCACAGCCAAGCTGTTCCGCCAGCGGGCTGGCCATGCTGGTTTTCGGCGCGGTGAAAATAGCGTCGACAGGTACAACCCTGCCATCACTGAGTCTGACCGCTTCAAGCCGGGGTGCATTGCCCAGAAGCTCGACAACCGGTGTCCGTTCGATCGATACATTCCTCGCCGCCAGACTGGATAGGTGCTCCGCATCCGGCTCAAACGTATTTTGAGTGAAGTATGTGGCCGGTCCCCAATCCGATATCAGCAGTGCCTGATGTGCCGACAGGGGTGTATTGGCCAGAACGCCCAGTGCCTGGCCGCCAACTTCATAGCCGTGGCAATAGGGGCAGTGAAGAACCGATAGGCCCCATCGCTCCGGCAGGCCAGGGATTGCAGGCAGATCATCTTTCACGCCGGTAGCCAGAATGAGACGCATGGCCCGTTTTTCGGTGCCGTCGGCCAACGCAACGGCAAAATGGTCGCCGGCTTTGCGGGCCGATACAGCCACGCTATCGATAAACTCCACTGTCGGGTAGAGGGAAAGCTGCCGCCGCGCATCGCCAATGATATCGTGGGGCCGCCTGCCGTCCTGGCCCAGAAAACCATGGGATGCTTCGGCGAAGCGGTTGCGGGGCAGGCCGGCGTCAATCAGGAGCACGCGCCGGCGAGCACGGGCAATCTGGATGGCGGCGGAAAGACCGGCAAAACTGCCGCCGATAACAATGGCATCATAGGTCATGGAAGCTCCTTCATTGCGGGGGGGGCAAGATATTTCCAATGCCGGATCGCATCGGAATTTGAGTTAAATAACAACATAAGTTACGTGAAAATTTCCGTCAATAGTCATGTAACTTATTCTATTACGTATCGTTGGCATGTGCTATGCATGCAGAAGGAGAATAGCCAGTATGAGACATGACAGCCGCCTATCGAGAATGCTCCATGTCCTGATCCATATGGATCGGCACGACGGCTCGATCACGTCCGACAACATTGCAAAGATGCTGAACACCAATCCGGTGGTGGTGCGGCGAACCATGGCGGGCTTGAGAAATGCCGGTTATGTCCGTTCCGACAAGGGGCATGGTGGGGGCTGGATACTGGCGCGCCCGCTCGATGAAATATCGCTGCTTGACGTGCATCAGGCATTGGGGCGACCGGAAATGTTTGCAATCGGCATAGCTATTGACCATCCGGATTGTCTCGTGGAGCAATCGGTCAACGCAGCCTTGACTGACGCTTTCGACGCGGCGGAACAAATGCTTCTGTCGCGTTTTGCCGAGGTGAAGCTTTCCGATATCGCGCGTGATTTTGATCTTCGATTCCGGAATTTGACCGAAAGGCCGGCACAAACGGTTTGATTGATCAGGCGGCTGCTTTTCCTGTTTGATGGAGGCAATGGTTTGCCCAATATTGGTTTGGCCTGATGCAGACTGCATGAGGAAGCTGGACTTGTGGCGATAAGCCATTTGTGCCAGAAGGCTATGAGTTCAGCGTCACCTTGGAAAGTTATAGCCCGTTATGGAATTGGCATATCGCGAATTGAATGGAGAGGTCACTCCAGAGAACGCCGGTGTCCAGTTGACGCGGTACCCCATCGTCGTTGATCTGGATAAGACACTTATCCTGACTGACACGCTGCACGAACAAGTGGTTGCAGCTCTTTTCACCCAACCCGCGACGCTTATTCGCGCTGCTCCCAGCATGCTGCGGGGCCGCGCTGCCTTGAAGGCCGCTTTGGCGTCAAAGGTTGACCTGGCATCAACGGTCCTGCCGCTTCGCGAGGACCTTGTGAAGTGGTTGCGTGAGCAAGCTGCTGCCGGCCGGGAGATTCATCTCTGTTCTGCGGCAAATCAGGCAGTGGTTGACAATATTTCGCGGCGTATCGGTATTTTTGCGAGCGCCATCGGCTCCGATACCGCAAATCTGAAGGGACGTGTGAAGGCAGAACATCTGGCGCGTACTTTTCCTGATGGCTTTGTCTATGTCGGCGACAGCAGGGCAGACTTGGCGGTGTGGAAATTGGCCGCGGGAATAGTTCTGGCAGGCGTTTCCGCCGGCGTCGCAAAGGCAGCGCGTGATCTGGGCAAGCCGATTGAAGCGGAATTCAGCAACCATCCTCTGACTTTGAAGGATAGTCTCAAAGCCCTGCGGGTGCATCACTGGTCGAAGAACGCTCTGATTTTCGTTCCGCTCATTCTGGCGCATGCCTGGGGCGATTTCAACGTTCTTCGCGATACGGTTCTGGGTCTTTTCTGTCTGTTGATTGTCACATCCTCGACTTATCTTCTGAATGATTTGGCCGATCTCAGTGCTGATCGGCAGCATTGGTCGAAGCGCAATCGCGCGCTGGCCAGCGGACGGCTTCCGATCGCCACGGGCCTGGCGATGGCCTGCATCGGTCTCGTCGTGGCGTTTGTCGGTTCTCTTCTGCTAACGCCTTATTTTACCCTCGCATTGGCAAGCTATCTCGTGCTGACGCTTGCGTACTCCTTTGGCCTCAAGCGCGTGCCTATTCTTGATACGCTGGTCATCGGCATTTTGTTTACAACGCGTCTCATCATGGGGATCACGCTGCTTCGGCTGCCTGCGTCTGCCTGGCTTTTGACCTTTTCAGTGTTCTTCTTCTTCTCTCTGGCGGTTGCCAAGCGTCATACGGAAATTATTCGTGCCGCTTCCACAGGGTCTCACAGCCTCGCCAGCCGGGGCTATATGCTCGAGGACGCACCACTAACCCTCGCGTTTGGCATAGCGTCCGCCGTAGCGTCCCTGTTGGTCATGGTCCTGTTCATCGTTGAGGAGATGCTTCCGGGGTCGGTTTATTCTCATCCGAATCTGCTCGGTGGAATTCCCGTTTTTCTCGCGATCTGGGTCGGCCGCATTTGGCTGCTGGCGCATCGGGGGCGCATGAATGACGATCCCGTCAGTTTCGCTTTGCGTGACAAGCCCAGTGTCGTGCTCGGCTTTTTAGTCGCGGTGCTCTTCGTGGCTGCTCTATGAGATCATTTGTCTCGAAAGACGATATCCGCTCGTGGGGTGGAATCCTGCAGGGGCAGCATTTTGTCAGCCGGCCGAATTGGCGGGATCAGTTGCCGCGCAGTATTGCAGAAGCACGTGATGCCGACCACAGTCTTCTCGCCATAGGCCTTGGCCGCTCTTACGGTGACAGCGGACTGAATCCCGGCGGGGCGCTTGTCGACATGACTGCGCTTGGCCGGATTATTTCGTTTGATCCGGCAACAGGATTGTTGCGTGCAGAAGCCGGAATCTCTTTTGCCGATATACTCGATCTGTTCGTTCGTCGCGGATTTTTTTTGCCGGTCACCCCGGGAACGCGTTTTGTAACCCTGGGCGGGGCCATTGCAAATGATGTTCATGGCAAGAACCACCATCTTGCTGGAACGATCGGCAGATGGGTGCGCCGCATCGGGCTGCTTCGGTCGGATGGCACCGAGATCGAGCTGAGAGATGATGATCAAACCGGATTGTTCGCTGCGACGATCGGGGGGCTTGGGCTGACGGGACTGATCACATGGGCTGAAATTGAGCTGATGCGCATTCCCAGTGCACTCATGGACGTTGAGACGCTTCCCTTTGCCAATGTGGATGAATTCTTTGCCGTGGCTGCCGAGAGCGAAGGCAGTGCCGACTACACGGTGGCGTGGGTGGACTGTCTGGCAAAGGGAAACGCTCTCGGAAGAGGCTTGTTCACGCGTGCACGGCATGCACCCAGGGGAACAAAGCTGGCAAGGGTCGAAAAGCCGAAGTTAACGGTGCCCTTCTCCATGCCGTCGTTTGTCCTGAACAACCTGTCGATCGGGCTGTTCAACAGCCTGTACTTTTACAAGGGCCGCCGTGCAGCCGGCAAGGCGACCACCCCTTATCTACCGTATTTCTACCCGCTCGACAGCATCGGGCATTGGAACCGGATATACGGTCGCCGGGGGATGTACCAATACCAGTCGGTTGTGCCGCCCGTCACGGCAAGAGATGCAACCACGGAAATGCTCAAGGCCATCTCGAAGGCGGGTGAAGGCTCGTTCCTTGCGGTGCTCAAGACGTTCGGTGAGAAGGTATCGCCCGGCCTTTTGTCCTTTCCACAGGCTGGTACAACGCTTGCCCTTGATTTCCCCAACCGTGGCCAGTTGACCCTTGATTTATTGAGCCGTCTCGATGACATCGTGCGCGAAGCCGGCGGACGGCTATACCCTGCGAAGGACGGGCGCATTTCCGCGGCGATGTTTCGCGCCGGTTATCCCGCTTGGGAAACGTTTGCACAGCATGTCGATCCAGCATTCTCGTCCGCCTTTTGGCGCCGGATAAGCGAGTAAAGAAGAGGAATAATTTCGTGCGTGTCATCATATTGGGAGCAACGTCGGCGATTGCCGAAGCGACGGCTCGCCTCTACGCAAGCGAAGGTGCCGACCTGTTGCTGGTCGGGCGGCAACAAGCCAAGCTCGACGCTATCGCTGCTGACTTGAAGGTAAGGGGCGCCGTCCGCGCCGAGACTGCCGTTTATGATCTGGCAGCGCCAGAGAATGTGCGCTCTGCGCTTGCGCAATTCTGTGCAACGCTCGGCGGAGTGGACCATGTGCTTATTGCCTATGGCGTGCTGGGCGAGCAGGATGAGGCGGAGCAGTTGACGGACGTTGCCGAGGAGATATTGCAGGTCAATTTCAACTCGGTTGCCGCATGGTGCCTCGCTGTCGCCGATGTATTCGAAGGGCAGGCGAGGGGTTCGCTTGTCGTTCTGGGATCCGTGGCTGGCGATCGGGGGCGACGTGCCAATTATGTCTATGGCGCAGCCAAGGCCGGGCTTGCCACACTGGTTGAAGGCATCTCCCATCGCTTTGCCAGCAACGGTCCGCGCGCTGCCATCGTCAAACCAGGGCCAACCATCACGCCCATGACGGAGGGCATGAACCGCAAAGGCGCCTTGTGGGCAACGCCCGAACAGATTGCGCGAGTGGCACGGCGCGCCGCGGATCGCACTGGCCCAGTTTTCTACGCCCCCGGCCGCTGGCGTTTGATCATGCTGATCATCCGCAATCTGCCGACGGTGATTTTCAATCGGATGAGCATATGACACGACGGATTATCATAACTGGCGCTGCAGGACTTGTTGGTCAAAACCTGATCGCCAGGCTGAAAACGAACCCGGATATCAAGATCGTGGGGATCGACAAGCACCCGACAAACACCGCTTTGCTGCGGCGGATGCATCCGGAAATCGAGACAATCGAAGCCGATCTCGCCAAGCCGGGCCCATGGATGGATGCACTGGCCGGCGCCGATGCCCTGGTGCTGAATCAAGCGCAGATTGGTGGTCTCCAGGAACAGGAATTCACCGACAACAATGTCACGGCCACTGAAAATATTGTCGCGGCCATGCGAAAGCACAGCGTACCCTATTTCGTGCAGATTTCTTCTTCGGTCGTGCACTCGCAGGCCGATGATTTCTATACGCGCTCCAAAACCACCCAAGAGAAATTCATCGATACCGTCGGCGACATTCCGCATCTGATATTGCGCCCGACGCTGATGTTTGGCTGGTTCGATCGCAAACATCTGGGCTGGTTGCGCAGGTTTATGGACCGGACCGCCATCTTTCCCATTCCCGGCGATGGCAAGTTTATCCGTCAACCGCTTTATGTCGGCGATTTCGCCGCAATCATCGCGTCCGGTTTGACCAGCCGCGCAACAGGAACCTATGATATATCGGGGCTGGAGCAGATTCACTATGGCGATCTCATCCAGCTGATACATGACACGGTCAAGCCGAAAGCCAGGATCGTTCATCTGCCCTATCACCTGTTCTGGGCGCTGTTGTTCGTGTACGGCAAGTTCAACAGCAATCCGCCGTTCACCACCCGGCAGCTCGAAGCGCTGGTCATACCGGAAACATTTCCTGTGATCGATTGGCCGGAAATATTCGGTATCAAAGCAACGCCGCTGCGCACCGCGCTGGAAGAGACATATCTTGATGCCCGCTATTCCGGCATCGTTCTGGATTTCTGAGGATTTTACATGAGCAGGATCATTGTCATAGGTGCTGGCCCGATGGGGCTTGCCGCAGCGCACCGGGCCGCAACGCTTGGTCATGAAGTTGATTTGATCGAGGCAGACAGCAAACCGGGCGGCATGGCCGCGCACTTTGACTTCGGTGGAGTGTCGATCGAGCGGTACTATCACTTTGTCTGCAAAACCGACAAGCCGACTTTCGCCTTGATGGACGAGCTCGGTATCGGCGACAAGATGCGCTGGACGCCAACCTCCATGGCCTATTACATGAAAGACAAGGTCCATCCTTGGGGAAGCCCCATTTCGCTGCTGATGTTCCCGCATCTGAGCTTCATTGCGAAGTTGCGCACTGGCGCGCAGATGTTTTTGACGACGAAGGCAAAGGTCTTCAACAGCATTGAAAAATTGACTGCCAAACAATGGATCGAGCGCGGGTCCGGCAAGGAAGTCTATGAGACGCTTTGGCGCCGGCTGATGCAGCTCAAGTTCTACGAACTGTCGGACGATATCTCCGCATCCTGGATCGCCACGCGCATCAAGCGCATCGGCAATTCCCGTCGTTCGATATTTCAGGAGGAGCTGGGCTATATCGAGGGAGGAAGCGAGACCCTCGTCAAGGCACTGGTATCTGCGTTTGAAGCAAAAGGCGGGCGGCTGCATCTCGCAGCCCCGGCCGAAAAAATAGAAACTGAGAACGGAAAAGTCATTGGTGTTACGGCAGGCGGGAGGTTTTTCCCCGGCGATGCGGTGATTTCTACGGTGCCGACGCCATTGGTGTCCAAACTTGCTCCGGATCTTCCGCAGTCCTGGCGGGATCGATACGACGCCATCCGCAACATCGGCGTTGTCTGCCTGCTGTTCAAGCTCAAGCAGTCGGTCACGAAGAATTTCTGGCTCAATATTGTCGATGAAAACATTGATATTCCCGGTATCATCGAGTTTTCAAATCTGCGTCCGGTGGATGACACGATTGTGTACGTGCCCTACTATATGCCGACCAGCCAGCCGAAATGGCAGTGGACGGATCAGCAGTTCATCGATGAGGCGTTCGGCTACATCCAGCGCATCAATCCGGCTGTTACCCGAAACGATCTCATCGATGCAACGGTGGGCCGTCTTCGGTATGCCCAGCCGGTCTGTGAGCCCAATTTTTACGAGAAACTGCCAGCGGTCCAGACACCGATCTCTGGCCTGCAGATTGCGGACACATGCTTTTACTATCCCGAAGATCGGGGTGTGTCGGAGAGCATCCGCTTCGGCAGGTCCATGGCCGAGGCGGTCGTCTGATGCGTGAACGAGCGACTGCAATCGTCGCCTCGCCATTTCTGCGTTTTGTCATTTCGGGTGGTATCGCAGCTGCAGTGAACATTGCCTCGCGCATTGCCCTGTCGCAGATCATGCCGTTCAGTGCGGCAATCGTGCTGGCTTACCTGGCTGGAATGACAACAGCCTATATCTTGATGAAGCTGTTCGTCTTTGATCAGTCGGGTAGTTCCGTGCGCCAGGAATACATACGGTTCGGTCTGGTCAATCTGGTGTCGCTCCTGCAGGTCTGGCTCGTCAGCGTCGGTTTGGCCCGCTGGTTTTTCCCCTTGATCAATTACACGTGGAACGCGGACACGACAGCCCATATCATCGGCGTCCTGAGCCCCGTTATCACCAGCTACCTCGCGCATAAATCATTCACTTTCGCCCGTAAGGATGGACAATAATCAATGCTTAGAATGGTCACAAGGAACGCGATGTTCCTGGCGCTGGTCTGTTTAATCTCCTTGGTTCTTATAGTTTACTCGATTTTATTCGTGCGGGCGAACTATATGGTCCCCCTTTATTGGGATCAGTGGGAATTTGCGGCTGCGCTGGCTAGATCAAAGCAAGACACGCTCTCGCTCCAATATCTTTTTGCGGCACATAATGAGCATGTCATTGCAACGACAAAGCTGATTTTCTTTCTCGATTATTATTTTTTCAGCTTAACCAATGGCCCCCTCATCGTTTCAATCGGCGTCGCAACATTTTGTATTGCGTGGCTTTTGGCCAAGCTATTGTTCGTCAATGACCGAGAAAACAAGTATTTCTATATTTTCTTTTTACTTTTCTCTGCATCAGGATTTTCGTTGGCCCAATGGGAAAATTTGCTTTGGGGTTTCCAGCCGCAATTTTATCTGGTGATAATCTTTGCCCTTGCGAGCTGCCTTCTTGGATTGAAAATTAGTGATCGTGAGCACCCCAGTTCCCGCTGGTGGTTTGCAGGATTGCTTGTGACAACGGGCTTGGGTGTGTTTTCAATGGGCAATGGCGTCGCATTGCCCATTTCTATTCTGATATTGCTTGTTTTGCGGCGTTACCGGCCCATCAAAACCGTTCTCTACGGGGCTGTCGGCGCTTTGCTCATCGGAATTTTTATTGTGCTGACGAGAGGGGCTCCTGCCATCGGAGAGCCCGCGTTGAAGACAGTTGGCAATTTTACATCCTTCTTCTTCGGTATGCTCGGCAGCCCGATCACAAGCAAAGGGGTTATTGCCGCAATATTTGGTCTGCTCTTGTTCGGAGCCTATGGCATCCTGTTTTTACACCATGTTCTAATGCCATTTCTGCGCAGGCGCCCGCTTGACGATGCTTTGGTGGGCCTTTTTGCGCTGGCGAGTTTTCTTTTTGCAACGGCTGTTGGTGCAGCGTGGGGACGGTTTTCACTGGGCCCGGGCGCAGCATTGGCGTCGCGTTACTCGACGCCCATGCTTGTTCTATGGATGACGCTCTTTGCCATACTGTTCCGCGTGGCGATGATATCCGACTATCGTCCATTCCTTCGTCAGGCTCGATCGGGATTGTGGATTCTTCTTGCCTTAAGTGTTGCAGCATGGACCAGTTTGAGGCCGGGTAATATTGCCGGTGCCAGCCACGCGAATGAAGTCAATCAGGCTGGATATTTTCTGTCTTCCGGTCTGATGCTCGATGAGCAACTTTTGAAGTTATACCCCGTACCAGATCACATAAACCAGGCGATCGATTTCCTTCGTGACGCCAAACTCAATCTATTCGCTGATAACCCGGGATTGTCAGGATCGAGTTGGAAACAGTGGACTGATAAACCGGCACAGGCGTGTGAACTTGGATCCGTCGAAAAAGTCCAGCGCCTTTCTGCTTCGGCGTGGCAGGCCACTGGCTGGGTGACAAATGCGAAACGACAAACGCCATGGTGGATTGTTGCCGTCGACGCAAGCCAGAATGTTCTCGGATACACGGCTCCACTTCAGCGTCGCTCCGATATTGCTAAAACTGTTGGCGCAAACAGGAATTATCGTGGTTTTGTGGTGCCCATAAATGGGACAGCCGGCAATACAAGCCATCCCATCGCTTTGGTGGCGATTTTCGGCGAGAACGAAAAGCCGTGCCGTGTGGATCTTCCCCTCTTGCCATATGGGCCATACCTGGTTCCAGCTGGGAAATTAGCACCCCTGCAAACGCAGGTTGTGCATTCAGGCGCAACGGGTAGCCCCGGCGTGCCAGCCATCCTTTCCATAAGCGCACCCTATGAGGGGGCCGAAATCAGCGGCACTTGGGTTTCGTCCGATGAGGACGTAGGCAGCATCACCTACAACATTCTCGATACCACCTGTCGGACCGTCATTGTTCCAATCTTGCGTGGACCCTCAACAGAAGGGTTAAGTCTTGTCATCAAGTCCAACGGTAGGATGGTCTCTGATGAGACACCGGTGTTTGATTTGCTGCGACCCCATTTATGGCAATATTTGCAGATAAATGCGTTTGATGCATGCAAGGAAGGCGAAAAATCGAACGTGAGCATAACGCTGGAGGACAAAGGACGGGGATGGGGAGCGTGGGGTGCGATGGCAACGCCGGCATTTCAGTAGCTGCAATCCGGTATGTTCAATCCTGTTGTATTGCGGCGGCGGTTCAAGTTTCGTTCTGGCTTATCGGCCCGCATCCAGAACAGCGAGAACAAAACAAGAGACGAGCACGATTTACATCATATCCTAAATATGAGAACCAAAGCTGCAGAATGAGAATGATAAGCTGCCACCTGAGACCGATTGTCTAAACCATGAGGATGACAACCTCAATAACGTGGTTTCATGTCCGATACTAAAATTCGCTGAAGTAAATCTGCCTGTGAACAGGCTCTAAAATCAGATACTCGGGAAAACACAGGGTATACTAGTATATGAGAATTCGATGAGTTGGAAAATGGCTGGGCCCTATCGATTTTTTGCCAATCGAACACATGGTATGTTGATTAAATTCAAGGTCCTTTTGAACCTTGTTCAGCACGGCGGCGTCAATGCCTCGATGAGGCATGCTTCTCAAATAATACGACGGGATGGCATTTCCGGCCTGCTGCGCAGAATCAGGGCAATGGATAGCGCAAATCCCAAGGGAAGCATGTACGGGAACGATTACGCCGAATGGCTCGAGCATTATGCGATCCTGGATCATTTGGAACCTGCCGCCGTGGAGGAGCATTTAAAACGGGTGGGAAACCTGCCTCTGATATCGATTGTCATGCCTGTGTATAATCCCAATCTGGTATGGCTGCAGGCGGCAATAGAATCGGTTCAAAATCAGGTTTACCCGCACTGGCAACTTTGTATTGCCGATGACAAATCCACAAACCCGAAAGTACGTGAAGAACTTCTTCGATATCAAACGCTGGACAAGCGGATAAAGATCATTTTCCGTGAGACCAATGGTCATATTTCGGCCGCCTCCAACAGCGCGCTGGAACTTGCGACCGGTGAGTGGATCGCGCTTATGGATCAGGATGATGTGCTCACACCAGAGGCTCTTTACTATGTGTTTGAGGCTTTGCAGCAAAACCCAGCTGCGGGTCTTATCTACTCTGATGAGGATAAGATAGATGAAACAGGCAAACGCTTCAGCCCGTATTTTAAGTCGGATTGGAATCCTGATCTGTTCCTTTCCCATAATATGATATGCCATTTGGGTGTCTATAAAGCAGGTCTGGTGAAGGCCGTGGGAGGCTTCAGGGTTGGGACGGAGGGTTCTCAGGATTACGATCTCGCTTTGCGCTGTATCGAAACATTGACGCCCGATCAGATCGTGCACATTCCGCGGGTGCTTTATCATTGGCGCAGTCACGCCGATAGCACCGCACAATCGGGGAGCAACAAGGGATATGCACTCCGCGTAGGGCAGCAGGTGCTTAACGAGCATTTTCAACGGATGGGTATCAATGCTACCTCGGAACTGCTCGATTTTGGCATGTATCGCACGCGTTACAAATTACCGGATCCGCGTCCTTTGGTGAGCCTGATCATTCCGACGCGCAACGGGCTAAAACTATTGCGGCAATGCATAGAGAGCATCGTTTCGAAGACCGAGTACACGAACTATGAGATAGTTATCGTCGATAATAATTCCGATGAAGAGGACACTCTGAAGTACCTCGATAAGATTTCTCGTGAGGAGCGGATACAAGTCATCCGTGATACCAGACCATTCAACTATTCCGCATTGAATAATAGTGCGGCAAAGGCGATAAAAGGCGAATACTTGGGTCTGATCAATAATGATATTGAAGTCATATCGGGGGATTGGCTGAGCGAAATGGTAGGTTTGGCCAGCCAACACGGTGTAGGGGCTGTTGGTGCGCGTTTGTGGTATCCTGACAACACCCTTCAACATGGCGGTGTTATCCTCGGAATCAGCGGGGTTGCAGGTCACTCCCACAAAGGATTGCCGCGCAACGCGCCGGGATATTTTGGGCGTGCCCAACTTATTCATACCCTCAGCGCTGTAACCGCCGCCTGTTTGATCATACGAAAAGATATTTTCTGGGAAGTTGGTGGTCTGGATGAGGAAAACTTGAAGGTGGCATTTAACGACGTCGACTTCTGTATTCGCGTTCGTGAGGCAGGATATCGGAATGTGTGGACGCCTTATGCAGAGCTTTACCATCATGAGTCAGCATCACGTGGGCTTGAAGATACGCCGGAAAAGAAGCGAAGGTTTTATAGTGAAGCAAAATTCGTTCAGCAGCGCTGGGGTAAAATTCTTCTGGAAGATCCCGCATATAGTCCAAATCTGACGCTGGACCGTGAGGACTTTTCACTCAGTTGGCCACCAAGAGTTAAAGCCGGCATCGTGAAATAGGCGCATATTAAAGCACGATGTACTTCCGAGGCGTTTGAAGGTCATGGTCGGGTCCGGCACCAACCTCCAACTTGCGTTGTCGCCGGAGAGTGCGCAACTGTCTCACTGGTGTTGTATATATGCAAGCTAAATCTGAGGCGATTACAGCCCCACCATTTCAAGAGATGATGGGGCTTGCAACTTATCGCCGACGTGCAACTACAACCGCTTGCCAAAAGCGGTTGGGTTCATCGATGTATTCGGCGACCTCAAAATACTCGGACCATTTTGTGCGCGCATATGATTCTGGAATGACTGCATCGCCGTAAACATCCGCTGCTCTGTAGTCGCCACCGCCAGTAGGCAGGTAGACAAGTTCACCCCGCGCTGCTTTCCGGCGCGCTTCATCGGGATTCCCCAAAGCAGCACGAAGCCCTCTATGCCAGGCAGATTCAGCATTGACCGGGATATCTGCTACAAAATCAATGAACCTTGGCGGTTCAACAGTGAATACGAAAACGCCTCCAGGTTTCAATACTCTGGCTATCTCTTTGATCCAATGCAATGAGATATTTTCTGGCAAATGTGTGAAAACGGAGTAACTAAAGGCATGGGATAGGGAACTGCTCTCAAATGGCAGATCGCCACGCGGATCAATCCTACTTAGAACGCCTGGGACTTTGAGATCTGCGCTGATCTTTAAGACGTCCGGATCGATATCGACGCCCAACAAATTTTTGGCATAGGTATCCCTCCAAAAGAAGCGAAGGTACCGCCCCCACGAACAACCAAAATCCAGTATCTTGCTGTCCAAGCCAATTGGATTTCCAAGGCGTACAGCCTGCTCCTTAACTTCCTTATAGAAATTGTACGCTTCCTGCAGTGCGTCCTCGTTGGCCGAGCCGACGGTCATCGACTGGAGTTCCGCAGGTGGGAATTTAGGAAATTCAATCCCATCGATCTCGGACACATGCACACTTCGCTTGAGTACTTCAAGCCATTCTTCGTTTGTAATATGTCTGTGATGGTCTGCAACTTCAGTCAATTCATATCCCTCTCTATTTTTGTCCAGTCATATTCCACGGAATGGTTATCCCGCCACTACATGCCAAGACTGAGTCTGCGCATATTGGTAATTCTTTTGTATCGGACTCTCGCGAGTTATTTTGGCTCCATTCGCGTCCAACAGGGCGATGACTTTTCCCTTTTGGTGGCAAACCAGCCCAAACATCCGCTCCATCGCGTGTGCGAGTGTCCCGTCCCGTCGCCCCATTTCCTCCTCGAACATTGACGCGAGCCAACCATCGTTGGCGAACACCGTCAGATCGGATACTCGACCAGCAAACATACTGCCCGCGACGAATTGAAAACCATTATAGTCTAAGGCTAAACCAAAATGTTCGCACATCTGTTGTAGCCATCTGAAGTTCTGTGCTGAGCCCATGAACTGTACGCCGTCGAGGACATGTCCAGCTGGAGCAACAAGCGCAACGTCTCGATTGGCTTCTAAATAGGTTTCAATTGCTCTCGTCGGAATAGCAGCCAGGAACGGTTTGGTCAGCGCTTCGCTCCATTGGTTGCCGTCGGAGCGATGAACAGATTTCTTCGTGTGAATTTTAATGAAGTATCGGTAGCCTTTGGACTTCACTACATCAATGGCGCCCAGAAATGGCCGGATGTCCCTGCCCCTATTCGGAAAGAATAGGAGATTTGCATTTTTTGCCCATATTGCAACGGTTGCAAGAATCTTGGCGTTTGGTTCGGTTGCCAGTGTGATAAAGACATCTTGGTGCCTATTCTCGGGAATGCCCTTGAGTATCTCTTCAAGCGGCTCAGCATAATGCGCATGGACAATAACAGCTGTTCTTTCCGCATACGATGGTACAGGGCTTGTTATCATCGCAGATGGAGTAAGATGTTGCTGCGCGCTATTCGATGTTGGTTGCTTTAAATAGGGTCGCAAGATATCCGCTGAGGTACGAAGGAAAGCGTGTCCAAATTTTTGATCCGGTTCCAGATGGGCTCCTTCGGCCCATTCGTTCCAGGCGTTGATAACCACGATAGAGCGCTTTGCAACAGGCTTGTTGAATGCATGGTAGGCGGCCTCGGCAAGCCACGCACCATAGCTATCTGGTGAGGATCCGATGTACAAATGGCCTTTCTCCGCACGCCTTGCCGTATTGTCCCATGAAGGAAATACCCCTGGAATTACCGGAAAATCATACTCGCCGAGTGAGCTGCGCGCATTCGCCGCCAAATCTTCATAATCAAAGACGTTCCCGCTATAATCATCGCTAAAAGGCGTAATTGATTGTGTGATATCGTGTGCTGAAATCCCGTGGGGTGGAAACTGGATCGCTGCGTCAAAACCGATTGTCTCTGGAACCCGTTTCTCTCCAAAAGTCATGGCATATACAAGGAAAAGATCCTTACCCAGCAATTCTTTGGCGATTTGTCTCCATCGTTTGACTGTTGCTTCGAGCTCTGGCAATAGTCCAATCCGGTAAATCGTAAGCAGTGGACGCCCATCGATTTCTATGTATCGAGGGTCTTCCATATACTTGATCACGTCGCGGATGAATCGCTCGTCGCTTTCCGCTGTATGGGTTTGACCAAGCAGCACCTCGTTTTCAGCACCATCCCACCGGCGTGTCCAATTCTCATTTGCCCAGCAAAGAGAGAATTTGAAATCAAAATCCTTACGCTTCATGAACATATCGAGGGGCTTTTCCAAAACCCGCCGGCCATCAAACCAATAGTAGTAAAAAATGAATCCACTAAGGCCATAAGCCTTGGCCAGTTCAATTTGTTGCTCCATTGTTTCTTCATTCCGCAGATCATAAAAACCGAGGTCTGATGGAAGCTGAGGTTGATAGTGGCCGGCAAATTGAGGACGCGCCTTTGTCACATTTGTCCATTCGGTGAAACCCTTGCCCCACCATTCGTCATTCTCAGGAAATGGGTGGAACTGCGGAAGATAATAGGCCAGCAGTTCAATCTGGGAATCCTTCACATTGAAATCGGGCAGCTTCTTCGGATAGTAACTGTCATCGACGTGTCCACGCCGATTTTGTTTGAGTTGCTTGAGATATTCTTCACCAGCAATGAGACGCTTGTCGATGGCCATGGAAATTATTTCTTCTTAACAAAAATTGAGGAAATAAGGCGAGCGGCTTTGCGAGTGATTGGGTTTTTCGCCACTACACGCCTTAACGTTGATGTCATTCGCCAAGTTGTACTTGTTTCAATTGAATAGAGTTTCTGAGTGATGTCGTTAAACTCTCTATCAAGTCTTTTGTATTCCTCCTTGAGGGAGCCAAATGCGGCGCGAAGTACGTTTACTTCCTCCAGTTGGATATTGCGTGGAACCGATTGGACTTGTGATAGCTTGAGGTTCGCTAACTTCAGCTCACTACGAAGTGTATTCACAATGTTGAGTTGTGTTACAAGCTGATCTACAACCCCTGCATTTACCGAGGGAGAAGAGCGAATTTCCCGCATTAGGAATTCATCTTCGATGGTGCGCCAGTCGGCAGGATCAAAAAACTCCGTCGGCGTCGGCTCAATTGGCCAAGCTGTATCCGAGCAGATCGCTACGAAATAAAGAGGATCAGTGCTGCCACACGATGCGTTCCCAGTCCATTTTGGCACGTCAACGTGCGTAACATCCGTATTGCTTTCAGGAATATTGTAAAATCCATTATTATCGATCTCTACAATATTTGATGCCGCCCCCGAAAATTGCCCAAAGAATTTTACAACCTTGAACGAGTTGCTGAGGGCATCGCGGAACTCTTCGAATTCAAGTTCCTTCTTATGGTACGGATTGTCGTAGTCGTATCTGGCGCTATAATTTTCTCGGTTCGGGGTGGAAACGACTAAGAGACCTTGTTTGTGGAGAACTCTTTTCAGTTCCACTATGGCTGCCAGTGGATCTGCCACATGCTCAATGGTCTCAAAACAAGTTATTACATCAAAGTTCTCATTTTCAAACTCTAGGGAGCTGACGTCGCCCAATCTGAACTCAACATTTTCGATAGCTTCATATTTATGCCTTGCGAAGAGGACAGCGTCTTCGGCAATATCAACACCGGCAACGGCAGACGCAGCTTGCGCCAAAATAGCGGAGCCATATCCTTCACCTGACGCAATATCGAGAACCTTTTTATCGTTCACGAACTGGGACGCAAACGCGTACCTTGCAAGATGTTCTGCAGCAATTCTGCCGCCCATGCCCGGTAAATAGCGCTCTCCAGTGGATGGCAATATTGTCACCTCTTTCGGCGTCCTAATGCTGCCTTTTTCGAGCGATGGTGAGTTCATTAAAAACTTCCTCAGATTTGTGATTCCAGAACCTATTCGTGAATTATTCCGTTGAGACCATTTGACCGTGTCAAACTCGTGACGAAACAACCGTGATTTATGATTTCCCCATATAGCAGAAAGCAAGCGCAGACATATCTAAAGCAAAGAAACTCAGATCGGAACTCGCAGGCATATTGGATGTTGGCGCTATGAGAACAAAGCCAGATTGTGTTCCTTCCTGACGAAGCCCGATCATTTGCTTTCGAACTGTTCCAACTGCCTTGATGTTAGATTCCAGATCAGCCGCTGCGACAATGTCGGTCTTCAAGCCGGTAGCCTCGTCGTTTACGCTACCTTCGACGAGTAACCAGGCGGGCCCTCGATCAATGTTTGATATTTGTGAGGCGCAAGTGCCTTTATAGGTCAAGGCGCCTGAAAATAGATTCTTTGATATCAGACGATACCGTGCTTCCCCGAACAATGATAGGCCTCGTAGTTGCATTATTGACGCAATGATTTTGGCTGACTGATCCATGCTTAACGGATACAGGTTCAATATATCCGGTGCGCTATAAGCATTGTTTAAAAGCGCTGTTTCCGCATTCTCAAACCGCCGGCCGGCGATTTCCGCTTGGGCCATACGGTTAACCTGCGCGATGCTGGCGGCCGCAATTAGCAAAACGCATAGAATTTGTACCGGACGTGTGGTGGCCTGCCGAACGCGCAACTGCGCTGCTGTTGCGAAAAGTGCACACATAAAGAGGACGGAGATTGTAACATATCGGGCGCTGATCGCTTCGGCGATCGGCAGCTCAGATCTTCCCCAGCCTATTGCTGATGCTGAAAGAGCCAGCCAAAGGCCAAATGGGATTCCCCACAATCTTGCCAACGGTACGAGATCACTTCGCCAAGACTGATATGCCCGGAGGATCAGGCCAAGTGCCGACAGGACAAAAATTGCCCCAAATAATATGGCTGCAAAGTCGTAAACCCGCTCCGGTAAACCAATACCAAGAAATCGATAATCGATAGCAGTTCCCGGAAAGGAGCCCAAAACAGCTAGTGTAAAAAGTATTGCATATCGTATCGATTTAATACTTGTCTCGTGTCTATCAGGGTGATTTACAACTAAGAGAATAAAGAATATGGAAATCGTTGATAGCAAAAATGCCAGCTTCCAAATAGGGCGTATGCGTAGGAACAGGCAATAAATTCCAACAAATCCTATCAATAATACTCCAGCTGCTAGTGTTAGAGACGAAGCGATTGCCGACAATCCGGACAATAGCAGCCATAATACTTGATTGTGCGATGCGGAGGCTCTGCTTAAGCAATAAATTGATAAGAAGCCAAACGCAAAACAGCCCACAAACCCAACTTGGAACGACCAGGTTATATTTGTAAACTGTGTCGCGCTTAGACACGACATTGCCACTGCGCTGCACAGGAGTATATTTTGGGGTAAATTTTTTCGTATTTCGATGGCAAAAAATACCGATAGTGCTGCGAGCATACATGCTATTGCCGTAAGTTGTAATGTGCCGCGCCCTGATAGGAAATTATTATCCATCCAGAAAAACGCAGCGATAAAATTTATTATGTGCTCATTGTGTGAAAGTATTTTTGTGTAAAAAAATCTGTCCTCTGCGAATAATCTCCAATTATCGAAGTATGGTGCTGAAGTGTAGCTCGCATAAACGGTGTAGATATAAGTGGCTGCGAAGAATGCAAAAACAATGCTTATAACAAGCATTTGCCTTAAGGAATTTTCTTTATCCATTGGTCAGCCTTACATATTTTGGAAATGACCCGCGTTTTGTTGTTGGCGCTTCGAGCTTAGAGGCCATCGCGCGCAATGTTCTACTCACACAAGCGTTTATTCGTCCACGAGATAAAATCCCTTATGCAGATGTGATGCTATTGCCAAGGGTTGGTTATCTCTTAGCCGAGACTTTTTGCAACAACGCTCACTTGATTGCTCCATCCCTTGGGTGTGATCTGAGGTCTCATCCCATGGGTTTATAAAGTCTATACAAACCGCAAGGGGTTTATATCGAGTTAGTAGCGTATTGGATGCGATACGTTCAACGACCGGTTTTCAACCGGCGTTGTGAATGCAAGCGCTAATAGCTATGCCGGCTGGAAAGTCGAAAGTGTTGATTTTGACGCTATCAAAGCCAGCTTCAATCACCTGACGCCACATATCGGAGCCGTACTCAGTGTAAACCAGATAATCGTCGGTACCGGTCGTTGGAAACCCGTGATAGCTTTTAGCTAAACCCTCACGCGTACGCGACATCCTATCGACGATAACGGGAACTGTAAAAGCAAGAAGACCGCCCGGACGCAGAACGCGTCGGCATTCTTTCAGGGCTGCTACGGGATTCTTTACATGTTCCAGCGTGTCAGAGTGCACGACCAAATCAAATTTTTGATCAGCGTACGGCATCTCATGCATATCGACAGCCGGGTATTCGGCCAATATTCTATCGGAAAGGTCTGAAAGGGGCCTAGTCAAATCCGAAGCCTCGTTGATTTCCAGGGCTTTTAAGTGCGGAAACTCCCGAACGAAATCCCTGAACGTGCCCCTGAATGACCAGTGCTCCATTATTGAACCAGCAAGTGCGATGCTCCGAAAGTTTGTTCCGCATGCGTTGCATCGTGACCCCTGCTGTCGATCAATATATTTCCGCTCGACGTCGTTGATTTCCCACTCTGCAACAAGCCCGTCCCAAAGAACTTGGCTATGGCTAAATGACGTTCCGCCACAAACACTACATCGCATGAACAATTCCTATTTGTGCATTTACTGTCATTGGTAGCTCGCGATCAATTGGTTTCAGGCTCATTGGCCTCTGCTGTCTTATTTGTCAATCAGGAGATACTCTCTGTTGGCTTCCGGAAAGGGAGCGTTTGAGCTGGTTTGTCTGTAAATGAAATTGCAGGTGTTAATCGTTTGCACTGGACGGTGCTTAACACGAACGGCAGTTTCAGGCGAAATTGAGATGGTAGCTGACCAGCATCTTGGGCGAAAAGAAATTCGCTTGGTTATGGCTCTTCATCGTTGCCGGTTACATTCAAGTTCTGTAACATTTCCGGCAAGAGCGCCCGCATTTGCTATTGAACGGATATGATGCTGGTCAGGCAATGGTCACTGTTTTGCTTTCTTCAGAAAAATCCAAGAAGCTAGTCGGAATGCCTTTCGGACGATTACGTTTCGCGAGGCCACTCTCCGAAATATAGATGTCATCTTCCAAGTTGTGCTGGCTTCAATGGCATTTAGTCTTTGAGTAATGATATATATATATCCACCATCGCGCTATTTTTGTTAATGTCTCTATTGTATATATTTTTATAGTTTATTTCTCGCTCTTTATTTCGTATTTTATGTGCACGGTATTGAATTCTTTTTTAAGTGAATTAAAGGCTTTGCGAAGTATTTCTACCTCTTCCATATATCTGTGATCACGGAGCGAACTCGGTGAATAAAACACTTCCGTGGACGGCGGCATATCAACGGCTGCGGCAACTTCGACGAAATTTCTTTCGGGTGATGGGGAGTTCATCTGAGGTCGTCCTATCAGTCTATGTGAGAGCGATAAGGAAGATGTCCGGTTATTGCGCTTAAAATTGTTTTTGCCGTTCTCACTCTCATTCACCCCAAATGTTAACAGAGTCCAAGGGTAGTGTGTGTATCACCTTTGGATCGTTTACAATCTTGATATCAAATTTATATTTCGAATCTTTGACATAAATTAAAAATGAAATTGCCAAACTGATCGCACCCACATCACGTGTTAACAGGCGTGCAAGAAGTGAAACGGGAATCGTTTACCGTAAGGATAGAGGCGGTGATTTTGCTCGCTTTAGCGGTTTGACTGAGCGCCGGGTTATGTAAAGACCCCATCAGATGTCAGAAAAATAGTGCTGCTGAAGCTGCAACGCGGTTGATCCTTGGGATAGTCGTGATGTTGCAAGGGTCTTAACCACCTCGTCTCAAATCCTTATAGTTTCCTTATACCTCCTCTCTGTGTCCCGTCTCGAATTCTTATGTCCGAGGCGGCATAACTCCTTTGCTCAGCAATTTGTCTGAAAATACTTTTGAGTAATGATCGGCAATATTGATGCTGTCTATATAAGGAGTTCTCCAGATGGACTTTATTGTTCTTGGAATTGGTGTTTTGTTCTTTCTCATTTCGCTGGCTTATACAAAAGCCTGCGAAAATTTGTAATCGGAAGGATCGGATAATGACCATCGATTACATTCTCGGAGGTGGAGTGACCTTGTTCCTTCTTGCCTATCTCACTTACGCGCTGGTTCGCCCAGAGCGCTTCTGATCGCCTCTGACACCAGGCTTGGAAAGCTACACCTATGACTCTCAACGGCTGGATACAGATTCTCGTTTACTGCGGGATCATCATCTTACTTGTGAAACCGCTTGGCGGTTACATGACGCGTGTTTTTAACGGCGAGCGCACATTCCTTTCGCCCGTCCTCGTTCCGGTGGAGCGGGGCCTTTATCGTATTGCCGGAACAAGCGAGCGCGACGAACAACACTGGACCACCTATACGGCTGCATTGTTGCTCTTCAGCTTGGGCGGCCTCATTGTGCTCTATGCGCTGCAGCGGTTCCAGGGAATTCTTCCCTATAATCCCGCTGGCATGACGGCAACGGAACCCGGTCTTGCCTTCAACAGCGCTGTCAGCTTTGTCACCAACACCAACTGGCAGAACTATGGCGGCGAAAGCTCCATGTCCTATCTTGTTCAGATGGCCGGTTTCACCGTTCAGAACTTCGTATCGGCAGCCACAGGCATTGCGATTGCCATCGCCCTCATTCGCGGGTTTGCCCGCACGTCAGGCAGGTCAGTCGGCAATTTCTGGGTCGATCTGACGCGAAGCACGCTCTACATACTGCTCCCCATCTGCATCGTTCTGACGCTTGTCTACGTGTATCTCGGTGTTCCGCAGACACTCGGGACCTATGTGGATGCCACAACGCTCGAAGGCGCAAAGCAGACCATTGCCGTCGGCCCCGTCGCATCCCAGCTGGCGATCAAGATGCTCGGCACGAATGGCGGCGGTTTCTTCAATGCCAACTCGGCCCATCCCTTTGAAAACCCGGACGCCATCTCGAACTTCATCCAGATGGTCTCGATCTTTGCGATCGGTGCCGCGCTGACCAATGTTTTCGGCCGGATGGTTGGAAACCAACGTCAAGGCTGGGCTCTCTTCGCCGCCATGGGGGTTCTTTTCCTGGCCGGTGTCACCGCCTGCTACTGGTCGGAAGCCGCCGGCAATCCGCTGGTGCATGCCCTTGGGATCGATGGCGGCAATATGGAAGGCAAGGAGACCCGTTTCGGCATCGCTTTGTCGGCGCTTTTCGCCGTGATCACAACGGCCGCATCCTGCGGCGCGGTCAATGCCATGCATGACAGTTTCATGGCTATTGGCGGCATGCTGCCCATGATCAACATGATGCTGGGTGAGGTCATCATCGGCGGTGTGGGTGCCGGTCTCTATGGCATTCTGCTCTATGTGGTGATCGCGGTTTTCGTTGCCGGACTGATGGTCGGCCGCACGCCGGAATATCTCGGCAAGAAGATCGAAGCCAAGGAAGTGAAGATGGCCATGCTCGGCGTGCTGTGCCTGCCGCTTGCCATGCTTGGGTTCACGGCGATTGCATGCGTGCTGCCATCGGCTGTCGCTGCAACCGGCAATTCCGGCCCGCACGGCTTCTCCGAAATCCTGTATGCCTATACGTCAGCTGCCGCCAACAATGGCTCGGCATTCGGCGGCCTCAGCGGAAACACCACCTGGTATAATCTGACGCTCGCCATCGGCATGCTCATGGGCCGGTTCTTCGTGATCATTCCGGTCATGGCAATTGCCGGGTCGCTGGTCGTCAAGAAGACCGTTCCGGAATCCGCAGGCACCTTCCCAACCCATGGCGGTTTGTTTGTCGGACTTCTCATTGGCGTCATCCTGATCGTCGGCGGTCTCACATTCTTCCCGGCCCTGGCTGTCGGACCGATTGTCGAGCACCTCGCCATCGGTCTTGGCCAGACCTTCTGATGGAGCCTGTCATGCGTCACGGTTACCTGCAATTCAACGTCCACCCTCGCGCCGGCAAGCTGGCGCGAGGAGCAGCCAAGCGCGTGCGCGCCTCCGACATCATCCTTGGCATGACGCTGGTGATGCTGATCGTCTGGCTTGCGGCATACGCCTGTCTTCACACAGTCACAGCGTCATGATCGCCGCTGTGCCGTTACAAGAATTTCAAAACTGGAGTCTCAAATGAGCCAGTCCAAATCCGCGAGCCTTATGGACTCTCGCATACTCATACCGGCCATCGGAGGAGCTTTCAAAAAACTCGATCCGCGCAGCCTCATCAAAAACCCCGTCATGTTCGTGGTTGCTGTCGTTTCGTTCCTGACGACGGTACTGTTCCTCAAGGACCTGGCGACCGGCGGCCGCGATCTCGGATTTTCATTCCAGATCATCGTCTGGCTCTGGTTCACCGTGCTTTTCGCCAATTTTGCCGAAGCCGTCGCCGAAGGCCGCGGCAAGGCACAGGCTGATTCACTGCGCAAGGCGCGCACGGAAACGCAGGCCAAGCTTCTCACCGGCGACGATCGCACCAGCTTCAAACTGGTGCCCGGCACCAAGCTGAAGGTGGGCGATATCGTGCTGGTCGAGGCAGGTGATATTATCCCCTCGGACGGCGAAGTCATCGAAGGCATCGCCTCGGTCAATGAATCTGCCATCACTGGCGAATCCGCTCCGGTCATCCGCGAGTCCGGCGGCGACCGCTCGGCTGTCACCGGCGGAACCCAGGTCCTGTCGGACTGGCTGCGCGTGCGTATCACTGCCGCTGCCGGCTCCACATTCATCGACCGGATGATTGCGCTTGTCGAAGGCGCGGAACGGCAGAAGACACCCAACGAAATTGCGCTCAACATTCTTCTTGCCGGCATGACCCTGATCTTCGTGCTCGCAACGGCAACGATCCCAAGCTTTGCAACCTATGCAGGCGGCGCCATTCCTGTTGTTGTCCTGGTCGCTCTGTTTGTCACGCTGATCCCGACCACGATCGGCGCGCTTCTGTCGGCAATCGGCATTGCGGGCATGGACCGGCTGATCCAGTTCAATGTTCTTGCCATGTCCGGGCGTGCCGTCGAGGCCGCCGGTGACGTCGATACTTTGCTTCTCGACAAGACCGGTACGATCACGTTCGGCAATCGCCAGGCAACAGAATTCAGTCCCGTGACCGGCGTGACCGAGCAGGAACTGGCGGATGCGGCACAGCTTGCTTCCCTGGCCGATGAAACGCCGGAAGGCCGCTCGATCGTCGTATTGGCAAAGGAAAAATATGGCATTCGTGCGCGTGACATGGCGACATTGCATGCCACGTTCGTGCCGTTCACTGCGCAAAGCCGCATGAGCGGCGTGGATATCGATGGCTCGTCCATCCGCAAGGGAGCTGTCGATGCGGTTCTTGCCTATGTCAATTCCACAACCGTTGCGACGGGAACCGTCCGGGCAAGCGCCGAGCTGGTGCGTGAGCTGCAGTCCATCGCCGATCAGATAGCCAAGGCAGGCGGGACACCGCTTGCAGTGGTACGCGATGGCAAGCTGCTCGGCGTCATTCACCTGAAGGACATCGTCAAGGGTGGGATTCGCGAACGCTTCTCGGAACTGCGCCGCATGGGCATCAAGACTGTGATGATCACGGGTGATAACCCGCTGACAGCAGCGGCAATTGCGGCAGAAGCCGGCGTTGACGATTTCCTCGCTCAGGCCACTCCTGAGAACAAGCTCTCGCTCATCCGCGACGAACAGGCCAAGGGCAAACTCGTGGCAATGTGCGGCGACGGGACCAACGACGCGCCGGCGCTTGCGCAGGCCGACGTCGGTGTGGCTATGAACACCGGCACGGTGGCAGCACGTGAAGCGGGCAACATGGTCGATCTCGACAGCGATCCGACCAAGCTCATTGAAATCGTCGGCATCGGCAAGCAGCTGCTGATGACGCGCGGTGCACTGACGACGTTCTCGATCGCCAACGATATCGCCAAATACTTCGCCATTATTCCTGCAATGTTTCTGGCGTTCTACCCGCAGCTCGGCGCGCTCAACATCATGGGCTTGCAGACGCCGCAAAGCGCCATTCTGTCGGCAATCATCTTCAATGCCCTGATCATCGTTGCGCTCATTCCGCTGTCGCTCAAAGGCGTCAAGTACCGGGCGGTCGGTGCAGGGGCTCTCTTGAGCCGCAACCTTCTGATTTACGGCCTGGGCGGTGTCATCGTGCCATTCATCGGCATCAAAGCGATCGACATGGTCATCACCAGCCTCGGGCTCGCATAAAGGATCATTCCAATGTTAAAACAACTCAAACCCGCGATTGTCATGGTTATCGCCCTTACAGTGATCACGGGTCTCATCTATCCCCTGGGTATGACCGGGCTCTCGCAGCTGCTGTTTCCGCACCAGGCCAATGGCAGTCTGATCGAGAAGAACGGAACTGTCATCGGGTCCGAACTGATCGGCCAGGCGTTTGCAGCGGACAAGTACTTTCACGGCAGGCCATCGGCGGCCGGTGATGGCTACAATGCGAGTTCTTCCGGTGGTTCAAATCTCGGCCCGACAAATCCGAAACTGATCGACCGCATCAAGACCGATACGGCAGCATTGAAGGAAACGAATAGCGCTGCTCCTGTGCCAATTGATCTGGTGACCACTTCGGGCAGCGGTCTAGACCCACATCTTTCTCCGGCTGCGGCTCACTACCAGATTCCGCGCGTAGCAAAAGCCAGAGGTGTTGACGAGGCACGCATTCGCCAGCTGGTGGATCAGAACATACAGGCGCGCGAGCTTGGATTCATGGGTGAGCCGGTTATCAATGTGCTGGCGTTGAATCAGGCACTCGACGGTCTGAAATAAGCCGGTTAGCCTGAAATACCGGGAACGTGCGATGCGGGTTCCCGGTATTTTCGAAGGGGTCATGACACATGCCTGATGACGGCCGCGACACTGAACGAAGACCATCGCCCGAGGCGCTGCTGGAAAATGCCGAGCGAGAGACCCGCGGTCGATTGAAGATTTTTTTGGGGGCAGCGCCGGGGGTCGGAAAGACCTACGAGATGCTGATGTCCGGACGGGCGGCGATTGCCGAGGGCATCGATGTCGTTATCGGTGTGGTCGAGACACATGGGCGCAAGGAAACGGAAGCCCTTGTCAAAGGTTTCGAGGTCCTCCCCAAAGCCCGCATCAACTACAAGGACCACCAGCTTGAAGAGATGGACATTGACGCGATCCTGGCGCGCCGTCCGGCTCTTGTCCTCGTGGACGAACTGGCACACACGAATGCGCCTGGTTCACGCCATCCGAAGCGCTACCTGGATGTCCAGGAGATTTTAAGACACGACATTGATGTTTACTCCACCCTCAACATTCAGCATGTGGAAAGTCTGAATGATGTCGTGGCCCAGATCACCCATGTGCGTGTGCGGGAAACCGTGCCTGATTCCGTCATCGACGAGGCGGACGATGTTGAAATCATCGATCTCACGCCGGCAGATCTGATCAAGCGCCTGCATGAAGGCAAAGTATATGTTCCCGACACCGCCAAACGGGCGATAGAGAACTATTTCTCTCCGGGGAACCTGACGGCACTGCGCGAGCTCGCCTTGCGCCGCACGGCGCAGCGGGTCGACGACCAGCTTCTCTCGCATATGCAGGCGAACGCGATATCGGGACCCTGGGCTGCCGGCGATCGCGTCGTCGTGTGCATCGATGATCATCAGGGAGGAACCTCCCTTGTCCGCTATGCCCGGCGTCTCGCTGACCGGTTGCGTGCGCCGTGGACGGCACTCTATGTGGAAACGCCCGGATCAACGCGGCTCTCGGAAGACGACAAGGATCGCATTGCCTCCACCTTGCGGCTGGCAAGCCAATTGGGGGGAGATGCGATCACAACGCCCGGACGTGATCCTGCCGAAGAGATTGCCCGCTATGCACGGGAGAACAACGTCACGCACATTGTGACGGGCAAGCCGACAAAGCCGCGCTGGCGTGAGTTCTTCGAAGGGTCAGTGTCGCATGACCTTATCCGGCACGCCGGAAATATCAGTGTGCATGTGATTTCCGGAAACGAGCAGAACGGCGAACCGGCCCGTCAGAAAGCGCCGGAAATTCCGGAAGGGCGTTTCCAGCTCAAGGCCTATCTTCTGAGCACGGCATATGTCGCCGGAGCGCTTGCGGTGGGGCTGCTGATCTCGCGCGTGCTGGATGTGCGCAATATCGCCCTGGTCTTCCTGATGGCCGTGCTGGCATCGGCAGTGACGGTTGGACTCTGGCCGGCCCTGTTTGCGTCAGTGCTAAGCGCGGTTGTGCTGAACTTCTTCTTCCTTGATCCCCTTTACACCCTGGTCATCAGCGACCCGGAAAGTGTGATTGCGCTTGGCTTCTTTTTTGGTGTTGCGGTGATCGCCAGCAATTTGACGGCCAGGGTGCAGCGGCAGGCCGCGGCAGCGCGGCAACGGGCCAGAACAACGGAAGATCTCTATCTGTTCAGCAAGAAGCTGGCGGGAACGAGCACGCTCGATGATGTCCTGTGGGCCACAGCCTTTCAGATCGCATCCATGTTGAAACTACGGGTCGTGCTGCTTCTGCCGGAGAAGGGTTCTATTGAAGTGAAGGCCGGCTATCCGCCCGACGACACATTGGATGAGGCCGACATTGCGGCAGCGCGGTGGGCGTGGGAAAACAACCGGGCCGCAGGCAGGGGAGCCGATACCCTGCCGGGCGCAAAACGGCTCTATCTGCCCTTGCGAACGGGACGCATGGCCGTTGGTGTCATCGGTCTCGACAGCGACAAGAAGGGGCCTTTGCTGACGCCTGAACAGCAGCGCCTGCTTGACGCCCTGGCCGACCAGGCGGCGGTTGGCATTGAGCGAACACAACTGGCGGCTGATGTGGACAAGGCAAAGCTGGCGGCGGAAGCGGACCGTCTCCGCTCAGCCCTGCTGACGTCTATCTCGCATGATCTGAAGACTCCATTGGCTGCCATTATGGGTGCCGCCGGCACCTTGAAGGAATTCTCTCCCGTGCTTGCTGCTGCTGAACGTTCCGATCTTCTCTCGACAGTCATCGACGAATCCGAGCGTCTCAATCGCTTTATTGCCAATCTGCTCGACATGACCCGGATTGAGTCCGGGGCAATGGAACCGAATTTTGCCTATCACTATGCCGGGGACATCGTCGGTTCGGCGTTGAGCCGGGCAAAGAAGATCATCGGAACCCATAAGATCGAGATCTCGATACCGGATGACTTGCCGATGCTGAGGATTGATCCGGTCCTGTTTGAGCAGGTGCTTTTCAATCTGCTGGACAATGCCGCGAAATATGCCCCCGATGGTTCGGCTCTGCGGATACAAGCCTGGTCGGATGACGGATCGGTCATCCTTCAGGTGATGGACGAAGGTCCAGGTATTCCCGTTGAGGATCTCGAAAGGGTCTTCGACAGTTTCTACAGGGTGAGCAAGGGTGATCAGGTCAAGGCGGGAACCGGATTGGGGCTTTCCATTTCCCGCGGATTCATTGAGGCAATGGGCGGCACAATCACGGCGGAACAAAGAACCGATCGGTCAGGAGCAGTTTTCACCATCAGAATGCCGGCTTCCCGGACCGTTCCCAGCATGGATGCCAGGCCGTGACAAATTCCAGCGTCAGGATCCTTGTCGTGGACGATGAGCAACCCATTCGGAAACTGTTGCGGGTCGGCCTTGGTACGCAGGGTTACAATGTCCTGGAGGCGGGGAATGCCACCAGCGCGACCGAGCAGGTGGAAGCCCATCAGCCCGACCTGATTTTGCTCGACCTCGGTCTTCCCGATGTTTCTGGTCTCGATCTTCTGCGCCGGTGGCGCAAGGAGGGCTCGGATATTCCGGTGGTCATACTGTCAAGCCGTACCGATGAACGGGGTATAGTGGAGGCGCTGGAGCTTGGAGCCGATGATTATGTCGTCAAGCCGTTTGGAATGAATGAGCTGGTCGCACGCATTCGGGTTGCCCTGCGGCATCGCCTGCAGCAGCAGGGGGAGTTGCCGGTTTTCGAAACCGGCGGTCTGTCCGTCGATCTGGTGAAGCGGATTGTGAAGGTCGACGGCAGTGAAGTGAAGCTGTCGCCGAAGGAATACGATATCCTCCGCGTTCTGGTGCAGCACGCCGGCAAGGTGCTTACGCACCGCTTTCTCCTGTCACAGGTGTGGGGTGGCTCTGCGGATGTCCAGTATCTGCGCGTCTACATCCGACAACTCCGGCAGAAAATTGAGCAACTGCCGGATCAGCCGCGATACATCGTGACGGAGACCGGCGTGGGGTATCGTCTGAAAGAAGCTGACTAGGATTGCCGCGTGCTTGTACGCAGGGATTTGCAATTGGAAATGAGAATGAAATTGGCTGATTATCTCAATCTTGATGATGTGATGTACGATCTGGAGGTGTCATCCAAGACGCAGGCACTGCATGCCATGGCGGATGTTGTGAGCAGGGATGCGGGAGTGCCGGCGGCGGCTCTCTTGGCTGCGCTGCAAAAGCGCGAGCGTCTCGGTTCCACCGGCATCGGACAGGGCGTTGCTATTCCGCATACACGGATGGAAGGGATCGATAAGCCAAGAGCCTGCCTGGCAAAGCTGAAGAAGGCCGTCGAGTTCGATGCCATTGATGATCTGCCGGTGGATGTCATTCTCATGCTGATCACGCCGGACGCTGAAGCAAACAGACACTTGAATGTGTTGGCGCATTTTACGCGAAAACTGAGAGTTCCGGGGGTGCTCGAACAAATGCGAACCGCCGGGGATGCAAGGACGCTTTGCGCGTGTCTGACAGATATAGCGTGACATCCGCTGTGTCCCGTGCGCACCAGACGGCCTCAGCATACGCCATATTCTGTGTCGTTGCCGACTGGAATTCCACCGCGCGTTTGCAGTATTCATATCAAAAAGTATAAGGAACCGATGTCGCCGATCAGTGTTCAAGTCGAATATCGGCGTTTCATGCGGGGCCTAAAAATTATATGAGATTTTTATATTCTGGGTGTGGTGCTGCAATGGATTTCATATGTTGAATTCATTATTTTAAACAGGGACATGAACCAGATATAGTTGAATAGAATGCGCGATCTTACCTACGTTCTGGCTATCATTGCCATCATGCTTCTTGCGTGTCAGGCCAAGCCAAGGTCTGGAATATCACCGCTTCGGACGGCAAAGGTCAGACTCAGCGATGCGGACGTGGCGGTTCTCGTTTTCACGCTCACCCTGGCCGTCCTCATCGTTGCCATGGCTGTTTCAATCTGAACGCCTGGCAGCTACCTGAATAGGTACAAGTACGGATACATTGTCATGTGAGTCTGTGATCGTGTGGCGGGGTATTCTCCGCCTGCTCGACGGCAAGGTTTCGGTTTGCCCATTGCTGCTGCCGCCAGACAAGGTCACGTTTTGATGCGCTATCCAGTCTACCTCGTTGACGATGATGCTGCCGTCCGGGAGGGGCTCTGTCTGCTCTTCGAGGCCTACAGGATCAATGTCATTGCTTTTGATGGCCCGTTGACCTTTCTTCGTGAGGTCAGCCTGTTGCCACCCGGATGCCTGCTTCTGGATTTGCAGATGCCGGAGCTGAACGGGCTGGAATTGCAGAAGGAACTGATCGGCAAAGGCATTGACTGGCCTATCATCATTATTACCGGGTATGGAGATCTGAGGAGTTGCCGCACGGCGTTTCAATCGCGCGTCGTTGATTTCCTGGCCAAGCCTGTCGATCCGGAGCAGCTTTTTGAAGCGCTCAGGAAAGCTGAATTGCTTCTCGAAATTGTTTTGGAAAAGCGAGAGGCCGAAACGTTGTTCGCGTCATTGACCCCGCGCGAAAATGAAATCATCAATCTCGTCTGCCGGGGATGGGGTTCGAAGGAAATTGCAACGTCATTGAACATCTCATTGCGGACGGTCGATGCGCACCGGGCCAATATTTCCGAGAAACTGGGCACGACATCCGTGGCTGAATTTGTGCAGATGAAAATGAGGGTTCAGTAGGGCATCGACGCGCTTTGTTCTTTATCCGGCATATCGCTTGTTGGCGCGGGCGGTGAAATGCTTGATGTCATGTTCCCGTTGCATTCCGTTGGTTGCGTCGGAAGCGACTAGCGGTATGCAAGGTGCTGTTGCTGAACGAGTCTCCGCTTTTGGCAGGGTAATCGTGAAGACCGCGCCATCTTTGTTCGAAGCGGTGAGCAGCCCGCCGACGCGTTGCACTATTCTTTGGGACAACGAGAGACCCAATCCCATTCCGCTGCTCTTGGTTGTGAAGAAGGGCTGAAAGAGCTGTGCAAGTGTATCCGGGCTCAAACCGGGCCCGTTGTCTGACACTTGGATGATATTCACGGTGTGATCTGCGATGGTGTGGATGGTTATACGCTTTTGCGGCTGCTCCGATGTGCCGAGTGCTTCAATCGAGTTGCGGACCAGATTGTGGACGACTTGTTCAAGCTCTACCCGATTGATGTTTGCAACGGGCGAAGGCTCTGCAAGACAAAGCACCAACGAAACGTTCCTTTGTTTGATCTCCAAATTGAGAATCTCGACAATCTCCAGGATCGCGCTGTTAAGCGTCGTGATTTCAGGGGCCGCGGCTGTATTTGCAATGTAATCACGAATCCTTCCGAGTATTCGGCCGGCTCTTCTTGCATCCCGGACGTTGGCATCCATTGCCTGTTTCAGGAGGCCGGTGCGGGGGGCTTTTTCCTCGAGTACCTTGAGGCTCGCCTGGCTTTGGCTGAGCAGTGATGTGAGAGGTTGCGCTAGTTCGTGGATAATGCCGGCTGCAAGCTCCCCGATGGCATTGACGCGTGCCGCATGCTCCAGCCGGTTCTCCTTTTCCAGTCTCGCGGCACGCCCCAGTGCTTCTTCCTCCGATTGCCGCAGGCGCTGGGAGAGCCGGCGTTGGTGCAGCGTATGATAGGCTGCCGCGACCGCTGCGGCGGAAAGACAGCAATATGCTGCAAGTCCCATCGGATTAAACAATTCACTCAGATCAACAGTTTCGCTTATGCGAAACACCGTCCCTTCGGGGAAGTTGGTGAGGTCCTCCGACGCGGTTTTGTGCAGACTGGAAACGATTGTTTTTTCGAGCCGAAGCCAGGGGGAGAAAAACGAATCCTGTTCGTCATTCAGTAGGATGGCAGGGACGCCGCCAATGATCCACTCGACCTCCGGTGAGCCGGACAGCAGGAGTGGCTTGATCATTTGTGCTACATCCAGAAGCATGACAATAGCGTAATGTGCATTGCCATTTTCAACATGCGCTGTTGTGAAATAACGCCCGGGAAAGCGTGGATCAGCGAATCCGCGGATCATACCACGGGGCTGGTTAATGACGGTTGGGAGCACTGCAGGTATTGCCGCAACGTCAGTGGTCGAGGGAAAACTGGCCATGAGGGTAGCGTGAGAGGGGTGATCGCCTTTGGGGAGCTCGTACAAATGGATCAGGTGTATGCGAGGGCAAGCGTCCATTATATGCTGAACCAGCGAGCTGAATACCTTCATGGATTCAACACCGGATACGGTTGAAAAACCCTCCAGGGATTTGACGAAAGCAAAATTCTGGGCAATGCGGCGATCAACACTGGTTGTGATCTCATTGGCCTTTGCCGCGAACATGTCCGACTTGTCCCGAAAAATCGTGACGGCCGACACGGAAACATACACCAGCAGGGCAATGCACCAGATGGATACCGCAATTATCAGGGAAGGCTTCAGGTCTTTCTGCATGTCTCTGCAACTTATAAATTTGTTTATGTATGAAATATATTGCGTGCGGATTTCTGGTTATCTCAGAAGCCCAGAACGAAAATACGGTTCATGCGTTTTTCAGAGCATAAAACCGTCACCAGCCTAAATAATATTGCCTGCCGATATTAGGTGCTTCCCGATTGTGAAAGCCCGGCATCGTAATAAGGTAACTTATCTCTAGACGTATTTCAATGATGTTGACGAGCCGCAGTATTGGCCACATCAGCACCGGCATCAACAACGCTCGGATACTGTAAAGAATTGCGCAGGGGCCGGGCATTGTCCCGGCCCCGTCGCTTAACGATCTTATTCGTCGATGTCGACATCTTCAAACAGATTGCCGCCGAATGGATCAACGCGGAAATCCTTCACCTTGGCACTAATCGGTTGCTGGACGATCTGATGGGCAATCGTCAGCCATGGTGCCTGCTCCTTGAACACGACCTGAGCCTGTTCATACAGCTTTGTTCTTTCAGCCTGGTCCGTGGTCAGTTTGGCTGCCTGGATCAGTTTTTCAAAGTCTTCGTTGCACCAGTTGGCGCGATTGCCGCTGCCAATAGCCTGGCAGCCCAGAAGGGCCGCCAGAAAATTGTCCGGATCGGCAATGCCGCCCGTCCATCCGAGAATGACTGCGCCGTCCCGGTCTTTTTCCAGTGACCGCTTCAGGTACTCGGTCCAGTCATAGGAAACGATTTCAGCCTTGATGCCAACTTTTGCCAGGTCAGACTGCATCATTTCGGCGGTCCGGCGCGCGTTGGGCATGTAAGGACGCTGAACCGGCATGGCCCAGATTTTCATCGAAAGATCTTTGACGCCAGCCTCTGCGAGCAGTTTCTGCGACTGCGCGGGATCATAGGCATCGTCCTTGACGGCTGCATTGTATGACCAGACACCCGGCGGAATGGCGTTGACGGCAACCATGCCGGTCGAGCCGTAGACCGCATCGATGATCGCCTGCTTGTTGACGGCCATGTTGATGGCCTTGCGCACGCGCACATCATTGAAAGGTGCGACCAGCGTGTTGTAGGCCATGAACGCAATGTTTAAGCCTTCCTTTTGCAGGAGGTTGATCGCCGGGTCGGTTTTCATCTCAGCCAGATCGGCCGGGTTCGGGTAAGCCATGACATGGCATTCGCCAGCCTTGAGCTTCTGGTAGCGGACAGAGGCATCCGGAGTTACGGCGATGATCAGATTATCGATCTTCTGCTTCCCGCCCCAGTAATCGGGATTGGCCGTATAGCGAACGGCTGTGTCCGGCTGATAATCGACAAACTGGTAGGGACCGGTTCCAATAGGTAACAGGCCAAATTCGTCCTGCTTGCCCTCGGCCAAAAGCTTGTCCGCATATTCCTTGGATTGAATGACTGCGAATGTGAGGGAAAGGGAAGCGAGCATCGTGGCTTCCGGACGGGTAAGGACGAACTTGACGGTATGCTCGTCGATTTTTTCGATTTTGCCGATGAGGCTCGGGAACGAATAGGAATTGTATTGCGGCCAGACTCCCTTACCATTGTAGGGATTGGCCTTGTTCCCCTGACGGTCGAACGTAAAGATGACGTCATCCGCATTGAAATCGCGCGTCGGGGTAAAGTAGCTCGTTGTCTGGAATTTCACGCCCTTGCGCAGGTGAAACGTATATTCTTTCCCGTCGGCGGAAATATCCCAGCTTTCGGCGAGGCCCGGCTCCAGTTCGGTCGAACCGCGTTTGATCTTGATGAGGCCATTGGAAACATTGCGTGCGGAGGCGTCATATGTCGCACCCGATGTGGTGCTCGCAGCGTCAAAGCCGTCTGGTGCGGCTTCCGAGCAATAAATCAATGTCTTTGCGGAAGCGACAGCCATAGTTGTTCCGCTCAATCCGAGGGCAAGGATAGTCGCTGAAAGAATTTTCTCGGGAAGTTTCATGTCGTCCTGTCTTTTCTGGGAATCAACGTATCACATGGATGGGATCGGAATTTATCGGCGAGGGCTCAGGGCAATGCAATACAAATATGTCACCTAAACGCTTGTCCTGAAAAGTGGAATCATCGAAACCAGCATCTTTGATCAGAGGCAGAGAACGCAATGGACATTGTTGAACGATTTCTCAACTACACACGCATCAATACCACGACGGTCCCCGGCGCAGGTCATTTGCCTTCGAGTGCCGGTCAATCAGTATTGGCGCGCTTGCTGGCCGGAGAGTTGCGTGACCTGGGGCTGGATGTCGAGGAACGGGAGCATTCGATCGTGGTGGGGACACTGCCGAGCAATGCAACCGACAAGAATCGCACGATTCCAACCGTGGCGTGGGTCGCCCATCTCGACACCAGCAGCGAGTACAATACGGATACCAAAGCCCAGATCGTGCAGTATGAAGGCGGCGATATCGTCTTGAATGAACAGCTTCAGGTCGTTATGCGCCCGGGCGATTTTCCCGAGCTGGCGCGTTATGCCGGTGACCGGATCATCGTTACCGATGGAACAAGCTTGCTCGGCGCGGATAACAAGTCAGCCATAGCCGAGATCATGCATGCGATGCAGACGCTTCAGTCGAATCCCGGGATTGAACATGGCGAGGTGAAGGTCGTGTTTGTCCCGGATGAGGAAATTGGCCTTCTGGGAGCCAAGGCGCTGGATGTCAAAACCCTCAATGCCGATTTCGCCTACACGCTGGATTGCTGTGAGATTGGCGAGATCGTGCACGAGAACTGGAATGCGGGTGAGTTCCACATCACCTTCCACGGGCAGACCGCGCACCCGATGTCGGCCAAGGGCAAGCTGCGCAATGCCGTGCTCTTTGCCCAGCAATTCATCGCCATGCTGCCGGCAGGTGAAAGACCGGAATATACGGAAAACCGCGAAGGCTACTACTGGGTCAAATCCATTCATGGCACGGTTGCCGAGACGCGGATCGTTCTCGACATCCGTGACTTTACCCAAGCCGGGTTCGACCATCGGCGCCGCTTTGTCGAGACCGTCGTGGAGAGTTTTAATCAACTCCACGGTGCCCAGACTGTAACGGCAGCATATCAGCCAATGTATCGCAACGTTGCCGATAGTTTGCAGGGTCCCAATCATTATCCGGTACAGCTGGCGCTGGAGGCGATGCGGGCGATTGGCGTATCGCCGAAGTCGATCCCCATGCGTGGCGGCTATGACGGCGCGGTGCTGTCGGAAAAGGGGCTGCCTTGCCCCAATCTGTTTTGCGGCGCCCATAATTTTCATTCGATCTACGAATTTCTGCCGGTGCGTTCGCTCGAAAAGGCTTCCGAGATGGTGGTCGAAATCCTGCAACGCGCAGCGCGTGCGCCGCACGATTGACCCTGGTCATTCAGACCAGGCGTGTGATGTGGTGAGGTTGCCATGAAAAACGAAAGTACAGCATCTGAAAGAGCAGTGTTGTGACGAAGGTCGTGGCATAGGCAATCCATATTCCAGTCAGCCCGATCTTGGCATTCATGAAGTAGGCCAGCGGTATTTCCACTGCCAGGATGGCGAGAATTGACAGGCCAGCCGGATTGAGCACAGTACCGCTGCCGCGCATCACGCCGGTCAGGACACTGGACGCTCCGGCCGCCAAAAGACTCCAGAGCACAATATGCAGAAGCTGTATTGCTGTAGCGGCGACCTCACTATCGGTTATGAACAAGCCGACAATCGGGTTGGCAAACGCATAAGCGAAGATGACGAAGCCACCCGTTGTGACGACATTCAGCCATAGGCCGGTGTGCAGGATTTTGCCGATCCTGTCTGCCCGGCCTGCACCGATGGCGTGGGCGGTCAAAATCGACGTTGTGATGCCAAGCGACATTACTGGAAGCTGTACCCAGTGCATCACCTGATTGATTGCCCCGTAGGCTGCTGTTGCATTGGCGCCATGCCGGTTTACCAATCCAAGCAGGACCATCTCAGCTACCGCCATCGTCAGCATCAGCACAGCCATTGGAAGACCTATGCGCAAGATGGCTTTGGCAAGATGGAGATTGATCCGCATCTGGAAAAGCTTTCGGAAATCCGGCGCAAGAGGGTGATTTTTGCGTCGCCAATGCCCAGCAAGCCACAGCATCGCAATGATGGCGCCGACAAAAGCTGAGATGGGTGCGCTGGCTACACCAAGGGACGGTATGCCAAACCAGCCACGAATGAATGCGGGGGTGCAGACAAGAGAAGCGACTGTAGCGATTGAGAGAGCTAGTAACGGTGTCACTGCGTCGGATACGCCACGGCTCATCGACGTTGTCAGCCAAAGTGTAAAGATGATCGGTATCCCTGCCAGCATTGTGCGCGCATAAATCGTGGCATCGGCTTGGATGTCTGCGGGTGTCCCAAGCATCGATATGATTTTTTGCGCAAACAAGCTTCCGACTATGCTGACGATGAAACCCGCAAGGATCATCATTCCCAAAGCTGTGCCCGCCACAGTCCGGACCTTCCCGCGGTCGCCGCTACCCCAGGCTTGACCGATGAGAACTGTCGCACCACTGCTCAGGCCGATAACGATTGAGAACAACAACAGGACGATCGGAAAGAATGCCGATGCAGCTGCAATCGCTTTGACGCCGAGAAATTGGCCCAGAAAGATTCCGTCAATCGTGCCTGATGCCGCCTGCAATACATTGGTCAGCATCATCGGCAGGAGGATGGCAATGAATGTGCGCCATAGGGGCCGTGTAGCTCTTGGCGCGATACTCTGTTGGGTCATGTCAAGTGTCAGGCACAAGCCTGCCCTTCGGGAGCGGCATTTCGCTCCAGTTCTGATGGGTTGGATAGTCGTATATTTTGTCGAAGTGCGCCTTCCCGCCCGGAAAGTGGTGCTTACTGTCTGCCGTATGCCAGCTTTATCGCGTACTGGCGCACGTCGGTTGGCCATTCGCTGACCCGTTCGACAAAAGCGGTCTGATTGCCGGCAAACAAAGCCCGGATTGCGTCTTCAAAACCGGGCATATTGCCCGCCATCGCCAATGCGAAGTGGTAGGCCGCTTCCTGGGCGGCACGGGTTTTGGTTTCACTGCCGCCCGCCTTTCTGGCTTCGTCGATCAACCGCCTGAGCGCAACGGATGCACCCCCGCTTTGCTCGGCAAGCCACTCCCAATGCCGCGGCAGAAGTGTGACTTCCCGGGCAATGACGCCGAGTTTTGGCCGTCCTCGCCCACGCGGTGCAGGTGCGGGCAGGCCGTCCTCGGGTTCCCGTGACGCTTGGCTTGCATTTTGCCAACCGTCATCATCCTTCGACGACTGCAACAACCGTGCAATGATGTCGGTCTTTGTACCGCGCAGATCGAGATCCACGACGCGGCCAGTCATGTCGTCAAAGACGAGGAGAGGTCCGGAAGTGTCGCTTTCTTCGGAAGTATTCTTTACGGCCAAGGCCACTTCGACCAGGGGGCCGGACAAGAGAAGGTGTGTGCCGTCGAAAGCGGTGCAAGGTCGGGAAAGATGGTCGGTCATGACAGGTACTCGATTGATATTTGATTTATATCCGGGTTATAAAATGAAAAGTCAATATCATCCGGGTAATAAATTGACGAAATTCGGATTGACTGCTATGGGGCTTTGACTTGAAAACTCTTGTGAACGGAACGACGGATGAAGACCGAGGACAAAAAGGCGGCGATCGCGGCCTATAAGGAAAGAAAAGCGATCATCGGCATTTATGCCGTCCGCTGCCTCGCGTCGGGCAAAATCTGGATTGGCCAAAGCACCAACCTTGATACGATCCAGAACCGCCTGTGGTTTACGCTTCGTCTTGGCAATCATCCGTGCCGGGACCTGCAGCAGGCCTGGAACCATGGGACATCGGACGATTTCGTGTTCGAGGAACTCGAGCGAATGGAGGACGAGAAACTGGCCTATGTCCGTCAAGCCCGTCTCAAGGAGCGTGTTGCATATTGGCGTTCTTCGCTTGGCGGCGCTGCCATTTAACCAGCGGCAGGGCCTGCCGGAATCGCCAAGCCAAACGTGTAAATTCTTGCCGGGCATGCCAGACTGTCACAATGTTTGCGCTCGCACATGGTGGAACCCGCAACGTTCCTCATGTGAGATTTTGAATGGCTCAAACAGATATTCTTCGGTTCTTCAGTGCCTGGCTGCGCGCACCCCTACGCGTCGCATCGGTAACACCATCCAGCAACAGTCTGTCGGCTTTGATGACCGAGCACATATCGCCGTGTCACGGCCCTGTTCTGGAGCTTGGCCCCGGGACGGGCGTGTTCACATCGGCCCTGCTGAAACGCGGCATTGCAGAGCGCGACATCACGCTGATTGAGTATGGGCCGGAGTTCGTGCCTCTCCTCAAGGTCAGATTTCCCGATACCAAACTCTACCAGATGGATGCGCGGCATATCGGGGAGCGCGGTCTCTTTGAAGGCGCGGTTTTCGGCAATGTCATCAGTGGATTGCCGCTTCTGTCGATGAAACCCGCCATCGTCCTGGCGATCCTTGCAGGATGTTTTTCCCGGTTGCGCCGTGACGGTGGATTTTACCAGTTTACCTACGGCCCCAAATGCCCGGTATCATCCTTGCTCCTGCACAAGCTCGACCTCAAGGCAGAGAAGACCGGCTGGACGTTCCGCAATTTCCCGCCGGCTTCAGTCTACCGCATCACCCGCCATCAGGTTCCCTCGCTCGGGAATGCGCGCTGATGGATTCTCCGCTTTATGCATCGCTGCTGGACATGGGATTGCTTGGCATTGTCGCTCTTGCCTTCGCGGAGAAGCTGATCCCGGTTCTTCCGTCTTATCTCATGCTGGTGTTTCTCGGTGCGACATATGTGTCGGGCGTCCCGGAACTGATTGTTCTCGTGCTCGCCACCGTGTGCGGGTCCACGTTGGGTGCCCTGTTCTGGTATGGCATTGGCCGGTTGGCGGGAAAGGAACGAACGGATGCGCTTGTCGCCCGTTTCGGCCGCTATATTTTCCTGCCGGTCACCCGGTACCGCGCCATGGCCAACGCCTACGAGACAAATCAGTTCTGGGTTACGCTCGTCGCCCAGACCATTCCGACGATCCGGATATTCCTGGCAATGCCAGCTGGTGTCTTGCGATTGAAATTGCAAGGCTTTCTGCCGGCAACCATTCTCGGCATCTTTGTCTGGAATACGCCCTTGGTCGGTCTCGGCTTCCTGTTGCGTCAATCGGAACGTGATCCGCTGCAGATGGGAATAGCTGTTGTTGGCGCTATTCTTCTGGGTGAACTGGCCGTTGGATTGATCTTTCGCCGTGTGCGTGGATGAGTGGCACCTTCCGCATGCAAGGGCGTGGCGATAAAGTCGGGTGAATCGGGGGCGGAGTGGCAGATGCGCATATTGCTGGTCGAGGACGAACCGCAACTGGTCGCGGCGCTGAGAGCGGCGTTTGCGCGCCACAATCTGGTGATGGACCATGTCGGCAGTCTCTTTGATGCCGAGCTCATTCTCAATGACGGAGTCTACGACGCGCTGCTGCTCGATCGCCAACTTCCGGATGGTGACGGGTTGAGCCTCATTCCAAAATTGCGCAGCAATGGCCTTACCCTGCCGATTATTGTGTTGACGGCCAAGGGGCGGGTACCAGAGCGTATCAGTGGCCTCGAGACCGGTGCCGATGATTACATGGCCAAACCATTCGACTTCGACGAGCTTCTGGCCCGGTTGCGGGCGGTTCTGCGCCGTCCGGGGCTGGCGCACTCGCAAATCATCACCGTCGGGCGATTGAGCTTCGACATGGCCTATCGCGATGTTCTCGTCGGCAATTGCCGGCTCGAGATGCCGCGGCGCGAAATGCTGGTACTTGAAAGCCTGGTGCGCCGCGTCGGCCGTATGGTCCCGCGGCCCGCGCTGATGGAAGCTGTCTTCGGCTTTGACGATGAGATTCAGTCGAACGCGCTCGATTCCCACGTCTCAAGACTTCGCCGCAAACTGGCCGATGCGAAGGCCGGGGTTGTGATCAATGTCATTCGCGGGGTGGGTTATCTCCTGCGGGAAGAGTCATGACGGAGCAGCCCCCGCAATCCCTCAGGCGGCGATTGTTCTGGCGGTTGCTGGCGGTTCAGTCCGTTGTGCTCATTCTTGTCATCGCAGTGCTTTTCGGTTCCGGGCAGTTGTTCGACTTCCGTTCGACGGAAAATACCGTTGAAATTCTCGAAGCGGGCATTGGAAGAGACCCGCACGGTGGTCTGACACTGAAGGATACGGATGCAATAAGGGCGTTGCGAAAAGATGTGCCGGACCTTTGGTACATCATTCGGGATGCGCAGGGGCATCAACTGACGGAAGGCGATATCCCGGAGGAATATGCCGGCATAGGAAATGCTCTGGACCGGATTGGCCAGGCCCGCTTCGGTTGGAATATCGGTGACCGGGAGAGGCCGACGGCCCGAATGCGCTGGGTCGAGACCGACGCTGGCCGTGTACAGATACTGACAGGGTCATCCGCGTTTGCGCCGTTCTTCATGGTGTTCCTGGGAATTTCACTGATCCTGCTGAAACTTGTCGTTCCGATACTCGGGATCATTGCGCTCGGTGCGTTCGTGGCAACGCCAATCGTCGTGCGGCGATCACTGCGGGGATTGGAACAGGCTGCCGCGCAAGCGGATTCAATCGATATCGAAAAACGCGGGGTTCGATTGACGTCGACTGGCATGCCCTCGGAAGTCACGCCTTTTGTGCGCGCGGTCAATGGAGCGCTGGGTCGTCTGGACGAAGGCTATGACCGCCAGGAGCGTTTTCTCGCCGATGCCGCCCACGAACTGCGCACGCCCATAGCGATCCTCAAGACGAGGGTCGCATCGTTGCCGCAAGGCATGACAAAATCTCTTCTGACAGAGGATACCGCAAGACTGGCGGTTCTGGCGGAACAAATGCTTGACCTGCAGCGGCTGAAGCAGGACGTGCGCCATTTCACCGATGTTGATCTCACCCAGCTCGCGCAGCGCGTCGTTCTCGATATGGGGCCTTTGGCGTTCACCGCGGGGTATGAGGTCGGTTTTGAAGCCGCCGCCGTCCATGCGGTCGTGCAGGGCGATCCCGTTGCCTTGGAAAGAGTGATGACCAATCTCGTTCAGAACGCCATCGATCACGGCGGCCGAACAGGCACCATCGCGGTGATTGTCGGGCAAAACTGGATCGAGGTTGCGGATGAAGGGCAGGGCGTTCCCGCTGAACTTCGCGAGCGCGTGTTCGAGCCGTTTTTCAAACGGCATCAGGGCACCAAAGGCTCCGGCCTCGGTCTCAAGCTGGTCCAGGAAATCATGGAACTGCATGGCGGGAATATTACCATTGTGCAGAGACCGCTTGGCGCCTGCTTCCGTGTCGAATTTGCGCCTTCCTCTACCGATTCCGGCCAGCCAGCAGAATGACTGGCAGGAGATTGCGCTGAATTGTGCCCTTTTCCGGCGCTCTTCAACGATAGATTGCGTGCCGGGACGCAACCGTAATTTCGTTGCAATGAAAGGTGATTATGACTGTGGTGTCAGTAAGCAGAAATTCAAGAAACGGGAATACGCATGGACGGAACAACCCAGCCAGTGTTCATGGCTGCACTGCCACTCATCGTGGGGATGGGAGCGGTCCTGATTGGCATTGTGGCCATGATAGGCAGTTGCCGATTTAAGGTGAGTACGGAGCGTTCAGCGCTCGTCGCGCTTCTGGCGTTGTTAGGTCTGTTCGCCGTTTTCTATTGGTTTGTCGGCGCGCAGATGCCTGTCATACTCGTGCTTGGCGTGGTGGGGTTGGGTTTTGCGGCTGCGCTCGTCATCAAACGCGTCTGTACCGAAACCAAAAGGCATAGGACTGAAGGAATATGAAATCCTTCCCTTTTGGGATGAAACCTACAACCGCAACGCTTGACGCAGCGGCGCATTGCCAGCAGCCCTGTAGTCAAGATCTTCTTCGATATGATCGATATGGTGGAGGATCGTGCTGGCGGCTTTTTTTCCGTCCCGTGCGATAAGTGCGCCGAGAATATCCGCATGTTCCGATCTGGCGCAGCTTGAAGCTCCGGATTGTCCGTATAATGCGATGACGAGGGATGATCGGGCGATCAGTTCCCGCATGAAACGCTCAAGAATCTGATTTCCGGCAACCGCAGCGAGCATCAGGTGAAAATCGCCCGAAGCCTTGATCGCCGCGCGCCGCGCATTTGGTCCTCGCTCTGCAAGCAACCGTTCTTCTTCTCTCAGATGGCTGCGAAACATGTCGATGTCAGCCATTGCCATGCGCTCAGTCGCACGCATGGCAATCTCCGGCTCGATGACCCGGCGGGATTCAAAGATTTGCCGGGCTTCGTCTGGTGAGGGATAGGCGATGAACGCGCCCCGATTGCGCTCGATCTTGACCAGTCCCTCAAATGCCAGCATCTGCAATGCGGCACGCACGACCGTGCGGCTGACGTCGAACAGCTCGCCCACCTCGGTCTCGATCAGCTTTGTCCCCGGGGCCAGCCTTCGCTCGACGATAGCATTGTAGAGCGCCTCACGAATGAGTTGCGAACGGTCATCTTGCGCATCATCGCGTAACGGGACTGTCTCAGTTGCTGGCTTCATCGGTTCCTGCCTTCCAAGTCTCTTTTTAGCGCGATTTCCAGCTAAGACCAGCACCCAAGATTGCACGCTGTGGAAATATAAATTGCATACAATTTCACCGAGGATTGAAAACATTGAATATAAATTGTGCATTGCAGCATTGCGGCATGCGCTGGGAAACTGATCCTGCGAAAATTGGCGCAAGGATTCCAGAGGCTTAGGAGAAAGTCTCGGAATTGGCACGGTATATGCAGAGCTCCAGTGGGCAGAAAAGGGAACGCTGCATGAGCAAAGCCGCTGAAATTGACATCGTCTCGGTTTCGAAAGTCTACGGTACCGCAACGGCCGTGGACACGATCAGCCTGAAGATTCCTGCCGGGACCTATTGCTGTCTTCTGGGTCCATCCGGCTGCGGCAAGACGTCGACATTGCGGATGATTGCGGGCCACGAAGTGATTTCAAGCGGTGATATCCGACTGGGCAACACTGTGGTGACGGACTTTCCTCCGGCCAAGCGCGGCACGGCGATGATGTTTCAGTCCTATGCCCTGTTTCCGCATCTCGATCTCATCGACAACGTCGCCTTCAGCCTGAAGATGAAGGGCGTCGGCAAGGAAGAGCGGCGCGCCAAGGCAATGGCCATGCTCAAACTGATGCAGATGGACGCCTATGCGACCCGCCGGCCGGCACAACTCTCCGGCGGGCAGCAGCAGCGGGTCGCACTTGCACGCGCCCTGATCACTGACCCGGAAGCGCTCCTGCTTGACGAACCGCTTTCCGCTCTCGATCCGTTTCTCAAGATACGCATGCGCGCTGAGCTCAAAAAACTGCAGACCAGCCTGGGCATAACCTTCGTCCATGTCACGCACAGCCAAGAGGAAGCGATGGCGCTGGCGGATCTCATCGTTGTGATGAACGATGGCAGGATCGAGCAGGCGGCGCATCCGCGAACCGTGTTCGAGCGGCCCGCGACAGCTTTTGTGGCGCGCTTCATGGGCGATCACAATGTGGTTTCCGGACGGGTTGCGAACAGTTCGAAGGGCTTTGTCCATTTTGATATTCCGGGCGGTATTTCGCTCGCTGCCGCAGGTCATGCCGAGGCCGGAGCGGCCATCGATATCGCCATCCGCACCGATCGCGTCCGTATCAGCGGCGCGTCGGCGGCGGGTTTCGGGTTTACCGGCGTGGTTTCCAACATCGAATACCGCGGCGCGTCGATAAAGCTCTCGGTAGCCGGTGCCGGCATCGATGATTTCACGGTCATCGTCAGCGACCAGGCCTTCGATGAAAAGCCTGTTTTCGTGGGTGAAGCCATCCCGCTCGCCTGGGACAGCAATGACGCCATCATTCTCGGGCGTCTGAACTCCTGAATGAAACAACCAAAAAAGGGGAACTGAACATGACAGATACAATCAAACACAAGGCAGGATTGAACAGACGCGCGTTTCTGAAGACGGGCGCCGCCGCTGCAGGTCTGGTCGCCGGGTCCGGCGCCATTACCGGCTTTCCGACCATCTGGGCGCAAAACATCAAGAATGTAACCCTGCGCCAGTTCGGAACAGGCGTTTCCAATCTCAATGACGTTGCCAACAAGGTGAAGGAGGATCTCGGCTTTACGCTGCAGATGACGGCGCTCGATTCCGACGCGGTGACCCAGCGCGCGGTCACGCAGCCGGACAGCTATGACATCGCCGATATCGAATATTGGATCGCCAAGAAGGTCTTTCCGGCGGGTGTCATGCAGCCGATGGATGTGTCGAAGATGAAATATTTCGACAAGATCGCCCCGCTTTTCGTAACCGGCAAACTGACACCGGAAAGCAAAATCGCGCAGGGAACAGCGCCCCATACCGTGGGCTTTGTCGAAAGCGCGGACTCAACGAAATTTGCCTCCGAACCGACCAAATGGATGACTCTGATCCCGACGATCTACAATGCCGATACCCTTGGTATCCGGCCGGATCTGGTCGGCCGCGACATCACCAGCTGGGCGGATATCATGGACCCTGCCTTCAAGGGCAAGGCGTCGATCATCAATATTCCGTCCATCGGCATCATGGACGCTGCCATGATCTGCGAATCCATGGGTACCATCAAGTATGGCGACAAGGGCAATATGACGAAAGCGGAAATCGACCAGACGGTTGCCTTCCTCATCAAGGCAAAGACCGACGGCCAGTTCCGCTCCTTCTGGAAGACATTCGACGAGAGCGTGAATCTCATGGCTTCCGGTGAGGTGGTCATCCAGTCCATGTGGTCGCCGGCCGTCGCTGCCGTCCGCTCCAAGGGTATTGCCTGCAAGTATCAGCCGCTGAAAGAGGGCTATCGCGCCTGGGGCGGTGGGCTCGGTCTCGCCAAGCACCTGAGCGGCATCGAGCTTGATGTCGCCTATGAATATATCAACTGGTATCTCTCCGGCTGGGTGGGCGCCTATCTCAATCGGCAGGGCTATTATTCCGCAGCGCCTGAAACCGCGAAGAACTTCATGACAGCGGATGAATGGGGGTATTGGATGGAAGGCAAGCCGGCTGCGGGCGACATCGTTGCTCCCGATGGCAAGGTCATGGAGAAGGCGGGGGCAGTTCGCGATGGCGGGGCATTCGAAGCCCGCATGGGTGCTGTTGCATGCTGGAATTCCGTCATGGACGAGGATCGTTACATGGTCCGCAAATGGAACGAGTTCATCGCCGCCTGATGTGCAGCTTGGCCGCCTTTTCCCCCGGGGGAAGGGCGGCCTGTCCTTCCAGAGGAACGTTCCATGACAACAACAGATCTTTCCGCTGATACAACCAACGAGCCGGACAAGTTCGCCAGGCCATTTCGCAGGATGTGGCCCAAGTCGATCCTCCCGATGCTCTCCTATCTCCAGGCGATGCCGCTGGCGCTTATCCTCGGTCTGTTTCTGCTGTTGCCGATCCTCACAATCGCCATGGTCAGCTTCTGGGACTATGATTCCGTGCGGATCTATCCGGATTTCGTCACCTTCAATTATACCGAAACACTGGGCTCATGGGTCACATGGAAGATTTATCTGAACACCTTCAAGTTCACGCTGATCGTCTGGGGCCTCACCTTGCTTATCGGTTTCTGGGTGGCCTATTTCCTTGCCTTCCATATCCGCTCAACCACCATGCAGATGGTGCTGTTTCTTGTCTGTACCGTGCCGTTCCTTACCTCGAACATCATCCGGATGATTTCATGGGTGCCGTTCCTGGGGCGCAATGGCCTGATCAATTCATCGCTGATCCAGCTTGGCATTGTTCCCAAGCCACTTGAGTTTCTGCTGTTTTCAGAGTTTGCGGTCGTTCTGGCGATGGTGCATCTTTACACGCTCTTCATGGTTACGCCCATCTTCAACACGTTGATGCGTATCGATCGCTCGCTCATCGAGGCCGCACGCGATGCCGGCGCCTCCGGATTTCAGATATTGACGAATGTGATCATACCGCTGGCCAAGCCCGGCATTGCCATTGGCTCGATTTTCGTCGTCACGCTGGTGATGGGTGATTTCATTACCGTGCGCTTTATGTCGGGCGGACAAAGCGCCTCGGTCGGCCTGATGATGGCAAACCAGATTTCGCTCCTGCAATATCCTGCTGCTGCCGCCAATGCGGTCATTCTCCTGATTGTCGTGCTGTTGATCGTTGCCGCGATCCTGCGTGTCGTCGATATTCGCAAGGAACTCTGACATGCATTCGGAGACCAGATCCCGCGAATTCTACATTCTCGCCTTCTTCTTCACACTGTTCGTGCTTTTCCTCTACGGGCCGCTCACGACAATCTTTATTCTGTCATTTCAGGGGCCGTCCGGAGGTTTGACCTTTCCGATGAATGGAATGTCGCTGCATTGGTTCAGCAATCTCTTCGAGCAGCAGGCCGTCGGTGATTTTGGCGGGTCATTCCGCCGATCCATGATCCTCGGGCTCATGACCACGGTCATCACGGTCGTGGTTTCGCTGTTGGCCGGCCTGGCATTCCGGCGCAAGTTCAGGGGATCGATGCTGCTCTTCTATCTCGCGATTTCCAGTCTTGTCGTGCCTTCCATTCTGATCAGCCTCGGCATTGGCCTGTTCTTTCAGGTGCTCGGCATAAGGCCCGCATGGTGGTCATCCGGGCTCGGTGCGCATCTGACCTGGACGCTGCCCTTCGGTGTGCTCATCATGTTCGCCGTATTCAATCGCTTTTCACCGGTCTATGAAGAGGCGGCGCGTGATCTTGGCGCCAATGCCTGGCAGACCTTTCGCCACGTGCTTCTGCCAATGATTGCCCCGAGCCTGATTGGTGTCGGGCTCTTTGGCTTTACGCTTTCCTATGACGAATTTGCCCGTACGTTGATGGCCGCCGGCACATTCAATACTTTGCCGCTCGAGATCTACGGAATGACGACGAATGTGACGACGCCTGTGCTTTATGCGCTGGGTACCGTTACGTCGGTCTTCTCATTTCTGGTTATCATTGCTGCCCTGACGGCGATTATCGTTCTAGGCCGCCGGCGTGCACATGTCGGATAAACAGCGAATGCGCGTTCTGCTCGTCAATCCCAATACCACCGTCAGCATGACCAACTCGATCGAGAGTGCGGCCCGTTCTGTGGCTGGTCCCGCAACCGAGATCAGCGCTCGGACCTCGCGCATGGGACCAGTGTCGATCGAGGGCTACTATGACGAGGCATTTGCGGTGCCCGGCTTGCTCACGGAGATCGCCGAGGGCGAAAGAAGCGGAGCCGATGCGGCGATCATCGCCTGTTTCGATGATACGGGCCTTGATGCTGCAAGGGCCATGGCATCCATTCCCGTGCTCGGCATTTGCGAGGCGGCCGTCGCAACCGCAGCGCTCATTGCGCAGCGTTTTTCTATCGTGACGACCCTCGAGCGTTCGATCATGCCGGTGAAGGGTCTGGTGCATCGCTATGGAATGTCGGACCGCGCCACCGTAAGAGCTGCGGCCATTCCCGTATTGTCCCTCGACGATCCATCATCCGGTGCCGCGACAAAGCTCCGCGCTGAAATCGAAAAAGCGCTGCGGGACGATCAGGCTGAAGCCATTGTCCTGGGTTGTGCAGGGATGGCTGACCTTGCCCGCCGGTTGCAACAGGAATATGGCGTCCCGGTTGTCGACGGTGTGGGCGCTGCGGTCAAGCTCGCAGAAGGTCTGGTGACGCTGGGCCTGACGACAAGCAAGCGCGGCGGCTACGCTTCGCCGCTGGTAAAGCCGTATCTCGGCATGATGGCTCCGTTCGCACCGGCCCAAACCAGATAATCCATTTGTGCTACAATAAAATAATTTCGTGTAACGGGAATAAAACCGCATGGGCTCCGTATACACTATATGAAAACGCCGAAACCACGTTTTGATGTTGTTGGACAGCTTGGTTCTCTTCGCCGTTATGCCCGTTCCCTGACCCGGAACGACGCGGATGCAGAGGACCTCGTCCAGGATACGCTTTTGCGCGCCTATGAGCGGCGAAGCGGGTTTCGTCACGGCAATACGCTTCGGGGGTGGTTGCTTTCGATCCTTCACAACCGGTTCATCGACGTCAAGCGTTCAAACGCGGCAGAGGCCCGAACGTTGGAAGCTGCCTATTCCCTTGCCGATGTGGCCATCGATGCGCCACAGAAACATTCCGTTCGGCTTGGCCAGGTGAGGGAAGCATTTTTTGCTCTTCCCGAAGAGCAGAGGTCCGCACTTCATCTCGTTGCGCTGGAAGGTCTTTCCTATGAAGAGGCGGCGAACACATTGAACATCCCGGTCGGTACCTTGATGTCGCGGATCAGCCGGGCCCGCGCAACCCTTCGTTCCCACGAAAACGACCGGCAATTGGGAAAGGCCGGTCATTTGAAAATTGTAGGAGGCCGAGATGACTGAAACGATCGATCCCGTCGTCGAAGCGGATCTGGACGCCTATATAGACGACCAGCTCGATACCCTTCGCCGGATTGAGATTGCACGTTACCTGTCGCAGCATCCGGAACAGGCCGCTCGTGTCATGTCCGACCTGCAGTCGCGCGACGAACTTCGGCTTGCGCTGGCGCAGGGGCATACGGCCGGGTCTCCGGAAACGTCAGAACTCGCGCACCGGCTTGAACGGGGTCTCGGACGGGACCGGCTGTTTGGCGGTTTGCAACGCATTGCGGCGGTTGGGGTGCTGCTGGCCCTGGGCTGGATGGCCCATGCGGGGTTCGGTCCTTTGACCGTCTCCAAAGTTGTCGCCGCAACGCCGCCACCAGCCTACGTCTCAGACGCCATCATGGCGCACAAGACATCATCGCTCCGTGCCGAAATGGTATCGCAGCCGGAAACCCGCAGCTACGACCCTGCGGAGATACGCGCGTCGACCGGAATCGTCATACCCGCAATGCCTGAGAAGTGGACGGTGCATGACGTTCAACTGTTTCCGTCCAATTTTGGACCGAGTGTCGAAATGGAAGTCCGGTCCGAAAGCCTTGGTCCGGTTTCGCTCTATGCCGTGCGTCCCGGCACGTTTGATGTCGTCAAACCGCGCGCTCTGCGCGTGAACGGCACGTCTGCAGCTTATTTTCAAATTGGCGATGTCGCCTATGCGCTCGTTTCGGATGCTGCAACGGCAGATCTGGAAAAGGCTGCGCTGGGCCTTGCCAAAACCCTTTACTGATCCAACGAACCGAAAGGAACCGAGTTTATGAATACACCTCTGCGTTATGGGATGGATACGGCACGCGGCCAGTCATCCGCGGTCTTTGATGAAGGCCTGCGCCAGCACATGCTGCGCATCTACAACTACATGGGCCTTGGTCTGGTTGTTACCGGTCTTGTTGCCTTTGTCGTTGCCTCAACACCGGCTCTCTATGTGCCGATCTTTTCGACGCCGTTGAAGTGGGTCGTGATGCTGGCCCCGCTGGCCTTTGTCATGTTTTTCTCGTTCAAGATGCAGTCCATGTCGGCATCGTCGGCACAGGCCATGTTCTGGGCCTTCTGCGCTGTCATGGGCCTGTCCCTGGCATCCGTATTCCTTGTTTTCACCGGAACCAGCATTGCCCGTACCTTCTTCATCGCGGCAACGATGTTTGGCGCAACCAGCCTCTACGGTTACACGACCAAGCGTGACCTGTCGCAGTTCAGCTCCTTCCTGATGATGGGTCTGATCGGCGTGGTCATCGCGAGCCTCGTCAATCTTTTCCTCGGCTCATCGATGCTGCAGTTCGTCGTATCCGTAGCCGGTGTGCTTGTGTTCATCGGGTTGACCGCCTGGGACACACAGTCGATCAAGGAGCAGTATGCCGAGAGCCATGATTCCGAATCGCAACAGAAGCTCGCTGTCTTCGGCGCTTTCTCGCTCTATCTGAACTTCGTCAACATCTTCCAGTTGTTGCTCAGCCTGACTGGTCAGCGCCAGGAGTAGGCTGGTCGAGACGAACCGCAGGCAATGTATTCAAACCCGTGCTGAGTTCTTCAGCACGGGTTTTTGCTTTCAGCCGTCCCTGGCTATGATCAGATGAGTTGCATTCGGGGTGGACATGTGTTCACGGCATTTATATCCGAGGCTCAGAAGATCGATATCGGCGAACAGGTTTTCGCCCTGTCCCAGAAAAACCGGCGAAATGGCGAGATGTAATTCGTCGATGAGACGGGCATGCATATATTGTTTGATCGTGCTGACACCACCACCGACCCGCACGTCTTTTCCGTCTGCTGCATCTCTGGCGCGTTCCAGAGCGCTTTCAATCCCATCCGTCACGAAATGAAACGTTGTTCCGCCCTCCATCACGATGGATGGACGCGCGTAGTGGGTGAGAACAAAAACCGGACAGTGATAGGGAGGCGTGTCACCCCACCATCCTTTCCAGCTATCGTCCGGCCAAGGGCCTCTGAGCGGTCCGAACATGTTGCGGCCGAGAATCCACGCGCCGATATTGTTGAATCCAAGTATCGCATAATCATCATCAATGCCGGTGGAGCCGCCGTTCTGACCGAACATCTTTTGAAACGTGCGTGTGGTGAAGGCCCATTGGTGCAGGGACATTCCGTTCACGCCAAGCGGGTTATCGATGCTTTGGTCAGGACCCGCACCGTAACCATCCAAGGACAAAGAGAAGCTGCGAACGTAGAGTTTCGACATTGACCGTTCCTCTCATTTCGACTGGCGGAGGAAACTAAGCGGTTCCCGGAAGCGAGCGCAACAAAAAAGAATGGCGCGGGATGTCAGAACAACGGCTTCACAACCAGCTCCAGTCCAAGCAGCAGGAGACAGACCAGGAACCAGCGGCGGAAAGTTGCAGGGCTGATGGCATCGCGCACCTTCTGACCACACCACATGCCGAACAGCGCAGGTGCCAATGCGAGAGCTGACGTGCTCATGTTATCGAACTGCAACGCTCCGCCCGATGTCAGCCCGATTGCGAGCGCCACGGTGGACACGGTAAAGGACAGACCAAGCGCCTGGATCAAATCGTCCTTGGTCAAGCCCAGCGCCTGCAGGTAGGGAACGGCCGGTATGACGAAAACGCCCGTTGCGCCGGTTATGACGCCCGTGACGATGCCAACGAGCGGCGACAGAAAGGGTTCCAGGCTGCGCGGAACCGACAACTGGCGGGCTGCAAGACCGAAACCCGCATAGAGCATCAAGGCAGCGCCGAGACCCGTCGTGGTCCATCTAGCCGTATCATTGGCCATAAGCCAGGCGCCTGCAATGGTTCCCAGCAGGATGGTGAGCAGCATGGCCCACAGCCGCAATGCGAGGGCCGCAAAGCTTGGCCCGGAAAGCAATTGCAGGACATTGGTGACGAAAGAGGGAACGAGCAGCAACGCCGCTGCGCCTGCCGGAGGCATGATGGTCCCGAGAATACCCATGGCGACGGTCGGCAGCCCCATTCCGGTCACACCCTTGACCATACCGGCAAGGAAGAACGTCAGGGCAATCATGAGAAGGGAAGCTGCGGACAGGTCAAACATGCCCCAGCATTGCGCGGGATGGTACTGTTCACAATGCGGAAGAACCGAACTCTGCCTAAGGCTATGCCGAAGGCAGATTGAGTGCTACACCCCTATGCATGCGTTTCGACCTGACTGATCTGCGTCTCTTTCTTCTGGTTGTGGAAGCCGGAAGCATCACCCATGGTGCCACGCAGGCCAACATGACTTTGCCATCGGCAAGTGCCCGCCTGCGCGGAATGGAAGACGTCATCGGTCTCCCGCTGCTCGAACGCGGCCGCCGCGGCGTCGCAACCACTCCGGCTGGCGATGCGGTTGCCCATCATGCCCGTATTGTCCTGCGGCAGATCGAGCAGATGCGCGGGGAGTTGGGGGAATTCTCGAAGGGCCTGAAAAGTCACATTCGCCTGATGGCGAATACCGCGGCCATGACGGAATTCCTGCCGGAAAGGCTTGCGGCCTTTCTCGCCGTCCGGCCCAATGTCGATATCGATTTGAAGGAGCGTCTTAGCACCGAGATCGTCAAAGCGGTGGCAGGCGGTTCCGCCGATATCGGCGTGATCACGGATGCCGTGGATCACGGCAATCTGGAATTGCGGCCCTTCGCCATTGACCGCCTGGTCCTTGTTGTTGCCCGCTCGAGCCAATGGGCGGGGCATAGCCGTATCGCATTCGCCGATGTCGCCAGGCAGGAATTTGTCGGATTGAGTGCCGGCAGTCCGCTGCAGGATTATCTCGGTGATCACGCTGCACGTGCCGGCCATGCTCTTGCCTTCCGTATTCGTCTGCGGACCTTTGAAGGCATTTGCCGTATGGTTGCTCGGGATGTCGGGTTGGGGATAGTCCCGGAGACTGCAGCGAAGAGATATCGCCGCTCGATGCCCATTCATTCGGTTCGTCTGACTGATAGCTGGGCCATGCGGCATCTGGCCATCTGCGCGCGCAGATTTGAGGATTTGCATCCCCATGGGCGCGAACTGGTCGAGCAACTGACGAAGCCTCAGCCGACGCGCCGTGCAGGTGGGGTGTAAAAGCCAATCGCCGGACCTTGAATTTGCGCGGATCGAATTTATGATCGGCTATGCCTTCAGATCAAGCGGCCCCTCCCATACCTGTACACGGCGCGGATGCTCCCTCGGGACAGCACGATGCGCGCGCGCTGTTGAAGGCGGATATTGTCGTGATCGGTGCCGGGCAGGCGGGTCTTTCCTCCGCCTATCACCTGCAACAGCTTGGCCTGAAATCCTGGAAGAATTACCTGGTTCTGGACAAGTCGCCCGGTGCCGGTGGCGCTTGGCAGTACCGTTGGCCATCCCTGACTTTGACGACGGTCAATCGCGTTCACGATCTGCCGGGGCTGCGGTTTGTCGAGGCGGTTGATACTGGTGACGAAGTCAGGGCATCGGTAGCGGTGCCGCAATACTACGCCGCCTATGAACGGAAGTTCGAATTGCCGGTCTACCGGCCGCAGACGGTCAAGGTTGTGTGCGAGCGCAACGGGCGCTTTCGTATCGAGACCGAAGAGGGTGGTTTTTCCGCGCGCGGCATCATCAATGCGACGGGAACGTGGGAGACGCCCTATATTCCAGCCTATCCGGGGGCGGAAAATTTTGAGGGCCGGCAGCTGCATACCCATGACTACAAGACAGCGGATGAGTTTGCCGGAAAGCATGTCGTTGTTGTCGGTGGTGGCATTTCCGCGCTGCAACTTTTGGACGAAATTTCCCGGGTCACGTCGACAACCTGGGTGACGCGCCAGGAACCGCAGTTTCGCGATACACCGTTTACGCCGGAAGATGGGCGGGCGGCGGTGGCGATTGTGGAAGACCGGGTGCGACGCGGGCTGGTGCCGGGGTCGGTGGTCTCAGTCACCGGAATTCCGTGGACGCGTGCACTGCGGGCAGCGCAGGCGCGCGGTGTGCTCAAACGGTTGCCCATGTTTGCCGGGATCACCCGGAATGGCATACGCTGGTCCGATGGCCGGGAACAGCGGGCCGACGTCATTTTGTGGTGCACGGGGTTCCGCAGTTCGCTCGATCATCTTGCCCCGCTCCAGATCCGTGAGGAGAATGGCGGCATCATCATGTCGGGCAGGCTGGCGACACAGGTTGCCAAGGACCCGCGCATTCATCTGGTCGGTTACGGTCCTTCGGCGTCCACCATAGGTGCAAATCGCGCCGGGAGCGCGGCCGCACGCGAACTCACGGATTATCTAGGGCTGCAGAAAGAGTAAACTATCCGGAATTGGCTGACCTGACGCTGCATCCCTCGAGGAACAATGCCGCTGCCATGGCCACGCGTTCTTCGATCTCGCGGTCTTCGGGAACGCTGGCCAGTCCCAGTGTCGCGATACGGAAGGGTTCTGCGGTCACCATGCCGAGCAGCATCGTTGCGGCAATCTTGGAATTATCGAGCTTGATCAGTCCGCGCTTTTCCTGCTGTTCCAAAAACCGGGCGACCATGGCCGAGCTTCGCGACGGACCTTCCCTGTAGAAGGCTCTGGCAACTTCAGGAAAGTTCAGGGCTTCGGCCGTCACCAGACGATAGAATGCGACGGTCTGGTCGGATAGGACGAGGTGCGCAAATTCGCTCAGGATATGTTCGAGCGCGTGTTTCAGTCCCAAATGGTCCAGTGATTCCGGATGAATCGTCTGCAGGAAGGCGTCGACCCTGCTGGCAATCTGCTCGCCGCGTTCTGCCACGATGGCCGCAAGCAGTTCGGATTTCGTTGTCCAGAAGCGGTAAATGGTCCGTTTCGCAACACCTGCCTCCCGGGCAACCGTCTCCATCCGGGTCGCGGTGTAGCCGTTTTCCAGCAGCACATGGGTGGCGGTCTGCAGGATCAGGTGTTTCGTCTCCGCGTCAGACCGGTTTTGCGGCCGTCCGCGCGGACGTTTGATCTCTGGTGTGTTTTCGTCCTGATTGTCCCGCTCGATCTCGATTGTATCCGTTGGTTTTGTCACCAGTCTTCTGCTTTCGGTCTTCAAAAATAGTTGCTCGCGCATTTTCTGTCTTGCAAACGGAATTGTCCAGACATAATTAGGGAACTGCTGGGTTCCTTATTTATCCCCGACCCGAGTTCTCCCAACGAACCGTGCCGATCTAGTTCCTCAACTAAGGGCATTCGCCATGACCAAAAACACGCAACCCCTCGATCTCAAGGTTGAAAAGACACTGAGTGCCGACGAAGCCATGTCGGCACCGCAGGAAGGCAAGATTGAGCCGCCGCGCAAGCAGCCGCCGCGCAATGTTCGAAAGTTGCTGCTGATTGGCGCGGCCGTGATCGTTGTGGGACTGGGAGCGAAGTTCGGCTGGCACTACTGGACCGTCGGACGGTTCCAGGAATCAACTGATGATGCCTATGTGAAGGCCGATTCCACCATCGTTGCCCCGAAGGTTTCCGGCTATGTGCGCGAAGTGCTTGTGACGGACAATCAACCCGTCCGTGCCAATCAGCCCCTCGCAAAAATAGATGACCGCGATTACGTGGTGGCGCTTGAGCAGGCGAAGGCTGATGTCGCCGCGGCACAGGCTGACATAGAGAACATCGTCGCGAGTCTCGACCAGCAGCAGGCCGCGATTGCCCAGGCGCAGTCGACCGTATCGGTCGATCAGGCCAGCTTGAAATTCGCCCAGCAGGACAATGACCGTTACGGTGCCCTTGCAACGCAAGGCGCGGGAAGCGTGCAGAACGCCCAGCAGGCTGTTTCCAAGCTGGATATTGCCAAGGCGACGCTTCAACGTGCCGAAGGTGCTGTTGTTTCGGCGCAGAAACAGGTTGGCGTGTTGCAAGCCCAACTGGCCAAGATGAACGCGGCCCTTGCACGCGACAAAGCCGTTCAGGATCAGGCCGAGCTCAATCTGGGTTACACGATGATCGTCTCGCCGGTGGATGGCGTGGTCGGCAACCGCACCCTGCGTGTTGGACAGTATGTCCAGTCCGGAACCCAGCTGATGGCGGTCGTTCCGGTTGACAATGTCTACGTCATCGCCAACTTCAAGGAGACCCAGCTCACGGATGTGAAAAAAGGCCAGCCTGTCGATATCGCCGTCGACACCTTCCCGGGTGTCGCCTTGAAGGGGCGTGTCGACAGCATTGCACCGGCCAGCGGCCAGGAATTTGCTTTGCTGCCGCCGGACAATGCAACCGGCAATTTCACCAAGATCGTGCAGCGCATTCCGGTCAAGGTTGTCCTGGACAATGACAGCAAGCTCACCGGCCTGTTGCGTCCCGGCATGTCGGTGACCCCGACCATCAATCTCAAGGATTCCGATGGCGCTGCCAAGTGCGGCGAGACTGCCTGCTTCAAGGCCGCCAACTAGCAAATCCGGATAGGACGAAGAAAATGTCCGTTGCCGCTACACCCGTTGCCGATCAGGAACGCCCCGCAAGCCTCAAGACGTGGATTACCGTCTTTGCCGGCCTGATCGGCGCCTTCATGGCTGTGCTGAATATCCAGATCACCAATGCCTCGCTCCTCAATATCGAGGGCGGTATCGGCACTGGTGTCGACAATGGCGCGTGGATTTCGACTGCCTATCTCATCGGCGAAATCATTGTCATCCCGTTGACCGACTATCTCAGCCGGGTGTTTTCCTTCCGGCGTTTCCTGCTGGTCAATGCCCTGCTTTTCCTGGCGTTCTCGGTGGCTTGTGCCTTTGCGCGCAATCTTGAAGAGATGATCATCCTGCGGGCCATTCAGGGTTTTACCGGCGGCGTGCTTATCCCGATGGCGTTCACATTGATCCTGACCAAGCTGCCGCGGTCACAGCATTCTGTTGGCATGGCTCTTTTTGCCATCACCGCAACCTTTGCGCCAGCGATCGGTCCGACCATCGGCGGTTACCTCACCGAGAATTACGGCTGGCAGTACATATTCTTTATCAATCTCGTGCCCGGCGCCTTCATGGTCACCGCGCTCTATCTCAATCTCGAGCGCCAACCGATGAATCTTGGCCTGCTGAAGGAAGGCGACTGGTTCGGCATTCTGGCGATGGCCATCGGTCTCGGTGCGCTTCAGACGGTGCTTGAAGAAGGCAATAAGAACGATTGGCTGGGTTCGCCCTTCATCGTTCGCCTGACGATTGTCGCTGTGGTGTTTCTCGCGCTGTTTGTCTGGATCGAACTGACCGTGAAAAACCCGGCCGTTAATCTGCGTCTGCTGAAGCGGCGCAATTTTGGCCTCGGCACCGTTGCCAACATGCTTGTCGGTTTCGGCCTCTACGGCTCGGTGTATCTGCTGCCGCAATATCTTGGTCAGGTGCAGGGCTACAATTCCGAACAGATCGGCTCGGTCATGGCCTGGACCGGCTTGCCGCAGCTTTTGATCATTCCGTTCGTTCCGATGCTGATGGGCCGGTTTGATACGCGCATCATCGTGTTTCTCGGCCTGTGCGTGTTCGGCGGCAGCTGTTTCATGAATATTCACATGTCGGCCAACTATTCCGGCGATCAGCTCTGGCTGCCCAATATCGTTCGCGCCGTCGGGCAGGCCGTGGTGATGGCACCGCTGACGGCTATCGCGATGGTTGGTGTTGCCCGCCATGAGTCCGCCGCAGCGTCCGGCGTCTTCAACATGCTGCGGAATCTCGGCGGTGCATTCGGCACCGCGATGCTGGCCACGATCGTCACCAAACGGGAACAGTTCCATTCCAACACCATTGGCAATTCGGTCAATCTGTTCAGTGAAACGGTTCGGGGCAGGCTTGATCAGACGACGGCCTATTTCATGGCGCATGGCGTGACAGACCCGGTTGCGGCGCGTGAACAGGCGATCATTGCGCTTGGCCAAACGGTCAAAAGGCAATCGCTGATCATGGGCTACAGCGACACGTTCGTTGTGCTGGGTGCAATGCTGATCATTGCCGCATTCTTCGTGCTTCTGACCAAGAAAGGCCAGGCAAGCGGCGCTCAAGCCCATTGAATGTGTCATGGGCTGGCAGCAGCATTCTCCCGGTGCAAGAAACGGGTTGAATTCCGGGACCGCCGGCATGATGCTCATGACATGTGAAAGACGGAGGCCATGTCATGGGTCAGACAGTGCACAGCTATCATATCTTTGAAACCGAAGGCGGGTTTTGCGGAATTGCCTGGAATATGCGAGGTGTTACGCGATTCCAGCTTCCGACAAGGAGTGCAGAGGGAACGGAGCGGCTCTTGCTCCGGCGCCTGCCAGTCGCCGAACCTGCAGCGCCCACGCCGGCAATTTCCGAAGCGGTTGCGGCGGTAAAGCGCTATTTCAAAGGTGAAGAAACGGACTTTTCCGATATCAAACTGGATCTTGATGGGCAGGACGAGTTCTTCAAACGCATATATGATGCTGTCCGGCGGGTTGGATGGGGCCATACGGTTACCTATGGCGGATTGGCCAAGGAGCTCGGTGCCGGTCCGGAAGCCGCACGGGACGTGGGGCAGGCGATGGCGAAGAATCCGGTCGCCCTGATCATCCCCTGCCACCGGGTGCTGGCGGCGGGCGGCAAGGTTGGCGGTTTCTCGGCGCCAGGCGGCTCAACCTCCAAAATCCGCATGCTGGAACTTGAAGGCGTGCATGTCGGCCCGCCTGAACCGGCCCAGCAAACCCTCGGCTTTTAGCCAAATGCTACCGGAGAGGGCCCCATTGCGCGGATTCACGATCGCGTGATCCGCGCCATTGTGCCTGTGGAATGGCCAAAAAAGCCTTTGAAAAAGGTGAGTTGGCTTCTCAATTATTGCTGCAGCACCTAGAAACTCCGACTGGATCGTATAATCTGGCCGGTGGGAATGTCTGGCCGCGCTCCGATGGCGATAGCGGGCGGACTTTCGGTAAGACCAATGAATGATTGGGATGATCGTGACTGACAGAACATTGAAAGAAACAGATTCAGGACAACTGCAAACTGGAAATGCGGATCAATCCTTCGCGACGGCCGGTATCGCACCGATGGATCGCCCTAGCCGGGTCACGCGTTTTTTCATGAGCATTGTCTCCTGGGCCGAAGGGCTCAATCTCAAATATGCCAAATTCGGCAATCCTCCCGTCTACGACAATGCAACCTTTCCCTGGTCAAGCGAGATCGAGAAGGCCTGGCCGGAAATCCGCACCGAACTTGATCGTGTCCTTCTCCGGCAGAGTGAATTGCCGGCGTTCCAGGAGATTTCCACGGACGTCAAAACCATCTCGACCGACAAGAACTGGAAGACTTTCTTCCTGATCGGCTTCGGGGTGAAATCGGAACAGAACATTCAGGCCTGTCCGAAGACATGGGCGGCCGTGCAGAAGATTCCCAATCTGAAGACGGCAATGTTCTCGATTTTCGAACCCGGCAAGCATTTGCCGCCGCATCGCGGCCCCTATAATGGCGTGCTGCGTCTCCATGTCGGTATGATCGTTCCCGAACAGTCAGACAGGCTGGCCATTCGCGTCAAAGACCAGATTTGCCATTGGCATGAAGGCAAGGCGCTGATTTTCGACGATGCCTACGAACATGAGGCATGGAATCACACGGACAAGACACGCGTCGTTCTCTTTGTCGATTTTGTCAAACCCACACGGTTTCCAGCCAATGTCGTCAACTGGATGTTGATGAACCTGGCTGTGTTCACCCCGTTCATCCGGGAAGGGCTCGACAATCACAAGGAATGGGAAAAGCGCTTTTATGCGGAAGCGGAAAAGCTGCGCAACCAGCCCGGCCGATAGGTGAAGAGCAGCGCCGGGTCAATTCACCCGGCGTTTCTCCAGTTTGCGGGCGAGGGTGCGGCGGTGCATGCCAAGGCGCCGGGCTGCTTCCGAAATGTTGAAGTCTGTTTCCACCAGCATCTGGTGGATACGCTCCCATTCCAGCGTCTTGATCGATGTCGGGCGCGCCGTCAGATCGATCTCCGTATTGCCTGCGGCCTTGCTGAAAGCTGCTTCGATGTCGTCGGAATTGGACGGCTTGGCGAGGTAGTGACAGGCGCCAAGCTTGATCGCTTCCACGGCGGTGGCGATGCTGGCGAATCCCGTCAGCACAACGATCAGCATCTCCGAATTATGGGCATGCAACGCCTCGACGCAGGTGAGGCCTGACGCGCCGGAAAGTTTCAGATCGACGATGGCGTACTGGGGTGACTGGGTTTGCAGGATGTCGCGGAGTTCTTCCAGTCCGCTTGCCAGCACCACATTGTATTCGCGTCGTTCGAACGAACGTTTCAGCGTCCGGGCAAACGCCGTATCGTCTTCGACGATAACCAGCAGCCGATCATTTGTCATGTTCGCGCACTCCGATGGCCAGCGAGGCAAGCGGCAATTCCAGCGTCACGGACGCGCCGCCCTGCGGCAGGTTGCGGGCGTGCACGGCACCGCCGAGCTTGCGCACGGCGTTGACGACCAGAAACAGTCCAAGACCGCCGCCGAGACGGCCCTTGCTTGACTGGTAGGGCTTGCCGAACTTTGCCAGTATATCCGGCTGGAAGCCCGGCCCGGCATCGTTGACACGCAGCACCAGCATATCACCCTCGCGTTCCGCCAGAAATCCGACCCATCCCGGCGATGCGTCGAACGCATTGTCGAGAACGTTGAAGATGACCTGCTTGAGCGCCGAGTCGGAAACAATCGTGAGATTGAGCCCGAAGGCATTTCCGTAGGAAAGCGTCGTTGCGGACCGCGCCGCCCGCCATTCGGCGACCAGTTCGTCCAGGAAGGCATTGACGGTGGTCACCGTGGGCGCTTCGCCGCGTGCCTCGCCTGCCGCCAGCAGAATGCCCGTGACGATGGCCTTGCAACGCTGCACTTCGGCCTGCATTTCATCGATCTCCTGAACGAGATCGGGATCAGCGGCAAGAGCCGGAACCCGTCGCCAATCTCCGAGAATGACCGACAGGGAAGAAAGAGGCGTGCCCAGCTCGTGTGCCGCGCCGGAGGCAAGCAGGCCCATGCGGACGATATGGTCTTCTTCCGCCGCATGCTGTTTCAGGGCGGCAAGATTGGCGTCGCGCTCACGCAGGTTGCGGTTGATGCGGGCAACGAAGACAACGAGCAGGGCGGCGTCGAGCACGAAACAGATGAGCATGCCGATGATGTGAAGGCGGAAAAGTTCGTCTGGGCCCTGACCGGGCAGAATGATTGGCTCGTAGAACACCGTCAGGCCGGCAAAACTTATGCCGGCAATGGCGACGATTGCCGAGGTCAAGCGTGCATCAAGCAAGACGGCGCTGAGTGTGACCTGCAGCAGATACAGAAAGATAAACGGATTGGTTGCGCCCCCGCTCAAATAGAGCTGCGCCGTGAGCGCCGCCACGTCGAAGACAAGGACAATGAACAGGGAAGCCGGCGTGGTGATCTGGTCATTGCGGAGCCAGACGATACTGGCGAGATTCAGCCCGATCAAACCCGCCAGAACCAGGAACATCGGCAGCAATGGCAACTCAAGATTGAGCCATTCATGCACAACGGCGATGGTCACGACCTGCCCGATGACGGCGATCCAGCGCAGCTGGACCAGCAGGTTCATGTTCTTCCAGTTGGCGGTGTAGTCAGCCGGAGGCGCTGCCGGTCGGCGCCCGGTGCTCAGGCCGTCTTCAGTTTGGCGGATTTGGTTCGAATCCACTCGGTTCGCCTCTGGGTTCAGCATATCAGGCCTGATTCAATCGCATGGTTTTGCGGGTTTGCCATTCATACCGTCCAACATAAATCAAAGCCGCGGCCAACATGAGCGCTAGTGCAAACCATGTTATGGCATAAACCAGATGATTGTTGGCAAAACGGATGACCGTCAATCCTCCGATTGGCGGTTGCCGTGATTTGGGATTTGCGTCGGCATCAATGAAATATGGCGCGATGTCACCCAAGGATTTTGCCGAAGCGATTGCTGCGACATCTCGAGAAAACCAGCGCTCGGAACCAGGATCATTGCGCCTGAGAAAGCCACCCCGAGGTTCTGTCACGCGCAAAAGGCCGGTCAACTCCATATTGTTGGCTTGAGCATTGCTATCCCGCCAAGCGCTCTCCGCCAAGCCTTCCGGCACAAATCCGCGATTGATCAGGACGAGAAAGCCATCATTGGCTCGAAAGGGACTCATAACCCAGTAACCACTGCCACGTTCGGTGACAGCTTTGACAAGCGTATCACTGTTGAGCAGAAAATGCCCTCTTACACTGATATGACGATAGGTGTCCTGATCGCCTATCGCAGGCCATGCGTCTGGTCCCGGTGCAGGGCTCGCCGGTGCGCTGACCCGGTGTTCAACACGCTCGATCAGGTCCAGTTTCCAGACGCGCCGCTCCAGTTGCCAGATGCCAAGGCCGCACAGCAGAACGATACCCAAAACAGCCGCAAGGGCGAAGATACCCAGTCGCCAGATAGCCGCGGGCCGCATGCTTGCGGGCTTGCTAGCATCATCCATTGCGCCATCCCCGACTATCAAACCATCACGGTATCTGGCTCATGTCATGCCCGGGCATCATGTTGGTATTGAGGTGATACATGACCCATAGGGAGCCGGTCAGGGTGATGACGACAAGGACGAGTGTGAAGATCAGCGCCATCATGTTCCAGCCGTTTTCCGAGCGAACATTCATGTGCAGGAAAAACACCATATGAACCACGATCTGGATCACGGCCAAAGCCATGATCGCGAATGCGGTTGCCTGTTTGGAGTCCAGTGCGCCGGTCATGACCAGCCAGAAAGGAATGGCCGTAAGGACGACCGAAAGGCCAAAACCGATCAGATAGGATCGCAGGGAACCATGGGCGTGCCCATCGTCTTCCGCGTGGCCGTGATCATCCGTATGTGCTGGTGTCATCGCAACATTCCCATCAGATAGACAAAGGTGAAGACGCCGATCCAGATGACGTCGAGGAAGTGCCAGAACAGGCTGAGGCACATCAACCGGCGCTTGTTTGCCTGGATAAGGCCATAGCGCTTGACCTGGATCATGAGCGTGACCAGCCAGACCAGGCCAACGGTGACGTGCAGGCCGTGTGTCCCGACGAGCGTAAAGAACGATGACAGGAACGCACTCCGTTGCGGCGTTGCGCCCTCATGGATCATGTGCGCGAATTCGTAGAGCTCGATACCAAGGAAGGCCAGGCCGAACAGACCCGTCACGGCCAGCCATCCCTGTGTCGCGGCAATCCGTCCCTTGTCCATGGTGAGCATGGCAAAGCCATAGGTGATGGACGAGAAAAGCAGCATCGACGTGTTGAGCGCCACGAGCGGCAGATCGAAGAGATCCTTGGGTGACGGCCCGGCCGCATAATTGCTGCCAAGCACGCCATAGGTCGCAAACAGCACGGCGAAGATGAGGCAGTCGCTCATCAGGTAAATCCAGAAGCCGAACATGGTGCTGCCGCCTTCGGCATGATCATGCTCGTCAACGAGATAGAATGTCGGAGCCGCGCCGTCCCCGTGCACTGCGGAAGCTGGTGAACTCATCGTGCAACTCCTGCGAGAAGAGCGGTTCGCTCACCTTCCGTGCGGACAACATCCTCTGCCGGTATGTGGAAGTCGCGCTTGTAATTGAAGGTATGCCCGATGGTGACGGCGAGCAGGGCAATGAAGCTGGCTGCCGCGAGCCACCAGATGTACCAGATCATGGCAAAGCCGAAGATGATGCTCAGGACCGCCAGGATGATGCCTGTGCCGGTGTTGCTGGGCATATGGATGGCCTTGAAGCCTTCGAGCGGACGCGTGTAGCCGCGCCGTTTCATGTCGTGCCATGCATCGAGATCATGCACCACCGGCGTGAAGGCGAAATTATAGGCCGGTGGCGGCGACGAGGTCGACCATTCCAGTGTGCGTCCATCCCAGGGATCGCCTGTCAGGTCGGCCAGCTTCTCGCGGTTGCGGATGCTGACATAGATCTGGATGAGGAAGGACAGGATGCCGACGGCAATCAGGACGGCGCCGAAAGCCGCAATCACGAACCAGATCTGCAGCGACGGATCGTTGAACACGCGCAGGCGCCGGGTCACACCCATCAGACCGAGTACATAAAGTGGCATAAAGGCGAAGTAGAAACCGATGACCCAGAACCAGAACGACATCTTGCCCCAGAACGGATCGAGCTTGAAGCCGAATGCCTTCGGGAACCAGTAGCTGATGCCGGCAAACAGGCCGAACAGCACGCCGCCGATAATGACGTTGTGGAAGTGCGCCACAAGGAACAGGCTGTTGTGCAGGACAAAGTCTGCCGGAGGTACGGCGAGCAGCACGCCGGTCATGCCGCCGATGACGAAGGTCAGCATGAAGGCAATCGTCCACATCATCGGCAACTCGAAGCGGATGCGCCCGCGATACATCGTGAACAGCCAGTTGAATATCTTGGCCCCGGTGGGGATCGAGATGATCATCGTCGTGATGCCGAAGAAGGAATTCACGCTGGCGCCGGAGCCCATGGTGAAGAAGTGGTGCAGCCAGACGAGATAGGCGAGGATGGTGATGACGACCGTGGCATAGACCATCGACGTGTAGCCGAACAGACGCTTGCCGGAGAACGTGGAAGTGACCTCGGAAAAGATGCCGAAAGCCGGCAGAATGAGAATGTAAACCTCAGGATGACCCCAGATCCAGATGAGGTTGACATACATCATCGGATTGCCGCCGAAATCATTGGTGAAGAAGTTCGTGCCGACATAACGGTCAAGGCTGAGCAGGGCGAGAACGGCGGTCAATACCGGGAAGGCGGCCACGATCAGCACGTTGGTGCAGAGCGCGGTCCAGGTAAAGACCGGCAGCTTCATCATGGTCATGCCGGGCGCGCGCATCTTGACGATGGTCGCCACCAGATTGACGCCGGACAGGAGCGTGCCGATACCCGCGATCTGCAGCGCCCATATGTAGTAGTCCACCCCGACATCGGGACTGTATCCGATGTTGGAAAGCGGCGGATAGGCGAGCCAGCCGGTTTTGGCGAATTCCCCGACAAACAAGGACATCATGACGAGGATCGCCCCGGCCGTGGTCATCCAGAAACTGAAATTGTTGAGGAACGGGAAGGACACGTCGCGCGCGCCGATCTGCAGCGGAACGACAAAATTCATCAGACCGGTGACAAGCGGCATGGCCACGAAGAAAATCATGATCACGCCGTGGGCGGTGAACACCTGGTCATAGTGGTGGGCCGGGAGATAACCCTCGGAGCCGCCGAAGGCCATGGCCTGTTGCAGGCGCATCATGATGGCGTCGGCAAAGCCGCGCAGCAGCATGACGATGCCGAGGATCATGTACATGATGCCGATGCGCTTGTGGTCGATGCTGGTGAACCATTCACGCCAGAGGTAGCCCCAGAGGCGGTAATAGGTGAGAAGCCCCACCAGCGCCAAACCGCCGAGGGCCACCATGGCAAATGTGCCGACCAGGATCGGCTCATGATACGGGAAGGATTCCAGGGTCAACCGGCCGAAGACCGCCTTGAGAAGATCGGGATTATCAAACATGTCGGACTCAATCCGTTCAGGAATTCGATGGACGGCGCTGTACGCCGAACAGTGGGGCAGTTGGGCGTGGCAGTCCGGCACCGAGTATTGGTGAGGAGTCGCGTGGTGACAGCAGTGGAGATTGTGCGGCCGCACGCATTCTCTCTTCCTCTTCCGTCGTGCATATCCGTGCGACATAGGTTGTCGGCGGCGCAAAAATGGCGCCGCGTCGCCTGTATTTGTCATACTCGAGCGGGTGGACATTGTTGATGCCGGCAAGCCCGAGCCCACCCTTGGCATCGATTGAACTCATCTCGTCCATGCACATTTTGCCAAGCTCGACGCAGCGGTTGAGCACGGCAGTAAAGAGCTGCGTCTCGACACTGCCATACCGGCGTGCAGGCTCGTTTTCGCTGGGCCGTTCAAGTTCGAGATAGGCATTGCGATCCAACTTGGCGCCCTGCGCTTTCACGTCGGCCATCCATTTGTCAAAATCGGCATCGGACAGGCCAAGGAAGGCAAATTTCATGCCTGAGAAGCCCGCACCGCTATAGTTCGCCGAGAAGCCTTCGAAGGTGCCGGGGTGATTGATCACGGCGCTGAGTTTCGTCTGCATACCCGGCATGGTGTAGATCTGGCCTGCAAGCGCCGGAATATAGAACGAGTTCATGACCGCCGACGATGTCAGACGGAAATCGATTGGCCGATCCACCGGGGCGGCCAGTTCGTTGACCGTCGCCACACCATATTCCGGATAGATGAACAGCCACTTCCAGTCGAGCGCCACGACTTCCACCTGCAGGGGCTTGACCTGCTTGTCGACCAGCCTGCCGGGCGCAATGCGATCCAGCGGACGGTAGGGATCGAGCAGATGCGTACCCATCCATGTCAGCGCGCCAAGGCAGATGATGATGAGGAGCGGCGCGGCCCAGATGATCAGTTCCAGTTGCGTCGAGTGATCCCAATCGGGCTCGTAGCGTGCCTCTGTATTGGATTGGCGATAACGCCATGCGAAAAACACCGTCAACAGCATGACGGGTACGATGATGATCAGCATCAGGATGGTCGAGATGACGATGAGGTCCCGCTGCTGTGCAGCTACGTCGCCAGACGGACTCATGACGACGGCATTGCATGCGGTCAGCATGGTGAGAAATGGAAGTATGGCGACGGCAAGAAAACGTTTCAAGGTCGTTCCTGTCATGATAACGGCGCTAATTTGCGCCATCCGTAACGGCACCCCATTCAAAGTGACATTGGACAATTTGCCCAATCCTTCCCTAATGTGTCACAATGATAAAGGAGATGCTAGCATAAGCCGTGAACGCGGCTTGACGTCAGCAGCTGCCAAATCAGGATTGAGGAGCGCAACGAGACATGAGCGCGGAAATAGGGGTGCCCTCATCGACGACGCACGGACGTGACGTGACGGGCCTGCATGGCCACGAGGATGTCAATGTCGGTGAGATCGCCATCGGTGTCATCATCGGGCGTACGTCGGAGTTCTTCGACTTTTTCGTCTACGCCATCGCCTCCGTCCTGGTCTTTCCCAAGCTTGTCTTTCCCTATGTCGATCCGCTGACGGGCACGCTCTATTCCTTTGCGATTTTTGCGCTCGCATTCATTGCACGTCCGCTTGGAACCGTGATCTTCATGGCCATCGACCGCACCTATGGCCGTGGGGTCAAGCTCACCATTACCCTGTTCCTCCTGGGAAGCTCGACGGTGGCGATTGCCTTTCTGCCGGGTTACGAGCAGGTGGGCTGGATATCGGCGCTGCTTCTTGCGCTTTTCCGTCTCGGCCAGGGCCTGGCGCTGGGTGGTGAATGGGACGGTCTTGCCTCCCTCCTTGCGCTGAATGCGCCGGAACGCCGCCGCGGCTGGTACGCCATGATTCCGCAGCTTGGGGCTCCGCTCGGACTGATGGTTGCGGCCAGCCTGTTTGCATTCTTTGTCTCACACCTTTCCGCGCAGGATTTCCTGGAGTGGGGCTGGCGTTATCCATTCTTCGTCGCCTTTGCCATTAATGTGGTGGCGCTGTTCGCGCGCCTGCGCATGGTCGTGACGGAACAGTATGCCGAGCTCTTCAAGCGTCGGGAACTGCAGCCGACGACGGTCAGCGACACATTGCAGACAGAGGGCCGCCACGTGGTCATCGGTGCCTTTGCGCCTTTGGCCAGTTTCGCACTCTTCCATATGGTGACGGTGTTTCCCCTGTCATGGGTCTTTCTCTTCACGGACCAGGGACCGGCACGCTTCCTCATGATCGAGACGATTGGTGCGGCCGTCGGCGTGTTGGCGATCTTTGCTTCGGGAAATATCGCTGATCGCGTTGGCCGGAGCCGGTTGCTCATTGCCACAGCCATCGCCATTGCCGTGTTCAGCGGGTTCGCCCCTCAGTTGCTTGACGGCGGCGATATCGGCGAAATCATCTTCATGGTCTTCGGCTTCCTGCTTCTTGGCCTGTCGTTCGGCCAGTCCTCCGGCTCAGTCGCATCGAATTTTTCCAGGCGGTACCGCTATACGGGATCGGCGCTGACAACGGACCTCGCATGGCTGTTCGGTGCAGGTTTCGCGCCGCTTGTCGCCTTGATCCTGTCGAGCCGCTTTGGTCTCATCGCGAGTGGGGCCTATCTCCTGTCGGGTGCCGCATGCACGCTGATCGCCCTGGCAATAAACCGTCAGATTGACGGCCGCGACAAGTAGAGCCGCCTAGAAAAGCTTCAGCGGATAGGTCCTGTAGAATATCAATGCCGAGCGGAGGAACTGCCGGATGTGCCAAAGGCCCTTGCTTGCGGCCCGGCCGCCTTCATGCACGATCCTGACCGCTGGCACATAGGCTATGCGTGCTATCTTGCGAACGCGCAGGGAAATGTCGAAATCCTCGAAATACAGGAGGTAGCGTGGATCAAAACCGCCCAGCTGCCTGTAAACATCGCCGCGGAAAAACATGAAGCATCCGCTGACAATGGGCGGGTCCCAGAACGGGGTATTGGCGATCTCGTCGCGCATTTCGTACCGTTCAAGGCGCCGGCGGAACATTGCCTTGATGCCGGCAGGCGCAAAACCGCGAAGAAGCAGGTCGAAGACTGCGGGATAGCGCTTGCAGAGATATTGCGTGCTCCCGTCCGGATTGAACGCCTTGGGCGTGATCAGCCCCGTTTCCGGCGCACCGCTCATGAAGGTCAATGCCTGCTTCAGGGCATCCGGCTCCATTTCCACATCGGGATTCAAGACGAGGTGAAATTTCCCCGCCTTGTCCAGAACCATGTTGTTGGCCGCACCAAAGCCGACATTGCCGTGCCCTGCGATGATCTCAGGCGGCAGGTCAGGCAGCAGATTTCTCATCCAGCTGTGGTCTGCAGGCTCGGGCGAATTGTCGATCACATAGAGTTTGGCGCGAAGCGGGGCAATCGTCTCCACGGCTTTCCGAAGGCTCGTCAGTGTGGCCGCGAGCACGGCCTGTTCAGGTTTGAAAATGACCACCCCTATGGTGAGGTCGAAGTCCGGGGACGTGGCGGCAAGGCTCCGTTCAACCATTGCTCGGTTTCTTTCCCATACGGCCGAAAAACCCGTGAAAAATGCCCAGCGTCATCATCCCGGCGTGCTGCAGTCTTGGCACTGTAAAGATACTGTAGAACACAAATTTCCGGACCAGGCGCACCGCATCGACGATCTTCCAGTTGGCGCGCAGCCAGGGCTGCCGGTAAAGCCAGACGGCATTGCGGAAATGGTAGTAGTGCCGCAATGGGCTGTGCACCGGAATGAACCGTCCACGAAACTTTATCGGGTTGTCACCCAGGTCATGCTGCATTTCGGCGGCGCAAACCCCAAAGGACTGGTATCCCATGTGTTGCGCCCGCAGGCCCCATTCGATGTCGACATAGTCGATGAACAGTTCCTCTTTCATGCCGCCGACGTCATCAAGGGTCGCTGTCGGAATGAGGCAGCCCGATGCTATGAGATAATCGACATCGACGACCGCATCGGCCGTGTTACAGGTCTGCCGCCGAAGCCGCAATCCTTCTGTTTTGATGAATGGAGGCGGATTCTTTTGCCGCGAGTCCTCATAACGCGGACCGACACATCCGAGCTTCACCCCCTTGGCAATCTGGGCCTTTGCCGCTGACAGCAGCGTGGCGACCATGTCTGGTGCCGGTATGCTGTCCTGGTCGAGCAGGAGAACGAAGCTTGAACCCGATGCACGTGCGCGGTCGATCCCGACGTTCTGCGCTTTGGCAATACCGTAATTGGCGTCAAGCGGTACAAATTCCGCTTGATTGCTCTGGCTTGCAAACCATTGTTCCAGATTCATTTTCGAACCATTGTCAACAACGATGACACGGGCAACTTGCGGACTGATCGCGTTCAGAAGTGCTGCAAGACCCGCAAGATCCGGATTATAGGTCACGATGATCGCGCTGACTTCTGGCTGCTGTTCAATTCGCATTTAAGGTTCCGTATTGCCTGGGCCGCATATTTGATTCTAGACAAGAATCATGATGTAAAAACAATAGGTTGCGTGGCGGGAAACATCCGGGTCGCGCCGTCTTCTCATTTACTTCCGGTTGACTTGTCTTTCTGTTGTCGCCAAATGGTTTTTCAATGACCGGTGAACCGCATTTCGCCATCTTTGCATGAAACCAAGTGTGGCCACTTAGGGCGTTATATATCGGCTCAGTTTGTAGCATTGACATAAGGAAGCGATCGCATGAAGGGTATTATATTAGCCGGGGGCAGCGGTACACGTCTTTATCCACTAACGATCGCGGTGTCGAAGCAAATTCTTCCCATCTATGATAAGCCCATGATCTATTACCCGCTGAGCGTTCTGATGCTCGCCGGAATACGCGACATTCTGATCATCTCGACACCGCATGATTTGCCGCTTTTCCAGAAACTGCTTGGAGATGGGGCTGATTTCGGGGTCAATTTCTCCTATGCCGAACAGCCGCAGCCAAATGGTCTGGCAGAAGCGTTCATTATCGGGCGCGACTTCATCGGCCAGGACAGTGTTGCGATGATTCTGGGCGACAACATCTATTTCGGCGATGGCCTTTCCAAGCTATGCCAGGTTGCCTCATCGATAACCAAGGGCGGCATGGTATTTGCTTATCACGTCGACGATCCGCAACGTTATGGTGTGGTGGATTTCGACAAGGTTACCGGTCAGGCATTGTCCATTGAAGAAAAGCCGGCGCACCCCAAGTCGCATTGGGCCGTGACGGGGCTGTATTTTTACAGCAACGATGTGGTGGACATTGCGCGCTCGATTGAACCGTCGTCGCGCGGAGAGCTGGAAATCACGAGCGTCAACAACATTTATCTGGAACGCGGGGAATTGCAGGTTCAGCAACTGGGCCGCGGCTATGCATGGCTCGATACCGGTACCCATGACAGCTTGCATGAGGCGTCGTCATTTGTCCGGACAATCGAACACCGGCAGGGCATCAAGATTGCATGTCCGGAGGAAATCGGCCTGGAATGGGGCTGGTTGAATGCCGATCAGGTACTTGAAAGAGCAGCAAAAATGGGCAAGACCGAATACGCCGCATATCTGCGGCGGCGTGCTGCGGAGATTGGAACAGAATGATTGAAGTCAGGCCTCTCGCCCTCGAGGGCGTTCTTGAGATTTTGCCGCCGAAGTTCGGCGACGATCGGGGCTTTTTCTCCGAAACCTACAATGCGGAGCGTTTCGCCGCGGCCGGAATCACCTTGCAGTTCGTGCAGGACAATCATTCGTTCTCCGCTGCAAAGGGCGTGTTGCGCGGCCTGCATTATCAACTCCCGCCGCGCGCGCAGGACAAGCTGGTGCGCGTGGTCAAGGGCTCCATTCTCGATGTGGTCGTCGATATTCGCAAAAGCTCCGCGACGTTCGGAAAATGGGTTTCGCTTGAAGTCTCGGCAGCCAAATGGAACCAGATTCTGGTCCCGAAGGGCTTTGCCCACGGTTTCGTCACTTTGGAAGAGAACACCGAGGTGATTTACAAGGTGACGGATTATTACTCGCCGCAACACGACCGTGGTATCCGCTTTGACGATCCTTCGATTGGCATTGACTGGCCGCTCGAGGCTTCCACGCTTCAGCTTTCCGACAAGGACCGGAAAGCACCGCTGCTTGACGGTTCCGATATTTTTCCCTGAGGGAGAGGCTTTTTCATGAGAATTCTAGTCACGGGTGGTGCGGGCTTTATCGGATCGGCGGTCTGCCGGCATCTCGCGTCCAATCCCCGCAACCAGGTCGTCAACGTCGACAAGCTGACCTATGCGGGCAATCTCGCATCGCTTCGCCAGATCGAGAATTATCCCAACTACAGCTTCGTTGAAGCTGATATCTGCGATGACACCGCCATTCTTGACGTGCTTCGCACCGAAAAGATCGAAGCGGTCATGCATTTGGCGGCCGAGAGCCACGTTGATCGCTCCATTGACGGCCCTGCGGCGTTCATCGAGACCAATATCGTGGGTACATTCCGCATGCTGAATGCGGCGCTGGCCTATTGGCGTGATCTGCCCGAACCCGCCAAGTCCGAATTCCGCTTTCACCACATTTCCACGGACGAGGTTTTCGGGGATTTGCCGTTCGACAGCGGCATCTTTACCGAAGAAACGCCTTACGCTCCGTCGTCTCCCTATTCGGCGTCAAAGGCAGCCTCGGATCATCTGGTCCGCGCGTGGCATGAGACATATGGTCTGCCGGTGGTTCTGTCGAACTGCTCGAACAATTATGGTCCCTTCCATTTTCCGGAAAAACTCATTCCGCTTGTTATTCTCAATGCGCTCGATGAGAAGCCTTTGCCCGTCTACGGCGCAGGCGCAAATGTTCGCGATTGGCTGTTCGTCGAGGATCATGCGCGGGCATTGGAACTGGTGGTGACCAAAGGCAAGCCGGGCGAAAGCTACAATATTGGCGGGCGTGCGGAACGCACCAATCTCAGCGTTGTCGAAACCATTTGCGATATTCTCGACAACAAGCGTCCGCGCAAGGGCGGCGCGCGTTACCGGGATCTCATCACATTCGTGACCGACCGTCCCGGACATGACCGCCGCTATGCCATCGACGCGTCGAAGATCGAACGTGAACTCGGCTGGAAACCGGCCGAAACCTTCGACAGCGGTTTGGAACGGACGATACAATGGTATCTCGACAACACGTGGTGGTGGGAGCCGATCCGCAGCGGAAGCTATGCGGGTGAACGGCTTGGCTCTGTCTCCCTGAAGAAGGGGACGGCATGAAAATTGTCGTAACGGGCCGGGAAGGGCAGGTTGTCCGCAGTCTGGTCGAGCGCGCCGTACTTTGTCCTGACCTGACACTCGTCGCCCTCGGACGGCCGGATTTTGATCTGGTACGGCCGGATACAGTCTTCGATGCGATACACGCCGCAAAGCCCGATCTTGTCGTTTCTGCGGCTGCCTATACGGCCGTCGATCAGGCGGAGGATGAGCCTGAATTGGCCCATGCCATCAATGCGGCCGGTGCTGGTGCCGTGGCCGAGGCTGCGGCGCAGGTTGGTGCTCCCATCATTCACCTTTCCACCGATTATGTGTTCGCTGGCGAAGGGGACACCCCCTATGCGGAAGATGACCAGACAGGGCCGCACGGCGTTTACGGCCAGACCAAGCTCGCCGGTGAGGCTTTGGTCGCCGCGGTCAACAGCAGACACCTTATCCTGCGCACCGCTTGGCTTTACAGTCCCTTCGGTAAGAATTTTGTCAAAACCATGCTGCATCTGGCCGCAAGTCGGGACAGCTTGTCGGTGGTATCCGATCAATGGGGAAACCCGACATCGGCCATCGATACTGCCGACGGCATCCTGCACGCCGCGAACCGCCTTCGTACGGACCCGCAGTTCGATGCATTTGGTGTCTATCATCTCGCGGGAACGGGCAGCACGAACTGGAGCACCTTCGCGCGGGCGATCTTTCAGGCCAGCCGGGATGAGCAGGGCCCGTTCGCCGAGGTGAAGGACATCTTGACGTCGGAATATCCGACGAAAGCCCGCCGCCCGCTGAACTCGCGTCTCAGCACCGAAAAATTCCATGCCGTGTTCGGCTGGCAGGCGCCGTCCTGGGAACAGTCGACCATATCAACAGTCAAACGGCTGTTGCAGCCGAGCGAGCGGTAAAAGCCCCAGGCTATGAATGCGTGCCCAGCATTGCACGGGCACGCGCCAACCCCCAATCAAGCAGGTCTTCGGCGCGGCCATCATCGGATGCCTCTGCATAGCAGCGCAGCTCAGGCGCATTGCCCGATGCCCGATAGTGAATGACGTCGCCCGTCGCAAGGACGACACGCACGCCGTCAATGGCATCGCTTTCCCTGATCGTGCCGACCGGCGCGAAGAAGGCGTCGCGGCGCGCACCGTCAAGCAGACCCTGCAGGAAGGGGCCGCTGGCCGTCGATGCAACATGCTCGAGCCGGCCGCTGCGCGTAAAGCGCGAGGGCAGATCCCTAAGCAGCGCCGACACCGGAACACCCCTACGGGCCGCCATGCCCAGAACGCTGAGGATGGGCAGCATGGCGTCGCGGGTTGGCAAGGCCTCCAATGTTCCGCCGTTCATGGCGAGGGATGAACCCAGAAGTACCCCGCCATTGGCTTCAAAACCCACGATTCGCCGGAACCCATCCCTGCTGGCCTGCTCCATGCCTTCGATCACATAGGGCGATCCGACGCGCGTCCGGTAGACTTTCGTGAAGAGACCGCTCAGCTCAATGGCCGTATTGGAGGTGACGGGCGTTACGACCGCATCCGCATCGAGAAAATGTGCTGTCAGAAGGCCGACGCTGTCGCCGCGCAGAAAAACACCATTTTCATCGGCAACAAGCGGCCGGTCGGCATCGCCATCGGTCGAAACCAGCGCGTCGAGCTTGTGTCTTTTGCAGGCATCGGTGGCAAATGCGATATCTTCGGGACGGAGAGCTTCGGTGTCAACGGGCACGAATACGGTGGAATGCCCAAGCGCCACGGCATCGGCTCCGAGGTTCTGCAGGATGGTGACGATCAGATCGCCCGCAACGGAGCTGTGCTGATAAACGCCGATTCGCGTGCCGGCCAAAGCCTCCGGGCTCAGAACGGAGATGCTTCGCCTGATGTAATGTTGCAGCGCATCCGGCACGATTGCCGCCTGCCCGTCGGGGCCTGTTGGCTTTTTCGTCCCCAGATCAAGGACAGCCAGGATGCCGGCTTCATCGGCCTTGTCGATCTCGCCGTCGGGCCGGTAGAACTTCAGGCCATTCCGGTCGGCAGGAATATGGCTGCCGGTGACCATGATGGCCGGTGCCTTCAGGCTGAGCGCGCGAAACGCCAGTGCCGGTGTCGGCAAGGGGCCGCAGTTTTCCACCTGCATTCCAAAGGCTTCTGCTGCCGCCATGCATGCGGCCGCAATGCGCGGACTGCTGGAACGCAGATCGTAACCAACGAGCAACGGGCTGCCGGACGCAACGCCTTTGACTTTCCGCATGTGCGTCAGGAATGCGAGCGTATAGGCTTTGCACACCTCATCGGGTAGTTCGGTTACAAGACCGCGAAGGCCGCTTGTGCCAAATTTCAGACTGCTCATTGTACTGTCACAACCACTCAAGCCGTTGCCGCTGGATATGTTCGTAAGATGTCAGCCGCGCATGATCGAAAGTCAACAACGATCGATGTCAGAATATAGCTGGGGGAGTGCGAATGGAAAAAGTGGCTGGGGAACCTGGATTCGAACCAGGACTAACGGAGTCAGAGCGTCTTAGTGACAGCTGATTTTATTAGGAAAATCACCAATATGTTGCATATGTGTTGCATGGATCAATTGGTATTGTCTGTTATTAAGCGCCAATTAATCGGTCTGATATGGATTTCATGGCGGCTTTGTCGGCGTCATCAGAGTCGGATAAATACCCATATAAATCGAACGTGATCTGGATAGATGAGTGTCCCATTAGGGTCTGCACTTTCTTGGGAGGAAACTTTTGTTCGATAAATAGGGAGGCCGCCGCATGCCGTAAAGCATGCAGTCCGTATTTAGCTGCCATCACAGGTTTGCCGTTCTCGTCGAGTTTGTCCGTCTTCACCGTAATTCCAAGTTCTTCCTACAATGGAAAGAAACACCGGTTCAAAATGTTCTGGTGATACTCAACGTTCCCGGCGCCATTCGGAAATACAAGATCGTCATCGCTTTTCGAGCAGACCTTTTTCCATTCGGTTAGGATCGTGACTACTGTGTCAGGAAGCGGAATGTCTCGCGTTCCAGCTTCAGACTTCGGTGGCCCGAACTTGTTACGAGTATTCATCCGCTCGCAGATGTGGATGCTGCCCTTTTCGAGATCGACATTCCTCCATCGCAACCCGCGCAATTCTGAACCTCGCATCCCGATAAAAGCAGCCGTCCAGATCAGGGGCTTCCAGCGCCCTTCAACATGGCCCGTAATTCGGCCTTGGTGGGCATCTCAGGGTGTTTGTTCTCGCGCTTTGGCATATCTTGACCCGAATGGCGGTGACGGGGTTGCGCGCGGCAAGGCTAGCCCTTTGAGACTCGCTGATGATGCCAGATATCTCTGCACCTCTTCGGGGACTTTGGGCGCAAACGGCCCCAGCCACGCAGCCGGAACAGCGGCCAATGGAACGGCGCAGCTTCAGTTTGGTTATTACACCAACACAGTTCCTATTGCGCTGTCCTATTTCACTTTGGTTGACAGTTCGGACGGTCGCGGCGCATGGGGCGGTTATCAAGAGATTGTTCGCACATCGGCAGGTGGCACGGCATTTCTTAACGAGAAGGTTGTTAAAAACAAGGGTTTCAACGTCATCAACGACCCGTACAACACGATGCCGGGCGGGGCGACTATTGGTGATTGGTGGGCTGGTGGGGGAGACCCAAATACGGGAGCACCCGCCAACCCATCCACCAACGCAATTCTTATTGGTAAGAACGGCCATACTTGGAACACTGGCTTCGTGTTTGCTGCTGATGGCATTACCGGTACTGATGGAATTACAGGGGTCGGCGTAGCGATTAAAATGGCTCGCGGCCACGAAATTCAGTGGTGGGCATCCTCGACGCAGAAAACGGCTGCAATTCGGTCCGAAGGCGATGCTGTTGGCTCAATTAATAAAGAGATCGTGTTTCGAAACACGACAGTGTCAATTCAGCCTGCATCCGTTCCGAAACTGTTTGACTTCAATTTTGGCGCGAACCCCGCCAATGGTATGACATTCCAAGCTGGTCCAGCAGGTCAAATCTCCCCAAGCTTTGGTAAGGTGTCCTTGGTGGGTACTGGATCGGACGAGAATTTGGATATCGAACTGAGGCCAAAAGGTGGCGGCGTGGTTTGGCTTGGACCGTGGACATCAAGCGGAGATGCTGCATTGAACGGTTACATCTATGTAAAAGATGCAACCGGAGCGCTTCGCAAATTCGCAACGATAGCCTAACGAGGAAATTAAATGAAATTGGACAATGAGCAGCAACGGGCAATTCTTCTGCAGCTTCTGCACGCCTCCCAGTTTCCAGGATCGGCGCTTGATGAAGTTATATGTTTGAGAGATGCGCTCAGGCATGCAGAGATCAAGTCACCTTCGGTACCGAAAATGGTAAATCTGCAGTTGGAAGGCGCTAAGGACGAAGGCTAAGGTGATCAGTATTCCTGCTGGAACGCTCCACGAAACCAATAGATCGGCCGCGACTCTCAGCCCTCCTTTTTCCCCGCTGACAGAAAGACTTGGCGGCAAAATCTGTCGAATGACAGGGTCGTCCAGTTGAGAGGCAAGATACATCTTGGCGTAGAAAGGGATGTCGAGAGGATCAGAAACCGTCAGTGCAGCGATGTCACCGGTTTGCAGGTATTTTTGCACGTTGTGTATCTGTGTTTCATATTTTGCGTGTCGGTCGCCTGCTTTTTGGATCTCGCCTTGGGTTCCCCACGTCAATGAGATCAAGCAAATGACCGTTATCGACACACCGGCCACGAACGACACTCTCCCTTTTCCACTGAACGCCAAGCCAATATTCGCCAGCCACCCGAACCAGCAAAGATCAAAGTACCTGCTCTGCGGGTCGTAGTTGCCTCGTGAGTACGCGAGTATGAGTGCTGTCAAGAGCGAGAAGGCTGCCAGAGATAGGAAAAACAACTGGTTTCTGTCTAACTTGCCCGTCACTATCGAAGGAACAGTGGCAAGCGTAGGTAGCCAGATAATCACTCCTACCACAGGGGGGGATGGCCAAGAAGCCAGTTTCAATAGAAATGTGAAGAACTGCTCAGCGGTAGTCACCGTAAATGATTGATCTGGTGGCCGCACGACCATAAGGATTCCACATATTCCTAGCGCCGCAGCGATCCCAGAAAAAGCAAAAAACTCTGGCTTCTTCCGCGTCACAGCCACATATGCGAGTATAAGCGCCGCAATCAGATCAGTTATGGCTCCATTAGCAATCGTGAACAGGACAAGGACGGTGGCGATAGTGAACCAAGCGGCCCATTTCCATTCAAATTGCGGGTTGCAGCTTTTCCAAAATATTATAAGGGAAAGCAAAATAAGGTAATAAAATTGGCTCTGGAATCCAGCAATGGTGTTCTCCCATCCAAATGGGAGCGCAAAGCCGATCAGGATCACAGCTTGAACGGATGCCGCCGCAACCGAATTGACAAACCATCCACGGGCAATAAAACTGAGGTACGCTGCGCAAGCAGCATGTATGAATGAGTTGAAAACCACCTGAACGTAAGGGTCCCAATTCCCATTGAGCCAAAACAGCACAGATGCAGTCACGCGAGTTAGGAGAATTCGATGTTCGTTATGGTTTGCAAACCAATCAACACCACCAACTCCGAAGAGTTGTAGGGGCCTATAAAGCCCTGCCCCTTCCGCGATCCATTGATCCCAAAAAGGGATGTCACTTCCGTTAAGCGAGATAAAATATAACTTGCTGCAATAAACGGCAAAAAAAACATACATGGGCAAATATCGAAATTTTGCCTCGTTGAGTGTCGTACCGTTCTTGTTCACGATTCACCAGCTGTGTTGTGGAGTTTGCAGTTGTAATGTCCAACTGAAGAGAGGTTAGAGAACTCGACCAGCTTCGTTCCCGTCAGTGCCGTCGTGAGGATGACGAAGTTCCAGTTTGAGTGTAAAATTCCCCGAGAATGCATAGCCGCAACCACGCCTTGAACGATTGTTTCATCCAATAATACTTGAGGCCGGACATCAATATGCAGCGCAAAGAACATCAAGGCTATCAGCGTTACAAAAATGCATTTTGCCAAGATATTCGGTTTCAGTTGACTGGAGATCTCTGCTGCAGCTGACATTTTTAGCCCTCGTTCTGCCGTTGGATATGCATGACGAAAACCGCAAAGTCTACTTGATATTTCTGGTATACTCGTCTGATTGTCGCGGCTGAATATTTGCATGCCACCCGGATCGCCTACCAATTGACTTCGCGTATTGTCGCTTAAAATCTATGCATCTTTAAAGAGGTGCACTATGGCTCGTGAAACCCTACCTGCAGCGCTCCAACTCCTTTATGGTGATGAAGGCGAATATTCCAACAGGAAATCAGACAGCGGTGGCCCGACAAAGTACGGCATCACTCACAGAACGCTGGCAGCTTATCTCGGCCTTTCGTCTGTTTCTGCGGAGAGGGTCAAGGCAATGACCCTGAAGGAAGCGACCGACAAAGCGCACGAAGGCAGTTTCAAGTTGTCTGGCAAATGCAGCGGTCTGCGAAAACAGTTCGAAGCCGGTAAAGCCAGTCCATTGCTGTTGAATGGCTGCATCAGCCATTTTGGGCAAGACCTTCGACAACGACGGGTAGCGTGAGTTGGGCATTGAGATCAGCAAAAGACCAAAGTCCTCTAAACTTAGTCCTCGTAGAGCCTTCAATATGTTTTCCAGAGACTTCCCATTTCTGGCCAGAAGTTCTGCATGTTCGAGAATTGGTTGCGCGTGCGAAAATAATGTTGAGTTGGTCTTAGATGCATAGTCCATGTTTCCTCCCACTGTTGGTTATCTACGCCTTGTAATTAGGCCACCTAGATAACCGCACACAACATCTAGATTACTATTCGATCCGGTCAAAATGACTTTTCGATCAATTCCACCCGCGTATACGACTTAATCTTCTCCCTGTTTTTGCCAGCGGATCAGAATCCCGAGATTGGTCCCATCTTCAATAAGTATGGGGCCATTCTCTAATTTGGCAACGATATATCTCAATTTACATCTCCACATGTCGGATAGATTGAGTAGTGTTACCCAAACGAAAAAAACGAAATCCAAACAAGAGGTGTTGGGCCAAATTTGATGGTAAGCCCAACGTATTCAGGTTTACCCCAAAAAACGTGTGCCCGTTGAACCTGCTCACTCTTCAGTTATCTTAATCGTCATTTCCAACGCCCTTTTTCATAAGCCCACATCACGCTGGCATGCCGTCTAAGCGTTAGTAATCCCAACACGTCTCCGAGGAATATTATGCAAGACGCGTCAAGTGGGCCAGAAGATCTGATCTTTGGACTTGCGCAAGGTGCGGGAATGCAGGGCACTTGGGGGATTTCTGCATTTTTCCCGGCTGGTGACCTGTTTTTCCAAGCTGAACAAATGTGGCATGCAGAGGACGCGTTGGGATCAGGCAAGCCCGAGCAGATCATGCAGATAAACGTATCCAGAATTGTAAGGCGCGTTGATCTGCTTCTAGGGGCAGAATTGGCCGGTGCGAAATGAGCCATCCAGACCCAATTGCCGTCGCTATAGAAACTATCGAATCAACAGAGTTCGTTAAACGGATCGGGTAACAACCGAACGCCTGACAGCACTCCTCAACGATATCGGCATCGATATCTCCAAGCGTCAGGTCGTGCGTTTGCTGACAAAGGGACTGGACCGCTTCATCGAAGAGGATACGGCCGTTCTCCACACCGGGCTGGTATCGGCCCCGTTTGTCACTGTTGATGACATCGGTGCGCGCCATGCCCGCGGTGCCGGCTACACGACACATATTGGTGGAGAACACTTTACCGCGTTCCACACCGGCCCATCCAAGTCGAGGCTCAATTTCCTGTCTGTGCTGCGCGGCAATTATCAGGACTATGTGCTCAACGACGCTGCCTTCAGCTGCCTTGAGGACCGAAAGGCCGATCCTGGCCTGCTCGCCAAACTGCACACATGCGAGCCAAAGCTGCTCAGCTCAAAGATTTCATTCCTGGAGCATCTGGCGCAAAGCGGCATTGATGTCTTCGACACCGGGCTGATCCGCATTGCCAGCGAAGCCGGCATCTGTGGCAGCATCCGTCACCACGGACTTTTGGGCAGCACCGTTATTGTCTCCGATGATGCCGGGCAGTTCCGGGTAGCCAACCATGCGCTGTGCTGGATTCACGCCGAGCGTCTCTTGCACAAGCTGATGCCATCCACACCGCGCCAAGCCCGGCAGGTCGATGCCATTCGCGATCTCGTGTGGTGTTTCTACAAGGCACTCAAAGCCTTCAAGCAAAAGCCCTCGCCCAGTCAGGTCGAAGCGTTCCGGCATCGCTTTGACCGCATCTTCGCCATCCATACGGGATATTAGGATCTTGACTGGATCCTGGCACGCTTGCACCGGCGCAGGCATGATCTGCTCAAGGTACTTGAGCATCCAGCGATCCCGCTTCACACCAATGCGTCCGAGAACGATCTGCGATCCTTTGTCATCAAGCGCAAGATTTCCGGTGGTACAATGAGCCATGACGGACGTGCGGCGCGGGACACCATGCTCGGTCTCATGAAGACCTGCAGAAAGCTCGGACTGTCCTTCTATCACTATCTGGGTAACCGGCTGGGTTATGAAGATGGCAACAACGCCATCCCGCCTCTGGCCCGTCTTGTTGCAGCACGGGCTTGAAACCCTGCGCCAGTCCTCTCTGCCTATTCAGATATGCCACTGCCACCAAATCTGCCCCGGTTACGCTTGATAGATGGATAAACGATCATGCGCATACGTCTTAAGCGCCTGAATTCTAGAACGAAGCGTTTCTCTAATGGCAGCGAAAAAACCTATTGGTGCGCTTGGAAAGGCGGTCCTTCGCTCCCAGGTGAACCAGGCTCTCCGGAATTCATGGCGGCGTACAACGCAGCTGTCGCAAGAAAAGTTCAGCCTCCGCAAGGCGTGATGCTTTCTATTTTGCAGGGCTTTCAGGCAAGCTCGAAATGGGATGATCTAGCTCCGCGCACGAAGCGCGACTACGTGAAGTTGATCAAAATCATTGAACTCAAATTTGGAGATTTTCCGCTTGGTGCGCTTGGCGATCGCCGGACACGCGGAATTTTCATGGCTTGGCGGGATAAGCGAGCCAAGGCGTCCCGACGCCAGGAAGATTATGGATGGCAGGTTTTGGCGCCCATTCTCTCGTGGGCGCATGGCAGAGGCCTCGCTATAGCCAACCCATGTGAAAAGGGCGGGCGGCTATACCATGGTAGCCGCGCCGAAAACGTCTGGACAGATGCCGATGAGGCCTCATTCTTCGCCAGCGTCCCAAAGCATTTGCACCTTCCTCTCATTCTGGCGCTTTGGACAGGGCAGCGCCAGGGTGACCTTCTCCGATTGACGTGGCACGCCTACGATGGCGAGCGCATACGCCTTCGTCAGTCGAAAACCGGCGCACGTGTTGTTATCTCGGTCGGCGCTCCGCTGAAAGCCATGATGGATCCTATGTGGCAGAAAACGGAAAACGTACTTTTGAATAGTGACGGCGTGCCATGGACATCAGACGGGTTCCGTTCGTCATGGAGAAAAGCGTGCAAAGCCGCAATAGTCGCGGGGCTAACCTTCAATGATCTCCGCGGCACCGCGGTGACACGGCTTGCTTTGGCTGGCTGTACGGTCCCGAAGATCGCAACAATTACGGGTCACAGCTTACGTGACGTAAATGCAATTCTTGATTCGAACTATCTCAATCGCGATCTGGAATTCGGTGAATCAGCTATCCGGAATCTCGAAAAGAGAACACAAATTCCCGACTAGCACGGTATGTTCTAACGATTAAACGGAAAAAACGCTTTAAAATCAAGTGGCTGGGGAACCTGGATTCGAACCAGGACTAACGGAGTCAGAGTCCGTGGGTCTACCGTTAACCTATTCCCCAACAACCGCTTTTGTGCGGTGGCTGATTAAGCCGGTGCGGGGTCATATAGTCCAATTCGTTCAGGATGAAAACCCCTGTTCGGATGGTTTTTGCACTGCGCTGCATTTTATCTTCCATACACGAATTTAATGGGCGGAAATGGCCGGTTCGTTCTTGGAACTGGTTGCCAGGCTATCGAAAATACCGGCGAAGCCATTTGGCCGCTGGCAATCCGATACGTCAGGCCTATAACTGTCTGAAAGTGATTTGCAACGCACAGCGAAGAGAAAGCAGACGAGGTGGCGGACCGATCATCACCACTGGCCCCGTTCAGGCACGACACGTTCCGCACTATCTGGATCGCGAGCCTGGTCTCCAATTTCGGCTCGCTGATCCAGGCGGTGGGTGCCGCATGGATGATGACATCGATTTCTGATTCGGTGAACATGGTGGCACTTGTGCAGGCCTCCACGGCACTGCCCATCATGATCTTTTCCCTGGTCTCCGGCGCGCTGGCGGACAATTTCGACCGGCGCAAGGTGATGCTGGTGGCACAGTGGTTCATGCTGGTCGTTTCAGCGTTTCTAACGGTTTTTGCCTATCTCGGGCTCATCACCCCCTGGCTTCTCCTGGCATTCACCTTTCTGCTGGGCTGCGGGACGGCTCTCAACAATCCATCCTGGCAAGCCTCGGTCGGTGACATGGTTCCCCGGGACGATCTGCCCAATGCGGTGGCGCTGAACAGCATGGGCTTCAACATCACGCGCAGTGTCGGTCCTGCCATTGGCGGTCTCATCGTTGCGGTTGCCGGTGCGGCGGCGACGTTTGCGGTCAACGCAGCCAGCTATTTCGCCGTGATCTATGCCCTGATGCGCTGGCAGCCGAAAATCGATCCGAGCCCCTTGCCGCGCGAATCGCTCGGCCGCGCCATCTCAGCGGGCCTGCGCTACGTCGCCATGTCGCCCAACATCGGCAAGGTGGTCATTCGCGGCTTTGTCTTCGGTCTTTCAGCCAGTGCGATTCTGGCGCTTCTGCCGCTCGTTGCCCGCGACCTCGTCCATGGCGGGCCTCTGACCTACGGTGTCATGCTCGGCTCGTTCGGCATCGGTGCCATCGGCGGTGCGCTGCTCAGTGCACGCCTGCGGGAATTCCTCTCGAGCGAGGCTATCGTGCGGTATGCCTTTGCGGGGTTTGCGGTGAGCGCGGCGGTGACGGCGATCAGCACGTCGGTGTGGCCGACCAATATCGCCCTGCTGCTGGCCGGGGCCTGCTGGGTCCTTGCCCTCTCGCTGTTCAATGTCACGGTGCAGCTGTCGACGCCGCGCTGGGTGGTAGGACGGGCCCTGTCGCTCTATCAGACGACGACATTTGCGGGTATTGCCGCCGGCAGCTGGCTCTGGGGGGCGGCGGCCGAGCAATATGGCGCGGACAGGGCTTTGATCGCTTCCGGTGTGCTCATGCTGCTCGGTGCCGTGATTGGCCTGCGCTACGCCCTGCCGGAGTTCAAGTCGCTCAATCTCGATCCGCTCAACCGGTTCAGCGAACCGCTGCTGGCGCTTGACCTGAAGCCGCGCAGTGGTCCGATTGTCATCATGATCGACTACGAGATCGCCGAAGAAGACATTCCCGAATTCCTCGCGCTGATGTCAGACCGGCGGCGTGTGCGGATCCGCGACGGCGCGGGGCAATGGGCGCTGATGCGCGATCTCGAGAAACCGGAAATCTGGACCGAAACCTATCACACGCCCACTTGGGTCGAATATGTCCGCCACAACCAGCGGCGAACGCAGGCGGATGCGGCGGTTGGCGACCGGATCCGCGCACTCCATCGGGGCGGCGAAATCCGGGTCCATCGCATGATCGAGCGGCAAACAATCCTGCCGCACGATATCGCTGCGCATAAGACGCCGATGGACATGCACTGACGGGACTATTTCTTCCGAAGTGCATCCGCGAGCGCCGCGCCGAAAGCGCCCTGTGTTGTTGATGTCTGCGGTTTGCCCTGCACAGCCGGTTTCGGCTTGAAGCTGGCGTTGTCAGCCCTTTGCTCCCTTGGGGCAGGGGCACTACCATCCTTGCGCATGGTCAGGCTGATGCGGTTGCGCTTGACGTCGATATCCACAACGCGGACTTTCACCACATCCCCCGCCTTGACGACCTCGTGGGCGTCCTTGACGAAACGGTCTGCCAGTTGCGACAGGTGTACCAATCCGTCCTGATGCACGCCGATGTCCACAAAGGCGCCGAAGGCAGCCACATTGGTGACCGTTCCTTCCAGCATCATTCCCGGCTTCAGGTCCTTGATGTTGTCGATACCATCGGCAAAGGCCGCGGTTTTGAACTGCGGCCGCGGATCGCGGCCGGGCTTTTCCAGCTCGGCGATGATGTCGCGAACCGTCGGCAGGCCGAATCGCTCGTCGACGAAGAGGCGCGGATCGAGCGCCTTCAGGGCGGTGCTGTCACTCATGAGCGAACGCACATCACGGCCGCAGGCGTTGACAATCTTCTTGGCGACGCCGTAAGCCTCCGGATGAACCGCCGAAGCGTCCAGCGGCTCGGTGCCGTCGGGAATACGCAGGAAGCCGGCACATTGTTCGAAGGCACGCGGCCCCAACCGTGCGACTTTCAGGAGGTCGCGGCGGGTTTTGAACGGACCGACGTCGTTGCGGTAAGCGACCACGGCTTCTGCCAGCGAGGTCCCCAGACCTGAAATACGGGCCAGCAGCGGTGCCGATGCGGTGTTGAGATCGACGCCGACCGCATTCACCGCGTCTTCGACAACACCGTCGAGCGAGCGGGCCAGGCGATACTGGTCGACGTCGTGCTGGTACTGGCCGACGCCGATGGATTTCGGTTCGATCTTGACGAGTTCCGCCAGCGGGTCCTGCAGGCGCCGGGCAATGGAAACGGCACCTCTGAGCGATACGTCGAGATCCGGGAATTCTGCGGCAGCAGTTGCCGATGCCGAATAAACGGATGCACCGGCCTCGCTGACGATCACTTTCAGCGGCTTGGGCGAGGGCATGTCGGCAAGCATGTCCGCGACAAGGCGCTCTGTCTCGCGGCTGCCGGTACCGTTGCCGATCGCGATCAGCTCGATCTTGTGCTTGCCGACTAGCCGCGCCAGTTCGGCCTGGGTTCCACGCAGATCGTTGCGCGGCGGAAACGGATAGACGGTCGTCGTGTCGAGAACCTTGCCGGTGCCATCGACGACAGCCACTTTCACCCCGGTGCGGATGCCGGGATCGAGGCCCATGGTTGCACGCGATCCGGCCGGTGCCGCCAGCAGAAGGTCTTTCAGATTGCGGGCGAAAACGTGGATCGCCTCTTCCTCCGCCTTTTCACGCATCTGTGTCATCAGGTCGATGGAAAGGTTGAGCGACAGGCGCGCCCGCCAGGCCCAGCGGACGACGTCCATCAGCCAGCTGTCGGCGGCGGTTCCACCCGGAGAAATTGCATAGGCACCGGCGATCATGCGTTCCACCGGCTTCACCGCAGAGGTGTCGTCGGCATCGACTCCGATCTCGAGGGAAAGCACATCTTCGTTGCGCCCGCGCAGCATAGCGAGGGCGCGATGGCTGGGGATGGTCGCCCAGCGTTCGAAATGGTTGAAATAGTCGGAGAATTTTGCGCCCGCTTCCTGCTTGCCGTCGGCGACCTTGGCGCGCAGGACAGCCTTGTCCTTCATGTGGTTGCGCAGGCGGCCGACGAGATCGGCATTTTCGGAGAAGGTTTCGACCAGAATATCGCGTGCGCCATCCAGCGCCGTTTTCACATCCGGCACATCCGCCGAAAGAAAAGTCTGGGCCCGTTCTGATGGAACGCTGCGGCGGTCGGCGAGAATCGTTTCAGCCAGCGGCCCCAATCCGCGTTCGCGGGCAATTTCGGCCCGCGTGCGCCGCTTGGGTTTGTAGGGCAGATAAATGTCCTCAAGCTCGGCCTTGGTGGCGGACGCCAGGATCTTGGTTTCCAGCTCGTCAGTCAGCTTGCCCTGGCTGCGGATGGAGTCGATGATGGTATCGCGCCGGGCGTCAAGCTCGCGCAGGTAGATGAGCCGTTCGTCGAGAAGCCGCAGCTGCGTATCGTCTAGCCCGCCCGTCACCTCTTTGCGGTAGCGGGCAATGAACGGAACGGTCGCGCCGCCGTCCAGCAGTTCGATCGCCGCATTGGCCTGTTCGGGCCTGGCATTGATCTCGGTGGCAATGATACGCGCAATACGGGCAGTTGTGGCAGTCATACTGGTCTCATCAAACTTGATCGGACGGCGACCATAGGGCTGCCGGGATCAATCGGCAATCGTTTGGTCCGCTGGTTCTCCCGGCGTTCCACGAAAAACTCCATGGCTTCCCCCGGCTTGACCTGCTCGATGAAACGTTTCCTTATCGCCTGACCCTTCTGCTGATTCAGCCAATATGGATAGTGTGACGATGCCGGCAAATACGAAGCCAAGGATTCTGTGCGTTGGTGCCCTGACGATGGACACCATCTTCCGGCTTGACACCCTGCCGCCCGGTCCCGGCAAGTTCATCCCGCAGGAGGCCGTGGAGATCGCAGCAGGCATGGCATCGAGCCAGGCGGCAACCATTGCAAGGCTGGGCGGCAGCGCGTCTTTGTGGGCGTCGGCGGGGCTGGACCATGTCGGCGATCGCGTGGTCGCTGAGCTGGTGGAGGAAGGGGTCGACTGCACCTTTGTCCGCCGCATCCAAGGTGCGCGCTCGGCGTTTTCCTCGATCTTTGTCGACAGGTCGGGTGAGCGCATGATCGTGCCCTTCTATGACAAGACCCTGTTGAGCGCGCCGGAACAAATCCCGCCCATCGAAGGCGGCGCATTCGATGTGGTGATGACCGATGTTCGCTGGCCGCTGGCTGCTGCCACTGCGCTCAGGGCGGCGCGCGAGGCTCGCATTCATGGCGTGCTCGATGCCGATGTTGCGCCGCTGGAAACCCTTGAGCGGCTGCTGCCGCTTGCATCGCATATTGTCGCCTCGGAACCGGCAGCCGAAATCATCACCGGTGAGGCGGATATCGAGCGTGCCGTCATTGCCTTGGCGGCCCGGTATCGCGGTTTTGTCGCGGTCACCGGCGGCGGCAAGGGCTGCTACTGGTCCGGCGGCGAAGCGGGAATTGTACACCATATGCCCGCTTTTGCCGTTGATGCCGTGGACACGCTGGCCGCCGGGGATGTGTTTCACGGCGCCTTCGCGCTGGCGCTGGCCGAAGGGCATGGCATGGAGGAGATCATGCGTTTTGCCAGCGCGGCGGCGGCGATCAAATGCACCCGGTTTGGCGGACGCGCCGGTGCGCCGACGCGGAACGAAGTCGAGCACTTGCTGTTCAATTCATAACATTTGTATCCATGCTCGCAAAAATGTATGTGACAGCATGTTGACTATCAACTAACATGTTAGTAGTCTTTATGCATTGAGAGGGTGGGAGGAAAATCATTGTCTCGGGTTGAACGGTTTGGACTTTCTGCGGCATTGACGATGCCGTTTGATGCGGCGCTGGCAATTGATCTGCCCTCGGCAATTCACCATGCAAAAACCTGTCTGCAGCGCGGCTGCAGCAGCGTCACCCTCTTCGGGACGACGGGCGAGGGCTCATCCATCGGTATCCATGAGCGCCAGGCCGTCATCAAGGGATTTATTGCGGCAGGCGTCGCGCCGTCGCAGATTGTCGTTGGCATCATGGCCAATTCGCATGTCGATGCGGCAGAGCAGGCACGGTTTGCACTGGATGCAGGATGCCGCGGTATTCTCCTGGCGCCGCCGTCCTACTTCAAGAATGTCAGCGATGACGGCCTGTTTGACTGGCATGCGGCGGCGTTCAAGGCAATCGGTGCGGATGTGCGCGGCATCATTCTGTATAATCTGCCCTCGGTGACGGCAGTCGAGATTTCGGTTGATCTGGTCAGCCGGTTGCGTGAGGCCTTCCCTGGTGCGATTGCCGGGGTCAAGGATTCTTCCGGCAACTGGAGCTATACGGAAAAGATGCTGGCGCGGCACAATGACCTTGCCATCCTGATCGGCGATGAGCGTAGCCTTGCTGCGGGCGTGCGGCTCGGCGGGCAGGGCGCCATCTCGGGTCTGGCCAATATCTACCCCGAACGTCTCGTGCGTATGATCGATGAAGGGCGCGACGATGAAGAGGTGGTTGCGGCTGTCAATGAACTGGTGAAATATCCGGTGATTCCGGCTGTGAAGGCGATGGTTGCCCATCACCAGGGCGAAGAAGGCTGGCGGCGGACGCGTGGCCCGCTCGAAGCCTTACCGGACGGCGATCGCAAGCATCTGACGGCAGTCTTTGATCGTCTGTTTGTCGCGGCGGCTGCCTGACGGGGAATCGTGAAGGCGTCCTGAGGAGGAACAGGCATGGATGACAGCGGCGAGCCGGTAAGATTGCGTGAGAAAGCCTATGCGAGTTTCACGGAACATCTTCTGGCCCGTGACTTTCATCCGGGGCAGTTCGTGTCGCAACGCCAGCTTGTTGCCATGACCGGCATGCCGCTCGGCGCCATCCGCGAAGTTGTGCCCCGTCTCGAAGCTGAGGGGCTGGTGAAGACGGTGCCGCAGCGCGGGATACAGATTGCGCATATCGATATCAATCTGATCCGCGAAGCCTTCCAGTTCCGCGTCTTCATGGAGAAGGAAGCGATTGCGCTGTTCTGTGTTTCCGCTTCCGATGAGGTGTTGGCCAGGTTGCGGCGCGAACATGAAGAGACCTTGGAGAAGGCTCTCAGTGACGGAGAGACGCCCGAGCTTGAACTGCACGCACAGGCGATCGATTGGTCGCTGCATGACACAATCATCGATTCCCTTGGCAATGGGATCATTTCGAAAGCCTATCGGATCAATGCCATCAAGATGCGCTTGATCAATCAGGAGCGGTTTCGCATCACCGGCCGCGTTATTCCGGTGATGCGCGAGCATCTGGCGGTTATTGCGGCAATCGAGACCCGCAACCCGCAAACGGCGATGGATGCCATTGCCGAGCATATCAACAATGCAAGGAATCTCGCTCTGAAGGTTTAGACGCAACGGTGCCGGAAATGGGAGTTACGGCGCTGCAATGGATTATGGGAGGACGATAAGCATGAAACGGATTCAACCGACACGCCGGCAATTTCTTGCCGGATCAGCAGCACTTGGCGCGGCGAGCTTTGCCGGCCTAAAGCCGGCATTCGCCAATGTCGACTGGAAGAAATTTGCAGGCACGACCCTTGAGGTGAACCTGATCAAGAGCCCGCGCGGCGATATTCTGCAAAAGTACCAGAAGGAATTCGAGGAATTGACCGGAATCAAGGTCAATTCCGAGCAGACGCCGGAACAGCAGCAGCGCCAGAAAGCCGTGATCGAACTGACCTCCGGCAAGCCGAGCTTCGATGTCATCCATATCAGCTATCACGTGCAGAAGCGGCAGTTCGAGAAGGGGGGCTGGCTTGCCGACCTGACACCGTTCCTGAAGGACCCCTCGCTCACCGAGCCGTCACTGGTCGAAAGCGATTTTGCCGAAGCGGGTCTTGCCTTTGCCAAGGACAAGAACGGCCGTTTCGGCGGTCTGCCGTTCTCGGTGGATTACTGGATTCTGTATTGGAACAAGGAACTCTTTGCCGCCAAGGGCATCGAATATCCGAAATCCTTCGATGAACTGGTGAGCGCTGCAGAAAAACTCACCGATGCGAGCAAGGGTACATACGGGTTTGTTGCCCGCGGTATGAAGAACGCCAATACGCCTGTTTGGGCCAGCCTCATGCTCGGCTATGGCAAGAGCACGATCGACGACGGCAATCTTCAGACCGATACGCCGGAAGCAATCCAGGCCGCAACGCTCTATCAGCGTCTGATGACAAAGTCCGCACCGCCCGGCGTAACGGGTTTCAACTGGGCCGAATGCCAGTCAAACTTTCTGCAGGGCAAGGTTGCCATGTGGTTGGATGGCATCGGCTTCGCCCCGCCGCTGGAAAATCCGGAGAAATCGCGGGTCGTCGGCAAGGTCGGTTACGGCGTCATGCCCAAGGGGCCGGCCGTGCAGGCTGCGCCGACCTTCGGCGATGGTATCGGCGTGACCGAGGGATCGTCGAAGAAGGAAGCGGCTTACCTCTATTGCCAATGGGCCATTTCGAAGCAGATGGGCGCGCGCCTGCTGCAAACGGGCTCCGGCGTTCCCTTCCGCAATTCGATCCTCAACGATCCGGAGGTCCGCAAGGGTGTGACCATGCCGTCCGAATGGGTTGATGTGCTGACGGCATCGGCCAAGGTCAGCCAGCTCTGCCTGCCGGTTATCGTCCCGGTCACGGAATTCCGCGACGTGATGGGTGTCGGCCTGACTAACCTTCTCGGCGGCGCCGATCCCGCAACGGAAATGAAGCGGGCAACGGAAGAGTTCCGTCCCATCCTTGCGCGCAGCGAGGGCAAATGACAATCGCCGCCCCGATCATGACAACCGAAGCACAAACCACCAAAGCCATAACGGGCAAACGCCGGCTCAAGCCGAGCTACTGGCCGTTTGTGATTCCGGCGCTGGTCATTGTCGGGGCGGTCATTCTGTTTCCCTGGGCGTTCACCCTGTGGATGAGCGTCAATGAGTGGCATCTCGGCGGAGAACAGAGCTTCGTCGGGTTTGCGAATTTTACCCGCCTGGCAGGCGATACACGCTTCTGGCAGTCGATGGGGCACACTGTTCTCTATACGCTTCTCTCCGTCATCGCCCCGTTGTTTTTTGGAACCATTGCGGCTCTGATCTTCGACAGCAAATTGCCGATGCGCGGCCTGCTGCGCGGCATCTTCGTCATGCCGATGATGGCCACGCCCGTGGCCATCGCTCTGGTCTGGACCATGATGTACCACCCGCAGCTCGGGGTTCTCAACTACCTCCTGTCACTGGTTGGCATCGGTCCGCAGGAATGGATATTCAACCAGAATACGGTGATCCCGTCGCTGGTGCTGGTCGAGACCTGGCAGTGGACACCGCTTGTCATGCTCATCGTGCTCGGCGGCCTTGCTTCCATGCCGCGCGATCCCTTCGAGAGCGCGGAAATCGATGGCGCCAATGGCTGGCAGAAATTCCGCTACATCACGCTGCCGATGATCCTGCCCTTCATGATGGTTGCCGTGATCATCCGCTCCATCGATGCCCTGAAGAGCTTTGACATCATCTTTGCCATGACGCAGGGCGGCCCCGGCACGGCATCCGAGACGATCAATATCTATCTCTACAATGTCGCCTTTTCCTACTACGACATCGGCTATGGCTCGGCGATTGCCGTGGTCTTCTTCGTCGTCATCATCACCATGTCCATGGCGCTGCTTTATCTGCGCCAGCGGACCAAATGGAACAGCTGAGGGAGACGCCGATGGCCCGCCGTAGTCCGCTGAAATCACTGGGCACCGCCTTTGTTGTGTTCGTGATTGTTTCACCCGCCATTTTCTTCTTTCTCTGGATGCTGTCGCTATCGTTGAAATACGAGATCGACAATGGCGCCTATCCGCCGATCTTCATCCCGGAGCGGTTTGCCTGGTCGAACTACACCCAGATTTTTGCCACGAACGATTTCCTGCATTACTTCTGGAACAGTCTGATTGTGACAGGCATATCGACATTGTTGGCCCTGCTCGTCGGGGTGCCTGCCGGCTATGGCATTGCCCGCCTGCGCGCCGACAAGGCGGCCATCGTTGTCATGATCGCGCGCATGACGCCGGGCCTGTCCTACCTTATTCCCCTGTTCCTGCTGTTCCAGACGATGGGATTGCTGGGAACGCTGTGGCCGCAGATCATCATCCATCTGGTTGTGACCGTACCCATCGTGATCTGGATCATGATCGGCTATTTCGAGACGACACCGATGGAACTGGAAGAGGCTGCCATGATCGATGGCGCAACCTCCTGGCAGGTCTTTGTCAAGGTGGCGCTGCCCATTGCCAAGCCCGGTATTGTCGTTTCGCTGATCCTGGCGGTGATCTTCTCCTGGAACAATTTTGTCTTCGGGATTGTGCTAGCCAGCCGTGAAACCCGGACCTTGCCGGTCGCGGTCTACAACATGCTTTCATTCGAGCAGGTCAGTTGGGGGCCGCTGGCCGCTGCGGCGCTGGTCGTTACATTGCCGGTGCTGCTGCTGACCGTTTTTGCCCAGCGCCAGATCATTGCGGGTCTCACCGCCGGTGCCGTCAAGGGCGGCTAGAACAGGTTTTCAAGAACAAGGAGGGCGCGATGGCTTCGGTCTCGATCAAGGATGTCACCAAGAAATACGGCAACGTCAATGTGATGCACGGTGTCTCCGTCGATATTGAAGATGGCGAGTTCGTCATTCTCGTCGGTCCGTCGGGCTGCGGGAAATCGACATTGCTGCGCATGATCGCCGGGCTGGAGGAAATTACCACGGGAGAGATTGCGATCGGCAGCCGCGTGGTCAATGACCTGCCTGCCAAGGAGCGCGACATCGCCATGGTGTTCCAGAACTACGCGCTCTATCCGCATATGACGGTGGCCGACAATATGGGCTTCGCGCTCATGCTCAAGAATGCGCCGAAGCAGGAAAAGGAAAGCCGGGTCGGCCGCGCGGCGGAAATCCTTGGCCTTGAAAAGCTGCTCGACCGCTTTCCGCGGCAATTGTCCGGCGGCCAGCGCCAGCGCGTGGCTATGGGACGCGCCATCGTCCGTGATCCGCAGGTCTTTCTGTTCGATGAGCCGCTTTCCAATCTCGATGCGAAACTGCGCGTACAGATGCGCAGCGAGATCAAGGGGCTGCATCAGCGGCTTGGTACCACCATCGTCTATGTGACGCATGACCAGATTGAAGCCATGACCATGGCCGACAAGATCGTCGTGATGAAAGACGGCTTGGTCGAACAGATCGGCACGCCGCTCGATCTCTACGATTACCCTGCAAACCTTTTTGTCGCCGGTTTCATCGGCTCGCCGTCGATGAACTTCGTCAAGGGTCGTCTGGCCGGGGCGGGGCAGTTCGTGACGCCGGAAGGTATCACGTTGCCCGTGCCGCAGACCATCCAAACCACGGGATCAGCAGACGTGATCTATGGCGTGCGGCCGGAGCACATAAAGATTGCCGCCGGCGGCATCCCGGTTGACGTCAGCGTCGTCGAGCCGACAGGCTCGGAAATCATGGTGGTCGGCAAACTGGGCGATCAGGAAATCATGTGTCTCTTCCGCGAGCGGCTGTCGATCAAATCGGGCGACCGGATTCACATCGGGATCGATCCGGCGAACAGCCACCTGTTTGATGGCGCAACCGGCATGCGGCTCGGCAAGCGCAACGCTGCGCACTAATCCATCGTATCAGCACTCTCTCCCGGGAGCCCTCACCGTGACCCTATCGACCGAGACCTACAGAACCGGAACTTTCGTTGGCCGTGTCTGGCGCCCCGATGTGCAGGGCCCCGCCCTTGTCGTGGTGCGCGACGGCGTTCTGTTTGACATCACCTCACGCCAGACGGCGACAATGCGTGACCTGCTGGAATTGGACGAGCCTGCCGCCTATGTCGCTGCGCAGGCCGGAGAAAAACTCGGGCCACTGGATACGATTCTGGCGCAGTCCGTCGAAAGTGAAGCCGATGCCGCGCGGCTTCGGCTGCTCGCTCCCTGTGATCTCCAGGCAGTCAAGGCCTGCGGTGTTACCTTCGCCCGCTCGATGATCGAGCGCGTCATCGAGGAGAAGGCCGCGGGCAATCCGGCGCTGGCGCTGAAGATCCGTGAACGCATCATGCCGATCATCGGCAACAGTCTGCGCGATCTGAAAGCCGGTTCGCCGGAGGCTGCCAAGGTGAAGGCCGCCCTGATTGAAGAAGGTGTCTGGTCGCAATATCTGGAAGTCGGAATCGGGCCTGATGCCGAAGTATTCTCCAAGGCGCAGGTCCTCTCCTCCGTCGGCTGGGGCGCATCGGTCGGTCTGCACCCGATCTCAAGCTGGAACAATCCGGAGCCGGAAATCGTGCTCGCCGTCAACAGCAAGGGCAGGGTGCAGGGCGCGACGCTCGGCAATGACGTGAACCTGCGCGATGTCGAAGGCCGCTCCGCTCTTTTGCTCGGCAAGGCAAAGGACAACAATGCCTCGTCATCGATCGGGCCGTTCATCCGGCTGTTCGATGCGACCTATTCCATCGATGACGTGCGCAATGCCGATCTTGACCTGATGGTCGAAGGCCGGGATGGGTACGTGCTGAAGGGCAGCAGCACGATGAAGGAAATCAGCCGCGATCCGCTGGATCTGGTCGCCCAGACCACCGGCCGGCATCACCAGTACCCGGATGGCTTCATGCTGTTCATGGGAACGCTGTTTGCGCCGGTCGAAGACCGCGATACGCCGGGGCAGGGATTTACCCACAAGATCGGCGATGTTGTCACCATATCGAATCCGCAGCTTGGTGCGCTCACCAATACCGTGCGGTTGTCGACGGAGTGCCCCGAATGGACATTCGGCATGGCGGCGCTTATGCGCAACCTTGCCGCGCGTGGTTTGCTGTAAGCAACCCACGCTAGATACTGTCCACAGCGCGGCTGCCGCTCGGCGGCCGGGCTGAGCAATTGTCACAATAGTTTCGTCTAAGGTCGATCAAACTTTCACACAGCCCGTCCAGAGTTGAACGCGAGCGAGGCAGCCGGATTTATCCAGAGCTGCCCCGGGTTCATTCTCTCAATTGCCGTATTCAGGGGGCTTTAATGCAGGGTTTTGGTGTGAAAATTGGTCTGGCCGCAGGGCTGCTGGCCGCCGGGTTTGGCGCGACGCCAGCCATGGCCGAGAAGGTCAAGTTCGAGTTCTGGTACGGCCTGAGCGGCGACCTTGGCGAGCGCGTGCAGGATGCCTGCAAGAAGTTCAACGACTCCCAGGCCAATTTCGAAATCGTCTGCACCAGCCAGAACGGCTATCCCGAAACAGTCCAGAACGCCATTGCCGCCTATCGCGCCAAGAAGCATCCGGCTGTCGTGCAGGTCTTCGACGGCGGCACGCTCGACCTGATGCTGTCGGGTGCTTTCGTCCCGGCCAAGAAGCTGATGGAAGACAATGGCTACAAGATCGACTGGAGCAATTATTTCCCCGGGATCGCCAATTACTATGCGACGGCAAAGGGCGAGCTGAACTCGTTCCCGTTCAATTCGTCGACCGCGATGTTCTACTACAACGTCGACGCTTTCACCAAGGCCGGCATCCAAGGCGCGCCTGAAACATGGGAAGATGTCGAAGCCGCAGCCCGCAAGCTGAAAGCGGCCGGTTATGCCTGCCCGTTCGGTTTCAGTTTTGACAGCTGGGCGACGGTTGAACAGTTCTCCGCCATTCATAACCAGCCCATCGCTACCAAGAACAACGGCTATGACGGTCTCGATGCGGAACTTACCCTCAACAAGACCAAGCTGGTCGACCATCTGACATTCTTCAAGAAGATGACCGATGAAGGCCTGTTCGTGGTCAAGACCAAGCAGCTCGGCATGGACGTTGTTCCAGCCTTTACCTCCGAAACCTGCCAGATGATCCAGTCCTCGATTGCCGATCACGGCACGATCGGCAAGACCATCAAGCAGGGTGCGAAATGGGACGTGACCATGCTTCCGGTCTGGAAGGGAACGGCACGCCAGAATTCGATGGTGGGCGGTGCATCCCTCTGGGTTCTCAACAACCGCCCCGAAGCTGAATACAAGGGCGCCGCCGCATTCCTCAACTTCATCGCCCAGCCGGACATGGTTGAGTGGTGGTCGACGGTCACCGGCTATATCCCGGTCACCAAGACGGGCTTTGAAGCCATGAAAGCCAAGGGCTTCTACGACCAGCCAGCCTTCAAGGGCCGTGAAAAGGCCATCGCCAGCCTGACCTTCACCCCGACCTCCGCCAATACCCGCGGCATCCGCCTCGGCGGCTTCCCGCAGATCCGCAAGGAAATCTCCGATGCGATGGAAGGCATCTTCTTCGGCAAGCTGACTGTGCAGGCTGGTCTCGACCAGGCTGTCGAGCGCGGCAATGTTATCCTGCGCCGCTTTGAAAAGACCTATGCCGGAAAAGTCCTGAACTGAGTGCAGGCTTTCAAATGGCCCGGAGCGGAACCGCACCGGGCCATTTCCTTTTCATCCCATAGGCAGAATTGAATATTCTCATGAACAAGCGCGCTGTTTTCAAAAGCTGGTGGTTGCCCGTCCTTTTTGCATTGCCGCAACTCCTGCTCATTTTGTTCTTTTTCTATTGGCCGGCCATTTCGGTTTTCAACTGGGCTTTCACGCTGGAACCGGCCTTTGGCGGTGCGGGCGAACGTCTCTTCGTTGGTTTTGACAATTTTCGCGATGTTTTTGCCGACAGCGAATACTGGCGCTCCGTGTCCCTGAGCCTGTTCTTCGCTTTCACGGCGACCGGATTGTCCATGTTCATCGCCTTTATCCTGGCGATCTGTGTTGATCGTCAGTTGAAGGGCTCAAGCCTGTTCCGGTTCTTTTACATCTGGCCCTATGCCATTGCCGCGCCGGCGGTGGGCTTGGCATTCCGCTTCATCTTTGCGCCGGAAAGCGGTCTGATCGCGGTGGTGAACACCTGGTCGCCCGACCTCTGGAATCCCGCCAAGTATGGCAGCCATGCCATGATCCTCGTCATCATCTGCTTTGCGTGGAAATGGATCGGCTACAATTTCATCTTCATGACCGCCGGACTGCAATCGATCCCGCGCAGCCTGCTCGAAGCGTCGTCGATGGATGGTTCAGGCCCGGTGCGCCGTGCGCTCGATATTCAGATACCGCTTCTGGCGCCGACCCTGTTCTTTCTCCTGGTTCTCAATCTGACCGAGAGTTTCGTTGGACCGGATACCTACGGTATCGTCGACCTGACCACCGAAGGCGGACCCAACAAGGCGACCGATGTCATGGTGTACCGTATCGTCAGCGAAGCCTTCCGCGGCCTGAATTACTCCGGCGCTGCAGCCCAGAGCCTCGTCCTGATCGGACTTATCATGGTGTTCACGTTCATCCAGTTCCGCTTCGTCGAGCGGCGCGTGCATTACAAGTAGGATTCCGGCGATGATCGAACGCACCCCCATACTCAACGCCGTCACCTACTTCATCATGATCCTGGGACTGATCCTCATTCTCGGACCGTTCTGGATGATTTTCACGGCGTCCACCCAGTCGCTGCAGGAGGTCACGGCCGTTCCCTTCAACATGACACCCGGTGGTGACTTCCTGAAGAATGTTCACGCCGCCTGGGATCGTGCCAATCTCGGTCCGGCACTGCTCAACAGCCTCATCACCTCGCTGCTGGTCATGGTGGGCAAGATTGCATTGGCGGCGCTCAGCGCCTTTGCCATCGTCTATTTCAAGAGCCCGTTGCGTCACGTCTTCTTCTGGATGGTTTTCCTGACGCTGATGCTGCCGCTCGAAGTGCGCGTCATCCCGACCTACAACATTGCTTCGGATGTGTTCCAACCCGTCCGCTGGATCATCCAGACCATCACCGGCATCGAATTGTCGCTGCAGTGGAATCTGCTGAACTCCTATTCCGGTCTGGTCCTGCCGCTGATTGCAACCGCGACAGGCACATTCCTTTACCGGCAGTTCTACATGACGCTTCCCGATGAACTGGCAGAGGCGGCCAAGATGGATGGGGCGCGGCCACTGCGATTCTTCATCGATATCCTGCTGCCGCTGTCGCGCACCAATATGCTGGCGCTGGCAACAATCATGTTCGTCTATGCCTGGAACCAGTATCTCTGGCCCAAGCTGATGACCACCGATGCCAGCTATCAGACGGCCATGGTCGCCATGCGTGCGCTGGTGCCGTCCGTCAATGCCTTGCCTGAATGGAATGTCTCCATGGCAGGCGCCCTCATCATCATGTTGCCACCCCTGGTCGTCGTTGCCGTCCTGCAACGCTGGTTTGTCCGTGGCCTGGTCTCGACCGAGAAATAAAGGAAGTAGCAATGGCTGAAATTGGCATCAAGGATGTGCGCAAGACTTATGGCAGCACACAGATCCTGCATGGCGTCGACCTGAACTTCAAATCCGGCGAGTTTGTCGTCATTCTCGGACCGTCCGGCTGTGGCAAGTCTACGCTGCTGCGCATGATTGCGGGTCTTGAAGAGATTACATCAGGCGAAATTTCAATTGACGGCAAGGTGGTCAACAATCTCGAGCCGCGCGATCGCGGTTGCTCGATGGTGTTCCAGAACTACGCGCTCTATCCGCATATGAACGTCGCTGCCAATATCGGTTATGCGTTGAAGGTTGCCGGTGTTCCGCGGGCCGAACGTGACCGGCGGATTGCGGAAACAGCCAAGATCGTCGGGCTGGAAGAACTGCTCGACCGTAAACCGGCGCAGCTTTCCGGCGGCCAGCGGCAGCGTGTCGCCATGGGCCGCGCGATCATCCGCGAACCGAAGGTGTTTCTGTTCGACGAACCGCTGTCCAATCTTGATGCCAAGCTGCGCGTGCAGATGCGCGTGGAAATCCGCCGCCTGCACAAGCGCCTGTCGGCAACCTCTGTCTTTGTCACCCACGATCAGGTGGAGGCGATGACCTTGGCCGACAAGCTGATCGTCATGAACAAGGGCCATGTGGAACAGGTCGGCACGCCGCTTGAAATCTACCACCGTCCGCGCACGCGATTTGTCGGAACCTTCATCGGCTCGCCGGCGATGAATTTCTTTGACACGACCATCGCTGCCGGCGGCGATCACGTGCTGCTGGACGGTATCGTGCAGGCAATCGATCCGGTGCTTGGCGGCCAGAATGCGGGGACCGCGGTTTCCGTCGGAATCCGTCCAGAACATTGCCGTCTCGTTCCTGCCGGTACCGTGAACAGTGTTCCGGCCAATGTCGATTTCATCGAAGAGCTCGGCTCCGGCCGTATCGTTCACGTTGAGATTGACGGGCTGAGCTTTGCGGTGTCAGTTGAGGAAGATCAGTTCTTCGAGCAGGGCGCTGTTGCAGGTCTGCAGTTGCCCTCTGAACATATTCACCTGTTTTCGCAGGAAACCGGTTTGCGCCTTGATGATGCTCCGGCAGCGACGCGCCAACCAGCTCCGAAAACAGTGGCCGCATAACCCGACTTGAAAGGATCAAACATGAGTTCGGATTCAACCATTTCCGCCGTTGGCTTTTGCACCTACACGGGCAAGGGCAATTTTGACACGCTGGAAGACGCCCTTCGCACCATTGCCGGTCTCGGTGCCAATGCTGCCGAGCTGTCGCTTTATGGCGAGGAAATCATCTCGGGCGGCCGGATTATCCCGGGACGCGCCGAACGCCTGACCGCGATCACCCGTCAGTTCGACCTGCGCTACAGTGTGCATGGCCAGATCGTCTCCAATTTCATGGACCGCGAGCGTCTGGAGTATCAGAAGGCCGTGGTCCGCGCGATGCTGGAACTGTGCAATCGCGTTGAAGCGGGCATCCTAGTGCACCACAGCGGCAGTGCCAAAATGCCGGCACAGTCACACATTGCCGATCTCGACCGGATGGAGCGCGATGCGCTTGCCGAAATGGCCGAGGTTGCCAAGGGTTACGGCGTGCGGATTGCCTTGGAAAACATTTTCGCGGTCACCGATGCGGAATACCGCCAGACACCGGCGCAGGTCGGCGAAACCGTACGGACCATCGGCAGTGCCAATGTGTGCGGCCTGATCGATTTCAGCCATGCCTACATTGAAAGCACGCGGCTTGGTCTCGATTGGCGCGAACAGATCAAGGCCATGGCACCGGTCACCGGGCATCTGCATGTGCATGACAGCTTTGGCCGTCCTTACAATAACATGACCAAATTCTATCATCCGGCTGAAGCAACGGCGCTTGGCATTGGTGACCTGCATCTGCCGATCGGCTGGGGGGACATTCCCTGGGAAGAAATCTTCGAGGAGCTGACGTTCCTGCCGGATACCATGCTGATCATGGAAATTGTCGAGAACCGGTTTGCCAATGAGCAGGCGGATTGCCTCGAGCGTGCATTCAAACTGGCTGAAATCGCCAATCGCCGCCGTCTGGCCGCTTAGGTGAAAGTGGCGCGGTCTGCTGGTTGACCGCGCCCCTTGCTTCTGGTCACAATGCCAATCATCGGGACCGTCTGTTGTCGGTCTCTCGCTACCGGGAATTGTGAACATGGCTGATCATATTCTGTTTGTTGCAAAAGATGGCGCTGACTGGACCAGGACCGAGCCCGGCGTCAGCCGACGCATTATGGCCTATCTGCCGGAAATGATGCTGGTGGAAGTGCAGTTTGAAAAGGATGCGGTCGGCTCGCTGCATTCGCATCCGCACATTCAGGCGAGTTATGTGGCTGAAGGACGTTTTGAAGTCACCATCGATGGAGTCAGCCAGGTGCTGGAGCAGGGCGGCAGTTTCATTGTTCCGTCCAATCTCGTCCACGGGGTGAAGGCGCTGGAAAAGGGTCGCCTGATCGACAGTTTTTCGCCGCATCGGGCCGAGTTCCTCGCCTAAGCCACACGTTCATTTTTCATGCTGCCACCGCTTGACAGCATCCTTGCGATAGGCAAAACTGAAACCGGTTTCACTTTGTGCCGGACGGACGTTTGACCTTTGATCTGACCATATTGGCACCGCACATTCCTTTTCTCGTGAAAGGTGCGGTCCTGACAGCTGAGGCTTGCGTGCTGGCGCTTGCCGGCAGCCTGTGCATTGGTACGGTCGTTGCAGCGCTGGTCACATCCGCGTCGCCGCTTCTCTCCCGCATTGCCTATGTCTATGTCGATCTGTTCCGCAACATTCCGTTCATCGTCCAGCTCTTCTTTTTCTTCTACGGCCTGCCGGAGATCGGCATCTACATCGATGCGTTCACCACGGGAGTCATTGCACTTTCCATTGCGGGCGGCGCTTTTACCTCGGATGTGATCAGGTCCGGAATCCTGTCGATCGATCCCGGCATCCTGGAAGCGGCCGAAGTCAGCGGACTTTCCAAGCCGACGATCTTCCGCAAGATCGTCATGCCGATTGCCTTGAGGACCTCGGTGCGGCCATTGGGTTCGGTTTTCATCAATCTCATCCTGACTTCGTCGATCCTCTCGACGATCACGCTGAACGAATTGACCGGTTCGGCCAAGATCGTGGCATCGGATACATTCCGGCCCTTTGAAATCTATGCGGTTCTGCTAGTCGCCTATGCCTGCCTGACCTATCTGGTCTCGCTCGCCATCGGCGCGTTGCATCGCTATCTCAACCGTGATCAGACAGAGGCCGCCTGATGCGTTATACGGCGTTCACCTCCTATGACATCATCCTGCTCGCGCAGGGGCTGAGTGTTTCCCTCGCGCTTTTCCTGGCAACGACAATCATCGGCCTTTTCATCGGCTCTTTGTGGGCCGTCATCCGGTTCTATCGCATTCCCGTGCTGGCGCAGGTCGTGGCTGTCATCGCGGAAGTGCTGAAAAATTCCCCGGTTCTGGTCCAGCTGTTTCTCGTGTTCTTCGGCCTGCCTGCTTTTGCCAAGATCAATGTAACGCCGGTCGAGGCCGCGGTGATCACGCTGTCGGGCAATACGGCGGCATTCGTCTACGTCATTGCCGTGTCGGCGATCGAGTCCATCGGCCGCGACCAGATCGAGGCCGCCCGGGTTTTCGGTCTGTCGCGGTGGCAGGTGCTTCGCCGCATCATCGCGCCGCAGGCCATGGCCTTTGCCATCGGTCCGCTGACCGGTCTTCTGGTGAACCAGTTGCAGGTGACATCGCTGATATCGGTGATCGGCGTGGTGGACCTGACGAAGATCGGCAACATTCTCAATCTGCGCACGCTGAAACCATTCATCGTCTGGGCGGTCGTGGGCGGGCTTTATTATGTCATGGCCAAGCTCGTCGCCTTTGGCGGAGCCAAGCTGGAGAAGCGGTTGAGGGCGCACACCGCATGGAAGGGTCTGTGAAATGATCAGCGTGAGAGGAGTACGCAAGGCGTTTGGTTCTGCGACCGTACTCGATGGAATAGACCTTGATGTCCATAGCGGCGAAGTCGTGTCCATTCTCGGCTCCAGCGGCTCGGGCAAATCGACCCTGATCCGCTGCATGAACGGCCTGGAGAAGCTCGATGGCGGGCGCATCACCATCGATGATTTCGATGTGTCCCGTCCGAAGGAGCTGTCGGAAGCCCGCAAGCGGTCGGCGACGGTTTTTCAGCTTTTCAATCTCTACCCGCATATGACTGCCGTGCAGAACATCGCGCTCGCGCCGGTTGAAGTGCTGAAAATACCGCGCAAGCAGGCGGAAGCCGATGCGCGCACGCTTCTGGACTCCGTCGGCTTGAGTGCCCGTGCCGATGCCTTCCCGGCGCAACTGTCCGGCGGGCAGCGCCAGCGTGTCGGTATCTGCCGGGCGCTGGCTATGAAGCCGCGCTATCTCCTGCTCGATGAAATCACCAGTGCGCTCGATCCCGAGATGACGTCGGATGTGCTGGCCATTCTCGCCAAGCTCGCCCATGACGGAACGACGATGGTTTTCGTCACGCATGAAATCGAGTTTGCCCGGACGATCTCGTCGCGGATCGTCTTTCTCGACAAGGGACAGCTCGTTGTCGACCTGCCGACAGCTGAATTTTTTGCAGCCGATGGCGGCATGGCCAAGCCACGCATCGCCCAGTTTCTCTCCAAAATGCGTAAAGACTGACAATGATCCTGATTGCGAACAACGAGGCTTGGCCGGGTTTTGCCAGGAGCGTCGAGCTCCTCAAGCAGGAGGCGCATGGCCTTGACGCCATGGTCGCCGGTATCAGCGAAGTCGAGCGCGAAGTGAAGGTCCGCAGTGTCGGCTTCGGCGGCTGGCCCAACATGCTCGGGCGCATGGAGTTCGATGCGGGTGTGATGGATGGCACGACGCGGGATGTTGGCGCCGTCGGCGCGGTTCCCGATACGCTGCCCGTCGCAGCGCTCGCGCATGCGGTGATGAAACGATTACCGCATGTCATGCTGACCGGCGATGGTGCCCGCCGTTTTGCCACGGAAATCGGCTTTCCCCTTGATGAAACGTTATATGAAGACAGCAAACGCGTCTGGTGGGAGCGGCTGCAGAAGGAATTGACGTCGGAGGAGCTGGCAGCCTTTCCAGATATTCCGCTCGCCCCCTTGAGCCGCACCATTACCGACCCGGAGCGCGTCCGCGATACCACGGTGTTCCTGTCGAAGGATTCCGCCAACGGCATTCACGCGGTCACCTCCACCTCCGGCTGGGCCTGGAAATATCCGGGGCGTCTCGGCGATTCGCCCATCGCCGGTGCCGGGTTCTATGCCGACAGCCGCTACGGTGCCGCCGCCTGCACCCATACGGGTGAAATGACAATCCGCTGTGGCACGGCCCGCAGCATCGTGCTCGCCATGCGCTTCGGCCATTCCTTGCGCGCAGCGGTCGATATGGCGATGGAAGACCTCGCACAATTGACCACCGGATTCTTGGCTGGTGTCGTCATTCATGCCATCGACGCCAAGGGCAATCACGACGTGGCAAGTTTCCGCTGCGACGATGAAATCAAATACTGGTTCTGGGAAGCCCGGATGGAGGAACCCGAACGCCGGCTTGCCCGAAAATATGATCCGCAACAAACAACACAAAGGGGACATTCATGAAACGGTTCATTGGAAAACTGGCAGCACTCGCGCTGACCGGTGCACTGGCTTTTACCGGCGTGGCGCATGCCGGGAAGATTGATGACATTCGCGCGCAGGGAAAGGTCCGCATCGGCGTGTCGCTGGGTGGCGAGCCCATCGGTTTCCGCGATGACAAGAACAATCCTGTCGGCTATGACGTCGATGTGGCAACCATGCTGGCGGCCAAGCTTGGTGTTCCCGTCGAGTTCACCGACGTTTCCGGTGATGCCCGCGTGTCCATGCTGGTCTCCGGCCAGCTCGATATCGTGGTGGCCAATACCTCCGCGACGCTGGAACGCGCCAAGACCGTCAATTTCTCGATTCCCTACAACCGTGCCGGCCTGCGCGTCATCGTGCAGAAGGATGCCGGTATCGCCAAGCTGGAAGACCTGGCGGGCAAGAAGGTGGTTGTCGGTCGCGGCACGACAGGCGAAAGTTTCCTGAAAAAGAGCGTGCCGACGGCGGAACTGGTCTATACCGACAATTTCTCGCCCGATGGCGTGCTGCTCCTGCAGCAAAAGCGCGTCGCTGCGGCAATCGAAGACTCGTCGCTGCTCGACTATCTCGCCACCAAGAACGACAATCTGGTAACCTTGCCCGGCCTCTATTCCAACGATCCGATCGGCATTGCCGTTGCCAAGGGCGATCCGGAGTTCGTCCGCTGGCTTGATATGTTCGTCTCCGACTACATCCAGTCCGGCGCCTATGATGCGAATTACAAGAAGTGGTGGGGCGAAAAATCCAACCCGCCGGCGCTGACGCCGCTCTGGTAATTTCAAGGCAAAGGCCGGGCATCGTTCCCGGCCTTTGCATTTTGATCAGGAGCTTGACCGCGCGACGAAATAGGTTGGCACCTGAATCAGTTTCTCGCCCGCGTTGAACAGGGCTGGTTCCCGCAGAAACTTCAGGATTTCATCGATATAGGCGGCCTTGTCGTAACCGATGGATGAAATCGGATAGGCCTCGTATTCCGCCAGGGTCACGTCGTCGAAGCCGTAGAGACGGAATGTCCGCGGCCGGTTGTCCGGAAAGTCGTTCCGGTGCACATCGAGAACGCCCATGGCCATCGCGTCGGAGGTGCAGAACACGGCGTCGGCTGGCTGCCAATCGGACGAGGATGCCACATGGCGGCCGCTCTGGTAGGAGTAATCGCCGCGCAGTTCCGCGACCAGCCTGATGTCCTGGCGCTGCAGTTCCGATTTGTAGACGGCGATGCGTGTCTGTTCGACCGGCGAGGCGGACCGGCCTGTCACGAGGAGGGCACTGCGCACGCCCTTGTTCCGGGCATCTGTGACCGCTGCGGCAATCCCCACCTGCTCATCGGGAATGATGGCGGGAGAGCTCACATCCCGCATGCCGTTGAGCATCAGGACGCTGTCGTTGCGGAACATTTTCCGCACCGTTTCCGCATCGGCGAAATCCGAGAACACGAGGGCCGCGTCCACGTGATAGGCAATGCCGTTGCGCAGGAACTCGTCTATCCGCTCGGCCGAGCCGACGCGGACAAAGATCACCTGTTTGCCGATGGACTGGATCTGGCTGATCAGGAGATCGAACAGGTCAAGATCCGAGAGATCATGGATGTGGTTGACGATGACGGCAACGAGATTGACGGTCTTTGTCGTCAGGCTCCGCGCCAGGAGGTTGGGTTTGAAGCCAAGCTTGGCAGCCGCTGCCAGTACCCGCTCCCGTTTGTCGGCCGAGACGGGTCTTGGTTCGCTTGACAGCGCCCGGGACGCGATGGCGCGGGAGACACCCGCCAGTTCGGCGACATCCGCAATGGTTGGCAGGGTGTGGCGTTTGCGCGGATCGGTCATGGATATCGGCATCCTTCATGTCTGATCCGCTCTTTGGTGTTGCCAAAAACGATACGTTAATGGCCAGCAGGCAGGAAGCAAGGATCGATCCATGCTTACCCGCTTCCCCCTCAGCACATCAATAGCAAAACACGTTTCTAACGTGGGCCAAGTGTGCGGAACGTCATCTCCAGACTCGATTGTGTGTCGGCGGTTGGCCGGTACTCCAGTCCGACAAATCCATTGTAGCCGTTGTCAAACAGCCAATGCAGGGATTTTGACAATTCCAGTGTGCCGCTGCCGGGTTCATTGCGGCCGGGATGGTCAGCAATATGGACATGGGCAACGCGGTCGATCCGGTCTTTGAGCACCTCTGCCGTCGCTTCTCCCATGACGAGAGAATGGTAGATATCGTAGACAATCCGGATTTCCGGACGGTTTACTTCATCGATAATATCAAGGCCTTCAACCGTTGAATGAAGAAAATAGCCCTTGTGGTCAATCAGGGTGTTGAGTGGTTCAAGCCCCAGCACAACGCCGGTTCCAGCCAGCACGTCGGCCGCCTGTGTGAGGCAATCGACCAAGGCCTGATGTTGTTCGGCGCGGGTGCGGCCGGGAAGATCATCCCCGGCCTGCGCGATGAGCACCTTGGCACCCAGCCGGTTTGCCATTTCGGCGCTGGCCCGCAGACCAACCAGAAAGGCATCATGGGACGCAGGATCGGTCAGCGGAATCATTGGCTCCGCGACGAGACTGGACAACGCAAGTTTTGTTTCCGCCAATGCCTTTTCGACAGCCGGTATGTCCTTCTCAGTCCATTTCCAGAACTCGACCGCGTCAAGCCCGGCATCCCTTGCCAAGCGGATGCGGTTGGCAAAATCAGGCGACTCGGGAGCGAACAACCACTCGATACATGCCGAATACTTCATCGCTTCCCCCTTGCTGATTTTATCCTCCTGCTTGCCACATCCACGCCTAGCCTTCCAGCCATTTCACCTGATCCGGGGTCAGATTGATGTCGAGTGCGGAAAGGCTGTCTTCAAGCTCGCCAAGGGTACGTGGCCCAATGAGCGGAATGACGGGGAAGGGCTGGGCCAGCACATAGGCCAGCGCCACGTGAATTGGATTGCGGCCGAGTTTACCTGCCAGTTCTATGGCGCGATCACGCCGGCCAAAGTTTCTGTCGGAATACCAGACGCGAACCAGTTCCTCATCGTCACGCTTGTCACGGCCGGCGCGATCAGTAAAGAAGCCGCGCCCCTGGCTTGACCAGGCAAAGTTCGGCATCTGCTTCGCGTTTAGCCAGCTTTTCCAATTCTCATCCGAGGCTGCGACGCAACCGGCCCAGATCGGGTCCAGCATTTCGGCGAGCGAGAAATTGTTGGACAGGGCACCGGGCGCCGTCTTGCCGTTCTTCACCGCATAGGCAATGGCCTTATCCATGCGTTCCCGCGTCCAGTTCGACCCGCCGAACGGGCCGCGAATCCGGCCCGCCTTAACTTCCGCATCCATGGCGTCGACAAATTCGCCGACCGGGATATCGGGATTGTCGCGGTGCATGAAATAGACGTCGACATGATCGGTCTTCAGGCGGTCAAGCGACCGGGAGAGCTGTTTGCCGATGGCATCGGGATAACAGAGCGGCGAATGGGCTCCCTTGCCGATGAGGACAATATCCTCCCGTGGAACGGAGCGGCTGGTATGCCAGTCGCCGAAGATTTCCTCGGTCTTTCCCCCGGCATAGATAAAGGCCGTATCGAACAGATTGCCGCCCGCCTCGTAATAGGCATCCAAGGTGAGGGAACCGGCGGCGAAATTCGGGAAGAACTCAAATCCGAGCGCCACGGATGATGCAGGTTTCGCAAGACCCGGGATTGCCCTCTTGGGTACACTTTTGCCCTGCACAGGCACATTGCCAGAGATTGTGGTTGTTCGCTTGGCAGCCTTTTCAATGCTGTATTCGAGTCCGACAGCAGCACGCCATTGATCCAGCACCCGCAGATTGCCGAGCGAGTCCGCCCAACTCATGCCGGGTGTTGCAAATTCCTGCCGTTTCTCGCGGATGGCATTGCCTGCCGCGTCCACTTCGAAGGCATAAAGCCAGCGGCCTTCTTCTACCTCGACGGTCTCATGCACGCCGCCGGACCGGAAAATCTCGATCTTGCCTGTGCCACCCTGTTGACCGGAGGCATACCAGAAATCCCTAACCTCGATGCGCCCCTGTGCGCCGATAATACGAAGTGTATTGTCCTGCTCCGCCATGATCGAGCATGAGACTTCGGCAACAATACCGTTCGGGAATTTAAGCAGGGCAGACGCCCATTCGTCGACACCTGTCTGGCCAAGATGACCAGCACCGGAGACAAAGTCCGGTTCGAGAAATGGTTTGCCTTCGATGCTGCCCGCAATCAGCCGTGCCATGGAAACAGGATAGCAGCCGACGTCGAGAATACCGCCGCCTGCGGTGTCGTTGGCAAAGAGGCGATGATCCGGTCTGACGCTGCCCATATTGAAGCCGAAACTTGACCGGATGATACGGATATCGCCGATGACACCGCTTTTGATGAGCTCGATCAGCTTGGCGGTTTGCGGATGAAGACGATACATGAAGGCTTCACCGGCAAACACACCTGCCTTGCGGGCTTCGTGGAAGATCGCATCCGCATCATAGGCGCTGAGCGCAATCGGCTTTTCAACGAGCACATGCTTTCCGGCGCGAATGGTTTTGATCGCCCATTCGGCATGGCCCGTGTGCGGTGTTGCGATGTAAACCGCGTCGATCTCGGGGTCACGCAGCAAGGCATCATAGCCGTTGACGATGCGGGCGCCGGGAAACTGGGTTGCGAGTTCCGGCTTGTCCGGATTGCGCGAGGCAATGGCGATGAGCTTTCCCGTTGCCGAATGGGCAATGCCATCGGCAAAGGTGCGGGCGATGGTGCCGGGGCCGATAATGCCCCAGCGAACGGATGCTGTGTCAGTCATGCTAGATCCTCTTTGGGTGAGTTGCGGCCACCGGGAGCGTGGCTGGAAAGGCGAAGTCCGGTTTATCGAAGCCTGTTTCCTGCACTGTCGAACAGCAGGGCGTGGCTGGATTTGATAGCGATGGTCAGGGTGTCGGTCTTGAGTGCATTGCGCGATTCCTCACGCTCGATGATCAGCTGTTCCCCGCCGGCGACATTGGCGTAGATGTAACTGGTGTTGCCGAGATGTTCGGCAACATCCACCGTGACGGTCATGTCGGCATCCCCCTGACCCGCCTTGGCGAAGTGCTCGGGACGCACGCCGAGCGTCACTTTCTCACCAAGTGCCGGTGGCGGATTGTTCATGGGCAGGGTGAGACGGATTTTGCCCTGATTCACGAGGGTGATGGTGATGCTGTCAGTATCCGCCGCAACAACCTCGGCGCTCATGAAGTTCATTTTCGGCGAACCAACGAAACCGGCCACAAACTGGTTGGCGGGGTTGTCGTAGAGATCGAGCGGCGCGCCAATCTGTTCGATATTACCGCCCCGCAGCACCACGATCTTGTCTGCCAGCGTCATGGCTTCAGTCTGGTCATGAGTCACATAGATCATGGTCGTGCCCAGCTCCTTGTGCAGGCGGGAAATCTCGACGCGCATCTGCACCCGCAGCTCCGCATCGAGGTTGGAGAGCGGTTCATCAAACAGGAAAACCCGCGGTTCACGAACGATGGCGCGGCCAATGGCAACGCGCTGGCGCTGTCCGCCCGACAGTTGTTTCGGGCGGCGCTGCATCAGCTCCTTGATCTGAAGAATGTCCGCCACCCGCTGAACCCGGCGCTCCGTATCGGCTTTCGGGTTGCCGGTCATGCGCAGTCCAAAGGCGAGATTTTGCTCGACAGTCATGTGGGGATAAAGCGCATAGGACTGGAACACCATGGCGATGCCGCGGTCGGCAGGCTCGACGTCGTTGACCAGTGTATCTCCGATATGGATTTCGCCATCGGTTATGTGCTCGAGGCCGGCAATCATGCGCAAGAGCGTGGACTTGCCGCAGCCGGAGGGGCCGACAAACACCACGAACTCGCCATCGGCCACATCGAGGCTGGCGTTGCGGATGATCTCGTAGGAACCGAAGCGTTTGACGACATTCCTGAGTGAAAGTTCGGCCATGCGGCGTTTCCCTATTTGATGGCGCCGGCGGCGATGCCGGCGATGAAGTGGCGCTGCAGAAGAATGAAAATGATGAGGATCGGTGCCGTGAGCATGACGGCGCCGGCCATGATGCCGCCCCACGACACCTTGGTGAGACCGATCAATGTTCCGAGCGCAACAGGAGCGGTCAGCATACCCGGCCGGGAATTGATCAGCAGCGGCCAGAGGTAATTGTTCCAGGATGCAAGGAAGAGAATGATTGCCAAAGCCGCCATGGTTGGCCGTGCCAGAGGCAGGGCAATGCGCAGGAAGATCTGCCATTCCTTGACGCCTTCCACCCGTGCGGCATCGAAGAGTTCAGCCGGCATCATGGAAAAGGCCTGCCGCATGAACAGCACGCCAAGCGAATTGAAGAGCGGCGGAACGATGAGCGCAATCCATGTGTTCGCCATCTTGAACTCCCGCGCCACCATGATGAATTGCGGGATCACCACAACGAAATAGGGCAGGGTGATCGTGCCGAGGATGATTGCGATGACCAGAGACTTACCGACGAAAAGGTAACGGGCCAGCGCCCAGCCTGCCATGGAGGTAAGCAGGACCGACAGGACGGTGTAGACGATCGCGACACCTATGGAGATCATCAGCGCCCGGATGAAATCCGTATCCGCCTGCAGGTTGCTGAAATTCTCCAGGAAATGCGTGGATGGGAGAAGTTCGATCTGCGGGCTGAAAATGCCGTAGTCCGGCATGGTCGCGAATACGAACATCATCCAGAGCGGAAACAGCCAGATGATCGCCAGCGGGATAAGGGCGCCATGCAGTGCCAGCGAGCGGACCAGGGTCGAGCGTGACTGCGACTTCATTTCTCGTCCCTCCCGACCCAAAGATTGAGGAGTGAAATCAGGATTGCCAGTGCGGCCATGGTGTAGGCGATCGCCGAAGCGTAGCCGAAATTGAGCGATGTGAAGCCTTGCCTATAGAGGAACAGTCCGAGGGTTTCCGTACCGCCGCCGGGGCCACCGCGATTGGTAATCAGGAATGGTTCGGTGAAAAGCTGCATGGAGCCGATGATCGACAGGATGACACAGAAAAGGATGATCGGCTTCAGAAGCGGCAGTGTGATGTAGATGAACTGCCGGGCCTTGCCCACGCGATCCAGCGTTGCCGCTTCGTAGACATCGCCGGGGATGGATTGAAGTCCGGCCAGAATGAGGATCGCATTGTATCCGGCCCAGCGCCATGTCACTGCAATGATAAGAAGCGCCATGGCCGCGGGGGCGTCCGCAAACCATGAAATCGAAGCTATGCCGACACTGTTCAGCAGCTTGTTGATGACACCGAAATCAAGATTGAACATCAACCGGAACACGGCGGCATAGGCGACTTCACCGACCACGATGGGTGCGAAGAAGGCAAAGCGGAAAAGGCCGCGTGCTCTCAGAAGTGGAGAATTGAGCAGCACTGCCATGACTGTCGCCAGCGTGATCATCACCGGAACCTGAATGATCAGGATGATCATCGTGTTCTTCAGCGCATTGTAGAAGGCGGGATCGTTGAACAGACGGCCCCAATTGGCACCAAAGCTGAAAACCCAGGGATTCACACGGGTGTTCTGAAACGACATCAGAAACGAGCTGATAATCGGCCATATCCAGAAGGCCGCAAAAATCATGAGATAGGGGGCAAGGAACCCATAGGCGGCCCGGTTGCGCAGCTGCATCGGTTGTCCTCCACGGCGGATAGTCAGGTCTTCCAACGGAATGCCGGACGGGCGCTCCGACCCCTGTCCGGCACTGAGCTCATTGAGCGATTGGCAGTCCTGTTGCCGATGCAATCTGGTTTGCTGCATCATCCAGCGCGGCCTTCGCGTTGGGATATCCTCCCGCAAAATATTTGGTTTGGGTTGCCTTGTAGATGCCATCCGCATCACCCTGAAACGCAGTGCCGCGACTTGCCACGACCTTTGGCAATGTTCCAAGAATATCTGCCCAGATTGCCTGCCCGCCCCAATAGGACTGCGGTTCGGAGACGAAGGGTTGTTTTTCCGCGCTGAGCAGCGAGGGTACGAGACCAAAGCTCTTGAGCATGGTGATCTGTCCCTCATCGGTGCCAAGGACGTAGTTCAGATATGTCCAGGCTGCTTTCTTGTTCTGGGAGCCATTGCTGATTGCCAATGACGAACCGCCGACATTGGCCGCATGGGCCCCGTTGGGCGCAAGACTTGGCATGAGGTAGACGCCCCATTTGCCCGCAAGTTTGGGCGAGTTGGTGCGGATGGTACCCTCATACCAGCCACCATAAAGCTGGCTCGCGACGGTGCCGGCTGTGTTGGCCTGAACCTTTTCATCCCAGTTGGCTGCCGTAAGCGTGCCTGCGTCCTTCATCTGCTTGATCTTCTCCAGCGTGGCAATGCATGCGGGCTGGTTGATGGCTATGGTCTGGCCATCGGCGGAAAAGAAGCCGCAACCCTGCTCGTTGGAGATCATGCGAAACCATTCGCTGTCGCCGTTGAAGTCCGCCTGAGCCATGACAACACTGGGGTTGGCAGCGGCAATTTTCTTGCCAGCGGCGATGAAATCATCCCAAGTCGTTATGCTCTTGGGGTCAACGCCAGCCTTTTCGTAATAGTCGCGCCGGTAAAAAACGGCGACGGGACCGGAGTCCCATGGCATGGCATAGGGGACATCGCCGGCTTCCAGCTCAGTGCGTTTGAAATCCGGGAATTTGGCTTGTATCTCGCTGGTATAGCCGAGATCCTTCAGATTGGCGAAGCAATCGGGAAAACGGTTCCAGAAAATCTCGGCCTTGTAATTCTCGATCGTGACGACATCCGGCAGGCCGTCCCCGCCCGCAGCACAGGCAGCGAGTGTCTTGTCAAAGACCTGGTGATTGCCAAGATCCTGAACATTCACCTTTATATCCGGAAACTGCTTGTTGAAGCCCTCCAGCGATGCTTTCAGTGAAGAAGCCGCGATATCCCAGCTCCAGATGGTAATCTCGGTTGGCTGTGCCAGTGCGGTTGCCGAACCCATGCCCAATGCTGCGACAAGTGCTGTCGCGCCAAGAAATTTGAAGCTCATTGAAAATCCTCCCTTTTCAATTGCCCGATCTTTGCGAACATGGCTACACTAGCGGCAAGGGAGCGCCTGTCTCTCATAAAGGGAACATGAATTGGGCGGAAAGTAAGATGGGAGAAAGGCCGATCTATCAGCCGGGGGCGAGCAGTGTCGAAGGTCTGCCGACAGCTCTGCAAATGTTTCACAATCACCCGCTCGTCATGGCCATGCCGCATTGGCACGCACAAGTCGAGGTCAACTACGTCATTCGCGGTTCCGTGCATTATCGGATGAAGGATCACAAAATCCGCCTCAATGCGGGTGATATGTGCCTGTTCTGGGGCGGCCAGCCGCACCGGATGGACGAATCTTCCGACGATTCGATTTACGCGGGCGCGCACCTACCGCTCGTGTATTTCTTTCGCATGCGTCTGCCGGAGAGCGTGCCAAGCCGATTGATGCAGGGAGCAACCCTTGTCACCGCTGCAACCGACGCGGCCGACAGGGAAAACTTTACGCGATGGTACGCCTATGCCCGGTCAGGCGATCCCGTGAAGGCGGAACATGCGGTCAATGAACTGCTTCTGCGGATCGAACGTATTGGCTTCGAGCCTTATCGCCTGGTGCCTGATTGCCCGAATATATCTGCTGGTGAGCAATCCAGTCAGCAGTCGTCCAGGGCGGTTGCGCGGATGTGTGATTTTATAGCAGGCAACTTTCTGCAGGATATTGACTCGATCGACATAGCCACGTCGGCGGGGCTTCATCCCAAATATGCGATGAGCGTATTCAAGAAATCGACCGGCATGACATTGAACAATTACGTGAGTCTTCTCAGGCTGTCCTACGCGCAGGCCATGCTATTGCAGGACAGGGCGAATGTGCTGCAGGTCGCGATGGACAGTGGGTTTGGCTCGCTCAGCGCCTTCAACAAGTCGTTCCGCAATATTGCCGGCATGTCCCCATCGGACTTCCGGCGTGATCTGCGCAGCGGAGGGCAATTGACCGGCGGGGCGGCTGGATTTCAAGGGTAGCGCCCATGGCAAGCGGCAGCGGATTTGCGCGTTGTTCAGATTGAGAATTGTTATTGATCATATAATATTATAAATAGTGCTCAGGGAGGAACTGGCGAAGCAGATTGCGTCTACGAAGCACGTGGAGCCGATCAATATTTGCTTTAGCGTCAAGAAGCAAATCGCCAGTCACAGGGATACAATTGGTCGAAAACGAACTCAGCAATTATGATTTCCGTACGGCGGGTCATTCGCGTACGCATCACGGCCACGTCATGCGCGATCTTGGCCTGCGGATCGTCAACGGGTCCTATCCCGAGAACAGCATTCTGCCGGGGGACGCGGAACTGCTCGAGCGCTTTGGCGTGTCGCGCACCGTTCTGCGCGAGGCGTTGAAGACCCTCGCAGCAAAGGGGCTTATCCAGCCCAAGGCCAAGATCGGCACCCGCGTACTGGAGCGCTCCAACTGGAACCTTTTCGATCCGGATATTCTCGTCTGGCATTTCGAGGCCGGTGCCAGCGCCGCCTTCCTGTCCAGCATCGTGGAAATGCGCCTGGCGCTGGAACCGGAAGCTGCGGGTCTCGCCGCACTACGGCGCACCGAAGCGCAGCTAGCAAAGCTCTACGAGTGGGTTGAGCAGATGGGCAGCACACGGGAATCGCCGGCCCATTTTGTCCATAGCGACCTGCAGTTCCACATTGCCATTGCGGAAGCCTCCGGCAATCCGTTCATGCGTTCGATCAGTGCCCTGATCGAGGTGGCGCTGGTGACAACGTTCACGATCAGCTCGCCCATACCCAACACCGAGCGTCACATGCATTCGGTTGCACGGCACCGGGCCATCGCCGATGCCATCAGGGACCGGAACGTTGCGGCTGCCAAGGAAGCCATGCGCGGCGTCATTCAGGATGGCGCCGAACGCGTCCTGGCAGCCTCGGGCACTGACTAGAGCCTTAGACCCATCCGCCGTCGACGATGAAGTTCTGGGCGGAACACATTCTGGAATCATCCGATGCGAGGAACAGCGCCATTCGGGCGATATCGTCGGGCATGACCCGCCCCGCCAGGCATTGGCTGCGGTCGATCAATTCATTGGCCGCATCGTCGACCCACAGATCGAGCTGGCGCTGGGTCATCACCCATCCCGGCACCAGCGTGTTGACGCGGATGGCGTGTTTGCCGAGATCGCGGGCAAAGGAGCGGGTGAGGCCGTGGACGGCCGACTTGGCAGAGGCATAGCCGGGATATCCTCCCGATGCCATCATCCAGCCGACGGAGCCGAAGTTGATGATGGAACCGCCGCCCGCGGCAATCATTGCCGGTGCGACTGCCTGGATGGCGAAAAACATATGGCGCAGATTCACCGCAATGCGCTGGTCGAAATACTCTGGTGTCACCTCGCGCCAGTCATGGCGTGTGTCATTGGCGGCATTGTTCACGAGAACCGTTGTCGCGCCTTGGATTTCCTCGATTTCGCGGATCGTTCTTTGATAGGCACCGATATCCGTCACGTCGGCGGCGCGAAATGTTACGTTGCCGCCTGAAGCATTCAAGTCTTCGGCGAGTTTTCTGCCTTCCGCCTCGGCAAGATCAACAAACCCCACCCTGGCGCCTTCCGCCGCAAAGGCGCGGACGATCATCTCGCCGATACCCGTTGCACCGCCGGAAATGAAAACTGGCTTGCCGGAAAGGCCGGGATAGCGTGCGAAAACGGACGGCTTCATTGTCATCATCTGTACCGATTATTGTTGCGGGCAGGGCGTGCGGACCTGTCTGGCAGTTTTGCACCTCAAAGTGTAGCCACTTTCACCTTTACCGGCTTTTGTATTTTCAGCGGATTGCGCAAGGGCAGGCCGAACGCGGACGCTTCGATTTCAAAGACGTCGCCATTCTCTGTCTTGACGCCATCGGCGAAGGACAGCGTTGCGGTTCCGAACATGTGGACATGGACATCGCCGGGCTGGCGGAAAACCGGATACTTGAAATGATGATGTTCGAGATTGGCAATCGTGTGGGACATGTTGTCTTCACCGGACAGGAAAGGTTTTTCCCAGATCGTCTTGCCCTTGCGCAGGATACGCGAACTGCCGCGAATGTCGGCCGGCAGATCACCGACGATCAACTCCGGTCCCAGGGAACAGGGGCGCAGTTTGGAGTGAGCCAGAAAGAGATAATTGACGCGCTCGGTGATATGATCGGAGAATTCATTGGCCAGTGCAAAGCCGATGCGGAACGGCGTGCCGTCGGAACCGATCACATAGATACCGGCAATCTCCGGTTCCTCGCCGGCGTCTTCGGCAAAGGCTGGAGACAAAAGCGGCTGCCCCGGCCCGGTGAGCATCGTGCCATTGCCCTTGTAGAACCATTCCGGCTGCACGCCGGTCTGTCCCTTTCTGGGTTTGCCGCCTTCAAGACCCATGCGGAACATCTTCATCGAATCGGTCAGGGTTTCTTCCTTGGCATCGTCGATCTTGCGGTGCATGGCATCGCGCGTCGCTGCGGATCCAAGATGAGTCAGGCCTGTTCCCGTCAGATGGATATGGGCTGGATCGTGCGTATCGATGGGCGACAGCAACCGCCCTTCGGCATAGGCGGCCGCAATGTCGAGCGCTTTGCCCAGCCCGCGCGCTTCGACGATCCTGGAGAGGGAGGTCTTGGCTTCAATGGCCGCGTGCGCGAGTTCGAGAACCGACCGGGTCCGCTTCACGTGCCGGAACGTATCATCCACCCGCGCGGCAACCCGCCGCTTCCCATTGGCATTGAGCAATTGAACCAAATTCACGTCTGTCCTCCCGGGGAATTATCGTGTGAAGCAGGCGCAGCTTCACTTCATTCTTGATTTTAAGCGAGTGATTTTTGAAAAATACTATAATAGTATTATATCGATGTAAACGGTTGCAAGCTCGGTTTTCTGATTGCGCTGGTGGCCTGCCGGGAAAGACTTTTTGCTGTGGTTCGAAAGGACTATTCCAAAAGTCATACTTTTGAGATAAGTGTTGCAAGGATCGTGCTCTGGGAGGAGCTGGAGGCTGATACGAAGACGATTCCACCCGGAAAACATGCTCGACTAAAATAGCGTCCATTAGGGAAATTGGGAGGATACCAGTGAAAATGTTTAAGATGGTTGCTGCAGGCCTGATCGCGCTTTCTGCGATGGGTACGCAGGGTTTTGCTCAGGACAAGGGCGCCGTTGGCATCTCGATGCCGACGAAATCCTCCGCACGCTGGATTGCTGACGGAGACAATATGGTGAAGGCGCTGAAGGAACGCGGCTACACCACCGACCTGCAATATGCGGAAGATGACATTCCAAACCAGCTTGCCCAGATCGAAAACATGGTCACCAAGGGCGTGAAGGTTCTGGTCATCGCGGCCATTGACGGCACCACGCTGTCCAATGTGCTGCAGCAGGCGCATGATGCGAACATCAAGGTCATTTCCTATGACCGCCTGATCCGCGATTCCGGCAATGTCGACTACTATACGACATTTGACAATTTTCAGGTTGGTGTCCTGCAGGCCGGATCGCTCGTGAAGGCGCTCGGTCTTCCCGAAGCAAAGGGCCCGTTCAACATCGAACTGTTCGGCGGCTCGCCCGACGATAACAACGCGTTCTTCTTCTACAATGGCGCGATGTCCGTGCTTCAGCCTCTGATCGACAGCGGCAAGCTCGTCGTCCAGTCCGGCCAGGCCGGCATGGACAAAGTCGGTACGCTGCGCTGGGATGGCGCCGTCGCCCAAGCCCGCATGGATAATCTCCTTTCCGCCTATTACACGGACAAGAAGGTCAACGCCGTTCTGTCGCCCTATGATGGCCTGTCGATCGGTATCCTGTCGTCGCTGCGCGGCGTCGGTTACGGCACCAAGGACCAGCCGTTCCCGTTTGTTTCCGGGCAGGATGCCGAAGTTCCCTCGGTGAAGTCGATCATCGCCGGTGAACAGTATTCCACGATCTACAAGGATACGCGTGAACTGGCCAAGGTGACGTCGAATGTCATCGACAAGGTGCTGAAGGGCGAGCAGCCGGAGATCAACGACACCAAGACCTACAACAATGGTGTCAAGGTTGTTCCGTCCTATCTCCTGAAGCCGGTGGAAGTGGACAAGACCAACTGGAAGGAAATCCTGATTGGCGGCGGTTATTACACCGAAGCCCAGATCAAATAAGTCTTGGATATCCGGCAAACCCTGCGCATCATTGCGCAGGGTTTGTTGTTACGCCGGTCGTGATGCCTGTCAAGAATGTTCCGCTGGTGTGCGACCGCTGGGTTTTTATAAGTTTGCCAAGAGAAACGCCATCTGAGCCTATAATGCCGCTCGCAGGCGTCGATGAGGATCTGCATGGATACTATCCTCGAAATGCGCAATATCACCAAAACCTTTCCCGGGGTGAAAGCGCTCAACAATGTCAATCTGAATGTCCGCAAGGGCGAGATTCACGCGCTCGTCGGCGAGAACGGTGCGGGAAAATCAACCCTCATGAAAGTGTTGAGCGGTGTCTATCCGCATGGCAGCTATGAGGGTGAAATTCATTATAACGGGCAGGAACAGCACTTTCGCGATATCGGCGACAGTGAAGCGAAAGGCATCATCATCATTCATCAGGAGCTGGCCCTTGTGCCGCTTCTGTCCATTGCCGAGAACATCTTCCTGGGCAATGAACCGGCGAAATTCGGCATTATCGATTGGCATGCTGCGGAAACCCGCACGCGCGCGCTGCTCAAGAAGGTCGGCCTGCGCGAAGATCCGCAGACGCTGATCACCAATCTCGGCGTCGGCAAGCAGCAGCTGGTGGAAATCGCCAAGGCCCTGTCGAAAGAGGTCGAACTGCTCATTCTCGACGAGCCGACGGCCAGTCTCAATGAAAAGGACAGCGATGCACTGCTTGAACTGCTGCTGGAGTTCAAGGCGCAGGGTATTTCGTCGATCCTGATTTCCCACAAGCTGAACGAAGTCGGCAAGGTTGCCGACCGCATCACCGTGCTGCGCGACGGAGCGACGATTGAAACGCTGGACAAGGACGCGATCTCCGAGGACCGGATCGTGACCTCCATGGTCGGCCGCCAGCTGGCGGATCGCTTTCCCCAGCGCGAGCCGGATATTGGCGACGTCGTCTTTGAAGTGAAGGACTGGGTGGTTCACCATCACGTTCACAGCGACCGGACCGTCATCAACGGTATCAATCTCAACGTTCGCAAGGGCGAGGTGGTGGGGATCGCCGGGCTGATGGGGGCAGGGCGCACCGAATTTGCCATGAGTGTCTTCGGCAAGGCCTATGGCCGCAAGATCAGCGGCGAGGTTTTCATCAAGGGCAGGAAGGTGGATGTCTCGACCATCGGCAAGGCCGTGGAAAACGGCATTGCCTATGTCACGGAAGATCGCAAGACCTACGGGCTCAATCTGATCGACCACATCAAGCACAACACCACCATCGTCAACCTTGACGGTGTTTCGCATGGCGGTGTGCTGGACGATATGGCGGAATTGAAAGTGGCCAATGAATATCGCCGCAAGACCAATATCCGCTCATCCAGCATCTATCAGAAAACCGGCAACCTTTCCGGCGGCAACCAGCAGAAGGTTGTCCTGTCGAAATGGCTCTTTGCCAATCCGGACCTGCTGATGCTGGACGAGCCAACCCGCGGGATCGACGTCGGGGCAAAATATGAAATCTATTCCATCATCAACCAGCTGGTGAGCGAGGGCAAAAGCGTACTGATGATCTCGTCGGAAATGCCGGAGCTGCTCGGCGTCTGTGACCGGATCTATGTGATGAACCAGGGAAGGATCGTCGGCGAAATGCCAGCCAAGGAAGCAAGCCAGGAAAAGATCATGCGCGCCATTATCCGTGCCGAAGGGAAAACATCATGACTGTTGAAACCGCAGCAACCCCGACGAAGACCGAAGCCAAGACGGACGGGTCGCCCATGAAGGGCAATCTGCGCGAATACGGGCTGGTGCTGGCGCTGATCCTGATCATGCTGTTCTTCCAGTTCACCACGAACGGCACGCTGTTCCGCCCGGTCAACCTGACCAACCTCGTCCTGCAGAACAGCTACATCATCATCATGGCCCTCGGCATGCTGCTGGTGATTGTCGCCGGTCACATCGATCTGTCGGTGGGGTCGGTCTCGGGATTTGTCGGCGGGCTTGCCGCCGTGATGATGGTGCAATGGCATATCCATTATATCCCGGCGACGATCCTGTGCCTCATCATGGGCGGTCTCATCGGCGCGGCCCAGGGCTATTGGGTTGCCTATCACAAGATACCGTCCTTCATCGTGACCCTGGCGGGGATGCTGGTTTTCAAGGGGTTGGCCCTGTGGCTTCTTGGCGGCCAGTCCGTCGGACCGTTCCCGCCGCAGTTCCAGTTGCTCAGCTCCGGTTTCATTCCCGACGTTTTTGGCGGCACCGGTTTCAACATCACATCCATGCTGGTCGGCATCCTTCTCGTGGCGCTGATGATCTATTTCAGCCTGCGCGGCCGGGCCAAGCGCGAGAAGCACGGCTATCAGGGCGAGCCGTTTGCTCTGTTTGCCGCCAAGAACCTCATCATCGCCGGCATCATCCTGTTCCTGACCTATCTCCTGTCCTCCTATAAGGGATTGCCGAATGTCCTGATCGTGATGTCGCTGCTGATCGCCCTGTTCGTTTTCGTGACGAAACGCATGACCGTCGGGCGGCGTATCTACGCCATGGGCGGCAATGAGAAGGCGGCAAAGCTGTCCGGCATCAAGACGGAGCGGCTGACCTTTCTTACCTTCGTCAATATGGGGGTTCTGGCCGCGCTGGCCGGGCTGATCTTTGCCGCTCGCCTCAACACGGCGACGCCAAAGGCCGGTCTCGGCTTCGAGCTCGACGTGATCGCCGCCGTCTTCATTGGCGGCGCGTCGGCGATGGGCGGCGTCGGGCAGGTGATGGGGGCCGTCATCGGCGCCTTCATCATGGGCGTCATGAACAATGGCATGTCGATCATGGGCGTCAACATCGACTGGCAGCAGGTGATCAAGGGACTGGTCCTGCTCGCGGCCGTGGTGTTTGACGTCTATAACAAGAACAAGGGGTAAAACGCCCACCCCGTTCTGAATGCAACAGCCCGGTCTCAAGCCGGGCTGTTTGTTTTCACGCCCTGAGTCGGTTCATTTGGTCGGCCCGCTCATCTTCATTCCGGAAAAAATGGATATTTCCGTGCCGGGGAACCGGAAAACAGCTTATGGTTAACGGATTATAACTGTCACATTTCCCCGGTCCGGGAGCAGAATTCCCGTATTTGCTGGCTTCTGGGTGTTGTCTCCGTTGAGTTATCCCCAGGGGTTGCTTGGCTGATTTGAGAAAGTTTGGATTTGTGCGTTTTTTTGGGAAAGGCGTGTTGACAGTTTTGGTGGGTGGGGTCTATATACCGACACAACGAGGGCGGGGCGCCGCTGGCGGTTGCTGAATGCGCCCTAAAGGAAGCTCTCAAGTGGTTTTCGGATTGTTACGCAAGT
>NZ_JAGENB010000039.1 GCF_019991125.1 Phyllobacterium calauticae | reverse complement strand
CTGTTTGCTCCCCACGCTTTCGTGCATGAGCGTCAGTGCAGGCCCAGGGGATTGCCTTCGCCATTGGTGTTCCTCCGCATATCTACGCATTTCACTGCTACACGCGGAATTCCATCCCCCTCTGCCGCACTCCAGCTTTGCAGTCACAAGCGCCATTCCCAGGTTGAGCCCGGGGATTTCACGCCTGTCTTACAAAACCGCCTGCGCACGCTTTACGCCCAGTAATTCCGATTAACGCTTGCACCCTACGTATTACCGCGGCTGCTGGCACGTAGTTAGCCGGTGCTTATTCTTACGGTACCGTCATGAGCCCAGGGTATTAACCCAGACCTTTTCGTTCCGTACAAAAGCAGTTTACAACCCGAAGGCCTTCTTCCTGCACGCGGCATTGCTGGATCAGGCTTGCGCCCATTGTCCAAAATTCC
>NZ_JAGENB010000038.1 GCF_019991125.1 Phyllobacterium calauticae | reverse complement strand
CTGTTTGCTCCCCACGCTTTCGTGCATGAGCGTCAGTACAGGTCCAGGGGATTGCCTTCGCCATCGGTGTTCCTCCGCATATCTACGCATTTCACTGCTACACGCGGAATTCCATCCCCCTCTACCGTACTCTAGCTATGCAGTCACAAAGGCCGTTCCCAGGTTGAGCCCGGGGATTTCACCTCTGTCTTACATAACCGCCTGCGCACGCTTTACGCCCAGTAATTCCGATTAACGCTTGCACCCTACGTATTACCGCGGCTGCTGGCACGTAGTTAGCCGGTGCTTATTCTTACAGTACCGTCATGGTCCCAGGGTATTAACCCAAGACTTTTCGTTCTGTACAAAAGCAGTTTACAACCCGAAGGCCTTCATCCTGCACGCGGCATTGCTGGATCAGGCTTGCGCCCATTGTCCAAAATTCC
>NZ_JAGENB010000037.1 GCF_019991125.1 Phyllobacterium calauticae | reverse complement strand
CTGTTTGCTCCCCACGCTTTCGCGTCTCAGCGTCAATATCGGTCCAGGAAGCCGCCTTCGCCACCGGTGTTCCTCCTAATATCTACGGATTTCACTCCTACACTAGGAATTCCACTTCCCTCTCCCGTATTCAAGTCTGCCAGTATCCAATGCACTTCCCGGGTTGAGCCCAGGGCTTTCACATCAGACTTATCAGACCGCCTACACGCGCTTTACGCCCAATAATTCCGAACAACGCTTGCACCCTCCGTATTACCGCGGCTGCTGGCACGGAGTTAGCCGGTGCTTCCTTTGGGGGTACCGTCAAGTACAAGGATATTAGCCTCAATACATTTCTTTCCCTTCGACAGAGCTTTACGACCCGAAGGCCTTCATCACTCACGCGGCGTTGCTGCGTCAGGCTTTCGCCCATTGCGCAAAATTCC
>NZ_JAGENB010000036.1 GCF_019991125.1 Phyllobacterium calauticae | reverse complement strand
GGAATATTGCGCAATGGGCGAAAGCCTGACGCAGCAACGCCGCGTGGGGGATGAAGGTTCTCGGATTGTAAACCCCTTTCGACCGGAACGAATCCCCTCCTGGTAAATAATCAGGAGGATCGACGGTACCGGGAGAAGAAGCCACGGCTAACTCTGTGCCAGCAGCCGCGGTAAGACAGAGGTGGCGAGCGTTGTTCGGAATTACTGGGCTTAAAGGGCGAGTAGGCGGTGGAGCAAGTCTGAGGTGGAATCCTAAGGCTTAACCTTAGAACTGCCTTAGAAACTGTTTTACTTGAGTCAGTGAGGGGAGGGCGGAATTCCTGGTGTAGCGGTGAAATGCGTAGATATCAGGAGGAAGGCCTGTGGCGAAAGCGGCCCTCTGGCACTGTACTGACGCTGAGGCGCGAAAGCGTGGGGAGCAAACAG
>NZ_JAGENB010000035.1 GCF_019991125.1 Phyllobacterium calauticae | reverse complement strand
CTGTTTGCTCCCCATGCTTTCGTACCTCAGTGTCAGTATTAGGCCAGATGGCTGCCTTCGCCATCGGTATTCCTCCAGATCTCTACGCATTTCACCGCTACACCTGGAATTCTACCATCCTCTCCCATACTCTAGTCTCCCAGTATCGAATGCAATTCCTAAGTTAAGCTCAGGGATTTCACATCCGACTTAAAAGACCACCTACGCACGCTTTACGCCCAGTAAATCCGATTAACGCTTGCACCCTCTGTATTACCGCGGCTGCTGGCACAGAGTTAGCCGGTGCTTATTCTGCGAGTAACGTCCAAGCATCTAGAGTATTAGTCTAGAGCTCCTCCTCCTCGCTTAAAGTGCTTTACAACCAAAAGGCCTTCTTCACACACGCGGCATGGCTGGATCAGGGTTCCCCCCATTGTCCAATATTCC
>NZ_JAGENB010000033.1 GCF_019991125.1 Phyllobacterium calauticae | reverse complement strand
CCCCCGCCCCCGCTGTTCTGGCTTTGCGTGCATAGCGCTTGCCATTGGGGCTGTCCTTGCGGAAAATCAGGCCGGTTTCCACCAGCGCGCTCAAATGCCGGCGCAGCGTTGCCGGCGCCATGCCGTGTGCGCGCAGCGACAGTTGCACATTGGACGGAAACACCACCAGGCCGCCCGCCTCGCTGAGCGCGTTCTGCGGATAGAACGTCAGCAGCGCGTTGAGCACCACCAGCGCCCGGTCGGAAATCCCGATCAGCGCCCGCGCCTCGCACAACGAGCGAAACAGCTTCCATTTGTCGACCGAAGCCTGCGGATCGACGTCGCTCGCCTGCGCCTGCGTTGCCAGCATGCCAAGCGACAGCGATCGCCGCCCGAAGGGCGTCGTGAATGCATTCCCCGACTGCATCGTCTTCTACCTTTCAATAGGCAAAAGAAATC
>NZ_JAGENB010000032.1 GCF_019991125.1 Phyllobacterium calauticae | reverse complement strand
GCGGACGCGGGCGCCGGCCTTCTCTCCCGCCGCGTCCCGGCGGGCGTCGGCTCCCCGGACGTCTCCGACATCGTGAACCTCGCGTTCATCGTCGGCGGCTACGTCCTCCGACAGTTCAAGATCCGGCGGTTCCTGCGCGAGCTCCGCGCGGGCGCCGTCGTCGTCGAGCACCAGGACCAGGAGCAGACCCATGGCGCCTACTGACGACCCGTTCCAGGCCAAGCTCCGGACGGCCACCATCCAGCGCATCCTCGGAGGCCTCGCCCCGGAGGGGTGCTCCAGCGCGGACGGCGCCCGATGGTCCGGGACGATCCTGCACGGCTCCGACCTCATCACGCAGACCACCCACCACACGCAGCCGGACGGCACGACGTACCGGTACGACGTGGACGTCCGCGTGACCGTGCACAAGACCCGGGCGGAGCCGGGCGCCCAGCTCCA
>NZ_JAGENB010000031.1 GCF_019991125.1 Phyllobacterium calauticae | reverse complement strand
GGAATTTTGGACAATGGGCGCAAGCCTGATCCAGCCATGCCGCGTGGGTGATGAAGGCCTTCGGGTCGTAAAGCCCTGTCGGAAGGAAAGAAATGCGTGCGGATTAATACTTCGTGCGTTTGACGGTACCTTCAAAGGAAGCACCGGCTAACTCTGTGCCAGCAGCCGCGGTAATACAGAGGGTGCAAGCGTTGTTCGGAATTACTGGGCGTAAAGGGCGTGTAGGCGGCCTGATAAGTCAGATGTGAAAGTCCTCGGCTCAACCGGGGAAGTGCATTTGAAACTGTCAGGCTAGAGTGCAGGAGAGGAAAGTGGAATTTCCAGTGTAGCGGTGAAATGCGTAGAGATCGGGAGGAATATCAGTGGCGAAGGCGGCCACCTGGACAGATACTGACGCTGAGGAACGAAAGCGTGGGGAGCGAACAGGATTAGATACCCTGGTAGTCCACGCCGTAAACGATGTCAACTAGCCGTTTGTGTCCTAGGTCCGTGTGTGGCGCAGCTAACGCACTAAGTTGACCGCCTGGGGAGTACGGCCGCAAGGTTA
>NZ_JAGENB010000030.1 GCF_019991125.1 Phyllobacterium calauticae | reverse complement strand
CGGGCGAGCGGGACGACTGCGGGCACGACTTCGCCCAGCACGCGCTCGGCTACCTGACCGCGCTCAAGGCGTGGTCCGAGGTCGAGCTGGAGCACTACCACCACGGCGAGGCCGGCGGGGTCGAGCAGGAGCGCCACCTGCACTCCCACTGGCGCCACCAGTTCGAGCTCGACCACCCGTGCCGCCACCAGGCCACCCCCACCGCGTGATACGCCAAGACGTCGCCGGGGCCGCGCTTATCGGCCCCGGCGACGCCGGAGAGGACCCTACCTTGACCAGGACCAAAACCCGCGCGGACCGCGTCGGAGACGCCGTTTCCCTCGTCGTCCTCCTCGGCCTCGCGGGCTTCGCCATCGCCGTCAGCTTCGACCACACCATGGACTTCGTCCGGTCTCACGGCCAGGTGAAGGACTGGATTGTCATCGGCACCGCGTGCACGGTCGTCGGCCTGACGATTCAGTCCGGCATGGAGGTCTGGCGCGACCGCCGCGACGGCCGCCCCGCAGGGTGGCCCGGCTCGCTCCTCGCGGTCGGCCTCGCCGTCGAGCTCGTCGCCAACGCGACGTCGGCCGCGACCCGCGACCCGCTCGAC
>NZ_JAGENB010000003.1 GCF_019991125.1 Phyllobacterium calauticae | reverse complement strand
AGAGGAACAGCCCCAGCCGCAGCAGCCAGGCCGGGCGCAGCCCCGCATGGTGCGGCAGCACGAAGCGCAGCGGCCAGATGATGTGCGGCGCCGCCGCCCACAGCACCTCGCGCTCCATCAGCGCCTCGCGCACCAGGCGGAACTCGTAATATTCCAGATAGCGCAGCCCGCCATGGATCAGCTTGGTGGAGGCCGACGAGGTGCCGCTGGCCAGGTCGTTCATCTCGGCCAGACACACGCTGTAGCCGCGCCCCACCGCATCGCGGGCAATGCCGCAGCCATTGATGCCGCCGCCAATCACGAAAATGTCGTAGATCCCGTCCTGTGCCACCGCTCATCTCCCTGTTCGCAACCGTCCTGCCCGCCAGCGCCAGCCAATATAGCACCACTGCGAACCAAATACGAAACCAAAAGAAAATATAACGCGCATCAACGCGCCCGGCAAGCCGGGATTCAACGGGATGTTTCGACCAGCCGCACATCCGCGTCCGCACAAATCGTGCGGATGATCTCGCTGTCGCAGCGGTCGGTAATGAATGTATTGACCTGTGACAGATGACCGATGCGCACCGGTGCCGTCCGCTCGAACTTGGTTGAATCGGACACCAGGATCACGTGCCGGGCATTGGCCATGATGGCCTGCGCCACCTTGACCTCGCGGAAATCGAAGTCGAGCAACGCGCCGTCATGGTCGATTGCCGACGTGCCGATGACGGCGAAATCCACCTTGAACTGACGAATGAAGTCCACGGCGGCCTCGCCGACAATACCGCCATCGGAACCGCGTACCACCCCGCCGGCAATGACCACCTCAATGTCGGGGTAAACCCGCAAATTGTTGGCGACATTGATATTATTTGTGATCACCATCAGGCCTTTCCGGCCCAGCAATGCCTGACCGACCGCTTCCGTGGTCGTGCCGATATTGACGAAGAGCGAGGCATTGTCGGGAATGAGCGCGGCGGCGGCCTGACCGATCGCCTCCTTTTCGGTTGCAGCGATCAAACGTCGTGCTTCATATTCCAGGTTCTGGATACCCGACGGGAACAGCGCTCCGCCATGGATCCGGTTCAGCAGCCGCTGATCGCACAGATCGTTCAAATCCTTGCGGATGGTCTGTGGCGTCACGCTGAAATGCGCAGCGAGATCATCCACAAGCACGCGGCCATGGAGTTTGGCCATTTCGAGAATTTCAGCGTGCCGGGGCGGCAGGAACATGAGGTATACTTTCGTTTTCGTTTTTCTGAATACTATACGAAAATGAAAATGAGCGCATGTCAATTAGCAATAAAGCGAAGTTGGCAGGCGAATGCGCTTTCCAACGGGCCAAACCATGCGGCGGCCATCGTCGCGGTTTGAAGATGCCCGAAGCAAATTTTGTTTATTCGGCGTCTGTCTCGGACTTATGATCCGAGGCGGGCTTTATCTGCGCGATCCGCGCCTGCATACCGTTCCGGGCGGCGGATGGCCAAGTGTGAGCCAACGCACCGATCCGGCCGCCGGCAAACGGCGGCCGGATCGTGGCTTGGTTCTATCGGGTTGCGCGCAGTGTCAGCTGCGTTGCGCCTGCAGCGACATTGAGTCCCTGGGTGGCTTCCGCGCTGAACGGCTGCAGGCCGAAGTTCTTCGATGTGCCGCCAACCAGTGCGTTTGCACCGAGACCGAGGCCAACCGAGGCACCCGCCGTCACGCCGACATAATTGCCGGCAAGGGCGCCTTCGCCTGCCCGGTTTCCGGCGGCGGTATAAACAACCCACTGCAGATAGGATTTCCTGGTCACCCCGATATCGACGCCAAGTTTGCCGATGCGTCCGGCATATCGTTCGACGGAACCATTGGTCCGCATGAACCTGCATTGAACAGCCTTGCTCGACCCGATCAACATGCCAACGCCGCCATCGACCGCGCAGGACAGCGTGCCGAGACGGGTCTTGGGCCCGTTCGCCGCATGGGCCTGGTGTTTGGTCTTCTGATGAAGGGGAGCGGCACCTGCGCCCGAAGCCAGAGCCATGGAAACAGCGGCAGCCATTACGATCATTGTTTTCATCATCTATCCTTATTCCGTTGCGGCCCGGCGGTTTGAATGCGCCGTCGAAACCAGAAAACAAACGTGTGCGGGCCGGTTTGGTTCCGGAAACCGGCTATTGCCGCCTGCAACCGGCCTTGGCGCAACCGGCACAGCGGCATGGGGCGCGAAAACCGGCATTGAAATTTCCGTGCAATCTGCAAGGTTTGCACAACAGGAATGCCTGGGGAGGACATGGATTTGGCTATCACGTTCCGTATTGATCCTTTCCCGTCCAATGACGAGATGAACGCGCTTTGGGAATGGGCCTGGGATGACTTCGTCTGGAAGGATTTCTCCGTCATTCTGGCCCGCAGCCTTGCCCATGTGGGGGCCTATGACGGGCAGCGGCTCATTGGCTTTGTCAACGTGGCATGGGATGGCGGTGTTCATGCTTTTCTTCTTGATACCTGCGTGCACCCCAAATTCCGCCGGCAGGGCATAGCCACGCAATTGGTCAAGGAGGCTGAAAACCTCGCGCGCGATCGCGGAGCTTTCTGGCTGCACGTGGATTTTGAAGCCCGGCTGACTGGGTTCTACCGGGGCTGCGGATTCAGGATGACAGGAGCCGGACTGATCAAGCTGCAACCTTGATCCGGCGCATCGATGTTTTCCCGGACAGGAGGGTTGACGCCCTGAAGCTGCGTGCGCTCACTCGTCAAACCGCGAAAGCCGGAACGGCGACAATCGCTCCTCCGGCCTGTCGGATAAGATTTCCCGGCTCAGCAGCAGGCCGACAGCAGGCGCAAGGGTCACGCCGGAATGCATGACGGCGATGGAAAGGCCATCGAGATGTCCGGCCGGCCCGACAATCGGGAACCCGTCGGCGGGGGTCGGCCGGTAGCCGATGGTGAAAAAATCCAGTGCCAGAGCATCCACATCGTCGAGGTTTGCTTTCAGGCGGGAGAACAGCGCATCCGCGGTTGCCTGCTGATCCTCACCGGGATCGCTGCCGCCAAAATCCGCGCCCGCAATGATCCGCCCTTCCGCCGTCTGGCGCATGTGCAGATCAGGGGTGATCACGATGCCGTTGAGCCGCTTCTCCATTGGCTTTGAATGAACGATCAGACCCGGCGGCGTCTCCATGGGCAGGGTCACCCCCGCAGTCTGCGCCAGGGCAACGGCCCCCGCGCCCGCCGCGAGCACCACATGGTCGGCCTTCACTTCGCCGAACGACGTAACGACGCCGGCAATGCACCCGCCCTCCTGGACGAGCCGTGTAACGTTTGCACCAACCAGCAGCCGCGCGCCGCGCGCCTGCGCCCCGGCCAGCATGCGCTGCGCCGCGGCAACGGGCTCAACGGCGCCCTCTTCTGCAATATGCACGGCCGCATCCGGCAGTCGCGCCAGATAAGGCTCGCGCGCGGCCACGGCTTGCCGGTCGATGCGCCTGATTCCATAGCCCCAGTGCCCATGCTGCGTGACGTAGGCCTCAAGTTCATCCGGCGATAAATCCCAGCTGATGCCGCCGCACCAGTTCACCCCGATGCCGGGCAGCTCATCGTGCAGGCGCTGCCAGCCTTCCATGGCATAGCGGCGGAAGCGGAAATAGAATTCGGGATTGCCCCAGCTGGCATTGATCCATGCAAAGGACGCAGGCGTGGCGACCCCGCCGCTTTGTTCGGCAACCACCGTGACAGCCGCCCCCTGCCGCGCCAGATGCCAGGCAATCGACGCACCGATAATTCCGGCACCGACCACGATCACATGTTTCTGTTTCGCCATGATTCATTCCTCTTGGAAAGGCCGAGACTCTCTGTGCGGGGGATGACAGCATCATTTCCGGGCGAATGCCACCGCAAAGGCCGCAAATTTGTGATGGCGCACGTCCGGTGATAGAAAGGCCGGCATGATGAAGGGCCAGTTCAGGATAATGCGCTGTACAACCGCGGGGGTGGAAGCCGTCGCGGCGGCCACGCGGCACAGCTTTTCCCGGCACACGCACGAACAGTACGGCATAGGCGTCATTCACCAGGGCGCGCAAAAATCCCTGAGCGGACGTGGAATGGTGGAAGCCGGGCCCGGCGACATGATCACCGTCAATCCCGGCGAAGTGCATGACGGCGCGCCCATAGGCGACGCGGGGCGCTCGTGGAAAATGCTCTATTTCGATCCGTCCCTCATTGGCGCGATGACGGCAGATCTGCAGGAGCAGGGCGAAAGACGCGACGAATTTCCCCGGCCCGTTATCCAGGACGTGCGGCTGGCGCACCAGTTCGAGCGGCTCTTCACCGCCATGACGACCACCGGCATTCCCTCGGCTATCCGGCAGGAAGAATCGCTGCTGATGCTGCTTGCCGGCGTGTTTGATGAGCCGGGCGATCCGCAGCGGCTTCCGGCAATACCCCGAGCCATTCGCCGTGCCCGCGACCTGATCGATGATCAGCCGGCACGCGCGGTGACATTGGAGGACCTTTCACGGGAAAGCGGTTTGAGCCGCTTTCAGGTTGTCCGTGCCTTCGCCCGCGCCACCGGCATGACACCGCATGCCTATCTGGTGCAGCGGCGCATCGACCTCGCCCGCCGGATGATCGCCGGGGGATCATCTCTGGCGGAAGCTGCCATTGCCAGCGGCTTTGCCGACCAGAGCCACATGACGCGCACCTTCATCCGCAAATACGGCCTGTCGCCCGGCGCCTATGCCGACGCCATGAACTGAAGCCTCTCCTGCAATTTCGTTCAAGACGAACCCCGCCCGATCCGCTGTTGTGCGCCTTCCCGGGATGAAAAGGATTGCGCATGTCCAAGCAGGTTCAAGGTTATGTTTTTCTCGCACTCGCCATGGTGCTCGTCGGCAGCACCATCATTGCCAGCAAGGTGATTGCAGCGGGCTTGCCGCCCTTTACGGCAACAGCCCTGCGCTTTGCCGTCGCCTTCCCGATATTCCTGTTGCTGATGCGACTGACGCGAACCAAGTGGCCGCGGCTTGACCGCTCTGCCTGGATCCTTCTCGTCCTGCAGGCGGGTGCCGGCAGCGTCGGTTACACGACCCTGCTGATATCCGGCCTCAAACTGACCTCGGCAACGGATGCCGGCGTCATCATCGGGACGCTGCCGGTGGTTGCCGCAGCCATCGCCATTCTCGTCCTCGGCGAACGGCCGCATCGCTTTACCCTCGTCGCCATTCTGCTGGCGACAGCGGGCGTTGTCAGCATCGCCTTCCGCCCCGGCGAAAGCGGCACGCACTCCCTGCCGGGCAATGCGCTGATCTTTGCGGCTGTCATCTGCGAAGGCCTGTTCATCCTGATCAACAAGCGCCTGAGGACGCCCATTCCGCCGCTTGCCCTTTCGACGCTGATGACAGGCCTTGGGCTGGCGGTGGCCATCGTGCCTGCCTTGTTCGAAATGCCATGGACGGGCGGCATGAGCATTGGATCATTCTGGGCTGTCATCTACTACGCCATTGTTCCGACGGTTGGCGGCTTCCTGCTGTGGTATGCCGGTGCCGCGCGGGTCAGTGGCGCCGAAGCCTCGCTCTTTACCGCCGTGGCACCGGTCTCGGCGGTGATATTCGCCGTCATCTTCCTCGGGGAAACCGTCAACCGGAACCAGATCATCGGCATAGCCTGCGTGCTCCTGGCCGTTGGCGGCCTCGGGCTGCAATCCCTGAAACCGGTCAAATCCGCCTGAGCGCGGCGGCCAGTTCGGACAGGACCGCCGTCATGCGGTTGCTCCTTCTATGATGTCATAGCCGGTGTTGATGATGGTCTTTTCAGCCGGGCGTTCGCGGCTTTCCAGGAGTTTTTCGGCGGCGGTCTTGCCGATCAGGAATCGCTTGGAAAGGATCGTCGACAGCGGCAACGGCAAGGCCTGCCCGATATCGAGACCGTTGAAGCCGAAAATACCCAACTGTTCCTTCGGCGTAATCCCCGCATGCATGCAATGGAAGATGCCGCCCATGGCCATGTCGTCATTGGGGAAGACGACCACATCAAGCCCCGGCGCTTTCCGGAGGATCGCCTCAAGCAGATGGCGTCCAGCCATGGTGGAGCTGCCCCCCTGCACGCGCTCTTCGGCAACCAGCAGCAGACCGGCGTCTTTCAAGGCTGCCCGCAAGCCATCATAACGGGCGCGGGCGCGATCATCGCTGGCAATGCTGTGACCGGCGTAACCGAAACGGCGGTAGCCACGCTGCACCAGATGTTTGCCGGTGTCATAGCCGGCTTGCCAATGCGACATGCCCACGGCGATATCAACCGGATCCCCATCGATGTCCATGAGTTCGGCGACGCGAAAACGCCCATGCTCCAGATGCCGCCGCGCGGTGGCCGTATGATGCAATCCGGCCAGAATCACCGCAGCGGGCTGCCATGCGAGAAAAGACAGGAGAATACGTTCTTCGATCACCGGATCGTAGTCGGTGACGCCGATGACCGGCTGAAACGCTGTTTCCGTCAAAGCCGTGTGGATGCCGCGCAGCACATCCGGAAACACAATATTCGACAAAGAGGGCAGCAGCACGCTCATCAGCGTCGAGCCCGAGGAAGCAAGACTGCCTGCCGCCCGATTGGGAATATAGCCAAGTTCGGCGATGGCGGCGAGGACCTTCGCCCGTGTCGCATCGGCGATCGGCCCCTTGTTGCGGACCACGCGAGAGGCGGTGATATCGCTCACACCGGCAAGCCGCGCCACGTCAGCCAAAGTCGGCGTGTCGGCATTCCGGTGCGCGTTGCGTTTGCGTGGCATGGCATGATCCCGGTGGGATTGAGCAGAATAATGATAGCGCTACCATAAATCGCTTGATGAATGCTAGTGAGTGTGCATAACTTTGTGTTAGCGCTGTCATAAGACCCGCCGGGGCTGGCAGGATAAGACGTTCTGGGAGGATCGGTTCTTGAGTTCAGCGGCAGGTATTGCAGGGATTGGCCTTTGCCCAACGGGGCTTGGCATGGCCTTTGCGCCACTGTGTCACTGCGAACCTCGCATGTTCCCCCTCGCGCATAGCGTTTGAACAAAACGGGCGATCTGCCCGCATGACAAAGAGGTTGATTGCATATGCACGTACTGGTCATTGGCGCCGCCGGGATGGTGGGCCGCAAATTGCTGGACAGGATCGCGGCTGAAGAGGGTATCCTGGGCGGCGGCATCGACAAGCTGACGCTGGTCGATGTGATCGAGCCGGTGGCGCCCCGCGCCCTCGCCGGTATTTCCACGACAAAAGCGGCCGACCTTTCCGATGCTGGTGTTGCTGAAGGACTGATCGCCAGCCGCCCCGATCTGATCTTTCATCTTGCGGCCATTGTTTCCGGTGAAGCGGAAGCGGATTTCGAAAAGGGCTACAAGGTCAATCTCGACGGCACGCGGTTCCTGTTCGAAGCGATCCGGCTGGAAAGCGCCAAGGCACCTTATCGTCCACGTGTGGTCTTCGCCTCCTCCATCGCCGTGTTCGGCACGCCCTTTCCCGACAAGATCGGCGACGAGTTCTTCACCACGCCGCTCACCAGCTACGGCACGCAGAAGGCCCTCTCCGAGCTGCTGCTGTCCGACTACAGCCGCCGCGGCTTTTTCGACGGCATCGGCATTCGCCTGCCGACCATCTGCATTCGCCCCGGCAAGCCGAACAAGGCGGCTTCAGGGTTCTTCTCCAATATCCTGCGCGAGCCGCTGGCGGGGCAGGAAGCCATTCTGCCCGTGGACGAGAGCGTCCGGCACTGGTTCGCCAGCCCGCGCTCCGCGGTCGGCTTTTTCGTGCATGCGGCAACACTCGACCTGGAAAAAGTCGGGCCGCGCCGCAACCTTTCAATGCCCGGCCTTTCCGCCCTCGTCGGCGAAGAGATTGCAGCCCTGAAACGCGTGGCGGGTGAAAAGGCGGTCAAGCTGATCCGGCGCGAACCGGACGCGACCATCCAGAAAATCGTGGCAGGCTGGGCGACGGATTTCGACACGCGGCGCGCGGCCGCGCTCGGGTTCAAGGCGGAGACCGTCTTTGACGACATTATCAAGGCGCATATCGAAGACGAACTGGGCGGAACACTATGACCAATTATCAGGAGTCAGGCAGAGGCAAGATCGCACTGGTGACCGGCGGCGGCACGGGCGTCGGCAAGGCGATTTCTGTGGCACTGCTCGGTGTCGGCTGGACCGTCGTCATCACCGGGCGGCGCAAGGACGTGCTCGATGAAGCAGCAAGGACACTGGCCGCCGAGACCAAGGGAACGGTCAATCCCATTGTCTCCGATGTCAGCGATCCCAAATCCGTCGCCGCACTGTTCGAAGCCGTCAAGGCGGCCTATGGACGGCTGGACCTGCTGATCAACAATGCCGGGATCAATGTGCCGAATGTCGCCATGGAAGAGGTGACGTTCGAGCAGTGGAACGCCATTGTCGGCGCCAATCTGACCGGCGCATTCCTGTGCACGCAGCAGGCGCTGAAACTGATGAAGGCGCAGACGCCGCGCGGCGGGCGCATCATCAACAATGGCTCGATTTCCGCAACGACGCCGCGGCCGAATTCAGCGCCCTACACAGCGACGAAACACGCCATCACGGGTCTGACCAAGTCGACCGCGCTGGATGGGCGGCCCTTCGACATTGCCTGCGGCCAGATCGATATCGGCAATGCCACCACCGAAATGACGTCGAAAATGGCGGGCGGCGTGCTGCAGGCCAACGGCGAGACGGCAAGCGAGCCAACCATACCGGCGCACTATATCGGCGATGCCGTCGTCTACATGGCCGGCTTGCCGCTGGAGGCCAATGTGCTGTCGCTGACTGTCATGGCGACGAAAATGCCGCTGGTCGGCCGGGGATAGTATTTTCGCGCGGTGTTTTGGGAGAAGCACCGTTAGGCACATTTCAGGGAGGAACAGGCATGGCATCAGTCGAATTCGCCAATGTCAGAAAATCATTCGGAACGCATCCGGTTATCAAGGGGGTTGATATCGAGATCGCCGATGGCGAGTTCGTCATTCTGGTCGGGCCGTCGGGCTGCGGCAAGTCCACGCTGCTGCGCATGCTGGCGGGGCTGGAGAATATTTCCGCCGGCGAAATCCGCATCGGCGGACAGGTGGTCAATGGTCTCGCGCCGAAGGAGCGCGACATCGCCATGGTGTTCCAGAACTATGCGCTCTATCCGCACATGACCGTTGCCGACAACATGGCCTTTTCGCTGACGCTGAAAGGTGCCGCCAAGGCCGAGATCGACAAGCGCGTCAAACCGGCAGCGGAAATTCTGGGCCTCACCCACCTGCTCGACCGCTTTCCCCGGCAATTGTCCGGCGGCCAGCGCCAGCGCGTGGCGATGGGCCGCGCCATTGTCCGCGATCCGCAGGTATTCCTGTTCGATGAGCCGCTCTCCAATCTCGATGCGAAACTGCGCGTCGCCATGCGCGCGGAAATCAAGGAACTGCACCAGCGGCTGAAGACGACCACCGTCTATGTGACGCACGACCAGATCGAGGCCATGACCATGGCCGACAAGATCGTTGTCATGCATGACGGCATCGTCGAACAGATCGGGGCGCCGCTCGAACTCTATGACCAGCCGGCCAATCTGTTCGTCGCCAGCTTCATCGGCTCGCCCGCCATGAACATGATCAAGGGCAGGCTGGACCCGAATGATGCGCTGAAATTCGTGACGGAGAAGGGTGTTGTCCTGCCGGTGGCCAAGGCACCCGAAAGCGCCAGGGGACGTGCCCTGATCTACGGACTGCGGCCCGAGCACATGACGATTGCCGATGGCGGCATTCCGGCAAACGTCGTGGTGATCGAGCCTACCGGATCGGAAACCCAGATGATCATGCGCATCGGCGGCGACGACATCACCGGCGTGTTCCACCAGCGCATCAATGCCCGTCCGGGCGAGACGGTCGGCCTGTCGATCCACGCCGAGGCGACGTATCTCTTCGACGCGGAGAGCGGCAAGCGCCTCGTCTGAAAACCACCAAGCGGCACCTGCCAGTCGGGGAGCGTGTGCCGGTCATATAAGCCCCCGGAAAGCATGGGCGGAAGCGGGAGACGTTCCGGACATGCTTGTGAAACCCCAAGGAGGAGCATCCATGACCATCAACAGACGACATCTTCTCGGCGCTTCTGCCGGACTTGTGGCCGCTGCCGGGTTGAACCGGCTGGGCCTTACCCCGGCCTTTGCCCAGGCCGCCCCCGCCTACAAGCCGGAAGCGGGTGCAAAACTGCGCCTGTTGCGCTGGGTGCCGTTCGTGCCGGCAGAAGAAGCCGCATGGCTTGCCAATACCAAGAAGTTCAGTGACGCCACCGGCGTTGAAGTGCGCATCGACAAGGAAAGCTGGGAAGACGTGCGCCCGAAGGCCGCCGTCGCCGCCAATGTCGGCTCGGGCCCGGACATGGTGATGAGCTGGTTCGACGACCCGCATCAATATCCCGACAAGCTGGTCGATGTCAGCGAGCTCGGCACCTATCTCGGCGGCGCCCATGGCGGCTGGTATCCGGGTCTCGAAGGCTATGCCAAACGTGACGGCAAGTTCATTGCCCTGCCGCTCTGCGCCATCGGCAACGCCATCGTCTACCGCGACAGCCACATGAAGGCCGCCGGCTTCAGCGAATTCCCCAAGGACACGGCAGGCTTTCTCGAGCTCTGCAAGGCCATGCACGCCAAGGGCACGCCCGCGGGCTTCCCGCACGGCAAGGCCGTGGGCGACGGCAACAATTACGCGCACTGGCTGCTGTGGAGCCATGGCGGCAAGATGGTCGACGAAAGCGGCAAGGTTGTCATCAACAGCCCGGAAACGCTGGCCTCGGTGAAATATGCGCAGGAACTCTACAAGACCTTCATTCCCGGCACGGAAAGCTGGCAGGATGTCAACAACAACCGCGCTTTCCTGGCCGGACAGATCTCCCTGACCGCCAATGGCGTGTCCGTCTATTATGCGGCTAAGAAGGACCCGGCGATGGCGGCCATTGCCGACGACATGCGCTCGGTCAATCTGCCCATCGGCCCGGTCGGCCAGTCGGTCGAGCTGCACCAGGCGTCCACCGTCTCCATCTTCAAGCACACGAAATATCCGGAAGCCGCCAAGGCCTATCTGCAGTTCATGTATCAGGCCGACAACATGAATGCGTGGATCGAAGGCGCCAGTGCCTATTGCTGCCAGCCGCTGAAGGAATATGCCGCCAATCCCGTGTGGACATCCAACCCCATCCATGCGGCCTATGCCAAGGCATCGGGCAGCCTGCGGCCGAACGGCTATGCCGGACCGCTCGGAACGGCATCGGCCGGCGTGATGGCCGACTATGTGCTGGTCGACATGTATGCCACCGCCGTGACGGGACAGATGACGCCGGAAGACGCCATCGCCCAGGCGGAAAAACGCGCCAACCGTTACTACAACGTCTAGCCAAAGGGTGGAGACCGGCAGGATGACAAAGAGCGTGAATACAGGATGCTGTGAAGGGAGTGATGTTCTTCACCCCCCTCTGTCCTGCCGGACATCTCCCCCACAAGGGGGGAGATCACATCGGCATCTGCACTTTTGCTTACCTCGCAGTGGCTCAGAGCTGATTGAAGCAGCGGTGAAGGCTGATCTCCCCCCTTGTGGGGGAGATGGGCGGCAGCCCAGAGGGGGGTATTCCTTATGACAGCAACAACAAAGCCACCTTCAGCCCTCGGCGCGCTGACCCGGAACAATACATTCCTGGGTTTCATGTTTCTGTTGCCGGCGGCGGTGTTCCTGCTGTGCTTCCTGACCTATCCGCTCGGCCTTGGTGTCTGGCTTGGCTTCACTGACGCCAAGATCGGCCGGGATGGGGTGTTCATCGGTCTCGACAATTACATAGCGCTTGCCAACGATTCCGTGTTCTGGATGACGGTCTACAATACGGTTCTCTACACCTTTATCGCATCGGTCCTGAAGTTCGCGCTCGGCCTGTGGCTCGCGCTGATCCTCAATGAAAACCTGCCGTTCAAGTCATTCTTCCGCGCCATCATCCTGTTGCCCTGGGTTGTCCCGACGGTGCTGTCGGCGCTGGCTTTCTGGTGGATTTACGATGCGCAATTCTCGATCATTTCCTGGTCGCTGATCAAGCTCGGCCTGATCGATACGCCCATCAACTTCCTCGGTGACCCCAACAATGCGCGGGCATCGGTCATTGCCGCCAATGTCTGGCGCGGCATTCCCTTCGTTGCCATTTCGCTGCTCGCCGGCCTGCAGACCATTCCGCAATCGCTGCACGAGGCGGCATCGCTCGACGGCGCAACCGGCTGGCAGCGCTTCCGCTTCATCACCCTGCCCATGCTCACCCCCATCATCGCCGTGGTCATGACCTTCTCGGTGCTCTTCACCTTCACCGATTTCCAGCTGATCTACGTGCTGACCAAGGGCGGGCCGGTCAATGCCACCCACCTCATGGCCACGCTTTCATTCCAGCGGGGCATCCCGGGCGGGCAGCTCGGCGAAGGCGCGGCGATTGCCGTCGCCATGATCCCGTTCCTGCTAGCCTCGATCCTGTTCTCATTCTTCGGCCTGCAGCGCCGGAAATGGCAGCAGGGCGGACAGGATTAAGGGGGGGAGAACGACCATGAGCATTTCCGAACAGACCGCCACGGCGCCACTCACCGACGACGCGCAGGGCATGAGCTATCTCAACCGGCTGCCGCGGCGCATCGTCGTGCTCTATCTGCCGCTGGCCGTTTTCATCATCGTGTTGCTGTTCCCGTTCTACTGGATGGCAATCACGGCGGTAAAACCCAACTCGCAGTTGACGGACTACAACAATTACAGCCCGTTCTGGGTGGTTGGCCCGACACTCGACCATATCAAATATCTCCTGTTCGAGACCTCCTATCCCGGCTGGCTGTGGAACACGCTCGTCGTCTCGGTCTGCGCGACCGTGCTGTCGCTTGCAGCCTCGGTCTTTGCCGCCTATGCCATCGAGCGCATCCGCTTCAAGGGCTCGCGTTCCGTCGGGCTCCTGATCTTCCTTGCCTACCTCGTGCCACCTTCCATCCTGTTCATCCCGCTGGCGGTGATCGTCTTCAAGTTCGGCATCTATGACAGCAAGCTGGCGCTGATCTTCACCTACCCCACTTTCCTCATTCCGTTCTGCACCTGGCTGCTCATGGGCTACTTCCGTTCGATCCCGTTCGAGCTCGAAGAAAGCGCGCTGGTGGACGGGGCATCGCGCTGGCAAATCCTCGTCAGGGTCATATTGCCGCTGGCGGTACCAGGACTGATCTCTGCCGGCATTTTCGCCTTCACTTTGTCGTGGAATGAGTTCATCTATGCGCTGACCTTTATCCAATCCTCGGAGAACAAGACTGTCCCGGTCGGTGTCCTGACGGAGCTGGTGCGAGGGGATGTTTTCGAGTGGGGTTCGCTGATGGCAGGGGCGCTGTTTGGCTCGCTGCCCGTCGTCATCCTCTACTCATTCTTTGTCGATTATTACGTGTCCTCGATGACCGGCGCGGTCAAAGAGTAATTGGGGCGTGCCCCCATCCAGGAGTTGCTTTCATGACAACCAACAAAACCCCGAAAAAGCTTCGCTCGCAGGAATGGTTCGACAATCCTGACAACCCGGGGATGACGGCGCTCTATCTCGAGCGCTATCTCAACTACGGCCTGACGCGGGCGGAATTGCAGTCGGGCAAGCCGATCATCGGCATCGCCCAGACCGGCTCGGACCTTTCGCCCTGCAACCGCCATCACATCGAATTGGCCAAGCGGGTGCGCGACGGCATCATCGCGGCGGGCGGTATCCCTTTCGAGTTTCCGGTTCATCCCATTCAGGAAACCGGCAAGCGTCCCGGCGCGGCGCTCGACCGCAACCTTGCCTATCTCGGGCTGGTGGAAGTCCTCTTCGGTTATCCGCTTGACGGCGTCGTGCTGACCATCGGCTGCGACAAGACCACACCGGCCATGCTGATGGGCGCCGCCACGGTGAACATTCCCGCCATCGCCCTCTCCGTCGGGCCCATGCTGAACGGCTGGCACCGCGGCGAGCGCACCGGCTCCGGCACCATCGTCTGGAAATCGCGTGAAAAGCTGACTTCAGGCGAAATCAACTACGACGAGTTCATGGATATCGTGGCGTCGTCGGCACCGTCCGTCGGCTATTGCAACACCATGGGTACCGCCACCACGATGAATTCGCTGGCCGAAGGACTCGGCATGGAACTGCCCGGCGGCGCTGCCATCCCGGCACCGTACCGTGAACGCGGCCAGATCGCCTATGATACCGGCAAGCGCATTGTCGACATGGTGCGCGAAGACCTGAAGCCTTCCGATATCATGACGCGCGAAGCCTTCGAGAATGCGATCGTCATCAACTCGGCCATCGGCGGTTCGACCAATGCGCCCATCCATCTGAACGCGATTGCCCGCCACCTCGATATCGCGCTCGACAATGATGACTGGCAGACCATCGGTCATGACGTGCCGCTGCTGGTCAACCTGCAGCCTGCAGGGGAATATCTAGGCGAGGATTACCACCGCGCAGGCGGCGTGCCTGCTGTCGTGGCGGAACTGCTCAAGGCGAAGCGACTGCCGCATCCATCGGCGCTTACGGTCAACGGCAAGAGCATCGGCACCAATTGCGAGGGCGTGGAAAATCTCAACACCGACGTCATTCGTCCTTATGAGACACCGCTGAAGAAGAAGGCCGGATTCATCAATCTCAAGGGCAACCTCTTCGACAGCGCCATCATGAAAACCAGCGTGATTTCCGACGAATTCCGCGAGCGCTATCTTTCCGATCCGGACGATCCGGAAGCGTTCGAAGGCATCGCGGAAGTGTTCGATGGCCCGGAAGATTACCATGCGCGGATCGACGATCCGAAACTCGGCCTTGACGAGAACAGCATCCTGATCATGCGCGGTACCGGCCCCATCGGCTATCCCGGCGCGGCTGAGGTCGTCAACATGCAGCCTCCAGGCTATCTGCTGAAGAAAGGCATCCATGCGCTGCCATGCCTCGGCGACGGCCGGCAGTCCGGCACGTCGGGTTCGCCGTCCATCCTCAATGCTTCGCCCGAGGCGGCGGTCAATGGCGGCCTGGCACTGGTGCGCTCCGGCGACCACCTGCGCATCGACCTGCGGAAAGGCACCGCCAACATCCTCATCGATGACGAGGAACTGCAGAAGCGCCGGGACGACCTTTTGGCGGCGGGCGGCTACAAATATCCGGCCAGCCAGACGCCATGGCAGGAAATCCAGCGCGGCATGGTCGATCAGCTGGCGCAAGGCATGGTCCTGAAACCGGCGGTCGATTTCCAGCGCATTGCCCAGACCAAGGGACTGCCGCGCGACAACCACTGAGGCCAACCGTTCGGGAGGGAACATGGCGAACACCATCAGGCGCTATGAGGGGCGGCATGCGGTCATTACCGGCGGTGCTTCCGGCATAGGCTACAGGACGGCGGAGCGGATCGTGTCGGAGGGCGGCACGGTCAGCCTCTGGGACGTCGATGCAGCACGAATCGAGGAAGCAAAAGCCAGGCTCGGCGAGGGCGCGCATGGGCTGGCGCTCGATGTTTCCGACCCGGTGCAGGTGGAAAAGGCGGCGCAGGACACCGCCGCCAGCGCCGGCAGGATCGATATCCTCATCTGTTCGGCCGGGATCACCGGGCCGAACGCCAAGGTGGCGGATTATCCGATCGATCAGTGGAAACGGGTGTTCGATATCAACCTCAACGGCCTGTTCTACTGCAACCGCTTCGTCGTGCCGTTCATGCAGAAGAACGGCTATGGCCGCATCGTCAATGTTGCGTCCATTGCCGGCAAGGAAGGCAATCCGAACGCCTCGGCCTACAGCGCGTCGAAGGCGGCGGTGATTGGCCTGACGAAATCGCTCGGCAAGGAGCTGGTGCATGACGGCATTACCGTCAATGCCATTACGCCAGCCACCGTCGATACGCCGATCCTCCAGCAGCTCAAACCCGAATTCATCGACTACATGCTGTCGAAAATACCCATGCAGCGGTTTGGCACCGTCGATGAACTGGCATCCCTGATCAGCTGGATCGCCAGCGAGGAATGCTCGTTCACGACGGGTGCCGTTTTCGACATTTCCGGTGGCCGCGCCACCTATTGATCCCCTCCCAATCAGAAAGGTTACTCCATGAAACTCGTGCGTTACGGTCCTGCCGGTCAGGAAAAGCCGGGGCTTGTCGACAAGGATGGCAAGGTTCGTGATCTCTCCGCACACGTCGGGGATATTGCCGGTGAAGCGATTTCGCCTGCAGGATTGAACAAGCTCGCAGGCATTGATCCGGCGTCGCTGCCCGAGGTCACTGTCGACCGTTATGGTCCCTGCGTTGCGGGAACCGGCAAGTTCATCTGCATCGGCCTCAACTATTCCGACCATGCGGCGGAAACCGGCGCAACCGTGCCGCCGGAGCCGATCATCTTCATGAAGGCGACCTCGGCCATTGTCGGCCCGAATGACGATGTGGAAATTCCGCGCGGCTCGCTGAAGACTGACTGGGAAGTCGAGCTCGGCGTGGTCATCGGCAAGCACGCCAAATATGTCAGCGAAGACGAGGCGCTCGACCATGTGGCGGGTTATTGCCTGATCAACGACGTGTCGGAGCGGGCCTTCCAGGCCGAACGCCAGGGGCAGTGGACCAAGGGCAAAAGCTGCGACACATTCGGTCCCACCGGCCCGTGGCTGGTGACGAAGGATGAAGTGGCTGATCCGCAGAAGCTGAAAATGTGGCTGGAGGTCAATGGTCACCGCTATCAGAACGGCTCGACCGAAACGATGGTCTATGGCGTCAAATATCTCGTTTCCTACCTGTCGCAGTTCATGAGCCTGCATCCCGGCGACATCATCTCGACCGGCACGCCGCCCGGTGTCGGCCTTGGCCAGAAACCCAATATCTTCCTGAAGGCCGGAGATGTCATGACACTGGGCATCGAGGGGCTGGGCGAGCAGAGGCAGACCGTCGTTCAGGGCTGACAAGGAGCCGGATTTCCTTACTATGAGAATCATCGCGCCGGATGACGGCGCGGTTTCATGGGCGTTGCACAGCGTCCGAACGGTACTGGGAGGTCCATTCATGAGTATCGCAACGTCATCCGCCCACCCGCCGCAAAAGGCGCCGGCGGGCGCCAGCAAGGTCCGCTACATCATTCTTGCCATGTGCTTTCTTGGCATAACGATGAATTACCTCGACCGGGCCAATCTGAGCGTGGCACTGCCCTATATCGATGCCGAACTCAATCTTCAGCTGACCAATGCGGAAAAGGGTCTGATCTTCGGCGCCTTCTTCTGGGCCTATGACGGGATGATGCTCATCGCCGGCTGGTTCACCGACAAGGTCGGTTCGCGCCGTTCATTCACCATAGCAGCCGTGTGGTGGTCGATCTTTACGGCGCTGACGCCGCTGGCCACCAGCTTCTGGGGATTTTTTGCCGTGCGTTTTGCCCTGGGCGCCGGGGAAGCCCCTGCCTATCCCAGCGCAACCAAGGCAGCCTCCCGCTGGTTCCCGAAGAGCGAGCGGGCCTTCGCCACGGCAGTGATCGATTCCGGTTCGCGTGTCGGCACCGTGCTTGCCTTGCCGATCGTTACGGGAATTATCGCCCTGACCACCTGGCACTATTCCTTTGCCATCCTCGGCGCACTCGGCCTTGTCTGGGCCTTCTTCTGGTATGTCATGTACCGCGATCCGGCCGAACACACCGGCGCCAATGATCTCGAGCGTCAGTACATCACCGACAATGGCGGTCGCACCGACGCAACCGATGATGCGGAAGCGGTCAAAATTCGCTGGATCGACCTTTTCCGCTACCGCACCATCTGGGGCATGATGATCGGATTTTTCTGCCTGAACTTCGTCATCTATTTCTTCCTCACCTGGTTTCCGGACTATCTGAAGAATGCACGCGGCCTCAACCTGGCGGAGCTTGGTACATTCGGCATGATTCCGGGCCTGACCGCGGTGGTCGCCGCGTGGAGCGCAGGCGCTTGGGCGGACCGGGCGATCCGTGGCGGTGCCGACGTCACGGCCATTCGCAAGCTCATCATGGTTGGAGGCCTGCTGGGCGGCGCGGCCATTCTCCCGGCGGCACTGGTATCATCGCTTTACATGGCACTCATCTTCCTGGCGATTTCCTACAGCAGCCTCGCCGTAGCCGCCACGGCCATCTGGTCCCTGCCCGCCGATGTGGCGCCCAGTTCCCATCACGTCGCATCCATCGGCGGTATCCAGAATTTTGCCTCGAACATTGCCGGCATTATCAGCCCGTTCCTGTTCGGCGCACTGCTTGACCGTTTCCACGGCAACTATACGCCCTCCTTCGCCATGGCAGCCTTCATGGCGGTGGTCGGCGCGTTCACCTATGCCTTTGTGGTCGGCCGTGCAGAACCGTTGCCCGTGCTTCCGCCAAGGACCTGAGACGGAGGAGGATATTCCCCTCCGTCCCCGCAGCACCGCTCAATAATCTCTTTCGAAGAACACACCGGCGCCGGAGTCACCATCGCTGCCGACGGAGCCCTTGGCCTTCAGCTGCGGCGTCACGTCGAGATTGATCGTGCCCTTGGTCTTGCCGCCGGCACCCGCTTCCACGCCAAGATAGACATTGTCGCGGATATAGCGCCCGGCCTTGACGCCGGCATTGCCTTCGCTGTCCGTCGTCACATCGAGATCGTCGAGGCCGGTGCCCTTGCGCAGGCTGTCGAGCAGGGATGAGTTCGATCCGCCGGCCAGTTCGGCCGCGGCGGCAGCCAGCCGCGCAATCTGCAATGGCGACAATTCGCTGATGGAGCGGTTGAAGATCAGGCGGGCAAGGACCTCGTCCTGCGGCAATTCCGGCTGCGACGAGAACGCGATCTGCAGATCGGATACCCGCCCCTTGACCGTGACATTGACCGTAATGTCGCTGCTCTGGGTGCTCGCGACGAAATTGAGTTCCGGGTTGAGATCCCCGACCAGCGTGACCTGCCCTTCGGTGAAGGTGATACGCTGCCCGAGAATCTCAAGGCGCCCGCGTACCAGATCGAACGCACCGACCGGCTGGATATCGGTTGCGGGGCCAGTCAGCCGCACCGAGCCGCCGATTTCCGTATCCAGCCCCCGGCCGCGCACGAAGATCTTGTTGGGCGCTGTCACATTGATATCGAGCCGCACCACACTGGGCCGTGCGGTGGGTGTTGCCGTGGCGGGCTGGTCGGCCTTGGCGCGCTTCAGCGTCGTGGCGACGGCCTTCGGCGTCTTCTTGTGCTTGACGTCGATGACCGCCGACGAACCGCCAAAGCTTTCGGGAACGCTGATTTCCGCACGGTCAACATTGATGTTGCCGGCAATCACGGGATCGCGCGTCAAGGGACCGTTGACGCCGAGCGCACCGGTCAGCGTGGCAACGACAAGATTGCCGTCGGCATAGCGGGCCTTGTCGAGCTTGATCTGGATGTTGGCGGGGAAATTGGCCGCTGCATCGGTGGAGATGGTGCCCGTGGCGCTGACAGTACCGCCGGTGGAAAGCCCGGCATTGAGCGTGCGGATGGTGACGGTCTGTCCCTCCATGCTGCCAAGCAGGGTAATGCGCTGCAGCCGCAGATTGGTTTCCGGATCGACCACTTCGGCACCATTGGCCGAGAACATGCCGCGGATCAGCGGCTGCTGGAAGCTGCCGGAGACGGATGCGGTGACGTCAATATTGCCCTTTGCCTGCGTGCCGCGATCGGCCAGGAAGCGGTTGGCCAGGGACAAGGGGATATTGCCCGTTACATTGATGCCAAGCCCGTTTCCGGAAACCGGCACATTGCCATTGGCCGACACGGTGAAACCCTGCGGCCCGTCAGCCTTGGCCGACGTCAGGGTCAGCGTATCGTTGGCAAAGCGGCCGGCGGCGGTCAGCTGCAACGGCGACAGACCGGCGTCCTGCAAAGGCTTGGCGGACAGGCCCGACCCCTTCAGGTCAAATTCGGCATTGGGCTTCTGCAGCGTGCCGGTGATGCGGCCCCTGCCGGTGATATTGCCTGCCAGGTTCTGATCCTTGACGACGCCATTCAGAACGCGCAACGGCAGGTTGCCGAGCGTCAGATCGACGGCAAGCTGTCCCGGCGTCAGTGGAACCGAGCCTTTGGCCGACGCATCGAGCCCGTTGGCGCCAGTCAGGCGCGCATCGACATTGAGCTGATCGGTGGTCGATGTCCCCTTGGCGTCCAGATTGAGGCCGTCCAGTCCGGCCTTTTTCAGCACGGCGGCGGTGATCGCGCGGGCCTGCATATTGAAGTTCACGTCGGGCTTGTCGCGCGTGCCGCCGATCCTGGCGGTGCCGTTGATTTCACCGCCCAGTCCCAGATCGGGCTTGACCGCATTGGCGACATCGAGCGGCAGCTTTTCGATGGCAACGGCGAGGTCCAGCTTCTCGGCGACATCGCCGCGGATCGTGACCTTGCCCTTGCCGATATCCAGAATGATATCACCGAAGGAAACATTGCTGCCGGCGACATTGATGGCGGCCGGCTGGACCAGCCGGGCGGCAAGCGCGCCACGGGTCAGATCCGCATTGGCGAGCGACAGGAGAAAGCCCTTTTCCGTCGGTTCGAGCGAACCGCCAACGGATGTCTTCGCACCATTTTTCAGCGCGGCGTTCAGCTTGAAATCGGTGGTCTTGCCCTGCTGCGCCGCCTGGGCATCGAGGGTTGAAATATCGACACCACCGGCCGAAACCGTGGTGGCCGTGATCGTGCCGTTGGCGGACGGAACCTTGAAGATGTTCTGGGCGGCCAGTGCAACCGCCGCCTTGCCGACGATGACATTGTTGGCCTTCAACCCGTCAATATCGCCTTTGACGTCGATATTCTGGCTCTCGTCATCATGGCTCAGCGCAATGGCGGCATTCGCCTTGCCGGTCGCCTCCACGAGGAACAAGGCTGCGGCCGTCGACACGTCGCTGGAAGCGAGGATCAGGTTGCCCTGAAGCAGCCCCTTCTTGTCCTGGGTGACATCACCGCGCAGCCGTGTGCCACCGGCAATGAACTGGATATTGCTCAGGCGTTTTTCGTCCTTGCGCAGGGCAAGTTCGGTGGCAAGATCGGCACGAATGCCGTCAAGGAACGCCAGACCGGATACCTTGCCGTCCAGCGCGTCCTTGAGCAGAAGCCCATTGAAGGAGAACGCGCCTTCGCTGAGCTTGCGCCCGGAGAGCTTGCCATCCGGAACCCCGGCATTGAACGCCAGAGCGATGATGCCGTCACTGCCGCGCGCGCTGCCCTTGACCTTGAGCGCCCCGCTGGTCTTTTCCGACAGGAGCGCGAGGTTGGTGAGATCGAGACCGAAATCGAAATTGGCGGCGCCTGTGGCAAAGGTGCCATTGGCCGTGACCAGCGTCTGCGGGTTTTCGACCCGGAAATTCCTGGCGCTGAGGCCCGCTTCACCGCGCGCGAGGCCGCCGGTGATGCGGGTTTCGCCCTCAAGCACGCGATCCGCCGCATCAATGCCAAGCGTCATGCCGGTTGCATGGCCATCCAGCATCAGATTGAAACCACCCGTCAGCGCTTCGACAGCACCATTGGCCTTCAGATCGAGCGCGCCGGCGAGATCGCGTCCGGCAAGTTCGGAAAACGGTGCGATGCTCGACGCCTTGACCAGGATGTCACCGTTATAGATGAACTTGTCGATGGTACCGGCCAGCGCCGTGCTGAAGCCGTTGGCGGCAACCAGCGCCTGTTTGAGATTGACCGGCGTACTGGCCTTCCAGTCGCCGTTGATCTTCAGCTGGATCAGGTCGCCCAGTGCCTTGGCGATATCGGCGCGCTTGGCCGTGATGCCGGAGACATTGCCGTTCACATCATAGCTCAGGGAACGGGCGGTCGGGTTGTCAAGATTTTCCGCCAGGCCTTTGGCAACGAGATTGACCGCTTTGGCGGCAAAATTGTTGGTGGTGAGGTTGGTGACGTCGAGTGTGCTCGACCAGTCATTGCCGGCACTTGCCCCGAAGGCAACGGCCAGTACGGCCTTGTCGACGGTTGTCTGGCCGCCCGCAACCGGCAGAATGACCTTCTTGCCGCTGGGATCGGCAATCGAGGCATCCACCTTCAGGCGGCGCAAAAATCCATCATTGGTTGTATCGGCTGTCGCATCGACCGCAAGAGCAGCGCTCTTGATGTTCAACCGGTCAAGCGAAACACCGCCGGCATCGCGCACCACGCCATTGACCGCGAGCGCTGTATCGTTGCCGAAGAAATCACGGAAGAGCGGCGGAACCAGCATGGCGATCGCGCCATCGACGGTTGTCTTGAACGCAAGTCCCTCGCCCTGACGGTTGATCTGCGTGCTGCCGGTGAGAACGCGCTTGCCGGCGGCATCGAGCGTCAGCTGCAAGGCAATATCGCTGAGCGGGCCCGATCCCTTCAGCGAAAGTGCGACCGGCGGCCTGCCTTCAATATTGAGAAGATTGGCGGCAATACCGTTCTGCGGTTCATTGAGCGACAGATCCAGATCGAGCTTCTGGCTTTCCTTGGCATAGGCCGCCTTGATCGCAAAGGTGCCGCCCGGGCCGTCAAGACGCTGCACCTTGAGGTTCGAATCCAGGGAGCCGCTATCGAGCGTCAGGCTGCCGGCCAGAGAGATTTCCGACTTCAGCCCGAAAATACTGTCGCCGAAGGCAATGCGTCCCACCTGCAAATCCTGCAGGATGACCGCAAGCGGCAACTCCGGCAGGCTGAAACCCTTGGCTTCGGGTGAAGGCAGGCTGCTGGTGTCCGGCAGCGGCTTGCGGATGACATCGATGCGCTCCGCGCCGAGGCTGTTGATATCCAGACGCCCGCGCAGCAACGCCAGACGGCTCCAGACAATTTTCGCATTGGTAACGCGCAGCCAGATTCCTTCACGGTCGGCAATGGTGATGCTGCCGATATTGGCTTCCGACGACAGGACGCCCTGAATGTCGGAAATGGAAATCTGGCGATTGGGCGTCGACAGCTGTTCCTCGACGAAGCTGAGGAAATAGGACTTTTCCGCCTCGGCGCTATCCTGCGCCAAAGCCGGTGCTGCAAAAAGCAGAAGGAATATGACTGCGAAAATCCGGGTCAAAACGCCTGTCCTATACCAACGTAGAATGCAAAACTCGGGTCGTTTGTCCGCCGGTCGAGCGGCATGGCCACATCGAGGCGGATCGGGCCAAGGCCCGTATTGTAACGAATGCCGGCGCCAACGCCCACACGCAACTGCTGGGCAAAATCGGGGAAAGACTCTTCACCCACATAGCCCGCATCGACAAAGCCGACGGCACCGATGGTGTTTGTGATCTTGGCGCGCGCCTCCACGGATCCCTCGACCAGCGACCGCCCGCCGATCACATAGCTTGTGCCGTTGCGCTCGACATTGACGCCGATGTTGCGATAGGCGTAACCGCGCACCGAACCGCCGCCACCGGCAAAGAACAGCTGGTCTGAAGGCAGTTCGGCAATTTCTGCGCCGACAATCGTGCCGAGTTTCAGGCGGCTGGCGAGCACGAACCGGTCGTCCTTACCGAAGCCGAAATAGGTGCGGCCCTCCGCCGTGAACTTGGTGGCGAAGTTGCCATGCTCGATCTCGTAGAACGGCGACAGCAACCCTTCCAGAAAATAGCCGCGCGCCGGATCGACCTTGCTGTTGCGGCTGTCATAGGTGAGGCCGCCCAGCAGACCGACGGTGAGAAAATCGCGCGTGCCGAAGAAATCGTCCTTGAACTGCGATTTGGAAACATTGGCAGTAAGCCTGCCGGAGAGTTCATCGGAGAAAATCTGGGTGAAACCGGCATCGGCCGTAATCGATGTCTGCGTGTAGGCGTCGAGCACCTTGCGCTCGCCAATCAGCGAGGCGATGAAATCGGTATCAGGCGTATAGACGCCGGGCTTGGTGAAACTTGCACCCAGCAGATAGCTATATTCCGAGGGATCGTAGGACTGACTGCCAATGCCGCCGATCTTGGCGTCAATGCGCAGCCGTTCCGCCCGGCCGAAGAGGTTGCGGTGCAGCCAGTATGTCTCGAGACCGAGACCGTCCAGCGTCGAATAGCTGCCGCCAACGCCGAAGCGGCGCAACTTCTGTTCCTGCACCGCCACGGTGATCGGCAGCAGGCCGTCGCTGCCGATGGCATCGCCTTCCTCGATCCGCGCCGAGCGGAAGACTTCGAGGCGCGACAGCCGTTTCTTGGCTCTCTCGATTTCGTCGGGATCGTATTCCTGTCCCGGCTGCAGGCCGGTGATGAACGCCACGAATTCCGGGTCCATGCGCTCGGTGCCCTTGACCTGCACCGGCCCAAAACCGGCCTTGGCGCCGGGATCGGCATCGATGGTCGCGTCAACCCGGTTGGTCTCGTGGTCGGCGATGACTTCCCGGCTGACAATCCTGGCTTTTGGATGCCCCTGCTGGCGCCAGGCATCGACCACCAGCCGCTCAGCTTTGACGATGGCTGTCGAGCGGGCAATCTCGCCAGCGATGTAGCCCTGTTTCTCCGGGCTTTCGACAAAGTCTTTCGGGTCGAGCGTCGGCGGCGCCATGTTCTTGACCCGGGCCGACGCAAACAAGAATTGCGATCCGGGATCGACTGAAATGACCACCTTGGCCGGCTTGGACAGCACGGCATCCGGCGGAACATCGCTCGCCTCCTTGCCGTCGACCTGAATGCTGATGGTGCCGCCGTAGCGGCCGTCCGCGTAGAGCGCGCCAAGTATGCGGCGGTAGTCTCCGCGCGCCTTGGCGAGCAGTCCCGCCGCACCGGACGCAGGCTTGTCCTTGTCGGCAAACAGGCTCGATGCGCCCTCCACGAGCGCCTTGGTTTCATCGCTTGTCGAAGCAGCGGTTTCAACCGTGTATCTCTGCGGGTCGGCGATGACCGAATCCGCATCGTCCTCCTTCTTGGCACCCCAGAGATGAACGCCGAAAAGATCAAAGGCCTGGGCAGGCGAGACAAGGGCCGTAAGGGCCAGCAATGCGGCACCGAAACAACTGGCCTGTGGGCGCTTCAAGTCCATCAACCAGCAAATTCCCTACACATCAATAAACACAAGGATACACTGCAGGGACCGTGCGCACGCTGCCTGCAATTGATAAAATTCGCCCTTCGAGCTTAAGAAAACGATAACATGCCGGGAAAAGCTGGCCAACCCGCAATGGCACCTGATCGGCCATGCAACCCGGCATTAGTGGCCATATCGCCACAAAACCGCGATACAAGCGCATTTAAACGCCAATCACTTTTTATGTGGCGCGTGCAATAGTTTGCCTGAAGCCAAACCCATTTCCACCCGCATCATTGAACGACACATTTACGTTTTCAAGTGCCGCAACCCTTAAAGTGCACACTGCGCACTATTTATTGACAAAGTGCATATAGCGCACTATTTTATCGAAGGCCATTTTAAAAATGCCAACCATTGCCAGAATTGGAAAAATACTCATCCGGATGTTTGCTGACGATCATAACCCGCCGCATTTCCACGTTGTGACCCCGGATTATCAAGCGCTCATCAGGATTTCAGATTTTTCCACCATTGGCGGCTGGGTACCGTCGAGCATTCGTCAAACGGCATTGCAGTGGGCTTCGCAGAACAAGGAAAGGCTCGAACGTGAGTGGGACAGGCTTAGAGAACGATGACATCATCAATGTCGGGTTGCCGCTACCCCGCATCAGAGACGTTGTTCCGCTGGATGGGCGTAAGGTTGCCGTCACATGGCGCTCGGGTGAAACGAAGATCGTGGATCTTGCTCCGGCTTTTGCCAGTCGCCGTGTCTACATACCACTGCGGGAAAATGACGGCCTGTTCAGGACCGTGCGCGTCAGTGAATATGGCGAGGCGATTGAATGGACGGATGAGCTGGATTTTTCAGCGGCGTGGATTGCGCGCCTCCCCCCCGTGACATTCGACAATCAGGAATTCAGAACTGCCATGGATGAGCTTGGCATGAGCCTCGATGGCATGGCGGCGGCGCTTGAAGTCTCACGCCGCCTGATTGCCGATTTCCGTAGGGATAAGCCCATTCCACGGCACATCGCGCTTGCCACCCGCTACCTGGTCGAACACCATAAAAAGGGCGCCTGAGGCAACCGGCGCTCCTTTGCGTGCAAGCCGGTTTTATTCCGCTGCAGCGAGCCAGCCGCCCTGCGGGCTGGCATCGACGGGCATGGCGGCGCTGATGTGCCCGGCGACGATTTCAGCCGTGGCGGCAGACAGTGTCCAGCCGAGATGACCATGGCCGGTGTTGTAGAACACACCGGGCCGCGTGCCTGCACCGACGCGCGGCAGCATGTTCGGCATCATCGGGCGCAGGCCGGCCCACGGCACCACGTTGGACGTGTCCATGCCCGGGAACAGCTCGCGGCTCCAGTCGACCAGCGGCTTGACCCGGTCGTGGCGAATGTCGCGGTTTTCGCCATTGTATTCGGCCGTACCGGCCACGCGCAGGCGCCCCGCCCCAAGACGGCTTGTGACGATCTTTGCATCGTCGTCGAGCAGGCTCACCCATGGGGCCGACTGCTGGCTCCCGGCATCATCCAGATTGACGGTGATCGAGTAGCCCTTGACCGGATAGATGTTGACGCGGTCGCCGAGCTGGGCGGCAAATTTGCGGCTGGCAATGCCGGCGCAGATGACGATGGCGTCAAAACGCTCCGTCTCTATCCCGGCATCGGCAACGGATGCCCTGTTCCATGCAACCACCACGCCGTCGGCGCCGTGCTTCAGTTCGGCAACGTCGGCATCGCCAATGAAGCGCACGCCATGGCGGATGGCGGCAGCGGCAAGGCCGCGGGTGAACTTGTGGATATCGCCGGTCGAATCGGATGGCGTGAAGAACCCGCCATAGAAGGAACCGTTCAATGCCGGTTCGATGCTGCGGATTTCTTCATTGGTGACGGCCCGCCGGTCAAGACCGCCGGCTTCCAGCAGCCTGTTGACCTTGACGGCGTGGTCATAACCGTATTTCGAGCGGTAAATGTGCAGGATCCCGCGCTTTTCCAGGTCGAAATCGATCTTTTCATCCGCAGCGATTTCGAACATGCGCTTGCGCGCTTCAATGGCGAGCCTGGTGGTGGCGATGGTATTTTCTTCGTAGTGCGGGATGTTCATGACGAATTCCGCCATCCAGGAATATTTGTGCCAGGAGGGTTTCGGGTTCATCAGCAGCGGCGCATCCTTGCGCAGCATCCACTTCATGCCTTTGAGCACCGTGGACCAGCTGTTCCACACCTCCGCATTGGACGCGGAAAGCTGACCGCCATTGGCGAAGGATGTTTCCATGGCCGCGTAGCGGTTGCGGTCGAACACGGTGACGGAATAGCCCTGGCGGGCAAGCGCATAGGCAGTCGTCACGCCGGTGATACCGGCGCCGATAATGGCGATATGGGTCATGATAAAACGGTCCTCAGGCAACACATGGTTTCAGTTTCGCCGCTGACAACGGCACGAAACCCCATCTGTCACGGAACCTGAGAGCTTGGCCCTTTGAGCGCCCGCCGGATGTTTGTCATCCGTGTCGTCGGCGCCTTTTTCCGGTCATGCAACCGGGCAGGGCTTTCTCCTTCGGTGGGTGCGGCTTTTCAAGCCATACCTCTCTCCAGATGTTCTAGACTATTCTGGTCCTTTTGCCTGAGAGTTTCCGGGGCGGTTGCTCCATCGGCGCCGGTTTTACCGGTCTCTCCCAGATAGCCTGTGCGAACGCGGGATATATATCGCAGTTGCGAGACGAGAACAACTGGCTAAGAAGCGTCGCAGCAATTATGCTGACTGAAAATCGCCCAGCCTTCCGGAGGAATTTATGAAGCCTGTCTTTCTGCAACTGCAATGCGCGCCCGGCAAGACGTACGAAGTTGCAAAAACCCTGTTCGAGCGTGAAATCGTCTCGGAGCTCTATTCGACCAGCGGCGAGTTCGACCTTCTGGCCAAGATCTACATTCCGGAAGATCAGGATATCGGCAAATTCATCAACACCAACGTGCTCGATATATCAGGCATTGCGCGATCGCTGACAACGCTGACCTTCACCGCGTTCTGACAGGCGCTCGGCGGGGCGAGACATTACGTCCCGTTTCATGCGCCCGGCATCTGCCTTATGTAATCAATGCAATGAAACACGCCCCTTCAAGGCAATAAAATTCCATTCTTTTGCCATGGGAACTCTTTTTCTGTAAGAGATGCTCCCTCGCCCGTCATCAGCAGGATTTTCGACAATGCCTCCTTATCGTTCACGCACAACCACACATGGCCGCAACATGGCAGGAGCTCGCGGGCTCTGGCGCGCGACCGGCATGAAAGACGAGGATTTCGGCAAGCCGATCATCGCCGTGGTGAACTCGTTCACCCAGTTCGTGCCCGGCCACGTCCACCTGAAGGATCTCGGGCAGCTCGTGGCGCGCGAAATCGAAAGCGCCGGCGGCGTCGCCAAGGAATTCAACACGATTGCTGTCGACGACGGCATCGCCATGGGTCACGACGGCATGCTTTATTCCCTGCCGTCGCGTGAAATCATCGCCGACAGCGTCGAATACATGGTCAACGCCCACTGTGCGGATGCCATGGTCTGCATTTCCAACTGCGACAAGATCACGCCCGGCATGCTGATGGCAGCGCTGCGCCTCAACATCCCCGTCGTTTTTGTCTCCGGCGGACCGATGGAAGCGGGCAAAGTCGTCTGGGAAGACAAGGAAAAGAAGCTCGATCTGGTCGATGCCATGGTTGCGGCCGCCGACGACCGCATTTCCGACGAGGAAGTGAAGGCCATCGAGCGTTCGGCCTGCCCGACCTGCGGCTCCTGCTCCGGCATGTTCACCGCCAATTCCATGAACTGCCTGACCGAGGCACTCGGCCTTTCCCTGCCGGGCAATGGCTCGACGCTCGCCACCCATGCGGACCGCCGCCGCCTCTTTGTCGAGGCCGGCCATCTCGTGGTCGATCTCGCCCGCCGCTATTACGAACAGGACGATGAAACGGTTCTGCCGCGCTCCATCGCTTCGTTTGCCGCCTTTGAAAATGCCATGACCCTCGACATCGCCATGGGCGGCTCGACAAACACCGTGCTGCATCTGCTGGCCGCTGCGCATGAAGGCGAAGTCGACTTCACCATGAGCGATATCGACCGCCTGTCCCGCCGCGTTCCCGTCCTGTGCAAGGTGGCGCCTGCCGTTGCCAATGTGCACATGGAAGACGTGCACCACGCCGGCGGTGTCATGGGTATTCTCGGCGAACTCGACCGTGCCGGTTTGCTCGATACATCCGTCTATTCCGTGCATGCCGCCAATCTCGGCGCTGCTCTTGACCGCTGGGATGTGGTGCGCAGCAAAAACCCGTCCGTGCATGATTTCTTCAAGGCGGCACCGGGCGGCGTCCCGACACAGGTAGCCTTCAGCCAGGAGCGCCGTTTTGCCGATGTCGATCTTGACCGCGAAAAGGGTGTCATCCGCAATCTTGAACATGCCTATTCCAGGGATGGCGGTCTGGCCGTGCTTTACGGCAATCTGGCGGAAGACGGCTGCATCGTCAAAACCGCCGGTGTTGATGACTCGATCCTGAAGTTCTCCGGTCCCGCCCGCATTTTCGAAAGCCAGGACAGCGCCGTTCTCGGCATTCTCAATGGCGGCATCAAACCGGGCGATATCGTGCTGATCCGCTACGAAGGTCCGCGCGGCGGACCGGGCATGCAGGAAATGCTCTATCCGACCAGTTACCTGAAATCGAAGGGTCTCGGCAAAGCCTGCGCGCTGATCACCGATGGCCGGTTCTCCGGCGGTTCATCCGGCCTTTCCATCGGCCACGTTTCACCGGAAGCGGCGGAAGGCGGCCTGATCGGCCTGGTTGAGGACGGCGATATCATCGATATCGACATTCCGAACCGCGGGATTCATCTGGCTGTCGACGATGCCGTCCTGGCCGAACGCCGCGCAAAAATGGAAGCCAAGGGCACCGCTGCTTGGAAGCCGGAGGAAAAGCGCAAGCGCAAGATCACCACGGCTCTGCGCGCCTATGGCGCCATGGCAACCAGTGCTGCCCGGGGTGCGGTGCGCCAGATTCCCGACGACTGGAACTGATCAGGGTTCAATGGATACCTACTGGAAGCGGGCTTCCAGTAGGTCGATATCCCGCACCATTTTCGTGGCAATGCTGCTTTCAAGCCGCCTTGCCCGAACCAGGCGGTGAATTTCCTGCCGTTCCGCCCGAAGCGCGGTGATGCGCAGCAGCTTCTCGATCTCCTCGCTCCGCGCAACCTCTTCGCGCTCTTCCCCGAGCTGCATGCGCCCGTCAATACGCTTGCGGTAGAGCTCCATGATGTGGTTGGCGACATCCGTATAGATATCGGCGTCGGCGCGGCCCGATGCCAGGCTGTGCTGGGCCCGCTCGATCGCCATGATTGCGGCTTCTGCGGCAGCGATACGGGCATAATCCTCTTCGCGCTGGTTTGAATCCTCGATGGGCAGGTCGATATTGCGCAGCAGACGCGGCAGGCTGACACTGGCCATGACCAGCGACAGGATGATCACACCGGTGGCGAGGAAAATGACGAGATCGCGGGCCGGAAACAGCGAACCGTCGTAAAGGAACAGCGGCAGCGTCAGGATACCCGCAAGGGTGATGGCACCGCGAACGCCGGCAAACGACATGGCGGCAATCAGCTGCCAGCTTGGCTTGACCACGGCCTCACCCTGCCTGCGGCGCTGCGCCATGGTCACGCGCCACGACACCCAGACCCAGAGAAAGCGCAGGGCAGCCAGAGCGGCATAAATGACCACGACATAGACCAGCAGCCACCAGGGGCTGGTCTCGCCGTGCTGCACATTCTCGACGGCACCGGAGAAAATACCGGGCAGCTGTTCGCCGAGCAGAACGAAGATGGCGCCATTGGCGGCGAACTGCGCCGTATCCCACACCGCCGTGCGGCGCACGCGGGTCAGCGCCATGGACTGGGCCGTGTTCTCGGCGTAGCTCATGGTGATACCGGCGGCAACGGCGGCAAGGATGCCCGAGGCATGCACATGTTCGGCCAGCAGGTACGCGCCGAAGGGGATGAGCAGGCTGATGAGAATCTGCGAGCCGCTCTCCTCACCGAGCTTGCGGGCGAGGAATGCCTTGCCGCGCGTGACGCCAATGGTCACGCCGATACCGATGGCAATCCCCGCAAAAGCGAGCCAGAGGAACGTAAAGAACGCCTCGGTGATCGAGAAGCTACCGGTCAGCATCGCGGCCACGGCAAAACGCATGCAGACGAGGCCGGACGCATCGTTGAGCAGGGATTCCCCTTCAAGAATATGCATCATGCGCGAGGGAATCGGCACGCGCGCCGCAATGGCGGAAACGGCGATCGGATCGGTCGGCGAGACGATGGCCGCCAGCGCGAAGGCCACCGGCAGGGGTACCGAGGGGATCATCCAGTGCACGAAGAAGCCGACACCGATCACCGTGAAGATGACAAGGCCGAGCGCCATCTCCAGAATGATGCCCTTGTCCCGGAAGAGACCCTCCTTGGGGATGCGCCAGCCATCGAGAAACAACAGCGGCGGCAGAAACAGCAGGAAGAAAATGTTGGGATCGAGCTGCACGCGGATGCTGGTGACCGAGGCAATCGCAGCGCCAAGCCCGATCTGCACCAGCGGCAGCGGTACGGCCAGAGGCAGCACGCGCACGATGGAGTCACTGACCACAACGGCCAGAAGCATCAGCAAGACGATGGTGATTGTTTCCACGGCGAATCCATTTTGATTGTCGGTGCAGGATGAAGGAAAGGCCGGTGCTTTGTCGAGGCGAACCTTGGCAACTTTGCGCCCAGATCGTGCCGATTGGGTGAATTGGCGGCAAAGCACGACAATTCCGCGACAATCAATTTTACGTTTACGTCAATGTAATACTTGCAAGCGCACCGCCTATCGCCATAGATAGAATTGTTGAGTAGCATGTTTAGGGTTGGAGGACCGTGGGCCCGCTACAAGGAAACCATCAGGGGAGGTTAATGTGGCAAAACAGACAACGCCGGTAAAAACATCCGTGACAGCCAAGCGCGCCACTGCAAAGGCAGCGCCAGCCAAAACGGCGAAACCCGCCGCCACGACTGCCAAAGCCGCCGCGAACAAACCAGCCGGTGAGGTCAAGACAACGAAAACCGCCAGTGCGGTGAAACCTGCTGCGGTAAGGACGGCTGCCAAGGCTGCAAGGACGGCAACAAAACCTGCCGCGAAAACCGCAGCGCCGGTTGCGAGCGAAGCCAAGACACCCGCGGCAAAGAAGCCCGCAGCCAAAGCCAAAACTGCGGCGCCAGCCGCCGAGGCAGCATCGGCAAAGGTGGCATCCCTCGCCCAAATGCCCGAGCCGAAACTGTGGGTCAAATCCTATCCGGAAGGCGTTCCCGCCGAGATCGGACCGCTGCCCTACGAGAATATCAACGCGCTTTTTGCCACCGCCTACAAGAAATATGCCAACCGGCCGGCCTTTACCTGCATGGGCAAGGTGATGACCTATGCGGAAATGGATCGCAAGTCACAGGCATTCGCGGCCTGGCTCCAGTCACGCGGGCTGGTCAAGGGCGACCGGGTTGCGGTGATGATGCCGAACATCCTGCAATATCCGGTGGCCATCGCTGCGATTCTGCGGGCGGGCCTGACGGTGGTCAATATCAATCCGCTCTACACGCCGCGCGAGCTCGAACATCAGCTCAAGGACAGCGGTGCGAAAGCGATCATCATTCTGGAAAACTTCGCAACGACGCTGCAAAAGGTCCTGACGGCGACGCCGGTCAAACATGTTGTCGTTGCGACCATGGGCGACATGCTGGGTCTCAAGGGCCATATCGTCAATCTGGTCGTGCGCCGCGTCAAGAAAATGGTGCCGGCCTGGTCCCTGCCCGGTCATACACCGTTCAAAACAGCGCTGGCGCAAGGGGCCGCGCTCACGCTGAAGCCGGTCGAGGTCAAGCGGGACGATATCGCCTTCCTGCAGTATACCGGCGGTACGACAGGCGTTTCCAAGGGCGCCGTGCTGATGCACAGCAACATCGTGGCCAATGTCACGCAGATGCGCCTGTGGGTCGAGGTCGGCTTCCGCAAGAAGGGCCGTCCGGACAATCTGACGTTCATCTGCGCCTTGCCGCTCTATCATATTTTCGGCCTCACCGTGAATGCGATGATCAGCATGGAACTCGGCGGCAACAATGTGCTGATCCCCAATCCGCGCGACATCCCCGCCTTCGTCAAGGAATTGCAGAAAGTGCCGATCCACGTCTTCCCGGGTCTCAACACGCTTTTCAACGGACTGCTCAACAACGAGGATTTCCGCAAGCTCGACTTCCGTAACCTGATCCTGACACTGGGTGGCGGCATGGCCGTGCAAAGACCGGTCGCCGATCGCTGGTTCGAGGTGACGCGCGGCCTGATCACCGAAGGGTTCGGCCTCTCCGAGACATCGCCGGTCGCTTCGGCCAACCGCCTGGATGCCACGGAATTCTCCGGCACGATCGGCACGCCGCTGCCATCGACCGACTTCTCCATCCGCGATGATGACGGCAAGGAACTGCCATTGCTGGAAGTCGGCGAAATCTGCATTCGCGGGCCGCAGGTCATGGCCGGATACTGGAACCGTCCGGACGAGACAGCCAAGGTCATGACAGCGGACGGCTTCTTCCGCTCCGGCGACATGGGCTACATGGACGAGCGCGGCTACACCAAGATCGTCGACCGCAAGAAGGACATGATCCTGGTGTCCGGCTTCAATGTCTATCCCAACGAGATCGAAGAAGTCGCCATGGAACACCCCGGTGTGCGCGAGGCGGCGGCAATCGGCGTTCCCAACGAGCACTCCGGCGAAGTGGTAAAGCTCTTCATCGTGCGCAAGAATCCCCTGCTCACGGAAGAGGCGGTCAAGGCATTCTGCGCCGAGCGGCTGACCAATTACAAGCGTCCCCGGACGGTCGAATTCCGCGACGAGCTGCCGAAAAGCAATGTCGGCAAAATCCTGCGGCGCGAATTGCGCGGCTGATATCCGAGAAAGCCGCCTCAGGCGGCTTTCTTCTTTTCAGGCGTTTGCGCGCCGGTAGAGCGCAAGCGAACCGGCAAGCGCCAGCAATGCGCCGCCGCAGATGCGATCGAGCCACAGCGCGCCCGATTTCTTCAGGACACGGACGGCCTGCGAACCGAGCAGGGCATAACCGAACATGATTGCAAAATCGAGCGTGGCGAAAATCACCGCCAGCACCGCATATTGCGGGATTTGCGGCATATCGGGCGCGATGAATTGCGGCAGGAAGGCCGAAAAGAACAGGTAGCCCTTGGGGTTGGTCACGGCAACAAGGAAGCTCTTGAGAAAGATGGCACGGGTGGTTGCCGGCGGTTCGTGCGTGGCGGCGCGCAGCGACAGGTCAAGCGTTCCCTTCGAGCGCAGAAGCATGAGGCCGAGAAAGGCGAGATAACCGGCACCGAGCCATTTGACCACCGAGAACCAGAACTCCGAGGCTGCAAGCAAGGCGCCAAGGCCAAGGGCAACGGAACCGATCAGGACGAAATCGGAAATGACCGCACCCGCCATCCCCGCCAGGGCGCGGCGGACACCGAAGCGCGAGCCATTGGTCAAAGCCAGAAGAACCGTCGGCCCCGGCGTGGCTATGCCGACGAAAGCGACGAGAGCAAAAGCAAGAAGCGTTGTTGCGGTCATGATCATCCCCCTTGGCGCCAGATTGCGGACATCCCTGCCGCTGACATTACCCATGGCACGAAGCCGGTCAAGCGGGCGCGCATCCCTGTCCTTCACGGGGAAGGACAGGGATGCAGGAGATTAAAGCGGCTGGCCGACATCAATGCGGTTGCCGTCGAAATCCTCGAAGACGAAGGCCCTGAGGCCATACTCCTTGTCCTTCAAACCCTTGATGATGCGTAGACCTTGTGCCCGGCAGATCGCATGCAGGGCATCGACATTGTCCACCATCATATGGATGACATTGAAGGGCGCTGCCTTGTGGCCTTTCTGCAATGTCAGGTGCAGTTCGGCATTGTCGCGTTTCAAAATCATGAACCCGACGGGATCACCATTCTGGAAGGTTCTGGAAAAGCCGAGAACGCCCGTGTAGAAATCATGGGCGCGCTGAATATCCGCAACCGGCAGCATGGCTGCGATTCGTCCGAAATGGATGGAGCGGGCGGGACTATCGTTCATGTCATAACCTCATGGCTTGAAAGCTCAGGCAGGCTTTCCCGGACGGTGCCGGTTGGAGCGGCTGCTTTTGTCGATCAGATCATGAGACGGTGCCCACCGGATTTCTATAGCGAGAGGTGTTGTCTCCATCAAGTCCGCAAAGCTTTATCGCGTCCCGCCAGGAAATCCGGCAGATCGGCAATCGAGCCCAGAATGGCGTCGCTCAGCGATGCCAGATCATCCAGCGTGCTGTTGCCCGACAGAACGCCGACAGCCAATCCGGCACCCGCCGCATGGGCCATTTCCAGATCGTGGCCGTTGTCGCCGACCATGGCGATGGCGCTGGCCGGAATGCCGGTCTTGGCCGCAAACAGCTCCAGCTGGTCGGCGTGGGGTTTTGCCCGTGCGACGGAATCATAACCGATGATCACTGAAAACAATGCGGTCAATCCCAAAGCCTCGGCGGTTGCCCGCGCACCAGCTTCCGAATCATTGGTGGCGATACCAAGGATGAACCCCTGCGCGGCCAGCCGCTCCAGCGTTTCGCGCAATCCGTCGATGCCCACGGCCCGGCGCGACCCCTCGCGCACCGTATAATCATCGTAGCTGCGGATGCGCTCGCGCTTTTCCTCCAGTGTCAGTTCCGGATGCCAGAGATCGACAATGTCATTGATCGTTCCGGCGGCGACAACCGAGCCGCCACGGAACCGTTCCATCTCCCAGTCATAGCCGCCCGCTTCGACAAGCGCGCGGGCGCGATCCACATCGCCATCCGCCGCCTTGTGCGCCAGTTCCATGGTGATGCCGAACCACGTCCGGTTGAAATCCACCAGCGTGCCATCCTTGTCAAACAGGATGGCACGGATTTCCGAAGGATGCGTGCGGGGCATCATGCTTCCAGCGAGCCCGGCCGCGCCTGTTCGGAGCGCTTGGAACCCAGGAGCTTGAGAAGGTCGTCGCCCCGGCGGGTGTAACGATGGCTGCGCCGCGTGAGAATACGGCCCGCCTGCGGCGCCGTCAGCGTGATATCGCCGGAGGGATCGCCGGGAACGGTCACCACCGTGACGAGTTTTGCGCCTGCCGCGACCTCGTCGCCAATGTTCACATGGAACAGGATCATGCCGCCCTGCGGCGCACGCACCATTTCGACATTTTCGAGTGGTGTAACCGGGCCCTTGAAATCAACCGTCAGCGTGACGGCGGGATCGGTGATCACACCGCGATGCACCAGGAACCGGTACAGGCCTTCCGCGTCCGCCTTGCCTGTTGCAATATCGACATCGTTCAATCCGCGGAACTCGACTGTCGTAACAGCGCGCCGCTTCACGTCACGCTTGCCTTCTGGCAGCTGCAATACCGGATGGGCACAGGCCTCCTCAAAGGCCGCATCGGCGGTGCTGTTCCAGGACAGGATCGCCGTTGACCCGAGCGCCGCGGCCAGATCGTACATCTCCGGCAGGAATGCCTGATGGATGTAGAGGTAGTTTTCGCTCTCGTCATCGCAGTGCAGATCGAGCACGATGTCGTGCGGCAAAGCGAGACGCAGCAATTGCGCCTTCAGCCGATCAGCCAGGGATTTCGGACCATCGATCGGAACCAGGCCCGACGTATCGAACGTATCGAGCAAAGGGAAAGAGCGGTTGAAATTGCCGCTGGAGAAGAATTCGAAACGGCCGAGATGCTGGTGCGACAACCATTGAGCGGAGCCGACCGGATTGGCCTGCGGCACAACGGTAATGTTACCGGCGATGCGGCCTTCCCTGCCTGCTTTTTCCAGCATGGGGATGAGGAAATGCAGCGCCGCCTGTCCGGGCAGTTCCGAACCATGGAGCGACGATTGCAGATAGGCGCTGGCCGCCTTTTCATCCTTGCCGGCAAAACGCAGCACACGCAGTTCGATATGATTGCCCGGCACATCGCCGGCCAGCTGGATCGTTTCCGTCTTCATCAATGCTTTTCCAGTTCCTCACTTCCGGCCCTGGAGCAGAGGCCGGATACCCATTCTGTTTGTTATCGGGCCACTATAGCCTATTTGCCGCGACGCTTCCTCAAGTGCGCGACAAGACCTTGCGTGGATGCGTCCTTGTCCGTTGGTTTTGCCTCTCCGGAGACGATCGGCAGAAGCTCGGTCGCCAGTTCCTTGCCGAGCTCGACACCCCATTGATCGAAGGCATTGATGCCGAAGAGCTGGGCCTCGACGAAAACGCGATGCTCGTAAAGCGCGATCAGGCGGCCCAAGGAGAAGGGATCGAGTTTGTCATAGACGATGGTGATCGATGGCCGGTTGCCTTTGAAAACACGGTGCGGCGCAATGCGGTTCACCTCGGATTTCGCCAGGTTCTTTGCCGCGAGCTGCGCCTTGGCTTCTTCCAGCGTGCGGCCCTTCATCAGGGCTTCCGACTGGGCCAGACAATTGGCCAGGAGCATCTCATGCTGATTATCGAGATGCGGCTCGTGGCCCTTCGCCGCGACGATGAATTCAAGCGGGATCGTATCGGTTCCCTGATGCAGGAGCTGGAAGAAGGCATGCTGACCATTGGTGCCGGGTTCACCCCAGACCACCGGGCCGGTCGGACCGGAAACCGGCTTGCCGTCGACGGTGACGCCCTTGCCGTTCGATTCCATGTCGAGCTGCTGCAGGTAGGCCGGCAGGCGGGCCAGCCGCTGATCATATGGAATCACGGCGCGGCTGGTGTAACCGGAGATGGCGCGATGCCAGTAGCCGACCAGACCCAGCATCATCGGCAGGTTCTTGGAAAGCGCCGCCTTGCGGAAATGTTCGTCCATCGCATGGGCGCCATCGAGAAACCGGCCAAAGTTCTCGGGCCCGATCGCAATCATCAATGGCAGACCGATGGCCGACCAGATGGAATAGCGGCCGCCTACCCAGTCCCAGAAGCCGAAGATACGATCTTCCGGGATGCCGAAGGCGTCGACCTTGTCGAGCGCCGTGGAAACGGCGGCAAAGTGCTTGCCGACAGCCTTTTCACCCAGCGCATCGGCGATCCATTTGCGCGCGGCGCGGGCATTGGTCATGGTCTCGATGGTGGTGAAGGTTTTCGACGCGATGATGATCAGCGTCGTCGCCGGATCGAGGTCTTTCAAGGTATCGGCGATGTGTGCCCCATCGACGTTGGAGACGAAATGGGTCTTCGGCCCGTCATGATAGGGTGACAGGGCGAGCGTTGCCATGGCCGGTCCGAGATCGGAGCCGCCAATGCCGATATTGACCACATCGGTGATCGGCTTGTTCTTCGAACCCTTGATGGCGCCGGAGCGCAGGCCATCCGCATAGGCGCCCATGCGCTTCAGCACATCGTTGACGCCGGGCATGACATCCACGCCGTCAACCTTGATCGGCTTGTTGGAACGGTTGCGCAGCGCCACGTGGAGCACGGCGCGGCCTTCAGTATTGTTGATTGGTTCGCCGGCAAACATCGCATCGCGCCGGGCTTCCACATGGGCAACTTTTGCCAGATCAGCAAGGAGGGAAAGCGTCTCGTCATTGACCAGGCACTTCGACCAGTCAAGGAGAAGATCGTCGAGACTGAGGGAATAGCGGGAGAAGCGTTTGGGATCTTCCATGAAGGTCGCGCGCATGTTTTTCGGCGCGCCGATTTTGAAGTGTGCTTTCAATGCCTGAACGGAGCCACGCAGGTCGTTCGCTTTCACTGTCGCCATTTCTCTCTCCTGAAGTCACGCCTTGATCCTGACAGAGTGGAACCTGCCACCGGAATCATTTTGTTTCAATCGATTTAAAGCAGAATCTCTTCCGATTTAACATCAGGTAATCTGCGCCGCAAATCCGGGCGGAACTGCGGCGCGAAAGTTTACGAGCCCTTGATGGCTGTCAGAACGTCGTCATACGCCTTGCAGGCGTCTTTCAGATCGGTCTGGCCCTGATATTTGGTAGCCAGTTCCTGCATCTTGGCAACGATTCCCTGCGCCTTGGACGGATCCTTGGTAATGACCTGCTGAACGGCAGCGGTGATTTCACCGGCCTTTTTGGTCAGCTCTTCCTGGGTGCAGGTGGGGGCTTTGGAACAGCCGACGAGAGCGACAGCCAGCAGCGAAATGCCGGCGACCATTTTCAATTTCATGTGCAGTCTCCCTTGATGAGATGAATGAAGTAGAAGAATAGTTGGGTCAGTACTTTGTGGCCGTCATCCCTGCGGAATCACAAAGTCTTAATCCTGTTATTACACCGCTCCTGTCCGGTCCAGCATCTTCATCGCCAGTATCATGATGTTTTGTGACAGGATTTAATACAGTGGCAGGAAGAACGAATTTTTATAAATCGTGGACAGATGAAGTCGTCTATCTTAGCTTTCTTCTTCCAGGGAGGCATTGAAACATGGATATGACCGGCGAAGAACGCATTGCAGCGCCCCGCGAAGCAGTCTGGAAGGCATTGAACGACGCGGAGGTGTTGAAAGCCTGCATCCCCGGCTGCGAAAGCCTCGAGCGGATTTCCGATACGGAACTGGAAGCCACGGTCGGCGTCAAACTCGGCCCCGTCAAGGCGCGCTTCAACGGCAAGGTCGAATTGAGCAATCTCAATCCTCCGCTGTCCTACACGATCACGGGCGAGGGCAAGGGTGGCATTGCCGGTTTTGCCAAGGGTGGCGCCGATGTCACCCTGATCGAGGAAGGCGGCGAAACCGTGCTCACCTACACGGTCAATGCCGATGTCGGCGGCAAGATCGCCCAACTCGGCAGCCGCCTTATATCGTCCTCCGCCAAGAAACTCGCCACCCAGTTTTTCGAGAATCTCAATCAGGCCGCTGCCGGCACCTGACACGCCGGACAATTCGACAGGCCTGTCGCATTTTCCATAAGCCATGGCGGAATGACGTTTGGGTTTGCACCGATGAAGCCGGATATCCTGCCTGGATAAATAGATTGTGTTCAGGCTGGAATTCATGCGCGCGTTTGATTTCATCATTGTCGGATCAGGCTCTGCCGGATCGGTTGTTGCCGAGCGCTTGTCCGCCAGCGGACGCCACACGGTTCTTGTCCTGGAAGCGGGCGGGACGGACCGGCGGTTCTTCGTGCAGATGCCGCTCGGTTACGGCAAGACCTTCTACGACAAATCCGTCAACTGGATGTACAAGGCCGAAGCCGATCCGGGGCTTGGCGGCAATGCGGATTACTGGCCGCGCGGCAAGGTGCTGGGCGGGTCGAGTTCGATCAATGCCATGGTCTATATCCGCGGCGCGAAGGAGGATTTCGACGAATGGCGCGCGCGCGGCAATCCCGGCTGGGGCTATGACGATGTACTGCCGGTGTTTCAGGCACTGGAAGACCATGACGGCCCCGCGAAAAGCCTTGGCCGCGGCGGACCACTGCATGTCACTGATTGTTCGCATCTGTTTCATCCGCTGGCCAATCAGATTCTGAAGGGCGCGCAGGAGGCCGGGCTGCACTACAACCCCGATTTCAATGGCGCCACGCAGGAAGGCACGGGGCCATTTCAGCTAACCACGAAAGGCGGGCGGCGCATGTCCGCCGCCAGGGCTTTTCTGCGCCCGGCGATGAAGCGCCCCAATGTCACGGTTCTGACCGGCGCGATGGTGCAGCGCATTGTCTTTGAGGGCAAACGGGCTACCGGTGTTGCGTTCACCCGCAACGGCCGGACCGAGACGGTCAGGGCCGGGCGCGAAGTGATCCTGTGCGGCGGCTCCATCAATACACCGCAACTGCTCGAACTTTCGGGCATTGGTGACGCGGCGCGCCTGGCGCAATTCGGCATTCCGCTCGTGCACGCCAACAGCCAGGTTGGGGAAAACCTGCAGGACCATCTCGGCATCAATTACACCTACCGGGCCAACGTGGCCTCGCTCAACCAGGTGCTGCGCCCATGGTGGGGAAAATTGCGCGTCGGCATCGAATATCTGCTGCTGCGGACGGGGCCCCTGTCGATCAGCATGAATCAGGGCGGTGGCTTCTTTCGTACCGATCCGTCGCGGCAGCGCCCGAACATGCAGCTGTATTTTCAGGCCTTTTCCACCGTGCGGCCGAGGGAAGGCGAGCGCCCGATTCTGACCCCCGATCCCTGGCCGGGCTTTTCCATCGGCCTGTCCAATTGCCGTCCGACCAGCGTCGGGTCCATCCATATCCGCTCCGGCAATCCGCTCGACGCACCGACCATCGCGCCGAACGCTTTTTCGACCGGGCATGATGTTGCCGAGATGCTGGATGCGGTGAAGTTCCTGCGGAAAATCGCAGCGACGCCAACCCTGTCGAAGCTGATCGTCGAGGAATTGCTGCCCGGTCCGCATTGCCGGAGCGACGAGGATCTCATTGCCGATTTCCGCCAGCGCAGCGGCACGGTCTATCACCCGGTTTCGACCTGCCGCATGGGGCCGGACCCGGCGGTATCGGTGGTCGACCCGCGTTTGCGGGTGCACGGCGTCGAAGGGCTGCGTGTGATCGACTGCTCGATCTTTCCCAATATCATTTCCGGCAATACCAATGCCGCCGCCATGATGGTCGGGGCAAAAGGCGCAAGCCTTGTTCTGGACGATCTGGTTTAGCTTTTCCCCGCTGCCCTTGCCAGATTTGCGTGGATATCCACCCGCGCAAACGAAACGAATATGATTCAATTTCATATTTCTTGACCGTTTGATAAAAAATTTGACCTTTTGTGAAAATCTGGCATTCTTTCCATCAACAGGCGCCGGACAAACCGGCCCATCACCAAATTGCGGCACGCCCAAAGGGAACGGGATGCGGCAGTTTCAGAAATGGAGAGGCGATTTCATGGGATCGATCGATTCTGGAATCCGTGATGTGAGGGCCGGGCGGCTAGAGTCCGATGCCTACACCGATGTTTTTTCCGATCTGCACCCGGCATTGACGCGGCATGAAGCCTTTGTCGAATCCGATCGCTGCTACTTCTGCTACGATGCGCCCTGCATGAATGCCTGCCCGACGGGCATCGATATTCCGCTGTTCATCCGCCAGATCGCCGCCGACAATCCCACCGGTTCTGCCAAGACGATTCTGGCGGAAAACATTCTCGGCGGCATGTGTGCCCGCGTCTGTCCGACCGAAACCCTGTGCGAACAGGCCTGCGTGCGTGAGACCGCCGAGGGCAAGCCGGTGAAAATCGGCCTTCTGCAGCGCTACGCCACTGACCATCTGATGGAAAAGGGCCAGCACCCGTTCAAGCGCGCCGAGCCGACAGGCAAGAGCGTTGCCGTGGTCGGCGCGGGTCCGGCCGGCTTGTCCGCGGCGCACCGTCTGGCCAAGCACGGCCACAACGTGACGATTTTCGAAGCCAGGCCGAAAGCCGGCGGCCTCAATGAATATGGCATTGCCGCCTATAAGAGTGTCGACAATTTTGCCCAGAAGGAACTTGATTTCATTCTGGAAATCGGCGGGATCACCATCGAGAACGACAAGGCGCTTGGCCGGGACATCAGCATCGATGCGCTGAAAGCCGGTTTTGATGCGGTTTTCCTCGGCATGGGATTGCCGGGTGTGAACGAGCTTGGCCTCGAAGGCGAGGATGCCGCCGGTTGCATCGATGCCGTCGACTACATCTCCGTATTGCGCCAGAGCGAGGACCTGTCGCAGATCGCTGTCGGGCGCGACGTTGTCGTCATCGGCGGCGGCATGACCGCCATCGACGTGGCCGTGCAGACCAAGCTGCTGGGCGCCGAGAACGTCATCATCGCTTATCGGCGCGGGCCGGAAAGCATGAACGCCAGCCCCTATGAACAGGAACTGGCGCTGAAAACCGGGGTGATCATCCGCCATTGGTTGCAGCCGCGGGCGCTTACCCGCAACGCATCCGGTGAAGTCTGCGGCATCACGCTGGACTATACCGCCATGGCCGACGGCAGGCTTGCCGTCACCGGCGAAAGCATCACCCTTGCCAGCGACCAGATTTTCAAGGCCATCGGCCAGACGCCGGCAGAGGGCATCCTCACCGAAGCCGGGCTTGCCCTATCGAAGGGACGTATCAGCGTCGATGATGACCGCCGCACCTCGATCCCCGGCATATGGGCTGGCGGCGATTGCATTGCCGGTGGTCAGGACCTGACCGTGGCCGCGGTGCAGGACGGCAAGCTTGCCGCTGAATCCATCCACCGGGCGCTGACGCAGCAGCCGGAGAAAGTCAGCGGCTTCGTCGAAGCCGTCATGGCGGAAAATCCGGACGGCGCGTCGACACCGGCGCAGCACCCCACCCATCCAAGCCACATCGCTGGCTGAAGGAGATCGACATGGCTGATCTTTCATCGAATTTCCTCGGCATCAAATCCCCCAACCCCTTCTGGCTGGCCTCCGCACCGCCGACAGACAAGGCTTATAATGTCGAGCGCGCCTTCAAGGCGGGCTGGGGCGGCGTTGTGTGGAAGACACTGGGCGAAGAAGGCCCGCCCGTCGTCAACGTCAACGGCCCGCGCTATGGCGCGATCCACGGCCCGGACCGGCGCTTGCTCGGCCTGAACAATATCGAGCTCATCACCGACCGTCCGCTGGAAGTGAACCTGCGTGAAATGACCGAGGTGAAGAAGAAGTGGCCGGACCGAGCGCTGATCGCCTCCATCATGGTGCCCTGCGAGGAGAACGCCTGGAAAGCCATTCTGCCGCTGGTGGAAGCGACGGGTTCAGACGGCATCGAGCTCAATTTCGGCTGCCCGCACGGCATGTCCGAACGCGGCATGGGCGCGGCTGTCGGCCAGGTGCCGGAATATATCGAGATGGTGGTGCGCTGGTGCAAGCAATATACGCGCATGCCTGTCATCACCAAACTGACGCCGAATATCACCGATATCCGCAAACCTGCGCGCGCGGCAAAATCCGGCGGTACCGACGCCGTGTCGCTGATCAACACGATCAATTCTATCGTGTCGGTCGATCTCGATACCTTTGCGCCCAATCCTTCGATTGACGGGCGCGGGTCGCACGGCGGCTATTGCGGCCCGGCCGTCAAGCCCATTGCACTCAACATGGTGGCGGAAATTGCCCGCGATGCGGAGACGCGCGGCCTGCCGATCTCTGGCATTGGCGGCATCACGACATGGCGCGATGCGGCGGAATTCATCGCGCTCGGTTGCGGCAATGTGCAGGTGTGCACGGCGGCCATGACCTATGGCTTCAAGGTCGTGCAGGAAATGATCGACGGGCTCTCCGACTGGATGGACTCCCGCGGCTTCGCTTCCATCGAGGACTTCCGCGGCATGGCCGTGCCGAACGTCTCCGACTGGCAGTACCTCAATCTCAACTACATCACCAAGGCGCAGATCGACCAGGACCTGTGCATCAAATGCGGCCGCTGCCACATTGCCTGCGAGGACACGTCGCACCAGGCCATCACGGCGATGGTGGACGGCGCCCGGCATTTCGAGGTGATCGACGAGGAATGCGTCGGCTGCAACCTCTGCGTCAACGTCTGCCCTGTCGACAACTGCATCACCATGGTGCCGATGACCTCGGGGGTCGACCCGCGCACCAAGCTGCCGATCCAGCCGGACTACGCCAACTGGACCACCCATCCCAACAATCCGATGGCCAAGGCCGCTGCCGAATAACATTCAAAACCCGCCGTTGAGGCGGGTTTTTTCTTTGTCAGACTGCCCGCAACCGGCAGCTACCCCTTCATATAATCGTACACGACTTCCCCGAGCCCGAGGGTCAGATCGGCGATGAAATGCGTTCCCGACAAGACTTCCAGAACGGGCAGGCTCGCAACATTGGCCATGACATGCGCATGAAGTTCGAGCGCCGCCGGTGCCGTCCACGCGCCTTTCAGATCGATATCCTGCAGGTGATATTCGACCAGCTCGCAGATGCGTGCGGTACCATCCACATGCGGAATGATCTTGATGAGATAATTCGGCAGCAGCATGGATTTCAGAACGGCGGCATGATCGGCCGGTTTGTGCTTGTAGCCCATGGTGCCCGTCGCGCAGAGCACACTGCCATAATGCAGCGTGCCGAGGATGGTTTCGCCCTCATGGGAGATTTTCGGCTTGGCGAGTTTCTTGGGAAAGCCCCAGATTTCGCGCCCGCCGGCGATCGGCGCATCATCGTCGAGATACATGGAATGAACGTAGACGCCCTCCTTGCCGTTGAAGCGGACCGGAATGACCTGGCCGGATTCGGTGTAATCGCCAAAGCCGGTTGAATCCGGCATGCGGATGAACTCGAATTTGACAATGGGCTCGGCGATCTCAAGCGGTTCGGGCACCACCGCCCGCAGTGCTTCCGGATCGGTGCGATAGGTGATGACCACGAATTCGCGGTTGATGAAGCGGTAGGGACCCGGCGGATAGGAGGGGTTGGTGAGCGGCATGGCATAGGCGGAACGAACATCGGATATTTTCACGGGGCGATCTCCGGATGTCAGGGAAACTGGCTTTGATGCAAGCCAGGCACGGCAACGGATATTGCGGCGCAGCGGGACAATAGTGCAACGCACAATCCGCGTCTGTCAATTTCGCGTGAGGCAGGCGTTTTGCATCAACATCGTGCGTGGTTCGACAAGCTCACCATGAGGGATGGAGGTGGATGGCAGGGAGCTATATCCACTGCATTTTCGATTGGCCTTGCAGTCAACACCCTCCCTCATGGTGAGCTTGTCGAACCACGCACAATCTACCTGCAATGGACCAATCCCCTCATCCGCGCGGGCGGATGCCATTGAGAATGATGCTCAGGACCGCCTGCGCCGTCTGCTCGCGGAAACCGGGGCGGCCAACCTGATTGCCCATGATGGCACGGACCTGCACATCGAAATCCGCATAGTGCTGCGTGGTCGCCCAGATCATGAAAATCAGGTGATAGGGATCGACCGGCGCGAGCTTGCCTTCGCCGACCCAGCGGCGGATCACCGCCGCCTTGTCGTCCACCAGCGGCTTCAGATGCTTGCTCAGGAACTCGCTGATAGCCGGAGCGCCGTGCAATACTTCGTTGGCAAACAAACGCGACGCCTCCGGATGGCTCTCCGACATGCGGATTTTCAAGGTTATGTATTTGCGCAACTGCTCGATCGGGTCGCCCTCGGGATCGATTTCCGCCAGCGGCGCCAGCCATTCCGCCAGCGTCTCTTCCAGCAGCGTCACATAGATGTTCTGCTTGCGCGGAAAATAGTAGAGCAGGTTCGGCTTCGACATCCCCGCCTTGTCGGCAATCTGGTCGATGGTGGTGCCGCGAAAGCCATAGGCGGAGAAAACATCGAGAGCGGCATCGAGGATGAGACGGCGATTGATTTCCTGGATGCGCGTCGTCTTTTCCGGCACATCGCTCGTCTTTTTCTTCGCTGCCCTCGCCATGCCACTCATCCCTTTTTGTTATCCGGCGCGACGGGCCGTTTCGTCGCATCCCGGAACCGCTTTTATTCCCCATAAAGCGCTTGACCGGCTTCCTATGCTCTTCTAGCCTGCATTTTGACCAACTAGTCAAGTTTTTGATTGCACCACAGGTTCAATCATTCGGGAACACAAAACAAGCGGCAATGTCCGCAAACAGGAGGCGTACGTCACATGTCGAAATCGGCATTGGGATTGGGCACCAATAATCTCGAGGCGTTCTGGATGCCGTTTTCGGCAAACAGGCAGTTCAAGCAAAATCCCCGTCTTCTGGTCAGCGCCAAGGACATGCATTTCAAGTCCGCCGACGGCCGCGAAATTCTTGACGGAACCGCCGGTCTGTGGTGCTGCAACGCCGGTCATTCGCGTCCGAAAATCGTCGAGGCGGTACAGAAGCAGGTTGCCGAACTCGACTACGCGCCCGCCTTCCAGATGGGCCATCCCAAGGTCTTTGAGCTGGCGGCGCGGCTTGCGGCCATGCTGCCGTCCCCCATCGATCACGTCTTCTTCACCAATTCCGGTTCGGAATCGGTCGACACGGCGCTCAAGATCGCCCTCGCCTATCACCGCGCCAAGGGCAACGGCACCAAGACCAAGCTGATCGGCCGCGAGCGCGGCTACCACGGCGTCGGTTTCGGCGGCATTTCAGTCGGCGGCATTTCCGGCAACCGCAAGACATTCGGCAACGCGCTCGGCGGTGTCGACCACATCCGCCATACCCACGATCTCGCGCGCAATGCCTTCACGCGCGGCGAGCCCGAATATGGCGTCGAATTTGCCGATGACCTGGAAAAGGTGATCGCCCTGCACGATGCTTCCAACATCGCCGCCGTCATCGTCGAACCGGTGGCCGGATCGACCGGCGTGCTCATCCCGCCGAAGGGGTACCTGCAGCGCCTGCGCGAGATTTGCACGAAGAACGATATCCTGCTGATCTTCGATGAAGTCATCACCGGTTTCGGTCGTCTTGGCACCCCCTTCGCCGTGGATTATTTCGGCGTGGTTCCCGATCTCATCACCACCGCCAAGGGCATCACCAGCGGCGTGATCCCGATGGGCGCGGTGTTTGCATCCAAGCAGATCTACGATGCGTTCATGACCGGCCCGGAAAACATGATCGAGCTCTTTCATGGCTACACTTATTCCGGCCACCCCATTGCCTGCGCGGCAGCGCTTGCGACGCTGGATACTTACGAGGAAGAGGGCCTGCTTACCCGTGCGGCGGAGCTTTCCGATTACTGGGCGGATGCTTTGCATGCCCTGAAGGGCCTGCCGCATGTCATCGACATCCGCAACCTCGGCCTGATCGGCGCCATCGAGCTGGAACCCATATCAGGCGCACCGACCAAGCGCGCCTTCCAGGCATTCCTCGATGCCTATGAAAAGGGTGTCCTTATCCGCACCACGGGCGATATCATTGCGCTGTCGCCACCCCTGATCATCACCAAGGGCCAGATCGAGCATCTCTTCGATACGATGGCCGACGTCCTGAAAAACCTGGCATAGTTGAAAGGCTCTCACATGGCGCTCACTGGAAATCTCAGGATCAACGGCGACCGTCTCTGGGACAGCCTGATGGACATGGCAAAGATCGGACCGGGACTGCGCGGCGGCAACAACCGCCAGACCCTGACCGACGAGGACGCAGAAGGGCGGCGCCTGTTCCAGAGCTGGTGCGAAAAGGCCGGGCTGACCATGGGTGTCGACACCATGGGCAACATGTTCTTCCGCCGCGAAGGCACCGACCCGGATGCGCTGCCCGTCTATGTCGGGAGCCATCTCGACACCCAGCCGACCGGCGGCAAATATGACGGCGTGCTCGGTGTCCTCGGCGGGCTCGAGCTTGTCCGCACCCTCAACGACCTCAATATCAAGACCAAGCACCCGATTGTCGTGGTCAACTGGACCAATGAGGAAGGCACGCGCTTTGCTCCCGCCATGCTGGCATCAGGCGTCTTTGCCGGTATCCACACGCAGGACTGGGCCTATGCGCGGGAAGACGCCAAGGGCAAGACGTTCGGCGACGAGCTGGAACGCATCGGCTGGAAGGGTGACGAGGAGGTGGGCGCGCGCAAGATGCACGCGCTGTTCGAACTGCATATCGAGCAGGGTCCGATCCTCGAAATCGAAGGCAAGGATATCGGCGTCGTCACCCATGGCCAGGGCCTGTGGTGGCTGCAGATCACGCTGACCGGCAAGGACAGCCATACGGGTTCCACACCGATGCCCATGCGCCGGAATGCCGGGCTGGGTATGGCCCGCATCACCGAACTCGTCCACACCATCGCCATGGCCCACCAGCCCAGCGCGGTCGGCGCGATCGGACACTGCGACGTCTATCCGAACTCGCGCAATGTCATCCCCGGCAAGGTGATTTTCACCGTCGATTTCCGCTCGCCCGACCTTGCGACACTCAATGCGATGAAGGCAGAGCTCGAGGAGAAGGCGCCAAAGATTGCCAAAGAGCTCGGGTTGGAAATCGAGATCGAGGAAGCCGGACATTTTGATCCCGTCACTTTCGACGAAGGCTGCGTGACCGCCGTGCGCAATGCGGCCGAGCGGCTGGGTTACAGCCACCGCAACATCATTTCCGGCGCGGGGCACGATGCCTGCTGGGTCAACCGGGTTGCGCCAACGGCCATGGTCATGTGTCCCTGCGTCGGCGGGCTCAGCCACAATGAAGATGAAGAGATTTCCAAGGAATGGGCGGCCGCCGGTGCGGACGTCCTCCTGCATGCTGTTCTGGAGACGGCTATCATTCAGACCTGACGGGATAACCTTTTCCATACAGAGCAACATGTTCGACAAAAGACCAATAAGGGGAACGGACACATGGCTACGAAAGTGATCAAAGGCGGGACCATCATTGCCGCCGACCGCACCTACAAGGCGGATGTGCTGATCGAGGGCGACATCATTGCCCAGATCGGTACGGATCTTTCCGGCGATGAGATTATCGATGCGACGGGCTGTTATCTGATGCCGGGCGGCATCGATCCGCACACCCATCTCGAAATGCCCTTCATGGGCACCCACTCTTCCGATGATTTCGACACAGGCACCGCCGCGGCGCTGGCGGGCGGCACCACCATGGTGGTCGATTTCGTCCTGCCCGGCGCCGATGGCCTGCTGGCTGCCTTGCAGGACTGGTTCCAGAAGGCGGGCAAGGCACGCACCGACTATTCCTTCCACATGGCCATCACCGGCTGGAACAAGCAGATCTTTGACGAGATGCCGAAGGTGGTGGAACGCGGCATCAACACGTTCAAGCACTTCATGGCTTATAAGGGCGCCCTGATGGTGGACGATGACGAGATGTTCGCCTCGTTCACGCGCTGTGCCGAGATCGGCGCCATGCCGCTGGTCCACGCCGAGAATGGCGACGTGGTCGCGCATCTCCAGCAGAAGCTCCTGGCAGAAGGCAACAACGGACCGGAAGCCCATGGCTATTCCCGGCCACCGGAGGTCGAGGGGGAAGCCGCCAACCGCGCCATCATGATCGCCGACCAGGCCGGCGTGCCGCTCTACATCGTGCACGTGTCCTGCGAGCAGGCGCATGAAGCCATCCGCCGCGCCCGCCAGAAGGGCATGCGCGTCTATGGCGAGCCGCTGGTGCAGCATCTGACGCTCGACGAGAGCGAGTACAAGAACAAGGACTGGGACTATGCGGCGCGCCGGGTGATGTCGCCGCCCTTCCGCGACAAGAGCCATCAGGACGGCCTGTGGGCCGGTCTCGCCTCCGGCAGCCTGCAGGTGGTGGCGACCGATCACTGCGCCTTCACCACGGAGCAGAAGCGTTTTGGCGTCGGCGATTTCACCAAGATTCCGAATGGCACCGGCGGGCTTGAGGACCGCATGCCCGTGCTGTGGACCAGGGGCGTTCGTACCGGCCGCCTGACACCGAACGAATTCGTGGCCGTGACCTCCACCAACATCGCCCGCATCCTGAACATCTATCCGCGCAAGGGCGCCATCCTGCCGGGCTCCGATGCGGATATCGTCATCTGGGACCCGGAGGCATCGAAGGTGATTTCCGCCAAGACACAGAAATCCGCCATCGACTACAATGTGTTCGAAGGGATCGAGGTCACCGGCCTGCCGCGCATCACCCTGTCGCGCGGGCAGATCGCCTACAAGGACGGCGAAGTGCTGGCGCCGACCGGCAGCGGCCGCTTTGTCGAACGCGAGGCCAATGCGCCGGCCAATCGTGCACTTTCCACGTGGAAGGAACTCACGGCACCGCGTAAGGTGGAGCGCGATCCGAAAAACATACCGGCGGGTGTCTGATGACAGTCGTCGCGCTCCGACCCAAGGCCCAGTCAATGCCAAACGCGACGCCAAAGAATGTGATCGACGTCAAGGACCTGTCGCTGGTCTTCCAGACCAATGACGGGCCGGTCAATGCCCTGTCGAACATCAACCTTGCGGTCAATGGCGGCGAGTTCGTTTCCTTCATCGGGCCCTCGGGCTGCGGCAAGACCACCCTCCTGCGGGTGATCGCCGATCTGGAGCAGCCGACATCCGGGACCATTTCCGTCAATGGCATGACGCCATCCGAAGCGCGGCAGAATCGCGCTTATGGCTACGTGTTCCAGGCAGCGGCGCTTTATCCATGGCGCACCATCGGCGGCAATATTTCCCTGCCGCTGGAAGTGATGGGCGTGCCAAAAGCCGAACGGGCGAGCCGCATCGCCAAAAACCTTGAGCTGGTCAACCTTGCCGGTTTCGAGAAAAAATTTCCGTGGCAGCTGTCGGGCGGCATGCAGCAGCGCGCCTCCATAGCGCGGGCGCTGTCCTTCGATCCCGACATGCTGCTGATGGACGAACCGTTCGGTGCGCTGGACGAGATCGTCCGCGACCACCTCAACGAAGAGCTGCTGAAGCTGTGGGCCAAGACACAGAAGACGGTGATCTTCGTCACGCACTCCATTCCGGAAGCGGTGTTCCTGTCGACAAAGATCGTGGTGATGAGCCCGCGTCCCGGCCGTATACATGAGATCATCGACTGCAATCTCGGCACGGAACGCACGCTCGATATCCGCGAGACGCCGGAATTTCTCGAGATTGCCCACCGGGTGCGCGAGGGCCTGCGCCATGGCCATTCCTATGATGAGTAGCCGGGGCGCATGATGACCACGATCCGCGCTGCCAAACTGCGTGACATGTCCGACTGCGCGGCTATCGTCAATGCGTGGATCGACGCGACGGAATGGATGCCGTGCATTCATTCGGCGGACGACGTCACGGACTATTATTGCGATACCGTCTTTTCCAGATACGAAGTCTTTGTCGCCGATGACCATGACGCGGTGGCCGGCATGGTTGCGCTCGCGCCTGACAACATGGTCAATGCACTCTACGTGCATGCCGACCGGCGCGGCAGGGGCATCGGCAAGGCGCTGCTGGATCACGCCAAGCGGCAGGCCACGGGACCGGTGGAGCTTTGGACCTTTGTGGCGAACACTGGTGCCCAGTCCTTCTACAGGCGCGAAGGCTTCACCGAAGTGCGCCGCACCGATGGCGACAATGAGGAACATTTGCCGGATATTCTGTACCGCTGGCAGCCTGAAGCGGGGATGCATTCATGAACTTCATCCGCAACAGCGTTGTCCCCGTTGGGACCGTTCTCCTCGCCATTCTGGCGCTGTGGTATGCCTTCGCCATTATCCTCAATGCGCCGTTCGAACGGGATCAGGCTGCACGCGCCAATACAACGATCGCGACCGGCCAACTGATCGCCAACACGATGGCGCAGGAGCGCCCGGTCCTGCCCGCGCCGCATCAGGTGGCCGAGGAAATCCGCAAGACCGTGTTCGATATCAGCCCGACATCGAAGCGCAGTCTCGTTTATCACGGCGGCGTCACCCTGTCCTCGACCTTGCTGGGTTTCGGGCTTGGCACGCTGCTCGGCATCCTGCTTGCCATTGCCATTGTCCATTCGCGCACGCTCGACAAAAGCCTGATGCCATGGATCATCACGTCGCAGACCGTGCCCATCCTTGCCATTGCGCCAATGATCATCGTGGTGCTCAATGCGGTCAATATCACCGGGCTCCTGCCTAAGGCGATGATCTCCACCTATCTGTCGTTCTTTCCTGTTGCCGTCGGCATGGTCAAGGGCCTGCGCTCACCCGAGATCATGCATCTCGACCTGATGCACACCTATAACGCCTCGAAGGCGCAGGTGTTCTGGAAGCTGCGCTGGCCGGCGTCCATGCCCTACCTCTTCACCTCGATGAAGATTGCCGTCGCCATCAGCCTGGTTGGCGCCATTGTCGGTGAACTGCCGACCGGTGCGGTCGCGGGCATCGGTGCGCGGCTCCTGGCCGGCTCCTATTATGGCCAGACGGTGCAGATCTGGGCCGCATTGATCGCGGCGGCGCTGATGGCGGCCATTCTGGTCAGCCTGATCGGGCTGGTGGCCACGCTCGTCAACCGGCGCATGGGAGTACGGCCATGAGACTATCCCGCTCCCCGCTGGCCATTGCCGCCTTCCTGCTCGCCGTCCCCGGATTGCTGATATCGTCCGGCGGCGACGTTCTCGACACCCTCACCTATTCGACCCCGGTCATCCTGTTCGTTGCCGCTGCCGTTGCCATGTTCACGAGCGTATCGATACCATCGCTGATCGTCGTTCTCGCGCTTGTCCATGTGGTCGCCTTCTGCCTCATCGGACTGCTCCACGCGATGCCGCAGCCGCCGGGACCGTCGCTCGGCTACTGGTGCATGGTGATCTCATCCTGGCTGCTTGCCTGGTTCAGCGTGCAGAATCTGGCCGGCCTGAAACTCACTTCGCCGCAGGCCCAGCGGCTGGTCAATCTCGCCCTGCCGGTGCTGTTCGGTGCGTGGCTGCTGCTCCTGTGGGAAATCATTGTCCGCGGCTTTGGCGTACCAAGCATTCTGCTGCCGCCGCCATCCATGATCGCCGAGCGCATTTCCGGTTCCGTGCCGACGCTTTGGGCGGATTTTCAGCAGACCTATCTGAAGGCCGCCATTGCCGGTTACGTCATCGGTTGCGGTTCGGGTTTCCTTGCCGCCATCATTGTCGACCGGGTGCCTTTCCTGCGCCGGGGACTGCTGCCCATCGGTAATCTTGTGGCCGCCCTTCCCGTTGTCGGCATCGCGCCGATCATGGTCATGTGGTTCGGTTCCTACTGGGAATCGAAGGCCGCCGTGGTCGTCATCATGACCTTCTTTCCCATGCTGGTGAATACCGTGGCCGGACTTGCCGCATCCGGCGCGATGGAACGCGACCTGATGCAGACCTATGGCTCCAGCTACGGACAGACTCTTTTGAAGCTGCGCCTGCCCGCCGCCATGCCCTTCATCTTCAACGCGCTGAAGATCAATTCGACGTTGGCCCTCATCGGCGCCATCGTTGCCGAATTCTTCGGCTCGCCCATTGTCGGCATGGGCTTCCGCATATCGGCGGAAGTGGGCCGCATGAATGTCGATATGGTGTGGGCGGAAATTTTTGTCGCGGCGCTTGCGGGCTCGCTGTCTTACGGGCTTATTACCCTCATCGAGCGGGCGGTTACTTTCTGGCACCCTTCCTACAGAACTTAAAAAACAAGAACAGAGGAGAACTGAAACATGAAGAAGACGATAGCATTGACGATGGGTCTGGCGATGACGCTGATGGCGGGCTCGGCGCTGGCGGCCGACAAGCTGACCCTGCAGCTCAAATGGGTCACGCAAGGCCAGTTCGCCGGCTATTATGTCGCCAAGGACAAGGGTTTCTACAAGGAGGCCAATCTCGACGTGGAAATCAAGCCGGGCGGACCTGACGTTGCCCCGCCGCAGGTGATCGCCGGCGGCGGCGCCGACGTGGTCGTCGACTGGATGCCGTCTGCCCTCGCCACGCGCGAAAAGGGCCTGCCGCTCGTTAATATCGCCCAGCCGTTCAAGCGCTCCGGCATGATGCTGACCTGCCGCAAGGAGACCGGCATCACCAAGCCGCAGGATTTCAAGGGCAAGACCCTCGGCGTCTGGTTCGGCGGCAATGAATATCCGTTCCTGTCGTGGATGAACCACCTCGGCCTCAAGACCGATGGCGGCCCGAATGGCGTCACCGTCCTCAAGCAGGGCTTCAATGTCGATCCGCTGATCCAGAAGCAGGCGGACTGCATCTCGACCATGACCTACAATGAATATTGGCAGGTGATCGATGCCGGCATTCCCGCCGATCAGCTGGTCACGTTCAAGTATGAGGACGAGAAGGTCGCCACGCTCGAAGACGGTCTTTACGTGCTGCAGAAGAGCCTCGATGACCCGAAGATGGTGGAAAAGCTTGCCCGCTTCGTCAAGGCGTCAATGAAGGGCTGGGACTATGCCCGGCAGCATCCGGATGAAGCGGCCAACATCGTGCTTGAAAACGATGCGAGCGGCGCGCAGACCGAAAAGCACCAGAAGCGCATGGTGGCAGAAATCAACAAGCTGACAGAAGGCTCCACCGGCGTTCTCGATGTGGCAGCGGCCGAGCGCACCGTGGAGACACTCCTCGGCGGCGGCTCCGATCCGGTCATCACCAAGAAACCGGAAGGCGCTTGGACAACGAAGGTCACGGATGCAGCGAAATAACGATTCGCAGCCGGAATGAACAAGGCGGGGAGCAATCCCCGCCTTTTGTTTGGTGAATCCTATTCGGCAGGCAATGGCGGCTGTGACACCACTTCCAGCAACTCCCGTTCCAGTCGCGCTTCTTCTTCCGCTTTCGGCTTGGAGAATCCGGCGAGCAGCAGATAGGCAACCGGCGTCAGGAACAGCGTCGAAGCCGTGGCAAGCCCAAGACCACCGACGATGACCCAGCCAAGCGCAATACGCGCCTCGGCACCGGCACCACTGGCGAGAACCAGCGGAACACCGCCAAGAATGGCGCAGAGCATGGTCATGACGACAGGGCGCAGACGAATATTGGCTGCTTCCTCGATCGCCTGCCGTACATTCCGACCCTGATCGCGCAGATGATTGGCAAATTCCACGATCAGAATGCCGTTCTTGGCCATGATGCCGACAAGAAGCACCAGTCCGATCTGGCTGTACACATTCATGCTGGTGCCTGTGAGGATCATGGCAAAGACCGCGCAAGCCAAGCCGAGCGGAACCGTAGCCATGACGATAACAGCACTGATGAAACTTTCGAACTGCGCCGCCAGAACAAGCAGGATGATCAGGATGGCGAAACCGAAGGTGACGAACATACTGGCTGAATTCTCGCCAAGGGTTGCAGCCTCGGCGAGTGGAATGAGGCGATAACCCGGAGGAAGCAATGGTGCCGCTACTTCCTGAGCTACTTTGTAGGCATCACCCAATGCAAAGTCAGGGCTAAGGGCGGCCGTGATAGCGACGGACCGCATCTGCTGCTCACGCGTCAATGCGGGCGGCACGGCGACTTCCGTCAGCTTGGCAATGGTCGACATCGGCACGAAGCGTCCATCGCTGGTGCGCATGAAGACGTTTTCGAGATCCGTCGGATCATTGATCGGATTGGTCGTCGAAACCAGCTTCACATCGAAACTGCGATCCTCGATATAGACCGAACCGATCTTGTAGCCATCCAGCACCGATTGCAGCGCCTCGGCGAGACCGGTGATCTCGATGCCGAGATCGGATGCACGCTCGCGATCGATGGACACGGAGAGCTGCGGCTGCGTCGGTTCATTGGTCAGGCGCGGCCGGTCAAAGCGTTTGTCCTTTTCCAGCGCCGACACGATCTTGGCGGCGGCCGTTCCGAGGTCGGCGTAATTGGTCCCGACAATGGCGAACTGCAGGCCGTTGCCCGCGCCGCGAATGCCGAGCGAATTGGGCTGGGCGGCAAAGACCTGGATGCCGGGAATATTGCGCACGCGCTTGGACACGTCGGCGAGAATTTCCTGCTGGCTCCGGTGACGTTCCTTCCATGTGGCAAGGCTGAGCACCATGAAACCGCGATTGGTGTTGCCGTTCTGTCCGGCGATGGAAAACGTGTTCTGGATTTCACCGGAATCGCGCATCGGCTGGATCAGCGTCTCGATCTGGCGCATCTGGTCGTTGAGATATTCAAGGCTGACGCCCTGCGGCGCCGTGATGCGCAGGAAGGCCGAAGCGCGGTCCTCGGTCGGCGTCAATTCCTGTTTAAGCAGCGAAAAGGCGCCGAAGGCTGCCCCGGCAAACAGCAGCGATGCCAGGACCACGAGCCATGGCGCGGCCAGACATCCGTGCAGCATGCGGCGATAGGCTTCGAGGAACCAGCCGCCCACCCGCCGGACAAGGCCCGGCGAATGGTTGATATCCTCGTGCTTGGCTTCGCTTGCCGAGAGCAGGCGCGAGGCCAGCATCGGACAGAGCGTGAGCGCGACGACGGCCGAGAGCAGCACGCAGATTGCCAGCACGAAGCCGAATTCGCGGAAGAGACCACCGGTCTGTCCGGGCAGGAACGAGAGCGGCACGAACACCGCCGCCAGCGTCACCGTCGTTGCGATGACCGCGAAAAACACCTCCTGCGTGCCAAGCACGGCAGCGGCGCGCGGCCCCATGCCCTGGTTGCGGCGCCGGACGATATTTTCGAGCACGACAATGGCATCGTCCACCACGAGACCCGTCGCCAGCACCAGCGCCAGCAGCGTCAGGATGTTGATCGAGAACCCGGCGAGATAGATCGCCGAGATGGTTCCGATCAGGGCGACCGGCATCGACACCGCAGGGATCAGCGTCGCACGCAGATCCCACAGGAAGAGATAGATGATCAGGATGATGATGAAGACCGAGGCGCCCAGCGCGATTTCAACCTCGTGCACGGCACCGTTGATGAAATCGGCATCGTCACTGGTTACGCGGATATCGACGCCTTCCGGCAAGGTTTTTTGCAATTGACCGATAGCCGTCCGGACGCCTTTGGAGATATCGAGTGTGTTGGACTGCGCTTGGCGGATGATGCCAAGACCAATGCCGGTCTTGCCATTGGCGCGCAGCGTCGATGTGCCGATATCGGGACCGAGCGTGACGGTTGCGACATCCCGGATCTTGGTGCGATCCTTGATGATGATGTTTTCGAAATCCTCCGGCGTCGACACCGGCGCGGTGGCGCGGACGACGATGCTCTGTGCACTGCTGTTGATCTGACCGGCGGGCGTATCGAACGCCATCGTATTGAGGGCCGTGCGGACATTGGCAACCGTCAACCCGAGGCTTGCCAGTTTGCCCTGATCGATATCGATACGGAAAATCTTGCTGCGGTTGCCGTTGATTTGCACATCCGCGACACCGGGCACCGATGCAAGCACGTCCTTGATCTGGTCTTCGACCAGAACGGTCATGTCTTCGACGGCCATCGTGGTCGAGGTGACGGCAAGGCGCATTACCGCGTCGGCATTGGCATCCGCCTTGACGATCTGCGGCGGGTCGGCCTGCTCCGGCAAGGTGTTGGTGATGCGGCTGATGGCATCGCGCATATCGGCGGCGGCAACGTTCAGATCGACACCGTCATTGAACTCCACGGTGACACGGCTGGTCCCGAAGGACGAGCTGGAGGAAATGGATTTGACCCCGGAAACGCGGGACACCGCGCCTTCAATCGCCGCGGTCAGCTCGCGGTCAACCGTCTCGGCAGCGGCGGCCTGGAATGTCGTCGTTACCGTCACCACGGGCCGGTCGACATCCGGCAGTTCGCGCACGTCGACGCCATAGAAGGCGGCAAGCCCGGCAACGACGATCAGGGCATTGAGCACCAGCGCCAGCACCGGGCGACGGATGAAAAGAGCGGTGAAATTGGAGTTGGCCTGTCCGTGTGAATTGCTCACGCCGCACCTCAGCCCTTTTCGCCGACGGAAGCCAGCGGTCGTGTGCCGGAATCCGTCTGGTTGGCAGGCTGGCCCTTGATCTGGACGGCACCGCCCTGGCGAACGGCCTGCACACCTTCCGCGACAATGAGGTCACCCGGTTTGATCTCGGCGTTGACGAGAACATAGGCGGCATTGCGCTGCATGATGCGGACGGGAACGCGCTGCGCCTTGTTGTCCGCAATCTTCCAGATATAGGCGCCGTCCGTGCCCCACTGGATCGCCAGCGGATCGACCGTCGGATAGGTCTCTCCGGCAAATCCCATGTTCACCTGAAAGGCCATGCCTTCGCGCAGGGCATCATTCGGATTGGTGATCCTCGCCTGCACCTGCAGGGTGCGGCTGTCGGGATCGATGCGATTGTCGATGGCGTTGATCGTGCCCTTGAACGTCTCGCCCGGCCGGGCAACGGAGGTGGCCGTGACGGCTGCGCCGACCTTGATGGCCGGGGCAAAGCGTTCCGGCACCCAGAAGTCCACCAGCACTTCGCTGCGATCGGCGATCGTCGCGATCTGTGTCGTCGTGGTGATGTAGTTGCCGGCACTCACGGGAAGAATGCCGACGATACCGCCAATCGGCGCCTTGACCGCGCGGCGATCCAGCGCGAGTTCGGCCTCGCGCACATCGAGACCGGCATTGTCGACCGCCAGTCCGGCATCGGACACCTGCACGGCGGAAACGGTATTGGTTGTGCTGAGGTTTTCCGCACGCTTCAGCTTGGTCTGGGCATCCTTCAGCATCGTGCGCGCCTTGTCGGCGGCGATGCTTTCCGCCTCGGAATCAAGCCGGGCAATCACGTCGCCGGCTTCAACCCTGGTACCTGAGGTGACCAGGATTTCCGTCATGCGTCCGGCGGCGAACGGTGTGACGGAAACGGAGCTCTTTGCCTTGCCGGTGCCAATAGCCGACAGCTTGTCATTGATCTTGGCCGCATCGGCGGCCCGCACAACCACGATCGGAACGGCCTGTCCGCTCCGTCCCTGGCCATTGGGTGCCGCTGGTTCCTTTGCTGTGGTCAGAACCTTGTCGACACCGGCTTTTTTCAGGAGATTGGACGCGCCCGGAAAGAAATACAGCCATCCCGCGCCGGCAACGGCGAGGATAGCGACAACCAGTACAAGTTGTTTCCAGACTTTCATACGTCACTCCAAAAAGGCCGGTTCCGCTATCCGCGGAGCCAGCACCACCGTATTTTTGATTGTATCCCAATGCGCATCCCGGCGCGAAAGGTTGTTTACCGACAAGAATAAAGCGCTTTGATGTCGCCGTTAATGACAAAACGGTGAGGTTACAAAGATTTAATGCAAATGCCCGCGTCCGTTTGACTGCAGAATTTAGCCGGTTATGCCCGGTTCTGCTTGATGGGCGGTTGCTGCCGTGCAACATGGCGGGCGGAAATTCCGGAAGGAGAGCATTCAATGGCGACGAAGACCGACATTGCACGCCGCGTGTTCAATCACACGTGGAAACTCGACCCCATTGTCCGCAGCCTGCTGGATACGGATTTTTATAAATTGCTGATGCTGCAGATGATCTGGGGGGTCTATCCCAAGGTCGACGCAACCTTCACGCTGATCAACCGTACCACGCGTGTGCGGCTGGGCGACGAGATCGACGAGAAAGAGCTGCGCGCGCAATTGGACCATGCCCGCACGATCCGTTTTTCCAAGAAGGAAATGATCTGGCTCGGCGGTAACACCTTCTACGGCAAGAAGCAGATCTTTGAACCGGACTTCCTCGAATGGCTGACGCATTTCCAGCTGCCGGAATACGAGCTGACCAAGCGCGACGGCCAGTACGAGCTGAATTTCCATGGCCCGTGGATGTACACGACCATGTGGGAAATCCCGGCGCTCGCCATCATCAATGAACTGCGCTCGCGGGCGGCGATGAAGAAGATGGGGCGTTTCGAGCTCGATGTGCTCTATGCCCGTGCCAAGGCCAAGATGTGGACGAAGGTGGAGCGGCTGCGCTCCCTGCCCGATATCCGGATTTCCGATTTCGGCACGCGCCGCCGCCATTCGTTCCTGTGGCAGCGCTGGTGCGTGGAGGCCCTGAAGGAAGGCATCGGCGAAGCCTTTACCGGCACGAGCAATGTGCTGCTCGCCATGGACAATGATCTGGAAGCACTCGGCACCAATGCGCATGAGCTGCCGATGGTTCTGGCCGCCCTCAGCCGCACGGACGATGAACTGCTGAAATCACCCTACAAGGTGCTGCAGGACTGGAACCGCTACTATGGCGGCAATCTTCTCATCGTGCTGCCGGACGCTTTCGGGACCGCCGCCTTTCTGCGCGACGCACCCGACTGGGTTGCCGACTGGACGGGTTTCCGCCCGGACAGTGCACCCCCGATCGAGGGCGGGGAAAAGATCCTGTCCTGGTGGCGCTCCAGGGGCAAGGACCCGCGCGGCAAACTCCTGGTGTTTTCCGACGGGCTTGACGTCGAGACGATCGAAGAGGCCTATCATCACTTCAAGGGCAAGGTGCGCATGAGCTTTGGCTGGGGGACAAACCTGACCAATGATTTCGAGGATTGCGCGCCGCGTTTCAACGATCAGCTCAATGCCATTTCGCTGGTCTGCAAGGTCAGCGAAGCCAATGGCCGCCCGGCAGTCAAGCTTTCGGACAACCCGAAGAAGGCAACCGGCGACAAGGCCGAAATCAAACGCTATCTGGGCTTGTTCGGAGCGGAAGACCGGGTGGAACAGGCCGTGAAGGTTTAAGCAGAAGAAGCTGCATTGCCATCCTGCGTGGTTCGACAAGCTTGTCTGTTTGAATCTGTTTGAAATGAATAAAACCCCGCCGGCAAGCCAGCGGGGTTTTGGAAATTCAGCGTCGACCGGACGGCTGTTACTGCAGCATGACTGTCTGCAGCTCGTGTTCCTGCGCGCCGACAAGGATATTGTCGCGTTCATCGGAAAGCACGATGGGATCGCCATTGGCGGCAAAGAGCGCCCAGAGTTCAACACCCGGCGTCATCGGCGGCAATGCTGGGAAACTGGTGGCGAGATCGTCGGTCTTCACCTTGCGCATATAGGCGACCTGTCCGGCGCCAAGACGCGAGAATTCCAGTTCACTCAGGAAATTCTTCGAAACAGTGTTTTGCATATCAGCCTCCATATTCGGACAGTCCTTCCAAAGGCCCCGTCCTGTTAGAGCCACGATCAGTCCTGAACTGCAATGTTGATGCGTTTGACCAATCGTTCGGGTTCCGGACGGTCGAGATCGATCGACAGAAGCCCATTCTTCAATGTGGCAGCACTCACGCGCATTCCATCGGCAAGAACGAAGATGCGCTGGAACTGGCGCGCGGCAATGCCACGATGCAGATATTCCCGTTCGCTTTCATCGGCCTGCCTGCCGCGGATGACCAACTGATTGTCTTCAGTCGTCACTTCCAGATCGTCATTGGAAAAGCCGGCGACCGCGAGGGTGATACGAAGCTGTTCCCGGCCGTTATCGCCATGGATGCGTTCGATATTGTAGGGCGGGTAGCCGTCACCGGATTTGGCGATACGCTCCAGCGTCTTTTCCATCGTGTCGAAACCAAGCAGCAAAGGGCTTGAAAACGGTGTCATTCGTGTCATCTGTGCAGTCCTCAGAAAAGCGACCGAAAAGAGAAACCCGGAGATGGCATTTCCCTTCCGTCCTTTGATATGGTCGATCCCGATGCAGACTTCAAGAGAATGAAAGCAAGAGATGACGCGGAAAATCATAGTTGACACGGATCCGGGCCAGGACGATGCGCTGGCAATCCTTCTGGCACTGGCAAGCCCGGAACTGGACGTTCTAGGAATCACGGCGGTTGCCGGCAATGTTCCCCTGGACCTGACCAAAACCAATGCCCGAAAGATCTGCGAACTGGCTGGACGGCCGGATGTGAAGGTCTTTGCCGGCGCAGACCGGCCCCTGATGCGGGCGCTCGTCACCGCTGAAAACGTCCACGGCAAGACCGGCCTCGATGGTCCGGACCTGCCTGAACCTGTCATGCCCCTGCAAGAGCAGCATGCGGTCGATTTCATCATCGAGACCTTGCTGACGCAGGAAAGTGGCACTGTGACGCTGTGCCCGCTCGGCCCCCTCACCAATATTGCGCAGGCCCTGATCCGTGCCCCGCAGATCGCCACGCGCATCCGCGAAATCGTACTGATGGGCGGCGGCTTTTTCGAAGGCGGCAATATCACCCCGACCGCCGAATTCAACATCTATGTCGATCCGCAGGCGGCACACATCGTGCTGAAGTCGGGTGTGCCGATTGTGATGCTGCCGCTGGATGTGACGCACAAGGCGCTGACGAGTGCCCGGCGGATCGAACGCTTCCGGGCCATGGGAACCCGGTCCGGCGCTGCGTCCGCAGAGCTGCTCGAATTCTTCGAGCGGTTCGACGAAGAGAAATATGGCAGCGATGGCGGCCCGCTGCATGATCCGAACGTGATTGCCTATCTCCTGAAGCCGGACCTTTACAAGGGGCGGCATTGCAATGTCGTCGTGGAAACGACGTCGGACCTTACCCTCGGCATGACCGTCGTCGACTGGTGGGGCGTCACCGACAGGCCGAAAAACGCCTTTTATATACGCGATGTGAACGATGAGGGTTTCTTCGACCTGCTGATCGAACGCATCGCTCGTCTTCCCTGAGCCAAAACAGGTCCGGCAGCCCCCTGCCGGACCTATCTCCTTGTTTCATCACAAAAAGTTGAGTCGACGTAAACCTTCAGTCAGCAATTTCCGCGCATAATCGTCCCGTGACCGGAAGGCCCGCAAGGGCTGCGCTCAAGCCTATTGGGATCGATATGCTGACACGACGGACGTTCTTCTGCGGATTGATGGTGACCGTTGCCGCGCCTCAGGTGGCTTCGGCAAAACCCAGGAAACCCTTTGTCCTCAATCCCGAATACATGCCGCAGATTGTTGACTACCCGACCTATGAAGAGGCCGGAACCGTCATCATCGATCCGCGCAACCGCTTTCTCTATCTCGTCGAGGATGAATATTCAGCCATCCGTTACGGCATCGGTGTCGGGCGGGCCGGACGGGCCTTCTCAGGAACGGCGGAAGTCGGCCGCAAAGCCAAATGGCCGCGCTGGCAGCCGACAGACAACATGATCAAACGCCAGCCGGAAAAATATGCCCGTTACGCGGAAGGGGTTGCCGGCGGCGGCGGCAATCCACTCGGTGCCCGCGCGCTCTACCTCTACCGCAATGGCCGTGACACCTATTACCGCATCCATGGCACCACCGAACCCTCGTCGATCGGCAAGGCCGTCTCCAACGGTTGCATCCGCATGATCAATGACCATGTGGTCGATCTGTACGACCGCGTTCCCCTGGGAACGCCCGTGATCGTCCTCTGATGCTCAGGAGCGCGTGTCCGGCACGCGGCGCCAGCTGTAGGTGCCCGCCTTGGTGTGGGAGCCGCGGCCAGGCTGATAATAAACCGGCGTATCGTGCAGGTTGTGGTCGGCGAGGCGTGTCAGCGTCACCGCGTGGGTGACCTTCAGCGTATCGAAGCCGGTGCGCAGCATGTAGGCAACCTGATCGATCAGCACATCGCCGACCGCACGCAGCTCGCCCTGAAACTGATGGCGATCCTTCAGAACCTCGGCCTTCGAATAGGAACGGCCATCATTGAAAGCCGGAAACTGCAGCGCAATCACCGGGATTGAACCGAGCAACGGCAGAAGCGGATCGATGCTTTCGCCGGGCGCGACGGAAACACCGATCCGCCGGTTGGTCGCATTGCGCACCCCCTCGTCAAGTCCGAGCCAGACGGCCAGCGGCAGGATGACCGCCGGGGCATCGCCTGCCTCCTCCAGCGTTTCAGCCGTGATATAGGGGTCCTCGCGGAAACCTTCGCGACCCCACAGCTGGCTCTCGGGCTTTTCAGACATGTCATTCATAGATTCGAATCCGTCAGGGAAATATTGCTCAGCTGGTCGGTGAGGCCAGTCAGGTGGATACCGCATTCGGTTTTATCGGTGCCTGCCCAGCGGCCGGCGCGGTCATCTTCGCCTTCCTTCACCGGCGACGTGCAGGGCATGCAGCCGATGGACCGGTAGCCTTCAGCGACGAGCGGGTGCGGCGGCAATTGGTTGGCGGCCATGTAGGCCTTCAGGTCGGCAGACGTCCAGCGCGCCAGCGGATTGATGCGCACGCGCGCGCCGACGGACTCGAACACCGGCAATGCCGTGCGCGTCGATGCCTGGAACTGCTTGCGTCCGGTCATCCAGGCGCGATACGGCGCGACAGCGCGGGCCATCGGCTCGACCTTGCGGATATAGCAGCAGCGATCCTTGTTGGTCATGGACAGCGCCCCGAAAGGATCCTCGTCTTTCAGGCTCTGCTTGAGCGGGTGAATGTCCTGCACGGCGGTCAGGCCGAGCTCGTGCACGAGCTGGTCGCGGTAGCGCAGCGTTGCCGGAAAATGCTTGCCGGTCTCGAGAAACAGCACCGGCAGGGCGCGATTCACCTGCGCGATCAGGTGCAGAAGCACCGAGGATTCCGCCCCGAACGAGGAAACCACGGCGATGTCCTGTTTGAAGAGCTGGCCGATCGCCAGTTCGATGATCTGCGCCGGGTCGAGATTGCCATAGCGGGCTTCAAGCGCCCGCGCTTCATCCGCCACGGTGATCTCGTTGGTTTCAAGCAGCATTGGCAGCCTCGCCATAGAGCGCCTCCTTGAAGGGAGCAGCGCCCAGACGCCGGTAAGCCGCAAGGAAGGTTTCTTCCTTGTCCGTCCGGACTTCGAGATAGCGGTCGACGATGGTCTCGATCGCGTCGACGATTTCTTCGGAGGAGAAGCCGCGCCCAGTGATATCGCCGATGGTGCAGACCTCGTCGCCGGAGCCGCCGAGGGAAATCTGGTAGAGTTCCTCGCCCTTCTTCTCGACGCCGAGAATGCCGATATGGCCGACATGGTGATGCCCGCAGGCATTGATGCAGCCCGATATCTTCAACTTGAGTTCGCCGATATCGGCCTGGCGCGCCGGATCGGCAAAGCGTTCCGATATGCGCTGGGCAACCGGGATCGAGCGGGCTGTCGCCAGCGCGCAATAATCCAGACCCGGGCAGGAGATGATGTCGGTGATCAGCCCGGCATTGGCCGTGGCGAGACTGTCGGTCAGCAGCAGATCGTAAACGATGCGCAGATCGGCAATCGCCACATGCGGCAGAATGAGGTTCTGCTCGTGGCTGACGCGGATTTCGTCCTGGGAGAACTGTTCGGCAATATCGGCAACCAGATCCATCTGGGCATCGGTGGCATCGCCCGGAATGCCGCCGATCGGCTTCAGGGAAATAGTCACGACGCCGTAATCCGGGTTCTTGTGCGGTGTCACGTTCTGGTCGACCCAGGCGGCAAAGGCATGATCCGCCTTGCGGGCACTGGCCAGTGCCGACCAGCCTTCCGGCCGCTGCGGCAGATGCGGCGGACGGAAGTAACTGTCGATGGCATCGACATCCGTCTGCGGCAGCTTCAGGTCGCTGTTCTTCAACGCCAGCCATTCGGTTTCCACCTGGCGGGTCAGTTCTTCCGTCCCGGTTTCATGCACGAGAATCTTGATGCGCGCCTTGTACTTGTTGTCACGGCGGCCGTTGAGATTGTAGACGCGCATGATCGCGGTCGTATAGGTCAGCAGATCCTCGACGGGCAGGAAGTCGCGGATCTTCTTGGCAACCATGGGCGTGCGGCCCTGACCGCCGCCGACATAAACGGCAAAACCGATCTCGCCCGCTTCGTTCTTTTTCAGGTGCAGGCCGATATCATGTACCTGGATCGCAGCGCGGTCCCGTTCTGCGCCGGTAACGGCGATCTTGAACTTGCGCGGCAGGTAGGAGAACTCAGGATGCATCGACGACCACTGGCGCAGGATTTCCGCGTAGGGGCGCGGGTCGGCAACCTCGTCGGCGGCTGCGCCGGCAAAGTGATCGGCGGTCACATTGCGGATGCAGTTGCCTGACGTCTGCAGCGCATGCATCTCGACTTCGGCAAGTTCGTCGAGAACCTTCGGCATGTCCTTGAGCGCAGGCCAATTGTACTGGAGGTTCTGGCGCGTGGTGAAGTGACCATAGCCGCGGTCATAGGTGCGGGCGATGTGGGCAAGCTTGCGCATCTGGCGCGACGACAATGTGCCGTAGGGGATGGCAACGCGCAGCATATAGGCATGCAGTTGCAGATAGACGCCGTTCATCAGCCGCAGCGGGCGGAACTGGTCCTCAGTCAGTTCGCCAGCCAAACGGCGCTCGACCTGATCCTTGAACTGTTCAACGCGGGCGGAAACAAACGCGTGATCAAACTCATCGTAACGATACATTCTGCTGGGCCTTCGATTATCAGTTAAGCAGCGTTTGCCGCAGGCTTTTCCGCCTGCTTGCCAAGGTCGAGACGGACGGTGGGGCCGAGCTGGCGAATGCGCTCGCGCAGGCGGACCGGATAAAGATGCTCGCCGCGCTCTTCCACGTCGATGACATTGACGTCGATGACAAGGTTGGACTTGATCGCCGCCTTACCCGCTTCCTCCAGTGCCGCCGCCGCTTCCGCGTGGCGGGCCACGAGGGCGCCGTCAATGTGATCGAGCCATTCGCCATTGGCGCCAAGCCATACGGCTTCGCCATCGGTCAGACGGTTTGCAGTGAGAACTTTAACACTCATGATCATCATCCTTCGCAATCAAGCGGCATTGGATTGAAGGTGGCGCGCAGCCACCGGAGAGGTTGGGGTACGGATAGCCAGCGGCTCGGCCTTGTCGATCGCAGCACCGGCCACGGCATCGCCGATGACCACCATGACGGGACCATCAAGGTCGGGGCGCTGTTCCAACGCCGGCAAATCCTGCAGCGTGCCATGGAACATGCGGCGATCCGCACGTCCGGCATTTTCGATCACGGCCACGCCGGTATCGGCATGCAGGCCGGCGCTCATCAGCCGCTCAGCGACGGAGGCTGCAACGCTGCGGCCCATATAAACCGCAATGGTTGCGCCCGAGATGGCGAGGCGCGCCCAATCGGGCAGCACTTCGCCCGCCATGTCATGACCCGTGGTGAACACAAGGGAGGATGCGACACCACGCAGGGTCAGAGGCAATTGCATATCGGCAGCCGCGGCAAACGCCGAGGTGATGCCGGGAACGATCTCGAAAGGGATACCGGCGGACCGCAGCGCGGCCATCTCCTCACCGGCGCGGCCATAGACCAGCGGATCGCCGGATTTGAGGCGCACGACGCGCTTGCCTTCACGGCCGAGCGAAACCAGCAGTTCGTTGATTTCGCTCTGGCTTTTCGAATGGCAGCCCTTGCGCTTGCCGACGGAAAGCCGGGCTGCATCGCGGCGGCCCATGGAGACGACAGCCTCAGGCACCAGCGCGTCATAGACGATGACATCCGCTTCCATGAGAACGCGGTGCGCGCGCAGGGTCAGCAAGTCCTCGGCGCCAGGACCCGCGCCGACCAGCCAGACATAACCTTTCGGCTCGTCCTGATTGTCGAGGAGCAGCCCGGCAGCCTGGCGGGCACCGTCGAGATCGTTGTTGTAGACCTTGCCGGCCACATCGCCCGAGAAGAACGAGCGCCAGAACAGACGGCGCGGCAGGCCTTTCTTCACCAGCTTTTCGACAGCGGGACGATAGGCATTGGCGAGACGGGCAAGATCGCCCAAGCGCGGCGAGAACGCCGCATCGATACGGGCGCGAATGATCTGGCTGAGCACAGGGCCCGTGCCTTCCGAACCAATGGCAATGGCAATCGGCGCACGGTTGACGATGGCGGGGGTGAAGAAATCGCAGAGTTCCGGACGGTCGACCACATTGACCGGGACGTGCTGGCGGCGCGCTTCGGCGGCAATGGCACTGTCGCGCGCTTCATCGCCCGTGGCAACAAAGGCCAGTTTTGCGCCCGAGAGGTGCTTTGGGGAAAAATCTTCCGCGACATGCTGGTGACGGCCCGCGCGGATGAACGCGGCCAGCTCGTGTTCCGGATGGGCAGCAACAATGCGGATCAGCGCATTCGTCTGCGCAAGAAGCCGGGCCTTGTTCAGCGCTTCTTCGCCTTCGCCGATAACCACAACCACTTCATTCCGCACGCGGAAGAAGGCAGGAAAGACAGAAAGCTGATTGGCATGGATAGACATGAGCAAGACAATCCCGGTGAATGCTGGGATTATCGTTGATCGGACCGCTCTTTATAAGGAACAGAAGTGCGCCGAATCGAACAGCGGAGCATAGAATTTCTGAAAATCCCGGAACAAGCGGATTCCCTTTCCAGGCATCGCAAGAAAATGCTGCCCAGCCTTTGCCGGGAACGGCAAGACGGAACAGGCAACAGCAAACGGCGCCGGTTCAAGGAACACCGGCCCAATACACGACTACTTTTATCGTGTTAACGTGAAAATACAAGCCCTTTCTGCATGTCGTGCAAAGGGCCATCACCACAGCGTCGGAACAAGACGGTAACGCACCTGCTGGCAATAGGCGGTGTAACCCGGCAAATTCGCCTTGAGATATTTTTCCTCATCGAGCAGGCGGGCAACGATCACCAGGCTCAGCGCGATGGCAAAGGGCAGAGACCACAGCGACCCGAGCGCGAGGGATGACGCGATGAAGGCCAGCACGCAGCCGGAATACATGGGATGCCGTACGATGCCATAGGGTCCGGTTGCGATGACCCGCTGCCCCGATTTGACCTCGATAATGCTGGAGGCATGACTGTTTTCCCGGAATGCAAGAAAGACAATCCAGGCCCCGGCGAGGAAAGCGGCATTGCCAAGGATAACTACCCAGACGGGCAAGGGCAGCCCGGTAAAGTGACGCTCGATCCCCGGCATGATGTAGGTCAGGAGGCCGACCACGGCCGCTACGGTCTGGATGCGCTTCTGCGCCGGTTCATGCTCGGCGCCCGCCCCGGCCCTCAACCGTCTTGCGACAAGGGCGGGATCGTGTTTGAGAAAGTAATAGGAAATGAAGCTCGTGCTGGCGCTGAAAACCAGCCAGAAAAGCCAGCCCTGCCAGAACGACAATGACCAGGCGGGCAGCATGAGCAGCAACAGAAGGATGACGATGCCCTTCGCCTGCCCCTCCCACGCCTTCCTGTGCAGGTCATGCGGCGAGAGATGCATGGACATGATCAGCTCTCCTTCGGTTGGGACGCGAGACCGGGGATATCGGACACCCCGTCTGTTTCGGCCTTATCCGGTAGAATAGAGCCGAAACCCGATTGCCGGCAACCATCGTGGTGCCTGCCGCTTCAGTCGGCAAGCGCGCACCCCGCACGCTTGATCATATCACGCACGATCAGCGGTGTGGCTGCCATCTGCTGCCATCGGCTCTTTGGCTGCGCCTCCAGCGCGCGCCGCACCGCCTGGTCATCGAGAGCGATGCGGGTTCCGCACGCTGCAAGCGGCGAGCCATCCGTTTTTGCTGCAAAGTCCATGATGACAGCCGCGGTCTCTCCCACACCGGCGAGATAGGCGGTCAGAACCTGGCTCGCAGTGGGATTGGACGATGCCTGGTCGAGCATCGCCATGACCTGCGTGACCGAAATCTGCCCCTTGGCGGTTGACGCCGCCGCCATTGAGGCGGTTGCCAACCCAAGGGCGAAAGCTATGGAAATGAAAAATGCGCTGGCCATTCTAAGAAGGGGCATACCAAAATCTCCTGTGCTGGTTCGAAATTCGTATCTCGAAAATTTATTATTGTAAAACGATAATTTCTTGCTATTATCCAGGAAGAAAACTCACAGAGGTGCCCCATGAGCAATCTTTCTTCGCTTGATATGCCTACAACTGGACACATGCCGGCTCACCGCGCGGAGCGTATCCGGCGTCTCAGTAAAATCATGTCGGGCCTGTATCTCGCCACATCGGTGATCTTGACCGCAGGAACTCTCTACTACTGGTTTGCGACGCCGCCAGCCGATATCCTGACAGCGGCCAAGCTACCGGTTACCGGGGTGGAAAATCTTGGTTTCCCGACCCGTCTTCTTGCTTTTCTCGTCTCGATGCTGCCACTGGCAGCGTTGATCTGGGGATTAAGGCAGGCCCAACGGTGCTTCAACGGCTTTGCCAAACAGCAGTTTTTCACGGCCGAAACTGTCGGCAGCCTACGCGCTTTCGCAATAGCGGTCTTTGTATCGACACTCCTCCAGCCCTTCGCCTATGCAGCCCTCTCGCTCATCCTGAGCTGGAACAACCCGGCCGGGCAACGCGCACTGTCCATCGGCATCAGTTCGGACATGTGGCTCGGATTGCTGTTTGCCGGAACCATCATCGTCATTGCCTGGGTGATGCGGGAAGCCATCGCGATAGCCGATGAAAATGCCCAATTCGTCTGAGGATAAGCCCATGCCCATCAAAGTCAGGCTCAATGTCATGCTGGCCGAACGCAACGTGAAATCCAAGGATCTGGCGGAACATGTCGGGATAACGGAAGCCAATCTGTCCCTGCTGAAACAGGGCAAGGTGAAAGGCATTCGCTTCGAGACCCTGGAGCGCATCTGCGACTATCTCGACTGCCAGCCTGGCGATCTCATGCGGTATGACAAGGAGGAGAGCTAGACCGTGAAAAGGGCCGGCACGTGCACCGGCCAGCGCCAAGGCACAATCGCCACGAGATCATACCGCAATGACAGGTTCGCATAGTCGGGTTGACGGGCGAGCCACAGATCGGCCGCCGATTCGATGCGCTTCATGGCTGTCCAGGTCACCGCATCCATCGCCTGTTCAAGGGTTCGGCGGGCTTTCACTTCAACGATGAGAACAAGATCGCCGCGCCGGGCAATGAGGTCGATCTCGCCAAGTCTGGTCCGGTAGCGCCGCTCGACAATGCGAAAACCTTTCAGCATCAGGGCAAGAGCAGCGAGATACTCGGCGAAGTGACCGCGCCTGTAGGCCCTGTGTCGCTCGCCCGCGCCTGTCATTTCATTGCAAGCAACCGCTGGTAGAGTTCACCCTTCGGCCGGCCCGTCATGCGCGATGCTTCTCCCGCCGCCTTGGCCGGCGACATTTCAAGGACAAGCGCACGCAGCAATGCATCGACATCATCGTCAGTACGGGCAATGTTCTGATCGCCCTCGGGCGGCCCGACAACAAGAACCACCTCGCCGCGGATGCGGTCCTCGCCATCAAATTCCGCCGCCAGTTCCGCCAGCGGCAGGGTAACCACGGTCTCGTAGGTCTTGGTCAGTTCGCGGCACAGCGATGCCTGCCGTTTCGGGCCGAACACCTCGACCATGTCCGCCAACGTGGCGGCGGCACGATTGGGCGATTCAAAGAACACCAGCGCGGCATCCAGCGTCTTCAGCGATTCAAGTTTCGACCGGCGCTGCCCCTGTTTCGACGACAGAAATCCGGCGAAGTAAAAGCTGTCGGTAAACAGACCCGAGGCCGTCAGTGCGGCCAGAACAGAGGATGCACCGGGAATGGGCACCACGCGGATACCGGCTGCCTTGGCTTCCGGCACGAGGCGCCCGCCCGGATCGGAGACCAGCGGGGTCCCAGCATCCGATACAAGCGCTACGCTTTTCCCGGCAAGCAGGGCTTCGATCAGTTTGGGCCCGGCTTCCCCGGCATTGTGTTCATGATAGGCATAGGGACGGCGGGAAATGCCGTATCTGTCCAGAAGAACCCGACTGACGCGGGTATCCTCGCAGGCGATCACATCGGCTGCCGCGAGCGTTTCGATGCCGCGCAGCGTCATATCGCCAAGATTGCCGATGGGTGTGGCGACGATGTAAAGCGCCGGCTCAAGCGGCCGGGCACGAAACGCCGTGTTGCCGATCTGATAGTCCCGTTCCCTGGCTTCCCCGTCAGACACGTCGCACCCTCACGCTGCCAGATCGGCAATGACCGCATTCAGAACTATGGCGCCTTCGGGCGTCGTGCGGATGCGGCTGTTGCCGATATATTCGATCAGGCCCTGTTCGGCCAAGGAAATCACGCGCTTCTCCTTGACGCTATGGCCGGTCAGACGTTCGTAACGGGCAAGATCGATGCCTTCGACGAGCCGCAGGCCCATCAGCAGGAATTCATCGCCTTCCTGCTCCCCGGTCAACAGTTCTTCTTCCACGACACCATGGCCGTCACTCTCGACCTTGCTGACCCATGTCTCCGGATGACGTTCAGTAATGGTGACCGCACGCTTGCCGTTCTCGATAAAGCGGCCGTGGGCGCCGGGCCCGACGCCGACATATTCGCCATAGCGCCAGTAGACGAGATTGTGCTGGGATTCGGCGCCGGGCGCCGCGTGGTTGGAAATCTCATAGGCCGGCAAGCCGCGCCGGCCCGTGACATCCTGCGTTTCCGCATAAAGCGCTGCCGCGTGATCGCCATCGGGCGTTATCAGTTTGCCGGCTTTCCACAACTGGTAGAAGGGCGTGCCTTCCTCGATCGTCAATTGATAGAGCGACAGGTGATCGGCGGCGTAGGAGATGGCGCGGTTGAGCTCTTCCCGCCATGCTACGATGCTCTGGTCAGGCCGGGCATAGATCAGATCGAAGGACAGGCGCGGAAAAATATCGCGCGCCAGACCGATTGCCACCAGGGCTTCCTCGACATTGTGCATGCGTCCAAGCCGCCGCAGGTCAGGATCGTTCAATGCCTGCACGCCCAGCGAGACGCGATTGACGCCTGCCGCCCGGTAGCCGCGAAAACGGTTGGCCTCGACACTGGTCGGATTGGCTTCCAGCGTGATCTCGATATTGTCAGGCACGGACCAGTGCCTGGCGATTTCATTGAGCACCGACCCGACAGTCTCCGGCTCCATCAAAGACGGCGTACCGCCGCCGAGAAAGATACTTGAAATCGTGCGCGGACCGGTGCGCTCGCGCATGGTCGCCATTTCACGGGCGAAGGCCGCGGTAAACCGCGGCTGGTCCACCGGCTGGTGACGGACATGCGAATTGAAATCACAATAGGGGCACTTGGCCATGCAGAAGGGCCAGTGGACGTAAACGCCAAAGCCCCCTTCGTTCTCCTGGCCGCGCAGCAATGGGGTCATCAGGCCCCCAGACAATCGCGGGCAAAATGCTGAAAAGCCCGTGCACGATGCGATAGCGCATCGGCTTCGCCGGGCTTCCAGCCATGTTTCTGCTCGGCGGTCATTTCCCCGAAGGTCGCATCATGGCCTTGCGGCTTGAACACCGGATCAAAACCGAAACCGGCAGTGCCGCGCGGCGGCCAGACGATCTCGCCTTCCACTTCGCCGCGATAATAGTTGGCTTCACCGTCGGGCCAGGCGAGGCAGATCACGGAAACGAAGCGGCCGCCGCGATCCCTGGCGTCCGTGATGCCCCGTTCCTGCAGCGCGGTTTCAACCTTTTGCATCCCATGGGCGAAATCCCGCTTGCCATCCGGCAGTTCCGCCCAGTTGGCGGTGTAAACGCCGGGGTCGCCATCCAGCGCATCGACACAGAGGCCGGAATCATCGGACAGCGCGACAAGGCCGGTCGCCTTGGCCGCCGCGAAAGCCTTGATGTAGGCGTTCTCTTCGAATGTGGTGCCGGTTTCATCCGGTTCCGGCAGACCGAGGTCGCCCGCCGACACCACTTCGAAACCGAAGGGGCCGAGCAGATCGATCATTTCCTGGATCTTGCCCTTGTTGTGACTGGCAACGAGCAGTTTGCCTTTTTCGAGTGTTCTCATGTCAGGTTCCATAAAGCCGGTTCGGCAAATTCAATCGAGTTTCCGGACGGATCGCGGAAATACAGGGAGCGGGCACCATTGGGCCAGTCAAATTCACTTTCAATGGCAATGCCGTTGGCCTCAAGATGGGACTTCCAGCCGGAAATTTCATCCCGCGTTGCGCGAAAACAGACATGGCCCGGCCCCTTGGCACCATGGGCCGGGATGGGAAGACCGCCCTTGGGCCTTTCCCTCAGCTTTTCCGCATCGAACAGGATCAGGACACCGGCGCCGCACCGGAAAAACACCGATTCATTGCCCGCCCGCAGGATGACGTCCAGTCCGAGTATATCGGCATAGAACCGTGCAGCCACGTCGATATCGGTCACATAGAGTGCTGTTTCCAGAATACCCGATGGCTGCATGGTGCTTTCCGCTTACGAGACCGCCATTTTCTGCAGGGAAACCAGCCGGGTGATGCCGTTGCGGGCAAGCCCCATCAAGGCCAGCAGCTCGTCCTGCGAGAATGGCTCGCCTTCCGCCGTTCCCTGCACTTCGACGATACCACCTTTGCCGGTCATGACGAAGTTGGCATCGGTCTGTGCCGTTGAATCCTCGGCATAATCGAGATCAATCACGGGCGTGCCGTCGGAGATGCCGCAGGAAATCGCCGCAACATGGTCCTTCAATACCTTTTCGACCTTGAGCATCTGGCGTGTTTCCATCCAGCGCAGGCATTCGTGCAAGGCGACCCAGCCGCCGGTGATGGCTGCCGTCCGGGTGCCGCCATCCGCCTGAATGACATCGCAGTCCACGGTGATCTGCACTTCGCCCAGCGCCTGCAGGTCCACGACGGCACGCAGCGAACGGGCGATCAGCCGCTGGATTTCCAAAGTGCGGCCGCCCTGCTTGCCGGATGAAGCCTCGCGGCGCATGCGATCGCCGGTCGAACGCGGCAGCATGCCGTATTCCGCCGTTACCCAGCCTTTGCCGGTGTTGCGCATCCAGCCCGGCACCTTTTCCTCAAGGCTGGCGGTGCACAGGACGTGTGTATCGCCAAACTTGACCAGGCACGAGCCTTCAGCATGTTTGGAAACGCCGCGCTCGAAGGAAATGGCGCGCATTTCGTCTGGGGCTCGTTTGGAAGGACGCATGGAATGACCTCTTGAAAAATATGGTTGTCCGGCCTTTTAGAGCAACGGACGCTTAAATGGAACCATGAAGCAAAAGCTTTGATGATTGGACCGACAACGCCTATATTCCCTGGCAGAGAACAAGGGCGTCGCACAGAATGAACAAGGCAGTTACTCCCGAACCATTGCAATCCCTCGACCAGCGGTCACGGGATATTTTCCGGCGCATCGTCGAGAGCTATCTCGGTGACGGCGAACCGGTGGGATCGCGCAATCTGTCGCGCATCCTGCCCGTGACGCTTTCCCCGGCGACCATCCGCAATGTCATGAGCGATCTCGAGCATCTCGGCCTTGTCTACGCGCCGCACGTGTCGGCGGGACGGCTGCCGACACAATTGGGCCTGCGGTTCTTTGTCGATGCCTTCATGGAAGTGGGCGACCTTTCCTCCGACGAGCGCAATTCCATCGAGGCGCAGGTGCGGGCGGGCGGCGACGCCCAGTCGAGCGAGAACATGCTGACGCAGGCCAGCCAGATCCTGTCGGGCATGTCGCGCGGCGCCGGACTTGTGCTTGCAACCAAAGCGGAAGGCGCACTCAAGCACATCGAGTTTGTGCGGCTGGAACCCACCAAGGCGCTGGCGGTGCTGGTGACCCAGAGCGGCGACATTGAAAACCGGGTGATCGACCTGCCGCCCGGCGTGACGCCATCGCAATTGATCGAAGCATCGAATTTCCTCAATGCGCATATTCAGGGCCGCACCATCACCGAAGCACGCGTGGAAATTGCCCGCTTGAAGGACGAAACCCAGCAGGCGCTCGATGTCCTGTCGCAACACCTGGTCGAGCAGGGACTTGCAGTCTGGGGCGGCACGGGTGGCGGCCAACCGCCGCGGCTCATCGTGCGCGGACGCGGGAACCTTCTGGATTCCATCAGCGCCGAAGCGGATCTCGACCGGCTGCGCCATCTGTTCGATGATCTCGAGACCAAGGAAGGCACGATACAACTGCTCGATCTGGCCGAAGCGGGATCGGGCGTGCGCATTTTCATCGGCTCCGAGAACAAGCTGTTTTCGCTTTCCGGCTCATCTCTGGTGATTGCGCCTTACCGCGACTCGGAACAACGGGTCATTGGTGCCCTCGGCGTTATCGGCCCAACCCGGCTGAACTATGCGCGCATTGTTCCGATGGTCGACTATACGGCGCAGCTGGTCTCACGACTGTTGCGATAGAGCGAAGGATACTGCACTGGCGCTGTGCTGCCACGCGAACTTCCTCCGCTTCGGGCATTTGCACTTGATTTTCATGGCCTAAACCTCGATATCCAGCGCACATTCGATTTATGAACGGACAGGATAGATGACTGAAGAAAAGAAACATCATGACGCACCCGATCTCGATCAGCGCGATCTGAAGAATCCGCGCGACCGTGATGCGCTCAAGCGTGCCGCCGATGATTTTCTGAAATCGCGCAAGGCAGAGGAATATGCCATGGCGCAGGAAGAGGAAGAACAGGCGGAAGCAGCCAACAGTGTCGAACTGGATGCCTTGCGCGGCGAAAACGGCGATCTGCGCGATCAACTGCTGCGTCTGGCCGCCGATATGGAAAACCTGCGCAAGCGCACCGCCCGTGATGTTCACGATGCGCGTTCCTATTCCGTCGCCAATTTCGCCCGCGACATGCTTTCGGTTTCCGACAATCTGAAGCGCGCGCTCGAAGCCATTCCGGCCGATGCCCTCGCCAATGGCGATGCAGGTTTCAAGGCACTGGCCGAAGGTGTGGAAATGACCGAGCGCTCGATGATGTCGGCGCTGGAACGCCACGGCGTCAAGAAGATCGAACCGCAGGGCCAGCGTTTCGACCCGAATTTCCATCAGGCCATGTACGAAATTCCCAACGCAGACGTGCCGCACAACACGGTGCTGCAGGTGGCGCAGGCCGGTTTCGTCATCGGCGACCGCATGCTGCGCCCGGCACTCGTCGGCGTTTCCAAGGGCGGCCCGAAGCAGGCTGCGGGCGAAGGCCAGGCAGAGCCGGGTCCGATCAACCCGCAGGCGGAAAAAGACGCATAACCATAGCGTCATCTCAACGACAAAGGCCAGATTCCGGCGACGGGGTCTGGCCTTTTCAATTTAGCTGTTTACGCTCCGTATTGGTCATGTTCTACCTTTTACATGGAGGGGAACAGCCGATGACATCGATCCAGATATTCAATTATGCGGGCGTTTTCGTTTTCGCCGCGACAGGCGGCCTCGCCGCGTCGCGCCGCCAGCTTGATATCATCGCTTTCGTGTTTCTCGCTGCGGTAACGGGTATCGGCGGCGGCACCCTGCGCGACCTCATCCTCGGTGTCCCCGTCTTCTGGGTCCGGGAGCCCGGCTATATCCTCGTCTGTGCCGCGGCGGCAATCATCGTCTATTTCTCCGCCAATCTCCTGGAATCACGCTACCGGCTTCTGCTGTGGCTCGATGCGCTGGGGCTCTCGGCCTACAGCGTCATGGGCGCTGCGAAGGCGCTGGCGCTCGGCTTCAGCCCGACCATTGCCGTTGTGACAGGCATTTTGACGGCCACATTCGGCGGCGTGCTGCGCGATATCGTTTCCGCGGAACCGTCGGTGTTGATGCGGCGCGAAATCTACGTCACCGCGGCGCTTGCCGGTTCGGTCGCCTACACGCTGCTGCTGGGGCTTTCAGCGGGGCCGGAGGTTTCGGCCCTGTTCGCCGCGCTGACCGCCTTTGCGGTTCGCGGCGGCGCGCTTTACTTCGGCTGGACCCTGCCGAACTACCACAAGGTGGGCCGCACGCCTGAAGAGCTCAAGCGTGACGGCATCGTTCGATCAGAGTAACCCGGCTTGCTGGGCTGCAATTTTCAGATTTTGCGCCGGACGCGGGCCGATCTGCTGGATCACGAGCCCGGCGGTCAACGAGCCCAGCCGCGCGCAATCGGTCAACGAGCGGCCATTGGTATAGCCGAACAGGAAGCCCGACGCATAGAGATCACCCGCACCTGTCGTATCGACAAGCTCGGCGATCTCGATCGCCGGAACGGCAACGGTTTCGTCTTTCGAGACAACCACCGAGCCCTTTTCCGAGCGGGTGATGGCGGCGAGCTTGCAATCCTTGCGGATGGCATCGAGCCCCTTCTCGAAATCATCGGTCTGGTACAGCGACTTCAGTTCCGCCTCGTTGGCGAAAACAATATCAACCGTGCCGGAACGCATTAACTCAAGGAATTCGTCGCGATAGCGATCCACGCAGAACGGATCCGACAGGGTCATCGACACTTCGCGCTTGTGCTCATGCGCAATTTTCGCCGACAGGCGGATGGCTTCCTTGGCGCGGGGCGGGTCCCAGAGATAGCCTTCGAAATAGGTGACCTTCGCTTCCGATACCTTGGAGCTTTCCACGTCTTCCGGTCCAAACTCGACACAGGCGCCGAGATAGGTGTTCATCGAACGCTCGCCATCGGGCGTAACGAAAATCATCGAGCGGGCCGTGGGCGGCGGCGCTTTCAACACGCGCGTATCGAAGGCAACGCCCTGCGCGCGGATATCATGGGTAAAGATGTGACCGAGCGGATCGTCGGCAACCTTGCCGAAATAGGCGGCGCGGCCGCCAAGGCTGGCAACGCCGGCCGCGGTATTGCCGGCACTTCCGCCAGAAGCTTCGATGGCCGGTCCCATGCGCTCATACAGAAATTCCGCACGGTCGGCATCGATCAGGTTCATCGCATTCTTGATGATACCGTTCTTGACGATAAAATCGTCATCCGTGCGGGCGATGATATCGACAATGGCATTGCCGATGCAAAGCACGTCATAACTCGACATGAAAACTCCAGGATTGATTCAATTGCAGTTCTTGGCCTCTGGTTCGCCAAGTCCTAGCCGGAACAGCGGGCCTTGACTACCCCTAATGCGCGGGGGCGTCTTGTCTCTGCCGGACGCGCTCCTTATGTCCCAAATATTGGAAAGACCGGAAAGGAAGAACGGCATCATGATTTTTGACAGCGCCCAGGCCGCCGCAAGTCACCTGTTCCGGCCGGAATTCCGTTCTGTCCTGTGGAAGTCTCTCGGAATGACCGTGCTTCTGCTGATCGGTGCCTGGTTCGGGCTGCGGGAACTCTTTGCCTTGCTCGCATTGCCCTTTTTCGATCAATGGATGCCGGATCTGCCATCCTGGGCCGGCTGGCTCGGCTTTATCGCCGGTATATTCGCCAGCATCGCCCTGGCGCTGGGGCTGGCACTGCTGATCGCGCCGGTTTCGGCCATCGTCGCCGGATTGTTTCTCGACGATGTGGCTGAAGTTGTGGAAAAGTCGGATTACCCGCTCGATCCGAAAGGCCGCCCGCTGCCGGTCCTGCGCTCCTTCGTGCTTTCGCTGAAATTCCTCGGCGTCATTATCCTCGGCAATATCATTGCACTGCTGATGCTTCTCATTCCCGGCGTCAACATCATCGCGTTCTTCGTGGTCAATGGTTATCTGCTCGGCCGGGAATTCTTCGAATTCGCCGCCATGCGGTTCCGCCCGGAAATGGAAGCCAAGGCGCTGCGGTCGAAACATGCAACGACGGTTTTCCTGGCCGGTCTCGTCATTGCGGCCTTCATGGCCATTCCGATCCTCAACCTTTTGACCCCGCTGTTTGCCGCGGCCATGATGGTGCACCTGCACAAGGCCGTGGCTCAATCGGAACCACCCGCAGGGCTGCGCTAGAAAACCTGTGGGGGCAATGGCACCAGCGGTGCGGGCAGTTCCGCCGTTTTTTCCGCCGCCTTGCAGATATCGGCAATGACGCAGGCCGTGCATTCGGGCTTGCGGGCCTTGCAGACATAGCGGCCATGCAGGATCAGCCAGTGATGGGCGTGGTAGAGATATTCCGCCGGAATGATCTTCATCAATTTGGCTTCCACCTGATCCGGTGTCTTGCCCGGCGCGAGGCCAAGCCGGTTGCCGATGCGGAATATGTGCGTGTCGACGGCCATCGTCGCCTGCCCGAAAGCCATGCTGAGCACCACATTGGCGGTCTTGCGGCCGACACCGGGAAGCTTGACCAGCTCGTCGCGATCATCCGGCACCTCGCTGCCATAGTCGCGGATCAGGGCTTCCGACAGGGCAATGACGTTTTTGGCCTTGTTGCGCCAAAGGCCGATGGTACGGATGTATTCGCCGACAGTTGCCTCGCCGAGATCGCGCATCTTCTCCGGTGTATCGGCAACCTTGAACAGGGCGCGGGTTGCCTTGTTGACCCCGACATCCGTCGCCTGGGCCGAAAGCGCAACCGCGACCAAAAGGGTAAAAGCATTGACGTGCTCGAGCTCGCCCTTGGGTTCCGGCCGCTGGATCGAGAACCGACGAAAAATCTCGTGGATCTCATCGGCGGTATAGCGTGTACCGGCGACAAGGCGCGGCCGCTTCGCCGGCTTTTCGGCGACCGCACTCACGTCAATCTGATCAAGTTTGCTCTTGGGATTTTCCATGACCCTTCTATACTCAAGCGTCATGAGCCAAACAATGAACCCAATTGACGCTGTCGCGCACAATGAAGAGGAAATTTTCCGCGCCCTTCTGGTGCCGCACCGGTCGCTTGGCCGCCAAGGCTTTCTCATTGTCATGGCCGCGATCGGCGGATGCAGTTTTCTGACCGGCCTTTTCTTCCTGTCGCTGGGAGCATGGCCGGTTTTCGGCTTTTTCGGCCTTGATGTCCTCCTGATCTATCTTGCCTTCCGGATGAACTACACCGCAGCAAAAGCGCATGAGGAGGTCAGCGTTTCAAGAATCACGCTGCAGATCAGGCAGGTGGCGCCGTCAGGCCGGACCAACCTGCACGAATTCAACCCGTTCTGGACCCGGTTCAATGTCGCGCGGCACGCGGAAATCGGCATTACCTCCATGCGGGTGGAGGGACAGGGCAAGGCGGTGACAATCGGCTCGTTTCTCAATCCCGATGACCGGGAAAGCTTTGCCCTGGCATTCACCCGGGCCCTGGCCGCGGCCAAGGGCCGGTAGTTTTCACGGCGTGCAAGAATCGGGTGGCAGATCAGGCCCCTGCATGGTCATATGACACTCAACATGAATTGAAAGCCTGATCTGTCTTTGCGGTGCAACGCATCGGATCATGCCGGAATGAGGTAACGACCATGAAACCGCATGCCATCCTTCAGAACGATATTACGCCTTCGGGCAATGACTATGCCATTGTCAGCCATATCATTGAGCGGATCAGTGAGGATTATCGCGACCAGCCATCGCTCGAGGTCCTGGCCAAGGAGGCAGGGCTTTCACCCACGGCCCTGCAGAAGCTTTTCACCCGCTGGGCGGGCCTGTCGCCCAAGGGCTTTCTGCAGGCCGTGACCATCGACCATGCCCGCCGCCTGCTCGACGAAGGCATGCCACTGCTGGAGACGGCCCTGGAAACCGGCCTGTCCGGGCCAAGTCGCCTGCACGACCTGTTCGTCACCCATGAAGGCATGTCGCCGGGCGATTACAAGACCCGCGGTGCGGGCCTCGTTATCCGTTACGGCTTCCATATCTCGCCCTTCGGGCGGGCGCTGGTGATGGTGACGGATCGCGGGCTGGCGGGTCTTGCCTTTGCCGATCAGGGGCATGAACGCGAAACCATGGAAGACATGACATCCCGCTGGCCCAATGCCACCTATGTCGAAGACCTTGGCGCCACGTCACCCTATGCGGCACGGGTGTTCAACCCGGTTGAATGGCGTTCCGACCGGCCGCTGAAAGTGGTGATGATCGGCACGGACTTCCAGCTGCGCGTCTGGGAAGCCCTGTTGAAGGTGCCGATGGGCAAGGCCTGCGCCTATTCGGACATTGCTCAGGAAATCGGCTCGCCCAAAGCCTCCCGCGCCGTCGGTGCTGCGGTGGGCGCCAACCCGATTTCCTTCGTGGTTCCGTGCCATCGCGCCGTCGGCAAATCCGGCGCCCTCACCGGTTATCACTGGGGTCTGACCCGCAAGCGCGCCATTCTCGGCTGGGAAGCCGGGCAGATGGGCGACGGCACGCAACTCGACATGGCCCGTTCCGGCTGATCGTCGCCTCTTCCCGAGACACCCATCAAGGCCCGGCAGCAATGCCGGGCTTTTATCCTTTCAACGATGCGATCACATCGGCCAAGCCGGACAGAAGCGTCTCGCACTCTTCATCCGTACCGATGCTGATGCGCAGATAGTCGTGTATGCGCGGTTTCGGGAAATGCCTGACCAGAATGGCCCTGCTTCTAAGCTCGGCAGCAATCTCCGCGCCGGGCAGCACGGCATGGCGTGCAAACAGAAAATTGGCCGCCGAGGGAAGAACCTCAAACTGCAGCGCGCGCAAGGCGACGGACAATCTTTCCCGGGTGGCCACGATCCGGCCGCGTTTTTCCTCGAACCACGCCCGGTCCTCCCAGGCGGCAACCGCTCCCGCGATGGCGAGACGGTCGAGGGGATAGGAATTGAAACTGTCCTTCACCCGTTGCAGCGCTTCAATCAGCTGGGGCTGCCCGACGGCAAAGCCAACGCGCAGACCGGCCAGCCCGCGCGACTTTGAAAAGGTCTGGGTCACGAGCAGATTGGGGAAGCGTGCGACCAGGGGGATCGCACTCTGCGCACCAAAGTCCACATAGGCTTCATCGATCACCACGACCTGATCGGGGTGATCGGCAAGCAATGCCGCGATTTCCGCCAGGGGCAAGGCCGTGCCGGTCGGGGCATTCGGATTGGGCAGAATGATTGCGCCGCATGCCTGCCGGTAGTCGGCAATGCGGACCGCCATCGTGTCATCGAGTGGAACAGCCCGAAAGTCTATTGCGTAGAGACGGCAGTAGGTCGGAAAGAAACTGTAGGTGACATCCGGAAACAGCAAGGGCTTGTCGTGTTTCAGCAATGCCTGGAACACATGGGCCAGCACTTCGTCAGATCCGTTGCCGACAAAGACGTGATTGGCGTCAAGGCCATGGCTTTTGGCGATGGCTTCTCTCAGCCTGTGCGCCGTTGGATCGGGATAAAGCCGCAACGCGTCCGTCGTCTCGGCTGCTATGGCCGCCAGTGCGCGCGGTGACGGACCATATGGGTTTTCATTGGTGTTCAACTTGATCAGATCGGGCAGCACCGGTTGCTCTCCCGCGACATACGGGGTCAATGTGTGCACGAGAGAACTCCAAAAACGGCTCATCTAAATGTCCAGTACTGCGTTGGCCGGGGTGATCGCGATTCAAGCGAACAGTGCGCGTCGATTTCCGTACCATGGCAAAAACAGGCTTTTGCAACAATCGAAATCCCCAGCCATTGCGCTGCATTGAAGAAACTTTCGGGCAGGCCTTGACCTTCCAGTTACTGGAAGAATTACCTTTGCATCACTATCTTCCCGTACATGTCGAAAGTTCCATCATGAAACATGACCATCACAACCACGATCACGCCCATGACACCCATGGCCACAGCTGTTGCAGTACGCACGCGGCGCAGGCGGAGGTCGTGCGCGATCCGGTCTGCGGCATGCTGGTTGACCCTACGGCCGGCAAGCCGACGGCGGAGCATGCGGGCCGGGTGTTTCACTTCTGCTCGGCGGGCTGCCACAAGAAATTCACGGCCGACCCGGAGCCCTACCTGACGGCGATCGATCCGGTCTGTGGCATGACCGTCGACCGGGCAATGGCAAAACACTTCCTGCGGCACGACAATGAGAAATATTATTTCTGCTCGGCCAGCTGCATGGCGAAATTCGAAAAGGCGCCGCAGGATTATCTCGGCGACAGGCCGGCACCGAAGCCGATGCCGGCGGGAACCCAATATACCTGTCCGATGCATCCGGAAATCGTCAAGGACGGCCCGGGGTCATGCCCGCTGTGCGGCATGGCGCTCGAACCCATGGGCATTCCCACCGGGGATGAAGGCCCGAACCCTGAACTCGTCGATTTCACCCGCCGGTTCTGGATCAGCGCGCTCTGTTCCATACCGCTGCTCTTCATCACCATGGGCCCCATGCTTGGCCTGCCTTTGCGCGACTGGATCGGGGAAAGCCGCGCAATCTGGCTGGAACTGGTCCTCGCCACCCCGGTTGTCCTCTGGGCGGCCATCCCCTTCTTCGAACGCGCCTGGGCATCCCTCGTCAACCGCAGCCCGAACATGTGGACGCTCATCGCCATCGGCGTCGGTGCGGCCTATGCCTTCAGTGTCGTGGCAACACTCGTGCCTGACATTTTCCCGCATGCCTTCCGCATGCATGGCGGCAGCGTGCCGGTTTACTTCGAGGCGGCGGCCGTTATCGTTACGCTTGTCTTCCTCGGACAGATCCTGGAGCTGAAAGCACGCGAGCGCACCGGGTCCGCCATTCGTGCCCTGCTTGACCTTGCGCCCAAAACCGCGCGCCGCGTGGCAGCGGACGGGACGGAAAACGATATCCCGCTGGACGAGGTCGTGGCCGGTGACCGGTTGCGGGTCCGTCCGGGTGACAGCGTGCCTGTGGATGGCATTGTGCTGGAAGGCCGCTCGTCCATCGACGAATCCATGCTGACAGGCGAACCGTTGCCTGTCGAAAAGACTGAGAATGACACGGTGACCGGCGGCACGCTCAACCGCAACGGCACGCTGCTGATCAAGGCGGAGAAAGTGGGCGCCGATACGGTCCTGTCGCAGATTGTCGGCATGGTCGCGACGGCCCAACGCTCGCGCGCGCCCATTCAGGGTCTGGCGGACCGCGTCGCCAGCTATTTCGTGCCCGCGGTGGTTCTCGTCGCCATCGTCTCGTTCATCGCCTGGGCCTGGTTCGGACCGGAACCCGGCATGATCTACGGCCTTGTCGCGGCCGTCTCGGTGCTGATTATCGCTTGTCCCTGCGCGCTTGGTCTGGCAACGCCCATGTCGATCATGACCGCTACCGGACGCGGCGCGCAAGCGGGTGTGCTGATCAAGGATGCGGAAGCGCTGGAACGTTTTGCCGGCGTCGATACACTGATCGTGGACAAGACCGGCACCCTCACCGAAGGCAGGCCGAAACTCACCGACGTCATTGCAGACGGACCATTTGCCGAGGACCAGTTGCTGATTCTTGCAGCCAGCCTCGAAAAGGGCTCGGAGCATCCGCTTGCCGAAGCCATCGTCGAAGGTGCGAAAGCCCGCACTCTCACCCTGCTCAAGGCCGAAACGTTCGAAGCGGTCACCGGCAAGGGTGTTTCCGGCAGCATCGGCGGGCAATCCGTTGCGCTCGGCAACAAGGCCATGATGCAGGACGTTGGTGCCGACATATCCGCCCTGAGCGGGAAGGCCGATGCACTGCGGACCGGCGGCAAGAGTGTCCTGTTCATGGCGGTCGACGGCAAGGCCGCAGGCATCATCGCGGTGGCCGACCCGATCAAGGCCACGACGGCCGAGGCAATCCGCCTGCTGCACAAGGCTGGCCTCACCATCATCATGGCGACCGGCGACAACAAGATCACTGCCCAGGCGGTCGCCACCCGGCTCGGTATCGATGAAGTGCGCGCCGACATGATGCCCGAGAGCAAGAAGCGGCTGGTCGATGAGCTCCGGGCCAAGGGCGCAAAGATCGCCATGGCCGGTGACGGCGTCAACGATGCCCCGGCGCTTGCCGCGGCCGATGTCGGCATTGCCATGGGCACGGGCGCCGACGTTGCAATGGAAAGCGCGGGCATTACCCTGGTGAAGGGCGACCTCAACGGCATTGTCCGTGCGCGTCATCTCGCCGATGCAACCATCCGCAATATCAAGCAGAACCTGTTCTTCGCTTTTGTCTATAATGTGCTGGGCGTGCCGGTTGCGGCAGGTGTGCTCTACCCCGTCTTCGGCGCCATGCTTTCGCCCATGCTGGCGGCAGCGGCAATGAGCCTTTCCTCCGTATCGGTCATTGCCAATGCATTGCGGCTGCGGACACTGAAACTGTGAGGATCCCATGAATATCGGCCATGCATCGGAAAAATCGGGCCTCCCGGCCAAGACCATCCGCTATTACGAGGATATCGGGCTGTTGAAGCCCGACCGGTCCGACAACGGCTACCGGGATTACTCGATGTCGGATGTGCACAAGCTGCGCTTCCTGCAACGCTCGCGCGGGCTTGGATTTTCCGTGGAGGAATGCCGCCAGCTTCTGGCGCTCTACGAAGACAAGGAGCGCGCGAGCTCCGATGTCAAAAGCATCGCCCGGACGAAACTGAAGGAAATCGAGCGCAAGATCACCGAACTGCGCGAACTGCAGCACACTTTGCAGCACCTGGTCGCCCATTGCCACGGCGACCAGCGGCCGGACTGCCCGATTCTGGAAAGTATTTCCGGTACGGCTGACGCTTAAGCCAACGTGGAAACCACATCGGCCGAAATGCGCAATTCGCGCAAGGGGCGAACCACCGCTGTGGTTTCACTGTAGATCGGGTGTGCCTTGTATGCGGCCAGCGCCTCGGCGCTTGCGAACTCGCCATAAACGACAATATCGATTTCACCCGAGATCGGATCGGTCTTGGTGTTCTTCATGACCTCGAACACGAGGGAGTGCGGAATTTCTCCAAGCCGCTTGAGACGCGTATGGATCGTGTCGACATCATCCGGATTGCGGGCGCTGAAGAATACAATATGGCGGATCACGGTCTTGTTCCTGCTTGATCGAACTGGCGCGGACTTTTAAAGCACCCGCCTTCGACGTCAATAGGTGTGCTGTCGCAGGCGGCCTCCATGACCGGCATTTTTGCCGGTCTGGCACACAGTCTGCCCTGGTGGCTGCGAACACGCGGCATCCTGCCCTTGGCATTTCCACCAAGGGTGGGGTAAAGGTTCTGGCGCTCAACCGGCGCAGGCGACCTGAAAAAGCAAACTGAGGCGTATATGGCCGACCACGGTCAACAGACACGACCCGATCCTGACAAGCTGCTGGAGCTGGCCACACGCGAATCGCGCGGCAAGCTGACCGTTTTCCTCGGCGCTGCCCCCGGCGTGGGTAAAACCTATGCCATGCTGGTGCGGGCACAACGTCTGAAGGAAGACGGCACCGACATCGTCATCGGCCTTGCCGAGACGCATGGGCGCGCGGAAACCGCCGAACTTCTTGACGGGCTGGAAGTGCTGCCGCGCAAGCAGATCGGCTACAGGGGCCGCACGCTGGAAGAATTCGACCTTGATGCGGCCCTGGCACGCAAGCCGAAAGTGCTGGTCCTTGACGAGCTCGCCCACACCAACGCGCCCGGCAGCCGTCATCCCAAACGTCATCAGGACATTGAAGAGCTGATCTGGCAGGGCATCGATGTCTGGACCGCGATGAATGTCCAGCATCTGGAAAGCCTGTCCGACCTGGTGACAAAGATCACGGGAGTGACCGTTCGCGAGACCGTACCGGATGTGGTCCTCAAGCGCGCCGACGAGGTGCTGCTGGTCGATCTGCCGCCGGCGGAACTGATTGCACGGCTGAAGGAGGGCAAGGTCTACCTGCCCGGCAATGCCGAACGGGCAGCGCGGGGTTTCTTCAAACCGGCCAACCTCACCGCCTTGCGCGAGCTTGCCCTGCGCCGTACCGCCGATCGCGTCGACGACCAGATGATCGACCTGTTGCGGCAAAACGCGATCGAGGGTCCGTGGGCCACCGGCGAGCGGCTTCTCGTCTGCGTCGGACCGGACAGCCTGTCCGAAAAGGTTGTCCGCACCGCAAGCCGCCTCGCCTCCGGCCTCAACGCCCGGTGGCTGGTGGTTTCACTGACCAAGACCAGCGATGCGGGCATGGACACGGCGGCAAACCAGCGGCTTGATGAAATCCTTGACCTGGCGGAAAGGCTCGGCGCGGAAACGCGGCGCGTGATCGCCCGGGACTTTGTCGACGAGATTTTCCGCATTGCGCGGCGCGAGAATGTGACACAGGTCGTGCTCGGACGCCCGAAAGGCAAGCGTTTCTCCAATCCGTTCCGGCGGTCGCTTCCCGACGAGATCGTCAAGCGCTTCACCGATGTCGGCGTCCACATTGTCACCGGGGACGAGCAGGACAAGCCCTATGTGCCGCCGGCGCCGCAAAAGCGCTCGGCACGCGAGCTCGCCACATCCATCGCCATTCCGATAGCGGCAACAGCCGTGACGACGCTTCTGGGGCTTGGCGCCAGTGAGATCGTCCACCCGCAAAACCTTTCCATGCTCTATCTCGTTGCCGTCATCCTGTCGGCGATGTCGAGCGGGCGTTTTGCCGCCATCATTGCCGCCGGCCTGTCGTTTGTTCTCTACAACTACTTTTTCATCGAGCCGGTCCACAACTTAAGCATAGCCAAGCCGCATCAGCTGTTTTCGCTGATCATCTTTCTCGGCGTGGCCCTGATGATCGGCGATCTCGCCGGGCGTTTGCGCGACCAGGTGGCGCGATCGCGCAACCAGGCAAAAAACACACAGGCGCTCTACGAATTCTCGCGCAAACTATCGGGCACCGCCCGGCTGGATGATGTGCTTGTGGCTGCGGCCATGCACCTGCATTCGACGCTCGGAACGGGTGTGGTGATCCTGCTGCCGGAAGACGGCGACCTGTCGCTGCAGACCGCATGGCCGCCTGACATGACGCTCGACAATACGGACATGACCGCGGTGCGCTGGGCATTCGAGAAGAATGAACGGTCCGGGCATGACACGGGCACGCTGCCGCAGATCAGCTGGCAGTTCCTGCCGATCATGACATCGCATGGCGTTGCCGGCGTGCTCGGCCTTTCCATGACCGAGCACCCCGCCTCGCTGACGGAAAGCGAAGACCGCATGCTGGTCGCCATTCTCGATCAGACGGCGATCGCCATCGACCGCGCGCAGCTGGTGCGGGAAAATGCCAAGACGGCCGCATTGCAGGAAAGCGAAAAACTGCATGCCGCGCTGTTCTCCTCCCTGTCCCACGACCTGAAGACGCCGCTGGCCTCGATCACGGGCGCCGTCACCACGCTGCGCGAGCTTGGAAGCCGCATCAAGCCGGAAAGCCACGACGATCTGCTGCTTTCCATCGAGGAGGAATCGGGGCGCCTGACCCGTTTTGTCTCCAATCTTTTCGACATGACCCGGATCGAAGCCGGCACATTGAAGGTCAAGCACAGCCCTGTCGATGCGGCGGATATCATCATTTCATCGGTCGAGCGCATGAAGCGGCTCAAACCGGGCGTCGCCATCGAGATCAGCATCGCTCCGGACCTTGCCACCGTCAGCGGGGATTCGTCCCTGCTCGGACAGGTGCTGTTCAATCTGCTCGACAATGCAGCGAAATATGGCGGCGACAGCCCGATCACCATCTACGCAAAGCAGGATGCGACGGAGGTGGCAATCAGCGTCACCGACCAGGGCAAGGGCATTCCGGCAAGGGACATAGACCGCATCTTCGAAAAGTTCTACCGGCGCGTCAAAGGCGATGGCCGGGCGGCGGGAACCGGCCTCGGCCTGTCGATCTGCCGTGGCTTCGTTGAAGCCATGGGCGGGACCATCAAGGCGGAAAGCCCGGCTATCCGCAAGCGCGGCACGCGCTTTATTATCCGGCTTCCTATTTTCGATGCAACCGAGAGCGGAGATGCGACACCATGAACGAGAACCGCATTCTGGTTGTCGACGACGAGCCGCAGATCCAGCGTTTCCTGTATCCGGCACTGACGGCATCGGGCTATGACGTCATCTCCGCCGCCACGGGTGCGGATGCGGAACGGCTGATCGCCACCAGCGCGCCCGACCTCGTCATTCTCGACCTTGGCCTTCCCGACAAGGACGGCAAGGAGGTCATCAAGACCGTGCGCGCCTTTTCCGAGGTGCCCATCATCGTCCTGTCGGCGCGCGACCGGGAAGTCGAAAAGATCGCCGCGCTTGATCTCGGCGCCAATGACTACGTGGAAAAGCCCTTTGGCATCGGCGAACTGCTGGCGCGCGTGCGCACGGCGCTGCGTCAGAAAGTGGCGGGAACCAGCGTTCCCTCGCGCTTTGAAAGCAACGGTCTTGTGGTCGACATGGTCAAGCGGGTGGTGACGCTCAAGGGCGAAGCGGTGCATCTGACCCGCAAGGAGTACCAGCTGCTGGTCCACCTTGTCCTGCATCCCGGACTTGTCGTCACCCATCGCCATCTCCTGGCATCGATCTGGGGAGCGGCCCACGTGGAAGACCTGCATTATCTCAGGGTTTTTGTCGGACAGCTGCGCGCCAAGATCGAGGAAGATCCCAACCATCCGCACTTCATCCGCACCGAGCCGGGGGTCGGTTACCGGTTCATCGCGGAATAGGGTTCGGCCGCGCCCCGAAGTCCCTATCGACAATGGTGCCAAGCTTTGACAAGCTTCGATCAATTCAGCAACAGATTCGGGAAACGCCCATGACCTCCTTCAGCGCGACGGTTCTATGGAACCGTGCTCCAGATGCCGCATTTACCGACAACAAATACAGCCGCGCCCATGTCTGGCAGTTCGACGGCGGCGCTGAGGTGCCGGCATCCTCATCGCCGCACATTGTCCGGCTGCCCTATTCCGCCGCGGAGAATGTCGACCCCGAGGAGGCATTCGTCGCCTCGCTTTCCAGCTGCCACATGCTGTTCTTCCTGGCGGGCGCGGCCAAGGGCGGCTTCGTCGTCGATGAATATCGCGACGCGGCGAGCGGAGAACTCGGCAAGAACGAACAGGGCAAGCTGTTTGTCAGCAAGGTCGTGCTGAAGCCGCAAGTCCGCTATGCCGGCGCGGCACCGGACCGGGCAACGGAAGAACACCTGCACCACGAGGCGCATGAACAATGCTTTATCGCCAATTCCGTACGCACCGATATCAGCGTCGACCTGGGTTAAGGGGAAAACATCATGTCAGACCTGAAAATCAGCGACGCGGTCAACACCACCTGCCCCTGGTCGGGCGATCCGATCAGCGAAGACAGCCTCACGCTTTACAAGGGCGCGGTTGTCGGCTTCTGCAACCCGGGTTGCCGCGACAAATTCGAGAAAGCCGTCAATCACCTCGAGGAAGCCCTGGCGCACAAGTTGACAAATCCGGCCATCGGTATTACTTAAGCATATGCTTAACCAACAAACCTCACTCGATCTTATGTTTCAGGCGCTGGCGGACCCGTCCCGGCGCATCATGGTGGAACGGCTGAGCCGCGGCCCGGCCTCGGTCAGTGAATTGGCGAAACCGCTGACCATGTCCCTGCCCGCCGTGGTGCAGCATCTGCAGGTTCTCGAGAACAGCGGCCTGATCCGCACGGAAAAGGTCGGCCGCGTGCGCACATGCCACATCGAATGGACCGCCATGCGAACGGCCGAGCAATGGATGGATGAACGGCGCAAATCATGGGAGCGCCGGCTCGACCGGCTGGGCGAGTTTCTCGCCGAAGACGGCAATCAATAACCGGAGCGAAAGCATGACGAAGAGATCTGTCAAACACGATACATTCACGATCGAGCGCAGCTATGCGGCCGCCCCGGCACGCGTCTTCTTTGCGCTCAGCGACAAGACCGCCAAGAGCAAATGGTTTGCCGGCCCCGATGACTGGGGCGTCGCCCGGTTCGAGATGGATTTCCGGATCGGCGGCCGCGAGACCAACAGCGGCGGACCGAAAGGCGGGCCGGTGCATAGGTTCGAGGCCATCTATCAGGACATCGTCCCTGACCAGCGCATCATCTACAGCTATGACATGTATCTCGATGACAAGCGTATTTCCGTTTCACTCGCGACGATGGAACTGAAGCCTGAAGGCACCGGCACAAAGCTCGTCTTCACCGAGCAGGGCGCCTTTCTCGACGGATATGACGAGCCGGGACAACGCCAGCGTGGCACGGAAGAACTGCTCGACGCTCTCGGCGCATCGCTGAAAGGCGCGCCTGTCAACGCCTGACGGGGCGTTTTCTGCCTCAGACCGGATCGCCGGAACCGGTAACGATGGCTTCGGCCGGTTCCGCCTTCATCCGCCCCTGCCGCTTCAGCTGCTGTTCACGGAAGAAGATGAACAGGCCCGACGCCACGATAAAGCCTGAACCGATCAGCATGGGCAGGCGCGGCACGTCGCCAAACACCAGCCAGCCGAACACGATGGCCCAGAACAGAAGCGTGTATTGCAGCGGTGCAACGGTTGCCGCATCAGCCATCTTGAGCGCACGGTTGACGAGCATGTGCGCCAGCATGGCGACAACACCGAGCACGGCGAGCAGAACCAGATCCCTTGGGCTGACCGGTTTCCAGTCGAAATAGAGCGAGGCCGCGCCCGCAAGGCCGGCACCGACGATCTGCCAGAACACCAGCGTCGTATCGGGCGTGCCGCGCAGCGAACGGCCGAGCAGCAGCATCAGGGCGAAGGTCATGCTGCCCAGAATGGAAATGATGGCCTGTGGCGTGAGGGCCTGCGACGACGGCTCCAGGGCAATGACGACGCCGATGAAACCGACGATGATGGCGCTCCAGCGGCGCCAGCCGACGGGCTCCTTCAGCACGAGCGGCGAGATCGCGGCGACATAGATCGGGGCGGCCAGCCAATAGGTCATGACATCGGCCAGCGGCAGATAGACGACGGCAAAGTAGAAGGCGAAAATCTCCGCCGTCGACGCGGCAACGCGGGCAAGCTGCAGGACCGGCCGGTCCACCTGCAGGATTTTCTTCGGTCCCGAGTACCAGAGGAATGGCGCAAGAATGATCAGGGCGGCGACACTGCGGACAAAGACGACCTGACCGACGGAATAGGTCGACACCAGCCATTTGCCCATCACATCGTTCAGGGCGAACATCAGCATGCCCAGCAGCATCAACAGGACGCCGGTGCGCGCCAGGGATGATTCGGGCGTTCCGGAAAGGGCAACCGGGCGGGCGGGCATGGGAGATTCCTCGATTCTGATCTTTTTCAGAATGGTTTGATCGATTTTCTCGCGCTAATCCAGTCGAAAACAGCAATCGCCGCCCGCGCCCGCGAAATAGTCTCCGGCGAGGACAACCTACCTATTTTTGCTAGCGGCGGTGCTCTGGCACAAATCCGAATTCGAGACTATAGATTTGCACAGACTGTCATGTCTGTTCAGAGAAAGAATGCGCTCATGCCACAGGTTTCGCAGCTGTTCTTCAAATCCGCGACGATCTTGTTTCTACTGGGTATCATCATGGGGCTGCAAATGGGGTTATCGGGCGATCATACCGCCTTTCCCGCCCATGCCCATCTCAATCTTCTCGGTTGGGTCAGCAGCGCGATATTCGGCACCTACTATGCGCTCAACCCGGCAAAGGCCGCCGGACGCCTGCCAATGCTTCAGTTCATCGTCTACACCGTGGGTATCGTTGTGATGATACCGCCGCTGTATTTCCTGTCGCTTGGCAATGCCGCGATGGAACCGCTGGTTGGCATCGGCTCGATGATCGTGTTTGCGGGCGTGCTTTTGTTCACGGCGGTGGTTTTCTCACGGCAGGCCTGACAAGCAGCCCAGGGTCTGGACCCTAGGGCAAAAGCTTTTCCAGCTGCGCCGCGCAATCGCGCAGCGGCAGCGCGCTCTGGCTGGCTTTTGCCATCGCCATGGCGCCGGAATAGGCGGCGATCACCAGTGTGGCCAGCGCCCCGGCCTGTCGGGGTGCGAGTGCCGGATCGTCATCCTGGAATCTCTGTGCAAGCACCCCAACCCAACGCTCAAAGATGGCGTTGGACGCATGGCGAAAATCAGGATCAGCCAGCGAAAGCTCCATGGCGAGATTGTTGAGCGGGCATCCCGTCACCGCCTGATTACGCTCCAGTTCGCCGGCCACCGCGGAAAAAAACGCCAGGACGCCGGTCTTCAGCCGGTCTGCCCGCAGCACGGGCTCGATCGCGGTTGCGTTGACCTCGCGCGCCACCCGTTCTTCTATGACGGCAAGCCCCAGCGCCTTCTTGGTGGGGAAATGATGATGCAGGGCGCCGCCTGTCGCTCCGGCTGCCTGAACGACATCCTGAACGCTCGTCGAATGATAGCCGCGCCTTTGGAAAAGGTCCGCTGCCACATCGAGGATGCGTGAACGCATTCCCTGCGGATCATTGACCCTCTTCGGCTTTCCGATCGAATCCTGTGCCATGTCAGTTCCTTCACGTTCATGCCGCGGCAGGCTAACAAGTTGACAAAAACAGGACAACCGGTTTTATTAAAAACAGGATGACCGGTCTGTTTAATGGGGAAGGATTGAACGAGATGCCCGAATTGATGCAACCAAAGGCTGTTCAGCGGACCGAGGCGGCGGGCAGGCATTTCAGTTCCATCGTCGAACTCAGGCGCTATACGCTTCATCCCGGCCGCCGTGACGACCTCATCGACCTGTTCGACACCCATTTTCTGGAAAGCCAGGAAGCCTGCGGCATGACCGTCATCGGCCAGTTCCGCGATCCGGATGATCCCGACGCCTTTGTCTGGCTGCGTGGTTTTGAAGATATGGTAACCCGGCACGCGGCGTTGACCGCGTTCTATGACGGCCCGGTCTGGAGCGCGCACCGCGACAGGGCAAACGGCACCATGATCGATTCCGACAATGTATTGCTGCTTCACCCCGCCGAATCATCCAGCGGGTTTGCACTTCCCGCCGCCCGGCCGGCATCCCCGACGGAAGCCGCTTCACCGGCGGTGTTTCAAGTGGTCACCTATCAACTCAAGCGGCCTGCGGACCAGGGCTTCCGCAGCTACTACAGCACGTCCGTCGCGCCGCTCCTGCAAGGACGGGGCGACAATCCGGTTGCCGTCTTCACATCCGAGCACGGCGAGAACACGTTCACCCGGCTCCCCGTGCGGCAAAATGAAAATGTGCTGGCGGTCTTTTCCCGGTTTGACGATGAGTCCGCACACAAAACCCATAGGGCGGCACTGGAGAACGACGCAGCATGGCTGTCGGAGCAGACACGGCTTGCAGCCTATCTCACCGGCAAGCCACTGATGACACGCCTGCTGCCAACTGCGCGCTCGCGGCTGCGCTGAAGCGGCAACCATGTGCCGTGGACAAAATTCTGAAATCATTGAAGATTTGGTGGAGCCAAGCGGGATCGAACCGCTGACCTCTTGCATGCCATGCAAGCGCTCTCCCAGCTGAGCTATGGCCCCATTCCATTAGCCGGTTTCGGCTAAGCCGGATAAATCCGGCTGGACAGTCGAACGGTTGGGAACCGTTCCGAGGCGGGTACATATCGCCCGCCGCAGAGAAGATCAAGGTCTATTCGCCGGATATTTCCGTTATTTTTCGGAAGAGCGAAAGACCTTGTTCAAAATCAGTTTTCGTCGTCTTCGCCGATGCCGCCGCCGAGGATATCGGTAACGTCGTCATCTTCGTCTTCCTCGTCTTCGGCAAGGAACGTGTCATCATCATCGGCATCGTCGACATCCACATCGACGTCATCGCCCAGATCCGGCACGTCGCCATCGACATCGCCATCGGCTTCTTCAAGCGAAACGAATTCCGGCTTTTCCAGAACGACATCGAGTTCTTCGGTCTCGACCTCTTCCTCTTCCTCACGCGCGGAAGGAACAGTCGAATCAAAATAGCTGAGCGGATAGCTCTTGCCCGTATAAGGGGAGACGATCGGATCGCGGTTCAGATCGTAGAATTTCTGACCTGTTTCAGGGTCGACTCGCTTGGTACCAAGTTTTGGATTTACCACGTTATGCCTCGTCTTCTGGCTGCGCCTGCATCCGGTATGCCATCGTCCAACCGTTTATGCCAGCGCTCATCAAATGGATTTCTGGTCCCATAAACGCAATTCAGCGCATTTGTCAAAGCCAAAACGACGCGAGATTGCCGTTCGGCCGAACTATGCATTTGCGAGATGACCGGACGAACAAGCTGTGTTAGGAACGCCGACGCCTACAGGCTCGAGATGAAACACCAATTTTCCTTGTGATTGATCGTACTCATGTCCCATTCCGCATTGCCCAAGCCCGCCACCGCCCGCCGTTCCAAGGCCCTGTCCGGAGATATCCGGATTCCCGGAGACAAATCGATATCGCATCGCTCCTTCATGTTTGGCGGCCTTGCCTCGGGCGAGACCCGCATCACCGGACTGCTGGAAGGCGAGGACGTGATCAACACCGGCCGCGCCATGCAGGCCATGGGTGCGAAAATCGCGAGGGAAGGCGATGTGTGGATCATTCAGGGCACCGGCAATGGCTGCCTGCTGCAGCCGGAAGCGCCGCTCGATTTCGGCAATGCCGGCACGGGTGCCCGCCTGACCATGGGCCTTGTCGGCGTCTACGCGATGGAAACCACCTTTATTGGCGACGCCTCCCTGTCCAAGCGCCCCATGGGCCGCGTGCTCAATCCCCTGCGGGAAATGGGCGTTCAGGTCACGGCTTCGGAGGGTGACCGCATGCCGCTGACACTGCGCGGCCCCAAGGTTGCCGCCCCCATCACCTACCGGGTTCCGATGGCTTCGGCACAGGTCAAATCAGCTGTGTTGCTGGCGGGCCTCAACACACCGGGCATAACGACGGTCATCGAACCGGTCATGACGCGCGACCATACGGAAAAGATGCTGCAGGGGTTTGGCGCCAATCTTTCCGTCGAAACCGACAAGGACAATGTCCGGCACATCCGCATCGAGGGCCAGGGCAAGCTCACCGGCCAGATCATCGACGTGCCCGGCGACCCGTCGTCGACGGCGTTTCCGCTGGTGGCGGCACTGCTCGTGCCCGGCTCCGATATCACCATCCGCAATGTGCTGATGAACCCGACCCGTACGGGCCTCATTCTGACCTTGCAGGACATGGGTGCCAGCATTGAGATCCTCAATGCCCGCCTTGCCGGCGGCGAGGATGTCGCGGACCTGCGCGTGCGCGCCTCCGAGCTGAAAGGCGTGATCGTCCCGGCTGACCGGGCGCCCTCGATGATCGATGAATATCCCGTGCTTGCCGTCGCGGCGGCCTTCGCCACCGGCGAGACCGTGATGAACGGCCTCGAGGAATTGCGGGTCAAGGAATCGGACCGCCTGTCAGCCGTTGCCAACGGCCTCAAGGCCAACGGCGTCGATTGCACGGAAGGCCCGGAAACCCTGAGCGTGCGCGGCCGCCCGGATGGCAAGAACCTCGGCGGCGGCACGGTCGAGACCCATCTCGATCATCGCATTGCCATGAGCTTCCTCGTCATGGGCCTCGTCGCGGAAAAACCCGTTACCGTCGATGACTCCACCATGATTGCCACGAGCTTTCCGGAATTCATGGACATGATGAGCGGCATGGGTGCCGAGATTTCCGTGCAGGAAACACCAGCCTGATACCGATGAGCGCGCTTTTTTCCGCCCTGACGGTTTACGCCCTTTATATGATGTCGAGCGTTCCGTTCGTCGTCTGGGCGGGACGAAGCGCCTATCGCGGCACAATTTCCAGTGGATCATCGCAGCCATGGCCCGGCATTTTGAGTTCGATCATGCGGGTCGTTCTTCCTTTGCTCCTGATCTTCCTCTATGCGTGGAATGTCTCCGATGGTTCCCGGCCGGATGTGTCCGTGCCTGAGGCTGCGGGAACAAGCGATTGGATGCCCTATCAGTTTCTGCTTCTGCCGCCCGCGTTCGGATCAATCGTCGGTTATGGCATAGGCTTCCTCATGGGCGCAAAGGCAAGAAACAGAGAGCGATGATCGAACCTGCTGTCCATTTGCAGACTGCGTTGACAACGGCTCCCCTGCAGGCAGGGAGTGCCTGATGTTTTTCCTGCTCACCTCCCTGGTCATTGTTGGCGTTGCCTACGCCATTGAACGGTTTGCGCTGAAAATTCGCTTCGGGCTCTTCGCCCTGCTGTTCTGGCTGTTCGTCTTCCAGTTTGCCCTGATATTCGCCATCGATGCGCTGCTGCAGAACATGTCTGCCTATCTGCCGGCATGGCTTTCCGCACTGGCGACCACGGTAGGCGGGTTCGCGTTCGTCACGATCGGCATCACGCCGCTGATCACGCTCGTCCTTGCCGCGGCCTATCTGCTGTTCGCCCTTGGCAACTGGTTGTTTGACCGCGATGAAAAGGACGATATCCACACGCCGGCGCCGTCTTTCACCATCGCTATCGACGGACCGGCTGCATCGGGCAAAGGCACGCTGGCCCGGCGGATTGCCGATTATTACGGCTATCATCATCTTGATACCGGGCTGACATACCGCGCGGTTGCCAAGGCGCTGCTCGACCAGAACATGGCGCTCGACGACGAATTTCTGGCGGAAAAGGCGGCACGCGGCATCGATCTGTCCAAACTCGACCGGGCTGCCCTGTCCACGCATGATGTGGGCGAAGCGGCTTCCAAAGTTGCCGTCATGCCCGCGGTCCGGCGGGCGCTGGTTGCGGCTCAGCAGGCGTTTGCCCAGCGCTCCCCCGGCACCGTTCTCGACGGGCGCGATATCGGCACGGTGGTCTGCCCGGACGCGCCAGTTAAACTTTACATCACCGCCTCCCCGCAAGCACGGGCGAAGCGGCGGTTTGACGAAATCAAATCCTCGGGCGCGACCGTCCTGTATGAGGAGATTCTGGCCGATCTTACCCGCCGCGACGCCCGCGATATGGGCCGCACGGACTCGCCATTGAAGCCCGCTGCCGACGCGCACTTGCTAGATACGACGGAAATGGATATAGAGACCGCGTTTCTTGCTGCCAAAAAACTGATTGATCAGGCTTTGGTGGGAAACAGGCATTAAACCAGCATCTGCTACCAGTCCATGCACCGGATTGCCCGCATAGGGCGGATTGGCCCGCAGATGAACCGCAACACGAACCACCGGTGCTGTGTCCGATGACGATGTCCGGGCACACCAGGAGTATTTATGTCTCAAGCCAATCCAACGCGCGAAGATTTCGAAGCTCTTCTCGCCGAGTCCTTTGCCACCAATGACCTTGCTGAAGGTTATGTCGTCAAGGGCCGTATCGTCGCCATCGAAAAAGACATGGCGATCATTGACGCCGGCCTCAAGGTTGAAGGCCGCGTACCGCTCAAGGAATTCGGCGCGAAAGCCAAAGACGGCTCGCTGAAGCCGGGCGATATCGTTGAAGTCTACGTCGAGCGTATCGAAAACGCCCTCGGCGAAGCTGTTCTGTCGCGTGAAAAAGCACGCCGCGAAGAGAGCTGGGTCCGTCTTGAAGAGAAGTTCAACCGCGGCGAGCGCGTCGATGGTGTCATCTTCAATCAGGTCAAGGGTGGTTTCACCGTCGATCTCGACGGCGCCGTCGCCTTCCTGCCGCGTTCGCAGGTCGACATCCGTCCGATCCGCGACGTTACCCCGCTGATGCACAACCCGCAGCCCTTCGAAATCCTCAAGATGGACAAGCGTCGCGGCAACATCGTTGTTTCGCGTCGTACCGTTCTTGAAGAGAGCCGTGCTGAACAGCGCTCTGAAATCGTCCAGAACCTTGAAGAAGGTCAGGTCGTTGAAGGCGTCGTCAAGAACATCACCGATTATGGTGCGTTCGTTGACCTCGGCGGTATCGATGGTCTGCTGCACGTGACCGACATGGCATGGCGCCGCGTCAACCATCCGTCGGAAATCCTGAACATCGGCCAGACGGTCAAGGTTCAGATCATCCGCATCAACCAGGAAACACATCGTATTTCGCTCGGCATGAAGCAGCTCGAAAGCGATCCTTGGGATGGTATCGGTGCAAAGTACCCGATCGGCAAAAAGATCACCGGTACGGTTACGAACATCACCGACTACGGTGCATTCGTCGAAATCGAGCCAGGCATCGAAGGCCTTATCCACGTTTCCGAAATGTCCTGGACAAAGAAGAACGTGCATCCGGGCAAGCTGCTCTCGACCACGCAGGAAGTCGAAGTCGTTGTTCTCGAAGTGGATCCGGTCAAGCGCCGCATCTCGCTGGGCCTCAAGCAGACCCTCGACAACCCATGGACGACCTTCGCAGACAAGTTCCCTGTCGGCACGATCGTCGAAGGCGAAGTCAAGAACAAGACCGAATTCGGCCTGTTCATTGGCCTCGACGGCGATGTGGACGGCATGGTTCACCTCTCCGACCTCGACTGGAACCGTCCGGGCGAACAGGTCATCGAAGAGTACAACAAGGGTGACGTCGTCAAGGCGCAGGTTCTCGATGTTGACGTCGAGAAGGAACGCATCTCGCTCGGCATCAAGCAGCTCACAGGCGACAAGGTCGGTGAAGCAGCAACCTCGGGCGAACTGCGCAAGAACGCCGTTGTAACCGTTGAAGTCACCGGCATCACCGATGGCGGCCTCGAAGTCCGTCTGGTTGACCACGATCTCGACTCGTTCATCCGTCGTGCGGATCTGTCCCGCGATCGTGACGAACAGCGTCCGGAACGCTTCACGGTTGGCCAGAAGGTCGACGCCCGCGTCATCGCCTTCGACAAGAAGACCCGCAAGCTGCAGGTCTCCATCAAGGCGCTGGAAATCGCTGAAGAGAAGGAAGCCGTTGCACAGTACGGTTCGTCCGACTCCGGCGCTTCGCTGGGCGACATCCTCGGTGCCGCTCTGAAGAAGCAGGAAAAGAACTAAGCTTCTCCTGACGTTCTGACTGAAACGAAACCCGCCGGTCCCAGGACCGGCGGGTTTTTCTTTGCCGTTTTCAGATCGTGTCGAACTGGATCAGGATGAAGACGAGCTGACAGACAAGCGCCAGGCTGAGGAACAGCCACTGCATCCTCTGCTCGCGCAGATAGGCAGCGGCACCGCAGACAGCGATCAGGAAAAGATTGCGCAGGGGATAGACCGGCCCGAGCGAATGAAAATGCTCCCGGCCCTTCATCGCCGTGTCGGCGAAATCGACCAGGAAGATCGCCATCAACAGGCCGAAGAACCAGGCACGCCGCGACATGAAGTAGTTTTCGTAGCCGGAATACCCGTCCATGCTGTCGGGAAAAAGCATACCGCAGGCCAGAAAGTGCAGGCTGGCGTAAAAAATGACGAAGAGGTAGGCCTCGAACTTCCACACCAAAGTCTGGTGCAGGTAAAATTCAAACCACCAGAAATGCACCACGGTCAGAAAGGTGAAGAATACCCAGCCAAGATGAATCGGATAAATATTCTTGCGCAGCGGATGCTGAATGATGCGGGCGACACCGGTGAGCAGCCGGGAAATACTCAGGCCCAAAATGATACCGATGATCACACGCACATGGGTAAAGACTTCCGGGCTCGGAATATTGTCGTCCATTGTATGCTCCCCCGTAATTGACCGATTCTGACCGGTCCGGGGTTATGCTACCCAAGTCTTAACCCGAAGCAAACCTCGGGAAGATTTATTCGGTCGAGAATTGTACTTTCATGGTCTGCGGCGTTGCTGCGCCTTTCGCGAGATAGGGAAGAATCTCATCCAGCGGCAGGCGATGGGAGACAAGCCTTGCCATGGTTCCGTTGTCGCGCTGCAATATGGCCAAGGCGTCGGGAATATTGCGGTTGAGCGAATGGGAGCCGACGAGACTGATCTGGCGGCGGAAAATTTCGAACGGGGCGATCTGAATGCGTGCGTCCGGCGCGCTGACCCCGAAAACCAGCGCCGTTCCGCCATCGGCCGTGTAGGCGATCATCTCTTCCACCACCCTGGCGATACCCGTTGCATCGGCGACAAAATCAAACGCCTTCGCCTGTTTCCCAAGCGCAGCCGAGCCGGATACCATCGGCTTGAGGCCAAGCGATTGGGCAAAGCTCAACCGGTCCTCATTGATGTCGGCAACGCTGACATCCTCGACGCCCTCCGCTTGCAGCGACAGGGCCATCAGCAAGCCGATCGGGCCCGCGCCAAAGACAAGGGCGTTTTTGGCACGCACGGCATGAGCATTGCCGAGCCCGTTGAGCACGCAGGCCAGCGGTTCGGCAAGCGCTGCAATGTGAAAAGGCAGATGGCCGATGCCATGCAGGTGCGCGGAGTTGACGGTACTGTACTGCGCGAAGCCGCCGTTGCGCGAGACGCCATAGGCTTCAAGGCTGTCGCACAGATTGGTCAATCCCTTGCGGCAGGACCGGCAGGTGCCGCAGGGAATGTTGGGATCGATGGCGACGCGGTCGCCGGGATGCACATCCGTGACATCGTCCGCGACCATTTCGACGATACCGGCATATTCGTGGCCGGGAACAAGCGGAAAGGCGCCGTTGCCGTATCGTCCATGCAGCACGTCGATATCCGTATGGCACAGACCGGATGCCATCACCCGGACCAGCGCATGGCCGGGCGCAAGTTCCGGCTCATCAAGATCGGCGAGACCGGCAATGCCCAGGCCGGTGAATTGAATGGCTTTCATGGCAAATCCATCCTGTTGCAGGGAGCACTGGCTTGCAGTGTGCCGTGGCCCGCACATCCCATGCGGGCCACGGCAAGAGGCTATTTGATGTAGCCGGCGCGGGTCATGATCTGCTCGACCTGCCGCTGCCCGGAATCCAGCGCCTGGTCGACGGTCTGCGTGCCCGCGAGCGCCGACGATATCAGCTGGCCGACCGTCGTACCGAACGCCTGGAACTCGGGAATGGCCACGAACTGCACGCCGGTATAGGGCACAGGGTCTTTCGTCGGCTTTGTCGGGTCGGCCGCCATGATGGATTTCAGGACCGTTGCGGCAAACGGCGCGGCCTTCTGATAATCCGGATTGTCATAGGTGGATTTGCGTGTTCCCGGCGGAACCGCAACCCAGCCTTCACTGGCGGCAACCCGCTTGACGTACTCCTTCGACGTCGCCCATTTCAGGAAGGATTTCGCCGCGTCGACTTTCTTCGACGTGGCTGGAATGGCCAGGGTCCAGGCCCAGGACCAGCCGGCGCCGTTGGGTGTCACCTGAACGGGTGCCCGCGTGAACGCCACCTTGTCCGCCACCTTGCTTTGCTTGGGATCGAAAACACGGCCAGCCGCCGATGTCGCATCGATCCACATGGCGCAGTGGCCGGTGGCAAACAGCGCCTGGTTTTCATTGAAGCCGTTCGAGGTCGCACCGGGCGGGCCGTACTTCTTCATCAGGTCGACATAGGTCGCAATGGCTTCTTTCCACGGCGCCGAGTTGATCTGCGGTTTCCAGTCCATGTCGAACCAGCGCCCGCCATAGGTGTTGATCATGGTTCCGAGGAACGCCATGTTCTCGCCCCACCCGGCCTTGCCGCGCAGGCAGATGCCATACTGCTCTTTCGACGTGTCGGTCAGCTTGGCGGCAAACTGCTTGATCTGGTCATAGGTGGGCTGATCCGGCATGGTCAGGCCCGCCGCATCGAAGAGATCCTTGCGGTAGAGCGTGAACGAGCTTTCCGTATAGAACGGGACCGCATAGAGCTTGCCGTCGACCGTCAGGCCCTTTTTGATCGGATCGAGCAGATCGGCGTAATCATAATCGTCGCCGAGGTCATCCACCGATGCCAGCCATCCGGACTTGCCCCAGATCGGCTCCTCGTAGCCGCCGATGGTCAGGATATCGAACTGGCCGCTTTTGGTGGCAATATCGGTGGTCACACGCTGACGCAGCACGTTTTCTTCCAGGACCACCCAGTTGAGCTTGTTGCCGGTCGCCTTCTCCCATTCGGGCGACAATTTCTGCATCACGATCATATCGGCATTGTTGACGGTCACGATGGTCAATTCTTCTGCAGACGCAGTGCTGGCAAGAGCGCCGGTGGCGGCGGTCATGAGCAGCAGGTGCGTTGCCCTCCTCAAGGTAACGCTCATTCTCTCCTCCTCCAAGGTTAAGTCCACGAACTTTACGCACGTAAACTTAAAATAAGTCATACCAAAATATTTGCAGGTCTGTATACAAGAATCTGCAGGGCGGATTTCTGCCGAAGCAGTGACCTTCCCCATGGCCGGCGTGCTTCCACGATCGCCGGCAGGGAACATTGCCGGGTACCGGACGTTACAGGAGCGAAAGTTTGACATGATCCAGAATTGTTGTGGCTCAATCAAAAACTTGACGCATGTGATCGGCTCTGTAAATTTTTGATTGGCCTCGCGGATTGCGGGTGCCAGGCATGCAAACGGAAAGACCGATGAAATTGTCTCAGGACATTTTCTTCACAAGCACGGCGATGTCTCCTAAAACAGGCGAATCGGTCGTGAAAAGGGAATGCACGCGGTGAAAAAGACGATCAGAACAATGGAAGACTTTTCCGCGTTTGTCGGCCTGTCGCGGCCCACCGTGTCGAAATACTTCAACGACCCCAACTCCGTGCGCAAGAAGACCCGCGACATCATCGAGGCCGCCGTCAAGCAATCCGGCTTCCGCCCGAATATTTTCGCGGTCAATCTCAATCGCCGCCGCACCAATATTCTCGGCATCATCATCCCGAATTCAACCGATCCGTTCTACACGGCCCTGACCCGCCGGATCGAAGGCATCGCCGAACAGGCGGGTTATCTCGCCTTCGTTCTCAGCTCCGACGGCAAACCCGAACTGGAAGAGCGCGCCATCGAAACCTTCAAGTCGATGAATGTCGCTGGGTCGATCATCGCGCCGCTCGGCGTGCAGTCGCACCAGGAAAAACTGCTGAAACTGGGCGAGTCCATTCCCATGATCTATGTGGACTCACCCCTGGATACGGTTTCGCCCTTCGTCGGCACCAACAACCGGCAGAGCTTCCAGCTTATTGTCGATTATCTCACCCGTTCCGGCGATGCGCCGTGCTATTTCGGCATGCCGCCGGTCAACAGCAACGCATTTGAACGGCGCGAGGCCTATTGCGAGGCGATGGACAGCCTGAAGCTTGAGCCGCGCGTCATCGAAGTGGAGCAGGCCGCCGACTGGGATTTCGAGAAATCCGCGTTCGACGCCACGACGCAGATCCTGCGCGATGGCGGCTTTCCCACCAGAACCGTGCTCTGCGCCAATGACCGTGTGGCTTTCGGCGTGATTGCCGCCGCCTTCCAGGCCGGCGTGAAGGTGGGGCGCGGGGAGGACTGCGATCTGCGTGTTGCCGGCCATGACGATCAGCCCCTGTCGCGCTACATGTGCCCACCCCTAACGACGGTCGCCCAGAACTACAACGAGATCGGCAGGCTGGCGGCGGCCCTGCTGTTCCACAAGCTCGGCGAGCATCAGGACTCGAAATTCGAACTGCCTGCCAATGAACGGATATTGCTGAACGCCGAGATCATGCTGCGCATGTCAGCCTGATGCAAAACTTGTCGCGCGTAAAGATTTATTTGTTGACATGGAAATAATAGGGCTTATCTGTTTGTGCCGAGCGCAATGACGATTCAAGCGCGAGACAACAGGCAGACAGCGACATGACGGTTGACGTGACCCCTTCCTCCCTGGCCCCGGAGAGCCTTGGCCCGACCATTACCGTTGGCGAAATCCTCGTCGAGATCATGGCCACGACGATCGGCAAGGGATTCCTCGACGCTCAGCCGCTGATCGGACCTTTTCCAAGTGGTGCGCCGGCTATCTTTATCGACCAGGTGGCCAAACTCGGCGGACAGGCCGGTATCGTTGCCACGGTCGGCAATGACGATTTCGGGCGCCTGAACGTTGAACGGCTGCGCCGGGACGGTGCCGATGTCTCGGCCATCGCCGTCAGCCCCGATTATCCCACGGGCAGCGCCTTTGTCCGTTATGCCGATGATGGCACGCGCGATTTCGTCTACAACATCGCCCGCAGTGCCGCAGGCAATATCGCCTTGAACGACAGCGCCAGGGCCCTGATTGCGCGGGCCGGTCATTTGCATGTCATGGGATCCGCCCTGTCGATTCCGGCGGTTTGGCCGGTCATCGACTATGCCCTCCGGGAGATCAAGCAGCGCGGCGGCACGCTCTCGCTCGATCCCAATATGCGCAAGGAACTGGCCGCCGGTGACGAGACCGGACGCCAGTTCAAGACCCTCGTGGCGGCGAGCGACCTGCTCCTGCCATCGGGCGACGAGCTTTTCGTGGCCTGCCCGGCGGCCACCGAAGACGAAGCGATCAAAGAGCTCCTCGCCTCCGGCATTGCGGAAATCGTGGTGAAGCGCGGCCAGCATGGCTCGGCGCTGTACACCGAGGCGGGCAGTGTCAGCCGCCCGGCATTCCTCGTTGATGAAATCGACCCGACCGGCGCCGGCGACTGCTTCGGCGCCACCTATCTCACCTGCCGCCGTCTCGGTCATGCAGCGGCGCAGGCGCTCGATTATGCCAATGCGGCAGGCGCCCGCAATGTGACCCATCGGGGTCCGATGGAAGGCACCTCGACCTTCCCGGAACTCGACCAGTTCATCGCCGCGACACCAAGGAAGTAAGATGTTCAAGTCCCTCGCCCAATTGGCCACGGCGCACCGCAATGGTGACAATGCCGGTATCACATCCGTCTGCTCTGCCCATCCCCTTGTCATCAGGGCGGCCCTGCGGCGCGGCAAAAAGCACGGACAGATCGTCCTCATCGAGGCGACATGCAATCAGGTCAACCAATATGGCGGCTATACCGGCATGACGCCCGTTGATTTCGTCGTCTTCGTCGAAGCGATTGCCCGCGAAGAAGGCTTTGACCGCAACAATCTCATCTTCGGCGGCGATCATCTCGGCCCCAATCCATGGCGCAAGCTGCCGGCGGAAGAGGCCATGGCCAAGGCGGAAGCCATGGTCATCGACTATATCCAGGCCGGCTTCACCAAGATCCATCTGGACGCCAGCATGGGCTGCGCCGGGGAGCCGCCGGCGCTCGATGACGAGGTTACGGCCCAGCGCGCCGCGCGGCTCGCCAAGGCCGCTGAGCAGGCGGCAGCGGCAAGCGGCTTTGCTCTGCCCAATTACATCATCGGCACGGAAGTACCGGTTCCGGGCGGCGCGGACCATGAACTCACCGAGGTCACGCCCACCAGCCCGGATGCGGCACGCCACACCATTGCAGTTCACCGCGCACGCTTTGCCAGCGAAGGACTTCAGGCTGCCTTTGACCGCGTCATCGGTATTGTCGTGCAGCCCGGCGTCGAGTTCGGCAATGAGAATGTCGTCGAATACAGGCCGGATCAGGCTGTGGCACTGACGAAACTGCTGGCGCATGAACCGCAATTCGTGTTCGAAGCCCATTCCACCGACTACCAGACCGTGCAGTCGCTTTCCGCGCTCGTGCGCGACGGATTCCCGATTCTCAAAGTCGGCCCCGGCCTGACCTTTGCACTGCGCGAAGCGCTCTACGGGCTCGACCTCATCGCGTCGGAACTGGACACATCCTATGGCGAACGCTCTCTCGCCCGCGCCATGGAACGCTTGATGCTGGAAAAGCCGGGGCATTGGGCGTCGCACTACCACGGAGCGGACGATGCCCTGCATGTTCAGCGCCACTACAGCTACAGCGACCGCATCCGCTATTACTGGACCGAGCCGGAAGCCATGCAGGCCGTCAGCACGCTCATGGCTGCTCTGGCCGGGCGTGACATTCCCGAAACGCTGCTGCGGCAGTTTTTGCCCGATCTTGCCGTTCATCCCGCGGATCGCAGCAATCCGGAAGCCATCCTGATTGCCGCCGTCGACCGCGTGCTTGCGGATTATTCCGCTGCCTGCGGCTGGTAACGGCGCCCGGCACTATCCCGTCCGGCCAAGCGCGGCAACGCGCCGCGAGACCTGCTGTCGATCCACCCTTTGCCTTCGCGGCAAAAGGCTTTAAACAGCAGGGGAATATTGGACGATTTCCATAGGAGTGCCAGATGACAATCACGAAGCCAAAACTTGTCACGATTTTCGGGGGTTCGGGTTTTGTCGGTCGTCACGTCGTGCGGGCCCTGACCAAGCGCGGCTATCGTGTTCGCGTCGCCGTGCGCCGGCCCGACCTTGCTTTCCATCTGCAACCCCTCGGCGGCGTTGGCCAGATCCAGGCCGTTCAGGCCAATCTGCGTTACCGCTGGTCGATCGACCGCGCCGTTGCCGGGTCCGATCACGTCATCAATCTCGTCGGGATTGCCTATGAAAGCGGCGCCCAGCGCTTCAGCACCGTGCATGAATTCGGCGCCCGTGCCGTGGCCGAGGCTGCGCGCGCTGCCGGCGTTCCGCTGACCCACATGTCCGCGCTCGGTGCGGATAAGCACTCGTCCTCGCTTTATGCCAGCACCAAGGGCCGCGCCGAAGCGGCCGTGCACGAGACATTGCCCGATGCGGTGATCATCCGCCCGTCGATCGTGTTCGGACCGGAAGATGATTTCTTCAACCGCTTTGCCGGCATGGCGCGCATCTCGCCCTTCCTGCCGCTGATCGGCGGCGGCAAGACCCGGTTCCAGCCGGTTTATGTCGGCGATCTCGCGGAGGTGTTTGCCCGCTCCGTCGATGGCTCGCTCAATGCCGGACAGGTCTATGAACTCGGCGGTGCCGAAGTGCTGACGTTCCGCCAGTGCCTGCAGGAAACCCTGCGCATCATCGGACGCAAGCGCATCCTGGTCTCCATTCCATGGTGGGTTGCCAAGCTTCAGGGCTCTGTTCTCGGCCTTCTGCCGAAACCGCTTCTAACCAAGGATCAGGTGGTGCTGCTGCAGAAGGACTCCGTTGTGTCCGAAGCGGCAAAGAGAGAAAATCGCACGTTGGAAGGCCTCGGCATCCAGCCGCAGACAATCGAGACGATCCTGCCGTCCTATCTCTGGCGCTTCCGTGCGCAGGGGCAGTATTCGAGCCAGAAACCCGCCTGATTCCGGCGGTACAGTTCCAAACAAAACCCCGGCTTCGACCGGGGTTTTTTGTCTTCCTACTTCGCCAGGATGAGCGCGATCAGGCCGACCGTACCGACGATCACCCGCCAGTAGGCAAACAATGCAAAGCCGTGCCGCGAGACATAGTCCAGAAGATACCGCACGACGAAGACGCCCGATATGAAGGCTGCGACAAAGCCGATGGCGATCAGCGATGCATCGTTGAGCGTCAGCACATCGCGGTTCTTGAAGAGGTCGTAGGCAAAGGCGCCCGCCATGGTCGGCATCGCCAGGAAGAACGAGAACTCGGCCGCCGAGCGCTTGTCCGCGCCGAGCAGGAGCGCACCGACGATGGTCGAGCCGGACCGCGAGGTTCCGGGGATCATGGCGAGGCACTGGATGAATCCGATCTTCAGGCACAGCGACAACGGATAGTCCATCACATTGGTGTAGCGCGGCTTCAGGTCCAGCCGGTCCACCCAGAGCAGAATGATTCCGCCGACAATCAGCATGATGCAGATCAGCATCGGCGATTCAAACAGCACCGCCTTAATGAACCCATGCGCCAGCACGCCGATGACGACGGCCGGCAGGAACGCGACGAGAATGCCGGCGACGAAACGCCGGGTGCCCGCATCGCCGGGAAGGTCCCGGGCAATTTTCAGCAGGCGGCCGAAATAGACGGTGAGAATGGCCAGGATCGCGCCAAGCTGGATCAAAACCTCGAATGTCTTGCCGTTTGATTCAAAGCCGAGGAAGCGTCCGGCCAGCAGCAGATGCCCTGTGGAGGAGACCGGTATAAACTCTGTTAACCCTTCCAGCAATCCGAGAAAAAGGGCTTCGACAATTGTCTGCGATTCCATGATTATGACTTCCGATGGTGATCCCGGTCAGGATGATCACATGCTGTTTGCTTGTCTCACGCCGCAGTTGCGCCTATAGGTTCGCATAGACTCAAGGGCGGCCGAGCAATACGCTGCCCCCCGATAAAATGCCAGTTCGAAAGATTTATGAAACACCTGCCATGTTGACGCTTTTCCATCATCCGATGTCCACCGGTTCGCGCTATGCCCGGCTTATCCTCAACGAATATGATATTGAAGTTGAGCTGATCGAGGAAAACAGCTGGTCGAGACGCAAGGAGTTTCTGGCGCTCAACCCTGCCGGGACGCTGCCTGTGCTGCTGGCGGAAGGCGATGTTCCGGTTGCCGGCGCCACGGTGATTTCCGAATATATCGATGAGACGCGCGGCGCCCTGAAGCGCAGCCGCCGCCTGTTTCCCGAGGATTCGCTCAACCGCGCCGAAGTGCGCCGTCTCGTCGACTGGTTTCTGATCAAGTTCGAAAACGAAGTGACGCGGCACATGGCGCGCGAGCGCATTTTCAAACTGCACATGACCGCCGAACAGGGCGGCGGCGCACCGGATTCCACCGCCATCCGGGCTGCCCGTGCCAATATCACCCAGCACATGAAATATATCGACTGGCTGACCGCGACGCGCAACTGGCTGGCCGGCCCGACGCCAAGCTATGCCGACATGGCCGCGGCCGCATCGATTTCCATTCTCGACTATCTCGGCGAGATCAAGTGGTCGGAATACAAGGCCGCCCGGGACTGGTACACGCGCATGAAATCGCGCCCGTCCTTCCGCCCGTTGCTGTCGGACCGCGTGCGCGGCCTGCCGCCATCATCGCATTACGGCGATCTGGATTTCTGATGCTGCCCGCGGATGCAAAAGCCGCGACACGTTCAGGGCCAAAGGCGCAGCCGCAGCGGCTGAAACAATTCATCATTGAGGAGGCGCGGGCCGCAGGCTTCGACCTTGTCGCGATTACACGGCCGGATGCCATTCCGCTCGCCGAGGAGCGCTTGCGCCACTATCTGGAAAAAGGCCGCCACGCCAGCATGGCGTGGATGGCGGAAACCGCCGAGCGCCGCGCCGACCCCCGGACGCTGTGGCCCGATGTGCGCTCGATCATCGTGCTGGCGATGAACTACGGCCCGGACAGCAATCCCCTGGACATCCTCGCCCGGAAGGACAAGGCAGCCATCTCCGTCTATGCGCAGAACCGTGACTATCACGATATCATCAAGGGCAAGCTGAAGGGCGTCGCCAGCCGGTTTGCTTCGCGGGCCGCCGGCGAAAACGTCAAGGTGTTCGTCGACACGGCACCGGTTATGGAAAAGCCGCTTGCCGAGGCGGCCGGTCTGGGCTGGCAGGGCAAACACACCAATCTCGTCAGCCGCAGCCATGGTTCCTGGCTGTTCCTGGGCACGATCTTCACCACGGCGGAACTCGAGCCGGATGGACGCGAAACGGATCATTGCGGCACCTGCCATGCCTGTCTCGACATCTGCCCGACCAATGCCTTCCCGGCGCCCTATCAGTTGGATGCCCGGCGCTGCATTTCGTATCTGACTATCGAACACAAGGAGCCCATTGCACCGGAATTCCGCAAGGCCATGGGCAACCGCATCTACGGGTGCGACGATTGCCTCGCGGTCTGCCCCTGGAACAAATTTGCCGGGATGGCGCGGGAAGCCAGGCTGCAGGCGCGCGACGATCTGAAAGCCCCGGACCTGGCAACCTTCCTCGCGCTTGATGACGCCGCCTTCCGCACGCTCTTCTCCGGCTCGCCGGTCAAGCGCATCGGCCGGGATCGCTTCCTGCGCAACGTGCTCATCGCCAGCGGCAACTCCGGACAACCCGATCTGGTTGCGCTGGTCGAGCGGCATCTCGACGATCCCGCGCCCATCGTGCGCGGTGCCGCCGTCTGGGCGCTCGGGGAGCTTGTCGATGCGGCGCATTTTGCTACGCTGCAAATACGCTATGCTGCGCAGGAAGGCGATGCCAGCGTACTGACCGAATGGCGCAATGCAGGAAAGAAACAATGATGCGGATTTTTCTCTTCGGGGCCGGTTATTCCGCCCGGGCTTTTGCCCGGATCATGGCCGACACAACGGATTTCATCGGCGGGACGACACGCGACAACGACAAATTCGCGGCACTCAAACAGGACGGCATCACGCCGTTCCTGTTTCAAGGCACCCATGCATCGCAGGAAATCGTCGGCGCCCTGGAACAGGTGACCCACATCGTCATTTCGACGTCGCCGGGGCAGACCGGCGATCCCGTTCATGCGCAGTTCGGCGAGACGATCCGCTCCGGCATGCCGAAACTCCAATGGATCGGCTATCTCTCCACCGTCGGCGTCTATGGTGATTATGGCGGTGCCTGGGTCGATGAAACCACGCCGTGCCATCCGGTGTCGGCGCGCTCCGTCGAACGGGTCGATGCGGAAAATGACTGGCAGAAACTGGCCGATGAACACAAGGTGCCGCTGGCGATCCTGCGGCTCGGCGGCATTTACGGGCCGGGACGCAATGCGTTCGTCAATCTTGCCAATGGCACGGCGCGCCGCCTCAACAAGACGGGACAGGTGTTCAACCGCATTCATGTGGACGATATCGCCAGAGCTTTGCGCTTTCTTGCCGAGCGCAACGAGGGCGGCCTGTTCAACATCACCGACGACGAACCCGCACCGCCACAGGAGGTGGTCGCCTATGCCGCCGAGCTGATGGGCATCGAACCGCCGGCCGAAACCCATTTCGAGACCGCGGAACTGACCCCCATGGCGCGCTCCTTCTACGGCGAGAACAAGCGCGTCTCCAATGCGCGCATCAAGAAACTGGGTTTTGCCTTCCGCTATCCCGACTATGGAACGGCTTTTTCGATGATGTGGCGCGACGGAAGCTGGCGCTAGCCACGCTCTAAAACTTTGTGACCACGCTGATGCCGGTTCCCTCGAACCGGTCCATCGCCATCAGGGCCGCCGGCGCTTCATCGAGGGCGATCCGCTTGCCGATCAGCTTTTGCGGGGCAAGTTTTCCCTGCTCCAGCATGTCCATCAGCGCCTTGTAGCGAAAGGCCTGCATGCCATGGCTGCCAAGGATTTCCAGCTCATAGGCGATGACCTTGTCCATCGGGATCGGCGCGCGGGCGTGATCGCCCAGCATCAGGCCGACCTGTACGTGGCGGCCGCGACGGCGCAGATTGGCGATGGAATTGAAACAGGTCGAGGGATGGCCAAGCGCATCGATGGAGACGTGAGCCCCGCCCTTGGTGATCTCCTTGACGGCCCCGACGATATCCCGCTGCTGCGACCCGTTCACCGTGGCGACGGCGCCCAGTTCCCGGGCGAAGGCAAGCTTTTCCTCGGTCAGGTCGACCGCGATCACATTGGCGCCCATGGCCGTCGCGATCATGATCGCCGACAGGCCGACACCGCCGCAACCGTGGACAGCCACCCATTCGCCGGGCTTCACCCTGGCCTGATCGACCACCGCCCGGAATGAGGTCACGAACCGGCAGCCGAGGCTCGCCGCCGTGGCGAAATCCAGCGTATCGGGCAGGCTGACCAGATTGGTATCGGCAAAATCCACCGCGACATATTCGGCAAAGGAACCCCAGGCGGTGAAACCGGGCTGGAACTGATGTTCGCACACCTGATGATTGCCGGAGTTGCACTCGAAACAATGGCCGCATCCGCCGACAAACGGTACGGTGACCCGGTCGCCGATCTTCCACTGGGTGACATGGCTGCCGAGAGCCTGAACCGTTCCGGCAAGTTCATGGCCGGGCACGTGCGGCAACTGGATATCGGGATCATGACCCATCCAGCCATGCCAGTCGCTGCGGCACAGTCCCGTTGCTTCGACCTTGATGACAACGCCCGTCGAGGCCGGGACCGGATCGGCCACCGTGCGGATCGACGGGGCTTGGCCGAATTGCTCGAAGACGACTGCTTTCATGACATGGCTTCCATTCGAATCGGGATGAGGCGGATGCCTCGGTAGCATATTGCGACTTTCGCGCGAATCTGGCCATCATAAAGCCCGGATTCCCGCCGCAAATTTGCGGGAATTGCCTCTCGTTTGGTGGACAGTGGTCATGAAATCAAGAACCCTGATGCGTCTTGCACTAACGGCGCTCCTGTCTTTTTCCGCAGCGACGACCGTTTTTGCCGAGGACGGTCCGGCCAAACAGCTCTTCGGCGCGGTCAAGCTGCCGACGCTCGGTACGGCGCAGTCGACGGGATTTTATGCCAAGGGCTGCCTTGCCGGCGGCGTGGCGCTGCCGGTCAACGGCCCGACCTGGCAGGTCATGCGCCTGTCGCGCAACCGCAATTGGGGGCATCCCCGCATGATCGCCCTGCTGGAGCGGCTGTCGCATGACGCCGCCGCCAAGGACGGCTGGCCGGGTCTGCTGGTCGGCGACATCTCGCAGCCGCGCGGCGGCCCGATGCTGACAGGCCACGCCTCGCATCAGGTCGGTCTCGATGCGGATATCTGGCTCACACCCATGCCCAATTACCGCTTCACCAACGACCAGCGCGAAAAGGTGGAAGCCAGGTCCATGCTGAAGGGCGACACGCTCTATGTCGACCCGGACAGATGGACGCCCGCCCATGCGGCGCTTTTGAAACGGGCCGCGAGCTATGACGAGGTCGAGCGCATCTTCGTTCATCCGGGGATCAAGAAAAAACTCTGCGAGACCGTGCAGGGCGATCGCAGCTGGATGGCCAAGATCCGCCCCTATTGGGGACACTTCTATCACTTCCATGTCCGCATCAAATGTCAGCCCGGCTCACCCAACTGCAAGCCGCAGGAGCCCATCGGCACATCCGACGGTTGTGACAAATCGCTGGCCTGGTGGTTCACCGACGAACCGTGGCGCAAGGCGCCCGAACCGGAGAAGCCGGTCAAGCCCAAGATCATGATGCTGTCGGACCTGCCGAAGGCCTGCGCGCAGATCCTGGATGCGCCGGGACCGCAATCGGTGGATCAGGTCACCTATGGGCTCGGGGCAAAGGCCGCAGCGGGCAGCGATGTCCCGGCAGTCGTGCCGGACCAGCCATCGGCCGCACCCCTGCCCAAGCAGCGGACAAAGACGAAATAGGCGTCCGGACCGCCACCAGCCGGCATGCAAGGCCGGCGGCGATAGTGGCAAGGCGGCACCGGTTCAGGTCTTTTTTGTCTGCGGTCTTTTCAGGCGGGCACGAATTGAGTATAGGGTTTCAATCGATTTAGGTTCAGGACCAGAGCACTCTTTGATGCAGCAGCCTTTTCGCCTCGCGCTGATCGCCCATGACCAGAAAAAGGATGACATGGTGGCTTTCGCGCGCGCCTATGAGAGCCTGCTCGCGCCCTGCACCATCGTCGCCACCGGAACCACCGGCGGACTGATCATGGAGGCCTGCCCGTCATTGCAGATCACGCGGGTCAAAAGCGGCCCGCTCGGCGGTGACCAGCAGATCGGTGCGCTCATTGCCGAAGGCCTGATCGATGGTCTGATTTTCTTTGTCGACCCGTTGTCGCCCATGCCGCACGACGTGGACGTGAAGGCGCTGATGCGGCTCGGCATCGTCTATGACATTCCTATGGCCTTGAACCGGGCAACCGCCGAGGTTCTCGTGCAAAAGAAGGGTTTGCTGCGCGCCGATTGACGGTTAAGCATGGCGCAGCACGATTGAGATTGGGGACGGAATTTATGGTTACTTCTGCAGACACCGATTGCATCATGAAATTTCCAATCCTGGTTGGAGATATCGGTGGCACCAATGCGCGTTTCGCCATTCTTGTCGATGCCTATGCGGAACCGAAAGAGTTCCCCATCATCCAGACGGCTGATTTCGAGACCATCGACGAGGCCATCCAGAACGCCATCCTCGACCATACATCGATCCAGCCGCGCTCGGCGGTCCTGGCCATTGCCGGGCCGGTGGAAGGCGACGAGATTGACCTGACCAACTGCGCCTGGGTGGTCAAGCCGCGCCAGATGATGGAAACGCTCGGTCTTTCCGACATCACCGTGCTCAACGATTTCGAGGCGCAGGCGCTGGCCGTCGTCTCGCTGGAACCCAAGCATCTGGAAAAACTGGGCGGCGGCGCCGGAGACCCGCATGGCAGCCGCGCGGTCCTCGGACCCGGCACCGGCCTTGGCGTTGCCGGCATGGTGCGCTCGCGCAACAGCTGGGTTCCCGTACCGGGTGAAGGCGGCCATGTGGACATCGGCCCGCGCACGGCGCGCGATCTCGAGCTCTTCCCGCACATCGAACACATCGAGGGACGCATTTCCGGCGAACAGCTGCTCTGCGGCCGCGGCCTGCAGAACATTTACCGCGCGATCTGCAAGGTTGCGGGGACGCCGGCCACGCTGCAGAGCCCTGCCGACATCACCGCGGCCGGCCTTTCCGGCGAATCCGCCGAGGCAAAGGAAACCCTGTCGCTGTTCGTCACCTATCTCGGCCGTCTTGCCGGTGACTTTGCGCTGACCTTCATGGCGCGCGGCGGTGTCTATCTCGCCGGCGGCATCGTCCAGAAAATCGTGGAGCCGCTGAAACACCCGTCTTTCCGTGAAGCCTTCGAAGACAAGGCACCGCATCGCCAGATCCTGACCGAGACGCCGGTCTATATCATCACGCATCCGCTTGCGGCACTCAGCGGGCTGTCTGCCTTCTCGCGCACGCCGACCCGCTTCGGCGTGGCAACCGAGGGCCGCCGCTGGCGCAAGGATTAGACTTTTCGCGGAGACAGAAGGGCAACACCCGCCCTGTCCGTTCACGACGATGGCCAAAACCGATAGGCAAGGCGGATCAATAAGGTTATAGGGTCAGCTTGAAGAAGGGCGCGACCACTCGAAACCGTTGCCTGAACGCTTGATACGAACGAGTTGCCGTCCGTCATGAATGATCAGACCAAGAAGAAGAAAATCGATCCGAACGAAGCGCGCCGAGTCATCGGGCGTGTTTTGAGCGAAAATCTTCGGGACCACAGATCATCCTATGCCATCGCCCTTGCCGCGATGCTGGCCGTTGCACTCACCACGGCGTTCGTGGCCTATATCTTCAAGGACGTGATCAACAAGATCTACTACGAGCGGCGCGAGGATCTGATCCTCCCGATCAGCTTCGGCATTCTGGCCGCCTTCGTCATCCGCGGTATTGCGACCTACACCCAGTCGGTCGTCATGGCGAAGATCGGCAACAATATCATCGCGCGCTACCAGCATCGCATTTTCGATCACCTGATGAAGCTCGGCCTCGATTTCTATCACGATACGCGGTCGGCCCAGCTTGCCGCGCGGATCAACCAGAACGTCGCCGGGGTTCGCGAGCTCATGGACATCACCGTGACGACGGTCGGCAAGGACATTCCAACGCTGATCGCCCTGGTGAGCACCATGGTCATCCTCGATCCGCTCCTATCGCTGTTTGCGCTGCTGATCGGACCGCCGGTGATTTTGACCGTGCGCTATCTGGCCAAGCGCCTGCGCAGCATCCATCGTGAATCCGTGCAGGTGAATTCGCATCTCCTTGGCGCCATGCAGGAGGCGACACAGGGCATCGCCATCGTGAAGGCATTCACGATGGAAGACCAGTTGCGCAACAAGATCAGCCACCTGATCACCCGTGCCGAAGAGCGGGCCAACAAGATTGCGCGGGTTTCCGAGCGCACGACGCCGATCACCGAGCTGATTGCCGGCATCGCCATCGGATCGATGATCATCTACACCGGCTACCGCGCCGTCATCAACATGGAGCCGCCCGGTGCCATGTTCGGTTTCATGACCGCCGTGCTATTGGCCTATGACCCGGTTCGGCGCCTGGCGCGGGTCCAGGTAGGCCTTGAGCGATCCCTGGTCAATGCGCGCATGTTCTTCGAGATTCTCGATGTGGAACCGCGTCAGGCGGACAGCATCGGCGCGGTGCCCATTACCGTCCCGACGGGCGAAGTCCAGTTCGACAATGTGCGCTTCAGCTACGGCAACGACGTGCCCGTGCTGCACGGCATCAGCTTTACCGCCGAAGCCGGCAAGACCACGGCCATCATCGGCGCTTCCGGGGCGGGCAAATCGACCCTGATCGGCCTCATCCAGCGCTTCTACGATATCGACAGCGGCCGCATTCTCATCGACGGGCAGGACATTGCCTATGTCAGCAAGAAATCCCTGCGCCAGTCGATCGCCTATGTCTCGCAGCAGCCCTACCTGTTCGAGGGCACCATTGCCGACAACATCCGCTATGGCCGTCCCGATGCCACGGATGAAGAGGTGATCGAGGCGGCAAAGCTGGCCAATGCCGACGAATTCATCCGCCTGCAGCCGCAGAGCTACGGCACCGAGGTCGGCGAAAACGGCGCGACCCTTTCCGGCGGCCAGCGCCAGCGCCTGTCCATTGCCCGCGCCCTTGTCCGTAATGCGTCCATTCTCCTGCTCGACGAGGCCACCTCGGCCCTCGACAATGAATCGGAAAAGCGCGTGCAGCAGGCGCTGGAACACGTGATGCAGGGCCGCACGACCATCGTCATCGCCCATCGCCTGTCGACCATCGTCAATGCCGACCATATCGTCGTCATGGAAGCGGGGCGCATCGTCGAGGAAGGCGTGCACGAAACCCTGCTCGGGGTGCCGAACGGCATCTATGCGCGTTTCTATCAGTTGCAGGGCAAGGAAGAGTCGACCATCATCGACGGCAATGACATGCAGCCAGCACCAGTGACAGGAACAGCCGAATGAGCGGGACATCGGAAATGAAGCTTGCAGTTGTCGGCGCCGGCGGCCGCATGGGCCAGACGCTGATCCGCGCGATCCAGGCCATCGACGGGGCCGTGCTTGCCGGTGCGATCGAGCGCCCCGGTTCACCGCATATCGGTCTCGATGCGGGCGAACTCGCCGGGGTCGGCCATCTCGGCATCCCCGTCACCGACGACGCCCTGTCGGTCTTTGTCGGGGTTGAAGGCGTGCTTGATTTCACCGCTCCGGCCGCGACGGTCGCCTTTGCCGAACTCGCCGCCCAGGCGCGCATCGTCCACGTGATCGGCACAACAGGCTGTTCGCCGGAGGACGATGCCAAGATCCGTGCGGCGGCGCGGCATGCGGCCGTGATCAAATCGGGCAATATGAGCCTCGGCGTCAATCTCCTCGGCGTGCTGGTCAAGCAGGCCGCCAGGGCGCTGGGCGCGGATGATTTCGACATCGAAATTCTGGAAATGCACCACAAGCACAAGGTCGATGCCCCGTCCGGCACGGCATTGCTTTTGGGCGAGGCGGCCGTCGCAGGCCGCAATGTTTCGCTCGCCGATCACAGCGTGCGCGTGCGGGACGGGCATACCGGACCGCGCGAAGACGGCACGATCGGCTTTGCCTCGCTGCGCGGCGGTTCCGTCGTCGGCGATCATTCGGTCATCCTGGCCGGACCGGGCGAGCGCATCACCCTGTCCCACCACGCGGAAGACCGCACGATTTTTGCCCGCGGCGCCGTCAAGGCGGCGCTCTGGGGCAAGGGCCGCAAGCCGGGCCTCTATTCCATGCTCGACGTGCTTGGCCTCAACACCTGACTTTTCCCGTTCAACAGGAGTATTGCAATGTCCGGAACCCTCGTCCTTGTCCGTCATGGCCAGAGCGAATGGAATTTGAAGAATCTGTTTACCGGCTGGCGCGATCCGGGCCTGACCGAGCTTGGCCACAGCGAAGCCAAGGCCGCAGGCCAGCGGCTGAAGGCGAAGGGCCTGCATTTCGACATCGCGTACACATCGGTGCTGTCGCGCGCCCAGGTGACCCTGCAGCACATCCTTGACGAGGTTGGCCAGCCGGCGCTCGAGACGATCCGCGATCAGGCGCTGAACGAACGCGACTATGGCGACCTTTCCGGCCTCAACAAGGACGATGCGCGCGCCAAGTGGGGCGAGGATCAGGTGCATATCTGGCGCCGCTCCTACGACGTGCCGCCGCCCGGCGGCGAGAGCCTGCGCGATACGGGCGCCCGTGTCTGGCCCTACTACCTGCATGACGTGCAGCCGCATGTGCTGCGCGGCGAGACGGTTCTGGTGGCAGCGCACGGCAATTCGCTGCGCGCCCTCATCATGGCGCTGGAAGGCCTGACCAGCGAAGAGATCATCGCGCAGGAGTTGGCGACGGGCGTTCCGATCATCTACAAGCTCAACGCTGATTCGACGGTCGCATCCAAGGAAATCCTGACCGCCTGATCGGCCGCTGTTTCCCTGTGATTCGCATGAACCCGCGCCGGAACACCGGTGCGGGTTTGTTGTTTGTGCTGGTCTTTTCACCCTTATTTGCCGGTCTTTGCCGCAACAAGCGCAACGGAATGAGAATAGGTCGATAAATACCCGACAAATGGATTGACAGAGTTCCGCCCGCCCCTTACATGAGACCCCGCTGCCCAGATGGCGGAATTGGTAGACGCGCACGGTTCAGGTCCGTGTGCCGCAAGGCGTGGAGGTTCGAGTCCTCTTCTGGGCACCATTTCCCATTCGTCCGACGTATACCAACGTCCTTGGATGATCAGAAAAGCCCCGGTTTTCCGGGGTTTTTTCTTGTCTATCGTTCACCCGCGTTCATGATGCTTCGGCAACCGCCCTCATCCGCACCACCAAAAGGCCACACATGGCTCCGATAGACGCGGTCTGACAGTGTGAATGGAACCGAAGGGGATAAACATGGCAGTCCGTCGCAACCTATTGAAGGCGGCCGTCGCTATCGGATTCACCGGAATGATCGGCAGGGGCGCAACCATGGCATTTGCCGCCGACAGCACCTGGCACATGCCCGACGAGGGCGATCCGCATAGGGCGACGTGGATGGCGTTTGGGCCCAGTGAAGACGTATGGGGCAAGAAACTCCAGCGCGGCGCGCAGAACAACCTTGCGGCGATCGCCAAGGCCATCTCCGCGCACGAACCGGTGAACATGCTTGTGCGGGCGGAAGACCGGGAGACGGCCGAGCGCCTGTGCGGCGACGCGGTGACATTGTTCGTGCACGAAATCGACGATCTGTGGATGCGCGACACCGGACCGGTGTTCGTCAAGAACAGCGCCGGCCAGCTGGCCGGGGTTGACTTCAACTTCAACGGCTGGGGCAACAAGCAGGAACACGGCGGGGACGCGGAAGTTGCGGAATTTGTCACCGGCAAGACGAAGGTGGAGACACTGCGCACCAGGCTGATACTGGAAGGCGGCGGCATCGAGGTCGATGGCAAGGGCACGGCAATCATCACCGAAAGCTGCGTTTTGAACAAGAACCGCAATCCCGGCGTGAGCAGGGAACAGTGTGAAGAGGAGCTGGGACGCCTTCTCGGACTGAAGAAGATCATCTGGCTGCCGGGTATCAAGGGCAAGGACATCACCGATGGCCATACGGATTTTTACGCCCGCTTCGTCAGTCCGGGCGTTGTCGTTGCCGGCCTCGACACTGATCCGACGTCCTATGATCACGCGGTGACCAAGCGGCACCTTGAACTGCTCAAGGAAGCGACTGACAGCTCCGGGCAGAAATTGCAGGTGGTCGTCATTCCCGGCCCCGGCAGCGTGCGGCCGCAGTTCGAGAACAAGGAATTCGCAGCGGGCTATATCAACTTCTACCTGTGCAACGGCGCTGTCATCGCTCCTGAATTCGGCGATGCGAAGGCTGACCGTTTCTGCCGTGACGCGTTGCGGGATGTCCTGCCGGGGCGCCAGATCGTGCAGCTCAACATCGATGCGATCGCCGCCGGCGGCGGCGGCATCCACTGCACGACCCAGCAGCAGCCTGCGTGACGGCATTCCGGCGTCCGCAGGCGCACGCTGCATTCCCTGCAAATCTGTTTTCGCAAGATCGCCGGCATGCGGTACACTGGCCTCAAAGGTTTCAGCGGAGTATCAACGCATGATCCGGCTTGTCATCATTCTCGCACTGCTCATTCTCGTCCTGTTCCTGATCTACAGCATCGTCAACAGCATCCGCACGAAGCACATCGACTGGACCGGCATCGGCGTCACGCTCGCCTTGATCATGCTTGTCCTCTATCTGCGCGGCGTGACGGGTATCGGCGGCGTCGGTTTCTGAAAATCGCGTGCTTTGTGGTCACCTTGACACATTGCAACCTCTCGTCCGGCGAATTAATATATCAGTCCACTCAGGAGACTTTTATGGACACGCTTACATCTCCACGCCATCTGCGCCTGCACACCTCCGACAATGTGGTGGTGGCGGTGGATGCCTTTCAGGCCGGACAGCACGTGGAGGACGTGACCGTCAAAGACCGCGTGCCACGCGGCCACAAGCTGGCGTCAAAACCCATCGCGCTTGGGGAGCCGGTGCGCAAATTCGGCCAGATCATCGGCTCGGCATCGAAACCCATTGCCCCGGGCGAATGGGTGCACGAACACAATCTCGATTTCAGCAGCTTTGCCCGCCAGCCGGACAGCAGCCACGAAACCCATGCGGGCGGCATTCTGCCGGTTGAACAGCAGGCGACATTCCAGGGATTCCGCCGGGCCAATGGACGCGCGGGCACCCGCAACTACATCGGCGTGCTGACCTCGGTCAATTGCTCGGCATCGGTCGCCCGTTTCATTGCCGAAGCGGTGCAGCGCTCCGGGCTGCTTGACGACTATCCGATGATCGACGGCATCATTCCGCTGGTGCATGGCGGCGGCTGCGCGCTCGACGTCAAGGGTGAAGGCTACGAGGTGCTCAAGCGCACCCAGTGGGGCTATGCCACCAACCCGAACATCGCCGCCGTGCTGATGGTCGGCCTTGGCTGCGAAGGATTCCAGATCGGCCGCTGGAAGGAAGCCTACAACATCGTCGAAAGCGATACGTTCCGCAGCCTGACCATTCAGGAAGTGGGCGGCACGCGCAAGACCATGGAAGCGGGCATTGCCGCCGTGCGCGACATGCTGCCGACCGCGGCCAATGTGAAGCGCGAGACCATCCCGGCATCGGAACTGATGCTGGCGCTGCAGTGCGGCGGGTCGGACGGCTATTCCGGCATCACCGCCAATCCGGCGCTGGGCGCGGCGGTCGACCTTCTGGTCAAGCAGGGCGGCACCGCCATCCTGTCGGAAACGCCGGAGATTTACGGGGCCGAGCATCTTTTGATCGAACGCGCCTCCAACCCGGAAGCGGTGACGCGGCTGCAATCCATCATTGCCTGGTGGGAGGATTACACCGCCCGCAACAGGATGGAGATGAACAACAATCCCTCCCCCGGCAACAAGGCGGGCGGATTGACCACCATTCTGGAAAAATCGCTGGGCGCCGTCGCCAAGTCGGGCACCACCCCGCTGGAAGCGGTCTATGGCTATGCCGAACCGGTGACGGCGCGCGGCCTCGTGTTCATGGATACGCCCGGCTACGATCCCGTCTCCGCCACGGGACAGGTGGCGGGCGGCGCCAACATCCTCTGCTTCACCACCGGGCGCGGTTCGGCCTATGGCTGCAAGCCGACGCCGTCGATCAAGCTTGCCACCAACACCCCCATGTACACCCAGATGATCGAGGACATGGACATCAATTGCGGCGATGTGCTCGACGGCGTGTCGATCGAGGACAAGGGCCGCGAAATCTTCGAGCAGGTGCTGCGGGTGGCCTCGGGCGAGCGCAGCAAGTCCGAACTGCTTGGCTATGGCGATGCGGAATTCGTGCCTTGGCAGATCGGCGCGACGATGTAATCCGAAACGGGAGCCAATGGCTCCCGTTTTCATATTCAGACCATGATCAGGCCGCCGATTGCTGCTGCTTGGCCCGGGCAACGATCTGCGTCGGATTGACGAAGCGCAGCGCGATGAGCAGCCAGACCAGCGTCGTCACCATATAGACCACCGCCATGGCATCGATCGACTGCACGGCGCGCACGCCGGATGCGAAGACCGAATAGTACAGCGCAACCACCAGCGTCTGGCTTGTCGGGCCCGCCGTGAGGAAGGTCAGCTCGAACATCGCCACCGTGCGCACCAGAACCAGCAGCAGCGCGGCGAGAATACCCGGCAGCAGCATCGGCATGAGCACGTGCAGGAACAGACGGAACGTGCCGGCACCGAAGACACGGGCCGCCGCCTCCACCTTGGGATCGATCTGCTCGATGAACGGAATCATCACCAGGATGACGAAGGGAACCGTCGGCACGAGATTGGCGAGAACCACGCCCCAGAACGTACCGCCGACCCCCGCCTGATAGAGAACCGTGGCCAGCGGAATGCCGAAGGTGATCGGCGGCACCAGCAGCGGCAGGAGGAACAGCAGCATGATGAGCTTCTTGCCCGGAAATTCGCGCCGCGCCAGCGCATAGGCCGCCGTGACCCCGAGCAGGCCGGAGAGGGCGACGACCGTGAAGACGATCTGGAACGTCACGATCAGGACGTCGCTGAGCTGGAATTCGGCCCAGGCGGTAAAATACCATTTCGTCGTCCAGCCGGCCGGCAGCCAGGTGCCGAGCCAGCGGGTTCCGAAGGAGGAGATGATCACGGTTGCGATCATCGCCAGCAGGTTGACGATGAAGAAGCCGACCACCACCCAGACAGCGGTGATCCAAAGCTTGGCGCCAATGGTTGTATCGCGGATCATGGTCAGCCCTTTCCGCCGGCGGTCGAGCCGCGATAGAAGAGATTGCGAATGGCAAGGATCGCCACGACGATGGTGAGCTGTACGGTTGCCATGATCATGGCGATGGCCGAAGCCATGGAATAATCATACTGCTCGAAGGCCGCCTGATAGGCGGCGATGGAGATGACGCGAGTCGGGCCAGCCGGAGCGCCGAGCAGAACCGCAGACGGGAACACGGCAAAGGCCTGCACGAAGGACAGGCAGAAGGCGATGGCCAATCCCGGTATGAGCAGCGGCAGCAGGACAAAACGGAAGCGCTGCCAGCTCTTTGCGCCGTGCGTCGCGGCCGCCTGTTCCAGCGCCGGATCGATGCCGGTGACGTAGGACAGGGTCAGGAGAAAGGTGAAGGGAAAGCCGGTGATGATCAGCGAGGAAAACACACCCCAGTAATTGTTGGTGAGCTTCAAGGGCCGGTCGATCATCCCCAGCAGCATCAGCGTCCGGCTGAACCAGCCCTGCGGCCCCAGATAGTTGAGAAGCCCCTCGGCAACGAGCACCGTGCCAAGCGTCACGGGAAGAACCAGAATGGTCGTCAGCAGCCGCTGGCGGGTCATCAGGCGCACGCGGAAGGCTATGGGCAGCGCCAGGGCGATACTGATGACCGTCACGGGAACGGCGAGCCAGAGCGTGGTCAGGATGGTGTCGTAGAGGAAGGGATCGGAGAAGAACTTCTGGTAGTTGGCAAAGATCCCGCCTTCCTTCGGCGTGAAGGACAGGACCAGCCCGTAAATGAAGGGATAGACAAACACGGCCAGCAGGAACAGCACGGCCGGGAGAACGAGGATCGTCACGCCGTCAATGCCGCGCAGGGCGAGGCGCTGGCGCAGCGACAACCGGTTATAGACGGGGGGAGCGGAGACAGCCATGCCGGGCCTCACGCGGCGAAGGCCAGCGCGCGCGCCGGATCGATTGCGAGCCAGATGGAACTGCCGAGCGCTGCCGTTTGCGGCGCATGGAACACCAGTTCCAGCCCTTCGGCGGTGCGGGCCGTGCCGACGAATTCGCGGCCGCGATATTCGATGGTCTCGACCACAGCTTCCACCGTGTGTTCCGAGCGCTGGCCTGCTTCCACATCGTCGGCGCGGGCAGCGACCACAGCCGCGTCGCCGATTTTCAGACTGTCGCGCGCAGTGCCGCTGAGCGTGGCTTTGCCCACGGAAACGCTGACGCGCGCGCCGTCGACAGAGACAACCTTTCCGGTCAGCCGGTTGCGGTAGCCCATGAACTCGGCGACATCGAGATGATCCGGCCGTTCATAGAGATCGCTCGGCGCCCCCACCTGCCGGATTTCGCCATCGCGCAGGACAACGATACGGTCGGCCAGCGACAGGGCCTCGTCCTGATCGTGGGTGACGTAGATCGTCGTTGCCCCGAGCTGGTTGTGGATGCGGCGGATTTCGGCACGCATCTCCAGCCGCAGTTTGGCATCCAGATTGGACAGGGGCTCATCCATCAGCACCAGCGGCGGCTCGATGACGATGGCGCGGGCGATGGCCACGCGCTGTTGCTGGCCGCCGGAGAGCTGGCCCGGCAGTTTATGCCCCTGACCCTGCAGGCGCACCAGATTGAGCGCTTCCTCGACCCGCTTGTCGGCTTCAGCCTTGGCGACATTGCGCATCTTCAGGCCGAAGCCGATGTTCTGGCGCACCGTCATGTGCGGAAACAGCGCATAGTTCTGGAACACCATGCCGAAACCGCGATCCTCGGGCTTCAGCGTGTCGATGCGCTTGTCATCGATGAATATGCCGCCGCCCGTCGTGGCGAGCAGACCGGCGATGCAATTGAGCGCGGTGGATTTGCCACAGCCGGAAGGGCCGAGCAAAGCGATGAACTCGCCCTTGCGGATGGAAAGCGACACGTCCTTCAACGCATTGTGCGAACCGAAGGCGCGGCTCATGCGGTCAAGACGGATTTCCTGGAATGGCGATGACGCCAGCAGCATTGGATACCTCATAATTGCGCGCCATCCGGGTTCCCCCGGATGGCGCTATTGTATGGATCGATCAGGACTTCTTGCCGGCGACTTCTTCGTCCCAGCGGCGGAAGGCGACAACCATGGCGGCGGGATCGAGCGGAACCTCGATCGGGTTGTTGGCAATCCAGTCGGCATATTCCTTGCGGCCGAATTCGGCCAAGGCATCCTGGCTTTCCTTCGGCGCCATGGAAAGCGGCACATCCTTGACTGCGGGACCCGGGTAGAAATAACCCTGATCGTAGGTATAGGCCTGCTGTTCCGGCGTGAGCAGGAAGCTCATGAGGTCGAGCAGCACGGCAAGCTTTTCCTCGGCAATGCCCTTCGGCACGCACATGTAATGCGCATCGGCAACCCAATGGAAACCCTTCAGCGGTGCGACGGCAGCTTCCTTCGGCACCACGCCGAGCACGCGTGGATTGATGTCCCAGCCGGTGGTGGAGACCGTCATGTCGCGCGTGCCTTCGCCGAGTTCCTTCATCAGCGCGCCGGTGCCGGTCGGGTAATACTCGATATATTTGTGCAGCTCCTTCAGATAGGCCCAGGTCTTGTCCCAGCCCTTGACCGGATCATGCGGATTGCTGTCACCGAGCAGATAGGGCAGCCCCATCAGGAAAGTTCGTCCCGGACCGGAATTGGCCGGACGGGCATAGAGGAACTTGTTCGGATTTTCCTTGGCCCAGGCCAGAAGCTCCTCGACGGTCGTTGGGACCTTCTTCACCCGGTCCGGCATGTATTCAAGCAGCGGCCCGGAGGGATAATAGGTCACGACGACGCCGTGATCCTTGCCCAGCGCCAGCATGCGGTGTGCGGGCTCCTGATAGATAGCCTTCAGATCGGGCAGCGATGCGGAATGATCCGGCAGCAGCTTGACCCACAGATCCTGCTCCAGTCCGGCGGACAGGGCGTCGGTTCCGGTCAGCACAAGATCGATATCGAGCCGGTTGGCCGCCTGCTGCGCCTTCAGCTTCCCCGGAAGTTCCGGCGCAGGCGCCTTGGTGAAGGTGATCTTGGAAACGAGGTTGGGCTTGGCAGCCGCATAGTTCTCGATGGCCTTCTGCGTCAGGGCGAGATTGCCCGCGACGTCGGCAACATTGAGCGTCACCGGGGATGTCGGCAATGCCAGTTTCCCCTGTGCAAAGAGACGTGTTGCCGGTAGCGTTGCCAGAACGGCCAAACCGCCAATGGCTTGCCTGCGCGTGATGCGGATCATTGTCTTCCTCCCAATTGTTCCCGGTTTAGCGATCGGTGGCCATCCTCCAGCCACTCATTTTGTCACTTGATATATTAATCTATCAGTTTCAGATAGCAAGCGCTTTCGCCCCGCCGCAAAACCCGGCCACCGTCCGGGCCGCGCCCTCATCCATCAATTCCGTCAAAGCCCTGCCGACGGCTTGGCAAAACGCCGTGCTTTCGGGCAGATCGCTGCCGAAAATCTGCTCCATGCCGAGATAGGCCTGCAAAAGAGCCGGTGCCGATGTCTTGCCGGCAGTGCGGGCCTTGAATTCGCCGGCCAGCGGGTCGCGCACATCGATCGGATTGCCCCGCTCATCGGTTCCGGTCGCATAGCGCATCCAGCCGGCAACACCCAGCGCCAGCCGGTCAAAGGGGGCATTCTCCCGCAGCCGCACGCGAATGGTGTTGAGCAGCCGCTGCGGCAGCTTTTGCGACCCGTCCATGGCGATCTGCCATGTCCGGTGCCGCAGCGCCGGATTGCGGAAGCGCTCGCGCAGCTGCTTCTTGTAGGCGTCAAGGTCGAAGCCGGGCAGCCCCGGCAGCGTCGGGGTGATCTCCTCATCCATCATTTGTTCGATCAGCGCGGCAAAACCTTCCCCCGCCATGGCGTCGGATACGGTTTCATGGCCGGCGAGATAGCCGAGATAGGCCAGCGTCGAATGGCTGCCATTGAGCAGGCGCAGTTTCATCAGTTCGAACGCGTCGACATCGGTAACGAAGGTGACACCCGCCTTTTCCCAGGCCGGGCGCCCGGATGGAAAATGATCCTCCACCACCCATTGGCTGAACGGTTCCGTCATGATCGGCCAGCGGTCGGCAAGCCCGGTGTCCCGGGCGACAGCATCGCGGTCCGCATCGGTCGTGGCGGGCACGATCCGGTCGACCATCGTCGAGGGAAAGGCCACGCTATCCCCAATGAAGGCGCCGAGCTCCGCATCCCGCAATGCAGCTAAGCGCGTGACCACCCGCTTCAGCGTCTGCCCGTTGGCCGGAAGGTTGTCGCAGGACAGAAGCGTGAAGGGTGCGGTGCCGCTGGCGCGGCGCCGGGCCAGGGCCTCGACGATAAAGCCGATGGCCGAGCGCGGCGTCGCGGGATGGGCAAGGTCATGGACGATATCTGGATGATTCTCATCGAGCGAGGCGGAGGCGGGGGAGTAGCAATAGCCCTTTTCCGTGATCGTCAGCGAGACGATCCGCACCGCCGGACTGCTCATGGCTTCCAGCAGGGCTTGCGGATTTTCCGGCGCGACCAGCACATCCCCGATGCTGCCGATCACACGATAGCTGCTGCCGCCGCCATCGCGCACGGCCACCGTATAGAGCCCGCCCTGGGGCTGCAGTGCGTCGCGCGTATCGGCGCTGCGCAGCGACGCTCCCAGAATGCCCCACCGGGTATCCCCCGATGCAAGCACACTGTCCGTATAGACGGCCTGATGGGCGCGGTGAAAGGCACCGATGCCCAGATGCACAATGCCGGTTTCAACCGCGCTGCGATCATAGGCCGGAGTTGCAACGCCGCTGGCAAGCTGCGGCAGGCTGGCGGGGGAAAGATAGGTCTGGTCGGCGTGAGCCATTGGGCGATCTCGTCTGTTCTGTTTCAAAGACGGTAGGCTTGTTTGGCCAGCCGGTAGCTCAGGTCGTGGGCAATCGTGTGCGCCTCATCCTCGTCCAGTCGGTGATCGGCGACAAGCCGTGCAAGATAAGCGCAATCCACCCGGCGGGCCATGTCGTGCCGGGCGGGAATGGAGAGATAGGCCCGCGTGTCATCGTTGAACCCGACGGTGTTGTAGAACCCGGCCGTCTCGGTGGTCAGTTCGCGGAAGCGGCGCATGCCTTCCGGGCTGTCATGGAACCACCATGCCGGTCCGAGCCGCAGGGCGGGATAGTGCCCGGCAAGCGGCGCCAGTTCACGGCTGTAGCTGGTCTCATCCAGTGTGAAGAGAATAAGGGTCAGTTGCGGATTGTTGCCGAACGCGTCGAGCAGCGGTTTCAGCTCTTCGACATAGCCGGTCGAGCGCGGAATATCCGCCCCCTTGTCAGGACCGAAACCGGCGAAAACCCTGGCATTGTGGTTGCGGAAGGAGCCCGGATGCAGCTGCATGACCAGCCCGTCATCAATGCTCATGCGCGCCATTTCGGTCAGCATCTGGGCGCGGAACAGATCGGCATCCGCATCGGAAACATCGGGGCGCAGGACCCGCTCGAACAGCGCCGCGGCGTCAGTGACGGGCAGATCGACAGTGCGCGCGCTGGGATGGCCGTGATCGCTTGAGGTGGCGCCGCGCGCCTTGAAATAGGCACGCCGGTTGCGGTGCGCTTCGAGATACCCCTTGTAGTTCAGCGACGTGCCGGCAAGCGCTATGAGCCTTTCCACATTCGTGCGGAAATCCGCCCGCGACGCATCGATCACCGCATCGGGCCGGTAGGCGGGAATGACACGCCCGTCCCAGCCCGACTTTCGGATGATATCGTGGGCCGCGAGGTCATCCGTCGCCGCATCGGTCGTCGAGATGACCTCGATGCCGAACTGCTTGTAGAGTGCGCGCGGGCGCATCGCGGGGTCGCCGAGCTTGTCGGCAATACGGTCATAGAGCAGGTCGGCATTGCCTTCGTTCAACCGCTCCGTGATGCCGAAAACCGTTTCCATGGCATGCTCGAACCACAGGCGCGACGGCGTGCCGCGAAACAGGTACCAGTGTTTGGCAAACAGCCGCCAGATCGTGCGGCCGTCAGTTTCGACAGGCCCGCCATCGTGACGCGGCACACCCAGATCCTCGAGCTTGACACCTTGAGAATACAGCATGCGGAAAATATAATGGTCGGGCTTGACGAAGAGACTGGCCGGGTCGGGAAAGGCCTCGTCATGGGCGTACCACAGCGGGTCCGTGTGGCCGTGCGGCGAAATGATCGGCAGGCGCTCGACGTTCGAAAAAAGCCGCCGCGCGATGGAACGGGCATCGGCTTCGATGGGGAAAAGTCGATCTGGGTGGAGAGGCATCGTCGGTCCTTGCTGTCATCTTCCGCACCGGCCGATACACCACACGCTGCGTGTACCGGAGCCGAAGCCGTGAAATTGCCCCTGTCGAGGCGCTTTTCGCACCGCGCGAGCCGCCTTGAGTGTCTTGTGAACATTCGGCTTTTGCGATCTTGGCGAAGAGTAAATAATAATATATTAGTATGTCAACTGGATCGATGTGCCCTGAAATCGTTTCATTCGCGGCTTTGGCACTATGATTTCGCGCGGAATTCTACCATTCATGACGGTGGATTCATCCGCGACACAGGAAATGGAGCGCTGGAATGGCAGCACAGAACCGGGGAGAAAAAAGTTTGGCCGTGGCGACACCGGCTGAACCCATCGCCTCAGCACGAGACAATGCGGCGCGTTTCGCCAAATCCGGCACACGCGGCGCCCCAGCCGGACGCATGACGACAGCCACGGCGATTTACCGCGAACTGCATGCCGCCATCGTTTCCATGCAGATGACCCCCGGCACCGCCCTCAACGAAAAAGTTTTGACGGAACGCTTTGGCGTCAGCCGCACCCCGGTTCGCGAAGCGCTGATCCGGCTGGTGGAAGACGGGCTGGTCGATGTCTTTCCGCAGTCAGGCACCTTTGTTGCCCGCATCCCGGTTGCGCTGATCCCGGAGGCCGTGGTCATCCGGCAGGCGCTGGAAGGCGCGACCGTCGAGCGGGCTGCGGCGGTTGCCACCGCCAAGGATGTGGAATGGCTGGACGAGATTCTGGCCCGCCAGCAGTTTTTTGCCGACCGGCAGAACATGAGTGCCTTCCACGAAGCCGACGAGGCCTTTCACGAGGCGATTGCCGGTATCGCCGGCCATCCCGGCATCTGGCACTATCTGAAGCCGGTGAAAGTGCAGATCGACCGTGCCCGCCGCATGACGCTGCCAGCCCTCGGCCGCATGGAGCACGTGCTTGCCGAGCACAGGATCATCCGCAATGCCATCGAAATGCATGACGTACCGGCCGCCTGCGCGGCAATGAAGCAGCATTTGAATGCCGTCATTCCTGATATTGATGAACTGAGAAAAAGCCACCCGGGCTCATTCGTCTGAACCCGGCGATTACACGAAATGACGGAGGACTGAATGCGTCAGGCATGGAGATGGTTTGGGCCAAAAGCCGGCGTTACGCTGGACAATGTGCGCCAGGCCGGGGCGACCGATATCGTATCGGCGCTGCACGAGGTACCGATCGGTCAGGCCTGGACCGAAAAACAGGTGCATGAACGCAAGTCGCTCATCGAAACCACCCCCGCCGGGCGTATTCCCCTGACCTGGTCGGTGGTCGAGAGCATTCCGATTCCCGACGCGGTCAAACGCCTCGGCGGTGCGGCGAAACACGAAATCGCCGCCTGGATTGCCAGCATGGAAGCGCTCGCAGCCAATGACATCCGTGTCATCTGCTACAATTTCATGCCCGTTGTCGACTGGTGCCGCACCGACCTCGATTATGTCACGCCGACCGGTTCGACCGCGATGCGCTTCGACCACAACACCTTTGCCGTGTTCGACCTGCACATCCTGCAGCGCACGAATGCGGAAGCGGCCTATTCGCAGGAGGACCGCGCTATCGCGGCGGCGCTCTACGCCGGGATGAGCGGACAGGAAATCGCCGACCTCACCCGCAATATCGCCAGCGCGCTGCCCGGCTCGACAACCGAGCCGCTGACCATCCCCGCCTTCCGCGACAAGCTCGAAGCCTATTCCGGCATCGACGCCGGCAAACTGCGCCAGCATCTGATCGAATTCCTCGAAGCTGTCACGCCCGTGGCTGACGATCTCGGCGTCAAGCTGACACTGCATCCGGATGATCCGCCCCGTCCGCTTTTCGGCCTGCCGCGCATTGCCTCGACGGAGGCCGATTATGCCGCCCTGTTCGACGCCGTTCCTTCCCCAGCCAACGGCATGTGCTTCTGCACGGGAAGCCTTGGCGTTCGGACCGACAATGATCTGCCTGCAATCGCCCGCCGCTTTGCCTCGCGCATCCACTTCTCCCACCTGCGCGCCACCACCCGGGAAGGCGACGGCCGCAGCTTCCATGAGGCAGCGCATCTGGAAGGCGATGTGGACATGGTCGCCGTGCTGAAGGAATTGCTGGCCGAAGACCGCAAACGCGACCGGTCCGGCAGCATCATCTTCCGCTCAGATCACGGTCACCGCATGCTGGACGACCTGACGAAGGAGGTCACGCCGGGTTATCCCGCCATCGGCCGCCTGCGCGGCCTGGCCGAACTGCGCGGCATCATCCACGCGCTGGATGCCGGGGCCCTCGCCTGAATTCCGATCAAGCGCCGATATCCAGGCAAACCCCGGCATGCACGTGCCGGGGTTTTTCATTTTCAATCGTTAATTCCGCTTAACACATTTGGCCCGAAACCGGGGATTTCAGAGTCTTCGTTTAGGCTTTCGTTCAGTATTGATCACATTACCGCCATATTTCAAAGGGAACGGCGGCAATAGTTCCACGGATGCAAGCATCCTTGATCACGTTTTGAGTCATAATAAGACAAATTTTTTGAATGACTTGGCTGATCTTGCGGGATTTGCTCACCGATATTTCCCTTTCGGGCCACCTCGAGGACACATTTACCCAAAATAGAATGGATCACTCACTCACGTGATGATCTACTTGCCCATGATCATTCTTATGCGTGCGTCTTCAGTCTGGCAGTACCTGCCGCGGGCCGTTTTAAAGTGCGAATTTCAATATGGTCTCCATTGCAAGTATCCGTAAGGTACTTACTGCAACCATGCTTCTTCTGATGTTTGGTATCGTTTCGGCGAACGCCGGTTCTGCCTGTGGCGGTGCCTCCTGGTACGCGCTTCATTCCAAGACGGCTTCCGGCGAGCGCATGAACCCCTCCGCTCTCACCGCCGCGCACCGCACCCTGCCTTTCGGTTCCAAGGTGAAGGTTACCAATCAGCGCAACGGCAAGTCGATCGTCGTGCGCATCAACGATCGCGGCCCCTTCATCAAGGGCCGTGTGCTCGATCTTTCCAAGGGCGCTGCAAACCGTCTGGGTTTCGTTGGCGCGGGCCATACCAATATCTGCATGGCCAAGCTCTGATACCTTCCCGCGCATCCCCGCCGGAAGGCAGGGATGCGTCCTCTTCGCGACATTCTGCCCTCTACAATATCTTGATCGCGGTGCAGGATTGACCTTGACCATTGAACGTGACATCGCCATGTCAGCACTCCTAATCCTGTCGGGGGACGTTCCATGGCATTGAAAGTCGCGGTCCAGATGGACCATATCAATTCGATCCGCATCGCAGGCGATACGAGCTTTGCCCTGTGCCTCGAGGCGCAAGCCCGCGGCCACGCGCTCTATCACTACACGCCGGACCGGCTCAGCATGCGCGACGGCATCGTTCGCGCGCGGGTGGAAGAACTGCAGGTCCGCGATGTGGAAGGCGACCACTTCACCCTGGGTGAACCGGTTTCCCGCGACCTGTCCGAGATGGATGTAGTGCTGCTCCGGCAGGACCCGCCCTTTGACATGAACTACATCACGACAACGCATCTGCTCGAGCGCATCCATCCAAAAACGCTTGTCGTCAACGATCCGGCGTGGGTGCGCAACAGCCCGGAAAAAATCTTCGTCACCGAATTCCCCGACCTCATGCCCGATACGCTGATCACCAAGGATCCGCAGGAGATCGTGGCGTTCCGCAAGGAGTTCGGCGACATCATCCTCAAGCCACTCTACGGCAATGGCGGCGCCGGCGTGTTCCATCTCGCCGATGGCGACCGCAACCTGACATCGCTGCTGGAAATGTTCGGCCAGATGTTCCGCGAGCCGATCATTGCACAGCGCTATCTCAAGGATGTGCGGGCCGGTGACAAGCGCATCATCCTGATCGACGGCGAGCCGGTCGGTGCGATCAACCGCGTGCCGTCGGAAAGCGATGCGCGCTCCAACATGCATGTGGGCGGGCGGGCCGAGAAGACCGAACTGACGGAACGCGAGCGCGAAATCTGCGCGCACATCGGCCCTTCCCTGCGGGAGCGCGGCTTCATTCTCGTCGGCATCGATGTCATCGGCGACTACATGACCGAGATCAACGTGACCTCGCCGACGGGCATACGCGAAGTCAAGCGCTTCGGCGGCGCCGATATCGCCGCGCTGTTCTGGGACGCTGTCGAGGCCAAGCGGCGCTAACTGCGCCGTTCCCGTTCCATCGCCTCAAGGATATCGACAAAGGCGCGCACGCGCGCCGGCCTGTATTTGGCCGGCGGATAGACCGCATGAATGCCGCCCGCCGGCAATGACCAGCCGGGCAGCAGGCGCACGAGCCGGCCGGCCGCAATATCCTGCACCACCTGGTAGTCCGGCATGACGGCGAGCCCGATCCCGGCGAGGACGCAGACATAGCTTGCCTCCGTGCCATTGGCGCTGACAACGGACTTGCCCGTCACAACCGCCTTTTCATCGCCTTTTGCAAACAGCCAGCGCAATGGTTCCTTCAGCGCCCCGTTGGCGATCCATTTCGCCGCTTCGAGCGCGCCGGGATGCGCAACGCGACCGATCTGCCCGGCATAGGCGGGCGAACAGACGAGATGCTGCTCGAACGTGCCGATCCGCCGGGCCTGCGCGCTGGAATCCTCCAGCCAGCCGACACGGATCGAGAGATCAAGCTCATTGTCGACCAGATCGAATTTGACATCGGTGAAGGTGAGATCGGCCTGCATCTGCGGATGGCGCTGAAGATAAAGCGCCAGAGCCGGCGCCACAACCTTTGCGCCATAATCCAGCGGCGCTGTCAGCATCAGGGTCCCGACAGGTGTTCCGGTCTCGGACGACACCTCCTCGATCGCGTTTTCGGCCTCGCGCAGGACGATGATGCAACGTTCGTAGAAGCGCCGCCCCGCCTCCGTCGTCCGCAGCCGCCGTGTCGTGCGGATCAAGAGCGCCGTGCCCAGCTCTTCCTCCAGCTTCGACACCTGGTGGCTGACGACGGCCTTGGCGACGCCCAACCGGTCGGCGGCGGCGGTGAACGATCCCATATCCACCACGGTGACGAAATAGATAAACCTGTTGAAACTGACCGTGGGCATGACACGCCTTATTATACGAAATAATCATACAGTCTGTCATTTTGATCGGGATTTTTCAAGAAACCCGTCCATGTCACTATATGCCCCACAGTGAGAAACCGAGCGAGGACCGAGACGTGCGAACCCTTCTGACACGACGCGATACGATGAAATCCCTTCTGGCAGCCGGTGCGGTGGCGGCCCTGCAGCCGCTCAGCGCCATTGCGGCCAGGGCCGCTTCCACGCTGGCATGGACCTATTTCCAGGCGGATGAGAACGGCTTTCGCCGCACCCCCGTGCTCCTGACCGGCGAGAAGGAAGCGATCCTGCTCGATGGCGGGTTTACACTCTCCGATGGACGCGCGGTTGCCGATGCGATCAAGGCGACCGGCAAGACCCTGACAACGATTTACATCAGCTGCAGCGACCCCGATTACTATTTTGGCCTGCGTCCCATCGTCGATGCCTTCCCCAAGGCAAAAGTCCTTGCGGCGCACGCCACCGTGGACGCCATCAAGGGCAACGTACAGGGCAAGCTCGACGTCTGGGGGCCGCAGCTCAAGGACAATGGACCGAAGGTGCTGGCGGATGTCGTCATTCCGGAAGCCTCAGACCTGTCTTCGCTCGACCTGGAGGGAAACAGGATCGAGATCGTCACCATCAAGGATATGAAGGATCGCCGCTATCTCTGGGTGCCCGGGCTTGAAGCGGTTTTCGGCGGTGTACTGGTTTCATCAGGCGTCCATGTCTGGGTTGCGGACGAGCCGGCCGTGGAAGACCGGAACAAGTGGATTGCCGCGCTTGACGAAATGGCGGCGCGCAATCCCCGGATCGTCGTGCCGTCGCATCAGGTTGCCGGTGCCCCGCAGGGACCGGCGGCGGTAAAATTCACCCGGAACTATCTCGAGACGTTCAACACGGAAGCCGGGAAAGCCAAGACCAGCGGCGAGCTGATCTCCGCCATGAAGGCGCACTACCCCGACCTGCTCGATGTCTCATCGCTTGAACTGGGCGCCAAGGTCGCCAAAGGCGAGATGAAATGGGGCTGATGGTCCCCGGCTGAACCGCGTTGCGCCGAATTCCATCCCCGGTGCGATGCGGCCGTTCTCCTAACGTTCTTGTCATGCCGCACAAATTATGATGAGGTGCCGTTATTGGCACTGTTCATTTTTTAGATGCGGTATTTTAGGAACGATTGATGGTCACCCGCGTGCGCACCGTCGCATTTCAGGGCATTGAGGCCCAGCCTGTCGATGTGCAGGTGATGATCGCCCCCGGCAAAATGGGAATCCATATTGTGGGCCTGCCCGACAAGGCAGTGGCCGAAAGCCGCGAACGCGTGCAGGCAGCGCTGCATGCCTCCGGCCTGTCCCTGCCGCCCAAGAAGGTCACCGTCAACCTCGCACCGGCGGACCTGCCCAAGGAAGGCAGCCATTATGACCTGCCGATCGCCTTGGGCCTGATGGCGGGGCTTGGCGCCATTCCGGCTGATGCATTGGAAGCCTACATCGTTCTCGGGGAACTGTCGCTCGACGGCACGATCACCCATGTGGCCGGGGTTCTTCCCGCCGCGATCTCCGCCAACCGGCAGGAGCGCGGCCTGATCTGCCCCGCCCCCTGCGGGCCCGAGGCTGCCTGGGCGGGCGCGCAGATCGATATTCTGGCGCCGCGCAGCCTGATCAGCCTCGCCAATCATTTTCGCGGCCATCAGGTGCTGTCGCGCCCTGAACCGTGCCTGCAGACCAATGCAACGGATCTACCGGATCTGAGCGATATCAGGGGACAGGAAAGCGCCAGGCGCGCACTCGAAGTCGCGGCGGCAGGGGGTCATAACCTTCTCATGATTGGACCTCCCGGTTCGGGAAAGTCCATGCTCGCGCAGCGGCTTCCGTCCATCCTGCCGCCGCTGCTGCCGCACGAACTGCTCGAGGTGTCGATGATTGCTTCGGTTGCTGGCGAATTGCCGGGCGGCAGGCTCACCGACCGGCGGCCGTTCCGGGCGCCACACCATTCCGCCTCCATGGCGGCGATGGTCGGCGGCGGCATGCGCGCCCGCCCCGGTGAAGTCTCCCTCGCCCATCGCGGCGTGCTGTTTCTGGATGAATTTCCCGAATTCACGCCCCATGTGCTCGACTCCCTGCGCCAGCCGCTGGAAAGCGGAGAATGCGTGATCGCCCGCGCCAATCACCGTATTTCCTATCCGGCGCAAATCCAGCTCGTGGCCGCCATGAACCCCTGCCGCTGCGGCATGGCCGGAGAACCGGGACACCGCTGCGCCCGGGGGGTACGCTGCCGCCAGGATTACCAGGCCCGCATTTCGGGCCCGCTGCTTGACCGCATCGACCTTCGCATCGACGTTCCCGCCGTCAGCGCCGCCGATCTCATCCGCCGCCCCGTTGCCGAAAGCAGCGCATCGGTCGCACTGCGCGTTGCCCGCGCCCGGGACCTGCAGAGACGCCGCTACGAACAAATGGGATCGCCCGCCGTGACGGTGAACGCCCATTGCCCCGCGGCGTTGATCAAGGAGGTTTCGCGGCCAGACAAGCCCGGCCAGGCACTGCTGCAGCAGGCTGCCGAACAGATGCGCTTTTCCGCGCGCGGCTATCACCGGATTCTCAAGGTGGCGCGGACATTGGCCGACCTTGACGGGGCCGAAGCCGTCGGGCGCATTCACGTGGCTGAGGCTATTTCCTACCGGATGGCACAGGACGCAGCCAACGAGGCGGCGTGAAATGTACAAAAGCAAATGCCGGACCTTGGTGGTCCGGCATGTCTTGATTGCCTTGGTGGTGGTTTAGTGAACCGACCCGACCAGAATATTGCTTGGGGCTTCGATGCTGACCCAGCGGCCGGTGTTGTTGGTGGCCTGGCGCTTCAGGTAGGTGTACCCGGTTTCGGACCAGTTCTTGACGCTGTCGGCAAGGTTGTCGAGGATGAAATCGCCGGTGTCGGTGCGCACCGTCAGAACCGCATGGCCTTCGCCATCGGGCTTGCGCACAACCGTGATCAGCAGATCAGCCGGGGAAACGCCCGCCTGCATCAGTTCACGGCGCTTTTCCAGGACATAGTCTTCGCAATCGCCGACATTGCCGACCTTGTCGGGATAGCCCCAATATTCCTCGACGCCGTAAATTTCCATGTCCGTCAATGGCTTGACCGTCTGGTTCACGTGGCTGTTGACGTTGACGATCAGCTCCCAGAAATCACGAGTCATCTTGGCCGGCGCAACATTGCGGCTGCGGATCGAGCACTCATCCGGCAGGCGCTTGCAGAATTCGTAATGGCCGATCGGCTGGGATGTCAGACCGCCGGTCTGCATGAAAGCTTCAGCTGCGGAGGCGGAATTTGCGATGAGTGCGCCAGCGAAAAGTGCCGCAGCGACCCCCATCGACCTCAAAATCTTTACCGCTCCGAACATGCTTTACTCCGAACCCAACCAGCCTTCGTTAACAAAACGTTAATGGCCGGGAGGGATATGAGTCAATCACAATGGCGCCACGATCCCGCCATTGTTAATATATGGTTAAAATTTGAACTTCCTAGATTTTGACGAAAATTTGAAGGTTGTACGCGGCGGCAGCTCACAACCACAGGGCGATAATGCCCTTGCTGACCGCCTGCGGAAGGTACGCGGCCATGTCAGTAGCGATTTGAATTCATTGCGTTTTATTGAAGCGCGAAAGAAAACTGCCGGAAGATTCAGTCTTCCGGCATGGCTGTCTGATAATTGGACGGCGTGTTCAGCTGCGTGCGCGTTTACCGATCGGGGTGACATTGCTCTTGCGGTTGGCCTGCGCATGGTCGTTAACGAATTGGACGATACGTGGTGCAATTTCAGCACGGAAACGCGATCCGTTGAACACGCCGTAATGGCCGACCTTGGCCTGCAGATGATGCATGCGCATGGCGTCAGGGATGTTCACACACAGCGTTTGGGCGGCCTTGGTCTGCCCGACACCGGAAATGTCATCGTTCTCGCCCTCGACCGTCAGCAGCGCGACGATGCGGATCGACGCGGGATCGACCAGCTTGCCCCGGTGGGTCATCTCACCCTTGGGCAGGGCGTGGCGGACAAAAACCGTATCGACCGTCTGCAGATAGAATTCCGCAGTCAGATCCATCACCGCCAGATATTCATCGTAGAACTCACGGTGCTTGTCGGCGGAATCGCCATCTTCCTTGACCAGGTGCATGAAGAATTCCTTGTGCGCCGTGATGTGGCGGTCAAGATTCATGCTCATGAAACCGGAAAGCTGCAGGAAGCCGGGATAGACGTCGCGCATGAAGCCGGCATGCGGCCATGGCACCGACATGATGACATTGTCGCGGAACCAGTCGATGCCCTTCTCCTCGGCCAGGATATTGACCGCGGTCGGGTTCTTGCGTGTATCGATAGGTCCGCCCATCAGCGTCATGCTGGACGGCGCAAACCGGTCGCCATTGGCTTCCATGACCGACACGGCGGCGAGAACCGGGACTGATGGCTGGCAGACCGCCACCACATGGGTGTCTTCGCCCAGAGCGTGGAACATGTCGATGACATAATCGATGTAGTCATCCAGATCGAAACGGCCTGCGGTCAGCGGCACGGTGCGCGCATCGACCCAATCGGTGATGTAGACGTCCGCATGGGGCAGCAGGGCTTCGACGGTGCCGCGCAGCAGCGTGGCATAGTGGCCGGACATGGGCGCAACCACCAGAATCTTCGGGTCCGCAGCACGCTTTGACGACAGCGCGCGCTTGAAGTGGATCACGTTGCAGAACGGCTTTGACCAGACGATCTTTTCGCGGATTTCCACTTCCTCGCCGTCCACGACGGTCGTTGGAAGATTGAAAACGGGCTTGCCGTAGGTGCGCGTGGTTCGTTCGAACAGCTCGCAGCCCGCCGTAATGGATCGGCCGATAATCGTCTGCGAAAAGGGATTGAGCGGATTGTCGTAGAACAGCTTGGTTGCATCCGCCAGGGCCCGGTAGGGCTGGAGAGCGGCATGATTGAGTTCATAAAGCTGGTAAAACATTCCACTGTCCGATCATATCAACACAACGGCGATCTCACAAACATGATCATCAAAGATGAAAATGTTCTTGATGGGAGAATGACCCTAGCCGGTTTGATCGATATTGCAATGCAACAAACGGATTAGTGAAAAGAAAGATGTTCACAATTTCCTGTGCAGGCGCAACATGAATTGCGCGCTGCACAGGTAAAGATCAGGCGCCTTCGACAATGACCATTTCGCCGTCGGCATATTGCTGCCGGATGAGCTTGGCCGCCTGGTATTCCGCTGAGTTGTAGCAATCGAGGGCATGCTGCACCGATGGAAACTCGATCACCACATTGCGGCCGCGCGCCGTGCCTTCCAGTTCATGAAACGTGCCGCCACGCGCCAGGAAATGTGCGCCGAACCGTTCGAAGGCCGGCTTTGCCGTCGTTATGTAACCCTTATAGCCCTCCGCATCGCGAACATCGATGCGCGCTATCCAATATCCCTTGGCCATACATCCTCCACATCATGCATTGTCCGGTGACTCACCCGGACCGCGGCGAATTTGATCAGACGCCCGCCATTTCGGCAAGGATCGCTTGTGCCGCAGCCCTGGGATCGCCGGCGGCAACGATGGGCCGGGCAACCACGAGATGGCTCGCGCCGGCGCGCAGCGCATCGGCAGGCGTCATCACCCGCTTCTGGTCACCCACGTCGGCCCCCTTCGGCCGGATACCCGGCGTGACGACGGCAAGATCCGGCCCGACGATCTTGCGCACGGCGGAGGCTTCGGCCGCCGAACAGACGATACCGCCCATCCCCGCATGCAGGGCCTGTTCGGCACGGATCAGTACCAGCGTGTGCGGATCGTGCTCGTAACCGGCATCGATCATGTCCTGCTGGTCCATGGAGGTGAGGACCGTGACGCCGAGCAGGCACAGGTCCGAACCGCGCGCAGCCGCCGCGGCCGCCTTCATGGCCTTGGGGTAGGCATGCAGCGTCAGCATGGAAACGCCCATCTTGACGATATTCTCGACGCCCTTGGCGACGGTATTGTCGATATCGAGGAGCTTCATGTCCAGGAAGACTTTTTTGCCGGACTGGACGAGTTCCGAGGCAAATCCAAGGCCACCGGCAAAGGCCAGCTGATAGCCGATTTTGTAGAAGGATACCGTATCCCCGAGCGCACCGACGATATCGCCCGCCGCCTTCAGGTCAGGCACATCAAGGCCTACGATGAGGCGATCGCGCAAAGCCGCTTCCATCATGACAAACCACCTTTTCCGTTGATCGCCATCCCATGGCACACCAGCGCCCGATAGGAAAGATCACAACGGCAAAAGGACGGGTAAAAACCGTCTGTCAGCGCGATTTTGCCAGCCGTGCATGGTCGATCAGCGATTGGCAGACCCGTTCCATGGTCCGTGCAGTCCGTTCATCGTGAAACGAGCCATCGCTGGCGAAGGCCTCGTGGGCATGGGCCACGGAACATTGTTCGCTGATGATCAGCGTTCCAACATTCATCAGCACGGAGCGCAGGTGGTAGAGCCCCCGGATACCGGCAAAATTGCCGTCGGAGGACGAACAAAGCGCAACGACCTTGCCGGCATAGGGCCGCAAAGGCTTCTCGCCATCGCGCGAAATCCGGCTGACCCAGTCGATGGTGTTCTTCAAGAGCGGCGGGATCGACGAATTGTATTCCGGCGACGCAATGAGAATGCCGTCATGGGCGGCAAACAGCCGCCCGAGCTTCATGGCATTCTCCGGTATGCCTTTTTCCTTCTCCAGATCCTGATCCATGATCGGCAGCGGGTAGTCGATGAGGGCTATGCGTGTCACCTCGGCGCCCAGCGCTGCCAATGTCCGGGTGGCGACATCGGCGACCTGGCCGCTGAAAGCACCGGTACGGTTCGAACCTGCGAAAACGAGGATCTTCGGCAGCATGGGGTTCCCTCTGTGGGTCAGACAATGAAAGGCAAATCAGGCGCGGCGGTAAATCCACAGGCGGGCGGGCGGGACATTGCGGATGATGAAATCGAGGTGTTCGATCTTGTAATTGCCGCGGCCGGCGGGAACCGGCGACATCGGACCGTAGGTGATCTGGACGATCGGGCGGCCATGCGGCACGCGGCGCAGCAGGTCCTCGATGATCTTCACCCGGTCGCCGACCGGAAAATTCAGCAGCGGCACCGCCGAAACGACCGAATCAAACATCTGGTCCTTGTGGCCGCCGAGCGTCTTGTCGAGGTTGAACGCGTCGCCCTCGATAATGTTCACGCCGGGGAAATCCGCGCGCAGATGCGCGGCGAAATCCGAGGAATATTCGACGCAGAACAGATTGTCAGGCGCAACGCCGCGATTGAGAATCGCCCGCGTGATCACGCCGGTGCCGGGCCCAAGTTCGAGTACCGGCAATCCTGAATGCGGATTGACGACGCTGGCCATCCGGCGCGCGGTGATGGAACTGGTCGGCAGAATCGAGCCCACGGCCTTCGGTCCATGCATCCAGCCTTTGAAAAACCGGATCTCCTCGCCGAATTTTTCAGCGAGTTTTTTTCCCAGTGGTCGTGTCATTCCCATCCTCCCGTCGCAGGTAGACAAATTTATGACGCAACTCGTGGCGGAAGCAAGGCCAGTTGTCTTAAATCCGTAACAAATTTACTCGCTGAGTCCCTCGAAGAATTCCTTCATGCGGGCAAAAAAGCCTGACGATTGCGGGCTGTTGTCCTGGGACGACACGCGCTCGAACTCTTCCAGCAACTCGCGCTGGCGCTTGTTGAGATTCTGCGGCGTCTCGATGGCAATCTGGATATAGAGATCGCCCATGGCGGGCTGGCGCAAAACCGGCATGCCCTTGCCCTTGAGGCGGAATTGCTTGGCGTTCTGCGTGCCTTCGGGGATCTTGACCCGTGTCTGCGTGCCGTCAAGCGTGGCCACCTCGAACTGGCCGCCCAGTGCCGCTGTGGTCATGGAAATCGGCACCTTGCAGTAAAGGTCCGATCCATCGCGCTGGAAGAATTCATGCGGTTTCAGCGACAGGAAAATATAGAGATCGCCGGATGGCCCGCCGCGCACGCCTGCTTCGCCTTCCCCGGTCAGCCGGATGCGGGTGCCGTCTTCGATGCCAGCGGGAATGTTGACCGAGAGCGAACGCTCCTCGGTGATTCGGCCCTGGCCGGAGCACTTCGTGCAGGGATCCTTGATGGTCTGACCGCGGCCATGGCACGTCGGGCAGGTCCGCTCGATGGAAAAGAACCCTTGCGCCGCCCGGACACGGCCGGAACCGCCGCAGGTGTTGCAGGTGACGGGGGATGTGCCCGGCTTGGCGCCGCTGCCGGAACATTCATCGCAGGTGATGGATGTCGGCACGCGAATCTGCGCCGTCTTGCCCGCATAGGCCTCTTCCAGCGTGATTTCCATGTTGTAGCGAAGATCGGCACCGCGCTCGCGTCCGCCGGAGCGGCGCTGGCGCCCGCCACCCATCATCTCGCCAAAAATATCCTCGAAAATATCGGCAAAGCCACCGGCGCCGCCAAAACCGCCGCCGCCTCCGCCCATGCCGCCATTTTCAAACGCCGCGTGACCGAACCGGTCATAGGCCGCGCGCTTGTTGGGGTCTTTCAAGGTTTCATAGGCTTCGCCGATTTCCTTGAATTTGTGCTCGGCGTTCTCATCGCCCGGATTCTTGTCGGGGTGATATTGCATCGCCAGTTTACGGAAAGCGCTTTTCAGCTCTTTCTCATCAGCGCCTCTCGCTACGCCGAGGGTTTCGTAATAGTCAGCCTTCATCCAAACACTCGTTCCATGAAATCAGAGAGCCTCACGCAGAGGCTCGTTTTAGACCGGTATTTAGGTGTTCAGCGCCCCGAATGCCATAGTCTACTTGGATTGATTCGTTCCACTTGGCGCATATTTGCGCATTATTGCGTTTGTGTGGCAATCCTTCCACGCTTTTATGCACGTTAGAAAACTAAAATGACCCGATCCGCCGCCGCCTGAAGGGCTGGCGCACCGCGATTATCCGCCTGTGTTGACCTGTGTCATTGCTCATAACCGGCCTTCCCCGTTGCCACGCCCGCCATTGCGTCTGGCTGTTGAAGGAGGGAAAGACGGGCGGTCCCTGGAACGCGGGTCTTGGGGTATGCGGTATGCTATGCTTGCGATCCAAGGACCACCCGCTCCGGCGATTTTGAGGTTTTGCCTCGTTCTGCCCGTTCCCTTGTGAGGACTTTGAGCAGGGGGCGAAACCTCCCCGGCTCGACAGGTTTTCCTCCCCGCGAGGCCGAAGCGCCGATCCTTTCCCGACTTTCGAAAGTTTCCGGAAGCATTCCCGCCGGAAAGGACACGTTGAGAATAACGTGGGTTGGGACGTGTTGGATAAGTTGGTGTGATTTTTTCCGATGAAGGCCTGGCAGAGCTGTGGTGCGTGGTTCGACAGGCTCACCATGCGACTTTGCCTTGCAGGCAAGACATTGCCGCTAGCACAAACAAAAAAGCCCGGCATTTCTGCCGGGCTTTTCATCACATTGTGTGCTGCGGATTATGCAGACTTCTTCTTGCCGTTTTCGTCGATTTCCTCGAAATCGGCGTCGACAACATCCTCGTGGCCCTTGGCCGCGGCTTCGGTCTTTTCACCTTCGCCTTCGGCAGCCTGAGCTGCTTCATACATGGCCTGGCCGAGCTTCATCGAGACTTCGGCGAGGGTCTGTGTCTTGGCCTTGATGGCTTCGGCGTCATCGCCTTCGGCCGCAGTCTTCAATTCGGCCAGAGCCGTTTCGATTGCCTGCTTGTCCTCGGCCGAAACCTTGTCGCCGTAATCCTTCAGCGACTTTTCCGTCGAATGGATCAGGGCTTCCGCCTGGTTCTTTGACTCGACCGCCTCGCGGCGCTTCTTGTCCGCCTCGGCATTGGCTTCGGCGTCCTTGACCATCTTTTCGATATCGGCATCGGAAAGACCGCCGGATGCCTGGATGCGGATCTGGTGTTCCTTGCCCGTACCCTTGTCCTTGGCCGAAACGTTGACGATACCGTTGGCATCGATGTCGAAACCGACTTCGATCTGCGGAACGCCGCGCGGTGCCGGCGGAATGCCCACGAGGTCGAACTGGCCAAGCGCCTTGTTGTCGGCAGCCATTTCACGCTCGCCCTGGAAGACGCGGATCGTCACTGCGGACTGGTTGTCCTCGGCCGTGGAGAAGGTCTGCGACTTCTTCGTCGGGATCGTCGTGTTGCGGTCGATCAGACGGGTGAACACGCCGCCGAGCGTTTCGATGCCGAGAGACAACGGCGTCACGTCGAGCAGGAGAACGTCCTTGACGTCGCCCTGCAGAACGCCGGCCTGAATGGCTGCGCCCATGGCAACAACTTCATCAGGGTTCACGCCCTTGTGGGGTTCCTTGCCGAAGAAGGCCTTCACGACTTCCTGGATCTTCGGCATGCGGGTCATGCCGCCGACCAGAACCACTTCGTCGATTTCACCGGCCTTGAGGCCCGCATCCTTGAGCGCTGCCTTGCAGGGCTCGACGGTGCGCTGGACCAGATCGTCAACCAGGCTCTCGAACTTGGCGCGCGACAGCTTCATGGTCAGGTGCTTCGGACCAGAGGCATCGGCCGTGATGAATGGCAGGTTGATTTCGGTCTGCTGGGCCGACGACAGTTCGATCTTGGCCTTTTCCGCAGCTTCCTTGAGGCGCTGCAGGGCAAGCTTGTCGTTCTTCAGGTCGATGCCCTGTTCCTTCTTGAACTCGGCCGCAAAATATTCGACCAGGCGCATGTCGAAGTCTTCACCGCCAAGGAACGTATCGCCATTGGTCGACTTCACTTCGAAAACGCCGTCGCCGATTTCCAGAACGGAAACGTCGAACGTGCCGCCGCCCAGATCGTAGACGGCAATGGTCTTGCCTTCCTTCTTGTCGAGGCCATAGGCCAGGGCCGCTGCGGTCGGCTCGTTGATGATGCGCAGGACTTCCAGACCGGCGATCTTGCCGGCATCCTTGGTGGCCTGACGCTGGGCATCGTTGAAGTAGGCAGGAACGGTGATGACGGCCTTCTCGACCTTTTCACCGAGATAGGCTTCCGCCGTTTCCTTCATCTTCTGCAGAATCATCGCGGAAATCTGCGAAGGCGAATATTTCTGGTTGTGAACTTCCACCCATGCGTCGCCATTGTCGCCTTTGACAATGTGGTAGGGCACAAGCTTCTTGTCCTTTTCAACGGTCGGATCGTCAAAACGGCGTCCGATCAGACGCTTGACCGCAAAGACAGTTCCTTCCGGATTGGTGACAGCCTGGCGCTTGGCCGGCTGGCCAGCAAGGCGCTCATCGCTATCCGTGAAAGCGATGATCGAAGGCGTCGTGCGCGCACCTTCCGCATTTTCAATGACCTTCGCGTTCTTTCCGTCCATGACGGAGACGCAGGAATTGGTCGTACCCAAATCGATACCGATAACTTTAGCCATTATACTTCTCTCCATTCAGCAGGCTGCCGGGACCTCTGCCGAGCATTCCATTCAGCAGCCCCTAGGGGGGTTAAACAATACAAGACGACCACAGCGAGCCGAACTTGCGTGTTGTGGGCTATATAAGAAGGCTGAAATTACCATGCAAGTCAGAAGCTGCGGCATTTACACGCCTAATTGCCTTAAAAGACTCGGCAAACCGGCTTTTTAGCGCCATATATCGCCTATGACCGATGATGCACTCCACTTCAACCTTCCCGAACACCGGCGCAGCCAGCTGATCAATACGCTGCATACATGGCTGCTTCTTGCCGGAAGCCTGGCATTGCTCGTCGTCTGCGCTTTTACGCTGGCGGGGCCCGTCGGCATTATCTACGCCTTTGTTTTCGGCGCAATAAGCCTTGTCGCCATACGGCGCATCAGTCCTCAGATGGTACTCAAAATGTATAAAGCAAGGGCTGTAACGCGCGCTGAGTTCCCGCAAGGGCTTGCCATCGTCGAGGAACTATCCCGCCGGGCCGGCCTGCCGCGCCCACCCGAACTCCACGTCATCCCTTCCCGGATGATGAATGCCTTTGCGGTCGGCCGGAAAGACAATTCCGTGGTCGCGGTGACGGACCAGCTGATTCGGGTGCTGACGGCGCGCGAACTCACCGGCGTGCTGGCGCATGAAATCAGCCATATCCGCAATGAAGACCTGAAGGTCATGGCACTGGCCGACACGGTGTCGCGCTTCACCTCGCTGATGTCGACGATCGGCATGGTATCGCTGCTCTTCAACATCACATTCCTGGCCAGCGGCGCGCATGCGCAGGTGCCGTGGCTGGGTGTCCTCGTGCTTTTGGTTGCACCGACCATCGGCGGTCTGCTGCAGATGGCGTTGTCGCGCACCCGGGAGTTCGATGCCGATCTCGGTGCATCCCTGCTGACGGGCGACCCGGACGGGCTGGCCCAGGCCCTGACGAAACTGGAAAAGGCCCAGGGCAGGCTGTGGGAAAATCTCATCCTGCCGGGCGGACGCATTCCCGATCCGTCGATCCTGCGCACTCATCCGTTGACGGAGACCCGCGTGGCGCGACTGAAGGCCCTGAAGGATGCATCGGGTGTGGTTGCCCGCGGCGAAGCACTGCCGGACGACATCCTCGCGACGCTCATGGTCAAGCCGCAGGACCGGATCCGCACGCGCCCTTCACCGGTTCCGCAGATCGGCCGCCAGCACGGGCGCTGGAATTCCAGCAATCTGGAAATCCTGTCGCTGCTCAACACCCAGTCCGGCAGGCCGGTGGTATCCGGCCCGGAAGCCGAGTGCGAAGCCTGCCCGCGAAGCCTCAACACCCCGGATGGCGACCCGCACGTGCATGTGGCACGCGGCGGCGTGTATTGGTGAACTAGGAAACTGCTTCCCAATTGCCGGTTTCCCCGGCGCGATAGATCGCATCGATCAGCTTCTGGTTGAGCACCGAGCTTTCCAGCGAAAACACGGCCGTGTCTTCGCCCTTCGCGGCGCGGGCAAAGGCCTCGATCTGCAGACGATAATGGTTCACGTCGCCGAAACTCCATTCGGTGGCACCCGTGTGGGTCTTGTCATGCAGCGTGACGCGGGCATGGTCATACTTGCCGGTGTTGAACGGTCCATGCACCTCGATAAACCCTTCATCGCCGTGGAAGACCATGGACTGGCGCGCGGCCAGCTGTGTGGCAACATAGAAGGACAGCTCGAAACCATCGAAATCGGCGCGCACGCTGGCGTAGCAGTCCGTGCCGAAATCCGCATCGCGCTCGACATTGGCCGAAACCCTGACGGGCTCCTTGCCGGTGACGAAACGGGTGACAACCGTTGGATAGACACCGATATCCGGCAGCGCGCCGCCGCCGAGCGACAGCTGGTTGCGCATATTGCCCGCATCCCTGTTGAAATAGCTGAAGGCACCCTGCACCTGGCGCAGCCGGCCGATGGCACCGCCGGCGATCAGATCACGCACTTTCAGCCATTGCGGATGATAGGTCACCATGAACGCCTCGGCGATCAGCACGCCATGGGTGTCGCGGGCACGCTGCAAGGCGGCTATGTCGCCGGCATGCAGCGAAATCGGCTTTTCGCACAGCACATGCTTGCCCGCTTCGGCGGCTTTCAACGACCACTCCACATGCTGCGAGGTGGGAAGCGGTATGTAGACGCCGTCAATATCGGCTGATGCCAGCATGGCCTCATAGGAGCCGAAAGCATGCGGCGCGCCGAATCGCCCGGCGACGGCCCGCGCTTTCAAGAGGTCGCGGCTGGCGATACCCGACAGGACGGAGTTCTCCGCATCGCATATGGCGGGGATGACCGCCGTGACCCCGATTTTCGCTGTCGACAGAACACCCCAACGGAACATGATGACTTCTCCTCTTTGTCGTGGTGCAACCTAGACAAGCCCAATCGGAATGGAAAGCAGCGCCAGGCTCAGACTTTGAAAAAATCGATGAAGGCACGCAGGGCCGGGCGCATCTGGCGGCGACTCGGATAATAGAGATAGACCCCGGGGAACGGGGCACACCAGTCATCGAGCACACGGAGCAAACGCCCATCGGCAATGGCTTCCGGCGCCATATGTTCCAGCAGGAAGGCCACGCCGGCGCCGTCCAGCGCGGCCTGGATGACCAGCCGGTCGTCGCCGAGAATCAGCGGGCCGTTCACGTCGATGACGATTTCCTCGCCATCCTTCTCGAACTCCCAGCGATAGACCTGCCCGCTGGCAAAACGGCGGCGGATACAGAGATGACCGGCAAGATCATGCGGGTGCAGCGGTATCGGGTGCCTGTCAAAGTAGTCCGGCGCTGCAACGATGTTCGCCCGGATCGGATCGCTCATGCGCACCGCAATCATGTCCGGTTCCAGACTCTCACCCAGCCGCATGCCCGCATCAACGCCAGCCGCAACGATATCATTGAACGGCTCTTCGACGCGCAGCTCAAGCGTGACACCGGGATAGGCCGCGGCGAATGCAGCGATGCGCGGGGCCAGCAGCCTGTGGGCGGCAAAGGGCGGAACACTCAGCCGCAGGGTTCCCGCGATGCGGTTGTTGGCTTCCTTGGCCGCATCGAGCGCCAGGTCGATTTCCGCCAGGGCCGGACGCAGCCGCTTGAGCAGCAGCGCACCTTCTTCCGTCACCGCAACGCTGCGCGTGGTGCGGGCGAGAAGACGGACGCCAAGGTTCTGTTCCAGGGTTGAAATGGCGTGGCTGACGGCTGATGGCGCTATGCCCAGTTCCCTGGCGGCATCCCGGAAGCCTCCACAGGCTGCAACAGTGGCAAATACGGACAGTTGAGGCAGGTATGATCGATCCATTGATCTATTATATAGAACAACCTGTGAAATAATAAGGGAATTATCGAACACTGATCCGCAATCTAGGTTTCCGTCATCACAGCAAAAGGAGATCGGTGATGGAAAAGCGCAAACTCGGGGAACTCGATGTATCGGCCGTTGGCCTTGGTTGCATGGGCATGAGCTTTGCCTATGGCGGACAGGATGAGGCCGATGCCATCCGCACCCTGCATCGCGCTGTGGATGTCGGAGTGACCTTTTTCGACACAGCCGAAGTCTATGGCCCGTTCGACAATGAAATCCTTGTCGGCAAGGCATTTAAAGACCGCCGCGACAAGGTCGTGATTGCCACGAAATTCGGCTTCAAAATTTCCGATGAAGGGGTAGGCCTATCGCGCATGATCGGCGTCAACAGCCATCCGGAACATGTGAAAGCCGTTGCGGAAGCGTCTCTCGGACGGCTCGGCATCGAGCAGATCGACCTGTTCTACCAGCACCGGGTTGACCCGAATGTTCCCATCGAGGACACGGTTGGCGCCATGGCCGAGCTGGTCCAGCAGGGCAAGGTAAAGGCGCTCGGCCTGTCCGAGGCCAGTGCCGCCACAATCCGCCGCGCCCACAAGGTGCACCCGATTGCCGCCGTGCAGAGTGAGTACTCGCTGTGGAGCCGCGAGCCGGAAGACGAGGTCTTTGCCGTCTGCCGCGAGCTTGGCATCGGCTTTGTCCCCTACAGCCCGCTCGGCCGTGGTCTCCTGACCGGCACGATCAGCAAGCCGGATGAATTGGGTGCCGATGACTGGCGCAAGACCCTGCCACGGTTCCAGGCTGACAATATGGACGCCAATGCAGCTCTGATCGCCACGTTGAAGGGCCTGGCCGCGGACAAAGGCATCACACCGGCACAGCTGGCGCTCGCCTGGGTGCTGCACCAGGGTGATTTCATCGTGCCGATTCCGGGTGCCCGCAAGATCAAGCACCTGGAGGAAAATGCGGCGGCGGCCGACGTCTCACTCTCGCCGGCGGACCTGAAAAAGATCGGCGATGCGCTCTCACCCACGCGGGTTGCGGGCAACCGCTATTCGGATGCAGCGCTGGCTCTCGTCAACGGCTGATACCGGCAACGGGGCGCTGCGCAATCAGCGCCCCGCACTTTCGGCAATGGCCCGCGTTGCGTCATCCGCCGGAAAATACTGCTCGATGAATATGCCCTCGGTCAGCACCTCCTGCGCCGAGCCGAATGCCGTCAGCGTGGTGATCCAGCTGGTAACGGCATCGCCAAGATGCAGCTGCACGGTTATAACCGGCGGCGGGTTGCGCTCGCTCTGATCATTGCGCAACAGCGCTGATATTTCCGGATCGGTTTCATATTGTGCGATGCGCCGCGCCAGCGCGCTGCGTGGACCGTAAAGCCTGGCTTCGTTGCGGGCTCGCTTCAGGAACAGCAGGGCGACATCCGGCCAATTGGCGATGGACCGGCGCACGGGACCCGGCTCGAGCACCAGCGCCAGAATATTGACACCCGGCGCAATCGGAATGCCCAGCGCTTCGGCCAAGCCCATGAAGCCAACATTCGCAACGAGAATGTCGTGATCCGCATTGAAGGCCACCGCCGGCCACGGCGCATGCCGCTCGAGGATCATGTGGAGCGTGTCGCGGATCAGTGGCGGCAGGCCGGCCATGCCTTCGCGTTCCGCCGAGAGGTAGCGCGGCGCAAAACCGGCCGCACCGAACAGCTCATTCTGAATCTTGAACGGCAGCTCGAGCGCTTCGCAGATGCGGATGATCATGCCCTCCGACGGCCTTGCCCGTCCGGTTTCGAGAAACGACAGATGTCGCGACGAGATGCCGGCTTCCAGCGCCAGATCCATCTGGCTCATGTGCCGGTGCGAACGCCATTGTTTCAGATGATCGCCGAATTCCATCACCGCTCCTGATTCCCGCCAGACTGGCGCGGATGCTTCGCAATATCCATTACTCCAGAGGTAATTGTTTCGATTACCTTATGCCGGCATTCTCCGTTCATCAACACAACGAAGGAGAATGACATGACCAAAATCACCTTGAAAGACGGGTTGACGATCAACGCAGTCCTCACCGGCATCACCGGGCTCGGCCTTGCACTGTTTGCCGAACTGGCGGCAGAATATCTCATCCCCGGCGCGCCGGTCTGGCTGATCGCAGCACTGGGTATCGCGCTCGTGCTGTTTGCCTCCGATGTCGCCCTGATCGCCCGATGGAAAGCCCAATCGAAACCATTGGTCGGTTTCGTTTTCATCGCCGACCTCGCGTGGGTCATCGGCGTTCCGGCGATTCTTGTGGGGATGCCATCCGCCTTTACCGCCCTCGGCATCGCCGCCAGTCTGGCCGTCACGGCCGTGGTTGCCTGCTTTGCCCTGATCGAATGGCGGGGGCTCAAAACGATGGGAGCGGCAAAAGCGATCTAGCGCCCGGCTTTTGTTGACACCAGAATTCAGATTATAGAGCCTCGCGCTTGACAGACGGTACGGTGTGAGGCCTATTTCACGCCGTTGCCGGGGCCGAAGACCGCCGGGGCAACGCTGCAATGTGCATGCAATTTATTTGTTCTAACACGCCAAACCACCCCTGTTCGCTCATCGATGGTCAGGCCTTCTGAAGCTGGAATACAATGGAAAAAGCAACAAAAAAGTCGATCAGACGCTGGGCTGTCGGTTTGGTTCTCCTGGCAATTCTTGCCTATTTCGTTCCCTATCTCGTGATCTTCTACCTGATCTGCGGCATCTATGACCTGTCGCGCAACAAGAATATCGACCTGCAGATGGTCGAACAGTATTTCTGGGGCAACGGCCTGTTCACCTGGATCCTGTCACCGCTGAACATCGTTCTCGACATCCTGTCGCTGCCCTATATCAACAAGGGCGTCTACAAGCTGGAAGACCTGCCATCCGACTATCAGGCGGAGGTCAAGCGCCTGATCACCGCGACGCAGAAGGAAGACCTGGTCGGCAAGCTGCAGTCCCGCGCGGAACAGCAGGCCCGCAGCATGTTCTTCTTCAAATGGTATGGCAAAGACCAGCCCAGCTTCGTAAGCGTGCCGTCCTTCTACGAAAAATATAATTTCGTGAAGACCATCGGCGTGTCGGTGTTCAACAAGAAGAACTCGACGTCAAAACATTTTGGCCCGATCCGCGCCACCATCCGTGTCCTCTACAACATCAACGACATGAACGACCGCACGGCCTATATCTGGTGCGGCGACACGACGAGCTACTGGAAGGACGACAAGCTGTTCATTTTCGATGACACGCTGATGCACCAGTCCGTCAACCAGACCGACCAGACGCGTTATTGCCTGTTCGTCGACATTCTCCGCCCGTCCCATCTGCCCGGCCTCTATGCCGCCATCGTCTCGTTCATGGGCCTGATCCTCAAGGGCAGCAATTCGATCTTCTACAAGAACTGGAAAGTCATCCAGAAATAGGATTGCGATTTATATCAAATAAAAAGGGGCGCTGAGCGCCCCTTTTTTGTTGGTGGGTTTTTGGTTGCATGACCATTGTGCGTGGTTCGGTCTTTACCCGCGCAACACAGCGCCGGTCTGCTTGCCAACACTCTCAACAATCCGCCTGGTTAGCGCATCGAGATCCTCGTCATTGAGCGTGCGCTCCTGCGGCTGGATCGCAACTTCGATGGCAACGGATTTCTTGTCGGCGCCCAGCGAAGGGCCTTCGAACAGATCGAACACCTGAACGCCCGTGATCAGCTTCTTGTCGCCGGCCAGCGCCGCACGAACGATCGAAGCCGCATCCACCGCCTTGTCGACGACGAATGCAAAATCACGCCGTACGGTCTGGAAATCCGACAGTGTCAGCGGCGGCTTGGTGCGTGTCGCCTTCTGCTTCGGCTCGGGGATCGCATCGATGTAGATTTCGAACCCGCACAGCGCCCCCGATACATCGAGCGTTTCCAGCGTCTTCGGGTGGAACTCGCCGAATGTGCCCAGAATGACCTTCGGGCCGAGCTTGATCGTGCCGGAACGACCGGGATGATACCAGGCCGGACCGCCACTCTCGATCTGCAGCTTGTCGACGGGCGCACCGCAGGCTTCAAGCACGGCAAGGGCATCAGCCTTGGCATCGAACACGCCGACCGGCGCGGCATTTCCGGCCCAGTGGCGGCCGGAACCGTCCAGCTTGGCCGTACCGCGGCGCACGCCGGCAGCAACGCGGCGCTGGGTTTCCGGCGTATTGCCTTCATAGGTGCCAGACACCTCGAACAGGGCAAGATCATTGAAGCCACGATCCGCATTGCGCTGCGCCGCAGCCAGCAGGCTTGGCAAGAGCGAAGGCCGCATATCCGACATATCGGCGGCAATCGGATTGGCGAGCTTGAGCGACGGCTGGCCGCCGCCGAACAGTTTTGCCTGTTCTTCCGAAATGAACGACCAGGTGACGGCTTCCATCATCCCGCGCGAGGCCAGCGCCCGCTTGGCGTTGCGGGTGCGGATCTGCAGGGTGGTCAGGATCTTGCCGTTGACCGCAGCATGGCTTTGCAGCGGCTGCGGATCGATACGGTTGACGCCATGGATACGCATGACTTCTTCCACCAAATCGGCCTTGCCGTCGACATCCGGACGCCAGGACGGAACCAGCACATCCACCACGTCGCCCGTGCCTTGCGGCTGGAAGCCGAGACGGCTGAGAATATCGAGGCTTGTCTTGACCGGCACATCGATACCGGTGAGGCGTTTGACCTCCGCTGCCGGGAATGTCACCGACTTCGGCGTGTGGCCCTTATAGCCGACGACCTGGGTTTCGGAAGGCGCACCCCCGCACAGGTCAAGGATCATATGGGTGGCAAGCTCGAGGCCCGGCACCATGAATTCCGGATCGACACCGCGCTCGAACCGGTAACGCGCATCGGTGATAATACCGAGATTGCGGCCGGTGCGCGCAATGGTCATGGCATCCCAAAGGGCGGACTCAACAACGACATTCGTCGTGTTCTCATCGCAGCCGGAATGTTCGCCACCAAGGACTCCGGCAAGCGACTCGACACCGTCCGCATCGGCAATCACGCCGATTTCAGGGTTCAGCGTGTATTCCTTGCCATTGAGACCAAGGATCGTCTCGCCTTCCCGCGCCCAGCGCACGGTGAGGTTGCCCTTGACCTTGTCGGCGTCGAACACATGCAGCGGACGGCCGCGATCGAACGTCATGTAGTTGGTGATATCGACCAGCGCATTGATCGGACGCAGGCCGATGGCCATCAGGCGCTGCTGCAGCCATTTCGGGCTCGGTCCGTTCTTCACGCCCTTGACCGCGCGCAGGGCGAAACCTTCACACATCGGCGCGCGGTCGCCGAAATCCAGCGACACGCTGACGGACGGGCTACCCGCGCCTTTCACCGGCTCGACGGCATTGCTTTTCAGCGCGCCGAGCCCGGCGGCGGCCAGATCCCGGGCAACGCCGTAAATGCTGGTGCAGTCGGGACGGTTCGGTGTCAAGTTGATCTCGATGACCGGGTCATCAAGCCCGGCATAGGCCGCAAAACTGGTGCCGACAGGGGCGTCAGCCGGCAGATCGATAATGCCGTTGTGCTCGTCCGACATCTGCAGCTCGCGCTCGGAGCACATCATGCCGTGGCTTTCGACACCGCGAATCTTGCCGACCGAAAGGGTAACATCAATACCGGGGACATAGGCACCCGGCGCTGCGAACGCGCCGATCAGGCCGGCGCGGGCATTGGGGGCGCCGCAGACGACCTGCAACGGCTTGCCGTCGCCGGTATCGACGGTGAGCACCTGCAGCTTGTCCGCATCCGGATGGCGCGAAGCAGTCAGCACCCTGGCGATGACAAAGGGCTTCAGTGCCGCCTTGTCATCCAGCGATTCCACTTCAAGACCGATCATGGTCAAGGTATCGACGATCTCGCCAAGCGAAGCCTCGGTCTCGAGATGATCTTTGAGCCAGGAGAGGGTGAATTTCATGATTTCACTCGTTTCTCGATTTCAGCGTTTGAGGGTTTCGACAAGGCGAAACCGCTCGCATAAAAGTTCCATGTCAGGCGAAAAGCCGTACCCGATCATGCGCTCAGGCCGCCGAACAGGGTCGGCATGTCGAGCGGGCGGAAGCCGTAATGCTGCAACCAGCGCACATCGGCATCGAAGAAGTCGCGCAGGTCCGGCATGCCATATTTGAGCATGGCGATGCGATCGATGCCCATGCCCCAGGCAAAGCCCTGATACTCGTCCGGATCAAGCCCGCCATGGCGCAGGACATTCGGATGAACCATGCCGCAGCCGAGGATTTCCATCCAGTCCGTGCCCTGGCCGAACTTGACCTCGTTGCCCGACCGGTCGCACTGGATATCGACTTCCAGCGACGGTTCGGTGAACGGGAAGAAGGACGGACGGAAGCGCATCTGCAGGGACGGAACCTCGAAGAATGCCTTGCAGAACTCTTCCAGCACCCACTTCATGTTGGCGACATTGGCCGTCTTGTCGATGACCAGCCCCTCGACCTGATGGAACATCGGCGAGTGCGTGGCATCGGAATCCATGCGGTAGGTCTTGCCGGGAATGACGATACGGATCGGCGGCTTCCGCTTTTCCATGGTGCGGATCTGCACCGGGCTCGTATGGGTGCGCAGGAGCTTGCGCTCGCCATTCTCATCCGGATTGAAGAAAAACGTGTCGTGCATCTCCCGCGCCGGGTGGCCTTCGGGAAAATTCAGCGCCGTGAAATTGTAATAATCGGTCTCGACATCCGGGCCTTCGGCAATTGAAAAACCCATATCGGCGAAAATCGCCGTGATTTCGTCCACGACCTGGCTGATCGGATGGATGCGCCCGCGCTCGGCCGGCGCGGTGCGCACGGGCAAAGTGACATCCAGCTTTTCCTTTTCGAGGCGCTCGGCAATCGCCGCATCCTTCAGCGTGCTTTTGCGGCTGGCCAGCGCATCGGTGACGCGGTTCTTCAGACCGTTGATGGCCGGTCCCTGCGTCTGGCGCTCTTCCGGCGACATGGACCCCAGCGATTTCAGCTTTTCCGAAATCGAGCCCTTTTTGCCAAGCGCAGCAACACGGACAGCCTCGATGGCCGCTTCGTCATTCGCTGCCTCAATCTGCGCGACCAGCGCGCTTTCCAGTTGTACCAGATCGTCCATGCTTCTCACCTGTTTCGCGTCTTGAGCGATTGTGCGATCAATTCAATGCAGAAAATTGAAAAACCCGCGCCAGCCGAGCCAGCGCGGGTTTCCCAAGTCTATAATTCCGAATGTGCTTTGGGAGCGGCGGCTGGCTTAGTGGACAGCGCCTTCAAAAGCATTCGGTGTGGTGTTCTTCAGGTATTCCAGTGCCTTCTTGGCGGAAGCCACGAGTGCACCGAATGCTGCTGGCTCGTGGATCGCGAGATCCGACAGAACCTTGCGGTCAACCTCGATACCGGACTTGCTCAGACCGTCGATGAAACGGCTGTATGTCAGGCCATGCTCACGCACGGCAGCATTGATACGCTGGGTCCAGAGCGCGCGGAACGTGCGCTTCTTGTTCTTGCGGTCGCGGTAGGCGTACTGCTTCGAACGATCGACGGCAGCCTTTGCAGTCTTGATGGTATTCTTGCGGCGGCCGCGGAAACCCTCAGCCTGCTTCAGAACTTTTTTATGCTTGGCGTGGGACGTAACGCCCCGTTTGACACGTGCCATGATATGATCTCCTTAAAACGTCGCTGTCGGCTTAAAGGCCGTTGGGCAAGAACTTCTTCACGATTTTCGCATCGGCATCGGCGAGAACCATTGTGCCACGTGCGTCACGAATGAATTTGTTCGAACGTTTGATCATGCCATGGCGTTTGCCAGCGGCGGCGGCTTTAATCTTGCCAGTCCCAGTGATTTTGAACCGTTTCTTGGCGGCCGATTTGGTCTTCATTTTGGGCATTTTGCTACTCCTATTTCTAGGGTTCCCGTCACTCCGATGGAGCCTGAACCCTTCTGATTTCACTTCAGACCGACCAAAGTCTGAAAGCATGCAAAACCGCCACGGCATGCCCTGCCGGGCGGTTTGAACGCGGCCTTATACCCAGAAGCCGGAAAAAGCGCAACTGTTGAATCGTCTTCGATTCCGCAAAAAATCAGTAAAACCGAAAGAAGACGGGCAGAATATTGACCGATTGCAGATATTCGGCAAACTCAAGCAGGGGGTAGGAAATGAAAAAGACCAGCCCGTCCGCCAGCGTCTTGTACAGCATCGAAGACTTGACGCTCAGAACATCCGATTCCCGGTACAGCCTGAGATTGGGGAAGAACCGCGGTACTTCGCGTTTATAGGCAAGGTATGTCTCGCCGAAAACGGTCTCCAGATAACCTTCCTCGGCGATAATGACAAAATGGAAGGCGATATAGCAAAGCACCGCCAGTATCAGGGCGACGGTCAGGCTGCCCGTCATCATGCCAATACCGAAAGCCCCCACGGTGCTGAACACGTAAAGCGGGTTGCGGCTCATCGAATAAGGCCCCAGATGGACGATTTCGGAACTCTTGCGCCCGCCGATGTAGAGCGTGCACCACATGCGGCCAAGGATTGCCAGAACAATCACACCGATGCCGAAATCCTCGATATATTCGTGGGTCCAGTTATCGGCCCAGGCGGAGCGAACAGTCAACAAAGCGCCGAGAATCAGAAAAATGACGACTGCCAGCACAATTCGGCGGCGCCGCTGAAACCGGGCCATGTCCTTTGGAGATGTGAGCGCCATGTCAGCCCTTAAATCCGGATCGTTCAAGACAAAAGCCGCCCGAAGGCGGCCTTGGTCTCAAACTGTCGTTCAGCTTTAGCGTGGCGCCAGCACCATCATCATCTGGCGGCCTTCCAATCTTGGCTCGGCCTCAACTTTGGAAATATCGACCGTATCTTCCTTGACCCGGTCAAGCAGCCGCATTCCGAGTTCCTGGTGCGCCATTTCGCGACCACGGAAACGCAATGTCACCTTGACCTTGTCACCTTCGTCGAAGAATCGCTTGATAGCCTTCATCTTCACATCATAATCATGCGTGTCGATGTTCGGTCGCATCTTGATTTCTTTGATTTCGACTGTTTTCTGCTTCTTGCGCGCCTCGGCAGCCTTCTTCTGTCCCTGGTACTTCAGTTTCCCGAGGTCAACAATCTTGCACACCGGCGGCTCGGCATTCGGCACGATCTCGACGAGATCGAGTCCGGCCTCATCGGCCATGGCCAGCGCGGCCTGAATCGTGACGATACCGTGGTTTTCACCTTCGGCATCGATGAGCTGTACCTGGGGTACCCGGATATCGCGGTTGGAACGCGGTCCATCTTTCTGGACCACCTGTGCTCTAAAGGGTCGGCGAATGGCAGTAGTCTCCTTGAATTATTTCGGTCCCGCAAATAGCACCGTCAGGGCCCGCCTGCAATGCTTTGTCTGCAGCGGTTAGCTCAATAACATCTTTTCACGGATAAATCATCTGGTTCAGATATAGGAATATTCGCATTCTATACAATGTGGTTTCCAGTTGAATGGGTTTCATCATCGAATTTTGCATGGCAAAAGCAAGCGGCACATCCTGGAGACTGACACATGACGGCTCACCCGCCGGTATTCCTCACCCTCAACGACATCGAGATCGCCGTGCGCTACCGCGAGGGCGCTGAGCCCGGCATCGTCTGGCTCGGCGGTTACCGTTCGGACATGCTCGGCAGCAAGGCGGAATGGCTGGATCGATGGGCTGAAGCCAACGGCCATGCATTCCTGCGCCACGATTACTCCGCCCACGGCGAGTCGGGCGGTGCGTTTCGCGACGGTACTATTTCCCTCTGGCTCGAACAGAGCCTTGCGGTCTTCAAAAAGTTTTCGTCGGGGCCGCAAATCCTCGTCGGTTCATCCATGGGCGGGTGGATCGCCCTGCGCATGATCGAAGAACTGCAAAAGGCCGGTGAACACAGCCGCGTTGCCGGGCTGGTCCTGATTGCGCCCGCACCGGACTTCACGTCCGAGCTGGTCGAACCCCAATTGACGCCGGACCAGCGCCGCCAGCTTGCCGAGCGGGGTTATATGGAAGAACCATCTGAATACGCTCCCGAACCCTATATCTACACCAAGGCCCTGCTGGACGATGGCAGAGCCAATCAGGTGCTCAAGGGGGTGATCCGGACCGGCTGCCCCGTGCACATCCTGCAGGGGATGGAGGACAGGGATGTTCCCTACACCCATGCCCTGCGGCTGGTTGATCACTTGCCGGTTGACGACGTGACGATTACGCTGGTGCGCGATGGCGATCATCGCCTGTCACGCCCGCAGGATCTGGAGCTTCTCACCCGCACCGTGGCTTCGATGGTTGACCGCTCGAAAATCCGCCCGCCCATTCTGTAAATCCTCCCAACAGGTTTCGTCCCATGCGCTCCTCCGTGATTGCTTCTGCCGTCGTTGCCGCCATTGTCGGGTTTGGCGGCACGCTCGCGCTGATCATCGCGGCGGCACAGGCGCTTGGCGCGACACAGGCGCAGACGGCAAGCTGGGTGACGGCGCTTTGCCTTGCCATGTTCATTGCCACGGGTTTTCTCAGCTGGCGTTACAAAATGCCAATCATCACGGCATGGTCGACGCCGGGACTGGCCCTGATCGGGGCCAGCACGGGCTTTACCATGCAGCAGGGCGTCGGCGCCTTCATCGTCACGGCCATCGCCATCATCATCACAGGCCTGGTCAAGCCGGTTTCCGGCCTGGTTTCCAAAATCCCGGCATCGATAGCCTCCGGCATGCTGGCGGGCGTCCTGTTCGCCTTCCTCATCGGCGCGGCGCGAACAATCCCCGTCGATCCGCTCTTCGTCCTGCCATTGGTGCTTCTCTTCTTCGTCATCCGCCTGTTCAATCCGGCCATGGCAGTCCTCGCCGTGCTGTTCGGCGGCATTCTCTTCGCCTTCCTCAGCGGCCGTGTTGCCAGTGTACCGGATATCAGCCTCTCCACACTCACCCTCATCATGCCGGTCTTCGACACACGGGCGATCATCGGTATTGCGCTGCCGCTTTACCTCGTCACCATGGCGTCGCAGAATCTGCCCGGTTTTGCCGTGCTTCGTGCCGCCGGTTACGAGCCGCCGACGGCGGCGGCATTGCAGGTAACAGGGCTCCTTTCGCTGCTGACAGCCCCCTTCGGCGCACATACGAGCAACATGGCCGCCATCTCAGCGGCGATCTGCACCGGGCCGGATGCCCATCCGGATCCGGCGCAGCGCTGGCTGACCGGGCCGTTCTATGCGCTGTCCTACCTGATACTGGCCATCTTCGGGGCTTCGCTGGTCGCGCTGTTTGCCGTTCTGCCGGCACCCCTGATCGCTCTGGTCGCCGGTCTCGCCCTGATCGGCGCCTTTGCCAATGCGTTGACGATTGCGTTGAAGAATGAGACCGAGCGGCTTGCCGCCGTCGTCACCTTTGCCGTGACCGCATCGGGCATTTCCATTGCCGGAATCGGCGCTGCCTTCTGGGCGCTGGTGGCGGGCCTGCTTGTCGTTGCCTTCGATCACGCAAAGAAACATATCTGATTCCAAACCCTTACCGCATTCGAGCCCGGCATTTCTTGAAAAGCCGCAATCCGTCTCCCATGTCGTAATCAATCGACCAATACTGCGCCGTGCACCCTTCAGGGCGCACAAAGGACGCAGTATAACTTTTGGATTGGCAGATGATCCTTGTCCAAAAACCATTCCGGTTTTTGGGGTCATGTGCGGGTCGGGCTTTCGTGAGAAGGAAGAGCTTTTATGAACAATGCTGCTTTGATCCGGCCGGGCTGGACCCCAGCAACCATCGCCCTGATGGTTATTGGTTTCATGCTGTTCTGGCCGCTTGGTTTCGCCATGCTCGCTTACATCCTTTGGGGTAACCGGCTGGATGGTTTCAAGCGCGACGTCAGCCGCGCTACCGATGGCTTCTGCGGCGCATTCCGTCGCGGCAAGGGTCCGTCCTTCGGACGCGGTTCGTTCGGCACAGGCAATGTCGCCTTCGACGAATGGCGCGAAAAGGAACTGGAGCGCCTGGCCGAGGAACGCCGCAAGCTCGAAGAGATGCGCGCCGCGTTCGAGGACTACGCGCATGAACTGCGCCGTGCCAAGGACCGGGAAGAGTTTGACCGCTTCATGGCTGAACGCAATGCCGCGGCAAAGAAGCCGTCTTCAGGCGTCAACGACGCCGAAGAGGAATAACACCATCCTGCGGACGGTTCCCTCCAGTCCTGTCCGCATTTCCACAGCGAAGCGGCGCCGGAGCGATCCGGCGCCGCCTCTGTTTTGTCTCACGGCTTTCACCCGAATCAATTAAAGTCCCGCTCATGATCCTTTCGCTGTTCCGAAGCCCGCCGAAAAAATCCGCGACGCTGAAAGCCGAGCGGAGCTACGAGGTCGCAGGCCGTGTCCTGCCGTTGCGCGTAATGGAAAATCCGCGTGCGACGCGTCTCACCCTGCGCATCGATGCGGGCGGCAAGGGCTTGCGGATCACCGTGCCGCCGGGGATGCCAGCGCGCGAAGTCGACAAATTCCTGGCGCGTCACGAGGGCTGGATCGAGACCCGCATTGCCAAGATGCCGGACCAGCCCAAAGTGCGGCCCGGGGTCAAGATTCCGATCCGCGGCGTCCCGCATCTCATCGTGCATGAACCCGACAAGCGCGGAACCGTGCGGCAGGAAAACGGCGCGGAGGGTCCGCGACTGATCGTCCATGGCGACCTGCCGCATCTGGCGCGCCGGGTCGGTGACTTCCTCAAGCGGGAGGCACGGCACGATCTGGACATGCTGGTGGCGCGGCACACCGCAACGGTCGGACGGCGGGCCAAGATTGTCCGCCTCAAGGATACCAAAAGCCGCTGGGGCTCCTGCACCTCGGACGGCACCCTCGCCTTTTCCTGGCGCATCATGATGGCGCCGCCACCGATCATCGACTATCTCGTGGCGCATGAAGTTGCCCATCTGAAAGAGATGAACCACGGACCAAAATTCTGGAAACTTTGCGGCGAGCTCTGCCCCGACACGGAACGCTGCAAAGCCTGGTTGAAACGCAACGGCAGCGCCCTTCAGGCGATTGATTTCAGCTGATGCCGGAACCAGTCACGCCTGCCATAGAAGCGGCAGCTCGAATCCTCTGGAATTTCCATCTCGTCTATGACCCGCTGAGCCCGGCCGATCTGATCATCGGCCTCGGCAGCTACGACCTGCGCGTGGCCGACCGTTGCGCCGACCTGTGGCATCAGGGGCTGGCCGCCAAAATGCTGTTTACCGGCAAGGCCGGCAACTGGACCAACCATCTCTACACAACAAGCGAGGCGGAAGCATTTGCCGCGCGCGCCATCCGCGCTGGCGTCCCGGCCGACGCGATTCTGATTGAACCGAACGCGACTAATATCGGCGAGAATATCCGGTTTGCGCGGGAAATGGCTGGTGATACGGTCAAGCGCGTCATCATCGTCACCAAACCGCAGACGCAGCGCCGGGCCTTCGCGACGGTGCGCGCGCAATGGCCGGAGATAAACGCCGCGGTGACGGCACCATTGCACGGCTTTCAGGATCAACCGCTCACAACCTATCCGCTCGACCGGCTGATCCATGAGATGGTTGGCGACGTCAAGCGCATCGTCGACTATCCGGCCAAAGGCTTTCAGATTGCGCAATCGGTCCCTCCGGCTGTCGCAGATGCGTTCGATTTCCTTGTCAAAGCGGGCTATGACCACCACCTTTAGTATCGAAGGATAAACCGCGCAAAATCCTCGACTCTTGCGCGTTTTCGTGGCACTGGCACCGGTTATGAGCCTTGATATCAAAATATGCGGATTAAAGACCGACGAAGCCGTTGCGGCAGCGCTGGATGAAGGCGCGTCGCATATCGGTTTTATCTTTTTCCCCAAAAGCCCGCGCAATGTCGATGCGCAGACCGCCGGCCGCCTGCGCCGCGCCGCAGTCGGTCGGGCGAAGGCCGTTGCTGTCACTGTAAATGCAGACGACGCAACGCTTGATGCGATTGTTGCCGAGATGCAGCCCGACACGCTGCAGCTGCATGGCGACGAAAGTCCGGCCCGTGTCAGCGCCGTGAAGCAGCGCTACGGATTGCCTGTCATCAAAGCCCTGGCGCTGCGCGAACGCCGCGATCTTGACGCGATTGCCCCCTATATCGGCATTGCCGACGGCTTTCTCTTCGATGCCAAACCACCCAAGGGATCGGACCTTCCGGGAGGAAATGGCGTGTCTTTCGACTGGCAAATCCTCGGCGGCCTTGACGCCTCGGTCAATTACATGCTTTCCGGGGGCCTCAACGCCGGTAATATTGCCGAGGCGCTGGAAGCGACGAATGCGCGCGGTATCGATATTTCGTCCGGCGTCGAGTCCGCGCCGGGTGTAAAAGATGTTAGCCTGATCAGAGAATTTTTCCGGGTTGCGCGCGCCGCCAAAAGCGCTGACGTGGCCTGAACAAACGGAGCGGAACGGTGGACAAGGCGGTTGAACCCAATTCATTCAAGACAGGTCCTGACGAAGAGGGCATGTTCGGTATTTTCGGCGGGCGTTTCGTTGCTGAAACCCTGATGCCGCTGATCCTTGAATTGCAGCAGGCCTATGACGACGCCAAGAATGATCCGGCCTTCAAGGCCGAGCTGCGTGAATTGTCCACCAACTACGCCGGGCGCCCGTCAAAACTCTACTATGCCGAAGGTTTGACCAGGCATGTCCGCCAGCTGGCCAAGGACAAGGGTCTTGATGGCGGCGCGAAAATCTACTTCAAGCGCGAAGACCTCAACCATACCGGCAGTCACAAGATCAACAATTGCCTTGGCCAGATCCTGCTTGCCAAGCGCATGGGCAAGACCCGCATCATCGCGGAAACCGGTGCCGGCCAGCACGGCGTTGCCTCAGCGACGGTGTCTGCCCGGTTTGGCTTTCCCTGCGTCGTCTATATGGGCGCCACCGACGTCGAACGGCAGGCACCCAATGTTTTCCGCATGAAGTTGCTGGGCGCTGAAGTGAAACCCGTCGCCTCCGGCCACGGCACGTTGAAGGATGCGATGAACGAGGCGCTGCGCGACTGGGTCTCGAATGTCGATGACACCTACTACCTCATCGGCACCGCTGCAGGCCCGCATCCCTATCCGGAACTGGTGCGCGATTTCCAGTCGGTGATCGGCGAGGAAGCACGCGCGCAGATCCTCGAGCGTGAAGGCCGCCTGCCCGACACGATCATTGCGGCCGTCGGCGGCGGTTCCAACGCCATCGGCCTGTTCCACCCCTTCCTTGACGACAAGAGCGTCGAAATCATCGGCGTTGAAGCCGGCGGCCGCGGCCTCGACGGCGAGGAGCATTGCGCCTCCATGAGTGCCGGCAGCCCGGGCGTGCTGCACGGCAACCGCACCTATCTGCTGCAGAACAAGGACGGCCAGATTCTCGATGGCCACTCGGTTTCCGCCGGTCTCGATTATCCGGGCGTTGGACCGGAGCATTCCTGGCTGCGCGATACCGGCCGGGTTTCCTATGTGCCGATCCTCGATGACGAGGCTCTCGATGCATTCCAGCTGACAACACGCGTCGAAGGCATCATTCCCGCGCTTGAATCGGCCCACGCCATTGCCCAGGCGGTGAAAATCGCACCTGAAATGGCACAGGACAAGATCATGATCGTCAACCTGTCGGGTCGCGGCGACAAGGATGTGCATACGGTCGGCAAACTCATGGGTATGGAGATTTAAGCATGGCGACCCGTATCGACAGAAAATTTGCCGCGTTGAAGGCGGAGGGGCGTCCGGCACTCGTGACCTATTTCATGGGCGGCGATCCGGATTATGAGACCTCGCTGAAGATCATGAAGGCACTGCCCGGTTCCGGTTCGGATATCATCGAGCTCGGCGTTCCCTTTTCCGATCCGATGGCCGACGGCCCGGCAATTCAGGCAGCTGGCCTGCGTGCCCTGAAAAAGGGCATGTCGCTGACAAAGACGCTCGCACTTGCCGCGAGCTTCCGCGAGAGCGACAACACCACCCCGATCGTGCTGATGGGGTACTACAATCCGATCTATATCTATGGTGTCGACCGCTTCCTCAGGGATGCCGTGGCCTCCGGTATTGACGGCCTGATCATCGTCGACCTGCCGCCGGAGATGGATGCGGAACTGTGCATTCCCGCCATCAAGGCCGGCATCAACTTCATCCGGCTGGCCACACCGACGACGGATGAGAAGCGTCTTCCCAAGGTGCTGCAGAACACATCCGGCTTTGTCTACTACGTCTCGATGAACGGCATCACCGGTTCTGCCCTGCCCGATACGAGCAGGGTGGCGGATGCGGTCAAGCGCATCAAGCAGCATACGGACCTGCCGGTTGTGGTCGGTTTCGGCGTCAAGACCGCCGAGCAGGCCAAGGTGATCGGCACCGCGGCGGATGGCGTTGTCGTCGGCACCGCAATCGTCAATGCCGTTGCCAATACAATCCGTCCGGATGGCTCACTCGTGGCCGATCCGGCCGAAGCCGTCGCCACGATGGTGCAGGGACTTTCCAGCGGCGTGCGCGCCGTGCGCCTTGCAGCGGCGGAATAGAAGCCCTAAATCACAATACCGACGAGAGAACAGGACCGATCATGAACTGGATCACAAATTACGTCCGGCCGAAGATCAATTCGATGCTTGGTCGCCGCGAAATGCCCGAAAACCTTTGGATCAAGGATCCGGTTTCGGGCGAGATGGTCTTCCATACGGATCTGGAAAAGAACCAGTGGGTCGTGCCGTCGTCCGGCCACCACATGCGCATTCGTGCCAAGGACCGCCTGCGCTACTTTTTTGATGATGGCGCCTACGAATTGCTGGAACAGCCGAAAGTGGTCACCGATCCGCTGAAGTTCCGTGACGAAAAGCGCTATATCGACCGCCTGAAGGAACATCGCGCCAAGTCCGGCGTCGAAGACACGATCATCAACGCGCTGGGTACCATCGAAGGCCTGCCGATTGTGGCAACGGTTCAGGATTTCAGCTTCATCGGCGGATCGCTGGGCATGGCGGCAGGCGAAGCCATCATCAAGGCGTTTGAAACGGCAATCGCCCAGAAGCGGCCGCTCGTTCTGTTCGCTGCCTCCGGCGGCGCCCGCATGCAGGAAGGCATTCTTTCGCTGATGCAGCTGCCGCGCACCACCGTTGCGGTGGAAATGCTGAAGGAAGCAGGCCTGCCCTATATCGTGGTCCTCACCAACCCGACCACGGGCGGCGTCACCGCCTCCTACGCCATGCTCGGCGACATCCATATTGCCGAGCCGGGCGCGCTGATCGGCTTTGCCGGACAACGCGTCATCGAGCAGACCATCCGGGAAAAGTTGCCGGAAGGCTTTCAGACCGCCGAATACCTGAAAGCCCATGGCATGGTCGACATGGTCGTGCCGCGCACCGAACTCAAAGCCACCATTGCGCGTCTTTTGAAGATGCTCATGGGCGAAAAGGCAACCGAGGTTCCCGTTGCCAAACCGAATGGCGCGGCGCTGCCGGCAACGATTGAAGCCGAAGCTTGATTCACGTGATGGTTCTGGAGGCCTTTGCCGTTGGCTTTGTCTGTGTCGTCGAAGGCTGAGGCGATTATCGAGCGCTTGCTCGGGCTTCATCCGAAGGGTTTTGATCTGTCGCTGGGGCGTGTCACGCGTCTTCTCGATGCCTTGGGCAATCCGCACCTGAAGATGCCTCCCGTCATCCATGTGGCGGGCACCAACGGCAAGGGGTCATGCGTTGCTTTCTCCAGGGCGCTTTTGGAAGCTGCCGGTTATACGGTGCACGTGCACACCTCGCCGCATCTCGTTCACTGGTATGAACGCTACAGACTGGGTGCACCGGGCGGCGGCAAGCTGGTCGACGATGAAACCTTTGCCGACGTCCTCACCCGGGTCGAGGAAGCCAATGCCGGTCAGGCCATCACCGTTTTCGAGATACTGACCGCCGTCACCTTCGTCCTGTTTTCCGAACATCCGGCCGATGCCGTGATCCTTGAAGTCGGGCTTGGCGGCCGTTTCGATGCCACGAACGTCATTCCGGAGCCTGCGGTCAGCGTCATCATGCCGATCTCACTCGATCACCAGCCCTATCTCGGCGACCGGGTCGAGCTGATCGCGGCGGAGAAAGCCGGGATCATCAAGCCGGGCTGTCCGGTTGTCATCGGTGCGCAGGAAGAAGAAGCGGCACGCATGGTGCTGATCGAAACGGCCGAGCGGCGGGATTGCCCCTTTGCCGTCTACGGCCAGGATTTTCTTGCCTTCGAAGAACGCGGCCGGATGATCTACCAGGACAATACGGGCCTCCTCGACCTGCCCTTGCCGGCCTTGCTCGGCCGGCATCAATTGTCCAATGCCGCAGCCGCCATCCAGGCGGTGAAGACGGCGGGTTTCACGCTGCCGGATTATGCCATCGAAACGGCCATGACAACCGTCGAATGGCCCGCCCGCATGCAGCGCCTGATCAAGGGCAAGCTGGTCGAACTGGCAGTACCCGGTTCGGAAATATGGCTCGATGGCGGCCACAACCCCGGTGCAGGCCTGGTGATCGCCGAGGCGATCGCATCGCTGGAAGACCGCAGCCCGCGGCCGCTTTTCCTGATCACCGGAATGATCAACACGAAAGACCCCATCGGCTATTTCGAAGCCTTCACCGGCATGGCGCGGCATGTCTATACGGTGCCGATCCGCTCCAGCGATTCCGGTATTCCGCATGAACAGCTGGCGATTGCCGCCGGCGATGCCGGCCTTTCCGCAGAGCCGGTGCATTCCGTCGAGAATGCGCTGAAAATATTGCGGGACAGCTGGGACAAGTCCGAACCGGCTCCACGCATTCTCATCGGCGGCTCGCTGTATCTCGCCGGCGACGTTCTGGCCGAAAACGGCACCCCGCCGCAATAAAAAACCCGGCACGAATGCCGGGTTTGATGAATGTCTATGACTTCGGCTTATGCGGCTGAATTACGGATCCAGTCGCTGAGCTTGCTCTTGGGAGCAGCGCCAACCAGATTGGCAGCCAGTTCGCCATCCTTGAACATCAGCAATGTCGGAATGGAACGCACGCCGAACTGGGCTGCAAGTTCCGGATTCTCGTCGATGTTGACTTTGGCAATCGTGACCTTACCAGCCATTTCCGAAGCGATTTCTTCAAGGGCAGGGGCGATCATCTTGCAGGGGCCGCACCACTCGGCCCAGAAATCAACAACAACAGGCTGACCTGCCTGAAGTACATCGGACTGGAAATTGCTGGTGTCGATCTTGACGGTAGCCATCGGCTTTTCCTTATCGGTTATTGAATGTTGCCCATCATGTGGTGAGTCTACCCACCCGCGTCAAGCTCGGTCATCTCACGATGCGGTGAGACGGGCAAGGGCGGCCTGCATCTCATTCACCGGAATATCGATGAGATGCGGGCCTTCGGTGAACAGCAGGGCAGCCTCCACGCTCTTTCCAGGATAAAGCGGCTCCAGCAATTGCCGGTAGAGTGCCAGCTGCGCCACATAGGCGTCGGGCACCTCTTTCAGGCTGCGCGGCGCCGGACGGTTGGTCTTGTAATCGACGATCAGCACGCGGCTTTCGCTCACCGCAAGCCGGTCAATGACACCGGATACGGCATGATCCTTGCCGCGCAGATGCAACGTGCCCATGACTGCGATTTCCGCGAGGGAACCGGGCGCGAAGACCGGCGCGAAACGCTGATCGTCCATGACGGCGAATGCCGATTGCAGGGCGCTTTCGATTTCGTCCGGCTTCCAGTCAAAGGCAGCGCGGGAGAGATACCGCTCGGCGGCAGCGCGGCGGTGAGCGGCGGGCAGATTGGGTAATGTCTGTAGCAGCGCATGGATGACCGTACCGCGCCGAATCGCAAAGGCGGGATCGGTGCTCTCCGCGCCGAGAACCGGCGAGCCGGTGACCAGCGGCTCTTCCTCTTCGGGCTCGATCAGAAGAGACACGCCGGACGGCGCCAGCGGGCGCGGCAGCCCGGCCTCCCTTGCCATGGGCACACGATACCGGGACGGGAAAGGCATAACCGATGCCGCCGGCACCAATTCCGGCTCCTGCACCGGACCACCGGTCCGCGCAGTCTCGCGGTAACGTTTCGCCACGATGCCCTCAACCGGATGATCGAACGGTTCGCTCACATCCGCGAGCGCCGCATCGACAAGACCGTGCCAGGTATCCGGCGACTGGCGGGCGCCGCGATAGCCGCAAACGATCAAACGGTCTTCCGCGCGGGTCATGCCGACATAGAGCAGACGGCGATACTCCTCTTCCGACCGTACTTTCAGGCTGTCGACGATGGAGCCGGTAAAGGCGGTTGCATAGGATTTGGACGGCACGAAAAGGAAGCCCTTGCCCTGCCATCCCTCTTCTTCCTTCATCGGGAACGACAGAAGATTGGGCGTGCGCCCGCCCGACGAAGCGGAACTGCCGGAATCAACCAGGAATACCACCGCAGCTTCAAGCCCCTTGGCCGCATGCACGGTCATGATGCGCACTTCATCCCGGCTCTGGTCGAGTTCGCGCTTGATCTCGGGCGTGGCGGCCTCGAGCGTTTCCAGAAAGGCCTGCAGTCCGGGAAGACCGGTCTTCTCCGTGGCGATGGCATAGTTCTGGAATTCGTCGATCACGTCGCCAGCCTCGTGCCCAAGCCGCGCCAGAAGCTCGCGCCGTGCACCGCCACTGCCGAGAATATCCGCGTAGAATTCGAACACCGGCACCGTATCGGCACGGTTGCGCCACTCCTGCAGTCGCTTGGCGACGGTCGCCAGCGCAGGATCGCTCTTGGCCCGGATCGTCAGGCGCTGATGCAGGGTTTCGTTTTCCGCCCGCCCGTGCGCCAGATGGAAAAGCTGGTCATCGTCCCATTTGAAGATCGGGCTCTTGAGCAGTGCCGCCAGCGACAGATCATCGGAGGGCAAGAGCATGAAACGACCAAGCGCCATCAAATCCTTGACGGCGATATGGTCCGTCAGTTTGAGCCGGTCGGCACCGGCCACCGGCACATGGCGCTTCTTCAACTCACGCGACAGGGCGGGCATGAACTGATCGCGCTTGCGCACCAGGACCATGATATCGCGCGCCTGCAGACGCCGGTTCTTGCCTTCGATGACCTCGCCGTTTTTCAACCAGAGATCGATGGTCCTGGCGATCTGTTCGGCAAGGCGAACCGGCGGCGCGGGAAGGCTGTCGACCGGTGTGCGCCAATCCTCCTCCTGTTCCGTGGTTTCGGGCGTCAGCATATCCCAGATCTGCACTTCGCCGGGATCGCCGGACCGGATCGCCGTGTGGACAGTCGCCCCGTGATCGGCACCAAAGCCGCGATTGGCTTCAGGCCGCTTGAACACGGCATCCACTGCGGACAGCACGTCGGGTACGGAGCGGAAGGAGAAGTTCAGATTGACCCTGGAGAAACTCAGCTCGGCATTTTCGGCGTTTTTCTGGGTTGCCTTGCCATGGCGGGCGAAATCTTCCGGGATGGCGCCCTGGAAGGAATAGATGGACTGCTTTTCATCGCCCACGGCGAACAGGGTACGCCGAACGGTGCGCGCGGTACTGCCGGAAAAAAACTCCTCGCTGAGCAGGCGGATGACCCGCCACTGGTTGGGGCTGGTATCCTGCGCCTCATCGACCAGAATGTGATCAATGCCCTTGTCGAGCTTGTACTGCACCCACGGCCCGGCGTCCTGCCGCGCCAGCAGTGCCACCGTGCGCACGATCAGATCATCGAAGTCGAGAAGGCCCCGCGCCCTTTTCATCTGCTGGTAACGGCCGATCAGATCGTCGATCAGCACCAGTGCCGACAGGGTCAGCCGGATCTGCCGCAGCTGCTTCAGGCGGTCCAGGCCGTTGAAAACCCTGTCCGCTGCCCGGTCATAGCGTTCGATGAAATCGGGAATGCGGTCGGTCACGCCCTTCGAGGCGACATAGCTGCCGCTCTTGGGATCGCCTGTCGCTTTGAGAAAGGCGGTACGCAGCACCTCTTCGCGCTGATCGATTTGATCATTCACCTTGGCAAACCGCAGCAGGAGCGCAAATTCCTGGGCCCGCGAAGCGCCTTTCGGCACCGCCATGATATCGTCCAGCACGCCCTGCGGGAATTCCGGAACCGGCCAGAGGGTGGACAGGATATCGTCTTCCGTCTCCTCGCCGGTAAAGCCGAACTGGGCAAAGAAGAGGGGACGCCGCAGCGCATCATGACCCACGTCGCGAATGAACTGGGTCAGGTCATGGCGCTTGTTGACGGCTTCATCGAGCAGTTCCTGCAACCCGAATTCTCCGGCCGCGTCCAGGACATCGTTGAAGGCAGCCGCAAGCTCGACATTGCCGTCAAGCCGCGCTGTCTGGAGCAGCTGGCGGCGTGCTTCCCCCACCAGCGCCACCTGCATCATGTCATCCATCAGTTCAAAATGACCGGCGATGTTCGCTTCCAATGGAAACTGATGCAGAATGGCCTCGCAGAAGGCATGGATCGTCTGGATCTTCAGCCCCCCCGGCGTTTCCAATGCCCGGGCAAACAGGCGGCGCGCCTGCGCCAGCCGCGCGGGTCCGGGGCGCTTGCCGTCGATTTTCTCAATCGTTTGCGCCAGTGCCTCCTCATCCATGGTTGCCCAATCGGAAAGCCGGGCAAAGACGCGGTTCTGCATGACGGCTGCTGCGGCCTTGGTATAGGTCAGACACAGTATTTTCGACGGATCGGTGCCGTCGAGCAGAAGGCGGATGACACGCTCGGTCAGAACGTGTGTCTTGCCTGACCCTGCGTTGGCGGACACCCAGACGGAATCCACCGGATTGGCGGCACTGTTCTGGTCGGCAATGGTTTCCCTGGGGATGTTGAGCGGCTTTTTCATTCCCCGCCCTCCCCGCCATCGTCAGCGCCGCCCGCCGACCATTCCAGCACCCGCGCGAGATGATCATAATCCCCCGTCAGATCGCTTTCCTTGAACGGCAGGGCGCGCGACAGATACCCTTTTTGCGGATCATGATAGGCAACAAGCAGTTCATTCAAGCGGAGCCACGCAAGCACACCGAGCTCAGGCGCAGTCTTTTCGCTCTTGCTGGCCGCTGTTCCCACCTTGAGGATCGATTCAGGATCAACCCGGCCGTTTGGCCGCAAGCGCACATAGAGCAGATCCGAGGCCTGACGCGCGCCGACTTCGTGAAAGGCACCGCGGGCGAGAAGCGCCGCTTCCAGTGCCAGCTGCGGCGAGAGCAGCACATGGGCCTGCTTGCGCGAGGGGGTGGAACCGGTCTTGTAATCGATGATTTCAACCGTGCCGTCCCGCATCAGATCGACACGGTCGGCGCGGCCGGAAAGCGTGACGCCCGACGCTTCGACCAGGATTTTCTTCGAAGCGATTTCCGGATGGCGCTCGGCCAGCAGCGGCGCCCGTTCGCGCTCCCATTGCAGGAACTCGGGCACGAGGTTCAGGAAACGTGGCCACCACACCGCGTCGATTTCCTCCGGCAAGGCGATGTCATCGAAATAGCGCCGGCCAATCTCCGAAAGCCGGGCAGCCGCATCGGCACGAACCGGATCGATACCCTGTTCGGTAAAATGCGCCAGAATGTCGTGAAACAGCGAGCCGCGCTCCGCCGCATCGGGATCGCGGATCAGCGGCTCGATGGGACGCAGGCGCAGGATGCGCCGGGCGAAGATCGCGTAGGGATCGCGCCGCAGGGTTTCGATTTCCGTGACGGAAAAATGCTTTGGCCGCGCCTCGAGCGGCGGCTTTGGCTCCGGCCGTTTGACAAAGTCCTCATCCGGCGCATCGTCGATATCCCGGGCCCAATGCAGATATTGCGCACCGCGTGCGCGCAATTCATCACCGGCCTTCTTGCCAAGCACCGTTTCCAGCCGCTGCAACCAGCGCGATGCAACGGTTGGCGCATTGGCCGAGCGCTGCGCCCGGCTGAGAATGACCCGCTCCATGCCGAGCGCCATCTGGAAATCATGCGCCGCAAGGCCGGTGCGCCGTTCCGGCGGTTCCAGGTTGATGACGGCTTTCATCGGCCGGGACATGAAGGGGTCGTTGCGGGTCTTGCCAGGCCAGGACCCCTCATTCAGGCCGCCGATGATGACGGTATCGACGGTCTGCAGGCGCGCTTCCAGCGCACCCCAGATGAACAGGCGCGGATGGGCACCGGCCTTGGGTTTCACCACCTCACCTGCCATCAGGGCTTCGATCATTGCCGGCCATTCAACCGGCATGAAATCGAGACCGGAATCGGCGGACACGAGATTGCGCAGAAAGGCGGCGAACTGTTCTCCGGCAGCGCCGGTATAAAGCCCCGATATATCGCCCCTGTCATCGCGGACCAGATTTTCGAGGCTGGCAATCGTTGCCCGGACGATATCCGATATTTCCACGGATTCGCCGACCTGCGTGAAGGCACTGAGCTCAAGCATGCATTGCCCGAGCGCCGCGCAGACGATCCGCGCGGCCTCAATCCGCTGCGCGGAAATCTGGCGCAGCCAGGCAGGCTCGAACGGTGACGCACTGCCTTCGGCGAGACGCCGCTCAAAGAATTCAGCCAGTCCTGCCAGGGTCGCGCGTCCGGTGCCGCCGCGCAGGGCAATGAGTTCAATGGTTTCCGCCGCCTGCCGCACGGCGTTGCGGTCCATGCCGAGCCGCGTCAGCGGATGCTTGAGCAGGGCCAGCAGCACGACAGGGTCACCGGGATTGAACACCGTTTCCAGTGTGAGGCGCAACAGCGTTGCCGGCTGGGTTTCGCGCAGGGCATGACCGCCGGAATCATCGGCGGCAATGTTGAAACGCGCAAGTTCACTGGCCACACGCCGGGCGAGATCACGATCCGCCGTAATGAGCGCCGCCGTCTTATCGGGTGTCTCAATGGCATCGCGCAGGGCGATCGCCACTGCCAGTGCTTCCTCGCGCTCATTGGCCGCCTCGATCAGGGCGACGGGCGCGACCGCCGCGGAAAACGCGTTGCTTTCCCGGTTGATCGCACTCCACGCCTCGCTTGTTTCGGCAGGGCGCATGGCTTCCGCCAGCAGATGCTCGCGCGCGCGCTTCTGCGGGCTGACCGCGCCAAGACGGACAACGTCCTGGTGCAGGACGCCAAGCTCGGCCAGAAGCTTCCTCAGGCCGAATTGCGGATGACCAAAGATGGACGGATTGTCCTGCGTGTTGGCCAGCACCTGCCAGCTCGACTCATCCATGTCGCGATCAAGCCCGGGCAGGACCACCGCACCTTGCGGCAGGGCGGCGATTGCACTGAGAAGATGTGCCGTGGCCGGGATCGAGCCGGTGGAACCCGCGGCGATAACAGGGCCATCGGGAGGGTTGCGCAGAAGCCGCTCTGCTTCCAGTTCAATCAGCTGATTGCGGTGGGCGGCGGGATTGGACCGGTGCCGCTCATTGAGAATATCCGGCCAGAGACTGGTGACGATGTTGAGGAAATCCAATGTCACCTGCCACCACTCCGGCAGTTCCTCCGAAACGATGTTCGACAGCGTGCTCCAGCCGCTTGCCTCAGTCTCTACCTGATCCATGAGCCCGGCCAGATCGCGCGCCAGCCAGATGGCATCCGCCGTGGTTGCTGGAATGGCAATATCCTCATTGCCGAACAGGGCACGGACATGCTCCGGCAGGCGCTCCCGCCACGGCCGCACCAGCCGTGCCAGCAGAAGCAGCCGTTCCGTCGAACTGACCGGCGGCAGCAGATCGAAAAACGCGTCCGACCCCATATCGAACATCGCTGCATCTTCATCCACGTCACCGAGCGGCCGGATGACGGGAAGGATCGCGGATTTCACCGGACTCTTTTCAACAAGCAGCGAGCGCAGGGTCCGCGCCGCGCGGCGGGTCGGCACATAAATCGTCGCCCCGGCAAGCGCCAGCGGATCGGTGGGATTGGCCGGAAAACCGGGAATGAGATTGCCGGACAGAATCGCGTCGACCAGAGCGGGAAGAAAGGGGTCGCCGGGAGCTATCGAGAAAATGCGTGGGCTGTGGCGCTCAACCATGGGTCTCCTGCCCGAGACCGGCAATCACAGCTTCCGCCTCTCCGATCGCCTCGGGCGTGCCGACGGTCAGCCAATGGCCCTGCATCGGCATCCCGAAGAGACGCCCGGCACTGATGGCTTCATCAAAATAGCGATTGAGCGACGCACGCGCCACCGGCTTTCCTTCAAAGAGACGCGGATGCGTGATCGCAGCCCCGGCATAGATATAGGGCGATGCGTCACCTTCGCGGAAGCGCTGCAGCCTTCCCTCGGCATCCACCGTGAAATCGCCGCGGCCTTCATAGCCGGTCGCCTGATCCCTGCGTGCCACCATCACAAGAATGTCCATCTTCGAAGCATCCCATGCTTCAGCGAGGCGGACAAGATTGGGACGGGGCCCGTCGATCCAGAATGTATCGGCGTTGAGAATGTAAAAGGCATCCTGACCGATCAGGGGCAGGGCCTTGACGATGCCGCCAGCCGAATCGAGCAGTTCAGTCCGCTCGTCCGATATGGCGATTGCCGGCGAACGCCGCGATCCGAGATGCTGTTCCATCTGGTCGGCGAGATAGTGAACATTGACCACCGCGCGGGCAATCCCTGCCGCATTGAGAGCATCAAGCCCCCAATCGATCAATGATTTGCCGGCTACCTTTACCAGTGGTTTTGGCATCGTATCGGTAATGGGACGCAAGCGCTTTCCGAGGCCCGCAGCCAGAAGCATCGCCGTATCGGGTGTCGTCATTCACTGCTGCTCCAGGGAAAGAAGGTCCATCTTTTCGCACCATTCACGGACTGGCGCCAATGACGGATGGTCGAGAGCGCCGGCCAGATAAGCCTGGATGCGCGGAAGGTGCTTGAGATAATAGGGTTTGCCGTCGCGTTCATCCAGCCGCACGAAGATTCCCAGAATCTTGGCATTGCGCTGCGCCGCCATGATGGAAAATGCCTCCAGAAAGGCGCTTTCGTTGAAAGAACCGTCGCGGGACTGCCGTTCCTCGATATAAGCGGCCAGCAGGTATTGCTGAAGTTCAGGCTCGACCGTTACGCGCGCATCGAGCACCAGAGATGCCACGTCATAGGCGGATGGGCCAATCATCGCATCCTGAAAATCGAGAAGCCCGACGCGGTCGATGCCGCTGGCCTCGCCGCGCCAGAGAATGTTGGGGGAATGGAAATCGCGCTGAACCAGGCTTTTCTCCGAAGAATGAAGCCGACTAAATACACGATCCCAAGCGGCAACGTAGGCCGCCTTCTGTTCCGGCGCCAGCCGGAAACCCGCCATCCGCGGAACATACCAATCCGACAGAAGTTCCACTTCGATCATCATGGCGTCGCGGTCGAAATCATGGATATGATGGGTATAGCCCTTGGCAATCTCGACGTCGCGCGCCCAGGTGCACTCATGCATGCGCGCCAGCAGCCGCACGGACGCCTCGTACCGTTCGACGATGGGGGCGCCATCCGCATCGAGTATGCCTTCATTTCCAAGATTCTCGAGCAACAGGAAGCCGTTGTCGAGATCGTCGGACATGATCTGCGGAACATAGAAGCCATTGGACCGTAAGAGATGGTTGACCGCTACGAACGCCGTCACCGACTGGGAAAGATGGGCGATCTGCATATAGGTCTTGCCATCGCGCAGGATCGGTCCGCCGGGATTATAGGGCGAGTTCATGAGGATCAGCGGGCGTTCACAGCCGGTATCGATCGTCTCGTAGCCGCGTGCAGAGGCATCGCCAAGCAGATAGCGGCGGTCTGCATCGGCATATCCTGCCCGGCCGAGGAATGTGCGTATGGCGAGCGAGCGCTGCAGCCTTGCAAGGGCGGCGTCTTTCCCGTCAATCTCGACCGTGCGGCCGTTGCCATCATGGAGCAGATTGACGCGGATTGCCGGCTTGGCCAGCGCCTCATCGGCCCGCTCCGGCCATTCCACCAGAACTGCACCATCCTCCAGTGCTTCGTCCAGCCCAAGCTCGTCGATTTCTTCGCTGGAAGACAGCCGGTATAAATCCACGTGACTGATCGGCAAACGCAGTTCCGGATAGGATTGCACGATCGTGAAGGTGGGGCTTGGAACCTCATAGGCACTGTCGTTGGCTATGGTGCGGATCAGCCCGCGGGCCAGCGTCGATTTTCCGGCCCCCAGATCGCCGGACAGCGTGACAAGATCGCCCTTGACCAGCGCCAGCCCGATGTCCTGACCAAGCCGTTCCGTGTCTTCTGCCGTTGCAAGCTGGAGTGTCAGGGACGTCATGGGCGCCTTATTCAGCAGCGATGCTGAAGGTACGTGCTTCCAGCGGGAACCGGCAGGTCACCAGCGTGCCCCTGCCCGCGGCACTGCTGATATCGACCTTGCCGCCATGCAGCTCCACAAAGCCTTTGACGATGGAAAGGCCAAGACCGGCACCGCGCTTGCGGCCGCCGTTCGGATAGGGCTGGAACCGCTTGAAAATACTGTCGAGCACATAGTCCGGCATGCCGGGTCCGTTGTCCTGAACGCTGAAAACCATCTCATTCTGTTCCCGCCCGCAGGTCAGTGTGATCGTGCTGCCTTCGGGTGCATAATTGGCGGCATTGCTGAGCAGATTGGCAAGCACCTGCTTGACGCGGCTGGCATCGGCACGGAAAGAACCCGCGCCGGATGCAATGCGGGTGTCGAGCAGGATGTTATGCTCCTTGAGGCGTTCGGCTACTTTTTCAGAGGCAGTGGCGACGGCATCGGCAACCGAGACGTCACTGATATCCAGCTCCATGATACCGGCATCGACCGTGGCGAGATCGAGAATATCGTTGACGATGGTCAGCAGCACCGAAGACGACGTGCCAATATGGTCGAGATAATCGCGCTGACGCTCGTTGAGCGGGCCGGTCATCGGCGTCTGCAGCAGTTCGGTAAAGCCCATGATGTTGGTCAGCGGCGAGCGCAACTCGTAGGAGACATGCTGGACGAAATCGTTCTTCAGTTCATCCGTGCGCTCCAGCGCCTCGTTCTTTTCCTTCAGCGCCCGTTCGACCCGCACGGAATCCGTTACATCGACGAAGGTCAGCATGGTCTGGCCGCTCGGCAGGGGCGCAGAGGCAAAATAGAGGATTTTTCCGGTCGTCAGCTCGACATGACCTGACAGCGACTCCCGTTTGTCGTCAAAGCCTGTGACGGTCGTCACAAAGCTTTCCCATTGGGTCGCATCGGAAACCGGCTCGCACAGGCGGCGGATCGCCGAGATATGCATGCCTTCGGCGACCTGTTCGGCTTTCAGTGACCAGAGCGATGCAAAGGCGGGATTGGACAGGCGAATCTTGCCATCGGAACCGAACACCGCCACACCTTCGGCCAGATGGTCCAGCGTCTGCCCCTGCACCTTGATCAGCGTGTTGTAGCGGCTTTCAAGCTGCAGCTTTTCCGTCAGGTTCTCGAAAACCCAGGTGACGCCGCCCTTGGGCTGCGGATTGACGATGACGCGCAAGGTGCGGCCGTCGGTCAGATGCCACAAATGCTCCTGCGATTCGACCGAATGATAGGCCGAAAGCATGGAATCCTTCCAGCGGCGCCAATCCGGCTGTTCCGGCAATGTGCCGTCGCTGCGGAAGCGGTCGAGCAGCATGGCATTGTCGGGTCGGCTTTCCAGCAGCGAGGTTTCCAGCCCCCACAGCTTGGCAAATGCCTGATTGAAGAATTGCAGCTTCCTGTTCGCATCGAACATGGCGACTGCCGAATTCAACTGGTCCAGCGTGTCCGAGTGATTGAGGACGGTGCGCTTGAATTCCTCGCGCACCAGTTCAATGTCGCTGACATCATTGGCCAGACCGGCGGAACCGGCGCTGCTCGCGACATCCGTGACCCGGAACACGTGACGATCGCCGCCGACCACAGTCGACAGTTCATCGTGGAAAGGCCGGCTTGCCGCCTTCTCGCGCTCGATACGCTCGCGTGCCTGCACCCCGAACAATTCGCGTGTCTCCGCCACGGCAACATGCACGTCACTGACATCAACCGCCTTGGCATAGGCCATGTTGACCCAATTGAGCTTGCCGCTCCTGTCGCGGCTCCAGGCCGGCATTTCCAGTTGTTCCAACAGTCCCCGCAATGTGGTCAGGGCTTCGTTGAGCTGATAGTTTTCCGTCTTCAGCAGCGCCTGGGTGGCGCGCGCCTCGCCCAAGCTGATGAAACGAACAATGGCATAGCCGCCGGACGTGCGGCCCTGGACCTCCAGTGGCGTTCCCTTCGACGTCTCGACGACGATATCGAAGGCACGCGCCTTGCCGCGCAGGGCCTCGACCGAGCGATCCAGCAACGTTGCGGAATCAATGCGCAACCAGCGGCCAAAAGCCAGAAACAGCGAGCGGTCTTCGGGAACACCGATTTCCTGCGGCAGGCTGCCGACGAGATTGGGCGCCGTGGAGTTGCCTTCCCACACAACCACCCGTTGATCCTTCAGATTGAGCAGCGCTTCGCCGCGCTGAACCGCGACATTGAGATCGGCGACCTTGTCGCGCAACTGGCGATTCTCGCTGGCAATGCGGCTGCGCTCGCGGATCAGCCAGCCCGCCGACAACAGGGCCGCGCCCATCGCGCCGAGGAACATGGCAAACTGGATGACTTCGAACGTGCCGAATGCAACCCCGAATGGGGTGTTGATCTTGCCAAGCGGATCATCGGCATGGGCGGCAGAAGACATGGCGCCAAGGATAGAAACAGTCGAGCCGGCTCCCGCCAGCACAGTCCGCAGTTTCTTCAGCACCCGCTTTCCGCGTGTTGCCTCTTTCCCGCGAACATCCCCATCACCAATCTTCATATCAACCGTCGTCGCCCCATCCTGACAGATATCTCATGTTCCAACCCATCTGATTGATCCAACCATTTGGCCCATCTGGAAGAAAGCTATCCCGAATCACTACAATAAACCCTTGACGAATCGACGGGAAGAACTCCGCGCAAAAAAGAAAGCCGAAGAATTTGTCAATCCTTCGGCTTCCATATATTGTGTGTACTGGTTAACAGATTAATATCTGTAGTGGTCCGACTTGAAAGGACCATTCGGTGTGACACCGATATAGGCAGCCTGTTCGTCCGAAAGGGTCGTCAATTTCGCACCAAGCTTATCGAGATGCAGGCGCGCGACCTTTTCATCGAGATGCTTCGGCAGGACGTAGACCTCATTCTTGTACTGCTCACCGCGGCTGTAGAGCTCGATCTGAGCCAGAACCTGGTTGGTGAACGATGCGGACATGACGAAGCTCGGATGTCCCGTTGCGTTGCCCAGATTGAGCAGACGGCCTTCGGAGAGAAGCAGCATGCGCTTGCCGTCCGGGAACGAGATCATGTCGACCTGCGGCTTGATGTTGTTCCACTTGAGGTTGCGCAGTGCCGAGACCTGGATCTCGTTGTCGAAGTGACCGATGTTACCGACGATCACCATGTCCTTCATCTTGCGCATGTCATCGAGCTTGATGACATCCTTGTTGCCGGTCGTGGTGATGATGATGTCGGCGGTCGGTGCGGCATCTTCAAGCGTGACCACTTCGAAACCGTCCATCGCAGCCTGCAGCGCGCAGATCGGATCAACTTCCGTGACCTTGACGCGTGCCCCGGCACCGAGGAGCGACTGGGCCGAACCCTTGCCCACGTCACCGTAACCGCAAACCACGGCAACCTTGCCGGCCATCATGACGTCGGTGGCGCGGCGGATGCCGTCCACCAGCGATTCCTTGCAGCCATACTTGTTGTCGAACTTCGACTTGGTAACGCTGTCGTTGACGTTGATTGCCGGGAAAGGCAGGAGGCCCTTCTTCTGCAACTGGTACAGACGGTTCACACCGGTTGTCGTTTCTTCCGTGACGCCCTTGATCGCATCGCGCTGCTTGGTGAAGAAGCCCGGCGTTTCCTTCATGCGCTTCTTGATCTGCGCAAAGAGGATTTCTTCCTCTTCGCTGCCCGGATTGGACAGAACGTCCTCACCGGCTTCAGCGCGCGCGCCGATCAGAATGTACATGGTGGCATCGCCGCCATCATCGAGGATCATGTTGGAAGGCTGGCCATCCGGCCACTGGAAAATCTTGTCGGTATAGGTCCAGTATTCTTCCAGTGTTTCGCCCTTGACGGCGAAAACCGGCGTTCCGGTGGCTGCGATTGCCGCTGCCGCATGATCCTGGGTCGAGAAGATATTGCACGATGCCCAGCGCACGGTTGCGCCCAGGGCCTGCAGCGTTTCGATCAGGACCGCAGTCTGGATCGTCATATGAAGCGAACCGGTGATGCGCGCGCCCTTGAGCGGCTTGGACGTGCCAAACTCTTCGCGGCTGGCCATCAGGCCCGGCATTTCGGTTTCGGCGATTTCAATTTCCTTGCGGCCCCATGCGGCCAGCTCAAGGTCCTTGACTATAAAATCCTGCTTATCGGCCATCTGTTGTCAGCTCCGTCTTTGTTTTTCGGTCCAGCCGCCATTCCGAGGCGACCGGAGGTTGCTGTTGACTATCAGATTAGGGCGGGGCGCACAATGGGATATAAAGAAATCCTTATGCGTGCATATCCGGAGGACGGTTATTTTATTGCAATGGCAGCGAAACAGGACTGACAGGCAGGGCGATCCCCAGTTTTGCCAGCATCGCCCGGAATGCATCCAGCGTATATTCGGCGCTTTCGGTGGCAATGGCGATGGTGGTGCCGCTGCCCTGCGTCCCCGCGCCGATGGTCTGCACGATCGCCTCGGCCGGATCCAGGAACCGGCAGGACGGACGGCTGGCCTCAAAATAGGAACGGAGCCACGGCAGGTGCGTGCTCGACAGGGTAAGCACGTCGATATCCGGATGGCTGCGAAAAACCGTGCCGAGGAAATCATCGACCTTTTGCCGGGTCGCGGCGGCATTGAACAGAAAGTCGCCATTCTCGACAAGGTCGACCATGGGCGAGGCATCGATCAGGGCGACGGCATCGGGATCACCGGTATGCCTGCCGACGAACTGCCGCAACTGCGGGCTTCCGGTCATCGACTGCACGCCCATGATGCCGACCTTGCCGGTTTGCGTCGTCGCCAGGGCTTCCGCCAGCGGCGGCACAACCCCAAAGAGCGGCACGTTCACCATGGATTTCAGGTCATCCATCACGGTTATCGACGGCACGTTCGAAGCGACGATGATGGCCGAGGGGTCATGCGCCATCAAGAACCGCATCGTCCGGTCCATGACGGACAGCAACTCGCTGCGCGGTTTTCTCCCATAGGGAAAGCTGGCGCGATCGGCGAAATAGAGGATATCCTGCCTGGGAAGCCGCCGCCGGAGCAGATCGACAATGGCATAGCTGCCGATCCCCGCATCAAAGACAGCAATCGGGCTGACGAGCGTCACATCAGGCTTCTTCGCCGAACTTATCTGCAATGAGTGCCCCGAGCGCCATCATCACATCGGTGGCCTGCCGACCTGAAGCGCTGACCTTGATGCAGCAGCCCGGCGAGGCGGCAAGCATCATCAACCCCATGATGGAGGTTCCACCCACGGTCATGCCGTCTTTCTCGACGCGCACATGGGCGTCGTAACCATCGACGAGCTGGACGAATTTGGCGGAAGCGCGCGCATGCAGCCCGCGCCGGTTGATGATCTCGAAAGATGCAACCAGCGCATTGTCCGGATCAAACGTGCCGGTCGTTTCTCCTGTCAGGCGCATGCGTGTTCAACCTCTATTTGGCTGTCAGCACCTGACTGGCCACATTGATGTATTTGCGTCCGGCATCCTGCCCCTCGCGCAGCGACGCCGCCATGTCATTGGTGACGCGTACACTCGACAGCTTGATCAGCATGGGCAGATTGACGCCGGCGATAACCTCGATCCGTCCTGATTCCATCACTGAAATGGCCAGATTGGAAGGAGTACCGCCAAACATATCTGTCAAAATGATGACGCCATTGCCGCTATCGGCACGCGCCACCGCATCGACAATGTCGCGCCTGCGTTGCTCCATATCATCATCGGCACCGATTGAGACGGTTTCCAAATATTCCTGCTGACCGACCACATGCTCAACAGCATGATGAAATTCCTCGGCCAGTCTTCCGTGCGTCACAAGCACGAGTCCGATCATTCTGAAACTGCTCCTGTTGCGCCAGCCCATTGGGTTTAGGCTTTTTTCTGCGCATTGAATGCCCCACTTGGCAGGTGTCGCATTTTGGCAGGACGAATCGCGAAGGCAAGCGGAAAAATGACTTGTGCGTGACTGTCAGTCATTTTATCGCAGGTCGTCGGTGCAACTTATTGAGTTACAACAATTATTTTTTCCATACCTGCCGAAACAGCCTGGCTTCGATAGCCCGGCAGGCGGCATCTATCTCGCATTTTGGCAGAATTAGATGCCCGATTGCGACGCCTTGCAGATGCGTTGCTGCATCTTCGCCGAACCGAACCGATTGGTTCGGTTCGACAAGATCAACCAGGAGATGGAGAATGGCACTTTCCTCGAAATCCGCCAGATGCAATCCGGAGCCGCGCACTTCCAATCCACCCCGCAAAATGCCGGGAGCCGTGCAGAGCAGACGCCCCGACGTTTCCCGCACGGCGCATTGATCATCGCTGACCAGGGCGGCAAACATACCTCCATAAGACGCGCGGTCCATCAGCGCCCGCACGACGGAGGATTTCCCCGAACCGGAGGCGCCACGGATGAGGACGCCGTGTTCGCCCACAAGCACGGCACTGCCATGGATCAATTCGCCTTCGTCGTCCCGCATCAGATCTCGACCGGGAGAATCGCGGTGAAGCGGGCACCGAGATAGTTGTCGGGATCATTGGGATCGATAATGTTCTCCGCATTCAACGTGCCGCCATGCGCCTCGATGATCTGGCGGCTGATGGAGAGTCCAAGGCCGGAGTTCTGACCGAAAGCTTCGCCTGACGGGCGATCCGTGTAGAAACGCTCGAAAATGCGGTCGATCTGTTCGACGCGAATGCCCGGACCATTGTCTTCAACCAGAATGCGCACCCGGTCGCCCATATGCTGCAGCGAGACCGTGATAATGCCATGCTCTTCCGGCACGAACGAACGTGCATTCTCGATGAGATTGGAAACGACCTGGCCGAGACGCAGATCATGGCCAACCACGAAGAAGCCCTTCTTGTTGGTCGGCAGCTTGCCGACGACAAATTCGATCTGCGTATCCTTCTTGTTGCGCCGCACTTCGCGCGCAGCGGTCACGAGATTGCCCAGCAGGAACTTGAGATCGACATGTTCGGAATCTTCGCGTGCCAGCTCCGCATCGAGACGTGACGCATCGGAAATATCCGTGATCAAGCGATCCAGCCGGCGCACATCGTGCTGGATCACATCCATCAGGCGCTTGCGCGAATCATCATTCCTGGCCAGCGGCAGCGTCTCCACGGCGCTTCGCAATGATGTCAGCGGGTTTTTCAATTCGTGGCTGACATCGGCGGCAAAGCTCTCGATCGATTCGATGCGGGCATAGAGCGCATTGGTCATGTCGCGGATGGAGGTGGAGAGATGGCCGATTTCGTCCTGGCGCTCGGAAAAATCCGGAATTTCCTCACGATTCTTCACGCCGTGACGCACGCGGTCCGCCGCCGCCGCAAGACGGCGCAGCGGATTGGCAATGGTCGATGCCAGAAACAATGAGAGAATGGCCATAACCAGCGCCGCGACAGTAAACACCCGGATAATGGCATAACGTTCGCCCTGCACGATCTTGTCGATATCGCCGCCTTCCGTGGAAAGCAGCAGCACCCCAAGAACAGCGCGGAAGCGCTGGATCGGGACCGCAACCGAAACAATCTGCTCGCCCTTTTCCGTCATGCGCACGAAGGTGGCGGGCTGTCCCGTCAAGGCTTTCACAATTTCAGGAAAGGAAGCGCCATTGCCGCCGGGTTGTTCCTGATAGATCGGCAAATCGCTCCGGCGCAGCAGCCGGGTCATCCGGTTGGTCAACCGCTCGAGAAAACTGGGCTCATCGCCATCGATCGGCGGCAACTCGTACCGTAACACCTGCCCGCGGGAGTAGAGATGGCGTGAATCCAGCAAAAGATTCGAATCGCGGTCATAAATGCGTGCACGGGTGCGGGTCGGCTGGATCAGTTGGCGCAGGACAGGGGCCACGCGCTCCGGATTGATGGGAAAATCGAGATTATCCAGCACATCGGGCGACGGCGTTATGCTCTGTCCAGCCTGCAATTCCAGCAATTTTTCAGGGTCGACGGTGATGGAATTCGTATCGACCGTCGCTTCCGACGCGATGGCGGCCGCGATGATCTCGCCCTGCGTCATTAGGCTTTCAACACGGGCATCGATCAGCCCGTCACGGAACTGATTGAGATACATGATGCCCGACAAAAGCACCGCAAGACCGGCGAGGTTGAGAAAGAGAATGCGGCGGGTGAGGCTGGAAAACAGGTAGTTGCCGAAGAGCCGATTGAGCGGCTGCAGCAACCGCCTCAAGGCGAGCGAACGCTTCCGGCGCATGACGGCGCTCTTGCGCGTAACATTGCTGCCTTGGAGTCCGGCTACCATTTCTGCCTCAGAGTATCGTAAATTGGGCTGCCTCATCGCACTCAAAATGCGCTGAGACAATCTTATTGTACTGCGGATCACGCATGGTTGACATTCCTACGCGTGATCGCCCGCCCATTTACACGCAAACAACAGGAACAATCAGAATCAAGTTTCGCGGAAGCGATACCCGACACCATAGAGTGTTTCGATCATATCGAAGTCGTCGTCGACAACCTTGAACTTCTTGCGCAGGCGCTTGATGTGGCTGTCAATGGTCCGATCATCCACATAGACCTGTTCGTCATAGGCTGCATCCATCAGCGCATCACGGCTTTTGACGACGCCCGGACGCTGCGCCAGGGAATGCAGGATGAGGAACTCGGTGACCGTCAGGGTCACCGGCTCACCCATCCAGGTGCAGGTATGCCGTTCCTGGTCCATGACAAGCTGACCGCGCTCCAGCGACTTGGCCTGAGGGCTGCCAGGCTTTGCCACACCTTCGCGCGCAGCGACCCGGCGCAGCACCGCCTTGACGCGCTCGACCAGAAGCCGCTGCGAGAACGGCTTTGTAATGAAGTCATCGGCGCCCATCTTGAGGCCGAAGAGCTCATCGATCTCGTCATCCTTGGACGTCAGGAAGATCACCGGCAAATCGGATTTCTGGCGCAGGCGACGCAGGAGTTCCATACCGTCCATCCGTGGCATCTTGATATCGAAAATGGCCAGATTGGGCGGACGTGCCATCAACCCATCGAGTGCAGACGCGCCATCGGTGTAGGTCTCGACGCGGTAACCTTCCGATTCAAGCGCAATCGATACGGACGTCAGAATGTTGCGATCGTCATCAACGAGCGCAATGGTCTGCATTGCGGGTATTTCCCTCATGCCCTGCTTTTCCTTGTTTAAAAGGTTAAATCCGACCGTGCTTGTGCCGGACAAATTGGGTACAAAATGTGGCACAGATCAAAACTCGTGTCACCCTTTGTGATTTCCGCATGACGGCCGCAGGCAATTGCCCGCGTCATCTGCAGTGATTTCTTCCCGGTGTATGACGACAAAAGCGCACGGCATTGCCGGGTAACAAGCCGATTGTATAAACCTATTCGGGGATACGCGCTTTGGATGTATTTGGTTTCTGGCCCTTGGCGGTCAATTGCCATGACAGCGCTGTTCGTCGTAAACATTCCACCCGCTCGACTTCAGAGGAGGTGCAGCATGGACCGATTCACCGGTGGTTGCCTGTGCGGCAACGTTCGGTTTGTAGCGTCAGGGCTCCCGTACCGGGTCGGCCTGTGTCACTGTCTCGACTGCCGCAAGCATCATGGAGCCCTTTTCCATGCGTCGGCGATATTCCCCCGGGATGCGGTGACGATCGACGGTGAAACGCGCGACTACGCCGGGCGGTTTTTCTGTCCCCGCTGCGGCTCGTCCATTTTTGCGTGCACCGCGGACGAAATCGAAGTGAACCTCGGCTCGCTGGATGCCCCCGACCAACTGAAGCCCACCTATGAACTCTGGACCGTCCGTCGCGAGTCCTGGTTGCCGCCGTTTCCGCTCGCGAAACGATACGACCGCGATCGTGACACAGCGAGCCGTTTCGAAGAATAGGTCGCACGTCCTGTGCGCGGATGAAACCAGTGGCAGCGCTGCCCTGTGGATTTTGCCGATTTAAAACGATTTAAAAGAAATTTAAATTCTTTAAATCGATTAAACATTTGATACTGCTCATTTTTTCTGCTTTTGACCAGATGTAACCGCATTCATGCTGGAAGATGCATGAGGCGGCACATCCGAATTCGACCCTGAACCTTCTTAAACAACGGCGGACACATGACTAGAGAGACCGGTATCCATAACGCGGCGATCGCGCTCGGCACCTCAGGCTTGAAGGAGCTTTCGGCGGTCTATTATAATTTCGGGGCCGCTGAGCTCTATGAGGAGACATTGCGGCGCGGCGAAGCGCAGCTGACAGCACAGGGAGCGCTGGTCGCAAGAACAGGCCAGCACACTGGTCGCTCGCCGAAAGACAAGTTTGTCGTGCGCGATGCATCGACGGAAAATCACGTCTGGTGGGACAACAATGCCCCGATGACCCCGGAAGCTTTCGCCCTGCTTTATGCGGATTTTGCCGAGCATGCCAAAGGCAAGGAAGTGTTCGTCCAGGACCTCATCGGCGGTGCGGACACTGATTACAGCCTGAACACCCGCGTTATCACCGAATTCGCCTGGCATTCGCTGTTCATCCGCAATCTTCTGATCCGGCCGGATCGCGATGCGCTGGCAAGTTTCGTGCCCAAGATGACGATTATCGACCTGCCGTCGTTCCGCGCCGACCCCAAGCGGCATGGAACACGCACGGAAACGGTCATTGCCGTCGACTTGACGCGGATGATCGTTCTCATCGGCGGTTCGGCCTATGCCGGCGAAATGAAGAAATCGGTTTTCACCGCGCTGAACTATCTCCTGCCTGCAAAGGGCGTCATGCCCATGCACTGCTCGGCCAATGAAGGTCCGGCTGGCGATACAGCCGTCTTTTTCGGCCTTTCCGGCACCGGCAAAACAACACTTTCGGCTGATCCGTCGCGGACATTGATCGGCGATGACGAACACGGCTGGGGCGAGCACGGCGTTTTCAACTTCGAGGGCGGCTGCTATGCCAAGACAATCCGTCTCTCGGCCGAAGCCGAACCGGAAATCTACGCAACGACGCAGCGTTTCGGTACGATGCTCGAAAATGTCGTGCTTGATGAAAACCGCGTTCCGGATTTCAACGATGGCTCCCTGACTGAAAACACCCGCTGCGCCTATCCCCTGGATTTCATTCCGAATGCATCCAAGACCGGCAAGGCAAGCCATCCGAAGAACATCATCATGCTGACGGCGGATGCTTTCGGCGTCATGCCGCCCATTGCCAAGCTGACACCGGCGCAGGCCATGTACCACTTCCTGTCCGGATACACCGCAAAGGTCGCCGGTACTGAACGCGGTGTGACGGAACCGGAAGCCACCTTCTCGACCTGTTTCGGCGCACCGTTCATGCCGCGCCACCCCTCCGAATATGGCAATCTGCTGCGTCAGCTCATCGCCGAACACGGCGTTGACTGCTGGCTGGTAAACACCGGATGGACCGGCGGCGCCTATGGAACAGGCAAGCGCATGCCCATCAAGGCAACCCGCGCGCTTCTGACCGCAGCGCTCGACGGTTCGCTCAAAGGCGCCGAGTTCCGCACCGATCCGAACTTCGGTTTTGCCGTGCCTGTGGCTGTTCCAGGCGTGGACGAAGCCATTCTCGATCCGCGCTCGACCTGGGCAGACAAGCAGGCCTATGACTTGCAGGCCAAGAAACTGGTTGACATGTTCGTCGTCAATTTCGGCAAATTTGAAAGCCACGTCGATAGCGATATCCGCGCTGCCGCGCCGCACACGCCGGTTGCTGCCGAATAATCCAATGCCCATTGCGCAATCGAGGCCCCGCTGTTTACCAGCGGGGCCTTTTGCTTTTCCATGCCTGGAAAGAACCTTTCCGCCCGGAAAAGATTAGGGTACCAATCCCCTATGGACGAGAACCGCAACCAAATCAAAATCACCAACCGGATCTTCATTCATGAGGATGATCTGGAGGAGAGTTTTATTCGTTCGGCAGGTCCCGGCGGCCAGAACGTCAACAAGGTCTCAACCGCCGTGCAGCTGCGTTTTTTTGCGGCACGGGCTGGTTTGCCCGAGGATGTACTGGCGCGGCTCCTGAAACTGGCCGGGCAGAGAGGCACCAAGGACGGCGATGTGCTTATCGAGGCCAGCCGCTTTCGCACGCAGGAGCGCAACCGGGAAGATGCGCGCGAGCGCATGGTTGCATTGATCGCCGAAGCGGCAGAACCGCCACCGCCGCCGCGCAAGAAAACCAGGCCGACAAAGGGATCCGTCGAGCGCCGTCTCAAAGTAAAAGCAGGACGATCCGATGTGAAAAAGATGCGTGGACGGGTCAAAGGAGATTAGGGTCAGGAACAGAACGTGAGCGACTGTCGTTATTCTTTGCTTTTCAAGATCGATGGGGAATGTAACAACGCTATTCGTCGGTTTGAACAATCAACAAGGAGAGCCAGACATGGGACTATTCGATTTTGTTAAATCAGTCGGCAAGAAAGTCGGCATCGGCAATGACGAGCCACAGGCGGGCGATTTGAAGAAAGAGCTCGATTCGCACAATCTCGGAACGGACAAAGTTGACGTCGTCATCGAAGGTGACAAGGCTATCCTCAAGGGCAGCGTTACCGACCAGGAAATTCTGGAGAAGGCCATCATTGCCGTTGGCAATTCGCTGGGCATTTCCAAAGTCGACACGGGTGCATTGACCGTTGACAACACAACCACCGGTTCTGTGGCCAAGGATCCCGTCTTCTACACGGTCAAGAGCGGCGACAATTTGTGGAAGATCGCGGAAGCGGTCTATGGCAAAGGCAAGGGCGTGAAGAACACTGCGATCTTCGAAGCCAACAAACCCATGCTGACCAGCCCGGACAAGATTTATCCCGGCCAGGTTCTGCGTATTCCGTCCATCGACTGATAGCGCCGGTTTCATGCAAAGACCCGGCTTGTCCACAAGTCCGGGTCTTTGCCTCCCTCCCGTCAGGTTATGTCATGCTCCAGCTTGCGCCCGGCATTCGCTACTTCCCGGACTATCTCGACCTGACCGAACAGGCGGCCCTTGTGGACGAAATCAGGTCCATCGTTGCCGAGGCCCCGCTTTATATTCCCGCCATGCCGAAAACTGGCAAGGAAATGAGCGTGCGGATGACCAATTGCGGCGCGCTCGGCTGGGTAACGGACAAGGAACGGGGTTACCGCTATCAGGCCGTTCACCCTGTCACGCAAAAACCCTGGCCCGCCATTCCGTCACGCCTGCTGACCCTCTGGGAGAGGGTCGGAAACTACCCGCTGGCTCCGGAAGCCTGCCTCGTGAATTTTTACGCCGAAACGGCGAAGATGGGATTGCATCAGGACCGCGATGAGCAGAATTTCTCCGCCCCCGTTGTCTCCATATCCCTTGGAGACAGCTGCCTCTTCCGCTTCGGCGGCGTGCAACGCAGCGAGAAGACCCAATCCATCCGCTTGAAAAGCGGCGATGTCATCGTGCTGGGAGACGAAGGCCGGCTGGCTTTCCACGGTGTTGACCGGATCTATCCCGGCACGTCGACGCTGCTGAAAGCCCCGGGCCGGATCAACCTGACGTTGAGGCGGGTCACAGCTTCCTGAGCGCCACTTCCTCGATGAGGTGATTGCCGCCCTTGCGCAAGATCAGGTCAGCGCGCGGCCGGGTCGGCAGGATGTTTTCCTTCAGGTTCTTCAGATTGATGCTGGTCCAAAGGTTTTCGGCAATGGCGAGAGCCGAATCATCCGAGATCGTGGAATAGCGATGGAAGAAGGAGCTGGGATCCTTGAACGCGGTTTCGCGCAACCGCATGAAACGGTTGATGTACCATTTATGGATCTGGTTTTCGTCCGCGTCGATATAGATCGAGAAGTCGAAGAAATCCGAAACGAACGGCACCATCTTGCCGTCTTCCGGCAGGTCGCGGACCTGCAGCACATTGATACCCTCGAAAATCAGGATGTCGGGTGCATCAACGGTCTGGTATTTGCCCTGCAGCACATCATAGGTCAGATGCGAGTAGAGCGGCGCATTGACATTGCGCTGCCCGGCCTTGATCTGCGACAGGAAGCGCAAAAGCATGCCGACATCATAGCTCTCGGGAAAACCCTTGCGCTCCATCAGGCCCTTTGAGCGCAAAACCTCGTTCGGGTAGAGAAACCCGTCCGTTGTCACCAGATCGACCTTGGGGCTCGATGGCCAGCGGGCAAGCAGTTCCTTCAGAATGCGGGCCGTCGTCGATTTTCCCACGGCCACCGAGCCGGCAATGCCGATGATGAACGGCGTCTTGAAAGCATCGCCGGTGTTGAGGAACTGCCGCCGCTGATAGAACAGCAGCTGGCTTGCCTCCACATGGGCCGACAAAAGCCGCGACAGCGAGAGGTAAATCCGGTTCACCTCATCAAGATCGATGGGGTCGCCGAGCGACCGCAAGCGCTTGACCTCGTCATAGGTCAGCGTCATCGGTGTGTCGGCACGAAACTCCGCCCAGCGCTCCGCGCTGAAAAACCGGTAGGGTGAAAATTCGCTGGGTGCCAACTGATCCATGACGTCCCCATCCCTTTGCCGTTCAAACGCCTGTGATTTAAACATGGATGCGCTCAACCATGTCCACGGGCGGCTTTTTCTTCAAGTCCGGTCTGTGCCGTACGCCGTTCGAGCTCCGCCAGGACGTCATCAAGCCTGACGCCGGAAAGTCCAAGAACAACAAGAAGATGATAGAGCAAATCGGCGCTTTCCGAAACAACACCTTGCGTGTCGCCGGATACGGCAGCGATAACGGTTTCAACCGCCTCTTCGCCCAGCTTCTGACTCGCCTTCCCGATGCCCTTGGCATAGAGGCTGGCGGTATAGGATTTGGTATCCGATGACGCCGCGCGTTGCGCGACGATCCGTTCCAGATCCGCAAGAGTGAAGCTTGTCATCACGCAACTCCAGTGAATGGGCGAATGGGGTCGAGCCGCATCGGGATGCCGGCCGCGGCCATATGGGCTTTCGCCTCGCCAATCGTATAGGTGCCAAAATGGAAGATGGATGCGGCGAGCACGGCGGTGGCATGACCTTCAAGAATGCCTTGGACCATGTGGTCGAGATTGCCGACACCCCCAGACGCGATCACGGGCACACGCACCGCATCGGCGACGGCCCGGGTCACCGGAATGTCATAGCCGATCCTGGATCCGTCGCGATCCATCGATGTCAGAAGGATTTCGCCGGCACCGAGATCGACCACCTTGCGGGCAAATTCAATCGCGTCGATGCCGGTTGCCTGCCGGCCGCCATGGGTAAAAATCTCCCAGCGATCGGTCTCACCGGGCTTCGATACTTTTTTGGCGTCAATTGCCACGACAATGCACTGGTTGCCGAACTTGTCCGCAGCCTCGGCGATGAATTCAGGATTCTTCACCGCTGCGGTATTGATCGAGACCTTGTCCGCGCCGGCAAGCAGCAGCTTGCGGATGTCGGCAACGGTGCGCACACCGCCGCCGACGGTCAGCGGCATGAAGCACTGTTCGGCCGTGCGCGCGACAACGTCAAAGATGGTTTCGCGGTTGTCGGACGAGGCCGTGATGTCGAGGAAGCAAAGTTCGTCGGCACCGGCGGCGTCATAGGCTCTGGCCGCTTCGACGGGATCGCCGGCATCGATGAGATCGACAAAGTTCACGCCTTTGACGACACGTCCGTCCTTCACGTCGAGACAGGGAATAACACGGGCTTTGAGGGTCATGCAGCGCGCTCCCTGGCTTCCCGCAACACCGCCAGGGCCTCATGCGGATCGATGCGCCCATCATAAAGCGCCCGGCCGGAAATGGCCCCCTCCAGCTTGCGGGCATCCGGCATGGTCATCCGGACGATATCGGCAATGGAAGCAAGACCGCCTGACGCAATCACCGGTATCGACACCGCTTCGGCCAGTTGCAGCGTCGATTCCCAGTTTATTCCAGCCAGGACACCATCCCGGTCAATATCGGTGTAGATGATTGCCGCGACCCCTGCCCCTTCGAATTTCCGTGCCAACTCGACAACACCCAGGGTGGAGGCTTCGGCCCAGCCCTCAACAGCCACTTTGCCGCCCTTGGCATCGATACCAACGGCCACCTTTCCGGGAAACCTCTTGCACGCTTCGATCACGAGCGCCGGGTCGCGCACCGCGACCGTCCCGAGAATGACGCGGGAAAGCCCCTTGGCCAGCCAGTTTTCGATGTGGTCCAGGGTGCGGATGCCGCCGCCGAGCTGAACGGGATTTTTCGTTGCCTTGAGAATGGATTCAACTGCCGCACCATTGACGGACTGGCCGGCAAAAGCGCCATCCAGATCGACCACATGCAGCCATTCAAACCCTTGATCTTCAAAGGATTTTGCCTGTGCGGCCGGATCTTCGTTGTAAACGGTCGCCTGCTCCATATCACCGAGCTTCAGCCGCACGCACTGGCCATCTTTCAGATCAATCGCGGGAAACAAAATCATGGCTGCCACCTCAGAAAATTGGCGATGAGAGCAAGCCCAAGAGCCTGGCTCTTTTCCGGATGAAACTGCGTGCCGGCCATATTGTCATTGGCAACGGCGGCCGTTACCGGCCCGCCGTAATCGGTCACTGCCAGTACATCATTCTCGATTTCAGCGTCGAGAAAATAGGAATGCACGAAATAGGCATGCAACCCATCCGGGCCGGTCCTGATTCCGTCAAACAGCGGGTGCGGCCTGGTGAGCCGAAGAGTGTTCCAGCCGATCTGCGGAATTTTCAGCGTGGGATCGGACGGGACCATTTCGCGGACATCGCCCTTGATCCAGTCGAAACCGGCAGAGACGGTCTTTTCCAGCCCGCGCGATGACATGAGCTGCATGCCGACGCAGATGCCGAGAAACGGTCGTGCCTTCTCCACCGCAACCTCATGGATCGCTTCAGGCATGCCCGGCACCGCATGCAGCCCACGGCGGCAATCCGCATAGGCGCCAACCCCCGGTAAAACAATGCGATCGGCGGTACGGACCCGTTCGGCGTCGGCGGTCAAATCGATGGTGGCGGCGATGCCGCTCTCCCGCGCCGCCCGTTCGAACGCTTTCGTGGCAGAGCGGAGATTGCCTGACCCGTAATCTATGATGGCAACACGCATGGTCAACGCTCTCCCCGGTAACCGACAAGCCCAAGCATGCCGCCGGCGACCGGCTTTCCCGGCGCGGGGACGGGTGAAGGCACAGCCAGATCGATTGCCGGCAGAACCGGCTCAGGGTCTGCCGCGAACGCCTCACTATGGAAATAGGCCGTCTCGGCATCGGCAGCAGAGCGCGCATCGATGATCGCAGCCTGATCAAAACCGCGCCGTTCAAGGGCCCTTATCCGCCAATTGTTGGCTTCGAATGCCACCAGCAGGGCAAGCAGCGCTGCGACGATTTCCGCCAGGCTGCCGTGCCCCGTATAGGAACCGACAATGGAGATGGCTGCAACAGCCGCAAACACCAGAGCCGCTTCGAACCACAGGCGATTGAACAACAGCCAGGGGACCGGCAGGAAAAACGCGATGAGTGCAAAACCGTCGCGGATGAAGACGGTCTTGTCATCTTGCCGCTGGTTGTCCTGCAACGGCGGTACCAAAACAATATAACTGGTCATATCCCAGCCCTTCTTCTCAGCCGTTCAACGAACCCTTGGTTGAAGGGATGACGCCCTTCTGGCGCGGGTCCGCCTCGATAGCCGTGCGCAGGGTGCGCGCGACCGCCTTGAAACAGGTTTCAGCGATATGGTGGTTGTTGGCACCATAGAGATTGGACACATGCAATGTGATACCCGCATTCTGCGCCAGCGCCTGGAAAAATTCGCGCACCAGCTCCGTATCGAATGTGCCGATCTTCGGAGCGGAAAACTGCACCTGCCAGACCAGGAAAGGGCGGCCGGAGACGTCCAATGCCGCGCGCGTCAGTGTTTCGTCCATGGCAAGGTCGAGCGAAGCATAGCGGTTGATACCGCGCCGCTCGCCAAGCGCCCTGGCAATTGCCTGGCCGATGGCAATGCCGGTATCTTCGACCGTGTGGTGATCATCGATATGCAGATCGCCTTTGGCCTTGATGTCCATATCGATCAGCGAATGGCGGGACAGCTGTTCCAGCATATGATCAAAAAAACCCACTCCGGTGGAAATGTCAAACGAGCCCGTTCCATCCAGATCGACCGAAACGGCAATGCTGGTTTCCTTGGTGGTCCGCTCTACTTTCGCAGTCCGCATGCTGGCACTGGTCATCCCTGTTTCCCGTCGTCTGGGTTTCGCAAAAACGGCATTAATGCTGGCCTTCTAGATCAGGATTGACGAATCTCCAAATGCTTTGATGGCGCAGGTTCAACTCCAGATTTGCAATTCCAGAGCGGCATCATACATAAGTTGCACAGAAGGGGTTCGATCTGCTGCCATTTGGGGCATAGTCGGACCTGCTTGAAGGAGAATCGAATGCAAGAACACAACCCCTCCACCATGTATGGCACCACGATCGTCACGGTCCGCAAGGGCGGCAAAGTGGTTATCGCAGGCGACGGCCAGGTCAGCCTTGGCAATACGGTCATGAAAGGCAATGCGCGCAAAGTGCGCCGTATCGGCAAAGGCAATGTCATTGCCGGATTTGCCGGTGCGACCGCCGATGCCTTCACCCTGCTCGAACGGCTTGAAAGCAAGCTGGAACAGTATCCCGACCAGCTGATGCGCGCCTGTGTCGAGCTTGCCAAGGACTGGCGTACCGATCGTTATCTGCGCCGCCTCGAAGCGATGATGCTCGTGGCCGACAAATCCATCACGCTTGCGCTGACCGGCAATGGCGACGTGCTTGAACCGGAACACGGTATCATGGCCATCGGCTCGGGCGGCAACTATGCCCTGGCAGCCGCGCGTGCGCTTGTCGACACCGACAAGACCGCCGAAGAGATTGCCCGCAAAGCCATGGAGATAGCTGCCGATATCTGCATCTTCACCAATACGAGTGTAACGCTCGAGACGATCGATGCCGAGTGAGCCATCCTACCGCTTCAGGCCGCTGGAGCCGGCCGATCTGGATCTGATTTCAGGTTGGCTGGCTGAGCCGCACGTGGCGCAATGGTGGGGCAATGATCCCAAGGAAGAGTTCAACGCCATTGCGGCGCATATGGACAGCATATCCGTCGAGCCATTCATCATCATGCTGGATGAACGGCCCATCGGCTACCTGCAAACCTATGATCCGCATTTGGAAGATGATCATCCCTATCAGGATCAGCCAACAGGCACGCTGGGCCTTGATCAGTTCATTGGCGAACCGGATCTGCTCAATGCAGGACATGGGTCACGCCTGATCGACGAGTTTGTTTCCCTGCTCTTCGACGAAGGTGTGCCGCGCGTGATCCTCGATCCGGACCCGGCCAATGCGCGCGCGATCAAAGCCTATACCAAGGCGGGTTTTATCCCTTTCGATACCCGCACATCCATTTACGGCCCTGCCATGATGATGGCACGGGACAATCCAGATGAAATGAGACCATGATGACAACCTTTTCTCCCCGCGAAATCGTCTCTGAACTCGACCGGTTCATTATCGGCCAGAAGGACGCAAAACGTGCCGTCGCCATTGCCCTGCGCAACCGCTGGCGCCGCCAGCAGCTCGAAGGCCAGATGCGCGAAGAAGTCATGCCCAAGAACATCCTGATGATCGGACCCACCGGCGTCGGCAAGACGGAAATCTCCCGCCGCCTGGCCCGTCTGGCCGGCGCGCCGTTCATCAAGGTGGAAGCCACCAAATTCACCGAGGTCGGTTATGTCGGCCGCGACGTTGAACAGATCATCCGCGATCTGGTTGAGGTTGCCATTGGCCTCGTTCGCGAAAAGAAGCGCGAAGATGTCAAGGCGAAAGCCCACCTCAATGCGGAAGAACGCGTTCTCGATGCCCTTGTCGGCAAGACCGCCAGCCCGGCAACCCGGGATTCGTTCCGCAAGAAACTGCGCGATGGTCTGATCGATGACAAGGAAATCGAAGTCGAAGTGGCTGACACCGGTTCGGGCATGCCCAATTTCGAACTGCCGGGCATGCCGGGCGCCAATATCGGAGTGCTCAATTTGAGCGACATGCTGGGCAAGGCCATGGGCGGACGCACCAAGACCATCAAGACGACGGTCAAGGAATCCTACGGCGTTCTGATCAATGACGAGTCCGACAAGCTGCTCGATCAGGACCAGATCACGCAGGAAGCACTGCGCTCTGCGGAAAATGACGGCATCGTCTTCCTCGACGAGATCGACAAGATCGCCGCCCGTGACGGCGGCATGGGTGCCGGCGTGTCGCGCGAAGGCGTGCAGCGCGATCTGCTGCCGCTTGTCGAAGGCACAACCGTTGCAACGAAATACGGTCCGATCAAAACCGACCATATCCTGTTCATCGCATCCGGTGCCTTCCACGTGTCCAAGCCATCCGACCTTCTGCCGGAATTGCAGGGCCGTCTGCCGATCCGCGTGGAACTGAGCGCCCTGACACGCGATGACATGCGCCGGATCCTCACCGAGCCGGAAGCCAGTCTGCTCAAGCAGTACATCGCTCTTCTGGCAACGGAAGAGGTGAAGCTTGAAATCACCGACGATGCGATCGATGCTCTGGCCGATATTGCCGTTGATCTCAATTCAACGGTCGAGAATATCGGCGCACGCCGCCTGCAGACGGTCATGGAGCGTGTGCTCGACGACATCTCGTTCAACGCCCCTGATAAGGCCGGCGCCGAATATACCATCGACGCCAAGTATGTGCGTGAAACGGTCGGCGATCTCGCCAAGAACAGCGACCTGTCGCGGTTCATCCTCTAACCGTGTGACAGATAAGCATCGCTCCGGGCTTATTTACTGATGCCCCCTCGACTTCCGAGGGGGCATTTTTTATTTTCGCGCACCTCCGGCTGGAACCTGTTAAGGGAGGTTGTGCTTAAGCATCTCCCCGGGCGGGCCACCGTTCATCTGACTTGATCGAAATTCTGGGCTGACAATGAAACGACATCTGATCCTTTTCGCGACCACCTGCCTTCTTTCACTGTCCGCCGCCCTTCACCCAGCCTCGGCCGTGACCGTTGTGCCGGAAGGCAATCGCAATGCGACCCAGCCCAATATTCCCGTCGCTTCGATCAAGCGGACGGGCGAACTGAACACAACGCATGAAGCGAAGTATCAGAAAATCTACAACCTGCTGAAATCGGACCCGAAACTGCGTTCGAAGATATCGAGCGTTGCCAGGACCTATGGCATCGATCCGGTTCATATCGTTGGCGCGCTCGTTGGCGAACACACCTATAATGTCGATGCTTATGACCGTCTCCAGACCTACTACGTCAAGGCTATATCCTATGTGAAGCAAGGGCTTAGCTTTGATTATCAGGGTGAAAGCATTGGCGACTTCATCAAGCGCCCGCAATTTTCCTCCTGCGCGCAGTACAAGGACAGCCTGCGTCTGTGGACCTGCCGCGAAGGTGTGTGGGAATCGGACTTTCGCGGCAAGACAGCCGGCGGCAAGCGCTTTCCCGACAACCGGTTCGCTGCGGTGTTCTTCCAACCCTTCTATGCCGGCCAGACCTTTGGGCTTGGCCAGCTTAGCCCACTGACGGCACTGCAGATGACGGACATGGTCAATCGCTATTCGGGTTTGCCGAAACTGGATGCAGACCACGCCACGGATGTCTACAAGACAATCATGGACCCGGACTTCACCCTTCCATACATGGCGGCAACCATCAGGGAATCCATCGATGTCTACCGGCGGGTGGCGGATTTCGATATTTCAAAAAATCCGGGAATCACAGCGACGCTCTACAATACGGGCGGCGCTGATGCACGCGCGCGAGCTCTCGCCAAGACCAACGCTGGCCGTGCCGCGACCGGACAGCCGCCGCAACTTCCCGAAGAAAACTACTATGGCTGGCTCGTCAACAACAAGCTCGATCAGTTGAAAGCCCTGTTTTAAGGCTCAACGCCGCCGCTTGCCGGCGGATCGCTTTATCTCGCCAATCAGGGATTGAACGACATCCGCCTCGAGGTCGCGAATATGCGCCGCAACCAGGTTGGCCAATTCCGTCGATGCTGGCGGCAGGCCGGCGGTGTCAATCGTGATGCGCGGATGCGAGATCATGGCCAGCCGCTGCAATTCCTCGGCCTCGTCCCAGATGATGTTGAAATACTGGATGATGCGCTGCAGCTTGTCCCATGTCGGCTGTCCGCGCCTTCCGTGCTCCAGCGCCGAGAGATAGGCGGCCGAAACCCCGATGGCCTTTGCCATTTCTTTCTGGGAGATGCCGCGCTCGTCCCTGAGCTGGCGCAGCTTTTCACCAAACGGCGTCATGGCGCCTCCGGCAGCCGGCGCATGCGGACATAGATGGCGCCCGTCCCGCCATGATTGCGGGCCGCATCTTCATAGCCATTGACCAGCACGCGGAACGGCGGCGTGGTGAACCAGAGCGGAACCGCCTGACGCAGGACCCCATCGCTTCCCATGGACGATCCCTTGCCGGTGATGACAAGCACGTGGCGCAGCTCGCGCTGGTGCGCGCGGCGAAGGAAGCCGAGAAGCAGGCCATAGGCCTCGCTTTGCGTCAGTCCGTGCAAATCGATTCGGCCCTCGATGACCACCCGTCCGCGCGATATCTTCTTATGGGTCGGACGGTCGATCGGATGCAGCCGATGCGCAGGTATCGCCGGTTTTGCCGGAGCCGGCACCGGCATTGCCTTCGACTTGATCTTTTCGGGTGCCGATGGCGTGACTGCCGGCTGATCCTGCACCGCGTCGAGCAGAAATTCCATCTTGTCCTTCCCCTTCAGGGGCCGGGTGGATTTTGCGACTTTCTCCCAGAGAATCCGGTCTTCAATGTTGGTGAACTCGTCCCTGGACCGCTTCATGCCCGATCCGCCAACAATGACCGGGGTACAAGCGCATAAAAAACGGCGTCATGACGAATGCCGCCGGCGATGTCACCTGCCGCGTCGCCGGAGCCGGCAAAAAGGTCGCCGCGTGCCGGCCCTACGATGGCGGACCCGGTATCCTGCGCAATCATCAACCGCGCAAACCCCTCTCCGCCGAAAGCCTGCAAGGCAGGTGCCGAGATATAGAAGGGCGTACCGAAGGTATGCAGCAGCCGGTCGACAGCAAGGGAGCGTCCGCCCGTCAGCGGCACCTTGGCAGCCGCAATCGGCCCCAGCGCGGCATCATCGACCGCGGCTTCACGAAAGAAAATATAGGATTGGTTGTTCCACAACAGGCTTTGAACCTGATCAGGATTGTCAGCAAGCCATGCGCGGATAGCCTGCATCGACATTTTATCCAGCGGGATTTCACCGCGATCCAAGAGGATTTTTCCGATGCCGGTAAATCGGTGGCCGGTCTTCGCCGCGTAGGTGATGCGGCGCAGGCGACCGTCGGTCATCTTCAACCTGGCGGCGCCCTGAACGTGAATGAAGAAGGCATCGACCGGACTTTCGACAAAGGCTATTTCCAGATTTTGCCCGTCGAGTGCACCGCTCTCAATGGCAGCGCGGTCAAAATACTCGGCAATCCCTGTCGGGGTTTGCCGGGCAAAAGCGAAATAGGGATCAAAACCCACAGGCCGATTGCTGTCATCCACATCCACCAGATCATTCGGGCGGCTGAGAAAGGGAACCGTATAGCGTTCCGTTCGAACCGGAGAAGCAACCACCTCGGGTTCATAGAAACCCGTGACAAAACCGTGTCCCGTCTCGGGATTTTCCAGGCGTGCCGGACGGAACCATTTTTCAAAAAACCGCCGTGCCTGTTCGTTACTTTCGACCAATGTTTCACGTGAATCAGCGAAAATGGGTGCTAAAGCCGCAAAGGAGATGCCCAGTGATCCGCTTTTATAGGGCTTTTCCAGAACCCTGCTGGCAGAACGCACAAAAGCTTGAAACGCTTCAAGCTGGTTGTCATTCTCCCAACCGGGGCAATCGGTGAAAGCCACCGGTTTGAAGAGAGGGGAAAGCATGGTCTGGCGCTCGCGACAGGAGAATCAATCTTCGGCTTCGGTCGCGACGAGTTTCCAGTTCGGATCCTTCGAGCGGGTATCCCGCGCATAGGTCCAGACATCCTTGACTTCAGCCACCGCTTCCTTGTCGCCGTCGATCACGTTGCCGTCCTTGTCCAGCGTTGCCGAAATCAGCTCGCTGACGACGCGCACTGTCACGTGCGCTTCCGTGCCCTTCATTTCAGCGCCGGTAATGTCGGCCTTGTTGATGCCGACGAACGAGGATTGCACCTTTTCGCCGCGCGATTCACGATCGGCGATGGCTGAAACGAAACCATCAAATACTTCGCGGGACAGGAGCGATTTGAGCGTCTTGCGATCACCATCGGCAAAGGACATGACGATCATCTCATAGGCCATCTTTGAGCCTTCAAGAAACTTCGCCGGATCGAATGCCGGATCGGCGTTCTGGATGGCGCGAAGGCCTTCGTTCAGCGGCGTACCGGGTTTTGCCAGCGCATCCACCTTTTCAAACTGGTTTTCCTTCGGCTCGCCGCGCCGCGGCAGCGACACGACATTATCGCCAGGTTTGGCCTTGTCTTCGACCTCGGCTGTACGCGATGATGCATACGGATTGAATGGCGGACGCTCGTTGCCGGTGCGGCGACCAAGGACCTTGCGCAGCTGCAAAAAGATCACCACTGCTGCCACGAAGAAGAAAATCGTTCCGAAGTCCAGATATTCCATGTCGCCTGCCATTCATCCCTAAATTCAGTCGGCCGTTCTTTGTACGACCATTGCGCTTTTGTCGAATTACCAAAACATATAGATTGCTGAAGGCAATCATACAAATGCTCATGTTCATACCTATATAGGCATGAAATTGACGCCGGGTATGGATTATAACCGGATATGTCCTTCGAAAGGTAAATTAGTTGCGATCCTCTCTTGTGCCCCTGTTCCTGCTTGCACTGCCATTTCTTGAAATTGCCGGCTTCATTGTGGTTGGCAGCAAGATCGGTGTTCTGGCAACGCTCGGCTTGATCATCCTGTCGATGTTCCTCGGTGTTTTTCTGTTGCGCCTGCAGGGATTTGGCATCCTGCAGAAAATCCGCTCGGAAACCGCCGCCGGCCGGACGCCGAGCCGCGAACTCGTGCACGGCGTTATGCTGTTCTTTGCGGCGTTCCTGTTGATCGTTCCTGGCTTCATCACGGACATTATCGGCCTGCTTTTGTTCATACCCGCCATTCGCGATATTGGCTGGCGTTTTGTCCGGAGCCGCGTGGTCGTGGTCAATCCTGCAGCAACGGGTCATTCCCGACCGGATCGCTCCGCTGATCGTGTCATTGAACTTGACCCGGAGGATTATTCCAGAAAATCCGACCCCAACTCGCCATGGAGCCCGAAAGAATAGCGTGCGTGCATCAGGATGGTTCCTCCCGGCTTGCCTCGCTGGGGCTCTCATGCTAGCCAGCCATCATTCATTCGATAACCGCCGAAGCGGACGCAACGAGAGAAGGTTTCCAGACAATGGCTCAAAAGCCTGATGAAAATGCCGAAAACGGCAATGAAGCGACCAATGGCAATGGGAGCGTCCAGCAGCAGACACTGAACATTCTTGCTCAGTACGTGAAGGATCTTTCCTTCGAAAGCCCAGGCGCGCCTCTGTCGCTGCGCCCGCGGGACAAGGCTCCCGGCATCAGCATCAACGTGAATGTCAACGCCAATCCGATTGCCGAGAACGATTTCGATGTCGTTCTGACCCTCACAGCCCGTGCCGGTGAAGGCAAGGAAGTCCTGTTCAACGCGGAACTCGTCTATGGCGGCGTTTTCCGTCTGGAAGGCTTCCCGCAGGAACATCTCCTGCCGCTGCTTTTCATCGAATGCCCGCGCCTGCTCTTCCCGTTCGCACGTCAGATCATTGCGGAAGCAACCCGCAATGGCGGCTTCCCGCCGCTGATGATAGACCCGATCGACTTTGCGCAGATGTTCCAGCAGCGCATGGCTGAAGAACAAGCCAAGTCGATGGTCAGCTAAGCCAACGGTTCTACTGGATAGCAAAAACCCGGGTTCGACCCGGGTTTTTTGTTGCCGCGATTTTTACCGTGCTGCTATCCGTTCGTTCCAGATCGCTTTCTCGCCAATCTTTTCGACCAGCTTGTCGTGCGCCTGCTTTTCCGAATCGGTGAGGCGGGATGGCAGCGGTACCGCGCGGCGCGCAATGACAACAACCGTTTCCGTATTGGCGGATTGCTTGTTGTCAGACTGTTCGGCAACGGTCAGGCCGAGGGCCGCCTGTTTTCCACCGATCAGCTCGATATAAACTTCCGCCAGCAACTGCGAATCGAGCAACGCGCCGTGCATCGTGCGGTGACTGTTGTCGATGCCGTAACGACGGCACAGGGCATCCAGGGAATTTGGGCCCATGGGATGTTTGCGGCGCGCGAGTGCCAGCGTATCGATAACCCGGTCATTGCTGATGGGGGGGTGCCCCAGGCGGTTCAGCTCGGCATTGATGAAGCCCATATCGAATGTGGCGTTGTGGGCGATCAACTTTGCCCCGTCGATGAATTCGAGAAAGCGGTCGACGACGCCGGCAAAGACCGGCTCATCCTTCAGGCGGTCATTGCTGATGCCGTGAACGGCCAGAGCATCCGGGTGGACCTGTTTGCCATCCGGATTGATGAAAACATGAAATGTGTTGCCGGTCGGGAAACGATTGACCAGTTCCACACCGCCAATTTCGATGATGCGATCATCCAGCCGGTCGAGCCCTGTTGTTTCCGTATCGAATATGATCTCGCGCATGGAATCTTCCTTTGACCCAAATTTCATGAATTGACCGGCCAGCGCAAGGCCGGAGCAGCGGTTTCCCCGCTTTCCGCCTGTCAGGAATCCGTGAGTATCCGGATTATCTCGTTGATCTCGGCCCGCGTCGCATCAAATGTCTGGTCCGTATTGACAACAAAATCGGCACGGGCGCGTTTCTCGACGTCGGGAGTCTGGCGCTCGAGAATTGCTTCGAGTTTTTGGGGGGTCATGTCGACCCTGGCCAATACCCGCCTTTTCTGCACCTCTGCCGGTGCGCTGACAACAAGGATCTTGTCCACCCGCTTATCCCCACCAGTCTCGAACAGCAGCGGAATATCGATCACGGCAAGCTTCGCACCTTGGGATTGAGCGCTATCGCGGAAAGCGTTCTCTTCGGAACGAACCATGGGGTGGACAATCGATTCAAGCTTCCGAAGCGCCTTGGGATTGCCAATGACCGCTGCCGAGAGCCTGGCGCGATCCACCACGCCGTTTTCCGTCGTTCCGGGAAAAGCTGCTTCAATCAAAGGAGCCGCCGCGCCGGAATATAGCCGGTGAACCGTTTCATCGGCGGAATAGACCGGAACGCCCGCATCCATGAACATTTGTGCGGCTGTCGATTTACCCATGCCGATCGATCCGGTGAGACCCAGCACGATCATTTTGCTTTCCCCGCCGCCATATCGGCCAGAATGAGGTTTCGCAGCTCTGCCGTTACATCCGGCCGTTTGCCGAACCAGTGTTCAAAGCCCGGTACGGCCTGGTGCAGCAACATGCCCAGTCCGTCGGCGGTTTCGAGACCGCGGAAGCGCGCTGCGCGCAAAAGCGGCGTTTCCAACGGCACATAGACAATGTCGGTCACCAGCGCGTCCGAATCAGCCTCGGTCAGGTCAATCACCAGCTCGTCTTTACCCGACATGCCGAGCGACGTGGTGTTTACAATCAGCGACGCGCCCTTCAGCAATTCCGGCACCGCGTCCCACCCGTGGGCACCCCCGGAAATTCCAAACCGGTCTGCCAGTTCCTGGGCCCGCTCCACGGTCCGATTGACGATCCTGATGTCGGTGAAACCGCGCTGCTTCAACGCAAAGATCACCGCCCGGCTTGCCCCGCCCGCACCCAGCACCAAAGCGCTCTTGCGCTCACTCCAGCCGGGGCTTAGCGAGTCCAGATTTGCCAAGAACCCGTAAGCATCCGTATTGCCGCCATGCAGAATGTCATTCTCGAACCAGAGCGTGTTCACCGCGCCGATTTCTTCCGCGGCAGAATCGCGCTTCCCGCACAGGGAAAAAGCCACTTCCTTATGTGGGATGGTGACGTTGCCGCCGACAAACCCATTGTCATTCAACGTGTGGATAAAGGCCGCAAATGCGTCCGGTGCAACCTCGACCGCCCGATAGGAGCCGTCCAATCCGAATTGCCTGAGCCAGTAACCGTGGATGAGCGGCGAGCGTGAATGACGGATTGGAAAACCCGTTACGAAAGCGCTGGGATGATCAGCCATCGATCGCACCCTCCCGGCGCAGTTCATTCAGCAACGGCAATAGTGGGAGGCCGACAATGGTGAAATAATCTCCATCCACCTTCTCGAACAGCTGCACGCCTTCGCCTTCATATTGGTAGGCGCCTACACTTTGGAGCGCGACGGCACCAACCCGTGCCAGGTGCCGTCCAATGAAAGCCGGATCGAGATCACGCAATGTCATGCGCGCCACCGAAACGTGCCGCCACACCGTCTGCCCGCTCTTGACCAGAACAATCGCGCTGTTCAGGTGATGAGTCCTGCCGGAAAGCCTGAGCAGTTGCCGGCGCGCGGCCTCCATATCGGCAGGCTTGTGCAAAACCTCGTCGCCCAAGGACAGGGTTTGATCCGAACCGATCACCAATGCGTCCGGGTTACGCTCACTGACATCGAGCGCCTTTGCTTCGGCCAGAACAAGCGCGACGTCCTCCGGCGTTGCTCCGCTCTTATAGAGAGGCGCTTCCACCGCCCGCTCATCGATATTGGCCGACTGTGCGGTAAAAGCGACGCCGGCGTTTTTCAGGAGCGTCGCGCGGAACGGACTTTTGGAAGCAAGAATAATCTGCATTTGCCTTCTTCTCTGATTAACAATGCGGCTATCGCCCTTGGGAACGCAGGGCGAGAACCGCCGCCGCGGTTTCTTCAATTGAACGGCGTGAAACGTCTATCATAGGCCAATTATAGCGATGGCAAATCTGCCGCGCATAGGAAAGCTCTTCAATAATGTTGGCCCGGTCAAGATAGTGATCCGTATCGAAGCCCGGGGTCGCCCCGAGAATGCGATGCTGGCGCACCTGTGAGATCCGCTCTGCCGAGGCAATCAGGCCAACAATCAGCGGCCGCTCCGCATTGATAATCACATCGGCAATGGGCACACCGGGAACGATGGGTACGTTGGCGGTCTTGATGCCGCGATTGGCGAGATAAATGCTTGTCGGGGTTTTCGACGTCCGTGAAATGCCGATCAGAATGACATCGGCTTCTTCGATATCGAGCGGCAGCTGGCCGTCATCATGCTCCATGGTAAAATTCAGCGCATCGATGCGGCGAAAATATTCCGCATTGAGCACGTGTTGCGCCCCAACCCGCCGTCCCGCCGGCGCACCGAGATAGGACTGGAATATGCTGAGGACCGGTTCAAGAACCGACACGCAGGGAACGCCAATCGTCGCGCAGCTTTCATCGATCATTGCCGCCAGCCGTTTGTCCACGATGGTATAAAGGACAATGCCAGGTTCCGCATCGATACCTTCAAGCACCTTTTTGATCTGCTTTTCCGTGCGAATGAGCGGATAGACATGTTCAATGGCGCGCGCATGCACATATTGCGCCGCGGCTGCGCGACCCGCCGCCAGGAGAGTCTCTCCGGTCGCATCAGAGATCATGTGAAGATGGAAGTAGTTGACTGGCTTTGTCACAGAAAACTCGACTCCCTGTTGATGACTGGGGAGAATTCTCCCGGTTTTGAACAAGCAATGGCAGCCATGTGAATCATTGGCAAGTCATCCACAGCGAGCCCACTTGTGGATGACTCTTCCGGGCATAGCTGCGATCTGGGGATTGTTGCGACTCTTCGTCCGTTGTTCCCTGTATTCCCACATGGATATCCACAGATTGATGTTATTCAACAGACTGATAATGAACGGTATTTTACTTTATTACCGCTTTTCCTGAATTTTGCTTTATGGTTTTCCCTGTTTCGCATTACTCCAGTTGCCTGTGGGAAAAAGTTGGCAATCTGGTAATTCCCGATACAAACAGACTCTAAGAATCAGAAAATCAGAAAATATCCAATTTTCTTTTTTGTAAGACAAAGCTGGAGAGAGACGGAATGGTCCGCAAAGTGATGAAAGTCCTTAGAGGCGAGACAGTTTTTCCGCCTCCCATCTGGATGATGCGCCAAGCTGGACGCTACCTCCCCGAATACCGGGAAGTCAGGAAGAACGCCGGAAGTTTTCTGGATCTCTGCTATTCGCCGGATCTGGCCGTCGAAGTGACGCTGCAGCCGATCCGCCGTTTCGGATTTGATGCGGCAATCCTGTTTTCCGATATTCTTGTCGTGCCGCATGCGCTTGGCCGTGATCTGCGCTTTGAAGAGGGCAGAGGCCCTTTGATGACGCCGATTGATGCGGATGGCATTTTCTGGCTTGAACCCAATGGGGCTGTGGAACGCCTGGAGCCTGTCTACGAGACTGTTCGGCTGCTTCGACATCAACTGCCACAGGAAACCACTCTGCTTGGCTTCTGTGGCGCTCCATGGACCGTGGCGACCTATATGATAGCCGGTCATGGAACACCGGACCAGGCTCCGGCCCGCCTCTTCGCCTATCGCTATCCGGATGCCTTCCAGAAACTGCTGGACGAGCTCGCCGATGTTTCAGCGGAGTATCTGATCCGCCAGATCGATGCCGGTGCTGACGCGGTGCAGATTTTTGATTCCTGGTCTGGTGTTCTCGACGAAGCCTGCTTCGAGCGGTTCTGTATCGCTCCCGTGGCCAGGATCGTCAAAAAGGTGCGTGCGTCCCACCCGGATGTCCCGATCATCGGCTTTCCCAAAGGTGCTGGCGCGCTTTATGTGAATTATCGCGAACGCACCGGGGTGACAGCCTTGGGCCTCGACTGGACGGTGCCGCTGTCGCTGGCGTCTTCACTTCAAGGTGGAGGGGCAATTCAGGGCAATCTTGATCCCTTGCGTGTTGTTGCTGGCGGCCGAGCGCTGGATGAAGGCGTCGATGCCATTCTTGACGGGCTGGGTCACGGCCCGCTGGTCTTCAATCTTGGCCATGGCATCACCCCCGATGCTCCGGTCTCCCATGTGGAACAGATGGTTGCGCGCGTGCGGCAGGCGACAGCCAGGAACTGATACGTTGAATACCGGGAAATGATTATGAGCAACAACGAGATGCCGGTTCAAAATTCAAGCAAGACAGCATCGATGGCAAAGGCGACCGGTATCGTTCTTGCATTGGTTGTTGTGACGCTGGTTTATCTCTATCCCGACAACGCCTATCTCTGGGTGAAGGCATTGCATGTGATTGCCGTCATCTCCTGGATGGCAGGGATGCTCTATCTGCCGCGCCTGTTCATCTATCATTGTGCCGCCGAAAAAGGCTCCGTCCAATCGGAAACGTTCAAGGTGATGGAGCGCCGGTTGCTCAAGGCCATCATCAATCCGGCCATGATGGTGACATGGGCCGCCGGACTTTGGCTTGCGTGGCGAACGGTTGCCTATATGGACGGCTGGTTTCATGTGAAATTCCTGGCCGTCCTGATCCTTTCCGGCATTCACGGCTACTTTTCCAAGGCTGTCCGCATGTTCGCCGAGGATAGAAACGCAAAGCCTGCCCGTTTCTGGCGGATGATGAATGAAGTGCCGACGGTTCTGATGATCATTATCGTGATCATGGTCATCATAAAGCCATTTTGACTCATCATTATATTTTCTGCCTGATATCAATACCACTCATGAAACCCCTTGCCCTTGCAGTCATGATTGGCTAGATAGGGGCTCTTCTCTGGAAATACCGCCATAGCGATCTTCAGCCATTCATACATGGCACTGCATTCCGGCATCGTCATTTCCCTTCCCCATTTCAAACCTATAAGATTAAGAGTTCCGCACACATGCAGGAAATGAAACTACAAGAACTCAAGAACAAGACGCCGGTTGATCTTCTGGCGTTTGCTGAAACACTGGAAGTCGAAAACGCCAGTGTCATGCGCAAACAGGAACTGATGTTTGCGATCTTGAAGAAACTGGCCTCCCAGGATGTCGAAATTATCGGCGAAGGCGTGGTCGAGATATTGCAGGATGGCTTCGGCTTCATGCGTTCTGCCAATGCAAACTATCTCCCAGGCCCCGACGACATCTATATCTCCCCATCGCAGATCCGGCGGTTTTCGCTGAAAACCGGTGATACCGTCGAAGGTCCGATCCGTGGGCCCAAGGAAGGTGAGCGCTATTTCGCCCTTCTCAAGGTCAACACCATCAACTTCGAAGACCCGGAAAAAATCCGCCACAAGATCCACTTCGACAATCTGACACCGCTCTACCCGAATGAGCGTTTCAAGATGGAGCTGGAAAATCCGACCACCAAGGATTTGTCAGCCCGCGTCATCGATCTGGTGGCACCCCTCGGTAAAGGCCAGCGCGGTCTCATCGTCGCTCCGCCCCGTACCGGTAAAACCGTTCTCCTCCAGAACATTGCCCATTCCATCACCGCCAATCATCCCGAATGCTATCTGATCGTTCTTCTGATCGATGAACGTCCGGAAGAAGTCACGGATATGCAGCGTTCCGTGAAGGGCGAAGTGGTCTCCTCCACATTCGACGAGCCGGCGTCCCGCCACGTTCAGGTGGCTGAAATGGTCATCGAGAAGGCGAAGCGCCTGGTTGAACATGGCCGCGATGTGGTCATCCTGCTCGATTCCATTACGCGCCTTGGCCGCGCCTACAACACCGTGGTGCCATCATCCGGCAAGGTTCTGACCGGTGGTGTCGACGCCAACGCGCTTCAGCGCCCCAAGCGTTTCTTCGGTGCGGCACGTAACATCGAGGAAGGCGGATCGCTGACGATCATTGCGACGGCCCTTATCGATACGGGCAGCCGCATGGACGAAGTGATCTTTGAAGAATTCAAGGGTACGGGCAATTCGGAAATCGTGCTCGACCGCAAGGTTGCCGACAAGCGCATTTTCCCGTCCATGGATATTCTGAAATCCGGCACGCGCAAGGAAGACCTGCTCGTACCGCGTCAGGATCTGCAGAAGATCTTTGTCCTGCGCCGTATTCTGGCCCCGATGGGCACGACGGATGCGATCGAGTTCCTCATCGACAAGTTGAAGCAGACCAAGACGAACGGCGAATTCTTCGATTCGATGAATACGTAACAGTCCTAGGATTGCGGTTTGAGCAGCGCTGCCAGCGCCTCGGCCGTTTCCACAGGCGCCAGACACACGAACCCGCGGCAGAGATAGGCCGCGGGTTTTTTTATGGTGATTGCTCCGCTGCCGGGCACCAGCTCGATTGTGGTGTTTTCTCTAAACTCCATCCAGATATCGGTACGGCGCGGATCCGGATAATCGTTTGCAAGCTGCAGGAGCGGATGGCCTTTGTCCGGAGTGACCAGGACAAGCTTCATCGGTTCCAACAGCAGGCTTGCGCTGTTGAAAACACCGGCCTGGCCATAGCGCTGTTCAAGCACACGGCCGAGCGCGTTTTCAGCGAGTTCGTCGGCTCGCTGTTGCAATGCGTAGTCCGATGTTGCTGTCGCCAGACGCGAGATGGCTTCGATGATCTGCCCGGTGGCACTCGGTATGGCCTCATCCTGATCACCGCGCACGCGGATGATGACATCGGTGCTGTCAATGGCGCTGAGGGCATGATTGCCATCTTCCGTAAGATGCCAGCGGTTAAGAGACTGGAGCCAAAGAGCCGCGTCGTCGAGAAACGTTTTGTCCTGCGTCGCTTCATTGAGGGAGATGGCGGCATTGATCATCGATGCATAATCCGATGACAAGCCGGGAAAGAGGCGGGACTGTTCCAGAACGGAATGCGGCAGACGCCCATCAACCATCGATTCGGATATGGAACGATAAGCGCCCAATGCCAGATCCAGCCAATCCTTGCGCTGGAATAACCGCGCCGCTTCCGCGAGCGCACGGATCATCAGCCCGTTCCAGTCAGTGAGCGACTTGTCGTCCCGATGGGGGTGCACCCGGCTCTCGCGGCGGTTGAAAAGTATCTGCCTGGCCTTTGCCAAATGTGCCTCGGTGTCCGCATCTGATGAGCCGGGCGAGGTCAGGCGATTGAGAATGGTTTTGCCTTCCCAGTTTCCCTCTGGGCGGACATCGTAAACGGTGCGAAAGATATCGAAATCCGGCGTCGCCGGAATTTCATCCGCAGACCAAACGTAGAACCGGCCCTCTTCACCCTCGCTGTCGGCATCCAAGCTCGAGGCAAAGCGCTGGCCGTTCGCCAGCATTTCGCGCTCTAGCCAACCGACAGTTTCTTCGATTCGCAGGCGGAACAATTCATCTTTGGTTTCGGCATAGGCATACGTTGCGTGACGGATGAACTGGGCATTGTCGTAAAGCATCTTTTCAAAGTGCGGAACAAGCCAGCGATCATCGACGGAATACCGGGACAGTCCGCCACCAAGATGATCGTAGATGCCGCCTTGCAGCATCATTTGCAGGCTCCTGAGAAAGGCATCCCGATGCTGGGCATTGCCGGTGCGCAGCCATGAAAGCCAGAGTGTATCCATGAAAGGCGCATTCGGGAATTTGGGAGCGCCGGTCAAGCCGCCTTTCTGCATGTCGATCATGCCGGATATATTGGCGGAAAACTGATCAAAGATATGTTTGTCCAGCGCTGCCGGACCCGCCTGGGCGTCAAGACGGGCGCTGACGTGGCTGGTCAAGGCATCGACGTTCTGGACGACGCGCGCGCGGTCTTCGCGCCATACCCTGTCGATAGACTGCAACACGTCGACAAAACCAGGCCGGCCATAGCGTGAGTTCTTGGGAAAATAGGTTCCTCCCCAAAACGGCTTTGCCTCCGGTGTGAGAAACATCGTCAGCGGCCAGCCCCCCTGCTCTCCCATCGCGCCAAGAGCTGCCATGTAGATCTGATCGATATCCGGCCGTTCTTCCCTGTCCACCTTGATATTGACGTAGTGGGCATTCATCAGGTCAGCAACGTCGCCATCTTCAAAGCATTCGTGCGCCATGACATGGCACCAGTGACAGGCAGCGTAACCAACGGACAACAGAATGGGCTTGCCCGTCTCCTGTGCCTCAGCCAGCGCAAGCTTTCCCCATGGCCGCCAATGCACCGGGTTGCCGGCATGCTGACGAAGATACGGGCTGGACTCGTTCCCGAGCAGATTGGCTTGCTGATACATTGCATTACTCCGCTCTTCCCGAATGCCGGCTTGAGGGTTATCAAGACATCCAGTGTAGCCGTGGATAAATGCAAATGAAACAGAACCAGAATTTCAGCGAGACTATTTTTGCCCTGTCCAGTGGGCGGCTTCCGTCTGGTGTCGCCGTGATCCGCATGTCTGGATCGAAGACTCGATTCGTTATCGAAACAATTTGTGGCAACCTTCCGTCGCCGCGGCGGGCTGAGCTACGTACGTTCCGCGATGCACTTGGTAGTCCCGTTGATCGGGGACTCGTGTTGTTTTTCTCCAATCCCCATAGCTTTACCGGTGAAGATTGCGGCGAGTTTCACCTGCACGGCGGTCGTGCGGTTGTTGATGCAATGATTTCGCTTCTCTATACCTTTGACAATTGCCGCTTGGCCGAACCCGGTGAGTTCACAAGGCGCGCCTTTGCCAATGGAAAATTCGATCTGACGGTGGCTGAAGGTCTCGCGGATCTGATCGCCGCTGAGACCGATGGTCAGCGCCGCCTGGCACTGCAGATCGCATCGGGTTCGCAAGTTCAGCTCTATTCATCCTGGCGCACCGAGATGATCCGCGCGCGCGCTCTGATTGAAGCGGAACTCGATTTTGCTGACGAATCCGACGTACCCGGTTCCGTATCGGATCAAGTCTGGATATCGATGCGTGATCTTGCGGAAAAGATTGAACAACACGTAGCGGAGGGAAAACGTGGCGCAATCGTGCGCGACGGCTTCCGTGTGGTGATTGTTGGTGCGCCGAACGCCGGCAAATCGAGCCTGCTGAATGCCCTGGCGGGAACCGATGTGGCGATTGTCTCCGACGAACCGGGAACGACACGCGACCTGATTGAAATCAAACTTGATCTGGGGGGCTTGCCCGTCCTTATCACCGATACGGCGGGTCTCAGGGAAACCGAGGGTAAGGTGGAACAGATCGGCGTTGAACGGGCGCTTGACCGCGCGCACGCCGCGGATCTGGTACTATTGCTGACGGATATGGCGAGCCCGCTTCCAGCGCCATTTGTCGAACTGGATGCGATCGATACGCTGCGAATTGGAACGAAACTGGATGTTGTCGAGAGAACGACATCCGATAGCTATGATCTGAAAGTTTCAATCCGTTCGGGTGAGGGCTTGAATGATCTGATAGCGGCTTTGCAATCCAGGGCCGAATCTGCAGCTGGGAATCTCTCTGATCCGCTTCCCACCCGCCGCCGTCATATGGAATTACTCACGGAAACGAGCCGGGAAATCAATCACGCTGTGGCGGACGTAGCCGCACCGCTGGAAGTTCGCGCTGAGTATCTACGCCGGGCCTCGCATGCATTGGGCCGGATTACCGGAGACGTGGATGTCGAGGATATTCTCGATGTGGTATTCTCACAGTTCTGTATAGGCAAATGATTCACGTGAAACATTGAAACTATAACGGCGATCTGCGCGTAGGAATTGTTTCACGTGAAACATTGTTCTTTGACTCACACTTGACTCAGGGCGTTGATTTGCTCATCAAGACACTGAATTCGAATCTCGGAAAGTTTGGCTCGTGGAAGACAATTTTGACGTCATCGTCATTGGTGGTGGGCACGCCGGCTGTGAAGCCGCAGCGGCCTCAGCACGCTATGGCGCACGCACGGCGCTTGTGACGCACAAAGCGGATACGATCGGTGTCATGTCCTGCAATCCCGCCATCGGCGGTCTTGGCAAGGGGCATTTGGTCCGGGAGATCGATGCGCTCGATGGTCTGATGGGCCGCGTTGCCGATGCCGCTGGTATTCAGTTCCGACTTCTCAACCGGCGCAACGGCCCTGCTGTGCGCGGCCCGCGCACCCAGGCGGACCGCAAGCTCTATAGGCTGGCGATGCAAGCGGCGATTGCAGAACAGCAGAATCTGACTGTCGTTGAAGGTGGCGCCAACGATCTGGTCATTCACGACGGAAAGGTTGCAGGCGTCCAATTGATGGATGGCCGCGTTTTCTCCTGTGGTGCTGTTGTCCTGACGACGGGAACATTTCTTCGCGGCTTGATCCATATCGGTGAAAAGAAGATACCAGCAGGCCGAATGGGCGAGGCCCCTGCCCTCGGTTTGTCGGATACCCTGACGAGACATGCATTCGCTTTGGGCCGATTGAAGACAGGCACGCCGCCGCGGCTGGATGGCCGCACGATCGATTGGTCAGGGCTTGACGTTCAATCCGCTGATGAAGATCCGCTGCCGTTTTCGCTGATGACGGATGTCATCACCAACCCGCAGATCGACTGCGGGATCACGCGCACGACGCCGGAATCGCACGCCATTATCCGCGCGAATCTGCATCGCTCGGCGATGTATTCCGGATCGATTGAAGGCATTGGCCCGCGCTATTGTCCGTCTGTGGAAGACAAGATCGTCAAATTTGGCGATCGGGATGGCCATCAAATATTCCTGGAGCCCGAGGGTTTGGATGATCATACGGTCTATCCCAATGGGATATCAACATCCCTGCCCGAGGATGTGCAGTTGGAAATTCTCAAGACGATACCTGGTCTTGAGCGCGCGACCATGCTGCAGCCGGGGTACGCCATTGAGTATGACTACATTGATCCGCGCGAGTTGGATCGAAGCCTGCAGGCGCGGCGCATCGGCGGCCTGTTTCTCGCCGGGCAGATCAATGGAACAACGGGATATGAGGAAGCGGCGGCACAGGGTTTGCTGGCGGGACTGAACGCGGCGCGGCTATCCGGCGGTGGCGAGCCTGTGATCATTCATCGTACCGAAGCCTATATCGGGGTGATGATCGATGATTTGACATCGCGCGGCGTGAGCGAACCCTATCGCATGTTCACGTCGCGTGCGGAATTCCGGCTTTCCCTGCGGGCGGACAATGCCGACGAACGTCTGACACCGATGGCGGACCGATTGGGAATATTGGGCTCGGATCGCCGGGATCGCTTCGGGGCACGGACGGATCAATTGGATGCGGCGCGTCATTTGGCAAAGCGCTTGACCATCACACCGAATGCGGCAGCGGCCGTAAATCTGCATCTCAACCAGGATGGCGTTCGCCGTTCGGCCTATGAATTGCTTGCCTTTCCTGAGATAGACCTGGCGCGTTTGCAGCTGATCTGGCCGGAACTGGCTGACATTAACGGTCGTGTGGCGGAGGCTTTGGAGATCGAAGCGCAGTATGCGGTTTATCTCGAACGCCAGAAGGCCGACGTTGCCGCGATGGAACGCGAAGAAGCGCTGCTCATACCGCAGGGCATTGATTTTTCGGTGGTTTCCGGCCTGTCCAATGAGTTGAAGCAGAAGCTGAAGCAGCGCCAGCCGCGTTCGATTGCGGAAGCCCAGCGCATCGATGGCATGACGCCGGCTGCGCTTGCCCTTATTATCACGCAGATTCGTCGCAACACTGTCGCAAGAGACGTGGCGTGAGCGATTGGCGGGAGAAGAAGCTGTGTGGGGTTATCCCCAATGTTTCACGTGAAACAGTCAAGGACCTTATTGACTTCGAAGATCTGTTTCGAAAGTGGTCAAAGGCGATCAATCTCGCCTCCCCCGCCACGCTGGATGAGCTGTGGGAACGGCATATTATCGACAGCGTACAGCTCCGCCCGCTTATGCCTGAGGCCAAGCGCTGGCTTGATCTCGGTTCAGGCGGCGGTTTTCCAGGCGTTGTTCTTGCTATTCTCCTGAAGGAAACGGCGGGTGCGGCGATTGATCTTGTCGAGAGCAATGGCAAGAAGGCTGCGTTTTTGCGGACCGCTCTGGGCCAGTTTCACACTCCTGGAACGGTGCATCCAGTTCGGATTGATGCGGTTTGGTCGAAAATCGACACACCTGATGTTGTTACGGCCCGTGCACTTGCGCCGTTGAAGGAACTTTTTGCGCTGACAGAGCCCTGGCTGACGAACGGCGCAACGGCACTTTTTCAAAAAGGCCGGGATTATCGTCGCGAGATCGAGGAAAGCCGTGACGGCTGGTCATTTGATCTGGTACAACATGCCAGTGTGGTCGATGTTGAGTCGGTGGTGTTGCAGATCAGCAATGTGCGGCGCAACCTGGCGGCGAAATAGGTCATTTTTCGTTTTATCGCCGATAGTAATGGTTTGCTCGGGAAAACAGTGATGAACAGTCAGACTCGTATCATTACCATAGCCAATCAGAAGGGCGGCGTGGGCAAGACCACAACTGCCATCAACCTGGCTACGGCGCTTGCAGCCATTGGCGAGAACGTCCTGATTGTCGATCTCGATCCCCAGGGCAATGCCAGTACCGGCTTGGGCATCGATCGCAAGAACCGTGATCTGTCGTCCTATGATGTCCTGATGCAGACTGCATCCGTCGGCGAGGCAGCCATTGCGACCGCTGTTCCCAACCTGTCGCTCATTCCGTCTACGCTCGACCTTCTGGGGGTTGAGATGGAGATTGCTGGTTCTGCCGACCGTGCCACGCGTTTGCGCAAGGCATTTCGTGGTGATAATGCGGCCTCGCCCTTTACCTATATTCTGATCGATTGCCCGCCATCGCTCAATCTCCTCACCATGAATGCCATGGCAGCGGCCGATTCCGTGCTTGTGCCGTTACAATGTGAGTTTTTCGCATTGGAAGGATTGAGTCAGTTGCTCGAAACCGTCAACCAGGTACGGACGGCGCTCAATCCGGCCCTGAATATTCAGGGTATTGTACTGACCATGTTTGACGGCCGAAACAATCTGGCGACACAGGTTGTTGACGATGTCCGTTCGTTTATGGGCGACAAAGTCTATCGCACGGTCATTCCGCGCAACGTGCGTGTCTCGGAAGCGCCCTCCTACGGGACTCCCGCCATTCTGTATGACCTGAAGTGTGCGGGTAGCCAGGCATATTTGCAGCTGGCGTCGGAAGTTATTCAAAGGGAGCGGCATTTGCGTGCTGCTTGATCGATTCGAATACGAAACATTTATGAGAGCCTATGACAATGAATGAAGATCCGTCAAAAAAGCGCCTCGGTCGAGGTCTTGCTGCGCTCATTGGAGAGATGGACCGTCTGCCGGAAGAAAATGTTCCTCCGCGCATCGCCACTTTGGATCGTCAGGTTCCCATTGAATTTGTAACGCGCAATCCGCGCAATCCCCGGCGTTTGTTCACGGAAGCCGATCTGGAGGATTTGACCCAGTCGATCCGCGAACATGGCATTGTTCAGCCCGTCGTGGTTCGACCCGTAAAGGATTCCGTGGATCGCTATGAGCTGATCGCCGGCGAGCGGCGTTGGCGCGCGGCGCAGCGTGCTGGTCTGACCACTGTTCCCGTGATCATTCGCGAAGTCGATGACCGGGTCGCGCTTGAACTGGCTATCATCGAGAACGTTCAGCGCGCCGACCTCAATCCAATTGAAGAAGGCATGGGCTATCAGCAATTGATTGACGATCATGACTATACGCAGGCGGACTTGGCCCAGGTTATCGGCAAGAGCCGAAGCCACGTGGCCAATACATTGCGATTGCTGAAACTGCCGGAAACGGTTCGCGACCACATTACGAATGGCGCTCTGTCGGCTGGACATGCACGTACGCTGATCACCGCGGAACATCCGGATGTCCTGGCCGAGCGGATCATTCGCGACGGCCTGTCTGTTCGTCAAGCGGAAGCACTGGCCCAAGGCGGCGGCAAACCGGCCGCTCCGAAAGTCAAGGCGGACAATGATGAAAACAAGGACGCGGATACGCGGGCACTGGAAAAACTGCTGTCGGACGTGACTGGCATGCGTGTAACGGTCAATCATCAGGCCAAGGGTGGAGACGTGCGTATTCATTACGCAACGCTGGAGCAGCTGGATGAGATCTGCCGCCGCCTGCAAAGCTGAGCGGTGACGAAGTAAGTTCTTTTAATTCAAATAGTTAGCCAGATTTTTGTGCGCATGGGAGATGCGCGCGGACGTTACCTAACGGCCGCTCCGCCCTGCCCGGGCGGCTTCAGCAGCCAGAGCGATCAGTGACTGACGAATGATTGGTATGGAAAGTGTCGCGTTGCGGCGGCTTTCCAGTACGGTTTTCTGCAACCGTTCTATGGCGCGGGCGCAACTTTGTGTTGTCCAGCGCTGCAGTGCGGTTTCCACCAGCCGCCGCCGCGAGAAAAACACCGGCGGACGCGCGGATGCCACAGCCGATCCGGCATTCTTGCCCTCCGTTTCCATGCCGTAACGCAGGCTTTGCAATGTCTGGAACTGGCGTATGGCGGAACTCAGGATCAGAAAGCTCGAAGATCCGGAACCGATAACCCGATCGAACGCATGGGTAAAATCCGTCAGATTGCCCGTCATCATGGCATCGACAATCGTCTCGTAGGAAGTGGCGCTGACATCGCCGATGATATCGCGGACATCCTCAATGGTTATCCGTTCGCGGCCGTGGGCATAAAGACAGATTTTCTCAAGCTCGGCGCGCGTGGCCAGCCGGTCTCCCCCAAGGCTTTCTTTCAGCAGATTGCGGGCATCCAGCGTGATCTGCAGCTTGTTGCGGGCAAGCATGTCATCAATGGTTGCGTCCACGCCCTTCGCATCATCGCTGTAGCAAGGCAAAGCCATGGCGCTTGCGCTCTGCTCGACAATGCCGCGCAGACCTGCACCCTTCTTGAGGTCGCCCGCCTCGATCAGGATGAATGTGTCGACGGGTGGTGTTTTCGTCAGATGCGTTACGGCATCGGCCAATCCCTTCTGTCCGCCTGCGTTACGGACCCAGATCAGGCGCTCGCCGCCAAACATGGAAATGGTGTTGGCCTCGTCGGACAGCCGCCCGGGTTCCGCCTGAACATCATCGGCATCGAGGCGTATGACGGCAAAGGGATCGTCCTGGGCGAGTCCGGTCAGCTTGATGAAGACGCCGGCCCGTTCGCTCACAAGGCCCTTGTCGGGGCCGTAGAGCAGTACGATCGGATAAGCCCTGTCGAGCCTCTTCAGGAAGGAATCAACCTCGTGTGCTTTCTTCTGTGCCATGTCGAAGGGTTTAGCGCATTGAACGCGGATTGCAATTGCGGGCCCTTTACCGGGTGAGACAAACAGCCATCAAGGAGACGGCATCGTTGCCAGCCGCAGTGAATATCGGGCAATCAAAGGGTTTTGACGACAATGGCGCAGCCAGGCCGAAAAGCAAAAAGGCCCGGTAAAAACCGGGCCTTTTGAACTTCGAACAACTGGAGCGGGAGAAGGGATTCGAACCCTCGACCCCAACCTTGGCAAGGTTGTGCTCTACCCCTGAGCTACTCCCGCATGCGCCAGTTTGTCTTGCGAAGCGGGGCCTATATGACCCAAGGACAGACCAATTGCAACAGTGAATTTTTGACTTTGTGACGATATTCGAAAAAAAATTCAACGGGTGGATCGGCCCGGCAATGAAATGTCCGATTAAACCAAGGTGCGGCTGGGTTTTCGCTTGAGAGCGTGCGGTGAAGCGATTAGGACAACAAAAGCATATTTTCCGATTGCCGGTGCCGCGAGAGCCAGAATGCCCAAGACATACGCAGAACTGATGCAGAAATTCGACGATCTCGGAATCAAAGTGTCAACGATTCGGCATGCTCCGGTGTTCACGGTTGCCGAAGCGCAGGATTTGCGCGGGCAGGTTCCAGGTGCCCACACCAAAAACCTGTTCCTGAAGGATAAGAAGGACAAGTTTTTTCTCGTCACTGTGGATGAAGAGGCGCAGGTCGATCTCAAAACAATCCATACCAAGATTGGTGCATCAAGCCGTGTTTCATTCGGCAAACCGGAAAAGCTGATGGAGTATCTTGGGCTTGTTCCGGGTTCGGTCAGTGTGCTTGGCATTATCAACGACGAGGAGCATCAGGTGAAGGTCGTGCTTGATGAGGCTCTCATGCACAATGAGATCATCAATGCGCACCCGCTGAGCAACGATGCCACGACATCCATTCGACGAGACGATCTCTTACGGTTTCTCGCATCCACCGATCACGAACCCCTGATCTTGAAAATTGATGAATCCAACCCAACCTGAGTGCAGGCTGTAAACCGGTCCAAGCGGACCCGGGAAACATGTAACCAGCGGATACGGGAGAATTTTGATGAGCAATACTGATAACCCGTTCGGCGGCGGCTACGGCAGTGCAGCTGCAACAACGACGGTATCCTATGGCGGCGCGGCTCCCGCGGCCGCCTCAACCGCGGCTGGCGCCTTGATCATGGATACCACCACGGCGGGATTTGCCGCAGATGTGATCGCCGAATCGAAGAGCCAACCGGTTCTGGTCGATTTCTGGGCCCCCTGGTGCGGGCCCTGCAAGCAATTGACACCGATCATTGAAAAGGTGGTCAATGCCGCCGGCGGGCGGGTAAAGCTGGTTAAAATGAATATTGACGAGCACCCTGCCATTGCAGGGCAGCTCGGTATTCAATCAATTCCGGCGGTGATTGCCTTTGCTGATGGCAAGCCGGTCGATGGTTTCATGGGCGCATTGCCGGAATCAAAGGTCAAGGAATTCATTGATCGCATTGCGTCACCGGATGGCGGCAGGGATGCGGCCATTCAATCGGCGCTGGATGCGGCTACCCAGGCTGCAGCAGCGGGAGATATGGAGCAGGCGGCCCAGATCTATTCGGCCGTTCTGGCGGAAGTGCCCGATCATGTGGCGGCGCTTGCCGGACTTGCCAATTGCCTGATCGATCTGGGTGATCTTGACCAGGCCAAGGCCGTTCTGGAGCAGGTTCCCGCGAACAAGAAAGACGATGCAAGTGTGCGTGCGGCGGAAGCAAAGGTTGCCCTGGCTGATCAAGCGGCCAAGCTGGGTGACCCTGTTGCGCTGGCAGTAAAACTTGCGGCGAATCCCGGGGATCATCAGGCGCGGTTCGACCTTGCCATGTTCCTGAATGCCACCGGACAGCGGGATGAGGCGGCCGATCATCTTCTCGCCATCATGAAGGCCGATCGTACCTGGAATGATGACGGAGCCCGCAAACAGCTGCTGCAGTTTTTCGACGCTTGGGGTCCGGCTGATCAGGCTTCCCTGACCGCGCGCCGGAAACTGTCTTCCCTGCTGTTTTCCTGAGTGAAATAGGGCACAATAGCGATCGATCCCTGATGCTGCGGATCAATCACTGGAGCTGGTGATGCAAGCAGGCAATGTTCGTTATCGGACGCTGGACAATATTCCGGAAAGCGTGCCGATTTTCCCCCTTTCGGGAGCCCTGTTGCTTCCGGGTGGTCAGTTGCCGTTGAATATATTCGAACTGCGTTATCTGGCCATGGTGGACGCGGCTTTGAGTGGAAAGCGCGTCATCGGCATGATTCAGCCACGCTTCGACGAGGGCGATACGGACGCGGACGAACTGTGTGAAGTGGGATGCCTTGGCCGCATCACATCGTTCGCCGAGACCGGTGACGGGCGCCTTCTCATCACATTGCAGGGCATTTGCCGCTTTCGAATTGTCAAGGAACTTTCCACACGGACACCGTTCCGTCAGTGCAAGATTGCGCCGCTTCTGGCGGATCTGGACGAGGCAGACGACTCGGAAGTCGACCGGCCGGCGCTGCTGCGCGTCTTCCGGGATTATCTCGATGCCAACAACCTCGAAGCGGATTGGGACGGTATTTCCCGCGCGGGTAACGAAACGCTGGTCAATGCCCTCGCCATGATGTCGCCTTTCGGCGCCGCGGAAAAGCAGGCTTTGCTGGAGGCTGCAGATCTGAAGACGCGCGCCGAGACTTTGATCGCGATCACCGAAATCATGCTGGCGAAAGACCAGGATGGTTACGAGTCGAACCTGCAGTAATCCCCGAGGAAGCGAGCCATGATCGAACCAAAACGCGACCCTGCCATTGATCGCAAGCTGCTTGAGCTTCTGGTTTGCCCGCTGACCAAGGGGCCGCTTGTCTACGATCAGGAGAGATCCGAGCTGATCTCGAAGTCGGCTCGTCTCGCCTATCCGATCCGGGACGGGATACCGATCATGCTGCCATCGGAAGCGCGAACCATCGAAGATTAGTTTATTTTTACTGCAATCATTGCCGAACCTGCCAAAATACGAGTCAGTTGAACAACTGATATTCGAAGGCAGTGCGATGGCCAGGCGGAACGACAAACGTGATATCCTTGTTGCCACGGCTGCCGGCTTGTTCTGGCGACGGGGCTTTACCGTGACAAGCCTTGCCCACATCGCGGCGGAATCGGGAATTCCGCTTGGAAACATCTATTACTATTTCAAGACAAAGGCCGACCTGGCGCGCGGCGTTGCCGATATTTTCGTTGCTGAAACCGAGGATATGCTGATGGCCATTGTCGAAGCGGATCAGGACCCGCGCAAGCGTCTGCTGCTGCTGATTGAAAGGCTGTCGCATTCCCTCAAAAGCCGTGTCGAGAATGGCTGCCCGATCGCCTTGGGAATACGGGATTTTCGCCATGAATCGCCGGAAGCCGCCGAACGGGCGGCCGAAGTTTTCAGCCTCCTGATCGGATTCATTGGGAGGAAGCTGGGGCGAACCGGCGTGCGCCCCTCTACGGCACTTGGAACCGCCCGCAATGCCCTGGCCGAATGGCAGGGCGGCATCATGCTCGCGCATGGTCTCAAAGACGCGACAGTGCTTGCTGAAAGCTTCCGGCGTATGGAGCGGCTTCTGGTGCCAATGCGGGGTTAGTCTGCATGCCACTCGCATCCTTGCTGCAAAGGCACTATATGAGGCCGGAAAGTGCTCCAGGAGTTTTAATGGCCAGAAGTAATCAAACCGCCGATTGGGGCAATCGCTTGTCACCAGCCTTGAGTGAGATCGAATCACTCGCGATAGAGGCCTATGCGCATCTGCCCGACGATTTTCGCAGTTTGTGCGGTGACATCACCATTCAGGTATCGGAGTTCCCCGATGATCAGATTGTCGAGGACATGGGGCTGGAATCGCCGTTTGATTTGCTTGGATTGTTTGAAGGCCGGGGTATCGGAGAACGGTTCTCGCTTCAAACCGGGGAAAGACCCAATATCATCACGATTTATCGCCGCGCCGTGTTGGATTACTGGGCGGAGTATGAGGAGGCCTTGGGGGATATCGTTACCCATGTCCTCATCCATGAAATCGGCCATCACTTCGGCCTCTCGGACGAGGATATGGAGCGCATTGAGGCAAGTGTCGAATAATCGGCCGACGGGACCCTGCCATCAGCCGGTTTGACCGGCCTATTCCTTTTGAGGACAGGCCGGTCTCGCGCGAAGACGCCATGGCGCGTACGTCAGAGCAGCAATATCAAGCGCTCAAACGGCATCCTGTGTGGAACGCCCGCTACCGGTCAGTAGTCGCCGAGCTTGATACCCGGCTCATAATCGACGCCATCGACATCCTTTACAACAGCTTGGCCGCACTGCATCACCCCGGTAACGGTGTTGAATGCATAGGTGGGGGAACCATAGATATGCCAGCCCTTGTTGATGGCCGCCGTCACCTTGTGGCAGAAGCTGGCATCATCCGGTCCGGTCAAAAAGCGATAAAGTTTCATGCTTTGTCTCCTGTCATTTGCGCTTTGGCCATCATCTTCTCCGCATTGGCAAGATGCAGGCGTTCTATCATTTTTCCGTTCAGGGCAATTGCGCCCTTGTCAGCATTTTCTGGAAGGGAAAATGCCTCGATGATCGATCGTGCAGCGGCAAGGGCTGCCTTATCCGGTGAAAAGGCGTGATTTGCAGCACCGATCTGTGCGGGATGAATGAGCGTTTTGCCGTCAAAACCCATCCTTGAGCCCTGGTCGCATTCAAGCGTGAAACCCGCTGCATCGGCAAAGTCATTATAGACGCCATCGATCACGTCCAGCTTTCCGGCTTTGGCACAAAGCACGATCTGCATCAGCCACGGGACGAGATAGGCGCGATTGCCATCCGTGCTCACACCGGTTTCCTTGGCGATATCGTTTGTCCCGACGACAAAGCAATCCAGACGCCCGGTGGATCGCAGACCCAGCTCGGCGATCTCGTCCGCATTGAGGATACCACGCGGTGTCTCGATCATCGCCCACAGCCGAATGTTTTCGGATGCATCGGTTTCCTCGAGTATTTCAGTCACGCCAGTCACGTCCTGCGGTGTTTCCACCTTGGGGAGGAGGATGGCGTCAGGCTTGCAGGCGCGCGCGGCGAGAAGATCCTCGGCGCCCCATTCGCTTGCAAGTGCATTGATGCGGATGATCCGTTCGGCCTTGCTTGCCGGATTGGCGCGAAAATAATTGCGCAATGCTTCGCGGGCATCGTCCTTGGCCTGCGGAGCGACGGCGTCCTCCAAATCAAAAATGACCGCATCTGCGTCAAGGCTCGCAATCTTGGCAAGAGCCTTGGCGTTCGAGGCGGGAACATAGAGAACCGAGCGGCGAGGGCGAAATGTTTTGCGCATGGCACTTTTTTGCATTGATCGACGGGCCAAGACAAGCGCAATCATGCGGCGTGGCCTGCCCCAATCTGCCACAGGGGGAAAGTCTTTGATTCGCCGTCAAGCTGGTGTAAAGCGAAGATACTCATGTTACCGAACACTACAGGCAGAGATCATGGACAAGTTTACCAAGCTCACCGGCGTTGCCGCACCGTTGCCGATCATCAATATCGACACGGATATGATCATTCCGAAGGACTACCTGAAGACGATCAAGCGCACCGGTCTTGGTACAGGGCTCTTTGCCGAAATGCGTTACAATGAAGACGGTTCGGAAAATCCGGATTTCGTCCTCAACAAGCCGGCCTATCGCAAGGCTCAGATTCTGGTGGCCGGTGATAATTTCGGATGCGGCTCCAGCCGGGAGCATGCGCCGTGGGCATTGCTCGATTTCGGTATCCGTTGCGTCATCTCGACCAGCTTCGCCGATATTTTCTACAACAACTGCTTCAAGAACGGCATTCTGCCTATCCGCGTCAGCCATGAGGACCTGGACAAGTTGATGGATGATGCGCAGCGCGGCGCCAATGCAACGCTGACGATCGATCTGGAAGAGAAGACGATCAAGGGCCCGGATGGCGGCCAGATCAGTTTCGATCTTGATGAATTCCGCCGCTACTGCATGTTGAACGGTCTTGATGACATTGGCCTGACCATGGAAAAGGCGGCCAAGATCGACAGCTTCGAGGCGGCCAACGCCCAAAGGCATCCCTGGGCCTGAGTTCGGGCGGCAATTGCTTCAACGAAAAAGGGCGCAGAAACTGCGCCCATTTCTATTTTAGCGGCATGCCAGATTTCAGGCTGCGAGCTGCTTCGGCTGAATCAGCCCGCGCGCGACGAGAAGCTCGGCGATCTGGATGGTGTTGAGGGCCGCACCCTTGCGCAGATTGTCCGAAACTATCCAAAGCGACAGGCCATTCTCGACAGTGATGTCTTCGCGGATACGCGAAATATACGTTGCGTCTTCGCCCGCTGCTTCATAGGGGGTGATGTAGCCGCCATCCTCGTGCCGGTCGATAACCAGGCAGCCCGGTGCATCCGATAGGATCTCGCGGGCTTCTTCAGCGCTCATCGGGCTTTCGAATTCGATATTCACGGCTTCGGAATGGCCAATGAAGACGGGAACGCGGACACACGTCGCCGTGAGCTTGATCTTGGGATCGAGCATCTTCTTGGTCTCGGCGACCATCTTCCACTCTTCCTTGGTGTAGCCGTCTTCCATGAAGACGTCGATGTGCGGGATGACGTTGAACGCGATGCGCTTGGTGAACTTCTTGGCTTCCACCGGATCGGCAACGAACACCGCCCGTGACTGCTGGAACAGCTCATCCATGCCATCCTTGCCGGCGCCGGAAACCGACTGATAGGTGGCGATCACAAGACGCTTGATCCTGGCCTTGTCATGCAGCGGCTTCAACGCCACCACAAGCTGTGCCGTGGAGCAGTTCGGGTTGGCAATGATGTTCTTCTTGGAGAAACCGACAATCGCGTCCGGATTTACTTCCGGCACGATCAGCGGAACGTTGGAATCGTAGCGCCAGGCGGAGGAATTGTCGATGACGACACAGCCCTGCGCCCCGATCTTCGGCGACCACTCCTTGGATATATTGCCGCCAGCCGACATCAGGCAGATATCGGTATCGGAAAAATCATAGGTATCGAGGGCTTTGACCTTCAGCGTGCGGTCGCCAAAGGAGACTTCGGTGCCCTGGGACCGGCGTGAGGCGAGCGCCACGACTTCACTGACCGGAAAGCCGCGCTCTTCCAGTATTGTCAACATTTCGCGGCCCACATTGCCTGTGGCGCCTACAACCGCAACCTTGAAACTCATCTGTGTTATCTCCTGTCCCTCACCGCTCTTTGCGAAAAACCCGCTGGCCATTGCGGGTCTTTTCCCCCGGGCCGGACCCGGGAGGGGGCGAGCAGGCCAAGGGAAATCAGACCGTTTTGGTGGTCGTTTTGGCCGGCATTTTGGTGGAAAGAACAGACGCGCCTGCGCATCCGGCACGAATGCCGGAACCGCTTGTCAAAAAGTGTGCAGTTGATTCGCTGCTCACGGGGCGTCTCCTTAACCTGACATGCTTGTATCCGCTTTCCAAAAAGAGTCAATTGTCCATTCAAAAGAGAAGAATATGTCGCGTTACGCACAATTTTGAACTTTTGCCGTAAAATGCGGTCTTTGCTTTCGCGAATATTTGTTCAACACTTGAGCGGTGCATGGGGTGCATGACCTTTGGGGGGAGAGTTCCGGAGGACATTCACCGGCGTAAGGTCAGTCGAAGTCCCGCAGGACTTTGCCGTTGATTCATACGCAGTGACAAATCCGAGGGACGTGAGCGGTTGCTGAGCCGATCGAGTCCCGGCGTAAATGCTGTTTTCTGGGAGGAATGCAAATGGCGACCACTTCTGTGGCTGGTACTGCCAGCCGGGGTATGACGAGAGAGGAGAAGAAAGTTATCTTCGCTTCCTCACTCGGAACTGTTTTCGAATGGTATGATTTCTACTTGTACGGCTCATTGGCTGCCTTCATTGGTGCAGCGTTTTTCAGTGAATACCCTGAAGCGACGCGCAACATATTTGCGCTTCTGGCGTTTGCCGCGGGCTTTCTCGTCCGCCCCTTCGGCGCCCTGGTCTTCGGACGGATCGGCGATCTCGTCGGCCGCAAATATACCTTCCTGGTGACCATTCTGATCATGGGTCTGTCGACGTTTCTGGTCGGTATTCTTCCAGGATCAGGCAGCTGGGGCATTGCCGCACCGATCATCCTGATTGCGCTGCGCATGTTGCAGGGACTGGCTCTCGGCGGCGAATATGGCGGTGCTGCAACCTATGTGGCGGAACACGCGCCGAACAATCGTCGCGGTTATTACACGTCATGGATCCAGACGACCGCAACGCTCGGTCTGTTTCTGTCTCTGGTGGTTATCCTCATCGTCCAGAATTGGCTTGGCAAGGACGCATTTGCTGCCTGGGGCTGGCGCGTGCCTTTCATTCTCTCATTTGTTCTTCTGGGAATATCGGTGTGGATTCGGCTCTCGTTAAGTGAATCACCGGCTTTCAAGAAGATGAAAGAAGAAGGCAAGGGCTCCAAGGCACCGCTGTCAGAAGCTTTCGGTCAGTGGAAAAATGCCCGGATTGCGCTGCTCGCCTTGTTCGGTCTTACCGCCGGTCAGGCTGTTGTCTGGTATTCAGGCCAGTTCTATGCCCTGTTCTTCCTGCAGAATGTGCTGAAGGTGGATGGGCAGTCCGTCAATATCATGATTGCAATCGCGCTCCTGCTTGGCACGGGATTTTTTGTCTTCTTTGGCTGGCTCTCCGACAAGATCGGCCGCAAGCCGATCATCATGGCAGGTCTTGCCCTGGCAATCCTGACCTACTTCCCGCTGTTCAAGGCACTCACGCACGCTGCAAATCCGGCATTGGCCCAGGCGGAGGCAACAGTCCGCGCTACGGTGACCGCGGCACCGGGCGACTGTACCTTCCAGTTCAACCCGGTTGGTACAGCCAAGTTCAACAATTCATGTGACATTGCGACAGCGTTCCTGTCCCGCAGTTCGGTGCCCTATGAAGTGGTTGCCGGTCCCGCCGGTCAGCCAGCCACTGTCAAAATAGGCGACACGGTCATTCCATCCTATGATGCCGTGGCCGCTGGTCCCGATGCTGCTGCCAAAAACGCCGTGCTCTCCCATGACCTGAACCTGGCGTTGCAGAAGGCCGGTTTCCCGCTAGTGCGGGCGCCTGCCAAGGTTGCCGATGTCAAACTTGACGGCTTCATCAAGGCCAATTCCGAATTGAACCTTGACGCTGCCGCGGTTCGTGCCGGCGAAAAGGCGGTCACCCCGGTCGCTGATCTCGTCAAAGCAAAGCTGATCACCACGGAGCAGGCAGCCGGCGCCACGGAGATGGCGGTTTATACCATTCCCAATGGCGGTCTCTTCACCATGGTCGCTGACCCCAAGGCCGTTAACTGGCCGATGACCATCGCCATCCTGTTCGTTCTGGTGCTCTATGTGACGATGGTTTATGGCCCGATTGCCGCGATTCTGGTCGAGATGTTCCCGACCCGCATCCGGTATACCGGCATGTCGTTGCCTTATCACATTGGCAATGGCTGGTTCGGTGGCCTGCTTCCGGCAACGGTCTTTGCGATGAGCGCCGCCAAGGGCGATATCTATTATGGCCTTTGGTACCCGATCGTCATTGCAGCCATGACGCTGGTGATCGGCCTGATCTTCGTTCGTGAAACCAAAAACGAGGATCTGCACGACATCAAGTAGTCGACGGCTCAATAAAAAGCCCGGCGCGATTCCTCGCGCCGGGCTTTTCTTTGTCCGTATCAGTGTGATCAGGCAGCGAGCGCCTTGAATTTGGCAAGGATCGCATCACCCATCTGGGTGGTACCAACCTTGGTGCTGCCTTCCGACATGATGTCGGCGGTGCGGATGCCGTCGCCAAGCACACCGGCAATCGCAGCTTCCAGCCGGTCCGCTTCTTCCACCATGTTGAATGAGTAGCGCAGGCACATGGCAAAGGAGGCGATCATTGCAATCGGATTGGCGGCGCCGGTTCCGGCGATATCGGGGGCCGACCCATGCACGGGTTCGTAGAGCGCCTTGCGGCTGCCTGTTTTGCCATCTGGCGCACCGAGTGAGGCTGAGGGCAGCATGCCGAGAGAACCGGTCAGCATGGCGGCAATATCGGAAAGCATGTCACCGAAGAGATTGTCCGTGACAATCACGTCGAACTGCTTGGGCCAGCGCACGAGCTGCATGCCGCCGGCATCGGCCAGCATGTGCTCGAGCTGAACATCGGAATAACGGGCTTTATGGGTCGCTGTAACGACCTCGTTCCACAGCACACCCGATTTCATGACGTTGCGCTTTTCCATCGATGTAACCTTGTTCCGGCGCGTGCGGGCCAATTCAAAGGCGACGCCCGAAATACGCTCGATCTCATAGGTATCGTAGACCTGGGTATCGATGCCGCGCTTCTGGCCGTTGCCGAGGTCAATGATTTCCTTCGGTTCACCGAAATAGACACCGCCGGTCAATTCCCGCACGATCAGGATATCGAGACCCTCAACCACATCTTTTTTGAGGGACGAGGAATCGGCCAGCGCGGGATAGCAAATGGCAGGGCGCAGATTTGCAAACAGTTCCATGTCCTTGCGCAGACGCAGAAGACCGGCTTCCGGGCGAACGTCATAGGGAACGCTGTCCCACTTCGGTCCGCCAACGGCACCGAAGAGAACCGCGTCGGCGGCCATGGCCTTGGCCATGTCGGCATCTGAGATCGCCTTGCCATGGGCATCGTAAGCAGAACCGCCGACAAGGCCTTCTTCAAGTTCAAAGCCACTTTTCAGTTCAGCATTCATATAGGCGATGATCTTGCGAACTTCGGCCATTGCCTCAGGTCCGATGCCGTCGCCGGGAAGAAGAAGGAGCTTTTTCGATGCCATTTCGGGGAAACCTCTAGGAGTGTTTGAAAGGGATGGCGGTTCCTTAGCGCAAGTTCAGCAAAGATGGAAAGCTTTCTGCGAAATTTTCCGATAGCCGATACGCCCTGCAATGAATTGTGAAGCAGCGGTCAGTCCCCCGCAACCCTCCGGTAATGTCGGTGCAATCTTCGCAGCCTAGTTGCCGCTCATGAATATTTTTGATGGGAATCTTCCACATGTCGACACGCAATGCTCGTAATTGCAAGCGGGCAATCGGAGCCGGTTTCGTACTGGCTGCAGCGGTTCTGGCCGGGTGTGCGTCCGATATCATGAAGAATTATATCGGGCAGCCGCTGGAATCCGTGGTTATCGACTACGGGCCGCCGACCGAAGTCCTCGATCTGGGGCCAGGCGAACGCGCGTACCAGTGGCGCAAGATATCGACCAATGCCGTATCCGGCACATCCACTGGTGAAGTTCGCGATACAAGGCATGGCAGGCGATATATCGAAACGGAAACGCCAAGCTATGTCGAACTGAAGGAGTGCTTCTATACGTTCTATGCGCGGTCGTCGGGCGGCCGCTGGTACATCACCAACTTCCGTAAACCAAAACTGGAGTGTGAGTAAGCATCCTCGCCGGCGGCCGTGCCGAGTGAGTGACACTGCTTTTGCTTGCGAGGCATGGTAGAGATTTGACCGCCACAATCGGTATTGCTGCCGACTTTCTACGAACGGAGAATTCAAATGCGCATCTTGCTGCTTGAGGACGAGCCGGAAATGGCTTCGGTCCTGAAGGCCGCGCTGGAGCGTCGCGATGTGGTCGTCGATCATGTATCGACATTGGCCGACGCCGAGGCCATGGCAAAATTTGGCCCTTATGATGCTGTCGTGCTGGACCGGCGATTGCCTGATGGCGAAGGCCTCAGTCTGATCCCAAGACTGCGGGCGCTGCATGTCGATGCCCCGGTCATCGTGCTGACCGCCATGAGCAGCCTGAGTGATCGTGTTGCCGGGCTCGATGCGGGGGCCGACGATTACATGGTAAAGCCCTTCGCGACGGAAGAGCTGATGGCCCGGTTGCGGGCATTGCATCGGCGTCCGTTCACGCTGCGCGCGGAACAAACGGTTATCGGGCGCCTTACCTATGATTTTCGCCACCGGGAGGCGCTGATAGAAGATCAGCCGCTGGAGTTGCCGCGGCGCGAGCGATTGGTGCTTGAGACGCTGATCCGCCGCCCCGGCCGGACAGTTCTGCGCGCGACACTTGAGGAATCCGTCTATGCCATGGACGATGAAATCGGATCCAACGCGCTTGACGCGCATGTATCGCGGCTGAGACGCAAGCTGGAGGATGTGTCGGCAGGTGTCGAGATACGGGCTATACGCAATCTCGGCTATCTGTTACGGGCAATTGTATGAAGAAAATCCGCCCGCGCTCATTGCAATGGGTTCTGGTACGCAGGCTCATTTTGCTGCAGGCGGCGACATTGCTCATCTTTATCGGCCTGTTCACATTGGTGTTGTGGGTGGCCAATCCGCGGCTGCTCATCGACAATGAGGCGGCGGTTGCCATTCTGAAGAGCGCAATCGACAGGGATGCCGATGGCAAACTGATCGTCCATGAGACGGAAGAGCTAAAAACCTTTCTGCAGGAATTTCCGAAACTTTGGTACATAGCACGCGACACGAATGGTCAGGCTGTCCAACGTGGTGACGTTCCCGTCGGTTATGGCAATGATACCAGTGATCTCCTGAAAGCCGTGGATCATGCGACGCTCGGTTTTCGAGAGGGCGATCTGCGACCCGAGGCGGTGGTTTCGAAGATTGATACCAAGGCGGGACCGATACAGGTCATTACGTCAACCCGTGCATCGCGGGATGAGAACGAAGGGCTGGAAGTCAATATCGACATGCAGGTCGATATGGCGCGCAATCCGGATGGAACCACAGCCTGGATCAGGGTTATTCCTGTTCTGATCATCGTCATCGTCGCACTGCTTCTGCCCATCATCATTGTCATGGGCGTAACAACGCTGGTGACAACGCCGGCGGTGGTGCGCCGCTCTCTGGCCGGTCTGGTTGCCATCGCCAGCCAGGCCGGACGTATCGACATCAACAACCGCGCCATGCAACTGCCGATCGAACAGGTGCCGTCGGAAATCACACCGCTGGTCCAAGCCTTCAACCACGCGCTTGCACGCCTTGGCCAAGGATATGATCAGCACAATCGCTTCCTGACGGACGCAGCGCATGAGTTGCGAACTCCTATCGCGATTCTGCGTACACGCGCCGAGCTTCTGACAGAGGATCCGCAAAGCGCCCGTTTGCTGCAGGACATTGAGCGTCTCTCTCATCTGGCGCAGCAATTGCTCGACCGGCAATTGCTCGACCAGCCGGTGGGGCCGGGTGAAGTTGTCGATCTGGTCGAACTGACGGGGCAGATCGTGGCGGACTTCGCGCCATTGGCGATTGCCGCCGGTTACGATCTTTCATTCGAACCGGCACCCAAAAGCGTCCGCGCACAGGTCAATGCCCTGCAAATCGAACAAGCCGTGGCCAACCTTATCCGCAATGCCATCGAACATTGCGACGGGACGGGAACAATCACCGTGCTGGTGGACAAAGCGGGTGGCATTGAGGTTCGCGATGAAGGACCGGGTATTCCCGAGGAAGAGCATGAACACGTGTTCGAGCCGTTTTATCGCTTGCGGCCGCGTTCCAGCGGTGCCGGTCTTGGTCTTAACCTGACGCGGCAGATTGCGCGGCTGCACGGCGGTCGCGTTGACATATTGACCGGGCCATGGCGCGGCGCCCGAATCCGCCTGCAATTGCCCCTTTACAAGTCGGCCTGAGACAATAGCCGGGCGGCTACTTCACCTCTTCAATGCTTTCAATCAGATTGTCCCGCATGACGATCAGTTCCGATCGCAGGGACTTTGCTTCGTCCATGGTGCAGCCGAAAGCCTTGCCCATGGCGACAGGTACTGCCTCAGCGCGTGCGCGCATTGCACGCCCGTCTGCGGTCAAGCCAATCAAGACCTGTCTTTCGTCCACCGTGTCACGGCGGCGTGTGATCAGACCAGCCGTTTCCAGGCGCTTAAGCAACGGCGTGAGCGTGCCCGAGTCCAGGCTGAGCTTCTCGCCGATTGCCTTGACGGTCTGGTTTTCCTCTTCCCAGAGGACAACCATGACAAGATATTGCGGATAAGTCAGGCCCAGCGCCGCGAGGCGGGGCTGATAGGCCCGCGTCACCGCATTGGCCGTGGAATAGATGGCAAAGCACAGGAAGTTCTCCAGGCTAAGGAGGGATTCCTGATCGTTTAAACCTGTCTTCTCCATCGTCATCACTCCATTTGTATTCCCGCTTACAATACACAAAGCAATTAAATTGCGCATCATTTAATTTTTCATAACTTATGCATAATTTCATATTGCGTACAATTTAATTGTGTGCAACTTAATATGCATCGAACAACCCAACTCAACCAAAGGAGCCTACGATGAGCATTCTCTACACAACCAAAGCGACAGCAACGGGCGGACGTGACGGCACTGCATCGAGTGAAGATGGCCGCCTGAAGGTGACGCTATCGACACCGAAGGAACTGGGCGGTAACGGCGCCGAAGGCACCAATCCGGAGCAGCTCTTTGCTGCGGGCTATTCCGCCTGCTTTATCGGCGCAATGAAGTTTGTTGCCGCGCAGAAGAAGATCAAGCTCGCCGATGACACATCGGTCACGGCAACCGTGGGTATCGGCCCGCGCGACGATGGCAAGGGCTTTGGCCTTGATGTGGCTCTGGCCGTATCGCTGCCGGGGATCGAGGCAGCCACCGCCCGTGAGATCGTTGATGGTGCCCACATCGTTTGTCCCTATTCCGAAGCGACCCGAAGCAATCTGAAGGTCCGTATCTCGCTCAATTAAGACGCCGCAGGCGTTGGCAGAGGAATGAAGACCATGAGCAAGACCGGACTGACATCACGCCGTTCCTTCCTGACAGCGACGGCGGCTCTTGTCGCGGCTGTCAGCCTCAAGGTCGGCGACGCAGACGCAGCAGACAAGATCAGCAAAACCAAATCCAAGGAAGCCGCGAAAGGGCACAAGACCATGAGCACGTTTATCACCAAGGATGGAACCGAGATTTATTTCAAGGACTGGGGTATGGGACAGCCCGTCGTATTCAGTCATGGCTGGCCGCTCAATGCCGATGCCTGGGAAGACCAGATGGTCTTCCTCGCCTCCAATGGCTACCGCGCCATTGCCCATGACCGGCGCGGCCACGGCCGTTCCAGTCAGCCTTGGAACGGCAATGACATGGACACTTATGCGGATGATCTGGCTGAACTCTTCGAGAAGCTTGATCTGAAAGACGCCATCATGGTCGGTCATTCCACGGGCGGTGGTGAGGTCGCCCGCTATATCGGCCGCCACGGCACCAAGCGTGTTGCCAAGGCCGTACTGGTTGGGGCCGTTCCGCCGTTGATGCTGAAGACCGCCACCAATCCCGGCGGCCTGCCAATGGAAGTGTTCGATGGCATTCGCGCCGGTGTGACTGCGGACCGCTCGCAGTTCTTCAAGGATCTGACAGCGCCGTTTTACGGAGCCAATCGTCCCGGCGCCAAGGTCTCGCAGGGTGTACGCGATGCCTTCTGGGCTCAGGGTATGCAGGGTGGTTTGAAGAACGAGCTCGATTGCATCAAGGCATTTTCGGAGACTGATTTCACCGAAGATCTGAAGAAGTTCGACGTGCCGACCCTGTTCGTCCACGGCGACGATGATCAGATTGTGCCGATTGATGACTCGGCCAAAATCGCCACGACACTGGTCAAGGGCTCGAAGCTTACGATTTATCCGGGCGCTCCGCATGGTCTGGCAACCACCCACAAGGATCAGCTTAACAAGGACCTGTTGGCTTTCGCCAAGGCATGATCCGCTGACATGAAAAACCCGCCGTGTTTTCAGCGCGGCGGGTTTTTACTTGGGTCAGGCAAGACCGCGCTTCTCGATCATCGCATCGGGTGTTGGCATCTTGCCGCGGAAAGCCTTGTAGAGCTCTTCCGGGTCGCGGCTACCGCCAGCCGAATAGATATATTGCTTGAGCTTCTTGGCGAGGTCGGTATTGAACACGTCGCCGGTTTCCTCGAATGCCTTGAACGCATCGGCATCCAGCACTTCCGACCACATGTAGGAATAATACCCGGCGGAATAGCCGTCGCCGGAGAAGACGTGCGTAAAGTGCGGCGTGCGATGACGCATGATGATCGCGTCGGGCATGGACAGACTTTTCAGCGTGTCAGCCTCGAACTGGATCGGGTCGGTTGGCGGTGTGCCGTCCGCATGGAAAGCCATGTCGACCAGCGCTGACGAGGTGAATTCTACCGTGTTGAACCCGGCATTGAAGGTGTTGGCCGCCAGTACCTTGTCGAGGAGCGCCTTGGGCATCGCCTCGCCAGTGCGGTAGTGGACCGCATATTTTTCCAGAACTGCGGGTACCGTCAGCCAATGTTCGTAGAGCTGCGAAGGCAGTTCGACAAAGTCGCGCGAAACCGATGTGCCCGACACGGCCGGCCACGTCACGTCGGACAATAGGCCGTGCAAAGCATGGCCGAACTCGTGGAAGAGGGTGCGTGCACCATCCAACGAAAGAAGCGCGGGCTCACCCTTCGGCGGTTTGGCGAAATTCATGACGTTGTAGATGATCGGCGTCTGGCCGCCGTCGAGCTTGTGCTGCGATTGCAATGCGCTCATCCAGGCGCCTGAACGCTTGGATTGGCGGTTGAAATAATCGCCCAGAAAAACACCGCGGCTGCTGCCATCCGGATTCTGGACCTCCCACACCCGCACATCGGGATGCCAGGTCGCAATGCCGGTCTTCTCTTCAAAGCGGATGCCAAAGAGCCGGGTTGCCACGTCGAAACAAGCTTCGATGATCTTTTCCAGCTGCAGGTATGGTTTCAGTTCCGCCTCGTCGAATGCAAAGCGCTCATTGCGCAGTTTCTCTGCGTAGAACCGCCAATCCCATGGAGCAACCTTGTGGTTGCGCCCCTCGGCGGCGATCAGGCGTTCCAGATCAATCTCTTCTTCGGCAGCGCGGTTGCGCGCCTTGTCCCACACCGGTTCGAGCAGGTCCATAACGGCCTTCGGTGTCTTGGCCATGGTGTCGTCAAGTTTGTAGGCGGCAAAACTGTGATAACCGAGCAGCTTGGCCTTTTCTGCACGCAGCGCCACCATCTCGGCAACAATTGCACGGTTGTCGCTTGCTCCGCCGTTCTCGCCGCGCGCGGCCCAGGCACGAAACGCCTTTTCCCGCAGGCCGCGGTCTTCAGAGAAGGACAGGAAAGGTTCAATGATCGAACGCGAAAGGGTAACCGCCCAGGCGTCCGGCCGATCCCGTTCCTCGGCAGCACCGCGCATGGCAGCACGCACGAAGTCCGGCAGGCCTTTCATCTGCGCTTCATCGGTGATGAAAAGCGCCCAGTCGGCTTCATCCTTCAGGACATTCTGACCAAACTGTGCGCCAAATCCCGCAAGCTTCTCATTGATGTCTGCAAGACGTGCTTTGCCTTGCTCATCCAGCCGCGCGCCGCTGCGTACGAAGCCCTTCCATGTCTTCTCAAGAACGCGATCCGTTTCGGCGTCAAGGCCGAGGAAATCGCGTTGTTCGTAGAGCGAGTCAATACGGGCAAACAGCTGCGGGTTCATCATGATGGACGAATAGTGACGGGACATCTTGGGCGCGATGACGCGCTCCAACGCCTGTATGGTGTCGTTGGTATTGGCCCCGGCCCGCATCCAGAAAATGGAAGAGACGCGGTTGAGACCTTCGCCGGATAGCTCCAAGGCCTTCAGCGTATTGTCGATGGTCGGTGCCTCGTGATGGTTGATGATCGCGTCAACATCGGCAAGATCGGCCGCAAGTGCCGCATCGAAGGCCGGGGCAAAATCGTCGTCGGTGAAGGCAGTGAAGTCGGGAAGTCCGAGCGGTCCGGTCCAGTCCGTCAGTGCAGGATTGATGGCTGGTTTCTGTGAGGACATGGGAAGGCTCCGTCATGGCTGATGAACTCTGGCTTTAACATCTAAGCTCGCAATCGAGTGATCACAAGTCGGCAGGCACAGAAAGCGCGGCACGAAAGTATATCCAATGGTCAGCCAACAAAAAACGGGGCTTGCGCCCCGTTCTCAGTCGATATTTGCAGGATCAGCTGTTGCGCTTGCGGGCAGCCAGCGTGCGCAGGCGCAGGGCGTTGAGGCGGATAAAGCCCGCCGCGTCCTTCTGATCATAGGCGCCGCGATCATCCTCGAAAGTCACGAGCGCATCGGAATAAAGTGACTTCTTCGACTTGCGGCCGGATATCATGACATTGCCTTTGTACAGCTTCAGGCGCACGACGCCCTCCACATCTTCCTGGCTCTTGTCAATCATGGCCTGCAGCATTTCGCGTTCCGGCGAATACCAGAAGCCATTGTAGATCAGTTCCGCATAGCGTGGCATGAACTCATCCTTGAGGTGCGCTGCACCGCGATCCAATGTGATCGACTCCATGGCGCGATGGGCAGCGAGAAGGATCGTGCCGCCGGGGGTTTCGTAAACGCCGCGCGATTTCATGCCAACGAAACGGTTCTCGACCAGATCAAGGCGACCGATACCGTTGTCGCGGCCGAGATCGTTGAGCGTTTTCAGCAATGTTGCCGGCGAAAGCGGTTTGCCATCGATAGCGACGGCGTCGCCCTTCTCGAAGGCAATTTCGATTTCCGTGGCCTTGTCGGGCGCTTCCATCGGCGAAATCGTGCGCTGATGCACGTATTCCGGCGCTTCCTGCCACGGATCTTCCAGAACCTTGCCTTCGGATGAGGAGTGTAGCAGGTTTGCATCGACGGAGAAGGGGGCTTCGCCGAGCTTGTCCTTGGCGATCGGAATCTGGTGTTCGCGGGCAAATTCCAAAAGATCGGTGCGTGACTTGAATGTCCAGTCGCGCCACGGGGCGATAACCTTGATATCAGGATTCAGCGCATAGGCGGAAAGCTCGAAACGAACCTGGTCATTGCCCTTGCCGGTCGCCCCATGGGCGATGGCATCGGCTCCGGTGCGGGCGGCAATCTCAACGAGATGCTTCGAAATCAGCGGCCGTGCAATGGACGTGCCGAGCAAATAGACGCCTTCATAGACGGCATTGGCACGGAACATCGGGAACACGAAGTCGCGCACGAATTCTTCACGCACATCTTCGATATAGATTTCCTTGATGCCGAGCATTTCGGCTTTCTTGCGCGCTGGTTCCAGCTCTTCGCCCTGGCCGAGATCGGCAGTGAAGGTAACGACTTCCGCACCCAGTTCCGTTTGCAACCATTTGAGGATAATCGATGTATCGAGACCGCCGGAATAGGCCAGCACGACTTTCTTGACGTCTTTCCACTTGTTCATTCTGTTTCCCTGACCGCTGTGCAGTCTCGCTGTCGTTTGGTGAAGATGGAGGTTCTTTTATCAGGTGAGGGGATGTTGGCAAGATCGGCTTTGGCTGCAGCGGACCTGCACGGGGAAATCAGCTGCGGATAGCCACGTAACCGTGCTCACCATATCGCTCACGGGCCTCCTGCAACGTGCCCGTTTTCAGCGCGGAAATGAAATCCTGCATGTGAATGCGCCGCCAGCCGGCTGTAACCTCCTCCACGGCAAAACCTCGTTGTGCCAATGCATCTGCAATGTGCTTGTCGGTCGAAAGAACAACTTTCACGCCGGGATCAATCTCTGCAGGCGGAAACACGGTCGTTTGCCTGAATTGTGCATCAAAATTGGCGTGAAGCCGGATTTTCGCAGCGTCCAGCACGGGTCCGACGAAGAGGACTTGGTTCTCCTGGAGATGCAATGTGTTGATCCTCGCCGCGAGAGGCTTGCCGATGTCCGGTACAAGCAGAGCCTTTGCAACGGGGGTAACGGCTAATGTGCTGGCCATGGCAAGCACGGCGGCGGAGGCTGCCAGACCATGCATTTTCAGGCCGGCGTTAACGACCCACAGCGTCGTCATGACGCCTGCGATCCCGGCTGCCAATCCTGCCACATATAGTGGCGACAGCAATTGCATCCCGACCAAGAATACGCCGGCGATAGGGATGGCTGCAAACAGGATGATGATGCGCAATACCCGCCGAACCAATTTTTCGAAGCGGGGATCTGTCACTTCCTGAAACCCGCAGGCGAGAAGCACGCAAAGCAGCGGTATAACGGGAATGACGTAACGGTGAGAGGGAAGGCTATTGAGGGAAAAAATAATCGAAACGGCAATGATCCAGCCGAGGAAGAAGGGGGCTATGCCGTTGAGTGAATCCCTCTCCAGTCTCAGTCCCGCTTTCCGCGCGCCATAGAAAAGCAACCCCAGCCAGACAAATGTCGGACCGATGAGGCCAGCGAAGCTGTGGATCAATCCCATGGCGATGATATCCGGATTGACATTGATCTTGTCTGAAATCTGGTCGGCAACGAAATCGGCCGAAAGCATACTTGGTGTGTGCAGAGACTGATAGATGAACCAGACGCCGACGATGCCGAGGCACACGGCGATTGTCAGGGGCTGCCACAGGCGATGGCTGCGCTGCCGCAGCGCCGGCACGGCCATGCAATAGACCAGGATGTAGCCGAGCATTGCCACGGGAAGGAGGCCCTTGGCCAGGATCGCCAATCCCGTACCCGCATAGGCAAGAATGCCGTAGACGTGGTGATGGTCATCACGGAAGAGAAGGCCGACAAAGCCGAGCATGCCGATGAGCATGAACATGGTCAGGGGCATGTCAGGAATGGCGTTGACACAGGCGCGCAGGAAGACGGCATTCGTTGCCAGAAGCGAAGCTGCAAGCAATGCCGTCCGGTCATTGCGCGTGATAGTGCGGGCCAGGCAGAACGTGATCAGCAGCGTGGCCGCCCCGGCTATCAGCCACAGGAAGCGCGATCCGAGCACGGAGATCCCGAAGATTTTCATACCGGCTGCGCTCATCCAGTATGTGAGGGGCGGCTTTTTCAGCCGGACATCGCCCTCCGCCGTATGCGGTGTCAGGTAATCGCCCGTGTGCAGCATGATGACAGCACCATTGGAGTAATGGCGTTCGTCGGGAAAATGTGTGATGAGGTTGCTGGCAAGCGGGAGAAGGCTCACGATCAGGGCCAAGGCCAACATGAGAACAAAGCGCCGGCTTGCAGCCGAATCCACCGCATCGTCCGAAATGCTCAGGCTTGGATTCTTCTGAAGCATCGTCTGATTGTCGCGCTTGTTGTTGTCCCCTCAGTTTTAATAAACCGAACGAACAGTAGCGCCAATAAAAATTTATGTCTTCAACAGGGGACGTACTATGCGGTTTCAGCGGTTACTTGATTCTCTGTTTGGATGTGCCACGCCAATGCCCCGTCCATGACTCGCAAATCGTGGTCAGCACGCAGAAGACAATCACGGTTGAAAGAGACCCAAGGACGACGTCGGAGAGATAGTGCCGGCCAAAAGCAACGCGAAGGAAATCGGTGGTTATGATGATAGCAGCGATGGGCCACATGAGCTTTTTCCTTGTCTGATGGGGCCACAAGGGCAAAAGGCAGACAAGCCAAGCTATCCCGGCAGCTTCCCCGGAAATAAAGGAGCAATTGTGCTGGCAGACGTGCGACCATTCAGCCGCCGCCACGAAGGGCTGCTCCCCGCCGAAAAGCCATGTGTTCGCGGGCCGCGGACGTCCGATGAATTCCTTCATGAATGCGTTGACCAACAGACCGGGGCCAATGGCCAGCGTAAGAAGCGATACGATTGATATGCGAATGCGCTCGTGATTCCAGCGGAGACCGGAGGCAACATCGCGCAGCGCGATGGTGACGACCACCGAAGCGGCCACGATGGGCAGGGCATAGAAGACACGCCGCAGTGTCTTGAAAAGCGGCACCGATGCGGCAGGAAAATCCCCGCAAATTTTTGCGGTCGCAGTGGCGATGCAGTCAGAGCTCAGGAAGAAAAACGACGAAACGGCCTTGTCGATCTCAGGCGCGCGGTTAAACAGGATGGCCAGGGCCGCCCACACGAGGATAAGGCTGATCGCAAGGGCTGGCTGGCTCCAAACGCCGAAGCCATAGAGCGCTTTACCGCATGAAGCAGATGTTGTTCGGTAATAGACCATGCGGCTCTCAAAGGCTGAAAAACTTGCCTGTTCTGGCTTGCGATGATTGCAGTGTCATTACAGAGCATATTTTTCCAGTGACTGCAGAAAAGTATTTAATTAAGGCCGCGCAATGTCAGTATTTTGATGTCTTAAATGCAAATAGCGGCCATTGGGCCGCCATGGGTATGGAAAATCCGTGCCTCAGATAGGGCGTGAATGCCGCCTTAGCGGGTAGCTACCATGAAAAGCCGCGGGAAAGGCAGCAAAACCGTGCCGTCAGGCAGAGCCGGATAAGCTTCCGCAACTGCGTCCGTATACCGTTTGAGATAGGACGCCCGTTCGGTTTCATTGAGCGGGTCCAGATATGGCCGCAGGCCCGTTCCTTTAAACCATTCGACCACGGCTGCAGCTCCTCCGGCAAGCGGGTGGTGGTAAGTGGTTTGCCAGATATCAACCCTGGACGCTATCGGCCGCAGGATTCGGTAATACCACTCCGCGCTCTGCCGCGGCGACCTTTGCCCTGCCGATTCTGCCAGTTTGGCCGCCCATGGGCCGTCAGCGGCTATTTCCCGTATCAGACGGTGTGTGGGTTCATCCAGATTGTTCGGAATCTGGATTGCGAGGCTGCCGTCCACGGCCAGTTTGCTGACAAGGGCTGGCAACAGGGTGGCGTGGTCCGGAAGCCATTGCAGCACCGCATTGGCAAGAATGACATCATAGGGTCCCTGTGCATCCCATCGTGCGATATCAGCGACGTCGAAGCGGATTTCAGGAAGCCGTTTGCGGGCTGCTTTGACCATATCCTCGGAGCTGTCCATTCCCGTTGCAACTGCCCTGGGAAAACGGGCAATGAGGACTTCCGTGGAATTGCCGGGACCGCAACCGATATCAATCACGGATCGGGCGTATACGCCGGGTACTGCCGTCAGGAGATCGCGGACTGGACGTGTCCGCTCATCTTCAAATTTCACATATTGTTCGGCTGACCAGCTCACAACGGGTTTCCTTTTTGTTGCCCGCCGGATAGGCGGGGACGATAGGGGCAAGTCATGGCGCATCGCTTGGCCCCAAAGCAGTGCATTGGCAGAATAGGCTTTCTGCCTTATGATTTCCAATGCATACTTTTTACGATTTCAATACTTTTAAGGTATGGTAATGATTGATCTGCGGCGTCTTCGCGCTTTTGTTGTCTTGGCAGAGGAAGGCCATGTGACGCGGGCTGCCGAGCGGTTGGGTATACAGCAACCGCCGCTGACGCGGCTCCTGCAGGGGCTGGAGGCGGAACTGGGTGTACTCCTGATGCACCGCATGCCGCGCGGCGTTCGTCCCACCGAGGCCGGAAAAGTGCTGCTTGATGAAGCCAAGATCATTCTGGAGCGCGCCAATGGTGTTGCCGATATGGTTCACCGGGCGGCACGCGGCGAACAGGGCCGTCTGGCCATCGGCTTCACCAGCTCTGCTGCCCTGCATCCTTTCGTGCCGAAAGCGTTGCGGGCTTTTCATGAAAGCCTGCCGAAACTTTCCGTCGTGCTGGAAGAAGCCGGTACGGCTGAGTTGGTGGATGCGCTCATGCATGAACGGCTCGACGCAGCCTTCATTCGCTCTCCCGTAGGACGCACGCCGGGCCTGCGGATCGATGCCGTGCTGGAGGAACCGATGCTCGTCGCGCTGCCGATGGGGCATAGGCTGGCGCGGGATACTGCCTCGCGGCTGCTGCTGACAGAATTGGCCACCGAACCCTTCATTCTCTATCGCCGCACCGCAGGGCCAGGCCTCTATGACACCATTCTGACCGCATGCCGGGAGGCGGGGTTCAGCCCGGCTGTCGCGCAGGAGGCACCGCGCTTGACCGCAACGCTGAGCCTGGTGGCTGCAGGATTCGGTATTTCCCTCGTGCCTGCATCGATGCGGCGCCTTGGCGGCGACGATATCGCCTACCGGGCGGTTGCGGGCAGTTCCAAACTGATAGCCCCGTTGCTTCTGGCCATGCGGCAGACGCATCCGGCACCGGCCCTCGCGCAATTTCGCGGTCTCGTGCAGCGCATGACAGCAGAAATGCGCGCAGCGAATCTGGCTGATGCCGCGGCGGATCGGGGAAATCGCTAGACCCCTCAGAATCGGGTGGCCAAAAGGACGGTTCCGCGTTAGCTTCCCCCAGTTTTTCGACGGAGCCTCCCATGACCTTCATTCCCGAATGGCCGATTATCCTGCAGTTCGCGATTGCAACCTTTGTTCTTTCGATTACTCCGGGTCCCGATATGACGCTTTTCGTGGGGCGGGCTCTTTCCGAGGGAAAAGCGGCCGGGTTTGCGTGTCTGTCCGGTGCCAATTGCGGAATTGTGGTGCATACAACAATGGTCGCACTCGGCCTTTCCGCGTTGATTATCGCATCGCCATCCGCATTCCTTGCGCTGAAAGTCGTTGGTGCGGGTTATCTCGTGTGGCTCGCCTTTCAGGCTATCCGCAAGGGATCAGCCTTTTCTCCGGAGAAGAAGAGCGGCCCGTCGCACACATTGTTCCAGAATTGGCTGACGGGGATCGGCATCAATCTGCTCAACCCCAAGATCATCCTGTTCTTCATGACGTTTCTGCCGCAGTTCGTGTCGGCAAGCGATCCGCATGCGCCGGGCAAGCTTTTCTTCCTTGGCCTGCTGTTCATCCCGCTGTCTTTGCCGGTGGTAACGCCGATGATTCTTGCGGCTGACCGGTTTGCCGGTCTTCTCAAGAAGAACCCGACGGTTACGCGGGTGACCGATTGGCTGTTTGCCGGGGTGTTTTCGGCCTTTGCGACAAAAATCCTGATGGCTCAGGCGAAGTAGGCGCCTCTATGCGGTGGGGCCGCCGGAGCGCGGGGGCATCACCAGCCCGGCGCTTCGCCCGGAAACAAGCCAATAGACAAAGCCCCCGACAACGCCGGTGGCGAGGATGGCCGCGAATGTGTCGATGTCTTCGGTCTGTGGCCGCCACTTCCAGACGATGATGACAACGGCGGTCGCTGCACCGCCAAGGGCGTAGAACAACAAGTCCCGCCACGCGGTCAGTTCAGCAAACAAGATGAGGATACAGGCGGGAATGAAGACGCTGTAGCCAATCATCGTGGCAAAGATCGGAACCGTGGAATACAGGAATGGGCCTTCGCTTCCGATGGCTTCCGTGCTGCCGAGCCAGAGAAGGTTGAGAAACAACGATGCGGCGAAGGTCGCGCAAACGAAACCGAAAACGATCAGGGCAAAGCGGAAGATATAGAAGGCGATCTGGCTCAATCTTCACCGTGCCCTGCGATCATGGCAGCCTCAAATGCCAAACGCTCTGTCTTCTTCATTCGTTCCGATTCCGACTTCAGCTGACCGCATGCCGCCAGAATATCGCGGCCTCGGGGGGTGCGGATGGGTGAAGCATAACCGGCATTGTTGACGTAGTCAGCGAATTTCTCGATCTGCTCCCATTCCGAGCACTGGTAATTGACGCCAGGCCAGGGGTTGAAGGGAATGAGATTGATCTTGGCGGGAATGCCTTTCAGCATGCGCACCAGTTCCTTGGCATCAGCCAGCGAGTCGTTCACCCCCCTGAGCATCACATATTCGAAAGTAATGCGCTTGGAGTTGGACAGGCTTGGATAGGCCCGGCAGGCATCCAGCAGTTCCTTGAGCGGATATTTCTTGTTGATCGGCACCAGCATATCGCGCAGGTCATCGTTTACCGCATGCAGGGAAATGGCAAGCATGACGCCGATTTCCTCACCGGTGCGATAAATCTCCGGCACGACGCCCGATGTCGACAGCGTGATACGCCGCTTCGACAGAGATAGGCCGTCACCGTCGGAGGCAATCAGCAGTGCTTTCTTGACGTTCTCGAAATTGTAGAGCGGTTCGCCCATGCCCATCATGACGATATTGGAGACCTTGCGGCCTTCGGCGGGAACAATGGCACCGTCCGGTGTGTTCCGGTCCGGAAAATCGCCGAGCCGGTCACGGGCAATCAGCAACTGCGAGAGAATTTCTTCCGCCGTCAGGTTGCGCACCAGTTTCTGGGTGCCCGTATGGCAGAAGGAGCATGTGAGCGTGCAGCCGACCTGGCTGGAAATGCACAGCGTGCCGCGGCCTTCCTCGGGAATATAAACGGTTTCGATCTCCACCGGCCGGCCGGCACCGCGCGGCGGAAAGCGAAAAAGCCATTTGCGCGTGCCGTCAGTGGAAATCTGTTCCTCGACGATTTCTGGCCGGGCAATGGTGAAATGCCGGTCGAGGAGCTCGCGCATATCGCGGGAAATGTTGAGCATATCGGCAAAATCCGATACACCGCGGACATAGAGCCAGTGCCAGAGCTGGGCGACGCGCATCTTGACCTGACGCTCGGCTACGCCGATTTCGGCCAAAGCCTCGCCCATCTCCGCACGGGACAGGCCGATCAGTGTCGGCTTGCCATTCATGGCGGCAAGCATGGCATCACGGGATTTCTCCCGGGCGAAGGACTGTGTCTCAGGCAAAACGGACATTGGGTTTTCTAACGTTCTCTAGTGAAGCGCGGCTCATATCATGTTCTGGCCGTTCCGTCACCTCCACAAGCAAAAAGGCCGGACACGTGCTGTCCGGCCTCTGCAAAAAAGAAGATTCAGGCGGTTTACTTGCAGGTGGCGATGGCTTTGAGCGCCGCCGATACGCCCTTGAGCGAATAGGTGTAGCTGGTCTTTGTCCCGCGCTTGGAAACCGCGGCGATGGACATGGTATGGCCGGTACGCAGCGCCGCCACAAGCTGGGGTTCTTCCGCTGCGTTTTCCATCCAGCCATGGCTGCCATTGGTGAACATGGAGAAGCTGCGTGAATCGATGGTGACCGTCACTTTCGAATTGACCTGAAGGTCGTACCCGGCCTTGAATTGCGGTTCGAAGCTGACGTTCTGGCCGGGCTTCTGGCTGACCATGAAGAAGTTGTCACCGTGATCAATCTTTGCTGGCTGCTTGTCGACCGGTACGGACAGGACATAGCAAACCTTGCCCTTGCCCTGCTGGTAGCTATAGGCGCCCCATGCGTTGAACTGGCTGATCTGACTTGGGGTCTGGGCAAGAGCCGTCCCTGTCAGCCCAAGCATGAGCACAGAGGTCGCTGCGATTGATTTTCCAAACATGTTACCTACCAGTTTTTATCGTTCATTTCATAACTGACGAACCGGCAAGAGCCGCCAGGCCCCACTGTCCAGTTCGCTTTCTCTTAATTTGACTTAATCTGGGTTACCAAACGGTGAAGACGGGGTCAAAAAAGCGATTTTGTCAGCGAGAAGATCACGTTGTCCGTGCAAAATCCCACGGTGGCACTCCAGCGGAATAAAAGCGGCGACACTTTGACAATTCATCCCATCACGCGGATGTGATGCAAAAACGGCTGGTAATGGTTCCGGATTCTCCGGACTTACCGCCCGATATCCTAGTTGTCCTTGTCGAGGTTCTCGATTGCTTTCTTTGCCGCCTCACGATGCGCTGGTGTCACATGGTTGCGAATGGCATTCAGTGCAGCCATCAGCACCGCAGCGTCGTCGGTAAAGCCAAGGCCCACAATGAAATCGGGAATGATGTCGAACGGCATGACAAAGTAGGCAAGCGCGGCAAAAAGCGTACCGCGAACCCATGTCGGAGTTGCAGGGTCCAAGGCACAGTAATACCCGGCAATCACTTCGTCGAGAAAGGGGATGGACTTGGCGGCCTTGCGCGCAGTTTTCCAGAACCGGGCGCGCACGGTTTCTTCGCGGGCACGCTGTTCATACGTGCTGCCCGGCCGCAGAATTTCACCAATCTTGACGTCGTCCATTCCTCTTCCTTCTGGTCTGTTCAGGAGACAACATGGGAAGACACGCCTGTTGCTGCAAGAGTTTTGTCGATATTATCGTCAAAGGGCGGCGAAACGGTCCATCGCCCGGGCCATTGTGACATCAAGTTCAGTGATGCCATCGGCGTCGTGGGTGGCAAGGGTGACGTCAACGCGATCGTAGACATTGAACCATTCGGGATGATGGTCCATCTTTTCGGCGATAAGGGCCACACGGGCCATAAAGCCGAATGCCGCGTTGAAATCCTTGAATTTGAATGATTTGTTGATTGCCTCGCGGTCACCAGTCCTGGACCAGCCGGTCAGCTCCTGCAATGCCTTGTCGAGTTCGCTGGGATTTAACCGGTTGCGCGCCATGCTGTGTTTCCTCATATACGGTCATTGCTTTGCTTCCAACCATAGTGCAACGGCCCATGAAAACCCATCCACTTCGCTCTGTCCTTTTTGTCTGTCTGGGCAATATCTGCCGGTCGCCGCTGGCGGAAGGTGTGTTCCGGTCGGTCCTTGCAGCAGAAGGAAAAGACCGGGGCATCCATATCGATTCCGCCGGAACCAATGGCTATCACACGGGCGAGGCGCCCGATGAGCGCTCCATCCTGGCGGCCAGGCAACACGGGATCGATATCTCAGACCAGCGTTGCCGGCAGCTCAAGGCGGAGGATTTCGTGAGTTTTGATCTGATCCTTGGCATGGACCGCGCCAACGTCGCAGCCATTCAGGCCCGGCGACCGGCCAATGCGACCGCCGAGACCGGGCTCTTCAGTGAAATCGCACTTGGCGAAGCCAGTCAGATACCCGACCCCTATTACGGCACCCAGGCCGATTTCGAACGGGTTTATCGGATGGTTCTCAAGGCCTCCAAAGGCCTCTCGAAGCGTTTCTGATAGGTGCGTGCCGATTCCAGCGGCCATGCTTCCTCGACGATGTAGGGGCCGCCGCCGACGGAATCGCGTGATGACATCAGGACAAAGCGCCCGATGGTGAAGGGCATGGTGGAAAAGTTGCCGCGCGAGGCGAGATAATGCGCCACTTCTTCGTTGCGGGCATTGCGCAAGCGCGCCAGCGTGACATGCGGCGTGAATTTCCGCGGATCGGCCGGCAGCATCAACCGCTGGCAAATGCGCTCGATTTCCGCATGCAATGCCTGAATATCAGGGGAGGGCGAAACGGCGGCAAATACGCTGTGGGGTTTCTTGGACCCGAATGCGTTGACGCCCGAAAGCTGCAGGGTGAATTCCGGCCGCCTTATCCGATCAAGCGCGTTGGCGACCTCGTCGGCCACATGGCCTTCGACATCACCGATGAAGCGCAGCGTGATGTGATAGTTTTCAACATCGATCCATCGGGCACCTGGCAAACCACCGCGCAAGAGCGACAGTGAGAGAGCGGCGTCCCTCGGGATCTCGAGGGCAGTAAAGAGACGCGGCATAAGGCATCCTCCCCGAATCGAGTTGTAACCTCAGGGAATCATTGAATGAGTCCAAGAGCAAGGCACAATTTCACATTCTTTTGCGCCGCGACAAATAAGACACGCAAGATGTGGTGTGAAGATGACAACAATGTGGATAGCTTGCCCTTGAAGTTAAGGGCATCGGGATGATCAAATAGGCCCTGGGCCTGTCTTGCCCAAGGGCTCTACAGAGAAAGCCTCACTGCTCGGTGTCGGATGTGTCCGAGGTAACCGTTGGCTGTTTGATGGTCTTCTGCATGATGGGAAGGAACCCCTTCACCATAACCGCAACGCCTTGGGTGGTCGGGTGCATTCCATCCGCCTGCAGCAGCGAGGCCTGTGTCGCAATACCCTCCATGAAGAACGGATAAAGCGGAACATCGTATTTCTTGGCGAGATCCGGGAAGATCGCGTTGAATTTCTCTTCGTAGTCGCCGCCCATGTTCGGCGGAGCAAGCATCCCGGCGAGTATCACCTGAATTTTGCGCTTCTGCAGCTTTTCGATCATCTCGGCCAGATTCTTTTCGCTGATCTCCGGCGAGATGCCGCGCAATGCGTCATTGGCACCCAGCTCGAGGATGACGAGATCGGTGCCATCCGGGACGGACCAATCAAGGCGTGCAAGGCCCCCGGTCGTAGTATCTCCGGCGACACCGGCATTGGCGATCGAAATCTCGACGCCCTTGTCTTTCAAGGACTTTTCCAGCTGCGCGGTGAAGGAATCCTGCACGGGAAGCTCGAAACCGGACATCAGGCTGTCGCCGAACCCGACAACGGAGAGAGCGTGGACGGACACGGGATTTTGATTGGCCAAGGTCAGAGAGGGCAGGGCAACAAGGCCGAGCGACACAACGATCTTTATCAATGGTTTGAATATCATGTTCGGGTACCCATATCTGACCGGATGCGACTTAAGTCAGTGTCGACCATAGCGTAAAGGATCTGCATTCGTGACTAAATCTGTCATCACACTCGATCACATTGAGTTGACTCTCGGGACGGGTGCTTCCTCGGTGCATGTGCTCAAGGGCATATCCCTTGCCATCGTCGGCGGGCAATCGGTGGGCATCGTCGGGCCTTCGGGCTCGGGAAAGTCGACCTTGCTGATGGTGCTGGCCGGACTTGAGCGGATCGATTCCGGCTCAGTCGAGATTGCCGGGCAAAAACTGGAGACGATGAGCGAGGATGCAACGGCAGCCTTTCGCGGCAAGAACATCGGGATCGTTTTTCAGTCCTTCCACCTCATTCCCAACATGACCGCGCTGGAAAATGTCGCTGTTCCGTTGGAGCTGGCGGGGCATCCCGACGCTTTTGAGATCGCTCGGCGTGAGCTGGCCGCGGTCGGCCTGGCAGACCGTGTCACCCACTATCCCGGCGAACTGTCCGGCGGCGAACAGCAGCGCGTGGCCATCGCCCGCGCCCTTGCGCCATCACCGAAAATCCTGATTGCCGATGAGCCAACCGGCAATCTTGATACGACGACCGGCCGGCAGATCGCCGATCTGCTCTTCCAGAAACAGAAGGATCTCGGTCTCACCCTGGTGCTGGTCACCCATGATCCGGCGCTTTCGGCCCGCTGCGATCGCGAGATCAAAGTCCGTTCAGGACTGATCGAGGCGGATGAAGACGCCCCGCAACTGAAGAAAACCGCATGAGTGTCAACGGTTCCGCTGCATCGCCGTCGCTCAAGCTGGCCCTGCGTTTCGCATTGCGCGAAATGCGCAATGGCCTGTCGGGGTTCTATATTTTTCTTGCCTGCATTGCACTTGGCGTAGCCGCGATTGGCGGCGTCAATTCGGTGGCCAATTCGGTCACATCGGGCATTTCCACGCAAGGGCAGGGCATACTTGGCGGAGATATCCGCTTTCAGCTCAATCAGCGCGAGGTCAATGCGGAAGAACGTGCCTTTGTTGAAAGCAAAGGACGTGTCGCGGTCGCTGCCAACATGCGTTCCATGGCCCGGCTGGCCGATGGTTCCGATCAGTCTCTGGTGGAGGTGAAAGCCGTCGACAATGCCTATCCGCTTTACGGATCGCTAGATACCGCGCCGAAGCTGGATAAGGGCGCTCTCTTTGGCGAAAAGGATGGTGCATTTGGCGCTGCCGTTGCCCAGATTTTTCTCGACCGGCTCAATCTGAAGCTCGGTGATCGGGTCTTGCTTGGCTCAGCGACATTTGAATTGCGGGCGGTGATCGACAACGAGCCGGATGTATTGTCGGACGGTTTTGGGTTTGCGCCGCGTTTTCTTGTCTCGCTTGACGGATTGCGCGCCGCGGGCCTGGTTCAACCGGGCAGTCTGGTCGAACACAGCTACAAGATTGCCCTGCCGGCAGGTGCCAGCGAGGCAGATATTGCAAGCATTCGCAATGAAGCGCAGGAAAAATTCCCGCAGGCCGGCTGGACCATCCGCAGCCGATCCAATGCCGCTCCATCGCTGAGTGCCAATGTCGAGCGGTTCTCGCAGTTCCTGACATTGGTCGGGTTGACGGCACTGATCGTCGGCGGTGTCGGCGTGGCCAATGCGGTCCGGGCTTATCTCGACGCAAAACGCGGTGTCATTGCCACGTTCAAGTCGCTGGGTGCGCCGGGCTGGTTTGTCATCGCCGTCTATCTCATTCAGATCGTGCTGATTGCCCTGCTCGGTATCGCCGCTGGCTTGATCCTGGCTGCAATCATTCCCTACGTCGCAGGCTACGCCCTGCAGAGCGTGCTGCCCATTGCAGCCAAGGGCGGCTTTTATCCGGGCGCACTGGCGTGGGCCGCACTGTTCGGCCTGTTGACCACATTGGCGTTTGCCATCCTGCCCCTGGGCCGGGCACGCGATATTCCGGCGACGGCCTTGTTCCGCGAACAGGGTTTTGATCAGCGCGGCTGGCCAAAACCTGTCTATATCGCGGTGGCGGCTGTTCTTGTCGCCACGCTTTGCGTCCTGGCGGTGGTGTTCGCCTATGACCGGCGTATTGCCGTCACGTTCATCGGTGCGGTCGCTTTTTCGTTCCTTGTGCTACGCGCTGTCTCCAGCCTTGTACAGTGGCTGGCGCGGCGTGCGCCGCGGGTTCGCTCCACGGCGCTTCGCCTTGCCATCGGCAATATTCACCGGCCCGGCGCGTTGACGCCGTCGGTCGTCCTGTCGCTCGGATTGGGACTGACACTGCTGGTGACGCTGGCGTTGATCGATGGCAGCTTGCGCCAGCAGCTCGCCGGCAACTTGCCGGAACGGGCACCGAACTTTTTCTTTGTCGATATCCAGAGTACGCAGGTCGACCAGTTCACCAGCCTTCTGCAGAAGGCTGCGCCGCAAGGCAAGATTGTCAGCGCGCCAATGCTGCGCGGCCGCATCGTTGCCTTCAACGGCACGGATGTCGGCAAGCTGACCATACCGCCGGAAGGGGCATGGGTGTTGCGTGGGGATCGCGGTATTACCTACGCCAAGAAGATACCGGAAAACTCGGTGCTGACAGCGGGTACCTGGTGGCCCGAAGGTTACACCGGCGAGCCGCTGGTATCCTTCTCGGCCGAGGAGGCGCGTAACCTTGGCCTCAAGCTTGGCGATACGGTCACCGTCAATGCGCTCGGCCGCAACATCACGGCGCGCATTGCCAACTTCCGGCAGGTGGAGTGGGAATCGCTTGCGATCAATTTCGTCATGGTGTTCTCGCCCAATGCTTTTGCCGGTGCCCCGCATGCCTGGCTTGCCACGCTCACCGATCCCTCTGCGACAACACAGGAAGAGGCCACGGTCATGCGTGATGTGACCCGGGCTTTTCCCGCCGTCACGTCCGTGCGGGTGAAGGATGCCATTAGCATTGCCAATGAGCTGGTCGGACAGCTGGCGGTTGCGATCCGCGCCGCGGCGTCGGTGGCTCTGATCGCCTCCATCCTTGTGCTCGGCGGCGCGCTTGCGGCCGGCAACCGCGCCCGCGTGCATGACGCGGTGGTGCTGAAAACCCTTGGCGCCACGCGGCGCACTCTGATCAAGGCATTCAGCTACGAATATGTCATCCTGGGGCTGGCGACAGCGACTTTCGCGCTCCTGGCGGGCGGATTGGCGGCCTGGTATGTGGTTGTGCGGGTGATGAAGCTGCCTGCATCATTCCAGCCGGAAGTGGCGGTTTCCACGCTGGTCCTGGCGCTGGTTTTGACCGTCGGATTTGGCCTAGCGGGAACCTGGAGAATCCTTGGTCAAAAGGCGGCTCCAATCCTGCGAAACCTCTGAAATCGTTAAAAAAGCGTAATATGCGAGCGTTTTGCCCGCATTTGCCCGCCAAACACGCGATCTTGAGTAAAACAGGTCTTGTTATCGCCCCGCTGAATCCCCATAATTCACCGCAAGGCATGCTGGGGTCCCGCCAGCGGCGCCTGGGAATAACCCCCGACACCCGACGGGACGAAGCAATGAGGAAAACCATGGCTGACTATCGCAACATCCAGGCCCGTACATCGGCCGGAGTGCGTGTGGACGCGGGGATCGATCAAGGTCTACGCAGCTACATGCTGAAGGTCTACAATCTGATGGGGATCGGTCTCGCAGTGACCGGTCTTGCCGCGCTTGCAATTGTTTATCTCGCAACCACCAATGACGCATCACTTGCCGCGCATCAATTGCCGAATGGCAAGATGCTGACCAGCCTTGGCGTGGCGCTTTACGGCTCGCCCCTGCGTTGGGTTGTTATGCTCGCACCGCTCGCAGCGGTGTTCTTCTTGAGCTTCCGCATTGAGAAAATGAGCGTTTCGGCGGCCCAGACAACCTTCTGGGTTTATGCTGCGCTCGTCGGTGTTTCTCTGTCATCGATCTTCCTTGTCTATACATCGGGAAGCATCGTGCAGACATTCTTCATCACCGCTGCATCCTTTGGTGCGCTGTCGCTCTACGGCTACACGACGAAGCGCGATCTCTCCGGAATGGGTTCGTTCCTGTTCATGGGTCTGATCGGCATTCTCCTTGCCGGTGTGGTCAACATCTTCCTGCAGTCCAGTGCTTTGCAGTTTGCAATCTCTGCGATCGGCGTTCTGGTCTTTGCGGGTCTGACGGCCTATGACACCCAGAGCATCAAGGAAATGTACTATGAAGGTGACAGCTCGGACACCTATGGCCGCAAGGCGATCATGGGTGCGCTGCGCCTCTATCTCGACTTCATCAACATGTTCATGTTCCTGTTGCAGTTCCTCGGCAACCGCAACTGATCCTGGACGTTATGAACGAGTGAAAAAGGGCAGCGGAAACGCTGCCCTTTTTCTTGGCGGCATTGCATTCATCCGGTATTTTTGCGATCGATTGCGGTCATGATCAGCATTCATATCCGCCCGGCACAGCCCGCTGACCTGCCCGCTATCACCGCAATCTATCGCGATGCGGTTCTGCATGGTACGGCCACCTACGAGATCGAGCCGCCCGCGCTGGCGGAGATGACCAAGCGGTTCCATACCATCACCAGTGATGGTTTCCCCTACAGCGTGGCAGAGATGGACGGCATCGTGAGCGGCTACGCCTATGCCAGTTATTTCCGTACCCGCCCGGCCTATTGGTGGAGTGTCGAGGATTCGATCTACATTGCGCCGCAAGCCAAGGGCAAAGGCATGGGCAAAGCCTTGCTTCAACGCTTGATCATCGATTGCACAGCGCTTGGATTTCGCCAGTTCATCGCTGTTATCGGTGATGGTCACGCTGCGTCAGCGTCGGTGCGCCTGCATACCAGTTGTGGTTTCAGGCATTGCGGCACCATTGAAGGATCGGGTTTCAAGCACGGCCGCTGGCTGGATACGGTTCTCATGCAGCTTGATATGAATGGCGGGACCACGACCCTCCCGGGGCCGGCCCCTTTGAGAGGCTGAGCAGCTCTAGCTCCGCACAACCCGCAGCGATTTGTCGAAGATCCTGAGTACCCTGTCGAGCTCCGTGCCGCGCTTAAGAATAAGACCGCTCGCGGCAATCACGCTATAGGCGCCTTGCTTGCGGGCCAGCCGCGGATTTTTCTCGATCCGGAACATCGGCACTTCACTGGTTCGGCGAAACACAGAGAACACAGCCCGGTCATTCAGGTGGTCAATGGCATAATCGCGCCATTCGCCTGCTGAAACCATGAAGCCGTATATTCTGAGGATTTGATCAAGTTCCCGCCGATTGAATGTAACGGGGAGATCACGTGCGCCGGAGAGTGAAATGAGTTTCGCCTGCTGTTGCGATTCGTCGCCACCTGCATTGCTGTCCATCAATCAATCCGCCCTTAGATTTGCCGTATGACAACTGGATGACAGAAGGGTGACCTGTTCCGCCCGCATTTACAAGCCTGTAAGTGTCAGGGCGCGCGCAATTGAACGCAAAAATGTCGCTGCTACTGTGCCTTTCACAAAGGAATACGCCCTGTTTCCATTGGTGATGTCTGGCCACAGTTTCGCCATGTTGCACTCGCATTGCCGCCGGATTTCAGACCCACCTTCAGTCCGTTGTCTGAGACGGTTCGGTCTTGAGCGGTCCGATACCCCAAGCCCCCCGCCCAAACGGGCTGTTCTGGCCGAACCATTCAGTCTCTCAATGGCAACAAGCCCCAAGACTTCAGGCTGGTTTTACCAGCCTTTTTTCTTGCCTACAGAAATGCTCTTTAAAATCAGGGCTTTGTCATGATCGAGGCGCCAATGATAGGCCCCGGTTTGCCTTCACCAAGCATTTCCTGCAACAGGACAGCGCAGCCGGAAGCCTTCTTGCTGGCGATTTCGGTCAGCGGAATTTCGATCTTCTGGGATTTGCCATCCCACATGCCAACGGTTTCCATCGCGCGGACGCTGTTGGCGTAGCTGACATTGCGCCCGCCGTTCTCGCCATCGGGTATGGAAACAATGGTTTCCTTATTGAAATAGGCAAGAAGAACGCGCACAGGATTTTTTGCGGCAGGCCCCTCACCAATATTGATCACCAGGCGATCCGGAGAGGTTTTTTCGATCGATACGGGAATTGTCAGGCCAGAATCACTATTGCGCATCTCATCGATTCGGCGCCGGATTTTACCGCCGTCCTGACCGTTTACATGCTCGCGGCCATTGAGGATTGCCTGCGGTGTGTAAACACCTGTCAGTCCGAGTGCCTTGCGATAGGCATTCTGCCGCGCGGTATTTTCGGGCAGGGCGAGATTGTCCACCCACCCGCGATAATCCCAATAGTCAACATGGAAGGCCAGTGCGACGACTTTCCCTTCCGCGACCAGCTGTTTGAGGACGGCATCGGCAGGTGGGCATGAGCCGCAGCCTTGCGAGGTATAAAGCTCAACCACGCCATCCGGTTTCGTGCCGATGCTCCCGGCATAAACCGGCCACGGGAACCCTGCCGCTACAAGGAGCGGGCAGGCGATCAGAATGGCTTTGAGCAGAGGGCGCAGGGTCAAGGGTACGAGCTTTCTTCCCGAATTTTTCTTTGATCTTGTATGAGAGTGATTGCCAGACAATTGATAGGGATGCGTTTTATCAAGAGGAAGTCACTTTGAGGTGAATTCGATCACGTTTACAGGCAAAACCATATAATTATTGGCGAAATCGCGAAAAAAAGACCGCCGGTTGCCCGGCGGTCTCCGATTTCAGAGCTTTTCGCTGCTTCAGGCGGCGAGATCGCGCAGCACGTACTGCAGGATGCCGCCGTTCTTGAGGTATTCCAGCTCATCGATTGTATCGATACGGCAGATCAGCGGTACCTGCTTGACCGTACCGTCGACGAACGTCACCGTGGCATGGGTTTTCTGGCGCGGCTGGATTGTGGCAAGACCTTCGATCGAAACCGACTCGTCGCCCTTCAGGCCAAGCGACTGCCAGCTCGTGCCCTCTTCCAGCACGAAGGGGACGATGCCCATTCCCACGAGATTCGAACGATGGATACGCTCGAAAGACTGGGAAATCACAGCGCGAACGCCGAGAAGGTTCGTGCCCTTGGCAGCCCAGTCACGCGATGAACCATTGCCGTATTCGATACCGGCAAAGATGACCAGCGGGACATTCTCGCTGCGGTACTGCATGGCGGCATCATAGATCGGCATTTCCTCTTTCGAGGGGTAATGGATCGTGTACCCGCCTTCGCGGCCATTTTCGCCAAGCATGTGGTTGCGGATACGGATGTTGGCGAACGTGCCGCGCATCATCACTTCATGGTTGCCGCGACGCGTGCCGTACTGGTTGAAATCCAGGGGTGCCACACCGTGATCGGTCAGGTACTTGCCGGCAGGCGAGGCTGCCTTGATCGAACCGGCCGGAGAGATGTGGTCGGTGGTGATCTTGTCGCCGAAGAGACCAAGGATACGCGCACCCTTGATATCGTTGACGATGCCGGGTGTCTTGCCCATGCCGACAAAGTAGGGCGGGTTCTGTACATAGGTCGAGTTGTCGTCCCATGCGTATGTCTGGCCAGCCGGCACCTTGACGTCCTGCCAGTTCTGGTCGCCCTTGAACACATCCGCATATTTGGATGCGAATAGCTTGCGGGTGACGTTCTTGGTGATGAACTCCTGAATCTCGTGCGAAGACGGCCAGATATCCTTGAGGAACACCGGGTTGCCGTCCTGGTCTTCGCCAAGCGGCTCGGTTGTCAGGTCCTTGGTGACCGAACCGGCCAGGGCATAGGCAACAACCAGCGGCGGAGAAGCCAGGTAGTTTGCCTGGACGTCCGGCGAAACGCGGCCTTCGAAGTTGCGGTTGCCGGAAAGCACGGCTGCAGCGATCAGACCCTTGTCATTGATGGTCTTGGAGATCGGTGCAGGCAGCGGGCCGGAATTGCCGATGCAGGTGGTGCAGCCGAAACCGACCAGATTGAAGCCGAGCTTGTCGAGCTCAACCTGCAGGCCGGCATTTTCAAGATAGGCGGCTACAACCTGCGAGCCGGGCGCCAGTGACGTCTTCACCCAGGGCTTGGACTTCAAACCCTTGGCAGCTGCATTGCGGGCGAGAAGGCCGGCGGCAATCAGCACGCTCGGGTTCGAGGTGTTGGTGCAGGAGGTGATCGCCGCAATGGCAACGTCGCCATGGCCGAGATCATAGTCTTCGCCTTCAACCGGATAACGGGCATCAAGCTGCGTGGTCTTCTTGTATTCCTTCTGCAGCGATTCATGGAAACCGGAGGCAATGCCCTCGAGGGCGATACGGCCTTCCGGACGCTTCGGGCCGGCCATGGACGGCACCACGGTTCCGAGATCGAGTTCCAGCGTGTCGGTGAAAACAGGATCGGCCGAGCCGGGTTCGCGCCACATGCCCTGCGCCTTCGAATAGGCTTCGACCAGTGCCAGACGCTCTTCGTCGCGGCCGGACATATGCATGTAGTTGATGGTTTCGCGGTCGATCGGGAAGAAGCCGCAGGTGGCGCCGTATTCCGGGCCCATATTGCCGATGGTGGCACGATCAGCCAGCGTCATGCTCTCGAGGCCGGGGCCGAAGAACTCGACGAACTTGCCGACGACGCCCTTCTTGCGCAGCATCTGAACCACGGTGAGCACGAGATCGGTTGCCGTGACGCCTTCCTTGACCTTGCCGGTCAGGCGGAAGCCGATGACTTCAGGCAAGAGCATGGAAACCGGCTGACCCAGCATGGACGCTTCCGCTTCGATGCCGCCAACGCCCCAGCCCAAAACGCCAAGACCATTGACCATGGTCGTGTGCGAATCAGTGCCAACGCAGGTATCGGGGTAGGCGACGGTGACGCCGTCTTCTTCCTTGGTCCAGACTGCCTGGGCCAGATATTCAAGGTTGACCTGATGGCAGATGCCCGTGCCCGGAGGAACAACGCGGAAATTCTTGAATGCCTGCTGGCCCCACTTCAGGAAGCGGTAACGTTCGCCATTGCGCTCGTATTCGAGATCGACATTGCGCTTGAAAGCCTGCGGATTGCCGAACTCGTCAACAATCACCGAGTGATCGATAACCAGATCAACCGGGACGAGCGGATTGATCTTTTCCGGGTCGCCGCCAAGGTTGACCATGGCATCGCGCATTGCTGCAAGGTCCACGACCGCAGGAACGCCAGTAAAGTCCTGCATGAGAACACGGGCCGGGCGATAGGCGATTTCAGCGCCGGCACTGCCGCGATCGACAAGCCATTTGGCGACGTTTTCGATGTCCTTCTTGAAAACCGAACGATTGTCTTCAAAGCGAAGCAGGTTTTCGAGGAGCACTTTCATGGAGAAGGGGAGCTTGGAAATGCCTTCCAGGCCGTTTTTCTCAGCTTCGGTCAAGCTGTAATAGACATATTCCTTATCCCCTACGGATAGGGTTTTACGGCATTTGAAACTGTCGATTTGAGACATGTTGCGTCGTCCTTATGCTACTGGCCTCACCCGGGACGAACGCCTTTGCCGCGTTTCAAGGACGCGCTAAGGTGCGGGTGCAGTCATTTCCGCTGTCCGTCCCGCTACAGGTCCGAAAAGGCGCCCGTATTGAAGATCGGCCAAAAATGGTTTCCATGCCGACCGCTGGCATGGTTGACTGCTATATAGAGATTTTCATCGATCTGTGCCAGACCGACATTCGTCAAAATTTGAGACTGCGTCGAAATGCACACGGGTCATTCCGGGCGGCACGTCGGGGTTAACAAGAGCGGGAACTTCATGCGGTTAGTCGCCGAAAATCTGGCAGGGGAGCGGGGCGGGGAGATTTTGTTTTCCGGGCTGAACTTTGCCGTCGCGGGTGGAGAGGCGCTGATGATTACGGGGCCGAACGGGGCCGGGAAATCAACGCTCCTGCGAATCATCGCCGGACTTCTGGACAAAGCCGAAGGCCGCATCCGGCTTGATGCCGCACCAGCCGGTTTCGACGGGCTTGTTTCGGCCTGCCATTATCTCGGTCACCTCAATGCCATGAAACCCGTCCTGAGCGTCGAAGAGAATCTGCGCTTCTGGCAGTCGTTCTGCGGCATCGGGAACCATACCGTTGGTGAAGCGCTGGACCGCGTGCAGCTCGGCGATATCGGCCATCTGCCGTTCGGCTATCTCTCCACTGGGCAAAAACGGCGTGCCAGTATCGCGCGGCTCCTGATCAGCCATCGCCCGGTCTGGCTTCTGGATGAACCGACGGCGGGCCTCGACAAAGGATCGGAGGATCAGTTTGCCCGCGTCATGCATGCGCATCTTTCCGGCGGCGGTATTGTCGTCGCCGCAACCCATCTGCCGCTGGGATTGGACGGGGCTCAGGAACTCGTGATGGGAAAGGGCGGTTTCTGATGCTTTCGCTGTTTCTCCGCGACACCCGATTGGGTCTGCGTGCCGGTGGAGGCGTGCTGATCGGGATACTGTTCTTTCTCGCCGTTATCGCCGTCGTGCCGTTCGGTGTCGGGCCGGATTTGAAGCTCCTTGCGCGAATCGGACCTGCGATGCTGTGGATCGGCGCCCTTCTGGCGACGCTGCTCGGTCTCGACCGGCTGTTTCAGGCCGACCGCGACGACGGATCTCTCGATCTGCTGATCATGGCTTCGGACCGGCACATATTGGCATTGACCGTGCTGGTGAAATGCCTGGCGCATTGGAGCACGTGTGTGCTGCCTCTGGTCATAGCTTCCCCTTTGCTCGGCCTGTTCATGAACATGGAGCCCGCAGCCATCGGCGCCACAACCCTGACCCTGCTCGTCGGCACACCGGCCATCGCGCTGATCGGCGCCGTCGGCGCCGCGGTTGCCGTCGCACTGCCGCGCGGCGGCCTGCTCGTGTCGGTGATCATCCTGCCTTTGACCATTCCCGTGCTGATCTTCGGCGTGTCGGCAGCCTACGGAGCAGTGGAAGACCCCGCGCCTTTTGTCGCGCCCTTTCTTATTCTCGTTGCAATTACACTGTTCTTTGCGGTCATTGGACCGCTGGCAGCCGCCGCAGCGTTGAAATCGTCGGCTGATTGACATGCGCCGCGCGACGCACGATCCTTTCGGGCTTGGGAGGATCATGTGATGGTGAATTGCGAAATAGAGCCCGGGAAGCTAAGAAATCGCCATGACTGAAGCTGTTTCAAAAGCCGGACGCTGGATCGATCTGGCCAACCCAACCCGGTTCATCAACTTTGCAGGGATCGTGCTGCCATGGCTTGTCGGGATCACATTGCTGGTTCTGGCTGCCGGATTGTGGATGTCCTTCCAGGCGCCCGATGACTATCAGCAGGGTTCGACCGTCAAGATCATGTTCATCCATGTGCCTTTCGCATGGCTGTCGATGATGTGCTACACGGTCATGAGCATTTCAGCCATCGGAACGTTGGTCTGGCGCCACCCGCTGGCGGATGTCTCCGCCAAGGCAGCAGCACCCATAGGCGCTGCTTTCACGGCTCTCGCGCTCATTACCGGCTCGTTGTGGGGCAAACCCATGTGGGGCACCTGGTGGGTGTGGGACGCACGGCTGACTTCGGTTTTCGTGCTGTTCCTGATGTATCTCGGCATCATTGCGCTGACCCGGGCGATGGACGATGCGGCAAAATCCTCCAAGGCGACGGCTATCCTGACGCTGGTCGGTTTCATCAACATTCCGATCATCAAGTTCTCCGTCGACTGGTGGAACACACTGCATCAGCCCGCATCGGTTATCCGCATGGGAGGACCCACCATTCATCCTTCATTGCTCTGGCCGCTTCTGGTGATGGCCGTTGGCTTCACGCTCCTGTTCTTCACCCTGCACATCATGGCCATGCGCAATGAGATCTGGCGCAGGCGGGTTGTCGCCATGCGCCGTATCGCGGCACGCAGTGCGGAACGGAGGGGAGTGTAATCATGACCCATACGGCTTTTGTCCTCGCGTCCTACGGCGTGTCCATAGCTGTCCTCGTGGCGCTCGTCGGCTGGATACTGATCGATCAGCGCACGCAGCGTCTCGCGCTGCAGGAGCTGGAAACCCGTGGCGTACGCCGCCGCTCTGAGGCGCGAACGGATAACGCATCGTGAGCGGACCGGATATCAAAGGACAGGCTCCACACCGGCGCTTCTCGCTGTTTGCGTTCCTGCCCCTGCTGCTCTTTGTGGTTCTGGCCGGTATCTTTGCCTTTCAGCTGGCGCTCGGGCGGGACGAAAGTGTCATCCCCTCGGCATTGATCGGTAAGCCCGCCCCGAACCTGACCCTTCCGCCTCTGGCAGGGTTGACCAAGGGCGGGCAACCGGTTCCGGGTATGGAACCCGCCGCCTTCAAGGGCCAGCTGACACTGGTCAACGTCTTCGGCTCGTGGTGTGTGCCATGCCGTGCGGAACATCCGCTGCTGATGCAGCTCGCCAAGGACAAGCGGTTTCGCATCGCCGGTCTCAACTACAAGGACAAGGACGAAAACGCGCTGAAATTCCTGGGTGAGCTTGGCAATCCGTTCGACATGATCGGTGTTGATGCGAGCGGCAGGGCCGGGATCGAATGGGGCGTCTATGGCGTGCCGGAAACTTTCCTTGTCGGTCGCGACGGCACCATTCTCTACAAGCACGTCGGACCTTTCAGCGAGGCATCGATCCGCGATGATCTGATGCCTGCTGTCGAAAAGGCGCTGAAGCCTTAGAGCGGCTATTTTTCCTTGCCTTGCGTACCTTTGCCGGCCAAGGGTTCAAGCGAGTGTTTCATCACCAGCGGCATTTGCGCGAAGGTGAAAAGCAAGGTGATGGGCATGGTGCCCCAGACCTTGAAAGCAACCCAGAAATCCGTCGAGAAGCTGCGCCAGACCACCTCGTTCAACACGGCCAGGAACAGGAAGAATATGCCCCAGCGCAGCGTGAGCTTGCGCCAGCCTTCGGCATTGAGCTTGAAAGCGCTGTCGAAAACATAGCCGAGAAGCGATTTGCCGAAGTAGAGGCCGCCCAGCAGGATCACCCCGAACAGGGCATTGATGATGGTCGGCTTTATCTTGATGAAATTTTCGTCGTGCAGCCAAAGTGTCAGCGAACCAAACACCAGAACCACGATGCCTGAAACCAGCGGCATGATCGGCAGGCTGCGGATCAATATCCAAGACACGGCCAGCGCCAGTACGGTTGCGACCATGAACAGCGCGGTGGCGATGAAAATCGGCCCGCCGATGTTGGCCAGCACGGGAAAGCGCTCGATCAGCCATTCGCCGCGGGAATTGGCGAAGAAGAAGACCATCAACGGTCCAAGTTCCAGCACCAGCTTCAGAAGCGGTGTAACTTCCTTGCGCTTGGGATCGGATGGATCCCGTTCAAATACGGATTGGTCCATCATGCAACTCCCGCGATGGCTTTGGCAAAATCTTTGGCGGCAAAGGGCTCGAGATCATCGACCTGCTCGCCCACGCCGATGAAATAAACCGGCAATTTGTGCCTGGCTGAAATAGCAACGAGGATGCCGCCGCGTGCCGTGCCGTCGAGCTTGGTCATGACGAGACCGTTGACGCCGGCGACATTCTTGAAAATCTCGACCTGATTGAGGGCATTCTGGCCGGTGGTGGCATCCAGTGTCTGCAGCACGGTATGCGGAGCATCGGGATCGTTCTTGCCGAGGACGCGGACAATCTTGGCAAGCTCGTCCATCAGCTCGGTCCGGTTCTGCAGGCGTCCGGCTGTATCGATGATCAGGACGTCGCTTCCGGCCTCCTTTGCCTGTTTCCAGGCATCATATGCAAGCCCGGCCGCATCGGCACCGAGCTTCGACGAAACCACCGGTGCGCCGGTGCGCTTGCCCCAGATATGCAATTGCTCGATCGCCGCAGCGCGGAATGTATCGCCGGCCGCCAGCATGACGCTGAGACCGCCGGCAGTGAGTTTAGCTGCGAGCTTGCCGATGGTCGTGGTCTTGCCGGTGCCGTTGACGCCGACAACCAGAATGACATGCGGTTTGTGCGAAAGGTCGAGTTCCAGCGGCTTGGCAACCGGCCCGAGCACCTTTTCGATCTCAGTCGCCATAATGGTGCGGACTTCCTCCGAACTGATATCCTTGCCGTAACGCGTGGCGCTCAGGGAACCGGTAATGCGGATGGCGGTTTCCATGCCGAGATCGGCTTGAATCAGCACATCTTCGAGATCCTGCAGCGTGTCTTCGTCGAGCTTGCGACGGGTAAAGATGCCGCCGATGGAATCGCCCAGCTGCTGGGATGAGCGGGCCAGGCCCTTGCGCAGCCGCTCGAACCAGGTAAGGCGTTTCTCCGGCTCGGCGGTAACCTGCTCTTCGGCTTTCTTCTCCTCTACGGTCCTGGTGACTGTTACCTTTGACGAGGCCGGCTTGGGCGCCACAACCGGCTCCACCGGTGCAGGCATGTCGATAATGGGTTCCGGCACATGCACGGGGGGTGTCAGCGCTTCTGTCAGCGTCTGTTCAAACGGTTCTTCCGAGGCATTGAATGGAATGGGCAGCTCTTCCTCGACCGGTAAGATAACTGGTTCGGGCTCGGCCAACGCCGTTTCCCGGATAACTGGGGTTATGACTGGTTCGGGTTCGGGCGCGACCGGTTGCGGCAGCTCTGCAACGGGCACCGGCTCAACCAGCTCGGCCTCGACAGGTTCCGCCTCGGCTGGAACGGGCAGGGCTTCCTGTGCCGTCGTGTCCTCATAAACCTGTTCGGTGGTCGGTTGAACGGGCGCCTCGAGCGCGGGGACAGGTACTTCGGCCGGAACCTCGTCGACTTCCTTCTTGCCGAATGAAAATATCTTTTTGATAAAACCCAGAGCCATGAATGCTGCTTTGCTCGTTGTGATTACGCTGCGTGCCGGTTGCTGTCTGCGGCCAGCAGCCTGTCGCCGTCATGCCCGCTGATCGGCCGTTCAATGATTTCGCCGGGTGCCCCGCCGTTCAGCCCGACGAGGGTAAACCCTTCGGTGCGGCCAAGGCCCTCGCGTTCGACGAGTATGCGCTGGTTCGTGCCGACAAGACGGTCGAGATGGGAGCGGTAAGCCGCGTTACCCGCCGCCCGCAGCCGGGCAGCGCGGGTTTTGACGATCTGCCGGTTCACCTGCGGCATGCGCGCTGCCGGCGTGCCTTCGCGCGGGCTGAACGGGAAGACATGCAGATGGGTCAGCCCGCATTCCTCGACAATCCCGATGGAGTTTTCAAACATCTCATCGGTCTCGGTGGGGAAGCCGGCAATGATATCGGCACCGAACACAATATCGGGGCGGATCTTACGGACGTTTTCGCAGAACTCGATGGAGTTCTCGCGCAGATGGCGGCGTTTCATCCGCTTCAGGATCATGTTGTCGCCCGACTGCAGCGACAGATGCAGGTGCGGCATCAGCCGGCTTTCCGTCGCCAGTGCCTCCATCAGATCATCATCCGCTTCGATGGAATCAATAGAGGAGAGGCGCAGACGCTTCAGATCAGGCACTTGGCCGAGAACGGTCTTGACGAGCTTGCCGAGGCGCAAGGAGCCCGGCAGATCGGGTCCATAGCTGGTCATGTCGACGCCGGTGAGGACCACTTCGTTATAGCCGTTGCCAACGAGCCGTTTGACCTGTTCGATCACGCCGCCCATCGGTACGGAGCGGGAATTGCCGCGGCCATAGGGGATGATGCAGAACGTGCAGCGATGATCGCAGCCGTTCTGTACCTGTACAAAGGCCCGTGCCCGTCCCTCGATGGCATCGACCATGTGGGATGCGGTTTCACGCACCTCCATGATGTCGTTGACGCGCACCTTCTCGAACTGGTTGACACCGAAATCGGGCAGCATGCGGTACGAATTGGATTTCAGTTTTTCCTCGTTGCCGAGAACGAGATCAACCTCATCCATGGCGGCAAATTCGTCAGCCCCGGTCTGGGCGGCGCAGCCGGTGACAATGATGCGGGCCTGCGGATTGTCGCGGCGTGCCTTGCGGATTGCCTGCCGCGCCTGCCGCACGGCCTCGCTGGTCACGGCGCAGGTATTGAAGATGATCGCACCGTTTTCCAGTGTGCCGAGCCCGGCAGCGTCGGCCTCACGCTTCATCACCTCGGATTCGTAAGTGTTGAGGCGGCAGCCAAACGTGACGACATCCACAGCCATCAGGCAGCCCCCTGCGATGGTGTTGTCTCGTCCCGCTGCCATTGACCGGTCTGCGGATCAAACGAGCCGGAAAATTCCCATTCGGCGGGTCCGGTCATCATGACATGATCATTGTCCAGCCATTCAATCACCAGCGGACCACCGGGAACGGTCACCGTCACGGTTCGTTCGGTGCGGCCTGTGCGGGCACCGGACACGGCCGCTGCGCAGGCGGCCGAACCGCAGGCCCGGGTCAGCCCGGCGCCGCGCTCCCAGGTGCGCAGGGTCATGGCATTGCGGCTGGTCACGTGGGCAATCGAAATGTTGGCGCGTTCGGGGAAAATCGGGTGATTTTCGAGCAGCGGGCCAAAGCGCTCGAGATCGTAGGTCCAGACATCCTGCTCGACCCAGAAGATCGCGTGTGGGTTGCCCATGCTCGCGACGGAGGGGGAGTGCAGGACAGGCGCATCAATCGGTCCGATCTGCAATTCGATCTGGCGTGTGTCGTGGAAGGCTTCAGCCAGTGGGATTTCCTGCCAGCCGAAACGGGGCTTGCCCATATCGACGGAAATCATGCCGTCGGCATGTTCATGGGCGGTCAATATTCCGGCGATGGTTTCGAAGGTGAATTCCCGTTTGCCGGTTTCGGCAGCAAGAGCCTGCACGACACAGCGCATGCCGTTGCCGCAGGCCTGTGCCTGAGTGCCGTCGGAGTTGATGATCTCGATATAGGCTTCCGTACCCTGGGTGCGCGGCGTATGGATTGCCATGATCTGATCGAACTTGGTGGCTGGATCGCCATTGAGTGCAATGGCCGCCCCTGGCGCAACATGATCCGCACGGCCGCGCATGTCGGCAACGATTATCTCGTTGCCAAGCCCGTTCATCTTTGCAAATTGCGCGCGCACTGCCATGCTTCTGTCAGCCTGTATAGTCATTCCGATGTCGATAGAGGGCTTATATGGCGGAAAAGGTGAAGAATTGCCAGTGCCAGCCGTATCAAAGCTGTGTCACCGGCATTCAATCCTATCCGGCGTCAGGCGACCCGGATCACCAGCTTGCCGAAATTATGCCCTTTCAGCAGCCCCATGAAAGCTTCCGGAGCGTTGGCGAGCCCATCGACAATATCCTCGCGGTACTTGACTTCGCCGGTACGCAACCAGCCGCTCATGGTTTCAAGGAAGACCGGACGCTGATCGATGAATTCACGCTGGATGAAGCCGCGCACGGTCAGGCTCTTCTTCAGGATGTCGCGCATGAGCGCCGGCAGGCGATCCTTGCCGGAAAGATCGAGACCGTCATATTGTGCGATCAGGCCGCAGACCGGCACACGCGCGAAGGTGTTGAGCAGCGGGAAAACTGCGTCCCAGACCGCGCCGCCGACATTTTCAAAGTAAACATCGATACCGGACGGACAGGCCTGTTGCAGCTGTTCGGCAAAATCGGGTGCGCGGTGGTCAATTGCAACATCGAACCCCAGTTCGTCGCGGACGAATGCACATTTGTCTGCGCCGCCGGCAATACCGACAGCCCGTGCACCCTTGATTCGGGCGATTTGGCCGACCGTCGATCCCACCGGCCCGCTGGCCGCGGCGACAACCACGGTTTCGCCCGGCTTGGGCTGGCCGATAGTCAGGAGTCCCGCATAGGCGGTAAAACCCGGCATGCCGAGAATGCCGACAGCCGTTGACAGCGGCGCGGCATTCGGATCGAGCTTGCGCAGACCGGCACCATCGGAGAGGGCATAGCTCTGCCAGCCGGAATGGGAGAGAACAATATCACCGGATTTGTAGCCGGGATGTTTACTCTCGATCACCTCCGCAACGGTTCCGCCTTCCATGACCGCGTCAACGGCAACCGGGGCAGCATAGGACTCAGCATCGTCCATGCGGCCGCGCATATAGGGATCGAGCGACAGAAACAGAATTTTGAGCAGAACCTCACCGTCGCCAGGTACGGAAACCGGTACGGTTTCGACCCGGAAATTGTCCGGCTTTACCGGTCCTTGCGGTCTGGATGCGAGGACGATACGCGTGTTTTGCGGCTGAGACATGTTCTTGATCCTTATGGGGAGGGCGTAAACCCTACCCCAGCGCCGTCAGCCCGGCAACGCAAAGATGATGTCAATGGGGCTCGTGCGCGTCCGCCACGCCGCGCAACCAGTAACCGGCCGCTTTCACCCATTCGCCGTTGAAGCCGCGCTGCTCGACCAGATGGGTGCGGATGGATTTGGATATGCTGCTTTCGCAGGCGATGAAAGCGTAGCAATCACCCTCGGGCAAGGTCAGGCTTTCAATCGTTCGCAGCAACAGGTCATTGTTGCCGGCTTCCGCACCGTTGCGGTGAACCCAGACAATCCCGGCCTTGGCGCTGGACTTGAGCTCCTGTTCTTCGGCTTTGTCCTCAACCTCGATTACCGCGACGACGCGGGCCGTGGCCGGCAGTTCTTCGAGTCGGCGCCCGATGGCGGGGAGGGCCGTTTCATCGCCAGCCAGAAAATACCAGTCATAGGCATCGGGAATGATCATCGAGCCGCGTGGTCCGCCAATGACAATCTGCTGACCGGGCTTAGCCTGTGCTGCCCATGTGGATGCGGGGCCGTCGCCATGCAGCACGAAATCGACATCAAGGGTGTTGGACGCTGCATGATAGTTGCGCGGTGTGTAGTCCCGCATTTCCGGACGCGGCGTGTCTTCCGGAAAACTGATGCCATCGGGGCCGAGAACGGGAACAATCGGCCCGCTTCCGGCAGGCGGAAAGAAAATCTTGATGTGATCGCCATAACCGGCGCTGACAAAACCTTCCAGCTGGTCGCCGGCAAGGGTGACGCGCACCATGCGCGGTGTCAGATGTTTGACGTCCTGCACATCGAGGAGGCGCAGGCGGGTTTCGTGGCGAATTCGTTGAGGTGTTTTATTTATGAGTGTCATGCTCAAGAAATATCCTTGCCGTTGACGGACTTCAATGGGGCGCCTCACACATTTCCGTCATTACCGCGTATCGCCATCATAAGACTTTATTCACCTTAAAATGGTTGACTTGCGCAAGGTTATGGCTTCCAGCCAAACGGGAACGGCTCTGGATAGTGTGGCGATATTGCCAGTTCAGGGAGTTTTCGATGCTTCTGCCGCGGCGGCAGGCCGGAAACAGGCTTGTTTTGCCGCCTGGCGGGTTGAAATTTCGCCGCGATATCCTTTGTATCGTGGGTAACAATGCCAAGTCGAATCGCATTTTTTCTGTTGGATGCGTAGATGGAGAGTAAGACTATGGGGACTTTGAACGTCAATTTGCTGGCCGTTGCCGCTGTCGGCATGGTTCTGGCAGGCTGCCAGAGTACGCGCTTTGACAATGATGGTATGGACCGCGTTACGCCCCGGCCTGCGCCCTTGCAGTCTGCGCCGTCCGGATCCGTGACCCAGAGCCAATTGCCGCCACCCGGCGGAGCCAATCAGTTTCCGACCGCACCAACGACCGGTAGCGGTGCTGCACCTGCTTCCCAGGGTACGCAAGTCGCGTCGCTTCCGCCGGCAAACGCTCCTGACGTCACCGCCGGCAGTGTTGCCGGTGTCTGGAACGCCTCATTGGCCGGTCAGTCCTGCAAGATCGCTACGCCGCAGACCAAGTTCGGTCAGGGTTATCGCGCCGGTCCATTGCGTTGCCCGGGTGAACTGGCAAATCTTTCGTCCTGGGCCGTGAGCGGCAAGCAGCTCACCCTTTACGATGCAGCAGGCGGCACGGTTGCCCGGCTTTACTCTTCAGGGTCTTCGCGCTTTGATGGCCAGACCTCCGGTGGGCAGAATCTGAGCCTGTCACGTTAAGCCTGAAATGGGAGTGTGCAGCGCGAATTCAGCTGCTGCACACATCCGGAGACTGCAGCCCGCATGTCGCACGATAATCTGAAAGTGTTTCCCTCCGTGCGCGAGCGCTACGATTCGCTGGTACAGGCGGGGGATATTGCTGTCGATCCGGCACAGGAGCAGCTGGCGGATCGTTTCGACCGGCTGATACGCGAGCTTGCGACAAAGCGGCTTGCCACCAAGTCCAGTGCGCTGGGCTGGCTGTTCAGCCGCCGCTCGCCGCGGCATGAAGTGATCAAAGGTCTCTATATCTTTGGCGAGGTCGGGCGCGGCAAGACCATGTTGATGGACATGTTTCATCAGCTTGTCCCGGCCAAGCGCAAGCGCCGGGCACATTTTCTCGATTTCATGGCCGATGTGCACGAGCGCATCAATGCGCATCGCAAAGCGCACAAGAACGGTGAGACGAAGCAGGACGATCCGATCCCGCCCGTTGCCGATGCCCTGGCGGAGCAGGCTTGGGTTCTGTGTTTCGATGAGTTCACCGTCACAGATATCGCCGATGCGATGATCCTGTCGCGCTTGTTCAGGGCATTGTTCGAGCGCGGTGTCGTTCTCATTGCCACATCCAACGTGGAACCGGACAATCTCTATCGGGATGGTCTCAACCGCCAGCTGTTCCTGCCGTTCATCGACCTGCTCAAGACCCATGTCGATGTGGTCAATCTGGATGCCCGCACGGATTACCGGCTGGAGAAGCTCAACCGCATGCCGGTTTACCTCGCGCCTTTGTCCGGCGATACAAAGCAGAAAATGGATGAAGCCTGGCATACGGCAACCGAAGGTGCCGCCGTTTCAGAAGACCATTTCAAAGTCAAAGGCCACAATGTGGTGGTGCCGCGGGCAGCACGGCATGCCGCGCGTTTCGGCTTTGCCGATCTCTGCTCGAAGCCTTTGGGCGCATTGGACTATGCGGCCATCATTTCGCGCTACCAGACCATCTTCATCGATGAAGTGCCGATTCTCGATTATGCCAGACGCAACGAGGCCAAGCGTTTCATTATCCTGATCGATATTTTGTACGATCACCATGTGCATGTGGTGATTTCCGCGGCGGCTTCACCGGACAAGCTTTATGAAGCCAAGCGGGGTACCGAAGCTTTCGAATTTGACCGCACCGCATCCCGGCTTTTTGAAATGCAGAGCGAGGAGTACCTGGCTGAAGCAGCGCAGGCGCAGGAAATGCCGATATCCTCGGAAGCCTGAATGGCTATCAAATGACTGTGATACGGGTCGCCCTTATTTCATCATTTTGATATGTTGCCTATGTTAGACAATGCCAGAAAAACCTTCCCCAAGCTAAATTCAATTGACGTTTACGTAAATCCCATCAAATCTAAACGATTGAATTTATTGAGGGGAAAATTTTTGGTTGAGTTATTTTTGAAAGAGGAATATTCGAACGTCCCAACGCAAAGGCGCATGATCGCGGGCTCTGCCCGACGTCGTCGATGTCCTTTGGCGTCCGTCCAGACTTCAGATCAGGGAAGTAACCAGCATGGCACGTAACAAAATCGCCCTCATCGGTTCAGGCATGATCGGTGGCACATTGGCACATTTGATCGGGCTCAAGGAGCTCGGTGACATCGTGCTCTTCGACATCGCAGAAGGCATTCCTCAGGGCAAAGGGCTCGATATTGCCCAGTCGTCACCGGTTGACGATTTTGACGCCAAGCTCGTCGGCGCCAATGATTATTCGGCGATCGAGGGTTCGGATGTGGTCATCGTGACCGCCGGCGTACCGCGCAAGCCCGGCATGAGCCGTGACGATCTGCTCGGCATCAACCTCAAGGTCATGGAACAGGTTGGCGCGGGCATCAAGAAGTATGCGCCCAACGCCTTCGTAATCTGCATCACCAACCCGCTCGACGCGATGGTCTGGGCATTGCAGAAATTCTCCGGCCTGCCGAAGAACATGGTCGTCGGCATGGCCGGCGTTCTCGACAGCGCCCGCTTCCGCTATTTCCTCGCTGATGAATTCAAGGTTTCGGTGGAAGATGTCACCGCCTTCGTTCTCGGCGGCCATGGCGATTCGATGGTGCCGCTTGCCCGCTACTCGACCGTTGCCGGCATTCCGCTGCCGGACCTCGTCAAGATGGGCTGGACCAGCCAGGAAAAGCTTGATCAGATCATTCAGCGCACCCGTGACGGCGGCGCGGAAATCGTTGGCCTGCTGAAGACCGGTTCGGCCTTCTATGCCCCGGCTTCTTCGGCGATCCAGATGGCTGAAGCCTTCCTCAAGGACAAGAAGCGCGTCCTGCCTGTCGCAGCGCACCTCTCCGGCCAGTACGGCGTCAAGGACATGTATGTCGGCGTGCCTGTCATCATCGGTGCCGGCGGCGTCGAACGCATCATCGAAATCGATCTCAACAAGACCGAAGAAAAGGCGTTCGAAAACTCGGTGGCCTCTGTCGCCGGTCTTTGCGAAGCCTGCATCGCCATCGCGCCGAACCTCAAGTAATTCGGCCTGAACGTTCTGAAACGATCCCGTGCACGCACCGGATTTTTCGTAGAGGAAGTTAACTGATGAATATTCACGAATATCAGGCCAAGCGCCTGCTCCACTCCTTCGGTGCGCCGATTGCCAATGGCGTTGCCGTCTATTCCGTCGAGCAGGCGGAAGAGTGGGCGAAGACGCTGCCCGGTCCGCTTTATGTGGTGAAAAGCCAGATTCATGCGGGCGGCCGCGGCAAGGGCAAGTTCAAGGAACTCGGCCCCGATGCGAAGGGCGGCGTCCGCCTTTCCAGGTCGGTCGAAGAAGTTGTTGCCAATGCCAAGGAAATGCTCGGCAACACGCTCGTGACCAAGCAGACCGGCCCGGCCGGCAAGCAGGTCAACCGCCTCTACATCGAAGACGGTGCGGACATTGATCGCGAGCTCTATCTGTCGATCCTCGTCGACCGCACCGTCGGCCGTCCGGCTTTCGTGGTATCCACGGAAGGCGGCATGGATATCGAAGCTGTCGCGCACGACACACCGGAAAAGATCATCACCGTGGCGATCGATCCCGAAAAGGGCGTGACCGCAGATGATGTAAAGAAGATCAACGATGCTTACGGCCTGACCGGCGAAGCCAGGACCGACGGTGAATCGCTGTTCCCGATCCTGTACAAGGCTTTCACCGAGAAGGACATGAGCCTGCTCGAGGTCAACCCGCTGATCGTCATGACCAATGGTCGTCTGCGCGTCCTCGACGCCAAGGTTTCCTTCGACGGCAATGCGCTGTTCCGTCATCCTGACGTGGTCGAGCTGCGTGACACCACGGAAGAAGACGCCAAGGAAATCGAGGCTTCCAAGTATGACCTTGCTTATGTTGCTCTCGACGGCAACATCGGCTGCATGGTCAATGGTGCCGGTCTTGCCATGGCAACGATGGACATCATCAAGCTCTATGGTGCAGAGCCTGCGAACTTCCTCGACGTTGGCGGCGGCGCCAGCAAGGAGAAGGTGACGGCCGCATTCAAGATCATCACGGCCGATCCTGCGGTTGAAGGCATCCTGATCAACATTTTCGGCGGCATCATGAAATGCGATGTGATTGCCGAGGGTGTGATTGCCGCGGTCAAGGAAGTGGGCCTGAAGGTTCCGCTGGTTGTCCGTCTTGAAGGCACCAATGCCGAGCTCGGCAAGAAGATCATCAATGAAAGCGGCCTCAATGTCGTTTCCGCCGATGATCTCGATGACGCCGCTCAGAAGATCGTCAAGGCAGTCAAGGGCTAAAGAGCACGCCGATGACCACCCCATCGCCCCTTCGACCGGAGCATCAACGCTTTCAGGCCCTTCTGGGTTCGTTTGAAGGCGAAGAGCAGGTTTCGGCGACGCCCTGGACACGTGCCGGGGCGGCCAAGGGATATCTTTCCGCCGAGACCGATCTCGGCGGATTGTTTCTGAACCAGACCTATCGTCAGGTTCGCGATGGCCAGACGACATTCGAAGCCCGGAACATTTTCGGCTTCGATGTCAATGACGGCACCTATAAGCTGTATCAGTTCGATACCGTCGGCTTTGTCCCGCCCGCTCCGGCGACGGGGACTTGGTCCGGCGACGAACTGGTTCTGGAAAAGTCGTCACCGCGCGGCAGGGCCCGCAGCCGCTATCAATTCGAAGATCAAGACCGGTTCCGGTTGCGTGTGGAATTTGCACCGGCCGGAAGCGACATCTGGCAGGACGTTGTCAGCGGTGTTTACCGCCGCATCGTGCCTGTCGATCACCAATAGAAAAGGTCTCGTATGTCCATTCTCGTCAACAAAGACACCAAGGTTCTCGTGCAGGGCCTGACCGGCAAGACCGGAACATTCCACACCGAACAGGCTCTGGCCTACTACGGTACCCAGATGGTTGGTGGTATCCACCCGAAAAAGGGCGGCGAGACCTGGGAAGGCAAGTTGCCGACCGGTGCCGGTGCCCAGCTGCCGATCTTTGCGTCGGTTGCCGAAGGCAAGGATCGCACCGGTGCCAACGCCTCGGTCATCTATGTGCCGCCGGCAGGTGCTGCCGAAGCCATCATCGAAGCGATCGATGCGGAAATCCCGCTGATCATCTGCATCACCGAAGGCATTCCGGTCATCGACATGGTTCGCGTCAAGGCCCGCCTCGAGCGTTCCGCCTCACGCCTGATCGGCCCGAACTGCCCTGGTGTCCTTACCCCGGAAGAATGCAAGATCGGCATCATGCCGGGCAATATCTTCCAGAAGGGTTCGGTGGGTGTTGTATCGCGCTCCGGCACACTTACCTATGAGGCAGTGTTCCAGACAACGAATGAAGGCCTTGGCCAGACAACCGCAGTCGGTATCGGCGGCGATCCTGTAAAGGGCACCGAGTTCATCGACATCCTGGAAATGTTCCTGGCTGACGAAGCCACCAAGTCGATCATCATGATCGGCGAGATCGGCGGCTCGGCCGAGGAAGACGCAGCCCAGTTCATCGCGGATGAAGCCAAGCGCGGCCGCAAGAAGCCGATGGCCGGTTTCATTGCCGGGCGTACGGCTCCTCCCGGACGCACCATGGGCCATGCCGGCGCGGTTATCTCCGGCGGCAAGGGCGGTGCGGAAGACAAGATCGCAGCCATGGAAGCGGCTGGCATTCGTGTTTCGCCATCGCCGGCACAGCTCGGCAAGACATTGGTTGAAGTCCTCAAGGGCTAAAACCCAAGCGGGCGGATTTCCGCCTGCAGCAAAGACCAAGACGGATCGGGGCGGCTGTTCGCCCTGATCAATTCAGGGGGATTTCCCGGCAAGGGCCGGAAACCTCAACCCAGAGTGTTCCGGGGCACGATCTCCTGGACGCTCTCATCAAGGGAGACGGAGCGGGTGCTCCGGTCACACACATGGCACGTCAAGAACAGGCCAACGACATTTTCGCGCTCACATCATTTCTCTATGGTGGCAATGCTCACTATATCGAGGAGCTGCACGCGCAGTATGAGCAGGACCCGGGTTCGGTTGGTCCCGAGTGGCAGGAATTCTTTGCCAATCTCAATGACAGCAAGGCCGATGTCATCAAGAACGCGCAGGGCGCGTCCTGGGAGAAGCCGAACTGGCCGATTGCCGGCAACGGCGAACTGGTTTCGGCGCTTGACGGCAACTGGGGTGAAGTCGAAAAGCACATCACCGACAAGCTGAAGGCAAAGTCGGCCAACGGCGCGGCTGCACCTGTTGCCAAGGCTGCTTCCGATGCGGACATCATTCACGCCGCCCGCGACTCGGTGCGCGCCATCATGATGATCCGCGCCTATCGCATGCGCGGCCACCTGCATGCCAAACTTGATCCGCTGGGCCTGGCCGAGGTCAAGGAAGATTACAACGAGCTTTCGCCCGAGAGCTACGGTTTCTCGCCGGCCGACTATGACCGCAAGATCTTCATCGACAATGTGCTGGGGCTCGAATATGCGACGATCCCGCAGATGCTCGACATCCTGCAGCGCACCTATTGCTCGACCATCGGCGTCGAGTTCATGCACATTTCCGATCCCGTGGAAAAGTCATGGATTCAGGAACGCATCGAAGGCCCGGACAAGGGCGTCGCATTCACGCCCGAAGGCAAGAAGGCCATCCTTTCCAAGCTGGTCGAGGCTGAAGGTTTCGAACAGTTCATCGACGTCAAGTACAAGGGCACGAAGCGTTTCGGCCTTGATGGCGGCGAATCGCTGATTCCGGCCCTCGAACAGATCGTCAAGCGTGGCGGATCGATGGGCCTCAAGGAAATCGTTCTCGGCATGGCGCATCGTGGCCGCCTGAACGTGCTCAGCCAGTTCATGGCCAAGCCCCACCGCGCCATTTTCCATGAATTCAAGGGCGGCTCCTATACGCCTGACGATGTCGAAGGTTCGGGCGACGTGAAGTACCATCTGGGTGCGTCGTCGGACCGCGAATTCGATGGTAACAAGGTGCATTTGTCGCTGACCGCAAATCCATCGCACCTCGAAATCGTCAATCCGGTTGTCATGGGCAAGGCGCGTGCCAAGCAGGATCTCCTTGCCGGCCGCGAACGTGATGACATGGTGCCTTTGTCCGAGCGCGCCAAGATCATGCCGCTGCTGCTGCATGGTGATGCTGCCTTTGCCGGCCAGGGTGTGGTTGCGGAATGTCTTGGCCTTTCCGGCCTGCGCGGGCACCGCGTTGCCGGTACGGTGCATTTCATCATCAACAACCAGATCGGCTTCACCACCAATCCGCGCCTGTCGCGTTCCTCGCCCTATCCGTCCGATGTGGCGAAGATGATCGAGGCGCCGATTTTCCACGTGAATGGCGATGATCCGGAAGCCGTGGTCTACGTGGCAAAGATTGCTACGGAGTATCGCATGACGTTCCACAAGCCCGTGGTCATAGACATGTTCTGCTACCGCCGCTTCGGCCACAATGAGGGCGACGAGCCTGCGTTCACGCAGCCGCTGATGTACAAGACGATCCGCGGCCAGAAGACCACCGTACAGCTCTATTCGCAGAAGCTGATCGATGAAGGTCTGGTCAATCCGGCGGAAGTCGATGCCATGCGTTCCGCTTGGCGCGAAAAGCTCGAACAGGAATTCGAAGCCGGACAACACTACAAGCCCAACAAGGCCGACTGGCTGGATGGCGCCTGGAGCGGTCTGCGCACGGCCGACAATGCCGACGAGCAGCGCCGCGGCAAGACCGGGCTCCCGTTGAAGACAGTCAAGGAAATCGGCAAGAAACTGTCCGAGGTTCCCGGCGGTTTCAATGTGCACCGGACGATCCAGCGTTTCCAGGACAACCGCGCCAAGATGATCGAGTCGGGCGAAGGGTTCGACTGGGCAATGGCCGAGGCTCTTGCCTTTGGCTCGCTGGTTATCGAAGGCCACCCGATCCGCCTTTCCGGCCAGGATGTGGAACGCGGTACGTTCAGCCAACGTCATTCGGTTCTCTATGATCAGGAAACCGAGCAGCGCTACATCCCGCTCAACAACCTGCAGAAGGGTCAGGCCATCTACGAAGTCATCAATTCGATGCTTTCGGAAGAGGCCGTGCTTGGTTTCGAATACGGCTATTCGCTGTCCGATCCGCGCGCACTGACCCTGTGGGAAGCCCAGTTCGGCGATTTCGCCAACGGTGCGCAGGTGGTGTTCGATCAGTTCATCTCCTCGGGTGAGCGCAAGTGGCTGCGCATGTCCGGTCTCGTCTGCCTGCTGCCACATGGCTACGAAGGCCAGGGTCCGGAACATTCGTCGGCCCGCCTCGAGCGTTATCTGCAGCTCTGTGCGGAAGACAATATGCAGGTGGCGAACTGCACCACGCCTGCCAATTACTTCCACATCCTGCGCCGCCAGATGAAGCGTGACTTCCGCAAGCCGCTGATCCTGATGACGCCGAAGTCGCTGCTGCGCCACAAGCGTGCCGTGTCTTCCATCAGCGATTTCACCGGCGATTCTTCGTTCCACCGTCTGCTGTGGGACGATGCGCAGCTGCTGAAGGATCAGCCGATCAAGCTGCAGAAGGACTCCAAGATCCGCCGTGTCGTGCTCTGCTCGGGCAAGGTCTACTACGACCTCTACGAAGAACGCGAAAAGCGCGGCATCGATGATGTCTACCTGCTGCGCGTGGAACAGCTGTATCCGTTCCCGGCCAAGGCGCTGATCACGGAACTGTCCCGCTTCCGCAATGCGGAGATGGTCTGGTGTCAGGAAGAACCCAAGAACATGGGTGCCTGGGCCTTCATCGACCCCTATCTGGAATGGGTTCTGGCGCATATCGATGCCAAGCATCAGCGTGTCCGCTATACCGGACGTCCTGCCGCTGCATCGCCTGCAACGGGCCTCATGTCCAAACACCTTGCACAGCTCGAAGCATTCCTTGAAGATGCCCTCGGCGCCTAAACCACAACAAACAGAAGTCATCTGAAGATCAACGGAAGAGCAAGATCATGGCAACCGAAATCCGCGTCCCAACGCTGGGCGAATCCGTTTCCGAAGCAACCATTGGCAAATGGTTCAAGAAAGTCGGCGATGCGATTGCCGTCGACGAGCCTTTGGTGGAACTCGAGACCGATAAGGTAACAATCGAAGTTCCGGCCTCCGCTGCCGGTTCCCTCGAGGAAATCACCGCCAAGGAAGGCGATACGGTCGAAGTTGGCGCCTTGCTCGGCATGATTGGCGGCGCCGGTGCCGCTTCTGTGAAAAAGGAAGAGGCCAAGCCCGAAGCCATCGCCCAGGCATCGGGTGCCGCCGGTGCGTCGTCAACGGCAGAAGCCGAGGACAAGGCTGCTCAGGTTGCCGGCAACACGCCGATCACGGAACGCAAGGAGAGCGAGATGCCCGCGTCCCCCGCAGCATCAAAGCTGCTGGCGGAAAAGGGCGTTTCGGTCTCGCAGGTCGAGGGTTCGGGCAAGCGCGGCCAGGTTCTCAAGGGCGATGTCCTTGATGCTGTCGCCAAGGGCATTGCCGCACAGCCTGCCGCTGCTCCGGCCCCGCAGGCAGCGCGTCCCGCCTCTTCGGCTGATGACGCATCGCGCGAAGAACGCGTGAAAATGACCCGCCTGCGCCAGACCATTGCGCGCCGCCTCAAGGATGCCCAGAGCACGGCAGCGATGCTGACCACTTACAATGAAGTGGACATGTCGGCCGTGATGGACCTTCGTAACCGCTACAAGGAAATCTTCGAGAAGAAGCACGGCGTCAAGCTCGGCTTCATGGGTTTCTTCACCAAGGCGGTCACCCACGCACTGAAGGAAATCCCGGCGGTCAATGCCGAGATCGATGGCACTGACATCATCTACAAGAACTTTGCCCATGTCGGCGTTGCCGTTGGTACCGACAAGGGCCTCGTCGTGCCGGTCGTGCGCAATGCCGACCAGATGTCGATTGCGGAAATCGAGAAGGACATCGGCCGTCTCGGCAGAGCTGCCCGCGATGGCGCGCTGTCCATGGCCGATATGCAGGGCGGTACGTTCACGATTTCCAATGGCGGCGTCTACGGTTCGCTGATGTCTTCGCCGATCCTCAATGCGCCGCAGTCCGGCATTCTCGGCATGCACAAGATCCAGGATCGTCCGGTTGTCGTTGGCGGCCAGATCGTTATCCGTCCGATGATGTATCTTGCCCTCAGCTACGATCATCGCATCGTTGACGGCAAGGAAGCCGTGACCTTCCTCGTGCGGGTCAAGGAAAGCCTGGAAGATCCGGAACGCCTGGTTCTCGACCTGTAAGATTGCGAAGAGCGGCCTTGCCGGCAAAGCGAGGCCGTTTTTGCAGTGTGGTGAATTGCACCGGATTGACTTAGTCTTGCGGCCCAATCACAAAATGACGTGATGAAAGGCGATTCAAAATGGCTTTTGCACCGAATTTCCCACCTGTCGAACCCCATATCTGCGTGAAAGGCGGCCTCGAAGCGATCGCCTTCTACGAAAAGGCCTTTGGTGCCGAAAATACCTTCAAGCAGCTGGCCGAGGATGGCAAACGCGTGCTGCATGCCAATCTGTCGCTGTTTGGCGGCTCGATCATGCTGCACGACGAATTCCCCGAGTACAAAAACCCGGACGGTGAGAACGATGTCATGTCGCCGGTCACCCGCGGCGGGGCGAGCATTGCGCTGAACCTCAATCTCGCAAGGCCCGCCGATGTCGATGCGGCGGTGAACCGTGCGGTGGCGGCTGGTGCGGCACTGATCATGCCCGTCGAGGATACGTTCTGGAATGCCCGCTATGGCCGTATTCGTGATCCCTTCGGTCATGTCTGGGCTTTCAACGCCGCGCTTGAAGCGCCTGCCGGAGAATAGGCATGTCACATTACATGTATGAGTTCCTCGGCCTGATGGCCGTCTTCTCGATCATGATCGTCTCGCCGGGTGCTGACTTTGCCATTGTTGTGCGGCAGAGCATCGTGCATGGCCGCCGCAGTGCAATCATGACCAGCTTCGGCATCGGCGCCTCTTTGCTCTTCCATATCAGCTATACCATTCTTGGCCTTGGCCTCCTGGTGTCCAAATCGCTGTTTCTCTTCGGCATGCTGAAATGGGCCGGCGCTGCCTATCTCTTTTATCTGGGTATCAAGGCTCTGCGCGCTCCCGGCATGGAAGCATCTGGGGAAGCACCTGGAGATATCGTCGATGACACCTTGGAAAAGAATATTTCCGACTGGCGTTGCTTTCTCATGGGATTTGTCACCAATGCGCTCAATCCCAAGCCGGTTCTTTTCTTCCTGTCGCTTTTTTCAGCTCTGGTCAGCCATGAAACCCCGGCGCTGGTGCAGGCAACCTATGGCCTGTTCATGGCAACCGCGCTGATTGCCTGGTTTGTTGCCGTATCGACGTTCTTCACCATGCAATCCGTACGGGATCGCTTTGTTGCGTGGGGACGCTGGTTCAACCGCGTGACCGGTGTGGTTTTCATCGGCCTCGGTATCAAGCTTGCAACGCAGCAGGCGAGCTAGGAATACCGATGACCGCGTTGCTTCGCCTCCGTCCCGCAAAAAGTGTCGCCCTGCTTGCAGCACTCAGCATCATCCTGTCGTCGCCAGCTTTCGCGGCGTGTTTGCAGGACCATGCGGTCTATACGGATCGGGACGATGATTACACGCTGACCTTCAAAAGCGTTCCCGACGATGGCGCGGCGGTCACCTCCGATGAATTCACGATTAAGATGAATGACAGCGATCTGAAGATGGATGGTGTTGTCATGTGGAACATGGATGGCGGTAGGCCCAATGCCACCATCAGATACAAATGCCCGGCGGGCGATGCGACAGGTGCAGAGCTGCAACAATGCACTGTCTGGAAAGGCGTGGTTTATGCCTTGAAGGAAGGTGCTGATGCCGAGCTCCTGCCAAAGGCCAAGGAGCCTTCGGCCCAGGCACTGCTCTTGCCGGATTTTTCCGGCGCCATGAGCAGCTTCAATTTCAAACTTGAAAAACCCTTGGAGGCTTTCCCGTGGGAAGTCTTCCGTTTCAAAGAATGCGTGCCCGAACAATAGTTTCGCGTTGCGTCAGAACAGAAGGATTGAATCATGTCATATGACGTCGTCATCATCGGAACAGGCCCTGGCGGCTATGTCTGTGCGATCAAGGCTGCACAGCTCGGCCTGAAGACCGCGGTGATCGAAAAGCGCGATACATTTGGCGGCACCTGCCTCAATATCGGTTGCATTCCCTCCAAGGCATTGCTGCATGCTTCGGAAGTCTTCCATGAGGCTGGCCACACCCATGCAAAACTGGGCGTCGAGGTTGGCACGCCAAAGCTCAACTTGAAGGCGATGCTTGCCCATAAGGACGCAACGGTTGAGTCCAATGTCAGCGGCGTGGCCTTCCTGTTCAAAAAGAACAAGATCGACACTTTCAAGGGAACCGGCAAGGTTGTGGCAGCCGGTAAGGTGTCCGTCACCGGCGACGATGGTAAGGTGCAGGAAATCGAGGCGAAGAACATTGTCATCGCCACCGGTTCCGATGTCGCCGGCATTCCGGGTGTCGATGTCAAGTTCGATGAAAAAATCATTGTATCTTCGACCGGCGCACTGGATTTCGACAAGGTTCCGGAAAATCTGATTGTTGTTGGCGGCGGCGTCATCGGGCTTGAGCTGGGCTCGGTCTGGGCACGCCTCGGCGCCAAGGTTACCGTTGTCGAATATCTCGACAAGATTCTTGGACCGATGGATGGTGAAGTATCGCGCCAGTTCCAGCGCATGCTGGAGAAACAGGGAATCGCATTCAAGCTTGGCGCCAAGGTGACGGGCGTCGAAAAGTCCGGCAAGGGAGCCAAGGTAACGTTCGAGCCGGTCAAGGGCGGTGAAGCCCAGACCATTGCGGCTGATGCCGTTCTCGTATCCACCGGTCGCCGCCCCTACACGGACGGTCTCGGGCTCAAGGAAGCAGGTGTTGCCGTTGATGATCGCGGACGGGTGGCAATCAATGACCATTGGCAGACCAACGTCGCGGGTATCTACGCGATCGGCGACGTCGTCCAGGGCCCGATGCTGGCACACAAGGCCGAAGACGAAGGCATTGCCGTTGCCGAGATTCTGGCCGGACAGGCGGGACATGTGAATTTCGATGCCATTCCGAGTGTCGTCTATACGCAACCGGAAGTGGCTTCGGTCGGAAAAACCGAAGAAGAGTTGAAGGCAGCCGGCATCGAGTACAAGGCCGGAAAGTTTCCGTTCACAGCCAATGGCCGTGCCCGCGCCATGCTGCAGACTGATGGCTTTGTCAAAATCCTCGCGGACAAGGCGAGCGATCGTGTGCTCGGCGTTCACATTGTCGGTTTTGGCGCCGGCGAGATGATCCACGAAGCAACGGTCCTGATGGAATTTGGCGGTTCGTCAGAGGATCTGGCACGGACAACCCATGCCCATCCGACAATGTCCGAAGCCGTCCGCGAAGCTGCCCTGGCAACCTTCGCCAAGCCAATTCATATGTAATCTCCAAGCACGAAATGAGAAAAAGGCCCGAAATTTCGGGCCTTTTTGGTTTCCAAAGGACTTTGGAACTAATTGTTGCTTGGGGCCGAATTGGCGGGAGCGGGCGCTGCAGGTGCAGGTGCCTGCGTTGTTGGTGCTGCCGGTTCCGGGCCATCCATGGTCGAACTGTTGTTCAGATAATAATAACCGCCGATAATCAGCGCTGCGATCAGAATACCTGCGATCAGAAAGCCGCTGCCGCCTGAGGGAGCCGCGTTGGGCTCATGATCGGACTGCGTATCCACTGGACGCCGCAAATTAGGATCATAGGTCATCATGTCCTCCGTCACACTCTTTGCATTCAGAATAATAAACGGCTCAGAACAGCCTAGGTTCCGAAATCGCCCGTCATCTGGCTGACCAGGCTTATATAAGGGCTTGGAATCACTCTGCCAGATGTGACAAAATTTAAGGTTATTGCGCCTCGACCGTAAAGCCCTTGCTGCGCAGCAGAGCCACCAGCCCCTTTTCTCCGGGAAGATGCAAGGCTCCCACCGCTATAAAGGCATTGCCCTTGTCGATGATTGGAACCGCATGTTCCGCCATGACGCGGTTGCGAGCATTGACCATCTTTTCCTCGAACGCGGCATAGTTTTCACCGCTCGCCGTGCCATCGGGAGAGATGGACCGTATCACCGGGAAAATCATGGCTACGTCGCCTCGGGTGTAAAGCAGGGTCATGGTTTCAAACATGTCGGGTAGTTTCGGCGCAAGTGTCAGTGTCTCGACAAGTCCCTCGACATGGAATTTCAGCGGCAGGGATGCCATGGCGCTGAGCTGATCCTTGATGGTTTCAAGCCCCGTGACCGTCTTGCCCTGTGCCTTGGCGTCCTGGGCGAGCTTGACGTCGAGGAAGGCCGTGCCGCTTTTGCTGCGCGTCAGCTCGCAGGGAGGCATGGCCAGCATGCTCGTCACGATCCATGGCTGCATCTTGTTGAGCGCCGTCAACGACAGGCCGCGTGCGGCAAGGCTCGCTTTTACACCCTCGAGCTTGTCAGCTGGAATGAGCTTCTCCAGCGTGTTCTCGTCGGTGAACATCATCAATCCCGGATCCTGCGCCATGACTTTCAAGGGCGCTTTCGGATCAAGCACCTCGTCGGTTTCAATGACGACCGTTGCCGCCCCCTGATAGGCTGTTTGAGCCGCGTCTGAAAGCTTGAGCACGCGCGGATCTGTCAAATGCATGGTGCCAAAGAGCCAGGAAGGCTTGGTTCCCGGCTTTCCAATCTTCCAAAGGATGCCTTTGCCGTTCACCGTTGCGGCTGCTTCCTTGCGCAAGGCGGCCAGCTTGGCAGGCTCCGACTTGGCCATTTCGGCGACGAGATCGCGTCCGCCACAGGAGGCATCCTCAGCACGGGCGCGGGTTGCGCCAAACGCCACGACAAGAAATGAGGTGAGCAGAATCCAGCTCAGAAAAGCCAGGAGCCTCAGTGCGCTCTCAGCAATGCGATCAAGAGAAGTGGTGGGGCCGGAATGGGTCATCATCAATGCATATATGGGGTTTGACAAAAAGGCGTTAAAGCTAGTGGAACGAATTTGACATTCGCATCTCATTTGACATCACGCGCAACAAGCGAATGTCAAATTCAAAGTTCCACTAGAATTATATGCTTGCTAGTGGTCCTTTGATTCTGACATTTGCCTGAATGGCTTGTATCGAAGGGATGCAAATGTCAGAATCGGACCACTAGTCTGCAGATTGTTTGTAACAATCAATATGGGACCGTTCAGGCGCGGGGATGTGCCTTGTCGTAGATTTCCATCAGTCTGTCGGTATCAACGCCGGTATAGACCTGCGTCGTTGACAGGCTTGCATGGCCGAGCAGTTCCTGGATCGTGCGCAAATCGCCGCCGCGCCCGAGCAAATGGGTCGCGAAGGAATGGCGCAGGGCATGCGGCGTCGCGGTCACCGGCAGGCCGAGCGCGCCGCGCATTTTCTGCATGTCGCGCTGGATGATGGCCGGATGCAGTTCCCCACCCCGCGCGCCGCGAAACAGCGGCTTGCCCGCTTCCAGTTCGTGGGGGCAGAGCGTGCGGTATTCCTCCACCGCCCGGTGGACTATGGGCAGGAGCGGCACCATGCGCGTCTTGCCGCCCTTGCCGGTGATGGGGATGGAACGCGCTGAGGCATCACGCAAGGCGGCGCCGTCCAGGTTGAGTGCTTCGGAAATGCGCAGGCCGCAACCGTAGAGCAGGGTCAGCACCGCCGCATTGCGCGCGGCAATCCAGGGTTCCTCATTGAGCTGTTCGCCTTTTTCCACCACGCGGCGCGCATCGATGGTCGTCAGCGGCTTTGGCAGGGATTTCGGCTGCTTCGGCGCGCGCATGGCAATGGAAGCTGCCGCATTGGCCATGCCCTGCTTTTCCAGATGGCGCAGAAACGAACGAATGCCCGCAAGACCGCGCCCGAGCGTGCGCGCACCGGCACCGTCATTCCGCCGCCGCGCCAGGTAGGATCGCAGATCGGCAATCCGCAGGGTTGCGACGTCCTTCAGGGATGGCGGCTCAGCGAGATGACCGGTGAGAAACTGGAAGAACTGACGGGTGTCGCGCTCATAGGCTTCCAGCGTGTTGGCCGCCAGACGCCGGGTGTTTTTCAGTGATCTGAGCCATTCTTCCCGCGCCGCGATGAGGTCTGGCCGGGCCGAAACAAGAAACTCGGCATTCTGGGGCTGCGCCACCATTGCCATACTCCTTACCGTGTATCGGGGTAGACCATGCCACGACAGTCCTTACGGAGTCGTTTCGCTTTCCCTTGAGGGCTGATCCTTCGCACTTGGCGTTTGATCAAAGACAGAGTAATTCGTCGGAAAGAGAAGATAGGAATGGAACAGCCCGATGGCAAAATTGAATGATCCAGTGCAACTCGCCGTTATCGGTGCAGCACACGGAACGCGTGGCGAAGTGCGGGTCAAGACGTTTACCGGCGACCCGCTGGCGCTGGCCGATTATGGCCTGCTTTACGATGTGACCGGCAGAAGCTTCGAGATTCTGGCTATCCGCCCGGCCAATACGGTTGTCGTTGTGCGGTTCCGCGGGGTCAATGACCGCAACATGGCTGAAGCGCTGAACGGCACGACGCTGTTTATCGACCGCTCGCAGCTGCCGGAAGAGCTTGAGGAAGACGAGTTCTATCATGCCGACCTGATCGGGCTCGATGCCATGGACGCAGCAGGCAATCCCTATGGCAAGGTCTCGGCCATGTTCAATTTCGGTGGCGGTGATCTCATCGAGTTGACGATACCGGGACGCCGGCCGATGCTGATTCCGTTCACCCAGGCCGCCGTGCCGCATATCGACATCAAGGCCGGACAGGTCGTTATCGATCCCGCGGCCGCCGGGCTTATTCCGGACGAGAACGAAGAAGAGGACCGGCGCAGGCAGCTGGGTGGTGATGGCGGGAAAGAGCGGCCATGAGCGGCCAGGCTGCCGGTTTCCGTGCGACGGTGCTGACGCTCTATCCGGAAATGTTCCCCGGGCCGCTCGGCGTCTCTCTCGCTGGAAAGGCATTGGCCGATACGGCATGGTCGCTTGAAACCGTACAGATTCGCGATTTCGCCACGGATCGGCACCGTATGGTTGACGACACGCCCGCTGGCGGCGGGGCTGGCATGGTGATGAAGGCAGATGTCCTGGCGCGTGCCGTCGATGCGGTGGCGGATGAGCGGCCGCGGCTCTTCATGAGCCCCCGCGGCAAGCCGCTGAGCCAGGAACGCGTGCGCGAACTTGCTGCGGGCCCCGGTGCAATCATTCTGTGCGGCCGGTTCGAAGGCGTCGACGAACGGTTGATCGAAGCGCGCGGCTTTGAAGAAGTTTCAATCGGCGATTACATCCTTTCCGGCGGCGAGACGGCAGCTATCGTTGTTCTCGATGCGATCGTTCGCCTTTTGCCCGGTGTGATGGGCAATGCCCAGTCGGGTGACACGGAAAGTTTTGAGACCGGGTTGCTGGAGCATCCGCAATACACCAAGCCGCAGGAGTGGGAAGGGCGCCGCATTCCCGACGTGCTTCTCTCCGGCAACCACGGGGCCATTGAGAAATGGCGCAGGGCTGAAGCGGAAAAACTGACGCAGGAACGGCGTCCAGACCTGTGGGATCGTTATCCGCAGGCCAGGAAGCCGCGTAAATAACAGGATCAGGACAATGCAGTTTCGCAGCGGTGATGCAGGGGATGTGCCTGCTGTCCAGGCCATTGAACGGGCCTCCGCGGTGCGGTTCCGCACGGTCGGCATGGAAGACATCGCCAATGACGATCCTACATCCGCGTCCCTTCTGCTTGAACGGATAAGTCAGAATCGCCTTCTTGTTGCGGTTGACAATCGGCCGGTCGCCTTCGTGATTTTTGATGTGGTTGATGATCATCTCTATATCGAACAGATCGATGTGGATCCGGCCCATGCCGGCAGACGCATCGGATCGGCACTGATCGGGCTGGTGGAGGATCGTGCCCGGAAAGAGGCCAGGATGGGGCTGTTGTTGTCCACATTCCGGGATGTTCCGTGGAATGCGCCCTATTACCTGCGGCTTGGATTCACCGATATTCCCGACGATGCTCTCAGTGCTGCGCTGGTGCATATCCGCCGGGATCACATTGAAAGGGGCCTTGACGAGACACAACGGGTTTTCATGCGGAAACCGCTTCGGCTCGACTCGGGTGGCAATCAGCGCTAAAAAGAATCGCTGCCAGAGGTGACAAACGGACTTTTATGGTGTATCTGGCCGCGAACTCGGGAAAATCCCAAGTCCGATAATCAATGGATGGTGAATTCGCTCCTGCCTCCTCAGAGGCATAGACATGCGGCCAGGATGCTGCATTGCAAGTGTTGAGCGCTCTGGCTGTTTGAAAAAGAAAAGGATGAAGACGATGACCGTCGATATTATTCGTCAGCTCGATCTCGAACAGAGAGCAAAAATCGAAGCCAAGCGCGTGCTTCCGGATTTCAAGCCAGGCGACACAGTCCGCGTTAATGTTCGCGTGACGGAAGGTACACGTACCCGCGTTCAGGCTTATGAAGGCGTCTGCATTGCCCGCAACGGCGCTGGCATCAACGAGAACTTCACAGTTCGCAAGATTTCCTACGGCGAAGGCGTTGAACGCGTATTCCCGATCATTTCCCCGCTGGTTGAAGGCGTAGAGATCGTCCGTCGCGGCAAGGTTCGCCGCGCGAAGCTCTACTACCTGCGCGGCCTGACCGGTAAGGCTGCCCGCATTGTCGAAAAGAAAGACAACCGCAAGGGCAAAGCCGCTGTTCCGGTCACCGGTGCAGCCGAAAAGGTAACGGAAGAAACCGTTGCCAAGGCACCCGCTGCTGAATAAGCGCGATTGTTTTGAGTTTGAAAAGGCGGTCTTCGGACCGCCTTTTTTGTTTCCGGCAAGGCTGTTTCCGTTTCCTTGCCCGGTTGAAAAAATCGTGCTTGCGCGATAGCGAATAAAGCAGTTGCATGCCGTTCGGGGATTGACGGGGCCTTCATAAAATGAAATTTGTGCTTCGCTTGATCAAAACGCAATATTAGAGGTCTGACATGAACTTGCGATCCGTTTTTCTGGCGGGGATAGCACTCGCCATGGTTCCATTTTCCACACTGGCGGCTCCCCTTCCCGACCTTGGCGGCAAGAAAGTTGCTGTTGTGACGGAGAATGCCTATCCGCCGCTGCAGTTTGTCGATCCCAAAACCGGCAAGCCGGTCGGCTGGGAATATGATGCCATGAATGAAATCGCCAAACGGTTGAATTTCAAAGTGGAATATCTGAATACCAGCTGGGATGCGATGATTCAGGCCGTGGCCGACAATCAGTACCAGATCGGCATGACCGGCATCACCATCAATGATGAGCGCAAGCAGAAGGTGGATTTTTCCGAACCCTACATGCGTTCAGAGCAATTCATGCTGGTTCGCGCTGATGAAAAGCGCTTTTCCGATGCAAAGACCTTTGGCGAAATTAAAGACGGTCTCGTCGGCGCCCAGCCGGGTACAACCAATTTCTACGTGGCCGTCTACAATCTGCTTGACGGTAACGAGCAAAATCCGCGTATCAAGCTGTTCGAAACGTTTGGCGCGACGATCCAGGCTCTCAAGACCGGCGACGTTGACGTGGTCTTGACTGACAGTACGGCGGGCAAGGGCTATGTGGATGCGTCCGGCGGCGCGCTGAAGCTCGTTGGCGGCCCGTTGGGTGCTGAGGATTTCGGCTTCATCTTCGCCAAGGGCTCGGATCTCGTTGGTCCGGTAAATGCGGCCATCGAAGTCTTGAAGGCCGACGGCACGTTCGACGCCCTCAACAAAAAGTGGTTCCTCGACTACAAGCTTGGCCAGTAGGCGGCCGGTTGTCAGTTCCCTCACAGAACAGAAGTCCTTTCGTCAGGAAGGACTTCCCCTGGTGGCTGGCCGTTGCCGCGGCCATCGCTGTTGTGCTCGGCATAGCCATCCTGGTCAGCGATATCTACGGGCAGGTGTTCTCCACGGTCTCGCAGGGCATCTGGATCACCGTCTGGGTCTCGCTCCTGGCATTCCTGCTCGCATCTGGGCTCGGCCTTCTGCTCGCGCTGATGAGCCTCTCGGAACATATCGTCCTGCGGCAGACCGCCCGGTTCTACGTCGAAATCGTTCGCGGAATTCCTCTGTTGGTTCTCCTGTTCTACATCGCCTTTGTTGGTGCGCCGGCAGTTGTCGCCCTGTGGAATTTCCTCACCCATCCGCTTCAGAGCGCCGGCCTGTTCGAGCCCTTGCAGGTGCGGGATTTTTCACTTCTGTGGCGGGCGATCATTGCCCTGACACTTGCCTATGCGGCATTTTTGGCAGAAATTTTTCGCGCCGGGATCCAGGCCGTCGACGCGGGACAGATCGAGGCGGCCAAGTCACTCGGGCTGAAACGATTCCAGCGCTTCCGGCTGATCGTGATGCCCCAGGCATTGCGTACCATCCTGCCGCCCTATGGCAACGACTTCATCTCGATGGTGAAGGACTCGTCGCTTGTATCGGTGCTTGGCGTCGTCGACGTGACGCAAATGGGCAAGGTCTATGCCTCGGGTTCATTCCGCTTTTTTGAAACCTATTCCGTCGTTGCCTATGTCTACCTGATCCTGACGATCAGCCTGTCCCTTGGCCTGCGTTGGCTTGAAGTGCGGCTGAATGATCGGACCTGAGCTGCGCGTGACTCATAACGATGCCGGGAGAATCGTTTCAAAATCATGGAGAATCGGGCGCCGGTCGCGGCGCTTTGTCGCCGAAATATTACTTTTATCGCTTGTTTCTTGACGTAAGTGGGTACCGAGTGCATATGTCCACGACATAATCTTACAGCACCTACCATTGCCGAGGATATCGCGATGACTGCGCCACGTACACTCTATGACAAGATCTGGGATGATCATCTGGTTGATCAGCAGGACGATGGCACCTGCCTTCTCTATATTGATCGTCACCTTGTGCATGAAGTGACCAGCCCGCAGGCTTTCGAAGGCTTGCGCCTTACCAACCGCAAGGTTCGCCACCCGGAAAAGACACTGGCTGTCGTCGACCATAATGTGCCGACCTCGCCGGATCGCGTCAACGGCATCAAGAACGAGGAAAGCCGTATCCAGGTCGAAGCATTGGCCAAGAATGCTGCGGATTTCGGCGTTGAATATTATTCTGAGAAGGACATCCGCCAAGGCATCGTCCACATCATCGGACCGGAGCAGGGGTTCACGCTTCCGGGCATGACCATCGTGTGCGGCGACAGCCATACATCGACGCATGGTGCCTTCGGTGCGCTTGCCCATGGCATCGGCACGTCGGAAGTCGAGCACGTGCTGGCAACGCAGACGCTGATCCAGTCAAAGGCCAAGAACATGCTGGTGCGTGTTGATGGCGTTCTGCCGGCCGGCGTCACCGCCAAGGACATCATCCTTGCTATCATCGGCGAGATCGGCACCGCTGGCGGCACCGGCTATGTCATCGAGTATGCCGGCGAAGCCATCCGCGCGCTGTCGATGGAAGGCCGCATGACGATCTGCAACATGTCGATCGAAGGCGGTGCCCGCGCAGGCCTGATTGCGCCTGACGAAACAACCTTTGCCTATGTGAAGGACAAGCCGCGCGCGCCGAAGGGTGAAGCGTTCGATCAGGCGGTCGAGTACTGGAAGACACTGAAGTCCGACGAGGGCGCCCATTTCGACAAGGTGGTCGTGCTCAATGCCGCCGACCTGCCGCCCATCGTTTCCTGGGGCTCGTCGCCGGAAGATGTGATCTCGATTACCGGTGCGGTGCCTAATCCTGACGAAATCACCGACGAGAACAAGCGTACGTCGAAGTGGCGTGCACTGGACTACATGGGTCTGAAGCCGGGCACACCGATGACCGAGATCAAGCTTGATCGGGTCTTTATCGGCTCGTGCACCAACGGCCGTATCGAGGATCTGCGTGCTGTCGCCAAGGTTGTCGAAGGCCGCAAGGTTGCGGAAACGGTCGATGCCATGATCGTTCCGGGTTCGGGTCTGGTCAAGGAGCAGGCGGAAGCGGAAGGCCTCGACAAGATTTTCAGGGCTGCCGGTTTTGACTGGCGCGAGCCGGGCTGCTCGATGTGTCTTGCCATGAATGACGACCGGCTGAAGCCGGGCGAGCGCTGTGCGTCCACGTCGAACCGGAATTTCGAGGGCCGTCAGGGTTTCAAGGGCCGTACGCATCTCGTTTCGCCGGCCATGGCCGCCGCCGCCGCAATCGCCGGTCATTTCGTCGATATTCGCGAGTGGAAATAGGCTTCGCGCCATCTCCTGTGTAACTCCATAAAAAACGGGGCCACTGGCCCCGTTTTTTATAACCTTTTTTACCGCGCATTCTCGCCGGATGGCGGATTAGCTCAGTGTTGTCGTGAAGGCCGGATCGCCGCGCAGCGTGTTGCTTACGGTGCAAATCTCGTTTTCCGCGGCCTCGACGATCGCATGCTTTGTCGCGTCATCAATATCGCCGGTGATGGTGAAGGCTATATGGAAACGGTCAACGCGCGAAAGACCGTCCTTGGCCTTGTCGCCCGTAACATGCGCTTGAACTGCCTCCAGCTTGTCGGCAACGCCGAGCCGCGACGCCGCCATTTTGGCGCTGAGCACCAGGCAGGCGGAAAGCGATGCGTAGAGCAGATCAAGCGGCGCAAAACCCTGCTCCGAAACCGCGTGAGCGACGTTCAGTACGCCGCCCGTATGGGATGTGACAACGGGTTGACCGCCTCGCTCCAGAACGGCCGTGGCGCCGACATCCCGTGTTCTTACCCTGAGTTCAGCCATTGGATCGTCTCCCTTTATATCCTGGTCAGCCGCGGCCGCGATAGGTGGGAACGCCCTGGTCCGGCAGCCACAGACCCTCCGGTACCGGCCCGGTCTGCCAGAAGACATCGATGGGGATACCGCCGCGCGGATACCAGTAACCGCCGATGCGCAGCCAGAGCGGCTTGACCGCTTCCACGATGCGTTTGCCGATATTCACGGTGCAATCCTCGTGAAAGGCGCCGTGGTTGCGGAAGCTGGTCAGAAAAAGCTTCAGCGACTTGGATTCGACCAGGGCCTGGTCCGGCGCGTAATCGATAACCAGATGGCCGAAATCCGGCTGGCCGGTCACGGGGCACAGCGAGGTGAATTCCGGGCAGGTGAAGCGTGCCAGAAACAGCGTCCCCGCTTGCGGGTTGGGGACAGCGTCGAGCAAGGCTTCATCGGGATGATGCGGGATGGGAACATCCTTGCCCAGCATCGTTGCCTGTTCTGCGTAATGACTCATGCCGCTTCCTCCACTGTTTCAAACTCGCCCTGATATTCACAGCCTTCACCGCAGCTGTCGCGGTAAATGCCGATCTCGGCCAGCGCCGGAAGGTCCGGAGCAATACGCCGCCACAGCCATATGGCGATGGTTTCAAGCGTCGGCAACTCCAGTCCGGCAATTTCGTTGAGATAGCGATGATCCAATGCGTCTTTTGCGCTGTCGACCGTGGTCTTGACGGCGCCAAGATCGGCGATCAGCCCGGTTTTGGGGTCCGGCCGGCCCTGCAGGCTGACGCGGACGCGAAAACTATGTCCGTGCAGGCGCTGGTTGACATGCCCGTCCGGAAAAGAGTGCGGCAGATGGTGAGCCGCTTCAAAATTGAAGTCGATAAAGATTCTCATGGTTCTTCCCGTCAGCTCTGGCGCAATACAGGCGCCCGCCAAAAAAGCCTGCCCTCAGGGCAAGCCGATCAGTTTATGTGTCTGCGTGCTCAGCCGCCAAAGCGGATGGGCGAGGCAATAGGCCGCTGCAGATGCCACATGCCGGGCGGTTTGCGCCGGATCACCGATGACGTCAAGAGGCTGCAAATAGAAATGCTGAAAGGAAAGGCGTTCGAAACGGGCCGGATCGGTCCGGGCTTCCGCCTGGGGATAGACAAGCTTGAGCTCGTGACCGCTGGTCTGGACGAGTGTGGTATCGGCCTTTGGCGACACGCAAATCCAGTCAATGCCATCAGGCGCTGCAATCGTGCCGTTGGTCTCGACGCCGACTTCGAAGCCTCTCGCGTGGAAGGCGTCGATCAACGGCTTGTCCAGCTGCAGCAGCGGTTCGCCGCCGGTGCAGATGACATAGGGCTTGCCCTTTGAGCGAGCGGTTTTTGGCCAGGCGTCGGCAACGGCATCGGCAAGCGCGTCGGCGGTTTTGAACTTGCCGCCGCCGGGACCATCCACGCCAACGAAATCCGTATCGCAGAACCGGCACTGGGCGTCCGCCCGGTCGCGTTCAAGCCCGGACCAGAGATTGCATCCGGCAAAGCGCATGAACACCGCGGCGCGGCCGGTATGGTTGCCCTCGCCCTGCAGCGTCAGATAAATTTCCTTGACGGCGTAAGTCATGCGGCTTCCGCCTTGAATTTGGACCAGCCGCCGGAACGCAGGGCGCAGGCCGGGCAGGTGCCGCAGCCATAGCCCCAGGCATGGCGGGCCGAGCGGTCGCCGAGATAGCAGGTGTGGGTGTTTTCAATGATCATATCGAGCAGCGGTTCGCCACCTATGTCGCGAGCCAGTGCGAAGGTTTCAGCCTTGTCCAGCCACATCAGCGGGGTTTCGATGGTGATGCGGCGGTCCAGTCCCAGTGAAAGGGCGACCTGTTGCGCCTTGAGCGTGTCGTCGCGGCAGTCGGGATAGCCGGAATAGTCCGTCTCGCACATGCCGCCGACGATGACGCGCAATCCGCGCCGGTAGGCGAGGGCAGCGGCAAGCGTGAAAAACAAAAGGTTGCGGCCCGGCACGAATGTGTTGGGCAGGCCGTTCTCTGCCATCTCGATGGCAATGTCTTCGGTCATCCCAGTGGCGCCGAGCTGGCCGATGACGCCGGCATCGAGCCGGTGATCGTCGCCAAGGCGTTCCGCCCAATCGGGAAACCGGTGGATCACTTCGGCGCGGAAATCATTGCGCACGTCCAGTTCCACCCTGTGGCGTTGGCCATAGTCGAAGCCGACCGTCTCCACCCGGTCAAACCGGGAGAGCGCCCAGGCAAGACAGGTTGCAGAATCCTGCCCGCCGGAAAAAAGGACGAGTGCGCCATCAGCATTACGAGCCATGAATGAACCTCTTCAATGAAGCGGCCCCCTTACAGGGCGCGGACCAGCGAGGCAAATCAAATGTGGGCTATTGGCAGCCTGGAAGCCCGAGAATGGGCGTTTCGCCACGGTTGATACCATACATGTAGCCGCGACCGCGCACGACAATCGGGCCATCACAGCGTGTGTTGGGTGGCGGAATAACCCCCACGACATAGGGATCGCCGGGTGGAGAGATGATCGCCGGTCCCTTGGCCCGCTTGTAGACGGCAACCTTCTTGCGGAGTTCGCGGGCGAGCCTGTCCGATTTGGCGGCTGTCGCGCCGACAAAGATCATCTTCGGTCCATTGGGGTCCTGCACGATGATGTTGCCATATTCGTCGCCATAGGCATCACGCAGGTTGATGTCGTAGGCAGCAGCGCTGTGCGTGGCTGCGACAACAGTCAGGCCCGACAACAAAAGCGCGGCCGTGTGTTTGCGGAAGGCGAACATGGACAAGCTCCTTGGTTGAATGGGCTGCAGCAGTCCAAGCATTAACCTTTTATTAACGCTTGTCATCCGTCAAAACGCCTTTGAATCGATTTTTGCTGCGGTCCGCCGGTTGACGTGCGGTGCGCAATCAACCAATCCTCATCACAGCGAGGCAGCCGGAAGTGCTGCCGGAGTGAAAGGGATGATGCGACCATGACGACAAAGAGCCCGGATGAACACGCCGTCGACATTTCTCTGCTGCATCTGAACGATGCCCACGAGTTCGCACCTCTTCTGGCCAGCTATGCCCAGGCGCTGAAGCGCGGCGCACCCCGCCGCCCGGACGATTACTACGCGGAAAACCTGTTGCGGGACCGTGCCGCGGAGATCGCCGGAGCGCGACTCGACGGCCATCTGGTGGGCTTTGTGATTTTCTATGATCTGCCCGAGCCTGTCTCCGGCATGCGTGCCGGGCAGGTGGATCATATCTATGTGCATCATGACCATCGCGGTAAGGGTATCGCCAAAGCGCTGATCGATGTTCTCGCCGACAAGGCGGAAGAACGCGGCTGGACAAAACTGTCACTCAATGCGCCGCGTCTGCCGGAAGATGGCCGCAAACTGTACGAACAGATTGCGGCGCCTGCCGACTGGACCAGTTTCATCATCCGTTTTGGCAATCAGTAGAACGGGCCTGCCCCAGCGCCCTGAAGATGCGCGGGACATCCTGGGAACGACTCGGAATGTCCCGTTCGCGTTGCACAATTGAGGGGCGCGACACGCTGAAACCGGTTAAACCGGACAGACTCACTCAAATAAAATTGATTGCCGATTTGACGTGAAATACGGGCCTTTGGGGCTCTCTGTGGCGCTTTAAACGATTGAATTTTCTAAAGAAACCTTATGGACTTGCGTTTGTTGCCAATTCGCCGCATGAGGGGGGTGAATGGGCCTTTGACGCAGTGCAAAAACGGGACTAAAACCCTTCTAAATTTGCCTCTATCCAGCCTTTCGGCCCTGCCCGTCAATCAAGGTTCAAATGGCGCGGCGCTTATCATTGGGGACGCTATGAGCAAGACAAACCTGCATGCAAACCGGCCGCTGTCGCCGCATTTGCAAATCTACAAACCAATTCCCACCATGGTCATGTCCATCGTTCACCGCATCACCGGCGGCGCGCTGTATTTCGGCACGCTGCTGGTTGCCTGGTGGTTGATCGCGACCGCGACCAGCGAGAGCCAGTTCAACGTTGTCAGCTGGGTGTTCGGTTCGTGGATCGGTCTTCTCGTCCTGCTCGGCTACACCTGGGCGCTTGTTCATCACATGATCGGCGGTATTCGCCATCTCATCTGGGATACCGGCCGCGGACTCGACAAGAACACCACCACGAAGATGGCCATCGCCTCACTCGTTCTCTCCATCGCGTTGACGATCCTGATCTGGATCGCGGCGTTCACGGTTTTGTAAAGGAGGCGGGACAATGAGTGAAATGCGTACACCGCTCAAGAAAGTCCGCGGACTGGGTTCCGCACACGAAGGGACCGAGCATTTCTGGCGCCAGCGGCTGACAGCCGTTGCCAACGTGCCGCTTATGCTGTTTTTCATCGGCCTGATCATTTACCTGCATCGCGCAAGCTATGCGGAAACCCGGGCTGCTCTTTCCCACCCGCTGACCGGGCTGGTGCTGTTGATGGTGATCATTTCGGGTCTCTATCATATGCGCCTCGGCATGCAGGTCATCATCGAAGACTACGTAACCAGCGAAGGCAAGAAGATCGCCTGTCTGATGCTCAATACGTTTTTCACCCTTGTGGTGGGCGTTGCCTGCGTCTTTGCGATCATCAAGCTGAGCTTCGGAGGCTAATCTTGGCAACTACAGACAAGAACGGGACCGCCGGCAAAGACGGCAAGGCCTATACATTCGTTGACCACAAATTCGATGTGGTTGTGGTGGGCGCCGGCGGCGCCGGTCTGCGCGCGACGCTGGGTATGGCCGAGCAAGGCTTGAAGACAGCCTGCATCACCAAGGTTTTCCCGACCCGCTCGCACACCGTTGCGGCACAGGGTGGTATCGCTGCTTCCCTGAGCAATATGGGCCCCGACTCGTGGCAGTGGCACATGTACGACACCGTCAAGGGGTCGGACTGGCTCGGTGATACGGACGCCATGGAATATCTCGCGCGTGAAGCACCGGCTGCGGTCTATGAGCTTGAGCATTACGGCGTGCCGTTCTCGCGCACCGAAGCGGGCAAGATTTACCAGCGGCCCTTCGGCGGCCACATGATGAACTATGGCGATGGTCCGCCCGTGCAGCGCACCTGCGCGGCAGCTGACCGTACCGGCCATGCGATCCTGCATACGCTGTATGGCCAGAGCCTGCGCCACAATGCGCAGTTCTTCATCGAATATTTTGCGCTGGATCTCATCCAGGATGCGGATGGCACGATCACCGGTGTCATCGCCTGGAACCTCGATGACGGCACGATCCATCGTTTTGCCGCCAAGATGGTGGTGCTGGCAACGGGCGGCTACGGCCGGTCCTACTTCTCGGCAACGTCAGCCCATACCTGTACCGGTGACGGTGGCGGCATGGTGGCGCGCGCCGGTCTGCCCCTGCAGGATATGGAATTCGTTCAGTTCCATCCAACCGGCATTTACGGTGCCGGCTGCCTGATTACCGAAGGCGCACGCGGCGAAGGCGGCTATCTCGTCAATTCCGAGGGCGAGCGCTTCATGGAGCGCTATGCGCCATCAGCCAAGGATCTGGCGTCACGCGACGTGGTTTCGCGCTGCATGACCCTGGAAATCCGCGAAGGCCGCGGTGTTGGCAAGAACAAGGATCACATCTTCCTGCATCTCGACCATCTCGATCCGGCCGTGCTGCACGAGCGTCTGCCGGGTATTTCCGAATCGGCCAAGATTTTTGCCGGTGTGGATCTGACCAAGGAACCGATTCCGGTTCTGCCGACGGTTCACTACAACATGGGCGGCATTCCAACCAACTACTGGGGTGAAGCGCTCAATCCGACCAAGGATAATCCGGACCGCATCCAGCCGGGCCTGATGGCTGTCGGTGAAGCGGGCTGTGCTTCGGTGCATGGCGCCAACCGGCTTGGTTCGAACTCGCTGATCGATCTGGTGGTCTTCGGCCGGGCGGCTGCCATTCGTGCCGGTCAGGTTATCGATCGCAATGCCAAGATCCCGACGATCAACGAGGCATCGGTTGAGAAGATCATGGAGCGCTTCGACCGCCTGCGCCATGCCAATGGCAGCACGCCGACAGCGGTCCTGCGTGAAAAGATGCAGAAGACAATGCAGGAGGACGCTGCTGTGTTCCGCACGTCGGAATCGCTGAAGTCAGGTGTCGAGCGCATGGAGAAAATCTGGAGCGAACTGCCGGACATCAAGGTCACGGACCGCTCGATGATCTGGAATTCCGACCTGGTGGAAACACTGGAGCTGGAAAACCTGATGGCCAACGCGCTGACCACGGTGGTTGCCGCCGAAGCGCGCAAGGAAAGCCGCGGCGCCCACGCCCATGAGGATTTCCCCAACCGTGACGACATCAACTGGCGCAAGCACAGCCTTGCCTGGCTCTCGCCCGAAGGTGAGGTCAAGCTTGACTACCGTCCGGTTCATCTTGACCCGCTGGTCAAGGAAGAGGACGGCGGCATCAGCCTCGCCAAGATCGCGCCGAAAGCGCGTGTGTACTAAGGGATCAGAGCATCATGGTTGAACTTGCACTTCCCAAGAACTCGAAGATGCGTCCCGGCAAGACCTGGGACCGCCCGCAGGGTGCCAACAATCTTCGGGAATACCGCATCTATCGCTGGTCGCCTGATGATGGCGAGAATCCGCGGATCGATACCTATTACGTCGATCTCGACGATTGCGGACCGATGGTTCTCGATGGCCTGTTGTGGATCAAGAACAAGATCGATCCGACGCTGACACTGCGCCGCTCCTGCCGTGAAGGCATTTGCGGTTCCTGCGCGATGAACATTGACGGAACCAACACGCTCGCCTGCACCAAGGGCATGGACGAGATCAAGGGCGCGGTCAAAATCTATCCCTTGCCGCATCTTCCCGTGGTCAAGGACCTGGTGCCGGACCTGTCGAACTTCTATGCCCAGCACCGTTCCATCGAGCCTTGGCTCAAGACGGTTTCGCCGGAACCGGCAAAGGAATGGCTGCAAAGTCACGATGATCGCGCCAAGCTTGATGGTCTCTACGAGTGCATCCTGTGCGCCTGCTGCTCGACCTCCTGCCCGAGCTATTGGTGGAATGGCGATCGCTATCTCGGACCGGCGGTTCTGCTGCAGGCCTATCGCTGGCTAATCGACAGCCGCGACGAGGCAACGGGTGAGCGCCTCGACAATCTGGAAGATCCCTTCCGGCTTTATCGCTGCCATACGATCATGAATTGCGCGCAGACCTGCCCGAAGGGATTGAACCCCGCCAAGGCAATCGCCGAGATCAAGAAGATGATGGTCGAACGCCGGGTCTAGGCGATTGGTCACGCAAGATGATTGCATAAAAACGGGCGCTTCGAGCGCCCGTTTTGTTTGGTACGTTTGACGTGTTGCTCAGGCCAGCTTTGCGTCGAGTGTGACCTGAATGGCGCCGAGTGCCTTTGACAACGGGCAGGACGCCTTTGCCTGCTCAGCAAGTTTTGAAAAGGTCGCGGCGTCGATACCGGGCACATCGCCAATGAGCGTGATGGCGCTTTTGGTGATTTCGAAACCGCCACCTGCGGCCGGGTTGATGCTGACGGTTGCCTTGGCATCAAGTTTCGTGGCCGGTGTGCCGTTTTCAGCCAGGAAATGCGAAAGCTGCATGGCGAAGCAACCGGCGTGGGCGGCGGCGAGAAGTTCCTCCGGATTGGTACCCGCTGTGCCGCTTGCGTCCTCGAAACGGGCCTTGAAATTATAGGGAAGCCCCTTCAGTGCGCCGCTTTGCGTATCAAGGGTACCACCACCGTCTTTCAAGGCGCCCTTCCAGATTGCAGTTGCCTGTCTGTCCATTGAATACTCTCCCTCGGTTGATTGGTTGGTTAAGGCTGCTTGCACCCTGTCCGTAACGCCGCAGGGTTGCAGCAGTTCCGCATCATAGGCTTGGCGGCGGAATTTGCCAGAATTGATCGTTTTGTCGTGCTGTCTGCGAAACGATATGGAAAAGCGGGATTTGATTGCTATGGTGGCGATGTCCACTGGCGCCGCTCAAACCTCCCTTGCTGCGGCCAGTGTGTCCGAAAGCTGCAGCAGAAGCTCGGCTTCGAAATCGAACATTCGTGAATTCAAAACAGGAAAATCCCCGTGAAACTGAAAAAGCTTGGCCGGACGGATATTGACGTCACGGAAATTTGCCTTGGTACCATGACCTGGGGCGTGCAGAACACCGAAGCGGATGCCCATGCGCAGATCGATCATGCGCTGGAAGCCGGAATCAATTTCATGGATACGGCCGAGATTTATGCGGTTCCGCCGACCGCCGAAACCTATGGCAAGACCGAAACCTATATCGGCAATTGGTTTGAGAAGACCGGCAAGCGCGACCGCTTTGTGCTGGCAACGAAAATTGCCGGCGGCGGACGCAACAGCTGGATTCGCGGCGGCAGTCTGATGAGCAAGACCACCATCGCGGAAGCGGTCGAAGGTAGTCTGAAACGTCTGCAGACGGACTATATCGACCTTTACCAGGTGCATTGGCCGGTTCGCGGGCATTATCACTTTGGCAACGGCTGGGAATATGCGCCGCATCAGCAGAACCGGGCCGAGGTGGTTCAACAGATCGAGGAAGCGCTCGATGGCCTTGGTGACATGGTGAAGGCGGGCAAGATCCGCCATATCGGCCTCTCCAATGAAACGGCCTGGGGAATTGCGCAATGGTTGAAGCTTGCTGAGCGCAACGACCTGCCGCGTGTTGTCTCGGTTCAGAATGAATACAGCCTCTTGCAGCGGGCATTCGACCTGGATCTGGCGGAAGTCAGCCACCATGAAGACGTCGGGCTCCTTGCCTATTCATCCCTGGCCTCAGGTGTCCTTACCGGCAAATATCTGGATGGAAAGGTGCCGGCGGGAACCCGCGGTGCGCTGCAGGATCTTTGGCGGAACAACGTGCATGCCGATCCGGCCGTCAGGGCCTATATTGCGCTTGCGCGGAAGCACGGTCTTGATGTTGCGCAACTCGCGATTGCCTTTGCATTGAGCCGACCGTTCGTCACGTCGGTCATCATTGGTGCAACATCGCTTGAACAGCTGAAGACCGATATCGGCGCTGCGGATGTGACGCTGACACCGGACGTCCTTGGTGAAATCCAGGCTATCCATCGCACCTATCCCCGCCCGCTCTGAGCGGGGAAAGCTGCTTCAGATCGGTTGACCCTGAAGCAGCTTCGGCGATGTGGTCGACAATCCCGCGGCTTGACGGATGAAAAATCCTTTGAGCCGCGGCATGCGCTCGACAAGGCCCAGTCCGAAGTCGCGCAGGGCGCGCACCGGCACATTGTCGTTGGAGAACAAACGGTTGAGGACGTCGGTGGTCACGCCCATCTGCACCGTGTCGAACCGGCGCCATGTCTGGTAGCGCTCGAGCACCGCGATGGAGCCGATGTCGAGACCGAGGCGGTCGGCATCGACAATGGTCTCGGCGATCGCCGCCGCGTCCTTGAAGCCAAGATTGAGGCCCTGACCGGCAATGGGATGGATGCCATGGGCCGCATCGCCGATGAGCGCAAAGCGCGGTTTGACGAAATCACGCGCCAGCGTCAGGCCAAGCGGGAAGGCCTTGCGCGGTCCTTCGACCCGCAATTCTCCCAGTTTCAGGCCAAAACGCTGTTCGAGCTCGGCTTCGAACACGAAATCATCTTCCCTGATCAACCGCTCCGCGTCCGCAGTGCGCTCGGTCCAGACAAGCGAGGAGCGGTTGCCGCTGAGCGGCAGAATGGCAAACGGGCCCGCGGGGAGAAAATGCTCTTCCGCGCGACCGTTGTGCGGCCGTGCATGGGCGACCGTGCAGACGATACCCGACTGGCCGTATTCCCAGTTCACGGTTTTGATACCCGCCATATCGCGCAGCCGCGATTTGACGCCGTCGGCCGCCAGCAGCAGGCGCGTGCGCAGCATCTTGTCATCGCCGTAACGCACGGTGAGGTGCACGTCGCCATTGTCAAAACCATGGACGGGTGTCCCCTCGACAAAGGTGACGCCGATCTGTTCGGCTTTCGAACGCAAGGCGGCGTTGAGGTCGCGGTTTTCCACCATATGGGCGAAGGGTTCACCAGGCTCGACTTCGCCATTGAAGGTCAGGAAGACCGGGCGGACCGGATCGGAGGTGCGCGAATCCGTGACGATCATCTCGTTGATCGGTTGTGCCTTCGGCAGGATTTCCTCCCAGCAGCCGAGCCGGTCGAGCATGCGGCTCGCAGCGGCGGCAATGGCCGAGGCGCGGGTGTCTTTGCGCCAGACACCAGCTGGTGCCGCGTCGATCACCGTGACAGCCAGGTGCGGCGCAGACGATTTCAGTGCAACGGCGGTCGCCATGCCGACATAACCGGCGCCCGCAATCACGATATCGGTGCTGCCAGGGACTTCTGATGTATGTGTACGGGTTCTTTCAGCCATGATTGCCTCCGGTTTCCCTTTGCTCTTGCGCCGACGTGGCGCTTGACTTGTTCACCTGTTCCTGTTGCAAGCGGATTCAGGCACTATTATGCCGACCGTACGAACAGGAGTCGCGCCCGTCATGTCTGATGCCATGAAAGAGCTTTTGTCCATACTCGACCTTGAGACACTTGAACACAACCTGTTTCGAGGTCGCAGCCCGCAGGTCGGCTGGCAGCGGGTGTTTGGCGGTCAGGTCATCGGCCAGGCTTTGGTGGCGGCGCAGCGCACGGTCGATCCCGAGCGTCACGTCCACTCCCTGCACAGCTATTTCATGCGTGCGGGCGATCCGAAAGTGCCGATCATCTACGAGGTGGATCGCATCCGCGACGGCGCGAGTTTCACCACCCGGCGCGTGGTGGCGATCCAGCACGGGCATGCGATTTTTTCGCTGGAGGCGTCATTCCAGATCGAGGAAAAAGGACTTGAGCACCAAAAGCCGATACCCCTCGATGTTCTCGCGCCGGAAAAGCTGATGAGCGACAAGGACCTCAAGGAGCAGTATCTGCAGAATGCGCCAGCCAATGTGCGCAAATATTGGGAGCAGGACCGTCCCATCGAGATGAAGCCGCTGTCCCTGACCCATTACTTCACGCGGGAAAAGCTGCCGCCGGAGCAGAACGTCTGGATCAGGACAACGGGCCCGGTTCCAGATGACCGCGCTCTGCGGGCGGCGGTTCTGGCCTATCTCTCGGATATGACATTGCTGGATACCTCGCTCTATGCCCATGGCCGCTCGATTTTCGATAAAGATTTGCAGGTCGCAAGCCTGGATCACGCCATGTGGTTCCACCGCCCCTTCAATTTCGACGATTGGCTGCTTTATACGGCAGACAGCCCGAGCGCTGCCGGTGCCCGTGGCTTCAATCGAGGCGCCTTGTACAGCCGCGATGGCACTCTGATTGCCTCGACGGCTCAGGAAGGCCTAATTCGTGTGCATCCGGCCGAGTGAAAATCGACCACGCAGATTGAAATGCCTAATTTTTAGGCACGTTGCCGGATAATGTATTGTGCACTGCCGAACTGATAAAAATATCCATATATAATCAATGCCTTAGTATTATTTTTCGAGTCTGGCACGGAACTTGAATACTCCTCACCAGTCGCCAAGGGCCATCAAGGCTTAGGGGATGGGTTCAACGCGGGTTGCTGCCGTTCAGGTAATTCCACCTGAGGGGTGCCGCGCTAGCGCAGGGGTATAGTCAATGAAAATTGTGATGGCCATCATCAAGCCGTTCAAGCTGGACGAAGTGCGCGAAGCACTTACCGCTGTCGGCATCCAGGGCCTGACCGTCACCGAGGTGAAGGGTTATGGCCGCCAGAAAGGACACACCGAGATTTATCGTGGCGCGGAATATGCCGTCAGCTTTCTTCCCAAACTGAAAGTGGAAGTGGCTGTCGCGTCAGAGCTCGTCGACACCGCCGTTGAAGCCATCACCACGGCCGCCAAAACCGGCCAGATCGGTGACGGGAAGATTTTCGTTCTCAGCATTGATCAGGCCGTCCGTATCCGTACGGGCGAAACTGACACCGATGCGCTTTGAGTCATTTGGGGTTTAAGGAGAAAATAATGAAAATTCCAACCAGTCTGACATCCGCGGTGCGCAGTACCCTTCTGGGTTCGCTGGCGCTGACCGCATTCGGTTCGCTGGCCGCACTCGCTCAGGAAGCGGCGCCTGCGGTAGCGGATGCCGCCGCAGCCGCTGCGCCGACTGTCAACAAAGGGGATACCGCCTGGATGATGATCTCCAGCGTCCTCGTCCTGTTCATGATCGTTCCGGGCCTTGCGCTGTTCTACGGCGGTCTCGTCCGTGCCAAGAACGTGCTTTCCGTTCTGATGCAGTGCACCGGCATTGCTGCCGTCGTCATGATCATCTGGGTTTTCTACGGTTACTCCTTCGCCTTCGGCGGCGGCACCAGCCCTTACTGGGGCGGTCTTGGCAAGGTTTTCCTTTCCGGCGTGACGCCGGCTTCGGTTGCGGCAACCTTTACCAAAGGCGTTGGTATTCCCGAGTATGTGTTCATCTGCTTCCAGATGACCTTTGCCGCCATTACGCCGGCACTGATCATCGGTGCTTTTGCCGAACGCATCAAATTCTCGGCAACGATCCTGTTTGTCATCCTCTGGGTCACGTTCGTCTACTTCCCGATCGCCCATATGGTCTGGGATTCCAATGGCCTGATCTATGGCTGGGGCGCGCTTGATTTTGCCGGCGGCACCGTCGTTCACATCAATGCCGGTATTGCTGGTCTCGTCGGTGCTCTCGTCATCGGCAAGCGTGCCGGTCTTGGCCGTGACATGATGGCGCCGCACTCCATGCCGCTCACCATGATCGGTGCCTCGATCCTGTGGGTCGGCTGGTTCGGCTTCAACGCCGGTTCGGCTCTCGAGGCCAACGGCATCGCGACGCTGGCGATGATCAACACCTTCACGGCAACGGCCGGTGCGATCATTGCATGGGTTGTGATCGAAGCACTCGCCCGCAAGACGGCTTCGATGCTGGGTGCCGCATCCGGCGTTGTTGCCGGTCTGGTTGCAGTAACGCCTGCTGCCGGAACCATCGGTCCGGTTGGCGCTATCTTCCTTGGCGCCATTGCCAGCATCATCTGCTACTACATGGTGGCCGTGGTGAAGCCGAAGCTCGGCTATGACGACAGCCTCGATGTCTTCGGTGTGCATGGTATTGGCGGTATCATCGGCGCCATCGGCACCGGCTTCCTCACCAGCACGGCGCTTGGCGGCGTCGGTTATGCGGAAGGCGTCACCATGGGCGCGCAGGTGTTCGTGCAGATCAAGGCCGTGCTCGTCACGCTGGTCTGGAGCGGCATCGGTTCGCTGATCCTCTACAAGATCGTCGATGTCGTTGTTGGCCTGCGTCCGACCGCTGAAGCCGAATCCATCGGTCTCGACCTCACCTCCCACGGTGAAGCGGCCTACCACAATTAATGGACGGCTTTTGACAGGAACTGAAAAGGGCCCGGTTTTCCGGGCCTTTTTTGTTGCGGCAGGCCAGCTTGTCGAACCCGGGACGGCAACTCCGCCAATGTAATTTCGCTCGGGCTCGCCATGGTTAATGCCCCCTTAACCATCCGCGCCGTAACGTGGGAATCGAATCTGCGGTTACTCACGACCGCCGTGCGTGCGTTTACTTAGGGCGAGATTTCATGCGTCAAGGATATTCAGCCTCCTATGCGATCGAAGAAAACCGGCACGGGTTGACGACCCTTTTCCGCAGACAGATCCAGATTGTCTGGGGATTGGCGCTGTTTTGCTTCGTTGCCTTTGCCATTGGCAGCCTTGCGACCTGGAACGTGATCGATCCGAGCTTCAGCCACGCCACTTCCAATCCGGTTCGCAATGCCCTTGGCTATGCCGGCGCGGTCTTTGCCGACCTCGGCATGCAGTTCTTCGGCCTTTCGACGGTTGTCGCGCTCATGCCGGCCCTGTTCTGGGGTGGTCTGATGCTGACCGGCCGTGGCGTCGACCGTTTGCCGCGGCGGGCGATTGCCTGGTTCGGCGCATCGCTGATGGCGGCGGCCATTGCCGGCTGCTTCACCATCCCCGCAAGCTGGCCGATGCCGATCGGGCTGGGCGGTGTTTTTGGCGACATGGTTCTCAAAATACCGGCAATCTTCACCGGAACATTCCCGCGCGGCGGTCTGGCCATGATCCTGGTCGCCGTTCTCGCTTTGCCGACGCTGTGGGTTTTCGGCTTTGCCAGCGGTCTGACCTATCGCGACAGCGAACCGGTCGTCGCCAAGAAGTCCGGCCGTCACGTGGCGCAGGAAGAGGACTTTGACGAAGAGGACGAGGATGACGAGGAAAGCGAAGGCGGCCGCTGGCTGGCGCTCGGCGCACTGACCCACTGGTTCCTCAGCATCAAGGCGCTCTTCCGCCGTCTGTTCGGGCGCAGCGCCGGGCTTTACAGCAGTGCGCGCAGTGCGGCGGCACGGCACAATGACGACGATCTCTTCGCCGATGCCCCGACTGCACGGCAGAACGGGGCACGCCGCGAGCCAGGTTTCTATGACGAAGCGCCGCGCATTGAGGCGCCGTCAATCGACATCGGCAATGATGGTTTCGGCCACGAACCCGATGACTACGATCCGATCGCTTTCAGCGAAGACGATGAAGTGGATGATTGGGCGCCGCAGGCAGCGCCCGCGCGCCCGACAGCAATACCCGGCGGCAAGGCGCGGATCGCCACCCCAGCCCCGGCCCCTCGGACCGGCGCGCGCGTGCAGCGCGAAGCCCAGACATCCCTGATCAAATCCGACGAATTTGAAATGCCGCCGCTGCATTTCCTCAGCGAACCGAAGAACGTGGTCCGCAACCCGAGCCTTTCGAAGGAAGCGCTTGAGCAGAATGCGCGGCTGCTGGAAGGCGTGCTTGAAGATTTTGGCGTCAGGGGTGAAATCATCCATGTGCGCCCGGGTCCTGTCGTAACGCTGTATGAGCTGGAACCGGCTCCGGGCATCAAGTCGTCGCGTGTCATCACGCTGGCCGATGACATTGCCCGCTCGATGAGTGCCATTGCAGCGCGTGTTGCCGTCGTGCCGGGCCGTAATGCCATCGGTATCGAACTGCCAAACCAGACCCGCGAAATGGTTTTTCTGCGGGAATTGCTGGCCAGCCGCGATTTTGAGCAGACCAAGACCAAGCTGGCGCTGGCGCTGGGCAAGACCATCAATGGCGAGGCCGTCATCGCCGATCTGGCGAAGATGCCGCATCTGCTCGTTGCCGGTACCACCGGCTCGGGTAAATCCGTTGCCATCAACACCATGATCCTGTCGCTGCTTTACCGCATGACCCCGGAACAGTGCCGGCTGATCATGATCGATCCGAAGATGCTGGAACTGTCGATCTATGACGGCATTCCGCATCTGCTCACGCCCGTCGTGACCGATCCGAAGAAGGCCGTCGTAGCGCTGAAATGGACCGTCAAGGAGATGGAAGACCGCTACCGCAAGATGTCCAAGGTCGGCGTGCGCAACATCGACGGCTTCAACCAGCGGGTTGAACAGGCGCAGAAGAAGGGCGAGCGGATTGCCCGGACCGTGCAGACCGGCTTCGACCGGGCAACGGGCGAGGCGGTCTACGAGACCGAAGAGCTGGATCTGCAGCCCATGCCCTATATCGTCGTGATCATCGACGAAATGGCCGATCTGATGATGGTGGCCGGCAAGGACATCGAAGGCGCTGTCCAGCGTCTGGCGCAAATGGCGCGTGCTGCCGGTATTCACGTGATCATGGCGACACAGCGTCCGTCGGTCGACGTCATTACCGGCACGATCAAGGCGAACTTTCCGACCCGCATTTCCTTCCAGGTCACATCCAAGATCGATTCGCGCACCATTCTGGGTGAGCAGGGCGGGGAACAACTGCTCGGCATGGGCGACATGCTCTACATGGCGGGCGGCGGGCGTATCCAGCGGGTGCACGGACCGTTTGTCGGTGACGACGAAGTAGAAAAGATCGTCAATCATCTGAAACTGCAGGGTGTCCCCGAATATCTCGATGCGATCACGGAAGAGGACGACGAAGACGATATGGGCGGTGGCCCGGCCGGGACATCCAATCTTGAAGATTCGGATGATCCTTACGATCAGGCTGTTGCCGTGGTGCTGCGCGACAAGAAGGCGTCCACCAGTTACATCCAGCGCCGCCTCGGCATCGGTTATAACAGAGCAGCCTCGATCATCGAGCGCATGGAGCAGGAGGGCATCGTCGGCCCTGCCAACCATGCGGGCAAGCGCGACATTCTCGTGCCGACACAGGACGATGATTTTTAAGCGCCGTTACGTAGCATTTTCGCCTGCGCGTCCTGTAACGGGCGCAATGAATGACTACATAACAGCATGATCCAGCGTTACGTAACCGGTGTTTATGCCGATGCGTCACGAATTTGAGGAACAAGTTGCGGTTTCCCGCCGTTTCTCGGCCATAGTCAGGTCAAACTGACCGGGTATACAGCAAGAGAATAAGACAGGAGACATAACACCATGACAACGACCAAAGCTTCGTTTCGCACGATTGGCACCTTTGCCCGGACATGTGCTGCGGCTTCCGTGGTTGGCATGGGGCTGCTTCTTGGCGCGGCTGGCATTTCCGGACAGGCAAACGCTCAGGCGGCACCTGCCGCCATCAATGGCGCACAGCAGATCGCCAACCAGTTTTCCAGCGTGAAGACGATGACCGGTGACTTTGTTCAGTTCGGTCCGCGCGGTGAGCAAACCGAAGGCACGTTCTATATCGAGCGTCCAGGCAAGATTCGCTTCACCTACAACAAGCCATCGCCGATCCGTGTCATTTCCGATGGTGAATCCGTCGTGATCAACAACCGCAAGCTCGACACGTGGGATCTCTATCCCCTGTCGAAGACACCGTTGAAGCTGCTCCTCGCCGACCAGATCGACCTGACCGGCGATCGGGTGAAATCCGTGAAGGAAGAGCCCGACATGACCACGATCGTCCTCGGTGACAAATCTGTCTTCGGCAACTCGACCATCAAGATGATGTTCGATCCGAAGACCTATGAACTGCGCCAGTGGACGATCACCGATGCGCAGGGCCTTGATACGACGGTTATGATCACCAATGTCCGCAAGGACGTGAAGTTCGCCAAGGACATGTTCACAATCGACTACACGCGCATCGCCATGAAGCGCTGACCGCATTCATCGTTCCCAGGGCCGCATCGTTGCACCAATCGCGTGTGGACGAGCGGCCTTTCGATTTTCAATCGCAGCAGAGATGGTCTAGTCTCGCGTCAATCCATTCTGTCGCGAGATCCCTCCCCCATGCCTTTCTCCGTTGCCACCTGGAACATCAATTCCGTGCGCCTGCGTCTTGATCTGGTCCTGCAATTCCTGCGGGATTACCAGCCGGATGTCCTGTGTCTGCAGGAGACGAAATGTCCCGATGATCTCTTCCCGCGTGAGGCCTTCCATATGGCCGGCTATGAACATATCGAGATCAGCGGCCAGAAGGGATATCACGGCGTTGCCACGCTCTCACGGCGGCCGTTGTCGGAGCCGGCGCGGGTGGGTTTCTGCAACATTGCCGATTGCCGTCATCTGAGCACGATTGTCACGGCCGGAGCGAAGCGGCTACGCATCCATAATTTCTACGTGCCTGCGGGCGGTGACGAGCCGGATCCGGTCATCAATCCGAAATTCGCGCACAAGCTCGGCTTTCTCGAAGAAATGAAGGCGATGAATGCCGTTTATGGTGATGGCCATGCCTCGTTGCTCGTCGGTGATCTGAACATTGCGCCGCTCGAAACCGACGTGTGGTCGCACAAGCAGCTGCTGAAAGTGGTCAGCCATACGCCAATCGAGACGGAAACCTTTGAGGCCCTGCGCAAGAACGGCGGCTGGAGCGATCTGATGCGCCATTACATTCCGCCGCACGAAAAGATCTATACGTGGTGGAGCTACCGCGCCGCTGATTGGGCCGCGGCTGATCGCGGTCGCCGTCTCGATCACATCTGGGGGTCACCGGATCTGGAAAATGATCTTGCCAGCATCACCGTCCTGCGCGAAGCGCGCGGCTGGGATCGTCCGTCCGATCATGTGCCGGTCATTGCCCGGTTCAATCTGGATTAAGGATCGCTTGAGCCGTTACTGGCTGCCGAACAGATGCTCATATCTGCTGATTGCCGCGATCATCTCGCTCAGGTCTGCGGAAATCTGGGTATGGAGCGCGGCGGCAATTTCCGGGTACTCCTCAAGAATACGCCGGAACAGCGAGCGATTGAGACGGATGACTTCGGTTTCCGTGTCCGCCATGGCGCTGGTGAGGCGTTTTGTCTGGGCGATGATCGCCATTTCGCCGAGAACCGCGCCGGCGCCCACACTCTTGAGCACGACACGCCCCGACTGGCCTTCGCGGAACAGCGAAATGGTTCCTCGATCGATCACATAGGCGCAATCGGCGGACTGGCCTTCGCGGTAGAGTTCGCGGCCTTCCCTCAGGACGAGGCGCTCTGTCCCAAAGGCAAGCAGACGCAACTGGTCGCGGGTGAATGTCCCGAACAGTCCCACTGTTTCCAGAATGCGAATATCATCTTCAATTGCCATGTAAGAACAGACATATACCTAGATTGACCTGATCGGCATCAAGGAATGAGTTTGTATCCCCCGCTTTCGGTAACAAGTATGCTTGAATTCGACGGGTCGTGCTCGATTTTTTGTCGTAACCGGTAGACGTGGGTCTCCAGCGTGTGGGTCGTCACACCGGAATTGTAGCCCCAGACCTCTTCCAGCAGCACATCACGGGTGATGACCTTGCCGCCGGCACGGTAAAGATACTTGATAATCGCGACTTCTTTTTCCGTCAGCCTGATCTTGCCGCCCTTGGCGTCGATCAGCATTTTCTGGCCGGGTTTGAAAGTGTACGGGCCGACAACGAAGGTCGCGTCCTCGCTCTGTTCGTGCTGGCGCAATTGCGCGCGGATGCGTGCCAGCAGCACGGCAAAGCGGAATGGCTTGGTGACATAGTCGTTGGCGCCTGATTCGAGGCCGAGAATCGTATCCGAATCAGTGTCGTGGCCCGTGAGCATGATCACGGGTGCCTTGAACCCGCCTTTGCGCAGAAGCTTGACCGCTTCCCGCCCGTCCATGTCGGGAAGGCCCACATCCATGATCAGGAGATCAACGACGCCATTGCGCGCGGACTGGATACCCTTGGTCGCATTGTCTTCCTCGATGATCTGGAACTCTTCATAGAGGCTCAGCTGCTCGACCAGGATGGCGCGAAGATCAGTATCATCATCGACGATAAGAATGGTGCGTGCTGTCATATGGTTTCCCGCCCGTGCAAAGAAGTGGTTGGAATTTAAGTCGAATTGTTCCGGAAAGAAAGAGGACTGGCTTGATATTGCTTATGCGGCGCATCAGTCTGACATAAAAATGCTTTTTATGAGGCAAGTATGAGTCGCACCGCGTTGAAAATGATCGATGTTCGCCGCAAACCCGGCCACCGCAGCCGCGGGCAATTGATCGCTGGCCAGATGGTTTTGCATTGCGCCCTGGGAAAGGGCGGGATCACCGCCTTCAAACGCGAGGGCGACGGGGGAACGCCATTGGCGCGCATGCGGCTGCTCTATGGCTTCAAACGCCCCGACAAACGGGTGATCGCACCGACTGGCCTCAACTTGCGCGCATTGCGCCGCACCGACGGCTGGTGCGAAGTGGGTGATGACCGCAATTACAATCGCAAGGTACGCATTCCCTACGACGCCAGCCATGAAACCATGTGGCGCAAGGACGATCTCTATGACGTCTGCATCGTCATGGACTGGAACATCAGGCCAAGGCGGCGTTCCGGCGGCAGTGCCATTTTCTTTCATCTGGCACGGCCCGGCTATACCCATACGGAAGGCTGCATCGCCCTGAATCGGCTGGATATGGACCGGTTGCTGCCATTTCTGTCACCGGAAACGGTTATCCGGGTCTTGCGCTAGAGCCCTGCTAGCGGCGGAATCGCCAGACAGTGGTGCGTTTCACTTCCGAATCTTCGAGAATGCGCGTGACCGGCACCGCATAGACCGCCAGTTCTTCCAGCAGGTTTTTCGGGAAATATGAGCGGCCGGGATCGCCGACAATCACGCTCGCCCCGCGCGCGGCGAGCGCCGTGAACCATGGGACGAGCCGTTCCGCCAGCGGCTTTTCATAGAAGACGTCGCCGGCCAGGACGATGTCCCAATCATGGTCCGTATCGATCAGGTCGTGAATGAGGGTTTCGACCGCGACGCCGTTGGCATCGGCGTTGAGAAGGATGGCCGGGCGGGTAAAGGGGTCGATGTCGCAGGAGGTGACACGTGCCGCACCGGCCATTGCAGCGGCGATGCCGACAAGACCGGAACCGGAAGCGAAATCGAGAACGGTCCTGTTCTTCACCGTATCAGGATGATCGAGGACGTAACGTGCAACGCCCTGGCCGCCAGCCCAGGCAAACGCCCAGAAGGGTGGCGGCAGGCCAATGGTCGCCAGTTCCTCTTCCGTCTTGTGCCAGAGATCATGGGCTTCATCGGCCAGATACAGGTTTATCTCCGGCACATGCGGCGGCGCCTGCAGCGTGGTGTTCGCCCGAACAAAGCGCCGGTAGCGTTCGCTGTTGGGATCAAGCGCCTGCTCATCCATGACGGGCAATCATTGGGGCGCGGGAACAAGCCCGGCCATACGGCAGACTTCCTCCCATTCGTCCGGAGTGACCGGCTGCACGGAAAGGCGCATCGAGGTGACGAGGGCCATTTTTTCCAGCGTGGGGTTTGCCTTGACGTCCTTGAGCGTCACCGGTTTCGGCACGTCCCTGACCGCACGGATGTCAACGCACTCCCAGCGGGGATCGTCCGTGGTCGAATCATGATGCACCAGCGCGCAGACCTCGACGATGCCGACGACTTCGAGACCTTCATTGGAATGGTAGAAGAAACCCTTATCGCCCAACTGCATGGCGCGCATATTGTTGCGCGCGAGATAATTGCGCACGCCGGTCCATTCGGTGCCCTTGGCGCCCGCTTCCTTCTGTTTCTCCCAGGACCATGCATCGGGTTCGGATTTGAAAAGCCAGAATGCCATGTTTGAACCTATTTGCTGTCTGGATTCTTGATTGCCCAATTCCATGGGCGGATATCGACCGATGCAAACAGACCAGCCTTGGCATAGGGGTCGTTTGCGGCGATTTCCCGGGCACCGGCGACATCAGAAGCTTCGATCACAACCAGACTGCCGTTGGGCTTGGAATCTTCCCCGAGGAAAGGCCCTGCGAATTTCAGGCGGTCGCCAAGACCGTTGAGATAGTCAAGATGCGCGGCGCGGGTATCGAGGCGCACCTGCAGATGGCCGGGCTTGTCGTTGCAAAGTAGAGCATAGAGCATTCGGTTTCTCCGATACGGACAATCAGATTTCTAATCTTCGTTTTTCAGTGGTCTTGCAAGCAGGGCTTCGACCGCCTCGTCAATGGTAATACTGCGGTCCAGAATGCGCGCAACCGCTTCGATGATCGGAGCTTCGATAGAGTGCCGGGCGACCAGCTCCGCGGCAATAGCCGCCGTCGCCACGCCTTCCGCCAGCGGTCTGCCGGTCAGGTCATCGCCCCGCCCGAGGGCAAGGCCGTAGGAATAGTTGCGTGACTGGGAGGTCGAGCAGGAGAGCAGCAGATCGCCGAGGCCGGAAAGGCCCATGATCGTCTCGGGCCGGGCACCCAGTGCGTGACCCACCCGCCGCAGTTCGACAAACCCACGCGTGACAAGCGCCGCCTGTGCGCTGGCGCCAAAACCCCGGCCAATGGCTGCACCGGCGGCAATGGCAAGCACGTTCTTCAGGGAGCCGCCGATCTCGACGCCGACAAGGTCGTCCGTCGAGTAACAGCGAAACGTTGGGCCTGAGAGGGCCAGCGCAATACGGTCTGCCACGGCCTGGCTTTCCGCGGCAACGGTCACGGCGGTTGGCAGGCCTCTTGCCACGTCGCTGGCAAAGCTGGGCCCGGACAGCGCCGCGATCAGCTGATCCGGGATGATTTCCCTGACCAGACTGGACATCAGCAGACCGCGTTTGCGATCAATGCCCTTGGCGCAGATGATCAGCGGTACTGCCCTCGGGATCAGGGGCTTCAACTCCTCGAGAGCGCCCGCCATGGCCTGCGCCGGAATGACGCAAAGAATGAAATCGCTGCCCGAAAGAACGCTCGCTGCGTCTGTGCTGGCGGTCAATGGCGCTGGCAGGTCAATGCCCGGCAGGTAGGTTTCATTGCGGTGAAGCGTGTTGATGGAATGCACACTGGCGGCGTCGCGGGCGTAAAGGCGCACATCATGTCCATTGTGCGCCGCCATGGCGCCAAGAGCCGTGCCCCAGGCACCACCACCAAGAACTGCAATCTGATGTCTGGGATTCATGCCTTGGCTCCCCGGCGTCCGGCGCCGATCAGGGGGGCGGATTGCATGTCCAGCGGCCAGCGCGAACGCGGCGCGATATCGAGCGAATCGGCGGCCATATGCCCGGCCCGTTCCACCCCGGCCCAGGCGATCATCGCCGCATTATCGGTGCACAGCGTCATGGGCGGCGCAATGAAGCGGAAGCCGTTGCCGGAGCACAGATCCTGCAGGCAGGTCCGCAGGACCTTGTTGGCAGCAACACCACCGGCGACGACCAGCGCGGGTTCCTTCACATCAGGAAATCTGGCGCGGAAACGAGCAAGCGAGCGCGATACGCGGTCATTCAGCGTATCGGCAACGGCAGCCTGAAACGCGGCGCAGATATCGTTCACATCCGTCTGCGACAGCGGTTCCAGCGTGGTTGCCAGCTGGCGCACGGCTGTCTTCAGGCCGGAGAAGGAGAAGTCGAGCCGCTCCTCGCCCTTGAGCGGCCTTGGCAGGGAAAAGCGGCTGGAATCGCCGGATTGCGCCGCCTTTTCCACTTCGGGACCGCCGGGATAGGGCAAGCCAAGCAGTTTTGCTGTTTTGTCAAAGGCTTCGCCGAGGGCATCGTCGATGGTCGTGCCAAGCCGTTCATAATCGCCGAGGCCCTTGACCAGCACCATCTGGGTATGGCCGCCGGAAACAAGGAGAAGCAGATAGGGAAAATCGATCTGGTCGGTCAGACGGGGCGTCAGGGCATGACCTTCGAGATGATTGATGGCGTAAAACGGCTTTTGCGCGGCCATGGCAATGGCCTTGCCGGTCATGAGGCCGACGATCAGCCCGCCGATCAGGCCGGGACCAGCGGTTGCTGCCACCGCATCAACCTCATCCAGGGTCATGTGGGCCTCATGCAGCGCCTGTCCGATCAGCCGGTCGAGCACTTCCACATGGGCACGTGCGGCAATCTCCGGCACGACGCCGCCATAGGGTGCGTGGTCGTCAATCTGGCTCAGAACCACATTGGAGAGAATCCGTCCGTGACCTTTGTGGTCGCGCTCAACGACCGCAGCAGCCGTTTCGTCACAGCTTGTTTCTATGCCCAAAACCCGCATCGATGACCCTGACATCCTTCGCCGCATTGCCCGTTGCACAAAAGCCCGTTAGTTAGGGCCGGATAATTCAAACTCGCGTAACACGGACTGCGACTAATGCAAACAAAAACGCTCAAGATCGGTACACGTGGGAGTGCGCTTGCACTCGCACAAGCCCGTGAGACGTGTGATCGGCTGGTTAAAGCCCATGGTCTGCGCGAAGACGACATCGAAATTGTGGTGATTTCGACCAGCGGCGACCGGATTCAGGATCGCCCGCTGTCGGAGGTTGGCGGCAAGGGGCTGTTTACCCTTGAAATCGAAGAGCAACTGGCGGATGGCCGCATTGATCTGGCCGTGCACTCCTCCAAGGATATGCCGACTTTCCTGCCCGAGGGCCTGCATCTCTCGGTTTTTCTGGAGCGCGAAGATCCGCGCGATGCCTTCATCGGTCGTACCGTGAAAACGCTGACGGAATTGCCTTCGGGTGCGGTTGTCGGTTCCGCCTCGCTGCGGCGCCAAGCCTTGATTCTCAAATCGCGGCCGGATCTGAAGGTTGTAAACTTTCGCGGCAATGTGGAAACGCGCCTTCGCAAGCTGGCCGATGGTGATGTGGATGCCACTTTCCTGGCCTATGCGGGTCTGCGCCGCCTTGGTCTTGGCGATGTGGCGACCGCCCTGATGGATGTAGCAAGCTTTCCGCCGGCACCCGGACAGGGAGCGATCACGCTGGAAACCCGAATCGGCGATGCGCGAATTGACGCACTGGTTGCGCCGCTCAATCATTTTGCAACCTCGACGGCGCTGGCCTGTGAACGCGCCTTCCTCGGCACGCTCGATGGTTCGTGCCGCACACCCATCGCCGGTCTTGCGACGATTTCCGGCAACACCCTGACCTTCCACGGCATGATCCTGCTGCCGGATGGTACGGAAGCCCATGAAGTGGCCGGCGAGGGCGATGTGGCGGATGCAGCCGCCATCGGGCGGGATGCGGCCGCCCGCGTCAGGGCAAAGGCTGGAGCGCATTTCTTTACGGATTGGCTCTGATGGAAAAAACTGTTCTGGTTACACGGCCCCTGCCAGCTGCGACCAGAACCGCCGACCGGCTGCGCGTGCAGGGCTATGTACCCCTGCTGTTGCCGCTCACGGAGATTGTTCCCCTGAACCCGGCCGTGCCTGAAGGCACCTTCAATGCGTTTGTCGCCACAAGCGCCAATGCGCTGGTCCACGCCAGCGAAGCCCTGCTTGCGCCTTATCTCCAGTTGCCCTGTTTCACCGTGGGTGAGGCAACCGCGGATGCGGCACGCGCCCGCGGCTTTGAGACGGTGACAACGGGCGATGGCGATGGAGAATCGCTGGCGGAAACGATCATTGAAGAGCTGTGTTCAAGTGACTCTCTGCTTTATCTGACCGGCCACGTCAGGTCGCCGGGCTTTGAGCGCGCCGTGGCGAAAGCAGGGTTCCGTTGCTCTTCCATATCGGTCTACGACACAATTTCAGTCAGTTATACAACTGAGTTTCTGACCAAAATGCTCGGGTCAAGAAATATTGATTGCTGTCTGCTGTATTCGCGCATGAGCTCAGGCGTCCTGTCAACTCTGGCCGAGGCCGCAGGATTGACGCATCTCTTTGATAAGACGCTCTTTTTATGCCTTTCTCAGCGTATCGCCGATGATCTCAAGGGCTTCAACAAACCGTCGGTCAGGATCGCCCGCAGGCCGGATGAAGATGCGCTGTTTGACCTCCTGGAAGGGACGCAGGACGATAGGTGAATGGCATTCGTCGCTGCATGACGTTTCCGAAGCGGAACTTCCCTGCTAGCTTGGGGTTTCAGTCAACCTAATTGTTCTGAAGAGAGTGTCCATGGCCAAATCATCCGTTCCCCGTCATTCCAAGTCAGCCCGGAAGCCTGTGACGATAGAACTGGAGCCATCGGATATTGTGAAAAGTGCCCCGGCCGGTGTGAGCGTACCGCAACCGGAGCCGGTCGGCTTCAGCCCGAAGATGGATACCAAGCCACAGCCGCCGAAAGACGAGCCGGTAAAAGCGGCCTCTGCGGCCAGCGCTGAAACGGCGATGGCAGAAGAGACATTACAACAGGGCACGTCGTTTGGCCGGTCGCCATCTGGCGAAGCGTCAACACCAGCGGCTCCGGCATCTGTTGCTGCTGCGCCCAAGACAGGCGATCCGCTTGGACGTTTGACGGCCGGACTCATCGGCGGCGTGGTGGCATTGCTTGGTGCGACCGCGCTGCAATGGGCTGGCGTATTGCCATCGCCCAAAGCCGACCTTTCAGCCGTGCAGCAACAGATTGCCGAATTGCGCGCCGCCGCTCCGGCGAAGACCAGTCTCGACGAGGGCGCACAGGTTGCATTGAACGGCGCCGTGGAAAACGCCAAGCAGGCCTTGGGTCAAGTGTCCGGCATTGCCGCCGACGTAAAAGCTCTGAAGCAAACCCTGGCGGATGCCCAGACCAAGGCCGCCGGCACAGGAGGTTCTGTTGATACCGGTGCCATCGATGCGCGTATCGCATCGCTCGAAACGCAACTGACCGCCAGTCAGCAGAAAGTGGATCAAGCCGCCGGCGCACTTGCGGGGGAGGCACAGACGTCAGCAGCCTTGCAGACGCGGCTCGATGCGCTGGAAACGAAAGTGCAGGACAATGCCGGCCAGAACACCATGGCACTGGCCATCGCCGCCACCGGCCTGAAGTCGGCGATCGACCGGGGCGGGCCCTTTGCGGCGGAACTCGACACATATCTTGCTGTCGCGCCGGCCTCGGCTGACGCCGAGGGGCTGCGTACTGCCGCTTCGGCCGGTGTTCCGACTGTCAGCATGCTGGCGAGCCAGTTCGCCGACGTGGCGACAAAAATCATTGCGACGACGCGAACGGTTGATCCCAATGCGGGTATTGTCGACCGGCTATGGGCAAGCGCCAGCGCACTGGTGGAATCGCGCCCCGTGGGCCTTGTCGAGGGTGAAGGCGTTGCTGCCATCACCGCACGCATAGAGGCGCATCTCAATGGCGGTGATCTGCCTGCCGCCATTGCCGAATGGGACAAGCTGCCCGAATCGGCCAAAGCCGTCTCGACCGATTTCGCCAATGCCATGCGCACCCGTCAGAAGGCAGGCGAGATCGTTTCCAAGGCGCTCTCCAATGCATTGACCGGCATGAAGACGCCGGCTGCAGCGCAGTAAGGGAAGATGACCATGATCAAAGTTCTGTCCTTCCTTGTCGTCGTTCTGGTGCTGGGGTTTGGTTTTGCATGGCTCGCCGACCGGCCCGGCGATCTCGTCGTCACCTTTGCCGGGATGCAGCACAAGGTCAGCCTCATGGTGGCCGCGTCCGCCATCGTGGCGCTTGTGGCCGCTGTCATGCTGGTCTGGTGGATCATCAAGAGCGTTATTGGCTCGCCCTATGCCCTGCGCCGCCATTTCCGGGCCCGCAAGCGTGATCGCGGCTATCAATCCCTGTCCACAGGTCTGATTGCCGCGGGTGCGGGGGACGGGCAAACGGCCCGGCGCATGATCAAACAGGCGGAAAAACTCCTCAATGTCGATCAGGAGCCGCTGATCAAGCTTCTGGACGCGCAGGCAGCCATGCTGGAAGGCCGTTCGGACGATGCCAGGGCGAAATTCCAGGCGATGCTGGATGATCCGGAGACCAAGCTGCTCGGCCTGCGCGGGCTTTATCTCGAAGCGCAACGCCTTGGTGCGCGGGATGCGTCGCTGCAATATGCCGAACAGGCAGCGCTTCTGGCACCCAACGTCGAATGGGCCTCTACGGCGGCCCTTGGCCAAAAAACCGCCCATGGCGATTGGGATGGCGCGCTGGAATTGCTGGAGAGGCAGAAAACCGCCAAGCAGATCGACAAGGACACGGCAAAGCGGGAACGTGCCGTTCTCCTGACCGCCAAGGCGCTCGATACGTTCGAAAGTGATCCGGTCGGATCGAAACCCATTGCCATCGAGGCGAACAAGCTCGCGCCTGATCTGATCCCGGCCGCCATTATCGCGGCAAAGGTGCTGTTCCAGCAGGCCGATCTGCGCAAGGGCTCGAAAATTCTGGAGCATGTGTGGAAGAAGCAGCCACACCCGGAAGTGGCGGAAACCTATGTGCATGCGCGCCTGGGAGATTCCGTGTTCGATCGTCTGAAACGCGCCCGCCATCTGGCTTCGCTCTATCCGCACCATGCGGAATCGAACCTCGCCATAGCCCATGCGGCGCTGGCTGCCGGTGAATTGAAGGAAGCGCGCGAGGCTGCCGAGACCGTGTTGCGCACGGCGCCGCGCGAAAGTGCCTATCTGCTGCTGGCCGATATCGAGGAGGCGCAGACGGGCGATCAGGGCCGGGTGCGCCAGTGGCTGTCACGGGCCGTCAAGGCGCCCCGCGATCCCGCCTGGACCGCTGACGGCTATGTTTCCGAGCGCTGGGCTCCCGCTTCGCCGGTCACCGGCAAGCTGAATGCGTTCGAGTGGAAGGTTCCCGTCGAGCAATTGGGAACGGTAATCGATGCGCGCGATGATTTTGACAGTGCGCTGGCAGCCAAACCCATCCAGTCTGCGCCCGGGCGCGAGCCCGCCGAGCCATTGATCCCGGCGAAGTCCATGGTGGTATCTGCCGAAAAACCGGCGGCACGTGTTGTTGAAGCGGATGCCGATATTGCGGACGCGGAAATTGTACCCGCAGAGCCTGCGGTGAAGCCCGTGGCGGCAAAACCGGAAGAGCCCCATGCCCATGAACGCATTGCGTCCGTCCTGCCGTCTCTGGCGGAAACGGCGCCTGCGGCGGTGCAGAACGCGGAAGAAAAACTGGTCATTCCGGTGCCGGATGACCCGGGCGTGCTGGCTGACGACGAGGAAGATCGGCCCAACAAGAAGTTCCGTCTTTTCTAGAGCTTTTTCCGGTCGGTGTGGCCGGAAATGCTCCGGTGTGGCGATCCTAACACATTAATTTCAATAGCGGTCTTTGCGGCAAGATGCACAATGGCAGGGCCGTGTCAGCCAAGCTATCAGTTGATTCGGCTCATTGATAACAACGTTGAGAGATCCGTATTGATGCTGGACCGCCTTGTCACCTTCTTCAAAGCTTTGCCTTCAGGCGAAAGCGGGAAAGGCCATTTTTCCAGGAATGATCCGCGCCTTGCGGCGGCCGCGCTGATGTTTCATGTCATGGATGCGGATGGCGAGCGGCGCAAGGTGGAACGCAAGCGCCTGTCACAGCTGATTTCCGAAGCCTACGGGCTCAAAGGCGAAGCCTTGAAGCGTCTGCTCGAGGACAGTGAGCAGGCGGATCAGGAAGCCGTCGATCTCTACAGCTTTACCAGTGTGCTCAAACGCAATCTTGACGAAGCGGCGCGAATTCACTTCATTGAACTGATGTGGGACGTGGTTTTCGCCGACGGCTCTGCGCATGAGCTGGAAGAAAATGTTGTCTGGCGGGTTGCGGAACTGATCGGAGTCTCGTCCCGTGACCGGGTCACGATGAAGCAGAAGGCAGCCCTGCGCGCCAAACAGGCGGTGCAAGAGGAATAGGATCAGAAGCATGTTCCAGACAGACTGGATGGAGAACAGGCAAGTGAAGCGCCCGAAAATCCTCACGGTACTGCATCAGGAACGTTCAAGTCCCGGTCGCGTCGGCCAGCTGCTGCTGCAATCCGGCTTTGATCTGGATATTCGCCGCCCGCCGCTTGGCGATGAGCTGCCCGAGACGCTGGAGGACCATGCGGGCGCTGTCATCTTTGGCGGCCCCATGAGCGCCAATGACCCCGATGAATTCGTTGACCGGGAAACCGACTGGCTGTCCGTGCCGCTTGCGGAAAACAAGCCCTTTCTTGGCATTTGTCTTGGTGCGCAGATGCTCGCCAAGCATCTTGGAGGCACGGTCGGTCCGCATCCGGAAGGACTGGTGGAAATCGGCTGGTATGAACTCGAAGCCACTGAGGCCGGCAAGGCTCTGATGGAGTGGCCGCCCATGGTGTATCATTTTCACCGCGAGGGCTTTGACCTGCCGCGCAGCGCCACGCTTCTGGCAACGGCCAAGGCCTATCACAACCAGGCGTTTCGCTATGGCGAAAATGCCTGGGGGGTGCAGTTTCACGCGGAATTGACCCGCGCCATGATGCAGCGCTGGGTGGTGCGCGGCTCGGAACGCTTCACCATGAACAATGCCCAGCACGGCCGCCAGCATCTGGAAGGCCGACTGGTCTATGACGCGGTGCTGAAAGCCTGGCTCCAGCGTTTTCTTGGCACGATCTTCGGCGCGCCGGTTCCGGCTTAGCCGTCTATGTCCGGCCCTGCAGGTTGCGTGCCTTGCGCAATTGCGGGAACCGGTAAGCCCACAGGCCCGCGACGGCAATCGTACCGACACCGCCGAAGACGACGGCAGGGATGGTGCCGATCAGCGATGCCATGATACCGGCGCGGAACTCACCCAACTCATTCGACGCGCCGACAAAGACCATGTTGACCGCATTGACGCGGCCGCGGACGTGGTCTGGTGTCCAGAGTTGCAGGAGGGTTTCCCGGATATAGACGCTGATCATGTCAGCCGCGCCCATCAGGGCCAGCAGGGCGATGGAGAGCCATGCGAGGTTGGATATGCCGAACATGACGGTGAGCAAGCCGAACAGCGCGACAAACAGGAACATGATCATGCCGGCATGGTCGCGAATGGGATGGCCGGCCAGCCAGAGCGCAGTCAGAATGGCACCGATGCCTGGCGCTGCCCGCAGCATTCCAAGCCCCCAGGGGCCGAGCTGCAGGATATCCCGGGCATAGACCGGCAGGAGCGCTACGGCGCCGCCGAGCAGGACGGCAAACAGATCGAGCGAAATCGCGCCGAGAACGACTTTCTCTTTCCAGATGTAGTGAAAGCCTGCCAGCAGCGTCTGAAGCGATTTTTTCTCGGTAAGCGTATGCTGGGCGGGTTTGGGGATGGAGAAAATGCAGATCGTGGCGGCAGCCAGCAGGACCGTCGCTATGCCGTAGGCGATGGCGGGCGACAGGCCGTAGAGCAGGCCGCCTGCCACAGGGCCCACAATCGTGGCGATCTGCCAGGCGGAGGAGTTCCACGATACGGCGTTCGAAAATACTTCGGTTGGCACCAGATTGACGACCAGTGAGGCGGAAGCCGGTCCAAGAAAAGCGCGCCCCACGCCGAAGCCGGCGAGAATGGCAAAGACGGTGAGCGGGGTGAACGTGTGGGTGAGGGTCAGCAGCAACAGCAGCGCGGCGCAGATCACTTCCGCACCCAGTGCAAGCCCCATGATGAAGCGGCGGCCAAACCGGTCTGCGGCGGCACCGGTGACGAGAACCAGCAGCAGTGAGGGGGCGAACTGGACGAGCCCGACGAGGCCGAGATCAAAGGGATCGCGCGTCAGATCGTAAATCTGCCAGCCGACGGACACGCTGATGATCTGGATGGCAAAGGAGCCGAAGAAGCGCGCCAGCCAGTATCGTGTGAAGGATGAATGGCGAAAGGCGGCATAGCGATCATGCGCCGCGTTCGTTTCTGAGAGGGACATTGCGATGAAAGGCTCCGGAATCTGGAAACCTCTTCTAGAACAAATCCGGCCGAAGGGGGATCAATAAATATGAATTATTATATCGTTTGAGCAGGGCGAAAAAATGCGCCGGATCAACCGGCCCGAAATCACGCTTGGGGGGATTGAGAATTCAGTCCTTGCCGGGAATACCCTTCCGGGTGATTGCCGGACAACAGCGCTGCCGGCGTCAGCCATGGTTGGGACAGCAAGACCAAACGCAACTCCAAGAGAGCAGCTGCCTCTTGCTCGAAAGCACGCCAATCGCTACATGTCGTTATTATCAGGAGAAACCCATGCTCGCCCTTCTCGAAACCATCAATCTGGCGCTAACGCTCTATTCCTACGTCATCATTGCCAGCGCAATTTTCTCATGGCTCCATGCGTTCAACGTGATCAACTCAAGCAATCACTTTGTCGCTTCGATTGGTGAGTTTCTGTATCGCGTGACGGAACCAGCGCTGCGCCCCATACGCAGGTTCATTCCGGATCTGGGCGGCATCGATATCTCGCCCATCATCCTCCTGCTGATCATTTTCTTCCTTCAGCGGTTTCTCGCAACGACGATTGCGCCAGCGCTGCTTTAAGTCAGCGCCTTGGCTTTGCGCGCGGGCTTCTTTCGCAAAGAGCGCGATGGCGTCACGCTCTTTGTCCGGTTGACGCCAAAGTCAGCCAAAGACGCGGTGGAAGGTGTTGAAGCAACGGATGACGGCAGAGCGCATCTGAAAGCGCGCGTGCGGGCGGTACCGGAAGATGGAAAGGCCAATGCGGCGCTGGAAAAGCTGCTGGCAAAATGGCTTGGCATTGCAGCACGGGATGTTTCCATTGGCGCAGGCGCCACATCGCGGCTGAAGCAGGTAAAGATTTCGGGCGATCCGCAGGCGCTGGCAATGAAGCTGGCCGCACTTGGATCGCCCGAGGAATAAATCAGGCCTTCTTGGCGTTGTGACGCTCGATGGCTTCGGTGATCAGCTTGCGGGCCGCATCTTCATCGCCCCAGTCACCGATCTTCACCCACTTGCCGGGTTCCAGATCCTTGTAGTGTTCGAAGAAATGCTGGATCTGCTTCAGGGTGATGTCGGGCAGGTCCGTGTAGTTGTGGACCTTCTCGTAACGCAGTGTCAGGTGCGGCGACGGCACGGCGATGATCTTTTCATCCTGGCCCTTGTTGTCTTCCATAACCAGAACACCAATGGGGCGCACGTTGATCACGCTCGTGGGCATCAGGGCGCGGGTGTTGCAGATCAGAACGTCAATCGGATCGCCATCATCCGACAGGGTGTGCGGCACGAAACCGTAATTGCCGGGATAGGTCATCGGGGTGTGCAGGAACCGGTCGACAAACAGGGCGCCGGAATCCTTGTCGAGTTCGTATTTGATCGGCTGGCCGCCGACTGGAACCTCGATGATTACGTTGACATCTTCAGGAGGATTATTGCCGACCGAAATGGCATCAATGCGCATATTTTCAGAGTCCTTGTTGGTTTGGGAGTGCTGTAAAGATTTTTACGGCCTGGCGCAAGAATTGCATCGCATATCTACGTCCCGAAAACGCGGGAGCAGGCCGAATTGACCGAAATAAGCGCTGGCAAGGCCACGAAGCGGCAGACAGCACAACAAATAGTGCGCTTCGAAATGACGGGATGACCCGCCGCTTCGCGGGTGGGGGAAAGCATTTCCGGTGATCAATTCCAGACGAAGGCGATTTTCTTCAGTGTCTTGCCTTCGAAACATTCGACGCCTTCGGCCACATCCTTGCCGCCTGCGCTGGCATAGAAGCTGACCGCAAGATCATTGTCCTCGAGCGCCCAGACGACCATGCCCTTCAGCCCCTGATCGATGAGGCTGCGGCGCGAGGCGCCCAGGAGCCGCGTCCCCAGACCCAGTCCCTGATACTCGGGACGGATGTAGAGTTCATAGACTTCGCCTTTCTGCGGCAGCTGCCGCGCCCGGTTGGGGCCCAGCGTGGCATAGCCGGCGACAACGCCGCCAATGTCGGCGACGAGAATTTGCGTGGAGCGGCGAATGGCTCTTGCCCACCAGTCGGCACCGCGGCGATGCAGCATTGTATTGAGCGAACGATGTGGAATGATACCCGTATAGGCACCTTGCCAGGCAGCCAGATGCACGGCGGAAATTGCGCCCGCATCGGCCAGTTCTGCACGTCTGATCTCGGTCACATGGGTGTTCATGATTTCTTAACCATAGACCCGGGCGCTGGGATTTCGCAACTGGCTTTCAAAACGATTTTTCGTGTCGTGCACCAAAAAGAAAAAGCGGCGAAAATCGCCGCTTTCTCCGATTGTTAAGCCGTCACATCTTCGCCTTATGCGGCGCCGGCTGTCTTGTTGCTCTTTTCAAAACGCTTGCGTTCGTTTGGATCGAGGTAGAGCTTGCGCAGGCGGATGGACTTCGGCGTGACTTCCACCAATTCGTCATCCTGAATCCACGACAGGGCGCGTTCCAGCGTCATGCGGATCGGTGGTGTCAGCTTGACGGCTTCATCCTTGCCGGCAGCGCGGATGTTGGTGAGCTTCTTGCCCTTGAGCACGTTCACTTCCAGGTCGTTGTCGCGCGAGTGGATGCCGATGATCATGCCGGCATAGACCTTGACGCCGGCTTCGATAACCATCGGGCCGCGATCTTCAAGGTTCCACATGGCGAAGGCAACGGATTCACCCTGGTCGTTGGAGATCAGAACGCCGTTGTTGCGACCGGAGATTTCGCCTTTGAAGGGCTCATAGGCGCGGAACAGGCGGTTCATGATCGCCGTACCGCGTGTATCGGTCAGAAGTTCCGACTGATAACCGATGAGGCCGCGGGTCGGTGCGTAGAAAACCATGCGGACGCGATTGCCGCCGGATGGACGCAGTTCGACCATTTCGGCCTTGCGCTCGGACATCTTCTGCACGACCGTGCCGGAATATTCCTCGTCGACGTCGATCAGCACTTCCTCGATGGGCTCGAGCAAGTTGCCGTTCTCGTCCTTCTGCATGACGACGCGCGGACGCGATACGCCAAGCTCGAAACCTTCGCGGCGCATATTCTCGATGAGAACGGCGAGCTGCAATTCGCCGCGGCCCGATACGAAGAACGAATCCTTGTCGCCGGATTCCTCGACCTTCAGTGCAACATTGCCTTCAGCTTCCTTGAGGAGGCGGTCGCGGATGACGCGGCTGGTGACCTTGTCGCCTTCGGTGCCGGCCAGCGGAGAATCGTTGACGATGAACGACATGGTCACTGTCGGCGGATCGATCGGCTGGGCATGCAGGGGCTCGGTAACTTCCGTCGCGCAGAATGTATCGGCAACCGTGCCCTTCTGCAGGCCGGCAATGGCCACGATGTCGCCCGCATGGGCTTCGTCGATCGGCTGGCGCTCAAGACCGCGGAATGCGAGGATCTTGGAGATGCGGCCGGTTTCAAGCTGGGTGCCGTCGCCGTGCAGTACCTTGACCTGCTGGTTCGACTTGACCGTGCCGGAATGGATGCGGCCGGTGATGATGCGGCCAAGGAAAGGATCGGCTTCGAGAATCGTGCCGATCATCTTGAACGGGCCTTCGCCGACGGTTGGCGCTGGCACATGTTCGAGAACCATGTCGAAGAGGGCGGACAGACCCTGGTCCTGCGGACCTTCCGGGTTGCGTGCCATCCAGCCATTGCGGCCTGAACCGTAGAGGATCGGGAAGTCGAGCTGCTCGTCGGTGGCATCCAGAGCGGCAAAGAGATCAAAGACCTCGTTGACGACTTCCTCGTAACGCGCATCCGGGCGGTCGATCTTGTTGATCGCAACGATCGGGCGCAGGCCAACCTTGAGAGCCTTGCCGACCACGAACTTGGTCTGCGGCATCGGGCCTTCGGCCGCGTCAACGAGAACGATCGCGCCGTCCACCATGCTGAGGATACGTTCGACTTCGCCGCCGAAGTCGGCGTGGCCGGGCGTATCGACGATGTTGATGCGTGCGTCCTTCCAGACAACCGAAGTGGCCTTGGCGAGAATGGTGATCCCGCGTTCCTTTTCGATGTCGTTCGAATCCATCATGCGTTCGGCAACGCGCTGGTTGTCACGGAAATTGCCGGACTGTTTCAGAAGTTCGTCGACAAGCGTGGTTTTGCCATGGTCAACGTGTGCGATGATCGCGATGTTGCGCAGTTTCATGAGTTTCTCTTTTGGAGGATTGAGGACGCACACATGCTGGCGCCGCTTTGCATTTGCGCGCTCCTTACATGTTTTTTCGCAAATGCGAAAGGGGGGATGCGCGTTTGGATGGCCGCTGTCTGCATTACAGCTATGCGGATGTAACGGTTCTCGGGCGGTCCCGCGCGCGGCAAATCCGGGAATTTGCCGCGCGATTGGTCAAAGAAGGGTGCCGGAAAGAAAGACCAGCGCAATCGAGAAATAGATCACCAACCCGGTCACATCGACCAGCGTGGCCACGAAGGGTGCGGAGGCACTGGCAGGGTCGAACCCGATTTTCTGCAGGATGAAGGGCAGCATGGAGCCGACAAGCGAACCGAAGGTTACGATGCCGATCAGGGCGGCGCCGACTGTCGCTGCAATTAGCATCCAGTGCGGGCCGTAATTGTAAAGGCCGGCCATCTGCCATGTGGTGATGCGGACAACGCCGATCAGGCCGAGGAAAGACCCAAGCGCCAGGCCGGTCGGCAGTTCCCGCAGCGCAACGCGCCACCAATCCTTCAGGCGCAGTTCCTGCAATGCCAGAGCCCGGATCAGCAGGGATGTGGCCTGGGAGCCGGAATTGCCGCCCGAACTCATGATCAAAGGAATGAACAGGGTGAGAACCACGGCCTTTTCCAGTTCGCCCTCGAAATACTGCATGGCGCTGGCCGTCAGCATTTCGCTGAGAAACAGCACGCCAAGCCAGCCGGCGCGCTTGCGCAGCATCTGGACGAACCCGATCTGCATGTAGGGCTTGTTGAGCGCCTCCATACCACCGAATTTCAGGGTATCCTCGGTCATTTCCTGGGTCATGGCGTCGATCACATCATCGACGGTCACGATGCCGATGATGTGATTGTCGTCATTCACCACGGGAACAGCGAGCAGATCGTGCTTGCGGAACAGCCGGGCCACGTCTTCCTGATCGGTGAGCGGGCCAACCGTGACCGGTGCCACGTCGCGGCCGACGCTCATGATGGAGTCGTTCGGTTCGCTGGTGATCAGGCGGCGCAAGGCGACGGCGCGCTGCAGACCCTTGGTCTTCGGATCGGTCACATAGATCGCATAGATCGTTTCGCGCGAGCGTTCCACCTCACGAATGTGCTGAAGCGTTGCAGCGACGCTCCAGTTGGCGGGAACGCTGACGAATTCCGTCGTCATCAGGCTGCCGGCCGTATGGGGCGGGTAATGCAGGAGCTTGCGCAGTGCTGCCTTGGTTTCCTGGCCGAGGCTGGCGGCAAGACGAATGCGGGTTTCATCGTCGAACTGCTGGAAAATATCCGTCACGCGGTCTGCCGACATGGCATCGAGCAATTCCCGCGCAATGACGGGGGGAAGCGCGGTGATAATCTCGGCGGACGAATGGAGTTCCGGCTGATCCAGAATCAGAACCGCGTGATCCCGCGGCATTTCTGCCAGAATGCCGACTGCATCCTCGACATCGAGCTCATTGAGCAATTCGACAGCATCAGCAGCCTGCATGGACGCAAGCTGTTCAGCCACATTGGATGCCGTTGCCAAATCAGCATTGGCTGCATCCTGGTTTAAGCGAAGGTCGTTCATTTTAGCTCGCCTTTCCGTCGATCCGCCGTCATGGCTGATCGGGGCGAGCTGATCTCTTGGAATCAGGCCACGATCGCCGATGACGGCGCAAACAATCGACTGTAACTGTCGTCGCTGGGCATAAGAGATAGACTCCGGTTTGGTGATACGCGGTTGAAAATATATCAGCTGCGTGCTGCCATTTGGTCCCCTCTACGGGGAAAGTCAACCCCCCGGAAATTATGCCGCAGGGCGTTGATTTGCTGCTGTTTCAGCGGGCTTGCCTGACGGGGCGCCGGACGCTTCACGCCTTTACTTTTGCGTTGTGCGGATCATAGAGTGGCTCGAGATGGATCGCGGCGGGAAAGCGCTCATTGGCGACGACAAGTTCATAGGTTCCCCCGGTCAGAAAGCCATCCGTGACACCCTCGGCATGGCGCACATAGCCGAAGCCGATGGGCTTGCCGAGCGTATAGCCAAAGCCGCCGCTGGTCAGGTACCCGACCGCCTCGCCGTTGCGCAGGATTGTTTCGCGCCCGAGGAGAACCACGTCCTCGCTCGCGACGGTAAAGCCGACGAAGCGCTTTTTGAGTGGTGCTGCCTGAATGGCCTCGCTGGCCTTCCGGCCGAGAAATTCCGTATCCTTGCGCAGTTTGACGGCCCAGCCCAGTCCCGCCTCGAAAGGCGCGTCATTGGGCGTGATGTCGGCGCCCCAGGCACGGTAACCCTTTTCCAGCCGCAGGGATTCCAATGCCCGGTATCCGACCGGCTTGATACCGAAATCGGCACCGGCCTGCATCAGGGCATCGAAGACGGCGCCGGTCGCGGCAATCGGGATGTGCAGTTCCCAGCCGAGTTCGCCGACATAGGTGACACGCAGGGCGCGGACCGTTGCTCCGGCAATGGTGATTTCCCTGACATGACCGAAGGGGAAGGCGCTGTTGCCAACATCGGTATCCGCGACACGGGCGAGAACATCCCGCGCCTTCGGCCCCATCAGGGAAAGCGTGCCGAAATGCTCGGTGATATCGGTGAGGCGCGCGTCCAGCCCGTCGCCGATATGCTCCCTGATCCAGGCAAAGTCATGGGTGCGGAAACCGGTGCCAGTGACGATATAGAACTTGTCTTCGGCAAGCCGCGCGACCGTGAGATCACACTCAATGCCGCCGCGCGTGTTGAGAAGCTGTGTATAGGTCAGGCGCCCGACAGGCTTGGCGACATCATTGGCGCAGATGTAGTCCAGTGCCTTTAACGCGTCCTTGCCCGTCAGTTCATATTTGGCAAATGACGACTGGTCGAAAATACCGACGTTTTCACGCACCAGCGCATGTTCCTTGCCGACCTGGTCAAACCAGTTCTGCCGGCCCATGGAATAGATATCAACGGGCTCTGTTCCCACCGGGGCAAACCAGTTGGGTCGCTCCCATCCAAGCTTTGAACCAAAGACCGCGCCATGCTCCTGCAGGCGCTTGTAGAGCGGCGAGACGATGGCTGGCCGCCCGGACGTGTATTCCTCGTGCGGGAAGCCGATCGTGTAATGCTTGCCATAGGCCTCCAGCGTGCGGTCCCGGACCCATTCACGGTCGCGATGCAGATTGGAAAAGCGCCTGATGTCGACGGTCCACAGATCGAGAGGCGCTTCGCCATCGATGACCCACTGCGCGAGGACCCAACCGGCACCGCCGCCCGAGGCGATGCCGAAGGCGTTGAAGCCTGCGCCGACGAACATGTTGGAGCATTCCGGAGCCCGGCCAAGGATGAAATTGCCGTCCGGCGTGAAACTCTCGGGGCCATTGATCATCTGTTTGACGCCGACGGTTTCGAGCGCCGGAATGCGTTCGATGGCCTGCAGCATATGCTGCTCGAAATGATCGAAATCGTCGTCGAACAGGCGGAACTGCCAGTCCTCCGGCACATCGCCGGTCACCCAGCCCTGCGGATTGGGCTCATAGCCGCCCATGACCAGCCCACCCACCTCCTCCTTGAAATAGGTGCGCCGATCGGGATCGCGGATTGTCGGCGCGTTGGAGGACAGGCCATCGATCTTTTCCGTGATGATGTATTGGTGCTTGACGGGCTGCAGCGGCACATTGATCCCTGCCATCGCCCCGACCTGGCGTGCCCATTGCCCGGCACAGTTGACCACCTTTTCACAGGCGATATCACCCTGATCCGTCTTGACCTTGACGATGCGTTCGCCGTCCATCTCGAATCCGGTCACGCGGATGTTTTCGATGAGTTTCGCGCCGTTCATGCGGGCGCCGCGCGCCAGCGACTGGGTGATGTCGGACGGGCTTGCCTGTCCGTCTGTCGGCAGCCAGCTTGCGCCGACCAGATCGTCGACCCGCATCAGCGGCCATATGGCCTTGACCTCCCCAGGCGAAAGCAGGTGCATCTCCATGCCGAAGCTGCCGGCGGTCGTCGCCAGCCGGCGGAACTCGGTCCACCGGTCCGGATTGGTGGCAAGGCGCAGGCAGCCGGTCATTTTCCAGCCCGTTGCCAGACCGGTTTCTTCGTCGAGGCGCTTATAGAGATCGACGGAGTATTTCAGGACGCGCGTGATCGATGCGGAGGAGCGCAACTGACCGACCAGGCCTGCCGCGTGCCAGGTGGAGCCTGATGTCAGTTGCCCCTGTTCGAGCAGAACGACATCGGCCTTGTGATCTTTGGCGAGATGATAGGCGGTGGAGCAGCCGATGATGCCGCCGCCGATGACGATGATCTGGGCGTGACTGGGCAGGGTCATGATTTGTTTCCATAGGTGGTTCGAAACCGGTCGAGCGCCTGATCCAGCCGCTCCAGATTTTCGTGGGTATAGGCGACGTAATCGACGCCGGGTGCGTTGAGATACAATTCCGATACCATCGCCCACATCGCCTCGCGCAGCAGCGAGGCACATTGCATGGCGGCATGGGCACGTTTCAGCGCGTCATCCGGCGCAGCCCCGAAATAGGCGGTGAGAAGCACTTCCGATTCGTCGTCGCTCAGGCCCGCATTGGAGGCGATGCCGGCGAGATCGAACATGGCCGTGGAAAATCCGGCATATTCGAAGTCGATCAGCCAGAGGCGTTTGCCGTCATCGAGGATATTGGCGGGCAAAAGGTCATTGTGGCTGAAGATGATCGGCAAGGGCATCTGTGCCGCCTCCATCTCCGTGGCTATGGCGAGGTAGTCGTCCAGGTGGCCGGCCATGCGGCTTCTGCCGTCCTTGAGGGTGCGGGCATAATCGCGGATCACGTGGAACACCCAGAACATGAAAGCGGGGCCGGTGACGTGCTCCGGCATTGCCGTGTGAAACCGTCGGATCAGCTCTGCAACACCCACAATGTTGGTGCGCACGTCCTGGGAATCGTAGGTTTTCGCCCCGAGAAACGCCGATACCATGATGCCGTCATCCGCATGAAACAGTTCCGGCGCGAAACCGGCGCGATGGGCCGCCTTTGCCGTCATCGCTTCGCGGTCACGGAAGACATGGTGGAAGGGATAATCCTTGCCGAAGCGCACCACATATTTGCGGGTGTCATCCTCGACGACATAGCTCTCATTGCTGATCCCGCCCTTGAGCATCGATATCCGGATGTTGCCATGCCAAAGCGGCAAGGCAGCAATTCGAGCTTCACTGGTCTGGGTCTGCGGCATGGGGCAATCCAGAAAACAAGGGCCCGGATTGGGCGCTCAATGCAGCAAATCTCATCCGCATGTCTGGCGTTGTCAATCCAGATTTGTGAGATTTTGTGGTTTTTATGACTGCTTTATAAGATTTATGTGGTATTACTATCGAAGGGCTCGTGAACTTGCGGGATTGAAGAGGTGTTTGATGAGTTCCAAACGGCGTGGCGAGATTGCCAGAGTGCTGCAGGACGAGGGCACAATCTCGATTGCGGATCTCGCACAAAGACTGGGTGTCTCGCTTGAAACGATCCGACGCGACGTCAAACCCCTGACGGATGAAGGGGTGATCGTGCGCACCCACGGCGCCGTGGGATTGCCGCAGCATCTGGGGGAAGCACCGTTCGAGCGGCGCATGCGGGAGAACGCCAGCGCCAAACGGGCAATTGCCCGGCATGTGGCGGGCACGATCCGCAGCGGAGATTCGATCATGCTCGATACGGGGACGACCACCAGCTTTCTGGCGCGCGAACTCCTGCACCACCGTAACCTGACGGTCGTGACCAATTCATCCGACATTGCCCGGACGCTGGCGACCGTCAACGGCAACAAGGTGTTCATGGCGGGAGGCGAATTGCGCAGCGACAACGGAGCGGCGTTCGGTGCTTTTGCCATCGACTTTGTCAGCCGGTTCAACGTTGCCCATGCGATCATCTCCATCGGCGCTATCGACGCGACGCACGGGTTGATGGACTATAATCTGGAGGAGGCCGAGTTCGCGCGTATGGTCCTGTCGCGCGGCGGACGTTCGGTTGTGGTAACCGACGCTTCCAAGTTCGGCCGGCATGGTCTCGTTCAGGTCTGCGATTTCACCGGTTTCGACGAGCTGGTGACGGAAACATCCCCGCCCGCCGATATTCTGCAGGAGCTTGGCCGGGCCGGAGCCAAGGTCAACATCGTCGGTGAAGGCGCTCGGCAAGAAACGGGTGGCGGTCAAGTCGCGGGCGGATAAAATCACCCGGGTGAGTCGGGAGAGGATCGTGACAAAGACCCTGCGCTACAGGCATATACAGACACCCATCGGCCCCATGATAGCCATGGCGAATGATGAGGGGCTGTCTCTGCTGGAATTCGCCGACCGGCCGGCGCTACCCGCGGAGCTCAACGAGCTGGAGCAGCGCTATCGCTACACGATCATACCGGGCGAGCATCGCTATCTCGATCAGATCGACGGGGAAATGACCGCCTATTTCAACGGCGTGCTCACGCGGTTCGAGACGCCGCTGTTTTTGCCTGCCACACCGTTTCAGCGTACGATATGGTCGATGCTTCTCGCCATTCCCTACGGCGAAACGCGGACCTATGGCGGCATGGCGCAGGCGCTTGGCAGGCCGAATTCGAGCCGGGCTGTGGGAGGAGCAAACGGGCAGAACCGCATCGCCGTTGTCGTTCCCTGTCACCGGATCATTGGCGCGGACGGATCGCTGACCGGCTATGGCGGCGGCCAGCCGCGCAAACGCTTCCTTCTCGATCTCGAACATCGGATGGCGGCCCAGACATCCGGACAAACGGTGTTTCACCCGATCACGGCGCAGGGAAGCTTTCTTTAAACAAGGATTCCGGTTGCGAAACGCGGCTCGTGCAGCAGCCGGTCGAGCAGGACCAGTGCCTGCTCCAGTCTCGGCCTGTTCGGCGCTGCGCCCAGTGACAATCGCACCGCTTCGGGGTGGGTGGGTGCTATGCTGAAGGCCGAAGCGGGGACGATGCCAATGCCGGACCGGCGGGCCAATGCGGAGAATTCCGCAGCACTCCACTGAACCGGCACATCGAGCCACAGGTGATGCCCGGCGGGATGGGCGGCAAAATGCCAGTCCTTCAGCACTTTCCGTGCGATTGCCTGCCGGGCGCTGCTTTCCTCACGAATGGCCGCGGCGATCCCGTAAAGACTGCCGTCATTGATCCAGGCGGTGGCGATGGCCATCAGCAGTGGCGATGCGGTGGGGTTGCTGGCGCGCAGGCTGGATGCGAGTTTCAGCACATCCAGCGCGGAAGGGCAGACCACATAGGCGACACGCAACGCCGGCGTGACACATTTCGACAGCGTGGCGATGTGCCAGGTGATGTCGGGCGCTATCGAGGCGATGGCCGGCAGCGACGCATCGAGAAGTTCCGCATACGGGTCATCCTCGATGATCATCACGTCATTGCGCTGGGCAATGCTGACGATTATCTGCCGGCGCGAAAGCGGCATTGTCACTGTCGTCGGATTGTCGATGGACGGGCAGAGGTAGATAGCCTTCGGTTTCAGGGTTCTGCAGCAACTCTCGAACACATCGGGAATAATACCGTTCCTGTCCGTGGCGAGCGGGTGCAGGGGAATATCGAGCGCCGAGCACACGGATTTCAGGCCGGGATAGGTGAGAGTTCCGGTGCAGATGGAGCCGCGCCCGGCCAGAAGACTGCAAATGGCAAAGAGCGCGCTTTGGGCTCCGCCTGCGACCAGCAGCCGGTCGGCCGACGGGGCTGCGCCAAAACGCGGTGCCAGCCATTTTGTCCCGGCGGCCCGCGCCGCTTCCGTCCCGGTGCTTTCCTGGTAGCTGAGAAAATGGCTTGAAGCGCCGTTGAGCACATGACTGACACCGTGGATCAAGTGACTGTGGAGATCCGCTTCCGGGGGCTGCGGCGGAATGATCATGGTGAGGTCGAGATCCGTCAGAAGCGACGCCATGCCCTGGACCGGCGGTGTCAGGGCACCCTTTATGATCGTGCCTGAACCGACTTTCGCTTCAATGAGGTCGAGGCGGCGCGCTTCGGTCATCGCCCGTGTGACTGTGGTCAGATCGATTCCAAGCTCTTTTGCAATCGCGCGCTGCGGCGGCAGCGCATCGCCGGGTTTGAGGATGCCGGAACCAATGTCTGCGACCAGCGCATCGACAATCCCCTGATGCTTGTAGCGGGAACTGGCGGCGATACGGGGTTTCCAGATGGTCATGATGGACTCTTTGTATGGGCTTAAGCCATACAATTACCCATGATCTGCCATTGAGACAAGGACAAATCTTCCGTGTGACAAAGCGTCATGCTTGTTTATCCGCATACAATCCGTATATTTCTCTCAGATAGTATGCTGATTGTATGTGTATTTATAAAGAATAGCATACAATGAGGCTTCACTCGAAAGGCATCAGCCATGTCACAGACAGGCCACTACCACCCGACCGACAATCCGATGAAGACCGGCATTCTCGGCCGCTGTCCGCAATGTCAACAGGGGCGGCTGTTCCACGGATTTCTCAAGCTTGCTCCCTCCTGCGAGGTTTGCGGGCTCGACTATGCCTTCGCCGATCCGGCCGACGGTCCGGCGTTTTTTGCCATGACCATCGTGGCTGTTCCAGCCATGCTGTTCGCGCTCTGGCTGCAGACGACCTACGAAGTCTCAATCTGGGTGCATCTGTTCACCACACTGCCCCTGACCCTGTTCGGCAGCCTTATCCTGCTGCGGCCGCTGAAGGGCTGGCTGGTATGTTCGCAATTCTTCCACAAGGCCGAAGAAGGCCGCCTGGTGCGCAAGGGCGAGCAGTAAGAACGGCCCAGGCAAAGTAGGCCGGGGCCGCTCCCATCGATCAGGTGTTGGCGCCCCCGTCGATTGTCAGCGACGTGCCGTTGATGAAACGGCCTTCCTCGCCGGCAAGAAATGCCACCAGACCGGCGATGTCCTTGGCTTCGCCGAAGCGCGGAATGGCCATGCGGGCGCGCTGGCCTTCGGCATGATCGCCATCGGCAGGATTCATATCGGTATCCGTCGAGCCGGGATGGACGATGTTGGCGGTAATCTCCCGCGGTCCGAGATCGCGCGCCAGTGCCTTGGTCAGGCCGATCAGAGCAGCCTTGCTGGTTGAATAGGCAATCAGACCCGGGAAGGGAACGATTTCAGCCAGGTTGCTGCCGATGCTGATGATGCGTCCGCCAGCAGGCATGAATGCTGCGGCTGCCTTTGCCGCCACAAAACTCGCGCGGACATGAATCGACATCACCCGGTCGAATTCTTCCAGTTCCAGTTTATCGACAGTGTCCATCGTATAGACCCCGGCGCTGTTCACAAGAATGTCCAGCCGCCCAAGTCTGGCGTGGGCTTCATGCACCGCAGTCTCAACAGCCTTCGCATCGAGATTGTCCGCCTTGATGGCGATTGCCCGGCGTCCAAGCTTCTCGATGGCCTTGACCGTCGCGTCCGCCTTGTCCGGGGCGCTGGTGTAGGTGATGGCGATATCGGCACCGTCTTCGGCTAGTTTGAGGGCAATGGCTGCGCCGATACCGCGGCTTCCGCCGGTGATGAAGGCGACTTTAGGAGAGAGGCGAGACATCGATTTTCCTTTATGTAATGATTGATACATAAATAACTGCCACTCTTGCACCGAAGCGTCAAGCGATTTATGTATTGATTGTTACAAAAGGAGATTGCCATGTTGCCGAAGGGCCGGCCCCGCGCCTTTGACCGTGATGCCGCACTGGAACGCGCGATGCGCGTTTTCTGGCAGAAAGGCTATGACAGCGCTTCCATGAGCGATCTGACGGAGGCCATGCAGATCAATGCACCAAGCCTTTACGCGGCTTTCGGCAGCAAGGCTGGCCTGTTCAGGGCGGCGGTGGAACTTTACACGAATCAGGTGGGGCGGCGTATCAAGAACGCTTTGCCGACAGCGGCGACGGCAAAGGAAGGTATTGCCGATTTTCTCAAGCAAACCGCAATTTCGCACACGCATCCTGGCCAGCCGCATGGATGCATGGTCGTGTTGGGGGCGTTGCATGGTGAGGAGGGTGCGGACACACCGTGTTCTCTCTTGCGCGAACGCCGCCTCGAGAATGTAGTGCTTCTGCGCGAGCGGCTGGAACGCGGGGTGCGCGAAGGTGAGCTTTCCCCAAAGGCCGATCTGCAGCAGATCGCCGAGTTCTACGCCACCGTACAGCATGGGATGTCGATCACCGCCCGCGACGGGGCAACGCTGGATCAGCTGGTGAAAACTGCTTATGCGGCTATGGCAGCCTGGGAGGGGCTGACTGCCGGGTAAAACAAAAACGGGCGACCGTGAGCCACCCGCTTTGCAGTCTTGGCGATGCAGTAAAGCTTACTCGCTGGCAGCAGCTTCTTCAGCCGGTGCTTCGGCAGCGGCCTTGGCGGCTTCTTCAGCGGCCTTTGCGGCTTCAGCTTCAGCGGCAATCTTTGCCTTCGCGTCTTCTTCGGCCTGCTTGGCCATGGCAACGCGTTCCTGAGCCTTCTTGCCCGGAAGACCCTTTTCAGGGTTGCTGCGCGTGTCGCGCTTGGCAATGCCAGCCTGATCGAGGAAGCGCAGAACGCGGTCGGTTGGCTGCGCGCCGTGGCCGATCCAATGCTGGATGCGGTCAGCGTCGAGCTTGACGCGATCGCCGTCCTTGGGAAGCATCGGGTTCCATGCGCCAACCGTTTCGATGAAACGGCCATCGCGTGGTGCACGAACGTCAGCAATGACGATGTGGTAGTAAGGGCGCTTCTTGGAGCCGGCACGTGCCAGGCGGATTTTCAGTGACATAGGGTATTCTCCTGTTGGTTAGTTCGCGGCGTTTTCTTTGGCCGCAGTTGTTTCGTGATGTCTGATCACTTCCTTGACGATGAAGTTGAGAAACTTCTCGGCAAAATCCGGGTCGAGGTCGGCCGACTGGGCGAGGGCGCGCAGACGTTCGACCTGTTGTTTTTCGCGCGCGGGATCAGCGGCTGCGAGGCCGTTTTTGGCCTTCAGCACACCCACGGCTTTGGTGCAGCGGAAACGTTCCGCCAGCATGTGGATCAGCGCCGCATCGATGTTGTCGATGGAGGCACGCAGTTCGAGCAATTCTTTTGGCAGAGAGGAAGACGTCATGATTATCCCTTCTTCTTCGGCAGGCCGGGAAGCCCGCCACCAAGGCCGGGCAAGCGCGGGAGGCCGCCGCCCAAACCACCACCGAGGCCACCCGGAAGACCGGGAAGACCACCACCCTTGCCGAAGCCTGCGGCTTCCGCCTGCTTCTGCAAGGCCTCAAGCTGTTTCGGATCCATCTTTGAGAGGTCAGGCATGCCGCCCATACCACCCATGCCGCCGAGACCCATCTTGGCACCAAGACCGCCCATCATCTGTTTCATGATGCCGCCTTTGCCCTTGCCGCCCATCGCCTTCATCATATCCGCCATCTGGCGGTGCATTTTGAGAAGCTTGTTGATGTCGGCGGCATTGGTGCCGGAGCCCTTGGCGATGCGCTGCTTGCGCGAATGTTTGAGCAAATCCGGATTGGTGCGCTCGGCCGCAGTCATGGAGGAAATGATCGCGAGCTGGCGCTTGAAGATGGAATCATCGAGGCCGGCTGCGGCCATCTGATCCTTCATCTTGCCCATACCTGGCATCATGCCCATGATGCCGCCCATGCCGCCAAGCTTCTGCATCTGGCCGATCTGGTCTGCCAGATCGTTGAGATCGAACTTGCCGGATTGCATCTTCTTGGCCATCGCTGCGGCTTTTTCCGCATCGATGTTTTCTGCTGCCTTCTCGACCAGCGAAACGATGTCGCCCATGCCGAGAATGCGGTCGGCGATACGGCGGGGGTAGAATTCCTCCAGCGCATCCATTTTTTCGCCGGTGGCAATCAGCTTGATCGGCTTGCCGGTGACGGCGCGCATCGAAAGCGCGGCGCCGCCGCGGCCGTCACCATCCATGCGCGTCAGGACGAGACCGGTGATGCCGACACGTTCGTCAAAGGAACGGGCGAGGTTGACGGCGTCCTGACCGGTCAGGGCATCGGCGACGAGCAGGATTTCGTGCGGATTGGCCTTCTTCCTGATGTCGGCCATTTCGACCATCAGCGGCTCGTCAATATGCGTGCGGCCCGCAGTATCGAGAATGACGACGTCATGGCCGCCGAGCTTGGCAGCCTGCACGGCGCGCGCGGCGATCTCGACCGGTGTCTGGCCGGCGATGATCGGCAGCGTGTCGACGCCGGTCTGCACGCCTAGCTGGCGCAACTGTTCCTGGGCGGCCGGACGGCGCGTGTCGAGCGACGCCAGCAGCACCTTCTTCTTCGACCGTTCGGTCAGGCGCTTGCCGATCTTGCCGGTGGTTGTGGTTTTACCGGAGCCCTGCAGGCCGACCATCATGATGACGACCGGCGCCGGGGCATTGAGATCGATAGTGACGCCTTCGGCGCCGAGCATGTCGACGAGTTCGTCATGGACGATCTTGACGACCATCTGGCCCGGCTTGATACTTTTCAGGACTTCGGCACCAACCGCCTTGGCGCGAACCTTGTCCGTGAATGAGCGGACAACATCGAGGGCAACGTCAGCTTCGATGAGGGCCCGGCGCACTTCGCGCAAAGCCGCCGCGACGTCGGCATCCGACAACGCGCCACGGCCGGTCAGGCCATTCAAAATCGAACCTAGTCGTTCCTGTAAGCTCTCAAACATCCGTTTTCCTTTATCCTTCCGGGAACCGTTTCCCCGAGAGGTAAGCATCCTCCGCGCCAAAGCCCATAGTTAAAATGCGGCTCAAAGCAAAATTGCACCCGAGGGCGCATCGCGCTGTCGGGTGTTGACCTCCGGGATCGTCGAACCCTTGCGGGGTCCCGGTCGGCTGCTCGGAGTTTGGAACTCGTCGCGGATTGATGGGCGGCTTAAACAGGAAATGCGGCTCAAAGTCAAGACAAGGGCATTAGGCGCGTTTTTTCAATCCTGCCGCTTCGCGCAAGGCCTCGTCGATGCGGCTCTGCCAGCCGGGACCTCCGGAACGGAAATAATCGAGCACATCGGGGCTGAGACGGATGGAAACCGGCGTCTTGGTTGTCTCCGCGACCGGCCTGCCGGGCTTGCGCCCGCTCAATTCGGTAACGAGAACTGTATCGGGATCCTCCAGCGCAGCCTTGGTCAGCGCGGCATCTTCTTCGGGAGTAATCTTATCCAAAGCCGCTTGAATGCGTGCTCTGTGTGCGGCGCGTTGTTTCTCAGTCATATTCGTTTGCATATCTTTTGATCTCGGTGGTTGTCGATCGACGCAAGGAGATAACTCTGATCTGGTCACCACGTTCGGTATAAACAAGCGTAAAAAGGGTATGTCCGATGAAGCCTATCGCCACGATTCGCTCTTCTGCGTAGTTTTCCCGATCGTCCAAGCTTTCCAAAGCCGTGCTGAACTGAAATCGCTTTGCAAGTTCGAAATCCACGCCATGCTTGCGCAAATTGCTCCTGGCCTTTTCGTCATTCCATTCGAATTTACGCATGAAAACCGCTGCGGTCAATAATTAATGTATATACAAAAATATAAACGGCTCGGCCGGAAAATTGCAGCCATTTTACAATGAAAGCGGAGCGATGCTGCTTATCAATACGTCTAAAGCCGGCCGCCGAATCAGGTTGTATGTAGCAATTCTAGGTTGTGACGAGTCCAGTGCTTCTGGGCTCGCTCACGGTCTTCAAAATGCCTTCGAGTAGCGTCAAAAGCCCGAAACCGGGTCAAAATAAACGGAATTGGCGCGGTTTCGCCAAATGTCGCCGGATTCTGCCAGATGACAGCGGATCAGAAAAATGGCAGATAGGTTCAAAGAAGATTCAACTTTTAAGGAGATTTCCATGGCATTTGTTGCCAAAGCCAGGTTTTTTGCAGGAGTCGCCGCAGCGGTTTTTCTGACTGCGGGTGCAGCGCAGGCCGCCGCCCAGTGCGGCAACAACTCCGCCGGATTTCCGGCATGGGTTCAGCAGTTCAAGCAGGAAGCCCAGTCGCAAGGGATCGGCAGCAAAGGCCTTACCGCGCTCAACAACGTGACCTATTCCACGAAGACGATCGCGCTGGATCGCAATCAGAAGAGCTTCAAGTACTCGCTCGAAAAGTTCCTGCAGGTTCGCGGCGGCCAGACCATCGTCTCGCGCGGCAAGAAGCAGAAGGCGCAGAATGCGGCGCTCTTTGCCAGCATCGAAAAGCGTTATGGCGTGCCAGCCGGCCCGATCATTGCCATCTGGGGCATGGAAACGGGCTTTGGCGCCTATATGGGTGACCAGCACACACTGTCCGCCGTATCGACGCTTGCTTATGACTGCCGTCGCAGCGACTACTTCCGCCAGCAGCTTTATGCGGCTTTGAAGCTGATCGATCATGGTGATCTGGCACCTGATGCGCGCGGTGCTTTGCACGGCGAAATCGGCCAGACCCAGTTCATGCCCGCCAACGTGCTGAAGTACGGTGTTGATGGTGATAGCAGCGGTCACATCGACATGGTGCGCTCCAAGGCCGATGCCCTGGCATCCACTGCAAATTTCCTGGTTGGTCATGGCTGGCAGCGGGGCGCCGGCTATCAGCAGGGCGAGCCGAATTTCGCAGCGATTCAGGGTTGGAATGCTGCCACGGTTTACCAGCAGGCGATTGCGATCATGGGTGCGCAGATCGACGGCAAATAAGGCCTTCCTTCCGCTCTATCACGTTCAAGAGGCCGGTGTGTTCGCACCGGCCTTTTGTTTTTAGAAGCCTTCACAGGTCTCGCCGATGGCGCCTTGGGCACTGGCGCTGATCTTGCCATCGCGGAAGCTGAATATCTCGCGTGTATAGGTGGTGTTTTCGGGGAATTCGTAGCAGACGAGCATGGTCATCCTGCCGTTCTCCATCCCCTCAAGCCGATGCTTCACCTTGGTGTCTTTTGCCGCACTCTCCCATTCGGTGAGCGAAGCAAGGAATTCGCTTTTGTTCAGCTCGACTTCCTGGTCTTCCAGCACAATTGTTGCATCATCCGTCAGAAGATCGGCGAATTCGGCCCGGTCAACCGTTGCAAGCGCCTTGTACCAGCGCTCGACAAGAATCTCTGGTGCATCCTCGGCAAGCGAAGGCACCACGAGGCTGAAAAGCAGCGCGACGGCGATCACCAGTTTCCGCATGGGCTACTGTCCCGGCTGCAGGTCGACCAGTTCAGGGTCCGGGCGCAGGAAATCCCCGGTTTCAGGGTTCATCACCCAAAGCTCACCGGTCGAGATATCGAACCAGGCACCATGCAGGGTGAGGCGTCCCTTCTTTTCCAGGATATCGACACAGGGAAAGCTGCGCAGGTTCCTTAGGGAGTAACGGATGGAAATGCGCTCCAGCGCGGTCTGGCGTTCGAACGGGGTCATCAGCTCGTTGGCGGCGACCGCTTCGGCGGCGGGGGCCACGAGGCTCATCCATTTGCCGATGAAGTCACCGGGTGAAAGCGGCTTGCTTTCCGTATCGAGCGCCGCCTTGATGCCGCCGCAACGGCCATGCCCCAGAACGACGATATTTTTCACCTTGAGGCTTTGCACGGCAAATTCGAGCGCGGCCGACGTCGCGTGGTACTCGCCGTCCGGCTCATAGGGCGGCACCAGATTGGCGACATTGCGGATGACGAAAATCTCGCCGGGGCTGGTGTCGAAAATGATTTCGGGGGCGGCGCGGGAGTCGCAGCAGGCGATTACCAGCGTTTCAGGGGTCTGGCCTTGTTCGGCCAATTGGCGGTAGCGCAGGGTTTCATTGGCATAACGCTGCGCCATGAAGGTGCGATAACCGGTGAGCAGTCTCTCAGGAAGCATGGTCATGATGGTGCATTAATCCCGATTGAAGGGAAGATCAATTGGTCTTGTGTCGGTAGACGCAATGCTGAAATGCGAGACCCCAGAATAGGGCCATTTCACGGCATGTCACCGGAATTGCGGAACCACGCCCCGTGTCGAAACGGCGCAGGTCAGGCCCGGATGCCTTTGCTCGGGTGCGTAAGGCGGCGCATCTGGATCATCGCCATCGGACTGGACAGGCTGGAAGCATCCGCTTCCAGCATCAATTCGTCGGCGCCGCGCTTGGCCGAACGCGCCATGATCTCAAAGACCGACGCGGTGGTCCGCTGCAAAATCTGCTCGTGGTCGAGGCCAGCCAGCATGCGCGCCAGGAAGAGTGCCGACGTCAGGTCGCCGAGCCCGTTCGTCGGGCCGGTGACAAGGCGGTGCTCTGCCAGCATGGCGAAGGAATGGGTGACCAGAAGATTGCCCGTGCCGCCAGCCAGCATCGGATGGGCCGAGGTTACCAGCATCGTGCCGGGACCGGCATGCAGCGCCGCCTGCATGATCGACTTGTTGTCGGGAAGGTCGGCTCCGGCGAGCCAGGCCAATTCGAAACGGTTGGGCGTGGAGATATCGGCGAGAGGCATCAGCTCATCGCGAATACCGATGGCCGTGGCTTCGGGAACATAAAGGCCTTTCGTGTCGCCGATCACGGGATCGCAGAGGTAAAGCACATCCTTGTTCTGGCTTTTGACCTTCTTGACGAGGCGGGCGACGGATGCCGCCTGTGCGGCATTGCCGAGATACCCGGTCATGATGGCGCGCACTTCGCCCAACCACGGCGCGCGCTCCAGATCGGCGATCAGATCGTCGAACTGCTGGGGTTCCGGCACAATGCGCTTGGCTGGCCCGTGCCCGGGATGCCATGGCAAGACGACCGTGGGTACTGCCCAGACCGGATGTCCGAGAGTCTCAAGCGCAAACACCGCAGCACGGTTGCCAACGGAACCGCGCACCACGTGGCTTGAAATGACGATGACTGCATTGGAGGAGGGAGCAACAGAACCGGTCATGGGAATACTCGTAAAGGAGTTCGGAAAAGCGGGATGAGTGCGCAGACTCAGCTTTTGCCGGTAACAGAACTGATCAACCAGATAAACATGGCGAGCAATACAAGCAATCCCAGAAACCGGCCGATGCGTGTCCCCCAGATTTCTATCGGATCGCTGGCATCGGCATCTTGCGCGGTGAAATGCCCCTTGGTTCTGGCAACGGTGCGGTCGATCACGGTTCCGCTGCCGGCATTGGACTCGTGGTTGACGCGTTCCAGAATCCGCGCCGATTCTGTTACAGTCTGACGTTCTTTGTCATTGGCAGCCATGGCGATTCCGCTTGATCCCTGTTGCAAGGCAGCATAGCGCTTTGCCAGTTCCTTTTGCAGCAAAAAATGGCTACGCTCGGCCTGCTTCGTTCCAAAACGGCCAACCGGTCAGGAAAATGAGTGTTGAGGAGAGGGTTTTATGCAGAAAATGGCGTCGTCGTCCGGCTTTTTGCCACGCAATGTTTTTTCGGTTCTTGCGCTTGCCATCCTCATGCCGCTGCTTTCCGCATGCGGCTTCAATACGATTCCAACCAATGAAGAGCAGGCCAAGGCCGCATGGAGCGAGGTGCTCAACCAGTATCAGCGCCGTGCGGACCTGATCCCGAATCTGGTCGAAACCGTCAAAGGTTATGCGGCTCAGGAAAAGGACGTGTTGACATCCGTGGTCGAGGCACGCGCCAAGGCAACGTCGGTGCAGGTGACACCCGATACGCTGAAGGACCCCAATGCCTTCAAGGCGTTCCAGGACAATCAGGCCAATCTCACCGGTGCCCTGTCGCGGCTTCTGGCGGTTGTCGAAAACTATCCCGACCTCAAATCCAACCAGAACTTCCTGGCATTGCAATCGCAGCTGGAAGGCACGGAAAACCGCATAGCCGTTGCCCGCCGTGATTATATCGAGGCGGTGCGCGTTTATAACACCTCGCTGAGAACCATGCCGACGATCATCTGGACGTGGATCTGGTACACCGGCAGCCAGCCCTATCAAACCTTCACCATCGACGATTCCGCCAAGCAGACGCCTCAAGTCAAATTCTAGGCTTTCAGAATGCGCACCATGCGCCAAAGCGCGGTCAATACGATGCGACGTCCCATCTTGATGCGGATTTCGCATGGTCTGCTGTTGATTCCGGTTCTGCTTGGGCTGTTGCTGGGCGGCGCCTTTGCGGCTGCGCTGCCAGCCCTGACGGGACGCGTGGTCGACGGCGCAAATGTCATCGATGCGGCAACGCGGGATGCCATTACCCAGAAGCTGGCGGCATTCGAGGCGAAGTCATCCGACCAGGTCGTCGTCGTGACGGTTCCAAGCCTTGATGGAGAGGCGATCGAGCCCTATTCCAACAGGCTTTATCGCGCCTGGACGCTTGGCCAGAAGCAGGAAAACAACGGTGTCCTCCTGGTCGTTGCTCCCAGTGACCGCAAGGTGCGTATCGAGGTCGGTTATGGGCTGGAAGGAACGCTGACGGATCTGTTGTCCAGGCTGATCATCGAGAACGCCATTATTCCGGGCTTCCGTTCGGGCGACTATTCCGGCGGCATAGCGCGCGGGGTCGACGATATACTGACCGTGCTCTCCGGCGATTCAGCCGAACTCCAGGCACGGGCCAAGCGGAATATCCAGAAGGAGTCCTCCAACATCGACTGGTTCGGGGTGATTTTCATCTCGATCTGGGTGCTGATCTTCTTCGGTGGTTTCGGCATGGCGATCATGGCTTCGGTTTTCGGCCAGAAGATCGGGCCCGGTCGTTACAAATGGCTTGGCATGACCATCGATACACGATCCTCCTCGGGCGGCGGTTCCGGTGGAGGATGGTCATCGGGTGGTGGCGGTTGGTCTTCCGGCGGTGGCGGTGGCGGCGGCTTTTCCGGCGGCGGCGGTTCGTCGGGCGGCGGCGGCGCTTCGGGAAGTTGGTAGGAGAGAGCATGTCAATGATGAGCGACGAGGATCACGCCCGCATTGCCGAGGCGATCCGTGATGCGGAAAGCCGGACAAGTGGCGAAATCTACGCGGTGCTCGCCCGCCGCAGCGACAGCTATTTCTTCGTCGCCGGTTTTGTGGTCACCGTTGCCATCCTCATTGCAGCCGTCGTGGTTGCACTGGCGGCACACTGGTACTGGTTCACGATTTCACTGCCGCTGTTCGGTCTGGCCATTCTCGCAGCGTTTCTCACCGCTATCCTGCTGATCCGGCTGGTGCCGGGCCTTGGCATGCTGTTCGTGCCCAAGCGCATCCTCTATCAGCGCGCGCACCTCAATGCGGTTCAGCAATTCCTGGCGCGCAATGTTCACCTGACGGAAAAGCGCACCGGCATTCTGCTCTTCGTGTCCCTGGCCGAACACTATGCGGAAGTCGTGGCAGATGCGGGCATCAATGCGCGTGTGCCACAGGAGGAATGGAACGGTATTGTCGCAATCCTGACAAACCATGCGGCGCTGGATGATCATGCCTCCGGCTTTCTCAAGGCCATTCGGCATGCGGGGCAATTGCTTGAAACACACTTTCCGGCAGGTCCCGACAACGTCAACGAGCTCGATGACCATCTGGTGGAACTGTAGCCTGTCCAAATGTCATGCGAATTTTACGTCCGACGTGCAGTTTGCAGTCGAAAATGCAATTTCAGTGGCTATGATGAGCCAAAATGCCTGTTCAGGGAGAGAATCTGATGGCTTCAACAACAAAATCGGGCGCGAAAGCCGCTCTGAAATCAAAAACAGCAAAAGCCACGAAAGAAAAGAAGCAAGCACCCGGTTTGTTTGAAGAACTGCTGTTTGCGCGGGCGCCGGCAGAAGACCTTGCTGACTACGATGCAGGGGCGCTGAGAACGTCTGCCAGGCTTGCCGAGGATGCACTGAGCCGGTTCAAATCGGGAAAGCCCCTGATCGACCTTTCCGATGGCAGCACGGTTTCCCGTGATGGCAGGCCGGTTACGGTCGTCACCCTGATCAACGATAACATGCCCTTCCTGCTCGACTCGGTTCTGGGCGAGATCAGCGAACGGGTTAGCTCGGTCTATCTGGTGCTGCATCCGGTGATGGACGTGGACCGGAAAAGCGGCGCGGTTATCGGTGCTGCAGGACCCGACAAACCGGGCAAGGATGAAGCCCGCGTCTCCGTGATGCAGATTCATGTGCCGGCACTGGATGCACCCGTACGTGAAATCATGGTTGAAGCGCTCAATCTCGTGCTCAAGCAGGTGCGCGAAGCGGTGAATGACCGTGCCGCCATGGTTGCGCGTCTCGGCGATGCGATCGAAGCCTACAAGACCGGCAAGACGCCGATGAAGAAAGCCGCCGCCGAAGAGGCGGTCGAATTCCTCGAATGGCTGCGCGACAACAATTTCACCTTCCTCGGCGTGCGCGAATACGATTATCAGGGCGACGGCAGCCAGGGCGAACTGGAGCGTTCGGGCAAACCCGGGCTTGGTATTCTGCGTGATCCCGATGTGCGCGTGCTCAAGCGCGGCAACCAGGGCGTGACGACCACGCCGCAGATCATCGCGTTCCTCACCGGTCCCGAGCCGCTGATCGTCACCAAGGCGAACACCAAGTCGCTGGTGCATCGCCGCGGCTACATGGATTACATCGGCGTCAAGACCTATGACGCCGATGGCAAGGTGAGCGGCGAATTGCGCTTCGTCGGCCTTTTCACCTCCGGGGCCTATACCCGTTCCGTGCTGAAGATCCCCTATCTGCGTTCGAAGACGGAAAGTGTCATCAGCCGCCTCGGATTCAACCGCGAGGATCACTCGGGCAAGCAGCTGATCAAGGTACTTGAGAGCTATCCGCGCGACGATCTTTTCCAGATCGACGTCAAGACACTGACCCGCAATGCCGAGATCATTCTGGCCCTGGGCGAGCGCCCGCGTGTGCGTGTCCTGCCGCGTATCGATCCTTTCGGCCGGTTTGCTTCCATCATCGTCTACGTGCCGCGCGAACGTTACGATTCCATCGTGCGCGAAAAGGTTGGTTCCTATCTCGCGGCAACCTATGAGGGACATGTTTCCGCCTATTATCCGGCATTTCCGGAAGGCAATCTGGCGCGTGTCCATTTCATCATCGGCCATGCGGAGAATGACTTCCCCAAGGTCAAGCGCGAGGCTTTGGAAGAAACCGTCCGGTCGATTGTCCGCACCTGGGAAGACGCAGTCGCCGAAGTTGGCGACCGCAGCGGCCTGGCGGAGTTCTCGTCGCTCGCCGCGGTATTCCCCGATTCCTACCGCGAAAACTTTTCGCCGGATGAAGCGCTGATCGATGCCAGCCGGATTGCCGGACTGTCGCGGACCAATCCGCTGTTTGTTGATTTCTACCGTCACCGGACCGATGGCGCCAATGCGGCGTCGCTGAAAATCTATCACTACGGCTCGGCCGTCGCCCTGTCCCAGCGCGTGCCGCTGCTCGAGAACATGGGCTTCCGCGTGATCAGCGAGCAGACGTTTGCCTTGCCTGCTGCCGATGGCAGCCCGCTTTTCGTGCATGACATGGAATTGGTCAGCACATCCGGGTCCTCCATCGATCTCAGAGACAATGGCGACCTGTTCGAAGATGTGTTCCGCAACATATGGGGCGGCGCTTCCGACAATGACGGCTACAATGCGCTCGCATTGACCGGGCAGTTGACGGCACGCCAGATCATCATCCTGCGCGCCTATGGCCGTTATCTGCAACAGGCCGGTATTCCCTATTCGCAGGATTACATCGCCATTGCGCTCAACCGCTACCCGGCGATTGCCAAGCAATTGTTCGATCTGTTCGAGCAGCGGCTCAATCCGAAAAAGGGTGCGGCGACGCAATCGCACCGCAAACAGGCAACGATTCGCGCTGCCATCGAAGAGGCACTGCAGGGTGTGCCGAGCCTTGACGATGACCGCATCCTGCGCCGTTTCCTCAATCTGATCGAATCGACATTGCGCACCAATGCCTTTGCGCCGGAAGAGGATGGCAGCGAACGTGTGACGCTGGCCTTCAAGCTCGACCCGCGCGCGCTCGATGATCTGCCGGAGCCACGGCCCTATCGCGAAATCTTTGTCTATGGCCCCGAAGTCGAGGGTGTCCACCTGCGCTTTGGTCCGGTCGCCCGCGGCGGGCTGCGCTGGTCGGACCGGGCACAGGACTACCGCACGGAAGTGCTGGGCCTCGTCAAGGCACAGCAGGTCAAGAATGCCGTCATCGTGCCGGTTGGCGCCAAGGGCGGGTTCTATCCGAAGCGCCTGCCGACGGGCGGCGACCGCAATGTGATCTTCGAAGCGGGGCGTTCGGCCTACATCACCTTCATCGCGACACTGTTGTCGGTGACCGACAACCTGCACGGTGAAACCGTTGTGCCGCCGGAAAATATCCTGCGGCTGGACGGGGACGATCCCTATTTCGTCGTGGCTGCCGACAAGGGCACGGCGACGTTCTCCGACACCGCCAATGCCATCAGCCAGGCGCATGATTTCTGGCTGGACGATGCCTTTGCGTCGGGCGGTTCGGCCGGCTACGACCACAAGAAGATGGGCATTACCGCTCGCGGTGCCTGGGAAGCCGTGAAACGGCATTTCCGCGAAATCGGCACGGATATCCAGAAAGTACCGTTTGTGGCGGTTGGCGTCGGCGACATGTCCGGCGACGTCTTCGGCAATGGCATGCTGCTGTCACCGCAGACGAAACTCGTTGCTGCGTTCGACCACCGCGATATCTTCATTGATCCGGAGCCTGACGTCAAAGCCAGCCTGAAGGAGCGGCAGCGCCTGTTCAACCTGCCGCGTTCGAGCTGGCAGGACTATGACAAGTCGAAGATTTCGGCTGGCGGCGGCGTGTTCTCCCGTTCGCAGAAGTCGATTACCCTGTCGAAGGAAGCCGCCAAGGTGATCGGCCTTGCCAAGACCACGGCAACGCCGTTCGAAATCATGACGGCCATCCTGAAAGCACCGGTCGATCTCCTGTGGTTCGGTGGCATCGGCACCTATATCCGCTCCAGCTTCGAGACGGATGCCGAAGTGGGCGACCGCGCCAATGACGCCATCCGCATCACCGGGCTTGATGTGCGGGCCAAGGTGATCGGTGAGGGTGCCAATCTTGGCGTGACGCAGAAGGCGCGCATCGAGTTCGGTCTCGCCGGTGGGCGCTGCAATTCCGACGCCATCGACAATTCGGCCGGTGTGAACACCTCTGACGTCGAGGTCAACATCAAGATTGCCCTTGCGCAGGCCATGCGTTCGGGAAAACTGCAGCGCGACAAGCGCGACACGCTGCTCGAATCGATGACGGACGAAGTAGGGCATCTCGTCCTGCGCAACAATTATCTGCAGACGCTGGCACTGTCGCTGGCGCAGCGGCGCGGGTTGACCGATCTTGCCTATCAGTCGCGGTTCATGAGCGAGCTGGAAGCCCGGAAGCTGTTGAACCGCAAGGTGGAAACCCTGCCGGATGACAAGGCGTTGGCCGAAAGGCAGGCTGATGGCATAGCACTCAGCCGCGCCGAACTCGGTGTCCTGCTCGCCTATGCCAAGATCGTGCTGTCCGACCAACTGCTGGCCAGCAACCTGCCGGATGATCCCTATCTGGAACGGGGATTGCTCGATTACTTCCCGAAGCAGATGAAGGAAGGCTACGGCGAGGAAATCCGCACGCATCGTCTGCGCCGGGAAATCATTGCGACCCAACTCGCCAATGATGCCATCAACCGCGGCGGCCCGACCTTTGTCAGCCGTCTTGCCGATCTGACGGGGCAGTCGGCACCGGATATCGTCCGGGCCTATGTGATCGTGCGTGACGGTTTTGAGGTCGATGGGCTGTTCGCCGATATCGATGCGCTCGACAATGCTTTGCCGGGTGATGTGCAGAACGGGTTCTATGCCAAGGTGGCGCAGATGCTCAACTGGACAACGGCGTGGGTCCTGCGCAACCGGACCGGCGGTATCGGCCTGGAGGCGGCAATCAAGGAAATCAAGTCGGCCCGCAGCACGCTGCAGCCCAAACTGGAGAAGCTGCTGCCGCTGTCCATGAGCAGCCAGCTGCGCGACGATACGGCCTATTACGCCGGGCAAGGTGCACCTGCGGCCTTGGCGGCTCAGCTCGCCCGGCTGGAAATCGCGCCGATCATTCCGGATATCGCTGCCGTCGCCCAACAGGCCGGTACCGACATTGCCAGTGCGGCCAAGGCGTATTTCGATATTTCCGAAGCGTTCCGCATCGGCCGTATCGTCGAAGCGGCGCGGGGTGTTTCCGTCGCGGACTACTATGACGGCATCGCGTTGGCGCGTGCATCCGACCTGATTTCGCAGGCGCGGCGCGGTATTGCCGTGGCGGCACTCAGCGAGCACGGCAAGAAGTCCGATCCGGCCAAGGAATGGCTGGCCGGACGCGGCACGCAGGTCGATGAAGTGCGTCAGCGTATGGCGAATATCGTCGAGGGCGGGGACCTCACGGTCTCGCGTCTCGCCGTTGCCGCCGGATTGCTTTCCGACCTGTCCTAAAACAGGCTGGGGGGACCGGATCAGGGGAAGGAAACGTCATGGCTGCGTCTAAACGGGGCATCTGGGGATGGATGCTCTTCGACTGGGCGGCGCAGCCATTCTTCACCGTCGTCACGACCTTCATCTTCGGTCCCTATTTTGTTGCGCGGATGGCGAGTGATCCCGCCATCGGCCAGGCGGCCTGGGGCTATGGCATAGCCATATCAGGCCTCGTCATTGCTGTGCTGTCACCCGTCCTCGGGTCGATTGCCGATCAGACCGGCGCGCGCAAGCCGTGGATCGGCTTCTTTGCCGTCATCCAGATCATTGCCCTGTCGATGCTGTGGTTCGCCGCGCCGGGTTCAAGTCTCATTGCTCCGCTGATCTTCTTTTCCCTGGCATCGATTGCTGCGGAATTCTCCATTGTTTTCAACGACTCCATGATGCCGCGGCTGGTGCCGGAAAAGGATATCGGGCGCATTTCCAACATGGCGTGGGGACTCGGTTATCTCGGCGGCATGATTGTGCTGATCTTTGTCGTCGCCTTCATGGCCGGCTCGCCGGAAACCGGAAAAACCATGCTGGGATGGCAGCCGATCCTGGGGCTTGATCCCGCTGCAGGCGAGGGCGACCGCGCAACCGGACCGCTGTCAGCACTGTGGTATCTGGTTTTCGTGCTGCCGATGTTCCTGTTCACGCCCGACAGCGCAAAAGGGCTGCCCATCGGCAAGGCGGTGCGCGGGGGGCTTGCGGAGTTGAAATCCACCATTGGCGAGGTGCGCCGGCGCCCGGGCATCTTCCGCTTTCTGATCGCCCGCATGATTTACCAGGATGGCGTCAACGCCCTGATCGCCCTTGGCGGGGCATTTGCCGCGATCATGTTCGGTTGGGCAACCGTGGAGATCGGCATCTACGGCATCATCCTGAATGTCGTTGCGATTTTCGGCTGCCTTGCAGCGAGCTGGCTCGATACGCGGATCGGCTCGAAGGCGGTGGTGGTGATCTCGCTGCTGCTATTGACCATCGCGGCCATCGGCATCGTGTCGACTGGGCCCGGCTACACGCTGTTTGGATTGTTGCCGCTGACCGGCGCCGATACGGGCGGGCTGTTCAAGACACCCGCCGAGAAGGCCTTCATCGTGTTCGGGCTTCTCATCGGGCTTGCCTTCGGCCCGGTGCAGGCATCGTCGCGGTCCTACATGGCCCGCAGCGTGTCGATCGACGAAGCCGGCCGCTATTTCGGCATCTATGCCCTGTCGGGGCGGGCTACGAGTTTTCTCGCGCCATTTATGGTTGCCACTGTGACAGCGCTGAGCGGATCGCCACGCCTCGGCATGGCGATGATCATCGTCTTCCTGCTGGCCGGACTGGCTGTCCTGTTGCGAACACCCTATCCGGCCGCAATTCCGGCAAGGCTTAGTGCCTGAAATGGCGCATGCCGGTGAATACCATGGCAATGCCGTGTTCATCGGCCGCAGCGATAACGTCCTCGTCCCGCATGGAACCACCGGGCTGGATGACGGCCGTGGCCCCGGCGGCGACCGCTGACAGCAATCCGTCGGCGAAGGGGAAGAACGCGTCGGAGGCGACGACCGAGCCTTTGGTCAGGGGTGTCGCCAATCCGGCGGCTTCAGCAGCATCTTCCGCCTTGCGGGCGGCAATGCGTGCGGAATCAACGCGGCTCATCTGACCGGCGCCGATGCCGACCGCCGCTCCATCCTTCACATAGACGATGGCATTGGATTTGACGTGTTTGGCGATACGGAAGGCAAGCTTCAGGTCGGTCATTTCCTGTTCGGTTGGCGCGCGTTTGGTCACGACCTTCAGATCGAGATCGTCGACCACGCCGCTGTCGCGTGACTGGACGAGAATGCCGCCGGCAACAGTCTTTGCGGTGATACCGGATGCACGCGGATCGGGCAGGCCGCCGGTGACGAGCAGGCGAAGGTTTTTCTTGGCGGCAACGATTGCCTGGGCTTCCGGTGTTGCATCCGGCGCGATGATCACCTCGGTGAACGTCTTGACGATTTCTTCTGCCGCATCCGCATCGAGTGTCTTGTTGAGTGCGACAATGCCGCCGAAGGCCGAAACGGGATCGCAGGCCAGCGCCTTGAGATAGGCTTCCTTCAGTGTCGCGCCCTCGGCCACGCCGCAGGGGTTGGCATGCTTGATGATAGCGACGGCCGAGGTGCGGGCCGGATCGAACTCGGCAACCAGTTCGAAAGCTGCGTCGGTATCGTTGATGTTGTTGTAGGAAAGCTGCTTGCCCTGCAGCTGGGTTGCCGTTGCAACGCCGGGACGCTTTTCGCCGGTGAGATAAAAGCCGGCGGACTGATGCGGGTTTTCACCGTAGCGCATGACGGAATGCAGGTGGCCGCCGATGGCCCGGCGCGATGGCGTCTCGGTCATCAGCGCTTCGGCAAACCATCCGGAAATGGCCGCATCATAGGTTGCCGTGCGGGCATAGGCCTTGGCAGCCAGACTCTGGCGGAAAGAATAGGGCAGTGATCCCTCGTGCTTGTCGAGCATGGCAATCACCATTTCGTAGTCGCCGGTATCAGTGACCACGCCGACATAGGCATGGTTCTTTGCTGCGGCGCGGATCATGGCCGGTCCGCCAATGTCGATGTTCTCGACGATATTGGCGTAGTCGGCACCGGAATGGCGAACCTCTTCAAAGGGGTAGAGATTGATGACAGCCAGATCGATGGCACCGATGCCGTGCGCCTGCATGGCATCAGCATGTTCCGGATCGTCGCGCACCGCCAAAAGGCCGCCATGCACCTTGGGGTGCAGGGTCTTGACGCGGCCATCCATGATCTCGGGAAAATTGGTAACCTCGGAAACATCAATGACCGGAATGCCTTCCGCCGCAATGGTCTTGGATGTACCGCCCGTCGACAGTATTTCGATACCGTGCCGGTGCAGCGCATGGGCGAGGGCTGTCAGGCCCGCCTTGTCGGAAACCGAAATGAGCGCACGCTTGACGGGATGAAGGTTCGGAGCGGGAATGGATTTTGCAGTGACGGCCATGGGAGAATTCGTCCTCAGCGGGAAAGTTTGGGGGATTTGGACAGCCGGTTAGCACAGGCAGCCAAGGAATCCTACTTCCGATCGCATATTCAGACGAATTGGGGCGGTTTTCCCCACCACAAGGGGTCAGCCATAGGCGCCGAGGGATGTCCGGGTGAATTGCCATTCCACTTCCGGCAGTTGCGCCGCACTCAGCGAAAGCGTGATCTGGCGCGTTTTGACCGGCCCGCGGAACCCGGCGAAGAACAGCGAGTCTTCGATGAAGGGCTGAACGGTGGCGGAAAACATCCAGATATCGTCATTGTCCACCTGCAGGATGATCAGGCCGTTATCATCGACACTGACATTGACCGCCGGATGGAGATGAAAGCGGATGACCACATTTTCGCGGCCGGTCCCGCGCAGCGGATTGCGGCCGGCGGCAAAGAAACTGTCGATGCCCTCGATGACACTGCCATTGTGCGACAGGACGATCTGGCGTTCGTGGTAGATGCCGAATGGCCGGACATAGCCATTATGGTTGGCGACGAAACCAACCGCACCGGGCCGTTCGATCCGCTCCACATTCACTTTTGTCGGCCCGGCGATGATCGGCGTGCCGATCATGGTGGAAAGCCCGGAGGTCGCGCTGAAACGGCATGACGAGGTGTCATTGATCGTCGCGGTGGAATGCGCAGCGGTGGAGCGCGCCAGCGGGCGGAATTCTTCCGGACCGTAGCGGTCGACACCGGCATTGACGATGTAGCGATTGCGCCCGGATGACATTTCGAAAGACAGGCACCCGGCATGGGCGTCGCGCGACGCGGTGACCGGCGGCGCAAGGCCGGTATCGGCAATGATGGTGGTCGAATCCATCGAGAGCCGCTCATAACCCGAATGCAGCGCATGGGTCAGGGGCAGGCCGCCAATATCGTCGTGGCGCAGAACGGCGATGACGCGTTCGGGCATCGTCGCGCCGACGCCGTTGAAGAGGGCCAGGTTGCCGTCGTGATGGCGGAAGAAACGCAACGCGGGCAGCATGCGCTCGATGGCTTCCATCAGCGCCTTCGGCGGTGCCTCGGTGCCGCTGGCATAGGTCTGGCGCAGGGGAAGAAGGTCGGCCAGAAGCTCGAGCACCGTCAGCGGATTGCGGGAGATATGCCCGCCATCCGGCAGGATCTGGTGAATGAGCTCAAACTCGAGATTGCGACGGGCCGAGCGCGCCGTATTGGATGAAACGGGCAGCGCCAGCGCGGCAAAGGCAAGCGCAATGCGGGCGCGCAGTTTCTCTTCGCCATCGTCCATTACGGCGGCCATGGTCCTCAGATAACGCACCTGGGTGGCGAGCGAACGCATGAATTGCCGGTATGCGCGCAGGTCTGCACCCGCCAGGATGAGGCTGGAATGCTGGAGCCAGGCGATAATGCGCTGGGCTGTGACCTCGGGAGCCCAGGCAGGGCCGCCGATCGAGCGTCCGTGGGTCGCTATCCAGTCGCTGAGCAGCGCGCGGGCATTGGCTGTTGCAAGTTCGGTGCCGGAAGCACGCATATGGCGCAGCCAGCCGAAATTGTGCAGCGCCGCCTGCCAGGCGGCATTGGGTGGCTCGACGATGAAGGGCGAGCGCCCGCCGGTTTCAACCACCCGGCCGGCAAGGGCAAAGCGACCGTGGTAAAACTCTTCTGCAAGCTGCGGGTCGGCTGGGCGCAAATCCTGCGGTGCAATCAGCACGCGTTCGGGGGTGAACCCGGTGAAACGCCAGCGAAACAGTGGCCCCATGCGCAAGCGCCTGCGAAAACGGCGCCACAATTGCGCAGTCGCAAGTCCCCAAAGTTGCGGTGTTTCGCTAAAAGCGACCATCTCGCGGCATTTCCTCGCTTCGCCGCATTCCGGCGCACTTCAGTCTGCTGTTACGCATGTTCGCGAAACATGTCCCGCATGGCGGAATCCTGTCCCGGCTCCCTGAAATCATTGCTTTGGTTTCAACCCATCGACGACAAATCGGGACTATGCAACCAAAACAGTTAAAATTTTAGTATTTGATTTTAATCTTTCCGGCGAAAACGTGCAGCGAAGAAACCATCCATGCCTGAGAGGGCCGGATCATCGTTGGCAAGGTCAGCCGGTGTGGAACGCACATAGCCCTCCGGGGTGATCAGTTCGGCAAGCCCGCCCACCTCGTCCTTGCTTACGGGCAGCAATTCGATGGACGGATTCTTGGCCAGAAGATCGTTGGCAACCTTTTCGCCTTCCAGCGGATCGAGCGAGCAGTTGGAAAAGACCACGACGCCGCCGGGTTTCACCAGTGTAACAGCATGATCGAGCAGCTTGGCCTGAAGCGTTGCCAGCTTCTGGATATCGGCCGGCGACTTCGTCCACGGAACGTCGGGATGGCGCCGCACGGTGCCGGTGGAGGAGCAGGGCGCATCGAGCAGAACCGCGTCGAACGGCTCGGCTGGAGTATAGGCGGCGAGATTGGCTTCCACGGTTTCCGCCGCGAGCTGCAGGCGCTCAAGGTTTGATCGCAGGCGTTTCAACCGATTGGCCGACAGGTCAAGCGCCGTGACATGCGCGCCGGCCTGCGCCAATTGCGCCGTCTTACCGCCGGGAGCGGCACAAAGGTCGGCAACACGCTTTCCCTTGATGTCGCCGAAGAGTTTTGCAGGAAGGCTAGCTGCCGTATCCTGCACCCACCAGTCGCCTTCCGCAAAGCCTGCAAGGCTGGTCAGCGCACCATCGACCTGGGCGATGCGCACCGACCCGGTCGGGAGGGCAATGCCGCCAAGGCGCTCCGCCCATTCCTGCGGATCACCCTTGACGGTGAGGTCAATGGGCGGTTCCTTGCTCTGAATATCCAGAATAGCCTTGGCTTTTTCCTTGCCATAGGCGGCGATCAGGCCATCTTCGAACCACGCCGGTACGTTGCTCGCATTCGAAACGAGAGTGTCTCGCTCGCGCGACAGGCGGCGCAGCACGGCATTGACCATCGAAGCGAAACGGCGGTTGCGTGGATCGTTGTTGGCGGCGGTCACCGCCAGATCGACAGCGGCGCGATCGGGGATATCGAGATAGAGAATCTGTGCGGCGGCCACGTGCAGCAAGTGACGCAGGGCAACGGCGTTTTCGGGCAGCGGCCGGTCGATCAGCTGACCGATGGCTGCTTCAATGGCGCCGCGATTGCGCAGGGCAGCACCGAGAATAGCGCGAACCAGCGACCGGTCGCGGTCGTCAAGCGCCATGTATTGCGGATGACCGTTGCTGTTGTCGGTAAGGCCGTCCAGCGAGGTCTGCTTTTCAATGACGGCACCCAGCAGCCGGGTTGCACATTGGCGCGCCGCCAGCCCCGGCCGGTCTTCGGCCTCGTGGTAATTTGAGGTGCTGTTCTTCTTGCCGAATGGCCGCTTTCTCTCCTGTCCCGCGCTCATGCCCATGGGCCTTTGCGCGAGGAACCGTCACGGCCCCAGGGGGACGGCGTCTCGTCCTGAGGCTCCTCCTGTGCGGGAGCAGCCGGCGTTGCCATTGGCTGTGGTGCGGCAGGACGCTGGCGAAACTCTTCCACCATGGCCTGCAAGGCCGCGACACGGTTTTCGGTGCTCGGATGGGTGGAGAACAAATTGTCAGCTCCTTGGCCGCTCAATGGATTGATGATGAAGAGCGACGCGGAGGCCGGGTTGCGCTCGGCCTCCTCGTTGACGATCTCCTTGGCGCCGCGGGCAATCTTGTTGAGTGCGGAGGCGAGCCACAGCGGGTTGCCGCAAATCTCAGCGCCGCGCCGGTCCGCCGAGTATTCCCGCGTCCGGCTGATGGCCATCTGCACGATCATGGCGGCGAACGGCGCAACGATCATGGCAACGAGAACGCCGATGAAACCGAGGGGATTGTTGTTGTTGCGATTGCCACCGCCAAAGAACATGGCAAAATTGCCAAGCATGGAGATTGCTCCGGCGAGGGTGGCTGTGACGGTCATGGTCAGGGTATCGCGGTGCTCGACATGCGCCAGCTCGTGCGCCATGACAGCTGCAACCTCGTTCGGTGACAGTCGATGCAGCAGTCCGGTAGACGCGGCCACCGCGGCGTTCTGCGGATTGCGTCCCGTGGCGAAAGCATTCGGCTGATCATTTTCGATGAGATAGACCCGTGGCATGGGCAAGCCAGCGCGCGCGGCGAGATCGCGCACGATGCCGTAATATTCCGGGGCATTGTTCCGGTCGACTTCGACGGCATTGTACATCCGCAGGACCATCTTGTCGGAGTTCCAGTAGCTGAAGAGATTCATGCCTGTCGCAACGACGAGGGCAATCAGCATGCCGCCGGTGCCGCCAATGAGAAAACCGACGCCCATGAACAAGGCGGTCATGAAGGCGAGCAGCATTCCAGTGCGCATTACATTCATGGTGTCATTCCCCGCATTGTGAACATTTCACGTATCAAGATCATTCCTTTTGTTCGACATCTTCCGGTATATGATGGTGTTTCACACAGCAAGCTTCAATGATGGACAGACCAGAATGACCAGCGACCAGACATCGGAGACGCCGCAGGCCGAGACCGGCGAGCAGCCGTCAGGTAAGCCTTTCGATCAACTGCCGCCTGCCGCACAGCGCGCATTGCTGGAAGCTGAGGCGCGCCGCAAGGCCGAGGAACAACAAGCCGGCCAGCCGCGGGAGATCGGTGGGCGCGGCGGCAAGGATCCCGCCCGCTTCGGCGATTGGGAAATCAAGGGCCGCACCATCGATTTCTGATCCCGCCGGCCTAGTGCCGGATGATTTCGATGCCCAGTTTTTCCCGCCGCAGCCAACGGCTCATCAGCAGAATGGCGGCGGCAGCCAGGCCGGACAGCAGGCCGAGCCAGATGCCTGCACCTTCCAGCTTCAGCCAGAAACCGAAGGCGACCGAGAGCGGCAGGCCGATGCCCCAATAGGCAATGGCCGCATAGATCATCGGTATCGTCGTGTCATGCAGGCCGCGCAGCATGCCGCTGGCAACGGCCTGCCCGCCGTCAAATATCTGAAAAAGCGCGGCAAAAGCCAGAAACGACACTGCGAGGGATACGACCGGCGCATTGGCCGGATCGCTGACGTCGATGAATGCGCGGATGAGCTGGTGGGGCGCCAGGAGCATGAGCAGCGCTGTCAGAACCATGAAGCCTGTGCCGGCTGCAAATGCCACCCAGCCCGCCCGCTTGATACCATCCCGGTCCTGTGCGCCGTAGGCCCTGCCAATGCGCACCGTGGCGGCCTGGCCAAAGCCCATGGGCACCATGAAGCTGATCGACGCGATCTGGATGGCAATAGCATGGGCGGCAAGGGAATCGGGCCCGATAATGCCCATCAGAAAGGCGGCCGCGTTGAAAATGGTCACTTCAAAGCTGAGGATCGCTGCAATGGGAAGGCCGAGGCGCAGGAGTTCGCGATAGCGGGCCCAGTCGGCGCGCCAGAACCGGCCAAACAGGCGGTAGCGGCGAAACTGCCGGTCGCGCAAAACGACAATGACAAGACCGATGAACATCAGCGCGGAGGACAGCGTCGTGGCAATGCCCGAGCCGACGATGCCGAGTTTGGGGAAACCGAAATGGCCGAAGATCAGGCACCAGTTTGCCAGGGCATTGAACATCACGGCGAGGACGGCGATCACCAGCGCCCAGCCGGGACGCTCGAGTGCTGCGAGGAATGAACGGACGACGATGTAGCAATAGAACGGCAGGGCTGCCCATTGCAGGGCCCTGACATAGGCGCCTGCTTCGGCTGCAAGCGCCGGATCCTGCCCCATGGCCGTCAGGATCGACTGGGTGTTCCACAGGACAAGCCAGATGGGAATGGAGATCGTCACCGCAATCCACAGGCCCTGGCGCACGGTGCGGCGGATTTCCCGGACGGTGTGTTTGTTGCGGCCAAGCTCGCGCGCCATCATCGGTGATGTCGCCAGCATGAGACCAAGGCCAAAGATCATCGGAACATAATAGAGGTTGGTACCAAGCGCCCCTGCGGCCAGCGTGTGCGCGCTGACCCAGCCCATCATCATGACGTCGGTTGCCGTCATGGCGGTCTGAGCCAGGTTGGTGAGAATCATCGGCCAGCTCAAGGACAGCATTGCAACGATTTCGTCACGCCATGCACGCTTCGGTGCTGCGTTTGGGGTCGAGAGGGCGGACATCGTGGGTCTTTCCGAGGGAATTGCCTCGTATAGAGGCAGAGTGCACCATTTTCAGGCAGAAATCTTGGTATCATCAATTTTGGAAAGAGCAAAGTGCATCACGGATACAATCTGGCGTTGGTTTCATTTGGAATGTCATCCGATTAATACTTGGAGGAATTGACATATTGTAATTTAAAAAATACATTTTTAATGCAGATCAAACAGACGGACACCTATCGGAGATGGGAGCGGACGCTTAGAGACGACAGGGCAAGAGCTGCGATTGCTGCCCGGCTGTTCCGTTTGGCCAATGGTCTGGTTGGTGATGTTTTGTCAGTCGGACAGGGCGTCTGCGAGTTGCGCATTCACTACGGACCCGGCTATCGCGTTTATTTCAAACGGCACAATTCCGAGATTGTCATTCTCTTGTGCGGTGGGAACAAGAGCACGCAACAGCAGGACATACGCAATGCAAAACTGTTGGCTGCAGAATGGAAAGACGACAATGGCGACAAAGCTTTATGATTATGATCCAGCAGAGGCTTTGAAATCGGACGATGCAATCGAAGTGTTCCTGGCCGATGCGTTTGAAACCGGCGATGCAGGTCATATTGCAAAAGCGCTGGGTGTCGTGGCGCGCGCCAAGGGGATGACGAGCATTGCCCGTGCAACCGGCTTGGCGCGTGAACAACTGTACAGGTCTTTGAGCGAGGACGGGAATCCGACGCTTGAGACGACCATTGCCGTCATGAAGGCGATCGGTTTCCGGATTACAGGAAAACGTGCTGCCTGAACGGAAAGGGCCACTCCGAAGAGTGGCCCCGCAATTCCGTCTGGCACAAAGCTGTCGTTTGGCCTTCTTACCCCTGGACTAGCCAGGGTTGCTTATTCAACGGAGAGACGATCCCCGATGGAAAGCATCAGACGCCTTGTGGCAGTTTGCGAAATCACGAGACATCGGATCACCTCCTTTTCTATCGTTGAACACAAATTGAGAATGGGGTCTGCCGCGTCAGGTTTCAAGGGAAAATTTTCAATCGCCGTTTTCAGCTGCCCGTGAAAGTGCGTTGCCAGCCGGAAACGAAGCGCATAGGTTCTGCCGGACCTCCGGCAGCAGTGTGCTGGAGCCTATGATTTGGAGTTGTTGCATGGCGGCACAAGAAAGCGCGGCGCGGATCATCCGCACAGTCCTACACATGCTGGAGCCGCAATTTGCCGTCGAGCTATGGAATGGCGAGCGTATCGGCGACATGGACGGCCCGGTGCTTGCGATCAACGATCCGATGGCCGTGCGCCGTCTGGCGCTGAAACCCAACATCGGATCGATCGTCGAGCTGTGGATTTCGGGCCAGATCGACGTGAAGAACGGCACGCTGTTCGACCTGGTCGAGCGTGGGCCCAAGGGCAGGTTCAAGCAGAAGCTCAAGACCCTGCCCAAATGGCAATTGCTGAAGGACGTGCCGGCTTTGCTGCTCGGCGGCCGCGGGACGGATGCTTCGGGCGTCGATGGACAGAAGCCTTTCGTCAGCGGCTCCGACAAGGCGGCCATTACCCACCACTATGATGTCTCGAATGAATTCTACCAGCTCTTCCTCGACGAGCGCATGGTCTATACCTGTGCCTACTTCACCGATTGGGCCAACAGCCTCGATCAGGCGCAGGAAGCCAAGCTAGACCTGATCTGCCGCAAGTTGCGCTTGAAGCCCGGCGAAAAACTGCTGGATATCGGCTGCGGCTGGGGTGCGATGCTGATCCATGCGGCCAAGCATTACGGCATCACCGGAACCGGCGTGTCGCTTTCGGAAGCCCAGACTGCGCTTGCCCGCGAACGGATCAAGGCAGAGGGTCTGGAAGACAAGATCACCATTCACGTGAAATCCTACGAACACCTCGACGAGGAGTTCGACAAGATTTCATCGATCGGCATGTTCGAACATGTCGGCATCGCCAATTACGATACGTATTTTTCCAGCGTACATCGTCTGCTGCGACCGGGTGGCCTTTACCTTCATCACGCCATCACCCGGCGCATGAAGCGCAACAAGAAGACGTTCGGCCGCAAGAGTGCCGAGCATCTGGCGTTGGTGAAATATATCTTCCCGGGCGGTGAACTCGACCATCTCGGCATGACCATTGAAAATCTCGAGGGTTATGGTTTCGAGGTTCACGATGTGGAAAACCTGCGCGAGCACTATGGCCGGACCTGCCGTCTCTGGGCCGATCGCCTGCATGCCCGCTTTGACGAGGCGATTGCCGAAGTCGGTGCGCCAAAAGCCCGGCTCTGGCTGCTCTACCTGACCGGCTGCGCGCTGGCGTTCGAGCGCGGGACCGTGCAGATCAACCAGACGCTCGCATCCAAACGCAAGCGCGGGATTTCCGCCGTGCCGCAGACAAGGGCCGATCTCTATCGCTAGAGACCGGCTCTTGTTCGGGTTTTTGTAGCGGCTTGCCGCTCAGCCCTTCTTGTTCTGCCGGTTGGCGATCAGGTCATCGACAACAGCCGGATCGGCCAGTGTCGACGTATCGCCCAGCGAGCCGAAATCGTCCTCGGCGATCTTGCGCAGGATGCGGCGCATGATCTTGCCCGAGCGCGTCTTGGGCAGGCCCGGTGCAAACTGGATCTTGTCCGGGGAGGCAATCGGCCCGATTTCCTTGCGCACATGCGCAACAAGTTCCTTGCGCAGCTCATCAGTGCCTTCTAGTCCGGCCATCAGCGTGACATAGCAATAGATGCCCTGTCCCTTCAGGTCATGGGGATAACCGACAACGGCCGCTTCCGAAACCGTGTCATGGGAGACCAGAGCCGATTCCACTTCGGCGGTGCCCATGCGGTGACCCGACACGTTGAGCACGTCATCGACACGGCCGGTGATCCAGTAATAGCCATCCTTGTCGCGGCGGCAGCCATCCCCGGTGAAATACTTGCCCTTGTAGGTGGAGAAGTAAGCCTCGATGAAGCGCTTGTGATCGCCGTAAAGCGTGCGCATCTGCCCCGGCCACGAGTCGGTGATGCAGAGATTGCCGTCGGCTGCACCTTCCAGCACATCACCTTCATTGTCGACCAGCTGTGGCTGCACGCCGAAGAACGGGCGCGTGGCGGAACCCGGTTTCAAGTCGGTGGCACCCGGCAGCGGCGTGATGAGAATACCGCCGGTTTCCGTCTGCCACCAGGTATCGACGATGGGCGAGCGCTTGTCGCCGACCACCTGATAGTACCATTCCCAGGCTTCCGGATTGATCGGTTCGCCAACCGAACCAAGGATGCGCAGCGATTTGCGCGAGGTCTTCTTGACCGGCTCATCGCCGGCGCTCATCAGCGCACGAATGGCCGTGGGGGCGGTGTAGAAGATGTTGACCTTGTGCTTGTCGATGACTTCCCAGAAGCGCGAATTGGTGGGGTAGTTGGGAACACCTTCGAACATCAGGGTTGTAGCGCCGTTGGCAAGCGGGCCGTAGACGATATAGGAGTGGCCGGTGACCCAGCCCACATCGGCCGTGCACCAGTAGATATCACCATCGTGATAGTCGAAGACATACTGGTGCGTCATCGAGGCATAGACGAGATAGCCGCCTGTCGTGTGCAGCACACCTTTCGGCTTGCCGGTGGAGCCCGATGTGTAAAGGATGAACAGCGGATCTTCAGCCTTCATCTTTTCCGGCTTGCACTCGGGCTTCACGCTGAGAATTTCCTCGTGATACCAGAGGTCGCGGTTGGGCGCCCAGCTGGTCTTGCCACCCGTGCGGCGGACAACCAGCACGTTCTTCACCATCACATAATTCTTGGCAGCGATGTCGATGGCCTTGTCTGTATTGTCCTTCAGCGGGATCGGCTTGCCGCCGCGCATGCCTTCATCGGCCGTGATGACGAAGGTGGATTCGCAATCGATGATGCGGCCGGCAAGTGCATCGGGCGAGAAACCGCCGAAAACGACGGAGTGGACAGCGCCGATACGCGCGCAGGCCAGCATGGCGTAGGTGGCTTCGACGATCATCGGCATATAGATCGTCACGCGGTCGCCCTTCTTGACGCCGTGCTTCTTCAGCACATTGGCAAGACGGCAGACCTGCTCATACAACTCGTTGTAGGTGACTTTCTTGTCGAGATAGGGATTGTCGCCCTCCCAGATGATGGCGACCTGGTCGCCGCGCTTCTTCAGGTGCCGGTCGATGCAATTGTAAGAGACATTAGTCTGGCCGTCTTCGAACCATTTGATCGCGACCTTGCCCTCGAAGGAGGTGTTCTTGACCTTGGTATAGGGTTTGAACCAGTCGATGCGCTTGCCGTGCTTGGCCCAGAACTTCTCCGGATCCTTGATGCTCTGCTTGTACCAGGCGAGATATGTTTCATTGTCGATAAGCGCGTTCTTCTTCGCGCTTGGCAGCACGGGGTAGACCTTCTCGGACATCAATTTCCTCCAAACCTGAGCTGACGGGCCTCCACCCGGATGCCTCCCGGGGAGAGAGGCGCATGGCGTTCATTATCACCATGCAAATCGATGCGTAAATACAACAAATGCCCCGGAGGGAACGGCGTTCCGTCGCACACAAACCGCTACGCGTCGTAATATTACGTTACATTTTGTTATGGGGCGCGATCCATTTTGGACACATTTTACCTTAGACCGTCTCTGCCTTGACTTGGGAGGATAATGTCGGCGCGCCGTATGGACTGAAGAGCGTGCGCCCAATCAAGGACTGATGGATGACGATGTTACCCTTGCGCGGCGTTGTGTTTCGCGCAAAATCCGCCTCTCTGGCGATTGCCCTGTTCGGGCTGAGTTTTGCCAATCCCGCCACTGCCGGCACGCTGCCGGAACCGGCCAATCCCTGGAAACGGCTTGGTGCACACCTCTTTGACGAAGAGCATGCGCATCTGCTCGGCGATTCCCTGTTCGACAAGATCAATCCGCTCGTGCTTGCGGCCATGCCGCGCGGCAAATCCTATATTCAGTACAAGGCCCCGGCCAATTGCGTGCCGGAACGGCTCAAGCATGTCTTGAACCGAGTTTCGGCGGCCTATGGTCCGATCACCGTCAATTCGACCGTGCGGTCACGCAATGCCAACCGCAAGGCAGGCGGGCGGGAAAAGTCCTACCATCTGAGCTGCCAGGCCGTTGATTTCCGCGTGCATGGAAGCGCGTCCGGCCTGCTGCAGCATCTGTCAGGCAGCAAGGAAGTCGGTGGTTTCAAGCGTTATCCCGCTGGCTATTATCACATCGATACCGGACCGCGCCGCAGCTGGTGAGCGCAAGTTTTCAGGTCCGGCTGCCGAAAATGGCCGAGCCGACGCGCACGGATGTCGCGCCAAAGCCGACGGCGGTCTCGTAGTCGCCCGACATGCCCATGGAGAGCTTTTCCACGCCGGCTTCCTGCGCGATCTTTTCCAGAAGGGCAAAGTGCGGGCCAGGGTTCTCATCCGCCGGAGGGATACACATCAGGCCTTCTATGGCCAGCCCGTGCACCATGCGGCAGCGCTCGACAAAGGCGACGGCTTCCTTCGGCTCGATCCCGGCTTTCTGCGGTTCGGAGCCGGTATTGACCTGAACGTAGAGCTTGGGAAACCGGTTCTGCTTCTTCATTTCGCCGGCAAGGGCTGCGGCGATCTTTTCTCGGTCAACCGTTTCGATGACATCAAACAGCGCAACGGCGTCTTCACTCTTGTTTGATTGCAGCGGCCCGATGAGATGAAGGTCTATACCCGCATAGTCCTCGCGCAAACCGGGCCACTTTGATTGCGCTTCCTGAACCCGGTTTTCCCCGAAAACACGCTGTCCGGCGTCCAGAACAGGGCGAATCTCTGCTGCGTCAAAGGTTTTCGATACGGCAACGAGTGTCACCGAGTCTTCCCTACGGTTGGCTTCCGCTTCGGCTTTCGCAATGGCTTTGCGAACGGCAAGAAGGTTTTCAACGGCGGTCGACATGGTCAAGCGTGTCCTTTTTGATGCAGTTTCGGCCAAACCCTCATTGTCAATGGTTGACGCTCTGGTCAATCCATGGTGAAGGTCCGCCCATCACTATCCTTTGCAAGAGAATCCCGTTCATGGCAACCGAACGATACAATCCCCGCGTAGCCGAGAAGCATTGGCAAAAGGTTTGGGACGAAGCCAAGCTCTTCGAAACCGACAATGACGATCCGCGCGACCCCTACTACGTGCTTGAGATGTTCCCCTATCCGTCGGGACGCATCCACATGGGGCATGTGCGCAACTATGCCATGGGTGACGTCGTAGCCCGCTACAAACGCGCCAAGGGATTCAATGTTCTCCACCCGATGGGATGGGACGCCTTCGGCATGCCGGCAGAAAACGCGGCGATGCAGAACAAGGTTCATCCCAAGGAATGGACCTACCAGAACATCGCGACAATGCGCAGCCAGCTGAAGTCCATGGGTCTTTCGCTGGACTGGTCGCGCGAATTCGCCACCTGCGATGTCGAATATTACCACCGCCAGCAGATGCTGTTCCTCGACTTTGTCGAGAAGGGGCTGGTGACGCGCAAGTCTTCCAAGGTCAACTGGGATCCCGAGGACATGACGGTGCTTGCCAACGAGCAGGTCATCGATGGCCGCGGATGGCGCTCCGGCGCGCTGGTGGAGCAGCGCGAACTGACGCAGTGGTTCTTCAAAATCACCGATTTCAATGAAGAGTTGCTGAGCGCTCTGGATGGTCTCGATCAGTGGCCGGACAAGGTGCGGCTGATGCAGCGCAACTGGATTGGCAAGTCCGAAGGCATGCTGATCCGCTGGGCGCTGGACACCCAATCGCAGATCGGTGGCGAGACCGAGGTCGAGGTCTATACGACGCGGCCCGATACGCTGTTCGGTGCATCGTTCCTGGCCATTGCGGCGGATCATCCGCTGGCGAAAAAAGCGGCAGAGAACAATCCCGCCCTTGCTGAATTCAACGATGAATGCCGCCGTGCGGGTACATCTCTGGCTGCGCTGGAAACCGCGGAAAAGCGGGGTTTCGATACGGGCCTGCGCGTCAAACATCCTCTTGATGAGAACTGGACGCTGCCGGTCTTTGTCGCGAATTTCGTGTTGATGGATTACGGCACGGGCGCGATTTTCGGCTGCCCGTCCGGCGATCAGCGCGATCTGGATTTTGCCAACAAGTATGGCCTGCCTGTCGTGGCTGTTGTCATGCCGGAGGGCGGCGATGCGGCCACATTCCAGATCACCGAAACCGCCTACGTTGATGATGGCGTGATGATCAATTCGCGCTTCCTCGATGGGCTGTCGCCCGCAGCGGCCTTTGACGCGGTTGCCAAACTTCTGGAAGAACAAACAATCGGCGGCCGTCCGCAGGGCGAGCGCAAGGTGAATTTCCGCCTGCGCGACTGGGGCATCTCGCGCCAGCGCTACTGGGGTTGCCCGATCCCGATGATCCATTGCGATGATTGCGGCGTCGTTCCGGTTCCCAAGGCCGACCTGCCGGTGAAACTGCCGGATGACGTGGAATTCGATCGTCCGGGTAACCCGCTCGACCGGCACCCGACGTGGCGGCATGTCAATTGCCCGCAATGCGGCAAGGCGGCCCGGCGCGAAACCGACACGATGGATACATTTGTCGATTCGTCCTGGTATTTTGCCCGCTTCACCGCGCCGTGGGAGAACGAGCCGACCGATCCGAAAGTGGCCAATCACTGGCTGCCGGTCGATCAGTATATCGGTGGCATCGAGCATGCGATCCTGCATCTGCTCTATTCGCGTTTCTTTACCCGCGCGATGAAAGTTGCGGGGCATCTCGATATCAGCGAGCCGTTCAAGGGACTGTTCACGCAAGGCATGGTCGTGCACGAGACGTACCGGCTTGGCACGGGCGCCAATGGCAACTGGGTCACGCCGGCCGAGGTGCGGCTGGAGGAAAGCAATGGCAAGCGCCGGGCGGTTCTGATCGCCACCGGCGACGAGGTCGAAATCGGCTCCATCGAGAAAATGTCGAAGTCGAAGAAGAACGTTGTCGATCCGGACGACATCATCGCTTCCTATGGCGCCGATACCGCGCGCTGGTTCATGCTGTCGGATTCGCCGCCCGAGCGCGACGTGATCTGGACCGAAGCGGGAGCCGAGGGTGCGCATCGCTTTGTCCAGCGTGTCTGGCGCCTGATCTCCGAAGCAGCGCCGGTCCTGCAGGGAGCGACGGCCGCACCTGCCTTCGACGGCGATGCGGCGGCGATTTCCAAGGCTGCCCACCGGACAGTCAAGGCTGTCGGCGAAGACATCGAAAAACTCGCTTTCAACAAGGCCGTTGCGCGTCTCTATGAACTCGTCAATGTGCTGGCTGCTCCCTTGCAGAAGATCGCCGCAGGGGAAGCCGATGCGACAACCATCGCTGCCTGCCGCGAAGCGACGGATATGCTGATTGCCATGATCGCGCCGATGATGCCGCATCTGGCCGAGGAATGCTGGAAAGCCCTCAACGGCAGCGGTTTCGTTGCTGACAAGGCCTGGCCGCATCACAACGAAGCGCTGATCGTCGAGAACACCGTCACGATGCCGGTACAGATAAACGGCAAGAAGCGGGGTGATTTGACAATTGCCCGCGATGCGGATCAATTGACGGTCGAAAAGGCCGCTCTCGAACTTGATTTTGTCAAGGTGGTGTTGAACGGTAATCCGCCGAAGAAAGTCATTATCGTACCGCAGAGGATCATCAATGTCGTTGCCTGATCGTTTCCAGCCGGTGTCCGGCTCCAAGCGCTTGCTGTCCGTATGCGTTCTCGGCATGGCTCTGATCGCCGGCGGTTGCCAGGTTCGCCCGCTCTATTCCAATCCGGGTCCCGTGGCCGGGGCAGGCGCTGGCGTGAGCGGCAGCGTGCAGTCGAAACTCGCCACCATCGCCATTGCGGAAGTGGGCAGCCGTGAAGCACAGCAGGTGCGCAACAATCTGATCTTCATGTTCAATCATGGAGCCGGGCAGCCTGCGAATGCCGCCTATACGCTGCAACTCGGTGTCAGCTACCAGGATCTGTCGCTTGCGCTCATCCAGAATGCAACAAACGACAAATCCGGTCAGCCGACCGCCGGTTCGATGCGCATGACAGGCAGCTATACGTTGACGCGCATTGCGGACGGTAAGGTCGTCGGCAAGGGCACCCGTCTTGTGACCGCCGACTACGATGCGCCAAGACAGCGCTACGCCGTTCTCCGGGCGCAGCGCGATGCGATCAACCGGGCGGCACGGGAAGTTGCGGAGGCTTTGAACCTCAGCGTTGCGCAGGACATGTCCAAGCTCTAAGAGCATAACGGGGCGCCCCCCATGCGTCTGATTTCCCTCTCGGCGACCGGTTACCGGTCGCTGCAGTCGATCCGGTTGGATATCCGCCAGCTTGCGGTGTTCGTTGGCGAGAACGGTGTCGGCAAATCCAACCTTTACCGCGCCATGCAGATGATCAAGGCGGCGGCCGAGGGCACGCTTTCCTATGAGATAGCCCGCGAGGGCGGTATGCAATCGGCGCTGTGGACCGGCAAACGCAAACCCGGGCCGGTGCGTATGATCTTCAGCGCTTCCTTCGACGATGACGAGGAAGCGATTCGGACCGGGCATGCGGTGCGCACGGGATTTGCGCCGAGTTACAGCATTGAGATCGGATTGCGGCCTCCGGTTGCGGCAGGCTTTGCCTTTGAACCGCAGATCAAGGAAGAAAGTCTGACAATCGATTCCGGCCGCCGCCCGGTCGAGATGATGGGCCGCAAGGGTCCTGCGGTGTTTGCCCGCGACGATGGCGGCCGGAGAATCGAGCATCCGGTACGCCTGCTTGATTCGGAAACAGCATTGGCGGCGCTCGGCAATGCGGGACGATATCCCGAAATCGGTGATTTGCGTGCCACCATTCTGGGATGGCGATTCTACCACGGCTTCCGGACCGACCGCGATTCGCCGGTCAGGCAGCCTGCTCTGGCAATCACCGCGCCGATGCTGGATGAGGACGGCCGCAATCTGGCTGCCGTTTTCGCCACATTGGTGCATATCCGCGGGGATACCGCTGATCTCGACCATTGCATTGCATCGGCTCTTGGCGGTGCGGTGCTTGATGTGCCTGTTCCCAGTGAAACCGCGACGTTCGGTTTGCAGATGCCGGAATTCCCGCAGCGGATTTTCCGGCCCGAAGAGCTTTCGGACGGGCAGATTCGGTTTCTCGCCCTGGCCGGCGCACTGTTGTCCTATCGCCTGCCCCGGCTTATCGCGCTGAACGAGCCGGAGACCAGCCTGCACCCGTCCATGCTTCCCGCCCTGGCGGAAATGATCGCCAATGCCGCGGAACGGACGCAGGTTTGGGTCGTCACCCATTCGCGCATCCTCGCCGATGAAATTGAAGCGCGAACCGGGGCGCGGGCCCTGACGGTGGTGCGCGACCATGGTGCTACCACCATCAAGGGAGTGCGCGTGTCGGGTAGCCATGCCGACGATGACGATTGAGCATCGTTCACCCCCGGATTCTCCGCGAATGCGCCGCCGGGGAAATAATTTTCTCCGTGGGATGGAAACTTGGCAGATCGTAACTCTACAATTCTGGTAGAGATGACCAGAGTTGGAACAGGATTGTTTCAACAGGTCAGGATCACCGATGTTCACCCGCCGTCATTTCCTTGCTGCGACCACTGTTCTTTTCAGTCTCGGAGCGTTTGCTTCCGCTCAGGCGGAGGATCTGAAGATCACCATCGGCTATCAGACCGTGGTCGAACCATCCAAGGTTCCGCAGGCCGATGGTGCCTATGAAAAGGCTGCATCCGCCAAAATCGACTGGCGGAAGTTTGATTCCGGTGCGGATGTCATCGCCGCTGTTGCTTCCGGCTCAGTTGACATCGGTTATGTCGGATCCAGTCCGCTGGCGGCTGCCGCCAGCCGCGAGTTGCCGATCCAGACTATTCTCGTCGTGGGTCTCATCGGGGAATCGGAAGCACTTGTCGCCCGTAATGGCTCCAATGTCAGCAAGATTGCCGATCTGGCCGGCAAGAAAGTGGCTGTGCCCTTCGTTTCAACGACCCACTACAGTCTGCTTGCCGCATTGAAGCATGAAGGCGTCGATTCAAAATCCGTTAATGTCCTCAACCTGCGTCCGCCGGAAATTGCTGCGGCCTGGGAGCGCGGTGATATCGATGCGGCCTATGTGTGGGATCCGGCGCTTGGCCAGATCAGGACCAGCGGCAAAATCATCGTGGATTCCTCGAAAGTGGCGCAGTGGGGTGCGCCGACATTTGACGCATGGATCGTCCGTACAGAATTTGCCGAAAAACACCCGGATGCCGTCCGTGATTTCGTCAAGGTGACCGGGGCGGCCTATGCCGACTATCTGGCGAAGCCGGAAGCATGGTCAGTGACATCGCCGCAAGCCGAAAAGATCAGCCGTCTGACGGGAGCAAAGGCTGACGACGTGCCGCTTCTGTTGAAGGGTTATGTTTTCCCGACCCTGACGGAGCAGGCATCCTCCAGGTTCCTTGGCGGCGATACGGTCAAGGCCATTGCCGCTACGTCTGAATTCCTGAAAGAGCAGGGGAAGATTGACGCTGTCCTTCCTGATTACTCGAAATATGCAACGGCAAAATTCGTGGAGGCGGCACTCGCATCGAACTGAGTTCGAAACCTTGTAGCGCGGGGGTGTTCATGTGTTCTTTCCGGTCTTCGGGGTTCCCTCTCCCTCGAAGACCGGGAAGGCCGTGAACGCCGCCGTTCAACCGGTAGACCCCATGGCACATCTCTTTCTCGATCATGTCTCCGTGCACTATGATGGTCAGGCGCAGCCTGCTGTCACGCAGGCAAGCATTTCCGTCCAGTCAGGCGATTTCGTCGTCCTGGTTGGCCGGTCCGGTTGCGGCAAGACCACCTTGCTCAATGTCGCGGCCGGACTGGTGCCGCCGACCGGAGGAACCGTGACCGTGGATGGGAAGACCATCACGTCGCCCGGTGCCGATCGCGCCGTTGTCTTCCAGAATGACGCGCTGTTTCCATGGTTGAGCGTGCGGGACAATGTCAGCTTCGCCCTGAAACTGCGCGGTCTACCTCAACAGGAGAGGGATGCCGCTGCAACGCGTCTGCTCGAACGGGTCAAGCTCGATGGCATCGGCGGCAAGGCGATCTGGGAATTGTCGGGTGGTATGCGCCAGCGCGTCGGTCTTGCCCGCGCGCTGGCGGCAGAGCCGGATTTTCTGCTGATGGACGAGCCGCTGGGTGCGCTTGATGCCTTGACGCGAGAACGCATGCAGACTTTGCTTCTCGATATCTGGGCCGCCAACTCGGTCGGCGTTCTGATGGTGACCCACGGTATTGACGAGGCGCTGCTGCTGGCGACGCGGATCGTGGTGCTTGCCCCTGGTCCCGGCCGGGTCGTCTGGGAGATTGAGGCTGGTTTCGGCCGCCGCTATGTCGGCGGCGAACCTGTCCGGTCGATCAAGGCAGACCCGGCATTCAATCAAGCGCGTGCCGAGCTCGAAGATTCCATTTTCGAAGGAGAGGCGGCATGACGCTCTCCGTTGAAATCGGCCGGGATATTCCTGTTGAAAGCGCCACGGAGCGACCAGACGGCAAAAGGGCAAAGCCTTCGGCGAAAAGGACGGCCCGCATTGCCAGCGCGGCAACCATTGCCAGCCTGGTGCTTGTCTGGATCGTTGCGGCGCATTTCAAATTGGTTTCTCCGGTTTTTCTGCCAGCGCCCTCGGCGGTGCTGTGGAAGTTCTATTCCGTCGCAACCAATGGCTTTGTCGACGCCACGCTGTGGCAGCACCTGCTTGCAAGCCTGCTGCGGGTGTTCGCGGCCCTGCTGCTTGCACTGATAGTCGCTGTTCCCGCAGGCATCGCCATCGGTGTCAGCGCCATCGGGCGCGGTATTTTCGATCCCATTATCGAATTCATCCGGCCCATTCCGCCACTGGCCTATCTGCCGCTGGTCATCATCTGGTTCGGTATAGGCGAGCCGTCAAAAATCCTGGTGATTGCCATTGCCATGCTGGCACCGATTGCCATTTCCACCGCCGCCGGTGTCAAAGGCGCTTCGCTTGACCGGGTCAACGCGGCGCGCGCCCTCGGTGCCACGCGGTCGCAGGTCGTCCGCCACGTGATTTTGCCCAGTGCACTGCCCTCCATCCTGACCGGATTGCGCATTGCGCTTGGGGCGGGATGGTCGACGCTGGTTGCAGCGGAACTGGTGGCTGCCACGCGCGGTCTTGGGTTCATGATCCAGTCTGCCGCACAATTCCTGGTCACTGACGTGGTCATCATGGGCATTTTCGTCATCGCCATTGTCGCTTTCATCCTGGAAATCGGGATCAGGCGGCTGGAATGTAAATTGGCACCCTGGGCTGGCCGGGAATAGATAACTCCCGCCGGCGGAAAGGTGTTGCGGGAAACCGCTTGGCCTTTGCTTCGGCTTGCGCGACGCCAAGAAAACCAATCCGCATGCGGCTCATTAAACGAAATATATTTTCTCTATAGAAATAGTCGAGTTGAATAGCATTGGGGCCATTCCTGATCACGGGAGGGCCATTGGTATAATCCTGACGATGCTCTCCCAAACCAAAGAATTGCGAGAGCCCATGCCCAACCTGACGCGCAGACTATTCGGTGCCCTTGTCCTTGCAGCAACGGCTATCGCGGCAACGGCATCCCATGCAGCCGAATCGCTGCAGGAGTACAAGATCGGCTTCCAGAAGACGAGCCTGCCGGTTATTGCCCAGCAACAGAAGGTGATTGAAAAAGTTCTGGAGCCCAAAGGTATCAAGGTCAAATGGGTCGAGTTTACCGCTGGCCCGCCCCTGGTCGAGGCGCTGAATGTCGGCAGCATCAATGTCGGATGGGTCGGCGATGCCCCGCCGATCTTCGGGCAGTCCGCAGGCTCGGCCATTGTCTATGTCGCTGCCCTGCCATCCAATGGCAAAGGCGAAGCGATCTTCGTCAAGCCGGCTTCCCCGATCCAGTCCCTGGCCGATCTGAAAGGCAAGAAAGTCGGGGTCGGCAAGGGAACCAGCGCGCATAATCTGCTCGTGGCTGCGCTTGAGAAAGCACACGTCAGCTACGACGAGATTACCCCGGTTTATTTGAGCCCTGCGGATGCCGCAGCGGCCTTTGCCAGCGACAAGATCGATGCCTGGGCGGTCTGGGATCCGTTCTTTGCCATTGCCGAGACCCGCTATCAGCCGCGTATTCTCGCGCGTTCCAGCGAGGTGCTCGACGTCAACACCTATTTTCTGGCCAATCGCGACTTTGCCGCCGCGCATCCCGATGTCGTGACCACGACCGTTGCCGCCCTGAAGGAAGCCGCTGCATGGGCCGAGGCGAACAAGGACAAGGTGGCAGCGGCACTGCATGAGGTCACCGGCGTTCCGCTCGAAGCCCAAACCATCGCCGCAAACCGGTCGGTGTTCGGCATCTTCCCGATCACGCCTGAGATCATCGTGCATCAGCAGGAAACGGCCGACCGCTTCTTCAAGCTGAAGCTGATCCCCAAAGCCATCAAGATTTCCGATGCCGTCTGGGCGGCCCCCGGCAACTGAACGGAACAACTGGGGATGCGGAAATCGCCCCGTACCATGGAAAGAACTGGAACCACGCCATGACGCAGCCAGCAAATACCACACCAGCCCCGCTTGATTTCTTCTGGTTCATTCCCACCCATGGGGACGGAACCTATCTCGGTTCGGAAACGCAGCAGCGGCCGCCCGAGTTTGCCTATTTCAAGGAGATCGCCCAGGCCGTGGACCGGCTGGGTTTCCCCGGCGTGCTGTTGCCGACGGGGCAAAGCTGCGAGGATTCATGGATTACCGCCACGGGTCTTGCCGCCCATACGGAGCGGCTGAAGTTCCTGGTGGCGCTGCGCCCCGGCATTGTCTCGCCTGTTTTTGCCGCCCGGCAGACCGCTGCGCTCGACCGGCTCAGCAATGGGCGTCTGCTGCTCAACGTCGTCGTCGGCGGCAACCCGACGGAGCTGGCCGGTGATGGCGTTTTCCTGCCGCATGACCAGCGTTACGAACAGGCAGCCGAGTTCCTGAAAATCTGGCAGGGCTTGGTGACCGGCGAGACCGTCGATTTTGAAGGCAGGCATTACCGGGTTCAGGGCGGGCGGCTCGATCTGCTTCCCGTCCAGAGCCCGCCGCCGCTTTACTTCGGCGGCTCGTCCGATGCCGGTCAGGATCTCGCGGCTGAGCAGGTGGACATGTACCTCACCTGGGGTGAGCCTGTGGCGCAGGTCGCAGAAAAGATCGAGCGCGCGCGCAGGAAGGCCGCGCTCAAGGGCCGCACGCTGCGGTTCGGCATAAGGCTGCATTTCATCGTGCGCGAAACCGAAGACGAGGCCTGGGCCGCGGCTGACAGGCTGATCAGCCGCGTGACCGACGCCCAGATCGAGATTGCACAGCAGCGCTTCCTCAAGGAAATGGATTCCGTCGGCCAGCGCCGCATGGCGGAGCTGCATGGCGGACGCCGTGACAGGCTGCTTGTCGGCCCCAATCTGTGGGCAGGCGTCGGACTGGTTCGCGGCGGGGCGGGTACCGCCCTTGTCGGCAGTCCCGAAAGCATTGCCGCACGCATCCGCGAATATCAGGACGTGGGTATCGATACGGTGATCGGCTCCGGTTATCCGCATCTTGAAGAAGCCTACCGCGTTGCCGAGTTGCTGTTCCCGAAACTGGGATTGGGCGAGCGCAGAAACACGCCCCGGCAGGAGATCGCCAACGAATTTGCCGTTGGTTTCCACGGTGCCAAACGGCTGCAGGCGGCCTCATGAGCAGGGCGCTTCAGTCCATCGGCCGCAGCGCCGTAGGCTGGCTGCTTCCCGCCCTTCTGTTTGTCGGGTGGGAAATTGCGTCGCGTGCCGGTGTCATCTCGGCCAATGTCCTGCCGGCACCTTCAGCCGTGGGCGCCGCCTTCTGGAAGCTGCTTCTGTCAGGTGAACTGCTGGAAAATATCCGCATATCCACGCTGCGCGCCTTGAGCGGCTTCGTTGTGGGCGGCGCCATCGGTTTTGGCCTTGGCCTTGCCAACGGGCTTTCCGCGCTCAGCCGCGGGCTCACCGATACGACCATCCAGATGATCCGCAATATCCCGCATCTGGCCCTTATCCCGCTGGTGATTTTGTGGTTCGGCATCGACGAGGAAGCAAAATTGTTTCTGGTCGCGCTTGGCGTTTTCTTTCCGATCTATATCAACACGCTCCTTGGCATTCAGGGCGTCGACCCGCAACTGGTTGAAATGGGCCGCATTTACGGCATGTCCCGTTCGCAGCTGTTCATGCGGGTTATCCTGCCGGGCGCCCTGCCGTCGATTTTCGTCGGGCTGCGCTATGCGCTGGGAATCATGTGGCTGACGCTGATCGTGGCCGAGACGATCTCCGCATCCTCCGGCCTCGGCTATATGGCCATGCAGGCGCGGGAATTTCTGCTGATCGATGTGGTTGTCCTGTCGATCCTGATCTATGCGCTCCTCGGAAAACTCGCCGATGTCTTGGCGCGGTCCCTCGAGCGGCTTTCCCTGCAATGGCACCCGGCCTTTCAAAACGTGTAAGGAACGACGATGACCGCAGCAACCATCACCGCCCGCCAATCCTTTGCTGAAACCACGGCCCGCGCCACCGTAACGGCCCGCAGGATCGCGTTTTCGTTCCGTAACGTTACCAAACGCTTTGGCGACAAGACCGTGCTGCAGGGGATCGATCTTGACGTGCATGACGGCCAGTTCGTTGCCGTTATCGGCAAAAGCGGCTGCGGAAAGAGCACATTGCTGCGGTTGCTGGCCGGGCTCGACAAGCCGACAGCCGGCGAGCTGGTTCATGCCGGTGAAACGAAGGATCAGAAGCGCACGCGCATCATGTTCCAGGAGCCGCGGCTGCTGCCGTGGGCGCGGGTTGGTGCCAATGTGGATGTCGGATTGACCGGCATTGCCCGCGGCTCGGAGGTTCGGCAGAAAAGTCTCGATATTCTTGCGGAAGTGGGACTTGCCGATCGCAGCGAAGAGTGGCCCTCTGTGCTGTCGGGTGGCCAACGCCAGCGCGTGGCCCTGGCGCGTGCATTGGTCGGGCACCCCCGCATTCTGGCTCTGGACGAGCCGCTCGGTGCGCTGGATGCCCTGACCCGCATTGAAATGCAGCAATTGCTTGAACGCATCTGGCTCACCAAGAAATTCACGGCGGTGCTGGTGACGCACGATGTGGCGGAAGCCGTTGCGCTGGCAGATCGTGTCGTCGTCATCGATAGCGGCCGGATCGCCCTTGATCTGGCCATTCCGGTGGAGCGGCCGCGGCGGCATGCCTCGCCGGAACTCGCCTTTTTCGAGCGCCAGATTCTGGACCAGCTTTACACGCAAAGAACATCTTGAAGTTGAATGCATCGGGATAGACAATCGGATTGCATGCGGAGACCTGAACGATGAGCGCCCTACCCAAAACCGACACCTTACCAACACTCGATTTCGGGCGTTATCGCGATCCCGAGGAACGGGAAGCCTTCTTCGAGGACTTGCGCCATGCAGCACGAATCTATGGCTTTTTCTATCTGAGCGGCCATGGCGTCGCCGAACAGCTGCAAAGGGATATCGTTGCTGTTTCCAAGCGGTTCTTTGCCTTGCCGAAGGAGGACAAGATTGCCGTGGAAATGGTCAATTCACCGCATTTCCGCGGTTATACCCGTGCGGGTTGGGAACGGACCAGGGGACAGGCGGACTGGCGCGAACAGTTTGACGTGGGCGCGGAGCGGGCCGTTATCCAGCAGGATCCGACAACACCTTCGTGGTCGCGGTTGCAGGGCCCCAATCAATGGCCGGATAGCCTGCCCGACCTGAAATCCATTGTGCTGGAGTGGCAGAGCGAGCTGACGCGGGTTGCCATCGAGCTGCTGCAGGCCTTTGCAACGGCACTTGGGCAGGAAAAGGATGTTTTCGGGCCCATCTACGAAAAGGCGCCCAATCAGCACCTGAAGATCATCCGCTATCCCGGCCGCGATGCAACCGGCAGCGATCAAGGTGTTGGCGCGCACAAGGACAGCGGGTTTCTGACCCTGCTGCTGCAGGATGTGCAGGGCGGCCTGCAGGTGGAAAAGGATGGCGGCTGGATCGATGCCACACCGGTTCCCGGGACGTTCGTCATCAATATCGGCGAAATTCTCGAACTGGCATCGAATGGCTATCTCAAGGCGACCGTGCACCGCGTCGTCTCACCGCCGTCGGGCAAGGACCGGCTGTCGGTGGCGTTCTTCTTCGGCGCCGATCTCAACGCCAATGTGCCGTTGCTGACACTGCCGGACGATCTTGCGCGGGAGGCGGGCGGTGCCGATACGGACCCGGACAATCCCTTGTTCCGGGAAGTCGGACGCAATTATCTCAAGGGACGCCTGCGTTCGCATCCCGATGTCGCGCAGCGCCATCACGCCGATCTGCTGTAGTCCCGCAGTACAGGCGGGAAGGACCGGATTTCCCAGCCTTCACCAAATCAAAACGCCCGCAGGTTCGTCACCGGCGGGCGTTCCATTTTGAAAGCTATCTGCCTTGATCAGGCGATCTTCTGACCGGTCTTGGCCCAGTCGGCGAGGAAGGTCTCGAGACCCTTGTCCGTCAGCGGATGCTTGACCAGCGCCTTCAGTGTTGCCGGTGGGATGGTGGCAACGTCGGCACCGATCAGTGCGGCTTCCTTGACATGGTTGATCGTGCGGATCGAAGCCGCCAGGATTTCCGTCTTGTAGTCGTAGTTGTCATAGATCGTGCGGATTTCGGCGATCAGATCCATGCCGTTGATGCCGATGTCATCGATGCGGCCGATGAACGGCGAGATGAATGTTGCACCGGCCTTGGCGGCAAGCAGCGCCTGGGTGGCGGAGAAGCACAGCGTGACGTTGACCATATGGCCATCGGAGGTGAGCGCCTTGCAAGCCTTCAAACCATCGAGTGTCAGCGGAACCTTGATGCAGATATTGTTGGCGATCTTGGAAAGAACCGCCGCTTCCTTCATCATCTGCTCATATTCGACAGCAGTAACCTCTGCGGAAACCGGGCCATCGACGATGCTGCAGATTTCCTTGGTGACGTCGAGGATACTGCGACCGGATTTGAGGATCAGCGACGGATTGGTGGTCACGCCGTCGAGCAATCCGAGATCATTCAGTTCGCGGATATCCTTCACATCGGCAGTATCGACAAAAAATTTCATTGGAGCAGTCCTCCTTAAATGGGGCTAAAGGGATGGTGTCCCGGAAAAGTGGCTTTTCTTTAAACGAAAGCCGCGCCAAGGTCACGAGGTTATGAAGCAAGATTCGCCTTCCGCGCAAAAAATTGTTCCGGTGCTCGTGCCTTTGCCGGCAGCGAAACCTTACAGCTATTCCGTGCCTGATGGAATGGTCGTGAAAGCCGGCTCAATTGTTCGTGTTCCCCTTGGTCCCCGCGAGGTTGCAGGCATTGTAACCGAGGGCGCGACCGATTCGGTTGATGCGAAAAAGCTGCGGCCGATCTCGGAGCTTTTCGATTGTCCTCCGGTCGATGATGGCATGATGCGCTTCATGCGCTGGGCCGCCGATTATACGATCTCGCCGCCGGGCATGGTGGCCCGGATGATCCTGCGGGTGCCTGCGGCCTTCGATCCCGAGCCGCCGGTGCCGGGGTTGCGTTTTTCCGGCCAACAGCCTGAACGGATGACCGGTGCACGCTCGCGCGTGCTTGAACTGGCCGGGGATGGTCTTGCCTGGACGCGCACTGGCCTTGCCCACGCGGCCGGGGTTTCCGCAACGGTGATTGACGGGCTTTCGGCGCAGGGGGTGTTCGAGGACGTCATGATCCCGGCGCGTCCCGTCGTTGCGCCGCCCGATCCGGATTATGCGCCCGCCGAACTCTCCGGTGATCAGGCCGATGCCGCAAGGCTGCTCGTGGATGCGGTTTCGGCGCGCGGGTTCTCTGTGTCCCTGCTGGATGGCGTGACCGGTTCCGGCAAGACGGAAGTTTATTTCGAAGCGGTGGCAAAAGCGATCGAGCAGGGAAAGCAGGTGCTGATTCTTTTGCCCGAAATCGCCCTGACGCAGCAGTTTCTCGAGCGTTTCCACGATCGATTCGGCTCAAAGCCGGCGGAATGGCATTCCGATCTCGCCCCGAAAACGCGCGAGCGGGTCTGGCGGCAGGTGATGGAAGGGCAGGTGCGGGTTGTCGCGGGCGCGCGCTCGGCGCTGTTCCTGCCCTTCCAGGATCTGGGTCTTATCATTGTCGATGAAGAGCATGACCCTGCCTACAAGCAGGAGGACCGTGTTTTTTACAATGCCCGCGACATGGCGGTGGTTCGCGGCCATATCGGCAGCTTTCCCGTCATCCTGGCTTCCGCCACACCATCCGTCGAGAGCCAGGTCAATGCGCTGCAGGGGCGCTATACCCGCATCCGCCTGACCGGGCGTTACGCGGAAGCGGCGATGCCGGATCTGAAAGCCATCGACATGCGCCGCTCGCCGCCGCGTCCCGGTGGTTTCCTGTCCCCCGCGCTGGTCGAGGCGATGAACCAGACCTTGCAGCGCAAGGAACAGTCACTGCTGTTTCTCAACCGCCGCGGCTATGCGCCCCTGACGCTGTGCCGGGTGTGCGGGCATCGTTTTCAATGCCCCTGCTGCTCAAGCTGGCTGGTCGAGCACCGGTTTCGCGGCCAGCTTGTCTGCCATCAATGCGGCCATCACGAAGCGCGACCGGAGGCTTGCCCCTCCTGCGGCACATTGGATCATCTCGTCGCTTGCGGGCCGGGTGTCGAACGTATTGCGGAGGAGGCGGAAAAAACCTTTCCCGATGCGCGGATCATTGTCCTGTCATCCGATCTGATGGGTGTGAAACGGCTGCGCCTCGAATTGGATGCCATTGCACGCGGCGAGGCGGATATTGTTATTGGTACGCAGCTCGTCGCCAAGGGGCACAACTTTCCCAATATGACGCTGGTGGGCGTCGTCGATGCGGATCTGGGCCTTGCCAATGGCGACCCCCGGGCGGCGGAGCGGACATTCCAGTTGCTGAGCCAGGTGACGGGCCGTGCCGGACGCACCGGCAAGAAAAGCCTGGGATTGCTGCAAACCTACCAGCCGGATCATCCGGTCATGCGCGCCATTGTCTCCGGCGATGCGGAGGCCTTCTACGCGCGCGAAATCGAGGAGCGGGAACGGTCCGGCCTGCCGCCCTATGGCCGGCTTGGCGCGCTTATCATTTCAGCGGGAACGCGGGCGGAAGCGGAAAACCATGCGCGCGCGCTACGCCGTGCAGCGCCGCACTCGCCCGAGATCAATGTTCTGGGGCCCGCCGAAGCGCCGCTTGCCCTTATCCGCGGGCGGCATCGTTTCCGGCTGCTGATTCACGGAACGCGCAAGGCTGATATCCAGAACTTCATTCGCGCCATTCTGAGTGCCGGACCAAAAGAGCGTGGATCAGTGCGCGTGCAGATTGATATCGACCCGCAAAGCTTTCTATAAGCAAACAGCGGAAATGGTTAACGCAGCGGGGACGCGGAAATGATGGAATTGTATTGGCCAGCCAGTCAGGGCGAATGGATCGCCTGGAGTTCTGCCGCCGTTACGGTTGTCTTCGGCCTGATCCTGTTCTTTGCGCCGCGCATTGCATTCAGGATTCTGCGCCTGCAACCTGTTCCGGCGCATCCGGAAGCGCTGTCCGAGGCGCGTGCGACAATGGCCGGCTTCTATCTGGGGCTTGGGCTTTGCGCCCTTGTCTTTGCACAGCCTTTCCTCTGGATCGCGCTCGGCGTCTCCTGGGGCTTCACGGTTTTCGGCCGGCTGATCTCGATGATGTCGGACCGCGGCAATACGCTTTACAACTGGATTTCCGTTCTGATCGAACTGGCGCTGGCAGCCGGCCCATTGCTGTTCGCCTTCGGCTTTATCGCCTAGATATAGTTGAGTAGGTCATTCATAAAATTGCTGCTGCGGCAATTCTGACGCCAGTTTTCGCGGATTCGCGTGTTGCGACTCCTGCTTCTCTATGCTAGACGGCATTCAAATCTCGTCGGGGGCAGTTTCAGGGTTGTTTCCAAGGCGATAAAAAATCAATAATGCCAAAGATTTGACCGAAAATTCCTTTTGGTTTCCCGATTTTTGGCTTCAACGCAGAGAGCTTGTCGTTCGTGGCAGAAACTTCGTCGCTCATATCCGGTGTTGCCCAGCGTTATGCGGGTTCGCTGTTCGACCTCGCGCTGGAAGCAAAATCAGTCGCTGATGTGGAAAAGAATCTGGGCCAGTTTGAGGCGCTCGTCAATGGCAGCGCCGATTTGAGGCGTCTCATTCAGAGCCCTGTTTTCTCCGCGGAAGATCAGGTCAAGGCTATTTCGGCGATCCTCGCCAAAGCCAAGATCGGCGGCCTCGTCGCCAACTTCCTGCGTGTCGTGGCGACGAACCGCCGTCTGTTCGCGGTGCCTTCCATGATCCAGGCTTTCCGCAACATCGCTGCGGAGAATCGCGGCGAGGTTTCGGCCGATGTTACTTCTGCGCATGCCCTGACGGCAGCGCAGCAAACTGAATTGAAGGCCACGCTGAAAAGCGTCGCCGGCAAGGACGTGACAATCAATGTCACTGTTGATCCGTCGATCCTTGGTGGTCTCATCGTCAAGTTGGGGTCCCGCCAGATCGACACTTCACTTCGCACAAAACTTTCTTCGCTTAAGCTTGCACTGAAAGAGGTCGGCTGATGGACATCCGCGCCGCGGAAATTTCCGCAATCCTGAAAGAGCAAATCAAGAATTTCGGCAAGGAGGCAGAAGTCTCCGAAGTCGGTCAGGTTCTGTCCGTCGGTGACGGTATTGCTCGTGTATACGGTCTGGACAATGTTCAGGCTGGTGAAATGGTCGAGTTCCCGGACGGTACCCGTGGCATGGCCCTGAACCTTGAAAGCGACAACGTTGGTGTTGTTATTTTCGGTTCGGACCGTGACATCAAGGAAGGTGACATCGTCAAGCGCACAGGCGCTATCGTTGACGTTCCCGTCGGCAAGGAATTGCTTGGCCGCGTCGTTGACGCTCTCGGCAATCCGATTGACGGCAAGGGCCCGATCAAGGCGAAGCAGCGCTCGCGCGTTGACGTCAAGGCACCCGGCATCATCCCGCGCAAGTCGGTGCATGAGCCTATGTCGACAGGCCTCAAGGCCATCGATGCCCTGATCCCGGTCGGCCGCGGCCAGCGCGAGCTGGTCATTGGCGATCGTCAGACCGGCAAGACAGCGATCATTCTCGATACGTTCCTCAACCAGAAGCCGGCGCACGATGCCGGTAATGAGAGCGAGCGTCTGTATTGCGTTTACGTGGCTATCGGCCAGAAGCGTTCCACCGTTGCCCAGTTCGTCAAGATCCTTGAAGAACGCGGCGCGCTCGAATACTCGATCGTTGTGGCTGCAACCGCTTCCGATCCGGCACCCATGCAGTATCTCGCACCGTTTGCCGGTTGCGCGATGGGCGAATACTTCCGCGACAACGGTATGCATGCACTGATCGGTTATGACGATCTGTCGAAGCAGGCCGTGGCTTACCGCCAGATGTCGCTGCTGCTGCGCCGCCCGCCAGGCCGCGAAGCCTATCCTGGCGACGTTTTCTACCTGCATTCCCGCCTTCTCGAGCGTTCGGCAAAGCTGAACGACGAAAACGGTGCCGGTTCGCTGACTGCTTTGCCGGTTATCGAAACGCAGGCGAACGACGTTTCCGCCTATATTCCGACCAACGTGATCTCGATCACCGACGGTCAGATCTTCCTCGAAACCAATCTGTTCTATCAGGGTATCCGTCCTGCCGTTAACGTCGGTCTGTCGGTGTCCCGCGTCGGTTCCGCCGCGCAGATCAAGGCGATGAAGCAGGTTGCCGGTTCGATCAAGGGCGAGCTGTCGCAGTATCGTGAAATGGCTGCCTTCGCGCAGTTCGGTTCCGATCTCGATGCGTCGACCCAGCGTCTCCTCAACCGCGGTGCACGCCTTACTGAACTTCTGAAGCAGCCGCAGTTCTCGCCGCTGAAGACCGAAGAGCAGGTTGCCGTGATTTTCGCCGGTGTGAACGGCTATCTCGATAAGCTGGCCGTCAATCAGGTCAGCAAGTTCGAGCAGGGCCTGCTCACATGGCTGCGCACCGAGAACAAGGATGTTCTCGATGCAATCGCCAAGGAAAAGCAGCTGAGCGACGACATCAAGGGCAAGCTGAAGGCTGCAGTTGACGCCTTCGCCAAGTCTTTCGCGTAACCACTGACGGGATGAACGGATGCCTTCGTTAAAGGATCTGAGAAACCGGATCGCCTCGGTCAAGGCGACGCAGAAAATCACCAAGGCGATGCAGATGGTCGCCGCGGCGAAGCTGCGTCGTGCGCAGGAAGCTGCGGAAGCCGCGCGTCCCTACTCACAGCGCATGGCTGCAGTGCTGGCCAATATCGCCGCCAATGTGGACGGCGATGACGCGCCCGTGCTGATGAGCGGAACCGGCAAGGACGATGTGCATCTGCTCATCGTCTGCACGTCGGAGCGCGGTCTCTGCGGTGGTTTCAATTCGCAGATCGCCCGTCTGGCCCGTGAGCATGCGCGTCGCCTGCTTGCAGATGGCAAGACGGTCAAGATCATCACTGTCGGCAAGAAGGGCGCGGATATCCTGCGCCGTGATCTCGGCAAGCATATCATCGACCACGTTGATCTGCGCGATGTGAAGCAGCTTGGCTTTGTCAACGCCGATGCGATCGGTCACAAGATCATCGCCCTTTATAACGAAGGTGCGTTTGACGTTGCGACGCTGTTCTATTCGGAATTCAAGTCGGTGATTTCGCAGATACCGACTGCCCAGCAGCTGATCCCCGCAAGCGCTGTCGGCGATGCCGAACCGGAAACGGCAGGCGATGCGGTTTATGAATATGAGCCGGATCCGGCATCCATTCTTGGTGATCTGATCCCACGCAATATTTCCGTCCAGGTTTTCCGCGCTCTCCTTGAAAACGCGGCATCGGAACAGGGTGCGCGCATGTCCGCCATGGACAACGCAACCCGCAATGCCGGTGACATGATCAACAAGCTGACGATGTCGTACAACCGCCAGCGTCAGGCTCAGATCACCAAAGAACTGATCGAAATCATTTCGGGCGCGGAAGCGCTCTAATCGCGAAGGTAAGGATCGATGGCAAAAGCAGCGACCCCGAAAACACCCGCAGCCGCCAAAGCAGCTGCACCCAAGGCAGCGGCTGCAAAGACCGCTGCTCCGAAGGCTGAGGCAAAGGCTGCTCCTGCAGCAAAGACGGCCAAGGCATCAGCAACGCCAAAGACGACCGTGAAGGCAACCGGCACTGCGGGCCGCATCAGCCAGGTCATCGGCGCCGTTGTGGACGTTCATTTCGAAGGCGAACTGCCAAAGATCCTGAACGCGCTGGAAACCGACAACCTCGGCAATCGCCTTGTTCTGGAAGTAGCCCAGCATCTTGGTGAGAACACTGTTCGCACGATCGCCATGGACTCGACCGAAGGTCTGGTTCGCGGTCAGCCCGTGTACGACACCGGTTCGGCCATCATGGTCCCGGTCGGCGAAGCAACGCTCGGCCGTATCATGAACGTTATCGGCGAGCCGGTTGACGAAGCAGGCCCGATCAAGACGAAGCTGACACGCGCTATCCACCAGTCAGCTCCGGCATATGTCGAGCAGTCGACGGAAGCCCAGATCCTGGTAACCGGCATCAAGGTTATCGATCTGCTGGCGCCTTACGCGCGCGGCGGCAAGATCGGCCTCTTCGGCGGTGCCGGTGTTGGCAAGACGGTTCTGATCATGGAACTGATCAACAACGTGGCGAAGGCGCACGGCGGCTATTCGGTATTTGCCGGTGTGGGTGAACGTACCCGCGAAGGCAACGACCTTTACCACGAAATGATCGAGTCCGGCGTGAACAAGGCTGGCGGCGGTGAAGGCTCCAAGGCCGCACTGGTTTACGGTCAGATGAACGAGCCGCCAGGGGCACGTGCCCGCGTTGCGCTCTCCGGTCTGACGGTTGCGGAACATTTCCGCGATGAAGGCCAGGACGTTCTGTTCTTCGTGGACAATATTTTCCGCTTCACGCAGGCTGGTTCGGAATTGTCGGCGCTGCTCGGCCGTATTCCGTCCGCCGTGGGTTATCAGCCTACGCTGGCAACCGACATGGGCCAGATGCAGGAACGCATCACCACGACGCACAAGGGTTCGATCACATCCGTGCAGGCCATTTACGTGCCCGCCGACGATTTGACCGATCCGGCTCCAGCGACATCCTTCGCGCATCTGGATGCGACGACGAACCTCAACCGTGCGATCTCCGAAAAGGGTATTTATCCGGCTGTGGATCCGCTCGACTCGACATCGCGCATGCTCGATCCGCTGATCGTCGGTGAAGAACACTACCAGATTGCGCGTCAGGTTCAGTCGATCCTGCAGCGTTACAAGTCCCTGCAGGACATCATCGCCATTCTCGGCATGGACGAACTGTCGGAAGAAGACAAGATCACGGTCGCCCGCGCCCGCAAGATCGAACGCTTTCTGTCGCAGCCGTTCTTCGTTGCTGAAATCTTCACCGGCTCGCCGGGCAAGCTGGTTGATCTGGCTGACACCATCAAGGGCTTCAAGGGCCTTTGCAACGGTGACTACGATCACCTGCCGGAAGCAGCATTCTACATGGTCGGCTCGATTGACGAGGCGATCGAAAAGGCACAGCGTCTGGCAGCGGAAGCTGCCTGATCTGGAACATAATGGCGGGCTCCGGCCCGCCCTTTCTTGTCAAGGCCATCCCTTCTATCAGGTCAATGACCGCAGGAATTGAGTGAATATCATGGCAGAAGCCTTCCATTTCGAACTCGTATCGCCAGAACGTCTGCTGCTCTCGGAACAGGTCACCGAAGTTGTGGTTCCGGGCACGGAAGGTTACATGACCGTGATGGCCCATCACGCGCCACTGATGGCCACCGTCAAGCCAGGCGTTGTCACCGTGAAGACGCAGGATGGCAAGCCGGACAGCTATGTCGTGTTCGGCGGCTTCGTCGATGTGACGCCGGATGGCTGCACGCTCCTCGCGGAATCGGCGGTACACGTCACCGATATAAAGGCTGATGAACTTCAGAACCGTATCAAGGACGCCCGCGAAGACTTCGAAGACGCGACGTCGCGGGAACAGAAGGCCAAGGCGGAAGATCTTCTCGGCCAGCTGACGACGCTGCAGGAAGCCATCAAGGCTGCCTGACCGGTTTCAAATCACTGATACTGACGAAAGCGGGCTTTTGGCCCGCTTTTTTGTTGTTTCAATTGCGCTTGCGCCGCGGATCAACCTGCCAGATGCTTGAACGCGGCGACAACCTGCTCATAGACGGTGCGCTTGAACGGCACTATAAGGTCGGGCAGCACGGTCATGGGTTTCCATGCCCAAGCGTCGAATTCAGCGGTGTGACCACCCGGAGGCGGGTTGATCGCGATCTCGCTTTCATCGCCGGTAAATTCGTAGGCGAACCACTTCTGTGTCTGGCCGCGATACTTTCCCTTCAGGGCGATTCCGACAAGCGCGGGCGGCAGGTCATAGTTGATCCAGTTCGGCGCCTCGGCGAGCAGGGAAACGGTTTTCATGCCCGTTTCCTCGTAGAGTTCGCGGCGGGCCGCAATTTCCGCGTCCTCGCCTTTGTCGATGCCACCCTGGGGCATCTGCCATAGCTGGGTCGACCCGTCCATTTCATCATTGGGTATGACAATGCGATGGCCCGCCCAGACGAGTTTATCGGCATTGAGCACCATAATGCCGACGCAGGGCCGGTAGGGGAGCGTCTCGGGGTCGACATGTTTCTTGCTCATGCGAATACTCCGCTGGATGATGGGATAGTGATGGGTGCCTAGCCCTTTTCAGGATCGCGGACAAGGGCCGAAACCGGTACGATCTCGATGCCGCGGGTCTTGGCTTCGTTGGTCCAGGCGGCCACGGCATCCACGGTCACGCTGAAGGCCGAACCGGTTCCGATCGCCGTGCCTTTGGCTCGGGCGATACGCTCCAGCTCATCCAGTTTCTTGAGGATGCTGCCCCGGTCCTGCGTGCCATCAATCAGCACATCGGCGGCAGCAAAGGGCGTTCCCTGCTGACCGGCGATTGTGTCGGCCTGGCTGCGCGCGGAGCTGCCGTCATCGAGATAGAGCAGCCCGCGTTTCGCGATATCCTGCATGACAGGCGTCATGGCTTTGGCATCCGCGGTAAAGCGGGCCCCCATGTAGTTTATGATGCCGGTGTAATTGGTTATGCGGCCCATGGCCTTGTGCAGATTGTCCAAAGTCTCGGCGGTGGGCGCATCGACCGTCAAGGTGTTGCGGCCGGGATTGACCCGCGGATAGTCAAAAGGCTCAAGCGGCACCTGCATCAGCAGTTCATGGCCATTCTGGCGCGCCGTCTGCATCCACCGGATGAGGCTGTTGCCTTCAGGCGCAAAAGCCAGCGTCACCTCCGCCGGGAGCGTCGCGATTGCCTGCTGTGTGCCGGTCTGGGACATGCCGAGCCCGCCAATGACGAGGGCGATCCGCGCGCCGCGGGCGCCCGACCATGACCGCGCATAGACATCGAGTGGCCGTCGTCCGTCCGGCCCGATGACTGGCAGAGAGCCGAGCGCAGTTGTCTCCAGCAGATCCCGGTCGGGGATATGGGCGGTCAGCGGATTCTGGCTCGCTCTGGCGGGATCGCCTACGACGATGATTTTCGGGCCGCCCGGACTGGTGGTAACATTTCCCTGCGTGACGACGCCTGCAGGGGCCTTGTCGGATGCTGGTATCGTCTTGGCCGGCGCTGGCGGAGTTACCGCTGCCTGTTCGGGCTTTTCCATTTCCGGAGGCGGATTGCGAAATCCGTGATTGCTGGTGAACGAGATCAGCAGTGCGGCACCTCCCACCCCCAGCACGGCGATGGCCGGCAAGAGCCAGCGAGCGCCAGCCTTCGGTTTGTCCTTGGGCCGTTTGCTGTTTTGTCCCAGCGGCCTGTTGATGTCGGAATTCACGCGCTTTGGCCGATGAGGAGGATGAAACGGAAGGAATGATCGGTGGGAAATGAAGTGGGGACCAGGTGTGTAAGAGCCAGCCTGATCCCCTTTGTCATATCAGTTCGGTACGCCCTTGGACGGGTCTGCCGGGAATGCCGCATTGGCCTGTTCGCCGCGCAGCAGCTTCAGGGCTTCGATCAGCTGCAGGTCATCCTTCGGATCCGGCGGGACATAGGCAATCGAGCCCGATCCTTCCGCATCCTCCTGAACGCCCTTGATATGGCCCTTCAGGCTGGATTCGCTCATCGGCTCGGCCCGGCCCTTCAGATCGTCCGGCAGCGGCTGTTCGACCGCGATATCCGGCACGATGCCCTTGCCCTGGATCGATTTGCCGGCCGGCGTGTAATACAGCGCCGTCGTCAGCCGCAGTGCGCCGTTCTCGCCCAGCGGGATGATCGTCTGGACCGAGCCCTTGCCGAAGGACCGCGTGCCTAGCACCGTCGCCCGGCGATGATCCTGCAGCGCACCGGCAACAATCTCCGATGCGCTGGCAGAACCGCCATTGATCATGACGATCATCGGCTTGCCGTTGATCAGATCGCCCGGACGGGCATCGAAGCGGGTGATGTCCTGCGGGTCGCGGCCACGGGTCGAGACGATCTCGCCCTTGTCGAGGAAGGCATCGGAGACGGCAACCGCCTGGTCCAGCAGGCCGCCCGGATTGAGGCGAAGATCCAGCACGAAGCCCTTGAGCTTGTCGGCGGGAACCTTGCTCTGGATGTCCTTGATCGCCTTCTGCAGGTCTTCAAAGGTCTGTTCGGTGAAGGAAATCACCCTGACATAGCCGACATCGTTCTCGACGCGGTACTTGACGGCCTTCACCTTGACCACGTCGCGCACGATGGTCAGCTTGATCGGCTTGTCGGCGCCCTGACGGATCAGCGTCAGCTCGATGGGGGTGTTGACATCGCCGCGCATCTTGTCGACCGCGTCGTTTAGCGACAGGCCGCGGACATCGGTCCCGTCGATCTGCGAGATATAATCGCCGGCAAGAACACCGGCCTTGGAGGCAGGGGTGTCTTCGATGGGGGCAATGACTTTCACAAGCTCATTTTCCATCGTGACTTCAATGCCAAGGCCGCCAAACTCGCCCTTGGTCTGCACACGCATATCCTGGGCCTGGTCGGCGTTCATGTAGGACGAATGGGGGTCAAGCGACGTCAGCATGCCATTGATGGCGCTTTCGATCAGCTTCTTGTCATCTGGCGGCGTCACATACTGGTTGCGCACCCGCTCAAAAATATCGCCGAAAATCGACAACTGCTTGTATGTGTCAGTGCCCGCAGCTTCTGCAACGGTTGTGGGCAGTGCACCCTGCACAACCACCATTGCCGTTGCACCCAACAGGGCTCCGGCCATGAGAAGCGTTAACCTACGTATCATTTGTGGTCCTTCCAGCGAGCCTATCCGCCCACCAAGGAGCGGGATTAACAGGTTTTGTATCTTTTCGGAACTCAATGTAAAGCATTGGCGCTCCATTTCCCAACGGAACGGTGCCGGTACTCGCAACAAGTTGCTCGTTCATCACACCAACCGGCTCTCCCGCCAAAACAAACTGATTCTGCGAAACATTGATTCTCTTCATTCCTGCCAACACGACATGATAGCCATTGCCGGCATCCAGGATCAAGAGTTGGCCATAGGAACGAAAGGCGCCGGCATACAGCACCACGGCGTCCGTGGGCGCGGTAATTGTTGCGCCTGCCGGGGTTTCCAGCGTGTCGCCCTGCACGACACCGCCCAATCCGTCCTCGTCGCCAAAATGCCGAACCAGTTTTCCGGCACCCGGCATGGGAAGATGTCCCTTCAGCGAGGCAAAATTCACCTTGGCTGACAGGCGTTCCTGGTTGGAGGCGAAATTGTCGGCCCGCTCCTTGCTGGCTGCAAGCTTCTGTTCTTCCTGCTGGTTCGCCGCGCTGGCTGCCTTGCGCGCCTCTTCCATGTCCTGTTCCATAGAGGCGATCAATTCGCGCAGGGATGTCGCCCGCCGGGCCAGTTCTTCCGCCCGCTGCTGTTCGGCCTTGTGCGTTTCCTCGGATGTTGTCTGCAGTTTCTGCTTTTCGGCCAAAAGCAGATCGAGGCGCTTCTTTTCCTCCGCCTGTCCTGACAGGGAAGCGGTCAGACGGGTCTGCTCATCGGAAATCGATGTCCTGATCCGCGAGAGCTCCTTGAGATCGGCAATCAGCACTTCCGTCTGTTCGCGCATTTCCGGAACGACAGCGCCCAGCAAGACGGCGCTGCGGACCGACGCAAGGGCATCGTCGGGGCGAACGAGGATGGCGGGAGGCGGATTGAGCCCCATGCGCTGCAAGGCGGCAAGGACCTCAGCGAGCGCCGCGCGCCGGCCTTTGAGAGAGAGCTTTATTCCGTCTTCCCGTTCATGCAGATCGGTCAGCTTGTCGCCGATAGCGGCTATATCTTCAGTCAGTTTTTTCTCGGTCTTGGCCGACTGGATCAACGCGGCCGTCAGGGTGGTCTGATCCTTCTTCAGATCGGCAATTTCCTTGTCGAGGGAAGCCAGGCGATCAGCAGACAAACTGATTTGGCCGGTGAGTTCGTCCAGTTGTTTGACGGTTTCAGCGCGCTTTGCGTCGACCTGTTCCTGCGCGTGCACCGGCGAAACGCAGGCAAACAGCAGGACAAGGAGGCCAGCACCCATGCGGGAACTCTTCCTTGAACCAATGATTGCATCTGTAACCCGAAAATGCATATGCGGACCGAAATGAATTAAGATTAGAGCCCGACAATAGGAAGACTTCGATTAATGAACTATTAACCATAGAGCATCCACGCGGGATATTAGCGTGATGCTAGCATTTTAGTGCCGATCGGGATGGCGGAATTACGACGTCAGCTTCACTCTTGCGTGAAACCGCGGCGGGATCAGCCGGTATAAGGGGAAGCGGTTTCCGTTCGACGCGAACATTTGTTTTGCTTTCTCCTTTTGAATGCTATGGGAACGGGCAGAGAACGTATCGAACATCCTGACGCATTGCGCCGATGCAATGATCTTTCGAAGCTGACCGGCATGACCGGATTTTGATCGTAGTGCGGAAGGTTCACCTTGGTTTCTGGATTTTTCAAATGACCGATCTGTCAGTCGTAATTCCTGCCTATAATGAATCCGGAAACATCGGCGCCCTTGTCACCGAGATCAATCAGGCTCTTTCGGGTGTGGCCAGCTATGAGATCTTGATCATCGATGACGGCTCGAATGACGGCTCGGCGGAAGAAGCGTTGAATGCGGGTCGCCACGTTCGCGTGCTGCGCCATAAAAACCGCACGGGCAAATCCAGGGCTCTTGTCAGCGGTTTTCAGGCCGCAAAGGGACAATGGATCGCGACGCTGGACGGTGACGGGCAGAACAATCCGCTGGATCTGGCGCGCCTCTGGCCGCGTATTGCGCAATCCCAGCCTGCGCTGTTTGCCGGGGTCAGAAAACGCCGCAATGACGGGGTCGTGAAGTTGCTGACATCGAAATCCGCCAATTTCATCCGCAAGCGTCTTCTCAGGGACAATTGCCGGGATGCAGGGTGCGGATTCAAAGTCCTGCCGGCGTCCGTGGCAAGAGGGCTGCCCTACTTCGACAACATGCACCGTTTTCTTCCTGCCCTCTCGATCCGGGCCGGGCTGACTGTCGTCGAAGTCGATGTGGAGGATCGTCCCCGGCTGGCCGGTGTCTCCAAATACGGGTTTTTCGATCGCGCTGCGGTTGCGTTTCTCGACACTGTAGGTGTCTTCTGGCTTATCCGCCGATACTCTGATCCGGCAGGGGTAAGTGAGATGAATAACGCTGAAAGCTGAACGTCCTGATCTGGCCGTTGAAGTTTCTCAATGGGCTGTCAACGCGGGTCATGGGACCGGTCGCGGCCGCATCGGCGGGCAGGAGTTCGAGCGTTTCTTTATCCGGTGCAGCGCCGCCCTCCCAGACAAGGACGATATCGTCGGCCTTGCCGCTTGCCGGCGGCCAATGGAGCTGCACGGCGATGTTGGCGGCGTCATCCTGCCGCTTCGCTGCTATCCGCGCCGGGGTTGAATTTTGCACGTGAATGGCATTGGCAACCGCATCGAATGGTATCGACAGGCGATCGTCACCGAACAGCAGCACAATGGCGAAGGCAACGGGCGCCAATGCGTAGAAGCCGCCGGATATGATCAGCAGGTTTCGCGCGCCATGCTTTTGCGGGAAGTACAGCGCCAGCAAAATGGCAGTCGGAGCCAGAATGGGTGCCATATAGCGCTCTGCGACGGAATGGTAGTCGGCAAAAAAGACGATCAAGCCAAAGGCCGTCAAACCGAGTACGACGGTACGGAACAGGACTTTCCTGACGTCAGTGTCTCCGTCCGGAGCGGGTTTTGGATCGTCCTGCCAGCGGCCGATCAAAAAGATCACAAGAGCCGGGCCTGACCAGAGGAAGGTCGAGATGAAGAGACTGAGAAGCCCGTCCACCCCAAACCCAGGAAGATCAAAAGGCTGGAGCATCGGGATCAGGTGGTTGAGCTTGACCATTCGGCCGGCTGTCGCAGCCAGGGGTGCATTCAAGGAGGCCAAGGCCACAGGGCTCATGGCAAGCATGAAAATGCCAAGGGATATCAATGCAGGTCTGCAGAAAATCTGACGGCGAATGGTCCTGTTGAGCGCGCAGGCGATCAGAAAGCTGAACAGGAACATGAAGAAGTTATACTTTGCCAGCCCGCCAATGGCGGCCCATAGACCAAGCCAGACATAGGCGCGGTATCCTCGTCCCGATCGGATCAGAGCCAGAGCATGGATCGTGCCGATGGATGCGACGATCACCAGAAGCGTATGCGCCGTTGTCTGGATCGACATCCAGACAATCTGCGGCAGAAGGGCGGATGCCGCCAGGGCCAATACCCCGGCACGGTCGCCGCCCAAGCGGCGTGCGGTATCGAATGAAAGCCAGTGATAGAGGCCGAGCAGGCAAAGACGGACCAGAACCGTCGCAACAACCCAGTTCCAACCGGTAAGATCGAGGGCCAGCCGCACCAGCCAATTGTAAAGCGGCGGGTGCGAATTGCCGTAAATCCAGGAAAAATCAACCGATCCGACAAACTGGGCTTCATCGATGTCGAGGAATGGCGACAGTGCCAGCCTGATCGCGATAAGGCCCGCTGTGTAGCATAGTATTGCAAGGGGGATTCGCCGGGCGAGGCAGGTCCAGTTGATCATCGGGCCGTCCAGTTTCAACGCTGCATGGAATCGAGAGGTGAATGCAGCCTGACCGTCAATTTCACATGTGTCGTATCCCACTACAACCAAGTGCCGGTCGCTGCAATGCTACAAATTTCCAATGAGAAACCGCGCCAATAAACAAAGGCCACCGGCTTGATGCCGGCGGCCTTTCACGCATTCAAATTCCTGTGACTATGCCTTGCGAAGCAGACCGGCGATCAAGGAGACGAGCAGCAACGCCAGGAACACAAAGAAAACAATCTTGGCTATCCCGACAGAAGCCCCGGCTATTCCGCCAAAGCCAAGTGCACCGGCCACGAGGGCAATAATAAGAAACACAACCGCATAATATAGCATTATCAACTCCCTATCCTGTTGCATGCACAACGATCTCGGGGGTGCCTTTGTTCCATGCGGCAGCAGGTGCGAATGCTTTGCCGGCTCCTATGCCTTTGCCTTGCTGCTTTCCTTGAAGAACAGCGCCTGTGTAATCAGGGCCTTGACCATGTCAGGGTTGAAAGGCTTGGTGACAAGGAAGGTCGGTTCCGGCCGTTCGCCGGTCAGGAGCCGCTCAGGAAACGCTGTGATGAAGATCACGGGAACCGCGTCCTGGCTCAGGATGTTGTTGACCGCATCGATGCCTGAGCTGCCGTCGGCGAGCTGAATGTCGGCAAGAATCATGCTCGGATGTGTTTCCGCATAGAGTTTCACGGCCTCGTCGCGGGTACGGGCGATACCGACAACCCGATGACCCAGACTTTCCACCATATGTTCGATGTCCATGGCGATCAGCGGTTCGTCCTCGATGATCATGATATCGGTGGCGATCTGCTTGGAGATGCCGACGGAAGCCTCGTCGAGGAGAGCATAAAGCTCCTGCTCGTCTATATCGAGAATATCGAGGGTTTCAGCCTGGCTGAAGCCTTCAAGGCTGATGAGAAGGAAAGCCTGACGCGCGCGGGGGGCGATGGCCGTCAGGTTTGCCGCTGCGTGCTTTTCCCAGCCGAATTCCGATTGCAATTCGAGCGGGCGGACATTGACGGAATTGAAGTGCTTGATCAGCAGCTTGTAGAGGCTGACCCGGTCAGAGGTGGCTTCAGGAAAAAGGGAGACATCGCTGATAAGGATTTCGAGCGTCGCCGCTACATAAGCATCGCCTGATGATTGCGACCCGGTAATGGCGCGGGCGAAGCGGCGAAGATAGGGCAGATGTGGAGCGATCCGAGTGGACAATGACATTATGGTGATTTCCCGTTCCCGTTTGGGCATTGAAGACTAGTACGAACCAAAACACATTGGCGAAAAAAAAGTTCCCTGGCATGGAACTTTTCCTTCTCCAGGGGATTATCGACATTAATGTGCCTGCCAAAAGCTTTTGCGACGAACGACCAGCAAAGATAGTAGAATGAACGCCAACAAAAGTATCTCAGACGGCTCCGAAAAGGGTCGTGTCCGCCGCCGCGACGTCAGAAACGCGGAATCAGAAATTGGTTTGAAGCTGCGTGCGCTTTATGCCTCCGTACAGGAGGAGGAAATACCGGCACGTTTCCTCGACCTTCTGGAAAAGCTCGACGAAGCTGAACGCAACCATGCTCAGTCGTCAAAATAACAGGCGGTCGAATGGTACATGAATCCCCTGATTTCAAGAGAAATCTGATTGCGTCCCTGCCGAAGCTGCGCGCATTCGCAGTATCGCTGATCGGCAATCCCGACCGCGCGGATGATCTTGTCCAGGACACGATCATGAAAGCGTGGGCCAAGCAGGATTCGTTCGAGCCCGGCACCAACATAAAGGCCTGGCTGTTTACGATCCTGCGCAATGAATTTTATAGCCAGATGCGCAAGCGCGGGCGCGAAGTGCAGGACTCGGATGGCATTTTCACCGAACAGCTTTCGGTGCATCCCTCGCAATACGGCGCGCTTGATCTGCAGGATTTCCGCAAGGCTCTGGAAAAGCTGCCCGACGATCAACGCGAGGCAATCATTCTTGTCGGTGCGTCCGGCTTTTCCTATGAAGAGGCGGCGGATATCTGTGCATGCGCCGTTGGCACAATCAAGAGCCGCGTCAGCCGTGCAAGAACACGGTTGCAGGAACTTCTCGATGTCCAGGGAGAGGTTGATTACGGCCCAGACTCCATTTCCACGCAGGTAACATCAAACAAGTTCGCCTGACGCGCCGTCTTCTTTTGCCGGCAGTGTTCTCAGAGCCATTCTGGCAAAAGCGGTGGTGACGGCTTGCAGGATCTGGGTCTTGCCATAGGGCTTCAAAACCACGGGAACATCGGCAAAACCGGCAATGCCGCTCCTTTGCTGATCATAGGCGGTGGCAAAGACGACGGGAACGCCCCGTTGCAGCATGAGGCTTGCGGCGTCCAGAGAGGAGGTGCCCCGTGCCTTGACTTCGAGAATGGCGATGTCGCATGGCGGCTGGCTCTCAATCCAGAATAGAAGCTCTGCAACGGTCGAGACGACATGAACGGATTTTGCGCCACATTCCTCCGCAATGCGCTCCAATTCGAGTGCGATCAGATATTCGTCCTCCAGAACCAGAAGTCGCTTGCCGGTCAATTCCATATCAACTGCTCCTAAAAGCAGTGCTTATGCGCTGAACGGAATAGGGTGTCATTTAACTATGACATGTCGAACGCGAAGAATTATCGGTCATTTCAATGGCAGCATGTTAGCGTGCTCAACAACTCTTAATTGAGAAATCAAATGAAAACAGCAACAGCTTCAGCAGTACGGCAATTCCCCTGCGAAAAATGCCCCTTGCAGGATTTCCCGCATTTCCAACCGCACGACAAGGACGAACTGGAGTTCCTGTCGGGCTTCAAGACGGGCGAGCTTGTTGCCGATGCCGGGACGACATTTCTGGTCGAAGGTGCCAACAGCGCGCACCTTTTCACGGTTCTGTCCGGCTGGGCGTTTCGCTACAAAACACTGGAAGACGGCCGCCGGCAAATCCTCAACTACGTACTTCCCGGCGACCTCATCGGGCTGCAGGGATCGCTGATGAAGGAGATGCAGCACTCCATCGAAGCCATGTCGCCCGTGATTTTGTGCGTTTTCCAGCGTGACAAACTCCCCAACCTTTTCCGCACCTTTCCAAGCCTTGCCTACGATATTACCTGGCTGGCGTCCCGCGAAGAACAGATGCTGGATGAAATCCTGCTCAGTGTCGGGCGTCGCACCGCATTGGAGCGCGCGGCCTATCTGTTTGCCTTCATTTTTCAGCGTGCCAAGTCGGTCGGCATGGTCAAGAACAACAAGCTGTTTGTGCCGCTGAGACAACAGCACGTTGCCGATACGCTCGGATTGTCCATCGTGCATACGAACAAGACGCTCAAGAAACTAGCGGCGCGCGGTGCTTTGCGATGGGTTGACCGGGGCTGTGAAGTCCTCGATGAAACGACCCTTCTGGATATATCGGGATGGCAAGGTTTGCCGAAGCTGCCAAGACCCTTTATCTAGTTCGTGTATATGGCGGGCCGAGCATACGAGGCCTGTTTTGGCAGGAGCAGTGCAGTTGGTGCAGTGGCGCAGAGTTTTGGCAGGTTTTTCGGAGAGACCCCGGCGCGGGTTGGCCATCATCATCTCGCTTGCCCTGATCATCACCGCTGCGACGTCGACCATCATCCTGACCCGCGGCTTCAACAACCAGATGGACGACGTCATTGCCACCTACCGGGTCCGGGAGCAGGCGGATGGCGCACTCGCCCTCTTGAACGAAGCGCATACCAGTCAACGCGGTTATCTCCTGACCCAAAACCCCGCCTTCCTCGATCTCTACCGTGCGGCCGCATCCCACCTTGCCGAATCGCTGAATACGCTGAACGAGATGACAAGAGGCAATCCCCGGCAACAGGCCATTGTCAGCCAAATTCAGGATTTGGCGAAGCAGAAGCAGCAAAAGGTCGAAGCGGCCATATCGATGTCTCTTGCGGGGAACAACAGCGAAGCTCTGGCTTCACTCGGTTCCGATTTCGGCATCGGCCAGATGGATGAAGTCAGGAAAACCATCAACAGTTTCCTGGGTGAAGAAGATCGTCGGCTTATTGCCCGCAACATAGCCATGGACAAGTTGCGCTTTTGGCTGACCATTGCCTCGATCCTCGCCCTCGCAGGTGCACTGATACTCGCCTATATCCTTGCCAGCCGCACCAAGCGCTATGTGCGCAAGCTGACCGAAGGTCAATCGACGCTGCTTTCTGAAAAATCGCAACTGGAAGAAATGGTTCAACTGCGCACCGCCGAGCTCGAAAAGGCGATGCTGATTGCCAAGCGGGAGAGAGCGCGCGTGGAAACGCTCCTGCAGGATTCCGATCATCGCATCGGTAATTCGCTGGCGACCGTGTCATCGCTTCTTGGCATCCAGATGCACGGCGTTTCGTCAGACGAAATCCGAGTGGCCCTCGGCGCGGCGCGTGATCGAATCCAGACGATTTCTTCGGCACACCGTCGGCTCCGGCTGGGAAAGGATCATGAGACCGTTCGGGCCGATGAATATTTGCCGGAGATTATGGCCGACATCAGGGAAGCGCATTTTCACGGCCGGGATATCCGGATCGAAGCCCATTTCGAACCGATTGATCTGAGCTCCCGGGATGCCACAACCCTCGGTATCATTATCGGTGAGCTGACGATGAACGCGATCAAACACGCATTTCCGCATAATCGGGCGGGGTTGATCGAAATCGGCCTGCAGCGCGATGCCCACGGCATTATAGCCCTCACCATTGCTGACGATGGCATCGGCATCCAGAAAAAACTCCACAAGCGGGCGACAGGTTTGGGCTCCGTGATCGTCGCACAACTCTGCCAGCAATTTGGCGGTGCGGTGACCTATGGCGCCAAAGATGGTGGCGGCACGATCGTGACGGTCACGTTCCCCTCCCTTCACAGTGCAGCTGCGCCCGAAAACGCGAAGGCGGAAGACGAATGAGTGGCAGTCAGAGGGTTGCCGCCCCGGTTTCCGGCATGTCGGCGTTCAGCTGTTCCAGCGCAAGTTCGATGTCGCGCAAGGTCCGGGTGGAGCCATCCTCATTGTCCATTCCGCCTTCCGTCGCTGCCCGCTGCAATCCTCTGGCTTCGCTGAGCAGTTCCCGCAGCTTTTCGATTTTCACGGTCCTGTCCAGACTATTGTCCGATAGAATGTCCTTCGCGTCGCGCATAGATTTCTCCTTTGCATTCTTCACGCAACAGAAACGACGGGCGCTATTAAATGTTCCGGGCGGGGAACAAAGGGGTATGCGTTGCGTTGATAATCGAAGCTGTTTCAACGTTAAGAGTAAGGACGGCTCGATGAGGGGCGTCATGTGACTATGAAGTCAGACCAAATTTCAGAAAACATGTCAGGATTTCTGTCAGAGCCCGCTCGTCTGGATGCTGTTTCCGTGCTGAGCGGCCTTGAATTTCAGCCTGAAAGCGAGCTTCACGGACTGGCCTCCCTGGCCTTGTCATTCTCGAATGCCGATGTTGCGCTGATCGTGGCGGTCGGTGAGACGCAAATCCGGATACTGGCGCAGGCCGGAAACGCGCCGGCGGGACGCACCGATTTCTGGGCATTCGGCGCAAATGCGCTGGTCCTGCCAGAGGGAGAATCGCTGGTCGTTCCCGATGTGACGGCAGACAAGCGATTTTCCGGGGGTGTGGCGGGCTCGGCCGGCAACGATGTGCGGTTTGTTGCAGCGACGCCGGTCGAGGTTGGTGGCGCGCGTGTAGCTGCGCTTGTCATCGCCTCGGCGCAGCCCGGACAAACGGCAAGCACGCTGCTGCAATCCCAGTTGAAGCAGGTGGCCAGGCTTGCCGGTTCCTTTCTCAAGATGAAGTGCGATGCACAAAGCAATGTTCGGTCCATCGAAACCCTGAACAGGGATGAACTGCGCCATGATATGGCGCTGGAGGTCGGGAATGTCGGCAGCTGGGTTTGGGACCTGAAGACCGGAAAATTCACCGGCAACAAGATGGCTTATTCCATGCTCGGCCTCAGCGACGACAAGCCGATAAGCGGCGAAGATGTTTTCCGCGCCATGCATCCGGATGATTTTCCATTGATGAAATCGGCGTTCACCCGCGCAATGGCACATAACCAGGATTACGTCGGCGAATTTCGCGCCGCATCCTCCGGTCAGTGGCTGCTCGGACGCGGCCGTGTTTTTGAACGGGATGCCGCCGGCAGGCCGCTGGTAGCCGTTGGTGTCAATATCGATATCACCAGCACGCGAAATGCCGCCGAGAAAACCCGGCTGCTGTTGCGGGAATTGAACCACCGGGTCAAGAATACGCTGGCCATGCTGCAATCGCTGGCGCGGCAGACCTTGAACCGGACCTCGGATCCGGCGGAATTCATGGAGGCTTTCTCCGGCCGGCTGCGGGCGATCTCCGAGGCACACACGCTTTTGTCCGATCGTGAATGGAGCGGCATCAGTCTCGTTGACCTCATCACCAAGCAGGTCGAACCCTATGCGATCTATGATCCGGCCCAGGTCGTGCTGGAAGGCGAGGACATGATTCTCCCGCCCGATCACGCCTTGGGACTTGGCATCGCATTGCACGAACTTGCCACCAATGCGGCCAAGCATGGTGCGCTGTCCTCCGCGCGCGGCAGGGTGCGTGTGTCATGGCAGACGGAAACCGGGCTCGATGAATCCAGGGTGGTCATTCACTGGGTCGAATCCGATGGCCCCCGTGTCATACCTCCGGCCGCCCGCGGACTTGGCGAGCGGCTGATTGAACGCAGCCTGGACAAGGTTCTGTCGAGCAGTGTTCGGTTGAGTTACCCCGAAACCGGCATGGAAGTTCTGATTTCGATGCCGATAAAGGAAGGGTCAGCTGCTGTCGTTGGATGATGGTTTCTTCCTGGTGAGAAGCGAAAGTCCGGCAAAGGCGATGACCGGTACGGCCAGCATCAGCAACCCCCGCGATTTCAAGACGGTTGGTGCGGCGGCAAGTGCAGCGACGGTCAGCAGGGTTGATGTATCGACCTTTGACCGCTCGCGCTGCCGCTTGCGTGCAACCGTTTCAGCAACTTTCATGATGATGTAGGCCAGAAGCGCAAGGGCGATCGCGCCGCCGGCCAGGATCAGGGCGGTGTACAAATCGCCGAAATGCCGAGAAAGCGCGATATAACCCGCGAGGAGCAGGAAGACGCCGGCAATCGCCAGCAGAATGCCGATCAGCGCAAGGAAGACCGCACGGCGCTTTGCCCGGCTCACAGCGGAACCGAGCTCTCCAGAAACCGCACTGGACAGAAGGGGGGCCAGCAGTTTCAGCATGTCAGCGGCGGGCGATCAGAGCCAGAAGAAATCCGACGCCCGCAGCGACGGCAACGGTTGTCAGGGGGTTCTCGCGCACGGTCTCTGTCAGTTGATCCTCGAGCGCCTTGGCCTGAGACCGTATTTCATCCAGAGCGTCTTCGCCGCGTGCCCTGGCGTTCTCGAAGGTCGAGGATGCATTGCTGCTCGCCTCTTTTGCCGAGGTCTTGCCAATTTTGGCGAGTGTTGCCGCAATGTTCGCGATGTCCTCTTTCAACGCGGCAACCTGAGCTTGCAGATCCGGGTTGGACTCCGTTGCATCGTCCACGGCTTTGCGAACTTTCGAAGAAACTGACGCCATTAAAGGAACTCCTTGAGAAATATAAGTTTCATAGGGATTGAAACGCCCCGCATGCGGTTTGGTTCCATGCGGAAGCGGAGACCGCTGCTCACGCAGCGGTCTCCCTGCATTGGGCTGCGAACACTGTTATTCGGCGCTGCCGCGCAGCAGGATTTTCTCGCTGTCGGCCTTGTAGGCTTCCTCGCTATAGGCGGGATGGGCCTGCAGCTGCTGCTTCGTGAAGGGCGTGTAGACGGCGATCTTGCCGTCCTTGCCCGACAAAAGGTCGAGATTCTCGATGGAAATGGCGATGGGTTTCTTGCCCAGGCCAAGGAAACCGCCGACGTCCACGACGAAGGCTTCCACCTGACCGTCTGGGGTCATCAACGCGTCACCCACGGAACCAAGGGTCTCGTCATCCGAGCCATAGACGGTCGTGCCGATCAATTTTTCCGCGCTGACGGCAGTTGCCGGTACAGCTTTCAGCCCGTCACGCGTCGCCATCGTGGCTTGCGGCGCCGTTTTCGCAGGCGCAAGAGACGGCTTCAGAACATCGGTCGCGGGGTGCCCGTCGAGCAAAGCCGCCTTGTCAAAGGCAGGCGCCTTTTCCAGCTCTTCCTTGCTGGTGGCGATGATGAGCCAACGTGTGCCGTCCGCCCGGTCAGCCCAGGCCAGACCATCCAATCCAACAGCCACATCCTTCTCGCCGATGCCGACAAATCCACCAACGCCGATGATTGCCGCCTCAGCCGTGCCATTGGCGTCAAGCACCAGGTCTTTGACCGCGCCGATCGAGACGGAATCGTCCTTGGCACCGTTATAGACTTTCTGCCCGATCAAGCCGGAAGCCAGGATTTGCCCGGCTGCAGATTTGACATAGCGCCCGGTATTTTGTGCCGGCTTGCTTTTGTCGTGGAAAATGCCGTGCGTTGCCGCTGAACCGGGTTCCTGGGCCTGGGCGAAACCGGATGTCGCCAGGACTGTGATCAAGGCAGTGGTCATCAAGAGACGTTTGGTCATGCGAATATGATTCCTGTATAATATCGTGATGTGAAGAAGCGCCGGGACAATGGCCGGCATGAAGGCAGCGCCGCGCAACGTTCCTAAGAGAGATAGCCGAGGAACCAGAGAATAAGGATGATCGGTAGTGGCAGGCCGATGAGCCAAAGTAAAACTCCACGCAGCATAGTGTGTCGATCCTTTCGTCAGGTCTGATCCGGGCAATCAGAGTTCAAACAGTTCCGTTAGATGCGGCCCAAAAGCAGCAAGATGAGCAGAATCACCAGGACAATCCCAAGCAAACCGGAAGGGCCGTAACCCCATGCCCGCGAGTGGGGCCAGCTTGGAAACACGCCGATCAGCGCCAGTATCAGAATGATGATCAGGATCGTTGTCACCGGCATTCTCTGCTTCTCTCCTTTGAGCGGCCCGATGCATTGAAAACTTCCGATATCGATTTTTGTTCCGGCCGCTGCAGCGTTTCGGTGCTGCTCCATGCAGTGCGAAGGAACGGGTTGGCGTCGTTTTCGCAGGTCTTGGCGGGGGGCATGCAACCAAATTCAGCCGGCTTCGTTTCAGAGTGTCATTGAACGGAGAGGGATTTTCATGAATTCGGAGAAGCGGGCTGGTTATGCCGTCTGAGAATGTAAGGGAGGCGTCGCCGCGCGCCGTTGAGCGCGTCAGTCAAAGGTCAATTTATGCGCCTGCTCCTCCCGATACCGACGGGCGAATGCAGTTCCCGCCCATCATTGTTGCCATTGCAGTGGTCGCTGCGCTGTATTTTGCCCGGGATATTTTTGTCCCGCTGGCGCTGGCGCTGCTCTTGACCTTTGCCTTGTCGCCGCTGGTCACGCAGCTTCACCGCTTCGGTGTGCCGAAGATTCTTTCGGTTATCGCCGTGGTGCTGACCGCGTTTATCGCCATATTCCTGTTTGCCACGATTGTGGTTGGGCAGCTCACGGTTCTGGCGCAAAACCTGCCAAGCTACCAATACAACATTGAGGCAAAGATCAGGACCATCAAGGACGCGCAGTCCGGTAACGGTATTTTTGACCGCGGTGCGCGCATGTTCAAACGGCTCAATGAAGAAATAGGCCGCTCCGATGAAGTGGAGCGGTTTCCCGCACAAAACGGCGCGGGCACACAGGCACAACAACCTCCTGAGAACGTGACGCCGAACAATCAGGCAGAAAACAAGTCTCCCCTGGCGAAAGGTGATCCGGATAAACCCGTTCCGGTTGAAATCCGTTATCCGGCCCCGGATCCCCTGCAATTGCTGCAAACCGTCGCCGTGCCGTTGATTCAGCCGCTGGCAACGGTCGGCATTGTCGTTGTCTTTGTCATCTTCATGCTGCTGCGGCGGGAAGATCTGCGTGACCGCTTCATCCGGCTTGTGGGAGCCAGCGACATTCACCGCACGACCACGGCATTGCATGATGCGGGGAAGCGGGTCGGGCAATATCTCCTGATGCAGCTTGTGATCAATATCTGCTTTGGTGTCCCGATCGGCATCGGTCTTTGGCTGATTGGTATCCCCAATCCGATGCTGTGGGGCCTTCTCGCCATCGCCCTGCGTTTCGTGCCCTATATCGGACCATTCATTGCCGCATCTTTCCCGCTCATGCTTGCGTTGGCGGTCGATCCCGGCTGGATGCTCCTGTTGTGGACCGCCGCCTTGTTCATCGTTCTCGAGTTGATCAGCAACAATGTCATGGAGCCGGTGCTCTATGGCTCGAGGACCGGACTCTCGCCGGTTGCCATCCTGCTTGCGGCGATCGTCTGGACCTGGATATGGGGCCCGATCGGGCTCCTGCTTTCCACGCCGCTGACGGTCTGTCTCGTGGTGCTCGGGCGTCACGTGCCGCGCTTCGAGTTCCTGGATGTGCTGCTTGGCAACGAACCGGTGCTGTCGCCGCCGCAACAGCTTTATCAGCGGTTGTTGTCCGGCGATCCCGACGAGGCGACGGAAAAAGCGGAAGACTATCTGCAGTCATCGGCGATTGCGGATTACTACGCATCCGTTGCTGTCCCTGCGCTGTTTCTCGCCGAACATGACCGGGGACGGGGCGTGCTGGATGCTGCGCGCCGCAGCCGCGTGGCACAAAGCATGATACGCCTTGTGGAAAATCTCTCGGAACATCAGGATATGCAAGGCGAGGACGATGAAGATCATGTCGAACCGGCCAGGAGCAGGCGCAGCAAGAGCGAAGAGCCAAGGACGATCATTTCAGCGGGTGGGCGAGGCGATCTCGACGACGCGGCAGCGGTGATCATTGGCGATATCCTGGAGCGGGGTGACTTCGAGGTTCGCGACATCACGCATGACGAGCTTGAAGCCGTGAATATCGGCAAGCTCGACCTTGCCGATGCGAGTGCGATCTATATCAGCTATCTCAATATGTCTTCGGTGGCCCATGCCCGTTATCTCGTCCGCCGTATTCGCAGGCGGAATGCGCGCATCAAAATCATTGTCGGCTTCTGGGCCGAGGATGCGGGCACTGTTGAAGGTGACAAGATCGTTGGATCAAGCCGAAACTGCTATTTTGCCTCGAACATCGAAGCGGCAATCAAACAGGTTGCCGGGTGATATCCGGGATATTCGGGAAAGCCTTCCCGCGGATGGGAACCAAGATGACTCTGTGACGTTTCGCAGAAGCTGGTCACACGTTGACCGGCACGTTCAGAACCCGGTGCCTGTTCCCCCGTGGGCACCGGGTTTTTGCTTTGATCTGAAAAATTATCATTTTAATTCAATATTTTAAGTATTCTCGATTTCACGGGAACCGGAAGCGTCACCGCCCGTTTACCTCTGGTGAGTGAACATTCAAGGAGTGTACCGATGGGTAGCACAGGTGACAAGATTTCCGGGCTTGCCAACAAAGCCGCTGGCAACATCAAACAGGCAGCGGGCAAGGTAACAGGCTCCAAGAAGCTGCAGGCCGAAGGCAAGGCTCAGGAACTGAAGGGCGATGCCCAAGAGATGAAGGGCAAGGCCAAGGATGCCGTGAAGAAGGTCGTTGACCGCGCTTGACTGTTCCTGTGGCTGAAGTTTGAACCGGCTCGCAATCGAGCCGGTTGCTTTTTGCGCAATAGTCTGTCGTGCTGAGCTGCGATTTTCAAAAAGCGATATTCTTATAGGTTGATGGGGATGTGTTCATGAGACTGAATGTCGGGTGTGAATTGCGTTTTGATTTTGTTCAGGAAACACCCTTGATTGCCATCTTGAACGTGCACCATTCGCGCGTCGAGGACATTGAAGGCATCGAGACATTCCAGTCGACATTCGGTTCGAGCGTCGACGGTTATCACGACCAGTTCGGCAACTGGTGCAACCGCATCCTGGCTGCGCCCGGCCCGTTCATCTGTTCGACCAATGCGATTGTCCGCGATAGCGGTATGCCGGATTCTGTTGTGCTGGAGGCTGTTCAGCACCGCGTGCAGGACTTGCCTGCGGAGACACTGGTCTATCTCCTGGGCAGCCGCTATTGCGAGACGGATGTCTTGAGCGAAGAAGCATGGCGGCTGTTCGGCAATACGCCAGAGGGTTGGCAACGGGTGCAAGCCGTTTGCGACTACGTCCATAATCACATCACATTCGGCTACGCGTTTTCCAATCCGACACGGACCGCCGCATCGGGCTATGCGGAAGGCCGAGGCGTTTGCCGGGATTTTACCCATCTGGCCGTGGCTTTTTGCCGGTGTCTCAATATTCCGACGCGCTACAGCACGGGCTATATCACCGATATCGGGGTGCCGCCGCCCCACTCGGCGATGGATTTCTGCGCCTGGATGGAGGTCTATCTGGGTGGACAGTGGCATGCGTTCGATCCGCGCAACAACAAGCCCCGTATCGGACGGATCAAGGTGGCGCACGGAAGAGATGCGGCCGATGTTCCATTGACCAATATTTTTGGTCCCAATGTGCTGACAAAATTCACGGTTTGGGCTGAAGAGGCGGTGTGATATCCTGCTTTTTTCGCAACCTTCTCCGCTGCCAGCAGTTTTGACTGGTGATACACAGGAGGAAAGCATGAGCCAACGTGCGATTGATTTCGTCAATAGCTGGATAGAAGCCAATGTTCATGCCACGCGTCCGGCGGATATGGCGCATCATGATCCAAGGCCCAAACAACTGGTCGCCAAATGCACCGCCGCAGCGGAGGCTATCGGCATCTCGAAGGAAGAGATTCTGGATGGCTTGGGGGATCTGGAAATTTGCATGATCGCCGCCATTGACCGGGCTGTATTGGCCAAGGATATCAAGCGGGCCTAGGCTGCGACTCAATGAAAATCCCGGGATTTTGGCAGAATCCGGACCTTGCGCGGATGACGGGCTCTCGATTGATCGGGAACCGGATGAACCACTTCATCGGCATGCGATACCGGCAAGGTCGGCAGTTGTTCCGAAAGCCGATATAGATCCGCCGTCCGGTCAATCAGTTTCCGGGCAACGATATGCGTGACATTATCGCTGCTCTGGACCGTTCCCTCGATCAGGATGAGGCGGGAACTCATCACTTCCTTGCGATAGGTGGCCATTGTCTTCGCCCAGACGATGATGTTGGCAATGCCGGTTTCATCCTCGATCGTCATGAAGACAACACCTTTGGCGCTGCCCGGCCTCTGGCGGACCGTGACCACGCCGGCAAGCTTGACGCGCCTGTTGCTGGCCAGAGCAGTGGCCTGTCTGCAGGTCACGACGCCTTCACTGCCAAGCATGCCCCGCAGAAACTGCATGGGGTGTCCCTTGAGCGATAGCCGGAAGGATTCATAGTCGGCAATGACATGCTCAGCCATCTGCATAGGCGGCAACCGTGTCTGCGCTTCGACTGCAAGTTCGTTGGTTTCGGCAATCTGGAAGAGTGGCAGGGTTGTACTGTCGGGAAATCTGCGCACGGCCCAGAGTGCCTCGCGCCGGTCAATGGCTAACGAGCGAAACGCATCCGCATCGGCGAGCAGGACAAAGGCGCGGCGCTCCAGCCGCGTCAGACGGCGAACCTCTTCAATGTCCACATAGGGTTTTTTCCGCTTTGCGCAAATTTCGTCGGCCCAGGCTTTCGAGAAGCCGTCGACCTGCCGAAAGCCCATGCGCATGGCAGGATTTCCACTGCTTCTCTTTTCCAGCGTGTTGTCCCATTCGCTGAAATTGACATCGACAGGACGCACTTCGACATCGTGTTCCCGTGCGTCACGGATGATCTGGGCCGGGGCATAAAAACCCATGGGCTGCGAATTCAGGAGAGCGGCGGCAAACACTTCCGGATGGTGGTATTTGATCCAGGAGGAAATGTAGACAAGAATGGCAAAACTTGCCGCATGGCTTTCCGGAAAACCATATTCACCGAAACCCTTGATCTGGTTGAAGCAGTTTTCGGCAAAGCTGCGCTCATAGCCGCGGCGTACCATGCCCTCGACCATCTGCTCCTGCATCTTGTGAATGGTGCCGCGGTTGCGGAATGTTGCCATGGCGCTGCGGAGCTTGTTGGCCTCATCGGGGGTGAACCCTGCCGCTTCAATGGCAATGCGCATGGCCTGCTCCTGAAACAGGGGAACACCCAATGTTTTAATCAGAACCTTTTTCAATTCGTCCTTGTCGCCATATTCGGGAGACGGCGATGGGTAATCGACGTTCTCGATGCCTTTGCGGCGCCGCAGGTAGGGATGAACCATATCGCCCTGAATCGGACCCGGGCGCACAATGGCGACCTCGATGACCAGGTCGTAAAATTTCTGCGGGCGCAGGCGCGGCAGCATGTTCATCTGGGCACGGCTTTCCACCTGAAACACCCCAAGGGAGTCCGCCGCGCACAGCATATCGTACACCTTCAGATCACCTTGCGGGACAGTCGCAAGTTCTAAGCGCTCGCCCCCCTTATGCAGATGAATGAGATCGAAAGCCTTGCGGATACATGTCAGCATGCCGAGTGACAGCACATCGACCTTCATGATCCGGAGCGTGTCGATATCGTCCTTGTCCCACTCGATGAAGGAACGGTCCTCCTTGGCTGCGGGGCCGATGGGAACGGTTTCATCAAGCCGTTCCCGTGTCAGGACGAAGCCGCCGACATGCTGCGAGAGGTGGCGCGGAAAGCCGAGCAGCTCCGTTGCCAGTTTAACGGCACGGCGGATCATGATGTTGTCGGGGTCAAGACCCGCCTGCCGCACATGCTGCCGGTCCACGGTGGAGCCCCAGCTGCCCCAGACCGTATTGGCAAGCGCAGCCGTCACATCTTCGGTCAGCCCCAGGGCCTTGCCGACATCGCGGATGGCGCTGCGCGGGCGGTAGCTGATAACCGTCGCGACGATGGCTGCACGGTCGCGGCCGTAGCGCTTGTAAACCCATTGCATGATTTCCTCGCGGCGCTCGTGTTCGAAGTCGACATCGATATCGGGCGGTTCCTTGCGCTCGGCCGAGAGAAAGCGCTCGAACAGCGCATTGCCGTTCGTCGGATCGACAGCGGTGATGTGCAGGCAATAGCAGACGGCTGAATTGGCTGACGAACCCCGGCCCTGGCACAGGATATTCTGCGACTGCGCATAGGTGACGATATCATGCACCGTCAGGAAATACGGTGCGTATCCCAATGTTGCGATCAGTGTCAGTTCCTTGTTCAGGAGGTCGCGGACCATTTCCGGAATGCCGTCGGGATAACGTTTCGCCGCGCCCTTCCATGTCTCGTCAGCCAGATGCTGCTGCGGGGTTTTGCCCGGCGGCACGGGTTCATCGGGATAATGGTATTGCAGTTCACCAAGAGAGAAGGTGACCGGCGCGGTGAAACGGCGGATTTCCTCAAGGGCTAAGGGAAAATGCCGGAAGAGATGCTGCATTTCCTCCGGTGATTTCAGATGCCTTTCTGCGTTCTTCTCCAGCCTTCGCCCGGCCGTATCAATGGTGACGTGGTCCCGGATGCAGGTCAGCACATCCTGCAGGGGGCGGCGGGAAGGGGTGTGGTAGAGCACATTGTTGACCGCCAGCAGCGGAACACCGGCTGTAGTGGCGATACGCTCCAGCTTTTCGCCATGACGCCGGTCAGCGCCTTCGTAAGACACGGCAAGACCAAGCCAGACACATCCCGGCGCGACGACGCTTAGTTTTTTCAGTACAGGTCCGAGATTTTCATCCGGCTGTCCTGATGGCATGACCACCGTCTGGAAATCCTTGGCGCGGAAAAGGAAATCCTCCAGCACCAGATGGCACTCGCCCTTGATCTCAGCCCGCTTTTTCCCCTCGCTCAAAAGGCGGCACAGCTGCCCATAGGCCGGGCGGTCGCGCGGATAGACGACCAGATCGGGCGTGCCATCGATGAACATCAGCCGACAGCCGATAAAGAGGTTGAGCTTTATTCCCTGCTCCTCCGTCAGTTCCTGATGCGCCTTGTAGGCCCGGACAACCCCGGCAAGCGTGTTGCGGTCGGCGATGCCTATACCTTCAAGGCCGAGCAATGCTGCTGCCTGCACCAATTCCTCCGGCTGCGAGGCGCCTTCGAGAAAGGAGAAATTGCTGGTGACGGCAAGTTCCGTGTAGCCGGGCATCAGGCAAAAAGCCCATGCAGATACCAGCGCGGGGTGGTCTGGCCGCGCTCGTACAGGCCTTCGCGAAAGACCCAGAAACGATGCCCCTGATTGTCTTCGAGACGATAATAATCCCGCGTCAGCGCGCCGGCATGTTCCCGCCACCATTCCGGCGCGATGCGCTCCGGCCCTTCGGCCAGGACGATATTGTGCCGGACCCGCCGCCAGACGAATTGTGCCGGGGCGCCATCGGGAATTCCTGCCGTGGTTTCAATCTGTTCCGGCGGCTGGAACAGCCGGACCGGGCGCTCGGGCGGCTCGCCCGGGTGCTGAACGGGCGCCCATTCGACAGGCAGATTTGCGGTGGTGTGAACAGCCGGTTCCAGTGAAACGGCGCGCTCGGGAATATGCGTATCGACGGGGTGCGGACGCAGAACCCGGCTGGTGCCGAGACGAATGGACAGGCGGTCGATCAGCCCGCCAATCTCTTCGGTTTCCTGAACAGTGCTGTCGAGGCTTTTTTGCATGGTTTGGGTTCGCTCGGCCCGCACCGCCGCAAGACGGATGATGTCAAAGCCGTAACCGGCATCGAGCGGTTCTGCGAGGGTGGTGAGCCGCTCCTTCAGCAGCCTGAACAGGGTTTTGGTGTCGGTCAGCGGCCGGCCGGCCTGAATGCAGATCCGCCTGACTTCGCCATCGACGCGGAAAAACGAAGCCTCGACTTCCCGCGCGCCCTCGACACGCTGCTGCAGCTGCCGGAAAAGTTCATCGCCCAGCGCATGCAGCACCAGCTCAACACTGTCCATGACAATCAAGGGTTCGGCCATGCGCCGCTCGACCATGCAGGCGGGTACGATGCGTCGGGGGGAGATCGGGTGGTGCGCATATCCGAAAAGGGCATCGAGGCGATCGACCAGCCCGGCGCCGAAACGCGCGGCAAGGGCAGCACGGGGAAGCACTTCGACATCGCCGACGGTGCGCAGCCCGGCCCTCTTCAGACCGGCCAGATGAACATCCTCGATCTCGAGGCTGACGAGGCGCAACCGCCGCAATTTTTCCTTGAGCGCGGAATCCTCGATCACATCTCCCGGTGAATGACGGGCAAATGCGTGGGCTGCCGCCGCATTGCCCGTAATGGCCGAGCGGACCACAACGCCATGCTGGCTCAGGCGCTGGTGGATATCCCGGCGCAATTGATGCTCGTCACCGAAGAGATGCACGCAGCCGGTGATATCGAGCATAAGCCCATCGGGGCCGTCGAGTGCGACCAGTGGCGTGTAGCGGTCGCACCAGTCAGCGAGTTTCTCCAAGAGGGCGGCGTCCTTGCGCGGTGAGGCGAAGGCGATGTCTAGGTTTTCAAACTGCGCCCGGGCGTCGGTCAAAGCCATGGTCTTGAACAGGCCTGCCTTGGCGGCACGTTCGTCAAGGGCTGTCAGGCGCAAGGCGTTGGCGACCTTGTCGACGACAATCAGGAACTGTCCGGACTCAGCCCGTTGCGGATTTTCGCGTTTGAGGCGGTCGGTGGGCAGGTGTGGAAACCACAGCGCCAGAAACCGGTTCGATCTGTCTGAAAACATGATTGTCACTCTCCCATTGCAGGATCCAATGGCCTGTCATGCCCTGCCTGTTGCGTATTAGGGTGGCGTCAAACACCGGGTGACCCGGCGCACTGGCGCCGCTCGACCGCGACGCGTTCGAGCGGATCATCCAGCGTGTCACGGCGGAATTGTCGATTGGAACGGCGCCGAGCCGCAGCAGGAAGGCGGGCACGCCCGTCTGCTGGGCGGTCAGCAGCAATTTGCGCGTGGCTGTCAGGTCAAGGCATTTCGGATTGCTCCACGGCGCTATGATGACCGCGCCCGTTCCCCGGATGCCAAGGCTGTCCGACGCAGCTTTCAGTACATCCTGCGGCGACGAACAGCGCACGATGACGAGCCGCTGCGGATCAAGCCCGAGATGCTTCAACCCCGGCGCATAGGGAAAACCGTGTTCCTGCGCGGCAAAATCCTCTTCCAGCCAGATAAGAGGGCTCCGGGCGCTGGATGAGCGCAGGGCAAGGGCGATGACGAAGCCCGTTGCTGCGCCCGCATCGTGCATTTCCGCCGAAAAGACCTCATGCAGCGCGCCGCGTTGCAATCCCTTGCCAAGCACCCTGTCGATGCTTCTGTCGCCAAAACCAAAGGCACTGCGCGGCGCCTGCGCTTCCAGCGCATTCCGCTCGCTTAAAGACGCGATGTCGCGCCGCAACGCCGTAAGGTCGACGGTTGTCACCACGGTTACCTCTGAATGTTCATGATATGTTCTATTATGGAATCCATTCGACCAAAGAGTCAAGCGGAGTCCATGGAGGGACGGATTATATGACTCAGCGGTCGATGCGTGTGGAAAGGATGATGGACGAAATGGTGCGTTCCACGCCTTCCAACGCGCCGATCCGATCCAGCAGTGTATCGAGTTCGCTGATGGAGGGCGCTTCCAGGATGACAATCATATCGTACTGTCCGCTGACCGAATGCAGGGTCCGCACCCAGGCAATCTCGCGCAATGCCGCTTCGACCCGCTTGGCAAATTTCGGCAGGGCCGTGACCAGCACATGCGCCTTGACCAGATCCCGCTCATATTCGGGGGAAAGCAGCACGCTGTAGCCGCGAATCATGCCGCGCTTTTCCAGCCGTTCGATGCGGCTTTGTACGGTGGTGCGCGACACGCCGAGCTTGCGGGCAAGGTCGGCGGTCGAGGCGCGGGCGTTCTCGCGCAGCAGGGAAAGCAGGGCGTGGTCGGCATCTGTCAGCATAATGTCAAACTCATACGGCGTATTGCCAAAAAATAGGGTGTTATATCGTCAGTTTACACACTTCATTTCGACGAACAAGGGTGAGAAAATAATGAAAGTTCTGAAATCCTGAGGGGAATCACATGAAAGAGATCGTCATCGTCGGTGCAGGCAAAATCGGCGGAACAATCGCCAACCTGCTCGCAAACACCGGAGACTACCGCGTAACGGTCGTCGACCGGGCCCAGGCACAGCTTGATGCCCTGGATGTTTCCCCGCTTGTCGTTACCCGTTGCATCGAGATTGCTGAAGAGGGCGCGCTTGAAAAGGTTCTCGCCGGCAAATTCGCCGTGCTCAGCGCAGCTCCCTTCCACCTGACCACGCGGATTGCGCAAGCCGCTGCGTCGTCGGATGTGCATTATCTCGACCTGACCGAAGATGTTGCCAGCACCCGCATCGTCAAGCAGCTTTCGGCGACGGCAAAGACAGCCTTCATTCCCCAGTGCGGTCTGGCCCCGGGCTTCATCTCGATTGTCGCCAATGATCTGGCCAAGCGCTTCGATACGCTGGAAAGCGTGCGCATGCGCGTCGGTGCATTGCCGCAGTACCCGTCGAATGCGCTCAACTACAACCTGACCTGGAGCACGGACGGCGTCATCAACGAATATTGCGAGCCATGCGAAGCCATCGTCGACGGTGAGCTGACCGAAGTGCCGCCGCTGGAAGAGCGCGAGGAATTCTCTCTCGACGGCGTAACCTACGAGGCGTTCAACACGTCGGGCGGTCTTGGCACCTTGTGCGAAACGCTGCTCGGCAAGGTCCGTACGCTGAACTACCGCACGATCCGTTATCCCGGGCATGCCGCCATCATGAAGGCCCTGCTCAACGATCTTGGCCTGCGGGACCGCCGCGATGTGTTCAAGGACATCCTGGAAAACGCCCTGCCTTCGACCATGCAGGACGTCGTGGTGATTTTCGTCACGGTCAGCGGCCGCAAAAAGGGCCGTCTCTTGCAGGAAACCTACGCCAACAAGGTCTATAGCGGCCATATCGGCAACGTGCTGTACAGCGGTATCCAGATCACCACGGCATCGGCCATTTGCGCCGTTCTCGACATGCTGGCCAATGGCGACCTGCCGCAGCAAGGCTTCCTCAAGCAGGAGGATATCGCGCTTGATGCCTTCCTCGCCAACCGTTTCGGCAAGGCCTATGCCCAGACCGAAACGGCGGGGCGCCTCGTCGCCTGATCGCTCCACTCGTCGGCTAACCTTTAAAACAACGCGCCGGATCCCGTATCCGGCGCGTTTTTTGTTGCGGTGTTTCGTCCATTTCCTTGCCTTGCGCTTCCGGAATCCGGGTGGTAGCGTTTTGAAAACATGTGAAAACAGTAAACATCACGCGGCTCGCCAAGGCGTTTCTATGTCTTGCTGAACGGGAGGTGATGCCGGGAGGAAGACAATGGAACGGCGTGAATTTCTTGTGGGCGCAGCGGCCCTGTCCATGCTGGCTGCATCGAACACGGGACTGATGGCACAGACAGGCGGGGCGCTGGAAAAGACCAGCCTGACGCTGGGTGTCGGCGGAAAGCCGCTTCTCTATTACCTCCCGCTGACCATTGCCGAGCGCCGCGGCTTTTTCAAGGATGCCGGTCTTGATGTGACGATCAACGATTTCGGCGGCGGGGCAAAATCCCTGCAGGCGCTGGTGGGCGGCTCCGTCGATGTGGTGACCGGTGCTTACGAGCACACGATCCGCATGCAGGCGAAGGGACAGGATGTCCGTGCACTGTGCGAGCTCGGGCGTTTCCCGGCCATCGTCATTGCCGTGCGCAAGGAACTGGCCGACAAGGTCAAATCTCCCGCCGACTTTGCCGGCCTGAAGCTTGGTGTCACCGCCCCCGGTTCGTCGACGGCCCTGACCATCCAGTATGCCATGGTAAAGGCGGGCTTGAAGGCCAACGATGCGCCGCTGATCGGCATTGGTGGTGGTGCCAGCGCTGTCGCTGCGATCAAGCAGGGGCAGGTGGATGTGATTGCGCATCTGGATCCTGTCATTGCCAAACTTGAAGCGGATGGCGATATAAAAATCCTCATTGATACGCGGACCGAAGAAGGTACCCGTGCCCTGTTCGGTGGCTCCAATCCGGCGGCAGTTCTCTATGTGAAAAAGGACTTCGCCGATGCGAACCCCAACACCTCGAAGGCGCTGGTGGGTGTCTTCGTCAAGACGCTGAAATGGCTGCACAGCGCTACGCCGGAAGAGATCGCCGACAGCGTTCCCGCTGAATACCAGCTGGGTGACAAGCCGCTTTATCTCAAAGCCATTGCCAATTCGCTGCCGACCTACTCGCTGGATGGGGTTCTTCCCATGGAGGGCATGCAGTCGGTTCTCAATACGCTGAAAATCCTCGACCCCGAATTCGCCAATGCGACGATTGACCTTGCCGCGACCTATGATGACCGCTTCATCAAGGGGTGAGGCATAAGGCCCAATGATCATTGCACGGAAGACCACGCGGGACCTGAACGAGGCCCAGGATGTCAATGCCGTTGAGCTCAACGGCATCCATATTGCGTTTCCCCTGCAGGGGGGCGGCACCTATGAGGCTGTCGGTGAGACGAACCTCGTGGTCAGCGACCGCGAGTTCGTGGCGATTGTCGGCCCCACCGGCTGCGGGAAATCGACACTGCTCAATGCCACGGCGGGTCTTCTCAAGCCGGCGCAGGGGCAGGTCCGCACGTTTGCCAAGCCGCTGTCGGGCTTGAACAAACATGCAGGCTATCTCTTCCAGCAGGATTCACTGATGCCCTGGAAGACCGCGATCGACAATGTGGCCATCGGGCTGGAGGTGGCGGGCACGCCGCGCCGCGACGCCTTGGGGCAGGCGCGGGTCTGGCTCGGTAAAGTGGGTCTCGCGGCCTTCGCCGACCGCTATCCGCACATGCTGTCGGGCGGCCAGCGTAAGCGCGTCGGGCTGGCGCAGGTGCTGATCCGTCATCCCAAGATATTGCTCATGGACGAGCCGTTCGGACCGCTCGATGCCCAGACACGGCTGATCATGGGTGACCTCCTGCTCGATCTTTGGTCGGCGGACCGCAAGGCGGTGATGTTCGTTACCCACGACCTTGATGAGGCCATCGGTCTTGCCGACCGGGTTATCATCATGTCGGCAGGGCCGTCATCCCGCATCATCGGCAATTACACGATCCCGCTGGCCCGACCGCGCAACATGGCCGACATCAAGTCGGAGCCGCAATTCCACGATGTGCACCGGGAAATCTGGAATGCCTTGAAAGAGGAAGTCCTGAAGGGTTATCGGCAGACGGAAGAGGTCCGGCCATGAACAGGCTTACACTGATCAGCCTGCAGGTGCTTGTGGCGGTTGTCACCTTGCTGTTCTGGCACATTGCCTCGACGACAACCCTCATCGGCAACCCGAAAACCATCAGCTTTTTCTTTGCCGAACCTCTCGCCGTCGGCAAGCGCATGATCCAGTGGTTCATGGAAGGATCGATCTGGTACCACCTCGGCATCACGCTGACCGAGGCGGCGCTTGCCTTCATCATTGGTTCGCTCGGCGGGGTCATCATCGGGTTCTGGTTTGCCCGCAAGCCCTTGCTCGCTGCGGTGTTCGATCCCTATGTCAAGGCGGCCAATGCCCTGCCGCGCGTCGTGCTCGCGCCGATCTTTGCGTTGTGGCTGGGGCTCGGCATCTGGTCCAAGGTGGCGCTGGGCGTGACGCTGGTGTTCTTCATCGTCTTCTTCAATGTCTATCAGGGCGTCAAGGAAGTCAGCCCTGCCGTTCTTTCCAACGCCCGCATGCTCGGAATGAACGAGCGCCAGCTGCTGCGGCATGTCTACATGCCGTCGGCCCTTTCATGGATGTTCTCGTCGCTGCACACATCCGTGGGTTTTGCCGTGGTCGGTGCGGTGGTGGGAGAGTATCTGGGATCCGCTGCCGGGCTCGGCTACCTCATCCACGAGGCCGAAAGCGTGTTCGATGTCACCGGCGTTTTCGCGGGGATGTTCGTGCTGATGGGCTTTGTCATACTGGTGGACTGGCTGGTTACGCTGGTCGAAAACAGGCTGCTCGTCTGGCGGCCCAGGGCCTCGGTCATTACCAACAGATAAGAGACTGCCACCGGCATTCCGGTGGCAGTCTTTGCTCAGATGGCCGTCAGATCCGCTCCGCGCGTTTCCTTCGACAGGAGCACGCAGATAATGCCCGGTATGACCATGACCGCCGCGTAGATGATGACCGCATGCGGCGTGCCGGTTGCGTTGAGGAGCAGCGTTGCAATCAGCGGTGCAACAGAGCCGCCGACCACCGAGGCGACCTGATAGCTGATGGACATGGCGGAATAGCGCACATGGGTCGGAAACAGCTCCGTGAAGAACGGGGCCATGCTGCCGACGATAATGCCGTGGAATGTCAGGGTGAGCAGGGTTGCCTGCAGGACCAGACGCGGATCGGCACCGTGCGGCAGGCTGAACAGATAGGCACCCGCAGCAAGGCCGCCAACCAGTCCCAGCAGCATCAATGGCTTGCGGCCAAAACGATCCGAGGCATAGGCTGCGGCCATGATGACGATGACTTCAAGGATCGACCCCCAGAACAGGGCGCCCACGCCGACGGACCGCGCCAGTCCAAGGAACTGGACGGTGAGAACGAGAAAGAAGGTCGTGAACAGATAGAACAGGGTGTTTTCGGCTGTTTTGACCAGAAACACCTGGCCCATGGGCTTGCTGAAATGCTTGAAGGCTTCCGACAGAGGGGCGGCCGGTACGGATTTGCGCTTTTCGACCAGCTCGATGAAGGCAGGGGATTCCTCCACCTTGCGGCGCATCCAGAAACCAAGGACAACCAGAACGATTGAGAACAGGAACGGCAGGCGCCATGCCCAGTCGACAAAGGCCTGCTCACCGAAGCGTAGGGTCAGGAAGCTGATCGTGGCTGCGGCCAGCACGTTTGCGGCGGGGCCGCCGATCATCGGGAAACTGGTCCAGAAGCCGCGCTGCTTGCCCGGCATGGATTCGGCGACGATGAGCAGCGCTCCGGTGGCTTCGCCGCCCACGGCAATCCCCTGGAAAATGCGCAGCAGCACCAGCAGGGCGGGTGCCAGAACGCCAACCGAGGCATAGGTCGGCAACAGGCCCATGGCAAACGTTGAACCGCCCATCATGGCGAGGCTGACCACAAGCGCGTTCTTGCGGCCGATGCGGTCGCCCAGCACGCCGAAGATAATGCCGCCGAGCGGGCGGGCGATAAAGCCGATGGCAAAGGTGCTCAGGCCGAGCAGAATGCCGATTGCCGGGTCGGCGGTCGGAAAAAACGCCTTGTCGAAAACCAGCACCGCGCAGGTGGCGAAAACAAAGAAGTCATACCATTCGATGATGGTGCCCACCGCGCTGGCAAAAAGCAGCCGCGCGCGTTTTCCGAATCCGTCCTGAGCCATGAATTTTCCTCCCAATGGCATGGTTGACCCCGGGAGGCGTTCTACTGGCTCATTTTGTAACCATCAACGCATGCGTTTCAGGTGTTTTTCAGGCCCATTCTCCCCGGCGCATGACGGGGACTGTGTTGCCGTCCGCATTGACGCCATCCACATCGATCTCGCCCGATCCGATCATCCAGTCGATGTGAATGAGGCTCTTGTTGCCGCCGCGTGCTGCAACCTCTTCGGCTGACAGCGTGTCGCCATTGACGAAGCACTTGGAATAGCACTGGCCGAGCGCGATATGGCTCGCGGCATTTTCATCGAACAGGGTGTTGAAGAAGAGAAGGCCGGAAGCAGAGATCGGCGAGGAATGCGGCACCAGCGCCACTTCGCCCAGACGCCGCGCCCCGTCATCGGTGTTCAGCACCTTGTTGAACACCTCTTCGCCGCGCGAAGCCTTCGCCTCGACGATCCTGCCGCCTTCAAAACGCACCGAGATGTCTTCAATCAGCGTGCCCTGATGGGACAGAGGCTTTGTGCTGGAGACATGGCCGTCCACACGCGAGGCGTGCGGCGTGGTGAAAACCTCTTCTGTCGGGATGTTCGGGTTGCAGGTGATGCCATTCTTGGCGGTCGAGGCGCCGCCCTGCCACCGGTGCTCGTCGGCAAGACCGACAACCAGATCGGTACCCGGGCCCTTGAAGTGCAGGGAGGCGAAGTTGAGGCCATTCAGCCATTCGCGGCGTTTGGCAAGCACGGCATTGTGCTCCCGCCATGCGGTGACAGGATCATCAATGTCAACGCGTGATGCGGCAAAGATGGCGTCGGCCAATTTGACAACCGCTGCGTCCTCGGAAAGATCCGGGAAAACCTGCTTTGCCCAGGATGGATTCGGATACGAAACAATGTTCCAGTTGACGTCGAAACCGGCAATTTTCTCCAGTGCCGGCTGATAGGCCTTGGAGGTTGCCCGGTTGGCGCGGGCGACCTTTTCCGGGTCTTCCGCCGAGAGCAGCATCGGATTGTCACCGGCTATGGCAAGCCGCGCTGTGTTCGATGAAAAGGCCTTGGCCATTCCCTCGAAGAGCCATGTGGCGGCGTGGTCGAAACTCTCCGCCGGCGCGTGGCGATAGCGCATCAGCGTCGCTTCTTCGTCCGCATAGAAGGAGGTGACCAGACCGGCGCCCGCCTTGTAGGCGTGCTCGGTGATGCGGCGCACCAGCGGCAGGGCAGCCAGCGGCGCGGTGATCAAGAGGTCTTGCCCCGCTTGTAGTTGCAGGCCGATTTTGACGGCAACTTCGGCCAGACGGTCGAGCTTTGCGGAATCGATGGAGGTGGTCTTTGCGGATGTGGTCATGGCGGTTCCAGGGTGACGGCGGAATGGAAAACGGGAGATAAGGCGGGGATCGCGGGATAGTCTGCTCCCCGCCTGTCTGATCAATCCTCGTGGATCAGGCTGTGGTCGCGGCTGTCGCGCATCTTGATATAGACGATCAGGGACAGGCCGATCATGATGGTGACATACCAGAAGAACCAGGTTTCGTGGCCCTTCTCCTTGAATTTCAGCGCCACCCATTCGGCAGTGCCGCCAAAGAGCGTGTTGGCAAGCGCATAGGGCAGGGCAACGCCAAGCGCCCGGATATGCGCGGGGAAAAGCTCAGCCTTCACCACGGCGTTGATGGATGTATAACCCGTCACGATCAACAGACCGACCAGCGACAGGGCAAAAGCGGTATAGGGGTTGGTTGTGACCGCCAAAGTCGAGAAGATCGGATAGGTGAAGAGAACGCCGAGAATCCCGAAGCCGACCATCAACGGCTTGCGGCCGATCTTGTCCGAAAGAGCCCCGGCAATCGGCTGGCACAGCATGAAGATCAGCAGGGCAAGCGCGGTGATTTCGGTGGAGGATTCCTTGCTGAAACCGGAGGTGTTGACGAGGAATTTCTGCAGGTACGTGGTGTAGGCATAGAAGGCGAGCGTACCACCGGATGTCAGCGCCAGAACGGTGAAGGCTTCTTTCGGATAGTGCCGGAACAGGGCAAACCCGCTGGATTTCGGCTTGTCATCGTTCTTGGCATTGTGGAAGGACTGGGTTTCGGCAAGGCCGCGACGAATGTAGAAAACCGCGATGGCCAGGAAGCCGCCAATGGCGAAAGGAATGCGCCAGCCCCACGCTCCAAGCTGTTCCGGCGTCAGGATACGCTGCAGGATAAGCAGAACCACAAGGGCAACGAGCTGCCCGGAAATCAGCGTCACGTACTGGAAGCTTGAATAGAAGCCGCGACGGTTCTTGCCGGCCATTTCGCTGAGATAGGTTGCGCTGGCGCCATATTCGCCGCCGACGCTCAGGCCCTGCAACAGGCGTGCCAGGACCAGAAGGGTTGGAGCCAGAAGGCCGATCGATTCGTAACCCGGTGTGATGGCAATCAGCAGCGAGCCCAGGCACATCAGCGTCACCGACAGGGTGAGGCCAGCCTTGCGACCCTTGCGGTCGGCATAGATGCCCATGACCCAGGCACCGATCGGACGCATCAGGAAGCCGACGGCGAAGACAGCTGCGGCGCTCAGAAGCTCGGCGGTCTGGTTGCCGGAAGGGAAAAAGACGGGCGCAAAATAAAGCGTGAAAGCGGCATAGACATACCAGTCATACCATTCGACAAGATTACCCGCTGAACCACCGATGATGGATTTCAGTCGGGTTTTAACGTCGGGTGCAACGGCAATGGGTGCGGTTTCGGCAATATCGCTCATGAAAATTCCTACCTTTGATTGTGGCTGACCGTCTGCGCGGCGCTGACTTCCGGCATGGCGTTTCTTCGGTGTGAAACAGGGACTCCCTGCCTCCAAGTCTTAGGGCAGCCCCTGCCAGAATTCAAATCCTTATCTGCCCGGCCGATTTTGACGCGATCCGCTGACGTGCAACTGCACCAAAGCGTGATCGAAAAGATCAGAAAATTGCCATGATCCGGGAACTCCCTCTGGCCGGTGCCGTTTTTCACGATGGGAAGGACGCGAGACAAGATACGTTGCACTCGAACACCCCTGTCATTTTGCCCGCAACAATCCTCAGGAGAAGAAGATGGATCTCAACAGACGCGATATGCTCGTCCTCTCGGGCGCCGTGGCAGCCACAACGCTCTTTGCTCCAAACATCCAGGCGCATGCGGCCGCCCCTTTCAAGCAGCCGGAACTGCCCTATGCTGAAGACGCTCTGGCGCCCGTGATCTCCGCGCGCACGGTCGGACTGCATTACGGCAAGCATCATGCGGGCTATTTCAAGAAGCTGAACACCCTGGTGGAAAAGACGCCCTATGCCGACCTTTCCCTTGAAGAAGTGGTGGTGCGGGCGAAGAAGGAAGGCAATGCGCCGGTCTTCAACAATGCGGCGCAGGCCTGGAACCATAACCTGTACTGGCAGCAATTCCAGGGCGGGTCCGCGCCCGCCAAGGGTGCCTTTGCAACGGCGGCAGAAAGCGGCTTTGGTGGGCTCGATGGCCTGAAGAAGAAGATCGTTGCCGAATCAGACAATGTTTTCGGGACAGGCTGGGTCTGGCTGGTCAGGGATGGCGACAAGCTTGCCGTGGCGGGTATGAAAGACGCTGGCGATCCGTTGGCTGAAGGCGGCAAGGCCGTGCTTGGCATCGACGTCTGGGAGCACGCCTATTATCTCGACTATGAAAACCGCCGTGCCGAGCATGTGGCCGCGGTTCTCGACAAGCTGGTTAACTGGCAGTTCGTTTCCGACCGGTTTGACGCCTGATCCGGCTCTTGCTGCGATGGTTCAGAAAATATCCTAGCCGAAATTCGGGACGCGGATGTAGTGTTCGAGCGGGCTGATGTGTCCTTGCGATTCATCATCCTGCCCGTCATCCGCCGCTTCCTGCGCCAGCGCTGCATCCTTCTCCAGGCGCGCCTCGCGGATTTCCTTTTCCGAACTTTCGCCCATGCACAGGGCGCCAAGCAGGATCATGCGCGCCTTGCCGGCAAGGCCGGAATGGTCTTCATCCAGGGCGATATCGAGAATGACCCGGCTGAAATCGGTTGGCTCCGGCGCAGCTTCAGCGGTGTGGCGGCGCCGATTCTCCGCATCGATCAGGCTGTAGAGCTTTTCGCGCAGGTCCGCGCCGACGTTCTCGTATTGAGCTGCAAGGCTCGGTGCAGCCGCGGCGAGCTTCTGCTTTTGCCGCTCCCGGTGCCGTTTCTGTCTCTCTGCGTTGGATAGTGCCATGGGTATGTCTGTGCCGTAACGAACGCGAATCACTTGCATGAACTTGATAGGGGTGTGTTCCCTAACGGGCAACATTATGGTCACGTAACACACAGACTGTGGATAACAATCGTTACGATTGCGTGAGTTACGTAACGCGAGCCGTTATGGCATCGGGCCTCGCCGTAACGCCTGTGACGGAACCATAAGAAGGTGGTGGCGTTCTTTGACGCGCAGGGTTAGGGATATTGCACGATAAGGTTGCAAATCTGTCGGCCTGAATGAATGGAATTGTGAATGGAAACCAAGGCCAATTATCTTGTGGTCAGTATTTTCACCCTGCTGGTGAGTGCGCTGGCCCTTGGTTTCGTCTACTGGATCGAGCGTTTGGGCGACACGCGGCCCACGGCAATGCTTGAGATCCGCATTCCAGGCTCTGTTACGGGACTGGCCGTGAAAAGCCAGGTTCTGTTCAACGGTCTGAAGGTTGGCGACGTGACCCGGCTTTTCGTCGATGCCAGCAATCCCGATGTGGTGATCGCCCAGACGCAGATCGATGCAACCACGCCAATCACGCGGTCGACCCAGGCGCAGCTGGCTTTCGTCCTTTTGACCGGGCAGGCCTATATCGAGTTGAAGGGCGGCAAGAGTTATGAACCGAAGCTCCTTGAAGAAGCGGAAAAGGAAGATACGGTCGCGCGTATCGATATTGACCCGTCATCCCTGAAAACCCTTGTCCAGACGGTGCAGGATGTGCTGCAGCGCGTGGATCGTGCCATGGATGCCACCGAAAACTATCTGGACGAGATGAAAGGGCCGGCGCTCGACCGGGCGCACGAAGCCAAGGCGTTCACCCAGCAGCTTGCCGACAGCACGGATATGATCAACCGTTACGGACAGCGGGCACAGGACGTGCAAGCGGTGATACAGGATGCGCGTGAAACCATGTCGCGGATCAACCAGGCTTCTGTCAAAGTCGACGATGCGCTGACGAAGCTGGACAAGGAACTCTCCGAAGACAAGGGCAGCACGGTCGCCAATATCCGCGAACAGCTGCAATCCTATCGCGATACGGCTGACAGCCTGCAGGCCCGGCTGGCGCCAATCCTGAAAACACTGGGAACCTATACCGGTGAAAAGCTGCGCAACGCGCAAAAGTTCATTTCCGACAGCCGGCGCTCGGTCGACTCTATCGAACGGGCGATTTCGAACTTTGACAGCAATCCGCGGGACGTTCTGTTCGGTGGAGACAGCAAGGTTCCGGAGTATAACGGGCGGCGCTGAATCCGGGATCGCCGCCGCATAGGCGCTCAAGCTAGTGCTCGACACACCGGCATTCGATGGATAGCGTTGCAACCCTGTATGGGGGATATGATGCGGTTCAATGTGATCGGAACGGGACTTTTGATTGCGGCACTTGCGGGCTGCACGACGCCATCCGGCGGCAGGAGCGGCGAAGCCGCGCTTGTGGCGGATGTCAAACAACTGGTGACCACATCCTATCGGTGCCAGAATGCGCTTGGCCGCGAGCCGCATTACTCCGCCATTGAAAGCAGCGAGACGATCCTCAAGGCGCTTGGCCGCTCACCTGAGGAGGCTGACCGGACCGTTCGCGGCTGGCTGAAAGGCCTGATCGCGTCACCGAGGCAGCCAACGGATATGGACCGCAAGTCGTGCAAGGATACGCTGCTGAAACTGGCGGAGAAAGTCAGGGTCGAATTCGAGGCGCGCAAAACCAGGGGATGATGCATGGTTGAGCCGGAACCCCCGCAATCTGCCTCCCTGTCACCGGTATTGTTTGTTCTGGTGCTTGTGTTCGCTGCCGGTGTGAGTTCGGTTTTGTTCTATCCGGCAATGTCTCTGCTGGGCCGCATTGTCGGGCTGTTCCGGGCGACGGGTTAGCCCCCACATTTCAAACGGTCTTGACGCCTTGCGGACATGTTGCCGTAATCCGTGCGATGTATATTGCCGCGCCTATGGAGGCTTCGTAATGGCTCGCATGTCTGGCATGTTTCTGGTTGTTTTGTTTTTCATTGCTCTGGTTTCCTTCGAGATTCTCAAGAAAGAGCAGATCGCCGGTTCGGGACATGTCATTGCCAAGACGATCGATATCGAGACATTCGACGGGATTACGCTGGAAGGTATCGGCAATGTCCAGATGAAGCAGGGCGACGGCGAGAGTCTCGTCGTCACGACGGACGACAATATCCTCCCGCTGCTGGATATCGGTGTTCGCGGCGGCGATCTCGTGCTTGGCACCCGGGGCAGGATCGAAATCGTGCCGTCGAAAACGGTTGCATACGATATTACGGTCAAGGACCTCAGCCGGGTCACATTGTCCGGTTCCGGCAGCATCCGCGCCGGCGCATTCAAAGGCAGCACGGTGAAGATCGATTTGTCCGGCTCCGGCGATATCCAATTCGACGCGCTGAGCGCTGAGCAGATCCTGCCCCGGGTCACCGGCTCGGGCAGCGTAAAGCTGGACAATATAGCGGCCGGCGATGTCGCTGCCGCGATCACCGGATCGGGGCAGATCAGCCTTGGCGGCAAGGCGCAGACGCAGGAACTCGATCTGGACGGCTCGGGCGCCTATAACAATGGCGACCTGGCCACCGATGTTACGAAGGTGGATATTTCGGGAAGCGGCAGCGCCTTGGTCCAGGCAAAGAACACGCTGGATATTTCGGTGAACGGCAGCGGCAGGGTGGAATATTACGGCCAGCCGGCGGTCGAACAGCGCGGCCACGGTTCGATGCGCGTCACGCCGCTCGGGGAGAGGTAGGCATTTCGCCGTTTGCGTGGATGTGGTTGAACTGTCCGGCGAAGCGGACCGGGCTTAAGTCTGGAGACGCGTCTTCAGGAAAGTAATGGCGGAGAGGGAGGGATTTGAACCCCCGATGGAGTTGCCCCCATGCCGCATTTCGAGTGCGGTGCTTTCAACCACTCAGCCACCTCTCCGCGTAAAAGCGCCTGTCGTGGACAGACGCCTGATAAAGCCGGGATGTTCTCCCTGCCGATGCCGCGATGTCCCGAAGGACTTGGCTTGAGCGTGCGACGCGCTAGATAGCGGGCAAAGCGCAAGGATACAAGAGCAATTTTGCGTTAAATTTCTTGACTCTCGCATAATCCTCACCTTATAAGCGCCCGACGACTGGCGTGGGGGATTCTCCGCGCCGTTTGTTTTTGAGTCCGGATGCCCGGATCCGCAAGGGTTGCAGGCATCTTTCGATTAATATGTCACGACTGACAAAAAGACGGTTAGCGCCCTTCAAACGGCAAAAAACCGAACCGAACGCCGAAAGGGCATAAAATGTTCGCAGTCATCAAGACCGGTGGTAAGCAGTATCGCGTTGCCGCCAATGACCTTCTGAAGGTCGAGAAAGTTGCCGGCAATGCCGGTGATATCGTTGAATTTGCCGAAGTTCTGATGGTTGGCGTCGGTGCAGACGCTACGATCGGTGCTCCGACCGTTGGCGGCGCGCTGGTCACAGCCGAAGTCGTCGAGCAGGGCCGGGCACGCAAGGTCATCGCTTTCAAGAAGCGTCGCCGCCAGAACTCCAAGCGTACACGCGGTCATCGTCAGGAACTGACGACGATCCGGATCGCCGAGATCCTGACGGGTGGTGCCAAGCCTTCGAAGACTGCCGCTGACAAGCCGGTCAACAAGAAGCCTGCTCCGAAGGTGGAAGCTGCCGCTGCGGAAGCAACCGAGACGAAAGCCGCCCCGAAAGCCAAAGCTGCGCCGAAGAAGGCTGCTGCCAAGGCCGAAAAGCCCGCTTCGGGCGAGTAAGAACAGGTTTAAAGGAGCAATCCCATGGCACACAAAAAAGCTGGTGGTTCGTCGCGCAACGGTCGTGATTCCGAATCAAAGCGTCTTGGCGTGAAGAAGTTTGGCGGCGAGCGCGTGCTTGCTGGCAACATCCTCGTTCGTCAACGCGGCACCAAATGGCATGCGGGCGTCAATGTTGGCATTGGCAAGGATCATACACTCTTCGCACTTGAAGCCGGTGTTGTATCTTTCCGTACCAAAGCCAACGGCCGTAGTTTCGTGTCGATCGTGAACCCGATCGCCGAAGCAGCAGAATAGCTGGTCCTGCTTGAAGCACCGGCGTCCCCATCGGACCCGGTGACTGGCATCCAAGCCAAGAGATCAAAGGGGAGATGGGGTTTCACCCATCTCCCTTTTCGCATCTGGAGGATAGCAAAATGGTTGCCGAATTACTGGAAGACGATGAAGACAGGCTGGATCTGATAGACTGTCCGGTCCTCGTGACCGAACGCCTGGTCCTGCGCGCGCCGCACACCGAGGACGTTGACGCAATTGCCCGTCTCGCCGACAATCCCCGTGTGGCGGAAATGCTTTCCCGCATGCCCCATCCCTACACGCAGGATCATGCGGTGGACTTCGTGCGCCGCGCCAATGCGGGCGAGATCGGCAAATGCGTCTACGCGATTACCCTTGCGCAATCCGGCACCTTCATCGGCTGCTGCGGCATCAATTACCGCCGCAGCAAGGACTTGCGGATGAGCGAGCCTCGCCGGGATGAGCTGGAGATCGGCTATTGGCTAGGCGAGCCTTACTGGGGCAAGGGCTATGCCACGGAAACCGCCCATGCGCTGGTGGATCTCGTGTTCCGCGCCACGCAGGTGGAAAAGCTGCATGCGTCGTGCCGGGTCTCCAATATCGGTTCGCGGCGCGTGCTCTACAAGAGCGGGTTCCAGTATGCCAATACCGGCATGATGGATTCGCTCGCTGCAGGCAATGTGCCCGTCGAACGCTATATGCTGGATCGCCGGACATGGATCGGGCTTCGCAGCTGGAACGCATAAATTACAATTGGCCGCCGCGATCTCTTGCGACGGCCAGTTTTCTTCCCGCGTATTTTCCTGTAATGGCTCGGGACATCAAAAAGGACTGAACTTCCATGAAATTTCTCGATCAGGCGAAAGTCTATATCCGCTCCGGCGATGGTGGTGCCGGCTCGGTATCGTTCCGCCGTGAAAAATTTCTGGAATTCGGCGGTCCCGATGGCGGCGATGGCGGGCGCGGCGGTGACGTCTGGGCCGAGGCCGTGGACGGTCTCAACACGCTGATCGACTATCGCTACCAGCAGCATTTCAAGGCCAAGACCGGCATGCACGGCATGGGCCGCAACATGACGGGCGGCAAGGGTGCCGATGTGGTGCTCAAGGTTCCCGTGGGAACGCAGATCTTTGAAGACGACAATGAAACCCTGATCTACGATTTCACCGCCGTGGGCCAGCGCTACCGGCTTGCCAAGGGCGGCAATGGCGGCTTCGGCAATCTGCACTTCAAGACATCGACCAACCAGGCGCCGCGCCGCGCCAATCCGGGACTCGAGGGCGAAGAGCGCAATCTGTGGCTGCGGCTGAAACTGATCGCCGATGCCGGTCTTCTCGGCAAGCCGAATGCCGGCAAGTCGACATTTCTCGCCAGCGTGACGGCAGCCAAGCCGAAAATCGCCGACTATCCCTTCACCACCCTGCATCCGAATCTGGGCGTTGCCCGCGTCGATGCGCGCGAATTCGTCATTGCCGATATTCCGGGATTGATCGAAGGCGCGCATGAGGGCGTCGGTATCGGCGACCGGTTCCTTGGTCATGTCGAGCGCACACGGGTTCTCCTGCATCTGGTTTCGGCACAGGAAGAGAATGTGGCCGAAGCCTACAAGACCGTGCGCACCGAGCTTGAAGCCTATGGCCACGGGCTTGCCGACAAGCTGGAGATCGTGGCGCTGAGCCAGATCGATACGCTGGATGCCGCAGCGCGCAAAAAGAAGGTGGCCGCGTTGAAAAAAGCCGCGGGCCGCGAGCCGATGCTGCTGTCTTCGGTCAGCCGCGAGGGTGTCGAGCAGGTGCTGCGGGCGTTGTCTGCGATCATTCTCGAATCGCGCCAGTCAGAGGCCCCGGCAGAGGTCGATACCCGCTTCAAATATTGAGTGCATCATGTCCGTGCAGAACGAGCTCGCTTCTCCCGCCACCCTCAAGCTTTCCGCCTATCGGCGGATCGTGGTCAAGATCGGTTCGGCATTGCTGGTGGACCGCGCCAAGGGGCTGAAGCGCGACTGGCTGGAGAGCCTCGGCGCCGATGTGGCAAAGCTGGTGCAGGCAGGTGTCGAGGTAATGATCGTCTCCTCCGGCGCCATCGCCCTAGGGCGGACGGTGCTCGGACTGCCGAAGGGCGCGCTACGGCTGGAGGAAAGCCAGGCTGCTGCTGCGGCGGGCCAGATCGAGCTTGCCAAAGCCTATTCCGAGGTGCTGGGCGGGCATCAGCTGCGCGCGGGCCAAATTCTCTTGACCCTGTCGGATACCGAGGAACGCCGCCGCTATCTCAATGCCCGCGCCACGGTCGGCACCCTGCTGCGGCTCAAGGCCGTACCCGTCATCAATGAGAATGACACGGTGGCGACCACGGAAATCCGTTATGGCGACAATGACCGCCTTGCCGCGCGGGTGGCGACGATGATGGGGGCGGACCTCCTGATTCTCCTGTCCGACATTGACGGGCTCTATACCGCGCCGCCGCATCAGAATCCCGATGCGCAGTTCCTGCCGGTTGTCGACGCCATCACCCCTGACATCGAGGCCATGGCCGGCGCGGCCGCGTCGGAATATTCGCGCGGCGGCATGAAGACCAAGCTCGATGCCGGCAAGATTGCCAATGCGGCGGGCACGGCGATGATCATTGCCTCCGGCACGCGCATGCATCCGCTGGGTGCCATCGATGCGGGCGAGCGGTCGACCCTGTTCAAGCCGAGCCTCAATCCGGTGAACGCATGGAAGACGTGGATATCGGGCAATCTCGAGCCGGCCGGGCGTCTGGTGATCGACGAGGGTGCGCTGACGGCGCTCAAATCCGGCAAATCGCTTCTGGCTGCCGGTGTCCGTGACGTTGCCGGTCAGTTCACCCGCGGCGATACGGTTGCGGTTGTCGGTCCGGATGGACGCGAAGCCGCGCGCGGCCTTATTGCGTACGATGCCGCAGATGCCGTAAGGATTGCAGGACGCAAGACCAATGAGATTGCCGCGATCCTCGGTTACGATGCCCGGTCGGCGATGATTCACCGGGATGATCTGGTTGTACGTGCAGCAAAACGTGCTGCGAAGGAGTGAGAAATGCTGGGACGGGTCGAACCGATTGACGACGTTGCTGAATTGATGGCCGGAGTCGGCCGCAAGGCCCGTGCCGCTGCCCAGCCGCTGTCCATCGCTTCGCCGGAACAGAAAATGATTGCCCTGATCGCCATGGCGGATGCGGTGGATCGCCGTGCCCCGGAGATTCTGGACGCCAACCGGCAGGATATGGCCGATGGTGAAAAGGCCGGGATGGCCGCCTCGCTGCTCGACCGGCTGAAACTGGATGCCAGCCGTATCGCCGCGATCTCGGAAAGCATCCGCACCATTGCCGCCCTCAAGGACCCCGTCGGGGACATCATTGCCGAATGGGACCGTCCCAACGGCCTGCATATCGAGCGCGTGCGCACGCCGCTCGGTGTTATCGGCGTGATTTACGAAAGCCGCCCGAATGTAACAGCCGATGCGGGTGCCCTTTGCCTGAAGTCGGGCAATGCCGTCATCCTGCGCGGCGGGTCGGATTCCGCCCACTCCTCCCGCGCCATCCATGCAGCGCTGACCGAAGGGCTCGAAGCGGCGGGTTTGCCCAGGGATGCCATCCAGCTCATCCCGGTGACGGACCGTGCCGCGGTCGGTGAAATGCTGAAGGGGCTGGACGGCAATCTCGACGTCATTATTCCCCGTGGCGGCAAGAGTCTCGTGGCCCGGGTACAGGCGGAAGCGCGCGTGCCGGTCTTTGCCCATCTGGAAGGGCTCTGCCATGTCTATGTTGACGCCTCGGCCGATCTCGACATGGCGCGCCGGATCATCGTCAATGCCAAGATGCGCCGGACCGGCGTCTGCGGTTCGGCCGAGACACTGCTGCTCGACCGGCTGATCGCCCCCGCCCGCCTGTTGCCGCTGCTTGAGGATTTGCAGGCAGCAGGGTGCGAAATTCGCGGTGACGCCGCAGTGGTCCAGCTGTTTGCCGAAGCAAAACCGGCGACGGAGGAAGACTGGTCGACGGAATATCTCGATGCCATCATATCCGTGAAGCTGGTTGACGGTATTGGCGACGCGATCGCGCATATCAATCACTATTCGTCCCACCATACGGAAGCGGTGATTGCCGAAGATGTGCACGTGGTCGAGCGGTTCTTCAACGAAATCGACTCTGCCATCCTGCTGCACAACGCCTCGACACAGTTCGCCGACGGCGGTGAATTCGGCATGGGCGCGGAAATCGGCATCGCGACGGGCAAGATGCACGCACGGGGCCCCGTGGGTGTGGAGCAATTAACATCCTTCAAATACCGCGTGCGCGGCAATGGCCAGACCCGCCCGTGACATCCATCGATGCGTTACGTCACGATTTTCCCGGCGTGAGCGATGCGCATCTGCGCATGCCTTTCGTTGAAAAGGGCATGACCGTCGGGCTGTTTGGCGGATCGTTCAATCCGCCCCATGCGGGCCACGCGCTGGTGGCGGAAATCTCGCTGCGCCGGCTGCAGCTCGACCAGCTCTGGTGGATCGTTACGCCGGGCAATCCGCTGAAGGACACGCGCCATCTGGCTCCTCTGGCGGAACGGCTGAAATTGTGTGAGCAGCAGGTGCATGACCCGCGCATCAAGGTGACGGCGTTCGAAGCGGCCTATAATGTGCGCTACACGGCCGACACGCTGGCTTTGATCAAGGCGCGCAATCCGGGTGTGAATTTTGTCTGGATCATGGGAGCGGACAATCTTGCCGATTTTCACCGCTGGCAGCGCTGGCAGAAGATTGCCATGACGTTTCCCATCGCCGTGATCGACCGTCCGGGCTCGACCCTGGCATTTCTCTCGTCGCGCATGGCCAAGACGTTTGACTATGCCCGCTTCGATGAGGATGACGCCCCGCTGCTGGCACGGGCACCCGCGCCGGCCTGGACTTTCATCCACGGGCCGCGTTCATCGCTGTCATCGACGGCGATACGCAACGGAGCCGTAAAACGGCAGGAATGAAAACGTGAACAAAGGCCGTGTCGCGACGTCTTGAAAGTGTCATGCGACTCTGCCTATCTTAATAACGTGCAGCAAGATTAAAGGCTGCGGCGCGTTGTTCTTATTGGAAAGGAAATACACTGAGAACAGCAATTCAGAAGAAGGATGCCTTGGCACCTTCAACGGCGGAGATGAACGGTGCAACTTCCGTTTCTCTTGCCCTCCAGACGGTCCTTGCCAGTCTCGATGACTCCAAGGCTGAAAAAATTGTCCCCATCGATCTTCGCGGAAAATCTGTCATCGGCGACCATATGGTCATCGCATCGGGCCGTTCGCACCGTCACGTAACGGCGGTGGCTGATCAACTCCTGCGTGCGCTGAAGGAAAGCGGTCACGGAAACAATGCGAAGGTTGAAGGTCTTTCCAGCGGTGACTGGGTGCTGATCGACACGGGCGATATCATCATCCATATTTTCCGTCCTGAAGTGCGCGAGTTCTACAACATCGAAAAGATGTGGCAGGCTCCCGAACTTGACGGGGAAACCGTACATTAGAGCAAAGTGTGCCGTTACGGCACACGGAGCCTTGTGTGAGAAAGTTCTGACGGATCGGGGTATCCCGGCATAACGCCAGCGGGATGCTTCGGGCGGCTTACTGGATATGGACCGGTCATGCGCCGAAGAGCTATTCTTCGCGCCGAGTGATAAAGGACTGGACGTGCCATGCGTATCACCGTTTTTGCCGTGGGCCGGATGAAATCTGGCCCCGAACGGGAACTGGCAGACCGTTATTTCGACCGGTTGAAGAAAACCGGTTCGCCGCTTGGCCTCGAATTCAACTCCGTCACCGAAATCACCGAAAGCCGCGCCCAGCAGCCGGACCTGCGCAAACAGGAAGAGTCCGCCAAAGTACTGGAAGCGCTGGATCAGGGCGGCGTGCTCGTTCTTCTCGATGAGCGCGGCAAGACCATGCCATCGGAAGACTTCGCCAATGCAATCGCCCGGTTTCGCGACGACGGTAAACGCCAGCTGCTCCTGGCGATAGGCGGGCCCGACGGCCACGATGCGGATTTAAGGAAGCGTGCCGATCTTGTTCTGGCGCTGGGTGCCATGACCTGGCCGCACCAGATTGTCCGGATTCTCGTGGCGGAACAGCTCTACCGTGCGACCACGATCCTTTCCGGGCACCCGTATCACCGGGTGTGAAGTGTTTTCGCCACCTCCGGCCGGAGATGGCGAAAAACGAGGCCCGTAATGCCGATCAATAATCGTCCGGCTGGTAGTAACGGTCATCGCGGTATTCACGCCGGTAGTCGCGGCGGGGATAACGATCATCCCGCCAACGCGGACGATCATTCTGATCCCGCCAGCGCGGACGCTCGGCACTGTCGGCAAAGACCGCCGAGCAGCCCTTGTCCACCCAGATGGTGCCGCGGCTGAAGCCCCAGCTCTGGCCGGGAATACAGGCCGAACCCGAAAGCTGCCGGATGATCCGCGGCCGGCGCATGTCGGTCTCGCACTCATTGTAGCGGAAGCTGCGTGATTCGCATCTGATGGGCCGTTCCTGCGCCTGTGCGGCTGGAACCGTTACGAACTGCATACCCCCCAGGGTCACAGCCAAAGCTAGTATATATCGGTACATTTTCCCTCTCCGATATGATGACAACACACGCTGAAAGCGCATGTGTTCAAGGCGCAATTGTGGTGTTTGTTCCGTGCTCGTCAATCACATTTCCACCGCTGCCTGTTATGCTTTGTCAGGTGAATCGTCCAGTCTCGCTGTTCACGAGATCGGAGATGAAGCTGGAGACCGCCGTGATGCGGCGCAGGGTGCGTACGGATTCGTGATAGGCAAGCCAATAGGACCGGTGAATCGTCCGTTCCGGCAGGACCGGCACAAGGTCGGGATATTCCCGTGCGATGAATGTATGCAGAATGCCGATGCCCGCCCCGGCCTTCACCGCTTCCACCTGTCCGATGGCACTGGAAATCTCGAAAGCGGGGCGCCATTCGCGGGTGATTTCAGGCGCATAATTCAGCGAAGGGCTGATGACCAGATCATCGACATAACCGACCAGCCGGTGCGCCGCGAGATATTCGATGCTGCGGGGTGCCGGGTGCGCAGCCAGATAGGACCGGCTGGCGTAGAGGCAGAGCGTATAGTCGACGAGCTTTTTCGCCACGAGGCGGCCCTGATCGGGCCGGTCGACCGTAATGGCTATGTCAGCCTCACGCCGCGACAGCGAGAAGGAACGGGGAACCGGAACAAGCTGGATCTTGAGATCGGGATAGCGGGCGGTGAGGGTGGCAAGGCGCGGCGCGAGGAAGGAGACACCGAAGCCATCCGGCGCGCCAATGCGCACCGATCCGGAAATGGACACATCGGCATCGCCAAGCGAGGAGCGGATCGACAGCATTTCCGCTTCCATGCGCTCAGCTGACAGGAGGAATTCTTCACCGGCATGGGTCAGCTCGCAGCCGTTGGTGCGGCGGGTCAGCAGCTTGGTGTTGATGTCATTTTCCAGCGCGGTGAGACGGCGCGCCACGGTCGCATGGTTGACGCCAAGCCGTTTGGCCGCGCCGAGTATTTGACCCGAACGCGCGACAGCCAGAAAAATCCGTACATCGTCCCAGCTCATCGTTTGACCTCCTGTGCTATTCGTACTTCAATTTTTGCACAACGGATACGCTTTCGCTCGGCTTGCAATAAAAAATTTGAAGCGCGATGATGGGGCAACGAAATTCAGTCAATCCCAGGGAGGTTGCTCGCAATGCGTGAAGTCGGACATTTTATCGGTGGCAAGCATGTCGCCGGAACAAGCGGTCGTACGACCGAAATTTTCCAGCCCATGGACGGCACCGTTCAGGGCCGCGTGGCGCTGGCAACCCCCAATGAAGTGCGCGCTGCCATTGCCAATGCCAAGGCGGCTCAGCCGGCATGGGCCGCAACCAACCCGCAGCGCCGTGCGCGCGTGTTGCGCAAGTTCCTTGATCTCGTCGAAGCCGAATACGACTCGCTTGCCGAGCTTCTGGCGCGCGAGCATGGCAAGACCATTCCCGATGCCAAGGGCGATATCCAGCGCGGTCTGGAAGTGGTTGAAGTTTGCCTCGGCTCAGCCCACATGCTCAAGGGCGAGTTCACCGACAATGCCGGCACGGGCATCGATGTTTATTCCATGCGCCAGCCGCTCGGCGTCGTTGCCGGTATCACCCCATTCAATTTCCCGGCAATGATTCCGCTGTGGAAGGCCGGTCCGGCGATTGCATCGGGCAATGCCTTCATTCTGAAGCCTTCCGAGCGCGATCCGGGCGTGCCGATGCGTCTGGCCGAACTCTTCATCGAGGCCGGTTTGCCGGCGGGCATCTTCAATGTCGTCAATGGCGACAAGGAAGCTGTCGACACCATTCTCGATGATCCGGATATCAAGGCTGTCGGCTTTGTCGGCTCGACGCCGATTGCCCAGTACATCTATTCGCGCGCCACGGCCAACGGCAAGCGTGCCCAGTGCTTCGGCGGTGCCAAGAACCACATGATCATCATGCCCGATGCGGACATGGACCAGACGGTTGATGCCCTCATCGGTGCCGGTTACGGTTCAGCGGGCGAGCGCTGCATGGCGATCTCCGTTGCCGTTCCCGTCGGCAAGGATACCGCGGATCGTCTCGTCGAGCGCCTGATCCCCCGGGTTGAAAGCCTGAAGGTCGGACCCTCCACCGATGCGTCGGCGGATTACGGCCCGGTTGTGACCCGGCAGGCGCTGGATCGCATCAAAGGCTATGTCGATCTGGGCATCCAGGAAGGTGCGAAGCTCGTCGTCGACGGCCGCGGCTTCAAGATGCAGGGCTATGAGAACGGCTTCTACATGGGCGGCTGCCTGTTCGATCATGTCACGCCTGACATGCGCATCTACAAGGAAGAAATTTTTGGTCCGGTTCTGGGCATTGTCCGCGCCGATACCTATGAGGATGCGATCCGTCTGCCGAATGAACACGAATACGGCAATGGCGTTGCGATCTTCACCCGTGACGGCGATGCTGCCCGGGATTTTGCCTCGCGCGTTCAGGTCGGCATGGTCGGTATCAATGTGCCAATTCCGGTTCCGATCGCCTATTACACTTTCGGCGGCTGGAAGGGTTCCGGCTTCGGCGATCTGAACCAGCATGGCCCGGATGCATTCCGCTTCTACACCAAGACCAAGACCGTCACATCGCGCTGGCCGTCGGGCGTCAAGGACGGGGCCGAGTTCGTCATTCCGACGATGAAGTAAATCGCTTTGAGCTTTAAAATCGCCGTCCGGTTCCGCACCGGGCGGCGATTTTCTTTTGTGCGAAACCCGGTTTACGGGGCCATTGTCCGGAGATAGCCGATCAGCCGGGTCGCCTCGTCGGCGGCCTTGTCCGGTTCGCGGGCGATGATCGCCTTGATCAGCGCCGTGTGCGCCCCGGCGGATTGTTCGAGGCTGCCGGGCCGCTGCAGGCGGAACCAGAACCGGCGGCTATGGGTTTGCAGCGGGGACGCGAGACGGGCCGCATAGGGGTTTTCCGCCGCCTGTCCGAGCACCGTATCGAAAATCTTGTCAGCGTTGAGAAAGCCGATCACATCGTTGCCGGAGCGTGCAGCCATCATCGCGTCGGATGCCGCCTTCAGTCTTTCATGGTGTAGCGATGCGCCATAGAGCGCCGCATCGCGTGCAAGAACCCGCTCGACACCCTCGCGTGCATCGAGAACCTTGGTAAAGTCCTGCGGATTGAGCGCGGCAATGGCAATGCCCGAGCGGGGGCGAATTTCCATCAAACCTTCCCAGGCCAGCTTCTGCACCGCTTCGCGCACCGGCGTGCGGCCCATATTGGTAACGTCCGTGAGCGTGCGCTCGTTGACGACCGCGCCAGGCTCAAGCTTCAGCGTGACGATCATCTCTTCGATCTGGCGATAGGCCAGTTCAGCAAGACTTTCGCCCGTCTGGGCCATGGTGTGGACTGCGGTTTGATCCATCAGATAAACTTTCTGTTCAAGGCAATTGACAGCCACACGTCCTATAGATATATTTCTGATATATCAAGAAGGAGAAGAGACATGTGGTCAGGCGTTTTCCCTGCGGTTACAACCAAATTCACTGAAGATGATAAACTCGATCACAAGGAAATGGAACGTTGCTTCTCGCTCCTGATGGATGCGGGTTGCGATGGTTTGATTGTTGCAGGTTCGCTCGGCGAAGGCCCGATGCTGAGCCACGAGGAAAAACTCGCGGTGCTGAAAACGGCGCAGGGTGTTGCCAAGGGCAAGCCGGTGCTTCTCACCATCAATGAAGCGGCAACCCGCGATGGCGCCGCGCTTGCCAAGCAGGCGGCCAAGGCCGGTGCCGACGGCCTCATGCTGGTTCCAAGCCCGATCTATCATACGGACCCGGAAGAAACGGTCACCACCTTGAAGGCCGTTGCAGCTGCCGGCGATCTGCCCGTGATGATCTATTCGAACCGCATTGCCTATCGCGTCGATGTGACCAGCGAAATCCTGGCGGAACTTGCGTCCGACAAGCACTTCGTTGCGATCAAGGAATCCTCCGACGACGTGCGCCGCACCACCGATATCATCAATACGTTCGGCAAGCGTTACGACCTCTTCACCGGCGTCGACAACCTTGCTTTCGAAGCGCTGACAGCAGGCGCCATCGGTTGGGTCGCCGGGCTGGTCACGGCCTTCCCGAAAGAGACCGTTGCGATCTACAAGCTCATCGGTGCCGGCCGCTATGCCGAGGCACTGGATATCTATCGCTGGTTCCGCCCCTTGCTTGACCTCGATGTCTCCACCTATCTTGTGCAGAACATCAAACTGGCGGAAGTCCATGAAATCGGAACCAATGATCGCGTGCGTCTGCCGCGCCAGCCTTTGCGCGGTGCGCGCCGGGCGGCTGTCGACACGATCGTCAGGGATGCCATGGCATCGCGGCCGAAGCTGCCTGTTCTCTGAGGCTGCGCCATGAGCGCCGCTCCGGAAAAGCATGATGTTGTCATTGTCGGCGCCGGTATCATCGGCGTCGCCATCGCGGCTTTTCTGGGCGAAGCCGGGCGCAAGGTTCTGGTGATCGATCACCAGGGCATCTGCGAAGGGACGAGCTCCGGCAATGCCGGGGCCCTGGCTTTTTCCGACATATTGCCGATGGCCTCGAAAGGGGTCATGGCCAAGGTTCCGGGCTGGCTGATGGACCCGCTCGGGCCGTTCACCATCCGGCCGTCCTACCTTCCCAGGCTGGCGCCATGGCTCTACCGGTTCTGGCGCGCCAGCCGGCCGGACGTGCTGGAGCACACCACGGTGGCGCAGGGCGCGATGATGCGCCTCGCCGAGCCGGAAATGCTGGATCTGATGCAGCGCGTCGGTATCCGCCACATGGTGCGCGAGGATGGTTCGCTTGAGCTTTACGAGAGCGAACACGAGCTCAATCTCTGTCTGCCCGGCTGGGCGGCACGGGAGAGGGCGGGCATCGCCTTCGAACATTTGCGCGGCGAAGCACTGGCCGCATGCCAGCCGGGTCTGGCACGGCGCTTTGTCGCCGGAACGTTCGTTCCGGGATGGAAGACAGTCAGTGATCCCAAACATGTCGGCAAAGGGCTGTGGGCCCATGCGGAAAAACTGGGCGCCCGCTTCGAGCGCGCAGACGTCGTTTCCGTCGGCGCGAACGATACGGGTGGTACAGTCACGCTTGCCGATGGGCGGACGGTCGAAACAGGCAAGCTCATCATTGCGGCCGGAGCCTGGTCACACCGGCTGGCGCGGCATCTCGGAGACCATATTCCGCTGGAGACGGAGCGCGGCTACAACACCACATTGCCTGTCGGGGCCTTTGATCTGAAACGCCAGTTGATTTTCTCCGGTCACGGATTCGTCGTAACGCCGCTCGAAACCGGCGTGCGCGTCGGCGGAGCCGTCGAACTGGGCGGTCTCGACTTGCCCCCTAATTACAAGCGCTCGGACGTCATGCTGCAGAAAGCCAAGGCTTTCCTGCCGGATCTCGATGTATCCGGCGGGAGGCAATGGATGGGATATCGTCCGTCGATGCCCGATTCCCTGCCGGTTATCGGCTATTCCAGGCAAAGCAAAAATGTTCTTTATGCCTTTGGCCACGGGCATCTGGGATTGACCCAGTCCGCCGCCACGGGACGACTGATCTGCGATCTCATCGAAGGCCGGCGGCCGTCGATCCCGATCGATCCCTTTAATCCGCAACGCTTTTAGGACCCTGTACATCATGGCGCGTCATTCCTTCTTCTGTGTCGACGGTCACACCTGTGGTAACCCGGTACGTCTCGTGGCAGGGGGAGGGCCAAACCTCACCGGCTCGACCATGATGGAAAAGCGGGCGCATTTCCTGCGCGAATTCGACTGGATCCGCACCGGTCTGATGTTCGAGCCGCGCGGCCACGACATGATGTCCGGTTCCATTCTCTATCCGCCAACCCGCGAGGATTGCGATGTGGCGGTGCTGTTCATCGAGACGTCGGGCTGTCTGCCCATGTGCGGCCACGGCACCATCGGCACGGTGACGATGGCGATTGAACACGGCCTGATTACCCCGAAGACACCGGGCATATTGAGGCTGGATACCCCGGCCGGTCTGGTGGTCGCCGAATACACGCAGGAAGGCCAGTATGTCACCAGCGTGCGTATCACCAACGTTCCGGCCTTTCTCTATGCGGAAGGGCTCGAAGTGGAATGTCCGGATCTCGGGACACTGCATGTGGATGTTGCCTATGGCGGCAATTTCTATGCAATCGTCGATCCGCAGAAAAACTTCCGGGATATGGCGGATTACCGGGCGCTCGATCTTATCGGCTGGAGCCCGGTTTTGCGCGAGCGTCTGAACGAGCGATATACGTTCCAGCACCCGGAAAAGCCCGATATCAACACACTCAGCCACATCCTGTGGACCGGGGCGCCGACCAAGCCGGAAGCGCATGCGCGCAATGCCGTGTTCTACGGTGACAAGGCGATTGACCGCTCCCCCTGCGGCACGGGTACATCAGCCCGCATGGCGCAACTGACGGCAAAGGGAAAATTGAAGCCTGGAGACGACTTCGTGCATGAATCGATCATCGGCTCGCTGTTTCATGGCCGGGTGGAATCGGCCACCCATGTCGGCGATCGCGATGCAATAATACCCTCGGTCGCGGGGTGGGCGCGGATGACCGGTTACAGCACGATCTTTATCGATGATCGCGATCCCTTCGCTCACGGCTTTGTGGTCAAGTGAGCCTCACCAGGCTCGTTCCGACAATAAGGCGGGGATAGGTAATTCGGTTAAATCAGAGGCATTTGCTGTAAATTTCGTCAACAAATGACGAAAATTTGGTGAAAAATTTCGCACGGAGTATGCAAGCAAATGTGATGCCGCTGTTTGTGCTAAAAAAGCTGTTGCTTTCTTTAACGCAGACGTTACGTGTAAAGAGGTTGGGGTAAACGGGAACCGGATAAAAAAACCGGATAAGAAACTTCCCAATGAAAATGAGGGGTATCGTTGCGATGGAGTACTTCATCCAGCAATCGATCAACGGTCTGACACTCGGTTCAATCTACGGACTGATCGCAATCGGCTATACGATGGTCTACGGGATCATCGGCATGATCAACTTCGCCCATGGCGATGTTTTCATGCTTGGCGCGTTCATGGCGATGATCGTTTTTCTTGCTTTAACCACGTTTATCGGCGGTGTGCCTGTTGTGCTGGCGCTGCTCCTTATGATGCTTGTCGCCATGCTGCTGACAGGGTTGTGGAGCTGGACAATCGAGCGTCTTGCCTACCGGCCGCTACGCGGATCGTTCCGCCTCGCGCCGTTGATCACGGCGATCGGCATGTCGATCGCGCTGTCCAATTTCGTGCAGGTCACACAGGGCCCGCGCAACAAGCCGATCCCGCCGCTCGTCAATGGCGGTGTGACAATCTACGGCACGGGCATCACCATCGCCTACAAGCAGATGGTGATCGTTATCGTCACCGCGATCCTGCTTGCCGCATTCTGGTATCTGGTCAACCGGACCACGCTCGGGCGGGCCCAGCGTTCCTGCGAGCAGGACCGCAAGATGGCCGCACTCCTCGGTATCGACGTGGACAAGACGATTTCCATGACCTTCGTCATGGGCGCCATGCTCGCTGCGGTCGCCGGAACGCTCTACCTCATGTTCTACGGTGTCATCTCCTTCACCGATGGTTTCACACCCGGCGTCAAGGCGTTCACGGCCGCGGTGCTCGGCGGTATCGGCTCATTGCCCGGTGCGGTGGTCGGCGGCCTGCTGATCGGGCTGATCGAAGCGCTGTGGTCTGCCTATTTCTCCATCGATTACAAGGATGTGGCTGCATTTTCGATCCTCGCAATCGTCCTGATCTTCCTGCCCTCCGGCATTCTTGGTCGGCCCGAAGTCGAAAAGGTCTGAGCTTATGGCTGATATCCAATCTTCAGGACAGGATTCCGTCTACGTGAAAGCCGCCAGGGAAGCGGTGATTACCGGAATCATCGCGTTCGGCCTGTTCTTCCTTGTCATTGGTTTCCGCACCGACCAGAACATCAACAATGAACTGGTTCTCGCCCAGCGCTGGGGCTTGCTGGCGATCTTCGTGGCCGTGGCTGCCATTGGGCGCTTCATCTTCGCAGCGTTCATCACGCCCTCACGGGAGCAGGCGAAGCTGGCCAAAAGCAAGGTGCCAGCCGCTGCCAAGATCGACCGGCGGTCGCTGAAGGCAACGGTGTCGCGGTTTGGCCTTGCCCTGCTTTTCACCTACCCCTTCGTCGTCATCCTGATCCTGGCGCTGATCCAGTTCGCGGTGACCGGACAATGGTCGTTCCAGAGCGGCGTGCAGGGCTCGCTCAAATATGTCGACAATTTCGGTATCCAGATCCTGATCTACGTCATGCTGGCATGGGGTCTGAACATCGTCGTGGGTCTCGCTGGCCTGCTCGATCTTGGGTATGTCGCCTTCTATGCGGTTGGCGCCTACTCCTACGCCCTGCTCTCCGCGCATTTCGGCCTGTCCTTCTGGCTGCTCCTGCCGATGGCCGGTATCTTTGCCGCCACGTGGGGCATTGTGCTCGGCTTTCCGGTGCTGCGGCTGCGGGGTGACTATCTTGCCATCGTCACGCTGGCCTTTGGTGAGATCATCCGTCTTGTGCTGATCAACTGGACCGTTGTGACCAAGGGCACATTCGGTATCTCCGGCATTGCCAAGGCCACCCTGTTCGGCATTCCCTTCACGCCGGGCCCCACCGGTTTTGCTGCCATGTTCGGCCTGCCGAACTCCGGCGTCTACTACAAGATTTTCCTCTATTATCTCATTCTGTTCCTTGCTCTCCTGACCGCCTGGGTGACGATCCGCTTGCGCCGCATGCCGATTGGCCGTGCCTGGGAGGCGTTGCGCGAGGACGAGATCGCCTGCCGGTCCCTCGGCATCAACACGACGACCACCAAGCTGACGGCTTTTGCCACCGGCGCGATGTTCGGCGGGTTTGCCGGATCGTTCTTCGCTGCCCGCCAGGGGTTCGTCAGTCCTGAATCCTTCGTGTTCCTCGAATCGGCGATCATTCTTGCCATCGTCGTGCTCGGCGGCATGGGATCGCTCATCGGTATCGCCATCGCGGCGGCGGTGATGATCGGCGGCACGGAACTCCTGCGCGAACTGGAATTCCTCAAGCTGATCTTCGGCAACGATTTTACGCCGGAACTCTATCGTATGCTGCTGTTCGGTCTGGCCATGATTGTCGTCATGGTGTGGAAGCCGCGCGGATTTGTCGGTAACCGGGAACCGAGTGCCTTCCTGCACGAGCGCAAGATGATCTCCAGCGAGTTTACGAAAGAAGGGCACGGCTGATGGTTTCGGAAGTGCGTAACAATCCCAGCGCCGTGCTGCGCGTTGAACATCTCTCGATGAAGTTTGGCGGGCTTATCGCCATCAACGACCTGAACTTCGAAGCCAAGCGCGGGGACATCACCGCCCTGATCGGCCCGAACGGTGCAGGCAAGACCACGGTGTTCAATTGCATCACCGGATTTTACAAGCCGACCGAAGGCATGCTGACCATGACCCGGCAGAATGGCGAGGAATATCTTCTGGAGCGCATGGCCGACTTCGTCATCACCAAGAAGGCGAAAGTGGCACGCACGTTCCAGAACATCCGGCTGTTCTCGGGGCTGACCGTTCTGGAGAACCTGCTGGTCGCCCAGCATAATCCCCTGATGCTGTCGTCGGGTTATACGATCCTCGGTCTTCTCGGCTTTCCCACCTACAAGAAGGCTGCCGCCGACGCGATCGAGAAAGCCCGTTTCTGGCTGCAGAAGATCAACCTCATCGACCGCGCCGACGATCCGGCAGGCGATCTGCCCTATGGCGCGCAGCGGCGTCTCGAGATCGCCCGTGCCATGTGCACCGATCCGGAGCTTCTCTGCCTGGACGAACCCGCCGCTGGTCTCAACGCGCGTGAATCGGCGGAGCTGAACCAGCTGCTGCTCAGCATCCGCGATGAAACCGGGACCTCGATCATCCTGATCGAGCATGACATGTCCGTGGTGATGGAAATCTCGGATCACGTCGTTGTTCTGGAATACGGCACGAAGATTTCCGACGGAACGCCGGCGAGCGTGAAGAATGACCCGAAGGTCATTGCCGCCTATCTCGGTGTCGAGGACGAAGAGGTGGTCGAGCTGATCGAGCACGCAGCGGCGACCGGCGCTGATGATATCACGGCGGCCGTTGATCTCTTGTCCACGGAGGCCATCCAGGAAATCACGGAGACGCACCCGGAAGCGCCCGCTGCTGCAACCGCCGAAGCCGCGGCAAAGCCCGCCGGTCCGGCAATCAAGGCGGGAGCAACCGCCAATGCGCTCGCCGCACCGCGCGGCGGCACGCCCGACAATCTGACCCTGATCAAGGGGATTGGCCCGGTCAACGAGCGCAGGCTCAACGAACATGGCATTTTCCATTTCGACCAGATCGCGGCCTGGAAGAAGGCCGATGTGATCGCCGCCGAAGCCTATCTGGCGTTTGACGGGCGCATCGCGCGCGAAGACTGGATCGGCCAGGCCAAAAAGCTGGCGAAAGAGAGCCAGGGCAAGCCGGCTGCGAAGAAGACCGGAGGGGCTAAGTGATGTCGGAAACACAAACTCTTCCGAGGACAGGGGCCCTTCTCAGCGTCGAGAACGTTGAAACCTATTACGGCAATATCCGCGCGCTCAGCGGTGTCAGCGTCCATGCGGACGCCGGTGAAATCGTCACGCTGATCGGTGCCAACGGCGCCGGCAAGTCGACGCTGATGATGACCATTTTCGGCATGCCTCGGGCCCGCAAGGGCCGGGTGATGTTTGCCGGCCAGGACATCACGCAATTGCCGACCCATGAGATCGCGCGCCTGCGCATCGCCCAGTCGCCGGAAGGCCGCCGCATATTCCCGCGCATGACTGTGCAGGAAAACCTGCAGATGGGTGCCAGCCTCGACAATCTGGAGTTTTATGACGAGGACGTGCGCAAGGTTTTCGACCTGTTTCCGCGCCTGAAGGAACGCATCAACCAGCGCGGCGGTACCCTGTCGGGCGGTGAGCAGCAAATGCTGGCCATCGGCCGCGCATTGATGGCGCGTCCGCGCCTGCTGCTTCTGGACGAGCCGTCGCTGGGTCTTGCTCCGTTGATCATCAAGCACATTTTCGAGGCGATCAAGGAACTGAACAAGTCCACGGGCCTGACGGTGTTTCTGGTTGAACAGAATGCCTTTGGCGCGCTGAAACTGGCGGATCGCGGCTATGTGATGGTCAATGGTATCGTGACGATGAGCGGATCGAGCAAGGATCTTCTCGCCAATCCGGAAGTGCGCGCCGCCTATCTCGAGGGCGGGCGTCACTGACAAAAATAGGACCGGCTTTCCAGCGGGTCTGGAAAATCCGGTGCTGCAAGGGGAATACTGCCATGCAAGGCATTTTGTACGAAGAACCCTCATTCTGGCTGTTTGTGCTGGTAACCTGCGTCATGGGTGGCTGGGCCGCATGGATGGCGGGCCGCGCCTGCGCCAAGACATGGCGTTCCCATACAATCCTGATCTTCTACATGCTGCTTCTCGGCATCGGCGTCCGCTTCATCCACTTCGCCCTGTTTGAGGGAACGATGGTGACGCTGCACTACTACATCGTCGACACGATCGTGCTGATCATCATCGGTACATTGGGCTATCGCTACACCCGGACAAACCAGATGGTTCAGCAATATCACTGGCTCTATGAAAAAGTTTCCCCCTTCTCGTTCAAGGAAAGAAAAGGGGCCTAAGCAATCTCGCTGACGCGAAATGAATCAGCGTGACAACCGCCGGAAAATCGGCAAATGTGGTCTTCAAGCGATGGGAAGATTTCATCGTTAGGGGTTTCGTAAGTACCTAGAAAATGGGAGTTTTCAAATGAAGAAGTCACTGTTCTCGGGTGTTGCTGTTGCAGCAATGCTCGCTTTGGGCGGTCACGCCTATGCTGATCTTCTGGTCGGTATTGGTGCTCCGTTGACCGGCCCCAATGCCGCTTACGGCGCGCAGATCCAGAAGGGTGCCGAAGCGGCCGCAGAGGTGGTCAATGCGGCTGGCGGCGTGAATGGCGAAAAGATCAAATTCGTTCTGGGCGATGACGTTTCCGACGCCAAGCAGGGCGTTTCGGTTGCCAACAAGTTCGTTGCCGATGGCGTGAAGTTCGTTGTCGGTCACTTCAATTCCGGCGTATCCATTCCGGCATCCGAAGTCTATGCGGAAAACGGCATTGTTGAAGTAACACCAGCCGCGACAAACCCTGTGTTCACCGAACGCGGCCTGTGGAACACATTCCGCACATGCGGTCGCGATGACCAGCAGGGTGCCATTGCCGGTGCCTATATCGCCGAGCATTACAAGGATGCAAAGATCGCGGTCATCCATGACAAGACGCCTTATGGTCAGGGTCTTGCCGATGAAACCAAGAAGACGATCGAAGCAAAGGGCTTGAAGCCTGTTCTTTATGAAGGCGTCAACGTTGGCGACAAGGACTTCTCCGCACTGATCGCCAAGGCAAAGCAGGCCGGCGTTACCGTCCTTTATTGGGGTGGTCTGCATACCGAAGCTGGTCTGATCATCCGCCAGCTGGCTGATCAGGGCCTGAAGGTCAAGTTCATCTCCGGCGACGGCATCGTTACCAACGAGCTCGCAGCGATTGCCGGCGACGCCGTGGTCGGTACGCTCAACACGTTCGGTCCCGATCCGCGCAACAACCCGGCCAACAAGGAACTGGTCGAGAAGTTCCGCAAGGCCGGTTTTGAGCCGGAAGCCTACACCCTCTACGCCTATGCCGCCGTGCAGGCCATCGTCGAAGCAGCAACCGCTGCTAAGTCGAACGATCCTGAAACCGTTGCCAAGGCTCTGAAGGGAAAAGGCCCGTTCAAGTCGGTTCTCGGCGATATCTCCTTTGACGAAAAGGGCGATCCGAAGCTTCCAGGCTACGTCATGTACGAATGGAAGAAGGACAAGGACGGCAAGTACACCTACATCCAGCAGTAAGCCTTTCCGCTTGCTATCTCATGCGAAATGCCCGGCTCTCATGCCGGGCATTTTGCCGTTGGACATTTCACCGTCTTGTGATCAATATGCATTGTTTGCAGTGCAGCAATCACCCCGCCAATAGGGTTTTACCACTCATATTGCCTCTATGAGATTTCGGAGTTTTCGCCTTGCCTATCAAGAAGATCCTCGTCGCCAATCGATCAGAAATCGCCATCCGTGTTTTCCGCGCCGCCAACGAGCTTGGCATGAAAACCGTGGCGATATGGGCGGAGGAAGACAAGCTGGCGCTGCACCGTTTCAAGGCGGATGAGTCCTATCAGGTTGGGCGCGGGCCGCATCTGGCCAAAGACATGGGGCCGATCGAAAGCTATCTGTCGATCGAGGAAATCATCCGGGTGGCAAAGCTGTCGGGCGCTGACGCCATCCATCCGGGCTATGGCCTCTTGTCCGAAAGCCCGGAATTTGCCGAGGCCTGCGGTGAAGCCGGAATTATCTTCATCGGGCCGAAGCCGGAAACCATGCGCCGCCTCGGCAACAAGGTTGCTGCCCGCAATCTCGCCATTGAGATCGGCGTTCCGGTCGTGCCGGCAACCGACCCGCTGCCCGACGACATGGACGAGGTGAAGAAGCTCGCCGAGACGATCGGCTACCCCGTCATGCTGAAGGCATCCTGGGGTGGCGGCGGGCGCGGCATGCGCGCCATCTTCTCGCCGGATGATATTGCCCGTGAGGTCACCGAGGGCAAGCGCGAGGCCAAGGCCGCCTTCGGCAAGGATGAAGTCTACCTTGAAAAGCTGGTGCAGCGCGCGCGCCACGTCGAGGTGCAGATTCTTGGCGATACGCACGGCAATGCGGTGCATCTGTTCGAGCGCGATTGTTCGATCCAGCGCCGCAACCAGAAGGTTGTTGAGCGCGCGCCGGCACCTTACCTCAACGAGGCGCAGCGCAAGGAGATTGCCGATTACGGCCTGAAGATTGCCGCGAAAACAGCTTATATCGGTGCGGGCACCATCGAATTCCTGATGGATGCCGACACAAACCAGTTCTATTTCATCGAGGTCAATCCACGTATTCAGGTGGAACACACGGTGACCGAGGAAGTCACCGGCATCGATATCGTCAAGGCGCAGATCCGCATTCTGGAAGGCGCAACGATCGGAACGCCGGAATCCGGCGTTCCCGCGCAAAAGGACATCAGGCTGAACGGCCACGCGTTGCAGTGCCGCATCACCACGGAAGATCCCGAACAGAACTTCATTCCGGATTACGGCCGTATCACCGCCTATCGCGGCGCAACCGGTTTCGGCATCCGGCTGGACGGCGGTACCGCCTATTCGGGCGCTGTCATCACCCGCTATTACGATCCGCTTCTGGAAAAGATCACGGCGTGGTCGCCGACCGCCGACGAGACGATCCAGCGTATGCACCGCGCCTTGCGCGAGTTCCGCATCCGCGGTGTTGCCACCAACCTGACCTTCCTTGAAGCCATCATCACCCATCCGAAGTTCGCCGATAACAGCTACACGACGAAGTTCATCGACACGACGCCGGAGCTGTTCGCACAGGTGAAGCGCCAGGATCGCGCCACCAAGCTTCTGACCTATCTGGCCGATGTTACCGTCAATGGCCATCCGGAAACCAAGGGCCGTGCCACGCCACCGGCCGAAGCGGCGCTGCCGCGGGTGCCGTTCATTGAGACACCGATCCCGGATGGCACCAAGCAGCTGCTGGATCAGTTGGGGCCGAAGAAGTTTGCCGAATGGATGCGCAATGAAAAGCGCGCCCTGTTCACCGATACCACCATGCGCGACGGCCATCAGTCCCTGCTCGCAACGCGGATGCGCACCTTCGATATCGCCCGGGTCGCCGGTACCTATGCACGCGCCTTGCCGCAGCTGTTCTCGCTGGAGTGCTGGGGCGGCGCGACGTTCGACGTGGCCATGCGCTTCCTGACGGAAGATCCATGGGAGCGGCTTGCAGACGTGCGCGAAGCGGCACCGAACATCCTGTTGCAGATGCTGCTGCGCGGCGCCAACGGTGTGGGCTACAAGAGCTATCCTGACAATGTGGTCAAGTATTTCGTGCAGCAGGCCGCCCGCAACGGCGTCGATGTGTTCCGCGTGTTCGACAGTCTCAACTGGGTCGAGAACATGCGCGTCACCATGGATGCGGTGCTGGAGGAGGACAAGCTGTGTGAAGCCGCCATCTGCTACACCGGCGATATCCTGAATTCCGCCCGGCCGAAATACGACCTGAAATATTATGTCGATCTGGCGCAGGAAGTGGAAAAGGCCGGCGCGCATATCATCGCGGTCAAGGACATGGCCGGGCTGCTCAAGCCGGGCGCTGCCAAGGTGCTGTTCAAGGCACTGCGCGAGGCGACCGACCTGCCGCTGCATTTCCACACGCATGACACGTCGGGCATTTCAGCGGCAACCGTACTTGCCGCCGTGGATGCGGGAGTCGATGTGGTCGATGCCGCCATGGATGCCCTGTCCGGCAATACCTCGCAGCCCTGTCTCGGTTCGATCGTCGAAGCCCTCAAGGGCACGGAGCGCGATCCCGGGCTTGATCCGGAATGGATCCGCCGCATCTCGTTCTACTGGGAGGCGGTCCGCACCCAATATGCGGCATTCGAAAGCGATCTGAAGGGACCGGCATCGGAAGTCTATCTGCACGAAATGCCAGGCGGCCAGTTCACCAACCTGAAGGAACAGGCGCGCTCGCTCGGCCTTGAAACGCGCTGGCACGAAGTGGCGCAGGCCTATGCCGACGTCAACCAGATGTTCGGGGATATCGTCAAGGTCACCCCGTCATCCAAGGTCGTGGGCGATATGGCGCTGATGATGGTCAGTCAGGATTTGTCCGTCGCCGACGTGAAGAACCCGGACAAGGATATTTCCTTCCCGGATTCGGTGGTTTCGATGATGCGCGGCGATCTCGGCCAACCGCCGAAGGGCTGGCCCAAAGATATCCAGAAGAAGATCCTGAAAGCAGAAAAGCCATTCACCGAGCGGCCGGGCTCACTGCTGGCACCGGCCGATCTCGTGGCCGAGCGCAAGGACATTGAGGAAAAGCTGGAGCGCAAGGTCAGCGACCAGGAATTTGCGTCCTATCTGATGTATCCAAAAGTGTTCACCGATTTTGCCGTGACGCACGGCACTTACGGTCCGACCAGTGTCCTGCCGACGCATGTCTATTTCTACGGGCTGGCGCAGGAAGAGGAAGTCTTCCTCGATATCGAGCGTGGCAAAACCCTGGTTGTACGCAATCAGGCAGTGGGTGAACCGGATGAGAAGGGCATGGTCACCGTGTTCTTCGAAATGAACGGTCAGCCGCGCCGCGTGAAGGTGCCTGACCGCACCCGTGCGGGCAGCGTCGGCGTCCGCCGCAAGGCAGAGCTTGGCAATGACAAGCATGTCGGTGCGCCGATGCCGGGCATTGTGTCCACGGTCGGCGTCTCGGTTGGCCAGAAGGTCAATGCGGGTGACGTGCTCCTCTCCATCGAGGCGATGAAGATGGAAACGGCCCTGCGTGCCGAACGGGACGGGACGCTGGCTGAAATTCTGGTGCGCGCCGGTGACCAGATCGATGCCAAGGATCTGCTCGCCGTCTACGAGTAAGCGCCATCCGATCCGCATAGAGCCGGCCGCGTCGTGCCCCTGAGCTCAATCTTGGGGCACGACGAGATGGATGTGTGCTGCCGCCCATCACCCGATGTAACACATTTATGCCGATATGTGCGCATATCGGCATAAACAGGCATTGAATAGTGCGCATATGCGAAGTATGGTCGGGTCGTTGAGTTCCGCAGCCGATGCGGGATGTGAGCGCGCATGTGCAGGGTATTCCACAATGACCAAAGACCTGTCGCCGGAAGAGCGGAAGAGCATGATCCTCAAACGGGTCAATGAATCCGGCCGCGTCCTGGCGAATGCCGTTGCGACGGAATTCGGTGTTTCGGAAGATTCCATACGCCGGGATTTGCGCGAATTATCTGAAGCAGGGCTTGTCCAGCGCTTCCATGGCGGTGCAGCGCGCAGCAGTTCGAGCTTTCGCAGCTTTCAGCAGCGCGCCAAGGATGAAACGGCCGGGAAGAAGGCGGTTGCCGCAGTTGCCGCTGAACGAATTGCCCCGAATTCCACCATGCTTCTCGATTCGAGCACGACCGTGCTTGAGTTTGTGCGCGCCCTGCCGGTCAACATGCAGATGCGCATCATCACCAGCTCGCCGGATATTGCCTCGGCCGCTCTCGACCATCCCCTGTGCGAGGTTATCCTTCTTGGCGGCACGCTGAATCGTTTCACCCGCAGCGTCATCGGGCAGTCGCCGCTTGCCGAAGTGCAGCTCATGCATGTTGACTACTGTGTGCTCGGCGCCTGCGCTATCGACGAGAGCCTGACACTGCGCGCCGAGAACTACGAGGACGCGCATCTGAAACTGGCCATGAGCAAGGCGAGCAATGAAGTGATGCTGCTAGCCACGGCTGAAAAGCTGCTGAAGCAGGCGCCCTTTGCCATTGCGCCCATCTCGGCCATATCGACGCTGATTACTGACAGAACCGCCGACCCGTCGATTGTTGAGCGGATTCGCGGCGTGGGTGTCGAAGTCGTCATCGCCGACAGACGCGGTGCGTGATGTCCATCCTGTCCGAAATTCAAGCTGGTGATAAAACTATGGATGCCTCCCTCTACAGGAAGAAAGCCGTCTATGGCCGCTGGGCAGTTGCCAGCGCTTTCTTTTTCAATGGATTTCTGATCGGCAGCTGGGCGCCGCAGATCCCCGTCTTCATGACGCGCCTGCACATCAGCGAGTTCACGCTCGGCCTGATGATCCTGGTGTTTGGCCTTGGCGCCCTGGCGGCGATGCCGTGGTGCGGTTACCTCATCGGCCGGTACGGGTCGCGCGCGGTGGTCAAGGGCTTTGCCGTCTTCTGCAGCTTTTCCCTTTTGCTGGTGGCGCTGGCTCCGAATGTTTACATCGCGGCGCCCGCGCTTTTCCTCTTCGGTGCCGTCATCGGCGGCATGGATGTGGCCATGAACGCCAATGCCGTCGAGGTGGAGAAAAAACTGTCGCGCGCTGTCATGTCATCCTCACACGGGTTCTGGAGCCTTGGCGGCTTCGCCGGCGGCGCCCTTGGCGGCCTGCTGATCGAAGCACAGGGCCATCTGGTTCACGCGGCGGTGGTCACAGCCATTGCGGTTGTTCTGGGGCTGGCCGCGTTCCGCTACATGATCACTGAAGATGCGCCGGTGGTGCACGAGAAAAAGGGCAAGCTGGCTTTCCCGACCAACCCGCTGATTTACCTCATCGGCATCATGGCGCTTTTCTCCATGGTTCCGGAAGGGTCGGTTCTCGACTGGGCGGCTCTCTACCTCAAGCAGGAGCGCGGTGCCGATATTGCCACGGCCGGATTTGCCTTCGCCGCATTTTCGGGAACGATGTCCGTCATGCGCTTTCTCGGCGACGGCGTGCGCAACCGCTTCGGTGCGGTGAAGACATTGCGCATTTCCGCGCTCATTGGTGCATCGGGCATGCTGGTTGCAAGCCTTGCGCCAAGCCCCTGGATCGCCATTCTGGCCTTTGCGTTTGCGGGGCTGGGCATTGCCAATATGGTGCCCATCGCCTTCTCGGCTGCCGGCAACCAGAAGGGAACGTCTTCGGGCGTCGCCCTCAGCCTCGTCACGCTGATGGGCTATTCCGGCATTCTGGTCGCGCCATCGGCAATCGGCTTTGTCGGCGGGCGCACGGGGTTCGGCCCGGTCTATATGGTGCTGGCCTGCCTGCTCGTCGTGGTCTTCCTGATGGCCAATCTTGCAGCCAGCGCCGACCGCAACGAAAACCCGGGCACCTGATCTATGCCCGGCGGCTTGCCGCGACCGCCGGTTTCTTGCGCTGCAGCAGAAAGTCGGTCACCCTCCGTCCGGCCTTGTGGGCTTTCAATCCTACATTCATTTCGGGAGAAAGTTCACCGGAGAGATCGAGTGTCGCGTGCTCGCCCACCGCATCGAAATGCTCTTCCAGCCAGTCATCGGCTGCGGCCTGGCCGAGATCGCGCAGATATTCGAGAAAGGCCCATTCCGCGTTGATTTTTGACGAGGCCGCCAGGCCGGCCAGCGCCACATCGGCATCGATACGGTGCATGCGGATATGCTTGTATTCGCCGTGTTCGATCCGGCCTGCGTCGATCAGCGAATTGACGAAGGCAATCGAACGGAACTCACGCAGCAGCGCCGCATTGAAGGTGATCTCGTCGATACGGTCGGTGATTTCGCGGGCGGTCTTCGGCGCGCCGCGCCGTTCGATCGGGTTGATCTGGATAAGCAGCAGGTCTTCGCTCTTGGTCGAATAGAAGAAGGGATAGAGCGCCGGGTTGCCGCCATAGCCGCCATCCCAGTAGGGTTCACCTTCAATCTCCACCGCCTGGAAAATATAGGGCAGGCACGCGGATGCCATCACCACATCGGCATTGAGCTCCGACTGGGAAAAGACCCGCAGGCGGCCGCTTTCCACATTGGTTGCCGAGATGAACAGCTTGAGTGCCGAACAGGCTTTCACCCGGTCGAAATCAATCTCACGCTCGACCACATCCCGCAGGGGGTTAAGGTTGAACGGGTTGAACTCATAGGGCGAAAACATGCGCGAGAACTGCTCGAACAGATTGTACCCGACGCCGTTCTCGACGGACCAGTTGCCGAAAAAACGGTCCCAGGGCGTACGCTGAACCGGACTGAACTGCCCGGTGCGGCCCACCGCCCGCCAGAACTCATAGAGCTTTTCGCGGGCGCCATCGGGACCGTTGCGGCTCCAGCCATCAGCCAGCGCGACAGCATTCATGGCGCCGGCGCTGGTGCCGGATATGCCCTCGATGGTCAACCGGCCATCTTCCAGAATGCGGTCGAGAACACCCCAGGTGAAGGCGCCGTGCGAGCCGCCGCCCTGCAGCGCGATGTTGATGACTTTGGGTTTGTGGTTCATCACTGCGCCGTCCAGCCGCCATCGACGGAGATGGATGTACCGGTGATCTGCGCCGCCGCATCGCTGGCGAGAAACACCACCGTTGCGCCGATCTGGTCGACCGTGGCGAATTCCTTGGTTGCCTGCCTGTCCAGCATGACTTCGCGGATGACGGTTTCGCGGTCCATGTTGTGCGCTTTCATCTGGTCGGGGATCTGAGCCTCGACGAGCGGTGTCAGGACATAACCGGGGCAGATGGCGTTGCTGGTGATATGCTTTTCCGCCACTTCCAGCGCGACGGTTTTGGTCAGTCCGAGAATGCCGTGCTTGGCCGCCACATAGGCCGACTTGAACGGCGATGCGCGCAGGCCATGCGCCGAGGCGATATTGATGATGCGGCCCCATCCGGCCTTCTTCATATAGGGAAGCGCCGCAGCGGTGGTGTGGAACGCCGAGGTCAGGTTGATGGCGATGATCGCATCCCATTTTTCCGTCGGGAATTCATCGACAGGGGCGACAAACTGGATGCCGGCATTGTTAACCAGCACATCGACGCTGCCGAATGCGGCAGCAGCCTGGTCGATCAGGGCACGGCATTCGTCACCCTTGGACATGTCGGCCTTGATATAGGCGACGCCGGTGGAATGCTGTGCGGCGATCTCCTTGGCAAGATCGTGGTCTTCCGGGCGGTCCGTGAAGGAATTGATCACCACATTGTAACCCGCCGCTGCGAGGGCGTGGGCGGAACCCAGTCCGATGCCGGAGTTGGAACCTGTGACGACTGCGGTCTTCTTGGCCATGAGAAACTTCCTTTGGTTTAACAACCGTGTTGAAGGCGTCTGGAATATATTGCATTGCAGCAAAAATACCAGCTTTGGAACGTGAACACTTTGTCATACGGTTCACTGTGGCGTGATCGGGAAGGGCATTTGCTTTGAATTTGCCGCGTTCATGTCACATGGTGTTGACACAAGGCGTTCCCTGCGCCACGTGAAGGGAATATCTGGAGTTTGACAATGTCTGACTATTATTCGCAGCCCTTTGCCCGCCGCGCCTCCGTTGGCGTCGATGTGGGCGGGGTCATGGTTGGCGGAGGCGCACCCGTCGTCGTGCAGTCGATGACCAATACGGATACAGCCGATGTGGACGGCACCGTTGCACAGGTGGCAGCCCTTTCCCGCGCGGGATCGCAGATCGTCCGTATCACCGTTGACCGGGATGAATCCGCTGCCGCTGTGCCGAAAATCCGCGAAAGGCTGGACCGGCTTGGACTGAACGTGCCGCTGGTCGGTGATTTTCATTATATCGGTCACAAACTGCTGGCGGACCATCCGGCCTGCGCCGAAGCGCTGGCGAAATACCGCATCAATCCGGGCAATGTCGGCTTCAAGGACAAGAAGGATGCGCAGTTCGGCGCCATCATCGAAATGGCGATCCGCTATGACAAGCCGGTGCGCATCGGCGTCAACTGGGGTTCGCTCGATCAGGAACTGCTGACGGCACTGATGGACCAGAACCATGCGGCCGGCGCGCCCCTGACGGCGGAACAGGTCACTCGGGAAGCCATTGTCCAGTCGGCGCTGATTTCCGCGCAGCTGGCCGAAGAAATCGGCCTGCCGCGCTCCAGGATCATTCTTTCCGCCAAGGTCAGCCTGGTGCAGGACCTGATCGCGGTTTATGCGGAGCTGGCGCGGCGCTGCGATCATGCGCTGCATCTCGGCCTTACCGAAGCCGGCATGGGCTCCAAGGGCATTGTCGCTTCCTCTGCAGCCCTTGGCATTCTTTTGCAGCAGGGTATCGGCGACACGATCCGCATATCGCTCACACCGGAGCCGAACGGTGACCGGACACGTGAAGTGCAGGTGGCGCAGGAATTGCTGCAGACCATGGGCTTTCGCCAGTTCATCCCGATTGTCGCGGCCTGTCCCGGTTGCGGGCGGACCACATCCACCGTGTTTCAGGAACTGGCGCAATCGATCCAGAGCGATATTCGCGACAATATGCCGGTCTGGCGCGAGAAATATCCCGGTGTCGAAGCGCTCAATGTCGCGGTGATGGGCTGCATCGTCAACGGGCCGGGCGAATCCAAGATGGCGGATATCGGCATTTCACTGCCGGGAACCGGCGAAACGCCGACGGCCCCGGTCTTTGTTGACGGCAAGAAAGTGGCGACCCTGCGCGGTGCGGGTATCGCCAAGGAATTCCAGAAGATGGTTGCCGACTATATCGAAAACCGCTTCGGCCAGGGCGCAGGCTCGCACGCGGCCGAATAGATTCAGCTCTGCCGCTCGGCGATGAACCGTGCGGCCTGCTTGAGCAGGGCAGCCTTTTCGCCGAAGGGCGCAAGCAATTCCTCGGCCTGTGCCACCAGCCCGCTCAACTGGCGCTTGGTCCAGTCGATCCCGTGCAGTGAAACCAGCGTAGCCTTGCCCGCTGCCGCATCCTTGCCGGTGGCTTTGCCCATATGGGCAGCATCGGCGGTGACGTCGAGCAGGTCGTCGGCCAGCTGAAAGGCAAGGCCAATGGCCGAGCCGTATTCCGCCAGCCGTTCGCGATCCCGGGAATTGGCATTGCCGATCATGGCACCGGCCTCGCAGGCGAAACGGATCAGCGCGCCGGTCTTCATGGCCTGCAGGCGGATGATGCCTGCCTCGTCAGGTTTGACCTTTTCCGCCTCCAGATCGAGCGCCTGGCCGCCGGTCATGCCGCCGATGCCGGCCGCGCGTGCCAGAGCCGTCACCAATGCAACCTTGGCGCCGGGATCAAGTTCAGTCGCCTCGGCTGCGATCAGTTCGAACGCGTAGGTCAGGAGGCTGTCCCCTGCGAGGATTGCCGCTGCCTCGTCGAATTTGCGATGCACCGTCGGCTGGCCGCGGCGCATATCGTCATTGTCCATGGCCGGTAGATCGTCATGCACGAGCGAATAGCTATGGATGCATTCCAGCGCCGCCGCTACCCGCAAAGCCGCGGGGGTGTCGGCACCGAAGAGAGCGGCGCTTTCCAGAACGAGGAAGGGGCGCAGACGCTTGCCGCCGTTGAGAACGCCGTGCCGCATCGCTGCCATGAGGCGGGGCGGACGGCTGATCTCGCCGTCTTGCGGCTGATCCGAGAGCAGGTCGGCCAGCAGCGTTTCCACCGAGGCGGCGCGATGCAGCAATGTCATCTGAAACAGGGAAGTGTCTTGATCTGTCATCATGATCTGGCAATGAGCGAAAAATCGGCGCCCGGTCAATGATTAGATGCGCTGCTTTTGCATTTTTGCCTTGTTGTCATTGTGAACATGACTGGAATGGCATGGAAATGGTTCCCTTTGGCGGATGGTTGCTCTATGTCCATGGTGGGCTTTCAACGCAGGCGGCGGGTGTGACACGGGTTCTGGTCAGAAACAAAAGAGGCGGAGGCTATCTGGTCAGTCCGGGCGGCTCGCCTTTGGGGTGCATCGTGCGCTACCTGATTCTGGCGGGTATCCTCCTGATGATGATCCCCATCATCCTGCTCAGCCTGTACCGGCTGCCGTTCGTGCATCCGGTTTCCACCTTGATGGTGAAGGACCTCGTGACTTTTTCCGGTTATGACCGGCGCTGGGCGTCACTGGACGAGATTTCCCCGGTGCTGGTGCATTCCGTCATGATGTCGGAGGATGCGCGGTTCTGCTTTCATTCCGGCGTCGACTGGGATGCGATGAATCTGGTTGTGTCCGATGCCATGGATGGTGAGCAGACGCGCGGTGCGTCGACGATCACGATGCAGACCGCCAAGAACCTGTTCCTGTGGAACAGCCGGTCTTTCATCCGCAAGGGCCTGGAAATGCCGCTGGCGATGATGACCGATCTGATCCTGACCAAACGGCGGGTGATGGAAATCTACCTGAATATTGCCGAATGGGGCCCGGGCATCTATGGCATCGAGGCGGCGGCGCAGCATCATTTCAAGGTGAGTGCGGCAAGGCTGACACCGCGGCAGGCGGCCTTTCTCGCGGTGACCCTGCCCAACCCGATCGCGCGCAATCCGGCGCGGCCGGGGCAGGGGTTGCAAACGCTGGCAAGGCTCAATGAACGGCGTGCGCGGGGCGCCGGTGCGTATATTGGTTGTGTCAAATAGACCCTCTATCGGCGCAAATCCCGGCATATCGGCATTTGCGACAAAAAATATGCGACTCATGCTGGTCAAAAGCTCTCAAGCCGTGTATAGCCCCAGCCGAACTTTCCGGAATTTTGTCCATTGTGACAGGCTCGATCGGGCCAGCGCCGGATTTTGACTGATTACTGGAGCAGGAACAATGGCTGTACCTAAAAGAAAAACTTCTCCGTCGAAGCGCGGCATGCGCCGTTCCGCCGACGCGTTGAAGGCCCCGACTTACGTCGAAGACAAGAATTCAGGCGAACTGCGCCGTCCGCACCATGTCGATCTGAAGACCGGCATGTATCGCGGCCGTCAGGTTCTGACGCCGAAAGAAGGCTGATCCCTTCCTGGATTTCGTGATAAAGAGGACCGGCCTTGTGCCGGTCCTTTTTGTTTATGACATGCTGATGGGAGACAGATGCCGTGATTTCCAATATTCCATTGATGATCGTGCCGCTTGTTGTGTTCAATCTGGTGGTTGCCGGATTGACGGGTATTGGCGGCGCCGATCCGTGGGCGACGCAGCTCTATTCCATGCAGATGCTGTCGGGCGGCGTATGGCGGATGACACTGGGCGACCTGATGATCGTGCTGTCGCTGGCGTTGCTGTTCTTCGAGATCATGAAGTCAACGCGCACGAGCAATGCCTCGGTGGTTGACCATCTCCTGTCGACCTTCGTGTTCGTGGCATTTCTGGTGGAATTCCTGCTGGTTCCCAGCGCCTCGCATTCGCTGTTCTTCATTCTGATGGCGATGGCTTTTTTCGATATTCTGGCGGGATTCACCGTTTCGCTGCGCTCCGCCGGGCGCGACGTCAACTTCCGCTGACATCATGCAAAAACCCCGGCAGAGGAGACCATCTGCCGGGGCTTGATATCGCTGGGCCGGTCAGGCGGCGATGACTGCCTTGTCCGGTATGCGCATGACGATGAAGATGGCGAGTGCCGTCACAAGGGTGATCTCCGCCAGAATCTGCAGGAGCTGGCCGAAGGCTTCGCCATAGGTCTGCAGTACCGCTTGCGGGCTGACCGGACCCAATAGGCCCATGGCTGAGGCGATATTGCCGGTTGCCAGCTTCTGGGCCGCCTGCGCGGCATCAGGACCCGTACCCAATTTCCAGTTGAGAAGCGCGGTAAGCAGGGCGCTGACAATGGCAAGGGCAATGCCTTCACCGGCAATGCGCGTGGTGCTGAAAATACCCGTTGCCATGCCGGCCCGCTCCTTTGGGACGACGCTGACGGCGAGGCCATCCATCAATCCCCAGGGCAGACTGATGCCAAAGCCGATCAGGACCAATGCCGGGAGTGTCAGTTCCACCGGCTGGCCCGGCATGCACCGGCTGAGCCAGAACAGTCCGCCTGCCGAGAGGAGAAGACCGGCACTGCACAGGATCGCGGCGGAGAACCAGCGCGTGAGCAGTGCTGCCAGAAACGGCACGATGAGCAGCGGGCCCGACAGGGCAATCATCATCTGCCCGGTCTGAACCTCGCTGAAGCCCTCCACGCCGATATAGCGGATGGGCAGGAGAATCAGCAGGACGACAAAGGAATAGGCGGGAGCCGCGGCGAGGATCTGCACGCCGACAAAACGCGGATAACGAAACAGGCTGAGGTCCAGCATCGGCCGTGCCGCGCGCTGTTCGACGATTACGAAGAAGCCGAACACGAGCAGCGCGGCGGCGAGCATGCTGATGACGAGCGGGTGCCCCCAGCCGATATCCGGTGCCTGCAATATGCCGCACGTGAGCAGCGTCAGCGCCAGAGTGAAGCTGATAGCGCCCGGCCAGTCGATGCCCCTTGCGTCGGGGTCGCGCGATTCCCGCAGCCGGAAAACACCAAGGCTAAACGCGACAAGGGTGATCGGCAGGGTGACGAGGATTGCTGCCTGCCAGCCGAAATGACTGATCAGCGTTCCCGAAAGAATCGGCCCGAAAGACAGGCCAATGCCGAATGTGATGCCGATCATGCTGAAGGCGCGCGTGCGTTCCTGCCCGTCGAATTCCTGGGCGAGTGCGGCCATGCCGCCGGAAAAGGCGAGGGCACTCGAAAGGCCCTGTGCCGCGCGCATGATGTCAAACCAGACAAGGCTGGTGACAAGCGACAGTGCCAGCGAGAAAACGGCAAAAAGCACAAGGCCTGTCAGGAAGACGCGTTTGCGCCCGTAATTGTCGGCGAGCGCGCCCGCCGCCATCAGGCTGCTGCCGAAGGCCAGCATGAAGCCATTGGTAACCCAGTTGAGTTCGACCGGGCTGCCGCCAAGGGCGCGGGCAATGGCAGGAAGTGCGACGGCAGGGCCGGTAAAGCTGACGGGCATGGCGAGGGCCGCCAGGCAGACAGCGGTCAGAATCATCAGCTTCTCCGCTGTATTGTGCGGATGTGTTTGGGCAGTCATTTTTCACCTGCAGTATCAAAATGTGGAAGGGAATAGTTGTATTCATGATACACAGGCTTTAATCGTTGAAAATTACGGCATACATCCCGACATAGCGGACAATATTTCTCTAATAGAGTGGCCATGGATAATCTGAATGGTTTGTTTGCTTTCGTGCGGTCCGCGGAAACGCTGAGTTTCGTTGCGGCTGGCCGGTCGCTGGGTATTTCCGCTTCGGCGGTTGGAAAAACGATTGCCCGGCTGGAGCAGAACCTGGATGTGCGCCTGTTCCAGCGCAGCACGCGCCGCATCAGCCTCACCGAGGAGGGGCAGCTGTTTTATGAGCGCTGCCGCCGCATCATTGATGATCTCAATGATGCGGAATCCATGCTGTCGCGCACCAAGGAAGCCCCGCGCGGGCGCTTGCGTGTGAGCCTGCCGACGATCGGCTATCGTTTCCTGCTGCCGCACCTGCCCGAATTCGAACAGCTCTATCCGGAAATCGAGCTTGATCTCGATTTCAACGACCAGATCGTCAATGTGATCGAAGAAGGGTTCGACGCCGTCATTCGCAGTGGAGATTTGCCGGATTCGTCGCTGATGGCGCGCCGGCTTGGTCCGTTCCGGCAGGTGCTTGCCGCGTCGTCAGCCTATCTGCAGAGGCGCGGCAGACCGAGGGAATTGCGCGACCTGCAGCATCACGCCTGTCTGCGCTACCGCTTTCCCACAAGCGGCAAGCTGCAGGACTGGGTGATGGGAGGAGCAGCTTCGGACATTGACCTGCATCTGCCCTCGGCGCTGGTGTGCAACAATATGGAAGCGCTCTATGGCGCGACGGTCCGCGGCCTCGGCATTGCCTATATGCCGGACTTCCTGGTGGCCGATGCGGTGAAGGCGGGCGAACTGCACACGCTGCTTGACGAATGTCTGGTTCAGACAGGCCAGTTCTGGGTGCTCTGGCCTTCAAACCGGCATCTGTCGCCGAAGCTGCGGGTGTTCGTCGATTTCATTGCGCCCCGGCTGTTCGCCGGGACACGCCTGTAGCGCCGCTGCCCTGTTCCAGAACAGGGCCGGTGATCAGCTCTGGCCGCCGTCGGCGATGAAACCGGCCGCCTGAATACCGGCGATGGCAGCAATCTCGTCATTGTCGGAGGTGTCGCCGGTGATGCCTACCGCGCCGAGAAGCTCCCCCTTGGCATTCTTGATGAGAACGCCGCCCGCCACCGGGATGACGCGCCCGCCGGACGCTGCCACCAGCCCCTCGACGAAGTGCGGGCGTTCCTTGGCGAATTTTTCAACGGTGCGCGAGCCCGTGCCGATGGTCAGGCCGCCGAACGCCTTGCCGAAGGCGATCTCGAAGCGCAGCAGGGAAGCGCCGTCCTGCTTCTGGAAGGCCTTGAGGTGGCCGCCGGCATCGAGCACGGCGACGGAGAGCGGCCGCATGCCAGCCTCGGTGCCCTTGGCAAGCGCTGCCTTGATGATGGTGTTGGCTTTGGAAAGTGAGAGTTGGGCCATGGTGTCCTCTTGAGTTCGTATGGTCATGGAATGCAAAAGCCGATCCGCCGCGCGAGCCGGATATTCAGTCAAAAACGGATGTGACCTGGATTATTTGTCGAGGGAGTCCAGCTTGCGCTGCATGGCGGCGATCTGTTCTTTCAGTTCGTCCAGCCCGGTATCCTTCTTGGCGGTTTCGGCGGCGGGTGTTTCGTCGGCCTCGGCCGCTCCGGCCGTCTTGTTGAGCGGGAATGGCGTGAACATGCGCATGGCGTGCTGCAGCATCTCCGTGTTGCGGCGAACCTGCTCCTCGACGAGCTTGACCGGCGCACTGATGTTCATCATGTCGATCGGCGATTTGCCGAAGGCGGCCGAAAGCTGCTCGCGCATGCGCTCCTGTTCCTTGGCAAAGGCACTCATGGACTGTTCGAGGAATGTTGGCAGCACCACCTGCATCTGGTCGCCGTAATAGGCGATGAGCTGGCGCAGGAACGGAATCGGCAGCATGTTCTGCCCATCCTTGTTTTCCAGTTCGAAGATGATCTGGGTCAGGACGGAATGGGTGATGTCTTCTCCGGTCTTGGCGTCCTGAACGGTGAAATCCTCATTGCGCTTCACCATCTCGGCGAGATCTTCCAGCGTCACATAGGTGCTTGTGCCGGTATTGTAGAGGCGCCGGTTGGCATATTTTTTAATGACGACGTCGCCGGTTTTTGCTGCCATCAGAGAACTCCCCAACTCATGTCATCAGACTCAAATGGTCTGAATTTGCGTGCCCGCTTACTGATATATCCACGAGGATAGGGGGAAAGCGGCACAAATCAAAGTGATTTGTGCGCCGCATCCATCGCGCAGATCATTCTCGCCTTTCTCTGGCTTGCAGGCGATAAATTTGGCTTCGCGGCGAATGCCCCTTGTCAAACTGCCGCAGGGAGGGAATTCTGTTCGGGAAGCCAAGCTGAATGAATTCAGCATCTCAATGATAAGGAGACGTCTATGACCCAATCCATCGTTATCGCCAGTGCAGCGCGAACCCCCGTGGGGTCTTTCAACGGTGCTTTTGCCAACGTCCCGGCCCACGAACTCGGCGCTGCGGTGATCAAGGAAGTGCTGAGCCGCGCTGGTGTCGATGGTGCCGATGTCGATGAAGTGATCATGGGCCAGGTGCTCAGCGCCGGCGAAGGGCAGAACCCGGCCCGCCAGGCCGCCATGGAGGCAGGCATTCCGCAGGAGGCGACAGCCTGGGGGCTCAACCAGCTCTGCGGCTCCGGCCTGCGCGCCGTGGCCCTCGGCATGCAGCAGATCGCAACCGGCGATGCCGATATCATCGTGGCGGGCGGACAGGAATCCATGTCGATGGCGCCGCATTGCGCGCATCTGCGCAGCGGCGTGAAGATGGGCGATTTCAAGATGATCGATACGATGATCAAGGATGGCCTGACCGACGCTTTCCATGGCTACCACATGGGCAATACCGCCGAGAACATCGCCCGCAAGTGGCAGTTCACCCGCGAAGATCAGGACAAGTTCGCCCTTGGCTCCCAGAACAAGGCGGAAGCCGCGCAGAAGGCGGGCAAGTTCAAGGATGAAATCGTGCCGTTCACGGTCAAGACCCGCAAGGGCGACGTGATCGTTGCGGATGACGAGTATATCCGTCACGGCGCGACACTCGCCTCCCTTGCCAAGCTGAAGCCCGCTTTCGACAAGGAAGGCACCGTTACCGCAGGCAATGCCTCCGGCCTCAATGATGGTGCGGCTGCCGTGGTGCTCATGAGCGAGGACGAGGCCAAGCGCCGCAACGTCAAGCCGCTGGCCCGCATCGTTTCCTGGGCAACGGCCGGTGTCGACCCTGCCATCATGGGCACAGGTCCAATCCCTGCGTCACGCAAGGCCCTGGAGCGGGCCGGATGGAAGGTGGAGGACCTTGATCTGGTCGAAGCCAACGAAGCCTTCGCGGCGCAGGCGCTTTCCGTCAACAAGGATCTCGGGCTCAATCCCGACATCGTCAATGTCAATGGCGGTGCCATTGCCATCGGTCATCCCATCGGCGCATCCGGTGCCCGGGTGCTCAACACGCTGCTTTATGAATTGAAGCGCCGCAACGGCACAAAGGGCCTTGCCACGCTGTGCATTGGCGGCGGCATGGGCATTGCCCTGTGCGTTGAGCGCGTCAAGGACTGATCTGCAAGAATGAGCACGGGTTCGGCCTTTGTCGAACCCGTGTTCCGGCAGCACTAAATTTCCAGGCTGCTGCCACGTCTCTTTTTCAACAACACTAACTTTGATCCAACATGAATTAGGGAGGGGAAATATGACCAAAACGGCAATCGTTACGGGCGGAACACGTGGTATCGGCGCAGCCATATCCGTGGCCCTGAAAGCGGCAGGGTACAAGGTCGCGGCAAATTACGCCGGCAATGACGACGCGGCGAAGAAATTCACGGAAAAGACCGGTATTGCCACCTACAAGTGGGATGTTTCCAACTATGAAGAATGCGCTGCAGGTATTGCCAGGATCGAGGCCGATCACGGCCCCGTCGCCGTGCTGGTCAACAATGCGGGCATCACCCGTGACGCCATGTTCCACAAGATGACCCCTGGCCAATGGGGCGAAGTGATCAACACCAATCTGACCGGCCTGTTCAACATGACCCATCCGGTATGGACGGGCATGCGTGACCGCAAATTCGGCCGCGTGATCAATATTTCCTCGATCAACGGACAAAAGGGCCAGGCCGGGCAAGCCAATTATTCCGCGGCCAAGGCCGGGGATATCGGCTTTACCAAGGCGCTGGCGCAGGAGGGCGCGCGCGCCGGCATTACGGTCAATGCCATCTGTCCGGGTTATATCGGCACGGAAATGGTTCGGGCCATCGACGAGAAGGTGCTCAACGAGCGCATCATTCCGCAAATCCCGGTCGGACGTCTGGGCGAGCCGGAAGAAATCGCGCGCTGCGTGGTGTTCCTTGCCTCTGACGATGCCGGCTTCATCACCGGCTCGACGCTGACAGCCAATGGCGGGCAGTATTTCAGCTGATCGGAAGCAAAACAAAAGACGCCGCGGACTGGAAACGGTCGGCGGCGTTTTCGTTTTGTGCGGCGGCGATTCCCGATATTCGCGGCCAAAGGTTAACGGCGTTTCCTGAATCTTGTCCTATTTCCTTCCCGTGCGTTCGGGGATTGGTGCGACTCCCGCGCCTTCGGCACAAGATGTAGCCGTGAACAAAACAGGAAAATGGACAAGGCGCTGATTCGTCGCTGATTCGTTCTTCCTTTGATCGGAGTGTTAATGAAACGGGGCACCCGGGCCTTGGATTCCTTAACTAACTATAAGGAAATATTGCGATTTTCTTAACAGACCAAAAAATCGTTGACGGCGGACCGCCCGCTTTTGCGCGGAAAAGCCAAAGGTTAACGGCGGTGGACCGATTCGTTGAAATCCTGTTCCCGCTGATTCAGCATCTTGTGCGACTCGCACCCGGGAAAGCTAGATGTGGCCGTGAACAAAGCAGGAATCTGATCCTATAGCTGATTCGTCGCTGATTCGTTCTGCTCGCGTTCTGTTTCTTAATGGAACACTCCGTGAATCGGTTCGCAATTGTTTATCTTGAGGTCGCCGCATACTTTCTGTCTGATGCCGATAATGCTATCGGATAGTGCATGCCCGGCATGCCTTGCTGGTTCTGGTAAGGCCGTCGTGCCGGTGTTGGATATTTTTGATGAACCTTATGCCTACTCCCGAACTTCCCTTGATCCTGAGCGGTCGTGACGTCACCGCCGTTCTGGGGCCGACGAACACGGGGAAGACTCACCTCGCCATTGAGCGGATGCTGGCGCACCAGACGGGCATGATCGGCCTGCCGCTGCGCCTGCTGGCGCGCGAAGTCTACAACCGTGTTGCCGAACGGGTGGGGCTTGCCAATGTCGCGCTGATCACCGGTGAGGAAAAGATCATGCCGCCCGGCGCGCGCTATGCGGTGTGTACCGTCGAAGCGATGCCGCGCCAGACGGATATGGATTTCGTTGCCATCGACGAGGTCCAGCTTGCCAACGATCTGGAGCGTGGCCACATCTTTACTGACCGCATCCTGCATCTGCGGGGCCGTCAGGAAACCTTGCTGCTTGGTGCGGCCACCATGCGCGGCATACTGGAAAAGCTGCTGCGCGGCATCTCCGTCGTCACGCGTCCGCGCCTGTCCAATCTGACCTATGCCGGCTCGAAGAAGATCACGCGCCTGCCGCCGCGCACCGCCATCGTGGCCTTTGCCGCGGACGAGGTCTATTCCATCGCCGAACTGATCCGCCGCCAGAATGGCGGTGCCGCCGTGGTCATGGGGGCCTTGAGCCCGCGCACCCGCAATGCCCAGGTGGATCTCTATCAGTCGGGCGATGTGGATTATCTGGTCGCCACAGATGCCATCGGCATGGGGCTCAACCTCGATGTCGATCACGTGGCTTTTGCGCAGGACCGCAAGTTTGACGGCTATCAGTTCCGCGATCTGTCGCCGGGCGAAATCGGCCAGATCGCCGGGCGCGCCGGGCGGCACCTGCGCGACGGCACGTTTGGCGTTACAGGGCAGGTTTCCGGTTTTTCAGAAGAACTGGTGCAGCGCGTGGAATCGCATGCCTTCGATTCCGTCAAGATTTTGCAATGGCGCACCGCCCGGTTTGATTTTTCCAGCCTTGATGCGTTGAAACGGTCGATCGACACACCCGCACCGGTGGAGGGATTGACCCGGGCGCTGCCTGCGGTGGATCAGCAGGCGCTCGAATATCTGTCGAAAGATCCGGATATCGCGCCGCTGGCCAACACGCCGGAACGGGTGGCCCTCCTGTGGGATGCCTGCGCGTTGCCGGACTACCGCAAAATTGCGCCGGCGCAGCATGCGGATATTATTGCATCGATCTATACAGATCTCGTCGAACATGGTCATGTTAACGAAACATACATGGGCGAACAGGTGCACCGGGCTGATACGACCGACGGCGATATCGATGCTTTGTCGCGGCGGATTGCCCAGATCAGAACTTGGACTTTTGTGTCGCATCGGCCGGGATGGCTGGCAGATCAGGCACATTGGCAAGAAAAGACGCGTGAAATTGAGGACAGATTATCAGATGCACTGCATGAACGGTTGACGAAACGCTTCGTAGACCGCAGGACAAGCGTGCTTATGAGGCGCCTGAGAGAGAATACAATGCTAGAAGCCGAAATTAGCCCTGCCGGGGACGTTGTTGTCGAAGGGCACCATGTTGGACGTTTGGATGGATTCCGTTTCACCACGGACAGCCAGATCGATGGAACCGATGCAAAAGCCGTGAAGGCCGCTGCACAAAAAGCCTTGGCGACAGAGTTCGACAATCGCGCCGAGCGCTTTGCCGCTTCCGCGAACGGCGACTTTGCCCTGGGATCGGACGGGACGCTGCGCTGGATTGGCGCTCCGGTCGCCTCGGTCGTCTCGGGCGAGCAGCCATTGAAGCCTCGCGCGGTGCTGCTGGCCGACGAGCAGCTGACGGGACCGGCACGCGACAAGGTCGCCGCGCGGGTTGACCGTTTCCTCGCCCATCATGTGGATACGGTGCTCAAGCCGCTGGTTGATCTTGCCAACGCGGATGCGCTGGTCGGGATCACGCGGGGACTGGCGTTCCAGCTCGTCGAAAATTTTGGCGTGCTGCAGCGCCGCGATGTGGCTGAAGATGTCCGCGGCCTTGATCAGGATTCGCGCGCGGCCCTGCGCCGTCTGGGCGTGCGCTTCGGCGCCTACCACGTCTTCCTGCCTGCATTGCTCAAACCAGCGCCTGCGGGTCTGCTGACACTGCTGTGGGCACTCAAGGAAGATGCCAAGGATCGTCCCGGCTATGGCGATGTGGTGCAGGTGCTGTCCGCAGGCCGCACGTCGGTTGTCACCGATCCCGCCTTCGATCCGGCCTTCTACCGCCTCGCGGGCTACCGGCTGCTCGGACGCCGTGCCGTGCGCATCGATATTCTCGAGCGTCTGGCCGATCTCATCCGTCCGGCACTGGCATGGAAGCCGGGAAGCGGAACGCGGCCCGACGGTGCCTATGACGGCACGCGTTTCGTCGTCACCCCGGCCATGATGTCCATTCTCGGCGCAACAGCCGACGATATGGAAGAAATCCTGAAGAATCTCGGCTACCGCTCGGAAGCAACCGATGCAGCCGTTGTGTCGGCCAAGGTTGCCGAACTCGATGCGGTTGCCCAGTCGCCTGCCCCGCAGGAAACGGCTGCCGTTGCGCCGGAAGCCACCAAATCCGTGCCTGCCGCCGAACCGGTTGGTGATCCCATCGTCAAACCGGTTGTCGAGGCTGTGGCAGCCGCTGTGGTTGCAGAAGAAGCGCCTGCGGCTGTTGCAGAAACCGCAACCGCTCCAGCGGCGGAAGAAGCACCCAAGCCGGTGCTGCTCTGGCGCCAGGCTCCCCGCTTCGAAGGCCGCAACAACAACCGCCGTCCACAGGGCGGACGCGAGAATCAGCGTGAACCGCAGGCCCGCAATGGCAACAGCCAGGGCGAGGAGCGTCAAAGCCGTCCGAACCGCAGTGCCGGTCCGCAGGGCGAGCGCGGTGAGCGCAAGGATTTCCGCGGCAAGGGCGGCAAGCCTGGCGGCGGCGACCGCGCCCGGCAGGAAGGCGGCAAGCCCTCCGGCAAGCCGCAGAATCACGGCAAGCGTCCGGAGCGGGAAGAACGCCCGGTCAAGATCGACATGGACTCCCCCTTCGCCAAGTTGCTGGCGTTGAAGGAGCAGATGAAGAAGTGAGGGTTTGACCCTAAATGACGGGAACCGACAGGCAGCGCATCGACAAGTGGCTGTTTTTCGCGCGGGTGGTCAAATCCCGTTCCCTCGCTGCAAAGCTGGCATCGGGCGGCAATGTCCGGGTCAACAAGGACAAGATCGACCAGCCATCACACGGGGTCAAACCCGGTGATGTGCTGACGATCACGCTGGACCGGCGCATTCTCATTTACAAAGTCCTGTCCGGCGGTACCCGGCGCGGACCCGCCGAGGAGGCGCGGACGCTGTACGAGGACATTTCTCCGCCGCCACCGCCGAAGGATGCCATGAGCCGCTTCGACATGCTGCCCAGACGCGATGCGGGCAGCGGTCGTCCCACCAAGCGCGAACGGCGGGACGTCGACCGGCTGATGAAGGGCCGGGACAACGGCTCCGATGATTGACGCATCCGCGTTGTGGGTTGCGGGGCAAAACGCGGAAACATCGAAATTATCTCCAAATTCGTCGGTGGGACTAAAATATTATTTCCGCAACGCCTATATTAGAGGACAATGGTTGCTTGTCGGCAGGTCATCGCGATGCGATGAATGGCACGCTGCGGACTTGGACAATGGCTCGGTCCTGATGTGATGAAGACAATCCTTTTGCACGTCGAGATTTTTCGGGCCGCGTTCTGGTGCCGCAGTCCGTTTTCCCCTCTTGTCAGGCCGGTGCCAAATCGTTACCTCAACCGCTGACACGCTGACTATGGTGTCTTCAGGAGCCAGTAAATGACATATGTTGTGACCGACAATTGCATCCGCTGCAAATATATGGATTGCGTTGAGGTCTGTCCGGTCGATTGTTTTTACGAAGGTGAGAACATGCTCGTCATCCACCCGGATGAGTGCATCGATTGCGGCGTGTGCGAACCGGAATGCCCTGCGGAGGCCATCAAGCCGGACACCGAGCCGGGCCTCGACAGCTGGCTGCAGCTGAATTCGGAATATGCGGAAAAATGGCCGAATATTTCGGCGAAGAAAGATGCGCCCAGCGATGCCAAGGAAATGGACGGCGTCACCGGTAAACTCGAGAAATACTTCTCCCCGGAACCGGGCGAAGGCGACTAAGCTTATTCGGGGTACCGCAGTTGCCCGCAAGACTGATTTGCCCTGAAAATCAAGTCTTGCAATGCGTTTAGTTTGCGCTTGTGCAGCAAAAAGTTGATTCTGATCACTTTTCGTGTTATGGTGCTGCGATATGTTGATCATTGGACGTCAATTTCGTGGCGCTAAAGCATAAATCACCAATCGGCTAGATTTTTTCCGGACTTAACAGTTCAGGTTGAGGTTCTTTGATTGTGACCCGTCCTGCTGTTTGGTCCGGATTGCTTTGCGTGAAAATATTGGCGGCCGACAAACCGGGTTCCGGTTTCCAGTGATTGGTTTAACCGGTGCGTTTTGCCGGGCGCAGCAGGGAGTAATGAAGCGCATGACAGCAGTTCCGCAGAAAAAGACCGCCCAGCGTATCGGATTCAAGACGGGTGAGTTTATTGTATATCCGGCTCACGGCGTAGGCCAGATCGTCAATATCGAAGAACAGGAAGTTGCGGGCCACAAGCTCGAACTTTTCGTGATTGACTTTCAGAAGGACAAGATGCGCTTGAAGGTACCGGTTGCAAAGGCAACCGCCATTGGTATGCGCAAACTCTCAGAAACAGATTATGTCGACCGTGCGCTGAAGGTAGTTCAGGGACGGGCCCGTATCAAGCGCACCATGTGGTCCCGCCGGGCGCAGGAATATGATGCGAAGATCAACTCGGGCGATCTGATTTCCATTTCGGAAGTTGTCCGCGATCTTTTCCGTGCCGACAATCAGCCGGAACAGTCCTATTCCGAACGCCAGCTCTATGAAGCAGCGCTCGACCGCATGGCCCGTGAAATTTCCGCCGTCAACAAGATGTCGGAAACCGAAGCCGTCCGTCTGATCGAAGTCAATCTCGCCAAAGGTCCCAAGCGCGGCGCGAAGACTGAAGAAACCGAAGCTGATGCGGACATTTCCGTTGAAGACGAACAGGAAGAAGCCGCGTAACAGCGGGTACATCCCTTTCAACAAACGGCCCGGTTTTACCGGGCTTTTTGTTATTCGCTGATGATCTTCATCTTGTCGCCGACGGAAACCGTGCCGCCGGGCGGCAGGGCGTTGATCAGCCGGAAGAGATCCAGCTTGCGGTCCGTGCCCATGATCTGGCTGGAGAGGCTGGCAAGCGTATCGCCCGACTTGACCGTGACAACACGGATCCGCAGCGGCTTTATGTTGGCCTTTTCCTGCGCCGTCAGCAAATGGAAGCTCTGCGTCACCGTTTGTGCTGCCGGCATCAATGCCGTGCTGCCCGTGGGCGCTGCCGTCAGGAAGCGATAGATGCGGTCGCCGGAATTCACGACGAAAATATCGAATTCCCAGCGGTCCGCCTTGGCTTTTGCCGTGGCGGCGGGCATGCCGTTGAATGTCGTCGCCTTGACGCTGGCATTGTCCAGGCCGGTTACCCAGCCGCTGCGCATGTAGTCGACCATCGATGTTTTGCCGGAAACCTGGGTTCCATCAAAGCGGATCGCGACTTCGCCGGGTCCGGTTGCCATGACGGCGGCTGCGGAATTGTCGATGACAAAGCCGTCCGGCACGGTGAAGCTGACGCCGAGCAGCGGGTGCACGAAGGTGCGGCCGCGGACATAGCCTTCTTCCGGCGTGTCGCCATAGAGCAGCCCGTCGATCCCTTGCAGGAAGGAATCGCGATCCGTCGTGCCGACACCGGGCGCACCGATCTTGCGGGCATGGCCGCGCGCCAGCTCGATGCGCTGCGGTGCGGAGGGGTGGCTGGCAAGGAAGTCGAGGCTGGCATCGGTGGCGCCGGAGACGTTGCGGAAGTCCGCATAGGCGGCCATCGACTGCAGGAAGCGCGCAGCCGCAAAGGGATCATACCCGGCTTCGCCGATCATCTTGATGCCGATGGCATCCGCCTGCAATTCCTGATTGCGCGAGAACTGCGCCATGCGCAGCTTGCCGCGAATGAGCGCCTCGCGGCCCGCCTGGTCGTCCTGCAGCACTTCCGACACAACGCGGCCGGCGATGACGGCTTCCGCTTCGCGCTGCTGGCGTTCGATGCCGTGATTGGCGATCACATGGCCCATTTCATGGGCAATCACGGCGGCAAGTTCCGCGCTGTCATTGGCCAGCGCAAGCAGGCCGCGGGTCACATAGAGATAACCGCCCGGCAGTGCGAAGGCATTGATGTTGGGCGAATTGAGGATGGTGATGCGATAGGTATGGGTCGGATTGTCCGATACGGTGGTCAGATTGCCGACGACCTTGGCAACCATGCGTTCGAGCTTCGCGTCCTTGTACTCGCCGCCATAGGTGGCCAGGATGCGGGGATGCTGTTCGGCGCTCAGTTTGGCCAGCCGGTCATTCTTCGAGACATTGTCGACGATGACAGGGCTCGATGACGGGCCGAGCGCATCTTCCTTGGTGACGTTGAGCACCTGACAGCCCGACAGGAAGGCGAGCAGCAGCGTTGTCGAAACCACGGTCGTGCTTCGTACTGCCGGATGGAACCGTCGATTGCCGATGGGGAGAATGTGCGAGCCCAGAATCATGTCCTCATGTCGTGCGGCGCCAGTGCAAACGCTAAAGCCAAGTTCTCACTCGTCTTTTGCCTGCGGAATCGGTGTGCTTACTTTCTAGCTAGCCCGTTGAGCAGGCTGGGGCAAGAATTACATTGATTTCTTATGAGACCCATTGAGTACAAAATATGTCAAAGTGATAACTCTTGCGAGCCGAGATATTTTCGCAACAGGGAGGGGCCTTTGGCCGAGAGCAATTCGCCCGCGGGCCCCGATGCTGCCACATGGCCATTTTCGAGAAAGAACAGCGTTGATGGTAAACGCAAAGCATCGTCTGGATGGTGGGTGACCATCACCACAGTCATTCCAGTATCTTTTTGCAGTTGTCCGACCAGATCAAGCATTTCATGGCGCAATGCTGGACCAAGTGAAGCAAAGGCTTCATCGAGCAACAGTACAGGCCGGTTGCGCACCAGCGCCCGGGCGATGGCAACGCGCTGGCGTTCCCCGCCCGACAGTGCCGCCGGTTTGCGCGTCTCCTTGCCCGCAAGCCCGACCTTGGCGATGGCGTCGTGGACCGCCTGCCGATCCGCCGCGTCGAGGCGCAGGCCCGGCCTGCGGCCAAGGCCGACATTGGCGGCAACGTCGAGATGGGCAAAAAGATTGTTGTCCTGAAACACCATGGAAACCGGGCGCCGGGATGGTTCGACATGCGTGACATCGGCATCGCCGATCAGCACGCGGCCGGAGAGCGGTGCCTCGAAACCGGCAATCAGATTGAGAACCGTGGATTTGCCCGCGCCGCTCGGCCCGATGATGGCGGCAATGGACGACGCTGCGATGGCAAGGTCGAAACGCATGGCCATGTCGCCGTAATCGAAGCGAACGGCATCAAGCCGGATCGCGGCGCCGCCGGTTGTGATTTTTTCCGTTTGTTCAGCCATCTCTTGCATTGTCCTGTCGGGCGAGGCTGGCCGCACCGCGGTCGGCTGCGAACATCAAGAGCAGGCACAGGACCCCAAGGATCAGCGCCAGTCCCGCTGCATCCTGTGTGCGATAACTTCCCATGCGCTGCAAGAGCAGGAAAGGCAGGGTCTGGATGGAATCATTGCCGAACAGCGCGATGGTTCCAAGATCGCCCAGCGACAGGGCCATGGCAAAGGCGAAGGCAACACCCATGGGCAGGCGCAAAGCCGGCCAGTCGATCAGGCGCAGCCGGTCCCAGCCGGTGATGCCGAGCTGGAGGCAAAGCCGGTTGTGGCGGCTTGCGGCCGTATCCCAGGCCGGGCGCAGGATGCGGAAGGCGAAGGGCACGGCCATGGCGGCATTGACGCCGATGACCATGACGGGTGCAAGGCTGAACGGGTTGATGGCATGGCGCGAGAGGATGAACCAGCCGGCCCCGATGACAATGGGCGGCACCACCATGATCAGGCTCGCCCCCAGATCCAGTGACCGTTCGAACAGACCCGGCGAAACCGTTCGCCGCCGGCTCTGCTGATACTCCCGGGCGATGACAAGCGACAGCGACAGCGCGAGGGAGAGCAGGGCTGCAGCCGCGCCAAGCACGATGCTTGTGGCAATGGCGCGCCAGACGATGGATTCGCTCATCAGGCGCGCCAGGTCGGCGCCAAGCCCGGAGACAACGGTTCCGCCCATGGGCAGGCCGACAAAGAGCAGTCCGAGGAGAATGATCGCTGTATTGACGCATTGCGCTGCACGGCCCGGCCGCTCGAAGCGCCGCGTGGTCGTCTGGAGACTGAAGCCTTCGTCCGCCGGTTTGCCCGTCAGGCCGAGCAGCAGCAGCACGGCGATGGTCAGGCCCAGTTGCAGCAGTGTGAGCGAGACGGCGCGGGCAATATCGAAATCGAAATGCAGGGACTGGTAGATCGCCACTTCCAGCGTGGTGGCGCGCGGTCCGCCGCCCAGGGTCAGGACGATCGTGAACGAGGTTATGCAGAGCATGAAGATCAGCCCGGCAATACCGGACAGATTGCGGCGGATGACCGGCCATTCGATCAGGCTGAAGCGTGCCCAGCCGCCCATGCCGAGCTGCGCGGCGAGTTTCCAGTAATCCGAAGGAATGGAATCAAGGCTTGCAAGCACCAGCCGGGTCGCCAGCGGCAGGTTGAAAAAGACGTGGGCGAGAAGGATGCCGGGAAGCCCGTAAATATTGGGTATGGTGTCCATGCCGAGGCTGCTGAAAGCAAAGGCCAGCAGGCCGTTGCGGCCATAGATGCTGGTGATGCCCAGCACCGCAACAAGTGCGGGTAAGGCCAGAGGCAGGGCAAACAGGCGCAGAATCAGCGCGCGGCCGGGAAAGGCGGGATGTTCATGCAAGGCGCGCGCGAGCGGAATGGCAAAGGCAACCGCAAGCAGCATGGACAGGAGCGCCTGCACCAGCGTGAACCGCGCTACCCGCCACAGATAGCTGTCGAATGCGGCAAAACCTTCCGTGCCGCCGCGCAGCGCTTCGGATGCGAGACTGAGAAGTGCGCCACCCGCAAGTGCCGCCAGAAAGGCGAGGGCGCATGCCCCCACCCAAGGTCTGAAACTGCGGATGGCAATCACAATGCTACAGGCTCATGGCCGCGAGCCATTCATCGATCCAGGCTTTACGGTTCTTGGCGACTTCCTCGGACGGGAAGATCAAAGTTTTGACCGGCTGTACAAGCGTTTCAAAGGCCGGATTCAGCGCGTCGGTGGTTTTCGCAGCCGGATACATCCAGTTGTTTTCAGGGATCGCATCCTGAAACGCCGGGCTGGTCATGAAGGCAAGAAACTGCGCCGATAGCGGGTTTTTCGCCCCGTTGACGGTCTGGGCAGCGACTTCGACCTGCAGGTAATGGCCTTCGCTGAACGAAATGGCCTTGTAGCGGTCCACGCGCTCGGCGATCAGGTGATAGGCAGGCGATGTGGTGTAGGACAGCACCAGCGGTGCTTCGCCCTTGGTGAAGAGACCATAGGCTTCCGACCAGCCGGGCGTGACGGTCAACACCCGGTCTTTCAGCTTCGCCCAGGCTTCTCCCGCCTTGTCGCCATAGACCGACTTGACCCAGAGCAGCAGGCCGAGACCCGGCGTCGAGGTGCGGGGGTCTTCGATGACGATCTTCTGCTTCGGGTCGCCTTCGACCAGTTCCTTAAGGCTTTCCGGCGGGGTCTTCAGCTTCTCGGAATCATAGATGACGGCGAAATAGCCGTAATCGTAGGGAACGAAGGTATCATCCTTATAGCCGCCCGGGATGCTCACGGCTGTCGTGTCGATGCCATGGGGGGCAAACAGGCCGGTTTGCCTGGCCTCATAGGTCAGGTTGGTGTCGAGGCCGAGCACCACATCCGCCTTGGTTGACTCGCCTTCCAGCTTGACCCGGTTGAGCAAGGCAACGCCATCGGCAACCGCCACGAATTCGACCGTGCAGGCACATTGCTTTTCGAAGGCTTGCTTGACCTTCGGGCCGGGGCCCCATTCGGCGGTGAAGCTTTCATAGGTATAGACGGTGAGTTTGCCTTCGGCATGCGCGGTGCCAAGGGGAATGACGGCGAACAGAGCGGTCACAATGGCCGCTGTTTTTACAATAGTCTCGAATGGCCGCATCGGCGCCTCCTATCAGCAGTGTTCAAAAGGATTGGTGCGCCGGCAAATCTGCCGCGTCTAATCCCTCCGCCGGTACAAACCGGATCAGGTTCCGCGGGTTGGCAGGGTCTCCCCGTGCGCCTCTCAGCCGGTCCATGCGACCGGCACCCCGTTAGAGCGTGATAAGGATAGAGGTTCGGCCGGAGCCGTGCAAGCGGTCGATGCTTATGAAATCTTTATGTTTTGCCGGTTCTGCCAAATCGAAAGCTGATACTGGCGCGCCTATTGTCCCCAGCGAAAACATCCCGTGCGGCTGTTTTCCGATGGAAAGGGTCAATCATGTTTCGTGGTCACGGTTTTTATCATTCCCATGTCAGGGTGCAGCAGAACCCGGCTTCCCAAAACGCCCGCCGCAAGGCGATCCTCCTGCGTCCGCGCCGGCAGAAATTCATCCCGGAGCTTTATCCGAGCCTGTTTCTGGCCATCGGCGTGGCGATTGCCGGCATGGCCGCGATTGCGCTGGGGCGCTTCGTTTAAACGAGAATCACGGATGCCCTGTGCGACCGGCTTGTGCCATGCTATGGCCGGTGCATGAGCAAATTCGTCCTTCTTCTTGGTGGAACCGTTCACGTCACCGACCGTCTCCGGCATCTCATTGCCGGGGCGCGCGTTCTTGCCGCCGATGGTGGCATTGCCCATGCGCAGGCGCTGGGCGTTGAACCCGAGTTGTGGCTGGGTGATTTCGATTCGACATCGCCTGAACTTGCCGAACGCTATGCGCATGTGCCGCGTTCGGTTTTTCCAGCCGCCAAGGACATGACCGACGGCGAATTGGCACTCAACGAGGCCTTCCGGCTGGGCGCCACCGAAGTGATCCTGTGCGGCGCCTTTGGCGGTGAACGCACCGACCATACCCTGCTGCACCTGACCATGGCCACCCGCCATGCGGCGGAAGGCCGGAAGATCATTCTCTCCAGCGGAAGCGAGGAAGCGCATCCCCTGGTTGCAGGAGAATATGCGTTCGATTTTGCCGATGGAACGGTATTCAGCATTGTGGCCTTTACGTCCCTGCGCGGATTATTTATCCATGGTGCGCGATGGCCGCTGGAAAATATGGAACTTTCTTTCGGTTCATCGCTTACAGTGTCGAATGCCGTGTGTGGAAATCTCCACGTATCGCTTCGTTCAGGCAATGCAGTCCTGATTGCTGCGCCGTAAAATTGCGAAACGCTTGTAAAACAACGCGGAAAGTGCAATTCTTGCGGCACAGCATTGGGGACGCAAGCTGGTTATTTTAGTTTTGAAACGGGAGAGGTCTTCCATGTTGAAAAGTTTGTCGACAGTAGCAGTTGCCGCACTTCTGGCATTTTCGGTAGCCGGTTGCACAACAAGTGAGCAGCGCACGGCGGGTTATGGCGTTGGCGGTGCAGCACTTGGTGCTTTGGCTGGTGGTGCAATCGGTGGTGGCCGTGGCGCACTGGCTGGTGCTGCCATCGGTGGTGTTGGTGGTGTGGCTGTTGGTGCCGCAACGGCCAACAATGATGGCCGCCGTTACTGCACATATGAAAACCGTTACGGCGAGCGTTATCGCGCGCCTTGCCGCGGTTACTAATCCTTCCCCATCAGGGAAAGCGGAACAGGCCGGGAAACCGGCCTGTTTTTGTTTGAGGCTGCCGGGGTGCATGGGCTGATCTTTGTTCTGCCGCATTAAGCCCGCACGATATGGCCGCTATATTCATGTTGAGAGGATTGACTAATGAGTTTTCGTTTGACCGCCATTGCGGTTTCCGCGCTTCTGGCCATGTCATTGGCCGGTTGTGAAACGAGCGAACAGAACCAGCGGGCCGGGACGGGCGCGTTGATCGGCGGCGGTGTCGGCGCACTCGCCGGACAGGCACTCGGGCACAATACCAAAAGCACCGTGATCGGTGCGGCCGGCGGCGCGCTTCTCGGTGCTGCTGTCGGTACGGCAACGACGCCAAGCGGTGGCGGCAACGGCAATCAGAATCTTTGCCGTTATCAGCGGCCCGATGGCAGCATCTACAATGCCCCCTGCGAAGGCAATGGCGGCCGCGGCGCTGCCTATGGCGGATACAACAACAACGGTTACAACAACGGCGGCTACTGAGCGGCGCGTTGCTGAACGGATTCAGACAGGCCGGTTTTCCGGCCTGTTCTGTTTTATGCCATAAAGATATTTGACAGCGGCGCCAATCTCGCCGACAAGCGCCCGTCGGCACTGATGTCCGGCAATTGCGCTCCTTTTCCAGAACTGAAAAACGCCATGGCTCCACCCCTTCTTCGTCTTGACCGGATTGCATTGACGTTTGGCGGTACGCCGCTCCTCAGCGATGCGGCGATTTCCGTCAGCGAGGGCGATCGCATTGCCCTTGTCGGCCGCAACGGGTCCGGCAAGTCGACGCTGCTCAAGATCGCGGCGGGCTTCATCACGCCGACCGACGGTGAAGTGTTCCGCCATCCCGGTGTCACCGTCCGCTATCTCGCCCAGGCGCCCGATATGGAAGGTTTTGCCAATGTCCGCGACTACGTCGAGGCGGGTCTGGGACCGGCGGATGATCTCTACCGCGTCAGCTACATTCTTGAACATCTCGGCCTGACCGGCGAGGAAAAGCCGGACAATCTGTCGGGCGGCGAGGCGCGGCGTGCGGCGCTGGCCAAGGTTCTCGCCCCCCAGCCCGATATCCTGCTTCTCGACGAGCCGACCAACCATCTCGACCTGACGACGATCGAATGGCTCGAAGGTGAATTGCGGCAGATCCGCTCCAGCATCGTGGTCATCTCCCATGACCGGCGGTTTCTGGAAAACATCAGCCGCTCGACGGTCTGGCTTGACCGCGGCGTTACGAAACGGCTCGACCAGGGCTTTGGCGCCTTCGAGGAATGGCGCGACAAGGTGCTGGAGGAGGAAGAGCGCGATCTGCACAAGCTCGGCCGCCAGATCGTGCGCGAGGAACATTGGTTACGCTACGGCGTTACGGCACGGCGCAAACGCAACATGCGGCGTCTCGGCGAACTCCAGTCTATGCGCGGGGAATTCCGCAATCATCGCCGTGCGCAGGGAACCGCCGTCCTGAAGGCCAGCGATGCCAGGGAATCCGGCAAGCTGGTGATCGAGGCCGAGCATCTGGTCAAGGCCTATGGCGAGCGCCTGCTGGTCAAGGATTTCTCCACGCGCATCCAGCGCGGCAACTGCGTCGGCTTTGTCGGTCCGAACGGTGTCGGCAAGACCACGCTTCTCTCCATGCTGACGGGCCTGCTCGCACCGGACAGCGGTTTCGTGCGCCTTGGCACCAATCTTGAAATCGCCGTGCTGGACCAGAAGCGCGACAGTCTCAACCTTGACCAGACCCTGTCCGATTACCTGACCGACGGGCGCGGCGAGAATGTCATCGTCAACGGCGAACAGCGCCATGTGGCGTCCTACATGAAGGACTTCCTGTTCCAGCCGGAGCAGTTGCGCACGCCGATCCGTGAACTGTCGGGCGGCGAGCGGGCGCGGCTCATGCTGGCGCGCGTCCTGGCCCGCCCGGCCAATCTGCTGGTGCTCGACGAGCCGACCAACGATCTCGACATGGAAACGCTCGACCTTTTGCAGGAGCTGGTGTCCGGCTTTGCCGGAACCGTGCTCCTGGTCAGCCATGACCGCGATTTCCTCGACCGTACCGTAACATCGGTGATTGCGCCGGAAGGCGACGGGCGCTGGCTCGAATATGCCGGCGGCTATACGGACATGCTGGCGCAGCGCAAGGAAGTGCTGGCGACGCGCAAGGAGCTGAAGACGGCCAGGTCACCGGCCGCAACCGAAGCCGCCGGAGAGAAAGCCGCAGTGCAGCGCGAGGAAAAGCGCAAACTGTCGTACAAGCAGAAATTCGCGCTGGAAAACCTGCCGGGCAAGATGGAAGCGCTGCACGCCGACATCCACAAGCTCGAAGCAAAACTTGCCGATCCGAACCTCTTTGCCAAAAACCCGCAGGTCTTCAACAAGACCGTCGAGGAGATCGGCAAGAAGCGGCATGATCTCGAGCGCTTTGAGGAAGAGTGGCTGGAGCTGGAAATGCTGCGCGAGGAAATCGAGGGCTAGAGCCTCACCTGTTCAGCCAACACGGCAGGATCAGGTCGCCTTGGGCGCGATCTTGGCAGCAAGGTTTTCGATCCGCGTGGTGACTTCGGAAAGAACGCCGGTGATGGCCGTGTCGTTCTTGTCCGCCCTCTGCAAGGCTTCATCGCGGCTCTTGCGCAGGGCGTCCGCCTCGTTTTCAAGCCCTTTCACCCGCATCTGCAATTCATGCAGCTCGTCCGTGATCATGATGCCGGCCATGACGGTCAGGCGCAGGTCGCCGATCTCACCGAACGACGATTTGAGGTGCGTCACGTAACGGTCGAACCGCTCGGCCAGGCCGGTCAGATGCTGTTCCTGGCCTTCGTCACAGGCCATCCGGTAGGCTTTGCCGTCAATCGTAACTGTTACAGTGGCCATGGGCGTCTCTTTCAGCTGATAGCGGTATTACCGGTCCAGTACGGTGCGAATGGATTCCATCGCCGTTACGAGACGGCGGGAGACTTCCTTGTTGGCGGCTTCCAAACGTTCCGCACGTCCTTCCGATGCGTCCAGCTCCTGGGCCAGCCTGCGCCGGTCCATGTTCATGCGCTGGACCTCTTCCTCGGCTTCGGCAAAGTCACCCTCCTGCTCAAGGCGCATATCAACCGCGTCCTCGAGATGAGCCAAGGCTTTTGCCAATCGTTCCAGAACCTGCTTGAGGGTGGCTTCCGGTGCCATTTTCGCGTTTCCCCTGTGTGTCGCTCTTTTACGCGAATCGCAAAAAGAAGAACAGCTTATGCGCCGAAGTCTAGAGGGCACATCAACGTCGCGTCAATCAATCCGCGTTGTCACAGTCCAGTCATGCACCGATAATAAGCGTCTGCGACGAAAGAGCCTGCTTTTCGAACGCCTCAATTTGACTTAGGTTTTATTGACTCCCTGATGACACCTGCTATGTGTCGCGTGCCTTTTGGATCTTGTCTGAACCGGCGTCCAGAAACGGCATTTCCTATCCTCTTCGAAAGACGGTACACATGACCAATTCTGATAAATCCAACCAAATGGCCAATGCAATCCGCTTTCTGTCGGCAGATGCAGTGGAGAAGGCCAATTCCGGCCATCCCGGGCTTCCCATGGGCGCAGCTGATATTGCGACCGTTCTTTATACCCGTTTTCTCAAGCACGATCCGAAGGCGCCGCATTGGCCCGACCGCGATCGCTTTGTCCTTTCCGCCGGACATGGCTCGATGCTGCTCTATTCGGTGCTTTACCTCTCGGGTTACGAAGATATCACCATCGACCAGATCAAGAATTTCCGTCAGCTCGGCTCGCGCACGGCCGGTCATCCAGAATATGGCCACGCCGCCGGCATCGAAACCACCACGGGCCCGCTCGGCCAGGGCCTGGCCAATGCCGTGGGCATGGCACTGTCCGAACGTATCATGAATGCCCATTACGGCGACAAGCTCGTCGATCACCATACCTATGTGATCGCCGGTGACGGCTGCCTCATGGAAGGCATCAGCCAGGAAGCCCTCGCGCTTGCCGGTCATCTCAAGCTGAACAAGCTCATCGTTTTCTGGGACCACAACAACATTTCCATCGACGGCCCGGTGTCGCTCGCCGACAATACGGATCAGTGCGCCCGCTTCGAGGCTTCCGGCTGGAACTCGATCAATGTCGACGGTCATGACCAGGATGCGATTGCTGCCGCGATTGAAAAGGCCCACAAGTCCGACAAGCCGACCCTGATCGCCTGCAAGACGACCATCGGTTTCGGTGCGCCGACCAAGGCCGGCACCAACAAGGTGCACGGTTCGCCGCTCGGTGCGGAAGAACTCGCCGGTGCACGCAAGGCACTCGGCTGGACATCCGAGCCATTTGTCGTTCCTGCCGATATTCTCGATACCTGGCGCGCCTCCGGTCTGCGCTCCGCCAAGGAGCATGCGGCATGGGAACAGCGCCTTGCGGCGACCGATGCGGAAACCCGCTCGGAGTTCGAGCGCCGTATCCGCAGCGATCTGCCCGGCAATTTCGAAGCGACGATCACGGCCTACAAGAAGAAGCTTTCGGAAGACAAGCCGAAGGTCGCGACCCGCAAGTCATCGGAAATGGCGCTTGAGGTCATCAACGGTGTCGTTCCCGAAACCATCGGCGGTTCCGCCGATCTGACCGGTTCCAACAACACCAAGACCAGCCAGACCCAGAACATCAGCCCCGATGATTACGGCCAGCGTTATGTGCATTACGGCATCCGCGAGCATGGCATGGCCGCTGCGATGAACGGCATGGCGCTGCATGGCGGCCTCATTCCCTATTCCGGCACGTTCCTGACCTTCTCGGACTATGCCCGCGGCGCCATGCGCCTTTCCAGCCTCATGGGCATCCGCGTCATCTATGTGATGACGCACGATTCCATCGGTCTTGGTGAAGATGGCCCGACGCACCAGCCTGTCGAACATCTGGCAGCCCTGCGCGCCATTCCGAACAATTATGTGTTCCGTCCGGCGGATGCCGTGGAGACGGTGGAATGTTGGGAACTGGCGCTGAAATCCCGCAAGACGCCGTCGACATTGGCGCTGACACGCCAGAACCTGCCGACGGTTCGTACCGACCACGTCGACGAGAACAAGTGCGCCTACGGTGCCTATGAACTGGCTCCGGCCAGCGGCAAGGCTGCGGTGACGATTTTCGCGACCGGTTCGGAAGTCGAAATTGCTCTGGCCGCCCGTGCGCAGCTGGAAAAGGATGGTCATCCGGCCCGCGTCGTTTCCGTGCCCTGCTTTGAACTCTTCGAACAGCAGAGCGAAGACTACAAGCGCGCGCTGATCGGCGATGCTCCGGTCAAGGTTGCGGTGGAAGCTGCGATCCGTCTCGGCTGGGACCGTTTCATCGGCCTCGATGGTATCTTTGTCGGCATGACCGGTTTTGGTGCCAGCGGCCCGATCGAAGAGCTTTACAAGCATTTCGGCATCACCGCGGAAGCCATCGTCGCGGCGGCGGAAGGCAAGTTGAAATAATCGGCGGGTTTACCGCTTCACACCATTCATCAAGGGCTCCTCACTACCCCCAAGGAGAAACTAAAAAATGACAGTTCGCGTTGCAATCAACGGGTTTGGCCGCATTGGCCGCAATGTTCTTCGCGCCATTATCGAATCCGGCCGCACCGACATCAAGGTTGTCGGCATCAACGATCTGGGTCCGGTCGAGACCAATGCCCACCTGATGCGTTACGACTCCGTGCACGGCCGTTTCCCCGGCACTGTAACGGTTTCCGGCGATACCATCGACGTCGGCCAAGGCCCGATCAAGGTCACTGCCGTGCGCAACCCGGCAGAATTGCCGTGGAAAGAGCTCAACGTTGATATCGCGCTGGAATGCACCGGCATTTTCACGGCGCGTGACAAGGCGGCAGCCCATCTTGAAGCCGGCGCCAAGCGCGTCATCGTGTCGGCGCCTGCTGACGGTGCCGACCTGACGGTTGTGTTCGGTGTGAACCATCACAAGCTGACCAAGGAACACCTGGTCATTTCCAATGCGTCCTGCACCACCAACTGCCTTGCCCCGGTTGCGTTTGTGCTCAACGAAGCTGTCGGCATCGATCATGGTTTCATGACCACGATCCACAGCTACACCGGCGACCAGCCGACGCTCGACACCATGCACAAGGATCTCTATCGCGGCCGTGCGGCTGCGCTGTCGATGATCCCGACATCGACCGGTGCCGCCAAGGCTGTCGGTCTCGTCCTGCCGGAACTCAACGGCAAGCTCGACGGCAGCTCGATCCGCGTCCCGACGCCCAATGTCTCGGTTGTGGATTTCAAGTTCGTTGCCAAGCGTGCGACCACGGTTGCCGAGATCAACGACGCCATCAAGTCCGCCGCCAACGGCAAGCTGAAGGGTATCCTTGGCTATACCGATGCTCCGAATGTCTCGATCGACTTCAACCACGACCCGCATTCATCCGTGTTCCATCTCGACCAGACCAAGGTCATGGAAGGAACATTCGTGCGCGTCCTGTCGTGGTACGACAATGAATGGGGCTTCTCGAACCGCATGGCCGACACGGCCGTCGCGTTCAGCAAGGTCATCTGAGACGCTTGCTCCGATATGAGTTGAACGGCAGGCGTTTACACCCCCCTCTGTCCTGCCGGACATCTCCCCCACAAGGGGGGAGATCAGCTTTCAGATTTGTTGATGCACATCATCGAATGTGACGATGAGCGATAACACCAATGCCAATGTGATCTCCCCCCTTGTGGGGGAGATGGGCGGTAGCCCAGAGGGGGGTGCTGGCAAATTCAGAGGAGGGGTAATCACCATGCCAGCTTTCAAGACACTCGATGATGCCGATGTTGCGGGAAAACGCGTTCTTCTGCGCGTTGACCTCAATGTACCGGTTGCCAATGGCCACGTGACCGATGCCACCCGGATCGAGCGTGTCGCTCCCACCATCCTTGAATTGTCGAAAAAGGGCGCCAAGGTCATCCTGCTCGCGCATTTCGGCCGTCCGAAGGATGGGCCCACGCCGGAATTCAGCCTGAAGCCCATTGCGCATGCGGTTGCCAAGGTGATCGGCCAGAACGTGCATTTCGCCGAGGACAGCATCGGCCAAAAGGCGGCCGAAGCCGTCGCCAAGCTCGGGAACGGCGATATCCTGCTTCTGGAAAACACCCGTTTCCACAAGGGTGAGGAAAAGAACGATCCGGCCTATGTCAAGGCACTGGCCGCCAATGGCGATCTCTACGTCAACGACGCGTTTTCTGCCGCGCACCGCGCCCACGCCTCGACCGAAGGTCTGGCGCATGTGCTGCCGGCCTATGCGGGCCGTACCATGCAGGCGGAGCTCGAAGCGCTGGAAAGCGGTCTCGGCCATCCGAAGCGTCCGGTGGTTGCGGTTGTCGGCGGTGCCAAGGTGTCGTCCAAGCTCGATCTCCTCGGCAACCTCGTCGAGAAGGTCGATGCGCTGGTGATCGGCGGCGGCATGGCCAATACATTTCTGGCGGCGCAGGGCGTCAAGGTCGGCAAATCGCTGTGCGAGCATGACCTCGCCGACACGGCCCGCGAGATCATGGCCAAGGCGCAGGCGGCCAACTGCACCATCATCCTGCCGGTCGACGCCATCGTTGCCTGGCATTTCGAAGCCAATGCACCGTTCCATGCCTACGGTCTGGATGCCATCCCCGAGGATGGCATGATCCTCGATGTCGGGCCGCAGTCGATCGAGCGCATCAAGGGTGCCATCGACGACGCGGCAACGCTGGTGTGGAACGGTCCGCTGGGCGCGTTCGAGCTGACACCGTTCGACAAGGCAACCGTTGCAGCGGCGCGGCATGTGGCCGAGCGCACCAAGTCGGGCCATCTGGTTTCGGTTGCCGGCGGCGGCGACACGGTGGCGGCGCTCAACCATGCGGGCATTGCCGATGACCTGACCTATGTGTCGACCGCAGGCGGCGCCTTCCTCGAATGGATGGAAGGCAAGCCGCTTCCGGGCGTCGACGTCCTCAAGCGCTGATGGCCTGTTCAAGGCGTGATCCGGGGTCTTTGCGGGCTCCGGATTAACGAAGAACAGAAAATGTTATCCTGTTAAATCGGTTGAAAAAATTTCAATCGTTTCAAAGGCTTGAACTGCCATTCCGTTTGATATGAGCTTCTGGTATGGGCCAGACCACTAGAAACGGAGTGCATGATCTATGAGCGAACGTCTGGAAGATATCGCGATTGCAATGGTTGCCAGCGGCAAGGGCCTGCTTGCTGCGGATGAAAGTACCGCAACGATCAAGAAGCGGTTCGATACGATTGGGCTGGAATCGACAGCCGATAGCCGCCGCGACTATCGCGAAATGCTGTTCCGCTCGGACGATGCCATGAAGAACTACATCTCCGGCGTCATTCTCTATGATGAAACCCTGCGTCAGAACGCCAAGGACGGCACGCCTTTCGTGCAGATCCTGAAAGCGGCCGGCAGCATTCCGGGCATCAAGGTCGATGCCGGCGCCAAGAACCTCGCCGGTTTTGCCGACGAGACCATCACGGAAGGCCTTGATGGCCTGCGTGAGCGGCTGGCCGAATATTACAAGCTGGGCGCGCGCTTTGCCAAATGGCGCGGCGTCATCAATATTTCCGATGCCCTGCCGAGCTGGGGTGCGGTCAAGCAGAATGCACAGGCCCTGGCCCGCTATGCCGCCCTTTGCCAGGAAGCCGGCATCGTGCCGATCGTCGAACCGGAAGTGCTGATGGACGGCAAGCCGGGCACCCACACGATCGAGCGCTGCTACGACGTGACCGAATGGGTATTGAAGACCGTTTTCACCGAACTCTACGATGCCCGCGTCGTGCTGGAAGGCATGATCCTCAAGCCGAACATGGTCATCGACGGCAAGAATGCCCGCAAGGCGTCGGTTGAACAGGTTGCCGAGCAGACCCTGCGTGTCTTGAAGTCGACGGTTCCATCCGCCGTGCCCGGCATTGCCTTCCTCTCCGGCGGCCAGTCGGATGAAGAAGCAACGGCGCATCTCTCGGCCATGAATGCCGCCCATGGCCTGCCGTGGAAGCTGACATTCTCCTATGGCCGTGCCCTGCAGGCTGCTGCTTTGAGCGCCTGGAACGGCAAGTCGGAAAATGTTGCAGCCGGTCAGCGTGCCTTCACGCACCGCGCCAAAATGAACAGCCTTGCCGCAACCGGCGGCTGGAAAAAGGACCTGGAAAAGGCCGCTTAAGCGTTTTTTATACAAAAACAGCTCTCATAGAGCCCGGGCCGGAATCAGGTCCGGGTTTTTTGTGTGCTGTGAGGACCGTTTGACCAAACCATCGGCTTTCCATCCGCTAGTCAGCTGGCTGCTGTTTCCGGTCTATGCGTGGCAGGGCATTGCCGTGCGGCTGAAGACCGAACGCATGCTGCCGCCGCCAGCCTTTCCCGTGGGCGAGATCGCGGGCAAGGAGCCGGCCATCCGCCTGCTGGTGCTCGGCGATTCCTCCGCGGCCGGTGTCGGGGTGAGCGACGTCTGGCAAAGTCTCTGCGTGCGGCTTGCCGTGCACCTGCAGGGACGGACGGGACGCAAGATCATCTGGCGCGCCGCCGGGTTCAATTCCGCCACGTCAGGCCAGCTGCGCGATCATGTGGTGCCCAATATCGAGCGGGGCATGTGGACCCATATCGTTCTGACAACCGGCACCAACGACACCAAGAATTTCCATTCGGTCGCCCGTTTCAAAGGGGAATTCGGCGGGCTGCTCTATGCACTGAAGGCAAAGTGGCCGGAGACCTCGGTCGTCTGGTCGCCGGTCATCGATTTCCGCGACGTGCCGGCCATGCCGCCGCTGCTCGGGCGCATTCTGGAGGGGCGGGCCGGTGCCATCAACGCCATGGGCGAGCGGCTCTGCCGTGAACGTTCGGCAATAGCGGCGCCGCGCCTGCCGGTCGAGGGGCCGGAAGGTTTTTCCAGCGACGGTTTCCATGCCTCCGCCCATGGCTACGATGCCTGGGCGAAACATCTCGTGCCCTATGTGCTTAATCTCACCGTGAGGGAAGCTACCGCGCGCGAAGGCGAAGAAAACTCATAACCCGCTGTGGCTCAGCACCACGACAACCAACATCGCAAATATCGCTCCGGCGGCGATTTTCCAGAAATCCCCGCGCTTCTTCATACCGGGCCAGCCCAATGGCTTGATCAGATGCAACGCCATCAGGAGGATCAACAGCAGCGGCAGAATCTTGAGCATCGTCGTTACAAAGCCTGCCGCCTGAGGGGAACGGGTGAGTGGGGATTCGACAAGTGTGTGATCCCGCGCCAATTGTCAAATCGGCCTTTGACTCCGGGGCGCACATTGGGGAAGGTACGCCATCTGGGAGGATATTCATGACATCACGCTATGCACAGGTCTACCGGGATTGGCAGTCCGATCCGGAGGGATTTTGGGCCAGGGCCGCCGAGGCCATCGACTGGTCGCGGCCGTGGGAACAGGTCTTTGACGCCACGCATCAGCCCTATGGCCGCTGGTATCCTGGGGCGGAGTGCAACACCTGCTACAACGCCGTCGACCGTCACGTGGAGCGCGGCCGGGGTGATCAGGTCGCCCTGATCTATGACAGCGCGGTGACCGGCACGGGACGCAAGATCACCTATGCCGCCTTGCTCGACGAGGTGAATGCGCTGGCGGCGGTGCTGACCGACAGGGGCGTCGCCAGGGGTGACCGCGTCATCATCTATATGGCGATGGTGCCGGAAGCCGTGGTGGCGATGCTGGCCTGCGCGCGCATCGGCGCGGTGCATTCCGTTGTATTCGGCGGGTTTGCCGCCCACGAGCTGGCCACGCGCATCGACGATGCCAAGCCGGTGATGATCATTGCCACCTCCTGCGGCCTCGAACCGGGCCGGGTGGTGGCCTACAAGCCGATGCTGGACAAGGCCATCGAGCAGGCGGCGCACAAGGTTACCTCCTGCCTCATTCTCGTGCGTCCGCAACAGCCGCACGAGCTGGTGGCCGGGCGCGATGTCGACTACGCCGCAGCTGTTGCGGCCGCCAGCGGGCGGAAAGTCCCCTGCGCGCGCGTCAAGGCAACGGACCCGCTCTACATCCTCTATACCTCGGGCACCACGGGCCAACCCAAGGGCGTGGTGCGCGACAATGGCGGCCATCTCGTTGCGCTGGCATGGTCGATGGGCGCGGTCTACGACACGGCTGCGGGCGAGGTGTTCTGGGCTGCTTCCGATATCGGCTGGGCGGTCGGTCACTCCTACATCGCCTATGCCCCGCTGTTCATCGGCGCGACAAGCGTCCTGTTCGAAGGCAAGCCGGTGGGAACACCCGATGCCGGCACATTCTGGCGGGTGATTGCCGACCACAAGGTCAAGGTGCTGTTCACCGCGCCGACAGCGTTCCGCGCCATCAAGAAGGAAGATCCGAAGGGCGAGTTCATCGGCAAATATGATTTGTCCTCGCTGCAATATCTGTTTCTGGCCGGCGAGCGGGCGGATACGGACACGATCAAATGGGCCGAGGAAAAGCTTGGCGTTCCCGTCATCGACCATTGGTGGCAGACGGAGAGCGGCTGGCCCATGGCGGCCAATCCTGCGGGTCTCGGCATGCTGCCGGTCAAATACGGGTCGCCGACCGTGCCCATGCCCGGCTATGACGTGCAGGTGCTGGATGACGCCGGGCACCCGGTCAAGCGCGGCGAGCTGGGCAATATCGTGGTCAAGCTGCCTTTGCCGCCCGCATGCCTGCCGACGCTGTGGAACGCCGACCAGCGGTTCCGCGAGGCCTATATGGCGGAATTCCCCGGCTATTACAAAACCGCCGATGCGGGGATCATCGATGAAGACGGCTATATCTACATCATGAGCCGGACCGACGACATCATCAATGTCGCCGGACACCGCCTGTCGACTGGGTCGATGGAGGAGGTGCTGTCAAGCCATCCGGATGTGGCGGAATGCGCGGTTATCGGCATTGCCGATCATCTGAAGGGCCAGGTTCCCTGCGGGTTCATCGTGCTCAAATCGGGCGTCACCCGTGCGGCGGCGGATATCGAGCAGGAATGCGTCGCCCTGATCCGTGACCGGATCGGCCCGGTTGCGGCCTTCAAGATCGCGGTGACGGCCAAGCGGCTGCCGAAAACCCGGTCCGGCAAGATCCTGCGCGGGACGATGCAGAAGATTGCCGATCAGGAGCCGTGGAACATGCCGGCCACCATCGACGACCCCGCCATCCTCGACGAGATCAAGGCCGTACTCAACGCCAGGGGTATCGGCATTCCCGCCGGTTGACCGCCCCCCAACGATCCTGTTCCGGTCAAATCCGGGCCCGCATCTTTCTCGCCCCTGCTGACAGGCTCCTGACAGAAGGTTGTCAGGAGGGGTGTGCGATAGTGTCTTCGTAAGCAAAGGAGACAGGGTCATGAATATGGTTGATTTTGGAATCGTCGGAACGGTCAGGCGCCTGTGGTCGCGGTATGCACATCTGCGTGACGAAATGCGGACTGAACGCTCCGTCAGCGCACTCCCGGACTATCTGCTGAAGGACATCGGCTGGCCCGATGCCTATGCGGAACGTCTGGCACGGCGCAATTCAATGAAGGACGCCGCCGGCAGCGAAAATGCCGGCGCCGTTCGCCAATCCGGCCGTTCGCGGCGTCCGGCCCATGCGGTAACCGGAAAAACAAGCCAAAACGGACATTTCAAGCTAGAATACTGATCAGTGACGCCGAAAGGGAGCATCGCGATGGACCAGAAAAAGATGATCGGCCTCGTATTCATCGATGAGTTTGCCGATTGGGAGTTCGGTCTGCTTTCCGGATCAGCTGTCGAATGGTTTGGTGCGCGGGCGGTTGCTCTGGCCCCGACGGCGGGTCCCCTCAGGTCCATTGGCGGATTGCATCTCGTGCCGGATCGCGGACTTGATCCGCAGGAGAACGCGGATCTGGATGCGGTTGCGGTGATCGGCGCCAACACCTGGCCGTCGGAAGATGCTCCTGACATTGCACCCCTGCTGCATTCGGTATTGTCACGCGGCGGCATTGTCGGCGGCATCTGCGGCGGGACGCTGGCTCTTGCCCGGGCGGGTGTCTTCGAAGGGCGCAGACACACCAGCAACGGTGCGGGCTGGATACAGTCCCAGATCGGCGACTATGCCGGTTCCTCGCTGTATCAGGACGTGCCCCATGCAGTGCGCGACGCGCAGATTGTCAGCGCGGCCGGATCAGCGCCGGGCACTTTTGCCACGGAATTTCTCGAAGCGTTCCTGCCGGAGCAGGCGGAGCAGATTGCCGGGATGCGCAGCTTTATTGCGCGCGAGTACCAGGCAGGCTTGAAGGATTAAGCAGCATGCGACGTGCAGATCGTCTCTTTCAGATCGTACAGAAACTCCGGGGCGGGCGGCTGGTTACCGCGCGCCAGCTGGCGGAAAAGCTCGAAGTGTCCGAGCGCACCATCTATCGCGATATTGCCGACCTCCAGTCCACCGGCGTGCCGATCGATGGCGAGGCGGGGGTGGGCTATATCCTGCGGGAAGGCTTTGACCTGCCGCCGCTGATGTTCACGCGCGACGAGGTGGTCGCGCTGGTTGCCGGCGCCCGGCTGATAACGGCCTGGGGCGGTGCCTCCATGGCGCGTGCAGCGGAAGAAGCCATCATCAAGATCGGGGCTGTTCTGCCCAAGGATGATCGCCCGCGCATTGCCAACACGCATATTCATTCGTCCGGAACCAATATCAGCAGCCATGACCGGGCGATGATCGATCTTGCCGAGAATGCGGCGGACCAGTGCCAGGTGCTGTCGGTGGCCTACAAGGACATGGACGGCAAGGAAAGCATGCGGGACATCAGGCCGCTCGGACTGTGGTTCTGGGGCAAGGTCTGGACCGTCATCAGCTGGTGCGAATTGCGCAATGATTTCCGCACGTTCCGCATCGACCGGATCACCAGGGCCGAGAAGGCCCAGCGCATCTTCCGGCAGGAGCGCGGCAAGACGCTGGCCGATTTCTACCGGCGGATGGAACTCAGCGAAGCGCCCGATGCCAAGAAGGCGTCTTAAACAGCTGTCTGGCCCGTCATGAGCGAGGCGGCAAAATCCTCCCGGTTCAAGGCAAAGTATCTGTATGGGGCGCCGTCGTGCGTGGCTGTGAGGCCGATCTTTTGCGCCACGCGAATGGACGCCGCATTGTCCGGATGGATTGCGGCAACGATGCGCTTGATGCCAGCCTGCCCGAAGGCGTGCACGACGAGCGGCCGGGCAGCCTCCGTCGCATAGCCCTTGCCCCAGGCGTGGCGATTGAGCCGCCAGCCGATTTCAATGTCCGGCCCCACCGCATCGTCCGGGATCAGCAGGACCCAGCCGAGAAACCGTTGCGGCCGGTCGCGCGCAAAGATCGACCAATAACCGAGATCCGGGCCGAAATCCGCCTCCATGCGCGCGGTGATGAAACGGCGATGCGCATCGGGATTCGTCCAGGGCCCCGGTATGAACCGGGTCACCTCCGGATCGCGGTCCATGGCCATGCAGTCTTCCAGATCAGCCACGGTGCGCGGGCGCAGGAAAAGCCGTTCCGTCTCGAATGTCGGCAGCAAGGCTGTATCTCCCGTAAAAGAAAAAAGCTCCACCGGAGGGGGAGCTTTCTCGATTCAGGGACTACCCGTCAAGGCAATCAAATGGCTTATTCTTCCTCGTCTTCGTCCGTATTGCGGCCCTTGAGCGAGGAAAGCTTGGCGAAAACCTTGTCCGCATCGAGCTCTTCGTCCTCTTCGCGGACGGCTGGCTGGATATCCAGGTTTTCCGTGGCCGATGCCGGCAGCAATGTATCGCCGCCTTCGCCGGGCTGGACCGGGCGGTTGCGGGAAGAACGCTCGACCTCGAGGTCAAGGTCGATCTGCGAGCACAGGCCGAGGGTGACAGGGTCCATCGGCTGGAGATTGTTGGAATTCCAGTGGGTGCGGTTGCGGATCTGCTCGATGGTCGACTTCGTCGTGCCGATGAGGCGCGAAACCTGCGCATCCTTCAGTTCCGGATGGTTGCGCACCAGCCACAGGATGGCGTTGGGACGATCTTGGCGCTTGGACAGCGGCGTGTAGCGCGGTCCCTTGCGCTTGGCTTCGGGCACGCGCACCTTCGGCTCGAGAATCTTCAATTTGTGATTGATGTCGGCTTCGCCCCTGGCGATTTCCTCACGCGACAGCTGGCCGGTCATCAGCGGATCCAGTCCCTTGATGCCCTGGGCGGATTCACCGTCGGCAATCGCTTTCACCTCAAGCGGGTGCAGTTTGCAGAAGGCGGCAATCTGGTCAAAAGACAGAGCGGTATTGTCGACAAGCCAGACGGCCGTTGCCTTTGGCATGAGAAGCTGGGTGGCCATTGAATATAGTCCTCTCGTTCGTCCGCTCCGGTGAGGCGGGACGTGGGTTCAACCACAATTTCCGGGAATTCGAGGCGTTATATAGCGGTAAATTCTCGATTGGGCAAGAATCGGTTTTCGTAGCAACCGAATGCAATTACCGGTTTCACCAAACTGTCATGAAATTGTCATGCCGCTGCAACGCCCGCGGGCAACTGATCCCTTGTAAACAAGAGGAGATTCAACAATGCCGCGCAAAACCCTTTGCATCGGACTGTGGACCGCCCTGGTCGCTTCCGTCGCCCTGCCAGCCGCTGCCGAACCGGTTTTCAACCGGATCGCCAGCTTCCCGGTTGCTGACAATCTGCCCAAGGATGCAGACACGTCAAAGCCGACATCGTCGGAAATCATCACGGCCTCGGAAGATGGCAAGACGCTGGTCTATTCCGACAGCCCCTACGGCGCCATCGGCTTCATCGATATCAGCGATGCCGCCAGGCCCAAGGCCGCCGGCCTGCTGAAGGTCGAAGGTGAGCCGACCTCCGTTGCGGTTGCCGGCGCCATGGTGCTGGCTGCGGTCAACACCTCCAAGGATCACAAGAATCCCTCCGGCCGGCTTGACGTGATCGACCTTGCATCGCGCACGGTGCTGACGAGCTGCGATCTCGGCGGTCAGCCGGACTCGGTCGCCGTCTCGCCCGACAGGACCTTTGCCGCCGTTGCCATCGAAAACGAGCGCGACGAAAAACTCAATGATGGCGAGCTGCCGCAGCTTCCCTCCGGCGATCTCAAGATTTTCTCGTTGAAGAACGGCGCGCCCGATTGCACAAGCATGAAGACCGTCGTTCTGACCGGCCTCGCCGACATCGCCCCGGAGGATGCCGAGCCGGAATTCGTGTCGATCAACGCGAACAACCAGATCGCCGTCACCCTGCAGGAAAACAACCATATCGCGATCATCGATGCGGCCAGCGGCAAGATCACCTCGCATTTCTCCGCCGGCACGGTCGATCTCGACAAGATCGACGTCAAGAACGACGGCGCGCTGAAGTTCGACGGCAGCATGAAGGGTGTCCTGCGCGAGCCGGATACCGTGAAATGGCTGGGCAATGACCGCATTCTCACAGCCAATGAAGGTGACTACAAGGGCGGTTCGCGCAGCTTCACGATCTTCTCCACGGACGGCAAGGTTCTCTATGAATCCGGCCCCTCGCTGGAACACAGGATTGCGGCAGCCGGTCACTATCCCGACAAGCGCAACAAGAAGGGCGTGGAACTCGAAGGCGCCGAAGTCGCGCAGTACGGCGACACCAACTACATCTTCGTTGCCAGCGAGCGCGGTTCCGTCGTCGGCGTCTACAAGGATACCGGCAAGGACCCGGAATTCGTGCAGCTGCTGCCATCGGGCATCGCCCCGGAAGGCATTCTTGCCATTCCCTCGCGCAACCTGTTCGTCACCGCCAATGAATCCGATCTGGTTGCGGATGGCGGCGCGCGCTCCCATGTCATGATCTATGAGCTGAAGGACCAGGAACCGGCCTATCCGAAGATCGTGTCGGTGTCGAAGGATGATGGCACGCCGCTGGGCTGGGGTGCCCTGTCGGGCCTGGTCGCAGACCTGAAGGAGCCGGGCAAGCTCTATGCGGTCTCGGACTCGTTCTATTCCGCCGCGCCCACCATCTTCACCATCGATGCCAAGCAGACACCGGCAAAGATCACGCGGGCGCTGGTGGTCACGCGCGGCGGCCAGCCGGCCCAGAAGCTCGATCTCGAGGGCATCACCACCGATGGCGCGGGCGGCTTCTGGCTCGCCAATGAGGGCGACCAGTTCAAGCTGGTGCCGCATGCGATCTTCAACGTCAACGAGAAGGGCGAGATCAAGAAGGAAATCGCGCTTCCCGAGGAGCTGCTGCCGCATCAGACCCGTTTCGGGCTGGAAGGGATCACCCGCGTCGGCGAAGGCGATGCCACCGTTCTGTGGATGGCCGTGCAGCGGGAATGGAAGGATGACGAAAAAGGCTTCGTCAAGCTGCTGAGCTACAACGTCAAGGACAAGAGCTGGGGTGCCGTCTCCTATCCGCTGGACAAGAAGAGCGGTGACGGCTGGGTCGGTCTTTCCGAAATCACCGCCCATGACGGCCAGCTCTACATTGTCGAACGCGACAATCTGATCGGTGACAAGGCGGTCAACAAGAAGCTCTATCGCGTGGCGCTGGACGGCCTGAAACCGGCAAAGCTCGGCGAAAAGCTGCCGGTAGTCGAGAAGACGCTCGCACGCGACTTCATCGCCGACCTGAAGAGCACCAATGGTTATGTCGTCGACAAGCTGGAAGGCTTTACCGTCGACGTCGCCGGCAATGGCTTTGCGGTCACCGATAATGACGGCGTCGACGGCTCATCCGGCGAAACGCTGTTCTTCGGCATCGGCAAGGTCAGCGCGGCAAACTGAGCCGTTCGCAACGTTTGCAGGAGGCCGCGCTTGCCGCGCGGCCTTTTGCTTGAGGCATGTCAGCTGACGTCGAGAACGATCTTGCCGACATGCTTGCCTTCTTCCATGCGCTCATGCGCCCGCCACGCCTCGTGGAACGGATAGACCATGTCGATGACCGGGGCGACGCGGCGCTGCACCAAGAGAGGCCAGACTTTCAGCTCCAGTTCCCGGGCAATACCAGCCTTGAACTCGACCGGCCGTGCCCGCAGGGTCGATCCCGTATGGGTCAGCCGCTTGATCATGATTTTGGATATGTCGACCGTGACCTTCGCGCCATTGAGATGGGCGATCTGCACGATCCGCCCGTCGATGGCGGCAGCATCGTAATTGCGCCCGGTATAATCGCCGCCGACCATATCGAGCGTCAGGTTGACGCCCTTGCCGCCGGTGGCCTCCTTCACCGCATCGACAAAATCATGCGTGCGGTAGTTGATCGCCCGGTCGGCACCAAGTTTCAGGCAGGCTTCGCATTTGTCGTCGGAACCGGCCGTGGTGATGACATAGGCGCCGAACGCGCTGGCAAGCTGGATCGCCGTGGTGCCGATGCCGGATGTGCCGCCATGCACGAGGAATGTCTCGCCGCTCTTCAGGCCGCCCCGTTCGAACACATTGTGCCAGACGGTGAAAAAGGTCTCGGGCAGGGCGGCGGCTTCGATGAACCCGTATCCCGCCGGGATCGGCAGGGCCGTGGTCTCGTGCACGGTGCAATACTGCGCATAGCCGCCGCCTGCCACCAGTGCCGTCACCCGGTCGCCCACACGGAAGCGCGTTACGCCGCTGCCCACGGCAACGACGTCGCCGGCAATTTCAAGGCCGGGAATGTCCGATGCGCCGGGTGGCGGCGGATAATGACCCTGGCGCTGCAGCACGTCAGGCCGGTTGACGCCGGCCGCATGCACCTGAACCAGAAGTTCATTCGGCCCTGCTTCCGGAACGCCGCGCTTTCCCGGCTTGAGGACCAGCGGACCGCCCGGCTGGGTGATCTCGACCGCGGTCATCGTCGTCGGAATTTTACTGGCCATGGGTAGCTCCTTCAGTTGATTCGCTTGAATGATTTGCAATTCGAAGCGGGGGGACTGTATCCTTTCAGGATAAAGCGGCAAGTGGAGGACATGATGTCACTTTTCGACGAGGAACCGAAACGCAGGGTTGCCCACGAGATCGGGCAGGAACTTTCTCTGCTTTCCGTCGCCGAGCTGGACGAGCGCATCGGCATCCTGCGGGCAGAAATCACCCGGCTTGAGGAAGAACGCACGCGCAAGAGCAGCAGCAAGCTGGCGGCGGAAGCACTTTTTCGCTGAAACGGAACGTAAATGATGCGGATGTCATGATGTCTCCGCATTGCTGATCGAGACGGGCCTGTACCGGCTTGTTGCCGGCATCCGTCCAAGCATTGGGGTATCGCTGTGTTCCGTTCGTTCGTACAGGTCTTTGCCCTCTTGTGTGGCACGTCATTCCTGGTCATGGCCTCGGGCCTGCACGGGCTCCTGCTGCCGCTGCGCGGCGGGGCGGAGGGTTTTTCCACCACGTCCCTCGGTCTTCTCGGTACTGCCTGGGCCGGCGGGTTCATAACAGCCTGCCTGCTGGCGCCGCGCCTGGTGCGCCGCGTCGGCCACGTCCGGGCATTCAGCGCCTTTGCCGCCATTGCCGCCATTGTTGCGCTGATGACCGGTATTCTGGTGCATGCCACGGCCTGGATTGCGCTGCGGGCGCTGACCGGCTTTGCCATGGCCGGCGCCTACATGGTGATCGAAAGCTGGCTGAACGAGCGGGCGACCAATGCCAATCGCGGTCAGATCTTCGGTCTCTACATGGTGGTGAACTTTGCCTCCATCACGGCGGGCCAGATGATGATCGGCTTCGGCGACGTGCACAACGGCACGTTTTTCATGCTGACCGGCATCCTGTTCTGCCTGGCGCTGATTCCGACGGCCATTTCCACCGCCAGCAGCCCGAAACCGCTGACGGAAGTGCAGCTCGACCTCAAGGCGCTTTACCGCAATTCGCCGGTTGCCTTCGTCGGCTGCATGCTGATCGGCGTTGCCAATGGCGCGTTCGGTACGCTCGGTGCCGTCTACGGCGCGGCGACGGGCATCACCACCACGGAAATCGCCCTGATGATGAGTGCCTCCGTCATGGGCGGTGCCTTGATGCAGATACCGGTGGGACGCATGTCCGACCGTACCGACCGGCGCTATGTCCTGGCGTTCGTCGCGGGTGCTGCGGCCATCATCGGCATCCTGATTTTCCTGATCGGCTCGCGTCAGGCAACGGTCATCCTGTTCATGACGGCGATCTATGGCGGACTGGCCTATACGCTTTATCCGGTGGCCGTGGCCCATGCCAACGACTATTCGGACTCGCAGAATTTCGTCAAGGTAACCGGCGGCCTGCTGCTGCTCTATGGCTTCGGCACCATGGTCGGGCCGATCCTTGGCGCCTGGGCCATGGAATATGTTGCGCCCGAAGGCCTGTTTGCGATCACGGCGCTGGCACATGTCTCGATCATGACCCATGCCATCATCCGCTCACGCATGCGGGCAGCCATGCCGATTGCGATGCGGGACAATTTCCAGACCGTTCCCTCGGAGCGGGCAACGCCCGAGGGCATCAAGCTCGATCCCCGGGCGGAAGCCCAGCCGGACTGAGGTTCGCAGCGCTTTTCGTACAAAATGCGTTGACATTGACGGCAGTTTAAAACGACTATTCGGCATGGCCGAAACCGATGCATTTGCCGCCATTTCCGATCCGAACCGCCGCTATCTGCTGGAAGAGTTGCGGCGCGGTCCCAAGACCGTGAATGAACTGGCGCTTGGCCTGCCCATTTCACGCCCGGCGGTATCCCAGCACCTGAAGGCGCTGCTGGATGCGCAACTGGTCAAGGTCAAGTCCGAGGGGACACGCCGGATTTATGCCGTCGACGACAGCGGCTTCTTTCACCTGAATTTATGGCTGGATCAGTTCTGGAGCGAATGATGGCCGCACGGCGTCCGGCCAATAAAAAAACCCGGTCGCAGACCGGGTTTTTGTTTTAGTGCCAGCCCCGCTGCCTCTCCGGCAACCGGCTGAAATTCTTCTTCTGTCGGCCAAAGGCTCTAATGGCGCGTGGCGGTCGATCTCAGTTTTTCGATTTGCTCTTTCAGCATGAGCTTGCGACGTTTCATATCGGTAATCTTCAGGTCGTCGGTGGCAGGACTTGCCAGCGCTTCGGAGATTTCCTTCTCGAGTGCACCATGCTTACGTTCAAGCGTTTCAAGATGAGACTCAATGGCCATCCGGCTTCTCCCTTGGTTGGTTTCCTACTCGTTCATGCTCTGTCGGCCAAAGGGCGAGATTATGACAGAGCCGTGACACTCTGCCACCACTTGAAGCAATTGTCGAATTTGTTTCGTAGGATTTTCTTGTCATGTAAAATATGGTATTGCCACGTGCTGATCCGGTATTCTCGAACGCCGGACCAGACATTGGCTTCTTCTAAAGCAAAATACCGGGAATCACTGCATGTCCGACCAGGATCAGGCTGACATTCGATTGGCAGTCGCACGATTGAAACAGGAGCATCTGGATTTTGATGCCGCCATACAAGCGATGATCCAGGTTGGTTGTGACCAGCTTCGAATCCAGCGGATGAAAAAGAAGAAGCTCATCATCAAAGACAAGCTCATCGAGCTTGAAGACAAGATCATCCCGGACATTATTGCCTGATTTTCAACAGCTTGTGACCGGCGGGCTGCCGATAACTTGCAGCGTCCCCACTTTTCCGTTAATCCCTGCACGCTCCGCTGATCAGAGGATGTTCAATGGCCGATAAACGCGCTGACGTCGCAATCATCATGGGTAGCCAGTCCGATTGGGCAACCATGCGCCACGCCGCCGAGACGCTCGATGCGCTCGGTATTTCCCACGATGACCGCATCGTTTCCGCCCACCGCACGCCGGACCGTCTGGTAGCTTTTGCCAAGGGCGCGCGCGATGCCGGTCTCAAGGTTGTGATCGCCGGTGCCGGCGGTGCCGCCCATCTTCCCGGGATGGCCGCTTCCATGACGCCGCTGCCGGTGTTCGGCGTGCCGGTGGAATCGAAAGCTCTTTCCGGACAGGATTCCCTCCTGTCCATTGTCCAGATGCCGGCCGGCATTCCCGTCGGCACCCTGGCGATCGGCCGTGCCGGTGCGGTCAATGCCGCCCTTTTGGCTGCGGCTGTTCTGGCACTGAACGATGCCGCACTGGCAAAACGGCTTGACGACTGGCGCACGGCGCAGAGCGAAAAGGTCGCCGAACGGCCATCTGACGAGGCATGAGATGATTGCAGCAGGATCGACTATCGGCATTATCGGCGGGGGACAGCTCGGCCGCATGCTTGCCATGGCAGCGGCGCGTCTCGGCTATCGCACCGTCATTCTCGAACCGCAGGCGGACTGTCCGGCCGCGCAGGTTGCCAATGAGCAGATCGTGGCGGCCTATGACGATCCCGATGCGCTGGAGCGCCTGGCTGAGCTGAGCGATGTCATCACCTACGAATTCGAAAATGTGCCGGTCGATGCCGCCGAGACACTGAATGAAAGCACCCCGGTCTTTCCGCCGCCCGAGGCGCTGAAAGTGTCGCAGGACCGGGTGACCGAAAAGCGCTTCCTCAACAAGGCCGGCATCCCGACAGCGCAATGGCGCATCGTCGAGAATGAGGGCGATCTGGAAGCGGCGCTTCTCGCCTTCGAGGGCAAGGGTATCCTCAAGACCCGCCGCTTCGGCTATGACGGCAAAGGCCAGGTCAAGTTTTCCGGCGCCAAGGGCGAAGACGCCAAGGCGGGCTTTGCCGCCATCGGCAGCGTCCCGGCCATTCTGGAAGGTCTGGTCGATTTCACCCGCGAGATTTCGGTGATCGCGGCGCGCGACGAGGCGGGCAATATCCGCATCTACGACATTGCCGAGAACGTGCACAGGGACGGCATTCTGGCGACGTCGACCGTGCCGGTGTCCGTATCGTCGACGATTGCAGGCCTTGCGGCCGATTCGGCGCGCAAGCTGCTCGAGGCTCTCAATTATGTCGGTGTTCTCGGCATGGAGTTCTTCGTGCTGGCCAACGGGACACTGCTGGCCAATGAGTTTGCCCCGCGCGTGCACAATTCGGGTCACTGGACGGAAGCCGCTTGCGCGGTCTCGCAGTTCGAGCAGCATATCCGTGCTGTTGCCGGGCTGCCGCTGGGCGATACACGGCGTCATTCCGATTGCGTGATGGAAAATCTCATCGGCGATGATGTAGACAAATTGCCGGCGATTCTGGCGGAAAGCGGGGCCGTCGTGCATCTCTACGGCAAGGCCGATGCACGTCCCGGCCGCAAGATGGGCCACGTCACGCGCATTACAAAGCGGCTGTAGGGGCAAATAAATTCACTCCCGATGCATGAATCGCCATATGAATCATGAGTCGGGAGTTGACAATCGGGGCAATCCTTGGCTATTTCCCCGCAACGTGTTTCCGGCGCGCTTCAGAGGCGCGCTTTATTATTGGTGCCCGGTTTCGGGCGTAAAGATACCGGTGCTGAAATGAAGATCAAGAATTCGCTCAAGGCTCTCAAAGGCCGTCATCGTGACAATCAGCTGGTGCGCCGCAAGGGCCGCATCTACATCATCAACAAGACTGCGCCGCGTTTCAAAGCGCGCCAGGGCTGATTTACCGTTTCACGGTTATTTGCATTTGACGTTTCGCTGATACGGACTACGATCCGTATCATGCGGAACGTTTTTGCGTTTTTTATCGGATCTGTCCTGATGATGTCGCCGGCGCTGGCACTGGCGCAGGAAACGTCCGGGACTGACGTTCCCGCAGCCGCACCGCAGGCCACCGCGCTGCCGGGCAAGACCCTGGCCGAAAAGCGCGCCGCCCGCCTCGATGAGCTGTTCTTTGCCCTGAAGCGCGAGCGCAATGAAGCCAAAGCCACCCGCATCGCCGAACAGATCCAGGCACAGTGGCAGAATTCCGGCAGTGCGACCGTCGATCTCATGATGCAGTGGGCGGCCCTCGCCATGACGGAAAAGAAATATGCCGTCGCGCTGGATTTTCTCGATCAGGTCACCGTGATGAAACCGGATTTTGCCGAGGGCTGGAACCGGCGTGCCACGGTCAATTTCCTGATGAATGATTACGGGCGGTCGATGGCCGACATCCAGAAGACGCTGTCGCTGGAGCCGCGTCATTTCGGGGCGCTGGCGGGGCTGGCGGCGATCCTGAAGGATACCGGCAACAAGGAAGGCGCCCTGCATGCCTTCGAGCAGGTTCTTGCGGTCTATCCGATGATGCGCGAGGCGCAGAAGCAGGCGGGCCAATTGGCCGAGGACCTCACGGGTCAGCGTACCTGACTTTTTCGGGGGTTCCGGGCCGGCGGCCTGTCGCCGCCAACCCGAATGATCTTTTTCAGATTCCTGTCAGCCCATCCGAGCCGATATAGGCAATGCGCAGCATGTTGGTCGAGCCGGGCGTGCGCAGCGGCACACCGGCCGAGATGATGATGCGGTCACCCGGATTGCCGAACTCTTCCTGATAGGCGATGTGGCAGGCACGGTCGACCATGTCGTCTAGGTCAGTCGCATCTTCCGTGACAACGCAGTGCAGGCCCCAGACGAGCGAGAGCTTGCGCGCCGTCTCGACAACCGGCGACAGGGCGATGATCGGCAGCAATGGCCGTTCACGCGCTGCGCGCAGGCCGGTGGTGCCCGATGCCGTATAGGTGACGATGGCGGACAGGTTGAGCGTTTCGGCGATCTGCCGGGCGGCAAGCGAAATGGCGTCCGCGCCGGTGGCATTCGGCTCGGGGCGCTGCGCATGGATGATGCCGGGATAGTTCGGGTCGCGCTCGACCTCTTCGGCGATGCGCGCCATGGTGGAAACCGCTTCGACCGGGTAGTCACCGGCGGCCGATTCGGCAGACAGCATCACGGCATCGGCGCCTTCGAACACGGCGGTTGCCACGTCGGACACTTCGGCGCGGGTCGGGACCGGCGCGGTGATCATCGATTCCAGCATCTGCGTGGCGACGACAACCGGCTTGCCGGCGCGGCGGCAGGCGCGGATGATCTGTTTCTGGATGCCGGGAACGGATTCCAGCGGCATTTCAACGCCAAGATCGCCACGGGCAACCATCAGCGCATCGGAGAGCTCGATGATCTCAGCAAGGCGGGTGACGGCCTGCGGCTTCTCGATCTTCGAGAGCAGCGCAACGCGGCCGCGCGAGATCTTGCGCACTTCGGCAAGATCCTCCGGCCGCTGGATAAACGACAGGGCCACCCAGTCGACCTCTTCCTGCAGCACGGCATCGAGATCGCGGCGATCCTTTTCCGTCAGGGCGCCGACGCCCAGCGTGGTATCGGGCAGGCTGACGCCCTTCTTGTCGGAAATCTTGGTGCCGGACACGACGCGGCAGGTGATCGACTTGCCATCGGACGATTCGGCGACCAGCGCCAGCTTGCCGTCATCGATCAGCAGGCGGTGGCCCGCTTCGACGGCTTCGAGAATTTCCGGATGCGGCAGGAACACGCGGGTGTTGTCGCCCAGCGCTTCATTGTTGTCGAGGGTGAAGATCTGGCCGGGAACGAGGTCGACCTTGCCCTCGGCGAACTTGCCGACGCGCAGCTTTGGTCCCTGCAGATCGGCGAGAATGCCGATCGGGCGGCCCACTTCCTTTTCGACATTGCGCAGGCGGCGCACGAGTTCGCGCATGAGATCATGGCTGGCATGGCTCATGTTGATGCGGAACACGTCGGCACCGGCTTCGAACAATTTGCGAATCATCGCTTCGTCGGATGAAGCGGGACCCAGTGTGGCGAGGATTTTGACCTTACGGCGGCGTCTCATCGAGGAGGGGTATCCGTTACAATTGGAGCTGAGGGAGGATTTTCTTCCGTAAGCTGGACCATCCAGCTTGATTGTTCGCCGGTATCATACTCCTGAAATCCCGCCCGCTGAAACCCGCGTGCAAAACAGTCATTGATACCGGTAATCTTGAATTGGTTTTCCGCCACGCACATGTTGACCTTGCCATCCCAGCGGCCGCCGCTCTGGGCGTCCTCGGCATAGAGGTAGTAATAGCGCGACGTCAGCGGACCGACGACCAGCGTGGTGCAGGAGGATGCGTTGACATGCCACCAGCCCTCGGTGATCCAGCCGGTCTTCGCCCGGTAGCCAAGCGCGACGCCCACCAGATTTTGCGTGGTGTTGCACACGCGGAAATCCGCATGGGCCTCATCCGGCGCAAAGACACTGCCTGCTGCGAAAATGAATAAAAAAGCCGCTAGAAAGCTGCTCCATCGCGTCCGCTGATGCTGGTCAGCGCGGAAAATGATGCCCCTGCGCAATATTGCCTCCGTCCGTCTTAGACTCCTTTTCCGCAGTTTCACATGCATTGTCAACGCGCTAATGGGCGGAACATGCCGTTCCTGCTGACCTGTGACAAAAGATTGATGGTTGCATTCCCGATCAGGGCATGAAACACAAAAAATTCTCCCGAATAATCGCGCAAGAGAACGTTCCAATGCCGTTTTCCCCCTTTCATCTCGTCCATGGCAGCAATGACAGAGGACTGGTGCTTCTGGCCGATCATGCCCACCGGAATCTGCCGGAGGAATACGGCTCCCTCGGGCTGCCGCCGCAGCAGTTCGAACGGCATATCGCCTATGATATCGGCGTCGAGCCGTTGACGCGCAAACTGGCGGCAATGCTCGGTGCTCCGGCTGTGCTGGGCGGGTTTTCCCGCCTGCTGATCGATCCGAACCGCGGCGAAGACGATCCCACCCTGATCATGCGCCTGTCCGACGGGGCGATCATTCCGGGAAACAACCCGATGCCGGACGCGGAGCATCAAAGACGCGTGAATGATTTCTATCGCCCCTATCACACGGCTGTTTCGGACATGATCCAGGCGGTTGCCGGGGCGAGCGGCAAGGCGCCGCTGGTCATTTCCATCCATTCTTTCACCGCCTTCTGGAAAACGACGCCGCGGCCATGGCATGCGGGCATTCTCTGGGACAGCGATCCGCGCGCGGTCGTGCCGCTCATAAAAGCCCTGGAAGCCGATCCGCAGCTGGTGGTCGGTGACAACGAGCCCTATGACGGTGCACTGCGCAATGACACGATGTTCAAGCATTGCATCGTGCCGGGGCTCGCCCATGCGCTGATCGAGGTGCGGCAGGATCTGATCGCCGACGAGAAGGGTGTCGATGAATGGGCAGACCGGCTTGCCCCGATCCTTGACGCGATCAACGCCGATCCCGATATACATGTTGCCCGGCAATACGGCTCGCGCACCGGCCCACTGGAAGAGGTTTGACCATGAGCAATGTCAGCGAAGAACAGCGTACCGCCCTTGAAGCTGCCGCGTTCCGGCGGCTGCTGGAGCATCTGCGCGCGCGCAGCGACGTGCAGAACATCGACCTGATGAATCTGGCCGGTTTCTGCCGCAACTGCCTGTCCAACTGGTATCGGGAAGCGGCGGATGCGGCGGGCGTGCCCCTGTCGAAGGATGAATCGCGTGAGATCATCTATGGCGAACCCTACGCGGAATGGCAGGCCAAGCACCAGCGCGAGGCCAGCGATGCGCAGAAGGCCGCCTTTGAGGTCAATAAGCCTTCGCATTGACGAACCACGCCGCAGCGGCGGTCGAAACCGCCCTGATCCCGACTCTATTGTCTTGACTCATTGCGCTGTGGTCGGGCATCGGAACCGCAGAGGCGGCGTTCGCGAGTCGCACAATCAATTTTTACGGAGCAAGATATGAGCATGGATGATGTAGCGCCACAGGGCGGTGTCGAAGGTGTTGCGGCTGCGGAATTGCGGCAGTTCATCGAGCGCATCGAGCGCCTTGAGGAAGAAAAGACCACGCTTCAGGACGACATCAAGGAAGTGATGGCGGAAGCCAAGGGCCGCGGCTACGACACCAAGATCATCCGCACGATCGTCCGCCTGCGCAAGAAGGACGCCAATGAGCGCAAGGAAGAGGAAGCGATCCTCGAGCTGTACATGAACGCCCTCGGCATGGTCTGAGCCAGTTTTGCAAAACGCAGCCGCAAGGCTGCGTTTTTGTTTGGGGCCGTTGTTCCCGCTATTGATAGGCCTTGAACTGGCCCGGCGACGGGTATAATCGTCTCGCTGCCCGCCTATCTTTTCATGGTCCATTTCTCTTCCGACTGATGTGATCTGCCGGCATTCGCGTTGGGGCAGCCGCCTCAGCCGTCAGGGAGTAAAATCAATGTCCGTATCCACTGCGCAGCTGTCCATCAAGGCGCCCGCCAATTCGCGGTCCCGCGTCATCCTGGCCAGTCTGATTGGCACCACCATCGAATTCTACGATTTCTACGTCTATGCGACCGCCGCCGTGCTGGTCTTCCCGCATCTGTTCTTTCCGCCCGGCAACGAAACGACGGCCCTGTTGTCATCCTTCGCCATTTTCGGCGCCGCCATGGTGGCACGCCCGCTCGGCGCGATCTTCTTCGGCCATCTCGGCGACAAGCGCGGCCGCAAGATCACGCTGGTCGGCGCGCTTCTGACCATGGGTATCGCCACCTTCCTCATCGGCGTCATGCCGACCTTTGCAACCGTGGGCTGGTTTGCCCCGGCCATGCTGGTCGTGCTGCGGCTGGCACAGGGGTTCGCGCTTGGCGGTGAATGGAGCGGTGCGGCGCTGGTCGCCACCGAGAACGCACCCGAGGGAAAGCGCGCGATCTTCGGCACGTTTCCGCAACTGGGCGCCCCCATCGGCTTCATCATCGCCAATGGCCTGTTCCTGATCATCGCGGCCATCCTGCCGTCGGATGATCCGTCGCGGCCCTCCCTCGCATTCCTCGACTGGGGCTGGCGTATTCCGTTCCTGTTTTCCGCCGTCATGGTGATCGTCGGCCTGTGGGTCCGGCTCAACCTGGTCGAAAGCACCGCCTTCGAGAAAACCGTCAGCAAAGGCGAGATCAAGAAGGTGCCGCTGGTGTCCGTGTTCCAGTCGCACTGGAAGCAGCTCGTGCTCGGCACGTTCTACATGCTTGCCACCTATGTGCTGTTCTACCTGATGACCACATTCTCGCTCAGCTATGGCCGCGCCGCCACGGCCGGACCGATTGCCGGTCTCGGCTATGACTACACGACCTTCGTCCTGATGATGATTGTCGGCGTGGTGTTCTTCGGCATCTTCACCCTGGTGTCCGGACCATGGGCGGACCGCTGGGGCCGCCGCAAGACACTGATCTGGGTGACGCTCGCCATTATCGTGTTCGGCCTCTTGTGGGTGCCGATGCTGTCTCTGGGCAATGTTGGCGTCATGGCCTGGCTGATCCTCGGCTTCGCCCTGATGGGAATGACGTTTGGTCCGATGGGCGCCCTGCTGCCGGAACTGTTCCCGGTGAGCATGCGCTATACCGGATCGGGCATTTCCTACAATGTCTCGTCGATCCTCGGCGCCGCGGTTGCCCCCTTCATAGCGATTGCATTGTGGAAGCTCGGTGGCGGCAGCCCGTTCTGGGTTGGCGTCTACCTCTCGGCCATGGCCGTGCTGACATTGATCGCGCTGATCATCGGCAAGGAAACCAAGGACGTCGATATCGAGGCCTAGTTTTCCGGTCGCTGAATACAAAAGGCGCGGCCCGCTGAAAAAGCGGGCCGCGCCTTGTTTTTATGATGACAGATTTAGTAGTTCGGATCGTAGATCAGGCGGTCGCGGCTTGCCGGGCGGTCATAGACCGGCGCGCGGTTCTGATTCTGCTTGGCAAGCGATCCGATGATCACGGCACCGAGCGCCAGTCCGGCAACACCGGCAATGATGGCCGTGTCGCGGTTCTTGTGACGGTCGGAACGCTCGGACCGGTAGTCCCGGTTGCGGTTGTAGTCCCGTTCGCGATAGTAGTCATCGCCGCGATCGCGGTAATAGCTGTCGCGATAGGAGCGCTCGCCGGACCAGCCGCCATCATAACCGTCGGAATAGTAGCCGCCAGCCTGCGCCGGAGCTGATTGGAGGCTGATTGCGCTGATCGAAACGGCAGCAACCAGAAGAGCAGCGAGTATCTTTTTCATCATGCGGTCCTCAACGTTAATTCGTTGAGCACAGATATAGAGCCCGCCGGCTGAACCGGTGATGAATGCTGCCGTTAGCTGTCGTTCACAGGGTAACGGTGCGGGCCTGCACCTGCAGGGCACGGCCAGCGCCCCAGCCGAAAATGGCAACGCCAATGCCGAGCAGCACAAACAGGATGGCCGTTGCCGCATAGCTTTCCGTGACGCTGTGGATCAGTCCGACAAGCAGCGGACCGATGGCGGCGAGCATGTAGCCGACGCATTGGGCCATGCCGGAGAGGTGCGAGGCGACATGCGAGTCGGGCGAGCGCAGCACGATCATGGTCATGGCGATGGCGATGAGCCCGCCCTGGCCGATGCCCTGGACGACAGCCCACAGCCAGATCGTGGAGAGCGGCGCAAACAGCAGGCCGAGCAGGCCGGCAACGGCAATCGTGACCAGCGCCACATTGATCAGGCTCTGATTGCGGCAACGCACGGCAATCGACGGCACGAGCAGGCAGGTGAAGACCTGCGCCATGACCGACACGGAAACCACGACACCGGCGGTCGTCCCGTCAAGGCCGCGATCGCGCAGGATGGGCGCCAGCCAGCCGAAGACGCAGTAGGCGAGTGCCGACTGCAGGCCCATGAACAGGGTGACCTGCCATGCCAGACGGTCGTTCCAGAGGCCGATCACCTTGAAGCCCGCATGTTTGGTGCGGACCTTGCGGGCAAGGGCCTGCGGCAGCCAGATCGCGGTGACAACCAGCGCCGGCAAGGCCCAGGCGCTGAGCGCCAGCGACCATGATCCGCCGAGCATCTTCTGCACCGGCAGGGTCAGGCCGGCGGCACTGGCCGCGCCCGCGCACAGCGCCATGGTGTAGAGGCCGGTCATCATGCCGGTGCGGCTGGCGAAATCGCGCTTCACCAGACCGGGCAGCAGGACATTGCCGATGGCGATGCAGCCGCCCGCCAGCGCCGTGCCGATGAACAGCAGCGGCAGGGATTCGAGCCCGCGCAGGGCGGTGCCGAGCGCCAGCAAAAGGAGAACGCCGAGGAGCGTGCGCTCCGCGCCGATGCGCTGGGCGAGACGCGGCGCCAGCGGGGCAAACAGGCCAAGGCAGAGCACCGGCAGCGTGGTGAGCACGCCCGCCCCGAAGGATGACAGTCCGGTCTGGGCGATGATCTCCGGCAAAAGCACCGACGCGCTGGAGAAGACCGGGCGCAGATTGTAGGCGATGAGAACGAGGCTGAGGCCGAACAGAATCTGCGCGCCAGGGGTTTTGAAATCCGGCACGCGCGGCTGGGGAACGCTGTCCACCTCGGCATCGACAAGCTGTTCGGCGGCAATGTTCAGATCCGCTGCCAGGCGGCTGGGGTGTTCAGGCGGAAGATGCTGGTTCATGATGCGAGCAACCGATCGAGTTCGATGAGAAGGGGGGCCATGAAGGCGCGGGCGGTGGATGCCGCCTTGTCCGGATCGCCGGATTCGATCGCGTCGATGATGGCCGCATGGGCCGCCATATCCGGTTCGGGCAGTTCGCCCGTGACCGTGGCCCGGATGATTTCCTGGGTGGAAACCGAGAAGAATTCGTAGACTTCGATGAGGGCGAGGTTGCACGAGGCGGCGACTACCGCCTTGTGGAAGGCGAGATCGTGCTCGACATAGTAATCGTGCCGTGCCGTAGCGTATTCGCCGCGATCGGCCAGCAGCTGGCGCAGGTCGGCGACGACCTCCGGCGTGTGGCGCAGGGCCGCCAGCCGCGCTGCTTCGACTTCCAAGGCGCAGCGCGCCTCGACCTGGTCGCGCAGGCCGGTGCGCCTGATCCGCAACAGGCTTTCGTCCGGGTTGATGATCGAGCGGACATAGGTGCCGGAGCCCTGTTTGGTCTCGAGAAATCCCTGCGCGACGAGAACCCGCACCGCTTCGCGCACGGTCCCTCGGCTGACGCCGAGCATGTCGGCGAGGGCCGCCTCATTGGGGATGCGGTCGCCGACCGGCCAGCGGTTGCTGACGATTTCGGCGCGTATATTGTCAATCGCCGTATCGGCCAGATTGGTGCGGGCGGCAGGCTGCATGGCTTAAAAGTCCCATAGTCATCAGATGACTTGATAATTATGGGACTGCGAGGCGCCTGTCAAGGCGCCCTCAGATGGACAGAGACCGGCAAAGACCGGTGTCTCAGCGGTAGATCACGATCGGCCGGCGATGAACAATGATGGGAGCCGGGCGCTCGATGATCACGGTTCTTGGCCCGAATGCTTCGAGCGGGAACCAGTAGCCGCGATAGAAGCGGTAGCCCGGCCGGTAATAGCCGTAGCCGCGGTGGCCATTGTAGTAGTAGCCGTCGTGCCAACCGTAATAGCCGTGCCGCCAGTAGACGGGCTCGGCCTGGGATTGCAGGTGTTCGCCCTGTACCGGCAGGAGCGGCAGGGCGCTGGCGCTTTGTGCTCCGGCAAGCGTGGCAATAGCGACAAGACCGCCGGTAATCATGCTCAGGATGGTTCTCATGATAGCCTCTTCAAAGGGTTGGTTGGTGGTTCACGTTCTGATCAGCCCTTGCAGGGACCGGTCAAAGGGGCGGTTCGGAAAGAGCGTTTGCATGGTGCGCTCGGGTTCGAGACCAAAGGTCTCTGCGGCAAGCGCCGCGATCAGCGCGTCGAGATCCATGGTGGGTTTCAGGTCGCGGTTTTCATAAAGTGCATTCGGGGCAAGGCCCGGCCAGTCGGCCAGGATGCGGCCGCCGTTGACGGCGCCGCCGAGGATGAGCGCGGTTGTCGCCGTGCCATGGTCGGTCCCGCCGGTGCCGTTGGCGGCGGCCGTGCGGCCGAATTCGGTTGCCACCAGCACGGTCGTCTGCTGCCAGACGTCGCCAAGCCCGTCGCGCATGGCATCGATCATGGCATCGAGCGCCTTCAACTGGTTGGCAAGCCGGTTCTCCTGGCCGCTATGGGTATCCCAGCCGCTGGTTTCGATCATGGCGATGCGCGGGCCGTCAGGCCGGACAAGTGCCTCGGCGGCGGTTCTGCCGGCGGCGGCGGGATTCTGGCGGGTTTCCATATCGTGGAACAAGCCGCGCGCCTCCATCGCCGCACTCCAGACCGGATGAAACTGCTGGTCCCGGTCGTAGAGCTGCGCCACCCGCAGCAGGAGATCGTCGGATGCTTCCGGCAGGGTCGAGGGCGCGTAGGAGGTAACATCAGCCGGGCCGCGCAGGGCAGCGGGTATGGTCGGGGCGAAGGCAATGGCCTTGTCGGCCGATTTCGGCAGCAGCGTCACCAGACGGTTCAGCCAGCCATCCCGGATCTGGTAGGGGCTGGTGCCGCCGGTCTCCAGGACGTTCTGCCCGTCGAAGTGCGAGCGTTCGCGGTAGGGCGAGGCGACGGCGTGCACGAACAGCGCCTGCCGGTTGCCGTAGAGCGTGCCCATGCCGGCGAGCGCGGGATGCAGGGCGAACATGCCGTCGAGCTTGATGGCATCTGAAGTCTGGATCGCGAGGCTGCCGCGCAGCTGCGCATAGGCGGGGTCGGCATAGGGCACGACGATGTTGAGGCCATCGGCGGCGCCGCGCTGGATAATGAAGACGAAGCGGCGGTCGCTCGCCACATTGGCAAAGACGATACGCGGCGCCACAAGCATCGATCCCGCCCCGATGGCGGCCAGACGCAGAAAATCCCGGCGGTTGGTCATGCTCATCTCCGTTGAAAATCAGGTGAAACAAGCAGAAGGGCGATGCCCGTCTGGACGGATTCGGCGCGGTTGATTTCCGTTGCCGTGCTGTCGGTCAGCGTGTTTCCGAGCAGGTTGTTCGCCAGCTCTTCCGGTTTCAGCGACCGGTCCGCCCTTGCCGCCAGCCTTTGCGAAACCTCCACCCGCCGCACCAGCGCATCGGGAGCCAGCCAGCTCGCCGCGATATCGTCGTAACCGGCGGGTGAACGCGGCAGCCAGACCGGTTGCCCCAGCTGGTTCAACAGGTTGGCGGCGTTGGCTTTGCCAAGGTCGGGATAATCCAGCCCGCGCATGGCTGAAACCAGCCATTCCCAGGGAGTCTTGATCTTGGCAGACGGCACCGCCCATGCCTCCGGTGCTTCGACGAGCGCGCGATACACCGCCGGTAAATCACCGCCGAAGGCAAGAAACGCCTTTCTGACCCGGTCAATGGCTGCCTGCGGGGGTGTGTCGGCGATGAAATGGCGGCAGAGCTTTGTGGCGATGTGGTTTGCCGTTGCCGGATCGCTGGCCAGATCTTTCAGGACTGCGCCTGCCTGATCCTCACCGGTTGCGCCGTAGACGCGGCGGCGGATCAGCCGTTTGCCCGGCTGATGCAGGCCGGGGCGATACTGAAATACACCGGCCTGACTGGCATCGGCCTTGCCGCCCATGCGTCCGGCGGACCAGCCGGTGAGGGCCAGGGCGAACTCCGTGACATCCTTCTGCGTATAGCCGGACCCGACGCCGACCGTGTGCAATTCCATGATCTCGCGGGCCAGATTCTCGTTGATCCCCGGCAGTTTGTCGGCATTGCGCCGCTTGGCGCGCGTGGCGAGGGGGCTGTCGGGACCCGCCGAACGGATCTGGTCGAGATAGATCAGCATGGCCGGATGCTGCTCGACGGCAAACAGCAGGTCGGTGAAGCGCCCGGTGACATGGGGGCGGATCGCGTCCCGCTCGAAGGCGCCGGCAAGGCTCAGCATCGCGGGATTGTCGGCCGACACGGCAAAGTGGTTCGACCAGAAATGCACGAGCGCTTCCAGGAAGGGCGTGGGCGTTGCAAGGGCATTGCGGCTGCGCGCGTCGATCTCGCCGCGGTAAAGCAGGCGGGCCGCCTTGTTCAGCTCCTTGCGCAGGGCGATTTTCTCGTCGCCGTCGAGCGCCTGCAGTTTTTGCCGGTCACTGGCATACTGCGTCGCGATTTCGTGTGTGGTCTGGAGCTGGGCAAAGGCTGCCGGGCGCGGTTCGTAGCGGCCGATCTGATCGAGCAGCCAGTGCCTGGGGTCGGCTGGAAGCGGCTCGCTAGCCCGCTTTCCCAAACCGAAGCGATTGACCGCAATGGCCGCCGTCGCATCTGTTGCCGTTGTAACCATGATCTTCTCCGTTCGCAGCCTGTCTGGCATTGACAGTCATTGAACGGGGGCACCGGAAAATTCCGTCGCGGGCATTCATTGTTTTTTTGCCGGCGTCTGCCGCAAAATGACATTGCGCTTTTTCAAGCCCTCGACAAGCGTCTTGCGGTCCTCCGGCGATAGGCTTTCAGCAAAGGCGACGATGGTCTGCTCGATGCGCGTCCGCAGGGCGAAATCGGCTTCGCGGGCTTTGGTCAGTTCCGCGTTGACCGCAGCGGGATCGATGACATCCTGTGCCAGCAGCCGGGCAATCTCGGCACGGCTTGCCCGCCCGGCATCGGCCAGCGGTACATTGTCCTTGCGGGCCGCTGCCAGATTTTGCCGCAGGGTCTTCTGTTGTTCCGGCGTCAGATATTCGGCGGCAAAGCGAACGCCGCGCCGGTTCTCCGTCGTCCAGGAATGACCGAATGTGTGCCAGATGTAGCCGCCGCCGATCACGCCGCCGGCAATGAAGACATTGAGGGCAAGCGAAGCGACGAGAAGGATGTTGCGTGACCGTTCACTCATTTACTCGTCCAGTTCATCAGAGATGTTGAAGGCGGTGACCGCATAGGCCTGGTCCTCATATCCGCGCGATTCGGCGGAATGGATGACACCGATGAGCAGGGCGCCGGTGATCGCGCCCGCCAATCCAATGCCGGCGAGCCCGGTGCCCTGCCACCAGAGACGGGCGCGCTTCCAGCCGGACCAGGACTTGCCGGAAGAGGCGATGATGCGCTCGCGCAGTGCAGTTTCCGCCGGGGCGGTCCGGTACTGCGCCAGCATCCCGTCGAGTTCCGCCGCCAGCCTGAGGGCCGGTTGGGCGATATCGGGATGCTCCCTGACGAAGGCGACGGCGCCGGCCTGTTCGGGCGGCGGCCAGCGCCGCACCTCGGCACCATAGATCTCGGTCAGTTCCTGAAAGCGTTGCGGGGTCATTTTGCCTTCTCCTGTTGGGCAGTCTCTTCCAGGGCTGTCCGCAAATTGCGCCGGGCACGGGCCAGAAGGCTCTCCAGGGCTTCAATGCTGATATCCATGATCTGCGCTGCCTCGATATTGCTGAACTCCTGATAATATTGAAGCACGATGGCCTCCCTCTGCCGGTCGGGCAGGGAGGCGAGGGCCCGTTTGATCCGGTCGCTCTCGTCCCGGGTTGAAAGCGACTGTTCCGGGTCGGGGGCTGGATCTGCCCTTTCGGGTGTCTCGGCCACCGGCTGTTCCCGGTGCCGGCGCAGGCGGTCGTAGCAGAGATTGAGCGTGACCCGGTGCAGCCATGTATCGAAGGTCGCCCGGCCGCTCTGCCAGCTGCCCGCCTGCCGCCACAGCCGGATAAAGGCTTCCTGGGCGACATCCTCGGCTTCATTCCGGTCGCCAAGCATCCGCGCCGCCAGGGCGAGCAGGCGCGGCAGCTTGCGTGTCACCATGGTTCGGACGGCCGCATCGTCATGCTGGCCGATCTTCACCAGCAGTTCTTCATCCGTGTTGCGATTGTCCAAGGTTTTGCACGCTTGCCGTTACTCCTGTGAACTGTCGGTGGCACCCTTCCTGTGTCCGTGGCGTTCCTCTTTGGTCAATTGGCCATCGGAATTCGTGTCGAGGCGCTCAAACCGCTTCTTCGCTACAGTATCCATTTCCGCCGTATCGATGAAGCCGTCATGATTTGCATCGATCCGGTTGAACACCGCCGTGGGATCGCGCTTGGCATTCTTTGCGGCGGGGCGCTTCAGCCACTCCTCGAGCGAGAGTTTGCCGTCGCCGTCGGTATCGAATTTGAGCAGCCGCGCCCGGGCGGCGGCCTGATATTCGGCCAGTGAAATTGTGCCGTCGCCATTGGTGTCGGCCTTGGGTGCCGCCATCGCCAAGGTTGCGGGCAGGGACAGTGGCACCATGGCAAGAAGAACCGCAGCTACTCTCGATTTCATCAAACTTTTCCTTTCAGCAGACTGTCATTTGTCGTGGCTTAAACGGCGGGAGCGGGACAATCCGTCGCTTGCGCTGAATTTTTTTGAAACCGCAGTGGGGGGACGGTATTGTCCCCCTGCGGCGTATGGCAGGGATGTCTGCGCGAGTGTCGCAATTGAGCGTCATGAACCCACTGGAATCGTTGAGCTTATCTTCACTGTGCCAAGCTGTGCAAAGTCCATAGACGGTTAACTTGATGGTTTTAGAAGGAATTTTGATTCCGTCGCGGGCGCGGCTCATGCACAGGCCGCGCTACAGAACTGTAACAATAGTGTCATATGACTGTTATATTGGTTCTATAGACGGCAGACGACGTCGGAGGCGTCACACAGTTAATCCAACAGGAGCTGCTCCTATGAACAAGCTTATTTCCACCACTGCTCTGATTGCGATCTCGGTGATTGCCACGACAGTTGGCGCATCCGCTCGCGACCAGATCCAGGTCAGCGGTTCATCCACAGTGCTGCCATATGCCAAGATCGTCGCCGAAGCTTTTGGCGAAACATTCCCCAAGTTCAAGACCCCGGTCGTTGAATCCGGCGGTTCGGGTGCCGGCATCAAGGAATTCTGCAAGGGCGTTGGTGAAAACACCATCGATATCGCCAATGCCTCGCGTCCGATCAAGGACACAGAGTTGAAGTCCTGCGTTGACGCTGGCGTCAAGGACGTTGAAGAAATCCGCATCGGTTATGACGGCATCGTGTTCGCAACCGACATCAAGGGCCCGGATTGGGCGCTGGAGCCAAAGGACGTCTATACCGCTCTTGCTGCGCAGGTCGTTGTCGACGGCAAGCTGGTTGCCAACCCGAACACCAAGTGGAACCAGGTTAATCCGAAGCTGCCCGATTGGGACATCGCCGCCTACATTCCTGGCGAAAAGCACGGCACACGTGAAGTTTTCGAAGAGAAGCTGATGACTGGCGGTTGCAAGGCCACCGGTGCAGCCGATGCGATCAAGGCTGCCGGTCTTGACGAAAAGGCCGCTGCTGCCGCCTGTATCGCTGTCCGCAAGGATGGCAAGGCTATCGACATCGATGGCGACTATCCGGAAACACTGGCTCGCATCGATGCCAACAAGACCGGCGTTGGCGTCTTCGGTCTGGCCTTCTACGAAAACAATGCGGACAAGCTGAAGGTTGCAACTGTCAACGGCATCAAGCCAAGCACGGAAACCATTGCCACCGGCAAGTATCCGGTATCGCGCCCGCTGTTCTTCTACGTCAAGAAGGCGCATCTCGGCGTCATCCCCGGCCTGAAGGAATATGTGGACTTCTTCCTTGCTGACCAGATGGTCGGTCCGGATAGCCCGCTGGTAGAATACGGCCTGGTTGCTGCACCGGATGCAGAGCGTGAAGCTCAGCGCTCCGCATTCGCCGCCGGCAAGACCATGGCTGGCAAGTAAGCCGATAACCGGCGCGGACAGAACCCTGTCCGCGCCGGATATTTCTCGGGGCCTATGCTCTCGTTGCAGGACAGATCGGGGAAGCGTTGATGTCCACCTTGTTGGTTTTAGTGATTGTCGTTGCGATTGGTCTTGTCGGGTTCTTTCTTGGACGCCAGCGTGCCATCAGCAAAGATGACAGAAGTGTCAAAGCCCATTCCCTGCCGCATTATCACGGCTGGTGGGTTTTTCTGGTTTCCGTATTGCCAGCAATTATCTTCATCCTGGTCTGGGCCATCGGGTCGAGCTTCTATATCGAGCGCCAGGCCATCAACAGCCTGCCGGTGCACAACAGCGAAAGCGTCATTGCCAGCCAGAGCCTCGAGCTTGGCATGGTCGGCGGCATCGCGCGGGGTCTCGACAAGCTGACGGACCAGGAACGGGCGAACCTTCCAACCACTTTCTCCGAATTGCGGCCGCTGCTGTCGAGCAAGGGCGTGGCCCTGGCGACGGAAGGCCAGGACTTCATGATCCCCGTTGCCGTGCAATGGAACAAGAGCACGGCGCGCGCGCATAATATCGGCGCCGTGGTGGCCATTGTCCTTGCAGTCGCCGGTGCGATCTTCGGTCTGTCCGGCGTCAATGTCCGGACCAGGGCCCGCAACAATGTCGAGCGGATCATCCTCTGGGGACTGCTCGCGGCCTCGACTATCGCCATCCTGACGACGGTCGGCATCGTTCTGTCGATGCTGTTCCAGACCATCACCTTCTTCCAGTCCGTAACCCCGTCGAGCTTCTTCTTCGGCACCGTGTGGGATCCGCGCTTCTCCGCAGCCGGCGGCAATGGCGCGCAGGGTCAGTTCGGTCTCATTCCGCTGCTTGCCGGCACGCTCTATATCGCGCTGGTCGCCATGCTGTTTGCCGTGCCGGTCGGCTTGTTCGCCGCCATCTACATGGCCGAATATGCCAGCCGGAGCGTGCGGTCGGTGGTCAAGCCGCTGCTTGAAGTGCTGGCGGGCATCCCGACGATCGTCTACGGCTTCTTTGCCCTTGTCACCGTCGGACCGTTCCTGCGCGATATCAGTGCGGCCATATCGGGCGGCTATCCCTTCATCATGGCGCAAAGCGTGCTGACCGCCGGTATCGTGATGGGTGTGATGCTGATCCCTTTCGTTTCCTCCCTGTCGGACGACATCATTACCGCCGTTCCGGGGTCGCTGCGTGACGGCTCGCTCGGGCTTGGATCGACGCGTTCGGAGACGATCCGCCGCGTCGTGCTGCCTGCCGCTTTGCCCGGCATCGTCGGCGCGCTGCTGCTCACCGCATCGCGCGCCATCGGCGAAACGATGATCGTGGTTCTGGCTGCCGGTGTTGCGGCGAATCTCAACATCAATCCGTTCGACGCCATGACGACCATCACCGTCAAGATCGTCAACCAGCTGACAGGCGATCTCGAATTCAATTCACCGCAGACGCTGGTGGCATTCGCCCTTGGCCTCACCCTTTTCTTCATCACGCTGGCGATGAACATTTTCGCGCTTTACATCGTGCGTAAGTACCGGGAGCAGTACGAATGACCGACACAACACTCAATCCTGCTGCAGTTGCTCCGGCAAAGGTCGTCCGGCGTGACATCGGTCTGAAGCGCCGCTATGCCGCCGAGCGCCGGTTCAAGATTTACGGCATCACCGCGATTGCCATCGGCCTGTTCTTCCTGGTTGCGCTGCTCTACTCGGTGATTTCCAACGGCTACACGGCGTTCTGGCAGACGGAGGTCAGCCTCTCGGTCAAGCTCGACGAGAAGGTGATAGACCCCACGAACAAGCGTGCGACCGACCCGACCGTTCTGCTCACCGCAAACTATCCGATCCTGGTGCGCAATGCCCTTGCCGAAAAGCTGGGCGTCAGCCTTGACGACAAGCCGGCGATCCGCGAACTGAGCAAGCTTGTCTCCGACGGCTCGCGCAGCCAGCTGCGGGAACTGGTTTCAGGAAATCCGGCACTGATCGGCACGACACAGAACCTCTGGGTGCTGACCGGCGGCGACATCGACTCGGCCTTCAAGGGCCAGATCGACCTGAGTGTCGATCAGGCAAACCGCAAGGTATCGGACCGCCAGGTTGCCTGGATGAACACACTGGCCAAGGAAGGCGCCATGGCGCAGCGCTTCAACAGCGGCCTGTTCACCTTCGGCGCATCGAGCCGTCCGGAAACGTCGGGTCTCGGTGTCGCGCTCATCGGCTCGCTCTACATGATGCTGATCGTTCTGTGCCTTTCCCTGCCCATCGGCGTGGCCGCATCGATCTATCTGGAAGAATATGCCAAGAAAAGCCGCCTGACCGATATCATCGAGGTCAACATCAACAATCTGGCCGCGGTCCCGTCCATCGTCTTCGGTCTGCTCGGACTGGCCGTGTTCATCAATTTCTTCGGCCTGCCGCGCTCCGCATCGCTGGTCGGCGGCCTGGTGCTGACGCTGATGACGCTGCCGACGATCATCATTGCGACCCGCGCCGCATTGCGCGCCGTGCCGCCATCCATCCGCTCGGCGGCGCTGGGTATCGGTGCCTCGAAGACGCAGATGGTGTTTCACCATGTGCTGCCGCTGGCCGCACCCGGCATCCTGACCGGCACGATTATCGGCCTTGCCCACGCGCTGGGCGAGACCGCACCGCTGCTCCTGATCGGCATGGTGGCCTTCGTCGCCAACTATCCCGTCACGCCGCTTGATCCGTCAACGGCCCTGCCGGTGCAGATCTACATGTGGGCGAACGAAGCGGAGCGGGCCTTTGTCGAACGTACATCCGGCGCTATCATCGTGCTGCTTCTGTTTCTTGCAGTCATGAACATTGGAGCCATCATTCTGCGTCGCCGCTTCGAGCGGCGCTGGTAGGTAAAACGGGAGCGAACAATGAATCTGATGACAGAACGATCTCTCGAAAAAGCGGTAAACGACAAAATGAGTGCACAGGTCAATACGATCAAAATGCAGGGCAAGGATGTCACCGTTCACTACGGTGAAAAGCAGGCCCTGTTCGGTGTCAGCCTCGACGTGCCTGAGAAAATGGTGACGGCACTGATCGGCCCGTCCGGTTGCGGCAAGTCGACCTTCCTGCGCTCGCTCAACCGCATGAACGACACGATCGAAGGCTGCAAGATCGGCGGCAAGATCACGCTCGATGACGAGGATATCTACAATCCGAAGATCGACGTGGTCGAGCTGCGCGCCCGGGTCGGCATGGTTTTCCAGAAACCCAATCCGTTCCCGAAGTCCATTTTCGAGAATGTGGCCTATGGCCCGCGCATCCATGGTCTGGCCAAAAACCGGCACGAGCTGGAGGAAATCGTCGAGAAGAGCCTGCGCCGCGCCAGCCTGTTCGACGAAGTGAAGGACCGCCTGCATGAAGCCGGTACCGGTCTTTCCGGCGGCCAGCAGCAGCGCCTGTGCATCGCCCGTGCCATTGCCGTCAGCCCGGAAGTCATCCTGATGGACGAACCCTGCTCGGCGCTCGATCCGATTGCCACGGCAAAGGTCGAGGAACTGATCGACGAACTGCGCCAGAACTACACCATCGTCATCGTCACCCATTCGATGCAGCAGGCGGCCCGCGTTTCGCAGCGCACCGCCATGTTCCATCTCGGAAACCTCGTCGAGGTGGGCGATACGGAAATGATGTTCACCAATCCGACGGAAAAGCGCACGCAGGACTACATCACCGGACGCTTCGGCTAATCACGGGAAACAGGGATAAGAATATGACCGAGTCGCAGCATACCGTCCGTTCCTATGACGACGAACTGAAGTTCCTGACGCACAAGATCGCCGAAATGGGCGGCCATGCCGAGCGCATGGTCGAACAGGCCGTCACCGCCATGGTGAACTCCGACAATGCGCTGGCCCAGCGCGTCATTTCGGATGATCTCATCCTCGATGCCGGACAGCGCGAGATCGACGAGAAGGCCATCACCATCATCGGCAAGCGCCAGCCCATGGCGATCGACCTGCGTGAAATCATCGGCGCCATCCGCATTTCCTCCGACCTCGAACGGGTCGGCGATCTGGGCAAGAACATCGCCAAGCGCGTTGTCGCCGTCACCGATACGCGTCAGACGCTGTCGGTCTATCGCGGCCTGCAGACCATCGCGGAACTCGCCCTGACGCAGCTCAAGGACGTGCTCGACGCCTATGCGACACGCTCCGTGCAGCAGGTCAACATCGTGCGCGAGCGCGATGACGAAATCGATGCGCTGTACACCTCGCTGTTCCGCGAACTCCTGACCTACATGATGGAAGACCCGCGCAACATTTCCGCCTGCACGCACCTTCTCTTCTGCGCCAAGAACATCGAGCGCATCGGAGACCATGCGACGAACATTGCTGAAACGGTCTACTACATCGTGACGGGTGCCCAGCTTCCGGCCGAACGGCCCAAGGAAGACCAGACCCACAGCATCATCGTCGATGAAGCCAGACAGCCTTAAACAGAATCAGGATTCCAGCAATGGCGATAGCTCCCAAAATCACTGTTGTCGAAGACGAGGAAGCGCTCAGCGTCCTTCTCCGGTACAATCTTGAAGCCGAAGGCTATGTCGTCGAGACAATCGCACGCGGTGACGAGGCGGAAATTGCGCTGCGTGAAAAAGTGCCGGATCTGCTCATTCTCGACTGGATGCTGCCGGGGCTTTCCGGCATCGAACTCTGCCGCCGCCTGCGGGCGCGGCGCGAGACCGAAATCCTGCCGATCATCATGCTGACGGCACGCGGCGAAGAGAGCGAGCGGGTGCGCGGCCTTGCCACCGGCGCCGATGACTACATGGTCAAGCCGTTCTCGACCCCGGAACTGCTTGCCCGCATCAAGGCCATGCTGCGCCGGGTCAATCCGAGCCTGCTGTCGCATGTGCTCAGCTTCGGCGACCTGAAGCTCGACCGCGAGCAGCACCGCGTGTTCCGCAAGGAACGTGAGCTGAAGCTCGGGCCGACCGAATTCCGCCTGCTGGAATTCCTGATGCAGTCCCCCGGCCGGGTGTTCTCGCGCGGCCAGCTCCTGGACAATGTCTGGGGCGCCGACATCTATGTGGACGACCGTACCGTCGACGTGCATGTCGGGCGGCTGCGCAAGGCCATCAATATCGGCCGCTCCATCGATCCGATCCGCACCGTGCGCGGTGCTGGGTACTCGTTCGGGTAATCAGTGCCTGCGCGAGAGTTCGCGCGTCGCCCCTTCGATGCCCGCCAGGGTCATGGGATACATGCGATGCGCGAAAATCTTGCGGATCATCGCCGTCGAGGCGGTGTAGTCCCAGTACTGTTCCTTTGACGGATTGAGCCAGGCGGCGTTCTTCCAGTGGTCGAGCACCCGGCCGAGCCAGATCGCGCCGGCTTCTTCATTCCAGTGTTCGACCGATCCGCCCGCATGGGAAACCTCGTAGGGCGCCATGGCGGCATCCCCGACGAAGATGACCTTGTAGTCCGGTCCATATTTATGGATGAGATCGAGCGTCGGGATTTTTTCCGCGTGGCGGCGGCGGTTGTCCTTCCACACACCCTCGTAAAGGCAGTTGTGGAAGTAGAAATATTCCATGTGCTTGAATTCGGAGCGGACGGCGGAGAACAGTTCCTCGGCGATCCGGATATGCTCGTCCATGGAGCCGCCCACATCGAAGAACATCAGCAGCTTGACATGATTGCGCCGTTCGGGCCGTGTCTGCACGTCGAGATAGCCGTGTTCGGCGGTTGACCTGATGGTGCCGGAAAGGTCGAGCTCGTCATCGGCGCCTTCGCGCACCCAGCGGCGCAGCCGCTTCAGGGCAACCTTGATGTTGCGGGTGCCCAGCTCGACGCTGTCGTCAAAATTTCTGAATTCGCGCTTGTCCCACACCTTGACCGCCCGGCCGTGCCGGCCCTCGTCCTGGCCGATGCGCACGCCTTCCGGATTGTAGCCATAGGCACCGAAGGGCGACGTTCCGGCCGTGCCGATCCATTTCGAGCCGCCCTGATGCCGGCCCTTCTGCTCCTCAAGCCGCTGGCGCAGGGTTTCCATCAGCTTGTCGAAACCGCCCAGCGCCTCGATCAGTTTCTTCTCTTCTTCCGTGAGGTGCTTTTCGGCGAGCCGGCGCAACCATTCCTCGGGCAGATTGGCAATGTCGACACCGCTCTCGCCGCCGAGCAGTTCCAGCCCCTTGAACACGTGGCCGAAGACCTGATCGAAGCGGTCGAGATGGCGCTCGTCCTTCACCAGGGCGGAACGGGCGAGATAGTAGAACCCTTCCACATCGTAGGTCACCAGCCCCGCATCCAGCCCCTCAAGCAACGTCAGATACTCCCGCAGGGATACGGGAATTTTGGCCGCCTTAAGCTCGAGGAAGAAGGGGAGGAACATTGTGGGACCCTTTTACTGCATGCGATGAACGATGCCGGTTCTCTCGATGGGGCGGATGGCGAGCGTCATCCCTGCCTCCTTGCCATGAAGGCCAGCCGCTCGAACAGATGCACGTCCTGCTCGTTCTTGAGCAGGGCGCCGTGCAGTTTCGGCAAGGCGTTCTTCGGGTCGGCGCGCAGATCTTCCGGGGCGATGTCGTCGGCGACCAGCAGGCGGATCCAGTCCAGCGCTTCGGAGGTCGACGGCTTCTTCTTCAGGCCGGGCACATCGCGGATCTCGTAAAACTGGGTGAGGGCGGCGCGCACGAGGTTCTGCTTGATGCCGGGATAGTGCACTTCGACGATCCGGGTCAGCGTCTCGACATCCGGGAAGCGGATATAGTGGAAGAAGCAGCGGCGCAGAAAGGCGTCGGGCAGTTCCTTCTCGTTGTTGGAGGTGATGATGACGATCGGCCGGTGCATGGCGCGGATCGTTTCGCCTGTTTCGTAGACGTGAAATTCGTTGCGATCGAGCTCCTGCAGGAGATCGTTGGGAAACTCGATATCCGCCTTGTCGATCTCGTCGATCAGCAGCACGACTTTCCTGTCGGTCGTGAAGGCATGCCACAGCTTGCCGGGCTTGATGTAATTGGCGATGTCGTTGAACTTGGCATCGCCAAGCTGCGAATCGCGCAGGCGGCTGACGGCATCATATTCGTAAAGGCCCTGCTGCGCCTTGGTGGTGGATTTGACGTTCCATTCGACCAGTTCCAGATCGAGCGCCGCCGCGATCTGCCGGGCAAGCTCGGTCTTGCCGGTGCCGGGTTCGCCCTTGACCAGCAGTGGCCGTTCAAGCGCAATCGCCGCATTGACCGCCACCATCAAGTCCTTGTCGGCCACATAGGCCGCTGTACCTTCAAACCGCATCGCATTCCCTTTCGTGATCGGCAAAGATTAAGGGGCGTGCCGGAGGAGGGCAAGAGCCGTCCGGGAATGCGGCGATATGGTTTTCCCGTTGCCACGCCCGCTTTCGCGTCTGGCTGTTGAAGGAGGGAGAGACGGGCGTCCCTGGAACGCGGGTCTTGGGGTATGTGGTATGCTATGCTTGCGATCCAAGGACCACCCGCCCCGGCGTTTTTGAGGGTTTTACCCAATGCGCAACCATTGAGCCAAACCTCCCCGGCCGCACAGGTTTTCCTCCCTGTGAGGCCGAAGCGCCGATCCTTTCCCGACTTTCGAAAGTTTCCGGAAGCATTCCCGCCGGAAAGGACACGTTGAGAATAACGTGGGTTGGGACGTGTTGGATAAGTTGGTGGTGAATTTCTTATAAAACAACAACTTGGCTGTTCCAACCCCCCTCTGTCCTGCCGGACATCTCCCCCACAAGGGGGGAGATCAGCTGTCACGATTGTTTCAGCCAATTTCCAACATTGCAGAATAAGCAGAGCCGCTAATGCCAATGCGATCTCCCCCCTTGTGGGGGAGATGGGCGGCAGCCCAGAGAGGGGTGTTCCACGCATCCACAATGATTATGCGACAAAGATTGTGCGGGGAGGGAAAATCGTTTGCCGCGCACTGGTGCAATGCCTGCATCCGTCCTATATTCGGATCGGCGCTCTGCGCTTCTCGACAGGAGAGACATATTCCCCGGGGCCTTAATGATCCCTTAGGGAGCTGTCCCTGAGGAGGCCCGTGGGCTTCTTCACACGGCACCCACCTACTTTGTAGGTTCCCGGGATCGACTTCTCCATCGGTTGTGTGGACGCCACTTTTGTTTCATCCCGAGCCGGTTCGCGTGCCGGCGCCCCATGAAATCAAGCCCGTGCAGCACCACTCCCCCATCAAAGAGCTGAAGAAGAAACTGCGCCTGGAGGCCCTTGGCCGCCGCGATGCGCTGACGACGGAATTCCGCGTCGAAGCCTCGATGCGCATTGCCGATTTCGGCCTGGCGGCGCTTGCCGTCGATGCAGGCACCATTGTTTCGGGCTTCTGGCCGATCCGCTCGGAGGTGGATCTGCGCCCGCTGCTGTTCGGCCTGCGCGAGCGCGGTGCACGGCTTTGCCTGCCCGCCATCATCGACAAGCAGACGATCCTTTTCCGTGAACTGGTGCGCGGCGCGCCGATGATCGATACCGGCTTCGGCACGGCGGGGCCGCCGCACGACGCCGCCGTGCTCGACCCATCCTTCATGCTGGTGCCGCTGGCGGCCTTCGATGTCAGGGGGCACCGCATCGGCTATGGTGCGGGCTACTATGACCGGGCCATCGCGCATCTGCAGATCAAGGGCGTGAACCCGCGCCTGATCGGCGTGGCGTTTGACTGCCAGCAGGTTGAAACCGTACCCGATGAGCCGCATGATGTGCCGCTGGAGGCGATCCTGACGGAAAGCGGGTTGCGCCGCTTCGGCTAGACAGATAAATCGATCATTTCAGGCCCCGGCAAGGACCGGGCTCTCTTTCAGGATGTGCGCGTGAGATTACTGTTTCTTGGGGATATGGTGGGGCGTTCGGGCCGGACGGCGGTCTATGAGCAATTGCCGGGACTGATATCCGACCTGAAGCTCGATTTCGTCATCGTCAACGGCGAGAACGCCGCGGGTGGCTTCGGCATCACCGAGGAAATCTTTCACGACACGATCAATGCCGGGGCCGACGTGGTCACGACAGGCAATCACGTCTGGGACCAGCGGGAAGCGCTGGTTTTCGCCTCGCGCGAACAGCGGTTCCTGCGCCCGGCGAATTTCCCGCTCGGCACGGCCGGGAAGGGCTCCGGTGTGTTTCTCGCCAAGAACGGCGCGCGCGTGCTCGTGTCCAACATCATGGGCCGCGTCTTCATGCATCCGGACCTGCATGACCCCTTCACCATCGGCGAGGAGATTCTCGCCGCCTGTCCGCTCGGCGAACAGGCCGATGCCGTGGTGTTCGACTTCCATGCGGAAGCCACCAGCGAAAAGCAGTGTTTTGGCCATTTCGTCGATGGCCGCGCCAGCCTCGTCGTCGGCACGCACACCCATGTGCCGACCGCCGATGCGCAGATCCTCAATGGCGGCACCGCCTATATGTCTGATGCCGGCATGTGCGGCGATTACGATTCATCGCTCGGCATGGACAAGGAAGAACCGCTGAACCGCTTTCTGTCGAAGGTGCCGAAAGGCCGGTTTGAAGCCGCCAGCGGCAAGGCGACGATCTGCGGCGTCGGCGTCGATATTTCCGACCGCACCGGACTTGCCGAAAGGATTTCTCCTCTGCGCATTGGCCCGCGGCTGGAGGAAACCATTCCTGCCTTCTGGAAATAGCTCGATACAACCCGGCGCAACCAATCACGCCCGATTCTGTAACACTCGTTTGAGGATAGACCTTCCATGACCCAGACCGCATTTCCCACCGCTTTCGTCCCGCTGAGGCTGGCGGACCGCTCCATTGCCTTCAAGGCTCTGGCCGTTCTGATCGGCACGGCCTTCCTTGCCGTCAGCTCGTGGATCGAAGTACCGATGTTTCCCGTGCCCGTCACCATGCAGACATTTGCCGTGACGACGGTCGGCGCGCTTTACGGCTGGCGTCTGGGCGGCCTGACCGTGCTTGCCTGGCTGGGTGAAGCGATGATCGGCATGCCGGTTCTGGCCGGTGGCGCCGGCGGGTTCCTCTATTTCGCCGGACCGACTGCCGGTTACCTCGCGGCCTTCCCGGTCGTTGCCGCCGCCGTCGGCTTCCTGGCGGAACGCGGCCTGACGCGCAACCCGTTTGTATCGGCTGCGGTCATGCTGTTCGGCAACCTGCTTTGCCTCGCCCTCGGCGCCGCGTGGCTGGCGCATCTCTTCGGTTTCGAAGCGGCCTGGGCTTCCGGCGTTGCGCCGTTCCTGATCGGTGCCGTGTTGAAGTCGGCCCTGGCTGCTGCTGCGATCGAAATGCTCCGCCGTTCGGGCATCGCAGCGCGCCTGTTTTGACCATCCGCCAGCGTGCACATCACTTTCTGTGCACGCTGATCTCTATCGGCAAAGGCCATACACCGGCCTTTGCCGGCAATGACGATAAAATCGTCGTGCGGCTGTTTCCAAAGCCGGCTATGGCGATATGCGGCTGCAACTTCCCCCATTGTGATCGCGCGGGTGCTGGACGAGACGCCGGTTTTTACCTATAAGGGCGCCATTCCAGACGCCTGTTTCCGCCTGAACTGCCTGCAGACTTGGTTCGCAGGCTTCCGAGGGAAACGGCAGAACCATATCTAAGCACGCAGGGGTGCCATGGCAGGCCATTCACAGTTTAAAAACATCATGCACCGCAAAGGGCGTCAGGACGCCGTTCGGTCGAAGATTTTCTCCAAGCTCGGACGCGAAATCACCGTGGCCGCCAAGCAGGGTCTGCCGGACCCGGCGATGAACCCGCGTCTGCGCCTCGCAGTGCAGAACGCGCGCGCCCAGTCGATGCCGAAGGACAACATCGAACGCGCCATCAAGAAGGCCGCGGGCGGCGACGCCGACAATTACGAAGAAGTGCGCTATGAAGGCTACGGCCCGGGCGGCGTTGCCGTCATCGTCGAAGCGCTGACGGACAACCGCAACCGCACCGCATCGAATGTGCGTGCCGCATTCACCAAATCAGGCGGTGCGCTGGGCGAAACCGGTTCGGTCGGCTTCATGTTCAGCCGCGTCGGCGAAATCACCTACAAGCCGGAAGCCGGCAGTGCCGACAAGATCATGGATGCGGCGATCGAGGCCGGTGCGGATGACGCGCAGACCGATGAGGACGGCCACACCATTCTTTGCGCATTCGAAGACATTGGCGATGTGTCCAAGGCGCTGGAAAGCGCGCTCGGCGAAGCCGAGTCCATCAAGGCCATCTGGAAGCCGCAGACGACGGCGCCGGTCGATGAGGAAAAGGCCCAGTCCGTGCTGCGCCTGATCGCAACACTCGACGACGACGATGACGTGCAGAACGTCTACGCCAATTTTGAAGTCAGCGACGAAGTTCTGGCCAAGCTCAGCGCCGCCTGATTATCTGGCGAGGTTCCCAAAGAAGCCCGCTGGTTGCAGACCAGCGGGCTCTTTATTTGCGCTCAAGGCGAGTGACGCGGAAGAAGAATTCAGGCGTAGCGGGGAATGGGCTTGCTCATATGCACGGCGATGCCGCCCAGGAAGGGTTCCTCGCGGTCGATGGTGTAGCCAAGCTTCAGGTAGAGCGCGACGTTCTCGGCAAACATCTTGTTGGTGTAAAGCCGCAATTTGCGCAAACCGAGCGAGCCGGCAAGCGCCTCCGCGTGGGTGAGAAGCAGCCTGCCATAGCCGCGGCCCTGAAAGGCCGGTGCGACGGCGACGTTCTCGATCAGGAGACAACCGGATTCCCGGATCATTTCGATGAGGCCCGCCAGTTCGCCGTCGGCGTAGAGAAGGTCGACAAGATGGTGCTGGACGGCATGTTCGTAGTCGGCACCCATCGGCTTGGGTTCACGGCCGATCACCGGTATCCACTTGGCATAGGACGCGCGAACGAGGTTGCGGACGGCGTCTGCATCGTCAATGGTTGCCCGTACGAGTTTTTCGTGTCCGCTCCGCATGATGTTCTCCGCGCCAGATGGTGGGGGCAGCAAACATGGTTTCCGGCGCGGGGACAAGGACATGGATGCAATCTTTGTGCAAAGACAGGACGGACCGCAACCGCATGCTGGATGATATCTATACCAATGGGGAACTTGCCGCGCTTTACGACAGCCTGAACCCGGCAGGGGAGGACAGCGCATTCTATCTGCGCAGCGCCGGAACGCCGAAGCGGGTGCTCGATCTGGGCTGCGGCACCGGCCTCCTCGCCTGCATGCTGGCGGCGCGCGGCCATGCGGTCACGGGCGTCGAACCGGCGCGGGCAATGCTGGATATCGCACGGGGCCGGGAGGGCGGCGGAGCCGTCACCTGGATCGAGGCGGATGCGCGGACGCTTGATCTGGGCGAGCGCTTCGACCTGATCATCATGACCGGCCACGTTTTCCAGGTGTTCCTCAGCGATGACGACGTGCATGCCGTCCTCAGGGCTGCCCATGCGCATCTGGCAAAGGAGGGGCGGCTGATATTCGAAAGCCGCAATCCGGCGGTGAAGGCATGGGAAAGCTGGACGCCGGAGCAGACGGCCCGGACAGTGTCAGTCGCTGGCGTGGGAGAGGTCGGTGTCCAACACCGCCTGATCGCGGTGAATGGCGATCGGGTTGCTTTCGAGACGGATCATGTTTTTCACGGGACGGGCAAAACGCTGGCCAATGCCAGCACCCTGCGCTTTCTGTCCCAGGCGGAAATCGGCACGCATCTGCGGGACGCGGGATTTATCCGAACCGCGTGGTATGGCGACTGGATCGAAGGCCCGGTTCTGCCGGAAAGCCGCGAACTTGTCATTGTCGCGGAGCGGGACTGATCGCCCACAAAGCAAAACGGCCCCGCATGAGCGGAGCCGTTTTGAAATCCGGTATGCCGAAGGGATTAAATACCCAGATTGGCGAAACGGCTCTTGAACTTGGAAACGCGGCCGCCACGGTCGGTGAGCTGCTGCGAACCGCCGGTCCATGCGGGATGCGTGGTCGGATCGATATCGAGGTTCATCGTATCGCCTTCCTTGCCCCATGTGGAACGGGTCATGTATTCGGTGCCGTCTGTCATCACAACCTTGATGGTGTGGTAGTCTGGATGAATATTGGCTCTCATCTGTCTTATCCTGAACTTAAGGGGCACAAAACCAGAGCCACACAGGGTGCGGAGGGCCGGTTCGGAGCCGATTGGTAGAGATGAAGCCAAACGTCACAGAAACGTGGGCTTCCAAAACTGTTGGCGAGCCTATACATCAGCCTTAAAACAATAACAAGGCCATCCGGCAGCAAAGTCACGATGCGATACAGGAAGACTTGAAAAATATGGCCGACACGGCTTACGCAGAAGCAGAAAAGAAACGGCGCTCGCTCAAGCCGCTGCAGCGCATCTTCCCCTATATGTCCCGATACAAGGGTATGGTGATTGGCGCCCTGATCTCGCTGAGCATTGCAGCGGTGACGACGCTCATCCTTCCGCTCGCGGTGCGCCGGATGATCGATCACGGTTTTTCCGGTTCGAACGGCGCCTTTATCGACAATTATTTCGGCATGCTGATCGTTCTGGCGGCCGCGCTCGCCGTTGCATCCGCCGGGCGCTACTATTTCGTCATCACACTGGGCGAGCGCATTGTCTCGGATCTGCGCCGCGATGTTTTCGCGCACCTCACCAAATTGTCACCGGCCTTTTTCGACAGCACGCAGTCGGGTGAAATCGTCTCGCGGCTGACGGCCGACACCACGCAGATCAAATCGGCCGTAGGCGCCACCGCCTCCATTGCCCTGCGCAACCTCATTCTGGCCTTCGGCGCGATCGTCATGATGGTCATCACCAGCGCCAAACTGTCCGGGCTGGTGATCGCCGCCATTCCCGTGATCATCATCCCGCTGGTGGCCTTCGGCCGGTCGGTGCGCCGCCGTTCGCGCAATGCCCAGGACACGCTGGCCAACGCCACGGCCTATGCCAGCGAATCCATCATCTCCGTGCGCACCCTGCAGGCCTTCACCAACGAGGCGTTGGCGACGGGGCGGTTCGGCTCCGCCGTCGAGGATGCCTTTGCCGCGGCCCGTTCTTCGGTCAAGGCGCGCGCCGTGCTGACCGCCTTTGCGATCTTCATGATCTTTTCCAGTGTCGTGGCGGTGCTCTGGTTCGGCTCGCGTGACGTTTTGGCCGGAACCATCACGCCGGGTACGCTCGGTCAGTTCCTGCTCTATGCGGTGTTTGCCGCCGGGGCGCTCGGGGCGCTGTCCGAGGTCTGGGGCGAGCTGTCGCAGGCATCCGGCGCGGCGGAACGGCTGATGGAAATCATGGCGGAAAAGCCCGCCATTGCCACGCCGCTCAACCCCGTGGCGCTGCCGGAACCGCCGGTCGGTTCCGTTGTTTTCAGGGATGTCCGCTTCAATTATCCGACGCGGCCCGATGCTCCGGCATTGCGCGGTCTCGATTTCGAGGTCAAGCCGGGCGAGACTGTCGCCATTGTCGGGCCCTCCGGCGCCGGTAAGAGCACGGTGTTTTCGCTGCTGCTGCGCTATTACGACCCGGTGTCGGGCAGCATCCGGGTGGATGGCGTCGACCTGCGCGAAGCCGATCCTGCGGTGGTGCGGTCGCGCATTGCCATCGTGCCGCAGGATACGACCATCTTTGCCGCGACGGCGCGGGAGAATATCGGCTTCGGCCGGCCCGGCGCCAGCACGGCCGATATCGAGGCGGCGGCCAGGGCGGCGCTCGCCCATGACTTCATCGAAGCGCTCGACCACGGTTATGCGACGCAGGTCGGCGAACGCGGCGTGACGCTGTCCGGCGGTCAGCGCCAGCGAATCGCCATTGCGCGGGCGATCCTGCGCGATGCGCCGATCCTGCTGCTGGATGAAGCCACGTCGGCTCTCGACGCGGAAAGTGAAATTCTGGTGCAGAAGGGCCTCGAACACCTGATGCAGGGCCGCACGACGCTGGTCATCGCGCACCGGCTGGCGACGGTCCTCAAGGCGGATCGCATCCTTGTCATGGATGACGGCCGCATCGTCGAGGAAGGCACGCACCAGAGCCTCGTCAAGAAGAACGGGATCTATGCAAACCTTGCCAAGCTGCAGTTCGAAGCGGGTGCAGACGCATTCAAAGGCGCGGCCGAGTAAATTTCAGCCTCTGCCGGCCGCCGCCCGACCGGCGGACCGCCCGGAAAAGATGCAGCCGCCGAGAAAAGTGCCTTCCAGCGCGTTGTAGCCCTGATAGCCGCCGCCGCCGAAGCCGGCGGCTTCGCCTGCGGCATAAAGGCCGGGAACAGGCGCGCCCGCCGCATCCAGCACCTGTGACTTCAGATTGGTGTGCAGGCCGCCGAGTGTCTTGCGGGTCAGGATATTGAGCCGCACGGCAATCAGCGGACCAGCCTTCGGATCGAGTATCCGGTGCGGCTTGGCGATGCGGGTCAGCCGGTCGCCGATATAATTCTGCGCGCCGCGCATGGCGGTGACCTGCGCATCCTTGGCGTATTTGTTGCCGATCTGGCGGTCGCGTGCCTCGATCTGGTATCGGAGATGGTCGTGGTCGATCAGATTGTCGCCGGTCAGCGCGTTCATGCCCTTGACCAGTTCCTGCAGGTTGTCGCGCACGACAAAGTCCTCACCGTGCCGTTTGAAGGCCTCCACCGGTGGCGGCGCGCCCTTGCCGAGGCGGTTCTTGAGGAGCAGCTTCCAGTCCTTGCCCGTCATGTCGGGGTTCTGTTCGGAACCGGACAGGGCAAATTCCTTCTCGATGATTTTTTGCGTCAGCACGAACCAGGAATAGCCGTATCCGGTCGACAGGATGTGCTTGAGCGTTCCCAGCGTATCGAAACCCGGAAAGTAAGGCGCCGGGAAGCGATTGCCCCTGGCGTCGAACCACAGCGACGAGGGGCCGGGCAGAATGCGGATGCCGTGGTTCGGCCAGATCGGGTTCCAGTTCCTGAGGCCTTCCGTGTAGTGCCACATGCGGTCCGCATTGATGACGCTGCCGCCCGCCTTGACCGCGATGTCGATCATCCGGCCATCCACGTGGTGCGGCACGCCGACAACCATATTCTCGGGCGGATTGCCAAGCCGGTCGCGCGGCCAGTTGCGCTTGACCAGCTCGGGATTGCCGCCGATGCCGCCCGACGTGACGATCACGGCCGGCGCGGACAGCGCGAAACTGCCTGCCACCTCGCGTCCCGACTGCTGGCCGCGTTCCACCGTCGACGGCTCCAGCACATCGCCGCTGACCCCCGTCACGGCACCGTTGGTCGTCACCAGTGCATTGACGCGGTGGCGGCATTTGAGCGTGATCAGGCCCTTGGCAATGGCCTCGCGCAGCAGGCGTTCGAACGGCGCGACGACGCCGGGGCCCGTGCCCCAGGTCAGGTGAAAGCGCGGGACCGAATTGCCGTGACCGTTCGCCAGCGCGCCGCCGCGCTCGGCCCAGCCGACAACCGGGAACCAGCGCATGCCGAGCGAATGCAGCCAGCTGCGCTTTTCACCGGCGGCGAATTGCAGATAGGCATCGGCCCATTGTTTCGGCCAGTGATCCTCGGCACGGTCAAACTGTGCCGAACCCAGCCAGTCCTGCCGCGCGAGTTCGAAAGAATCGCGGATGCCGAGCCTGCGCTGTTCCGGGCTGTCGATGAAGAACAGGCCGCCGAGCGACCAGAAGGCCTGCCCGCCGACGGAGTTCTCGCCTTCCTGTTCGAGGAGGATGACTTTCTTGCCGGCCTGTGCCAGCTCGTTTGCGGCGACGAGCCCCGACAATCCGGCCCCAATGATGATCGCATCGGCATCCATTGCCATTCGCCCCTCCCAATGCTTTGCTCGCTGCATGATTGCGCGGCTCAGGTTGGCACGCAAGGGTGGAAATTGGGACATCAAGGGGTGAAAAGGGGACAGGGATGATTGCGAACATTCTCATCGGGCTGGTTGCCCTGCTGCACGTCTATTTCATGTATCTGGAAATGGTGGTGTGGGATAAGCCGCTGGGGCTGAAAACCTTCCGGCTGACGCCGGAATTCGCCGCCGCATCCAGGGCGCTGGCGCTCAATCAGGGCCTCTACAACGGGTTTCTCGTTGCCGGACTGATCTGGGGGCTGTGGCTCGGCCAGGCGGGCTTTGCCATCAAGGTCTTCTTCCTCGGCTGCGTCATTGTCGCCGGGATCGTCGGTGCGCTCACCGTCAATCGCCGCATCTTCTTCGTGCAGGGCGTGCCGGCGATCGTCGCGCTGGCAGCCCTCATCCTTCTGTAGGGATCAGCGCTCCGTCAGCTTGAGCTCGATACGGCGGTTGCGCGACCGCACTTCCGGCGTATCGCCCGGCTCCAGCGGCTGGAATTCGCCGAAACCCGCCGCCACGAGGCGGTTGGCGGAAACGCCGTTGGCGATGAGGAACTTCACCACGGAAATGGCGCGCGCGGCGGAAAGGTCCCAATTGTCCTTGAACTGGCCGGTGCCCGAGAGCGCCACATTGTCCGTGTGGCCGTCGACGCGCAGAACCCAGTTGATGTCGTCGGGGATTTCCTTCTGCAGGTCGATCAAGGCCAAAGCCAGCTTCTTCATTTCCTCGCTGCCTGCCTCGTTCAGCACTGCCTGACCCGAGGGGAACAGCACTTCGGACTGGAAGACAAAACGGTCGCCGACGATGCGGATATTCTCGCGGTCGGAGAGGATTTCACGCAGGCGGCCGAAGAAATCGGAGCGGTAACGGTTGAGCTCCTGCACGCGCTGGGCGAGCGCGACGTTCAGCCGTTTGCCGAGATCGGCAATCTTGGCATTGGATTCCTTGTCGCGGGATTCCGAGGCGTTGAGGGCTTCCTCCAGCGCGCCGATCTGCTTGCGCAGTGCCAGTATCTGCTGGTTGAGAATTTCCACCTGCGACAGGGCCCGCGCGCTCAGCTGCTTTTCGTTTTCAAGGCCGGCGGTGAGGTCGCTGATCTTGCCTTCCGCGGCTGCACCGGCGCCCGCACCCTGCGACAGCATCGACTGTAGCCGCGACTGCTCGCTCTGCGCCTTGGTCAGCGATGCCTGCAGATTGGCGATGGTGTCTTCCAGATCCTGCTTGTTGCCCTGTTCGAGCGACAGCATCTGGGTCAATTCATTGATCTGCGAATTCAGGCGGTTGAGCACGGCATCCTTGCCGGTGATTTCCTGGCTGAGCAGGAACTGCGCCAGCACGAAAACCGACAGCAGAAACATGATCGCCAGCAGCAATGTCGACAGGGCATCGACGAAGCCGGGCCAATAATCCACATGACGGATAGCGCGGCGGGTGCGACCGAGCGCCATTCTCAGTTGTCCCTGCGGCGGGCGACGGAGTCGCTGAGCTTGGCGAGGGTTTCGCGCATGGATTTCTGTTCTTCAGCCTGTTTTTCCACCCAGTCGCGCATCATCTGCTGTTCGGAGCGCATGTTCTTGACCAGGCCCTGGATGCCTTCGGCGAGGCTGGCCAGCGCGGCGGTCGTGCGCTGGCTGGAGCCGCCGGTCTCCTGGATGTTCTGCAGGCGCTCGGAGAGCGAGCGCAGTTCGTCCGACGTGCCGCTGTTGACGCCATCGAGCGCATGCAGGTCCGATCCGAGATCGGTGACGCTGGACAGCCAGTTTTCGAGTTCGGTGTAGAAGCGGTTCTGGGCGCGGCCCGCCTGCAGGTCGAGAAAGCCGAGGACAAGCGAGCCGGAAAGGCCGAACAGCGAGGACGAGAACGCGGTGCCCATGCCCTTGAGCGGCGATTGCAGGCCGGCCTTGAGCGCATCGAGGACGCCGTTCGCGTCGCCGGCGCGCGGATCGAGCGACTGGATGGTCTGGCCGATGGAGCCGATGGTTTCCAGAAGGCCCCAGAACGTGCCGAGCAGGCCGAGGAACACCAGGAGGCCGATGAGATAACGCGAGACATCGCGCGTTTCATCGAGGCGGGTGGCGATGGAATCGAGCATGGAGCGCATGGCATTGGTCGACAGCGCCATGGATTGGCGCCGTCCGATCAGCGCGCGCATGGGAGCCAGCATCACCGGCTTGGAATTGGGATCCGAATTGCCGTGCCGGAAGGAGTTGACCCAGCGCACCTCCGGAAACAGCCGGATCACCTGACCGAACCCCAAGAGAATACCGACGATCAGCACGCCGATGATCAGGCCGTTGAGGCCGGGATTGGTGGTGAAGAACACGGAAATCTGGCGGAAGAGAATGGCGGCGAGAAAGGCGACAATGGCCAGGAAGATCGCCATCGATAGAAGCACAAGCCGCGGGCTGGACAGCCGGTACGGGTCATAATCGTCACCGTCCATGACCCGGCGGGTTGAACTGAAATCAGCCATTGCATCGTCTCCGCATTCGCCACGCACCAAGCAACCTCGTTCGCGTCACTGGACGAACGGAAATCGCACAAACCCAAATCGGTTTGTGCGACCCTAACCGAAATCAAGGTAAAAATGGAAGGTGCAATGCGGCTGGCGGGCCGGATATTGTTCAGATCGGCTTCTTGAGTGTCTTCAGGAGCGCCCGCTGGATGGCTTCATTGCCGGCGACGATCGATTTGCTTTCGACCACATCCTGGCTGCCGTTGAAATCGGTGACAAAGCCGCCGGCCTCGCGCACCATGATGATGCCTGCACCCGTATCCCAGGGGGAGAGACCGTCTTCCCAGAAACCGTCGAAGCGGCCTGCTGCGACGGCGGCCAGATCGAGCGCTGCCGCGCCCATGCGGCGGATGCCGGAAACCTCGCCCATGACGTTGCGCAACTGCACGAGATAGTCGCCGTGATGACCGCGGCCGAGATGCGGCACGCCCGTGCCGATGACGGAATCGACCAGCTTGATGCGGCCGGAGACGCGCAGGCGGCGATCGTTGAGGAAGGCGCCGCCGCCGCGTTCGGCGGTGTAAAGCTCGTCCATGGCAGGGTTGAAGATCACGCCGGCGACGATCTGGCCCTGGCGTTCCAGGGCGATGGAAACCGCGAACAGCGGAATGCCGTGCAGGAAGTTGGTGGTGCCGTCGAGCGGATCGACCAGCCAGCGATGCTGGCTGTCGGTGCCTTCGACCGTACCGGTTTCTTCCATCAGGAAACTGTAGTCGGGACGGGCCCGGCGCAGTTCGGCATAGATGATTTCTTCGGCCTTGCGGTCGGCCTGGCTGACATAGTCGCCGGGACCTTTCAGCGAAACCTGCAGATTCTGCACTTCGCCGAAATCGCGCGCCAGGGAGCGGCCAGCCTTCATAGCTGCCTGCACCATTACATTGAGGATCGCTGAACGCGCCATTTCAGGTCATTCTCCGTCTGAATTCGTTGATGCGGGCGCCATTCTTAAGCGGCGCCCGATAATGCCTGCTTAGTCAGCGCGGCGGACGTAGGTCAGTTCGTTGGTGTCAACGATGATGCGCTCGCCCGACGAGATGAATGGCGGAACCAGAACGCGAATGCCGTTTTCAAGCACGGCAGGCTTGTAGGATGAAGCCGCCGTCTGGCCCTTGACGACCGGGTCTGCCTCGGTGATGGCAAGCGTGACGTAATCCGGCAGCGAAATGCCGATCGGGCGTTCGTCGTAAAGTTCGACAGTGACCATCATGCCGTCCTGCAGGAACGCCGCGCGGTCGCCGACGAAATCCTTCTGCAGCTCGAGCTGCTCGTAGCTGGCGGTGTCCATGAATATAAGTGCGTCGCCCTGCTCGTAGAGGAAGGAGAAATCCTTCTGTTCGAGGCGGACCTTTTCGACGGTTTCAGCGGCGCGGAAGCGCTCGTTGAGCTTGGTGCCGTTGAGGAGGTTCTTCAGTTCGACCTGGTTGTAGGCGCCGCCCTTGCCGGGTTTGACTGCGTTCGTCCTGACGGCGACCCAGAGGCTGCCATCATGCTCGATCACATTGCCAGGACGGATTTCATTGCCGTTGATTTTCATTTGTTTATCCGGATTGGTGTTGGAAACCGGGCGCCGACGTCTCGGCGGCAGCCGATATTGGCGCCTCCAAGACCACAAAATCGCGCGATAGGCAAGAGAAAGCGCAAAAAGAGCCGGGTAAGGCCCTTTTCGCGGCTAAGCCTCCGGAACTAGGCGGCGAGCGCCGTTTCCGCCACGGAAACCCAATAGCTGATGCCGTAGGGAATGGCATCGTCGTTGAAATCATAGGCTGAATTGTGCAGGGCCGCCGTGTCGCCATTGCCAAGGAAAATGAAGGCGCCGGGCCGCTTTTCCAGCATGTAGGAAAAATCTTCGGCACCCATGACCGGCGGCATGTTGGTGTTCACCGCGCTGTCGCCGGCAATCAGCTGTGCGACACCCGTGGCAAAATCCGTCTCGCGGTCATGGTTGAACGTGACCGGATAGCCCTGATCATACTTGACTTCCGCCCGGGCGCCGAAAATGGCAGCCGTGGCTTCGGCCACTTCGGTCACGCGCTTGCGGGCGAAGTCGCGCACGTCAGGCATCAGCGTGCGCACCGTGCCCGAAAGGGTCACGGCGTTCGGAATGACATTGGTCGCATCGCCGCCGTGAATCATCGCCACCGAGATGACCAGCGACTTGAGCGGGTCGGTTTCACGCGACACCAGTGACTGCAGGGCGAGAACCGTATGGGCGGAGACGACCACGGGATCGACTGTCGTATGCGGCTTGGCGGCATGGCCGCCGCGGCCGATGACCTTGATCTCGAATTCGTCGGTGGCCGCCATGATGGAGCCCTTGCGCAGCGCGAACTGGCCGACGGGCAGACCCGGCGCATTGTGCATGCCATAGACTTCCTTGATCGAGAACCGGTCCATCAGGCCGTCATTGATCATGGCCAGCGCGCCCGCACCACCTTCTTCGGCGGGCTGGAAGATGACCGCGACCGAGCCCTTGAAGTTGCGGGTTTCGGCAAGATACTGCGCCGCGCCGAGCAGCATGGCGGTGTGGCCGTCATGGCCGCAGGCATGCATCTTGCCCTTGGTCTTCGAGGCCCATGGCTTGCCGCTGGCTTCAAGGATGGGCAGGGCATCCATATCGGCGCGCAGGCCGATCACCGGTCCGTCGCCATGGCGGCCGCGGATGATCCCGACCACGCCGGTCTGGCCGATGCCCGTATCGACACTGTCGCAGCCGAAGGAGCGCAGCTTCTCCGCGACAAAACGGGAGGTTTCATGCACGTCGTAAAGGATTTCCGGATTCTCATGCAGATGCCGGCGCCATTCGGCGACATTCGGTTGCATTTCATGAACTCGGTTGATCAACGGCATGGTGAAGTTCCCTTTCTGATCGTGTCGCGCACTGCTAGTCCGGCTGCCGGTCAGCGCATCCTGTTGGCTTCCGTCAGGGCGGCCTTTATCTGGTCGTCGTCGAGGCCGTCCATGAAAGAGTCAAGTTCGGGGTCGGTCAATCCGGCCCGTCTGGCGACCATGTACCAGGCGGCTGCCTTGACCGAGTCACCTTCCACGCCAAGGCCCTGATAGTAAAGCTTTGCCAGCTGTGCCTGTGCTGCGACATTACCGCCTACGGCGGCGCGCAGGGTCCAGCCGAAACCCGACACATAATCGCGCGGGCCGCCGCGCCCCTCGACCAGCCAGCGGCCGAGATCGAGCTGCGCCGTGTCGTAGCCGCGATTTGCCGCCTTGGCGAGATATTCCCGGGCCTTGGCGTCATCGCGCGGAACGGCGAGCGTGCCGTTGGAAAGGATCTGGCTGACGGCATAGCTGCCATCGGGCAAGCCCTGTGCCGCTGCTTTCAGGAACCAGGGATAGGCATTGTCGATACCGATGTCGCCGGGGTGCTCCTGCAGCAGGATCTGGCCGTAATTGAACTGGGCCATGGCGTTGCCGCCGTCGGCGGCAGCCTTCATGAGCGCTTTGGCCTTGGCCGGGTCCTTGGGGGCATACTTGCCCTGGAGCAGGATCGCGCCATAGCGGAACTGGGCTTCGGGAACACCCTGGTCGGCGGCCTTGCCATACCATTTGGCCGATTCGGGCAGGTTGACAGGTATGCCGAGGCCGCGGGCCAGCATATCGGCCACCAGCACCTGGGCGGCGCCATCGCCATTTTCCGCGCGCGGCAGGGCGAGATTGTAGGCCGTCTTGTACAGGCCGCGCTGGTAGGCACCGAATGCCTCATCCACCGCGCCCTTGCCAAAACGCGTCGGGTTGACGATGTCGACCGCCGGATCGCTGGCGAGTTTCGGCCTGTCATGCTTGGGGGTTGTCTGCGGCGTTTCCAGGTGCTGGGGCGCGTCGGTCGGCGCGGATGTCACCGAAGGCGCCTGGCTTGTTGCGGGCGCCGGTGAACCCTGGGCGGCGGGTGCCGGAGCCGTCTGGGCCGTGGCGCCATGCGTCAGGACCGGGAAGGCTGCAAGCACGGCCGCGACGGCGCAAACGAGGTTTGCGGATTTTGCTCCCATGGGCCTATTCCTCAAATCGCGGCGCGTGCTCGTCGAGCAGCCGGTTCGCTTCCTTGATGGCATCAGCCGGTTTGTCGTTGCCGAAAACCGCCGCACCAAGGGCAATGAACTCCGCACCGGTTGCGGCCGCGTCGGTGATGCTTTCCAGCGTGTTGCCCGCCTGGACGATGCAGGGAATCTCGATCATCGATGCCCACCAGTCCGCCAGTTCGACATTGCGCGGATGGGCTTCGGGTGTCGTATCCGCGCCAATCTTGCCGAACAGGACATAATCCGGCTGGGCTTCGCCGATTTCCAGCGCCGTGTGCCGGTTCTTGATATTGCCGGTCCCGACGATCAGTTTGGGCGAAAAGCGCTCGACATTGGCGGCAAGATCGCTGGCCGGGCCTTCAAGATGCAGGCCGTCGGCCTTGACCCGTCCGGCAACCTGCGTGTTGCCGACGATGATGGCGGCAGCGCCCGCATTCTGAATGATCGGAACGGCGGCTTCGGCCATGGTCTGGAACAGGGTTTCGTCCGTCTCGTAGGCGGGCAAAAGCACGGAGGCGACATCGCCGCCGGACAAGGCTTCGCTGAGTTTCCTGGCCAGTTCGTCAGCAGTCGCGGCCGGAGGCGCGATCAGAACGATACGGCAGCGTTGGGGTGTTTGTTCGTTGTTCATGGGCTGCAACCTTACAATCGTTCTCTATAGAATGGGCAATCGTGATGGAATTCGGGCATAGAGGATGGCCGTTCATTTGAACAGCCTTTTCGATGATCCAAGCCATCACACCCTGTTGCATATTAGTCTTACGACGTAATTACTTAGTAGCAAACAGGCACATGTTGCCAAAAAGCATTTTTCAAATGCCGCGGCGATCGGCTAGAGATGGAAGGCCCTCCTTGTGGATTTCCATCATGCACGATCTCCTGTTGAACCCATGGTTCTATGCTGCCGCCGTTCCGGCCACGATCCTGATCGGGCTGTCGAAGGGCGGGCTTGGCGGAGCCATGGGGCAGGTGGGGGTGCCATTGATGGCGCTGGTGATGCCGCCGGTGCAGGCGGCCGCGATCATGCTGCCGATCCTTATCATCATGGATGTCGCCAGCCTGTGGAGCTGGCGCGGCTACCGCGATGCGAAAACCCTCAAGCTGATGCTGCCGGGTGCATTGCTGGGTGTCGGAATAGGCTGGCTGACCGCATCGGTGGTGACCGATGACATGGTCAAGCTCATTGTCGGTGCTGTCGCGATCATCTTTTTTGCCCGTTATGTCTTTGCCAGTGCCGCCAAACGCGCCACCGCACAACCGCACAATGCCGGCGCCGCAACCTTCTGGTCGACCATCGCCGGGTTCACAAGTTTCGTCGCCCATGCGGGCGGCCCGCCCTATCAGGTCTATGCCCTGCCGCTGCGGCAGGATCCGAAGGTTTACAATGGCACGAGCGTGATTTTCTTCGCGATCGTCAATGCCGTGAAGGTCATCCCGTATTTTGCGCTGGGGCAGTTCGATGCCGAGAACCTCAAGGCGGCGGCGGTTCTGGTGCCGATTGCACCGCTGGCGACCTTTGCCGGCGCGTGGATCGTCAAACGCATGCGGCCGGAGGTGTTCTATCCCTTCATGTACATCATGATCCTATTGATGGGATTGAAGCTTTCCTACGATGGATTAGCCGCCTTGTTATAATTATGAACGAAAGTTGATCAGCCGAATCGCAACTTTCGGACTATTTAAACATTATCAACTGCAACCGTCGGACCAACCGCTCCCTCACGAGGCCGGGAGTGCTGTGATTGAATATTGCATGACAGGAATTGGTGAACGCTATGACACAGACGCAGCTCAAACAGCGGGACACCCGCATTGATGTCTTCCGGGCTTTGGCACTGCTGACCATCTTCATCAATCACGTGCCGGGAACCGTTTTCGAACATCTCACCCACAGGAATTTCGGATTTTCCGATTCGGCCGAGGCCTTTGTGCTGATCTCCGGCATTTCCGTCGGTCTTGCCTATGGGGCCAAATTTGAACCGGGCAGCCGCTTCCTGATCACGCTGAAGGCATGGCGCCGGGCGGCGACGCTGTACAGCGCCCATATCCTGACGACGGTCGCGACGCTGGCGATCTTCTGCGCCGCCGGGCTTTATCTCAACCGCCCGGAATTCATGTCCTTCATCAATATCGGGCCGTTGATGGACAGCCCGGCCGAGGCGCTCATCGGCCTTGCGACGATGGGGCATCAGCTTGGCTACAACAATATCCTGTCGATGTACGGCGTGCTGCTGCTCATGCTGCCGCTGTTCCTGTTCCTTGCCAATATCAACCTGTCGCTGATGGTCGGGGCGTCCGGGCTCCTGTGGCTGGTGTCGGGTGTCTACCGGATTGCACCGCCGAATTACCCGACCGAAGGCGTCTGGTTCCTCAACCCGTTGTCATGGCAGTTCCTGTTCGTCATCGGCATTGCCGGTGTGATGCATGTGCGCCGGGGCGGGCAAATCCCGTTCAACAAATACCTGTTCGGTGTCGCGGTCGGCTATATCCTGCTGGCGTTGATCTGGGTGCGGGTACCGCTGTGGGGTGTCAATACATCGATGGGATTGCCCATGGTGATCACCGGTTTCGACAAGACGTTCCTGTCGCTGACCCGCCTGGCGCATATCCTGGCGATCGCCTATGTCATCGTCTCGGTACCGGCCATTTCCAACCTGGCGCGGACGCCGGAAGATCACCCGCTCGCCATCCTCGGCAAGCATTCGCTGCCGGTGTTTGTTGCCGGAACGATCCTTGCCATGGTCGCGCAGATCGTCAAGGTGATGAACCCCGGCGACGAACTGGATGACACGCTGCTGATTGCCAGCGGAATCATGGCGCAGTTTGCCCTGGCGCATTACCTGGAATGGCTGCCGAGCATCGGATGGGGCAACACGCGTCCTGCCCTGCAGCAGGCGCAGCCGGTGAAATCGAAGCTGGTGATTGCCGGCCGGCCGGTCAATGCCGCCGCGATGAGTTCAGGCATGAAATCCGGAACCGCCAAGTCGGCGGTCTCCTGACCGCACGCACCGCCTTTTGCCGGGTGGCCCGGAAAAACCGATAGCCATCTTTTGCTGGCTTGGTCTAAGCTTTGCCCATGGAAGCGTTGGGAGGCGTGCATGGGTGGAATCTTTGATCGTGATCTTGAGCGCAATGCGGCCAATTACCAGCCGCTGACGCCGCTGACCTATCTGGAACGGGCAGCGCGGGTCTATCCGTCGAGAACGGCGATCATCCATGGTGCGCAGCGCTTCGATTATGGCACGTTTTATCGCCGCACCCGGCAGCTGGCATCGGCACTGTCGCGCCGCGGTATCGGCAAGGGCGATACGGTCACGGTGATGCTGTCCAACACGCCGCCCATGCTGGAGGCGCATTTCGGCGTGCCGATGACGAAGGCGGTGCTGCATTCGATCAACACGCGCCTCGACGCGGCAGTCATTGCGTTCCAGCTCGATCACGCGGAAACCAGGATCGCCATTGTCGATACGGAATTTTCCGGCGTTTTCCGCGAGGCGCTGGCACTCGCCAGGGTCAAGCCGCTGGTCATTGATTTCGTCGACACGCAATATCCCGCCGACGCACCCTATCCACAGGGTGAGCCGTTCGGCGCGGTGGACTATGAGACCTTCGTTGCGGGCGGGGACCCGGATTACGCCTGGGCGATGCCCGACGACGAATGGGATTCGATCACCCTCAACTATACATCCGGCACGACAGGCGATCCGAAGGGTGTTGTCTATCACCATCGCGGCGCGGCGCTGATGGGCTATGGCAATGTGGTGGCCTCCGGCATGGGGCGCTATCCCGTCTATCTGTGGACCCTGCCGATGTTCCACTGCAATGGGTGGTGTTTTCCATGGACGCTTGCCCTGCAGTTCGGCACTCATGTCTGCCTGCGCTGGGTGCGGGCAAAGCAGATCTACGATGCCATTGCCGATCTGGGCGTCACGCATCTGTGCGGGGCGCCGATTGTCATGTCGGTGCTGATCAATGCGGCGGAAAAGGACAAACGCGATTTTCCGCAAACGGTGACGTTCAACACGGCTGCCGCACCGCCGCCGGAATCCATTCTGGCCGGCATGGCCGAGGCGGGATTTGCGGTCACGCATCTCTATGGCCTGACAGAGACCTACGGCCCTGCCGTCGTCAATGAATGGCAGGATGAATGGGATGCGCTGGAGGCATCCTCGCGCACAGCCAAGAAGGCGCGGCAGGGCGTGCGCTATACGGCGCTCGAAGATCTGACGGTGCTCGATCCAGAAACCATGCAGCCCGTGCCGGCCGATGGCGAGACCCTCGGCGAGGTGATGTTCCGCGGCAATATCGTCATGAAGGGGTACCTGAAAAACCGGCCGGCCAGCGATGCGGCCTTTTCAGGTGGCTGGTTCCACTCCGGCGATCTCGGCGTGATGTATCCGGACGGTTATATCCAGCTGAAGGACCGTTCGAAGGACATCATCATTTCCGGCGGCGAAAACATTTCATCCATCGAGGTGGAGGACGCGCTCTACAAGTTCCCGGCCGTGGCCGCCTGTGCGGTCGTGGCGCGGCCGGACGACAAGTGGGGCGAGACGCCGCTTGCCTTCGTCGAGCTGAAGCCGGGCCAGACGGCGACGGAAGAGGAACTGATCGCCCATTGCCGCACCCTGCTCGCACGTTTCAAGGTGCCGCGGCGCGTGCTGTTCGAAGAGATACCGAAGACATCGACCGGGAAAATCCAGAAGTTCGAGCTGCGCAAACGCGCCAGGCTGATGCAGGATTGAGGCGTTGCGGGGCGGATTGATTGCAACTGCGCTGTCGGCATTAACCACTTGTTAAGCATTACAAGCTATAAATTGATCATCCAGTTTTCTGGATTCTTACCAAGTGGTTTGGCCACTTTGTTTGACGCCTCCCTGTTAGACTCCTGAGAGCCGCCACGTTTTGCGGCTCTTTTTTTATGTTCATATCTCTGCGGCGGCCCTGACGTTAACCCTTTATTAAGGATAAACTTGCGCTCATGTGTGCATACGGGCAGGTTGATGGGGAATACTACCCGTTGGCCGTTGTGGTGATCCGCTTGCTGTCCCAGTAAGAGAGCGCTGCTTTGAGAATCAGCGGATTTTTAATGACAGGGCATGACATGGTTGAACAGGAATACGGCGCTGACAATACAATCCGGCTGGCCGACCGCATGGTCCGCTCGGAAACGTTCAATCATATCTATGACGAAGGCATGGGTCTGGTCGAGGAGGCGGCTGCCTATCTCGACGGCGAGGGCCGGGCGGAAGCCAAGCGGCTGAGCCGCGTTGCCGCCACGCTTTATGCGGCCGAATCCATGCGGCTGACGACGCGTCTCATGCAGGTTGCCTCGTGGCTGCTGTTGCAGCGGGCATCGCGCAGCGGAGAAATGACCCAGGAACAGGTGCTGTCCGAAAAGGCGAAAGTGCGGCTCGATACGGATTCCGCCCCGGAAACCGTCGAAGGCTGGGACGAGATTCCCTTCGATTACTGCGATCTGGTGCACCGTTCCCTGCGCCTGCAGGCCCGCGTCCGCCAGATGGATGACGAGATCTACAATGAAGGCGCCAGCACGACCCACAGGCGGATGCTGACGACCAACCCGGTCTCGGATCAGATCAGCCTGCTGGCCACGGCCTTCGCCCATCGCTGATGACAGCACGATAATCGTGCATAACAGGGTGGTTTGTTTCTCTTTTGTTCACCTTTCTGCTGTCAAGTTCCCTGACAGCTCGATAAGGTCCCGACATGAAAGAAGCGATTCGCATCATTGGCATTGATCCCGGCCTGCGCCGCACCGGCTGGGGCATCATCGAGACGCTCGGCAATTCGCTGCGCTTTGTCGCCTCGGGTACGATCCTTTCCGACGCCAAGCTTGATCTCGCCTCGCGCCTTTGCCAGCTGCATGACGGCCTTGCCGGAATCATTCACGGCCAGATGCCGCACGAGGCGGCGGTCGAACACACCTTCGTCAACAAGGATGCCACGGCGACGCTGAAACTCGGACAGGCGCGCGGTATTGCCCTACTTGTTCCCGCGCTGGCGGGATTGCCCGTTGCCGAATATGCGCCCAATGCGGTCAAGAAAGCGGTGATCGGCGTCGGGCATGGGGAAAAGAAACAGATTCACATGATGGTCAAGGTGCTGATGCCCAAGGCAACATTCGATACGGATGATGCGGCGGATGCGCTGGCGGTTGCCATCTGTCACGCGCATCACCGGCAAAGCGCCATCGGCCGCATTGCCATCGAACGCAAACTGGCGGCACAGCTATGATCGGAAAACTCAAGGGCACTGTCGATGAAATCGCCGAGGATCACGTGATTCTCGATGTGCACGGTGTCGGCTACGTCGCCTATTGCTCGGCGCGGACGCTGTCGAACATGCCGGGGCCGGGTGAAGCGGCGGTGCTGCTCATCGAAACCTATGTGCGGGAAGACCTGATCCGCCTGTTCGGCTTCGGCACGGCGCTGGAACGCGAATGGTTCCGCCTGCTGCAGAGCGTGCAGGGCATCGGTGCCAAGGTTGCGCTGAGCGTTCTGGGAACCCTGTCGCCCTCTGATCTCGCCAATGCGATTGCGCTGCGCGACATCGCCATGGTCAGCCGGGCGCCGGGTGTCGGCAAGAAGGTGGCGGAACGCATCGTCATCGAACTCAAGAACAAGGCGCCTGCCTTTGCCGGCGAGGCCATGGGCACCATCGGCCTCAAGCAGGAACTGGGCGAGGGCGTTGCCCCGGCGCCGGTGGCCGACGCCGTATCGGCCCTGACCAATCTCGGCTATTCGCGCGACCAGGCCGCCAATGCCATCAGCGCCGCCCTGCGCGATGCGGGTGAAGAGGCCGATTCCGCCAAGCTGATCCGGCTTGGCCTGAAGGAACTTTCCCGGTGACATGGTTGCCTGATACCGCACACTGTGCGAGGACATCCGCATGAGTGATGTCAGCCGATTGATAACCCCCGACAAGCGCGGCGAAGATGCCGATACGTCGCTGCGCCCGCAGACGCTGAACGATTTTGTCGGGCAGGCGGCGGCGCGCGCCAATCTGAAGGTCTTTATCGAAGCGGCCAAATCACGCGGCGAGGCGCTGGATCACGTGCTCTTCGTCGGGCCGCCCGGTCTGGGCAAGACGACGCTGGCGCAGATCATGGCCAAGGAACTCGGCGTCAATTTCCGCTCGACGTCCGGGCCGGTGATTGCCAAGGCTGGCGATCTTGCTGCGCTTTTGACCAATCTGGAAGAAAACGACGTTCTCTTCATCGATGAAATCCATCGTCTTAATCCGGCGGTGGAGGAAATTCTCTATCCGGCCATGGAAGACTACCAGCTTGACCTGATCATCGGCGAGGGGCCTGCGGCGCGCTCGGTCAAGATCGATCTGGCCAAGTTCACGCTGGTTGCGGCGACGACGCGCCTCGGGCTTCTGACAACGCCGCTGCGGGATCGTTTCGGTATTCCGGTCCGGCTGAATTTCTATACGGTCGAGGAGCTTGAGCATATCGTCCGGCGCGGCGCGCGCATCATGGGCATCGGCATGACCGATGACGGTGCGCTTGAGGTGGCGCGGCGCGCCCGCGGCACACCGCGCATTGCCGGGCGGCTTCTGCGCCGGGTGCGCGACTTTGCCATTGTCGACGGCAAGGATTCCATCGACCGCCAGACGGCCGATTCCGCGCTCCTGCGTCTCGAGGTGGATGCGCTGGGGCTCGATCAGCTCGACCGGCGCTACCTCTCGATGATTGCGCACAATTTCGGTGGCGGACCCGTCGGCATCGAAACCATCGCCGCGGGGCTTTCCGAACCGCGCGATGCGATCGAGGATATTATCGAACCCTACCTGATCCAGCAGGGCTTTATCCAGCGCACGCCGCGCGGACGCATGCTGACCGCCAATGCCTGGAAGCATCTGGGCCTGAACGCACCGTCCGACACCATCCAGCAGATCAGCCTGTTTCAGGAAGACGAGGATTGATGGGGCGTGACCCTGGAACGCGCATGCGGCACCGCGCATAATCGCACTGGACAAAACGCTGGCTGTACCGGCAAAAGGAGGGATCATGAGCGAAAACAATCCTTCCCTGCCGCCCCTCGGCGGCCTTGCCGGTGAACTCACGTCCTTCGGCCACCGTCTCCTGGCGCGGGTCTATTATGCCGACACGGATTTCTCCGGCATTGTCTATCACGGGCGCTATCTGGAATTTCTGGAGCGCGGCCGCACCGATTATCTGCGCCTGCTTGGCGTTCACCACTCGGAACTCGCCGACGGCAAGCATGGCGAAAGCATTGTCTGGGTGGTGCGGCGCATGGAAATCGATTTCCGGGGCGCCGCCCGCATCGATGACGTCCTGACGATCGAAACGCGCACGGCGGAAATCTCCGGCGCGCGGGTCAAGATGGCCCAGACCATCAAACGGGGCGATGACCTGCTGATTTCAGCTGCTGTCGAAGCGGCGCTGATCAACAATGCCGGACGGCCGCGTCGGTTTCCCGCAGAATGGATCAAACTTTTTCAGCCGGAATCCTGATGTCATGGCGTTTAAATGACGCACAGGCGCTGAATCATAACTGATCCTTAACCATAACAAACCATGAATAAGGCCATGAAACGAGGCGTTTTGCGTTAACGCCTTCGTTTTACCAAAATTAACCGTGAGAAGCCGCGGTATGAATACTGGAAAAAGTCCGGTCTCAGAACGTGGCTTTCGAAATTTAGTGAGCGACGATGGATGCCGGTCAGGCGTTCGGCCGGGTTCCAAAGAAATAAAGTGGCGCGTGGTCGTATTGCCGGACCATTTATACTTCGGTGGACCAAGCACGGGTATGAGAGACGATTGCAGCCCGGTTGAAATACCGGGTTTTCGGATTCGAGGGTAGTGGATATGGAAAATTTAGCGGTTGCTGTTCAGACATCGGACGTCTCCCTCTGGGGATTGTTCTGGCAGGCCGGATTCATCGTCAAGCTGGTCATGATCGGCCTTCTGGGTGCTTCCATCTGGACCTGGGCGATCATCATCGACAAGGTACTCGGCTATGGTCGCGCCAAGCGCGCCTTTGACCGTTTCGAACAGGTTTTCTGGTCCGGCCAGTCGCTGGAAGAGCTTTACCGCAACCTGGGCGAAAAGCGCACGACCGGCATGGGCTCCATTTTCATCGCCGCGATGCGCGAGTGGAAAAAGTCCTTCGAAAAGGGCGCCCGTTCCCCCATCGCCCTGCAGATGCGTATCGACAAGGCGATGGATGTCGCCCTTTCACGCGAAAGTGATATTCTCGCCGCCCGCCTCGGCTTTCTGGCGACCATCGGTTCGGCCGGCCCCTTCATCGGCCTGTTCGGCACGGTCATCGGCATCATGACATCGTTCATGGGCATTGCCGGTTCGAAGTCCACCAGCCTCGCGGTTGTCGCGCCCGGTATCGCGGAAGCGCTGCTGGCGACGGCCATTGGTCTGGTTGCCGCCATCCCGGCAGTTATCGCCTACAACAAACTGTCAAGCGATGCGGGCAAACTGACCGCACGCATGGAGGGCTTTGCGGACGAGTTCTCCGCCATACTCTCGCGGCAAATCGATGAGAAGCTGGCGCCGCGTTCTTAAGCAACTGATTTTACAAGTGCGGGATTGAATGCCATGGGCATGTCTGTTGGTAACAAGGGTTCAGGGGGACGCGGCCGTCGCGGCCGTGCCAGCAAGGCGTTGATGAGTGAAATCAACGTGACGCCGCTGGTCGACGTCATGCTCGTGCTCCTGATCATTTTCATGGTGACGGCACCGATGATGACGGTGGGCGTGCCCATCGACATGCCGGAAACCCAGGCCAAGGCGCTGAACAGCGAAACCAATCCGATCTATGTGACGATCAACCAGAAGGGCCAGGTCTTCCTGCAGGAAACCGAAATCCCGATCGAGGAAATCGTCCCGAAACTTCAGGCGATTGCCAAGACCGGCTATGAAGAGCGCATCTTTGTCAAAGGCGACAAGGCTGCCGACTATGGCACGATCATGAAGGTCATGGCGCGCATTTCCGGTTCCGGATTCAAGAATATCGGTCTCGTCAGCCTTCCGGAAGGCAGCTGATAAGTCATGAAGACGAGTGTTGCATCCTCCGCCATTATCCACGCCGTTATCCTCGGCTGGGGGCTGTTGACCTTTTCTGCGCCAAAACCGATGGATTTGGCCAATTCCGAATCGCTGCCGATCGAAATCATCTCCGATACAAGCCAGTTGCAGAAGGGTGACGTAAAGGCGCCGAAGGCTGAAAAGGCAACGCCGAAGCCGACGGAAAAGCCGCAGACCAAACCGGATGCGCAGATCATTGGCGACGCTGAAACAGATGTCGAGACCAAGCCGATCCCTTCGACCAAGCCAAAGGTAGTGGAGTCGGCCGAGGCCCCGAAGCAATCGGACGTGCCTGTTGCCAAGCCGGATCCGAAGCCTGAAGTGAAGCCGGAAACCAAACCGGTTCCGGTCCCGGCGACGGAAATAGCGCCTGAGGCAAAGCCGAAGCAGGACGTCACGCCGGACCCGATCACGGCGGCGATCAATGATTCCAAGCCGGCACCGACACCGGATGCGCCGAAGGTCGAGCCAACGCCGCAGGCGGAAAAGCCAGCCGAGGAAGCCTTCAAGCTGCCGCAGAACGTGGCGAAGCCTGAGGACAAGCCCAAGCCTGCCCAGGCACAGACCGCGACGACGCCGGAGCGCAAGGAAACCAAGGAAACGCCGAAACCCACCAAGACCGCGCCGACACCGTCCAAAGACAAGAGCGGGATTGCCGATCAAGTTGCCGAATTGCTCAATCACGAGAAGCCTTCCGGCGGCGGTGCCAAGCGTTCGACGGAGCAGGCATCGCTCGGCGCCACCAAATCGACAGGCGGCGCCAAGCTCAGCCAGAACGAGATGGACGCGCTGCGCGGACTTATCTCGAAGAACTGGATCAAGCCGGTCGGTGCGCCTGACTTCCCGGACATGGTCGTGGTGGTCAAGTTCCGCCTCACCAAGACCGGCGAAATTGACGGCACGCCGACCGTCACCGGCAGCGGCGGCGATGCCGCGGTGCTGAGTGCGGCAAAGAGCAGTGCGCTGCGGGCGGTGATGCGCACCGCTCCGTACAATCTGCCGCAGGACAAATATGCAGGTGGCTGGGACGTTGTCGAACTGACGTTCCATCCCGCTGTAGATGACTAATAGGCCAGCCAAAAGAGGGCCCTGAACTTATGCTGAAAATTACCCGGACTATTTTCCCAATCTTCGTGACGCTTGTTGCGACATTGGCAATCGCGATACTGCCAGCACGGGCTGAGCTCAAACTCGATATCACCAAGGGTGTTGTCGAGCCTATGCCCATCGCCATCACGGATTTCCTTTCCGGCGATCAGCTTGGTGCCAATATTACGGGCGTCATTGCAGCCGATCTGGAACGGTCCGGCCTTTTTGCCCCGATCGACAAGGGCGCGTTCATCGAGAAGATTTCCAATCCCGATGCCGCACCGCGTTTCGAGGACTGGAAAGTCATCAACGCGCAGGCGCTTGTCACCGGCCGTGTCACCAAGCAGCCGGATGGCAGGCTCAAGGCGGAATTCCGCCTCTGGGATACATTTGCCGGCCAGCAGCTTGACGGGCAGCAGTTCTTCACCTCGCCCGACAGCTGGCGCCGCGTCGCCCATATCATTGCCGATGCCATCTACCAGAAGCTGACGGGTGAAAAGGGCTACTTCGACACGCGCGTCGTGTTTGTCGATGAATCCGGCACCCGGGAAAAGCGCGTCAAGCGTCTGGCCATCATGGATCAGGACGGTGCCAATGTGCGCTATCTGACCAATGGCAAGGACCTGGTGCTGACACCGCGCTTTTCACCGAGCCGCCAGGAAATCACCTATATGTCGTTCGAAGGCGCCAAGCCGCAGGTTTATCTCCTGCAGCTGGAAACCGGGCAGCGTGAACTCGTCGGCAACTTCCCCGGCATGACGATTGCGCCGCGCTTCTCCTCCGACGGGCAGAAAGTGGCCATGAGCCTTCTGCAGGATGATGGCAGCGCCAATATCTACGCGATGGATGTGCGCAGCCGCACGACGACCCGCCTGACCAGCACCAGCGCCATCGATACCGGTGCATCCTATTCACCCGACAGTTCGCAGGTTGTGTTCGGATCTGACCGTGGCGGCCGGCCGCAAATCTACAAGATGGGCGCGGATGGTTCGAACCCGCAGCGCATCTCGTTCGGCGACGGTTCCTACTCCACGCCGGTCTGGTCGCCGCGCGGCGATCTGATCGCCTTTACCAAGCAGTCGGGCGGCCAGTTCTCCATCGGCGTCATGAAGACGGACGGCTCGGGTGAACGCATCCTGACCAGCGGCTATCACGATGAAGGCCCGACCTGGGCTCCGAACGGCCGCGTCCTGATGTTCTACCGCTTCCCTCCCGGATCGAACAGCCCGCATCTGTTCACGATCGACCTGACGGGCCGCAACCTGCGCCAGATCCAGACACCCAATCTGGCATCCGATCCGGCATGGTCACCGCTTCTCGAGTGATTGCATCCTGATCAATCGATGATTTAAGACCATTCGCGGCGATGTTATCTCAACATTGCCGCGAATGTCGTTTTTCCGCCGCATTGTTTGCATTAAGGATGCAGGACATTCACTGATTTCGCTGTTAATCCTGGTGTTAAGAGTGGATTAACCCTGTTTCTTGAACTGGCCTTAACCTCGATATGGTTACTGCTTGTTCACCGAAACAATTCAATTCTTAAGGAGTCCAGGCTATGCGCCGCTTCGAAATGATCGCCCGCAGTCCAGTTGTCGTCGCCCTTTTCATGGCTCTCGCTATTGCGGGCTGTGCGAAGAAACCTATCAACAGCGCCGGTGATCTTGGCCTGAACGGTGCCGGTAGTGCCCGCCCGGGTTCGACCCAGGACTTCACGGTCAATGTTGGCGATCGCATTTTCTTCGATGTCGACTCCTCCGTCATCCGTGCGGATGCCCAGCAGACCCTCTCCAAGCAGGCTCAGTGGCTGCAGCGCTACCCCAACTACACCATCACCGTTGAAGGTCATGCGGACGAACGCGGCACACGCGAATACAATCTGGCTCTCGGCCAGCGCCGTGCGGCTGCAGCCCGCAACTTCCTCGCGTCGCGCGGCCTGCCGGCTGCCCGCATCAAGACCATCTCCTATGGCAATGAACGTCCGGTTGCCGTGTGCGATGCCGACTCCTGCTGGTCGCAGAATCGCCGTGCCGTTACCGTTCTCGGCGGTGCTGGCAGCTAAGCCATACATCTCTGATGTAACTGCAGAAAAGCGGCCTTCGGGCCGCTTTTTTTGTCTCACCCGCGATCACAACAAAATTTGGCCGAAGTCGCGTTGCTCGTGTTAGATAGGTTCGCCGTAAATCGTTGCGGTGGTTAAATTCCCATATCAGGGGCGGTAAAGGAATGAACAAACGACTGAAAAGATTGGTTATGGCTGTGGCGGTTCTGCCTTTTCTGGCAACCGGCGCCAGCCATGCCTCGAACCTTGATGGCAGCTTTTTTCCCGCTGCGCCGAAGGCAAATGTCGGGAAAAGTGATGCGCCGATCCTTATGGCTCAGGCAGGCGATCCGCGTGTCAGCCAGCTGGAGGAGCAGATCAGGCAGCTGACAGGCAAGATCGAAGACCTTAATTTCCAGTTGCTGCAAATGCAGGAGCAGATGCGCAAGGTTCAGGAAGACAATGAGTTCCGTTTTCAGGAACTGGAAAAGAAGGGCGGCGGTAAGAAAACCGATGCCGGCGGCAGGGGCGACCGTACGGTTGCCGGTGCCGCGCCTTCTCGGACAACAGGGGAGGCATCGCCAGATGCCTCCGCTTACCCCGCCGCTCCGTCGCGGACAACCCCATCCGACAGCACCGATTCCGCTGCTATTGACCCTCAGCCCAATGCTCCGCAGTCTCCGCAGGTCGGCGAACCGCCGCGCGCGCTTGGACAGATTGAGTTCGATGCCAATGGCAACGTAATCGGTGAAACAAGGAACGACACCGCTCCGGCAGCCAATCCCAGCCTTGCGTCGCTGCCGCAGACGGATGATCCCAATGCGCTGTACCGGCAGGCCTATCAATTGTTCCTGTCCGGCGATTATCGCAATGCCGAAGCTGCCTTCCGCAGCCATATCGAGCGGTTCCCGAAAGATCCCTCCGATCCCGACGCGCGCTACTGGCTCGGCGAATCGCTGTATGGCCAGGAACGCTACCAGGAAGCGGCATCGGTCTTCATCGACAACCACAAGCAGTTTCCCGATTCCAAGAAAAGCCCGGAAAACCTGCTCAAGCTCGGCATGACGCTGGCGAAGATGAAGGACCACGATGTCGCCTGCGCCACCTTTGCAACGGTGAGTTCACGCTATCCCAGCCTCTCGGTCGCGCTCAAAGAGCGCGTGAAGAATGAACGTGCCGCCAACAAATGCTGACCATCGCCTCGATCCGGAAGAGATTTTCGCTGGAATCGATTTCGACCGTCTGACGGCGGTCGTCGTTGCCGTTTCCGGCGGCAGCGATTCTCTCGCTCTGCTTTTCCTGCTTGATGATCTGCGCAAAAGCCGGGCCGCCTTTCCCCGTATCGTTGCCGTCACCGTCGATCATGGGCTGCGGGCTGAATCAGCGGAGGAAGCTCTGTATGTCGCGGACCTGTGCAAGGCGGCGGATCTCGACCACCATATTGTCAACTGGGCTGGAGCCAAGCCCGCCACCGGACTGTCCGCCAAGGCGCGCGAGGCCCGCTACCGGCTGCTTCGCGACGCCGCCGGCGAAGCGGCAACCGATGTGATCCTGACCGGCCATACGCTGGACGATCAGAACGAGACGTTCATGATGCGCGCGGCGCGCGGCGGCGAACGCGGCCTTGCCGGCATGGCGCGGTTCACCCTGCTCGAGCGAGAGACATGGCTGGTCAGGCCGCTGCTCGGGATCCGGCGCGAAGACTTGCGCGGCTATCTGCGCGCGCGGGGGATCGTCTGGCGCGACGATCCGTCCAATGCCAATCCGCAGTCCGAACGGGTGCAGGTCAGGACGGCGCTGCAGGAACAGGGCAGCGGCGACATTCCAGCGCGCGTTGCCCGCAACGGCGCGCAGCGGCTTGCCGTCAACGGCGAGGCGGCGAAGCTCTTGCTGGGTCATGTCACGGTGACGGACGGCGTCAGGGCCGAGATGAACACCGCAGGTTTCGATCAATACGGCGATGATGCTCAACGTCTCGCCATGGGGGTTCTATTGGCCGCTATGGGCGGCCTGTCGTTTCTGCCGTCGGTGGAGGAATGCGGCAAGGCCCTCCGCCATCTCACCGGCGCGGATGGCCCCCGCCGCATGAGTCTTGGCCGCTGCATAATCCAGCGGGTTAACACAGGCGTAACCATATACCGTGAAATGCGTTCGATTCCCGATGCCGTCATCGCACCCGGTTGCGCCATCGTGTGGGATGGACGTTACCGCGTGTCGAATGGCGCCCCGATCGCGCTGCGGATCAGGGCGGCGGGCGATGACGGGGTGGTGTTTTTGCAGGAGGGCGGCTGCGGCAATGTCCACCGCGCTTCGATCGCATCCAGCCCGGCCTTTGTGGTCGAGGGCCGGATTGTTGCCGTTCCGGCCGGACCGCATCACGGGAATGTGCCTGCGGGGGTCGAGGTGACACGACACGTCGCCCTGTTCGATCATATCCTTTCAGGCTATGATGAAAACCTTGCCGCCAGCGTGGCAAAATTGTTTGGTTTGCGGGATTACAAGCGATTTTCTGTAAACCAGATTGATAAGAATTGATCTCAGTTTGATTGCCAGCCTTGGCAAGGCCATGCTTCGAACCTATGTTACGTGTAAATTCCGCGTCCTTGCGGTTGTGATTGATGGGACCCGATAATGAATCCTAACTACCGGAACTTCGCACTGTGGGCGATTATCGCTTTGCTTCTGATCGCGTTGTTCAACCTTTTTCAAAGCCCTTCCCAGCGTTCGGCATCCAGTGATGTGCCCTATTCGACGTTCATAACGGACGTGAATAATGGCCGCGTGAAAACGGTGACGATCGCCGGCAACCGCATCACGGGCACCTATGCCGACAATAACGCAACGTTCCAGACCTATTCGCCTGGGGATGCCGGCCTCGTCGGCCGCCTCGAGAGCAAGAATGTCCAGATCGCCGCCCGGCCCGAGACCGATGGCTCGACATCGTTTGTCGGCATGCTGATCAACTGGCTGCCGATGATCCTGATCGTCGGCGTGTGGATTTTCTTCATGCGCCAGATGCAGGGCGGCTCGCGTGGCGCCATGGGTTTTGGCAAATCCAAAGCCAAGCTGCTGACCGAGGCGCATGGGCGCGTGACGTTTCAGGACGTGGCCGGCGTTGACGAAGCCAAGGAAGATCTCGAAGAAATCGTCGAATTCCTGCGCGATGCGCAGAAATTCCAGCGGCTTGGCGGGCGCATTCCGCGCGGCGTGCTGCTCGTGGGCCCTCCCGGTACCGGTAAGACGCTTCTGGCGCGCGCCATCGCCGGTGAAGCCAATGTGCCGTTCTTCACCATCTCCGGTTCCGACTTCGTTGAAATGTTCGTCGGTGTCGGTGCATCGCGTGTGCGTGACATGTTCGAACAGGCGAAGAAGAATGCGCCCTGCATCATCTTCATCGACGAAATCGATGCGGTCGGCCGTCATCGCGGCGCCGGTCTGGGCGGCGGCAATGATGAACGCGAACAGACGCTGAACCAGCTGCTGGTCGAGATGGATGGTTTCGAGGCCAATGAAGGCGTCATCCTGATTGCTGCGACCAACCGTCCCGATGTTCTCGATCCTGCACTGCTGCGTCCGGGCCGTTTCGACCGTCAGGTCGTCGTGCCGAACCCGGATGTTTCCGGCCGTGAAAAGATCTTGAAGGTTCACGTCCGCAATGTTCCGCTGGCACCGAATGTCGATCTGAAGGTGCTGGCCCGCGGCACACCCGGCTTCTCCGGTGCCGATCTGATGAACCTCGTCAATGAAGCGGCGCTGACGGCAGCGCGCCGCAACAAGCGTCTCGTTACCATGCTCGAATTCGAAGACGCCAAGGACAAGATCATGATGGGTGCCGAGCGGCGCTCGACAGCCATGACCCAGGCGGAAAAGGAACTGACGGCCTATCATGAAGCCGGTCACGCCATTGTGGCGCTGAACGTGGCGATGGCCGATCCCCTGCACAAGGCGACGATCATTCCGCGCGGCCGTGCGCTCGGCATGGTCATGCAGTTGCCGGAAGCCGACCGCTATTCCATGAGCTACAAGTGGATGATCTCGCGTCTGGCGATCATGATGGGCGGGCGTATTGCCGAAGAACTGAAGTTCGGCAAGGAGAACATCACGTCGGGTGCTTCATCGGATATCGAGCAGGCAACCAAGCTTGCCCGTGCGATGGTGACCCGCTGGGGCTTCTCCGACAAGCTCGGTCATGTGGCTTACGGCGAAAATCAGGAAGAAGTATTCCTTGGCCACTCCGTTGCCCGTACACAGAACGTATCCGAGGAGACGGCGCAGCTGATCGATGCGGAAGTGCGCAAGCTGATTGACGATGCCTACACGCAGGCACGTGTCATTCTGACAAAGAAGAAGAAGGAATGGATCGCGATTGCCGAAGGTCTGCTCGAATACGAGACGCTGACCGGCGAAGAGATCAAGGCAATCATGGCGGGTAACAAACCAGCCCGCGATCTTGGCGATGATACGCCGCCGTCGCGCGGTTCGGCTGTCCCCAAAGCCGGTTCAGCCAAGAAGCCGCGCAAGGGCGACGAGCCGGATAAGGGCCTCGAACCGCAGCCGCAGTCCTGATTGCGGCACGCGCCAACAAGCAACGGCCGGTATTCACCGGCCGTTTTTGCACGGATTGTTCACGGATTGAATGATAGTATAATCGCCACATAATTTGTGAAATGCGCAAGGAAAGGTCTTCTGCAATAAGCGTGAAGATCAGGCACAAGCACAACAGGCTGAACACCGGCGCCGCCGGATAAGAGTTGGCCGCACAGTTTGGATAGACACTATGGCTCGAAAATATTTCGGCACCGACGGTATTCGCGGACAGGCAAATGCCTACCCCATGACACCGGATATCGCGATGAAGGTCGGCATGGCTGTCGGCCTCGCCTTCAAGCGCGGCAATCACCGCAACCGGGTGGTGATCGGCAAGGACACCCGTCTTTCCGGCTACATGATCGAGAACGCGCTGGTCGCCGGCTTCACCTCCACCGGCATGGATGTCTTTCTGCTCGGGCCGATACCGACGCCCGCCGTGGCCATGTTGTGCCGCTCGCTGCGTGCCGATATCGGTGTGATGATTTCCGCCTCGCACAATCCCTACCATGACAACGGTATCAAGCTCTTCGGCCCGGATGGCTTCAAGCTCTCCGACGAGATCGAGCTTGAGATCGAACGGCTGATGGACGAGGACCTGTCGGGGCGGTTGTCGAGCTTTGAAGCCCTCGGACGGGCCAAGCGCGTCGATGGCGATATCTATCGCTATATCGAGTTCGCCAAGCGGACGATGCCGAAGAACATCTCGCTCGCCGGTTTGAGGGTCGTCGTGGATTGCGCCAATGGTGCGGCCTACAAGGTTGCGCCCGCTGCCCTGTGGGAGCTTGGCGCCGACGTGGTGACGATCAACGACAAGCCGAACGGCACCAACATCAACGAGGATTGCGGCTCGACGCATCCGTTGAGCCTCATCAAGAAGGTGCACGAGGTGCGGGCGGATATCGGCATCGCGCTGGATGGCGATGCGGACCGTGTGCTGATCGTCGATGAGAAGGGCTCGATCATCGATGGTGATCAGCTGATGGCGGTGATCGCGCAGTCCTGGCAGGAATCGGACCGGCTTGTCGGCGGCGGCGTTGTCGCAACGGTCATGTCCAACCTTGGCTTTGAACGCTTTCTCGGCGATCGCGGCCTGACCCTGGCCCGCACCAATGTCGGCGACCGCTACGTGGTCGAGCACATGCGCAACCATGGCTTCAACATCGGTGGCGAACAGTCCGGCCATATCGTCATTTCTGATTTCTCTACGACCGGTGACGGACTTGTTTCTGCCCTGCAGATTCTGGCCGTGGTTCAGGAGGAGGGGAAACCCGTCAGCGAGGTCTGCCGCAAGTTCGAACCGGTGCCCCAGGTGCTCAAGAACATCCGCACGGCGGGCGGCAAGCCGCTTGAGGACAAGAAGGTCAAGACGGCGATCGATGATGCCCGCGACCGTCTTGGGAAATCCGGCCGTCTGGTCATCCGCCCGTCGGGAACGGAGCCCTTGATCCGTGTCATGGCGGAAGGGGACGACAGCCAACTGGTCGATACCGTCGTCAATGATATCATTTCGGTGATCTCGTCGGTCAAATCGGCAGCCTGATTTGCCGCCAGCCGCAACGCGCTGAATGGGCCCCTTTGCGGGCCCATTTTCACATCTGCTTAGCGGTATGGGGTTTGTTAACGTTAATGATCATGGTGAACAAACACGGTTAAGCGGGATTTAACTTTTTCCCTCCATATTCCCCTCTAGAACCTTAGTAGCATTCGCTGCGTTTCGATTTTTGGGCCTGACGAGGGATATGAAATGGGCATTTTCAATAAATATGCTGCAGCGAGTGCAGCTCTGCTATGCCTGGGGGCAATCCCGGCTCATGCTGCGGATCCGGTGGAAGTACCGGTGGTCGAAGTGCAGCAGTTCGGCGGATGGTATCTGCGCGGCGATATCGGCATGAGCAACCAGCGCCTCGGCAATCTGGACTATGTCGGCTTCGGCGACGCAGCGCAGCACGGCTTTCTGGAGGACGGTACGTTCGATGCCGGAATCACCGGCCAGATTGGTGTCGGTTACCAGTTCAACGATTGGCTTCGTGCTGACGTAACCGGTCAGTATCGCGGCAAAACCGAATTCAGTGCCCTTGATTTCTATTCCAATCCCGCGCTGGGACAGTATGGAACCAACCAATACCATGCGAAGAAATCCGAATGGCTGTTCCTGGCCAACGCCTATGCGGATCTTGGCACATTCAGCGGCATAACCCCCTATGTCGGTGGTGGTATCGGTGCGTCGCGCAATACGATCTCCAACTTCACCGATGACAACATCCTCAATGGTGGCGGCGGTTATGCCGACAGTGCCTCCCAGTGGAACTTCGCATGGGCACTGCATGCCGGTGTCGGCATCAAGGCAACGGACCGCATGACCATCGATGTCGGGTACAGCTACGTCAATCTTGGCGATGGCCAGACTGCCAATGCGCACAATTATGATGATCGTTTCACACGCGCCAATCCTGAGCCGTTCAAATTCAAGGACATCACGTCGCATGATTTCAAGGTCGGCGTACGCTACGCTTTCTGATTGAAACGACTTGGTTTTTCGAGCGGCAGGAGCATTGCTCCTGCCGTTTTCGTTTGTGTTTCAATCCGTCGGCTCCTGCAGATTTAATGTCGCACGCAAACATATTTCTTGACTGTGAACGACATTTCTCCTAGTTCCCGGAGTGGGCCACCTCTCCCCAACGAGAGGCGTGCTATCTGTGAGGATAGGAGAAAACATGACGACGCTTGTAAAGCCGGCGCAGCGCCCGGCTAACCCGAATTTTTCATCAGGTCCCTGTGCAAAACGTCCCGGATGGTCGCTTCAAGCGCTTTCCGACGCACCGCTTGGCCGCTCGCATCGCGCCAAGGTCGGCAAGACGAAGCTGAAACAGGCGATCGATCTTACCCGCGATATCCTGCAAGTTCCCGCCGATTACCGCATCGGCATTGTTCCGGCGTCCGATACCGGCGCTGTCGAGATGGCCCTGTGGTCGCTGCTCGGCGAGCGCGGCGTCGACATGGTTGCCTGGGAAAGCTTTGGCGCGGGCTGGATCACCGACGTGGTCAAGCAGCTGAAGCTTGGCGATGCCCGGACCATCGAGGCCGGTTACGGTGAACTGCCCGACCTTTCAACAGTCGATTTTGACCGCGACGTCGTCTTCACCTTGAACGGCACGACCTCGGGCGTGCGTGTGCCCAATGGCGATTTCATTCCGGCGGACCGCAAGGGCCTGACCATCTGCGACGCCACCTCGGCGGCGTTTGCGCAGCGTCTTGATTTCGACAAGCTCGATGTCGTCACCTTCTCCTGGCAGAAAGTGCTCGGCGGCGAGGGTGCGCACGGCATGCTGATCCTCAGCCCGCGGGCTGTCGAGCGGCTGGAAAGCTACAAGCCCGCCTGGCCGCTGCCGAAGATTTTCCGCCTAACCTCCGGCGGCAAGCTGATCGAAGGTATTTTCTCCGGCGAGACGATCAACACGCCGTCGATGCTGTGTGTCGAGGATTACATCGATGCGTTGAACTGGGCAAAATCGCTCGGCGGTCTGGATGGACTTGTCGGCCGTGCTGACCGCAACTTTGCCGCACTCAATGCCTTTGTCGAACGCACGCCATGGATTGCCAACCTGGCAAAGGTCCCGGCAACCCGGTCCAACACGTCCGTGTGCCTGACCATCGTCGATCCCGAGATCACGGCGCTCGACAAGGATGCCCAGGCCAATTTCGCCAAGAACCTGGTTGCGGTTCTGGAGAAGGAAGGCGTTGCCTATGATATCGGCGCCTATCGCGACGCTCCATCGGGGCTGCGCATCTGGGCAGGTGCGACGGTCGAAACGGCCGATCTCGAAGCGCTGACGCTGTGGCTCGACTGGGCATTCCAGTCGCAAAAGGCCGCGCTGAAACAGGCTGCCTGATTTCACCGGCTTGACGTGACCGCAGCGGATGCGGTCACCCCCAATTCAAAATTTCACCGATTCAACGATGGAGGCCATGATGGCACCGCGCGTACTCGTATCCGATAAACTCTCCCCGACCGCCGTTCAGATCTTCAAGGATCGTGGCGTAGAAGTCGATTACCTGCCTGATCTGGGCAAGGACAAGGAAAAGCTGGCCGAAGTGATCGGCCAGTATGACGGTCTTGCCATCCGTTCGGCCACCAAGGTCACGGAAAAGCTGATTGCCGCCGCCACCAACCTGAAGGTCATCGGCCGCGCCGGTATCGGCGTCGACAATGTCGATATTCCCGCCGCATCCCGCCGGGGTATCATCGTGATGAACACGCCTTTCGGCAATTCCATCACCACGGCCGAACATGCCATCGCGCTGATGTTCGCGGTTGCCCGCGAACTGCCGGAAGCAGACGCTTCCACCCGTGCCGGCAAGTGGGAAAAGAACCGCTTCATGGGCGTCGAGATCACCGGCAAGACGCTGGGTATCATCGGTTGCGGCAATATCGGTTCGATTGTCGCCACGCGCGGCGTCGGCCTCAAGATGCACGTCATCGCCTTCGATCCGTTCCTGTCGGAAGGCCGGGCTGAAGAGCTGGGCGTCGAGAAGGTCGAGCTTGACGAACTGCTGGCACGGGCCGATTTCATCAGCCTGCACACGCCGATGACCGACAAGACCCGCGGCATCATCAATGCGGATACCATCGCCAAGATGAAGGACGGCGTGCGCATCGTCAATTGCGCCCGCGGCGGCCTGATCATCGAGAAGGATCTCGTCGCGGCCCTGAAGGCGGGCAAGGTTGCCGGTGCCGGCATCGACGTGTTCGAGGTGGAACCTGCGACGGAGAACGAGCTGTTCAACCTGCCGAACGTCGTCTGCACGCCGCATCTTGGCGCGTCGACGAGCGAAGCGCAGGAGAATGTCGCACTGCAGGTTGCCGAGCAGATGGCGGACTACCTGATCAAGGGTGCGGTTTCCAACGCGATCAACATGCCGTCGATCACGGCGGAGGAAGCGCCGCGCCTGAAGCCGTTCGTCAAGCTGGCGGAAGTGCTGGGTGCCTTTGTCGGGCAGGTCACCGACGAGCCGATCCAGGAAGTGGAAGTGCTGTTCGACGGTTCCACTGCCGCGATGAACACCCGGGCGCTGGTCAGCGCGGCCCTGGCCGGCCTGATCCGCCCGCAGGTGGCGGATGTGAACATGGTGTCGGCACCGGTCATGGTGAAGGAACGGGGCATTATTCTCTCCGAAGTGCGCCGTGACAAGTCGGGTGTGTTCGACGGCTATATCAAGCTGACGGTCAAATCCGCTTCATTGACCCGTTCGATTGCCGGTACCTGTTTTTCCGACGGCAAGCCGCGCTTCATCCAGATCAAGGGCATCAATCTCGATGCCGAAGTTGGCCAGCACATGCTCTACACGACCAACAACGACACACCCGGCATGATCGGCATGCTCGGCACGATCTGCGGCAAGAACGGCGTCAACATCGCCAACTTCTCGCTGGGCCGCGACAATCCCGGCGGCAACGCCATCGCCATGCTCTATCTCGACGAGCGGATTCCGGATCATGTTCTGGAAGAACTGCGCGTGAACAAGGCAATTGTTTCGGCCAAACCGCTGGAATTTGACATCGGCTGATTGTAGGGATGGCGTATGTCGACATCCCAAACGCACACACTGAACTGGCGCCGGATGGAAGCGGGGGACCTCGCTTCCGTCATCGCCATGGCGGCCGTCATCCATACGGATTTTTTCGAGGATGATGCGATCTATCTGGAACGCATGCGCCTTTACGGCAAAGGCTGCTTTGTCCTCGAGGGGCAGAGCGGTGAACTTTTTGGCTATGCGATCACGCATCCGTGGCAGCTCTTTGCCACGCCAGCCCTGAACAGCCTGCTCGAGCGCCTGCCGGATCATCCGACGACCTATTATCTGCACGATATCGCGCTCCTGCCCGCCTCGCGCGGTAGTGGTGCGGCGCCGCGCATCGTGTCGATCCTTGCCGATCAGGCGCGTGCCGAGGGGCTCGAAACCATGTCGCTGGTCTCAGTCAACAATTCCGCCGACTTCTGGCAGAAGCAGGGTTTCGCGGTGGTGCAGCGGCCGGAACTCGACGCAAAACTCAAATCCTATTCGGATGATGCCTGTTTCATGCTGCGCAGGCTTGCCTGATCAGGCGGCGGCGTGCTTGCGCCCGCTGATTTCGGCAATGCCGATGCCGCCGAGAACCAGCACCAGGGCGACGGCGTGATAGAGGTGAAATGCCTCGCCCAGCAGGATCACGGCCAGCAACGTGCCGAAGATCGGCACCGCATTGATGAACAGGCCGGCGCGATTGGCGCCGATATATTCGACCCCCTTGATGAACAGCACCTGTGCGGCAAGCGACGGCAAAAGCGCGGTGTAAAGCACGACCATCGTGCCGGTAAAATCCGGTGCGACCAGCGCGCCATCCAGCCATTCCCAGATCGTGAACGGGATGGCGGTGGCAAAGGCAAAGAACGTCATGACCGTCATCAGGCTCTGCCAGTGAATGGCCGGACGAAGCCGCAATGCCACGGTATAGCCGCTGTAGAACAGCACGGCGAGCAGCATCAGCGCATCGCCCTGATTGACCTCGAGTTCCGCCAGCTTGAGGAAGCTGCCATGCCCGGCGGTCAAGGCCACGCCGACGAGCGACAGGCTGAAGCCGAAGATCTGGCCGGGGCGCACGGCCATGCCGAACAGCAGCAGGTTGGCAACGAAGATCACCATCGGCATGCCGGCCTGTTCGATGGTGACGTTGATGGCCGAGGTATAGTTCAAGGCGGTGTAGAGGGCCATGTTGAAGAAAGTGAAGCCGAACCCGCCCAGGGCGGCGAGCAGCGGCAGATGGGCGCGCAGCACTTTCCAGTCCCGCCTGACCTGGCTGCCGCTGATTGCGGCGACGACCGCGAAGGCGATAAGCCAGCGCAGCATGGTCAAAAGCATCGGCGAGATATGGCCAACCGCGAGCTTGCCCGCCACGGCATTGCCGCCCCACAGGAGAGCGGTCACGAGCAGAAAGATGTATGCGGTGCGATTCATGGCGGGCTGCTTATACTTTGGCGGGAGAAGTGTTGCGGTGTCGCCAGAACAATAGGTTTATTCGTTTAATAATGGCAAATTGGCCACGCTTCAGCCGAAAGAATTGTCGCGCTTTTATGAACCAGCCTGTATAGAAGCACCGCATTTAGCAAAAAATGCATGACGAGGTTATGACTCGAGGAGTTTTGAATGGCAAATGTTGTGGTGATCGGCTCCCAGTGGGGTGACGAGGGCAAGGGCAAGATTGTCGATTGGCTTTCCGAACGGGCCGATATCATTGTCCGCTTTCAGGGCGGGCACAATGCCGGCCATACGCTGGTTGTCGATGGTGTCACCTACAAGCTGTCGCTGTTGCCATCGGGCGTGGTGCGCAAGGGCAAGCTCTCGATCATCGGCAACGGTGTTGTCTTCGATCCGCATGCATTCATCGCCGAAAAGAAAAAGCTCGAGGCGCAGGGTGTCGTCATTACGCCCGAAACGCTGAAGATCGCCGAGAACACGACGCTGATCCTGTCGATCCATGGTGAGCTTGACCGCCGCCGCGAAGCCTCCAATTCAGGCACCAAGATCGGCACGACCGGCCGCGGCATCGGCCCGGCCTATGAAGACAAGGTCGGCCGCCGCGCCATTCACGTGCTTGATCTCGCTGATCCCGACACGCTTCCGGCGAAGATCGAACGGCTGCTGGCCCATCACAATCCGCTGCGCCGCGGTCTCGGCATCGAGGAAGTCGATGGTTCCAAGCTGCTGGCCGAACTGCTTGAGGCCGCGCCGCACATCATCCCGTTCATGGACCGCGTCTGGTATGTTCTCGACCAGAAGAAACGGGCCGGCGAGCGCATCCTGTTCGAAGGCGCGCAGGGTACCCTGCTCGATATCGACCATGGCACCTATCCGTTCGTGACATCGTCGAACACCGTGGCCGGCCAGGCATCCGCCGGTTCCGGTATCGGACCCGGCTCGCTGCACTATGTTCTCGGCATCACCAAGGCCTATACGACCCGCGTCGGCGAAGGCCCGTTCCCGACCGAACAGCAGAATGAAGTTGGCGAATTCCTCGGCCAGCGCGGCCATGAATTCGGCGTCGTCACCGGGCGCAAGCGCCGTTGCGGCTGGTTCGATGCGGTGCTGGTGCGCCAGGCCGTTGCCAACAACGGCATCAGCGGTATCGCGCTGACCAAGCTCGACGTGCTCGACGGTCTCGATGAGATCAAGGTCTGCACCAGCTATGAACTCGATGGCGAGGTCATCGATTACCTCCCGGCCAGTCAGGGCGCGCAGGCGCGCGTCAAGCCGATCTATGTGACGCTGGAAGGCTGGAAGGAAACAACGGCCGGAGCACGCAGCTGGAGCGAACTGCCGGCGCAGGCGGTGAAATATGCCCGCTATCTGGAAGAGCTGATCGGTGCGCCGATCGCGTTGCTTTCGACCAGCCCGGAACGGGACGACACAATACTTGTTACCGACCCGTTTCATGATTAGACTCACAAACGGGTTTCGATGTTAATCTCACAACAAAACCATAGGTTTGGGTGAATGGCTGATTTCGTTGCAGTATTGAGAAAGACAATTGACGGGCTCGCGGACCCAAAGCCCGAGCTCCGTCAACGTGTGTATGCAAAGGCTCGCGCAACGATTGAGCAAAAGCTTGCGACGCTGAATGCGCCGGAAGCTGTCGCCGTTCGCCAGAAACAGGCGCTGGAAGATGCGATCATCGAAGTCGAGTCGGATTTCGCGCCTGCTCTCGACGATCTGACGCATGTCCCGGACCCGGTTCCCGTTGCGGCCCCTGTTCCGCCACCACCACCGCCGGTCGCCCCGGCACCGGTTGTGGCAAAGCCGGAGCCTGCTGCGGCGATACCGCCAAAGCCGGCACCCGTCGCAACGCCTCCGGTCGTGCCTGCGCCATCCTTTACCAAGCCCATCGCCCAGTCCGATGCGCTTGAGGATTTCCTGACGACCCACACGCCGAGCGGCGCCAAGCCGATCGAGCATCGGGAGGACGGGTTCCACAACGAACGATCGGATGAGCGCCCCCTTGCCGGATCTTTTTCCGGTATGGCCGGCAAGCTGAAATCCGGACGCGGACCGGAAGAGGAGCTTGACGACGAGCCGGAACTGAAACCGGAGGATCGCGGGCCCACGGACTATGGCGTTTACACGCGCGGACCGCTGAAGCAGCCGAAACAGAAGCGTTCGCTGGTTCCCCTGGTCAGCCTTCTCGGCCTGCTCGTCCTTATTGGTGGCGGTGCCTATGCCGGCTGGACCTACAAGAACCAGATCGCTGCACGGGCCGCATCGGTCAAGACCTACCTTGCCAGCCTGACAGGCGGCGGCGACAAAGCCCCGGCGAAACCGGCCGAGACTGCCGGCAACCAGCCGGCAACACCGCCGGCGAAGACAGAACAGCCCGCGCAACCTGCGGCACAGCCTGCAACGCCAACGGCACCGGCAGGCGAAGCAAAGCCCGAACCGAAATTGACGCAGCGGCTGTTGCCGGACGGACAGGAAATCAATCCGGGCCCGGCCAACGACACGCCGTCGCTGGGCGAGGGCACATCGGTTGCCGCGTCGACGCCGGATCAGCAGCCTGCAACACAGCCGCCAGCGCAGGGACAGCAGACGGCTCCAGCCGGACAGACAACGCCCCCGCCAGCGGCGCTGCCGATCGGCCAGAAGGCGTTTTTCTATGAGGAGCGTTCCGGACAGGATGCCGGCACGGCGGATGCTGGCGGTGTCGTCTGGTCCGTGGTGCAGGAATCGCCGGGCAACGACCTGCCGCCCGAACCGGCAATCCGCGCCGAGGTGACTATCCCGGACCGTGGCATCAAGCTGCGCATGGTCATCCGCCGCAACGGTGACAAGACGCTGCCGGCCAGCCATCTCGTCGAAATGATCTTCACGGTTCCCGAAGGGTTCCCCGGCGGGTCCATCGATGCGGTGTCGCGCATGACGCTGAAGGATACCGAACAGGCTCCCGGCAGCCCGCTCGTCGGCATCCCGGCCAAGATTGCCGACAACTTCTTCATCATTGCGATGAATGACGCGAAAACCGCGGTTGATACCAACATGGCTCTGCTGCGCCGTCAGTCGTGGATCGATATCCCGATTGCCTACAAGACCGGTCGCCGTGCGCTGCTGACGCTGGAAAAAGGCTTGCCGGGCGAGAAGGCCTTTGACGACGTGCTGAAGGCATGGGCGGCCAAGGCGGGCGGCTAGTCCGTCGCGCCCCTACGACCGATGAAAAAGGCTCCGTGGAAACGGAGCCTTTTTTCATCGCAATTGTTTTTCCATGAGTTGCCCGCCAACCCCGCGGGCTGGTTCCCCGCTTGTTCGCGGCGGGCGCCGGTAGTAGACATCCCATTCGTCCTCGCCCGTCTGCGTAAAACCGTGGCGGGCATAAAAGCGTCCGGCGTCGCTTTGCTGAAGCACGCTCAGGCGGATCGGCAGGCCGGCGGCGTCGGCTTCGCCGAGCAGCCGCTGCAGAACCGCGCTGCCCAGACCTTTTCCCTGCTGTTCGGGCGCGATGTAGAAATGCTCAAGCAGCAGATCTCCGTCTGCCGGTCCCATCGCCACGCATCCGGCCAGTTCCCCCTGGGGCCGCATGATGAGCCTTGTATAATGCGGGCGGTATGAATTGCGAAAGCGGTCATAGGCGCGCCACTCGTCAAACCGTCCGATCCGTTCCAGGCTTTCACGCATGCAATGAAGGCGTAATTGCAGAAGCCGGTCGAAATCTTCTACGGTGGCGGGTTCTAGGGTGAACATGGAAAGCTGCCTGTGGTGAATCGTTTGCCTACAGGCTGGTTTTAGCGCAAGTCTTTGTCAATATTGTCATGGTCCGCAGGGGGATTTGGAGGAGACGGGGATGATCGGCTACACGATGATCGGAACGAATGACCTGGAAAAATCCCTGCGTTTCTATGATCCACTCATGGCGGCAATGGATCTTGATCAATGCTGGCGCGATGAGCAGTCGGTTTCATGGGGCAAGCGCGCGGATGAGGCCATTCCGCGATTCTTCGTCGGCTATCCTTTTGACGGCGGGGCTGCAACGGTGGGCAATGGCAGTATGACCGCGTTCCTGTTCGACAATACCGGCATCGTCGACCGGCTCCATGCGCTGGCGATGCAGAACGGCGGAAGCGACGAGGGCGCGCCGGGGCGAAGGCCGCATTACGGCGCGGGTTTTTACGGCGCTTATGCGCGCGATCCCGACGGCAACAAGCTGGCTTTCGTCTGCTACAACGCCGGATGAGACGGACGGCGCAGGGGCTGAAAATGCAAAAGGCCCCGTATATCCGGGGCCTTTTGTCTCATTCGCGATGCGCTTGTCAGCGCGCGTCGGAACCGGTCGAAACCAGCGCCTTCAATTGTTTGCTGGCTGCTGCTTTCACCGCATCCTGCACCTTCTCGAAAGCACGCACTTCGATCTGACGCACGCGCTCGCGGCTGATGCCGAACTCGGTCGACAGGTCCTCGAGCGTTACCGGATCGTCGGCCAGGCGGCGGGCCTGGAAAATGCGCCGTTCGCGGTCATTGAGCGATGACATCGCACCGGAGAGCATTTCGCGCCGGTTCTCCAGTTCGTCCTGTTCGATCAGCATGTCTTCGGCGCTGTCGTGGTCGTCGACCAGCCAGTCCTGCCAGTCACCGCCGGCTTCGCCGTCGGAAGAGCGGATCGGGGCGTTCAGCGATGCATCGCCGGACAGCCGGCGGTTCATCGATACGACCTCGTCCTCGGACACGCTGAGGCGGGTGGCGATTTCCTTGACCTGTTCAGGGTTGAGGTCGCCGTCGTCCAGCGCCTGAATCTTGCTTTTCACCTTGCGCAGGTTGAAGAACAGGCGCTTCTGGTTGGCTGTCGTGCCCATCTTGACCAGGCTCCACGACCGCAGGACATATTCCTGGATCGAGGCCTTGATCCACCACATGGCATAGGTCGCCAAACGGAAGCCGCGTTCCGGCTCAAACCGCTTGACCGCCTGCATCAGGCCGACATTGCCTTCGGAAATGACCTCGCCGATCGGCAGGCCGTAGCCGCGATAACCCATGGCAATCTTGGCGACGAGCCGCAGATGGCTGGTCACGAGTCTATGGGCCGCTTTCGGATCGGCATGCTCCAGATACCGCTTGGCGAGCATGTACTCTTCCTGCGGTTCGAGCATGGGAAAACGGCGAATCTCTTCGAGATAACGGGTCAGTCCCCCGTCACCGGCAACAATACTTGGAAGATTTTGGGCCACTGAGCACCCCTCCTCATTGTGAGATGAACCCCCATTATCGGCGGGTTCGCAGCAACCGGCCGCCCGCATTGCGCGGCACGACCGGACCAGTGCTATCCATATATAGGTAGCATTTTGTCAAAAACACGATGCATTAAGAACCGAAACAATTTGTCACATAAATGTGAACAACAGAGTCAAGATTTCCGCCTGCGTTCTATAACGTACGGTATGAAATAAAGTTCCGCAAGTGTTTTCGATTTTTTCTGCGGGGATCCCTAAAGCGGAGTTGTCCGGAATGCGGTCAGCAGTTCGGCCATATCCTCCGGCACATCCGCTTCAAAGCGCATGATCTCGCCGGTGGACGGGTGTTCGAATGCCAGCACCTGCGCATGCAGCGCCTGCCGTGAAAAGCCCTTGACCACGCTCTGCAGGGGGTCGGCCAGCTTGTTGGCCTTGGTCTTGTAGGCGCTGCCATATTCCACGTCGCCCACCAGGGGGTGGCCGATATGGGCCATGTGCACGCGGATCTGATGGGTCCGTCCGGTTTCGAGGCGGCATTCGATCAGCGAGGCGACCGCCGTCGAATCCTCTTTGGCACCGAAGCGTTCCTGCACGTCGAAATGCGTGACGGCATGGCGGGCGTCGTCGCGTTCCTCATGCACGACCGCCTGCTTGGTGCGGTCGCGGTGCGAGCGGCCGAGCGGCGCGTCGATGGTGCCGGTCTTGCGGTCGGGCGTGCCCCAGACAAGCGCGAGATAGGCGCGTTCCAGATCGCCGGTGCGGCCATGATCGGCAAACTGGGCGCTGAGGTGGCGATGGGCGAGGTCGTTCTTGGCCACGACCATGACGCCGCTGGTTTCCTTGTCGAGACGGTGCACGATGCCCGGACGTTTGACACCGCCGACACCGGACAGCGTATCGCCGCAATGGTGGATCAGCGCATTGACCAGCGTGCCGGTCCAGTTGCCGTTGCCGGGATGTACCACGAGACCCGCCGGCTTGTTGATGACGATCAGGTCGGCATCCTCGTAGAGAATGTCGAGTGCAATATCTTCTCCCGCCGGCGTTGCGTCTTCCGGTTCGGGGATTTCAACGGTGATGCTGACGCCTTCGCGCAGCTTGTGTTTCGTCTCGCGCACGACCTTGCCGTCGACGCTGACCTGCCCGTCGCTGATGAGCGCCTGGATGCGGTTGCGGGACAGATCCGGTGCCAGCTGCGCCGAGAGCCATGCGTCAAGTCGCTTGCCCGTTGCCTCGTTATCGGTAATTAGCTCTTTCAAAGACCGCGTCCCTTCGTTACAGAGGCTTGGTTTCGAAACCTCGGAGAATGCCATACATGGCCAATATCAATGCTGATACGGAAACGGAAGAGCAGCCGCTCGATCCAGCAATGGAACGGGTGCGCCGCAAGATGATCCGGCTTCTGGCTGTTTCCATCGGCATCATGGTGATTGGTCTTATGGCGGTGCTTGCGGCCATTGTCTACAAGATTAACCAGCCGGTGGGTGGCGCGGCCAAGCCGGCAGCGGTCCGTTCCGAGGCGCCGGGGCAGCCGATCGGCGATGCGCTGGTGGGTGAAGCCATCACGCTTGATCCCGGCACGCGCGTGCTGTCGCATAATCTTTCCGGATCGATGCTGTCGCTGGAAACGCGGCTGGCAAACGGCACGCGGCAGATTCTCGTCTATGACGTGGCGACAAAACGCGTCGTGGCGCGCATTTCGGAAGCGGCCAATTAGATATTGAAGACCGCTGCAATGACCATTCTCTTGCAAATGGTCATTGCACTTTTCGATTTGCTTGATTATACCCGCGCAATCGACTGCGCGCCCATCGTCTAGCGGTCAGGACGGCGCCCTCTCACGGCGCAAACAGGGGTTCGATTCCCCTTGGGCGTACCACTCACCTGAAATACGAAGAGGAATGTCTGGCCGGTTTGCACCGGCCATTGATCCTATCAGGCACGCTTTTTCCTGGGCGCGGCCGCGCGCGGCCTGGTTTCAAGGCCGCTCTTGTAGAGATTGTTGCGGTCGAGGTTCTTGACGTCGCGTTCGCCGCACAGCGCCATGGTGACGTCGAGTTCGTTGCGGATGATCTCCAGAGCTTGCGTGACGCCCTGCTTGCCGCCCGCACCCAGCCCGTAGAGGAAGGCGCGGCCGATAAAGGTGCCCTTGGCGCCGATGGCGAGCGCCTTCAGCACATCCTGGCCGGAGCGGATGCCGCCATCGAACAGCACTTCGATCTTGTCGCCGACCGCATCGACGATATCGGCGAGCGCTGAGATCGACGAGGGAGCGCCATCCAGCTGGCGGCCGCCGTGATTCGACACGATAATGGCATCGGCGCCGGTCGAGACGGCCATGCGCGCATCCTCGACATCGAGAATGCCCTTGAGGATGAGCTTGCCGCCCCAGCGTTCCTTGATCCAGGCAACATCGTTCCAGGACAGTCGCGGGTCGAACTGTTCATCCGTCCATGTGCCGAGCGAAGAGAGATCGCCGACACCCTTGGCATGGCCGACGATATTGCGGAACGTGCGGCGCTCGGTCTTCAGCATGCCGAGGCACCATTGCGGGCGGGTGGCCATCTGCCAGATGTGCTTGGCGGTGAATTTCGGCGGGGCGGACAGTCCGTTGCGCACATCCTTGTGGCGCTGGCCGAGAATCTGCAGATCGAGCGTCAGCACCAGTGCGGAGCATCTGGCCGCCTTGGCACGGTCGATCAGATCTTTGACGAAGTCGCGGTCGCGCATGACATAGAGCTGGAACCAGAATGGCTTCTTCGTTACCGAGGCGACGTCCTCGATGGAACAGATGCTCATGGTCGACAGGGTGAACGGCACGCCGAATTCCTCGGCCGCCTGAGCCGCCAGCATTTCGCCGTCCGCATGCTGCATGCCGGTCAGGCCGGTCGGGGCGAGGGCAACCGGCATGGAGACGGCCTGGCCCGCCATGGTGCTTTCCAGTGTCCGGTCGCTCATATCGACGGCCACGCGCTGGCGCAGCTGGATCTTGCGGAAATCCTCCTCGTTGGCGCGGTAGGTGCTTTCCGTCCAGGCACCGGAATCCGCATAGTCGAAAAACATTTTCGGCACGCGGCGCTGGGCAATTCTCTTCAAATCGGCAATTTCAACGGTCTTGGGCATGGGTTCCGTCCGGAGGTTTCTGTTTTTGATTTTCGACAATAGCAAGGTTGGGAAGACAAGCACGAGAATTGTCAGAACGTGCCAAAAAGTCATATACGATTAATTGCTTTACAGGTAAATTCTTATTGAGGGTTTGGCATAAGCCCGGCGATTTGGCTATGATCGCGCTCCTGCCTCGTTATTTTCCGAAGGATATCCATTCATGACAAAGCAACCGGTTCTCGTGCTCGGCCCCCTCATGCCCTATCTGCTGGCGGAGCTGGAGAAAAGATATGCGGTGGAGAAACTCTACGCGGAAAAGGACGCGCTGAAATTCCTGCAGGAGAATGCCGGGCGTTTTCGCGCTGCGGTGACCAGCACGTTTACCGGCATCACCGCCGATATGATCGACCTGTTGCCACAGGTGGAGATCATTTCGTCCTTCGGTGTCGGAACGGACTCGCTGGATGTCGCCTATGCCAATACCAGGGGAATCCGGGTTGCCAATACGCCCGATGTGCTGAATGAAGACACGGCCAACATGGCGCTGCTGCTGCTGCTCGCCGCGACGCGCGATCTGGTGAAGAACGATCGGTTTGTGCGCGAAGGACGCTGGGCCAGGGGCGAAAGCGCACCGCTGGCGCTGGGTATCGAAGGCAAGCGCGTCGGCCTTGTCGGGCTCGGGCGCATCGGCAGCGTCATCGCCAAGAAGCTTCTGGCATTCGGATGCGACGTTGCCTACCACACCCGCAGCAGGAAGGCTGACGCGCCCTATGCCTATTACGACAATCTCGTCGAGCTCGCCCGCGACAGTGCCGCGCTCATCGCCATCCTGCCGGGCGGCGAGGCAACACGGGGCGTGATTTCCCGCGAGGTCCTGCAGGCGCTCGGTCCAGACGGAACATTCGTCAATGTGGCGCGCGGCACGGTGGTCGACGAGGCGGCGCTGGTGGAACTGCTGCAATCGGGCGAACTTGGCCGCGCCGGACTTGATGTGTTCGCCGATGAGCCGTCCGTGCCGGAAGCCCTGTTCAAGCTCGACAATGTCGTGCTGCAGCCGCATATGGGCAGCGCCACGCTGGAGACGCGCCGCGCCATGGCGGATCGCGTCGTCACCAATCTGGAACACTATTTTGCGGAAAAGCCCTAGCCGAACACCACGGTCTTGTGCCCATTGAGCATGACGCGGGATTCGAGGTGCTTCTTGACCGCCCGTGCCAGAACCCGGCTCTCGATATCGCGGCCGGTGGCGACAAAGTCCTCGGCGCTCATGGCATGGCTGACCCGCTCGGTCTCCTGCTCGATGATCGGGCCCTCGTCGAGGTCGGGCGTGACATAATGCGCCGTCGCGCCGATCAGCTTCACCCCGCGCTCGAACGCCTGGTGATAGGGCTTTGCCCCCTTGAAGCTCGGCAGGAACGAATGGTGGATGTTGATCACCTTGCCGAACAGCCGCTTCGACAGATTGTCGGAGAGAACCTGCATGTAGCGGGCGAGGATGACGAGATCGGCGCCGGTGTCCTTGACGATCTTCAGCAGCGCCTCCTCCTGCGCCGTCTTGTTGTCTTTCGACACAGGCAGCACATGATAGGGGATGCCCTCATGTTCGGCAAAGCGGCGGCTGTCCTCGTGGTTGGAGACGATGGCGGCCACTTCCGCATCGAGCCAGCCGACCTTGATCTGGTAGAACAGGTGCAAGAGCGCATGGTCGAACTTCGACACCATGATGACGATCTTCGGCTTCTTGGCCTGGTCGATCAGCGTGGTCTTCATGCCGAAGCGCTCGATGGCGGGTTTCAGCGCCCGCTCGACATCGCCCTTGGAGGTGCTTTCTGAGGCGGCAAAGGCGATGCGCATGAAGAAGCGGTTGGTCTGGCGGTCCCAGAACTGGTTGCTCTCGGCGATATTGGCATCCAGCGCCGCCAGCTCCGTCGTCACCGATGCCACGATCCCAGGCTTGTCTTCGCACGACAGGGTGAGGACATAGTTCTTGTTTGGCATGGGAAACTCCAGGGATACGGGCGACAATGGACGGCGATCATAGTGAGGGCGGAAGAAACGCGTCGACACAAATGCGAAGCGCTCAGTCCTTTTTCCGGCATTCGGGTGCCCCGTCAAATGATCTTTCGTCACCGGGCGATGAGATTCCCTTCAACCGGCGGGCTTGGTTCCGTACCAGCGCGGGGTATAGACCCACTGGCCGCCATCCACCCGGTCAAAGCTTTGGGTGAGGGATGATCCCACGAGAATGACCGTGCGCATGTCGACCTGCTCGGGTGTGAGGTCCGCCAGGGTGATGACGCGCAGGGTTTCCGCCGGACGGCCGATATCGCGGCCCAGAACGATGGGTGTCTCCGGTGCACGGTGCTGGCGCAGAATCTCGATAGCACGCGGCAGTTGCCATGGCCGTGGTTTGGAGATCGGATTGTAAAAAGCCATGGCGAAATCCGCTTCGGCCGCCAGCGCGATGCGCTTTTCGATGATGTCCCACGGTTTCAGATTGTCGGACAGCGACAGGATGCAGAAATCATGGCCGAGCGGTGCGCCGCTGCGGCTGGCGGCCGCCATCGCGGCGGAAACGCCGGGAAGAATCTGCAGGTCGACCCCGTGCCAGGCCGGATTGTCGGATTCGTGCAAGGCTTCGACCACGGCGGCTGCCATGGCGAACACACCGGGATCGCCGGATGAAATCATCACCACCGAACGGCCGGAGGCGGCCAATTCGAACGCGTGGCGGGCACGCTGCATTTCCTCGCGATTATCCGTCATGTGAATGATTTGATCGGGGCGGAAAGACCCGGCCATGCGCACATAGGTCTCGTAACCGAGAACATCCTCAGCACGCTGCAGTTCCTGCCTGACGGCCGGGATCATGAAATCCGGATCGCCCGGTCCAAGCCCGATGACCGCAAGGCGGCCGCGCCGATGTCCGGCGCGTGTCACGGCATCGGGCGTGGCCGCAACGGCGATGGCAAGCTTGTCGTTGCCGTTCTGGCGTACCGGCTCTTTGATGAAGGCCGATAGGATATCTCCGGCACTGCAACCGTTCACCGGAAGCAGCCGCAGAGGCAGGCCAAGCTCAGCCGCAAGATGGTGGAGCGGGGCGCTTGCACTGCGTTCTTCGCTGGCGGCAAGGCAGACGACGGAAGCAAGCGCGATATTCTCTGCAGTAAGGGCAGCCCGCACCTCTTCAGCGCTGAAATCACCGGCAATGCCGACAACCGCCACCTTGGGATGAAAGACCAGCTCGTTCTTCTGCGGGGCAATGTTCAACGGCGTGACGCGGATATGCATCGCGCTGTTATCGGCGACCGGCAGGCGCGCCTCTTCCAGCCATGGCGCCGGACCATCGATCCGCACGGTCTGGCCGGCGAGAAGATCAGCGATGAAGCGTTTGCCGTCCTCGGGGTTCTGCAGATGGAATTCCGCCGGCGGATTGAGCAGGCAGGTGCCGAAGCGCAATTCGCCCGATGTGGTGATCGCAGGAGATACGTCGAGAATTTTTGACAGCTGCCGCGCCAGCACATTGACGCCGGTGGTTCCGCCGAGCAGCGGCACCACGGCGCTGCCGTCATCGGCAATGGCGAGTACCGGCGGTTCGCCGCCCTTGTTTTCCAGCAACGATGCCAGCGCGCGGATGGTGATGCCGGCGGAACACAGGGCGGCAATGGCGTTGCCGTTGCGGTAATGCGTGCGCAGCGTTTCGCCGAAATTGGTGTAGGTGTGGTCCGCACCCTGCACGCGGCCTTCCAGCCCGTGAATGACCGCTTCGGGATAACCGGCCTTGATCCGCTGCGCTGTTTCCATGCCCTGCGCGCTCAAAACCATCAGGACAAGCGGGGCTGTCATTCGCCGCCACCCTGCCATTTCTCGCCGGGCACAAGGATGAGCGAGAAATAGGGTGAAGACTCCGGATCGACATCGCGCAACGGCACAATGCGCTGCGCATCCATGGTGGCGCGCTCGACGTAAAGCGCACGATCCATCAGCCCGAGGTCGGCGATGACATCGCGCACCTTCGCCAGATTCTTGCCGAGCTTCATGATGGCGGCCGCTTCCGTCGCGGCGAGGCGGTTTTTCAGCTCATGGGCCGGAAGCACGCCGGAGAGCACCGTCAATGTCTGGTTGCGGTAGACCAGCGGCGCACCGAGCACGGCCGCGCCACCCAGAATGGAGCAGACGCCGGGCACGACTTCCGTCTCATACTGTCCGGCCAGCCGGTCGTGGATATACATGAAGGAGCCGTAGAAGAACGGGTCGCCCTCGGCAATGACGGCGACATCCTTGCCCGCATCCAGATGCGTTTTGAGACGTTCGGTGATCTCGCCGTAGAAATCGCTGACGATGGCTTCATAATTCATGTGCGCGGGCAGCTTTTCCGTGGTGACCGGATAGATCAGCGGCACAAGCAACTGGTTGTCGTTGAGATAGGTCTCGACGATGGTCAGCGCATTGCCCTTCTTGCCCTTGGCCGCGTGGTAGGCGACTACGGGCGCCGCCTGCAGCAGCCGCAGGGCCTTGAGGGTAATGAGTTCGGGATCGCCGGGACCAACGCCCAGTCCGAAAAGCCGTCCAGGCTGCGGCATTATTCTTTCTCCGAAGCGAGTGCATTGAGTGCGGCCGCGGCCATGGCGCTGCCGCCCCGCCGTCCGTGCACGACGACGAAGGGAACGCCGCGGCTGTTTTCGGCCAGCGCCGCCTTCGATTCCATCGCGCCGACGAAGCCGACGGGAAAGCCGAGGATAAGCGCCGGTTTCGGCGCGCCTTCATCGAGCATTTCGAGGAGGCGGAACAGGGCGGTCGGTGCATTGCCGAAGGCCACCACGGCTCCGGCGAGATGCGGGCGCCACAGTTCAAGCGCAGCCGCCGAACGGGTATTGCCCATGTCGCGGGCGAGAGCGGCGACGGACGGGTCCGAGAGCGTGCAGATGACGTCATTGCTGGCGGGCAGGCGCGCGCGCGTCACCCCTTCGAGCACCATGCGGGCATCGCACAGGATGGGTGCGCCCCCGGCCAGGGCGGCCACACCCGCTGCGCCCGCGCCTTCGGAAAAGGCGAGGTCCCCGATCACATCGACCATGCCGCAGGCATGGGCGACGCGCACGGCCAGCTTTTCCAGATCAGCGGGAATGCGGCTGAGATCGGCCTCGGAGCGGATGATGGCGAAGGAGCGATCATAGATCGCCTGACCGTCGCGGATATAGTCAAGCATGCGGTGGCCCCCCAGAGCCGGAAGTGAGCGGCCTTTGGGTCGATGGCCGGGAATTCAACGGAAGGTTGCCGATCCAGTCGGCAGCTTCCTCGATAGTAACATGTGCAGCCAATAGCTTGCCAAATCGCGACGGTCCATTGGTCGCACGCAGAAATATGTTGTAGTACCCCGGTTCGGTTGCAACCAGCGTGACCGGTTTTGCCGAAGGCGAGGCGCAGGATTTGCTGCAGCCGGTCAGGTGAACCGCCATATCAGGAGCCGTGTTGCGCAGCAATGCGCCGAGCTTGAGGCCATCGGCCTGCGTTGCACCAAGCGCCGATCCGCAACCGGCGGAGCCTGAACAACTGATCATGGTTGCAAGCGGATTATCCGGCCGGGCGGCGAAACCAAGGGCCTCGAATTCCCGCACTGTTTGCGATGCCATGGCTTCGGGCACTTCAGGCAACATTATGCTCTGCCACGGCGTTATCAGCAGCTTTCCATTGCTGTTTTTTTCCGCCAGTGCCGCCACGGCGTCCAGCCTGTCGGGATCAAGGCGCCCGAGCGGCGGCATGGCGCCGGCAAGGCGGTGGTCGCTGCCGCGTTCCGGCAACAGGCCGAGATGTCCATGCGGGCGGGGCAAGGATCGGCGCCATTGATCAGCCTGTTCATTGCGTATTGAAAAATTCAGACGCTTTTCCAGCTGGGCGGCGAATGCGTCGCGCCCGATGGCTGCGATCATGTGACGAAGCCGCGAGGCCGCCGGATTGGCGGCATTCCAATCGATGAACGCATCGAGAATCGCCGTGACCAGCTGCATGGCCCGGGATACGCCGACACTGCCGAGGGCGGGCGTATCGTCCGCTCCCGTCGGCGGTGTGCCGGCAACGCCCAGGGCAAACCGGGGGCTCTCTGCGTCGATGGCGCTCAGCCAGATGTCATGGGGATGCTCCACCATGGCAACGCTTTCGCCGCCGTCGACGAGAATGGAAAATTTCGGCGAAAGGCGCTGGTAGGAGGCATCGGTCTGCAGGATTTCGAACAGCTGCAAGGCGAGCGGCCGCACGTCGAATCTGCCCGGCACGACACCGGCGATCGGGCTGACCATGACATTGCGCACATCGTCGCCCCGGTCGGTCAGTGGCCCGAGCCCGGCGGCCAGCAGTGCTGCGATCAGCGGATTTTCCGTATCGGGCCGCACGCCGCGAATCTGCAGGTTGGCCCGGTTGGTGATCTCGATGACGCCATTGCCGAACTGCCGGGCTGCATCGGCAATGCGGTGCGCCTGTTCGGCGCTCAGCGTGCCGAATGTCAGTTTCACCCGGCATATTGCGCCATCAAGCGCCTTGGCCATGCGGAACAATCCGGGGCAGGCGGACCGCCGGTCTTCAATTCTGTTCGGGACTGCGTCCATGGTGCTTAACTGGCTCATCGGATCAGGGTTTTACAGGATGGCCGGTGCGGAGGAAAGAAATATGATCCGCAATTGCAACGGGCATGCTGTTTGAGCTTCGTTGACCCTTCCGGCGCTTTCGGGCATGCATAGCCTCTGCAATCAACGGGACATGACATGACGCCTTGGCTGACGATTATCGGGATTGGTGAAGACGGCTATGGCGGACTGGGTGCCAATGCCCGCGCCGCGCTGGACCATGCCACCACGGTTTTCGGCGGCAGGCGGCACCTCGAATTCCTGCCGGAAACACTTGCGGCAAAGCGGATCGCATGGCCGACACCCTTTTCCGATGTCTATCCCACCCTGACGGCGTTGCGCGGCACCCAAGTGGTGGTGCTTGCCAGCGGCGATCCCATGCATTTCGGCATGGGTGCAACTTTGACACGTTTCTTCGATCGGGCCGAGATGCGGATTCTGCCGGCACCCGCATCCTTCTCGCTCGCAGCGGCTGCAATGGGCTGGCCGGTGCAGCATGTGCATCTGCTCAGCGTGCACGGCCGTCCGGTTGAGACATTGTTCAAGTCGTTCACACCGGGAGTCAGGCTGCTCATCTTGAGCAATGATGGCGATACGCCCGCGAAGGTCGCGCGGATGCTGGTGGACAGCGGATTCGGTTCGGCCAGGCTTACGGTTCTGGAACATATGGGCGGTGAGGCGGAACACCGGGTCGACGGCGTGGCCAGGGATTGGACGCATCCGCGCGGGGCCGATCTCAATGTTCTCGCGGTGGATTGCGGATCGGCCGAACCGGAGGCGCGCTCCTATTCCATCCTTTCCGGCCTGCCTGACGAGGCCTATGAGAATGACGGCCAGTTGACCAAGCGGGATGTCCGCGCTGTCACCCTGGCGCGGCTCGGGCCGCGTCCTGGAGAGCTGCTGTGGGACGTCGGGGCCGGATGCGGCTCCATCGGCATCGAATGGATGCGGAGCGATCCCTCCTGCCGGACAATCGCCGTGGAAGCCAATGACGGGCGGCAAGGCGTCATCGAGCGCAATGCCCGGGCGCTGGGTGTTCCGGATCTGCAGCTCGTCCGCGGGGAAGCCCCGGCAGCACTCTCTGGTCTGGCCAGCCCGGACGCCATTTTCATCGGCGGCGGCGTTACCGACAGCGGCGTGATGGAGGCCTGCTGGAACGCGCTGAAGCCGGGCGGGCGGCTTGTGGCCAATGCGGTGACCCTGCAGAGCGAGGCGGCACTGATCGGCTGGCGCGGCAGGTTCGGCGGCGAGCTGACGAAACTTGCCGTTGCACAGGCGCAGCCGCTCGGTTCCTTTGATGCGTGGCGCTCCGCCTTGCCCGTGGTGATCTATTCGGTCCGCAAACCCGCGGATTGACAGCCGGACCGGCGCCGCGACAGGATTGCGACAGGATTATGCAGTCTAAGGGGGGCGGGTGATTGCTATTGCGCGCGAATTCATATTCAACCGGTACATAAGTTCCGATCTCTCGGTCGTGACCGCCGTTTTGATTTCCGGCCCCGATAGCAATCTGGGAGACTCTAGCAGGAATTAAATATGGCAACTTACAAGTACTTCACCTGGCCGTTTCTGTTCACGGCGGTTGGACTGGCGCTCGGCGCGTGGATAGGGTTCGTCTATTCGGGAACGGTCGAAGGCACATTATCAGTCCTCTTCATCTGTGCGGTGCTGGGCATTCTTGAAATTTCGCTGTCCTTCGACAATGCGATTGTGAACGCCAGGATTCTCCGGGACATGACGCCGGTCTGGCAGCGACGGTTTCTGACATGGGGCATCATCATCGCCGTGTTCGGCATGCGGATCATCTTCCCGCTGGCAATTGTTGCAATCGCCGCGTGGATCGATCCGATTTCGGCGCTGAAGCTGGCCATTTCAAATCCGGAACAATATGCGCGGATCATGCAGGACGCCCATGTCGGCATTTCCGCCTTTGGCGGTACGTTTCTCCTGATGGTCGGCCTCAAGTTCTTCTTCGATCATGAGAAAGACGTGCACTGGATCCGCGTCGTTGAAAGCCGCGCGTCCCGCTTTGCCTCGGTGCAGGGCATCGAGGTCGGCGTGGTCCTGGCATTGATCATCTTCTTTTCCAGGCAGCTCGACGGTGCGGAGTCGGTGACGTTCCTGACGTCGGCCATTTACGGCCTGCTGACCTTCCTCGTGGTGGAGGGGCTTGGCGCGCTTCTCGATGCCTCGCAGGAACAGATGGACACGGTCCACAAGGGCGGGCTTGGCGCGTTCCTGTATCTGGAAGTGCTCGATGCGAGTTTTTCGTTCGACGGTGTCATCGGTGCGTTCGCACTGTCGACCAATCTGTTTGTCATTGCGATCGGTCTGGGCATCGGTGCGTTCTACGTGCGCGCGCTGACCATCATGATGGTGGAGAAGGAGACGCTCGGCCAGTACCGCTATCTCGAGCACGGGGCATTCTACGCGATCCTTGTGCTTGCGGTGATCATGTATTGCCAGACCTTGTTTCATATTCCCGAAGTGATCACCGGTTTGATCGGCGCGGCACTCATCATCTTCTCGCTCTGGTCGTCGATCCGCTACCGGCGCCGGCATCCGGATCAGGCGGAACACGCCTGATCCGCTTCCATGTCCCGACAAAAAGCCATCCGGGTTCCGGATGGCTTTTTTGCAGGTGAAATGAAGGGTTTTAGAGCCTGGCAGCGAGGGCTGCGAGCTGGTCGGTGCACAGACCCCAACCTGCATGAAAGCCCATTTTTTCGTGGGCTTCCCGGTCGGCCACCGTCCAGTGCCGGACGAGCGCGGTGTATTTCGTCTTGCCGCTGCCGGCATCTTCCAGCGTGATGATGCCGGTCATGAACGGTTTCTCCGACGGCTTCCAGTCGCTGGTATAGGCATCGGTGAAGACGAGCCGTTCGTTTTCGACGACTTCGAGATAGACGCCTTGATTGGGAAACTCGGTGCCATCGGGTCCGCGCATGACGATGACGCTGGTGCCGCCGGCGCGCACGTCAAGCTCGGCGTGCGGCGTTGTGTAGGGCAGCGGCGCGAACCACTGCTTGAGAAGATCGACCTCGGTCCAGGCCCGGAATATGTTTGCGCGGGGCGCATCGATGATGCGGGTAATGACGAGGTCGCGGTCGGTGATTTCGCTGGTGGATGTCATGATGGTCTCCTGCGTGAATGGTTTCGATGCAAGGACGAATGGCAATCGGCGAGGCCGACACGGTATCGGAATTTTTCCTATTTTTCGCGATCAGTTCTGGCTGAGGCGGTCGAGATGCATGCGGATGTGGGCGGCTTCAGCCGGTGTATTGGCAAGGGCTATCGCGCGGTCGAAGGCAATGCGTGCCTCCCGGCTGCGGCCAAGCTGCATCAGCAGCCCGCCCTTGACGCCGAAGAAGTGAAAATAGCCGGAAAGCCTGTCTTCCAGCGGCTCGATCAGCAGCAGCGCCGCCTCGGCACCATGCACCTTGGCCACCGCTATGGAGCGATTCAGCGTGACCACGGGTGAGGGGCTTATCCGTTCGAGCGCGGCATAGAGCTGATCGATTTCCAGCCAGTCCGTATCCTGCGGCTGCCGGGCCCGCGCGTGCAGGGCGGCAATGGCCGCCTGCACCTGATAGGCACCCGGCTGCCGGTGGCGCATGGCCTTGTCGATCAGGGCAAGCCCTTCGGCGATCATCGTCTGGTTCCACAGGCCGCGGTCCTGATCGTCCAGAAGAACGACCGCGCCTTCCGCGTCGAAACGGGCCTTGGCGCGGGCGTGCTGCAGCAGCAGGAGAGCGGTCAGCCCCATGATCTCCGGTTCCGCCGGGAAAATGCGCAGGAGCAGGCGCGCCAGCCGGATCGCCTCGTCGCACAGCGGAAACCGCGCTGCCACTTCCGTGCTGCCGGCCGAGTAACCCTCGTTGAAGATCAGGTAGATCATTGCACTCACGGCCGAAAGCCGTTCTGCCCGCTCGAAGGCATCGGGTGTGTCGAACGGGATGTCGCCGGAGGAAATCCGACCCTTGGCTCGGGTGATGCGCTGCTCCATGGCGCTTTCGCCGACAAGAAACGCCTGGGCGATCTGGCGGACCGAAAGTCCCGACACGATGCGCAGTGCCAGCGCAATCTGCTGCGTGGCTGGAAGATCCGGATGACAGCAGATGAACAGCAGCCGGAGGATATCGTCGCGGTAGTCGGCGCTGTCGATCTTCTCGGCGATGGCCGATTCGGCATCTCCGAGGTCGGACAGCAGGTCTTCGGGCGGCAGTGGCTGCTGCTTGGCCTGACGCCGTACGGTATCGATGGCGCTGTTGCGGCCGACGAAGATCAGCCACGCCGTGGGGTCACGCGGCGGGCCGTTCTTCGGCCAGTTCTTCAGCGCGCGCAGACAGGCCTCCTGGAAGGCTTCTTCCGCCGTGTCGAGATTGCGGAAATAGCGCAACAGGGCACCCACGGCCTGCGGGCGTGCGGCTGTCAGCGCGGCATCGATCCAGGCCGGGTCGGTCATTGGGAACCCGATCCGGGTCTGAACAAGGCGATCGGGCGTATCTCGTAGGAACCCTGTCCGGGATTGGCCTGTGCCAGATCGCGGGCGATGTCGAGCGCCTCGTCGAGCGATTCGCAGTCAACCACGTAGAATCCGAGAAACTGTTCCTTTGTCTCGGCGAAGGGGCCGTCGATGACGAGGGGCTCGCCGCGGGATTTGCGCAGCGTTGTCGCGGCAGTCGTGGGCAGCAGCCGGGCCACAGGCCCCAGCTTGCCTGATTTGGCGAGCTTGTCCTGCACGACACCAAGCCGTTCCATGACAAGGTCGTCTTCCTCCTTGGACCACGAACCGACCACGTCCTCCATGTTGTAGCAAAGTATGGCGTAAAGCATCCCGTTACTCCTTCTTCCTCAAGACGAACCACTATCGCCGATCCCGACATGAGGTCGAGAAAAATTGCAAGCCTGTCTCGGCTCGCCTTGCGGAGTGAAATTCGTTGGCAACCAGCGGTTGACGCTGGAAACGAAACTGCTCTCTAATGCCTGGCAGGCGAACGTGCACAGCCAGCCGGCGGTTAAAGAACCAAGTGACGGGGTAATGAATGGGACACAGTATGCGCAATGCGGCCATGTACGGGATCGGCATTGTTTTCCTCGCTCTGGCCTGGGCAAAAAACAAGCTGCAGGGCTATACGACGCCCAACAAGGTCGACCGTTCCGACACCGATGGCCGCATCGACTATGTCTACGACACCGTTGCCTCGTGGAAGCGGTATCTGCCCGCCGGCTTCGATCTGGAGGGCAAGGACGTCCTTGAGCTGTGTCCGGGGTCGTCGCTCGGCACCGGGGCCATCCTGCTCGGCTATGGCGCCAAGTCCTATCATGCCGTTGACGTGTTCGAACTCGCGGGTACGGAGCCAGCCGCCTATTTTGCCAAACTTCTCGACCTGTTTCCGGAGCGCGAAGCCTATGCTCCCAGTATCGACCGGGCGAAACAACTGACCGAAGGCCCCGATTCCGACCTGTTCAGCTATCGCGTCGGCCGGGATTTCGACATTCCCCGGCTGGCGGACAACAGAAAGTTCGATCTGATCCTGAGCTGTGCCGCATTCGAGCACTATGACGACATCGAAGCGACGATTGCCAATATCTCCAAGGTTGCCCGCAGCGGCTGCATCGCCGAGCACATTGTCGATTATCAGACACACTCCCGCTGGATCCGCGAACAGGATCCGAACAATATCTATCGATACTCGGAAGGTCTTTACCGGCTGTTTTCCTTCCCCGGACAGCCCAACAGGCGCCGCCCGCTGGACTATGTCAGGGCATTCGAAGCCAATGGCTGGAAAAATGTCCGCGTCATCAATGCCCGTGCAATCCCGCAGGAGCATCTGGCCCGTTCCGTTTCGGGAATGGCGCCGCCCTTCGACCGGCCTGATATGCAGATGGACATGCTGTCCGGCGTGGTCATTGCGGAATGGCCGTGAACGGAAATCCCGATACGCCGGTACTTATTTGGGTGCCGGTGACCGCAGCTGCTTGACGGTGGCGCGCACCACGTAGCGCGCACGGCCCAGCGTGTTGCTGCGCAGCCGCCGCAATTTCCAGCGCATGCCAAGGTCGGTTTTGATCTTCTTCGCGTCGAAACTCATCTTCATTGCCGAAGCGTCCCGGGCCGTTTTGATGGGGTCGGCGTAAAATTCGCGGATTTTTGCCTTGGACATGCCCGCACTTTTGAACCAGCGCGGAATATATGTGTTGCACAACCGGTCCACGTCGGTGAGGGCCTTTTCAATCCCCGTGCCGGTGATCGGGCAGACGACGCAGAAGGCGTCCCCGATGAGAACAACCCCATCCTGTTCGTGATTGTGCACCTGTACCAGGTCAATGGGGCGGGCAATGACCGGACCGGCAATGGTGATTTCGCCAAACATCCTTTCCAGACCCGGCATCACAGCGCGCAAACCCTGCGCGGGCTGATCCCGGAATGTGCGGGTCCATTCCTCCGACGATGTCCGATAAACGAAGAAGTTGGCGCGAATTTTATCGCCTATAGGAAAGAGCGTGAGGTAGGATACGCGGTCATTGAATTTTGCCCCGTTCCACACGAGGGATGGAAAGGGAAAATGCGATCGCGGCTGTACCAGATCGAAACCGCAGCACAGCGAATGCTGCGGGCTTATGATGTCCCGTTCGATCCCGAGCTTCTTGCGGATCGTATCGCCGAGCCCCGTGGCAACGATCAGGAGCCGTGCGGTGAATTTCCGGCCATCGGACAATGTCACGTGCTGCAGGTTTTCGCTGGTCGCGATGTCATCGACCCGGCCGACAATGGAACGCACGCCCGCAGGGATGGCCCGGCGCACTGTATTGACCAGATCGGAATAATCGCCGCCATATTCGGGCGTCGTGGTTCGCTCGAACCGGCCGAATCGGTGGAGCCATACGCCGTCAAAAGCGGTCACCTCGGCACGCACGACATCGCCAAGACCGATGCGCTCGAACAACTCCATCTGGGTTTGCGCGACTTTCTCGGCGCGAAAGTCCGGCGGATGACGCTCGTGGCTGCTGATCAGGGTCACACCGTAGCCCTGACGGAACAGCGCGATGGCGGCACTGGCTCCTGCCAGCCCGCCGCCGATGATCACCACATCGGTCTGGATGGGCTGTGCCTCCGTCCCTTGAATTGCCAATTCCGGTTCAACCATGCATGCTCCGCAGACCTGTAGACAGCTCGATCAGTCAATGTGAAGCCGGATAATACAGCGTAAATAAGATGTATGTTAAACAATCGATTATGCTGGTTGTGGATAGAGTGTTCACGTATGCGTGTGTCGTGAAGGGGTGAGTGTTTGTGATTCCAGAATATGATATCCGGGTTTACAGCCATCCCGATCAGCTCTCGCCTCTATGGCCGGCGGCCGGTACGGCCACGGATGCAAGGCAGTATATTTTCCAGACGACCACATTCCTGCAGACATGGCTGGCATCCTATGGCACCCGGCCGGGCAACCAGCTTTGTCTGGTCGAGGTCTGGGATATCTCCGGAAATCCGCTGTGCTTTCTGCCGTTCAGCCTCTCGTCCCGCCATGGCGGGCGCGTCCTCACCTTCGTCGACGATGGCGTGGCGGATTACAACGCGCCGATCCTGTTTCCCAACGGCGATGAATGGACCCGAACATCCGCCGAACAGCTGTGGAACAGGATTGCAGAGGCTTTGCCGCCGTTCGACATGGCGATCTTCGACAAAATGCCGGAGCAAATCCGCGACCGCACGAATCCGCTGTTCCTGCTGGCTGAAGACTTGAACGGCGAGTCGTGCCACCTGACAAACCTCAAGCGCAGCTGGCCGGAGGTCGATCAGTCGCAGCCGGGGTCGAAGAACCTGCGGAACCGGCATCGGGCGCTCGAGCGGCTGGGCGAATGCCGGCTGCTGATTGCCGGGACGCCGGAAGAACGCGCCTTTGTTCTGGAGACGCTGCTTGCCCAGAAACAGCGCCGGTTTGAAGAAACGCAGGTGCCGGGTTTCGACAAGGAGCCGGAGAAGCAGAGCTTTTTCACGCTGGGAACCGACAATTTTGCCGCGGCAAATGCGCTGCACCTGTCCGCGCTTGTCGTGAACGGCCAGGTTATCGCGGCGATGTGGGCGCTGGTCGAAGGCAGGCACTATTACGGGCTGGTGTTCACGTTTGAATCCGGCGAATGGTCCAAATATTCTCCGGGGCGGGTGCTGCACTATCTGCTGCTGCGCCATTTGCTCGATAGCGGCTATGATTGCCTGGACCTCGGCATCGGCGACGAGCCATGGAAGCTGAACTGCTGCGACGTCACCATCGACCTGAAAAAGATGACGCTTGTCCGCACGGCGCGGGGACGGGTCATCGCAACGCGGTTGCGGGTGATGGAGAGGCTGCGTGCGACGCCCTTGTGGCAGAAACTCAGGCCGCTCAAGTGGAAAGTCTTACGCGCGTTGCGCTAATGCCATAAGAGATACGATAGTGAATACGCCATTGCGGGATGGCGGTGCATGTGTAGCGGTTTCCAGACTGGGGCAGGACTTGATTGATGACCGTTTCGATTATCATGAAAACGCTGAACGAAGAAAAGCGCATCGCAGCGGCGATTGAAAGCGCATTGCAGGCCTTGCCGGGCGGCACGGTCGAAGTCATCGTGGCCGATAGCGGTTCCACCGACCGGACGGTCGAAATCGCCATGCACTATCCGGTGACCGTGGCGCAGATCGTCAATCCGGCCAGGCCCAGCTGCGGCATCGGCCCGCAATTGGGCTTCCAGTACAGTCATCACGATCTGGTCTGCCTCATGGATGGCGACATGCTGCTCGACAAGGATTTCCTCGGTGCGGCCATTGCGTTTCTCGAAGCCAATCCCCGGGTTGCGGGGGTGACGGGACATGTGGTGGAAATGAACGTCGACAATCTCGAATTCACCCGCCGGGTGCGCCGCGTGTCGCCGGAAAACCGGACAGGATCGATTGACCGCATGAATGGCGGCGGGCTTTACCGCCGCGCTGCCATCGCCGAGGCCGGCTATTTCTCCGACCGCAATCTGCACGGCTATGAGGAATTCGACCTGGGCGTGCGCCTGCGGTCGCTCGGATGGGAGCTGCACCGGCTTGACCGCCGTTTCGTCGCGCATTTCGGCCACTCCATCAACGCCTACACCTTGCTGGTGCGGCGCTGGCGGTCGAAATATCTGCGGGGCGTCGGGGAATTGCTGCGTGCCGCGCTTGGCCGCCCGCATTGGAACAAGCTGGTGCACGAGCTGCCGGAACTTCGCCTGTGGGCCGGGGTCTATCTGTGGTGGCTGGCGATGATCGGGCTTCTGGTTTTCCTGCCCGACAAGAAGATGGCCCTATTGATCGATGCCGCATTGATCGTTCTCGTCGTTGCCGCGATGAGCCTGAAACAGCGCAGTCTGTCGCTGGGCGTCTATGCCGTTGTCGCCTGGTGTTTCCATGCCGCCGCCCTGCCGCTCGGCTTTTTCCATCCCCGCCGCCAGCCGGATGACTGGATCGAGAGTAAGGTCATCTCCAAGGACCACTAGGCTGCCCTCAAAGACACAGGAATGCACCGCATCATGCTGAGACTGGTTGCCCTTGCTCTCGCTTTCCTGCTGGTTACCGGGGCGTCCCGGGCGGGCGATGTCTGGTCGCCGGTCCGGGAGGTGTCGCTCGAGCTGCAAAGCGGCAGTCCTCTCGATTTTTCCACGCTGCTGCCCAATCCGCCGATCAGCGAGCAGAGCCGGATCGTCATCAATGGAGACGGCCGGCTGGCCCGTGCGGATGCGGAGACGAGCCCCGTGCGGTTCCTGTGCGCATCGCTGGGCTGGAGCCCGGCCTCCGGCGGCTTTCCCGACCATGACGGGGCTGACCGCTATGCCCGCCAACTGAAAATGCATGGCTACAACATCGCGCGTTTTCATTTTGTCGATGCGGCGCTGATGTTCGGTCGTGCCGCTGATTTCGATTTCGATCCGGAAACCATGGACCGTTTCCGCTATCTGATGGCGGCGTTGAAGCGCAACGGCATTTACTGGATGATGGACGGTCTGAGTTCCACCCGCGGCGCCTATGGCGGATATGACGATCGCTGGAATCTCACCGGCGACATGAAGCTTGAGGTGCAGATCAATGAAAAGACTTTTCAGCACTGGCTGAAATTCCAGCAGCTGGTGCTGGCAACGGTCAATCCCTATACGGGAATCGCGCCGATCCGCGATCCGGCTCTGGTGGCGATCATCCCATTCAATGAAAACAGCATCGAGTTTGACAGCATCCTGCATCAACGCGATGGCCAGCCACAATATTCGCGGCTTCTACAACCTCCATTCAATGCCTGGTTGCAAAAACGGTATGCTTCGACGGCCGCGCTTTCCCGTGCATGGGGCGCGGTCGAGGCTGGCGAGCGGCTGGAGGACGCAACGGTCAGCCTGCCGGCCAATCGTTATGAAAAGACGCCGCGCATGCGCGACCTGCAGGCCTTCTTCGTCGATGTGGAAACGCGTTCCGCGGAACGCATGACGGCAGCGCTGCGCGATCTCGGCTACCGGGGCGTGGTGGCGCCCTACAACAATTGGCCGAGTGTCCAGACAAGCCTGACACGGGCGGGGCAGCAGGCGGTGTCGATGAACACCTATCAGGATTGGGTCGGGGGCTACGAGCCGGGCAGTTCGCTCGGTCAGAAGAGCTCGATCGCCGACGGGGCGGCTTACATGCGGATGATGGCGGCGGCGCGCTGGCTGAACCGCCCCTTTATCGTCACGGAATATGATCACCTCTTCTGGAGCCATTATCGTTACGAGGCCGGCATTGTCATGCCTGCCTACGCGGCATTGCAGAACTGGGACGTGCTGTGCCGCCATGGGCATGGCCCCATCGTGCTGGCCTATGGCGAGGATTTTGCCCATAAACGCCAGATGCTGCCCTATGCCATTGCGCTCGATCCGGTTGCGCGTGCGGGCGAAACGCTGGCGGCCCTGCTGTTCAGGCGCGGCGATGTGCAGGGCTCGCCGGTTTCCATCCCCTTCCGCATCCGGGGAATGGAGGATTTGACGCAGAACATGTATGAGCGGGAACCCGATGCATTGACGACGCTCGCCCTGCTTGCGGCAATCGGGTTGCAGAAGGATGCGCCATCGGCACCAGCCCACGGTCTGGTAGCGGCATCGCCCCGCGATCCCGCGTCCGGCGGCAAACTCATCGCCGCCATGCGCGACAGCAGGCTGCTTGCGCCCGAAAACAGCACGGACGCCGGCAAGGGCATTTTTGAGAGCGACACGAATGAGATCAGCCTGGACCAGAACAAGCTGCGCATGATGGTGAAAACCGGGCGAACCGAAGCCATTGCCTTCGCCGACCTTGCCGATACGGTCACGCTTGCCAACCTGACCGTCGGCAATGCCACGGGCAAGGGCCTGTTTGCCGTTTCAGCGCTGGATGACCGGCCGGTCAGCACCAGCCGCCGCCTGCTGCTCATCTACGCGACCGATGCCCAGAACACCGCCATGCGCTTTTCGGATGGGGAAGAACGGGTTATCGCCGATTTCGGCCGCCTCCCCGCCCGCATCAAGGTGGGAAGCGTCGATTTCTCCCTGCCCGGGAAAGGACGCTGGACCGTCTCGCCGGTGGGGCTGGATGGCAGGGTGCGGCCTGCGATTGCCCGGGGAAGCGGCGCTGTTGCAACGCGGCTTTCCAATGACGGACCCGAGGGACCCACCACCTATTTCCTTATTGAACGGCAAGAGTTCTAGAAGAAGTCCGATACGAGCCGGCTCCACGATTCACCGGCCAGTCCGCCGATATACATGTCGTTGCGGTCGATGGCGTTGAGGACGCCGGCATGACGCGTGCTGACGCAGGTATGGGCGCGATGCTTGTAATACATTGCCCTTTGCCGGGTTAAAGCGTCGAGTTGCCGGGGCTGCACGTGACCGCGGGCCGCCACAAGCCCGGCCTGTTCCAGATGATACATCATCCGGTTGATCACGAGCGCATCCTTGCCCTTCTGGGAAAATATGTTCATCACCTGGGCAATCATTCCGGGGCGTCCGAAATAGACAAAGCAGCCGATCAGCTCGGCGTTCTGATCCCAGACCGAGCGGATGTTCAGATCTCCCAGGCTTGCATTCAGTCTGGCGACATCCAGAATCCAGTTCAGCTCCGGCCCCGACCAGACAGGACGGACCGGATAGTCGGAGAGAAAGTCCTGGACGGTTGCCACGAACAGTTCCGGCGCCATGTCCTCGTCATGCATTCCCGCGCCCGGCTCGACATGCAGCCCCGGTATCATCCGTCTGATGATATGGTCGACCGGCCGTGCTATCGGCAGCCGGGCAGCATGGCGGCCAAGGGTTGACCGGCTGGCCGCCGACCGGGCAAAAAAACCGGCCGGCTGGAAAACCCGGCACCAGCCCAGCCCATGGACCGGCAACAGGGCGGCACGTGCCGCCTTGAACGCCCCGGCGCTGGCGGGGGAGGCGCTGTCGGTGAAACAGAGATCCTGATTGCGCGGCCGCATGGTCAGCGCGAGCTCGGCCGCGCCATGGCAGGGCATGTCGGGGTCCGTCATGAAAGCGCAGAGAAGACGCGCCGTTATGATCCCGCCGTCGACCATGTATTGCATCGGCACGGCCGAAACGACGCTGCTGATATGCCCTGCCGAAGTCTCGTGAACGATGCTGCCATATTGCTGCTGGTAGATCGGGCTGCCGAAAAACAGCTGTTGGAAATAATCGTTGAAGGCGTTGCTTGAATTGCTGGCTCGGTTGCGGAACGTTTTATAGAATAGGCGTCCGACCTGAGGAATATCGTCCACAGTCATCGGACGTATCTGTCTTCCCCGTTTCATCCCCATCCCCATGCAGACGTATATCCCGACTAACAGTCTGCACTATCTCGATGTTCGAAGCATATAGTCAATGCAACCATAGCGCGATTCTTCAATTCTGATGGCAAGATGTTCTACGTGGTAAACGATCTTTCCTGTGCAGCGACACGGCTGTTGCGCGCCAGACGAAGCAGAACCAGCCATGCGGCGATCATGATGGCGATCTCGATGACATATATCGAGACAAATGTTCCGAGCGGCGGTGCGACCCAGGTGGCCCAGGCAATCAGTCCCGCGCCAACCGCATTGGCGGTGTTGAGAATTGCCGCCCGGGGTCCGTGATATCCCGCCGCCCCAAGCGCATCGATTGCCACTGACCAGATGGCAAGAAAGACCACCGTTCCGCTCAAAATCCGGCAGAACGAGACCAATGACACATATTCGCGGCCGAAGAGAATGGGCAGGAACGGGGCGACGATGAAGATGGCAAGGGCCGAGCCGATGCCGATCCCCAGGGCGGCCAGCAATATCTTCTTGGTTCGCCCGATCGCGTTGTGAATGCCATCGATGCTCAGGCGGGCAAGGCCCGGATAAACCAGCCGGTTCATGGCATCGATGGAGAGATAGCTGCTGTCAACGATACGGCGCACGACGCCATAGCTGCCGACGACCTCGGGATTGGCCATGATGCCGAGCATGAGAAGATCGACGTTCTGGCGGATGGCGCGGAAGATGAAGGGGGTTGCAAAGAGAATGCCGAGACGGATTTCCTCACGCACGATCCGGTATTGCGGCCGGCCCAGTTTGCGCAATGACCACATATAGACGATCAGGACCAGCACATGGGCAGCGAACTGCCATATGGCCCAGTCAACCAGACTGGTCACGCCGAAAACCAGACAGGCAAGCGCGGCGGCGGCCGTCCGGGCAAAGGCAAAGCCGACGACGGAGCGGTTGGCCGCGGGAAACTGCGAATGACCGATAAAAATCTGTTCGGTCAGCAGAATGATGCGGACCAGGATGATGTTGGTGATGAGGATCAGCAGGATTGCGATGACATTCTCGACGGGATCGGGCGAAAGCTTCATCCAGAAGGGCAGAATGGCGATGCCGAGCAGCACCAGCACGACGCCGCTCGTCAGGGTCAGGATGAGGTTGTGCCCCATCATGACGGGGTACATGGCATGGTCGCGGGCGACGCGCCGCACCAGGCATTCCGAGGCGCCGAGGCCGCACAGATGCACGGCGATGCTGGTCACCGCCGTTACGGAAACGAAGACGCCGAATTCGACGGCGCCAAAGGAGCGGGCAAGAATGGCGAATGTCACCAGCTGCGCCGCATTGGCGATCAGCAGGCTGCCGCTCGACGCCGCATAGGACATGATCATCGGCAAGAGTCGCGGCAGTCCAGCGATGATTTCCGCAGCACTCAACTTCTTCATGTTCTACGACCTGGGCGGAGGGCTGGCATTTTCATCTTTATTGTTCAGCAGGCCAAAGGGAGATAGCCATTTATTAACCAAAATTTGCAATCTATCGTTTAGATATACATTACCGTTAAACCGTTACGGTTTGATTGATGCTTACAGAGTATTGTTGAATGTACAAACTGCGTGACGCGACGGGCAAACTGCAGCCGGCAGCTCCTATCAAGGGACCTGTCGTCGAGCCTCCTGTGCGTGACGAGCGGAAACCGGCCCAGGCCGCCGCCTTTTCCCTGCCGCACATCGATGTGAGTTCGCTGATTTCCTGGCTGCTTGCCCGCTGGTATTGGGTTTTGATCGGGGCCGTCGTTGGCGCGTTGATCGGCATCGGTTACGGGATGGGCGCGAAGCCGCGTTATACCGTCTATACGGACCTGCTCGTGCCGCCGGCCAATCTCCAGGTCCTGCCGAACGACATCTATGTGCAGAACCAGCAGGGCGACACGCAGCTGCTCGACGTCGAAAGCAAAATGCTGGTGCTGACCTCCGGCAATGTGTTGCGGCGCGTCGTCAGTGAGCTTGGCCTTGCCAGCGATCCGGAGTTTGTCGGCACGGATGGGCCGGGCTTCAGTCTCGGTTCATTGTTCGGCAGCAAGCCGGCGGTCGCCGACAAAACGCTGGCAGCCATGCGCAGCCTGTCCGAGAGAATAACCGCACGCCGCCAGGAGCGCTCCTACATGGTGACCATCGCGGCCTGGGCCAACAATCCCGATACGGCGGTACGCATTGCCAATGCACTGGCCAAGGCCTTCCAGGAGGAAGTCGCCCAGGCGGAGGCGGATGGAGCCGGACGCGCTGCCTCGGCCCTGACCGACCGCCTGGCGGAGCTGAAGCAGGGCGCTTCCGATGCGGAGGCCAAGGTGGCTGAATTCAAGCGCGATCATGGCCTCCAGACCAGCGCCGGTGAGCTGATCAGTTCGCAGTCCATGGCGCAGATCAACGTGAAGCTGGTGGATGCCAATGCCCGGCTGGTCGAAGCACAGTCGCGCTACAACGAGCTGACAGCCTCGACACCCAATCAGACGAGCCCGTCGGCGACATTGCAGTCGCCCACGCTCGCCAGCCTGCGCGCCCAGTATGCGACGGTCAAGCAGACGGTCGATTCCATGTCGATCACCTACGGGCCGCGTTATCCCGGACTGATCCGCGCCAGATCGCAGCTCGGTGGCCTGGAACAGCAGATATCGCAGGAAACCGGGCGCATCCTGCGGGCTGCGCAGGTCGATCTGGACCAGGCGAAATCCGTGGTCGATGCGCTCAAGCAGCAGGCGGCAAGCGCGCGCTCCTCCGTTTCCATGGACAATGATGCACAGGTGCGGCTGAACGATCTGGAACGCGACATGGCGACGAAAATCGCCATCTACCAGACCTTCCTGACGCGCGCCGGTGAAACGACGGAGCGCCAGCAACTCAACAGCACCAATATCCGGGTGATCTCGTCCGCAATACCGCCCCTGCGCCGCAGCTGGCCGCCGCGCACGGCGTTGCTTGCCGCCGGCGGAACATTTGCCGGATTGGGCCTGGGCGCCTGCCTTGCCATCGCCACCGGCCTGCTTGGGGTCATGCGCGCCGAGCGCAAGGCGAAGAACAGTTAAGCAGGATACGTTCTTTTATGGGAACAATCGAAACCAGAACTGCGCCCACGACCTCCGCAGCGGGTGGTGTCGGCGCATTGCTGTTCGTGGCGATTTTCCTGTTTTTCTGGATCACCACCACACCCTATGTCGATCTGACGGGCGCGGCTTCGGTCGATCCGAGCGCTGGAAACTCCAACGTGGTCAATCAGCTTGTTACGCTGGTTCTCTCGGCAGGATTGATCGCCTTCGGGTTGAGCAGCCCCCTGCGCCGGACGATCATGCAGCCGCGCGGGCTGCTCGTCCTGCTGTTCGCCTGGTTCATTCTGGTCTCCGCACTGTCCGCGCATCCCGATATCGCCCTCAAACGCATCGTCCTTGCCATTCTGGTTTGCGTGAACGCCAGTGTCTTCCTGCTGCTGCCGCAGTCCGACCGGCATTTTGGCAAGCTGCTTGGCCTGGCGACGCTCATCATGCTGGGCTTTGCCTATTTTGGCGTGATCGCCCTTCCCACACGGGCCATTCACCAGGCATCGGAAATCCGCGAGCCGATGAATGCGGGTTTCTGGCGTGGTCAATTTCCCCACAAGAACGTCGCGGCGGCCGTCATGGTGATGGCAGTGTTCTTCGGACTGTTCGTCCATAGCGCAGGCCAGAGACTGGCTGGTATCGCCATCATTGTCCTCTCGGTGGTGTTTCTGCTGCACACCGGCGGCAAGACATCCACCGCCGCATTGCCGGGTGTTCTCATCCTTGCCTGGATATTCGAGCGCTGGAAGTGGACGCGGGCGCTGATCGGCATTGCCGGGATTGCAATGTTCAACATTCTTGCCGTGGGATCGGCGGTGTTCGAACCGATACGATCCCTCATCACTGCCGCCGGCATCGATGCCACCTTTACCAACCGGACGGACATCTGGCGTTTCGCCTTTTCCGCCATCGCCCAAAAGCCCTTTACCGGCTATGGATTCCAGTCGTTCTGGCAAACCGAGGAGCTGGTCTACAGCGGCGGCAATGTCGAGACGTGGGCCGTTGCCGCCTATAACGGCCATAACGGCTATCTCGACACGCTTTTGACAACCGGGATACCGGGGCTGGTTCTCACGCTTATATGGTTGCTTTTTCTGCCGCTGCGCGACATAGGCAGGGCAGATAGAGCCGCCAACAATCCCGCCCTCACACGGCTTTTTGTTCGCGTCTGGCTGTACGGGATCTACACAGCCTGCGTGGAAAGCATGTTCTTCCAGAGCGGCAGCCCGTTATGGTTCGCATTCCTGTTCGCCGTGTTCGGCCTGCGCCTGCAAGCAAATGCCAGCATTGTCAGCCCAACACCTTCACAAGGTAGATTGACGGTCGCCCATGCCTGACATTCTGAAAAAACTGGATTATTGGTCGGACCGCATCACCGACAGGCTGATGCGCCGGATGCCCGGACCGCGCCTTAACATACCCGTATCGCGACCGGTCGTGTCCTTCACCTTCGATGACGTGCCAGATACGGCGCTGACCAACGGTGCACGCATACTCGAGGACCATGGCGTCCGCGGCACGTTCTATATCGCCGGATCGCTGGAAGGACAGATTGAACCCGGGCGTAGGCTGATTTCCCGCGAGGGATGCCGAGCCCTGGCGCAGCAGGGGCATGAGATCGGCTGCCATACCTTTTCCCACACGAAGGTGTCTCACATGGGCAACCGGCGGCTTGCCGCGGACCTGCAGCGGAACAAGGCCTATCTCGACAGTGTTGCACCGCAGGAGCGCCGCCGCAATTTCGCCTATCCCTACAATGCCGGTTCGTTCTGGGGGCGCGGCATTTTCGGCAGCCGTTTCGAAACCTGCCGTGCCGGCGGCGAACGCATCAATCGCGGCGCCGTCAATCCGGCCTTTCTCTGGGGCGTGGAAATCCGCCAGCCGGAAAGCCATGCGCGCGACCTGACCCATTGGATCGATCATTTGATCGCGGAGCCTGGCTGGCTTATCTTTTTCACCCACGATATCGCGCCGCAGCCGACGGATTTCGGGTGCACGGCGGAGACGTTCGAACGCCTCGTCGCCCATACACTGGCACTGGGATGCACGGTCCTGCCGGTGCGGGATGCGCTGGAACAATTCAGCGCGGGGAGGCATCCGTCGTGAACGCCTCCACCCCGTCGAAGCGCCTGCTCGCGATCAACAATTATTTCTATCGGCGCGGCGGCGCCGAAGCGATATTCCTCGAGCACATGCAGCTCTTTTCCGAGATCGGCTGGGAGGTCATTCCCTTTGCCATGCAGCATCCGGACAATGATGCCTCTGCCTGGTCGGAGCATTTTGTCTCTGAAATCGAGTATGGGCGGGAAAGCAGCCTTTTGACCAAAGTCGCCCAGGCCGGCAAGATCATCTACTCCTTCGAAGCGCAGCGCAGCATCGAAGCGCTGATCGAGCAGGCCCGGCCCGACATCGCCCACGCGCACAATGTCTATCATCACCTCTCGCCCTCGATCTTTGCCACGCTGAAAAAGGCAGGCATTCCGACCGTGATGACGGTGCATGACCTGAAGCTGGCCTGTCCCGCCTACAAGATGCTGGTTGACGGGCATGTCTGCGAGGAGTGCCGCGGCGGCCGGATCTACAATGTCGTGCGGCACCGCTGCATCAAGGGCTCACTTGTCCTCAGCGGCCTGGTGTTCCTGGAGACCATCGTGCATCGCGGGTTGGGGCTTTACCGGAACAAGGTCGACAGGTTCGTGGTGCCGAGCCGGTTCTACCGCGAGAAGCTGATCGAATGGGGCTGGCCAGCGGAACAGCTGGTCTATATCCCGAATTTTGTCGATACGCAGGAATTCGCCACCGGCTGGAGCGAAGGCGACTATTTCGTCTTTGCCGGACGTCTCGCGCCGGAGAAGGGGCTGGTTACCCTGATCCGCGCCGCGGCGCTGGCAAAACATCGGCTGGTGATTGCCGGAACCGGCCCGGACGAGGCCATGCTCAAGGCCCTCGTTGCGGAGCTGGGTGCGGATGTCACGTTCGCCGGATATGTCTCGGGCGGCAATCTGCGCCGCCTGATCGGCGAAGCCAGGGCATTGGTGTTGCCCTCCGAATGGTATGAAAACGCGCCGGTCAGCATCTTGGAAGCCTATGCGCTCGGCCGGCCGGTCATTGGCGCGGCGATCGGCGGCATTCCGGAAATGATCCGCGAGGGCGAAACAGGCATGACTGCCATTGCCGGCGATGCGGATGACCTGGCGCGTGCCATCGGTGCCATGGCGGACCTGACCGCTGCCGCCCGTTCGCGCATGGGCATGAATGGCCGCGAGTGGATCGCCCGCGACTTCTCGGCGGCTGCCTATCGCGACCGCATGGTCGATCTCTACGCCACGCTTGGAGTATCCTGATGGCTGACGGACGCGGTGCAGCAAAGCAACCCACGGTGATGATGCTCGGCCTGCGCGGCATCCCCGAGGTGCAGGGCGGCGTGGAAAAACATGTCGAGGAACTCAGCCGGCATTTTGTCGACAGGGGCTGGGATGTCACGGTTCTCGGCCGCAGGCGGTACCTGCTGACGCCCGATCCCTATACGTGGAAGCGGGTGAAGGTGCATCCGCTGTGGTCGCCCGGTTCGGTGAAATTCGAGGCGATCGCCCATACGGCGCTCGGCGTGCTGTTTGCCGCCTATCATCGTCCGGATATTCTGCACATCCATGCCATCGGCCCGGCGCTGATGACGCCGCTGGCCCGCCTCTTCGGCCTGAAGGTCGTCGTCACCCATCACGGCTATGATTACGACCGGCAGAAATGGGGCGGCCTTGCCAAGCTCATGCTGAAACTGGGCGAGAAGGCCGGCATGCGCTTTGCGCGCGCGCGCATTGCCGTGTCCAACGACATCGCGCGGACGATGGAAAGCCGCTACGGCGTGCCGGTGCAATATGTGCCGAACGGTGTGACGGTCCGCCGGAGCCAGACGGATACGGGCATTCTCGGGAAACTCGGGCTCACGTCGCGGCGCTATATCATGCTGGTTGCACGCATCGTGCCGGAAAAACGCCAGCACGATCTCATCGCGGCCTTTGCCAAACTGGCCGATCCCACGGTCAAGCTGGTTCTGGTGGGCTCGGCCGAATACATGGCGCATTATTCGCAGGACGTTGAAAAGCTTGCCGCTGATGTTCCCGGTGTGGTTCTCGCGGGCATGCAGACAGGCGACGATCTTTCCATCCTCTACGAGAACGCGGGGTTGTTCGTGCTGCCTTCCAGCCACGAAGGCATGCCGATTGCGTTGCTCGAGGCGATGGGCGCCGGGCTGCCGGTGCTGGCCAGCGACATCACGGCCAACCTTGCAATCGGCCTGCCCGCGCAGGACTATTTCCCGCTTGGCGACATTGAGCAATTGGCCGCGGCCATGCGGTCAAAGCTCGCCGTGCCGTTCGATTCCGGCAAAGCGGCGGAGCAGGGCGCTCTTGTGGCAGAACAATATGGCTGGCTGAACATCGCGGACCAGACGCTTGATGTTTACAACACGGTTTTGAAGCGCAAACCACACTGATCTCTTGGGGAAGAGTGGTGATCCCGACTGGATTCGAACCAGTGGCCTACAGATTAGGAAGCTTATTTCACTGATTTGAAATCAAATAGTTACAGCCGTATGTCGCGTCTATGTCGCGTTCATTTTAAAAGAGCTAGCTCCGCGGCCGCTAATTCTGCTGCATCATCGTTGCGTGGGAAGAGGTGGCCATAGGTATCCATTGTCAGTGTAATGGACGAATGGCCGAGCCTTTCCTGTACCATCTTTGGAGGCAGTGACAGCCCTCCATCCTCCCGGCGGTTGATACACCAAGACGCATAGAAATGCCTGATCGCATGAAACCCTGTGTATTTTGATCTCAAGACCGGATTTCCGTCCTTGTCGATCTCGCCGGTGTTGGTGGTGACGCCAGCAGAAACTTGTGCTGGAGAAAAACCGAGCTGCATGATTTTCGATAGGGACTCGACCTTGCCCAAGCTGTTCGGGAATACCAACTGTTCGGGCCGTATCTCTTCCGTGAGATGCTTTCCCTTTGAATCCTTTTGTCCGGTTCGGGGGCGGGGACATGAAAGCCGCCACGCCTTCAACGTATTGGCCACCAACGGCGGAATAGGTATCGTCCTCTCTCCGGCTTCCGATTTCGGCCGGCCGATTTGATTGAACCTGTCAGCGCGTTGCCGTACGTGAATTTCCCGCTTTTCAACATCGACATCGACCCAGCGTAGGCCGCGGATTTCAGAAGCGCGTAGGCCGGTGAATATCGCGGTCAGAAGCAATGGTCTCCATTTGCCCTCCAGAGCGTCTACGATGGCCTTTATCTCTTCCCGTGAGGGAATATCCACTCCAATACGCGGTTTGCCGCTCTGACGCTTCTCTAAGCGTCTGTCTTTGCCCTTCTGACGTGCCCGGCTTTTTTCCCTCGCAGCATTGCGGATCACCAGTCCACGCTCTTGGGCATCAGCCAAGAGGGAACCTAGGCTCACCATGACTTTGCGAACCATGGATGATGATCGGCCTTGCTCCATCATGTCATCCTCAAAGGATCTGATCACCGGCACGGTTAGGCGCGAAAGCAATGTGGATCCGAGAAAATGATTGATATGCAGGTCGAGGTGTTGTCGGTACTGAACGATGGTACCGCGCTCCAGCCCATTCTTTTCTGCGCGCTTGATCCATAGTTCGCCGGCCTCTTTGACCGTCGCGCTGGCGCTGTCGGCGACATGGACGCCTTCACGAACTTCTACGCTTGCTGTAGACGCGAAAACATCAGCTTCTTTTTTCAGCCTGAATGTCTTCAGCCGGCGAGTACCCCTGATATCGGTATAATCGACGACCCAGGCAGTTTTCTCTTCGCCCTTAGCATTCGTCCAATTGCGCTTGCGGATAGACATTAGAAGTCTTTTAAATCACTTTTGCGTTGGATCTCTTCAACTTGTTCGGGATCGAGGGCTTTGACAACCTCGTCATAACCCCTTGTTTCCCCAGTTTCAATTTTCCATTTTTCAAGAGCATTTTGGATTTCTCTTCGCACCGATTCATCGATGTCCATAACCCGCCCAGACACGACACCCTCCAGTGTCTCACGGATATCGTCGACCAAGCTGTCGATAATATCTCGCGGATCTCCAGTTGCCTTTAGAATGGCCAATAAACCATTGAGTTGCCTTAGCCTCTGCTGGAACGTCCATGGCTCCGGGAATGCGTGTTCCAATACCTGGACGATCTCTGCATTCATTGAGCGTCCATGCCTTTCGGCATGAAGTTTGATGCGATCCCTCATCCCATCCGGGAGCCGAATCATTACCTGCTCTGAGCCACGTCCTTGTTTAGCCATTGCAACCTCTTTCGAAATTTTTATTTAGCACTGTGCTAAATCCCAATTGACGTCAATATTAGCACGGTGCTAACACTTGTCTAACGTCAGCACCGTGCTGATACCATTGGCTGCAGGAATTTCCTATGAACGAAGAGACGATGAATTTGATCTGGGGCGCAGAAGAGATCGCCAAAATAATTGGCCGCTCGACACGTGCAACTTTTCACATACTCGATAGCGGTGAGCTGCCGGCAAGAAAAGTCGGAGGCCGTTGGGTGGTCGAACGCAGCCAACTGATCCGCTTCTTTATGGAAAATGTGGCGTGACGGTATTCACTTCAGCCGGCACGTCGCAATTGCGTTTCGGTGTGACGCCTGTGGAAACTGTGTCTCCATGATACGCCTCACGCGCCAAGAACAGGACAGAATCCTCACCGCGCACGGCATTGTCGAGCTCGCGTCCGACGAAGTACCGATTTTCAATGGCAAAGATTTTGTGATTGTCCGGCCACAGCTCTTAGACAAGCCCTATCAAAACCGTCACGACCGTCGTGCGGCCGCTAAGGACGCCAGGCGGAGCAAATCGACATGAGCGACAAATTCACAGCCGATAAGCTGGCGTGGTTGGAACAGATTGCCTGCGATCCTGATCTATCGATTCTGGCTAAAGCTGTCGCGATGGTGATTGCCGTTCGTTACCTAAATCGCGAAAGTGGCGATGCCTGGCCTGCGGTTGAGACACTGGCCACGGACGTAGGGCGCGGCAAGACGCAAATCCATGAGGCGCTGAAAGCTCTAGAATTGCGAGGGCATCTGCAAATAACGCTCACGGCCGGTGGCAAAGGTCAGACCAACCGTTACCGCCCGTTCCTAAAACCCTCCGAAAAACCGGAGGGCAAATCTCGCATACCCTCCGGCTATCCAAACCGTTCGGAAACTCAAACCCTCCGAAATTCCGGACGAAACCCTTCGGAATTCCGGATGAAACCCTCCGAAAAACCGAAGGGGAATCCCATTGAAGAACCTATTGAAGAACCTATTGAAAGAGAATCTATCTCTCCGCCGTTGAAACGCCCGCTCGCAGAAAGCAGGGACGCAGAGTTCGATCAGTTCTGGCGCGTCTACCCTCGACGTGAGGCCAAGGCAACGGCGCGCCGTGCTTACGAGAAAGCACGCAAGGTCGTTTCGGTGGAGACAATATTGGAAGGCGCTATTCGGTATGCGAAGGAGCGGGCTTTCGAGGATCCAAAGTACACAAAGCATCCCGCAACATGGCTCACCGGCGAGTGTTGGGGCGACGAGCCTCGCCAGCCACAGATCATCCCCCCACAAGCCCAGCGTTCAACAGGACGAGCGAGGTCCTATACCGATGAAGCGATGGAATTAATCGCTCGCAGACGACAGGAAGAACAATCATGACCGATATGATCAACGCGAGTTCAGCGTCACTTGTGCCATACCAATTGATGCGCAGCCTCATCGCGCCGGCGGAACATAAGCGTGACCTCCAGCCGTTCTTGAAACGAGCGGTCTCAGATAATGGCGTGCTATCGCCGCTGTTCGGGCAGTACCACGATCCGAATGGACTCTCGAAGGCAAGGCAGTGGCTTTCTGACGTTCCCGGCGTTTCCGACCTCAGATCGGCCGAGATTGAATTCGCCGATGCCGCGAACACGAAAGCTACACATGAGCAGGTGACGTTCCTGATTGCAAGAATGATGGATGCTTTCCCCCAGGCGCGCCTAACCAGCATTGAACCGTATGTCGATGCATTGGCACTTCTCGTCGACTTTGATGACAGCGAAGACGAACCTGCGCCACCAATCTCGCAATACGCAATCGCACTGGCGATGTATCGAATCCATCAAACATCAAGATTTGTGCCATCAGTCGCTGAAGTAATAGCCGCGGCGCGAAAGGCTCGTGGAGAGTTCGTCTTTGCTGAGACCAGATGCAGAAGGTTGATCGAAATAACGGAAAGCGCGGAGCAATACCTTCGAGATGAAGGTGATCTGGAATGATCAATAACATTGACGCCAAAGTGGGCAGACGTGATCGCCCACAAACGCAAACCGCTCCCAAGCCGGTGGCAAGAGAGCGGTCAAGGAGGTTCCCCAAGGGTGACTCTGTGAGAACCCGACTAACGTCGCATCAAAGATTTCAACAAAAGTTAACAAGGAGTTCTTTCATGAAGGATGACCTGCATTCAGATCGCAGTCTCGTCGTTTCGATCTCGGCCGCCAAGCCGCGAACATTTCTAGAAGCTGTGTCAGAGCAGGGTATTGCTTGTGACCGCAGCAGAGACCTAGCGCAGTGGCAGCAAGAAATATCGGCGTCGGCCAGTGCGTTGGATTTTCCTACGCTTGCTGCGGCAGCGATCAAAAATGGCCTTCCTCCCTCTCTATTTCGAAGCCTTTGCGACACGTTACGCGACAACCGCTGGATCGCTGACGCGATTGCTCGCGACATTCCAAATCTCGGCAGGGATGGCCCTGATGCCAACTGACCAAAATCAATCCGGGGATTCCAACGTCGTTCAGTTCCGCGAAGGTCGAATTCCCGCACGCCAAACTTATGGCGATGCCTTTTACCGACAGCTGAAAGAGAGGAACCATCCCATGATCGAGGACACAGACACTGCGGAAACGGCGAGAATAAAGTCGATCATCACCAGCGATGAGGGAAAGAAATTTCGAACGCTGGCGTTCTACGTCTCTTTCGAGACGACTAACTCTCCGGAGCAATTTCAGGCGATCGTGCGATCGTTTCTTGAAGATGCCGGACCTGGCAACGGCGCATAGCGCCCGCTTTGCCATCACCTAATCCCGAAGCAGATGAAAAGGAAAATCGTGATGACCTCTAATCACTCATCGCGGCCGACAAAAGAGGATTGGCTGGCGGCTTTTGACCACGACAGTGCGTTGGCTCGCCGACCTCTTCAGCAAAGCCTCATGCGATCGAAGGGAAAGACTTTCTGGGATACCTATTGGGAACGGTTCGAACAGAGCCTCTCCGTTGCAAGAGATCATTTGTCATCGCCCGATGTCGTGTCACGCTTTAAATGTGACCAGGCCGTGATTGTTGCTGGTTGCTTCGACATTGATTTCAAATCGATCATGCCCACCCCTTTGGGCACCTTTCATCACCCGGAGTTGATCGCTGAGTTTCGACGCAACCTCATACGTAAGCGCTCGATCATGGGGTTGCCAGCAACTGCCACTTTGTATGGGCAGCACCACCAAGCAATTCTAACCGCCGTCTTCGATGGAACTAAACCGGTTGAGCAGTTCCAGAAAATCTTAGCCAAACATCTTGCCAGTCACGCCGGCCAGTATCGCGCTCGGCCGCTGACCTAGGTCGCCTGCAGTTTCTCCGAACAATGCGAGGTGCACCGACAAAGCCACAAGTTCTGATCTGCCTGAACCGAATTCTAACCCATGGTGAAAAAGATGAACCGTCTGAAAAACATGATTAAACGTCCGAAGAATACGGAAATATCCGCGATCGAGGATGAAGTCTTGACCCTCACAACCAAACGCACCGATATTGTTGCGCGTCGTGCAGCGGCCGTAAAGGCCGCCGACGAGGCGCGCGAGCAACGAAAGATTGCATTGATCGATAGCTCTGAGACCAGCATCGATCCATTCAATGATGAGATTACCCGACAAGAAGGCGTCGTTGGCACTTGTGACAGTGTTGTCGCTGAGATTGATCAAATGCTTGCTGCTGCCCGCCTGCGGCTCGAAGCCGCTCGCTCTGCCGATCTGCGAGCAAAGAACGCAACCACACTCGAGGAGGTCGCAACGACTGTTGAAAAACACGCAGGTGAGCTCGAAGTAGCATTGAAACCCGTTGCGGCCATTTTGGCAAAAATCCGCAAGGCCTTGCCGGAAAATGTGGCAATATACAATCCAGCTAATCGCCCTGAAGGCAGAACGGAAAAAAATCATCACGCTTCATCACGTGAGATTGTTTCTGCGCTCCTGGCTGAGGCAATCGCACACGTCGCGCCAGATACCTTCGACGAGGAGACCAACTATAAAAGAGAAAATGCGCTGTTCCGCGTCGTCGTCGACGAGTGGGAACCCGGAGTGCGCTTTCGGGAAAGGCGTGATCCGTCATCTGCTTCCGCGGCGGCCCGATTGCTCGTTGGCGATAGACTCCGGCAACGAGCAACAGCGATCAGGGATGGTAAAGCACCGGCGGAGATTCATGGAACGCCAATTTATGTTCCTAGTGTGGATGTTCCGCAGACCAGCATCGATCTCTTCGTGGTTAAGAACTTTTCCTACATCAAGGACAGGCTTGGCCGATACGAATTGCATGCACAAGGTTCGACAGCCGTTCTTGACGTAAAAATAGCCACGGTAGCTATCGAGAAAGGCTTTGCTCTTCGTCTGGATAGCGATGAGGGCAGGCAGGCTTATGACGCGCATCTAGAAAACCTGAAAACTTATCAGCCGTGGAATAGCAGCTTGTCTACGGACGAATGTGAGCCGCTTGGCAATATTCTCAACTTCGAGTTGGAAGAGGGTTCCAATCCGCTCCAGATTTCGTCAGAGCGGGGACGACATACGGCTGAACCATCTGCGATTAAACCCGCACGTCGGATTCCGGAATTTTCATGGGAAGACGATTAATCAACGTAACGTGGGGCGCTCCACGCGCGGTTCGCCCCACTATTCTCCCTCTCAACTTTCCTAAGGAACACACTATGTCGAACCAAATCGAATTTAATGCAGCAAGCCGTAGACAAGGATCGATCGGCGCCAGCCCCATCAGTTCGGTTGATCCATCCTCCGGCACAGGTAGCCCAGTAACCGATCAACTTTCCACTCTCATCGACAACCATCAAGCCTCGCTTGCCGAGGTCGATATTGCGATCGAGCAGGATCCGAGTGAGGGGAGCGAAGGTTTGCAGCTTGCGTTCGAGAAAGAGCAGATCGCACTTGAACAACTGCTGCAATACTCACCGCGAAATCTTGGCGAAGTTAATTTCAAATCCTCCTATTTTCTTGAACGCTCAGATTTTCTGGGATGTGAGGATCCTCACATGCTGATGTTCCTACGAGCAATGGTGCAAGTCGCTTAGGATAGAGAGAAATGCAATGAAACTCGATCTCGGCACTACGTTTGGCGGCACACCCATCAGCCTACCCCTCCGCTTTGCCAACCGGCACGGTCTTGTGACCGGCGCAACGGGCACGGGCAAGTCTGTGACCCTGCAGCGTATGGCCGAGGAATTCTCTCGCAATGGCGTTCCCGTGTTTGCCGCAGATGTGAAGGGAGACCTTTCAGGCATCACCACCGCATTTCCTGCCGCGCTTTGGGACATCTTCGGGCGGCATGGCATGCCGCTCCGCACCAGCGTGCAGGAAATGGGCGCACAATTGATATCACGCATGCTCGGGCTGAACGAGACGCAACAGGGAGCGATCGAGATCGCATTCCGAATTGCGGAGAAAGAACAGTCGTATCTCCTCACTCTCGACGATCTCCGCTGGTCCCTCTCCGACATGCTCGATAACCGTGAGGACGTCTGCAAGCAGCACGGGAATATCACGGCGGCATCTATCTCGGCGATCCAACGCAATCTATTGGCGCTCGAGGCGCAAGGCGGTGCCAACCTTTTCGGCGAGCCGCCGTTTGATATCCTCGATTTCATCCGGACCGATGCCGCCGGCAAAGGAATGATCAATCTGCTGCACGCGGACCAATTGATGGAAGCGCCGAAATTATACGCGACCTTCCTCCTCTGGCTGCTGACAGAACTGTTCCGGCGCTTGCCCGAGGCCGGTGACTTGGACAAACCGAAGCTGGTTTTCTTCTTTGACGAGGCTCACCTACTGTTTCGGGATGCCCCTCGGCTGCTCGTCCAGAGCATCGAGCGCCTGGTCCGCCTGGTGCGCTCCAAGGGTGTCGGCGTGTATTTCGTGACGCAATCCCCGGCGGACGTCCCCGATACGGTGCTTGCGCAGCTCGGCAATCGCGTGCAGCACGCGTTGCGCGCATACACGCCCAGCGATCAGCGGAAAGTCAAGGCGGCCGCCAACGCGTTTCGGCCGAATAAGGGCGTGGACGTGAAGGCCGAAATCACGACGATGGGCGTTGGTGAAGCGCTCATTTCAATGCTGGAAGAGAACGGCGTGCCCCGGCCCGTGGAAAAGGTCCGGATCATCAAGCCGACAGCACAGATAGGCCCTGTGTCTGAGCTCGAACGCGAGACGGTTGTCGCAGCCTCGCCCATGTCATTGAAGTATCGGACCGAACTAGATTCCTTTGAGGCCAGCCACTGTTTCACCAATCGCATGAAAACTCAGAGGGGCATCCACGTCGACGCCGAAGCGACAGCCCAACCGTACGAAGAGAAGATGTATCTGAAGCACATTCCGGATCTTAACGAGGAAGAGAAAGAACAGAAGGGCACGAGTATCGCGATGACCTTGGTTAAAGTTCTTTTCTGGGGTGCCTTCGCAATGGGCGGTCTTAAAGTGGCGGGCCTGTTCTAAGCAGTCCTGGATGTTCCGCGCGGGATTCGTAATTCTTTCAATACCTCTGCAGTCAGGTGGCCCACTATCTCGATTAGGTTATCATCCGAACTGTTGGTGTCAGCGCGTACACGCGCGATAGCCTCATCGTCCGTATCGATCGCGACATGCCAAAGCTGCACCATCGGTGCTCCGCCGCTCACTGCTTGCGTTGTTACTCTGACGATTTTGCCGCCATTGGCCCACTCTGTACCGTCTACCATAATTTCACCCCTGCTTCGTTCAGCGAAAACGCAATGATCTCGGCTGCCCGATCCCGTCTACGTCGAAACGTTGTGTAAGACCAGCCCCGCTTCTTGCATTCATTCTTCGCATGCCAACCGCGTACTTCCCAGATGCACCAGGACACAAGGCAACGTCGCATCCCATCGCTGTCTTTCAGAAATCCGATCGGCCACGCCGGGTGGAGCTTCCCATCCTTGCCCTTATGGCCGAGCAGCACCTTCTCCATGTTGGAGATCTCCCGTGCCGACCGCTGCACCCTTGCCCGCATCCGCCCGACGGCGTTCGTTCCGCTAAGCTGCTGCTCGGCATTGTCGGACTGCGTTACCTGCTGCAGATACTCAGGCCAATTGCTCTTGTGCCCGCCCGGGCCAACACGGCCGGTGGTATCGAATAGGATTTCGAAAGCGGCCTTCAGTTCGACCTTGACGATTGCGGCCGTCCACTCTGTCTGCTCATTCCCCGTCGAAGCGGCCATCTGTCACCGCCGCATACAGATCGTCCGACAGTGCACAAACTGAAATCCGGCGCAGGTACTCCTCAGGCGCAATCTTGAGCTTCTTAGCCCGCTGGGTAAGGAGGGTTCGCTCGTGCGCCATGAGTGGAACCGGAACGGTCGCAACATGACGGCCGCCGGTCGGCGTCATTGGCAAGCGCCACCGGCGCCACATGGCTCGGATGGTTGCGGGATTCACACCGTCGTTCAAAGTTTTTGCAATTTCAGTGGATGCCACGCCCTTACCAGTCAAATACGCCACATATGCTGACTTCGCATTGGTCCATCGCTCCACAAGCAACTTCTCACCGCGCATCCGTTCTGTGTGGTGCTTCTTCCTGCGTGTTTTCTTCGGCATGGGGTCAGGTGTCATGATGCTTTCCTCTATATTACCGATAAAATTTGGATGATATTTAGAAATTACAATGAATTATCAGTGATAATTACTAGAACTTTATGAAGCGGAGACGGAATGATGGCGAAAACTTTCCTCGGGCAGCTCGTATTGCGGCTGCAGGATGAAATGTCCGGCAAAGCCAAGAAGGCCGCCACGGACGTGACCAGATCTATGAAGAAAATCGAGGATCACGCACGCCGACTTGCTGGCGCGCAGTGGGGTACCAATTTCCAGCGACAGATCGAGAAAATGGGTGCCTCGGCACGCGAGCTTGAGATCGTCCGACGGTCTTGGGATCGAATGCATAAGGATATGCAGTCGAAAAACCTCGGAACTGCGATGAGGAAATCCGAAATCGGTGCGTGGAAGGTCGCAACTCTGTCGCACCTGGCGCAGGTTCGCTCGGGGCTCCGGAGTACCGAAAAGGAAGCTCAACGGAGTGCCAAGGCTATTAAAGCGGCGATGTCTGCAGTCCTCAGGCCTGCATATGTGGCGGCCGGTGGTTACACGGGTGCCTACATGGTCAACAACCTTGGGCGAGAAGCTGTGACAGCTTCTTCGGAGCGCCAGCGCGAATATTTCCGCCAGAAGATGGCAAATATTCCCGAGAAAGAACGGGAACAGATGTTCCAGAGATCCAGCGAGCTTTCGCAGCAATATCCCTCGGTGAACATCACCGACATCATGGAAATGGCCCGCTCGGCGCGCAATACCATGGGGTCGACCGAGCAGGGTATGAAGATCCTCGACGGTATGGTTCGCGCCATGGTGACGCTCCAATCATCGAAGGGTGTCGATGCGGCCACGGATCAGCTGATGCGCATGCTTCGCGGTATCGACAACCTGGGCAAGAACTCGAATGGCGATATCGGCGTGAAAAACGTCCTCGATATTATCGACGGCGTGACAAAGGCGGCCCAGATTGAAGGCGCTGATTTGGATCCCGGCAAGATGTTTGAGTTTGCGCGGCGTGCAAAGATCGCTGGCCCGGGCTTGAGCACGGATTTTCTTATGACAACGGCGCCGGCATTCATGCAGGATATGTCGGCCGAGGGCTTTGGCAGCGCGTTATCGAGCGCATACCAGGCGTTTGTCATCGGTGCGAACAGCAATTCAGGCAAGGTCAATATTAACGAGCAGCGAAGGCTTGGCTTGCGCAAGGGGGAGGGCAACGGCGATCTCGTAGGGAGCGATCTATTTGGCACCAATCCCTACCAATGGGTCAAGGAGTATCTCATGCCCGCCCTCACCAAAGACGGGGTTGACCTGAATAACGAAACGGCCGTTAGCAAGGCCGTTGCGAAAACCACCAAGAATACTAACGCGTCCGGTATGCTCACGCGCATGATCACGCAGAGTGACCAGACGGAGCGCCTGATTAACCTCTATGGCCGCTCTATGGGCACCGATGCCGCTGACCAGGCAAGGTTTCAAGATCCGTTCGTCGCCTACAAAGGGTTCCTCGAGTCGTTCAAGAACCTGGCGGCCGCCGTCGGTGAAAGCGCGATGCCGGTCATCGTACCCGGGCTCAATGCCATTTCCGACGCTGTGAATAGCTTCTCTGCGATGGTGAAGGCAGGGGATCCAACGGTTGCGACCGGCCTCGGCGTTGCTGGCGTCGGTGCCGCTGCCTTCGGAACCTATAAAGTTGGCGCTGCAATTTACGGGCTCATCACTGCGGGCACCAACCTCAACGTTGCTGCGCTCGCTCTGCAACAGGCTGCCGCAATGCAGGGCGGCGGCGCGGCCGGCGATCTACTGGTCACTGGCAAGGGTGGCGGAAAGAAAGGGATTCTCGGGATGCTGGCCGGCGGCGCCGGCTCAATTCTCAAATCTCCGATCGGGAAGGGCGGGGCGTGGCTCGCCGCCCTATACGCTCTGCAGCGGGGACTCGATGAATCTCCCACGAAGGATCCAAGCATGATGGATCCGGAGCAGCTGGTTCGGAAGCACAATGCCTATCGGGATCGCATGAACCCGAGCCATGCTGTATCTATGCCAAACTATACGCCCGTGCCTGAGAACAAAGGGTTCTGGGAACAGATGATGGCACCAGTGTCTTCGGTTGGGCAACCCGCCGGGGCGTCGTCTGACCAGATGGATGATATCTTGAGGCGGTCGGCCGATATCGGTCGGCAGGTTGTGGAGAATCTCTCAGTTTCAGCAAAACCAGAAGTCGACGGATCCGGCATAAAGGCGGCGCTTGCAGATGCTAGAGAGTTGAAGGCCGTTTTGGCAGGGCTCGGATCCGTTATCACAGCGGCTCAAGACAGGATTAACAGTGAGATGCGCCGCAGCTTCTCCGACTACGGGGTGTCGCCTTAATCGTGCGACGATCCGACCCCGTACTCCGTCCGATTTTTTGCTGCTAAAGTCTCAGCGTTTAGCAATTTGGCTTGTTCAAACGCGTTCTCGAACGCGAATCCTCTCCCTTTCGCGTGGAAGAAAAGCTTCAGTCAGCGGGCCTCCGCATGACATCTGCAATGAAATGATGTCATGGTATCAAACATCAAGGAGATTAGACTTTCGATGTTTTTTACTGCAGATACCGACCATATTGCAAAACTTGACAGTCTGACGCTCGTCAAGTTGATGAAACGCCTTATGTTTGCTGAATGCCGCTCTTGTGGGGTGCCCTTGCGTGCAGCGACCGCGCCTTTACAGATCAATGTCCCTGATGGCGGCGAAGACGGGCGGGCAGAATGGACAGGTGGTGTTGCGTCAACGGATTATCTCCCACACCGCTTTTGTATTTTCCAATCAAAGGCGCAGAAGCTGCGTGACGGAGACGTCAGGGCAGAGATACTCAAAGGTGGAACAAAGGGCACCCCTTTGCGCCTAAGTAACGCCATCGAGGAAGTATTATCGAAAGGCGGCGCCTACATTGTTTTTTGTTCCCAGGCGATGACTGGAGCGAAGATAAACAAGCTGGTCAAGGCAATCAAGGCGGCCATCACCGAAGGGGGCGGTGATCCTGGAAGGATCACTGCGATCAAGATCTACGATGCTAATCAGATTGCCGACTGGGCCAATACGCACACACCCGTTGCACTTTGGCTTGCAACGCTTCAGCGCAAAAGATCACTTAGCGGCTTCCTTTCACATGAAGATTGGGGGAAAACGTCGCGCATTTTGGAAGCCCCTTGGGTGAACAGCGAGACGCCACGTTATCAACCTGTAAACCAGATGATAGCAATGGCAGAACGTGGGAATCCCGCAATAAATGCATGGAGTTGCAACCAGGCGATCACGGCAAGCCTTGATTTTCTCGCTAATCCAAACGCAGCTCTGCGTATTATCGGTGCATCTGGGCTTGGTAAATCCCGGTTTGCCTACCAACTATTGCTGTCACAATCCTCCGTTTCCGATACCGCCGATCATTATTCAACGATTTATGCAGATTACGTCACTGTCGGGAACGAGTTGTTGAAACTGGGACTGGAAATTGCGCAATCCGGTTCATCAGCCATTTTGGTGGTAGATGAATGTCCCGATCATGTTCATCAAAAGCTCATGGGATATGCGGGCTTCAAAGGATCCAATCTGCGTATTGTTACAATTGATGTGGAAACCAATATTCTCTTGGCGAGAAACACGCTGACTATCGAGCTGGAGAAAGCCGACGTCACGCTGCTTGCAGACATAGCAGAGGCTGCTGGCAGCAACCTCGACATTGCGGACACGCGTTACATCGCCGAAATTGCCGATGGCTACCCAGGAATGGCCGTGCTGGCGGCGCAACTCAAGGGCGATCGCAGGCTGACTATTCGGTCGATTGATGAAATGATGGATCGCATCATCTGGGGTCATCATGCGCCCAACGCTGAGGCCTTACGCGCACTTGAATGCCTGTGCCTGTTCGATTGGGTTGATCTAAAGAACAGTGCGGCTGGAGACGCCAACTACATTGCCGCCACCCTCGCGCACATGCGACCTGAGCAGTTCATCGAGCACGTTCAGAATTTCCAAAAGCGCGGCATTGTTTTAAAACGCGGCAGCTTTTTCCAGGCTGGTCCGACGCCTCTTGCCGCCCGGCTTGGTGCACTTCGTCTTGAGCGTATAGCGGCAGACGATGTGCTGGCCTGCTTTCTCGGTGCTTCTCTAGCCCTTAAACGTAGCTTCCTAAAGCGTTTGCGGTGGTTTGACACATCACCAGTCGCGCGTGCATTCGCAGGTTCCGTATTGGGTGAAGATGGTATTGGTAATCTAGCCGAGCTTAATACCGAATTTGGGTCGGAGTGTCTTGACGGCCTCGTGCACGTCGATCCCGACGGGGCGATGGCGATGATCGATCGTGTGTTAGGAAATATGACCAAGACCGAGTTGCAGGCGATCCGGGATGGGCGGCGTTACTTGGTTTGGGCTTTGGAAAAGCTTGCCTTTCGCAAATCAAGTTTTGACCGCGCTGCAACCCTGTTGCGTCGGCTCGCTGCTAGTGAAAACGAAAGGGACATCGGTAATAATGCTACCGGCCAGTTTGTCCAGCTGTTCCAACTGCATTTGTCTGGTAGCGAAGCTGACCCCGATGCAAAACTGCGCGTTTTGGATTCGGGGCTTGCATCGTCTGATCTCGCTGAACGCGAAGTGTGCCTCGCAGCGCTGGAAAACATGCTCCCGGCATCTCACTTTACACGCGGTGGGGGAGCGGAAGAAATCGGCAGTGCAAAACAGCTTAAGGACTGGAAACCCGAGACCTATGGCGAAGTCCGCAATTACCACACGGCGGCCGTGATCCGGCTGACTGCGATAGCATTGGCAAAAGATTCTCTCGCGGAAGACGCCAAAGCGATTCTCGGGAAGAAAATGCGAGGCATTGTCAATGGGGTAACGCTGGATGCGGTCAAGGGGATGACACGCCAAATCATCGATAGGTTCGGCTTCTGGCCAGAAGCCGTGCAGGGCATAAGCAACTGGCTTTATTTCGACGCTCCGAAGGCACCGAAGCAAGCTGTTATTGCTGTGCGGTCGTACTACGACGAACTAATGCCAAACGATCCGGTTGAACAGGCCCTAGTTTACGCCAACGGCTATTCCCATACGCTACATGATCCTGATGCCCGCTATGAACGCGATTCAAAAATACCTCGCGACAGAGAATACGTTGCACGCCATGTCAAGGCTCTGGCGGTGATTATAGGCAATGATCGGCAATTGACGGAGAAAGCAATCACGGCTTTCGTTTTTAGCGCTGCCAAGAATGCATATACTTTCGCTTACGAACTCGCGGCGTCAACTACCGATCCGCTGTCAGTGTTTGTAAACGCTATTACTCGTGCCGACTCAAGCGATGCACCTGTCAATGTCCGCTTCTTCACTGGTCTGGTATCGGGGGCAAATGCGTTGGATATCGGCATTGGCCGTGCATGTATCCGAACTGCTTTGGGTTCCCTGCAACTGAAGCCTTATATGGCACAGCTTATCGGAGCTGGGGCGATGTTGCCGGCAGACCTTACGTTGCTTGTTACCTTGTTGCGGAACAAGGACGTCACGGCGAATGACTGTTATGTGATTTCGAACAGATTCGATCACCTTGATCCAAATGAGCTTATGCCTGTGCTTAATGAGCTGGAAAGACATGGAGCTGACGGCCTGTGGATGTCATCCGACATTATAACCCTTTATCTCCATCCAGCGAAGCTTCCGGCCGATCCCCTGATCAAGGCAATGAAGCGCATCCTTCTGACACCGAAACTGTTCACCTCGAAGAACCCCGGCATGATGGATGGTTACCATCTTGGGGAAATGGTTGCGGCCCTCGAACGTGCCAATGCTCTCGACATGACCTTTGCACAATCTATGATGAAGCAGCTGTTGAGGCTGTGCGAGGTTGACGATTATAGAATTTTTATGAAACTCGATGAGGCTGCTAGCGAGATTCTGATCCGCTTGATCGCGTTATACCCGGTGGTTGTATGGACAACGGTAAGCAAACAACTCGAACGCAAGGCTTGGAGTGCGCTCGACCGGTTGAAACATCTGATTGACCAAAGGCTCGAACAGACTCTGGGAGCGGGCGTTCTGTTTCAAATACCCACCGCGATAATCATGGATTGGGTACGTGAGAAACCGGAGAAACGAGCCGAGATTGTCGTCGAGTGGTTGCCCATTGCGATACGGCAGGCGGATGGCGCACTTGTTATACAGCCGGAATTGGATGCCTACCTGTCAGAATTTGGCGATGTGCCTCAGGTGCTTGTGCAAATTTATTGGCGCATGACCAAAGAATTTTTCAACGATTCAAAGGCCTTATTGCCATTTTTCGAGCATTGGAAACAACATGCGCAAGAAGACGTTCGTCGGTGGGCAACCATCTCAATCGGTAAACTGGAGGCTAATGTTGTTAAGGAACAGGAGCAGGACGATGCATTGTTCGCCCACGGATAGGTAAGGCATTGATAGATTTACGATTGTTAATGTATCCATAAATAGCCCAACGCATATCTTTCAACGTTGAAAGTTAGTCGTCGTCTATGCGCGCAATCGTATCCACTCGCTTCAACTTCCTCTCCATCTGTGGTCAAAAAAACGGACGGTCAGACGAAACCTGAAAGCAGTCAAAATTGGACGCCGATCACCCCGCCTGAGTGGGCAATATTCCACGCTGAAACACATACATCGGTTTTGGTGCGATGCCGTTTTGTGTGGCCGCCGCGGCTTCAGCGAGCATTTGGCAGTGGCGTGTTGGCTCGTTACCCCGCCAAAACCCTTCGATTTCCCTTGACAGGAAACCGTCAACGAATCGCTCTTTGACACTCACGGGGAGGAACCCCCTTAGAGAAGATAACTTCGCCGAGATTCCGGGGTGCTGCGCCCCGCTCTGAGAAGGCCCCTCATACGGTCCCTAAAGTCTTTGCGAGGGCTGCTCGCCGCCGCAGGGTGAGGCGCACAGAGGTACGTAGCATGGAGCATCAAGGCTCATATTGCTCGCGCGTGCTGGTGGTGCGCTGGTAGCGTGGCTTTGGCTTGATGTGAATAGAGGTGCATGCTCGGACGATGCATCAGCCTATCCTCGGCCGGGTGTAGCCGCACCGGGTCTCGAGGTTCCTTTCGGGGCATGTGAACGGCACACAGGCGCCAAGGTCAGTGCGTCCGCGTTAATCCTGTTGGAAGATGACCGCAGTTCTACAGTTGCATTCTTTGCGAATTTTAAGTTGTTTCTCTGTTTAGAACTTCGTCAGGCCGGTTCTGGCCAGTTGTTTTTGAGGAGGCAGGTCGTGAAGGTTTCAATTCTGGCTGCGGTATTGTCTGGTTTTACATTCATTGCTGTACCAGCACTTGCACAAACTGATGCCGATATGGATAAGCGGTTAGATGAGACGATGGGATCTCACAAAGACTACGCCAAATTCTTTTCGAAGCTTCAGAAAGCCGTGGCAGCCGATGACAAGCAGGCATTGTCTGCGATGGTCTATTATCCGTTTGCTGTGCATTCAAAGGGCAAAGCTGTCATGATCAAAGACGCCAAACATTTCGTCGCTGCCTACGACCAAATCATTACGCCCAAGGTGAAGGCTGCTGTCGTTAAGCAAACCTATGCAACGCTCTTCGCCAATTGGCAGGGCGTGATGATCGGTGATGGCGATGTCTGGTTCCAAGGAATAGGCGATAAACTTGAAGTGAAGATTTTCGCCGTCAACAATTGACACACGTAAATGGTGGCTATTCGTTACTCTGGTTTCCTTAAGGAAGACGCGTTTTTTGTGTCCAAACTCCTGATTTAAGATTTAAACCCAGCCCAGCCGTTCACGGTGCCCTTGCTGAACTCGGGCTTGTGTTCCCCGCAATTTCGTTCCGTTCCAAAGCGTTTGTTAGAGACAACGGAGCAAACCTCTTTTGCAAGCGGCGCTGTTCGAAATGGGTGGAGCATGCTAGGTGGCCCCGAACTCACAAGGGTCCGGCTGAATGGAACATTCTATAGAAGTAATTTCAAATCCGACTAATTCGGACCGTGACCGTATCCTGGAGCCACTGCTCGAATACAATGATCAGGCGGCACCTCCCTCAGAGTTTGAGACCTTTGCCATTGTCATAAGGGACAATCAAACGTCAGAGCAGGTGGGCGGGCTCTGGGCCAAGATCAATTACGATTGGCTCATAGTCGAATTGACATTCATTCCTGAAAAATTACGGGGCCAAGACCTGGGCTCGCTTCTTTTGGCAAAGGCGGAAGAGATCGCTATTGGAAAAAACTGCATGGGTATTTGGCTCGATACTCACAGTTTCCAGGCACCCGACTTTTATATCAAACGAGGGTTCGAGGTTTTTGGCCAACTAGAAGATCATCCGAGGGGATCAAACCGTTTCTTCCTGCGCAAGGTCTTGAACGATAGTGTACCGAAAATGCCAAACTCATAGCGGTAGCCCGGCAGCGACTGTTTATCGAAGGTAGGCGTTTACCGGGCACTTGCTTGCGTGAGCACGCAGTGCCAAGGTCGGGTGTGCCGAGATAAGAAAAACCCCGCCGAAGCGGGGTTCCTCTTTGTTAAGGACGACTTGAAACCAAGATTGGCCAGGCTTTAAGACCATAGTGTTTTGCCCACAATACCTTGCCCGTTTTAGGGCAAGTCCGCGAGGGGCGGAAGATATACTCCTGCCCTGGCGGTGGAGGGGGAAGCTGGTGCTTCATCTCCGCCGTTCCTTTCTCCTCGGGGCGCTGTTTACCTTGACTTTTCCAATTTATGTAATTATCTGAAGCTGTCACACTAGCAGATGGATCGGTCTAAGGCTTCCACACCGGCAGGCCCCGAGGCAGTCCGATGCAAAAATAAAATGGGGGTCTGTGTTACATCACTGATCCCCTTATTTTTTCCCATCGACTGTTCATAAATCGAAGCCGGTTCTGAGCGGCTTCATTCGAAACAGCATGCCGCGACATGATTGTCTGAACGGTGTCGTTCAGTTCAATGAAACACCGCGGCATCAAAAGCTCTGCTGCAAATTGATTTGCTTGTGGTTCGCTTAGTATGAACGCCTTCTCGCGGCGGTCGTCAGAAGCTCGCGCCATGGGCATGCCGGTATGGAGGAAGTAGTGGCCGAGTTCATGCGCGACTGTGAAGCGATCCCTGCCGTTTTCTTCCCATGCATTTTCGTACACATCTTGACGCAGGGCAATGAATTTTCCCTCAGGATCGGTGTACCCTTCGTACGCTCCCATTTCTTCTTTTGACCGAATTCTCAGTTCCACCATTTCCATCTTTTCATACAAAACTTTTTCAAGGAATTGCATAACGGGAAAGTTTGGCTCCTCCGCGAGAGAGAACTGAACACGCAGGCGATCACACATCGCGCCGATGTTATCCCATGAACGTGGAGGGACAATATAGTTCTGACTGCTCATTCCTCTTTTCCTCGTTTCAAAATTAGTTTGATTTCCTCCAATTGGTCGTCTGTGAGAGTGTTCATTTTTCTGGCCAAAAGGCCGGCAGTATCTCGACCGACTATCGTGTCCGCACTAATAGTAAACACCTCGCGCGAACGATCAGCTGCGATTCTGAGGCGGTCTGCAGCAACCTTTGTCAGGCCGTAGACTCGAACAATCATCTCCTCAAACCCTGTAGGTGGGGATTTATGTCCTGTCTCTACCGCCGAAATAAAAGCTGCTGACTTACCTATTTTTTGAGACATATCCAGCAACCGTTCATCATGATCAATTCGAAGTTTTCTAAGCTCCTTCCCAAGTTCAGTTTTCATTTTCGCTCTCCGTTCAAAGCGACGAATCATAATGTCGCTCGTACAGATTTAATCATTTTGCGAATGAAAATCAACCTGACAGGTTAAAAAATATAAAGATGCCGTGAATGATGCGAATAGAAGCGAGTTCATCTCGACAGTGTGGTGGGCAAACGTAGTGACAATCATGCGAAATTTTCCGTTGGGACGTGCAATCATCGAAACGGAATAGCCCATCCGCTCACGGCGCTGATGCTGCCTTCGGCCTCAATCGTTCCTCTTCATGAGCTTCGCCAGTCGAATCTCAACGTCCGTCTTTCCCTTGGTATCCAGGGCAATTGTCGTGATGTCGGCAACCGACGTGATAGCGGCCAGCACTTCCTCATGACGCCATCCGGCGCGGGTCGCTTCGACAACCAGCAGAACAAACACTTCTTCTATTGCCGTCTGGCAATCCTCGAAACGGTCAGGATAATTGCATGTCGCCTTGGGAGCCGGGATTTTCATTTGAGCGTTCCTTCCATGGGGTTTGGCCGCACCAAGCGAAACATCACTCGTCATTTTCTTCGAGTATCTCTTGTTTGATACCCATCATGAGTCGAAGAATCCTCAACGCGTCTGCCGCTTCCAGCATCATTGCTTTGGTCTCTTCCTCATATCGGAAGTCCAGTCCATCACCATAGTTGTCCAGTTGGTACGCAATATCTGTCTGCTGGTCATTGGCTGGTGTTCCGGACAATGCGATCAAAGCGCGATAACATCTAATGGCTTCGGCAGCTTCATCAAGAAGGGATTTTTGCAAATCAGTTGAAAGCGTAAGTGCGCCATTGGCAAATTTGACGAGATCGCGGTTCAAGCCGTTTCTCACCCGCACAATCACTCTCCATTAAGCCTTCTTCTCTTTCAACTTTGTAGAAAGACGTGGCGAGAGTCGAGCCTGATCAGCGCAACAAAAAACCGCCCGGAGGCGGCTTGAGCGAAGGGCTTAGATAACCTCTCGTATTCGCTTTATTTGTCTTCTACGTCCTTCAGTTTATGAACTTCTTCCAACAAGAATGTTACAAACACAAAAAGGCAGAAAATTGAAAATGGTAAAATTGAAAACATGGTGTCGACATCCTTCACTAGAGGGACGCCCCCCTTGTCTTCCGCAACTTTGATCGCCGCTTGGATTCCAAATTGGTAACCAACCCCCCAAGCGATATAAAGCCAGATGCAGGCGAAACTCACTTTGCGAAGAACGCTGGCAAGTTTGGAAAATGATTTGGGATGATTGAACGCATGCCAAAATAGGGCACCTATGATTGGCACTATGATGGCGATCAGCCAGCTATACGATGATATCGATGACAAAATTATTCCATCTCCGGTACTTCGCCCGACTGAAACAGTACTGTCGGTGGCCCGTATTCCCCAATATCTGGTTGTGCTTCTCTCGCCCAGGCCAAAACGCCAATGTGCTGACCGGCCAAATTCTTACCTGATCGCAATGCACGTTCTTCACTGTCGAATTGTACAGCCTCAAACGCAGGAATGAGATCGCCATTATCCGAGCGGTCAAACGCCATGACAACGATGAGTTTTGCTGGCTGGGTCACTCAGAATCTTTCCTTGGGAACTTAAGATTGCCCGAGCCCTTGAGGGAGTCAACCGTGATAACGATGCAGAAGCAGTCAGAATGGCACGTATCAGGCCGCGACATACGAGGGGCACAATACGCGCCAATGAACTTATTTCAGGCTAATTTCGTCGGCGAACCTTTGGTGATTCTGTGGCGTCCATTGCAATTGAATCTTCTTATTTATCTGCATTTTCGGCAGTCCCTCGGGCGTTCGAAATGGTGTGCGCGTGCAATGTAAAAAAGCTTGAGTCATTGAAGTATTCTTTTGCAATGGCTGATATATCTTCACATAGGGATGCAGCTTCAGGCAGGTCGACAGCCAGAAATTTGTCCAACTGGGCGAGCATATCTGAAAGATGCAAACTTCTTACTTTATACTCCCCGATCAAATGTTCGGGAATGGCAATTTGCGTATGCTCATTTTCGGGATTGGGATCCATAAAAGAAGACATTAATTTCTGAAGTTCAACATGTGCGGCGCTGTATTCCTTGAATGTTGTACTATTTGCATCATAACGAAGTGACAACATATTTGCGCGATCAACCACGTCAGCCCTCTTCGCGTTGATGAAAGGGGCAAAATCACTTGAGTCAAATGTGGGTATCGGACGCGACAACCCAACTGCCGGCTTCACAAACTGAAATAGTGCACTAGGAAGAGCTCCCAGTCGGTTCGCGGTTTCCTTCGCGTCAGCGATATACTTTGATGTCGTATAAAGCCCATTCGCAATTTCTTGAAGCTTCAGCATAGCCCGCAGCGCAGATGCTTTTTCTTGTAGGATTCGCTCGTCTGCATCTCTCTTGAGCTGAAGATCGTTTGCCTTTTTGGCTAAGTGAAGAGAGACTACAGCGCCAATTAAGGCGCCTAGTACTGCTCCCCCGAAACCTGAAAGCAACGTGGCATAGTCAGAGTTGGGGATCTCAATAAAAATCGGCGGATTGAGACTCAAATGGATTTCTTTTCCTAGATCTATCATTTCAATCGGTGATTTCTTATAGAAACAAGTTCCCAATCGGGTGGCCGCTTCGTCGAACGAAATCTCTTAGTCATATTACGTCCATGCGTTTTTGAGATGGCTTCCGAGCGAATCAAGGCATCAAATACACTACGCGCCCTGCAAACTGTTTAGAGATCTAAACAAGGTCTCGGCTCGTGATAACGTTTCTAGAACAGGCTCCGTGTCGCCACCGAGCGTATCTGGATTGGCAAGAAGCCAAGCAGAAGGGGCAAAATGACTGTATAGAGGCATTGGTTCTGGGAGGGTGTTAAAGTATGCCTCAGCTTGTTTGACTTGGCGCTCGGTATTCCCATCAGCAGCCAGTAGCTTCGCTGGGTCCAATTCAAAGTCACCCACTAGCTTGTGCGAATCATTCACAACTTGGCAATATAACGACGAATGGAAAAGATCCTCAATATCCGCTTCTTCCTGATTGACGAAGTCAGCAATGGATAGAACGCCTCCTCTCTTGATGATCTCCGAGTTTCTGAGTGCTTCGAGCTTGTTTTTGTCGCGTTTCGTGTAATCAGACAGGGTTATTACGTCCAGGCTATTGCCAGCAAACAGAGAGACGAACGATTGGATTTTATCGATACCGCCAGTAGGACACATAATCCACTTCGGATCGAGTCCAGTGCGGCCACGGCGGAGAAGCTCGGCTGACAATGCTTGTAGATACAGAATGTCCCCTGGGCCTTCGACAAGAATGACATGCTTCCCAATAAAAAGAGATTGTGTCAGCGAGTATCCCAATGCGCCCTGTAGCGGAAAAACTGAGTCTTTACTTGCCTTCAGGACGTCTTCGCGAACAACTGTTCCTGTAGGTGTCCGTCGGCCACGATCATCTACCTTGACGAGGTCTTCGACGATACGCGATGCCATGATGTCGTCGTGTGGCACCATGAATGGCGAATGAGTTGAGTAGATAATTTGGTGATGGGGTTCCAGTTTCTCCGTAAAGTATCGAAGTAGGTCAGCTTGAGCGAGACCGTGGAGTGTTAGCCCTGGCTCATCGAGCAGCAGAAAGATTTTTCCGGCCGCGTCTTTTTTCACGCGATCAAATTTGATTAGGAAGGAGAAGAACCACGTGAACCCGGCGCTACGCTCGGAGAACGAAGTATCGGCTCTATGGAGAAGATTATAAATGCGAGCCCGACCGACAGCGCCGACATTGAAAGGAATCGGATCACCCGAAAGGCCCTCAGCCACGCTGACGCGTATTTCGATGTCTTGATTCTGAGTCCAATACTCAAGGATTTCCTCGGTCAACACGTTGGAAGCAGCCTGAAGCTTGGCATTAAAACTCTCAAATGTCGTGGTCGAGAGAATGTCGAAAAGTGGAACACCTGAATATTCTAGAAACTCCCAGAACAACCGGTCGCCACGCAGGGCCTCGGTCTGAAAAAGTGTTTGGTCGTTTGCACGATCTTTGAGCGTTGGAAGATGGACCATCGCATTCATGCGATCGTAGTTCGAAAAGTACATGAATTGCGGAAAGTGGGGCAAAAGGACTTCGCGAGCCTTAGCAAAAGCTGACTTGTCTGGAAAAGCGGTGACCAGGTCCGACAAAGCCTTGTGCTTCGGATTGGTAGCTAAGGGCGTCAGCTTTGCTATCAAATCCGTGATCGTGGATGGGGTGCCAACTTGGCTATTCTCGGCTGCAGAAAAACTGCTCAGTGAAATAAGGTAATCGATCACCTTCGCTTCATCCACCGGCACAATCCAGCGAGTACTCGTGGAGTTGTAGGTGCGGCAGATGGTAATAGTGTTCCCTGTGATTGAATCTGGACCCAGTGCTGCTTTTAAAAGCTCAATCTCGCTCTCGTTAAGCTCCCAGACTGTGCGAATAATTTCCGCTTCATTGCCACCGTGGCGTTCTCTGTATCGGGCAAGGTAACGTTTAGGATAGTCACGCTCCAGTTCGTATTCAAAGGGCGTCGCAGGATGAGGATTCAAGCCAGCGATAGCTTGTAGAATGGCCGTTTTCCCGGCTTCATTCTTACCGACCAAGCAAGTCAAATGCTCGACGCTAAATTCGCTGGAGTCCTCAACCGAACGAAAGTTTTGTATGCGGACTTTCTTGAGCTCCATGGCTCCCCCTAAAGTATAATTCCAGTAAGCGCCTCTCTCGGACGTTGAAGATAGATGATGTGAATCCTGTAGAACTGTCAATTGAGACAAACAATGAGGACGTCCTGCAGGCACCTGTGGATAGCAGGGATTGTCAACAACGTCCGTTTGTTAATGGTCGCAATCAATCAAACAGTGTTGTTATGTCTCTTCAGTATCATTCAGCTCAAGTTTTAAACGCGATCCGTTTGCGAGAGCGAATTCAGTGGATCGGCTTTGTAAATGGTTATCCGTTGTGGACAGTCGAAGAGGACGTGCGCTGCCGGCTGCTTTATCCAAGCTGCAACGCATTAGAACGCGCGTTATTATGGCGGACGCGACAAGCCATTATGACTAAAGACTTGGCTCGTCGAGATGAGTCATGAACTGACCTGAAAGCACCGGGTCAATTTTGTCGGCCTCCGCGAGTGCCCATCGTACCCACGCTGCCAATGCCGCTTCATCGACGATTGTGGAGCCATTCTCAATTGCATGCCGCACCCGTTCGACGAGGCTGCGGATATCCTGGGCTTGACGCAAAAGATCACCGGACTCTCTCAGGTTTTGTATGCGCTTTTGATTTAGCTCTGCCAGCCGTCTTTGCCGTTTCCTTTCCTGTTCGAGTTGGGCCTCTCGGTCACGTTCTTCTTCTTCGCGCAGACTGGCTCGAAATCTTGCTTCGCCCGCAACAATGAGGCCGGCCGTGATTTCAGCGAGTTTCGCCTCAAGTTCCCCTGCGTTGTCATCCTCCCAGCTCCTTGTAGCTCTGCCATCGAAGCCAGGTGACATACGTAGAATCAACGGTGTGGTTGCTGGAAGGTCTGGTGCTGGTCGATCATAGCCGTATTGGCGCACAGTGCGATATTTACCGACAATGGCGAGGTCCAAACCTAGGTAGGTACCGCCTATTATTGCTCGAGCGTGAATTGCTCCATTGTGCTCGTAGGCATCGCCGCCGTGACCACGTTTGCGGAGCGCCAATAATATTCCATTTAGGATTCTTAAGCGTCGCCTAGCTAGAATAGTATCAAAATTTGGTGGGGTCGAAGTCCATCTGTCGGTTGAAAACCTTTCTCTCCGTCGCTCTTCTTGCTTGAGCAATTTAACCAATCCAGCGTGTGGGGCATCTAAGGTTTTAGGAGCTGTAACTCGACCCAACAGTCGAATCTCTCTTGCGAAGAGCTCATCGAGGTCCTCGGGAACTTCCTGAGAAGCGAACGGACCAGCGGCCGATAGAGGCTGAGCCTTTGTGAGCAATTTTGCAAAACTAGAGTCGACGCTTGCGCGCCCAGTTTCGCCTGGTCGCCGAGGCGCTGCGCCAGGAATGGGGGGCGTCGGTTTTCCAGCATGGACTTTATTCCAATAACCTTGCGGGGGTATTGGCACACCATAGCTAGCAAATTTCTTTCGGAGTCCTACGTCGGATAAGCCGAGTTTGGCAGCCAGATCGCGCATTGGCTCCGACCACGCAAGCGCGATCAAATCTTCATGGAGTACAAGCATATCGTTCCAATTGTGCCCAGCGATTCATACTCTCTCTTAAGTATCAAAAAACGGTCCTCGTGTCGCATCCATGTCGCATGGATTCGCCGCGTACCCGTGAAAATCGTTTGAAATCAATGATACTCAGTTGCAACATAATGCGACACAAGATTAGGTGTGATATTGTGCTAAGTCATTGAAAATATTGGTGATCCCGACTGGATTCGAACCAGTGGCCTACAGATTAGGAATCTGTCGCTCTATCCTACTGAGCTACGGGACCATGCGGCCAGACATACTGTTTTTCCGCCGCGACGCCAAGCCTGAAGATGCGCGAAATGCACGCATCTTCAGGGGCCACGTCTCAAAATGTCAGGATGCGGCGGGAAGGGCGCTTTCGGCCAGCTGCACCCAGTAGCTGATGCCGTGCGGAATGACATCGTCATTGAAATCATAGGCCGGATTGTGCAGCGAGGCGCTCTCGCCATTGCCGATGAACATGAAGGCACCGGGGCGCGCTTCCAGCATATAGGAGAAATCTTCCCCCGCCATCATCGGCGCTACCTCCAGATTGACCGCTTTGCTGCCGGCGACGCTCTGTGCCGTGCGCGCGGCAAATTCTGTCTCCTGGTCGTGATTGAAGGTGACGGGGTAGTTGCGGTCGTAGTCCACCCTGGCGACAGCGCCGAGAGCCGTCGCCACGCCCTCGGCCACTTCGCGCAGGCGCTTTTCGGCAAAGTCGCGCATTTCGGAGCGCAGGGTGCGCACCGTGCCGGCGAGCTCGGCCTTCTGCGGGATGATATTGTGTGCATCGCCCGCATGGAATTTTGTCACGGACAGAACGACCGAATCCAGCGGATCTGTGCCGCGCGAAACGATGGTCTGCAGCGCGTTGACCAACTGGGCGCCGATCACGACAGGATCGATCGTGCGGTGTGGCTGGGCCGCATGGCCGCCACGGCCCTCAATGGTGATGTTGAATTCGTCCGTTGCGGCCATGATCGGCCCCTTGCGGATGGCGAACTGGCCGACGGGCAGGCCGGGCGTATTGTGCATGCCGTAGACTTCGGAGATGGCGAAGCGCTCCATCATGCCCTCCTTGACCATCTCGCGGCCGCCGCCGCCGCCTTCCTCCGCCGGCTGGAAGATCACCGCGACCGAACCCTTGAAGTTGCGCGTTTCGGCAAGATACTGCGCCGCCCCGAGCAGCATGGCCGTATGGCCGTCATGGCCGCAGGCATGCATCTTGCCGGCGTTTTTCGATGCATAGGGCTTGCCGGTGATTTCATTGAGGGGGAGCGCATCCATGTCGGAGCGCAAGCCAACCGTCTGTCCTTCGCCGTGGCGTCCGTGAATGATGCCGACGACGCCGGTCCGGCCGATGCCGGTGGCAACCTCGTCGACGCCGAAGCTCCGCAGCTTGTCCGCGACAAATTTCGCGGTCTCGTGGACATCGAACATCAGTTCCGGATTCTCATGCAGATGGCGGCGCCACCGGGAGACTTCTTCCTGCATTTCGATGGCGCGATTAAGCAAGGGCATAGTGTTGAAACTCCAAACGTGCGGACTACATCTGACAATTCAGTGAACAGTTCAAAGGTGTTTTGCCTTTTGCCTGCCACATAGGATAGATAAGGCCATTGCGACCCGGCGGGAAGCCCGGCAATGAAATCACAAGGCCATTTCCCTGGTTCTTTATACAGACAGGCTGGATATCTGGAATGCGGAAAACTGTAGCACTCTTTCTCTCGGGCTGCGTGGTGTCAACCACCGCGGGCCTGGCAACAGCGGCACTTGCGGGCCCGAACATCACCGTGGATGTCGGTGCAGGCGAGGTTTTGTCGCAGGAAGATGCGTTCCAGCGCTGGTATCCGGCGTCCCTCACCAAGCTGGTGACCGCCTATGTGGCCTTCCGCATGATCGAATCGGGGAAGATCACCCTGGACACGCCGATCAAGATGACGGCACGTGCGGCAAAGGAGCCGCCGAGCAAAATGGGCTACAAGCCCGGCTCACAGCTCACGCTGGATAACGCGTTGAAGATTCTCATGGTCAAATCGGCCAATGATGTGGCGATGGCTGTCGGCGAGACCCTCGGCGGCTCATCGGAAAAATTCGCCGTGCTGATGAATGCCGAAGCCAAGCGTCTGGGCATGTACGGCTCGCATTTCGTCAATCCCAACGGCCTGCATTCGGACGATCATTATACGACGGCGCGCGACCTGGCGATCCTGACGGTGCAGATGCGGCGCGAATTCCCGCAATACATGCACTATTTCGATATTGAGGCGATTGATTCCGGCAACAAGATCCAGGCCAATTTCAATGCACTGATCGGCCGGTTCCAGGGCGCGAACGGCATGAAAACCGGTTTTGTCTGCCCATCCGGTTTCAATCTGGTCGGCTCGGCCACCCGTGATGGCCGCAATATCATCACCGTGGTTCTGGGTGAGTTGAAACAGCAGGGGCGCGCGACGAAGGCAGCCGAGCTGCTGGCAAAGGGGTTTGAGACCCGGGGAACCGGCAAGACGCTGGAGGCCCTGCAGCCCTACGGCCCGGCCACGCGCGATGTTGCCGTCAACATGCGCCCGACCGTTTGCTCCAAGGAGGCCGCCGCCTCCGACAGCTGGGACGGCAAGGACGTCGAAGGGCATATCATCGAGGGTTCGCCCTATATGTACCGGATGGATCATGAACCGCAGGCGGAACTCGTTGCCTTGCTTCCTTCCAAGACCAATGCGAAGGGCAAGGACATGAGCCGCATCCCGATCCCGGTTCCGCGGCCCGACCGTGCATCGATCACCGATGCGGCCAACACGGCAAAAACAGTGAATTAACGCAGCAAGATAGGATGTCATCATGAGTGGCCTCAATGCCCCCATTCCGGTTTCTGTACTCACGGGATTTCTGGGGTCGGGCAAGACCACCTTGCTGAACCGCCTGCTGAAAGATCCGGCGCTGGCCGACACGGCCGTCATCATCAATGAATTCGGTGATGTCGGCATCGACCATCTCCTGGTGGAGACGGCGAGCGAAGGCGTCATCGAGCTTTCCGACGGCTGCCTGTGCTGCACCGTGCGAGGCGAACTCGTCGATACGCTGGCCGACCTGATCGACCGTCTGCAGACGGGCCAGTTGAAGCGGCTCAAGCGGGTCATCATCGAAACGACCGGGCTGGCCGATCCTGCACCCGTCCTGCATGCGATCATGGGGCATCCGGTGCTCCTGCAGGCATTCAGGGTGGATGGGGTGATCACAACCGTTGATGCCGTCAACGGCATGGCGACGCTCGATGCGCATGAGGAAGCGGTCAAGCAGGCGGCGGTTGCCGACCGCATTGTCGTGACCAAGACCGATATGCCGCAAGCCGCGCAGGGGCTGCCGGCGCTGCGTGCCCGGCTCGCCGCACTCAATCCCGGTGCGGATATCATCGATGTCGGCGATGCGCGCACCGGCTATGCCGCCCTGTTCGAATGCGGTGTCTACAATCCCGAGACGAAAACCATCGACGTGCAGCGCTGGCTGAAGGCGGAAGCCTATCGCGATCGTGAGCATGAGCGTGAAGCGGTTGAGCATCACGCGGATCATCACCATCACGATCATGGGGAGCATCATCACCATGATCACGACCACCACCACCATCATCACGATGTGAACCGCCACGATGCGGCGATACGCTCCTTCTCGCTGACACACGATGCGCCGGTACCGCGCGCCGGTTTCGAGATGTTCCTCGATCTCCTGCGCTCGGCCCATGGCGAGAAACTCCTGCGCATGAAAGGCATCGTGCAGCTGGCCGATGATCCGGAGCGTCCGCTGGTCATTCACGGTGTGCAGCAGATTTTCCATCCGCCGGCGCGGCTTGCCGCATGGCCGGAAGGGCGGCGCGAGACGCGGCTCGTTCTGATCGTGAAGGATCTGCCGGAAAGCTACGTGACCCAGCTGTTCAGCGCCTTCCTCAACGAACCGAAGGTCGATACACCCGATCGCGCAGCGCTGTTCGACAATCCGCTGGCGATTCCGGGACTGAAAGTCTAGGCTTCAGCACGCTGCAGTGGACGTTGTGCGTGGTTCGACAAGCTCACCATGCGGGAAGTGATTTGGCTGCAACGCTAATCGCAAAAGTTGCAGAATAGAGCTCCCTGCGATCCCCCACCTCCCTCATGGCGAGCTTGTCGAACCACGCACTGGTCTTGCTGCAAATCTGCGAATGGTGCGTTAGCCGCGCTCGATGTGAAAGCGGTGGCCGCCCTCGATGGTCACCGTCTCGATCAGCCGGTGGCCGTCGTTCAGGCAGAAATTCGGCATGTCGATGACGGCGAGAGGATCGCTGGTTTCGACCCAGAGACGGCTGCCTCCGGGCATGGTTTCCAGGCGTTTGCGGGTTTTCAGCACCGGCAGCGGGCAGTTCAGACCACGCAGATCGTAGATGTCAGCCGACATGGCAGGCTCTCCGGGCAGGCAAATATACGTGGCTCAATTGCCGATGATTTTCCACCAGGCCTTTTTCGCCGGCTGTTCCGCCACCGTGGCTGTCACGTCCTGTGGTGCCTGGACGGGCGTTGCCGCCGGTGCCGGTACGGGTGCGATTGTCTGGCGTACCGGGGCAACGACATTGGCGGCGACCTGATTGGCGGTGGAAGCCGGTGCCGTGGTTGCGGCCGGGATGGCGGCAACCGTCATGCGGTGCCGTTTGCCGGCCTCGCGCTCGTCACGCGCCTTGTCGGCGGCGACAGCGGAAGCGAGGCGGACCATGACCTGCGGCTTCAGCGCGGCGTCCTTGTCCTGCGGCGACAGGGATGGCGGCTCCTGGGTGACGCGTTCACCGCGGGCGCGGCGGGCGCTCCATTCGGCGATGATCTTGGCTTCGTTCAGGCCCTGGATGGAACGGCTCGGCGCCTGGATGCTGCTCTTGCCGACCATGGAGGAGAATGCAGCCTCGTAATTGGTCTGATAGCTCTGATAGGCCATCTTCAGCGTTTCAGGCTGCTGCATGGGCGGGCATGTGGCCGTTGCGGCAATCGGTGCATTCGGATCGGTGGTGTTGTTGAAGACATATTTCTTCTCGCACACGTCGACCTTCGGCGGCACCTTGGTGATCTCGAAATGATCGTAGCCTTCCTTCAGGTTTTTCCAGAAGGGATAGTTCGGATCATCCTTGTAGCGCGCCATGTTGGCTGCGGTCATGCGGAACGGAAAGGCCTGGAGCTGGATCGAGTCCTGCCCGCCCTTGAACGCGTCGCGGGCAAAGGCGTAGATTTCCTGGACCTGCGCATCGGTCATCGAATAGCAGCCGGACGACGAGCAGGCGCCGTGCACCATCAGATTGGCGCCGGTACGGCCGAGCGCCTGGTCGAGCGCGTTGGGAAAGCCGGTATTGAAGGACAGGTAATAGCTGGATTTCGGATTCATCTGCCCGGGGCGCACGGCATAGAAGCCTTCCGGTGCCTGGCGGTCGCCCTCGATGAATTTCGGGCCGAGCTTGCCCGACCATTTGCAGATCTGGTAGCTCGTGACGATATCGTAGCGGCCGTTGTCCTTGCGTTTCCAGACTTCGAGAACGCTCTCTTCCTTGAAGATGCGGACCATGATCGGCGCGGTCATGGTCATGCCCTTGGTCTTCATCAGCTTGACCAGCTTTTCGGACAATTGCTTTTCGGATTTTGGTGCAAGGTCGGACACCGACGCGCCCTGGCAACCCGCCAGAAACAGGGTCAGCAATAACGGAGCAAGGATATGTGTCGGTATTTTCATCTTCGCAGCTGTTACCAGTTCGCTTCGCCGAAATTGTGTGGATTGAAATCCACAACCCCCTATTTGCATCCGGTATAGTTGATAAAGCCTTACTGCAATGAGTCAAATTGCTCAATCATGCAATTGTCACCTGCAATGAAGACAGGGCGGATTTATGGCGAAATACACTGTTTTTCCAAGATGATCCATCCGTTGCAATACGTACTTGCCCTGTAATACGCCATTGACAGGAAGCATTCGCCCTCATCAATTGTTGGTGTCCGGCCCTTGAGCGGCCGCGTTGCGTGCCCGTTTCATCAGCCGTGCAGGGAGGAACAGAATGGCAATTGCACCCTTTTTGACGCTCAAACGCCATCTGAAAGCGCCGCCGCGGCTGGTGTGGGCCGCCTGGACCGATCCCTCGATGATCGTGCGCTGGTGGGGCCCCACGGGGGCCAGAACCCTGAAGGCGGAAGCCGATCCGCGCCTTGGCGGCCGCTATCACATCGTCTTCGTCACCCCCGATGGCGAGCAGCACGATGTCAGCGGTGTCTATTGCGAGGTGCTGGTCGAGCAGCGCCTGGCCTTTACCTGGATGTGGATTACCCTGCCGGACCGGGAGTCGCTGGTAACGCTGGTGCTGGAACGGGTGGATGACGGCACATTGCTGACACTCATCCATGAGAAGTTCTACGACGAGGCGGCGCGGGATCGTCACAGGCAGGGCTGGAGCGGCGCGCTCGACAGTCTTGAGAATTTTATCAATCAACAGGCGGTGGATCATCGTGACTGAACATTCTGCAATCACATTTCGCCCGGCCTCACTGTCCTATCTGCCATTGATGGCGAAATGGCTGATGATGCCGCATATGCGTGACTCCTATCAGCCGGACCCGATAACCCCGAGCGAGGTTGCGGAGGAATATGGGCCATTGTTCACCGGAGAGACGCCGGATATCTGTCACATCGCCTATTATGGCGAGCAGCCTTTCGGTTATCTGCAATGCTACCGCAACGCGGACTATGAGGACGAGCTGCCCGCGCTCGACTATGGCATCAGCGTCGACCTGTTTATTGGCGAGCCGGACTATATCGGGCGCGGCATCGGTTCGCTGATGCTGAGGGAATATCTTGCGCAAATCGCCTTCCCGCATTTCACCGATGAGCGGTTTGCCTATATCACCCACGAGGCGGGCGATCTGGATGCGATCAGGGCATCGGAAGCGGCTGGTTTTCGGCCGGTTGACGAATTTGAAGAGGATGGCGACAGCGTTATTCTTTTCAGGTTCGAACGCAGCAGCAACGACAATAAAAAAGGCGGCGCCTGAGCACCGCCTTTCATGAAATCAGCACAAATGGTGATTAGCCGTTGAGGGCATCCTTCAGAGCCTTTGCAGGCTGGAAGGCAACCTTCTTGGAGGCTGCGATCTTGATCGTTGCGCCAGTTGCAGGGTTACGGCCTTCGCGAGCAGCGCGCGACTGTACCTTGAACTTGCCGAAGCCTGGCAGCGAAACTTCGTCGCCTGCGACGACGGCATCGGTGATGCCCTTAAGAACGCTATCAACAATCGCCTTGGACTGAACCTTTGTAAGACCCTGATCAGCGACGAGCTTCTCGATAAGATCGGACGTATTCATGTTGGCGGTTTCCTCAGTATATTCGTTGATCGAAGGCGTCTGTATGGCATGCGTTGCCGCCCCTGTCATCAGGAATAGGACGCATTTTCGGGGTTTATACCCAGTGTTTACAGGGTTTTTTGCAAAACCGGCTATGATTTTTCAGATCGGAGCCGGATGACGCCTGCAAATTCAGTCCGGTGATTCGGCCTGTGATTCCGCAGGTTCAGGGCTGCCGGTCTGCAGAGCGTCGGGCATCTGCCAGATCGGAGGGTTGCCGATATGGCGTGCCACGTGGTCGATAAAGGCGCGCACCTTGGCCGAGACATGCCGGGTCGGCGGGTAGACCGCATAGATCCTGTAGGGCAGCGGCCTCGCCTCCGGCAAGACCGGGATGAGCGTGCCGCGCCGCAGCGCTTCGGCGGCGATGAACATGGGCAGGAGCACCAGGCCCAGTCCGGCGATGGCCATGTCGCGCATGGCTTCGCCATTGTTGGCCACGATGCGCCCGTGCATGGCAACCGAAATGGGTTCGCCGGGGGCTGCCGGGTTTTCGAACTGCCAGAGCTGGCTGGTGTTGACGTTGGAGTAATCGATGCACGCGTAGGAGCCGAGTTCGCCGAGGTTTTGCGGCAGGCCGTTGGCTGCGGCAAAGGCCGGGCTGCAGCATATGACGCGCGGGTCGGTGCACAGCTTGCGCGCGATCAGGCTGGAATCCCGCAGGATGCCGATGCGGATACCGGCATCGAAGCCGCCTTTCACGAGATCGACCATGCGGTCGTCGAGTTCAACGGCGATTTCGAGATCGGGATATTGCCGGGCGAAATCGGCAATCAGGCGGCTCAGGTAAAACGTGCCGAAGGTCATCGGTGCCGTGATGCGCAAGGTGCCGCGAATGGCACTGTAGCGCTCCCCGACCGTGTCGGCCGCTTCGGTGAGCTCGCGCACGAGCGGCCGGACACGCTCGACAAAGGCGCGGGCATTGTCCGAGGCGAGCAGTTTGCGCGGCGAACGCTGGAACAGTTCCGTACCGAGCGCCGCTTCCAGATCGGTGATGCGCTTGCTGACCACGGATTTCGACAGATTGAGCCGGGCGGCAGTCATGGTGATGCTGCCCGTCTCCATCACGTCGAGAAAAGTTAAGAGATCGTCGAAGCGCCATTTCATGGTTCTCTTATAGAGGACAACAGCGCAACAACAAAGACGGTTCAGGGAAAATCGTTCTGCCCTGCCGAACATGGGTTGCATCGAAGCGGGCTTTATATCGGCGCCCGTAGCGCAGATATTCACCCCAACGGCGCATGAGCGCCAGGCAACACCATTCAGGAGGCTTTCATGTCCCTACAATTGACAGGTATCCATCATCTGACCGCCATCACGGCGAATGCCCCGGAAAACCTGCGTTTCTACACGCAGACCCTCGGTTTGCGGCTCGTCAAGAAGACAGTCAACCAGGACGATACCAGCGCCTATCACCTGTTCTATGCCGATGGCGAGGCAACGCCCGGCACCGACCTGACCTTCTTCGACTGGCCTGTCGGCCCGGAGCGGCGCGGCACGCATAGCATTGCGCGCACGGGTCTGCGCGTCGGCAGCAAGGCCAGCCTTGTCTGGTGGAAGGCACGCTTCAACGACCTTGGCGTCAAGTCGGACGAAATCGTCGCAATCGGCGGCCGTGACTCGCTCGATTTCGAGGACGGCGAAGGCCAGCGTTTCCGGTTGATCGATGATGGCGGCGCGGGCCCGTCGCATCCCTGGGACAAGAGCCCGGTTCCGGCCGAACACCAGATCAGAGGCCTTGGCCCGATCACCATCAGCGTGCCTGATATCACCAACACGGAAGCCATTCTTCTGCATGTGATGAACATGCGCCAGACCAGCACCTATCCGTCTCCCGACGGGGCCGGTCATGTCCACGTCTTTTCCATGGGTGAGGGCGGACCTGCTGCCGAACTGCACGTCGCCGTCCAGCCGGATCTTCCCGTGGCCCGTCAAGGTGCGGGCGCGGTGCATCACGTGGCGTTCAGGGCGCCGGATGTGCAGCAGCTGCACGAATGGACGGAACGGCTGAAGAGTTTTCGCATGCCTTCCAGCGGCGAGGTCGAGCGCTACTATTTCCGCTCGCTGTATTTCCGCGAGCCCAATGGCATTCTGTTCGAGATTGCCACGGATGGTCCCGGCTTCACCGTTGACGAACCGCTGGAAACGCTGGGCGAAGGATTGTCCCTGCCGCCGTTCCTCGAGGGCAAGCGGGCGTCCATCGAAGCAAACCTGAAGCCTCTGGTCTGACCAGAATGAATAAGGCCCGACGCGCAAGCGTCGGGCCTTCCTGCATTTCAGGCCTCTTGATCAAGATTGGCGGCAATCCATTGCTTGATGGCTTCAATGTCGTGCTGGCCGGTTTCATGCCCGGCATGGACACGCTGGACGATAAGTTCCGCTCCGGCCTGCCGCAGCAGCGCTTCGAGATCAGGCGTCTTGGCGCCGAACAGGTCGTGGTCGCCATTGATCATCAGAATTTTCGCATGGCTCAAATCCGCGTGCGGTGTCTCCTCAAGAACATTCATCGCGCGCAGGAGAATTGCATTCCTGACAAGGCCGGGATGCAGCAGCATGGTTGCCACCAGCATGTTGGCGCCGTTGGAATAACCCAGAAACACCGTGCGTTCGAGATCGAGACGATAGGCCTCGGCCGCCTCTTCGATGAAGGCTGCCAGTGCTTCGGCCTCCGAACGGATATCCTGCTGATCGAAACTCAGGGGGCCGAAGCGGCGGAACCAGCGGCCGATACCCTCTTCGTTGCTGCGCCCGCGTAAACCAATGAGGGTGGCATGCGGCGCGGCATTGGCGGCAAGCGGCAGCAACGTTGTCTCATTGCCGTCGGAGCCATGCAAAAGCACAAGCGTCAGGTCATCAGTGTGGTCGGGCGTATAGACGCGGTGCACGAAAGGCAGCTCGCGGTAGAGGAACCGCTCCTCGCCGGGCAGGCCGAACTGCGGCAGCATCACTTTGAGATTGGCGGCCTCTTCGGCAAAATGCGGCGGAATGAACAGTTGCGTGCCGAGCGTTTCCAGCGGCTCGTCCACAAGCATGCCGGGACCGTCGGTCGCCATCTCGAACAGCGTGCCGCCGGGCTCGCGCACATAGATCGAGTGAAAATACTTGCGGTCATGCATGGCGGTCGCGTCCGACCCATCCCTGATCAGGCTGTTGTAGGTCTCCTGGACATGGGCGATATCGGGCGCGCGGAAGGCGATGTGATCGACCGTGCCGGTGCCGGGCGCCGAACTCCAGAAGCCGCTGGCATCGCGCACATCGACGCAATCGCCGGTATCCGAAACCATCCGCACAATCGTGTCGGTGCGCTCGCCGGCGTGAAAGCCGAAATAGGTTTCCAGAAAGGCGCAGGTGGCCTGCGGCTGTTCGGTGAGGACAGTGGCGCCGCGGATGCGCCGGATGGCGTCTGCCGCGGCAATACCCCGGACGGTCCAAGGCGCGGTGCCCGTTACGCCTGATGTTCCGACGAGTTTCACGATCACGCCGTCGGGATCTTTCAGTCGCAAGACCGTTTCGCCGAACTCCTGTGCGGGGCCGGTGACGGCAATGTTGTGCTGGAGTGCGCGGGTCAGCCAGAAGCCGATGGCATCCGGGGCGATGGCAAGCGCGATTTCGCTCGGCTGCCCGTAACCCACCCGGCCGAGCGACCCGTCTTCCCAGACGAGAAAGGTGATCAGGGACCCGGGGGACGCGGAGGTGTCGCCGTAAAAGAGGTGAAGCTGGGTCGCGTCTTCATAACCGCCGGTGCGCTTGACGAGGCGAAGGCCGAGAAAACCGGCATAGAAGTCCACATTCGCCTGAACGCTGCGGGTGATCAGGGTGATGTGGTGGATGCCGCTTGTCATGAAGTTCCTCCGCCTGTGGATCATGCGACCAATATGCGGCGATCAATACGGGGAAAGCCAGCGGGCGGCAATCAGGCAGGGCCTGAAAAAACAACACCCACCGCGGGAGGAGGTGCGGTGGGTGCTATTTGTAAAGGCCGGCTGGGAGGAGGAGTGCCGGCCTTTGAACGTTCGGAACCTGGGAGGAGGTCATCCCGAACGTTAACTTTGAATTCGATTAGCGCGCAGCTGCGGCCTTCTTGGCAACGAAGGCGATATCGCCACGGGAGATGCCGAGGTCGTTCAGTTCACGTGCGGACAGGCGGTTCAGTTCCGTGACGGTGTCACGATAACGGCGCCAGTTGTTGTAAGAGCGGATCAGGTTCATTTCACTCACCTTGGTAACTTATTGTTTGTTGGATCATTTCTTGATCGTGACCTGCATATAGTCGATGCCCGGCGAAACTTGCAGTGACAAGAATGCATAGCTGCTTTGCAGGAAGTGCGGAGTGGATGGCCAAATTGGGGCGGGTCGAATCACGTCAATCATGACGGCCTTGAAGGGGCGCAGAAACCCGCTTCCATCTTGCCGCGGCAGCCGGCCCGTCCGGTTATCGCTGCCCGTGACTGCGGACCTTTTGAACGACCCTTCGCAGCGGCTGCGTCATCCGCCACGAGGTGCTCGATCGGATGGCGGTCAGTTCCTCCTGCAGCCGCAGAATAATCTGCGCCTGTTCCCGGGACATTTGCTCCAGTGCGCTGTGGTCCGGATTGTGCCTGTCCATGGCTGCGGCATGAAGAAGCCGCATCTTCTTGATCTCGCGCCGCAGGGCAATGTTGTCGAGCTGCTCCAGCGACGGAAAGTCATCCGATGCCGCCGCCGGGAGTTTTGGCAGGGTTTGCACGGCAATTTCCGATTCCACCCGCACTTTTTCAGGATCTATCAGGCTCTTGTGCAGCGGCAGAATGGATTCGAGGCTCGCCGACGGGGGCAGGCATCCCCGGAGCGTGGAAAAGAGATATTCGGGGTCCTGGGTGAAACGCGGAAAGGCGATGAGATAAATCGGTATTCCCGCCCGCGTCAGGCGCTCGACAAGGTGGTGGAATCCCACGGCCAGCAGCCGGGCCTGATCGACGGGATCGAGCGCATACACCGCGCCTCCGGGTGTTTCTCCCCAGTGGTCCCATGTCCGCGCTTCGTCGGCCATCCATTCCTGGGTGTGATGGAGTCTCTGCAGTTCGAGAATGATCCGGCTGCTTGCCGCTTCCGCCAGATTGCGTATGGGAATGATGACGCCGTCAATCGTAATGTCGGTGCGCTTGAGCACCTCGTCGATGAACTGGTACAGCCAGGGGGATTTGACGACGTAGGGAAGGTTCGCGCCGCCATGGAGGACAAGATCCTCCAAACCGGCATTGGCGTCCTCTATCAGATGGGTCTGTCCGTTGGATCTGGTGATGTGTGTGGTCAGTCCCAGGGCATCGAGATATCGGACGAGAAGGCTCGTTCCGGCCCGGCCTGTACCCGCGATGAGGAGATGATTTGCCATGCGTGTCTCGTATTATCTGGCAAACAGATACACCCGGCCTTGGGCGGAAAACAGTTACAAGTTGTTAAGTTTGTTGATCGCGAAAAAGCCCGTTTTCTGGGCATGGGGACGCCGCCTGCGGGCAGACTTTTCGGTGCCGCGGCGGGGACGGCAAATCGAAATCCCCGATTGAACCGGTATTGAGCATGGCCTTGCTGTCGGTTCGCCGGGGCTTGGGCCAAGATCGGGCTCCTGATCCCCACGCGAGAACGAAGCCGTGTACGACGAGTATGACGACAAACAACACCTGCATTATACGACACCGGTCTGGGTGCATCTGCTGGCCTTTGGCGTCGTGGTGGGGATTGCCGTGCTGATCTGCGAAGTGTGCCAATCCCTGGCCTAGAATCAGGATTGCCGCGTCATCGGCCAATGCCGGTCGCGCTAACAGCGATATCGATTTTCGTCGGGAAGGAATGGCGCGCCCGAAAGGATTCGAACCTCTGACCCCCAGATTCGTAGTCTGGTGCTCTATCCAGCTGAGCTACGGGCGCGTGCCACACTTGCGCGTTCGTCTGCGCAGGCCGGTTCGTAATCGGTTGGGCTGTGAATTGCAAGCAGCTTTGGCAAAAAAACCGCAACAATTTTTTGCCGGAACGTCGCACCCCGGTTTATTCGGCGGCTTAGCGCCTTTCCGGCCGTGTGCACCCGCGTCTTTCTGGCAGAAAAGAAAAGGCCCGGAGAATGTCCGGGCCTTTGTGCAGGTCTTAAAGGTTGCGCCCGATGGCGAGGAACTTGTCGCGCCGGTCTTTCCTGAGCGCTTCGCCGTCCATCGATGCCATGGATTTCAGGGCAACGTTGATGATGTTGCCCGTCGCCTCGATCACCGCATCCTTGCCGCGATGGGCGCCGCCCGTGGGTTCGGGAATGATGCCGTCGATGATTTTCAGCTCGTACAGGTCCTGTGCCGTGATGCGCATGTTGGTTGCTGCATCCTTGGCGCGGGTGGAATCGTGCCAGAGGATCGATGCCGCGCCTTCCGGCGAGATCACCGAATAAATTGCATGTTCGAGCATGTAGACCCGATTCGCCGTGGCAATGGCGATGGCGCCGCCGGAGCCGCCTTCGCCGATGATGACGGAAACCATCGGCACTTTCAGGTTCAGCGATGCCGCGGTGGACCGCGCGATGGCTTCCGCCTGTCCGCGCTCTTCCGCGGCGATGCCCGGAAAGGCGCCGGCCGTATCGACGAGCGTGATGACCGGAAGGTTGAAGCGGTCGGCCAGGTCCATGACGCGCACGGCCTTGCGGTAGCCTTCGGGCATGGCCATGCCGAAATTGTGCTTGAGGCGGGACTTCGTGTCGTTGCCCTTTTCCTGGCCGATCACGGCGACGGCCTGGCCGTTGAAACGGGCAAGACCGGCCTGGATGGCCTCGTCTTCGGCAAAGTTGCGGTCACCGGCGAGCGGCGTGAAGTCCGTGAACAGCTTGCCGATGTAGTCGACGCAATGCGGACGGTCGGGATGGCGGGCGATCTGCGCCTTCTGCCAGGGGGTCAGCTTGCGGTAGAGATCGCGCAAAGCCTCGGCCGACCGCTTTTCCAGGCGGGCAATCTCGTCATTGGTGTCGAGTGCGCCGCCTTCTTCCGCAAGCTTCTTCAGTTCGAGAATCTTGCCATCGAGATCAGCAACCGGCTTTTCGAAATCGAGATAGTTGTACATGGACGACGTGTCTGCCTGCATAACGGTGGATTTTTCACGACCTAACTGGCTGTTGCGGACGCTCATGTCAAGGAAGCATGGCCGACAAGGCGCGTTCGCGGCGCCAGTTATAGGGATAATTCCGGCGAAGGTGTGGTGGAAACCCGTGGATAAGGACGAAGTTCAAGGCCTTGCCTGCGTGGCGTGCCTGGCGGAAGAGCCGCCGCGGGCGCCGTTCATGCATCCGGCTTCCTGGTCGATGCCCGGGGTTTGGCCGGTGCCGTCTTGCGTTTCGGCGCCGGCTTCTGTGCCGGTCTCGCCGGCTTGGCGGGTTTTGGGCGCTGCCAGCCGATCCACGCGCCTTCGCCGTCGTAATAGTGAAAGCCCTGCGATGCATTGTGCAGGCCCTTGCGCAGCTCGTCGATGTCGAGACCGGGCATGTTCTGCAGAAGGGCGGGCGGAAGATGGTCGATGTTCAGCCAGTCCGCATGGAAATAGATGTGTTCGGGTGCCTTTTCGTTGTCAACGATGATGAACCATTCGCTCTCCATGTAGTCGCCGAACCAGGGGTCGGGAAACATGGCCTGTTTGAAGGAGAAGCCGAAACCGTCGATCTCGTCCCAATCCCAGTGCTCCCGCCAGCCCATGGAGCGGATCAGCTGGCTGGACCGCGTGAACCCGGTTTCGTCGAAGCGCATCACTTCGCTATCGGCTTCGACAGGCGCCGGTTCCGGTCTCGAAAACAGCTTTTTCAACAGCCGCCACATAGAGAGTCCCGCCAAGTCTATGGTCCCGCCTGTTTCGCGGGGGAATGGGTTCAGTCTGCCAGAGGGTGGTGCTCCGTGACAAGGCGGTGCAAGCGCTCCTCCATGACATGGGTATAAATCTGGGTCGTTGAAATATCCGAATGACCCAGCAATTGTTGGACCGCCCGCAGGTCCGCGCCATTCTGCAGGAGATGGCTGGCGAAGGCATGCCGTAACACGTGCGGCGAGATTGCTGAAGTCACAAGTCCGGCACGGGCGGACAGCCCCTTCAATTCGCGGGCGAAAACCTGCCGCGCCAGAAAACCGCTTTCGGAGATGGCCGGGAACAGCCAGGGATTGCCGGCAAGGTTCGGCAGGGCATCGCGTACGGCAAGATATGTGGTCATTGCCGTGCGGGCCTTGCCGGAGAGCGGGACCATGCGGTCCTTCGAGCCCTTGCCGCGCACCATCAGAAAGCGGTGATCGGACCGGGCAACCGTCACCGGCAGCCCGACCAGCTCGGAAACGCGCAAGCCCGTCGCATAGAGAATTTCCAGCAGCGCATGCAGGCGCAGGGCGCGCAGATGATCGCCCGCCGGGGCCGCCGCGTCCAGGGTTTCCAGTTCGGCCCGCGCCAGCAGTTTCTCGACATCCGCCTCGCTGAGGATTTTTGGCAGCGAACGGTCCTTCCTTGGCGCGTCCAGCGTGCCCGTCGGGTCATCGGTGCGGATATTTTCCGTATAGAGAAAGCGGAAGAACTGGCGCAGAGCCGAGAGCCGCCGTGCCTGCGATGTCGCGGCATAGCCGCGTCCGGCGATATCGTCGAGATAGGCGCGGATTGTTGCGGGCTCCGCCACGGTCAGCTGCACGCCGGCGGCACTGGCGAACGCCGCCGCATCCTCCAGGTCGCGGCGATAGGACTCGAGCGTGTTCTGCGCCGCGCCGCGTTCGGCGCTCATCATCTCAAGAAATGTTTCTATCGCTGCTGCTGCACGCATGGCTCTACTTTGGATTGCCGGGTTTGACATTGAGCTTTTCGGCGGGAATGCGGATGGTCAGTTCCGTCTGCGTCGGATGCACGAAGGTCACCAGCGCCAGCATTCCCGCATAGACGAGCCCGGCGAGAACCGCGAGGGTGATGATCAATCGGGTCAGTGTGGGCATCAAATCGACTTTGCAAGCTGGCTTTCCATGTTCCATAATCCTGCAACGGAAACTCTTATGAATTGATGAAGGCCAGACATAAGGACAACCCCACACTTTGCTTGACGAAAGCCCGGTTTTCCTGTCGAAACGCATTTATGAACAGCATTGACGATATTCTTGGCACAGCCCAGGTTCCGGAGTTGGCCCGATCCATCCGGGAGCGCCTGGGGCACCGGTCTATTGTGCTCGTCGGTTTGATGGGCGCAGGCAAATCCACCGTGGGTAAAAAACTGGCTTCGCTGGTCGAGCTGCCGTTTTTTGACGCCGATAACGAGATTGAAAAAGTCTCGACCATGACCATTCCCGAACTGTTCGAGGCCTATGGTGAAGCGGAATTCCGCGATCTGGAGCGCCGGGTTATCGCGCGCATGCTCGAAGACGGCCCCATCGTTCTGGCGACCGGCGGCGGCGCCTATATGAACGAGCAGACGCGCGGCGCCATCGTATCCGAAGGCATATCGATCTGGCTGAATGCCGAACTCGACGTGCTGATGAACCGCGTGGTGCGCAAGCAGAACCGGCCGCTCCTGAAAAGCGACAATCCGCGCGCCGTCATGGAACGGCTGATGAGCGAGCGCTATCCGGTTTACGCGCAGGCGGATCTGACCATTCTCTCACGCGAGGAAAAGAAAGAAATCATCGCGCTTGAAGCGATGCAGGCCGTATCGCAGCATCTGGACAACAAGGAATCCCCGCGATGAGCGCCCTGACGACAGTTCCGGTCAAACTCGGAGACCGTTCCTACGACATTCTCATCGGCGCGGGCCTGATCGAGCGCGCCGGGCAGGAGATTGCCGGGCGCACGGGCGCAGGGCGGGTGGCCATCGTCACGGACGAGAACGTTGCCGCGCTGCATCTGCAGCGCCTGGTTGACAGCCTGAAGGCCGCCGGCATCGAATCGACGCCGGTTCTCGTTGCCCCCGGTGAAAAGTCGAAAGGTTTTGCCACGCTCGAAACCGTCACCAATGCCATTCTGGCTGCCCGGCTGGAGCGGGGCGATATCGTCATCGCCTTTGGCGGCGGCGTGATCGGCGATCTCGCGGGCTTTGCCGCAAGCATCGCCCGGCGCGGCATGGGCTTCGTGCAGATACCGACCTCCCTGTTGGCCCAGGTGGATTCATCCGTTGGCGGCAAGACCGGCATCAACACGGCGCATGGCAAGAACCTTGTCGGTGCTTTCTACCAGCCGCAACTGGTGCTGGCCGATACGGATGTGCTCGACACGTTGAGCCCGCGCGAATTTCGCGCCGGCTATGCGGAAGTTGCCAAATACGGGCTGATCGACCGGCCGGATTTCTTCGCATGGCTGGAGACGAACTGGCAGGGCATTTTTGGCGGCGGGCCGGAGCGGACCCACGCCATTGCCGTATCCTGCCAGTCAAAGGCCGATGTCGTGGCGCGCGACGAGCGCGAAACCGGCGACCGGGCGCTGCTCAATCTCGGCCACACATTCGGCCACGCGCTGGAGACAGCCACGCAATACGATTCCGCCCGTCTCGTGCATGGCGAAGGCGTTGCCATCGGCATGGTCCTCGCCCACCAGTTTTCGGTTAAGATGAATCTGGCGAGCGCCGACGATGCCCGGCGGGTCGAAGCGCATTTGCGGCAGGTCGGGCTGCCGGTTTCCATCGACGACATTCCCGGTGCCTTGCCGCCGGCGGAGAGGCTGATGGAGTATATTGCCCAGGATAAGAAGGTGACGCGGGGCACGCTGACCTTCATTCTCACCCGCGGTATCGGCCAGTCCTTTATCGCCCGGGATGTGCCGCCATCGGCCGTTCTCAGCTTTTTGCAGGAGAAACACCCAAAATGAACCTGGAACTCTGGATCTTTTGCGGAATCATTTTCCTTCTGATCCTGATGTCTGGTCTTTTTTCAGGATCCGAAACCGCGCTGACCGCCGTGTCGCGCGCCCGGATGCACCGGCTCTCGAAGCGCGGCGATGACCGTGCAACGGTTGTCGAAGGTCTCATCGAAAAGCGCGACCGCCTGATCGGTGTCATGCTGATCGGCAACAATCTCATCAATATTCTTGCGTCATCCCTGACCACGAGCATGCTGCTCAACCTGTTCGGACAGGCGGGCGTTGCCTATGCCACCGCGATCATGACCGTGCTTCTGGTGATCTTCGCCGAAGTGCTGCCGAAATCCTGGGCGATATCGAGCCCCGACCGCAATGCGCTGGCGCTGGTGCGGTTCGCACAAGTTGCCGTGTTCATCTTCGGCCCGCTGTCGGACCTCATCAACTGGATCGTGCGCCGTATCCTCGGTCTGTTCGGTATCGATCTCGGTTCGGTGAAATCGATGCTGTCGGCGCAGGAGGAACTGCGCGGCGCCGTCGATCTCCTGCACCGGGAGGGTTCGGTGGTGAAGCGCGACCGCGACCAGATCGGCGGTCTGCTCGATCTGCGCGAGCTCGAAGTCTATGACGTCATGATCCACCGGACGGATATGGATTCGATCAATGCCGATGATCCGATCGAGGAGATCATCGGCCAGATTCTGGCGAGCCACCACACCCGCATTCCGGTCTGGCGCGGTGACAACGACAATATTGTCGGTGTCGTGCATGCCAAGGACCTGGTGCGGGCCATCCGCGATTCCAACCGGGATTTCTCCAAGATCAACATCATGAAGGTGGCGACCAAGCCCTGGTTCGTGCCCGATACGACAACCCTGCAGGATCAGCTCAATGCCTTCCTGCGCCGCAAGGCGCATATCGCCATCGTCGTGGATGAATATGGCGACGTGCAGGGCCTGATCACGCTCGAAGACATTCTCGAGGAGATCGTCGGCGATATCGCCGACGAGCACGACATCGACGTTCAAGGCTGCCGCCCCCAGCCGGATGGGTCGGTATTGGTTGATGGCTCGGTTCCGATCCGCGACCTCAACCGGGCGCTCGACTGGAACCTGCCGGATGCTGAGGCCACGACCATTGCCGGTCTCGTCATCCACGAAACCCAGAGCATCCCCACGGAAAAACAGGCATTCACCTTCCACGGCAAGCGCTTCACCGTGCTGAAGCGGGAAAAAAACCGCATTACCCGGCTTCGTATTCGACCTTTGGAGGATGACGAAAAGGGCAAAACCAGTTAAGCTGCCGCCACTGGTTCGATTATTTTAAGATATTGTTTTTTCAGACGCTTTCCTGCGCATAAGCTAGGGGCTGCATGCATATTGTTATTGCCATTTTAAGTGGAATTGCCGCGATTTTTTACTGGATGTTTCGGCTGCAATGGGCCGCTCGTTCCATTCGGGATCTGGACAGAAATACGCCTCGTCTGAGAAACAGGAGCAAGCGGGTATTCGACCGTCTCGTTGGTTCGCGCCATAGCCGGATCTGTGATCCACGGCTGGCGGCAACCGTGCTGATGATCCAGCTCGTGCGCACCGGTGCGCCGCTGACCCAGGCTGAAAGACGGCAGATCATCGCGCTGGTGGCCGGTCCGCTGGGGATCGGCGCTCCGGATGCGATGTTTCGCAAAGCCTGGCGCTATACCAGACGCCGGGGTTCATTCCCCTCGATGGCTGACGATATGGTGCCGATGCTGCGGGCGCGCCTGAGCGTGGACGAGCGTTTTCAGCTGATCGGCATGCTGTGGCAGACTGCCGCCGCCTATGGCGGGGAGAGCGAGTTGCAGGCGCAGATGATCGCCCGCCTGCAACGGCAACTGATGCAAAGCGAGGAGGTTTAGGCAGGAAAGCCTCTAGCGGCGTGTCGCTTCGCCGGGAGCTGCCGGTTCCAGTGCGAGCGCGTGGACGCTGCCGGCCAGTTCGTCCTTCAGTACCTCGTTGATCGCCCTGTGCCGCGCGACGCGCGACAGGCCCGCAAAAGCTTCTGCGACAATGCGCACGCGAAAATGCGTTTCACCCGAACCGTCGAATGTGGCATGATGCCCGCTGTCTTCATGATGGTGGCCGGCATGAAGGTGGCTCTCGTTGATAACGGTCAATGAAACAGGATGAAAAGCCTGCGTCAGTTTGTTTTCGATCGCTGACTGAGTGGACATTTCGTTCTCCTGCGCCCATATGGTAGTTTCATTTGGCAAACCCGTACATGATCACAAATTTACCGCCATTTCAGGCGTTAGGTTGATCCATGGGCAATTGTCAATTCTTGTCTTGTAAACCAATCCGTTGATAATCGTACGCAATGACCTCAAATTCGAAATATTTTGACAGCATCCGCATCCGCCCGAAAAAGGTGGAAGAGGAGAAATCGCGCATTCCCGCGTGCCAGTGGGATGGCTGCGACAAGCCGGGTCCGCACCGTGCACCGGTTGGGCGCATGAAGGAAGGCGAGTTCTTCCATTTCTGCATCGATCATGTCCGCGAGTACAACAAAGGCTACAATTATTTTTCTGGCCTCTCCGATGTGGAAGTTGCGCGTTATCAAAAGGAAGCCCTGACCGGCGACCGGCCGACCTGGACCGTCGCGGGCCTGCCGGGCAGCGGCGCTGGCGCCAGCGCGGCGGCTGCAGCGTCCGGCGGTGCCAAGACGTCGCCGGACTTTTCCAAGCTGCGTTCGGGCCGGGCTGCCTATCAGAACCGTTTCCGTGATCCGAACAGCGTGTTCGGTGATGCACGGCCGAGTGCGCGCCTGCGCAAGGCCAAGCCTTTGGAGGCAAAAGCGCTGGATACTCTCGGTCTTGATGTAAAAGCCACTGGCGAAGACATCAAGTCGCGCTATAAAGAACTGGTGAAGCGCCATCATCCCGATGCAAACGGCGGTGATCGGGCTTCCGAGGATCGTTTCCGCGACGTTATCCAGGCTTATCAATTGCTCAAACAGGCTGGTTTTTGCTAAGGACCATGTTTGGCTGAATTCGAAGCCTCCCGTCGAGGCTTCATGGGTGTGACTATCTTATTGCGTCTGCGCGTGCAGTCGCGCTGGAGGCATGATGAATAAGGTTGATCGCGATATTGCGAATTTGCCGGATACTACGGTTTCTGCCGCAAAGCTTTTCGGATTTGATACCGACATGATGGTCCCTGCCTACAAGGCAGGCGATGCTTACGTGCCGGAGACCGATCCGGATTATCTGTTCGACAAGCAGACCACGCTGGCCATTCTGGCCGGGTTTGCCTTCAACCGGCGCGTCATGGTGTCCGGCTACCACGGCACAGGCAAGTCGACCCACATCGAACAGGTCGCCGCCCGCCTCAACTGGCCGTGCGTGCGCGTCAATCTCGACAGCCATGTCAGCCGTATCGATCTCGTCGGCAAGGATGCCATCGTCGTCAAGGACGGCATGCAGATCACCGAATTCCGCGACGGTATCCTGCCATGGGCCTATCAGCACAATGTGGCGCTGGTGTTCGACGAGTATGATGCCGGCCGTCCGGACGTGATGTTCGTGATCCAGCGCGTGCTCGAATCGTCCGGCCGCCTGACCCTGCTCGACCAGAGCCGCGTGATCCGTCCGCACCCGGCGTTCCGCCTGTTCGCGACAGCCAACACCGTCGGTCTCGGCGATACAACCGGTCTCTACCACGGCACGCAGCAGATCAACCAGGCGCAGATGGACCGCTGGTCCATCGTGACGACGCTCAACTATCTGCCGCATGACAATGAAGCCGCCATCGTTCTGGCTAAGGCCAAGCACTACCAGAACAAGGAAGGCAAGGAGATCGTCTCGAAGATGGTCCGCGTTGCCGACATGACCCGTGCCGCCTTCATCAATGGCGATCTCTCCACGGTGATGAGCCCGCGTACGGTCATCACCTGGGCTGAAAATGCCGATATCTTCAAGGATGTCGGTTTCGCCTTCCGCCTGACCTTCCTCAACAAGTGCGATGAACTGGAACGTCCGATCGTTGCCGAGTTCTATCAGCGTGCGTTCGGCAAGGAACTGCCGGAGTCGACGGCCAATGTGGTCATAGGCTGAGCGTCATCAGAGCATGGCGGGCCCGGGAGACAATTCACGCACAAATCCGAAAGGCCCGGTTGATTCCGAGCCCTTCAAGCGCGCGGTTACGGCCTGCATGCGGGCCATTGCCGGTGATCATGAAATGGAAGTCGGGTTTGGCAATGATCGCCCGGCCCTGACGGGGCATCGGGCGCGTCTGCCCGACCTGCCCAAGCGTCCGACGGCGAACGATATCGCGGTTACCCGCGGCATCGGCGATTCCATGGCGTTGCGTAAGGCATGCCACAACGACCGCATTCATGCGACGCTAGCGCCGGAAGGCAAGCAGGCGCGTGCCATTTTCGATGCGGTCGAACAGGCGCGCGTCGAGGCAATCGGTGCCCTGCGCATGGACGGCATGGCCGAGAATCTCAGTTCGATGCTGTCGGACAAATATTCCCGCGCCAATTTCCCGGCCATCACCGACAAGGCCGAAGCACCGCTGGAAGAAGCGATAGCGCTTGTGGTGCGCGAGAAGCTGACGGGCCGCAAGGCGCCCGAGTCCGCCGGCAATGTCGTCGACCTCTGGCGTGACTGGATCGAGGAAAAGGCAGCGGCCGACCTCGAGCATCTCGGCGACAAGATCAACGACCAGAACGCTTTCGCCCGCGTCGTCCGCGAAATGCTGGCCTCCATGGAGATGGCCGAAGAGCTGTCGCAGGAAAGCGAGCAGGACGAGGACCAGGAAAACAACGAGGACACACCGGAGCCCGAAGAGAACAACGAGGGCGGTTCCGACGAAGACCAGGGCAGTGACGCGTCCGAGGACGATGATTCGGAAAGCTCCAGCGACGACAGCCAGTCGGGCGAGACCGAGGCCGCCGATGCTTCCTCCGACGAGATTGACGACGATGCGGATACGGATGCGGAAATGCCCGGCGAGGCACGCCGTCCGAACCAGCCGTTTTCCAATCTTGGCAGCGAAAGCGGCTACAAGGTCTTCACCCAGGAATTCGACGAAACCACCGATGCGGAAGAACTGTGCGACGATGCGGAGCTGGAGCGCCTCCGGGCTTTCCTCGACAAGCAGCTCGCCAATCTTTCCGGCGTCGTCGGCCGCCTGGCCAACCGCCTGCAGCGGCGCCTGATGGCGCAGCAGAACCGTTCCTGGGATTTCGATCTGGAAGAGGGCTATCTCGATTCGGCGCGTCTCGTGCGTGTGGTCATCGATCCGACGCAGCCCCTGTCCTACAAGCAGGAACGCGATACGGATTTCCGCGATACGATCGTCACCCTGCTGATCGACAATTCCGGCTCCATGCGTGGCCGTCCGATCACGGTCGCGGCGACCTGCGCCGACATTCTGGCGCGCACGCTCGAGCGCTGCGGTGTGAAAGTCGAGATTCTCGGCTTCACCACCAAGGCATGGAAGGGCGGGCAGGCGCGCGAGGCCTGGCTGGAGCGCGGCAAGCCTGCCAATCCCGGCCGCCTCAACGATCTGCGCCACATCGTCTACAAGCGCGCCGATGCCCCGTGGCGCCGTTCCAGGCGCAATCTCGGGCTGATGATGCGCGAAGGGCTGCTGAAGGAAAACATCGACGGCGAAGCCCTGATCTGGGCGCATCAGCGTCTGTTGGGTCGGCCAGAGCAGCGCAAGATCCTGATGATGATTTCCGACGGTGCGCCGGTCGACGATTCCACCCTGTCAGTCAATCCCGGCAATTATCTCGAACGGCACCTGCGCGCCGTGATCGAAGAGATCGAGACGCGCTCGCCGGTAGAACTGATCGCCATCGGCATCGGCCATGATGTGACGCGCTATTACCGGCGCGCGGTGACCATCGTCGATGCGGAAGAGCTGGCGGGCGCCATGACCGAGCAGTTGGCATCGCTGTTTGAAGAGCAGGAACAGCGCCGCGCCGCGGGCAAATCTGCCGCCCGCAAACGCTGACATGAACCGTATGGCGCTGCTTGGTCGGCGCATACGGTTCATTCTTCTTCCGGTTCTGCCGCCCGCGGTCGTCGCGGTGGCCGATTCGATCCCGCAGAGAAATCTTTATCTGGAATTCCGGTTGGCCGAATAGATCGCCGGCGCGAAGACGGCAAGAATGGCGCCATAGGGCACCAGCATCACCACGGCCATGACAATCTTCACCATCAGGTCGCCGAAGCCGAGCGACATCCACAGCGGGATATCCTTGCCGAGGAAAGGCACCAGCATGGCGAGCGATGAGTCGGCACGACCCATCGCCAGATCGATCCAGGCGAACTGGGCGGCAAAGGCGATGGAGAAAAACAGCAGCGTATCGAGCAGCGAACCGAACACGGCGGACGCGAACGGCGCTTTCCACCAGGTCAGCTGGCGCAGTTTGCTGAAGACGGTGACATCCAGCAGCTGGGCGCAGAGAAACGCCGAGCCCGAGGCGATGGCGATGCGCGGCGTTGCCAGCCAGACCGACAGAATCACCGCGATGACGAAACCGGCATAGACGACCTTGCGGGCGAATTGCGGTCCGAAACGGCGGTTCGACAGGTCATTGACGAGGAAGGCAACGGGATAGGTGAAAGCGCCGTAGGTCAGGATTTCGCCCAGTCCGAGATGATTGAACGGGTACTGCACCAGGATATTGGACGCGGCCACGACCGCGCACATGGTGAGAACGGGGAAGATGAAATCCGACAGGGAATAGGCGCGCGAAAGCGGCATTTTTTTATCCTGGGTAATGGAACCAGCAACAATAAGGCCAGCATGCGCTGGCCTCAAGCGATTAGGATGTCAGAGCCGTGTCGGCCGATCAGGCAGCAACAGGCGCTTCAGCCGACTTCTTGGCAATCTGGCGCTTCAGGAGGCGGGCACGCTGTGACAGCTCCTTCTCGTCAGCCTTGTTCAAGAATGCATCCAGACCACCGCGATGTTCAACGGTGCGCAGGGCATGGGCCGAAACACGCAGACGGAAGCTCTGACCGAGAGCTTCGGAGATCAGCGTAACGTGGCAAAGGTTCGGCAGGAAGCGGCGGCGCGTTCTGTTGTTCGCGTGGCTCACATTGTTGCCGTACTGTACCGATTTAGCGGTCAATTCACATGTGCGGGACATTGGGTCTCACCTTCAAAATTCATTACCTATAGCCCGAATGTTCTTGTTACCATCACACGTCGCCGTGCAGCGGCGCGCATATCGGACAGGCGGCCTATTGGGAAGTCGCGTTTCTATAGTGATATGAGCCGCGCGCGTCAAGTGTGCTTCTGCTCCGGTTTTGTGTATTTAACGGACTTGTCGCAATGTTTAACACAACTTTGCCTGCTTTGTACGGTCTCACCACAGGCAATTCACACGTGCGTGATGCAATTTGAAGGAGCGGGACATGACTGGTCTCATTCGGCGGCCCGGCTGCGGATATGCTGCGATTGCCGCAGGGATACTGCTCGTTGCGGGGGCACTCCCGGCGCGCGCCGAGGAAGTCTACAAATCCGATTACCGGGTTTCGCTGCTCGGCCTGACGATTGCCAAGGCAAATTTTTCAACCAGTGTCTCGGGCGGCGCCTATACGGTATCCGGCGGCCTGAGAAGCTCGGGCCTCGTGACCGTCTTCGACGACACCAAGGGCAATATCGATGTCAAAGGCCAGTTTGGCAAAACCGGCCCGCTGCCGAACTCCTATCTGGTCAAGTACCGGCACGGCAAGAAAGACAAGAGCACTTCGATTGCCTTCGCCAATGGCAATGTGACGGAAACAACCAATGTCCCGCCGGTCAGGAAGAAGGACAAATGGGTGGAGCTTGAGCCTGCGGCGCTGCAGGGCGTGACCGATCCGATCTCCGGCGTCATGGTCGCGGCGGACAGCATCGGCCAGGTCTGCACCCAGACCCTGCATCTCTATGACGGACAGACGCGGGTGGACCTTCAGCTCTCGCCATCCGGGAGCCCGCAGCCGTTCTCCACCAAGGGTTTCAAAGGCGATACGATCACCTGTTCGGTCAAGTTCATTCCGGTCGGCGGCTACCAGGCGGGGCGCGACGCGATCGAATATCTGAAAAACAAAAGCAAGATCAGTCTCACCTTTGCATCCCTCGGCAAGTCCGGTATCTATTCGCCGGTGCAGGCGAAGATCGGCACGCAGATCGGAACGGTGACGGTTTACGCGACCCGTTTTGAAAAGATGCAATAGAAGCGGCAGGGGCGCCGCTCTTTCGAATGGGGGCGGCGCGTGGCTACATCAGTCGGGTTTCTTGCGGTTATCATGTGGGCGATGCTCGCGCTGTTTACCGATGTCTCCGGCAAGGTGCCGCCGTTTCAGCTGACGGCCATGACCTTCGCCATTGGCGCCTGTCTTGGCCTGTTGTCCTGGCTCTGGCGACCGGGCGCGGCACAGCACCTGCGCCAGCCGGCAAAGGTCTGGCTTCTCGGCGTTGTCGGCCTGTTCGGCTATCACTTCCTGTATTTCACCGCCCTGCGCAACGCGCCGGCCGTTGATGCCAGTCTCATCGCCTATCTCTGGCCGCTGTTCATCGTGGTCGGCTCGGCGCTGATGCCGGGCGAACGCCTGCGCTGGTTCCATGTGCTGGGAACCCTTTTGGGACTCGCCGGCACGGTGCTGATCGTCACCAAGGGCGGCAGTGTCGGCTTCGAGGCGCAATATGCCTTCGGTTACGCCATGGCCGGGCTTTGCGCCCTGACCTGGTCTGCCTATTCGCTGCTGTCGCGGCGTTTTGCCAGCGTGCCGACCGATGCGGTGACCGGCTTTTGCGTCGCGACATCGGTTCTGTCGCTGATTTCGCATCTGGCGCTGGAGCAGACCGTCTGGCCCGAATCGCTGACGCAGTGGCTGGCCGTGCTGGGGCTCGGGCTTTTCCCGGTGGGCGCGGCCTTCTATGCCTGGGATTTCGGCGTCAAGCGCGGCAATATCCAGGTGCTGGGTGCATCGAGCTACGCGGCGCCGCTGCTGTCGACGCTTGTCCTGATCGCGGCGGGGGCCGCCGAACCGACGGTGCGCGTCTTGCTCGCCTGCCTGCTGATCACCCTTGGCGCGGTACTTGCCGCCAAGGAGATGATTTTCCGGAAACGGGTTTAGGGCTCCCAACCCGGTTGGAAGACTTCTTATGGTTTCCAACCGGGCTCGGCCAGCTCGAACTGGGCGAAGTCGAAGCCCGGTGCAACCGTGCAGCCAACCAGCGTCCAGTCGCCAAGCGATTTGGCTGTCTGCCAGTGCCCGGCGGGAACAATGCCCTGCGGCCGCTCGCCTGCCATGATATCCATGCCGAGCCGGTGGACCTCATGCGGCGCGCCTTCGGTTGCAATGGTCAGTTGCAGCGGTGCCCCGCCATACCAGTGCCAGACCTCGGCCGCGTCTTTCACCCGGTGCCAGGCGGAAACCTCGCCTTTTTCCAGGAGGAAGTAGATGGCGGTGGAATGGCCGCGCCCGCCCACCGGCCAACCGTTCTGGTTGTCGCGAAACATCTGGATATAGGCGCCGCCCTCGGGGTGCGGTTGCAGCCCCAGCGCGGTGCGAATCTGCTCGGCGGTCAACGTCATCAGAAATTGTCCTTGCGCTTGCGGATTTCGGTGAAAACGGCCTCGTCGCTGGCGTTCTCCAGCTTCAGGTTGCGGCGGATCGCCGGGTCATGCCAGCGCAGGAACGGGTTGGTTGCCATTTCGCGCAGCAAAGTGGTGGGCAATGTCGGCAGGCCGGCCTCGCGCAGGGCAAAGATCTCCCGGGCGCGTTCCTTCAGCGCTGAATTGTCCGGATCGATCGACAGGGCAAACCGCGCATTGCTTTCGGTATATTCGTGCCCGCAATAGATCTGCGTGTCGACCGGCAGCTTGATGAGGTGGTTGAGCGACCGGAACATGGTTGCCGGGGTTCCCTCGAACAGGCGCCCGCACCCGAGCGAGAACAGCGTGTCACCGGCGAAAACAACCTTGGCTTCGGGGATATGATAGGAAATCTCGCCGGCGGTATGGCCGGGCGTGGAAATGACGAACACGTCGAAATTGCCGAAGCGGAAGCGGTCGCCGTGTTTCAGCGTGCGGTCGATGCCGGGTATATTGGCCTTTTCCGCGTCCGGGCCGAGGATTTCGAGCTTGAACCGCTTTTTCAGCGCAAGGTTGGCGCCGACATGATCATTGTGGTGATGGGTCGAGAAAATATGGGTCAGCGTCCAGCCGCGGCGCTTCAGCGCGTCGAGCACGGGCTTTTCCTCCGGGGCATCGATGGAAGCGGTGAGATTGGCATCGGGGTCGTGGATCAGCACGCCGAAATTGTCGCTGAGCGCGGTGAACTGTTCTATCTGCAGATTTGACATGGGGCCTGTCCGGTTTGTGCGTTGCGATCAGGATAGCCAGCTGTCCGGCAGGCGCAACCCGTCTCCAAGCCATTTTCTTGATGTTATGATTTGCCGTGTTAGGTTGGATATATGCATCTCGATATCATCGACCTCCGCACCTTCTATGCTTCCACCCTCGGCCACCTGACCGAGCGGGCGATTACCATGGCCCTTGCGCCGATCTGGCCGAAACTGCCGGGCGAACGGCTTGTCGGTCTTGGCTATGTCGTGCCCTATCTCGACCGGTTTCGCGGCGATACGGAGCGGACATTCGCCTTCATGCCTGCCGGGCAGGGCGCGGCGAGCTGGCCGCCGGCGGAAGCGTCGTCGACGGCGCTGGTGTTCGAGGAAGACCTGCCGCTGCCGGATTCGGCGGTGGACCGTATTTTGATGGTGCATGCGCTGGAGCATGCGGAGGACCCGCGCGAGACACTCAAGGAAATGTGGCGGGCGCTTGCCCCCAACGGGCGGCTCGTCATCGTCGTTCCCAACCGGCGCGGTATCTGGGCGCGTTTTGAACACACGCCTTTCGGCAGCGGACGGCCCTATAGCCGGGGGCAGTTGATCCGCCTGCTGCGGGAAACCAATTTCACGCCGGGTCCGTGGGCCGAAGCGCTGTTCTTCCCGCCATCGTCACGGCGCTGGATCATGCGCCCTTCCAGTCTGTTCGAACGGGTCGGACGGCGTTTCTGGCCGGTGTTCTCCGGTGTCCTCATCGTGGAAGCGCAAAAACGCATCTATCAGGGCCTGCCGGTGGCCAAGCGTGCATCACGGCGTGTCTTCGTGCCGGTGCTCTCGCCGCAGGGCACGGCGATGCGGCGGGATGGGCCGGAGGAGAATTGAGTGTTAGCGCCGTAGCAGGAATACGGCCTGCTGGCCGAAGAGGTTCCAGAACCCCCAGGGCATGTTGAAGCCGATACGCTGGCCGAAGGCATTGAGCGCCACGGCCGTTTCCACCTGCGCGCCGATCTCCCTCGTCATGTCGACAAAGTCGTTGATGGTGCAGAAATGGATGTTGGGCGTATCGTACCAGCTGTAGGGCAGCTCTTCCGTCACCGGCATGCGGCCGTTGACGAGCAGCGAGGCGCGCATGCGCCAATGGCCGAAATTCGGGAAGGAGACGATGGCCTTCTCGCCGATGCGCAAGAGTTCGGTCAGGACATTCTTCGGGTTGCGCGTCGCCTGCAGCGTCTGCGACAGGATCACATAGTCAAAGCCCGCATCGGGATAATATTTCAGGTCGCTGTCCGCATCGCCCTGGATGACCGAGAGACCGCGCGCCACGGATTCGTTGACGCCCTTCTGCGACAGCTCGACACCGCGTCCGTCGACATTCTTGGTGTTCTGCAGGAGTTCGAGCAGTTCGCCGTCGCCGCAGCCGACGTCGAGCACCCGCGCGCCGGGATTGACCAGCGAGGCGATGACGTCGAAGTCGACGCGCGAAGTGGTGTTCACGCTCATGGCTGCAGGAGCCCCCTGGCACGCGCCGCGGAGCGGATGAAGCCGTTGATGGCCGAGAACATTTCCGGCTCGTCGAGCAGGAAGGCGTCATGGCCGCGGTCTGTCTCGATCTCGACAAAGGAGACGGAGGCACCGGCGGCATTCAGCGCATGGGCAACGGTGCGGCTTTCGCTGGTCGGGAACAGCCAGTCGCTGGTGAAGGAGACAATGCAGAACCGTGTCTTCGATCCGGCAAAGGCATCGGCCAGCCGTCCCTCATGCTCCGCCGCCAGGTCGAAATAGTCCATGGCGCGGGTCATGTAGAGGTAGGAGTTGGGGTCGAAGCGCTCGACGAACGACATGCCCTGATGGCGCAGGTAGCTTTCGATCTGGAAATCCGCGTCGAAACCGAACGTCACGTTCTGCCGGTCCTGCAGGTTGCGTCCGAATTTGCGGTGCAGGGCGGTTTCCGAGAGATAGGTGATATGCGCCGCCATGCGGGCCACGGACAGGCCTTTGCGCGGAATGGTACCTTCTTCCAGATAACGGCCTTCCCGCCACTCCGGGTCCGCCATGACGGCCTGACGGCCCACTTCATGGAAGGCGATGTTCTGCGAGGAGTGGCGCGCGCCCGTGGCAATGGCGACGGCGGCAAAAACCCGGTCGGAATGGCTCGATGCCCATTCCAGAACCTGCATGCCGCCCATGGAGCCGCCGACCACGGCAAAAAGCTGTTTGATGCCGAAATGATCGACCAGCATGGCCTGCGCCCGCACCATGTCGGCAATGGTGATGATCGACAGGTCGAGCGCGTAGGGCTTGCCGGTTTCGGGATTGATCGAAGCCGGGCCGGTCGAACCGAGGCAGCCGCCGAGCACATTGGAGCACAGAACGAAGAAGCGGTCCGTATCGATGGGCTTGCCCGGGCCAACGAGGGTTTCCCACCAGCCGTTCTTGCCGGTCACGGGATGCACGTTGGCAACGTGCTGGTCGCCGGTCAGCGCATGGCAGATCAGGATGGCGTTCGACTTGTCGGCATTGAGCGTGCCGTAGCTCTGATAGGCGATGCGGAACGGGGAAAGCACGACGCCGCTGTCGAGATGCAACGGCTTGTCGGCGCCAAACTCCACCACGGGGCTGTGGGGATTTGTCGCTTCCTGGCTTCTCTGATCGGGACTGGCGGACGGGTTGCTGAATTTCGTCATTTTCGCGCGATTTTAGCTTTGTGGGCGGTAGCTATGGTCGCGCAACCGGCAAAGTCAATGGTTTCTTTGATTTTCCGGACTTGGCGCCGCAAGTTTGGCTCGACATCGCGCCTGTTGGCGGCTATGCCCCGTGGCTTGAGCCATTGCCTGCGATGACCATCGATTTCAACGATGTTACGGATCTTGTGAATCATGACAACGACATTGAAAGACACGCGCCCCACACCAAAACCCGGTGTTCTCGACATTGCCGCCTACGTCCCCGGCAAGGAATCGGCCCCCGGCGTTGCCAAGGTCTACAAGCTCTCTTCGAATGAAACCCCTCTGGGCGCGAGCAGGCACGCGACCGAGGCCTATCACGCCGCATCCGCACGCCTTGAAATCTATCCCGACGGCCAGGCCACCCAGCTCAAGCAGGCGATTGCCGACGTGCATGGGCTGAACGCCGACAACCTGCTGTGCGGCAACGGCTCGGACGAACTGCTCGGCCTGTTGTGCCAGACTTACCTCTCGCCCGGCGACGAGGCGATCTACACCGAGCACGGTTTCATGGTGTACAAGATCTACATCATGGCGGCCGGTGCGACGCCCGTCGTGGCCAGGGAAAAGAACGAGCAGGCGGACGTCGATGCCATTCTCGCCGCTGTCACGCCGCAGACCAAGATCGTGTTCCTGGCCAACCCGAACAATCCGACCGGCACCTACATTCCCTTCGAGGAAGTGCGCCGCCTGCATGCGGGCCTGCCGAAGAACGTCCTGCTTGTTCTCGACGCAGCCTATGCGGAATATGTGCGCCGCAACGATTACGAAGCGGGTATCGAGCTCGTCTCGACGTTCGAGAACGTCGTGATGACCCGCACCTTCTCGAAAATCCACGGCCTTGCCGCCCTGCGGATCGGCTGGATGTTCGCGCCGGCGCATGTCATCGACGCGGTCAACCGCATCCGCGGGCCGTTCAACCTGAACTCCGCCGCCATTGCGGCCGGTGCTGCCGCTGTCCGCGACCGTGCGCATGTCGACAAGGCTGTTGCCTTCAACGATACATGGCTGCCATGGCTGACCGAACAGCTGTCGGGGTTGGGCCTGCGTGTCACGCCGTCGGTCGGCAATTTCCTGCTGGTGCATTTCCCGGACGATGCGGCGAAATCGGCCGACAAGGCAGACGCCTATCTGACCAGCAGGGGCTATATTTTGCGCCGTGTTGCGGGCTACGGATTCCCCAACGCGTTGCGCCTTACCATTGGATCCGAGGAAGCCAATCGCGGCGTAGTCGCTGCACTCTCCGAATTCTTGAAGTAAACAATGTCCAAAATCCATTTCGATACCATTGCGCTGATCGGCATTGGCCTGATCGGTTCGTCGCTGGCGCGCGTCATCAAACGCGAGGGCCTGGCAGATCACATCGTCATCTCGACCCGCAGCGAAAGCACGCTGCAGCGCGCCGAAGCGCTTGACCTGGGCGACAGCTATGTCCTCGACAGTGCGGAAGCGGTCAAAAACGCCGATCTGGTCATCATTTCCGTGCCCGTCGGCTCGTCCGGTGACGTTGCCAGGCACATTGCCGGATCGCTGAAAGCCGGCGCCATCGTCACCGATGTCGGTTCGACCAAGGGATCGGTCATCGCGCAGATGCAGCCGGAACTGCCGGCGCATGTGCATTTCATCCCCGGCCATCCGCTCGCCGGTACGGAATATTCCGGACCCGATGCGGGGTTCGCCGAGCTCTTTGCCAACCGCTGGTGCATCCTGACACCGCTTGATGGCACCGATCCGGTTGCCCTCGACCGGCTGACGAAATTCTGGGAAGCCTGCGGCTCGCGGCTTGATACGATGGATCCGGTGCATCATGACCGGGTGCTGGCCATCGTATCGCACCTGCCGCACATCATCGCCTACAACATTGTCGGCACGGCGAGCGATCTGGAAGAAGTGACCAATTCGGAAGTGATCAAATACTCCGCCTCCGGTTTTCGCGATTTCACCCGCCTTGCCGCGTCGGACCCGACCATGTGGCGTGACGTGTGCCTGCACAACAAGGATGCGATCCTTGAAATGCTGGCGCGGTTTTCCGAGGATCTCGCCTCGCTGCAGCGGTCAATCCGCTGGGGCGACGGCGATGCGCTGTTCGATCTCTTCACCCGCACTCGTGCCGTCCGGCGCGGGATCATCGATGCGGGCCAGGAAGTGGATGCACCCGATTTCGGGCGCCAGAAGGCGGGTGCCAAGAGCGCCTGACGGCACTGCGCCGGCTGTACTTGCCCTCACAGCGAGGGCAGGCGGCCGATGCTGATGAAGCCGACCGACATCTTGCCGTTCTTGACCGAGACGGGAAGTGTCGGCGCGCCGCTTGCATCCTTCGGCACGAAGGCCATGGCCTGCAGCACGGATGAAATGATCTTGTCCTGACCGGGGAAGATGCTCTTTGCCGTATTGGCAACGCTTTCCGGGTTGCGCAGGGTGATCTTGAAGTCGCCGCTGATACGTCCGTCGTCCGCCACGGAGAAGGGCCCCGATATGACGATGCCGCTGCCGTCGGGCAGGGCCAGGTCCACGTTGCGCAACAGGCCGGACTGTCCGCGCAGGATGCTCAGATCACGTTCCGTCTTGCCGATCAGGGCAAAGCCGTTTGCCATCTGGATATCGGCGGCGCCGGTCAGTTCGGGCAGCGGCTTGTCGTAGACCGTGTTGTCGGCAACCTTCAGGCTGCTGAACGACAGGGCGATATCCATGACCGGCTCCATGGCGCGGAAATGCAGCTGGCCGTCCTTCAGGGTGGCAAACGGTGTGCCTGCACCGGACGGGTTGTGCTGGGTGACGACGATGTTGCGGCCCTGCACCGACAGGCGCTGCGGAATGGGCTTGTCCAGCCGCACGCTGGATTTCAAATTGTCCCAGTTCAGGTCCAGCGGCGGCATGCCGGGAGCGCTGACGGCAGCCGGGCCGTCGATTTCGCTGACGATGTGGAACGGTGCATAGATCTGCGCGGCGGAGCGGAAGGCACCGGCACTGACGGAAACATTTTTCGCCTGGTCGACCCATGACACCTTGGAGCAGTTGAGGCCGAGGCGGAACGGATAGCCGCTGGCCGCCGCATTGTCGCACGCGGCGTTGATGCCCTTGGCCTGCAGGCCGGCAATATTGGCGGCAACCCGCGTTTCCAGCATGTTGGCCACGTAGTACCACCCGCCCGTATAGAGCAGGCCGACGAGGACGATACCGGCGGCCAGGAAACGGATACGCCGTCCGGCATTGTAAGATTTGTCGGCAGTGCTTGACGTCATGGTCCGGGTCTCGCTATCGGTCAGGGAAGAAGCTTCGCAATGAAGTACAGCTATCAGGACGGATATGGGCGATTTTTGGGTCTTTGGCTACGGTTCTCTGATGTGGAAGCCAGGCTTTGCACATGTTGAAACCATGCATGCGCGCCTGCACGGCTATCGGCGGGCGCTGTGCGTGCGTTCCTACGTGCACCGTGGCACGCCGGAACGGCCGGGGCTTGTGCTCGGTCTCGATCATGGCGGTTCCTGCCTCGGCCTGGCCTTCCGGGTTCCCGGCGAGCTTGAAGACGAGGTTGTCGCCTATCTGCGCGAGCGGGAACTGGTCACCAATGTCTATCTGGAAAAGCGGCTGGCCGTCCGTCTGAGGGATGGCCGCAAGGTCGAGGCGCTGACCTATGTGGTCGACCGCAGGCATGTGCAGTATGCGGGGGCGCTGACGGTTGAACAGGCCGCCGCCACCGTGCGCGGCTCGGTTGGTCAGTCCGGCCGCAACGAGGATTACGTGCACAATACGCTGGAGCACATGCGCAAGATGAATATCCGCGACCACTGGTTCGAAACCCTGGTCGCCACCATCGACCGCAATCCCGGCTAGGGATCAGGTTGTAATTTTACCAGTTGCAGCAGCTGCCGTGCGTGGTTCGACAAGCGCACCATCGGTGTTGCGGACCCCCGGAAATCTCAGACCGTTACCCCGAGCTCCTTCAGCCGCTGCACTGCCGTCGGCGGCAGGGGCGGCGGGTTTTCCGAGCGGGCCGCCTCGATCAGCAGTTCATCGCATGCGGCTTCCGTCACCTCCTGCAATTTTTTCAGGAAGCTCTCGGCGTCGAGGCCCGGCTGGATCGGCGGCAGGATGCGGCAGCGGATCGTACCGGGATAGCGGCGGAACTTGCGGCGCGGCCAGTACAGTCCGGCAACATGCGCGATCGGCAGAACCGGCACGCCGAGCTCGGTATAGATATGCGCCACGCCGTATTTGTAGGCAGGCGGTGCACCCGGTGCGGTGCGGGTGCCTTCCGGATAGATCATCAGCTGGCGGCCCTGGGCAACGGCGTCCCGCGCCCCCCGGATCGCCGTCTTCATGGCGACCGAGCGTTTGCCCCGGTCGATCGGCACCATCTTCATCTTGAGGATGTACCAGCCGAACAGGGGAATCCACATCAGCTCGCGCTTGAGAATATAGACGGGATCGGCGATCTGCGGCAGGAAGGCATAAGCATCCCAGAACGATTGATGTTTGGGCGCGCAGATGTAGGGGCCATCGGGAATGTTCTCCAGGCCCTCGATCACATGATCCGTGCCGGCCAGAACCTTCTGCAACCAATGGTTGGACCTTGCCCAGTTCTTCGGCACGCTCCAGGCATTCCTGCGGGAGCTGAGGAAGTAATAGGGCGTGAAGATGATCATCTGGATGATCAGGTTGAGATAGAAGGCGATATTGAAGACAATTGATCGGATGATCGTCATCGGGGTCCCGGTCATGGCGGTTGGTCAGGCCTTCGTTATACCAACTTGCGCGCGCCGTGAACTCCCAATCAGCCGCCCCTGATCCATCGAACGAAGGTTTGTGTCCCCGCCGAAAGGCTGTCGGGCAGGGCCGAGCGTATGACCGCGCCGAGATATTTGACATATTCGACGACAAGCACGCGCACCACCTGGCCGCGGGCCAGCCAGTCGCCATTGCGCAGATCGCTGTTGACGATGGGGTAGGGGATGAACTCGATCTCCTGCGAGGCGCGCCGCAGCTCCACCAGTGTCCGGGGCATGTGGTAATTGTTGGTGACGACAATGATGCGCGTGTACTGGTTGGCCTTGGCCCACTTGATGCTCTCGGAGGCATTGCCGATCGTGTCGAGCGCCGAGCGGTCGATGTCGACACAGCATTCAAACAGCGTGGCATCGCCGCGCGTTACCCGCTGCAGCTCGCCGCGCTTGGTCGAAGGATGGACCCCGCTGATGAAAAGCCGCTTGCCACGCTTGTTCTTGAGCAGGTCAAGTGCGCCTTCAATGCGCGAATAGCCGCCCGTCAGGACGACGATGCCATCAGCCGGTTCAACCAGTTCAGGCGTCTGCATGGTGCTGACATGATCGCTGAAGACAATGAACCCGCCGAGGAACAGGCCGAGCGCCAGAACGCCGAGCAGGAAGAACGGGCGGGCAACACGCTTGCGCAATGCAGACGCAAGTCCGCGCGGGCGGGCTTCGGCGCCTGCCGGCGGTTGGATGTTGCTGTCGTCCGAGCCGTCCATTTTCTGATCACGCGTTGCCTTGTTCGAGAGTCGTGCCACCGGGAGTGTATAAGCCTTGCCGGCAAACCTCCCATGAATTTTATGTCGTCAAATTGAATCGAAATTGCTCAGGTATCGTGACTGTCGCCTGCGCGCCCGTCGACCTGGCGTAAATGCGCTATGACTGTCATTCGTGTTGTAATCATGGTCAAAACACTGACTGCGAGAATGATCAGCACGACGCCGGTGTAGCCGCCTGACCCGATGGAAAAATTGCCGAACAAGGCTGTGGCCTGATCGGCTTCCGGCGTTGCCAGATTGCGGGACGACCACCAGCCGATGAGCAGAAAGATCAGGATGGCCAGCGCGCCGCCGCATAATGCGCCTTTCAGGGCGGTCCAGAAAAAGTGCCGCTCGAACTGCCGGGCGACGAATTTCTGTTCCGCGCCGATAAAATGCAGCACTTCGATGATGTGACCATTACCGGCCATGGCGCCGCGCGTGGCAAAAATCACCGTGAGAACCGTAGCGGCGATGACCAGCCCGAGCACCGTCATGCCGATCAGCACGGTGGAACGGGCCATGGACACGAGCCGGTCGACCCAGGTGCGGTGATCGTCGAAACTGGCGCCCGGGATGTTCTTTACGAGTTCGCTGCGCAGCAAGGCGAAATCCGGCGGGGAGGCCTCGTCGAGCGTAACCACGACCAGCCGCGGAACGGGCAAATCATCGATGTTGAGCCCGGTGCCGAGCCATGGCTCCAGCAGCCGGGCCGTGGCCGCCCGGTCGATGACGCGGGTGGATTTGACCCCGGAAAAGCCCTGTGCAAGCTTGCCGGCCTGAACGAGCAGTGCTTCCATGTCCTGGCCCTCGACCGGACGGATCTGGATGGTGGCTTCGGTCGAAATCTGGCTCTGCCATGTCGCCGCGGTCGACTGGACGAGACTGACCGCCCCGATGGTCAGGCAGGCGAGGAACGTCATGATGGCGATCACGATCATCAGGGCATGGCCGACGACATTGCCGGCGGGCACGATGGGCGCCTGGCCGTTCTTGCCGCGCACAAGCTGGATGGCGCGACCGGTCAGATCCGCGGCCAGCTCCCTGAGGCGGGCGGCGTCAATCATAGATGTCGAGCCTCCCCTGATCGAGAATCATGCGGCGCGCATTGACCTGATCCATCAGGGTAAGATCGTGGGTGGCGATGACCACGGCGGTACCGGAACGGTTCAGCTCGCCGAACAGGCGCAGCAAGCGCCGGGCAAGGGGCGGATCGACATTGCCGGTCGGCTCGTCGGCCAGCAGGATTTCCGGCTGGTCGATCAGGGCGCGGGCAATTGCGGCGCGCTGCTTCTCGCCGCCTGACAGCACCGGCGGCAGCACGTGCATGCGTTCGCCCAGGCCAACCCAGTGCAGCAATTCCTCGACTTCCGCGCGATAGGTGGCTTCCTCCTTGCCGCGCACCCGCAGCGGCAGGGCGACATTCTGGTAGGTCGTCATGTGATCGAGCAGCCGGAAATCCTGGAACACCACGCCGATACGGCGGCGCAGGAGCGGCATTTCCTTGGAGGAGATGGTCGCGATGTCCTTGCCGAAGACGGTGATGAGACCGCGCGTCGGCTTCAGCGTCATGAACAGCAGGCGCAGCAGCGATGTCTTGCCCGCGCCCGACGGGCCGGTCAAAAACTGGAACGAGCGGGGTGAAATATGGAGGCTGACGTCACGCAGAACCTCCGGGCCCATCCCGTATCGCAAACCGACATTCTCAAAACGAATCAAGCTGACTTTCCAAGTTTCTTGTCCACGCGTGTTTTATTCAGCGCGGACGGATTTGACCACCCATCAATCGCTGCATCCGTTCGGCGAAACATTAATTATTGGGCGATAGGCTGCCACAATGATTCGGAGGATCATGACTGCAACATGGCAGAACGACCGGAAAACACGTGATTGCACGGTTTAAAACGATGAGCGGCGAAACTGTTTCGCATATTGTCCCCGCGCTCCACTTCGACAAGGGCGGGGCGGAAGACGCAATCTATGAATCCATGTCACCCCCTTCCTCCCGGCAAAGCCTGGACGCACACTTCCCCGTAAACCAGCGCATGACAATTCTCCAAAAGTCGCAGGAGGCGCAGGCGCGCATGCCCGGCTTCGCCTATTGGCTGCTGGTGCTCCTGGTTGCGGCGTCGACGTTCTGGATCTGCGGCGGGCATGTGCTTTTCAGCCAGCGGCATGCCGCCGGTCCCCACATGCCTGGCACGAGCGTGTCTGCGCCCGCAGGCAACCTGATCCGTTGACCGGCGCCGATTGACCGGTCGGGAAAACGCTGAGGTTTTGCTTTTCCGGCCGATATCGGGCTATAGAGCCTTTCAAACAGGAAAGGCTCCAGGAGCCTTGCTTATCGGAAAATCAGGAAGAGTTGCATGCCGAAAGTTGGCGAGAAGAATATCGATGTTCTGTTCAGTGCGCAGGAGATCGCCACGCGCAATCTTGAACTGGCACAGGACATTGTGGCAAAACGGTTTGACAACCTGCTGGTGATCTCGATCCTCAAGGGATCGTTCATCTTCGCGGCGGACCTGATCCGCGCCATGCACGATGCGGGCGCCGAGCCTGATGTCGAGTTCATCACCGTGTCCAGCTATGGCAAGGGCACCGAGAGCAAGGAAGTGCGGCTGCTGCGCGACATCGACAGCGATGTGCACGGCCGCGACGTGCTGTTGATCGACGATATCCTGGAATCGGGCAGGACGCTGAAATTCACCCGCGAACTGATGCTGGAGCGCGGCGCGCGCAGCGTCTCCATCGCCGTATTGCTGGACAAGAGCGTGAAGCGGAAAACCGATATCGAAGCGGATTTCAAAGGCTTCGAATGCCCCGATTATTTCGTCGTCGGCTATGGCATGGATGTCGGGCATTCCTTCCGGCAGCTGCCCTATGTCGGTGTCGTCCGGGACTGAGGCTCTAGTGGAACGAATTTGACATTCGCATCCCATTTCACATCACGCGCAGCATGCAAATGTCAGAATCGGACCACTAGTCTCAGTTGAATTTCAGCAGGCGTTCCAGATAATCCTTTTCCATCTGCGGGCTCAGCGCATTGCCGAGCCGCTCGCGGATGGCATCGAGGATTTGCCGGGCGCGCTGGATATCGGCCTGCCCGGGCAGCATGTTCCGGTCCGGCCCGAAATCGGTGCCGTTGTTGGATTTGGACGGCCGTCCCAAGGGGTCGCGGTCACTCTGCTGCGGACCGCCCGGCTTGCCTGCCCGGCCCATGGCCTGCATCTGCTTCATCATGTCCTGTCCGCCCTTGCGCAGGGAATCCAGCGCATTGCTCTGCTGGTCGAGCGCTTGTCCGCCATCAGCCTCCCCGAGGGATTTCCGGGCATCTCCCATGGATTTTCCGGCGTCGCCGAAATCCTTGTTGGGCGTAACGCCCTGGCCGTTCAGATCGTCCATCAGCTGCTGCAGGTCGGATTGCAGCTTGCCCTGGCCGTCCTGCAGGCCCTTCAGCGCCTTGGCGATATCTTCCTCTGACATCTGGCCCTGCTGGCCGTCCTGTCCCATCTGGCCGCCGAATTGGCCATTGTCCTGCATCATGCCATTCTGGCGCTGCTGTTCCAGCCTGTGGGTCTCGTTCATCATTTTCTGCTGGCGCCGCATCAGGTCGCCGAGCTTGTCCATCTGCTGTTTCATCTGGTCGCCCTGGCCGTTCTTGCCCTGGGCCTGGCGCATCTGCAGATTGTTCAGCATGTCGTTGAGCTGCGAGAGCAACTGCTGGGCCTGCTCCTTCGAGCCCTGCTTGGCCAGTTCCTCGATCTGCTTGAGGATGCGGTCGATATCCTCCTGCCGCAATTCGCGGGCATTGGGATCGGGCGCCTGCGCCATGTTGGGATTGCGCTGGGCCTGCTGGGCAAGCTCGCGCATATATTTATTCATGGCCTTGCGCAGGTCGGCCATGCGCTTGTCGATTTCTTCGGGGCTGGCATTCTGCTCGATCGCCTGGCGCAGCGCCTCCTGGGCTTCGCGCAGGCTGCGCTCGGCGTCGGACAGGGCGCCGTCTTCGATGCCGCGCGCCACCTGCCACATATAGGCGACGACCTCGCGCAACTGATCATCGCTCCTGGCAAGGTTCAGCCGGGAACGGATGCTGCGCAAACCCAGATAATGGGCGGGATTCCGGATGGTCTCCTCCGGCCACAGGGTAATGGCATCCAGCATGTTCAGCACATCCGGCTTGGCATTGGCGTTCAGCGCCAGCATGCGCCGCTGTTCCACCACCGCGCGCGCCAGCGGATTGGCAAAGGGACGTTCCGGCATGACAAGGGTCTTGGTCTCGCTCCGGCCTTCCTGCCCGGCATCGTCAACCGCAATAAGCGTCATGCGGATTTCCGACCCGGCCCAGACATGTTCGGTCAGGTCCCGTGTCGTTTTGGTCTCGCCGCCGTCCGCGCCGCGCTTCGGCAGGCTGAGGGGGATTTCCGGGGCCTCGAACAGCGGCCTTGCATCCTTTGCCGTCGGCTGGACCTGCTCGACCTTCGCCTGCGCGCTGGCCGCACCGTAATCGTCCCTGATTTCATAGGTCAGTTCCATCGTGCCATTGACGGCGCTGGAAGGTTCCCTGGTGAAGCGGATGGTGGGCGGCTGGTCCGGCAACACGGCAAACGCCCATTCGGAATGCACGGTGCCGTTGTTGATCAGTCCGACTGTGGCGTTGGTATCGAGGGTCAGCTCGAAATTGCGCGGCTGGTCTTTTGCCGGGGCGGCGTCGGCCGTCTTCGCGTCCTGCTTGACCGGAATGTCGGCGGGCTTGCCGTCCGGCAGGGTCTGCGTCACCCGTTCGGTTCCGTTGCCGCCGATGATGCGGATGGTCAACGTGCTGTTTTGGGGGACGGTGAACTGTTTTTCCTGGTCATTGGCCGCCGAGGTGAGGAAAACCGGCGGGCGGCCCGTATAGCGCGGCGGGGTGACCCAGGCGTCGATGCGGGGCGGCAGCGCATTGCTGCTGCCGTGACTCTGGAATGCATCGCCGAGACGTCCGCCGAGCGGACTGCCGGAAAAGGCGAAGGCGATGACGAGAAGCAGCCCGACCACGGCCCGCAGGCCCCAGGGGTCGATTTCCGGGATGTTTGTCCGGGGCAGGCCGGTTTTCAGGCCTCTGATGCGTTCGGCCATGCGCTTGCGGTGCTCGTCCCACAGGGCCTGTGCGAAGGGATCGTCCGTGCTGGTCGCCAAGATTTCCGACTGGACGGCAATCGGCTGGTGATCGAGCGTGTTGACGTCTTCGATGCGGCGGCTGACATCGGCATGCTCGGGCAGGCGGAATCTCAAAAGGGTATAGAGGCACACCGGAAGCGACAGGACAAACAGTGTCAGCAGACCGAGACGGACGAGATCCGGCATCATGCGGAACAGGCCGAACCAGGCGACGATCACGAACAGTGCAGCGACAAGCAGCAGCGGCAGGACCCGCGGCCATAACCGCTCGAAGGCCAGGGTCAGCCACGCGGACAAGCGGAGCCGATCGATACTCTTGAAAATATCGAACCTGACCCTTTCAGCGTCCCGCCCATCGGGGTGTTGACCGGTCATCCCTGCTCCATCTCGTCACCCTGCGATTCCATCATGACCGCATTGACGCTGGTCAAGAATACCACTCATCGTGGCAAAGGCGAGGCCTTGGCGCAAAAAGCCGTTCACCGTTCTGTGTGCCGGCTGGTTTCAGAGCCAGTCCGGTATGGAATCGAGACCGATGAGTTCCTCATAGGTCGTCCGCGGGCGCACCACATGGAAGCGGTCGCCGCTGACAAGCACTTCCGGCACCAGCAGGCGGGTATTGTAGGTTCCCGACTGAACCGCGCCATAGGCACCGGCCGTGCCGATGGCGATCAGGTCGCCGGGGGCCGGACGCGGCAGGTCGCGGTCAAGACCGAGATAGTCGCCGGTTTCGCAGACCGGGCCGACGATGTCGCCGCGAATGCGCGGATGCGACGCTGATGGCTCCTTGACCGGACGGATCGTGTGGAACGCGTCATAGAGCGTCGGGCGGATGAGGTCATTCATCGCCGCGTCGACGATGATGAAATTGCGCGCGTCGCCTTCCTTGACGAAGATCACTTCGCTGACCAGGATTCCGGCATTGCCGACGATCAGGCGGCCCGGCTCGAAAATGGTCTTGAGCCCGAGTGGCTTGATATGCCGGGCGACGATGGCCGCATAGGCGTCGGGCAGGGGCGGCGGATTGTTGTCGAAGTGATAGGGAATGCCGAGGCCGCCGCCGAGATCGACATGCTTGATATCGTGGCCGTCGGCCTTGAGGTCGCCGACGAGCTGGGCAAGCAGGGCGAAGGCATCGTCAAACGGCTCCAGATCGGTGATCTGGCTGCCGATATGCATGTCGATGCCGGACACCTTCAGGCCGGGCAGCCGCGCCGCATGGGCGTAGACGGATCGTGCCTTGGCCAGCGGAATGCCGAACTTGTTCTCGGACTTGCCCGTGGAAATCTTCTTGTGGGTCTTGGCATCGACATCGGGATTGATGCGCAAGGACACCGGCGCAATCTTGCCCGCCGCCACGGCGCGGCTGGACAGGAGTTCCAGCTCCGGCTCGGATTCAACGTTGAAGCAATGAATGCCCGCTGCCAGCGCAAAGTCCATTTCGCCCGGCTTCTTGCCCACGCCGGAAAAGACGATCTTGCTTGCGGGAATTCCCGCGGCCAGGGCACGGCGCATCTCACCTTCCGATACCACGTCGGCACCGGAGCCGAGACGCGCCAGGGTCTTCAGGACAGCCTGATTGGAATTGGCTTTCAAGGCGTAGCAGACCAGCGCATCCATTTCGGCAAAGGCCGCGGCAAAGACCTTGTAGTGCCGTTCGATGGTGGCCGTCGAATAGCAGTAGAAGGGGGTGCCGACCGCGCTGGCGATATCGGGAATGCTGACGTCCTCGGCATGGAGAACGCCGTCCTTGTAATCGAAATGATTCACGAAAAATCTGCCTAGATGATGGAGTCGAGGAAAAAGCGCTTGTCTTGAACGGGCGGTCTGGCCGGTTTCGGCTCGCCCGGTGCCGGAGCGGTCACCGATGCGGGCGGCAATTCGAGCGGGCCCTTGCGGCCGCAGGCCGACACCGCGCTGACGATTGCAACCGCCATCAGAATTGTCGTGAGGTAAGAACGGCTTGTCATCGATTTAGATCCTGTCGTCCGAAAGTATGTTGTCCTGTCTAACGCATGGAGGAACGCTTTGCATCCCCCATCGTCGGACTTACGATTTCGTGATGCGTTTTTGCCAGAACCTGATCTGCTTGCGCACCTGTTCCGGCGCCGTGCCGCCATAGGATTTGCGGCTGCGCACGGATTTGTCCACGGTAAGGTAGCCGAACACGGCCTCGGTGATGCCGGGGTGAATACCCTTGAGGTCATCCAGCGTTAGCTTGCCGAGTTCGCTCTTCTTCTCTTCCGCCAGCGCGACGGCGCGGCCGGTGACATGGTGGGCCTCGCGGAAGGGCAGGCCAAGCTCGCGCACCAGCCAGTCCGCCAGATCGGTGGCGGTGGAATAGCCGGAACCGGCGGCCTTCTTCATGGCTGCGGTGTTGATCGTCATGTCGCCGACCATGCCGGTCATGGCGGCCAGAGCGAGCTCAAGGGTTTCGGCCGCATCGAACACGGCTTCCTTGTCTTCCTGCATGTCCTTGGAATAGGTCAGCGGCAGGCCCTTCATGACGGTCAGCAGGCCGACGAGCGAGCCGGTGATGCGGCCGGTCTTGGCGCGCACCAACTCGGCGGCATCGGGGTTCTTCTTCTGCGGCATGATCGACGAGCCGGTGGAGAAGGAATCGGACAGGCGCACGAAGCCGAACTGTGGCGTCGACCAGATGACGATTTCCTCGGCCAGCCGGGAGAGATGCGTGGCGGCAATGGCGGCCATCGACAGGAATTCCAGCGCGTAGTCGCGGTCAGAGACGCTGTCGAGCGAGTTGCGCGTGGGTTCGCGGAAGCCGAGTTCCTTCGCCGTCATGTGCCGGTCGATGGGGAAGCCGGTTCCCGCCAGCGCGGCGGCGCCGAGCGGCGATTCATCCATGCGCTCGATCGCGTCCTTCACCCGGCTGAGATCGCGGCCGAACATTTCCACATAGGCCATGCAGTGATGGCCGAAGGTGACGGGCTGCGCGGTCTGCAGATGGGTAAAGCCGGGCATGAGGGTTGCCGCATGTTCCTCGGCGCGCTTCAGGAAAGCCTCGATCAGCTTTTTCAGTGCGGTTGCCGTGCGCTGGAATTCTTCCTTGACCCACAGGCGGAAATCGACGGCAACCTGATCATTGCGCGACCGCGCCGTGTGCAGGCGGCCGGCCGGTGCGCCGATCAGTTCGGCAAGACGCGACTCGACATTCATGTGAATGTCTTCAAGTTTGCGTGAGAAAACGAACTTTCCGCTTTCGATCTCTGACAATATCGTGTTCAGGCCCTTTGCGATCTTGTCGTGGTCGTCCGCCGCGATTATGCCGGTTTTCGCAAGCATGGCTGCATGGGCAAGTGAACCGCGAATGTCCTGGGCATAGAGTTTCTGGTCAAACCCGATGGAAGCGTTGATTTCTTCCATGATGGCGGCCGGACCTGAGGCGAAACGGCCTCCCCACATTTCGTTGCTGTTTTTCTTGTCGGACATTGTAAGCCTTGGGTAAACCGGGGTGGATAGACGGAAAGTGTAAGATATGGACAACGGCAACGAAACACAGAAAACCACTTCAGGCGGCAGCAGGAAAATTATTGTTCTTGCCGCGCTCGCAGGCATAGTCGCCGGTGCGGTTGGGGTATACGTGATGGAGCGGCCTTCTGGCAATATTGTTGCCGGAACAAACACGACCGATCAATGCACCGCCAAGACCGATACGGCGAGGAAGATCGATGCCGCCGCCACGGGCGCCGTCGCCGCCATGCGCGGGGCCGAGAAGCCGCAGTCCATGTCCGCACTGTCCTTCACCGGACCCGACGGCAAGCCGATGCGGCTGGCGGATTTCAAGGGCAAGACCGTCCTTGTCAATCTCTGGGCCACCTGGTGCGCGCCCTGCCGCGAAGAGATGCCGGCGCTCGATGCGCTGCAGACCAAGAAGGGCGGCGACAATTTTCAGGTCGTGACGATCAATATCGATACGGGCGATGACCAGAAGCCGAAAGGTTTCCTGGCTGATATCGGCGTGAAATCACTGGCGCTCTACCGCGATCCGACCATGGGCGTGTTCAATGAGCTCAAGCGCAAGAACCTGGCGTTCGGCCTGCCGGTGACGATGATCGTCGACAAGGAGGGCTGCCAGATTGCCGCCATGAACGGTCCCGCGCCGTGGGAAAGCGATGACGCCGTGCGTCTGATCGATGCGGCCATAGCGGCGCAGTGATTGCTTGAAATGCGGCGGACCATTGCCACGCCCACTGTCGCGTCTGGCTGTTGAGAAGGTGGGGCAAAGCTGCGGTGCGTGGTTCGACAGGCTCACCATGAGGGTATCCAGTGCTCAGCAGAATGCAGCCTCCTTCATGGTGAGCCTGTCGAACCACGCACAATGTTCCTGCAAAAAAACCGCCGGGATTTTCATCCGCGGCGGGTTCATTGTTCATTCAATCCGAAGATCTGATTATTCCGGCTGACCGGCAGCGGCTTTGCGGGCCTTCTTGGCCTTGTACTTGTCGAAGCCGGAGGGATCGCCGGGCTTGCGCTCCTTGGGCTTCTTCACCTTTTCGGGTTTTTCCGCGGTCCAGCCTTCCGGCTTGGCCTTGGCGGGCTTGGCTGCCCAGTCGGCTTTCGGCTTGTCGTCACGCGGGTGGTCATCGCGGGCGCGGGGCGGCTTGCGGTCATCCCATTCGCGCTTTTCGCCAAAGCTTTTCTTCGGCTTGAAATCGCTGCGCGGGGAAGAGGATCCTGCGCCCTCGCTGCGGGTGATGTTCACACCCTTTTCGCCGGTGCCGTACTGCTTGATGCGGGCAAGAAACGCGTCGGCCTTGCTCGCCGTGATCTCGAAGCGGGTTTCGGTCTCGAGAATCTTGATCGAACCGACGTCGGTCTTGGTGATGTCGCCGGCCTTGCAGATCAGCGGCAGCAGCCAGCGCGGCTCGGCGCGCTGCTTGCGGCCGACGCTGAGCGAGAACCAGGCACCGCTCTCGAACTGTTCGAAACGGTCCGAACGCGGCGCGCGCTCGGCGCGATCATTCCTGTCACTGCGACCGGGCCGGTCATCATAGCTGCCCTTGCGGATCGGCTCGAGAACGTGGGCTGGCGTGTTCGACAGTTCTTCGGGTGCAGGACGCGCGGCCATCTGCTGGCGCAGGTAGGCGGCGGCAATCTGCTCGGCGGAATGCAGGCCGAGAAGCTCGCGGACATATTCGCCTTCCTCGTCGGTCATGACTTCGGTCAGCGACGGATCGTTGAGGATGCGGTCATGATTGCGCTTGTTGATGGCAGCGGCATCCGGCGGCGGCACCATCGTGGTGCTGAGCTTTGCCATCTGCAGCAGCCGTTCGGCCGAACGGCGGCGCGAGGCCGGCACGATCAGCACGCAGATGCCCTTGCGGCCCGCGCGGCCGGTACGGCCACTGCGGTGCAGCAGCGTGTCCGGGTTGGTCGGCAGGTCGGCATGGATGACGAGATCGAGATTGGGCAGGTCGATGCCGCGTGCGGCCACGTCGGTGGCCACGCAAACGCGGGCACGGCCGTCGCGCATGGCCTGCAGCGCATTGGTGCGCTCGGCCTGGCTGAGTTCGCCGGAGAGCGAAACAACGGAAAAGCCGCGATTGGACAGGCGGCTGGTCAGATGCTTGACCGCTTCGCGGGTCGCACCGAACACGATGGTGTTCTGGGCATCGTAAAACAGCAGCGCATTGATGATCGCATTTTCGCGCTCACGCGGTGCCACCGGCATGATGTGATATTCAATATCGCTGTGCTGGGACTTTTCGCTGGTCGCGGTGATGCGCAGTGCATCGTTCTGGAACTGTTTTGCCAGCTGGGCAATCGGTTTCGGCACCGTGGCCGAGAACATCAGCGTGCGGCGTTCCTTCGGCGCTTCGCCGAGGATGAATTCGAGGTCTTCGCGGAAACCGAGGTCGAGCATTTCATCGGCTTCGTCGAGCACCACGGCGCGCAGCTCGGTCATGTCGAGCGAGCCGCGGGTAATGTGGTCGCGCAGACGGCCGGGCGTGCCGACAACGATATGGGCACCGCCCTGCAATGCGCGGCGTTCCTTGGTCATGTCCATGCCGCCGACACAGGATGCGATGCGGGCGCCGGTCTTCTCGTAGAGCCATTCCAGCTCGCGGCGCACCTGCAGGGCAAGCTCGCGGGTCGGGGCAATCACCAGCGCATAGGGTGCGCCGATGGAGGTGAAGCGGTCTTCGCCTTCGAGCAGCGTCGGTGCGATGGCAATGCCGAACGCGACGGTCTTGCCGGAACCGGTCTGGGCGGAGACGAGAAGGTCCGCACCGTCCGCTTCCGGAGCAAGCACAGCTGTCTGCACCGGCGTCAGGGTCTCGTAACCACGGGCTGCCAATGCACCGGACAGCGCCGGGGCGATAGAATCGAAAATAGTCATTAATGAACTTTCAAGTACGTGTTTGGGCTGGTGTTTTCGGCTCGGCATATGTTGGGGCACGAGCGGCACGCATATAGCTTTGTTGCGCTCTCGTAGAGGTTATCGCTCATTTCGTCAATGGCAGGGCATGGAGAGCCGATGCAGGGGAGCCGTGCAAATTCGTTGTGGGTGGTGGTTCGACAGGCTCATCATGAGGGAGGGTGAGGATTGCAGGGAGCCATATTCTGCAACATTTGCAATTGGCCTTGCAGTCAGACCACATCCCTCATGGTGAGCCTGTCGAACCACGCACAATACTGATGCCAGAAACCTCAGACAGCAAATCCGGCCCGTTTCAGGCGGACGATGGCCAGATCCAGCGCGGAGAGAAAGCTGGAGCGGTCCTTGGGCGAAAAGGGCCGCGGGCCGCCGGTGATCTGGCCGGCCGAGCGCAGTTCGTCCATCAAGTTGCGCGTAGCCAGCGTGTTGCCGATGGAGGCCTCGGTGAAAGCGCGGCCGGTCGGCGAGATGGCGTCGGCCCCGGCCTTCACGCAGCGGCTGGCCAGTGGAATGTCGGCGGTCACCACCACATCGCCGCGCGATACCCGTTCGGCGATCCAGTCATCGGCCGCATCGAAACCGTCACTGACGATGACGCGTTCGATCATCGGATCGCGCGGAATGGTCATGAGGGAATTGGAAACAACGTAGACCTTGACGCCGTAGCGCTCGGCAACGCGGTAAATCTCGGCTTTCACCGGACAGGCGTCGGCGTCGACATAGATGGCGATGGTTTTCTGCTCGTTCATGCTCAACCGAAGATGTGGAGGGCGGCCAGGCCGACGGAGGCAGCCAGGCCGATGGCAAAGCCGATGGCGAGCGCCGCCACCAGAAAGCCGGTGCCAAGCCATGCGCCATCCTGTTCACCGAGGCCAATGCTGAGCAGGATGATGCTGAGCGCCGGCAACTGATTGATGAGCGGAACAGGCAGCACAACGATGAGCGCCATGACCAGCGCTGCAAGGCTGACGATCCGCTCCATGACGACCTGCGGCAGCAGCCAGTAGCGCGGGCGGGCCAGCCGTTCGAAACGGATGAGCAGCGGTTCAAGCTTGCCGACAAAGCGGCGATAGGTTTCCGTGCGCAGGGATTTCTTCCGCAGGAAGGCCGGGAACCACGGATTTTCCAGGCCGATCAGCATCTGCAGCGAAAGAAGGATCAGGGGAATGCCGAAGATCGTCGAAGACCCCGGCGGCAGCGGCACCAGATTGAGTGCGGCAAAGAGGATCAGCAGCGCGCCGAAGCTGCGTTCGGAAAGCGCGGACAGGATATCGTCAAACGAAACCCTGTCCGCGTCTGTTTCACCGATCTTGACCAGAATGCTGGACAGACGCCGTTCCGCAGGGTCACCCAAGGGGTCCCAATGATACGGTTTTCCGTCAGCGTTCATTCATCTTCTCCATCGATGCAATTATGCTTTCGTCGTTGTCTCGGCGATAGAGGGTGTCGAGGCAGGTTTTGCATCTATCGTTAATTCGGGTTCCGGCACGTCGTTGCGTGTCTTCCAGAGCGAACTGAAAATGCCGGCGGCAAGGATGCCGAGCGTGATCGAGAGTGACCACATCGGCGGTATCTTTGCCAGCCCCAATGCGTCAGCCACGAAAATCTTTCCGCCAATGAACACCAGCACGAGAGACAGGGCATATTTCAGATAGACGAAGCGATGGATAAGGCTTGCAAGCGCGAAATACAGCGCACGCAGGCCAAGGATCGCAAAGATGTTCGAAGTGAAGACGATATAGGGATCGGTGGTGATGGCAAAAATCGCAGGGATGGAATCCACCGCGAAGATCACATCCGCCAGTTCCACCATGACGAGTGCCAGGAGCAGCGGGGTAATCCATGTCTTCGACTTGCCCGTATGCGGGTCGGTGCGCCGGATCATGAATTTCTGCCCGTGCAGCTCGTCGGTGACGCGGAAACGTTTGCGCATGAACTTGAAGACCGGATTGGCCGAGACGTCGAACTCGTCGTCGCCGGCCATGAGCATGCGGATGCCGGTGATGATCAGGAACGCGGCAAAGAGATAGAGAACCCACTCATATTGTTCGACAATAGCCGCACCCGCCGCGATCATGATGCCGCGAAGGATGACAACACCGAGAATGCCGTAGACGAGCACCCGGTGCTGATATTGCTTGGGAATGGCGAAATAACCGAAAATCATGGCAATGACGAAAATATTGTCCATCGCCAGGCTCTTCTCGACGACGAAGCCGGTGAGGTACTGCATGCCGGACTCGCTGCCCAGCTCCCACCAGATGAAGCCGCCGAAGGCGACGCCAAGACTGATGTAGAACGCCGAGAGCAAAAGGCTCTGGCGCATGCCTATATCGTGATTTTTTCGGTTGAGAACGCCCAGGTCGAGGACGAGAAGCACAAGAACAAGGGCAAAAAAGCCAAGCCACATCCATAGGGGCTTGCCCATGGCATCAACAAACAGAAGCTCCATGTGAAAAATGATCCGCCGGCATCGGTTCCAGATTACAGCTCCGACATCACGAGAGAGCCGGTAACTCTCGCCAGAGGGGCCCGGTGCTGCAATTCTGCCTGAATTGGGGAGCGGCAGGGGTCAATGCAAGGGTTTGAATGAAATAAATAATCTGCGGCCGCCGGATTGAACGGCGCTTGGCGCCCTCAGCGGGTGGGAACGGGGTTCTCGCCGCGATAGTCGTAGAAGCCGCGCCCGGCCTTGCGCCCCAGCCAGCCGGCTTCGACATATTTGACCAGCAGCGGGCAGGGGCGGTATTTCGAATCCGCGAGGCCGTCATGCAGCACCTGCATGATCGACAGGCAGGTGTCGAGGCCGATGAAATCGGCAAGCTGCAACGGGCCCATCGGGTGATTGGCGCCCAGTTTCATCGCCGTATCGATGGCTTCGACCGAGCCCACGCCCTCGTAGAGCACGTAGATGGCTTCGTTGATCATCGGCAGCAGGATGCGGTTGACGATGAAGGCCGGGAAATCTTCGGAGACCGTCAGCGTCTTGTCGAGGCTGGTAACGAATTCGCGCGCGATCTCGAACGTGACGTTTTCCGTGGCAATGCCGCGAATCAGTTCGACCAGCTTCATCACCGGAACCGGATTCATGAAGTGGATGCCGATGAAGCGCTCCGGCCGGTCCGTGGTGGCGGCAAGCCGCGTGATCGAGATGGAGGAGGTGTTGGTTGCGAGGATCGCTTCCGGATTGAGGTTGGGGCAGAGCTGGGCAAAAATCTTGCGCTTGACCGTCTCGTCCTCCGTCGCGGCCTCGATGGCCAGATCGACACCGGCGAGGTCTTCAATGCGCAGGGCCGGACGGATGCGCGACATGCCCTTGACGCGCTCGGCTTCCTCGAGCTTGCCATGGGAAACCTGCCGGGCCATGTTGCCGTTGACGGTGGCGATGGCCTTTTCCAGCTGGTCGGCGGACTGGTCATGGATCAAAACATCATATCCGGCCAGTGCACAGACGTGAGCGATTCCTCCGCCCATTTGTCCCGCGCCAACAATGCCTACAGTTTTGATCGAGCCAGCCATGTTTCCATCCGTTTCTTTTCTTTGTAGCACCAAACTAAATGGCCGGGGTAGCGTTCGTCTACCCCGGCCATGCAGATTCATTTCAATCTTGCGATGAAATTCAAAGCGCTTTTTCGAGTTCCGGCAGAATGACGAAAAGATCGCCGACCAGGCCGTAATCGGCGACCTGGAAAATCGGTGCTTCCTCGTCCTTGTTGATGGCAACGATGACCTTGGAGTCCTTCATGCCGGCCAGATGCTGGATCGCGCCCGAAATGCCGACGGCGATGTAGAGATCAGGCGCAACCACCTTGCCCGTCTGGCCGACCTGCCAGTCGTTCGGGGCGTAACCGGCATCGACGGCGGCGCGCGAGGCACCGACGGCCGCGCCGAGCTTGTCGGCCACGGGCAGGATGACTTCCTTGAACTTCTCGTTGGAGCCGAGGGCACGGCCGCCGGAGATGATGATCCTGGCCGAGGTCAGTTCCGGACGGTCGCCGCCGGAAAGCTTGGCTTCGATGAAGGTGGACAGGCCCGGATTGGCGGCAGCCGCAACAGTCTCGACCGGAGCCGAACCGCCTTCGCCGGCGGCCGCAAAGGTGGCGGTGCGCACGGTGATGACGCGCTTGGCATCGGTCGCCTGGACGGTCTGCAGGGCATTGCCCGCATAGATCGGACGCTTGAACGTATCGGGCGCGATGACCTCGATGATGTCGGAGATCTGCATGACGTCGAGCAGGGCGGCAACGCGCGGCAGGATGTTCTTGCCGTTGGTGGTTGCGGCAGCAATGATCGTGTCATAATTGCCGGCGATCGAAACAATCAGCGCCGCGGTGGCTTCCGCCAGGCGGTTGGCCAGATCGTCGCTGTCGGCCAGCAGGACCTTCTTGACACCGGCAAGCTTGGCGGCCTGATCGGCAACGCCCTTGGCGCCCTTGCCGGCAACCAGAACATGCACATCGGAACCGATGGAGAGCGCTGCGGTCAGTGCCTTGGCGGTCTGGTCGGAAAGGGTCTCGTTATCGTGTTCGGCAAAAAGAAGAATAGCCATGGTAAATTCCTTTCCTGATCCTTAGAGAACGCCGGCTTCGTTCTTCAGCTTGCTGATGAGCTCGGCAACGTCCTTGACCTTGACGCCTGCCTTGCGGCCGCCCGGCTCTTCGGTCTTCAGCACCTTGAGGCGCGGCTTGGTGTCGACGCCGTAATCGGCTGCGGTCTTTTCATCCAGCGGCTTCTTCTTCGCCTTCATGATGTTCGGCAGCGAAGCATAGCGCGGCTGGTTGAGGCGCAGGTCCGTCGTGACGATAGCCGGCAGCTTGATTTCGATGGTCTGCAGGCCGCCGTCGACTTCGCGGGTAACCTTGGCGGTATCGCTGCCGAGTTCGACCTTGGAGGCGAAGGTGCCCTGGCTCCAGCCAAGCAAAGCGGACAGCATCTGGCCGGTCTGGTTGGCATCGTCGTCGATGGCCTGCTTGCCGAGAATGACCAGCTGCGGCTGTTCGGCTTCGACAATGCCCTTGAGGATCTTGGCAACGGCAAGCGGCTCGACGATGTCGTCGACCTTGACCAGAATGCCGCGGTCGGCACCCATGGCAAGCGCGGTGCGGATGGTTTCCTGCGCCTGTGCAGGTCCGATGGAGACAACGACCACTTCCTCGACCTTGCCGGCCTCTTTCAGGCGCAGCGCTTCCTCGACCGCGATTTCGTCGAACGGGTTCATCGACATCTTCACGTTGGCAAGCTCAACGCCCGAACCGTCGCCCTTAACCCTGATCTTCACATTGTAATCGACTACCCGCTTTACCGGTACGAGGACTTTCATGGGGACTCCCTCTCATAAGAACTGCAGACAGATTTAACTGCCGGGCAATGGCACCCGCTTGCCGGATGCCGACATTGAGGTGAAAAAAACGACACATTAGTGGAACGAATTTGACATTCGCATCCCATTGGACATCACGCGAGAGATGCGAATGTCAAATTCACACGTTCCACTACAAGCATACATTTGGCCGTGGTCCTTTGATTCTGACATTTGCTTGAATGGCCTGTATCAAAGGGGTGCAAATGTCAGAATCGGACCGCGGCTGTGTCAGGATCGTGCGGGACCGTAAATATGACTAACGTAAAGGTCAATCATCCAGTTTGCTGTTATTGGGGCTTAAACGATTGAAACTTGCGGGATCAACGGCCCCACCGGGGTGAAGGCGGTTCGGGTGGCGTTTGCGGCGGCTGCTTGTCGACGATAACGGCGCGCGGCGAGACGATCGCCCGGTCAAACAGCGGCACGCTGCGGCGTTTGAACGGGATGAGGAGCAGGGCGCCGGCAATGATGCCGCCGACATGGCCGGACCAGGAAATGCGGTCTTCGCCATGGGTGACGAGCATCACGAACTGGAGCCCGATCCAGAGGACGAGCGGATAGAGCGCGGGGATGCGCAGGGGTATCCGGCCGAAAGCCAGCACCCAGACCCGCACACGCGGATGCAGCATCAGATAGGCGGTGATCACGCCGGCGATGGCGGCCGATGCCCCGATCAGCGGCCCCTCGGAAGACGGGTCGAGCGTACCGTGCAGGAAGGCGCCCGCGGCAGCGCAGAGCAGGTAGAAAATCAGGAACCTGATATGGCCCATGGCATCTTCGACATTGTCGCCGAAGACCCAGAGGAACAGCATGTTGCCGCCCAAGTGGAAGATATCGGCATGGAGGAAGGCATAGGTGACATAGGTGAAAGCGGGCGGCACGAAATCATATCGCGGCGGCAGCACCGTCATATGGTGCGCCACCGACGGGATATAGCCAAAGCCGATGGAGGCGGTCTTTGAATCTGCCCCGGCGAGGCTCGTCAGGCCGAAGATGATGACATTGAGGGCAATCAGCGCCAGGGTGACATATTGCAGCTTGATGTATTTGAGGCTGTTGGCGTCGTAGAGTGGAATGAACATCGGCGCCGTTCCCCCGTTCAGCGGTTCTTACCGGGCACCCATAACACGTCCTTCGCGCCATTGTCATTGACGGCTCGTGCGGCGACGAAGAGAAAATCGGAAACGCGGTTGATGTATTTGAGCGCGGCTGGTGTGACGGCCTCATCAGGCCTTTGCGCCAGCGCCACCATGTGCCGTTCGGCACGCCTTGCCACCGTGCGCGCCAGATGCAGGGCAGTGGAGGCCGCCGATCCGCCCGGCAGGACGAAGGAGCGCAGCGGTGCCAGCTTTTCATTCAACAGATCGATATCCGCTTCGATGCGCGCGACCTGGGTGTCGATAATGCGCAACGGTTCGTATGCAAGCTTTTCCCCGGTATCGGGTGTAGCCAGATCGGCGCCGAGATCGAACAGATCGTTCTGGATGCGGGCGAGCATGGCGTCGATTTCCGGAAACTGCTCCGCCGTATGCAGCCGCGCCAGCCCCACGCAGGCATTGGCTTCATCGACCGTGCCATAGGCTTCGACGCGCAGGTCGTGCTTCAGACGGCGCTCGCCGCTGCCGAGCCCGGTGGTGCCGTCATCGCCGGTCCTGGTGTAGATCCTGTTGAGCTTGACCATGGCCTGTCCCGCGGTCAGCTGGCGGCGCGGTGGAAGTAAATCGCGCCGACGATGAGAATGATCGCCACCAGCTGCAGGAAAATGCGCAGCTGCATCATCTTGTTGGAAAAGTTGGCATCGCCGCCCTTCATCATGTTGCGCAGACCGATCAGAAGCACGACGGTGACGGCGGCAATGGCAACGACTGCCAGAAACTTGAAGATGATATCCATGGTTTTTCCTTTTCAGGCCGGAGCGCTTTCAGGACTGGCCGGCAAGCATGCGGTATAGCGCACGCGACGACAGAAATCTGCGGGCAAGAACCGCAAATTTCGCGGGGCGCGTGACGAGATAATGCGGTTTGGGACGCGGATTTTCCAGCGCGTCCTTCAGCACGGTGTAGACCGCTTCCGGGCCAAGCTTGGAGCGGGACTTGGTGCCGCCCTGCGACAGGCGGGCAATCTGCTTCTGATAATCCGCGCGATGCACCGAGTTCTCGACATCGATGTATTTCTCGATCTGCTGCAGCGCATTGTAGGTGAAGCGCGAGGCAATCGGTCCCGGCTCGATCAGGGAGACATGGATGCCGGAGCCTTCAAGTTCCATGCGCTGGACCAGCATCAGGCCTTCCAGCGCGAATTTCGACGCGACATAGGCCCCGCGCCACTTCATCGGCACGAGCCCGAGAATCGACGAGCAATGCACGATTCGCCCATGGCCCTGACGGCGCATCACCGGGACGATGTGCCGGGTCAGCTCATGCCAGCCGAAGAAATTGGCATCGAACTGTTCGCGTAAGCCTTCGATGGGCAGGTCTTCCACGGCGCCCGGCAACGCATAGGCGCCATTGTTGTAAAGCGCATCGAGTGTGCCGCCGGTCGCGGCGAGCACATCGTCAACGAGCGCCCGGATGGAATCCGGTTCGCGATAATCGAGATAATGGGCTGAAAGGCCGTCGGCTTGAAGCGCTGCGATATCCTCGTTTCGCCGCGCCGTTGCAAAGACCTGCCAGCCATCCGCCTTGAGGGCGCGGGCGCAATGGGCGCCGATGCCGCTGGAACATCCTGTGATCAAAATCGTTCTGGAACTGGTCATTCTTTTCCGATTGCTGCAAACCGAATGGTAAAATCAAAAAAAGACTTCACATATTCGCCCGCGCCTTGCAATGTCACGAGGGGCCGGACCCGCACTAAAGGGACAAACCATTTTCAATGCGTAGAGTATATGTTTTTCTCCGGCGGGTGACCTTCGACACATTGAGGCATTTCAGCACGGATGACGGCTGGGCTCTGGCAAGCCACGTGGCGCTGTCGGGCATCCTGGCGCTGTTTCCGTTTCTGATTTTCGCCACCTCGCTTGCCAGCTTTCTCGGCGCCAGCGCCTTTACCGATACGGCGGTGCATGTGGTGTTCGACACCTGGCCCGAGGTAATCGCCCGGCCGATTGCGCAGGAGGTTCGCAATGTTCTCAACGTCCAGCGCGGCGGGCTTCTGACCATCAGCGTGATCGCAGCCGCCTATTTTGCCTCCAACGGCATCGAAGCGCTGCGCATCGCACTCAACCGCGCCTACCGGGTGGTCGATACACGCTCGATCATCTATTGCCGCCTGCAAAGCTTGGGCTATGTGATCGTGGCCACCGTCGGCATCATGGCCATCAGCTTTCTCCTGGTGCTGGCGCCGCTGGCGGTGCGCATCGCCAGCAAATGGGTTCCCGAGCTTGACGTTCTGTCCGGCACCATCGGCTTCTGGCGTTACTGCATTGCTTCCGCCGTGCTGATCGTCGGGCTGCTGGTGGCGCATCTGTGGCTGCCGGCGGGGCGGCGCAAGCTCATCGATATCCTGCCGGGGATCCTCGTGACCCTGCTGGCGTGGATCGTCGGCGCATCGATTTTCGCGAGCTATCTCGAGACGTTCGCATCCTACGTGTCGACCTATGCGGGCCTTGCCTCGATCATGGCGGCAATCGTCTTCCTCTATATCATCGCCGCGATTTTCATCATCGGCGCCGAGGTCAATGCCGCCATCATCCACTATCGCGAGGGCAGGGTCGCCAAGCGCTTCTGACCCGTCGACAGCGCGACGCCGAGGGTTGCCACCACCATGCCGCACAGCTGGAACAGCGTCAGTGTTTCGCCGAAAAGCACATAGGCCATCAGGGCGGTCACGCCAGGCACCAGATAGAACAGCGAAGCGACCTTCGACACGGCGCCCTGATTGATCAGGACCATCAGCAGCAGCACCGCGCCGATCGACAGCACGAAGACCAGCCAGAACAGCGCGAAGCCGAGAGGCGCGGCCCAGATCACCGCGTGGGTTTCGAACAGCAGCGAAAAGATGCCGGTGAGCACGGCCGCGCCGAGATATTGCAGCGTCGTGCCCGCCTTCAGGTCGATGGTGCCGACAAAGCGTTTCTGCCAAACGGTTCCGGCACTGATGGCCAGCACCGAAAGGATCGACGCGCCGACGGTTGCCGGCGTGATTCCATCGGCGGAAATCGACAGTTTAGGCCAGAGCACCATGGCGACGCCGACAAAGCCGACCGCCAGCCCGGCCCAATGACGCGGCTGGATTTTCTCGCCGAGAACGGCCCCGGCAATCAGTGCCGTGATCAGCGGCTGCAGCCCGACCACCAGCGCCGACATGCCTGCGGGCAGGCCGCGGTGGATCGCCCAGAACACGGCGCCGAGATAGACGCCGTGGATCAGGCAGCCGGCGATGATCGCGTGCATGGCGCCGCGCCCGCTCGGCCAATGGTTGCCGGCCATGACGACCCACGTGCCGAGAATGGCACCGGCAATAACAAACCGGATCGTCAGGAACAGGAACGGCTCCATGTAGGGCATGGCATAGCGGGCGCCGATGAAGCCGGTGGCCCACAGGAGGACGAACAGGGCGGGAAAATAACGGACGGGCATGATGGGGACCGGATCACGGGATGAGTTGTGATGCAGGTTTATACGAACGCCGGTCTTGCAGCCAGATGTTGTTTTACGGCCCAGGTCCTAAGGCTGTGGTGTCAATCCGGCCAGGCCGATGATGTCTTCCCGCGTCACCCCTGCCGCGCGCAAGGAGCGCAGCGAGGTATCCCTGCGGCTCTTGGACAGTTTCTGGCCGTCGTGATCGAGGATCAACCTGTGATGGTGATAGATTGGTGGTTGCAGTCCGAGGATGGTCTGCAGCAGGCGGTGGATGCCGGTGGCCTGGAACAGGTCCCTGCCGCGCACCACATGACTGACGCCCTGCAGCGCATCGTCGATGACGACGGAGAGGTGATAGCTGGTCGGCATGTCCTTGCGGGCGATGATGACGTCGCCCCAATCCTGCGGCCGGGCTGCGATATCGGACCCGCCATCCGCCGTTTCATGCCAGAATAAAGGTTCCCCCACGTGCGCAAGCGCGCGGTCCATGTGGACCCGCCATGAAAACGGCTGCCCGTCATCCATACGCCGCTGGCGCTCCCGTTTGGAAATCGTACGGTCGATTGCGGGATAAAGCGCCGCGCCGTCCGGGTCGTGCGGCCATACCAGCCCCTTGGCCGTGGCTTTCTGCATTTCCCGTTTGATGTCGCCGCGGCTGAGGAAGGCGGGGTATACCAGGTCCATGCGGATGAGGCGGTCAAGCACATCCCGGTAGACGCCGAAATGCTCCGACTGGCGGCGCACTGGCGTTTCCCAGTCAAGTCCCAGCCAGTGCAGATCCTCCTGCATGGCGGCTTCCAGTTCGGGCGTGCAGCGTTCGCGGTCGATATCCTCCATGCGCAGCAGAAGCCGCCCGCCGGCCGCCTGCGCCATCTGCCGGTTGAGCAGGGCGGAATAGGCATGGCCGAGATGCAGGTGGCCATTGGGACTGGGAGCAAAGCGGAAAACCGGGACAGTCATGAACTGGGATTCTTGCGTGAGGACCTTGTCGATTGATACGGTGTTTGTTCCGAGATGAAAAGTGAACGGTTCCATGCGCAGAATAGACACGCTTGACGATGTTGCGGAAGGGCTGACGGCCCTCTTGGCGGCACACCCCGAACTGGCGGCGATTGCCGAGCGGGCAGGGCCGTTGCCGCTGCGGCGGCGGGTGCCGGGTTTCGAGAGCCTTGCCTCGGTCATCGTCTCGCAGCAGGTATCGAAGGCCAGTGCCGATTCGATCTGGAAGCGGCTGATCCAGCATGTCGATCCGCTGACCCCCGAAAACTATGTCAGGGCGGGGGAGGAGGCCTGGCGCCTCGCGGGTCTTTCGCGCGCCAAGCAGGCGACGCTGGCCCGGATCAGCGAGGCGATCATGGCCGGAGAGCTTGATCTGTTCGACCTGTGCGACCGCCCCATCGACGAGGCCATGACCGTCATGACAAATGTGAAGGGCATCGGGCCGTGGACGGCGGAAGTCTATCTCCTGTTTTCGGCCGGACATGCTGATGTTTTCCCGTCCGGCGACGTTGCCCTGCAGCACGCCTATGCCCATGCCTATGCCGAATCAGTGAAACCTGATTCGAAATCCCTGCGTCTTTTGGCGGAGCGCTGGTCGCCGTGGAGGGGTGTCGCGGCCCGGCTTTTCTGGGCTTATTACGCCGCAACCCGTGGCCGGGATGGCACACCGGTTGGATGAAGTTGAAATAACGGGGTTTTTCGCAGCCTGCGATGCAATGGCGCTTCACATTCCTGTCACCTCGAGCTTACAATAATGGGGCCTGATGGTTGGACTGGGAGGTGATTCCTTGACAATAGCCGTCTCGCCGGACGGGTTACCGGCCCTGGTACTCAATGCGGACTACCGTCCGCTCAGTTATTATCCCTTGTCGCTGTGGTCCTGGCAGGACGCGATCAAGGCGGTCTTCCTTGACCGTGTGAATATCGTTGCCGAATACGAGTATGAGGTTTCCTCCCCCTCGTTCGCAATGCGGGTACCGAGCGTCGTTTCCCTCAAGACCTATATCAAGCCGTCGCGCACGCCTGCCTTTACGCGATTCAATGTTTTCCTGCGCGACCGGTTCGAATGCCAGTATTGCGGGTCGGAGGATGATCTGACCTTCGATCACGTGACGCCCCGTTGCGCCGGCGGTGCCACGATCTGGGAAAATGTCGTTGCAGCCTGTTCGCCTTGCAATCTGCGCAAGGGCGGCTTGATGCCGGACAAGGCCAAGATGTGGCCGCGGCAGAAGCCTTTTGCGCCGACTGTGCACGATCTGCACAATAATGGCCGGCTGTTCCCGCCGAACCATCTGCATGAAAGCTGGATGGATTATCTCTACTGGGATGTCGAACTGGAGCCATAGGACCCCAGTTCCATTGTATCCGGCAAAGGCGGCGTCAGGCCGCCTTTTTTGCACCGCGAAAGGCGATGAGCGCGAGGATCAGGCTGGCAATCGCATTCCAGCCGGCAAAGGACAGGCCAAGCACACGCAGGGCCGCCGTATCGCATGCGGGCGGATGGATTGCATTCATGTCATTCAAGAGGTTGCCGGCATTGGTGGTGATCGACATGCTGACCGCCGTGCAATCGGTCGGTCCCGGCCAGAACTTCCATTCGACACCGGAGTGGAACACCGCAAGGCCGAGCCCGATCAGCATCAGGATGCCGCCGAGCGCCAGAAGCGTACGCGTGAGGGCCGCAGGCCAGCGAAAGGCCGCCGCAAGCACGGCGAGTGCCATCAGCGGAATGCCCGCATAGTAGGGAAAGCGCTGCTCAAGGCACAGTTTGCAGGGGAGATAGCCGCCGATATACTGGAAGCCCAGCGCCGAGCCCACGGTGACGATCATGGCAAGGAGCAGGAAAACCGCTGTCTTGAGATGCGGCGAAGAGCGGGTCGTCGTCATGATGGGTCAGACATCCTCATTCAGATTGGATCGTTCAGGAGCTGTAATAGTGCAGTATGGCGTAAAGCAGGATCAGCACGGCCGCCGCCGCCGCCGCGATCAGGCCCAGGCGCTTTTCGATGAAATGGCGGATCGGTTCGCCGTAACGGCGCAAAAGCCAGGCGAGGAAGAAGAAGCGGGCGCCGCGCGTGATCACTGCGGAAACGATGAACAGCCAGATGTTGACGTTGGCTGCACCCGACAGGATCGTCACGATCTTCATCGGCGGCAAATGGGCAAGGCCGGATGTGATCAGCAGCAGGAGGATCATGTCGGCGCTGGTCGAGCCGCGCATCTGCTCGAAGGCGTCGAGCTTGCCGTAGAATTCGAGCACGGGCTTGGCCAGGGCTTCATAGGCATAATGGCCGAGAAACCATCCGGCGATACCGCCCAGCACCGAGAAGATCGTGGCAACAAGCGCGTAGCGGTAGGCCCGTTCAGGCCGTGCCAGCGCCATGGGCAGGTAGAGCACGTCGGCAGGAACGACGAAGACCGAGCTTTCGACAAAGGCAATGAACGCCAGCCAGACCTCAGCCGATTTGCGCGCGGCCAGTGACATTGTCCAATCATAAAGTCTGCGCAGCATGGCGTGATTCCTGTGGGTGTCGGTTCGATAAAGCTGGCGATCCTTACCCCATGCCCGGGAAAAACGGAATCGTTTCTATGGAAATTGTGTGCGGTTGACGATCTGGCATGCTGCGGCTGGGCTTTCCAGGCTGCAAATCGGCTGTAGCGGGCGGTGTCCGCCTTCGCAACACACAGAGATGTTATCCCGCCAGAAAACGTTGGAATGGTGTTGACCGGCGTGGGGTCTGCCTGTATTTGGCTTTGACGGCTGTGGTTCGCCCGCGGCCGGTGCACATTGCGGCCCCCTTGGCGGAATTGGTAGACGCGCCTGACTCAAAATCAGGTTCCGAGAGGAGTGCTGGTTCGATTCCGGCAGGGGGCACCATCCCAAAAATCACGCATGGCTTTTACTGTCTTTTTTAGTGGTTTTTGTCCCACTTTTTTACCGCGTTTTTGAGTTGGACTTCTGGAAGCCTCGTTCTGCTCCGGTATAAGCTGTGCATCTGCTTTCTCACAAGTAAGGGGTGTTTGCCTAAATCCAATGAGGCAGGCAACCGATTTTCGATAACAGGCCGTAAGTAGTCGTACGCATAGAAGGTTTGCGATTTCCGTGGTTATCTTGACTGGCGGCCTCATATTTCTTCATGCGGCTATAGCGATGACAAGGAAGGGTATTCTTATGCGCGTGTTGACCGAAGCTGAAATGGAAATTGTTTATGGTGGCTGTGGCCCCGGAGGATCACCGACAAAAGACACTGCCGCAACCTGCCAAGGTATTTATGGTGCAAGAGGGGGATTCAGTGGTGCTACTAAAGGCGGCCCAAATCCGACCGCATACCCAGGGACATATAGTATCAGCCCACGCGGGGGTGTTGCCACAATAGGAGTAGCTGCGGGAACGGCAGCATCTGTAATGGTTGGTTGGCCAAAAGCTGTGGCAACAGGTATCGCCTTGACAGCAGCGGCTGTTGCAGCGGGGATGGGTAAAGGTGGCTGAATGCCTTTCGGCTTTAGTTGAAAGGTTCAGTTCATTGAAAATTATCGGACTTGATATGAAATTCAACCTCATGAGCATAGCCTGTGAGGCAGCGAGCATTGTTTGTTATATTTTGTTAATATTATTATTTGGTGGAACATGGCAAATAATAATATTCAAGATAATTATGTTGCCTCTATGTGTTATGTCTGGATTATATTTACAGTATTTTAAAAGTTTACCACATTGTTCCAATATTTATTATGCGGTAAAATCGATTTTAAATTCACTTTTAGCTACATGTGTACTTTGTATTTTTATTTTGAATCCAAGTATGTCTGTTATTGATATTCTTATAATAACATCTATGTCACTCGCAATTTGTTTTACATTGTCAATGATATTTCAAATTGACATGATGAAAAAGTGATTAGTCCGGCGATGGTTGTTCTAACGATTATCCATCCGTTGCAAGATGCAGCAAGGACAATGGAAGGATATTGCATGCAGGAACCGCCCGCTGAGAAAAGTGATAACGAGAAACAAAATCGTATAATCAATGGAATTGGTGGGGGCGTAGGTGCACTGGTGGGCAGCCTGAGCGGATCTTTCATTTTTCATAATCTGATGATTGGCATCGCAGCAGGCGTCTTGGTCGGCTGCTCCATCGGCATCGTTTTTAATCGGGTATGGCGTAGATAGATAATGACAATGCACGGGTGGGTGGTGGCTCTTAACGTGTCAACCGAAACAAAAGGATGACTAATAGCTTCTGCAGGGGCAGGTATTGGTGCAGGGGCTGGGAACATCATGGGTAGCGTTGGTTACGGGTATCTCACCATCATGGTGGTCGCCGTCATAACTGCGGCCATTGCCTATTTCCTCCTGTCAGTATTGATCTCTCAAAAATAGCGCATACGGCTGCTCCGGTTTTGTAGATTGACCGGAGCAGACGATAAGTCTCATAGTCGAAATCGCTGACGTGGCATGTCCGCGCCCCGCCGCTTCATCGACATAAATACAAAGTGAAGCGTCCCGGAATTGTTGCACCCGGCGGAATATGGTTAGGTCCGCAGGCGTCGACCAGACGTTGAACTTTGGCTCGGCGTGCCATTTTTGATTGCTTTTTGAATCAAGGGAGAACGCTGATGACACAGACTCCGACAATCATTCTCGTGCATGGATTTTGGGGTGGGGCTGCCCACTGGAGCAAAGTCATTGTAGAACTGAAGCGGCTTGGCCATACATCGCTGAAAGCTGTTGAATTGCCATTGACGTCCCTGGCGGATGATGCCGAGCGCACCCGCAAGATGATCGCGCAGGAAAGCGGCCCGGTGCTGCTGGTGGGCCATTCCTATGGCGGGGCCGTCATCACGGAAGCCGGCAACCATCCGAATGTGGCGGGCCTGGTCTATATCGCCGCCTTTGCGCCGGATGTCGGTGAGAGCCCGGGCGGGATCACCCAGAAGAATCCGCCGCTCGGCGCCGCCAATCTCGCACCCGACAGCGACGGCTATCTCTGGGTAAAGCAGGACAAATTCCACGAAAGCTTCTGCCAGGACCTGACGGCGGATGAGGGCCTCGTCATGGGTGTAACCCAGAAGGCGCCGCTGGCCAGCACCTTCGGCAATGAAATCACCAATCCGGCATGGAAGTCGAAGCACAGCTGGTACCAGATTTCGAGTGACGACCACATGATCCATCCCGCCAATCAGGCGTGGATGTCCGGCCGTCTCGGGGCGAAGAAGGTGATCACGCTGAAGGCAAGCCACGCATCGCTGGCCTCGAAGCCGGTCGAGGTCGCGGCCCTCATCGATGAGGCAGCAACGTATCAATAGCCTGAACTGTCGCGCGTGCCAGCCTCCGCATCCCCGTCGGAATGCGGAGGCTTTTGCATTCTATGCACGGCGCTTGCAACCCCTTATAATCGATGCAAGGACCAACCACATAAGCCTTGGCGTTCCGATCTGGCGGCCGTGCCGTGGCGCCGTCATTCCAGGTCGTGTGCAGACGTGATCATGACGGGGTATTGCAATGCAATCTTTGGTGAATTTGAAGGTGACCTCGCCCGGTACGGGCGGCGGCACCTGGCCGGCTCAACGCAGTGAACTGCTCGACTGGCTGATGATCGAGACGCGCAATCAGCGCTTTATCGACAATATCCTGGTCGAGATGGGCGAACGGCTCGTGGATGCGGGCGTGCCCGTTGCCCGGATGTCGCTGCATCTGAGGATACAGCACCCGCAATGGCGCGGTGCCCGCATTCTGTGGAGGCGCGGTGCCGCCGAGGCGGAAATCCGTACATTCGAATACGGAGCCGAGCAGACTGCCGAATATCTGAACAGCCCGCTCAACGACATTTCCGAGGGGGCCGATGAAGTCCGGCTGCACTTTGACCAGGCCGGTGACACCGGGCAGGAATATTCGGTGGTGGGCGAACTGCGCGCCGAGGGGCTGACGGACTACGTGGCCTGGCCGCTGGAGCACACTCTTGGCAAGCGGCATGTGGTGACCTTCGCCACGGACCGGCCGGGCGGCTTCGGCGATGATCATATGGCTGTTCTGGCGGACCTGCTTCCCGCCCTGGCGCTGGTCAGCGAGATCCGGCTCAAGAACCGCTTCGCCCGCACGCTGCTCGAAACCTATGTCGGGCCGCATGCCAGCGAGCAGATTCTTGCCGGTGCCACCACCCGCGGCAGCGGCGTGACCGTCGGCGCGGCGATCCTGATCTGCGACCTGCGCGATTTCACCGCGATCTCGGACGCCTGGCCCCGCGACAATGTCATCGAATTGCTCAATGGCTATTTCGATGCGATGTCGGAGCCCATCGAAAAATATGGCGGGGAAATCCTCAAATTCATGGGCGATGGCCTGCTGGCCATCTTCCCGCTGAGCAATCCGAAGGCCTGTACTGATCTGCTGCATGCCATCGCCGAGGCGCAGGCGGCCATGACCGCGTTGAATGCCGACCATGTCAGGGAAGGGCGCAAGCCGCTGGGTTACGGCATCGGCGTTCACGTCGGGGATGTCATGTACGGCAATATAGGCTCGCGCAAGCGGCTGGATTTTACCGTTATCGGACCCGCCGTGAACATTGCCTCGCGCCTGGAAAGCCTGACCAAGCAGGTCAAACGCCCGGTTCTGCTGTCGAAAGCCTTTGTCGATTTGGCCGGGGTCGAATGCAACATGGAGAATCTGGGCTCCTATGCGCTCCGCGGGCTTGATGAACCCATTGATGTCTTTGCGTTCTCCGGCGATTGCCTTACTGTGGCAGAGATTCCAGCCTGATGTGGTGATTGGACAAACGAGGAGAATTCACATGGCCAATCCCCCGCGCCGGCCGGTAAACCCGATGGCAGCCGCCGAAGCACTGTTCAAGCCGGTTGCCAAGAAAATTGTTCTCCCTATGCGTGAGACATCGGCGGTGCCCCATGCCAAGGAGCTCGTTTCGATCCGGATCGATCGCGCCGTGCTGGAGCATTTCCAGGCGGATGGGCCCGGATGGCAGGATCGTATCAACGATGTCTTGCGGGCTGCCGTTCAAAAGAAGACCTGAAGCCGGCACGCGGTACGCCCCAAACTGCCAAACCGGATATGCCAAGGTGAGATGATGAATGACTTTTATATTGGCCAGAAGGTCGTTTGCATTGATGACAAGTTCAAGAATGTCAGCATCGATCAGCTGATCCGCAAAGGCCAGATTTACACGGTGCGCTGGGTCGGCATGTACAAGCACTATGTCGATGGCGAGTTTGTCGGCATCAAGGTCGAGGAAATCCATCGCGGCAATGACGATGGCCCGGAGGGCTATGGCGCGGCCGACATGCCCTATCGCGCGACGCGCTTCCGTCCGCTGGTCAAGGACAAGATCGGTTCCCTGCGCAAGCTCCTGGCGCCCAAGCCGGATGCACCGGTCGAGCCGGAAAAGCCTGCGCCCGTGAAAAAGAAGGAAAAAGTGTAGGCCTTATGCAGGCCTGCATCATTTCCGGCCGGTCAGTCCGCGCAACCGTTCGCGGACGATACGGGCAATGTTCTGGGTGCGCCGGTAGAGATGGATCTGCGAGGCGGCCTGGCGGGCCGCGCGATCCGATGCCGGGGTCAGGCCGATCACCAGCGTACCGATGCTTTCGCGCTCCTGAAACAGGCGGGATGCGACGGGATGATCGGGAACGGCGCAGGAATCCGTGCGATCGATATTCGGATCGTCCAGGTGGTTCTTCAGCATCTCGATCATCAGGAGAACGCCGGGCGAATAGGCGGCAAGGTTTTCATCATAGGCCGTTTTCCAGGTCCACGCCTGTCCGGCCTCGACGAAGACCACCAGAACGGCAATCGTCCGACCATCCAGCTCGAGCGTGTGGATGCGGGCGAGATCGCGGCCCGCGAGATTGTTGACGGCTTCGCGGGCGAATGCCGCGCGGAACCGGTCGACCGCCATGGCCGAGCCGCGCTGACCTTTCCAGCCGCTGGCTTCCACCGCGAGGAAATCCTCGAGCCGCGCGCGGATATCGTCTTCCGTGCGGCTGACCGTATAGGTCAGCTTGCCCTGTTCCGCCAGACGCCGCCACAACCGCCTGTATTCCTTGGCGTGCCGTGTTCCCAGCGCTTCGCGCAGATAGGCGTCGCCCTCCTGCGTGCTTTCCAGAAATGGCCGCTCCACGGTGCCAATGGTGGTCGTGGGCAGGTTGCGATCAAGCGCGACCGAACGGAAAAGCTGGGCCACGGGACGGTTGAGGAGAAGATCGGGCAGCACCAGAACTTCCGGAAACTTGAGATGCTTGCGCGCAAGCATATCGAAGAGGTCGTTGAGGACGCCGACGGGATCGTCGCGGTCGATCAGCGGGGTGCCCTGCGGCCCGAACGGCGTGGCCCAGGCCCGCAGGATCGATGCGGAAAAGGTAAAGCCGGGACGCTCGATCGTATAGGGCATCAGGAAGCGCAGGCGGCTCTTCACGTCATTCTCGTCGCGCACGACCATGAACCGCACCTGACGGTCATCGAGGCGGGGCATGGCAGGCGCCAGGAAACGCGGATTGAAGAAGACGTTCGGTTCGATGGTCCGGTAGGCGAGGTGTTCCAGCTCCTCCGAAAGATCGAATCCGGCGGAAGCGGAATAGACGGACAATTTGCGCGGCACGCCGCGGCTTCCCAGGGTTTCCTCAATCTGCTTGGCAGCATCGCGCGATTCGAAGCCGGCCAACTGCGAAATGATCTGCGAGGACGGGCCGCCGGCCAGTTCTTCGAGAAGCGGTATTGCAGCCATCAGATCTCTTCCTTGGCAGGATTCCTGCCGGCGAAAACAAACATTGTGATGTTGAGACGGTTGTAAACGGTCAACGCCAGAACAAGCGCTTCAAACACCATCGAGGCGGCCGTGGCGCAGGCTGCGCCTGCAAGGCCGTATCGTGGTATCATAAAAATGCTGAGACAAATATTAACGACCAGGGTAATCGCGTAAACGATGGCGCAGATTTTCTGCTTTCCCGCCATGTTCAAAAGACTTTCGGCCGGTCCGACCGAAGCGCGCGCCACCACGCCGATCACCATGATGAACAGCAGCGGATAACCTTCGGTGAACTGTGCACCGAAAAGCCACAGCAACGGCTCGCCCAGAACCAGTAGGACAATGGCCATGGCCAGCGACGGCCAGAACGTCCAGCGCGCCGTGTCCCGGGCAAACTGTTCGAGCCGGGTATGGTCGAAATTCTGCATCAACTCCGAGTAGCGCTGGGCCGCGCCCGCCTTCACCGAGAAGTAGACGAAATGCACCAGGGCAAGCAGCTTGACGGTGGCATAGTAGGTGGCGACCTTGTCGGGATCCATGTAGCGCCCGACCATCAGGACGTCGGCATTGGTCAAAAGAAAAAAGAACCCCTCGACCAGAAAGATCGGCAAGGACACGGCGAGCCAGTCGCGGAAATGGATGGCGCGCGGACCGGGCGGCACGACGCCGCCGAAGCGCTTGCGCACGGCGAAGAACTGCAGAACCGATGTCGCATAGGTCGCAACAACGGCGGAGCCGAGAGCCGTCATGGCCGTCGGCGCCAGACCGCTGATATGGGCGATGCTCATGACCACGAGGGTCAGGACGGGACGGATGATATAGGTCGGGGTCAGGGCAACCAGCACCCATGAGCGCGAACGCGCCGTTCCATCAAGCGTATCGCCAAGGGCAATCATGGGCAGGCATATCAGCCCGACGAGGAACGGCGCGATGTAGTAGGTCTCGATCAGGTCACGCAAGGCGTAGATGAGAACGGCACCGGCCAGGGCAACGCCGGTGGTCATACTGACCGCAAATGTCTTGCTGGTGAACAAAATCCCGCGCAAAAGGTCGTATTGCCTGCGCTCCAGATATTCCGGTACGAAGCGGATGACGGTGGTCTGGAAGCCGAGGCAGGACAGGTTTCCGAGGATGACGACCGTCACCCACACGAGAACGAAGATGCCGTATTCGAACGGGCCCATCCAGCGGGCAAAGATCACCTGGGAAATCAGGGCAATGCCCGCGCTGATCACGCGGACGAGGAAGGCAATCAGGGAGACGCGCTGGGCAACGGCGTGTTCGTTCGAGCCGTCAAGCAACTGATCCAGGCGCGATAACCAGGGACGAAGACGCAGTGACAGCTTTTCCGGTAAAAATCGGTCTGCAGTCGTTACCGCAGAAAATCGCACGCGCAGCTCCACCTGTTGGCATTCCAAGGAGATATAGTCCGTAAACGTTTAAAAAACGTTCGGCCAGACCGACAGTCGCAACGGGTTCGAAAAAAGCAGAAGGCCGCGTCGTTGGACGCGGCCTTCTGTGGGTGTGTCAGGCGAACGAGCCGTGACAATGCTTGTATTTTTTACCCGATCCGCAGGGGCAGGCCTCGTTGCGGCCGATCTTGCCCCAGGTCTTCGGATTGTTCGGATCGCGTTCCTCCGGGCTCACGACGCGCAGGTCTTCCAGCACGGCCGTATCGCCGAAATCATCCTCGCCGGTCAGGCCGTCAAAATGATGAACTTCCATGGGAGGCAGTTCCGGCGACGGCGCTTCGGCGGCCTCGCGCACGATCTCGACGCGCATCAGCTGCGTCGTCACGTTCTGGCGAAGATTGGTCAGCATCGTCTGGAAGAGTTCAAAACCTTCGGTCTTGTACTCGTTGAGCGGATCGCGCTGCGCGTAGCCGCGGAAGCCGACGACCGAGCGCAGGTGGTCGAGATTGACCAGATGTTCGCGCCACAGCGCATCCATGGTCTGCAGGATGACCGATTTCTCGACATAGGCCATGATTTCCGGGCCGAAACGCTCGGCACGGTCGCCAGCAGCCTTTTCAACGGCTTCAAACAGCCGTTCGCGCAGGTCTTCCGGGGCAATATTGTCTTCGTTCGCCCAGTCGGTGATCGGCAGGTCGAGATTGAGGATGGTACGGACATCCTCATCCAACTGCTTCACGGTCCACTGTTCGGCATAGGCGCCTTCAGGGGCATGACGCTGGATCAGGTCATCGACCACGTCTTCGCGCATTTCCGCGGTGGTCTGGCTCAGATCCGTCCCGTCCATCAGTTCGAGACGCTGTTCGAAGATCACCTTGCGCTGATCATTCATCACGTCATCATATTTCAGCAGGTTCTTGCGGATGTCAAAGTTGCGGGCTTCGACCTTCTTCTGCGCCTTTTCCAGGGCCTTGTTGATCCAGGGATGGACGATGGCCTCGTCTTCCTTCAGGCCCAGCTTCTGCAGCATGCCGTCCATGCGCTCGGAACCGAAAATGCGCATCAGGTCATCCTGCAGCGACAGGAAGAACTTTGACCGGCCCGGATCGCCCTGACGGCCGGAACGACCGCGCAGCTGATTGTCGATACGGCGGCTTTCATGGCGCTCGGTGGCCAGCACGTAGAGACCGCCGGCGGCAAGAGCCTTCTCCTTCAGACGGGCGATATCATCGCGGATGGCGGCTTCCTTGGACTTGCGCTCTTCGCCCTCGGCCATATCCGCGAGCTCGTGCTTGACGCGCATCTCGAAATTGCCGCCGAGCTGAATGTCGGTACCGCGGCCAGCCATGTTGGTGGCAATGGTGATGGCGCCGGGGACACCGGCCTGGGCGACGATATAGGCTTCCTGCTCGTGATATCGGGCATTGAGGACCTGGAAGTCCTTGAAGCCTTCCTTGCGCAGGCGCTCGGCCAGCTGTTCCGATTTCTCGATCGACGTGGTGCCGACGAGAACCGGCTGGCCCTTGGCGCGCGCTTCGTGGATGTCGCGAACGATCGCCTTGTATTTTTCCTCGACCGTCCGGTAGACCTCGTCATCCTCGTCAATGCGCTTGACCGGATTGTTGGTCGGGATTTCCGTGACTTCCAGGCCGTAAATATTGCCGAATTCTTCCGCTTCCGTCGATGCCGTACCGGTCATGCCGGCCAGCTTGTTGTACATGCGGAAGTAGTTCTGGAAGGTGATCGAGGCTAGGGTCTGGTTTTCCGGCTGGATCGTCACATGTTCCTTGGCTTCCAGTGCCTGGTGCAGGCCTTCCGAGAAACGGCGGCCCGGCATCATGCGGCCGGTGAACTCGTCGATGATGACGATTTCGTCGTTGCGGACGATATAGTCCTTGTCGCGCTGGAACAGCTTGTGGGCGCGCAGGGCATTGTTGACGTGATGGACCACGGCAACGTTCTCGATGTCGTAGAGACCTTCGCCCTTCAGATGGCCGGCGGCCTTCAAAAGGTTTTCCAGCTTTTCCGTGCCTTCTTCGGTGAAGATCGCGGTCTTCTGCTTCTCGTCGATTTCGTAGTCGACCGGCTCAAGCGGCAGAATGAATGTGTCGATGAGATTGTAGAAATCCGAGCGGTCATCGAGCGGACCGGAAATGATCAGCGGCGTGCGGGCTTCGTCGACAAGAATCGAATCCACTTCGTCGACGATCGCGTAGTTGTGACCGCGCTGCACCATCTGCGCGCGCTCATATTTCATGTTGTCGCGCAGATAGTCGAAGCCGAGTTCGTTGTTGGTGGCGTAGGTGATGTCGGCGGCGTAGGCGGTGCTGCGTTCCTCGTCATCGAGGCCATGCACGATGATGCCGTAGCTGAGCCCGAGGAAGTTGTAGAGCTGGCCCATCCACTGTGCGTCGCGGCTGGCGAGATAGTCGTTGACCGTGACGACGTGAACGCCCTTGCCTTCCAGCGCATTGAGGTAGACCGGCAGGGTCGCCACCAGCGTCTTGCCTTCACCGGTGCGCATTTCCGAGATGCCGCCGCCGTGCAGGACCATGCCGCCGATGAGCTGCACGTCGAAGGGGCGCATGCCGAGAACACGCTTGGCCGCTTCACGCACAACGGCGAAGGCCGGCACGAGCAGATCGTCAAGCTTGGTTCCGCTGGCAAGGCTTGCACGGAATTCCACCGTCTTTGCCTTCAATTCCTCGTCAGTGAGTGACGACATTTCAGCTTCGAGCGCATTGATCTGTTCAACGCGCGGCTTGAAGCCTTTGACACGGCGCTCATTGGAAGAGCCGAAAATCTTGCGGGCGAGGCCGCCGAAACTGACCATCCCTGGTCCTCTCTTGTTCGTTTCGCTAGGAAAACCTAGCTTTTAGGGTCCGAAGCCGGGCATGGAGAATGCCTGATACAATACGGACACTGAGTCAAATGTATAAGCCTATCTGTTGCCAAGCTATCTGGACGCAAAGCCGATGGACAGATAAGAGGGGGCTCGAATGATGTCAATGTTGAAGCAGCACGCAGTTGATCGCTTCGTCAAGGCAAAATTCTGCCGTAATCATAGCCCGTACCGGTCCTCCTAAGGAGAAATTGACCTATGAACCAATTGCGTAAAACCCTTTCATTCATGACTGCTGCTGTGTTTTTGACCGGTGTTTCCTCCGTGGCCATGGCCCAGGATGCCGGTAAAGCTGGTGCTGCAAAACCGGATGCCGCCAAGGCGGATGCCGTCAAGGCCGATCCGAACAAGGTGCTGGCCACGATCAATGGCGACAAGATCACCTCCAAGGACGTCGACCAGATTTCCGCCGATCTCGATCCGCAGTTCGCCCGTCTTCCGGACGAGCAGCGTCGTTTGGCCGCTCTGGCCGCCATCATCGACATCAAGGCCCTGGCAGCCAAGGCCGAAGCCGAGAAGCTGGATGCCACGCCGGAATTCAAGGCACGCATGCAGTTCCTGAAGGATCGTGCCCTGCACAATGATTTCTTCAAGCAGCAGGTTGTCGACAAGATCACCGATGCCGATGTGCGTGCCCGCTATGACAAGGAAATGGCAGCAATGCCGCCGCAGAACGAAGTTCGCGCCCGTCATATCCTGGTCAAGACCAAGGAAGAAGCTGAAGCGATCATCAAGCAGCTCGACGGCGGTGCTTCCTTCGAAGACGTTGCCAAGGCAAAGTCGACCGACGGATCGGCAGCACAGGGCGGCGACCTCGGCTATTTCTCCGCCGGACAGATGGTCCCGGAATTTGAAAAGGCGGCAATGGCGCTGGATGTCGGCAAATACACCAAGGAACCGGTCCAGACACAGTTCGGCTTCCATGTCATCAAGCTGGAAGACAAGCGCGTGCAGCAGCCGCCGGCATTCGATCAGGTCAAGGATCAGGTGAAGTCGATCCTCATCCGTGAACGCTATGTCGAGCTGGTCAAGAAGGAACGCGCCGACCTGAAGATCCAGTACACCGACCCGGAAACCGAAAAGGCCATGAAGGCCGCTACGGACGCCCAGGAACAGTAATATCCTGGCCCGGGATTTCGGTCCCGGGCCTTGACCCCTTTGAAAATGCCGCCGCACTGAACCTTGTCAAACACCTTTTCGAGGTAACCGATGTCCACGTCTGTCTCTCCCCTGGCTCCCAAACATGTCCCGGCCATGCCCGAAATTCGCGGCGCCCGGATCGCAACCGCTGAAGCGGGAATCAAATATAAGGGCCGAACGGACGTTCTCCTGATCGTATTCGACAAGCCGGTGGCGGTGGCCGGTGTGTTTACCCGGTCCAAATGCCCGTCAGCGGCGGTGGATTTCTGCCGTGACAGCCTGAGCGGCGGCAAAGCCCGCGCGGTTGTCGTCAATTCCGGCAATGCCAACGCCTTCACCGGCAAGAAGGGCCGTGAGTCGACCAAGGCGACGGCGGCCGCTGCCGCCAAGGCAATCGGCTGCAAGCCCGGCGAAGTGTTTCTCGCCTCCACCGGTGTCATCGGCGAACCGCTGGATGCCGGCAAGTTCAGCCACCTGCTCGAGGATATGGCCAAGAGCGCCACGTCCGAACGCTGGCAGGACGCGGCCAGCGCCATCATGACAACCGATACATTCCCTAAAGTTGCAACCGAAACCGTCCTGCTTGGCGGTGTGCCGGTGACCATCAACGGTATCGCCAAGGGTGCGGGCATGATCGCCCCCGACATGGCAACGATGCTGTCCTTCGTGGCGACTGATGCGCCGATCGCCTCCGATATCCTGCAGAAACTTCTGTCCAAGTCGGTCGGCAAGAGCTTCAACTCCGTGACGGTCGACAGCGACACCTCGACATCCGATACATTGCTGCTGTTCGCAACGGGCACCGCTGCCGAACGCGGGGCGGAACCGGTGACGAAGGAAAAGGACAAGCGCCTGAAAGCCTTTGCCAAGGCACTCGACCGCGTGTTGAAAAACCTGGCCCTGCAGGTCGTGCGCGACGGCGAGGGCGCGCGCAAGATGCTCGAGATCACCGTGACGGGCGCGACGTCCTCGCGTTCGGCCAAGCGTATCGCCCTGTCGATCGCCAATTCACCGCTGGTCAAGACGGCGGCAGCCGGCGAGGACGCCAATTGGGGCCGCATCGTCATGGCGGTCGGCAAGGCCGGCGAGCCGGCGGACCGGGACCGTCTTGCCATCTGGTTCGGCGATATCCGCGTTGCCCGCCATGGCGAGCGCGATCCGGACTATTCGGAAGCCGCGACATCCGACTACATGAAAAACGAGGATATTGCCGTCAAGGTCGATATCGGGCTCGGCAAGGGCAAGGCCACGGTCTGGACCTGCGACCTCACCAAGGAATATGTGACGATCAACGGCGATTACCGCAGCTGATGGACTTGGATCGGAGCACGATGCCGCTGGCCCAGATCCGGCAGATCGAGGCTGTCGGGTTCAGGGCCTGGCCAGCCGCGTCGGTTCACTACGACGGCAGCTGGGCGATCCGCATGACGGCATGCCACCCGTCCAAACGCCTGAACTCGGTCAATCCGCTCGATCCGGGCGACACCGACAATATGGAACAGCGTGTTGCCCGCGCTGTTCAACGTTTGCGCGCCTATGGCCGTCCGCCGGTGTTTCGCCTTTCGCCGCTCGCGCCTGCGGCGCTGGATGCCTATCTCGATGCGTCGGGCTGGTCGCGCTTTGATGAGTCCCTCGTCATGGTGGCGGATCTCGGAAACATCGATCTGTCCGATGCCATCGACCAGATACCCCTGCGCGATACCGGCCGGTACGTCGATGCCGCGGTCGCAGTGCAGCAGGAAAATCCGTCGGCCAAGCCCGGCCTGATCGAGGTAATCAATGCCATTCGTCCGGCCAAGGGTCTGTTTGTCGTCGAAGAGGATGGCGAGCCGGTTTCGACCGCGATCTGCGTGCAGGACGGTCTACTGGCAGGGCTGTTCAACATCGGCACGCTGGCGGCGAGCCGCCGCAGGGGGCACGGGCGGATGATCGTCAAATCGGCCATCAAATGGGCCGCGCAGCATGGCGCCAAGCGGGGCTGGCTGCAGGTGGAAGCCGACAACGCCGGTGCCATTGCGCTCTATGAGAAGATCGGCTTTGCCGAGGCATACCGTTACGCTTACCGGCAGGCGCCAGACGCATGAGCGATGCGCCCAAACACCCCATCCTGCTTGTAACGGCCTGTGCGCTCGTCGATACCGACGGGCGGGTGTTGCTGACCCAGCGGCCGGAAGGCAAGTCGCTGGCCGGCCTGTGGGAGTTTCCCGGCGGCAAGGTGGAGCCCGGCGAAACGCCGGAGGAAAGCCTGATCCGCGAACTGCATGAGGAACTGGGGATCATCGTCAAGCCGGCATGCCTGGCGCCGCTGACCTTTGCCAGTTTCACCTATGAGACATTTCATCTGCTGATGCCGCTGTTCATCTGCCGCCGCTATGAGGGTATTCCGCGCTCCATGGAAGGCCAGGCGTTGAAATGGGTGCGGCCGAAAGACATGCGCGACTACCCGATGCCACCAGCCGATATCCCGCTGATCCCGTTCCTGATCGACCTTCTCTGACAGCAAATCGTGGTTAAGATTTCATCACCGTCAAATTAACCCAAATCGTTAATCGATCCTTCACGCGAATGGGCGACTTTTAATCAAGGACGGATCAATTTTTCCAGGTGGTGCATGGGGTATAAATTCGACAATCTCGACGAGGCTGCAGCGCAGACCAGGACATTCCTGGGTGCGGGAACTGGCATCTTGCGCATAACCCTTTTGTTCGGTTCTGCTGCAATCGCACTCGCACTGGTTGTTGCACCGCTTGCCGACCGCAAGTCGAAATCCGTTGTGGACTACGCATCGAGCCGATCCATCGACACGATGTCGACTGGCTCGATCAAGAAGGCGGCGCCGTCCGAATACACGATCCGCCGCAGCATTTTGCAGAAATCTCCCGATTCCGTCTGCATCCTCAACAGCAACGGCAGCAAAAGCGGCGACTGCTGAGTCTGCCGGCTATTTCTTTTCCAGGGCTTCGACGTCTTTGAGGAAATCGGCGAGCGACGCCTTGGCGGAGCCGGGTTTCAATGGCTTCTGCTGCGATTCATGCGCCGCCCAGCCGGACATCCAGATAAATGAGAAGGTTGCCCGGATCCGCCCATCCGGATCGCTGAAGCGTTCCGCATAGATTTCAGCCGCCCGCAGGAAGAAGCGGCGGGTCAGCGGCTTGCGCGACCGCCCGAAGAGAATGTTCTGCATGCCCATGGCGCGCAGATCGCGCATCAGTGCGAACAGGGAATCATAGCGCACGGTGTAGGTTTCGATATCGGTCACCGGCAGGGTGAAGCCCGCGCGCTGCAACAGGCCGCCGACATCGCGCACGTCGGCAAAGGGCGCAACGCGCGGCGACGCCCCGCCGCTGATTTCGCTTTCGGCCGCCAGCAGAACCTCACGCAGCTCCGACAGGGTGGCCTCGCCGGCCATGGCGCCGAGGAACAGGCCGTCCGGCTTGAGCGCGCGCCTGATCTGCAGCAGCGTGCCGGGTGTATCGTTGGTCAGGTGCAGTGACAGCAGCGAAACGATCAGTCCGGCACCCGCTGGTTTCAGGGGCAGCATTTCCTCATCGGCAACGACGGAGGGAAACGCCGCATCGAGAAAACGGGCGTCCTGTTCGATGCGGATGATGCTGGCGGCCTTGCCGGAACGTTCGATCGCCTTGGCTGCCAGTCCGGTGTGGCTGGCAAGATCGATGGCGACGTCGAAACTGCGTTCGACGGCGGACAGGCGCTCTTCCAGATCATCGGCAGCACGGGCAAGCAGGAAATCGCCCGCCATCCCGTGCTGGCGAAGCGCGCGCAGGCGCCTTTGCCGAAGCAAATTCCGATCGAAGATCCTGTGCTGATCCATTCCGAATTTCTCTGATCAATGTATAGTTCTTCCCGCTAAATGCGTCGCCCCGGATGGAATTGCAATGGAAACCGCCCGCGCTTTTGCGCGCATCGTGACAAATCGCCTGTTCATGCTGCTGTTTCCGCCGGTTTGTGCGGAATGCCAGAGCCTTGTCTGCGAGCCGGGCAGCCTTTGCGCGGCCTGTTGGTCAAAAGTCCGCTTTATCGAAAAGCCCTATTGTCCGGTGCTCGGCATTCCCTTCAGCCATGATCTCGGCGCGGAAATTCTCTCGGCCGAGGCAATCGCCGATCCGCCGCCGTTCCGCCGTGCGCGGTCGGTTGCCGTCCATGAGAGGGCGATCAGCACCATGGTGCGCCGGCTGAAATACAGCGACCGGACCGACCTTGGCCCCTGGATGGCCCGGTGGATGGCGCGTGCCGGCAGCGAACTGCTGGCCGAATGCGATGTCATCGTCCCGGTGCCCCTGCATGCGCGGCGGTTCTGGCTGCGCCGGTTCAACCAGTCCGCCGAACTTGCCCGCCATCTCAGCGGGATCAGCGGCAAGCCGTTCGAGCCCGGTGCCCTGAAACGGGTCAAGCCGACCCGGCAGCAGGTCGGACTTGGCGCCGCGGAACGCGCGCTGAACGTCAGGGGCGCGTTCAAGGTGCCGGACAACCAGGATATCAGGGTGCGCGGACGCAGGGTTCTCCTGATCGATGATGTCTATACGACCGGCGCAACGGTGAAGGCTGCAACCCGCGCTTTGCTGCGCGGCGGCGCTTCCAGCGTCGATGTCTTGACCTTTGCACGGGTTCTGTCGAAAGAATTATCTGTCTAACAGTTGTTTTGCGGAAAAAACGGGTCTTTGCGCTTTGATTGCGGACGCCTATATAGACTTTACAGTGGAGTATGATGATGGTTGATGTCACAATCTATACGCGCGATGGCTGTGGCTATTGCACGGCTGCCAAGGGCCTTCTGGACAAGAAGGGCGTGGCTTTTGTCGAACACAATGCTACGGCGCGACCCGATGCGCGGCAAGCCATGCTGGCGCGCGCCAATGGGCGCACGACCTTTCCGCAGATTTTCATTGGCGCCGTGCATGTCGGCGGTTGCGATGACCTTTATGCGCTTGAACAGCAGGGGCGTCTTGACCCGCTGCTGAAGACCGGCGCACTGGCGTAAGGAACGGACAATGAGCTCATTTCGTGCAGCGGCCATCCAGATGCGCTCCGGCGTCGATCCCCAGCGCAATGCGAACGATCTTGCCGGTTATGTGGCCGACGCGGTCGGCCAAGGCGCCGTCTACGTGCAGACGCCCGAAATGACGGGCGCGCTGCAGCGCGACCGCAAGGCGCTCGCCGATGTGCTGCGCGCGGAAGAGGACGACGTCATCGTGCGCACCGCGTCGGAACTGGCGGCAGAACACGGCATTCACCTGCATATCGGCTCGACGGCCATTGCCCGCGAAGACGGCAAGATCGCCAACCGCGCCTTTCTGTTCGGACCGGATGGCAAAATCATCACCCGCTATGACAAGATCCACATGTTCGACGTCGATCTCGACAATGGCGAGAGCTGGCGCGAGTCGGCCGTCTACGCACCGGGCGCGGATTCCGTCGTCGCCACGCTGCCCTTTGCGCGGCTGGGCTTTGCCATCTGCTATGATGTGCGCTTCCCGCAGCTGTTCCGCGCACAGGCCCTGGCCGGTGCCTCCGTTCTGACAGCTCCGGCGGCATTCACACGCCAGACGGGCGAGGCGCACTGGCATGTCCTGCAGCGCGCCCGCGCCATCGAGAACGGTGCCTTTGTCATTTCGGCGGCGCAGGGCGGCGTGCATGAGGATGGCCGTGAAACCTTCGGTCATTCGATCATCGTTGCGCCGTGGGGCGAGGTTCTGGCGGAAGCCAGCCACGCGGACCCGGCCGTGATCGTCGCCGATATCGATCCCTCCCTGAGTGCGGCGGCCCGGTCGAAGGTCCCCAATCTCAAAAATGCCCGCCCGTTTGGTCTGGTCATTCAGTCGGATGACGGCCAGAGCGAGAGGCAATCGGCCGCGTCATGATCCGCTTTTCCCTTCACTGCGCGCAGGACCACGAATTCGAAGGGTGGTTCCGCAGCAATGATGATTTCGACGACCAGTCGAAGAAGCGGCTGGTCACGTGTCCGGTCTGCGGTTCGCACAAAGTCGAAAAAGCATTGATGGCTCCTTCCGTGACCACGGCACGGCAGAAGGAGAAGATGGCTTTTGCCATGAGCAAAATGGTCAGCGAGCTGAAGGAAGTTGCGCGGAAGGTGCGGGAGAATGCCGATTATGTCGGCGCTGATTTTGCCGAGGAAGCGCGAAAGATCCATTTCGGCGAAGCGGAGCAGCGCGGGATTTATGGCGAAGCCTCGGGCCAGGAGGTGCAGTCGCTGCTGGAAGACGGCGTCGATATCATGCCATTGCCGACCTTCCCTGAAGACCACAATTGACCTTGCCACTTTAACGCGAACGTCTAAGCTGCCGCAGTCTTCACAGTCCTGCCGGATGCATCCATGCCATTTCTGAATTCCGCTCCCGCGCTGCTCGTCCTGACCGGCGCCTTTCTCGGATTGACGCTGCCGTTCGGCAAGCTGGCCTTTGGCGCCGGAATAACCCCGGCAGTCTGGGCCTTCGTGATCTCGACCGGTGCTGGCGTCGTGCTCCTGCTGGCGCTTCTGGCCATGGGGAAGCGGCCGCTGCTCAACGGGCGCATGGCCCGGTATTATCTCGTGACGGCGCTGATTTCCTATGCCATCCCCAATCTGATGACGCTGTCGGCCATTCCGCATCTCGGGTCAGGCTTTACCGGCATCATGTATACGCTCTCGCCCGTCTTCACCCTGTTGCTGTCGATGCTTTTCAAGATCAAGCGGCCGAATATGCTGGGATTGCTCGGCATTCTCACGGGATTTGCCGGGGCGGTGCTCGTCGGCTTCACCAGAGGGCAGGTGGGACAGCCGGCCGAACCGTTCTGGGTTGTCGTCGGCCTGCTCATTCCGGTCCTGCTGGCGCTCGGCAATGTCTACCGTACCGTCGACTGGCCGCAAGGTGCCGATCCGACCGAGCTTGCGGCGGGCAGCCACCTGACGACAGCCCTGTTGCTCATTCCGGTTATTTTCTACGCCAGCGGCAGTTTTGCCGTCGGGCCGCTTGGCAATGTGCCGTGGCTGGTGGTGGCGCAGGTTCTCGCTTCCACCTGCATGTTTGCGCTGTATTTCCGTCTGCAGGCCGTCGGCGGCCCGGTTTACCTCAGCCAGATCGGCTATGTCGGCGCTGCGGTGGCGCTGATCGCCGGAACGCTGTTCCTCGGCGAAAGCTACCAGCTGGCGACGTGGGCCGGGGCGGTCATCATCACCATCGGCGTGCTGATGACGACCAAGGCGCAGCGGATGATGACGAAGGCTACGGCCTGACTGCCAGCACCATGTAGTTGACGTCGGTATCGGTCGAACGGTTCCAGCTGTCGGCGAGCGGATTGTAGGTGACGCCGACCTTCTCCGTGATTTCGAGCCCGGCCTGTGTCAGCGGCCCCTCAAGCTCTTCCGGACGCACCAGCTTTTCGTACTGATGGGTGCCGCGCGGCAACCAGCGCAAGACATATTCGGCGCCGAAAATGGCAAGGCCGAGCGCTTTCAACGTGCGGTTGATGGTGGCGACGAAGGTCACGCCGCCCGGCTTGACCATCTGTGCACAGGCGGTGAGGTAAAGCTCCACATCGGCGACATGCTCGACCACTTCCATGTTCAGGACGATATCGAACTGCTCCCCGGCCTCTGCCAGCGCTTCGGCTGTCGTGGCACGGTAATCGATATCGAGGCCGCTCTGGGCAGCATGAATTTTGGCCACTTCGATATTGGTCTCGCTGGCATCGGCGCCGACAACGGTAGCGCCCAGCCGGGCCATCGGCTCACACAGCAGGCCGCCGCCGCAGCCGATGTCGAGCAGGCGCAGGCCGGCAAACGGCCGTGGGCTGTTCGGATCGATGCCGTAATGGGCGCAGACCTTTTCCTTGATGTAGGCGAGGCGCGTTGGATTGAACTTGTGCAGGGGGCGGAACTTGCCTTGCGGATTCCACCATTCGGCCGCCATGCGCGAAAAGCGGTCTACTTCGGCGGCATCGATCGTGCTGCGTTGGGCTTCGGTCATGGCAACGTCCTTTTTGCTGCCTCTGGAGTGGCCCCTTCCGGCAAAAAATGTCAAGACGCAAATTCCGCTTCCCGGGCATGCGTGTTATCCATTAGTATCTATTGTTATCAAATGATGCGCCAATTATGGTCGCAACAGCGTTGAGGAATGGATGCCATGACAAGCATTGCACTTGGGGACCATTATGAGCGTTTCATCAAGAAACAGCTCGAAACCGGTCGCTATAACAATGCCAGTGAGGTTGTGCGGGCAGGTCTGCGTATGCTGGAAGATTTTGAAGAGGCGCGGGAAAACTGGCTGCGCAAAGAAATTCCCAATCGTCTGGAGGAACTGCAGAAGGATCCGGCCATGGGTATTCCTGCCGAGAAAGTGTTCGCTGCTCTCGAGGCACGGGGCCGTGGCATGAAAGCCAGATAGCCCATGGATTACAAGATCGTATTTCATCCACGGGCCGAGCAGGAACTGGTTGAACTTTACGACTATATCCGTGCCAATGCCAATCCGGAGCGTGCGCAAGCGTTTCTGGCCGGCATTCGGGACTGTTGTCTTGGGCTCGCGACCTTTCCCAAACGCTGTAGCATTCGGGACGATATCATGGCGGGCGTGCGCATCATCGGGTACAGGCGCAGCGTCAGTATCGCGTTTGCGGTGACATCGGACAGTGTGGTGATTTTGGGCGTTTTCTATGGTGGCCGCGACATCACCGCCGATCTCTTGCAGAATCGCGATTGAATTTCACGTTTCTTTTGTCCGAGAACCAAGATTGACCTTCAACGACAGGCTGCCTCCAAAAACCTGACGGGCTTGATCTCGCGTTCTTGCAGTTGCGTCATAATTTCGTTATGGGAAACCGCGCTCCGCTTTCGACAGGGCGGATCGTTTTCGATCCCATTTTCAAGCCTTTCCAGAACGGTATTTCCCATGGCACGCATTGTGATGAAATTCGGCGGCACTTCGGTGGCCGATATCGACCGCATCCGTAATGTGGCCCGGCATGTCAAACGTGAAGTTGATGCAGGGCACGAAGTCGCGGTCGTCGTTTCCGCAATGGCAGGGAAAACCAACGAGCTCGTCGCCTGGACCCGCCAGACCTCGCCGATGCACGATGCCCGCGAATACGACGCTATCGTGGCTTCCGGCGAGCAGGTGACGGCGGGATTGCTTGCGGTTGCCCTGCAGCACATGGGCGTGCACGCGCGGTCCTGGCAGGGCTGGCAGATTCCGATCAAGACGGACAATGCCCATGGCGCAGCGCGCATCATCGATATAGATGGTTCGTTCCTGATCGAACGTTTCAAGGAAGGCCAGGTTGCCGTTATCGCCGGTTTCCAGGGCATTGGCCCGGACAACCGCATTTCGACGCTCGGCCGTGGCGGCTCGGATACGAGCGCCGTGGCGATTGCCGCCTCGGTCAAGGCGGACCGTTGCGACATCTACACCGATGTCGATGGCGTCTACACCACCGATCCGCGTGTCGAACCGAAGGCCCGCCGGCTGTCACGCATTTCGTTTGAAGAAATGCTCGAGATGGCGTCCCTTGGGGCGAAAGTTCTGCAGGTGCGGTCCGTCGAGCTTGCGATGGTGCACAAAGTGCGCACATTTGTGCGATCCAGTTTCGAAGACCCCGATGCGCCGGGCATGGGTGATCTGATCAATCCGCCCGGTACACTTATTTGCGACGAGGAAGAAATCGTGGAACAGCAGGTTGTAACAGGAATTGCCTACGCCAAGGACGAAGCTCAGATTTCCTTGCGCCGTGTTGCAGACCGTCCCGGTATTTCCGCCGGCATTTTCGGCCCGCTGGCCGAAGCGCACATCAATGTCGACATGATCGTGCAGAACATCTCCGAGGACGGATCGAAAACCGACATGACCTTTACGGTTCCCTCGGGCGATCTCGACAAGGCGCTGGCTGTTCTGGAAAAGGTCAAGGCAGAGATCGGTTGTGACATCATCCAGTCGGAAGCCGGCATGGTGAAGGTCTCGGTGATCGGCATCGGTATGCGAAGCCACGCGGGCGTTGCGGCAACGGCATTCCGCGCATTGGCGGACAAGGGCATCAACATTCGCGCCATCACCACCTCGGAAATCAAGATTTCCATTCTGATCGACGGTCCCTATGCGGAACTTGCGGTTCGGACTTTGCATTCTGTCTACGGTCTGGATAAGCATTAATTTACCGTCTAAGACAGAGATTCTGTTTGTCGGTGAACGTCTCGACTGACATGATGAATCAAAGAGTTGATTGGCAAGACCATTCCGGTCTTGCCAATAATAATATGGAGCAGATGGGTGCCCACGCGCGAGCAGATATCAGGTCCTCGTGTCATGCTGAAGCGTCTCCGCGAATTGATGGCGGAGGCTCTTGAGCCGCAGGAGAGGCTTGACCGGATCGTTCGCGAAATCGCGCAGAACATGGTTGCGGAAGTGTGCTCGTTCTACGTCCTGCGCTCGGACGGTGTTCTCGAACTCTATGCAACCGAAGGTTTGAATCCGTCCGCGGTTCACTTGGCGCAGTTGCGGCTTGGCCAGGGTCTTGTCGGTACGATCGCCTCGAGCGCCCGGCCGCTCAACCTGACGGATGCCCAGACGCATCCGGCCTTCGCCTACCTGCCGGAAACGGGTGAAGAAATCTACAACTCCTTCCTCGGTGTGCCGATCCTGCGGGCCGGGCGGACGCTCGGCGTTCTCGTCGTGCAGAACCGGACCAAGCGCGTCTACCGCGAGGACGAAGTCGAAGCACTCGAAACCACGGCGATGGTCCTGGCGGAAATGGTCGCCGCGGGCAGCCTGACCCGACTGGCGCGGCCAGGTGTCGAGCTGGATCTCGGCAAGCCCATGAGCTTTTCCGGCAGTGCCTTCAATGACGGTGTCGGTCTTGGCCATGTCGTGCTGCACGAGCCGCGCATCGTGGTGACCAATCTGTTCAACGAAAACATCGATACGGAAATCGACCGGCTTGAAACGTCGCTGGGTTCGCTGCGCATTTCCATCGATGACATGCTGTCGCGCCGCGATGTGGCGTTCGAGGGCGAACACCGCGAAGTGCTGGAAGCCTATCGCATGTTCGCGCATGACACCGGCTGGGTGCGGCGTCTCGAAGAGGCAATCCGCAATGGCCTGACGGCAGAAGCAGCCGTGGAGAAGGTCCAGAGCGACACGCGTGCGCGGATGATGCATCTGACCGACCCCTACATGCGCGAACGGCTCAGCGATTTCGATGATCTTGCCAACCGGTTGTTGCGCCAGCTGATGGGCCGCGACGTGAAGACCATGGCCGGTTCGCTGGCCAAGGATGCCATCATCATTGCCCGGTCGATGGGCGCTGCCGAACTTCTTGATTATCCGCGTGAACGCCTGCGCGGCCTGGTTCTGGAAGACGGTGCGGCGACCAGCCATGTGGTGATCGTGGCCCGCGCCATGGGTATTCCCGTGGCCGGTCAGGTCAAGGGTGTCGTCTCCATGGCTGAAAACAACGATGCGGTCATCGTCGATGGCGATGACGGCAGGGTGCATTTGCGCCCGCAGGCGGATGTTGAGGCGGCCTATTCGGAGAAGGTCAAGTTCCGCGCCAAGCGCCAGGCGCTTTATCGCGAACTGCGTGACAAGCCATCTGTAACCAAGGACGGTGTGCCCATCACATTGCTGATGAATGCGGGACTTCTCGTCGATCTGCCGCAACTGGCGGAAGCCGGCGCTGCAGGTATCGGCTTGTTCCGCACGGAACTGCAATTCATGGTGGCGTCGACCTTCCCGCGGGCCGAGCAGCAGGAGCGGCTTTACCGTTCGGTGCTGGATGCGGCCGGTGACCGGCCGGTGACATTCCGCACGCTGGATATCGGCGGCGACAAGGTGCTTCCCTATTTCCGCAGCAATGTGAACGAGGAAAACCCGGCCATGGGGTGGCGGGCGATCCGCCTGACGCTCGACCGTCCAGGCCTGCTGCGCACACAGGTGCGTGCGCTGCTGAAGGCGGCCGGCGGGCGTGAATTGCGCCTGATGATTCCGATGGTCACGGAAGTGGCGGAAGTGCGCAAGGCGAGCGAACTGATCAACCGCGAAGTGCAGCACCTCTCGCGCTTTGCCCACAACCTGCCGACGCGGGTGAAGATCGGTGCAATGGTCGAGGTGCCGTCGCTGCTCTGGCAGCTCGATGAACTGATGTCGGTTGTGGATTTCGTTTCGGTCGGCTCCAACGACCTCTTCCAGTTCGTCATGGCGGTTGATCGCGGCAACTCGATGATCACCGACCGGTTTGACAATCTGTCGGTGCCGTTCCTGCGGGTGCTGCGCCAGATCGCGCAGGCTGGCGTCCGCAACAATACGGACGTGACGCTGTGCGGGGAAATGGCAGGCAAGCCGCTTTCGGCCATGGCCCTGATCGCGCTGGGTTTCCGCTCCATTTCCATGTCGCCGGCGTCCATCGGTCCGATCAAGGCGATGCTGGGTACACTCGATGTCGGTGAATTGCATGCGCAGCTCACCGATGCCATCGACAATCACGGCGACACCGGTTCGCTGCGGCATGTCCTGAACAAATTCGCAGAGCGAACAGGCGTTGCGCTGTGAAATCTGCAGAGGTAATGAACTAAAATGATGTCCATTCCGCAGGATCGTATGGATCAGCTGCTGAAGCGGTTTTCCATGATTGAAACGCAAATGGCGAGCAATCCGGATTCCGACACCTATGTGAAGCTTGCATCGGAATATTCCGAGCTGGAGCCGGTGGTTGCCAGGATTCGCGATCTGCTGGCATCGCGCAGCGAAGCCGACGATCTGAAATCCATGCTCAACGATGCGGCGACCGACAAGGAGATGCGCGATCTCGCCGAGGCGGAACTGCCTGATATCAACGAACGTATCGAAGCGCTGGAACAGGACATTCAGGTTCTGCTCCTGCCGAAGGACGTCGCCGACGAGCGCAATGCCATTCTGGAAATCCGCGCGGGAACGGGCGGCTCGGAAGCCGCGCTGTTCGGCGGCGACCTCTTCCGCATGTATGAACGCTATGCGTCGGCCAATGGCTGGCGGGTCGAGCTGATTTCGGCCAGCGACGGTGAAGCCGGCGGCTACAAGGAAGTGATCGCCATGGTTTCGGGCAGGGGGGTTTTTGCCAAGCTGAAATTCGAGTCGGGCGTGCACCGGGTGCAGCGCGTGCCGGATACGGAAGCAAGCGGCCGCATCCACACCTCCGCCGCCACCGTTGCCGTTCTGCCGGAAGCCGAGGAAATCGATATCGATATTCGCGCCGAAGATATCCGCATCGACACGATGCGTGCATCGGGTTCGGGCGGCCAGCACGTCAACACGACGGACTCGGCAGTGCGCATCACGCATATCCCCTCGGGCATCGTCGTGGTGCAGGCGGAAAAATCCCAGCACCAGAACCGCGCCCGCGCCATGCAGGTGCTGCGGTCCAGGCTGTTTGACATGCAGCGGCAGAAGGCCGACAGCGAGCGTTCTGAAGCGCGGCGCAGCCAGGTTGGCTCCGGCGACCGTTCGGAGCGCATCCGCACCTATAATTTTCCGCAGGGCCGCGTCACCGACCATCGCATCAACCTGACGCTGTACAAGCTCGACCGCATCATGGAAGGCGATCTGGACGAACTGATCGGGGCGCTGATTTCCGACCATCAGACAGCTCTTCTCGCCCAGATGAATGACGGGTACTGACGGGCATGGTTGAAGGTGGTTCGCGCCTTGCTGATGTCCACATTCAGGCCCGTTCTGTCCTAATCAAAGCTGGCATTGAAAATGCGGAGCTTGATGCGCGCCTTCTGGTTGAATGGATCACCGGCTTTGACCGGCTTGAAACGATCCGCAATCCGCACAATGAGGTGGCGGTGGACGTCCTGGCCCGGCTCGACGTGGTGCTTAACCGGCGAATCAACGGCGAATCAGTGCACCGGATCATTGGTCGGCGCGCCTTTTTCGGGCTGGAATTTTCACTGTCCGCCGATACGCTGGAGCCCCGGCCTGACACGGAAGCGCTGGTCGAACTTGCCCTGCCATTCCTGCAGCAACGTGTGGCGGAGAATGGCGTTGCCGATCTCATCGACCTTGGAACGGGCACAGGCGCCATCGCCATTGCCTTGCTGGGTCAGGTCCCGCATCTGCGGGCCATCGGCGTGGATATTGCGCCGGGCGCTCTTGTAACGGCGCGCGACAATGCCCATCTCAATGGTGTGTCCAATCGGTTCGCCGTGCTGCATTCCAACTGGTTTGCTGAGGTAACTGGCGGATTTGACATGATAATTTCCAATCCGCCCTATATCCGGTCGAAAGACATAGTGGATTTGCAGCCCGAAGTGGCAATGCACGATCCGGTTCTGGCGCTGGATGGCGGCGCGGATGGCCTTAAGCCCTATCGCATCATTGCGGAACAGGCGGACAGGCATCTGCGCGTGAACGGCGCAATTGCCGTGGAAATCGGCTATGATCAGCGGATGGATGTCGAGGCGATTTTTGCAAGATCAGGCTTCGCCTTGAAGGGTCTGCAGACGGATATCGCCGGGCACGAAAGAGCAATGTTGTTCATGAAGCTGTAAAATTATTGAAAAAAGGCTTGGAATTTGTCGCGAAGGCGGCTAGTTTCCAGTCACCGCTCTAAACCGAACAAGTCTGGTTTTGCCTATCAAGAGATTGATACGGAATTTTCCGGGTGTTTGATTTCTCCTCGGAATTGTTCTTGGAGGGATGGTTTTAGCGGAAGCACAAAAGTTTTATGAACTTTGGATGCGATTGAAGCGCGGGGCGCGCTTCAGGTCGGCACTTGAGAAGCGAAGCTTTTTGACTCAAATGGTGAGCAAATGAGCGCCCCTGATTTTCTGAAAAGAGATAAGTATGAGGCCAGTACAGCAGAATAGGCGCATGCGCGGACGCGGTAACAACAACCGCAAAGGTCCCAACCCACTTTCCCGTAACTACGAGAGCAACGGTCCCGACGTTAAAATCCGGGGAAATGCTCAGCACGTCGCCGAAAAGTACACCACTCTGGCGCGTGACGCACAGAGCAGTGGTGATCGCGTGATGGCAGAAAACTATCTCCAGCACGCCGAACATTACAATCGAATCATTCTTGCTGCTCAGGCTCAGGCACCCGTTCAGTATCAGCGCGATGACCGCGATGACCAGGACGACGATGGCGTCTACGATGATGACGGCAACGAACAGCAGCAGGACCGTCCGGTCCAGCACCAGCAGATCAATGGCAGCGGACCGCAGCCGGTGATCGAAGGAACGCCTGCGGAAGTTGCCTATGGCGAAGAGCCGGTCAGCCAGCGGCAGCCGCATCAGCAGCGCCGGCAGTATAACCAGGCTCCGGTTGCCGAAGAGAACGCCTCCAGCGATGAAGGCGAAACGGAAGCGGAATCCGGCGAATCCCAGGACGCGGCCGAAGCAAAGCCGGCACGCCGGGCACCGCGTGGCCGCAGGCCAGCGCGTCCGCGTGAGCCGCGCGTAACCGAAGAAAATGCAGCACCTGCTGCTGCAGCTGCGGATACCGCCAATGATCTTTCCCCGGCCAGCATCGTGGCCGAAGTGAAGAAACGCCGGGCAGCTGTCGAATCCGACGTCTGACCCACGTAAAACACCTGATTTTGCAAACGGCGCGGAATAATTTCCGCGCCGTTTTCTTTTTTCAAATTCCTGCTTTGGGAGTATCTTGCGGGCGCAGGAATGCAATCCCATATGAGCCTTGATCGTATGGATCTGCCTCTTGCAGGGGATCCGTCACCAGAAGACTCCAGGATGCCGCTTCAGGGTTCTGGGGAAAAGGAGACAAAGAATGAATCTTGAAAAATACACTGAGCGCGTTCGCGGCTTCATCCAGTCTGCACAGACCTTCGCACTTTCTTCCAGCAATCAGCAGTTTGCACCGGAGCATTTGCTCAAGGTTCTCGTCGATGACGAGGAAGGCCTTGCCGCATCGCTGATTGAGCGGGCGGGCGGGCGTATAGCCGATGTGCGCCTGGGGTTGCAGGCCGCGCTCAATGCGCTGCCGAAAGTCACCGGCGGCAACGAACAGCTGTATCTTGCACAGCCGCTGGCCAAGGTTTTCGCCACGGCGGAAGAGCTTGCCAAGAAGGCCGGCGACAGTTTTGTCACGGTTGAACGGCTGCTGACGGCGCTTGCCATCGAGAAGTCGGCAAAGACATCGGAAATCCTGAGCCGCGCGGGCGTGACCGCCACGGGCCTCAATGCGGTTATCAACGATATCCGCAAGGGCCGGACCGCCGATTCGGCTTCCGCTGAAAACACCTATGACGCGTTGAAGAAATATGCGCGCGACCTGACCGCCGATGCGCGGTCGGGCAAGCTCGACCCGGTTATCGGCCGCGACGACGAAATCCGCCGGACGATCCAGGTCCTGTCGCGCCGTACCAAGAACAATCCGGTTCTCATCGGTGAACCCGGCGTCGGCAAGACGGCGATCGCCGAAGGGCTGGCGCTGCGCATCGTCAATGGCGACGTGCCGGAGTCCCTGAAGGACAAGCAGCTGATGGCGCTCGACATGGGTGCGCTGATCGCCGGTGCGAAATATCGCGGCGAGTTTGAAGAGCGCCTGAAGGGTGTGCTTTCCGAAGTGCAGTCGGCCAATGGCAACATCATCCTGTTCATCGATGAAATGCACACGCTGGTCGGCGCCGGCAAGGGCGAGGGGTCAATGGACGCTTCGAACCTGTTGAAGCCTGCCCTGGCACGCGGCGAACTGCATTGCGTTGGCGCAACGACACTCGACGAGTATCGCAAACACGTGGAAAAGGACCCGGCGCTGGCCCGGCGGTTCCAGCCGGTGTTTGTCGACGAGCCGTCGGTCGAGGATACGATTTCGATCCTGCGCGGATTGAAGGAGAAGTATGAACAGCACCACAAGGTTCGCATTTCCGATTCGGCCCTGGTTGCTGCCGCAACGCTGTCGAACCGCTATATCACCGACCGCTTCCTGCCGGACAAGGCGATCGACCTGATTGACGAAGGCGCGGCGCGCCTGCGGATGCAGGTGGATTCCAAGCCGGAAGAACTCGACGAAATCGATCGCCGCATCATGCAGCTGAAGATCGAACGCGAGGCCCTGAAGGTCGAGAAGGACGATGCGTCGAAAGACCGTCTGGAGCGGCTGGAAAAGGAATTGGTCGAACTTGAGGAGCAGTCCACGGCGCTGACCAACACCTGGCAGTCGGAAAAGCAGAAGCTCGGGCATGCGGCCGACCTGAAAGGTCAGCTGGATGAAGCGCGCAATGCCCTGGCAGCCGCGCAGCGCAACGGTGAATTCCAGAAGGCGGGCGAGCTTGCCTATGGCACGATCCCGCAGCTGGAAAAGCAGCTGGCGCAGGCCGAGCAGCAGGATGGATCGACATCGATGGTCGAGGAAATCGTCACGCCCGATCATATCGCGCAGGTTGTGTCCCGCTGGACCGGCATCCCGGTTGACCGGATGCTGGAAGGTGAGCGTGAAAAGCTGTTGCGCATGGAAGACGAACTGGCCAAGCGGGTTATCGGACAGGGTGAAGCGGTTCAGGCCGTTTCCAAAGCCGTGCGCCGTGCGCGTGCGGGTCTGCAGGATCCGAACCGGCCGATTGGCTCGTTCATTTTCCTCGGACCGACCGGTGTCGGCAAGACGGAGCTCACCAAGGCTCTGGCCGCGTTCCTGTTCAGCGACGAAACCGCCATGGTTCGCATCGACATGTCCGAATATATGGAGAAGCATTCGGTCGCGCGTCTGATCGGTGCTCCTCCCGGTTATGTCGGCTATGAGGAAGGTGGAGCGCTGACGGAAGCGGTCCGGCGCAGGCCTTATCAGGTTGTCCTGTTCGACGAGATCGAAAAGGCGCATCCGGATGTGTTCAACGTGCTGTTGCAGGTGCTCGATGACGGACGTCTGACGGATGGCCAAGGCCGGACGGTGGATTTCCGCAATACGCTGATCATCATGACGTCCAACCTCGGTGCGGAATATCTGACCGCGCTGCGCGAAGACCAGGATGTGGAAAGCGCCCGCGAGGACGTGATGAACGTGGTCAAGGCCTCGTTCAGGCCGGAATTCCTCAACCGCGTGGATGAGATCATCCTGTTCCACCGCCTGAAGCGGAACGAAATGGGGGCGATCGTGGCGATTCAGATGGAGCGTCTGCAGTCCTTGCTGGCGGATCGCAAGATCATCATCAAGATCGACGAGGATGCAACCCACTGGCTGGCGGACAAGGGCTATGATCCTGCCTATGGTGCACGGCCATTGAAGCGCGTGATCCAGAAGCAGGTGCAGGATCCGCTGGCGGAAAAGATCCTGCTCGGTGAGATTCTCGATGGTTCGACCGTCAAGATCACCGCGGGTTCCGACCGGCTCAATTTCAGGTCGGTCAAATCCGCGCCCGATCGGGACAAGAGCGAAGCCGCCTGAGCACTGTTCCGGCAAAGAAGCGAAGAATCGGAATGGCCGCCGCATGGCGGCCATTTTCATGTCTGCTTCATGCTGTAGATGCGACGATAAAAGCGCCGCATTAACCATAAAGACAGGAAAGTCGGTCATTTATGCTTAAGAGTGCGTTAGCGGAAACCGGAAGTTGAAAATATGGCGTTTCGTCATTTGATTGTGTTTGCATTGTTTTTTGCCGCCATTCTGGCGGTATCGGCGCCCATATCCCCCGTGCAGGCGGCAAGCCTCGCGGCAAGCGCCCAGGCGAATCAGGCGCCCTTTGCCGTTGCGCAATTGTTCGAATCGGACCGGCGGCCGCGCCGCGGCGAATACCGCGTTTATTTCGATGAATATAACCGCCGGGTGACGGTGGACCGCCGTGGCCGGGTTGTTTCGGTCGAAGAGCCGCGCAATGATGCCAATGACGGCCGCGGCATCGACTATTTTCCCGATGCACCGCAGGATCCCTACGATACCGGATCAATTCCCGAAGATCCCTATGCGAATCGCCCGAACGACCCGTATCGGGGGCAACCATCGCAACCGTCCGAGCGCGACTATCGCACGGTCGAGCGTGCGCCGCTGCCGCCGGCCAACAATCAGCCGGATATGGCGCCGGCGTCTCCCGGTCTGATCGATCCGGAAATGCCGGGCGAAAATCTGGCATCGCCACCATCGCAGGAAGCCATCCCGGCGCATCCCAATCCGGCGCCCGCCGTGCAATTGCCGAAGGGGCAGGGCGCCAAGAGCAAGATCGCTGCCATCCAGGTGCTCCTCGACCGGGTCGGCGTTTCGCCCGGCGTCATCGACGGTCGCAAGGGCGGCAATGTCGACAAGGCCGTGGCGGCTTTCGAGGAAATGACCGGCCAGAAATTCGACCCGCTCAACGAAGCGGGAATCAATGCCTCGCTCGAACAGACGGGCGGTCCTGCCTTCGTTGCCTATACAATCACATCGGAAGATGCGGCCTATCCCTTCGTCGCCTCGATCCCCGAGGATTACAGCCACAAGGCTCAGCTCGAGCGGATGGCCTTTACTTCCGTTCCCGAAATGCTGGGCGAGCGCTTTCACATGGACGAGGCTTACCTGAAGGAAATCAATCCGGGTGCGGATTTCAATCGTCCCGGCACGGTGATCCAGGTTGCCAATCCCGGCCAGAATGTCGGCGGTTCGGTGACCAAGATCATCGCCGACAAGGGCCGCAAGCAGGTGCGCGGCTATAATGCCGAGGGGCGGCTCATCGTGGCCTATCCCGCAACCATCGGCTCGACCGATACGCCGTCGCCGTCAGGGATCGTGCAGGTGGAGCGCATCGCGATCAATCCCAACTACACCTACAATCCCAAGCTGAACTTCAAGCAGGGCGAAAACAACAAGGTGCTGACCATCCCGCCCGGTCCCAACGGGCCGGTGGGAACGGTCTGGATCGCGCTGTCGAAGCCGACCTATGGCATCCACGGCACGCCGGAACCGTCAAAGATCGGCAAGACCAACAGCCATGGCTGCGTCCGCCTGACCAATTGGGATGCGACGGAATTGTCGAAGCTGGTGCAGAAAGGTGTGACCGTGGAGTTCCAGGAGTAAAACCTGGAGCAGCGGTCAGCCGCTGGCGGCAACCTTGGGTGCGTTGCCGTTATCGTCCTTCAGCAGTTGATCGATGCGCTCGCGCTCGCGCTTGAAGGCGGTGAGATCATCGCCGCCAAGCGCCCGCCCGCCGGGCAGGCGGATGCGCATAGGGTCCACTTTCGACCCGTTGACGATGACTTCATAGTGCAGATGCGGACCGGTCGACAGACCGGTCGAGCCGAGATAGCCGATCACCTGGCCCTGCCGGACCTTGGCACCCGGTGTCACACCGGCCGCAATGGCGTTCTGGTGCGAATAGCTGCTTTCATAACCGTTGGAATGCCGCAGGACCGTCTGGTTGCCATAGCCGTTGGTCCAGCCGGCGCGTTCGACCACGCCGTTGCCGGCCGCGATGATCGGCGTGCCGCGCGGCGCGGACCAGTCGACGCCCGTATGCATGCGGGAATAACCGAGAATGGGGTGGCGGCGCATGCCGAACGGCGAGCGGAACACACCATTGGGCACGGGATTGCGCAGCAGGAACTGTTTTGAGCTGCGGCCGTTCTCGTCATAATAATCGGTCGAGCCGTCGGCGGAATGGAATCGGTAGAATTTGCGCAGATTGCCGCCGAAATTGGCGGCGACATAGAGTATTTCCGATTCGTCGCCCGCCCTTTCCGAATCGGCCGGCAGCGAGAAGAACGCTTCCAGCTGGTCGGTCGGGGCAAGCTGCGCCTGGAAATCCACATCCGACGCCAGCATGCGGATTAGCTGCTGGATCATCGTGTCGGTCATGCCATAGGCGATGCCCGCACGATAAATGCCGTCATAGACCGTGGGAAGATCGCCGGGCTGGCGCGAGGCGGGCGGGTTGTCGTCAAAGGCAAGCTGCAGTCCCGGTGTCATCTCCGGTTCGTCGGCCGGCACATACTGGTCCTTGTCGTTGAGGGCGATGGTCAGAATGTGTGTGGTGCCGTTGTAGACGCTCGACCGCATGATCCGGTCGACACCGTCGTGCGACTCAATCCCCAGGCGCAGGACACTGCCGCCCTTGAGGCGCGGCGAGTTGAGAAGTTTCGCGATCGCTTCGGACATGCCGGTGGCATCTTCGTCCTCGTAGCCCGCTTCATTGAAGGCGCCGAGGATGTCCTTGTCGTTGCGGAACGGTATCAGCTCTTCCGAGTAGCCATGGCTTTCGGCATCTTCGCCCATCCGGGGCGAGACGCTGACATTTTCCTGGATGATCTTGACCGCAAGCGGATTGCGCAGATTGAAAGGGTCCTCGTCGGCGCCGAAGCGCAAGGGATCCACGTAGTGCAGCGAGGCTACCTGAACCGCGCCGTCGGTGAGCAGCGCGCCGGTGTTGCGGACAACGTCTTCCACCTCGTCGGCGCTCAAATCGTCGGACGGATCGAATTGTGCGGTGGCGAGGGGAAAGTCCACGGTGCGCAGGCTGACTTCACTTTCCACCTTGGCGCCGTAGATCATGCCGGTCTTGGGGGTGGGGTCGGTTCCTTCGTTGGCCTCGGCAAACACGTCCAGCGGATTGAAGCCGGGATATTTGCGGTTGCTGTTGTGGACAAAGGCAAGCGCTATGCGGACATATTCGAATGGTGTGGAGCGGATGACGTCGCGTTCGCCTTCCTTGAAGACCGTGGAGACATCAAGACGGCGGCGGTCACGGTTGCGGCGGACGGGCGTGGTCGCGGCAACGCGCGTGCCCTTGGCCACGCTGCTGTTGTCCCTGGCGGCGGGGACGAGGGTGCGGGCCATCAGTTCCGGCGGCGTCGCCAGCTGTTCGCGGCCATCGAGCGCGGCAAACAGGGCCACGCCCATCAATACACTGGAGGTAATGCCGGTCAGAAAGGTCCCGGCCAGCCATCGTGCCGATATTTCACGGCGATCGGGCGGGCCGCGACGCCCGTCTGTAATCAACGGCGGTTCGTTGCCCGGATCGATGGATGAGTGCCCCTCGTACTCTTTCATGCTTCTCAGTGTCGATCCTGTCGCCGTTATTGATGCAGGCTTATTTGATTTTTCGGCGCGTGCCGACCAGCCATTTACTGGTACGAAGTCAACAAGGCCGCAGTTTTGCCCTCGCAGCTTCCATCTGTCAACGCGCCGATCGTGAAGAGTGCCTATATAGAGAGATACCCGTCATGATCCCCGGAAATGAACCCGCGCATGCGAGCCAGCGCTAGGGTTTGAATCCGGCATGTTTGTGGCCGCGGCCATCACAATACGCTTCGGCGGCTTATTTGCCGGCGTTTCGTCCAGCAAATACGGGGCTGTGGATAAATCGTGTCACATTTTTGATAAAAAACGCAAAAGGCGTGTTGACAGTTTTGGTGGGTGGGGTCTATATACCGACACAACGAGGGCGGGGCGCCGCTGGCGGTTGCTGAATGCGCCCTAAAGGAAGCTCTCAAGTGGTTTTCGGATTGTTACGCAAGT
>NZ_JAGENB010000029.1 GCF_019991125.1 Phyllobacterium calauticae | reverse complement strand
ACCCCGGCGTGCGAGGGTGCCGGCTGCACCCTCTCCGCCTCCTCCAGGAGGGCCACCGCCAGGAGCCGCGCGGCGGTCGGCGTCATCTCCGGGAGCCTCCAGCCCCTTCCGGCGACGGATACCAGGGGGGCCTCCTCCCCGGACGGATGACCGCCGGGGGGGACGTCTTGGGCGAGATTACTCACGGGAAACAGCCTCCTGAGCTGCTTAGGTGCACGGAATTACGGTCACGTGCGACGAGCGGCGACGACGCGGGGGGTGATCGCCCGCAGCGTGTCCGCCAGCTTCTCGTCGGCCTCGTCGCGCTGGTCCTGGGTGACGGCGACCCGGGCCACCTGGAGGGCCCGGAGCAGGTCCCCGACCTTCCGGGGGGACCCGTACTCGTCGCGCACCAGGACCACCGAGTGGTCGGGCCACAGGGGCAGCTCGACGAACTGCGCGTTCGCCATGCCGCACATGAAGGCGACGGCGGAGAGGACGTGCTGAGCCTCGTACTGGTCGCCGTTCAGGTGGTCCAGGTCGTGCTCGAAGGCGACGAGGTCGCGGATCGGGATCACGGCGACTCCGCGACCCTCGTTGAGCTTCTGGTGGATCAGGGCCTTGACGCGGTCCTTCACGTCGTCCGGGATGCGCTCGGACGTGGACACACGGGTGGCAGGGACGTTGGGCACGACGCCTCCAAGGGAGTTGAGAACCGGCCGTGGGGACCGGCGATGAACGGAACGCTATACCTGCGCAGTTCGCTGCGTCTACCTCTCGATGCACCCCGGGCGTGTCCTGATCGATTCGGGGTGGTCTTC
>NZ_JAGENB010000028.1 GCF_019991125.1 Phyllobacterium calauticae | reverse complement strand
CCGCGTCGGTCCCGCTCGCCATGAACAAGACCAACTTCGGCAAGCAGGCGTGGCGCTACGCGGGCAACGAGACCCCCGACGAGTACCAGGACGGCCAGGACCTCCGCATCTTCAACGAGCGGTTCTACAACTCCGACGTCGGGGTGGTCTGGGGCTTCGGCGCCCACGAGTTCGCGGCGGAGAACGCCTTCCGCGACGCGGTCGACATGGGCACCACGTCCGAGCTCCGCCTGGTCATGGCGGTGCAGTCCGGCGTCACCCTGGCGTCCCCGGCCCTGGAGTACGTCCAGGAGACCATCTTCCAGGCCGGCGCGGGAGCGTGAGCCATGCCTGAGGGAAACCTGTCCTGGGCGGTCCCCAACCACGTCAGCAAGTACGGCGGGGCGTTCATCGGCGCCCCGCAGGTCACCAAGGACGCGACGGCCGCCGCCCCCTCGGCGGGGCCGGCCTTCGTGTCCAAGGCGCCGCCCTGGAGCCCCCAGAACCCGCTCTTCTGGTTCGGGGCGGTCGCGGCCGTGGCCGTGGGCTTCATGGGCTACTCGACCACCGTCCGCGTGGGCAACAGCTCGGCGGGCGTCCAGATCGGGAAGACCTCCTGATGGCCACGTACAAGACCGAGACGGGCCTGGAGCTCGACGAGGCCGACCCGGACGACGCGAAGATCCTCATGCGGCAGCGCGACGCAGCGCGGGCGGCGGGGAAGTCGGGCGCCGACCGGGCCGGAACGACCAAGGGCCGTGCCGACCTGGAACGGGCCTTCGACGAGGGCGCCGCGTCGGCGGCGGCCCCGGACGCGCCGACAGAGGGCGCGTCCGGGGCCTCGCGGCCGTCGTCGGGCGGCGGGAAGTCGAGCA
>NZ_JAGENB010000027.1 GCF_019991125.1 Phyllobacterium calauticae | reverse complement strand
GCCACATGGACGCGTACTTGCTTGAAGAGCAACGCAAAGAGCGCGAGCGGCAGGCAGTGGCCCAACGAGAAGCGGACCGCATTCGGCGCGAGGCTGAGGAAGCTGCGCGTAAGGCTCAAGACGTTTCCACCAATCCGAATGACCCAGTGGACTTGGCAGCGAAGGCGAATGCCGAACAATTGGCCAAGGAGGCCGCTGAGGCAGAACGCGAGGCGCAGGCACGCAATGCCACCGCGGGCCGGACCGGTTCCAGGGTGTCACTTCGCACGTTCGTTTCCGCTCGCATCACGGACTACGACAAGGCGCTTGTCGCCCTGAAGGATCACCCCGAAATGAAAGCTCTCGTCGAGCAGTTGGCCAACCGAGCGATCCGCTCCGGTCATGATCTCGCTGGCGTTGAGCGCTTTGAAGAACAGCGGGCGGCGTGATCATGGAAGAAGCAGCAAACAAGCGCCTGATCGTGGCCGTCAAATTCGGTTTCAGCGACAAGACGTATGACTACTTCTCGGACATTCCCGTTGAAGTCGGCCAGACGGTCTACGTCGAGACCAGCCGCGGCGAAGCCAAAGTTCAGATCATGGAAATCAAGGATGCGTCGGACCGGGCGGAGAAATCCGTCCTTCGCATCTTCGTTCCCGAAACAACTGATGCACCGGGAGAAGACGCATGAACGCTCCAGCTCATATCATTGAGGCTCGTCCACCTGCATTGATGGTCGGTGGAAACGTGAATGCCATAGTTCCTCAGTCAATCGAGGAAATCTGGCGCGTTTCCAAGATGGTCGTCATGGCCGGTCTTGCGCCCAAAGCACTGGTCGGCCGGAAGACTGGGGACGATGCGGTCAGCGCCGTCGCCATTTCGATCA
>NZ_JAGENB010000026.1 GCF_019991125.1 Phyllobacterium calauticae | reverse complement strand
GAGGCGCTGATGGAGCGCGAGGTGCTGTGGGCGGCGGCGCCGCACATCATCTGGCCGCTGCGCTTCGTGCTGCCGCACCATGCGGGGCTGCGCCCGGCCTGGCTGCTGCGGCTGGGGCTGTTCCTCTACGATCACATTGGCGGGCGCAGGAAGCTGCCCGCGACGCGCACGCTCGACATGACGCGCGATGCGGCGGCCAGGCCGCTGAAGTCGCTCTATACGCGGGCGTTCGAATATTCCGACTGCTGGGTCAATGATGCGCGGCTGGTGGCGCTCAATGCGCGCGATGCGGCCGACCGCGGCGCGGTGATCCGCACCCGCAGCAAGGTGACGGCGGCGCGGCGCGCTGCCGATGGCTGGACGCTGGACGTGCAGGACGCCCTGTCGGGCACGGTGGAGACGGTGCGGGCGCGGCTCGTGGTCAATGCGGCCGGTCCCTGGGTGGACGAGGTCCTGACCGGCGTGGCCGGGCTCAAGGCGGCGCACAATGTGCGCCTGGTGCAGGGCAGCCACATCGTGGTGCGCAAAAAGTTCGACGATCCGCGCGCCTATTTCTTCCAGAACACCGACGGGCGCATCATCTTCGCCATTCCCTATGAGCAGGAGTTCACGCTGATCGGCACGACGGACCAGGATTATCACGGCAATCCGGCCGAGGTGACGATCACCGCTGCGGAGACCGATTATCTCTGCGCGGCGGCCAGCGAGTATTTTGCCGCGCCGGTGCAGCGCGCCGATGTGGTGTGGAGCTATTCGGGGGTGCGCCCGCTCTATGATGACGGGGCCTCGAAGGCGCAGGAGGCGACGCGCGACTATGTGCTGAAAAGCGATGCGCCGGCGGGGCTGGCGCCGCTGATGAACATATTCGGCGGCAAGATCACCACCTACCGGCGGCTGGCGGAGCACATGCTGGAGAAGATCGAGGAGAAGCTCGGGGCCAAGGGCAAGCCGTGGACGGCGACCGGCACGCTGCCGGGCGGCGATTTCCCGGCGGACGGTTTTGCGGCGCAGCTGCAGCGGCTGCAAGCCGATTACCCCTTCCTCGAGCCGCGCCATGCCTACCGGCTGCTGCGGCTCTACGGCACGCGGGCCCGGGTGCTGTTGGGCACGGCGGCATCCCCCGCCGATCTCGGTGAGCATTTCGGCTGGGATCTCTACGCGGCGGAGGTGCGCTACCTCATCGCGCAGGAATGGGCGATGACCGCGCAGGATGTCCTGTGGCGGCGCACCAAGGTCGGCCTGCATGTGACCGACGCCCAGGCCGACGCCCTCGAAACCTTCATGGCCAAAACCGTCCAGCGCCGATCG
>NZ_JAGENB010000025.1 GCF_019991125.1 Phyllobacterium calauticae | reverse complement strand
TGTAGCCGCAAAGTTAAAATGTCCTGTTTCTGCAAAGTAGAAACGTCGCTGTGTCACCTTCTCGTTGATTGCAACGAGATTTGGGATGCGGATTTTGGGACTGATTTTAATGAGCGAACGCGAACTGCATCGTATCGAGGTTTTGTCAGAGGTTGTTGAAGGTCGCCGCACGCTGGCTTCGGCGGCCATTGTGCTGTCGCTGAGCCTGCGTCAGGTGCAGCGGATCCTGCGGACCTTCTGTCTTGAAGGCGCTGCAGCGCTGCGTCATCGCAGCCGCGGCCGACGATCGAACAACCGCATCAATGATGGGGTGCGTGACCTGGCGCTGCAAGTGGTGCGGGAACGTTACGCGGACTTTGGGCCGACGCTGGCTGCCGAGAAGCTTTGTGAACAAGGATTTTCGGTATCGCGCGAGACGCTGCGCAAGTGGATGGCAAAGGACGGTTTATGGCTATCGCGCAAACAGCGCCGGACGTTTCGCCAGCCACGGCTGCGACGGGAATGTTATGGCGAGCTGATTCAGATCGATGGCAGCGATCATCGCTGGTTTGAGGAGCGCGGCGATCCATGCACATTGCTTGTCTTTATCGACGATGCCACGGGCACGTTGATGCAGCTTTTGTTTGTGCGCTCGGAGAGCGCCTTCAGCTATTTCGAGGCTTTGGCACTTTATCTGAAGACGCATGGGCGTCCGGTTGCATTCTATTCGGACAAGCATTCCGTGTTCCGTGTGGCCAAGAAGGAAGCCGTGAACGGCCAGGGCATGACGCAGTTCGGGCGAGCCTTATCAGAGCTCAGCATCGAGATACTGTGTGCCAATTCGAGCCAGGCGAAAGGCCGTGTTGAGCGGGTCAACCGCACCTTGCAGGATCGCCTGGTCAAGGAACTGCGACTGGCCGGGATCTCGGACATGGTCAGCGGCAACGCTTTCCTGCCGGGCTTTATGGACGCGTTCAACGAAAGGTTCTGTGTTGCTCCAATCAGACCGGACAATCTGCACCGGCCGCTCAATGTTGTTCCCGATAGATTGCGCGACATCCTGTGCAAGCGCGAACAGCGCTATGTCGGAGAGCAACTGGCATTCTCCTTTGAGCGCAAGCGCATCATGCTGGCGGAGAATGAGATTACCCGTGGTCTGGTCGGTAAATATATCGACACCTACGCCTTTGCCGATGGGCGGCTGGAGATGCGCTGGAGAGGGATCACCCTACCCTACACAATGTTCGACAAGGATCAGCGTGTCACCCATGCAGCGGTGACCGAGAACAAGCGGCTTGGCGAGGTATTGTCGTTGATCAAGGCCCATCAGGACCCGCTCCCTGCACCGAAGGTGAAGACCAACAGCGAGGTCATCGCCTATCAAAAACGCGCACGCAAACCGTCGCGGCGCAACAGCTGGGTCGAGGAACGAAGGGAACGCAGACTACGGGAGCAGGCTGCCACAGATCTATTCACTGTCGCCGGGCAGAGCTGCGATATCGAGGTCTCCGCCCTGCCCGTCGATGAGCCTCGGCATCTGTCAGGATGACATTTTAACTTTGCACAACAAGCGACATTTCAACCTTGCTGCCACA
>NZ_JAGENB010000024.1 GCF_019991125.1 Phyllobacterium calauticae | reverse complement strand
CACGGCATGGCGCCGGCAACGCTGCGCCGGCATTTGAGCGCGCTGGTGGAAACCGGCCTGATTTTCCGCAAGGACAGCCCCAATGGCAAGCGCTATGCACGCAAAGCCAGAACAGCGGGGGCGGGGGAGGGCGGCGAGGCCTTTGGCTTTTCGCTGGCACCATTGGTGGTGCGGGCGCAGGAGTTCGACACCATGGCGCAGACGGTGCGGGCCGAACGGCTGCAGCTGAAGCTGATGAAGGAGAAGGTGACGCTCTTGCGCCGCGACATCGTCAAGCTGATCGAACTGGGCTTTGAGGAAATGCCTGACATCGACTGGAACGGCCACTACACGGTGTTTCGCGGTGTGATCGATGATATTCCCCGCCAGGCGACGATCCGCGATCTGGAGCCGATTGTCGACGGTCTGGAATGCATCCAGCTGGAGATCTCCAAGTTGTTGCAGGATAAGCTGAATTTAACACAAACAAGCGCCAAAGAGTCTCATTCTGAGCGCCACAAACAAAATTCAAATACCCAATCCACTTCTGATCTTGAACCTGGCTTCAGAAAAGACCAAGGCCAAGCCGACACGCACAACCACAACGGGGATCTGCCGAGCGAACCGCAGCAAGAGCAGGGGCAAGACCAGGCAGCGGAAAACCCGGGCCCGGGCAGGGGGATGACGGAGGCCGCCGGGCTGCCGGCAGATATGTCCGGCCGCAGCATCGATCTTTCCGGGCTGGGCGTGGATGCCTTCGAGGCAAAGCCGGTTCCGCTCGGACTGGTGCGCCAGGCCTGTCCGGATATCGCGGCCTATGCCAGGAACGGCCTTGCCAGCTGGTCCGAACTGATGGGCGCGGCCGTTGTCGTGCGCTCCATGCTCGGCGTCAGCCCGTCCGCCTATGAGGAGGCCTGTGCGGTGCTCGGCCAGGAAAACGCCGCCATTGCCGTGGCCTGCATCCTGCAAAGGGCCGATCAGATCAATTCGGCCGGCGGGTATCTGCGCTCCCTCACCGACAAGGCGGCCAAGGGCGAATTCTCCGTCTGGCCAATGCTGCTCGCCCAGCTCAGGGCCAATGGCACCCATGTCAGGCTGGTCAAGGAACAGATGGAATGAGACGTATGCGGACCGTGCAAGCCGTTGGAACGGGGGTTTGCCTGCGCCAGTCAGCCCGGGACCGCGTCCGCAGCCACGGCAAGCTGATAGCGGTTGCTGCCGGCAAAGCGGCCGCCTTCATCCCACGGGCCGCTGCCGCTCAGATATTCCGCCAGCGCCAGCGCCTGGAGGCTGAGCATGCGGCCGCAGCCCAAGGCAACGGCAGTCTCGGCGCCGTCCTGCCAAGCGGCAATCCGCGCATCTCCTGTTGCCGGGGCCAGGGCATCGCCAGCCCCGCCCAGTTCCAGCATGCGCTGCAGGATCTCGACTTGGGCCTGCGTGTTCATGATGATCTGCACCATCGCCATCGTCTCCATTGCACACCCCTCAGCCCTGCTATTGCCGTCCACCTTTACAGGACTTTTAGAGCGTCAAGGTTGCACGGGCGTGATCGCATCCGGCAAACCGCGCCGTTTCGCTGGCGAAACCACCGGGAAAAACCCCAGCAAATCCAATATGTACAAACTCGAAAGACGCAAGAAAACGAAC
>NZ_JAGENB010000023.1 GCF_019991125.1 Phyllobacterium calauticae | reverse complement strand
TGTTGATTTGCATTGAGAGCTGACCCGGGATTGCGGGAAAATATCACTGAGAATTGACCCATGTTTCAATCATCCCCTGTGGTTTCAGCGGGGGCACTGGAGTGATCGACATGGCGTTACTGAGCGTAATCCGACGCTGGCATTTTCGGGATGATCTATCGATCCGGGAGATATGCCGCAGGACGGGCCTATCGCGGAATACTATCCGCAAATACCTGCGTGGCGGCGACGTGGAGCCGAGATTCAAGGTACCGGAGCGACCGAGCAAGCTTGATCCGTTTGCAGATCGTTTCTCGGTCTGGCTGAAGACGGAATCCAAAAAGAGCCGCAAGCAGAAACGGACGATGAAGCAGTTGCATTCTGATCTTGTGAGCCTTGGCTATGACGGCTCCTACTGCCGCGTTGCAGCCTTTGCTCGCGAATGGAAAGCGGACCGGCAGAGAGAACTCCAGACAACAGGACGCGGCACGTTTGTCCCCCTGGCATTTGAGCCGGGTGAGGCGTTCCAGTTCGACTGGTCTGAGGATTGGGCGGTGATTGGCAATGAGCGCACGAAGCTGCAGGTGGCGCATACGAAGCTGAGCTACAGCCGCGCCTTTATTGTCCGGGCCTATCTGCTGCAAACGCACGAGATGCTATTCGACGCGCACAATCATGCGTTCCGCGTCTTCGGCGGAATTCCTGGCCGCGGCATCTACGACAACATGCGCACAGCGATCGACAAGGTTGGCCGTGGAAAAGAGCGCGACGTCAATATCCGTTTCATGGCAATGGCCAGCCATTACCTGTTCGAACCCGAGTTCTGTAATCCTGCAGCCGGCTGGGAGAAGGGACAGGTGGAGAAGAACGTTCAGGACGCGCGTCATCGCTTCTTTCAACCGACGCCGCGCTTTCCGTCACTGGAAGCCCTAAATGACTGGCTTGAGATTCAATGCAAGGAGTTCTGGGCAAAGACTCTACATGGCCAGATGCGCGGCACCATTGCCGACATCTGGGCAGAGGAAGCGCCGGCTCTCATGCCCGTTTCCAGGCCGTTCGATGGGTTCGTCGAGTACACGAAACGGGTCACACCAACCTGCCTCGTGCATCTGGAGCGCAACCGCTACAGCGTCCCCGCTTCTTTCGCCAATCGGCCAGTGAGCCTGCGGGTCTATCCCGATCGTATTGTTGTTGCAGCAGAAGGTCAGATCGTCTGCGCGCATCATCGCGTCATCGATCGTTCCCATGATCGGCCGGGACAGACCATCTACGACTGGCGGCACTATCTGGCTGTCGTGCAGCGCAAGCCGGGCGCTCTGCGCAATGGTGCTCCGTTCGCCGAGCTACCGGACGCATTCAAGAACCTGCAGCAATATCTGCTCAAGAAGCCCGGAGGCGACCGCGAGATGGTCGATATTCTGGCGCTTGTCCTTCAGCACGACGAGCAAGCCGTGCTGAAGGCCGTGGAGATGGCGCTGAAGTCCGGGGTTCCCACCAAGACGCATGTGCTGAACCTGCTGCATCGCCTCGTCGACAGCAAATCCTTCACGCCTCCAACCCTCGACGCACCTCAGGCACTGACGCTTACCAACGAGCCCAAGGCCAATGTGGAACGGTACGACACCTTGAGAAAGACGGAGGTCCGCCATGCGTCATAATCCGGCAAGCGGCGCGATCGTTATCATGCTGCGGCAACTGAAGATGCACGGCATGGCCCAAGCCGTCGGTGAACTGACCGAACAAGGAGCGCCGGCGTTCGAAGCTGCCATTCCCATCCTGTCGCAACTCCTCAAGGCGGAGACGGCCGAACGAGAGGTGCGGTCTACGGCCTATCAGCTCAAGACGGCACGCTTTCCTGCCTACCGCGATCTGAACGGATTTGACTTTAGCAGCAGCGAGATCAACGAGGCGCTCGTACAACAGCTTCACTGCTGTAACTTCCTCGACGACGCCAACAACATTGTCCTGGTCGGCGGCCCCGGTACGGGCAAAACGCATGTTGCCACAGCGATCGGTGTCCAGGCCATCGAGCAGCATCACAAGCGCGTTCGGTTCTTCTCAACTGTGGAGCTGGTCAACGCGCTTGAGCAGGAGAAGGCTCAAGGTCGCTCGGGGCAGATCGCCAATCGCCTCGTGCATTCCGACCTGGTCATCCTTGACGAGCTTGGTTATCTGCCATTCAGCGCTTCAGGTGGTGCGTTGCTCTTCCACCTGCTGAGCAAACTCTACGAGCGCACCAGCGTCATTATCACCACCAATCTCAGCTTCAGCGAATGGGCCAGCGTCTTTGGTGATGCAAAGATGACAACCGCGCTGCTCGACCGGCTCACCCATCATTGCCACATCCTTGAAACCGGAAACGACAGTTTCCGCTTCAAGAACAGCTCGGCTCATGAACCCAAAACAACGAAGGAGAAGCCTAGGAACTTGACCACCACCAACACGAGCGATACCTAAAGGCGGGTCACTTCTCGGCGCAAATCCCGGGTCAGCTCTCAGTGCAAATCAACA
>NZ_JAGENB010000022.1 GCF_019991125.1 Phyllobacterium calauticae | reverse complement strand
CGATGGGTCAGCTCGACCTGTCTTCCTATTTCGCTGCGATGAACGTCTGCGACACGATCAGGAAGGGAAAGCCGACATATCAGAGTGCGCTCTACGTTCAGGGATCCGATGACCACACGGAAATTCTGAAAGAGTTCGATGACGCAATGGCGGGCTATGGCCTAAACCGCCGCGGCTTGTCCGGCGTGATCCCAGGCGCGCCCCAAATCCCCGTGCTTGAAATTACGGCTGCCGATATTCCAATGGATCGCGCCCAGGAGGTCAGCAAGCGCAAATCTGCCTTCGAAATGTACAATATGATGTCGGGTCAGTTTACCTCTCCGGAAAGCCAATGGGGCGCGGAAAGCCTCAAGCCGATTGTCGTGAACGCGGACATTGCCGCAGACGGTCGCCGCCGGCAGACGTCAAATGACTTTCTGCAGGTCTCCGACCCTGACATTGCCCAGTATCTCCTCAACATCCGCTATCGCCAGAACCGCAAGGGCGGCCAGGCGACAGTTCCTGTCAGCCGCCGTGTTGGCTTGAAGGTGCAGGAAGGCGAATGGGTCGCCTTCGACGGCAAGACATGGCTGATCACTGAATGGCGCTGTGATGAGAATTTTCAGTTCACGCTGGTTCTGTCTGAGACCGGGGCAGACATCTATTCGGATGGCGATATCGATCCGGGCCCGGTCATTATCCCACCGTCGCCGCCGATCAATCCGTCGATCCTTTCTACAATCCAAGGCTTTGCTGTCGAAGTTGGTGTCATCAATGGTGAGGATGGCTTCGAGAAGCCCGCACTGCGCTTTGGCTGGACGCCACCGGATGACCCGACAATCACGGAGGTTCGATTCTTCTACCGCATTGCCGGAACGTTCGTCGAGTTTCAGGACAAGTCTTCGCAGCCGGAAATCAGCGAATACACTACCTCAAAGGATGTTCAGTCCGGTGTGTTCTATGAAGCGCGCGCCACAATCACGACCGTTCCGGATCGGTTCAAGACTTTTACGCCCTGGTTGACGACAACCATCAAGACCAGCCGCGAGACGGTTTACATGCCGGGCGTCGTTGACGGTGTTCTTCAGCGTCTCAATGCAAAACTCGATTGGATCGGTAAATCCATCCGGTTTGCCGATGAGGAACGCCAGCGGATCGATGCACTGCTCGCCGAGGCAGGGGCGCAGTCGTTCGATGACCGAAAGGAGATAACGGCAACTGTCGGTGCATTCTCCGCATCGTTTTCCGATCAGATCACGGTTGTGGCTTCCGATACAGCCGCAGCTGTCCTGAAGGTCACACAACTCACCGCACAAGTGAACGATCCGGTGAAGGGCCTGAATGCTCTGTCTCAGATCACGGACACTTTGTCTGCCACGGTATACGATCCCGGGACGGGCCTTGCAGCGATCACCAACCGGGTAAACGTAACCGAGGCGAGGGTAGGTAACTTCTACGCCAACGGAATTCTGCGCTTTGAGCAGGTGGCAACGCAGGCGGGCGCGCAATCGACGGCTGGACTGAGCGTTGCAGCAAGCGGGACCGGTCCAACATCACAGGCGGCTCTGTTTCTCAGCGCAATTGCCGGCGGGACAAGCGAAGTCGGAATAACCGCCGATTCCTTCTACGTGGTTCAGGCTGGGGCAAAGCGGCGCCCGTTCATCATTCAGGGCGGCGTGCTCTATGCCGATGAATTGCGGGTCAACAAGCTGGTTGGCCTTTCCGCCACTCTTGGCGCCGTGGATATCAGTGAGGCTGTAATCGGCAATCTCATCGTTGGAACGTCCAATCTTGGGATCGATTCTGTCACAAGCAGCTCGCGCGTTAGCGGGCAGGTGTACCGTGATCCCAATCCGGGCATTGGCTACGTCAATCTTTATTTGACGGCGAATATGCCTGTGACCAGTCGGTCGTTGATGCAGATCAATTGGAGCGGATCATTCAGCTACAATGCGGGTAATGGCGGGAAGTACACGATCATCGTGACGAACACGACAACGGGCGAAGTCATCTACTCAAAGTCGTTCGTGCTTTCATCGGGCACGACCAATTCGGCCCAATCATCCATTGATTTCTTCTTTGGAAACAACGCGGCGGGAAACAACACTTTTGAAGTGAAAATGACCGACGGTGTCCAGGCCGCTGGAAACAACATTTACAACACAACGCTGACTGCCCTCTGGTGGAAACGCTGAACTAACTCAACCCATCCATGCCTCAACCTTTCACCCGCTCGCGCGGGGAGGAGAACTCATGTCTGAACGCATCCAGATTGACCCGATGGTGGTGGTCAATGAACAGCGGGAGCTGATTGGCTTCTACGAGAACCGCAATCTTCTGCTCGCCAATGAAAACCAGAAACTGAGAGAAGGGCTCGAACAGGCAAACGCATCGATCGCTCGACTGACAGAGGACCTCGCCAATCTGTCGCCTGAAGAACCGGCAAAGGTCGAGAAGAAAGGAAAGGCAAACTGATGGCCGACAATCCAGACATTACAGCAGGCACGGCGTCAGTTGTCGCAGGCACCAAGGCTGTTACGGGCGTTGGTACATTCTGGAGCACGGATGAGATCCGTTCAGGTGATCTGTTCGCCAGTGATGGTTACCCGGGCGCGCGCATCGATACGGTCAACAGTGATACGTCGATCACACTCAAGGACAACTGGCGTGGGTCTTCACTCCCGGCCGGCTCTTCCTATTACATCCGGTATCAACCTGACGGATCACGCTATGCAGCATTGTTGGCGGCGGTACGCAAAATCCTCACCCAACCAATCCTGACTGCATTTTCTGGTCTCTCCGCGACGGCAGACAAGCTGCCGTTCTTTACAGGCGCCAGCACCATGGGCCTGATGGACTTCAAGGTGTGGGCCAGATCATTCCTTGGTTTGCCAATGGCGGAGGACAAGCTGCCATACGGTACAAGTGCCAACACCATGGGGCTTGTTGATTTTAAAGCATGGGCAAGGTCATTGCTCGGTCAGAATATGGCGGCCGATAAGTTACCGTACGGCACTGGCTCCGACACGATGGGACTAGTGGATTTCAAAGCCTGGGCGAGGTCGTTGCTCGGCCTTGCGCCTGCCGCCGACAAGGGCATTTACTTTGCTGATGCCAATACCGCGGCGACCTACACATTGACTGCATACGCTCGCACCCTCCTTGGCGAAAACAATGGTGCAGGCGTGTGGACAAAGCTGGGTGGTGCATCTAACGCGAGCAGTATCAAGCATCCCGATGGTACGATTGAGCAATGGGGCGTTATCTACAATGCCGCCAGCGATTATGGTTTGACATTTCCATTGGCGTTCCCCTCCGTGTGCTATGCCGTAACCATGACGCCGTACATAAATGCAGGCCTTGGCGCCGCCTACGTCGCGATGACCAGCAACACCTCTCGCACCGGTACGGACGTTCGATGCCGCAACATTACAGGTGCTGGGGTCGGTCAGCAAAATGATCTGGTCGTGTTTTGGAAAGCAGTGGGAAGATAGCTATGACGAAATTTGCAATGTTGAATGCAGAAGGTTTTGCGACCGCTTTCTATGACCGTGATATGCACGGCAATGATATTCCAACAGGCGTTTTAGAGATTACCGATGAACAGTGGCTGGAGTACATTGACAATCAAGGCAGACGAAAGTTCGCCGTTGGACAATTGGTCGAGTTCGTGCCGCCGCCGCCCCAGCCAATCATCCCAGATCGAGTTTCCAGCCGCCAGTTTTTCATGATGCTCGACATCATGGATGTGACAACCCATCCGGGTATTTACGATCAGGTCGAAGACTGGGTGGCATCGCAGCCGCGCGCCATCCGTCTTGTCTATGAAAAGGCGGGCTCATTCGTCCGCACTGATGAAATGCTGCAGCAAGGCTTTAC
>NZ_JAGENB010000021.1 GCF_019991125.1 Phyllobacterium calauticae | reverse complement strand
ACGCTCAGTAACGCCATGTCGATCACTCCAGTGCCCCCGCTGAAACCACAGGGGATGATTGAAACATGGGTCAATTCTCAGTGATATTTTCCCGCAATCCCGGGTCAGCTCTCAATGCAAATCAACACTGAGATCCAGAGCAGCTTTCTGGATGCGATCCGTCCTGCAATTGGCAACAAACGAAAGTTTACGGACGCGCTTGATGAGGCGTACAATTTCTACAACTGGTTTGAGATTGCCGATACTGGCCATGGAATGAGTCTTCAGGAACTTGACGAGGTCTTCCTGACGATCGGCACTAGATCCCGTCGCGCGGCAAATCTGTCTGGGCAGCAGTATCTAGGGGACAAGGGCGTTGGCCGTCTTTCCGCGATGCGTCTTGGCGAGATCCTCTCAATTACAACATCTCGCGAAAACGAAACGAACTGGAACATACTCGAGGTCGATTGGCGCCTCTTTAGTCATGAGAGCCAGCTTGAGGTCCACCAGATCGCAGTGACTCCTTCCTTGGGTTCACCGAAGCCTGATCGATCAAAGCATGGCACGACGATCCGTATTTCCAACTTAAGTGGTGAGTGGAATAGCGTACGTTTCGAGGAAATTTTTTCCAGCCGTATCGCCAGGATGCTAGATCCTTTCGAACCCGGTCGCGGCAATCGGTTGCTTCGGGTGGTGTACAACGGCCAGCGCTTAATTGTCCCATCGATCCCCGATACATTGCTGACCGCAGCACATGCCGTCTGCAAAGCTTCTTTTCGGTTCGAAAAAGACGAGCCTGTTTTCGATGGATTAGTTGATTACACGCTTAGGCAAAAGCAGCGGGTCGTCGCACAGCGCGGCGCAGAAGTTTATTCGATCGCACAGAATGTATGGAAACGGCGCGGTAAAAAAGGCCATGCTGCGTTCGCTATCGAGCCCCTCAGGCCGGCAGCACTGAGGGCACTTGGACCGTTTGAGGTTGAGATCTATTGGTTCAATAGGCGCGTCGTGCAGCCGATCGCAGGATTGACCGAAAGCATTCAGTCAACGCGTGATGAAGTCGCGAAATGGTCTGGCGGCCCGATGCTCTTCCGACACGGTTTCCGGATCCTACCCTACGGCGATCCCGGTGACGATTGGCTAGAACTCGACCACAATGCCTTCGGGAGTTCCGGTTTCAAGCTGAATCGTCAGCAGGTCATCGGCCGTGTAACGGTCCACGCGGGTCATGCCGCGCTGAGCGAGCAGACGAACCGTGAGGGCCTCGTGCGTTCGGAGTCAGCCGATGCTCTGAAGACTCTACTCATGTGGCTTGTTCACGGCGAAATGCGAGGGCTCATCAATGCTGCCGACAAAGCCGAGCAGATTAATAGCCGTAGCGCGGAAAAGATTGCCTATGAATTCCGAGTCACCGAGAAGGAGGTCGTCGTCGCGCTCGATCAGTTGCGAAAGCGTGTTGGTACCGTTGGCGCTGATCAATTCGATCGCCTCTCGAAGCTAGTTCATACCCTAAGCGACCAGTGCGAAAGTTTGGTTGGTAAGACCGGAAAAATAGTTGAGGGTATTGTTGAGGAGCGCGAAAAATTTGTGCACTTGGCGGGTATAGGCCTAATGACGGAGTTCATCTTCCATGAACTTGATCGATCTGTAAATCATACCCTGAAAAGTCTCTCAGCACCTCAGGCATTGACGCCGGCGACGTTGAGATCACTCGAAGACCAATTGATCACTCTTCAAAAGCGGATCGCGGCTTTCGATGAGATATCCGGTGAAAAACGGCAGACAAAGTCTACCTTTGACGTCTCAGACATCGTCGAACTAGTCCTCGACAACCACAAGGGCCAAGCCAATCGACACGGCATCTTGTTCCGATTCGAACGCCCTTCGAAACCGCTAGTCCTGCGCGCTGTTCGAGGCATGGTGATCCAGATCCTGGAGAATCTTATTGCCAACGCGGTTTACTGGCTCAAAGAGCAGTCCCGCTACGAACCAGGGTTCCAGCCCGAAATCACAATTGACATCGATCAGGTCGACCGCGCGCTAACCGTTGAGGACAACGGTCCGGGGATCGATCCCCGACGTCGCGAAGCAATTTTCGAGGCTTACATTACGTCCAAGCCCCCGGGTCAGGGACGCGGACTAGGCCTCTATATTTCGAGAGAGCTGGCCCACTATCATGGTTGGCAACTTTATCTTGACAAGTTGGCGGGCCGAAAGCGGCCAGATCGATTGAGCCTATTCGTGCTCGATTTCGGGGATGGGAAATGATCGCAGACACACAGTTTTTCCAGGCAATGAAGGAAAGCGGCGTCAAGAAGATTGCTGTAATCGATGATGCTTTCGATAGCCCGGTCATTGGGGAAACCCACAGCGCGTCGCTGCTCGAATTCCTTGAAGCGCCGGCAAACGCGGAAACAATTAGCGATGCCGGCATCGATGCCGAACTGTCATCGAGGGCTCAGGAAGCACTAGTGACGGGAGAATACGACGATTTGGATTTGCAAAGCGTGGTGCGCAGCCTCTATGCTCAATACATGGAAGCGCTGGACAAACGCTTTGACCCGAACGGTATTTTCAACACCGTCAAAGGCGCGAACCTTACCAACATTCTGCCCCTTTTGGCCCTATTGAAGAACTGTAGTCCGAAGCTGCAAATCGTCCGGATCGGCGCTGAAGAGACTGAAGCGGTCCAAACCAATTCAGATGCCGAACTGATTTTCGTGGACTTCTATCTCGATAAAGACCTGTCGGCGACTGAGAACACATTCAGCGCAAAATCAATCGAAGCAAAAAAGCGCTCGCTTACGCGTCTCAAGGAATTGCTCGGCGGAAAGGAGACCAAGCAATCTCCTTCTGTGGTTCTCATGTCTTCCCATAAGGTTAAATCGGAGGCCGAAAAGTTCCGCGAGGAAATAGGCACTGGGAAAGTTTTTGCGAGTCGATTCGGCTTCATCGAAAAAACACAGGTGACAAAAGACGATAACGGTACCATCACGATTGCAGCCGAAGCTGGCAATACGCTTTTAGATATCATTCAGTCATTTGAGTTTGGGCGCGCCCTTACTAATTCACTTGAAGCTTGGCTAACCGGCGCCGGCAAGGCTATTGATAAGGTAAGAACCGACATCGATGGTCTGAGTCTTAAGGACTTCGCATACCTTGTCCGCTTCAGGCTGGCTGAGGAGAACGTCGGCCTCGAAGAATACCTTGAATGGTTTTTTGGCGAATGTCTCCTCGATGCAGTTTCCACGAATATCGAACGGGAAATAGCGGGCGGCGAACCGCCGCTCAATCGCATTTCTGCTGCCAAAAGAATCGAAGGGGCTTTTGATGGTCCAACGGAGAAAGTTGCGGAGCTGTATCATCGTGTCCGCCTGGAGGAACCTCGGGTAGGAAGACAAGCATACTTCCGTCTGGGGGATGTCTATTGCTTAGAGACCGGCAAGCCAAAGCGTATTGCAGCCGTTATGACACCAGATTGCGACTTAATCGAAAGAGACGGTCGCAGACCATCTCCGAGCGTCCTTTTGGTGCATGGGACGGTCAAGCCATTCGATGCTCCTGATGCATCTATTGCGGACTTCGTAATTTTGGACGAAAAGCCATACAATATAATATGGAATACGAAGGAACTTTCCACTCAGCCCTTCGACACCTGGCCAGCGCCGGGAACCTCCGATGAAGAGCGGAGGTATATTGGAACTCTTCGCCCGCTCTATGCGCAGGAGTTGCAACGCCGTGTGCTCGCAGATCTAGGCCGCGTAGGCCTTTCCGTAGCGCCAGCGATTGGCCTGACGGCCGCAGTCACGATATCCATCAAGGAAACCAGCGGAAAGAAAAAACAGCTTGAGATAGAATCCGATGTCCTCAAGGGACCCGTCTATATCATCCCGAGCCGCGGCGGCAACGACAAGTCAAAGGTCCTATTTCGGAGGCAGTTTGTGTACGAATTCACACAGCTACTGAAAGGTTTGGATCCCGAAACATTGCCACCTGCCGGTAAATCAAACCTCAAGCAGCTGACTGACTTCCCCGCGAATCAAGCTAAGCTCCATAAAATGCATGTCGACGGGGTTCATCTCGAGGAATTGGTCGATCTCGGGATCGCAGTGACCGGAAAGCCGAGTTTCAAAAGCCCTACCGATGGTCCATGGTGTTGGATCACTGTGTCGATGCCAAAAGCAGATTGAACGCGAGCGCGTTGGCCGATGTCGGTTGCCGATCCTTGGGCTTCGTAATTAATCGATCCATAGTGGAGGATACCCGGTACCGGTCCTTTCAAACCTATTTGCTTGATCGCCGCTATCGAAGATTGAAGGCCCGTTTGGGCCTTCTACCTTGGATATCAAGTCGGAACCTTCCCTGTTTCAGAGCCTACATTGGCCTCGTCTTTAAAGACAGATCTCGACTTACCAGGTTCAGCAATCAGAGAACGCCCCACGCTCGAAACCGCCCCCTACCCGTCATCTCCCGCAACTCCAGCTCTTCTACGATACGAAGCGCCGCCCGCGGCGTGACGGCGAGTTCCTTCGCGATAATGCCGGCCGACACAAGAGGCCGCGAGAGCACCAGGTCGATCAGCTTTGGCAGTTTTGACGACGTGCGTTTCCCGACCAGTCGGCGCTCCATCATTTTTCGCGCGAGAGCCAGCCGGTCGTGCTCCTTCAGGCCGAGCTCTGCGGCCGCCATGAAGCCGTGCGCGATGGCGAGCAGCCGGGCCTCCCGGTCGCGATGCCTGCGCCGATCGACGGGGATAGTTTTGAAGCCGACATTGAAGGCGGCCAGATGCGCTGCCGTCGTCAGCCCAGCATCACGCAGGATCGACGCTGCCAGAAGCCGACCAAGCCAGGGCGCATGCTGCAGCACGGACAGCTCGTTCCAGGCGTCAAGGGCGACTACCGCCTGCAGCACCGGTGGCAGGTCTTCCGTCTGCCGCAGCACGCCGCGCCACTCTTCCAGCCGCTCGTCTTCGTCCCAGTCGAGATCGTAAAGCAGCGGATCCTTTTCGGTGGCACCGGCGCGGCCAGGCCGCTTTGCCTTCTCGATTGCTGCATCGGATCGAGCCAGCAGCGCATCAATGGCGGCAAATTCGGCGTCGAGTGGTTCTACTCCATTTTCGACCTCATCCGCCTCCCCTTCTCCGAATAACTCATCGGCACCCGGCGCCGGCTCGCTCGCGCCCGCGATGCCGCCAGATGCTTCCGTCGCAGCCTGGCCTCGCAGGTTGCGAAGACCGTCGGGCGACAGCGCCCAGCCGGGTGCTTGTCCGGCGATGCGGCGGCGGGTTTTCAAAACATCGCGGGCGATTGTCAGTTCGTGGGTCGGCGTGCGAATATCGCGCGTGGCGTCGTGAAGAACGAGGTCCTCGACGTGGACCAGCTCACCGCCGATCCACAGAGAGGCGCAGGCATCGGCAAAATGGGAGCGTTCGATCCAACCCTCTCCGACGGGCGAGCGGGCGATGCGCTCGTCGAGACGGGACAACGCCGAACCCGCGTCGGAAAGCGGCCGCAATAGCGTCTGGAGGGGCAATTTTGCGATATCGTAAGCCATTGAAATCATGGTAAATGATTTGCTAACCGGACACCAGTGTATAGTTTGTGTCCGTCACCGCCTGGTTCTGCCGGTTGGTGCTCTAACCATCGATAACTAACCGGTATCGATTGCCAGATTAGGCAAGCTCTCTGCACCCTCGTCGCTCACACAGCCCATTTTACAGTCATTTCGCCCTCTCACAGTGACTAGAGCCTGTGCATTTGGGTATTATCAGCATTTTCAAACGTTCGTTTTCTTGCGTCTTTCGAGTTTGTACATATTGGATTTGCTGGGGTTTTTCCCGGTGGTTTCGCCAGCGAAACGGCGCGGTTTGCCGGATGCGATCACGCCCGTGCAACCTTGACGCTCTAAA
>NZ_JAGENB010000020.1:0-2500 GCF_019991125.1 Phyllobacterium calauticae | reverse complement strand
GACACACGGCGGGTGCTAACGTCCGTCGTGAAGAGGGCAACAACCCTGACCACCATCTAAGGTCCCTAAGTTATGGCTAAGTGGGAAAGGATGTGAGGATCCCAAAACAACCAGGATGTTGGCTTAGAAGCAGCCATCATTTAAAGAAAGCGTAACAGCTCACTGGTCTAAATAAGGGTCTTTGCGCCGAAAATGTACCGGGGCTAAAGCCATACACCGAAGCTGTGGATTCCTTGGAACCTTCGGGTTCCCGGGAGTGGTAGCGGAGCGTTCTGTAAGCCGTTGAAGAGAGACCCGTGAGGGCTCTTGGAGGTATCAGAAGTGAGAATGCTGACATGAGTAACGATAAAGGGAGTGAGAGACTCCCTCGCCGAAAGTCCAAGGGTTCCTGCTTAAAGTTAATCTGAGCAGGGTTAGCCGGCCCCTAAGGCGAGGCCGAAAGGCGTAGTCGATGGGAACCACGTTAATATTCGTGGGCCTGCGGGTAGTGACGGATCGCGTATGTTGTTCTTCCTTATTGGATTGGAAGGGCTTCGAAGCGGTTCCAGGAAATAGCTCCCGCGTATAGACCGTACCCTAAACCGACACTGGTGGACTGGTAGAGAATACCAAGGCGCTTGAGAGAACTGCGTTGAAGGAACTCGGCAAATTGCACGCGTAACTTCGGAAGAAGCGTGACCCTTATGTACGCAAGTATGTGAGGGTGGCACAGACCAGGGGGTAGCGACTGTTTACCAAAAACACAGGGCTCTGCGAAGTCGCAAGACGACGTATAGGGTCTGACGCCTGCCCGGTGCTGGAAGGTTAAGAGGAGAGGTGCAAGCTTTGAATCGAAGCCCCAGTAAACGGCGGCCGTAACTATAACGGTCCTAAGGTAGCGAAATTCCTTGTCGGGTAAGTTCCGACCTGCACGAATGGCGTAACGACTTCCCCGCTGTCTCCAACGCAGACTCAGTGAAATTGAATTCCCCGTGAAGATGCGGGGTTCCTGCGGTTAGACGGAAAGACCCCGTGCACCTTTACTATAGCTTTACACTGGCATTCGTGTCGGCATGTGTAGGATAGGTGGTAGACTTTGAAGCGGGGGCGCCAGCCTTCGTGGAGTCATCCTTGAAATACCACCCTTACCTATATGGATGTCTAACCGCGGTCCGTTATCCGGATCCGGGACAGTGTATGGTGGGTAGTTTGACTGGGGCGGTCGCCTCCTAAAGAGTAACGGAGGCGCGCGATGGTGGGCTCAGACCGGTCGGAAATCGGTCGTCGAGTGCAATGGCATAAGCCCGCCTGACTGCGAGACTGACAAGTCGAGCAGAGACGAAAGTCGGTCATAGTGATCCGGTGGTCCCGCGTGGAAGGGCCATCGCTCAACGGATAAAAGGTACGCCGGGGATAACAGGCTGATGACCCCCAAGAGTCCATATCGACGGGGTTGTTTGGCACCTCGATGTCGACTCATCGCATCCTGGGGCTGGAGCAGGTCCCAAGGGTATGGCTGTTCGCCATTTAAAGCGGTACGTGAGTTGGGTTCAGAACGTCGTGAGACAGTTCGGTCCCTATCTGCCGTGGGTGTAGGAATATTGACAGGATCTGTCCCTAGTACGAGAGGACCGGGATGGACGTATCTCTGGTGGACCTGTTGTGGCGCCAGCCGCATAGCAGGGTAGCTATATACGGACGGGATAACCGCTGAAGGCATCTAAGCGGGAAACCCACCTGAAAACGAGTATTCCCTTGAGAGCCGTGGAAGACCACCACGTTGATAGGCCGGGTGTGGAAGTGCGGCAACGCATGAAGCTTACCGGTACTAATAGCTCGATTGGCTTGATCATTCTCATTACTTATATCCATCTTTAAACGCTCTTACGCCGGGTTGCTGCGCAACCGGCTGCGAGGGCACGCGCCATAAGGCGCAGCGGCCAGTCGGCCTTGCGGGCTAACGCCCGCAGGCAGGCAACCGTCAATATCGACAAGACAAAATAGAAAACCAGCTTCTCTTTCATCGTTGCTTTTTGCTGACCTGGTGGTTACAGCGGAGCGGCTGCACCCGATCCCATTCCGAACTCGGCCGTGAAACGCTCCAGCGCCAATGGTACTTCGTCTCAAGACGCGGGAGAGTAGGTCGCTGCCAGGTCTGCCAAACGCAACATGAAATCAAAACTCTCCACATCCCATACATTCCAATCAACAGGCCGCCTAAAGCGGCCTTTTGCTTTTGCAAATACCTGAATGTAAGTGCATAATTACATGCCGCTTCAAACGCGGTAGCCGGAAATGCCGGCATGGTGGCGCGGGGTGGAGCAGCCCGGTAGCTCGTCAGGCTCATAACCTGAAGGTCACAGGTTCAAATCCTGTCCCCGCAACCAACCAAACCAGCTTCTCACATAGCGCACATCCTCAGGCTCACAACCTGAAGGGTGAGCGGTCGTCCGGGCAAAGCCCGGGAAAACAGTCCAGTGGACTGTTTTAAGACCCGAACGGGCAAAGCCTGTCCCCGCAA
>NZ_JAGENB010000002.1:1010771-1174415 GCF_019991125.1 Phyllobacterium calauticae | reverse complement strand
CAGTTCGCGTTCGCTCATTAAAATCAGTCCCAAAATCCGCATCCCAAATCTCGTTGCAATCAACGAGAAGGTGACACAGCGACGTTTCTACTTTGCAGAAACAGGACATTTTAACTTTGCGGCTACAAACAAAGATCGCATAAGATAGATTATGGAACCGGAAGACAGGCCGGAATGGCTCGATCAGCCGGTAATATCGGCTATTTCAGCCTTTGCGGCCGTCATCAAAGCCTGCGGTTCTGCCGGGAAAACAAAGTTGGTGCCGCCTGCGGCAGCCCAGACAACGTCGAACTGCATCAGTGTTTCATCCGCATAGGCCTTGATGTCGATCAGATGCCCCAATGGCGATACGCCGCCAATGGCAAAGCCCGTCTCCTTGCGGATGTGCTTTGGATCAGCCCGGTGCAGCGTTTCTCCGGTCAGCCGCGCAGCCTTGGCAAGATCAAGCTGGCGCGGTCCGGAAACCAGAAACAGATAAAGCTGCTGCGTATCAGTGCCTTGAAAAATCAGCGACTTGACGATCTGTGCGACTGTGACACCGCATTGGATGGCCGCATCTTCGGCCGTATGGGTTGAATCGGCCATCTGGCGGATTTCGATCTCAAGGCCTGCAGCATGGGCTGCCAGGCGGACACGTTCAACGCTCTTGCTCATGCCTCAACCTCAAAGGACAGACCGTCAAAGGCCGGTTCGACATGTTCCGGCGTATCGCGCAGGACAGTTCCATAATCCAGTGGCACATGCATATGGGTCAGAATGGCTCGACGCGGCTTCAGCTTTTCGATCCACTCCATTGATTCATCGAGAGAAAAATGGCTTGGGTGCGGACGGTACTGCAACGCGTCGATGATGAGTATATCGAGCCCATGCAGCTGAGCCGCTGTTGTTTCCGGAAACGCGCTGACATCGGAACAATAGCCCACATCGCCGATGCGGAAGCCCAGCGACAGGATATCGCCATGCACCTGCGGCAGCGGCAGAAAGCGGATCGGACCGCCCGCGCCGTCAATCTCAAAAGCCTCGTGATGCACGATCTCATGCGGCCGCAGGATCGGCGGATAGCTCGAACCTTCCGGCGTCTTGAAACAATAACTGAAGCCTTCGACGAGCCTGCGCTGGGTCGCCTGATCGGCATAGATGTCCACCAGATCGCGCCGGTCGATGACAAAGGTCCGGAGATCATCGAGGCCGTGAATATGGTCCGCATGCGCATGGGTATAGACGACGGCATCGAGCCGTCCGGAGCCGAAATCGATCATCTGCGAGCGGAAATCCGGCCCCGTATCGATCACAACAGTGGTCACGCCGCCATGCGCGGCAATGCGTTCCACCAGCATGGACGCCCGGCGTCGGCGGTTTTTCGGATTGTCCGGATCGCAATTGCCCCAGTCACCATTGATGCGCGGCACGCCCGGAGACGAGCCGCAGCCCAGAATGGTAAAGCGCAGGCGATCAGGCATGGGCGGGCCTTGGCATCTTGGTGAACAGGCGGAATACATTGTCGGTGGTCAAAGTGCCGATTTCCTCGACGCTGACACCGATGGTGTCCGCCAGCACGGCGGCCGTATGGGTGACAAAGCTCGGCTCGTTGCGCTTGCCGCGATGCGGCATCGGCGCGAGATAAGGCGCGTCGGTTTCAACCAGCAGCCGGTCGCGCGGCACATTTCTGGCGATGTCGCGGATTTCCGGCGAATTCTTGAATGTCAAAATACCGGAAAACGAGATGTAACCGCCAAGCTCGACGCCAACCCGCGCCAGTTCGGCGCCGGAGGAGAAGCAATGCAGGATGAAGGGGAAGGCCCCCTTCCCTGATTCCTCGCGCAGGATCGCAATCATGTCCTCATCGGCACTGCGCGCGTGAATGACCAGCGGCAGGCCGGTGACGCGTGCTGCGGCGATATGGGTGCGAAATCCCTGCTGCTGTGCTTCCGGCGGCGCATAATCATAGTGATAGTCGAGCCCGGCTTCACCGATTGCCACCACCTTCGGGTGTTCGGCCAGCCTGATCAGGTCATCGGCTGTGACGTCGAGTTCCTCATGCGCATTGTTCGGGTGCGTGCCGACCGAGGCAAAGACGCTGTCATAGCGTTCGGCGATGCCGATAATGCCGTCGAACTTGCGAACGCGCGTGCAGATGGTGACCAGCCGCACGACACCAAGATCCAGCGCGCGCTGCACGATGGCGTCGCGTTCTTCGGCAAAATCCGGAAAATCCAGATGGCAATGGCTATCGACAAGCATGAAAAAGATCCGGGTTCCTGATCAGGCGCCTTTGTCTGCCTCGACATAGCGCGGGAAGATCGGCTGCGGCGCGGGCAAATCGGCGCCGGGCACCAGTTCGCTGCCGCCGAGAAGATCGGTGAAGTTGCGCTTGTCGGCGGGCACGGCCAGGATATCGAGCAGTTTGGCCGCCGATCCCGGTATGAACGGCAGGCACAGAATGCCGACACGCCGGATCACTTCCGCCGTCACGTAGAGAACCGTTTCCATCCGCGCGGGATCGGTCTTCTTCAGCGCCCATGGCTCCTGCGAGGCAAAATAGCGGTTGGCTTCCGCCACCACGGCAAAGATCGCCCCAAGCGCCAGATGCATGGCCTGCGTGCCGACGGCCTTGCGGGCTGTCTCCAGCGCTGCGACCGCCTGATCGAGGATGGCCTTGTCGACATCGGTCAATGCGCCGGGCTGCGGAACCTTGGCTTCGCAGTTCTTGTTGATCATCGACAGCGAGCGCTGCGCCAGATTGCCAAGGTCGTTGGCAAGATCCGCATTGGTGCGGTTGACGATCGCCTCATGGCTGTAATTGCCGTCCTGACCGAAAGGCACTTCGCGCAGCAGGAAGTAACGCACCTGATCCAGGCCGTAATGCTCGACCAGGGAGAACGGATCGATGACATTGCCGACCGATTTCGACATTTTCTCGCCGCGGTTGAACACGAAACCGTGGCCGAAGACGCGCTTCGGCAGTTCGATCCCCGCGGACAGCAGGAAGGCCGGCCAATAGACGGCGTGGAAGCGAATGATGTCCTTGCCGATGATGTGCACGTCGGCGGGCCAATAGCGCCAGCGCTCGGCCTTCTCATCGGGATAACCGGCCGCCGTGATGTAATTGGTCAGCGCGTCGACCCAGACATACATGACGTGCTTCTCGTCGCCGGGAACCGGAATGCCCCAGTCGAAGGTCGTGCGCGATACGGACAGGTCCTTCAGTCCGGATTTGACGAAGGAGATGACCTCGTTGCGGCGCTCGTCCGGCCCGATAAAGCTCGGATTGTCCGCATACAGCTTGAGCAGGCGATCCTGATAGGCGGACAGGCGGAAGAAATAGCTTTCCTCTTCCAGCCATTCGACGGGCGAGCCCTGCGGGCCGTAGCGCACGCCATCGGCACGCACTTCCGTCTCGTCTTCCTGGTAATAGGCTTCATCGCGCACGGAGTACCAGCCGGCATAGGAATCCTTGTAGATATCCCCGGCTTCGACCATTTTTTTCCAGATCGCCTGCGATGACGCGTAATGCCGCTCCTCGGTGGTCCGGATGAAGTCGTCATAGGACGCATTCAGGAGATGGCCCATGTCACGGAAAAGCTTGGCATTTCTGTCGGCAAGCTCGCGCGGCGTGATGCCTTCCTTGCGTGCCGTTTGAAGCATCTTGATACCATGTTCGTCCGTACCGCTGAGGAAGAACACATCCTTGCCGTCATGGCGGTTGAAACGGGCAATCGCATCCGTCGCGATCAGCTCGTACGCGTGACCGATATGCGGACTGCCGTTCGGATAGGAAATGGCTGTGGTGATGTAAAATGTTTCGCGGCTCATACGTAACCTGATTTGCTTCGGAATTGGCATCTTGGGAAGGCGTCAGGCTGACATAACCCATGTCCGGCCTGATTGCTATACCGGTCGTAAACGCATGAATTCAATTGAAATACTATTCCGCATTCATGTGATGTGACCGGGTGGCGGATCAAGATGCACGCAGGGCACGGTGCATCCTGTCAAGAAAGATAAGAACGGACTGTTTGCGGTCAAGGTTGAAGGCATCGGCTTCACGGGCTTCGCCCTGCATGTCCTGCCACAGTGTTGACCAGTGATTGGCCTCGGCCACGGCACCCCTCTCCGCAGCCTCCCTCGCCTTCGTCGCGATCCGCGAAAAAATGTCCTCAAGGAAAAGGTCAAACTGAATTTCCGAATCGCGTCCCGACAAGGCGGTTCCAAGCGCCTGCGCCTTGGGGACATCGAATACCGGCTTTGTCAGTATCGCATCGATGGTCTGCGATATCTCCAATCCGCCAAACGCCACAAGCAGTGCCGCCTTGCGCACGCTGCCGTCCGCGTGGGTCACCAGTGCCTCGGTATCCGGCATCTGCTCCGCACCAAGGCCGATGGTTGCCAGTGCCGACAGGAGGTCGCTGCGCTCCAGCCCCTCAAAACGGATGGACTGGCAGCGCGAGCGGATCGTTGGCAGCAAGCGCCCGGAAGAATGCGAGATCAAAATGAACAGCGTTCGCTGCGGCGGTTCCTCAAGAGTCTTCAGTAACGCATTGGCAGCATTGCGATTCATATCATCTGCCGGGTCGACGATAACAATGCGCCACGCGCCGTCATGTGCCGTGCGATTGAGAAAGTGTGTCACGCGGCGAATCTCATCGACCGTGATGCCGGTCTTGAATTTTCCGGTCTTGGCATCGAGCGGGCGGCTGATATGCAGCACGGCCAGATGTGTACCCGTGGCAATCTGCCGGTAGGGCGCGGTGGAAAAATCGGGCACGGCCAGTTCCAGCGGCGCATCGCGCTGCACCGGATGCTTGAGCATGTGTCCGGCAAGGTGAAAGGCCAGCGTGGTCTTGCCCACCCCCTGCGGCCCCTCGAGCAGAAGCGCATGATGCATGTGGCCGGATTGATAGGCCTGCGCCAGAAATGAACGGATGGACGGGTGACCGAACAGCGCGGGATTGGCCGACGGGGCGGGAATGCCGTCAATGGTGTCATGCGTGGCCGGAACGTCGGGAAGCGTATCGCTCATTGTGCCGCCCCCGCTCTGGCCTTTTCCTTTATCGCACGCCGCGCCTTCAGGCGATCGACGAGGCGGGCAATATCCGCCGCGATATCGTCAACCGGCCGGTCCGCGGGCACCACCTTGCACCGCCCCGGTTCAGCCTTGGCGATGGCCAGATAGGCATCCCGGCGCTTGCGGTGCATCTCGATGGTTTCCTTTTCGAAGCGATCGGCAGTGCCTGTTCCGCGACGCGCGTTTGCGCGCTGCAGACCGATTTCCGCCGGCAGATCGAGAATGATGGTCAGGTCAGGCATCAATCCGTTGACGGCTGCCCTCTCAATGGCGCGCATCAGACCGGCATCGAGATCGCCGGTGACCCCCTGATAAACCCGGCTGGAGTCGATATAGCGGTCGCAGAGCACCATGCTGCCCGTGTTGAGTGCGGGGCGCATGACCTGCTCGACGTGATCATTGCGCGCGGCGGCAAACAACATCGCTTCCATGGCGGGACCGAAGGATTCGGCAGCGCCGCTCAGGATGACATGCCGCACAGCCTCGGCACCGGGCGAGCCGCCCGGCTCGCGGGTCACCACCACATCATCGCCGGCTGCGCGCATATGCGCTGCCAGGCGGGTGATCTGGGTGGATTTGCCAGCGCCCTCGCCGCCTTCAAAGGTAATGAACAGTCCTTGTTGCACGCCGTCAGCCGTCTTTCGATAAAGAGTCACTTTTGATCTCTAGACGAGGTTCTAACGGGCGGGACTGAAAAGGTCGAGCCGGGAAAATCTTAAAGCTTCAGGCGGCGGGTCCAGCCGGTGGTGAGTTCCAGGACCGCATCGAGCGTGCGCTTCTGCAGATCACCGGGTTCAACAGCTTCGCCCGTGTAAACCGGCGTTTCCTGCGCCAGGGCATCGCCGATCCAGATCCGCAGCACGCCGACCTGCTCGTCCGCCTTGACCGGGGCCAGCAGCGGGCCCTTATACACGACATGGGCCTTGAGGCGATCCTTGTTGGCCGTCGGGACGAGAAGGCTGATCTTTTCGTGTGCCTTGAGCGGGACGCTGGATTTGACACCACCAAACACGCTGGCTTCCGCGATGGTCTCGCCTTCGGCAAAGATATTGACTTCCTCGAAGGCGCTATAGGCCCATTCAAAGATTTTCTTGGCTTCTTCCGCCCGCTCCTTGTCGGTCGCCAGACCGCTCAGGGCGGCGATGTAACGGCGCCCGTTATGTTCGGCCGAACCGACAAGACCATAGCCGGATTGTTCGGTGTAGCCGGTTCCCATGCCGTCAGCGCCGATATCCAGCTTCAGCAAGGGATTGCGATTACGCTGGAAAATATTGTTCCAGGTGAAGCTCTCCTGCGCATAGGTGCGATAATATTCCGGATATTCGTGCTTGATGTAGCGGGCCAGCGTGACAAGGTCCGTCAGCGACACCTTTTGCTCCGGATCGGGCAAGCCGGTCGAATTGCGGAACGTCGAATTCTTCAGGCCGATTTCCTTCGCCCGTGCGTTCATCATCTCGGCGAATTTTTGTTCCGACCCGGCAATGCCCTCGGCCAGGATGATGCAACCGTCATTGGCTGACTGCACGATAACGCCCTGGATGAGGTCGCCGACGCTGATCGACGATTTAAGCTTGGCAAACATGGTGGAGCCGCCGGACGGCGCCCCGCCCGTGCGCCAGGCATTTTCGCTGACGGTATACTGGGTATCGATCTTGATCTGGCCGGTCTTGAGCGCATGAAAGACCAGTTCCATGGTCATCAGCTTGGCCAGCGCGGCTGGTTCGATCAACGTATCGGGTGTTTTGGCGTAGAGAATGGTGCCTGTCTGGTCTTCAAGCATCAGGGCCTGCTTGGCCTTGGTATCGAACAATGCTTCCTGCGCGTGGACCGGCGACGCGGCGAGCAGCACGACGGCAAGACTGGCGGCAAGCTTACGGAATGGCTGTAACGGCAATGTTCTTTGACGCGGGAAATCAGTTTCCGTCATCGCGTACGACAAACGCATCACCTGCTCCCGCTTTCCAGGCAGCCTGCAGCAAGGCATCGGTATTCTTTCCCGCGCTGGTCCGTGCAATCAGAGCGATGCGCGGGCCATCCGGGCTGTTGACCTCGGACAGGTCGACCTTGCCCAATGGCGCCAGGGCGCTCATGACACGGCCCGCTTCGGACCTGTCGGCAAAAAGGCCGACATCGACATATTCACCCGCCGGTGCCGCCGCGGATTCACGCAGCTTGTTTTCATTCTTCCACGCGTCGGAAATGGCCTTCTGCGATATCAGACTGTTCATCGCCACCGCCGTCGCATTGGCACTTGCCACACGCTCGCTGGCGTAGGAACTGACGAATGGCGATGCGCGCCGTGTGCCGCCCTTCAGCGATCCGAGCAGAATCGCCGGCTTGTCGTCGATATAGGGACCAACAAGCGGCAGAACCGGCTGTATATCATAGCCGAACGGCATTGCACCCATGGCGGCATTCATCTGCGGCTGCGCGGGCGCGCCAAGACTGACCGCCTGATCATTGAACGATACCGGCGCCACATTCAGGCTCGCCACCTGAACGCCCTGCGCCTTCGGCTGCCGCATGCCGGGAATGGAAAGGGCATTGCGCTGGGTGGGCGTCGGTCCATTCATGGCAATCATGGTGCCTGAATCCGGCTGCATCAGACGATCACGCGTGCCGGGTGCACGATACGAGGCGAGCAAAAAGCCGTCATCGCGCCCTTCGAGCGGCGCGCGGCCCACATATTCCACCTTCACGTCGGCCGTACCCGTATGCTGATAGTCCAGCATCGTCGCAGCCTTTTGCGACAGATCGATCACACGATCGCTGTGATATGGTCCGCGGTCGTTGACGCGCACGATCACGGAACTGCCATTGGCAAGATTGGTCACGCGCGCATAGCTCGGCAGCGGCATGGTCGGGTGCGCCGCCGACAGGTGGTTCATGTCGTATACTTCGCCATTGGCGGTCAGGCGGCCATGAAAGGCCGAGCCGTACCAGGATGCCCGCCCCTGACGCTTGTAGCCCAGCTCTTCCCTGGGATAATACCACTTGCCGCGAACCTGATAGGGCCTGCCGATCTGGTTGCGCCCGCCGCCGCGCGGCATGTTGCGGAAATCGGTGACGACGCGCGGGCTGGCTTTGACGCCATACTCCGATTCAGCGAAATATTCCTTGCCGTGGCTTCGTTTAGCAACCTTTGCCGTGGGTGACGCGCAGGCTGCCATCAGGGCGCCCATCGCAACAACTCCCGCAATTCGAAAAGCTTTGGCTTTTGACAATGCAAACTACCGGCTGGATGCCGTCCCCACACTTTTTACGCAACGATACCGAACAGAACCCGGTGCAGCCCCAGAACCCATCATGGAGTATTGCACCAGAATTATAACTCGCACCGATAGGTTGACAGCAGCTTAACAGAGCAGGGAGACATTGCCTGTCATGGCTAACTTTGGTTAACGGCCGCCTTATCCGCAAAGGAAAGGTTTGATGCGGAGACGTGAAGCGCGTTCGGCGCAAGCGCCGTTAGAGCCAGCCGCCGAAGATGTAGGTCAGAAGCGCTGCGGCGGCCACGCCCCCGACGAATATGGCAATATACCAGACATTCGAGCTGTGGCTTGGCCAGACCTCTTCGTCATCGTCATCAAAATCGTCGATCATTCTCCTTGCATCCTCCTGTGGGCCCGGCTTGTCAGAAGCTGCACACGTCCTCCAGGCCGAGCCCTGCCAACGGGGTTTCGCCAGCGTTCTTCAACTCGGATTGCCGATGAAAGTTCCAATCAAGGCGCCCAGCCTCGCTGGCGATGGACCTTCAGAGCATGCCGGGACACGCCGAACGCGATATGCAGCAGCGAAACAACTGCGCGGTGCTTTCTTTTCGCGGCCCGGTTGTATTCCGGCTTCATACAACTAAGTATATCTCAAAGAATTTCGGGGGTCTTCAAGTATGTATATAATCAAGCACGGTGTTCGAAACACGCTTGGTGATGTTTTATGGGACGAACCCCTTCCCCTACAATTTGAAACAATTGAAGATTGCAAGCTTACTATCAGCTCGCTGATCGAGCGCTATGATCATAGTGAATTTGAACAAGAAAACGACCGCTGGTGCACGTGGAACGATAGCAAGCAGAACGAGTTTCACTATTGGTGGATCGTTGCAGTGGCGTCATTGTCTTAGGAAAAACCAATGCATCCCCATGGCACCGTACGCATTCTTGCCTGCTATCATGCTTGAATTGTCCGCATGCGGTAGGTGCCGCGATGATACCTATTTTTCGCGAGACGAGCCTGTTAAAACCCCACGCATGGACCACGCGAATGTAAAAATTTCCAAAGTTCTAATCATCGAAGATGATTATTTTTATGCGGATTCGCTGAAGCGGCACTTCAAGACGGCCGGCCAGCACGTGGCGACCGCCGAGACCTTCCATGCGGCGCAGATGGCTATCGAGGCCGATGAATTTGACCTGATCATCATCGATCCGGGGCTTCCAGACTATGGAAGCGAGATGGAATCCCGCGATGTGCGCCTGAAAATCATCGAGTCCATTATCAATTCCACTCCCGCAGCCGTTCATCTGGTCATCACCGGCCGGTATTCGACCGATGAGGCGGAAACATGCAGAAACCTCGGTGCGAAGGGATACCTGGGTAAAAACCGCCTCAATGCTCCCACCCTCGCCAGCATTCTTGAACTCATGACCCGTTCTGAATTTGTCGTGCATCGGGGGAGCGAGACGATCAGCGATGCTTTTCCGGGCTATTATTATCCGTTCCTGTCATTATCGGAGGAAGAATGCCTCCAATGGGTGGAAGACCGCCCGAAGAGCATGAAACGCAATGAACTGTTTGTGCTTATGGCAAAGCACTTTAAGATGAAAAGTGCCGAGATGGCCGAGCAGAAATACAAACGGGCGCGCAGCAAAGTCCTGGCTCATGGCCGCAAAATCACTGCCGACAATGATGATCCTGCAACCGATTGAGGAAAAGGCCGTGGAAACATACAGCGGTTGGCGTGCCTGCTTCTTGGGCCTTGTGCTGTTATGCGCGGTTCCTGCCGCCTCCGCCGGCATAGTCGACCCGCATGTTCTCCAGATCGAACGCCAGAGCGGAAAACCCATCGCCTCCTACAAGGAGGACGATCTGGCAAAATCATTTTCCTATCGGGAGATCCAAACCAAGACGCCTTGGACCAACGACGTACAGCGCACCTATCGCGGTTTTTCGCTGATCGAGATTTTGGCAAAGAACGGATTGGCCAATGCGAAGGTCATCAAGGGAATAGCGCCCAACGATTATTCCGCCAGAATCGATATGGACGAAATCAAACGTTACAATCCGATCGTTGCCTCACAGATTGCCTGCAATGACGTCGAAGCCAAGGCAGGAAAATGCCATGAGGGCGAATTCCGCCCGCTTGAGGCCGACGATTTTGGGCCATTCTACATTGTCTGGCCTTTTGACAGCATGCCCAAGGCCTATGACCCGGGAGATCACTCAAGATGGATCTGGTTTCTCACCGAGCTGCAATTTGAGCAATAATTTTTGATCGCGCATCAAGCCGCGTGACGCTTAAACGATGAGTGGGATTGATTTCAGACACGTGGTGGATAGGTGAGACAGATACTCCGCGCAAACGGCACCTACATCCTTGCCATTTCCTTTGGTCTGTTTGTGCTGATCGGCCTGGCCTCGTTTCTGCAAACGGACAAGTATCGCAGTCAGGCCTATGACATCATCGGGGAAGTCAACGAGGTTCAGTGGCGTTCAACCCAAGCGCGCGAGAAAATGGTCAGCATCATGGGATGGGCCCGGCTGGCTGCGCTCACCAAATCCCAGGAGTATCGCGCCAAAATCCTGTCTGAGAGCACCTATCTCGCCATCAATGCCAAGACGCTGATCGCTTTGCCCTATACCGAGAAGATCATGCCTAAAGTGGATATCGATCTGATCAAGACACTGCTCGATTACATAAACAATGAACTGATGCCGCAGCTTGCGCGAGCCGATCCAGACTACAATCTGATTGTGGCCAGGTTTGAAGACTTCTGGCCGGCCATTGTCTTGACGACGACGGGTAACCTCGGAAACACCCAGAAACGCACCGCCGATCTCGAGCAAAAAGCGCTCTACGACAATTTCCTGTACGCCTTCGTGTTTGCGACCGCGATCATGGTCGTTCTGTTCGCCATGGTCGCCTACAGAAGCAAGGCGCTCTACAACAATCAGGTCCGCCAGTTCGCGTTGCTCTTCTCCCACATGACCTTCACGCGAATCAACGGACTGTCCATGTGGATGCACGAGACGCTTTCGCCCGAGGAAAACCCCGATGCAAAACTGCTCGACATGGCCCGCAAGCGGATCACTGATCTGTCGGTCGTGACCGATTGGCTGGCCCGGATCGCCTATCCCAAATTTGATCAGGACAATACGCCGATCGTGACGCTGGGAACGATCCTTGATCAGATCACGCGCCCCGATGGATCGACCATTCCCATTGTGCGCGCCGATGTGAAAGCAATGCAACTGCTTGTCCCGCAGGGCCAATTCCATCTCATGCTCCACGAGCTTTTGCGCAACGCCAAGGACGCCGTCGAGGATGAACTGCACCCGCACATTGTGATCAAGGTCAATATCGCCAGGCGCTGGCCGATTGGAAAAGACTTGATCGTTGCCATCGAGGATTCTGGCGTCGGCATGTCCCGGGAACAGATCAAGAAGGCCACGACACCGTTCTTCTCGACGAAGGGCGAGTCGCGCGGCCACAGCGGACTGGGCTTGACAGGTTGTGCGCGTCTTATTCAGACAATGGGTGGCTCTCTTGCGATTCAATCATCAAAAGGCAATGGTACGACTGTTACACTTGCCTGCCCGCTATCGAATCTCCCAGTTATAAAGTGGAACCACGCATGACCAGTTTGCCGCAACAGGAACGAAGCTACGGACTAGACCAGGTGATCGCCGAACTTCAGGAGCGGCTGGATCGGTATGAGCAAACGAATGTTGCTCTTGCCCAACAGGTCGAGCATCTGCAAACGCGTCTCCTTGCACCGAACAGGTTCAGATGGGACGTCATCGACAAGGTCACCGATTACTTCAGGGGCGCTCAAATCAAGGGAGACTATCTCGAATTTGGCGTCTATCAGGGCGAGACCTTTGCCTATGCGTGCAACGTGATAGGGCGGGAAAATCCGGAGATGCGGTTTGTCGCCCTGGATTCGTTCGAGGGCTTGCCGCAACCAAAGAAGGGGATAGACGAGTCCGGCGGCTATAGCGGCGGCTTCTTCGAAGGCCAGTTCTCGTGCAACGAGACGCAGTTCAAGGAAAATCTCAAGCTGCGCAATGTTGATCTGGCGCGCGTTACGACCATCAAGGGCTGGTACGACCAGACGCTGCAACCAGGACATGTGCAGTCTTCGCCTATCCAGACCGTTGCTTTCGCATGGATTGATTGTGACCTCTACGAGTCCACCGTGCCTGTGCTGGATTACCTCACATCCCGTTTGACGGTCGGGTCTGTCATGCTGTTCGATGATTGGCGTTGTTTCAGGAATCTCTCGGATTTCGGCCAGCAAAGAGCATGCAGGGAGTGGCTGGCGAGAAACCCCCAGATCAAGCTGAATCTGCTTATCGACAACGACTATCACGGTTACGTCTTCTCCGTGGCCGCCTGTTAGTAATACCCGTGATATGAAGTAAAAATTCGACGTATTTATTTAACGAATATTTTGGTTCAGCGTTGTTGCTTGCAGGGCTGTCGAAGCGTATTCTCTCCCCCATAGTGCCGAAGAGCACGGGGGAGAAAAAATGAGTAAATTGGACCGTGATCCAGAACTCAATAAACTTGCAAAATACCTCATTCACCAATCGCTTCCTCTTGCCATAAGTACCTCCGGTTACAATCCGACCACGAGGGACCTGGACATGATCGAAGAAGCATTGAAGGCCCGCTACGGGACGGATCTTGCCAGTGTCTCCGTGCGGGAAATCGATGAGTTTCTGCATCGGCGCTTCAGCAGGCTGAGCGAACGGCCGAACCGGCGCACAATTCACCGCTTCCTCAAGATACTGGCAGGTAAAGACCGGAAACGAAGCTGAATGGCTGTTCGATTGTCTCAGAAAGACACACGAAGGTCATTCAGTTGCATTTGACGTAGCATCCCATTGAGGCAAACCTATTATTCCTGGAAAAGCAATGGAGAGATGAATATGCGTGCACTCATAGCGATCGCACTTCTGGTGTTGGCAGCAAGTCCGGCCTTGGCGGATGGCACCTGTAAAAGCCAGGCCGAGGCCAAAAAGCTTTCCGGCGCTGCTTTGACCAATTTCACGAAGAAATGCGCGGCAGATGCGGCAACAACCTGCGATACGCAGGCCGCCGCCAAGAAGCTTGCCGGCGCCGCAAAAAACAGTTTCGTCAAGAAATGCGTGAGCGATACAACGGGCTAAGTCGGGCAGCTCTGTTCAACGCGGAAGACCGCAAGCCGGCTGAGCCGGTTTTCATCGCCGAACAGCCGGATTGTGTCACCGGTTGTCGGAGTCGTCACCGGCACGCGTCTGGGGGGTGAGATTGTGATCGCCCGCATTTCTGAAATCGGCCCCCATTCTGCCGAGAAACAGCACCATCATCGAAACCGCCACGAATGCAAATAGAACCGGCCAAACCGACATCACATAGGGTTGGTAGTCTATTTTTGTATTCTCGCCATCCTGATCCACAGAGCCCCCTGCCCGTAAACGACGTCATTCCCAGCTTAACGCCGGCACAAAGATGCTACCTGCAGATTAATATCATCTGAACAAATGAATGCTTCGCATTGTGTTTGTACAAGCGATCCGGCCCGCACGCGCAAGCGCTGGCGCTTCATGAAAAAGCCCAACTCCGGTGCTCATGATATCCCTGTTGCTACTCTCCATGAGGCAATGGGAGGCTCGGTGATATTCTTCCCCCGTCAATGCCCCAACCGAGCCTCACCCGCCCTCCTATTCAAATGCTGCGCAAAGAAGCGCAGGATTTCGCACAGCCCCCATTTGTCGATCAAAGTTGCAATACTGGTTATTGTCCGTGAGATGGATTACGACTCGCTGATCGAACGATCGGAGTAACAAGTGTGACGGCCATCCGATGGACTCGCTGATCAACGCCGCAGCGCACGCCCTTGCGACAGGTGATACTCTCGGCGCCTTGAAACGGGTGGCGCTGCGTGATGACGCGCCCGCCCTTGCACTGCGCGGCATCGCCATGGCGCAACTTGGCGAATTCCCGCGCGCCCGGGCCCTGTTGCAGAGCGCGGCGCGGGCATTCGGCGCAAAAGAGGAAAAAGCCCGCGCGCGATGCATCGTCGCCGAAGCGGAAATTGCACTCGTCTCGCGCGATTTGGGGTGGCGTGTAAAGGCACTGGACATGGCGCGGGCAACACTCGAAGCCCATGGCGATCAGGTCAATGCCGCCCATGCACGGACCGTGGATATTCGGCGGCTACTTCTGGTCGGTCATGTCGACGCGGCCGAACGCGCCCTCGCCAAACTTGATCCCGCGCCGCTGCCGGCAACGTCGAGAGCGGCGCTCGCGCTGGTGGCTGCCGGAATTGCCATCCGGCGCCTGAACACGTCTGCAGCGCGCGAGGCACTCACGCGGGCCGAGAAAGCTGCGGCTGAAGCGAAGATTCCCGCCCTCATCGCGGAGGTCGAGCAGGCCTCCCATGTCCTGAAAACACCCGCCGCCCGTCTGATCCAGCGCGGCGAGGAACGTCCCCTCTTGCTGGAGCAGATCGAAACGCTGCTCGCATCCGGAGTGCTGGTCGTCGACGCGTGCCGGCATGTCGTTCGGGTCGGGGATCGGGTGATATCACTCGCCACGCGACCGGTTTTGTTCGCGCTGGCCCGCGCGCTGGGCGAAGCCGCGCCCGGAGACGTGCCAAGAGCCGCGCTCCTCGCCCGTGCATTCGGGGCAAAGCATGCGGATGAATCGCATCGCGCCCGCCTGCGGGTCGAAGTCGGCCGGTTGCGCGAGGAACTGCGAATGTTGGCCGATGTGTCCGCAACAGCGCGGGGCTTTTGCATGACACCGCTCGACGCCAGTGGCATCGTTGTCCTTGCGCCGCCCATGGAGGAAGCGCATGGCGCGGTTCTCGCCTTTCTTGCCGATGGCGAGTCATGGTCGAGTTCAGCTCTGGCAATTGCCCTGGGGGCCAGTTCCCGGACCGTTCAGCGTGCCCTTCTGATACTTGCGGAAGCGGGCAAGGTGCAATCATTCGGTCGCGGACGCGCCCGCCGCTGGATCAGTCCGCCCGTGCCGGGTTTCCCGACAATCTTGTTACTCCCCGATCTCCTGCCAAGTGATTAGGGTCAGGAGGAAATATTCAGCAGTCAGGTGACAAGGATGAAATTATGAAACAATCTGCCAAAATTCTCCGCGAATATGGCCCGTTTCCCGGCACTGACCAGGTGGCCGGGGTTACCTTCGATGGCCGGAATGTCTGGTTTGCATCGGGAGAACGGCTGAATGCCCTTGATCCGGCGAGCGGCACCGTGTTGCGCTCCTTTGACATCGCCGCGCACGCCGGAACCGCTTTCGATGGCCAATATCTCTTCCAGATTGCCGAAGATCGCATCCAGAAGGTCGACCCGGAGACAGGCAACGTGCTCTCGACAATCCCGGCGCCCGGCGGCGGCGGCGATTCAGGGCTTGCATGGGCAGAAGGGACGCTCTGGGTCGGGCAGCACCAGGGCCGGAAAATCCACCAGATCGATCCGCAGACAGGCGCTATTCTGCGCACCATCGAGTCCAAGCGCATGGTCACCGGGGTGACCTGGGTTGACGGCGAACTCTGGCACGGCACGTGGGAACAAGATCAGAGTGATGTCAGGCGCATCGATCCAGCGACCGGCAATGTCCTGACCATTCTCGACATGCCTTCAGGCACCGGCGTGTCGGGGCTCGAGTCCGACGGCGGCGATCAGTTTTTCTGTGGCGGCGGCAAAAGCGGTAAAGTGCGCGTTGTCGCGCGGCCCAGATAACACGGCGGGGCGAACAACGGTTTGCACCGCCTGCATGGCATGGGCTTTCGGCAACAGCCAGTAAAATGGAGAGAGCAATGAGCAATGCTTCGTATCGCTGGGTAATCGTTGCAGCCGGCGGCTTGCTGGGCTGTATGGCCATCGGCGCCATGTTTTCCCTCCCGGTTTTCCTCCAGCCCATTGCCCGGGACACCGGCTGGTCCGTCACCGGCGTGTCAGGCGCCATGACGATCGGGTTCATCGCCATGGCATCGGCTAGCATGCTGTGGGGGAACCTGTCCGACCGCTTCGGCGCCCGTCCCGTGGTGCTGACGGGATCGGTGCTGCTGACAGCAAGTCTGGCGCTGGCCAGCCGGGCTACGTCGCTTGTCGAGTTTCAACTGGTCTTCGGCCTGCTTGTCGGCGCCGCGACCGCGGCAATCTTCGCGCCGATGATGGCATGCGTCACCGGCTGGTTCGACACCCAGCGCAGCCTTGCCGTGTCTCTTGTTTCGGCAGGCATGGGAATGGCGCCGATGACCATGTCGCCGCTGGCGGCATGGCTTGTTTCGATCCATGGCTGGCGGACATCCATGCTGATCATCGCTGCGGTTGCTGCCGCCGTGATGATTCCCGTCGCCCTCCTGGTGCGCCGCCCGCCGGCCGCCGACATGGGAAATACCCTGGCGCTACAGGACGCAGAGCCGCAGTCATCCATGTCGATCGGGCAAGCCATCCGGTCTCCTCAGTTCATCATCCTGCTGCTGACCAATTTCTTTTGCTGCGCCACCCACTCCGGCCCCATTTTCCACACGGTGAGTTACGCGGTCAGCTGCGGAATCCCGTTGATCGCGGCGGTTACGATCTACAGCCTGGAGGGGCTGGCAGGTCTTGGCGGCCGGGTTGTCTTCGGTGTTCTCGGTGATCGCTTGGGCGCCAAGCGCGTGCTCGTCGGCGGGCTGCTGCTCCAGGCGTTCGGGGCGCTGGCCTATGTCTTCGTGCGGGAACTTGCCGGGTTTTATGCGGTGGCCGCACTATTCGGCTTCATCTATGCCGGTGTCATGCCGCTCTATGCCGTACTGGCGCGCGAGAATTTCCCGATGCGCATGATGGGCACCATCATCGGCGGAACAGCCATGGCCGCCAGTTTGGGCATGGCAACGGGTCCGTTGGCCGGAGGTTTGATCTACGACACATTCGCCAGCTACGAATGGCTCTATATCGGAGCCTGGGCTATCGGTATCGGCGCATTCCTGATCGCCCTGACATTCAGGCCGTTTCCGCAAGCCCAGCCTGTTCCCGGGTTTCAGCGGTAATTGGCACCCGTTGCCGACAAAGCCTTGGCCATTTCGGTGGTTGGCATCCAGCCATCTTCTTCGTAAATCGGCCGTCCGGCAACCGTCGCATGCAGGATGGCATAGGTGATCCCCCGCGCCAGAAACGCGCTCTCCGCTTCTTTCATCAATCGGCGAGCAATTCCCCGCCCCCGGTATTCAGGCTCCACGAAGACATTGAGGACATAGCCGCGTCGGGAGTCCATCGGATGGGCGGGGTGCGGAGGCCAATCGATTTCCATCAGCCCCACGGCACCAACGGGGCAACCGTCTTCCTCGGCCACGAAACCGAAATAGGATCCGGCGGTCAAACGTACCGCAAGCCATTGCCGGAAGGGTTCCGCCATGAGTGTCAAAACATCCTGAGCCCGGCCAGCCTCAAGAAACATCCTCTCCCGGTGCTGGCATATCAAATCAAGATCAGTGGCAATGATGGGGCGCGTGCGCATGATTGGCCTTTTCAACAACAACGGAAAAGTCAAAGACTGGACCATCCGAATCCGGGTTCCATCAACCATCAGAAGTTTAATATTTTGCGATTCCCGTTTGCCGATAGCGCTGATTGTCTTTCCAGTGGGTCGGCTCCCCGGCCAAGGTTTGCTTATTGGGAGCAGTATCCTAGGTCGTACACTTATAAATCTGATTGAAATGGTATGAGGCCATTTGTTTGGTTACAAGGAGCAAAGGCGATGGCAATGTGGTTCATTGTCGAGTCTTTGCGACGATGGAGCCGGGCAAATGGACCATATCCTGCGGACGCCGAAACGGCTGCAAGCTGCCGTGTCGAGCCGCTCGGCCGGGGGAAAGGCCCCGCCCTTCGCATCTCTCCTTGCATCTTCTTGCCGTTTCAGGCGCCATTTCGATCACATTTATGAGTGCACGACCTAACCTGTCCCCGCTTCAAATGAGTCCCATGGAGATGTAGGGCATGCGAATCATGAGCCTCAACGGCTGGGGCGGCAAGCTGCACGAACCGTTGATATCCTATCTCCAAACGGATCAGCCGGATATTCTATGCCTGCAGGAGGTGGTCCACAGTCCCGCGACCAGGGAAGATTGGCTCTTGTATCGCGACGGGGATCATGTCCTGCCCCAGCGCGCGAATTTTTTCCGCGATGTTGCGGCCGCACTTGCCAACCATACGGCCATATTCTGTCCGGCAGCCCAGGGCGTATTGTGGAACGGTGATCAGCCGGTGCCCTCGCAGTGGGGGCTCGCGACGTTCGTGCGGAACTCCCTGCCGGTTACGGCGCAGGCACAGGACTTCGTGCACAAGGGGTTTTCGCCGCATGGCTATGGCGATCATCCGAGGTCGCGGTCTGCGCATGCAATCCGGGTTTACGACTATGCGCGCGACCGGATGGTCGCCATAGCGCATATGCACGGGCTGCGCGATGTCAACGGGAAGATGGATACGCCCGAACGGCTGGCGCAGGCCCGCAGGCTGAAGCAACTGGCATCCGGGATTGCCGCGCCGGGTGACCCGCTGATCGTGTGCGGCGATTTCAATGTTGAACCCGGAAGCGAGACCTTTGCGGTGCTCGCCGAGATAGGCCTGACGGATCTGGTCACGGCCGGAGGGTTCAACGGTACCCGCAGTTCGCATTATCGCAAGCAGGGACGGTTCGCCGATTACATGCTGGTGAACCAGAACGTCGAGGTTCGGGAGTTCACGGTGGTGACGGCACCGGAAGTGTCGGACCACTGTCCCTTGATCCTTGAAATATGAGCGGCGATGTCATCCCTTCCCCAGGCAGCACAATCCAGAACACCGCTCCGTTGTCATTGCGGGCATGGAGTGTACCGCCCGACCGCTCAAGCAAACGCGCGCACAGCGAAAGACCGAGGCCCATGCCGTTCTCCTTGGTCGTGAAGAACGGACGGAACAGGTTTTTCAGGACCTCGTCGGATAGTCCCGGGCCGTTATCAGCAATTTCGATGATATTGACCGTATCCTGACTGAACGTCCTGATGGGGATCCTCTTGCGGTCATGCCTGCATTCGGACAAGGCATCGACAGCATTCCGCAGAAGATTGTGAATGACCTGTTCGAGCTCAATGGCACCCACAACCGATTTTGGCGAGGGAGTGGCAAAATCCATCGAAACCTCGATATTCTGTTCGCTGAGTTTCACCCGCAGCAACTCGACCATGTTCACGATGAACGGGTTGAGCTCCTGCAACATGGGTTGAATATCGTTCCCGACAATGTAATCGCGCATTCTGTGGAGGATTTTGCCGGCACGTTGAGCCTCGCGAACATTGGCGGCGAGCGCTTGCTTGAGGCTGCCGTCCCTGTTCCCGGCTTCCCCCTTCTCCAGGAGAATGAGTCCCGCCTGGCTCTGGCTGAGCAAAGCGGTAAGGGGCTGCGTAAGCTCATGCGCGATGCCCGATGCCAATTCGCCGACAGCATTGACCCGCAAGGCTTGGGACAACCGGTTTTCATGCCGAAGCGAATCCATCTGCCGGCGTACTGACTGCTCGGCCTCTCGCGCTTGTGCCAACGCCGCGCGCTGGTTCACCAGCAGATGAAATGCATAGAGACCAGCAAGACCGAGTATCGACAGAGGGACAATCATCCGCCAATCCAGCACTTCGCCAAGTGTGACACGCTTTTCTAAATGCGAATGGAATTGGGCATCATCATCGGGATGCAGGGGTGTCCTGGTCAGATCCACCGAAAACCATGGCAGGACTTTTTGCAAAAACCCATGATCTTGCGGGTTTGCCATATAGATCAGCCTATTCCCCATGCGGAGTTGATATTCTATGTTTTCAGGCACGTGAATCGACTGAACTGCCTTGGCGGCATCATAGACCGCGACGATGGCCGCTGGTGTCTGCCGGTTCATGAACTTCATTGCAAACACGACGTGCCCGGCAAATTGAGGCAATGGACGGGCGACAATGTCCCCTTCGGGCTGGCGCTCAACGGCACCCATGATGGTTTGCAAATCCGCCTCTTCCGGCGCCGCGCTCATGGAGGGCACGCTGATCGTTTCGCTCAACTCCGATTGGCCAGGCTTGGCCTCATAGAGGCGGATGCTGTTGCAATAGGGGTTGGTTTTCAAAATGCCCATGGCAATCTGCCGGAATGACGGATGGGTACTATCGTCAGGCAATTGCAACACCGGTTGCAACAGCGTCAGGCTCGTCCGTATCTCCGCCGCTCGCGCCGAAAGTTCAGTCGTCAATACCAAACGTTTAAAAGCAAAATCGTCGCGAAGCTGGATCACGGATATGGCGGCAACGATTGCGATAACCACAAGCTCAATTGCAATCCACTGAACGAGAAAGGCCCTGATCGAATATGGTTTCACCATCGCCGCACCGGAATTGCCGTTGTCCCAATTGGATGCCTTGAACCGGCAGCCTCACCTCAATGAATTCATAGCACGTTGATAGCGGCAACGCGTCAGATTGATTTGCCGCCTTCTATCCCCGCCATTTTTTCCTGTGCAACGGAATGACCTGTGATGAAACGTTTCAACGGGCGTATCATGGCTTGAGTACTCGCGCGAATATGATTCGCGCAAACCACCGCGGTGCGATATTGCAAAATCAATTGTCCGGGCAGGATCGACGGCATGACATCGCAATACCCCATCTATCTCATCGATGACGACGATGCGGTCAGGGAAGGTCTGTCGCTGTTGTTTCGCGCCCGGGACATGACCGTCCGGACCTTCGTCGATGCCAGCACTTTCCTCGAGCAAGTCGACCGGAACAAGCCGGGATACCTGCTGGTGGATCTGACAATGCCGCAGGTGAATGGCCTTGAACTGCATCAACGGCTTCTTGCGCAGGGAATCCGCTGGCCGCTGGTCATTTTGACCGGACATGGCGATGTTGCGGCCTGCCGCGCGGCCTTTCAGGTTGGCGTCACGGATTTTCTCTCCAAGCCCGTTGATGCCGACACCCTGTTTGCAACCATCCGTGCGATGGAACGATTGCTCGACACCGCGCTCGAGCGGCAACAGGACGAGGCCTTGCTTGCGACACTGACGCCGCGCGAAAGCGAGATCCTCAACATGATCTGCCGCGGCTTCGACACGAAGGGCATCGCCAATGCCCTCGGCATATCGCCCCGGACTGTCGACGCCCACCGCGTGAATATCTCGACAAAACTTGGCACGACGTCCGTTGTCGAATTCGTTCGCATGACGATGGGTGGATAATGGCAATGGGATATGGCGGAGGGGGTGTCCGTCGAACTACCATCCGCCAGTATCCACTGGCATCCATATTGGTATTTAAAATCAAATACATGACCACTTCCTACGTCCACGTGCGTCCGCTATGATACGCCTCAATCCCACTTCCAAAGTGGGATTGAAAGTGGGATTGAATATGGCGCGCCCCAGATACAAACTGTCCGATAAATTCATCAAATCCGCCAATCTCAAAGCGGGTCGTTACAGCGACGGCGGAGGCCTGTATCTCAAGGTGACACCCTCCGGAACAAAGTTCTGGGTGTTCATGTGGTCTCGGGAAGACCGCCGGCGTGAGATGGGTTTTGGTGCCTATCCAGCAATCAGTCTTGCAACTGCTCGGGAGTTCTCAGCGGAATATCGTACCCAGCTGGCAACTGGCCTTGATCCTATTACCGAGAAGAGAAAGGAGGCGGAGCCAACTTTCGGAGATTGTTCGGACAAGTATCTTGCGACGATCGATTCAGAGTTCCGGAATGACAAACACCGCGCTCAATGGAAAATGACGCTCAAGGTCTATTGCGAAAAGATACGCAGCAAGAAGGTGTCACAGATCGAGACTGATGATGTCCTGCAGGTTCTAACTCCGATATGGCAGGAAAAGCGCGAGACAGCATCCAGACTGCGAGGACGCATTGAAAGGGTGCTCGATTTTGCCAAAGTCAAAGGATGGCGCATTGGCGAGAACCCTGCCCTATGGCGTGGCCATCTGCAAGGTGCCCTGCCCTCCGAAACCAAAACGCTTACCCGCGGCCATCACGCCGCAATGGCCTATGCTGATTTGCCTGATTTTCTGCCCCGTGTGAGGTCAGCAGAAGCCATGGCTGCTCGTGCGCTAGAATTCCTTATCTTGACTGCTGCGCGCTCTGGTGAGGTTCTGGGAGCAAAATGGAGCGAGGTTGATTTTGAAGCTGGAGTGTGGACTGTTCCCGCTGAAAGAATGAAAGCTGGCAAAGAACATCGCGTCCCACTGGTGGATGCCGCCGTGAACTTATTGCGACCGCTGCACGATGCGAAGGTCAATGAATTCATTTTCCCAGGGCATAAGCCGGAGCGGCCCCTTTCCAATATGAGCATGGAAATGCTTCTCAGGCGAATGAAGGTCGATGTAACGGTCCATGGCTTCCGTTCATCCTTCAGAGATTGGGTTGGTGATCGCACTACTTTCCCAAGAGAACTTGCCGAGGCAGCGCTTGCTCACAAGATTGGTGATGCTGTTGAGCAAGCCTACCGACGTTCTGATGCTTTGGCGAAGCGAAAAAAGCTTATGAAAGCATGGGCCGATTTTGTCTCGACATCTCGAAATGCAACGGTAATTGCCTTTGAGATGGGGGCGGAAAGAAAAACGAGATCATAATCGTCCATCTCTCCACAGAAAGCCGCAATCGTTGGGTGGTGCTCTACTACGACTAGCGTCCATTGGAAAATGGGCGGACATTTGGTATGACGTTAATAATATTTGGATGAGGCAAAGGAGCACGCCCTGCACATAATTTTCGTGGAAAGAGCATGAAGAATGACGTTACAATCTTCCGAACCCTTCGACATCTACGTTCACTGGCTTATCGATGACGGCAGGCTGACCAAGGGCGTAGTGCATTCAAGTGCAGTGTATGATGGCCTCGTGCCAATGATCGGGGATGTGCTCGCTCTCAAATGGGAAGATGACGGCGATGAAGACGTTCCTGCTCCATATGACGCATATGAGGTGGTTGAGCGCTACAACGTTGACAACGACGAAGGTGTTTTTTGGCACATTGTCTTGAAACCTATTGCACTGCCGCCAGATCGAGTCGCCGCACTTGGATTAAATCGCTGCGAACCACCGCAAATTCACCAGCCAGAACAACAAGATAAAACGTCGGTTGCACTTGCCAATGCAGGGAAGACTGCGAGTGATTTAAAACGCTCGTCACGAAAGAAAACACAATGACCCGTCCGCGTGAAGCGTCCCAACGGTTTTGGAAACAGGCTGAGGATGATCTGGTAATAGCCTTATATCTCACCGATAAACCGCAACTTTTGCGATTACTTCCTCACAGATCTGCGCTCGGCATTAGAAAACGAGCCAACGACGTTCTCAATCTGTCTGGCCGTAAATGGATTACAAACATACAAGAACGACAAATCCGTGAGCTTGCAAAAACCTGTTTTCGTTACGTCGATATTGCTGCAATTGTGAATATCAATCCTCCAACAATTCGGTCATTTATGTGTCGCAGCAAACTAAAGCTGGCAAAGCGTGAGTTGGTTTTGACTGGGAATAAAATGTACGATGAAATTCGCGCCAAAATCAAAGAGCGAAAGATGAGCTTGCGCGATTTCGACCGCAGTTTGAAATACAAGGGCGATTTTTTTTCAAAAACAGGTTCAGTAAACATCATTTCTCCAGGCATGATGTACGATGCTGTTAAAGCCCTCGGGGGAAGACTCGTAGTTAAATGGGACGATGAACAATGAACAATGAATATGTAGAGTGGGCGCCGTTCATCGTCTCTAACAGGATTTTTGGGGCGAAGATTCCACAAATTTTACCACTCTATTTCCAGCCTGCCGCCCAGTGCTTTTGCCGCACGGCTAATTATTGCCGCATCAATTTTGCCGCGTCGCCATTTTGCTTTGGTAAAATATTTCTTGCCCCTGCTCATGGCGTCAAGATCGGGCATCGTAAATTTCAAAACAAATGCCCTATCTCGTAAGCAGTCGATGATTTCGAACCCGGTGGGCTTGTAGGGGCGTCTTGGTCTACGAAAACCATAAGACTTGGCAACAGCTCGTGTCTTTGAACGGGTAGAGAATGGAAAGGCCTTGTCTATCTCCGCCCAAGATGCCGACTGATACAATGATCGAAGTCTCGATCGCTCGGTATCGGTCCATCGATGCACATGTCTGGTTATACCAAGTACCCAACAACGCTTCACAATGGCCTGGCGCGTTCGCCGTGAAAGGACACGTTCTAATGCGTTGTAGTTTGGGTAAAGCCGTCGGCAGTGCGCGTCCTCTTCGTCTGTCCAGAGCGGATAGCCATTTACAAAGCCAATCCTGCGGATCTGATCACGCGTACGGATTGCTTTAAATGCTTGCGTCGAATGATACTGAAGAGACATCTCAACACTGTTGGACGGATCAACGCTGTTGGCAAAGGCGATTTGTGACAATCCCTGCTATCCACAAGGTGAGGACGCGGCCATTCGAGGAGTATTCTGAATGAAAATCTCAGACTTCAGCATCGGCACTGAGTTTACGGTATGGGGAAAGACCTATCGTTGCACCGATGTTGGTAGCCGCGTGGTGATTGCCATTCGTATCGATGAAATGACGATGGCCGCGAAACAAGGTGACACGATCAGTCACCAGATATTGTCCCGAACTGAAGCGGAACAGCAGGGATGGTTCGATGGCCCGCCATATGCTGTTGCTGAGCACGTCATTGATGAGGATGATTTGGAAGCGTGCGAGATGGTTCTTATGTCCCCACCTAACAATCCAACAATCGCCAAAAATGAGTGGAACAACCTTCGCGAGGCCGCAGCACTGGGGTACCAGGATGCCGTTCTTTCCCTGGCGATGGTCGAGACTGTCAAGCGCTGGGATAGCCCTGAGTGCAAAGCCACCCTCGAGGAGGCGAATGCCGGTCGCGCCGCTCAACTCGTTATCGACGGGCTGCTCTTCAGGCTTCATATGTTCATAACGCGTGCTTTCCTACCGGTGAGGTATGAAGACGACCGGCATCTCAAAACAGCAATCGAATTCCTAGAGCGCGAGGCATCCCTCAATAATCTACAGGATGCCCATGACCCGGAGCGTTTGAAACGGGCCATATCAGCCTTCAATGCAGTTGCCCAGGACGGTCGCCTTAAGCGCTTGAAGAAGATGCGAAACAAGCAATTGGCACATATGGCTAGTTACAAGGAACAGAACCGTCCGACGATAAATGACCTATTTGAGATGGCAAAGCTCAGTTCGGACATATGGGAAAACCTTGCGATTGGATCTGCCGTAATTCTCATTGATGTCGAGATCCAGCTTCGTGCGTACCGGAGAAGTGCGGATATCTTTTGGTCGAAGTGGGATGGAAATCGCTCGACGTCCGATGATGATGGAGAGGACTTATTTCCTGAAGAATATTTACCGCAATGATCTGACTCCGACTGTCAGGGCTTCGCAGACAGCAAGACGCAAAGCGATCTATGAGGAATTGCATCCAGAAGCAAAACTGGGGGCCACAGGCGTCTGTCGGGAAAAGGTTCGCCAACTTGGCGAAACTAATTCCGCTCCTGCCGATAGATTCACTGCCGAGACTGCAAAAATCACAGGTAAGAGCGAACGTGCTGTCCAACGTGACGCAGAGCGCGGCGAGAAGGTCATTGATGAAGATGACATAGATGCGTGCGAGCCGACCGGCAATTTAACGCTGGGACCTCGAACGGCCACACAAGCCTCTGAACGATAGGCAACGTCGATATAGTTGACTCCCGGGAGGGCTCGGGCAATCTGGAGTTCTGAGGGAAGGATACTTAATGGCCCCACGTGCAAAACTCATAGTTGTTATGGCCTTCTCTCGCAGTGACGAAGGTGAACTCGTGCCAGCATTTGAGGCAATGCAATTCGAGGTCGAAGACCGTGCGATACGAACTGCTCGGGATCTGGCCGGCAAGCACGTCGGCGTCATAGCCTGGGCGAGAGAAGCACAACCTGACATTGGGGAATACGGACCACCGACTGTTCTGTTTCAGTCGGGTGATGTACCGGACATGGAGTGACTTTGTCACGAGGGGGAGGATGGATTGGAAAAATGGCGTGAAGAAATTAAAAATGATCCTCGTCCACAAAGCGAAGATATGCCTCTCAAAACGATCGTCCTTTGGCTCATAAGCGCATATGTGATTGCGCTTATGGCGATGGGCTTGGTTGGTCTCATCTCACTTGGCTATCAGGTCTTGGGTTACCTACGAACAGGTCAATGGACCGCTGTTTCACTACTGGACGCCCTAAAATATTTTGGATTCACTTGGGCGACTAAACCTGTTTCGTGGGTTGGTGCACATAAAATTCTGGATTATCTACCGATGTGGGGCCTTATCCCGGCGAGTATATTCATCTTTTCAATCACATTGGCCGCATTGATTAAAATAGGGTCATCGCCGCGGCTAGGATGAACTGGATTAGTAAGTGGATACCGCAAGCATCGATAAAAACACAACCTAGATTCTGGGCTTTTGAAATGGAAATAGATGATATTCTTGCCCGAGGCGAAGTAGCGTTGCACGATGCTATAAAGAACAGAATTCAGGAAAGCCTACAGCTGGATTTCAAAGAAGCGCTTGGCCAACAACCCGTGTTTGATGCCGATGGGATTGCCACCAAACACGGTAGAGGTGTGATTGCGAAAGCACTTTCCGCGTTCAGCAACTCTGCTGGGGGAATACTTGTCTTCGGCGTCCAATGCCGAAAAGATGATGAGAAAATAGATTGCGCTTCTAGTTTGTTGCCATTTTCCAATTATGAACAAGCGCATTCAGATTTGAATTCTCAAGTTGGTAATCTTTTGCAACCAAAAAACTCTGGTATCCAAGTGCATTCATTTGCCTCCATGGATAATCCATCCAAAGGATACGTTGTGGTTGTCGTTCCCCGTTCAGATAGGCGCCCACATCGGAGTGAAGCTAGCGGTCAAAAAGGCTATTTCAAGCGGAGTGGAGCTTCAACTTTTGAGATGGAGCACTACGACATTGAAGACGCATTTCGACGAACCGCATCCCCTGAATTGGAGCTTGAGATACGCTTTACCAGCCGTATGCTGACGCTAGGTCGTCAAATTATCGAGATGGAGTTTTGGCTTACAAACGTAGGGGATGTCTCCGCAGAGTTCCCTATGCTTCATTTCCCAGAATTACAGAGGATTAGGTACGATTGGCCCGCCCCGTACCAATTTGGGAATATTACAATGGAAAATAACGAAAAAAGTGCGAAATATTATTCGGACGCGGATTTTGTTTTACACCCACTCGACTCTAGAAAATTTGCTTATACACGCTTCAATGCATTAATTGATCGATACACTTCCAAGGTTGTAAGTGCTGAACCCAATAAGGGCATTCCCTTTGAAGAAGAACTTTGCTTTGAATTGAAAGCAAAGGGCATGCGTGGGCTCTCCGGAGCGTTCGATTTCACAAGTGTTGAGTTCAAAGATAAGCCCTGGGAAAACGGCACTATAGTCAAGCAGACACGATCACCTAACTAATGACCTATACCGAATGTCTCCGATCCTGCTATGGAACACCTCCCCTCCATTAAACACAAACGCCATAGATCCAAGGATCACAGCTGATACAAACAACCACATAATCGTTGCGAGAAAGCTCTACCATCGATAAGCAGTCGCTACCGGGCCTCAATAGCTATTTCTCAGGTCAAAAGCGTCGTGATTTTTTTGATGATCCAAGGGATGAAAGCGCCCAACGATGCCGACACAAAGCTGACCAGCATCAATGCGCCGATTGCCCGTTCGCGCCACTTCTCAAAGTCTGCAACTGGTTCTTCGACGGCCTTTAATCGGCCGTCGATGCTGTCGATTTTCCGGTCTGTACTATCGGCCTTCCGGGTGATCTGCTCAAGCTTCTCATACTGCTCCTTGCGGGAATGAACAGCCCGCTCGTTATCGACAAGGATCAGATCAACCTTACTTTCAAGGCGACCGAGTGCGCGTTCTTGGCTGGCTTCGGTCATTTCTTCCCCTTGCAATAACTGTCATAGGCCGCGTTGTTTCGGCGTGCCTGTAACTGGGTTTCAGGGGTGTCCCGGCTGGAATAGGTCACCGGACCGAATACCTTGCTGCACACATCCCTTTTGACAGGATCAGTCGCGCCGATAAGGGTCATTGTCCCGCACGCTGTCAGCATTGACGCGGCCACGAGCATCAGCAGCATCAGCAACGTCCTTGTAATGGTTCTGCAGAGCATCGGAATTCCTTTCCTTCTGGTTGCCTCGCTCCACAGAGCGGCCTTTAAGAAACGCGGCGACCAATCCGGCCAGAAACACGCCAAGCGCTACCAGGAGCCCATTGCCGCCCGAAATGAGGGATAAAAAACTAGCCATTCTGATCACCGTCCGGTTTGCTTACCGGCTTTCCGTTCGGGATAAGCCAGACCAGCGCCGACCAGATCGCGCCAACGATGGCGGTTGCCGTCGCATCGTCAACGCCAAGGTCAATGCCGGAATATGAGCGAAGGAATGCCGCAATGGCCATGACGAGAGAAATCCAAAGCTTGTTGTGCTGAGACATGTCTTATCCATTCTTGAAGATGCGACCGAGCAGGCCAGCGAGGATCGCAAAGAGCGATTGCGGTTTGGCAGGCTGATCTGGTGTAGGTTGCGGCTTTGCTGGTTCAACAGGTGTCGGCGTGACTGGAGCCGAAGCGGCAGCTTTCACGCGGTCAAGAACAGCTTCCACGGCCTCAGGCGCCACCAGAGACTTGTTGACGCCGTCACCGGCATAGAAGGACTGGCCACGACTGACGACGCGAGAGCCGCCCTTGGTGGCCGCGAGGACTGGGAATGATGCCCATTCCTGCGCAAGTCGTCTGCCAAATTCCGCCCGGCTGATCTTCCCGGCCATGAAATCCTCATAGCCGCGCCGCTTCAGGAGATGGTAGGCAAGCCGATCCTGAAAGTCAGCATCGAACACCTGCGACCCAGATAGACCAAGCTCGCGCGATAGGTCCTGAAGCGTGGCCCGCATGAACTGGGCCGCGCCGGACGCTGACGATGCCTTGTCGTAACCCCAGTTCTGCTTCACCCAAGCATTGTTTGACCAGTTACGCTGTGCGTCGATCAACTCGCCCAATGTCATCTTTGTGATGGGCTTGGAAAGGCGGTTCTGACGATTGCCGAAGATGGTTTCATAGCATGCTGGCGGCGGGCTTCCGGCGTCTGTTCGATACGCAAAGTCGAGCAGGATCGCCGCCCCGCGAGGGATGGTTCTGTCCATGATGATTTCCTGATTTTGAGGAGGTATTTTTGCCTGTTAGGCGGAGGCTGCGACCCAAGAGGCGGCAAGATTATCCTGCCACGCCTCGCCCCAGACTTTCGGCGCAACGAGCGTCATGAGAACCATGTCCCATGTGAAGGAAAGTGAGTTATTGAACTGGTTGCGACAGGTCAGCTTTTTCGCTGTTGGTGTGACATCTTCAATCGCCGCCATGAACTGATCGAGTTTACCCAGACTGTCGATAAGGGTGTAAAACTGATCAGGCGAAAGCGTGCGGCTGCTGGGTGCGACCACCGGTGGAGCATAAGGCGCGACCGGCCCGAAATCGTTAGCCGCGGCGCGGGCGTAGATATCCCTCGCATAATCCATGCTGTCATTGGGACCGCACGTGAAGGGCGCTGTCACGCCATCGGTAAATGTGACGAAACAGCTGATGCGGTTGTCGTTTTCGTAACGTGGATTGGTGACAGCCGTATACCAAAGCCCCGGAGGGTTGGCTTCTGCGACCTGTGGAATTGCGTCATCGTTCATCGCTGACCCCTTAGTATTTCCGTTGCCAAATTGAGATAAGCCCCTGAGGGGTTCCGACAGCCCTGTTGATGCGACCAAACAGCATCCAAGTTCCCTGAGGCCGGTAAGCCGCATCGCCGCTCCCAACGTTGGCATAAGCGAGTTCTGCCGAGTTGATGAGCTGATTTGGGCCGAGGCTACTAGCCGGGCCGGTGTACTGTAGGAGCGCGAACACTGCCATTGAGTCCACGGTGGACTTGTCGCACGGGAAGCGGGTAACGCCGGGAGCGCCGTTGAAATAGGGCTGTGCCCCATCACCATCCCAAAATCCTACTGCCCAGCAACGATCCCCGGTGGGCCGGTTGGCGACAACAGCGTTGGCATAGTCACTTGCGCGCTGTTCAATGCGAGCGTTGATAGCGTCGAAAGCGTAGTAGCTTCCCCAAGTATTCCAGCGAGAACCGTACGGGTTACCGTCAGTGTTGAGATAGGCCCCGGCACCGGCGTACACTTTGCCGCCCGCATTGAACGTCCCATCGGTGTTAAAATTGAACGAAACACCGTTGGCCATGGACACGGTGTACGCACCTGACGCACCGTCCATGTAAGTGATGACCCCCCAATTACCGTCCTTCTTGCGGTACCAAGTGTGGGCGTTGCCACCGCTAGTGGCAGCCTGAACGTTCAACGATCCGCCGTTAGCTTGGAACGATCCCGAAGTAGTTATATCCTTATCAAATGAAAACCCGCCGCCTGCGGACCTGAATGCCATGCCGCCAGTGCCGTTGTTGTAAAGCTCCGCAGCACCGTTGACGCCGCTCCTACGAATAATCCGAAAATCGAAGTCAACTGCAGGGAAGCTGGAATGAAAATCGATGAGCGTGTCGGCATTGGCTGCAAGTGCATTGTTCAGCTCGATAGCGCCTACAGCGTCCAAAGCACGCTGATAGATCGGATCAAAAAAGGCCTTGAGCTTGTCCTTGATCACAGACCAGAGCACACGCTTGATTTTGCCGCTGTCCTCGCTATCCGTGATGACCATGCCATCATTATCGACCGGGACGGCTTTCGTGGGAGCTGCGAGCAGATCGGCGGAGGCCAATGCGCCGATGTTCAGTCGAGCGTCGGTAGCATTGGTCGCCCCGGTCCCGCCCGCCGTGATTGGACGTGCAGCATTTGCATCCTGCACCAGATCATCAATCAGGGCATTGTACGGCGCTGACTGGATCGTGGTATTCGGGATACCTTTCGTTCCAGCCGGAGCGTTATAGATACCGCCTGTTCTTGGCATGGCATTCTCCATAGAAAAGCGCGCCCTGAGAAGGACGGCTATCGACTCTTTGAACTTTGATTGGCAAGATTATCCAAAGAATAATGGGAGGGTTGAATGGCTACTTATTGGTTATCTTTTACATTGGATGATCGCACAATCGGCGGACGTGATTACAGCACGCGCTGGAATGCTCTATATTCTGCAATTCATCAAATTTCTGGCGCGAATTATTGGGAGAAAACCACATCGTTTATCTTATTCAGCGCTGATAAAACGATTGAGCAAGTAGTTTCTACAGCGAAGAATGCGGTATCTCCTACCTATGACCTCGTTCTTATCAGGTCTTTAGACACGCAAAGTGCTCGAATATTTGGTCCCAATGCTGACGATGATATATTCGCCCTAATGCCTTATCTACAGAAGGCCTAGGCGTAGGATATCGGCACTCTCAACATTCTGGCGACGAAGAAAACGATTCCTGATCTGAATCGCCAGCTTGGATGCAGCATCAATTTTTGCCTGTGATCTTTCATGTACTCTTCCTTTCTCCATAGATTGACCGCCCACCGGGTGGATTTATTGCAAATGAGGGGATTTTCTTTTCGATGGCCTTGAGCCATATTGTCCGGAACGAATGATGAACAACCGGACAACCGATGCACCAGATCGAGCACGACAACGACGAACCTCGGATCGACCGGAATTTCCCATCGCCGTGGAAGTATTTGGCCGTTCTCATAGCATTTAGTGCTGTTACTTACTTCTATGCCAACAAGCCGGATTGGTGGGCACTGGCACTTGGTGGATTAGCCGGCATGACGCTTACGGCTTGGGCCATTGAAATCACCGGCAACAAAGTTCCAGATTCATGGCGCACCAAGCCGCCCCGCTGATGCTCCGCCGATATTGTTGAGCATTGTCGCTACCAGCGCGCGGTTTTTCGCTGAAACCTGACCACGCTTCGCTGCATTGTTGAGCACATTCAACGCCGCCTGCGGATCCGATTGCATCAAGGTCCGGCCAACTCGCTCCACAACCGATGGTGGCAGACCCTTGACCTCATTCATGCCGCGCAGAGCTGCGGTAAACGCGGCGTGTTTCCAGTCACCTTTCAGCAGATTGTGAAAAATTGCCGGATCGAACTGGGCCATGTCAGCCATATCCGCCATGTTGTCAGCGGTCTTCGAACCACCAATTGCAGAATTCAAAGTTTCATACATGCGCTGTTCGCGACCGATCCGCCGGGACATTTTCGCGCCCTCGCCCGGCACCGCAAACGCCGGAAACTCCTGGCGTGTCTTGTCCGAGATCAGCATTCGCGCCTTGTTTGTCGTCGGCAACTGTGTGGCGGCCTCAACCTTTGCAATCCATGGATCAGCATAGCCTGGGCGGAAAGCAGCCTGCTGTTCTGGCGTCATCACATTGAAGTTCGCGATGTTGTCTGCCGCCCTTGCACGACCTGAAGCCGCCTGAGTGCCGGTATCTACCGCGTCTATGACACCGCTCTGTGTTTTGAAGGTGTCATTCGCGGTACGGTAGGCTGGCGATGCCTCTTCAAGCGCACTGTCGAGTTGCTTGTTGAGCATGCCGAGAACGCGAGCGCGATTGCCCTCACCGGATCGCTCTGCCTTCTTGATTGCGTCCGAAACATCCTTTTTCAGCGTCAACGAGCGGTTGAAGTCCGTGAGAACGGAATTGCCATCAGTCATCCGGCCACGATAGGCGGATAGAGCACTCTCGATGCCATCCGGCGCGATACCATCGGCCGGCGAAACCAGCTTCTGAACACCCGGGCTGATATAGTCATCCACGAAGCTGATTGATGGCTGCAAATCTACCAGCCCGGCGTTGAGCCGAGATTTCATATAGTTCAGGTCTGCTGCACGATCACGTGCCGTTGTGAGGCTGGCAACGCGCTGCGCTGCCGTGTCGGGTGCGCCAAACCCTTCCGCTAGTGCATTTGACAGGCGCGTTCCTTGCCCCGTCTGACGACGCAGTAAGTCCCCAACGACTTCCTGACGAGCATCGTTCGGTGTTCGTGCCACCGTCGAGAGCAAGCGCTGTCCAGACAGCCCCATAGCGTCTGCAATGTTGAATACGTCCTGTCCGTCATCGGCAGCGCTCTGAAGGGCTTTTGAAACCTTTTCAGGCGTTGTGCCAGACCGGCGCAACCCAGCGCCAAGAGCAAGTTCCGCATATTTCTCAGGATTGGCGCGAGCAGCAAAAGGTGCAATCAACGGCTTTATTGCCGCTCCGCCTGCAGCAAGGCCAAGCGGGACGGCTCCGCCAAGAACGCCACCCATAGCGGCACCTTTCCCGGCGTTAATGGTACGATCCAAAAAACCATCTTTGCCATTTCCAAAACCCTGCCCCGCGCCGAGCAAGCTGCCTTCAATTGCAGAAGCACCAGCAGTCCGCAGAAGTCCTTGTCCTGAGTTTGCAGCTCTGGCCGTGAGTGAAAGACCTGACTTGGCCAGACCAAGGCCGCCAGCCAGACCACCTGTAAGCATTCCCCCGACGTTTGCCACGGGATGGGCTTCAGCGTCGGCCTTATCCTGCTTTCTGATCATTTCGAGGATCTCGGAATAGCTCTTGCCGTTGCCACCGGGTAGCTTTGCCCGGAGTGAGGCAAGACCGGCAGCGGCTTCATCATTAAATCCAAACATGACGGTGTTTGCTACGCCTTGACCGAAGCTGCGCCCTGCATCCGCGCCGCCAAACATCGTCTTTTCGGGCATGGCAGTGCCACCGCGAGCGAAAGTCGGTCCAACCGTTCCGTCATTCGCCGGGGCGTCAGGCTGTGCAGGCGGCTGCGAACCGAGGTGCGTTTGCAAAGCCTGCATCGCGCCCTGTTCGTTCTCGCCCTCGATCTCATATTGTGATCCATCGGGGGCTGTGATTTGGAATTTCGCCATTACTGCACCTTCTTGATCGTATAGCCATTGATGTTGACCGGCTGACCGGCGCCGCCCGACGACGGAGAGCCCCTGCCCGCGCTTTTATCTACGTAGCGAGGATCAAGGGTGCTTGGATCAATCCCCATCTTGGTCAGGGTCTTAACCGACTCCGGCGTAAGGAAGCTGGGGGCGTCCTGACCCATGACGTTCCTGTATCGCTGATTGTAAGTCTCGGTACGCGCAGCCAGCATGTGCACGGCAGCATCGACCGCAGCACGCAACTGCTCCGGTGAACTGCTCGTGCTAATGGCGTTTTTCCACTCCTTGACGGTCTCGACCGGTACAGCGCCGACACCGTGGAAGGCTTTGCCCAGCTCGTCAGCCACGCCAAGACGATATGTTTCGAACGCGGATTGTGCGCCCTGCCCCGTCTTGCTGGCGAAATAGTTGCCAGCAGCGTTGACCCATGGATATTGACCGTTATCCAGCTTCTCCGCAGCATCGAGCATACCACCCGCATGCTGGAGCGCGAGATTGCTTGATGCGGCAAGCTTGGCCATTTCGCCTGCGGCATAGTCCTTTCGGATCGCCACGCGAGCCCCGGCCTGCGACATGTCAAATGTTGGATCGAACAGCGATACGATGCGCGCCAATTCCTGACGTTCGCCACCCCGCATTGAGGTCACTTTTTCAATCGGGATACGACCTTCAGAAATGCCCTGCACCTGAGCGCGCAAGGAAGTCGGGAGCTTTGACAGGAATTCAGCCTGCGAGGCCGGATCGGGGGTTCCCTGCTCGTTCATCGAAACAGGCGGAAGGTTTTCAAGATCAATCGTGTTTCCATTCACAGTCGCACTGTTCTTGCCGCGCTTGACGTTGTTCACCCAGTCGGCAAGCGTGCCGGTATATCCGTCGTTCTGCTTCGCGAAATTATAGTTCTGAATGTCGGTCGTCTCTTTGTCCTTCCCGCTATCCGGCGCGGTGATCCACTGATTTGTGTTTGGATTGTAGAGCTGTCCATTGCCTGCATTCAGCAAAGCAGATTTGCCTCGCTTCAGGGCATCGATCTCCAACTGGCCTTTCTGCAAGTTCAACTGATACATCGGATCCGATGCTTTTTGCTGGCGCTCGGCTTCTTGCTGGTACTGGTAGAGGGCGAGCTTCTTCATTTCCGGTGAGAGATAAGGATTACTCATCTGCCGGGCGTAGAATTCGAGCTGATTGCCGTTCTGCCGGGGCTGTTGTTGGGTCGTCTGGTTTGCATCGGGTGCGGGCGGGAAATACCCGCCGTTGTCAGCAACCTGAACTGGCTGTTGACCCTGCGGCGAGAACATGCCGCCCATCATCTGGTCATTGGCGCGCAGCATAGCATCAGAAACACCCGGCAAACGGCCATCCTGCCCCGCCTGTGGCGTTTGTGACTGCTGAGGCGGCAAAGATGCAACTTGCTGGCCTTGCGGCTGCTGGCCGTTTGCGAACTGCATACCGGCTGCAACCGAGAATTGCGGCTGGTCTGTCCAGTCTACCGGCGCAACTTTCCCGGCTTCCGGGTAGTTGTTTTGCTGCGGTGCAACCTGATTGATTGCCTGCGCTGCTGCGCTCGGTTGTGGCCGAGCTGGTGCGTATGCCTGCTCCATTCCTGACGATGGATCGAGTGAAGCAACTTGCGTGGGCTGAGGTGTTGATCTGCCGTTCTCAAGATCATTCACGATCTGAACCAGTTGAGCATCTGGAACATTTTTTAGCCCAGCCCACTCTGACCTAAGACCGGCAATCTTTCCTTCCATGGTACCAGATGCGGATACGCGGCTGCGCGCCAAATGAGTAGCGATCGCGTCCTGCGTATTGCGATCAAAGGGCGTATTCGGGTCAAGCCCCATCTGATCGACAGCATTTCTCAATGTCGTGCCGACAATCTGATGCCGTCCCATGGGAGTTGCAACGCGCCCGATCTGGCTCTTGACTGACTGCGCATATCGCCCATTCGGGTCAGAAAAGGCCAGAACATCCTTGATTGGCATCTGTGAAACATTGATGCCCGAAAATGCTCCGCCGTTGCGCTGAGCGTTACCATAGAGGGTGTCATAATTTCCGCCCCCTTCTGTTTTGTCGAGCGCACCCAACAGAGAAGATGGGAGCGCACTGGCTTCTGCATCTGGAGCCTGCACACCGGTCGCGGCTGGAGCGGTGGGCGAACCTCCAGCGGCAACAGAGGACGGAAATGCCGGAGCGCTCAGACCCGACATACCGCTCAAGAAACCTGCGTCTGCACTGGCGCGGTTCTTGTCAAACTCGCCCTGTCCCTGCGAAATCCTGCGGTTCATGACGTTGGCCATGATACCATCACCAAGTGCTGATAGACCTTCACCAATGGTCCTCGGGGAGCCGATATTGCCGTAAATGTCCCGCACCATGGCGCGAGCCCGGTCCAAGTCTTCCTGCGTCTTGTATTTCTGGCCGGGGCCGAAGATGAATGACTGAACCGACATTTAAGCCCCCAATGCTTTGCCATAATCGACGGCGAGAAGCCCGCCCGGCATCTTGACGACGGCCGAAGGTTTTTTCTTTTTGACTTCCTGGGCGAGCAGACCGAGACGCATCGGAGCGTCGTCCGGCTCGCCCTTGTAATGGTACATGTATAGGTTGTGGCCGTTGGCCTTACCCACTTTCTGGATGTCCTTCTTGACCCGTTCGTCTGATGCGGCAATCAACTTGCCTCCAAGACCGAAGAGACCACCGACGATACCGTTCGTCATGCCCATTTTCTGATTATAGGCATTCACATCGCTCTGGTATTTCTGGTTGACCAGACCAGCATAATCGACGGTCGGTATCGAAGGCATATTCGAAGCGCCGAACTGCGGCATGCTGATCTGCGAACCCGAAAGAAGCCCGGAGATTTCATTCATCGGCTGATTGCGCTCCGCGAATTTCTCGCTCGTTGCGAGCTGGCGTTGCGTATTTGCTGCATTGAACTGGGCAAGCTGCGCATTGGTCAACTGGTCTTGCAGGGAGTTATTCGCGCCAGTCGTGGTATTCTTGTTCTGGAACATCTGCTGCAACGAGCTGTTGCCGAAAGTCGCCTGATCGCGGGATAGGCCGGCAAGACGCGACTGCTCCTGCCCTGCAGCGAGCAAAGTAGATGTGCGCGCATCGTTTGACGTGCGGCCGTAGTCGTCCATTGCTGCCTTATATGCATCAGACCCAATCTGGATACCCTGATTGGCAAGCCGCTGTTCAAGTGCAGCCCGATCCCTGTCGAGGGACGGCTGCAAACGCGACATGAGCGCGTCTTGAACAGCCTGTTTGTCCTTTGAAAAGTCATCAACATACGAGGTTTTCAGATCAGGACCGCCCTGAAACTGCTGATAGTTCGGCGCGGTAATTTTCGACGCATCGCCGCCAGCCGGAAGGCCGTTGAGCGTGAATGGCGTACCAAGAAGCCCTTGTAGTCGCGACGACTGCGAGTTGGCGAGCTGGCCCAAGTTCAGCTGCGCGGCGTCCGTCTGGTCCTTGATCGCCTGCTGTTGCGGCGAAAGCGTGGTCGTCTGGGTATATTGCGGAATGTCGTAAACCGCCCCGTTTGTGGGGTCACGGAACTGCTTGCTGCCGTTCGTGGAATAGGTCACGCTGCCGTCAGGACCATATTTGTTGACGTTGCCGAGCTGCGCGTTTGCAAGCGCTGTCGTGACATTCGTCCCGGTCTGAGCGGCTGCTGTCTCTTTTGGATCGGGTGCTTTTGGTGCAGATTTTCCCATTGGCAATCAAGCGCTGGCGCGCTCTCCCTGTCTGGCATTGAACTTGTGTGAATTCCACGCATCATCGGTCAGCGTGAAGATGATTTCGGCTTCGTCCCGCCCCCGGAGCCGGGGCACACGAACCGAGGAAAAGCCGAACCTGTCGAGAATGCGCCGCATGCGCTGATTGCGCTCAGACACCCTGAGAATGCAGATTTGACAACCAAGCTGCCGGAACGGGTAGTCGAACATGGCATTGAGAACTGGCACCGTCAGCCAAAGCGGGCTTGTAGATGCTGCCGACAATTCAATGACACCGGTTTCAGGGGACCAATTGTGATAGATCACCCCGGCAATGAGCCGATCCTTATCGATGACGCCCAGGCTATTGAATTTTTCGAAGCCTCGATCACACCCCAAGATATGAGAGGCGACGAATTGCCCGATGCCGTCGTTGATCTCGGGACAACTCGTCTCGTCAGCCCAGACGATAATCATGCGCTGGCCTCACCTACCTCGACCTGTAGCGCGCCGATATCTATCTCGGCATCGAGCGCATACTGACCACCGGAAACGATGATGCAGCCAAGTGCAAGTGTATCACCGGAGGCCCGGACATTCTGGCGATACCAATAGTCATTGCGGGTTGAAACACCGTCCCATACGGCATGGTCCCATAGGCCAACATCCCATTCGGATGACTGCTGGTTACCGATCGACACTTCTGAAAATGCCGGAATGGTCTTGTTCATATCAGCGCGAGCGAACAATAGAACATTCGGCTTGGCTTTCCCTCTGATCAGCATACGGGCCATTGTAGCCGTCTTGCGCTGACCGACGTTCCCGCCAGCAAGGAACTGCGAGAGATAGGCGGCAGTGAATGGCAAACCGTCGTCCGTCCCTGTCGTGTCGCCCTGCCAGACATAGCCTCCCGTCGATCCGAAAAACAAACTGCCTTGCAGCGTCGAAAAGCAACTCGCATTCCAGTTGGTGATGATCGACCAGCGACCAGTTAGGACGTTCAAGACAAATGTCGTATCCTGCATGACCACGTTTTTCGGGAACGTGATAAAAACAAGATTGCGCTCGATCCACTGAGTAATTGTCCAGCCTGTGCCGGTTGCGGATGCCGCAGCGCGCCATTCGTCCTCAATCGGCCGGCTGACTGAAACCAGCGATAGCGCCTGCCGATCACGCTGGAAAACCTGCGACATGGGCAGAAAACCGTCCGTCGTGGCAATAAGTACGTCTGCACCTGCCCTGATCCAAGCGTTTTTCCCGAGCGGTTTTCCGATCTGGTAGACACCTTTCAGCGACCAGCTTGCCAGCGTGTTCGGATCGTCACCGGCGTAAACAGCAACCTCGCCCTCGGTACTGATGAAGCAACACATGTCATTGAGGCCGTCGCCGCTTTCAATTGACCATGAGAAACCAGTCAGGAGCGAACCGCCCTTCTTCATGACCCCACCAAGCGGCAGAACTTTTGCCGCACCGCCGATTGAATTCAGATCAAGATAATAGGCATCCATTGTGCCATTCTTCAGGAAGAACTCACGGTTCTTGAACAGCCATACATAGTTGAGCTGATTGGTGGTCGTACCGTCGGTGAATGTCATTGCCGGGGCCGTGACCCATGCCGTTCCATTGTAGAGCTGACGCGGGTCAGACCCGTTGACACACACCATCATGGATGTGCCTTGGGTCGTATGCTGGACAACCGTCCAATTGCCCGAGGTTTGACTACCGAGGCTCGCCGGTGTCGTTACCGGTGGCGCTGATGGGCTGGTGACTTCGAATATGCCAGTGTCAGTCGCCATGAACATCTTTTCGATGCCACCGAAGCGGTAGTTGAAGGCGCTGCGGACATTTCCAAGGCCTGCCAGAAGCGCTTTCTTGACGGAGCCACCGCGAATGCGAGCACCCTTCAAAGTCGGAAAGAAGTTCTGCAATACGCTTGCCGCACCCGCCTGCTCCGCCATCAGATCATAATTTGATACGAGGCCAAGCTTAGGAGCTGGAAACGTGATGGGTGTTCCGGTGGACCTGCCTCCTACCGAAACGCTGCCGCGATTGGTCTGCGCAACACGCCCAGGACGAACGATCATTGTGAAGCTCCCCGATCCGCGGCAATCTCAAAGGCAAGCGCCGCCTCGAATTCCGCAAGCTGGTCGTCGAATGTCAGGCCCTTCTGTCGCTTCCAGCGCCAGATCAGCCCCATTGTCAGCAGACGCTCTGGAAACAGGAATGTGTTGTCATCGGCCGTGAACTTGGATTTCTCGTCCGTACCGGCCATGACCCAGTTCTTTGATACATACTCGATGACGGCGGCGGTTCCCGCTGAGGCAGGAGCGAAGAGCATCTTTCCGCCCCGGATGAAGAAATACGGCTGCGACGAAGGAACTTGTTTGATTACTGTCCACTCGCCGCCGTTGGAGACAGGACGAACGAAATCACCTGCCGCTGTCGTGACGGCCCCGCCTGTTATCAAACGCTGGAAACTCTCGTCCAATGCATAGGGTGACGTGGGAACAGTTGCCGTCTTGAGCGTCTTTTCCCAATCGACCCGGCGCGCAATTTCCTCGCCAGCATCCTGCGCAAACTGGAGCATGGTCTGGGCATTCGGATTGACGTTCCCATAGACAGTGTCGAACCGGTCGAGGGAAACGATATCGCAAGCGTCATTGATGACAGTTATCAGGGTCATGGGGTTGGCCCGCCAATGCTGATTTTGTTCTGACCGAAACGGGCAATCTCATCATTCACAATGAACGATTTGATAGCCTGCTCCTTTAGGCTGGCTGCCGCTCCTGCCCCAGCCACATCCTTGGCCCAGATCGCGATTTCCTCGACCAGCGCATAGAGATAGATGTCTGGGGCTATATCGAGCAGCCAATTTGTGGGGTTTGTCGGCTTCAGGGAGGGTAAAGCCGCGTAGTAAGTGACCTGCACGTCACCGCCCCAAATCGGCCTGACAGTCATCGTCTTGCCGACGATGGCGAAGGCATCCGGCGCGTGGGTCAATCGAATACGATGATTGTATCTGCCAAGAAGCGCCTGCAGCGAATATGAACGCAACACCCGGCCATCCGGCATTGAAACTGCCCGAGCCTCAATGAAGTCTGGCGGCAATGGGCCAGCGCCGTCCGTCAACGTGACAGTGGCCGTCTTTTCCATATCGCCGACACGCAACCGGCGATTGAGTTTCATTTCGGCCATACCGATAAACCGGGAAAACAGGTGCGCGATGTCGTTCCGGCTGGAATATTCCCCAGCGGTCACGAGAAGGTCAGCATATCCGTTGATAGCGCTCATAGTTTGTCTCGCGTCCGCCAGCCTGCGTTATCGCCATTCTGGAGCCAGCGACGGATATAATCGTCGTCTTTGGCCTGCACGGCGGGGAGCAGCTCTTTGTAGAAAAGGTTGAGGGGGATTGATGCGACCTTGCCGAATTCGCCCCATTTCTGGTTTTCGGCCCGTTCTGCTGCGTTTTTGTCGAGCAGTTCGTTTGTGGCGTAATATTCGGTTTTCACGACGCCATAATTGTCGTCAATGTCGAACCAGATACGACGGAAGCCGCGAACGGGGTCATCCTCGATGACCTCGCCGTGACGGTAGGGCCGATCAAGCTTCATCTGGGAACGTCGCAATCTCGTTTCTGATTGCGGCCTTGGCTTCCGACAGGGGAAGCTCGATAATCGTACCCGGATCAATCTGTTTACCGTCTTCATGGAAGTAGCCACGCAGGATCAGCACTTCCAACGTGCCTTCTTGAGTGCCAACCTGTTCCGGGTCCGGTGTGTTTTTGTCTGCCATGGTTGTAGTCTCCGTTGAGGGGAAACGGGGGCCAAAGCCCCCGCCATGCTGCGCCAACCGATCGGTTTACGGTGTGGGCTGAACGTCCGCGATGACCGCGCTGGAAGCCTCGTTCTTGGCAACCAGCGTCCATTCGCAGTTGACCAGGCGCTTTTCGGCGTCACCGGTCTTGGCAAGCGGTGTCTGTTTGATGCCGCGAAGGAAACCGACTTCCCACATTTCCGGGTCGAGCAAGGCAACGTCGCGGACACTCTGCCAAGGATTGGCAAGCGCCGTGAGAAAACCGAAATCGCCCTGATAAACGTCGGCAGCGCCGAGGATGGTGGCCTGAGCATCGCCGGTCTTACTGACCTTCTGATCGACGCGGTTCAGCGCGATACCGGCAAAGCCGGAGAAGGTGGACTTCACACTGCTGTGCATCATAATGACGGTGGGCTTTGCACCGGCATTGAAGCACTTCTGCTGAACATCCTTGATCTGCGCTTCTGCAAAGTTGCGCAGAGTGCCGTCTGTCGGGGCAACAGTCAGGTTAGTGGCCGGATTGTAACCACCATTGGCACCCGTAGCGCCGCGATTGGCGTTCGTGGAAAGCCATGTCCAGAGCGACCCGGCCTGACGAACCGGAGTACCAGCAGAGCCGGCCGAAGATGCCTGTTTGACGCCGACCATGGAATACTCCATGTCTCGGACCAATTCCTTCGCCTTCTTGACGGTCTGACGCTTGATTTCAGACTTGCGTCCATACTTCTTGACCGCTTCCGCAGTGTTCGAAATCATGAAGCTTTCGTCGGAAATCTGGCAGTAATTGCTGACTTCGACAGTCGGAGCGACTTCCGTAAAGGAGGTCTCGTTGCCTTCCGGCTTGGCATTGGTTGCCGGAGCGCGAAGGGTATCAGTCTGCCACTGATGCTTGGTTGCCGTCACTTCATAGTCCGTGCCGATCAGTTTTTGAAAAGGAGTTTCCTCCTTGGCCACGGTATAAATGACATCGCGGAAATCCTCCGCCTTGCCCTTCATATCGTAGGTATCGGAAGTACCTGCTGCCTGAGCCATTTGTGATATTCCTTTCGAAAATGGCTAGGACCAGTCAAATCCATCAAGCGCTTGCTTGGCGTCTTTGACCGAACCTGTTTTTCGGTAATTTTGCAGGGCCTTGGTTGGCGGGCTGACCACCCGATTTCGGCCGGACGTGATCGCCGGTGCCTTATCGAGCTTCTTCTTGCCGAGCTTCTGCTGCTCAAGGGCTTTCATGCCGATGGCTGCATAGTGTCCGAGTTTCAAAAAGCGATGATCCACGACCGTGCCCAGTTCCTCGGGCGAAAACCCGAGTTTCGTGGCAATATCGAGAATGCCCTTGTTGAAAACTTCACGTTTGGCCGGGTCAACGATATGGGGGAAAGCTGCGACCAGAGCTTCATTTTCGGCATTGAGCCGTTCCTGATGCTGCTGATATGCAACCTGCTGGCCCTGTTCATTGACCTGCTTTTTCGTGGCAAGAATGGTCTGCAATTCACCGACCGCCGCGTCATACATCGCCTTTTGACGAGTGTATTCACCGGGATTGGTCATTGCGAGGGTTGTTGATGGCTCTTCCGGCAAACGTTGCGCCAGATAATCCACCAACCCATCCAAGGTTGTCTGCAACTGGGAGTGTTGCTGAGAAAACGCCGCTTCCTGCTGGGTGATGGCGGCAACTTTCGCCTCCGCATCACGCCGCAGGTTGGAAATCTCCTGCGTCTTCTTCTGGTAATCGCCCTGCCGCAGATAGCCGCCCTTGAGTTCCTTCAGGCTGACTTCTGTTCCATCGGCAAGTGTGACAAGGGTTGCTTCGTCAGGGTCAAGCTCATCGCCCTCGCCTTCCGTTTCGCCTTCGTCGCCGGTCTCTTCGCCATTTTCTTCTAAGGCGTCATCCGTCTCGGTCCCATCGGTGGCGTCGGCTTTGCCTGATTTATCGGGGTTGGACTCTTCAGTCTCCCCTTCGTCAAACATCGCATCAAGTGCCGTGTCGAGGGCATCAGAGGGGTGTGCGTTATCACTCCCGCCAGATGGCAGGTTGGTGGGTTCGCCGCTCATAGTGACTTCCTTTCGGGTAGTTTAGACCCCGTGCCTATGCAACGGAGCCTCTGCGGGCCGGTTTGGCTGTGCTCTCCGCGAGAACAGTGAGCTTCGACCGCAAAGCTCTGATAGAGCGGATATCGGCGCATGACGCCTGCCGCTTCTCATGATCGTCATAGGGAGCATTGACCGCCTGATTGATGGCGCTCTGCTCCAATTCATCGAGTGTCCGCACAAGCAAGGGATGCTCAAGCAGCCAGCGGGCATCGTTCGCGTCGCGTTCCGGGCTCATTGGTGCATCCCCGCAAGATGGCCGTGATCACGCATGAAAGCCGCTGCTTCATCGCGCTGCTGCTGTTCAATGTGCTTGCCGAGTGCAATGCGTTCCTGCGAAGCGATTTTCTCACGCTCCAGTGCAAACTCACCTTCCATGCGCCGACGCTCAAGCTCTGCCTTGCGGGCATCATCCTGTTCCTGCAACGCCAATTTCTGGCGGTTCAGTTCAGTCTGGTGCTGAAGTTCCTGCTGGCGGATTGCCTGCTGTGCCTGAACCTGCGCTGTCTCGCGGGTGATGGCTGTCTGCCCCTTTGCCTGCTCTAGCTCCAAGGCATTCTGATGCTTGACCTGTTCCGGGTCCGGCTGGTTGCGCTTGGCTTCCATCATCTTCTGAATTTCAGTGTCATCAGGCTTGGTGAAGTACAGGCTGACGGTTTTCAGACCCGAGGCCTCGACCATGCGGGACAGTGCATTCCAGAGATTGTCAGGCTTCACATAGGGATTGTCAGTCGCGCCGAAGCTGGCGAGAAGCTTTTCCTGCATCCCCATGACAAACTGCAAGGCCATCATGTCACGTTCGCGCGTACCGGCACCAAGACCGGTGTTCACCGTGGCATCCATGCTTGCATCCCAAGAGCGCGGATCAAACGTCACCCATTTGTCTCGCAGGCGTACCGTGCGCGGCTGATCCTGATGCTGGATGACCAGACGCAGGACACCTTTGAATACACGCTGGAGACCAAGAGCAAGGTTTTGCAGCGTCATGCCGGTCTGAGCGATGCCACCCGCCTCGATCATGGCTGATGCCTTTGCGGTGGTATTCTGCAAGGCATCCGGCGCAAGACCGCTGGAAGCGTCTGAAACGCCGGTACGATCGGTAATCGCCTCATCCATATAACCGAGCATCTGGAATGATTGCCCGGCAACGAAAGGCACCTCCGAATAACCGACAGCGGCCCGAACATCGACACCATCATTGACGCGGATCGGCTCACCGAACTTTGCCTGTGTGACGCTCTCCGGGTTCTGGATCGCCCCAGATTGCACAATCGGCTGAAGGTTGTTCTGCCAGTAGATGTTATCGAGCGTATTGCGGAGCAGCACTGTCTTGATGCGCTGGATTTCCTCGATATCGTCTGGAATGGAACGGCCTTCCCACTGGTGCGGCTCACGTTCAGCAACCAGATCGCCAAAGGGTATCATGTCATCCCACGGCTCGTTCTCAAGCATATGGGCTTCGTCGCAGCCGCCAGCGTAAATGACCCGGCGCAGTTCGGCTATCCCATCGCCGTCATAGTCCACGCGAACAAAGCTTTCGATGATTTCGATTTCATCGATTGACGGATGATGACCCTGTGCGCTTGTGCCGATGACACGCTGTCTCTTGTCGTCATCCTCATCCTGCCGATCAAGAATATCAGCACCATCGGCAGCGGACAGCGCTTCAATGACGGATTTCTTGTACCCGGATGCGATCAGTTCACCGCGCCGCTTGAGCGCCTTGTGCGTGACAATGGGGCTGTCTTCAATCGTCTTTGCGTCAGGATGGATATAGAATTCCCTGAGTGGCACACACTCCAGAACAATGCGCTTCTTCTCGATCTCGCGCCGGATTTGCAGCGTGTAGAAACCTGTCACAGGATCTTGCGCAACGCCAAGAACTTCAACGCCTTCCTCCGCTACAAGCATCTGGGCTGACATTTCATCAAGCCCGTCATGCGTGGTGGTCAGGGTTTCTTTCTTCTTCTCGACATACCATTTCAGAATGCCGTTGCGCTTCAAGAGCGCGTCGTGCATCGCGTCATAAATGGCCTGCTGGCCTCCGCTCTCAGGGAGGACGACGTAATTCACGTAGTCGGTTGCCTGATCCGCGCTGCCTTCGTCACCTTCCGAGATCGGCGCATACTCGACGATCTTGTCCGAGCCGAAAAACACACGATAAAGGGACGGCAAGACCTTTTTCATGGTCGAGCGCACATCCTTGGATATCGCGCTTGATCGCCCTTCATCCGAAGCTGTGTCGGTCATAATGCCGTCGTAGTACTGCTGGGCTTTTATGCGCGCGGGCTGGCGATACAAGACCTGATAGTTCTCACAATCCGCCAGCAACCCGCCGACAACGCCAGCAAGCTCTTGATCATTCATTTTGGGCATTAGACCACCTTACGGGGTGTGAATTTCCATTGGCCTGCAGGCGTGTCCATCTTGGCAAACCTGAGCATCATCAATGCGTATCGCGAGGCCGATATGACGTCGTCTCGTTCCTTGACGATCTTGCCGTCTTTCCGGTGATAAAGACGCCGTTCTTCCAGCCATTCGACACAAGTCGAGAACACCTTGAACCGGCCCGTTTGCATCCGATCGAGCATGTCCATCAATCCAGCCTCGACGCTGTTCGAGCCATCCTCGAACGTTGCCCGCTCTGGCAGCATGTTCAATTGTTGGGCTCGATATTGTGATGCAAGGTTTTCACCCGCTGCCGTGTCGTTGTTGCCGTCGTGCGGCCATGCCCAGGGCAACCACGATCCCCACGGCTTGACCGCCGCTGCATGAATGACCGGTGTTGCCTGACGCTTCCTGTAGTTCTTGGTCAGATAAACGATATCGCTATCGGCATCGTATGCGAGGCAAACCGCTGCGGTCGGATGATCCCAGCCAAAGTCCAATCCACCAATCTGTTTCCAGATATCCGGTATCTTGAATGGCTCGACAACAATGTCTTCTTCCAGAACCGGGAAGATCAAACCACTGCCGAGTGTTGGGATGCCATTTGCTCGAGCCTCCCGCTCATGTGCCGGGTAGCTCGCAATGATCTTTGCCCGCTGCTCCGGTGAATAATGTTCGGCATCGTCAATGGTCATGGATGTGACGTGCCGGGCTTCGTCTCCTAAGTCGTCACCAGCTGGCATTACAAACCTGCTAACCACCGTGGACATTCCAAGCAGCGGCGTGAATGTCATTTGCGTAAACTGCCCGCGCTGGCCGTTGTTCGTGCGGGTCAGCCCTTCGCTGTAGATTTCATCCGGCGGTTCTTCGTCGAACCAGACACCATCAACTGTCGGGCCCTGCCACTTCTCACGGCCCTTTTCATAAGCCTTGAGTGCAACGACGCTTTCACTTGCCTGGACGTCCCCGCCGCCACCCCATCGGATGACAACGTTATCCAGAAGGTTCGGCACACCCATTGCGCGGGTGCGATCACGAATGCAATCCGCTGGTACGAAGCCCGTCCCCCACTGCTCCTCGAGGGCAGGCGGACCGATCAATATCCGCTGTGGATTGTCTCGCGTGCTTTCACCGGTGACTGACCCAGCCCAAAGAAGCGGCGGCCGTTCGAATGTCGCTCCATCCCACCAATCGGGATAACGACCGGTCAGATGGATTGCCCATTCAGCGCCGCCAGCAACGGTCTTACCCAACTGATTACCGGCCATGAACAGGCGTTCGCTATGCGTGAGCCCTGCCCTGTGGAATTCACGCTGCTTTGCGTAAGGCGAATAGAACCGAAGCTTGTTAGTGCGCTGTCTGCGCTGGATTTCCTTCGCTATCTCCATTTTCTGCTTGAGCAGCGAGGAAAGGCTGGATGACGGCGTCGAGGCTGCGGAGGCTGGCGATAAGCTGCTCATCCGTCATACCGTCCATTTGGTTGATGTTGACATTCAAATCCTTCGGCATGAGCGATGCCACTACCTTGAGGAAATCTTGCGGGCGCTTTTCGATCACGGTGTGAATAACAGCGGGCCCCTGCGCTTCCCATGCGACGAGCAAATCTTCCAGAAATGCTTCGCCAAGCTTGTTGCGCGTACCCTTCGGGCGACCCGAATTGCCTGCCTTGAACTGATGCTCAACAGGTGGTTTTGCTTTTCCCGCAGATTTCCCGTTTTTACGGGGAGTTTTGTCGTCGCTCATGACTCGACATCTACCTTGATATTTGCGAGCAAAAGAGACAGCTCGAGGGGAATAAAATGGTAATTCGGACTTTGATATCTCAAACTCAGTTGGGACTGGGAACAATGGGCCCACAATTGTTGGGCGTTAACAGATGCCCGCACTGCGGTATCGCAAATCCCCTCTTGCACAAGGTCTGGGCTAGTCCCGGTCCGATGGCACGATTAGACGGTGGAGAACCGCAGTATTGGGGCGCTTTCAGTTGCACATCTTGTGGTTGCGTTACTGGGGCGTGTGGACGATATCTCGCCAACTCGATTGTTGTTGACGAGATTTATCCCGCTGCGAAACAAGCGCATGAAGACATTCCAGAAATAGCGAGAAGGTTCCTACAGCAAGCGTATGAAACCTTGAATGCACCAGATGCCGCCGCCGTAATGGCGGGAAGTGCCGTTGACGCTATGTTGAAGGCAAAGGACTACAAAACGGGCAGTTTGTACCAGCGAATAGACAAAGCGTTAGAGGATAACATTTTGACCCAAGGAATGGCGGATTGGGCACATTCAGTCCGCCTCGGTTCAAACAGACCACGGCATGCAGATGAAGATAGTCCTCACGTTACCCAAAGCGAAGCCCAACAATCCGTGGAATTCGCTGAAGCCCTCGGCAGTTTTCTCTTTGTACTAACTGCCAGAATTCAACGCGGCATTGATGCAGCCGCGACCGCATAAACATCCATGACGGGAAGCCGTGAAGCTCTTCCCGTGCGTCCGGCGAGAGTTCCCCTATTGCTTTCCGTTTATCAAACCGCTTGATTATCGCTAGCAATAAGGGGGATGCATGCGCAAGTTTAAGCTGCCGCAAGAAATTACGGACTTGGTGAAAGCCCGCGATGAAGTGAGCCGACACTATCACCAAATCATGGAAGAACGAGGCAGTAGCGCCACGCTCAAATTTACACTCGACGGCAACCTGATCGGCGATATTGGAGAAGCCATTGCTGTTCAATTGTTTGGAGTGAAGCTCCACGAAAGGAAAGCTGCGGCCGGAACTGACGGTCTTACCCTTGATGGCAAACACACTGTTCAGGTTAAGGCAACTGGCACAAATCGGGGGCCGGCGTTTCGGAATACAGAGAAACGTGCTGATTTCCTGCTCTTCTTCGAACTTGACCTGAAAAGAGCTTGCGGCTCGATCATATTTAACGGTCCCGAACATTATGCGTTTCGAAAGATCAAGCCTGGGTTTAAAAACCAGAGAGTGCTGGAGCCAAAGCGGATCCGCGAGGCCGACAAAGAAGTGCAAGACCACGAGAGATTACCATTGCTGATTACCCCAGATGGTTGGCAAGGCTGGAATTGCTAACTCAAACTTCCTCGACCAACGTGGCCATCATTTCAGACTGGAACGTTGTGCTGTGATTTGCGCTTTACGGAAAGCAGCTATTCGGGCATCAAACGCGACAACGCATGCAAGGATGGCGGAAATCATGGCAAAGTTGGGCAAATCGGGCTTCAACAAAATGCTTGGCGCTGACGTTACGCTTCTATCTCAAGACCCGCTGCTTGGCATTATAACGCTCAAAACGGATACAGGACCTATTGAATTGGCGATGAACCGTATCATTGCTGAGCGGGTTATGGCTGAGTTTGTCGAATTCCTGCAACATGGTGAAGGCGACGATGCGCCCACTTTCGCTGTAGAGCGATCTCAGTGATCAGGACAGACCATTCTTCACGGCGGCTAGATTTGCCGGCCAGCGGGTTTGCTCACCGTCCTGATAAATAACCAAGCCATCCGAATGTTTCAGCCTTCGCGTTCCATCGGGGTTCGCTTGGTATTGAATTGAGCATCCCGGCGATTGAGAGCGGCGTTCCGCTGTGCATCGTTGTTCCGGCGCACTGCTCAAACTGAAATGAAAAACCCCGCACTAGGCGGGGCTGAAATTCAAACTCCGTGTTAACAAAGCTAGAACCGCGTTACATCGATATAAATCCCTGCATCAAACCCCATGGGGTTCCTACCGTACAAATGGAGCCAACGGGATTCGCTAGACCGGGTCCATATTTCATACCGTTTGGAAGCATACAGAAACTACCCATTAGAGGTTGCATTTGCACCGGTTGAACCGGTTGTTGCATTGGGTTTGGCATTGGTTGTTGAAACTGTGAGGGTTGGGTTTGCTGCGGAATTGTGGTCGACCGACCAGCGAACAGCTGTGCGAATTGACCTTCGGCGGCATAGGCCTCGTTTTCAACCCCATTCCAACTTCTCAGGTACCGAATTGCAAAATCACGTACGCCCCAATCTCGAAACTGCTGAACGTGCTTCAACTCATGTGCCCATAGTACTGGATTGTTGGCACCCGCTTGATTGGCAAATACGACAATATCGATAAGAGTGACGGCTCCGGCATCTCCATAACTTATGGACACACTTGCTAGATTGAACGCGCCGTTGTCCCCAACCTTGTACCTTACACGGTTAAGGATGTCGTCATCGTAGAACCCCTCAAGCGCTTGCCTAATTTGAGGTGGTATCGACATCACTCCACCATTCGCAGCACTATCCCTCGATGCCACGAACCAACCTTCCAAAGCAGGAGCAGAAGCATTTGCCAAGAGCTCCATTCTCCACTGATCTACTGTTTTACCTGCGCTGGTAACTGTGTTTTGGATATTTCTAGGCACATTTGGGATGTCATTTACTGTATCATTTATGGTTCTTTGAGTATTTGTAATAATCCTTTCAGGATGTGTTACATCGCCCCATGGATCCCAAGCAAAGGCCCCGCTGCTAATAGTCGACACGACAGCGGCAATACACATAGCACGTAACATCATGTCGCCCCCAATTTAGTATTTAACTCTCGTATCATACACCAATCGCAATAAAAGCTTCGTAGCTATATTGAATTAACACAAACAGCGTAGAGTGAATGAGCGCGTGGGCTGGGGTAATTCAACTCGACTGGATCGGCTGCCGCAACTCAGCATTTCCACGAGGTTTTGCATCCTCTGAGCGCCACGCATACAAACCGGATGTTATCGATTTGCCTGTGCTTTCTGCCTCGATTTGTGACATCGGACAATCCCCTTGCAGGCTCAACGGCAGGCCATTCTTGAGAAAATATTCCTCAATACTTTGAATTGATTTCTCATTCCAGCGATACACCGTTCGTCTATTCCATGCGTTTTCTTGCGCAGTTTTCCGGTTTCTGGCCGAGATGTACCGGCTCCAGTCCCAGCCGCGGGCCTTCACCATGGCATAGGCGAGCAGACATTTACGATGTTCGTCGTTGGGAACAGCGCTCAAAATCCACGTAAATGCCTCATCCATGCGGGTTATACGCTCTTTGGACGCCCGGGCACGGCGCTCGATCTCCTTGCGGCGCTCGTTCTTCATCCTTGTCCAGTTCTTGCCGCCGGTCTTCTGCAGGTCTTCACGTTCCTGAACGAATAGATCGTGTGCGCTATGAATATAATCCGGCATGGCGCTCCCGAATGCTTTCGGCCCAATGCGCACAGGCAGGGCGTCGTCTGTCTCCTGTGCCTCAATAAGCCGTTCCAGTATCGCACCCATGGTATCGGTCATTTTCATGCTGCTTCTTTCTCCATTTCATTCCAGATCAGTGTGGCGAAGGCATCCGAGCGTTTCGTCATTATTTGCATTTCGCCCATAGAAGCCCGCTGAGCGCGTTTTCGAAGTTCAGCTAGAGCAACAGCGCGAAACTCTACAATCGTCGCTGCTCGGCTCGCTCTGTCGTTTCTATGAGCCCTTATGAAGCGGCTGACCGCGTAGAGCGTATCGCCGTACAGACAAGTCGGATCCGACGCCTGGATGCACATGAGAACGAGGCCGGTATGATCCGGCCCCATTCGTCTCAACATCCGTGCGATGATCCTGCCGCCATAAATCGTATTGGGTGGCCTCTGTTCGACTGCCTGCGACACTGGACGGACCTTGATACCGAATCCCTCGCAATACCGATGAACGTTGATGCCTCGTGTTCTCACTCGGCTGGCCCCTTCTCGATGCTGTGTCGTAGCTGCTCCTCAATGAGGTCAGTTGACGTCCTCGGTTTGAGTGCGGCCCGCCCCATCTCGGCCAGCTCATCGGCGCGCTCATTGCCAATTGTTCCGATATGCCCTTTGACCCACTCCAGTGTAATTGGAACGACGGTCAGCGCCACATCCAGTTCCATCCACAGATCAACATTTTTCAGAGCTTGCTTTTCTGGCGCGGCATTCTCGCCTTTCCGTTTCCAGCCCTTCTTTTTCCAGTTATGGCGCCATTCGTTGCAGCCTTTCACCACATACTGACTGTCACAGAGCAGACGCACCGGCTCTGTGACGCCTTCCGATTCAAACCAGCGCAGCGCCATTAAGGCCGCAGTCATTTCCATTATGTTGTTGGTCACGGCATGCGCGCCGCCATAGCCGGCATCAACCTCGACACCATCGCGATAGACGGCGAAACCCCAACCACCAAGACCAGGATTGGGTTCACAAGCACCGTCGCAAAAGATCACTAAACCCTTTGATACCGAATCCATGTCAAAGGCGTGGTGCGATTTGGGTTCTGATGCAGATTTGCCACTCCTTTCCGATTTTCTGGATCGCGCTTGCTGAATTACCTGATCCGCATCAGAGCGCGACTTTGCGGCAGGCAGGACCGCTTGAATGTCCTGCATCGTCTTGAACATCGACGCGGAGCGATCGGGTGGAAACTTGAATCGCGTGCCGGCGAGTTGTTGTGCAAAGAAAGCTGCCTGCCGTTCCGTTTTGAACGCCGTGTCGTCCAAGCCCTGCGATTTCAGCCAGGCGCGCAGTGGGTAAAGGGATTCTGGCCATTCATAACTCATGATGTTGCTCCCTTACTGGCGTGTCCTGCGACGTTCCAAAGGAACACAAGGCTCGCATCAGTCGCCCGCTTAAACGCCAAGAGATTGCGAACTGCGGCAGTCTGCACTTTCTGATGGTTCGGCAACTGCACCCAAACGGACGATTTTTTCGCACATGCTGTCATCTGCCCCATTGCATCAACGAGGTTGCTGTAATCCTTACGACGGTCGGAAGGCACGACGTCTTCCAATACCCAGACGAGCGATGTCGGGGGCACATGGGCGCGGAAATATCTCCCTAGCCAAGCAGTATAATATTCAACCACCTTGCCAACCGTCTTGGCTCTTTCGATCTTCAGACGGGTTTTCTCCGCGTCCCGATGGAATAGGTTCAGCCATTCTGCGACCTCGGCGCATCGATTTTCTACGAGACCGAAGTTACGGGCCCGAGGGACAAATTCAACGACGTTCGTCATGACGCCCTCCCAAAGATATGCGGCAACGTCTTGCGTATCTCAGATACAGCTTCGGAGCGGGCCTTGCGGATAAACGGCGCCATCCTCCGCGCTGTCTCTTCTTCGATCTTGGTGTCAGCCTGTTCACCAATGGCAATCAGCCTGTCACGAAGAGCGGCCAATTCAGTTTCGCTGTCAGAAACGGCCACAACGGCATCGCGATACAATCGAATTGTTGCCTGCTTGGATGAAATGTCGATGCCGCCATATGTCTTGGGCATCACCTTTCCAATCACACGGATAGTGAACAGCTCATTCACAGCCCATTCCCATCCACTCCCGCGATACCGCAGCATTTCGACGTTCTCTACCAAGCTCTTTCTGTCATCGAAAAACTGTGGTTGGAAAGCCAAGGCGTATTGCCCTGGCTTCATGTCGATAAGCGTGGTCATGACTTTTTCTCCTCGATCAGGAGAGCCTCAACACCGTCAAGCGTAAGGGCAGGCATCAGTGTTTCGGCGGTCGGCATCTCATCCAAGAACAGTTTGGCCTGATCGCTCGTCAGCCCGCCAACCATGATCTGCTCTTGAGTGGAAACTGACTGCCGTTCAATCGAGCTGCGCGCGTTTTGCTCTATTGCTGCAATCTGTTTCATCGCAACACGTCGCATCTCCACACGCTCTTCCTTCAGCGCGTTGCGTCCGCGGTCCGACCAACCCAACGAAATGCTTGGCGCGAATTGAGCCGGAATACCCAACCGCTCGCACTCTTCTTGGATTGCCTTCTTGGCCTTCTCCATAGCGTCCTTCGTTACGCGGAAAGCCTCTGACCACACGTCGTTTTGGTCATAATGGTAGCGCTGATCAAGCTGCTTCTCGAAATCGGCAGTAAGCTGTGCGCCCCGGCTCTTGGCCTCAGTTTTGGCAAGGCGTTCGCGCTGACGCGCTATCTTGATAAGGGTTTCCCGATCAGATCGGGTCATGAGTTCAGTGGACATGTTGCGATATCCCTTTCAGATTGGAGATTACTTTCGTTCCATGATTTCTCGAGCGGCGTCTTCAAAGGTCGAAGCGCGTTGACGGCCCGGTTCAATTTCCTGATATTTTGACATCGTTTTTGTGATGCCCCAGCAACGTAGACGTTCAGTTAGCAGCGCTTTGCCAATGGCAGTCGTTAGATCCTCACCCAGCGATTTTTGGTGGTAACTCGTCCCGAGTTGGTGGGCTGTTTTGCGGATATCTTCAGGCAGAGTGGTCATGCTGCACCTCCTGGGCGATTGAAGTGATAGGAAAGGCGGTTCATCTCGTCTTGAACCTTGGCCCAAAACGCACCGATCTGTTCGTCTTGCTCCACCTTGCCAATCCCCATTCTGTCTAGGTGGCGAAGCAGTGCTTCCGTGACTTGGTGACGATAAAAATCAGCGTGTCGATCAGTCGCTTTGTCCAGCATCTTGAAAGCGACATCGCGTACCTTCCCCACACGGTTCACCAGGGGGAAGACAATTAGTTGGCAGCGTTCGGGCTGGATGCTCATGCGCCAGCACTCCCTACCAAACTATATAGAGCACTACGGAATCCCGAAATAGGCTGGACAGTTGATTTCATTGAGATAATTGTCATAGCAACTCCTCACGAAGCCTTACGCATTTCGGAATCCCGTAGCGGGCGAATTTCGGAATCCCGTAGCGAGGATTTTCTTTTTCTACCCAAAGCAGCGCGCTCTTCCATCTTGCGCTTGCGTTCAACTTTGGACCAACGTTCGGTCTGTTCTTCTGTGATTTTCTTCCAATCATTCGTAGCCGGCAGACCATCACGCGTGCCGTCGAATGTCAGGGTAAATATCGTCGGATGAGCCGTTCCATTCCCTGCCCGGCCCTTCCTCATTTTAATGAGGCCTTTGTAGGCAAGTTCATCGAGAGCGTCCGCCACGTATTCTGCGGTAACGCCATAATCGTAAAACTGCTCATGCAAGACGATGAGATTACCATTCTCTGAGCGCATATGAGAAATGTGTTCGACCCGAAGACGATCGAGCGCTTTATGAGCGTTGGCACTAAGCGAGCGATATGAGGACGACTCCAGGATGTCCTTGGTGACAGCCATCCACCCGCCCTGGTCCTTGGGCGGTTTCGTGTTTTTCTGGACCATGCTGTAGGTCTTGCTGGCATGGGTTTTGACGTTCAGCCTCATCAGAAGCTGCTCCGGTTGATTTCTGCAAGGCGCGCCTCGCCAATTTCCTGCCCATCAGGAAGTGCATTGAGCCAGTCATCAGCATCTGTGCGGAGAATGAGTGTCCGCTTGCCGGCTTTCTTTGTGCGAATATTGCCAGATTTTATCTGCTGATATGCGTAGGAACGACCGATGCCATAGGCATCGCAAAAGTCATCAATAGTGAATGCTATCTTGGTATCCATGAGACGGACTCCGAGCGTTGTTTGACTTCAATTACGAAAAAAGGATTACATTCTCGGCGGGGTCAGAAACCCAATCCCGATATGGCGATGCGGCTGCGCTCTAGTCAGTTTGCAGAGGAAGAACCCATAAACCCTCTGGGCGCGGTTGTCGTAGTTGCCCCATGAACAAGAATATTTTCCCATATGTCGGCATCGACCGCAAGTCCATGAACGTGCATATACCCAGCTAACCCCACCAATCTCGAAAATATTTGTTCCTTTTTCGTTCTCGATAGCTGCCCCAAGAAATGAGACCCTTTAAATAGCGCGAACAATTTCCAGGAATGGAATAACCTCATGGCCCCACCATCCCATTCAGAGAATCCCGGTGTTGGCGCTGTACTTCTTCCAATATGGTGATGGTTTCGCGGAGCTTGTCTTGCATGCTGCCAAGCAGCCAAGCGATGGAGCCGGCTGTGCTGTCCGTCACCCTTCCATCCGCCAAAACAACACTGGAAATGGCTAGGGTCTCAAGCACATCATAGACGGCGTCGATCTGCGCGTCTGTGATCATGGGTGCTGTTCCAAACGATTTCATGATTGATCGCCTCCATCGTTCCGGAACTGGGCAATGGCGGCTATCTTTGAGTTGTGATTGAGCATCACCTTCCACTCACCGCCGTGAATGGCCTGCATGGCTTCGGCCAACTGATAGGCGTGATACCAGGCCAGTTCAGCGGGTGTTGCCTTAGCCAGAAAGTCCCGAATATCCGGTTCACTCGTTTCTGGCGCCATGGTGAGTGTAACAATCGGCACTGCAACCGCTGCCGTTGCCAACGGAGCGAATTGCAGAAAGTGACGTCGTGAGACATGAGAAGGTGCGATGCGGTGTTCGGCGCTCATGGCTGCACCTCGACCGGATAGAGGGCCGCCATGAACTTGGCTTTGAGTGCTTCGGCCTTTGTGAGGACATCGCACTGCATGAAAGCTACGATATCCATGTCGAGGCTGTTGATATGGATTTTGGTACCGTATTCGTGACTGCCCAAATAGTTCTTAGCGTCAAACACGTCCTCCAGCTTGTCATCGAGTATCTGGGCCATGCACACAAGCGCATGGAAATCGTATTCCAAATCTTGGAGTGCACTGATACGGCCATCGGCTATTGTCGTGTGTTCGGCACCCGTGTTATCTTTTGCCGTGTTCATCGGATTTTCCTTTGTTGGGGAAGTTGAGAACCGTGGCTCGGAGAGGTTGCCGCCTCTGCCGGGCCTTTTGTTTGTCTGGGTCATGCTGCCTCCATGAAGAAGCGGATTAGAACGCCGCGTTCGACTACCCAGCGGTTACCTATCTGCCTGGCTGGTATTTTGCCGGTGGAAAGCATGTAGTGCGTCTGGCGCACAGTACGTCCGATGATCTTCGAGATTGCTTCCAACCCCCAGACCAGTTCAAGCTCGTCATTTTTGTTGTTCATTGTAAATCCTTATTAACCATGCCACCAAAAATAGTAACCACGGTGATCACCTAACCACCGTGGTTACTTGATGTCAAGACCACGGTGGTGCATAAGGCAGGGAAATACGGAGAGTAAAAAATGGCCCGAGAAGACCCGCAATTAAAATTACGATTGACCGAAGATATGAAGGCTCGAGTTACCAAGGCCGCAGTCGACAGCAATCGTTCAGTGAATGCAGAGATTGTAGCGCGGCTTGAGGACAGCTTTGCTTATGGTGGAGATTTTTTGCAGCTTCATTCAGCCAAGGGATTAATGTGGCGAATGCTGACAGCATGGGGACTGGATCCATCAGACCCACGTAGAGCCGCCACGGAGGAATTGGTATTCCTCTACTTGGCAGGTGTCCCCGACGACGATCTCACAATTGTGGCTAGAACCACAGGATTATTAGATGGAGACATAGAAAGGCTTGAAATTGATCAACCCAACTTCGAGGCCATGATCGACATTATTACAAGAACTCGTGACGCCGCTTTTGTACGCTTGGCTGGATTGATGCGGAAAAAGGGATGGAAGGTGGAAGCGCCGAAGGGCATTGATGTCAATTCATAAGCGCACATGGACGAATGCCAAGGGCGAAGAGAAAACCGCCTGGGTGCATGATTATATCGACATCAAGGGCACGCGCCAACTGAAGACGTTTAGGCGAGGCTGACACCTTCGCTGTATGGCCAACGTCGAGTCCCGCGAAGACATCGATAAGGCAAATAGCGCCTATTCGGAGCAAATAAATGTGGGATTAAAAGTGGGATTGAAGTACTATAAAATCGCTTTTACCAAGTAATATCAATACCTTATAGCAAATTCATGGCGGAGGGGGTGGGATTCGAACCCACGGTAGGCTCTCACCTACGCCGGTTTTCAAGACCGGTGCCTTAAACCGCTCGGCCACCCCTCCTTAACCGCACTCGGTATTCCATCGCTGCGGGCCGGTTATCCCGCTGCCTGTACTCAAGCTGGTCGGAGGCCTTTATAGCCATTCGCATTGCCGCGTCAACCGGCTCCCGGGCAGTGTTGCACTTTCATTGCAACGCATATCGGTGCACGTGATTTTGCCCGCTGCTGCGAAAGGCCGTCGGCGGCGCTGGATGAAGGTCAGCGCCACCGACGAAGCAAGCCCTGGTCAGGAGCTCGCTTTTGGGGAAATTCTGCTATTTGCCGGATCGCCGTGCACCGCCAGACCCATCAACGAAAAAGATCGGAAAACCTGAAAGCCCGCATCGCGTTGCAGATTCTCGCCGGAAACGGCATGACACGGAATAATATGTGTTCCCGTTGCGATGATCGGGTTTTGTTCCAGGACTATGCCAAGGCATTCCTGGAATCGGGTCAGGCAGCGTTTCAAATCCACCTGGTTGTTTCTCTCCACCTGTTTCGAACCGGCTCTTGCGGCGTTACGGGAAGAGTTACTCAATATTTACAGTGTGTCAGCCCCGTCCGCTTATGTGCAAACTCGATCTGTCGCAGTTTTGCGACAAATCAAGGCAAAAAAATCAACTGCCGTTCAGGAAAGGCCGAGGCGCTTCAGCTTGCGGTGCAGGGTCGCCCGGCTGATACCCATATCGGCCGCGGCAGCGGATACGTTGCCGCCGCTCCGGGCCAGCGCCCTTTGAATCGCACCGCGTTCGGCCATGGCAAAATCGCGCGCCGCCGACTGGTGCTGCCCCAACAGATCAGCCGCCGGCAACGGAGCGGCGAGCGAGGCGTCGGTCAGACCGAGCAGCTGGCGCGCCGAGCGCGATGCACCGATCACCAGATCATCCTCGTCGACGGCGATCAGCGCGTTCAAAGCCCGTTCGCTCATCCAGTTGTCACCGGGCGGCGCCAGGACAATGCGAGCTTTCGGGAAAGCAAGCCGGAAATTTTCCGCCTCCACGCGCCTGGCCGCATCAGTTACGGCTATCGATATCAGCTTGACGAAATCGTCCGTCAGGTCGTGGCGCGCGGAGGATACATCGATAACGGCGGCCAGACGGCCGCGATGATCGAAGATGGGGGCAACCGTACAGGATAAAGCCGTGTTTCTGCTGCGGAAATGCTGGTCGCGATGGATGGTCAATGCCCGCTGCTCGGCAATGGCCGTACCGATGCCGTTGGTTCCCTCGGATTCCTCGCTCCACACCGCGCCGGTCCACAGACCCATCCGGTAAAAGGCTTCGTCGTCTGCCACACAGCCGCGCCGGTCAACCGGGATACTGTTCTTGTCGGCCAGCAGTATGCAGCACCCTGCACCGCCGACGGCGGCATAAAGCCGGTCGAGACTGGTCTGGGCCGTCATGATGAGGGAGCCGAGCCGTTCCCGCGCCTGGTTGAGCTCATGTTCGGTCAACACGTTCGGCCCCTTTCCTTCGACAGGATTGAGGCCATAGAGACGCATGGACCGCCGCCATGACGCGATGAGTGCCGATTGTGCAGCAGCGCTGCCCGACGAAAGCGCTGATTCAATATATTCAGCATGCAAACCGCTCTGGAGCGTTACCATGGTCCCCTCCGAGGCCGAGTAGTGTGGTCCAGACTATTGTTGAGTGACGACCACGGTCAAGCCCACGCGGTCACCTATTACAGAACGACCTTTCCAGCAACAATGCGGGCAAACGACACGGTGCCTGCCCCTGCCTGCCCCGTCAGGCGTTCGCCGCCTGCAGGATTTTGGCTTTGCTTTGCTCGTGCTCGCGAATGTAGTTGCGTGTCAGGGGAACGACGTCGTTTTTCTTTGCGAGCTGGAACTGGAAAATCACCAGGTCCTCATAGCGGAACGCCGACTCCGCCGCCGCGAGATAGAACTCCCACATCCGGCAGAAACGCTCGTCATAGAGCTGCGCGGCATCCTGCCAATGGGCCATGAACCGTTCGCGCCAGGCGGCCAATGTCGACGCATAGTGCAGGCGCAGAATTTCAATATCCGTGACCATCAATCCGGCTTTTTCGATTTCGGGCAATATCTCGGACATGGACGGTATGTAGCCGCCGGGGAAAATATACTTGTCGAGCCACGGCGTTGTGAATCCCGGCACGGCCGAACAACCGATCGTATGCAGCACCATGACACCGTTTTCGTCCAGAAGCTCTGCGCATTTGCGGAAAAACTGGCCGTAGGATGCGACGCCGACATGTTCGAACATGCCCACCGAAACAATCCGGTCAAATGTTCCGTTCAGGCTGCGGTAATCCTGCAGGGCGAAATTGACCCGATCGGGCTGGCTCTTTGTTCCCGGCCGATTTCTGGCAAATTCGAGCTGTTCCTCCGAAAGCGTGACGCCCAGCACGTTGCCCGAGGGCGCTTCAGCGGCCAGATGCAGCGCCAATCCGCCCCAGCCGCAGCCGATATCAAGTACCCGGCTGTCGGGCCGCAGCAGAAGCTTGGCCGCCAGATGCCGTTTCTTGGCCAGCTGCGCATCTTCCAGGCTTTGCTCCGGATGTTCGAAATAGGCACAGGAATACTGGCGGTCGGCATCCAGAAACAGGCCATACAACCGGCCGTCCAAATCATAGTGATGGGCAACATTGCGCTTTGACCGCGCCGGCAGGTTGCGATGACGGAAGCCCCGGAAGCGTGCGCGTAAAGCATCGATCACGCGCGTCGGCAGCGGATGTGTTTCATTTTGCGCCTCGCGCAGCACCAGGCAGAGAAAATCGTAGATCGTCCCCTGCTCGACGATAAAGCGTTCGTCCATGAACAGCTCGCCCAGCTGCATATCGGCGTCCATGAGAAAGGCCCATTGGGCGCGCTTGTCGGTAAAACGCACAATCACCGGATCGCCGCTGCCGTCGCCGAAGATCAGGCGGGCGCCGCTTGCTGTCAGGATTGTCAATGAACCCTGGGTGACGATGCGGGAGAAAGCGAAGCGAAGAATCCGGTCCACGGGCGAAAGAGGCATTCAGACACTCCTGAGGCGAAAGGTTTTCGGCTCGTAGCATGTGCCGATGATCGCAGGATTACGCGAACCTGAAGCCAAAATGAAATGGAAACGGTTTCAGTGCCGCCTCCGGAACGCGCTGTCACAGGGGGAGCGGCACTATACGGGCAGGCTTTGATGCAGCCTGTCGCTCATTGTCTTGATGGCATCCAGTGATTCGTGCCCGATCAGCATGAACGCGTGGGTATCGCTCGACCAGTACACGACATTCATCCCATGGCGCCGTTCGGTATCTGCGGCCCTTGGTCCCTTGGAGGACTGGACAATACACAGTGCCATCGGCGCCTGTGCCGCATCCAGATAGGTAATCTGCCCCAGGGCCCTGCCCTCATAGGCCAGAATCTGAGCCCGCTTCAATACGGCGCCCGGCAGCTGCACGCGATCAGGCGTCAGCGAAAGGCCAAGTTGCGACCCGACATCCCGCAATTGCGCCGACTGTACCGCAACGTCCACGGGCCCATTGCCCAATGTCTCCCGGGTATAGAGCGACATGTATTGCGCGACGACCGCGCGCCAGTCACTGCCGTCCTGATCGCCGTGCAGACTGGACCGCAGGCCGAGGAAGGTCCGGTCGACCGCCACACCGACGGCAATGAAGCCGATTGCCGCTGCCAGGAAACTCCGCCGATTCCAGCCGTTGACCTGTGATCTGACCGGCTCGGGCGGCGAAATGCCAGCCAGCATGGATTGCAGTTTTTCTGCCGGTGCCTTGTCAAGCAGCGGATCAAAGGCATTCTTGAAGGGCAAGTTGCTCGAGGCGAGAAAATGCAGACGGCCGGCAACGGCCTCGTCGCTCTCGATCAGACCTTCAACCTGCCGGCGTGTATCCGGATCAAGTTCGCCATCGAGATAGGCCACCAGCATTTCATCATTTTTCATCGTGTTGTGATTGGGGTCGGTCATTGCGCGCTCCCCTCTTGCCTGCCCTGACCGGCGGATGCTGCAAGCTTCGCGCGCGCAGCTGCCAGCCGGCTCATGACCGTGCCGATGGGAATATCCAGGAGTTCGGCCACCTCGCGATAGGAAAGCTCCTCGACATAGGCGAGGAAGACCACGGTCCTTTGCGCCTCCGGCAAGGCCTGGACCTGACGCAGAACCTGATTGGCAAAGATATGCGTCTCGGTGTCCCTCGCCCCGTCGAAAACCAGGGTTTCATCGGCATCGACAAAGCCCTGCCCCATCCGCACGCGGCGCGACCGGACTTCGTTGAGCCAGATGGAATGAAGAATGGAAAACAGCCAGCGATCAAGCCGCGTGCCATGCGCAAACTGGTTTGCCCGCTCCAACGCGCGCACACAGGTTGCCTGCACCAGATCGTCGGCCACATCGCGCTGGTGAGACAACACCACCGCATAGCGCCAAAGCCGCGTAAGGTGTTGGGAAAGTCCCGTCCGGATTTCCTGCTCGTTTGCGATGGTCGCCTCCGCATCGGACCGGGCAACACGGTCCGATGACTCCTTGCTACGCTTTGACTGACTATAAGCAGGAACCGTTGGATATGCGACAGGCATGATGAATCCGCTTTGAATTGTCATGATTGCTCGCCGGTTCGCTGGTTCGCGGCGCTCACTTCCTTACAGCTTGGACGGATTCTCGATGGCTTCCGCCAGATCGCGATATTCCTCGCAACCGGTTCCGCAAATACCTCTGATCTTGGTCAGCTGATCCTTGGCAAGATCAAGATGACCTTTGATGACATAGGCCTCGCCGAGATATTCGCGCACTTTGGCGTATTGGGGGTCGAGCTCAACGGATTTCATGTAATAGCCGATCCCTTCGTCCGTGCGGCCCAGCTTGCGGGTGGCATAACCACGGTAATTCAGGGCGACGGCGGTATTGGGATTCTTCAGCGTATCGAGGACGCCAAGCGCTTCTTCATAACGGCCGGCCTCTGCCAGTGCAAAGGCATAATTCGTCAGATCGGAATCCGGAAGCAGGCTGCCCTGCTGCTTGACGCATTTTTGCGCTTTCGAGCTCCAGACTTCGCCCTTCGGGCAGGTCGGCGTCGCGTTCGAGTCGCCACCGCCGCCTCCAGCCGCATATACAGGACCGGAAATGACTGCACCTGCAAGGCATGCGCCGAGCAGGACGACCGGATAAATCCGGCCAACGGACGGGAATTTTCCTATGTTGAACATCACGTTTTCTCCTGAAGCAAAGGGACTGCGATGGGAGAACACGCGGGATATCCGCTTTATTCGGCACGCCGGGAAATATTCTTTAAAATCCAACAGTCGGAAAGCAAAAAATCCACCCAGAATTGTCCGTTTTATCCTGGTCGGCACTTAAAATTGCCGGCACCGCTTTCTATATGCGGGTGGCGCGCTGAAAATTGGCTGGTGCGTAACAGGAGAAATTTATGTCTGGTACTGCTTCCCGCATCATTCGCATCGTTGTGTTGCTCGTTCTGGCCTTGGCTGTCACGCTGAGTGCATTTGATATCGCCGACGCAAGGCGGGCGAGCGGCGGATTTGGCAGCCGCGGCACGCGCACGTTCGATGCGCCCGCAGCCACCCGGACAGCACCGTCGCCTGCCGCGCCGATTGAACGGACAATGACCCCGCGCCCGCAAACGAACCAGCCCTCGGCCATGCAGCCGCAGGCAGCCGCGCCGCGCCCCGGTTTCTTCAGCGGTTTTGGCGGTTCCATGCTGGGCGGCCTGCTGGTCGGCGGTTTGATCGGTACACTGCTCGGTCACGGTTTCGGCGGCGGCTTCGGTTTCCTCGGCATGCTGCTGCAGATCGGCCTGGTGATTGGCGCGATCATGCTGGCCATGCGGTTTTTCGCCCAGCGCCGACAGTCGCCTCTTGCCGCTTCGGGTCCGGTATCCGGCCAGGGTTTTGGCCGGCAGGCTGACCCGTCCGCATCTCCCTCATTCCGTATTCCGACCGTTGGAGCGGCGATGGGTTCCGGTTCTTCCCAGCCTTCCCAGAACGCGAGGCCGGCACAAGCCTCCGCGTCGACCGATGAACTCGGCCTGACACAGTCGGACCTCAATCAGTTCGAGCAGCTTCTGACCAGGGTGCAGACCGCCTACGGGACGGAAAATTATGCCGAACTGCGGTCCCTCACCACGCCGGAAGCCATGTCCTATCTGGCGGAAGAGCTCGGGGAGAATGCAACCAAGGGCGTGCGCAACAGCGTTTCCGACGTCAAGCTGCTCCAGGGCGATATCGCTGAATCGTGGCACGAGAACAATGCCGATTACGCCACGCTGGCAATGCACTATTCCAGCATCGATGCGATGCTCGACCGGACGACGGGCCGTCTTGTCGATGGCGACAACACCAGGCCGACCGAAACCACGGAGGTGTGGACCTTTGTGCGCAAGGACGGCTCGGAATGGAAGCTGTCAGCCATTCAGGCGGCTTGATCCGGTCACCTGCCATTGATCTGAACAACGGCGCAGAAGCGAGGCTTCTGCGCCGTTGTTGATTCCGGACTGTTGCCGCTTTTACTGCTTTACGACGTGCCAGACGCTGCCGACACCGTCACCGCCGGTCTCGCCTTCCTTTGCATCCTTGGCAAAGGTGTAGAGCGGCTTTCCATCGTAAGCCCACATATCCTTGCCATCGGCGGCTTTGACGAGCGACCACTTGCCTGCGGCCTTCGCTTTGGCATCGGCGTGGAAAGCCGGCCATTTTTTCAGGCAGTCCGTATCGCAATTGGATTTGCCCTTGGCATCCTTGTCGAACGTATAGAGCGTCATGCCTTTTTCGGTGGCGAGCACCTTTCCGGCTTTTGTTTCAACCATCTTTGCCGGCTCAGCGGCAAATGCTGTCAGGGTCGTGGCGGCCAGAAGACTCATTGCTATCAGCAGTGTTTTCATCGATTTCACTCCCTCATCGGTTTGACCGGCGACACGCCAGCAATACCCATTTTACGCGAATGTACTTCGCGGTTCATGACGGTGCGACCCATTCTGATCCGAATTGAGGCACAAGAGAAGAACCCGCGAACAACAATTGAGACGATTGGTAACGAAGCGAAAACAGCGTAATGATTGTTTCAATCCAGTGTAGGCTGGAACCCGGTCGCCTGCAAAAAACCGAGATTCCAGCCTATCCGCCACCCGTTGCTGCCCCAAATGCTGTTTTCCAGCATTCAAACGATGATCTGAACAATGCGATTGCTGCTTATTGAAGATGACACGATGCTCGGCTCCTCGTTGAAGAAGGCGCTGGAAAAGCATGCCTATGGCGTCGACTGGATGCAGGACGGTGAAACCGGGCTCGCAGCCATGCAGGATTCGAGCTTTGCTGTTGTCGTTCTTGACATCAACTTGCCCAGGATGAGCGGACTTGAAGTGCTCAGGGCGACCCGGCGCGACAAGAATCTTGTTCCCATTCTGCTTTTGACCGCCCGCGATACCCCGCTGCACAAAGTGGAAGGCCTCGACAGCGGCGCCGACGATTATCTGGTGAAGCCTTTCGATCTCGATGAACTGCTCGCCCGCTTGCGCGCCCTGGTTCGCCGCAGCGAGGGCCGTGTCGACACGATCCTGAGATGCGCCGATGTCGAAGTCGATCCCGCAGCCAAGGTCGTGCGCAAGGCTTCAAATCAGGTGATGATGACCGCCAAGGAGTTCCAGCTGCTGAAGCTCCTGATGGAACGCGCCGGCAAATACGTCACAAAAAGCGATATCGAGTATGCGCTGTACAGCGCCGAGAGTGCGGTCGAGAGCAATACGACCGAAGTCACGATCTATAATCTGCGCAAGAAACTCGGCAGCGATTTCATCAAGTCCATCCGGGGCGTGGGCTATATGGTGGACGCATGAGCAGGCCTACCCTTACCCGCAATCTGTTCTTTCGCGTTACGCCGACGATCCTCATCACCATGGCCATCATCGGCGGTTTTGCATTCAACAGCGCCACGCGTGAAATCAACAATGTCTACGACGCACAATTAATCAATGATGCCAATGTCCTGTGGATGCTTCTTCACAATCAGTTTGATGAAACGGGAGACGCCCCGCCCAAGCAGATCGCCGATATCGATTTCAACATGGGCAACCAGCTCGCGCTGAACGAGGACGCGGATGACTATGCCGACGCACATATGTTCCGGGCATGGAAGGACAACAAGATCGTCCTTTTCTCCGGGTCGACATTTCCGGCTGAAATCCCCTTGCAGCGCGCCGGCTTCACCAATGTTCCCTATGACAGCGAACTTTGGCGGATTTACTCCCTGCCGATCCCCGAAACGCATGTTGTGATCGAGGTGGCGGAAAAGGTCGCCATGCGCCAGACGCTGGTGTCGAACATCCTGCTCAACCTTATCTTCCCCCTGCTGATCCTCATCCCGTTGATCGCACTGCTGATATGGTTTGGCATCAACAGCGGCCTCAGCACCATCCGCATGCTGGTGCAGCAGATCCGCAGCCGCTCTCCGGACGACCTTTCAGCCATTCCGGTCGATACGCTGCCAAGGGATCTGTCTCCCCTCGGCCGCTCGATCAACCAGTTGCTCGAGGATCTCGATGATTCGCTCAAGGCGGAACGGCGCTTTGCCGATCATGCCGCCCATCAGTTGCGCACGCCGCAGGCGGCATTGAAGCTTCTGCTGCAAATGCTGGCCCAGGCTGACAACGAGAAGGAGCGGCAGGCTATCATCGCCGACCTTATCATCAGCAATGAAAGGGCCACCTATCTGATCGAGCAATTGCTGCGTGCCGCCCGCGTCGGTCATCAGCCCATGCAATTGCAGGACGTACCGCTGTACAGCAGCGTGGCATCCGTCGTTGCCGAAATGGGAAATCTGATAACGGCAAAGCAGCTGGACATGTCGCTCGACGGTGACGAGAAGGCGCTGGTGCGGGCCGATGAGCCCCTGCTTCGTCTCATGATCAGCAATCTCATCGAAAATGCGGTGAAATATACGCCCGGTGCCGGCAAGATACGCGTGGCGATCACGGCGGCCAACAATTACTGGCGCCTGTCCATTTCAGACAGCGGGCCCGGTATCGCCGAACATCACCGGGAGGCCGTATTCCAGCGATTCTATCGTATTGATACGCCGCAGATCGAGGGAACCGGGCTGGGCCTGACGATCGTTGCCGATATCGTCAAGCGCCTGTCCGGCACGATTGCATTGAAATCCCCAGCTTCCGGAAAGGGTCTTCTCGTAGAAGTGCTTCTACCAAAAGCATAATTTCGCTTCCACACGACGGCTCTGTCTGCCCTCCATCGATTTCAGTTTGGCATCATCTTCGCATAATTTAGCGATCATCCATCGATGCTAGAAGCTCCTCACGTTCGCACGAGGAGTGTCTGCATGCATGTATTTTGTGATTTTGACGGGACCATTTCGCTTGAGGACGCTACCGATTTCATTCTTGAACGATTAGCCAGCCCTGCCTGGGAAGATATCGAACAGCAATGGAAGCAGGGCCTCATTGGTTCCGCTGAATGCATGGCACGCCAGATCGCCCTGATCGAAGCAACGCATCAGGAACTGGACAGCGCGCTTGATGACATCGCCATAGATCCAACCTTCCCTGCCTTTATCGACTTCTGCTGGGCACAGGGCATTCCGGTCACGATCATCAGCGACGGTGTCGATTATTTCATCAAGCGCATCCTTGCCCGGCACAAGCTCGATTATCTCCCGGTCATCGCCAACAAGCTGACGATCTCCGGCGTGAATGGTCACACCCGCTATGAACTCAGTTCACCGTACAGCGATATCGATTGTTCGTCGGCCGCCGGTGTCTGCAAATGCCGTTCCGTCGAGGCCTTCGATACGCGGGTCTATATTGGCGACGGCCGCTCCGATTTCTGCGTCTCCGACAAGCCGGAACTGGTCTTCGCCAAGGACAAGCTGGCCGAGTTCTGCACGGAACAAGCCATTCCGTTCGTCGGCTACGAGAACTTTTCCGATCTTACCCAGAGCCTGAAGAATGCGCTCCCCGGCTTCAATCGCCATCACGAGAGCGCTCCCCGTTACGCCACGGCGTAAAAATGCAACAGAAGAGAATCTTCATGAAAACCAACCTTGCCATCGAGCAGAATGACAATGCTGCCCCCAAGCAGATCTCCGAAGCCGAACTTCGCGCCCTTGAGCAGGAATATTGCTCGCATGGCGATACGGTTCACTATACCGATCATCCGATGTTCTTCGACCGGTGCGAAGGCTCCTACGTCTACGACGCCACGGACACCCCGTTCCTCGACCTGCAGATGTGGTATTCGGCGGTCAATTTCGGCTACCGCAATCCGCGCCTGAACGCCGCGGCGCATCGCCAGCTGGATACGCTTCCTCAGGTTGCCTCGCAGTACCTGCATCGCGAAAAGGTTGAACTGGCCGCCATGATCGCCAAGGATGCCGAGCGCAAGTTCGGTGCCAAGGGCCGTGTTCATTTCAACGTCGGCGGTTCGCAGGCCGTTGAAGACTCGCTCAAGCTGGTTCGCAACTATACCGGCGGCAAGAGCCTGATGTTCGCCTTCGAGGGTGGTTACCACGGCCGCACGCTCGGTGCATCCGCGATCACCTCGAGCTATCGCTATCGCCGCCGCTACGGTCATTTCGGCGACCGCGCCCAGTTCATCGAATTCCCCTACCACTTCCGCGGCCCCAAGGGCATGAGCAAGGAAGAGTACGGTCATTACTGCGTTCAGAAGTTCGCCCGCCTGTTCGAAAGCGAATATAACGGCGTGTGGGACCCGAAGACCGGCAAGGCCGAATACGCCGCATTCTATGTCGAACCGATCCAGGGCACCGGCGGCTATGTCATTCCGCCGATGAACTTCTTCAAGGAACTCAAGAAGGTCCTCGATGATCATGGCATTCTGCTCGTGGTCGACGAAATCCAGATGGGCGTCTACCGCACAGGCAAGCTGTGGTCGATCGAACATTTCGGCGTGACACCCGATGCACTCGTGTTCGGCAAGGCAATCACCAACGGCCTCAACCCACTGTCCGGCGTCTGGGCCAAGGAAGAATTGATCAATCCCGGCATTTTCCCGCCCGGCTCCACCCATTCGACCTTCGCCAGCAACCCGATGGGTACCGCTGTTGCCCTCGAAACCATGAAAATGCTCGAAGAAGAAGACTTCGGCGCAGCCGTCATGGAAAAGGGTGCCTATTTCCTCGATGGTCTGAAAGAGCTGCAGAAGCGTCATCCCACCATCGGCGACGTGGACGGCCTCGGCCTCGCGCTGCGTGTCGAAATCTGCAAGGAAGACGGCTTCACGCCCGACAAGGCAACGCTCGACTGGATGGCCGATGAAGGCATGAAGGGCGATCTGGTCGTCGGCAACAAGAAGTACGGTCTCGTGCTCGATGTTGGCGGCTACTACAAGAACGTCATCACCTTGGCACCAAACCTGCTGATTACCCGTGAGGAAATCGACCTGGCGCTGACCCTGCTCGATCAGCTTTTCACGCGCGCCGCCAAGAGATAATCGGATGCAACTCCTCCTTCTTCACCTTGATGATGCGCTGGAGTTGCAACCCGACTTCGTGCGCGCCTGTATGCGAACCGGCGCGCGCCAGATCCACGCGGAAGACCACGGCCTGATGGTTCGTCTGTGGGGCCACCAGACAGCCATCGATGCCCTCGACGGCTGTCTTTCCCGGCAAATGGTTGGCGATCAGAAGAAGCCGCATCTGTGTTTCATGGGATCCGGCGATTTCCACCATGTCAGTGCCCTTCTGGTCGCGGCCGCCCTTGAAAACAATCCGGGCCCGGCAACGCTCATTCACTTCGACAATCATCCGGACTGGGTGCATTTCGGCAATGGCATGCATTGCGGCTCGTGGATCAACCGCGCCCTGCAGCATCCCGGCCTTGAAAAGATTGTGACAATCGGCGTCTGCAGCGACGATCTGACCAATCCCGAACGCAAGGGTGCCAACCTGTCCTTGCTGCAGCAGGGACAACTGGAACTTTATCCCTATAGCCATGCACCAAGCCGGGTCCGCAAGGAGTACGGCAGTGGTGCCAGCTACGAGCAGAAAAACGGTGTCTTGAGCTGGAAGACGATCTCGGAGATCGGTGAAGACAATTTCATCGGTCAGCTGTTGTCGCGCATCAAGACCGAGGCCGTGTACCTCACCATCGACAAGGATGTGCTGGTGCACGATGATGCCATCACCAATTGGGACCAGGGACACATGCGTCTGCCCTATGTGCTGTCTCTCATCACCGAGATCAGCAAGCGTCACCGGATTATCGGTGCTGATGTGACCGGTGACTATTCGACGCCGTCCTATGCCGGCAACTTGTGGACGCGCTTCACCAAGCGTGCGGAAATCTTCATCGACCAGCCGCACACGACGCCCGACCCGGTGCTTACAACCAATATCAACAGTGCTGCGAACCATGCATTGCTGGAAGTCCTGTCGGAGGCCATGGGATGACCGGCACCCTCACCCCTGCCATGCTGGCCCTGATCGCGTTCTGTGTGCTGACGGAGACCGCACGGGAAGTCTGCTTCAAACATTCCGCCGATAACGAAACGCTGTCCGCGGCCCTGGTCAAACCCATGACCTGGCTCGGCGTCTTTTTCTGGGCTCTCGAACTCATCGGCTGGACGATCGTGCTCGAACACGTGCCGCTGTCGATTGCCTTTCCGCTCATGGCCTTGAGCTATGTCGTCATCGTGCTCGCCGGAGCATGGATATTCAAAGAACAAATCAACCTTCGCCACGCAGCCGGTGTGCTGTTCATCACAGCCGGTGTGGCTTGTGTAGGAGCAACAGGATTATGAAACTCTTCGCTCATACAAGGTGGGATATCGCGCCTGTTCTGGCAGCCATCGCTCACCTTCTCTTCAATATCTATCTGGTTGTCGGCTTCGAAAGCCGCCCTCTGTGGCTGTCGCTCGTTCTGGGCGGGTTCTATGCGGTATCGATCTCGTGGAACATCAACAGCATTTCGCACAACTTCATCCACACGCCCTACTTCAAGCCGCGTGCGATGAACTATGCCTTCAGCCTGCTCGAATCGATCACGATCGGCTTCTCGCAGACCTATTATCAATGGATCCACATGCGCCATCACTCGGGCAACAGCGATCGCCCGAACGAAAAGGGTGAAACCATCGACTGGCTGTCGATCTACCGCCATGGCAAGAATGGCGAGCCGGAAAATGTATGGAGCTATACGTTCCTGAGTTTCTTCCGTGACAGCCTCGGCGATATTCACAAGGCCATCGCCAAGAACCGCCCGTTTGACGCCAAATGGGGCCGTTTCGAACTCTATGCCTTCCTGGGTCTGGCAGCGATCGGCTTCCTCTATGACTGGAAGGCGATGCTGTTCTTCGTTCCCTTCTACTATCTGGGGAATTGCCTCTCCTCGCTCAACGGCTATTACGAGCACCTCAACGGCGATCCGGAAGAACCCATCGCCTGGGGCGTCAGCAGCCATAACCGCTTCTACAACTGGCTGTGGTTCGGCAACGGCTACCATGCCGAGCACCACTATCGTCCGAAGACCCATTGGACCGAACTGCGCACCTTCCACGAGAAGATCAAGGAAGACCAGGACAAGGCTGGCGTCCACGTCATCAGCACCTGCCATGCGCTGGGCTTCATGGCCAAGGAAAACAGAAACCCGGATATGATCGATGCAGATGTCTGATGGATTGAGCTATTTCCTCGAAGGCTCGAATGGCAAAGGTGTATTGCTTGTTCATGGACTGACGGGTGCCCCGGCAGAAATGAAAATGCTGGCGCGACAGCTGAATCGCAAGGGATACAGCGTCTATGCTCCGCTTCTGGCGGGGCATGGCGTTGATATGGCGACATTGACGCAAACGCGCTGGCAGGATTGGCTGCACAGCGTCGAGGAAGCGACGGAAAAATTCGCACCCTACAACAATGAAACATTTGCGGCCGGCATCTGCATCGGCGGCAAATTGTCGATGATGGCGGCACACCGCAAACCGAACAGCATCAAGGCTGTGGCGATCTATTCGCCCTGCTTCCATTATGACGGCTGGAACGTGCCGCACTATTACTGGCTGCTGTCGCCGTTCATCGAACTCCTGTCGTACATCCCCTCCGTTGCCCGGCTGAATTTCAGCGAAACATCGGCGCTGGGTATCAAGGATGAACGCATCCGCCGCATGATGGAAAGTATGGAAGCGGAAGGCGTCATCGACAAATTCCCCGGCAAGGGCATCGTCGAGATGTATCGTCTCGGCAAGGAGCTGAAGAAGAACCTGCCGCAGATGCAAACGCCCACACTGATCCTGCATGCGACGGAAGACGATCTGAGCAGCCCGAAACATGCGCGCTACATCAGCCGCCATATTGGCGGGCCGCATCAGTTGAAATGGATCGAAGACAGCTACCATATGATCCACGTGGACCGGCAGCGTCAAAAGGTCGGTGACTACACGGCGGAATTCTTCGAGGCAAACAATGCACCAGCCTATGCATGATCAGTTCCTGCCTCAGACGGCCGCATCGCCGGCAATCCCGGCGGTGGCGCAGACGCGCGTGTTCGATTCCATCCGCGATATCGGCCACGAAGCATGGAACATGTGCTTTGCCGGGGAAGTCGAGGATTATGACTGCCTGCTCGCCATCGAGGAAGCCGGCATCGCCGGTTTTGCCTTCCGCTATGTCGCGGTCGTCGAGAACGGGCGGCTGCTGGCGGCCATGCCGGCGTTCCTGACCGATTATCAGCTGGATACGACATTGGAAGAGGGCCGCCTGCGCCAGTTTCTGCGCCGCATACGGCAGACCTATTCGCGCTTCCTGACGCTGAAGCTCGCCTGTCTGGGCTCTCCATGTACCGAGAACGGCGTCACGGGCTTTCATCCCGATCTGCCGGACCAGCGCAAGGCCGAGCTGTTTTCGCTGGTTTTGTCTGGATTTGAGCAATACGCCAAGGCGAATGGCTGTTCGCTGATCGGTATCAAGGACGTACCGGAGCCAACCACGGTGGCCTTTGCGTCGGTTTTTTCTGATCGTGCCTTCGCGGGCATTCCGGGGTTGCCGACGGCCTGGCTCGACATCAATTTCGACTCCATCGAAACCTACATGTCGCGTCTTTCCTCCGGCACCCGCAAGGATATGCGCCGGAAGATGAAGTCATTCGAAAAGATCCGGATTGAAAACCGATCCGACTTCGGAACGATGCTGCCGCAGGTCATGGCGCTCTACCACGACACCCGCAACCGCAGTGAATGGCAGTTTGAAGAACTGACCGCAGATTATTTCGACGGCGTCCTGCGCCGCATGCAGGGACGGTCGTTCTGCACCTTCTACTACGCCGGCGACCAACTGCTGGCCGCCAATCTGCTCGTGCATGACGGCAACACGCTGATCGACAAGTTCTTCTGCATGAACAGCGCCGAAGGCCGTGCCTACAACCTGTATTACCTGAGCTGGTTCACCAATCTGCGCCATTGCCTGGAACATGGGATGACCCGGTATCAGAGCGGACAGGCCTATTACGAGAACAAGATTCGTCTCGGCAGCCGGCTCACGCGCAACACCATGTATTTCAAGCACCGCAATCCGGTCGTTCAATGGGCATTGCGGCTGGCTTCGCCGCTCTTCGCTGCTGATGAAACGCTGAAGGACAGCGCATGAAGCCGATCAATCTCGTCTGGTTTGCCATTCCTCTCTTCAATACGCTGTTTCAGGTTTTCATCAAGCTTGCAGCGGAACAGATGACCGGGCTTGGCTTTAATATGGCCTGGCTGATCCACGCCGCCACGTCGCCCTGGATGCTCGCAGCCATTGCCGCCGAAGTCATCTGCTTTGTTTTCTGGCTGCAAGCGCTCGCACAGCTCGACCTGAGCAAGGCATTTCCCCTGACCGGTATCAGCTATGTGATGATCCTGGCGACCAGCTGGCTGATCTTCCATGAGGACATCACGCCGCTGCAGATTATCGGCAGCACACTGATTCTGATCGGGGTCTGGCTGATTGGAACAGCGTCGGGGGAGCGAAAGGACACGGGACCGTCACTCTCCGGCGCTATACCCCATAAATTGCGTTAGGCGGATGATAGAGCTGCCAATGATGTTTGACTGCGTGTCCATATTTCGATGTAATCTGCCATGACAAGACCGCATGCACCGCGAAGGTCAGGACCTATGGATCGCTACGAAACTTTTGCCACCTGGATCTTCATTGCATTTGGCGTGCTGGTTCTTGCCGGATTGATGGCGTTTTCGATCACAAGCAATGACCAGCCGGCATTTTTGTTTGCACTCGGTGCGTCCTGCACCGGGTTTTTTCTGGGCTTTGCCGTCGTTTTCAATCAGCCCAAACTGTATGGCTTGATTCTCCTGGCCACGATTGTCCTCGTGGGCTGCTCGATTGCCGCCATTGTCACCTGACTGATCACTCGACCGGCTGCGTGATGTGCCGGTATGCGCCGTGCCAGTAGAGCAGCGGTTCAGCATTCCGGCGTAACGTGACAGCGCGCACCCGACCGATGAGAATGCCGTGCGAATGCCGCTCGATGGCATCGTCGAGTTCGCAGTCAAGCACTGTCAGGGCATTCTTCAGCGCCAGGGTTCCCGTGGCCAGCTCCTGCCATTCCGCGTCCAGATAACGGTCTATCCCCTTGCGCCCGCCACGCCCCGCAAAGCTGTCAGCCACATGCCGCTGGTCATGCGCCAGAACATTCACGCAGAAACTGCCATGGCGCTGCAGGACCGGCCAGGATGACGAATCCCGGTTGAGACTGACAATCACCGAGGGCGGGTCAATGGCCAGGGATGAAACAGACGTGGCGGTAAACCCCGTGCGGTCGTTGCCGCGTCCGACGGTGACAACGCTCACGGCGCCCGCAAGGTGGCGCATGGAATCCTTGAACAAGTCAGCTTCCACGGTCAATTCATGCTGGGCGGCACGCGCCCCGGTCTGAAAGACGGACATTTTTTCCTCATTCATTGGATCATCTTGGGGATCACCCTGGGGATCACTCTGGCAGGCGGGTCGTTCGATCGGACGGCCACTCACCCCTGCATTGCAGCACATAGGTATAGCGACAAACCAGATTGTGCTTTGCTCAACCTGCGACCATTCGGCAATTTTGTTTTGCGTTTTTTGGCTATTTCGAGAAACCAAATCTAAAATGTCTGCAATAACGACCGGAGCGCTGGGGATTGATGGTGCTATGCGCGCCGGAATGGCTCAGTCGTGAGTCCCCGGAATCGGCGCCAAGCCACCGCGCAGGCAGCAATGCCATTTTGTCCGCGAATGACGAAAACAGACGGAGAGGAGAACTTATTTCCAGTCATTGGCATTTTGAGACAAAATCATACCCAGGAGGCCATCAAAATAGTAATCTCTATCGTGTTAATCGTCTATTGAATGCCCGATGATTGGCACCACCAGCATGGAGAGAACGAATCTGATGGCGTCCACTGACTACACGACCACCCGCGTTGCACCAGCTCAGGCATTCCGGCGTCTCTTCAAAAACAGAGACCGCATGACTGTCGCGGTGATTTTCACCATTGCCTTTGCATTCCATCTTGCCGCGTTGTTTAATCTCCTGCCCGCATGATCCAGATGAGCGGACGATCCCATGGCTTCCCTGTTCTCTTTGCTGACAATCGGTGATCTCACGCTGCCAAGCCGGATCGTCATGGCCCCGATGACGCGCCACCGCGCGCTGCACGGGAAAATACCCGGCAGCCTCAATGCTCTCTATTATGCGCAACGCGCCAGCGCCGGGCTTGTCATTACGGAGTCGACGGAAATCGATCCGCACAGCAGCGTCGATGTGCCAACCCGCCCGGGCCTTTACAACGACGCGCAGCAAGCCGGCTGGCGCCTGGTAACAGACGCCGTGCACGCAGCGGGCGGGCGGATTTTTGTCCAGCTGTCGCATATGGGCAGAGCCGCCCTTCCCGCGCAATTGCGGGATGGCCGTTGGCCTGTCGGTCCTTCGGCCCTGGCGGCTGCCGGAAAAATCTATACGGCGAATGGCCCCGAACCCTATGTCGAGCCGCAGGCGCTCTCTCTCGATGACATCGCCGGGATTGTCGGTGAATTCGCCGATGCTGCGGCGCGTGCAAAAAATGCCGGGTTTGACGGCATCGAAATTCACGGTGCCAACGGCTATCTCGTCGATCAGTTTCTGCGCGATGGCAGCAATGTCCGCACCGACGGCTATGGCGGTTCGGTGGAAAACCGCTTCCGCTTCCTGCGTGAAGTCATCGAGGCGGCGAAGGCCTTTTGGCCAGCGGGCCGCATCGGCGTTCGACTTTCGCCGACCAATCCCTTTCAGGGCATGAGCGACAGCGATCCCGTTGCGCATTTTGCCGCGATCGCCGCCCTGCTCCAGCCTCTTGGCCTTGCTTATCTGCACATCGTGGCACCGGCCGTTGTGCCCGATGGACAAGCCGATGTTGCGCCTGCCATCCGGGCAGCATTTCATGGTCCGCTGATCGTTGCAGGCGGCTACAGGCGCGAACACGCGGAAGCCGTGCTGGCCAATGGCGGCGCGGATCTGGTTGCCATTGGTGAAGCCTACATCGCCAATCCGGATCTTCCGCAGCGCTGGCGTACCGATGCCACGCTCAATGCGGCCGACAAATCGACATTCTATACCACCGACGCCAAGGGCTATACGGATTATCCGAGCCTTGAACTTGTTGACGATTGAACGCCGGCAGGAACCAGAATATTTTCACTCCGTGTGGAACCAATCCTTCGCTGAAGCATTGTGTGGGTACTGGTAACCCCAACCAGTCTTGGCTTTCCCCCACAAGCCAACACAGCCCAATCCTCATACCCCTTGAGGATTGGGCTTTTTTCTTTAGCATTGCGGTTCACACAATCGAAACGGAGGAAGCAATGTCCATTGATAGCGCCAAGCAAGCCATCGAGACTGCAATCCATCGCGGTGATTTCAAGAGCATGGGGATTGCCGTCTTCAAGGCAATCAATGCCTTGGAGGAGCGGATCCGGCAAATGGAGGAAGAGATCGCCAGCCTGAAAGCAAAAGTGAACTGAGCTCCGGCCATTCTTTCTTTGAAATGAAAGCTGGCTATGTTAAACTTTCGCCAAGTTGAGTGTAGCGGTACCTTGAGCCTGCGCCGCACTGAAACGATGCGTGATATTTTTATCCAGAGTCCAGTTTGTTAGAGCCAAATCAAGCCTCAACCCGTGAAACCCCTTCCGTTTAGGCAGGGGTTTTGCTTGTAAGGATGACCGCTATGAAAATCGTTCTGACGATTGTCGCGTTGCTTCTGATCATCATGGGCACCGTCTGGGCGTTGCAGGGCCTGAGCATCCTCGGCGGCAGTTTTATGGTCGGCCAGACGCGCTGGCTGTATATTGGTCTCGTCACAATCGTGATCGGTGCCATTCTCCTGGTCTTCGCCACCGTGCGGCGATAGCAAGCGGCCTTCCGCCATACCGCCCATCCATCCCGTCCAAATCCAGACTTTACAATGCCTTGGCTATGCTTCTGTCTGGATTTGTCAGGAGGCCGCTGCTAGAACGGCAGAATGAACGCGGGAGGCGAGTTTCATGACCGAACTGACAATTATCGTAGAATTCGAGACCCATGAGGGTCGCGAAGAGGAATTCATCACGCTCATTCGCGAGCATGCGCGCAAAACACTGGATGAGGAACCGGGCTGCCTGCGGTTCGAGGTCATCAAACCCATTGCGCGGGACGGCACCCCCATTGCCAACAAGGTCATGGTCAACGAACTCTATGCCAATGAAGCGGCGGTTACCGCCCACGAAAACAATCCGCGCATTGCGAAAGTGCGTGCCGCCAATGCACCATTGCTCAAATCCAGCCGGCTGATCCTGGCCAAGTCGCTGAGCCCCAAGCCGGCCGACGGCATGACCACCATGGAACTGAATGCCAGCAATGATGATTGAGGAGCTATGCCTAACGTCGAATGTCGTCGGGCATCGAAATATGCGATGAACAATTCCAGCACTTTTTCATTCTCTGTCCCTGCTGCGGCAATAAGAAGGTTTCCTGTGAAAAACAAACTGGCACTGGCCATGCTTTTGCCCTGTCTTTTGACCATCAGCAATTGCGGTGCCATGCGCTGGATGGATGAGACCTCGAAAGCGTCCGGCCCAACCAGTTGTGCCGGCTGGAACAAGATCCGTATCAAGCCGGAAACGGCCGTCTACCTCGCCCGCAATGATTTCTCGGCCGGAATAGACATCGATTCCCATAATCTCAATGGACAATCGCACGGCTGCTGGAACTGACAGGCCTCGCCTGTCTGTCTGTCTGCCGAGCGGGCTTTCTGGAACCAAATGCCGGCGCCACCGTTATTCCCCTGTATCGATGAAAGGAATTCCGGAATGGCAACGAATATATCCAAAGCCCGTGACGCAGCCGAAGAGGATATGGAAAGCCAGATCGCCGCATTGCGCAAGGAGCTTTCAGGGATAACCCAATCCCTGTCCGACCAGGGTTATGATCTGCTCGACCAGGCGAACGCGACTTATCGTTCGGTCAGGCGGCATGGCCGCAAGGCCGCGCGGTTCGTCGGTGATGAAGCACAGGTCGTGGCAGACAAGGCCAAGGAAAATCCCCTGATCACGGTTGCAGTTATCTCAGCAATTGCCGGGATCGGTCTGCTCGCCGGTTTGAGCGCTTATCGCCGGTAAACGCCCCTGCCCTTGAAATGGGCAATGCGGCCACCTACATCAGCTGCAGAAATTCGGCTCCGTCTTTGACCACGGATGTACTGGCACTGGTGTCGAGCCGAATTCGGAAAGGTCGGGAATTCCCGGCCTTTTTTATTGTCTTTTTGCATCAGCCGCGTCCTTATGGCGAGACTTTAGCGCGTCATCTGTTGCACCCGTGGGACGGAACATCTATGAAAGACAGGAATACAGCCTTGATCGGGTTGGATGAGGTTTTACATTGAGACTGAGCCCCTTCGATTCCAGGATGGGGTGTTGAGAGCGAGCTGCCTGAATGGACAATTTCGAGAAATACGCACTGGCTTTGATGGTCGTATTCGGTGCCCTTATCATTGGCGGCCTGATGGCCGTCCATATCGCATGGGTCCATAAAGCCGGATTTCTCTACGCATTGGCCGCTGCCATCGTTGTCTGGGCCGCCGGATTTGCGGTTCTGTTTGACAAGCCGCGTGTCTATGGTTTCCTGCTGCTTGTGGCTGCTGCTTTCATTACGGCATCGATCGTCGTTCTGGTTCGCTGATCACGCCTGGCCCGACTCCCTGTTTTCCCTCGGAAAATATGAAACTTAGGTTCATATTATTATTTACTTTATCAAGAATAATTCTAAAGTAGCTCCTAACCCCAGCATGACCTGAATTCGGGTTGAGAGAGATATTCCCATGCGACTGACCAGACAGACCAATTATGCCATTCGTATTCTGATGTATTGCGCCGCCAATGATGGCAATCTGAGCCGGATCGCCGAAATTGCGCACGCCTACACAGTCTCGGAGCTTTTCCTGTTTAAAATCCTGCAGCCGCTCGTTGAAAACGGTTTCATTGAAACCGTACGCGGTCGCAATGGCGGCGTGAAACTCGGCAAGCCTGCCAAGGACATCACCCTTTTCGACGTGGTGCGCGTGACCGAAGAAAACTTTGCCATGGCAGAGTGCTTTGAGAACGATGCCGCGGAATGCCCTTTGATTGACAGCTGCGGCCTGAATGCCGCCTTGCGCAAGGCATTGAATGCCTTCTTCGAGGTCCTCGCCCAGTATTCCATCGATGATATCGTCAAGACGAGAGACGTGCGCGCCCTCCTCGGCATCGACAATCTGGCACCCCGCCTCGCCACGGCGAGCTGACAGAATTCTCTTGGAGTGACCGGCCCCGGGATCGGTCCCCAACCACAATCCACATGAATGGAGTTGCGCCATGTACATCGCCATGAATCGTTTCAAGGTTCAGTCGGGCTCCGAAGGCGCGTTTGAAACCGTGTGGAAGTCACGCGACTCCCGGCTGTCCTCGGTGCCCGGCTTTGTCGAATTCCACCTGCTGCGCGGTGCCCGGAACGAGGAAGAGAATTACACCCTCTATGCATCGCACACCGTGTGGCGGACCCAGGCGGATTTCACCGCATGGACTCAGTCCGAACATTTCCGCGCAGCGCATCGCAATGCGGGCGATACCAAGCCGAGTTACATCGGACACCCGCAATTCGAAGGGTTCTCCGTGGTCGAGGGCGCCTGATTTAGTCTTTTTGCGACAAATGAGACGTTTTGACACATGCGTAGCCGGCGATGCATTTTGCCGGTCAGGGCGGCAAAATCGACGAAATATGATTGAATTGGTTATGTTATTTTCCCAGTTTAGAATTATTCCAAGCTATTGATATCACGGCATATTCAGCGGCCGGCATTTGACAGAATTCGGACAAACCAGTCTTATAGGATCAGTATTGCGAATAACGCATGACCTTTAATGTTAGGGCCTTGAACCCTTGCGATTGGAGGAACCCTTGTCTGGTTCGAAAGTATTTCCAGGTTGCGGAACAATGTTTCCGGGCCAATTTCTGCAAAGCGCCACCCGTCCTGTCACCAGGAGAGGTTCTGACATTGTAAAACTGTCGGGATTTACGGGTATTTATTCTTATGAATATGGCGCTTAGACAACATGCTTGTATGTCATTGCAATATCATCACGCAGAAAGAAATCGAGAATACTATCACTGAACTTCTCGATGCTGACCCGTGGCAACTGATTGTCCCGGCAAAAGTCTACCATGCCATGCAGAAGCGCGGCCGCTGCTGTGGCTGCTTCCCAAACGTCGTTGAAACCATCATAAAGGTGACGGAAGAATATCACCTCCGCCACGGTTCAAACGATTCTGATGCTGTCTCGTTTATCGATCGTGTGCGGGCATTGCGTCACGAATACGGGAGTTCACGGCATGAAAGGCGACAAAAAGGTCATCGAGCGGCTTAACGAGGCACTTTTCCTCGAATTGGGAGCGGTCAACCAGTATTGGTTGCATTATCGCCTGCTGGACGATTGGGGTTACAAGCTGCTCGCCAAGAAGGAGCGCGCCGAATCCATCGAGGAAATGCAGCACGCTGACAAGATCATCGAGCGCATCATCTTCCTCGAAGGCCATCCAAACCTGCAGTCCATCGGCGCCCTGCGCATCGGCCAGAACATCAAGGAAGTTCTGGAAGCCGATCTGGCCGGCGAATATGACGCTGTGAAGTCGTACAAGAAGTCGCGTGAGATCTGCGCGGAAGTGGGCGACTACGTCACCAAGGAACTCTTTGACGAGCTTCTGAAGGACGAGGAAGGCCACATCGATTTCCTCGAGACCCAGCTCGACCTTCTCAAGCGCATCGGCGTCGAGAATTATGGTCAACTCAATGCGGCGCCAGCCGACGCCGCTGAATAAGCGGCCCATCGCATTCACAAAAAGGGCGCCCATGGGCGCCCTTTTCTTTTATATCGCGGCCAAACCTTATTTCGGCAGCTTGTCGTCCACGCCGGCAACGTAGAAGTTCATGCCGAGAATGGTCTTGTCGTCGGCGGTTTCACCAGCCTTCAGCCATTCGGAGCCGTCCTGCTTCTTGACCGGACCGGTGAAGGGCTTCAGCGCACCGGATGTGATCTTGGCCTGGGTTTCCTCGGCCAGCTTCTTCACATCGTCAGGCATGTTGGTGTAGGGCGCCATGACCACGAGGTTTTCATGCATGCCGTGGAAAACATTGTGCGTCTTCCATGTGCCATCGATCACGGCCTTGGCCCGTTCGATGTAGTAAGGGCCCCAATTGTCGACGATGGCGGTCAACTGGGTTTCCGGGCCGAACTTGATCATGTCGGAAGCCTGGCCGAATGCCTTGATCTTGCGTTCCGCCGCAACCTGCATCGGCGCTGTCGAATCCGTGTGCTGGGTGATGATATCGACGCCCTGGTCGACCAGAGCCTTGGCGGCATCCGCTTCCTTGCCCGGATCGAACCAGGCATTGGCCCAGATCACCTTGACCTTGAAGTTCGGGTTGACCGACTGCGCACCCAGCATGAAGGAGTTGATGCCCTGCACCACTTCGGGGATCGGGAATGAACCGATATAACCGGCAACGCCAACCTTGGACAGCTTGGCGGCAATCACGCCCTGTACGTAGCGGCCTTCATAGAAGCGCGAATTGTACACGGCGACATTGTCGGCCGTCTTGTAGCCGGTCGCGTGTTCGAACTTCACATTCGGGAACTTCTGCGCAACCTTGATCGTCGCATCCATGTAGCCGAACGAGGTCGTGAAGATCAGCTTGTTGCCGGCACGCGCCAGACGCTCGATCGAACGCTCCGCATCCGCCCCTTCAGGCACGCTTTCGAGGAAGGTTGTCTCGACCTTGTCGCCAAGCGCCCTTTCCATCTCCTTGCGGCCCTGATCGTGCTGGTAGGTCCAGCCGAAATCACCGGGCGGTCCGATATAGATGAAGCCGACCTTCAGTTTGTCTTCGGCATGGGCCGCGCCCGCAACGGCAAAGCTGGCAGCCATGGACAGCGCCATAAGCAGTTTTTTCATTCGTGTTCACCTCTCTGTTAAACCAAAAGCCTTGTCTTTTATTCTCGCCCGGCTGCTCAGCGGTCGGGCACGAAGGGTTTGCCGAGGGATGTCGGCGTATTCATCAGGGTCAGCCGCTTGTTCCGCGAAATCAGAACAAGCACGATAATCGTTGCCAGATAAGGCAGCGACGACATGAACTGCGAGGGTATGCCGATGCCAAGCGCCTGGGCGTGCAGCTGGCCGATGGTGACCGCGCCGAAGAGGTAGGCGCCCGCCAGAATCCGCCATGGCCGCCACGAGGCGAACACCACCAGTGCAAGCGCGATCCATCCCCGGCCCGACGTCATGTTTTCCACCCATTGCGGCACATAGACGAGCGATAGTTGCGCACCGGCGAGCCCGGCGCAAGCGCCCCCGAACATCACGGCGAGATAACGCACCCGAATGACCCGCACGCCAAGCGCATGCGCCGAGGTATGATTGTCACCGACAGCGCGCAATGTCAGTCCGGCACGGGTGCGGAACAGGAACCATGTGACGCCGATGGTCAGAAGGATCGACATATAGAAAATCGGATCCTGTCCGAACAGGAATTTCCCGACGACCGGCAAATCCGTCAGCACCGGAATATTCAGGGACTGCATCCGCACGCCGGGCAGCCCGACAAAACTCTCGCCGATCATGGCGGAAGCGCCAAGCCCGAGCAGCGTCAAAGCCAGGCCCGTTGCCACCTGATTGGTCACCAGCGTCAGCGTCAGGAAACCGAACAGCAGCGAAAAGGCAGCCCCGGCCAGAATGGCTGCGAACATGCCGAGCCATGCCGATCCGGTGAGCTGCGCAACGCCGAAGCCGGCAACAGCACCCATGATCATCATGCCTTCGACGCCGAGATTGAGCACGCCGGAGCGTTCCACGACAAGTTCGCCCATGGCAGCGATCAGCAAGGGCGTTGCGGCTGTGGCAACCGTCAGGAGAATGGCTTCGAACATGCCCATGTCATGCCCCCTTTGCTGCGGCGTCGCTATGCCGGGTGACGAAGCGGATGCGGTAATAGATGAGCGTGTCGCTCGCCAGCACGAAGAACAGGATGATGCCCTGGAAGATACGCGCCGATTTCTCGGAAATGCCGAGCGAAACCTGTGCAGCTTCGCCGCCCAGATAGGACAGCGCCAGAACCAGCCCTGCGGCGACAATGCCAAGCGGATTGAGGCGGCCAAGGAAGGCAACGATGATGGCGGTGAAGCCATAGCCGGGCGAGATCGTCGTGCGCAATTGCCCGACAGCACCGGAAACCTCGGCAATTCCGGCCAGCCCGGCCAGCGCCCCGGAGACGAGGAACGCGAAGAATGTCAGGCGCCCGGCGCTGAAACCGGCAAAACGCCCTGCCCGCGCGCTGCGTCCCAGCACCTTGATTTCAAAGCCGTTCAGCGTGCGCGACAGCATGAACCAGACAAGGAGTGCGGCGACAATCGCCAGAACAAAACCCCAATGCGCCCGCCCCGATGAAGCCCATATCTCGGGAAGGATGGCACTGGAATTGAACTGCACCGTTTCGGGGAAGTTGAAACCCTGCGGGTTGCGCCACGGGCCGCGCACGATCCAGTCGAGGAACAGCTGTGCCACGTAGACCAGCATCAGGCTCGTCAGAATCTCGTTGGTGTTGAACCGCACCTTGAGGAACGCCGGGATGGTCGCATAGGCCATCCCGCCTGCCATGCCCAGCAGCAGCATCATCGGCAGGACATACCAGCCCTGAAAATCCGGAAAAACCACCGGCAGGATCGATCCGGCGATCCCGCCCATGATCAATTGCCCCTCCGCGCCGATATTCCAGTTGTTGGAGAGGAAGCAGACGGACAGCCCCACGGCGATCAGGATCAGCGGCGCTGCCTTCACCAGCAGTTCGTGCCACGACCAGATCTCGGTCAGCGGCTCGACGAAATAGGAATAGAGCGCGGAAACCGGGTTCTTGCCAAGCAGCGCAAACAGGATGGCGCCGGCAATCAGCGTGAGGAACAGGGCGATGAACGGCGACAGCGCACTGAACAGCGCCGAATGTTGCTGACGTCTGACCAATTCGACACGCATCAGGCCGCCCCTGTACTTGCATGGGCCGACGCGGTATCGGCACCGCCCATCATCAAACCGACACGTTCCATGTTCATCGCTTCAATCGGGACCGATTGCGACAGGCGCCCATGCACCATGGCGGCAATCCGGTCGGAGATTTCAAAGAGTTCATCGAGATCCTGGCTGATCACGATCACGGCGGAACCGCTGCGCGCAAGATCGACAAGCGCCTGCCGGATATGGGCGGCAGCACCGGCGTCGACGCCCCAGGTCGGCTGGTTGACCACCAGAACGGCTGGATTGCGGTCCAGTTCGCGCCCGATCAGAAACTTCTGGAGGTTTCCGCCGGAAAGCGCTGATGCATCTGGGTTTTCCGCACTTTTACGAACGTCCATCTGTGCGACGATCCGCTTTGCTGCAAGGGCAAGGCTGGATTGCTGGAGCAGCCGCAACAGGCCGCCGCCGAGGAAGACTTTTCCATCGGTGGCGTAGCGCGACAACAGCAGATTGTCGGTCAGCGACATATTGGGAACCGCACCATGCCCCAAACGTTCTTCCGGCACAAAGGCAGCGCCCAGCCTGCGCCGCGCGGAGATGCCGGATCGTCCGGTGTCCCGGCCGCGAATACGGACAATATCCGGCCGTTCCTGCAGCACTTCGCCGGATATGGCTTCGAACAGTTCGCCCTGTCCGTTGCCGGCGACACCGGCGATGCCAAGAATTTCACCCGGATTGACCGCCAGCCGGATATCATGCAGCGACACGGAAAACGGGCCGCGCGGCTTCTGTGACAGGCCGTTGACTTCAATCAGTGCCGATTGGGTTGCTGGCGCCGCGTTCGGACGGCGCTCGATGACATGGATGTCGCTGCCAACCATCATGCGCGCCAGAGAACCTGCGGTTTCCTGGCGCGGATCGCACTGGCCGACGACCTTGCCGTGGCGCAGCACCGTGGCCCGGTCGCACAGCCGCCGCACCTCTTCCAGCCTGTGGCTGATATAGAGGATCGATTTTCCCTCCGACTTCAATCGCTCCAGCGTGACAAACAACAGGTCGGCTTCCTGCGGCGTCAGCACCGATGTCGGTTCGTCGAGAATGATCAGGTCGGGATTTTGCAGCAGGCAGCGGATAATCTCGATACGCTGGCGTTCGCCCACGGAAAGATCGCCGACGAGGGCATCAGGATCAACCGGCAGACCATAGGTCCGGCCGATGTCCCGCGCCTTTGCGGCGATCGTGTTGAGGTCGGTTTTCTCATCGAGCGATAGCGCGATGTTCTCGGCGGCCGTCAGGGCATCGAAAAGCGAAAAATGCTGGAAAACCATGCCGATACCGAGCGATCTTGCCATCGCCGGATTGGCGACGGCAACCGCTTTGCCCTTCCAGCCGATCTCACCCGAAGTCGGCTGCAGCGCGCCGAACAGCATTTTGACCAGCGTGGATTTACCAGCGCCGTTTTCCCCCAGAAGGGCATGAATTTCTCCGGTGCCGATTGTCAGGTCGATCCCGTCGCAGGCTTTCAGAGAGCCGAAAATTTTGGTGAGCCCGGTTGCTTCCAGAAGTGGATGCCCAGCCCCGTTTTCATCGCTTATGCTTGTCATAGTTCCCCACGGCCCAGGACGATTATTCTGAAGTGCCCCTAACCATTTCCGATCCTATGTCGGGCAGCATCGATTTGGGAAGTGCAAAACCAGAGGTTGCGGCCTTTTGCGCACACTATTCAAGCATCTTTTTCAGCGGCTTAAGGAATGAGCACTGTTGTTCCGGTCGTTTTGCGCGCTTCAAGATCGCGATGCGCCGTCGCCGCGTCCTTGAGGGCATAGGTCTGACCGATATCGATGCGCACCACACCGCTTTCCACCTGGTCAAAAAGCGCACGCGCCGCATTTTCAAGCGCAGCCCGCGCCGCGACATAGACGAACAATGTCGGCCGCGTCAGGTAGAGGGAGCCCTTGCGCGACAGGATGCCAAGATCGAATGGCGCAACCGGACCGGATGACTGGCCAAAGCAGACGAGCATGCCGCGCGGACGCAGGCAGTCCAGAGACCCGTCGAATGTATCCTTGCCGACGGAATCGTAGACCACGTCGACACCCCTGCCGCCGGTAATTTCCTTCACCCGTTCGACAAAGTTCTCGGTGCGATAGTTGATGACATGGTCGAAACCGTTCTCGAGCGCCAGCTTCACCTTCTCGTCCGAACCGGCGGTGCCGATGACGGTCGCGCCGAGATGCTTGGCCCATTGGCCGGCTATGAGCCCGACACCGCCGGCGGCCGCGTGAAACAGGATCGTGTCGCCCTGCTTGACCGGAAAGGTTTCCCGCAGGAGATAATAGGCCGTCATGCCCTTCAGCATCATCGAACCGGCCTGCTGGAAGGAAATGGAGTCCGGGACCTTGACCAGGCGGTCCGCCGGCATGATGCGTTCCTCCGCATAGGCGCCGATCGGATTGACATAGGCGACGCGATCGCCCGGTTTCACATCGGTAACACCGGGACCGACGCTGAGCACGACGCCCGCGCCCTCATTGCCCGGAATGAGCGGCAGACCGCCGGGCGACGGATAGAGGCCGGTGCGGAAATAGACATCGATGAAATTCAGGCCGATGGCCTCATTGCGCATACGCACTTCGCCGGGGCCTGGCTCACCGACGGTAACATCTTCATAGACCAGCGCTTCAGGACCACCCGTCTGATGAATACGAATTGCCTTGACCATCATGCCTTCTCCGTCCGTCCAAGATTGGGAAATGCCTGCATCACCGCCCCGATGAGGAACAGGTAGATGCCTGTGACCGAAATACCGACCCGCACCCAGAGGGGCGAATCCAGATGCTGGTACAGCGAAAGTACGCCGAAAGCGCACCACAGGAAGAAAATCGTGAGATTCAGCGGCCGCAGGCGCTGCACGCGCACCGGGTGCAGGAAATAGATCGGCAGGAATGAAACGATGGCGGCACCGAGGACAATGGCAAATGCCACCCATTCGCCGGGCTTGACGATGAACAGGGTGAACACCAGCATGTTCCAGACGACCGGAAAGCCCTTGAAGAAGTTTTCCTTCGTCTTCATGCCCGTATCGGCATAGTAGATCGCACTGGATACGACGATGATCGCCGCCGCCAGAAAGGACAGGCCCTCGCCCATGAAGCCGCGCTGATACAGCGCGAAGGCCGGGATGAGCACATAGGTCATGTAGTCGATGATGTTGTCGAGCAGCTCGCCCGACCAGTTGGGCAGCACATATTTGACTTCGAGCTTGCGGGCGATCGGCCCATCGATGCCGTCGACGAACAACGCCAGCCCCAGCCACCAGAACATGGCCGTCCAGCTTCCTTCGCTGGCCGCGACCACCGAGAGGAACGCCAGGAAGGAACCGGAGGCGGTCAACAAATGCACCGAGAAGGCCTTGGCTTGTGGTGCCGTCACTTTTTTGGGTTTAACACCCCGGGGCAAAGTTGGTTTTTTCACGGTCCGCGCCAATCTGCTGCATGATACTGATCCGCTTGTCGCTATATGTTACCAAGGACAAACGATTTGCGAGCAGCTTTTCTTGAAAACGACCCAAAGCGCAAGCAATGTTCCTGATATAAACTGTTGAAAGCCAAAACGGCTTGGAAGCGGAGACAGATGATGACCAGCACCCGAACGGATCCCATTGTTGTTGCAGGAACCGGTCATGTCGGCCTGATTGCCGCCATTGCCCTTGGTCAGCGCCTTGAAAACGTCGTCAGTCTCGGTGTTGTCCCCACCGGCACGGACAAGCGCACGACGGCTCTGATGATGCCCGCCATCCGTTTTCTCCAGCGTATCGGTCTCTGGGACAGCATTGCGCCACATGCTGCGCCCATCGGATCCATGCGCATTCTCGATGGCACGAACCGGCTGGTCAGAAGCCCTGTGGTGACATTCGAAGCCGCCGAGATCGACGAAGACGCCTTTGGCTACAACATCCCCAATGCTGCGCTCACCAAAACGCTCAGCGATGCGCTGAAGCAATCGCCGGTCCGCCATGTCGCCGCGTCGGCAACCCACTATCATCCGGTGGACAATGCCATGGCAGTCGAAGCCAGTGATGGTTCGGTGTTCACCGCCAACATCGTTATTGCCGCCGATGGCCGCTCGTCCCTGGCCCGGGAAGCCGCCGGTATCTCGGCGCGCACCTGGCAGTACAACCAGACTGCGGTGGTGCTCAGCTTCAGCCACACACGCGATCATCATGATATTTCAACGGAATTTCACACGGAGCATGGCCCATTCACGCAGGTGCCGCTTGCGGGGAAACGGTCAAGCCTCGTCTGGGTGACGACACCTGCCCATGCCGCGGAACTTTTGGACCTGAATGCGGAACAGCTGGCGGTCCGCGTCGAGGAACGCATGCAGTCCATGCTCGGCGCCGTCACCATCGATGTCGAAGCACAGGCCTGGCCGCTGTCCGGCCTTGTCCCGAACGCCTTTGCCCGCAACCGCGTGTTTCTGGCGGGCGAATCGGCGCATGTGTTTCCGCCCATCGGGGCGCAGGGACTCAATCTCGGTGTCCGGGACGTGGAAACACTGCTTGATACCCTGCCGTCCGATGGCGGCGATCTTGGCGCCACGGCGGTTGTTTCAGCCTATAACCGCAGGCGCAGCCCCGATATCATTGCCCGCACCGGCGCGGTCGATGCACTGAACCGGTCATTGCTGTCGGATTTCCTGCCCGTGCAGATGGTCCGCAGCGGCGGCCTGGAGCTGCTCCGCACCTTCTCGCCGCTGCGCAGTTTTCTCATGCGTGAGGGTCTGCGCCCCGGCAGCGGCTTTCGCTGGCCACGCCGGGAAGCAAAGCGCGCCTAAACGAGAACAAAGTCCATCAGCAGCTTGATGTTCAGCACGGCAATCACCACCGCAATGATCATGGCAAGCACCGTGAGCCATTTCGGCGAGACCAGCACACCCATTTTGGTCTTGCTGGCGGTGAAGATGACCAGAGGGAATACGGCAAAGGACAGCTGAAGACTGAGCACGACCTGCGTCAGGATCAAAAGCTTGGCCGTTCCGCTGTCACCGTACCAGACCGTCACCGCCCCCGCTGGAACAATGGCAATGGCACGGGTGATCAACCGGCGCAGCCAGGGCGCCAGCCTGATTTTCAAAAAGCCTTCCATCACGATCTGTCCGGCCAGCGTCGCCGTCACCGTCGAGTTGATGCCGCAGCACAGCAAGGCGATACCGAACAGGGTCGGGGCGAAACCCCAGCCGAGGAGCGGCGCGAGCAGTGAGTGCGCTTCACCGAGTTCCGCCACTTCGGTCCGCCCCGTCTTGTTGAAGGTCGCGGCGGCAAGGATCAGGATCGCCGCATTGATGACCAGGGCAAAGGTCAGCGCAATGGTGGAGTCCCACGTGGCATACTTCAGCGCCTGACGTTTTTCCGGCGTGGTGTGGCCATAGTCGCGCGTCTGGATGATGCCGGAGTGCAGATAGAGATTGTGCGGCATCACCGTCGCGCCGAGAATGCCAAGCGCGAGATAGAGCATTTCCGGGTTGGTGACGATTTCCGTTGTCGGCGCAAATCCCTTGATCACGGCGGCCCAATCGGGATCCGCGAGGAAAATCTGGATGCCGAAGCACAGCGCGATCACGCCCAGCAGCGTGATGATCAGCGCTTCCACCCAGCGGAAGCCAAGCTTTTGCAGATAGAGGATCAGGAAAACATCGAGCGCGGTGATGAGGACGCCGAGTTCAAGCGGGATGCCGAAAATCAGGCTGAGACCGATCGCGGTGCCGATGACTTCGGCAATGTCCGTGGCAATGATGGCAAGCTCCGCCATGAACCAGAGCGTATAGGCAACCGGCCTTGGAAAGGCATCGCGGCAGGCCTGCGCCAGGTCCCTGCCCGATCCGATCGCCAGACGCGCGCAAAGCGCCTGCAGGACCACGGCCATGATGTTGGAGACCAACGCGACGACAAGCAGCGTGTAGCCGAACTTCGAACCGCCGGCCAGCGATGTCGCCCAGTTTCCCGGATCCATATAGCCCACGGCAACCAGATAGCCCGGTCCCACAAAGGCTGCGGCCCTGCGCCAACCCGGTCCCGCTGTCCTGACAGCGACCGAGCGATGCACATCCGAAAGCGATGCATCACCCCGTTCGCGCCGCCAGCCTTCGTCCGTATCGGCTGCCTGCCGCAAGGAATCCATGAAATACCTCTAATCGCAATTGCAAATCATTCGCAATAGTACACAGAAAGCCTTTGCCCACAAGGGCCGTCTTCCTGCGACGAAACAGCCCACGTCGGGAGGGAAAGACGCCAGCATGTCCGGGAGAGTTCGAAAAGCCTGCAGCACGTTTTGTGCGTGGTTCGACAAGCTCACCATGAGGGAAAGTGAGGATTGCAGGGAGCCATGTTCTGCAAGGTTCACGATTAGCGTGCAGCCCTCCACCTCCCTCATGGTGAGCTTGTCGAACCACGCACAATGGTCATGCCTTCATTGTCTGGAAAACACAGGCGCCGCGACAGACAAAACCTGCAGGCATCACCTCAGATCAGTGCAAAAACACCCGCATTCACTTTTGCGTCCGTCACTTGCCCGAAATCCGGCACCGCATATTCGGCAATGAGCCGGAGCCGGTCGTGCGGAAGATGTGCCCGGCCGGGATCGCCGATAAGGACCTTGGCGCCCGCCAGAAGACAGCGATCGAGGAAAAGCAGAACGCGCTGCGCGAGATCGGGCGCGTAAAACAGATCGCCAACAGCAACCAGATCGACATCCATTGCCGGGCCAGCCGTCAGATCCGCATGCATCGTTGTCAAGCTGACACCATTGAGATCGGCATTGAGCTGTTGCGCGGCAATGGCATTTCCGTCTGTTTCAGCGGCGGTCACGTGGATCGCACCTGCCTTTGCCGCCGCTATGCCAACAATCCCTGAACCCGATCCAAGATCCAGCACGCGCTGCCCTTTCACGACCTCCGGGTGATCGAGAAAATAACGGGCGAGCACTGCACCGCCAGCCCAATGATAGGCCCAGTATGGCGGTTCGGGATCGGGATTGGCATGGGAGGCGATAAGGCGGCGCAATCCGCTCGCCGGCGTGGCGCTGTGGAGCACAATTTCCGGAACTGCCGGGACAGCCATGACAGGCATATGCGCCTGAATGAATTCCGCACGATCTATGGTCAAAAGCGCTCCGGCAACACGGCCACGGCCCGGCCGTTCGCCGGGTGACCTGCAGTTCCTTATCAGGGAATGAGGCCGTGCGTCATCACGTAAAGCCACAGGGTCAGGGTCACGACCGAAAACAGCGTGGTTGCCAGGATGCTGCTCGAAGCCCGTTCGACCCAGACACCATATTGCTGGGCAATGACGAAGACATTGGTTGCCGTCGGCAGCGCCGCCAGCAGCATGGCGGTGTACACCCAGACCGGCGGGAAATCGCCGGCAAGGTGAAGGATGGCGTAGATAAGCAATGGCTGGAAAACCAGCTTGATCGGGACAATCAGATAGAGTTCCGGCGGCACCCGCTTCAGGGGGCGCAAGGCAAGGGTGACGCCCATGGCAAAGAGTGCACAGGGTGCGGCAGCCTTGGCCAGCAGATCAATGAGCTTGTCGATGGATGCAGGTGGTTCGAACCCGGTGACAGCAGCCGCGACGCCCAGAATGGTTGCGATGATGAAGGGGTGCAGGACGATCTTCTTGAGCACACTGACCGCCAGTTCATGCGGGCGGCGCTTGTCTTTGCCGGACAACGCCATCATGAGGGGCGCCATGACAAAATGCAGCGTGTTGTCAAAACAGAAGATCAGGGCAACCGGTACGGCAGCGGGCGCGCCGAAAGCCATGATGGCCAATCCCGGCCCCATATAACCGATATTGCCATAGGCGGCGGCGAGCCCTTGGATGGTGCTTTCGTCTATTTTGCGCGTTCTGAAAAAAGCAAAGCCGAACATCACCAGAAAAACACAAAGTGTTGATGCGGTGCAGCCAATAATAAAGGCCCACTGAGTCAGCTCAGCGACAGGTGTCTTTGAAAGGATCTGGAAAAACAGTGCCGGCAACGCCACATAGACAATGAAAACGTTCATCCATCCCAACGCCTCCAGCGGCTGACGACTGATGCGGGCAACCAGGAATCCCAGAAAGATCAGGCCGAAAAATGGGAGAACGAGATTGAAAACGCTGAGCATGACGAGCTTTGACTGTTGGGAAGCGACCGGAAATGGCAGGACGCCATCGATGCTCGCACGATTTGATGGAGACAGGTATGTCTCTGATATCTATAATGAATGATGATGATGAAACAAATACGCCACGCAAAATTTCAGATCGGGCAGGTTGTAAGCCACCGGATATTCGCTTTTCGCGGCGTAATTTTCGATGTCGATCCTGAATTCAACAACACCGAGGAATGGTATCAATCCATTCCCGAAGATATCCGGCCAAGCCGCGACCAGCCCTTTTACCATCTCTTTGCCGAGAACGCCGACAGCGAGTATGTGGCCTATGTCTCCGAGCAGAACCTTGTCGCCGATACATCCGGCGTTCCCCTGCGGCATCCGCAGATCAAGGACATGTTCGACAAGCCGCTAAACGGTGTCTACCGGGTCAAAAGTCCGCATATCAACTGAGTAACGGCACAATAAAAAAGGGACGCCAAAGCGTCCCTTTTTCGTGTCGATGGTTCGATCAGTTTCCGGCCTTGGCCTTCGCCTGCTCGGCCTTCATCTTGTCTTCGAATTCCTTCTGGCGCTTCTGGACTTCTTCCTGAAGCGTCTTCTGGCGATCTTCGATTTCCGACTGCTGCAGGCCGGGGCCGTCAAATGCCTGGCTGAAACCGGTCAGCGCAACGGTGATCGGATTTGGCTTGTTCTGGAAGTTGACCGAAGTCAGCGTCAGCTGATTGCCTTTCTTGAAGGCAGCGACGAGTTCATCCGACATGGCGACTTCCGAAATGCAGCGATCCGGGAAGCAGATGGCGAAATCGATCTTCTGGGTCTTGCCGCCATTGATCTGCAGTCCAACGCCCGGACCGATCAGACGGCCGGTCGGCACGGAAACCTGGAAAATCTTGCGATTGACCTTGCCCTTGATTTCGATGAGGTTGACGGCAGTCAGAAGCTGGCCGCTATCGGCGGTCACGATGTTCTGCGTGTTGCAGATGTCGTTTTCTTCCTGCTTGGAGCAAACCTTGAACCAACCCTGCGGCGTTCTCTGCTGCTGGGCTGATGCTGGTACTGCCGCGGCGGCGAGTAATGCAATTGCACCCGCGATGGATGCGGTTGCAGCGAATGTCTTCGGGTTGGACATGGTCAACTGGTTCCTTTCAGCGCACTTATCCGAAGTGTAACTTGATCACTTAGAATTGCTTTCTCTGGATTGGTTACCAAATGAGGCAACAGAGTGACCCTTCGTCTCGAACGCCGTGTTACACTGCATGTTAATGCAAATCCAGACTACTTTTAGGGTCAAGCCCCATTAACATGATCGAAATGGCGCCTGAAACGGCAAGAAGATGCCGCGCATGTTCCGGTTCGGCCTTAGGCCGGGCCGAAAGACGCATGCGCAAGTCGATATTTGGAGCATGGTCTTGCCCGAAAAGTCGAACAACTTTTCGGGACCATGCTCTGAGAGACGCGAAGGGCGGGGTCTTTCCCCCGGCCGAGCGGCTCGACACAGCAGCTTGCAGCCGTTTCGGCGTCCGGAGGATATGGTCCATTTGTCCGGCTTCATCGTCGCAAAGGCTTGACAATGAACCACATTGCCTTCGCCTTTGCTCCTTGTAACCGAACAAATGGCCTCATACCATTTCGACCAGATTAATGGGTCTTGACCCTAGCTCTGTTGTCATTTCAGGAAGATGATTACACCCCTTTGGCCGCAGAATCGTCATGAGATGGTAATCTCGTGGGCGAATCAAAGGAAAATCCCGCCAAAGGGACCATAAGGTTGAGACGATGCTGAAGAAAAGTTTCCAGATTCTGGCCCTGCTGACCATGACTTGTTCGATGACAAGCGCGGTTCTTGCCGAGCCAAAACATGGAATCGCCATGCGCGGCGAGCCTGCCCTGCCCGCTGATTACGCCTATTTCCCCTATGTGAATCCCGATGCGCCCAAGGGCGGCTCGATAACCTATGGTGTCGTCGGCACATTCGACAGTCTCAATCCCTTTCTGATCAAAAGCATGCGCACCTATGCGCGCGGCATGTTCGGCGATGCCGAATTTGGAAATCTGGTCTACGAAACGCTGATGCAGCGCAGCGCCGACGAGCCGTTCACCATGTATGGCTTGCTGGCGGAAAAGGTGGAGACCAACGAGGAACGCACATTCGTTGAATTCACGCTGAATCCGAAGGCAAAATGGTCCGATGGCCAGCCCGTCACGCCGGACGACGTGATCTTCACCTTCAATCTCCTGACGGAGAAAGGGCGCCCGCCCTTCAACACGCGGACGAAACTGATCTCGAAGATCGAACAGGTCGGGGAGCACGGCGTCCGCATCACGTTCAATGATCAGGCCAACCGGGAATTCCCCCTCATTCTCGCGCTGATGCCGGTTTTGCCGAAGCATGCCATCGATGCTGACAATTTCGACCGGTCGCCGCTTGCCATCCCGGTTGGCAGCGGGCCCTATGTGGTGTCGCAGGTGCAGCCGGGGCAGCGTATCGTCTTCAAGCGCGATCCCAATTACTGGGCGGCGGATTTGCCGAGCCGGCGCGGCTTCAACAATTACGACGTGATCACTGTCGAATATTTCCGCAATCTGCAGGCGCAGTTCGAAGCGTTCAAGAAGGGGGTTTTTGACGTGTTCATGGAAGGTGACCCGAACAAATGGGCCTCCTCCTACGGCTTTCCCGCCTTCAATGACGGACGTGTCGTCAAAAAGACGTTTGAGACCCACGCACCCGCCAATGTCTATGGATTTGTCTTCAACACCCGCCGCGACGAGTTCAAGGACAGATATGTCCGCGAGGCGCTCGCCCTGATGTTCGATTTCGAGTGGACCAACCGCAACCTCTATGCCGGACGCTATCAGCGCCTGGCCAGCTATTGGCAGGGCTCGGAATTGTCGGCGCTCGGAAAGCCCGCCGATGCAGCCGAACGCGCCATTCTTGCCCCGTACCCCGACGCAGTTCTTCCCGAAGTCATGGATGGCACCTACACGCCGGCCACGACGGACGGCTCGGGCCGCGACCGCAAGGAAATGAAGCGCGCCTACGATCTGCTCGTCAGCCGCGGTTACGCGATCAAGGACGAGCAGATGCTCGATCCGAACGGCAATGCGCTGAGTTTCGAAATTTTGACCCGCTCCGTGGCCGAGGAGCGTCTGGGTATCGCCTACAAACGTACGCTGGAGCGCCTGGGTATCGCGGTCACGATCCGCACGGTCGATGACGCGCAGTATCAGAAACGCCTGCAAACCTTTGATTATGATGTGATTCTTGGCGCCTATTCCGGGTCGCTATCCCCGGGATATGAACAATATGCCCGCTGGGGCAGCCAATCGAAGGACATCGAGGGCAGCTTCAACTATGCCGGCGTTGCCGACCCTGTTGTCGACGCGTTGATTGACAAGATGCTTGCCGTCCACGGCCAGTCGGAGTTTGTCAGCATCGTGCGCGCCCTCGACAGAGTGCTGATCTCCGGCCATTATATGGTGCCAATTTACTACCAGCCCGAGCAATGGATTGCCTATTGGGCGCATCTGCAACACCCGGACAAGACATCTCTCAACGGCTACCAGCTTCAGACGTGGTGGTCTGACAAACGATAGGTTGAACATCATGACCGAAAAGAAATTTACCATCGACGTTGTGTCGGATGTTGTCTGCCCCTGGTGCTTTGTCGGCCGCAAGCGGCTGGAGAGCGCCCTCGCGCTCAATCCCGATCTGGACGTGACGGTCAACTGGCGTCCGTTTCAGCTGGACCCGACGCTGCCGAAACAGGGCAAGGACCGCAACCGCTACATGACGGAGAAATTCGGCAGCTCGGACCGTATTTTTGAAGTGCATCAGCAATTGATCGAGCTCGGCAAGGAAGAAGGCATCGAGTTCGACTTCGAGGCCATCGAGATTGCCCCCAATACACTGGATGCGCATCGCCTGATCCGCTGGGCCTCGCAGGCCGGTCTCGATATCCAGGACAAGATCGTCGGCATTCTCTTTTCCTATTATTTTGAACAGGGAAAGAACATCGGCGACCATCAGGTGCTGATCGAAGCGGCTGAAGAAGGTGGCATGGACAGCGCCATCGTCGCGAGCCTGCTGCCGACCGATGCGGACAGCGTCGGCGTGCGCCAGGAAATCGACACCGCCAACCAGATCGGCGTGCGCGGTGTGCCCTGCTTCATCCTGGATCAGAAATACGCGGTCATGGGCGCACAGTCCGCCGATGCGCTGGCCGATGCCATCCGCCAGACAGCCGACGGTTTCGAACCCCGCCCGACCTGATATGAAGCGCCGGTGGAGGCTGGCCGCTATGCGGCGGCCAGTTTCGCCAGCTGGGTCATCACGACGGCCGCGCCATTCAGGCGCTTTTCCGCGGTTGGCCAATCGCGCACGAACACGATGCTCTGGTCCGGGCGGATTTTCGCCATCGAGCCCTGCTCGCCGATCATCTTCACCAATGCCGCCGGATTGCTGAACGTCTTGTTGCGGAACTGGATGACGATGCCCTTCGGCCCGGCATCGAGCTTGTCGACATTGGCACGGCGGCACAGCGCCTTGATGTAGACGATCTTGAGCAGATGCTGCACTTCATCAGGCAAAGGTCCGAACCGGTCGATCAGCTCGGCGCCAAAGCCGTCGATATCCTGCAGTTCCTCCAGGTCGGCGAGACGGCGATACAGCCCCAGCCGCAATTGCAGGTCCGGCACATAGGTTTCCGGAATCATCACCGCCGTACCGACCGCAATCTGCGGCGACCAGTGACCGTCCTCGACCTCGCCCGTCCCCTTGATCTCCGCGACCGCCTCTTCCAGCATCTGCTGATAGAGCTCGAAGCCGACTTCCTTGATATGGCCGGACTGTTCTTCGCCGAGCAGATTGCCCGCACCGCGAATATCCATGTCGTGGCTCGCCAGCTGGAAACCGGCGCCGAGCGTATCGAGCGATTGCAGCACTTTCAGCCGGCGGTCGGCCATCTGCGTCAGCATCTTGTTGGCCGGCAGCGTGAACAGGGCAAAAGCGCGCTGCTTCGACCGGCCGACACGGCCGCGCAACTGGTAGAGCTGGGCAAGGCCGAACATGTCGGCGCGGTGGATGATCAGCGTGTTGGCCGTCGGAATATCAAGACCGGATTCAACGATGGTTGTCGACAACAGCACATCATACTGCCCGTCATAGAAGGCATTCATGATGTCATCGAGTTCGCCGGGCGGCATCTGCCCGTGGGCGATGGCGACTTTCAGTTCCGGCACCTGTGAATCCAGAAAGTCCTTGATCTCGCCAAGGTCCGAAATGCGCGGGCAGACATAAAAGCTCTGACCGCCGCGATAGCGCTCGCGCAGCAATGTTTCGCGGATAACCAGCGGATCGAATGGCGAGACGAACGTGCGCACGGCCATGCGGTCGACCGGTGGCGTGGTGATGAGCGACAATTCGCGAACGCCAGTCAGCGCCAGCTGCAATGTGCGCGGGATCGGCGTTGCCGACAGGGTCAGCACGTGGACGTCCGATTTGAGATCCTTCAACCGTTCCTTGTGCTTGACGCCGAAATGCTGCTCTTCATCGATGATCAGAAGACCGAGATTCTTGAACTTGATGCCCTGCCCGAGCAAGGCATGGGTGCCGACGACAATATCGACCTGTCCTTCGGCAATACCCTTCTTGTTCTCGGCCAGTTCCTTGGCGCCCACCAGCCGGGATGCCTGCGCCACATTGACCGGCAATCCCTGAAACCGTGTTGAAAAGGTCTTGTAGTGCTGGCGCGACAACAGCGTGGTTGGTACGACCACGGCCACCTGAACCCCGTTGAGCGCCGCGACGAAGGCGGCACGCAGGGCCACTTCCGTCTTGCCGAAGCCGACATCGCCGCAGATCAGCCGGTCCATCGGCTTGCCAAGCGAGAGATCGTCAATGACGGCCTCAATGGCCCGGTCCTGATCTTCCGTCTCCTCATAGGGGAAACGCGCCGCAAACTCGCCGTAGAGACCATCGGGCGGCGTAAGCACGGGGGCGCCACGCATCTGCCGTTCGGCGGCAATGCGGATGAGGTGGCCGGCAATCTCCAGCAGGCGTTTCTTCAGCTTGGCCTTGCGCGCCTGCCAGGCCCCGCCGCCCAGCTTGTCGAGGACAGCTGTCGAGCTTTCCGAGCCAAACCGGGACAGGAGCTCGATATTTTCAACGGGCAGGAACAGGCGGTCATCGCCCGCATAGTGGATTTCCAGGCAATCATGCGGCGCACCGGCGGCCGTGATCGTCCGCAAGCCGACAAACCGGCCGATGCCATGATCGACGTGCACGACAATATCGCCCGCATTGAGCGCCGCCACTTCGCTGATGAAATCCTGATCGCGCTTGCGGCGCTTGGAACGGCGAATGAGCCGGTCGCCCAGAATATCCTGTTCGGCGACGACAACGAGATCGCCCGCGTCAAAACCGGTTTCCAGCGACAGGACACCAGCCGTGATCTTGTCGCGCGCCAGTGCCTTGACCGTGCGCAGGTCTTCGACCAGTTCGATCTTTTCCAGCCCGTGCTCGTTCAGAACCTGAATGAGCCGGTCACGCGAACCTTCACTCCATGCGGCCAGCAGCACTTTTTTGCCGGCTGCCCGCTCATCGGCAATATGCTTGACCACACTGTCAAACACATTGGCGTCCTTGGCCGTGCGTTCCTCGACAAAGGTGCGCCCGCGATGGGCGCCGGCGTGAATGACGGAGCGGCCGGTCGCGAACGGCGCATCGAACGGCGAGAAGTCAACGCGCATGCCCGAGGCCACCGCCGCGGCTTCCACCTCCGCCGGTGTCAGGTAGAGCGAGCCCGGCTCGACGGGCTTGTAGGGCACTGCCTCGCCCGGTTCCGTGCCATCCGACTGCTTCTTGCGCGCCTCATAGTGATCGACCACCATCTTGTGGCGCTCAGCCATGGCTTCATGCGCCAGATGATCGAAGATGACAGGCATGCGGCCCGCATGGTCGAAGACGGTTTCCATGCGCTCGTAGAACAGCGGCAGCCAGTGCTCCATGCCGGCAAAGCGGCGGCCTTCCGATATCGCCTGATACAGCGCATCGTCACGCGACGGCGCCCCGAATTTCTGCACATAGTGCGAGCGGAACCGGCTGATTGTCTCCGGCGAGAGCGTGATTTCGCTCATCGGCTGCATGGAGAATTCGGTTTTCTGGCTGGATGTGCGCTGCGATGCGGCATCGAATGTGCGGATGGATTCCAGCGTGTCCCCGAAGAAATCCAGCCGCAGCGGCTCTTCAGCGCCGGGTACGAACAGGTCGAGAATGCCGCCGCGCACGGCATACTCGCCCACATCCCGCACAGTTGAAACGCGCTCAAATCCATTGTTTTCAAGGCGCTGAACAAGCGCGTTCATGTCAATTCTGTTGCCGGGCTTCGCGAGAAAGAGCTGTTCGGCCAGGACTTTGCGCGGCGGCAGCTTTTGCAGCACCGCATTGGCGGTCGCAAGGATGACGCCGGGGTGTTTCTGGTCGCGCAGCGCCGCAAGGCCGGCCAGCGCCGCCAGGCGCCGCGCCGCCGTGTCCGAACCGGGCGACACGCGGTCATAGGGCAGACAGTCCCAGGCGGGCAGCTGCAGCACCGGCAGATCGGGCTGAACGAAGCCCAGCACCTGTTCGATGTCGGCGACGCGCTGACCATCGCTGGCGATGAACAGCACAGGACCGCCCGCTCCCGCCTCGGCGACCACCTTGGCAAGCGCAAATGCTTCATATCCGTCGACCACACCATCAATGACGACGTGTCCGTTGATATCCGGTTTCAGTCCGAGTTTGGAAAAGGCATTCATGTCGAATCAGAATTTCATAGCGTTGCGGGAAGCCAGAATCCTGTGAAAGATCGGCGTATTGAATTCTTCGGGCACTTCAGCTTCCCCGGTGACCCATTTCAGCAGGTCGCGGTCGAGCGCTTCCATCAGCGCTTCATACTGATCGAGTTCCGCCTCCGTCAGGCTTTCGATGTGCGCATCGGCAAACTGCCCGAGAATCAGATCCATCTCGCGCATGCCGCGATGCCAGGAACGGAAGAGGATTTTGCGCTGTCTTGGCGGCAGATCAACTGTTGAACGACTGCTTCCGGTCATGGACAGTCTCCCTTGAAATATCGTGAAAAGGCTTCGATGGGCGGGAAGCCAAAGGATTGCGGCTGGGTATAGCGCGCATTGACGCCGCTGTCAGCCTTGCAACACGCTTTGAAGACGTTAAACCTAGGGAATGCGTCCTTCACTGCTCGATCCCCTTTTTGCTTCCGTTCGCTCGCTGCCCGGCATCGGGCCGAAGGTGACGGGCCTGCTTGCCACGCTGCTGGGAACGCAGCCACCCGGAACCGAACCGCGCGTCGGCAATCTGGTCTACCTGCCGCCCAATAGTGTCATCGACCGGCGCAATCGTCCCGGTATCGCCCATGCACCGGAAGGCGCCATCGTCACGCTGGAACTGCGTGTCGACCGCCATCAGCCGGCACCAAGCGGGCGAAGCAACGTGCCGCACCGGGTCTTTGCCCATGATGACACGGGAGAAATAGGGCTTGTCTTCTTTCACGCCAAAAAGGCATGGCTCGAAAACGCTCTGCCCGTGGGTGAAACCGTCATCGTCTCCGGCCGCATGGAATGGTTCAACGGCCGTCCGACCATGGTTCACCCTGACCATATCGCCAGCATTGCCGATGCAGCGTCGCTGCCGCTGGTCGAACCGGTTTATCCTCTGACGGCCGGCCTGTCGCCCAAGGTCCTGGCACGCGGCATACACGAAGCGCTGGCACGCACACCGGAAATGCCCGAGTGGATCGAAGCGCCCGTGCTGGCAAAACATGATTTTCCTGCGCATCGGCAGGCGCTTGAAACGATCCATCGCCCGCAGGACCCTTCCGATATCGCACTGGATCATCCCGCGCGCCAGCGGCTTGCCTATGACGAGTTTCTCGCCGGTCAGCTGGCTCTCGCGCTCGTGCGCCTGAAAACCCGCCGGCTGTCCGGCCGCAAGCTGGAGGGCGACGGCAGCCTGAAAGCCAGGGTCGTCGCGGCCTTGCCCTATGATCTGACGGGCAGCCAGCAGCAGGCGATCAAGGAAATCATCGCTGACCTGCGCCAGCCGGAACGGATGCTCAGACTGCTGCAGGGTGACGTGGGATCCGGCAAAACCATCGTCGGCCTGCTGGCCATGGCGCATGCCGCCGAATCCGGCGGACAATCCGCGCTGATGGTGCCCACGGAAGTTCTGGCCCGGCAGCACTATGCCACCATTGCGCCGCTTGCGGCCAAGGCGGGCCTGCGGACAGCCTTGCTGACTGGCCGGGAAAAAGGCCGCGAGCGCGAAGACATTCTTGACGGCCTGCGTTCTGGCGCTATCCACATCGTCATCGGGACGCATGCGCTCTTTCAGGAAAAGGTGAACTACCACGACCTTGTCTTTGTAATCATTGATGAACAACATCGGTTCGGTGTGCATCAACGGCTGCTGCTTCAGTCCAAGGGATCCGCACCGGACATGCTGGTCATGACAGCGACGCCCATTCCGCGCACGCTGGTTCTGACCGCTTTCGGCGATATGGATGTCTCAAAACTGACGGAGAAACCCGCCGGGCGCCGGCCGATCACCACCGCCATCCTGCCGATGGAACGCTTGAGCGAACTGGTCGACCGCATGCGCCGCGCCATCGCCGACGGCCAGAAAATCTACTGGATTTGCCCGCTGGTCGAGGAATCGGAGCTGGTCGACCTGGTTTCGGCCGAAGAGCGTTTCCAGTCGCTGCAGCCCTTGCTGGGCAATCAGATCGGCCTTGTCCATGGCCGCATGACCGGGCCGGAAAAAGACGCCGCCATGCTGGCCTTCAAGAATGGCGAGACACGCCTGCTGATTGCAACCACGGTCATTGAAGTCGGTGTGGATGTGCCCGATGCAACGATCATCGTGATCGAACATGCCGAGCGGTTCGGTCTTGCCCAGCTGCATCAGCTGCGCGGGCGTGTCGGGCGCGGCGACAAGCCATCGACCTGCCTGCTGCTCTACAAGGGCCCGCTCGGCGAAGTGGCCCGGGCGCGCCTGGAAATCATGCGCGAGACGGAAGACGGCTTCCGCATTGCCGAGGAAGACCTGAAGCTGCGCGGTGAAGGCGAATTGCTGGGCACCCGCCAATCCGGCACGCCGGGCTTTCGCCTCGCCAGCATCGAGGCACATCAGGAGCTTCTCGAAATCGCCAGAAAGGATGCGCGCTATATTCTCGGGCGCGATCCGGAGCTGCAGAGCGCGCGAGGCGAAGCCTTGCGCGTCCTGCTCTATCTCTTCGAGCGCGATGAAGCCGTCCGGCTGCTTCGCGCCGGATGAATCATTCGACCGTGACCGATTTTGCCAGATTGCGCGGCTGATCCACGTCCGTTCCCATGAACACCGCCGTGTAGTAGGCCAGCATCTGGATCGGCAGCGCGTAAATGATCGGCGTGATGATTTCGGGCATATCCGGCAGAATGACCGTGTGCATGGTTTTCAGCGTGCTTGCCGCCGCGCCGCGCTCATCGGTGATCAGAATGATCTTGCCGCCGCGCGCCGCCACTTCCTGCATGTTCGATACGGTCTTTTCAAACCAGTGATCATAGGGGGCAATGACGATGACCGGCATGGATTCATCGATCAGCGCGATCGGACCATGTTTCAACTCGCCCGCCGCATACCCCTCCGCATGAATGTAGGAAATTTCCTTCAGCTTCAGCGCGCCTTCCAGCGCCAGCGGGAAACTCGTGCCACGGCCGAGATAAAGCGCATGCTTCACCTGCGAGAGATCGCGGCTGATCGCCTCCATCTGCTGCTCGAGCTTCAGGGCCTGTGTCGCATAGCGCGGAATTTCTGAAAGTTCATGCACCAGACGGCGCTCGTCTTCTTCCGAAATGGTCCCGCGCATCTTGCCGGCAATAACCGCAAGCGACGCGAGCACCGACAACTGGCAGGTGAACGCCTTGGTGGAGGCAACGCCGACTTCCGGACCGGCCAAGGTCGGGAAGATAGTGTCCGACTCGCGCGCCATGGTCGATTCCCGCACATTGACCACAGAACTGATGGTCAATCCCTGCTGCTTGCAGTAGCGCAGCGACGCCAGCGTATCGGCGGTTTCGCCGGACTGGGAGACAAACAGCGCAAGACTGTCCTTGGACAAGGGCATTTCACGATAGCGGAATTCCGAAGCCACATCGATATCGACGGGAAGCCGCGCGATCTGCTCGAACCAGTATTTGCCGATCAGTCCGGCATAGTAGGCCGTTCCGCAGGCGGAGGCTGCAATCCGGTCGACCCTGGCAAAATCGACGGGCGCCGCATCGCTGCGGATAATGCCCTTGGAAAAATCGAGATAATTGGCCAGCGTATGAGAAATCACTTCGGGCTGTTCATGGATTTCCTTTTCCATGAAATGCCGGTGATTGCCTTTGCTGACGAGGAACGCCGTACCTGCTGATTTTTCGATGCGACGCTGCACGGTTGCACCGGCCTCGTCATAGATCACCACACCCTTGCGCGTCAGCACGGCCCAATCGCCATCTTCCAGATAGGACAGGCGGTCGGTGAACGGGGCAAGCGCAATGGCGTCCGAGCCCAGATACATCTCGCCATCGCCGTAACCGACCGCAAGCGGCGGACCGTTGCGCGCCGCGATCAGCAGGTCGTCTTCGCCCTTGAACATGATGGCAATGGCAAAGGCACCGCGCAGTTGCGGCAAGGTCTGGCGAACGGCTTCAACGGGCGCAAGACCGCGATCCAGCGCACGTGTCACCAGGTGCGCCACGGTTTCCGTATCGGTTTCGGTCTCGAAGACGTAGCCGTCTTTTTCCAGCATGCTGCGCAGTTCGGCAAAATTCTCGATGATGCCGTTGTGAATGACCGCAAGACGCGGCGTGGTATGCGGGTGCGCATTGCGCACCGTCGGGGCGCCATGCGTGGCCCAGCGGGTGTGGCCGATGCCGATGGTGCCGGAAAGCGGCTGGTCTTTCAGCAGCGTATCGAGATTGACGAGCTTGCCTTCGGCGCGCCGCCGGTCGAGGACACCCTCGTCCAGCGTTGCAACACCGGCGGAATCATAACCGCGATATTCCAAGCGTTTCAACGCGTCCACCAGCAAAGGCGCAACCTGTTCGCGTCCGATAATTCCGACAATACCGCACATAAAAAGCTCCGATGGCTCAGGGTCTCGATTTCAACCTGCCTAAAGCGAATCCGTACAGGCAGGAAGTCAAATTCCGTTTCAATGTCTGGCATGAACTGCCAATGCGTTATTCCGCGGCCTTCTTGGCCTTTTTCTGCGCGGCATAGCCTGCGCGCAGTTGAACCGCCCGGCCTTCCTTGTTGACCTGATGCGCCCGGCCAAACGCCAGCGCATCCGCCGGGACGTTCTGGGTAATCACGCTGCCCGATGCGACATAGGCATTGTCGCCCACCGACACCGGCGCGACCAGCGACGTGTTGGAGCCGATAAAAGCACCGACCCCGATCTCCGTCAAAGCCTTGTTGTAGCCGTCATAATTGCAGGTGATCGTTCCGGCACCAATATTGGCATCGGCACCGACCGTGGCATCGCCGAGATAGGTCAAATGGCTGACCTTTGCACCGACGCCGATCCTGGTGTTCTTGACCTCGACGAAATTTCCGACCTTGGCATTGGCAGCAAGATCGGCGCCCGGGCGCAGCCGGGCGAACGGGCCGACATTGGCGCCCGGCCCCACCTTCGCCCGTTCCAGATGGGAAAAGGCGTGAATGACGGCGCCTGTCGCAACCGACACCCCCAGACCGAATACAATATGCGGTTCCAGCACCGCATCCGCTTCAATCAACGTGTCATGCGCAAAAAACACGGTCTCCGGCGCCTGCATGCTCACGCCAGCGAGCATCATTGCCCGCCGCTTGCGGTTCTGCCAGATGGCTTCGGCTTCCGCCAGCTCGACGCGGGTGTTGATGCCGATGACATTGTCGACGGCAATATCGATGGCAACGACGGATTTTCCCAGTGCATTGCCGATTTCAACCACATCAGTCAGATAATATTCGCCCTTGGCGTTGGCATTGGTGACCTTGTCCAGGAGCTGCAGGGCACTGTCACCGCGCAAGGCCATCAGGCCGCCATTGCAGAAACCGATTTTTTTCTCGTCTTCGCTGGCATCCTTGTCTTCGCGGATGGCGATCAGCTTGCCACCCTTCTCGACCAGCCGGCCATAACCCGCCGGGTTGTCCGGCCGGAAGCCCATGACGACCACATCGGCGCCCCCAGCCAATTTGGCGCGTGCCCGATCCAAGGCCGCAGTTTCAACGAGCGGCGTATCGCCGAACACCACAAGGATATCGTCATAGCCCCGCGCGATTGCATCGCGGGCAGCGAGAACCGCGTGGGCGGTGCCGAGCCGCTCAGTCTGTTCGTGCACCGTGACATGGGAAACCACCGATTGCACCGCGTCACGCACCGCATCGGCACCACGGCCGACAACCAGGGCGATATCGCTGCCCCCGGCGCTGTGAACCGCCTTTGCCACATGCGCTACGATGGGCAGCCCGGCAATCGGATGAAGCACTTTCGGCAGCGCTGATTTCATGCGCGTGCCCTCACCGGCGGCAAGAATGACCGAGAGGCAGGTACGTGATGTCATTGTCAGAATTCCGGATCCGTTTTGGCTCGACACAGTTTTACGCCCGATCGTGGCATAATCCCGGTTGCCAATGCATGAACAGTTTCCGCTTCTTTAGCCGAGTTGGCCGAGGATGGGAAATGTTTCAAGCAGCCAGAAAGAGAATGTCTGCAATCCGCCGGTCAGGAACAACACGCCGGTGATGACCAGCAGCCCGCCCATCACCTTTTCCACCTTGCCGAGATGCATGCGGAAGCGCGTGAGGAACCGCATGAAGTAACCGGAAAACAGGGCGGCGATGATAAAGGGAATGCCGAGACCCAGCGAATAGATGGCAAGCAGCAGTGCCCCGTCGGAAACCGTATCGCGGCCGCCCGCAAGGGCAAGGATCGGCCCGAGAACCGGCCCGATGCAGGGCGTCCAGCCGAAGGCGAAGGCCAGTCCCATGACATAGGCAGCCAGCGGGTTTGCCGGCTTGCCCTTGGTCTGGAACCGCGCTTCACGCGACAGGAAGGCAAGGCGGAACACGCCGAGGAAATTCAGCCCCATCAGGATGATGACGACACCGGCGGCAATCGCGATCTCCTGCTGCCACATGCGCAGCAGCCCGCCGATCGTCGAGGCGCCCGCCCCCAGCAGCACGAAAACAGTCGAAAACCCGAGAACGAAGCAGAAGGATGAAAGCAACAGCGCCTGCCGCACCGGTGAAACGCGGGCAGCGGGCTGATCGGAACGGAAATCCTCCACGGTCACGCCGGCCATGTAGCAGAGATAAGGCGGCACCAGCGGCAACACACAGGGAGACAAGAACGACAGCGCACCGGCACCGGCAGCGGTCAGATAGGATACATCAAGCGCCATATGCGCTCCTCGTTTGGCATTTCAATTCTGATGGAAGCTGCCATAGGCCGAATCCCCCACAAATTCCAATCACCTTTTCGCCAGTTCGGCACACGGATGCGCTGTGATTGTCGCCAGCGGCAGCGCCAATCCCGCGTAAAATGCCTCCAATGCCCGGAAAAACCGTGGACAGGGCAAAAACAGGGCTTAATCTTGCAAAAACTGTGCACAATAGCTGTTGACCAATGCCGATGTCATCCCTATGTTCCGCCGCAATTCCCAAGGGGTAGCGCAAGCGCCTTTCCTGCCTGGGAGCGCGTAGCTCAGCCGGTAGAGCAACTGACTTTTAATCAGTAGGTCCGGGGTTCGAACCCCCGCGCGCTCACCATCAGCTCAACCATTCACGTCTGCCAATCGCCAATCGGCCGCACAAGCGCCCGACAGGGACAGGCGTGGGCCTATACCCGTCGATCAGACCGCAGTAAGATTGGGCCGGAACCGTCAATAAGCGGCGCCGTGGGGACCAAAACAAAAAATGAACGGAAACATCAAGGACAAGAACAGAGCCCTGATCCGGCTCGTCTACGAAAAAACACGCAGCGACGGGCCGCAATCAATGGCCCCCTTGCTTGACAGTGATTTCGTGGCCCGCATCGGCGACAGCGTGCCATGGGGCGGCGTTTACACCGGCCCGGAACACTATCTGAGCACGTGCGTGCGCCAGTATTCGCTCTATCTCGAACCGACATCCGTCGTCTATGAAACCCTGAATTGCCAGGATGACGAAGTACACGCACTCGTTCATCTCAAGATGCATGAAGGCGATGCGACGGTGCCCTTTCTCCACACCTGGACGATTCGTGGTGAAAAGCTCATCCATCTCAATTCCGTCTGCCTGCAGCCGGCTCTCCTGTCCGGCTCCCTCCTGTCGATCCGCAGGAGGCGGCCAAAACGTCTGAAACTCTACGAACGCCTGATGACGATCAAGCGGCGTCAGAATATATGAGGGCGAGAGCCGGCTGTTGTGGCGCAAGATCAATAAAACCATCGCCGGCACGCGCGCCTGCCCCGCGCGCCGGCAACACCAAAAATATCTGAAATGCCCATTGTCCCCGGGCCGTTTCGTGTTTTAGCTTCTTTCCGGCCGCCCGCCCCCACGCTTTCCCCGAGAATGCAGGATGAACACATGACCAACGATCTTCTCGTTCGCCCCGTCACCCGTCAGGATTATGACCAGTGGCTGCCGCTTTGGGATGGTTACAATGCGTTTTACGGACGGTCGGGCCCGACAGCGCTGGCGGCGGACATCACCCGCACAACCTGGGAACGATTCTTCGATGCCTATGAGCCGGTCAATGCCCTTGTTGCGGAGAGCGGCGGGCAGCTCCTGGGGCTGACACACTACATCTTCCACCGCAGCACCATTTCGATTGCACCAAACTGCTATCTGCAAGACCTGTTCACCAACGAGGCGGCACGGGGAAAGGGCGTCGGCAGAGCCCTGATCAACGGCGTTTACGAACGGGCGCAGCTTGCAGGGTCCCCTCGCGTTTATTGGCTCACCCACGAGACCAATCACACCGCCATGGAACTCTACAACAAAGTGGCGGATCATTCCGGCTTTGTAGTTTATCGAAAGATGTTTTGAACGCGTCACTCCTTCTGAAGATCAATATTCAATCTCAGGGGTGATATTTAACACGAGCAGAAATAAAAATTTCTCTTCTTGGTGAAAATTACCAGGAATTACTATTGTTATTGTTCATAAATGTGCAATAGTTGTCAGATATACTTCTGATATACCCAGAAAACCTGAAAGAAAAAACGCGAATTGGGAATAGTCCGCAATTCGTGATGCTCTGCGTTACAACCCAAGGGGAATTCATATGAAGAAAATTTTGCTGGCGACGATGATCGCACTGGCGCCTGCTGCAGCGCCCGCCGCGACCCTCACCTTTCCGAGCGAGGCGCCGGTTGCGTCGATCACCATACCGAATAGCTGGGGACCCAAGGAAACCGAAGGTGGGATCGACGCCACATCCGATGATTCGGCGATCTATCTCTCCGTCGATGTGGCCGATGCCAAAACATCCGACAAGGTGATCAGTGACGCCATCGATTTTCTGACGGAAAACGGCGTGAAGATCGATGACTCCACCAAGAAGACCTCAACGGACCAGATCAACGGAATGGACATGACCAATCTGGACTGGAGCGGCACGGACAAGGAAGGCGCCGTGAACATCGGACTGTCATTTGCCGCGCCCACACCGGACAAGCTCCTTGTCATCACCTATTGGGGTTCCAAGGGCACACAGGAAAAACACGCCCCCGAACTCCTGGCAATCATCGGTTCGCTCAAGCCAGCCGCGAAATAACATATCCCAAGACGGGAGTGTCCTGACTGCGGAAGTCAGGACACAAGCTTTTCCCGCAGGAACAATCCGAGTTCCCGCACGATGTTGGATGGGTCCTTGCCGACAAACAGTCCGAAATCGGCACTTGGCGCCTCCGGCAGGTTGCGGCCGCTGTCAATGGTTTCGCAGTCGGACGGCAGGCTTTCCGGCAGCATGAGACTGTAGCCAAGCCCGGCACGCAAGGCGCCGATGAGAGCACCGTAGCTCGAGACCCGGCACGCCACGGACCATGCGACCCCGGCGCTGGCGAACGCCACTGTTGTCTTGTCCTGCCATGTGCAGGAGCCTTCGAAGACGATGAGGGGGATGGGATCGCCCTCACCGACATCGATCAAACGGCTGCCGCTCCAGACCAGTTGCCGCGACCAGTGAAAAAACGGCGCAAACGAAAAGCGCGATGGATCGGCAACAACAATATCCAGCTTGCCCGACTGCAGACTTTGGCTGAGCTCTCCGCTGTGCGCCGTGACGAGATCAAGTTCCACCTGCGGAAATCTCTTGCGAAATTCCGCTAGAAGAATGGGCAACCGTGTAACGACAAGGTCTTCAATCAGCCCGAGCCTCACCCGCCCGACCAGCTGGCGTCCCTCGATCTGCTGACGTGCATCTTCGCCAAGCGCAATGAGCTTGCGGGCGTAAGCGACGAGAATTTCACCTGAATCGGTCAGCGACACACCGCGTGACGAACGCTTGAGAAGCTGCGTGCCAAGATCCGCCTCCAGCCGCTTGAGCTGCATGCTGACCGCCGCCTGCGTGCGCGCCAGTTTCTCCGCCGCACCGCTGACGGTACCCGTTTCGGCAACCACGAGCAGCGCTCGCAACAGGTGCGGATCAAGATTCATGTCCATCAAGAAACCTTATATCGATATAAGCAATATCAAGATACATTATCTCTACCAAGCATGGCAAGGAATGCTCCCCAGCATAAGGAGATTGCCTTGACGAGTTTCCGTGACCGTTTTGAACAGACCGGCCTGACCTGGCCGGAAATCGCACCAGCCGACTTTCCGTTCGCACCGGCTATCCGCGTCGACAATGTTGTCTATATCTCTGGCCAGATACCCGAGGCGGGAGAAGACATTGCCTACACAGGCAAAGTCGGCGAAACGATCAGCCTCGAAGAGGCGAAACAGGCGGCTGCGATGTGCGCTGCCAACATCCTGTTCTGGCTGAGCAGGGAATTGGACGGCGATCTGAGCCGGGTTGTCCAGGTGGCCAGGATCACGGTTTACGTGAACGCCGCCGCCGGGTTCAGCGATTATTCAACGGTCGGCAATGGCGCATCCGAACTGTTGCTCAAAGTGCTGGGTGACAGGGGCAGACATGCCCGCGCGGCGATCGGCATGGCGGGCCTGCCCCTGAATGTCCCGGTCGAAGTGGATGCCATCATCCATGTCCGCTAACCCATTGAAAAAGTGAGATCTCTACCATGAACCTTGGACTGGAAGGAAAACGGGCTCTTGTGCTCGGCGGCAATAAGGGGCTTGGCCGCGGCGTCGCCAGCGCCCTGGCCGAAAACGGCGCGGTTGTTGCCATTGCCGGACGGGACGATGCGGCGTTGAACACCACGGCCAGTGCGCTGCGCGTGCATTCGCCCCGCTCCTTCGCCCTCAACGCCGATCTTGCCGATCCGGTGGCTTTGGCCGCCATGCTTGACCGTGTTGATGAGGCGATGGGCGGCATCGATATCCTGCTGCTGAATGGCGGCGGGCCGCCGCCGTTTCCGGCGGCTTCGCTGAATATTGTCCAATGGCGCACCCAGTTCGAAGCCATGTTCCTGTCCGGCGTGCGTATCGCCGCGCATTTTCTGCCGGGGATGCGCGAGCGGCATTGGGGCCGCATCCTCGTGGTGTCGTCGACGAGCGTCCGGGAGCCGATTGCCGGCCTGACCGCATCCAACGCGTTGCGCGCTGCCGTTGCCGGCTGGGCCAAGAGCCTCGCCGGAGAAGTCGCTGCCGATGGGATAACGGTCAATCTGCTGCTCGCGGGACGCCTCGCCACGGCACGCACCGACATGCTGGATCGCATGGATGCCGAAGCACGGGGTGTTGACGTCGCCGTCATTGCCGCAGAGAGCCAGGCGGATGTGCCTGTCGGCCGCTACGGAACGGCGGATGAGTTCGGCGCCGTGGCTGCCTTTCTCGCCAGCGAAAAGGCTTCCTACGTCACCGGGGCGGCAATACCGGTGGATGGCGGCTTGTCGCACGCGATCATCTGAATCAAGCTTTGTTTATGCGGAGCCGGACCTGTATCATGGGCCGGCCACCGCAAAAATCATCCAATCGAAGGAACAGCCCCATGCCGGAACGCAGCCGCGTCGATGCTTTTGTTGCAACTGTCGTCAGCGGTGATCATGTGAAAGCAATCACCGATTTCTATCATGAAAATGCCTCCATGCAGGAGCCCGGCAAGGAACCGCGCCGCGGCCGCGAGTTGCTTGAAAACCACGAACAGAACGCGCTCGACCGGCTGGACCGGATGTATACGCACCCGGCCCGCGCTGTCCTGATCGACGGCGACAACGTCGTCATTCAGTGGATATTCGACGCGACATCCAGGGATGGCGTGACCCGGCGTCTCGAAGAACTCGCGCTGCAGCGCTGGCAGGGTGACCGCATCATCGAAGAACGCTTCTTCTATGACACCGCGTCGGCATGGGCCGTGGTCCAGCCATAACGCTGCAAATCAGCTCCTGCCTGCCCGTGTTGCCAGCTTGATTGCCGTTGCCGTGAGGATCAGCGTGGCGGAAGCCACAACAATGACCGATGTGAACGCACTTTCGAAGGCATCCCGGGCAAAGCCGACCACGGCGGGTGCGACGTCCGGTGCGAGCCCCTTCGCATAGATCAACGCCTCATCGAGGCTGTCATAGACCATCACCGGCGCATTCATGCTGTCAGGCAGCGTCAGGCTGATGCTGTAGATCGTCGACATGAGACTGCCGAGCAAGGCGACACCCATGGCGCCGCCGAGTTCGTAGGACACTTCTTCAATCGACGCCACCGTACCGGCGCTTTCTTCCGGCGTGTTGAGCATGATGGCGCTCGACGCCGCCGTCATGGCCGCACCGAAGCCAAAACCGAGAATGGCAAGGCTTGCGATCTGCACGAGCGGCCTTGCGTCATGGACATAGAGCAGGCTGGCAACACCGAGCCCCGCCGCTGTAAGGCTGACCCACATGATGGGTTCCGAGCCAAGGCGCGGCAGCGCCAGGCCCGCCAGCGGACCCGCCGCAAAGGCAGCGAGCGGCACCGGCAGGATCAGAAGCCCTGCTTCGAGCGGCGACAGGCCCATGACCAGCTGGAAACGCTGGCTCAACACCAGCTCCATGCCCACGAGCGTGAGAGAGGCGATGAAGGCGGTCGCGACACCCGAGGAGAATCTCCGGTTCCGGAACAATCTGAAATCGATCATCGGTTGCGCCGAGCGTCCCTGCCGCCGGACAAACAGCCACAGGAAGACGATGCCGATCATCGCAGCAACCAGTGCCGCCGCGTAAACCGGTGTTTGCTTGCCGAATTCCTTGATCGCATAGGTCACGCCGACAAGCCCGACCATGATCTGCGCGGACGCGACGAGATCCCAGGGGCGCGTCGTATCGCCCGCGCGGTTGGGAATGATCCACAGCGTGAAAACCAGCGCCACGATCACGATAGGGACGTTGATCAGGAAAACCGAGCCCCACCAAAAATATTCGAGCAGGACACCGCCCAGCACGGGGCCGACGGCCGCGCCGCCCGATGCAATCGCCGCCCAGATGCCAATGGCAAAGGCGCGCTCCCGCTCGTCGGCAAAGGTCTGCCGGACGATGGAAAGCGTGGCCGGCATCATCATGGCTGCACCCACGGCCAGCAAGGCGCGCGAAGCGATGAGCACCCCGCTTGTCGGGGAGAATGCGGCTGCCAGCGAGGCAAGGCCGAACACGACGAGACCGCCGGCAAACAATTTCTTGTTGCCGATCCGGTCGCCAAGCGCGCCGGCACCGGGCAATAGGCCGGCGACAACCAGCGGATAGGCGTTGACGATCCACAGCTTGGCCGAGGCCGAAGCATGAAGATCATGGGTCAGACGCGGCAGAGCCGTGTAGAGAACTGTCATGTCGATGACGACGAGGAACAGCGCGCTGGAGACGATCGCAAGGACCAGCCAGCGGTTTTGGGGTAGCATTTTTTCACCATTGGAGCATTTGCCGCTCCCGTTATATTTGCGGTCATGCATTGATTGGGTATCGCTGCATCGTGGCATATATAAATACGTTCGTATTGAAATGGAAGAGGAAGACTGTTTTGGGCCGGAAACGCACGATTGATCGGGGCAAGGTTCTCGATGCGGCGGAAGCCGTGGTGAGCAAGGTGGGCGCTGCGGCGCTCACCATCGATGCGGTGGCGAAAGCGGCCGGGATCACCAAGGGCGGCGTGCAATATTGCTTTGGCACCAAGGGCGCCCTTATCGATGCGATGCTGGAACGCTGGGGCGAAGCCTACGATGCGGAAGTCGTGCAACTCACCCAGGGAACCCCGGTTTCGCCGATCCGCGCCCACCTGGAAGCCACGCGCAAAGGCGACGAAAGCTCCAACGCCAAGGCGGCAAGCCTGATGTCGTCCCTGATCCAGACGCCGGAGCACCTTGCCAGCACCCGCGCCTGGTACAAAACCAGAATGGCGGATTTCGACCTGTCAACCGAAGCGGGCCGCCGTGCGCGCATCGCCTTTATCGCCACGGAAGGCGTTTTCATGCTGCGCTTCTTCGGCTTCATGGAGATCGGGGACCGGGACTGGAATGCCGTCTTTGACGATATCCAGTCCTTTGTGCTGACTGGGGAATAGGCGTCAGGATGCCAGAGGGATTGTCAGCTCCGCCCGCAATCCGCCCTCCGGATCGTTTTCAAGCTTGATGTCGCCGCCGCTGCGCCGGGCAATGTTGCGGGCAATGGTCAGGCCGAGACCAAACCCGCCCGTTTGCCGGTTGCGCGACCCCTCCACCCGGCGGAATGGCTGGAACACCTCATCCAGCTTGGCCTGCGGAATACCGGGACCATGATCCTTGATTACCAGGATAATCTCATTGCCGGCCAGCTTCAGACTGATATCGGCTCTTTCGCCATAGGCCACCGCATTGTCGATCAGATTGGTGACACAGCGGCGCAAGGCGATCGGCCGCCCGGTGCAGATGAGCTTGCGCGCGCCGATGCCTTTCTTTTCAAACGTCACTTGCGGATAATTATCGACAATCGAGTCGACCAGAGACCAGAAATCGATCTTTTCCTGTTCTTCATCGACCACTTCATAGGTGGCGAAGTCGATGACCGAACGGGAAATCGCCTCGATATCGTTGAGATCCTGCATCAGCGACTGGCGCAGCTGGGATTTGCGCAGCAATTCGAGCCGCAGGCGGATGCGGGTCAACGGCGTGCGCAAATCATGGGCAAGCGCCGCCGCCAATTGTTCACGGTCGGCCACATATTCGCGCAGTTGCGCCTGCATGGCATTGACGGCCCGCGCCGCCGATTTGTACTCGGTGCTGCCGAATTCCGGCAAAGGCGGAATTTTGACATCCTCGCCGATGCGCTTGACCGCGCTTTCCAATGCACGATACGGCGCCGTCAGCCGGCGCATCGCCCAGATCGACAAGATGATGACAATGGCCGCGACGGCGCCGAACAATGGCAGCGTCTGCACGGTGAGGATCGGATCGATGGGCGAAACCGGCGTCACGAAATTCAGCCATTGGCCATCGCTGAATTCGATGGATGCGATCAGGCCGCCGCTCTTGCTGAAATCCTGCGCGAGCGCCGACAGCTGCTTTTCGACAACGCCGACATCCGCACCGGGCGTGCTGGAATCCGTATCGGTTTCCGGTGTGGCGTTGGGCGATTCGCGGCGAACCCGCGCATCCGTCACGCCAAAGGCTGAAAACCGCGCGACAAGCACGTCTTCAAGCTCGGCCAGATTGTCATCGGATGCAATCGCCGATGTCACGGCCGGATCATCCGACATATAGAGCGGGCTGGACGCATTCGACATGGCGCCGGCAAGCCGGGTGCGCTCCGGCGGCGGCGCGGCGTAGAGCAGCTTGACCAGCGTGTACGCACGCTCGCTCAGGCGAAACAGCTCAAGGATATTGTTGCCTTCGCTGCGGTCACGCGAGACGATGGACAGCGTCGCGATCTGCGTGGTGATCAGTCCGGCAATCAGGATCAGCAGGATCCAGCTTGGCAGGGACTGGGGCAGAAACCGCTTCATTCCGCCACGACTTCCGGCACGAACTGATACCCGCCGCCGCGAATGGTCAGGATCAGTTTCGGCGACCGCGGATCGTCTTCCATCTTGCGGCGCAGCCGGCTGATCAGGATATCGATGCTGCGGTCATATCCGTAAGCGACATTGCTTCCGGCAAGTTCCAGCAGCTGATCGCGGCTGAGCATGCGCTGCGCACTCTTCACCAGCGTTTCCAGCAGATTGAATTCGCCGCTGGTCAGTTCCACCCGCACATTGTCGGGCGAGACCAGCCGGCGGCGCGAGCAATCCATCGTCCATCCGGCAAATTTGTAAACCTGCGGCTCGATCCGCCGGTCCGGGCCCGGGCCGTCCAGACGGCGCAGAACCGCCCTCACCCGTGCCAGCAGCTCGCGCGGATCGAACGGTTTCGACACATAGTCATCCGCCCCCATCTCCAGCCCGACGACGCGGTCCGTGGTTTCCGTGATGGCCGTCAGCATGATGATCGGCACGCGTGAGTGCATGCGGATATCCCGGCAAATCTCCATGCCGCTCTTGCCCGGCAGCATCACATCGAGAATGAGCAGGTCGACGGGCGTGCGCGAAAAGATGGCCTGCATCTCTTCACTGTCCCTGGCGACGGAGACACGCATGCCGCGCTTTTTCAAAAACTCGTGCAGCAAATCGCGAATGGCATCGTCATCGTCGACAATCAGGATATGCGGCTCAGATTTCATGCGAATCTTTCAACGTGTCAGGCCCAACTTTGATTATCCGGCAACAAGATAAAGGCCGAAATCCGCATTGACCAGCTGCTCCTGATCACTTCCCGGCGATTTACCGCCGCTTCCCGCTTTCAGAAACAATCCAGAAACAAAACACTACAGAGCGGAAAAACGCGCGCAATAGTCATGCCCGATAACAGGCACACCGGACCTGTTCGCAATCACTGAACAGGACAACACTCGAACGCCAAAGGGTTTTATGCGCAACGTCCTGACCATATCGACACTCATTCTGACCGGCGCGCTGTATGCCGCTGTGCCAGTCGACCTGTCGATGGCCGACGAAACGCTGACCCGTTCCGAGCTTTGCGGCAAACTTCAGCTGCAAACTCAACAAGCCATCACCGAACACGCCGAGGCAAAACGGGCAGCCAAGGCGAGAGCACTTCAACGCAGGGCAACAAGGTTTTGTGCAAGCAACAAGCAGGCACAAGGCATCAGAACGTTCGCACAAGCGTTGAAACTGCTCGGTGTGCAGCCGATTGATGACTGATCGACTGTGTCCCATGAGCCCATATCAAAAGGAAACTGACCTATGAAAAAGTCCCTCTACACAGCTCTCGGCCTTGCTGTTGCTCTCGCTGTTTCGGCTCCGGTTCTGACAGCTTCCAGCGCCAACGCAGCCACTGCTGCCGCACCGGCAGCCGCAGCAGCAACAACTGCTACCAAGCACACTGCAAAGAAGCATGTTGTTAAGAAGACCCACAAGCACAAGACCCACAAGAAGGCCGCTGCCAAGAAGGCCCCTGCCAAGAAAATGTAATCTTCCTGGCCCGCAATTCTTGAATTGCCTGCAACTATGCCGGTCGTGGGAAACCATAGCCGGCATAGCTTTTTCACGTGTTTCTCCGCTTCTTCCCAAATTTTTCTAAGACCGCAAGAAGCGCAATGATTTCCGGATGATAGTGCCTTGGTCGCCCGCCAGATTGCCTCAATGCACTATATATTGCGGTGTTTGATCGCCAACCATACAAGTTTTATTATCCAAAACAGATTTCCCATCGTAAAATCCTTGTGATGATTCTACGGCCGATCCCGGATCGCCCATGAAGAGCGGCATCCACGGTCTGCAGGACCATCGTAACGCAACCGGCATGTGGAGAGACGACTATGGGTGGAGAATCACTTCTTATTTTCCTGTTAGTGGGACTGATCGCTGGGTGGCTGGCGAGTCAGCTTGTCAGTGGGGGCGGCTTTGGCCTCATCGGCGATCTGATCATCGGCGTTATCGGCGCATTCATAGCGGGATATCTCCTGCCGCGTCTGGGCATATCGCTGGGTGCCGGAATTCTGGGCGCTGTTATTTCGGCGACAATCGGCGCCGTCATCCTCCTCATCATTCTTCGCGCCGTCAAGCGAGCCTGACGATACCAGCTATTTGAAACGACAAAGCCTCCGAACCGGCAAGGTTCGGAGGCTTTTTGTTGTGCAGCGTTCAACCGGTCAGGTACGGCCGAATTGCGCATCCCCGTTCGACACAGGCGCCGCGGCTGGCTCAGCCGTGTGATCCCTGTGTGAAATGAAGGTGTAGAACATCGGCACCACGAAGAGCGTGAAGATCGTGCCGACCAGAATGCCGGAGAAAATCACCAGGCCGATGGAATAACGGGCTGCCGCACCCGCACCGGTCGCCGTGATCAGCGGGATAACGCCGAGCGCCATGGCGGCGGTCGTCATCAGGATCGGGCGAAGACGGGTCTTGGCGGCCAGAATGATCGCATCATGCCGCGATATCCCATGCAGTTCCCGCTGCTGGTTGGCAAATTCCACCATGAGAATGCCGTGCTTGGTAATCAGCCCGACCAGTGTGATCAGCCCTACCTGCGTGTAGATGTTCAGCGTTCCCAGCCCCATGTTCAGCGGAACAATCGCACCGAAGATCGACAAGGGCACCGACATCATGATGATGAACGGATCGCGGAAGCTTTCGAACTGCGCCGCAAGCACCAGGTAAATCACGACAACCGCCAGAATGAAGGCAATGAGGATCGTGTTGCCCTGGGTGATTTCCAGACGCGACTGGCCGATGTAATCGAGGAAGAACCCATCCGGCATCAAGGGGCGTGCCGTGTTGATGACCGTCTGCAGGCCTTCACCTGTGGAGACGCCCGGCATCGGCAAGGCACTGATCGTTGCGGAATTCAACTGGTTGAACTGCTCGATGGCTGCCGGTGCCGCATTCTGCACGATTTTGACCACAGCCGACAAAGGCACCATGTCACCCGAAGCGCTTTTGACAAAATACTGGCCGAGGTTTTCAGGATTCGATCTGAAATCCTGCGGCACCTGCGGAATGATGTCGTAGCTGTTGGAATCGCGGTCGAACTTGGCGATCTTGCCGCCGCCGACCAGCAATCCAAGCGTCTGGCCGATGTCGCTCACCGGCACGCCGAGAGCCGCCGCACGGTCACGATCGATCGTTACCGTCGTCTGCGGTGCGTTGAAGGACAGGGAATTCTGCACGACAATGAACTTGCCGGACGCCTGAGCCTGCCGCTTTACCTCTTCGGCGATTTCAAACACCTTGTCCGACGGACCGGTTGATTGAAGAACCACGGAGATCGGCAAGCCGCCGCCGCTGCCCGGAAGTGTCGGCAGGGCAAAGATATAGGCCTGCGCACCCGCCACCGGAGCAATCATCTTCTGCAGTTCCTGCTGAAGCTGCTTCTGCGACTTGGTGCGCTGTGACCAATCCTTGAAGACCCAGATGGCGAAGGCGGAATTCGTCGTGCCAAGACCAGCAATATTGAAGCGGGCCTTGAGCTCCGGCAGATCCTTCGTCAGCGCATCGATCTGGTTGGCATAGAGCAGGGTATAGTCGGTCGTTGCATATTGCGGGGCATTGACCAGCGAGACCAGGAAGCCGCCATCTTCTTCCGGTGCCAGTTCGGATGCCGTTTTGGTAAACAGAAATCCTGTCAAAGCCACCAGAATGATAACGATCAGCAATGTCACCGGCCGGAAGGCCAACGACCCGGCAACGCGCCGTTCATAGACACCTTCAAGCCAGCCGAAGCTTCTGTCCACGATGCGCTGGAAACGGCTGTGATTGCCGGGTTTCAGCAGCAGCGCGCACATCATCGGCGAAACCGTCAAAGCCGCGACACCGGAAATGATAACCGCACCGGCGAGCGTAAACGCGAACTCGCGGAACAGCGCCCCGGTAAGACCGGCGGTAAAGCCGAGCGGTGCGAACACAGCAGCAAGCGTGATCGTCATCGCGATGATCGGCCCGGTGATTTCCTTCATGCCCTTGAGCGAGGCATCGAGCGGCTTCAGCCCCTCTTCGATGTGGCGATGGATGTTTTCCAGAACAACGATCGCGTCGTCCACGACGAGACCGATGGCCAGAACCATCGCCAGCAGGGAGAGAAGGTTGATCGAATAGCCCAGCAGGAACAGGAAGAAGCACACGCCGACCAGCGAAATCGGAATCGTGACGACCGGAATGATGACGGAGCGGAACGAACCAAGGAAGAGAAGGATCACCAGAACAACGATGAGCACGGCTTCACCGATGGTCTTGTACACTTCATCGACCGACGAACTGATCTGTTCCGTCGAATCGTAAAGCATGATCATGGTCATGCCATCGGGCAGAGTTGCCTGGATCGCCGGCAATTCCTTGCGCACGGCCGCCGTCATATCCAGCGGGTTCGCCGAAGGTGTCGGGAAAATACCGATAAACGTACCACTCGAGCCGTTGAAGGTCACGCGCGTATCCGTGCTCACCGCGCCAAGCTCGATCCGCGCGATATCGCGCAACCGCACGATGCTCTTGGCGTCGGATTTGATCGGCAGGGCACCGAATGCCTCTGGCGTCTGCAATGTGGTCTTCAGCGTGATCGGCGAAGCCGTGTACAGGTTCTGCACCTTGCCCGGCGCCGACAGGAAGTTGGACTGATTGATGGCAGCCAATACTTCCGAAGCCGTCGTCGTATGCGCCGCCATCTTGACCGGATCGATCCAGACGCGCATCGAGAAAACCTGACCGCCCAGGATCTGCGCGTTGGCAACGCCCTGAATGGTCGACATGCGCGGCTGGATGACGCGCTGCAGATATTCGGTAATCTGCTCGCTCGTCATGTTCGGGTTCTGCACGGCGAGGTACATCGTCGCAAAATTCTGCCCCGTGCCCTTGGTGATGACAGGGTCGTCCGCCTCCTTGGGCAGATTGCCGCGCACCTGGTTGACCTTGGAAATGACCTCGGTCAAAGCAGCATCAGGATTGGAGCCAAGCTTCATGTGAACGGTGACGGTGCTCGACGACGGTGACGACGATGACGTCACGTAGTCGATGTTTTCCGTCGTGGTCACCGCATTGGCGATGGGTGCAGAGATGAATCCCTGAATAAGATCGGCACTTGCCCCAGCATAGGCCGTTGTCACGGTGATGGCCGTTTCCTCGACCTTCGGGTATTGGCGAATCGAAAGATTCGTCAAACCCTGCGCGCCAAGCAGAATGATCATCAAAGCGACAACCGTCGATAGAACGGGGCGGCGAATGAAAACTTCTGAAAAATTCATTTCTTGGGCAGTCCTGAATCGGTTGTATTTGCTGGGTTCACGTCATTGGCGATTGTGACCACCGAACCGGCGTTTAGGCGGTTCTGACCGGCCGTCACAACGATGTCGCCTTTGTTCAGACCCTTGGTGATTTCAACCAGAAGGCCGGAACGGCGGCCGGGCTTGACGAAAACCTGTGCAACGACAAGCTTGGGCTCTTTCTTCTCTGCAGTCGCACCGGCGGCAGCAGGCTTCGCCGCATCGGCAGGCTTGGCCGCATCCGCTGCTGGCTTGGCCGCGTCTGCCGGCTTGGCTGCGTCGGGTGCCGGGCGAACGACATAGATGTAGTCGCCGTAAAGGCTGGAGACGAGCGCCGTCTGCGGCAAGGTGAACACGCCTTCTTCCTTGGGAAGCTCGACGCGAACCTGCGCGAACTGGCCGGGCCGCAACTTGCCTTCGGGATTATCGACTTTCGCACGCACCGACACCAGACGCGTCGACGGATCAATACGCGGTTCGATCGCCGTGATCTGGCCTTCATAGGGCTGATCGGCATCCGAAAGGCTGAGCTTGATCAACTGGCCCATCTTGATCAGATTGAGATTCTGTTCGTTGACGGTGAAATCCACACGCATGGTGGACAGGTCCTGCAGCGAAACGACGACTGTGCCCGGCGACAGATACTGGCCGAGTTCGATGCGCGGAATACCGACCGTGCCCTTGAACGGTGCCTTGAGCAGTTTCTGCTCCATGACAGCTTCCAGCTTGGCAATTTCAGCCTTCTTGGCCAGCGATGCGGCCTGGGCCGTATCCACATTGGATTCCGCGCCGACACCGCGTGTATTCAGGGTGCGGGCACGCGCCAATGTCTGGTCGTTCAGCACATCCTGCGCCTTGGCGGCGACAATATCGGCCTTTTCGATGGCGTCATCCAGCTGCAGCAGCGATGCGCCCTTCTCGAGGATATCGTTGGCTGTGAACGGGATGTCCTTGACGATACCCGCGACTTCCACGGCCAGCTCGACACCCTGAATGGCGCTGACGGTACCGATGGCTTCGATATTCGGCGTCCAGACGGCGGGCTCGACCGTATAGGTCGAGACGGATTGCGCCGGCTGCTGCATGGTCGCGAAGAACTGCTTGATCATTCCATCGCGGAAAAAGTTGAACCAGACCAGCCCTCCGGCAAGCACCACGACCAAAATGAGAATGATCACGGGTAGAATGTAGCGCTTAATCATCAGGAACCGCTCCGCAACAAAACAATGGCCAGCAAAGTTTGTTGCTAGCCTGTCAAATGAGAATAACGTGATGTGGACTTGATTGCCACGCGCACTTTACTGTACCGTCCGGACGGTAAAGTCAATAGAAGCGGAATCCCTTATGGACCCAAAGTTGTAGAAAAAGGAACGGAATGCGGGCGGCCACTCTCACCACCAAAGATAAGATTCTGCAGGCTGCTGCGGAGATTGCCATGGAGGTTGGTCCGGTCCATCTCTCCCTTGATGCCGTCGCACGGCGCGCCGGGCTGTCGAAGGGCGGCCTGCTCTACACCTTCCCGACCAAAGCCAAGCTTCTGGAAGCGCTGGTCGAACACCACGTCGCTGAATTCGACGAATCCCTGCGCATGCAGGAAGCACGCCGCAACCACAAGGTGAACAGTGTGGTTCAGGCCTGCATCGAGGTCTATCGCGCTGAATTTGTGCTCAATGAGCCGGAGCCTTCTGGCATTCTGGCAGCCATTGCCAATGATCCAAGCTTCATTGATCCGATCCGTCGCTACAACAAGCAATTGCTGGACCGCATGAAGGAGAACTCGGAGGACCCGACCATGGCCCTCATCGCGTTCCTGACCATCGAGGGTTTGCGCAGTTTGAAACTGCTGGATATGGATACCCTCACCCACGAAGACCAGATCGCGGCCATTGACGGCCTGCGTCAGCTCTTCGCGCCGTGCGACCCCGACAAGCCGTCCCAACCGGCTACCGGCTGATCAGGCATAGGGCTTAATGTCACCCTCGGCCCAGGCGGCCTGGGTTTCCGCGCTGAAAGCATCAAAGCGCTTTGCTTCGATGGCATCGCGGATACCCTGCATATGCTGCTGGTAATAGGCCAGATTGTTCCATGTCAGCAGCATGCCGCCCAGCGCTTCACCCGATTTGACCAGATGATGCAGATAGGCGCGGCTGTAATCGCGTGCGGCCGGGCATGAGGATTCCTCATCCAGCGGGCGCGGATCATCCGCATGGCGCGCATTGCGCAGATTGACCTTGCCGCGGCGGGTAAAGGCCAGGCCATGCCGCCCTGCCCGTGTCGGCATCACGCAATCGAACATGTCGATGCCGCGCGCCACTGATTTCAGGATGTCGTCGGGCGTGCCCACACCCATGAGATAGCGCGGCTTTTCCTGGGGAAGTTCGGGACAGGTCACATCCAGCATGTCGAGCATGACCTCCTGCGGTTCGCCGACCGCGAGACCGCCGACGGCATATCCCTTCAGATCCATCGCCTTCAGCGCCTGCGCCGAGCGGATGCGCAGATCCGGCACATCGCCGCCCTGCACGATGCCGAACATGGCTTTCCCCGGCTGGTTGCCGAATGCCGTCTTGCAGCGTTCCGCCCAGCGCAGCGACAGTTCCATGGCGCGCTGGATATCTTTCGGTGTTGACGGCAGGGCAACGCATTCGTCCAGCTGCATCTGGATATCGGAATCCAGCAGCCCCTGGATTTCAATCGAGCGTTCCGGGCTCATCTCATGGGCACGCCCGTCGATATGCGAGCGGAAAGTCACGCCCTTTTCGTCGAGCTTGCGCAGTTGCGCCAGCGACATGACCTGGAAACCGCCGGAATCCGTCAGGATCGGTCCGGGCCAGCGGGCAAAATCGTGCAGTCCGCCGAGTTTTGCAATCCGTTCGGCGCTCGGGCGCAGCATCAGGTGATAGGTGTTGCCGAGAATGATATCGGCGCCGAGTTCGGCAACCTGGTCCATATACATGGCCTTGACCGTGCCCGCCGTGCCGACCGGCATGAAGGCGGGCGTGCGGACAGTGCCGCGCGGCATGGTGATTTCACCGCGCCGGGCCTTGCCATCGGTTGCGATCAGTTTGAATTCAAAATTTTCTGTCATGATGCGGATCGCCATAACAGGCTTGCATCGCCATAGGAATAGAAGCGGTAGTGATTTTTGATCGCATGGGCATAGGCCGCATGCATGCGCTCGAAGCCGCTGAAGGCTGACACCAGCATGAACAGTGTCGATTTCGGCAGGTGGAAATTGGTCATCAGCAGGTCAACCGCCCGGAACCTGTAACCCGGCGTGATGAAAATATCCGTCGGGCCCGACCATGCCCGGATGATACCATCTTCGCCCGTCGCGCTTTCCAGCAAACGCAGCGAGGTCGTGCCGACGCTGACAATGCGCCCGCCCCGCGCCTTCACGGCGTTGAGTGCATCCGCCGTCTTCTGGTCCACATGGCCGATTTCCGCATGCATCTTGTGGTCTGCCGTATCGTCCGCCTTGACAGGCAGAAATGTGCCCGCGCCCACATGCAGCGTGACGAAGTGCTCTTCGATGCCGCGCTTTTTCAGATCGTCCAGCAAATCAGGGGTAAAGTGCAGTCCCGCCGTGGGTGCGGCAACGGCACCTTCCTCGCGGGCATAAACGGTCTGGTAATCCTCCTTGTCGCGGCCATCTTCCGCCCGCTTGGAGGCGATATAGGGCGGCAGCGGGATATGCCCGACCGCCGCAATGGCCTGATCAAGATCGGCGCCGCTGAAATCAAACACCAGCAGGACTTCGCCCGCATCGCCCTTTTCGGCGACAGTGGCCTGCAACGACCCGAGCAGGCAGGCATTGTTACCGTGACCGAAATCGATCCTCTCGCCCTGCTTGATGCGTTTTGCCGGACGCAGGAACGCTTTCCAGCGATCCGGTCCCGCCCGCATATGCAGCGTCGCACTGATCTGAGCCTTTACACCCTCGCGCTCGCGAAACCCTTCAAGCTGTGCGGGTATCACCTTGGTATCATTGAAAACGAGAGCATCGCCAGGGCGCAGAAAATCGCCGAGATTGCGAACGGTACTGTCGTCAAATCCGGAACTGTCCGCTTTCACAAGCAAAAGCCGCGCTGAATCGCGCGGCTCTGCAGGTCTCAATGCGATGTTTTCTTCCGGCAGATCAAAATCGAAAAGATCAACACGCATGGTCTGTCAATGCGATCTTATTCGGCGTCTGCGGCAACGCGCATGGAAACGATCGAATCCGGATCCTGTACGGGCTCGCCGCGCTTGATCTTGTCGACATTGTCCATGCCTTCGATGACCTGGCCCCAAACCGTGTACTGGCGATTGAGGAAGCCCGCATCGTCGAAGCAGATGAAGAACTGGGAATTGGCCGAATTCGGGTTCTGCGAACGGGCCATCGAGCACGCGCCGCGGCCGTGATTGGCGTTGGAGAACTCTGCCTTCAGGTCCGGCCTTTCCGAACCGCCCATGCCCGCACGCGACGGATTGAACGACGAACCGCCCTTCTTGCCGAACTTCACGTCGCCGGTCTGCGCCATGAAACCATCGATGACGCGGTGGAAGACGACGCCGTCATAGGCGCCTTCGCGTGCCAGTTCCTTGATGCGCTCGACATGGCCGGGTGCGAGATCTGGGTAGAGTTCGATGACGACATTGCCCTTGGTGGTTTCGAGCAGGATCGTGTTTTCTGGATCTTTGTAAGCCATTTCCGGCATCTCCTTTGTTAGATTATTTTGCCGGACCGACAGTGACCTTGATCATCTTGTCCGGATTTTCAACGGCGCCATTCTGCGCTTCATTGCCTTTTTTGATCTTGTCGACAGCTTCCATGCCGCTCGTCACTTTGCCCACGACCGTATACTGGCCGTTCAGGAATGCGCCCTTGTCGAACATGATGAAGAACTGCGAATTGGCCGAATTCGGGTTGGACGAGCGTGCCATGCCGACGGTGCCGCGCACGAAGGGTTCCTTCGAGAACTCGGCAGGCAGGTCCGGACGCTTCGACCCGCCGGTTCCAGCGGCTGCCTGATTGTAGCCCTTTTCGGTATTGCCATACTGCACGTCACCGGTCTGGGCCATGAAGCCGGGAATGACGCGGTGGAACACGACATTGTTGTAGGCACCTTCCTTGGCCAGCGCCTTGATCTGCTCGACATGTTTCGGCGCAAGGTCGGGACGCAGCTCGATCTTGACGTCGCCGTCCTTCAGCTTGATCGTCATGGTGTTCTGGTCATCGGCCCAGCTTGGGGTCAAAGCAGCAAAAGACAGGGAAGAAACGGCTGCCACAAGAAGCGCAGTGCGAAATACGGACATACAGAAAGTCTCCAACGGATGGGGATGAGAAGAAAGCCCTATTTGAATTTGGCCCTGAGCGCCTCGGCGACAAGAGCGGGAGCAAAATGCCGGACGTCGCCGCCCATGGCCGCAATCTGGCGGACCAATGTGGCAGTAATCGTGCGGACCGAAGGATCAGCCGGCAGGAACACGGTTTGCAGCTCCGGCGCCATCGTGCCGTTCATGCCGGCCATCTGCATCTCGTAATCGAGATCCGTGCCGTCCCGCAGGCCACGCACCATCAGGAAAGCGCCGTGTTTGCGGGCGGCATCAATCAGCAGACCATCGAAGGACACCACCTCGAGCCGCTGGCTGTCCTTGCCGAAAACATCCGCAGCAACCCGTTTGATCAGGTCCACGCGCTCGTCGAAGGAAAACAGCGGCGCCTTGCCCGGATGAATCCCGATGGCCACAAATACCTTGTCGGCAAGGCGCAACGAGCCCTGCAGGACATCCATATGTCCATTGGTGATCGGGTCGAAGGATCCGGCGTAAATTGCGATTGTCATACCGTCTCCTAGCCGTTTTATCGGGCGCTTTCAATGGCCGGAAAGAGTCCTCCCTTCAGGATAAATGAACGGAAGATGAACGGGCGTATCAGCAAGCATTCAGTTCCCGCCAACTATAAAGAACGCAGAAAATGAAACCTTTCGGCCCCTATTGCGTTGTTAATCACAGGAAAGCTGAAGATTGAAGGGATAAATGAATGTTTGTACTTCTGAGTGTAGGCATGATGATCGCGATGATGGTTTCCGCCGTCGTCATGATGTTGGAAGAAAACAAAAAGCGGGAAGCCAAAGTTAAGACATCCCGCTTCGGTGTTTATCCCATGAACGGTCAGAACGACCGCTCGCGGTTCTAACTCTCGTCAGAACCGCTCTCAGGAGCGACTATATCCGCCCCGCCTTCGGTCGGCACAATCGCCTCGAGCTCTTCGTCATCGCTATCGGTTTCCGAAATCCGCTCGACCGACACAACCTTCTCGCCATCGGCTGTATTGAAGATCGTTACGCCCTTTGTGGAACGTCCGGCGATGCGAATGCCGTTGACCGGAACGCGGATCAGCTGACCGCGATCAGAGACGAGCAGGATCTGATCCGACGCCTCGACCGGGAACAGCGACACGAGCTTGCCGATTTCATCGGTCTTCGATGTATCCGTTGCGCGGATACCCTTGCCGCCGCGTCCCGAGACACGGAATTCGTAGGATGACGAACGCTTGCCATAACCGAACTCGCTGACGGTCAGAACGGTCTCTTCACGATCACGCAGTTCCGCATAACGCTCGGCATTGAGATCAGCCACATCCGTGGCTTCTTCGCCGACCAGCGCGATTTCCTCGACATCATCCGCACCCTGCGCACGCCGGTCCGCTGCTGCCTGCTTCAGATAGGCCGAGCGTTCGGCTGGCGTTGCATCCACGTGCGCCAGAATAGCCATCGAAATCAGCGTATCGCCCTTGGCAAGCGTGATACCGCGGACACCGATGGAGTTACGGCCGGCAAAGACGCGTACGTCAGTGACGGGGAAACGGATGCACTGGCCGCCGGCAGCGGTCAGCAGCACATCGTCGAACTCGTCACAGGTATCCACGCCGAGGATTTCATCGCCTTCTTCTTCCAGCTTCATCGCAATCTTGCCGTTGCGATTGACCTGAACGAAGTCAGAGAGCTTGTTACGGCGCACGGTGCCGCGCGTCGTGGCAAACATGACGTCGAGATTGGTCCAGCTTGTCTCGTCTTCGGGCAGCGGCATGATTGTCGTGATGCGCTCGCCCTGTTCCAGCGGCAGCATATTGATCAGTGCCTTGCCGCGGGACTGCGGCGTGCCGATCGGCAGGCGCCAGACCTTTTCCTTATAAACAATGCCGCGCGACGAGAAGAACAGCATCGGCGTGTGGGTATTGGCCACGAACAGCCGTGTGACGAAATCCTCGTCCTTCATGGTCACGCCGGACCGGCCCTTGCCGCCACGGCGCTGCGCGCGATAGGTCGTCAATGGTACACGCTTGATGTAACCCGCATGGCTGACGGTCACGACCATGTCTTCCCGGGCGATCAGGTCCTCGTCGTCCATGTCAGCGCCGCCATCGGTCAGTTCCGTGCGGCGTGGTGTACCAAACTCGTCGCGGATGGCGGCAAGTTCGTCCTTGACGATGGTCATGATGCGCAGACGCGACGCGAGGATTTCGAGATAATCCTTGATTTCAACGCCGATCCTATTGAGTTCATCGGCGATTTCATCGCGTCCGAGGGCGGTCAGGCGCTGCAGGCGCAGATCGAGAATGGCGCGTGCCTGCTCTTCCGACAGATTGTAGGTGTTGTCGTCATTGAGCGTGTGGCGCGGATCGGCGATCAGCGTGATCAGCGGTGCCACATCGTTGGCCGGCCAGCGGCGTTCCATCAACTGATCGCGCGCCGTTGCCGGATCGGGCGCCTGGCGGATCAGCGCGATGATCTCGTCGATATTGGCAACGGCAATCGCCAGACCAACCAACACATGCGCGCGGTCGCGCGCCTTGCGCAGCAGGAATTTCGTGCGGCGGCTGACGACTTCCTCACGGAAGGCGACAAAGGCGCGCAGAATGTCCATCAGGTTCAGCAGGCCCGGCTTGCCGCCATTGAGCGCCACCATATTGGCGCCGAACGAGGATTGCAGCGGGGTAAAGCGATAGAGCTGGTTGACGATGACATCGGCAACGGCATCGCGCTTCAGCTCGACGACCACGCGGTAACCGTCGCGGTCGGACTCGTCGCGAATGTCCGAAATGCCCTCGATGCGCTTTTCGCGCACGAGATCGGCCATCTTTTCGATCATCGTCGCCTTGTTCACCTGATAGGGCACTTCGGTGATGATGATGGCTTCGCGGTCGCCGCGCATGGCTTCGATGGCGACCTTGCCGCGCATCAGGATCGAGCCGCGGCCGGTGCTGTAGGCCGAATGAATGCCGGAACGGCCGAGAACAATGCCGCCCGTCGGGAAATCCGGACCCGGAATGATTTCCATCAGTTCCGGCAGGTCGATGGCCGGATTGTCGATCAGGGCAATACAGCCATTGATGACCTCGGCCAGATTGTGCGGCGGAACATTGGTCGCCATACCCACGGCAATACCGCCGGAGCCATTGACCAGCAGGTTGGGGAAACGGGCGGGGAGAACCACCGGCTCCTGCTCGCGGCCGTCATAATTGTCCTGGAAATCGACCGTTTCCTTGTCGATATCCTCAAGCAGGGATTCCGTCACTTTTTCGAGACGGCACTCGGTGTAACGCATCGCCGCCGGGGAATCGCCATCGATGGAGCCGAAATTGCCCTGCCCGTCGACCAGCGGATCGCGCAGCGACCAGTCCTGCGCCATGCGCACCAAAGCGTCGTAGATCGAGGCGTCGCCGTGGGGATGGTATTTACCCATGACCTCACCGACCACACCGGCGGATTTACGGTAGGATCTGTTCCAGGACAGGCCCATTTCGTTCATCGCATGCAGGATGCGCCGGTGCACCGGCTTCAGACCATCACGCACGTCAGGCAGTGCGCGGCTGACAATCACGCTCATGGCATAGGAGAGATAGGAGCTTTGCATCTCCTCGATAATGGAAATTGGCTCAATGCCGAAATTTCCGCCTGGTTTATCGTCTTCTGGGCCGGATGGTGGGGTTAGTTCAGACACGAGGCACTCATCTTTCGTATAGAATCAATCTTCATCTTATAGCGGCTTTTCAACGTAAAAGCCAACCGGCGGCGCCACAGTACACAGATGAAAACCCTTTGTTTTCAATAAGATACAACAGTTCATTTCAATCGGTGAAAAACTTGGTTGCAAAATCCCAACTTTATCGACGCTTAACCCCGAATCCGCTACTCTGGCTCAGCTTCAATCAGAGAAGAAAAGCAAAATCGTGGCGCTTTATGACACCCTGCTCAATGCGCTCGTTACCCTCATGGTGACGATCGATCCACCGGGACTGGCGCCGCTGTTTCTGGCGCTGACCAGGGGCATGAATCGCAAGGAGCGCGGCCAGGTTGCCCTGCGTGCCAGCATCACCGCCTTTGTCGTGCTGACGATCTTCGCCGTAGCGGGCGCACAGATCCTGGCGCTGTTCGGCATCACCATCGGCGCCTTCCGGATTGCCGGCGGCCTGCTCCTGTTCTGGATCGCCTTCGAGATGATTTTCGAAAAACGCCAGGAGCGGCACGAGAAGAGCGCCACCGTTGCCATCACCAAGGATCATATCCGTAATATCGCCGCCTTTCCGCTCGCCATTCCGCTGATTGCCGGTCCCGGCGCCATCTCCGCGACCATCCTGCTGGCCGGCACCTTGTCCGAGCCGACATCGCGGCTGGCGCTGATCGGCATCATCCTGATCTGCATCGCCGCATCCTATGTCGTGTTTTTCCTCGCTGAGCGCGTCGACCGCTTTCTGGGTGAAACAGGCCGCTCGATCCTGACACGCCTTCTGGGGGTCATCCTCGCGGCATTGGCGGTGCAATTCGTGGCGGACGGCATCAAGACCTTCATCACGACATGAATCATTTCAGGTGATCTTCCTCCGCCGCGTCCTTCTGCGTGATCAGGCGGGCGCTGCGCGTGCCGCTGACGGAAATCCACAGCCAGCTCATGGCCACGGCAAGACGGTTGCGCACGCCGATGAGGAAGTAGATATGGGCAAGTCCCCATAGCCACCAGGCGACATAGCCCTTGAGCTTGATCCAGCCGAAATCCGTCACCGCCGCGCGCTTGCCGATTGTTGCAAGATCGCCCGCATGGCGATAGCGGAAAGGCTTTGGCGCGGCATCGCCGGCCAATCGCGCCCTGATTGTTTTTGCCACATGGATTCCCTGCTGCTTGGCAGCGGGCGCAATGCCGGGAACCATGCCCTTGCCGTCATTTTTGACGGTTGCCGTATCGCCGATGACAAAGATATCCGGATGCCCCGGAGCGGTCAGATCGTCGTTGACGGCAACACGCCCTGCCCGGTCCGCCGGTACGTCGAGCCATTTTGCCGCTGGAGAGGCCTGGACACCCGCAGCCCAGATGATCGTCGCCGCGCCGACAAATTGCCCTGCATATTCCACGCCATCCGCCGTGCAGCTTGTCACCGGATTGCCCAGATGCACCTGCACGCCGAGCTGTTCGAGCGCCCGCTGCGCATAGGCGGAAAGGTCAGGCGCGAAGGCGCCAAGCACGCGCTCCCCGCCTTCGATCAGGATCACCCGCGCCATGGCGGGATCAATCACCCGGAATTCACCTTTCAGCGTATCCCTCGCCAGATCGGCAATGGTTCCGGCGATTTCCACACCCGTCGGCCCGGCGCCGATGATGACGAAGGTCAGCAATGCCGCCCGGCGCGCCGGATCGGGCTCACGTTCGGCCTTTTCAAAGGCGGTCAGAATACGCCTGCGGATCGTCGTGGCATCTTCAAGCGTCTTCAATCCCGGCGCAAAGGGCTCCCAGTCGTCATGGCCGAAATAGGCATGGCGGGCTCCTGTCGCCAGCACCAGCGTGTCATAGGGAATGACCTCGCCATCGGCGGTCGAAATGGTCCGCGCAGCTGTATCCGCGCTTTCAACAGTTCCAAGCAATGTCTTGATATTGCTGTATTTGCGCAGGAGATGCCGGATAGGCCAGGCAATTTCCGACGTCGCCAGCGTCGACGTTGCGACCTGATAGAGCAGCGGCTGGAAAAGATGGTGATTGCGCTGGTCGACCACGGTGACGGCGACATCCGCATTGCGCAGCGAATTGGCGGCTTCCAGCCCGCCGAATCCGGCACCGACGATAACCACCCGGTGCGGGGTGTTCGAGGGCGTCGCGGTGTCTGTCATGGCAGGTTCCTTGTGCACTGCACAACACGTATCAGACCTCGGGTGGAAAGGTCAAACATCGCGGCTCGCTGTGGTCAGCGCGGCCCACCGTCCGGGCGTGATGCCATAGGCTTTCTTGAACTGCCGGTTGAGATGGCTCTGGTCGGTAAATCCGGTTTCCACCGCGATTTCCGCCAGCGGCACGCCCAGTTTCATCAGATCTTTCGCGCGCTGCAGGCGGCGCATCAGCAGGAAGCGATGCGGGCTCGTGGCATAGAGGGCGCGGAAGTGCCGTGACAGCGCATAACGGTCAAGGCCGCTGACGGCCTCCAGCTCCCGCGAGCGCACCAGCCGCAAGGCATTGTCCGCAAGATAGTCGCGGGCCATGCCCGCCTGCCGCGCCGCAGGCCTGCCCATCGGTTTCAACGGCTGCTTTGCATGGCGCGCCAATCCCAGCGTCAGCCGCGATACGATGTCATCCACCAGCAGTTCATCCATTTCCGCATCGGGATTGCCGAACGCGGCCGATATGGCCGAGACAAGCGGCACATCGGAAAAAACCGGCTCCCGCACGAAAGGCAGCGCGGCATGATTGCCGCCAAGCGCCTCGATAGCCAGCGCCGGTTCGAGATAGATCATCCGGTAACGCAGGCCGTCCTCGGTGCCTGCCCCGCCATCATGCACCTCATCGGGATGCAGAACCATGATGTTGCCGGGAAGGCTTTGCCGCTTTTCCCCGCGATAGCGGAATGTCTGGACGCCGTGCAGCGTCACGCCGATGGCATAGGTATCGTGCCGGTGCGGTTCGAAGGCATCGCCGGTGAAACGCGCTTCCATGCGCTCGACACCCGGATTGGATGGCGCCGACAGGATGGCATCGTGCGCCGGACGCTCGCACAAACGTCCAAGACCGCGCAGCACTTCCTCTTTTAGATTTTCACCCGGCATCCGGCAGACTCGATCCATGAATGGAGACCTAGATTTGGTGTTTGATACGAAAATTACAATTGTCGTACGTGACGATCTTGCGACATGGCAGAAACTCAACGTCTCGTCGTTCCTGGCAAGCGGCGTTGTCGCCCAGTCCCCCGGATTGATCGGCGACCCCTATATGGATCGGGCTGGCCATCACTATCATCCCTTGCCCATCCAGCCGATGATCGTGCTCACGGCGGATCAGGCAACCCTGTCGGCCATCCACCGCCGCTCGCTCGAACGCGAGGTCAAATCCTGCCTGTATATCGAGGAGATGTTTTCTACCGGATATGATCAGGCCAATCGCGCCGTGTTTGCCCGGTTTGCACCGGATGATGCGAGGGTTGTCGGCATTGCGCTGCACGCGGAGAAGAAGCTCGTCGACAAGATCACCAAGGGCGCCAGAATGCACCCCTAGCACCGGCGCTACCAGCCGGATACAAGCGCGAATACAACAAGATACCGCACAGTCTTGGCAATGGAGACCAGCAGCACAAAACTCCAGAGCGGCTCGCGCAACACCCCGGCAATCAGCGTCAGCGGATCGCCGATCACGGGTACCCAGCTCAACAGCAGGGTCCACTTGCCATAGCGCTGGTACCAGCCTGTGGCACGGTCGAGCTGTGCCTCGCTGGCCGGGAACCATTTGCTGTGGCGGAACTGATCGATCCCGCGCCCGAGCAGCCAATTGACCACCGAGCCAAGGACATTGCCCACGCTGGCAACGGCGATCAATGCGACGGCCGGATAGGAATGCGAGAGCAGCAGTCCGGCAAGCAGCGCCTCCGACTGCATCGGCAAAATGGTTGCGGCCGCAAAAGCGGCCGCGAACAATCCGGCATACACGCCCAGATCAACAAGCATGATCAAACCGGTAATGACTTACAGAACAGGCTCAGAACGGAATCTCGTCGTCGAGATCGCGCGAGAAGTTGCCGCCTGCATTGCCGCCGCCGCTGGACGGCGAAGCGCTGGAGCGGCCGAAATCCGAACCATAATCGCCATTGTCGGAGACCTGGCCCCGGCTCGAATTGTCGAACGAGCGGCCGCCGCCGGAACCGGCACCCTCGCCGCGTGAATCGAGCATCTGCAATTCACCACGGAATTTCTGCAGGACGATTTCCGTCGAATAACGGTCATTGCCCGTCTGGTCCTGCCACTTGCGGGTCTGCAGCGCGCCTTCCAGATAAACCTTCATACCCTTCTTGAGGTACTGTTCAGCCACCTTGGCCAGGTTGTCGTTGAAAATGACGACGCTGTGCCATTCGGTCTTTTCCTTGCGCTCGCCGCTGTTCTTGTCGCGCCAGCTTTCCGAGGTGGCAATGCGCAGATTGACCACCGGATCGCCCGAACCGAGACGCCGGACTTCCGGATCAGCGCCAAGATTACCGACCAAAATTACCTTGTTGACACTGCCAGCCATAAAAATACTCCACAAAATTAGCTTTTCGATTTGGCGCCATCATACAGAAGCCGCTCATTGCGCGGGCAACTGTCTGGCTCTATCCACAAAATACTGCTCGCTCCGACCTCCAATGCCGCCAGCCTCCTGACAATTCAGTGGCAACTGACACTCTCCTGACAAATCTGTCAGTAGGCTTGCACGCGCACTTATCCGTTCAATGCCCTTATCCCGTGCCTGTCTGGCTTGTCAGGCACGGAACTCCCGGATTTTACGCCGGTTTTACCCCGCCCGCAATATTTGTTCTTTTTTTGTTCTATCACTTGCTCTATGGATGTCAACATGGCTATGGTGATTCCAACCCAGGTACGGCCTCGCAATCTGCTGGAAACTTTCTAAATAAGGGAAAGACTCCGGCCAGCGAGCCAGTTCCTCCCCCATAACGGCGTGACAGTCATGAGCGATCAGAAATTTATATCCATTCGTGGTGCCCGCGAACACAATTTGAAGAACATCGACCTCGATCTGCCGCGCGACAAGCTGATTGTCATGACCGGCCTGTCGGGATCGGGCAAATCTTCGCTTGCCTTCGATACCATCTATGCGGAAGGCCAGCGGCGTTATGTCGAGAGCCTGTCGGCCTATGCCCGGCAGTTTCTGGAGATGATGCAGAAGCCCGATGTCGACCAGATCGACGGCCTGTCTCCGGCCATCTCCATCGAGCAGAAGACGACGAGCCGCAACCCGCGCTCCACCGTCGGCACCGTCACCGAAATCTACGATTATCTGCGCCTGCTCTATGCGCGCGTCGGCATCCCCTATTCACCGGCAACCGGCCTGCCGATTGAAAGCCAGACCGTCAGCCAGATGGTGGATCGTGTTCTGGCGCAGGATGAAGGCACACGCCTGTTCATTCTCGCTCCCATCGTGCGCGGCCGCAAAGGCGAGTACCGCAAGGAACTCGCCGATCTGCAGAAGCGCGGCTTCCAGCGCGTGAAGGTCGACGGGATATTCTACGAGATCGCCGACGTTCCGGCCCTCGACAAGAAATACAAGCACGACATCGATGTGGTGGTCGACCGCGTTGTCGTCCGCCCGGACATCTCCGCACGTCTGGCGGACAGCCTTGAAACCGCGCTCAAACTCGCCGACGGCATTGCCCTGGCGGAGTTCGCCGACAAGCCGCTGCCCGCCGACGAGACATCCGGGGAATCCGCCAACAAATCCAAGAACGAAACGCATATGCGTTTGATGTTCTCGGAAAAGTTTGCCTGTCCGGTTTCCGGCTTCACCATTGCCGAAATCGAACCGCGCCTGTTCTCGTTCAACAATCCGTTCGGCGCCTGTCCGACCTGCGATGGTCTCGGCACCCAGAAGGCCATCGATCCCAACCTGATCGTGCCTGATGAAAGCCTGACGCTGAAGAATGGCGCCATTGCCCCGTGGTCGAAGTCGAGCTCGCCCTATTACAACCAGACATTGGACGCCCTGGGCAGCAGCTACGGCTTCAAGCTGGGCGACCGCTGGCGCGACATCAATGAAGACGCGCAAAAGGCCATTCTTTACGGTACCGGCAGCCGCGAGGTGCATTTTTCCTACGATGACGGCCTGCGCTCCTACAAGACGACGAAACCTTTCGAAGGCGTCATTCCCAATCTGGAGCGCCGCTGGAAGGAAACGGATTCGGCCTGGTCGCGCGAGGAAATCGAGCGCTTCATGTCCGGCACGCCCTGCCCGGCCTGCGGCGGCTATCGCCTGAAGCCGGAAGCGCTGGCGGTGAAGATCGGCGGTCTGCATATCGGCCAGATCACGGAAAAGTCGATCCGCCATGCGGATGCCTGGTTCAGTGACATCGACAAGAGTTTCAATGACAAGCAGACGGAAATCGCGGCACGCATCCTCAAGGAAATTCGCGAGCGCCTGCGCTTTTTGAACGATGTCGGGTTGGATTACCTCGCCTTGTCGCGCAATTCCGGCACGCTCTCGGGCGGCGAGAGCCAGCGCATCCGGCTGGCGTCGCAGATCGGCTCCGGGTTGACCGGCGTGCTCTACGTTCTGGATGAGCCGTCCATCGGCCTGCATCAGCGCGACAACGAGCAGCTTCTGAAGACGTTGCGGCACCTGCGCGATCTCGGCAACACCGTGATCGTGGTGGAACACGACGAAGACGCGATCCTCACCGCCGACTATGTCGTCGATATCGGACCGGCTGCCGGTATCCATGGCGGTGAAATCATCGCTTCCGGGACGCCAGCCGATATCATGGCAAGCCCGAAGTCGCTGACCGGCAAATATCTGTCCGGCGCGATCGAGGTGGCCGTGCCGTCCGAACGGCGCAAGCTGAACAAGAAGCGCATCAAGATCGTCGGCGCGCGCGGCAACAACCTGAAGAATGTGTCGGCGGAAATTCCGCTTGGCACCTTTACGGCTGTGACCGGTGTTTCCGGCGGCGGCAAATCCACCTTCCTGATTGAAACCCTGTTCAAGTCGGCCTCACGCCGCATCATGGGGTCGCGCGAGCAACCGGCAGATCATGACCGCATCGACGGCCTGGAATTCCTCGACAAGGTCATCGATATCGACCAGTCGCCAATCGGCCGCACGCCGCGCTCCAACCCGGCCACCTATACCGGCGCGTTCACCCCGATCCGCGACTGGTTTGCCGGTTTGCCTGAGGCCAAGGCGCGCGGCTATCAGCCGGGCCGTTTCTCGTTCAACGTCAAGGGCGGCCGCTGCGAAGCCTGCCAGGGCGATGGCGTGATCAAGATCGAGATGCACTTCCTGCCCGATGTCTATGTCACCTGCGACGTCTGCCACGGCAAGCGCTACAACCGCGAAACATTGGAAGTGCTGTTCAAGGGCAAATCGATTGCCGATGTGCTCGACATGACGGTTGAGGAAGGCGCGGAGTTCTTCGCTGCCGTTCCCGCCGTGCGCGATAAACTGCAGACGCTGGCAAAAGTCGGCCTTGGCTACATCCATGTCGGCCAGCAGGCCAACACGCTGTCCGGCGGCGAGGCCCAGCGCATCAAGCTCGCCAAGGAATTGTCGCGCAAGGCAACCGGACGCACGCTCTACATCCTCGACGAACCGACAACCGGCTTGCATTTCCACGATGTGGCCAAGCTTCTTGAAGTGCTGCATGAGCTCGTCGACCAGGGCAATACAGTGGTGGTGATCGAGCACAATCTCGAAGTCATCAAGACGGCGGACTGGGTCATCGATCTTGGCCCCGAAGGCGGCGATGGCGGCGGCGAGATCGTTGCCCTCGGGCGTCCCGAGGATATCGTGGCCGAGCCGCGCTCCTATACCGGCAGGTTCCTGAAGGAACTGCTGCAACGGCGACCGGGCAATCGCGCCCAGGCGGCGGCGGAATAGCAGACAAACCCGCCGGAAACGGCGGGTTTTGTTTATGGGCCGGTTTGAATGAATACGGATTGACGGGAGGACACCATCATGACCGCAAGCGGAACGATCAGAACAGGTATCGGCGGCTGGATTTTCGAACCCTGGCGCGGCACCTTCTATCCCAAGGGCCTGTCGAAGGCCAAGGAGCTCGAATATGCCGGGCAGCACCTGAGCACGATCGAGATCAACAGCACCTATTACGGTACCCAGAAGCCGGAAACTTTTGCCAAATGGGCAAGCTCGGTGCCGAACGGTTTTATTTTCTCGGTCAAGGGCAACCGGTTCGTCACCAATCGCCGCGTTCTGGCGGAGGCTGGCGAGTCGATGGAACGTTTCATCAAGTCCGGCATCGCCGAACTCGCCGACCGGCTGGGGCCGCTGCTCTGGCAGTTTGCCCCGACCAAGAAATTCGATGCCGAAGATTTTGGCGCCTTCCTTGATCTCCTGCCGGAGAAGGAAGGCGGTATTCCGCTGCGTCACGCGGTCGAGGTGCGCCATCCCTCGTTCATCGATCCCGATTTCATCGCGCTCCTGCGCCAGAAGAATGTCGCCGTGGTCTATGCCCATCATTTCGACTACCCCGAGATCGCCGATGTGACCGCCGATTTCGTCTATGCCCGCCTGCAGAAGGGCGACGATGCCGTCGAGACCGCCTATCCGGCCAAGGAGCTCGATCAGTGGGCAGAGCGGGTTAAACGTTGGGCAAAGGGCGATGCGCCGGATGACCTGCCCCTAGCCGCTCCCTTGGTCAAACCGGACAAGCAGCCGCGCGATGTTTTTGCCTATTTCATCCATGAGGGCAAAGTGCGCGCGCCGCAGGCAGCCCAGGCGCTGAAGGACCGCCTCTGACGAGAGGCAGGTCAAGTCGCAGGTCAGACAGCACAAAAAACAAGCAGATTGATTAGAATTTAATCAGAGCTGCCTTTTTCTGAATGTTTGTTGTCATGGCTAAATCGCAGGGAGTTCAGAAAACTCCCCGCTCTGTCATCGGTAAAATCCCATTCCTCGAATAAATTCGCTTTAGGGGTCGACTTGGCATGCTTCCTGCTTTTTGTTGTGCAAGCGGGCAAGAGGTCCGCTCGCCATACATAGGGAGTTTATTCTCTGATGAAGAAAATTGAAGCCATCATCAAACCATTCAAGCTGGATGAGGTGAAAGAGGCACTGCAGGAAGTGGGGCTTCAGGGCATTACCGTGACGGAAGCCAAGGGTTTTGGCCGCCAGAAAGGCCATACGGAACTGTATCGCGGCGCTGAATATGTCGTCGACTTCCTGCCAAAGGTGAAAGTCGAGATCGTTCTGGGCGACGAGTCTGTCGAAGCAGCCATCGAGGCGATCCGCAAGGCCGCACAGACCGGCCGTATCGGCGATGGAAAGATATTCGTTTCCAACATCGAGGAAGTCGTGCGCATCCGTACCGGTGAATCCGGTATCGACGCCATCTAGTCCTGCTATCCCATTGCCGGTGCTCCCGCACCGGCCCATCCGCTATCATCGTCGCTGAACAAGGAAAATTGACATGACGACCGCAAAAGACATTCTCAAACAGATCAAAGACAATGATGTAAAATTCCTTGACCTTCGCTTCACGGATCCGAAGGGCAAGCTGCAGCACGTGACGATGGACGTTGCCGAAGTCGACGAAGACATGTTTGCCGATGGCGTCATGTTCGATGGTTCCTCCATTGCCGGCTGGAAGGCCATCAACGAATCCGACATGGTTCTCATGCCTGACACCGACACGGTGCACATGGATCCGTTCTTCGCGCAGTCGACCATGGTCATTCTCTGCGACATTCTCGACCCGATCTCCGGCGAAGCCTACAACCGCGACCCGCGCGGCACCGCCAAGAAAGCCGAAGCCTACATGAAGGCGGAAGGCGTTGGCGACACCATCTTCGTTGGCCCGGAAGCTGAATTCTTCGTCTTCGACGACGTGAAGTACAAGGCCGATCCGTACAACACAGGCTTCAAGCTCGACTCCACCGAACTGCCGTCCAACGACGATACCGACTACGAAACCGGCAACCTTGGCCACCGCCCGCGCGTCAAGGGCGGTTATTTCCCGGTTCCTCCGGTCGATTCCTGCCAGGACATGCGCTCGGAAATGCTCACGGTTCTGACCGAAATGGGCGTTCGCGTTGAAAAGCATCACCACGAAGTGGCTGCGGCACAGCACGAGCTGGGCATCAAGTTCGACGCCCTCACCCGCAACGCCGACAAGATGCTGATCTACAAGTACGTCGTGCATCAGGTTGCCAATGCCTATGGCAAGACAGCCACCTTCATGCCGAAGCCGATTTTCGGTGACAACGGCTCGGGCATGCACGTGCACATGTCGATCTGGAAGGATGGCAAGCCAACCTTCGCCGGCAATGAATATGCCGGTCTGTCGGAAAACTGCCTGTTCTTCATCGGCGGCATCATCAAGCATGCCAAGGCAATCAATGCCTTCACCAACCCGTCGACCAACTCCTACAAGCGTCTGGTCCCAGGTTACGAAGCTCCGGTTCTGCTGGCTTACTCCGCCCGCAACCGTTCGGCGTCCTGCCGTATTCCGTTCGGCTCCTCGCCGAAGTCGAAGCGCGTTGAAATCCGCTTCCCGGATCCGACAGCCAACCCCTATCTCGGCTTTGCCGCAATGCTGATGGCCGGTCTCGACGGCATCAAGAACAAGATCCATCCCGGCCAGCCGATGGACAAGGATCTCTATGATCTTCCTGCCAAGGAACTCAAGAAGATCCCGACCGTCTGCGGTTCGCTGCGTGAAGCGCTTCAGAGTCTCGACAAGGATCGCGGCTTCCTCAAGGCCGGCGGCGTGTTCGACGATGACCAGATCGACAGCTTCATCGAGCTGAAGATGGCCGAAGTGATGCGCTACGAAATGACCCCGCATCCCGTCGAATACGACATGTACTACTCGGTCTGACGGGACCGGTCTGTCGACATGGAAACCCCGGGCATGCCCGGGGTTTTTACGTTAGACCAAGGTATGGTCTTTAAAATTCGCGGAAGAATGATATATTTGCCTTGGAGTGAGAGGCGAGCTTTCGCCCGCCTCCCTTTCCTAGATTATGAATCGAACCCGGAGCAAGATTTGCAAGCCTGTCCGGGTTCTTTTCATTTCCAGGGTGATGACAAGCGGTTTAAACCACATCGCTTCACCTCCAAGTTCAAAGGCAAGGCCATTGGCCCTTGCGTGATCTGAAAATCAGAATGATTTTCGAAGAGATCACGCAAAATCTAAGTTTTGCAGCGTCCTTTACGCGCACGTGGCGCGTGGCGCTGCATGTCGGAAGGCCCATCTTTCCGACACGCTGCTGGCACAGCGCATCCTGCTTCACCCTTGAAACCCTGTATTGAAATTATTGCGCTCAGTTTTGGTGAAAGCAATAAACGTACAGTTGAATCAACGCGATACGGGAAAGTTCTGATAGATCTTGGATGAAAAATCGGCTTCTTTGATCAAGAGCCGGAGAGCCCCTGAAGCACCTTCACTGCGGCAACCATCTCGCGCTCACGCAAAGCCCGCCGGGCCGACGCTTCCGCATCTTCGCCCCACTGCTCGATGGTCCAGTCTTCATCGACATGCGCCAGCATCCAGGCTTCATCGCCGGTAATACGGCCCTTTGCCACGGCAAGCGCCAGAATGGCCGATCCGGTCAGTGTCGTGATCGTGTGCAGGGCGGCAACGGTAAAGGCATCCCTGAATTGTCCGAGATGCACGCCGAGCGCGGCAAGCGTCTCGCGCGGCTGTTCCACATGCATGACGCCCTCGGCAAGGACGAAACGTGCGCCGAGATCGAAGGCTGCCCAATCGATCATGGGATCCCAGAGTTCCGTCTGGCGCTTGACCAGCCGTTCGGGCGAACCCGCGCGGTAGCACAGCATGTCCGAGGAGGCGAAACGCAGCACATCCTCAAGCACGACCTGGGGGTCGCTGACGATCCCGTCGATCGCCGTGTTGGCCAGACGGGTGGCAGGCATCCGCGCCGGGACGATATCATTGTCCTGTGCAGCGAATTCATCGGCAATCATCTGCGCCAAAGCGCGATTTGGCAGCAGCAGATCCTGCCGTGCCGGCGTCTTGACGCGTTTGCCATCCAGTTCGACGGCAAACTGACCATCCCGCTCAACAACCGCTACAGCCTTGTAGAACCGTTTGGGAAACGGCAGGTTCGACTGGACCTGCGCCCGGCGCACCGGATCTGCATCCGACGGACCTTCCGGCGTGTCCATGTTGAAAAGGTCATTGTTCATCGTCATCGTCCGTATGCCTTGCCGGATTGCTGCAACCGCCGATTTTCCCGACCGACAGCCACACCTTGCAATCGGCCTGTTCTAATTGTCTTCGTCGCCGTCACTCTCATCGAGTCCCAGAAGGTTCCACGTCTGCACCATATGTGGCGGCAGCGGTGCCGTCACATCGATGATGCCGCTACCCGACGGATTGGGCACGCGGATACGGCGCGCGTGCAGGTGCAGGCGGTTCTGGATGCCGCCGGGGAAAGACCAGTTGGTGTCGGCCTCGAAATATTTGGGATCGCCGATGATGGGGCAGCCGATATGGGCCGCATGGACGCGCAACTGATGCGTACGGCCCGTATAGGGCTCCATTTCCAGCCAGGTCAGCACCTGCCCGGCGGATTCGATCACCCGGTAATAGGAAACCGCATGATCGGAGTCCGGCTCGCCGTGCTGGGCAACACGCATCCGGTCGCCATCGGGCGTTGTTTCCTTGACCAGCCAGGTCGTGATCTTGTCCTCGCGCTTGCGTGGAATACCCTTGACCAGTGCCCAGTAGGTTTTCTTGGTCTCGCGCTCACGGAACGCCGCGGTCAAAGCCTGCGCGGCACCGCGCGTGCGCGCAACCACGAGAACGCCCGACGTATCGCGGTCAAGCCGGTGCACAAGCCGGGGTTTTTCACCCTTCTTGTTGCGCCATGCTTCCAGCATGTCGTCCACATGGCGATTGACGCCGGAACCGCCCTGCACCGCCAGTCCAGCCGGCTTGTTGAACACGAAAACCTTGGGATCTTCGTAGAGCAGCATCTGGGAGAGGACGTCACCATCTTCCCGGCCGCGAATGCTCTTGCCGGTCAGATGCTGGCCTTCGGCCTTGGCGTCCACCTGCAATGGCGGAATGCGCACGGTCTGGCCGGCCTGCAGCCGCGTATCGGACTTGGCGCGCGAGCCATCCACCCGGATCTGCCCGGACCGCAGCAATTTCTGCAGGTGTCCGAAGCCCAATCCCGGATAATGTACCTTGAACCATCGGTCGAGACGCATTTCCGCTTCGCCGGTGTCAACTGTCTTCTGCTCTACCACTGCCATAAGTCATACCTTGTCTAATCAGGCATGCGCTTAGCACTAAGCGACCGCTCTTGCGAGCCATAATCCGAAAAACAACGCCCCAATGCTCAAGATGACGCTCGCAAGCACATAAATCAGCGTGAAAAGTGCTTCTCCGCGGTTCCACAGCAGCGCAACATCGAGCGAGAACGAGGAAAAGGTGGTGAAGCCTCCCATAATGCCGACCGCAACAAACAGGCGCAGCTCGGTGGAACCGTTGAAACGCCGGGCCAGAAGCTCAATGAACAGGCCCATCAGCAATCCGCCAGCCACATTCACGGTCAGCGTTCCCCAGGGAAAACCCATGCCAAAAATCCGGGTCATCAGCACGCCCACGAGATATCGGGCAACCGAACCGATAGCTCCGCCTGATGCAACCAGTAATATTGCGTTCACTTTGCCTCACCTCCGGCAGTTTATTCTATGAAGTCAAATATTTGACTCATCACGGGACGTTAACAAACGTAGAAAAATGTTCCTTGAACAGACGCGGAACTGACACAACTTTAGAGCATTGAATATTGCAGCGCACAAGCACCTCATGCAGAGTCAAAAATTGAGGAATGTGCGCAGAAGCGGGCATAACGAGCGGAGTGGCAAAGTGTCATTGATACAGATCTATTGGAAATCTCTCCAATATCTTGGGGCGGAAAAGCGTGCGACCACGTTTATCTGCCTGGTCAACGTTGCGTTGGCCCTGACCATGCTGTTTGAGCCCGTACTTGTGGGCCGCGTCATTCAGGCCATCTCGACCAAGACAGCCATATGGCCGCCTCTGAGCCAGCTGGCTGGTGTTGGTTTGTTCCATATCGTCGCCAATGTTCTGGTTTCGCGTGAAGCGGACCGGCTTGCGCATCGCCGCAAACTGTCGGTGCTGACGGAATCGTACAACCGCGTGATCAGCATGCCGCTCGCATGGCATCATCAGCGCGGCACATCCAACGCCATGCACACCCTTCTGCGCGCGATTGAAACCCTGTTCAGCCTCTGGCTTGAATTCATGCGCACCCACCTTGCCACCACCGTTGCTCTGGTCGGGCTTGTTCCGCTGGCTTTGGCCCAGGATTGGCGCCTCGCTTCGGTTCTGGCCGTGCTTGGCGTCATCTATGTCATCGTCAGCCGTGTTGTCACAGCCAAGACCAAGGACGGTCAGGCTCAGGTCGAGCGTCATCATATCAAGGCATTCAGCCATGTGACTGACTCCATGGGCAATATCTCCGTCCTGCAGAGTTATAACCGCATCGACGAAGAAACCCGTGCCTTGCAGTCCTATACAAAGCAGTTGCTGGACTCGCAGTATCCGGTTCTCAACTGGTGGGCCCTGGCTGCCGGTATCAACCGCATGGCCTCCATCATTTCGATGGTCGTCATCCTGTTCCTCGGCTCCTATTTCGTCATGCACAACCAGATGAATGTCGGCCAGGTTGTTGCCTTCACCGGCTTCGCCGCCCTGCTCATCGGCCGTCTTGACCAGCTCAGCGCCTTTGTGAACCAGATTTTTGCTGCCCGCGCCAAGCTGGAAGACTTCTACGAAATGGAAGATTCCGCCGCCTACCAGGCCGAACCGAAGGCCGTGCATGACCTCGACAACATCAGCGGCGAAGTCGAATTCCAGAACGTGTCGTTCGAATTTGCCAAGTCCACACAGGGCCTGAAGAATGTATCGTTCAAGGCGAAAGCCGGCCAGACGGTTGCCATCGTCGGTCCGACAGGCGCAGGCAAGACGACGCTGATCAACGTGCTGCAGCGCGTCTACGATCCCAAGGAAGGCCGTGTGCTTGTCGATGGCATCGATACGCGCACGATCAGCCGCCGCTCGTTGCGCAATGCAATCGCCACGGTGTTTCAGGATGCAGGCATGTTCAACCGCAGCATCGAGGAGAACATCCGCGTCGGCCGTCCGAAGGCTTCGGACGAGGATGTTGCGGCAGCGGCAGCAGCAGCCGATGCCAGCGACTTCATCCTGTCGAAGTCAGCCGGTTTCGACACGATGGTTGGTGAACGCGGTTCGCAGCTGTCCGGCGGTGAACGCCAGCGTGTTGCCATTGCCCGCGCCATCCTGAAGGACGCACCGATCCTCGTTCTCGACGAGGCAACCAGTGCGCTTGACGTCGAAACCGAGGCACGCGTCAAGGCGGCCGTCGACAAGCTGTGCCAGAACCGCACGACGTTCATCATCGCCCACCGCCTGTCGACGGTTCGCGACGCTGACATCGTGCTCTTCATGGATCATGGCGAGATCGTCGAGTCCGGCAGCTTTGACGAGCTGGCACACCAGAATGGCCGCTTCACGGCGCTGCTCAAGGCCGGTGGGCTGAAGCTGGATGATGACACGGCAAACGTCACGCCCTTCCCGCGCAAGCCGCCGGAAGCCGCGTAAGCCTTGACATGATCAACCCGATAAAAAGGCCGCTTCAAATGAAGCGGCCTTTTTCTTGATCCCAATCGGACGTGCAAACGCCAGGCGCGGCCTATTCGCCGCGCTCGACCCTCAGCCGGTTCCAGTATTCGATCCGTTTGCGGATTTCGCGTTCGAAGCCGCGCTCGGGCGGATTGTAAAAGGTCTGACGGCCAAGCGCGTCGGGAAAATAGTTCTGCCCGGAAAATGCATCCGGCTGGTCGTGGTCATAGGCATACCCCTTGCCGTAGCCCTCGCCCTTCATCAGCTTGGTCGGCGCATTCAGGATATGCTTGGGCGGCACAAGCGAGCCGTTTTCCTTGGCCGTGCGCATGGCCGCAGCAAACGCCGTATAGACCGCGTTCGATTTGGGAGCTGTCGCCAGATAGACGCAGGCCTGCGCCAGGGCGAGTTCGCCCTCTGGTGAACCGAGATAGTCATAGGCATCCTTGGCGGCATTGCAGATGACCAGAGCCTGCGGATCGGCGAGCCCGATATCCTCACTCGCCATCCGCACCAGACGCCTGCCGATAAACAGCGGGTCTTCGCCCGCATCGAACATGCGGCAGAGATAATACAGCGCCGCATCGGGATCGGACCCGCGCACGGATTTGTGCAGGGCCGAGATCAGATTGTAGTGCCCGTCCTGCCCCTTGTCATAGACCGGAGCCCGCCGCTGCACGATCTGCTGCACACGCTCGACATTGAAGATTTCGCCGGTGCGGGCCGCGCGCCAGACTTCCTCGGCCAGTGTCAGGATCGCCCGGCCATCGCCGTCCGCCATGCGCACCAGGCTCGCCCGCGCCTCCTCGTCCAGTGGCAGCGGCTTGCCTTCATGTTCCTCGGCGCGCTGCATCAGCGCCATCAGGCTGGCTTCGTCGTGCGGATGAAACACAAGGACGCGCGCACGGGACAAGAGAGCGGCATTGAGCTCGAAGGACGGGTTTTCGGTGGTGGCTCCCACGAGCACAATCGTCCCGTCCTCCATGACAGGCAGAAACGAATCCTGCTGGGCACGGTTGAAGCGGTGAATCTCGTCGACGAACAACAGGGTCTGGCGGCCCGACATTTTGCGGGCACGGGCCATGTCAAAAACCTTCTTCAGGTCGGCAACACCGGAAAAAATGGCCGATATCTGTTCGAAGGCAAGATTGGTCTCACCTGCCAGCAACCGCGCCACGGTGGTTTTACCCGTTCCAGGCGGTCCCCAGAAAATCATCGATCCCAGCGAACCGGATTCGATCATGCGCGTCAGCGCGCCTTCCGGTCCGGTCAGGTGCTCCTGGCCGGTGACTTCGCCAAGCGAGCGCGGACGCAAACGGTCAGCAAGCGGCCTGCTCCGGTCCGAAGCCGAATCCTCCTTTGCTGCAAACAGATCCGTCATTGTCCCATCTGCCTCATCTATCGAATGATCTGCCGGATGATTGCGCCATCCCGCTCGAATTCAAAGCGCCACAGGACCGGCTTGGTTGCCATCACAGTCGCCAGATCGGCGGCGGTCGCAATATCGCGACCATTGACCTTGCGCACGATATCGCCGGGCTGCAAGCCGATCCGCGCTGCCGGTGTATTGGCAAAAATCTTTTCCACCGCAACGCCGGTCGTTTCCGCCGACAGGTGCAGTCTTGTCGCGCTGCTGGGCGTGAGTGTGATGACCTGCGCGCCGGAAAGCGGATTCTTGCCCTGGATCACCGTCTTGTTGGCGGGATCGTCCGGCCGCGGCTTTTCCAGAACGAGGGAAATCACCTTCTCCTTCGACCGGCTCAAGACGTTGAGCTTGACGGTCTTGCCGATCCCGGCGGTCGACAGGCGATAGCCCAGGCCGTCGAAATTCTCGATGCGGAAATCATCAACCGCCAGAATCACGTCGCCAACCTGCAGTCCGCCTTTCTCAGCCGGTCCATCCTTGGCAACGTTCGTGACAAGCGCGCCATAGGGCTGCTTCATGCCCAGGCCTTCGGCCACATCGGACGTCACGTTCTGGAAGGTCGCGCCGATATACGGGCGCTCGAACTTGTCGCCGCCCTGCTTTGCCGTTTCAACCACGGCCCGCACCATGTTCGACGGGATGGCGAAGCCGATCCCCACCGAACCGCCGGAGCGGGAAAAGATCGCCGTGTTGATGCCGACAAGCTTGCCATCCATGCCGATGAGCGCGCCACCGGAATTGCCGGGATTGATCGCCGCATCCGTCTGGATGAAGAAATCGAAATCCGAAATCCCCACCCGGGTACGCGCCTGCGCCGAGACGATGCCGCTGGTGACGGTCTGGCCCACGCCAAAGGGATTGCCGATGGCAAGAACCAGATCACCCACCTCAACCTTGTCCGAATCCGCCAGCTGCAGGATCGGCAATTGCTCTCCGGCCTCGATCTTGAGGATGGCGAGATCCGTCGATTCATCCTTCAGGAGAATGCGCGATTCAAACTCGCGGCCATCCGAGAGGGCAATCTTGACCGTTTCCGCATCGCGGATGACGTGGTTGTTGGTGACCACGATGCCCGAGGCGTCGACGATAACGCCGGAACCGAGCGATGACTGGATGCGCGGCGGGCCATTGAACTGGCCGCCAAAGAACTGCTCGAAAAACGGATCGCCGGCAAAGGGCGAACGCTGCTGTACTTCCCGCGCCGCATAGACGTTGACCACCGCCCCGGCAGTCTGCTTGACGAGCGGCGCAAACGACAATTGTGTATCCACACGTGATGCCGGAACCTGCTTTGCCGTATCAGCCGCCGTCTGCGCATGCACCGGCACGATCATGGCGGAAACGAGTGCGGAGGTGACGAGCAGCGCCCGGGCCGATTGCGCGATTTTGGAACAACCCATGTCGATCTCCCGAACTGATGAATCAGTAAAACGTGTTAACCCAATGTGCTGAATTTCAACGCGGATACCAGCCATGAAACAAAGCAAATTTGAGACATTCAAAGCAGCTTCGTCATTGCACCGATATTCTCGCCCGCTTCAGCAAATTTGTGGTCCAGGGTATAGATGGTGGCGCCGTGATGAAAGTCGAGCAAAAACAGAAAAGGGGCCCGCAAAGGCCCCTGTCCCAAATCATCGATGCGGAAGCGCTGGATTATGCGGCTTCGGCTTCGTTTGCCTGTTCGGCAGCAACGCGGGCCAGATCCTTGGAACCCTTGGCGCTGACATCGCGATCGACGAATTCGACAACGGCGAGCGGTGCATTGTCACCGGTGCGGAAGCCTGCCTTCATGATGCGGATGTAACCGCCGTTGCGCTGACCGTAGCGCGGAGCAAGCGTGTCAAACAGCTTTGCTACGAGCTTGGCATCGCGGATCGCCGAAATGGCCTGACGACGAGCGTGCAGATCACCGCGCTTGCCAAGCGTGACAAGCTTTTCAACGATGGGACGAATTTCCTTGGCCTTGGGCAGCGTTGTAACGATCTGCTCATGCTCAATCAATGATGCAGCCATATTGGCAAACATCGCCTTACGATGGCTGGCAGTCCGGTTAAGCTTGCGGCCTGAATTACCGTGGCGCATGAGCCTTCTCCTTCAATTTCTCAGTTCGGGCTCATTGCCCGGGCTTGGTTGTCGGGCAGAGCCCGGATTAATACTGGTCTTCGTAACGCTTCGCGAGGTCTTCAATGTTTTCTGGCGGCCAGGATGGGACTTCCATACCGAGATGGAGACCCATGGAAGCCAGAACTTCCTTGATTTCGTTCAGCGACTTGCGACCAAAGTTCGGTGTGCGCAGCATTTCTGCTTCTGTCTTCTGAATAAGATCGCCGATATAGACGATGTTATCATTCTTCAGGCAGTTTGCCGAGCGTACGGAAAGTTCGAGTTCGTCGACCTTCTTGAGCAGAGCCGGATTGAACGCAAGTTCAGTGACCTGTTCCTGCTGTACTTCTTTCTGTGGCTCGTCAAAGTTGACGAAGATCGCCAGCTGGTCCTGCAGGATGCGTGCTGCATAGGCAACGGCATCTTCGCCGGAGATCGAACCATCGGTCTCGATGGAAAGGATCAGCTTGTCATAATCGAGAACCTGTCCCTCGCGGGTGTTTTCGATCTTGTACGATACTTTGCGAACCGGTGAGTAGAGGCTGTCAACCGGGATCAGACCGATTGGCGCATCTTCTGCACGGTTGCGGTCAGCCGGAACGTAGCCCTTGCCGGTGTTGACGGTGAATTCCATGCGGATTTCAGCGCCTTCGTCCAGCGTGCAGATAACGTGTTCCGGATTGAGGATTTCGATATCGCCAACCGTCTGAATGTCGCCAGCCGTCACAACGCCTGGGCCTTCCTTGCGGACGACCATGCGCTTGGGACCGTCGCTTTCCATGTGGATCGCGATTTCCTTGATGTTCAGGACAATGTCCGTCACATCTTCACGAACGCCGGGGATCGACGAGAATTCATGCAGAACGCCATCGATCTGTACGGCAGTCACGGCAGCGCCGCGCAGCGAAGACAGAAGCACACGGCGCAGAGCATTACCGAGCGTCAAGCCGAAGCCGCGTTCAAGCGGCTCGGCGACGACCGTTGCCTTTGTCTTCGAGCCGGAGGTCTGAAACTCGACCTTGTTCGGCTTGATCAGTTCTTGCCAGTTTTTCTGGATCATCTAGTTTTTCCCTATCCTTGCCTTGCCACCATCCAATCGTGGCAATGAAGCGTGGAAACCGCAGAGGAGCTGAATGTCAGCTCATGCGGCCAAATCTTGTCGAAACAGATTAGACGCGGCGACGCTTGCGCGGGCGGCAGCCATTGTGCGGGATCGGGGTCACATCGCGGATCGACGTGATCGTGAAACCAGCAGCCTGGAGCGCGCGCAGAGCCGATTCACGGCCGGAGCCCGGTCCGCAAACTTCAACTTCGAGCGAACGCATGCCATGTTCCTGTGCCTTCTTGGCACAATCTTCAGCAGCCATCTGTGCAGCGAAAGGCGTGGATTTACGCGAACCCTTGAAGCCCTGCGCACCGGCGGAGGACCAGGCAATCGCATTGCCCTGCGCATCCGTGATGGTGATCATCGTGTTGTTGAATGTCGAATTAACGTGGGCAACACCCGACGAAATATTTTTACGCTCGCGGCGGCGAACGCGTGTGGCTTCCTTGGCCATAGTAGTCCTTTCAGTTGATCTCGACGCCTCCGTATTTCCAGAGGCTCCACCATGGTTTCAGTTAAAGTGCGAAACCGGCACTTGTCTCTGCAACAGCAGAACCGGCGCAGCGAACCGCGCCGGCGTGATCTTACTTCTTCTTGCCGGCGATTGCCTTGGCAGGACCCTTGCGGGTACGCGCATTGGTATGCGTACGCTGGCCGCGAACCGGCAGGGAGCGGCGATGACGCAGACCGCGGTAGCAGCCCAGATCCATCAGACGCTTGATGTTCATCGAAACTTCACGACGCAGATCACCCTCAACGTGGTAATCGCGGTCGATCGTTTCACGAATCTGCAAGACTTCGGCATCGGTCAACTGATTGACACGACGCTCTGCAGGAATGCCGACTTTCTCGACGATTTCCTGTGCAAACTTTTGACCAATCCCGTGAATGTACTGAAGCGCGATAACAACGCGCTTGTTCGTCGGGATGTTGACGCCAGCAATACGAGCCACGTCTGTTCTCCTTGTTAACCGGCAGAGCTGGGCAGTCAACGCGACCGGCCAGATGACGGGATGAAAATGATATCCGGGACAAACACAAACGATCAGCCCCGAACCTGCTTTACCGGATCGGCGCCGATCGCTTCATATCCAAGCGAATTTCCGCCGTCTTTGAAGGAATCGCTCCGAAAAGTCAACTCCTCCCGTACATTTTTGTCGGAATCTAAAGTTCCGCCAAAATCTTTTCGATCGATTTGGTGACTTCTTCGAAGTCCGCCATGCCATCGACCTTCTTCAACTTGCCCTTGGCGTAGTAATAGCCGATCAGGGGCGAAGTCTGCTTGTAGTAAGCCTCGAGCCGCGTGCGGACCGTTTCAGCATTGTCATCGGGACGCCGCTTGAATTCCGTCGAACCGCATTTGTCGCACACACCCGGTACCTTGGGCTGCTTGTTGGTGTCGTGATAACCGGTACCGCACTTGGCACAGGTATATCGACCCGAGATCCGCTCGACGAGCACATTGTCGTCGACCTCGAGCTCGATGACGCAATCCAGCTCAAATCCCTTGTCCGACAGCATGTCCTCGACCGCATCCGCCTGGACAAGTGTCCGCGGGTAACCATCGAGAATGAAGCCATTGGCTGCATCGGGCTGATCAATGCGCTCTGAAACGATCGCATTGACAATTTCGTCGGATACCAGCTTGCCGGCATCCATCACAGCCTTGGCGCGCAAACCGACATCGGTTCCGGCTTTGACTGCGTCCCGCAACATGTCCCCGGTGGAGAGCTGCGGTATCCCTAGTTTTTCTACCAAGCGCTGAGACTGAGTTCCCTTACCTGCCCCCGGTGGTCCGAGAAGTATTAATCTCATCTGTTCCGCTTCCCTCCACGGAGCTTAGACTTCTTGATAAGCCCCTCATATTGATGCGCGATCAGGTGACCCTGGATCTGTGCAACCGTATCGAGCGTAACGCTCACGACAATCAGCAGCGATGTACCGCCGAGATAGAAAGGAACGCCAGCCCAGGAAATCAGGAACTCCGGCAGCATGCAGATCAACACGAGATAGGCTGCGCCAAGAACTGTAATGCGGGTCAGAACGTAGTCGATATATTCGGCAGTGCGTTCGCCGGGGCGAATGCCGGGAATAAAGCCGGAATGCTTCTTCAGCTGATCGGCGGTGTCCTTCGGGTTGAAGACGAGCGCTGTGTAGAAGAAGGCAAAGAACACGATCATCGCGGCATAGGACGCCATATAGAGCGGCTGGCCATGGCCAAGCGAGGAAAGAATCGTCGTCGCCCAGCCGGGAAGACCCTCACTCTTGGCAAAGCCGGCAATGGTCGCAGGCAACAGCAGCAGCGAGGACGCGAAGATCGGAGGAATAACACCCGCCGTATTGAGCTTCAGCGGCAGGTGCGACGTATCGCCCTGGAACATGCGGTTGCCGACCTGGCGCTTCGGATACTGGATCAGCAGGCGGCGCTGTGCGCGTTCGACGAAGACAATGATACCGATGACGGCGATGGTCAGGATGATGATCGCCAGAATAACCGGAGTGGACAGGGCGCCGGTACGGCCGAGTTCCAGCGTGCCGGAAATGGCCTGCGGCAGGTTGGCGACAATACCGGAGAAGATGATCAGCGAAATACCGTTGCCGATACCGCGCGCCGTGATCTGTTCGCCCAGCCACATCAGGAACATGGTTCCGCCGACGAGCGTGATAACGGTGGAAAACAGGAAGAACGGTCCGGGATTGGTCACGATACCCTGACTTCCCTGCAGGCCGACCGCAATCGCATAGGCCTGGACCGTTGCCAGAAGCACGGTGCCATAGCGCGTATACTGATTGATGACCTTGCGGCCCTGCTCTCCGTCTTTCTTCAGCTGTTCCAGAGCCGGGATGACCGAGGTCATCAGCTGAACAATGATCGATGCGGAGATGTAGGGCATGATGCCCAGGGCAAAAATCGCCATACGGGCCACGGCACCGCCGGCGAACATGTTGAACATGCCGAGGATGCCCTGCGCCTGATGGTTGAAGGCCTGGGCATAGGCGCCGAGATTGATACCCGGAAGCGGGATATAGGTGCCAAGCCGGTAAACCAGCAATGCCCCAAGTGTAAACCAGATGCGCTTTTTAAGCTCTTCAGCTTTGGAAAAAGCAGAGAAATTAAGATTGGAGGCGAGCTGTTCAGCGGCTGATGCCATAAGTAATCTCCGGTCTGCGCCCGTCAGGCACTGACGGTCCTACCCAGATATGTGCCGTTACTGCGCCGTGCTTTCCCAAAACGTGCAGGGAATGCATCAACACTAGGATTTACCCATCATATTTACCAAAAGAATGATGCGGATTGTTTTGGTAAATATGATCGGGGAAGACAAGATACAAGCGGCGACCCGGAGGGCCGCCGCTCATTCAATAGAATTATTCTGCAGCCGCTGCAACAGCAGGAAGCTTGACCGAACCGCCGGCCTTTTCGATCTTTTCGATCGCGGCCTTGGAGGCACCAGCAACTTCGATCGTTACCGCAGTTGTGATATCACCACCGGAAAGCAGGCGAACGCCGTCCTTGGCGCGGCGGATAACACCGGCAGCCTTCAGGGTTTCAATCGTGATCGCAACCTTGGCATCGAGCTTCTTGGCATCGATGGCTGTCTGGATACGGCCAACGGATACTTCATTGAAGTTCTTCATGAAGATGTTGGTAAAGCCGCGCTTTGGCAAGCGACGGTAAACCGGCATCTGGCCGCCTTCGAAGCCGTTGATGGCAACGCCGGAACGCGACTTCTGGCCCTTCACACCGCGACCGGCAGTCTTGCCGGAGCCGGAGCCGATACCACGGCCAACGCGCTTGCGCGCTTTGGTGGCGCCTGGGTTTTCACTCAGATCATTGAGTTTCATTTGATCAATCTCCGGAGTTCTTAAGCCTCGTCCACAACGCGGACGAGATGCTGAACTTTCGCAATCATGCCACGGACGGAAGGCGTATCTTCCAGAACCCGGCGACGATGCATCTTATTGAGGCCCAGGCCGATCAGCGTTGCGCGCTGTTCTGCCGGACGGCGGATAGGGCTGCCGATCTGTTCGACCGTAACCGTCTTACCCTTCTTCTTCTCAACCATGACTTATATCCTTTAGTCTACAGCTAGCGGGACCGAGATCCCTGCCCTGCTGCGCCAGCTTCTGGCCTATTCTTCCGAACCGACCACGTCGCGGCGACGAGCCTGCAGTGTGGAGTACTTGATACCGCGCTGGGCAGCGATGTCCTTGGGGTGCATCTGGTGCTTCAAGGCATCGAATGTCGCACGAACCATGTTGTATGGGTTCGACGAGCCGAGCGACTTGGCAACAACGTCCTGTACGCCCAGTGTCTCGAAGACAGCGCGCATTGGACCGCCGGCGATGATACCTGTACCAGCTGTGGCTGCACGAAGCAGAACCTTGCCGGCGCCATGACGGCCTTCAACATCGTGGTGAAGGGTACGGCCCGAACGCAGCGGTACGAAAATCATTTCGCGCTTGGCGGATTCGGTTGCCTTGCGGATGGCTTCCGGCACTTCGCGCGCCTTGCCATGACCGAAACCAACGCGACCCTTCTGGTCGCCAACGACGACGAGAGCTGCGAAACCAAAACGCCGGCCGCCCTTGACGACCTTGGCGACGCGGTTGATGTGAACAAGCTTGTCAACGAATTCGCTATCGCGCTCTTCGTTGCGGCCGCGATCCTCGCGGTTCCGTTTTTCCTGTGCCATGCTCCTAATTCCTTTTTCTTTTCCGGTAGCACGAATGATAGTAACGAAATCCGGCTTGCAGGAGACAAGCTCCTGCAGTTCCGGATTTCGGATGTCTTGCCTTAGAAGCTGAGACCAGCTTCGCGAGCAGCTTCAGCAAGTGCCTTTACACGGCCGTGGTAAATGTAGGCGCCACGATCGAAGACAACTTCCTTGATGCCAGCCTTGACGGCACGCTCTGCAACGAGCTTGCCGACGAGTGCTGCTGCACCCTGGTCTGCACCGGTCTTGAGCTGACCCTTCAGGTCAAGATCAAGTGTCGATGCGGATGCAATCGTATGTCCACGCGCATCATCGATGATCTGCGCATAGATATTCTTTGAAGAACGGTGGACGCTGAGCCGCGGACGGTCACCGGCAACCGCCTTGAGCTGGCGGCGAACACGCGCAGCGCGACGCTGAATAATTTCTTTCGGCGATGCCATGACACGAATTCCTTACTTCTTCTTACCTTCTTTGCGAACGATCTTCTCGCCCGCATATTTAACGCCCTTGCCCTTGTAGGGTTCTGGACCACGATATTCGCGGATCTCAGCGGCGACCTGGCCGACCTGCTGCTTGTCGATGCCCGTGACGACGATTTCCGTCGGCTTCGGTACAGCAACTGTGATGCCAGCTGGTACGTCATAGATCACTTCGTGGCTGAAACCGAGCGACAGCTGCAGGTTCTTGCCCTGCATGGCCGCACGATAACCAACGCCGTTGATCTCAAGGCGCTTTTCAAAACCGTCCTTAACACCTGCGAAGATGTTGACGATCATCGTGCGGCTCATGCCCCACTTCGACCGGGCGGTCTTGCTGCTGTCACGCGGATCAACGCGAACGGCATTATCTTCGAACTTGACCAGAACTTCGTCGTTGGCGACAAAGCTCAGTTCACCTTTGGGGCCCTTGGCCTTAATGGTCTGGCCGTCAACGCTGGCTGTTACGCCTGGCGGGACTGCCACTGGTTTTTTACCGATACGAGACATTTTTCAAACCTTTTCAAGCCAGCGGTTAGAATATACGGCAGAGCAATTCGCCGCCGACATTCTGTTCACGTGCCTCGTGGTCTGCCATCACGCCCTTCGGCGTCGACAGGATCGAAATACCAAGACCGTTAGCAACCTGCGGAATCGACTTGACCGAAACGTAAACGCGACGGCCAGGCTTCGAAATACGGGTAATCTCACGGATTACAGGTACGTTCTCAAAATACTTCAGTTCGATTTCGATCTCGGACTTGCCGTTTTCAAAATCTACCTGGCTGTATCCGCGGATATAACCTTCAGACTGCAGAACATCCAGAACGCGTGCGCGCAGCTTGGAGGCAGGTGTGGAAACCTTGCCCTTTTTGCGCATGATGGCGTTGCGGATACGTGTCAGCATATCGCCGAGAGGATCTGTCATAGACATCCGTCTTCTCCCTTACCAGCTCGACTTCACGACGCCGGGCACCTGGCCGAGCGAACCCAGCTGGCGCAATGCGATACGCGACATTTTCAGTTTGCGGTAATAACCGCGTGGACGACCGGATACTTCGCAACGATTGCGAATGCGAACCTTGGTCGAATTCCGTGGCAGTTCTGCCAGCTGGATTGTCGCGCGGAAGCGCTCATCCAGCGGAAGCGACTGGTTCATCACGATTGCCTTCAAACGGGCACGCTTTGCAGCATACTGCTTGACGAGCAAACCACGGCGCTTGTTCTTTTCGACTGCGCTAGTCTTTGCCATTTCAAATACCTCGCTACGCTTGCCGTTACTGCCGGAAAGGGAAGTTGAAGGCGCGCAGGAGAGCGCGGGCTTCATCATCCGTCTTTGCAGTCGTGCAAACGATGATGTCCATGCCCCAGATCTGATCAACCTTATCGTAGTTGATCTCCGGGAACACGATGTGTTCCTTGATGCCCATGGCGAAGTTGCCACGACCGTCAAAGCTCTTCGGGTTCAGACCGCGGAAATCTCGAACGCGCGGCAGCGCGATCGTGATCAGGCGATCCAGGAATTCATACATGCGCTCTTTACGAAGGGTAACCTTCGTGCCGATCGGCATATTCTCACGTACCTTGAAGGTAGCGATCGAATTACGCGCCCGGGTAATAACCGGCTTCTGACCAGCAATCAATGCCAGATCTTCAGCTGCGACAGTTGGCTTCTTGGAATCAGCCGTAGCTTCACCAACGCCCATGTTGAGAACAACTTTGGTGATGCGGGGAATCTGCATCTCGTTGTCATATTTGAACTGCTCGAGAAGGTCTTTACGTACCACTTCCAGGTACTGCTTCTTCAAGCGTGGTTCGATCTTTGCACTGGTATTAGCCATCGATCAGGTCTCCTGAGCGCTTTGCTACACGTACCTTCTTGCCGTCTTCAAGAACCTTGAAGCCAACGCGGGTCGGCTTGCCATCCTTGGGGTCGGCGATCGCGAGGTTCGACAGATGGAGCGGCGCTTCTTTCGAAATGATGCCGGCTTCCTGGGTCTGTGTCTGCTTCTGGTGACGCTTGACAACATTAACGCCGCGAACGAGCGCCTGCTCGTCCTTCGGCAAAACTTTGATTACTTCGCCGGTACGGCCCTTGTCCTTACCAGCAAGAACGACAACGCGGTCGCCTTTACGGATCTTCTGCATCGTCTGCTCCTTTAGAGTACTTCTGGAGCCAGCGAGATGATCTTCATATGGCTCTTTGCGCGGAGTTCGCGCGGAACCGGTCCGAAGATACGCGTGCCGATAGGCTCTTTCTTGTTGTCGATCAGGACGGCGGCGTTCTTGTCGAAACGAATAACGCTCCCATCCGCGCGACGGATATCCTTGGCGGTACGAACAACCACCGCCTTCATCACGTCACCTTTTTTAACACGGCCGCGCGGAATTGCTTCCTTGATCGAAACGACAATAATGTCGCCGACCGAAGCATATTTCCGCTTCGAGCCGCCCAGCACCTTGATGCACATGACACGACGTGCGCCGGAATTATCCGCGACGTCGAGGTTTGTTTGCATCTGAATCATGACTAGCCGCCTTCTTCTTGTTCAACCGGACTGGGCTTTCCTTGCCCCTCGCGATTGTTGCGTACTTACATACAGATAATTAATATTAACTTGCTGGGGCGTCTGTAACGACAACCCAACGCTTGTCTTTCGAAATCGGCTTCGATTCCTGGATGGAAACGGCATCGCCGACTTTGAACTGGTTATTCTCGTCGTGCGCCTTGTACTTCTTGGACTGGCGCACAGTCTTCTGGAGGAGCGGGTGCGAATAGCGCCGCTCGACCTTGACCACGACGGTCTTGTCGTTTTTGTCGCTGACGACAACGCCCTGCAGAATGCGTTTAGGCATGGTTTTCTTCCTTAAGCCTTGCTCTCGACCGCTTTCTGGCGGGCGACTGTCTTGATGCGCGCGATATCACGGCGGATCTGCCGGACACGTGCGGTTTTTTCCAACTGGCCAGTCGCCTTCTGGAAGCGCAGGTTGAACTGCTCTTTCTTCAGCGTAGCCAACTCTTCATTCAACTGATCGAGGCTCAAGGCCCGGACTTCTGCGGATTTCATAGCATCCACCCCTTATTCTGCGATGCGCTGAATAAAGCGCGTCTTGACCGAAAGCTTGGCAGCACCAAGGCGAAGAGCCTCACGAGCCACATCTTCCGGAACGCCGTCGAGTTCAAACATGACGCGGCCTGGTGCTACACGAGATGCCCAGTAGTCCACGGAACCCTTACCTTTACCCATGCGGACTTCGGTAGGCTTCGATGTTACGGGCACATCCGGGAAAATCCGGATCCACACACGGCCGGCACGTTTCATGTGACGGGTAATTGCACGGCGAGCGGCTTCGATCTCACGCGCGGTAACGCGGTTCGGCTCGAGGGCCTTCAGGCCGAAAGCACCAAAATTAAGATCCGTGCCGCCTTTCGACGCGCCGTGGATACGGCCCTTGAACTGCTTGCGGAACTTTGTGCGCTTAGGCTGCAGCATTGTTCTCTACTCCAAAATTCTCTTTCCGGAAAGACGCTATTTTAAGCGTTTTCGCGGCGACGGTTCTGACCCTGATGACCATCACCTTCAACAGCGCGACGTTCGGAGGCCATTGGGTCATGCTCAAGGATCTCGCCCTTGAATACCCAGACCTTGACGCCGCAGATGCCGTAGGCGGTGTGTGCTTCAGCAGTTCCGTAGTCGATATCGGCACGAAGTGTATGCAAAGGCACACGGCCTTCACGGTACCATTCCATACGCGCAATTTCCGCGCCGCCGAGACGACCCGAGCAATTGATACGAATGCCTTCTGCACCAAGACGCATGGCCGACTGAACGGCACGCTTCATGGCACGGCGGAATGCAACACGGCGTTCCAGCTGCTGAGCGATAGACTGCGCAACCAGGACTGCATCTGTTTCCGGCTTGCGGACTTCAACGATATTGAGCGTTGTGTCTGCATTCGTCATTTCTGACAGCTTGCGGCGCAACTTCTCGATATCGGCGCCCTTCTTGCCGATGATCAGACCCGGACGTGCAGCGTGGATCGTCACGCGGCACTTCTTGTGCGGACGCTCGATCACCACCTTGGAAATGGCAGCCTGCTTCAGCTCGTCCATCAGATACTTGCGGATCTTCAGGTCTTCATGCAGCAGCTTGCCGTATTCACCCGTGTTCGCGTACCAACGCGAGTCCCAGGTCCGATTGATGCCAAGGCGGAAACCAATCGGATTAATCTTCTGGCCCATTATGCGGCCTCCCCTTTTTCCTCTGCTTCGCGGACAACGATCGTCAGATGCGAGAATGGCTTCTCGATCCGGCTTGCACGACCGCGGCCACGAACGTGGAAACGCTTCATCACGATTGACTTGCCTACGTAGGCTTCAGCAACAACCAGTGTGTCAACATCCAGGTCATGGTTGTTTTCAGCGTTGGCGATAGCTGATTCGAGAGTCTTTTTCACCGTTCCTGCAATCCGCTTGCGCGAAAATTCCAGATCGGCAAGAGCGGCGTTAACCTTCTTGCCACGGATCAGAGCAGCCACCAGATTTAGCTTCTGAGGGCTGATGCGGAGCGTACGGGCAACGGCTTTCGCCTCGTTGTCCTTAAGCTGGCGCGGAGCCTTAGCCTTGCCCATCTTTATTTCCTCTTCGCTTTCTTGTCCGCGCCGTGACCGTAATAGGTACGCGTCGGAGCGAATTCACCGAACTTGTGTCCGATCATCTCTTCGTTGACCGAAACCGGCACATGCTTGTTACCATTATACACACCGAAGGTCAGACCGACGAACTGTGGCAGGATCGTGGAGCGACGGCTCCAGATCTTGATAACTTCACTGCGACCGCCCTCACGTACCTTCTCAGCCTTCTTGAGAAGATAGCCATCGATGAACGGGCCTTTCCAAACTGAACGAGCCATTTCAGACTACCTCTCTTACTTCTTGCGCTGATGACGCGAACGAGCGATGAACTTGTCCGTCGACTTGTTGGAGCGCGTCTTCTTGCCCTTCGTGGGTTTGCCCCACGGAGAAACAGGATGACGACCACCTGACGTACGACCTTCACCACCACCGTGCGGGTGATCAACCGGGTTCATGGCAACACCGCGAACGTGCGGGCGCTTGCCAAGCCAACGACTGCGGCCGGCCTTACCAAGGCTGATATTGCCATGGTCAGGATTGGATACTGCACCGACCGTGGCGAAGCACGAACCGTGGACGAGGCGCTGTTCACCCGAATTCAGGCGAAGGATTGCCATGCCCTGGTCGCGGCCGACGAGCTGCGCATAGGTACCGGCGGAACGGGCGATCTGACCGCCCTTGCCTGGCTTCATCTCCACATTGTGGATGATGGTGCCCACCGGGATCGACGACAATGGCATCGCATTGCCTGGCTTCACGTCCGTCTGTGCGCCAGCGATAACGCTGTCGCCGACAGCCAGACGCTGCGGAGCCAGGATGTAGCTCAGCTCACCGTCTTCGTAGCGGATGAGCGCAATGAATGCGGTCCGGTTCGGATCGTATTCAAGGCGTTCAACCTTGGCAGCCACGTCATGCTTGCGGCGCTTGAAATCTACAAAGCGGTATGTGCGCTTGTGACCACCACCCTGGTAGCGTGCAGTGACGCGACCGGAGTTGTTACGACCACCCTTTGAATGAAGACCTTCGGTCAGCGCCTTGACAGGCTTGCCCTTGTAGAGCTCCGAGCGATCCACGATGACCAGCTGACGCTGGCTTGGTGTGGTTGGATTATAATGTTTGAGTGCCATTGTCTTTACTCCACGGCCCCTCAGAGACCAGTCGAAACATCGATCGACTGCCCTTCGGCAAGCGTCACGATAGCTTTCTTGACATCACTCTGGCGCCCGACGATGCCGCGGAACCGCTTCACCTTGCCTTTGCGCACAGCTGTATTGACTGCAGTTACCTTCACGCGAAACAGCGCTTCGACTGCGGCCTTGATTTCCGGCTTCGTTGCCTTGCGGGCCACGTTGAAGACGACCTGGTTATGTTCGGAAACCAGGGTCGACTTTTCGGTGATAACCGGGCTGACGATCACGTCGTAATGGCGAAGATCGGTCATTTGAAACGCTCCTCGAGAGCTTCAACTGCAGCCTTGGAAAGCACGAGCTTGCCGCGACGCAGGATGTCATAAACATTGATGCCCTGAATTGGCAGAACATCGATGTTCGGGATGTTCGAAGCAGCGCGACGGAAATTCGCATCAATCTCGGCACCGCCGATGAGAAGCGCATTTTCGAAGCCCAGCTTGGCGAACTGCGAAACAAGTACCTTTGTCTTGGCATCGGTAGCGGCCAGCTCATCGATGATGATGAGCTCGGAAGCCTTTACCTTGGCAGACAGGGCATGACGGAGCGCAAGAGCGCGTACCTTCTTCGGCAGGTCATGTTCGTGGCTGTGAACAACCGGACCATGCGCCTTACCACCGCCGCGGAACTGCGGAGCACGTGCCGAATGGTGACGGGCGCGGCCCGTACCCTTCTGCTTGTACATCTTGGCGCCGGTGCGTGCGATTTCCGAACGACCCTTTGCCTTGTGTGTTCCCTGCTGCTTGCGGGCGAGCTGGTAACGGACCATGCGCTGAAGGATGTCGTCGCGTGGCTCAAGGCCGAAAATCTCTTCCGAGAGCTTCACCTTGCCGGCGTCTTTGCCTTCAAGTGTTGTAATTGTGAGATCCATTATACGGCTCCCTCAGTCGTCTGAGCTACTTCTGCATCAGACACAGCTGCTGCGGCGTTTGCGGCCTGGCGAACACCAGCTGGCTTGGGGGCCGTTGCCGGCAGCGCTACCTTGACGGCATCGCGTACCAGGATCCATGCACCCTTGGAGCCAGGAACAGCACCACGAACGAGAATAAGACCACGATCCAGATCCGTCGAAACGACTTCGATGTTCTGGGTCGTCACGCGGGTCTGACCCATGTGACCGGCCATCTTCTTGCCCTTGAACACTTTACCCGGGTCCTGACGCTGACCGGTCGAACCGTGAGCGCGGTGTGTTACCGAGTTACCGTGTGTGGCGCGGTGACCACCGAAGTTGTGGCGCTTCATCGAACCGGCAAAACCTTTACCGATCGACGTACCCGTCACATCAACCTTCTGACCAGCAACGAAATGCTCGGCCGTGATCTCAACACCGACATCCAAGAGGTTGTCGGCAGAAACGCGGAACTCAGCCACTTTCGCCTTTGGCTCAACGGAGGCCTTCGCGAAATGACCGCGCAATGCCTGCGTTGTATTCTTTACTTTGGCCAGTCCAACACCGAGCTGAACAGCTGTGTAGCCATTCTTCTCGACTGTACGCTGAGCCACGACATGGCAATTCTCCATACGAAGAACTGTCACAGGTACATGCTCGCCTGCGTCATTGTAGACGCGAGTCATGCCCAGCTTCTGTGCAATTACACCTGAACGCATCGGTTCGTCCTTCCGTCCTCAAGCCTTACAGCTTGATCTCGACATCAACACCAGCGGAAAGATCGAGCTTCATCAGCGCGTCTACTGTCTGCGGGGTTGGGTCTACGATATCGAGAAGACGCTTATGAGTGCGCATCTCGAACTGTTCGCGGCTCTTCTTGTCGATGTGCGGCGAGCGGTTTACTGTGAACTTCTCGATCCGTGTAGGAAGCGGGATCGGTCCGCGCACATTGGCACCGGTACGCTTGGCAGTCGACACGATTTCCCGCGTCGAATCGTCAAGGATCCGATGATCAAACGCCTTGAGGCGAATGCGGATGTTTTGACCGTTCATTTCATCTTTTCCTTGTTTAGCGGAGACGCCTATAGCAGGCGCCTCTGCATAAAACCTTAATATTATTCAATGATCGAAGCGACGATGCCTGCACCGACGGTGCGGCCACCTTCACGGATAGCGAAGCGCAGCTTCTCTTCCATTGCGATCGGCACGATCAGCGTCACATCAACCGAGATGTTGTCGCCGGGCATGACCATTTCCGTGCCTTCCGGCAGCGTCACCA
>NZ_JAGENB010000002.1:0-1010671 GCF_019991125.1 Phyllobacterium calauticae | reverse complement strand
CGTACGCCTTGTATTCACCGAAATACTTCGTAATCGCTGCCGTCAACGATGTCTTGCCATGGTCAACGTGACCAATCGTGCCGATGTTGACGTGCGGCTTGTTACGTTCAAACTTGCTCTTAGCCATCTGAGCTCTCCGTTATATGTTCGCCTGCTCAGGCTTAACTCAACTGTCACGCGCAACCGTTAGGGCTACGCAAACTTCTTCTGAATTTCCTGTGCGACTGCTGTCGGAACAGGTTCGTAGTGATCAAACTGCATCGTGTACTGTGCACGACCCTGGCTCATCGAACGCAGCGTGTTCACATAACCAAACATGTTGGCCAGCGGCACGTTTGCATTGACGACCGTAGCAATGCCACGGGCTTCGGTACCCGAAATCTGACCACGACGTGAATTCAGATCGCCGATTACGTCACCGACATAATCTTCAGGCGTTACAACTTCGACCTTCATGATCGGCTCGAGCAGCTGGGCACCGGCTTCGCGGGCAGCTTCACGGAATGCCGCACGGCCTGCGATTTCGAATGCCAGAACCGACGAGTCGACATCATGGTAGGCACCGTCGATCAGCGTGGCTTTCACGCCGAGCATCGGGAAGCCTGCGAGCGGACCCGCACCCATGACGCTTTCAATACCCTTCTGAACGCCCGGAATGTATTCCTTCGGTACAGAGCCGCCGACGATCTTCGATTCGAAGATGAAATCGTCGCCATCGTGGGGTTCGAAGATGATCTTGACGCGAGCGAACTGACCCGAACCACCCGACTGCTTCTTGTGGGTGTAGTCCTGTTCCTTCTTGCGTGTGATCGATTCGCGGTAGGCAACCTGCGGCTGACCAACATTCGCCTCGACCTTGAACTCGCGACGCATACGGTCAACGAGAATGTCGAGATGAAGTTCGCCCATGCCGGCGATGATTGTCTGACCCGACTCTTCATCCGACTTGACGCGGAATGAAGGATCTTCAGCAGCAAGACGGTTCAGCGCAATGCCCATCTTTTCCTGGTCGGCCTTGGTCTTCGGCTCGATCGCGATTTCGATAACCGGATCGGGGAATTCCATGCGTTCCAGGATAACCGGCTTCAGCGGATCGCAGAGCGTGTCACCTGTCGTTGTTTCTTTCAGGCCTGCCAGAGCAACGATGTCGCCGGCAAACGCTTCTTCAATGTCTTCACGCGAGTTGGAATGCATCTGCAGCATACGGCCGATACGTTCGCGCTTGTTCTTGACTGTGTTGTCGAGCGAAACGCCCTTGGTCAGCTTGCCGGAATAGATGCGGCAGAAAGTCAGCGAACCAACGAACGGATCGTTCATGATCTTGAATGCGAGCATCGACAGAGGCTCTTCATCCGAAGACTTGCGGGTTGTCTCGCCATCGGTCTTCGGGTCGATACCCTTGATCGAAGGAACGTCAACCGGCGAAGGCAGGAATTCAACAACGCCATCAAGCAGAGGCTGTACGCCCTTGTTCTTGAAGGCCGAACCGCAGAATACCGGATGGAATTCAACACGGCAGGTGCCGGTGCGGATCAGAGCGCGCAGAGCATCATTGTCAGGCATGTTGCCTTCCAGATACGCTTCCATCGCAGCTTCATCGACTTCGACGGCGGCTTCGATCAGCTTTTCGCGGTATTCTTCAGCCTTGGCTTGCAGATCAGCCGGGATCTCAACGACATCCCACTGCGCACCCAGCTGCTCATCGCGCCAGACCAGAGCCTTCATTTCGATCAGATCGACGACGCCCTTGAATTCTGTCTCTGCACCGATCGGCAGCTGCATGACAACAGCCTTGGCACCAAGACGGGTCTTGACCATTTCAACGCAGCGATCGAAATCGGCGCCGGTCTTGTCCATCTTGTTGACGAAGATCATGCGCGGAACATGATACTTCTCAGCCTGACGCCAAACGGTTTCCGTCTGCGGCTCTACGCCGGCATTGGCATCGAGCAGTGCAATCGCACCGTCGAGAACGCGCAGCGAGCGCTCGACTTCAATCGTGAAGTCGACGTGGCCTGGCGTGTCGATGATGTTGAAGCGACGCTTCTTGCCATCGCGGCCTGTCCAGTAGGTGGTGGTTGCAGCGGAAGTGATCGTGATGCCACGCTCCTGCTCCTGCTCCATCCAATCCATGGTTGCAGCGCCATCATGGACTTCACCGATTTTGTGCGACTTGCCGGTGTAATAAAGAATACGCTCGGTGGTCGTGGTCTTGCCGGCGTCGATGTGCGCCATAATACCGAAATTACGGTAGTCTTCGATTTTATATTCGCGGGCCATGATATGGTGCCTTCAAGAATAGGGTTTCGACGATTACCAGCGGTAATGCGAGAATGCGCGGTTGGCTTCTGCCATGCGATGCGTGTCTTCACGCTTCTTCACAGCCGAGCCACGGTTGTTTGCCGCATCCAGGAGTTCGCCGGACAGGCGATCAATCATCGTGGTCTCATTGCGACCGCGAGCAGCATTGATCAGCCAACGGATGGCAAGAGCCTGACGACGCTCTGGACGAACATCGACCGGAACCTGGTATGTTGCACCACCAACACGGCGCGAGCGCACTTCAACGTGCGGCGCAACATTGTCGAGGGCCTGATGGAACAGGGCAACCGGCTCCTGCTTGCTCTTGGCTTCAACCGACTCAAGCGCACCGTAAACGATACGCTCAGCGATCGACTTCTTGCCATGATGCATGACTGCATTCATGAACTTCGTCAGAACGAGATCGCCGAACTTTGGATCCGGGTTGATCTCACGCTTTTCTGCACTATGGCGTCTGGACATACTTTTTGTCTCTTATCTGCATCGGGTTGACCTACCTGGTGGCCAAAGTCCCGGAAAATCTTACTTCGGACGCTTTGCACCGTACTTGGAACGGCGCTGCTTACGGTTCTTGACACCCTGCGTATCGAGAACACCACGGATGATGTGGTAACGAACGCCCGGCAAATCCTTGACACGGCCGCCGCGGATCATCACGACAGAGTGTTCCTGAAGGTTGTGGCCTTCACCCGGAATGTATCCGATAACTTCGAAGCCATTCGTCAAACGCACCTTGGCAACCTTACGCAGAGCCGAGTTCGGCTTCTTCGGGGTCGTCGTATAGACGCGGGTGCAAACGCCGCGCTTCTGCGGGTTTTCCTGCAGGGCAGGAACTTTATTGCGCTTTACCGGCGCAGTGCGCGGCTTGCGGATCAACTGGTTTACGGTAGGCATTCAACCTTCCCTCTTTGTAATGCGTATCAAAGCGCACGCGCTTCGGCACAAATCTCGTATCTTCGCCCGTCAGGGCCGTTTCAGCGCCATGCTCATGCACGAATTCGGGCAAATAAACCACCGCGAGGGTGGTTGCCCGAATAAAAGCAGAGGAAGCCTTAAGAGCTTCATGCGAGCGGCAAATTGCATTTCGATCGTAAAACGAACCCTGTTTGAGATGAACTCCAGAGCGTGTCGCTCCGAAACAGCCAATCTCACATCGGCTCAGATGTGCTGCTGATACTTTGTCCCCTGCTCCGCGTCAAGCCTGAACTCCAAATTTTGTTAAGGTTTGGAGCGTTTCGGGGCACTTTGCGGCCTGATGGTAAGATTGTTTCGCCGGACTACCAATAATTCAAGTTAAATTTCTCTTTCTTCACAGCGATTTTGAGAGTCGCTGCAACAGGCAGCACCCGCGAGTCGCAGGGCTGCCAGAATCATGACCTTCCAAGCGTTCTTGCACTAGCTGAAAGGCATAGACGTCAGCCGCAGGGGCCTATCCCTAGCAATTGTTTGAAGCCAACGGTTCTGGTTGTTGTTGCCTGCCCCCGGATTCATGTGAATGAAGAAGTCCGGAGAGAACAATTTACAGAATGTGAGTTTGTTAAGTCCCATGTATTGGCTTTGTGAGAAGGCAAACATGCTCTTGCTGACGTCCAGCAAAGACTGCCTCAGTTCAACCAGAGACCCATCTTCGCCATTCAAGCCAAACAACGGAGCTACCTCCAGATCCAGGTCATAGTCGCTGCGGTTGGCTTTCTGAAAACATTCCTTGAGTTCCCCTCCACCATACTCCGTGGAATCGAAGAAATTCATCTGTGGAAGGAGGACACTCGTCTGCCAAACCTCCGTAAGTGCTTTTGAAAGCGCGGCTTGCCACGAAAACGCTGCTGAAGCGCCGCATGCAAATTGCACGAAGTCGGATTCGGACCGCGCCTTGTAGACCACAAACAACACATGCGCCCCCTTGAGAAACGAAATGTTGTAGCAGCGCAGCATTCCCCGCATGCTCAACCGCTGCAGCAATGTTTTGATCCTCCGATCTGCAACGTTGTCGGGCTCCAGCACGGACAGTGCCTGACATCGCTTCGAAGCCCACATCGCGGCCAGACTTTGTCGTTCGACAAATTCAAGGACGGCATTTTGGAACGCTGCCTCCTTGTTGACGTGAAGCGCCGATCCGGATGTGTCGCGGGTTGGAACAAATTGCTGGTCCTTCGTAGTGTGAAGGGAAAACAGTATCCGTGGCAGCCGCACCGTCTCGCCCGAGCTCAGATCAAGAACCTCAACAGTATCAAACCTGTGCCCGGCAACGGATTGGCCGGTTTGCTCGTCGCCACACGCCTCGGTTATCGCGGCGTTCAATGCACTCTTCGTTTCCAGCGAAACGTTCAATTCATTGATGGTGGCATAACCGCTTGACCCGATACTTCGGTACGCAACAAAGCGCTCCATATACTCTCCGAAAGCCTTGAGATGTATGTCTGGTCCGTAGCCAAAGCCGTGCCCTCGTATACGGCTACTGTCGTGCGCTCCAAAAACGCTAGGTTCCGATATGAGTGGCGGGCTCGATGCCTCAACGGCAACGTGCGGTACCGCTGTGATCACTGGTCGAAATCTATGCTGGATTACCATCTTGTTTCTTTTCGAACCCGAATGCCTGAACAATAGTCGGCAGCAGCAATCGGCCATCCAGATGACACATGTGTGCAATCTGGCGCTCGGGGAAGCCTGACAGGACGCGCGATGAAACGCCCACAGATTGGGCGCAAGACAGCATATTCTGGTACATCGATCCCACCTCGAGAAGTGAGAGCCTGTAGCCGCGCGCACGATATTTGAAGATCGATTTTTTCAGGTTGACGCAGTAGAGAACATAGAAAGACGGATTTGGTACGTCGCTCAGGCCGGAAAAATCAGACGCTGAAACATGCGCGGTCAGTTGTTCGAATGCATTGGACACGGGAAGAAAATGGAAGGCTGACAACCTCTGCCCTTCCTGAACCCGAGGGCCGGTAATCAAGATTGCCTCTACCGCATAGAGCGCTCCACCGGAAGGATAGGGTCGCCGCCTCTGCTGATCGGCTGCCAGTGCCTGATTGAATATGCGGCCGATCAATGAAAACGCAATCTCGATGCCTTCATCGCCATGGTGCAGCGACGCGAAACGCGAGATATTGCAGATGGGCTTTTCCTGCGGGATTTCGATGGTCTGGGTAAGGTGGGAAAATCTTGCTTCGGCAAACTCGGCACGCTTCAAATGGTTGTTTGTCACCGCGGAAAAGCCAAATAAATTCTCAAATCCAGAGCCGACCGGGGTCACGCAGGCCTGATGGAATTCCCTCACGTGGTATTCCACATCGGCATCAACGAACTGACCGGCGAAGCCGATTTGATTCAACGATGCGGTTTCGTCAGTTTTCATGATCGGCTCTCCCCATTGGGCTGGGCGGCGAAACGGCCCAGTCACGCATGGACGAGCTGAAACTTGAGTGATTGGCGCGATGGCGTTGAATATGTCCGCTATCCAGATTCATCTCCGTGACTGTACCCAGATCATCGGAGAAGACGGGAACCATTTCAGCCGCGATCAATTGCCGGAAGCGGGTATAAAGCAAATGCAGGGCAGCGCTCTCTTCAAGAGAAGACCTTGGCAAGGTTGGGACCGCAGTGGTGCTGACCGCACTTGCATGAGCGAAGAAAACATCCGCCCAGCTGGAAGGTTTGAATTTGGATGATCGATCGAGACCCGCAAGATTGTAGAGCGAACTGAAATGGTCGGGCAGCGCCATCCGCACCGAATAAAACCCGTCAATCACAAAGTGCCTCAATACAAAGTAGGCGTGCAAGAGAAACAGATCCGGTTTTTGATGACAGAGATCGACAATGGCGCGCGCCAATCCATGATCATATTGCGCCTGGACACAGATGAGTATTGTTGGTCCTGAAATGTCACCCAGTTCATCAATGATGACGACGTCGACAGCATCATTCCTCTCGATTTGCGCGGCAACCATAACTGCCATGGCCCCGTCTGTTGAATAGACCACAACCCGCACATCATCGCGATACCGCTTCAATATGTTGATTCTTTCAAGAAAACTCCGGCCAGCCCTCGGGTCAATATTCTGATCTGCAAAGAGTTGATCAATGGCTGGTTGATTTGTCGAGACGCCCAATGCCTTGAGATGCGTCAGCACATCGATCATCGAGTGGTCATGCAGGCGTGTGACACCGGATGGCGTGCATATGAAAGGCATGCCGTCATCTTCACCGACGATTTTGGCATAGGGCTGAATGTTAAATCGCATCCTCAACCTCCAGATTTGGAGTGGTCCGTGGCGCCCTGGATCAATGCAACAATGTTGTCAGCTAAAAAGAGGCGGTACGCGCAGCTTGGGTACCGCCCCTGGGCTTAGGTGCTCCACCCCTTGCCCGAGGCCGAAGAACTGCTGCTTTTGCCGGATGCACCGCATCTGCTGCTGCTATCACATTTTGCGCTGCTGCTCGATTTCGAGCTACCTGGGCTTACGCCACTCAGTCCGCCGCTTGCCATGGTCGCGTTGTCATCATCGTCGAACTCGACTTGATCGCCGAATTGTCCTGGGCTCAGAAAATGGATCAACATTCCATATCTCCTTGGAAATTTGCAACAAGCACATCATATCGAATTGCATCGCTATGTATATTATACGTTAGTTCCATAGATAAACGATTGGAATTCAGCCAATATGGCTCGTATAATTTCAACTTTAATAATATAATTCTTATGTAACAGGAAAATTTCGTGAATGAATCCGCCGTATTCAGATATTCCTTTTTAATAATATTCAAAAGTAGAAGACAGTTTGCACTGTTACTTATTTTGATCGGAACAATCACCATAGTCAGTGCGGCAATGTCTGCCATTCCGATACTGTTTGCAAAGGGCATCGATCTCCTGTCTGAGGGGCGTGACATGGAAGCCGGTATATCCCTTATTCTTGCGTTTTCCGTGAGCTTGCTGATCACCTCCATCATCTCTCAATTCGAATGGCTGACATTTGGTCCATTCAATCTCCGTTTGCAACGCCACCTCACGCTGAACGTCTTCAACCATGCGTTGTCGCTTCCCTATCATGCGATGCGGGAACACACCTCTCATGAGCTAGGCCGTATCGTTGAAAAGGGGCTCGATGCCATCCGGGATATTACATCGAGCCTTGCCTTTTCCGTTGCACCGACGATCGTCGAGCTGATGATTGCGGGATTTGTCATCGCAGTCATGGTCGATCCATGGATTGCAGTGCTGTTGATTGCCGCTCTTTGCGTCTATGGATACCTGGCAAACCTGTCGGCGATCCGCATACGGGCAGCGACTGAAGACGCCATGGAAAGCGGCACCGCCGCCTGGACATACGGGCTTGATGCCCTCGTCAACGCAGATCATGTACAGCAAGCGAACTTGCGCACGGCAATCATCGAGCAGCTCAACAAGAAGCTGAAGACAAATGACGGGCACTGGAAAGTGACCTTCACCCAGCGTGTTTACTACGGCGTATGGCAAACGATCATATTCGGCGGCGTCGTGATTTGGGTTCTATGGCACGGTGCACTGGACGTTTCCACAAGTTCGCTCACGGTTGGCGAACTTGTGTTGATCAATACCTACATCATCCGGCTGCTGCAGCCCGTCGAGACATTGGCGCGTGTCTATAGGGAAATACATGCTTCTGCCGGAGAAGCGACCTTGTTGATGCGTCTTCTTGCGGAAAATCCAGTTCCTGCGGCGCAGAGTTCTGATTTGCCGGTAGCCGACAGACCCTGGGCTTTGCAACTCACCAATCTTGGGATCACGATAGGCGCGACTCCCGTGATTGTCGGCCTGGACCTTTCGATCGCCGCAGCCAGCCGACTGTTCATCGTCGGTGCGTCCGGCACGGGAAAAAGCAGTCTTCTGCGCGTTCTGGGGTGTCTGGTTCCCCCATCGACCGGGCATTTCACCATTGAGAACGTCGATCTGACACAGACCAACGCCGAAGCATTCCGCAATGGTATCGCGGTGGCTTACCAGGACAGCCTTTTGTTTGATATGACAATCAGAGACAATATCGCCCTTGGTTCCGGCGCACCGAACGATGCAATTGAAGCCATCATGTCGGTATTGGGATTGCGTGAGGTCCTGGACCGGCATGATGGCGAGAACGAGCCGACCGTGGGGGAACGCGGCAACAGACTATCCGGCGGCGAGAAACAACGCATATCCTTGGCTCGTGCACTCCTGAAACCTTCCAATCTCTTGCTGTTGGATGAACCGACAACCGCGCTGGATGAAGTAAATCGCTCGCGCGTGGTCCTGGCATTGAACAATCGTGAAAACAGGCAGACCGAGATTATAATCACCCATGACATAAAGTTGATCGGACCAAATGATACCGTCCTCTATTTGATTGGACCGGGAAAAACTCTTTGTGGGCCCCATATCGATCTGCTTGGCTGCAAAGAATATTCTGATTTCATAAATGGTACGATTTCATTACAGACAGAATGACGATCAAACTCTGGAATCAATTCAATGCCAACAGATAATCCCGAACCGAAAACAGTCCACCTCATCGTTGCCGACGTCTGGAAGAAAGGCGATGAAGAGCCGCTGCAGGTGCATGTTCTCCTGATGAATGACGATGCCGACGGGCTGGTTGAAACCGCCCTGCAGATTCTGGCCAATGAAGGCTATGAAGAGGCTGAACTCTTGGAGATCGGCACGCTGACAAGCGAACCGGAGGAAGAACCGCACCTCTCCGCCTGGAAGACCGCCCTCACCGGCCAGGCCGCGCTGATCGAGTTTGACGAATAACGCCGAGGATACTGAACAGTTTCTTCGTTTGCCCATCAGCATTCACATCATAGCCCAAACAAAAAGGCCGCCCCGAAAGGCGGCCTTTTCAATGTCGTCGTGTGCAACCGGCTTATTCGGCCGGGGTGCCTGTCATATCGGTCAGCATGGCGTCGACCTTGGCAGCACCGGCTCCGCTTTCCTTGCGGCGCTCGTCGATGATCAGCTCGTCGCGGGCACCGGCAATGCGGCGGATCTGCTTGACCGTTCCACCCGTACCGGCCGGGATCAGACGGCCAACGATGACGTTTTCCTTCAGGCCCTGCAGCGCATCCATCTTGCCGGCAACGGCAGCTTCCGTGAGGACGCGTGTCGTTTCCTGGAAGGACGCAGCCGAGATGAAGGACGGCGTCTGCAGCGAAGCCTTGGTGATACCCAGGAGAACCGGAGTACCGTAGCCTGGCTTCTTGCCATCTTCCTCGAGACGTTCGTTGATCTCGTCCAGCTCGATCCGGTCGACATGGTCACCGGCGATGAAGCCAGTGTCACCGGATTCGGTGATTTCGACCTTCTGCAGCATCTGGCGGACAATCACTTCGATGTGCTTGTCGTTGATCAGAACGCCCTGCAGACGATAGACTTCCTGGATTTCATTGACGAGATACGAAGCGAGTGCTTCCACGCCCTTGATGGCCAGAATGTCATGCGGTGCCGGGTTGCCGTCGAGGATGTAATCGCCCTTTTCGATCGCATCGCCATCCTGAAGATGGAAAGGCTTGCCCTTGGGGATCAGGTATTCGACAGGCTCGAGTGTCTCGTCGTTCGGTTCGATGACGATGCGGCGCTTGTTCTTGTAGTCGCGGCCAAAACGAACCGTACCATCGATTTCGGCGATGATCGCATGGTCCTTCGGACGGCGTGCTTCGAACAGTTCCGCAACGCGCGGCAGACCACCGGTGATGTCCTTGGTCTTGGCGCTTTCCATCGGGATACGGGCAAGAACGTCACCCGCCTTCACGTGCGAGCCGGGCTCAACCGACAGGATCGATTCAACCGACAGCTGGAAGCGTGCATCGCCGCCCTTTGCCAGTTTCAGAACCTTGCCGGCCTTGTCCTTGACAACGATGCAAGGCTTCAGGTCCGAACCGCGCGGTGTCGAACGCCAGTCGATGACCACGCGCTTGGTGATACCGGTGGACTCGTCCGTCGTTTCCGAAACGGAGAGACCGTCGACCATGTCTTCGAATTCGACATGACCTTCGACTTCCGTCATGACCGGGCGGGTATAAGGATCCCACTCGGCAACGCGCTGGCCGCGCTTAACCGTATCGCCGTCATCGACATAGATGCGCGAACCATAGGTGACGCGGTGTGTCGCCCGTTCCTTGCCTGTCGCATCAAGAATGACGACAGCCATGTTACGGCCCATGACAACCAGATGGCCGTCGGAGTTGCGAACCACATTGCGGTTACGGATCTGCACCGTGCCTTCATAGCTGGCTTCGAGGAACGACTGATCCACAACCTGCGCCGTACCACCAAGGTGGAACGTACGCATCGTCAGCTGCGTGCCTGGCTCACCGATCGACTGAGCGGCGATAACGCCGACAGCTTCACCCTGATTGACAGGCGTACCACGGGCCAGATCGCGGCCGTAGCACTTGGCGCAGATGCCGCCACGGGTCTCACAGGTGAGAGCCGAACGGATGCGGATGGACTGGACGCCCGCCTTCTCGATGGCATCGATATCGAACTCGTCGATGATGTTGCCGCCGGTAACCAGAACGTCACCCGTCAGCGGATGCAGGATGTCTTCGAGCGCCGTACGGCCGAGAACACGCTGGCCAATGGTCGCAACGACCTGACCGGCATCAACGATCGGCTGCATGGTGAGGCCCGTTGTCGTGCCGCAATCCACCGAGATGACGATGCAATCCTGCGCGACGTCGACGAGACGGCGTGTCAGGTAACCGGAGTTGGCCGTCTTCAAGGCGGTATCGGCAAGACCCTTACGGGCACCGTGGGTCGAGTTGAAGTACTCGTTCACGGTCAGGCCTTCCTTGAAGTTCGAAATGATCGGCGTTTCGATGATTTCGCCCGAAGGCTTGGCCATCAGTCCGCGCATGCCGCCCAGCTGGCGCATCTGGTTCGGCGAACCACGGGCACCCGAGTGCGACATCATGTAGATCGAGTTCATCTGCTTCTGGCGACCAGTGACAGGATCGAACTCGACAGCCTTAATGCGGGCCATCATTTCGTCGGCGACCTTCTCGGTGCACTTGCCCCAGGCGTCGACGACCTTGTTGTACTTCTCGCCCTGGGTGATCAGGCCGTCATTGTACTGCTGTTCGTATTCGGTCGCCAAAGCTTCGGTCTCGGCAACGAGCTTCGCCTTGGTTTCCGGAATGACCATGTCGTCCTTGCCGAAGGAAATACCGGCACGGCAGGCATGGGAGAAGCCGAGCTGCATGATACGATCGCAGAAAATGACCGTCTCTTTCTGTCCGCAATGGCGATAGACCGTGTCGATCATCTTGGAGATGTTCTTCTTGGTCATTTCCTGGTTGCAGATGTCGAAAGGCACGTTGTGGTGCTTCGGCAGCAGCTCACCGATGATCATGCGGCCAGGCGTCGTGTCGAAAATCTTCGACGTCGGCTTGCCGTCCGCATCAATGCTCTTGAAGCGGCCCTTGATCTTGGTGTGCAGGGTGACAGCACCGCTGCCAATGGCGTGATGCAGTTCACCGATATCGGCAAAAGCCATGCCTTCGCCCGGCTCTTTCGCCGCAACGATCGACAGATAGTACAGGCCCAGAACCATGTCCTGTGACGGAACGATAACCGGCAGACCGTTTGCAGGGTGCAGGATGTTGTTCGTCGACATCATCAGAACGCGGGCTTCAAGCTGCGCTTCCAGGGAAAGCGGAACGTGAACAGCCATCTGGTCACCGTCGAAGTCCGCGTTGAAAGCGGTACAGACGAGCGGATGCAGCTGGATTGCCTTGCCTTCGATCAGGATGGGTTCGAAGGCCTGGATGCCAAGACGGTGCAGCGTCGGCGCACGGTTCAGGAGAACCGGGTGCTCGCGGATGACTTCGTCAAGGATATCCCAGACTTCCGGCTTTTCCTTTTCAACCAGCTTCTTCGCCTGCTTGACGGTCGAGGAATAACCCTTGGCGTCGAGACGGGCATAGATGAACGGCTTGAACAGTTCGAGCGCCATCTTCTTCGGCAGACCGCACTGGTGCAGCTTCAGTTCCGGACCGGTCACGATGACCGAACGGCCGGAATAGTCGACGCGCTTGCCGAGCAGGTTCTGGCGGAAGCGGCCCTGCTTGCCCTTGAGCATGTCGGACAGCGACTTCAGCGGACGCTTGTTGGCACCGGTGATGACGCGGCCGCGACGGCCGTTGTCGAACAGTGCATCAACCGATTCCTGAAGCATGCGCTTCTCGTTGCGGATGATGATGCCGGGTGCGCGCAGTTCGATCAGGCGCTTCAGACGGTTGTTACGGTTGATCACACGACGATAGAGGTCGTTGAGATCGGACGTCGCAAAGCGGCCGCCATCCAGCGGAACCAGCGGGCGCAGGTCCGGCGGAATGACCGGAACGATCTTCATGATCATCCATTCCGGACGGTTACCCGATTCCAGGAAGTTTTCGACGATCTTCAGACGCTTCATCAGCTTCTTCTGCTTCAGGTCTGAAGTCGTTGTCGCCAGCTCTTCACGCAGATCGCCGGCAATCTTCTCCAGATCCATGGAAGCCAGAAGCTCATGGATAGCTTCCGCGCCGATCAGTGCCGTGAAGGAATCTTCACCGAACTCATCGACAGCGATCATGTATTCTTCCTCTGAAAGCAGCTGATGCTCTTTCAGGGATGTCAGGCCGGGTTCGGTCACGATGTAGTTCTCGAAATAGAGAACGCGCTCGATGCCCTTGAGGGTCATGTCGAGCAATGTGCCGATACGGCTTGGCAGAGACTTCAGGAACCAGATGTGCGCAACCGGGGCTGCGAGTTCGATATGGCCCATGCGCTCACGGCGAACGCGCGACAGCGTCACTTCCACGCCGCACTTTTCGCAGATGATGCCCTTGTATTTCATGCGCTTGTACTTGCCGCACAAGCATTCATAGTCCTTGATCGGCCCGAAGATCCGAGCACAGAAGAGACCATCCCGCTCAGGCTTGAATGTGCGGTAGTTGATCGTCTCCGGCTTCTTGATCTCACCGTATGACCAGGACAGAATCTTCTCAGGGCTGGCAATCGAAATCCGGATGGAATCGAATGCCTGTACAGGTACCTGAGGATTGAAAAGATTCATGACCTCTTGGTTCATGCCGTTTCTCCATGGGGCAAAAATTGCCCTCTGCTTGCGATGGAATGATCCGCCGTCGCGGGTCCATCTAGATCAAATGCCGCTTCTGCAGCGGCTCGAAACAAAATGGTCGGGTGCGCGGCAAACCGCGCACCCCAACTTTTTTACTCTGCCGCGTCAGGCAAAGCCTGCTGCTCTTGCTGGCGTGTATCGTCCAGCTCGACATTGAGACCGAGCGAACGCATTTCCTTGACGAGAACGTTGAAGCTCTCCGGAATACCGGCCTCGAACGTATCGTCACCGCGGACGATCGCTTCATAGACCTTGGTACGACCGGCGACGTCATCGGACTTGACCGTGAGCATTTCCTGCAGCGTGTAGGCCGCACCGTATGCTTCCAGGGCCCAGACCTCCATTTCACCGAAGCGCTGACCGCCGAACTGGGCTTTACCACCCAGAGGCTGCTGCGTCACGAGCGAGTATGGTCCGATCGAACGGGCATGGATCTTGTCGTCGACCAGGTGGTGCAGCTTCAGCATGTAGATGTAGCCGACAGTCACCTGACGATCGAAAGTTTCACCCGTACGTCCGTCATAGAGCGTGGACTGACCAGAAGCCTTCAGACCCGCCTGCTCCAGCATCACGTTGATGTCCGGCTCATGCGCACCGTCAAACACCGGCGTTGCAATCGACACGCCGCGCTTCATCTGCTCACCAAGACGAACGATGCTCTCGTCGTCATAGTTGCGGACTGGCTCGTTCCGGTCGTTGTCGGGGATGATCGACTCGATCGTCGCCCGCAGCGGCTGGATATCGCCCTGACCACTGGCCGCATACTGTGCCTTGTAGGCTTCGATCAGATCACCGATCTTCTTGCCCATTCCGGCGCAGGCCCAGCCCAGATGCGTTTCCAGAATCTGGCCAACGTTCATGCGGCTTGGCACGCCAAGCGGATTGAGCACGATGTCGACATGCGTTCCGTCTTCGAGGAACGGCATATCTTCAACGGCGGCAATGCGCGAGACAACACCCTTGTTGCCGTGACGGCCAGCCATCTTGTCGCCTGGCTGGATCTTGCGCTTCACAGCAACAAAGACCTTGACCATCTTCATGACGCCCGGAGGCATCTCGTCGCCGCGCTGTACCTTCTCGACCTTGTCCATGAAGCGCTGTTCAAGCAGCTTCTTGGAGTCGTCGTACTGGTTGCGCAGAGCTTCGATTTCGCCCTGAAGCTTTTCGTCCTCGACGGCGAACTGCCACCACTGGGAACGCGGGTGTTCACCCATGACTTCCGTCGTGACAACAGTGCCCTTCTTGAACGACTTCGGTCCGGCAACGGCAGGCTTGCCATTGAGAACGTCAGCCAGACGGCCATAGACGTTGCGGTCAAGAATAGCCTGTTCGTCGTCGCGGTCCTTGGCCAAACGCTCGATTTCCTCGCGTTCGATCGCCATGGCGCGTTCGTCCTTTTCAACGCCGTGGCGATTGAAAACGCGAACTTCCACAACCGTACCGTAAGTCCCGGGCGGCATGCGCATCGAGGTGTCACGGACATCGGAAGCCTTTTCACCGAAGATGGCGCGCAGAAGCTTCTCTTCCGGCGTCATCGGGCTTTCGCCCTTCGGCGTGATCTTGCCGACGAGAATGTCGCCGGGCTGAACTTCCGCACCGATGTAAACGATACCGGCTTCGTCCAGGTTCTTCAGGGCTTCTTCCGAAACGTTCGGAATGTCGCGCGTGATTTCTTCCGGTCCGAGCTTCGTATCGCGGGCCATGACTTCAAACTCCTCGATGTGGATCGAGGTGAAGACGTCATCCGAAACGATCTTCTCAGACAGAAGGATGGAGTCTTCGTAGTTGTAGCCGTTCCAAGGCATGAACGCGACGAGCACGTTGCGGCCGAGCGCCAGATCGCCCAGGTCCGTCGAAGGACCGTCGGCAATGATGTCGCCCTTTTCGATCCGGTCGCCAACACGAACCAGCGGACGCTGATTGATGCAGGTGTTCTGGTTCGAACGCTGGAACTTCATCAGGCGGTAGATATCGACGCCTGATTTGCCCGGTACGAGATCTTCCGTCGCACGGATAACGATACGCGTCGCATCGACCTGATCGACGATACCTGTGCGGCGTGCACCGATGGCCGCGCCGGAGTCACGGGCAACGATCGGCTCCATGCCGGTACCGACGAACGGTGCCTCGGCGCGAACCAGAGGTACGGCCTGACGCTGCATGTTCGAGCCCATCAGAGCGCGGTTGGCGTCGTCGTTTTCCAGGAACGGAATGAGCGCTGCGGCAACCGATACGAGCTGCTTCGGCGACACGTCCATCAGATCCACGTTTTCACGCGGAGCCATCAGAACTTCACCCGCATGACGGCAGACAACGAATTCGTCCGTGAAGGCGCCGGAAGCGTCGAGTTCCACATTGGCCTGCGCCACGTGATACTTGGCTTCTTCCATCGCCGAGAGATAGACGACGTCATCCGTGACCTTGCCGTCAACGATCCGGCGGTACGGGCTTTCGATGAAGCCGTACTTGTTGACCCGGGCAAAGGTTGCGAGCGAGTTGATCAGACCGATATTCGGGCCTTCCGGCGTTTCAATCGGGCAGATACGGCCGTAATGCGTGGGATGCACGTCGCGGACTTCGAAGCCGGCACGCTCGCGGGTCAGACCACCGGGTCCAAGTGCCGAAAGACGGCGCTTGTGGGTGATTTCCGAAAGCGGGTTGGTCTGATCCATGAACTGCGACAGCTGCGAGGAGCCGAAGAATTCGCGAACGGCAGCGGCTGCCGGCTTCGCATTGATCAGGTCCTGCGGCATCACGGTGTCGATTTCGATGGACGACATGCGTTCCTTGATGGCGCGCTCCATGCGGAGCAGGCCAACGCGGTACTGGTTTTCCATCAATTCGCCGACCGAACGCACGCGGCGGTTGCCGAGATTGTCGATGTCGTCGATTTCACCGCGACCGTCGCGCAGATCGACCAGCATCTTGACCACGGCAAGGATATCTTCCTTGCGCAGGATGCGGACGGTGTCTTCCGCATTCAGGTCGAGACGCATGTTCATCTTCACGCGGCCAACAGCCGAGAGATCATAGCGCTCGCTATCGAAGAACAGCGACTTGAACATGGCTTCCGCCGAGTCGATTGTCGGCGGCTCACCGGGACGCATGACGCGGTAGATGTCGAACAACGCGTCCTGACGGCTCTCGTTCTTGTCGACGGCCAGCGTGTTGCGGATATACGGTCCGATATTGACATGGTCGATATCGAGAACGTTGATCTCTGCTACACCCGTGTCGAGCAGAACCTTGAGGGTCTTCTCGTCCAGCTCGTCACCGGCTTCGAGATAGACTTCACCGGTCTCCATGTTGACGATGTCTTCGGCAAGATACATGCCGAACAGGTCGTCTTCCGTTGCCTTGATGAACTTCAGGCCCTTTTCAGCAAGCTGCTTGGCAGCACGGGCTGTTAGCTTCTTGCCGGACTCGAGAATGACTTCACCGGTATCGGCATCGATAACGTCGGTTGTCGCCTTGAAACCGCGGAAACGATCGACGGAGAACGGAATGCGCCAGGTGTCGCCGTCACGGCTGAACATCAGCGAATTGTAGAACGTCGACAGGATTTCTTCGCTGTCCATGCCCAGCGCCATCAGCAGCGATGTCGCAGGAATCTTGCGGCGGCGGTCGATACGAGCATAGACCACGTCCTTGGCATCGAACTCGATGTCAAGCCAGGAACCGCGGTAAGGAATGACGCGCGCAGCAAACAGCAGCTTACCCGACGAATGGGTCTTGCCCTTGTCGTGATCGAAGAAAACGCCCGGCGAACGGTGCATCTGCGAAACGATGACGCGCTCGGTACCGTTGACGATGAACGTGCCGTTATCGGTCATGAGCGGCATGTCGCCCATGTAAACGTCCTGTTCCTTGATGTCCTTGATCGACTTGGCGCCCGTATCCTCGTCAATATCGAACACGATCAGGCGCAGCGTGACTTTCAGCGGTGCAGCATAGGTCAGATCGCGCTGACGGCATTCGTCAACGTCGAATTTTGGAGCTTCAAATTCATACTTGACGAATTCAAGCATGGAAGCGCCGGAGAAATCCTGGATCGGGAACACAGACTTGAACACAGCCTGCAGACCTTCATCAAGACGCCCGCCTTTCGGCTCCTCAACCATGAGGAACTGATCGTAGGAAGCCTTCTGAACCTCGATGAGGTTCGGCATCTCTGCGACTTCAGGGATCTTGCCGAAAAACTTGCGTACGCGCCTACGACCGTTAAAAGTATGGGTCTGAGCCATCGTCGCTCCTCGTCTTTGCGCCAGCGGAAACTGGCATGTTTCTTAAAACCGCTTTTGCGGCCCCGTGAACGGGACAAAACCCGTTTCCTGAAAGCATCGGAATTGCCGTCAGGAAAAGGGTTCAGTACCGGGTTGCCCAAAAAGGGCAGATCAGCGGACAGGGCTTGTCGCCCTGCCCGCCAAAAATGTTGGACTTACTTGAGTTCAACCTTGGCGCCAGCTGCTTCGAGCTGTGCCTTGATCTTGTCAGCTTCGTCCTTGGTAGCAGCTTCCTTGACTGGCTTGGGAGCAGCTTCAACGAGGTCCTTGGCTTCCTTGAGGCCGAGACCGGTGATAGCGCGCACTTCCTTGATCACGTTGATCTTGTTAGCGCCGGCTTCGGTCAGAACGACGTCGAATTCAGTCTTTTCTTCAACGGCTGCAGCAGCTGCACCGCCGCCAGCGGCAGCAGCAACAGCAACAGGAGCAGCAGCAGAAACGCCCCACTTCTCTTCCAGAAGCTTGGAAAGTTCAGCAGCTTCCAGAACAGTCAGGTTGGACAGGTCGTCTACGATCTTTGCGAGATCAGTCATTTTGGTTTTCCTTTACAAGGTTCGATATATTGACAGCGAGAACGGCCTTATGCCGCTTCGTCCTTCCGGGCATAGGCGCCGAAAACGCGGGCAAGCTGGCCTGCCGGTGCGTTGACGATCTGAGCGATGCGCGTTGCTGGTGTCTGGATCATACCAACCAGCTTTGCACGCAACTCGTCGAGTGACGGCAGTGCGGCAAGAGCCTTCACGCCATCAGCGTCGAGAGTTGTTGCTCCCATCGAGCCACCGAGGATGACGAGCTTCTCGTTACCCTTGGCAAATTCGATGGCGATCTTTGGTGCCGTAATCGGATCATTCGAATAGGCAACAAGTGTCTGACCTGTGAACAGGTCAGAAATGCCTTCCGATTCCGTGCCCTGAAGAGCGATCTTGGCAAGGCGGTTCTTCGCGACTTTAACGGTGCCACCAGCATCACGCATCTTGGAGCGAAGATCGCTCAGCTGCGCAACGGTGAGACCGGTATAGTGGGCCACGACAACTGAACCGGAGTCCTTGAAGACGCCGTTCAGCCAAGTGACAAATTCGCGCTTTTCCGCTTTTTCCACTGTCTCTCTCCATTTGGCAGAAACGCACGGTGCGTCCCTGCCGGGTTGCCTTTTGTTGCAAGGCTTCAATCCGAAAACTGAAACCAAACAACACTTGAGGATCCTGTCCCCCCTGCTTCGCCGGAAATCCGGCTGCAAGCGAAAGGCAACTACGGTTCGAACCTTGTCTCGGTGGATTTTTCCACCCTAACAAAGCTGTTCCACGTCTCATGCAGGCTCATGACAATTAAGGCGAGCCACCTGCAATCTCGGACAGGATAACCGGACTTTCATCCGGTTATCCAGGCCCCGAAAGGCCTGGAATTCTTTAAAACCCGGACGGTTAGGTCCGAGACTTCACGTCGGTTGTTACGCAGGGCGCACAGTCGACGGATCAACCTTGACGCCAACGCCCATCGTCGAAGAAATCGCGACGCGCTTGACGTATTCACCCTTGGCGCCTGCCGGCTTTGCCTTGGTGACGGCATCGGTGAATGCCTTGATGTTTTCTTCCAGCGCCTTGACATCGAACGATGCCTTGCCGACGCCGGCGTGAACGATACCGGCCTTCTCGACGCGGAACTCGACAGCGCCGCCCTTGGAAGCCTTGACCGCCGCCGTAACATCCGTCGTTACGGTGCCGACCTTCGGGTTCGGCATCATGCCGCGCGGGCCGAGAACCTTACCGAGACGACCGACGAGCGGCATCATGTCCGGAGTGGCAATGCAGCGATCGAAATCGATCTTGCCGCCATTGACGATCTCGAACAGATCTTCCGCGCCAACAATGTCAGCACCGGCCTTCTTGGCTTCTTCAGCCTTGTCGCCGCGAGCGAAAACAGCAACGCGAACCGTACGGCCTGTGCCGTTCGGCAGATTGACAACGCCGCGAACCATCTGGTCCGCATGGCGGGGATCAACGCCGAGGTTCATCGATACTTCGATCGTCTCGTCGAACTTGGCAATGGCACGTTCCTTGACCATGGCAACAGCCGAAGTCAGATCATAGAGCTTCTCGCGGTCAACGCCTTCACGAACCTTGGCTACACGCTTTGATACTTTTGCCATCGTCTCAGCCCACCACTTCCAGGCCCATCGAACGGGCAGAACCTTCGACCATGCGCATGGCGGATTCGACATCCGCTGCGTTCAGGTCTTTCATCTTCGCCTGCGCGATTTCACGGACCTTGTCGCGCGAGATCTTGCCAGCAATCACCTTGCCTGGCTCTTTCGAACCGGACTTCAGGTTTGCAGCCTTCTTGAGGAAGTAAGACACCGGCGGCGTCTTCATCACAAAAGTGAAGGACTTGTCCTGATAGTATGTGATCACGACCGGAATGGGCGAGCCCTTTTCCAGTTCCTGCGTGGCCGCATTGAAGGCCTTGCAGAATTCCATAATGTTGATGCCACGCTGACCAAGTGCCGGTCCGATGGGAGGAGACGGCGTTGCCGATCCTGCCGAAACCTGCAGCTTGAGCTGGCCTGCAATTTTCTTAGCCATAACTTCTCTGCCTTATCATTATGCCGGAAAACCGGCGGTTGCAGTTTGGTGGTACGGATTGAAGACCCGGCTAAAGGTCACCTCACCTCCCACCATTCGCCACTGACGTGGCTGGCCGCCCGTCGGGCGGCCGATTGATCAGATCTTTTCGACCTGGCCAAATTCCAGATCGACCGGCGTAGCGCGGCCGAAAATCGAAACTTCCACCTTGAGGCGCGAACGCTCTTCGTCGACTTCCTGAACGACACCGTTGAACGAAGCAAACGGACCGTCGGCAACACGAACGCTTTCGCCGATCTCGAACGAGATCGAAGCCTTCGGACGCTCGACACCTTCCTGAACCTGCATCAGGATCCGATCGGCTTCCTTGTCGGAAATCGCAACCGGCTTGTTGTCGGAACCGAGGAAACCCGTCACTTTCGGCGTATTCTTGATCAGATGATACGCATCATCCGTCAGATCGGCACGAACAAGGACATAACCTGGGAAGAACTTGCGCTCAGCATCAACCTTGCGGCCACGGCGCACTTCAACCACCTTTTCGGTCGGCACGAGAATCTTCTCGAAAAGATGCGACAGACCCTTCTGCCTCGCCTTTTCTTCGATCGACTCGGCGACCTTCTTTTCAAAGTTCGAATAGGCGTGAACGATATACCAGCGCGCGGTCATTCAAATTTCCTTGTCAGCCTGCGTTAACGACCAAGACCGAGAACGAGATCAATCCCGAAGGCCATCAACTGATCAGCTGCGAAGAAGAAAATCGCAGCAAAAAACGCCATCACCATCACCATAGCGGTGGAAATGAGCGTCTCACGGCGTGAAGGCCAGGTGACCTTTGCCGTTTCCGCGCGCACTTGCTGAAAAAAACTTATCGGGTTTGTCTTGGATGCCATTTACCGCTCGTGCGTGTCATGTTGTTGTAAACTCAATATGTTGTCATGGTAACAACACGCTTTGTTCACACCATTACGGCCCGTAAAGCTGATCGTTCAGCTCCACGCACCGCGTGTCTGTTGATGTTACATAGAACCGATTCCGGTAAAACACAAGTCCCCGGTTTCGTTTCTTTCCAAACATCTGTCAGCACACCATCCAATCGTGTGCGGGCAGACTATGAGTGGCAGGGGAGACAGGATTCGAACCTGCGACCTACGGTTTTGGAGACCGCCGCTCTACCAACTGAGCTACTCCCCTACAGTCCGGGGCGTACATTCCACAAAGCGCTACGCTTTTCAAGCCCCTATTCCCGCCGCGCGCCGCTTTATGAGAGATTCGTCGCGTGACGCGCAGATTTGACGGTTTTCCCGCGCCGGCAGAGATGAAAGCCGCTGCCTTTTCTCAGGCTTTCGGTGAAACAGGCTTCAGTTCCACACAGTTGCCGGGCTTTGGATCGCGGTTGCAAATTCTGCCGGCAGTGAATGCACGAGAATCACCCTCGTCCGTCGCAAATTTAAAATCCGACAACTCGTTATACTGCAGTATGTAGATATCGCTGGCGGAAACGGCAAGCATCCGGTCGACGAGGCTGGGTTTGACGCCCATCTCCACGAAATAGGCAACGAGTTGCTTGCGATAGCCTTTACGCACCTCCGTGGTTTCATACGTCCCGGTAGGTTTCCGGCTGACAACTTTTCGATCAATGATTTTCTTCTTGCCGTTCACGATCCTGTAGCGCGTCTGATAGGTAATCATGAGATTTGTGACCGTGGTGGTGATCTGGTGAATCCCGACCCGCGCCTCATATCCGGCCAATCGCTTTAAGCCGCCGGCGGCAAAAAACGGACAGGCGGACAGACAAAGCCCACCGCCCGGAAAAGCATAACCGGCGTAAGCCCCATCGGCAAAATCGGGTTTGCAACTCTTCGGGCCTGGCGTGCATCCCAAATACATCGTCTTGCCGATGGCAACGTCCAGACCACGCTTGCGGATGATCCGCCCCATCTCGATGGCGGCATTCACGGCGCCTCCCCTCGAGTCGATCACAAGCGGCAGCCGCCGCTTGCCGGCCTGGTTCAGGATTTTCCGCAGCTTTGCAGGCGTATCGGGCTTGATCGTCCCCGTAGCCGCAATCCATTCCGGACAATTCGGTTTGCAAACCTCCACGTCGGCGCGCACAATCGCAAACACCATAGGACTATCAGCCACGAGAAGATTCGACTGATACGTGTCTGGTAGTGGTTGGATCGGTTCTGGTCTGGGGATATTTCCCGCTTGCGGCGAAAAAAGCGGAGCATAGGCGGGCACACCCGCCACACAATTCTTCGTCGGATTGCAAATGGACGCGCGATCCGGCGTCCATGCCGGGCATGACATATCGCAGAAGGGACCGGTGCTGGGCGCGGATTGCCCTGGAGCGCTATAGGACGGGCCGGTCAGGTCAGCATCGCGCAGGATCGGTTGCACCGTCGTTGCCGATCCCGAGGCAAGGCCGAGCGGTGGTGGAACATATGGCTGGCTGGTCGAGCCCGGGCCGGGCAATGCGGGCCGTTCGGCATCCGCGGCAAGCAGCGCCGTTGTCAAACCTGCAAACAGAGCAAAAGCGAGGCTGAGAACAATCAATAAACGGGAAAAGCCATCGTGGCAGCGCAACCGGCAATCATCGAACGCAACTTTCGTCAACGCCATGCTCTTCCCCACAAGCCATTCCCCTGCCTATCTATAAGCGGAACGGCTTCGCTATCAATGGGGTGTCAGAAATATCAGTCCATTCTCGAAACAATCTTGGAACCGGCAGATTTGAGCTCGACACAGTTTGCGGCCTTGGGCTCCTGCTCGCAGATGCGCGTGGCCGCGAGATCGCTGACATCCCCTGTTCCCGACACGAGCTTGAACGCAACCAGTTCATCCTGCGTCAGAACCGAGATATCCTTGGCCGGAATCGACAGCATCCGGTCGACAATGGCCGGGTCGATGCCCATGCCGGTGAAATAGGCGAGCAGCTTCTGGCGATATCCCTTGCTGAGATCGGTGCGTTCATAGGAGCCGGCAGGCTTGCGCCCGACGATCTTGGTATCAAGAATCTTCTTCTTCCCGTTCACCATCCGGTAGCGCGTCTCATAGGTGATGCGTGTCTGCGTATAGACCTGCGTGATCTGGTGCACGCCGATCAGGGCCCAGGGGCCGACAAGACGCTTTTCGCCCGCTGCGAAGATATAGGGACAGGCGGAGAGGCAATAGGCGCCCGCCGGATAGGGAAACCCGGCATAGGCCCCATCGGCATACCGATCGGGCTTGCACTTCTGGTCGGGGCTGCATCCTTCAAAGCGGGTTCTGCCGATGGCAATGTCGAGGCCGCGTTTGCGGATCATACGGCCGACCTGCATGGCCGCATCCACATTGCCGCCATTCGATTCCATGATGATCGGCAGGCGCCGTTTGCCCATGACCTTCAGAATTTTGCGCAGCTTGGCCGGCGTGTCGTCCAGTATGGTGCCGGAGGCCCATATCCATTCCGGACAGGCGGGCTCGCAACTGGGCACCGCGCTGCGGACAATGGCAAAGCGCATGGACTGCAGGACGGGTGCCCCGGCCTGCTTCTTTCCCGCCAGAACGGGCGCGACAAGCGCCAGTTGGAGCACCAATGCCAGGAGAACACAGGCAGCCATGCCTGAAAGAACGCTGCATCCGGCCAAACGATAACCAAACATGTCAATCCCGATAACTGCCAATCGCCCGCTGCCGGATCGCGGCGGTATCCTTGGAGCCAATATGCTCTGTTGTGGCAAGGATAGACCAAGGGTCCGGACGGGTAAACAGAAAGCGGTTGTCCTTTCGCCGCAGGCGCGTTGAAGCGCCGCGATCCCGATAAGTATACAATTGAAACAAAGTGTGAATTGACGCGTCATAGGATTGTCATGCTCACGTCATGCATTTACGTCATCACATTTTCGTGAATTCAACCTGTCCCTTCCCGCGACCGGGCCCGGCATCGACCGGCGGTCACGGGGATTGGCGAAAGAGATCAAAATGGACGCGCGCCAAACGATCAAAATCAAATCCTCGTTCTCGAAGCCATTGCAGCATATTGCCATGACGAGCATGCTGTCATTCTATTCAATCGGGGTCGTTATCTATGAATTGCTCGGCAGTGAGCCGGAAAACCTGATCGAGTACATCGCCTGTGCCGGTTCGGTGGTTTTCCCGCTTCTGACGGCCCGCCTGGTCTGGCGGCTGCTCAAGACCCGCGATGCGATCACCATCTCGCCGGAAGGCCTGTGCGACAGGCGCCTGGCCGACGAGACCATTCCCTGGAAGAACATCAACGACGTGGCGTCATGGAATGACAACCGCGAACAGACAATCGTACTGGGTATCGATCCCCATCAGGTGGATCAGCTCGGTCGGGGCATCAAATCGAGGATCGTCCGGGCATCGCTGTTCCGCATGCCGAAGGGCATCTACATCGATGGCCGGGTCCTGTCGATCGACTTCGATCGCCTGTTCGAACTCGTTGCCGCTTACCATCGCACCTACGGCAAACCGAAATCCGTCTGATTTCATCAGGCAATAGCTGCAGGCAAACAAAAAAGGCGGCCACTGGCCGCCTTTTCCGTATTCAACTTGTCTTGCGACAATTACTCGATGATCGAAGCGACGATGCCTGCACCTGCCGCGAGGCTTTGCCTCGCAACTTTTAGTGCGGTTGGTCGCAACGGGATTGCTTCGATCACTCGATGATCGAAGCAACAATCCCTGCGCCAACCGTGCGGCCACCTTCACGGATAGCGAAGCGCAGCTTCTCTTCCATTGCGATCGGCACGATCAGCGTCACATCAACCGAGATGTTGTCGCCGGGCATGACCATTTCCGTGCCTTCCGGCAGCGTCACCACGCCCGTCACGTCGGTCGTGCGGAAGTAGAACTGCGGACGGTAGTTGGAGAAGAACGGCGTATGACGGCCACCTTCGTCCTTCGTCAGGATATAGGCTTCTGCCTTGAACTTCGTGTGCGGCTTGACCGAACCTGGCTTGGCAAGGATCTGGCCGCGTTCGACGTCTTCACGGCCAACGCCGCGGATCAGCGCGCCGATGTTGTCGCCGGCCTGGCCCTGGTCGAGCAGCTTGCGGAACATTTCAACGCCGGTCACCGTCGTCTTCGTCGTCGGCTTGATGCCGATGATTTCAACTTCTTCACCAACCTTGACGATACCGCGTTCAACGCGGCCCGTCACAACCGTACCACGACCCGAGATCGAGAAAACGTCTTCGATCGGCATCAGGAACGGCTGGTCAACCGGACGCTCCGGTGTCGGGATGTACTTGTCGACTTCCGCCATCAGCGCGCGCACGGCGTCTTCGCCGATTTCCTTGTTGGAATCTTCCAGTGCGGCCAGCGCCGAACCCTTGACGATCGGCACATCGTCGCCCGGGAAGTCGTACTTCGACAGAAGCTCGCGCACTTCCAGTTCAACCAGTTCCAGAAGCTCGGCATCGTCAACCTGGTCGACCTTGTTCAGGAAAACCACGATCGCCGGAACGCCAACCTGACGGGCCAGCAGGATGTGCTCGCGCGTCTGCGGCATCGGGCCGTCGGCAGCCGATACAACCAGGATCGCGCCGTCCATCTGCGCCGCACCGGTGATCATGTTCTTCACATAGTCGGCGTGGCCGGGGCAATCGACGTGCGCGTAGTGGCGCGCGGCCGTCTCGTACTCGACGTGCGCCGTCGAAATGGTGATGCCGCGCGCCTTTTCTTCCGGTGCCGCGTCGATCTGGTCGTACGCCTTGTATTCACCGAAATACTTCGTAATCGCTGCCGTCAACGATGTCTTGCCATGGTCAACGTGACCAATCGTGCCGATGTTGACGTGCGGCTTGTTACGTTCAAACTTGCTCTTAGCCATAGCTGTCGTTCTCTCGTCATCACAACCGGTCTAGGGCCGGTACCATGTTTGTAGCTCAGACGAGACAGCAAGCCGTCCGTCAGCTCAGTCGCCCGCCCGGTCTGATCAACCGGATCGGATTGGTTTCGTCTTGTTCATGCTCGTTCATATGGGGACACATGAGCGGCGTGCAATGCTCAAGACAAAAATCGAAGAGCACCCCTGCGCGCTCACGCGTGCACGCGGTGCTCTTGCAAATCTGGAGCGGGTAGCGGGAATCGAACCCGCATATTCAGCTTGGAAGGCTGCTGCTCTACCACTGAGCTATACCCGCACATATTACAGTGCCGTGCGTGCGAAACGCACTGGAACCACCGTAACATTTTCAACGGCGCACAAGCCATACCAAAACCAGTTCCGGTTTTGGCTTGTGCATCAGGCGCTCGGTTCCGGCAGTGGTGGAGGAGGTTGGATTCGAACCAACGTAAGCCAAGCTAACGGATTTACAGTCCGTCCCCTTTAACCACTCGGGCACTCCTCCGGTCACTACCGATAGAACCGCGCCATCAGGCACTCTGCAAAACCAGCTGCCGGATTTGTTTTCCAGCGGCGGCTTGCGGGTGGCCTTATGCCGACTAGCTTTCGTGGTGTCAACAGTCTGCGGAAGAAAATGACGGGTCCTGTGAAAATCATTGTCCCCGGCCGTTCGCCGGCACGGCCACGGCGATCAAAGCGGGAGCATCTGCATTTTCGCCAAGAAGCATATATCGCCGGGCGGCATGAAGGGTTATAGGTTGCGGCATGAGCGAAGAAAAACCATCCCGTACACCCAAAGATTCCCACTATGCCACGCTGCGCCGCCAGTTTCGCGACAAGAAGGCCGGAGGGCCGCCGCAGGCCCAGCGCCCCACGCGGCCCGCTGCGGAAGGCACACAGGCGCCCGAAGGGCTCGTGCGCCTGTACGGCCTGCACACGGTGCGCGCCGCGCTGGACAACCCCCAGCGCCAGATCAAGCGCATGCTGGTGACGAAGAATGCCCTCGACCGGCTGGAGATCGCTGATTCGTCCGCCCTGCCCTTCGATGTCGATATTGTCGATCCGCGTGCGATTGATCGGGAAACCGGCTCCGAAGCCGTGCATCAGGGCGTCATGATCGAAGTCAAGCCGCTGAAGACCCAGTCGCTGAAGGCTTTGAAAGACAGCCAGCTCCTGCTGATTCTCGACCAGGTCACCGATCCGCACAATGTCGGCGCGATCATGCGGTCCGCCGTTGCCTTCGGTGCCGGTGCCATCGTGACCACCGCCCGCCACAGCCCGCAGGAATCGGGCGTCCTGGCCAAGGCCGCATCGGGCGCGCTTGAACTCATTCCGCATATCGAGGTGCGCAACCTCGCCGACGCCATCCACGAACTGCACGAGCTCGGCTTTGCCACCATCGGTCTTGATTCGGAAGGCCCGCTCGAACTCGAAAAAACCATGGCGCATGACCGCATCGCGCTGGTTCTGGGCGCCGAAGGCAAGGGATTGCGGCAGAAGACCCGTGAAACGGTGACCCACCTCGCCCGTCTCGACATGCCCGGCGCGATCAAATCGCTCAATGTTTCGAATGCCGCAGCCATCTCGCTGTATGCGGCGCAGCGGTTTCTGAGCACAAAAGCCGGATAATCCGCGCCGCCGAACAAAAGAATCGGCGGACCGAATAATTTTCACCGCTGCGGTGTTCATTCCACATCAGGGTAGCCCCTCCCCAGGGGCTGCTTGTGCGATGGAGTGTACCGATGCTGCGAAATGATGCGGAATCCTATGGCGTGGTGACGATCCTCTTCCATTGGATCATTGCCGCCATTTTCCTTGGACAGATTCTGCTGGGCTATCTGATGGTCCGCACCGGCAATTACGCCCTGCAGTTCAGCCTTTTCCAGTGGCACAAATCCCTGGGCTTTCTCATTCTGCTGCTCTCGGGCGTGCGGCTTCTCTGGCGGATGGCAAATCCGCGACCGCGTGCGCCCGACAGCATGAGCCGGATCGAACGCGCCGCGGCGCATGTGGCGCACGCGTTCCTCTACGTCGCCCTCTTTGTCATTCCGTTGACCGGATGGGCGCTCGCCTCCAGTTCGCCTTTGCAGATACCGACCTATGCTTTCAATCTGCTGGTGATACCGCCCTTGCCTCTGGCAATCTCGGATCAGGCCGAAGCATTCTGGACGGCCAGTCATGCCTGGCTCGCCTATCTCTCCGCCATTGTTGCTGCCGCGCACATTCTGGCAGCCCTGCACCATCACTTCTGGAAAAAGGACACTGTCCTCCTGCGCATGCTCGGCGCACGCCGCCCGGCTTCCGTTCGATCGCGCACCGATCCCCTGCGCATTGCAAACAAGGATACTCGATCATGAAAATCGCCCGGGCTTGCATCAGTGCCGTTCTCAAGGCCGTCATACCACTTCTGCTTGCCATAGCGCCTGCACTGGCAAATGCCGACACGCTGGCCGATGTGGCAGGCCGTTACAAGATCGATGCATCGTCCCGCATCGGCTTCGTCGTCGCGCAAATCGGCGGCGGCGGCATATCGGGCGACTTCAAGAAGTTCTCGGGCGTATTCTCCTTGAACAATGGCGATATCAGCCGGTCGAGCATTGAGTTCACGCTGTTTCCGGAAAGCGTCAACACCGGCCAGTCGCGGATCGAAAGTTTTCTGCGTTCCGACGCGGTGTTCGACGCGCAGAACTTTCCAACCGTCACCTTCAAGTCAACGCATATCACCCAGACCAGCCCAAACACGGCGACAATCGACGGAATATTGACCGCCCGCGGCAAGAGCAGCCCGGCCAGTTTCCAGGCCAGCCTTGCCACCCATGACCGCAACGCCATCGTCTTTCATGTCGAAGGCAAGGTAATGCGCTCCAGATACGGCATGGATGTCGGCACGCCGATCTATTCGAATGTCGTGCAGTTCAACATGACCATCCACGGCCAGCGCTGATGAACCGGCGAGAGCCGCCTCAATCCTTGTCGCCGGCCTTGTCGCCGGCGAGTACTTTCGCCGCGATCGATGAAGCTCCGGCCTCATCGCTCTTCTTCGGCGCATAACCGAGAATCTGCCGGACCCCCTTGGACGAAAAGGGTTGCGCCAGCTGGCCAAGAAAGCTCTTGGCCACCTTGCCGCTGATGCCGATATCGACAGGCGATGGCCGCGGCGGATTGAAATAGGTCCCCAGAATCTGATCCCACAGCACCAGATTCTCACCGTAATTGGTGTTGCCTTCCGACAATTCCTTGGAATGATGCCAGCGATGCAACCGTGGCGTGCTGAGAATCCAGTCAAGCGGTCCGGTGCGCACGTCGACATTGCAATGGGTCAAAAGCCCGGTAAACGCGGTCACGGCGCTGATCCACAGGAACACCGGCAGCGGTGCACCGAGCAGATAGAGCGGTATCTGGCTGAGAGCGATCTTGAACAGCGAATCGATCACATGGAAGCGGCCCGTGTTGACCACCCACAAACGCTCGACACTGTGATGCAAGGCGTGAAACCGCCAGAGTGCCAGTTTTTCATGGGCCAGCCGGTGCGCGATATAGAGCCCGAATTCGGCGATGATCAGGCCGAGGACGACCTGGATCGCCAAGGGCCACGCGCTCGGCCAGATATGTGCCGACGTGCTGAGCACCGGCTGGGCGACGATGGCCACAAGCATGGGAAACGATGCGCCAATGGCCGCGGCGATCTGCACAGCGCCCTTTGTCAGCAACGTATGGGCGATGTCATTGAAGGTTTCGCCGTCGCGTTTCAGCCAGGTTTCCTCGTACGGCATGATCCGTTCGAAGACAGCAATGAGCGCCACCACCGAAAAATACACCACATTGAACCACAGAAGCGGCGCTTGCGTCTGAAACGCCGCATAGGTTCCGACGAGACCGACGCAATAGAACAAGGGCCACAATGAATAGGAAAGTGCTGCGTAGAGCCATGAATTCCTGGGGATCAGCATAGGATTATCCCCCCGGCATGAATCATTGCTATCAACCTGTATTCGATGTTTGTCGCAGTCATAATGGGTTCACGTCGTTTTTCATCGGCTCAATTTCTGGCGCCCGCAGGATGCCGCTTCATCTGAAAAGCAGGTTGCGAGGCATCGGTCAAATTCTGATCAGCAGATCAAACCGGGTTGCTGCCGCAATCGGGTTGTCACCACATTAGATTGCAAGAACATTGCATAAAACCCCGTTTGTCCGATTGCCAACCGGAACTTTCGTCCCGTGGCGGCGTTGCCTTGGCGCTGCTCTCCATGCTGGTTGCCCGGTCCGGCCTACCCTATCTGGGTCGCCGGATGCCTCAGCTCAAGGCCTTTGCAAGAAAAGGCAGGCTTACATCCATGCGATAATCGACAGCCGAATGATTATCGTCAAACTCGTCATAACGGTGAACGACGCCAAGCCGGTCAAGCGTCCGATGCACCCGGCGCGACCCGTAGAGAATGTTGTACTGGTCCTTCGTCCCGCAATCGAAATAAACCGCTTTCCGTTTCGCCAGATTGTGACCATGCGTTTCCGCCAGCCGCGCCGGATCCCAGGCCAGCCAGTTCGCCCACCGCTCCTCGATCAGTTCGCAGGTTTCCAGATCGACGGGCAGCCGCAGCCCCAGGAAGGCCTGCGGATCCGGATCGAATGTTGCCGCCTGGGCCAAAATCATGATGACCAGCGTATCGCTGTCGCTCTTTTTCGGTTTCGCCTCGAAAGCCTTCATCCATGCTTCAATGGAGAGATCATGTTCGGCAAGCGCCCGCAGCACGCCGGGAAATTCCGGCAGATAAAGCTGTTCAAACCCCGCATCGCCGGAGTGGCTTGCCGCCGCAGACCAGATATCGGACCGCCGCATGGCATGCACGTGCGTGCCATAGCCGCCTGAACTCTTGCCGAAAACCCCGCGCTTGCCGTCACCGCCGCAGCGGAACCGCCCTTCGACCGCCGGCAGCATCTCGTCGATGAGAAAATCCTCCCAATTGCCCATTGCCGCGCTGTTGATGTACTGGTTGCCGCCGAGCCGGGTAAAGCAGTCCGGGAAGGCAACGACGACCGGAGGCATGGCGCCCGAACCGATCAGCCGGTCAAGCCGTTCCGGAACGTTCTCGCCAAAACCCTTCCAGTTGGTGTGCGCGGGACCGCCGGCGGTGAACCCCACAAGATCGACAAGCAGCGGCAGACCGGTGCCGTCATGCCCGGCGGGCACATAGACATCGACCACGCGAGCGGTCGGATCGCCCAGCAGATTGTTGCGAAGGGAAACACCGTCGATGATCAGTCGATGCACGGTTCCGGCGGGATGATGGGTGGCACGCATGGGGAAAACCTCTGGAATGGTGACCGGCGACTTCCATTGCATGGAACGGATTCGCCCGGCCAAACGTGATCCCGCTGCGGCACGAAGGCAAGCCTCTTTCTCGCCGGGATACATCGGGGCACCGCCTCACCCCGTGCCGTCCCTGTTCGCGCGGCGGCAGGCAGCGTTTAAGAAACAATAAATTGTCACATCAAATTTGATCGAATGTGATCGGCCCCCGAGGCCATTTGGTAAGATTCCGTTAGGAATTGAGGACTAGTTGGTTGGGCAAGACAAAGGACTTGCCCATGCGCCGCATCATGATGATACCCTTGTTGTTGCTGGCAGGCTGCGCCTCGGCGCCCACCCAGACCAGCAATGTTTGCGCCGTATTCGATCAAAAGGACGGCTTCTTCAACAATTGGTATTCCTACGCCAAGGGCGCGGAAGCGCAATATGGCGTGCCGGTTCCCATTCTCATGGCCACGATCAACACCGAATCCGGCTTTCAGGCCCGGGCAAGGCCACCACGCACCAAATTGCTCGGCTTCATTCCCTGGACGCGCCCCTCAAGCGCCTACGGCTACTCGCAGGCGCTTGACGGCACCTGGGCGGAATTCCAGCGCAGCACCGGACGTTATGGCAGCGGCCGCACCAGTTTTGCCGATGCGGTGTATTTCGTCGGCTGGTATCACGCGCAAAGCAACAAGAAGAACGGCATCCCGCTCAACGACGCCTACAATCTCTACGCCGCCTATTATGCCGGTCCCAAGGAATATGCCCGCGGAACATGGCGCAACAGGCCGGGTGTCGACCGGGCGGCGCGGCGCACGGCCGCCATGGCAAGCCGGTACGCCGCGCAGATGCAGAGCTGCGGACTGTAGAACACGTCTTGTTTGCCAAGGAAAACGGGCGCCCGAGGCGCCCGTTTTCATTTTGACCGGTACAGGTGGACGAAACGACCGCCTGCCCCTTGCTGTCTTACGGCTTCATCGCCGAGTAAGCACCGTTGTGCCAGATATTGATGTCATATTTGGCATCTTTGATATCGCCCTTCTCATCGAAAACCACCGAGCCAATGACCGTATTGACCGGCTTTCCATCCTTGAGCGCCGCGGCAACCTTGACCGGATCATCGCTGCCGGCACGATCGATGCCCTGTGCGAAAGCTTCAACAACCGCGTAGGAGAAAAGCGTGAAACCATCCGGCGTGAAGCCGCTGGCCTTGATCTTCTCAACCGCCGCTTTCGCCTCAGGCCGGGCCTGCGGATTGGCCGGGAATGTGAACATCACACCCTCGCCTGCCGGGCCTGCCACCGCCCAGAATTCCGGCGAGGCAATCGCATCGCCCATCATCAGCTGGAACTTGAAGTTCTGGTCGGCCGCCTGACGCAGGATGAGGCCCGCTTCGGGATGATAGCCGCCGAAATAGACGAAATCGGCCTTTGCTTCCTTCAGCTTGGTGATGAGCGCCGAATAATCCTTGTCGCCGGCGTTGATGCCGTCATACAGCACTTCCTTCAGCCCGCTCTCGTTCATCTTGGCTTTCACCGCATCGGCGAGGCCCTTACCATAGGCGCCCTTGTCATGCAGGATCACGACGCGCTTGCCCTTGTATGTCTTGGCGATCCATGGGCCGACAAATTCACCCTGGCCATCGTCGCGCGTATAGAGGCGCATGATCGTCGACCAGCCCTTTTTCGCTGCGGCATCGGTCAGGTCGGGGTTGGACGACGCCGGTGTCATCATGAGCACGCCAGCCTCGGCATAAACCGCCGACGCGGGGATGCTGGAACCCGAGCATGCATGACCATCGACGAACTTGATCCCTTCGCCGACAATACGGTTGGCAATCGAAACGGCCTGCTTCGGATCGCAGACGTCATCTTCGAACACCAGTTTGATCTGCCGTCCCTTGATGCCGCCCTTTTCGTTGATCGCGGCGGCTGCGGCCTGTGCGCCCTGCTTGAACTGGTCACCGATATTGGCAAGCTGGCCGGTCATCGGGCCTGCGACCGCGATCTTCAGATCATCGGCCAAGGCGACTGGAGCGCCCAAAGCAACGCTCAGTAACGCAGCCTGCATTATTCTCTTCAAAGACATGGTTTTTCCCCTCATTTTTCTTCAATGGTCCGCAAGGACGAGCGAACCGTACTATAAGTAAAAATGAAATGCCACGTCCCGCCAATGCTCATTTAGTATGAAAAATCTGGCCCGGTTTATCGGAACAATACAGCGGCTTTCCCGGCGCATGCCGACTGCGGATTTCACGCGTTTTTCCGGAAATCCCCATGATCAGCAAGTACTTTTGCAGGAACGTGCTTTGCGTTCTCTTCTTCCCGCGGTCGGGAAGCCCGTCTACACGTTCCGCGCTTTCCAAATACGGACTTTGTCCGTCATGCCGTCGTGGTCGCCCAACGGGCGCTCGGGCGGATTGTCCCACCAGTCGGAACGCAATGCCTTCCGCTCGGGATGGCGCGGATAAAAGATCAGATTCTCCGGTTTCGGTGTTTCGCCAACCACGAGAAGACGGACTTCCTCCTCGGTATTGTTGAGAAAACTATGGGCAATTCCGGTGCCCGCCGGAAAACCAACAGCATCGCCCGCCTTCAACCGGCAGAGTTCGCCGTCCAGCCAGACATCGGGCGTGCCCTCGATGACGTAGACGAACTCCTCTTCCGCGCTCTCGGCATGCGGGAAAGATGTCCGCCGCCCCGGCAGGAGGCGCTGGTGATGAATGCCGATCCTGCCGAGCCCGAAATGCCGACCGAAAGCCGCGTTGATGGCGAGCAATTCGTCATCACCCTTGTAGTGGTTTTCATCAGTCCCTTCGATCTCGGACCAATGCGCAACACAGGACGGCCGGTCTTTCGTTGTCATGTCAAACTCCCGATGGAACAAACGGCGCAAACGGGTCGTGTGTTCATGAATCTGGGCGGAATGGTATGGGAGCGGCTATCCGGTTTCAAGCCGTCTGACGATGGCAGGATGCGCATGCACAGCATATGCGGATGTCTGCCGGACGATGGACCGCGGGCGGAAAGCAGCGGCTCCGAACCTTACGAATCGTTAAGAAAAAAACCGTTGCCGCCGCACCGCGTTTCACGCCAATGTAGAAACATTAGAATGATTATAAAGTGGAGTACCTTCCATGGCGGTCAATGGATATTCACCGATGCAGAAGACCCTGCACTGGTCGCTGTTCGTTCTGGTCCTGCTGATTTATGCGCTGACCTATGGCAACGATCTCTTTCCGAGAGGTGATCCCAAGAGGGCCCTGGCGTGGTGGCTGCATATCTCATTCGGCTTGCTGCTCGCCGCACTCGTGTTCTGGCGGGTGGCTTTGCGTGTCGCGCGCGGCGCCCCGGAGCTTCCGCCTTCGATGACAGGCCTTGAGCGTCCGTTGGCAAAGGTCGGGCATCTTTTGCTCTACGCCTTGCTGATCGCCATTCCGGTCCTTGGCATATTGCTCACCTGGTTCAGAGGCGACGCCTTGAGCTTCTTCGGCCTCTTCACCATTCCCACGCCATTTGTTCCCAACAGGGAAACCGCGCGATCGATCAGGGAACTGCACAGCCTTTGCGCCAACGGAATACTCATCCTGGCCGGCATTCATGCCCTGGCCGCACTTTGGCACCGCTTCATCCGCGGGGATGAGGTGATGCAGCGAATGCTGCCGTGATCCGCCAGGGCGGATCACGCGAACATCTGCGGTGGCATCGTTCCATGTCATAGGATTTGCGCCATTGGGTGGTCGTGCCGTGGGCTAAGCCACGCTCACCCTGTTGAGAACTTCGGCGCCGCGCAGCACACGCGAACCCGCTTTTCTCCAGCGGCGGCAATACGGGGCGGTGGCAGAGCTGGTTTTAAACCTGAAACCCCAGAAAGATAAAAAGCCCTCGCGTCTGGAGACACACGAGGGCCCTAATTTATTCCAGCACGCGCTTTTCCAGCACTTTGCTTCATCGTCAGATCAATGCACCACATTCTCGACAGTGGACTGGGGCATGATCCCCTATTCTTCAGTTCTTGAGACGATCATGTCTGTCCACTCCAGGACCGACAAAAGCAAATCCGGCGTGACGCGCCAGTGACGAAAGGCTGCGGCAAACGCTGGGACTCGATCCGCTAGGCCCGTGCAACAACGATATGCGCCTGGATTTTTCCGGAAACCGGCCCATCGCCATACTGCTTCGCAATCGCTTCGGCGGCACGGTCGGTAACGGTCTGCAAGGCCTTCGGGTCGCGGGCTTCGATTTCGTTGCGCAGTGGCGTGCCTTGGCAGTAGGCAATCGCCGCGCTGCGGGCGCTTGGCGCATCGCTTCGGTGTTGAAGCGTCATGATCTCGATGGCTGTGAAGCCCGCCATGCGCAATTCTGCTTCGATCAGCCCGACATCGTGATAGCCGTGCGGCGTCCGGGCGAGGAACCGGGGGGGATCGCTGGGGAAAACGGCGGATGCAGCATCCGTGACGATGCGGGCAAAATCGTTTTCCTCGATGCGATCCCACACGTTGAAGAGAAAGCGGCCGCCAAGTTTAAGGACGCGAAGCGCCTCCCGATAGCCGGAGACCCTGTCGGGGAAGAACATCGCGCCAAACTGACAGACAACCGCGTCGAAACTCTCCTGCTCGAAGGGCAGGCAAAGCGCGTCCGCCTGTCGCCAGGTGATGCGTCCGTCCTGTCCCTGCCGGATGGCAGCTCTGTCGAGCATAGGCTGGTTGAGATCGCTGACGATGTAACTGGCTCTCGCGTCGAGAAGCGGAGCCAGTGCACGCGTGACGACGCCGGTTCCCGCCGCCGTTTCCAGAACGTCGGCAGGAGCAGCGCCTGCGGCCCGCCGGGCCAGGTCAGTTGCATAGGCCTGAAAGATGAGAGGCACCAGACAGGTGTCGTAAATCTCGGGGATGGATCCCGCGAACAGCTTGTCCATGGCAGGCATAGGTGATGATCCTGTCGCGCCTCAGGCTCCGATGGCCAACAATCAGAACTATACATCGGTTGAGCCGCTGATGCCATCAGCGGCCATGCGTCGTTCCCGTCAAGGAACCAATTCCTGTTTTGCCCGTTGCTGTGTGCCGTTGAAGCGGCCATTTCGGGAGAATATCGTCGTGTTGAAGAAAACAAGGGATCCGGAAAAGGATCCAGCAGCGGGAACATCGAAGTCAAAGCTTCTGAGCGTATTGGGACCGGGCCTTATTACCGGTGCGGCGGATGACGATCCCAGCGGTATCGCCACGTATTCTCAGGCCGGCGCGCAATTCGGATTTGCGATAACATGGACCATGCTGTTCAGCTATCCGCTGATGGCCGCCATTCAGGAAATCAGCGCCCGGATAGGACGCACGACGGGCCATGGCATCGCGACAAATCTGCGTACATATTATCCTCCCTGGATTTTGCCGGCCATCGTCGCCCTGCTCTTCATTGCCAATACGATCAACATCGGTGCCGATCTCGGGGCTATGGGCGACGCGGTCGGATTGCTCATCGGCGGCAAGGTCGCACTTTATGTGGTTCTGTTCGCGATTTTCAGCGCCTGCCTGCAGATATTCCTGCAGTACACCCGCTATGTCTCCGTGTTGAAATGGCTGACATTTTCGCTGTTCGCCTATTTCGGGACGGTCATGGTCGTGAAAATCCCCTACGCAGAGCTGGCGCGCGGGCTCTTTATTCCCACCTTTTCGGCAGACACGGCATTCTGGACGACGGTCGTGGCCATTCTGGGCACAACCATCAGCCCCTATCTTTTCTTCTGGCAGGCCTCGCAGGAGGTGGAAGACGAAAGGGAGAGCGCGTCCCGCCAGCCGCTCGTTGATGCACCGGAACAGTCGAAGGGTGCCATCCATCGCATTCGCTGGGATACCTATGTCGGCATGGGCTTCTCGAGCCTGGTCGCCCTGGCCATCATGGTGACGACTGCAGCAACGCTGCACGTGACCGGAAAGACAGACATACAGACATCGGCTGAGGCAGCAGAGGCACTCAAACCGATTGCCGGCCAGTTTGCCTTCACGATCTTTGCGCTGGGCATCATTGGAACCGGCCTGCTTGCCATTCCTGTGCTGGCGGGATCGGCGGCCTATGCCCTGGGTGAAGCCCGCAAATGGCCGATCGGCCTTGCGCGCAAGCCGAAGGAAGCCAAGGCGTTTTACGCAACCATTGCCGCGGCGACACTCATTGGCATTCTCGTTGATTTTTCGCCCATCGACCCCATCAAGGCATTGTTCTGGAGTGCCGTCATCAATGGCATCGTATCCGTCCCGGTCATGGTGATGATGATGTTGATGACGGCCAGAACCGACATCATGAAGAAGAATACCGTAAAGGGTCCGCTTTGCTGGATAGGCTGGCTGGCCACGGCCGTTATGGCTGCTGCCGTGATCGGCATGATCGTGACATCACTCCTGTAAGCACGGATCGATGACAGCTTTCCCGGCTAAACAGTCATTGTTGCGAAAAGAAACGGCTGATAGCCCTCCTGCGCGAAACTTCGGCAGCAGCGGATTGTAGCTCGGGCCGATCTCAAGCCCTTGTCCATCGACATCAATCAACGACCGCAGACGTGCTGTTCGATCCACCCGGCGTTCTCTCGGTTACGGCTTGTCGAAAAGCCCCATCACGGCGATCTGTGCTGTGCCAACACACCGCAGCAGGCTTTCAGATCCCCGGAAGGAATTTGGGGATGCAAGGGTCTCTTCAGACGTCGTTTTCCACTTAGGCGCCAGACCGGAGTCGGCATCGCCCGCCAGTGCCTGAACGATGTAGGTCTTCACCTCATCGGATAGGTTTGCTTTTGCCAGAGTTGTGTCAAAATCCGTCCAAAGACGGGAAGAGCGAATGACGAGCGGGAAATGCCCAAAGTGCGCGCACGAACTGACATCCATCACTGTTCAACAGGTTGATTTGGTGGATGGCACGAAGCATTTGCGCGGCGGGATGTTTGTCTGCCCGCATTGCGATACGGTGATCAACGTTTCACTTGATCCCAGTTTGGTCGCTGCCGCATTGCATCGCAGCTCGAAGCGTCGAACCACCATCTGATGATCTGCGCTTCTGCTCGGGCCATGCCGCGAATGGCCAAAATGGACTAGCTATTGATTGAAATTCGTTGCTAATTGCTCTGATGGCCTGGACAACGGATATCAAACAATGGGCGCGGCGGATAAAGCGCGATGTCGTGGCGCTTTGGATCGCGGCGCGCGATCCGCGAACACCAACGCTGGCAAAGGTCATTGCGGGTTTCGTGGCGGCCTATGCCCTATCGCCGATCGATCTCATACCCGACTTCATCCCGGTCGTGGGATATCTGGATGATCTCTTGATTGTCCCTGCCGGTATCCTGCTGGCGATAAAACTCATACCGGCGCCGTTGATGCAGGAATTCCGCCACGCCGCCGACGAGCGATCCGATCGCCCCACGAGCAAGGCGGGCCTCGCATTCATTCTGCTGGTTTGGGCTCTGGCTGCGCTGGCTCTTGGAGCGTTCGCGTACAGCCATTGGCGGGGATAAGGCCTATGGCGCGGATCGGATGGAGAACGCTTCGACCCGCACTTCACATCCCGGCCCCGCACCTTGAAAAAGATGCTGGACAAACAACCACTTGAAAATGAAGCAAAAACAGGTGGTGCCCCCGGAGAGACTCGAACTCCCGACCCTCTGATTACAAATCAGATGCTCTACCAACTGAGCTACAAGGGCAGCGGCGTCCGATTAGCATAAACCTCCCCGATGTAAAATGAAAAAACAGCACTTGGCGCATTTTTTCCGGTTTTTTTACCTGCACCGCGTTTTGCCAGATCAAGCGCGCCGTGCTAGGCGATACATCCTCGACATGCTCGGACACGCAGGCAGCCATGACCCGGAATATTGAAACCTTTGCTTTTCTTTCCTCCGGAACACCGGAATCCGACGAGGCCATGGCGTCTCTCGTCAATGTCTACGGGCAGACGGCCCCCAAGGATGCCGACGTCATCATTGCGCTCGGCGGCGATGGCTTCATGCTCCAGACGCTGCAGAACCACATGAACCAGGGCAAGATGACCTATGGCATGAATCGCGGCTCCGTCGGGTTTCTCATGAACGAGTACAGCGAGACCGGCCTGAAGGAACGTGTGGAGGCGGCGCAGGCCGAAACCATCCGCCCGCTCAAGATGGTGGCGGAATCGCTGGAGGAAGGCACCGTGACCTCCTTTGCGCTCAACGATGTCTATCTGCTGCGCCAGTCCTATCAGGCCGCGAAGATCAGGATCACCGTCGACGACCAGGTTCGCCTGGAGGAACTGATCTGCGATGGCGTGATGGTGGCAACACCCGCTGGTTCAACCGCCTACAATCTCTCGGCGCAAGGGCCGATCCTGCCGCTCGATGCCCGTTTGCTGGCCCTCACCCCGGTCTCACCCTTCCGCCCGCGCCGCTGGCGCGGTGCGCTGCTGTCGAACAAGGTCACGGTGCGGCTTGATATCCTCGAGCCGGAGAAGCGGCCGGTCAATGCGGTCGCCGATCACACGGAAGTGAAGTCGGTTCTTTCGGTCACCATCGAAGAAGCCTCACAACTGCGCGCAACCATCTTGTTCGACAAGAACCATTCGTGGAATGAACGAATTCTCAAAGAACAGTTCCTTTATTGACAACATTAGATTAAAGTGATGCACAATTGTAACAGACTCTTAAATCTCACGGGACGCGAGAGTTGACTTTTGCTGGCATGAGCCCTAACGCCATTCCTGCAAGACAATGTGCAATACAAAGCACCCATTCCATTGGCAAAAATGACGGACATGTGCGGCATCGACTGCAGATAGAAAGTTAAACCTCCATTGACCACGTTCGCTGATCTGGGCCTTTCGCCGAAAGTGCTCGACGCTGTCGAAGCAGCAGGATACACAATCCCCACTCCGATCCAGGCAGGCGCCATCCCGCATGCGCTGCAGCGCAAGGACGTGCTCGGCATTGCCCAGACAGGGACCGGCAAGACAGCCTCCTTCGTGCTGCCGATGCTGACGCTGCTGGAACAGGGCCGCGCCCGTGCCCGCATGCCGCGTACGCTCATTCTGGAGCCGACACGCGAACTCGCGGCGCAGGTCGAGGAAAACTTCGTCAAATACGGCAAGAACCATCGCCTCAACGTTGCGCTGCTGATCGGCGGCGTCTCGTTTGACGACCAGCTGCGTAAGCTGGAACGCGGTGCCGACGTCCTGATCGCCACGCCCGGCCGCCTGCTCGATCATTTCGAGCGCGGCAAGCTGCTCCTGACCGGCGTCGACATTCTCGTCATCGACGAAGCCGACCGCATGCTCGACATGGGCTTCATCCCCGATATCGAGCGCATCTGCAAACTGATCCCCTTTACCCGCCAGACACTGTTCTTCTCGGCCACCATGCCGCCTGAGATCACCAAGCTGACCGAACAGTTCCTGCATGCGCCGGTGCGTGTTGAAGTCGCCAAGGCGGCGACGACGGCCAAGACCGTCGAACAGCAGCTGGTCAAATCGGGCAAGAAGGATTGGGAAAAGCGCGCCAAGCTGCGCGATCTCATCCGCGCCGAAGAGGATGGCCTGAAGAACGCGATCATCTTCTGCAACCGCAAAAAGGATGTTTCGGAGCTGTTCCGCTCGCTGGTCAAGCATGAATTCGATGCCGGTGCCCTGCACGGCGATATGGATCAGCGCGCCCGCACGACGATGCTGGCCAATTTCAAGGACGGCAAGCTCAAGATCCTCGTTGCCTCCGATGTGGCTGCCCGCGGTCTCGATATTCCCGACGTCAGCCACGTCTTCAATTTCGACGTGCCGATCCATTCGGAAGATTATGTCCACCGCATTGGCCGCACGGGCCGCGCCGGACGCTCGGGCAAGGCTTTCACGCTGGTCACGCCATCCGATGTCAAACATCTCGCCTCCATCGAAAAACTGATCGGCGAAGACATCAACTGGTATGACGGCGATCTCACCACCCTGCCCGTTTCGGAAGAAACCGACGAAGCGCCGCGCCGTGGCCGTAGTGCCCGCGGCAAGAGCGAAAGCAAGCGCAAGCCGCGCAATGACGGCCGCGAGCGCGAACGCCCGCAGTCGGAAATCGACATCATTGCCGCCGCCGAGCGCGCCAAGGAAACCGGCGAACAGCCGGTTGTCGCCGAAGCGCCCGTCAAGAAGACGGCCGAGAAGCCGCAAAAGGCTGCAATCAAGGCTGACAATGAACAGCGCCGCGCCCGCCCTGCCGCTCAGCAGGAACAACCACGGCGCGAACGTGAGCGCGAATACCGCCGCGACCGGGGCGACAATGAACCGTCGCCGGTCGGCTTTGGCGATGATATTCCTGCCTTCATGCTGATCGACACGAAAATCTGAGGTTTTGGTGTGGATTCGCCGGGCGTCGGATGCGGAATCGTTTTCATAAGAGACGGCCACATCCTCTTGTTACAGCGCAAGAAAAGCCCGGAGACCGGCGCCTGGGGCATTCCCGGCGGCAAGATCGACTTTCTGGAAACCGCCGAACAGGCGATCCGGCGCGAGGCGCTGGAGGAAACCGGGCTGGAAGCCGGCGACATCAAATTGCTGGGCCTCAGCGAACAGCTTTTTCATGATGAAAAGCAGCATTGGTTCGGCGTTCTGTTTCAAGCGGAAAGCTTTTCCGGCGAAATGCAGCTGCTTGAACCGGACAAGCACGGCGGTATCGACTGGTTTCCACTCGATAAGCTGCCGGACAGACTGACACTCCCCACCGTTCATGCCCTGGACCTGATCCGTCAAATGGCCTGACAGGCCCGTGGAAGCCCGACAGCGCGGTTCTCGACGTCTATGCCTGCCTTGCCACGCGCAGCGAGGCCTCGTAGGCCCTGCGCGCCCATTCGGTCATAATGTCAGGGTCATCGAACGCATCAGCAGGAACGGACCAATACGGCATGTTGACGATCTTCGACTTGCCTTCATAATTCCAGCGTCGGCAGCCTGCCGCCTCGAAATCCGGCGCGGAAATCGCATCGGCCTTGAGCAGGATTTCGTCGGCCACCTCAAGCGCAATGATCAGGCCATTGTGATAGATGCCCTTGCCGCCAAACATGCGTTTGATGGTGACAGGCCCCAGCCCGGAAAACAGATCGTGAATCGCGTCATTGTCCATGCCCGATTATTGCAGGCGCGCAGGAATACGTCACGCCCAAAAAGCGTTCCGTCCGTCCCGGATAGCGAATTCTGAAAAATCAGGAAGCGGCAGGTGCCAGGGCTTCCGGCTTGGCCGGTGTCAGTTCGACCGACTCACCGCAGCCGCAGGCGGACGTCTGGTTGGGATTGTTGAAGACAAAGCCCGTGCGCAGGGTCGTGACCTCAAAGTCCATCTGCGTTCCCAGGAGATACAGCACCGCTTCCGGCGCAACGAAGACCTTGGAGCCTTCCTTTTCAACGATATCGTCGCCAAGCTTGGCCTCGGTGACGAGGTCGATGGTATATTCCATGCCGGCGCAGCCGCCCTTCTTGATGCCGACGCGAATGCCGAGCGCATTCTCGCGCGTCGCCACGATCTCGCTTACGCGGGCAGCGGCAGCGTCAGTCAACGTCATGACAGAAAAACGACCCATTTCTCATCTCTCTTGGTTCGGATCGTGTAATGATCCGTCTGTACCATAGTTAGTGTTACACAACCGTCACCGCAAGTGTTCAAACTCGTCCCGTCCCAAAAACCCGCACGCAGAAGGCAGAAATCATGAATTACCGCCATCTCATTCTCACCAGCCTTGCCGGTATGGCGCTGAACCTGACGCCTGCACTTGCTCAGGAGACCAAGAAGCCCGAGCCGAAGCAGGAAACCGGAACGAAGCCCGCAGCGGCGCCCGCCGAGGCCACCCCGGAAGCACCTGCCCCCAAGGAAACGGCTGAAGCGCCCAATCAGTCCGTACCGGACTATCTCGACGACCGCAGCACGCCGGAGCAACTGGTCAAATCCTATTACAATGCCATCAATCGCCAGGAATATGCGCGCGCCTACAGCTACTATGCCGAGGAAGGCCATAGCCAGCCGTTTCCGCAGTTCCAGGCCGGGTACGAGAACACCGTCTCGGTGGAATTGCGCCTTGGCAAATCCGAAAGCGAGGGCGCGGCGGGTTCCACCTATTGGAGCCTGCCTCTGGCGATCGAATCGACGCAGAAGGACGGGAAACACACCGTCTACAACGGTTGCTACCGCCTCCGGCTGGCGAATGCCGCCATCCAGGGCGTTCCCTTTGTTCCCTTGTCCATTCTCGACGGCACGTTGCAGAAATTCGAAAAGCCGCTGGATCAAAGCGTTCCGGAAGGCTGCGAAGCGCCCTGAGGGCGCTTCAAAACCAGCTGGCGATGCCGACGATGGCGGCCAGCACGCCCGCCCAAGCAGCCGCCCTGGAACCCCGGGCGTTCTGCCGCGCCTGTTCCAGCGCGGACTCGGCAACGACACCCATGGCCGACCGGGCGTCAAGCAGCCCGGCAATATCCGCTCGCGTCAAAACGACAGTCGATGCCTGCCAATGCCACGCGGCTTTGAGCGCAAAGAAGATCACACCTGCCATACCGAGGCGCACGATCCAGAAAGCACTCATCGCGGACCTCCTGAGGGGCTGTACCGTTAATCGGCGGCCCACGCGCTGCGGCATGGGACACCCCACAGTGACGAGCCGCGACGTATCTGACAATTAGACATTAGGAGAAGATATCAGCCGAAAGCGCAATGCACCCGGAACAGATCAGTACCAGCCGACAGCGACCTGCGCTTCTTCCGACATGCGGTCGGGTGTCCACGGTGGGTCGAAAGTCATGGACACATCGACAAAGCTGACGCCCTCGACGGAGCTGACCGCATCCTGCACCCAGCCCGGCATTTCCCCGGCAACCGGACAGCCCGGCGCCGTCAGGGTCATCTCGATCTTGACGGAGCGGTCGTCTTCAATGTCGATCTTGTAGACGAGGCCAAGCTCATAGATATCCGCCGGAATTTCCGGATCATAGACCGTCTTCAGCGCGCCGATGATATCATCGGTCATGCGGGCGAGTTCATCGGCTGGAATGGCGGAAGCGGAAACCGCGCCGCTCACCGCGGAAGCATCCGGCTTCAGCGTCTCGTCTTTTTCCAGCGTTTCGACTTTGTCGGTCATGGTCATCACCCAAAGAATTTCCGCGCCTTTTCCAGCGCATCGGCGAGAACATCGATCTCGTCTCTCGTATTGTACATCGCAAACGATGCACGGCATGTGGACGTTACGCCGAACCGTTTCAAGAGCGGCTGGGCACAATGTGTGCCCGCGCGCACGGCAACACCCGCCCGGTCGATCACCATGGACACATCGTGCGCATGAATACCTTCGAGCTCGAAGGAGATAATCGCGCCCTTGCCCTTGGCATCGCCAAAAATGCGCAGGGAATTGATCTCACGCAGCCGCTCATGTGCGTAATCACGCAGATCTTCCTCATGCGCGAGAATGGCGGCGCGGCCGATCTTCTCAACATATTCGATGGCAGCGCCGAGACCGATGGCCTGCGCAATCGGCGGTGTCCCGGCTTCGAAACGGTGCGGCGGGTGATTGTAGGTAACGATATCCTCCGTCACCTCTTCGATCATCTCGCCGCCACCCTGGAACGGGCGCATCGCTTCCAGCTTTTCCTTGCGGCCATAAAGAACACCGATACCGGATGGACCGTAAATCTTGTGCCCGGTGAAAATATACCAGTCGCAGCCGAGATCCTGCACGTCGACTGGCAGATGCACGGCGCCCTGGCTGCCATCAACCAGAACCGGAATGCCGCGCGCATGGGCAATGCGGACGATGTCCTTGATCGGCGTCACGGTCCCCAGCACATTCGACATATGGGTGATGGCTACCAGCTTGGTGCGCTCCGTCAGCCGTGCCTCGAATTCCTCGATATGGAACGCGCCCTGCTCGTCGACCGGAACCCAGACCAGCTTGGCGCCCTGCCGTTCCCGGATGAAATGCCATGGAACGATGTTGGAATGGTGCTCCATGATCGACAGGACGATCTCGTCGCCCTCGCCGATATGCGGCATGCCATAGCCATAGGCAACCGTATTGATCGCCTCGGTGGCCGATTTGGTGAAGACGATCTCATCGACCGAACCGGCGTTCAGAAAACGGCGAACGTTTTCGCGGGCCTTTTCATAGGCATCGGTGGCCGCGTTCGACAGGAAATGCAGGCCGCGATGCACATTGGCATATTCGTTCGAATAGGTATGGGTGATCGCGTCGATCACCGCCTGCGGTTTCTGCGCCGAGGCACCGTTGTCGAGATAAACCAGCGGTTTGCCGTAGACTTCGCGCGACAGGATGGGAAAATCGCGGCGGATCGCCTCGACATCATAACCGCTTCGAATGATCTTCGTATCCATGTTGCCCGCGCTTTCCTGCGTTTCAGTCGGGTGTTTCACCTGAAATTGTGCCCGCCGGACCAGCCGGCAGGCAAACGATCAGACATGCGCCGCCAGCCACTTGTCGAGAATGGCTTCCAGAGCCTCGACCAGTGGTTCGCTTTCCAGTTCTTCGATGATCTCAGCCACGAATGCCTTGATCAGCAGGCCGCGTGCATCGCTTTCCGGGATACCGCGCGCCTGCAGATAGAACAGGTGGTTTCCGTCGATCTCGGTCACCGTCGCCCCATGGCCGCAGGCCACGTCGTCGGCAAAGATTTCCAGTTCCGGCTTGGCATCGAATTCGCCGTCATCCGACAACAACAGGGTGTTGCAGGCCATGCGCGCATCGGTCTTCTGGGCGATCTTGTTGACCTTGATCTGTCCCTGGAAAACGCCGCGCGCGCGGTCCGTCACCACATTGCGGATGATCTGCACCGACGTGGTATTCTCGACGAGGTGGCCGAGCGTCATCGTCACGTCCGTGTGGCTGTCGCCGCCGAGCAGGTTGACGCCGCGCAACTGGAAGTCGGAGCCTTCGCCCTTCGACAGCACATGCACTTCCTGGCGCACCAGCTTGCCGCCGGCATTGACGATATAGAGCGTCAGCTTGGCATTGGTGCCGATGGTCGCGGTGAACTGGGCAAGCTGCGTTGCGTCGACACCCTGCTCGCGCAGGATGATCCAGACGATCTGCGCATCGTCGGCAACGGTGACGTTGCTGACACTGGTCGAGAAGCCCTCGCCCGCGCCGCCTGTCTGGCGTTCGATCACGGTTGCCTTGCTGCCCTTGCCGAATTTGACGGCAAAGCGCACGTGGCCCTGTCCGCGCGCCTGCGCATTCTGCAGTTCCAGCGGCGCCTGAAGCTCCGTGCCATCGGCAATGGAGACGGCCCAGCCGTCGGTCACGTAAGCTGCGTTGATCTGGCCGATCGCATCGTCACCGCCACGAATGGCGAGATCGCGGATCACCGATCCGTCAGCCAGTCTGTCGCTGTACTTGGCGAATTCGACACCGGCGACCCGCGGCGATGTCAGCGCCACACCGTTGGAAACCGTTGCAACCGCCGACCCCGGGATGACCGCCGGCAAGGCATTGGTGCCCGCCGTGCCATCATAGGCGGCGACACTGCGCAGAAGCGTGCGCAGATCGGTATAATGCCAGGCTTCGACGCGGCGTGACGGCAGACCCTGCGTCTTCAATGCCTCGATGGCATTGTCACGCGCGCTGACGATTTCCGCATCGCCGGGCAGTTCGCCCATCCGGTCGACGAAGGAGTCGACCAGCGCCGCTTCTGCGCTTGTCGGCTGGCGTCCTGTATGAACATTCATGACGTCGCTCCTCAGGCTGCCTCGCCGATGATATCGGCGTAGCCGTTCTCTTCGAGATGGAGGGCAAGGTTCTTGTCGCCTGACTTGATGACCTGTCCCTTGTAGAGAACGTGCACGCTGTCCGGAACGATATAGTCGAGCAGGCGCTGATAGTGGGTGATGACGATCACGGCACGGTCGGGCGAACGCAGTGCATTGACGCCATCGGAAACGATCTTCAGCGCATCGATATCGAGGCCCGAATCTGTTTCATCCAGCACGCACAGCTTCGGCTCCAGCAGTTTCATCTGCAGGATTTCCGCACGCTTCTTCTCGCCACCGGAAAAACCGACATTGAGCGGACGCTTCAGCATGGCGATATCCATGTCGAGCGAGGCGGCCGCCGTCTTCACCCGGGCAATGAATTCCGGGATTTTCAGCGGCTCTTCGCCGCGCGCCTTGCGCTGCGAGTTCATCGCCACTTTCAAAAATTCCATCGTGGCAACGCCGGGTATTTCCATCGGGTACTGGAATGCCAGGAAGATGCCCTTGGCGGCGCGCTCGGACGGGTCGAGTTCCAGAATGGACTCACCGTTGTAAAGGATGTCACCCGCGGTGACTTCGTAGTCTTCGCGGCCCGCAAGAATATAGGACAGCGTCGACTTGCCGGAACCGTTCGGTCCCATGATGGCCGCCACTTCGCCCGCCTTGACCGTGAGGTTCAGGCCGCGAATGATTTCGGTGTCCGTATCTGCGATCTTCGCATGAAGGTTTCTGATTTCCAGCATTCTATTACCCTTTGAATTCCTCGGGATCAGCCTCGGCGATCCCAACAATAATCTTGTTTGGCGAGTGACGGGCCGATGATGGCCGTCCCATGGCTATCCGACTGAGCCTTCGAGGCTGATGCCGATGAGTTTCTGCGCTTCCACGGCAAACTCCATCGGCAGTTCCTGAATGACTTCCTTGACGAAGCCGTTGACGATCAGCGCAATCGCCTCCTCTTCCGGAATGCCGCGCTGCATCACATAGAACAGCGCATCTTCGGAAATCTTGGAGGTGGTGGCTTCGTGCTCGAACTGCGCCGTGGCGTTCTTCGCCTCGATGTAAGGCACCGTATGCGCACCGCAATCATTGCCGATCAGCAGCGAGTCGCACTGGGTGAAGTTGCGCGCATTCTCCGCCTTGCGGTGCGCGGAAACCTGACCGCGATAGGTGTTGTTCGACTTGCCCGCCGAAATACCCTTGGAGATGATGCGGCTCGACGTGTTCTTGCCGAGGTGCAGCATCTTGGTGCCGCTGTCGATCTGCTGATGACCATTCGAAACGGCAATCGAGTAGAACTCGCCGCGTGAATTGTCGCCGCGCAGGATCACCGACGGATATTTCCAGGTGATCGCCGAACCGGTTTCGACCTGCGTCCAGGAGATCTTGGAATTGACGCCGCGGCAATCGCCACGCTTGGTGACGAAATTGTAGATGCCGCCCTTGCCTTCCGCATCGCCGGGGAACCAGTTCTGCACGGTCGAGTACTTGATCTCGGCATCGTCCAGGGCAATCAGTTCCACGACAGCCGCGTGCAGCTGGTTTTCGTCGCGCTGCGGCGCAGTGCAGCCTTCGAGATAGGACACATAGGCGCCCTCTTCGGCGATGATCAGCGTGCGTTCGAACTGACCGGTATCCCGCTCGTTGATGCGGAAATAGGTCGACAGTTCCATCGGGCAGCGGACACCCTTCGGCACGTAGACGAAGGAGCCGTCCGTGAAGACAGCCGAATTCAGCGTCGCATAGAAGTTGTCGGAAACCGGCACCACGGACGCCAAGTACTTCTTGACCAGTTCCGGATGTTCGCGGATCGCTTCGGAGATCGAGCAGAAAATGACGCCGGCCTTGGCCAGTTCAGCCTTGAAGGTCGTAACCACGGACACGCTGTCGAACACGGCATCCACCGCCACGCGGCCGGACTTGTAGACATTGTCGCTGGCTTCTTCGTCTTCGTCCGAAGGGCTCGGTTCGCCCATCTTGCGCACGCCCGCAAGGATTTCCTGCTCTTTCAGCGGAATTCCCAGCTTCTCATAGGTGCGCAGCAGCTCGGGATCGACCTCGGCAAGCGATGTCGGTCCGGTCTGATTCTTCGGCCCGGCATAATAGACCATGTCCTGGAAATCGATTTTCGGGTAGTTCACCCGCGCCCATGTGGGCTCTTCCATCGTCAGCCAGCGTTCATAGGCTTTCAGACGCCATTCCAGCATCCATTCCGGCTCATTCTTCTTGGCCGAAATAAAGCGGATAATGTCTTCGCTGAGGCCCTTTGGCGCCTTATCCATTTCGATAAGGGTCTCAAAGCCATACTTGTACTGGTCCACGTCCAGGGTGCGGACCTGATCAATAGTTTCCTGCACGGCAGGCATTGGCGTTCTCCATCCTCGCGGGATTCAAGGTCCCGCAGTTGCAAACGTCAAGGCGTGTGTCGTCTTGAATATTTGCCTCAATGTAGTGTGCAATCGCACGATTTAACACCGGTATTCACCGGATTCTTTTGCATTTATCGACTATTTATTGTCGATATCTGCGATAATTCACGCCGCATCGGCAGAAACCGGCTTCGTCCGGTCCCGCCGCGCGACAATTTTTGTCAGCGCCTCAAGGAAAAGCGCAATTTCGTCCTGCGTGGTTTCCGGCGTTGTGGAGACCCGCAGGCCCCCGGTTCCATCGCCAAATCCCATGGCCGCAAGCACATGGCTTGGCCCGACTTTTCCCGAAGAACAGGCAGAGCCTGCCGATAGCGCAATTCCCGCCAGATCGAAAGCGATTTGCACGGTTTCCGCCTTCATATCTGTCAGGCTGAAGAAGGTCGTATTGGCGAGCCGCCCCGCCGCATCGCCATAAATCACCGCATCGGGTGCGATCGCCCGGATGCCGTCCTCGATCCGCTGCCGGTTGGCAAGCCCCCAGCCGCCAGCCAGCAGCTGTTCGCGGGCAACCCGCGCCGCAGCGCCGAAACCCGCTATAACAGGCAAGGCTTCCGTCCCGGCACGGTGGCCCTTTTCCTGTCCGCCGCCGCGCACCAGCGCCTTGGGCATGACCAGATCGGAAACCGCAATGATGGCGCCTACGCCCTTCGGACCGCCGATCTTGTGCGACGAGAGAATGAGATAATCAGCGCAAGCCGTTGCAATATCGAGAGGAATCCGCCCGGCCGCCTGCACCGCATCGACGACAAAAAAGCCACCGAACGCTTTGACAAGCCTGCCGATTTCATCGATGGGCTGCAAGACGCCGGTCTCGTTGTTGGCGGCCTGCACGGCGACCAGCGGCAGACCTTCGCCCTTGTCATGGGCCGCCAGCAGCGTACGCAGCCGCTCAAGATCGAGCAGTCCGTTGCGATCCACCGGAACCGTATCGATCTGGTCGGCGGCAAACTGCCCGCCCGCCAGCACGCAAGGGTGCTCGCTGGCGCTGACATAAAGCCGCGACAGCCGCACAGGCGCCCGTCCCATCATATAATGTGGCGTCAGAAGGGTTGAAGCAGCCTCGGTCGCACCCGATGTAAAGAACACATGATCAGGTTTGGCATTCACAAGAGCAGCCACGTCGCGGCGGGCGCGTTCGAGAATGGCTTTTGAAGCACGGCCTTCCTGATGAACGGACGATGGATTGCCCGTTTGCGCCAAAGCATCGACCACAGCATCGCGCGCTGCCGCAAGAAGCGGCGCACTGGCGTTGTAGTCGAGATAGGCGCGTTTTTGGGCCATACCTGTCGTGATTCCTGTTCTTTTGAACTCAGCGCTGGCAAAAAGCGCAATTTTCTTGAAATTCAACCTCGGACCGGCCTATGAAGCCGCTTCGAGACAAAATCCTACACCAGTTTTGAACGGTTCTAAACTGGTTTTATGGGTGCTGTTGATCGCCGTCAAGTCCGGCTGATCGACAGACGCCCTGTGGCGAAGAGTGGAGTACACATGCCTGAAGTAATTTTCAATGGACCTGCGGGGCGTCTTGAGGGCCGTTATCAGCCTTCGATGGAAAAAAATGCACCGATAGCGATTGTCCTGCACCCGCATCCGCAGTTTGGCGGCACCATGAACAACAAGATCGTCTACGATCTGTTCTACATGTTCCAGCAGCGCGGCTTCACGACATTGCGGTTCAACTTCCGTGGCATTGGCCGCAGCCAGGGCGAATTCGACCATGGCTCGGGTGAATTGTCCGACGCGGCCGGTGCGCTTGACTGGGTGCAGTCGCTGCATCCGGATTCCAAGACCTGCTGGGTCGCCGGCTATTCCTTCGGCGCGTGGATCGGCATGCAGCTCCTGATGCGCCGTCCGGAAATCGAAGGGTTCATCTCGGTCGCGCCACAGCCGAACACCTATGATTTCTCGTTCCTCGCACCCTGCCCCTCATCCGGCCTGATCATTCATGGCGATCAGGACAAGGTTGCACCGGCCAAGGATGTGCAGGGACTGGTCGACAAGCTGAAGACCCAGAAGGGCATCACCATCACGCAGAAGACGATGGTCGGCGCCAATCACTTCTTCACGGGGATGACCGATGAAGTCATCGGCGAATGCTCCGAATATCTCGACCGCCGCCTGAACGGCGAGCTGGTCGAAGCCAAGCCGAAACGTCTGCGTTAAAAAACGCGCTGCACGACGTTGTTGCAGCTATAGATTACGGTGAAGCCCCTATTTGTTGGGGCTCACCACCCCGCCCGAAACAGCCGCATCGCAACCCGTTGTGGTCGGAAATGTCAGCGGCAGGCCATCGAGGGCCCGCACGGCGAGATAGGCCCAGGCCTCCGCCTCCATCGAATCGCCGTTCAGTCCCAATTCCTCGGCGGCAATCACAGCAGCACCCGATTTGACCGCGCCCTCCACAAGATCGGCCATGACGGTCGCATTCTTGCGCCCGCCGCCGCAGATCACCCAGAGCGCCGGTTGTTCCGGCGCATAGGCGCCGGCTTGGAGAATGGCATCGGCGGTCACCCTGGCGAGCGTACGGGCGCCATCGGCCAGTTCCGGATTGCCAAGGTCCTCAAGCGTGAAATCATTGCGGTCGAGCGATTTCGGCGGCTTCAGCGCGAAAAACGGCTTTGCCATATAGCGCGCCACGGCGCCGGCCAGCACCTGGCCTTCGCTGGCAATCATACCGCCCGCATCATAGGCGATTCCCACCTTGTCGGCGACCCACTGGTCGATCAGCGTGTTGCCGGGCCCGGTATCGAAGGCGACGGGATCCCCTGTCGCCGAAACGATCGTGACGTTGGAAATACCGCCAATATTGACGAACACGACCGGCTTGCCCCTGCCAAGCTCGACCGGAACCCTTGCCGCGAGTGCCTGATGATAGACCGGAACCAGCGGCGCCCCTTGCCCGCCATGCACCATATCGTTGGCGCGCATGTCATGGACAACGGGAATGCCTGTCATATCGGCCAGCAACCGCCCGTCACCCAGCTGGACGGTCAGCTGTTCCTGCGGGCGATGCAGAACGGTCTGACCATGAAAACCAATAATATCAATGGCATCAGTGCTTAACTTATAATCCGAGAGGAAGCCGAGCACCGCCTCGCCATGTCGCCGCGTCAGTTCCTGTTCGATGGCGGCAAGACCGCCGGGGCGCTGATCGCGCTTGCGGATGGATTTGGCATCCTCGAGCCCTGCCTCGATCTGCCGCCGGAATGCCGGGTCATAGGCGACGAAGCCCGAAGGTCCGCGCTGCACCGCGTTTCTGCCGTCGGTTTCGATGAGCGCGATGTCGATTCCATCCATGGATGTTCCGCTCATCAGGCCAATTGCCCGCCTTGTCGCTGTCACGTCACACCCTTTCTTGTGATTCGGCCCCGAATGATGTTAAACGGCCACGTCTTGTTCGGCACGTTCTTCATGCCGGACGCTTCCCTACGTAAAGTTTCAGGAAAAACTCATGTCTGCCTTCAAATCCGACTTTCTGCACACGCTTTCCACGCGCGGCTTCATCCATCAGGTCTCCGACGAGGCCGGTCTGGATGCGCTTTTCGCCAAGGAGACAGTGACAGCCTATGTCGGCTATGATGCGACGGCGACGAGCCTGCACATCGGCAATCTCATTTCCGCGACCATGCTGTACTGGCTGCAGGAAACCGGCCACCGGCCGATTGCGCTGATGGGCGGCGGCACCTCGATGGTGGGCGACCCCTCTTTCCGCGACGAACAGCGCAAGCTGCTGACACCCGAGGCGATCAACACGAACATCGAAGGCATCAAGCGGATTTTCGCCCGCATCCTGCGCTTTGGTGATAGCCCGACCGATGCTTTCCTCGTCAACAATGCCGATTGGCTGATGGGACTGGGCTATGTCGAGTTCCTGCGCGAGGTCGGCCGTCACTTCTCCGTCAACCGCATGCTGTCATTCGACAGCGTCAAGCTGCGGCTGGACCGGGAGCAGTCCCTCTCCTTCCTCGAATTCAACTACATGATCATGCAGGGTTACGATTTCGTCGAGCTCAACCGCCGCCATGGCTGCGTGCTGCAGATGGGCGGTTCGGACCAGTGGGGCAACATCATCAACGGCGTCGATCTCGGTCACCGCATGGGAACGCCGCAGCTCTACGCCCTGACCACACCGCTTTTGACCACCAGTTCGGGTGCCAAGATGGGCAAATCGGCCACCGGCGCGGTCTGGCTCAACGAAGATGTCTTCAGCCCCTATGATTTCTGGCAGTACTGGCGCAACACGGAAGATGCCGATGTCGGCCGCTTCCTGAAAATCTTCACGCGCCTGCCGCTCGATGAAATTGCCCGGCTGGAAGCACTTGGCGGTTCGGAAATCAACGAGGCGAAGAAAGTCCTCGCGACCGAAGCCACCGCTATCGTTCATGGCCGTGAAGCCGCCACCATGGCCGCAGAAACCGCCCGCACGACCTTCGAGGAAGGCGCGCTGGCTGCCAACCTGCCATCCATCGACATCGCCACGGGCGAGCTCGAGGGCGGCATCGGCATCCTGACGCTGCTGGTCAAAGCCGGCCTTGCCGGTTCGAATGGCGAGGCCCGCCGTCACATTCAGGGCGGTGCGGTCCGGGTGAACGACGCCAGCGTTTCCGATGAAAAGGCGCAGGTTTCGACCGCTGACGTGACAGGCGACGGCATCGTCAAGCTGTCGCTGGGCAAGAAGAAGCACATTCTCGTTCGTCCGATCTAAGCCATTCGGCTTCAGCGTTGTGCGTGGTTCGACAAGCTCACCATGAGGGAGGTGGTTTGGTGCAAGATCACCACAAACGTTGCAGAACTTAGCTCCCTGCAGCCGACTCCATCCCTCATGGTGAGCTTGTCGAACCACGCACAATGATTCTACTACCAGAGCTTCTCACTGAAACTCGAAAATCGACCGGAAAATGCCCGGTGCGATCACCGAAATCGGATTGACGATGATCTGCGGTTGCTTGATCGGCCCCTGCAACTTGTAGGTGATGCCGATCAGGCCGCGATCCCGTCCATTGCCAAGCAGAAGGCCGAGGACGGGCAATTCGCCAAAGATGCGGTTGATGCCATAGGCAGGCATGAAGGTGCCCGTCAGCGCCATGTTGCCCTGGGGATCGCTGAGCACGCCCTGGAAGGTGGTGCCGATGGTCGAACCGCGGACCACGCCATTGGCAAGATTGATGTAGTTCTTGCCCTTTTCGATTTGCGAAAAGCCGCGCTCGAAGGTCACCACCGACACATCGATGTTCTTTTTCACCGCATCGTTGAGGCTCGTGCCATTCGGCGAGGACGACACGAGACTGGCCAGCCTGGGCTCGTTGACGAGGGTGAAGTCGCGCGCATCGATCTGCCCGCGCAGGGGGCCATCCCCCTTCGAATCCAGTGCGACAAGAATGCTGCCGCCCTGCATCTTGTCATAAAAGCCGGTGAAACGAAGCACGGCACCCGCATCCTTCGACTGCAGGCTGACGGAACGGGCACCGCTTTCCGAACTGTCCGTTGCGATCACCTTCTGGCCGGATTTGGTCACGGCGTTGAAGGCAAGGCCCGAGACATGCGAACCGACGCCCTCATAGGACAGCGAGACATTGCCGAAACTTTCGGAATAGAAGCCCTGGACATCGTCGATATCGGCATTGACCAGAATCCGCTTCTTGTCATTGCTGTCGCCTGCCTGCTTCTTGTCGGTCACCTGGTTCAGCAGCGACCGCGCATCGAAGGATTTCCCCTTCACGTCGGCCCGGTAGCCATAGCCGGTGCGCGATATTTTGACGGCGATGTCATCCGTCCGGTTGAGACTGACCTGGCTGAAATCCGCGGATACCAGATCGCCCTTGACCACGGAGATGTCCCCGCGCAGCCGGAACGTCTCTCCGGCGACATCGAGATTGCGCACGCTGATATTGTCCGCATCCTGCTGCAGGCTGAACTTGGCGGTGGCCTTCACCCCTGCGCCCTTGGTCCAGCCGAGTTGCGCCAGCTTGACCTCGGCCTTGGACAAATCCGCGACAGCGACCTGCGAGCCGTCCGCCGACTTGTCGATATTGATGCTGATCGGGCCGGATATGAACGGATCGAGACTTGGGAACAGCGTGTTGCGCGTCTTGTCGTCCAGCTGCAGGGAAACCGACTGTTTGCGCTTGGCCGGATTGCTGCCGAGCGGCTCGAACATGGTGATATCGGCCGGCACGCCATTCAGCTGCGCTTTGACATCGATATTCGCCTCGGTGTCGTTGACGTTCAGCGTCCCGTTGGCATTGGTTATGGTCTGGCCATCGACCTTTTTGGCAAGGTTCACGCCGTTCAGGGCGATCTCCGCCGACCATTGCAGGCTTCCCTCCGGCGCATGGCGGGTGACCGGAAATGTCACGAGGACATGGGTTTTCACATCGCCGCTGATATCAGCCGGTGCAAAGGGCACGCCTTTCACCGCATTGATCGGTTTGAAACCGGCGATTTCGGCGATGGCCGAAGCGTCGCCGGCAATATTCAGATCAAGCTCCGACAGCACCGGACGCTGCGGGCCCCACGGGATGATCAGCGTGCCGTCCACAATATGCGCTTCCCGGTTGCCGGGCGTAAACGCCGAGCCCTTCAGCAGCTTGATCGTGGTATAGGCGCCGCGCACGCTGATCGCGCCATCCGCATCGCGAATGGGCGGCAGATCGCCGACAATATCGAAACGCGTGTTCTGCACGTTGAAATCGACCTGCACTTCGTCCGCCGTCAGCGGTGGCGGCTTGCCCGGACCGTCGAAACGGCCGGCGGCAAACATCACGTCCACCCGGCTGTCCCTGACATCGCCGCCGAACAGATTGTCGAGCACCCAGCGGCGCGCGCCGGTCGCCACCCAGATCGGCCAGAGCTGCTTCACCTGTGCGGTGGGCATTTTCGGTATGCGCAGCGCCAATGTCATTGCTGGCGAACCCTTGCCGAACACCACACTGCCCTGCCCGTAAAGTTCGCTTTCGCCATCGGCGCGCACGGCAATCTCGGAAATGTCCAGCTTGGCCTCCCCAGGCGCAAACCGGCCGGCAATGCGGGCATTGAAGGCGAGCGGCGGCTCGCTCGAATCGGCCGGAGCGGAAACGGCTTCCTGCGTGATCAGTTCAAAACGATAGCCGGGATTGGCAACGGCAGCGACAGCCGTCGCATCCTCCGGCAGCGGTTCGGGTCCGACCGCCCCCTCGACAACCCCTTTGAAACCGCCGAAATGGATGGCTGACGGCGTAATCTCGACCTTTTCAGTACCGAAAACATGCTCGAAATTGATCTGGGCACCGGCACCCATATCCTCCACATTGCCGATGCTCACCGGTCCTTCGCTCACATTGAGCGAACCGGAGATCCGCATGGGTGTGGCGGCCACGGCTGCAACCCCGTCCAGCCTGATTTCAGCTTCATTGTTATAGGCGAGATAGGACGTATCCGGCTTTATGCCATCGGCATCGGGAACAGGTGCTTCACCCTGTTTGCCGATCAGCGGAATCTTGCTGATCGCCAACGAGAATGAATCGATCCTGGCGCCAAGGGCCGCGCGCTTGACCTGTGCCGAGACGTCGATGACCTTTCCCCGCCATTCCACCGTCCCCTTGATGGCAACGGGGCCGCCGGTTTCCGTCAGTTCCAGATGGATGATACGCAGGTTTTCCGGCCGGCCCGCAACGGTGAAATCAAAGCGTGTATCGGCAACCGTGATGTCACGGGTTTCCCGCTGATCCAGCAGCGAAACGGCATTTTGCAATCCGGTGAAAATGAGTTGGGACACACCGTCGAGGTTGACGAGTCCGCGATCATCCTGCGGCACGATCGACATGAAATCGAACGGCTCCTGGCTGGCACCAACTGTGATCTGCGCGCCGGTGAGTTCAAGGCTCTGCACTTTGACGTCGCCCTGCAGCAACGGCAGGGTGGCCAGACCAATGCGCACGGAACGGATATTCTTGATCTCCACCCCGCGCTTGACGTCCGAAATATTGACGTTGCGCGCCTCGAGCGCGACGTGCTTACGCTGGTCGAGGGAAATTTGCGCCGACTGGATCGTCGCGTCTGTGTCGGGACCGACAACGGATTTGAGCGCGGTCTGCGCGCGCTGGGTCAGGGCCTCGCCGCCGATACCCACCCGCAGGACGACAAAAGCTATTCCGGCCAGAACCACAAGGAGAATCAGGAATGACGCAAGTGCCCCGCAGGCGAAGCGAAACCGCGAGCGGCGCGCGGGCATGGCCACGGGCACCTCGCCTTGCTCGACCGCAGAGGGGTAATGATGAAATTTTAGAAAGTCCCGCTTTGTAAAACGGACTCTTTTCGGTTTCTCTGTCAAATTCCCAAGCCAATTGAGGAATCATGTGGGAAACCGTAGACGATTCCCGTGCCTCTCTTATAGTTGCCTAACTGAGGCGCGCATTCAATGATGAAAGAAAGGCTTTCCTATGACAACGCTCGATATCGGCAGTTCTGCCCCGGATTTCACCCTTCCCCGCGACGGCGGTGGAACGCTTTCCCTGGCTGAATTGCGCGGGAAACCTGTCGTTCTCTATTTCTATCCCAAGGATGATACGAGCGGCTGCACCCAGGAAGCCATCGAGTTTTCCGGGCTGAAGCCGGAATTCGACAAACTGGGAGCCAATGTCATCGGCATGTCGCCCGATCCGACCAAGAAGCACGACAAGTTCAAGACGAAGTACGATCTCAAGGTGGATCTGGTCGCCGATGAGCAGAAGACCATTCTGGAAGCCTATGGCGTGTGGGCCGAAAAAAGCATGTATGGCCGCAAATATATGGGCGTTGAACGCACCACCTTCCTGATCGATTCGAACGGCAGGATCGCAAAAATATGGAACAAGGTGAAGGTTCCCAATCACGCGGCCGAAGTTCTCGAAGCAACCAGGGCTCTCTAGATCGAGCTCAACCGCTTTCTACCTGAAATTGATGGAAAATCGGCGCTCCGTCAGGATTTGTTAACCATAACGGGGTGTAATGCCTTCTATAAATTGAAGCTGCAAAATGACGAGCGAAGCGGCCATGAAGAAGGCAAAACACTCCCCCATCTTCAGCAACCAGCAGGAACCCCACACGATCATCATCGCGCGGGGCGAAACGATCCGTCATTTCACCCTGCGCCCCTGGGCCGCCATCCTTGGCGGCACACTGGCCTTTGCGCTGGCCGGCACCTACCTCATTGCCACCTCCTATCTGGTTTTCCGCGATGACCTGATCAATGGCAGCGTCGCGCGTCAGGCGCGGCTGCAGCAGGCCTATGAAGACCGCATCGCCAGCCTGCGCACCCAGCTCGACCAGGTCACCAGCCGCCAGCTGCTCGACCAGCAGGCGATGGAAGGCAAGGTCGCCGAACTCATCCAGCGACAGAAATCCCTTACGGAACGCCACGCCAAGCTTGCGCCCATGCTGCAGCGGGCAGAACATGCCGGCGCTGCCATTCCGCCCGAGGCGGACAGCAATGCGCCGATGGACAGCAACGGCCAGGATATCGTCAAATCGAACGATGATGACGCTTTCTATGGCATCGATCCGATCATCACCGGTCCGACCAGCGTGACCCGCAAACCGGCACCGCGCGATGACAGGCCGCGCAAGAGCGTCGACAAGGCCGAACTGCTGCTGAAATCGGTCAATACCTCGCTGACGGATATCGAGACCAAACAGATCGCCCAGATGCAGGCGCTGTCCAATACGGCCTACGAGAATGCCGACAAGATCATGGAAGCGCTTGCCGCAACCGGGGTGAAACCCGTTCTGGATGAAAAGTCGGATACGGGCGGCCCGTTCATTCCCGCCGGCAGCATTGCCCCGTTTGACGCCAAGCTGAACGATCTTGATCAGGCGCTCGAACGGCTGGAAGGCGCCAAGGCTCTTGCCAAATCCATCCCGATTTCCAATCCGGTCCCCGGCATGCCGGTTTCCAGTACGTTCGGCGTGCGCAAGGACCCGATCATCGGCTCGATGGCGTTCCACTCCGGCATCGACTTTCGCGCCATGAGCGGCTCGTCGGTGCGCGCGACAGCCAACGGCACGGTCACCGAAGCGGGCTACAATGGCGGCTATGGCAATATGGTGGAGGTCGACCACGGCAACGGCCTCTCCACGCGCTACGGCCACATGAGCCAGATTCTCGTCACCCCCGGCCAAAAAATCAAGATCGGCGACGTCGTCGGCAAGGTCGGCAGCACCGGGCGCTCGACCGGCCCGCATCTCCACTACGAGGTGCGCCGGAACGGCAGCGCGATCAATCCCGCCAGCTTCCTGACGATAGGTCGCGAAGTCGCGGCCGAACTTTAAACACCAGTCTTTTGAGCTTTCACAATTGACAGGGAAAGGTATCGAACATATCGTGAACATATATGTTCGCGATGAGGGAAATGATGCTTCGATCACTGGCCGCGCAATTTGAAAGAGCATCCGCAGGCTATGCGGAGCTGCATGGCATCAAGAGAGACCGCGACTGGTTCGTCCTGAAGATGCACGAGGAAATCGGCGAACTGACCCAGGTCTGGAACAAGCTTCACGGACGTGCGCGACACAAGGGCCGATCAGAAGCAGAACTCCGGCAGGACCTTGCCGATGAAGCCGCTGATCTGTTCGGCCATATCATCCTCTTTACCGATCAGAACGGGCTCGACCTGCACGCCGCAATCAAACGAAAATGGCAGTTTTATCCTTGGGACAAAGCAGACGGCAGGGATTGAGCCAAGCCGCCCGGATGTTTGCCGCCGAGCTTCTTCCACAGTGTCTCCCGCGTGCTCATGTCCAGAAACGTGGCATGGCGCAAAAGGATCGCAGCCAACCCATCACCGATCCGGTCTTCCGGCATGCGGGTAAAACCAGCTTTGCGAAACCACGGCCCATTCCAGCGGGGTGATTTGAACGTGGTGAGCGCGATTGCGGAAAGGTTCAGTTCCGTTGCCCGGCTTTGAACCGACGCCAGAAGCCTTGCTCCGACGCCTCTGCCGGACGCTGCAGGCTCGACCATGATGTTGGCAATGTACATCATTCCATCGAGTGGCTGCATCAACACATAGCCGCACGCTTTTCCATTGATTTCGGCAACCACGGTCTCGCCGCTCAGAAAGCGCTCCGGCGCTATCGGCGATGCCTGTACAACCGCGGCAAAACCATCCAGTTCTGCATAGCGTGAACGAGCAGACCTTTCGATGGCCCGTAGCGTTTCCACTTCATCAGGGCGAAAGGCGCGCAGATATACGTTGTCAAAAGTGATCACGAAGGCTGTCCCGGCTTGTTCACCCGGTTCCTACCAAAGGTCCGTGACAGTTTCATCGTTGCTATCCGGTAGCTATGAGCAACCCAACTGTCGCCACGTCTTGGATTCACGCCCAGAAAGTACAAAACCCGCAGATAGCGGGTTTTGTACTGCAAAGTTTGCCCTACAACTTACCTTGCTTCTTCAGAACATCATTGGCGTCAAATGCACCACGTGCACCTGCTTCTTTTGCTCGAAACATAACGACGGTAACCCCAACATTTGCCGTTGGCGCATAGACTGGTGTTGCAAATCCCTGTCTCGTGTAGGTGCCATAGGCGGTGTTGCCGTACAGATTTGCGTTGGCGGTACCCGAACCCCACGTCTGTATTCCGGCTAGTCTTTCACCTTGTGACGTTGAAGCTTGTTCCAAGCGGAAATGGGTGTACCCCCGTCTTAAGGTCGCTTCAGCGGCCTTCTTCATGGTTATGGCGGGAGCACTGCCTACAAACAGCAGTCCGCTTGCCTGCGTGTCAAGCCGCACCATATTCTGTGCCAATGGCATTTCACTCGTTGTCGCACATGCGGTGACAAACAACGACATAAGACCGACAGCAATCCGTTTCATATTTCCCCCAAGTATTACAGTCCACCCCGGACGCGGCGAAGCTATATAGGAAGATACTCAACAGCAATATCCAAATTATTGTAATTAAAACCCAAATCGAAATTATACAAATATTTTCAAAACCAGAAAAAAGATTTCGAAACAAATAACCTGAACAAAATATCGGGAAAAATTGGTTGGCCAATATAAAATCCCCGGCAGGACATCTCCTGCCGGGGATTTTTGTTCAGACAATACGCCTGGACTAGGCGATATCCTGCACTTCCACATCGCTGCCGTGCACGCGGTGCGCCAGGGCTGCTTCCATGAACATGTCGACGTCGCCGTCGAGCACATCCTGAGGGCTGGTGCTTTCGACACCGGTGCGCAAATCCTTGACCAGCTGATAGGGCTGCAGGACGTAGGAGCGGATCTGGTGCCCCCAGCCGATATCCGTCTTGGAGGCGGAAATGGCATCGGCCGCCTGCTCGCGCTTTTCCAGTTCCGCTTCGTAGAGCCGCGCGCGCAGCATCGACCATGCCGTCGCACGGTTCTTGTGCTGCGAGCGTTCCGCCTGGCACTGCACGACGATACCGGTTGCGATATGCGTGATGCGCACCGCCGAGTCGGTGGTGTTGACGTGCTGGCCGCCGGCACCCGACGCGCGATAGGTATCGATGCGCACATCCGATTCCGTCACCGCGATCTCGATATTGTCATCGACGACGGGATAGACCCAGATGCTGGAGAAGGATGTATGCCGCCGCGCATTGGAATCATACGGCGAGATGCGCACCAGCCGGTGCACGCCCGATTCGGTCTTCATCAGACCATAGGCATTGTGGCCCTTGATCAGGATGGTGGCCGACTTGATGCCCGCCTCTTCGCCGTCATGGATTTCGAGCAGCTCGACCTTCATGCCCTTGCGGTCGGCCCAGCGCGTGTACATGCGCAGCAGCATCGATGCCCAATCCTGGCTTTCCGTGCCGCCTGCCCCCGAATGCACTTCGACATAGGTGTCATTGGCGTCGGCTTCGCCCGACAGCAGCGTATCGATCTGGCGCCGGTCCACTTCCACCTTGATGGCGCGAATGGCTTCTTCCGCCTCGGTGACGATGGACTTATCGCCCTCTTCGTCGCCCATGGCGATCAGCTCGATATTGTCTTCGAGCGACTGGCTGAGCGTGCGAATGGAGTTGATACCGTCTTCCAGCTGCTGGCGCTCGCGCATGAGCTTCTGGGCTTCCTGCGCGTTATTCCACAGCGCTGGATCTTCGGCAAGCTGGTTCAGATAGCCAAGGCGTTTGATTGACGTATCCCAGTCAAAGATGCCTCCTCAGCAGGCTTATGGCCTGCTTGATCTCGTCGACCAGCGTCTCGATTTCAGCGCGCATTGGCTGTCCGTTCCTTCTGCTTTTGCATTGTTTTCGAATTGCGGCGGACCATATTCACTGGTCCGCGCGATGTAAAGTCTTCAGACTTTACGAAAGTTCGCAGGCTCGATCGGTCAGAAAAGTCCGCCGCCGCCGCCCTGAATGACCCTGTTGACGTTCGGAGACTGCACCTCCATGGGCGCGCCCTCGGAGAAGGAATTCGCGCCAATGACGGAATAGCTGTCCGCGGGGCCCGTGCCCGGCTTGAAGGCTTCCATGATCACGTTCGGCTGGCCTTCGGTGGCGCGCATGCCGGTCTTGCGGTCAATCGCCACAACGGTCATGCCTTCCGGCACGCGGAAGTCAACCGAACGCTGGCCCTTCATGGCAGCATCCATGAAGTCCTTGAAGACCGGGGTCGCAAGGCCGCCGCCGGTGCCGCCATGGCCCATGGGCGTCGGCGTGTCGTAGCCGAGATAGAGGCCGACAACGAGGTCCGGCGTGAAGCCGATGAACCAGGCGTCCTTCTCGTCGTTCGTCGTACCGGTCTTGCCGGCGATCGGACGGTTGAGGCTCTTCAGGATGGTTGCCGTACCGCGTTGGATGACGCCTTCCATCATCGACGTGATCTGGTAGGCGGTCATCGGGTCGAGCACCTGATCGCGGTCGTCGACCAGCTCCGGCTCCGGCTGGTTCTTCCAGTCCTCGGCAGAGCAGTTGTCGCATTTGCGTTCATCGTGCTTGAAGATGGTCTTGCCGTAACGGTCCTGCACGCGGTCGATGATCGATGGCGTGATCTTGCGTCCGCCATTGGCGATGATCGAATAGCCCGTCACCATGCGCATCACCGTGGTTTCGCCCGACCCGAGCGCCATGGCCAGAACCGGCAGCATCTTGTCATAGATGCCGAACCGTTCGGCATATTCGGCAACGAGCTTCATGCCCATGTCCTGCGCCAGACGCACCGTCATCAGGTTGCGCGACTGCTCGATGCCGTAGCGCAGGGTGGACGGGCCGGCAAACTTGCCGCCATAGTTCTTCGGTGCCCAAATGCCGAGACTGCCGCCCTGGTCGATCGAGATCGGGCCATCCAGCACCACCGATGCCGGGGTGTAGCCATTGTCCAGCGCGGCCGAATAGACGAACGGTTTGAAGGAGGAACCCGGCTGGCGCATGGCCTGCGTGGCGCGGTTGAATTCCGATTCGGCGAAGGAGAAGCCGCCGACCATCGCGAGCACGCGGCCGGTATGCGGGTCCATGGCAACCATCGCGCCTTCGATTCCCGGCACCTGGTGCAGATCGAAGGCCGTATCGCTGCCTTCCTTCTTCTGCACGAACACCACGTCACCAGGCTTGAACACGCCCTCCAGTGATTTCGCCGATGTGCGCCTGCCATCCTTGTAGAGATTCATGGCCCATTTGATATCGGCGGCGGCAATCGTGCCCTTCTTGCGCGCGGCAACCAGGCTGTTGGCATCGTTGCGCTCGGGCTGCAGGCCGATGACGGCCTGTGTTGGCGTCACCTCGAGAATGACCGCGAGCTGCCAGTCCGGAACATCGGAAAACGCCTTGATCTCGGCCAGAGGAATACCCCAGTCGCCGATGGTGGAAATCGTCTTGTACGGGCCGCGGTAGCCCTTGGCTTCGTCATACTTGAACAATCCGTGCTGCAGGGCGGCGCGGGCCTGCACCTGCATCTTGGGGTCAAGTGTGGTGCGCACGGACAACCCGCCCTCATAGAGCGCGTTTTCACCGTACTTGCCGATGATCTGGCGACGGACTTCTTCCGTGAAATATTCAGACGCGAACAGGTAGTTGCCGGTATGGCGCGGCGTAACACCGAGTGGTTCGGCCTTGGCCGTCTTGGCTTCGTCCGTCGTGATGTAGCCGTTCTCGGCCATGCGGTCGATCACCCAGTTGCGGCGTTCGAGCGCCCGCTCCGTCTGGCGGAACGGATGATAGTTGGACGGCCCCTTGGGCAGCGCAGCCAGATAGGCCGCCTCGGCGATGGTAAGCTCATTGACCGACTTGTTGTAATAGGTCAGCGCCGCACCGGCGATACCGTAGGAATTGAGCCCGAAGAAAATTTCGTTGAGGTAAAGTTCGAGAATGCGGTCCTTCGAATAGGCCTGCTCGATGCGGAAGGACAGGATGGCTTCCTTCACCTTGCGACCCATCGTCTGGTCGGACGACAGGAGGAAGTTCTTCGCCACCTGCTGGGTAATGGTGGACGCACCAACCGGGCGGCGCGAACCCCAATTCTGCACGTTGACGATAACGGCGCGGGCAAGGCCGCTGATGTCAATGCCCGGATGCTGATAGAAGTTCTTGTCTTCCGCCGACACGAATGCGGCCTTCACCCGGTCCGGAATGGCCTGGATCGGCAGATAGAGGCGGCGCTGCCTGGCGAATTCAGCCATCAGCGCTCCATCGGACGCGTGAATGCGCGTCATGACAGGCGGCTCGTACTTGGCCAGAACTTCATAATCGGGCAGGTCTTTGGATACTTTGACCACGTAGAGCGCTGCACCGCCCGCGGCCAGCAGCGCGACGACGGTACCGATTCCGAAAAAATATCCGATCAAGCGTATCATTTGTATCCGGAACCCGTTTCATCCATTTGGCATGTCGATAATCGATGCACGATCTTGGTCAATGCAAATCGCACTCCGGGAAGCAGTTTCCCGGTACTCCAACCGGATTACACAACGCCCGGCAAATTCAGTGACGCAATTGAGCGACAAATGTGACAAAGGCAAGGACAACCCGGTTCTGCGCACAATTTAAATACCAATTGTGGAGTTTCGGCAACGCACAGACAAGTATATTAGGCTCCGCGAACTGTCTGATGGTCAATCGTTGCATAAACGCTGTCGGAAACTGTCAATTCGATGCGCCTGCTGTCTTTTTTCCTGAAAATTCGCCAACGGCTGCAGCAAGCCGTTCCGCCACATGGGTCCGCCATGCCGGGTCGAGCATCAGTTTTGCGTCTTCGTCATTGGACAAATAGCCGATTTCAACCAGCACGGACGGCACATCGGGCGCCCGCAACACCTGGAACCCGGCGAAACGGTGCGGATTGTTGATCATGTTCACATCGCCCTTGAGGGCCCGCACCACGCCCTTGGCGAAACTGAGCGAGAATGTATGCGTCTCGCGCCGGGTCAGATCCATGAGAATATCGGCAATTTCCGGCGTCTCATTGTCAAAGGCAACGCCGGCAACCGCATCGGCCTTGTTTTCGCGGTCGGCCATGGCGCGCGATGCGGCATCGGACGCCTTGTCGGAAACCGTATAGACCGTCGCGCCGCGAATGTTGCGCTGGTTGATCGTATCGGCGTGCACCGAGATAAACAGATCAGCCTCATATTGCCGGGCAATGCGCACGCGTTCCGGCAGGCGCAGGAATTCGTCGCTGTCACGCGTCATCTCGATCCGCAGGCCGGGAATCTTGCTCAACTGATCGCGCAGCTCGCGTGCGAACATCAGGGTGACGTCTTTTTCCATGATGCCGCCGGTGCTTTCCGCGCCGCTGTCTATACCGCCATGCCCCGCATCCACGACGACGGTGAACGGTTTCGGCGCCTTGCTGACTTCCAGCGGCACCGTACTGGCAACACGGTCGCCCTTGGGGCCAACCTGCGTTGATGCGGTGGGTGCATTCTGGTTTTTGATGGCATCGGCAAACTGCCGGTCCGACGAGGCGACAAGATCGGCCACAAGGCGATAGCCGGGACTGTTGTCATTCTTGAGCACGTCGACGCGTTCGACACTGAACGGGCCCTTCATGGTAAAGATCAGCCGCGAACGGGCATCGCTGATCATCCCGTAGCGCACATTGTCGATCAGTCCGCGCGGCTCCAGTGATTTCTTGTCAAAGGCAAAGACGGCTTTCGGCAAATCGATCACCAGACGATGCGGCTCGCCCAGCAGCAGCGTCGACACCTCCGGCTCATGGTCGAAATTGATCACGACGCGGGTGCGCAGTTCGTCGCCAGCCGCCTGATAGGTCAACGCCGCCAGTTCATCGGCCGCAACCGCGCCCTGGCCGGATTGCGCGACAGCAACCGAGACCAGAAAGACTGTTACCAAAAACCGGCAGATCACATTCATGTCATTGCAGATGGACGCCGGCGCGTGCCGGGCAATCATCCCCTCTGGTGCTATTTCGTATCAGACGGAGCCACATTATATGTGAATGATAGGTAACTCGTCGTGGTTAATTTAATCTTATTAACCGCCTATCCCCGTTATCCCGCTGTTATCGTGACCGCCACTTCTGTGCCATAGCGATGACACGATTATGAAGAAGGCCTTGTCATAACGCGACACACCTCCTAAAAGCAAAGGTGGGTTACTTTCCGCCATCCGGAATCATGCTCGCTATGTCACGGCAATTGGCCGGCTGACACTGAAGGCAGAGACACGGAGTGGCAGAAGCGAAGCATCGCTGTGGTAACCGGAAAAGAATTTGGCGTGAGCAGACAGGGAATGTCGGCTGCGCTTTGTGTGAACGGCAGATGGCGCAGACAAGGCGCGTCGAGCCAGCCCTTTCGAGGGTGTTACCGCATAACCCCAAAGATCATTTTCGATTTTTGGATAAGGATTATGCGCAATCTTAGTTGTTACTGCGCCTCTGTGCGTCCGAAAAGACGCACGGCGCAGTAACGGGTCGGCAATGCTTCAGAGCATGCCATTCGTAGAGGTCGTTTCGTCAGGAACAGAAATGTTTGACACAGGCGTGACTATTACCGGCTTGAAAGCCGCGGGTGCTGAAAAGCAACACCGCGTGATGCCGTGTCTGTCTGTTTCTGCGAACCTTAATATATCCGGCAAATGTGAAACCGCGGCTCCGGCACCCCTATGGGCGTCCCGGTTGTCCCGCGTTTTGTGCGTTTCAGCCGGGGAGAAGAATCATAATGTCGGACAAAATGCTAATCGACGCCTCCCACCAGGAGGAAACGCGCGTTGTCGTGGTTCGCGGCAACCGGATTGAAGAATTTGACTTTGAGTCGGAACACAAGAAACAGATCAAAGGCAATATCTATCTCGCGCGTGTCACACGTGTAGAACCATCGCTTCAGGCAGCTTTCGTTGAATATGGCGGCAATCGCCATGGCTTTCTCGCGTTCAGCGAAATTCATCCTGACTACTACCAGATTCCGATGGCGGATCGTCAGGCCCTGATCGACGCGGAAGCCGAGGCAGCCAGCCAGGACGAAGACCACGAGGAAGCAGCCGGCGAGCAGCGCACCCGCGATCGCAACGATCGCGGACAGCGCAATCGCCGCCGCAGCCGTCGCGGCACGCGCCAGGGCGACGAATCGGTCAAGCTCGATTCGGCGGATGACGAGAACGCTGCCGCCGATGAAGCTGGCGACAGCCACGAATCATCAGAGCAGGCTGCATCGGATGAGAACCCCTCTTCCGAAAACAATGGCGGGCAGACACTTGCCGCCGCCATCGACGCCGATGTCATTTCGGAAGCCGTTGTCATTGACACCAACGATGCGGCTGACGCTGCCACGGATGCCGCTGAAAGGGCCGACGACGGCGACCACCAGCCGCGCCGGTCGAAGCGCCGGGCGCAGGACGACAAGGAAGAGCCGCATGACGAGCTCGATGAAGTCGATTCCATCGGTGCCGAAGATGCCATGGAAGAAGTTCCGACGCATCAGCGCTTCCAGCGCCGCCAGTACAACATCCAGGACGTGATCAAGCGCCGGCAGATCCTGCTGGTTCAGGTTGTCAAGGAAGAGCGCGGCAACAAGGGCGCTGCCCTGACCACGTATCTTTCGCTCGCCGGCCGTTATTCGGTCCTGATGCCGAACACCGCGCGTGGCGGCGGTATTTCGCGCAAGATCACCAGCATCCAGGACCGCAAGCGGCTGAAGGATATCGTCAAGGACCTCGAAGTGCCCAAGGGCATGGGTGTGATCCTGCGCACGGCCGGTGCAATGCGCACCAAGCCGGAAGTGAAGCGCGATTACGAGTATCTGATGCGCCTGTGGGAAAATGTCCGCAGCCTCACCCTCGCCTCCAGTGCGCCGACCCTCGTCTACGAGGAAGGCAGCCTGATCAAGCGCTCCATCCGCGATCTCTACAACAAGGACATCACGGAAGTGCTCGTCGCCGGTGAAAACGGTTACCGCGAGGCCAAGGACTTCATGCGCATGCTCATGCCGAGCCATGCCAAGGTGGTGCAGCCCTATCGCGAACTGACGCCGATCTTTGCGCGCAACGGCATCGAAGCGCAGCTCGACCGCATGCTGCAGCCGCAGGTGACGCTGAAATCCGGCGGTTACATCATCATCAACCAGACGGAAGCTCTGGTGGCGATCGACGTCAACTCCGGACGGTCGACACGCGAACATTCGATTGAAGATACGGCCTTGCAGACGAATCTTGAAGCGGCAGATGAAGTCGCGCGCCAGTTGCGGTTGCGCGATCTTGCCGGTCTGATCGTCATCGACTTCATCGACATGGAAGAAAACCGCAACAACCGTGCGGTGGAAAAGCGCCTGAAGGATTGCCTGAAGGACGATCGCGCCCGCATTCAGGTCGGCCGCATTTCCCACTTCGGCCTGCTTGAAATGTCGCGCCAGCGCATCCGCGCCAGCGTGCTGGAAAGCACCACGCAGATCTGCTCGCATTGCGGCGGCACCGGCCATGTGCGCTCCGCCTCCTCCATCGCGCTGCATGTCATGCGTTCGATCGAGGAATATCTGCTACGTCATTCGCAGAACAACATCATCGTTCGCACCACGGTTGCAACGGCGCTCTATGTGCTCAACCACAAGCGTCAGAACCTTGCTGATCTGGAAGCGCGTTTTGGCCTGACGATCAGCATCGAGGCCGACGAGAGCGTGGGTGCGCAGCATTTCGCCATCGACAAGGGTTCCATTGCGCTTGGTCCGATTGTTCCGCTGACTGAAACGCCGGCACTTGGCATCGTCGACGACTTCGACGAGACCGATCCGGTGATCGAGGATATCGACGAAGACGCCGACAGCGAAGCACAGCCCGGTGAAACCGCCCGCACGGGCGATCAGGACGAATCATCCCGCAAACGCCGGCGCAAGCGGCGGCGGCGCGGCGGTCGTGACCGCCAGGAAGCGGCAGCCGGTGAGCCCGGCCAGGCCGTGCGCGGTGACACCGATGGTGATGATGCGGATGTTCCGGCCGTCGAAGGCGAGGATGCAGCAGCAGCCAAAGCCCGCGAGGAAGAGAACGAACGCCGCAAGAAGCGCCGGCGCGGCCGTCGCGGCGGACGCAAGAACCGTCGTCCGGAAGATGGCGATGATCAGGAGATCGCTGCCAAATCCGTGCCCGATGCGGAACCGGTCTTCGTGACCATCCCTCTGCCGGATTTCAGCAAGCCAGCGGCCGTTGAAACCAAGGCGACTGCGGTTGAAGAGACGGTTGTCGTTGCAGACACCGTGGTTGAAGCGGAACCGGCGGTTGCCGAAGACGCTCCGGCCAAGAAGCCTTCCCGCCGCAAGCCGCGCGCCAAGGCGGGAGCCGAGCCGGTCGCAGAAGCCACAGCAGAGGCTGCGCCCGTCGAAGCCGAAGCCGAGGCTCCAGCCAAGCCGAAACGCGCACCGCGCAAGACCGCCAAGAAGGCGGTTGCCGAGGAAACGGTTGCCGAGCCTGCGCCAGCAGTCGAGGCGGAGGCGCCAGCTGCCGCTCCGGCGGAAATCCAGCCGGAACCCGCTGCCCCCGCAAAGGCGGAACCGGCAAAGGTGGAAAACAGCACGCCAGTCGTCACCTCCACCTCTCCCAAGGACAAGAAGGACGGCGAAGCGTCGCCGAAGCGCGGCTGGTGGCAGAAGAAGGGTTTCTTCTGAGAGCCAGAAACGCGTGGATAACTGAACTGGAGAACCGGCATCTTTGCCGGTTCTTCTTTATCAAGGCCCGCGCTATCCTTAAGCCGGGCCTCAGATTTGCCGGAATAATCCGCCATCTCACAAAAAAGAGAACACGGTTTGCTTCTCTTTCCTTCAAAGACCGACTTCGATACGAATAAGCCATGATGACAGTTCGACAGATCATTTCCCGTCAATCGTTGACTGCCATGGCGCGCAGCACGGTCGCGGCTCTCGTTGCGGGCGCTGTCAGCCTGGTCCAGACGAGCATCGCTGCGGCACAGTCCAACGTTCCCATCGTCCGCGATGCTGAAATCGAAGCGCTGGTGACCGACTACGCAACGCCGATCATCAACACGGCGGGTCTGGGCAAACGCGCCATTCGCATCGTTCTCGTCAACAACAGCAGTTTCAACGCGTTTGTGGATGGCCGGCGTATTTTCATCAACACCGGGGCGCTGCTGCAGGCCGAAACACCCAATGAGATCATCGGGGTGCTGGCCCATGAAACCGGGCACCTGGCGGGCGGACACCAGTTCCAGTTGCGCGAGCAGATGGCGCACGCCAAGACCATGGCGGTTGTTGCCGGGCTGCTTGGCCTCGGTGCAGCCGTTGCAGGGGCCGCGACCAAGCAAGGCGGCATGGCGCAGGCAGGGACAGGCGTGGCCATGGGCGGTACGGAGATGGCCATGCGCAGCCTGCTCAGCTATCAGCGCACCGAAGAAATGGCAGCGGATCGCTCGGCAATCACCTATCTCGCCAATACCGGGCAATCGGCGAAGGGCATGCTGACGACATTCGAGCGTTTCTCCAATGCCCTGTCGCTCAGCGGCACGCGCACCGATCCCTACCGCATCAGCCATCCCATGCCGCGCGAGCGCATTGCCAACCTGGAAACGCTCGCCCGCGCCAGCCCCTATTTCGACAAGACGGACAGTCCTGCGCTGCAACAGCGCCATGATCTGATGCGCGGCAAGATCGCCGCCTATACCGGCGGCGGCGCCAGCGTGCTGCAGAACTTCCGCAAGGACCCGAACAATATCGGCGCCCGTTACGGCAATGCCATCGCCACCTACCTCAACGGCTCGTCGCAGGAAGCACTCGGAAAGATCGATGCGCTCATCCGCGAGCAGCCGAAGAATCCCTACTTTCACGAAATGCGCGGCGAAATCCTCCTGAAGCAGAACAAGGTGATGGAGGCAGCGGCGGCCTACCAGAAGGCCAGCACGCTTGATCCGCGCAAATCGGGCCTGATCCGCATGGCCTATGGCCGCGCGCTGATGCTGAGCGGCACGCCGGCCAACCTGAAGGCTTCGATCAAGGAAATTCAGGCCGGGATCGACCGGGACCGCGAATTCCCCGACGGCTACGGCTATCTGGCGCAGGCCTATGGCCAGCTTGGCGACGGACCGCGTTCGGACCTCGCCGCAGCTGAGGAAAAATACTATTCCGGCAAGATCCAGGACGCACAGATCTTCGCCATTCGAGCCCAGCGCGCCCTTGCAAAGGGATCGCCAGACTGGGTTCGCGCCCAGGACATCATCAATTCCAAGCGCAATTGAGCATGATCATCCTGCTTTTTGCCAACACCGATACAAACAAGGACATGACGTTATGAAAAAAGTCGCTCTGGTAAGTGCATCCGCAGGCCTCGCGGTCCTGGCCGCACTCGGTTTCAGCCAACAGGCTGTCATGGCACAGACCAGCACGGCTGCAACGCCGCAGCCCGCCATGTCCTCCACCGTCAACCGCGCCGAAGTTGAGGCCATTATCAAGGATTACCTGATCAAGAACCCGGAAGTGCTGCTTGAAGCGCAGGCGGCACTCAGCGCCAAGCAGGAGGCCTCGCAGCAGCAGGCGCAGGGTCAGGTCATCAGTCAGAACCACGACAAGCTGTTCAACTCGTCGCTCGACGCCGTCTTCGGCAATCCCAAGGGCGATGTCACCGTCGTCGAGTTCTTCGACTACAATTGCGGCTACTGCAAGCGCGCCCTGCCCGACATGGACGCCCTGCTCAAGAGCGACCCGAAGCTGCGCTTCGTGATGAAGGAATTCCCGATTCTGGGACCCGACTCCACCAAGGCCCACATTGTCGCCAAGGCGTTCAAGGCCTTGATGCCGGAAAAATATCTGGAATTCCACCGCGACCTCCTCGGCCGTGACGGCCGCGCCACCGAAGACGCGGCGATGCAGATTGCGGTCAAGCTCGGCGGAAACGAGAAAGCGATCCGCGAAAAGATGAAGTCACCTGATATCGCCCAGGCCTTCCAGCAGAACTACGACCTCGCCAACGCCCTGAACATCAATGGCACACCGTCCTACATCATCGGCAACGAGGTGGTTCCGGGTGCCCTCGGTGCCGATGCACTGGCGGAAAAAATTAGCCATATTCGCAACAAATAGCGCTGCATTCATGCCAATGACTGCAGAAACCATTTGCGGACAGGCAATCGCGTGATTTTTCGGCTGGCGAACACGCGCTTTGTCAGGCAGTTTCGTCCGGTGGAGAAACATCGGACCTGCTACCTTCCTTGTGGATTGCTTCGCCATCCGGAAAAGAGAACTAGTTCCATTTGGCTATCCATTGCTCTATATGGGACCCGTCATCGGGTTCCGAAACCCGTCATTATGTCCGGTATGGTATGAAACAGCTGATCTTTGTCCTCAATGGCCCGAACCTGAACATGCTGGGAAAGCGTGAGCCGGGAATCTATGGCGCTTCCACGTTGAGCGATATCGAGGCTCTCTGCCGTGCCGAGGCGGAAAAGCTCGGCGCCGGGATCGAATTCCGCCAGTCCAATCATGAGGGTGATCTGGTTTCGTGGATTCAGGAGGCAGGCGAGAAAAACGCCGCTGTCCTGATCAATCCGGCTGCCTATACGCATACATCAATCGCATTGCATGATGCCATCCGCGCGGCTGCCGTCACGCTGGTGGAAGTTCATCTGTCCAATATTCACGCGCGCGAGTCATTCCGCCATCACTCCTACGTTTCCCCTTTGGCCAAAGGGGTGATATGTGGCTTCGGAGTGGATGGCTATGTGATGGGCTTGCGCGCACTCGTCAAAGCAGCGGCACCGCAATAACAAGGGCTGCCGAACAGAAATAAGGGGCTTGAAAAAGCATGGCTAGCAGAAACAACGGGATCGACAAGGTCATGATCCGCGATCTCGCAGAAATTCTGAACGAGACGGATCTTACCGATATCGAGATCGAACAGGGCGACCTGCGTATTCGCGTATCGCGGCAGATCACGATGCAGGCTGCGGCACCGCAGGCCGTCTATGCGCAGGCTCCCGCCGCCATCGCTGCGCCATCCGCGGTGCCGGCCGATGCCGCCAAGCCTGCCGGTGATCCGTCCAAGAATGCGGTTCCCTCGCCGATGGTCGGCACGGCCTACCTCTCCCCGGCGCCGGGCGCCCGCGCCTTCATCGAAGTCGGTTCGAAGGTCAAGGAAGGCCAGACGCTGATGATCATCGAGGCAATGAAGACGATGAACCAGATTCCATCGCCGCGCGCCGGTACCGTCACGGCCATTCTCATCGAGGACAGCCAGCCGGTCGAATACGGCGAATTGCTAGTTGTGATCGAATAAATCGAGAGCGTGATGTTTCAGAAAATTCTCATAGCCAACCGCGGCGAAATTGCCCTGCGCGTCCTGCGCGCCTGCAAGGAGCTCGGCATTCAGACTGTCGCGGTCCATTCGACCGCCGACGCCGACGCCATGCATGTCCGCCTGGCGGATGAAAGCGTCTGCATTGGACCGCCCCCTTCGCGCGAAAGCTATCTGAATATTCACCAGATCGTTGCCGCCTGCGAAATCACCGGCGCCGATGCCATCCATCCCGGCTACGGTTTCCTGTCCGAGAATGCCAAGTTCGCGGAAATCCTCGAAGCGCACGGCATCACCTTCATTGGCCCCACCGCAGCGCATATCCGCATCATGGGTGACAAGATCGAAGCCAAGCGCACCGCAAAGCGCCTGGGCATCCCCGTCGTTCCCGGCTCCGATGGCGGCGTGACCGATGACAAGGAAGCCGCGCGCATCGCCGCCGAAATCGGCTATCCCGTGATCATCAAGGCTTCGGCCGGTGGTGGCGGACGCGGCATGAAGGTGGCGCTGAGCGAAGACGAATTGTCCATCGCCCTGTCGACTGCCCGCTCCGAAGCCGGCGCAGCCTTTGGCGACGACGCCGTCTACATCGAAAAATACCTGCAGAAGCCGCGTCACATCGAAGTTCAGGTGATGGGCGACGGCATGGGCAAGGCCGTGCATTTGGGCGAACGCGACTGCTCGTTGCAGCGCCGGCACCAGAAGGTCTGGGAAGAGGCCAATTCCCCCGCTCTGAATGCGGATGCGCGCGACCGCATCGGCATGATCTGCGCCAACGCCATGGCCGATATGGGTTATCGCGGCGCCGGTACGATCGAGTTCCTCTACGAAAACGGCGAGTTCTATTTCATCGAAATGAACACCCGCCTGCAGGTGGAGCATCCGGTCACCGAAGCCATCACCGGCATCGATCTCGTGCATGAACAGATCCGTGTTGCCTCCGGCGGCGGTCTCTCCGTCACCCAGGATGAGATCCGCTTCCATGGCCATGCCATCGAGTGCCGCATCAATGCGGAAGATCCCCGCACCTTTGCACCCTCGCCCGGCAAGATCACCCATTACCACACACCAGGCGGCCTCGGCATCCGTGTCGATTCCGGCGTCTATACCGGCTACAAGATTCCGCCCTATTACGACAGCCTCATCGGCAAGCTGATCGTGCATGGCCGCAACCGCGTGGAATGCCTGATGCGCCTGCGCCGGGCGCTGGATGAATTCGTGGTGGATGGCATCAAGACGACCCTGCCGCTGTTTCAGGACCTGATCAACAATCCTGATATCGCCAACGGCGACTACGATATCCATTGGCTCGAAAAATATCTGGCCGGCGATACCGCTATTGCCGAAGAAGAGGCATGACGGGCAAGGACCCGGCAGAGACCTTCAAAATAGACCCCGAGTTGCTGCTGCGTGCCTATGCAACCGGGGTCTTTCCCATGGCCGAAGAGGCTGACAACCCGGAAATCTTCTGGGTTCGTCCGGAACGGCGCGGCATCATCCCCTTCGAGAATTTTCACGTTTCGCACAGCCTGCGCAAAACCATCCGCCAGGGGCGCTTCGATATCCGTTTCGATACGGACTTTACCGGCGTGATCGACGGCTGCGCCAGCGGCAGCGGCGAGCGCGCCCGCACCTGGATCAACCAACCCATCCGCGACGCCTATGGCAAGCTGTTTGCCCTCGGCCACTGCCATACGGTCGAAGCGTGGCAGGAGGATCGGCTTGTCGGCGGCCTTTACGGCATCTCGCTCGGATCGGCATTTTTCGGCGAAAGCATGTTCTCGCGCCAGCGCGATGCGTCGAAAGTCTGCCTCGTTCATCTGGTCAGCCATTTGATCGAAAAGGGCTTTACCCTGCTCGACACCCAGTTCACCACAACCCATCTGGAAAGCTTCGGGGCTGTTGAAGTTCCGCGACGGCAATACCAGAAGATGCTCGACAATGCCCTGGCGCAGTCAGCAGAGTTTTGAAACGTCATAGTCCTCGTGTGAATCTGTAGTATTGTGCCCCTGGCCGTAACTGTCGACGGGAGCAGACCGGCCGAATATTTTTCTGATGAACAGTGTCGGGTTGTGATCTCTCCATACGTCCTTGGACGGGAAGACCCAATCCATGCGAGGAGAACTGTTATGAAAATCAATGCCTATCTGAATTTTGACGGACAATGCGAAGAAGCATTCAAATTCTACGAGAAGGTTCTGAACGGCAAGATCCAGTTCATGGCCCGTTTCGGCGATATGCCGGAAGGAGCCCAGATGCCCGGGTCGGAACATCTGATCATGCACGTCCATATGACTGTAGGCGACAATGCGTTGATGGGTTCTGATTCACCGCCGCCATACTTCCAGAAAATGCAGGGTCTGCAGGTTGCCCTTCATCTCGACTCCCCGGAAGAAGCCGACAGAATCTACGGCGCATTGAGCGAGGGCGGCAACGTCACCATGCCTATCGGCGAAACCTCCTGGGCGATACGCTTCGGCATGCTGGTGGACCGTTTCGGCACACCCTGGATCATCAACCACGCCAAACCGATGTAATCTGGTTTGGGCAGTTGATCCCGGTGCTCAAGTGCCGGGATCGATCAGCTTTTGGCTGGCGCGGGAACATCCGAGGACTGCTTGCAGCCTTTGAGCCAGACGTCGTACACGGGATGCTCGACGGCATTGAGACCGGGGCTGTCGGCAAACATCCAGCCCGAGAAAATCTTGCGGATCTTGCGGTCGAGGGTGATTTCATCCACTTCGACAAAGGTATCGGTTTTCGGTGTTTCCGTATCCGGACGCGTGTAGCAAACACGCGGCGTCAGCTGCAGCGCGCCGAACTGAACCGTCTCGTCGATATAGACGTCAAACGAGGTGATTCGTCCGGTGATCTTGTCGAGCCCGGAAAAAACAGCGATCGGATTGGAAATCTTGTCGTCGGCGGCATGCGCCGGTGCGCAAAGGCCGACAGCCATCAAACCGGCCGCGAGAAGACGGGCTTTGTTCTGGAACAGAAAGGACAAGTTGGGACGGATCATTTCAATTCCGGCTGTGTTCAGGCTGACGGGACAGTTTCATACCAGCCCGTCGATAATCGCCAATTGTGGCAGAAGAAAATCCGCTCAGGATCCCGGTGTCCACGCATCATAATCGCCCGTTACCGCAGGACGATTGTCGCCATGGGCAATGGAGCCCTTCGGACGGTAGGCAGCGGCGGAACCGGTCAGGTTCGGCTGGTGGGTCTTTTCCCAGGCATGCGCCTTGTAGGTTTCACGCGATGGCGGCGTTTCGGCACGATGATGGATCCAGCCGTGCCAGCCTGCAGGAATGGCCGACGCTTCCGCATAGCCCTTGTAGATCACCCAGCGGCGCGTGCGGCCTTCGGAATCCTGCGTGCCTTCGTAATAGACATTGCCGAACTCGTCCTCGCCGACTTTCGTACCCTTGCGCCAGGTAAAGACGCGCGTACCGATCGTCTGACTGTTCCACCAGGTGAAAAACTGTAAAAGGAAGGTCTTCATTGCAATCCTGCTTCGAACTATGTCGTTCAACTCTTCGGGTTATGGCCGTATCGCCGGGCGATAGCAAGGGTCAAGTTGCCGCTGGCACGGCTTCCACGAGCATTTTGAAACCGGCATGGCTCTTCTTGAACCCCAGCCTTTCATAGAACCGATGCGCATCCACGCGCTTGGCGTTCGACATCAATTGGATCAGCCCCACGCCGCGTGCCTTGCCCAGCGCAACGCAATGCTGGATCAGCTTGGCGCCGATCCCCTTGCCGCGCAGGTCGCTGCGCGTCTGCACCGCGCCGATGGTCATGTTGGTGGTGCCGCGGCTGGGCAATGTCGTGGTGAACGTCACCTGCGCCGTGGCAACGACTTCACCGCCCAGCACGCCGACAATCAGCTCGTCGCAATTGCTGGCTTGGATCGCATCGAAGGCGCGCTCATAGTGCGGGAAAAATTCGGGATCAGTCGTGTCACCATGGCCGCCGAGCACATCCTCGGCGAAAATCGCAATCAGCGCCGGCAAGTCCGCGCGCTCGGCACGGCGAAAAACGGGCTCAGCGGCAGAGGTCACGGTGCAAGCTCATAGCCTGACAGGGATTTTTCCATGACCAGCACGGAAATACCGGAATTGGCTTCGCCCCAATTGTCCGTCCGCGCGCCGGTCAGATCAAAGCCCCGGCTTTCATAGAAGCGGCGGGCCTTCTGGTTCGATTCGATCACTTCGAGCTGCAGCATGAACACGCCGGGGAAAGCGCTTTCCACTTCCGCAAGCAGCAGCGAACCCACGCCGTTGCTCTGCTTTTCCGGATGCACATAGAGCTGGTTGAGCAGCGCCAGCTTGTGATCCTTTTGCGAGGCATAGGCCATGCCGTAGAGGTCGGCGCCATCATCGGCAAGAATGAACTCGGAATAGGGTTTTGCCAGCTGCTTTTTCAAGGCATCCAGCGAGTGGTAGCGATTGGTGACCGCATTGACCTTTTCGACGCCGTAGACATCGTCATAGGTGGCGTGCCAAGTCTCTACGAGCAATTCACGGACAGTTGCCAGATCGTCCTTCGTCGCGCTTCGAATCCACATGCTTTAATCGACAATCCCGAGTTTTGCCTTGACCAGATCGCTGACAGCCTGCGGATTTGCCTTGCCACCAGTGGACTTCATCACCTGCCCGACAAACCAGCCGGCCATGGTGGGCTTTGCCTTCGCCTGCTCGACCTTATCAGGATTCGCGGCAATGACATCATCCACGGCTTTTTCAATCGCACCGGTATCGGTTACCTGCTTCATGCCGCGCTCTTCGACCAGCGCGCGCGGATCGCCGCCCTCGTTCCAGACAAGCTCGAACAGGTCCTTGGCGATCTTGCCGGAAATCGTGCCTTCCCTGATCAGGTCGATAATACAGCCGAGCTGATCCGGCGACACGGGCGACTCTTCGATGCCCTTGCCGGCCTTGTTCAGCGCGCCGAGCAGATCGTTGATCACCCAGTTGGCGGCAAGCTTGCCGTCGCGGCCTTCGGCCACCGCTTCGAAATAATCGGCAATCGCCTTTTCCGTCACCAGAATGGAGGCGTCGTAGACGGAAAGGCCGAGCACTGAAACAAGCCGCGCCTTCTTGTCATCCGGCAGCTCCGGAAGGTCGGCCCGCAGCTCATCGACATAGGACTGCTCGAATTCGAGGGGCAGAAGGTCGGGATCCGGGAAATAGCGATAGTCATGCGCTTCTTCCTTGGAGCGCATGGAGCGCGTCTCACCCTTCACCGGGTCGAACAGGCGTGTCTCCTGATCGATCGATCCGCCATCCTCCAGAATGGCGACCTGCCGGCGGGCTTCATAGTCGATCGCCTGCCCGACGAAGCGGATGGAGTTGACGTTCTTGATCTCGCACCGCGTTCCGAATTCCCCGCCTGGTTTGCGCACCGAGACGTTGACGTCGGCACGCATGGAGCCTTCGTCCATGTTGCCGTCGCAGGTGCCGAGATAGCGCACGATGGTGCGCATCTTGGTGAGGTACGCCTTGGCTTCGTCGGCCGAGCGCATGTCCGGCTTGGAGACGATTTCCATCAGCGCCACGCCAGAGCGGTTGAGGTCCACGTAGGACATGGTCGGGTTCTGGTCATGCAGGGATTTTCCGGCGTCTTGTTCCAGATGCAGACGCTCGATGCCGATCTCGATATCCTCGAACTGCCCCTTGTTGTCAGGACCGACCGAAATGATCATCGTGCCTTCGCCGACGATGGGCTGTTTGAACTGCGAAATCTGGTAACCCTGCGGCAGATCCGGATAAAAATAGTTCTTCCGGTCAAAGACCGATTTCAGGTTGATCTGCGCCTTCAGGCCAAGACCGGTGCGAATCGCCTGGCGCACGCACCATTCGTTGATGACAGGCAGCATGCCGGGCATGGCGGCATCGACCAGCGATACATTTTCGTTGGGTTCGGCACCGAATGTCGTGGAAGCGCCGGAGAACAGCTTCGAATTGGATGTGACCTGCGCATGCACTTCCATGCCAACGACAATTTCCCAGTCGCCTGTGGCACCGGAAATGAAACGCTTGGGTTCGGGCGTACGGGTATCAACGAGAGTCATGCTGGGCTGTCATTCCTGGCTAAATTTGTCTGTCTACTGGCTAGTCGAAACAGCCCCGTGAGGCAAGTGTTTCTCCATCCTGAAGCCGCGCGATTGCGGAAATGCGCCGCTTCGGCCTGTTTTTCCGGCGCAGCAATGCTAGGCTCGATTCCAGGCAGCGGTGATCGGGAGCGGATCGCCCGACACATTCGGAGGACACCGATGCAGAACATTTATGGCCTTGCCATCCCCGAAACCCTTGCCGAAACGATCAGGCCCGAAACAACGGCGCTGGTCGTCTATGACATGCAGGTCGGCATATTGCGGCAGATGCAGGACGGCGGCGCCATTCTGGAAAAGGTGCTGCAAACCCTCGATATCGCCCGGTCCGCCGGTATCCGCATCTTTTTCATGCGCCATATGTCCCTGCCCAAGAAAATGGCTGGCGTATTTCAATACAAGCAGATGATGGCGTGGCAGCGCCAATCATCCGCTCAAAATGTCGAGCCATGGTTCCTGCGCGACAGTCCCGGCTTTGCACTTGCCCCGGAACTGGCCGTTCGCGATGACGAAGCCATTCTCGACAAGATCACGTTCTCGGCGTTCGAAGGCACGCCGCTGGCCATCGCCATGCGCGACTGCGGTCTCAAGAGTTTCATCATCTGCGGTATCGCCACGGAAATCGGCATTGATCCGACGGTTCGTCACGGCGCCGATCTTGGCTTCATCCCCGTCGTCCTGACCGATGCCTGCGGCGGCGGCCACGCGGAAGCGGCGGAGCGGTCAATGGCCAACCTGGCCTATATGGGCGACGCGATGCTGTGCACGGTCGGGGAACTCTCTGCAGCGGTTCGATAGACCAAGGGATATCAAGTGCGTGGTTCGTGGTTCGTGGTTCGACAAGCTCACCATGAGGGAGGTGGTTTGGTGCAAGGTTGGTCACAAACGTTGCAGAATAGTGCTCCCTGCAATCCTCGACTTCCCTCATGGTGAGCCTGTCGAACCACGCATGATTGTTCTGCAACGCTCTTCTCCGTTGCCACGCCCGCTTTCGCGTCTGGCCGTTGAAAGGTGGGAAAGACGGGCGGTCCCTGGAACGCGGGTCTTGGGGTATGTGGTATGCAATGCTTGCGATCCTGGGGACCACCCGCCCCGGCGTTTTTGAGGGTTTTTGCCCAATGCGCAACCATTGAGCCAAACCTCCCCGGCCGCACAGGTTTTCCTCCCTGTGAAGCCGAAGCGCCGATCCTTTCCCGACTTTCGAAAGTTTCCGGAAGCATTCCCGCCGGAAAGGACAGGGATGAGAATAAAGGAGGTTTGCAAGTGTTGGATAAGTTGGTGTGATTTTTATTTGGGGTGGCAAAACTGCGGTGCGTGGTTCGACAAGCTCACCATGAGGGAGGTGGTTTGATTGCAGCCCACAAACTTCCCTCATGGTGAGCTTGTCGAACCACGCACCACGAACAATGCAAATGCCCTCCAAATCGCCTAGCCCGCCAGCATTTCCCGCAGCACCATCCGCTTGAACGTTTCGACAAGCGCATCGCCTTCCCTGCGGTCGACGGAAATCGCCAGATGCATGGTGGCTTGGCCCAGCTGCATGATCAGGAAGCTGGAGCTTTCGAGCGTCGCCCTGTCCGCCGCCGGGTTGATGCGCAAACGCGCCTCGGCAAGCACGGCGCCATTCAGGCGGCTGTCATGCAGATCGATATCGCGCAGCGCCTTGTCCGCCTGCGTTCCCGACCAGATGTCGCGCATGACGGGTTCGGCCAGAAACATCGCGTGATACGTATCGATCAGTTCTGCAAAAGATGACTGCAAGCCATTCATATCACTGACGTTTTGCAGTGCATCAGCAATGCATTCGCGCCCCAGTGCATTATACCTTTCCGCCAGCGTCCGGATGATCGATCCCTTGTCCGGAAAATACTGGTAGAGCGACCCGATCGATATTTCCGCCATCTGCGCCACATCGCTCATGCGCATGGCGTCGCTGCCGCCCGTGGCGATGAGCGTCGAGGCGCAGGACAGAATACGCTCCACCCTCTCCCTGCTGCGCCGCTGCGTCGGCTCCTTGCGCGGCATGGTGGCTTCCCTGTCGCCGGAGGCAGGCACAACAGACGCAATCTCGTTCATGGGCAGGATCTCCAAGGTTCTCAAATTCCGCTTGACTCGCAGAATATGAGGATTTATCACATATTGCAAATGTGAGTATTACTCATATTTTTACAAGGGAGATCACCATGACCAGCAGCAGCAGCATGTCGACAGCAAAACCCATTCTTATCGTCGGCGGTACGGGCAAGACCGGACGCCGTGTGGCGGAACGGCTCACGGCGCGGAACCTGCCCGTGCGCATCGGTTCGCGCAGCGGCAACCCGGCCTTTGACTGGGAAGACCGCAATACCTGGCTTCCCGTGCTTGACGGCGCCAAAGCCGCCTACATCACCTATTATCCGGACATTGCCATTCCCGGTGCGACACAAACCGTCGAGGCGTTCACGCGGCTTGCCGTGGACAATTGCGTGAAACGGCTCGTGCTCCTGTCGGGGCGCGGCGAACATGAAGCCCAGCGTGCCGAAAAGGCATTTCAGGATTGCGGCGCCGACTGGACCATCGTCCGCGCCAGCTGGTTTGCCCAGAATTTCAGCGAAAACGTCATGCTGGCCTCCATTCTTGCCGGCGAACTCGCCCTGCCGGTCGGCGATGTGGGCGAGCCGTTCATCGATGCGAACGATATTGCCGATGTGGTGGCGGCAGCGCTGACCGACGATCGTCATATCGGCCAGCTCTATGAAGTCACGGGGCCGCGTCTCTTGACTTTTGCGCAAGCGACGGAAGAAATCGCCAGCGCCGTGAAACGCGATATTCGCTATGTGACGATCACGCCGGAACAATTCTCGCAGGGGTTGGCGCAGGAACAGCTTCCGCCTGAAATCGTCGGCCTGCTCAATGAACTCTTCACCCAGGTGCTTGACGGGCGCAACGAATACCTCGCCGATGGCGTGCAACGGGCGCTGGGCCGCGCCCCGCGTGACTTCTCGCACTACGTTCAGGAAACAGCAGCGACCGGCATCTGGTCGGATATTTCGGAGGGACAGTAACATGTGGCTACCTATTCTCACCCTTTTGGCCGCCCTGGGAAGCGGCCTGATGGCAGGGTTGTTCTTCGCCTTTTCAAGCTTCGTCATGACCGCGCTGGCCAAACTGCCAGCCGAACAGGGTATCGCCGCGATGAATTCGATCAACGTGACGATCCTGAATTTCTCGTTCACGCTGGCCTTTTTCGGCACCGCGGCGATCTGTGTCGTCCTCGGCGTGGTCAGTGTCATGCGCTGGGGTGAATCCGGGTCGCTGGCGCTGCTGGCCGGCAGCGTGCTTTTCCTTGTTGGCACCATCATTGTCACCATGGTGTTCAACGTGCCGCTCAATGACACGCTGGCTGCGGTCAGCCCGACAAGCGCCGAAGGCGCCAGTGCATGGACGACCTATCTGAATGACTGGCTGCCGTGGAACCATGTGCGGACAGTGGCAAATTTCGCAGCCCTCGCCGCCTTCATCTTCGCTTTCGCCCAGCAGTCGCAGGCATGAAGCATCCGGTAAGCTGAAACGTTTATCCGCTCTGCCCAGACAATCGAACCCGGCCGTCCCCACGGCCGGATTTTCATTTCCGGCATCTGTAAAAAATCACGCTTGCGACTAACATAAGTCTATGCTTATGTATCGGCATGTCCGAAGTCGATATATTCAAGGCCCTTGCCGACCCCACCCGCCGCGCCGTGTTCGAACGGCTGGCCGATGGCGAGAAGAATGCGACCGAGCTGCGCGAGGGTTTTTCCCTTTCACAGCCCGCCATGTCGCAGCATCTGGCCGTCTTGCGCTCCGCCGGCCTTGTCGCCGAGCAGAAGTCGGGCCGCCACGTTCACTACCGGGTCAATCCCGACGGCCTGGCGCAACTGCACCAATGGCTCCACCGCTACCGCGCCTTCTGGCCGCAGCGCGTCGATGAGTTGAAACAGCTTTTGAGGGAAATGGATCAATGACCAGCGAAACAGCGCAAGCCGATACCGCACTGCGTTATGAATATGATCTGGATGCCGCGCCGTCAAAAGTCTGGCGCGCGCTGACCGTACCGGAATTCGTTGCCCGCTGGCTGCTGCCCGACCCGCAGGCGCCGCAGGAGCCACCGCGCATTTCGCTTGAAATGATCGAAGCCGATACGGAACGTTTCGTGCGTTATTCCATGCGCGAAGAGGATGATGCCGTGGCTGACAGCATCGTCACCTTCCGGCTCAACCCCAATGGTTCGGGCGGCACCATTTTCAGCATCGTGCATGAACCGGTCGCCCTGGCGAAGCCGGTTGGCCGCACTGCCGCCAATGGCAACGTGCCGCCGACCACCATGCGCCTCGCCGCTTAAACGCACAGAAATTCAATTGATGAAGGAGTGTTCGCCATGCGCGACATGATGCAGCTCGTCCCTATGGTCGTGGAACAATCCAGCCGTGGTGAACGGTCATTCGATATTTTTTCCCGCCTGCTGCGGGAAAGGATCGTCTTTCTTAACGGTCAGGTGGAGGACGGCATGGCGGCGCTGATCTGCGCGCAATTGCTGTTTCTTGAATCCGAAAATCCGAAAAAGCCCATCTCCATGTACATCAACTCGCCCGGCGGCGTCATCACGGCGGGCCTTGCCATCTACGACACGATGCAGTTCATCACCTGCCCGGTCGCCACGCTGTGCATGGGCACGGCGCGCTCCATGGGTTCATTCCTGCTGATGGCGGGCGAACCCGGCCACCGCGCCGCCCTGCCCAATTCGAGCCTGCATGTGCACCAGCCGCTCGGCGGGTTTCAGGGACAGGCCTCGGATATTTTCATTCAGGCGCAGGAAATGGCGGTGGTCAAGCAGCGCATGACCCGGCTCTATGCCGAGCATTGCGGCCGCACGGTGGAAGAGGTCGAGAAAACCCTCGATCGCGACCATTTCATGACAGCGCAGGAAGGCCTCGACTGGGGCCTCGTCGACACGATCATCAGCAAACGCGACGGCAGCCCCTTGCAGCTTCCCAGTGCCTGACGACGGGCCACATCGACTTTGACATCGCCGTTTTCTTCTTTTATACGGCTCGTCCACACCGATGGAGTGTTTATGTCTAATCAGTCTGAGTCCCTCTAAAGCCCCAGCTTCTTTGAAGGTTGGGGCGTGAAAACAGGAGCCCCGCGCCAAAGTTCTTTGGCAGCGGACGTGTTCTCATGGGCTTTTGCCCGTTTTCCCAGGACTTGGATCAATGGATATTTCGCGCGACGAACAGCGCATACTTCACCTGCTTGCCCAGGGCGGCAAAATCTTGCTTGAAAAAGATGAGCGCAAGGCCATCACGGATATCATCTGCCTGACCCGCGATGGTGCCCGCTACACAGCCTGCGACCTCAGGCTCTTCCGCAAACTCAAACAGAAAAAGGCCATCGCCTCCTCCGGCGGCGGCCCTTACCGGGTGACCCGGCGCGGCCTGCAACTGGTGCGCTCGGAGCTCGACAACCGGTAAAACAAACCGGGCAGCGGCACCGTCAGGTGCCGCCGCTCACTCCCGCAAGGCAGGAAAGACCATCACGTTATATTTTCAAAAATCTTCCGGTTCCGGAATCCGGCCAAAGGCAATCTTGGAGCCGATATAATTGCCGGGTCCGGTCGTCAGCCCGAGATTGAGCGCCTTGGAGCCATGGCGCACGCGCACCCTGTCGAGCAGGTCCGAAACGCGTTCCCATTGGCCGCGCTGCTCGGTCATCCCTCGCGTGTCGAACAGATCAAGGCTTGCTTCCGTCTCGCCGGAAAGATCATGCAGCACGACGGTGACCGAACTGACCTTCTTCATTTCACCTGCCTTGATCAATTTCTCATGCAAATCATTGAGACAATTGAGAAAACTGTGATCATCCCGCGCCGGGCGAAACTGGCCTTCCACCGTCACGCGGCTATCCCAGCGTGTCCCGACGGTATAGCTGAGCGCTCCGGCACGGTAATGCGACCGGCGCAAACGCCGCGCGGCGCTGAGGCACAGCAGCCGCGCGCATTGCAGCACCCTGTCCGGCGCCCGCCAATCCGGCGGCAGATTGCGGCCGTGGCCGAACATGCGTTTGACGGTCTCCGGCTTTTCCACGGCGTAACCATGCAGCGCCGCAACAAAACGCTCGCCCTCGACACTGTTCCAGATCGCGCGGGCATGTTTGGGCGCCAGCGCCCAGAGACCACGCACGTCGATCACGCCGGACTGCCCCAGGCGCTGTTCCATTCCCTTGGAGATACCGGGCAGATCCTTCAACCTGAGGTCGAACAGCCGTCCCGGCAGGTCATCATGATCCAGCACCACGCAGCCATCGGGCTTGTCCATTTCAGCGGCGATCTTGGCAAGAAGCTCGTTGAGGGAAACGCCGATCGAACAGGTCAGCACCGCGCCCATTTCATCGTGCAGCGCCCGCTTGATGCGCGTCGCCAATCCCTGCGGGTCCCTGGCCTCGGAGGCCAGCAGCGTGCACGCCACCTCGTCAATCGAGCGCACGGCGGCAATCGGCACGCAGGTCTCGATGGTCGACAGAATCTGGTTGTGCATCTTCACATAGACATCGGGCCGCGCTTCGAGAAACACGATATCCGGGCAGAGCGCACGGGCATCGCGCACAGAGGTGCCCGTCTTGATGCCGAAGGGTTTTGCCTCGCGGCTGGCGGCAATGACGCTTGTATGCGGCGAATCCAGCGGCACCACCGCGATGGGCCGGTTGCGCAGCGCCGGATTGAGCTGCTGCTCGGCGCTGGCAAAAAAGCTGTCGAAATCCAGATAGAGCTTTTCCAGATGGGTCGGTTTACGCATGGGTTCTGTTCTCGCTGCAGAATGAGAACAAAAATAGAACATGCAACCGTTCAATGCAAACTGAATCAGGAAATGCCGCTATCCCTGCTGACACACGGTCAAGCCCGCGCGGCATCCATGATGCGGAACTGGGTGGTTGTCGAGCCGTTCCAGTGGTTCAAGGCCAGATTACCCGCCACATGCATGGACTGGCCGAGATTGCCGAACAGAAAATCACCCAGCGGCCCGCCCGTTGCACGAAACGCAATCGCGTTGATACGCTTGCCGTCTGCGCCCGCCAGCGTCGCCTTGACATGGTTCGTCCCGACGGTGCGGGCATCGACAAGCCGGTGGTGCGGCAGCACCAGCACCGGCTGCGGGTGGCCGGAACCAAACGGCCCGGCCCGCTCCATGGTCTCGTAGAGCGGCACCGTTGCGCCGGATGCGCTGAGCGCGCCGTCAATGGCCAATGACTGGTTCTCGCGCAGCTGGCCGACCATTTCGGCCGCCTGCTCCTCGAAGAACGCCCGCAGCGCGCCCATCTTGCCGCGCTCCACCGTGATACCAGCCGCCATGGCATGGCCGCCGCCTTTGACCAGCAGCCCGGCATCAACGGCGCTGCGCACCAGTTTTCCCAGATCAAACCCGCTGATCGAACGGCCGGAACCGCTGCCGGTGCCGTTGACGTTGAAGGCGATGGCAAAGACCGGGCGCCGGGCCCGTTCCTTCAGCCGCGCCGCGATCAGGCCGACAATGCCCGGGTGCCAATCGTCGCTGGCCGTCACCAGAACGGCGGGTCCGCCACCGCTCGACATTTCCAGCATCGCTTCGGCTTCCGCCTGCTCCAGCATCACGGTTTCCATCGCCTGCCGCTCTGTGTTGAGCCGGTCAAGCTCGGCGGCAATCCGCGCCGCCTCGTTCGGATCGTCCAGCGTCAGCAGCCGCGCGCCGAGCCCGGCATCGCCGATGCGCCCGCCCGCATTGATGCGCGGACCGATGAGATAGCCGAAATGAAAGGCGCTGAGCGGTTCGCCGATGCGCGAAACCCGCGCCAGGGCGGCCAGCCCGGCATTCTGTTGCGCCCGCGCCACCAGCAGCCCCTTGACCACGAAGGCGCGGTTCAGCTCCTTCAGCGGCACCACATCGCACACGGTGGCAAGCGCCACCAGATCGAGCATCGACAACAGATCAGGCGCCAGCGTTCCCGTCGCAATGCGCTGCGCGCGCAACGTGCGCAGAACCTGCACCAGGGTGAGGAACACCACCCCTGCCGCGCAAAGATGGCCCTGCCCCGACAAATCGTCCTCGCGGTTGGGATTGACCACCGCCGTGGCGGCAGCCGGCAGTTCGCCGCCGACCTGATGATGGTCGAGGACGACCACGTCGGCACCCGCCTCGCGCGCAGCCTCGATGGCCGCCGCACTGTTGGTGCCGCAATCCACCGTCACGATCAGGGAAGCGCCATTTTGCGCCAGTTCGCGCATGGCCTGCGGATTGGGCCCGTACCCCTCGAAAATCCGGTCGGGAATATAGATATGGTTGGCAACACCGTAATGGCTGAGAAAACGCGAGAGAATGGCCGATGAACAGGCGCCATCCACATCGTAATCGCCGAAAATCGCCACCTTCTCGTGTTTGCCGATGGCCTGCGCGATACGACCGGCCGCTTTTTCCATATCGGTCAGCGATGCGGGATCGGGCATCAGGCCTTTGATGGTCGGATCCATGAAAGCGGGCGCATCGTCCACCCCGACGCCGCGCCCGGCGAGAACGCGGGTGACGAGATCTGGAAAACCATGGTTCTGCGCCATGGCGAGCGCGATATTGGCTTCACGCGGTCCCAGCCGGTCAACCCATTTCAGACCGGTTGCAGAATGTTCAATGCCGAGGAAAAGCCGTTCTGGTGCCATGCAAGGGTTCAATCATCCGGCCGCGCCGAATGCAATGCTCCGAACGATCAATCCGGTGCACAAACGCGCAATTACTGCGGGGCTGTCGCGGGTGCGACCTGACCATTGACCGCCGGTGCCCCCAGATCATTCATCGTCGTGGCAATCGAGGTCGCGAAATCGGCAAGGCTGCGCTCGGCCGCATCCTTGCTGCCCTTGGCGTAATTGGCAACGGGCTGGATCAGCAGATAGCGGCTGTGCATGCCGATCACACAGACCAGGAAGGCGTGCTTCTCCTGTGCCGCATCCGCGGTGACGCACGGCATTGCCCGGCCTGCGCTGTAGGGCAGCGTTGTCTGCACCGCGATTTCGCCGGGCTGGGTCGAATGGTACTGGGTGGCCTTTTCAAAGAGATCGCGCACAACGGGATCGTCGGGACCGTCCTTGATCGGATAGGCGGCATCCTTGTTGCTGGCCCTGACGCCAGCCATCGTCACCGTCGCCCTGGCGTCAACGGCTTCATATTCGGCCGTCACGCTGAAATCCTGCGGATTGACGCTGTGTTTGACGAGGGTAAAGGGTCCGACCATCTGCGGAAACCGGTCGGCAATCGAATTGGAGCGATAGCCTTGAATGAGATCAAGGTAAGGATCCTGCGCAAAAGCACCGTTCAGCGAGCCCAGAAGAACGAGCGTTGATACAAGGCAACCGGTTATTTTCGTTCGGATATTCATGGCTGTTCCACCGATCTGAACTCCCGCTCTGAAAATACCTCAAAAAGCATGGCCTCAATAGGGCATTTCCTATTGAGCCATTAACGCAGTTAACAAAATGCCCTGCAGCCCGAAGGAACTGCAGGGCAAAAAGTGTTTCAAATACCAGTTCTTACTGGAATTTTGTCATGTCCTGGTGTTTCGCCTTGATCTCGCGCACGGTCTGCGAATGCGAACGCATGACGATCGTGTGGGTCTGGATATAGTCGCGGGCGAATTTCACGCCGGACAGCATATTGCCGTCGGTGACACCCGTGGCTGCGAACAGCACGTCGCCCTTGGCCATTTCTTCCATGGTGTAGATCTTCTTCGGATCGCTGATGCCCATCTTGGCGGCGCGGGCAATCTTGTCGTCGCTGTTGAGCTGCAACCGGCCCTGCATCTGGCCACCGATGCAGCGCAGAGCCGCTGCGGCAAGAACGCCTTCCGGTGCACCGCCGATGCCGATGTAGATATCGATGCCGGTTTCATCGGGATCGGTGGTGTGGATCACCCCGGCAACATCGCCATCACCGATGAGGCGGATGGAGGCGCCGGTTGCGCGCACTTCCTCGATCAGGCGCGCATGGCGCGGGCGGTCCATGATGCAGGCGGTGATCTCATTGATCGGAACGCCCTTGGCCTTGGCCACAGCCGCAATGTTTTCCGCCGCAGGCGCATCGAGCTGGATGATGCCGGCGGGATAGCCCGGTCCGACGGCAATCTTTTCCATGTAGACGTCGGGTGCGTAAAGCAGGTTGCCCTTTTCGGCAATCGCGATCACGGCGAGTGAGTTGGGCAGGTTCTTGGCGCAGATGGTGGTGCCTTCAAGCGGATCGAGCGCGATATCGACCTCGGGGCCTGTGCGCGTGCCGACTTCTTCACCGATGTAGAGCATCGGCGCTTCGTCGCGCTCGCCCTCGCCGATCACCACGGTACCGCTGATGGGAAGACGATTGAGTTCCTGACGCATGGCATCCACGGCAGCCTGATCGGCAGCCATTTCATCGCCGCGCCCGCGCAGACGGGCAGCGGCAACGGCGGCACGCTCGGTCACGCGGACGAGCTCAAGGGTCAAAATACGGTCGAGGCCCATCGAAGTCTGGTCAGAAGTTTTCGGCATAATCTATCCTGCGTTCGTGTGGGAATTACCCTTTTGCGGATCAACAGGGTACTTCCTAGCATTGCTGTGCAAACCTTTTGTCAAAGTCGCAGAGCAGCGGCAAGACCCCGCCGGCAGGAAAGTGCCTTCACCGAAAAAGCTAATCGATTAAACGGGGTAGCGGCCGTTCACGAAGCAATACAAGCCTTTTACAAACGGTCATGGGCCGGCTGTGTCAGCCGGCGCGTTCGATGCGGATCATCTGCGGCTTGTCCGTGGAATGACCATCCTTCACGATGCCCTCAAGCGCCTTCTTGACAGCCGCCTCGGTGGTTTCGTGCGTGACGAGGATGACTGTCTTGGTCGCATCCGGGTGGCTTTCCGCACTCTGACGCTGGACGATGGATTCCAGCGAAATGTCATTGTCGGCCATACGCTTGGCAATCGCCGCAAAAACGCCGGCGCGGTCATGCACGGTCAGACGGATGAAGTATCCGCCCTCGTGCGAGCGCATTTTGGCGCGCTTGTAGGGCGCCAGCGATTTTGCCGGCGTCCCGAAGACGGGGCCATGCTGGAAGCCCGGACGGCTCTTGGCGATGTCGGCGAGATCACCGATGACGGCGGATGCCGTGGCGGCACCACCGGCGCCCGGACCCGACAACAGCAGTTCGCCGAGAAGATCGGTTTCGATAGCGACAGCATTGGTCACGCCATGCACCTGCGCAATCACCGATTCGACCGGCACCATGGTCGGATGCACACGCTGCTCGATGCCGCTGTCTGTCTTCAGCGCAACGCCAAGCAGCTTGATGCGGTAGCCAAGTTCATCGGCGGCCTTGATATCGGCCAGCGAGATATTGCTGATCCCTTCGAGATAAATGTCATCGGCGGCAATCTGCGTGCCGAAGGCAAGGCTGGTCAGGATCGCCAGCTTGTGCGCGGTGTCGTTACCCTCGATATCGAATGTCGGATCGGCTTCCGCATAGCCGAGACGCTGGGCATCGGCGAGGCAATCCTCGAAGGAGATCCCCTCGTCCCACATCCGCGTCAGGATGTAGTTGCAGGTGCCGTTCATGATGCCGTAGACGCGCGACACGGTGTTGCCCGTCAGGGACTCGCGCAAAGCCTTGATGACGGGAATGCCGCCAGCCACCGCCGCTTCGAAGTTGAGCAGGACGCCCTTCTCCTCGGCAATTTTGGCAAGAGACACGCCATGCTTGGCAAGAAGCGCCTTGTTGGCGGTAACCACGTGGCGGCCGGATTTCAGCGCCGCCTCGACGGCAGCGCGCGCCGGACCCTCGTCACCACCGATCAGTTCGATGAACACGTCGATATTGTTCGACTTGGCCAGGGCGACCGGATCGTCGAACCATGTGGCCGACGAGAAGTCCACGCCGCGATCCCGCTTGGCATCACGGGCGGACACGGCGGTGACGATGATTTCCTTGCCGCACTGACGGGTGAGCATCTCGCCCTTGTCCCGCAAAATTTTCAGGACCGAGGCACCAACAGTGCCCAGTCCGGCGATTCCCACGCGCAGCGCATCACTCATCGTTCATTTCCCTGAAGTGTTTTAGCCTGAAGCGGCGCCCGACGGCGCCGCGAATTCCGATGTCGGCATGCCGCTCAGCGGCGTGCGTTCAACGGAATGACGTTGTGCAGCTTTTCATCCGCCGTTGCAAGGAACCGCTTGAGGTTGCGGGCTGCCTGACGAATGCGATGTTCGTTCTCGACCAGCGCGATGCGGATATAGTCATCGCCATGCTCGCCGAAGCCGATGCCGGGCGCCACGGCGACATCCGCGTGCTCGATCAAAAGCTTGGAGAACTCCAGCGAACCGAGGGCGCGGAACTTTTCCGGGATCGGCGCCCAGGCAAACATCGTCGCCGCCGGTGACGGGATATCCCATCCGGCACGGGCGAAACTGTCGACAAGGACATCACGGCGATGCTTGTAGACCGCACGCACTTCCGCAATGTCGGAACCATCGCCATTCAAGGCAGCGGCAGCGGCAACCTGAATGGGCGTGAACGCGCCATAATCGAGATAGGACTTGACCCGGGTGAGCGCCGAGATCAGGCGTTCATTGCCGACGGCAAAGCCCATGCGCCAGCCCGGCATCGAGAATGTCTTCGACATGGAGGTAAACTCCACGGCAACATCGATCGCGCCCGGCACCTGCAGGACGGACGGAGGCGGCGCGTCGTCGAAATAAATCTCGGAATAGGCCAAATCCGACAGAATGATGATTTCATTCTTGCGGGCGAAGGCAACCACATCCTTGTAGAAATCCAGCGATGCCACATGGGCGGTCGGATTGGAGGGGTAGTTGAGGATCAGCGCCAAGGGTTTGGGGATCGAATGGCGGATACCGCGTTCCAGCGCCGGAATGAACTGGTCATCGGGCATCGCCGGGATCGAACGGATGACGCCGCCGGACATGATGAAGCCGAACGCATGGATCGGATAGGTCGGATCAGGGCACAGCACGACATCGCCGGGCGCGGTGATCGCCTGCGCCATGTTGGCAAAACCTTCCTTGGAGCCAAGGGTCGCCACGACCTGCGTGTCGGGATTGAGCTTCACGCCGAAACGCCGCTCATAATAGGCGGCCTGGGCACGGCGCAGACCGGGAATGCCTTTCGATGAGGAATAGCGGTGGGTGCGCGGGTCCTGGACGGCCTCGCACAGCTTGTCGACAATGCCCTGCGGCGTCGGCAGGTCAGGATTGCCCATACCCAGATCGATAATGTCCGCACCGGCCGCTCGCGCGCTCGCCTTCAGGCGATTGACCTGTTCAAAAACGTAAGGTGGCAGGCGGCGAACTTTATGAAATTCTTCCATAGGTTTGGGTCCGGTAAAAATGGGTTCAATGTGCGGGTGCGCTATACACCCAAACTGTACGGCGGTCGAGCGATCATTGACACCGCGCGTTGCGCGCCGGGTCAATCGCCGTCATGCCATCCAGCCCGGGATTCTCCTGAGCAAGACACCCATTCGTGGTGTCTTCATGACCTTGCCGGCAATGGGCTATTGCCCGCTTTCAATAGCCTTCAAATCGTCCTGCTGCTGCTGGACCAGCTTCTTCATCTCGGCCTGGCGCCGGGCAACGGCTGCCGGATCGGCGGTGGCATTGCCCTGACCGCCTTTGGCCGCCACCAGCTTCTTCTGCAGATCGTCCTTCTGCTGCGGCGTCAGCTGTGCGGTCTCGCCCTTCGGATCGGGCGTGAAAACCGGAAAGGTGCCGGTGTTGACAGGACCGGTCAGGGGCGAATTCGACATGGGCTCGGGCGGAGTGTTCGCGCAGGCGCTCAAACCGGCAATCAGAACGGCGCCAACCGAGAAGCGGATGATGGTTTTGACCGAGATATTCATTGTTTGTCCTGACTGCCGGAATCGATATTCATCATAGTGATATGAAATGCACGTTAGAGGGATAGCATTAGAGCAACCGACATTCAAATGGGTTCAATTCCGTTTCTCCCATGGGAATACAATCTGCGAAGATGGTGACAAGGCCGTGATCTTTCCTGCACAATGACCGCAATTGAATGTCCGTTGCTCTGACTTGTGGTATCATGTCTATTATGCTGATCGGGAGGATCGGCGGGAGGAGTGCATATATGGACAATCCGGGCGACAAGAGTGCAAAAACGCCGAACCTCGACAAATATGTCATCAAGGATCCGGAAGCTTTCGCGCGCAATGTCGCCCATATGATCGAACAGGCCGGCAAGGCCGCCTCTGCCTGGGTCGAGCCGCGTGAAAAAGGTTTGAAGCGCGACACGATCGCCGATCCCGTCACCGATGTGGTGAAAACCCTCTCGCGTGTTTCCGAATACTGGCTGTCCGAACCGGGTCGCGCGCTGGAGGCGCAGACCAAGCTGTTCGCCAGCTATATGGCCATCTGGTCCAATTCCATCCGCCGCATGAGCGGCGAACAGGTCGATGACGTCGTCAAGCCCGACAAGGGCGACAAGCGCTTCGCCGACGAGGACTGGGGCAGGAACGCTTTCTTCGACTTCCTCAAGCAGGCCTATCTCGTCACGGCAAACTGGGCCGGCGAACTGGTCACCCATGCCGAAGGCCTCGACGATCACACGCGCCACAAGGCGGCGTTCTACGTCAAGCAGCTGACCACGGCGATATCGCCCAGCAACTTCCTGCTGACCAATCCGGAACTCTACAAGGAAACGGTCGCCAGCAATGGCGAGAATCTGGTCAAGGGTATGAAGATGCTGGCGGAAGACATCGTTGCCGGCGGCGGCGACCTGCGCCTGCGGCAATCGGATATGACCAAGTTCGCCCTCGGTGAAAATGTCGCGACCACCCCCGGCAAGGTTATCGCGCGCAGCGATGTCGCCGAAATCATCCAGTATGAACCCTCGACACCGGATGTGCTGAAACGCCCGCTGCTGATCTGCCCGCCGTGGATCAACAAATTCTATATTCTCGATCTGAACGCGGAAAAATCCTTCATCAAATGGGCCATCGACCAGGGACACACCGTGTTCGTGATTTCCTGGGTCAATCCGGACCACCGTCACGCCATGAAGGACTGGACCGCCTACATCAATGAGGGCCTGCGCTTCGGCCTCGACACCATCGAGAACGCAACGGGCGAAAAAGCCGTCAATGCCATCGGCTACTGCGTCGGCGGAACGCTTCTGAGCGCCGCCCTCGCCCTTTTTGCCCAGGAAGGCGAAAACAGGATCCGGAGCGCGACCCTTTTCACCACGCAGGTCGATTTCACCTATGCGGGCGATCTCAAGGTTTTCGTCGACGAGGATCAGATTCGCGCCCTGGAAGCCGCCATGTCCGCCGAAGGCTATCTGGACGGCACGCGCATGGCGACGGCCTTCAACATGCTGCGTTCCGGCGACCTGATCTGGCCCTATGTCGTCAACAATTACATGCGCGGCCGCGATCCTGTCCCATTCGACCTTCTCTACTGGAATGCCGATGCCACGCGGATGAGTGCGGCCAACCATTCCTACTACCTGCGCAACTGCTATCTCGACAACAATCTGGTGCGCGGGATGATGAAGCTCGCCGGGCAAAACCTGTCACTGGGCGATGTCAAAATCCCCATCTACAATCTCGCCGCCAAGGAAGACCATATTGCGCCGGCACTGTCGGTTTTCACCGGCTGCAAATATTTCGGCGGCGACGTCACCTATGTCCTGGCCGGCTCCGGCCATATCGCCGGCGTGGTCAATCCGCCCGCCAAGAACAAGTACCAGTATTGGACCGGCGGTTCGCCCGTCGGCGCGTTCGACGAATGGCTCACCAACACGTCGGAACATCCCGGATCCTGGTGGAATCATTGGCAAAAATGGATCGAATCGCAGGACGACGCGCGCGTTCCCGCCCGCCAGCCCGGTGAAAACGGTTCGGAAATTCTCGGCGAGGCGCCGGGAACCTACGTGCGCATCCGCGTGTAAAAATTCGCTGTTTTGCTGGCTTTTGAGCCTATCCTGGTCGTGAAAACCATGGCAGGAAGGTGGCCAATCACGTTTTCGCCTCATTCTGGCTATAGCCCGGAGCTTGTGGAGACGTTTAAAAATCGTTAACTTTGCGCTCTCTCTGCCGGTGTTCTTGCACTTCAACTAAACTTCGCGAGCATCCTGCTCATCTCAAAGCGGATTGGACTGAACCATTGCAAGAGCCGGAAAAGACGAGACGGGGGAATCGTTGAACAAGCTGTCAGCCTCAGTAGCAGCCTTCCGGGCGAGCACCGCTATTTGCTTCGTAACGATTTTTGCGATGGCGACAGCATCCTGCACGTCGACAGGATCGGCACCGACTGCCGGCTCCGTCCTCAACGTCGCCTCAGCCACCACAAGCACCGCGACAGCCAGCGCCAATGCGAATGCGATTCCGGCAGCCGGATCGGAAAAAGCATCACCCGAAGCACTGGCTCTTGCGGGCGGCGCCGAGACAAACGCCGCCAAAGCAGCCAATCAGGCCGCCGCGTCGGCGGAACAGGGCAAAACGGTTGCCGCCCATCCGCAATCGCCGAAGGAGGCAGCCGCCGCTGAGGCCGCAGCCAAAACGACGGCGGAAACCGGGCAGCACGTCACAGCCTTCGCGCCCGCGGTGGTAAAGCCGCCGGTAAAGACATCGCTGTTCGGAAGCGCGGCGCCTGAAACGGTCGAGCAACCGCAAGCAGCCGAATCGCATGCCGCTCCGGAAACCGGCGCAAAGCCAGCCAAGGCGGACGCGGAAGCCAAGGCGGCACAGGTTGCATCAGCCGGTGCCGGGCAGACAATCACCGTTCCCGAAGCCAAACCGGCAGCGCATGCACCGGCATCCGACAAGGACAATGGCTTGCTGGTGCGCCTCTTTGCCAACAATGCCGGTGCTGCCGCGTCGAAACGTCAGGTGGCCGTCATTCAGCCCAAGGCGCAGGCACAGCTCAAGGCCATCAGCGGCAATGCCCCGGTACAGGTGGCCAGCGCCGCAGGGTTGCCTTCGCCGTCGAACTACCGGCCGACCGAACATCTGTCGTCCCTGCCCGGCGTGCGCCCCAATGGCGGTATCCAGATCATGCAGCGCGACAGTCTCTATCAGGACGACGACGAATCAGCCGCCGCGCCGGTGATTCTGGCTTCGGCGGCCGGACTTGCACGGCTGGCCCCCAATGGGCTCAAGGTTCAGCGCGAAAGCGTGGATGTCGCCTGCCTGAAACCGCAACTGGTCGGCATGCTGAAAACGATCGAACGCCGCTTCGGCAAATCGGTGATCGTGACGTCAGGCTATCGCAGCCCGCCTTACAACCGACTCGTGAACGGCGCCAAGGCCTCGCTTCACATGTCCTGCGCGGCGGCGGATATCCAGGTTCCCGGCGTTTCCAAGTGGGATCTGGCGAATTTTGCCCGGACAATGCCGGGTCGCGGCGGCGTTGGCACCTATTGCTATACCGAATCGGTCCACGTGGATATTGGCCCGACTCGCGACTGGAACTGGCGCTGCGGCAGCCGTCGCGGCTGATCCGGATTAATTGCGGCCGTTCGCGGCCGCCCATGCGCACTGCATTTGTGCACAGCCCCGCGAAGAATTTTCACTTTTCCCAAAAAAGAATGAAATATGGGGTTGCAGTCGAAAAACTGTTTCACTATAAGCCGCTTACCTGCAGGCGCCCATCGTCTAGCGGTTAGGACGGCGCCCTTTCACGGCGCAAACAGGGGTTCGATTCCCCTTGGGCGTACCAGGCTTTCTCCCTGTAAAATCAGCATATTGCAGAAGCCGGCTCATACGCCTGCGCTTCATCCTTTCATGCAAAACGGCCAGCCCCCGCAAGAGCCGGCCGCGCTGTCTTTGGTCCTTACAGCTAGTTGGCAGGGGCCGGCTTTGCCGGTTCCGGTGCCGGAGTGGTTGGAGCTGCGCCGGGTTTTGCGGGCTCCTGGGTGGTCGCAGGCGGCTTGCTGCCGCCCTCAGATGGCTTGTTGTCGCAAGCTGCCAATGTGAACGCAGCGACCGCTAGAACGGGTACGAAAAACTTACAGTTCATCATGTCTCCTCCTATGCGTTTCACCCGCCGTGGGCAGGCGCATACAGGATGAGACAGCACAGACGATGATAACAGACCTGCATGTTCAAGCTTTGTCACCGGCTGTTAAAGAAAGTTATGAGGCTCCATACCTGACCTGACCTATCATCAATCACTGCTGAGATTCCGATCTCCGGCAGTAGGGTTCGGTTTAACCTCCAAACCAACCCGAATTCTCCCACCCCAGAGCAAATTTGCCTGCCTTTCCCAAGGCAGGCCTTTTTTGTCTGCGGCCTGACCTATCCGCCGCCTTCGGTCTCGGTTCAGTGCCTGCGAATAAGCACAGACGAGCCACAATCTAAGCATGTTTTTCCCATCCTATGTCATCATGCAGGAAAACATATTCATGAGCAGACAAACGAAGATAACAGTGACGTTCTTTCTGGCCGGCCTTGCTGCGACGGCTGCCATGCTCATGGCCAATCTGTCCCTGGCCGATGTGATCAGGACGGTTCAGGGCCTGTCCTGACGTCTCAGGCGCGATTTGCGATTGTCCGGCCTTCTCCGGTCGGGTAGATCTCGCGGATGATTTTCCCTGCCCCTCTCGTCACCGGCCGACTGGTCCAGCGTTACAAGCGCTTTCTTGCCGATATCATCCTCGATGATGGCAGCCCGATCACCAGTTCCGTACCCAATACCGGCTCCATGCTCGGGCTGACCGATCCCGGCATCCGCGTCTGGCTGTCCTTGTCCGATGACGGCAAGCGCAAATATGCCCATACGCTGCAGATCGTCGAAGCGCAGGGCACGCTGGTCGGCATCAACACGGGCCTGCCCAACCGGATCGCCGAGGAAGCCATTGTGGCGGGGCTTCTGCCGACCCTTGGCGGTTATGGCGCGCTCAAGCGCGAGCAGAAATATGGCGTGAATTCCCGCATCGACATTTTGCTGACCGATCCGGAACGGCCGACGGCCTATGTCGAAGTGAAGAACGTGCACTTCTCCCGCACGGCAAATCTCGCGGAATTTCCCGATTCTCCGACCGCCCGCGGCGCAAAACATCTGGACGAGCTTGGCAACATGGTTGAGAATGGTCACCGTGGTGTCATGCTTTATGTGATCCAGCGCGATGACTGCGACCGCTTGCGAATCTGCGGCGACCTAGACCCGGTTTACGCAAGGGCGTTCGAGCGGGCGATGCGCCGCGGGGTTGAAGCTTACGCAATAAGATGCCACATCACGCCTTCGGGCATTGCTGCAACAACTGCGATACCCATTATTGATTGACGCCAAGCGGAAAGCACCATGGTCACCTATCTCGATGCGCAGACAGCGCCCCTGAAGAACACCGGACAGATCAGGCTTCACGGCCCCGAAGGCTTCGCCGCCATGCGCAAGGCCTGCCAGCTCACGGCACGTTGCCTGGACGAGCTCGCCGGTCTGGTTGAGCCGGGTGTGACCACCAATACCATCGACCGCTTTGTCTTCGAATTCGGCGCGGATCACGGTGCCCTGCCCGCAACCCTCAACTATCGCGGCTACACGAAATCGTCCTGCACGTCGATCAATCACGTCGTCTGCCATGGTATCCCTGATGACAAGCCGCTGCGCGAAGGCGATATCGTCAATATCGATGTCACCTACATACTCGATGGCTGGCACGGCGATTCCAGCCGCATGTATCCCGTGGGCGAAATCAAGCGCGCCGCCGAACGCCTGATGGAAGTGACGCATGAAAGCCTGATGCGCGGCATTGCGGCCGTTCGCCCCGGCGCCCGGACCGGCGCTATCGGCGCCGCCATCCAGAACTATGCCGAAGCGGAGCGCTGCTCCGTCGTTCGCGACTTCTGCGGCCACGGTGTCGGCCAGCTTTTCCACGACGCACCGAACATTCTGCATTACGGCACACCCAATGAGGGCGTTGAACTGCGCGAAGGCATGATCTTCACCATCGAGCCGATGATCAATCTCGGCCGCCCGCATGTGAAAGTCCTCGCCGATGGCTGGACGGCCGTCACCCGCGATCGTTCGCTGACAGCACAGTATGAACATACGGTCGGCGTCACCAAGGACGGTTGCGAAGTCTTCACCCTTTCACCCGCAGGCCTGTTCGCTCCGGGTTTGAAACTCGATTAGGAACGCAGGGCCCCATGAGCGAAGACGAGCCACCCAAGACTTTCTTCCTCAAAGAGCCCTCACCAAAATCGCTGCAGAAACAACCTGGTGTTGAGAAAACCGCCGATACAGCCAACGCTGCCAGCCAGGCCGCGGAACCGCACTACACCGGCCACCGCGAGCGGATGAAAGAGCGTTTCCAGAAAGTCGGCCATCAGGGCTTTGCCGATTATGAAATGCTGGAAATGCTGCTGTACCGCCCGATACGACAAGGCGACACCAAGCCGCTGGCCAAGGCGCTTCTGGCCCGCTTCGGCAGTCTGGCGGAGGTGCTGGGCGCGCCGGAACACCTGCTGCGGGAGGTAAAGGGCTGCGGCCCGACCGTGGCCTTTGATCTCAAATTCATCGCCGCCCTTGCCCACAGGGCCATGCGCAGCGGCATGGGCGAACGCACGATGCTCGGCTCATGGAGCGAACTGATCGACTATTGCACCGCAGCCATGGCGCATGAATCACGCGAGCAGCTGCGCATCCTCTTTCTCGACAAGAAAAACACGCTAATTGCCGACGAGGTGCAACAGGTGGGCACCGTCGACCATACACCCGTCTATCCCCGCGAGATAATATCCCGCGCACTGCAATTGTCGGCGAGTGCCATCATCCTTGTCCATAATCACCCCTCGGGCGACCCGACACCGTCCAGAGCCGATATAGAGATGACAAAGACCATTGCCAGCATCGGCGAACAGATGGGAATCATTGTTCACGATCACATCATCATCGGCAAGAACGGCCATGCCAGCCTGAAGGGCATGAAACTCTTCTAACCCAGGCCGGCCGAACCGCAATCGCGATCAAATGCACGCCGCCGACGATGTGTATTGGTATGCCGTGCCCCAATGGAGAGTTGCATGAATTCGGTTGAAAAAGCGATCTGGTATGTGGAGGGTCATTTCGCCGAGGAGATCACCCTCGACGATATCGCCGATGTGGCGGGCCTGTCACGGTTTCACATGTCCCGCGCCTTCGGCATTTTTGCCGGCCGCTCGGTCAGCAGTCACATCCGTGGCCGCCGGTTGACCGAGGCAGCAAAATCCCTGTGCGAAGGTGCTCCGGATATTCTCAGCGTCGCGCTCGATGCCGGCTACAGCTCCCATGAGGCATTCACGCGGGCGTTCCGCGATCAGTTCGGCCTGACGCCCGAACAGGTCCGCGCACAGCGCCATACCCGTAACATCCCATTGGTGGAGCCGATGAAAATGGACGAAAAGTTTATCACCGATATCGAAGAGCCGCGCATCGCGAACGGCAAACCAATGCTGGTCGCCGGCATAGGCGAACGATACACCTGCGAAACCAGCAGCGGCATTCCGGCGCAATGGCAGCGTTTCAACCCCTATTTCGGCCATATCACCGGCCAGATCGGCGATATCGCCTACGGCGTCTGCTGTAACAGCGATGACGCCCAGAATTTTGATTACATCGCGGGCACCGAGGTTGCCGATTTCTCTGACATCCCGCAGGAGTTCGCTCGGCTGCGCATTCCGGCGCAAACCTATCTGGTGTTTTCGCATCGCGACCATATTTCGACCATTCGCAGCACGATCATGACCATCTGGGGCAAATGGTTGCCGGAATCCGGCCATGTCCTGGCCGATGCACCCAATTTCGAACGTTATGGTCCGGAATTCGACCCGCGGACCGGCAATGGCGGAATGGAGATCTGGATTCCGATCAAGGCCTGAACCGGCATCGAATCCATACTGACGGGGTGCTGTCAGGAGGAAATCCGCTATGATGGAGCCGTCATAGCGGAGACACCACCATGTTGCAGGCTTGCCTGAATGGCGGGCGCATGCGGGATTTTCACCCTGCGCTCCCCTTTACAGCCTCGGAAATTGCAAGGGACGCCGCGCTTGCCGTGGCCGCTGGCGCCCGCGAGCTGCATATCCACCCGCGCGGACCGGATGGAATGGAAACGCTGGAGCCGGATTATGTTACCGAGACCCTGCAGGCTGTTCGTTCGGCCGTGCCGGGCATTCCTGTCGGCCTTTCCACCCATTGGCGCATCCCTCCCGGCGGCCTTTCGCGGCAGGAACCCATGCACCGCTGGACGACCCTGCCCGACTACGTCTCGATCAACCTGATCGAAGAGGACGCTGAGGATGTGATTGCGCACATTCTCGGCAGGGGTATCGGCGTCGAAGCGGGGCTCTGGTCCGTCAGCGATGCGCAGCGCTTTGTCGGCCTGAAGGATGCGGCAAAATGCTTGCGTGTGCTGATCGAAATCAACGAGCAGGACATCGATGAGGGATTGCGGGCCGCCGATGGTATTCAGGCGGTTCTGCGCAAGGCAGGCCATACACTGCCTATCCTCATGCATGGCGATGAAGCCAGTGTCTGGCCCATCTACGGCGAAGCCAGGGCCAAGGGCTTTGACAGCCGTATCGGCCTGGAAGACGGCAATCTCCTGCCGTCGGGACAAATGGCTAAAGGCAATGCCGATTTGATCCGCGCCGCGCTCGACCTGGTGTCTCGCTGAGATCGTTCATATCTCATCAAGAAACTCGCCCAGGAACCGGCGGAGCCGCTCCTGTCGCACCTTGGCGATCTGCGCACCCCTGACCGTATTGAACCCCGCACTCAACTTGAAAAGCTTGACCTCAAAATGATCGATGGCAAAGCTCTTGTCATCGAGGTTACGGTCCGTTGCCATGGGGTCCCAGGGATCATATAGCCCACTCCCCATACGGCCTGCGATGTAGAAACATCGTGCAGCGCCAACCATGCCAATGGCATCCAGACGATCCGCATCCTGCAGGATTTTCGCCTCCAAGGTGCGTGGAGGGATGTTTGCCGAAAAGCTGTGTGCCTCGATGGCGTGCGCTGTGGCAGCAACGCGCGGGGATTGCCAGCCAATATTGGCAAGAAGCTTCGATGCTTTTTCAGCAGCCAACCGCGAGGCCTGCGCGCGATGGGGTGAATTCTTTTCGACGGCAACGCAGTCATGCAGGATTGTCGCTGCGGCCAGTATTTCGCTGTCCCCACCCTCCTCGTTATGAATTGCTGTTGCATTTTTCCACACACGCAAGAGATGAGACAGGTCATGCGACCCATCACTCATACCATCGATTGCATGAGGCAGAAGGTGTTCGGCAAGCGCCTCGAACGGCGCAAAGGCAGCAATGGACATCGGCGAAATCTCTGCGGAATCAGTTAGACCCGCAGCATACTCTGCCCCGCAATTACCGCGCACCAGAAATGAAAAAGGCCGCTCGAAAGCGGCCTTTTCAATCAGAGAGACAAAAGCTTACGCTTCGTCTTCGGTCTTCTTCTTGGCGGCCTTCTTCGGCGCTGCCTTCTTGGCAGGCTTCTTGGCTTCGCCGGACTTTTCATCCGACTCGTCTTCAGCCATCAGCTCTTCCTTCGTCACCTTCTTGTCGGTGACGTTGATGGAGGTGAGAAGGTGATCGACAACCTTTTCTTCGAAGATCGGAGCGCGCAGATTGTTGATTGCTTCCGGAGTCTTGCGGAAGAATTCATAGATCTGCTGTTCCTGGCCCGGATACTGGCGAACCTGATCGTAAACGGCGCGCTGCAGTTCCTCTTCGGTCACTTCGATGCCGGCCTTGTTGCCGATTTCGGAGAGAACGAGGCCAAGACGAACGCGGCGTTCAGCCAGCTTGCGATATTCTTCGCGCGCTTCTTCTTCCGTTGTCTCTTCGTCTTCGAATGTCTTGCCGGCCTGTGCGAGGTCCTGGCCGATCTGTGCCCAGATGTTGTTGAACTCGGCATTGATCAGGCGTTCCGGCGATTCGAACTTGTACTCGCCGTCGAGCGCGTCGAGAATCTGACGCTTAACCTTCTGGCGGGTGAACGAGCCATACTGGCTTTCGATCTGCTCGCGGATAACCTGACGCAGACGGTCGGCGCTCTCGATGCCGAGCTTCTTCGCGGTCTCGTCGTTGATTTCGAGTTCGCCGGGCTTGCCGATTTCCTTGACGGTGATGTCGAAGGTCGCATCCTTGCCGGCGAGGTGCGCTGCACCGTATTCAGCCGGGAACGTAACCTTGATCTGCTTCTCGTCGCCAGCCTTGGTGCCGATCAGCTGATCTTCGAAGCCGGGAATGAACTGGCCGGAGCCGAGGATCAGGGTCGCATCGGTATCGGCGCCGCCATCGAACGGCACGCCGTCGATCTTGCCGAGATAGTCCATGGTGACGCGGTCGCCGGATTCGGCCTTGCCCTTCTTGGGCTCGAACGTCTGGGCGGAGCTGGCAACGCGCTTGACCTGCTCTTCAACTTCCGCGTCGGTCACATCGACCACTTCGCGCGTGACGCTGATCTTGGAAGCGTCCTTGAGTTCGATAACCGGCAGGACTTCGTAGTTCAGCGTGAATTCGAAATCGGCTTCGCCGTTCAGAACCTTGTCCGCTTCCTTCTCGTCTTCCGTCATCGCAACTTCCGGCTGGGTCGCCGACTTTTCGTTGCGCTCCGCAAGGATCGTGCGCGAGGAATCGCTGAGAATCTCGTTGACGACTTCAGCCATGAACGACTTGCCGTACATCTTGCGCAGGTGATTGAGCGGCACTTTGCCGGGGCGGAAGCCGTTGATGCGCGCCTTGGCGCTGGCACCTTGGAGGCGTTCGGAAAGCTTTGCTTCCAGATCCTTGGCCGGAACGACGACCTTGATCTCGCGCTTCAGCCCTTCATTGAGCGTTTCAGTAACCTGCATGTCCAAACCTTCACTTTTTTTAACATTTGTCCCGCCGTCGCCGGCCTGTGAGCCAAATTGCGGGAGAAAAACTGTCTGCCATCGTGGCTTCTGGTGCAGATGGGGCGAGCCATGCCCTCACCATCCACGTTGATTTTATTGCTTTATTTCTCTTTCAGCTCATTTTTTGTGACACAATTCATATCACAGAACCTGTCACAGAGCCGCGCAAGAAATTGCACCCTTACCGATTGGTGGCTCCATTTACTTGCACTGCGTACAAAAATCAATGGCACAGCCTCAGGGTCGGGCAAACTTCTGCACGGCAAGTCAGGCACTTTCATGATCACAACAACACGTGAAATATTTGCCTGATGACAACGATGTGCAACTGTGCAAATCTTCCCGGTGTGGGGACCATCGATAGCCAACTGGAAATATGCCTCAACGGAATTTGGAACTGCCCTTGCGCTGGTCCCTATCGAAACTAAATACTAAATCGATACAATCTGAGAAATTGACTTGTTTGTCTGCGGCGCCAGCATTCCAGCTGTTCTGGTCAGCGCATCACCTGACCCGTAGCCGTACGATGAATCACCCGCGCTGACGGCGGTGCCCAGGCATCCCCGAGACGCCTGGAAGTCTGATCGTCATGGAGGCCTGCCCTTGTCACGGAATTCTCTCTCTACCTTCAAAATCGGCTTTGCAATCGCGCTCATGGCAGCCTCTCCGGCGCTGGCGCAGAATGCGCCCCCGCCTCCAACCGTCACGGCAGCCAAGCCTGTCGTCCGCGACGTGATCGACAGCGATGAGTTCATCGGCCGCTTCGAAGCCGTCGACCAGGTCTCGGTGCGCGCGCGCATCGATGGCTACCTCGATACGGTGCATTTCAAGGATGGCTCGTTGGTCAAGAAGGGCGATCCGCTCTTCACCATCGACCAGCGCCCCTACATATCCGCCCTGGCGCAGGCCCAGTCCGCGCTGGAAGTGGCCAAAACAACGGAAACCTATGCGGAGGCCCAGTTCAAGCGCACCCAGTCGCTGACCGGCAGCGGCACCCTGTCCGTATCCACACTGGATGACCAGCGCCGCGCCTATCTGGCCGGTCAGGCCAGCGTGGCCGGCGCCCAGGCCGCCGTCGATGCGGCCCAGCTCAATCTGAACTACACGCAGATCACGGCGCCGCAGGATGGCCGCATCGACCGCAGGCTCATTTCCGTCGGCAATCTCGTCAATGCCAACAACACCATCCTGACGACCATCGTTTCGCTCGATCCGATCGATTTCTATTTCGACGTGGATGAGCGCAACCTCCTGTCCTATGCCAAGACCGCCCGCGAAAACGGCAGTAATCTGCAGGAAGGCGGCGGCGGCCTCGAAGTGACGGTGCGGCTGACCGATTCCAACCAGCCGCCGTTCAAGGGCAAGCTCGATTTTGCCGAAAACCGGCTCGATGATGCCACCGGAACGATGCGGGTGCGTGCCCGCTTCAACAATCCGGATTTCGTGCTGCAGCCCGGACTGTTCGGCCGGGTCGAAGTGGCCGCCTCCAACACCTATAAGGGTATTCTCGTGCCCGACGAAGCGGTTGGCTCCGATCAGAACGAGCGGGTTGTCTATGTCCTCAATGCGGACAACTCGGTCACGACCAAGCCCGTGCGTCTTGGCCCCAAACTCTACGGTTATCGGGTGATCCGCAGCGGCCTGACCGGTGACGAGACCATCGTGGTCAACGGCCTGATGCGGATTCGCCCGGGTATCAAGGTCAAGGCCGACATTATCCAGCTTCCGCCGGAGGTGAAGGCTGCGGAGGCGGGCCAATGAGATTTGCGCATTTTTTCATCGACAGGCCGATCTTCGCATCCGTCCTGTCGATTGTGCTGCTGATTGTCGGCGGGATAGCCTACACCCAGCTCCCCGTCGCCCAGTATCCGGAAATCGCGCCGCCAACCATTGTCGTGCGCACCGCCTATCCCGGCGCCGATGCCGAAACCATTGCCAATACGGTCGCCACCCCCATCGAACAGCAGATCAACGGCGTCGAGGACATGCTCTACATGTCTTCCTACTCGACCGCCGATGGTTCGATGGCGCTGACCATCACCTTCAAGCTCGGCACCGATCTCGACAAGGCACAGGTTCTGGTACAGAACCGCGTCGCCATTGCCGTACCGCAATTGCCGCAGGACGTGCAGCGCAACGGCATCACCACGACGAAAAGTTCGCCCGACCTGATGATGGTCGTGCATGTGCTTTCGCCCGACAACCGTTACGACCAGCTCTATGCGTCCAACTACGCCAACACCCGCATCCGCGACGTGCTGTTGCGGCTCGACGGCGTCGGCGAAGTCACCATCTTCGGCGAGCGGCAGTATTCCATGCGCATCTGGCTCGATCCGCAGAAACTCGCCGCCTACTCCATGACATCGGCTGATGTGGTTCAGGCACTGCGCGACCAGAACGTGCAGGTCAATGGCGGTGCCATTGGCGGGCCGCCCACACCGGGCACAAGCGCCTTCCAGTACACGGTCACCATGCAGGGCCGGTTCAGCGATGCGCGGCAATTCCGTTATGTCATCGTCAAAACAAGCGGCAATGGCCGTCTCGTACAGTTGCAGGACGTCGCCCGCATCGAACTCGGCGCCAAGGATTATGTGACCAACAGTTACCTCGACGGCAGTCCTGCCGTTGCGCTGGGTATCTTCAGCCGTCCGGGCACCAATGCCCTTGCGGCGGCGGCATCCATCCGGTCCACCATGGAGGAACTCTCCAAGGATTTCCCTCCGGGCCTGAAATACGACATCGTCTATGATCCGACGGAGTTCATCGCGGAATCGATCTCCGACGTTTACAAGACGATCTTCGAAGCCGTGATTCTCGTCGCGCTGGTCGTTCTCGTCTTCCTGCAATCCTGGCGGACGGCGATCATCCCGATCGTGGCCATCCCGGTCTCATTGATCGGCACCTTTGCCATCCTCTCGGCCTTTGGCTTCTCGCTGAACATGCTTACCCTGTTCGGCCTGGTCCTCGCCATCGGTATCGTGGTGGACGACGCCATCGTGGTGGTGGAGAACGTCGAGCGAAACCTTGCGGCGGGCATGAGCCCGAAACAGGCCTCGCACACGACCATGGACGAGGTTGGAACCGCCGTTATCGCCATTTCACTGGTGCTGATCGCGGTGTTCGCCCCAACGGCGTTCATTCCCGGCATATCGGGCCAGTTCTACATCCAGTTCGCCGTGACCATCTCGGCAGCAACAGCCATTTCGGCCATCAACTCGCTGACGCTCTCTCCTGCCCTGGCGGCAATTGTGTTGCGCCCGCATGACCATGCGGTCTCCAAAAACCCTCTGGCGCGGGCTGGCCGGGCCTTGGCCAATGGCTTCAACACCGGCTTCGACAAGATGGCGAACGGCTATTCCTGGATCGTCCGGCATCTCGTCGGATCGACCATCGGCCTCCTCGCCTCCCTGCTGGTGTTCGCGGGGCTGCTGGTCGCCACCTGGTTCATGGCGGTCACGATCCCGCGCGGCTTTGTGCCGCCGATGGATCAGGGCTATGCCATCGTCGTCGTCCAGCTGCCCGACGGTGCTTCTCTCGCCCGCACGGACGCGGTGATCGAAAAGGCGTCGAAGATCATCAAGGGCATTCCGGGCGTGCGCAATGCCATTGCCTTTGCCGGGTTCAACGGTGCGACGTTTACCAATGCGTCGAATTCCGGCGTGGTGTTCGTTCCGTTCCAGCCGTTCGCGGAGCGGATCAAGAACGGACAAACGGCCAATTCCATCATCGGCCAGGTCTATGGCAGCCTGCAAAGCATCCAGGAGGCCTTCATCATCGCCGTGCCGCCGCCGCCGATCCGCGGCGTCGGCAATGCCGGCGGCTTCAAGATGCAGCTCCTCGACCGCGACAGCTCCGATATGCGCCGCGTCCTGGGATTGGCCTATCAGATGATGGGCGAAGCCAACCAGACCCCGGGGCTGACCGGCGTCTACACCACGTTCTCCGCCAATAGCCCGCAATATTTCCTCGAGGTGGACCGTGACAAGGCACAGGCATTGAACGTGCCCATTCCCAATATTTTCGAGGCGCTTTCAACCAACCTTGGCACCTCCTATGTCAATGACTTCAATGCCTTCGGCCGCGTCTATCAGGTGCGGGCGCAGGCCGACCAGCAATACCGGCTCGATCGAACCGACATCCTTGCCCTGAAAGTACGCTCGGCAACGGGTGCGCTGGTTCCGTTGGGCACGCTGATCAACATCAAGGACACCAACGGCCCCTCGCTGGTGCAGCGATACAACATGTATGTATCGGTGCCGCTGCAGGGCAATGCCGCGCCCGGGGTTTCCACCGGTACGGCGCTCGACAAGATGGAGGCCCTTGCCACCAAGACACTGCCCAGCGGAACGACATTCCAGTGGACGGAACTGGCGCTTCAGGAACGGCAGACCGGAAACACGGCGATCCTGATCTTCGGACTGTCCGTGGTGTTCGTCTTCCTCGCCCTTGCCGCACAGTATGAAAGCTGGGTGCTGCCGCTGGCGATCATCCTGATCGTGCCGCTGGCGGTTCTGGCCGCGCTGATCGGCGTGTTCCTGCGCGGGATGGACAACAACATCCTGACGCAGATCGGCCTTGTCGTCCTGATTGGTCTGGCGGCGAAGAACGCGATCCTGATCGTGGAATTCGCCCGCCAGCATCAGGCGGAAGGCGCAACGCCTGTCGAAGCCGCCATCGAAGCCAGCCGTCTGCGGCTTCGCCCGATCCTGATGACCGCCTTTGCCTTCATCTTCGGTGTCGTGCCGCTGATGATTGCCCAGGGTCCCGGCGCGGAAATGCGCCAGTCACTCGGCACGGCTGTGTTCTCCGGCATGCTTGGCGTGACCTTCTTCGGCCTGTTCCTGACGCCGGTGTTCTACGTTGCGCTCCGTTCATTCGGACGCAAGAAGGCACCGGTTGAAAAGCCGGCGGAAGAAGCCCCGGCCCACTAGGCTTGAAACGCCCGACACAAGGATCGCGCCGGCTTATCACCGGCGCGATTTTTCATGGATGCCGAATTTGACGGTGTAAGGCATTGCAAAACACCGCGCTTTCAAGACACTGCGCGGCAGATTCCAAGGGAAAGTGACGCTCATGACCAATCAGGATATTCGCCCGACCATCGATGCTCCCGATGACGATCCGCGCATCTGGCTCGAAGAAATCGATGGCGCAAAGCCGCTTGCATGGGTGGAGAAGCAATCCGCCGCAACCATGCAGCGCTTCGGCGGCCGGCAGTTCGAGCATGACCGCGATGTCCTGACCGCCATTTTGAACCGGCCGGACAAGATCCCGATGGTCGGACGGCGCGGCGATTATCTCTACAACCTCTGGCAGGATGAGAAGAACCCGCGCGGCCTGTGGCGCCGGACCACCATGACATCCTACAAGACGCCCGAGCCGGAATGGGAACTTCTGCTCGATATCGATGCCTTGGCCACAGCCGAAAATGACGACTGGATCTGGGCGGGCGCGCAGATCGAACCGGAGAAGCGGCAACGGGCCATTCTCTCCCTGTCGCGCGGCGGCAGCGATGCGGTTGTCAACCGCGAGTTCGACCTGCACACGCTGCGGTTCATCGAAAACGGCTTCAACCTCCCCGAAGCGAAGGGTGGCCTCGGCTGGCTCGACCGCGATACGGTGCTGATATCGAGCGCCCTTGGCGAGGGCATGGCCACGCAATCCGGCTATGCGCGCACCGTCCGCCTGTGGCGACGCGGGACCGATCCGCTGGCTGCGCCGGTGATTTTCGAATGCGCCGCGGATTCCATGGCCGCCGGTGTCGACATTGATCACAGCAGCGGCAGCGAGCGCCTCTGGTTTGTCGAGCAGCATTCCTTCTTTGAAACCGCTGGCTGGCTGGGCGATCGCAGCGGACCCGGGCAGCGCGTGGACGTGCCGGCAACGGCATGGTGGAATTCCTACGACCAGTGGCTGACGGTCAAGCCGAGGGAAGACTGGACCGTCGCCGGCGTCACCTACCCCGCCGACACGCTCCTCGGCATTTCGCTCCAGGCATTTCTTGCCGGCGAGCGTGATTTTCAGGTTCTGTTCGAACCGGGTCCGCGCCGCGCCCTGCAGGGGTTCTTCTGGAATGACAAGAAGCTGGTCGTCTCCTATCTCGACAATCTCGCGCCGCGCTTCGAGATTTTCGAGCCTGCGCTTGGCAAATGGGCAAAAAAGCCCATTTCGGTCGTGCCTACCGAGGGCATCGTTCATATCTGGTCGCTGGATGTCGAGGACATCCACGCCAATGGCGAACTGCTCGTCGCCGCGCAGGACCCGATAACCCCGGCGCAGGTCCTGCTCCTCGACATTGCCGAGCCCAACACACTGGCTGCCCCCACGCTGCTCAAACAAAGCCCTGCGGTCTTCGACGCGACCGGGCTTGTCGTCACGCGGCATGAGGCGATCTCCAGCGATGGCGAGTCGATCCCCTATACGCAGATCGGACCCAAGGGTGAAACCGGCGATGCACCGGTGCACATGACCGGTTACGGCGGATTTGGCGTGTCGATGGAGCCCTATTACAGTGCATCCGTTGGCAAGTTGTGGCTCGAGCGCGGCGGCACAAGCGTGGTCGCCAATCTGCGCGGCGGCGGCGAATTCGGCACCGCATGGCACGACGCGGGGCGCCGGGCAGGCAAAAAGCTCTCGCATGATGATTTTGCCGCCATTGCCGCCGATCTGGTGCGGCGCGGCGTCACGCGGCCGGGCCGTATCGCGGCGGAAGGCGGTTCCAATGGCGGCCTGCTGATTTCCAACATGCTGACGCGTTATCCCGAACGCTTCGGCGCCCTGTTCTGCACCATTCCGCTGATCGACATGCGCCGCTACAACAAGCTTCTCGCCGGGGCGAGCTGGGTCGACGAATATGGCGACCCGGACAAGCCGGAGGATTGGGCTTTTCTGAAGGAAATGTCGGCCTATCACGCGGCTGTGCCCGGCCGGCCCTATCCGCCGATCCTGATCGCAACGACCCGGAGGGATGACCGCGTGCACCCCGGACACGCCCGCAAGATGGCGGCAAAGCTGCAGGAACTCGGCTACACCGCCTCTTTCTACGAGCCCGAGGCGGGCGGACACGGCTATGGCAAGGACAACAGGGAGCGCGCCAGCTTCATTGCGCTCGGCTACGCCTTCCTGCGGGATGCGATCGGCTGGACGCCGGCGTAATCCTGTTCAAGCGGCGGCTTTTTCCTTTGACCCCTGAGAAGAGGGTGATATAGAGACCGGTGCTTGAGGGCCGGATACGGCCCTCATCTGCGGATATGGCGAAATTGGTAGACGCACCAGATTTAGGTTCTGGCGGGAGACCGTGGGGGTTCGAGTCCCTCTATCCGCACCACTCTTTCTACACATATTTCAATATGTTGACGGGCTTTTTCAAAGCTGCGCGATGACGGCTGTTCAGTAGGCCGGTTCCTGGTAAAGCAGGCGTCCATTGTACTTGAGCGAACGAATCTGAGCTTCGCCCGCGCTGGAGACGGCAATCACCGCATCGACCCCGCGTTCACTCTGCACCTTCTCGACCGCACGGCCCCATCCTTCGGGGAGATAATAGCGTTCGATGCCGTACTGCACCGCAAAGACGCCCATGGCACCCATCATCGTCTGGCCATGCATCTGGACTTCGCCAGCCGCCAAATCCTGGCGTTTCTGCCAGGAGGCACCGGTGAAACCCCACCGGCCATCCGCGCCCTCTTTCAGCGTGACATAGATGTCGGCAAGGCCTGCTGTATCCGGCTTCGTACCGCTCACCTTGTCGGCTTCAACAGACGAAATCCCGTAGCCAAGCCGCACATATTCGCCGCGCAACAGGTCGCGCGGATCGACCGGCTGCGTGGCCAGCGTGATCATTGTGCCGTGGCGCAGGATCATCGCGTGCTTTTCTATCATGGCATAAAGCGCGCCCGACTGCAGCAGCGCAACGATCAAAGCCGGCAGCAAAAAATACTTTGTTTTCATGATGCTGCACCCTTCACCAGACTCTTCCTGTGAAGACGGCGTTCCATCCGGATAACGAACACAGCAAGCAGCAGGACGAGCACGCCGACGGTCAGGAAGAAGCCAGCGGTACCGATCATCGTGCCGATGGTCTCGAACGCGATATAGAGAACCTCCAGCGAAAACAGCCCATAGGCGCTCCACCGTATGGCAAGATTGCGGTGTCCCGACAAGGCCAGACCGGCGATCGCCACGGCAAGGATGACAATACCCGTCATGACATCGCGAGTCTGGGCAAAGATGTGGTCGTTGAACTGGAAAATCAGCAGCACCATCTGCACCGCCAGAAATCCGTAGGCGCCGAGACTGATGCTCCATCCGGTCGCGCGGTCCAGCACAGCCGGATGCAGTGCGTCCAGCAGAAACAGGCCGAGCCCGGCAATCAGCGTCATCCATAGCACGACGCCGGCATCCCGGTCGAAGTGAACGATACAGACAAAGAGCAGCACAAGAACGGCGAGAAAGTGCCGGGCCACCTGCGCGCCCGTATACCAGATCAGGCCTGCCGCAATCACCGCAAAGACCGGGATGATCCAGACATAGGACAGGCGCGATGCCGTTTCCGGTTCCAGGCTGGCCACGAGATAGAAACCGGCAATCACGATGCTGGTGGAGACGAGTGTCGACGAGCGCAACGCCAGCGCGGCGACAACCGTCCCGCCCGCCCAGAGCAGCGCAGCGGACGCCACGTCACCCGACAGATGATACATCTGGCCGACCAGTGCGATCCCGGCACCAAAGGCGATGGCGCCCAGGAGATAGAGCGCCTCACTGAAAATCCTGTCGCCCTTGTTCGCCCGCCACGCGCCGCCGAGATAACCGCACCAGAGCACGGCAAAGATCAAGCCGACGCGAACAAGGCGCGGCATGGCTTCCCAATTGGCGGCAATCAGCGACAGCAGCGCCGCGCCGAGGAGAATGACGCCCAGTATGGCCAGGACATTGCCCAGCCCGAAACCCGGGCCCTGCCCGGCGATATCAGCGCGCAGGCGGTCCGCCGTGGCGTCATCGATCAACCCGTCACGCTGCCACCGTGCAATGTGCTTGCGCAGGGTAAAACCGACTATCATGCATTCTGCTCCCGACTCGAGCTGTAAGATTAGGGCTCCGCCCCTGATAAGGCCAGCCACATTGAAAACGCAATTGCAGCCGGATTCGGGCCAAAGGCCATGAAGATGACGTTTGTGCGACGCAGCAATTAAAATCGATTAATGATGCAATGCAACATACGCATAGCTGATCTGCAAACTTGGCTCTGCACATTCGCCAAGGCATCCACTATCTTCAGGTCAACGATCAAGAGTGATCAACGAAACAACTGAACCGAATGGTGAATGAAATGAACCTTATCCGCTCCTACAGCAACTGGCGCCGTTATCGTGACACGGTTTCCGAGCTGAACCGTCTGTCGACCCGCGAACTGAACGACCTGGGCATCTCCCGCTCGGACATCCCGTTCGTCGCCAAGAAGTCCGCAGTACGCTAATCGCATAACAGAATATCGCCGGGGTTCATCCTCCTCCCAGAGCCCCCGCGATCAAAGGCCGGCACTCCTCCTCCCAGCCGGTCTTTACAAAACGGCACCCACCGCACCTCCTCCCGCGGTGGGTGTTGTTGTTTCCGGGGTATGCGGTTCGAGACATCTGCTCACCGCCTCCCTTTTCAAATCGCCTCCTGTTGCGATCCATGCCTGCGACCATTCGGGTCAAAGCCGGGCTGGAAACATGCACCCTGGAGTTCTACAGTCTGAGTCCCCCTTCACATCCTCCCCGGGAGACTTACCATGCAAAAACGCCCTCTTGGCCGCACAGGCCTGTCGATTGCTCCGCTGGTTTTCGGCGGCAACGTCTTCGGCTGGACCGCTGACAAGAAAACCTCCTTTGACCTGCTTGACCGCTTTGCCGATGCGGGCCTCAACACGGTCGATACGGCCAATGTCTATTCAAGCTGGGTGCCCGGAAACAGCGGCGGTGAATCGGAAACCATCATCGGCGAGTGGATGAAATTCCGCGGCACGCGCGACAGGATGATCATCATCACCAAGGTCGGCGGCGACATGGGCAAGGGCAAGAACCTCAAGGCCGCCAATATCGCCGAGGCCGTCGAAGCATCGCTGAAACGCCTGCAGGTGGACGCCATCGACCTCTACCTCTCCCATTGGCCAGATCCGGCCACACCCCACGCGGAATCGCTTGCCGCCTATGACAAGCTGCTGAAAGCCGGCAAGGTCAAATCCATCGGCGCGTCCAATTTCGATGCGGAACAGCTGCGCGCGGCGCTCGACACCGCCAAGGCGGATGGCCTGCCGCGCTATGACGTGCTCCAGCCGGAATACAATCTCTATGACCGCGCCGGCTATGACGGCGCGCTGCGCGACCTGTGCATGGCCGAGGACATCGGCGTCATCACCTATTTCAGCCTCGCGCGCGGGTTTCTCTCCGGCAAATACCGCAGCGAATCCGATCTTGGACAGAGCCAGCGCGGCAGCGGTGTCAAAGCCTATCTCAATGCGCGCGGCTACCGCATCCTGGAAGCGCTGGACGCGGTTGCGGCCAAACATGGCGCCAAGCAGGCCGAGGTTGCCCTGGCCTGGATTATCGCACGCCAGGGCGTCACCGCCCCCATCGCCAGCGCCACATCGCTGCAACAACTGGAAAGCCTGATCAAGGCGGCATCCCTGACGCTCGACAAGGCGGACATCGCCGAACTCGACAAAGCCAGCGCCTGACACACCGGCAAGCCGCTGCGGATCATCCGCAGCGGCTTTTGCACCATTGAAGCCGGACGCCAAACGGTTTATTGGGGTGCTATGTCAAACACACCCGTACATATCATTGGCGGCGGTCTCGCCGGTTCCGAAGCTGCATGGCAACTCGCCGAAGCAGGCATTCCCGTCATCCTGCACGAGATGCGTCCCGTTCGCGGCACGGACGCGCACAAGACGCAGGATCTCGCCGAGCTCGTCTGCTCCAATTCCTTCCGCTCCGATGATGCGCAAACCAATGCCGTCGGCGTGCTGCATGCGGAGATGCGCCTCGCCAATTCGCTGATCATGGCCTCGGCCGATTCACATCAGGTTCCAGCAGGCGGCGCGCTCGCCGTGGACCGCGATGGTTTTGCCCAGGCTGTGACGGCCAGGCTGGAAGCGCACCCGCTGATCACCATCGAGCGCGAAGAGATCACCGGCCTGCCCCCTGAAGATTGGGACAAGGTCATCATCGCCACCGGGCCATTGACGGCACCGTCGCTGGCCGAAGCCATCGGCAGGCAGACCGGCGCCGATGCCCTCGCCTTTTTCGATGCCATTGCACCCATCGTGCATTTCGACAGCATCGACATGAACACCTGCTGGTTCCAGTCGCGCTACGACAAGGTTGGCCCCGGCGGCACCGGCAAGGATTATATCAACTGCCCCATGACCAGGGAGCAGTATGAGGCTTTCGTGCAGGCGCTGATTGCCGGCGACAAGACGGAATTCAAGCAATGGGAAGGCACGCCCTATTTCGACGGCTGCCTGCCCATCGAAGTCATGGCCGAACGCGGCGTCGAAACCCTGCGCCACGGCCCGATGAAGCCGATGGGCCTGACCAATGAGCACAACCCCACGGTCAAGGCCTATGCCGTCGTGCAGCTGCGGCAGGACAATGCGCTCGGCACGCTCTACAACATGGTCGGCTTCCAGACGAAGCTGAAATACGGGGCGCAGACCGAGATTTTCCGGATGATCCCCGGCCTCGAGAATGCGGAATTCGCGCGGCTGGGCGGCCTGCACCGCAATACATACCTGAATTCGCCCATCCTGCTCGACCCGACGCTGCAGCTGAAATCCCGCCCGGGCCTGCGCTTTGCCGGGCAGATCACCGGTTGTGAAGGCTATGTGGAATCGGCGGCCATCGGCCTGCTTGCCGGGCGGTTCGCCGCCGCCGAGCGTCTCGGACATGTTTTGACACCGCCGCCGCTCACCACGGCCTTTGGCGCGCTGCTCGGACACATCACCGGCGGTCACATCGTCAGTGATGAAGAACCCGGCAAGCGCTCCTTCCAGCCGATGAATGTCAATTTCGGCCTGTTCCCGCCGATTGAGGCGCCGAAGTCGGAAGGCAAACGGCTGCGCGGCAAGGAAAAGACCAACGCCAAGAAACGGGCCATGAGCGCTCGTGCACTTGCGGATTGCCGGGCATGGCTGGGCCTGCCTGCGGTGGCCGAGGCTGCGGAGTAACGAGCGCAGCTTGTTGCATTCTATGGTGTGCGTGGTTCGACAAGCTCACCATGAGGGATGTTGCATTTTGCAATGCACCGGATTCCCTCATGGTGAGCTTGTCGAACCACGCACCACGCTAATGCCATCCAAGGCTAGCGCATCGACGCCCTGAGCATCACCCACTGGCGCTTCAACGGTGAAATTACCGCTGTTTCATCGGCTGCGGCAGCGCCACTGGCCCTGATCCCCTTCAGATAGGTTCTGGTCAGGCTTACCGGCAGATAGGCCGGACGCAAAGCGGCGGGGAGCGATTTTGCGCCGGCTTCATATTTCCCGAGATGATCTTCCGCCAGCGCCGTCATCGCATCGATGGCGCGCTTGACCGCGTCCTTGTCGGCGCCCTCAAGCACTGTTTCGGCACTGCAGCCGACGGCGGACAGGATGTCGGCCGGGATATAGACCTGTCCGCGCCGGCGGTGCAGCGGCAGGAGACGCAGAAGGCCGGTAATGGCCTGGGCAACCCCCGCATGGCCCGCTATATCCGCATGGGCGGGCGCCTTTTCCGCATCCAGCACAAGAGAGGCAAGCTGGATCAAGGCCGAGGCCGTCTCGCCGCAATAGCCCTCAAGATCGTTGCGGCTGGGCATGGGATCGTCATAGAGATCGAAAATGCGGGCTTCACAGTAATTGTCGAAGGCGGCGCGCGGCAGATTATGGGCCTTGATCGCCTCCAGCAGGGCCGCCGCCACCGGATTGCCGACGGCCTCGCCATGCTCGGTACCGTTGATCAGGTCACGCCACCACTGCAGACGCACCTCGCCCGGCAGCGGATCGTGGATCAGGTCACGGATGCGGGCGATCTCGACATTGAAGGCGTAAAGGGCGGCCAAGGCACCCCGTTTGTCCTCCGGCGCATAAAGCACCGAGAGGTAGCGGTCGGGATCGGCATCGCGCAGCAATTGCAGGCAGTGGGTCTGGTTCGCGTTCATGGGGCTGAGATACAGAGAACCGCCGGTTTAATCCACTGCAATCAGTGCCGCAGCGACGGCGCGGTCTTCCGCCAGCAGAACATTATAGGTGCGCACGGCCGCGCCGGTGCTCATGGGATCGGAGGAAATGCGATGCTCGCGCAGCACGTCACGCAGGGCCTGCGGCAGACGGCGCAATTCGGTGCCCGTTCCCACCAGCAGAATCTCGATATCGGCCGCCTGCTCGAGCACAAGCGCCAGATCCTCCGCCGTCAGCGCGGTCTCGATCTTCGGCGCCCAGCCATGGATACCCGATGGCAGGCACAGGATGGACCCGCGATGCGACATGTCGGCAAACCGGAACCCGCCATTGCCATAGGCGTCAATGGGTGCACGGCCCGGAAAATGCGCGTCGCGGATTTCTATCCCCTTGGCCACGGCGTTATGCCCCGCCCTGCCTGGCGGGATGAGCATCATCGATCACATCGCGCCCCTTGAGCCCGAACAGCATCAGCAAGGGTCCAGCAACGAAGATCGACGAATAGGTCGCAACGACAATGCCGACCGCGATGGTCAGCGCAAAGGAGCGGACATCATCGCCGCCATAGGCATAGAGCACGACCAGCGCGAGGAAGGTGGCCAGCGAGGTCAGGATGGTGCGCGACAATGTCTGGTTGATCGAGGCATCGAGAACCGCCGACAGCGAAACGCTGTTGCCATGCCGCCGCAGGTTTTCCCGGACGCGGTCGTAAATCACCACCGTATCGTTGAGTGAATAACCGACAATGGCCAGAAGCGCCGCAATGCTCCACAGATTGAACTCCATCTGGAAGACAATGAACATGCCCAGCAGCAGCACCACGTCATGAATGGTCGCAATGATTGCGCCAAGGGCAAAGTGCCATTCGAAGCGGAACCAGACATAGGCGAAGATCGCCACCAGGGAGAGCGCGACCGCCAGTCCGCCGGCCTTGGCAAGCTCGCCCGATACGGTCGGGCCAATGACATCCACCCGGCGGAATTCATAATCCTGATCAAGCTCGCCGCGGATTTTGACACCGACGGTCTGCTCGGCGTTTTCGCCCTCGCGCTGGCTGCCGACCGTAATCAGCGCCCGGCTGTCCGATTTGAACGGTTCGATCTTCACATCGCCGATGTTCAGGTCATCCAGCCGGCTATAGACATCGTCCAGATCGATGGGCCCTTCATTGGAGGCGATCTCAACCATGGTGCCGCCCTTGAAATCGATGCCGAAATTCATGCCGACGACAAGGAACAGCACGATGACGGCAACGCTCGACAACGCGGAGAAACCCAGCGTCAGCCCCCGCAGCCGCATGAACGGAATCCTGGTGTTGTTGGGAATGAGCTTCAGCGGTGCACGCGGCACTTCCTTGGGCTTCGACCACTGCACCCAGGCGGACACCATCCAGCGCGTCAGCGTGAATGTGGTGAACAGCGTGGTGACAATACCGATGGTGACGGTCACGGCGAAGCCATGCACGGGCCCGGTACCCAGGATGAACAGGACGAGCGCGGCGATCAGCGTTGTCACATTGGCATCGACGATCGTGGCCTGCGCCCGGGCAAACCCGGAGTCGATGGCCTGGATGACCGAAAAGCCGGCGCGCCGATCTTCGCGAATGCGCTCGTAGATCAGAACGTTGGAGTCCACCGCCATGCCGATGGTCAGGACGATACCGGCAACGCCGGCAAGGCTGAGCGGTACGTCGAACACGGTCAGAACCGCCAGGATCAGGACGATGTTGACAACAAGCGCGATACTCGCAATCACGCCCAGCAGGCCGTAGGTCAGCAGCATGAACAGGATGACGAGACCGGCGCCGATGAGCGCGGCGATCTTGCCTGCAGACACGGCAGCGGCGCCTAGATCGGTACCGACAGAACGTTCTTCAATCACGGTGACAGGTGCTGGCAATGCGCCGGCACGCATGACGATGGCAAGGTTGCTGGCGCCGGACAGGTCGAAATTACCGGTGATCTGGCCCGTATCGCCGGGAATGGCTTCGCTGATCACCGGTGCCGACAGCACCTGATCGTCAAGCACGATGGCAAAGGACTTTCCGATGTTTTCCTTGGTCGCCCGGGAGAACCGGTCCGCGCCCGCGCTGTCCAGCTTGAAGGTGATGACGGGCTGCTGGGTGGCCGTATCGACACCCGCCTGCGCCCCGACGAAATTCTGGTTGGTGACGATGGCCTCCTTCTTGACGAGGTAGGCCACGGGCGGATCGTCAAAGGAATAGACAACGTCGGAGCCTTCCGGCGGCGTGCCGTCGATCGCCTGCTGCACCGGCACGGAGGTATCGATCATGCGGAAGCTCAGCTGGCCGGTCAGGCTCAGAATATCCTTGAGCAGCTGCGAGTCATACAGACCCGAAACCTCGACCAGCACACGCCCGCTTCTCTGGCTTTCCACATTCGGATTGGTGTAGCCGAGCTCGCTGAGACGGCGGTTCATCACCTCGATGGCCGCGCCGGTCTGCGCCAGCTTGTCCTTGTCGACCTGCAGCCGGATGCGCGAGCCGCCTTCCAGATCCAGTCCGAGGGCAAGCTGCTTCTTCGGCAGCCAGTTGGGCAGGTTCGCCAACTGGATGGGGGTAAAGAGATTTGGCAGAGCCAGGATCACGCCGACCAGAACAACGGCCCAGATGAGAAGTGTCTTCCAGCGGCTAAAATAGAGCATGCAGTCCCGACCTCAAGAATCAACAGGGCGGCCTGATGCCGCCCTGTCACTATGACTTATTTCTTGTTATCGGCAACCGGTTCACCTTTGATGCGCACGTCGGACACCAATGCGCGGATGACGCGGGCCTTGACGCCCTCGCCGATTTCGACCTCGAGTTCACCGCTGTCATCGAACACCTTCGTCACCTTGGCAACGAAACCGCCGGTGATGATCGTATCACCGCGACGGATGTTCTTGAGCTGCTCTTCGCGCTTCTTCATCTGCGTGCGCTGCGGGCGGATGATCAGGAAGTACATGATCACGAAAATCAGGATGAATGGCAGGATGCTCATCAGCATTTCCGGCGCACCACCGATACCTGTTGTCTGTGCATATGCGGGAGTTACGAACATAGAGACAATCTCCAGAGTAATACGTGTTTGAAAGTTTATAGAGCCTGCGCAATACAATGTTTGGAATGGGAAAAGCAACCGTGCAAAATCCCGTACCGCGCTTTTCGATTTCCCATCAACATGATAGTGGCTTGAACGCAGAAAAAACAAAGGCTTGATAAGAATGTCCGAGGAATTGCTGACAGATAAACTTGACCGTCTGATTGCAGTGCTGGAGCGCATGGCACCGCCAAAACCGCAACCCGTCGATCTCGACGCGGCGGATTGCTTTGTCTGGAACCCGGACAAGCTTGCCTTCGACCCCGTCAGAAAGGTCAATCGGGTCGATATTTCGCTCATTCGCGGGGTCGATCGCGTCCGCGATATTCTTTTCGACAACACCAAGCGCTTTGCCGACGGATTGCAGGCCAACAACGTGCTTCTGTGGGGCGCGCGCGGCATGGGCAAGTCGTCCCTGGTGAAGGCCGTCCACGCCTCCGTCAACATTGCCGCGCCTGACGATACCGGTACGCTCAAGCTGGTTGAGATCCATCGCGAGGACATCGACAGCCTCCCCTCCCTGATGGCGGCCATCAAAGACACGAAATATCGTTTCATCCTGTTCTGCGACGATCTTTCCTTCGACCATGACGATACGTCCTACAAGTCCTTGAAGGCCGCGCTGGAAGGCGGCGTCGAAGGCCGTCCCGACAACGTCATCTTCTACGCCACCTCGAACCGCCGGCATCTGTTGCCGCGCGACATGATCGAGAACGAGCGCTCGACGGCCATCAATCCGTCCGAAGCCGTTGAGGAAAAAGTGTCCCTGTCGGATCGCTTCGGCCTGTGGCTGGGGTTCCACAAATGCAGCCAGGACGACTATCTCTCGATGATCGACGGCTATGCCGCGCATTTCGATCTGCCGATGCAGAAGGAGCAGCTGCATGCGGAAGCGCTGGAATGGTCGACCACCCGCGGCTCACGCTCCGGCCGCGTTGCCTGGCAGTTCACGCAGGACCTGGCCGGACGGCTCGGCAAGAAGCTCTGACAAGCAAAAAGGCCCGCGCATCACTGCACGGGCCTTTTGATTTGAACCTGATCTGATCAGGATTCCAGATACTTCGACGGATCGACCGGTGTCGAGTTCTTGCGCACCTCGAAGTGCAGCTTTGGCGATGTCGCATTGCCTGTCATGCCCGACCGGCCAAGTTCCTCACCGCGCTTCACCTTCTGGCCGCGCTGCACGTTCAGCTTGCTCGCATTGCCGTAAACCGTGACCAGACCATTGTCGTGGCGCACGAGAACGGTGTTGCCGAACTCCTTCAGGCCATCGCCGGAGTAGATGACCACGCCGTTTTCAGCGGCCTTGATCGGCGTGCCCTCGGGAACCGAAATGTCGATACCGTCATTACCCTTGCCGTAATTGGCGACAACGCGGCCGCGAACCGGCCAGCGCATCTGCGACGCACCGGTGGCGGACGGTGCCGATGCAACATCCTTCTCCGCATCGTCGATCACCTTTTCGCTCGCCTGCGGCGGCGTGTAAGGCTTTGCCTGGCTGTCAGCCTGCGGCACAGCAATCGCTGCAGTCGGTGCCGTGCTTGCAACAACCTTTGGCTGTTCGACTGGCGGCGTCGCGGCGGTCTTCACCTGATCGACGGAACCCTTCGACTTCATGTTGTTGGCGACATTCTGCGCCAGCGAGGCACTCGACGCCGGAATGACCAGCGACTGGCCGACCCGAACGGTGCCCTCTTTCATGTTGTTGGCCTGCTTGATGGCCTCGACATTGGTGCCCGTCTTGCGGGCAATGGCATGCAGCGTGTCGCCGCCCTGAACCGTATAGGAGCCGGAATGGCTGGGTGGCGTCGTATTGTTTGCCGTCGTCGTTGCCGCGCCGTTCCGGTCCTTGACCTGCGGGGCCTGCGGAAGAATGGCTGCCGTATTGGCGGATGCCTGTCCCGGCGTCGCCGGCTTGGTCGGCATGCGCGCTTCGCGGCCGTCCGGTGTCTTCAGCGTTCCGGCTGGCGCGGCAAGCGGCGGAGCCTGCACATTGCCCATGGGCTGGACCGACGCCACCTGTTGGCGGACGGGCGCGGTGTTGGCGAGCTGACGTGCCGGCTGCGAGGAGACCGGCGGCAGTGTCGAGGCGCTGACCGCGCCAACCGGCGGCAAGGCACCGCGCTGGACACCGCCCGCGGCTGGAACCGCATTGCGGTTGACCGACGCCGTATAGCTTGCATCGACTGGAGGCGTGTAACCCCTTGCACCCGCATTCTGCGGTTGAATGATCGCACGCTGGTTGTCGCTATAGCCGGAGCTGAAGTCAGCACTGGTAAAGCGCGATACTCCGGAGCTGCAGCCTGCAGCCAAACCGGCAATCATGAGAATGCTGGCATTCAGTGCCAGCCGCCGTGACGCTTTGTCTAGTACACTCAAACGCATCGCTTATCCCGCCCGTACTCAATACAAGAATATGGAGCTATTAAACCGCGTTAATGTTACTCGACCGTTAAAACGAGCAGAAAATTTGTAAAAGATTCACCAAACCCGTAAAGGGTTGCGCCTGTCCTGCGGCAGAACGTCCGTGTCAAAGGGCTGTGGCAACACCGTCAAGCAGCGGTAAAAAGCGCGCGGGCATCATATCCTCGCGCTCGAAACGGCTCCCGATCTTCGACAGGCGCGACACCACCTGCTTGCCGTCAACCGGACCGATCGGGGCAATCATGACGCCATTGGACGACAGAAGCTCGACGAACTGGCGCGGCATGCTTTCAAAAGCCGCCCAGACGACAATGCGGTCAAACGGCCCGTCATGGGTCAGGCCAAGCTTGCCATCGGCATGTTTGATGAAGATATTTTCGATCTTCAACGTCTGGTGGCGCTGCTGCGCAAGTTCAACCAGAGTACGATAGCGCTCGATGGACAGGACCCGGCCGGCGAGCCGGGCCATGATGGCAGCGGTAAAGCCGGTGCCCGTGCCGATTTCCAGAACGCGGTGCGCCGGCTCAAGATCGAGGGCCTTGATCAGGCGCGCCTGCAGGTCCAGCCCTTCCATGAACTCGCCGCATTCGATCGGCAGCATCCGGTCGCCATAGGCCAGCGTTCCCAGATTGCCGGAAACAAAGGCCATGCGGGACGTCGCCTCAAAAGCCGTCATGAGCCGCTGGTCCGTCATTCCCAAAGACCGCATCCGCAGGACGAAGGCGGCAAAGCCCTCCCGTTCTGAAAGTGCAGGCTTCATGCGAACGCATCCTCCAGGGTCTGGCGCATCTCGTGCGCTGTCAGATCGAGTTGAAGCGGCGTCACGGAGATGTAGTTTTTGCGGATGGCGGCAACATCGCTGTTTTCCGCCGGCTCATCCTTGCCGCGGCCGTAGCGCAGCCAGTAATATGGCAGGCCGCGTCCGTCCTGCCGCTCTTCAATCGTCAATCCATGGGATAGCTTGCCCTGCGCCGTGACGCGGACACCGGCCAGTTCCCCGCCGCTGCAGCTCGGGAAATTCACATTGAGAAGCACGCCCTTGGCCAGCGTGACGGCCAGAAGCTTTTTTAGGAGCGCCGGTGCGCGCTGTTCGACGATGTCCCATGGCAGGACGCGTGTCCCGCCATCGAGATTGTATTCCTGCGACAGGGCAATGGAGTTGATGCCAAGGAGCGTGCCCTCGATGGCCGCGGCAACGGTGCCGGAATAGGTGACATCATCGGCGGTATTCGAGCCGGAATTGACACCCGACAGGATCAGGTCGGGCGGCTCGGGCATCAGATGCTTGACGCCCATGATCACGCAGTCCGTCGGCGTACCGCGAACGGCGTAGTGCCGATCATCGATCTCGCGCAGGCGCAGCGGCGTCGACAGCGTCAGCGAATGGGCCAGACCGCTTTGGTCGGTTTCGGGCGCGATCACCCAGACATCGTCGGAAAGCTGGCGGGCGATACGTTCCAGAACAGCCAGACCTTCCGCATGAATACCATCATCGTTGGTCAGCAGAATGCGCATCGCCCTCTCCTATGCAGCTTTTTCGATTCGTTTCAGTCCACCCATGTATGGCACAAGTGCTTCAGGAACTGTGACACTGCCGTCCTCGTTCTGATAATTTTCGACAACAGCAATCAGTGCACGCCCGACTGCGGTACCGGAACCGTTGAGCGTGTGGACGAAACGCGTCGATTTCTCCCCTTCCGGCCGGTAGCGCGCATTCATGCGGCGTGCCTGGAAATCACCGCAGACGGAGCAGCTGGAGATTTCGCGATAGGCCTTCTGGCCGGGAAGCCAGACTTCCAGATCGTAGGTCTTCTGCGCGCCAAAGCCCATGTCGCCCGTGCACAGCGTCATCGTGCGGAACGACAGGTCGAGGCGCTTCAGCACTTCCTCGGCGCAGGCGGTCATGCGCTCGTGCTCGGCAATGGAGCTCTCGGCATCGGTCACCGACACCAGCTCGACCTTCATGAACTGGTGCTGGCGCAGCATGCCGCGCGTGTCGCGGCCGGCCGAACCGGCCTCGGAGCGGAAGCAGGCTGTCAGCGCCGTCATCCGGATCGGCAAATCGCGAATGTCGAGGATTTCTTCGCGCACCAGATTGGTCAGCGGCACCTCGGCCGTTGGAATGAGATAGCGGCCATCGGTTGTCTTGAAGAGATCCTCTTCGAACTTCGGCAGCTGGCCGGTGCCATAAAGCACATCCGCATTGACCAGAAGCGGCGGATTGACCTCGGTATAGCCATGCTCGGTCGTGTGCAGATCGATCATGAACTGGCCGAGAGCACGCTCCAGCCGCGCCAGCTGGCTCTTCAGAACGGTAAACCGGCTGCCGGACAGCTTTGCTGCACGCTCGAAATCCATGTAGCCAAGGTTTTCGCCAATCTCGAAATGCTCCTTGGGTTCAAAGGAGAAGTTCTTGAGATGACCGACGCGGCGCGTCTCGACGTTGCCGCCCTCGTCCTTGCCGACCGGGACACTGTCGAGGGGAAGATTGGGAAGCACAGCCAGCGCATCGTTCAACGCACGGTCGAGCTGGCGCTCTTCTTCTTCAGCACTCTGCAGGAAGACCTTGATTTCGGCGACTTCGGCCTTCAGACGGTCGGCCGTGGCCTGGTCCTTGGCGCCCATGGCCTTGCCGATCTCCTTGGAGGCGGCGTTGCGGCGTTCCTGCGCGTCCTGCAGTTTGGCAATATGCTGTCGACGCTTTTCATCCAGCTCGATCAGGCGGGACGACTGCGGCTCGACGCTCCGTTTCGCCAAAGCTGCGTCAAGCGCCTGAGGATTCTCGCGGATCCATTTGATGTCGAGCATGGTAATAAAGCCGTCTTGAAGTGTTCGTTGGATTGAGGACGTGATTGTCCGGCGAAAGCTGGAGCTGCGTCAGGACGAGATATCGCTATCGCTGGACCCTGATTGTGCTTCGGCTTCAGCTGCCTCACGCTTTTTCTCGATCAGACGCGCCATCCAGATGGAAACCTCGTAGAGAAGGATCGTCGGGAGTGCAAGACCGATTTGGCTGAGGGGGTCCGGCGGTGTGATCACCGCCGCGACGATAAAGGCAATGACGATGGCGTATTTGCGCTTCGAGCGCAGGCCTTCATAGCTGACAAGCCCAACCCGCGCGAGCAGCGATGTCACCACCGGCAACTGGAACACCAAGCCAAACGCGAAAATCAGCGTCATGATCAGGCTCAGATATTCCGAAACCTTGGGCAAAAGCGAAATCTGCACTTCGCCAGCGCCGCCTGTCTGCTGCATGGCAAGGAAGAACCACATCACCATGGGGGTGAAAAAGAAGAACACCAGTGCGCCGCCCATCAGGAACAACACCGGCGACGCGATCAGGAATGGCAGAAATGCCATCCGTTCATTCTTGTACAGACCCGGCGCGACAAACTTATAAATCTGCGAGGCAATGACGGGAAAGGCCAGAACAATGCCGCCGAACATGGCGATCTTGACCTGCGTGAAGAAAAACTCCTGCGGCGCCGTATAGATCAATTGCGCCTTTGCCGGATCAAAGCCGGCCCAGGACACGGCCCACTGATACGGGATGACCAGAACATTGAACAACTGCCGGCCAAAATGGAAGCAGATCAGGAAAGCCACGAAAAACGCCACCAATGCCCAGATCAGCCGGCGGCGCAATTCGATGAGGTGTTCGATCAGCGGGGCCGAGCTCTTATCAATGTCGTCGTCGGTCTTGCTCAAGATTTTGTCCCCGTATCGCCAGCTTTGGCCTTGGCGCGCGGCTTGGCCGTTCGTTTTGCTGGTGCAGTCTGTGCAGGCGCTTCGGCCGGTGTTTTGGCGGCAGATGACTTGGCCGCAACTTTGGCAGGCGCAGCGGCCTTGGCCGTTGCCTTGGCTGGTGCCGCCTTCCCGGATACAGCGGCGGAAGCCGGCGTCTCAGCCGCAGCCTTGGGCTTGCTGGCCCGGCTGGTTTTCTTTGGCGCCGCGGCCGTCATCAGCGGAGCGACGGGCTCCATCGTCTGCGGCTGCAGCTGCGTCGCGCCGGGAGCGGAGGGATCGGGTACGGCAATGTTGTCTTTGCCGGTCGTACCGCCATCCTTCAGGCTTGAGCGGATTTCCTCGCCAATCGTGCGGACGGGATCGAAAACCTTGCGGATATCGTTGCGCGGATCGAGGCTTTTGGCATCGTTGATGATATCGCGCACGTCATCGAGCTCGGCCTCTTTGAGGGCTTCATCGAATTGACGCCGGAAGTCACCCGCAGTCGCGCGAAATTTGGCCGTCGCCTTGCCAAAGGCGCGCAGCATTTTCGGCAAATCTTTTGGCCCGACCACCACGATCACAACGATCACGATCACCAGGATTTCCGACCAACCAACATCAAACATTCATCATGCTCCGGCCGCAGCGAGACAGCAAAGCCCCGCGCAGGAAAAAACTAAATCAAGCCGCTCAGGACTTCGTTGTCTTTTCCTTGACGGAATTCACCGGCTGGTTCGGCTGATTATCGATCGTCTTGGAATTGTCAGCCGCATCATCATCGGCCATGCCGCTCTTGAAGTTCTTGATACCCTTGGCAACGTCGCCCATCAGTTCGGGAATCTTGCCGCGACCAAAAACCAGAAGCACGATCGCCAATACGATCAGCCAGTGCCAGATTGAAAAACTACCCATTTTACCCTCGCATTCGCTCAACAGTTTGAGCTCATCTATGCCTTTTCCCCGTGCTTTTCAAACACAAGTGCATATTGTTGTTTCACATTCATGTAAGTTCGGCGCAAGTGCGAATTGAAATCTTCAGCACGAATTTTCCGAACCGGCATCGTCTGCGCCACCATTGCGCACAAATATGGCAAATAAAAATTCAATCGTGTTCTACACGCGGCGTCAAAAGTCCAAGTTCTTCCAGATCGATATCGGTCAACGGATCTTCGTCTTCGGTCAATTCATCGGGATCATTGACCGGGATGGGAATGGCGAAATTGGCGGGCATGCGCGCGGACAACAGTCCGGCGCCGCGCAATTCGTCGATCCCCGGCAGATCGCGCACTTCCTGCAGGCCGAAATGATCGAGGAACGAGGATGTCGTGCCATAGGTGATCGGCCGCCCCGGCGTGCGCCGGCGCCCGCGGAACTTGATCCAGCCCGTCTCCATCAGCACATCCAGCGTGCCCTTTGACGTCTCCACACCGCGAATATCTTCAAGCTCCGCCCGCGTCACCGGCTGGTGATAGGCAATCACGGCGAGCACTTCGAGTGCGGCGCGCGAAAGCTTCTTCTGCTGCACCGCCTCGCGGTTCATCAGGAAGGCAAGATCGGCTGCGGTGCGGAAGGCCCATGCGCCGCCAACCTGCAGGAGATTGATGCCGCGCTTGGAATACACCGACTGCAACTCGCCGAGCAGTGCCGGAACGTCGATCCCGGACGGCAGCCGCTCCTCCAGCGCCCTCACCGTCACCGGCTCGGCTGAGGCAAACAGGATGGCCTCGGCCATGCGCAACGCATCGGATACGGAGATCGTCGATTTCCAGTCCGCCTCGCGGTTGTCGCTTTCATCGTTGTCGGGCTGGATATGCAGAGGACCGGTTTCAGCCATTGACCACGTCCCTCATCGTTGTCAGCGGCGGCTGATCCGTCTTTTCGGCCGGCCTTGGCGGACGATCCCGCAGGAAAATCGGCTTGAACGCACCGGTCTGCTGGATTTCCATATGCCCTTCCCGCACCATTTCAAGGCTGGCGGCAAAGGAGCTGGCAAGCACGGTGGCGCGCTCGCTGGGCGACGCGATGAAGTCGAGAAGGTATTGATCCAATGCGGTCCAGTCTTTCATCTCGCCGACGAGGCGCATGAGAATGGTACGTGCTTCCTTCAGTGACCAGACGCTGCGGCGCGCGATCTGTACGTGGGAAATCGCCTGCTTCTGCCGCTGCGAGGCATAGGCGGTCAGGAGTTCGTACAGCGTTGCCGAATAGATGTTGGTCTGATCGACAATGACGGCTTCGGGCATGCCGCGGGCAAAGACATCACGGCCAAGGCGATTGCGGTTGACCAGCTTCGTGGCCGCATCGCGCATGGCTTCCAGCCGCTTCAAGCGGAATTGCAGCGTCGCCGCCAGCTCCTCGCCGCTCTCGCCCTCGTCGCCGGGGGTCTTCGGGATCAGCAGCTTGGACTTGAGGTAGGTCAGCCAGGCCGCCATGACCAGATAGTCGGCGGCAAGCTCCAGCCGCAGCGCTTGGGCCTGACGGATGAAGATCAGATACTGCTCGACAAGGGCAAGCACGGAAATGCGGGCCAGATCGACCCGCTGGTTGCGCGCCAGATGCAGAAGCAGATCGAGAGGGCCTTCAAAACCCTTGATGTCGATCAGAAGCGATGGCTCGCTGACACCGCGATCGGATGCACTTTCCCACAGCGCCTCCATGGGTGCCGTGGTCTTGCCATTCGTTTTCTGTTCCGTCGCCGTCAACTCTCTCTCGCTTCTATGCCACCGCTTCGAAGAAACGCTGGAATTCTTCCCGGATTTCCGCTTCATCCGAAGCATCCGGCTTTCTCGCATATTGGATTGCCCGCTGTGCCCGCTCCAGCGCCTTGCCGTTCAGCTCGGGTGTGCAGGAAGCAACCGCCGTCATCTGTTCCATAATGCCGTGGCAGTGAAGCACGATATCGAGGCCCGCCGCAAAGATTGCTTTGGTCCGGTCAAAATAATCCCCAGAAAGTGCGTTCATCGACACGTCGTCGCTCATCAGCAGCCCGTCAAAGCCGATATGGCCGCGAATGATCTCTTCCACAACCTTGCCGGATGTCGTCGCCGGATGCTTCGGGTCGATGGCCGAGAAGATGACATGGGCGCTCATCGCCATGGGCAGATGCGCAAGAGCCTGGAACGGGGCAAAGTCGTGTTCCGCCAATTCGTCGAGCGGCGTTGTCACGGTCGGCAATTCGTGATGGGTGTCGGCAAATGCGCGGCCATGGCCGGGAATGTGCTTCATCACAGGCAGCATGCCGCCCGCCAGAAGACCTTCGGCCGCAGCCTTGCCCATCGCCGTGACAATTTCCGGATGCTTGCCGTACGCACGGCTGCCGATGACCTCGTTGGCGCCCTCAACCGGAACATCGAGAACCGGAAGACAATCGACATTGACGCCGAGTTTCATGAGATCGAACGCGTGAAGGCGCGAAAGCAGCCAGGCCGCGCGCAATCCCGCCTCCTCGTCCTGCTTGAACAGGGCACCCAGCGCCGATCCGGCGGGATAATTGGGCGCCAGCGGCGGCCGCAGACGCTGCACCCGCCCGCCTTCCTGATCGATCAGCACCGGGGCTTCGTCACGCCGCACCAGATCGCGCAGATGCGCCGTCAGATCCTCGACCTGTGCCGCTTCGCTGACATTGCGGGCAAACAAGATAAAACCCCACGGGCGTTCATCGCGGAAGAACGCGATTTCGTCGGGGGTCAGTTTCAGACCGGACGTGCCGGCAATCCATGCTTTTGATTCGCTCATGGGTAAAGTCTACTGCGGTGATGCAAAAAAGGAAAAGGCGGCCATTGGCCGCCTTTGTCTGGTTATGTGGCGGGCTTACTGCGTCACGAAGCAGCTGCCGCCCGCCGACTTGAACTTGGTGCACAGATTGACTGCAGCGTCCTTTGTACCGGCCGGGATACGAACACGGTAGAATGTACCCTTGCCGGCAATCTCGGCCTGCTTGATATCGACACCGCGACCGGCGATCACGCCGGGATAGCGCTGGGCGAGCGAAGCATAGGTCTTCTGCGCGCCTTCCGCCGTCGGCTGCGAAGCAACCTGGATCAGATAAGTGCCCGGTGCCACGGCAGAAGCAACCTGCTGCTGCGGCTGACCGGCCGGCTTTTGCGGCGCGACGCGATCAACAACGTTCAAGGGCTGATCGGCCGGACGGGAGTCGACAATCGGGACATTCTTCGGCGCAACGGAGGCAACCGTCTCTGCCGTGATCTTCCTCGTCTCGACCGCCTTGGCCGGCAGCTTGCCGGTTGCCGGAGCCTGCGGCTTGGCAACCAGGGGCTCAACCGCCGGTTTTGGCGTTGCAGGATTGCTGGCTGCCGCAAGCGAGCCGATCTGATCGTTGCCGTCGGGCATCGCGCTGACCGGTGCCGGAGCCGCCGGGGCGGGACGCGCCATGGGCGCGGCGGCAGGACCCGAAGCGACGGGATCGGCAGCCTGCGGAATGGCGGCTACCATTGTACCATCGGGCTTCACGACCATGGTCTGAACCTTGCGCGGTGCGATGGCGCCGTTCGGCTGGGCCTGCTCCTCGCTCGAAGCCATGTTCGCAGCGGCGGGATCGACCCTCTCCTCGGCCTTGGTCCCGGCAATATCCTCATCCGTATCGGCAGTCAGATCGACCGGTTTTTCCTGGGTCGTGACAAGCTGCTGCTGCTTTGGCGGCGATGTATCCGCCGTCGCACCCTTTTCATAAACGATCTTGTCCTGGACAGGCGCAGTCGTGTTCGCCGCGCTTTCCGGCTGAACCTTGATCGGGGTTTTGTCGGCCATGATCACCACAGGCGCGCCACCCGATCCGCTGGTCCATTTATAGGCAACGGCACCGGAAACGGCGAGAAGAACGGCTGCCGCTACGGCACCCGGTACAACGAAGCTGCGTTTGCGGCTCATCGGCTGGGCATAGGTCGTTGCAGCCATGCCGACATCGTCGCGTTTTGGATCGTAGCCAAAATCCATGTCGTCTTCAGGACCGTTGCTGTAGCTGCTGGCAACCGGGCGGGACTGATGCGCGCTGGCAGCAGCTACTCCGACAGCCGCCGCTGCGGCGACACCGGCTCCGGCAGCCGCATAGTTTGCCGGGGTATAATGTCCCTGCTCAGCCTCATTGCCGAAGACATCGGCAAAAATATCGGCATATTCATCCTTCGCGGCTGGCGCCGGTTGCTGCGGCTCCTCCTGCGGTGCCGTATAGGCCGCACGGGTATCATCAGCCTCGATCGAGCCGAAGACTTCAGCAAATTCGGTTTCAAGCTCGCCCAGGCCATTGTGCTGCGGAACATCGTCTTCGTAGTGCACTTCAGGCAGATCGAGCGACTCCGTGTACTCGACCCGGTTCTCGGTGACCGCCACGGTGTGAACATCGGGCGCAGAGGAGATTGACGAGGCCGCGCGATCCAGCTCATCCGCATAGCCGCTCAAATCCTGCGGCTCCGGCAGATGGTGGGTTTCTACAGCAGCCAAGGGCGCAACGGGAGCAAGCTCCGGCTCGCGAACGGCCGCATAGGAATGCACGGGGCTCTGGTAACGGGGCAGCTCTGCTTCCAGCGCGTGCGCCGGAACAGCTTCGTCTTCCACATCCAGCGGCACTTCGAAATCGTCGAAGGCGGCCATCAGTTCTTCCGTGTCGAAATCTTCAAGCGGATCGCCCTGGACCGCTGCCGCCTCTTCGTGCACCGGAGCCGGCGCGTAAGCAGCCGAAGCCGGGACAGGCGCGGCCTGATAGGCCGCAGGTTCCGGCACATAGGCCGGCTTCGCCTCGGCCACCGGCTGGGTGACGGACGGCGCATAGGAGGTTGCGCGGCTGATAATGGGAGCAGCTTCCGTACGGCCGATGACCGGCGCTTGCGAACCATAACCCCAGGAAGCGTTTGCCGAACGCTGAACCACAGGCTTCGCCGCACCGGCAAGAAGCGTCTCAAGTTCATCTTCAAGGCTTAAGGACGGCGCCGCAACGACAGCGCGTTCCGGCTGCGCCGGTTCGGGTACAAAGCTGACAGGCTCGTGCCCATCGCGCCCCTCGCCCGTTTCGCCGTCGGCATAAACGGCGTCCGGCTCGTAGTCGGCGTAGTCGGGTTCCTCATAGATCGCGACGGGCTCGGCTGCGGCATGCGCATAATCCGCATTCGACATCAATTCCCGTTCCACCGCATCCTGAAGATCGAAGTGAGCAAACCGATCCGGCTCAGCATGACTGTGCACGGGCTCCGGGGCTGCCGCCGGGGCGGCACGCTGAGGATGCTCCTCAAAATCGCCCATGAGCTCGCGCTCCAGATCCATAGCAAGATCCTCGCCCGATCCGGTTGCCGCGTGCTCCTCTTCGACAGGCGTTCCCATGATACGGGAAAGCTCCATCAGAGGGTCGTCATTACCGAATCGCGAATCATCCTGCCGGTGAGAACGCTGAAGATAGTTGTCCGCCATGGCGTTAATCCTGTACTCTCAACTATGGACGTCAAAAGACGTCACGCATTGGCCATACCAGCGCAATGTGGGCAAAAGTTGACAGGATTTCCGCGCCTTTCAGCGCATTTCGGTTGGGGCGTCCGCACCAATGATAGACAATCCGGACGCCAAAACCTTAGAAACAACCTGCACCAGCCCTAGCCTGGCTTGGGACAAGTTTGGATCGTTAACCTTAATAAAACGTAAGTCCGCGTTTTCGGTCCCCTTATTCCACTGCGCGTGCAGCGAACTTGCCAGGTCGTAGAGGTAGAAAGCAAGGCGGTGCGGCTCCTGATGGACGGCCGCCGTTTCAATCAAACGCGGGTATTCGGCAAGCTTGCGGATGAGCGCAATTTCGCTTTCGTCCGTCAGCAAACCGAAGTGCTGGGCACTGGCCGCCAGTGATTCTTCGCCCAGCCCAAGCTGTTCGATCGCCTGCCGGAACACGGAATGGCACCGCGCGGAGGCATACTGGACGTAGAAGACCGGATTGTCCTTGGAATGTTCGGTGACCTTGGCGAAGTCGAAATCCAGCGGCGCGTCATTCTTCCGGTACAGCATCATGAACCGGACGGGATCGCGCCCGACTTCTTCCACCACATCGCGCAGGGTGACGAATTCGCCCGAGCGTTTCGACATGCGCACCGGCTCGCCATTGCGATAGAGCTTGACGAGCTGGCAGATGAGAACCGTCAGCTTGGCCGTACCGCCGGAAACAGCGCGTGCCAGCGATTCAAGCCGCTTGACGTACCCGCCATGATCGGCCCCGAGCACATAGATCATCTCATCGAAGTGCCGGTCGTACTTGTCCTTGAAATAGGCAACGTCGGCGGCAAAATAGGTGAACTGTCCGTCAGACTTCACCAAAGGCCGGTCGATATCGTCACCCACGTCGGTCGAACGGAACAGGGTCTGCTCGCGATCTTCCCAGTCCTCCGGCAGCTGGCCCTTGGGCGGCGGCAGCTTGCCCTTGTACACATGTCCCTTCAGCGTCAGGTCATTGATCGCCGACCTGATCTGCTTGGCGTTGTCCGCATGCAGCGTCCGCTCGGAGAAAAACACATCGTGATGCACGTTGAGCGAGGCAAGATCGTCGCGGATCATCACCATCATGGCATCAATGGTCCGGTCCTTGATGATTGCGGTTGCCTCTTCTTCCGGCATTGCCAGAAGTTTCGTACCGTAATCGGCGGCAAGCGCCTGCCCGACCGGAACAAGATAGTCGCCGGGATAAAGGCCAGCCGGAATCTCGCCGATATGCTCACCCAGCGCTTCGCGGTAACGCAGCATCACCGAATTGGCAAGCACATCGATCTGCGCGCCCGCATCGTTGATATAATATTCCTTGGTCACGTCGTAACCGGCGAAGGACAGGAGATTGGCCAGGGCATCGCCGACAACGGCGCCCCGGCAATGCCCCACATGCATCGGCCCGGTCGGATTGGCTGAAACGAACTCGACATTGACCCTATGGCCATAGCCCAGCTTCGACCGGCCATAGTCGAGACCGGCGCCCAGCATGCCGGCCAGTTGCCCGTGCCAGTACGTATCCTTCAAGCGCAGGTTGATAAAACCCGGTCCGGCAACGTCAACAGAGCCGACCTCCGGGTCATTTTTCAGCGCGTCGCCGATCCGGATCGCCAGTTCGCGCGGGTTTTGGCCAACGGCTTTCGACAGAACCATCGCGGCATTCGTTGCGATATCACCGTGACTCGGATCGCGCGGCGGCTCAACGCCAACGCGGGACAGATCCACATCGGCGCCATCAATGGTTTTCAATTCAAGCGCTTGCAGGGCTTTTTTAATCCGCGCATCGAAATCGGCGAAGATGTTCATGACGTTATACTCGATCGGGTTTTTCACGTTGGTGCGGTCGTGTGACCGCGATTGGCCCTTCGCTTAAGCCAATTCGGGCGTATGGTCAAACAAGCGGCGATGCTCGCGCACAGCATAAGTGTCGGTCATGCCCGCCAGGAAATCCGCCACAAGCCGTGCGCGCGGCGCCAAACCGTCGTGTTTTGGCCCCTCGCGCCAGCCTTCCGGCATCGTCTGCTCGTCGGCCATATAGGCATCGAACAAATCACGCACGATCTGATCGGCGGACTTTCTGATGCGGATGACGCTCTCGTGGAAATAGAGATTCTTGTAAAGGAATGATTTCAGCCGTTTTTCCTTGTCACGCATGGCAGCGGAAAACCCGATCAGCATGCGTCCGGCATTGTGAATATCGTCCACGCATTGCGGTTGCAGCGCTTCGATGTTGGTTTGGGCCGTGCGGATAACGTCTTCGACCATGATGGTGATCTGCCGCCGCACGATTTCGTGCGATGTACGGACATCATCGAGAACAGGATATTTCAGCCGCACTGCGCGCAGGATGTCGCCCGTCAGCGGAACCTCCTCCAATGCCTCCAGCGACAGCAGCCCGGAACGCAGGCCATCGTCTATATCATGCGCGTTGTAGGCGATATCATCGGCAATTGCCGCGCACTGCGCCTCAAGCGAGGCATAACGGCTGAGTTCGAGGTCATATTGGCTGTTGTACTCGACAATGGCGGCCGGCACGGGGTGCTTCAGTCCCACGCCATCCGCTCCCGTCAGCGGACCGTTGTGCTTCACCAGCCCTTCAAGCGTCTCCCAGGTCAGGTTCAGCCCGTCGAACTCCGCATAGCGCCTTTCAAGGCTGGTCACGATACGCAATGACTGGGCATTGTGGTCGAACCCGCCAAACTCCTTCATTTTTTCGTTGAGCGCATCTTCGCCCGTATGGCCGAACGGCGTGTGACCGAAGTCATGCACCAGGGCAATCGCCTCGGCCAGATCTTCATCGAGCCGCATCGACCGTGCCAATGCCCGGGCAATCTGCGCCACTTCGATCGTGTGGGTCAGCCGGGTGCGGTAGTGATCCCCCTCATGGGCGATGAACACCTGTGTCTTGTGCTTCAGGCGCCGAAAGGCGGTGGAATGGATGATGCGGTCGCGATCACGCTGGAAAACCGTGCGTGTCGGACTCTCATTTTCCGGTACGAGGCGACCGCGACTGCGTTGCGGATCGCAGGCATAGGGCGCCCTCTCCCTGTATCCGAAGCCAATTCCCTGCATCGACATGATTGAATTGAATGCCTTCCCACTTTGCGGCCGCGCCGGTCGTTGACTTCGCGGTCGCCAATTCTTAGCTATGGTGTATGATGAATGGCAAGGTGTGACATGGCAATGTCAACTTAAGCCGGAGCGCTGCGAACTGGTTCGCATTTGGAGCGTGAAGAAATGAGCGATGCAATGAATGTTTCCGTATCCGATGCTGCTGCCAAGCGCATTTCGGCAATTCTGAAGTCCGATCCCGAGAAGACCGCCCTGCGCATTTCCGTCGAAGGCGGCGGCTGCTCGGGCTTTTCCTACAAATATGATCTGGTCGATGCGCAGGACGCCGATGACATCGTCATCGAGAAACTCGGCGCAAAGGTGCTGATCGATTCGATATCCCTGCCCTATATCGGCGGTTCCGAAATCGACTTTGTCGATGACCTGATGGGACAGTCTTTCCAGATCCGCAATCCCAACGCCACCTCGTCCTGCGGCTGCGGAACCAGTTTTTCCGTCTGACCGGCGTTTCAGATTTCGCGCAATCAAAAACTCAGCAAAGTCGTTGTTTCCCATGAAAATTGTCACCTGGAACATCAATGGTGTGAAAGCGCGGATCGAAGTTCTGACAGCGTGGCTGCGGGAATCCAATCCGGACATCGTCTGCCTGCAGGAAATCAAGTCCGTCGACGAGCAATTTCCGCGAGCCGAGATCGAAGCCCTCGGCTATCACGTCGAAACCCACGGCCAGAAGGGCTTCAATGGCGTTGCCATCCTGTCGAAGAAGAGCCCGGACGAAGTAATCCGCGGCCTGCCCGGCGAGGATACCGACGAGCAGTCGCGCTTCATCGAAGCGGTATTTTCGACGGAAACCGGCGCCATTCGCGTTGTTTCGCTGTATCTGCCCAATGGCAATCCCATCGATACGGAAAAATTTCCCTACAAGCTGCGCTGGATGGAGCGTCTGGAACGTTGGGCGGAAGACCGGCTTGCCCTGGAAGAACCGCTTGTCCTGGCGGGCGACTACAATGTCATTGCCCAGCCGAAGGACGCCAAACACCCCGAAGCATGGCTGAATGACGCGCTGTTCCAGCCGGAATCGCGCCAGGCACTGCGCCGGCTGGAAAACCTCGGCTTCACCGATGCGACCCGTGCCGTCACGGATGAGGCGGGGACATATACATTCTGGGATTATCAGGCCGGAGCCTGGCAGAAGAACAATGGCATCCGCATCGACTACCTGATGCTGTCGCCCGAGGCCGCCAATCGTCTCACCTCCGCCAGCATCGAAAAACATGTCCGCGCCTGGGAAAAGCCGTCGGATCACGTCCCTGTGGCAATCGCCTTGGCATGATTTGCGGCTGAAGACCCTACCGGGTCAGCTCAGGCTGGCTCTTCCCGATCAGAAATCGCCCGTTTTGATAATGTCTTCGGCAAGCACGATGGCCGTCCGGCGATCGGCCTCGTTGGCAATGGAAAACGCCTGTTCCTGAATATCGCCGATCCAGACGCGATCCTGTTTGGATGCCCGCTCGAATGCGGCGGTCATCATGGCCAGCCCGCGCACGGTCTTTCCGGCCTGGAACAGCAGATTGCCCAGCATGGCCTGCGCACCGGCATGGCCCTTCTGGGCCGAAAGGCGGAACCATCGCGCCGCCTGATTGGGATTCGGCTGGCCGCCCTCACCCTTCATCAGCATCTTGCCGAGTTCGAACTGTGCATCGGAGTCGCCGAAATTCGAGGCGGCCTGCAGATAGAGATCGCGCGCGGCGCTCGGATTGGACTTGATCGGTGAGTTCGGGATGCCGCGTTTCACATAACCGGCAAGGGCCACGAGCGCATCGGCAACATAACTCTCGTTCTGCGTGCCCTGTTCGGCGCCCTCGTGCACGACCTGCTCGAACATCTTGTAGGCTTCGTAGTCATCTTCCTTGACGCCGTCGCCTTCCGCATACATGCGGCCGAGCTTCCAGTTGGCGCCCTGATGGCCCTTTTCCGCGGCAAACCTCAACGCCTTGACGGCTTCATCCTTGTCGCCCTTCTTGTAGGCGGAAAATCCGAACTTGAAGAGGGCGAAAGGACTGGAATCCTCGTTCATCTCATTGCTGGTGTCGAACGCGTGGCAGGGCAGCGTCATGACACTCAAAGCAAGCCCGATCCCGAAAAACGGAGCGGCGAAGCGATCAACAATGAGCATGGCAATACACTTCCTTTGCCCGGACCGGATGCGTCGCAGCCTTGCTGCGCCCGGCACCCCCTGTCAGGACACGATTGACGGCGACACCGGCGAAAACGCCGCCTGCCACCCCGTTTTGAGCGCATATCGTTTGCGCTGCGGATGTTGTTGACGATGAATATGACGCATCATTCCAGCGATCGTTTGACCGCTTTCCGGCAATAGTACGGCCAGATACCAGGGAATGGGATGTGCCTGCAAAAATGGAATCGTCGGGGCAGCGCGTCAGTTCCGACATCGCATAAAGGCTGTTGGTGTAAGCCAGTAAGATCGGTTTTGCGTCCATCATTGCCCCGGGCGGAACATCGGCACCATTGCACGACATTTCTTCAACCACTTATCGGTCGCCGCCCTATCGAGGTGCTCCGGGTTTGTGGCGCAAAATGGGCAAAATTGCCCCTTGCCTCCGCCTTGCAAATCATCGCTCAGAAGTGTTGCTGAATCGTCACAAAACGTAATGGAGAAACTCTTACTTTCGGATTGCCGGCATTGCAGTGCACAATAAACCAACGTCCAAATACTGAAAAAGCCCGGTACGAATACCGGGCTTTTCTGTTCGATCCTGGTCGGATCAGAATTTCATCTTGCCGGAAAGCGATACGGCGGTGACGAGATCGTTGCCGAAGTCATAGGAAGCATCCACACCACAAGGCTGGTTGCCTGTGCACTTCGTCGGGCCGTAGGATCCGGACTTGAGGATGCCGATAGCGCCGCCCAAACGAAGTTCAACATTCTTGTTCGGCGAGTATGCGAGACCGCCGGACAGAAGGTAGGTGTCTGTCTGCGTAGTCAGGCCGGTTGTCGTGCCCTTGTCCCAGCTGACCTGCAGCTGACCGCTCCACTGATCGTTGAACTTGTGACCAACACCACCTGTAACCGTCCAGCCGTCCTGGAACATCAGGTCAAGCGACGTTGCGCGGACCGGAGACGATGCTCCGCAGGCAACCTTGCCCTTGGTTGCGGTGGGGCAGAAGGCGATAACGTCGAGAACGCTCCAGTCGACCCACTTGACCGAGCCATAGGCCAGCCAGTTCGGTGCAATACCGGTCTGAAGCTTGAGTTCAACGGACTGCGGCATCGTAGCAGTGCCATAAACGTCCGTGATCCGGCCGGAAAGCGGGTTCGTAGGCGTTTTGGGCAGTTGGGTCAGATCGAGCGTGCCGCCGATTTCGCCGAGGTCAACAGCCGCATTGTACATAAGGCTGGCACGGAACGCGATTTCAGGGATTTCATAAGCAGCACCAACGCGCCAGCCGACGCCGTCAGCACTCAGGTTCAGCCTGCCGGTGCCATCCAGGGCGCCATTTGTTGCAAGCGGAACTAGACCGTTCACCATACGCGTCTTGAAGCCATCGAGCTCCTGATAGGAAACGCCGCCGATGATGCGCAGCGAACCCTTGTCCGTAATGTGGAACTTGTAGGAGCAGGTCAGACCCCAGTCGTCAGAATTGATCTTGGTTTCGATGTTTGAGTTGTCGCCAGCCCATTTTGAGCCCGGCTTAGTGTGAACGCCCCAAGGCTGGCTGTATGTGCCCAGGCAGTCCAGATCAGGGGTGATGCCGACCTTCGCACCATATTTGAAAACGGTATAGTCAGGCGTCTCGCTTGCTGTGGATTTTTTGTAGTTCTCGTTATCCAATCCATCCTTACCAGGGTTTTTGGTAACGGATGTGTCCTTGGCATTCTTGATCTTGCGATCAGGCATAACGTAAATCACGCCACCTTCGGTCACAAAACGCTCTTCGCTGAAAAGAAGGTCCCAGTTGTAACCACCGCGCTCAAGACCCCCGGCCTGTGCAGCAGTAGCAACACTTGTCAAAAGAAGCGCGCTGCCGATGATTGTGGAAATAGTCTTAGTCATTAAGTCCTCCCCGAGACCTGAAAACCTCTGAACCCGCGATCAAAGTCCAGCAAAATTGTTACCAATACGTAATAGGTAACAAAGCGGGCGAATCGTGCAACTTGTTTGCGAGAGGGCTTGTGAACAGGTCCGAAGCACAAATTTTTAAAACATCGAAATTTCGTGACTTTTCGCCAGGGTTTCCCTGATTTTTTCAGCGGCAGACCCTTGCTTGAGGTCGGAAACAGCTGATTTTCAGCAAAAAAACGGCAATGTTGCTCAAATGCAACGGCGGCCAAAAATGACCGAATTGGGGCGAATGACTGTCGAAAATGGGGTGTGCTCCCCCGTCATTCAAGGGGAGCACGGAATAATTCAATCAAATTGAGAATCAATTAGCCCAAAATGATTAGTTTGATCAGCCGGCTTCGCTGACGCGACGTATAGCCGTTGTAATCTTTTCGATGGATGCCTGCAGCTCGACCAGCCGCTCGCGCTCCGCCTCGACAATTTCCGGCTTTGCATTGGCAACAAATTTTTCATTGCCAAGCTTCTTGCCGATCTTGTCGATTTCCTCGTTGATTTTCCCGGCTTCCTTGCCAAGGCGGGCAACTTCCGCCTTCACGTCGATCAGGCTGCCAAGCGGCAGGCATGCCGTCGCCTCGCCGATAACAAACTGCGCCGAGCCCTTGGGGGCTTCATCGGCGAGCTCGATCGTTTCAACACGCGCGCGCCATTTGATCGAAGCTTCATGGCGCACCAATCGCTCCTTGGTCACGTCACGCGCCCCGACGACCACCAGCGGCGCCGTGGCAGAGGCAGGAACATTCATTTCTGCCCGGACCGAACGGATGCCCGTCACCAGATCGATCAGCCAGTTGATATCCGCAGCGGCTTCCCCGTCGAGGAAATCCGGCTCCGGCCAGCCGGCATGGCAAAGCAAGGTATCGCGCATTTGTCCCTCGCCGGCCGTATGCGCCCAGAGCTCTTCCGTCATGAACGGCATGAACGGATGCAGCAGCTTGTAGATTTCATCGAGGACATAAGCGGCGCAGGCCTGTGCTTCCGCCTTGGCTTCCGCATCCTCGCCATTGAACACCGGCTTCAGCAATTCAATGTACCAGTCGCAGAACTGATTCCAGACGAACCGGTATGCCGCACCGGCGGCTTCGTTGAAGCGATAGCTCGTGATGCCGTCGGTGACGTCGCGCACCGCATTGGTCAGCTCCGTCAATATCCAGCGGTTGACCGTGAGCTTTGCGTCCTGCGGCCGGAAAGCCGGATTGCGCGCAACGCCGTTCATCTCGGCGAAACGTGTCGAATTCCAGAGTTTTGTCCCGAAATTGCGATATCCGGCAATGCGGCTCGGATCGAGCTTCACGTCGCGGCCCTGTGCCGCCATGATGGCAAGCGTGAACCGCAGGGCATCGGCGCCATATTCGTCGATCAGATCCAGGGGATCGATGACGTTGCCTTTCGACTTCGACATCTTGGCGCCGTTCTTGTCGCGCACCAGCGCGTGGACATAGACGGTGTGGAACGGCTCCTCGTTCATGAAATGCAGGCCCATCATCATCATGCGGGCGACCCAGAAGAAGATGATGTCAAAACCGGTGACCAGCACATCGGTCTGATAATAGGTGGCAAGCTCCGGTGTCTTGTCCGGCCAGCCCAGCGTCGAGAACGGCCACAGCGCCGACGAGAACCAGGTGTCGAGCACGTCTTCGTCGCGCGTGAGAATATCGCCGGGTTTCAGGTCTTCGAGAAGGTTCTGCACATGGGCCTTCATCGGCCCCTCATGCGCCAGATAATGCTGAATCGCAGCGCTGAGCGCTTCTTCCTCAGTCTTTTCAACGAAGACCTGGCCATCCGGGCCATACCACGCCGGAATCTGATGCCCCCACCAGAGCTGGCGGGAAATCGTCCAGGGCTGGATGTTTTCCATCCACTCGAAATAGGTCTTTTCCCAGTTCTTCGGCACAAAATTGGTGCGGCCCTCGCGCACGCTGGCAATGGCTGGTTTGGCCAGTTCCGCCGCGTTCACATACCACTGGTCCGTGAGATAAGGCTCGATCGGCACGTCACCGCGGTCGCCATGCGGGACCATATGCGTGTGATCTTCTATCTTTTCGAGATAGCCGCCCTCTTCCATCATCGCGACAATCAGCTTGCGCGCAGCAAAGCGATCCTTGCCATCGAGCGCATGAATCAGCTGATCGAGATGACTCGATTTCTCCAATCCTTCGAGGAAGTCGTTGTTATCCTTCAAGAAGATCGAGGCGTCGGTATTGAGAATATTGATCTGCCGCAGATCGTTGCGCTTGCCGACTTCCGCATCGTTGAAGTCATGCGCGGGTGTGATCTTGACCGCGCCAGACCCGGCTTCCGGATCAGCGTAATCATCCGCAACGATGGGGATGAGACGGCCAACCAGCGGCAGCAGGACATTATTATCGAGGACGGCATGATAGCGCTCATCGGCCGGATTAACGGCAACGCCCGTATCGCCCAGCATGGTTTCCGGCCGGGTGGTCGCAACAACGATATAGGTATGCGGGTTTTCCGGATCGAAAGCCACGTTCTCGAGCGGATAGCGGAAATGCCAGAGATGGCCCTTGATTTCGCGCTGCTCGACTTCAATGTCTGAAATTGCGGTCAGCAGCTTCGGATCCCAATTGACCAGCCGCTTGTCCTTGTAGATCAGCCCCTGCTTGTAGAGCGTCACGAAAACTTCCAGAACCGCCTTCGACAGCCCCTCGTCCATGGTGAAGCGTTCGCGCGACCAGTCGCAGGACGCGCCCAGACGCTTCAACTGGCCGGCAATGATGCCGCCGGACTCGGATTTCCATTCCCACACCCGCTCCACGAACTTCTCGCGGCCCATGGCGCGGCGGCCCGGCTGCTGGCGCTCCATCAGCTGGCGCTCGACAACCATCTGCGTCGCAATACCCGCATGGTCCATGCCCGGCTGCCACAGCACGTTCTTGCCGCGCATACGCTCGAAGCGCACGAGAATGTCCTGAATCGTGTTGTTCAGCGCATGGCCCATGTGCAGCGAACCGGTCACGTTCGGCGGCGGAATGACGATGGCGAAGGGATCCGCGCCGGGCTTCGAACCGGCTCCGGCCTTGAATGCGCCAGCGTCATCCCAGCGTTCTGCGATCTTCGGCTCTATGGCCGCGGCATCATAGGTCTTCTCAAGCATGCGAATAGTCCGTCATTTTTGCGGAAAAAGGTTAGCTACGGTGTAAACCGAATGGCTGGACATAAGTCAATGATGACTTGGCGAATGTCGACGATGCAATCTTGACTTAGAAGATCGGGACGCTACCGAATGAACTGTCGCACATCGCCGACTGTTCAGGGGGAAAGCATGAAATTTTACAAGCTCATCGCAGCATGCACTGCTGTGACAATTCTGGCTGGCTGCGGGGTATCTGAAGGCCGGTATAAGGAAGTACAAGGCCTCCTGGCAAAACCCGAGAGGCAAAAAGCCGAAATAGGACACTGCTCCAATATGTTCGGCAACATGCCGATGAAAAGTCGCCAGAACATAGCCGTCATATCAGGACTGAGCGTTTCGAGCATGCCAACGATCCTGTGCAAACGACTGGTTCAAGGCATTGTCAGCGGCAAGCTCACCCGTGCTGATGTCAATTCCGTGAGCAATGGCAACCTTACGCCGGGTGCGTTCAAGGTGATTCAGGGCAGATAGCCGCTGGAATGAAATCAGCGCTTGGCGCCCCGCGCCACGCGCTCGATTTCCTCACGCACCAGCCGCTCGACCAGATTGGGAAGATTGTTGTCGAGCCAGTCCTGCAGCAAGGGCCGCATGATTTCCTGCGCGATGTCATCGAAGGACCGGCGCTGCTCGTGCTGTACGGCAAAGGAAAGATCGTCAAACGCGGCACTGACCTGACGTTCCGTCGCTTCCGACAGGATCGGCTCCAGCGCACGCTCGAGATCGAGAGAAACCTCGTCGCCGATGGCAGCCTCGGATGCTTCAGGTGCCGGTACAACCGGTTCGACTTCCGGCGCCGGATCCAATGCTTCGGCCTGAGCCTCCCGTTCGACAACCGGTATCTGCGGCGGCACGGGGACAACAGGCGTTTGAATTTCAATCAAAGGTTCAGGCGCTGCAAAAGCCTCGGGCTCGGGCACGGCATAATCCGCCGGTTCGTCAATGACGGGCTCGGGGGCAAACGGGGCCTTCAATACCTCCGGCTGCGGTTCCGGCGGCGTTACGACCGCTTCGCGCTCGACAAGCTTGGACTGCAGCGACGAGAACGGCCTGCCCAATGGCGCTTCGTAGGCATGCGGCAGCGGATGCGAAACGGCAATGCCTTCGCGCGGCGGCAATTCCGCCTCCTCTTCGCTTGCATCATGGGCGTAAAGCGGCGTCTGGATTGCGCTGGCAGGAACTGGAACATCGGAATTGACCGGCGTCGGCACACCAGCCTCTGTCCGCGTTGTATCACTCTCTTCAATGATACGACGGATCGAGGCGAGAATCTCTTCCATAGAAGGTTCACGCGCCACGCTGGAGGATTGTGCCATGATACTCTCGCCTACTACATCTTGTTTCGCTGCCGAGCAACGAATCTGCATTCAGTGTAGAGGCTTACATTGTCTTTGAGAATCCCTGCGGCGGAGAATACGGCCTAACCCACAGACTTTTCTGGAACGGCACGCAACCGGCCATCCGCGCGTGAAAATGCCGCCGGCGTGATGACACCGGCGGCATGGGAATAGTTCCAACAACAGGTTCGAGGCCTAGCGGCCGTCCGGCGTGCGCAATCCGAACCACTTGTCCTTGACGGCGTCGTAATGCTCTTCCGGCTTGTATTGGGCGACCTGCAGGCCGATCTGTTCCGGCAGCAGGCGGCCGACCGCAAGCAGAACGGCATAGCTTGTGACAACACTGTCATGTTCAGCCTGAGCCAGGGCAATCTGCCCGGACAAAACCTGAGCCTGCTGGTTCAAGACATCGAGCGTGGTGCGCTGACCAACCTTGCGTTCCTCGATGACGCCGTTCAAGGCGAGCTGGGCAGCCGAGATCACGGCTTTCTGTGCAACAATGGATGCCTTGGCGGCTTCCAGCTGCGACCATGCCTTGGCAATCGCCTGACGCACGCTGTCGCGGGTCACATCCACTTCGATCCGGCGCTGTGCGGCGGTTTCCTTGGCCTGACGGACAAGTGCCGGCGTACGGCCGCCGCTATAGATCGGAATGGTCAGCGTAATGCCGGCCGATGCTGCCGTTCCGTCGTTCTGCGACGAGTCATTGCCCGAAAACACATCCGTGCGGGTCACACCGCCGCTCAGGCCGATCTGCGGCAGCAAGGCGCCTTCATTCGACTTCACCGAATAGCCCGCGGCGTCAAGAGCGTACTGCGTTGCGAGAATTCCCGGATGATCCTTTGCTGCAATGGCAAAGGCGGAGTCCATCGATTTCGGCAGGTGCTTTGAGGCAATGCTCGCTGGCTTCAGCCCTGTCGGCGCTGCACCGACAATCTGGATATAGGTGGCTTCAGCGGTTTTGACGTCTGAACGGGCGACGTTCAACGTGGCCACTGCCGAGGCCTTCTGTGCTTCGGCCTGGGCAACGTCCGTGCGGGTGCCTTCACCGACATCGAAACGCGCACGGGCGGCGCGCAGCTGCTCGTCAAGGAATTCCAGGTTTTTCTGACGCAGAACCACAATCTGCCGGAACATGTACACATCCATATAGGCCTGTGCAGCGCTGAACAGCAGATTCTGTGTGTTGTTGCGCAGGTTTTCACGGGCGGCCAGAACCTGGGTCTTGGCCGACGCGACGTTGTTCTTGGTCTGGAAACCGTCAAACAGCGTCTGATTGAGGGAGATGCCGAACGTACCGACATTCGAGTTGCTGGTGTTGCCCCCATCAATTCGGCGTGACGTAGCCGTCAAACCGGCTGTCGCCGAAACTGTCGGGCGATAGCCGGATTTGGCGATCGCAACGCCCTCATCCGTCACCCGCACACCGGCGCGATCAGCATTGAGGGTCGAATTGTTGTCATACGCCTTGGACATCGCGCCAAAGATCGTTTCTGCCATTGAAGGCGCAGAGGTCAAGACCGTCGCCGACAGCAGTGCTGCGGTGAGTACTCGCTTACCCGGTATGAACACCATAAACCCCTTCATTCTCTAAAACTTGGAAACCCCAGACCGAACCGATTGGTTCGACCACATGTCGTTCATTCGCTTTCAATTTGCAAGATGACCCACCGGCACATTTTTCGATATGCGAACAAAGTGGTCAACCGTTGCACTTTTGTCTCATGTGCGACACTCAAAACTCGAACTCAGGCACCCTCTCAAAACCGGGAAGCGGCTTCACGGCAGAGTTGAAAGCAGGACGGCCCGATACTACCCCGTCATTCTTGACATAAATCATGGCCTGACCGGAATTGCCCGCGCCTTCAACGGCAACGAGGCGTCCCCCATCCTTCAGCTGGTCAAACAATGGACCAGGAACATGATCAATGCCACCCTCAAACAGAATCACATCATAGGGCGCTTCCGCAGCATACCCTTTTTGCAGCGGCGTGCTAACCACCACCACATTATCATAACCAAGCTGCGCCAATGTGGCAGTCGCCTGCTCGGCAAGAGTCTGGTCGTTTTCAATCGCGATCACCGATCCGGCGATGCGCGAAAGCACCCCGGCCGAGTATCCGGTTGCGCAACCGACATCGAGAACCACATCCTCGGGCTGGACATTGGCCAATTGCACAAGCTTGGCGAAAGGCGAAGGCTGCATCAGGTAACGCGCACCCGATTCCGCGGTTGCACCCAACACCAGAACATCCTCGTCGATATAGGCGAGTGGCTGACGGACGCTTGGCACGAATTTTTCACGGGGAACATCGAGGAAGGCCTGAAGCAACGGTTTGTCGGTCACATCAGTCGTACGCAACTGATTGTCGACCATCTTGATGCGAAGATCTTCAAAGTTCAGCGTCATGGTCCACAAGCTTTCCTGGCAAGGCACTTGCAACACAGAGCGCTTGCAAGCGCGTAACTGGCTCCTGCTGGATGATTTCAGCAGAAGCAATAATTTAGGACAGGATGTGGCAAAAAATTAAGCCACCGTCAATCAATGTCTGCCGTGGCGAGGCAACACACGGGCCATTTGCACGCAAATATCGCATCTTTCTCGCGCAGCGTAATCTTTGTGCAACTCTTGTCGCATTTTTTCACGGGCAAATCACCGGCAACAGCCTGTAATCAGGCGATTCTTTCACCGTGGCGGACATGAGATTCGCAACGACCGATACCCCCCGGCAAAGGCCCGGCAACCGCAGGATTGGCCCCGCGCGGCATTGAAAGAGGGTGTCCTGTTGCAGCGCAAGAAAGAGGTGTCGAATTGATCGAAAATTCGTGGTAAAGTAGCGAAAGTAAAGTCAGTTTTATTTACCTTGCCATTGTTTTCCGCTCACGCATGCACCCAATTCTGTTATTGAACTGACAGCAAGCACCTGCCATTGTCACAAGCAGGCAGAAGGAATCGGTAAGCGGCGATAGGAATTATGCGTAAATGATTGATTTCAAAGGACTAGGCGATTTCCCCGTCAGTCACGACGAACTCACCGGACTGGCCGACAGGGATGCGCTCGAAGAACATCTTGATAGTCTTTGCGCATCGTACGGCGAAAGTGACTTCGTTGACCGCATTGAATTTGCCATTCTCTGCATCGATATTGACAACTTCAAGATCATCAATGAACAACATGGCCGCAGCGAAGGCGATAATCTTCTAAAACTGGTTGCTGACCGGCTTCAGTCCTGTCTGCGCAAGAACGATGTTGTGTATCGTCTTGGTGGCGACGAGTTTGCAATTGTGCTGGTCCAGGTAACGTCTGAAGAAACTGCCCGCGTTGCCGACCGGATCATCGGATCGATCTCGCAGCCCTATGATTTGGGCGGCGATGCCCCGATCCGGATAACCGCAACGATCGGCGCGGCTCTGGCCCCGCGTGACGGGCAGACGCCGGAGAGCCTGCTCTGGTGTGGCGATGCGGCGCTCTACATCGCCAAGAACGCCGGCAGAGGTGTCTATCGCCGCTATTCCGAACGCCGCTCCAGTTAGCTGTGCGCACCGGCCCGGCAGCTTTCATAGGGGTGCTCCAGCAATGACCCACTCCATGCACCCAAGGGAACGGGAAGCTTTCGATCAGGCCAATGAAGGCATTCGTCTCGGCGCAGCCGGCGACCATCTGCACGCGGTCAAACACTGGGAAAAGGCTTCGCGCATCGCGGACGAGCATCTGCAAGGGACAGATATCAACTTCTGGATCAAAAGCGGCTATGGCGCCGCGCTCTTCGACGTCGATCAATATGACGAAAGCATCGCAACATCCGAAATTGCCCGTCAATGGTGCCTCGGCCACGGACAACCGCTGGCATCGCTTTCCATCGCGCGGTCTTATCTCGCCCTCGGCCAGACCGCGACTGCGCGCCCGTATCTGCGCGAAATCCACAGCCTGATCGGCAATGATATATTCCCGGCGTTCAAAGATTCAGAGGCGGAAAATATCCGCAATGCGCTCTCATCAGATGATGAAAACTGAAATAAGCGGTGCAGTAACAATACTTTAAATCGATTTTACTGACCATTTTGCAGTGGAGTGCAAATGGCATCACATCACTTGTTGAAAATTGAAATTAAAATCTCCGTCATCTCCGCTAATTTTGTAATAGACCGTCGCAATTGTTGATTTGAACTGCGGAACTCTTGCCTATTTGGATCGTTATCACGTCCGGCAATTCAATTCGGAGCATGAGAGAATGACGATCAAGACCGTTCCACAGGAAGTCTACCAGCGCCACGAGCGCGAATGGCAGTTGCTTCGCGAGGCTTTGGCCAAGAACAAATCCGCAAGCGAATCCCAACCGATCGCTGCGTCCAGTCGCCCCGCAGATCTGGTTCCCGGCGCCTTCCCTCAATAACCCCGTCTTTTGGATCGAACCCGCATGGCCCGCAGCAATGGCCGTGCGGGTTTTGCTTTGCCGGCATGCGGGCCAGATACCGCAATGTGCTATCCGAGGAGCGAGCATCCGCATGCCAGGCGTCCAGCAGTGTCTTGACAAGCACGGTATGCGGGCCTAGTTGGCAAATTACAGTTGCGCGTGCAGCCAGCTGTCGTAGGCGTTACCGTCATCCAACGCGTCCTTTGTCGAGAGGATCCCAGCAGGGAGTTCTCGATCCAAGAGGCGCTTATGGTATGACATCGTTTTCCCACCTCCCATTTCCCGCCGTTCGACGGCTCCAGCTGTGTTCCCGGCATCGGGCATGCTGTGGCGTAATGTCGTGCGGTCCGAGCAACGGGGAGCCGTTCGGCAAAACCCTTTCTCCCATGGGCGCCAACACCTCGAGACAGAGGCCGGGACACGGTCAAACCGTCGGCCTCGCGTCCGGATTGAACCCAAGGAGCAACATGATATGCAAATGACTGGCAATACGATCCTCATCACCGGCGGCACCAGCGGCATCGGGCGCGCACTGGCTGAAGCGTTCCACGACCGCGGCAACCGCGTCATCATCACGGGGCGGCGCGTATCTCTGCTTGAAGAGATTACAGCCGCCCGGCCGGGTCTGGTGGGACTCCCGCTTGATCTCGGTGATCCGGACTCGTTGGCTCATCTTGTCAGCGAGGTTCGCACGCGCTTTCCCGCGCTTAACATGCTCATCGCGAATGCCGGCATCTCGCGGCCGGAGGTCATGACGACGGATGACTGGGACATTTCGGCCGCTCAGTCGATCGTCGAGACGAACATCCTGGGCGTGCTGCGCGTGACGGCGGCGTTCCTGCCGCTGCTTAAAACCCGGCCCGGCGCGACGATCCTCGCGACCAGTTCAAACCTCGCCTTCATTCCCCGCGCAGACTTTCCGACCTATTGCGCCAGCAAGGCCTTCCTGCACTCGTGGCTGCAGTCGCTGCGTCACCAACTCCGCAATATTCCGGTCTGCGTGCTTGAGCTGGCGCCGCCTTATGTCCAGACGGAATTGACCGGCGACCGGCAGGCATCCGATCCCCGCGCCATGCCGGTTGCCGCCTATGTAACCGAGGTCATGCAATTGCTGGAGGCGGAAAACCATCCGAGAGGCGAAGTTCTGGTCGAACGCGACCGTGCCCGGCGCTCGGCGGAGCGGGAGGGCCGCTACGAGGAGACTTTTGCCGCAATGAACCCGTCTTAAGGCACCTGCAGGAGATTGAAACGAGAGGCCCGGCATCTCATGAAAGCCGGGCCGCGTACTGCTCGCGGCCCTGTGAACGCCGATATGGTCAAAACTCCCTCAGGAGTGCATGCGTCCGGTCTTGATGTATTCCACCATCTGGCTGACCACGGTGCCCCAGCCTTCGTGAAAACCCATCTCTTCATGCTTCTTGCGGTTGGATTCATCACCATGAATGGCAATCGCACGGTAGAGCGTGCCGTTTCCGTTGCGCGCCAGGTCCAGTGTGGCTGTGAAAAACGGATTGGCTGACGGCCGGTAACCGCCGATCAGCGCGTCGGTGATGACCAGTCGTTCGTGCGGTTTCACTTCCAGATAGCAATGGGTATTCGGATACTCTTGGCCATCGGGCGAGCGCATCGTGAAATTGACCGTCCCGCCGGGCCGCAGGTCAATGTCACAGGCCGTGATCGTCCATGGTTTTGGCGCGAACCACTGGCGCAGATGCTCCGGTGTCGTCCAGGCGCGCCATACGAGCTCCACCGGGACGTCGAGGTCGCGTTCAAGCACGAGATCGAGTTTGGGATTGATCGTGATGTCGGGTAGCTTCATTTGGATTCCTCCTCCTTGAGTTTCATGAGATAGCTGTCCAGTTGATCGAGGCGGCGTTTCCACAGCACGCGCTGGCGCCCAAGCCAGTCTTCCGCAAGCTTGAGCCGTTCCGCCTCGAGTTCGTAGGTCCGGACGCGTCCGGTCTTGTGTGACCGTACCAGGCCACTTCCCTCCAGCACTTTCAGGTGCTCGACGAAGGACGGCAGCGCCATGCCGTAGGGCGCTGCGAGCTCGGATACCGAAGCGGGGCGGACGGTAAGCCGTTCGAGCACATCACGCCGCGTCGCGTCAGACAGCGCGCGGAAAATATGATCCACGACAGCCGGATCGGGCATGGGCTGGCGTGGCGGCATGCCGCCGCCGGTCTGTGGTATCATGGCCCCCTCCTTTGAAAGCACCCGTGTCCATCTGAATGGAAACGGGTTATAGGTCGGATCAAAACTTAGGTCAATCCCTTAGTATTGCGTCATTCAAAAGCCGCCCTGCACGGGGCGGTGTTCGAAACAGCATGACGGGTCGCTTCAAGGATCAGCTGGGGTGAAATCGGGAACGAACTGCCTCACCTGCCGAAAAAATCAGCAGGAGCAAATAAATAGCGAAGTGGCTGGAAGTATTGGAGGCCTCGCCCGGAATCGAACCGGGGTGCAAGGATTTGCAGTCCTCTGCGTAACCACTCCGCCACGAGGCCTCGTCACTGGAGACAAGACACAATCCTGTGAATCTCCGGTGCCGTTCTCTATGAGACGAAGCCAGCGGCGTCAAGTCATTCCGGACAAAATCCTCGCGCGACCGCAATTCGAAACATCGTCGTGATCCAACGAATCGGCAATGCCGCCGCCGCATACCCATTCTGGTTCATCGGCGCTCGCACACTGGCACCCATTCTAAGCCGGAGAAGTCCCGTCACCCCCCCAGCGGCCTTTGCATCAGCACCGTGTCGACCCATTGGCCGAACTTGAAGCCGGCGGAGCGCAGCGTGCCGACCGGCTCGAAACCAAGCCGCTCGTGCAGCTTCAGCGACCCCGTATTGCCGCTATTGCCGATGATGGCCACCATCTGCCGCCAATTGCCCGCCTCGCACCGCCGGATCAGCTCGCCGAGCAGCAGCGACCCTATCCCGTGGCCGGCCATGCCGTTGGCGATATAAACCGAATCTTCCACCGTGAAGCGGTAGGCAGCGCGTGGCCGGTAGAGCGTTGCATAGCAGTAGCCCACGACGCGTCCATTCGCTTCGGCCACCAGATACGGCAGCCCCGCAGCGAGCACGCCCGCCCTGCGCGCCGCCATCTCGTCCACCGCAGGCACCTCCAGTTCAAAGGAAGCGATGCCATTGAGCACGTGATAGGCATAGATGGCCTGTATCGGCATCATATCGCGGTCTTCCGCAGTGCGCACATGCACGGAGGCGGAATCAAGAGGCGAGGTTTTTTCTGCAAGCAATTGATTATCCAATGAATGATTCTCCGGTTTTCCGCGCCGGACATCGGTCGGCGTCAGGCCGATATCCCGCAGCAAGTGGGGCTCGAGCTCCCGCAGCGCCTCAAGCTGATGGCGTCGCGATTGTGGCGCGGCCGTGAGATAGCAGTCCACCCGATGCAATATTGTGCGGATTCTGCCTGCTCGAATGCTCACATCCTGTCTCCTGCGCCTGGTTTTTGCCCCTGTTTGCCAAGGAACCCGGTGGCATTCTGCATCTGAGGAGATATAAAAGAAGCTTTGAACGCCTATACGAACTATAAGGAAAGCTTTGTGTCTTCCCTCAGCCTCGATCAACTGGCCACCTTCGTCGAAGTCATCGAGCTCGGCAGCTTTTCCGCCGCCGCCGACCGGCTGAACATCAGCCAACCGGCTGTGAGCCTGCAGGTGCGCCAGCTGGAAAAGCGGCTTGGCGTCCGCCTGATCGAACGAATCGGCCGCAAAGCCACCCCCACTGCCGCCGGTACCGAGCTTCTTGCCCATGCGGGGCGTATCAACAGGGAGGTTTCGGGCGCCCTGGATGCCATGGCCAGATACACGACCGAGACCATCGGGCGGGTGCGGCTGGGAACCGGAGCCACGGCCTGCATCTATCTGCTCCCGCCGCTCCTGCGCAGCCTGCGGCAAGGGTTTCCGTCGCTGGATATCACCGTCAGCACCGGCAACACGCCGGACATGGTCAAGGCGGTGGAGGACAATGTGCTCGACATTGCGCTGGTGACGATGCCCGCCTCGGGCCGGATGCTGGAAATAAAATCGATCCTGCGCGACGAATTCGTTGCCGTCGCCCCCGCCGGCGTGGTCATGCCGCCGGAGGTGACGGCGGCGGAACTGTCGAAGAATCCGCTGATTCTGTTTGAACCGTCAGGCAATACCCGGCGGATCATCGACCGCTGGTTCGAACAAAGTGGTGTAAGCCTGCAGCCGGTCATGTCGCTGGGCAGCGTCGAGGCCATCAAGGAACTGGTGCGAGCGGGGCTGGGATGGGCCATCTTGCCCGCCATGTCGGTGCGAGACCCGGAACAGCGGCGGCCTTTTACCGTGCGTCCGCTGATGCCGCACCTGCACCGGGAACTCGCGCTGATCATTCGCCAGGACAAGACGGTCACACGCGGTCTGCGCGCACTGATCGCCGCCATCACCGAAGCCGGGACGCGCCGACGCCTCTGACGGACAGCCTCGCAAGGGCATGCTGGTTCCAGGCGAATCAGGCTTTGCTGTTCGCCGCAGCCCGGCTGCCTTTCCAGCGGCGGCCAAACTTCACTTCCAGCTGCCGGCGCTTGCGCCGGACCAGCGCAGAATCATGTGACAGCACCACAAGCCCCAGCGGAATCATCCAAAAACCCAGAATCGGCAGAAAACCGAGTGTTCCCCCGGCAATGAGCGCGCCGCCGAGCGTGCGACGCATTGCCACCGATTGTGGAATGGGCACATGGCGGCCAAAGATGCGCATATGCCGGCGCTTTGGCGCGGCAGAATGCTCGTGGGCAGCATTAGGCCCATGATTACTGGCGTTTTCGGGGCGTTCGGTCACGCGGTTGCTCGTCCTTTCCGTGTTCAACAGACCCCGGATGTAGGAATGCAAAAGCGGCATGTCATCATTTGTTGTGCACATTAGATGAAAAAAAACGAAATGGTCCTTTGCAAAAGCGAAACCCTTTTGCTATAGGCCACTTCGCTGATGACTGAGTAGCTCTTCCCCGGTAGCTCAGTGGTAGAGCAACCGGCTGTTAACCGGTTGGTCGCTGGTTCGAATCCGGCCCGGGGAGCCAGTCACCTCAAAGGCTTAGCAGCTGACGCTGCTGAGCCTTTTGCTTTTCTGCCTTCCCGCCTGTGGTCATCGTGCGCCAGCGCTGCCAATGCTCTTACGGCCGGAAGCCAATCAGTGCTATGAATAGCCAAGCCAAACATCCCCGTGGAGACATTATGTTCCTGCTCACCGTTGCCGCCATCTGGACCATTGCTGCGCTGACTCCGGGCCCGAATTTCTTCCTGATCGTGCGTTGCACCCTCACCGGTTCGCGCAAGATCGCCATCTCCGCGGCGGCAGGCACCCTCACGGGCACCCTGTGCTGGGGCCTTGCCGGCTGGCTTGGCGTCGGGTCATTGTTCATGGCCGCCCCGATTGTCTATATGGGCCTGAAGATAGCGGGCGGCATCTATCTCCTCTGGCTGGGTCTGCGGCTGCTGTGGCAGCTGCGCCAGCCGGCGGGCGACATGACCATCCCCGCCAGCAAGGTCAGGCTGACACCGCTGGGCGCGTGGCGCCTCGGCCTTGCCACGAACCTTGCCAATCCGAAATCAGCGTTGTTTGTCGCCAGCCTGTTTGCCGCCACCATGGCGCCGGGCACGCCATGGACCCATGGTGCTGCGGCCGTCGTGGTGATGGTGACCATATCGACCATCTGGTATGCGGGGCTGGTTGCAGCGCTCAGCCACCGCACGGTCGCGGGTGCTTATCAACGGGCACGGCGTGCGATCGATGCCTTTGCCGGGGCTATCTTCATTGGCTTCGGCCTGAAGCTGGCCCTGTCCGACCGCTGAGCAGAGCACGGCAGGCGGTGAAGCAAAGGCATTGAGCTGAACTTCTGTACTTTAGTTGAATTGAAAGTTCGAAATCTCCATGTTAGTCACACGGCTTGGAGATGACATCATGTCTGTTTTTGCAATCACCACTTTATGCGTCATTGCCACGTGGCTGGCATGCTTCCTGTTTCCGCGTTTTGACTGAAACAACACTGCATGCACTCTGCTCCGTGCGCTGAGGGCGGCAATCCGGAAAACCCCGGGCTAGCGCACCCAGGTGGTGTTCTCCACATAGATATCGGCGTCCATGGTTGCCTGGACGAAAACCGAACGGGCCATGGCAGGCGAAGCATGGCCTTCCATCGCCTCATTGCAGGCCATCCGGGCGAGCAGGTAAATTCTTCCCCGCTCCCCCGGCCAGTCGCGGGACAAAAACTCAGCCGCTTCCGCGACCGAACCGATGTTCCGCAGCTTGAAGGAATGAAGTGACTCGACAGTCACCGGTTTGAACTGAGCATCTTTCATGGCCTAGAAACGCCGATCATTCAGACTGGTTCCAATCTGAAAAGCGCCTGTGGCAAAATTGCGATGGAGCAGCATTCGCTGCGCCCGATCACGATCATGTGCGGGTAATCCCGGCGGGCTAGACGGGCTGGCGGAAGTCCAGCCAGCGGTGGTCTCTGTCCGGCTGCTTCAGCCGTGCGCGCATGGCGGGGCTCAGATCGATATCGCAAAGCAGATGTTCGTTAAGGTCGGCCAGCCGGCCGATGGGTCCGGCTTCCTGCTTTTTCCGCTCGGGCGGCACGCGTGACAGTTTCAGGCCCAAATATCGCACTTCGGTCATTTCAGACTCCTAAAGTCATCAATCTCATTTCTATGTCTGGATAAATAATTGTTTATTTATAGGAGAACCAACGTAAAATACGGCATGAGCCATCAAACCATTTAATGGATAAATCATGTCCTCCCTGCCGCTGCCAGCTATCCGCGTTTTCGACGCCGTTGCCCGTTTGCAAAACTTCACCAAGGCCGCGGAGGAACTGAACATGACCCAGTCGGCGGTGAGCTATCAGATCAAACTGCTGGAGGAATTTGCCGGCGCGCCGTTGTTTCACCGGCATGCCCGCGGGGTCTCATTGACCGGCAAGGGCGAACTGGTCGCGCCGGTCATCCGCCGGTCTCTGGCTGAACTGGGCGAAACGTTCCGCGCGATCCGCGAGGAACAAAACTCCGTCCTGGTCGTCTCTGTGATACACACCTTTGCCAGCAATTGGCTGACCCCGCGCATTGTCGACTTCCAGACCCGGTTTCCCGACATTTCCGTGCGGTTCGACATCACGTCGCGCCTGGTGGATTTTGCCGCCGAAGGGATCGACTGCGGTGTGCGGATGGGTATCGGGCATTGGCCCGGCCTGAAGTCGCATCTGCTGCTTCCCGGCGGCTTCACGCCGCTTGCCAGCCCCGCATATCTTGAAAAATACGGCCGCCCGCAAAAGCCTGCCGATCTGCTCAACTACCACCTGATCACGCCGGACGACGACTGGTGGCAGGTCTGGTTCCGTCAGGCGGGCGTGGAAGGGCCGTTGGTCATGACCAAACCCGGCTTCGGGATCGATACGCAGCAGATCATCGCCAATCTCGCGCTTTCGGGCGGCGGCGTTGCGCTGGTTTCAGTGGGGATATTCAAGACGGAAATCGATTCGGGCCGGCTTGTTCAACTGTTCGACACCTGCGCTTCGACCGGATGGGACTATCATCTCGTTTATCCCGAAGGCCGGCAGCTTTCGCCGAAACTGCGCCTGTTCCGCGACTGGATACTGGAACAGGCGAGCGCGTGATCTCGGTTTTTACCATGCGTCAGCGGTAGGCTTCCGTCACGGCCTGCGCCGCCCCTGCGATGATGGCGGAGCGCTGGGTCGGCGTTTCGCGGGAATCGGCGACAAACACGGCGACGGCGATTTTTCCGCCGTCGGGCGCGGTCAAAATCCCCACATCGTTCGTTGCGGCATTGACGCCTTTCCATGTCCGGCTCGTACCGGTCTTGTGGGCAACGGACCATCCCTCGCCTGTCCCGGCGCGCAACCGGTCGGGAAATGTCACCGTCTCGCCCATGATGGCCAGAAGCCGCTGCGTCGACCCCGTGGCAAGGAGTTTGTCATTCATCAGGGCGGCAAGAAACGCGGTCATCGCCCGCGGCGTTGCCGTGTCGCGCGGATCTTTCTGATAAGCCTCGAATGCCGCATCCCGCTCGGCCTCGGGAACCGCCTTCACGGCCTTTTGCAGCACTTTCGCATCCACATAATCCGGTTTCCAGCGCAGGCCGACGGTTTCGGTCTGCAGATGCCGTTCGTCGCGATCAATCCGGATACCCAATATGCCCTTTCCCTCGGTAAACTGATCGACCTTGGCCGGACCGCCAAGCCGTTCGATCAGGATATCCACCGCCGCACTGTCGCTGTCGACAATGGCGCGGCGCACAAGGTCGTCGGCATTGGTTTGAAAGACGCCCTCCCTTTCCACGATCTTGGCGAGGGGCTGTACGGATAAGCTGAGGTTTTCCGGTTTGACAACAATCGGTTCCTTGAGGTCTGCAAGCCCCCGATCCGCAGCGTCGAAAACCGCAGCTCCCACGATCAGCTTGACGACGCTTTGCAATGAGAATCGTTCCTCGCCCCGGACACAGACCATCACGCCGCTTTGGTCCTGCGCGCAAATGCCGACACGCCCATCCTTGCCCTTGACCAGCGCTTCCAGGCGTTGCTTGAGTGCCACCGGATCGGCAATCGCACCCGCATGCGACACGGCCGGCATGCCGAACAGGCAGACAAAAGCGACGAGAAAACCAGCTGATTTCATGATCAGATATCCCTGTTGGGCGCTCTTCACAAAAGGATAGTGCCCAAAACGCTCCTTTGGAAAGGCCATGCATGCTTCCTTCATACCGAATGAAGATTACACCAGCGTTGCTGTCACCTTACCGATAAGACAAGGATCATCCTTGCACGACCAGCAGTGGCGCGCTTAACATCAATGGCGGCGGCGTCGGGGAACAGCATGCGGGCAGTGTTGGGATATGGTCTGGTGGCATTGGGTGCTTGTCTTGTCGCGGCAGCCATGTGGATATGGGTGGGCCACGATTATCTGCGCATCGACCCGTTCTGGATCAGCTGGCTCATTTTCACGTGGTTGCAGCCAGCAAGCATACCCCAGACCTTTTATGACGTCCTTGTCGGCGTGACTGCTTCCGCCGGGATCGCCGCCTATAGCCAAGGCAAGTATCTGCTGCGGTCAGCACAGACCGCCAAATGACTTGTTTGCACCGGCTTCCTGTGCTGAAATTCCGGGATATGCAAGCAAACCCGATGTTCCGCCATGTCGCTTCGCCCGCCGCAAAACCTGACATCCAACTTTAGGGACAGTGCGCCCAGCGCCCTTGATTATGAAATCATGGGGGAAATGGCGGCATCGCTCGGCCGGGCCGGCGAGAAAGTCGAACAGACATTGGCACAACTGGCCGCTGCCGCCATGCCCGAACGGGATATGCGGTTAAGGGCAGCGGCACGGGCCGTTCACGCCTACTTCATCCAGCGCGAACTGTGCGGCTTGAGGAATCACGATGCGGCTATCTTGGATTACAATATTCCGCGCGCCGTGCTGATACGGCTCGGCGCGAGCTGATCCCTGAAACCATCGCCGGAAACGGCGGGTTTCCTACTTGCCTGAGGATTCTTCCTCAAACATGACGGCCACATCGGCATTTGCCGACAGCCGCACCTTGTTGCCCTCGACCTCGGCAACGAGCGCTGTCGAGATATAATGATGATGGCCCCTATGAGAGCCCTCACCGCTGTCCTTTTTCGTCAGCTTGATACGGGCACCGTCCACGTGATCGACTGTTCCGACATGAACACCATCGGCGCCGATGACTTCCATATGTTCCTTGATGCGTGTTACAGGCATGATCTTCTCCAATGTTTGCCAAGCAGAAACGCATGAAACAGTCTTTGGATGCATCGGCGGACAAGAATTGTCGATCAGCGCCGCGCCCGTCACCGCATCCCGGCAAGCACGGGAATTGCCGCTTGTGTCCCGCCCGGCGGGCCCCTACCATTTCGCGGAAAAGCGCGTATCGGGAAAGCATTGTTCGACATGACTGATGAAATTCTCACCCCGGCGGAAATGGGCGAGGCCGATCGGTTGACCGTTGCCGGGGGATCGATCGACGGATACCGGCTGATGCTGCGGGCCGGTTATGCCGTCGCGCGCCACGTACTGGACCACCACGGCGATGCACCGGCCTTTCACGTTCTGTGCGGTCCGGGCAACAATGGCGGCGACGGCTATGTCGTTGCCAGCCTTCTGGCTGAAAGCGGCGGCAATGTTCACGTGTGGAGTGACGACAAGCCGCGTGCCCATTCCGATGCGGCAATCGCCCGGCGCGATTGCCGCGTCGAACCGGCCGCACTTTCCGACTTCAAACCGGGGGCCCGCAGCGTCGTCATCGACGCATTGTTCGGGGCAGGATTGAACAAGCCCTTGGCCGGCAACGCCGCCGCCGCTGTCGAACGGAGCAATGCGGCTGCGGTCACGCGTATCGCCATCGATGTGCCTTCCGGCCTTGACGGGGCGACGGGCATGGCCCTTGGCGTGGTATTCGAGGCCGATTGCACCGTCACATTCTTTCGCAAGAAACCGGCCCATCTGCTTTATCCGGGACGCGGCCTGTGCGGCAGGATTGTCGTTGCCGATATCGGCATCCGTGACGACGTTCTTTCGATGATCAAACCCGCCTGTTTCGAGAACACGCCGGACTATTGGCGCGCGCTGCTGCCCTCGCCCGGCGTGGAAACGCACAAATACACGCGCGGCCACGTCGCCGTGTTTTCCGGGGGTGCGACGGCGACAGGCGCGTCCCGGCTTTCCGCGCTGGCCGCCGCGCGCAGTGGCGCGGGTGCCGTTACCCTGCTCTCTCCGGCCGAATCCCTTGCCGTGAATGCGACACATCTGACGTCGATCATGCTGAGCCGCTGCGAAACCGACCGCGAGCTGCGGGCATTCCTGGGCAAACGCAAACCGTCGGCCATGGTGCTCGGCCCCGGCTTTGGCATAGGCGCGCGCGCACGGGACATTGCCCTCCTGCTGCTCAAGGAGGAGCTCCATCTGGTACTGGATGCCGACGCGATCACCTCATTCGAAGACAACAGCGCTGCACTTTTCGCCTCGGCGCATGGCACCCCGGAAACCCGGCTTGTGCTGACGCCGCATGAAGGAGAGTTCCGGAGGCTGTTCCCCGGCATCGGCGACGGGAATACACCGTCAAAGCTCGAACGCGCCCGCGCTGCCGCCAGGCAGGCCCATGCGGTCATCATCTACAAGGGGGCCGATACGGTGATTGCCGCGCCGGACGGCCGGGCCGCGATCAACAGCAATGGCACTCCGCTTTTGGCAACCGCCGGATCGGGTGACGTTCTTTCGGGCGTAACGGCGGGTCTGATGGCGCAAGGCATGCCGCCCTTCGAGGCAGCCTGCGCGGCGGTCCATGTCCACGCGGCGGCTGCCAACGACCTTGGTTTCGGCCTGATTGCCGAGGATCTTCCCGCAGCTGCCGCAAAAGTGATCGGACGATTGCTTCGCATCTGACGTCCCAACCGCCTGCGCATGAGACACTCTTGAGCGCTTGCGTTACCGGCACGCAGACCGCTCGCCCGGTTTTTTAAATTTCCGATTTGAATTAACCCTGTCTTTACCTTGATGGGGCACCTTGAGTTCAAGCGCGATTTGTACTGCGTACGCGCTTCCTTAATTTACGGGCGTCATTATTCTGTCGCAATGTCAGGGTAGTGCTTCTCGTGTAGCGAATAGCTTGTTTCCATTTTTGACCACGGATGTACTGGCACTGGTGTTGAGGCAAGTTTAGGAAGGTCGGGTAGCTCCCGGCCTTTTGCTTTTTCAGAACTCTTTTTCTTTTCCGCGATCCGATCAAATACTGCGATGGCTGCGATCTAATACGTGACCGTCACAATGATTGTATCGCTGTAAGTACCCGGCGACGGTGTGGCTTGTGGCGGGACCCGGCCATAGACATTGATACCCTGCACTGTTCCATCGCCGGTGCGCGCAACCGTATTGGTCAGTATTGTATTTCCCCACGGCACAGTTCGATTTGAATCCTGGTAGAGACCATAGGTAATCGATTGCGCGCCATTGACCATCTTGCGGGCCGTTGGGCTTGTTCCCGTGTTGCCGAGGCTGAGCGAAACCGAGTATGGCACTGTTGGCGTGCAGGTTACGCGCACCTGGCCTGTCTGATCGATATTCGCATTCAACAATCCATTGGGACCAAAGTCGATATTCTGCGCTGTCACTGCGCAGTCATTGGCAAGCGTAATCTGCACCGTGAAGGCTGGAGGAGACGCTGTTGCGCCCAAAGCCGTGGTGCAGCCGTTGCCATCATCATAGCGGTAATTGAACGTCGCACTCGCTCCGGTGAAGGTTGAGCTGTAGGTTCCTGCCGGCGCCGTTGCCTGATTGGCCAGCACCTGCCCGTACAACGTGATCGTTGTCGAGCCGCTGCCGAGCAAAGGACCGAGAATCGTCGTGAAGGCGACAAGAAATCCGGGCGGCCGCGCCGCATAGGGCCAGGTTGCCGAGCCCCAGACGATGGAGCGGGCAGCATCCTGATACAGCTGGTAATTGAGCGAATTCGCACCATTCACCATGATGCGTGCGCTTGCCGTTGCGCCGCCGCTGCCTTCATTGAGGTTCGGGCAAATCAGCACTTTCTGGCCAAGGGAAAGCAGGCCAGAGCAATTCGCCGTCACGGATGTCATGCTGTTGATTGCACTTCCCGGAATGGTGCTTCCGGCAAAAACCATGCTGGGAACAGAGAAGGAGCAGGATTGCCCCCAAGCGGTACCTGGCAAGAGCGCAGATCCGACAAGCCAGATGAAGCAGACCAGCCAGTTTCTCATGAGCACACCACCTTGCCTATCTTGACCTGCGTTCCCGGTTGCGGCCGGTAGGAGAACTGCGCCTTGCAACTGCGTCCATCCAGAAGATCGACGCTGATGCTGTTCTGGGCCCGCAGCTTGTCGATAAAGGCTTCACCGTCATAACCGATGACAAATTCATCCGGTGAACCGTCCAGATGCCCGCGCAGCCCCGCCTCCAGCGGCTTGCCCCCGCTATCGACCAGATCAACGACGGCCGAAGCCGATGTCTTGCTGACATGGAAATCCACCACAACGCCGCTGCGGTCGGCGGGCACGATGATGTTGCGTGTCGATCCTATGCTGGCATCGACCGGCAGGTTTTTGGGGTCGATGGCAACCGTGTTGGGCTCATAGGAGTTCAGGTCCGGTACCAGGATTTTGCCGCTGCGATTGGTCTTGCCCACCGGCCGGTTTTCCGACAGGACCTCGACATCCGGTGCGCCGACATCGACCACGGCAAAGGCATCGTTGATGCGGTTCGTGGCGAATACGCCGCCGGCTGCCGCGGCAAGAGCACCGTCAATCTGGACGCTCGCGCGGGTATTGCCGTCGAACTGTTCGACATCCCCCTGCACCCGTGCATAGCGTCCGCGGTAGCTCGCGGAGGCCAACCGGTCAGGATTGTTGCCTTCCCGTGTCCTCAGCCGCCAACCGTAGCTGCCCTCTTCAAGCTGCTCCGACTTTGCGACATCGACAACGCCGGAGACACCATCCGCGGTCTGCTCGACGCCGGTTGAAACCGTGATGTTGTTGTCGAAGGGGATCGTCAGTCCGGCAAACACGCCAAAACTGTCGCTGTTTTCCAGATCGGTAAAGGCCGTCGCATAGAATGAACTGTTCTTGAAAATCGACTGGGTATACGAGGCTCCGACGATACGGTTCCGATCGCCATTAGCCGATTCAATCTGCGTGAAGGACAGATTGAGATTGGAACGCTCGAACGGGCCCGGTGCCGACACGGTTACCTGGGCCAGCGAGCGCGGAACACGCGGGCTGAAAATCGTAACGCCCGTCGGATCGAAAACCGCCAGTTGCCGCGGATCGGCGGAAACCGAGGCGACATCGTCATAATTGCCGAAAGCCTGCTGCATCCGGGCGAAAACGGTGTAACGGCGATAGCTGAGTTCCACCGAGCCGTTGACAAGGAAGCCCGTGTCGCCGTCATGGCTGCTGCCGGCAACAGCCAGCGAACTGACACCATAGCCGCCGATGGGAAACGCCACGCCGACGCCGCCGTTGAGCAGATCGACACCGCCTTCAAAATGCCCTTCCAGCGTCAGCCAATCGGCGACACCGTATCGCGCCGTGGCAAATCCCATCGCATCGTCGGCATAATCGTTGGATGCCGTACCGAAATCCCGCCGCGGAAACCCCACTTCGGCAGAAAAATCCAGCAGCCCCTTCTGCAGCAGCAAATTGGATGAATAGAACGGCAAGGTGGTCTTTGTCTCGCGACCAAGCGTATCGCGCACCACCACCTGCGCCTGTCCCGCGCCGGTAAACACCGGAAAATTCGTCACCTGAAACGGACCCGACGGTACCGTACCGCTATAGGTCTTGACGTTCTGGGTGTAGACCTCGAGCGTCGAGGGAACCGCGGCAGACCCGGATATGACCGGTATGGGGATGGTGACCAGATCCGAACGCAGATGGAAATTGCGCTGCACCTGCAGGCCGCCCAGATAGACCGGCCGCGTCCACTGCAGACCGCCGGAAATAAAATCACCCGCCCGGTAGGTGATCAGCCGCTCCGCGTCGGAGTAGGTGTAGGTCGTGTTGAGACGCTTGAACCCCTGAAAATCCGTGTCGCTCGCACTTGATGTGAAGGATTGCGTCAGCGTGCCGAACGGGCTGAAAAAGCGGGCATCGAAACCGCCGGAAATGCCCTGAAACGGCTTTGCATTGCCCTTGAACAGATTGTCGCTGCTGGCAAAGAGCGAGTAATTCAGGACTGCGCCGTAACTGGATTGCGGCTTGGGACGGTCCTCGTCGGATTTTGGATTGAGATCAACCACTTTGGCCGCGCGCGCCTTGTCGTCGGTGGTGATGTAAAGCCGCTGATTTTCCGCATCGACGCGATACTGGACATTCGGCAGGCGATCAACCCGGATCGAGCCATCCGCGGCCTTCGCTTTGGCCACCGGCTTCAGCCCCACATCCGTCAGTTCCTGCGAGCTTACCGCGAGGCCTCCATCCTCCAGCTGGTGGAAGGCGCCGACCAAACCGGTCGGCTCATCATTGATGAAGACCTCGAGATAGAGATCTTGGGAGATACCGGGCTGTGGCGCGGTCTGCTCCACGTCTTGAGCATTGGTTTCCTGTGCCCGTCCAGAGGTAAGAATACACGGGTCTATGCAGAGTGCCACAACAAGACTAGCGGCCGCTGACCGCAACGTTGACATCAAGCGGTCCAGAATCGCTTTGCGCCTTCATGGAAACAGCACCGGATGACACGGACTTACCGCCGCCAACCGGCCATTCCATGGAAGCGCCGCCCAGGACATAACCAACCAACCCCTTCCTCGTCGCAATTTCACGGCCGTTTTGGATCAATTGCAGCTCAGAGAGGCGCAATCGCGTATCGCCATTGTTGCGGGCGGCAAGGACAAGCCCGTTGCCGGAGCGCTTGATTGTCCAGGCCACTTTGGGCGCGGAAGCATCGGGTCCCTTGAAGAACACGGGAATGGAATAGCGTACGACCAGAGTGACCGTGCCGGACTTGCGGCGGGCAGGATCGGGCAATTCATCCACGATGACCCGGTAACTTTCTTCCCGCGTGACCGGCTTTTTACTGACCCGGATAACCCGAACGAGATAATCCTTGTTGGCGGACAAAGCCGTCGATGGCGGACTGACAACCACATCGTTAGTGGGTTCGAGCTGCTCGACGCCATTTGTCTGCGTCCAGCGAAAGACTCGGATCTGCACGTTGATCGGCCGCTTTGCCTCGTTCGTCAGCGTCAGCACGGCTGCGCTTCCCGGCGCTATCATTTCCAGATTAGTCGGGGCCACACGCAGCGAAGCTGCTGTGGCGTTACCGTAAAGCAGCATAAAGAGCCCCATCGCTCCAATGCCTTTAAGCATGGATCGCATCCTGTTCACCTCCGTATGTTATTCTCAGTAAGTGACGGTCACCGTGATCGTGTCGGTGTAGGCGCCGGGCGCTGGCGTTGTCTGGACGGGAACCCGCCCGTATACCGTGTAGGATTGCGCCGCGCCGGTACCCGAGGCTGAAACCGTATCGGTACCGATGGTCTGCCCCCACACGGTGGTTCTGTTGGTATCGGAATAGAGGGTATAGTTCACCAGCGCGCCAGCCGGTCCCGTCATCTTGCGCGAAGCGACCGTCGCACCGGTGCCCGTTCCGGCACTCAACCCGATATTATAGGGGGTCGTGTTGGTGCATTGCACCGAAAGTGTGCTCGTTGCATCGTCATTCGCCGCAATCACACCCACGGCGGTGAAGGTCAATGACGTGGCGCTGACAAAAACACAGGACGCTTGAATGGTGATTTGAACCGTGAAACTGCCGGTGGCCGTGGCGGCCAATGCCGGACTGGAAAGGCCAAGCAAAGCGGCCAGCCCGACTGTCGTGAAACTGCGTACAGAATATCCGAAACTCATTCATCCTCCTCAAGGTTTGCTTGCCGCTGACAAGCACCTCCGATTCTCTATAAATGACTCAGTAGCTCTCCACCCCATAATACTTAAGTATTACATCTTTAAAAGAACTTATCGAACAGTCGGTAATATTGCTCATCTTTCGCAGAATCTGTCGCAATTTGTACTATCACGCAAAAAGCGACACATTGCTTCCAAGAAAGTGTGAATTTACGTTACATCAAAAGATTAGGTTTATTCATTGATAAAATTACATATTTCCGTCTATTGCATTTTATTTTACTATCGAAGTAATTTCTTATGAATACAGCAAGCAACAAATGTACATGATATATTCTGCAACATAAACGTCATGATATTTTCATTTCCCGCGTCATCAATGCGTTCGCGCATCGCGAAATGATTGTCTTGACGGTGAAATCAAGAGAATCAAAATTACTCGGAAATTTACTTTTGGTGGTCCAGATGAACACGAATGTTCTACTGCTGTCGCAGTTCACCGGCTGAAATGATCCATCCCCGGCAATGCGGTGCGTCGGCGTAAACCTCCGTTTCGCCGCCCAATTGCAGCGCTATACTGCATCGTGATGAATTGCTCTTGAACATTTGTTTTTTGGCGGCAAAGATTGCGCCGGAAGCATGAAAGACCGCGACATGGCACAGCAAGGAATACCCACGTCATCCGATTCTCTGGCACAGCTGAAATGGCTGACACCCGAAAATGTCGGCGCAGCGCTGAAGGGCCTGCCTTTGAAGGTTCAGGCCGCTCTGAGAGCCGCAGCGCATCTCCCCCGCGGCACGCTGACCATCACCACCCCCGACCAACGGGTGTTCAAGGTGGGCGGCAAAGGCTCCGGTCCCGATGCGGCATTGGTGCTGCACAACTGGAATTTGCCGCGCCGGGCCTTTTCGGCCGGGACGATCGGCGTGGCGGAGTCCTATATGGACGGCGACTGGGAAAGCCCCGATGTGACCACGTTCCTCGAGCTGTTTGTCATCAACCAGCAGATCGGCGAACACATTGCCGGCGGAGCGAACTGGTTCGCCAACACCGTGCAGAGATTGCGTCACTGGCTGAACGAGAACACGCGCTCGCGCTCCCGCAAGAACATCTCGGCCCACTATGATCTCGGCAACGCCTTCTATCGCGAATGGCTGGACCCGACGATGACCTATTCCTCCGCATTGTTTGCCGAAGGCGCCAATGACCTTGAAAGCGGGCAGACCGCGAAATATCGCGCGCTTGCCCGCAATATCGGCATTACCAGGGACAGCAGAGTGCTCGAGATCGGCTGCGGCTGGGGCGGTTTTGCCGAGTTTGCGGCGCGCGAGATCGGCGCCCGCGTCACTGGTCTGACCATCAGCCGCGAACAGTTCGATTTTGCGACGGAACGGATGCGCAAGGCCGGACTTTCCGACCGGGTTGAAATCAAGTTCCAGGACTACCGCGACGAGACCGGCCAATACGATCATATCGCCTCGATCGAAATGTTCGAGGCCGTCGGCGAGAAATACTGGCCGGTATTTTTCGGCAAGATCAAGGAATGCCTCGCCCCCGGCGGCAGTGCCGGCATGCAGATCATCACGATCAACGAGAACTCGTTCGAACGTTATCGCAAGCGTCCCGATTTCATTCAGCGCTATGTATTTCCCGGCGGCATGCTGCCGACACCGGCCCGTTTGAAGACGCTTGGCAAGGATTTCGGCCTCAACCTCTATCGCGAGACCATCTTTCCGCAGGATTATGCCCGCACGCTGGCCGAATGGCGCGCGCGCTTCTGGGACTCATGGGACAAACTCAAGCATCTTGGCTTCGACGTCCGCTTCAAAAAGCTATGGGAGTTTTACCTCTTCTATTGCGAAGCGGGTTTCAGATCGGAATATATCGACGTACGACAGGTGTTTTACAGATCATGACAGAGATCTCGCTCAATGAAATTTTCGAGCGCATCTGGGCGCTGGCGGATGCGTTGCACCTGCCGGAACTGACCCAGGGCACCCACCACGGCACACCGTCGCTGAAAGCCAGGAATGCGTTCCTGGGGCGGCTCCGGGATGTGGACACATTCGCCATCCATTGTCCGCTGGAGGAAAAGCCGCTCCTGATGGAAAGCGCGCCGAACATCTATTTCGAGACCGATCACTACAAGGGCTGGCCCTATATTCTGATCCATCTCGATACCATTTCCGATGCGGAACTTGCGCACCGCATCCGGCTCGCCTGGCTGGCAAAAGCGCCAGCCAAGCTCAAAAGGCTCGTCGAATCTACAGCGTGATGCGGTAGCGGGTGAAACCATTTTCCCCGTCGCCCGCGTCCTCGATTTTCACGGCTTTCACATCGGCGAGGAAATTCTTGCCCTTCGGACCGGATTCGAACACCACTGAGGCACCCTTTACCGGAGCAAATTTCCAGTTGTCGTCCGCCGACGGGTTGATGGTTTTCTGGTCGATGATGTAGCGCACGATCACGTCGCGATTGGTGTCAGGCGCAACGAAGATGACCTTGCTCTCGTTGATGCCGGGGAAATTGCCGCCGCCCCCTGCCCGGTAGTTATTCGTCACCACGACAAATTTCTGCGCCGGATCAATCGGTTTTCCATCAAAGGTCAGGTTGACGATGCGGTTGCTCTGCGCATGGGCGAGTTCACCCTTCGCGCCATATTTCGCCGGTTGCGACAGGTCGATCTGATAGGACACGCCGTCGATGACGTCGAAATTGTAAGAAGGGAAACTGGTGTCGATCAGCGGCTGGTCCGGCTTGCCCGGCTCGATGGTCTTGAAAATGCCCGATGACATTTCCAGCCATTCCTTCACATCCGCCCCGGTGATGGCAACCGCACGCACCGTGTTGGGATAGAGATAGAGATCCGAGACATTCTTGATGGCGATATCGCCGGCCGGCACATCCGTATAATAGTCGGCACCGCCGCGGCCGCCCGCCTTGAAGGGTGCGGCGGCGGACAGCACCGGCCAATCCTTCCACTGCGTGTCCTTCAGCATGTCCTTGATGTACCAGGTCTGCGCATTGGAGACGATCTGCACGGACGGATCATCGGCGACCAGGGCGAAATAGGAATAAAGCGGTGCGGACGTCTTGCCCACCGGACGGCGGACATAGGCGAGCGTTGCCTCATGGTCTACCTTCGCGGCTTCCAGAACGTCCGGACGGCTTTCGACCAGCGGCTTGACCGCCTTTTCAACACGCTCGTAGATCGGGCGCGCCTCGGTGGTGAAATCGGCAACTTTCCATTTGTCGCCATCACGCTCGAGCAGAAGATCGATCAGCCCCATATGCGAGCCCCAGAAACCGGCCATGACGGCAGGCTTGCCCTGCAGCGTCCCCTTCTTGACGTCGACGCCCTCAATACCGGCAAAGTCCTTCGGATCAGGGAAAACCAGATGCTGGTGCCCGGTGACGACGGCATCGATGCCGTCAACGCCCGCCACATAGAGCGAGGCATTTTCCATGCCGCTGCTCTGCCCCGCCGCAATGCCGGAATGCGACAGCGCAACGATGATATCGGCGCCCTCGGCCTTCATCTTCGGCACCCAGGCTTTGGCGGCCTCAACGATATCGCGCGTCACAACCTTGCCCTTGAGGTTCTGCGCATCCCACAGCGTGATCTGCGGAGGAACAAAGCCGATAAACCCGACCTTCACAGGCAGTTTCTGCCCGGTGCCGTCGGCAATCTCGTACTGCTTGATCAGGTAAGGCTTGATGTAGAGCGGATCGTCAGTTGGCGTTGCCGCCAGTTCGCCCTTGACCAGATTGGCGCAGACATAGGGATATCCGGCCCCCGCCAGAACCTTGTCCATGTAATCGAGACCATAATTGAACTCGTGATTGCCCAGCGTTCCCACTTCATAGCCGATGGTATTCATCGCCTTGATGATCGGATGGACGTCGCCTGCCTTCATGCCCTTCTCGTAGGCGATGTAATCCCCCATCGGATTGCCCTGCAGGAAATCGCCATTGTCCACGACAATCGAATTGGTCGATTCGGCGCGGATTTTTGCGATGATCGATGCCGTGCGGGCGAGCCCCATCGTGTCGTTCGCCTTGTCGGCGTAGTAGTCATAGGGGTAGACATTCACATGCAGATCGGTGGTCGCCACGATGCGCAGATGCGCCTGCGAAGCCGCTGCCATGGCCGAAAACGGGTGCAGGATAGCCACCGCCCCGGCTGCGGCCGTGCTTGCCAGGAAGGAACGGCGGGTGAGAGCGGATGACGATTCTTGCATGACGAGGCTCCAGGGCAAGGGATGATGAGCGGCTTTTTAGCCGGCGAGGATCACCGAATTATGATGAGTTTGTCACGGCCTTTCGCGGTCAGCAATCAGCTTCCGGCGATTTCAATGAGCGCGGTCTCGACACCGAGACCCGTGCGGTCCGCCACCTCCCGCAAGGCAAAGGATGAATTGATCTTGGTGACGTGCGGCATCGCCGAAAGCCAGAACTTGTGGATCCGTTCGTAATCCTCGAGATCCTTGGCCGCAATGCGCAGGAGATAATCGTACTCGCCCGACATGAGGTAGCAGACCAGCACATTGGGGCAGCGGCGAACAGCCGTTTCGAATTCGCGCAATTGTTTGTCGGCCTGGCCCGAGAGGGATATATTGACGATCACCGTAACCGGGTGACCGAGCATCTTGTTGGAGAGACGCGCATGGTAGCCACGGATGACACCCGTCTTCTCCAGAATATCCAAGCGGCGTGAACAGGCGGACTGTGACAGCCCGACCTTTTCCGCCAGCGTTGCATTCGACATGCGGCCATCCTTTTGCAGGCAATCAAGGATAGCGATATCAATCCTGTCCAGCGACATTGTTCGATCTTTCTTCGACAAAGAACCAATTTGGCGCAAGAATATTCGAAAAATTGCATGCCGTCGATATTGCTTAGCAAGGACATGCGAAGCGATTCATGATGTCATACGCACCGCACAAACGGGAACTTTGAACAGACTCTAGAGGAGGCGCAAATGCGTGTAGGCTGCCCGAAAGAAATCAAAAACCATGAATATCGCGTCGGTCTCACTCCGGGGGCCGTACGCGAATACATCGCCCACGGCCATACGGTCATTATCCAGTCCGGAGCTGGAGCAGGAATAGGCGCCGACGACGGAGCCTATCAGGCGGCTGGCGCCAAGATCGTCAAAACAGCCGAAGAAGTCTTTCAGCAATCGGACATGATTGTGAAAGTGAAGGAGCCCCAGCCGTCCGAATGGGCGCAGCTGCGCGAAGGCCAGCTCCTCTACACCTATCTCCACCTCGCTCCCGATCCCGAACAGACCAAAGGCCTGCTGGCTTCCGGCGTCACGGCCATTGCCTATGAAACCGTCACGGATGATCGCGGCGGCCTGCCGCTGCTCGCGCCCATGTCGGAAGTGGCCGGACGTCTTGCCATTCAGGCGGGCGCCACCGCGCTGCAGAAGGCCAATGGCGGACGCGGCGTGCTGCTCGGCGGCGTGCCCGGCGTTCTGCCCGGCAAGGTCACCATCATCGGCGGCGGTGTTGTCGGCATCAATGCGGCACAGATGGCTGCCGGTCTCGGCGCCGACGTAACCATTCTCGATCGCTCGATCCCGCGCCTGCGCCAGCTCGACGATCTGTTCCATGGCCGCATCCACACCCGCTATTCCACCATCGAGGCGCTCGACGAGGAAGTGTTCTCCGCCGATATCGTGGTGGGCGCGGTCCTCATCCCCGGCGCTGCGGCCCCGAAGCTGGTCACCCGCGAAATGCTGTCCGGCATGAAAAAGGGCGCGGTGATCGTCGATGTCGCCATCGATCAGGGCGGCTGCTTCGAAACATCGCACGCCACGACGCATTCCGAGCCGACCTACGAAGTCGACGGCATCATCCATTATTGCGTGGCTAACATGCCGGGCGCAGTCCCGGTCACCTCGGCGCATGCGCTGAACAACGCCACACTGCAATATGGCCTGCAGCTCGCAGACCGCGGCGTCAAGGCACTGGTGGACAATCCGCATCTGCGCAACGGTCTGAACGTTCACAAGGGCCGCATCACCAACCAGGCCGTCGCCGAAGCGCTTGGCCTCGAAATGGTGGAAGCCAAGGCCGTTCTCGCGGCCTGAAGCTGGCATCGCACAAAGAAAAGCCCGGGTTTTGCCCGGGCTTTGTCTTGAGCAATTATCAGACAACCCAGTCGGCTTCGTGCATCTCGATGCGGCACTGGAAGCAATTGTTCCTTGCCGACCGCATGTGCACATAGGCCACGTCATCGCGCTGAAGCAGTTCAGCCGCCCGCGCGGGAATAGTATCGGTGGGGATCACGCCGCCGGTGCCGTAGACAATCCGGTCCTGACGGGAATAACCGCGCAGGATGTAGTCGCGCGTCTTGCGGAACATGTCAGGCATATCCGCTGTCTCCGCATAGCGTTCGCATGCTTCCGCATGCAGGAAGATCGGCCCCGTCTCCGCGTAGGGCTGCGGTGCAGGGAACGGCCGGTGCGACAGGATGAGATATTTGTCGCCAGCTTTCACATTCTGCAGGCAGTGGCGGCACGGCGTGCCGTCGCCATCGGAAACATGCGTCTCCGGCGTCTGGCCGTTCGCATCCGCACCACCCGCCTGATAGTGGCGGGCCAGTGTCGTCGGCATTGCAATAAAGCGGATCGTGCTCATGGGAACCTCCTTCGTTGACCCGAAGCAAACACCCAAACCCGCATGCGAACCACCCGATTCCTGCCGCTCTCAGCCCTCACCAGTTGCCATCCCGCCTGCGGCAGGCACACGCTTGGCATCGGCTGGCGAGCCGGGAAGCATCGCCGCCCTGCGGACTATTGTGTGACAGTGATGTTGAAAGTGAAGAAGTCAAAGTTCTGCGGTTGACCTGCCAACTGGGCGGAAATGGTCACCTTATCGCTGCCAACAAATCCTGGTGCCGGCGTGTAATAGGAGGCAACGGCCGCTATGCGGCGCGAATGACATTGGTTCGGTGCGTTCTCCGGCCCTTTTGGCAACATGCCCGCAACATTCTTGAGCTGCACGCCGCCGTGAGAGGGACCAGAAATAACTTTGACCGTGGGCGAGCGACCAATCGAGCAATCGGGATTGTAGTTAAGAATATTCGTAAGCAGAGAATGAGCTTGGAAATGGTTTCCGAAGTGAATTTTACTTATACGGCGCCGATTCTGTTTCTATATAAAAATCCTAAAGCCAGGCCTCGATTTCCGCATCGGCGAAGCCGACGGGATTGAACCCCATACGCTGATACATTTGCAGGGCACGCGGACTGTCGAGCGTGTTGGTCTCGATGATGACCTTTTCCGGGCTGCTCATCCACGCCGTGACGATGGCTTCGCTCAGGAAGAATTTTGCAAGACCTCGCCCCTGAAACTCCGGCACAAGGCCGAAATAAAGGATTTCCGCCACACCCGGCTCCTGATTGAGCACCAGCTCAAAAAAGCCGGCAGGCGAGCCATCCACATAAAGCACGTGGATTTCAACCGAATCCCGGTGAATGGCAGCAGCCAACGCTTCATCGCTGAGGTTCCGGTGCACAAACCAGTGATGCGGTTTGCCGACCTGCTCGTAGAGAAAGCGATAAAACGGCAGGGATATCCGCTTGGCCGACATGATCGCCAGTTTGAAGCTGGCAGGCGTCGGAATGGAATAGACCGGCCGGTTGGTCATTTCCAGCAGGGTCACGCGCGTCTTCAGTATTTTGGGTTTTGCGGCCTCGGTCATTGCTCTGCTTCGCCGGTTGCAACCGGCGTATCCTTGTGTGCACCCCACTCGCTCCACGATCCGTCGTAGAGGATATTGTCCTTGTGCCCGAGGGATTCAAGCGCCAGCGTGATCACGGCGGCCGTGATGCCTGAGCCGCAGCTGGTGACAATGGGACGGGAAAGATCGACGCCCGCATCATCCAGAACCTGCTGCAGACCGGCGATATCCTTCAGATAACCCTTGTCCGCCAATGTCGAGGACGGCACATTGCGCGCACCCGGCATATGGCCGGAGCGAAGCCCTGCGCGCGGCTCCGGGTCCGTGCCGACAAAACGGCCTGCCGCCCGCGCATCGGCAATCTGGCGCGATCCCGCATCGACGATTGTGCGCATGTCGGCAAAACTCGCCACCTTGTCCGCCTGAAAATCCGCGATGAAAGCCGATGGCGCGATCTTTGTGACGCCGCTGGTGACCGGCCGGCCATCCTTCTTCCAGTTATCGAAGCCGCCATCCAGGACAAAGACATTCTTTGCGCCCATGACGCGCAGCATCCACCAGACGCGCGGTGACGTGTTCATGCCGGGCCCGTCATAGACGACGATCGTATCGCTGTTGGTGATGCCCATGCTGCTGACCGCCGCCGCGAAAGCTTCCGGCTTCGGCAACGTGTGTGGCAGGGATGATTCCGGATCGGACAGTTTTTCATGATCGAAGAACACCGCGCCAGGAATATGCGCGGTCTTGTATTCGCCCTCCGCGTCGCGGTTGAGAAACGGGAAATACCACGACGCATCGAGAATGCTCAGGCCCGGCTGTCCCAACCGCTCCTGCAACCAGTCGGGTGAAACTACAAAAACGCTTTTGTCAGCCACGGTCATTCTCCTTCCGGCGAGGCACCGAAGCGGATACGGAACCGCCGGTTTTCCTTGCCCTTCTTTTCTATTTTTCCGATATGGATCACGCCGACTTCGCCTGTTGTTGCCACATGCGTTCCGCCGCAGGGCTGTGAGTCGATGGATGCATCCTTGCCGATGCAGACAAGGCGGATGCGCCCGGTGCCCGTCGGCGGGCGCACGTTCTTCGACTTGATCAGGCCCGGATTGGCCGCCAACTCTTCATCGGTAATCCAGCGTGTAAAAATCGGATGGTTGGCATTGACCAGTTCAATCAGCTTTTTCGTCACGTCCTCCTTGGTCACCCCGGCATCCGGCAGGTCGAAGTCAACCCGGCTGTCATCCTCGGCAACGGAAGCGCCGGTGATCGGAAACGGGCAGACAACGCTGAGCAGATGGCAGGCGGCGTGCATGCGCATGAGCTTGTAACGCCGGTCCCAGTCGATACGCAGGACGAGCTTTTCGCCGATGGCAGGCACCGGCTGCTCCGGCGCCGGCACGTGGATGATTTCTTCCTTGCTTTCGCCCGTCACCGTCGCGGCAATGGCAATCGTACTGCCATCGGCCCGCACGAACACGCCGGTATCGCCGGGCTGCCCGCCGGAGGTTGCATAGAAAATCGTCTGATCCGTGAGAATGCCGCCGCGCTCATTGATGGCGAGGACAGTCGCCTCGATTTCCTTCAGATAGGAATCGTCGCGGAAGAGTATCGTCGTATCGTATGCCATCAGTGATTGCCTTCAAACGGAACGGATATGGCCGTCTTCGCTTCCATCCAGCGCGGTACCGGCAGATCTTTGGAACGCAGGAATTCAGGATTGAACATTTTTGACTGGTAGCGATTGCCGTAGTCGCAAAGGATCGTGACGATGGTGTGGCCCGGACCAAGATCGCGCGCCAGACGGATAGCACCGGCAATATTGATTCCGGACGAACCGCCCAGGCAAAGCCCCTCTTCCGTCACCAGATCAAACACCACATCCAGCGCGTCCGCATCGGGTATCTGATAGGAAAAGTCGGGGGTAAAACCTTCCAGATTGGCGGTCACGCGGCCCTGCCCGATACCTTCGGTGATCGAACTGCCTTCGGCCTTGAACTCGCCCGATGTGTAGTAGGAATAAAGCGCTGCCCCCAGCGGATCGGCAAGACCGATCTTGATGTCCTTGTTGCGCGCCTTGAGCCCGGCTGCCGTTCCCGCGAGGGTTCCGCCGGAACCAACGGCGCAGATGAAGCCGTCGACCTTGCCATTGGTATCGCGCCAGATTTCCGGCGCAGTCGTTTCCACATGCGCCAAACGATTGGCAACATTGTCGAACTGGTTGGCCCAGACCGCACCATTCGGCTCGGTCTTTGCCATCTGTTCGGCAAGGCGGCCGGAGACTTTCACATAATTGTCGGGGTTCCTGTAAGGAACAGCGGGAACCTCGACCAGTTCAGCCCCGAGCAACCGCAGGGCGTCCTTCTTTTCCTGGCTTTGTGTCTCCGGGATAACGATGACTGTGCGGTAGCCCAGGGTCTTGGCGACCATGGTCAGGCCGATGCCCGTATTGCCCGCCGTGCCCTCGACGATGACGCCGCCTGGACGCAGCAGGCCGCGATTTTCCGCATCGCGGATGATATAGAGCGCCGCCCTGTCCTTGACCGACTGTCCCGGGTTCAGAAATTCGGCCTTGCCGTAAATATCGCACTCGGTCAAAGCCGATGCCTTGCTCAGGCGGATAAGCGGCGTGTTGCCGATGGCGTCGATCACTGAATTCAACATGGGCCAAGTCCTCATTCTGCTTGGCCTGAACCTATTTGCCCGCAGCACACCATTCAAGCACCGAATGGCAGAAAGTCATGCAAATGCAGGTCTTTATTTCCCGGCATTGCCGCATCACGGCAAGCCGATGCCAACAAAGAGGCCGCCGGTACATCGTACCGGCGGCCTGATTGATTCTTTGTCGCGAGGTTTAGGCTGCCTTGGCGCCGAAGCTCTTGCGCTTGTTGCGGCGCATCGGGCGTTTCTGCGCTGGAGCGCCGCCATCATTGCTCCAGACCTTTTCGCCGCGCGGTTCGCGTGGCTTGCCGGGTGCCTGACCGCGATGCGGCTTCTTGGCCGGTGCGCCATTGCCGCCTTCGCGGCGTGCCGGACGCTGATCATTGCTGGCAACACGTGCCGGCAGGCTCGACAGATCAATCGGCGAATCGGCAAGCGGCAGACGCATGCGTGTGACGCGCTCGACGGCCTTGAACTTGGATGCTTCTTCAGCCGGATCATAAAGGGTGATCGCATTGCCCGATGCGCCGTTGCGGCCGGTGCGGCCGATACGGTGCACATAGCTTTCCGGCTCATCCGGCAGGTCGAAATTGATCACGTGGCTGATGCCGACGACATCGATGCCGCGCGCGGCAATGTCGGTGGCAACCAGAACGCGAACCGAACCGTCCTTGAAACCGTTGAGGGCGCGCTGGCGGGCATTCTGCGACTTGTTGCCGTGAATGGCAGCCACATCATAGCCGTCCTTCTCCAGAACACGGGTGACGGCATCGGCACCATGCTTGGTACGGGTGAAGACGATGACCGAAGACAGCGTTTCGTCCTTCAGCATGGCCGACAGGACCTGCTTCTTCTGCTTGGTCGGGATCATGTGCACGACCTGCTTGATCTCGGCAGCGGTGGTGCCCTGCGGGGCCACTTCCACGCGGATCGGGTTGCGCAGCAGGCTTTCAGCCAGCGTCGCCACTTCCTTCGGCATGGTTGCGGAGAACAGCGCGGTCTGGCGGTCCTTGTGCGTGCCCTTGGCAATGCGCTTCACATCATTGATGAAACCCATGTCGAGCATGCGGTCGGCCTCATCAAGCACAAGCCAGCGTGTTTCCGACAGGTCAATGCGGTTGTCGCGCACCAGATCGGTCAGGCGGCCGGGTGTGGCGATGAGAACGTCAACGCCGCCCTGCATCTTGTTGATCTGCGCCACGCGCGACACGCCGCCGAGCACAAGCGCGGTCGAAATATGCGCGCCCTTGGAGAGCTTGCGGACCGTTTCTTCGATCTGCACGGCAAGTTCACGGGTGGGAGCGAGGATAAGCGCACGGGCGGTCTTGCCCTTGCGCTTGTCGCCGATGGTCAGGATCTTCTGCAGGATCGGCAGGCTGAACGCCGCCGTCTTGCCGGAGCCCGTCTGGGCGATGCCGAGAATGTCCTGACCGGCGAGCTGTGCCGGGATAGCCTGTTGCTGGATGGGCTTGGGAGTAGCCATTCCAGCTGCCTCGACTGCTTTCAGCAGGATGGCATTCAGACCCATGGCGGCAAAGCCGGTGTTTTCAATATTTTCCAATTCAATCTTCTTTCATTGGCCAGACGCGATGGGAATCACGGGCCATAAACACATCACAGGGCGCAACCTGCATGTAACATATTCGGGATGAACGACGAGACGCGGGGAACCCTTCGGTTCCATGCGACTTGCGCAGCCGTGCCTGTGACAGTGTGCCAGCAGGTCTTAGACGCCACGAAGTCCGCAATCGGAAGACCGGAGTGTCCGGTCCAAGCGCCTGACTGGCATATGGGCCCTCTTGGGCAAAAAAGCAAACGATTTTATTGTGCGCCGCAAAATGGCGCTTTCGGTGAAACGATTCATCCAGCCAAAGTCAGCGGCTCGTCCGGGCGCCTGGCAGTCAGGTTGCCGCTGTAGAGCGCGGCAATGAGATCGGACTGGGTGACCATGCCGACAAGTTTGTCATTGTCGTCGGCAACAGGCAAATGATGCAGCCCCCGGTCCGCCATGGCCGGCACGAGGTCCGTCACCAGTGTTTGCGGACGGACGAACTGCACCTCGCTCGTCATGATATCGGCAACCGTGCGGTGCGCCCGGCGATCCAGCTTGACGGCGCGGCGCAGGCGGCGTGCCAGACCGATATGCAGATCGCCATCCCGATCCCAGTTGGCATTTGCCATGAAGTCGGTCTGCGTGACGATGCCGATGATGTTGCGGTGGGCATTCACGACAGGCAATGCCTTGATGCGATGCTTGACCAGCAGGGCCCAGGCGAGATGCAATGGTGTGTCGGCTTTCACCGTGGCAAGGTCGGTGGACATGATCTGCGCGCAATGTACCTCGCCAAAACGCCTGTGGTAGGCCTGCATCTCGGTCTTGTGCAGGATGGCATCGAGATCATCCGGGCTGATGTTGAGCACTTCGTCATACTGCCGCAGCACGGTATCGAGGTCTGCGGGGGTAAAACCGATGCGGCGCGTCGGCAGCGGATCGGCCGTCTTGTGCACATTGGCGGCCGGAACGGGCACGACGTGCGGATAGCGGCGGCCGGTGAGATTGTTATAGGCCAGGGCTGCAATCAGCAGAAGCAGCGAGTTGAGCCCGACCGGCCACAGCACAAAGCCATAACCGAGATTGTGCACGACAGGACCGCCGAGAACGGCCGTCAGGGCGACAGCTCCGCTTGGCGGATGCAGCGAACGGGTGGCGATCATGGCGAGGATTGCCAAGGACACGCCAACCGCCGAGGCGATGACGAGATCAGGAATCCACATTGCGCAGGTCACGCCGATCAGCGCTGCGATGGTATTGCCAACGATGATTGACCAGGGTTGGGCCAGCGGGCTGGAGGGAACGGCAAACAGCAGAACCGCCGAAGCGCCCATCGGCGCGATCAGCAGCGGCACAGCCGTTGTCGCGCCCAGCGCCTGCTCGCTGACGACACCGGTGACAAAGACGCCCAGCAGAGCGCCGAAACAGGCGCGCAGGCGTTCCATGGTGCTGACCGGCGCCAGTGCGGGCAGGAATCGCTTCAGATTGGACAGGATTGCTTTCATCATGCGTTCTCGACGTTGCGCCCCAGCGCATACCGCCTGTCACGCGCGCTGGCAAAGAATGATTTTCTTGAAAACGGCGGGAAAACAGAAAAAATGAACAGGGATGGCTGGTGTGAGACCTTGGACAGGGCCTGAATTCCGTCAAGCAGCGTCCGGCACCTGAATGGCTTTGACGGGAGGCTGCTCGTGCTGCAGAGCCTTGGCGAGTTCGTAGCTGGTCTGCAGTGTCAGCCAAAAGCGCGCTGTACTGACACCTGCCCGCTCCAGCCGAACGGCAAGATCCGGGCTTATTCCAGCCTTTCCGTTCAGAATGCGCGAAAGCGTAACGCGCGAAATGGCAAGCCGGCTCGCCGCCTCGGTAACGTTCATGCCGAGCGGTGCCAAGACATCTTCGCGGAGCAATTCGCCGGGATGAGGTGGTGTCTTGATCATTTGCAGCATCCTCTCAGTGGTAGTCCAGATAATCCACGAGTTCCACGTCGTTTCCATCAAAACGGAATGTCACGCGCCAATTGCCATTGATCCAAATCGACCAGTGGCCTTTCAATGCGCCCTTTAGCGGGTGCAGCCGGTAAGCAGGCAAGTTCAATTCTTCCGGGCGAACAGCGTTCTCGAGAGCGTATAGAACACGCAACAACTTTGGCGCATGGGCCGGTTGTATACCTCGCGTCGATCCTGTGCGGTAGAAAGTTTCCAGTCCCTTGTGTCGAAAGCGCAAGATCATAGGTTTTTGTAAACTGTAACGATACACTTTGCAAGAGGATCGGTTGAAATCCTGCGCTTCGCCCCAGCGTTTACCGGGCGAAATGCTTTGCGCCGGCGACGCACAGGATAACGGCCATCGTCACCAGGATCATCGACCAGCCCACGGTCTCGTGCAGCAGCGTGGCTGCCAGAACCAGCCCGAAGAAGGGCTGCAGCAGCTGCAGCTGTCCCACCGCGGCGATGCCGCCCTGCGCCAGGCCGCGATACCAGAAGATGAAGCCGATCAGCATGGAAAACAGCGAGACATAAGCAAGGCCAAGCCAGGCACCCTGCCCGATCGCGTTCCAGTCATGCGGCATGATGTAGAGTGTCAGCGGCAGCATCAGGGGCAATGACACGACAAGGGCCCAGGAGATAACCTGCCAGCCGCCGAGCCTGCGCGACAGCCGCGCGCCTTCCGCATAGCCAAGGCCGCAGACAATGATGGCGGCGAACATCAGGAGATCACCGGTCAGCGAGGCAGAGCCCCCCTGATAAACCGCAAAACCGACAACACACAGACTGCCGAGACAGGAAAAAACCCAGAAAACCGGGCGCGGACGTTCGCCGCCGCGCAGCACGCCGAAGATCGCCGTCGACAATGGCAGAAGACCGATGAACACGATGGAATGGGCTGACGTGACATGGCGCAGGGCCAATGCCGTCAGCAGGGGAAAGCCGACGACGACACCGAGCGCCACCACCAGCAATGACATGAGATCCGCTTTGGCCGGCCGCTTCTCGCGAAATGCCAGCAGCATGGCCAGTCCGAGCAAAGCGGCAATCGTGGCACGGGCGACCGTCAGGAACACCGGATCGAAATCGGCGACCGCCACGCGCGTCGCGGGCAGCGAACCGCTGAAAATCACCATTCCGACGAATCCGTTGATCCAGCCGCTCGTCATCTTGTCCATCAGTACACCTCGTTTTGCCCGGAGCATCTTGTCCGGACAGCGCGATGCCGGTCCGACAAAATTGCTCTGGGGTATCGGCTCACGGCCATGGATTTTCCAGAGACGGTACAGTACAATATAGAAAAACTGTCATGGTATGTTGAGCGGTACAGATGGATGAAAAAGCCGAAATTGCCGGACGTGACGCGACGCTTGTCGAGCAAGTGATGCAGGCCATTCGTCAGCGGATTGCCGCGCGTACGCTTGGCCCCGGCGCGCGCCTGCCCTCGATCCGCGGCTTTGCCGCAACGATGCAGGTATCGAAATCCACCATTGTCGAAGCCTATGACCGGCTTGCGGCTGAAGGCACGATCCAGTCGCGCCGCGGCTCCGGCTTTTATGTTGCCGGGCATATGCCGCCGCTGTCCCTGGCGGAGATCGGCCCGCGGCTTGATCACGCCATCGACCCCCTGTGGGTTTCACGCCTGTCGCTGGATGCCGATGACGGCATGCCCAAACCCGGATGCGGCTGGCTGCCGGCGTCGTGGATGCCGGAGGCTGGCGTACGCCGCGCGCTGCGGACACTGGCGCGCGCCGATGACGCCCTGTTGACCGACTATGCAACACCCCTGGGATTGAAGCCGCTGCGCCAGCTTCTGTCGCGGCGCATGGCCGAACATGGGATCGAGGCAGCCCCGGACCAGATCATGATCACCGAATCCGGCACGCAGGCCATCGATCTCCTGTGCCGCTCCCTCATCGGACCGGGTGACGCGGTCATTGTTGACGACCCCTGCTATTTCAATTTCCACGCCCTGTTGCGGGCACATCGGGTCAAGATCGTCAGCGTTCCCTATACGCCGCATGGACCTGACCTCGAGCGGTTTGCCGAAGCCCTGGCAGAACATCGCCCGCGCCTCTACATCACCAACTCGGCCCTGCACAATCCGACCGGCGCGGTGCTGTCACCCGTCATCGCCCACCGCCTGCTCAAGCTGGCGGAACAGCACGACCTCACCATCGTCGAGGACGATATTTTTGCCGATTTCGAACATGAACCAGCGCCGCGTCTTGCCGCCTTTGACGGGCTGGAGCGCGTTATTCACATGGGCAGTTTTTCCAAATCCCTGTCGGCCTCCGTGCGCTGCGGCTTCATTGCCGCCCGCCGCGACTGGATCGACGGCCTGGTCGACCTGCGCATTGCCACCTCCTTCGGCGGCGGACGCCTGTCGTCGGAACTCGTTCTGCTGATGCTGAAGGATGGCACCTATCGCAAGCATATGGACCATCTGCGGGCTCGCCTCGCCCACAGCATGGGTGAAACCAGCGTCAAACTCAAAGCGCTTGGCGTGATGCCATGGATCGAACCGCGCGGCGGCATGTTTCTCTGGTGCAAACTGCCGGAAGGCATCGACGCCGGAAAAATTGCTCAGGCAGGCCTGAGGGAAAAGATCGTTTTTGCGCCCGGCAACGTGTTCAGCCAGACACAGTCGGCCAACAATTACATGCGCTTCAACGTCGCCCAATGCGCAGATCCGCGCATCCTGCGCGTGCTGGAAACAGCGCTAAATGGCCGCGAGCATGCTCTGCAGCGTTAGAACCGTCCGCCAGTTGCGCGCCGTGAGCGGTACTTTCAGTACCTTGTCGAGCGCCTCTGCCATTTTCGACCTGCCGAAGCCATCGGGCGTGTAGAGATAGAGGACCCTGTTGCGCACGGTGAATTCCTCGGTTGCAGCGGCCCGGCTGGCGAGCTCCACCAGCGCCGCATCCGTCGGATCGTCGTCCATGATCACCACATGCAGGTTCTTCGGGTTGTCGAGCGCTGCCGGATAGGCGTTCTTGCTCACCATGGCGTTCCACTCGTCCACAGTGCGGATCGTTGCCCGCGACGGAAAGCCGAAGGTGCGCGGAAAGATTTCTCCGATGATCTCAGCGACGCGACGCGCGGTCTGATCCGACGATAAAATCACATTGCCGCTCTGCACGTAGGTTTTGACATCGCCAAATCCCGCCACGGCCAGGACGGTCCGCAAGGTCTCCATTTTGACGATCTTGTTGCCACCGACATTGATCCCCCTGAACAGCACCACATATTTCGTCATTCTGCCCCCCTGTCGATTTGTTCCGCCAGTTGCCCGAGTTTCAGCACCGTGTTCCAGTTGCGTGCTGTCGCGGCGACTTTGAGCGTCGTCTCGATCTTGCTGAAAAGTTTCGATTCCGGGGCACCCTGCGGCGGGTAATAATAAAGCACAATGCCATCGATGGCGAACTGCTCCGGCCCGGCATTTTTCCGCTCCAGGGCTTCCACGGCCTCCCGGTCGGGATGCTTCTCCAGAACATAGGCGTGCAGTTTGTTGCCTTCGTCGTCAGGAAACGGATTGCCCGCAATCAGCTTCTTCCATGCAGTCTTGCTGACGATCATGATGGATTTGGAAAAAGCAAATTTTTCCAACGCGATAGCCGCGACTCTTGCAATAATCTGCTTCGGCGTCCGATCTGAAACCAGAACGACGTTACCGGTATTGATGTAGGTGGCCACCTTCTCGAAACCGTCGGCGAGAAGTGCGGCCTTCAACGGCTGCACCGGCAGCGATGTTGCCCCGCCGACGCCGCGAAACAGAATGATGTAGGTCGTTCTGCGCCCCATACAGCCTTATTACCTGACGCCGAGAATGCGCTTCCACAGCGTCCCGCCGACCCGTTTTCCCACAACGAAATAGGCAATCATCAATGCGAAAAAGACCAGCGCCGGCCATCCATTGAGAGAAAAGCCGTTTTCGGTCTTTCCACCCAGAAAACTCGCCACGACATAGCCGAGGACGGCAAAGGCGGTGATGAAATCAAGAATAAAAGCAAGAATGATGCGCCAATGCGATGTTGGCTTCTGTTGAATATCAGTCATTTGAAAACATACCCCGTTGGATTATCGCCCCAGTGAATAGTCTGACATTCGATAAAACGAACTGCAACTATAAGTAGCTTAAATAATCAAACCGGCGATCGTTTCGTTCTCGGTGATGTCCTGATAGGCCCAGCCCGCTTCGTCAAAGCGCTTGAACAAGGCGTCGAAGTTCGCCTTGTTCTTGGTTTCGATACCGATCAGCACCGAACCGAAATTGCGGGCCGATTTCTTGAGATACTCAAAGCGCGCCACATCATCCTCCGGACCGAGCAGATCGAGGAATGACCGCAGTGCACCCGGACGCTGCGGGAAACGGAAGATGAAATACTTCTTCAATCCCTCATAGCGCAGCGAACGTTCCTTCAGTTCCGGCAGGCGTTCGAAATCGAAATTGCTGCCTGAGATCACCAGGATGATGCGCTTGCCCTTCAGGTCGCTCTTCCTGAAATCCTTGAGGGCATCGATGGCGAGAGCCCCGGCGGGTTCGACAACGATGCCTTCGATGTTCAGCATTTCGATAATGGTCGAACTCAAGCGGTTTTCCGGAATCAACATCACAGAATCCGCGGTGAACTCCTTGAGAAGCTTGAAGTTTTCCCGGCCGATCTCCGCAACGGCAGCGCCGTCGACAAAGTTGTCGACCGTATCGAGCTTGACGCGTTTTCCCGCTTCCAGACTGCGCTTGAGACTTGGCGCACCGGCAGGCTCGACAAAACGGAACCGGGTTTCCCAGCCAAGATCGGTGAGATAGCGCGTCACACCGGCAGAAAGTCCGCCGCCGCCCACCGGCAGGATGATCAGGTCCGGCTTGCGCTTGTCGGGAAGCTGCGCCGCGATCTCGTGCGCGACCGTCGCCTGCCCGGTGATGATATCCGTATGGTCGAAAGGCGGCACCATGACCGCACTGTTGTCGGCGGCAAAATCCTGCGCCGCCGCGTAGCACTGGTCGAAAATGTCGCCGACGAGGCGGATTTCGATAAACTCGCCGCCGAACGTCCGGGTCTTGTCGATCTTCTGCTGCGGGGTTGTCACCGGCATGAAAACCACGCCATGCTTGCCGAAATGGCGGCAGATGAAGGCAAAACCCTGCGCATGATTGCCTGCCGATGCGCACACAAAGGTCGCATCTTCCGTTTTATGCTCGTTCAAGTAGTGCGCAATGAAATTGAAGGCACCGCGAATCTTGTAGGATCGCACCGGCGACAGATCCTCGCGTTTCAGCCAGATCTGCGCGCCATATTTTTGCGAAAGATAATGATTGAGTTGCAGCGGTGTTTCCGGGAACAGCGCGCGCATTTTTTCCGTCGCGCGGTCCACAGCCTTGATGAATGCAGTCATAGGAACAGGTCAACCTTCTCGAATGTTCTGACATCGATAATGCCGACATCGGAAATACGCAATTCGGGAATGACCACCAGCGCCAACAGCGAGTGCTGCATATAGGCGTTGTTCAGGCTGCATCCCATGGCGCGCATGGCATTCACCAGCTTGTCCGCCTTGGCTGCAACAACTTCCGCCCGCTGGTCCGACATCAGTCCGGCAATCGGCATTTCGACCAGCGCCAACTCGCGTCCCTTGGAGAACAGCACCACGCCACCGCCGACTTCGCCGAGGCGGTTGGCGGCTTTTGCCATGTCATCCTTGTTGGTGCCGACAACGATCATGTGGTGGCTGTCATGGGCAACTGTCGACGCCATGGCGCAATCCAGCGTATAACCGAAGCCGGAGACAAAGCCGTTGACCACGGCTCCGGTGCCGCGATGCCGCTCCACCAGAGCGATCTGGCACACATCATTGCGCCGGTCCATCTGCACGATGCCGTCGGATACCGGCAGTTCCGCCTCCAGCGCCTTTGTCGGTGCCTGGTTCTCGATGACGCCGATCACCCGCGCCGTCACCTGCTTGCCGGGTTTCGGTGCCCTGATGTCGAAATCCCTGGCATTGAGTTTCTTGCCGAGCTTGATCGTATTCTTGGCAAAAGCCGGATAGTCATAGGCCGGAATGTCGGCGGCAAGCTTGCCCTTTTCCGCCAGGAGCACGCCGCGGCCATAGACCCGGTCGATGGTCAGATTGGCGAGATCCGAAACAATGAGGAAATCGGCAAGGCGGCCGGGTGTGATCGACCCGATCTCGCGCTCCATCCGGAAATGCTGGGCGGTGTTGAGCGTCGCCATCTGGATCGCCGTCACCGGCTTCAGCCCCTGCGCAATCGCGTGGCGAACCACCCGGTCCATGTGACCGTCATTGACCAGCGTGCCGGAATGGCTGTCGTCGGTGCACAGGATGAAATTGCGCGGATCGAGCCCCTGCTCCGTCACCGCCTTGATCTGGCTTGCGACATCATACCAGGCTGAACCAAGCCGCAGCATGGCGCGCATGCCCTGACGCACGCGGGCAATGGCATCTTCCATGCGCGTGCCCTCGTGATCGTCCTCCGGCCCGCCTGCCACATAGCCATGGAAGGCACGGCCGAGTTCCGGCGAGGCAAAATGCCCGCCCACGGTCTTGCCTGCCTTGACCGTCGCATCGATACCGCCGCGCATGGTCGCATCATTGTTGGCGACACCGGGGAAATTCATCACCTCGCCGAGCCCGACAATGTTCGGCCATGTCATGGCTTCCGCCACATCGGCCGGGCTGATGGCGGCACCGGCATTTTCCAACCCCGGCGCCGACGGGACACAGCTCGGCATCTGCACATGCACGTTGATCGGCATGGCCAGCGCCTCGTCATGCATGAGCCGGACGCCCTCCAGACCAAGCACATTGGCGATTTCATGCGGATCGATGAACATGGAGGTCGTGCCATGCGGGATGACGGCACGTGTGAATTCGGTGACGGTGACCATCCCGCTTTCCACATGCATATGCGCATCGCACAGGCCCGGCACGAGGTAGCGGCCGCCCGCATCGATCACCTTGGTTTTGGGCCCGATGCAGTGTTCGGCACCATGACCGACAAAGGCAAACCGTCCGGCAGCAACGGCGATATCGATGCCCGCAATAATCTCGCCGGAATACACGCTGACAAGGCGGCCGTTGCGCACGACAAGATCGGCATGACTGCGGCCCATGGCGACATCCACCAGCAAGGGCGCTGCTTCTATCCATGCCTGCGGCTTGTTGCTGGTTCTCGCCTGTCTGCTCATCTCATCACCTCACTCATTACGAATATAATCCATATACGAAAAAGACGCCTGCAACCGTGATTCCAGCGCAATCGTTGAAAAAAACCTGAAATCTTGGGGCAATCGCCGCACGGCGTCAGACGATAAGGGCGGCATGCCTATCCGTCTGCTTGTCAAGGCGCCGGAACAACCACGTAGCTCACAACCTTGGTCTGATCGGGATAGTATTTGTAACCCAGCGTTATGTGCTTGATGTCCGTGGGCGGGTTGGTCATGCCGGCGCCTTGCATCAGCCCCTGCACCACCGGGTTCGGAGCTTCGCCAAACCAGACAAACAGCGCGGGAAAACGGATACGGGCCGCCGCATTGGGCATTTCCCAGTGGATCGGGCTCAAGGACTGATCGTAAAGACGCAGATTCCCCGGCAATTGCGGACCGTCCGAAACCACGGTCACATAATGTCCGTCGGCCCGTGTCGCCGCGTAGAGCTTGCCATAGTCCAGCTGGCCGATGGACGGAGCGCCGCCCTCATAGGCATAGAGGATATTGACGGCCAGTATCGGAATGACCGCAAGTCCGCACAGCGCACCGACAATGGCAAAACGTTTCAGCGGCAGATCCGACGCGATGTAACGGCCGAGCAGCATTGCCAGATAAAGCGGCGACAGAAAAAGCACCGGTTGCAGCCAGCGATCCTTCACCTCGGCGGCACCGCTCACGAGCACGCCGACAAAGACGGCGGCCAGGGCGAAAAACAGAACACGGCCGAGAAAGGTTTCGCCGTCGCTCAAACCTGCCTTCGGCGTGATCTGCTGCGCCCGGCTCCGCCACCAGGCGACGGCAAAGAATACCAGCGCGACACCCGAGAAGAGGATGCCATTGAGGAACAGTTTCCATTCGCCGTGCAACCGGCTGGCGATGAACTGCCCGCCCTCGTTGATCTGGAACTTGTGCGAGCGCGCCAGGAGGTTGTCCATGTGGGAGAGCGCCCAAAGGGCAGTCGGCGTCACGGCGGCAAAAAAAGCGGCAAGTGTCAGAATGGATTTGGACGACAGAAGAACGGCCCGGTAGGCTGGAACAGAAAGGCCGGCCAGGATCAAGCCGACGAGAAAAAAGCCCGCATTGAATTTTCCGAGAAGACCGGCCGCGATGCCCAGCCCCAGCAAGGCGGCAGACAGCCAGGAGCGCGATTTCATGTGCCAGGCGAAGGCAAGGAATGCCCAGGCGCAACCGGTGGTCGCGCCGACGGAGTGCGTCAGGGTTCGCTGCGATTCCCACGCGATCTGCGGCAGGAGAAACACGCCGACCATGCCGGCCGCCGCAACGGCTTTGCGCATTCCCAGCAGCCGGGCGCCGGCATAAACGCTGACAAAAAGGCTCGCCAGCATGCCGAACTTCACCAGGAAGACGGTCGACATGCGGATGCCGAGGATATCCCCCGCCACACTGTTTATCCAGGTATAAAGCGGCGGCTGCGAACCGCCATAGCCCCATTGCAGCGCGCCGACATAGGCCAGCTGCTCGGCATCGTCGACACCGGCGCCGTTGGAAATAATCGTCAGGAACACCACCTGAAAGGCGAAATACAGCAGAACAAACAGCAGCCCCGGATTCTCCGACGCCAGCTGTCTGACACTGCGCAATGGAGATTGAAGCGGAATAGCGGACATTGTTCTCTCATACTTTTGGATAAGCCGCTTCTAGTCCAACTGGATGTGGAAATCCACCAGTACGTGCAGTCGATGATGGGGCCGCACATCCCGTCGCATGAAATGCTTTGCGCACATTTGGGTCGGCGCAATGGGCATAATGCAAAAAGGGACAGCAGCGTCCCTTTTCAAGTCAATGCAAGTGGCTAATGTCGCTAACTGTAGTTGCAATGTTCAGGGAGAGATCGAGCATAACGTCTACGATTAATGCGGTCGGCAGCCTGTGAGTGGTGAAACGACAGAGCGCTGAGTACTTGGTGCGCTTGGAATGCAAGATTGACGGCGGCATCTGAACAGCAAATCTCACACGAATATTCAAGCCTCACCAAAACAAGAACAATTCCTGGGGTGGGGTGAAGGGGCGGGATCGGTCAGTATCCCGCCCTTTCCTTTTGCGCTTTCTTGTGAAGACAATAGCGCCAAAAATTAATCTGAACTTTCAACTAAATTTCCGTGCCCTTCATCCGTCTCTGTCATGCCGGTTGCTTCCGGCTTCGGGGCCCGGTCATTGGACCATGGGCGTGGGAACGTGATCGAGCCCCGATTTTCCGGCAAACGGCTGTTGACGGAATCGTCCGAACCGTTGAAAAGCATAGGCGCGCGGACGTGGCGAAACTGGTAGACGCAAGGGACTTAAAATCCCTCGGCCATAGGTCATGCGGGTTCGACCCCCGCCGTCCGCACCATTTCCCATCCCCGCACGTTTCATCATGCTGCTGTGCAACGTTACCCTTGGCCTTTTCATATCCGTATTATATACGATTCATATACGAACCATATATGGAGATACCCATGGGTATTGTGAGCATAGATGACGATCTGCACGATCAACTGCGCAGGGCGAGCAAAGTATCGTGCCGCTCAATCAATGCGCAGGCCACCTATTGGATCAAAATCGGCATGCTCTGCGAGACCAATCCGACGCTCAGTTTCACCGCGATCATCGAGCGCGAGCTCAGTTCCGCCGGCGTATCGGCGCAACCACTGGCCGCGAGTGAAGCATGACGAAGCAGCCCCAGGAACTGGCATTGCTGGCCGAATCCGGCCGGCTGCTGGCGTCCGTGTTCGGGCTGCTGGATCGAACCTCGCTGATCGGCATGTCGACACTTCAGATCAATGAAATGGTCGAGCGTTTCATCGTCCATGATCTTCAGGCCCGCCCTGCGAGCAAAGGCCAGTACGGCTATGGTTTTGTGCTGAATTCTTCGGTGAACGATGTGGTCTGCCATGGCGTCCCCTCCCAATCGGATGTGCTTCGGGACGGCGACATCGTCAATTTCGACATCACGCTGGAGAAGAATGGCTATATCGCAGATTCCAGCAAGACCTATCTCGTTGGCAACGTCAATCTGGCCGCCAGGCGGCTGGTCCACACCGCTTACGAAGCCATGTGGATGGGTATCCGCGCCGTTCGACCGGGTGCGCGGCTTGGTGACATCGGCTGGGCAATCGAACGCCATGCCAAGCGCCATGGCTATTCCGTGGTGCATGAATATTGCGGTCACGGCATCGGCCGGGAAATGCATGAGGAACCACAGATCCTGCACTTCGGAAAGCCGGGAACCGGCCTCACCCTGCGTGAGGGCATGGTTTTCACCATCGAGCCGATGCTCAATCAGGGCCGCCGGACCGTAAAAACGCAAGCCGACGGCTGGACTGTCGTGACGAGAGACGGGTTACTTTCCGCGCAGTTTGAACACACCGTTGCCGTTACAGCCTCCGGTGTATCCGTGCTGACGCTGCGTCCCGACGAATGGGCGGCAGGACCGCTCAGGCGGCTTGCGCCGGCTGGCTGATTCAATCAGCCGTGCAGCTTGATGGTGATCTCGGCAACGCGCTTGCCCTGGAATTTTGCGCCTTCCAGTTCCTGCGCCGAAGGCTGCCGCGAGCCGTCGCCATCGGCCGTCGTGGTCATGCCATAGGGCGCACCGCCGCGCACGACGTCATTGCCCATCTGCGCCTGATAGGCATAGGAGAGCGGCACGATGATCATGCCGTGGTGCTGCATCTGCCACTGGGTGGAAACAAGCGCCAGTTCCTGGCCGCCATGCTGGGTGGCTGAAGACGCCATGACCGAGCCGACCTTGTTGATCAGCGCGCCCTTGACCCAGAGACCGCCGGTCTGGTCGAAAAAATTCTTCATCTGCGCCGACATCGAGCCAAAGCGCGAGGATACGCCGACAATGATCGCGTCATAGGTTTCGAGCTCGTCCACCGTGGCAATCTCTGCCTTCTGGTCGAGCTTGTAGTGATAGGCCTTCGCCACATCGAGCGGAACCAGTTCCGGCACGCGCCGGACAGTGACCTCAGCGCCGGCTTCCCGTGCGCCGTCCGCAGCGGCATAGGCCATCTGCTCCATATGTCCCCAGCTTGAATAATAAAGCACCAACACCTTGGCCATGATCGTCTCCATCGTTGACATCGGTTGGACGGGAAAATGCCGCCATGCCCATAGGTTAAGCTTTTCGCTGTTCATTAAAACAGACATTGTCGCGACAAACTGTTCACCATTTGAAATGGCTTGCGGCGGCTGTTTGCGCCCATTACGGTCGCCTCCGCGATAGGAGAATCCAGATGACGAATGAAGTCGTGAGCGCTGCCATGCTTGCCATTGGCGACGAGTTGCTGTCCGGCCGGACCAAGGACAAGAACATTGGCCATCTCGCCGATATTCTGACGGCGGTCGGCATCGATCTGAAGGAAGTGCGGATTGTTCCGGATGAGGAAGACCGCATCGTTGACGCGTTGAATGCCCTGCGCGGCGCCTATGATTATGTCTTCACCTCAGGCGGCATCGGCCCGACCCACGACGACATTACGGCGGACGCCGTTTCCAAGGCATTTGGCGTGCCTTGCGAGCATGACGCCAAGGCCATGCAGCTGATGGGCGACAATTACGCGGCGCGCGGCATGGAGTTCACCGAAAGCCGCCAGCGCATGGCGCGCATGCCGCGCGGTTCCGTGCATATCGACAATCCCGTCTCGACCGCGCCCGGGTTCAACATCGGCAATGTCTACGTGATGGCGGGTGTTCCCTCGATTTTTCAGGCGATGCTCGACAATGTGATTCCCACGCTGAGGGTCGGCAAGCAGCTGCTTTCCCGTTCGGTCAATTGCCCCTTCGGCGAAGGCACGATTGCCATACCGCTGCGCGATATCCAGGCGGCGCACCCCGATACGATCATCGGCTCCTATCCGAAGTACGAAAACAACAGGTTTTCAACGGAATTGGTTGTCCGCGCCCGTGACGAGAACAAGCTCGCCGCCGCAGAACAGGCCGTACGGGCCATGGTGGAACACCTCGCATCGGCCAAGCAAATCTGAGGAACCATAGGCCTGCGGCCAACGTTCCGTTCGCACCTGCGATAAAATCACACGCGCCGGTCTTGCGTTCGGAGCGTATAATGCTCTGAATAGCAAGATCGACCTGTCAACCGATGGAGGCCCGCATGGCATTTCGCACGATCATCGCTTTTATCCGCAGCGAGCGCGAGGCGCCAAGGGTTATGGGCGCGGCAAAGCTGATCGCCTCTTCAAGCGAACGAACCCACATCATCGGCCTTTACACGATCCCCTCTCCCATCGTTTACGCAGATCCCACCGGTTTTGCCGATACGACCCTGTTCGAGGCGCATGAACAGCGCCACAAGGAGAATTCGGAGGCGATCTCTGCGCTGTTCAACAAGGAAATGGGCAAGGGCAGGATTTCCCACGAGTTCCGCATCGTCCGCTCGGAGAGCAGCAGCCCGTCGGCCGGCGTCACCCAAAGCGCCCTGCGTGCGGATATCATCGTGGCCGGGCAACCGGACCCGGATGATCCGGACAGCGTCAACGATGTCACTGACCCGCTTGTCATGGAAAGCGGGCGTCCCGTGCTGTTTGTCCCCTACAAGATCGAACTCCCGACGAAAATCAACCGCGTACTCGTTGCCTTCAATGGCAAGCGCGAGGCTTCGCGGGCGGCTTTCGATTCCCTGCCCTTCCTGATCAAGGCCGAGCGCACGGATGTCGTCTGGATCGATCCGAAGAAAACCACCGACCCGAACATGGATATTCCGGGCACCCCGCTCTCGGACGCCCTGCGCCGCCACGGCGTCAACGTCAATCCTTTCACGATTGAATCCAATGGCGAGGCCGCCGACAAGATCCTGCGCCGCAAGATTGCCGACGACAAGGTGGATCTGATCGTCATGGGTGCCTATAGCCAGTCGCGCCTCAAGGAATGGGTTTTTGGCGGGGTGACAAGTTCATTCATATCCGACATGCCATGCCTGACGCTGATGTCACGCTGACGAACTCCGCGCAAGACAGCCGCAAATCACATCTTTCTGCACCCTCGGGAACAGCGGGCCGCGCAAGCGGCTTGCCACGGACAGGCTTTTCCAGCTATTGCGAGACGCATTCCCTAGCGGATTAACCTCCGCCTGTTTCGTGTTTACCTGATGGAGTGCACCATGTCTCTTCCCGATAAAGCTTTTCCGGTGTCCTGGGACCAGTTCCATCGGGACGCCCGTGCCCTTGCCTGGCGTGTCGCGGGCATGCAGCGCGAATGGCGCGCCATGGTTGCCATCACCCGCGGCGGCCTCGTACCGGCGGCAATCATCTGCCGCGAGCTCGGCATCCGCATGATCGAAACCGTCTGCATTGCCTCCTACCACGACTATGAGGAACAGGGCGAACTCAAGGTGCTGAAGGACGTCGATCCGCGCCTTCTGCAAGATGGTGGTGAGGGCATTCTCGTCATCGACGACCTGACCGATACCGGCAAAACCGCTGCGGTCGTGCGCGCCATGATGCCCAAGGCGCATTTTGCCACGGTCTACGCCAAGCCGAAGGGCCGCCCGCTGATCGATACGTTCGTCACGGAAGTCTCGCAGGACACCTGGATCTATTTCCCCTGGGATATGGGCCTGACCTATCAGGAACCGATCACCAAGGGACACCGGGGCTAACCAGCCATTTCCTGCGGGGTAGCCCGAACCGCCTCCGCCCAAACACGAATGGAACCATGACCTCGCTGGAGGTCATGGCATATCGTGATCAGCGCCGTTCATTCCGGCTGCCTCTCATTCTTCCGTAGAATGGATTCCCTGCCTTCGAAGTGATATTGCCTCTGCGGGATCCGCTGTGGTTTTTTTGCACTGCTGTTCAAAAAATCGACACAAGTCGCATATAAGCTAGGAACAGTAGCCTGAGAGTGATTGCGATTTGCAAGAATCGGTTCACAATCATTGAAACAAATCGCAAAAAAAGAGCGGAGCATTGAACTTAAATTACGCCAACGAGATCGTGACGGAAAAGCGGATTGAAATGCCGGACGGCAGAATCCGCCAGGTTGCCGCGCTCGTTTACCGGGTCAAAAAACAGCAAACAGAGATTCTTCTGATCACCAGTCGCGGCACGGGGCGATGGGTGCTGCCCAAGGGCTGGCCGCAGGTTGGCAAGACCTTCGCCCATTCGGCCAAGACCGAGGCCTATGAGGAAGCCGGTGCGCGCGGTGATATAGCCCCCTTCTCCATCGGCGTTTACCGCTATGAAAAGCACGATATGTCGGAAGGCGAATGCGGCGATTTCGTCGTCGATGTCTTTCCCATGCATTTTTCCCATCAGGAAAAGAACTGGCCCGAACGCGGCGAACGCCGCCTCGAATGGGTCAGCGTCGAAGAATGCGCCCGCCGGGTCGAAGAGCCGGAACTGAAGGCCCTCATTGCGAGTTTTGATCCGGCGCTCGTCACCCCTCGCTGATGTTCGGGACGAGCGATATGATCCGCTTCAATCTTTCGCTCGCCATTATCGCCATCCTTTCCAGCCCCGCCCTCGCTCTCGACAATACGCAATTGCAGAAGATCGAGCACGGCTGCATCGACGAGACCGCATCGTCATCACCGGAAGAGCGAATCAGCAACTGCGACAACTGGATTGACAGCGCGCCGGATAAGCTGCGCGCCAAGGCCTATTATGACAGGGGCAACGCCTATCTGGATGTGCAGAAGCTTGATCTTGCGGTTGCCGATTATTCCCAAGCCATCACCCTGAAGCCGGACTTCAAGGATGCCTGGTACAGCCGGGGTTATGCCAGGCACGACCTGGGCAATTACGATCAGGCGATCGAGGACTACGACACGGCGCTCAAACTGGCACCCGAAGACATCGACAGCCTGTATGGCAAAGCCTATGCCTCTCAAAAGAAAGGCGATCTCGACGCGGCGATTGCCGGTTACACCGCCGTTATCCGCCTCAAGCCGGACTATCCCACCGCCTTTTACAACCGTGCCATCGCCTATAACGCCAAGGGCGATACGGAAAATGCCACGCGCGACGCCCTCGAATATGAGCGCCTGAAGGACAAGAACCCACAATAGGTGATGTTGAGCGCCATTGGCGCCACCTTTCCATCCGTAGCCAGCTACCGGAAAAACAAGCGAAAGTTCTCCCCGTTATCCACATATGTGACACACAAGATGTTGCGGTCACAAATATGTAAAAAACTAATTCTTGACGCTCGACCCCGAGTCACTTTTTATAGGGCAGTCGTTGCGTTTGTGGCGTGACCGGGGAGTAATGTGACCGGTCTTTTTCCCAGTTTATGCAGTGTTTTTCACAGTTTGCACCCTATGGTGCACGCCGGTGATGACCTGTGTCTGCAGCCGGAAGAATACCATTGTGCACAGGGAAACATTTGTTGGGTAAATGGTGTCTTAACACAATATTTAGTGTTTACAGGTACGTTCGACACCAGATAATGTGACATTCTCATTTGGGGCGAGTCACAAAACAGGCGTCAAAAAAGGGCCGCCGGGCCCAGGACTGAAGCGGTGAAAACCGCATCGAGGACAGGTCGCGGCGACAGCACCGGATTCAGGGACTGAATCCGGATAGGGCGGGTTTGTGTTCTTGATGCGCGCAGCTCTTCACATGGCGCCCAACGAACACTATATATAGAGACAAGGACGAAGCAGATGCGGATCGAACGGCGTTTTACCAAAGAGAATCAATCAGCCTATGCGGACATCGAATTCCGCGTAGCGACGAGCGAGATCAAGAATCCCGACGGCTCTGTTGTATTCCGTCTGGAGAATATCGATGTGCCGGCCCAGTTCAGTCAGGTCGCGGCCGACATTCTCGCGCAGAAATATTTCCGTAAGGCAGGCGTACCGGCCAAGCTGAAGAAGGTTGAGGAAAATTCCGTCCCTTCATGGCTGTGGCGTTCGGTTGCCGATGAGGAAGCTTTGGCAGCGCTGCCGGCCGACGCACGCTATGGCTCGGAAATGGATGCGCGTCAGGTTTTCGATCGCCTTGCCGGCACCTGGACCTACTGGGGCTGGAAGGGCAAATATTTCGATTCGGAGAAAGACGCCCTCGCGTTCCGCGATGAGCTCGCCTACATGCTCGCCACCCAGCGCGTCGCCCCCAATTCCCCGCAATGGTTCAACACAGGCCTGCATTGGGCCTATGGCATCGATGGCCCCGGCCAGGGTCACTATTACGTCGACCCGGACACCGGCAAGCTGACGAAGTCAAAATCGTCCTATGAACATCCGCAGCCGCATGCCTGCTTCATCCAGTCCGTCGCCGACGATCTGGTCAATGAAGGCGGCATCATGGACCTGTGGGTTCGCGAAGCCCGCCTGTTCAAGTACGGCTCCGGCACCGGCTCCAATTTCTCGTTCCTGCGCGGCGAAGGCGAAAAGCTTTCCGGCGGCGGACGCTCCTCCGGCCTGATGTCCTTCCTCAAGATCGGTGACCGCGCTGCCGGCGCCATCAAGTCGGGCGGCACGACCCGCCGCGCCGCCAAGATGGTGGTGGTTGATGTCGATCATCCCGATATCGAGGAATATATCGACTGGAAGGTGAAGGAAGAGCAGAAGGTTGCCGCTCTTGTCACCGGTTCCAAGATCGTCAAGCAGCATCTGGCTGCCATCATGAAGGCCTGCGTGAATTGCGAGGCCGACAATGGCGATTGCTACGAACCCGCCAAGAACCCGGCGCTGAAGCGCGAGATCAAGGCGGCCAAGAAGAACCAGGTTCCGGAAAACTACATTTACCGGGTTATCCAGTTCGCCAAGCAGGGCTACACGGATATCGATTTCAAGACCTACGACACCGACTGGGATTCCGAAGCCTATCTCACCGTTGCCGGCCAGAATTCCAACAATTCCGTGTCGCTCAAGGACGAATTCCTGCGCGCCGTCGAGAATGATGGCGACTGGAGCCTGACCGCCCGCAAGGACGGCAAGGTCATGAAGACCCTGAAAGCCCGCGACCTCTGGGAAAAGATCGGTTACGCCGCCTGGGCGTCCGCTGATCCGGGCCTGCATTTCAACACCACGATGAACGACTGGCATACCTGCCCGGCGGCCGGCCCGATCCGCGCCTCCAACCCGTGCTCGGAATACATGTTCCTCGACGACACGGCCTGCAACCTCGCATCGATCAACCTCCTCACCTATCGCGGCAAGGACGGCAAGTTCGACGTGACGGGTTATGAGCACACGGCCCGCCTGTGGACTATCGTCCTCGAAATCTCCGTGATGATGGCGCAGTTCCCGTCCAAGGAAATCGCCCGCCTCTCCTATGAATACCGCACGCTCGGTCTCGGCTACGCCAATATCGGCGGCCTGCTGATGACCTCGGGCATTCCCTATGACAGCGCCGAAGGCCGCGCCATCGGCGGTGCCCTCACCGCCATCATGACCGGCATTTCCTATGCAACATCGGCCGAAATGGCCAAGGAGCTCGGCGCCTTCAACGGCTACGCGCCAAATGCCGCCAACATGCTGCGCGTCATCCGCAACCATCGCCGCGCTGCCCATGGCGAAACCCAGGGTTATGAAGGCCTCGCCGTCAACCCGGTTGCGCTGATTGCTTCCGACTGCCCGGACCAGGACCTGATCGCCCATGCCCGTTCGGCCTGGGACAAGGCGCTGGAACTCGGCGAAAAGCACGGCTACCGCAATGCACAGGCCACCGTCATCGCGCCGACCGGCACGATCGGCCTCGTCATGGACTGCGATACCACGGGCATCGAGCCGGATTTCGCTCTGGTCAAGTTCAAGAAGCTCGCCGGTGGCGGTTACTTCAAGATCATCAACCGCGCCGTGCCGGAAGCCCTGCGCACGCTCGGTTATTCCGAAAGCCAGATTGCTGAAATCGAAGCCTATGCCGTCGGTCATGGCAATCTCAACCAGGCACCCGCCATCAACCCGGGCTCGCTGAAGGCCAAGGGCTTTACCGACGAGATCATCGCGACGCTGAACACGGCGTTGAAGTCGGCCTTCGACATCAAGTTTGCAGTCAACAAATGGACGGTCGGCGAAGACTTCGCCAAGAATGTTCTCGGCTTCACCGATGAACAGCTCAACGACTTCTCCTTCGAAATGCTGCCGGCACTCGGCTTCTCCAAGAAGGAAATCGAAGCCGCCAACATCCACATCTGCGGCGCGATGACACTGGAAGGCGCGCCCTTCCTGAAGGAAGAGCATTATCCGGTTTTCGATTGCGCCAATCCGTGCGGCAAGATCGGCAAGCGCTATCTCTCGGTCGACAGCCACATCCGCATGATGGCCGCCGCCCAGCCCTTCATCTCCGGCGCGATCTCCAAGACGATCAACATGGCCAATGAAGCAACCGTCGACGACTGCAAGTCGGCCTACATGCTGTCATGGAAACTGGCGCTGAAGGCCAATGCGCTTTACCGCGATGGCTCGAAACTGTCGCAGCCGCTGAACTCCTCGCTGCTCGCCGACGTGGATGACGACGAGGACGATGCCATCGAGGCGCTGATCGAGGCGCCTGCCGCCGCCCGTGCTGTGCAGGTCACCGAGAAGATCGTCGAGCGCATCGTCGAGAAATATATCCACGACCGCGAGAAACTGCCGAACCGCCGCAAGGGTTACACCCAGAAAGCCGTCGTCGGCGGCCACAAGGTCTACCTGCGCACCGGTGAGTTCGACGATGGCCGTCTCGGCGAGATCTTCATCGACATGCACAAGGAAGGCGCGGCCTTCCGCGCGATGATGAACAACTTTGCCATAGCGATCTCGCTCGGCCTGCAATATGGCGTGCCGCTGGAAGAATATGTGGAGGCATTCACCTTCACCAAGTTCGAACCGGCCGGCATGGTTCAGGGCAATGACGCCATCAAGAACGCCACGTCGATCCTCGACTATGTGTTCCGTGAGCTGGCTGTCTCCTATCTCGACCGCCATGATCTTGCCCATGTCGATCAGTCCGACTTCTCCAACACATCGCTGGGCCGCGGCATTTCCGAAGGCAAGACCGAGCCGGTATCCAAGGGTCTGACCCGCGGCGCCGTCCTGAAGATGGTCAGCCCCGGCGCTCCCGATCCCAAGGGTTTCGGCTCGGGTGCACCGAAGGCCGTCATGGCGTCGAACGTCACGGCCCTTGCGACCCGCTCCGCGGTTGCCATCGCGACCAAGCCGGTTATTGCCCAGGCGCAGGACGAGGCCACGGGCTTCAAGCGTGACTATGAGGAACGCGCCAAGGACCAGCTGGAAGACGACACATCCGCTGCCTCCGCCCTGTTTGGGGATGCCAGCGCCGAAGCCGCGGCGGAAGAAGCCAAGGCCGAAGCAAAGAAGGTGATGTCCGACCGCCGCATCAAGTCGATGATGCAGGGCTATACCGGCGACAGCTGCTCGGAATGCTCGAACTTCACCATGGTGCGCAACGGCACCTGCCTGAAGTGCGATACATGCGGAAGCACGTCCGGCTGCAGCTAAACCAGCTAAGTGGTGTGGTGGGAGACCCAAAGTTCTGTATTTAGGACCCAATGTTCCGTTCTCCTACCAACGAAGTCAAAGGCTTAGCGGAAAAGCAATTTCCTGAGAAAACGGGTTTCCCAAGGGTTGGGGAACCCAAGAACGAAGATCAGACCAATGAATCGGACAACCTGAGACCTTTTCCAAGGTCGCTAGAAGCCCAGTCAACCCGCCACTATACACCAGGAAGATTCAGGCAGGGCGAGCGACTAGCTATTTCCCCGGTGTGCATTATTACGATTGAGGTTCCGAGTTGGGCTTGTTCTCGTCCTGCCCGGCGAGGTCAACCTCATCTGAAACTGTGCACGAACAGCTTATATTTGTCGCCAGAATGCCTGGGACGCCTGTCTGCGGCGGCGTTCGGTAAACGCCACGGCAAGAATGACCGAGGCGATTGTGGTGGCACCGACTGCGAGCAGGTAAAGCCACGGCACCGACATGGTTTCCGGCGGCGGATCAAAAACACCTGTCAGCATCCTGATGAGAATACCAGCCGTTATCACGCCCGTAACAAGACCGAATATCAAACCTCCAAGCAGAATGATGGCGGCCTCGCTCCACAAGAATGCCGCGAGTTGGGCTGGCTTGACTCCGATCGCGTTGAGAATGGCATAGTCGCGACTTCGGTCAATAAAACCGAGGGCAAGCATGAGCCCAGCCGAGACAATCGCCATGATGAGCGCGAACGCCAGCTCAATCGAGGTCAAGCCGCGAAGGTCGACAGCGGTAAGGCTGGAGCCAATCAAACGGCTGACCGAGCCAATATCCACGATTTTCAACGATGGGAACGAGCCTAATGATACGCTGGCCGCGCGCGCGACAGCGGCCGGATCGATATTTGTACGCAGCAGCACATATTCGGCCGTCGCGTCGCCGGTAATTTTTGAGACATAGTCCATGTTTGCGACCAAAAACGAATCTTTCGGCGCAGTGGGAAACTCCCTTACGACACCGATGAATTTAAAAGGGTAGGCATGATATTGATGGTCGGCCGCGTTTTGCAGGCGCAGGTTTATCGTGTCACCCGTTTTGAGCTGAAAGTCCTTTACCGTTTCCTCTGACACGAGAACCCCGTCTGGCGTTTTCAGGAGGCTCGCCAGATTGTCGGCGGCAGTTCCCGCAGAGAAAAAGGCGTCGGACAGTTTCGTCGCAGCCTGAATGCGTGCGGGATCGATTCCATATAAATCCTGCAAATCCGTGCCGACATAGGCGAAGCGATGCTGCATGGGACGCGCCACCGTGACGCCTGGAATGGATTCCAATTGCGCCAATTGGCTCCCCGCCGGTTGCAATGTCGTGCCAAAAACCGTGACGTCGGAGCCGTTCGTCAGTTCGGCATCCACATGCGCCTGATCGTTGAACGTGCGATTGAAAACCGCCGTGGAGGTTGCAAACGACACCGCCATCGCGACCATGGCAATTGCGAGCGTCAATCGCCCGGCTTGTCGTGAAAGCGAGGACGATACAACCTTCGTCATCGACCCGCTCACAGGCATGACCATCGCGCGCAATATTGCACCATTTCCACGAATGATGAAGCCGCAGATGCGAACACAGAAAAGCGCAGATCCTAGCCAGAACAGGATCGGAGCGGCGAATGCCGTATAGTCGACGGCAGTCGCTGCAACTCCTTCCGTTGCTAGAACGACCTGGTAGCCATGTGCCGCCGAATGCCAGAAAATAGCTGCTGCCGACAAAATCAGCACGACATCTGCATAGAATTGCTGCCAAAGCGGTACCACAGCGGGTTCGACTGCCTTTCGGGCAAGCTGAACGGTTCGAAGCCGGGCCGCATTCCAGGCGGGGAGAATGACCGCTGCCAGGGATAGCAGCATGCCAAAAGCCGCCAGAGCCACGAACAGAAACACGTGCGATAAGCTCAGCGGCACATTTCCCAAGAACGTTCTGGTCAATATGAATGCCAGGATCACTCCGCCGATGATGCCCAATGGACCAACAACAAACGCCTCCATCGCCGTCAACCAAAGGATTTGACGCATTGACGCACCGCGAACGCGCATTTGAGCTTGTTCACGTTTTCTGCGACCGGCACCTGAAGCGGTAATGGCAAAAGTCAGCATCACCGAAAGCAGTATTCCCGGCACGCCAAGAAACAGAAACAAAACGCGGGCATAGAGGGCATCGCCTCGCACCGCATCCAGCCGTGCTCCAAGATTGTTGGCGAGCAATGCCGAGCCTGCGACCCGGGCTTCAAGATGACGGCCGGCACCAGTGACGTAAGCATAGGCGGCATCAGGGTTTGCAGGTAATTCTGCGTGCGAAAGCTTCGCATGGAACTGTAACTTGATGCTACCGGGAGAAGCTTCTTCCTGTTGTCTGAAAATATCTTTCCAAATGTTCAAGGGAAGTATCAAGACATTGTCGGGAGGTGCCTGTGGGGCCGATTGGGGAGGCAAACCTATCGATTGGAAAAGTGAATCCGCATCGGGCAAATCGACAATGCGGTCGATTTTTAGCGCCGCGGGCGACAAACCGACACGATGGATCGTAACAATATCACCTGGCTTAACGTGGAGGTTTGATGCTGTCTGCTGGGTTATCATCGTACCGCCATTTGACGCTGACAATGAGCGGATTTCGGCAGGGAAGCTTTGGAGATAGGCGGCGTCAAATGCGAGCACCTTGCCAGGCCCGGTGGTTTGGGTGGTTCCGTCAGTCGTGGCTTCCAGGCCGGTCACGCTTGCAAAATGCGCCTCGCCCATAGCGGCAACCCTTGCGGATTCAGCAATCGCTTTCTTTATCTCTGCTTTATCGGCCGTAGCCAGAACTTCAACCTGCCAGTCAATCGGAACGCCTGCAATCGCTCTCCTGGTCATCGTTTGGGCGCTGGAGGAAAGAAAGAGGCCGAGACACGCGATCAAGCCGACTGTCCCTGCAATGCCTGCAGCGGTTCCCAAAAGCTGCAAGGGGCGGCGCGTGACAAGACCGTATACCCAAAGACCCATCATTTCACGGCACCAATTCGGCGAGAGACGGATTGTCGGTGGTCAGCGTGCCGTGTCGCATCGACCATTGTTTCTCCATGCGCTCGGCGACCCTCAGATCGTGCGTCGCGATAATAAGCGCAGTTGACGTACCATCGATCTGTCTGAGAAGCACGTCGATCAATGTCCTTGCCGTTGCCACGTCAAGCTGGCCGGTCGGCTCGTCCGCAAGGATCAATCGCGGTTGTGTTACGAGTGCTCTTGCCAAAGCGACACGTTGGGCCTGCCCGCCCGACAACTCTTCCGGAAGCTTCTCCGCCAGCCCATCGAGCTGGAATTCAGTGAGCAAGGCCATCGCACGTTGATCAGGCAAACCCTGCCCGCCTGAAACAATCAGCGGCAAGGCCACATTTTCAAGAACCGTCAGAGCGGGAAACAAACTTTGTGATTGAAAAACATAGGTAATTTTCTCAGGCCGCAGGGTATCTCCGGCACCGAGCGCCGGCCAGGTGACAATCCCTCGGGTGGGCCGGTCAAGGCCGCCCAGCAGATAGAGAAGCGTAGACTTGCCACTTCCGGAGGGGCCTGTAAGCGCAATCCGATCCCCGGATACAATCCGGCACGATGACGGCTGCAGGACCGTGCTCACACCGGATGTTCCGTCTGGAAAGTCCCTTGCAACATCTTTTGCATCGACCAGACACTCAGTCATGGACCACCTTCCCGTCCCTCAATCTGAGAACACGATCCGCGATACCGGACATCGCATCGCTATGGGTCGCAACGAGCGTCGACTTGCCGGCCTGTCGCCGCTTTTTGAAATGCTCGATCAGGTGCGATTCAGTTTTTCTGTCAACTTCAGCTGTGGGCTCGTCGGCGACAAGCAGCACAGGGTCTGCCGCAAGCGCTACAGCCAACCCTGCGCGAGCCGCCTCCCCCCCGGACAGCTCATTCGGATAACCATAGGCACGATGCCGCAGATCGACTGTCGAAAGCAGCATTTCGATGCTGTTCATGTTTACCATGCCTGCCAGGTGCATCTGAAGTTCGATGTTTTCGGTCACGGTGAGGTGCGCAAGAAGGTTCGGCACCTGTTGCAAAATGCCCAAACGCGTCGCCCTTATGGACGCTCGAAATGCTTCGGAGCGCCGCGTGATCCTCTCACCGGCAATGATGACGTAACCGCCGTCCGGTTCTTCAAGGCCTGTCAGGCATGACAGCAAGGTCGATTTACCGCTGCCCGACGGTCCGGTAACCGCAACAATCTCGCCATGCCCAACCTGAAGGCTGACGCCACGCAGCGCCGCCGTTTCATCATCCCCATTGTGGTAAAATCGGTACAATTCATGGGCTTCGATCAGCGGCATGTCATTGCCAGCGAAACGATTGGGACATCATGCGCCATTGATCTGCATTGTCCGCTCCAAATGGTGCGTACAGATCGAGCTCGGCAAGTTTTCCATTCCTGAAGTAAAGGTAGCGTCTGTTCTCAAGCCGAACCTGTTTGTTCGTGACCGCGTTTGGCTCCGAATCTGAGGTGTATGAAATCAGGATGGCATTGCCACCAGACACCTTTACGGCGCGAACGCCAGCGACCTTGACCGCTTTTCCAGCGGCCTCCATTTTGGGAACATAGTCTCGCTTTACGGATTCTACCGAGGGCGGCGAAGCGGCGGCGGAAACCATAACCACCACGCCGTCCAATTTGTCAGTAAAGCTGACGCCGTCCGGTCCGTCCTTCCTTGCCCATCCTTCGGGAACTTTCAAAGAAAAGCCGAGAGCCGAGCGATACTCGATAAAGACTTGGGTATCGGGGATGTCTCCGGGCGGATTCTTTTCCGTCGCAGAATCCTCAACCTGAGGTATCGATGCCGAATGCGCTGCCGGCAATGTTAAACAAGCTGATGTGACAGCGGCTGCGAGCGTCAAGGCGATCGTGACCGCAGGGTGTTTTTCGAGATATTTGTACATGGTCATTCCTTCGTGCGCGCCACCATGCGCCATCGAAGACCATAAACATCCAACTTTACGACCGCTTCACCGCTACCATACGGTTCCGTAAGGCGATCGACCATACGCCTAGCCGATCAGCTTAGGGACATCGGCTATTCCGAAGACAATCGGCCCATACTCGAGGTCAAAGCAGGCCTGATGACGAAGTTGATGTCGATGCGGTAGGAACCGCCGAACTCCACTGCGCGGAAGTACCAACTGTTGGTCTGTCTCGGCCTCACTCCGTGACGATACGAGTCTGGCGAAACCAGTCGAATTGGCCGTATTTCCAAGCAAGGAAACAAAATGACAAGAAAGCACCTCCATGAGGTGGCGACATTTCTATCAACGCTTCACCTACGCTTTTCGATACTAAAGGCGTGGGCATGAAACTGGCCAAGTGTGCCGATCTGCTTTCGGGCCAGACGAGGGCGGTAGCGGACAGAAAAATAGGTTTCGTCAGATAGGCTCCCGGCTCACGCCAAGTGCTGTCGCGGCGCCTCGCCAAAGGTACGGCGAAATGCATGGCCAAACGCACTTTGAGACGTGTATCCGACACTCGCCGCCACGTTGCTGACGCTGGAATGACGTTCAGCCAGTGCAGCACGGGCGCGCGTCATCCGCCAGTTGCGCATATACGCAAACGGTGCCTGTCCTATGCGGCGGGTAAAAGTCGACGAGAAGGCCGCCCGCGACATACCCGCCTCAGCGGCCAGGGCGGCAACGGTCCATGGGTGTGCGATATCGCTGTGGAAGCTTTGGATCGCACGCCCGATGCGTGGGTCCGCCAGCGCGCCAAGCCAGCCGCTGGTCGTTTCGGAAGCCGCGGTGAATGTGCGAATAGCATGGATCATCAGAACCTCCGCCAATCTGGCTGTAACAACCTCGTGTCCCATGGCGGGCCGCTCGGCCTCCCCGTCCAACAGGCCCAGAACCGCCGTGATCGCTGCGGCTCCCATTGACCTGCCAGAGACGTGCATGAACGCCGGCAGCATATCGAGGAGGAAGGATGCGTTCCCGGGCGTAAAGGAAATGCCGCAGCGATTGCGCGAGGCATCGTCTTCGCCATCGATCAGCCTGACGACGTGGACGTGGGCAGTATAGTCATCCGACCGACAGCCCAGGATTGAGCATCCGCGTCCCGACGCGATCACGCTTGGTTACTCTGCCGGTTGTTGCCGGGAGCCGACGAGAGCCAACTGCCGAGATACCAAATGCCCTCCAACCACCACAAGGGCCGCACCGATAGTCGATATTTCACCTCTCACAAAAGTCGTTGTAAGCACGCTTAGCGGACTCTTTATCCGAATCCTTGATTATAAGACCGCCGAGAGCGAAATAGTCATACTTCTCCTTTGCCTCCCTTGGGTCTCGATAGACGGCTCTGCTTCCAGAATCGTCGATATATAAACTGAGACACTCAACCCTATTGCTTCACCCCATAGTATTGGAGCTATCATGCGAAATAAAACTGAACAGGCAGTTATCGTACTACGGTGCTTCGCCGGGACTTCCGTCTTTTGTAGCAAACGTCGCCACTTACGGTGACCAATCCAGATACAATGCTTGTGGCACATCACACCTGATATCAGTCGCTCAAAACCCCGTTCTGCACACCAGTTTCAAAAAAACGGAACTTTGGGTCTCTCACCCCGTCCTCTTCTCGCCCTGTCAAATCCGTACTGCGTCGGTTCAACTGCCGTTTTCGCCTATCATCCGGGAACTAGGTCTGAAGCGCGAACATCTCGAGATAAACGATCCGATATTCGCGCGCTCCGTTGTCACCAATTGCCTCGTGTTGATCGGTGGGACGTGGTTCGCGCTCGGCAATCACAAGCCGGAAGCGTTCGCCATCTTTTGCAGCGCGGGGCAGAATGACGTCATAGCTTGCGATCTCCGGCATGAGGAGTCCTGACAACAGGTTGCCGCTTGCTGTCAACTGCAGGAAATCCCTCTGCTGACGCAGGGTTTCCGCAGACGCAGCGCGCTTGCGGCTCACGACCTTAGTGCCCTGGCGCTGAGACACCTTGACCACCTGAGCGCCTTGCAGCGGCTCCCAACCGAAATCTTCGTCTGCTGCTTTTTCCAGGCGTTCGACAAGAACCTCGATTTGAGAACGAGCCTGCCGGCGTCGCGCGCCGAACTTCTGAAACACGCCGACGAAGGGAATTCCGAACAATCCAACGCGATAATGAAGCGCATCCTTGCGAACCAGGGTTGCCAAACGATCATTGGTAAGCTGGACAATCTCTGCAATGGCGGATGGCGACAGATGCGCCCCGGGAGCAGAGATCGGTTGATACCGTGCGAGCGCCAGCCGAATGAAGGGCATGTAGCTGAGCCCGGGATCAAGGACGATGTCTGCAAACCAAAGTTGACGTTCCGCGTCAAAACCCACCAAATGCGGAGCAACCTCCACGCGTACATCTGCCGGGGTGCCCGGCATAGGCAGCTGTGTGACCGGAAGTTGTGCGGCGGGCAGTTCACCTTCCGATTTCGGAAATATCGGATCAAGACGATCCGGTGCGATCGGGCCTTGATAAACTGCTGCCGGAAACCGGCTGCGAGCCGGTGATCCATCTGCCAAGCTGTTGTTTTCAGCAGTTGGATCACCGCCCCAACGCGTCACAAAACCTCCAAGTTTTGTATCAACCTCCGCTGCAGCCATTCCTGTGGGAGGCAAGATCACACCAAGCATCTCCATTGCGCCGGTTACCAGCCAGGGTCGCCTCAAATAGACGCGCAATCCGCCACCATCCCGGTAACTGCGTTGCTCATTGCCGTCGGTTACCCGGGTCCAGCCAAAAGTCGGGATAACATAGACAATATCGGGAGCTGGCGGTGGCGCACTGTTCGGCACGAAACCGATCACTTCGTCGGACGTTACGATCAAATCGGCGGCATGCGTTGGTTCGCGAAGCGCTTCCGGCATGAACTGTGCAAAGCGTGTTGTTGCAGCAAGGGTGTACCCGACACGGCGATAACGCGTATCGGGGAAAGTGTGCGCAACTTCATCTTTCAGAAAAACGCGGTGCCCTGCAGGAGACCTGCCGGGTGCCTCCAGCCGCGCAAGTTTGAGTTCAGCGGCATGGCCACCACCGACATGCCAACGCGGCAATGGTTCGGTCACGTCATCGACCGGATCAAGCCAGTGACCGGAAAGATCCAGCTTCTCCGTGCTGAGGCTGTCAACGGGCGTTGCGAATCCAATTGCACACGCTGTCTTGCCAACTGCCCGACCGATCACCAGCGACTCTATCGCGGGGCGCACAAGCGGCTTCTGGACCGCATGAACGAGGTCCAGATCGCGCCACGGCGTTAACATCCAGTGTCGCCCCTCAACCGCGCGCTCTTCCAATGCCAGTTGTTGATCAGGCTTTGCGTGCTCGATTCCCCACTGATAAATACCCAGCAGCGCAAGATCCTTGCGTTCGAGTGCATGGCTGAGGCGCACACGCACATGTTCGCCTTTCTCCAACGGGACGAACAATATCCGCTGGGCAGGATCAAAATTTGAACCACGCGGCCCCTCGCCGATTGCTATCCGAAAAGAGCTGGCATCCGGCCATGCCGATCCAGGCGAATAAAAGGGAACCTCCAATGTTTCCGTACTGCCGTCGCCATAGCCCGCAATGCGCACGCGGCAAACACGGGACAGCGGGTCAGGCAGAAACGGCAGCGTAAACACCGCTTCAGCGACGGGGAATCTTTGCTCGCTTGCATCTGCGGCAAGAGTAGCAAGCTCACCATCGCGAGCGACAAGAAGATTGTATGATACCGGATCCAACCGGCCACCCGTATCCAGCATGCCATGCAATTCTGCCATGCGTTGAGAGCCCGACGGCGGCACAACATGGCGGGAGGTCACTTCGGCGGTTGGTACCGCATTATCGCCTTCCGTCACATTGAACGTTCTGATCGCCGCAACCTGAAGGCTCTCTCCGTGTAACGGTGGAAGCAGATCCGGTGCGCCAACCAAAGCAAAGTTCGGAGCCTCAACCGGCTCGAATCTATAATAAACCGTTGGCGGAGTTTCGACACCGTTCAACGTCGTTGCATTCTCGTCCAGCCGGCGCGCATTGCCCGCAAGATCGACAGTGCGCATCCTGACCTGGTAGCTTTGACCGAACCGCAACGACGGCAAAGACCTTGCTGTGGCAACATGGTCAACCTCCAATGGCAAGCCGGGCGGCGCAAGGCTTTCCGGATCACCAACCTTATCGGCAGGATCAATCGCGCGGCCAGGACGCGGCGCTGTCAGACTCCATCCATCCCAGCTAAGTATCGCCGCATCGACCTTCAACAGATCAGGTTCCGAACCGTCCGCAGACCCTGATGCGGCCAAGCGCACATTTCCTTCCTCATCGGCAACCTGCAATGTGGAATTGTCAACGAGAAAGCGATAGGTGCTGACGCGCCGGCAGAGTGAGCGCCAGGTCCCTCCTCCCGTCGATACGTCGGCCCGCACGCCACGCAACAAGTCTTCCTGAAACAGCACGATGGGTTGGTTGGTCGCAAGCTGGCTCTGTATTTTGGTGGACCGATCGAAGGCCTCCTCAAGGGCATAGCCCGTTCCGTCACTGGCAAGAACAATACCGCCTGACCGCAGTGCCGGGGCGCCAGCCCTGTCGGGCTCGGGTGCGACCGGATCCCGGCCGTCGAGTGACTGGTTGCCAATCTCCAGCTCGCGCCGGTCAGTATTGGCGATGTTGATGGCGAACTGCCGAACCTTGAGCGCCGATCCATTGACATCCACTTCAACAAGGCTGCTGTCCCCAAGCAAGACGTATCCGTCACTGACCATGGGGGTGCCCGCAGGGCGCGGCGCTGGCGCGAAACGGTCATCGTGCAAGATTGTACGCGTGGCGGGAAAGATGTCGGGCAATGTGCTGACCGAATTGGTTTTTTTCCAATCGACAATCAGCTCCAGCTGGTCGTCGACATCCCTTGGGAAAACATCGCGCGGCAGCAAGAGGTCAAGTCGAAAACCGCTCGCGCGCAGAAGTCTGGGATGATGCGACAGAAGGGAGACGATACGGTGGAAATCAATATCCTCCCGGAAAGCGCCAGGATCTGGCAGAGGAACCAAATCATGTGTCTGCCATGAGACGTCCTCGCGAGGATCGTCTGGTCCGGCCTTCAATCTCGTGTCTGTCCGAAGTCCGGATAGCGGCGTGTTATACGCGTTGGCCAAGGCAAAGCGCCCCAACCGCGTACCGTTCAGTGGAGATCGGTTCGCCGGGATTCGCTCGCGGCGGCGAGACCGCAATAGCCTGAAAACGTCGGCCGCGCGCGGCTCACCTTTACCACCTATACCTTCAAGCAGCCCGAACCATGAAAGACGCGACGGGAGTTCATCTTCGCATTTTGCCGCCATCGTGCCATAAATCTCGGCAATATCCTTTGCGAGCGCCACGGCTGGTGACGTTAAAACGCTCGTATTCTGACGGTCCTCAAACTGATGAGCGCGAACGAATGTCTTCTCATCAAACAGGCGTCGCTGCACATTGACCTCCGGCAACGTCTCGAAGACGGCCTCGGTAATGTTGCCGTTAAATCGTACAGCGAGCTTTGCGGCAGCAACCCGCGCGGCCCAATCCAGAAAATCAGGAAACAGCTTCAATGGTTCTCCGGGCGTTGCCGTCGTCACAAGGCGGGGAGATACGAGCACGGACAGGCGCAGGCTCTTGCGATCGGCTGTGGTGCCGTTTGGAAGCGCCGTCCAGATCAACTGTTGTGTGCGATCGACCATTTTGGGACCTCCTCAGGCAAAAGCGTTGGCATAAGCGTGCCAAACAGCAGGGGTAGGTACGAAGTCTATGAAACGCGGATCCGATTCTGAGCCCGCAAAACTGCGTTCAACAACGACGCTCGCACTGACGGAAAAGAAAGCAATATCAACTTCGACGGTCAAAACGGCCTGGCCCTTGACCACGGACGTGGTGCCTTGCTTGTAATATCCAAGGGACAAGTTGAGGATGATCGACACGGAGATAAGGCCCAACGCCTGTACCTCTCCGCCCATTTCAACATAGCCCTTGAACACCGTAAGCCGATCGGGCTCGTTCCAGTGGAAGTACAAACCGCCTTTCACATAGATGCCACCGGAGGCGATGCCGAAATCAAGTTCAGCAAAAGCGCCAAACTCAAGTGCAGCCTCGATTTCCTGAATACCTTTGGAGGTCATCCCGAGCATGACAAAACCGCCGCCGCCAAAAAGAGCGACCGTCAACTGAAACGGATTCTGCCTTTCGGCAAAACCGAATTTGAAAACGAGCGGACGGCCGTCGAACGGCAACTGAATCGCCGCAAAAATCATGATGTTCTTGAGCGTGAAAACACCCAGAACGACGCTCGGAACACCGAATTTTCCGCCAACCGTCAAGCCACCGTTCTCAAGTTTTATGATCGGTTTAAAGCCAAAACCGGGTTTGGAAGAGCCGCTTCCACCGCCACTGCCACCGCCGCCGCCGCCACTGCCTCCACCACCTCCGGATGAGGAGCCGCCAAACGCGGATCGGCGCAGCGTTTCAAGAAAAGCGAGCGGGCCACCGAACATGATTGGATCGGTACCAGCCAGCTTGGGATCAGGTTCCATTCCCTTCGCGGTGCCCGCCTTGAAGCTGAATGAATCGAAGCTGACGATAATCGCTCCGAAAAAGTCGAATTTGAACCATGTGAGCTTGGCTTCAACGTAGGCCTCGGGGTCCTTCAACCCGGCGTCGCGGGCGTAACTGCCTGGCCCCGAACCCACCTGATCTGCCGCGGATTTGGGTTTTGCGACTTGCAGATAGGTTATGGTTGCCGCCTTGACGTCAAAGGTGGATGTGCCACGTTGATTCATCTTCAAGACAAGGACCTTGTCGGGAAGCGTTGCGACATGGTGCTCGAAGCTGGTTTCAACCTGTTCCTTCGTGCGTGTTGTTTTGAGTTGTGGAATATGGCTGGCCTCGCTCATGACCAGCGGCACGAGCAGATCCTTCAGATCGATACCGCCAAAGATTTTGGCTGATGGAAACCATTTGTCCGGCTGAAAACTGCCGCCGGCAAATGTCGCGGAGTCTCCCGTCGCTGTGCCTCCGACATGTCCAAACTCCTGTGACAGGCCGACAACCCCGAAGGTCGGTTGGACGAAGCCACCGGATTTGTCCGATCTTCCGCCGCCCCCAAGATCTGCAACCAACGACATGTCTTTGGCTGCAAGGAACAATTTCCCGGCATTGGAGCCGCCAAATCCTGCACCCAGATAGTGATCGGCATACTCGAAGTTTCCAAGCCCTTCACCGCCGGTCATTTGCGCGATTTCGGTGGACTGAAGACGCACGGTCGCAATCAGGGGATAGCAACGTGGACCGTTGCCACCCTTCCAGCCGGGCACGTCTTTCACGCGGAAATGCAATTCATCAATCGGAAAAGTAACCGACCCTGGACCAGGTGCCAGCTGCAACAATTGTTTCTGCAAATCGGCCGACGTCCGGCCGGGAACCGCTTGGTCGGGGCCATTGTATTGACCTGCTGCGCCAGCAGTTGGCTTGGCTTCGGAAACGAAGTGAAGCGGCAGATCAAAGCGGGCAACGTTCCCTCCCAGATCTACCGCCTTGATTGTAAAACGGAAATCCTCTTGTTTCCCGGGAGCGACCACAATCTGGGGCCAAAAATCCTCCTGGTCCGAAGGGGGCGCGAGATTCGGAGTCTGTTTGGTGAGGATTTCAACAGACGTGAATGGGAAATCCCGTCCTGCGTGAGGTTGCCCCGGCAGGGGATATGCCCGAACGGATTCGATCAACAGAATGCGCAACCTCTGGCGAAGCACGGCGATACGGCCACCGTCAGGGCCCGTTTGAAATCTACGCTCGGTAATCTTCAACACCGAAGCACGATGCCCAAGCGGCATCAGCATTCCCACGCGCAGGACTTCGACGGCATAGTCGCGCCCCATCGCAGCATGGTGCACCCATTTGATGAGCGAAAGCGGCAACCCATTCGGTCCGACAGGCCGCGTCATCCAGGTTCCGTCAACATCCAGCCATCCGCCAAGCGACGTGAGCATCAAGCGATGGGCAGAAGCAGGAATAGGTTGATAGGGTTTGCTCGAAATGGGCAACAGAGCCGTTTCGTCGGCCGTCAGCCGAACGAGGTCTGCGCGATCACCTCCCGAGAGTGACATCTGAAAAGGCGGCTCGCTAGCGGAAGGATTCGGGAAATCGGGGCTCCAGATCGCAGAGATTGAAATGGGGTTTTCCGTCGCATCAACGCGTTTTGCCCCCTGGGTCGCCCCAAGCCGGCTGTGCCACAGTTCGACACGCCGGTTTTTCTCGCCCCTGACAACGGGGCTTTGCGCATGAGAGAAGCCAACATCATCCTCTATCGGCGACAACAACAGCCGATAGGGAATTTCGAGCGCCGTCTGATTGTAAGCGGGTTGCCTGGGATAGAAGAGAAGCAATAGCCCAGGAATGACTCCGACCAGGGAACCGACATCGTTCGAACCCGCGAAACGTTCTGCGAACGCATCCACGAGTTGTAACTCCGCCGCATGCTGAGCCTGTTGAACGTCGGATGCACGGATACCCCGGCCGGATAGCAGGCTCTCGACAACGGCACCGACATGCAGCGCCGCCTCGCGTACAGATTGCGTCGTGAGAGCATCGGCGTTCTGAGCAGCACGACGCACCGTGCGCGCGATATTGATGGCCAAATCGGGTTTTGCCTTCATGACGGGAGCAGTTCGACTTATTGCAGCCAATGAAGAGAGCACTACCCGGTACGATGGAGACAGAAAGGAGAGACGCGGCGGACTCAGCGGCACGCGCGCAAGCGGCCAGGACGTCATGGCATCGAGAAATCCGGCGGCCGAGGCGTCCCAGTCGGTGGTTCCGCTCGGGAATTGATAGACAACCCGGCTCCGTCCTGCCAACCGGAGCGCTGCTGGCAAATCATTCGGTGCGAGCGCGCTTGGTGTCTCATCAAGCGATACATCCGCGAATACTTCTTCCGCAAACGCTTGCGGTTGATGGCAGACGGCGAGAAAAGCAGGCTTTTTGCCATCAAGCGGAGCAATTCTACGTCCGCCTGCTGCGCTTGTGATTGCGAGATTGTACAGCTTAAGCGTCAATATAACGAGATCATCCGCCCGCCAAAAACGCAGTTGAATTGGGACTGGATCAATCAGTCCCGGTATCAACCCCGCGATGATGGGGTTCAACTCACGAGCGCCAAGCAACCAAGAATTGCTCTCCACCAGTTTTACTGTTTTGATTTGACTAGCCATTGAAACTCTCCCCCCTGGAGGTTCTGCTGGCCTAAACATGCGCTCTTTTCTTCAAGTTATCCATACAGAAAGCGCTAAGAAATATTGGCTAAGCCATTTGCAGAATACTCAAACGTCAATATCTGCCACGGCGCATAGAGTTAGTTTACAAAACCGTGAAGGATTGACCGGACGCCAAGTTCTACTTCTGAACGCAGCGAAACAATCAATCCGTCGCGTTGCGCATCACGTTGGTCACGTTCTATTCACTGAATACTATCCCTCACTGACAGCGTTTATATAAACCTTTATGCTGCAGCCAGCCTCTGTTGCTGCATCGGGTCGACAATCATAAAATAAGCTGGTGGGAGACCCAAAGCTCTGCATTTAGGTGCCAAAGTTCCGTGCTCGAGCCAGCAAAGTCAAAGGCTTAGCGGAAAAGCTATTTCCTGAGAAAACGGGTTTCCCAGGGGTTGGGAGCCCTAAAACGAAACTCAGAATGTGGTCATGAATCCCGCGTTCACAGTGCAACAAAGGGTGCTTCGGAAAGGGTATGGAGAGCGATCGCCGCGAGACGTGTGCGGTCACTGCGGCTTGGCGGTCCAGGCACCTATTTCGGATCGCCCGATCAGCGTGCCGCCGATACCGACCTCCGAAAGAATACGGTCCACGAGCGTGGGGGGATCGACCTGAGACGCTGCCACAATTCCGAGCCTCTCCATGGTCGGCAATAGTGTCTCCACGAGATCGGTAACAAGGTGCACAAGGTTTACTGCCCGTGGTCCCGATGAGATGGCCGCCTCCAACCTCAGGGTCGGCGGAGGTAACCCGGCATCTTCAAACAAAGAACCAAGTCGCGCACCTAGGCGCACTTGCGCCCCCGCCGCCTCAATTGTTCGGCTGAGCCACACGCATACTTCATCATATGTGGGCGACGGCGGCGACGAACGAGCGCCATCCCAGTCAAGTTCGTGGAATACGACGACCCCACCCGGCCGCAAATGCCGGACGATCCGTCGAAGCGACTGTGCCGGATCGGGCATGAACTGCAGAACATAGCGACCAACAATCGCATCGAATGGTTCGTCAAAATTCAGGTCAGCCGGATCGCCCTGTCTGAAAGAGATTCTGCAGGAACCGGCATTCTTGGCGCGTCGTTCTGCCCGCTCAACAGCGGCAAGAGCAAGGTCGGTACCCACAACTTCTCCAGTGGGCCCAACGAGTTCGCCGCAGAGAAGTGCAACATCGCCGGCCCCGCTGCCGATATCGAGGATGCGCATACCTTTTGCGATCCCGGCAGCCTCCAGAAAGCGACGCGTGATCGGATCGATCAACCGAGCCTGAGTACTGAGGCGGCGCAGTTCCGCCTCTGCATGTCCCAATGCGTAGTCGGTATCGCTCATCGAGACCTCCATCGTGCCGAATTCTAGCATGGATCGCGATGTCCGCCACGCCCACTCATTGCGCTTATTCATCGCTTCCGCCCCTTTTGGGGATTGGCAGACGTCGAGCGCCTCTATCTTTCCAAGCCATGTGCAAAGCTTCTCAAGGTCATCGTCGTTTTCTTCAGGTTCGGCATAGGTGAACTTGTCGGCTGTTGAAGAAATCCAGCGTAAGGCAGAGCAGATTGGGAGCGATTGTGTTAACCGCGCTCTTGTTGCTTGCCGAACTTGTCCTGATGATACGCGCACATGATCGGCGTCTAGTTGATGTGATTAAGCATGTCCAAAACGGGGCAAGTCGGAGACACGCTGCCCGAACATTGATCGACCGTTCGGGCGAGGATGCTTTCCAGTCTGCGGAGATCGGAAATCTTGGCTCGCACATCATCAAGATGGGCCGAGGTCAGTGTTTTGACTGTGGCGCAGGACGCCTCGCTCGGCTGCACCAGGGCGAGAAGTGCCTTGATATCTTTGATCCCAAAGCCGAGCTCACGTGCTCGTCGGATGAATGACAGCCGCCGCACATGCTCGGAACCATAGCTGCGATAGCCACCGGCCGTCCGTACAGGCTCAGGCATCAGGCCGATACGCTCGTAATAACGGACCGTTTCCAGATGGACGCCTGTTGCTCGTGCGATTTTGCCGATCGTCAGATCACGCATGGCCTCTGTTTCCTCTTGAGCCTGTAGTGGCTACAGGGTTCAGAATACACCTATCTTGCGAGGAAAGCAGCCATGACTGACGCTCACCTGCCTCAGGGAGGGAGTGGGAAGCGCGGTATGATCCAAGACTGGCGCATCCGATTACTCAAGCTGGGACAATCACTATGACACAGGTCATCTCGACCCTTACCTGCCCGCTTTGTGGACATCAATCCTCCGAGACAATGCCCACCGATGCTTGCCGATACTTCTACGAATGCACGGGCTGCGGAACGCTGCTCAAACCTAACGAGGGCGATTGCTGCGTCTTCTGCTCCTACGGTGATGTGCCCTGCCCGCCGATTCAAGAGATATGCAGGGCACAAAACACGGCACTTCGCCTATGAGGAATGCTGTTGATCGTGTTGGCACCGGCTGAGAGCGCCCGATATCGAACATGGATAAAAAGACTGTTTGTTTAATTTGGCAGTAACCTTTTTGCGTGCCGCGCGAACTTCCTATCAGACGAGCCGCGATGGCCCCGCTGGGCAAAAGCACATCGTCCACCGCCAACCCATAATCGGAGGAACAGAAATGTCCAATCGCATGCTATCCGCTCTGGTCGCCGGCGCGTTCGCTGCGGCCCTCAGTTCGTTTGCCGTCACATCTGCAAGCGCGGAGGAGATGAGGCCAATGAGCAAGGCTGACATGATGAAGATGCGTGACATGACCGCAAAAGAAGTCAAATCCGGCAAGATGGAAAAATGTTTTGGTGTGGCCCTCAAGGGCCACAATGACTGCTACGCCGGTGCTGGCACCACCTGCGCTGGAACGAGCACGACCGACTATCAAGGAAATGCTTTCAAGCTTGAGCCCAAGGGTACGTGTACAACCATGCATACACCGAAGGGTACCGGAAGTCTCACGCCGAAAGCTTGAAACAGGCTGAACCGGACGGGCATTTGCACCGCTCGTCCGGACAATCGGTTCCGACGAGGTCACCATGTACAATCAGTTGCCGTCCGCCACTCAAGCTTTGATTCCGCCGCGTGCCGGCGTCGGGCTCAAACCCGAGCATTACCACTTAATCGTTGAGACCGCTCCAGATATTGGCTTTTTCGAAGTCCATGCGGAAAACTATATGGGCGCAGGCGGTCCGCCGCACCGCTATCTCTCGGCCATCCGCGAACGCTATCCACTGTCCCTCCACGGCGTCGGTTTGTCGATCGGGGCAGACCGGCCGCTTGATCAAGATCACCTCAAACGCGTTAGGGAGCTGATTCAACGTTACCAACCCGGGCTGTTCTCTGAACATCTGGCATGGTCATCGCACGATGCAGGTTTTCTGAGCGATCTGCTGCCGGTGCCTTACACGGTCGAGGCACTCACCCGCGTTTGCGAACACATTGATGACGTTCAAGAGAACCTTCAGCAACAGATGTTGCTGGAGAACCCGTCAACCTATCTCGCCTTCGCCGAAAGCACCTATTCCGAGATCGACTTCATTGCCGAGATTGTCCGGCGAACAGGCTGCAGTCTCCTCCTTGATGTCAACAACGTGCACGTCGCGTCGACCAATCAGGAATGGGACCCCATCGCCTATATCAATGCTTATCCCCTCGCCCATGTGCGGGAAATCCATCTGGCAGGCTATGCGAAGGAGGCTGACGACAAGGGGCGGCCGCTTCTTATCGATACCCATGATCGTCCCGTCGACGAGATCGTCTGGGGTCTTTTCGAACACACGGTGAAACGTGTCGGTCCTTTACCCACGCTGATCGAATGGGACGCGGATATTCCTGCATGGACCATGCTCAAGGCAGAAGCTGAGCGCGCCGAGGCAATCATGTTCACCGGGCTGCCAACGGGATTTTACCATGCTGCGGCTGGCTGAACGGCAACAGGAATTCGCGGCCGCGTTGCTCGATCCCGAGCGGCCAGCCCCGTTCGGCCTTGTCGGGCCAGACGGCGAGCCGAGCGCGCGACGGTTCGCGGTCTATCGCAACAATGTCGCGGCTGGTCTGGTCGAGACGATACAGGCGACATTCCCAGCCATTTGCCGCATCGTTGGTCAGGCATTCTTTCAGGCGATGGCGCGCACCTACGTGATTGCCGAGCCGCCAGGCTCGCCAATCCTTCTCGACTATGGTGCCAGTTTCCCGGATTTTATAGGTGATTTTGCCCCGGCAGCAACGCTTCCCTATCTAAGCGACGTCGCCCGCATCGAGTACTTCTGGACGCAGGCATATCACGCAGCCGAAGCCTCGCCTCTCGATCCTTTGGTTCTCGCCGCAATAGCACCTGATGCTCTTCCAGAAATCTGTCTCCTTCCCCATCCTTCGGTGCATTTGGTCCGCTCGCAATTCCCGGCCTTTACGATCTGGCGGATGAACATTGCCGGCGGGGTTCCAGCGCCTGTCGACCTTGCGCTTGGTGAGGATGTACTCATCGTTCGACCGGCGGCCGAGGTCGAAGTCCGGTTGCTGGCAAGGGGCGGCTTGGACTTCCTGCAAGCACTTGCTGACGGGATGTCGGTGCTGGCTGCGCTGAAGATCGCAATGGCTGCCGACCACGGTTTTGATCTGACGGTCAACCTGGAAGAACTTATGAGGACCGGCGTCTTTATCGGCTACAGCCCCTCGACCAGTACGACATTGCAAAAATCGGCAGGACGATCATGACCGGGGTCAGCACGTCCTTCCACGGTTTCGATATCGGGCGGACCATCCGAAATATCACCAGGCGGCTCGTCCAAGTGGCCTTGATGACAGCACCGCCTATGCTTCGCATCGCGCTCGCCGTGCCCTTCTTTCGGTCCGGCCTTACCCGATGGGACGGCTTTCTTTCGCTTTCACCAAGTACGCTCTATCTCTTCGAGGAAGAGTTCCAACTTCATATTTTCGGCGGTCTCTATGGTTTTCCAGCGCCGGTGTTGATCGCACATCTGGTCGGGATCGCCGAGATCACATTCCCGATCCTGCTTGTGCTTGGCCTGGCAACGCGATTCAGCGCCCTCTGCCTCCTGATGATGACAGCCGTGATCCAACTCGTTGTACCGGATGGCTGGGCAACCTTTCATCTACCCTGGGCAGCCCTGGCGATCGCCCTCATTGCTCTTGGACCGGGCAAGATTTCGCTCGATCATCTGCTCGACCGGTTCAATCACGCGGGGAAAGCGCGAGGTGCCGGTTAATGTCTCCGCGCAGTCTCCGAAGCCCCGACAACCACATTGGTTCCACTCCAATAGTCGCGTCTTCATGTGGAGCGCAGCGATGACCGAGGAACCACGCAGCCACTTTCAGCCATTGAAAATCGTCGCCGGACGACAGCACGATGTGGGAAACAGCGATAACGGAATGCCTGATTTCAGCCACGCTGAGCCGAGTATCCCTGACCTCGATTGGACCATCCTCATGGCGCGCGCCCAGGATGGTGACGCATCTGCCTATCTTCGGCTGTTGCAGGCGATAACACCGTATCTTCGCTCACTTGCAGCCCGGCGACATCGCGATCAAAGCGACATTGAAGACGCCGTTCAGGATGTTTTGCTCACGGTGCATTCGATTCGCCATGCTTATGATCCCGCACGGCCATTTGGACCGTGGCTGGTCGCGATCGCCAATCGCCGTTTTATCGATCGGCTAAGGCGTCAGGGCCGCGTAAAGGCCAACGAGGTATCTCTTACTGCAGCGCACCAAGCCTTGGCCGAGCCCCGAGCAAACATGGACGTAAGGCCGGATCGACATAAATTGGAAAGTGCAATCGGCACTCTCGCCCCAACGCAACAGCAGGCCATCCGGCTGCTCAAGCTCAAGGAAATGTCGCTGAAAGAGGCCGCGATGGTAACGGGCATGTCCATCGCTTCGTTGAAGGTCGCCACGCATCGCGCTCTGAAAAACCTGCGCAAGAAGCTGGCCGATTGGAAGAACATATGATCAAGACTCCGGATCTCATCGCGACACTAGCATCAAACATGGCGCCGGTCCGGCGACTGCGGCCGCCGGCGATCCGTGCGGCCTGCTGGCTTTTGCTCGCCGCTGTGTTGCTTGCGTTGATTGCTGTCAGTCAAGGGATTCGGCCCGATCTCGTTCAACGTCTTCGGGACCCTATCTTTGCGGTCAGTATGGCAGCGTCCCTTTTGACCGGCATATCGGCTGCCATTGCTGCCTTTGAACTGAGCCTGCCGGACCGCTCCCGGCTCTGGCTGCTCCTTCCTTTGCCGGCCGTGGTGTTGTGGCTGTCGAATATTGGATACCAGTGTCTCGTCCGGTGGATCAGCATCAGTCCCGATGGCATCAGCCTTGGGGAAGCGGCCGATTGCTTCGCGACCCTGGTCCTGACCAGTTTGCCTTTGTCGCTGACAATGCTCGTGATGCTCCGCTACGCGGCTCCGCTCCGGCCAACAGTCACGACCTTGATGGGCAGTCTTGCCGTGGCTGCGATCACTGCGACAGCTTTGTCGCTGTTTCACGTCATCGATGCCACCATGATGATCCTGATGTGGAACCTGGGCACCGCGGTCCTGCTGATAGGGCTCGGCGGCCTGTTCGGTCGAAGAATGTTCCGATGGGTGGCTCCGCGCACCTTGTCACCACAGGATTGAACCCCGGAAGATGATGGAGATAATCATGAAAAGACGACTGTTTCTTATTTCCCTGCTCACGGCGTTATTGGCGACATGGGCCGCTGGATCCGTGGCGGGCGCAGTTGATCGAAAGTCCTACGATACAGCAAGCTTCAAAGCGGCGCAGCAAAGCGGTGCACGCATTCTCGTGGATATTTCGGCCACATGGTGCCCTACCTGCAAGGCCCAAAAGCCGATCATCGACAGGCTTGCAGAGCAGCCGGTGAACACGGACCTTGTGATTTTCGAGGTCGATTTCGACAGCCAGAAATCGGTCGTCCGCCAATTTCATGCGCAGAGCCAGAGCACCTTGATCGCGTTCCGAGGAAAGGTGGAGACCGCTCGGTCGGTCGGCGACACGAATCCGGGCTCAATAGAAGCTCTCATTCAGTCAACGGCAATGAAGTGAGGATAGTGCAATGGGAATTGGCAGCTCCTTGTTTGCGTTCCTGGCTGGTATCCTCTCAACATTGTCGCCTTGCGTTCTGCCACTCTTGCCGCTTGTCATTGGCGCAGCTGTCTTCCAGCACAAGTTGGGTCCGGTCGCGCTTGCTGCGGGCCTAGCCATCTCATTCGTTGGCATTGGGCTGTTTGTCGCAACGATCGGTTTCGCAATCGGGTTGGACACCGGAGCCTTTCAGGACTTTGCCGCCCTGCTCCTGTTGGCAGTCGGGTTGGTCCTCATGGTTCCCAAATTCCAGACTCAACTCGCCGTGTCAGGGGGCCCGATTAGCGGCTGGGCCGATCGCCGCTTTGGTGGATTTTCTGCAACCGGGTTAAAGGGGCAGTTCGCCCTTGGTCTGCTGCTCGGTGCGGTATGGACACCCTGCGTCGGTCCGACGCTTGGTGCTGCATCCGCGCTGGCGGCACAGGGTAAGGATCTCGGACAGGTGGCAAGCGTCATGACAGCCTTTGGTATCGGTGCGGCCCTGCCTTTGCTTCTTCTCGGAGTTGTCTCCCGGGATCGCATGCTCCGGTGGCGCAACCAGCTCCTGCACGCCGGTCAACGAGGGAAAGCCATATTGGGCGCTCTGCTCTTCGCCATCGGATTTCTTATCCTGAGTGGCTTGGACAAGAGGATGGAGACCCTGCTGGTCGAGGTATCACCTGTTTGGCTTACCCAACTTACAACCCATTTCTGACTGACGGACATTCCACTCTGTATCTTGGCCGAAGCTGAGGTGATATCGGTGGAACGCACTCACAGCGCCCCTCAGCGCGCGTACAGTGGATTGAATCCGGGCGTCCTCCGGGTAAAAAACGCATCTGAAAACGCGTATCGGGATGTTTCGCCTGAGCGGCAATGCCGCCGCCAAGAGCCGACATTTTGTGCAAAAAGACCAATGTTTCGGTGATGGCCTGGTTGGCGTGCACAATTGCAACGTGCCCGCTCAGCTGAGTTCTTGGGCAAGTCCGATGAGAAGTCCTTCAGGCCCACGGATGTAGCAGAGCCGATACGCGTCTTTGTACTGGACGACTTCGCCTGCAAGCCGCGCGCCGCGCTTGCGGAGCCGTTCAAGCGTGTCGTCGATATCGTCCACGGTGAACATGACGCGGAGGTAGCCTAGAGCGTTGACCGGAGCATTGCGATGATCCGCGATGACGGGCGGCGTGAGGAAGCGGGAAAGTTCGAGCCGGCTGTGGCCGTCCGGTGTGCGCATCATGGCAATCTCGACACGCTGATCCCCCAGTCCAGTGACACGTCCGGCCCATTCCCCTTCAATCGTGGCCCGACCTTCGAATTCGAGGCCGAGCTCGCGAAAGAAATCAATCGCCTCTTCGAGGTCTTCGACGACGATTCCTATGTTGTCCATTCGTTTGAGTGCCATGCGCGCAATCTACTGATAACTGCCCCCCTTATGCAAGCGCACACCGGATTATGCTGGCTTAATGGCTCACGTGGAAACGTACCTGGTTCATCCTGACGGAAGCCCGGCTCAGTTCCGCGTGGAAATCAACAGGAAAGATCAGAATTCGGCATTTGGATTGGATTTCCCCTCGCTTTGTCTTGTTGTATCTTTAACGGACCCCGGTCGTCATCCGCAATTCCGATCCGCTTGGCAGCAACAGCGATCACAGATTTCAAAATACGGCAGGTTCAAGTTGCGTTTTTCGTCTGAGTGTTCCGGCAATCAGGTGCACGCATACCGCAGCAAAGACAATCAGCGCGCCCATTATCGTGCTTGCACCGGGCGTTTCATTGAATGCGAGCCAAACCCAGAGCGGCGCTAGCGGAGCGTCCAACGATCCAATCAAGGCCGTCTCGATTGCCGGAAGATGCCGGGCACCCAGTGTGAACAGCGCAAGACCAATGGCTGAATTAACAACACCAAACAGAGCCAGGATCAAAAGCTCATGACTGGTAATGACAAGCGGATCACCGAGCGGCCAACACACCAAACCACTGAGCAAAGCCGACAGACAGGCGGCCGGCATGATCGGGATATTCTGATACCGCCGCGCGATAACCATCATGATGGCCATACAGACGGTAAGTCCAAATGCCAGGACGTCGCCGAACAGTCCGCCTTCCACGCCGAATCCCATCATCAGCGCCACACCGGCAAGGGCAAACAAACTTGCAATGATGGCGCTGCGTGTGGGTTGTTCATTCAGAACGAGCCAGCTCAAACCCGCGGCAACGAACGGAACCGTGGCGTAAATGACCGCGCCATGGGCGACGGTCGTGTGCCTGAGCGATGTGATGAAAAAGATCATTCCAAGGGCGGATACGGCCGCGAACATCCATCCCGGCAAACCCATCGTTCGAAACGCCAGCCAACTCTTTCGACCTTCCAACGCGAAAATCACCAATGCAATTGCAATCGCGCCGAAGATGCCGCGCCACGCCAGCATCGTCCAGCTATCCAGTTGAATAAGCCGTGTGAAAAACCCTGCCGTGCTCCAAGCCACCGCAGAGCCTGTAACAAACACCAGTCCCAGTCGATATCCCGCCGCACTCATCGATCCGCCTTTGATTGAACAGAAACAATATAGGCCCACTGCTGACATCCTGGTGTCAGGAAACAATGAGATTTGAAATTGGATTTCTCGTTGCCCAATATGGCTTCCTCTTGCTCCGTATCGATCACCGTCGTTCCGTTGGACAATAAGCGCATGATGCTGCACACATCACGCACACAAGCAATCATGCCGTGAACACCGGGGCCTTAAATGTTCTTCCTGATCTCCAAAGTGGCGGGCTACCTGGTCCTGCCGTCCAACATCATCGGGCTTCTCGGTATTTCGGGCATATTCGCCCTGATCCTAGGGTTTCGCAGGACAGGTCTGTCATTTCTCGTGATGTCAGTTGCGCTACTTGCAATCCTTGGCTGGTCTCCTGCAGGACCAGCAGCCCTACTGCTTCTTGAGAACCGCTTTCCACAACCCAGCATTACAGGCCCAGTTGCCGGCATCATCATGCTCGGAGGCGCTGTCGACACACACATAACAGCCGGACATCATAGCCCCGCTTTGAACGAGGCAGCCGAAAGGCTGACGGCAACGGCCGAACTCGCCCGGCTTCATCCTGATGCGCGTGTATTGCTGTCCGGCGGTGCCAATCATCTTGTCCACGACAACTCCCCGACGGAATCGCAGATTGCCAAAGATGTACTTGTCTCTATCGGTCTACCTGAAACCCGCATCAGCATTGAGGAGCTTTCGCGCAACACATGCGAAAACGGATCGGAAACCGCCGCGGCGTTTCAAGCCGAGCCAGGGGAACAGTGGCTGCTGGTGACTTCGGCGAGCCACATGCCACGGGCCGTTGCGTGTTTTCGTGCTGCCGGTATGAACATAACTCCCTATCCCGTGGATTATCGCACCCGCGGAAGTGCAGATTGGCTCAGACCCGTTTCGACCATTGCCACAGGTCTTGCCGCATCTGATCTTGCGATGCATGAATGGCTGGGGTTGTTTGTTTATCGTGTCCTTGGTTTGACCGAGGAGTTATTTCCGTCCCCTCGGAACCCGGTGTAGATCCGATCGCGGTCTCGATTGGCTGCGATAGAGGAACCTATGCTTCCGCGCCTGTTTTTCCTGGATTCAAGCTGATGGGGCCTTGAACGAATGTGCTTCGCGGGGCGGTTTTTCCAGATTATCCGATGTATGGCTCACTGGACGCTTTACGGAATTAAACGACTCTTGTCGCTTTGGCGGACACGAGTTAGATCAACCGCTCGATTGTTGATAATGGCTTCCATCGAAAAATAGCCCGTTACGGTCGCCAAATCGAAGTTTGTAATAAGTTTCTGATAAAAAGCGTCATAGCCCGACATCCCACGGGTTGCGACCTTGATCAAATAGTCCCAATCCCCGCCAATTCGGTAAAAATCGATAACCTCTGGCAACTGGTCGACGTGTTTGCGAAAATCATCAGACCATTCCTTGGAGTGGTGGCGCGTGCGGATCATGACAATCACGATCAGATCGAAACCAAGCACCTCCAGATTGATGTCAGCGTGTGCGCCTCGCACCATGCCGATAGCGTGAAGCCGTTGGAGCCTCCGCCAACAGGCATTTTGCGATAGCCCCACCTGATCGGCCAAATCACGTTGCGATGCGACCGCGTTTCGTTGAAGGCAAGTCAGAATTTTCAGATCAAAATCATCAATTTTCTCGGATTTATCGATCATTTTACCCGTATTATCTCCAAGTTGTCAAAAAATCGGTGAGGATTTGAAGAGTGAGGGGGAATATAATCTCTGTCAAATCCTATCTGGAGACCGACAGTGCAAGAGCCAGTCAATACTCGCCAATCAGCAGTCCCAATGGCAGTTCTCGCCAAATTCCGAAGTAGCCTCGATGTGGCCGATCCCGTCGTCATGCTACGCGAGGGTCTCATTGGTTCGCAGGCCAAAGTCGACGGGCCGTTCGGCTTGCAAGATCTCGTCTATGCCGATTACGTCGCTTCCGGACGGGCACTCAAACAGGTCGAGCATTTTATCCTCGAAGACGTGTTGCCCTATTATGCAAACAGCCATACCGAGGCCTCCTACTGCGGAGGCATGATGACACGCCTGCGCCGGGCTGCGCGCGCAGTGATCGCGGAATGCTGCGATGCAGACCACAACCACGCAGTCATCTTTGCAGGGTCCGGAGCAACTGCCGGCATCAATCGGCTTGTCAATTTGCTTGGTGTCTCCAAGGCAGTTGCGTCGGGCCAGCGGGTTTGCGTGATCATCGGACCTTATGAGCATCACTCAAATATTCTGCCATGGCGAGAAAGCGGCGCGCAGATCATAGAAATCGCCGAAGGTGTCGACGGCGGCCCGGATCCCGTGCTTCTGACAAAAGCGCTGGAGAGCGCCACGGCAGATCTGAAAGTCTGCTCTTTTTCGGCCGCGTCCAACGTGACAGGGATTATGACCGATGTCGCGGCAATCACGAAGATCGCCAAATCGGCAGGGGCAAAGATCGTCTGGGACTATGCCGGTGCCGGACCTTACCTGCCAATCTCGATGCGCCCCGAAACGGACGTCGAGATAGACGCGATTGTCATATCGCTGCATAAATTTATTGGCGGGCCGGGAGCAACAGGTATCCTGATTGTTCGTCACGATGCCGTTACCGCAAGCAAGCCCTCTTGGCCAGGTGGCGGCACCGTGAAATTCGTTTCGCCAACGGGCCATGATTACAGCGACAGCCTTGAAGCGCGCGAGGAAGCGGGCACGCCCAACGTCATCGGCGACATTCGAGCGGCACTTGCTTTTCTGGTCAAACAGGCGATCGGATTGGATGACATCAAGCGGCTCAACGATGCGCTGACGCAAAAGGCATTTGCGGCATGGCAGAACGTTCCAGAGATCGAACTGCTCGGCTCCTGCCTACTCCCACGTCTTCCGATATTCTCGTTCCGAATCAGAAACGCTAAAGGCGGGTATGTCCACCAGCAATTGATCACGCGGCTGCTGAGTGATCGGTTCGGCATCCAGGCCCGGGGAGGATGCGCCTGCGCGGGGCCCTATGTGCACCGATTGCTGTCGATTGATGCCGACACCTCGCAACGGATGCGGCTGGCGATCCTCAGTGGCAACGAGATCGAGAAGCCCGGATTTACCAGACTCAATCTGAGCGTTCTTTTATCAGATGAAAAAGTCTCCTTCATCCTGCAATCTGTCGCTCAGTTGGCGCGCGATGCTCCTTCATTTGAAGCGCTCTACACATTCGATCCGGCACGCGCGATTTTCTCGCCGCGTGTCCCGGATTTTCAGGACGCTGTCCATGCATAGGCCCGACGTTACCGCCTTCTTTGACCCGCGCACATTTTCGGTTCAGTACGTAGTCAGCGATCCGAAGACCAGGGCTTGCGCCATCATCGATCCGGTCCTCGACTTCGATGAGAAGTCGGGCACGACAGCGACATGCAATGCCGATCTGCTGCTCGACTTTGTCCGTGAGCAAGATCTGCATGTTCAGTGGATTCTCGATACCCATCCGCATGCCGACCACATGTCGGCTGCAGCCTATCTCAAAGGGATTACGGGTGCGCCAATCGCCATTGGCGCAAGAATTGTCGATGTCCAGAAGATCTGGTCGCAGATCTACAATTGGCCGGATTTGCGCATCGATGGAAGTCAGTGGGACCGGCTGTTCGTTGACGGCGACACCTTCTCCATCGGCAGCATCGCAGCCGGCGTCATGTTCTCGCCGGGCCACACGCTTGCATCGATAACCTATTCGATCGGCGACGCGGCGTTCGTGCACGATACGATTTTCATGCCCGACAGCGGCACAGCCCGTGCGGACTTTCCAGGCGGAAGCGCAGGCACGTTATGGGCGAGTATCCAGAAAATCCTCGCCCTGCCCGGAGACACGCGCATATTTGTCGGGCATGACTATCAGCCAGGTGGACGGCAACCCCTATGGGAAAGCACGGTCGACCGTCAGAAAGCTGAGAATATCCATCTCAAAGGCTCACCAAACAAAGAGGACTTTGTCTTGATGCGCGAGAACCGAGACCGGACGCTCCCAATGCCAAAACTCATCCTGCACGCCTTGCAGGTCAACATCAACGGCAGCCGACTTCCAGAGTTGGAAGAGAACGGCATACGCTATCTCAAGCTGCCGATGAATGCGTTTCAAGGCACACCATGGGGCTGACTGTCATGTCGTGCTCGCCGGCGGCACAGCTGATGAATTGTCCTATGCTGCAATCCACTATGAAGAGTTGTTAAGAACCCTTACGGCAAAGGTAACATCCACGAGCTCGAGGCATGGCTGCGTTGCGAGCGCTGCGCGGCCTCGCTCTCGGCAGAAAAGCATGACTCGTCGCCGGATCCGATCGGGGCGTGGATCGCGCCGCCATCATGGCCACACTCATCATGTCGGCGAAGCTTAACGACGTCGATCCGCAGGCTTGGCTTGCCGGTGTCCTGGCGCGTATCGCCGAAATCACCGTCACCAAACTGGAGCAATTGCTCCCATGGAAATGGCAGCCCGCCAAATCCCGCCGCTGTTGTCGACATGATGAATACTGTCTTCAATGGGCTGGGCCAGTATGGCGCGCCCGCATTGAAAGTAAATCCGGCGCGCGTTCTTCTCGCGCCATTGTCGATGGCGGGCGGCGACGCCCTACTCATGGAGTAGGGCCACCTGGCGCGCGCCGGTCACTTCACGGAAAAGTCGACCGCTTCCTTCATCGTGCCGTCAACGGCGATCTGCACCTGATAGGTGCCGACCGGCCAGCCGGCGTCCGGCTTGGAAAGCGAGGCGTCGATATGGTTTTCGATCTTGCCGATTTCGAAGCTGGCCTCGTCGATCTTGTAGTTCGCCGGCGCGACACCGCCCGAATCCACCGAAATCCAGCTCACGGTTAGCTTTGATCCCGAGGCCACCTCGTCGGTCAGGTCGGCGGAGAGAAAGATCTTGGCCGTATCCGGCGCAAATGTCGCCTGGGTCTCGTTCGCGTCCTTGCTTGCGGACAGCACGATGTTTTCGAACCCTTCGGCCTGCGCGTGCACAGCGAACGCTCCAACCGCCACCAAGGCAGCTGCCCCCATCATCATCGACCGAATGCGCATGTTTTTCCCTTTGGACTGAAACCGCGGCCCACGTCCGACTCATGTGGTGCGTGCCCGTGACCGCCACAGTAGAATGCGAGGGCAGGGTTTGTCCATGGAGCCACAGCGGCATGATCTGCCTTTCGACGTGATCCTCCATATCTGTCGTCAGGGTGTCAAACGGCTTGCAAAACTGCCCTCAGATCTACACATAAAGATGCACAATGCTGGTCTTACCTCTCTTGAAGTGTTGGGATCCACCAGAGTGACCAGCATGGGGCCGACCGATACTGACTTCTTGGAAGCTTTGGGACTCTCTGTCTCGCTTCGGCATCGAGCAGTTGCAGGAACTCATCACAATCCATCGCGATCAGAGCGATTGATCATTATTCCCGGTGAAGCCAAAACCTCTGCGGTGTTCAGCGGGTGGCTACGTACTCCCTCACCCAATAGGGATCGCTAGCGATGAACGGTAACGGTTTTCCTTTGTAAATCCATGACGAGCGCTGCGGCCACGTATCCCCGTCCCGCCCTGGCCCTGTGTTCCCCCAAACCACCGATGATGGGCTGATTGCAACGACTGTATTGATGCGGTGATCATGGATTGCCGTCAGCAACGCAGCTTCGGCCCCCTTGGACGTCCCGACGACGGCGATTTGTCGGCACCCCTCTACCACAAGTCTATCCACTGCCAGGATGAATGTCTGCAGGTCAATTTCGCACAAGCCCAGAGGTTGACCATCACCACCGAAATATCGGACTGCCACGGATGTCACGCCTTTGGCAGCAATCGGGACTTCGTCGAAGCGTGTCATTTACTCCTCCAGCCTCTCAACATACCTAGTCGCCGCGTTGGTTCGAGACGAGCGCTACATCAATCTCTTCCTGTATGCAGCTTAGAGATGGGAATGTCGTAATGCCGTGCCTTGACGTTCGCTTTGGCAACACATCAGTTTTACCCTCGTAAGAACATTGTCGCAGGAAATCGAGAAAAACCGCACTTACTTCAGGGGATGGGAAAGTGTGAAAGTCAAAAGTATTGGCGATGGGCACACCGAGCAGGTAGTCAAAACCTGCAAGCACACATTTGGTCGCCTCGTCTGATGATAGGGAGCCACTGGTGGGATCAACCAGAACGAAACCGCCTTGCGACCAGCCGTACTCTTCGTATCGCCTATCAAAAACGCGCACGCAAACCGTCGCGGCGCAACAGCTGGGTCGAGGAACGAAGGGAGCGCAGACTACGGGAGCAGGCTGCCACAGATCTATTCTCCGTCGCCGGGCAGAGCTGCGATATCGAGGTCTCCGCCCTGCCCGTCGACGAGCCTCGGCATCTGTCAGGATGACATTTTAACTTTGCACAACAAGCGACATTTCAACCTTGCTGTCACATGTTTCGGACCAGTTGATCGGCAGAACATTTACCGGCGCATATATGGGCAGCCACAACGTAAAATGCGGTAGCGGGGAGCGCGCCATCTGTTCTTTCAAATGACCAAAATCGCATGTTCGGGCTGGTGAGGCCCGACAGTAATGGCCGAGCGGGACACGTCGAGTGTTGCCGTAGTATCGGGTTAACACCTGCCTTCTCGCCTTACGGCCTATCCTTGCCGCCTCATCCATCAGCAAGGGAGGATATGCGATGGCGAAGATCCTGATGATCACCGGCGATTTCACCGAGGACTATGAAACCATGGTCCCGTTCCAGACGCTGCTTGCAACCGGCCACAGCGTTGATGCGGTTTGCCCCGGCAAGAAGGCCGGCGATACGGTCAAGACCGCGATTCATGACTTCGAGGGTGACCAGACCTATTCGGAAAAACCCGGCCACAATTTCGCACTGAACGCGGATTTTGATGCCGTCGACCCCGCACGTTATGATGCGCTGGTCGTTCCCGGCGGTCGCGCGCCGGAATATCTGCGCATGAACCCGGACGTCATCAAGATGGTGCAGCACTTCTTCGAAGCCCGGAAACCCGTTGCCGCCATCTGCCATGGTGCGCAATTGCTCGCCGCTGCCGGCGTTCTGAAGGGGCGGATCTGCTCGGCCTATCCTGCCTGCGCGTACGAAGTGACGGCATCAGGCGGCACCTTTGCCGATATTCCGGTGACAGAGGCCGTCACTGATGGCAATCTAGTGACAGCACCTGCATGGCCTGCCCATCCGGCGTGGCTGAAGCAGTTTCTGGCGATCCTCTGACATTCAGAAGACGGGAGGTCCTTACGATGTGCGAGCTCTTCATCAAGGCCGATGCCAGTCAGTGGCAGAGCCGTACGCACAGCCTGCGCATTGACGGGGTCGCCACCTCGATCCGGATCGAAAACCATTTCTGGGATACGCTCACCGAGATCGGCCAGCGCGACGGTATGACCGTCGCGCAACTCATCACGAGGCTCTGGCATGAGGCGATGGATGCTGACCACGACCTCGGCAACTTCACATCGTTCCTGCGTGTATGCTGTGCGCGTTACCATGCCCTGATTGCCGCTGGCGAAATCTCACAAGACCTCAACATCCCAATTGCGGACCACGCCGCCCGTGAAATCCTTGCCCGTGAAACGGCCCGGCGCAATACCATCATGAATTGAACTCCTTACGACACGCTTGCCGATTGCGTCATGGGGCTGGTAGCGCCGCAGCCAAGAGCAGGAAATGCGCGCGTACAGCTTGTCACCAACTGTCTTAAATCACTGACCTCGGTCAGCGGGGAGCCAGTTCCTGCCTAAATGATTTGAACTGGCGGGAGGCGGCCAAACAGCCAATGCTTCTTGCTCGGCATTCGTCATCCCCTTCGTGATCCAGACCGTTATAGTCGAATGCACCACGCCGGCGGGTGCCTATATCATTCGCCCGCAGGGTGCTGAGCAGGTTCGCAATACTCAATCAGCAATTCGGTGAGGACCCGTATCTTCCGTGCGGGATGCTGACCTGGCGGGCGAATGACATAGGCACCTGCCGGAGGCGGCGGATAATGCGTCATGACCGGCACGAGCGCGCCGGAGGCAATGTAGTCATGGGTAAGGCAATCGGGCAGGTAAGCGATCCCGAGTCCCGCCGCCGCGGCGGCGACCAGAGCAGTGCCGTTGTCGGCCTTAAAGCGCCCCTGCGGACGAACCGTGACGATCTTGTCGCCATCCATGAGCTGCCAGGCTTCGGTGCCCTGCATGAGGGCCTCGTGGGCGACGAGTTCCTCCGGCGTTTCGGGCGACCCATGCACCTTGATATAGTCAGGGCTCGCGACGAACTTCCCATGGATCGGTCCGACGCGTCTTGCGATCAAGTTGGAGTCCTGAAGATAGCCAACCCGTATCGCACAATCGTAACCCTCTGTGATGAGATCGACGAAGCGATCGCTGTAGCAGGTGTGGATTTGGAGCTGGGGATGGCGTCGCGCCATTTCCGCAAGGATGGGAGCAAAATGGGTCGATCCGAAAGAATGCGGCACAGCAACCCGCAAGCGACCGCGAAGGTCACCGGCGGGTAGGACCGCTTCCTTGGCCGCGTCGACCTCGGCGCACACTCTTGCTGCATAGTCTCGGAACGTGGCCCCGGCTTCCGTGAGAGCAGCCCCGCGGGTGGTTCGCGCAAGAAGCTGGACGCCAAGTTCCGCTTCAAGCCGGAAGAGCCGACGACTGACAATCGACTTGGAGACGCCGAGACGGAGCGCAGCGGGCGAAACGCCCCCAGCGTCAGCAACTTCGACGAATGTCTCTAGCTCTTCGATATCCAATTCAGCGTTCCCCATTTCGCGACACAGCTTACCATAAAAGGACACTACCGCATCGCGTCCGGGAACGGCAATGTCCCTTTCAGGCAACGTCGCCGCTGGCGCATGTCTTCCCGCAAACCAACCTCACCAACAACGGCAGCATAAGGAAGCAATAATGACCTTTCGTAACGGCCTTGATTCTCTTCTACGTCCCGAAGATTCCGTACTCGTTCTTATCGACCACCAGCCCTACCAGCTCGCCAATCTGAACAGCCACGACCCGCAGGCCGTGGTGAACAACACGACCGCCCTGGCGAAGTCCGCCAAGGCCTTTGGCGTCCCCACCATCCTGACCAGCGTGATCGCGGCGCGAGGCGGTTTGATCTTTCCGCACATCACTGACGTGTTCCCCGGCCAGGAGGTGATTGACCGCACCTTCATCAACACCTGGGAGGATCGGAAGGTCGTCGATGCGGTCAAGGCGACGGGCCGCAAGCAACTGATCATCGCCGGCCTGTGGACCGAGATCTGTGTTGCGATGCCGACTATCCAGGCGCTGGGCGAAGGCTGGGATGTGACGGTGGTCACGGATGCGTCGGGCGGCACTTCGGTTGAGGCCCACGAGGTGGCAATCCAGCGCATGCTCCGCGCGGGAGCGAACATGATGACCTGGTTGGCGGTGGCCTCGGAGTGGCAACGTGACTGGGCCAGGACGGAGCACGCCGCAGAGCTGACCGAAGTTCTCAAGCAGCACGCCGGCGGCAGCGGCATCGCCTATCTGTGGGAGCAGCAGCTGCTCAACACGCCAGTGCCGCGCACCGCCGGCTGATTTGGGCGGGGGTGACGAAAGGCTTGAGCGATCCAGCGCCAAAACGCTGACTGCTTATCGAACTGCGTCATCCCCGTTCCACAACACAGCTGCCCATGCCTGACTGCAGGGCGACCGGCACGATCTGGGACGTGCTCCAGAATGAGGTGCCGGGAACGGCATTCACTGCCTCGCCTCTTGCCCGGGCGTTGCGTTCCTGAAATGCAGTAGGCTTCACAGCCGCACTTTCAAACTGTACGAACTGGTCAGCATTTGCATGGGCGGTAAAAAGATGCCCGGCGAGACAAAGGCAAGCCGGACAGACAACCTTTTTGAGCAGCCTCAACGGGTCTCTCCGCCATTATTGGGGTCCTTCACCGAAGTGGAACATAACATGGAAACGATCGAAATAACCACGCGAAGCGATTTTGCCCTTTGGGCCATCGAGCGTGCCCAGGAGATTGTCAGGGCCGAGGGATCCGCGCTGGCATTGGCCGCACGTGATATGGACGAGGCTGGAATTAAAGAATGTGGGACCGCATTGGGCAAGGCGATTGCCGATGCGATGCTCGAAGTGTTCGACGGCCTGGTGCCCGGGTAGGCTGGCGCGGACCGCTTTGCCAATGAAACCCTCAGGTCACTCAGTTCAACTTGAACTCACCATCGACATGACGCCACTCACTGGGGCCAATAAGGCGTTGATGGCAGTAGCGAACGGAATGCAGCGGGCCATCCAGTTTTCTTTGCCAGAAGTCCAGGAATTTCCTCATCTCGGGAAATTCCGGAGCAAGATCGTAGTCCTGCCAGATATAGGTCTGCAGAACGGATTGAAAATGGGGAATGCGGTATAGAATATGAGCAGTTGTGATACCGTAGCCCTTCAGCTGGCGTTCCATCTCTGACGAAAAGTGCATCGCAATCTCCGTTGTTCTCACATTGGAAATATGGTGCCGCACTTGTTTGCCGACTTCAATGGCAAATCAATGGAATTCACATAATAATCATTAGAATACAATATATTAGCAGCGATCGACGGTGATTGCTAATTTCCGGAGAATGCCACCTGTTGTGCCTATCCGGTTGAATGGCAATTCACTTGTCAAATCTCCATGCCAGGGCCAAGTCTTCACCCTGCCGGGTATCAGGGAGATTGTTGCCAGCCACGGCTTACCTGAAAGGCAAGGCTCTCTCGGTGGCAGCGGCTATATCGAGGCTCAGGTCTGGGATGCCCAACCAATCCGGTCATTCCTTGGCAGCCCATAACAGATCGCGCTCCCACCTGTCTCTATCGTGAGCTGACGCATGCGATTGGGCACCAAGCGGCTGACTTTCAGGACTTGCTGCGATCGAAAAAGTCTGGCTGCAATTTCCCAGATTTCAATAAATATTGGAGCGTGTATGCCACGGAAAGGGCATCATCGAGTGCATCGTGTCCCTGCAACGGGGGATGTTTCACACGATAGTAATCGGCGAGCCTGTTGCTGGGCGTCTTGGCCAAATCCTCAATTGGCATCCCAGCCGCAATCAGCAGCTTTACCGCATTATCGAACCGGCCAGCCGGAATGGGTGGCTGAATGCCGGCGACATAGCAACTGATGGCAACCATGTTCAGCTCATCCTTCCCCCACGACCAGAATTGCGCACCATTTGAGAAGTGATCGACGCCTGCCAGTGCGTCCTGCAGCGATACGCCCTCCGCTTCCATGGTTTCATCGGTGATCCCCGTCAGCTTGGTGAAAAACGGATCGAGTGCATACCTGTTGCCAAATCGGTCGACTGGCAGAACGTGAGATCGGTACGTATCCAAAAGAGGGAAATCTCCCTCCAGCCCGAGTTTCACCGCCCCGATTTGTGCAATAACCGGATCAGGATCATCAGCCGCACACCAGAATCGACGCTGGGACCCTTCGCGGCAAAGAAATTCGCAATCGAAAATGATGGCAGTCCGCATGGTTAGCGCTTCCCGGTTAAAGCGGATGATTGACTACGATTGTCGCGGCGGCTGACAACATCCCATTCATCTCCTTGCAGCCGCCGTGGGCATTGGCCGTGTCTCAAAACCGGTACGTCAAGCCCCGAACTGGCCCGGACAACCGCGTATCATAGACATGGCCGCCACGCTCGTAATCGATATCAAGCACTTTGTAGCCTGCCAAGGCCTATGGTGAGTGTCACATTGTTGGAGATGTGCCAGAAACGCCCCCACACATTGATAAAACGGCAACGGCAAATCTGTTCAAGGCCCCCTTCACGCTTACAGTGTATTCTTGTGGATGCGCCCGTCCTTCATGATGAGCTGCATCGTCCGCTCAGGATCGGCGATCAAGGCGATGTCTTTGAGCGGATCGCCGTTGACCACCAGAATATCGGCATAGGCACCAGGCTCGATCCGGCCGAGCTTTCCCGGATAGGGATTGCGCGGTCCGGAAAGACCTGCGAGCTCGGCGTTGCCGCTGGTCAGAAGCCGCAACACGTCGGCGTTATCATACCAGCGGGCGAACTTGGCGAGCTGCTTGCCCTGCGTGGCGGTGCCCTTCGGGTTGAACAAAATGTCGGTGCCAAGCGCCATCCGTACGTCGTGCTTGCGTCCCAGTTCGATCGCCCGGGCCGTTCCGTCTGCGATCTTTTGTTGCTGCGCGCGCTGTTCGGGCGACGCGTAGGTGTTGGCATCCTCATCGGCAAGAAAGGGCTGGATGCTCCACCATGCGCCCGCATCCGCAATGCGCCTGACGGTGTCCTCGTCGGCAAGTTGGCCGTGCTCGATGGATTTGACGCCGCATGCGAGGGCGCGCTGAACGGCGGCGGACGTGTAAGCGTGGATGCACACATAGGTGCCCCAGTCCGTCGCCGCAGACACTGCCGCCTTCATCTCGGCTTCGGTATATTGGAGCGCATCAATCGGGTCGTAGGCAGACGCAACGCCGCCGCCCATGATCTTGATCTGGCTGGCGCCCAGCATGAGTTGCTCGCGCACCCGGCGCAGCACTTCCGCTTCTCCGTCGGCGATAGCCGAAATGCCCGCCTGCTCGGCCACGCTGAGATCGCTTTGCGCCGTTCGCGGCAGATCCGTGCGCATGCGAAAGTCGCCGTGCCCGGACGTCTGCGAGATCATGGCGCCGGAAGGATAGATACGCGGTCCCGCAATGCGTCCCTCGTCGATGGCGCGTTTCAGGGCGAATGAAGGACCGCCCACGTCCCGGACCGTGGTGAAGCCACGCAGCACTGTGCGCTCTGCCTCTTGTGCGGCGACAAGGTGGACGTAGGGGATATCGGCGGTCATTGCCGCAATCTGTGAAATGCCCGCCAGGATGGAATGCCAGTGCGCGTCGATCATGCCCGGCATCAGCGTCCGTCCGCCGCAGTCAACGACGTCGGCATCGGCAACCGTGTCTGCGGACGCGACCAGAGCCTTGATGAATTTACCTTCGACCAGAACACTTTGACCTTGGGCAAGCTTGCCGCTTGTCCCGTCGAAAATATTCACATTGCTGAGCAGGATCGGTTTGGCGGGACTCTGCGCGAAGCCAGGGCTGACCATTCCAAGCACAGGAGCGGCAAGGCTCGCTGCGACACCTTTCAGAACGGAGCGGCGCGACAGTCCCTTGTCGACGCGTGCAAATAGCTGCTGAGCTCGCAGGCTGTGGCAGGCGCAGCCCCCCTCATGGCTCAGGTGCTGGTATTTCTGGCCCAGCCAAAACAGCAAGCGATACACTCCCGCCAGTTCCCTGGCTCAAGCCGGTCGATGATCGATAAAGCAGTTAAGCCGATTTGACTTCCTCTAACAAGGAGACCTTTCAGTATTTGGTGGCAAAATACCACCCAATCCCCGCCGCTGACGAAATCAAAAGCGTCGGGATCATTCCAAGCTTGAGGCGGAAGATGGCAACGACGGAAGCAAGCGTTAGCAGCAACGATGGCACATTGATTGAATGCGCCACGGGAACATCCAGATTGATGCCATATGCCTGCCAGTGGATGATTTCGCTGAACAGAAGGTGAAGCGCAAACCAGATTGCCAGGTTCATGATCACACCAACAACTGCCGCCGTGATTGCTGACATGGCTCCCGTCAGCGCTTTGTTGTTGCGCAAGCCTTCGATGAAGGGGGCTCCAAGAAATATCCAGAGAAAGCACGGAACAAAGGTCACCCAGGTCGTCAGGATCGACGCCAGTGTGGCAGCGGTCAGCGGAGACAGCACACCCGGATCACGAAATGCGCCGATGAAACCGACAAATTGCACAACCTGTATTAAAGGCCCCGGCGTGGTTTCAGCCATACCAAGGCCGTCGAGCATTTCGCCCGGCTTGAGCCAGCCGTAATTCTGAACAGCTTCCTGTGCCACATAGGACAGCACCGCATAAGCGCCGCCGAAGGTCACCATCGCCATCTTGCTGAAAAAGATACCGATCTGGCTGAACACATTATCCGGCCCGAGGATCAGTAAAAGGGCTGCAACAGGGATGAGCCACAGGAGCAGGAAGGCGGCCGATATCTTCAACGACCAGAGAAGGTTTGGACGCGCGTGGGCCGGCGTCTCCTCGCCAAGGGCAGAATCCCGATCAGCAAGTCCGGGACCCGAACGTCCATGTCCGCCGCCCACCCGAAACAACGGCGATCCTGCATGCCCGCCGAAATATCCAATGATTGCAGCGGTCAGAATGATGAGCGGGAACGGCACACGGAATGCAAATATTGCCAAGAACGCCGCGACGGCAATAAGCACCATCACCCTATTCTTGAGCGCTCGCCTGCCGATCCTTGCGACCGCCTGCAACACGACGGCCAGGACAGCTGCCTTCAGGCCGGAGAACAATCCCTCGATGACACCGACATTGCCAAAGATGACATAGATGTAGCTTAGGGCAAGTATCGACAGGAAACCCGGCAGCACAAATAGAATGCCTGCGACAAGGCCGCCCCTGGTCTTGTGCAGAAGCCATCCGATGTAGATGGCAAGCTGATGGGCTTCAGGCCCGGGCAACAGCATGCAATAATTGAGCGCATGCAGAAACCGGCCCTCGCCGATCCATCGTTTCTCATCGACAAGGATGCGGTGCATCACCGCTATCTGCCCGGCTGGCCCGCCAAAGCTCAATGCGGCAATACGCGCCCAGACACGGACTGCTTCAGCAAAGGAAATATCGTGGTTCCCGGAGGTTGCCGAAGCAACCTCCCTTTCAGCGCCGACAATCTGCACCATCTCACGCTCCCGGCCTTCTGTTGGGCCAGTTATGTGTTTCGTCGGTGGCATCCCGGCACCATCGGTAAAACGCGTCGTAGAGTATCATGCCGGCTTCAAGCTGCTCCAGATCGTCGGAGTACATGCGCGACAGACCAAGTGATGCTGCCAGCAGCCCCGGTGCTTCCGGTGCAAGATCGGGACAGGCCGTATCGGCACCCCGCACAATGGCCGCCAGCCGCGACAGCGGTTCGGCGTTCAATCCGAATTCTTGGAGCATGACATCGAAGGTGCACAGCGCGCCACGATGGCTCCAGAAGACATTCTCGATGTCGAAGGGTGCCGCGTTGAATCGGTCGGCAACCGCGTCCACTTCCGCGGGCGTGACAAACAGGAAGACTGCATCCGGATCAACGAAACGCCGGATCAGCCAGGGACAGGCAATCCTGTCCACCTTCGGCCGTGCCCGCGTCACCCATGCCGTCCGTCCCTTCGGGTCGAGAACAGGCAATTTTGCCACGGGAACGAGAGGAAGCCCGGCATTGCTCCAGGCTTCATGGCCGCCGACCAGATTTTCCGCGGCGACACCATGATACCGCAACAGGGCGGCGGTGCCCTCGCTCAGTTTCTTGCCCTGCTGGCAGATGATGATTGACCGTTTGCCCTCAAGCTCATTTGCCCAGGTGCCGACGTTCCCATGGGATCGCCGGCGCGCGCCGGGGATCAATCGCGGGTCAAGGTCAAAGTCCTCATCGATCCGCACGTCAATGAGAACCGGGCTGCCGGGTGTTCCGATCAGCCGTGCCAATTTATCGTGTGTAATGGTTGTGGTCGAAGACATGTCGCGTCCTTCCGTCAAATCGGGTTTATTGGACGCGATACTTGGGCTGACGCCTCGTGGGGAGATCGCAATCCCCATGCATATTAAATTGGCACGAACCGGAATTATGTCAAGTATAACCGAGCGGACATATGTTTCGGGGATAGGCACTCCGTGGCAAGTTCAGAAATCACGCGGCCACACGTCATGATAGCGGTCAATAACAAAGGCATGTGCGTGTTTGGAACCCCTTCTGCCGGTTCCCTCCTCCCAGTGCGGATGATCATGCGCAAGACCAGCATGACTGTGCTCAACGACATCGGGATCGCCTGCGGGCCAAACCAGGGCGGCTAACAGGAGAGAGAAGCCAGCGATGCCTGCCAGTACGACAAACGTGAATGAAAGCCCGAATTCCGCTCCAAGCCATCCTGCCAGGGGATAAGTGATCAACCAGCACGCGTGGGAAAGGGCAAACTGCGCTGCAAACAGTGCCGGCCTGTCCTCGGCGTGTGCGGAGCGCCTGAGCAGGCGGCCCGATGGTGTCTGCGCAACCGAGTAGCCAAGACCGAGCAAAAACCACAACACCAATAGTGGCACAAATGATGGCGTCACCACACCGGCAAGCAGGCCGGCGAACAAGACGACAACACCTGCCAGCATCGCCCTGCGATCCGCAACTGTCTCAAGCAGACGAGGCAGAAGAAGCGCGGCAAGCATGGAACCGCCGCCAAAGGCTGCAAGCGCCAGTGCAGTCGACCGTTGTGTCAGACCAAACTCGGATTGGATGATGACGACTGTGTTGACAATGACCATCGCCCCGGCAGCAGCAACACCCAGATTAATGGCAAGCAGTCCACGCAAGCGTGGTGTTGCCATGTAAATGCGCATCCCGCGTGTTGTACGGTCATAGATGCCACGCCGTTCAGATGGTTTCGGGCTGGGCAGCGTGACGGAGACAACAAGTGCAGCCGAAAACAGAAACCCGATAACCGTGCCGGCAAACAGGCTATGGAAACTGATGACCGTCAGAAGCGCCGCCGCCAGCATCGGACTGACAAGACTTTCCATGTCATAGGCGAGCCGCGACAGCGAGAGTGCCCGTGTGTAGTCCTTCTCTTCGGGCAGAACATCGGGGATCGTTGCCTGAAATGTCGGCGTGAAGGCGGCCGATGCCGACTGAAGCACGAAAATCAGCACATAGACCTGCCAAATCTCGCTGACAAACGGCAAGGCCATCGCAACGGCGGCGCGGACCAGGTCAAGACTGACAAGCATGGCACGTCTTGGCAACCGCTCGGCAAACGCGGCAGCAATCGGCGCAACCCCCACATAGGCAATCATCTTGATGGCCAGGGCGGTACCAAGAACGGCGCCCGCGTCTTTTCCAGCAAGGTCATAAGCGAGTAGTCCGAGGGCAACCGTCGCCAGCCCCGTACCGATAAGGGCAATGACCTGTGCCGCGAACAAATGGCGGTATGTCCGGTTATAGAGAACGAAAAGCATCGTCGATCACGCCTTACAGATATTTGGTGATGGTCTTGAACTCATCAATCGAACCGCGCTGTTCAGCCGAAATCGAACTGACGGCATCTTCCAGACAATGATCGATGTGGTCCTGAATCAGGGTCTTTTTGGCCTGGCTGATGGCCCTTTCGACAGCATGCAACTGCTGGGCGATGTCGACACAGGCTCGGCCCGTCTCGATCATCTCGATGACTTTCTTCAAATGGCCATCCGCCCGCTTCAGGCGAAGAGCTATTTCTCTGTGGTGGGAATGCTTTTGATCGATGTTCATCAGGCATCCATATCCCCCCTGGGGGGATATGGTCAAGTGCGGGGCTCAGGATATCCGACAACGTTGAGCTGAGAACGCATCAGCAAATACAGTGCGGCGACGTGTGTGATCATCAGCAGGGGGACATAGATGATCGGAATCCAGTACGCGCCGGCCAACTGCCCCGCGAGCGCGGGAAGACCGAGCTGGATGCCGTGATAATAGTCAATGAGGATGTCGGCCGCCCCCACCAGATTGAATGCAACGACAAACAGCTGGAAAAGCGGGCGCGTCCTGACGCTGAGAAGAGCCAGCATGGCCAACAGGCCGGTGGCAAAGTCGCCATAGGCGGCGACTGTTGCGAAGTCGGAGGGCAGATTGGGGCCAACAACGCCCGGAATCATGAAGACGAGACCGAAGAAGCGAAAACTGTGCAGCGTGGCGATGGCGCGTTGCGCCTCGGCCTGGTCCATGGACTTGAGCCTGGGCCAGACATATGCGCCAAAGCAAAGCAGCCACGGGATGTAACCGAGAACCAGATGCACATTGAAGATGAATGCCGGGGACATTTTGGGTTCCTATCCATTCTGCCGGATGTCAGGTGACATGGCGGCCATGACCGGCCGCTGCGTGATGCCCTGACTTGCATACCGGTATAGGACTGCTTCCCGCGATCGACTATTTGCGATAATGTTGATGGGTTATGAAACGGAACTTCACAGTCAGGCAGGGCGCACTCGACGGCGTCGAGGCGTTCCTGAGCGTCGCGCAGCACCGCAATTTCCGCAAGGCGGCCGCGGATCTTGCGGTGACGCCGTCTGCGATCAGCCAGGCGGTGCGCACGCTTGAGTCGCGTCTTGGCGCGGCACTCTTCATCCGCACGACGCGCAGTGTCGGCTTGACCGAAGTCGGCGAACGGTTCCTCTCGCGCGCAAAACCGGCCTTCGAGGAGCTTGTCGCGGCAAGCGAGATTGCACGCGATCTTGGGCGGCGGCCGGCCGGATTGCTGCGGCTTGCGGCCCCCCGGGCCGTGGTGCCGATCCTGCTGGAACCGCTGATCGCTTCCTTCTGCCAAGCCTATCCCGATGTCGAGGTGGAGATCGCCACGGGCGCGGAGCTGGTCGACATCGCTGCGGAGGGATTTGACGCCGGCATCCGGCTCGGCCAGTTCATCCAGGCCGATATGATCGCGGTGCAGCTGACGCCATCGCTCCCGCTGGCCGTGGTCGGCAGCCCCGACTATCTGTACCGGCGGGGACGGCCGGAGCGCATCGACGATCTGCGCCATCAGGCCTGCATACGCATGCGCCGCTCGAACGGTTCGATCGCTCCCTGGTCCTTTGTCAGCGGCAACGAGCCGGTCGACGTCATGGTTTCCGGACCTTTTATCGCCAACGACATGCCAACGGTGCTCGGTGCGGCGGTGGAAGGATTGGGGCTCGCGCAGGTGCCCGGGCCCGTCGCCTCCAGCGCGGTGAAAGCGGGCAAACTCATCGGGGTGCTCGAGCCGTTCGCGCCGATGATGCCGGGTGTCTATCTCTACTATCCCAGCCGCCATCAAATGCTGCCGAAACTGCGCGCTTTCATCGATCACGTAAAAAGCCGCCCGGGTGCCGGCAACAAGCCGCAGTGACTGGGACGACAGCCCAACACACGAGATGACAGTGCTGACATGGGGGCCGGTTTCCCGAGGAAGCGGCAATCCCGGTGTCAGTTGAGCGTCAGGATGCCAATCGACGCCAGAATATTCTCGTGCTGGTCGCGGCTCACAACCATTGCCTTATAGGAAAACATCGACACGAGGTCGATCTCATCAAAAGTTGCATTTGCGAGAACCGCATTGTCGAGCGTGGCCCCCGACAGATCGATATTGTTGATGCTGGAACCGATAAAACTTGTTCGGGTCAGATTGCTTCCAGCGAGGGAGACATCGCGGAGATCGCAATGTTCAAACCTGCTCTCCTCGTAGTTTCCAGGTACAAAAACGGCATATTGCATTTTGCAATCGGAAAAGCGCACGCCCCCGGTCAGTATCCGTTTGCCGACCTCTCGATGGACCCCAATTTCCAGTGACATGCCGCTGGCTGCGCATTCCATGCACTCGAGGAGATAAGCGTCGCATTTATCGAGTTTGTTCAGGCTTAAATTGCTGCGTGAAAATTTGACCTCGGTCAGATTGCAAAACGACCATTGGGATCCCGTTTGTTTGACCTCATCGTAGAACGAACAGTTTTGAAATTCAGCCTCGCGAAATGAACAATGAACAAAACGGCAATTGATAAATTCGGACGAATGGATTTTACTCAGGTCAAAATTGCAATTCTTGAAGTGACAATTGCGGAATTGCGCTTCTACGATGTGATATTCACTCACATCATCGCCATTGAAGCTCAGATTTTCGATCAAACCGGCTGATTGCAACGCGGTCTCTAAAGCTTCATTGGTCATTTTATTCGCGCCCTTGGCTCCGCGTTGCGAAATCTGCTTCTCTTTTATGCGCATGGAAGGCTCAAACAAGACGGAAAACTTAGTTCCACAGCGAAAGGATCACGCAATGGCAAAGAATACGATTTGTCTCTGGTTCGATAAGGATGCCGAGGAAGCCGCCCGCTTCTACGCCGGGATCTTTCCTGACAGCGCGGTGCGTGCCGTGTTTCGTTCACCCAGCGACTACCCATCCGGCAAACAGGGTGACGTGTTGACGGTCGATTTCACGGTTGCCGGCATTCCTTGTCTCGGTCTCAACGGGGGCCCTGTGTTCAAGCATAACGAAGCCTTCTCGTTCCAGATCGCCACCGACGATCAGGAGGAAACCGACCGCTACTGGAATGCCATCGTTGGCAATGGCGGCGAGGAAAGCGCCTGCGGCTGGTGCAAAGACAAGTGGGGGATTTCCTGGCAGATTACGCCGCGCGTGCTGACCGACGCGCTGGTGGCTGGCGGCAGCGAAGCAAAGCGCGCGTTCGATGCAATGATGGGCATGAAGAAAATCGACGTCGCGGCGATCGAAGCAGCGCGGCGTGGTTGACGCTCCAACGCGACCGCCAGGGACGCCTATGTCCTGGCGCCACTTTGCCGTCATCCGCTTGCCACCACGCCAAACAGTATCCTGCACCAGACCAGATTAAAGCGTCCTGGCTTTGGATGTCCCGGTGCCGAGCTCCGCATCCGCACGCTTGCTGCGGATGCGCAAAACACCCAGTCCCAGCCTGACATACGGCGCACACGCCGCTTTGAGAAACGCAATCGCCAGACTGCAAGCCGTTAAAACCAGATTAGCGTCCATTTGCAAACCATCCTATGAAAATCGGGCGCTGCCCCGGGAAAACGGCTCATTGCGCCCGCGGCGGCACACGATGCGGCGCCCACGGGTATTTCCGCTCGGAATCGAGAAACATCGCCTGCTGATCCGGCGTCAACACCTCAAGCAATGCCGTTCTGGCTTGCTTGAACGTTTGCGCTTTCGCACCGCGCTCTATCGCAAGGTCAGCCATGCGATCCGCCGCCAATGGTGGCCTTTCATGCGGCTTGCCGGGTTCGTCTCTTGGTTTTTCCGGCGAGGATTCAGTGCCGGGACCAGATGGTGACCGATCGACAAACGCCAGGAGCGTCGACGTATAGCGTCTCCAGGCATCCAGTTGCGCACTCTGGATGCCGACCATGGTCTCCTGGGCCGACAGCCAGCTTGCCAGGGGAAAGGCGCCATCCTTCGGCGGCCCTACATGCCGCTCGCGATTATGCTGAGGGGCAGCGGACTTGTCTGCCGGCTCCCCGCCGCACGCGTTCTCGCCGTTGTAATCGTCATCGTCGCCGAGAATGGACCGGGCGAGCTGGGTGAAGGATATGCGGGCAACGGTTTTATCCGGGATCACATTGTCCGGACGAGCCATCGGGCCCGCCCCGCTCGAGCCCGTTGAAAGGCCAAGTACCATCGCTGCGGCCAATCCCGCAGTCAGAACCGTGTGTGTCATTCGTCACCTCGCATCAGGGGAAAGTCTTGCTGCTGGAACATGAAACGTGCGGGCGTCGGAAATCCGTCTCAATCATTTCGGAAACTTGCTCGCGGCCTTATTTTTGTAACCGAACGTAAACGGACGCATACCCGGCAATGTTTCGTTACAAAATTGTTCTGCCGGGCCTTTGGAAAAACCGTTAGGAACGGCGATGCGATTAGAAATGCGTTGAGCGATGCAAACTGCAGCCCATATCATGGTCGTCGATGACGACGCCGAAATCCGTTCGCTTCTCGGGCGCTATCTGAGGGAGCAGGGTTTCCGTGTCTCAGTGGCCGCCAACCGGCGCGAGTTCGATGCGCTCTTCGCCGAGCGCAACCCGGACCTGCTTGTGCTCGATGTCCTTTTGCCTGATGGGTCCGGTCTCGATATCTGCCGGGTCATGCGCAGCCAGAGGCAGCAGGTTCCGATCATCCTGCTGACCGCGCTCAAGGAAGACGTCGATCGGATCATCGGCCTCGAAATCGGTGCCGATGATTACATGAGCAAACCATTCAACCCGCGTGAGCTGACCGCCCGGATCAAGGCAGTGCTGCGCCGGTCAAACGGTGACAAGCCGACTGCGGAAGAAATCAGCACGTTCGAATTTGCCGGCTTTGTCGTCGAGCCGCGATTGCGCCGGGTGCTCGGTCCGTCGGATAGTGCGGTCGATCTGACCGGCGCGGAATTCGACCTCTTGAAGGTTTTCCTGGAAAGAGCGGGAAAGCTGCTGTCCCGCGACCAGCTGCTTGATCTGACACAGGGGCGTGACCGCGATCCGCTCGACCGGTCCATCGATGTCCTGATGAGCCGCCTGCGCAAGAAACTCGGCGACTGCGAGCAGCATCCCTTGTTCAAGACCGTGCGCAACGGCGGTTATCAATTGACTGTTCCCGTCAAACGCATTGCCGCCGAACCATGAACTCCCTGCGCAACCGGATCGCCCTTCTGCTGTTTCTGGCGATTGTCACCGTGGTGCTTCTGGCCACGCTGACAGCCGTGACAGTGCTGCGCGGGCCGCCGCCCGAAGCCGTGTTGTCGCCGGTCATCCAGAAGATCAGTCCCGTCATCCGCATGATCGAGGCAAATCCGGCCAGCGCTGCGTCGCAGGAATTTGCAATACAACCCATGCAGGCCCCCGGCTTTGACGACAGGCGGTTGTCCGGCATGTTCATGCGCGAGCTTGCCCAAGCCGGGCTTACCCGGACAGTCATCGTCACCCGCAATGCCGGCCAGCAGGGCCTTGCCGCTTCGGTCAGACTGCGGACGGGCATGTGGCTGGTTGTCGATGTTCCGGATATGACACCGCGCATGTGGTGGATACTGACGGCATGGATAACCCTCATCACCCTGGGCAGCACCGCCGTATCCATCTTTGCCGCATCGAAAATCACCAAGCCGCTTCTGCTTCTGGACAATGCGGTGACGGCGGTCAGCGCCGACGGGACCCTGCCCCATGTTCCGGAGACCGGTTCGCAGGAAGTCCGCGCCACGGCACAGACGATCAACCGGCTGTCGGAGAGGCTGAAAACCGCCACGGAAAGCCGCATGAGGCTGATTGCGGCGGCCGGTCACGACATGCGGACCCCGATGACCCGCATGCGGCTGCGCGCCGAATTCCTGCCGGATGATCCCGACCGCCAGAAATGGCTGAATGACCTGGAGGAACTCAGCAATATCGCCGACAGCGCGATCAGTCTTGTTCGCGAGGAAACAGTCCGGGATACATTCGCAAGCACGCGGCTCGATCTCACCCTGCGGGAGATAGCCGACGAACTTTCCGGTCTGGACATGAAGGTGAATGTCCAGAACCTTGCGCCGCTGTCGATTGCGGCGAGCCCGCTGGCGCTGAAGCGGGCCTTGCGCAATCTCATCATCAATGGCGCAACCCATGGCAATGGTGCTGCCATCGCCATGGAACAGCGGCAGCAAGCGGCTGTGATCACCATCAGCGACAATGGGCCCGGAATTCCGTCCGAACTCCTGGACAAGGTGTTTGAACCATTTTTCCGTGCGGACCGTTCGCGGCGCAAGACCGTGCTTGGCGCCGGTCTCGGGCTGGCAATCGCCAAGGAGATCATCGAGCGTTTCGGCGGTACGGTCACCATTGCCAATCGCGAACCGTCGGGTCTTCTCCAGACCATCCTGTTCACCGTCGAAACGCGTCCGCAAGCTTAGGTTGGCCGGCGGCACGGGAAACACTGGTTAACGAAACCGCGACGGCCAGAAATCTTCTGAAACCGGCGGAACGCATTCTCAACATCGTATCCTGCAACTTTTGACCGGCAGGCCACCGTTGGACCGACAGGGTCCAGCCGTTGCCCGTACAGGTTAAACGGGCCGCTCGAATGCGGCGCAAAGCGATTTGCGGAACGCCATGACGCCAGATCATCCATGCCGGAACAGTGCGAGATTCATGCGCGGTGCCTGCCTCGTCTTCGCCCTTGCCGGACTGTTGCCAATGTCCGCTCAAGCGGGTGTCGACAACAAACCCCTGCTTGATCAGGTGCTCAACGAGCGCAGGCAGGCATCGGGACCCAGACAGGCCCACGCAAGCCGGCAGGATCCGCTTACCGTCAAGTTGTTGTCGCCGTCGCAGGAGGAAACATTCCAGAACTGGTCGCTGCTTTGCCAGGCAATGGAGGCCGGGAATGATTGTTTCCTGTCGCAGACCCTTGTGGACAATCGGGTACCCGACGGCAAAATACTGTTGCAGATCAACGGCATTGATGAAAACGGCGTGCGCGGACATGTGATGCTGCCATCCGGTTTCCTGCTGCAGGAAGGCATCACCATCCGCATTGGCGCAGCATCCCTGCAATTTCCCCTGATGTCGTGCATACCGGAAGGATGCGTTGCCGATATCCGTTTCAATCAGCAGCAATTGGCGCTGCTGCAAACCAGCACGCAGATCGACATCGCGATCATACTCAGGTCCGGCGAAGCCATGCATTTCCCGTTCGCACTGCAGGGGTTTCAATCGGCATTCCAGAAGATGAGCGCGGCCATCCGTCCATAGGACCTTCGCTGCACCGCGCCAGAACTGCTTCCGGTGCGGCCTGCCCACCAGCAATGTTCGATTACAAAACGGCCGCCCGTAGCAAAAGTTCGAGACAATACGGACTGATTTTGGACATCGCCCGCAGGGAATGTCGAGCCCAACGCGCGCATCCGGTTGCCGCGATTTTTGAGTGCCCTTCCCGGAATGACAAGACAGAGTTTGGATAGTTGATGGCGGCAAGTTCAAAATTCACTGGTGCAGCGTCGGCGCTCGCCATTTCAGCGGTTCTGATAAATTCGGTAGCGATTATTGCGACGGTCGCGGGGACGACGGCGGCGCAGGCGGCAACCGTCAGCCGCATCGACGTGCGCGGGAATGCCCAGGTGGATGCCCAAACGGTCAAGGACAATCTCGGCATCACGCCGGGCAAGCCATTCTCCAGCACCGATATCGATGCGGCAACCAAACGGCTGTTCAATACCGGCCTGTTCAGCGATGTGCGCATCACCCAGTCCGGCGGTGCGCTGATTGTGACGGTGTCTGAACACCAGATTGTCAATCAGGTCATTTTTCAGGGCAACAAGAAAATCAAGGATACGCAGCTTGCCCAAGCGGTAAAGCTGAAGCCGCGCAGCCCGTTTGATCAGCAGACGCTCGATGCCGACACCGAGGCTGTCCGCGCCGCCTATCACAATATCGGCCGCAATGACGCGACGGTCAGTTCGCGCCTCATGAATCTGGATGGCGGCCGCGTCAACGTTGTCTTCGACATCAACGAAGGCGACCGCACCAAGATCGCCAACATCGTGTTTGTCGGCAACCGCGCTTTCAACACGCGCCGGCTGCGCGATTTGATGACGACACGCCGATCCAATTTCCTGTCCTGGCTGACGCGCAATGACGTCTACAGCGAAGAGCGCATGCGGGCGGATGAAGAAATCCTGCAGCGGTTCTACTACGAGCACGGCTATGCGGATTTCCGCGTGATTTCATCGACGACCAATCTCGATGCGGCAACCAATGAATATACGATCACCGTTACGGTCGACGAAGGCGAGAAGTACACGTTCGGCGGTGTCGAGATCCAGAGTTCGGTCGACGGTGTCGATACATCGAAACTTGGCGGTTTGGTGCACACAGCGCAGGGTACGACCTACAACGCCAGGGAAGTCGAGGATTCCGTCAGCAAGCTGTCGGAGCAGGTTGCCGGCCAAGGATATGCCTTTGCCAAGATCGACCCTCGCGGTGACCGCAACTTCCAGAACCATACGATTTCGGTCGTCTACAACATCGACCAGGGTCCGCGCGCCTATCTCGAACGCATCGAAATCCGCGGTAACGCGAAAACCCGGGATTACGTCATCCGCCGTGAATTCGATGTGAGCGAAGGCGACGCGTTCAATCAGGTTCTGATCCAGCGCGCCAAGAAGCGCCTGGAGCGGCTCGACTTTTTCCAGAGCGTCAATATCTCGACGACACCCGGTTCGCAGCCCGATCAGGTCGTGCTCATCGTCGATGTCGTCGAGAAATCATCCGGCGATTTTTCGATCGGCGGCGGCTACACCACCAGCGGGGATCAGTCCGGTCCCTCAGTTGAAGGCTCGATTACCGAGAAGAACTTTCTCGGGCGCGGTCAGTATCTGCGTCTGTCGGCTGGCACAACGCTCTTCAACAGCCAGAATTATCAGTCCTATGCCCTGTCCTTCACCGAGCCCTATTTCCTCGGCCAGCGCATTTCAGCTGGCTTTGATATCTACAAGCGGCAATCGGGTGTGACCGACAAATACCTGACGGACACAACGGGCGGATCGATCCGGTTCGGCCTGCCGATCAGCACGGATCTCACCGCCGGCGTGGCATACAACTTGTCGCAGCAGAAAATAACGATTGACGATGCGGCCCTGACCGCAAGCGGCGTTCCTGACCCGACACTGGTGTCGCAGGCCTATATCGATGCCGCCAGTCAGGGGACGTGGATCAAGTCGTCGGTCAGCTGGTCACTCGTCTACAACACCATCGATGATGGAAAAAACCCGCACGACGGCCTCTACGCGAAATTCGAACAGGAGGCGGCCGGGCTTGGCGGCGATGCCAGCTTTCTCAAAACAACCTTCAAAAGCAGCTTCTACAAGACGCTGTCGGCACAGCAGGATATTGTCGGTCTGGTTCGCGTCGGCGGCGGTTACATCAAGGAGCTCGGCAACAACGGGCTGAGCGTCTTTGATACGTTCCAGAGCAGCAGCGACATGATCCGCGGCTTCAGCTATGCCGGAATTGGCCCCCGCGACTCCCGCGTTACCGATGCGGACGGCAGTTTCGTCGGCGGCACGACCTACGTCAATGCAACCGCCGAAACCCAATTCCCCGTGCCTTTGATACCCGAAAGCGTTGGAATCAGGGGCGCAGTCTTTTCCGATGTCGCCACCTTGTTCGGCAGTGACAATGCCTACGCCACCAACACGGACATGCAATGGCGCGCTTCCGTTGGCGCCGGCATCATGTGGGCATCACCATTCGGCCCCCTCCGGTTTGACTACGCCATTCCCGTGCTGAAAGTCGATGGAGACCAGGTGCAGAACTTCAGCTTCAACATGTCGAGCAAGTTCTGACGGTTCGTTTGATATGCGCCGGTGTCTCGCTTGACAGTCTCCCGCCCCGCATGAAACAAATCCGTGTACCAATTGCTGAAAGCAATCACATTGTACTTTGTGCCGTTTCAGAGAAACCCATGCGGACCGTATTTCTGTGCCTGATCCTATGCATATTCTCGTCCGCTGCTTTCGCACAACGAACGATATACCTTACCTTCGATGATGGCCCGCTTGAGGGAACGTCGAACATCCTGGACGTCATTCAAGCGCAAAACGTTCCGGCCACGATGTTCATGGTGGGCTTGCATGCCGACGCGAGCAGCGAGCGGGCAGCATTGGTGACAAAGGCCAAGTCGATACCCTTCATCACGGTGGGCAACCACAGCTACACCCATGCGAACAATCACTACCGCCTTTTCTATTCCTCCGTTGAGGAGTTGCTGGCCGACCTGGCGCGCGCCAACACGTCGCTGGGGCTGACCGGCAACCCAATCCATGCGCGCCTGCCGGGACGCAACGTCTTCCGCCTTCCCGACCTGTCATCGGACGATTTATCGATTGGCAAGCCGGAAGACCGGCGTGAAGAACCGGACTTCGAATTTGTCGCGGCGAGCGGTTATTTTCTCTACGGTTGGGACCATGAATGGGTCCATGAGAACAGCGGCAAACCTGTCCAGACCGTCGATCATTTGCTCGGTGAAATCGATCATCTCTTCGGCTTCGGCAAACTGGCCCAGCCCAACAAGCTGATACTTCTGATGCATGACGAGATGTTTCAGGACACGTTCAACGGTGCGGACAATCTGAAAGCGCTGATTACAGGACTGAAGGCCCGGGGTTATACCTTTGGCCGGATCAAGGATTATGACGCCGGCTGAGCCTGCCCCGGCGTGCGCCCCTGCTCATGGCTGTTGAACTCCAGTATCACGTTGCAGCCGGTTTTCTGCTCCCCAAGGCTCAAGTCGATGCCATGCAGGCGCGCGATCGCCGACACGAGGCTCAAGCCAAGCCCGTTGCCCGGTTCATGGCGGCTTCTTTCACCCCGGTGAAACCGCTGCAGCACCAGTTCCTTTTCCTGTGGGGGAATGCCGGGGCCGGTGTCTCCCACTGAAAGCCGTGGCCGTTTCAGATGTCCGTCGAGGGTGACTTTGACGGCACCGCCACGCGGCGTGAATTTGATGGCGTTGTCGACAAGATTGCCCACGGCTTCAAACAGCAGGCTTGGGTCGCCGAGAATGCTGAGGGGAACCGTACCGAAATCAACGGACAGTTCGACCCCGCGCTCCTCGGCAAGCGGCTCGTACAGGTCCACCGCATCCGATACAACGGTTTTCATATCCACCGGCACAAACCCTGCCCGGCGCGCACCGTCTTCAATCTCCGAAATACGCAGGAGCGCGCTGAACGTCTTCAACATTGATTGCGTTTCCACAATCGCGCCATCGACATATTCGGCATATTCATCCGCCGTAACCGCCCTGCGGCGGGCACGCTCAAGTCCCGCCAGCATGCGCGTCAGCGGGGTCCGCATATCGTGCGCGATATTGTCACAAACCCCTTTCACTTCGTGCATCAGCCGCTCGATCTCATCCAGCATCGAATTGACGACCTTCACCAGCCGGCGCACATCGCCGCTGCCACCCAGGGCGGGCAGCCGCTGTGTCAGATCTCCGCTCATGATGTTGCGGGTCGCGTCTGAAATCGTGTGGATCTGCCTGACGGAACCGGCACCGATAAACGCCGCACCGAGCAAGCCCAGGGCCGCCGTCACGGCAGCGCCCAGGATCATGGCGTTGGTGAGGACATCATTGAATTCGCGCAGCTCCCCGACATCCTGCGCAATGAGAAGCGTGTTGCCGGATGGCAATGACCTCATAACCCCGCGGAAATGCGCACGTTTGCCAGCCCTCAATGTCGCGAAATTGTGGGGATCTGGTTTGGTCTTATCCGCTGCAGGCAAAGTCATCGGGCTGCCTGCAAGAAGCACACCGTGCGGATCGAACAAGGAAATCGGGCGTTCCTTGACGGCGTTCACGGATTCCCGCGTCGCCAATCGCAACGTGATGGCCTGATCGTCAAGCGGGGAAAAGGTGTTGACTTCCCGCAGCAGCCACTCATCGGTGCGGTCTGTCAGAAAGTCGCGGGTTTCCCATGAAAGAAAGGCAAACAGCGCCCCTGACGCGACAGCGAAGAGAACCAGAAAAGCGATAGCCAGCCGGAAACTTGTTGTGTGTACGAGTTCAATCAGGCGCATCAAGCACATATCCCGAGCCGCGGACTGTTCTGATCACCGTCGCTGCTCCGGTGGCTTCGATCTTCTTGCGAAGCTTGCTGACATGGACGTCGATGACATTCGTCGGCTCGTCATAACGATAGTGCCAGACTTCTTCAAACAGCATTGTACGGGTCACGATCTGGCCCGCATGGCGCATCATGTATTCCAGCAACCGGTACTCTCGTGGCAGGAGATCGATGAGTTTTCCGGCCCGCTTCACGGTATGGGTCAGGAGATCGGCTTCCAGATCACCGGCGCGAAGCGACGTTTCCGGCATGGCGACCGACCGCCGCCGTGCCAGCACGTCGATGCGTGCCGTCAACTCCAGAAATTCGAACGGCTTGGTCAGGTAGTCATCGCCCCCTGCCTTCAATCCCCTGACCCGCTCGTCCACGGCGGAAAGCGCACTCAGGATCAGCACCGGCGTGTGGATGCCGGCAGCTCTCAGGGTCGACAGGACGCCCAGCCCATCCAGTTCTCCCGGCAGCATGCGGTCAAGAACGATGGCATCATATTTGCCCGTCACGGCTTCGAGCAGCCCCGCTCGGCCATCGGCTGCTATTTTGACAGCACAGCCATTGTCGATCAGCGCAGCTTCGATTTCGGACGCTGTCCGGACATCATCCTCGATTACAAGAATTGTCGACACGTCACCTCCATGAAAACGCCCAATTGAGATTGAATCTGAGAGGCGGGCCTTTGCTATACACCATAATTGGTGCGACCCTGATGCGACTTCGCCAAAACATTAAATGCATTTTATAAATGGAAACGTCATCCATGCGAATACTGATCGTCGAAGATGACAAAAAGACGGCGCGCTTCCTGACGCGCGGCCTGAACGAAAGCGGCCACGTGGCCGATCATGCTGCGGGCGGTGAACTCGGGCTGACCCTTGCAATGGAGGGGATTTACGACGTAGCCATCATCGACCGCATCCTTCCGGGCCTGGACGGCCTGGCCGTCGTTGCGGAACTGCGCCGGCTGAAGATCAACCTGCCAGTGCTGATGCTCAGCGGCATCGCCACCGCCAAGGACAGGATTGAGGGATTGCGCAGCGGTTGCGATGACTATCTCGGCAAGCCCTATGCATTTTCGGAAATTCTTGCCCGCGTCCAGGCATTGCAGCGACGAAACGACCGGACCGCTGGGGCCGATATACTGAGCGTCGGGGATTTGACGCTGGACGTGAAGAAGCGGCAGGCCGCGCGCGCCGGTTCCCCCATTGACCTGCAGAACCGCGAATTTCTTCTTCTGCGCACGCTCATGCAGCATGCCAATGCGGTCGTCACCCGGTCCATGCTGCTCGAGGCGGCGTGGGACTATGATTTCGAGCCGAAGGGCAACATCGTCGACATGCATATTCACCGGTTGCGGAAGAAGCTGAACGCCGGTTTCGAAGAGTCCATTCTGCATACCATCGCCGGTGCCGGATATCTCATCGGGCGGATGCCGGAAGACCGTACGCTCGGCGGCGATTGACCTCGCACGGGCCCGGCGCGCACTTTCTAAAATACATTTCATGTTCGCGCGAAGTCGAGAGCATGACCAGGCATCCATTATCGGGGCAGCAGCAAAATTGATTGCCGCATTTTCTTGCCTCGGTGGTGCCAAAGATGGAATTAGACGCTGTTGTTTCTGTACAGAACCCCCGCCGGTTCTGGCCTATCGGGCACGTTGGCCGAAAACGACCCCATGGGCCGTCATGTGTTCCTCACGCGGCACGCTCGCTGTCGGTTGATTGCGCCGTTGCCCATCTTGGTGCGTGCCCATGCTGAACCGCGGCCCCAATGAATTCCGTCAGGACGATGGTCATCTGAACGACCCCGCCGAGCCGAAGCCGGGTGGCCGCAGCCGCCGCCGGTTTTTTGTGATCGGCGGCCTTGTCGTGCTGGCCGCAGCCGGTTTCGCCGGACAGCACTATTGGTCGTCTCTGAACGGTCACCCGGTAAAATCAGCTTCCGCGCCGACTGCTATCCCCGTCACCACCGGGAAAACCGACATTCGCGATCTATCGATTGAGCGTTCCGCCCTCGGCACCGTGACAGCGCTGTCCACCGTGACGGTGCGAACCAAGGTCGATGGCCAACTGCTCAATCTGGCCGTTCAGGAAGGTCAGGATGTCAAAGCCGGCGACGTCCTGGCCCGGATTGATCCGCGCCCTTATGAAGCCGAACTCGCCCGTGCCCAATCCACACTGGCCAAGGACAGCGCCCAGCTGATTGTTGCAAAGGCCGATTATGACCGCGCGTCCAAGCTATCGAGTTCGGGCTATGGTGCAGTCCAGATCGCCGATACTGCCAAAGGTCAGGTGGCTATTCTGGAAGCAACGATTGCCGGCGATCAGGCCGCCATCGATGCCGCCAAGCTCAATCTGGAATTTGCGACGATCACTGCACCGGTGAGCGGCCGCACCGGCCTGAAGCTGGTCGACGAAGGCTCGATGCTTCATGTATCGGACGCCGCGGGTCTGGTGACCATCACCAAGATGAAACCGATTGCAGTCCAGTTCTCACTGCAGCAGGACGACCTTCCCGATCTCCTGGCCAGCCAGAACAGCGGCGAGCTGACGGTCGCCGTCGACAGCCGTGACGGACGGCAGCATCTTGCTGACGGCAAGATCACCGCCATTGACAGCCAGGTGGACCAGAATACCGGCATGATCAAGCTGAAGGCCACGTTTCCCAATGAAAACCTGAGCCTGTGGCCCGGCGAGCTGGTGACGGCGCGGGTGGTGACACGAACGGACCGCAACGTTATCGCCGCTCCCGCCTCGGCGATCCTGAACGGGCAGAGCGGACCATACGTCTTCGTTGTGAAGCCCGATAACAAGGTGGCGACCGTTTCCGTCGAAGCGGGTGTGACTGCGGGCGGATTTACCGCCTTGAAATCCGGTCTCGGGCCGGAACAGGACATCGTCGTCAGCGGACAATCCCGCCTGAGCGACGGCGCTTCGATTTCGGCAAAGAACGCCAAGCCGAATGTTGCAAGCGCAGCGGAGACCAAGCCATGAGCATCTCCGAGGTATTCATCCGCCGCCGCGTGGGAACATGCCTGCTTGCACTGGGAATGATGCTTCTTGGCGCGGTCGCCTACTTCATGCTTCCCGTCGCCTCGCTGCCTCAGGTGGACTTTCCAACCATTCAGGTGGAAGCCACCCTTCCCGGCGCCAGTGCCAACACCATGGCAACATCGGTCGCCACACCGCTGGAAAACCAGCTCTCCAATGTTTCCGGGGTCAATCAGATGACCTCGACCAGTTCTTCGGGCCGAACCAACATCACCATTGAATTTGATCTGTCGCGGGACATCAACGCCGCGGCGCAGGATATCCAGGCGGCCATCGGCGCGGCGGCTGGCAGCCTGCCCAAGAGCCTGCCAAGCCCTCCCACCTATCATAAATCCAACCCCGCCGAAGCCACGGTGCTGACGCTGGCCTTGACCTCCGACCGCCTTCCGCTCACCGAACTCGACCACTACGCCGAAGATATCGTTGCGCAGCAGGTATCGCAGATGAACGGTGTGGGGCTCGTGGATTTTCACGGACCGCAGCGTCCTTCCGTGCGCATTCAGATCGACCCGGACAGGCTGGCCGCACGCGGGCTCACCCTGGAGGATGTCCGCAGCATCGTTGGCAGCCAGACAGTGAATACACCCAAAGGCTCGATCAGCGGCGACGGCCGCACCACCGTCCTCGACGCCACGGACCAGATCGTCGATGTTCCGACCTACCGCAACACCATCATCGCCTACCGCAACGGCGCTCCGATCTATCTCAAGGATGTAGGCAAGGTGATCGCGGGGCCTGAAGACAACAAGCAGGCTGCGTGGCTGCAGACGAAACGCTCGGTCATGATCGACGTTCACAAAATGGCCGGATCGAACATTCTCGAAACCATCAGCAACATAAAGGCCAGGTTGCCCGCACTGGAAGCCGGGCTTCCAGCTGGCGTCAAACTGTCAGTCGTCGGCGACCGCACGCAGATCATCGACGCATCGGTGTTCGACGTGCAGATCACGATGCTGATCACCGTCGCGCTCGTCGTCATGGTCATCTTTTCGTTTCTGCGAAACTTTTGGGCCACGCTCATTCCGAGCATAACGATCCCACTGTCGCTGCTCGGCACGTTTTGTGTCATGTACCTTCTCGGCTACAGTCTGGATAATCTGTCGCTGATGGGACTGACAATTGCCGTCGGCTTTGTCGTGGACGATGCCATCGTCGTCATCGAAAACATTGTGCGCCACCTCGAAAACGGAAAATCCAAGCTGCAGGCTGCCATCGAAGGCGCGCGTGAAGTCAATTTCACGATCATCTCGATGACCATATCGCTTGTCGCCGTTTTCATCCCCATCCTGCTCATGGGCGGCATTGTCGGGCGCCTGTTCCGCGAATTTGCCGTTACCGTCAGCGTCGCGATCCTGATGTCCGGCCTGATATCCCTGACCGTCACACCGATGTTGTGCGCATGGCTGATCCGCGACGAGAAACACACATCGCACGGGCGCATCTTCAACTGGTCCGAGCGACTGTTCAATTCGATCACGCGCGCCTATGGCCGCGGACTGGATTTCGTTCTCCGGCATCGCAGCATCACGCTCGTCGTCACCTGCATCACCCTCGTTTTGACGGTGTGGCTCTATGTCATCGTTCCCAAGGGGTTCCTGCCCGAACAGGATACGGGTTTCATCCAGGCGCAGGCACAGGCCGCAACAGATATTTCCTTCGATGCCATGTCTGTCAAAATGCAGAACCTTGGCGACATCATCATGCGTGATCCGGCCGTCGACAACGTGGCCTACTGGATCAACCCCAGCCCCTCCACCGCCGTGGGACAGGTCCAGATCAATCTGAAGCCATTCGGCCAGCGCAGCACCGCCCAGGCGGTCATAGCGCGCCTGAAGAAAGCCGTCGCGGGCATGGAGGGGCTGACCCTTGGCATGCGGATACGTCAGGATATTCAGGTCGGCGGCCGCTCATCGGCATCGCAATACCAGTACACGCTTCAGGCTCAGGATACGGACGAACTGACCAAATGGGCCGCCGTCATGTCCAAGGCCCTCGGTTCATTGCCCGAGGTCCAGGACGTGATCTCCGACAAGCAGAACGAAGCCACGAGCGCAACACTGAACATCGACCGTGCCACCGCATCGCGTCTCGGCGTGAGTGTTCAGGCCATCGATGACACGCTCTACGATGCATTCGGACAACGTCAGGTCGCAACCCAGTTCACGCAGGTCAGCCAGAACCACATCGTGCTCGAGGTCGACCCGCGCTACAGCCTGTCCACCGATGCACTCAATCATCTGTTCGTGCGCTCGTCGACGCTGAACCAGCTCGTTCCGCTGAGCCTGCTGGCATCCGTGAAAACAACCGTGTCGCCGGTGACGATCAATCACCAGGGGTCGATGCCCGCAACGACACTCTCCTTCAATCTGAAGCCCAACATAGCCCTCGGCGACGCGGTGACGGCCATCCACACCGCGGAGTTGAAGGCGGGGCTCCCCATCACCGTCACCGGCACGTTCCAGGGTACGGCGCAGGCCTTCCAAAGTTCCCTGAGCACCCAGCCATGGCTCATCCTGGCGGCGGTCATAGCAGTCTACATCGTGCTCGGCGTTCTCTATGAAAGTGCCATTCATCCTCTGACGATCATATCCACCCTGCCCTCGGCCGGTCTCGGCGCCTTGCTGGCCCTGCTGCTGTTCGGCCAGGACCTGTCCATCGTCGGGATGATCGGCATCATTCTCCTGATCGGAATCGTGAAGAAGAATGCGATCATGATGATCGACTTTGCCCTGGAAGCCGAGCGCCAACAGGGTCTGGCCCCGGCCGAGGCGATCCACCAGGCCTGCCTGCTGCGCTTCCGGCCGATCATGATGACGACCATGGCCGCCCTTCTCGGGGCATTGCCCCTGGCGCTCGGCACAGGCCCCGGCGCGGAACTGCGCACGCCGCTTGGCATTGCCATCGTCGGCGGACTTGTCGTCTCGCAGATCCTCACGCTCTTTACGACGCCGGTCATATATCTGGCGCTCGGCGGTTCGGGCAAAAAGGATTATGCGCTGGACGATACAACGCCTGATATGCTTCCCAGCAAAGGAACAGTTCTAACCCATTGATACAGAATATATTTTCAGGTGATGCTCTTGGGATGACCACAGAGCACGCCTGATTGTTTTTGTTCTCCTCGTGGCGGCGGCCGCGCGCCCTGTGTGCACAGGAATGCCATACTTGTCCTGTAAGGGTGCGCAGGATACGGTTGTTAACCGGCTTGCAAACCCAACGGTCCGTGATGGCCAGGAGATACCCATTGATGACTGTGCGAAACGCTATTTTCTCGTGTCTTTTTCTTGCGGCGCTGACTGGCCAGTCCGTCGCCGAGACACAGGATATCGCCGGAACCTACGTCAATGATACCGGCCGCACGAAGGTTCGGCTCAGCGACTGCGGCGCCGGGATTTGCGGCACGGTCGTCTGGATGAGCGCGCCCGTCAACGATGTGAAAAATCCCGATGCGTCCAAGCGCAACCGGCCTGTTGTCGGCATTCAGGCTGTAACGTTGAAGCCAAACGGCGAAGGAACCTATTCCGGAACCCTCTACAACACCGAAAATGGCCAGACCTATACGGGAAAGGCAAAGGTTTCGGATCAGGGCATAGAACTGTCCGGCTGCGTCCTTGGCGGATTGATCTGCAAGGTCTCGGTCTGGCGCCGCGCCGACTGAGTCACACCGCCAACCTCTATCCGCTGGCCAGCGCTTGCATGCCGCCGACAGCACACCTATGTGCAACGTGAGGCATTAACCGGCATTCACTGGAGGGCTTTCATGAGTCGTCGTGCTGTAGCTGTCGTCCTTGCAATCCTTGGCATTGCCGGTTCAAGCTCGATTGCATGGGCTGCCCCATCCGTCAATGCGGGCAGGAATGCGCCGAGCACCACCACCCCTTTCACGGTAACGACCGCTGCACGTTTTGATACGCCGTGGGCCATAGCCTTCCTCCCCGATAGCCGCATGCTTGTTACGGAAAAGCCCGGCCGGCTTTTTCTGGTTACCCGCGAGGGAAGCAAGACGGAGATAAGCGGCGTTCCCAACGTGGCCTACAGCGGCCAGAACGGCTTGCTCGACGTGGCGGTCGCGCCGGATTTCGCAAAGAAACCCGTCATTTACCTGACTTATGTGGAACCGGGGGCTGGCGGCAGCAGTCTCGCCCTCGCCCGCGCCGAACTGTCGCTGGCCGGAAAGACCGCCGCATTGAAGGGGCTGGAAGTCATCTGGCGGCAGATGCCGAAGGGCAGCGGCGGCCAGCCCGGCGGAATCATCGCATTCTCCCCTGACGGTCGGCACCTGTTCCTCACATCGGGGGATCGCATGCGGCCAGACACCGCCCAAGACCCCGATCAGGCGCTGGGGAAAGTGCTGCGGCTCAATCTCGACGGATCGACCCCTCCCGACAATCCCTGGGCCAAGCAAGGCGGTATCAGAGCACAGATCTGGACCCTGGGGCATCGCAACCCCTACGGCCTTGCCTTTGATGCCAAGGGCAGGCTCTGGCTGGATGAAATGGGTCCGAAGGGCGGCGATGAACTCAACCTCCTGAAGCCGGGACGGAATTACGGCTGGCCGATCGTCTCCAACGGCGATAATTACAATGGGACACCCATCCCGCGCCATGATACCCGCCCGGAATTCGAAGCTCCTCTTGTCTACTGGACGCCGGTCATCGCTCCCGCCGGTCTTGCATTTTATCAGGGCGACCTCTTCCCGCAATGGAAAGGCTCGGCCTTTATCGGCGGATTGGTCGAGAAGGGCTTCGTGCGGATCAGCTTCGACGCGAATGGCGGCGCCAGGGAAGCGGACCGATGGGTGCTTGGCCATCGCATCCGCGATGTCGCCGTGGCACCGGACGGCGCGCTTTGGCTGATCGAAGACGAAAGCAACGGCCGCCTGCTGCGGCTGACGCCGAAATAGGAGAATGGCATCTTCAACGCCGTTGCTTTGACGCAATGCTCACCGCGATATGAGCATCGGCAGTTCGGTGTTGGACAACAGCGATCGCGTCACGCCGCCAAACAGGATTTCGGTGGAGCGGGGGTGACTATAGGCGCCGATGACCAGCAGATTTGCCCCTACCCCACGGGCTTCCCGTACAATCGTGTGGGCAACCGGTTCATTTGACGAAACGACGAGAACGGTTGCTGACACATCGTGCCTTGCCAGATGGCTCAGGAGATCCGCGCCCGGCTCATGATTGTAATCGGCCGCAGCGCGACCGTTTTCGATGACCAGTATCGTGACCTGCTTTGCCGTCACGATAAACGGCATGGCATCGTAAACCGCCCGGCGCGCCTCCCGGCTGCCATTCCAGGCAATGACCACCTTGTCACCGATAGTCCCTCCATCCCACTCCCGCGGAACAACCAGAACAGGAATTCCCGTTGCAAGAAGCAATTGTTCGGCCGACCAGCTCATCGGAAGATCACCCAGCGGCGGTTGCGCGGCAACGATGAGGTCCGCATTCAGGCCGCGGACCATGTTCTGGTCATCAAGCCTGTCCTGCCATGCAACACGAAATTCGGAACCGATGCCCTCGGCTTCGGTTATCCGGGCGAAGTGCCGGCCCGACCTGATCAGTTTGTTCTCGTCAGCGCTTCTTTGGCGAACGATCACCTGTCGGATTGCTTCCGACCCACGCGCAAAATTTTCGGATGCCGAGCCGTAGGCGGCCCGCGTCAAACCGTAAACACCGACGAGATAAGCCCCATGCTTCTTGGCGAGGCGCGCCGCGTGCGCACCAACTTTCTCACCGGGGAGAGAGGCATCCAGGAAAACGACGATATCACGCCACACGGAAAGCATCGGAATACTCCTTGAACCATGTCCTTCTCAAGATATGGTATCGGGATTTCCGTTTGTCACCCATCATGGGGCGTGCGGCGTGTTAAATTGTCGATATGGTTGAAATGCTTGACCACCTGTCCGTCGGGTGTCATCCGCCTTGCGGCTTACTTCCCGGCAAGCACACCATCCAGCGTTGAAACGAGACGTCCATCGCCGTTCTGATCACCGGCGATCCTGGCAAAAACCTCAGCCATGGCCTGGAAAAGCGCCGCGCCGGGCTCGTCAGGCCCAAGGAATTCGGCAATCTCTTCCATCTCGGCAACCCATCGATAGGCCTTAGGATACATATCGGGTATTGAGTGTTGAAAACGGGCGAGAAGCTCCGGCATGCTTTCCGCCATCTCGGCGTGCAGGCTTGCCGCGGAACCCGATCCGGCTGCGGCCAGCAGCATGGTCGTTCCAAGCCCGACCAGTCCCTTGTTGATGCCGGCATAGACCATCTTCAGGGCGGAGGCTGCACCGATCGAACCGTCGACGCGGTGCGTCCGCAGGCCGAGCGCCTTGAGACGGTTGACAATCCCATCGTCACCGCCGCTCACATAGAATTTCGGTCCTGCATTATCGGGTTTCGGCGGCAGGCCGATAATGGCGCCATCGAGTATATCCCACCCTGTCCCGGACAGAACTGATCCGACTTCGCGCATCGAATGCGGATTGATCGCGTTGAAATCGATGAAGGTGCCTTTGGCACCCGCTGCAGACAAAACCGGTGCGAACCCGTGCGCGACGCCGACCGCCTCCGCCGGTGGAACAATGGAAAATATCAGGTCGGCCGCTGCGATATCGGCGATGGCCGCCGGTTCAATGCCCGCCGCCCGGACGCGGTCCAGTGTCCGCTGGCTTCGCCCTTCGGTGAAGGAAAGGACGCGGGCTCCGCCCTGTATCAGGCGTTGCCCGACGGCGCTGCCCATGGCTCCGGCTCCGATGATGGCGATGGTTGTCGGCATGGGTTCGTCCTCGCTTGATCTGAACACTCTGACCAAGCCTCGCCAAGCGCCGTTCGATTGTCAACGGCGCAATCAAGACGCCGAAAGCCATCGGATGCGTTCCAGCAATGTGCGGACGGCACGCCGTTGGCTCCCCCGTTCCGTGATGGCATGGAATTTCAATTGGCTGGCTACCGGAGCGCTGGAAATCGGCACAAGGCTGCCGTTTTGGACAAATATCTCGCCATAGGGCGCGCGCAGGAGCGCCACACCGCTTCCCGCAGCCGCCGCATGCAAACCCAGATCATAGTCCGGATAGCGGCGATCCTGCGGACGCGGGCGATACCGGTGCCCGCGCTCGGCCAGCCAGATACGCCACGCATCGGGATAAGCATCGTGGATAAGGGGATGGCGGAGAATATCGCCCGGCTCAGGTTCATGTCCCAAGACGAGGGCCAGTTCGGGCGACGCGACGGGAAGGAGGACTTCGTCGAAGAGCGGCATGGCCACACCATCGCTCCAGTCACCACGGCCATAGCGTATCGCCACGTCGACCTCGCCGAGCGGCGCATACCGGCGGTCAAGCTCCAGTTCGATCCGCAGATCGGGTGGAGAGCCTTCCAGTTTGACAAGGTTCGGCAAAATCCACAGCCGCGCAAAGGACGGCAGGACACTGATCCTGACGGTTTCAGGCTGGCGGTTCTCCCGCCATTCGGCGGCCCCGCTATCGATCAGGTCAAGCGCCTGCTCGAACAACCGCACAAGCCGTTGCCCTTCAATCGTCAGGCGAACCCCGCGCCCATGCCGTTCGAACAATGCCGTCCCGGCCCATGCCTCGACAATGGCGACGCGCCTGCTGATAGCTCCATGCGTCAAATCGAGTTCATCGGCGGCGCTGGAGAACGAGCCGGTGCGATTGGACGATAGAACCGCCTGTATGGCGTCGAAGGACGGAAGATCTGAGCTGTGCTTCATACTCACAGCTCACGCCATATCAGCACTCTATGTCAAGTCTGGAACGTGTTTTACAGTCTCCCCATGACCTCACCCCGCCCCGCACTTTTACCGATCCTGGCTATCTCCACGACCATTCTCGTCTGGGCGACAGCTTTTCCCGCAATCAAGCTTGCGCTCACACAACTGGAGCCCTTGCCACTCGCATCGATCCGCTATGCCATCGCCGCACTGCTGGCGGCGATATGGCTGGTCTGGAAGCGCCCTGCCCGCATGCCGCTGCCTCATCTCCTGCTCTGTGCCGGCTGTGGCATTGTGGGCGGCGCCGGTTACAGCGTCCTCCTGAATATCGGACAGCAAACCGTAGCGGCGGGCGCGGCAAGTTTCCTCATCAAGACTGAATCGCTCTGGATGGCGACATTCGCCGTCGTGCTCCTGAAGGAGCGGTTCCCGCCCATTGCCTGGGGCGGAACCCTGTTGTGCATTATCGGCATTGGCTTGATAGCCAGCGCACAGGCTGGCGGGCTGACCCTGAACTCAGGTGCCGCCTTTGTACTTGGCGCTGCGTTGTGCTCGGCAACGGGCTTCACGGTGCAGCGCCAGCTAGTTTCGCGCTATGGTGCCCTGCATGTGGCGGCCATCATGTTTATATCAGCTGCGCTCGCGCTTTCGCCATGGCTGTCGCAGGCCATAGCGCAAACCGGCAATGCATCGCTTGCCGTGCGAGGCTGGATCGGCTTCCTCGGCATTTTTCCCACCGCAATCGGCCTGGTTTGCTGGGCCTATGCGCTCGGCACGTTTGGCGTCGCCCGGGCCGGAAACTTTCTCTACCTCATTGCCCCCATCGCCATGCTGATCGCCTGGCTCATTGCCGGCGAACCGCCGAAAATGGGTACGGTCCTCGGCGGCATGCTCATCCTGGCCGGGGTTGTGATCGTGAACATGCGCGGCAAGACTGTGCAGACACCGGTTGACGTCCGCGCCGAAACACCGGCGACCGATACCGCAAAATCGTGATCGTGCTCATCTGCGCCGGGTTTCGCAACATTGCCTACAGCGTCGATAGTTTCAGACCAATCAGTCCCGCAACGATGAAGCCGACGCTTGCAAGCCGGAAAAGCGTGACCGCTTCGCCGAGGAAGAATATGCCGACGAGGAATGCGCCAACCGCTCCGATACCCGTCCAGATGGCATAGGCGGTGCCGAGCGGCAGGGATTTCATCGCCACGGCGAGCAAGCCGAAGCTGATGATCATCGTGACGATGGTGATAACACTCGGCACAAGCCGTGTGAAACCATCGGACTGTTTCATTGTGGAAGCCCAAATCACCTCAAACAGGCCAGCAAGGGCAAGATAGATCCATGCCATGATCGTTCCTTTCACAGGGGTGTTGGTTTCAGTGGCCGGGATGAAGCGCGTCGTTCAGATACATGCATGTGAGCATGGCGAAGACGTAGGCCTGGATGAAGGACATCAGCAGTTCAAGACCGGTCAGAGCGACGGCCATGGCCAGCGGCAGAACGGCGGCCAGAAGCCCGACGCCGCCCGCATCAACCAGATCAGCCACAAAGCCGGAAAACACTTTCAGGGTGATGTGTCCTGCCAGCATCACCGCAAACAGGCGCACCGAATGACTGAGCGGGCGTGACAGGTAGGAAATGATCTCGATGGGGATAATCACCGGTGCGAGGACAACCGGCACGCCAGACGGCATGAACAGCCGCAGGAATTTCAAGCCGTGCCGCCGGAAGCCGTAAATGGTGACCGTGAGGAAAACGAGAATTGCCAGGGCAAAGGTGACAATGATCTGGCTGGTCACCGTAAAGGCATACGGAAACATGCCGATCAGGTTTGCCACGAGGATGAACATGAACAGCGAGAAGACAAACGGAAAGAACCGCATCCCCAGTTCACCCGCGTTCTGCCGCAGCAGGCCGGCGACGAACTCGTACAGCATCTCCGCCGTGAACTGCAGACGCCCCGGATTGAGCCTGCGTTTGCGTGTGGAAATCATCAGGAACGCACTGGAAACAGCAACGGTCAGAACCATATAGGCGGCCGAGTTGGTGAAGCTGATCTCATGGCCCGCGATCTCGGTCAGGCGGACGAGCGGCTTGATTTCGAATTGTTCGATAGGGCCAGCCATTACAGACCTCGCCCGGTCTGACGATGAGAGCTGGCTGGAACGGCGACAGTCAAATAGGAAAAATTCAGTCCGGTGTGGGACACCATCATCTCCTTCAATCGAGATAACGGGGCCGTCCCCATGCGCAACCATGACACAGGTCGTCCTGTGCATGGCTGTCCTAGCCGCCAACCGGCAGCAATTCAAGTCAACAAATCGTCAGATGCAGATCGAAGGGCCGGTTAGTCGACGGAAATCACTTCGCCCGTGCGCCGGTCGACGCTGACGCGAACATCATTGCCGCGCCGGTCTGTCCCCTCCACGATGAAACGGGACCTCGTCCGGTCAATATTATCCACGTTGCGCAAACCTTCGGCGCGGGCGATCCGCACTGCTTCACGCTCGCTGATATCCATGCCGCGCCGCATGGGCCGCTCGGCACCCGGTTCGACAAGGCGCACACCGCCCGGCCCGATTTCGAGTGATTGCGCGAAAGACGGGGCCGCCGACAGGACTGTCACCGCCGCAATGGCTGCAATAGCAAAATGTTTAAACATGATAGCCTCCCAAAGAACATTGTTAAAATGCATGCTCACCAAGGGAAACGCCAAGCGAGGGATGTTGTTCCGTTCAAATGCCTGCGGCTTGCTGATCTGCCGGCTTCTTGTCGTAGAACAGTTCTCCCGTTCCCATGGTCAAATCGGCTTTCACCGCGGCGAAATCGCTGGCCGATGTCCAGTATCGCAGGGTGATGGCCATGGATTCATCCGTGAGATCCGAGGCGAAGACCTGCGGGGCCGGATCCCGCAAAATGCGTTTGTCGTTGGCGGTCAGCGCCATCAGGCTCTTGCGCATCCGGTCGATATCCTCGCCATGATCGGCCCCGAGTGTAATGTCATTGCGGCGGACACCGTTGCGCGTGTAGTTTTTGACGGGCTGGGTCCAAAGGGTTGAATTGGGCGCGAGGACATAGACGCCGTCCGCAGCCCGCAAGCGCGTGGCAAACAGCCCGATTTCCTCTACCGTGCCGGAAATGCTGCCGACTTCGACATATTCCCCGATACGCAGCGGCCGCAAGGCCAGGAGCATGATGCCGGCCGCGATATTCTGCAGGGTCCCCTGCAGGGCAAGGCCGATGGCCAGGCCGACAGCGCCGATGGCGGCAATGACCGACGCGGTCTGAATGCCGAACTGGCCGAGCACCATGACCGCCACCAGTCCCAGAACCGCATAGCGGGCAATTTTTGAAAAGAAGCGGCGCAGTGTCAGGTCGAAGCCGCCGACCTTCCCCAATCCGGCATAAAGCCAGCGTTCCACCAGTCCGGCAACGATGTAGCCGATCACCAGCAGCAATATGGCGCCAAGGACCGAGAACGAATAGGTGACAACAAGCGCGCTTGCCTGGTGAATACCGGTCTGTATGGCGGTGACAGCGTTTTGGGGATCAAGTTCCATAGGCCAATTCTCCTGATCAGAAACTGTGGGTGGGAAACATCAGAGTGTCGGGATGGTTCCTTCGTGAACTATTGCGTCAATCTCAAGGACATTGCATCCGCGATGTCCTTTCGCCCGTCGTTCCGGACATACTTTTGACAACCCATCCGGGCGATATGCCATTTCAGGGCTTGCGCCGAAACCCGCTGTCTGATTCTTTGCCGGACATTGGGGTACGGAGAGGCTTTGATTCTCCGAGTGAGCTCCGTCATAACATTACGTACCTGCACGCCGATACAGACGATCGGCCGGGAATAAGGATTGCACGATGTCAATTAACCTCAAGAAGCCGGAAATTTCCGAGATGAAGCCGAATATCACCGTGTTCGGTGTCGGCGGCGGCGGCGGCAATGCGGTTAACAACATGATCCGTGAAAACCTGCAGGGCACGCAGTTCATTGTGGCCAATACGGATGCCCAGGCACTGGCCATGTCCAAGGCAAGCCGGCTGATCCAGCTCGGCGCCAATGTGACGCAGGGGCTTGGCGCAGGCTCGCATCCGGAAATCGGACGGGCTGCCGCGGAAGAAAGCATCGACGAAATCATGGATCATCTTGCCGGCACGCACATGTGCTTCGTGACGGCAGGCATGGGCGGCGGCACCGGAACCGGCGCAGCGCCGGTCATTGCCCGCGCAGCCCGCTCGGCCGGCATCCTGACGGTTGGCGTCGTGACAAAGCCATTCTCGTTTGAAGGCACACGCCGGATGCGCATGGCTGAAGAAGGTCTGGAAGAACTGCGCGACAGCGCCGATACGCTGATCGTCATCCCCAACCAGAACCTTTTCCGCGTCGCCAACGCGTCCACGACCTTTGCCGATGCCTTTGCCACGGCCGACCGCGTTCTCTATTCCGGTGTTGCCTGCATCACGGATCTGATGGTCCGCGAAGGCCTGATCAATCTGGATTTTGCCGACGTGCGCTCGGTTATGCGCGACATGGGCCGCGCCATGATGGGTACGGGCGAAGGCACCGGCGAAGGCCGCGCACAGGCAGCCGCCGAAGCTGCAATCGCCAATCCGCTTCTCGATGTGGAATCGATGAAGGGTGCCAAGGGCGTCCTGGTATCGATTTCCGGCGGACGCGACATGACCCTGTTCGAGGTCGATGAAGCCGCAACCCGTATCCGCGAAGAAGTCGACGATCAGGCCAACATCATTCTCGGCGCGACGTTTGACGATGCGCTGGAAGGCGTATTCCGGGTATCAGTGGTTGCAACCGGCATCGATGTTGCCCGCGCTGCCGCACTGTCTGATGCAGGCACACCCGGCTCCGTCCTGTCGATGACCAGACGCCAGGCCTGAATTCCCTTGCATGAACTCCCAAGCGGCGCCGCTTCCGGCGCCGCATGGGTTTAGACATCAGTCTTTTTTCTTGCCTGATTCTATATCCAGCGCTGCCTGCTCGAGTATCTTGCGAACCCGGTCCGCCTCTTCCGCATCCCAGCCGTGACTGTGCAGGTGGAGCGCGGTGCGCAGCGTGTCCATCGCGTGGGCAATGGCCTCCGGTGCGCGCTGTCCGGCCATGGAACGGGCAACCATGCCCATCCGCGTGCGGACCGCATCCACCAGGTTCTTGTTCTCGGCGAGATAGGCAAGCCCCTCCTCCGTGATGGTATAGAGCTTTTTCGAGCCTTCGCTCGCCGCTGCCGTTACCTGCCCGATTTCCTCGAGGAAAGTCAGGGACGGATAGACAGAACCGGGGCTCGGCGCATAGGCGCCGCCGAACAACTCTTCGATGTCCTTGATCAACTCATAGCCATGGCGCGGCCGCTCGGCGACCAGCGCCAGCAGAACCAGACGCAGGTCGCCCGATGCGAACACCCTGCCTCCGCCGCCCCTGCGGCCGAAACGTCCGCCGCCGCCGGGGCCATCATGACCGCCGCCGTGGCGGCCAAAGCCGCGTCCCATGCCGTATATGACAAAACGCTCATCGCGTTCGTGCCGTTCGTGATGACAATTTCCAAACATTGCAAATTCTCCTTTCATGCACAAACGATATATCTTTTGAGTCTATCTGTAAATACAAACTTCAATATGCATCGGGTGTTTGCTCCGTCGGAAGAGCTACGCGTATGATTGTGCTGAGGAAAAAATTGCAGTGCGAACCGGCAAAATGGCCTGGAAACCGCGAAAACAGGCTAGGCCGTGAACGGAGGACCGGCGCTGCATGATGCCGCGTATGTGACGAGCCTTGCGCATATCGCGGCCGGGCGATAGCAGTATATGCGGAAATCTCGCTCCTGCGAATGAAGCGCTTAAGCCAACGTAAGGACGCTCAAGTATGCTCACTGTCTATGGCGAAGGTCGTGGGTTCCGTATCGTTTGGCTGCTCGAGGAATTGGGAGTGGCGTATCGGTTGCGCCCGGTCGATCTGCTCACTGTCGGGAATGATCCCGATTTTCTTGCCATCAACCCCGCCGGCTTTATCCCGGCGCTACAGGACGGCGAGACGACCATGGTCGAATCGATCGCGATCCTCGAATACCTGCTCGCCCGCCACGGCCCGAGCCCGCTCGCCGTCGCCCCGGATGATCCGGCTTTCGCCGCGTATCTGCAGTTCCTCCATTTGGGAGAGGCTGGGCTCGCTGGGCCAATGAATGCCGTCTTCGTTGGTCGTGCGCTCGCGCCCGAAGCAGAGCGAAATGCCCGGGTCACAAGCTGGGCACTGGAGACCTTTCATAGTCGGCTGGGATTGGTCATCCGGCGTCTCGCAGATCGCCCGTTTCTCGCCGGCGACCAGTTTACCGCTGCTGACATTTCAGTGAGCTACGCTCTCTTGCTTGGTCTGCGAACCAGCAACTATACCCCGGGTTCAGTCGAGCGTGCCTATCTCGCCCGCACGACGGCACGTCCCGCATACGCCCGAGCGATGGATATCTGCCAAGCGACCAAAGCTTGGGCGGAGCGATCACCGACGTTGTAGAGCCAAGTCGTGAATCCATGGAAGGGATTCGCACGGGCGGTGTACCGCGTGTCGATAACCGGCGGGCCCATGAGGCTACGGCCCAATCAGCGGCGACGGCGATCAATTTCCCGGGCTTGCTCCCGCGTTATCCCGATATCGTCGAGCAGATGATCGCTGAGCTTGCTGACCCTCGGATCGCCCGCCCGTTCTCCGCGATAACGCAGATAGATGTTCCAGATAGCCATCGCAGCGGTTTTGACGAATGCCGCAAACCCTCCGCCGCTATGCCGTTGTAGTAGACCAGTCGTCTCTATATGGGACATGATAAATCTCCTATGGATGGTTTGTGAGCAGGCAATCGAGCGTCATGGTCGTGAACCGCTTGAGCGGTGCGATGCTGCCTTCCGTCTTCATGCGGACCAGCGCCCCTTCATAGGCATCGATCAGAAAGGCTGCCGTCTCGTCGGGATCGAGATGCGCGGGCAATTCGCCCTGCGCGCGCGCCTGCCGCAGAACCGTCTGGAAATCGCGTTGCCACGCGGCAAAAGCCCGGTGCAGTTCCTGCCGGAGGACGTCGCTGTGGGCGGCAATCGATTGGGCGAGGTTGCCGAGCAGGCAGCCGCCAATCGGATTCTCCCGGGCGAATTCCTGCTCGTAATATTCGAAATAGGCACGCAGGCGTTTAAGCGGCGTCTGGCTTTCATCGCCCAGGATCCGCGTCCGGACGATCTGGTTGCCCTCGGTGTAAAAGCCGAGAACTGCGGAGGCAAATTCCTCCTTGCTGGCGAAGAAATGGTAGAACGAGCCCTTCGGCACGCCAGCCGATTTGAGCACGGGGCCGATGCCCGCCCCTTCATAGCCATGCGAAAGTAGGGCTTTCAGCCCTTCCTCAATCAGTACGGCGCGTGTGTCGATCTTTCCCATTCCAGAAGAATAGACCAGTCGTCTAGTAAAGTCAAACACCCGGATGATGCGCATAAAAGCAAAAAGGCCTGCCGGACAGCAGGCCTTGTGCACCCCTCGGGGAAATCGGGGCGAAAATTATCGATGCCGGCCCGCAGCCGCCGCCCGAAGGAATCGCCGGTCGACAGGCTCGTTGTGCGTCACCATATCGGGCGAAGCATCTGCCAATCTGCGCAGGTTGCGCTCGCTTTCAAATTGCATCACCGACAATGCAATGCCGACAGATGGCTTGCAGCGCCCATGCAGGGATGCCACCAGAATTTCGCGGCAGGAGAAAAAAGTGCCCAGATCACAGTTGGAGAGATAGGCGTCCACGGCGGCCCGTGCATTCAGAAACGCCGATTTCCAGACTTCCATGATCTCGCTGTGCAGGACGACCGCAAGCCGCCATCGCTCGAGACGCTCAGCCGCATTGGCGGCACTGTGGTACGAATCCAGACGCAGGCGCAACGCGTCGCAGAGCGCGGCCAGCGGTCCGATCTCCTGTTGAATGACCGCTTCCGCACCCTGGATCAGTTTTGCGGTTTCCGGATGGGCATCTATAGGTTGGGATTTATCCCAATTGCTCGGCATAGTGGTCAATTCCCTCGAAAATGGAGGCACTTGAGGAGGCATTTTCCTATGCGATGCGAAGTCCTGTCAGGCGTGCAGGACCAGAATTGCACCGCATGTACCGGTTCGATTTACTGGCATTCCGACTGTGGTTGTGCGATCAGCCTCTGCAGGATTGAAAACAGTTCGTACTTGTCCAAACTGTCATCGTCCTCCAGCAGAAGAGAACAGATATGCTGTGCCTTCGCCGCAAATTCTTCCAGCGTTTTTGCCGGATACCTCAACATGGCAACGCGCGCACGATGTTCCGCGTCGGTTGCCGCCGCCAGGCGCCGGTCTGACGATGCGTTGTCCTGTTCGGAGTCCGCACGATCGGTGCATGTCCGGACAATCCATTGCAATTCACGTCTGGAATGCCTGTGCCATTCAAGCACAGTTGCAATCGAAGCAACGCGTTCGGTCGGATCAACCCGGACACCATCGATGGTAATGATAGCCAAAGTCACGCCGCATACCCTCTCAATGCAACTCAATGCACCGTTTCGCGTTTCGGTCGGAACACTATGCGGTTGTGCTTAGAAAAATAGGGACAACCCTGTCCCTATTTTGCGCTTTGTATAAATCGCACTACTCTGTAGACGCAACTGCTGTAATTTGAACAGAGTGGCGTGCAACTGTTGGTACGCGTGAGAGCGATGTCGGAACAAACGTCCAAGCATACACATGTGCTGGTCATTGAAGATCAACACCTCATGAGGCTGGCCCTGATCCATGAATTGCAGGCAGCGTTGCCGGCATCCATTGTTCACGGCGCGGCCAATGTCACCATTGCGCTGGACCTGCTGGAGTCGCATCAGTTCGACCTCGTGGTCATTGACCCCGGCATGCCCGGCTATGACCCCAAATCGCAGGACGACCGCTTGGACGTTGTACAAGTCATCCTCGATCTTTCACCGGACGCAATCCATTTTGTCGTCACGGGTTCCGATACGGATGAAGAATGGGAGCATTGTCAGAAACTTGGCGTGGTTGGCTACCTGGCCAAGAACAATATAAGGCCGGGAGCCCTCGTAGACGTTCTGCAGGAGGTTGCAGAACGGGGTTACAGCGTGAGGTTGTCCAATGAAACAACGGCTCCACCGGAATTTTACCATTCCGGCCTCACGCCGCGTGAACAGGAAATACTCGGCTGGATGCGACAAAGACCGTCGGGGATCAGCCGCAAGGAAATATACGAACAGCTTGGGGAACGCTTTGATATAGACGCGGCATCGGCAGAAAAATACTACAAGCGAGCACGCGCAAAGCTTTTAAAAACCGGGCTCCTACCAAAGGGGTTATAATGGGGTTGGCTCTGGACATTAAAAAAACTGAAGAATCGATGGCAAAGGCAGTGTCGGAAGAACCCTTCCCTGCCGCCATCTCCAACGAAGACAAAGGCGCATCGCGCGCCTGGAAATATCTTGCATTCTTTTTCGCGGCACTGTGGATCGGTTCGCCGCTCTGGTACGGCACGGCATTCGCCAATGACGACCCTGCGGTCATTCAAATGCAGGACACGTCAGGCAAGCCTCTGGGGACCTTTACCCAGGAGCAGCTGAGGCAGCAGTTTCCCATGCATGATCTGGTCACGGAAACGCCTTGGACCAACGGGGCAAAGGTGCATTTTCGCGGCCCTTCCCTGCAGGAAATGATTGCGAAATACAAAATCGGCGACAAAGCCAATCTCGAAGTTGCTGCATTCGACAATTTCATTGTAAAAGTCACGATGGAAGAAGTTGTTGAATTTGCGCCCATCATCGCAATCGAGAGAGCTTGTACCGATGCCGACAAGCAAAGCGGGGCCTGTACCAAGGATCAGAATTTCAGACCGTTGTCGCTCGATGATGGCGGCCCGTTTTATATTGTCTGGCCACTCTCCAAGCTTCCGAAAGCTTACGTCCCCGCACGCAACACCATATGGGTTTGGTTTGTTACCTCGATCCGTCCGGTTGACTGAACATGAAGCTGGATAAATACCTCGATCCGCTCTTCTACATCATTCTGATCAGCGCAGCTTTGGTGTGTTGCTGGTCATTCATCCGGGCGGACACGTATCGTATCCAGTCAAACGAAATCATGAGCCAGAGCTTCGAGGTCCAGGTCCGGGCTTCGCAGGCGCGCGAAAAGATTGCCAGCATCAAGGGTTACCTGACGCTGGCAACCCGGACAGGTGAAGTCGAGCCACGCCTGCTGTCGGAGGTCACGCTCATGAACTTCAACCTCAAATCGCTGCAGCAGCTGGACTATGCCGACCGGTTCCTCGATGCACCCGATATTGCGGCCCTGCAAAAAACGATCTCGACGGTGGACACCGTACTGGTTCCGCAGATCAAGGCGGGAAACCAGTTCGACAAGGCGCTGAAAACCATACAGACAATCGAAACGGACATTTTTCGCACTGCCGGTTCGACACTGGCTCACAGCATCACCCTTCAGGGAACCGCAACAATTGCCGCGGATGTCGCCAGAAACAAGCTCCTGGGCGCCGCCGGTGCACTTATCCTGGTGGGATTGCTCATGCATCAGCGCAGCCTTCTGGCGCGGCGCAAGGATCAGCATATCCGCTCTTTCTCCACCCTGTTTGCCCACATGACCCGGACGCGGATTGCCGCCCTGCGCCTCTTTCTCGGCTATGTGGGCAACAACGCCATTCCGTCCTCTGAAATGACCGCGGCGGCCCGCAACACCATTGCCGAGCTTGAAAGCATCAATGAGGGATTGATGATGATCGGGCACTCCAAGACGCAGTTCCGCAAGGTGCCGTTGGGCGAATTACTTGCGGACATCGTGTCGAAGAGCGCGGTCAACCTGCAGCTGGACATCGATCAGGCCGCACGCAATTCGCTTATTCCGGCATCGCAGTTCCACCTGATCATCGACGAACTTGTCCGCAATGCGATCAATGCCGTCGCCACCCGCGCCACCCCCGTCATTGCCATCAAGGCCAGTATCCACCGGCGCTTTCTGCAACGCCCGCGGCTGATACTGGTCGTTGCCGACAACGGCATCGGCATGAGCCCGTCGACGCTTGCCAAGGCCAAGGAGCCGTTCTTTTCAACCAAGGCAGGCGTTCATCTTGGTCTCGGACTGACCAACTGCATGGAACTGGTGAAAACCATGGCCGGCAAGTTCAAAATCACCTCGACGCCCGATGTCGGAACCACCGTGCGCATCAGTTACGCCCTGGACAGTTAGGATGCTGGGCATTTCCGAACAGAATAATTCGAATTAAACACAAGCGGGCATGGCTTTCTTCATTTGTTTCGGGCTTGAATACGGCTGCTTTCAACCGGCCCGGCAAATGAGATGAACATCTACGCTCTATGGATGACCAAATTCGGCGCGCTCTCGCCCTTAAGACAGGTCGCGATCATGGTTGGCATGGCCACCATATCGTCAGATATTTTGGCTGCCCTGGCCTTTTTCGTGATTGGCCTGCAGACCCCCTATCGCGTTGTCGGCGTCACCACCGTCATCGTTGTGCTGGTCAGCCTCCCCCTCGGTGCATTCCTCATCGGCCTGAACTTCAAGCTGAAGCAGCTTGCCGCGCAGCTTGATCTGGAATCCCGCCGTGACGATCTGACCGGGCTTCTCAACCGGGCGGAATTCTATCTGCAGACGCAGCGCTTGTTTCTCGCATCGAGGCCCATGGACAGTGCCGGGGCCCTCCTCTACATCGACGCCGATCATTTCAAAGCAATCAACGACCGGTTTGGCCATGCCACCGGCGACGAGGTCATCCATGAGATCGGCCAGGTGATCAAGGCGAACATCGGCGGACGGGATTTGGCGGCGCGGATCGGCGGCGAGGAATTTACCGTATTTCTGACCGATGCGGATCTTGGCCGAGCCAACTGGATCTCGCATAAAATCCTCATTGCAGCCCGCACCATCGGCCGGGAACTGGAACTCGACAAAACGCCAACCACCGTCAGCATCGGCATTGCCCTGCATGAACCCGGACAATCGCTCGAGGAAACCTTGGCGGTGGCCGACAAATATCTCTATTCAGCCAAGCATCAGGGCCGCAACCGCGTGGTTTACGGCTAGGGCATTTTCGTCAGGTTCAGGTGTTCCCGGTGCAGGTTTTGCAGCCATCAACATACAAACAGACACCCTAACCTCTTCCGCCCGCATAATTTTCCCACTATGGTCCGCGATGAGACCGGTCGAAACGGATCGGTCTTGGGGCGTAGAAACTCCTTCCAAGAGCGGTCGGTGTCGACCGCAAAGGCACCTCCTCAGCCCTATGGCCGGGGAGGCCCCGGCGTATGTCCAGAGCTTCGGCTTAAAGGCCGTGGCGGTCGTCTCTTGGCGATTTTCTAACTCCCCGGTCACCAGAGGCTAAACCTCGGGTGACCGCTTTCCTCGCGAGACAAGGGAGTGCACATGGACAACTACAATTTCTGGCAGGATTTGTTCGATACGTACCAGTCGCTATCCGACTGGCTCAAAATTCTGTGGCTGATCGTCCCGCCCGCCTTCGTGCTGGCGCTCGTCGCCTTGACGCTGCGCTTTCGCATCGAGAGCAGGAAGGTGGAAAGGCGTTTTGACGGCGAGCTTGTCTATTCCATCCACCGCGATGCGGATAACCGCGTTCACATTCTCCGGCATAGTCCGGGCGCACAGGAAAGTCCCGCACTGCTCCTGCCCGATCCGGCAGGCACGGAAAAAGCGAAAGACTTCAGCCGATAGGCTCAAAAGGAAAAAGCGGGACATACATCCCGCTTTCTGTTTTGGTTTGCCGTGATCAGCCCTTCAGGCGGGAATTGCAGAGGCTGTAATAGCCGCCGCCCTTCTGGATCCACTTGAGGCCGCCAAGCGTGTTGTTCTGCTTGTTGGCATAATACTGCTCAAGGCACGTCTGCATGCGGGCCTTGCCGGCGCTTTCGGTGGAATATTTGCTGGAAACGGCGCTCGGGAAAACGACGCCCTTTGGAGCAGCGGTCGTGGCTGCCGGCGGTTCATCCTTGTAGGTCGCCGTCTGCGGTGTTGGTGCCGTCTCATCGGCAGCGGCAGGAGCAGCTGCCGTTGCACCAGCGGCACACTGGGTCTTACGGAAGTCATTCCACTTCACGTTGCCGAGTGTACCGGCGGTTTTTGCAGCCTGATACTTGGCACTGCACTCTTTCATGCTCAGGCCTGTCGCAGCCGGTGCGGCTGCAGCGGCTGGAGCGGCGGCCTTGGGTGCTGCGGCTGTCGCCTTGGCAGCGGGCTTGGTCGTGGCTGCAGGAGCCGCCGGCGCTGCTGCAGCGGCCGGTGAAGCATCGGCGCACTGGGTCTTACGGAAGTCGTTCCACTTCACGCTGCCGAGCGTACCGGCTGTTTTGGCCGCCTGATATTTGACGCTGCATTCCTTCGCGGTCAGTGCATAGGCTGGCACAACCGTAAATGATGCCGCGCCAATAATTCCGGCGAGTATGAGATTCCGAGTGATAGTCATTTTTGAACTCCCTCAATTTCAACAGTGCAGATTCAGAAACTGTCACCAACTACAGGTTTCCCCAGAACCCATAGTCTTCCCATGTGATGAAATGATTATGGCTTAAATTTGAGAAGTAACCAACCAGAATCGTTCGGGGAAAATATTCACCAAACATGACAAATTATTACAAGATTTCAAATGATTACGAACGAGTTTTGTTAAAATACTACTTTATCAAACATGTCCGGCAAATAACAAGAAAATGGCCGGAGAAAAAGCAATCGGACGAGATCGCAAGAATCGCCTGCGAATAACCGTCCGCAGGTGCGCAGATCAATCTGCAGTTGCTGAATGGATCCTTGCCGCCGAGACACATTTATGCGGCATTTACGCAGCACGGTCTTTCGTTGTTATATGGGATAAACGCCTAATCTCTGGAAAAACTGTTTTATCAAGGACGCCGCATTGCCCATCTCCTCGCCCCGCCCGCTGCCGGTATTCGCCTTCCGCAACTATAGCGTGGCAGAATTGTGGGCCGATGGCGTCGTCCACATAGCAGGTGTCACGCTGGCAATCATCGGATCGATTCTGCTGCTTGCCTTTGTTCCGGAGGAAGCAACCGCCGGCGCCTATGCGGCAACCGCCATCTATCTGGCGACCCTCGTTCTCTCCATGGCCCTGTCGGCGATGTACAACATATGGCCGATTTCCCCGACCAAGGGGGTTCTGCGGCGCTTTGACCATTCGGCCATCTATCTGCTGATCGCCGGTACCTACACCCCCCTCATGGCCAAGAGCGGCACGTGGTGGCTTCTGTCCATCGTCTGGTCGATTGCCATAGCCGGCGTCCTGTTGAAGCTGTTGATGCCCAACAGGTTCGACAGGCTTTCCATTGTTCTCTATCTCGCCCTGGGATGGAGCGGCGTTGCCGCCTATCAGGAACTGACGATTGCCCTGTCCGCCACGGTCTTGTGGCTGATCCTCGCCGGCGGCCTCGTCTATTCCTTCGGCGTCATCTTTCATATGCTGGAACGGCTGCCCTTTCACAATGCGATATGGCACGGCTTCGTTCTGACGGCGGCAAGCATTCACTTTGCCGCCATATGCACGGCGGTCGCCTGAGTCCGCCCGGCACACTCCTGCCATTCCGGTGATAAATGCTGACATATCAGGCTTGAGACATCGCCTGAAATAGGACAAGCTCACGGGTGAACGAAAAGCTGCAAATTTTTCGTTGCATGATCTTTTCGCGAAAATAAATGCCCGGACCGATCACTGTAATCGTGATTAAAAGGTCGCCTCAACTCGGGATATGCAAAGGGAACGAAAAGAATGTCTACCAGCAAAACCTTTCTCGGCGTGGCGCTTGCTCTGGCGCTTTCTCTCGGATCTGCCAGTGCGCAGGTCGTTGTTTCTTCCAAGATCGATACCGAAGGCGGTGTCCTCGGCAACATTATCCTGGCCGCTCTCAACGCGAACAAGATTCCAACGACCGATCGAATCCAACTGGGCGCCACCCCGATCGTGCGCAAGGCGATCACGGCCAAGGAAATCGACATCTATCCCGAATATACCGGCAATGCCGCGTTCTTCTTCGAGAAGGCCGATGATCCAGCCTGGAAAGACGCGGCCAAGGCCTATCAGACCGCCAAGAAACTCGACTACGATGCCAACAAGATCGTCTGGCTGACACCCTCGCCCGCCAACAATACCTGGGCCATTGCCCTGCGCAAGGAAGTGGCGGACGCGGAAAAGCTGGCAACCCTTTCCGACTTCGGCAAATATGTCACCAAGGGCGGAACGGTGGTGCTTGCCGCCTCCTCCGAATTCGTCAATTCGGCTGCCGCCCTGCCGGCGTTCCAGACAACCTACGGCTTCAAGCTGAAGCCCGAGCAATTGATCACGCTCTCCGGCGGCGATACCGCCGCGACCATTGCTGCTGCGGCCAACAAGACCAACGGTGCCAATGCGGCCATGGTTTACGGCACCGATGGCGGCATTGCGCCATCCGGGCTGGTGGTTCTTCAGGATGACAAGGGTGTTCAACCGGTCTACCAGCCGGCGCCGATCATTCGCGAAGCGGTTCTGAAGGAACATCCGCAGATCGAAGCCCTGCTGAAGCCAGTGTTCGAAAAGCTCGATCTTGTCACGCTGCAGGAACTCAACGGCCGCGTACAGGTTGGCGGTGAACCGGCAAAGGCCGTTGCGGAAGACTTTCTGAAGAAAAACGGCTTCCTCAAGTAAATCCGCTCTTTGCCGGAATAGGGTGTGCCAATCGGAATCTCACCCTGTTCCGGCGAAAAGGAGGCCATGCCGTGCGTCTGGACAAACTCGGTGTCGCGATTGCCCTGATCGCCGGATATGCCGTGGCGGCGGCACCCTTCGCCACGTTCCGTGCCAACCGGATCGTCGCCGGTGAACCGCAAACGCTGCTGGCGGCCTTGCCCTCCTGGGCGGGCCCCACGCTTCTGGCGGTCATTGCAGCAGCCGTTCTCATTGGACTGTTCCGCACGCCCTCGACACTCCGGCTGGCAGCCAGCTTTGCCGCCCTGGCCGCCCTGCTGCTGCTGATCGGCACGGCGGCCGACCATCTGACACCGCCTGGCAACACCTACGCGCGCGTATCTCCCGCATCGGGCTTCTGGCTGCTGCTCTTTGCCTTCGCCCTGCTTGCGGCGGATGCCCTGACGCGTCTGCGCCCGACACCGCCGTTCCGCATCCTCGTCCTGGTTCTGGCCGGGGCCTTCCTCGGTTTTGTCCTGTTCACCGGAAGCTGGGACAAGTTGTCGATTCTCAAGGAATACAGCGCCCGCGCCGACAGTTTCTGGGCGGAGGCCAGCAAGCATGTGACGCTGGCGCTCGGTTCGCTCGCCGCTGCCGTGATCGTCGGCATACCGCTTGGCGTCCTGTGTCACCGGGTGCAGAAGCTGCGCGCTGTCGTTTTGAACGTTCTCAATATCGTCCAGACGATCCCTTCCATCGCTCTGTTCGGCATTTTGATCGCCCCGCTCGGCTGGATTGCGGCACACGTGCCCGGTGCTGCGGAAATCGGCATCAAGGGCATCGGCATGGCACCCGCCTTCGTCGCACTGTTTCTCTATTCCCTGCTGCCGGTGGTGGCCAACACCGTGGTCGGTCTGGCCGGCGTGCCACCACAGGCCAATGACGCCGCCCGCGGTGTCGGCATGACGGAATGGCAGCGCCTGTTCCGGGTGGAATTTCCCCTGGCCTTTCCCGTGATCCTGACCGGCGTGCGCATCGTCCTTGTGCAGAATATCGGCCTTGCCACCATAGCTGCGCTGATTGGCGGCGGCGGTTTCGGTGTCTTCGTGTTTCAGGGCATCGGCCAGACCGCCATGGACCTGGTTCTGCTCGGGGCCGTTCCCACCGTGCTTCTCGCCTTTGCCGCGGCCATCATTCTCGACGCAGCAGTCGAACTCAGTTCCCCCTTTCACTCGAGGACATCCGCATGATTGAAATCGAGAACATCACCAAGCGCTATGGTGCTGTAACGGTCGTCAACGACGTCTCGCTGGTCGTCCAGCCGCGAACGATCACCGTCATCGTCGGCACTTCGGGCTCGGGCAAGACAACGCTGATGCGCATGATCAACCGGCTGGTCGAACCGACAGCGGGCGTGATCAAGCTCGATGGCGAGGACAACCGCACCCTCCCCGGATACGAACTGCGCCGCCGCATCGGTTACGCCATTCAGGGGCATGGCCTTTTCCCGCATCGCACCGTGGCGCAGAATATCGCCGTCGTTCCTGAACTTCTCGGCTGGGACAAGGCCAAAATCGATGCCCGCGTGCGTGAACTGCTCGCCCTGTTCCAGCTCGACCCGGAAACATTCGGCCCGCGCTATCCGCATGAACTCTCCGGCGGCCAGCAGCAGCGCATCGGCGTTGCCCGGGCGCTGGCAGCCGAACCCAATGTCCTGTTGATGGACGAGCCCTTTGGCGCGCTCGATCCCGTCATACGGTCGAAGGCGCAGGAGGACCTGCTCGCCATCCAGAAGCGGTTCGGCACCACGATCATCCTCGTCACGCATGACATGGAGGAAGCGATCCATCTCGGCCACAAGATCGCGGTGATGGATGGCGGCAATCTGCTGCAATATGCGACGCCCGCCGAAATTCTCGCCAATCCCGCAACGGATTTCGTCGCGACGCTGGTCGGCACCGGCGACCGGCCGTTCCGCTTCCTGTCCCTGAGCCCAGCGGGCGACGCGGTGGAACCCGGCACAGCCGAGGGCGAAGCCATTCCGGCCTCTGCCACCCAGCGCGATGCCCTGGCAGAACTCCTGTGGTCCGGCCGGCCCGCCCTGCCCGTGGTCAATGAGGCCGGTAAAGCCATCGGCCGGGTCACCGTCGATGGCCTGGTCAAACGGGCATCGAGGCCCGCCGCATGAAACTGCGCCTGCCCACCATTCTGCGCATCGGCATTCTGGCGCTGCTGATCGTGTTTCTCCTGCGGCCCGATTGGTTTGAACCCATCTTTCGCCCGCTGACGCAGAACAATGCTCCGGTGATCTACAATCAGGGCAGCCTGCTGACCCTGACGCTGCTCCACTTGCGCACCGTTGCCATTGCAACGGCGGGCGCAACCATTGTGGCCGTCGCGCTGGCCATTCTGGTCACGCGTCCCTTCGGCGCGGAGTTTCTGCCGCTGTCCCGCAGTCTGGTGAACATCGGCCAGACATTTCCGCCCGTGGCCGTGCTCGCCCTTGCTGTCCCCGCCGTCGGCTTTGGTGAAAAACCCACACTGATCGCGCTGTTTCTCTACGGATTGCTGCCGATCTTCGAAAATTCGCTGACCGGCCTGACCACCCTGCCGCCGACCGTCACCGATGCGGCGCGCGGCGTCGGCATGACCGGCTGGCAGCGGCTTGTCAAAGTCGAGCTGCCGCTGGCGATGCCGATCATTCTTGCCGGCATACGCCTCTCCGTGACGATCAATCTGGCGACGGCCACCATCGGTTCGACGGTTGCCGCCAAAACGCTGGGCGAAGTGATCATTGCCGGGCTGCAATCCAACAACCTTTCCTTTGTCCTGCAGGGCGGTCTGATCGTCGGTGTTCTCGCCGTCATGATCTATGACGGATTGTCGGCGATGGAACGTTTCATTTCGCGGCGCATGGGCCTTCTCCAGCAAAGCTGACCACCCCATATGCAAACGAGGCACAGACTGTTCCCCTCACAGGCAGGATTGTAAAAGGACATGCGATGAGCACGACACGCAAGCTGCATCTTGGCGCCTTCATGCGGCCCGTCAGCATTCACACGGGCGCCTGGCGTTATCCCGGCGCCTATGCCGATGCCAACTTCAATTTCACCCACCTCAAACGTTTCGCCCAGACCTTGGAGCGCGGCAAGTTTGACGCCTTCTTCATGGCCGACCATCTGGCCGTGCTGAACATGCCGGTGGAAGCGCTGAAGCGCAGCCACACCGTGACATCCTTCGAACCGTTCACACTGCTTTCCGCACTGGCGGGCGCTACCGAGCATATCGGGCTCATCGCCACGGCTTCGACGACCTTTGACGAGCCCTATCACATCGCCCGCCGCTTCGCCTCGCTCGACCATATCAGCGGCGGACGTGCCGGCTGGAATATCGTCACCACCTCCAACCCGGATGCCGCGCTCAATTTCGGGCTGGAGGACCACATGGAACATGACGAGCGCTACCGCCGCGCCCGGGAATTCTTCGATGTGGTTACGGGGCTGTGGGACAGTTTTGCCGACGACGCCTTTATCCGCGATTCGGAGAGCGGCATCTATTTCGACCCGGAGCGCATGCATGTGCTCGACCACAAGGGCGAATTCCTCTCGGTGCGCGGCCCGCTCAACATTGCCCGTCCTGTGCAGGGTTGGCCGGTCATCGTGCAGGCGGGCTCATCGGAGCCGGGGCGCCAGCTTGCGGCCGAAACCGCCGAACTGGTCTTTGCCGCGCCAGCCCGTCTTGCCGATGGTCAAAGCCTCTATGCCGATATCAGGGCCCGCATGGATAAAATCGGACGCCCGCGCGATCAGTTGAAAATTCTCCCCGCTGCCTTTGTCGTGGTGGGCGATACGGTTGAGGAAGCCAAGGCAAAGCGCGCGCATCTCGACAGTCTTGTGCATTATGCCAATGCCGTCGGCTCCCTGTCGATTGCGCTTGGACATGATGCCTCGGGTTTCGATCCCGATGGGCCGTTGCCTGAGATCACCGACACCAATGCCAGCAAGAGCAGCCTCGAACGCACGGTCAATCTGGCGCGGCGGGAGAACCTGACGGTGCGCCAGCTGGCGCAGCGGCTGGGCGGCTATGCCGGTCTCGCTTTCGTCGGCACGCCGGAAACCATTGCCGACGAGATGCAGCAATGGCTTGAGGAGGAAGGCTCCGACGGTTTCAACGTCATGTTCCCCTATCTGCCGGAAGGTCTTGATGATTTTGTCGAAAAGGTCGTGCCGGAACTGCAGCGGCGCGGTATTTTCCGCACCGAGTATGAAGGCAGGACGCTGCGCGAAAATCTCGGCCTGCAGCGCCCCGCCAACCGCTTTTTCTAGATGCGGTGATCGAGCCGCTTGACAAGCCTGTCGCCCACCCACTGGATGCCGCAGACGAGGACAATCAGCACGATTACCACCGCAATCATGATCGAGGTTTCAAAGCGCTGGTAGCCATAGCGGATGGCCAGATCGCCGAGCCCGCCTGCGCCGATGGCACCGGCCATGGCCGATGCGCCGATCAGGGTGACCAGCGTCACTGTGAAACCGGCAACGATGCCCGGCAGCGCTTCGGGCACCAGCACTTCACGGATGATCGCCCAGCGATTGCCACCCATGGCGCGCACCGCCTCGATCAGCCCGCGATCGACTTCCCGCAGCGAGACCTCGGCAATGCGGGCATAATAGGGTGTCGCGCCGATGGACAGCGGCACGATGGCCGCCCACGTGCCGATGGACGTCCCGACAATGAGCCGCGTCACCGGGATGAGCGCCACCAGCAGGATGATGAAGGGCACGGACCGGAAGGCGTTGATGACAGCACCGAGCACGCTGTTGACCCAGGGATTGGGCGCAATGCCGCCACGGTCCGTTGCCACGAGAGCAAGGCCCAGCGGCAAACCGGCGGCCAGCGAGATCAGACCGGAGGCGCCGGTCATGACAAGTGTTTCCCAGATGGATTGAACGAGAAGATCAAGCATGACCGGTGACATAGCCGAGCACCTCCACACGGGCCGAACGGGCCTCGAGAAATTGAATGAATGTCTGGACAGCACCGGCAGGCACTGCCGGAACTGCAAGATAAAGCCGGGCGACCGCCTGGTCCTGCACATGATCGACACCGCCATGCAGCAGGCGGAACGGCCGTGGCAGCTCGGCCAGCAAGGTGCCCTGCGCCGCCGCACCGGCGAGATCGACACCCAGCACGGCTTCGCCGCCGGGTTCCGGCGATAGGGCGTCGGCGATATGCGCGGGAAGCTGCGGGCGAATACCCGCCAGCAGGCTTTTGGTGATATCCGTCTGCGGATCGGCGAACACCGACCAGACGGGCCCCTCCTCGACGATCTTTCCGGCATCGATGACCGCCACGCGGTCCCCGATGGAGCGGACCACTTCCATCTCATGCGTAATCAGCAGGATTGTGAGGCCGAGCTTGCGGTTGATATCCTTCAGCAGCGCAAGAATCGAACGGGTTGTCTCGGGATCAAGCGCGGATGTCGCTTCGTCCGAAAGCAGCAGCGCCGGGCGCGCCGCCAGCGCCCGCGCAATGCCGACGCGCTGCTTTTGCCCGCCGGACAGGGAGGACGGATAGGCCTTTGCCTTGTCGGAAAGGCCGACAAGGTCGAGCAGCTCGCGCGCCCGGTTGAGACGTTCCGCCCTCGGTCGGCCCTCGATCTTCAGCGGCAGCGCCACATTTTCTTCCACCGTCTTGGCCGACAGCAGGTTGAAGTGCTGGAAGATCATGCCGATACGGCGGCGGAAGGGCTGCAACTCCCGCTCGCTGAGCCCGATGATCTGCCGGCCCTCGACAAAAATGGCACCGGATTCCGGCCGTTCCAGCCCGTTGAGGCAGCGGATCAGCGTCGACTTCCCCGCGCCGCTGCGGCCGATGATGCCGAGGATTTCACCCTTGCGGACGGTCAGGGACACACCGTCCAAAGCCGGTGTGTCCCCAAAATGCCGTTTGACATTCTCAAGCCGCACGACAGCGTCGGCAAGCGGCGTATCGGCTATGATTGCACCCGTCTGGCCGGGAACGGAGACATGCGAGTTCATATGTTTTCCTCTTGGAGGGATGCCGTAACGACACCCGCCTCAACCGGGAAAGCGACCCGCGGCATATATCGATGCTGCGAGCCGCTTTGTCGTGATTGCTTGTAAGATCAACCGGTTATCAGTAAGCGCTGATACCTGTTCCCTTGTACACCTTGTCGAATTCAGCCTTGACCTTGTCGTTCTGATAGGATGACACGAGGGCTTTCACCCACGGCTCCTTCTCCTGTCCGGCCTTCACGGCAATGAAGTTGCGGTAAGGATTGTCGGCAATCTTTTCCTGGGCGATACGGTTTGCCGGTGTCAGGCCGCTCTTCAGCGCCCAATCCGTATTGACCACGGCTGCGTCGAGATCTTCGACCGAACGGCCGACGATACCGGCGTCGAGTTCCTTGATCTTCACCTTCTTCGGGTTCTCGGCAATGTCGGCGATGGTAGCGAGAATGCCCGTGCCGGGCTTGAGCTTGATGACGCCCTGGTCTTCCAGCACCCGCAGCGCACGGCCTTCATTCGATGGATCATTCGGCACCCCGATCACGGCGCCTTGCGGCAGTTCGGCGATTTTGCTGAACTTTTTGGAATAAAGGCCGATGGGCCAGACGCCGGTGTAGCCGACCGGAACAATGTGGTAGCCCTGCGTCTTGATCTGGTTGTCGAGATAGGGCTTGTGCTGGAATGCATTGGCGTCGAGATCGCCACGTTCCAGCGCTTCGTTCGGCTGGGTATAGTCATTGAAAACGACCGTCTGGATTTTCAGGCCGTTCTTGGCGGCTTCCGCCGTCACGGCTTTCCAGACATCTTCGTCCTCACCGCTGATGATGCCGACCTTGATGGCCTTGTCAGCCGCCTGGGATGGCTGTGGCGCGGTGAAGCTGGCAATGGCGATGGCCGAAGCCACCAGCGCAAACAGGCCCGCGCGCCGCGTGATTTTCCCGTTGTTTCCGAGATTTTCTATGGTTTTTGTCATGTGCTGGCCCCCGTAGGCAGTGTGAATAGCGAAAGGAGAAACGTCTTGTTTCGTCCCGGATATTCGCGAATGCACACGGATTGAGCGAGGGATGGCTATCTTTTGTGCAGAGCAGCAGGCGAAAAACCTTTCAACAATTGCCGCAACCGGAGCTAGAATTTTCCACAATGTGGAATACATCCGGGTTTTGCCGCGAAATGAATCTGCCAGCGGGTTTTGCATGGCGCGCCGCGGCCAGAAAATATATGCCTTTGCACATCCTGCCCCGCTACCCCCGCAAACCTGTCACAGAGGGATATTTCCCATGAGCCGCATTTCCCCGATCGTTTATGAACACGCTGCACCGGATGTTCGCGCGGAACATGACCGGGAGCTGCAGTTGCGCGGACGCATGACCAATATGAAGCGCATCATGCTGCATTCACCCGTCGCCCACCGCATCTATGCCGAATGGTTCACCTTGCGCGACCTGCTGCGCCCGGCCCTGCCGGATCGCGCCATCTGGCTTCTGTCGCTCGCCATCGCGCAGGCAAGCCATGCGGATGTGCCCGTTACCTTTTTCCGCCGCGCCCTGATCGATTCCGGCCTGCAGCCCGAGACCGTCGTCCCGGATGCGGATGAAACGGTGCTGATGGACTTCGGCAAGGCCATTGTTGCCGATGCCAATGCGGTACCCGAGAGGCTGTGGAACAAACTGGCCGCGCGCTATGACGAGCCGACGCTGGTCAACCTGGTCGCCTTTGCCGGCATCATGATCGCCACGGCGGTCTTCACCAATGTGGTGGAGGTGGAGCTCGATCCGGAACTGCATTCCTACAGGGCATAAGCCGATTGCCATATCCGCGATCCCGGCACTCATCCCGTCGGGATCGCGAATTATCTTGGGAGTTAAGGGGTTACAGGTTTTTCATCACATCCGGACAGGCTCGCCAGGCCAAGCGTGGCAACGGCCGCGACGGCTGCAAACACCGCAACAGGCCAAAAGCTCGCCTCGGGAAGCAGGACCACAGCCAGCGTTCCAGCAGCCCCGACAATCACACTTTGGATGAAATAGTAGATGGCTGTCGCCGTTCCCGCGATATCGCCAAAGTCGTGCAAAGCCCCGTTTGCCGCAACGGCAGATGTCAATGATATGGCGCACGCCATGATCCACATCGGCACCATCAACGTTGCAATGGAGATTGGCAGGACCATCTGCCCCGCAATCAGCAACACCGCGCCGGCCAGGAACAATGCCATGCCCCTGACCAGACATCCCTGTTGGCCCCAGCGCCTGACGAATACACCGCCGAAGCGGCTGCACACGATCATGACAAGGGCAACGGTTGCAAAGACGAGGCTGAACATGGTCGAGGACAAGCCAAGCGCCTGCATGAGAATGCGCGGCGCCGTCGAGAAATAGGTGAAGAATGTCCCCATGGCCGTGCTGAAACCCATTGTATAGGTCCAGAACGTGACGCTGGAGAACACCCTGCCAAAACTGCCTTGGAGTGTCGCCGGATGTGTCTGTACCGGACATGTTTCGGGCCAACGCAGAAACGCATGCAGCCCGGACAAAACAGCGAGGCCGGCAAGCAACCAGAAAACGGCCCGCCAACCGAACATATGGTCAACCAGCGCGCCGATCATGGGTGCGAAAGCCGGGACGAAGGCCAGCATGGAGCCGAACAGGCCATAGATGATGGCGCCTTCCGGCCGCGCCGCATAGACGTCACGGACAGTGGCAAAGGTTGCCACCAAGGCCGCCGCCCCGCCCGCCGACTGGAGAACCCGCAGCGCTATGAAAACACCGGCGGAACTGGTCATGGCCAATCCGGCGGAGGCAAGCGCGAACAGGAATGCCCCGCCGAGCAGGACGGGCCTGCGCCCGATACGGTCCGCCAGCGGGCCGAACAGCAGCTGCCCGCAGCCAAGAACGATCATGTACAGGCTGAGTGTCAGCTGGATTGTTGCCGGTGTGGTTCGGAGAACCGCGGGCATGCGGACGACGACGGGCAGATAGATATCCATGCCCAGCGAAGCGAGCAGGTCAAAGGGAGCCATTAGCAGCAAGGCCGCCGGCAGCGAATAAGTCCAAATTTTGGGGTAAAGCATAACAAAAAATCCCACACGAACAGGAAAGTTCGGCGGCGATCATTGATCCCAACGCAAGAAGCATGGTGAGAGCTTTGAATGCCGCAACAACGGTTGAAAACGGTTGTTACGGCCTAGCGGGTTGCGAGCGTGGTGGCTTTCATCGTGGGTGCAGCTCTCGGTTGAAGCGCCGATATAGAGCCGTGATGTGCGAGCGTCAAGCAGCTGCAAAACATGGCCGTTTCATGGAAAAAAATTAATGTTGATGCACACAAAGAAAACACGGTCGATCAATATTCTGTGACTCGAGCAATGTTGGCATGACGTATAGCTCCGCGCATCTCATTGATTTGCAAGGGCTTGGCGAAATGCAAGCAGTGCTCAGGTGCAACCGTAGCGCGAGAAAACTTCGCGTCATGACGCGCTACAAAACGGGTTTGTAACTCAAAGGAAACGACCATGAGACTAGTTGCCACCCTTACCGCCACCGCGATCCTTGCCTTTGTCGGCACAAGCGCGATGGCACAGACTGCAGCCCCCGCAACGACAGCGCCAGCGACCACAACCGCACCGGCAACCACGATGAAGCCGCCGGCCAATTCCATGGCCAAGAAACCCGCTACTGCCCCGGCTGCCACAGCAACAACCACACCGGCCAAGACAGCCATCTCCAAGGCTTGCTCGGCTCAGGCTGATGCCAAGGGCCTGCACGGCAAGGAACGCCACAAGTTCCGCGCCGAATGCAAGAAGAACGGCGGCAAGAGCTAACGCCCGATCTCTCTGCTGGCGGGAGCGGCAAATCCGCCTCCCGCCAATTTATACCGGCCTGTCAGGCTTTCAGCCCGATATCGCTTGGGCGGTATCGTTTCCGTTCTGCTACAGTCGTTTGTGCCGCGGCAAAAACAGAGCAGACGACGAGGAACTGAGTTCATGAGCAACCACCTGTTTGACGCCATCCGGCATGCCATTCCAGCCGGCAACACGGTGTTCATTGAAACAGGCAACGGCCGCACATGGGCCTATGGCGACATGCTGCGCTGCTCCGGCCAGATCGCGAGCACCCTTGACTACCTGGGCGTTGTGCCCGGCGACCGGGTGGCCGTTCAGGTGGAAAAAAGCGCCGAAGCCTTGATGCTCTATCTCGCCTGCATCCGCTGCGGTGCGGTCTATCTGCCGCTGAACACTGCCTACACCCTCGCTGAACTTGACTACTTCATCGGTGATGCCGAACCGCGTCTCGTCGTGGCAACGCCGCAGGCAGCCGATGGCATCAAGGCCGTGGCATCGAAATATCGAGCATTGGTTGAGACGCTCGATGACGACGGCGGCGGCTCGCTCATGCATATCGCAAGCGGTCAACCGGCGGATTTTCCCGACAGTCCAAGAGCACCGGACGATCTCGCCGCCATCCTCTACACATCAGGCACGACAGGCCGTTCCAAAGGCGCGATGCTGACCCATGACAATCTCCTGTCGAATGCCCTGACGTTGCGGGCCTACTGGCAGTTCACGGCCAAGGATCGCTTGATCCATGCCCTGCCGATCTTTCACACCCACGGGCTTTTCGTCGCCACCAATGTCATCCTGATGTCCGGCGCATCGATGTTCCTCCTGCCGAAGTTCGACCCGGCGGAAATCCTGTCCCTGATGCCGCGCGCCACCACCATGATGGGTGTTCCCACCTTTTATGTCAGGCTTTTGCAGAATGAGGGACTGACCCACGATGCCGTCCAGGGAATGCGGCTGTTCATCTCCGGCTCGGCACCTCTGCTTGCCGATACGCACCGGGCATTCCAGCAACGCACCGGCCATGCCATTCTGGAACGCTACGGCATGACCGAAACCAATATGAACACCTCCAATCCCTATGACGGCGAGCGGATTGCCGGAACGGTCGGTTTCCCGCTTCCAGGCGTTGCCGTACGTATCACCCATCCGGAAACCGGCGCGATGCTCCCGGCCGATGCAACCGGCATGATCGAGGTCAAGGGGCCGAATGTGTTCAAGGGGTATTGGCGCATGCCGGAGAAGACCAAGGCGGAGTTCCGCGATGACGGCTTCTTCATCACCGGCGATCTCGGCAAGATCGATGCGGGTGGCTATGTGCACATTGTCGGCCGCGGCAAGGATCTGGTGATATCGGGCGGCTACAACATCTATCCCAAGGAAGTGGAAACCGAAATCGATCAACTTCCAGGCGTCTTGGAAAGCGCGGTGATCGGCGTTGTCCATCCGGATTTCGGCGAGGGCGTGACCGCCGTCGTGGTCAGGCACCCCGGCGCCGATATCGATGAGAAAGCCATTCTCGACGCGCTGCAGGATCGCCTTGCGCGCTACAAGCAGCCCAAACGGATCATTTTCGTCGATGACCTGCCGCGCAACACCATGGGCAAGGTGCAGAAGAACGTGCTGCGCGAACAGTACGGCAATCTCTATGCAAGTGGTCCGATTCTGACATTTGCATCCCGTTGATACAGGCCGTTCAGGCAAATGTCAGAATCAAAGGACCACTAGCAGCGATAAGATTCTAGTGGAACTTTGAATTTGACATTCGCATGCTGCGCGTCATGTGAAATGGGATGCGAATGTCAAATTCGTTCCACTAGCCGGGTGAACGCCTGAACGCCCAGTCCCGTTCGCCCTACCGGCTGACGATGGAGATTTTTCCGTCAGTGCCGACACTGGCGGCAATGGTGTCGTAGCTGGCGATTGTCGGGTGAGCGGTCGCAATCGCGTGCACCTGCGTCGCCGTCACCACGATGACCTCGGCACCGGCCGTCTCGCCCGCTTGAATACCGGCTGGCGCGTCTTCAAAAACCAGACAGTCCGCAATATCCACGCCGAGTTTTTCGGCACCGAGCAGATAGCATTCCGGATTCGGCTTGCCGACTGACACATCCTCGGCCGTCACCATGGTCCGGGGTACGGCAATGCCTGCAGCCTCCAGCCGCCGCTGCGCCAATGCAAGGGGCGCTGAGGTCACGATCGCCCAGCTCTGCGGCGGCAGGGAATTCAGAAACGCCACCGCCCCGGCAATCGCGACGATGCCTTCGACATCGTCGATTTCCTCCCGCTCGATCTCCGCTGCCTCCGCTTCCGGGTCCACCCCCGGCAAAGCCAGCCGGCGGATCGTGTCGACACCGCGAACGCCGTGCATGGTTGGCAGGAACGTTTCCACATCAAGGCCCCGGCGGCGTGCCCAGTTGCCCCATATGCGCTCGGCGGAAGCCAGCGAATTGAGGATCGTGCCATCCATGTCGAAAAGCAGTGCCGCAAACGGCTTGCTGAAAACGGCGGAAGTGGTTGGAGACAATTTGAATTTCCTTTCATTGGCAAAACCACCGATACACAATTGCAGCGCTTGCCCGCAACGCCCGCCGTGTTAATTTCCGGCGCAAATCCGAATCCGGCAGCGCTGTGCGATTTCACGGCCGGAGCGCAGGGCGACCAAGGGGGACATCCATGTTTTCGCATGTTTACGTCGGCACCAATGATTTCGCGCGCGCGGTCGCCTTCTACACCCCGATCATGGAGATATTGGGCAATCGGCTGCGTTTTTCCGATCCGCAGAAACCGTGGGCGGGCTGGCAGCCGCGGAATGGCGGGCGCCCGCTCTTTCTCCTCGGAACGCCTTTTGACGGGGAACCGGCCCAATCCGGCAACGGCCAGATGATTGCGTTCCTGGCGCCGGACCGGGCAAGTGTCGACAGCATCCATGCCCTGGCTCTGGCCAGCGGCGGCCGTTGCGAGGGCCCGCCCGGCTTTCGGCCGCATTACCATGCGCATTATTACGGCGCCTATTTCCGCGATCCGGACGGCAACAAAATCTGTGTTTGCAACCACGATGCGCCAGCACTGCCTGCATGAGCATCACGCTTCTGGCGCAGTTCTGGATCGGTGATCCTAACAATGGCCGGATCGGGATCATTTCTGATATCAATGAGATGATTCTGCAGGAATTCAAGAGCAAGACGATCGATCTGGCCTGACAAAGAAGCGGCAGATCACGACAGTGGGTTGGGAGGCACGCATGTCACTGAACGAAACGGTAGATCCGTACCGTAAAATAAGCCTGCGCATCATTCCTTTCATGATGGTGCTCTATCTCGTCGCATTTCTCGACCGGGTGAATATCAGCTTTGCTGCCCTCACCATGAACGACGATATCGGCCTGACGCCCTATGTCTATGGATGGGGTGCGGGCATCTTCTTTCTCGGCTATTTCCTGTTTGAAGTGCCCAGCAACGTCATTCTCGAAAAGGTCGGGGCGCGGCTGTGGATCGCCCGCATCATGATCACCTGGGGACTTGTCTCCGCCGCGATGGCCTTTGTGCAGGGGCCATGGAGTTTCTTCATCCTGCGCTTTCTGCTCGGCCTTGCCGAGGCGGGCTTTCTTCCCGGCATGATCCTTTACCTCACCTACTGGTTTCCGGCGGCGCAGCGGGCGAAATTCATCGGCCTGTTCATGGCGGCGGTGCCGCTGGCCAGCGCCGTCGGCGCACCGCTTTCCAGCCTGATCATCGGGATCGAGCACGCCTCGGGGCTGAAAGGCTGGCAGTGGCTGTTCATCATCGAGGGCATCCCGTCCTGCCTGCTCGGCCTTGCGGTGCTGCGCCTGCTGCCCAATGGTCCGGCTCAGGCACCCTGGCTGACACTGACCGAACGCCGCATCGTCCAGGAGAGACTGGACAAGGATCACCTCGCCCATTCCGGCCGCGCCCAGCACAGGCTCTGGCCTGCCCTGGTCGACAGGCGGGTGCTGCTCCTCGGCCTCGTCTATTTCGGCATCGTGATCGGGCTCTACGGCATCGGCCTATGGCTGCCGCAAATGATCAAGGCAATGGGTTTTTCCAACACGCAGGTCGGCTTCATCACCGCGCTCCCCTATCTCGTCAGCGCCATCGCCATGCTGCTCTGGGGCAGGCACAGCGACAAAACCGGCGAGCGGGTCTGGCATGTCGCCATTGCCGCGGCGGTCAGCGCCATCGGCTTCATCGGCAGCGTCTATCTCCAGTCCAATCTGGTGGCCCTGCTCTGTCTCAGCATCGCCTCCGTCGGCATCTATGCGAGCCTCGGACCCTTCTGGGCCATGCCACCGGTCTTCCTGCAGGGAACGGCGGCGGCCGGCGGCATCGCGCTGATCAATTCTGTCGGCAATCTCGGCGGTTTCGTCGGCCCCTATCTCGTCGGCTGGATCAAGCAGAGTACCGGCAGTTTCCAGATCGGTATGGGCGTGCTTGCCTGCTGCCTTGCCGCGGCAGCAGTCATGGTCCTGTTTCTTGGCCGGGAGCTGAAGTCGAGCCGGCACGATGCGATAAGCTGACCCTTATTCGAACAGGTCCGGATGGTTTTTCTCGACCTCCGGCAGGGCCCGCAATATTTCGGTGAGGTGGTGGCGCATGGCCGCTTCCGCCGCTTCCGGATCAGCTGCATCGATGGCGGTGACGATTGCCTGATGCTGCTGGATGAGAAGCTGCATAGCCGCCGCATTCAGCAGGGTAAGCTGGCAGGCCCGATCCATATGCGCCTTGAGGTTGCCGACGACCGACCACGCCATGGGACAGCCCGCGCCTTCCGCAAGCGCAATGTGGAACTGCTCGTCAAATCTCTGGAAAGCGCTGTGGTCGGTGCGGGCGGCGGCGCGCGCCTGCGCTTCAAGCGCCTCGTCGATCTTTTCCCGGCTTGCCGGATCAAACGCTTCACAGGCGCGGCGCACGACGGCGCTTTCGATCACCTCGCGCAGAAACCGTGCCTCGCGCATCTTGGCAATGGAAATCTTGACCACCATCGTGCCCCGCTGCGGCAGCACTTCGACAAACTGCTGTTTGCTGAGCGCGATCAGGGCTTCGCGCACGGGTTGGCGCGACACGCCGTAGCGCTCGGCAATCTCCTGCTCCGACAAGCGCACGCCCGGATATAACTCCAGCGAAACAATGGCCCTGAGCAGCTCCTTTTCGAGCCGGTGCGCCGTTGAGCCACCACGGCTGAGATCAATCGTCAAACCTGCTCCTCCAATCCGCTTGCATTGCATCGATTACCATATCATACTACCATACTAGTATATGCCGTGCCAGCCGCGGTCAAGCGACGGCCTGTTTGTGAACCAGAATCCGGTGCCGGATAAAGATGGCACCCATGCTGTTTCGCACAGGAATCCGCCTGAACCAAGCAAAGCGTGCATAGAGCCAGCAACATGGCAGGCGGATTGAGGAGTCCGCCATCGTGTCCGAAGCCGTCCTGAGGAAGAACGGCAGCATGGGGTGACGCCGATCATGTCTGGCGTCGGGAACAATCAAGGCCACGGGGAGTGGCCGATGTGGAGGAGAGACTATGAAGAATTTTCGCCTGACACGCCGTGCATTTGGCTTTGGCCTTGCCGGTGCCGGAACACTTGCCATTCTTGGCCGCGCGACACGCGCCGAAGCCGCCCCGGTGACCCTGCGCATGTCGTCGTCCCTGCCCGCCGATCCGAACTCGGCGCACTGGCTGTGGTATGACCGCTTCCAGAGCAGCCTGAAGAACAAGGTCGGCGATGCCGTCGAGATCAAATATTTCCCCGACAATCAGCTTGGCAAGGAAGCCGACATTGTCGGCCAGGTGAAGCTCGGCATTGTCGACATGATGATCTCCGGCTCCTCCATCTGGGGCACGCTCGCGCCGGAAATCGGTGTTCTCGATCTCGGCTATCTCTTCAATTCGATGGATGCGGCCGGACCGGTGCTCGATGGCAGCGCGGGCAAGGTGCTGAACGGCATTTTTGCCGACAAGATTGGCGTCGAGGTGGTCAGTTGGGCCTATAGTCTTGGCGGGCGCAATGTGACGGCGCGCCAGCCCGCCAACACGCCCGAACTGCTGAAGGGACAGAAGATTCGCGTCCTGCCGGTTGCCAATTTCGTCGCGACGCTGAAGGCGATGGGGGCTTCGCCCACGCCAATGTCGCTGGGCGAGGTCTACACCGCCCTGCAGACGGGCGTCATTGACGGGCTGGAGCATGATGCGCCGACCGTCCTTGCGCTGAAGTGCTACGAGGTGGCCAAGCACATTTCCCTCACCCAGCATATCTGCAATCCGCAGACCATCGTCATCGGCAGGCGCGCACTGTCCAAGATACCGGCGGAACATCTGCCCGCCTTCCGCGAGGCCGCTGCGGAAGCCTCCGCCTTCCAGCGCAGCAAGGCAAACGAGATCGAAGCCAGCGCGCTGGCAAAACTGCGCGGCAATGGCGTGACGACGCACGAGGTCGACCGTGCCGCCTTCAAGCAGCTTGTCATGCCGCTCTGGGACGAGTTCGCCAAGGCCTACCCGAGCACCAAGCCCGTGCTTGAATCCATCACCAAGGCCTGAGGTCGCCCATGTCAGTCGAGGCCGCCTTGCCCATCGCCCATGCACCAGCTGTCAGGGGGGCGCCGTTTGTCGGCGCTCTCCTGCGCATCGTCGAAATTCTTGCTGCCATCGCCCTGGCCGCCGATCTCGCGCTGGTCATCATCGCCGTCCTCTGGCGCTTTGTCTTCAACGACACCATTCTGTGGGCCGATGAAGTCGCACGCATGCTGCTTATCACCGTCGCCTTCCTGGGTGGCGCTGCAGCGGTCGCCAAGGGCAATCATGTCGGTATCCGTATCCTGCGGGACAAGCTGGCGCCGCAGCATGCATCCCGCGTGGAAGCGGCCGGCTTGTGGATCGAACTCGGCGTGACACTCGCCGTGGCGGTTTTCGCCATTGAATATTGCGAGTCTGCCTCCACGCAGGTCACCTCAACCGGGCTGCCGCAAAACCTCTTCATGTATCCGCTCGTTGTCGGCGGCTTCTGCATGGCCATTTTCACCGCGGCACGGCTGCTGGCCTATCCCAGGGCGGATATCGCAATGGGCCTGGCCGGGCTTCTTGTTCTGGCGGGTGTGGTGACACTCTGGACAACACTTCTGCCAGATCATGCGCCCAGCCCGCTCGTTCTCATGCTCGGCGGGTTTGCCATTTGCCTGTCCAGCGGTATTCCCATCGCCTTTTCACTGTGCGTCGGCGCCCTGCTCTACATTCTCGGCGATGGCTTCATTCCATTCGCGGTGTTTGCCCAGCAGGCATCCAGCGGAATCGACAATTTCGTGCTGCTTGCCGTACCTTTCTTTGTCCTGACCGGCCTTGCCATGGAGGTGAACGGCATGTCGGTGCGGCTGATTGAGTTGCTGCGCCGGGGTGTCGGCGAGCGCAAGGGCGGGCTCAACATCGTCACCATTCTCAGCATGGTGTTGTTTTCAGGCATTTCCGGCTCGAAGCTGGCGGATGTGACCGCCGTCGGTACGGTCATGATCCCGGCCATGCGCCGGTCGGGCCATGATCCGTCGGAAGGCGTGGCCCTCCTGGCGGCCAGCGCTGTCATGGCGGAAACCATCCCGCCCTGCATCAACCTCATCATTCTAGGCTATGTGGCCAACCTATCCATCGGCGGCCTGTTTGCCGCAGGCATTTATCCGGCGATCCTGATGGCCGGCGCCCTGATCCTTGGCGTCATCATCTTCTCCAAGAAAGCGCCACCCGCCCCGGTGGAAACCTCGGGCCGCAGTCTCAACAATCTCCTATGGAGCGGTGCAGTCAGTCTTGGTGTCATCGTCATCATTTTCGGCGGCTATCGCTCCGGCTTTGCAACGGCGACTGAAATCGGCGCCTTCGCAGTGGCCTACGCGCTGCTGGTCGGACGCCTCGTGTTCCGGGAACTGACATGGCGCAGCACGGTACACCTGTTCATCCGCTCCGCGACGCTTGCCGGTATGATCCTGTTCGTGGTGGCCGCGTCCCAGACCGTTGCTTTCTCGCTGACCATCGACCAGGTGCCGCACATGCTGGCGGAAGCCATGATCAACCTCAGCCACGGCGCAGGCTCCTGGGCGTTCATCGTCGCCTCCATCCTGATCCTCATCGTCATGGGAGCGGCACTGGAAGGCGCTCCGGCCCTGATCATCTTCGGCCCGCTGCTCATTCCGGTGGCGCAGAGCTTTGGCATCCATCCTCTGCATTACGGCATTGTGCTCATCGTCGCGATGGGGCTCGGCCTGTTCGCGCCGCCATTGGGGCTCGGACTCTACACGAGTTGTGCGGTGGGCGGCGTGTCCCTGGAAGCGACGGTCAAGCCAATCGCCAAATATCTGGCGATCCTGTTCATATGCCTGCTGCTGATCGCGTTCATCCCGGACATCACATTGTCGCTGCCGCGCCATATGGGCTTTGTGCATTAGCCGGGAACCACGGCAAGCTCGATCCCTTACGGGAGGGATCGAGCCCGGCGTCAGGCCGTCCTTTCCTCGATTCTGGCATCGTCCTGAATTGCTTCGTCAGGCAAACAAAAAGCAAAGCTGCATGAAGCACGCCTGAACGCATCCGCCACCGCCCGGGCAGACGAGTTCAGGCTGGCATCGCCGTGCATCAGAAACAGCTTCCGGGAAAATGGCGGATCAAGAGGACGCACGACACAGCCTTCGACAATGGCCGGCAGCGCCAGTTCAGGCACCATGGCCACGCCGACATGGGACCGGACCATCGAAAACAGCGTTTCCTTTTCCCTCACGCGCACGACAACATCGATTGCAACACCGGCCTCCTCAAGCATCGCGTCGATCTGCGGTCCGCACCCCGTTGCCGATACGACAAAGCGGGCATCCTGCAATTCGGCCAGGAATACGGTCTCGTGCCCGGCCAGGACATGATCGTGCGGAACGAGGAGAAGCAGTTTGTCCTCCATGAAGTGCTCGGCATTCAGACCGTCGCATATACCGGCTATGCCGATGTCGATCAGGCCATTTCTGACCCATTCATGCACTTCCTGATCAGTTCCATCCCAGATATCGAGCCGGATATCGGGGAAATTGCGGCGCAGGTCGCGCAAGGCCGCCGGCGTAATCCGCGACGCGATGCTGGCGACAACGCCGACGCGCACCGTGCCGCAGACATTCCGGTTCTGGCCGAGTTTCCGCAGCCGCTCGATGGCCTGCAGCACGCCGCGCGCTTCCTCGGCAACTTTCTGGCCCATCGCCGTCAGTTCCATATTGCCCCGCTGCCGCTCGATCAGCGGTGCGCCTATCGCGCGTTCCAGGCCGCGGATGGCGTGGCTGACGGCAGACTGGCTTACGCCGATCCGGTCGGCGCCGCGGGAAAAGCCACCTTCTTCCACGATAGCAATCAAAGCCTTCAGCATGGTCAGGTTGATATGAATCTTGCTCATGATGCGCGTCCAGAAGTTTTCATTTTACATGTTTCGATGGCCTATCTATCAGCTCCCCTTGTTTCCGGGCAAGTCAATTTTTTGTATTATAACCCGGTAAAATGCAAAATGAGGCGGTGCCATCCCTAACAGTCTCCCAGGAATCGCGGATTGCACCCCACATCGCCAAGCCACCGATGAACACCCGGCGGCACAGGCTCATACCTTGGCGAATACAACTCAACTGACCATTGACAGGAAAAATCATGTTCAACCACTTCACGAAACTATGTGTCCGCACCAGCCTGATCGTGGCCATGATGGCAACAGCCGCATGGGCGCAGGAAACGGCGCTGCCCAAGAAGGATATTGCGGGCGCATCGGACAGCCCGGCGCTCAAGCGGTATGAGGGTTCGCTCATCCTAAGCCATCTCCACCAAAAGTTTACCGACTTCACCTTTCCGCTGTCTCCGCTGGTCGACACGGGCGAGAAGATCGAACAGAGCTATATGGAGATATTCAAGCCCAAGCAGAAACAGACGGTCGAAGGCGAACTGACCCGGCTCATTTATCTCACCCCCGAAGGCCGCTCCACGCTTGAGGTCACGCGGAACTATCAGGACGAAATCGCCGCGAAGGGCGGCAAGGTTCTCTATTCCTGCAAGGGCGAAGAATGCGGCGGCAGCGCCAATCTGTCGGCCCGCGTCCCCACGGGCGGCAATGAAGACACCAGCCTGATGATGTATTTCATCGACGAGAGCAAGCTGCAGGCGAAATTCGATGATGCATTGGGCTGCTCGGCACTGCCGTACAAGATCGATGACCAGCGCTTCTTTGCAGCCAGCTTTCCGCAGGGCGGCGCGGACGCCTATGCGACGGTCCACACCTATCGCATTGCGAAGAGCTTCACGGATGGTTGCGCCCGTTTCACCGACCGGACGATCGCCCTTGTCAACGTGGTGGAACCGGAAAAGCGTGAACAGAAAATGGTCACCGTCAATGCCCGCGAAATGGCAACGGCCCTCGACACCAGCGGCCGCGTTGCGCTCTATGGCATTTTCTTCGACACGGACCGGACCGATATCAAGCCGGAATCCGACGCTGCATTGGCGGAGATCGCCAACATGATGAAATCGAACCAGGACCTGAACGTTCTGGTCGTTGGCCACACCGATGACGTCGGCAATTTCGACTACAATGTCGACCTGTCCAAGCGCCGGGCGGCATCGGTGACCAGAACGCTGGCGGATCGCTACGGTATCGCGATCGGGCGGCTGCGCTCCTTCGGTGCGGGCATGTCTGCCCCCACCGCAAGCAACGCAACCGAGGAAAACCGCTCAAAGAACCGGCGCGTTGAACTCGTCAAAATGCGCTAACACGCACAATCCGTTGGCGGCGCAAATGCCGCCAACGCGATGTGTTTCAGAGCTTTTATCTCCGCAGGCGGGTGAATGGCCGACATGGCAATCAGGTACGCCGGCAGTTGCACATTCTCAAAGATCAAGCAGGACACTCATGTGGAACTTCAGTATCAGCCGTTCACTCGGCCTCATGGCGCGCACGGCCCCGTTCATCGCGCTTAGAATCGCGATCTATCTCGGCATGGTCATCGCCTATGTGCTTGTCACATCGACCGGCGCCGGTATCGGCTGGGGTATCGGCGGCCTCGGCGACGAAAGTTTCCAGGCCAATTCCATCTTCATCGGCGGGCTGCTGGGCTTCTGCATGACCGCCGGGGCCCTCTATCTCATGCGGGAATACATCCTCTACGTCGTCAAGGCGGGGCATATTGCCGTGCTGGTGGAGCTCCTCGACGGCAGGCCATTGCCGGACAATCAGGGACAGATCCAGTATGCCAGAGGCATCGTCGCAAACCGGTTTGCCGAGGCAAGCGTCCTTTTTGCCGTCGACCAGCTGATAAAGGGCGTGCTGACGGCCATCACCGGGCTGGTGCAGGGTATCGCGGCCTTTCTGCCCCTTCCCGGCCTGGACCAGCTCATGTCGCTGATCCGGGCATTCCTGCGCATCGCCGTCGGCTTCATCGACGAGGTCATGCTTGCCTATATCATCCGGACCCGCAGCACCAATCCCTGGCAATCGGCACAGTCGGCACTGGTGCTCTACGGCCAGAATGCGGGAACGATGCTGCGCAACGCCGCGTTTCTGACCGTCATCGTCTACGGCCTGTCGATCGCCGTGTTCCTGGTGATGCTGGCGCCGGCAGCGGCCCTGCTCTGCTGGATTCCGGGCGGCTGGACATCGGGCGGTTTTCTTCTCGCCCTCATCTTTGCCTGGGCCGTCAAGGCCGCCCTCATCGAACCATTTGCCATCACCTGCATGATGCAGGTGTTTTTCCGGACGATTGAAGGTCAATCGCCCAATCCCGAATGGGAAGCCAAGCTGTCGCAAATATCCGGCAAATTCCGGATACTCAAGGAAAATGCCGGTCTGGCGGCAGCGGCATAACCTGTCAGGATACAGCATGGCCTGCTCCCGGACGGGAATGCCCGGGAGCAGGCCGCAATATCTCACGCGTGATGCCTGCTCACATCCGCATGAACATCGTCCAGAATCTGCTTCAGCACATCCAGCAACTGCCCGATCTGGTCAAGCGTGGCGATGAATGGCGGCGCCAGAACCACGGAGGCGCCGAGCGGACGAATGATGAAGCCGAGATCGCGCGCCGCCTTGGCGATCCGGTCCCCGACGCGATACTCCCCCGCATAGGCGGTCTTGGTTTTCTTGTCCGCCACCATCTCCAGCGCGCCCATCAGGCCAAGGCCGCGCGCCTCGCCAACCATGGGGTGTTCGGCCAGCGTGCGCAATCCGGCCTGGAAAACCGGGCCGACCTCGCAAATATTGTCGAGAATGCCCTCCTCCGTGATGATGCGGATCGCTTCCAGCGAAATGGCGCATCCGACGGGATGGCCGCCGGTGGTATAACCATGCGGAAACTCTTCCCAGAGTTCGCAGGCGGCGGTCGCCCGCTTGTCCATGTCGGCCGACAGCATCACGGCGCCCATCGGGAAATAACCCGCCGACATGCTCTTTGATGCCACGATGATATCCGGCCGCAGGCCGACCGCCTGCGCACCCCACAGATGCCCCGTCCGGCCGAAGCCGCAGATCACCTCATCGGCGACGAGCGGGATGCCATAACGCTGCAGAACCGGCTGGATCATGCGGAAATACCCATCCGGCGGCACGATGACGCCGCCGGCTCCCATCACGGGTTCAGCGAACATGCCGGCGATGGTCTCGGGGCCTTCCGCCAAAATCTGCTGTTCGAGCCGGGCGGCAAGCCGGGCGGAATAATCCTCATCGCTTTCACCCGGCAGCGCAAAGCGCCAGCTATGCGGACAGTCAAGGGTAACGATCTCGGCATTGGGCAGACCGAAGGCCCGCACGTAATCCTTGCCCGTCAACGCCGAAGCCATGACGGTGGCGCCATGATAGGCGTTCTTGCGTGTCAGCAGCTTGCGCCGTCTGGGCTGGCCTTCTGCCGCCCACATCATCCACAGGAGTTTGATGACGGATTCATTGGCATCCGAGCCCGAGTTTGTGAAAAAGACACGGCTCATCGGCACCGGCGCCAGTTCAAGCATGCTTTCGGCCAGAGCAACGGTCGGTTTCGAGTTGCGGCCAAAGAAGGTGTGATAACCGGGAAACTGCGCATATTGCCGGGCGGCAACGTCGGCCAGGCGCGTTTCGGAAAATCCCAGCGTCATGTTCCAAAGGCCGGAGTTGCCCTCGAAATAGCGCTTGCCGGCGGTATCGAAGATATAGGCGCCATCGCCTTTCTCGACGATGGCGGGTCCATCCTCCCGCAGCGATGCCAGATCCGAGAATGTATGAAAGAAGCTACCAAGTTCCCGGCGCTCCCAAGACTGTACTGTTGCGTCCATGAATCCCTCCAGAAGTAACGATGCGTTGATCGCATCTGCGCTTCATGAGAGTTCACATATTGCATTTTGTCAATATAAAATGCTTTTTGTTATTGCGGGTATCGTCACCTCGACGAACCATATCTCACAACAGAATTTTTCAATTCGGCGTAAACGCATCCATTTATCGGCATATTCACCATGACATTTCTTGAAATAAGGATTTAGCCCGGCATCAGGCGATACCAGCGTGAAAATTCTCTATTGCACTATACTTGAGACAAATACGGAAACGACCCAAGCAGGACACCGGTATCCTGCCCGCGGATCAGCACGGTGCCGCGACCGGCAGGTGACGTATCAGTCCTGTTCCAGGGAAAGATGCAAATCCCCTGCCCGGACCCGCTCCAGATCGTCCTCGATGTACTTGAATGTCTCATCCCTGGAAATTTGCAGATGCAGCCGCATCAGGGCCGCAGCCACCTGCCTCTCGCCGCGCAGCAGGGCTGCGATGATGTTGCGGTGCTCACCGAGGGATTCCCGGATACGGTCGAGCCGGACAAACCCGATATATTCGTTGACCCGCCGGATATTGTTCTGGCGCTCGATGGCGTCAACCAGATGCGCAGACTTGGCGCCGAGCGCAATCAGCCGGTGAAATTTGGCATCCAGATCGAAAAGCCGGCGCTGATCAACCTTTCCGATATTGGCGATTGTATTGGCATGGTCGCGGTCAATCGCCTGAAAGGCCTCGACATCAACGAAGTAGGGATCGGCCAGAATGGTGGCCGGTTCAAGAATCTGGCGGAACTTGTATCCGCTCTCCAGGGCGGTGGCACTGACGTCGGCAAAAATCCATCCGTGACCGACGGAAGGCTCGACCAGCTGGTCGCGCATCAGGCGGCGCAGGGTCGACATGAGAATGCCGTGCGGGACCGCATATTTCTGCATCAGCGCCCGCTCGCTGATCACGCTGCCGAGCTGGCCGAGCGCCATGTCGCGCATCACCCTTTCATCCAGCAGCTCATTCTTCTCGGCATCCGTATCAAACACGTCGGCGCTTGCATCCGCGAGGCGAAACCCGCGGTGCTGCTCGTAGCTGACGACACCTTCATTCTGCAGCTGCCAGAGCACCTTGCGGACGGGCGTGCGCGAAATCCCCAGGGCATCGGCAATTTCCGCCTCGTTCACCCGGTCGCCGACATGCAGGTCCTCACCGAACCGTCGTTGCAATTGATCGCGAATCCGTGTCTGAAGTGGTGTGTGCTTGGTCAAGTTCCAATACCCCTTGTAATATTAATTGTACTTTTTCCCAACAAAGAACTTTTATCAATCCTTATACGGTCATTTCCAACATAAAAACGCACTTTTCTGCTTCAGATCATCAGATTTGTTCAATTGCGGACCGCAATGGGGATATCTCCAGTCTGCCGATACGGCATTCATCCGCCCAGATCATGGCATTGGCCCATGTCCATGCAGGCATGCCCTGACGGGTTGCCGCTCGAAGAATCCTGTAGCGCTTCCATGTTAGCCGGAATAGGAATTGGCAAAGGAAGGAATCAACCATGGCTCTACGCTTAATCGGATCACTCACCGCAATTGCCATGCTGGCTTTGACAGCCGGCACGGCGCCCGCCTGGAGCAGCGACAGCGTCCAGACGATTGCCTTTATCAGGCATGGTGAAAAGCCGGAAAAAGGCCTGGGCCAGCTCAATTGCCAAGGGTTGAATCGCGCCCTCGCCCTTCCGCCGGTGATTGCCAGAACACTGGGCAAGCCCGATTATATTTTCGCACCGAACCCCTCCGATCAGAAGGAAGATGGCGGCGAGAACTATGACTACATCCGCCCTCTGGCCACCATCGAGCCGACGGCCATCTCGTTCGGCCTGCCGGTCAACGCAAGCATCGGCGTGTCCGAGCGCAAGGACCTTACCAAGGCCCTGAGCAAGCAAAAATTGCGCAATGCCCGCATTCTGGTCGCCTGGGAACACAAGAAAATCGACAATATCGTCAGCGACCTTCTCGAAGCCAACAATGGCGACGCCGGAGCCGTGCCGAAATGGCAGAAAGATGATTTTGACAGCATCTATGTCGTCACGATCACCCGAAACGGCGAAACGTCAAAATCGACGTTCGAAATCAAGCATCAGGGCTTGAACGGACAGCCGCAGACCTGCCCGAACTGACGGCACAGGCGTCGAATTCACGCCATCGCATCGGCCCATCAACGGTCGTTGCAATGGGCTGCATGCCTCAGCGCAATTTCCAGTTGTTCTCCGCGCCTATTACCAATAGTTTGGTGACGGGCTGATTGGGTTGTGACGGCATGTTTTGCGTGCCGTTTCGGGGGTAAAAATGATTTTCTGCGATTCAGCGGGACCGGTCTACTCGCCGCAAGACCTGGCAATCATGCGAAAGGCTTATGCTGAAGCTTTCCGCATGCTGGATCTTGGCCCGCGCTCAAAGATCTATGCGCAGGAAATCTCCCTCATCATCCTGCAGATCTATACATCAGGTGTATCGGATGTGACGCGGCTTGCCGCGCTTTCGCTTGACCGTGCGGTCCGCAAGAATTTTGAACTGCGCCTGACGCTCGATGCGGCAAGAGCCCATCAGCAGCGCCGCGAACAGGCCGAGGCGGCGGCCCGCAAGGCTGCCCTGGTGAAGCCGGAGCCGAGCGCGCCGTACCGGCCCGGCTACACACGCGGCTGAAGCCAAAATCCGGTCGCTTGGCGTGCCTCTTGTTTTGACGTGGCAGCGCCTTGGGTATAAACCTGCACGGGCAACTTTCCTCGTCCCTGCAGTCTAAAATGCTCCGAAAATTCAACATTCGCCGCCTCGGTGTCCTTTCCATTCTTCTGGCACCCAGCCGGCTCCGGGCCTTTGCGCGCGGCAGCGAGCTCGGGCTTGTTCTGGCCGCTGCGCTGATCGGTCTGGTTGCGGGTGTCGTGGTCACTGGCATGAGCCTGATCACCCAGGAAATGCATCAGCTCATTTTCAAGATCGAAGAAGGCGAGCGCCTGAGTTCCATGAGCGCGCTGGATCAGATGATCGTTTTTTCCGCTCCACTCGCCGGTGGCATTCTGCTCGGAATTCTGGTGCTGATCCTGGCCCGCTGGCGCAAGCGTCCCATGGTCGATCCCATCGAAGCCAACGCGTTGCATGGCGGCCGCCTTTCCCTCAACGACAGCATCATTGTCGCGGTGCAGAATGTCATTTCCAATGGTTTCGGCGCATCCGTGGGATTGGAGGCCGGCTATACCCAGCTGGCATCGGGCCTGGCCTCGAAACTTGGCCTGTCGCTGCAGTTGCGCCGGGCTGAACTGCGCATTCTCGTTGGATGCGGCGCAGCGGGCGCCATTTCAGCGGCTTTCAACGCACCGCTGACCGGATCGTTCTACGCCTTCGAGCTGATCATCGGTTCCTACACCATCACCAGCCTTGCGCCGGTTGTCGTGTCCGCCCTTGTCTCCACCATTGTCGCGCGCGCCCTTGTCGGCAGCGATTTCATGATTGACGTCGGCAGTTTCGGCACTGTCGTCACCGCCGATTATGTGCCGGCCCTGCTGCTCGGCATCCTCTGTGCCGGTGCAGGCATCCTGCTGATGAAGGGCGTCTCCTTTGTCGAGGAACTCGCCCGCAAAAGCTCGGTTCCATCATCGATCCGTCCGGCGATCGGCGGAGCTGTCGTGGGTGCGCTCGCACTGGTTTCGCCGCAGGTGCTGTCCGGCGGCCATGGCGCCCTGCACCTCAATCTCGATCATACCGCAACCATTGCCTCGCTGCTTGGCATCCTCCTGCTCAAATCGACGGCCTCGGCAGTGTCCATCGGCTCTGGCTTTCGCGGCGGTCTGTTTTTCGCATCGCTGTTCATGGGGGCATTGCTCGGCAAGATATTCGCCTATTCCGCTCCCTTCATTTTCGCCCATGCCACGCTGACACCGGTGATCTACGCCGTGGTCGGCATGAGTTCCCTTGCTGTCGCCGTCATTGGCGGACCGCTGACCATGACCTTCCTGGCTCTGGAAATCACCGGGGATTTTCCGATCACCGCGCTGGTTCTGGCCGCCGTCATCACCGCATCGCTGACCGTGCGCAACACCTTTGGCTATTCCTTCGCCACGTGGCGCTTTCATCTGCGCGGGGAAAGCATCCGCAGCGCACACGATGTCGGCTGGATCCGCAATCTCACCGTCGACCGTCTGATGCGCCGGGATGTGCGCACCGCATCGACGCATATGACCATCGCCGATTTCCGCCACGATTTCCCCCTCGGCTCCACCCAGCGCGTCGTGGTTCTCGACGATGCGGGCAAATATGCCGGTATTGTTCTCGTACCCGAAGCCCATTCGGAAATCGTCGATGAATCGGCCCGTACCCAGGAAATCGGCAGCCTGATGAAATACCAGAGCGATTATCTGCACCCGCAGATGAATGCCAAGCAGGCGGTCGGCATCTTCGACAAGACGGAAAGCGAAGCGCTGGCCGTCATCGACAATCTCATCGAGCGCAACGTGGTCGGGCTTCTTACGGAAAGCCATACGCTGCGCCGCTACAGCGAAGAACTCGACCAGCGGCGGCGCGAGATTTCGGGTGAACTGTGAGGCCGGAAACGCGCTGAAACCACCACCGGCACGCCCCGGCCCGATACCTGTAGCAAACTTCATAAAACTGTCATCTGGCAGAAACGGAATATTCAAGGATAAGCGGAAATTATCCGGCGGCAATTTGCATCCATGCCGGAGTAGCTCATGTCCTTCCAACCTGCCGAAATGCTGGTCCTGCGCCGTTTTGGTGACGATCAGCTCGTGACCCTCGCCAAGCTGGCCATAGAAACCGCTTTCCAGCCCATCGTCGAGGCGGCAACGGGAGCGACCTTCGGCTATGAATCGCTTATGCGCGGGTTTGACCGGCTGGGTTTCGGTTCGCCGCCCGAACTGCTCGACAAGGCGCATGATGTCGGCCAGCTGGCCGAGCTGGAACAGATGATCAATGGCCGGGCCTTTGCCGGGTTTTCCGGCCTGCCCGGTTTCACCCACCGCATGCTGTTCATCAATATCGATGCACGCCTGATCAGCCTGGGCACCAATTTCATCGAGCGCCTTGCCCAGCAGCTGATCAAGGCCGGCATTCGTCCCTCCTCCATCTGTTTCGAACTGTCCGAGCGCTTCGACAACACCAAGGATGCGGCGTTCACCGCGCTGATCAACAAGCTGCGCCATGGCGGCTTCAAGCTTGCCATCGATGATTTCGGCGTTGGGTTCAACGGGCTGAAACTGCTTTGCGACTATCCGACCGACTATGTGAAGATCGACCGCCACTTCATCTCGGGCCTCGATGCCAGCCCGCGCAAACGCCACATCGTCAAGCAGATTGTGCAGATGGGGCATATGCTGGGCGCCCGGGTGATTGCCGAAGGCGTCGAGACCGAAGCGGAATACATTGTCTGCCGCGAACTCGGCTGCGATCTCGTCCAGGGATATTACATCGCGCGCCCCACCACCAATGTCGGCGAGCTGCAGGATATCTATCCCCACCTGGAACAGGCAGGTAGCGGGCGCCGCCAAACCACGACGCTCGACAGCATTCTCATCCGGGCGCAGGTGCAGCGCCTTCCCGCCGTGCGCGAGAACGACGATCTCGACAATGTCTTCGAGCTTTTCCGCAAAAACCCCCAGCAGAGCTTTTTTCCGGTGCTCAGCGCCAATGACGAGCCGCGCGGTGTTTTGCACGAATACCACGTCAAGGCGATGATCTAGCATCCCTTCGGCCGCGATCTCCTGAAGAACCGCATTTATCAGCGCGGCATCTCGCACTTCGTGACGGGCACCCCGATCGCTGATCTCGATACGCCCGCCGAGCAGATGCTCAAGATTTTCGCCGGGATCGACGGCAGCGACTGCGTGATCCTTACCGAGAACCTGCGCTATGCCGGTGTCCTCTCCGCCTCGTCCCTGCTGAAAATCATCAACGAGAAACAGCTCAAAACGGCACAGGACCAGAACCCGCTGACCGGCCTGCCGGGCAACCGGTCCATCCGCGACTACGTGCAGGATATCATGCGGGACAGTTCGGTGACCCGCTTCTTCTGCTATTGCGACTTCGACAATTTCAAGCCGTTCAACGACCATTACGGCTTCCAGAAGGGCGATCTGGCCATTGGCCTGTTTGCCTCACTGCTCCGCCATCATTTTGTCGGGGAAGACAAGTTCCTCGGCCATGTCGGCGGCGACGACTTCTTCATCGGCATGAGCGGCGGCAGCCGGGCGGAAATCGAGGAACGGTTGACCGCGCTCTTGGGCGATTTCCAGACCAATGTGCTTGATCTCTATACGCCGGAAGACCGCGCCGCCGGTGCGATCCGCGCCCACGACCGATCCGGCGGCGAGCGCCACTTCCCGCTCATGCGCTGCAGCATTGCCGTGCTGGAGATCGCCGAAGGCCTCATGCATGCGGATGTCAATCGGGTCAGCGCATCCATCGCGGCGATCAAGGCTTCAGCCAAGGCCAATCCGTCGGGACTGGTGTTCAGCAATCTGACGGAAGTTTAACTGGCATTCTGGAAATTGCGGACATTCGACAGGATTTCCTTCGACAGCGCCGCGATCAGTTCACCGTCGGCGCCCTTGCGCGGAACCAGCACGAATTCCACGTCCTCGAGTGTGGGCAGCCGGCCCGCGGGAAGCTCCTGCAAGCCTGCCGGAACCATGCTGCGCGGTTGCACCAGAACGCCCATGCCGGCTCTCGCTGCCGCAATCAGCCCGCTGAGGCTGCCGCAGGTGCAGACGATGCGCCAGGGAATCTGGTGCTTTTCCAGGGTTTCCAGCGCAACGCGGCGGGTGATGCTCGGCGGCGGAAAGGCGATCAGCGGCAGCGCCTTCTGCTTTCCGCCAAGACGCGCCGGATCGCGCGCCAGCCAGACCAGCGGCTCGCGATAGACCAGCTCGCCACGCGGATCGCCAAGGCGGCGCTTGGCCAGGACCAGGTCGATCTCGCCCCGGTCCAGCATTTCATAGAGGACACCGCTCAAGGATACCGTGAGTTCCAGGTCGACGGACGGGTGCGCCCGGCCGAAATCCTCCAGCACGTCAGGCAGACGGCTGGTGACGAAATCCTCGGAGACGCCAAGGCGCAGATGGCCGCGCAAGCTGTTTTCGGCGAAAAGCGCCTGCACTTCGCCATTGATCGTCAGCATGGTCCGCGCATGGGCAAGCAGCGCCTCGCCATCCGGCGTCAGGGCAAGACGATGCGTATCGCGCTGCACCAGACTACGGCCAAGCTGCGTCTCCAACCTTTGGATGTGCTGGCTGACCGTGGACTGCCCCAGCCCCAGCTTTTTCGCCGCCATGGAAAAGCTGCCCATCTGCTCCAGGGCGACGAAACTGCGCAATTGCATGAGATCAAGCATTTGAAATCCTGAATCATGATAAGTGTTATTCCTTGCATCCTATATCATGATAGTGGATGCTGCCGCAAATCTATCGTACCGGAATAACAGCCATGTCCCGTTTCCTGCCTGACAATTTCACCCTGATGCTTGTTGCGACCGTCGTGCTGGCATCGTTTTTCCCTGTCAGCGGCGTCGCCGCCGGTTATTTCGGTCTGGCGACAAAAGTGGCCATCGGGCTTCTGTTCTTCCTGCATGGCGCGCGCCTGTCGCGGGATGTGGTCATTGCCGGGTTTCTGCACTGGAAGCTGCATCTGACGATTCTCGCGGCCACCTTCGTGCTGTTCCCGATTTTCGGCCTGGCTGCCGGTGTGCTTGTGCCGACAATCCTGCCGCCTGCCTTCTACACGGGCATCCTGTTTCTGTGCGTGCTGCCTTCGACGGTGCAGTCGTCCATCGCCTTTACATCAATTGCCGGCGGCAATGTACCGGCCGCCATCTGCTCGGCATCCGCCTCGAATATTTTCGGCATGTTCCTGACGCCGCTTCTGGCCGGCGTGCTGTTTTCCGCGAGCGGTCACGCCGGGTTCTCGCTGGATGCGCTGCAATCCATTCTGCTGCAATTGCTGGCGCCCTTCATCCTCGGACAGGTGCTGCAGCCATGGATCGGCGATTTCATCCGCAGCAAGAAGAAAATCCTGATGCCGGTGGATCGCGGCTCCATTCTGATGGTGGTCTATCTCGCCTTCAGCGAGTCGGTGAATGAAGGCCTGTGGAAGACCATGTCGCTGCGCGATCTCGGCGTGGTCATTGCCGTCAACATCGTGCTTCTGGCACTTGTGCTGCTCACGACCATGTATGGCAGCCGCTGGCTGGGTTTCTCCAAGGAGGACGAGATCGCCATCACCTTCTGCGGTTCGAAGAAAAGCCTTGCCAGCGGCGTGCCCATCGCCACGGTGATCTTCGCCGGACAGAACATCGGCAGCATCGTGCTGCCGCTGATGCTCTTTCACCAGATCCAGCTGATGGCCTGTGCCGTCATTGCCCAGCGCTATGCGGATGCCCGCAAGAAGCAGGCATCCGAGGCATTGGTCCAATCCGCCAGGGATAAAAAGGCTGCAACCAGCGCTGCCGGTTAGGCAGCGCGGGTTTCCAGGCTCTGATCGGCAAACACCTGACCGAGCCAGATACCGCGGAGCGTGCGCGCGCTGACCACGAGCCAGACCATGGCAAGGGTGATCACCAGTACTTCCGCAAACAGGCCAATGCTGGCAACCGGGAAAATATGGCTCAGGCGCAGGGTCGCCACGGCATAGACACCGAGCGGGAATGTGTAGCCCCACCAGCCCATGTTGAACGGAATGCCGTCATGGAAATACCGGATGGTGATCATCGCGGCCATGGCCAGCCACCACAGGCCGTAGCCCCAGAGGATCACGCCGGCAAGCAGGCTCGCGCCGGAGACAGCGGTGGCGACAGCGCCCAATCCATGGGCGGTGAGGATGTCGGGTGCATTGGCGCTGAGCACGAACATGCCGAGCGCGCCGGTCCCGATCGGTCCGAGAGCAAGCCAGCTCGATGCGGCCATGTTCGGCGCCGGCAGCTTGTGCAGCGCCATGCGCAGGAACAGCACAACGAGAATGCACATCGCCAGCGGCACGGACAGGGCCCAGAGCACATAGCTGGCAAGAAGGACGGAGAGCTGCGTTGAGGCATCGGCAATATGCGGCAGGAGCAAGCCGCCACTGACCGCCGCAACTTCGCAGGCAACCACCGGCAGAAGCCAGACGGATGTCATCTGCTCCATCGCGTGGGATTGCCGGGTGAACATCATGAACGGTATGGCAAGACCGATTCCGACGGAAAGGACCACGTCAAGCCACCAGAGCGCATAGGCGATGGCAACGGCACTTTCACCCAGCCGGGCAATACCGAAGACCAGGAAACCGTTGACGATGGTCGCAAGCCCCATGGGAATGCAGCCGAAGAACATCGACATGACGGGATGATCGAACACCCGCTTCGCCTCTTGGCGATAGCGGAGCCAACGCGTGACATAGGCCAGGCTGCAGGCGGCGAAGAGCAGCATATTGCCCAGCCACAGCGCTTCCCCCAGGGCGAACACCGCAGCTTGGCCGGGGAATTGCCCCAAGGCAATGGAAAGAATGCCCGTCCCCATCGTCGTTGCAAACCAGTTGGGCGTGAACTGACGGACAATACCCAGTCTTTTGGGCGCAATCGAACGGGGAACGGAGCGTGTTGAGGTGTCAAGCGTGGTCATGATGAATCTCTGCGTCATTGGCAGAACATCCTTAGCAAGCGCCAACTCATCAATTCCAACGCATTAAACTTGTCAAACCAATCGACTAAATCGAATGATTGCCTATACCCGCGCTTCCGCAAGGGAAACAAAGGCATCCGCCGCCTTGCTGCGATAGCGCTCGCGGTGATGCAGGAGATAGAACGGCCGCGGCATGGTCGGATAGACAACTTCCCGCAACAGTCTGGCGCGAAGCTTGGATGAGGCAACACTGCGCGATATCAGCGTCGCTCCCACGCCGGCCTCGACAGCTCCGATCACCGCCTCGTTGCCCGGCAGCACCATGGCGATATCAAGCATGGTCACGTCCATGTTCACTGCGCCAAGCAACTGTTCAAAAGCCGAGCGGGTGCCGGAGCCCTTTTCGCGCAGCACCCACGCGACATCGCGGAAATCCCTCGCGTCGACAGTGCGGTGCGCGGCCCAGGGCTGACCGGCAGCAACCACGATCACCATGTCATCCGTCGCCACGACCCTGGTCGACAGCAGCGCATGCTCGACCTTGCCTTCCACCAGCCCCAGTTCCGCCTCGCCCGCTTCCACAGCCGCCGCAACCTGCCGGGTGTTGCCGATGCGGATATCGAGCGTAATGCCGGGATAAAGTTTCCTGTAGGCGGCCAGCATGTCCGGCAGCCAATAGCCGGCAATCGTCTGACTTGCCATGATCGAGAGCTCACCGTGCATCAGACCGGCCAGATCGGTCAATGCGGTTTCGGCGGCCTTGGCCCGCGCGACCACGGCGACAGCTTCCTTCAGAAACACACGCCCGGTCTGGTTGAGAACGATGGAACGTCCGATCCGGTCGAACAGGGTGACGCCATGTCTGGTCTCAAGCGCGGTGATGGCTGCACTCACCGCCGACTGCGTCATGTTGAGAGCCGCCGCCGCATGGGTGATATGCTCGCGCTCGGCAACCGCGATGAAGATGCGCAACTGGTCCAGCGTCATAAACAGTCTCTCAGCAAGGATTCGGCAACAGCTTTGCCAGATTACACATATTGCCAAGCCGCGCGGGGCCTAAATTTCCGCGCGGCAGACAGAACAAAGGGGCCGCACACCGTGCAGCCCCTGTTTCGTCCAGCCCGGCCCGCCTATTACTGCGCCGCAGGCTGTGCCTGCACGCGGGACGCAATGGCTTCCATCAGCTTGGCAGCCAGGGTGTCATATTTTTCATCGTAATGATGATCGCCCTGCAGCTGTATCTTTTGCACCGTGCTGAGCGACGGGTCGTTGCAGGCGGTGTCGTCCTCCTGCGTGCCATAGACGCACAGCACCTTTGCCGGCGGCAGTTTGGCAACGGCGGGTGCCACCTCGTTGTCGCCGCCAAGACCGAGCCACGCGCCGACCGAAACCTGGAACGGCGTGGTTTCCTCCGTGCCGATCAGACCGACCATGGCGATGCGCTGCTGCAGGTGCTCGGGAATGAAGGGCCAGGCGAAGGGTACGGTGTTGGCCCCGAAGGAATAGCCGAGAAGGACCACGGGCAGCTTGCCTGTCGGATCGGCCTTCTTGATGATGCGGCCGATATCCTTGGCGATGTCTTCCGGCTTGCGCACCGACCAGTAGTAGCGCAGGGAATCGACGCCGACGACGTGGACACCCTCCTTGGCGATGATATCGCCGACGGATTTGTCGATATCACGCCAGCCGCCATCGCCCGAGAAGAACACGGCCAGATATTTCGCCGGGCCGTTGCTGCTCGGAATATCGACGATCGGCAAGGTATCGGCCGAGGCATCTTCCTTGGCAATTTCCACCGCCGCATCGGCCGCCATCTGCATGCGCTCAGGCTTGCCTGCGGCCAGCTTCTCCTGCGCCTTGAAATAGCCGGGGGTCGGCGGGCCGGACGGTGCCGGATCGGCCTTTTCCCGCACGATGACCGCCGGATTGGGCAGGTCGGCATCATAGGAATAGCTGTAGCCCTGTCCGGCCACGGGCTCGAAATCCGCACCTTCACAGGATGGCAGCTTGGTGTTGAGCGCAACGGTCGGGTCGAGCGCGACAGCCCCCGCAAGGGTTGCTGCCGGTGAATTGGCGACCGACGCGTAGGACATCACGCCGCCTTCACCAATGCCGATCATCACAGGATGCATATAGGTATCAAGAGAAATCATGCGCTGAGCTTCCTTCGCAAGGCCCTCAAGATCGGAGACGAAATAGGTGCATTCGCCCGTATCCTGATTGAGTTGCTGACGCCATCTTTCCAGATCGACCATCAGGACGAGGAAACCGCGATCAAGCAGCAGCTTGGACAGCGCCTCGTCATCGGCACGGATACCGCCGGTCTGCGACACGAGGATGGCAATACCGGTTGGTTTCATGCTCGGCTGCAGCAGCGGGACTTCGCTGAGGCGTTCGGACGTGACCAGAATGCGTCCGGATGTCCAGAAAGCAAGCCTTGGCACATAGCGATAGGTGACGGAAAGAATGATGCTGATGATCACAAGCGCAGCAACAAGATACAGATAAGGCCTGCGTAGAAATTTCATCGTTTAAAGACCTCGAAGGGGCTGCCGCTCACCAAATTTGTTGCATCGATCAGGGAACGTGGTGTGGCAAGGCCTGGGGGGCAAATCAGATAATAGGGTGTCCATTTCGGACCGAACTTATCCTTGAACGCGCGCAATCCGTCAAATCGATAAAATTCAGCACCGCGCCGGTAGATGAACGAACCGATGCGGTTCCAGCGGGACGCAAGATGGCTGTCGGAAAGGCCGGACAAGGGAGCCGCACCAAGATTGAACCACTCATAGCCCTCTGCCTTCGCCGCCATCAGCAGATTGGCAAACAGGCCATCCATGATGACGCTCGACGCATCGGGCCGGTGCCGCATCAGGTCAACAGCAATTTCCTTCTGCCCCGCGCCGCGCCAGACATTGGCAAAGGCGACGATCGCGCCGTCCTTGCGCAGGACCGCAATGTCGAAATGCGAGAGATACGCCACTTCGAACGAGCCGAGCGAGAAACGCTTTTCGGAACCTGATTTCATTTCCAGCCAGGCATCGGACACCTCGCGCAATTCGTCCATGACCGCCGGCGTCTGCTCCTTGGGCAGGATTTCAAAGGAAATGCCTTCCTTTTCCAGCCGTCTCGCCGCATAGCGCAGCGGCTGGCGTTTTGAACCCTCCAGCGAAAAATCGCGCAGTTCGACGCGCGCAACTTCGCCCAGCTTGAGCGCCGTCAGGCCCATGTCGAGGAACAATGGCAGGCGTTCCGGTCCAACGCCATAGAAGACGGTACGGGCGCCGGTGCGGTCCGCCATGTCGCGAAATGCCCAGGCAAGCCCCCCGACGACCCCGTCATCCCCGCCAACCGGTTCGCCCATCGATACCAGGCTGCCACCGGAGCGGGCGAACATCACGAAGCCACGCCCCTTGCCATCCATCAAAAACCGTTTGTCGCCCAGAAGTGCCAGCGCATCGGAGGCGCGCGGTGACTGCGCCACCAGATCGGGCACCTCTTCCGGAATGGGTTGCGCACGCAATTTACCGCGCCCGACGCCATTGATCACGGTGTTGATGGTGATCGCCGCCAGCAGGGTCAGCAGCAGCACGCTGCCGCGCAGGAAGCGGGATGCCTGCGCATCCCAGGCAAATTCCCACCAGAGCTGGTTGGCATATTCCACATGGCGATAGGCGAAGAAGCCGAGCCATAGCACCGCGAATGCCGTCGTGCCGATACTGGCGAGCCAGCCCCAGGTCAGCTTGAAGCTTTCCCCCATCGGCTTGCGGTAAAAGGAATCGCCGAACAGCAGGAGGACGCCTGCCATCAGGGTCAGGGCCAGTGCTTCTTCCCAATCGAGCCCCTTTGCCAGGGAGAAGACCGCTCCAAGGCTGAAGAGAACAACGGCCATCACCCAGGCGCGCCAGAGCCGCCGCGCCAGTCCCCGCGCCACGATGAGCAGCGCCAGACCGACGAAGCTCGCACCGAGATGCGACATTTCCAGGAACGGCATCGGCACGAAATCGGACAGGACCTCCAGGCGGCGGGTGAAGTCCGGCGTGACCGAGGAAATCAGAAGGACAATACCGCCGAGAAAGGCGATACCGGCGGAAAGCGGCGGTATCAGCGTTTCGAACACCCGCACGGCCAGCATGGTCGGCCCGGCAATAAGGTGACGGCGGCGCAGTATTTCCGAGATGACGAAGCCGATGATGGCGACAAGGAACGGAATGAGGGTATAGATCGCCCGGTACGCCAGCAACGCAGCAATGGCGTCGGGATTTGTGCCAATCCCCAGACCGGCAATCATCGTGGCTTCAAACGCGCCGATACCGCCCGGCGCATGGCTGATGATGCCGAGGGCCACGGCCACCACATAGATCAGCGCAAAGGCGGCGATACTGGGCACGGCCCCGTGGGGCATCAGGACATAGAGGGTTGCTGCCGCTGCGGCCACGTCGATCAATCCCGCAATGATCTGCAGCATGGCGCCCTGCGACGATGGCAGGCGCACGGAAACACGGCCGATACGCAGCGTGCGCTCCCGGCGTGACAGCCAGTAGAGCAGTACCGCCACCGCGAGAAGAACGGACGCACCAATCACCTGGTCGAGTACCGGACCGAACGACACAATCCAGGGAATGCGCGTGGGATCGATCACCAGCGCAACGGCAATCATGATGGTGAAGGCAAACCAGATCGCCAGCCATGACGTGCCGATGATCCGGCCGATATCGGCCACGTTGATGCCTTCGGCGGCATAGACCCGGTAACGCAGCGCGCCGCCGGTCAGCAGCGAGAATCCGAGCGCGTTGGAAATGGCATATCCGGCGCCGCCGGCCATGGCGGAGATATAATAGGGCACACGCTTGGGCGCGATGGTTTCCACCGCCACCACGTCATAGAGCGCGACCGCGGCAAAACTGACAAAGGTAAAGAACAGCGCCAGCAGCAATGTGCTGTTCGGTATCGCATGGATCGAATGCTTGACGGCCTTGAACGAAATCTCGCTCGACAAATGCGTCAGGACCAGCAGGCTGAGGACAGCCACGCCGACGCCGAAGAAGGCGAACATCGCCGATTTCGTCCGTTTTCCCCACGGCAATTTGAGCTGCGAGCGCGCGTTAATTCTCTGCAGCGCTTTCTCGTTGCTATGAACCGGAGACGTGGCGGGGTCAGAAATCAATGCGTCGTCTTTCCAAGAGCGCCAAAATCCCCATGACTTTGGCCAGGCGTGATAAGCTATGTAATAATGGCGGCAGTATGCCACAACAGGAACGCTCGATTTTGGCCGGGCCAAAATCGAGTGCACTATTGTGTGCTAGTTATTGCATTCTGATGAATTGCGCTACTGGGAGTCGGATTTGCTGCGCTAGGCCGCTTGATCCAGTGCAAGGTGGCGGTACGATCCCGGAGCCCGTACTCTTCCGACAGCTGCGGATGGCGGAGCAAGCCCCATCCCTTCGGCAATGGCCGTTGCCACCGAGTTGCTGTTCTGGATCAGGAATGAATAGCCCAGACCGGATGCGCGGATGCGCGACGCCACATCCACCGCTGCACGCCATTTTGTGGCGATGGCCGTATAATTTCCTTCGAGCAGCAGTGTGGTGCGCGATGTCGGGCGCACATAGAACTCGGGGCAGTAGATCAGGTCGCGCTTGGAATAGTCGGTTACAACCGCCGTCAGCCGGCCGCGAATGGCGCAGTAGTTGAAACTGCCGTCCGCATTGGCTGCACCGCCATTGATCTCATAAAGCGGCCTGCCCGTCTCGTCGGTCCACACCACAAAATTATGGCTCGCAATCCCGGCAAAGCGCGGGATCGGATAGGAGCCAAAGAGAATGCGGTGGTTCATAAACGGGTGCTCTGGAGTTCTGGTTCGAGGAAATCAGAATCTTCAATAGACCATTTGATTTCAAAGACAACAGGGGCGTTTCTAACAAAAATGTTATACGGATTTGTTTAGCCGGAACACCATCAACGCGCAGACACAAAACTGTCAAACTTGAGCGCTTGTCGGTCCATTTTGGAGCGGTTTGACGCTGACCCGCATAAAACTGATCGAGATATCCCCGCAGATCAGCGTCAAAATTTATTTTTCACGTTTTCGCTGCTGACACCGCGAAAACACTTCCCTTCGCTGGCAAAATTCAGCGCAACGGGTCTTGAGATCAGACGACCCGCGCCCGAATCTCGCCGATGCCATCGACGCCGCCATGCATTTCATCGCCGCGGACGATGGCGCCCACACCGGCAGGCGTGCCGGAAAAGATCAGGTCGCCCGCCTGGAGCGTGAACAATGTCGAGAGATAGGCGATGGTTTCCGGGACATTCCAGATCAGCTGCCTGAGATCGCCACGCTGGCGTTCCTGACCGTTCACCTTGAGCCAGATGGCACCGGACGACGGATGGCCGATTTTTGCAGCCGGAACAATATCGGAACAGGGTGCAGAAGCCTCGAATGCCTTGGCCACGTCCCACGGACGCCCCAGTTTCTTGGCTTCCCCCTGCAAGTCGCGCCGGGTCATATCGAGGCCGACCGCGTAGCCGAAGACGTGATCGAGTGCGCTGTCGACGGCGATGTCGGTTCCGCCCTTCCCCAGTGCAATGACCATTTCCATCTCATAGTGAACATCGCTGGAGCCGCTGGGATAGGGAAAATCGCCATTGCCGGTGACCAGCGCATCCGGATTCTTCTGGAAGAAGAACGGTGGCTCGCGGTTCGGATCATGACCCATTTCGATGGCGTGATCGGCGTAGTTTCGCCCGACACAATAAATCCGGTGCACGGGGAACAGCTTTTCCGAACCGGTCACATGCAAAACCGGCTGGGAAACGGGCTGGAAAACAAATTGATCGTTCGGCATTATGGGCCCTTCACTTGAGATTGATGACCGTGATCGGATTCGATCTTGGCAAGCTGTTTGGCACGCTACACATGGTATAGAAGTCAGACAATCGTCCAATGCAATCCGGCAAATGCAGCGTCATTGTGCCCTGTAGCAGGAATGTTCAGCCTTTATGGATCAAAGATTCGTGCATGAAAGAACAGGCGTCACGGATGATGACGCGGGGTTGCTGGACCGGGTCCAGCATGCGAGCTTCCAGTATTTCTGGGATGGTGCTCATCCCCGAAGCGGGCTGGCCCGCGACCGCACCGGTAAAAATGCCGACCCGAAGAACGATCTCGTTGCCGCAGGGGCGAGCGGGTTTGGTTTCATGGCCATTCTTGTGGCCACCGAGCGCGGCTGGATCGAGCGGCAAGCGGCCCTCGGCCGGATCGGAACAATGCTGACGGCGCTGGAACAGACCAAACGCCATCACGGCGTGTTTCCGCATTTCTTCCATGGCGGCGACGGGTCCACCATCCCCTTTTCCATGCGCGATGACGGCGGCGATCTGGTCGAAACCGCGTTCCTGCTGCAGGGTCTGATCTGCGTGCGGCAGTATTTTGCCGCGCCAGCCCCGGAAGAGACGGCGCTGCGCGACCGGATCAACCATCTCTGGCACGCCGTCGAGTGGACTGCACACCTCAAGCATGACGAAAAGGTCCTGTACTGGCATCACAGCCCCCGCTATCACTTCGCCCGCAATGTACCGATCCGCGGCTGGAATGAAGCGCTGATCGCCTATGTCCTGGCGGCAGGTGCCCCCAGGCACGGCATTGATGCCGACATCTATCACGAGGGCTTTGCCACCGGCAGCCAGTTCATCAACGGGCGGGATTATTACGGTATCACCCTGCCGCTCGGCCCCGACTATGGCGGGCCGCTGTTCTTCGCCCATTATTCGTTCTGCGGCCTCGATCCGCGCGGGCTTTCCGACCGCTATGCCGATTACTGGCAGCAGAACTGCAACCATGCCCGCATCAATTACCAGCACTGCGTCGAGAACCCGCATGGGTATCGCGGCTATGGCCCGGACAGCTGGGGCCTGACCTCGAGCCACGGCCCCACCGGCTATGTCGTCAGCTCTCCGGCCTCGGATTTCGGCCTGATCGCGCCCACGGCCGCCCTTTGCAGCCTGCCCTATCTGCCCGAGGAGGCCATGAATGCCTTGCGGTACTTTTTCCAGCTGCCCCAGGCAAAGGTATGGGGGCGCTTTGGCTTTGTCGATGCGTTTTCACAGACCAGCGGATGGTTTGCCCGTACCTATCTCGGTATCGATCAGGGACCCGTGGTTGCCATGATCGAGAACCATCGCACCGGCCTGTTGTGGAACCTGTTCATGAGCGCCCCGGAAATTCAGGACGGGTTGCGCACACTCGGTTTTTCCAGCCCGCATCTCGCCGCTGCCCGGCAGGAAATTTTGGAACCATTGGGCTGATTGTGCATTGCCACAAGCGGAGCAGCCGGCCACATTCTGCCGGATCGCGGCAGCCATCGGGGAGTATTCATGCAGGTTCATGCCGTTTTCAACCGCGATGGCGGCACCTTTCGCACCCTCGACATTGCGGCATTCGCCCTGAAGGCGAAAGAAATCTTCGAACAGCACGGGCATGCCTTCCAAAGCGATGTTGTGGCCGGCAAGGATATCGTGAAGGCGCTCGAGAATGCGGCCGCGAGGGATCGGGACGGCGTGCTGATGGCCGGTGGCGGCGATGGAACCATTTCCGCCGCTGCAGCCGTCGCCTGGAAGACCGGAATTCCGCTGGCAGTGCTGCCCGCCGGAACCATGAACCTTTTCGCCCGGTCGCTGAAAATACCGCTTGAGCTGAATGCGGCGCTCGAGAGCCTCGCCAGCGGTGTGATTAGCGCAGCCGATATCTCGACCGCCAATGAGCGCGCTTTCGTGCACCAGTTCGCCATCGGCTTTCAACCGCGGATGATCAAGCTGCGCAACACGCTGGAATACAGTTCCCAGTGGGGAAAGCGCCTGGCCAGCATGCGGGCATTTGCCAAGGTGATAGGGCGGCCGCCCCGCTTTGCCGTCCGGCTGACCATCGACGGCGCATCAACCGAGCGGACAGTCTCGGCGATTTCCGTCTCCAACAACCCCTATGGCCGGGGCTTGCTGCCGATCGCCGACAGCCTGGATCAGGGGAAGCTTGGCGTGTACATCGCCGACCGGATATCGCTTTCATCCCTCGCCAAATTGGCCGCCACCGTCCTGATGGGGTCATGGCGCAACAACAACGACGTGGACGAGATATTGGCCGGGGAGGTCGATCTGCATTTTCCGCATCTTCATGGCCGTAAAAGAGCCACCATAGATGGCGAGCTCATCCCGCTGGAGCGCGACGTCGTCATCAAGGTGCATGCAGGCGCGTTGCGGGTGCTGGTTCCGGCAGAGCCTTCACCCAAATGAAAACGGCGTGACTCTCGCCACGCCGTTTGAACGAAAGCTGGAGGCAATCAGCCTTCCTGCTGTTGCGCCTGCTTCTTCTTCGACTTCTTGGCTGGAGCGGCCGTGTCGCCAGCGGCTTTCTTGGCAGCAGCCGCCTCTTCCGCCGCAACCTGGTCGGCGCTTTTCGGCATTGTGTCGACGACGGAGCGGACTTTGCCCTTGTCGGTGACTGTGCACAGCGCATTGCGGATATCGACTTTCAGGGAGACTTCGTTGACGCCACCACCGACAGCGCGTTCATCGACGGCCTTGATATTGCTCGCCGAAAGCACGTATTTGCTCGCTGCGGCAGCAATGCACGGCGCTGCGAGTTCCGAACTGACGGGCGGGCGGACCGGAGAGAATGTTGCGAATGTCGGGCCTGCACTCGGCTCGCCGGTTGTGGAACATGCGGCAAGGGGAATGAGAACTGCCAGGGGGGCAATCCGGCTTAGAATAGAGGTAGGCAGGCGCATGGCTTTCTCCGCAAAGTCTCGTCGCAGGATGATGTCTGTTTAGGCCGGAAACTATTCGCTTTTACCCATTTGTCTAGTGGCACAATCGCCACAATGGGACTTTATTGCCACAATCCCCAGATCGCTCCTTATGGTGTAACGGTGAGCATCCAGTTCAGAACGCCGCGCCAATCCGACATGCGGATGGGCGTTCCGTGGTTGCCTGTCTCGAAACGGACGAACCGCACCGGATAACCTTTCGTCGTACTGCGTATTTTCTGGTAGAACGCTTCCTGATTGTCGATCGCGAACACCGGATCGCGGCTGCCGTGACCAAAGAAAACCGGTATGCGCCGCTTGTAGGCGGGCGAACCGATGAACTTGTCCTCCCACAGGGAACCCAGCATTACCAAGCCGGAAATGTTTTTCGCTGCTTCCGCATCCTGCGCCAGTCCCCAGCAGAGCGAGCCGCCCATGGAACCGCAGGCGACGAACAGCTTTGCCTGCGGCGATTGCGATTTGAAGTAGGCAATGAGCCCGGCAACCTGCGCCACACCCTTGTCACCAAAGTCGCGGAAATCGGGCGTGAGATAGAGCCCGTCATTGAGAACCATCAGGTTCTTGATGCGGTTGAAATTACCGCCGAAGGTAAAATCGTTCATGCCCTGCTGGCGGTTGCCGCCCTGTCCGTGCAGATAGATCGTGATCACGGATGCGCCGGGTTCGATTTTCCCGGCAGCCATCACCTTGACCGGACCGCTGGCGGTGGTCACCACCAGATCCTTCTGCATCCGCTTGGCGGCAAGATCGATATACCGGCGTTTGACCCGCAGTTCCGGCACATCGTCGCGGCCATTGATATCGCGCATCTCATTGTAATCGACCACGGTGTAGTCGCCGCCATCGGCCGTCTTCATGATGCCGGGATAGGCAAACAAGTCGTCCTTGAAGGGCGCAAGCTGCGCGGCAAATGTCGCGCTGGAAAGACCGATGGCAGCCAGCGCGCCAAGAAAAATAGTCCTGAACAAATGCAAATCCCCTGATTATCGTGCCGCTGCCACGATGGTGCCGCCGGCCAGCCGAAGCATATCGGGCGTGTCGACGTCAATGGCCGCCGCTTCGCCAAGCTCTACATCAATGACCGGAATATCGCCACGCTCCACCAGATGCCGTGCGCCGACATCGCCGGCCAGCGTAAAAACCTCGTCGAAGAGGAAGCGCGGCAGGATGACGGGATTGCCACGTTTGCCCTTGAAGGTTGCGCGGACGACCGTTTGCCCGCCAACACCCTGGAATTGCCGGATCATGGTTTGCAGATCGGTTGCGGACAAGGCAGGCATATCCGCGAGCATGATCATGACGCCGTCCGAGGATGCCGGAACGTGACGGATGGCCGCGTGCAATGACGAGGCAAGCCCGCTGGCATGATCTGTGTTGAGCACAATGTTCACGGGCAGCCCGTCCAGCGCGGCGCTGCATTCCTGCGCCATGTAGCCGAGTACGGCAATCACCGGCTCGCCTCCGGCCTGGACTGCCAGTTCCGCTGACCGGCGGATCAGCGGCACGCCATCGAACGTGGCCAATAATTTGTTGGCGCCGCCCATGCGGCTCGACCGCCCGGCGGCAAGAACAGCTATGGCGACCGCCGGCCTTGGCAGCGGCGGCCTGGGGTCTCTTGGCTGTGGCCGGGTCGGAATTTCCATCAGCAGGCCGCCAACGCCCATGCCGACAATATCTGCCTTGGTGACCGGAATATCGGCCAGGAGCCGGTCGATCACCCAGTCAAATCCATTTTCCTTCGGGCTTCGGGCGCAGCCGGGCGCGCCGATGACCGGCTTGCCGCCGAGTTCGCCCAGCACCAGCAGGTTGCCGGGATCGACGGGCATGCCGACATGATGAACAATGCCCCCCACATCCCGGATGGCTGCGGGAACCACGTCATCCCTGTCGACCACGGCGGACGCGCCGAAAATGATCACCATATCGCTGTTGCGGTGCATCTGCCGGATGGATGCCGCCAGCGCAGCTGTCTCGTGGACCGGGCGCAATTCTCCGATCAGGCTCCCGCCGCTGGCGCTCACGCGCGCATCGACAACCCGCATGGTCTTGTCGAGCACGGAGGGTTTCACCGACGCAAGCGTCGTCTGGATCAGGCCGACCCGGGCACCGGAAAAGGCATGAACACCAAAAGCATCACGCTGGTGTGCAAGCGTGGCGATTTCATCGAGAACGGCCTTCGATACGGCAAACGGGATGATCTTGATGGTGACAACCATCTGCCCCGGCTCTACCCGCTCGAATGGTTTGAGCGTGGCTATCGTGACCGATGCATCCACCGAATTGATCGCATTGATCAGGTCGGCGTCCACCGTAAAAAGCCCGGCGGTCTGCGCGTAGCAGTTCACCCGTCCGGTAGAGGCAGGGCCGGCCTGAATGCCGAAGCACTGCAGGGCAGCGGTTATCTGCCGGGCAGCGGCATTTTCCTCGACGTCACCGGCATCAAGGCGCGCTGCCGTGACATGGGTAACACCGGCACTGCGCAATTGCGCGATATCGTCCCCGGTCAGGACATGTCCCTTTTTCAGCTTGACCGCGCCCGCATGGGTGGAATGGGCAAGAATGGCGCCGATGGCCTGATCGAGGGGAGTATCGCCGAAAATCATGCGGTCTTTTCCAGTGTTTGGGCCGTACGCAACCGGCGTGCCCGGAAGGCCTTGATGACTTCAGCCAGCACGGCGACGGCAATTTCCGCCGGACTTGCCGCACCGATGTCGAGGCCGATCGGCGCATGGATGGCGGCAATGCTTTGCTCGTCCAGGCCGAGTGCCTGCAACCGCTCCACCCGCTTGGCATGGGTTTTGCGGCTGCCGAGCGCACCGATATAGAAGCATCCGGCCCTCAGGGCCTGTTCCAGCGCATAATCGTCAATCTTCGGGTCGTGAGTCACCACGGCAACAGCCGTGTAGGCATCGAGCGGGCGGGCTTTCAGCGCATCCTGCGGCCATTCAGCCAGAAGCCGCACATCGGGAAAACGGTCCGGCGTGGCGAAGGCCGTGCGCGGATCGATGATCTCCATGTCATAGCCCGCCAGCCGTGCCATCGGCGCCAGCGCCTGGCTGATATGCACGGCACCGATCACCACGAGACGCGGCGGCGGCAGGTGAACGTTGAGAAAGAACGACCGGCCGTCCACCGCGGCGACACCGGACTGTCCGGACAGGAATGCCTTCGCGATCACTTCGCCGAGTTGTCCGGCGACGGGATCGCCCTCCCTGATGACCCGGTCGCGGCCGTCGCCGAGGTCGGTCAGCAGCAGCGCCGCCCTGCGGGCCTGGCGTTCGATGTTCAGTTTCTTGAGGCAATAGGGATCCATGATGCAATCTCAGCCAAGCCGTTCAACATAGACTTTGATGCGGCCGCCGCAGGAAAGCCCGACCTGCCAGGCCGTTTCGTCGGCAACACCAAACTCCAGCAGCCGGGGTTCGCCGGTGGTGATCACGTCCATGGCCTCGGCGATCACCGAACCCTCGACACAGCCGCCGGAAACCGAGCCTTCAAAATTGCCCTTTTCATCAATGACAAGGTGACTGCCGACCGGACGCGGCGCCGATCCCCATGTTTCGATGACCGTGGCAATAGCAACGTCACGGCCGCCGGACATCCAGCGCTCGGCGACGAGCAGCGGATCGTGTTCACTTGTGCTTTGCTGTGTCATGGCCATGCCTCCCGCACCATTATGCGTATAAGCTGGGTTGCTGGGAAGAACTTTGCAACCAGCGCTTGGGATCATCACGCTTTTCCGATGGGCGGCTCAACGCCTGGCACAAATCCTCCAGCGCATCGAGATTGTGCACGGCGCGAAAATCATCGACATAGGGCAGCATGGCCCTGACGCCGCGGGCGCGCGGCTCGAAACCTTCAAAGCGCAGCAGCGGGTTCAGCCAGATCAGGCGGCGGCAGGATTTTGCCAGCCGTTCCATCTCCGCTTCAAGCCCGCTGGTTTCCTCACGCTCAAGGCCATCGGTAATCAGCAGCACCACCGCCCCCTGCCCGAGCACCCGGCGCGACCACTGACGATTGAACACACGCAGCGTCTCGCCGATGCGCGTTCCGCCCGACCAGTCGTGCACGGCGCCGGTGCAGTGCGCAATCGCATCGTCCGGGTCGCGGTAACGCAGCGGGCGGGTGATGTTGCTGAGGCGCGTTCCGAAGACAAAACAATGCACGCGGCGGCGCTTGGCCATCATCGCATGCATGAAATGCAGGAAAATGCGGGTATACTGGCTCATCGAGCCGGAAATATCCGCAAGAACCACCAAGGGCGGGTGAATTTCCCGCCGCGACCGGAATTTCGGCAGGATGAGGTCGCCGCCGGTTTTCAGGCTCGACCGCATCATCGCCCTGGGATCGATGCGTGGGCCCTTCGGATCGGCCCGGAAACGGCGTGTCGCCACTTCATCGACCGGCAGGCGGAGCTGATCCATGGCACGCCGCGCCTGCGCCAGTTCATCGGCGGTCATCTGGGCGAAATCCTTCGACCGCAGCACTTCCCTGCCGGAAAAGGTGAAACGCGCATCGATATCGATGTCCGGCGGCCGCTCTTGCGGCGCATTGCGGGCCTTACCCTTGAACAGCGCTTCGGCAACACGCGCTTCCGCCGCCTTCGGCTTCGGCCGTTCCCGTGCCACGGCAACCGGCGAGAACATCGCCAGCATTTTCTCGATCAGCTCGCGCGAGCGCCAGTACAGCCGGAATGCCTCGTCAAAGGTGGCGTGATCCTCGCGCCTGGTGACAAGCACGCTGTGCAGCGTCCAGTAAAAATCGTCGCGCGAACCGATGCCGCCGGCAAGCACCGCCTCGATGGCGTCCTTGACCGCCGCCGGGCCGACCCGCAAACCTGCCTTGCGCAGGGTCCTGGCAAAATAGACGATATTGTCCGCCAGCCGGCTGTCCTGCCGGGGAGTTTGCGGGGAAGAAGCGAATGTCTCCATGTCAAGCCGCGTTCAATTCTGCCTTGACCTCATCGAGAATGCGCCGTCCTTCGCCCGTTGCGATGCGCGCAATATCGTCCTGATATTTGAGCAGCACACCGATGGTGTCGGAGATGGTTTCCGGATCGAGCGCCAGCTTGTCCATCTCGGTCAAGGCACCCGCCCAGTCGATGGTTTCGGCGACGCCGGGCAGCTTGAAAAGGTCCATGTCGCGCAATTTCTGCACGTAGCGGACAATTTCCGTCGACAGCCGCTCATTGGCGGCAGGCACCTTGCGCCGGACGATTTCCAGCTCCCGTTCCGCCGAGGGATAGTCCACCCAGTGATAGAGACAGCGGCGCTTCAGGGCGTCGTGGATTTCCCGCGTGCGGTTGGTGGTGATGATGACAATCGGCGGCTCAGCGGCGACAATGGTGCCGAGTTCGGGCACCGTCACCTGATAGTCCGACAGAACCTCCAGCAGAAAAGCCTCGAAGGCCTCATCGGTCCGGTCCAGCTCATCGATCAGAAACACCGGCGCCCGGCCAGGTTCGCCCGAAAGCGCCTGCAGAACCGGCCGCCGGATCAGGAATTTTTCAGAAAAGACATTGCGTTCGATGGCTGTCTTATCGGCTATGCCGGTCGCCTCATCCAGCCTGATCTCGATCATCTGCGCGGCGTAATTCCATTCATACACTGCGGAGGAGATATCGAGGCCTTCATAGCATTGCAGGCGGATCAGCGGCCGATCCAGCGTCGACGCAAGAACCTTGGCGATCTCGGTCTTGCCGACACCCGCTTCCCCCTCGAGAAACAGCGGCCGTTTCATCCGCAGGCTGAGAAACAGCACCGTCGCCAGCGCCCGGTCCGCCACATAGCCGCCGGTTTCAAGCAGTGCCAGCGTCGCGTCGATCGATTGCGGCAATGATGAAACAGTCTGGTCGGCCATGAAATCTCCGTTTTGGACCTATTCCCCTACGCCATGATAGGAGCGGTTGAGATAGACAAGCGATTGGCCGCGCTCCCCGGTGTTGAGCGCGGTGACCTTGCCATAGATGACATAATGCGTGGCAACCTCATGGGTGGCAATGATGCGGCAATCAAAACTGGCAAGTGCGTTCATCAGCACCGGCGCACCGGTTTGCAGCGTTTGCCACTGCCCGAGGGCAAACCGGTCTTCCTGCGGCAAATCTCCCTTGCCGGAAAAGGCCTCGGAAATCGCCCGCTGGTCCGCCGAAAGCACGTTCAGCGCGAAAACCTGGTTTTCGATGAAAAGATGATTGAATTCATGCTGCCGGTTCAAACAGACCAGAATGGTGGCCGGATTGTCGGATACGGAACATGCGGCAGAAATGGTCACGCCACGTCTGCCCGCCGGTCCATCGGTGGTAATGACGTGAACCGCTTCCGCAAAATGACTCATGGCATTGCGGAATGCGAGAGGTTCTATTTTCTGGTCCTTGGCGATGAGCACAGTTTTATTTCCGTTGTCCAAATCATCACTAACGCAACACGCGCCCGAACTATAGCTGTAGAATATTTTTTCTGCGGCTTGGACTCTTTCCGGCGGAACGAGCCAATATTATCGCGCTATGCTTACCCTTTTATATAGAGCCGGATTGCACAGAGTGAAGGAAACAGTTACCCAAATCGAACGTTTCGTCATCCGCCATCTCGAAGGTACGGCAATATCGCAATGAATCCCATGATACGAGCCGCGACGCTTGGTCTGTGCCTGTTGTTCGGCAGCGTCGCCTATGCACAGGACAAGATCGGCGTCATTGCACCGCTCTCCGGTTCCTTTGCGCGGCTTGGCAATCAGTTGGTCGACGGTGCCAATGCCGCGGTTGCCGGCACCAAGCAGGGACAAGACATCAGCGTTGTGACCGCCGACGACAAATGCGATGCGGCAGGCGGGGCCGCCGCCGCCCGGGAAATGGTGCTGGCCAATGCGACGATTGTGGTCGGCTTTCTCTGCACGGAATCGCTTGAAGCCGCCCTGCCCATCCTCGGGCAGAAGGGCATTGCCGTCATTACACCCGGGGTTCGGGATTTGACCCTGACGGAAATGCGCGCGGATACGCCTTATCCGGTGTTCCGCATTGCCTCCTCCGAGCGCAATGCCGCCCGTGAGACCGGCGACATACTGGTGAACCTCTGGCGGACCTCGCCCTTCGCCATAATCGACGACGGCACGATTTTCGGCCGCGAGATCGCCGCCACGGTGCGGGGGCGGCTCGAGGAAAAGGGCCTGAAGCCTGTGTTTGCCGATACCTATCGCCCCGGCCTCGACAATCAGAATGCGCTGGTCGGGCGCCTGAAGCGGGCCGGAGCGACACAGGTTTTCGTCGGCGGCGAACGGGATGACGTCGCTGCCATCGGTCGCAGCGCCGTGGCGCTCAACTATCCCCTGACGATCATCGGCGGTGAATCGCTCAAGGCAACCGCCAGCGGCAGCGATCTGTCCGTGGGAACGCTGATGATCGCACCGCGCGATCCGGAGACCCTCGAGAGCGCCCGCAATGCCAGCAATGCCATGGAACTTGCCGGCAAAGTGCCCGAAGGTTATGCCATTCCCGCCTACGCCGCAGCGGAAGTTGCCGTCCAGCTGCTGACAACCGCGCAGGCCCAGGCCGCCTCCCTGTCCGATCTTCTCAGGAAAAACGTCTTTGAAACCGCCATCGGCCCCGTGCAGTTCGACGCCCGCGGCGAGCGCATTGCCGATACGTTTCGCCTGCAGCGCTATGATGGAAAACAGTTCGTGCAGGAGACCAACTGATGCCGCTGAAGACAGGGCCGCGCAACCTCATCACCGATGTCGCTGGTCTGAGCATCGGCAATGCCGCGGATGCAACCATCAAATCGGGAACCACCGTCATCCTCTGCGATGAACCCGCGACGGCCGCCGTACAGGTTCTTGGCGGCGCGCCCGGCACCCGGGAAACCGATCTGCTTGAGCCGCACAACACGGTTGAAACCATCAATGCACTGGTTCTCTCAGGCGGTTCCGCCTTTGGCCTCGATGCCGCATCGGGCGTGCAGGCGGCCCTGCGCGAAAAGCGCATCGGCTTCAAGGTTGGCGGCCAGCGCATTCCGATCGTCCCTGCCGCCATCCTGTTTGACCTGATCAACGGCGGCGACAAGGATTGGGGCCTTTATCCGCCCTATCGCGAGCTTGGCTATCAGGCCGTGCAATCCGCATCGCGCGATTTTGCCCTCGGCAGCACCGGCGCCGGTACGGGCGCGCTGGTGACCGGCCTGAAAGGCGGGCTCGGCTCGGCCTCATCCGTCCTGCCGAACGGCGCGACAATGGGTGCGCTGGTGGCCGTCAATGCCCTGGGATCGGTGACCGTCGGGCGCAGCCGCCACTTCTGGGCCGCTCCCTTCGAGATTGGCGACGAGTTCGGCGGACTTGGCCTGCCGCATCCGCTTCCCGCCGACGCGGCGGATATCAAGACAAAATTCAAGGAAGCGGCAACAGATACCAACACGACCATCGGTGTCATCGCCACGGACCTGCAATTGACCAAGGCACAGGCCAAACGTCTCGCCATCGCGGCGCATGACGGGTTTGCCCGCGCGATATGGCCCTCGCATACGCCATTCGACGGCGATCTGGTGTTTGCCCTTGCAACCGGCACCGCCGGCCGCGCGCCCGAGATCGACGAATTCATCGAATTGTGCGCAGCAGCGGCGTCCACCATGGCACGGGCCGTCGCGCGCGGCGTGTTTGCGGCAACAGCGGCTCCAAACGACCTGTTTCCTGTGTGGAACGCCCGGCCCTGACGGTTTTCATTGTGCGGTCCGGACGCGCGTGGTAACGGGCGCGCACAACATTTCTACCGGAGAACGCCATGAGCCGCCCGCTTGTCATCGCCCCGTCCATTCTCGCTTCCGACTTTTCAAAGCTCGGTTCGGAAGTCACCACCGTGCTCAAAGCGGGTGCTGACTGGGTGCATATCGACGTCATGGACGGCCATTTCGTGCCGAACATCACCTTCGGCCCCGAAGTGGTCAAGGCAATCCGCCCGCTGACCTCCGCGGTTTTCGACACCCATCTGATGATTGCGCCGTGCGATCCCTATATCGAGGCCTTTGCCAAGGCCGGATCGGACATCATCACTATTCATGCCGAGGCCGGACCGCACGTCCACCGCTCGCTGCAGGCCATTCGCGCCCTTGGCAAGAAGGCCGGCATCGCCATCAATCCGGGAACGCCGGAATCTGCCATCGAATATGTCCTGAACGACGTGGATCTGGTGCTGGTCATGACCGTCAATCCCGGCTTTGGCGGCCAGAAATTCATTTCCGAGACCCTGGGCAAGATCCGCAAGGTCAAGGCGATGATCGGCGACCGCCCCATCGATCTGGAAGTGGATGGCGGGATTACCGCCGACACCGCCGGATTGGCAACACAGGCGGGCGCCAATGCACTGGTTGCCGGTTCTGCCGTGTTCAAGGGCGGATCGGAAGCAAGCTACCGCGCCAATATCGAGCTGATCCGCAACGCAACCATCAAGGGCTCGTGATGCGCCTTTCCCTCCTGCTTCGCGCCGCCCTCGCCGTTCTGGTCGCGGGTTTTTCGCCAGTGGCGGCACGGGCAGGAGATGTTGCAAAACTTGACATTCTTGGCTTTTCCAAAGACGGCAAGGTTTTTGCCTTCGAGGAATACGGCGTCCAGGATGGTTCCGGCTTTCCCTACGCCAACCGCTATTATATCGACACGGCAACCGACGCCTTTCTTCCCAAGACACCGGTGCGGGTGCGCCTCGACGATGAAAAGGCCTCTCTCGCCGATGCCCGCGAAAAGGCTGGCCGGGATGCACAGGGGCTGACCGGGCTTTCCGACACGGAACTGCGCGCCAATGCAGGCGATACGGTCGCAGCCAACCCGATCACCGAACTGTCGGCCGACAAGTTCAAGACGACGTTCAATCCGCGCCCGGTTTTCCCTCCCATGGACGAGCCGCTGACGGTGCAACTGCAAGAAATCGATGTCCCGCGCCCGGACAAATGCCCGGAACCGGAGATGTACAAAGGGTTTCGCCTGACGATCCAGCAGGGCACATCCGCCGATATCAGGACGCTGCACGAAGACAAATCCATCCCGTCGAGCCGCAATTGCCCGCAAGGCTACAGCATCGGCGCCGTCCAGACCTTCTATCTCTCGGATGGCAAACCTGCCCTCGCCATTCTGATCGCAGTCCGTTCAATCGGCTTTGAAGGCCCCGATTACCGCTGGCTGGCGGTCACCACGCAACAGTGATTCCAAGGCCATATAGCTGTGCAGGCTGAAAAGCCACGTTGAGTACGGCGGCTTGGTCTGTTAGAGCAGGTTTCACACTCATCCGCCCACCGATTGCCTATAGGAACACACAATGATCCCGCGTTATTCGCGGCCCGAAATGGTCGCCATCTGGTCCCCGGAAACGAAATTCCGCATCTGGTTCGAAATCGAGGCCTATGCCTGCGACGCGTTGGCGGAACTCGGCGTCATCCCGAAGGAAGCTGCTGCGACGATCTGGGAAAAGGGCGGCGCCGCGACATTCGATATCGACCGCATCGACGAGATCGAGCGTGAAACCAAGCATGACGTCATCGCCTTTCTGACGCATCTGGCTGAGATCGTCGGTCCCGACGCGCGCTTCGTGCATCAGGGCATGACCTCGTCCGATGTGCTCGATACCTGTTTCAACGTCCAGCTGATGCGCGCCAGCGACATTCTGCTGGCCGACCTCGACAAGCTGCTGGCAGCCCTGAAGAAGCGTGCCTTCGAGCACAAGGACACGGTCACCATCGGCCGCAGCCACGGTATCCATGCCGAGCCGACCACGTTCGGCGTCAAGCTGGCACAGGCCTATGCCGAATTCGAGCGCTGCCGCACCCGTCTCGTGGCCGCACGCGCCGAGATCGCCACCTGCGCCATTTCCGGCGCTGTCGGCACGTTCGCCAATATCGATCCCTATGTCGAAGAACACGTGGCCAAATCGCTGGGCATGGAGCCGGAACCGGTCTCCACGCAGGTCATCCCGCGTGACCGCCATGCCATGTATTTCGCCACGCTCGGCGTCATCGCCTCGTCCATCGAGCGCCTTTCGGTGGAAATTCGCCACCTGCAGCGCACGGAAGTTCTGGAAGCGGAGGAATATTTCTCCCCCGGCCAGAAGGGTTCCTCCGCCATGCCGCACAAGCGCAATCCGGTGCTGACGGAAAACATGACCGGCCTCGCCCGCATGGTGCGCGCCTTTGCCCTGCCCGCCATGGAAAATGTGGCGCTCTGGCACGAACGCGACATTTCGCATTCGTCCGTCGAGCGCATGATCGGCCCGGACGCGACGATCACGCTTGATTTCGCCCTTGCCCGCATGACCGGCGTCATCGACAAGCTGCTGGTCTATCCGGACAACATGCTGAAAAACATGAACAAGTTCCGTGGTTTGATCCACTCCCAGCGCGTTCTGCTTGCCCTCACGCAGGCCGGTGTGTCCCGCGAGGATTCGTATCGCCTCGTTCAGCGCAACGCGATGAAGGTCTGGGAACAGGGCAAAGATTTCCTCGAGGAGCTGCTGGCCGACGCGGACGTCCGCGCCGCGCTGCCGGAACAGACCATCCGCGAGAAATTCGACCTTGGCTATCATACCAAGCATGTCGACACGATTTTCAGGCGCGTGTTCGGCGAAGCTTGAACACGTCCCATTGATCAAAAGAAAAGCCCGCGGTTTCGCGGGCTTTTTATTGGCAGAAAGCGGTCAGGCCTTTGCCGGTACGATGCGCATGACATTGCCCCAGGGATCGACGATTTCCCGCTCGCCCCGGGCATCGCTCGACACGAATTCGGCCCAGGCGAGACCGGAACGGTCATTGTCCCGCTTGCCCGCACCCTTGCTCTGCCAGGAATTGGCCGCAACATGGTGATGGTAGCCGCCGGTGGACAGGAACACGGCGCTGCCGCCGAAACCGGCAACAGTCTGCATGCCGAGCTCACGATGCCACCATGCCTCCGCGTCCCCGGCATTGCCGACCCGCAGATGCAGATGCCCAACCATGGCGCCATCGGGCGCGCCATTCCATTCCGCGGTATCCGGCTTCAGCTCGCCAAGCAGATTACCGACATCCAGCGCAGCGGTGCCCATCTCGACGGATGAACCGTTCCATTTCCAGTTCTCATGCGGGCGATCCGCATAAATCTCGATGCCATTGCCTTCCGGGTCCGTCAGATAGATGGCCTCGCTGACAATATGGTCCGATGCGCCGACAATCGGCGTGCGCTGGTCGATGGCGCGCCGCGCCCACCGGGCAAGATCGACCCGGCGCGGCAGCAGGAAAGCGGTGTGATAAAGGCCGGCGCTATGCGGATCGTCGGCGCGGATCGCCGCCGCCTGCTCGATTTCGAGCAAAGGCGTCTCACCTGCTCCAAGGATGACCGTCTGCCCCTTGCGGGAGAGTTCCCGCAAGCCGACAACCTCGCGATAATATTTCGCCAGCTGATCGGCATCCCTCGCCTTGATGCCAACTTTTGACACATGGGTCGGGGCCGTTGCTGCAAAGGGAACACTGTTCATATCTGTCTCCGCGCGGGCTGATCCCGCAATCGCCTGGAAAGCCAGCATTCCGGCACCGCCGACGACATCTCTGCGTGTGACCTTCATGTGCACTCCCGGCGATCCACCTGTTACGTTGCGTTTAAAGTCGGATGTTCCATCAACGGATACAAGCCATGCCGCGGCGAACAGCATGTTCACCATTCGCGAACCATAAAATCCGGATTGTTTACAATCTTGTGGCGTTGCGGTTCCCCGATATTTTTCCTAAATGGGGAGCATGAAAGTCAAAGACGCTGATATCCTCATCATTCCCGGTTACACCAATTCCGGTCCCGATCACTGGCAGACACGCTGGGAGGCCAAGCTTTCCACGGCACGGCGCGTCGAGCAGAAGGAATGGTCGAAGCCTGTCCTTGCGGACTGGGTGGCGGAAGTGGTCAAGTCCGTCAACGAAGCGACCCTGCCCGTTGTCGTTGTCGCGCATTCCCTGGGGGTGCCGACCTTTGTGCACGCATTGCCGCAGATCGGCAGCAAGATCAAAGGCGCTTTCCTGGTGACGCCGCCCGACGTGTCAAACCCGAAAATCCGGCCGAAGCACCTGATGACATTCGGCCCCTACCCGCGCGAGCCGTTCACATTTCCATCCATCGTCGTTGCCAGCCGCAATGATCACTATTGCGAATATGCCGTTGCAGAAGACCTGGCGGCGGCCTGGGGATCCCTGTTCATCGATGCCGGTGAATCAGGCCACCTCAACGCCGAATCCGGCCATGGACCCTGGCCGGAAGGCACGATGGTCTTTGCGAAATTTATTTCGCAATTATGATTTAGAACATCGGGCGTTAAATAGGACGTAGTTCTGTTTCGCGGATGGCGAGACAATCCACGCGGAAGGTAGCGAGGCCGATGTTCATCCATCGGACGAAGCTGCCTGACAAAGTGGGTGTCCGCCAGCCGGAAACCCGAAGGGCCGGGTGAATTTGGCCCAATTCCATCGGGCAGAACACGTCTTATTTATCGCCCGATGCTCTAACGGCTGCCAGCAATGTCTGCACACCCAATTGCAGATAGGCCGTGTCGACGGAGATCGGCACATAGGTGAAACCGAGACCGGTGAAACGCTTTGCCAGTTCGGCATTGGGCGCGTAGATGCCGCAGAGCTTGCCTGCGGCGCGTGCCTTGGCGGCGATTTCCCGCAGCGGCTCGATGATCGCCTGCGACCCGGCATCCACCTCGGCCCCGTTGCTCCAGCCGATGGAGAAATCCGCTGGGCCGACAAAAACACCGTCGATACCATCGATGGCCAGAATACCGTCCAGCGCGGCAAAGGCGGCGCGTGTCTCGATCATTGCGAAAGCCAGCGTCTTGGCATTGACCTCAGTCAGATAGCCGCCGGAACCGCTGGCGCCATAGCTTGCCGGACGCCCGCGCAACTGCCCCCACGACCGCTCGCCGACCGGCGGGTATTTCATGGAAGCAGCAAAACGCCGCGCATCTTCAACCGAATTGATCATCGGGGCGATAATGCCCTCGGCGCCGAAGTCCAGTGCCCGGCTTGCCATGTCGAACCGGTCGACGGGAATGCGTACCACCGTATGCTTGCCTGCGCCCTGGATGATACCGATGCTTTGCAGAACCGATTCCGTATCGAACGGGCCGTGCTGCATGTCGAGCATGAAGGCGGTGAAATCCGTCCGGCACAGGGTTTCCATGACCAGCGGATGAGGCAGGTTGCACCAGGCGGAAAAAACCGTTTCTCCCGCCCTCAGACGTGATGCTAGCGACATGATCTCTCCCGGAAATTGTTGCTGATGGCCGACTCGGCTTGTGGTCCGATTCTGACATTTGCCCCCCTTTGATACAAGCCACTCAGGCAAATGTCAGAATCAAAGGACCATTGGGAGCGAAGCAAAAACAACGGAATAGCACCAACAAAAAACCGCCCTGAAAGGGCGGTTTTTACGAAGACCGATCAGGACAGATCAGGATCCCTGGATCTGGCGGATGGCTTCTTCCAGCATTTCATCCATTGTACGGCGGATGCGGTGGTCGGATTTGTCGACACCTGCCGCATCGAAATCGGCGCGGATCTTGCGGAAAACGTCGTCATCACCGGCTTCCTGGAAATCCGCCTTGATGACTTCAAGCGCATAGGCTTCCGCTTCTTCGCCGGTCTTGCCCAGCTTTTCCGCTGCCCAAAGGCCAATCAGCTTGTTGCGCCGTGCTTCTGCCCGAAAGCGAACCTCCGCGTCATGCGCATATTTGCTTTCAAAGGCATTTTCGCGATCTTCCATTGTCATCCTCTCTTGCTCCCGCAAAATGAATTGGTCATTCCGGTGAAAGATGCCTCCCCGGTCTTGGCGTTTTTAGGGCAAGTCCCTGATAGGCATGGTTTTCAGGGTCAGGACTTGTTAATCTGGTCGAAATGGTATGTGGCTTTTCGTTCGGATACGAGGAGCAAAGGCGATGGGAATGTTTATCCATTCTCGAGCCTTTGCAACGAAGTAGCCGGGCGAAAAGACCATATCCTTCGGACGCCGAAACGGCTGCAAGCTGCAGTGTCGAACCGCTCGGCCGGGGGAAAAGCCCCGCCCTTCACGCCTCTCCTCGCATCTTCTTGCCGTTTCAGGCGCCATTTCGATCATATTAACGAGTCCTGACCCTAGGTTCATATAACCATTCTGCACGAAATCGGAAGTCTGAAATGAACCTCTTCAGGCAAACATGGGTCACATTGTCGTAAAAAGCCCATATAACCCATAAATCCGGGGACAGACCAAAGGATCGGCCGCATTAATATGATCAAAATGGTGCCGATCCCTAAAGTATCATTGTAGAATGCTTGCTTTTACGATAGTTAGCGCGCCAACATGACGGCTGTGACCAAGGCCGACCGATAACTCCAATACCAGAGACCTGCAATGAACCGTCGCCGCCGTGTCTACGAAGGCAAAGCCAAAATCCTTTACGAAGGACCCGAGCCAGGAACGCTTGTCCAACATTTCAAAGACGACACCACCGTGCTGCATCCAAAGAAGCACGAAGTCATTGATGGCAAAGGTGTTTTGAACAACCGGATTTCCGAATACATTTTCACCCAGCTCAACCGCATGGGTATTCCGACGCACTTCATCCGCCGCCTCAACATGCGTGAGCAGCTGATCAAGGAAGTCGAAATCATTCCCCTGCAGGTGGTCGTCCGCAACATTGCGGCGGGTTCGCTGGCAAAACGTCTTGGAATCGAAGAGGGCACGGTCCTGCCGCGCTCGATCATCGAATTTTACTACAAAAACGACGTTCTGGACGATCCTATGGTCTCCGAAGAGCACATCACGGCCTTTGGCTGGGCTGCACCCCAGGAAATCGATGACATCATGGCACTGGCCATTCGCGTCAACGACTTCCTCAGCGGCCTGTTCCTCGGCGTCGGTATCCAGCTCGTCGATTTCAAGATCGAATGCGGCCGTTTGTGGGAAGGCGATATGATGCGTATTGTCGTCGCCGACGAGTTTTCCCCCGATTCCGCCCGCCTGTGGGACAGCCAGACCAGCGAAAAGCTGGACAAGGACCGGTTCCGTCGTGATATGGGCGGTCTGATCGAGGCCTATCAGGAAGTCGCCCGCCGTCTGGGCATCATGAATGAAAATGAACAGTTGCGGCCAACCGGGCCGGTTCTCGTTAAATAATCGCTGATTGAACAATCTCGGAGAAGACGATCGATGAAGGCACGTGTCACTGTAACCTTGAAGAATGGCGTTCTTGACCCGCAGGGCAAGGCAATTGTCGGCGCGCTGGGCAGTCTTGGTTTCGATGGCGTTGCATCCGTACGCCAGGGCAAGATCTTTGATGTGGAGATCGACACCAAGGACCGCGCCGTTGCCGAAGCCAACGTCAAGGCGATGTGCGAAAAGCTGCTCGCCAATACGGTCATCGAAGATTATGCGGTGGAGCTTGTTTAAAAAATGAAATCAGCTGTCGTTCTTCTCCCGGGCCTCAATCGCGACCGTGACATGATTGCGGCGCTGACGAAAATCTCCGGCCAGGCACCGCAGACGGTCTGGCAGACGGACACCGAAATTCCCGATGTCGATCTGATCGTCATTCCCGGCGGGTTCTCCTATGGCGACTATCTGCGCTGCGGCGCCATTGCCGCGCGCATGCCCGTCATGCAGGCGATCCGCGAGAAGGCCGACAAGGGCGTCATGGTCATGGGCGTGTGCAACGGCTTCCAGATTTTGCAGGAAGCAGGCCTCCTGCCCGGCGCCCTGATGCGCAACGCATCGCTGAAATTCGTCTGCCGCGAAGTGAAGCTGGAAGTGACCAATGCCAACACCGCCTTCACCCGCGGTTATTCGCATGGCCAGATCGTTCGCTGCCCGGTTGCCCATCATGACGGCAATTTCTTCGCTGACGAAACGACTTTGGCCCGCATCGAGGGCGAAGGCCAGGTGGTTTTCCGCTATGCGGAGGGTACAAACCCGAACGGCGCCATGAATGACATCGCCGGTATCATCAGCGAAAAAGGCAATGTTCTCGGTATGATGCCGCATCCGGAGAACCTGATTGAAGCGGCCCATGGCGGCTCCGATGGCCGCGCCCTGTTTGCGGGCATTCTTGGGATTGCCGCCTGAGTAAAATTCTATACGCTTGAGCAATGCCGTTCCGGCCCGCCATGGGCCGGAACGGCACTCAAACGGAGGAATTGAGAATGAAACTGTATTCGCGGCCGCTCTCCCCCTACTCCTCGATTGTTCGTTGCATTGCCTATTACAAAAAGGCACCCATCAAGGTCGTAGCGCCGCCGCCGGGTTTTCCGATACCCGAAGAGTTCCGCAGCATTTCCCCATTCAACCGTATTCCGGTGCTGATTACAGGCTCGGGCCTGACCATCATCGAAGCCACGGTTATCTCCGAATATCTCGAAGAACATTTTCCTGAACCGGTTCTGTTGCCGGCGGACTCGCGTGACCGCGCCGTGGTGCGCATGGCTGCCCGTATCGCCGAGCTCGAAATCCTCGTTCCGGTCATGGAGCTTTTTGAGCTCGTTCACACCAAATCCAAGGACGATGCGCGGATCACCAAGCTTTTTGCCCAGCTGGAAGCCGGTTTGCGTGAAATCGAACACCGCATGGGAGATGGCCCCTATGCGCTGGGCAAGCAGATGACCATGGCGGATGCCTGGCTGACGCCGATCCGCTTCCTGTTCAACCATTTCCGGGTGATGACGCGCCGCTCGCGCCTGCTGGAACCATTCCCGAAATTCGATGCCTATGAGCAACTGATTATTCAGGATCCGGTGCTATCGCTGGTCTGGTTCGAGATGACGGATGCCTTGAAAGTGTTCCTCGGGGAACTTGAGGCAAGCTGATCAACCGCCCTTGTATCATTGGAGATAGCTGGATGAAAATGCAGACGATTGGCGTTGCCATGATGATTTCGCTCGTGGCGCTCGCCGGATGCCAATCACCCAGCAAGCCGGGGCCTGGCTCTCTGGCCTTCGGTTCGGACAAGGCCGCCCTCGCCACCATGGAGAGGGTGGCCCTTGCTGCCAATAATTGCTGGTTCAAGTCGAAGGATTCGGCGTTCAAGCCCTACCATCTCGCGCCGGAGCTGAATTCCTATTCCGGCCGCCCGCGCATCCTGGTCGTCCCGGCGGGCAATCCCGGCGGCCGTCCGCTGCTGGTCGTCCACGCGGAAGGCAACCCGGCCAAGGTTGAGGCCTTCGGCCCGCTGATGGGACATTCCATGGGAAATCGCATTGAATCCGACATACGCCGTTGGGCAGCAGGACAACCGTCCTGCACCGCGCGCGGCTGATAAATGGAAACGCAAGCCGGTGCGGTTATGCACCGGCTTGAGGCATCACATCGACAGATAACGGTCGAGATCGGCTTCGACATGATCGCGGGTCAAGGCAAGATCCTTGAGCCCTTCGTCGCTCAGCTTGCCGAGCTGAAGCCGCGTGCGCCGTTTCATCAGGGCGCTTTCCACCCAGCCGGCAAACTGTGACAGGAAGTCCGGCTGTGAAGCATAGGTCAGCCCCCGGATAGCGGGACGGTTAGGTTCTACAAAAGTCGTACCCATATGCGCCTCCCTGAAACGATTGAATATGTAATATATAGGTAAATCACAAAAGATTCATTCAATATTACTGAGGGCGGGTATCAGTAATTCTCATTGGCAGCGACGGCGGTTGCTCAACTCAGGAGGCAGCCAGCCATACCGGACGTTCAATCCCAGAAAAACCGCTTGGATTCCTGCCGTGCCTGCGCTGGCGATACGCCGATATCCAGCAATTGCTCGTCGCTGAGTTCGCTCAAATGCACGCGGCTGCGCCGTTTGGCGACAGCATGCAACATCCAGCCCAGAATTTGATGCAGGACTGTCGTCCTGCTCCGGGACAATTTAGGCAAAGCAATGCCACGTGCATCGCTTACACCGGCGGATCTTCTTCTGATTGCACCAATTGTACTCATCATATCCATCCTATCAAGCCGAATTGACTCGAATTGTATCGCTGATTGTAATGGATTGACTCAATTGGAATCGCAATATACATAATTGTCACCATGACAAATTGGCTTCCGGAACTGAAACACGGCAAAGGCCCGCTCTATCTACAGCTTGCGGAGCGGATTGAATCGGACATTGCCGGCGGCGTGCTTGCACCGGGCACGAAATTGCCTCCGCAGCGCAATCTTGCCTTCGATATCGGGGTGACAATCGGCACGGTCGGTCGGGCGTACAATCTCATCCGTGAGCGCGGTCTTGTCAGCGGCGAAGTGGGTCGGGGCACCTATGTCATTGACCACAAGGAGACGAAGCTGATCCAGCTTCCACCCGCCCAGCACTCCGAACCCTTCGGCGGCACGCGCAGCGCCGTCATTGCGCCCGGCAATATCCGGCTCGACAGCACGGCGGCAATCGATGTCGGGCAATCGGTTGCGATGGATCGCTTTCTGCGGGATATCACCCGGTCCTATCCCGGCGAAATCGCTAGCTATTCCCGCACCCTGCCCCCGTCATGGCAATTGGCGGGAAGCCGCTGGCTCGGGTCGGCGGAATGGCGGCCCGATGCCGCTTCGATTGTACCGACGCTCGGCGCGCATTCAGCCATTCTGGCGATCATTGCCGCGGTTACCACACCGGGCGACCGGATCGCCTTCGAGGATTTGACCTATTGTTCCGCCGCGCGCAGCGTCAATCTGATGGGGCGGCGCAGCATCATCATGAACACCGAGAACGGCAGCGCCACACCGGATGACTTTGAACGGCTCTGCGCCCAGCAGCACCCGAAGCTGGTGTTTCTGATGCCGTCGCTGCAGAATCCGACGGCCACAACCCTCTCCGAGGAACATCGCCGCGCCATTGTCGAGATTGCCCGGCGTTACAATGTCTGGATCATCGAGGACGAGATTTACGGATCGCTGCTCTGCCTTGATCACGTCAAGCTTGCCGAACTGGCGCCGGAACGGACCTTCCACATTGGCGGCCTGTCGAAATCCGTTGCCGCCGGTGTGCGCGGCGGCTGGGTTGCCTGCCCGCCACATCTGGCATCGCGCGTGCTGACGGCCCACAAGATGGTCACCGGCGGCTTGCCGTTCCTCATGGCGGAACTCGGGGCGCAACTGGTCAATTCCGGCGAGGCCGACGCCATCCGGGTCAAGGTCCGGGAAGAAACCACCGAGCGGGAAGCACTGGCGCGATCGATCTTTGCCGGTTTCGATATCAACTCGCATCCCTATTCGCCGTTTATCTGGGTGAAACTGCCGGAGCCATGGCTGTCGGCGACCTTCAAGAGCGCGGCGCTCAATGAGGGCGTCCTCATTGACGACGAGGACGAATTCAAGCCGGGCCGGACGGAAAAGACCTTCCACCGGGTGCGGTTTGGCTATTCGGTACCCGCAACGCGCGGTGAAGTGGAAAACGGCCTGTCCATCCTGCGCCGTCTGATGGAAACCGACAATGCGAGCTATGACAGCTATTCGTGAGTGCTGTGAAGGCTATTGGATAAGCATTGTGCGTGGTTCGACAAGCTCACCATGAGGGTGGGTCAGGATTGCAAGGAGTTATATTCTGCACCCTTTGCGATTGGCATTGCAGCCAAGCCACGTCCCTCATGGTGAGCTTGTCGAACCACGTACCAAGCGCCAAGCAAGGCTGATACGATTTGCCATCCGACACCACCTGTTGACGAAACGCGGCAAGCGACAATTTTTCCGCCTTAGACGGTGTATTCCCCGCGCAAATTGCTCTAAGAGAACCCAAGAAAAGCGCAATGGAATTGGTATTACCGATGGTTCTCTCCAACACAATCCAGATCACGCCGGAACTCGTTGCTTCGCACGGGCTCAAGCCGGACGAATATCAACGCATTCTCGACCTGATCGGACGTGAACCCAGCTTTACCGAGCTCGGCATCTTCTCGGCCATGTGGAACGAGCATTGCTCCTACAAATCCTCGAAGAAATGGCTGCGTACCCTGCCGACAACCGGACCGCAGGTCATTCAGGGTCCCGGCGAAAACGCCGGTGTTGTCGATATCGGTGATGGCGACTGCGTTGTCTTCAAGATGGAGAGCCACAACCACCCGTCCTATATCGAGCCCTATCAGGGTGCGGCGACCGGTGTCGGCGGTATCCTGCGCGATGTGTTCACCATGGGCGCACGGCCGATTGCAGCCATGAATGCGCTGCGCTTCGGCGCACCGTCACACCCCAAGACACGTCACCTCGTCTCAGGTGTCGTCGAAGGTGTCGGCGGTTACGGCAATTCCTTCGGCGTTCCCACTGTCGGTGGTGAAGTCAATTTCGATGCCCGCTACAACGGCAACATCCTCGTCAACGCTTTTGCCGCCGGCCTTGCCAAGACCAATGCGATCTTCCTGTCCGAAGCCAAGGGCGTCGGCCTTCCCGTTGTCTATCTCGGTGCCAAGACCGGCCGCGATGGCGTCGGCGGTGCCACAATGGCATCGGCGGAATTCGATGAATCGATCGAAGAGAAGCGCCCGACCGTTCAGGTCGGCGATCCCTTCACGGAAAAATGCCTGCTCGAAGCCTCGCTGGAACTGATGGCATCGGGTGCCGTCATCGCCATTCAGGACATGGGCGCCGCGGGTCTCACCTGCTCCGCCGTGGAAATGGGTGCCAAGGGCAATCTCGGCATCCGCTTGAACCTCGATGACGTGCCGGTGCGCGAAGAGCGCATGACCGCCTATGAAATGATGCTGTCGGAAAGCCAGGAGCGCATGCTCATGGTTCTGCGTCCGGAAAAGGAAGCGGAAGCCCAGGCGATCTTCAAGAAATGGGGTCTGGACTTCGCCATCGTTGGTTACACGACTGACGATCTGCGCTTCCGCGTCATCCATCAGGGTGAGGAAGTCGCTAATCTGCCGATCAAGGATCTTGGCGATCAGGCGCCCGAATATGACCGTCCATGGATGGAACCCGGCAAGCACGCACCGCTGCCCGCTGCCAGCGTTCCCGATGTCGACGATTACGGCGCCGCACTGCTGAAGCTGATCGGTTCGCCCGATCTGTCGTCGCGCCGCTGGGTTTACGAACAATATGACACACTGATTCAGGGCAACTCGCTGCAGGTACCCGGCGGCGATGCCGGCGTTGTGCGCGTCGAGGGTCACCGCAGCAAGGCGCTTGCCTTCTCCTCCGACGTCACCCCGCGCTACTGCGAAGCCGACCCCTATGAGGGCGGCAAGCAGGCTGTCGCCGAATGCTGGCGCAACCTGACGGCTGTCGGCGCTGAACCGCTCGCTGCCACCGACAATCTCAATTTCGGCAATCCGGAACGTCCTGAAATCATGGGACAGCTGGTCAAGGCCATTGGCGGCATCGGCGATGCCTGCCGCGCGCTCGCCTTCCCCATCGTCTCCGGCAACGTGTCGCTCTACAACGAAACCAACGGCCAGGCGATCCTGCCGACGCCCACCATTGCCGGTGTGGGCCTCATCCCCGACTGGTCGAAGACAGCCAAGATCGGCGGCATGCACGAGAGTGACGTGCTGATCCTTATCGGCGGTGACGGCACGCATCTCGGCCAGTCGGTCTACCTGCGCGACCTGCATGGCCGTGCCGACGGCCCGCCCCCGCCGGTCGACCTCAACATCGAAAAGCGCAACGGCAATTTTGTCCGCTCCGCCATCCGCAACGGCCAGATCACCGCTTGCCATGATCTGTCCGATGGCGGGCTTGGCATCGCGCTCGCCGAGATGTGCATGGCTTCCACCAAGGGCGCCAAGGTCACCGTCGGTGAAGGCCCGGCACATGCCCTGCTTTTTGGTGAAGATCAGGCGCGTTATCTCATTGCCGTTGCGCCTGACATGGCCAATTTCATCACGCTCAATGCCGAGGGGTCGGGCGTTCCGTTCCGCAAGCTGGGCACTGTCGGCGGCAGCACATTGACGATCGAGGGCCTCGCCTCCATATCAGTAGCAGACCTGACAAAAGCACACGAATCGTGGTTCCCTGACTACATGAGCGGTCAGGACGGCGAAGAAACACAGGCTGCATGATCCTGTCCCGGTAAAGGACAGGCGAAAGTTTGGGAGACAGAACATGGCTATGGACGCGCGCGACATCGAGAAAATGATCAAGGACGCGATTCCTGACGCGCAGGTGACCATTCGCGATCTGGCAGGCGATGGTGATCACTATGCCGCGGAAGTCGTCGCCGAGAGTTTTCGCGGCAAGTCGCGCGTTCAGCAGCACCAGATGGTCTATGATGCGCTCAAGGGCAATATGGGGGGCGTCCTGCACGCCCTCGCCCTGCAGACCAGCGCCCCGGAATAATCACTTCGAATAATCACTTCTTTGCGAATACGGCGAGAATCGGCCCCACGGGGTCGATCCCGCCAATCAGGGTTTTGCGGTTATTGGCGACTGCCGAGATCGTACCGTCGAGAAAGAGCGCGTTGGCGCAATTCAGCCCGTCCCTGAACAGACGGGCGAAACTTCCCAGACTCACCGGCTCGATGGATATTGCCAGAATAACCGTGTTGGCGTCGCGAACGCCGACGGCGTTGCGGATCAGGCGTGATGTTCCGTTCGGCTCGAACCGCGGATGCACCTGCCCGTTGATGACCAGCATTGGCCCCGACTGGGTGGCTATGCGGACATCGGGCTTTGCGGCATCAAACGCCGCTGTTTCCAGAATGCCGGCGGAACCGTCCTTCCCGATGAAGAAAACCCCGTTCGGCTTCATGTAGAAATTGCCGTCGCCGTCATCGGTCTGCAGTTCCGATGTCTCCTTGCCGTCCTCAACATAGAGGCCGACCGGAGAAAGGTCCTTTTCATACATGCCTGCATTCATCGCCAGGATCGGGCGTGTGTCCAGCAGACGGGATTCCATGAATGTCTTCAGCGATCCGTAGGGTTCGCCGTCGGCACCCGTGCGCACCAGATCGATGCGATGCGAGCGCAGGTCGATCTCACAGACGATGGAATCGACATCCTCGAAGGTCATCTTCCGGCAAATGTCGGGCAGATCGCCATCGGAGATATTGATTGGCGGGTTGGGGGCAGGCTTGGGCGGCGATACCGGGCGCATGAACCAGAAAATTCCTCCCAAAATTGCCAGAACGACGAAGCTGACCGCTATAATGATACGAGATGACACAGTGACCAGCCTTGTTTTGCCAGATTTGAAGCGCTATTTGTTTAAACGAGATCAATTTGGACCATTGATGACGATTCGTTGTCATTTGGTATGAAAGGTTGCCGAAATGAGCGGTATCAATGAATTTATCGACAATGAGGTCAAGAGCAACGACGTCGTCCTTTTCATGAAGGGAACGCCGGGCTTTCCGCAATGCGGCTTTTCGGGCCAGGTCGTGCAAATTCTTGACTACATCGGCGTCGATTACAAAGGCGTGAATATTCTGACATCCAATGAACTGCGTCAGGGTATCAAGGATTATTCCAACTGGCCGACCATCCCGCAGCTTTATGTGAAGGGCGAATTCGTCGGCGGTTGTGATATCATCCGTGAAATGTTCCAGGCAGGCGAGCTACAAACCCTGCTCAGCGAAAAAGGCATCGCCACCAAGGCGGCCTGACTACGCAACAGTTTCAATCGGTTCCGGGGAAATCCGGAATCTTTTTCTCAAGGCGCTGGCTGTTCCAGCGCCTTTGTCTTTGTTTTGCAGGTCTCATAATGGATACCACCACACAAACGACAGCGCCGCGCCTGATGGGCATGGGCAAGGTCGAATTCATCGGAATGATGGCCATGCTCATGGCGATCAACGCGCTTGCCATCGACATCATGCTGCCCGGCTTGCAGCAGATCGGCGCGAGCCTTGGCGTAACGAATGAAAACCACCGGCAATACGTGATTTCAGCCTATCTGCTCGGTTTCTCGGTATCGCAGCTGTTCTATGGCCCGCTGTCCGATCGTTTCGGCCGCCGCAAGCCGCTTCTGTTCGGTCTGGTTGTCTACGTCATCGCCGCAGCCAGCGCGGCCTTCGTGCCAAGCTTTGCCTCCCTGCTCCTCTTCCGCCTGATCCAGGGTATCGGTTCGGCCGCCACCCGCGTCATCACCATTTCCATCGTCCGTGACGTCTATGGCGGGCGGCAGATGGCCGAAGTCATGTCGCTGATCATGATGGTGTTCATGATCGTACCGGTTATCGCACCGGGCACGGGTCAGGCCGTCATGCTGTTCGGCGACTGGCACCTGATCTTCATGTTCATGGCTGTCGTGGCGGCCGCTGTGACCGTCTGGATGTATTTCCGCCTGCCGGAAACCTTTGATCCCGCCGACCGGCGTCCGTTTACGCTGGCATCGGTTGCGCAGGGCTTCAAGATCGTTCTGACCAACCGGGTGGCGCTTTGCTATACGCTGGCCAGCGCCTTCCTGTTCGGCTCGCTGTTCGGTTTCATCAACTCGGCCCAGCAGATCTATATCGGCATCTATGATCTCGGCATCTGGTTCCCGGTGGCGTTTTCATCCATCGCGATCATGATGGCGTTTTCGTCCTTCGTGAACTCGCGCTTTGTCGGCCGGTTCGGCATGCGCCGCCTGTCGCATGGTGCGCTGATGGGCTTCCTGACGATCAACACGGTCTGGCTGCTCTTGACCATATTCGGTCCGCATCCGACACCGTTCCCGATCTACCTCCTGCTCTTCGCCATGGCGATGTTCCAGTTCGGCTGGATCGGCTCCAACTTCAATGCACTCGCCATGGAGCCGCTCGGCCATGTCGCCGGCACGGCGTCGTCAGTGCTTGGGTTTATGGGAACGGCGGGCGGCGGCGCCATCGGCGCCATCATCGGACAGTCCTATGACGGGACAACCCTGCCGCTCGTCCTGGGCTTCTTCGTTGTTTCGGTGATCGGTCTGATGTTCGTGCTGATTGCCGAGAAGGGCAAGCTCTTCCATCCCCATAATCCGCGGGTTTAGATCCGCGGATTATTCAGACCAAAGAGTCCGGCGCAAATCCTGCCAGTTCGCCTTGTCGGGCGCAATCAGCAGGCCACCGTCCAGATGCCTCGGGAGATAGGCTGTTCCATCGAAGCGGGCCGCATGGCCGCCCGCTTCCTGATGGATGAGCACACCGGCAAGATGATCCCAGGGCATCAGCTTGTTGAAGATGGCGAAATGCGCATTGCCCGAGGCAATCAGCCGGTATTCATGCGCCGCACAGCGGAAACCGAACGATGCCTTGCACTTGGCATGGTTGCGCGCCAGCGTCGACCGCAGAGGATCAGCCAGGAACTGCCATGAAATGGCACCCAGCATCTCGCTGATCGCTGCTGGCGGCGCGACAGACACTTTCTGCCTGACATTGAAGGCCGAGCGGATGTGGCTCCCCGCCCCTTTGACACCGATGATCCAGTCCTTGCCGACAGGATCATGAATGATCCCGGCCACCGTCTCGCCATTGACCACGACCGCAAGCATCACGCCGAACAGTGGCACGCCGGTGGCAAAATTATAGGTGCCGTCGACCGGGTCGATGATGAAAGCCAGCGGCGCATCCTTCAGCTTGCCGAGCAGCGATGCATCGAGTTCGCAGGCTTCCTCCCCCAGCACGAAGGCATCGGGATAACGCTCGCGCAGCCGCGCCGTGATCACCCGTTCGGCGCTGGTGTCGGCTTCCGTCACCAGATCGAGCGCCGAGGTCTTCTGCTTGATATCGCCGGTGCCGAGCTGGCGAAAGCGCGGCATGATTTCCTGAATCGCAACGGCGGCAAGCAGATCACTCAACCAATCGATGTCATTGTCATTAAACTGCACTGGCTTCGGCTCCGTGTGTGGCAAGACCGGCAAAGTCAAAGATGCTCCGGTCGAGAAGATGGCTCGGTCGCGTATTGGCAAGCGCGCGGATCATGATTTCCTTGCGGCCCGGCATGCGCTTTTCAATATCGGTCAGCATTGCCTTCATCATGTTGCGCTGCAGGCCGTCCTGACTGCCGCAGAGATCGCAGGGGATGATCGGAAACTGCATCGCGGCGGCAAATTTTGCCAGGTCGTCCTCGGCGCAGTAGCTCAGCGGCCGCAGCACCATGACATCGCCCTCATCATTGAGCAGCTTCGGCGGCATCGCTGCCAGCCTGCCGCCATGGAAGAGGTTCATGAAGAAGGTTTCGAGAATGTCCTCGCGGTGATGGCCGAGTACCAGCGCCGAACAGCCCTCTTCCCGCGCCACACGGTAGAGATGGCCGCGCCGCAGACGCGAACAAAGCGAGCAATAGGTCTGGTTTTCCTGCACCTTGTCCGTGACGATGGAATAGGTGTCCTTGTATTCGATGCGGTGCTCGATGCCGTTCTTCGCAAGGAAATCCGGCAGGATGTGCTTGGGGAAATTCGGCTGTCCCTGATCGAGATTGCAGGCGAGCAGTTCGACTGGCAGCAGGCCCCGCCATTTCAGGTCGAGCAGCAATGCCAGGAGCCCGTAGGAATCCTTGCCGCCGGAAAGCCCGATCAGCCAGCGCTCGCCCGGCTTGACCATGGCGAAATCGTCGATGGCCTGCCGCGTATTGCGCAACAGGCGCTTGCGCAGCTTGTTGAACTCGACATTGGACGGCACCCCGAGAAACATCGGGTGGCAACCGGCGGCATCGGTCAATTCCTGATCGTGAATGGTCATCGTAACACCTCTGGCGCCTTCATTGCCTTGGCCAAAGTCCGAACGCAAGCAATGTTTCGCCGCATGCCAAGCCTGAAGTTAAGGTGAAGCCTGTTGTTGCATCACCCTTGTGCGTGGTTCGACAAGCTCACCATGAGGGAGAGTGAGGATTGCAAAGATAATCACCAACGCTGCAGAGCTTGACTCCCTGCAGTCCTCCATCTTCCTCATGGTGAGCTTGTCGAACCACGCACGTTGGTCGTGCAAATTTATGAAATTACTGCCCGAACACCGACCAGCCGGTCCTTTGCGCCAGCAGTTCCAGTGCAGCCGAACCAAGCAGCGAATTGCCGTTTTCGTTCAGCCCCGGCGACCAGGCGGCAATCGATGCCTTGCCGGGCGCAATGGCGAGAATACCGCCGCCAACGCCGCTCTTGCCGGGCAGGCCGACGCGATAGGCGAAATCGCCCGAGCCGTCATAGTGCCCGCACATCAGCATCAGCGCATTGATGCGGCGTGCCCGGCCGGATGACACGACACTGCCGCCGCTCAGCGGATTGCGGCCCGCCGAGGCCAGATACAGCCCCGCATGGGCCAGTTGCCGGCAGGACATGGCGATGGCGCAGTGATGGAAGTAGACGCCAAGCACGTGTTCGGCCGGATGGTTCAGATTGCCGAAGGAGCGCATGAAATTGGCCAGCGCCACGTTGCGATAACCCGTATTGGTCTCCGACCGCGCCACATCGTGGTCGATGGCGATGGTCTCATCATCGGCGAGATAGCGGATGAACTGGACGATTTCGCCGATTGCCTCCTTCGGCAGGTGCCCGGCCAGAACGACATCGGCCACGGCGATCGCTCCGGCGTTGATGAACGGATTGCGCGGCTTGCCCTTCTCCTGCTCCAGCTGGACGATGGAATTGAAGGCATTGCCCGAGGGCTCGCGGCCAACGCGCTTCCACAATCCGTCGCCGATCTTGCCGAGCGCCAGTGTCAGCGTGAACACCTTGGAAATACTCTGGATGGAAAAGGACGTGTCGGCATCGCCGGCTGTATGCACCTGACCATCGACGGTGCACAGGGCCAGCCCGAACTGTTTCGGATCGACCGTGGCCAGTTCCGGAATATAATCCGCCAGCTTGCCTTCGCCGATGCGGCTGGCAAGATCCTGATAGACACTGTCGACGACATCCTGAAGATCGGTCATGCGCGCTCCGGCAAGGGATAAGACAAAAAAAGCCGCCCGGATTTCTCGGGGCGGCTTTTCTTAAACTCAGAACTGCGTACTGCGCCATGCGTCCTATTGGACGCATAAAGGACGCAGTACCAACATGAGTGACGCATAATCCTTTCCAAAAATTCAAGAAGATTTTTGGGGTTATGCGTTACCGCGAATAGAATTCGACAACCAGGTTCGGTTCCATCTGTACGGCGTATGGCACATCGGAGAAGGCCGGAACGCGGGTGTACTTGGCAACCATCTTGTTGTGATCAACTTCGAGATATTCAGGAACGTCACGCTCAGCAAGCTGAACGGCTTCCAGAACGATCACGAGCTGCTTCGACTTTTCGCGCACTTCAATCACGTCACCTGCCTTGCAGATGTAGGACTGGATGTTGACGCGGCGGCCGTTGACGTTGACGTGGCCGTGATTAACGAACTGGCGCGCAGCGAAGATCGTCGGAACGAACTTGGCGCGGTACACCACTGCATCCAGGCGCGACTCGAGCAGGCCGATCAGCTGTTCGCCGGTATCGCCCTTGCGGCGGGCGGCTTCTTCGTAGGTCTTGCGGAACTGCTTTTCCGAGATGTCGCCGTAGAAGCCCTTGAGCTTCTGCTTGGCGCGCAGCTGTACGCCGAAATCGGAAAGCTTGCTCTTGCGGCGCTGACCGTGCTGGCCGGGACCATATTCACGACGGTTAACCGGGGACTTCGGACGGCCCCAGATGTTTTCGCCCATACGGCGATCAATTTTATACTTGGACGATTCGCGCTTGCTCATCGCATTTCCTTTCAACCAAACACAAATCGAAGCTTGCGCCCCGATTCAAGGAAACGCGCCCTCCTCTGCCTCCTGTTTTTGAAGACTGACAGAATGATTCACGCACGCTTTGCGAAATCACTCACGGGACACGTCAAATGAAACGCAGAGCTGTTAAGCCCTGCGCTGGGGTGGCTTCTAGTGTGAAGGTTTCGCGATGTCAAGCGAGACGGCGCATTTCACGGGTTTATAAAGTTTGAAACCGATCCGGCGCATCAGACGTTAGGCTAGACGCTTAACAGGAGTAGAGCCGGAAATGACCCTATCCTTACAGCAGTCGCACTGCTCGACATTGATCCTTTTATCCCTCACCGCATGTTTTGCAACAACGGCTTTGCTCGGCACGGCTGACATTGCCGATGCGCGCCAGCGGCGGCATCACAATGCAGCCAGCCGGCCCGCGCTACCCGTTGTACCACCGGTCCCGCAAAGCAAACCGGGCAGCGAGCCTGCACAAGAAACGCCCAAACCGGAAGAAAAGCCCGAGGTAAGACCGGCGGAACAGTTCGGCCCGGATCGTCCGGCGGATGCCAAAGCTGATTCAAAGCCGGATGACGAGGACACGGCGGAGAAAGCCGATCCCGCAACATCGCCCGACCGGATATACCAGAATGCCTGTCCCGCACTGATGAACGGCGATGTCCAGGGTGAAATTGTCCCGCCGCTTGCCGAAGGCACGTGCGGCGAACGCTCGCCGCTCAGGATCACCGCCATCGGCAAGGAGAATCCGGTAAAGTTTGCCGCGCCCATCACCACCAACTGCACCATGGCCGGAACGCTCGCCGGTTGGATCGGCGATGTGGAGAAAGCCGCGCAGGCATCCTTCGGCGCCGGGATCGCAAGCATTGCAACCGGTTCCGACTACCAGTGCCGCAAGGTCAACAACGGCAATAAGGGCCGCATATCGGAACACGCTTTTGCCAATGCGCTCGATATCGTTTCATTCAAGTTCACCAACGGCAAAACCACGGAACTCGGCTCCGGCTGGAAAGGCACGCCGGAAGAGCAGGACTTCTGGCGCTCGATCCACAAGACGAGTTGCGAGCGGTTCATGACGGTGATCGGACCGGAGGGTGACGCCGCGCATCAGGACAATCTGCATCTTGATCTCGGCTGCCACGGCAAGGCATGCAAGGCGCGCATCTGCCAGTGATGGCAACGCGCACCCTCGCTCTTATTTCTTGGGCTTGACCTTCTCGGGCAGACCTTTACGCGCCGTCTCGGCAAATTCTTCCAGCTGTTTTTCGCTCATCGACTTATACATGCTTTTCGATGCACCCTTGAGGTCGCTTTTCTTGGTCTCACCGCGCTTGGCGGACAAGGCCGCGCCCGCAGCTTTCTGCTGCGCCTGGGATTTTGCAGGCATTGTCTGTCTCCCTGTCAGTTTCGTACGGGGAAACAACGCTCATGCTGCGGGAGGGTTCCGAGACAGCAACCTGCAAAACCATCGTGCGTGGTTCGACAAGCTCACCATGAGGGAGATGGGTGGCTGCAAGGCTAACCGGAAACATTGCAGACACTATTCATCAACTTTGCAGAACTTGACTCCCTGCAATCCTCACTCTCCCTCATGGTGAGCTTGTCGAACCACGCATCACTGACTCTGCAGCAGTCAAAGCATACATAACCACGAAACCCCTATCCCTGCTGCGCCTCGTCGAAAACCGTGCGGGCTTGCCGCAAATGATCACGATTCTTCACCGCCCAGTCGCCCAGGGCACCGATGGGAACGGCAATCGAATGGCCGATCGGGGTCAGCGCATAGGTGACCTCCGGCGGCGATGTCGGCTTGACGGTGCGCGATACCAGACCGTCACGCTCCAGCGAACGCAGCGTGACCGTCAGCATGCGCTGCGAAATCCCCTCCACCATGCGGCGCAGCACGTTGAAGCGGCGCGGACCGTCCTGAAGATTGATGATCACCAGAAGGCTCCAGCTGTCGCCGACAATGTCGAGCACTTCCCGCATCGGGCATCTGCCTGCACTGTCGGCGACCATCGCAGCCGAGGTTGACAGCAGAGGCACATCACCATCGGGTTTCGCATGTATACTCATCGGATAAAATCTCCAGTGTTTCCAGGCCGGTTACTTCCGTGTTCCCTGAAACGGAAAAAGTGCGTTCTTCACAGGAAGCAGCTTCTAGCATAGATGGTTATCAATAGTAACCAGAAAACAAACCGTACCCAAGCACCCAGGAGATCAAAATGAAAATCGCACTGATCGGCGCCACCGGCTTCATTGGCAAAGAACTTCTGCCGGAAGCTGTCTCGCGCGGCCATAGCGTGACAGCGCTCGTTCGCAATGCCGACAAGGTTGAAAAGCGCGATGGCGTCAAGGCCGTCAAGGCGGATGTGCTCGATGTCGCCGACCTCACTGAAAAGCTGAAGGGCCACGACATCGTACTCTCGGCCTACAATCCGGGCTGGGGCGAGCCTGATATTCAGGCCATTCATATCAAGGCGAGCAAGGCAATCACCGAGGCCGCCAAGCAGGCGGGCGTCAAGCGCCTGATCGTTGTCGGCGGCGCTGGCAGCCTGTTGAATCAGGAAGGCAAGCAATTTGTCGATGGCCCTGATTTTCCTGCCGAATATCGTGAAGGCGCCCTCGGTGCCCGTCAGGCCCTGAACGACCTGAAGACGGAAAACGGTCTGGACTGGAGCTTTGTCTCTCCGCCATTCGCCCTCGTGCCTGGCCCACGCACCGGCACCTACCGGCTTGGCAAGGACAATCCCGTGGTCAACGCCGAAGGCCACAGCACCGTCAGCGTGGCTGACCTTGCCGTCGCCATTCTCGATGAAGCCGGGACGCCAAAACACGTCAGGCAGCGTTTCACCGTCGGATACTGATATCGATTGCACGAACCACGCACCGTAACATTATGCAGACCGCCCCCATCCGGGGCGGTTTCCTTTTGGTGCCTCGGCAACCCCAATGTGCGTTCTTCACAAGCAACCGGGCCGTGCTTACCTAAGCAGCAACACAAGACATGAAGGTGAAGATCATGGAACTCGGCATCTATACATTTGCGGGCATGAGCCCTGACCCGACGAGCGGCGTTGCCATCGATGCGCACCAGCGCATGCAGAACCTGCTGGAAGAGATGGAACTGGCGGATCAGGTTGGCCTCGATGTGTTCGGGATCGGCGAGCATCACCGCCCGGATTTCGTCATTTCCACGCCCGCCGTGGTTCTGGCGGCGGGTGCTGCACGCACCAAGAATATCCGGCTGACCAGCGCCGTGACCGTCTTGAGCTCGGAAGACCCGGTTCGCGTGTTCCAGGAATATGCGACTCTCGACCTGATCTCCTCGGGCCGTGCGGAAATCATGGCGGGGCGCGGCTCGTTCATCGAGTCCTTCCCCCTGTTCGGCTATGACCTCAACGACTACGACGAGCTGTTCACGGAAAAGCTCGACCTGCTGTTGAAACTGCGTGCCAGCGAACGTGTGACCTGGAAAGGCAATCTGCGTGCGCCGATCAGCAATCTCGGCGTTTATCCGCGCCCGCTGCAGGACCCGCTGCCCGTATGGATTGCCGTCGGCGGTACCCCTGCTTCGGTCATCCGGGCGGGTACACTCGGCCTGCCGCTCGCTGTAGCCATCATCGGCGGCGAACCGCATCGCTTTGCACCACTGGTCGATCTCTACCGTGAAGCCGGGGCAAAGGCCGGTCATGCGCCGGAGACGCTGAAGGTCAGCATCAACTCGCATGGTTATGTCGCCGAGACATCGCAGGTCGCAGCGGACGGCTACTGGCCGTCCTATGAGGTGGTGATGAACAAGATCGGCCGCGAACGCGGCTGGCCGCCAAGCAACCGGGCGCAGTTCGAAGCAGGCCGCACGCCGCGCGGTGCGCTCCTGGTCGGCTCACCGCAGGAGGTCATCGACAAGATCATGCTGCAGCACAGCTACTTCAAGCATGACCGTTTCCTGCTGCAGATCGATCTCGGCAGCCTGCCGCACAGGAACACGCTGAGGGCTATCGAGCTGTACGGGACGGAAGTTGCCCCCGTTATCCGCAAGGAGCTTGGCCAGACCGTGAAAACCGAAGAAGCAGCATTGGCTTAGAACCAGTGACGGCGGGATTTCAGTCCCGCCGTCCAATGCCGTGATCAGGCCATGGCGAGCCCGAAACCCTGCATCAGGCGCCGGGTTGAAAAGTCGGGATTGCCCGAGGTGAACACGGCGATGTCGTCGCCATGCTCCGGTTCGCTGCCGGCACCGTTCGGCTTGAGCAGCGACAAGGCGCGGCGCGCAATTGCTTCGGCCGGATCCAGCCAATCCACCGGCCACGGGGCAAGGCGGCGGAACACATTGGCCAGAAACGGATAATGCGTGCAGGCCAGAACGACGATATCGGTACGCTTGCCATCCATTTCGACAAAGCACGGCGCGATTTCCGCCTCTATCGCCGCATCATCAAGATGATCCCCGCGTATATGCGCTTCCGCCATGCGCGCCAGGTTCTGGCTGCCGACCAGCCGCACATGGCATTTCGTGGCAAACGACTGAATGAGATCGCGCGTATAGGCGCGCTTGACCGTGCCCGGCGTTGCCAGAACGGTGATGAGGCCGGACGAGGTGCGCTCTGCCGCCGGTTTGATGGCGGGAACAGTGCCGACAAAAGGCACCGCCGGAAAGGCCCGGCGCAGATCGTCCAGCACCAGCGTCGACGCCGTATTGCAGGGAATGATGACGATCTCCGGATCGTACCTGGCAATGAAACCCTCGAACAGGCCGAGAATGCGGGCGCGCAGCGGCTCTTCGTCCCAGTCGCCATAGGGGAAACCGGCATCGTCGGCAATATAGACAAAACGCCGATCCGGGATGAGCACCCGCGCCTCGCGCAGGACGGTCAAGCCGCCAATGCCGCTGTCAAACGCAATGATCGGCCGGTCCGCTGTGTCATTCATCGCCGGGTATATCCTCGCGTCCCGCTGGCTTGACGGCCGTTTTCCTGGCCGCCGGCTTTTCCCGCTTGCGCCCTTCGGGCGCGCCCGAGCCGCGCGGCGTCTTCGGGCTGAAATAATCCAGCGAGACAACGACACCGCGCAACAGCTTCAGTTCCGAGTCGGAAAAACCGGCACGGGTCAGCACACCGCGCAGATTGTTGACCATGATTTCCTTGCGGGCCATGGGCCGGAAATAGCCGCGCGCCTGCAAGGCGTCTTCCAGATGGTTGAAAAAGCCCTGCAGCTGTTCCTTCGGCGCGGGTTCGAGTTCGGGACCGCGGAAGGCCGTGTCCGTTTCCTTCTCCAACCCTGACTTCATCCACTCATAGGACATGAGCAAAACCGCCTGTGCGATGTTCAGCGACGAAAATGCCGGGTTGACCGGAAATGTCACCAGCTCATCGGCGAGGCTGACTTCGTCATTATTGAGGCCGAAGCGCTCGCGCCCGAAAAGAATCCCGGTTTTCTCGCCCCGGTTGAAGCGCTGGCGCAGCGTCTGGCCCGCCTCGACGGGTCCGCGCACCTGCTTGAAGGCATCGCGTTCCCGCGCCGTCGTCGCGTAGACGAAATGCAGATCCTCGATAGCCGACGGCAGATCGTCATAGACCTTCGCCCCATCGATGATGTGGTCGGCACGGCTTGCGGCGGAGCGGGCCTTGTCGTTGGGAAATTCCTCGCGCGGCTTGACGAGGCGCAGTTCCGCCAGCCCGAAATTGGCCATGGCCCGCGCCACCATGCCGATATTCTCCGGCAATTGCGGCTCGACCAGGATGATCGCCGGCCCTTCGGCAATGAGTGTGCGCTGTCTGTCTGTACCTGCCATGATCAATCCATTGTGAATGCCGCCCTCATACAACGCGTTTTTTCAACGGGCAATCGTGCATCGGGCCTATGCCCGGCTCATATTCCGCCAAGATTGCGATTAAACACTTAAAGCCAGTCTTTGCGTTCTGGTTTGCGAGTGCTATAGGGGCGCGAACCCTCAATGAAAACCGATGCTGGCATTCCCAGACCAGTAATAAAGAGGCTGATTATTCATGGCAAAGATCAAGGTTGCAAACCCGGTCGTCGAACTTGACGGCGACGAGATGACCCGCATCATCTGGCAGTACATCAAAGACAAGCTGATCCATCCCTATCTCGACATCGACCTGAAATATTACGATCTGGGCATCGAACATCGCGATGCGACCGACGATCAGGTGACCATCGATGCGGCCAATGCAATCAAGCAGTATGGCGTCGGCGTCAAGTGCGCCACCATCACCCCGGACGAGCAGCGCGTTGAGGAATTCGGCCTGAAGAAGATGTGGAAGTCGCCCAACGGCACGATCCGCAACATTCTCGGCGGCGTTATCTTCCGCGAACCGATCATTGCCAAGAACGTTCCCCGTCTGGTTCCCGGCTGGACCCAGCCGATCATCGTTGGCCGCCATGCCTTCGGCGATCAGTACCGCGCCACCGATTTCCGGTTCCCCGGCAAGGGCAAGCTGTCGATCAAGTTTGTCGGCGAAGACGGCAAGACCATCGAACACGACGTCTATGATGCGCCAAGCGCCGGCGTTGCCATGGCCATGTACAATCTGGATGATTCCATCCGCGACTTTGCCCGCGCCTCGCTCAACTATGCCTATAACCGCGGCGTCCCCTGCTATCTGTCGACCAAGAACACCATCCTCAAGGCCTATGACGGCCGCTTCAAGGACATTTTCCAGGACGTGTTCGACGCCGAGTTCAAGGACAAGTTCGCCGAGAAGAAGATCACCTATGAGCATCGCCTGATCGATGACATGGTTGCCTCGGCGCTGAAGTGGTCCGGCGGCTATGTCTGGGCCTGCAAGAACTATGACGGCGACGTGCAGTCCGACATCGTGGCACAGGGCTTTGGCTCGCTCGGCCTGATGACCTCCGTGCTGATGACGCCGGATGGCCAGACGGTGGAAGCGGAAGCCGCCCACGGCACCGTGACACGCCACTACCGCCAGCACCAGAAGGGCGAAGAAACTTCGACCAACTCCATCGCCTCGATCTTCGCCTGGACGCGCGGCCTTGCTCACCGCGCCAAGCTCGACGGCAATACCGAACTCGACCGCTTTGCCAACACGCTGGAAAAAGTCTGCGTCGATACGGTTGAATCCGGTTACATGACCAAGGATCTGGCGCTGCTGATCGGTCCGGACCAGCCTTGGCTGTCCACCACGGGTTTCCTCGACAAGATCGACGAGAACCTGCGCAAGGCCATGGCCGCCTGATCTGGGGCCGCCTGATCCGGCATCGCCATCGAACAACACAAGCCCCGGTTCGCCGGGGCTTTTCTTTGATCGCCAGGCTTTCCGGGCGGTCCCTTTCTCCGCAGCTTTCCCGGCAGGTCCCTCTCCCTGCGGTTTCCCTATGCGGCAGCCCTTTTCACAGGCCCTCCGGTTTGCCGGATTCCTCATCCGATCATCCGGCTATCCCGCAGTTTCTTTCGCCGGTATCCTGATCAACCGGTCTCCTTATTCCCCCGTCCCTCGCCGCCCATCCGCCGAAATCGCCTCCTGTTTGTTGCCGCCAAGCGATGCCGCAAGCGCAGGTTTACGGGGCACTAGTCGTCGTCAATATTCGCGTCCTCTTCGGCAGGCGCCTGCGCTTTTGCCGGTGGCGCCCTGTTTGCGGCCGCGGGCGGCAGTTTCATGCCCGATTTGAGATCCAATACCCGGCGGAAGGCATGGGCCGGAATCCTGCCGACAATTTTCCCGGCCTTGCCCGCCAGTTCGAAGTCGAGCCCCTTCGTGGCGGCGGCAACAAAATCAGCCTCATCCATGGCCACCACGCCGGTTTCCTCGCGTGTGGGCAGGCAAGGCCGAAAGAAACAGGCCGCCCGTCTGCTCACTCCCTTTTCGAACCGCATCTGCCGGCCATAGCTCCAGGCCTCGGAGAGGTGGCTTTTGCCCTGGCCGGTATAAAGCGTCTTGAAACCGTATCCCACAGTTGTCGAATAGTAGGGCTGCGCGTTCAGCGACATGAACAGATCCAAATAAGCCAGGACATCCGGCCCAAAGGCCGTATCGCTGCGCATATGAACATCCTTGACGACCGTCGAGGTCTGGCAGGAAACAAGCAGCATCGCGGCGAGCAGAAGAGCCAGTATTGTCTTCACGTCAGTTCTCGAAATGGATAGCTAAAAACAGTTTTTGAAAATGCGAAACAAAATTGCGATGCAGAAAAAACACCGCAAACCAATCAGCCTGCGCACGTAAAATATCAGGTAAAAATACCGGAAAATCGATCTCTTGCCCACTTAGCAATTAGTATGAGCGGGGCATTTCCGGCCGCATCACGCTGCGGCCGGAAATACAATGCTTGGCGTCAGCCGGCGAGCGCGTCGCGCACGGCAGCCACGGCAGCCTCGGCCTTGGAACCGTCGGGACCGCCGGCCTGCGCCATGTCGGGACGGCCGCCGCCGCCCGCACCGCCGAGCGCGGCGGACGCGATCTTGACCAGGTCGACGGCGCTGAACGTGCCGACGAGATCGTCGGTGACACCGACAACCGCGCTGGCCTTGCCATCTTCCGACACGCCAATGAACGTCACGATGCCGGAGCCGACGGTCTTCTTGGCATCGTCGGCCAGCGGCTTCAGGTCACGCGGATTGACGCCGGTGACCACCTTGCCGATGAAGCCGACACCATTGACCGTTTCGGACTGCGCGGCGCCATTGCCGGAGCCGCCAAGCGCCAATTGCTTGCGCGCCTCGGTAAGCTCGCGTTCCAGCTTGCGGCGCTCATCCAACAGCGCCGTCACGCGCGCCAGCGCGTCGGCAGGCGTGGACTTCAACGCACCGGCAATCGCCTTGACCCGGTCGTCCTGTTCTTCGAGGTAGCGGCGCGCGGCTTCGCCGGTCAGCGCCTCCATGCGGCGCACGCCCGCCGCCACGGCGCTTTCCGAGACAATGCGGATCAGGCCGATATCGCCGGTGGCGCGCACATGCGTGCCACCGCACAGTTCCGTCGAATAGCTCTTGCCCGATTTCTCGCCATGCAGCGCCGTTCCCATGGAAACCACGCGCACTTCATCGCCATACTTCTCACCGAACAGCGCCATGGCGCCTTCCGCGATGGCATCGTCAACCGCCATCAGGCGGGTACTGACCGGTGCGTTCTGCAGGACGATTTCGTTGGCGAGGTCTTCGATGACGGCCAGTTCCTTGTCCGAAATCGGCTTCGGATGGGAAAAATCGAAACGCAGGCGATCCGGCGCAACGAGCGAGCCCTTCTGCGCGACATGGGTGCCAAGGGTTTCGCGCAGCGCCTCATGCAGCAGGTGCGTCGCCGAGTGGTTGGAGCGGATACGCGTCCGGCGCCTGCTGTCGACCGTCAGCTCCACCGGCACGTCGAGCTTCACCGTGCCCTTGAGCACCTTGCCCAGATGCACGAACACGCCGTCATTCTTCTTCTGCGTGTCGGTGACAACAACGGTGAAGCCGTCACCGGAGATGATGCCGGTATCGCCCTGCTGGCCGCCGGACTCGGCATAGAACGGCGTCTGGTTGACCACGAGGGCAATGGCCTCGCCTTCCCCGGCGCTGTCCACCTGCGCACCGTCCCGCACCAGCGCGGTGATGACGCCTTCGGCCTTTTCCGTCTCGTAGCCGAGGAATTCGGTGGCGCCGACCTTGTCGCGCACCGCAAACCAGACCGTTTCTGTCGCTGCGTCGCCGGAACCGGACCAATGGGCGCGGGCTTCCGCCTTCTGCCGCTCCATGGCCGCCGCAAAAGCATCGGTATCGACAGCGATACCGCGCTGGCGCAGCGCATCCTGGGTGAGATCCAGCGGGAAACCGAAGGTGTCATAGAGCTTGAACGCGGTTTCGCCATCGAGCCGATCGCCTTCGCCAAGACCTTCCGTGGCATCGCTCAGCAGGCCAAGGCCGCGGTCCAGCGTTTTGCGGAAACGGGTTTCCTCAAGCTTCAGCGTTTCCGAAATCAGCGATTCAGCGCGGATCAGTTCCGGATAGGCCTGCCCCATCTCGCGGATCAGTGCCGGCAGCAGGCGCCACATCAGCGGCTCCTTGGCACCCAGCAGCTGCGCATGGCGCATGGCGCGGCGCATGATGCGGCGCAGCACATAGCCGCGGCCTTCATTCGACGGCAGCACGCCATCGGCAATGAGGAAGCTCGATGAGCGCAGATGATCGGCGATCACCCGGTGGCTGGCGCGGAATTTTCCTTCCGCCTTGATGCCGGTCGCATCTTCCGACGCGCGGATAAGCGCCCGGAACAGGTCGATATCATAATTGTCGTGCTCGCCCTGCAGCACCGCCGCCAACCGTTCCAGCCCCATGCCGGTATCGATGGACGGGCGCGGCAATTCGATGCGCTGCTCCTTGGTGATCTGCTCGAACTGCATGAAGACGAGGTTCCAGATCTCGATGAAGCGGTCGCCATCCTCGTTGGCGCTGCCGGGAGGGCCGCCCCAGATGTCTTCGCCATGGTCGTAGAAAATTTCCGAACAAGGGCCGCATGGGCCGGTATCGCCCATCGCCCAGAAATTGTCGCTGGTGGCGATGCGGATGATGCGGTCATCGGACAGACCGGCAATCTTCTTCCAGAATCCGGCAGCCGCATCGTCCGTATGATAGACGGTGACGAGCAGCTTGTTCCTGTCGAGACCATATTCCTTGGTGATCAGGTTCCAGGCTAGGCTGATCGCCTCTTCCTTGAAGTAATCGCCGAAGGAGAAATTGCCGAGCATTTCAAAGAACGTGTGATGGCGTGCGGTATAGCCGACATTGTCCAGGTCATTGTGCTTGCCGCCGGCGCGCACGCATTTCTGCGATGTCGTGGCCCGGCTGTAAGGCCGCTGCTCCAGACCGGTGAAAACATTCTTGAACTGCACCATGCCGGCATTGGTGAACATCAGCGTCGGGTCGTTGCGCGGCACAAGCGGGCTCGACGCCACGATCTCATGGCCGTTCTTCTTGAAATAGTTCAGAAATGTCGACCGGATTTCGTTGACGCCACTCATGTGCATTGCCTTCTGACTTGTCTCTAACCAAAGCGAAATAGCCCCTTTCTGCAACAAAAGGGCGGAACGCAACGCTTGTAGCGATGCGACCGCGGCCTGTCCAGAAAATCCCTGTGATAATGGGCCTTGCTTATGAACAGCACAGTCTTCGAATACGTGCACTCTTCCTCATGCTGAGCTTGTCGAAGCACGCAGAGCGGTTGTGCGTGCTTCGACAAGCTCAGCATGAGGGAGGTCTGCTCAATATGTGGGAAGGTAGCGCTGCGTGCGGTGAAGCACAGCCTCGGCCCGAGGGACGTTCTTACAGCGTGAGAGCATTTTAAAAGAAAAACCCGCATCCGGCGGCCGGATGCGGGTTTGAATTGCAGACCGGAACGGTCCGTCCTGGGAGATCAGCCTTCGGCGGCCTCGGGTCCGTCATTGTCCTCGACATCGTCCGGGCCCTTGTCCAGCATCTGCTCGGCAATCAGACCGGCATTCTGGCGCAGGACCAGCTCGATCTCATTGGCCACTTCGGGATTGTCCTTGAGGAAGAGCTTTGCGTTGTCGCGGCCCTGCCCCAGACGCTGGGAATTGTAGGAGAACCACGAACCGGATTTTTCAACGATACCCGCCTTGACGCCGAGATCGACCAGTTCGCCCGTCTTGGATACGCCTTCGCCATACATAATGTCGAATTCGACCTGCTTGAAGGGGGGCGCAAGCTTGTTCTTGACCACCTTGACGCGGGTCTGGTTGCCGACCACCTCATCACGTTCCTTCAGCGCACCGATGCGGCGGATATCGAGACGCACCGAAGCATAGAATTTCAGCGCATTGCCGCCCGTCGTGGTTTCAGGCGAACCGAACATCACGCCGATCTTCATGCGGATCTGGTTGATGAAGATGACCATGCAATTGGAGCGGGAAATGGATGCGGTCAGCTTGCGCAGCGCCTGGCTCATCAGGCGGGCCTGCAGGCCGGGAAGAGAATCGCCCATCTCGCCTTCGATTTCCGCACGTGGGGTCAAGGCGGCAACGGAATCGACCACCAGAACATCGATCGCACCGGAACGCACCAGCGTATCGGTGATCTCCAGCGCCTGCTCGCCGGTATCGGGCTGCGAGATCAGAAGATTCTCCAGATCCACGCCCAGCTTGCGGGCATAGACCGGGTCCAGCGCATGTTCCGCGTCGACAAAGGCGCAGATGCCGCCCTTCTTCTGGGCTTCCGCAATCGTATGCAGCGCCAAGGTTGTCTTACCCGAGCTTTCCGGCCCATAAATTTCGACAATGCGGCCTTTCGGCAGACCGCCGACGCCAAGGGCTATATCCAGGGAAAGCGACCCGGTCGAAACCGTCTCAATTTCCACAACCTGCTCATTGCGTCCAAGCCGCATGATCGAACCCTTACCAAAGGCTCTCTCGATCTGTGACAATGCCGCATCCAGCGCTTTCGTTTTATCCACCGAATTACCCTCAACTAACCGCAAAGAATTTTGAGCCATGTTACACTACCCCTGTGCTATCCATGAAGCCCGGATGCTCCGGCCTTTGAAGATATTTGTATCTGTTTTGTTCTCATTTGGCAATATGCACAAGCCATTGAAAAACAATAATAACACAAAAATGTTCTTAAAATGTTCCGAAAGTTCTCTGCCTGCGCTTGTCCACATGTTCCTCGTGTTCGGGCAGCATGAACGGGAAAACCGCGGCCAGCAAATTCGAATCGTTGCGGCGATTGCGTCAGGGCAGCAGGCCATCTAGAGAAGGAAAGGACCAAGTGTCTTGCAACCGATCATTTTGTTCAGCAAAAGCCACCAACCATGACTCAGGATTACACACCGCTGCTGTTTGCTGTCGGCGGCGCCCATATGGACCGGCGCGGCCAGAGCAGCGTTCCCTTCATTCCCGGCGCGTCCAACCCCGGCATCATGCGCGAAGAGCCTGGCGGCGGCGTGTTCAATGCTTTGCGCCTTGCCGTGCGGCGCGGTGTGCGGGCTGAAATGCTGTCGGTGCGCGGCGGCGACCGGGTTGGCGATGTCATCGGCGCCGCCTTTGAGGCCGCCGGAATCAAGGACAGTTCCGCCGTGTTCATCGATCGGGCAACCCCGAGCTATACGGCGATCCTCGATGAACAGGGCGATGTGGTTGCGGCCATTGCCGACATGGCGCTGTATGAACTTGCCCTGCCCCGGCAGTTGCGGCGGCGCAAGGTGCGCGATTCCATCGATGCTGCCGATGCGGTTTTCGGCGATGCCAATCTGCCGTCGGAAGCGTTGCAGAAACTGGCCGAGCTTGCCGGCGGCAAACCGCTCTATGCGCTGGCGATTTCCCCGGCCAAGGCGGTGCGGTTGCGGCCGGTTCTCGGCGATCTCGCCTGCCTGTTCCTCAACCGGCGTGAAGCCTTTGCGCTGACGGGACTGGGCACCGATGCCAGCCTGCCCGATCTGCACCGCGCCCTGACGGCAGAGGGTCTGCACACTGCCGTTGTCAGCAATGGCGGGCAGGCTGCGCTGGTCTATTCCAGCGGCGGTGCATTCTCCCTTCTCCCGCCCGCGCTGACCGGTATTGCCGACGTGACCGGCGCGGGTGATGCGCTGGCCGGCGGCACCATATCGGCGCTGATGCGCGGCCTTCCCCTCGCGGAAGCCGTGCGCGAAGGCTTTGCCGCCTCGGCGCTGACACTGCAAACCCATTCGGCAACGCCGATCTTCACATCCAGGATTTTCGACGCGGCCCTCGCGACCATACCGGAGGCCATCCCGCTCGCATGAGCGAACGGCCTGATACGACAAAGGAAAGAACCATGACCACAACAGCCCTCAACCCGTTCACCGACATTGCACCGGAGGTGCAGAAAGCACTTGCCGCCGGGCAGCCGGTGGTGGCGCTGGAAAGCACGATCATCACCCACGGCATGCCCTACCCGGACAACAGCCGCATGGCCGCCGATGTCGAGACGATCATCCGCGATGGTGGCGCAGTCCCGGCGACCATCGCCATCATCGATGGCCGCCTGAAGATCGGCATTTCGGCCGAGGAACGCGAGGCATTGGCGCAGGTCAAGGGCGCCATGAAGCTGTCGCGCGCCGATCTGGCGTTTGCGCTGTCGGAAGGCCGCACCGGCGGCACCACCGTTGCCGCCACCATGCTGGCCGCACACATGGCCGGCATCAAGGTGTTTGCCACGGGCGGCATCGGCGGCGTGCATATGGGCGCGGAGACCAGTTTCGACATATCGGCCGATCTGGAAGAATTGGGCCGCACCCCGGTGATCGTCGTCTCGGCGGGCGCCAAGGCGATTCTGGATATTGAAAAGACGCTGGAAGTGCTTGAAACCAAAGGCGTACCCGTTGTGGTGCATGGAGCGGATGTTCTGCCGGCCTTCTGGTCGCGCCAGTCACATCTCAAGGCCCCCTTGCGTCTCGACACGCCGGAAGCCATCGCCAGGTTCCAGGCAACGCGCAGCGCCATCGGCGTCAACGGCGGCATGCTGATCGCCAACCCGATTCCGCTGGAAAGCGAAATTCCGGCCGACATCATGGGCGGATACATCCGTGAAGCCCTGTCGCGCGCCACAAAAAATGGCATCACAGGCAAGGCCGTAACGCCATATCTTCTTTCGGAAATTCTCGACATCACCAAGGGCGAAAGCCTGAAGGCGAATATCGCCCTGGTGGAAAACAATGCACGCCTTGCAGCGCGCATTGCTGTCGCCCTGACACTGGTCAGGTAAGCGGCGAAATCTGCAGTTCGACGCGGCGATTCTGCGACCGGCCGGCTTCCGAATTGTTGGAAGCAATCGGCCGGTCCATGCCGAAGCCGCGAACGGAGAAACGCCGGTTGTCGATGCCCTGCTGGGTCAGGTAGTTCGAAACGGACAGCGCGCGGCGCTCGGACAGAAGCTGATTGTACTGCTGGCCGCCGACATTGTCCGTATGGCCATAGACATCGATGATGCTCCGGTCGAACTTGCGCAGCACCACTGCAACCGAATTCAGCGTTGCAAAGAACTGCGGCTTCACCGCATCCTGGTCGGTAGCAAACGTGATGTTCGACGGCATGTTCAGGATGATCTGGTCGCCGTTACGGGTCACCGATACGCCCGTGCCCTGCAGCTGGGCCCGAAGTTCCGATTCCTGGCGGTCCATGTAGTTGCCAACGGCACCGCCGGCCAGCGCGCCGATACCGGCACCGATCAGCGCCGCGTTGCGGCCGGATTTGCCACCGCCGCCAACGGCGAGACCACCCAGCGCGCCAACCGCTGCGCCGATTGCCGCGCCACCGGCCGTATTCGATATTTTTTGCTCGCCGGTATAGGGATCGGTGGTGGTGCAACCGGCCAAAAACGTCGCGGCAAGACAGCCGATGGCAAACTTCTTGATCATGGAATCAGGTCCCCGTTGGAAATGTTGCGAAATATAGCATCGAATACGGCAAAATATGGAAAGCAAACGGCTAAATCAGCCGTAGCCGCGCCATGGCCAGGGCATCGACAAATCGCCCGTTCTTGAAGGCATAATCCCGGTGCACGCCTTCCCGCTCGAAGCCGCATTTTTCGTAGAGACCGATGGCTTTGACATTGTCGGCATGGACCGTCAATTCCAGGCGCCGGATGTTGAGCCAGTTGTCCGCCGCATCGATCAGGGCAAGCAGCAGCGCCTTGCCGATGCCGCGCCCGGTGAAATCGTCGTGCACGCCGAGCCCGAGATGCGCCGTATGGGCCCGCCTGCCATCGGAGCGATGCAGGCCCGCGTGGCCAACGATCTGCTGATCGATCTCGGCAACGATGCTTGTCGTCCCCGCGCCCAGACTTTCGAGCCATTTGCGGGTCTGCTCCGCACTTTGAAAGGGCAGGCGTAAAGTACCGGCACGAAAACCGGGTAAATTGGTCAATGTGTTGATCTGTTCAAAATCGGCGGCACGCGCCGCCCGGATCGAGAATGCGCTATCGTGGGGTGGTGATAAAGGTTGGTCTTGCATCTTGCTCTCCGTTTGTTCGAGAAGAGCGAAGGTCAGACCCTGCTCGCCTCGTGGCAGGGTCTGGTGAAAGATCGCGTCGACGTCAGCGCAACAGCTCTCCACCACCCCTGAAAAGGAGTGCGGTACCAAGCATCATGATATTCGAACGACGGATCATGCCGCCATCTTTCACCACAATATCAGTGATTTCAAGAGAGTTTCTGATTCAAAACCTGATCCCGGTTCAAAAATTTTGACGAATATGCCGGGCGGAATTCGTTTGCGCCGCCGGTCTTATTCCAACATGCTCCGCCGCACCCAAACGACATCGACAGGATTTCGCATGACTGAGACCTCACAATCACCCGTAGCAATCATCACCGGCGGCGGACGCGGCATGGGCGCAGGCATAGCGCGCGAGCTGCACGCCAGAGGCTACCGGCTCGGCCTGATGTCGCCATCCGGCAGCGCCATCGAGCTGGCAGCGGAATTGGGTGCAATCGGCATCAAGGGTTCGGCTGGAGAAGCCAAGGATCTGGAAACGCTCGTCGCCAAGACAGCGGAAGCCTATGGGCGCATCGACGCCGTGGTCAACCATACGGGCCATCCGCCGAAGGGTGACCTCATCGACATCACCGACGAGAAATGGGCGCTTGGCAATGATCTGATGGTGCTGAGCGTCGTGCGCATGGCGCGGCTCGTCACACCCTATATGCTCAAGCAGGGCAAAGGCGCCTGGGTGAACATCACCACCTTCGCCGCTTTCGAGCCCAGCCTCGTCTTCCCGGTGTCCTGCGCCTATCGCGCCGCCGTCGGCGCCTATACAAAACTCTACGCGGATCGCTACGCCGCCGACAATATCCGCATGAATGCGGTGCTTCCCGGCTTTATCGACAGCCTCGATCACAAGCCGGGCACCGAGAGCGGCATCCCGATGAAACGCGTCGGCACCATGAACGAGATCGCCAAGACAACCGCGTTCCTGCTGTCGGACGATGCGGGCTACATCACGGGGCAGAACATTCGCGTGGATGGCGGGATCACCAAACACGTCTAGACAGCGTTAAGGGCAGCACATCGAAGGCTGCCCTGTCATATGGGTGCGTGGTTCGACAAGCTCACCATGAGGGATGGAGTAGGTTGCAGGGAGCTAATCCTGCAATGTTTCCTAGTAGCCTTGCAGCCAAACCACTTCCCTCATGGTGAGCTTGTCGAACCACGCACCTCTTAATCCCGATCTACATCAGGCTGACGCCGAGGGCTTCACGCAGATGCCGCTGGCCGTTCGGCGTCACGGATACGGCGCGCGTGCCGTCGGCGCGCCGGATCCACCCCTTGTCGAAGCAGTGGCTGCACAATGCGGCACCGATGGCACCGGCCAGATGCGGGCGTCGCTCGCTCCAGTCCAGACAGGGGCGGCACAGGATGCGCCCCTTCTTCTGATGGATCGCACCGATATCCATGCCCAGCCTGTCGAAAAGCGACAGGCCGCTATCCGTCAGTTCACCCGCATCAAGCCCGAGTTCCAGATGTCCGGCCCCCACGAGCGCATCGGTGATCGACACACCCAGCTTTCCCGCCAGATGGTCGTAGCAGGTGCGCCCGGCCCGCAATGCGGCATCGCGCGGCCCGGTGCGCACGGTCTTGCTGGGCGTGCCGGGTGTTGCAATCTGCATGATGCTTTCGATCATTTGCGCAACCGCTGGTGATGCCAGCCGGTGATAGCGGTGCCTGCCCTGCTTTTCCACCTGCAGAAGCCCGGCCTCCGTCATGCGCATCAGATGGCTGCTGGCCGTCTGGGCCGTAATCCCGGCAAGCTGCGCCAGTTCGCCCGCGGTTAGCGCGCGTCCATCCATCAGGCCCGTGAGCATGCTGGCGCGGCCGGGATCTCCGGCCAGCGCGGCGATTTCGGCAAATCTGGCAGTGTTCGACATGGCATTCTTCCGTGGCTGCTTCCGGGCCGATACTGGCCTATCCACGGCAAGGATGCTTCGAAAACGCTCGAAGTATCAAGCGTGTCCTCTATTCGCTTTCCAGCATTTCCTTGACCGACGTTGCCAGCTGCTTCAGCGAGAAGGGTTTTGGCAGGAAGCCGAATTTGGCATCTTCCGGCAGGTTGCGGGCAAAGGCGTCTTCCGCATAACCGGAAACGAAGATGAACTTGATATCCCCGTATTCCTTGCGCAGTTCGCGCAGCAGCGTCGGGCCGTCCATCTCCGGCATCACCACGTCGGACACGACGATATCGACCTTGCCGCCCAGTTCCTTCATCACTTCAAGCGCTTCGACACCGCTGGACGCCTCGTGCACCGTATAGCCGCGCGATTGCAGTGCCCGGACACCGCCCATGCGCACCGCATCCTCGTCCTCGACGAGGAGAACCGTTGCGGAGCCGGAAAGATCGGTGGCCTTCTCGACCTTCTTTTCCTTCTTCGGCGCTTCAACCGCAATCACTTCACCTGCCGCGTTGAGGACCGGAGCCTCCACATGGCGCGGCAGGAAGATGCGGAATGTGGTGCCCTTGCCAAGTTCGGACTCGCAATGGATCGAACCGCCGGTCTGCTTGATGATACCGTAGACCATGGAAAGCCCGAGACCGGTGCCCTTGCCGACTTCCTTGGTGGTGAAGAACGGTTCGAAAATCTTTTCGATGACCTCGGGCGGCATGCCGGTGCCGCTGTCCTGCACCTCGACCAGGACGTAGTCGCCTGGCAGGAGATCGCGGTAGTTCAATGCCGCGCTTTCGCTTTCGCCGATATTGCGGGTGCGGATGGTCAGATCGCCGCCTTCCGGCATGGCATCGCGTGCATTGACGGTCAGATTGACCACCACCTGCTCGAACTGGCCGAGATCGGCACGCACCGGCCACAGGTCGCGGCCATGCTCGATCTTGAGGTTGACCTGCGTTCCCGCAAGCCGTGTCAGCAGCATGCGCACATCGGCGATGACATCGGTGAGGTCAAGCACTTCCGGACGCAGGGTCTGGCGCCGCGAGAATGCCAGGAGCTGCCGCACCAGCGATGCCGCGCGGTTGGCGTTCTGCTTGATGTTCATGATGTCGGCAAAGGACGGGTCGGACGCCCGGTGATTGGTGAGCAGCAGGTCGGACGACATGATGATTGCCGTCAGCACATTGTTGAAGTCGTGGGCGATGCCGCCCGCGAGCTGGCCGACGGCCTGCATCTTCTGGCTCTGGGCCATGGTGGCTTCCAGCGCCTTCTGCTCCGTGGTTTCCACGACGGAAACGATGGCAGCCTCCTCTGCCCCCTCTTCCGAGCCAGCATCGAAGACCGGACTGATATAGAAGCGCAGATGGCGCTCCTCATGCCCGGGAATGACCGTATCCACCGGCGAAATCTCCGCCTTGCCGGCAAAGGCAGCGGCCAGCGCCCGGTCGAAAGCCTCGCGATCGCGCTCATGCACGACGGTTTCCAGTGGCGTGCGCCGGTCGATGGCATCGCGGTCCACCACGGGCGAGAACAGGCCGAGGAACCGCGCATTGGTGCGCAGGATCTTGCCTGAAGCATCGACGGCGGCAATCGCCATGGACGCCGAGTTGAAAAAGCGGGTGAACCGCACTTCGGCGGCGCGCAGGGCGGCGGAATTGTCCTCGCCCTCGGCGCGGTTGAGCACGATTGTCCGGGTCGGGCCGCGCTTGCCGTCGCGCTGCGCCTGCACACGGTGATAGAAGCGCACGGCGAGGCTCTGGCCGTTCGCCTTGGCCAGATCGAGATCGATCACCGTGTTGCGGCTGGTACCCGGTTCCGTCTTCACCGCATTGATCAGCGCCATGCCGTTACCCGCGACGACATCGCGGACCGTCATGGAACCCGGCGTGAACTTGGTCAGGTCAATCCCGAGCCATTCGGCCAATGTCGCATTGATATAGGTGATGCGCCCGTCAGGGTCGGCGGAGAAAAAGCCCGCCGGGGCATGGTCGAGGTGATCGATGGCCTCCTGAATATCCTGGAAATAGCGCTCCTGCTCGGCGCGCTCGGCGGAGATATCGGCAATCTGCCACGCAAAAACCGGCGCTGTCTGACCGGGAATACCCGCAACGGCACGGGCCTTGACGCGATACCAGGTCGGTATCGGCGCGCGGGCGGGGTCGAGCGGCCGCGACAGGCGCAGCTCCTCCTGGCCGGAAATACCGTCCCGCACCGCATTGGCCAGCCGGTAGATCGGATCGGAAGCGGCGCTTTCACTGGAAAGTATGTGCTCTATCGCCCGGACATCGCTGGAATTGGTCACGCCCGTCAACTGGGCATAGGCGCGGTTGGCGTAGACGATACGGCCCTTCTGATCGGTGACAACCGTGCCCTCGGGAAACGTATCGACAAAGGCGCGCGTCAGTTCATCGCTGGTGCCGCGCGGTGTAAACTGGATGACATTGATGGCCGAACCGAAGAGATAGAACACGCCGGTCATGGCCAGCGTGCCGAGCAGTCCCAGCAGAAACTGCTGCCCCAGCTGGTCGCGGTAGATGAAATAAAGGATGGAAACGCCGACCAGCACAATGCCGAGAATGACAAGACGCAAGGCCGCCTTGATCGACTTTGTGTTGGCAATGATCGGTTCTGGATAAAGATCGTTGTTCGTCTCTTGAGACATCCGTCTCAAACCCCTTCTTTTCATCGCGGAAGCTGCCCGGGCAGGCCACAATATTTTGAACCGGCTGAGGTCCGTATGACCAATGCTGGTTCCGAATCGTTTGGATCATATCTTTGATGCCGTATAAACCCCAAGCGTGCAGAACCAGCCATTATTCCACGGTTTCGCACGGCAATTGCGGCACAAGATCGGCAGGACCAGCCGATAGCCACAGGCCAGACGATGCGTCAGGGTTGCAGCAGGCAAAGGCTCGCACTAGTGTCACACAGATTATTGCTCCGGGTTCCATGTCGGGGGACGTGCCTTTTGGCCCGGAGAATGTAAAGGAGAGTTCGTCATGCATAATTGGCTGGTCGCTGTCGTCGGCGAAACCGCTGCCCCGATTGTCGGGTTCATCCTTCTTTTCGCACTGGTCATTGTCCTTCTGCTGCTCGTCTTTGCCGTTCTGCGGCGCGTCACCGGCGGAACCTTCGTTGCCGGCGGGCGCAACCGTCAGGTCCGCCTGTCGGTGACCGATGCCGCCGCTGTCGATAATCGCCGCCGCCTGGTTCTGGTGCGGCGCGACGACGTAGAACACCTGATCCTGATCGGCGGTCCCAGCGATTTGGTGATCGAGCAGAATATCCGTCAGTTTGCCAAGCCGCAGTCCCGCGTCGAACCCGCGGCCACCATCGCTCCGGCGGATGCCGAGCCGAAAGCCGAGGCGCGGCCGGTTGAGGCACCCCGCCCGCAGCCCGTGGCTCCGGCGCGCGTTTCACCGCCCGTCACTCCGGTCAGCCGGCCCGCAGCGCCGGTGCAACCTGCAACACCGCCCGCGCCGGTTCGTCCGGCCGCTCCGGTTCAAGCGGCGGCTCCGCAACGCGAAACGGTGCAGCCCGAACCACAGCGCCCCATCACGGCAGCAACGCCGCTGCCGCCCGTTCCACCCATGGCGCCCATTCCTCCGATCGCCAGTGCGCCCGATGCCGTATCGCCACCCGCCGCCGCGCAGCAGCCTGCCGGGACACCCCATATCGAGGCGCCGCATAGGGACAATGGCTGGCAGCGGACGGCCTCGCCGTCCTTTGGTGCAAGCCAGCGCAGTGAACCGCACATCGATGCCCTGCCGCATTTTGATGAGACACATCCGGAAACCAAGACGCCTTTGGAAACCAGAACCACCACGGCGGCGGCGTTCCCGTTCGCCGTGCAGAGTGAAGGCGTAAGGTCCATCCACGAAGAATCGTCGCTGGAAATTCTCGGGCCGGCCAAGGCGAAGGAACCGGACATCAATCTGGCGGACCTTGATTTCGGCGATGCGTTCGAGTCGGATCTCGAAGGCGAACTCCACATCACGCCCGATGAAGAAGTGCGCAAGGAGACCGGCAGTATCGAGGATGAAATGGAGCGCCTGCTCGGCGATCTGTCCAGGCCGGAAAAGCGTTAGCCTTCAGAGAGACTTCTCCAATAAAAAAGCCCGGAACGATCCGGGCTTTTCTATTGGTTTCATCAAGGTCGCATCAATCGTCGCGGTAGACTTTCTCGCGTCGTTCGTGACGTTCCTGCGCCTCGATGGAAAGTGTAGCTATCGGCCGTGCATCCAGACGCTTCAAGCTGATCGGATCACCGGTCTCCTCGCAAAACCCGTATGTTCCATCATCAATGCGCTGCAAGGCTGCATCGATCTTTGAGATCAGTTTGCGCTGCCGGTCACGCGCCCGCAACTCGATCGCACGGTCCGTTTCGGACGATGCACGATCAGCGATATCTGGCAGGTTCGCATTTTCCTGCTGCAGGATCTCAAGCGTTTCACGCGCCTCCCGCAGAATGTCGTTCTTCCAGTTGATTAGTTTTTCACGAAAATAGGATTTCTGCCGATCACTCATGAAAGGCTCGTCATCCGTGGGCTTATAGTCAAGATCGATAAGTTTATTCATCTTTGAATCACCCTGCACCTATGAGACGCGAGGAGGCCTATATAGGTCGTGTCACAAAGCCGCACAACTGCAAAACGACAGGCTGTTGAGGGATTCGAACAAGGCGGTTTTGCTTAAATAATCGGCAAACAATCCGCCAAATGCGGGCCATCTCGACATAAAATGCGATATTCCAGCCGAAAATACGGCAAAATCCCGGTTTTGGCCGCCTGTATCCGCTGGCGCCGTTTAACCATTGCCTCGCAGAAATGCAGGCCGCCCATAAATAGGACAGGCCGGTTTTGCACAATTATTTGAGAATTGCGTCATTTGCCGCAGAGGTTTATCCATTCATTGTGTCCTAAAAGAACCAAAACACTGTGGAGTTTAGAGATGAGCCAGGTCTATTTACTCCGCCATGCCAAAGCAGTCTGGCCATCTCCCGGGCAAAAAGACTTTGACCGGACTTTGGATTCTGTCGGAATTCAATCGGCAACCGTTCTCGGCGAAGAGATGAAACGGTTCGGGCTGCGGCCGGACATCGTCCTCTGCTCGACCGCCGTTCGGGCGAGGCAGACACTCGAACATATCGCCCTGCAACCGCCCCTCATTCTGGAAGACCTGGAAAAACTCTATTCCGGCAGCGCCGACAACTATCTGACAGCCATCCGCATGGCGGGTCTTGAGCATGAAAATGCGCATTCCGTCATGCTGGTCGGCCATAATCCGATGATGGAGGATGTGGCCATTGCCCTTGCCGGGCGCGGCGATCCGCCCGCTCACCCCACCTTCGCAGCCGGTTTTCCCACGGCGGGGCTCGCCGTCATTGATTTTGCCGTTCCCCTGGCGGAAATCCGCCATGGAACCGGGACGCTGAGCACGTTCCTGTCGCCTTCCGAGCACCTCTGAAAAAAGCCAACGTCTTGTCATTAGACGTGTCACCCCTATATCCGGGCCGAGAACGGGCGAAAGTGCAGGACGATTGACTTGGGAACACTGACAACACTGACCGACGAGGCAAAGATCGCCCTCGATACCCTGGCGGATCGGACCGCGGGGCTGGTTTCGCCCTCGCTCCGGCTTGGTGTGACCGGCCTTTCCCGGGCGGGCAAGACCGTTTTCATCACTGCGCTGGTGCACAATCTCATCCACGGCGGCAGGCTGCCGATGTTCGAAGCGCAGAAATCCGGCCGGATCGCCAAGGCCTATCTGGAGGAGCAGCCGGACGACGCCGTGCCGCGCTTCCAGTATGAGGACCACCTCAAGGCGCTCATCGAGGACCGTATCTGGCCGGATTCCACCCGAGCCATTTCGGAGCTGCGGCTGACCATCGAATACGAATCCGCGTCGATGTGGAACCGCATGTTTTCCGGCGGCAAGCTTTCCCTCGATATTGTCGACTATCCCGGCGAATGGCTGCTCGACCTGCCGCTCCTCAACAAGTCCTTTGCCGAATTCTCCAGCGACTCCTTCGATCTGGCGCGCCTTGAAAGCCGCCGCGAGCTGGCAAGCGAGTGGCTTGCCGTGGCAGATGCCATTGATGCCGATGCGCAGGCCGACGAAGTAACGGCGCAGCGGCTTGCTCGCAGTTTCACCGGCTACCTCAAAGCGGGAAAGGCCGACGAACGGGCGCTCTCGACATTGCCGCCCGGCCGTTTTCTGATGCCCGGCGATCTTGACGGCTCACCCGCCCTCACCTTCGCACCCCTGCCCAATCTCAAATCCGGCAAGTTCCGCCCCGGCTCGCTGGCCGCCATGATGGAGCGCCGCTACGAGGCCTACAAGACCCATGTGGTCAAACCGTTTTTCCGCGAGCACATTGCCCGGCTCGACCGGCAGATCGTACTGGTCGATGCCATGCAGGCGATGAATGCGGGATCGTCCGCTATTGCCGATCTCGAGCGTGCCCTGACGGAAATCCTCTCCTGCTTTCGTCCCGGCAGCACCAATTTCCTCACCGGGCTTGTCCAGCGGCGCATCGGCCGCATTCTCATTGCCGCAACCAAGGCCGATCATCTGCACCATGAAAGCCATGACCGGCTGCAGGCCATCGTCCGCCGCCTGGTGGACCGGGCCGTCGGCCGTGCCGACTTTTCCGGCGCGAATGTCGACGTGCTGGCCATGGCGGCGGTGCGCACCACGCGCGAGGCAACCGTCACCCAGGGCAAGGAAATCCTCCCCGTCATCGTCGGAACACCGCTGAAGGGCGAAACGATCGACGGCGAACACTTCGACGGCAAGACGGAAACAGCCATATTTCCCGGTGACTTACCGGAAAGACCGGATTCAATTTTCGAAGGACCGGAATCGGCTTCTGAAGATCCGGCCATTCGCTTCGTCCGTTTCCGTCCGCCGGTACTCGAAAAGACCGCAGAAGGGTTTACACTGTCGCTGCCACATATCCGGCTTGATCGCGCGCTTCAGTTCCTGATCGGAGATCGCCTCGCATGACCGACAGCACCCCACGCAAACCTGCAGCCTTCCGCATGGCCCCGCCGGAGGCAACCGCGCGCACCGGGACGGAAACGACGCACAAACCAGCCGAAGCCCGCAGGCCCACCGCAATCAGGGATATCGCGGTGATCACACCGGCACCCGTTGATGTGTTCGACCTCGATGCCGCAACGGCAGATGAACTGGATGCCTTGACCCCGCCACCGGCCCTGCCGCGCAAGAAACGTTTCTCCTTTGCATCCGTGCTGACCGGCTCCCTCGGCGTATTGGTATCGCTCGCCGTCGGGCTATGGGCCGACAATCTCATTCGCACCCTGTTCGAGCGTGCGCCCTGGCTTGGCTGGGCGGCGCTTGCCGTCGGCATCGTCGCCGCTCTCTCGCTTCTGGCCATCGTCATCCGCGAAACCCTTGCCCTGCGCCGCCTCGCGTCCGTACAATCGCTGCGCGATGAAGCGGCCAAGGCGGCGGCCGACAATGACGCACGGCAGGCCAAGACGGCAGTTGCGCGGCTCGTCACCATAGCTGAAACCATGCCGGCGACCGCCAAGGGCCGTGCCCTGCTGCATGATCTGCGCGATGACGTCATCGACGGACGCGATCTCATCCGCCTGACGGAAACCGAATTGCTGCGCCCGCTCGACCGGCAGGCGCGCGAACTCATTCTTGCCGCTGCAAAGCGCGTTTCGGTTGTCACCGCCGTCAGTCCGCGCGCGCTTGTTGATATCGGCTATGTGATTTTCGAGTCGGCCCGGCTGATCCGCCGCCTGTCGGAACTCTATGGCGGACGCCCCGGCACGCTGGGCTTCCTCAAGCTGACCCGCAACGTGATCGCCCATCTCGCCGTCACCGGCACCGTGGCCATGGGCGACAGCATCGTCCAGCAGCTTGTCGGCCACGGGCTCGCGGCAAAGCTCTCGGCGCGGCTGGGCGAAGGCGTCATCAACGGCCTGATGACCGCGCGTATCGGCATTTCCGCAATGGATCTGGTCCGGCCCTTTCCGTTCAATGCGGAAAAACGCCCGGGGATCGGCGATTTTATTGGGGATCTTGCCCGTATCGGCGGCGGGAAAAAACAATAATCCTGTGGACGGGGTTGCAATTTCGGCAGGAATGGCAACCATCCGTTAACCATTCCAACCGATGATCGGTCATCGTCATTTCAATGATTTGTGTTGAGTAACCCGAATGAAAACACGCGCAGCTGCCGCTACCATATCTTTGTTCGCATGCGCGCTCTTCGCGTTTTCCGCACAAGCCAAGGACAAAGACAAGGACGCCGAGTTCTTTCAGACCGTCGAAGGCCAGTGGGTTGGTCCCGGCGAGATCGTTGCCGGCAAGTACAAAGGCACGAAATTCACCTGCACGCTCGACGGTTCAACGCCCGATGAGACCGCAGGCATGACGCTGGACGGCAATTGCCGTGTCGGCATTTTCAACCAGCCGATGAAGGCGACCATCGCCCGTTCCGGCGGCACCTATAAGGGCACGTTCCTCGACGGTGCGGCGGGCAAGGGCCTTGATATCACCGGCGGCAGCGTTGCCGGCGACCGGGTTGTCCTGAACATCACCCGCAAACAGCTGACCGGCGCAATGCTGGCCAAGTTTACCGGCGACAACACGCTGAACGTCACCATATCCGTGCGGCTGGAAGATACGCTGATCCCGGTTGTCGGCATGACCCTGAAGCGGGTAGACAACACCGCGGTCAGCAGCATCGCCAAGAACTGATCAATCCGTTCGGTTGTCGCGCCACCAGCCCGCATCCGTGCGGGCCTTTTCTATGCCGGAACGGTCACACAGGACTGCCCATCCGGCAATGCTTTTGCCGCTGACCACAAGATCCGGCGCTATATCGCCGAGCGGCACCAGCACAAAGGCCCGTTCCGTCATGCGCGGATGCGGCAGCGTCAGCGTCGGGCTTTCAAAGCGCTCCCTGCCCTCATAGGCCAAAAGGTCGATGTCGATGATGCGCGGTCCCCAGCGTTCGATCCGCTCCCGTTTCATCCGGCGCTCGATATCCAGCGTGGCCGCCAGCAAAGCTTCCGGTTCGAGGGATGTTTCGACACAGGCACAGGCATTGTGAAACCACGCCTGATCGATCTTTCCCCACGGCGGCGTCCGGTAAACCGGCGAAACGGCAGTGACCTGCGTATCATCGCGGCGGTCGAGGGCCTGCAGGGCTTCCGCCATCGACTGAACGGGTTCGCCGATATTGCCGCCCAGTCCCAGCCACGCCTTGTGCACGGGGCTCATGTCCCGGCACTCCGGGTTTCAAGCATGGCATCGGCGATGGCCAGCGCATCCCGGTTCATCCTGACATCATGCACGCGAAACACATCCGCACCGGCCAGCCGCAGGATCGCGGATGTCGCGGCCGTGACCACGTCGCGCTCGTCCGCATCGCGCCCTGTCACGGCACCGAGGAAACGCTTGCGCGACGTACCCGCCAGGAAGGGGTAACCAAAGGCCTGCAGCTCGCCGAACCGCCGCATCAGGGCAAGGTTCTCCTCGGTTTCCTTGGCAAAGCCGAATCCCGGATCGAGCACGATCTGCTCGCGCGCCACGCCGGCCAGCCTGGCGATCTCCAGTGACCGGTTGAGGAAAGCGAATTGGTCAACGATGACATCCGGATCGCGCTCCCGCTCCCGACCCGTATGCATGATGACAAGTCCGGCACCGGTTTCCGCCGCAAGATCGGCAATCGCCGGTTCGCGCTGGACACCCCACACGTCATTGACGATATGCGCACCGGCGGCAACGGCCAGCCGCGCGGTTTCCTCGCGATAGGTATCGACGGAAATGATGACATCGGTTTCCCCTGCGAGGGCCTCGATGACCGGAAGTACCCGCGCCTGTTCGGTCCGGGCATCGACGCGGGTTGCGCCGGGACGGGTCGACTCGCCGCCGACATCGATGATGGTTGCCCCCTCGGCAATCATCGCCCTCGCGCCCTCGATGGCCTTGTCCAGCGCCAGATGCACGCCGCCATCGGAAAACGAATCCGGCGTGACATTGAGAACACCCATGATGACAGACACCGGCCCGAGGGTGAGGGATCGCCCATGCGCCAGACGCCACTCTCTTTGCATGGGATGCTCCTTTCAAGACTGTACTGCTGCAGTTGTTTTTGAACAGAACGGCCGTCACGTCAATTCATCCGCAACGTTTTTGGCGCTACAGTATCGGGAGCACAGGCAGGCTTTGGCCGAAATGAAGGACCAGTCCCCATGAAAACGATTGTCAGAACGGCGGCTCTCGCACTTGCATGCCTGCTCGCGACAGAAAGCGCCAATGCGGCCGTGGTCCTGCGCAATTACAAGTATTTCACCCTGTCCGGCACGACCGCCGCCGATCTCGACCGCGAGTTGAGCCGGCGTGGTCCGCAACTGCACAAGACCGGGCCTCGTCATCCCGGCGCGACACAGATGCGGTTCAACACCAAGGTCAAATACGGCTCCGACGGCAAGAGCTGCCGGGTTGTCGAGGCAAACATCACCATTCACGCCCAGGTCCACCTGCCGCGCTGGAAACAGCGCGCTTCGGCCAAGCCCGATCTCGCCATGATCTGGGATACGCTGTCGGCCGATATCAAACGTCATGAAGAGAGCCATATCGTGATCGCCCGCACCGCCGCCGGCGATATGGAACGGGCGATGAAAGCCCTGCCCTGGCGCAGCAATTGCGAAGAGATGAAAGCCGATGCGGCCAGACTCATGGTCAAGCTGATGAAGGAGCAGGACGCTGCGCAGATCCAGTTTGACCGCGTAGAGGGAAAGAATTTTGAGCGCCGCTTCGAACGGCTGCTCATATTCCGCATCCAGCGTGAGATGGAAAAGAAAAAGGGATAGTGTGACCGGCGCTGACGCGCCGGTTCATCTTTCAAGCGACGCCCAGCTTCTTCTGCAGGCTGGTCGATGAGGTCGTATACTGGAACACCACCCGCTCGCCGGGGCTGACGATGCGCTTGGCCGCCTGGGTCATCAGCGCGGCCTCGTGGAAACCGGACAGGATCAGCTTTAGCTTGCCGGGATACCAGTTGATGTCGCCGATGGCGAAAATCCCCGGTTCCGACGTTTCGAAGGTTTCGACATTCACCGGTATGAGATTTTCATGCAGGTTGAGGCCCCAATCGGCAATCGGGCCGAGTTTCATCGTCAAACCGAAGAACGGCAGTAGGCGGGTAACCGGAATCTCCGTCTCTCCCTCTGCAGCCTTGATCGTGGCGCTGGACAGCTGCCCGTCGGTGCCCGTCAGGCCGGAAACCTGTCCAAGCTCGAACCGCACGCTGCCACGCTCGACCAGTTCGAACATTTTCTTCACGCTGTCGGGTGCCGCGCGGAATTCGGCACGGCGATGCACCACGGTCAAACTGCGGGCGATGGGCTGCAGGTTCAGCGCCCAGTCCAGGGCCGAATCGCCGCCGCCGACAATCAGCACGTCTTCGTCACGGAACTCTTCCATGCGGCGCACCGAATAAAAGACGCTTTTGCCCTCGAAGGCTTCAATACCGGGAACCGGCGGGCGCTTCGGCTGGAATGAGCCGCCGCCGGCGGCGATCACCACCACTTTGGTCTCAAAAATCTCGCCTTCGTCCGTTTCCACGTGGAACTGGCCATCGGGCTGGCGTTCCAGCCGGGTGACCATGCGGTTGAAATGAAATTGCGGCGCGAACGGCTTGATCTGCTCCATCAGCTTGTCCGTCAGACCCTGCCCGCTGATCTCGGGCCAGGCCGGAATGTCATAGATCGGCTTTTCCGGGTAGAGTTCGGCGCATTGGCCGCCGGGACGGTCGAGAATATCGATCAGATGGCATTTGAGATCGTAAAGGCCGAGTTCGAATACGGCAAAGAGGCCGACAGGCCCGGCACCAATGATCACAACGTCCGTTTTGGTTATTTCACTCATCGACAATTCCTCATGACAAACCAGTGCAGTATTTCATACCCGCCCGCGGTCTGGAATGGAGCAATTCTAATCGGTCCGTGAGAAAATATCAGGCAAAATATGCGGAATGTCAGGCCTGACGTTCCGGAACATGCACGACAAGGCCGTCCAGTTCATCGGAAACGCGAATCTGGCAGGACAGGCGCGAGCTCGGACGCACGTCATAGGCGAAGTCCAGCATGTCTTCTTCCATGGCTTCCGGCTCTCCGGCCGCGTCCTTCCATGCACTGTCGACATAGACATGGCAGGTCGCGCAGGCGCAGGCACCGCCGCATTCCGCGTCGATGCCCGGCACGGCGTTGCGGATGGCACTTTCCATCACGGTCGAGCCGTTCTCGGCTTCCGTCTCAATCCGGACGCCATCGAAAGTGACAAACGTGATCTTTGCCATGAAAAAAGCCCCAAGCAGAAAAGTTACCGCTGAGATAGGGATTTGGGCAGGGAAGTCAATTGCACTCCCTGACGCAGCCTGGGGGGCCTCGCCCCCGGGACTGAGGCCCTAGCGCGTGATCGCCGCTATATAATCACGCACATCGTCGATTTCGGGATGAAGTTCGCTCAACAGCTTCGTGTTGCCGGGCGACTGTTCAATCGATTCGGCCAGATCGGCCACACGGAAGGCACCGACGGCGCGCGCCGAACCCTTGAGCGATTTGGCGAGACGAACCCGTTCATCCGCATTCGCCTGGCTCAGCCGGTTGACGATTCCGGAGATCTGCCGGGAGAACAGGCTGAGGATTTCGGTCTCGAGTGCCCGGTTGCCGAATGTCTCGCGGGTAAGATGCACAAGATCGATCGGCCGTTTGCGCGATGGTTTGGACGTTTCGCCGCCCGGCAGCGCAAAAGCCATTGACGCTTGTTGTGGCAGTGCCATGATACTCTCCTGAACTCAGACTCAAATGAATGCACAAGTTTAATCAAATGCCGGATATTCTGGGTTAAAGCGTGGCCGCTACCCCCCGAATTGGCCCGATGTGGTGAACGAAGGGTTAATTCAGGCATTCCGGCAAAATTTGGTTCGGGCCAAAAAAATTAACCTTGTGTTTAAACTTTTAAGCATTTCCCGAATCCATTGTTTCTTTCCAATCCATGTGCCAGTACGATAGACTTAAGGCGTAAAGAGTATGGCGCAGTCGGCTCCACATGTGGTCACTGCCCAATATTGCGAGGTAAACATGGCCACAGCCCCGAAGAACAAAGCAGCGAAAGCCGAGGATGAACTTGGTGAAGCTCTTGAAAAGGCTCTAGAAATTGATTTCGATGAGTCGACACTCGGCATGGATATGGATCTTTCGCCAGTCGATGACGATCTGATCTCTTTCAACGATCTCGAAGCGCAGATTTCCCAGGCAGCGCAGGAACTGGCAGCGGAAAAACACAATCCGCCCGTCGTTCCGGAACCTGTAAAGCCCGTGGAAATCAAGGAAAGCCTTGCTGCGGAGAACACGATTCCGCTGCCGGCGCCCAAGCCGCAGATCCAGGCTGCCAACCCGATTCCCGCTGCTCCGCCCGCGCCGCCAAAGGCGCCCGCCGTGCCGCCGCAGACATTCAAGCCGGCAAATGACGATTTGCTGCAGAATACCCAAACGACCCGTTCGCCGGTTTCAAACCAGGCGCCGCGTTCCTATGGACTGGTCACCGCAATCGTCAGCGTGCTCTGGGCCGCCGGCGTTCTTGCGCTTGGTCAGGCGCTCTACGGCTCGTCCCTGTGGTCGATTCGGTCCTTCGCCGATTTTGCCGCTGCGCCCTATGCGATTGCCCTCGCCGTCGCGATCATCGTTCCGATCATGCTGTTCTGGGCCTTTGCCCTGATGGTGCGCCGCGCGCAGGAAATGCAGTATGCCGCCCGCTCCATGGCCGAAGCCGCCATGCGTCTTTCCGAGCCGGAAATGCTCTCGTCCGACCGCGTGGCCTCGCTGGGCCAGGCCGTTCGCCGTGAAGTCGCCGCGATGAGTGAAGGTGTCGAACGCACCCTCGCCCGTGCCGTTGAGCTGGAAACGCTTGTTCAGACCGAGGTCAACCAGCTGGAACGCGTCTATACCGACAACGAACACCGCATCCGCACGCTGGTCGACCGTCTTGGCGGCGAACGCGAATCGGTCATCGGCCATGCCGAACGGGTTCGCGCGTCGATCTCCAGCGCACATGAACAGCTGAAGGATGAACTGTCCCTGGCTGGCGATTCGCTGCGTGACAATCTGCTCAACGCTTCGACCAACCTGACCATGTCGATCAACCAGTCCGGCGATACGCTCATCGATCGCCTGACCCAGAGCGGGCACACGATTGCCGAATCGATCGGCTCGCGCTCCGACGACATCTCGGCCAAGATCACCACTTCGGGCGAAGCCTTTGCAAATCTTCTGGAAATGCGGATTGCAGCGCTCTCCGAACAGACCGATTCGGTGACGATGAAGCTGGCCGATACGCTGGATGGCCGCACCAACAGCATGCTGTCGCTGCTGGGCAACGCCACCCAGACCCTGGTCGGTGAATTCGATACGCGTCTCGCCGGGCTCGACACGACAATCAACGAGCGCGGCCGGTCCCTGCTCGCTGAATTCGAAACCCGCGCCCAGTCGCTGGATGCCAGCACCGAACGCCTGAATTCAGCACTGGAAGCCCGTGCGCGCCAGATCAATGAACAGTTGATCGAACGTACCCGCGACATCGCCAAGACCTTCACTGACGGCCGCGCTTCGATTGACGGTATCGTCGACGAAACGAAGGCGAAGATCGGCAACGACCTGTCGAGCCTTTCCGAATCGGTTGGAAGCCTGCTGTCTACCAATACGACGCTCTTTGCCGACAGGCTGGCCGAAAGCCGCGAAGCCCTCGCTGCAACCCTTTCCGGCGAAACAGAACGGGCTGCCTCGATCATTCGCGATCAGGCCGGACAGCTTGGCGACCATACGTCGACCCTGCGCTCCGTTCTCGAAACCAGCACGGCAGCCATCGGCCAGATCATCGACGGTCACACCGCATCGCTCGATGACCGCACCTCCGGTCTGCGTGCGGCACTGGCTGACAATGATGCCCGCATCGGCGCGACGCTCGATTCCCATGCCAAGGCCATCGAGGACCGCACGTCGGGCATGCATGCTGCATTCTCCGACACGGATGAAAAGATCCGCCAGACCCTGGACGAACATGTGCGCAGCATCGATGCCCGCAGTACCGGTGTTGAAGCCGCGATCCTGGCTGGCGATGCCCGCATCGGCCAGACGCTCGAAGCCCATGCCAAGATCATGGACGACCGTACATCCGGTATGCGCGCCGCCTTTGTCGACACGCATGCCAAGATTGCCCAGACTCTGGACCATCATGCCAAGAGCCTCGACGAGCGCAATCAGGACATCCAGCTGGCTCTGGCTGGCAGCGATGCCAAGCTCGACGAGACGCTGGCTGCCCACACGCAGGCCATCGACGCCCGCAACGCGGAAATCCAGTCGACCCTGCTCAACAGCGGTGCGCGCATCGACGGCACGCTCAGCGGCTTCATTGAATCCGTTGATGGCCGTACAAGCCGCATTGAAAGCGCCCTGACCAGCAGTGACGAGCGCATCAGCAATGTCCTGGCATCGCATGCCAGCGCCATTGAGGACCGCACCGCCGGTATCGAACAGGCGCTCGCCAACAGCGATACACGCATCGGCAACACGCTTTCTTCCCATGCCTCGGCATTGGATGAGCGCACGGCGGCCATCCAGGCGGCGCTTGAAAACACCCATGCGCAAATCGGCCAGACCCTGGCCGGTCATGCTTCGATCATCGACGAACGCACTGCCGGCATCCGCTCTGTTCTCGACAGCAGCAATGCCCAGATCGGCAATGTGCTCACCTCGCATGTCACAGCCATCGACGAACGTGCCGCCGGAATCCGGGCAACGCTCAACGACAGCAACGCCCAGTTCGGCGATACGCTTGCCTCGCATGTCAATGCGATTGACGAACGGGCAGCCGCGATCTCGGCAGCGCTTTCGAACAGCAGTGCGCGCATCGATGACACGCTCGCCTCGCATGTCGGCGCCATTGACGAGCGGGCTGCGACGATCACATCGACGCTTGCCAACAGCACCGCCAAGATCGGCAGCACACTTGCCTCGCACGTCAACACGCTCGATGAGCGCGCGGCAGCCATCCAGGCAACGCTTGCCAACAGCAATGCCGGTATCAGCGATACGCTTGCCGCCCATGTCGGCACGATCGACGAGCGGGCCGCAGCCATCGCGGCAAGCCTCGCCGACAGCGATGCCCGCATTGGTGAAACCCTCAACAGCCATGCCAGCGTGCTCGACGACCGTATCAGCGGTATTCGCGCGGCGATGGAACATGGCAATACGACGCTCAGCCAGACCCTTGACGGCCAGGCTAGCGCCATCAGCGATCGTACCGTTGCCCTGCAGGCCGTTCTGCACGACAGCGCCGAAGTGCTCGCCAAGGCCTTCGAAACCCATGGCGGCACCATCGACGAACGCACGACGACCATGCAGAGCGCGCTCGCCATGGGTGTCGACAATGTCCGCAAGTCGCTTGAACAGAGCGCCTCGGTCGTTGCCCGCACCCTGCGCGACAAGATCACCGAAGCCGCTTCCACCCTCACCGGTGAAGCACAGAAGGCCGGTGAAGCACTCGACGGCCACGGCGAGGCATTCAGCCAGCGCATGAACGAAAGCCTGGCTGAAACCGAGAAGCGTCTTGGTCAGCGGGCAACGGAAGCCGCCGCCAATCTGGAAGCACTGGAAGCACGCTTCACCGCGGCCACGGATTCCACCGCCTCCAAGCTGGCCGAAAGCACCCGCGAACTCAACGAAGTGCTGGCAGCCCGCTCGCAGGAAATCATCAGCATCCTCGACAACACGGCGCAGCCGCTCGTCGAGAGCCTTGCTGACAATGGCCGTACGCTCGCTTCGCAGCTTGTCGAAGCCACCACGGCGGCGACAGAACGCCTGCGCGTGGAAAATGCGGCCCTGATCAATGCCATCGCCAGCCGCACCGCGGAAACCATCACCGCTGTCCAGGAAGCCAAGGCAGGCCTGACCGACGACGTCAGCAACCTGATCGACCGCCTCTCCTCTTCCAATGCGAAGCTGGGCGAACTGATCGACATGGCCACCAAGAACCTTGGCGACATCGACGGCCGCCTGCTCGACACGACAACCACCTTTGCTGAAAATGCAACGCGGGCTGCCGAGTCCTTCCAGTCTTCGACACGCCTGATCGACGGCAATATCGGCAAGCTCTCGCAGCTGTCGAACACGACACTCGTCGACATTGCCTCCATCGCCAAGCGTTTCGACGAGCATGGCAAGATGCTGGGTGCTGCATCGGAACTGATCAACTCGTCGCAGTCGAACCTCGCTTCGACCTTCGACGAACGTCAGGCCGCCCTGCAGAATCTGGCAACCGGTCTGGTGGAGAAATCCGAGCACATCGAAAAGACCATGCGGTCGTTCGAATCCCTCGTCTCCTCCGCCTTCGACCGGGCCGAAGGCCGTGCCACGCAGACAACCGAACAGATCCGCAATTCGATCGCGGAAGTTGTCGAACAGGCATCGCAGAAGTTCGCCAATGCGACGGACGAAATCCGCCGCTCCTCGGCTGCCATCCGTGCGGAACTCGAAGAGACCCGCTCCGAACTGCAGCGCGGCGTCATGGACATGCCGGAAGAAGCCAAGCAGTCGACCGCGCAGATGCGCAAGGCTGTTTCCGAGCAGATCAATGCGCTGAAGGAGCTGTCGGAAATCGTACAGAAGTCCGGACGCCTGACCGACGTCGGCGAAGCCCGGGCAGCCCGCGCCCCTGCTCCTGCCCGTACGGCAGCAGCTGTTGCACAGGCCCCGCAGCCGCAGCGCAGCGAACCGGTTGCAGCACCACGCGCCGTTGCTGCGGCACCCGCTGCCCCGGCCCCGGCCATGCGCGGCAGCCTCGACGTGCGCGGCAACCCGGAACAGCCCAAGCAGGGCAATGGCTGGGTTTCCGACCTGCTCCGTCGTGCATCCAGTGATGAAGCTCCGGCCGAGCCAAAGGCAAAGGCGCCTGAGGCACGCTCGCCCGGTCAGGTGGTTGAATCGCTGAACTCGCTTTCGGTCGATATCACGCGCGCCATCGACCACGAGGCTTCGGTTGAACTGTGGCAGCGTTACCGCGCCGGTGAACGCAATGTGTTCACCCGTCGCCTGTACACGCTGAAGGGTCAGCAGACGTTTGACGAGATCAAGCGCAAGTACCAGGCAGACAGCGAATTCCGCCGTGCCGTCGACCGCTACATGGATGACTTCGAACGCCTGCTGGAAGACGTTGCCCGCAACGATCGCGACAATGTCCTGACCCAGAACTACCTGACGTCGGATACCGGCAAGGTCTACACCATGCTGGCCCATGCGAGTAACCGCCTGCGCTAAGGCGGTGTCCTGTCAGAACTGAAAAACGCGGCCACTGGCCGCGTTTTTTGTTGCCTGCGCATCAGCGCCGGAGACAGGCCAGCAGCGAATGGAATATCTCCCGTTGCAGGCCGGCGGCTCCGGCGCTATATTCGCCGCGTCGGAAAAGGCAGACTTGGTTTGGTAAGCCCAAGTCCTTTCGGAAACGGAAGCTCTGTCCCTGCCTCGTGCATGTGTTCCCCTCGACGAACAGCCAACGCTGTCCAAGCGTTTCTTGTTCGTCCGTGTGGTTCGCAGAACGATGAACCGCTCCGGTCGAACGACCACAAAGGAGTAGTTCATGCCCGATTTTCCCAGGATTTATGATGTTGTGATCGCCGGTGCAGGCCCTGTCGGCCTGTTTCTTGCCTGCGAGCTGCGCCTCGCCGGCCTCTCGGTCCTGGTGCTGGAGCAAGCCGAAAACCCGCACTCCCCCCTGAAAGGGCTGCCGTTCGGCATGCGCGGCCTTTCCGCCCCCACCGTCGAAGCCTTCTACCGCCGTGGCCTGCTGGGTGACATCTCGGCCCAGCAAAAAGAACCATCGGATGGCAACAGGACACCGGCTGCCGCGCACTGGGTGCAACAGCCGCGCCGCCCTGGCGGCCATTTCGCCGGCATCCAGTTTTTCCAGGACAATATCGACACCTCAAAATGGCCCTATCGCCTGCCCGGCCCAGCCGCCGCCAACCTGGCCACCACCCTGCAACAGGTGGAATCCGTCCTGGCCGCCCGGGCTGACGCGATGGGCGTCGAGATCAGGCGCGGCCTCGGCGTGGAAGGTTTCAACCAGTCGGATGATGGCGTGACCGTTCATGCCGGCGGTACCGCCTTTCACGGACGCTGGCTCGTCGGCTGCGACGGCGGGCGCAGCACCGTGCGCAAGGCTGGCGGTTTTACGTTCACCGGCACGGATCCCGAATTCACCGGCTATTCCGTTGAGGTCGAGATGGCTGATCCGGACGTGCTTGCCCCCGGCCGTCACTATACGCCGACTGGCATGTACACCTACCAGAAGCCCGGAACCATCGCGATGGTCGATTTCGACGGCGGCGTTTACCACCGGACCCGGCCGATCACGCTCGACCACGTGCAGGCGGTGCTGCGCCGCGTCTCCAGCACCGGCATCACGGTGACGGCGCTCACGCTTGCCACCACGTGGACGGATCGCGCCTGTCAGGCCACCGCCTACCGCCATGGACGGGTGCTGCTCGCCGGTGACGCCGCGCACATCCATTCCCCGCTCGGCGGACAGGGGTTGAATCTCGGGCTTGGCGACGCGATGAACCTGGGATGGAAGCTTGCATCAACAATCCGCGGCACCGCGCCGTCCGGCCTGCTCGACAGTTATGAGAGAGAACGGCATCCGGTCGGAGCGCAGGTGCTTGACTGGTCGCGCGCCCAGGTCGCGCTCATGCGGCCGAGCCGCAGTTCCCGTGCGCTCGAAGCCATCATCCGCGATCTCATCGACACGCGCGATGGTGCAACCTACTTCGCTGAACGCGTCTGGGGCGTGTCGCTCCGCTACGATCTTGGCGGCAGCCACCCGCTGGTCGGCCGCAGTGCGCCCGACTTCGAGCTGGCCGACGGAACGTTCCTTGGCGGGCATCTTGGAAGCGGGAAAGGCCTCCTCCTGGACTTTGACGCCACTGCACCGCTTCAGGCACTGGCACGCCGCTGGGGCGGCCGGATCGGCTATCTCGCACGGGATGCCGGAAACCGGCTTGGCCTGCGTGCCGCGCTTGTACGTCCGGATGGCATCGTCGCCTGGGCCGGCGAGACCGCTTCCGATCTGGGGGGCCTTGCGCAGACCGCGGCGCAATGGTTCGGCGAGCCTGAATAGGTAGGTGAACGATACATGGTGCGTGGTTCGACAAGCTCACCATGAGGGAAGTGGTTTGGTTGCAAAGCCAGTCACTGGCGTTGCAGAACATGACTCCCTGCCGAACATCTCGCTATGGGCGGCTGAGAAGCCACTTGCGCAGTCCTTCTGGGGGAAGGTTGGAGCCTTCCATCTAACTCGCTACGGGTTGGGAGGCCGCGCGTGCAGAACAGCTATTCATAGCTGGGGTGAGAATGGAACAGGTCATTATATTGACCAGCGGCGGCAGCGGCTGCGAATTTCCAGAAGGCGGAAAAATATGGCTAGCTTCTCACAGGGTTTGTCAGGATTTTTACGGCAAACATGCCGAATATGCCAGCAACCACCCAATTCTGCAGGCGTATCATGGCGGGGCGCCTGACAATCCAATTTTTCCAGGCTGACGCGAAGAGGCAGATCAAAATCAATACAGCCAATGAGAAAACATTTATGATCGTGGCGAGGACAAGACTTTGAGCAAGAATTGATCCTGCTGGGTCAATGAATTGCGGAAAGAACGATATAAAGAACACGATCGCTTTTGGATTGGTCAAGTTCGTCAACACGCCTTGGAAGAAAATCCATTTGTAGCTTGTTTCAGCCGGAGTTGGATCATCGCGAAAAATCTCGTCTGACCCGATCATTCGCCATGCGAGATAGAGCAGATAGGCTGCGCCAAGATACTTCACGAGAATATATACTTCCGGAAGAACAGCCAGCAAACCGGTAAGGCCCATCGCGGCCACGACAGCTTGCAAATAAAGTCCGAGTGTTGATCCAGCAGCGGACACAAGACCTGCCGTTCGACCGGATCGTATTGATCGGCTCATACACAAAAGCATGTCTGGTCCAGGCGTGAACGCAAGAGCAATGGATGTCATGACAAAGAGCAACATTTCAACATTACCGCTATCTTAAAAAAGATAGATCATATCGCCAGACCATGGGGTCTTACAAGAAGGCGGATAGGCCTTAAGCATCCACGGCGCCTTTTCAGGCGATCTCCAGTTCCCGGCCCTTGCCGAACATCTCGCGGTAGGCGGTGGGTGTTGTCGCCAGTTGCTGGCGAAAATGATGCCGCAGGGTGGCAGCCGTGCCGAACCCGGTGGTCTCGGCGATGATCTCAACAGAAAGTGAGGATTGCTCGAGCAGTTCCCGTGCCTTGGCCAGCCGTTCCGACAGCAGCCACTTGGCCGGCGTCGTGCCTGTAGCGGCCTCGAAGCGGCGCAGAAAGGTGCGCGGGCTCATACCCGCCGCCTTGGCCAGTGTTGCAATGGAAAAATCCTGCCTGAGCTCGGTGCGCATCCGCTCGAGCAGCGGTGACAGCCGTATCCCTTCATGCGGGGGCGGCACGGCCCGTTCGACGAACTGCGCCTGCCCGCCTTCACGGTGCGGCGCCACCACAAGCCGGCGCGCCACCTTGTTGGCGGCTTCGGTGCCAAAATCCCGGCGGATCAGATGCAGGCAGAGGTCAATGCCCGCCGCGCTCCCGGCAGAGGTCAGCACACTGCCTTCATCCACGTAAAGCACGTTGGGCTCAACCGCGACGTCAGGGTAGCGCTCTGCCAGAAGATCGGCATAGCGCCAATGCGTCGTCGCCCTGCGGCCGGACAACAGACCGGCGGCGGCCAGAACAAACACGCCGGAGCAAATGGACAGAATGCGCGCACCATTGGCATGCGCCCGCCGAAGGGCCTGTGCCAAAGCGTCCGGCACTGCATGCTCTACACCCCGCCAGCCCGGCATGATGATGGTTCCGGCCTGTTCGAACAGGTCAAGCCCGCCATCGGCAAGAATACGCACGCCGCCCGTAGCGCGCAGCTCGCCCACCTCGATACTGGCGACGGCAAATTTGTACCAGTCATCGCCCATTTCCGGGCGCGGCAGTCCGAACATTTCGACGACCAGGCCGAACTCGAACGTGCAGAGCCCGTCATAGGCAACGGCGACAACCAGCGGATTCTCAAGGCGTGGGGCAAGGGATGTGTTTGACATGATATCGACGATATATGGCAATCTTGCCAACTACCAGTGCCTTGTTGCTTGCCTTACGAATTGGGCAGCAACACAGGAGAACCCCATGAGCTACGTTACCGAAACCCCTGCCGCCGCACCACAGATTGCCATCGAGCATTTTTCCCGGCGTCTCGCGCTTGAGACCGATTGTGCCGATGTGGCCGCATCGCTGAAGGCGGGCGAACAGGATTTTGTACTCCTGCACGTGGTGGGAACACCGGCGGCCTATGAACGCCGTCACGTGCCGGGAGCCATTCATCTGCCGCATCGCGAGATCACCGCCGAGCGCATGGCCGCATGGCCTGACGATACGCTGTTCGTCGCCTATTGCGCCGGCCCCCACTGCAATGGAGCCGATCAGGCGGCGCTGAAACTCGCAAGACTGGGACGTCCGGTGAAAATCATGATCGGCGGCATTACCGGCTGGGCCGACGAGGAACTCCCCTTCGCCACCGGTCCGGCAGCGGGCGAACTCAAAAAGGTTGCCTGAGTTTCTGGTTTAGATAACCGACAGCGTCCAGGTGACGATATCGCCTGCGGCGCTGTCAAACGCATGGTTCAGCGCGGTGACATAGGCGGCATTGCCCTGGCCGCTGACCGGCGATGTCGAGCGGAACACGCGCGTTGCGCGCACGGTGCCGTTCTTGTCATTGAGGATCTTGATGGCGATTTCGACGACGGCCGTTTCCTTGCCTGAGGCATCGATATCGAACGTGCGGATATTGCTGATCACCTGATAATCGATGGCAAGGCCTTCGCCGGGACGGCCGACACCGCCGAAGCGGCCCGAGCTCTCGAAGGCCTGCACAAGCCGCGTCTGCACGATGTTCGGCAGGCGGTCGGACCACTGTGCGCCCTTCAGGAACGAAATGGCGTTCGGTCCGGAGCGGACAACGACATTCTCGCCGTCAAGCGCTTTGAGGGCCGATGGCGCGGCGATCAGGATCTGGCGGCTGCCATGTTTTCTGGATGAAGTGTCGGACAGCGACGGGCCGGACAGATCGAATGTATCAAGCTTCTTGGTTCCGGCGCAGGCGGAAACGGACAAAGCCATCAGCAGAGCGGCAATTGTCGTTCTTGAATTCACCAATGGTATCATCCCTGTCACGCAAAGCTTCACGATTCATTAACCTTCATGCGATGCAGCATCGTCAAAGTCAACGGCGCGTGCGGCCGTCATACTCCGGCACATTGCCGCTGCCGCCGAAAATCACCCGCTGCGGATTCTTCTCTAGATCGCTGATCGCACGCTCGATGCGCTGGACCGACTGGCGGCTCTCGGTGACGAGCGCCTGCACGTCGCGCAAGCCCTGTCCGGAGAAGCGGTTGAGGTTGTCCGTGATCGGGCCGAGCTTGGTGTTCAGATTGTCGGCAACCGCACGATAGGATTTGAGCGTGTTCCGCGCTTCAGCCACGACGCTGCCATCCCCGTCGGACACCAGATTGTCGACCTTGGCCAGGACGCCATCGACCCGGGCGGAAGCGGCATTCAGGCGCGTCATCATTTCGCGCGCCTCGCGCACCACCGACTGCACGTCTTCGGCGCTCTGGCTGAACTTGTCGATCACATCGGAGTTCTTGGCCAGCGCATCGGTGAACTTCTTCGTGTTGTTGACCGTATCGACAAGCGGCCCCTTCACTTCGGTAATGAAGCTTTCAATCGAGCTCATCGCCGTGTTGACGCGTTCGAGAATGTCCTGCGCCTTCTGCAGAAGGTTGTTGACCACCGACGGATCGGCATCGATACGCGCGACGGCGCCATCCTTGTCGGCTTCTTCAAGCAGATTGGGCTCATAGACCTTGCCGCCCTTGAGTTCCACGAAGGCCAGGCCGGTCAGGCCGGTAAAGCCAAGCGTGGCCTGGGTCGAGCGGGTGATCGGTGTCGTGCTGTCAATTTCCGCGGTGGCGATCACCGCGTCAGGATTGGTCTTGTCGATATTCAGGCGCCGCACGGTGCCAACCTTGATGCCGTTGAACAGCACCTGGCTGCCCTCGGCCAGGCCGGTGACGGAGCCGGCGATACGGATTTCCAGCGTCGTCATTTCCTGCCTGTCGCCATAACGGGCGATCCAATACACGAAGACGAAAGCCGCGACGCAAACCGCAAGCGTGAAAATCCCGACCAGAACGTAGTTGGCTTTGGTCTCCATCGATTATTCCACCTAACCCTGTTCCTTCAGCAACGGCCCGGATTGCCGGGCGCTTTGCACACGATCGGACTTTCGCCTGCTGCTGCCGTTCGGCACGATCTGGCGCGCGCGCTTGCCATGAAAATATTCCTGAACCCACGGGTCATCAAACGTCAGCATGTCGTCGATGGTTCCTTCCACAAGAACCCTTTTCTTACCCAATACCGCGATTCGGTCGCAAACGGCGAACAGGCTGTCGAGATCATGCGTGACCATATAGACCGTCAAACCCATGGTATCGCGCAGATTTGCGATCAGTTCATCGAAATCCGCGGCACCGATGGGATCGAGCCCCGATGTCGGCTCATCGAGAAAGACGATGTCCGGGTCGAGTGACAAAGCGCGGGCCAGCGCCGCACGCTTGATCATGCCGCCGGACAGTTCCGACGGAAATTTCTCCGCCGTATCCGGTTTCAATCCGACCAGATCGATCTTGAGGCGCGCCAGTTCGTCCATCAGGCTGTGCGGAATGTCGAGATATTCACGCATCGGCACCTGAATGTTCTCCAGAACCGTCAGCGACGAGAACAACGCACCGTGCTGGAACAGGACGCCCATGCGCATGTCGACGCTGAGTTTTTCCTGTTCCGTCGCACGATCGATGTCATGGCCGAAAATGCTGATATTGCCGTGCTGTTTCTGATTGAGACCGAGGATCGTCCGCATGAGGACGGACTTGCCCGTCCCCGATGCGCCGACAAATCCGAGTATCTCGCCGCGATAGACATCGAGATTCAGATGCTCCAGCACCGATGAACGGCCGAAGGACACGCTGACATCCTTGACCGAAAGGATGATATCGCTGGGCTCCTGCTCTCTGCTCTGGCCGTTGTCTGTCGAATTCATTCGCCTCGGGCGTCCCTGGATCTGAAAATCAGTACATAAAGCTCTGCGGGCCTTGTTGCCATCCATGCCGCATAGAAATGGCGTCCCATGACAGCAGAAGCACTTGAATTGTTTGCTCTATCGGTCAACATCCCTCACACATATCGAGTCTCGGACTTGATGTCACTGTAGCAATTAGAGCCTTTCCTGCTTAAATAGAACCCGTTCTGTTTCGCGGATGGCGAGACAATCCACGCGGAAGGTAGCAAGGCCGATGTTTATCCATCGGACGAAGCTGCCTGACAAAGTGGTTGGCCGCCAGTCCGAAACCCGAAGGGCCGGGTGATTTTGGTCCAATCCCATCAGGCTTCGGCTTCGCCCGATGGATAAACATCGGTCTCGCCAAACCCCTCGATCTTGAACCAAATTCCCTCCGGCAGAACGATTCTATTTAAGCAGGAAAGGCTCTAAGGCGCACATAATGACTGTTAATATGGAGATTACCGTTGAACGCTGGCCCATTGCCGGAACGTTTACAATCTCGCGGGGTTCCAAGACGGAAGCAGCCGTGGTGGTTTGCACCCTGCGCGACGGACTGCACACGGGGCGCGGCGAATGCGTTCCCTATGCCCGCTATGGCGAAAGTCTCGATTCCGTCTGTGCCGAAATCGAAAAACTGCGCAGCGTGCTCGCCGCAGGGGCCAACCGGCAGGATTTGCCCGGTTTGATCGGCGCCGGCGCGGCCCGCAATGCCGTCGATTGCGCGCTCTGGGATCTCGAAGCCAAACGGGCCGGCCGGCGCGTTGCCGATATCATCGGCTTGTCACCGCTCAAAGCCCTCACCACGGCCGTGACCGTTTCCTTCGGCGATGCGCAGACCATGGCTGCCTCGGCCCGTGCCCTGTCCGACCGCCCGGTGATCAAGGTCAAGGTGGGCGGCGAGGATGACGAAGATCGCATTCGGGCCGTAGCGGAAGCTGCGCCCGACAGCCGCATCATTCTCGACGCCAATGAGGGCTGGACCGACCGGAATATCGTCCGGCACATGCTGGCCGCCGCAAAGGCCGGGGTCGTGCTCATCGAGCAGCCGCTTCCAGCTGGCAAGGACGGCATTCTCTCGACAATCCCCCACCCCGTCCCCCTATGTGCCGACGAGAGCGCCCACGGTACGGACGATCTGCACACCCTTCTTGGCCGCTACGACAGCATCAACATCAAGCTCGACAAGACGGGCGGGCTGACCGAGGCCCTGCGCATGCAGAAACGGGCGCGCGAACTCGGGTTCGGCATCATGGTCGGCTGCATGGTGGGCACGTCCCTGGCCATGGCGCCTGCCATCCTCGTCGCGCAGGACGCCGACTTCGTCGATCTTGACGGCCCGCTGATCCTGAAGGACGACCGCCAACCCGGCCTCGTCTTTGAAGGCAGCCGCGTCTCGCCGCCGCAATCGGAGCTTTGGGGCTAGCGCTCGCGCTGCTCCAATCGAAGCGAAACATTGGCCAGGACAAGCCCGACCGCCGCCAGCGCCACCATGGCATAGAAACCATAGATGCCGGTGGCGCTGTAGAGCGGTCCGGAGACCATGGTGACGATGGCCAGCGACGTGCCGATGAAGAAGGTGGATATGCCCTGCGCCGTTCCACCCTTCTCCTCGGGAATGGTCATGGCGATCATTTTCTGCATGCCGAGGAAAGACAGGGCGAAGGAGAAGGCATGCAGGCTCTGCACGACGAAAAAGCCAGCCACGCCGAGACCGGCGGGCACGATCAGCGGGAAGATGGTCCAGCGGAATATGGCGACGGCTGAGCCGATCATCAGCACCCTGGCCGGATGCAGGCGTCCGAAAACCCGGCGAAAGCAGGTGAACATGATCACCTCGGCCACCACGGCGATGGACCAGAGCGCCCCGATCACCGTCTCTTCAATGCCGATGGACTTCCAGTAGATGGCCGAAAAACTGTAGCCATAGGCGTGGCTTGCCTGCGTGATCCCCGTGGCGATCAGGAAGGTCACGAAGGCCGGGCGGCGCAGCGCCCTGCCCGCATCTGCCATGTCGATATCCGACAGCGGCGACAGGCGGCGCGGCTTGCCGATGCGCGGCACCACGAAACTCATGCCGCATGCGGCTACCAGCGCACCCAGCAGCACCGTCGGGATGATCCATTCACCCGTATGCTGGATCAGCACGCCGCCGGCAAAGGAGGCCAGCAGGAATGCGATGGACCCCCAGACGCGCATCCTGGCAAAATCCGCCCCGTAGCGGCGCACGCCTGAAAGCGCAATCGTATCGGCCAGCGGAACCTGCGATGTCCACGGTGCGGCTAGCACCAGCGACACGACGAGGATGCCGAAGAAATTGAACGGCAGAAAGTAGAAAGCCGCGACGATCACCGCCAGAATGGTGGCAATGGTCAGGATATGCGCACGGTCGCTGGACTGGTCGGCCAGAATGGAAACCAGCGGCGCGGCGATGACGCGCACGAACAGCGGCATGGACAGGACGATGGATATTTCCGTCGGCGACAGCGAACGGAATTCCAGCCACAGGGGAAAATAGGGCAGATGCAGGCCGCTTGAGATGAAAATCGCGAAATAGGCCAGAGACAGCCGAAACTCGAAACGAGACGGTTTTTCGTGAAAAGTGTCCGCAGTGGCGGCTGTCATGGAGGGACTTTCGGAGGATCGAGGAACGGCGCACGAATATATGAATAGCCGTATTCCGAAATATCACGATTTGGCCCAACTGCCTAGAAACGCTGAAGGTTTTTCCAGCTCAATTATCATAAACGCAGAAAATATAGATTAGCCGGCGGACGCAATCCGCGCCGCGTTCGCTTCGTGGCCGAGCTGCGGCTTGGCACCGGCAATCGCCGTGAGAATATCCTCGAATATATCGGCGCAGGCTTCCCAGCTGAATCCCTGCAGGGTGGCATCGGGATCGACGCGCCCCATGGCAAGTGCGCCCAGCGCAGCCTCCTGCAGGTCGGTTGACAGAACGCCTGCGCCCGTCGCGCCGATGACGTCCTTCGGGCCGGCCACCGGATAGGCCGCCACCGGAAGCCCGCAGGCAATCGCTTCCAGCAGCACCAGGCCGAACGTGTCGGTGCGGCTGGGAAAAACAAAGACATCGGCACCCGCATAGTGGCGGGCGAGTTCCTCGCCCTCCTTCTTGCCGGCGAACACGGCGTCGGGGAATTTGCGCTTCAGCTCATCCATATCCGGCCCGTCGCCGACGACAAGTTTTGTTCCCGGCAGATCAAGCGCCAGAAAGGCTTCAAGATTCTTTTCCGGCGCAACGCGGCCGACGCAGAGAAAGACGGGATGCGCGAGGCCGAGATCGACATCCGCCTGCGGGCGGAACAGATCGCGGTCGACACCGCGCGTCCACACGCGCAACGTGTCGAAGCCGCGCTCGGTCAGTTCCTCGTAGATGGACTGTGTCGGGACAAGGCAGGTCTCGGCAGCATTGTGGAACCGGCGCAGAAAGCCGTAGGTCCAGGCCAGTGGAATGGGCAGACGCTCACGCAGATATTCGGGAAAACGCGTATGAAAGCTGGTGGTGAAGCGCCACTTGTTTTTCAGGCAGGCACGCCGCGCCATGATGCCGAGCGGGCCTTCCGTGGCGATATGCACGAAGGCGGGCTGCAGCGCCTCGATCCGGGCTTTCACCGCCGCAGGATAGGTCAGTGCCAGCCGGATTTCCGGATAGGTCGGACATGGCGCCGATGGATAGTCCGCGGGTGAGATGATCGTCACCTCGACGCCCCGCGCCTCCATCTGCTCGCGCAATTGGGTCAGGGTGCGCACCACGCCATTGACCTGCGGATGCCAGGCATCGGAGACGATGACCAGCCTCTTCATCGGATCGATCTCGGCAGGAGAAGCCATTCAGGCTGCATTCGCCGCCTTGGGACGCTTGTCCTCGAGTTTGACGACAGGCGCAAAGCCGGCCTTCTCTCCGATCAGATGCGTCCAGGAGATGAGTTCCATCTTGCCGTCATGATGCTCGACAATGGCGGTGCAGCTTTCAACCCAGTCGCCGGTGTTGATGTATTCGATGCCGTCGATTTCTTCGATGGTGGCGTGGTGGATATGGCCGCAGATGACGCCGTCGGCGCCGATGCGCCGGGCCTCGTCGGAAACGACGGTCTGGAAGGAACCGATGAAGTTGACGGCCTTCTTCACCCGGAATTTCGCCCAGGCGGAGAATGACCAGTAGCGCAGCCCGAGCATGCGCCGCACCTTGTTCATGATGGTGTTGATGGCCAACGCCGCATCATAGGCCCAGTCGCCGAGATAGGCGATGTGGCGGGCATTGCGCACGACGACGTCGAACTGGTCGCCATGGATCACGAGGAATTTACGGCCGTCAGCGGTTTCGTGCATCGTGCGGTCCATGACCTCGATACCGCCGAAATGCGTGCCCTGGAAATCGCGCAGGAATTCATCGTGGTTGCCGGCGATGTAGAGGATGCGCGCGCCCTTGCGGCTCTTGCGCAGGAGTTTCTGCACGATGTCGTTGTGCTCCTGCGGCCAGTGCCAGCTGCGGCGCAGACGCCATCCATCGACGATATCGCCGACCAGATAGATCGTATCCGCATCGTGATACTTCAGAAAGTCCAGAAGGAAGGTCGCCTTGGCGCCTTTGGAACCAAGATGCACATCGGACAAAAAGAGCGTGCGAAACTTACGTGTCTCTGGCTCAACCATGAGGCTGATCTCCGTTCAGCGCCGGTACGCATCGGTACCTCTGGTCTGACAGAAACCTGATTCATGTCACAGTCTTATGACGCCGCTAAAAAGTCTATGGTTTCCTGCGATAAACACTTGTAACAAAATGGACTTCATTTATGGCTCTTCGTGTCATTTATGCATGCTAAAAAGATTGAATCGCAAATCCCAAGTTGCGACCAGCCAATTTCCGGAGGATATTATCCATGGCCAAGGACAATTCGCCCAACCAGTCCGACCTCGAAGAAAGCGCCCTGTTTTACCACCGCTTTCCTCAGCCGGGTAAACTGGAAATCCAGGCGACGAAGCCGCTTGGAAATCAGCGCGACCTTGCCCTTGCCTATTCCCCCGGTGTGGCGGCGCCCTGCCTTGCCATTCATGCAAATCCTGCTACAGCCGCCGATTATACCAGCCGCGCCAATCTCGTCGCCGTCATCTCCAACGGCACTGCCGTCCTTGGTCTTGGCAATATCGGCCCCCTCGCCTCCAAGCCGGTGATGGAAGGCAAGGCGGTTCTCTTCAAGAAATTCGCCGACATCGACGTCTTCGACATCGAGATCGACGCGCAGGAGATCAACAAGATCGTCGATGTCGTTGCCGCGCTCGAACCCACTTTTGGCGGCATCAACCTTGAGGACATCAAGGCGCCGGAATGCTTTGACGTGGAGGAAATCCTCCGTGCCAGGATGAACATTCCGGTGTTCCACGACGACCAGCACGGCACGGCGATCATCGTCGCCGCAGCCATCCTCAACGGCATGGAGTTGGCCGGCAAGGATCTGTCCAAGGTCAAGATCGTGGCGTCCGGCGCCGGTGCGGCAGCGCTCGCCTGCCTCAACCTCCTGGTCAAGCTCGGCGCCAACCGCAAGAACATCTGGGTCTGCGATCTCGACGGCGTCGTCTATGACGGCCGCAACACCCTGATGGACCGCTGGAAATCCGTCTATGCCCAGAAGACTGACGCACGCGTGCTGGCCGATGTCATCGGCGGTGCCGACGTGTTCCTCGGCCTGTCAGCGGCAGGTGTCCTGAAGCCGGAACTTTTGAAACAGATGGCGCCGAACCCGCTGATCATGGCGCTCGCCAATCCCAATCCCGAGATCATGCCTGAAGAGGCGCGCGCGGCACGCCCCGACGCCATGATCTGCACTGGACGGTCCGATTTCCCCAACCAGGTCAACAACGTCCTCTGCTTCCCCTATATTTTCCGCGGCGCGCTGGATTGCGGCGCACGGGCGATCAATGAGGAAATGAAGATGGCGGCGGTCAAGGCCATCGCGGCGCTTGCCCGCGAGGAGCCATCGGATGTGGCGGCCCGCGCCTATTCCGGCGAAACACCGACCTTCGGCCCCAATTATCTCATTCCTTCGCCGTTCGATCCGCGCCTGATCCTGCGCATCGCGCCGGCAGTGGCCAAGGCGGCCATGGAAACCGGCGTTGCCGACCGCCCCATCGAGGATTTCGAGGTCTATCTCGACAAGCTGAACCGCTTTGTCTTCCGCTCCGGCCTGATCATGAAGCCGATCTTCACCGCAGCGCGGACTGCCGAGAAGAAACGGGTGATCTATTCCGACGGCGAAGACGAGCGGGTTCTGCGCGCGGCACAGGTGGTGCTCGAGGAAGGCACGGCGATCCCGACGCTTATCGGCCGCCCGCAGGTCATCGAGACGCGTCTCAAGCGCTACGGCCTGAAGATCAAGCTCGGCACCGATTTCGACATCATCAACCCGGAAGACGATCCGCGCTACCGCGACTATGTCGACCTTTTGGTGAACCTGACCGGCCGGCGCGGCACCACGCCGGAAGTGGCACGCACCATGGTCCGCGCCAGCGGCACGGTGATTGCAGCGCTGGCCATCATGCGCGGCGAAGCCGATGCCATGATCTGCGGTCTGGAAGGCCGTTTCGAGCGCCATCTGCGCAATGTCGACCAGATTATCGGCAAGCTCGAAGGCATCCGCAATTTTTCCGCACTCAGCCTGCTGATTTCACAGCGCGGCGTGCTGTTCCTGACCGATACCTATGTCAGCATCGATCCGACAGCCGAAGAGATTGCGGAAAAGACGGTTCTGGCCGCCAACGAAATCCGCCGCTTCGGCATCGAGCCCAAGGCAGCCCTGCTTTCGCATTCCAACTTCGGTTCACGCGATTCCGAAAGTGCCGCCAAGATGCGCGCCGCTTCGGAAATCCTGCGCTCCAAGGCACCGGATCTGGAGCAGGATGGCGAAATGCATGGCGATTCCGCCCTGTCGGAAATCCTGCGTGAGCGTGTGCTGCCGCATTCCCGTTTGAGCGGCGAAGCCAACCTTCTGGTCTTCCCCAATCTCGACGCGGCCAACATCACGCTCAACGTCGTCAAGACGGTCACCGATGCACTGCATGTCGGGCCCATTCTGCTCGGCGCCGCCAAGCCTGTGCATATTCTGACGCCGTCGGTGACATCGCGCGGTATCGTCAACATGACGGCTCTGGCAGTGGTTGAGGCGTCACAGCGCCTGGAATAGCGCGCTGCCGTCTTATTGCTGCCGCACGTTCATGGATGGTTCAGGCGCAGTCAGCCAGGTAGGCTGCGCGTGATCTTGCAGGACTAGACCATATGAAACGGTTCATACACTTCGCGGCACTCGCCATGGGCACGCTGCTGTTGTCAACACAGCTGGCAGCGGCCCAGTCGGACGTTTGCAGCCGCATGGAACAGCGTCTGCGCGAACTCGACAATGATTTCGTCACCGATGAGTATGAGTTGAACCTGCGCCGCGACCGGGTGGAAGCTGCCATGGACGCCAACAATTGCTCGGCATCCTATGAGCCTGACCGCGAAGTCTTGCCGCGCGAAGTGGAACCGCGAGACGGGGAGCCCCGGCGCCGCCCCTATGAAGTCCTCGGAGGCCAGCGGCCCGTTGAAAACGAGCCGCTGGAAAGCACCGCGCCGGTCTACGGCGGACAATATCAGACGCTCTGCGTGCGCACCTGCGACGGCTATTATTTCCCCATTTCCTACGCGACCGGCGCGGAGAATTTCCACCGCGACGAAGCGCAGTGCCAGGCGCAATGCCCGGGCGCGAAACTGTTCTATCATTCGACCAACGGTGAAACCGTCGATCAGATGATTTCCCTGCGCGGCCAGGCCTATACGGATATGCCCAACGCGTTCAAATTCAGGAAAGTCGGCGCCAATGGCACGCCGCAATGCTCCTGTCAGCGCACGGCGGGCAATTACACCACGCTTGGAAATCCCAAGGAAATAGCCCGGCAACCGGCGGCGACTGCGCCCGCGACGAAACCGGCGCCAGCACAAACACAGCCAGCACTCAAACCGGCGGAACCGATCAAACCGGTCGAGCCTGTCAAGGCCGAACCATTGCCATCGGCAGAGCCGGCGAAAAACCCCGAACCGAACAAGCCGGCGGCACCGGCCGAGGCCAAGGCCGAACCGGCTGCGCCTGTGGGAGAGCCGGAGAAAAAACCGTCATCGATTATTCAGCTGGGGACACCCGCCGTGCCGAAAGTCGAAGCGGAACAACCGAAACCGCTGTCGCCGGACAAGCCGATCGATCCCAACCGCAAGGTCAGGGTCGTCGGGCCAACGTTCCTTCCCGACCAAGAAGGGGCAGTAAATCTGCGAGCTCCGGACCAGAAGCCAACCCGGTAAGGGCAATGCGCAGTGGCATGAACAACGGCTTGCCCTTGCGTCCGCTCTGAACCTTCACCGCTTCCGTCCACTGCTTCCAGGTCTCGCGGCTCCACGGCTCCTGCGGCAACACGTCAAAAGCCGCCGCAACGAAATCGCGATCCTCTTCAGCAAGGACTTCGTCACTGACGGGACCGGCCTGAATGATCTTCCACCACAGCGCCGCATCGGCCACGCGCGTGAGATTGCCGCGCACGGCGAGCCAGAAGGCTTCGGCCTTGTCGCCGGTGATCCCCATGTCCCGCAGCCGCTCTTCAGCCACGTCGAACGGCATGGCGTGGATCAGCGTGCGGTTCAACGTATCGAGTTCCGCCGGATCGAATTTCGAGGATGATTTCGATGTTGCCTTCGGATCGAAGATTGCGGCGAGCGATGCCATGTCAGGCATGGCAACCACATTCTCCGACGTTCCCGTCAGAACGGCGAGGCTGACCACGGCCATCGGCTCATAGCCGTCGCGGCGCAGGCTGCCGACGGACAGGGCTCCCGTCCGCTTGGACAGTCCCTCGCCCGAAACAGTCGTCAGCAGATTGTGATGGCCAAGCGCCGGCGCCTTCGCACCGAGCGCTTCAAAAATGGAAATCTGCACGCCGCTGTTGGTGACGTGATCATCGCCGCGGATGATGTGCGTGATGCCCATGTCGATATCGTCGACCACGGAGGTCAGCGTGTAGAGATAGGTGCCGTCTTCGCGCACCAGCACCGGATCGGACAGCGAAGCGAGATCGACGGTCTCTTCGCCGCGCACGATATCGTCCCAGTGGACAATCGTGCGCGCCGGCGCGAACGGATCGTCCTTGAAGTTCGGCAGCAGGAAACGCCAGTGCGGGCGATGCCCCTCGGCTTCCAGCTTCGCGCGATCCTCCGCCGTCAGTTTCAGCGCATCGCGACCATAGACCGGCGGCAGGCGGCGCGCGAGGCGCAGCTTGCGCTTGCGTTCGAGTTCTTCCGACGTTTCGTAGCAGGGATAAAGCACGCCGGCGGCTTTCAGCACCTCGACGGCGGCATCGTAAAAGGCAAAGCGTTTGGACTGGTGTTCAACCCGCACCGGCTTGATGCCAAGCCATTCGATATCAGCGGCGGTCGCTTCGGCATATTCGGTCTTCGAGCGCTCCACGTCGGTGTCATCGAAGCGCAGGATCAGTTGGCCATTGTGTTTCAGCGCGAACAGCCAGTTGAACAGGGCTGTGCGCGTGTTGCCGATGTGGATATAGCCGGTCGGAGATGGTGCAAAACGGACGGTGATGGTCATGCGTCGGGCATATCGGAACGACGCGTGAAGATCAATATGGGCCGCGCTTTCGCGCGGCCCACAGGATCAGTCATCGGCCAGAACAAGACCCTTGGTCAGTTCCAGCGCCTGCCGTTCGAACAGGCTGCGGTAGATGCCGCCGTTCAGGCGGATCAGGGCTTCGTGGTTGCCCTCTTCCGCGATCCGGCCATGGTCGAAGACCAGCAGCCGGTCGAGTGCCCGCACCGTGGACAGCCGGTGCGCGATCACCAGCGTCGTCCGACCCAGCATCAGCCGTTCCATGGCCTGCTGGATCAGCACTTCCGATTCCGAATCGAGGCTCGATGTCGCCTCGTCCAGGATCAGAACCGGCGCATCCGCGAGGAACGCCCGGGCGATGGCCACACGCTGGCGCTCGCCGCCGGACAGCTTTACACCGCGTTCACCCACCAGCGTGCCATAGCCCTTCGGCAGGGCCATGATGAAGTCATGCGCGCTGGCCTGCCGGGCCGCTTCCTCGATCTCGCCCTGCGTGGCTGTCGGCCGCGCATAGGCGATGTTCTCGGCCAGCGTCCGGTGGAACAGGATCGGCTCCTGCTGCACGATGGCGATCTGCTGGCGCAGCGATGCCTGGGTGACGGCGGAAATATCCTGACCGTCGATCAGGATATGCCCCGCCTTCACGTCGTGCAGGCGCTGGATCAGCTTGACGAACGTCGTCTTGCCCGAACCGGAGTGGCCGACAAGGCCGACGCGCTCACCCGCCCGGATCGTCACCGAGAACCGGTCATAGAGCGGTGCCCGGTGCGCCCCGTAGTGGAACGTCACATTGTCGAACACGATCTTGCCATTGGTGATCTGGATCGGCTTGGCGCCGGGCCGGTCATCAATGCCGAGCGGCTGACTCTCAATGTCAACAAGCTCTTCCATATCGTTGATCGAACGCTGCAAATTGCGGATGTGCATGCCGACTTCCCGCAGGTAGCCCTGCAGGATGAAGAACGACGTCAGCACGAAGGTGATGTCACCCGCACTCGCCTGCCCCCTGGACCACAGCCACAGGGCAAAGCCGATGACCGATGCCCGCAGGATGAGCAGCAGCGAACCCTGCGTCGTGCCGTTGCGGGTGCCGCGGATCCACGTGCGCCGCGTCCGGTCCTGCCACTTGGCAAGAACTTTTAGCAGCCGTGCATCCTCGCGCTTTTCCGCGCCGAAACCCTTCACCACCATGTTGCAGCTGACCGCATCGGCCAGCGAACCGCCGAGCTTGGTATCCCAGCGATTGGCAAGGCTCGCCATCGGCGCGACATAGCCAAGCGACATCGCCACCGTCACGCCTACGAACACGAGGGATCCCAGGCCGATGATGACGCCCATCATGGGCCAGTACCAGGCCATCAGCACGGTCGAGCCGACAAGCATGACAACGGACGGAAACAACGCCACCAGCAGCGTATCGTTCAGCAGGTCAAGCGCCCACATGCCGCGCGTGATCTTGCGCACCGTCGAGCCGGCAAAGCTGTTCGCATGCCAGTCCGTCGAGAAGCGCTGGACACGGAAGAACGCGCCGGAGGCAATCTCCGACATCATTTTCAATGTCAGCTTGACGATCGTCATGAAGGTGACGTGCCGCAGGATGATGGCACCCAGCGACAGGGCCATCAGGGTCCAGAACGCGGCCATCGCGGCATCCCAGGCAATGGCATCCGTTGCCGCGCCATTGACCACCGCGTCGACCAGCCGCCCCGAATAGAGCGGCGTCAGCACGTCGGCCAGTGTCGAGAGCAGCACTGCACCAAGAATGATAGCCAGACGCACCGGCTGCTTCTGCCAGTGAATCCAGGTGAATCCGAGAACGCTGCGGAAGGCTCCGCCGCGCAAGGCGTTACGTAAAAATGCCATGACGATCGTCCGGTGCCAAAACGCACCGGCCTCAAATATGAATTTCAGACGAGAATGCCGCGCAACAGAACGAGGGAATCAATGCGGCACAATTGGCTTGGCGACTTGCCTGAATACAGGAAAGGCCAATATCGGCGATGAGTGTTCTTGACCGGTGAAGTCAATTGAAAAGCCCTGGGGCTTTTCATCATCACATGTCAGGAACGGACGCCGCCCCGAGGGGACATTGAAACAGCTGCCATTCTAAACCTCCCGGGCTTGATTGCCGGAGAGATGGCTTATAGGTGAATCGCAATCACGCGCCAAGCGCCTATTTTTTGTGCAGCCGCTTTTCGAAATAAAGTGAGGCGCGATTGCAACACTAGACTTCAGTCGTAGTCAAAAACGATGGTTGCAGGGCGATCAGTGCCTGGTTCGACACATGCAATCAGCCCTACCCCCGATCGCGGAACTTGTTGGTGATGGGATAGCGCCGGTCGCGGCCGAAATTCTTCCGCGTCACCTTCACACCCGGCGCCGACTGCCGGCGCTTGTATTCGGCGAGATAGAGCAGGTGTTCGATCCGCTCAACCGTCTTGCGCTCATGGCCGCGCTCGACGATCTCGTCCACGCCCATCTCGTTCTCGACGAGGCATTCGAGAATGTCATCGAGCACCGGATAGGGCGGCAGCGAATCCTGATCCGTCTGGTTTTCCCGCAATTCGGCGGAAGGCGCCTTGCTGATGATGTTTTCCGGGATGACGATACCCGATGGACCGAGGCCGCCGGCGGGCACATTCCTGTTGCGCCATTCGGACATGGCGTAGACCTGCATCTTGTAGATGTCCTTGATCGGATTGTAGCCGCCGTTCATGTCGCCATAGAGCGTGGCATAGCCCACCGACATTTCCGACTTGTTGCCCGTCGTGACCACCATCGAGCCGAACTTGTTGGAGATTGCCATCAGGATCGTGCCACGGGCCCGGCTCTGCAGGTTTTCTTCGGTGATGCCCTCTTTCGTACCTTCGAATGTCGGCCCGAGCGCTTTCAGAAAGCCTTCCACCGGTTCGAAGATCGGCACGATGTCGTAGCGGCACCCCAGCGCCTTGGCGCAGTCTTCCGCATCCTTCAGCGAGTCCTTCGATGTATAGGTATACGGCATCATCACGGCGCGCAGCCGCTCCTCGCCCAGCGCGTCGACAGCCAGCGCCGCGCAGATCGCCGAGTCGATGCCGCCGGAAAGGCCGAGAACCACATCCTTGAAGCCGTTCTTGTTGACGTAATCGCGCAGGCCCAGCATGCAGGCGCGATACTGCGCCTCCTCGCCCTCGGGGATTTTCGACATGGGGCCTTCCGAGCAGGACCACCCGCTTTCGCCGCGCCGCCACGTGGTGACAACAAGTTGTTCCTCGAACTGCGACATCTGGAACGCGATGGCTTTGTCCGGATTGAACGCAAACGAGGCACCGTCGAAAATCAGATCGTCCTGACCGCCGAGCTGGTTGGCGAAAATCAGCGGCAAACCGGTCTCGATCACCTGGCGCAGCACCACCTGATGGCGCACATCCACCTTGCCGTTGTAATAGGGCGAGCCATTGGGCACGCAGAGTATCTCCGCGCCGCTCTCGGCCAGTGTCTCACACACGCCGAGGTCGCCCCAGATATCCTCGCAGATCGGAATGCCGATGCGGATGCCGCGGAAATTCACCGGCCCCGGCATCGGTCCCTGCTGGAACACCCGCTTCTCGTCGAACTCGCCATAGTTGGGCAGGTCGACCTTGAAGCGTTCCGCGATGACCTTGCCGCCATCCAGCACCATGACCGAATTGTGCAGGCCGCTGTCGCGCCGCAGCGGCGTACCGATGATCACCCCCGGTCCGCCATCGGATGTATCGGCCGCAAATTCTATTGCCGCCTTTTCGCAGGCTTCGATGAAGGCTGTCTTCAGCACCAGATCTTCCGGCGGATAGCCTGAAATAAACAGCTCCGTGAACAGGATGAGATCGGCGCCCTGCCGCGCGGCGTCGGCCCGTGCTTCACGCGCTTTTGCCAGATTACCCTTGATGTCACCCAGGACAGGATTGAGCTGGGCGATGGCGATACGGAGGATGTCGGGATTTTTGCTCATATTGAACATATATCATTTCGCTGGAGATTAAACAATGCGACTCACACGCGGTTTCAGGAAAAAAATACGTGCCAGAGCGTATAGAACCAGACGATGGCGACGAGAACAACCGAGATCAGCACGGCCAGAGATCCGCAATCCTTGGCGATCTGGATGTCGCGCTGGAAATCCCGCGACACGGCGTTGCACGCCGCTTCAATGCCGGTGTTCAGCACCTCGATCATGATCAGGATAAGCACCGAGCCGGTCAGAACCAGGAAAACCAGCACGGAGGGCGCAATCGCCGCCGCGACGGGAATCGACAGGATGAAAAGGATGAGTTCCTGCTGAACCGCCTTTTCGTGCACCGCCAGGTGCCTGAGCGCGCGCATGGAATTGACGAATGCCAGTATTAGCCGCTGCATGGTTTGCTCCCGTCCGTCCGTAACGGCAGCTATAAAGCCAGATCGGGCGGCGTCAATCCTTCACGCGTTCCCGGCCCCTCAGTCGCCTGCCACGACGATACCGCCGCCGCTCGCCACATATTTCGGCAGATCGTCGCCGATTTCGTAATAGTCGCCCTTGTCGCCGACGAAAATGTGCACTTCGCCCTTGAGACTGGTCGGCTTGTCGAACGATCCGGCCATCACCGAGATGTAGTCGAGATCATGATGTTTCCAGAACATCACCGATCCGCAATTGCGGCAGAAACCGCGCGCCGCATATTCGCTGGCGGCATACCATTTGATGTTTTCCTCACCGGTGATGGTGATGGCATCCTTCTGGACATTCGTCGCCGCATAGAAATGGCCGGATTGCTTGCGGCACTGCGAGCAATGGCAATAGACGATCCCGCGCAGCTTGCCATGCGCCTTGAAGCGGATGCCTCCACACAGACACGATCCACTATGCAATTCCGACATCGGACGGACTCCTGTTCAAGACAGCAAAGACTAGGCTTGCACCAGCGCCCTGCCTTGCGCGATCACGCCTTTGTCGACCGCGTCAGCGACACACGCAAAAGCGCGGCACCGACAACGGCGGAAAGCAGTGATCCAAGCAGAACGCCGAGCTTTGTTTCATCCTGCAGCAGGGGCGAATTCGCGTAGGCGAGAAGGCCAATGAACAGGCTCATGGTGAAGCCGATGCCGCACAGCATCGAGACCCCATAGATCTGGAACCAGCTTGCTCCCGCCGGGCGTTCCGCCAGCCGCAACTTTATCGCCAGCAGCGCAAAGGCAAAGACGCCGATCTGCTTGCCAACGAACAGGCCGGCCGCCACGCCAAGGGGGACGGGATCGGCAAGGTTGGACAGGGAGACGCCACTGAAGGACACACCCGCATTGGCAAAACCGAAGATTGGCACGACAGCAAAGCCGACCCAGGGCTGGATGGCGTGCTCCAGCTTGAGCAGCGGCGATTCGGTTGCCCCCTGCCCGTCCTTGGCCCCGCGCATCGGAATGGTCAGCGCCAGGAGGACACCGGCCACCGTGGCATGCACGCCCGATTTGAGCACAAGAATCCACAGAATGACGCCGAGGACGAGATAGGCCCAGAGCCGCACCATGCCGAGACGGTTCATGGCCATCAGGATGACGAAAACCCCGGCGGCACCGGCAACAGCGGGAATATTCAGCCCGTCCGAATAGAACAGCGCAATGATGAGGACCGCGCCCAGATCGTCGATAATGGCAAGCGCCGTCAGGAAAACCTTCAGGGACAAAGGCACGCGCGAACCAAGCAGGGACAAAACACCGAGCGAGAAGGCGATATCCGTTGCCGATGGAATGGCCCAGCCCCGCGCCGTTTCGGTGCCGGCATTGAAGGCAAGGAAGATGGCAGCCGGAACGACCATGCCGCCGACCGCAGCGAAGCCCGGCAATGCGCGCCGTGACCAGCTGGACAACTGGCCGCTGATCATTTCACGTTTGATTTCCAGCCCGACCAGCAGGAAGAAGATCGCCATCAGCGCATCATTCACCCAGTGAAGAATACTCAGCCCGCCGACATAGGTCTTCAGAAGGCCGAAATAACCGTCACTGAGCGGTGAATTGGCAATGATCAGCGCCAGCGCGGCCACCACCATCAGGATGATGCCACCGGAGGCTTCGCTCTCGATGAAGGAACGGAAAGACGCTGTCAGGCGGATTCGGCGCGAAGGTTTTGTTGTCATGGAACCTTGATAGAATCCAAAGACATAAATTTCCAGCCAAAACGGTCCGATGTTCTGACAGATGCGTGATCAGGCCAAAGTTGTTGTCCGTCCGCTTCACAAAAACAAAGGGCGGCCTCGGAAAGACCGCCCTTTTATTCAGATAATATTATGCAAAGCGATCAGCCGTTGACAGCGATCTTCTGCGGATGCGCGTTGCGCTCCTTCTTGAGCAGTTCTGCAACGAGGAACGCCAGCTCCAGCGCCTGATCGGCATTGAGGCGCGGATCGCAATGGGTGTGGTAACGGTCCGACAGGTCTTCCGCCGAAATCGCCCGTGCACCGCCCGTGCATTCCGTCACGTTCTTGCCGGTCATTTCGATGTGGATGCCACCGGGATAGGTGCCTTCCGCATGATGAACGGCAAAGAAGCCTTCGACTTCCTTCAGGATACGGTCGAAAGGCCGTGTCTTGTAGCCATTGGCCGTGATCGTGTTGCCATGCATCGGGTCACAGGACCAGACCACATCGCGGCCTTCCTTCTGCACGGCACGGATCAGCTTGGGCAGATGGTCGCCCACCTTGTCATGGCCGAAACGGGCGATGAGGGTCAGGCGGCCGGGTTCGTTTTCCGGGTTGAGCAGATCGATCAGCCTGATCAGACCGTCGGGCTCCAGCGAAGGGCCGCACTTGAGGCCAAGCGGGTTCTTGATGCCACGGCAGTATTCCACATGGGCATGGTCCGGCTGGCGGGTACGGTCGCCGATCCAGATCATGTGGCCCGACGTGCCATACCAGTCACCGGAGGTTGAATCCACGCGGGTCAAGGCTTCTTCGTAGCCAAGCAGCAAGGCCTCATGGCTGGTGTAGAAATCCGTCTCGCGCAGCGTGTGGTTGGTTTCCGACGTGATGCCGACGGCACGCATGAAGTCCATCGTATCGGAAATCGTGCGGGCGAGTGACTCATAGCGCTCGCCCTGCGGGCTGTCCGACACGAAACCAAGCATCCACTGGTGCACGTTCTCGAGGTTGGCATAGCCACCCTGGGCGAAAGCGCGCAGAAGGTTCAGCGTTGCCGCCGACTGGCGATACACCATTTCCTGGCGGTTCGGATCGGGAATGCGGGCAGCCTCGGTGAACTCCATGCCATTGATGATGTCACCGCGGTAGACCGGCAGTTCGATACCATCCTTGGTTTCCGTATCGGCAGAGCGCGGCTTGGCGAACTGACCGGCAATGCGGCCGATTTTCACGACCGGCTGCGATGCGCCGAACGTCAGGACAACCGCCATCTGTAGGAACACGCGGAAAAAGTCGCGGATATTGTCCGCGCCATGCTCGGCAAAGCTCTCGGCACAGTCGCCGCCCTGCAACAGAAAACCCTGCCCTTTGGACACGGCTGCGAGCTGGCGCTTCAGCTTTCGCGCCTCACCTGCAAAAACCAGCGGCGGATAGGTACGAAGACGGCCCTCGACATCGCTCACAGCCTGAGCGTCCGGATAAAAAGGCGCCTGCTTGATTGGCTTGCCTCTCCAGGAAGTCGGTGTCCAGTTCTTCGTCATTATTGCACCTGTTTTCTATTGTCCGCACTGGGTAGCGGTGGTTTGCGTTTTCCGGTTGCTCCGGAAGGCGCTCATATAGTGGAAATATCCTTATTATACCAGTCCCGTTAAGGTTTGTGGCGGAAACACGAAATCGAGATTGTCGCAGGCGGCATTTTGATTTACGTTGACGTTAAAGTCAAAGCTGGAGCGGCCGATGCGCGACATTGCTTTTCAAGCCTCTGATGGCTTTCCCCTGCATGGCACCATGTTTGACGGAAAAGGCACCGGGCCGGCGGTCCTGATCTCCTCCGCGGCCGCCGTTCCCAACACATTCTACCGGCACTTTGCCCATCAGCTGCTCGATTGCGGCGCCTCCACAGTACTCACCTACGATTATCGCGGCGTCGCGAAATCCGGAACGCCGAAGGGATGGACCACACGCCTCGGCATGAAAGACTGGGGCGTGCTCGATTTTCCCGCGGCAATCGATGTTCTCAGGCGCGCAGCCGGCGACAGGCCGCTGGTGGGCATCGGCCATTCCTATGGCGGCCTGGCGCTTGGCCTCAGCAACCGGTCTTCCGACTTTGCCCGCTATACATCGCTTGCCTCGCTCTCCGGCTATTACCGCAACACGGCCGAACCGTTTTCCGTCTTTGCCAAGATGAACTTCCTTGCCCTGCCCCTGGCGCTCTCGCTTGGACGCGTGCCCAAATGGAGCGGTATCGGCGAGGAACTGCCCGGCAGTATCTTCCAGGACTGGGCACGCTGGTGCCGCAATCCCAATTTCCTTTTCGGCGACGCCAAAACACCGGAGTCGAAGCATTTTCAGTCGGTGCGCACGCCCCTCCTCGCCGTCGGATTGACCGACGATCCCTGGGGAACGCCGAAGGCAATCGATCACCTTTTGACCCACTACGGCAATGCGCCGACAAACCAGCTGTGGCTATCCCCGCAACAATCGACCGGCGGCGCAATCGGCCACCTCGGCTTCTTCCGCAAGCACCATACGGCCACGCTGTGGCCGCCCGTCATCGACTGGCTGCTGCACGGGAAAGTGCCGCTGGAAGCAACGCACCGCGCCGAACAACGCGTTGCCTAAAAGAACGGGGGGATTGTTCAGGCGTAGGGCGTGCCCGCCATCGCGGCTTTCAGGCCGAGGGTTCCCTGGTCGACAAGCCCGAGGAAGACGGCTGTCGCTTCCCGCGCATCCTGTTTCAGCTGAAAGGAGCGGTGCGCCTGGACGAAGGCCGTGGTCCATGTCGCCAGAAGCAGGCCGGCGGCCAGATGGGCATCGGGATCGGCCGGTTCCCGCCCCGCGCCCTCGGTCAGGGCCAGGCTGACGGCCTGCGCAAGCTCGTCGCGGATCGCTCTCGCCCGGGCCTTCAGGGTTTCACTGCCCTCGATCGTCGCCATGAAGGCCTGGCTCCTGACCGAAAACCTGAGATAAGGAACGTCCTCCGCAGCCAGCCGATGCGCCAGCAGACGCAATGTCTCGACCGGGGTGACGCCGGGCTCGCGCCGCTGCAAAACGTCGCGCAGCATCTCGCGTCCCTCTTCCTCGCGATCGAAGAACATGTCCTCCTTGCGGGGAAAGTGATTGAACACCGTCATCCGCCCGACATCGGCGGCAGACGCAATCTCGTCCACCGTCACATGATCGAAGCCACGCTGCATGAAAAGCCGGGTGGCAGCGATGGAAATGCTTTGCCGGGTGGCGAGGCGCTTACGGGATCGGCGGTCGGATGGAACTGTCATGTCATCGCTGATAGCACGATTTATATACTGAGTACAATTTTGCATTGACACGAAGTGCCGGATAATCCATATAAGTGTACTGAGTACATATTGGGATCAGGTATATGAGAAATGACATTGATATCGTGATCGTGGGCGCCGGCCCCGTCGGGCTCCTCACCGCCATTGAACTGACTTTGGGCGGTGCGCGCGTTCTCGTGCTGGAGCGCCTCGCCACGCCGAGCCTGGAAATGAAGGCCGGCGGGCTCGGGCCGTTGGGGCTTGAGGCGTTGCAGCGGCGCGGCATGACGGCCGCCATCGCCGCCGCTGAGGCGAGCAGTTTCGCAGCGATGGCGCAGTCCGGGCGGGACCCGCGGGCCAAAGGATCGAAGTACAGCGGCCATTTCGCCGGCCTCTCCCTGATCCGAAAGGATGCGCAGAAAGAGCCGGAACGGCGCGCCCGCCCCGTGGACCAGCAGGCCCTCGAAGCCATGCTGGCCGACCGCGCACACGCGCTCGGAATCGATGTCCGCCGCGGCTGCGATGTCACCCGCTTCACCTCGCAGACCGACGGCGTTGACGTGGAATGGACATCTCCGGCAGGCATGGATCGTGTTCGCTGCACCTATCTCGTCGGTTGCGACGGGGGACGCAGTTCGATCCGCAAGATGGCCGGTTTCGATTTCCCCGGCACGCCGCCCTCGTCCACCTTTTATCAGGCTGTTGCCGAAATCGATCATCCCGACCGCCTGGCACCGATGGGTTGGCGGCGCACATCGGGCGGCATCTTCTCCTACGGGCCTTTCCCCGGCCGGCTGGTGATGATCGAATTCACCGGCACGCCGCAGGACCGGCAGGCGCCGGTCACGCGGGAGGAGATCGAAGCGGTCCTGCGCCGTGTCAGCGATGCCGATGTCCGCGTCAAGGCGCTCGAAACCGGCAGCCGGTGGACTGACAACACACGACTTGTCGACACCTACCGCCAAGGCAGGGTGCTGCTGGCCGGCGATGCGGCGCATATCCATACACCGTTCGGCGGTCAGGGCCTCAGTCTCGGGCTCGTGGATGCCGCAAATCTCGGCTGGAAGCTCGCCGCCGTCATGCGCGGCGAGATGCCCGAAACCCTGCTCGATACCTATACGGACGAGCGGCGCCCCGTTGCCGAAGCCGTTCTGGCAAACACGCTTGCTCAGATGGCCATCATGCGGCCCGATCCGCAGGCGGGCGCGATGCGCGATATCATCGTCAACCTCATGCAGTTCGATGACGTCAACCGGTTCATTGGCGAGATGATGAGCGGCCTATCCATCCGTTACGATCTCGGCTCGGAACGGGACGAGGTTGGCCGTCTGACGGGCGACCGGCCGGTCAGCCCCGGCGATACCGGGACGTCGCTCTACGATCTGATGCAGGATGGCATGGGCGTTCTTCTCGATGCCTCCGCCGGGGGGAAGGCTTCCAGCTTCGTTGCCGCCCGCACAGGAAGGGTGCGGTGCATCGCCGTCGATGCAGGACCTTCCCTGCTGATCCGTCCGGATGCCTGCATTGCCTGGGCGGGTGACGACGACAGCACGGACGGTTTGGAGCAGGCACTCCGGCGCTGGTTCGCGCCATCACAACTGTGACCCCGTCCGGGTCGAGCCTTTACCGGAGCAAAGGCTCGATATCAATCAACGCGCGCGCCGTCGACGATCCGGTATGTCGGCTTGTACATCGTCACCAGTTCCTCGGCGGCAGTCGGATGCACAGCCATCGTCCTGTCGAAATCTTCCTTGGTGCATCCGGCCTTCATGGGAATGGCCAGGAGCTGTGCCATTTCGCCCGCATCGGGCCCAAGAATGTGCGCGCCGACAACTTTCCGGCTGTCTGCATCGACAATCAGCTTCATCAGCATCTTTTCCGTGCTGCCGGACAGCGTATTGCGCATCGGGCGGAACACCGCCCGGTACACCTCGACCGCTTTGAATGTGCGCGCCGCGTCCTGCTCGGTCAGGCCGACAGTACCGATCTCCGGCTGCGAAAACACCGCCGTCGCGATCAGCGCGTGGTCCGGCTTCGTCGGATTGTTCTTGAAGGCGGTCTCAAGGAAGCACATGGCTTCGTGAATGGCGACAGGCGTCAATTGCACCCGGTTGGTGACATCGCCGACCGCCCAGATGTTTTCCCTGCTCGTGCGGGAATAGCCATCCACCTTGATCGCGCCCGTCTCATCCACGGCAACACCGGCCGCTTCGAGACCGAGCGATGTCGTGTTCGGCACGCGGCCGATGGCCAGCATCACCTGATCGGCAACAATCGCATCGCCGCCGGACAGGTGCACCAGTTTGCGGCCATCATCCTGGCGTTCGACCCTGGTGATGATTTCCGTGCAACGGACATGAATGCCCTTTTCCGCCATGGCCGCATGCAGCATGTGGCGTAGATCCTGATCGAAGCGCGACAATATCTCCTTGCCGCGATAGACAAGCGTGGTGTCGACGCCAAGGCCATGGAAAATATTGGCAAATTCCACCGCGATATAGCCGCCGCCTTCGATGACAATGGCTTTCGGCAGCGTATCCAGATGAAACGCTTCATTCGAGCTGATGCAGAATTCATTGCCCGGCAGCGAGGGATGCGGGCTTGGGTGACCGCCGACGGCGATCAGTATCTGGTCAGCGGTCACCCGCTTGCCGGTCTTGAGGATTTCGATCGTGTGATCGTCGATCAGCAAAGCGCGGCTCTCGAAAATCTCCACGTCGGAGTTTTCCAGCCCCTTGCGATAAAGCCCTTCGAGACGGGCGATTTCGCGGTCCTTGTTGGCGATCAGCGTCGGCCAGTCAAAGGTGCTCTTGCCAACGGTCCAGCCATAGCCCGCCGCCGCATCGAAATGTTCCTGGAATTGCGAGGCATAGACGAAGAGCTTTTTGGGCACGCAGCCGCGAATGACGCATGTGCCGCCCATGCGGTATTCCTCCGCCAGCCCGACCCGCTTGCCCATGGCACCCGCCAGGCGTCCCGCGCGCACGCCGCCCGAGCCGCCGCCGATGACAAAGAGGTCATAGTCATAGGTCGCCATTTGCACACACTCCGAATCTGTTCCGCTGCTGATCACTTTATATGGGTTTATAGCGCCGCTTTAAAAGAACAAAGCCCGGCTTGGACACCGGGCTTTGCAAACAGTCAGGAAGCGGAAAGGATCAAGGCTTCGGCTTGGCAGGCGCTGCCGGCTTGGCCGGGGCCTTTGCCGGGGCTTTGGCAGGCGCTTCCGGCGCTGCCGGTGTTTCAGGCGCGGGTGCCGGCGTTACCGGTGCTGTCGCCGCGGCGGCCGCAACGACCTTTTCGGCCACAGCCTGCGCAAGATCGCGGGCAATACCGGCGCGCCAGATGCTGGCGGCCTTCAACACTTCGCGCATTGCGATTGGGTCTTCAGACAGGAATTTCTTGCCTGCAGGAGAGTTGTAAAAGCCGGTGATGGCGTTCAGCTCTTCTTCCGAAAACGACACGGCATAAGCACGGGCAGCTTCGTTTTCGAGATCAGCGCGACGCGCCGCCAAGGCCAATGCCTGCTCGTCCACGGTGGAACTGATGATGGACTCAAGATTGGGATCTTTATCGATCAGCTGAACTTTCAAGTTCTGTGCCGCGTCTGGCAAAATCCCGTCAAACATATCCGTCTTCTTCATCGCTGCAATTGCAGCGCGTGCGGCAGCAAGATGCGATGCGGTGATTTCCTGCGCCTGCGCGGTACAAAGACTGCCCAGCATGATCGCGATAGACAGAGGTGCAATCAAACGGCGAAAGCCAGTTGCTCGGTTCATGGATTTATTGCTCCGTTTTTCTCAAGACTTTGCCTGTCAAGGCTGTGTTCGTGTTCGTATGCCGTCAGCACCGGCCAGAATAGCCACGCGCGCCAGCCCTAGAAATAGTCCATGCTCCACAACGCCCGGTATGGCGTGCAGAGCGTTTGATAACGCTCTTGTATCCGGAATGCGGCCAAAAGATGCATCCAGGATCAAATGCCCGCCGTCTGTAACAAATGCTTCGCCTCCCGTCATCCTCAATGTAACGGAACCGGACAGATCAAGCGCTGCAGCAGCTTTTTCGATGGCGATTTGCGTTGCCGCAAGGCCAAAACGGTTCACTTCAATCGGCAACGGGAACCTGCCGAGCACCGCGACATTCTTCGACTCATCCGCAATCACCAGCATTTGCGCCGACGCGGCAGCCACGATCTTTTCACGCAGCAGTGCACCGCCGCCGCCCTTGATCAAGGCGAGTTCCGGCCCGATCTCGTCGGCGCCGTCAATGGTCAGGTCCAGCTCCGGCGTTTCCTCCAGCGTGGTCAGCCTGACGCCAAGCTCCCGGCACAGCGCCGCCGTGCGTTCCGACGTCGGCACGCCGATGACATCAAGGCCCGCGGCGACCTTTTCCGCCAGAAGGCGCACGAATTCTTCGGCCGTGGAGCCGGTGCCGATACCCAGGCGCTTGCCATCTTTGACATAGGTCAGCGCTTCGGCAGCCGCCTTGATCTTCAGTGTCCTGGCATCCATCCTTGGCGCCCTCTCCCTGCTTTGACTTGACACTAGTGGTCCTATTCTGACATTCGCATATGGCGCGTGATGTCAAATAGGATGCGAATGTCACATTCGTTCCACTTGGCTCCCTAACACGTCAGACAGACGGGTCAAGGCTCGATACATGATTTCGCCCTGTACATAAGCGGATCGTACCACGCCTGAAATGCATAAATCGCGGAACTCCTCATCCGAACCTTAAATTTGCAGGTGCACAGAATGTCCAAACCTATTGTTGTTTTCGATCTCGATGGCACCCTGGTCGATACCGCCCCGGACTTGCTCGACAGTCTCAACCACTGCCTCGAAGCAGCCGGCATGCAGAAAGTAGACCCGGTTGCGCTGCGCCGTTATGTCGGGCAAGGCGGCCGCGTGATGATCGAACGGGCGTTCGAGGCACAGCAGAAAATTCTCAACCCGGAACAGCTCGACTGGCTGGTCGGTCTTTTCCTCGAGCACTACGGCAAGAACATGCCCGGCCATTCCGCGCTTTACGACGGCGTGGAAGATGTGATGAACAATCTTGCCAAGGCCGGCTACCTCCTTGCCGTGTGCACGAACAAGTTCGAGGGCCTTTCCGTCAGCCTGCTGACGGCGCTCGGCCAGCAGCAGCGCTTTGCCGCCATATGCGGATCCGATACGTTCGCGTTCCGCAAACCCGATCCCCGCCACCTCTTCGAGACCATCGCCAAGGCGGGCGGCGACCGCGACCGCGCCCTGATGATCGGCGACAGCCGGACGGACATCGACACGGCCAAAGCCGCGGGCATTCCCGTGATTGCGGTGGATTTCGGCTATTCCGACCTGCACGTGTCGAGCTACGAACCAAGCAAGGTCATTTCACACTATCGTGAATTGAACCTCGACCTCGCCGAACGTCTGATCAACGCGGTCAATGCCTGATTTGGCTTGAATCGGAAAGGCTTAGCTTTCCCGACGGTAAGTGCCTGAAGATCCGGGATGGAACAAAGTCTGCAATCATGCGTTGCATATTTTGATCGATACCACGCCCATGGGTGTAGTATCCGCAGCCTATTCGCGCATTCATGACAACGAAGATGTGCATCTTCGGGATTTCAGGAGGAAATATGAGAAAGCTTGTTTCGTTGTTCACTGCGGCCGTCATGTCGATCGGCATGGTTTCCGCAAGCTCCGTGGCCAGTTATTCCGCCCCGATGGTGCCCTTGTCCATCGAAGGCTCGAATCCCGTCGAGCAAGTCCGGGATCACGGCAACTGGAGGATGCGCCATGGCTGGCGCGGCGGCGGTCATTGGCGCGGCAATCGCGGCTGGCACGGTAATCGCGGCTGGCATGGCGACCGGGGATACCGCGGCGACCGCTACTGGTACAGAGGCCATCGCGGATATCGCGACTACCGTCCCGGCTATCGGTACTATAACGGCGCATGGTTCCCGCTGGCTGCCTTTGCGGGCGGTGTAATCATCGGCAACGCCATCAACAATGACCGCATTGTCAGACGCGGCTCAAGCTATCACACACGCTGGTGCTACAATCGCTACCGGTCGTACCGGGCGTATGACAATACATACCAGCCCAACAATGGCCCGCGCCGCCAGTGCGTTTCGCCATAAGGCGGAACAGAACGCGCTTGATTCACGACCCCGGTCACCGCTGTGACCGGGGTCGTACCGATGCGTTGACGCCTATGCTTTAGACGGAAGTAGCAGCCAATTTGCCTCAAATTCGCAACCATTGCCCATTTTTTGGGCGATTATCCGCGTTGCAGCGTAAATAGCGGAATGTGCTTGCATTTTTTTCCCAACGCGCTTGAATGATCGTGTGTGAAGGGGATTATGAGTGAAGCCATTTGATGAGATGATCAAAACCGGCGGTCAGGTACGCCCGCCATATGAACAACTGCAATGCTGGCTTAATACCCAGAACCCGGAAAGGTTTGCGCAGAAGGCGCGCGATGCAGAAAATGTCTTCCGCAAAACCGGGATCACCTTCGCCGTCTACGGCGATGAGGAAGCGGCAGAACGCCTGATCCCCTTCGATATCATCCCGCGCATCATCACCGGCAATGAATGGCGGCGCCTGTCGCAGGGCATCGAACAGCGCGTGATGGCCCTCAACGCCTTTCTCGATGACATCTACCACCGCCAGGAAATCATCCGCGCGGGCCGCATCCCGCGGGAACTGTTCACCCACAACGATGCCTTCCTGCCGGAGATGGTCGGCTTCCGCCCGCCCGGCAATGTCTATACCCACATTATCGGCGTCGACATCGTCCGGACCGAAGAAAACCAGTTCTACGTTCTCGAAGACAATGCCCGCACGCCATCCGGCGTTTCCTACATGCTGGAAAACCGAGAAACGATGATGCAGCTGTTTCCGGAGCTGTTCCAGCAGATCAAGGTACGGCCTGTCGAAACCTACCCCAAGCAGTTGCGCCAGTCCCTGGCCGCCGTCGCGCCGCCCGGCTGCAACGGCACGCCGACCATCGCCGTCCTGACCCCCGGCATCTACAATTCAGCCTATTTCGAACACGCCTTCCTGGCCGACCAGATGGGTGTCGAGCTCGTCGAGGGCAGCGATCTCAAGATCGAGAATGGCAAGGTGGTGATGCGGACCACGGAAGGCAACCGCGCCATCGACGTGCTGTACCGGCGTGTCGACGACTCCTTCCTCGATCCCCTCACCTTCCGCCGCGATTCAGCGCTCGGCGTTGCCGGCATCATGGATGTCTACCGCTCCGGCAACATCACCATCGCCAATGCCCCCGGCACAGGCATCGCCGACGACAAGGCGCTCTATTCCTATATGCCGGAGATCGTCGAGTTCTATACCGGACGCAAGGCAATCCTCGAGAATGTGCCGACGCACCGCTGTTCCGAACCGGACACGCTGAAATATGTCCTGGAAAACCTTGCCGATCTTGTCGTCAAGGAGGTTCATGGTTCCGGCGGCTACGGCATGCTGGTCGGGCCGGCGGCCACCAAGCAGGAACGCGAGGATTTCGCGCTGAAGCTCAAGGCCAATCCGAAAAACTACATCGCCCAGCCGACGCTCGCCCTGTCGACGACACCGATCATGACGGAAAAGGGTCTGGCGCCGCGCCACGTCGATCTGCGCCCCTTCGTTCTCGTGTCCGACCGCATCCGCATCACGCCGGGCGGCCTGACCCGCGTGGCGCTGAAGGAAGGCTCGCTCGTTGTCAATTCCAGCCAGGGAGGCGGGACAAAGGACACCTGGGTTCTCGACGACTGACCGCTCTGAATGGGGAATGAGGGCTGCCACAGACGGCCCCATCAAGAAATAAAAGAGGGATACAACCAAAACATGCTTCTTGGTCGCACCGCGAATGGTCTCTACTGGATGTTCCGCTATATCGAGCGGGCAGAGAATATGGCACGCCTGATCGATGCCGGTTTGCGGATGGCTTTGACGAAAACCTCCGATGCGCCGGAGGAATGGTCCTCCGTGCTGATGAGCGCCGGGGTGAAAATCGGCTACGACGCGAAATACGGCGAATACAACGCCAGCCTGGTCTCGGATTTTCTGCTGCGCGACCTCGGCAATCCGTCCAGCGTGATGTCCTGCATCGAAACAGCCCGCTCCAATGCCCGCATGGTGCGCACGGCCCTCACGCGCGAAGCCTGGGAAAGCGTCAATGAAACCTGGATGATCCTCAAATCGACGCTCGCCGCGGCGGTTCCTGAAACGGATCTTCCGCGCGTCCTCGACCAGATCAAGCGCGAAACCGCCATCATCCGCGGTGCCTTCCACGGCACGATGCTGCGCAACGAGATTTTCAATTTCGCCCGCATCGGCACGTTCATCGAACGGGCCGACAACACGGCGCGCATTCTCGACGTGAAATATTACGTGCTGCTGCCGTCGATTTCCTATGTCGGCACGACACTCGACAATTTTCAGTGGGAGTCGATCCTGCGCTCGGTCTCGGCCCACCGCTCCTATCGCTGGGTCTACGATGTCGAATACAATCCGGTGAACATCGCCGATTACCTGATCCTCAATTCGCGCATGCCGCGGTCGCTGAACTTCTGTTACTCGAATATCGTCGACAATCTCACGTTTCTCGCCAATGATTACGGCAAGCGGCACGAGTGCCACGACATGGCGGAAAGCATCATGACACGGCTCGAAAACAACGACATCCGCACCATCTTCGACAACGGCCTGCATGAGTTTCTCAGTGACCTGATCTATCAGACATACGGCCTGGGCAGCAAAATTGCCGAAGCCTACAATTTCGATTGAACGCCATGCTCCTGACCATCAAACACACCTCGCGCTACCAGTATGATTTCCCGGTGCAGTATGCTGTCCAGCGTTTGCGCCTGCATCCCTCGAGCTCGCCCGGCCAGAAGGTCATCGACTGGGCCGTGACGGTTCACGGCGCCGAGCAGGAGGCGAATTACCGCGACGGGTACGGCAACCGGACGCAGCTCGTGCGGCTTAACCGCGATGCAAAGGAACTGGTCATCGAGGCCGCGGGCCAGGTGGAGACGGAAGACCGCTCCGGCGTGCTCGGCAAGGTCTATAATTTCATGCCGATCTGGCTCTATGAGCGCGAAACCGCACTGACGAAGCCGGGGGATGCCGTCCGCCAGCTTGCAGCCAGCCTGAAAGTCAAGGACGACAAGCTGGCGCTCATGCATGAATTGATGGACACGCTGCACAGTGCCGTCGCCTATACGCCGGGCACCACCGACATCGCCACGACGGCCGAAGAGGCGCTGACACTGGGAACGGGTGTCTGCCAGGACCACACCCATGTTTTCCTCGCCGTCGCCCGTGTCCTGAAAATTCCTGCCCGCTATGTCTCGGGCTATCTCATGATGCTCGATAGCATCGAACAGACCGCCACCCATGCCTGGGCGGAAGCCCATATTGACGGGCTCGGCTGGGTCGGCTTCGATGCCGCCAACAACATCTGCCCGAACGAGCATTATGTGCGCATCGCCTGCGGCCTCGACTACAATGAAGCGTCGCCCATTTCCGGCATGCGCTTCGGCCCGGGCATGGAATCGCTTGCCGTGGACCTCAATGTAGAGCAGTAATCGCCGGGATTTTTTAAATTCGGGATTCGCTATGACCTATTGCGTCGGGCTTAAATTGGATCGTGGTCTTGTGTTCATGTCGGACACCAGAACAAATGCCGGCGTCGACAACATCTCCACGTTCAAGAAGATGTACACATGGGCGAAGCCCGGTGACCGTGTCATCACGCTTCTGTCGGCAGGCAATCTTGCCACGACGCAGACCGTCATCAGCATTCTCAACGAACGCACCAAGATTCCATCCGAGCGGGCGCCGTCGATCTTCGACATGCCCTCGATGTTCCAGACGGCGAAGCTGGTGGGCGATACGATCAAGAATGTGATCCACGACGTGGATTCCAATGGCCAGCGTGCCGATTCCTTCGGCGCCTCGATCATTCTGGGCGGACAGATCAAGGGCGGCGAGCCCCGCCTGTTCCTGATCTATCCCGAAGGCAACTTCATTGAATCCTCACCCGACACGCCGTTCTTCCAGATCGGCGAGCACAAATACGGCAAGCCGATCATCGTGCGTTCCTACGATCCGGCCATGACGTTCGAGGAAGCGACCAAACTGCTGCTGGTGTCCTTCGATTCCACCCTGAAATCCAACCTGTCGGTCGGCCTGCCCCTGGACATGCAGTTTTACGCGGCGGACAGCCTCAAACTGGGCTTTGAAAAGCGCATCGAGCGCAACGACCCCTATTACGAGGCCATTTCCGACGGCTGGTCGCAGGCTCTCAAACTGGCGTTCCAGAGCCTGCCTTCCTTCGAGATCGATTAGGGTGCGTGGTTTTGCAGCCAATCCATGCAAGAACCTCAAAGCTTAGCTGCAAACCGGCGCCCTAACCCCTTCCGCCCGCTTCACTTTCCCACTATGGTCCGCGATGAGACCGGTCGAAACGGGCCGGTCTTGGGGCTTGATAACCCCTCGAGGGCGGCGTTGTGCTGCCGTAAAATGCACTTCCCGGTCTTATGGTCGGGGAGGCCTTCGCGTATGTTCAGGGGGCAACCCTAAAGGCGAAGGCGCTCTCCCTCGAGAGTTATCAACTCCCCGGTCACCAGAGGCTAAACCTCGGGTGACCACTTTCCTCGCGAGACAAGGGAGTGCACATGGACAATTACAATTTCTGGCAGGATTTGTTCGATACGTACCAGTCGCTATCCGACTGGCTCAAAGTTCTATGGCTGATCGTCCCACCGGCCTTCGTGCTGGGGCTGGTGGCGCTGACGCTGCGGTTTCGCATCGAGAGCAGGAAGGTGGAAAGAAGTTTTGACGGCGAGTTGGTCTACTCCATCCACCGCGATGCGGGCAACCAGCTGCATGTCGTCAGCCACCTCAAGCCGGCGGGACACAACCCGTCGCTGCTTTTTCTCGATCAGGGCGATGGCGATATCTTTGAACACCCGCAGGTCGAACCGCCATCCGCAAACCGGTAGCCTACAGCTTTGCCGTCGTCTGCGGAACGTCCGCCTGGCGCACCGCCGTCGTCTTGACGATGGCCTTTTCCATGTAGAGATCGCGCTGATAGACGTCGTCGAAATACTGGATGGCGCCGGTCCTGGCGTCCGGCCACGCAGTGAAATACGAGACGTAAACCGGCAGCGGGTCCTTGACCCGGACGCTGCGCTCATTCTTGCCGAAATACTGGTTCAGCTCCTCGACCGGCACGCCGAGCACGGCCGCAGCCATGTCGCGCGGACGCTCCAGACGGATGCAGCCGTGGCTGAGCGCCCGCATATCCCGTTTGAAGTAGGACTTTGCCGGCGTGTCGTGCATGTAGATGTCATGGCTGTTGGGGAACAGGATCTTTAGCTCGCCCAGCGCATTGTCGAGGCTCGGCTTCTGGCGGATGCCGACACCGCCGCCGCTGGATGCGACCTGCGCCCAGTCCACCGCGCTTGACGGAATGACACGGCCGGACTTGTCATAGACCTCGTAACCGCTGTTCTCAAGATAAGAGGGGTTATTGAGAATTTTCGGCATCATCTCATTGAGAATGATCGACCGCGGCACGCCCCAGGACGGGTTGAACACCACGGTCTGGATCGTGTTGTCGAAAAAGTAGGTCTGGTTGGTCGGCGAACCGACCACGATGTTCATCGCCAGCTTTTCCGCGTTGTCGTCAAAATACTGCGCGCGATAGGCGGGCTGGTTGATGAAGACGTAGCGCTTGCCGAAATCGTGCGGCAGCCAGCGCAGGCGCTCCATGGAATAGAGAATGCGGTCGCGCTTGGAACTGTTGGTCTCGCCCTGCAGCGAACTGATGGTGCCGCGCCCGATCACGCCATCGGGCTTCTTGCCCTGGCTGGTCTGGAAATCCTTGATCGCCTCGACCAGGCTCGGGTCGTAAACCGTCGCATTCTCATGTTCCTGCAGCACGGCTTCATGCTTGGCGAGAAAATCCTTCGGCGCCTTCGCCTTGATCAAGGCGACCACGTTGCGGATTTCCGGATTTTCCTCGCCGGGACGGATCATGGTGCCGGGCGCAACGCGCACCGTCGGCTCGGCGCTGGTCCCGCCAAGCTCATGCAGATTCTGCTTCAGATCCGCATACCATTTGTTCTGCGGCTCAAAACTCTTGAGCAGCGCAGCCGCATCGTTGGTCGACGCAAGCTGCTCGATCACCGCACGCGGCTTGACCCGGTCAACGGCGAAATCGTGGAACCCGCTCAGCCGGTTCGGATTGATGCGCCCGTCGCCCTGGTCCATCGCATAGCGCAGCGCCCGCGCCGACATGGTCAGTTCGAAATCCGCCAGTTCCTTCAGCCGCGCCGGAATGTTGGCCCGGTCGTAATCATCGCTCGGCAGCTTGACCGCATAATCCTTTGGATCAAGCCCGTCGGCGCCCGCCGCGTTGAACACCGCCGCGACCGCCTTGGCCTTGGCCGAGACATCATAGGAGGACGTCCAGATGGGCTGCTGCTTCAGGGCATAATAGGCAACGATAGCGTCCGCTATGTCCTTTTCCGCCAGAATATGGGCTTCCCTGATCTGTTCGAACTTCAGGCCGAACTGTTCCAGCGGAATCTGCGGTGCGGCATCTCGGTTCTGATTGGCCGATGCCGTCAGTTGCAGGTCGATCTTGGAAAAATCCACCCGCACCAGCCCGTCGGGTTTGTAATCGTAATTCTTCGGTGCGGTCACCGTCACGCGCTTGACCGGCGCTGCCCGGGCAACGGGCTGCTGCCGCGGCAGTTCAGGCTTCGGCGCATAGACCGGCTGTGCCTGTACGCGGCGGCTGCCAAACAGGAAATCCATCAAATTGTCGGCGGCCAGTGCCGGAGACATGGAAATGGCTGTTGCTGACAACATGGCAGCTACAAAAATCGCATGCTTTTTCGAATTGGAATTCATAATGCTCGCCCAGATGGTACAGTCACGCCCGCAACGGATGCAGGCCACGAATGGTGATTCACAGCCAGTTTCGCCGCATCCTATTTACAATCTTTTAACAATAACCCGCCCCTTCGATTTATATTCGCGCGCGCCGCTCAAGCACCGTGATGATGGCTATCGCCTCATTTAACGCAATTCACCGCAGCTTTCACAACGATTCGCGCATCACGCCCCTGACCCAATCAATTCTTTTGCGGAACATGCAATAATGTCACAGCTCAAGTGACGCGAAACTTGAATTGCGCTATTCGGCGCACAAATATTTCCAAGTAACCTTACTGTTGTTCATTATAGCATTGATAAGTACTTTGAGCACGCCCGCCAAAGCAGGTTATAGTCTTCTAAAGAAAATATTTCTCACGGGAAAGCCCGCGCGGATACCGGTACTATTGCTCCGCAGCAGGGATCAGTGGCGATGACGGGTCGTGACGGGCTCGCGGCTCAAGCCTTTCGCCGCCAGTTCATCGAGATAGGCCTGCCAGCGCTCGTCGCGGTTGCGGCCGAGGTCGATCAGGTAATCCCAGCTGAAAAGGCCGGTATCGTGCATGTCATCGAAGGTGATGCGCACCGCATAATTGCCGACGGGATCCATCTTGGCGATTTCGACATTCATCTTGCCCGGAACCGTCACACGCTGTTCCGGCGAATGCCCCTGCACTTCCGCCGATGGCGAAGCCACGCGCAGCAGCTCCGCGCTCAACGTGTAGGTTTCGCCGGTATCGAATGCGATCGTCAGGGAACGGCGATCCTTGCTCACCCGCAATTCCTTGGGCCAGGCAGTGGTCATGGCAGATGCTCCTTTATGCGCACTCTTCTCTATGCGCCCCGACATTTGGTCGCAAGTGAACAATCGTCCGCATGCGGAATCCTATAGAGACTGGACAAGCCGGGGCCGCCACCCTATCTCTTCTCAAGGAGGTTTGCTTGGACCACGTCGCATTGCTCGAGAAAACGGCTGTACAAACACCGATGGTTGATCCTTTCGGCAGGACGATCAGCTATTTGCGCGTGTCGGTCACCGATCGCTGCGACTTCCGCTGCACCTACTGCATGTCCGAGCACATGACCTTCCTGCCCAAGAAAGACCTTCTGACGCTGGAAGAACTGGACCGCCTGTGCACCGCCTTCATCGGAAAAGGCGTCAAAAAACTGCGGCTGACCGGCGGCGAACCGCTGGTGCGCAAGAACATCATGCATCTGATCGGTGAGCTGTCGCGCCATTTGCGCAGCGGTGCTCTCGAAGAATTGACCTTGACCACGAATGGCTCGCAGCTCGCCCGCCATGCCGCGGAACTGGCCGAGCACGGCGTCAAACGCATCAATGTATCGCTCGATACGCTCGATCCGGAAAAATTCCACGCGATCACCCGCTGGGGCGATCTGGCGCGGGTGATGGAAGGCATCGACGCGGCGCAGGCTGCCGGCATCCGGGTCAAGCTGAATGCCGTTGCCCTCAAGGGTTTCAACGACCTGGAAATCCCGGAGATGATCCGCTGGGCCCATGGCCGCGACATGGACCTGACGCTGATCGAAACCATGCCGATGGGCGAAATCGATCTGGACCGGACCGATCAGTATCTGCCGCTGTCCATGGTCAGGGCCGACCTTGCCCGGCAATTCACGCTGGATGACATTCCCTACAAGACCGGCGGCCCGGCCCGTTACGCGCATATTCGCGAAACGGGCGGGCGCATCGGCTTCATCACGCCGATGACGCACAATTTCTGCGAAAGCTGCAATCGCGTTCGCCTGACCTGCACCGGCACACTCTATATGTGCCTTGGACAGGAAGACGCCGCTGACCTGCGCGCGCCGCTGCGCGCCTCGGAAGGCAATGACCTCTTAAACGAGGCCATCGACGAAGCCATCGGCCGCAAGCCGAAGGGGCATGATTTCATCATCGATCGCCGCCACAACCGCCCTGCGGTCTCGCGCCATATGAGCGTGACCGGCGGCTAGAGCATTTTCCAATATTCCGGATGCACGAAGCCTCGCCGCTTGATATATCAAACGGAGCGATTCCGGGGGAGAATCGCCTGCTCTCATTCGGATGAACGCCTTGGCGCTTACGCCCAATCTTCGCGGCAGCCTGTACATGGCCATCGGCATGGCCAGTTTCACCTTCAATGACGCGACGGTCAAACTGGTTGGCGCGCATATGAACATGGGCCAGGTGATGCTGGTGCGCGGCGTGATGGCGACCACGCTCATCCTGCTGCTCGCCTGGCGGCAGGGCATGCTGATACCGCTGCGCCATGCCCTGCACCGCATGACGATCCTGCGCGCCGTCGGCGAAGTCGTGGGAACCGTGAGTTTTCTCATCGCGCTTGTTCATGTTCCCCTCGCCCTCACCTCGGCCATTCTGCAGGCCCTGCCGCTGGCCGTCACGCTGGGTGCGGCGATGTTCCTCGGCGAACCCGTGGGATGGCGGCGCTGGATCGCCATTGCCGTCGGCTTCTGTGGTGTCCTCATCATTGTTCGCCCGGGTTACGAGGGCGTCAGTCCCTACGTCCTGCTGATCGCCGTAACCGTGATCTTCGCCGCGATGCGCGATCTCGCCACGCGGCGCGTGCCCAAAACCATCCCGGTGCTGATGATATCCGCCCTGACATCGGCGGGCGTATCGCTGGCCGGCATCGGCCTGATCGGCCCGCTGGGCGGCTGGACGCCGATGACCTGGCTGAACACCGGCCTCCTGTTCTTCGCCTCCTGCTGCGTGATCGTCGCCTACCATTTCATCATTCTCGCCATGCGCGAGGGCGAAATTTCCTTCGTCGCACCGTTCCGCTACACAAGCCTCGTCTGGGCCATTCTCCTGGGTTTCCTGTTCTTCGGCGACCTGCCCGATCTTCCCATGATCATCGGCGCCATGATCGTTATTGGCAGCGGCCTCTATACGCTTTACCGTGAGCGGATTGTGGGACGGAGGCTGCCCGCCGCAACGGCTGTGGCGGCCGGTTCTTCGCCCGATGGAGTGTAAGCGGTGCGCATTGCAGGGATTATTCTGGCCGGCGGCCGGTCGAGCCGCATGGACGGGCATGACAAGGCGCTTTTGCCGTTCGGCACGGCGCGGCTGATCGATTTCATCGTCGCGCGCCTGTCGCTTCAGCTGGAAACCCTGGCCATCAACAGCAATGGCGACCCTGCGCCGCTCGCCGATCTGCATCTGCCCGTTGTCGCAGACAGCATCTCGGGATTCGCCGGCCCTCTCGCCGGTATCGTTGCCGGCATGGAATGGGCGGCAGGCAGCGCGCTTCCCTTCACCCATATCCTGACCGTCGCCACGGACACGCCGTTCTTTCCCCATGATCTCGCCTCCAGACTTGGCGGGGCCATCGCCGGTGCTCCGGATCACATCGCCGTCGCTGTCTCCGGTGGGACATGGCACCCGGTGTTCGGGCTCTGGCCGGTTGCGATGAAGGAGGACCTGAAGCAATGGCTGCGCGATCCGGAGAACCGGCGGGTCCGTACCTGGATCGAAGACCACGCACACCGCACGGTGGATTTTCCGCTGATGACGGCGCAATCAGGCGATTCATTCGATCCGTTCTTCAATATCAATCGCCCGGACGATCTCGGCCGGGCCCGGTCGATGATCGCAGAATCACGCGATTGGAAGACATGTTCATGACCCACCGCATCTTTGGCATCACCGGCTGGAAGAACTCAGGCAAAACAACGCTGACGGTCAAGCTCGTAACGGAACTGACGCGGCGCGGCTGGAAGATTTCAACCGTCAAACACGCCCATCATGATTTCGACATCGACAAGGAAGGCACGGATTCCTTCCGCCACCGCAAAGCGGGCGCCGGAGAAGTGGCCATTGTTTCCGACCGCCGCTGGGCGCTCATGCATGAACTGGCGGATGAGGCTGAACCGTCCCTCGAAGAGATTGTCGCGCGGCTTGCCCCATGCGATCTCGTTCTGGTCGAGGGCTACAAGCGCGAAGGCCACAAGAAGATCGAGACGCGGCGGCTGGAGGGACGGCCCGGCGGGAGCCTGGCGCAAAATGATCCTGGCATTGTCGCCATCGCCAGCGATTTTCCGGTGACGGACGAGCAGATTCCCGTCTTCGACCTGGATAACACGACAGGATTGGCCGACTTTATCGAGCATGAGATGGGGCTTGCCCGCTAGGCGGGTCAGGAAATGACGTTTCGCGCGGAAGCTGCGCAAGAAAAATATAATCCTCAAACAATTATGTGGTTTTGCCGTCCTGAATCGCCGCCCGGTAAAAGATTCCCGGTTGCTTTTATCAGAAAACTAGTGGGAATATCGCCGGTCAGGAGCAGTGAAAAAACTGCGACCTTGCCCGGAAGGCTGTCCAAAAGAACAGGGGAACAGCCGGGCCACAAAAGAGAGGTTGAATAATGCGTATCACCAAGCGTCTCGCACTCGGCGTTGCTGCCGTTGCCTTTGCATTGTCCATGGGAGCGGCCCATGCAGAGGACGCCCTGAAGCTGACCATCGCTTCAGAGGGAGCCTACCCGCCCTTCAACAACCTGACGCCGGACGGCAAGCTGGAAGGCTTTGACATCGATATCGGCAAGGCGCTTTGCGAAGAGATGAAGGCGCAGTGCACCTTCGTCACCCAGGATTGGGATGGCATGATTCCCGCCCTGCAGGCCGGCAAGTTCGATGCCATCATCGCATCCATGTCCATTACGGACGAGCGCCTGAAGAAGGTCGATTTCTCCAAGAAGTACTACAACACGCCTCCCGGCATTGCCGTACCGAAGGATTCCAAGCTGAAGGACGTCACGCCGGAATCCCTGAAGGGCAAGACACTGGGCGTGCAGGCATCGACCAGCCACTCCAACTTTGCCGAAGCCAAATACAGCGGCGCCGACATCAAGATGTATCCGACCGCCGACGAATATAAGCTCGATCTGGCCAATGGCCGCATCGACGCTGCCATGGACGACTCCGTCGTTTTGGGCCAGTGGCTCGACAGCGATGCCGGCAAGTGCTGCAAGCTCCTCGGCACCATCACGCCGGATCCGGTCATCCACGGTCCGGGCGCTGGCGTAACTGTCAAGAAGGGCAACACGGCCCTGGCTGACAAGTTCTCCGCTGCCATCGCTGCGATCCGCAAGAACGGCAAATACAAGCAGATCAACGACAAGTACTTCAAGCTTGACGTTTATGGCGCCGAAAATTGATTTTAGCCTTGTGAATTGACCAAGGGGGATGGCGGATCTGTTCCGCCATCCCTTCCTGAACTCCAAATTCGAACCTGAACTTTAAATTCAAAAATGACGGGCCGGCCCGAAAAATCGGGCACTGGGGAATGGCCTGCAAAAGAATGAAAGAAGCCTATGGGCTCAATTGCGTTATTGGGATTTGGTGAAGGCGGCTGGGGCCTGAGCATAGCAAGCGGCATTCTTGTGACTGTCACTCTTGCGCTTGCGACATTGCCCATCGGACTGCTCATCGGATTTTTCGTCGCTCTCGGCAAACAGGCCGAAGAACCGTCCATCCGGCTTGCTGCCAATATGTACACCACGATCTTTCGTGGCTTGCCCGAGCTGCTCACCCTGTTTCTCGTCTATTTCGGCGCACAGATCGGCATCCAGAAGCTCGGCGTGCTGCTGGGTTTTTCCGGAACCATCGAAATCAACTCGTTTCTGGCCGGCATGTTCGCCATGGGCGCCGTGTTTTCGTCCTACGCCAGCGAGGTCTTTCTCTCCGCATTCCGCGCCATCCCGCGCGGCCAGTATGAGGGCGGCTATGCCATCGGGCTCTCCTACGGCCAGACAATGTGGAAAGTGGTCCTGCCGCAACTGATCCGCGTCGCCCTGCCCGGCCTTTCCAATCTGTGGATGATCCTGCTCAAGGATACGGCGCTGGTGTCCGCGATCGGACTGGCGGATATCCTGCGCCAGACCGGCGTTGCGGCGCGCGTCACCAAACATGCCTTCCTGTTCTACGGTACGGCCTGCCTGATCTATCTGGTGCTCGCCATTCTCTCGTCCTTCGTGATCCATGCCATTGAACGGCGCACGACAGCCAGCGGAGTGCGGCGATGACCGAAAGCTTCCTCAATGCCCGCACAGCCGCGATAAGCCGTCCGCCCGCACCGGCGAAACGCTGGACCAGGACGCGGATTATCGGCCATGTGCTCGTCGCGTTCTGGGCCGCCCTGATCATCGGGCTCCTGCTCGACCTCTATGCCGCCTGGGATATCGTTCTCATCCAGACCTATGGTCCAAAGTACTGGCAGGGCCTGGTCACCACCCTGACGCTGGTATTCAGCTCCATTATTTTCGGGGCCATCCTGTCGGTCCCCGTGGCCTATGGCCGAATGACCAAGAACAAGATCGGCGCGGCGATCGCCTATGGCTACGTCTATTTCTTCCGCGGCACGCCGCTGATCGCCCAGGTCTTCCTGATGTATTACGGCGTCAGCGAATTCAAGACGCAGCTCGAATATGTCGGGCTGTGGTGGTTCTTCCGTGAAGCCTGGTATTGCGGCTTCCTGGCCTTCGCGCTCAATACGGCGGCCTATCAGGCGGAAATATTGCGGGGCGCCATCCAGAGCGTGTCGCTCGGGCAATGGGAAGGCGCGGCGTCCCTCGGCATCTCCAAATTCGTCACATTCCGCAAGGTCATCCTGCCGCAGGCGCTGATCGTTGCCCTGCGCCCCTACGGCAACGAGGTCATCCTGATGATCAAGGGTTCGGCCATCGTCGCCCTGATCACCGTCTACGATCTCATGGGCTACACCAAACTCGCCTATTCACGGACTTTCGATTTCCAGGCCTATCTCTGGGCCGCCATCATCTATCTGCTGCTGGTGGAAATACTGCGTCACATCTGGGACTGGATAGAACGCCGCATCACCCGGCATCTGATACGCTGATTCAACTGACCGAAAGAAACAAACGATGCTGAAAATCTGGGGCCGCGGCAACTCGACCAATGTCAAGAAGGCACTTTGGGCGGCCAAAGAACTGTCCATTCCCTATGAAAATATTCCCGCTGGCGGTGCCTATGGCATCGTTGCCAGCCCGGAATATCGCGCCATCAACCCCAACAGCCGCGTGCCCGCCATTGAAGACGACGGCTTCGCACTCTGGGAGAGCAACACGATCGTGCGCTATCTCGCGGCGAAATACGGCAAGTCGACCTTGCATATCGAAGATGCCGCGGCGCGTGCCAGCGCGGAAAAATGGATGGACTGGGCAACGTCAAGCATCGCCATCCCCTTCCGCGACGTGTTCTGGAACACGGTGCGCCTCGCGCCGGATCAGCAGGATCACGCCGCCAAGGACAAGGGTCTGGCGGAATGCAGCGCGATGTTTGCCATTGCCGATGCGGCGCTGGCCTCCGAGCCCTACCTCTCCGGTGCAGACTTCGGTGTCGGCGACATCCCGCTCGGCTGCTTTGCCTATGCGTGGTTCGAGATGCCGATCAAGCGCCCCGATCACCCGCATCTGTTCGCATGGTACGAACGCCTCAAGAGCCGCCCGGCCTACCGGAAGGCCGTGATGACGCCGCTCACCTGACAGACTTACTGCGGCTTCAACCGCCAGATCCCCAGCAGGCCGTCCTGGTAGACCTTCTCGTCGGTGGAGATGGTGATCGCCTGGGTATCGGCCCATTTCTGCGCGAAATCGCGATAATTGGCTGAAAACACATTGCCGGACTGGCCGCTTGTCTGGATATAGGTCGACCGGTTGAGATCGGCCAGATCAAACAGGCCGCGATAGCTGCTGCCGTGCGTGGCACGATACGGATTGCTTTCATCCGTGAGCTGCGATTTTGCCCGGTCGAGCGTGAAAGCCCCGCCGGAGGCCGGCACATCCACATTGAAGATGCGGTCGAGCGGGCTGACCTGCGCGAACGGCCGGTGCGCCCCGTAGGCATAATGCAGCGCGCCCCAGTTCCATTTCGAGCGGTCCGCCCCGAGGCGGCCATCGAGATCCTTCAGGGCATCGGCCAGCGCCAGGGCAAGCACGTCGCCGCAGCTTTCCTTCTCCGGCGTCCGCCCATCGTCACACCAGTCGCGCGCCGGATTGGGTCCGAGCCAGCGCAGCATCGCCGATACCCGGACCTGCCAGTAGGTTGGGAACGCCTCGCCGAGATCATCCTCGACGATCCGTTTGGTGGCCGCGCGCAGCCAGGCATTGAACAGCAAGGGCTCGATGCGGTTGCGGTCTTCCACGTAATCCCATTGGCTCAACTGCTTGAACGCGGCCTGATCGATGTCCTTTCGTCCTTCGATCAGCTTGAGCATCACCGGTCCCAGCACCGCATAGGCGTTGGAATAGGCATCGCCCTGCGCCTTGCGGTTGCTCTCCATCGATTGCCGTTCCGCGCCATAGATCAGCGCTTTGATCCGGTCGAACCGCCATGTCTCGTCCCAGTCGAATGTCAGGAAATGCGGATAGGCCGCATCCACCATCTTGGTATTGGCCGTGCCGATGACATTTTCCGGAGGGTTATAGCTGCGGGGCAGTTCCTCGTAGGGAATGGTGCCTTTCCAGTCATAGGTCGCATCCCAGCCCGGCGATGGCGCACGCCCCATGATGCGGTTGGCCGGATCGCGGACCGGCACCCTGCCCGGTGCGATCAGCCCGATATTGCCATCGACATCGGCAATCACCATCGATTGCATCGGCGTCACGAAATCGCGCATCCCGTTCTGGAAATCCGTCACGCTGGCAAAATCCCAGAGTTTCAGCCCGGCGGATATGGTCTTGTCATCCTCCGCAAGCGCCGTCCATGCCAGCGCTGCAACCGTGTTGTCAGGCAGATAATGATCGAGACCACGATAGTCCGCCGGCAGGACCGGCCCATGCCGCGTGACCAGCCGGTCGAAGGTCACGTCACTGCCGCCCTTGACCTTGATGGTGACAGGCTGCTTGCGGAACGGCGCAAAGCCCTCAGGCGTCTGATATTCATTCCGATTGGCCGGATTGATCCGTTCGACAAAAATGTCCTGAACGTCGGCGCCGGTATTGGTGAAACCCCACGCAATGCGGTCATTGCGCCCCAGCAGCACCAGGGGCGCTCCCGGCAGCGTCACGCCGGCGAGGTTCTTGCTGCTGCCATCGGCGTTCTTCACCTCCAGATGCGCCAGATACCAGACGGCAGGCGCCGTCAGCCCAAGATGCGGATCGTTTTCCAGGATGGGCTTGCCGGTTTCGGTTTTCGCCCCGCCCACGACCCAGTTGTTCGATGCGCCGGTCGACATGACGGCATTGAGCGCGGCAAACCGCTGTTCGGCTTGCAAAGCGCCGATCTTGATCGGTCCGCTTGGCAAGCCCAAAAGCTGCTTCAGGTCCGGCAGCGGTGGCGGTGCGTCATCGGCCACGGGCGGCAGGAGATCGGTGATTTCCGCATCCGTCATTCCCAGCCGGGCAAATTTGAGACGCAACACTTCCTGATCGATGTTGGCCGCCAAGGTCACGGACATCATCTTCAGCGTCACGATCACATCGGCCGCCGTCCATTCATCCGGCTTGTAGCCGAGGACGACAAATTCAGGCGAATATTTCGATGCGAAGGAGCGTCCCTTGCTGTTGATGAAGGCGTTGATGCCGCGCACATAGGCATCGATGCGCTTGCGGTCCGCCGGATCGAGCGAAGCGGCCGACGCGACGGCGGATTCATAGACGCCGAGCGACCGCAGAAACCGGTCCGTGGAAACCGTCTTGTCGCCGAACATTTCGGACAGGCGCCCCTGCCCGGCCATGCGGGTGACCTCCATCTGCCACAGGCGTTCCTGCGCGTGGACAAAGCCGAGAGCGGTCAGGACATCCTCGACATTGCTGCCGACGATATGCGGCACCGCGTTCTTGTCGCGCGTCACCGTGACGGGCGCCGCAAGGTCCGTCAGCACCATCTCGCCGGTGGCCGGGGCCACCGAGCGGGCCAGCCAGACGTAACCGGCGCCTCCTGCGATCAGAGCGAGCGGAATGAGGGAAAAAACAATCCACAATAGGCCTTTGATGATCCGCCGCATTGTCCTAACCTCTCCCGCAATCCTTCGAACACATAGCCTATCTGACAGAGGAAATTACGGAATGGCAACAGTCACATTTATCGGTCTTGGTGTAATGGGTTACCCGATGGCGGGTCACCTGAAGACTCGTGGGGGCCATGACGTCACCGTCTTCAACCGCAATGGCGAAAAGGCGAAAAAGTGGGCTGAGCAGTTTCACGGCAAGCATGCACCGACCCCCGGAGAAGCCGCTGCGGATAAGGATTTTGTCTTCTGCTGCGTCGGAAATGATGACGATCTGCGGGCTGTCACCATCGGCGAGAACGGTGCTTTTCATACGATGAAGAAGGGCGCGATTTTCGTCGATCACACCACCGCGTCGGCGGAAGTGGCGCGTGAACTCGATGCTGAGGCGCGCAAGCGCGGCTTGCATTTTCTCGATGCGCCGGTTTCCGGCGGCCAGGCCGGTGCCGAAAACGGCGTGCTGACCGTCATGGTCGGCGGCGAATCGGAAGCTTTCGACCGGGCAAAGCCGGTCATCGAATCCTTTGCCAAAATGGTCGGCCTCATGGGCCCCGCCGGTGCGGGCCAACTCACCAAGATGATCAACCAGATCTGCATTGCCGGTCTGGTGCAGGGGCTGGCCGAAGGCATTCACTTCGGCAAGAAGGCTGGCCTTGATATCGAGAAGGTCATCGAGGTCATTTCCAAGGGCGCCGCAGGATCGTGGCAGATGGAAAACCGCCACAAGACCATGAACGCCGGAAAATACGATTTCGGCTTTGCCGTTGACTGGATGCGCAAGGATCTGGGTATCTGCCTCGACGAGGCCGACCGCAACGGCGCACAGTTGCCTGTCACGGCATTGGTCGACCAGTTCTACAAGCAGGTGCAGAACATGGGCGGGAACCGCTGGGATACGTCATCCCTGCTGGCACGTCTGGAGAAATAGCCTGGCCGGGACATCGGCCTGAGACGATCAGGCCGGTTCCCCAGCAACGCCTACCGGGCGCGCGAAATATGCGCCGCCAGGTCAAGGCAACGGCAGGCATAGCCCCATTCGTTGTCGTACCAGGCAACAAGCTTGGTCAACCCGCCTTCAATCTGCATGCCGGCGAGCGCGTCGAAGATCGATGAATGCGGATTGCCGCGCATGTCGGTCGAGACGACGGGTTCGTCGCAATAGGCGAGGATGCCGGCCATCGCGTTCGCCGCCTGCGTGCGGATCATCGCGCAGATGTCCTTGTAGGACACGTTTTCCCTGAGACGGCATGTGAGATCGATCATCGATACATCAGACACCGGCACGCGCACCGCCATGCCGTTGATCCGCCCATTCAATTCGGGTACCACCTTGCCGACCATGCGCGCCGCGCCGGTCGTCGCCGGGATGATGTTCTCGAGGATACCGCGCCCGAAACGCCAGTCCTTGCGCGCCACACCGTCGACCGTATTCTGGCTCGATGTCGTGGCGTGAACCGTAAGCATCAGCGCTTCTTCGAGGCCGAAAGCGTCGTTCACGGCTTTGGCGAGCGGCGCGACACAATTGGTCGTGCACGAGGCGTTCGAGACAATGCTCTGACCGGCATAGCCGGTCGCGTTGACGCCCATGACGAAGACCGGCGTGTCGTCTTCCGGCGGCGCCGAGAGCAGGACCTTGCCGGCACCGGCAGAAAGGTGTCCTTCCGCGGCAGCCTGCGTCAGGAAGCGGCCGGTCGCCTCGATAACCACATCGACACCCGCCTCGCCCCAACCGATTGCGCCGGGGTCCCGTTCGCTGAAGGCCCTGACCCTGCCGCCATTGATATCGAGCGCGCCGTCTGCGGCACTTATGCTGCCCCGGAAACCGCCATGCACGCTGTCATATTTGAGGAGGTAAGCGAGATGATCGGTTGGCAGCAGGTCGTTGATCGCCACGATCTCGACGTCGTTACGCGCCATCGCGGCCCGCAGAACCGTCCGGCCAATGCGGCCGAACCCGTTGATGCCGATACGGATTTTGTCAGTCATCGATTGTCCTTTTTGTCCAGGCGGAGAAATGGTGCGCCTCTTCTTCGAGAGGGATTGCTTTCCGTGCCGCTGAATTTTAGACTACTTCGCATAAAAATTTTTGCAATGAATTTATTGCGACACGGTACAAAAATGAAAGAACAATCCGCCCGCGGCCGTCCGCGCCAATACGATGCCAAGGCTGCGCTCGGTGCCGCACTCCTCGAATTCCGGCGTCGCGGCTATACCGCCACATCGCTCGACCACCTGTCGGAGGCGACGAAAATGGCGCGGCCGAGCCTTTATGCCGCCTTCGGCAACAAGCGCGCGATCTACCTGCAGGCCGTCACACATTACGTCGAGGACAGTGCCGAGCACTGGAACCGTGCCCTCTTCGGCGAACCCTCGCTGGCCAAGGCGCTCAATGACTATTTTTTGATGATTGTTGCCATCTATTCGGAAGGTGATGACCGCCCGCTCGGCTGCCCCGTGCTCAGCGTCATCACCGGCGAGGCGACAGCCGACCCATTGATCGGCGCCGAACTGTTTGCCGCTCTCGGACGCACGGACGCGCGCTTCCGCGACCGGATCGCGGCGGCGCGCGATGACGGCCAACTGCCGCCCGCAACCGACATCGATGCGGTCGCCGACATGCTTGCCGCCCTGCAGCACAGCCTTGCGCAGCGCGCCCGCGCCGGGACGGCCCGGGCGGACCTTGAACGCATCGCGCGCAATAGTATTGCACTGATCCTCAAGGCTGCGGGCGCGACCACCGCGCCGTAGGCGCCATGGCGGGTCTATGCGCCTGGGGCGATCAGGCCGATTCCTTTTCGATGCTCATGTAATCGAGCGGCAGTTCCGTCGTGTACTTGATCTGCTCCATGGCGAAGGCCGAGGACACGTCGCGAATGTCGATCTTGGCGATCAGGCGCTTGTACACGGCATCATAGGCGGCAATATCAGGCACGACGACCCGCAGGAGATAATCGACATCGCCGCTCATGCGGTAGAACTCGACCACTTCGGGAAACTCCTGCACCACTTCGGAAAAACGCTTCAGCCATTCATTGTTGTGCGCCCCGGTGCGGATCGACACGAACACCGTGACACGCGTATTGACGCGGACGGGATCGAGGATGGCAACGCGGCGCTGGATCACGCCATCCTCTTCCAGTTTCTGGATACGGCGCCAGCACGGCGTCGTCGACAACCCTACCTTCTTGGCGACATCAGCCACCGCAAGCGTTGCATCCTCCTGCAGGAGGCGAAGAATTTTTCGGTCGAGTCTGTCCATGATCTCTTGTCCCTTTGGAATGGGATACTTTATGGTCCGTAATTCCCCCATCGTACAAGAAAATTATTCTAAACTTTATAAATCTGAAAAAAATTTCATCCGGAAACCCGTCAAATTAGAATCCTGACCTTCTGCCGGAGCACAGGGAGAACGTTCTGCTCGAACCATGGATTCCGGCGCAGCCAGCCGCTGTTGCGCCAGGACGGGTGCGGCAGGGGCAGAATCGAGGGTCCGGACGCCGCATCGAAATAATCCTGCCAGTGAAAGACCGTATCGGTCATGCTCGCACGGCGGCGCTTTCCCAGATGGTAGGCCTGCGCGTACTGGCCAATTGTCAGGATAAGCTCGACCTGCGGCATGGCGGCGAAAACCTGATCGTGCCAGATGTGACGGCACTCCTTGCGCGGCGGCAGATCGCCGCCATGCGCATCATAGCCGGGGAAACAGAACCCCATCGGCACGATGGCAAATTTGTCCGGATCGTAAAATGCAGTGCGATCGACCCCGAGCCAGTCGCGCAACCGGTCGCCAGACGGGTCGTTGAACGGCAGGCCGCTGTTGTGAACGCGGATGCCGGGCGCCTGCCCGCAGATGACGATGCGCGCGGTCTGCGACAGCACGCAGACCGGATTGGGCTCATGCGGCAAAGGCGGCAGATAATGCGGCGCATCCCGGCACAGGCGGCATGCCTTGATCTGCGCGGCCAGGACGTCAAGCGCCGGGGCTGGCATGGTCAGCGCCTCATGCCTTGGCACTCGGCCGGCTTGCAACCGCGTCGTACCAGCGCTTCACATGCGTGACATGGCCCGGCATCTCGATCCGGGCAGGCTTGAAGAAGTCGATGGCCACAAGCCCGGTAATATCGGCGATGGAATAGTCGTCGCCCGCGATGAAGGCGTTGGTTGCAAGCTGCGTGTCGAGAATATCCAGGAATGCCACGGCCTTTGGCTTGTTTGCCTCGCCCCATGCGGGAATTTGCGGCACCTCCCATTCGATCATCGCCGGGTGGATATGACGGAAGGCGGCGGCAACGCTGGCAAACAGTTGCAGTTCCACCCGCCGCTGCCACATTTCCACCAGCGCTTTGCCAACCGCACCCCGACCGAACAGGGCGGGTTCGGGGTAGATTTCCTCGAAATAGCGGGAGATCGCCACGGACTCGGTGATAACAGTTCCGTCATTGAGTTCAAGCACGGGCAGGCGCTGCATGGGATTGAGCGCAGTCACTTCGGCCGAGCGATGCCCCATCGCCCCCATGTCGACAGGCACGAGCGGCACCTCGACACCCTTCTCCGCCAAAAATATGCGCACGCGCCGCGGGTTTGGCGCCCGTCCTCCATCATATAGTTTCACCAGATCTCTCCCAGTTTCTGACGCACCCAGTCATAGACGCCATTGACGATATCGGCCAGCCGGTTCCGCGCCTCCGGCGCTGTTTCAGCGTCCTGCCGGTGCAGCTTCCGCCAATCCTGCGGCCTGTCGAAAGAACTTTTCCAAAGCCCCTTTCGTTCCGTCCGCGCCTGCATTTCCGCGTCGCGGTAGTCGCCATAGGCGACGGCCTGCCCGGTTTCGACCATGGCGCGGTTGAGATCGGCATCGCCTGCAAAACAGGTGCCGAGATCGCGCCTGTACTTGTCCCGCCCGCTCGTTTCACAGCGGACCGGCCGGCCACCGATCAGCCTGACCAGCGCCTGCCGCGCCTCCTGCCCGCAGGCATAGTCGCCCTGCCCTTCGCCGCAACGCTGGGCGAGTTCCGGCGCATCGATCCCCTTGAGGCGGACATGCTGCCCCGTCACGACCACCGTATCGCCATCGATGACATAGGCCTTGCCCGTTATCTCCCGCACCTCGCGCGGCACCGACAACCGCGCCGCCAGCAGCGCAACCAGAGCGAAGAACACCAGCATCAGCAGATAGTCGGCCAGTTTCCTGGCGAGCGGACGCGGCGCCGCCGCAGGACGCTGCCACCGCCGGCGATAACGGCCAAACCGCCCGTTCATTGCGACGTACCATCCATGCCGGTTGATTCTCCTCGCCGATTGGGCAGATTTGAAAGTCTTTTAATCATTTATGAATAGGCTTGCGATGCAATGCTGCCGGAGTGCAGACAAAACGGCGATCTGGAACGGGGCGCATGGCATTACTCGACGCAATCAGTGCAGACAAAAACATTGTTGACCGGCGAAAACTGCCGCGCAACAAGGATTTGTCCGTTGTGGTTCGCCGCGCCCGCGACCGTCTGATGGAACATGCCGGCATCAGGCACTTCGAACGCGAACTGCTGTTCATGCACACCCGCGCGCTGATCGTCAACGCGGCAATGCTGCCGCTGTTCATCGCCCTGATCGCCGTGGCCGGCGTCCTCGCCGGATTTGGCCGGGACATGGTCGTCTGGGCCGGCATCACGATCGGCCTCTATATGGTGCTCGGCCTTCTCGCCCGCCGCCTGGAAAAAATCGGCATCACGAACGAACAGGTCAAGAACTGGCAGATCATCTATCTCGGCGGTCATTTTCTCACCAGCATGGGATGGGCGTATTTTTCCTTTCTGAGCTGCGCCACCTGCGGCATCAGCCTGTTCCCGGTCATTCAGGCGGTTGTCCTGATCCTGGCCATGGCGATTACCGCCATCATCTGTTCGGCCCTGCGCGCGGCCATCCTCGCGGCATTCACCGTGCCGGTCATCACCTACACGATCCTCGCCACCAGCCATCTGCAGAGCCCGATACAGGCGACGATGGTCATCATGCTGTTTGCGGGGCTGGCCTTCTTCTATCTCGTGGCGACACGGCTCAACCGCTCGGTATCCGTCTCCCTTGCCCTGCAGGCGGAGAAGGATGCCCTGATCGCCGAGCTGGAAACGGCCAACGCCATGTCCGACGAAGGCCGCCGCCGCGCCGAGGAAGCCAATCTGGCCAAATCCCGTTTTCTCGCCTCCATGAGTCACGAACTGCGCACGCCGCTCAACGCCATCCTCGGCTTTTCCGAAGTCATGGCCAAGGAAGTGCTCGGGCCGATACAGAACACCACCTATCGCGAATATGCCGGGGATATCCATGCCTCCGGCGTCCACCTGCTCAACCTCATCAACGAGATCCTCGATCTGAGCCGGATCGAAGCCGGGCGTTACTCCATCAACGAGGAGCCGCTGCTGCTGACCGACATCGCCGAAGAATGCATCCACATGATGGATCTGAAAGCCCGCAACAAGGGGATACGGCTGCTGCCCCAGTTCGAAACCGGCATGTGGCCGATGCAGGCCGACGAGCGCTCCATACGGCAGATCGTCCTCAACCTTTTGGCCAATGCGGTGAAATTCACTCCGCAGAACGGCCGCATCGACATCAAGGTCGGCTGGACGGCGGGCGGCGGGCAGTATGTCTCGGTACGCGACAATGGCCCGGGCATCCCGCCGGAGGAAATCCCGGTGGTCCTGTCCGCCTTCGGCCAGGGCTCCATCGCCATCAAGAACGCCGAACAGGGCACAGGCCTTGGCCTGCCCATCGTGCAGGCCCTCGTGCACATGCATGACGGCGAGTTCCACCTCTTCTCCAAATTGCGCGAAGGCACGGAAGCGCTTGCGGTTTTCCCGCGTGCGCGGGTCCTGCAAAATATGGATTCCGCCACGAAATCCGCCGCCGCCAAAAAAGTTGCCTAGAATACTCAGGTTCAATTAATTGTCATTTGCGCGTTATGCGGCACCCCGCCATTGCTGGCCCATTGCAACAGGTTCATATGGGGAAGCTTCATGAACGCAAATGGAAACAACCGTCCTCTGATTATTCCGGCCCTTGGCGGCATCTACACCGGCCTCGCACAATTTTCGGAAACGCTTCTGCGCGTCATTGCCGGCGGTGCACTTGTCGTGCACGGCTCGGGCAAGATCGCCAATCCGTTCGGTGCCGTCGAAATGGTCGAGGGTCTGGGCTTTTATCCCGGCGTGTTCTGGTCGCCGCTGCTGGCGGCAACGGAGTTTTTCGGCGGCATCCTGCTGGCGCTCGGGTTCCTGACGCGCCCGGCAGCCTTTGCCACCACCATCGTGCTGGCCGTGACGATCTATTTCCACTGGATCGCGCAGGGTCAGGGCTGGGCGGGTTCGGAAAAATCCATCCTGTGGGCGGCGATCCTGTTCTTCTTTGTCATCCGCGGCGCCAGCAATCATTCGGTCGACGCAAAAATCGGCAAGGAATTCTAGCCAGTATTGCACCGCCGGTACGCGCCCCGCGTGCCGGCGGTATCACTCCGTCCGCTCAGGCAGCAAATCGGGCGATCACCATGCAGACGGCGGTGACCGCCAGCAGACCGGCTGCGATGCGGTGGGATATCTCCGGTTTTTTCCGCAACGCACCCTGCACCCCCGCTGCGGCGATGGCGGCGACTATGCCGATCCCGAGAACCGTCTCGGAGCCCGACAGCCAGCTGCCGTGGTAAAGCCCCAGCAATGTGGCACCGCTCAGAAAGGCCACGGTCGCCGCCCCCATTTGCGGCCGGAAGAACTGCTGGCTTCCCGCACCGCCCGTACGGGCAAGCGTAAACGTCGATCCCGCCCAAAAGATTGATGACAAGACGTGAATGGCGAGCAAAATCATCAGAAAGACTGGCATGATGAACCTCCCTGTTGGCGTATTGACGCGAATTGGTATCTTGATCGATATGATCGAATAATACATAGATATCTAACTGTTCGATGTCAAAGGAATATGATGGAACCCGTACACCCACCCATCGGATTGCTGCTCGCGCGCACGGCCAAAACTGTCAGCCGTGCCTTCGATGATGCTCTGGCTGCCGAAGGCGGCTCCGTATCGGTCTGGCTTATCCTGCTGGCGCTGATGCGCGGCGGCCACCGGATGCAATCGGAACTGGCCGATGAGGTCGGCATCCAGGGCCCGACCCTGACGCATCACTTGAATGGCATGGAGGATGCAGGTCTTTTGCTGCGCAAAAGGGAACCGGACAACCGGCGTATCCACCGGATCGAGCTGACCGATGGCGGGCGCGCAATATTTCATCGCCTGCGGCGTGTCGCCATGGCCTATGACGCGCGATTGCGCTCCGGTTTTACGGAAGCGGAGCTGGACATGGTGCGGGATTTGCTGGAGCGGCTGGCCGGCAACGCCAATCCAGCCCCCGGATGATTGGCCGGGGGTTGCGGCGCAAAAGTCTCAGTCCCGGTTGCTGACGCCTGCCTGGTCGAATGTTGCCATGCCGCTGTGGCAGAGCGCCGCCGCCTTGACGATACCGGCGGCGAGCGCCGCACCGGTGCCCTCGCCGAGCCGCATGCCAAGGTCGAGCAATGGCTTCTTGCCCAGCTTTTCCAGAGCCTTGCGGTGGCCGGGTTCCGCCGAGACATGGCCGAACAGGCAATGATCGATGGCTTCCGGGTTGGCCGCATGCAGGATTGCGGCGGCCGAGGTGGCGACATAACCATCGATGATAACGGGGATTTTTTCGACGCGTGTCGCCAGGATGGCACCGACCATCGCCGCGATCTCGCGCCCGCCCAGACGGCGCAGCACTTCCAACGGATCCTTCAGGTGCGAGCCATGCAGTGCCACGGCGGTACGCACCGCATCCGCCTTGCGCTTCATGCCGTCACTGGTCGCACCCGTGCCGGGTCCGACCCATTCCTCCGCCGTTCCGCCATAGAGGGCGTGGAAAATCGCCGCAGCAATGGTGGTATTGCCGATACCCATCTCGCCGATGCACAAGAGGTCCGTGCCACCCGCGATGGACTCCATGCCGAAAGCCATGGTGGCGGCGCAGGTCTTTTCATCCATCGCCGCTTCTTCGGTGATATCGGCGGTGGGATATTCCAACGCCAGATCGAAGATTTTCAGGCCGAGATCATTGGCGATGCAGATCTGGTTGATCGCCGCGCCGCCCGCCGCGAAATTTTCCACCATCTGCGCCGTCACCGATGACGGATAGGGCGAAACGCCCTTGGCGGTGACGCCGTGATTGCCGGCGAAAACCGCGACCAGCGGCCGCGTCACCTGCGGACGCGAACGGCCTGTCCAGGCGGCCAGCCACTCGACGATCTCTTCCATGCGGCCGAGCGCGCCCGGCGGCTTGGTCAGCGTCGAATCGCGCTTGCGCACGGCGGCGACAGCGGCCTCGTCCGGTCCGGGCAGGGTTTCGATGAGGGTGCGAAAATCGTCAAATGGCAGGCCAGTGGTCATGATGTTCCTTGAACCAAGTCTTCATGGCAAATTATCGATGCACGTCCTATAAGCTTTGGCAGACAAAACGCAAAGGCCATCGGGCGGCATTGAATGTCGCGCCCCGGCCGCCGGCTTTGCTGAACGGGAACAGGTCATGGAACTGCTGAAGGAAACGATGCGCGCGCTGGCCTTTCTGTCGCGCTGGCCGGTATCGCCGCAATGGTTCGAGGATTATCAGGGCTCGCTGCACGACACGGTGCGCGGCTTTCCGCTTGCGGGCATCCTGATCGCCGTGCCCGCTGCGGTGGTCATCCTTGTCGGACACACCCTCGACCTGCCGGAATTCGTGACCGCGCTGCTGCTGGTCACCACCTCGATCATTGTCACCGGCGCCCTGCACGAGGACGGCCTTGCCGACGCTGCCGACGGCTTCTACGGCGGGAAAACCAGCGCGCGGCGGCTTGAGATCATGAAGGATTCGGCCATCGGCTCCTACGGAACGCTGGCGCTGATCCTCTCCGTGCTGCTGCGCGTTGCCTTCTACATGGATATTCTCAGCGATCTCAGCCCCATTGCCTCCATCGCCGTTCTCGTGGCGACGGAGGCGGCAAGCCGGGCCATACTGGTCAAATTCTGGCAGATGCTCCCCTCGGCCCGCTCCGGCGGCGTTGCCGACAGCGCCGGCACGCCGACGGAAGACGCCGCCAATTTCAGCCTGATCATCGGCGCGGTCATCCTCGTGATCGGCTATGGCGCAGCCGGGGGACCTTTTGCCGTGATCGTACCCGCCTGTCTGGCGGGATTGGTGTTTTATGGCTTTGCAGCCCTCTGCCGCGACAAAATCGGCGGGCAGACCGGCGATACATTGGGCGCCATGCAGCAACTGGCAACGATTTCGCTTTTGCTCGGGCTTGTGATTGCGGTCTAACTGTACCAAATCTGGGATATGAGCACCATCGAGTCACCCTGCATCCTCGTCTGCGCCATCGATATGAAGACCGGCTATTGTTTCGGCTGCGGGCGCACGCGCGAGGAAATCGGCGCATGGTTGACGATGACGCCGGATAATCGGCGGACGATCATGGCCGGCCTTGCCGCCCGTCTCGACAGCATCGAACGCCGCCCGCGCCGCGAAACCCGGCGCACCCGCATGGCCCGTGAGAAGGAACAGGAGATCTGATGCCCCGCCTGTTCTGGATCATCGTCGCCCTCATCGCCGGAACAACCCTCCTCCTCATCGCCAACAATGGCAGCGGCACGACGCTGGGTCTGGCCAATGACCAGTTCGCACGCCTTGCCTATATGAGCATCTGGGGCATCGTGATTGCGGCAGGCCTGCTCGGCTCCGGCATCCCGCTCAGCCACTTCCTGCGCAACATGGCGATGTGGCTGGTTATTCTGATGGCTCTGGTTGCCGGTTACCAGTATCGCTATGAACTGCAGGACATCGGTCACCGCGTCACGGCGGGGCTCGTTCCCGGCAGCCCGATTTCCGCAAGGGATGGCGATGGCGGCGTGACAGTGACGCTGGCCAAGGCAGAAAACGGTCATTTCGAGGTCAAGGGCTCGGTCAACAATGCCTCGATCGGCTTCATGGTCGATACCGGCGCATCGTCCATCGTGCTCTCCTATGACGACGCGCGGCGGGCGGGCCTCAATCCGGACAAGCTGGCCTACAGGACGCCGATCATGACAGCGAACGGCGCAGCCACTGCCGCGATCGTGATGCTGGACGAAATCAGGATCGGTGCCATCCTCCGGCGCAATATCCGTGCCATGGTCGCGCAGGAGGGCCGCATGGACGGCAGCCTGCTCGGCATGAATTTCCTCAACACCCTCAGCGGTTTTTCCGTGCGCGGCGATCGCCTGATCCTGTCGGATTAGACGGTTCAGGCGGCCTGGTCGGCCAATCCCGCTTGCACGGCTTCATAGGCACGGCGGATGACGCTGCTGTCCGCATCCGGCCTGTTGGCTTCCGTCGACAGAATCTGGCGCCAGCGCCGCGCACCGGCTGCGCCATGGAACATGCCGACCATGTGGCGGGCTATGTGCGAGACGCGCCCGCCCTGCCGCATGTGCTCATCCGTATAGGCGCACATATGGTCGATGATCGCATCGACCGATGCGGCCGGACGGGCATCGCCATAGATCGCCCCGTCCACATCGGCGAGCAACATGGGATTGTTGTAGGCGGCGCGGCCGAGCATGACACCATCCACATGATTCAAATGCTGAAGCGCTTCATCGAGCGTCTGAAGACCGCCATTGATCCCGATGAATTGACTCGGGTTTTGCCGCTTGAGCCGGTAGACGCGGTCATAATCCAGCGGCGGAATATCCCGGTTCTCCTTCGGTGAAAGCCCCTTGAGCCAGGCTTTGCGCGCATGCACCCACAGGGCATCGGCCCCCGCCGCGAACACGCCGCCAGCGAGATCGTCGAGCGCCGGTTCGATATCCTGATCATCGACGCCGATCCGGCATTTGACCGTGACGGGGATCGACACCGACCGCTTCATCGCAGCGACGCAGTCGGCCACCAGACCGGGCGTTTTCATCAGGCAGGCACCGAACGTGCCGGACTGCACGCGGTCCGACGGGCAGCCGACATTCAGGTTGATCTCGCGGTAACCGAAGGTTTCCCCCACACGCGCCGCTTCGGAGAGCTTGGCCGGATCGGAGCCGCCGAGCTGCAAGGCAACGGGGTGCTCAGCACTGGAAAAACCCAGAAGCCGTTCGCGATTGCCGTGGATGGCCGCATCCGCCACGATCATTTCCGTGTAGAGCAAGGCATGGCGCGTGAACTGGCGGTGCAGCGTCCGGCAATGGCGATCGGTCCAATCGATCATCGGCGCCACCGCAAAGCGGTTGTGCGTGTAGCCATTGTTCTGTTCAGCCGTCATTGCCACGTCCGGATGCTTTCGATTGGTGTTGGCGCGTTTGCACAATTCGTGATCGGCAATGTGACGGTGAAGAGGCCGAATTCTCCCGGCCTTCGCCGCAGATTGCGCCGCTCCTCATAATGCGCGGCGGCCGTTTTGTCCACCGGAGCATGACTTTCGCGCCGCAATGCCCCGGCCTGACATGATACATTCAGTAGCGTGATAAAACCGCAACAAAGTCTATCGAACCGCCGGTTCGGCATTTTTCAGTTTTACACCGTCATAAAAACCGGCCTAAAACAGAGTCATCGATTTGCATGGAGGCTCCCGATGAACATCAAAGCTATTCTTCTTGGCTCGGCGGCGGCGTTGGTTGCCGTTACTGGCGCCCGCGCAGCGGATGCTATCGTGGTGGCGCAGCCGGAACCGGTTGAGTATGTTCGCGTCTGCGATGCTTATGGCAAGGGCTTCTTCTATATCCCCGGTACTGAAACCTGCCTGAAGATCGGCGGGTATGTGCGCTACGATGTCGGCGCGGGTGACAATGTCTACAGCGGCGGCGAGTTCGGCACCTGGAACAAGCATCTGCGTACGGAAATCCGCTTCGATGCCCGCTCGGAAACCGAGCTCGGCACGTTGCGTTCCTACATCCAGACCCGTTTCGAATACACCAATGGCGTGAACAGCGGCGGCACCATTCCCCAGGCCTTCATTGAGCTCGGCGGCTTCCGCATCGGTGTTGCCGACGAAATCTTCGGCTCGTGGACCAATTATGCCGGCAACATCATCAATGACGATGTGATCAACTACAACAGCTGGGCAAGCAATCAGGTCAGCTATACCTATGCCGCGGGCAATGGCTTGTCGGTGATCGTCGCCGCCGAACAGGGTTCGACCAATGACGGCTATTCCGGCTATGTCATCGACAGCTACCTGCCGCACCTGATGGGCGGCGTGAAGTTCGAGCAGGGTTGGGGCGGCGTCAGTGCAATCGGCGGTTATGACTCCAACGTCGAAGAATTCGCCGGCAAGTTGCGCTTCGACCTGAAGTTCACCGATACGTTCTCGGCCTTCGTCATGGGCGGCTATCAGTCCGGCTACGACAGCACCCGCGTCAACCGCAACTTCCTCGCGCCATGGCACGGCGACTGGGCGGCCTGGGGCGGACTGGCCGCCAAGGTTTCCGACAAGGCAACCATCAACGGTCTCGTCGGCTATGAATCGGAAGGCACCGTTGCTGCGGCTTTGAACGTTGCTTACGAGCTCGTCCCCGGCTTCACCATCACGCCGGAAGTGAACTACACCAAGTTTGACGGCGACCGTAAGGACACCTCGCTTGCCAATGGCGGCAACGATGATGCTTTCGGCGGCACGATCCGCTTCCAGCGCAATTTCTAGGAAGACTGAAGAGTAAACAAAACCGGGGGCTTGCCCCCGGTTTTTGCATATCCGGATAAGTCCAGTTCATATCTGCTCGGAAACGGCGGCAAATGCCGACGATTTCCTGAGAACAGCGACAAAAGCACGGCCCGCGACCGCAACCTCGCCCGAATTGTCGATCATCACGGCATCGGAGGGATCGCACGGGTTTGGCGCAGCCCGCATCAGGCGGCGCTTGATTTCCTCGGCATCCTCGCGGCCGCGCGCGGCCAGACGCTGCGCCAGAACCTCGGGCGAAGCAGTGATATGCACGACAATGAAATTGGCATAGGACTGGCGCAAGGCCGGCAGGACACCGCGCGACACATTGGCAATGGCTACCGCGCCCTGTTCCACCTGCTGGTCCACCGAGACGGGCAAGCCGTAGCGCAGGCCGTGGGCTTCCCAGCAATGGCAGAATGCCCCTGCCCGCTGCGCGGCCAGAAACTCCTCCTCACCCAGGCTGTCATGGTCTTCCGCATCGACCGTTGACGGCCGCGTCACCACCCGGCGCACGAAATGGAAATCCGGCTGGCCGCGCAATGCATCGCGGGCAAAATCCATGATCGTGTCCTTGCCCGCCCCGCTCGGGCCGACAACGGCGACAAACACGCCGTTGCGCAACGGCGCCGATGCCGGATTGAGTGCGCGTTCGATCGTTGCCGCTGCCATCAGACCACCCGGCGGCCTTCGCGCCACACCGTGCGGACGATCGGAATGTGCTCGTCAACCCGGACCCGCACCAGATCGGCGCGCTTGCCGACTTCGATGACACCGCGGTCGTCGAAACCGACCGCCTCGGCCGGGTTCTTGGTCACAAGCCGCACCGCATCCGGCAGGGTAATCCCCTCGACCACGTCGCTCAGGAAGAATGTCGACTGGATCAGGCTGAACGGAATATAGTCGGAGGACAGGATGTCGAGATGACCATGTTCGACCAGCTCACGCGCCGAAACATTGCCGGAATGCGAACCGCCGCGAACGACGTTCGGCGCGCCCATCAGCACGGCAAGGCCCGCCTGCTTCGAGGCAGCCGCCGCTTCCAGTGTCGTCGGGAATTCCGCCACGTGGATGCCCTGCTCCACCGCTTCATCCACATGGGCTGTCGTCGCGTCGTCATGGCTGGCAAGCACGATGCCGCGCTCGCGGCACAGATCCGAAATGGCTTTCCGGTGTGGTGCGGAATGGCGCGCCGATTCCTCCATGCGCTGTTCGCAGAACACGTTGAATTCGAGGTCGGACAGCTTCAGCTTGCGCTGGTAGTAATAGGCATAGGTTTCCAGGTCGACGAACTGACGCTGGCCCGGCGCATGATCCATCAGCGAGGCCAGCCGCACGCGGCTGTCATTGTCGAAATAATGGAACCCGTCGAGGCAGTCGGCGACCGACACTTCGCAGCGCAGATGGAAATAGTGATCGGCACGCAGGCGATCCTGCTGCACGCTGTCTTCGATGGCGTCGGCCAGCTTGCGGATTTCGCCGGCGGACATGTCCGCATCGCGGTCAAGGCCGATGCGCAGCGCATCGAGAACCGTGGTGATACCGGATGAGGCAATCTGCGCATCGTGCGCAAGCACGGCTGCAATCGGGTTCCAGCGCACACGCGGACGCGGCGCATAATGGCCTTCCAGATGGTCCGTGTGCAGTTCGACAAGCCCCGGAATGAGATAGTCGCCGTCAAAATCCTCGCCGCCCGATGCTGTCCCGGTTGAAATATCGGCAATCTTGCCGTCACGGATCAGGACAGATCCCTTGATGACGTCATCTTCGAGAACGATTTGCGCATTGTTCAGGATCAATTCGGCGGACATGATCAGGCAGTCTTTCTACGGTTGGTTCCGGCCAGCGGATGCAGCGAGTGAATTTCAAAGGGGAAGCCCGGCTCGGCTTCCGTAAACAAAGCGAGGTTGTTGATTTCGACTGGCTCTTCGAGGACTGGCTCCAGGAATTCACTCAAAATACGTTCGATTTTGGGCCGGTCACGCTCGGGAACCGGACCTGTCAGGGTCATATGGAAGCGGAAATCCTCAAAAACATAGGGATAGCCCCATTGTTCCAGATTGCGGCGCTGGGCCGGCGACAGTTTTTCCGGGTTGCGCCGCTTGATCTCCGCTTCGCTCGGCGGCGCGCGGAAACGGTCGAAGGCTACCGTCACGTCATTGGCCAGCTGGTTCAGCCTGTCCACCGGTTCCTCCGGCACGAGGGCGAAAAACCCGTCAAGATTGGCGATCGCCAGCTTGGGAATTTCAACCGGCTCGATGGAGGAGGCAAAATGCATGAGGGCCGAGAGAAGCTCGCGTTCTTCGATCCCGTCAGCCAGATGGAACGGCGCCTTCAGCGTTGCGTGAAAACCATAGCGGCGCGCCGGCTCCGTCAACTGTGCAAAATCCTCACGCGCCAGATCGCGAATCTGCGGCGGCTTCACCGGTTGACCGGTAAAAGCGTTGCGGCCAAGCCAGTTCGCCGCCACTTTCAATAGCGGGTCGGCCGATGGCGGCGTGAAGTAGATTGCATAGCGCATGGATGATTCCTCTGGAACAGTCTCGCGTTACGCTCCGATTATGACAAGCCTTTGAACGTCGAGATTTAATGTTGTGTCTTCCCGGTCAAACGGGATCGCAGCGCATTCGAAATGCCGTCAAAAATGAATATCACAACAAGGATGAGGACGACCATATAGGCAACATTGTGCCAGTTCGTGTTGGTGCGCATCGCTTCCCACAATTTCAGGCCGATACCGCCCGCCCCCATGGCACCGATGATGGTGGCCGAGCGCGTGTTGGATTCCCAGAAATACAGCGCCTGACTGGCAAAAACCGGCAGAACCTGCGGCAGGACACCATAGCGCTGCACATTGGCCGGAGACGCGCCGACGGATTTGACGCCCTCGCGCTGTTTGTCGTCGATGTTTTCAAGCGTTTCCGAATAGACCTTGCCCAGCGTGCCGGTGTCGGTGAAGAAAATCGCCGAAATACCGGCGAGCGGTCCCGGGCCAAAGGCGCGGGTGAAGAACAGCGCCCAGATCAGCATATCCACCGAGCGCAGGAAGTCGAAGAAGCGCTTGGTGATCTGGTTGGCGAAAAAGTTCGGCGTGATGTTGCGCGCGGCGACGAAGGCCAGCGGAAATGACAGCAGCGATGCCATCAGCGTGCCCATGAAGGCCATGACGATGGTCTGCAGCAGCTTTGTCCAGACATCGCCGTGCTGCCATGATGAGTTGAACCAGATATTGTCGAAGGCAAGCGATGCATTCGACATCTCGGGCTTGATGCGCTCGCCGCTGACGATCAGCGAGGCCACCTCGCCAAAGGGTTTCCCCCAGAACGGCGAACTCGTATCGAAGACGAAATTCGCCCAGCCGAGGAACCGGCGGCTCACCACGACCCGCTGCGGAATGATATCCGCCTGCCCGGCAAAGCCGAAACTCACCGTCACCTGATCCTCTTTCAGGGTTGCCCAGCTTGGCAGCGGCCCCTGCGGCTTGGCACCATCCGTCGCGAGCAGAACGGTCAGATTCTCGCCGCCCCGCGTGACGATGACGCGCTGATCGTTGATATCGAGCTTCTTGTCCGAACCGAACAGGATGGCGACATTGTTGCCATCCCTGACGACCCAGCTCGGATTCGGATTGTCGCCCAGCTCGGAAAACCGGGGATAGCTGACTGTCGCGCCCGTCGGCCCCGGCCGAACCGTGGTCTTGATGGCATAGGACACCCAATCGCGGGCATAGAGTTCGGCACGCTGCCACTGGCCGCCGGCAAGCACGGTGCCGATGGAAAAGAACCACCAGCAATAGAACACATAGGCCACGATGCCCGCTGCAATCAGCACAGGCATGAAACGGCGCCAGAACGGCGGATTGAAGACGGCGGGATACCGGGTCTCGAAATCGGCAATGGTGTCGGCTGTGATAGCGCTCATAATATTATCCTAACCACCGACGGTGAAGGCCTGCTCGCCAACGAGGCGGCGGCGCAGCCATGCGGAAAACTGATCCACGGCAATGATCGTGACGAACAGGAGCAGGATGATGGCCAGCGTCTTGGCCTGATGCCCGCGCCCGATCGACAGGCGCAGCTCCTCGCCGATACCGCCGCCGCCAACGGCGCCGATGATGGTCGAGGCGCGCACATTGATCTCAAGCCGCAGGAGGGCATAGGACATGAAATTCGGCATGACCTGCGGCACGATGCCGAAGCCGACGCGTTCGAACCAGTTGGCGCCGACGGCGCGCAGCCCCTCATCCGCCTTCATATCGGCATTCTCGACCACTTCGAAGAACAGCTTGCCGAGAGCGCCGATCGTGTGGATGCCGACGGCAAACATGGCGGGGATGGGCCCCAGCGACAGGATGGCCGCAAAGAAACCGGCAATGACGATTTCCGGAAAGGCACGCAGGATTTCCATGTAACGGCGCGCGGCAAACCGGATGAACCGGTTCTTCACGAGATTCTTGGCCGCGAGAAAGCAGATCATGAAGCCGAAGATGAACCCGGCAAGCGTCGCCAGAATCGCGATATTGAGCGTTTCCAGCATCTTGTAGAAATATTCGGGCATGTAGAACCCGCCGAAGAGATAGACCCGCCCTTCCGGATAGTCGTATTTCAGGCTCCCGTCGAAATAGGGCGACGGCAGGTCGAACATGGCGCGCCAGACTTCCCATCCGTCGCGCGGAACCAGATCACCGGCAAAATCGAAGAGATGCGGCAAACGGTCGAAGAACTTGCCCGCATTGGATTCATTGGCAAACCACAGGGACCCGGCAATGGTGACCAGCAGTCCTATGGCGATGATCCAGCTATAGGCACGGCGGCGTCCGGCAAGCTCCTGCCAGTGCCGTTCGATCTGGATGCCGTCGGACGACAACTCAGGGGAAGCGGTTCTGCTCATTGCAAACATCCTTCAAGGTGCCGCAAACAAAATCACGGCCAGATCCGCAGAACTGGCCGTGACGATGCGTGACTGGCTTATCCGCCGATCTGCGCTTTGCGGGCGTCGATGATGGGCTGATAGAACTGAGTGTTGACCTCAGTGTAGCTCTTGAAATCGCCGCCCATGGTGGCTGCGAAGCAGGCAGGATCGCTCTTCGGCAGATCGAGCATGAATGCCTTGAACTTGTTCTTCAGGTCGGCATCCAGCGAGGTGCGGATAACGATCGGGCCGTTCGGGATCAACGGCGACTTCCAGAGTTCGACGAAATCCTTCATGTCGATCAGGCCCTTGTCGACCATCTTGCGCAGATTGCCTGACGTATAGCCTTCGTCGAACTTGCCGACGCCGGAACCGAATGTCGTGCCGGCATCGAACTTGCCATCCTTGACGGCGAGAACGAGGTTTTCATGACCGCCACCGAAACCGGTTTCAGAGAAGTATTCCTTGACCGAAGTCTTGATGTCTTTCGGCAGCGAGGTAACGGGGATCAGGTAACCGGATGTGGAGTCAGGATCGGCAAAGCCGAGCTTCTTGCCCTTCATGTCGGCCAGCGTCTTGATGCCGCTGTCCTTGCGGGCAACCATGATCGAATAGTAACCGGTCGCGCCGTCGGTCTGGACGGTGGTCAGGATCGGCTCGACAGCCTTCGGATTGGTCAGGTAAATCTTGGCAAAGCCAGAAGCGCCCAGTTCCGCATAGTCGAGGGTGCCGCCGAGCAGGCCCTGGATGACGCCATCATAATCCGTCGCCGGGAACAGTTTGACGTCCTTGACGCCGAGAACCTTTGGCAGCTTGTCGACGATGCACTGGTAATTGCGCAGGCGGTCTGCTTCGTTTTCGCCGCCGATGATACCGACGCGAAAGGTCTCAAGGTTTTCGGCACGAGCCATCGAGCCTGCAAACACGGCGCTGATTGCAATCGCACCCATAAGGGCTTTCTTAAGCAACATGACTATCTCTCCTGTCAAAGCTTCCAAGGTTTTTTTATGTGGACTTGAGCCCGTTACGTGGGCAAGCCGATCCGTTTAGCGCTCAACGCGCGGCCAAAATGGCCTCCAATTCGGGGATTGGTGTCGGCGCATGACGCGCAATGCTTGTCGATGTGATGGCTTCCGAGAACGCATCCTTCAGGCCATCAGCACCATAGATACGGCGGGCGGCAGCCTCGGTCAGATCGTCAGGTGTTCCGTCGAAAACCACCTTGCCGCCCTGCATGCCGATGATGCGCTCGCAGAAATGCCGCGCCGTATCGAGCGTATGCAGGTTGGTGATAACGGTGAGACCCTCTTTCTCATTGATGTCGCGAAGAGACTCCATCACCACCTGCGCATTGCGCGGATCGAGGGAGGCAATGGGTTCGTCGGCGAGAATGACTTTGGGGTTCTGCATGAGCGCCCGGGCGATGGCGACCCGCTGCTGCTGTCCGCCGGAGAGTGTTCCGGCCCGCTGCAGGGCGGTTTTGGCGATATCGAGCCGCTCAAGGGCGGCGATTGCCATGGCACGTTCTTCGCGTGAGAAAATGCCGAGAAGGCTTTTGATGGTGGATCGGTGGTTCAGGCGCCCAAGAAGGACATTGGTCAGGACATCGAGGCGGGGAACAAGGTTGAACTGCTGAAAGATCATCGCGCAATCGCGTTGCCAGGTTCGCAGCGCCGAGCCGTTGAGCTTGGCCACATCCTTGCCGTCGAAGATGATCGACCCTTCGGACGGGTCGATCAGGCGGTTGATCATGCGCAGCAGCGTCGACTTGCCTGCACCCGAGCGACCGATAACCCCGACCATCTGCCCCTGCGGGATTTCAACATTGACATTGTCGATGGCAATATTGCTGCCAAAGCGACGCGTCACGTTTTCAATCTTCAGCATAGGCCAATCCTTGTTGGTATTGCCCTGTCCTAAAGCCCTAGTGTGAAGGTGCGATGGCACTTTTATTGCACTTGCGTGACAACTGGGGATAGCAGAAGTCAGCCTGAATGTTTTTCGAGAAATGCCTCGATATCGAGGGTGCGAAAATCATCCAGAGCACCACGCAGGCGGGCGTGATCCCAGTCCCACCACGCCAGTGTTTGCAGGCGTTCCGCCGTCTTTTTGTCGAAACGGTCGCGGATTTTGCGGGCGGGAACACCGCCGACAATCGTATAGGGATCAACATCGCGTGAGACCACTGCCCCGGCCCCGATCACGGCGCCATCGCCGACGGTAACACCGGGCAAAACGGTCGCGCCATGGCCGATCCAGACGTCATGGCCGATACGCACCTGATTGGTGCGGCGCCATTCGAAAAACGACTCTTCCGGACCCGCATCGTCCCAGTAGTCACCGGCACGATAGGTGAAGTGATGCAGCGTTGGCCGCCACGTCGGATGGTTGGTCGCGTTGATGCGCACGCTTGCAGCAATATTGGCGAACTTGCCGATTGTGGCGCACCAGACCGCACCGTCCTGCATGATGTAGGAATAATCGTCGAGTTTGGTTTCGCTGATGCGGCAGCGCTCGGAAATCTCCGTGTAACGGCCGAGTTCGCTGTCCTCGACATGCGCGGTCGCGTGAATGAGCGGTGTTGGGGAAAGCCGGGTCATGCTGCCTCGCCCTGCACGGCAAATGCAGTCACATCGATGATGCGGTCCGCCACGGCCTCGCGCACATCCTCGTCGTGGAAAATGCCGAGCATGGCGATCCCCGCCTCCTTTTTGCTGCGGATCATCGAAACGACCACTTCGCGGTTTTTGGCGTCGAGCGAAGCCGTCGGCTCATCCAGAAGCAGGATCGGGTGATCGGTGATGAAACCGCGCGCAATGTTCACGCGCTGCTGTTCACCGCCGGAGAAGGTGGCAGGCGGCAATGACCAGAGCCGTTCGGGCAGATTGAGCCCGGCAAGCAGGGCTGCGGCCTTGTCGCGCGCTTCGGTGCGGTCGATGCCGCGCGCCACCAGCGGTTCGGCAACGACATCGAGCGCCGACACACGCGGCACGGTGCGCAGGAACTGGCTGACATAGCCGATCATGTCGCGGCGGACGCCGAGAACCGTGCGCGGATCAGCACTGGCAAGATCGACCAGCCGGTCGCCATAGGGCACGATGATCTGGCCTTGGTCGACGGCATAATTGCCATAGACCATTTTGAGGATCGAGCTTTTGCCCGCCCCGGACGGACCGCCGAGCACGGCGCATTCACCCGCCTTGATGGAAAACGAGACATTCGCCACCACGGGCAGGCGGATACCGTCGCGCAGATGCATGGTGAAGCTTTTGGCGACATCGGAAACAACGAGAGGTGTTGGCATGATGCTAGACCTGCAGGATGGAGGAAACGAGAAGCTGGGTATACGGCGCCTGCGGATCGTCAAGCACCCGGTCGGTCAGACCGGTTTCAACGATGTGGCCATCCTTCATCACCATCATCCGGTGTGAAAGCAGTCGGGCAACCGCCAGATCGTGGGTGACGACAATAGCTGCCAATCCGAGATCGCTGACCAGCCCACGCAACAGATCGAGCAGACGGGCCTGCACGGATACGTCGAGACCGCCGGTCGGCTCATCCATGAAGACAAGCCGGGGATTGGTGACGAGATTACGCGCGATCTGCAGGCGCTGGCGCATGCCGCCGGAAAAGGCGCGCGGCTGGTCGTCGATACGGTCGGAGGCGATTTCCACCCGGCCCAGCCAGTCAGTGGCCGTCGCGCGGATATTGCCATAATGCCGGTCGCCGATGGCCATCAGCCGTTCGCCGACATTGGCACCGGCGGAGACTGTCATGCGCAAGCCATCGGCCGGATTCTGGTGCACGAAACCCCAGTCCGTGCGCATGAGGAAGCGGCGTTCCGCTTCGTTCAACCGGTAGAGATCGCGGAACTGACCATCGCGCATGCGGTATTCCACCGAGCCAGCCGACGGGGCAAGACGTGTCGCCAGGCAGTTGAGCAAAGTGGTCTTGCCCGAGCCGGATTCACCGACGATCGCCAGCACTTCGCCCGGCCACAGCTCGAACGAGACATTCTGGCAGCCGATGCGGCTGCCATAGAATTTGGAGAGGTCCTTGACCTTCAAAAGGGGTGTATCGCTCATATTCATTCTGCTGCCTCCGCAGTATCCGCCGCCAGCGCACCGCGATGCCCCTTGGCCTGCCGGTCTTCACAAAAATCCGTATCCGAACAGACAAACATGCTGCCGCCCTTGTCATCCAAAATGACCTCGTCCAGATAGCTGCCCTTTGCTCCGCACAGGGCGCATGGCTGGGAGAATGTCTGGATTTCAAAGGGATGATCCTCGAAATCGAGACTGACCACTTCCGTATAGGGCGGAACCGCATAGATGCGCTTTTCGCGCCCTGCCCCGAAAAGTTGGAGCGCCGGAGACATATGCATCTTCGGATTGTCGAACTTCGGCGTCGGCGACGGATCCATCACATAACGCCCCTCGACCTTCACCGGATAGGCATAGGTGGTGGCGATATGGCCGTGGCGGGCAATGTCCTCATAGAGTTTGACGTGCATCAGGCCGTATTCTTCCAGCGCATGCATCTTGCGCGTTTCGGTCTCGCGCGGCTCCAGAAACCGCAACGGCTCGGGGATCGGCACCTGATAGACGAGAATTTGCCCGGCCTGCAGCTGTGCTTCGGGAATGCGGTGGCGCGTCTGGATGATCGTCGCATCCGCTGTTTTCGTCGTCACCCGGACATTGGCGACTTTCTGGAAAAAGGCCCGGATCGACACGGCATTGGTCGTGTCATCGGCGCCCTGGTCGATCACCTTCAACGTATCATCGGGTCCAAGAACGGCGGCGGTCACCTGCACGCCGCCGGTGCCCCAGCCATAGGGCATCGGCATTTCGCGCGAGGCGAACGGCACCTGATATCCCGGAATGGCAATGGCTTTCAGGATGGCACGGCGGATCATCCGCTTGGTCTGTTCATCCAGATAGGCGAAATTATAGGTCGCTAGATCGGTCATTCTGCTGCCTCTTTGGTTTCGGCGCCGTCCAGCCGGTTGCGCTCGTGCTCGGCGCGCATGCGCCGGATCAGATCGAGTTCGGCCTGGAAATCCACGTAGTGCGGCAATTTCAGGTGCTCGACGAAGCCCGTCGACTGCACATTGTCGCTATGGGAAATGACGAATTCCTCGTCCTGCGCGGTGGCGGTAATATCTTCGCCCAGCTCCCTTGCCCGCAGGGCACGGTCGCACAGCGACATCGACATGGCTTTGCGTTCGCTCTGGCCAAACACCAGGCCATAGCCGCGGGTGAACTGCGGCGGCTGCTTTGCCGATCCCTTGAACTGGTTGACCATCTGGCATTCGGTGACCCGGATGGTTCCGAGCGTCAGCGGAAAATCCAGCTCTGCCACCTCAAGTTCAACCTCGACCTCGCCGATGCGGATTTCACCGACAAAGGGATGGCTGCGGGCATAACCGCGCTGCGTCGAATAGGCGAGCCCGAGCAGAAAACCTTCATCGCCGCGTGCCAGTGCCTGCAGGCGCAAATCGCGCTCCAGGGGGAAGGTCAGCGGTTCGCGGGTCAAATCCCCGGCAACAGCGCCTTCCGGCAATTCGCCGTCCTCTTCTATCATGCCGTCGTGACCGAGAATGTCGGTTACCCGGGGTGTGAAAACCTCCGGCTCTTCGCGCTGATCGGGTGCTTCAATCGGTGCGTCTTCCGCCAGCTCGGGATCGAGAAGACGGTGGGTGTAATCGAATGTCGGACCCAGCAACTGCCCGCCGGGAAGATCCTTGAACGTGGCCGAAATCCGCCGTTCGATCTGCATCTGTGCCGTTTCCAGCGCCTTGGTGTAGCCGAAACGGGGCAATGTCGTCCGGTAGGCACGCACGAGAAAAATCGCCTCGATCAGATCGCCGCGTGCCTGCTTGATGGCGAGAGCCGCAAGTTCAGGATCGTAGAGCGAACCCTCGGCCATGACCCGGTCGACGGCCAGCGACATCTGCTCGACGATCTGATCGAGCTGGATGGGTGCCACATCCCGGTCGCCGCGGCGCCGGTCGGCCAGAAGCTTGTGCGCATTGCGGATGGCGGCTTCACCGCCCTTGACTGCAACATACATGGTTCAGGCCTCCGTCTTCTTGATACGCGTGGTGCGGGGCAGCGCGGCAAGCACACCTTTGCCGGCAAAGATCAGGTCGACACCGCGCGGAAAGGCAGCGCGATTGGCGACCCATTGATCAACGAACATTCTCGGCAGATGACTGGGGGAAAACGCCATGGAATCCTTGATCCCCGGCCCTTCGAGAACGAGCGTGTCCGCGCCGTCAAAACCATCAATCTGCAGGATCAGCGTCGTCGAACGATCAGGGTATTCCGACGTGCCGCGACAGAAGGATTCAAGCGAGGGCATCGTTGCCACATCGCTGATCAGGGCAAAATCCGCATCCGCCGGTTCGCCGGTCAGTTCGAGACCCGTATGGAATTTCAGCCATCCCGTGCATGCCGCCGAACCCGAGATCGCCCGGTCGCACCACACGGTTGCGTCGTGATCGAACAGGGTTGCGGCAATCGACGCGGCCAGAGACGTCAGCGGCGCAGGCGGCGCAGCGAGATCGCTCACTTCGACGATCCTGCCGGGATTGGCCATCGCATCCATCAGCGCGCGGAAGACGGTTTGCGCGTTCAGCACGCTGTCGCTGAAACCGCCCTCGAAGATTTGTGTGTCGGAACGCATCAGTCGTCACCCCGTACCATTGTGAAAAAGTCGACCTTCGTGGCTGCCGTCTCGGCGCGCTTCGACGTGCGGTCGCGTTCGAGACGATCGGCAATCGGCGCAAGCACCGCGCGCTCCACCGCATCGCGGCACTCCGGCTGCTGCCACAGCGCATCGAACACGGCGGCAAGCCGCACCTTCTCGCGGTGGCGGCCGAGTGCGTAGGCATGGCCGACGGCACCATTGCCAAGCCGCACCGTTGCGCGCGTCACGGTCGCCTCGCCCAGGTTGAACGGCGCGCCGCCGCCTCCGATACGGCCGCGCAGCATGACGAGGCCGGTTTCCGGGCCGCGCAGGGTCTCTATCTCGGGCTTGTCGCTCCATCCGGCCCACAGGGCCGCTATTTCAGGCGCGGTCGCCTGCGCCAGCAGGGCCATGGCGGCCTTGCGCTGCAGATCCGGCGCGCTGCCGGTTTCCGTGGACTGTGTATCTTCTTTGATCATTGACATCTCGCTCAGATTTGTCTATTTATCTATACAACTAGACAATAAACACACCTATAAATCCCGTCAATGACAGGAGCATGACAAAACGTGAAATCCGCACGATTCATCACCCGCAACAGCGGCGTTGCCATCTGGCGGCAGATTGCCGACCAGATCCGCGGCGACATCACGGCGGGGAAAATGCCGAGCGGCGCCAGGCTGCCGCCGGAGGTCACCCTGGCCGAACGCTTCGCGGTCAACCGCCACACCATCCGCAGCGCCATTGCCGCCCTGACCAAGGAAGGCGTGCTGCGCGCCGAACAGGGCCGCGGCACCTTCGTCGCCAACAGCAAGAAGCTGACCTACCGTATCGGCGAACGGACGCGGTTTTCCGAAATCCTGGCGACGCAGGTGCGCGAGACCAGAGGCATATTGCTGGGTCACCGCATCGAGGACGCGGCGGGAGAAGTCGCCGCAGCCCTCGGCATGGCGGGCGGCCAGGTGATCAGGATCGATTCCATGCACACGGCGGACGGCAATCCCGTTTCCTGCGCCACCGCATGGTTCGATGCGGCGCGGGTGCCCAACGTGGTCGAGGATTACCGGGTGTCAGGTTCCATCACCGCCGCCCTGAAGGCGGCCGGCATTGACGACTACCTGCGCAAATCGACCATCATCGCCGCGCGCCATGCGGATGCGGAGGATTTGCGGCACCTGCGCCTGTCGCCGGGCGCCATCGTTCTGGTCTCGACGGCGATCAATGTCGATATGGACGGTCATCCCATTGAATATGCCAGAAGCCGCTTTGCCGCCGACCGCATGGAGATCGCAATCGACGGCAAGTCGATGGTCTAGTTATTGGCAGTCGATTGCATCGCGCGTGGTGGGAATGCCAAGCGTCAATTCATTCCTAATCCGTCACCGACCCGCACCAGCCCGGCAGATAGCCGGCGGCATCGCCCTTGGCTTCCTTGAGGGCGCGGTTGAGAGCAGCGTCAAAATCGGCTTCCACTGTCTTGCGGCCTATCCGGCGCCGCAGAAAATCCGCCCAGAGGAACTCGCTGAACGGCGTGGTGTCCTTGGCATAGCCGCCGGCACGGCGCAGTTCACCCGCAAGGCTGCGGAACGGATCGTCGTCGAGATCCTTGATCGCCTTGGGAATGGCCGCATAGTCACGGCGTTTGCCCTCCGCATCAAAGGGATGCATCCAGCCGCGATTGTCGAGAACCACCATGAACGCATCCTTCTCCAGCGATGACAGGTCGCTGACGACAGTGACAAGAATGTGTTTCACCCCCTCCTCGTGCAGCGCGCGCGCAAGATGGTGATGGTCGATGACGTAATTGCGCCTGTTCGGTCCAAGCACCACGGGGATCATGTGTTCGCCGAGAAACTTGCCGCCCTTCTCGCCCTTCTGCTGGCGCCATTTCTTGCGCTTTTCGTCCACTTCGCGCATGCCGACGGTGATCTGGGTCGGCCGCAGATCCTTGATCGCAACCGGCGTTACAATGGGTTCTCTTGTTCCGGATATCTGCATGATCATTCCCCTACGCTTGGTGCCAGTTTTCGGATGGCATCATCGACACTGTGAAAGATGTTGCCCGGCCCGAGCAAGGCGATAAGCCCGAACCGGGACAGGGCATTCTGCGCCCGGACCGATTCCAGCCGGGCTATGGCGAATTTCACATCGGCGTTCCGGCAGTAGTTTATCACGTCCGTCAGGGCCTGCGATGCCGTGTAATCGATCTCGATAATGCTGCTGGCTTCGAGGACAACGAGGTTGAGCGACGGCCCGCTCGCATCGATGGTGCTGCACAGACCGCGCTTGAAATCATCGGCGTTGACAAAGGAAAGCGGCGCCTGAAACGCCACGACCAGCACACCGGGTATCTTCTCGCCGTCCCTGGCGGCGCTCGGCGGCCACCAGATCGAACTGCCGGGCACTTTTTCGAACTCGATGGGGCGCGCGCGCATCACGGCCCACAGGCCATGCAGCAGCGACAGCCCGATGCCGATGGTCACCCCCGATTCGATGGGCAGGGCGACGATCGCCGCCATGGTGATGAGGATCAGGCCGAATTCGCCCCGCGCTTCCCGGTAGACGGCAATAATCGTCGGCCAGCGGATGATCCTCTGGGCGACGAAAAGCAGGATGCCCGCCAGGGCAGCATGCGGCACGCTCGCCAGCAACTGGCCGCCAAACGCCACCAGCGCCAGGACAATTGCCGCTGCGATCAGGCCGCTGATCTGCGACGTCCCGCCGGTCTCCGTGACAATCGCCGTGCGCGGCGGGCTGGCATTGACCGGAAAGGCGCCAAACAGCCCCGACAGGATGCTGCCTGCCCCCACGCCGACAAAATCGCGGTTGACGTCGGGCGCGGCGCCATTCTTGGACACGAAAGACCGTGTCGTGGCGGCCGTTTGCACCATCACCACCACGGCGACCAGCAATGCGAGGGGCAGCAGGCTGCGCAATTGCTCAAAACCGATCTGCGGCAGGGCAACATGCGGCAGGCTGTTGGGAAGCGGGCCGAGAACCGTCACGCCGCGGCTTTGCAGGCCGAGCAGCACCACCGCAAGGGTGGAGACGACAAGCCCCAGCAGTGCGCCGGGTATCCGCGCATTGATCCGCTCGGACAGGAACACGATCAGGAACACACCCGCCCCGATGGCAACGCTGTACGGGTTGATCTGTCCGGCGCTGGCAATGGTTGCCGAAACACGCTGAAACACATCGCCCGACTGCGCGGCGATGCCCAGAAGGCCGGGCAATTGCGAGATGATGATGTGGATGGAAATACCGGCGAGAAAGCCCGTCGTGACCGGCACTGACAGAAGGTCGGCAATCCAGCCGAGCCGGAAGATGCCGCTTGCCACAACGATCAGCCCGACAATCAGGCCGAGCGCTGCAGCCAGCAGACCGAATTCGGGCGACCCGCTGGTGGCCAGCAGTGCGAGGCTGCCGGCAAAGATCGGCGTGATGGTTGAATCGGCCCCGGCGGAGAGATGGCGGCTGGCGCCGAAGATGGCAAAGGCCAGCGAACCCGCAATGAAGGCAAAGAAACCGATCTCGGGGGCAAAACCGCCGAGGCGTGCCGTTGCCATCTGTTCGGGGATGGCGATGGCCGCCAGCGTCAGGCCGGCAATGACATCGCCGTTGAGATCGGACATCCTCCATCCCGCAAGCGAGCGGAACGGCAGCCAGTTCCTACCTCCGGTCACCGGATTGGAAGCACTCACCTGTTTCACCGAACGCCTCCATTGGATTGATGCAGTCTACCACATGGTTTTGGCCGCGCGTGCGGCCCATTCATTGTCGTAGGTTTCACCGCCCACGCGGTTTTCGCTCAGTGCCGCCAGCATCCGGCCCGGTGTCGGGAATTCCTTCGGCGAGCGGAATTTCTCCGGGTTCCACAGTTCCGAGCGGATGAGTGCCCGCGCGCACTGGAAATAGGCTTCCTCGACTTCCATGACGAGAACGGAGCGCGGCGCCTTGCCATCCATGATGAAGCTGTCCAGCAGCGCCTGATCCGTATCGATGAACGCACGGCCGTTCACACGGAAAGTCGTGTTGAGACCGGGAATGAGGAACAGCAGGGCGACGCGCGGATCGCGCACGATATTGCGCAGCGAATCGATGCGGTTGTTGCCGCGCCGGTCGGGCATCATCAGCGTGCGCTCGTCATGGATGCGGATGAACCCGGCCAGATCGCCGCGCGGCGAGCAATCGAGCCCCTCCGGCCCGCTCGTTGCCAGCGCCACAAAGGGCGAACCTTCGATCAGTTGCCGGTATTCCGGAATGATGCGGTCCGCCACCTTGGCGGTCGATGCTTCCGCTATCGCGCCATTGCCGTAAATGGCCTCAAGTTCATCAATTGTCGTGACGCGGGACAACGCAACCTCCTTCTGTGTCGTGCAAATGCGTTTGCCGTCTAACATCGCATGTTTAAGTCTTGATGACAGCCGGTATTTTTACCGAATGACAGCGGCATCGCACTCGTATATCAGTCGCACCGGATGCATGTTGAGGAGGTTTTCATGGGCGGGTTTGCAGCCATCGGCGAGTGCATGATCGAGCTGTCGGGAGCCAATGGCGACCAGTGGCGCATGGGATTTGCCGGCGATACGCTCAACACCAGCTGGTATGTGCGCGCCCTTACCGACGCCGATTTTGCCGTCGATTACGTCACGGCCTTCGGCGACGATCCGTTCTCGCTCAAGCAGCGGGCGTTCCTCGCGGAAAACGGCATCAACACCGCCCATAGCCCCGTTATCACCGGTGCACGCCCGGGACTTTATGCCATCACGCTGACGGGTGTCGAACGCTCCTTCACCTATTGGCGCAACGATTCCGCGGCCCGCCATCTCGGCGACGATCCGCAGGCCCTGGCGCTCAGCCTCGATGGGCGCAAGATCATCTATTTCTCCGGCATCACCATGGGCATCTTGAGCCCGAAGAGCCGCCAGAACGTGCTGAACGCCGTCAGCAATGCACGCCGTCAGGGCACGCTCGTCGCCTTCGACGCCAATTACCGGCCGCGCCTGTGGGAAAACGCCGAGACGGCAAGACAGGCGCTGATCGATGCCTACCACGTCGCCGACATCGCCCTGCCGACCTTCCCCGATGAAAATGCCCTGTTCGGCGACGCCACGCCCGAAGAAACGGCCGCGCGCATCGCCAGCTATGGCGTGCGGGAAATCGTGGTGAAGGACGGCACGGACCCCGCGCTCGTGGTTGCGGACGACCGGCAAAGCCGCGTCCCCGCTATCCGCGCCAACGCCGTGGACACGACGGGGGCCGGCGACAGTTTCAATGGCGGTTATATCGCTTCGCGTCTGGCCGGTCTTGAGCCCGTTGACGCCGCCGCCCGCGCCCACCGGGTCGCGGCGCGGGTCGTTGAGTTCCATGGCGCGCTGGCGCCGATGGGTGAAGCGCGCAAGGCATTCAGCCGCTAGAAGCGGCAGCACTGTCATGCGTGGTTCGACAAGCTCACCACGATCTAAACCTTGTGCTTCTTGAAGGTGTAGCGGGTCATCTGGCTGTATGTCTCGTCCGGACGCAGGATCGACTGCGGAAAGTAAGGGAAATGCGTCGAATCCGGCCAGTTCTGCGCTTCAAAGCAGAACCCGGCATAATCGGCATAGGTCTGCCCCGTCAGGCCGAGCGGCGGTCGCCCGCCCAGCGTATTGGCCGCGTAGAACTGCACACCCGGCTCCGTGGTCAGCACCTGCATCTCGATGTTGCTGCGCGCGCCCTTGGAGGATGCCACCCATTGCAGGGGATGGCGCTGGCTGGAAACGCAGAAATTGTTGTCATAGACAACCTGCTTGCCGTCCTCTTCCCGCCGGATCGTCCGGTATTCGCGGAAATCATGCGCCGTTCCGGCAACAGGCAGGACGCGCCCGTCCGGAAGCAGGTCGCCATTGACGGCAAGGTAAGCTTCGGCGCCAATCTTGACCTGATGATCCAGCACGTCGGTCAGGCCGCCATCATCGAGATTGAAATAGCTGTGATGCGCCAGATTGCAGATCGTCGGCTTGTCCGTCACCGCATCGAGGCGGATGGCCAGCGTCCCCTTGGATTCCAGCATATAGGTGCAGGTGATGGTGAGATTGCCGGGAAAGCCCATCTCACCGTCGCCAAGCATGATCGTCAGCGTGACATAATCGGGGCCGACGGCCACGACGTTCCAGGTGCGCCGTCCCGCCCCGGCATCGCCGCCATGGATGTTGTGGATGCCATGGAAATTGCGCTGCAGGGCAAAGGTCTGGCCGTCAATGACGAGTTCGCCATCGCGAATGCGGTTGACCGTCCGCCCGATGGTCGCCCCGAGATAGGGCGAATGCGCGGGATAGTCAGCAAAGTCCTGATAGCCGAGAACCAGCGGGTGATCGTGATCCTTGAGGCGCAAATCCTGGATGACTGCGCCCCAGGTCAGGATTTTGGCGGTCAGCCCGCCGCCCGAGATGGTGATGCGGTGAACTGCCTCGCCATCGGGCGTATGGCCGAAAATTTCCGTATGCATCAAACTTACAGCCCCAGACCGCCAACGCAGACATATTTGGTGTCGAGATAGTCTTCGATACCCTGATGTCCGCCTTCCTTGCCGAGACCGGATTCCTTCAGGCCGCCAAATGGTGCTTCCACCGTGGTGATCATGCCTTCATTGACGCCGACCATGCCGTATTTCAGGCCTTCCGAAACCCGGAACACCCGTCCAAGGTCCTGCGTGTAGAAGTAGGAGGCAAGGCCGAACTGGGTGTTGTTGGCCAGATCGATCGCTTCCTGTTCCGTCTCGAATTTGTAGATGGGCGCGACAGGGCCGAAAATCTCTTCCGTGGTGAAGAGCATGTCGGGCGTGGCATCGCCGATCACCGTCGGTTCGAAGAAGCTGCCGCCGAGCGCGTGGCGCTTGCCGCCGGTGACAATCCTGCCACCCTTTTCCTTGGCGTCCGCAATGAATTCCTCGACCTTGGCAACGGCCTTGTCGTCGATCAGCGGTCCCTGCTGCGTCCCCGCATCCAGACCGTTGCCGACCTTCAGCTTGTCCGTGGCCGCCGCAAATTTCTCGACAAACGCGTCATAGATGCCGGACTGCACGAGGAACCGGTTGGTGCACACGCAGGTCTGGCCGGAATTGCGGAATTTGGCCGCGATGGCACCGTCCACGGCGCGGTTCAGATCCGCATCGTTGAACACGATGAACGGCGCATTGCCGCCCAGTTCCATCGACACCTTCTTCACGGTGTCGGCCGCCTGCTTGATCAGGATCTTGCCGATTTCCGTCGATCCAGTGAAGGTGATCTTGCGCACCAGCGGATTGCTGGTGATCTCGCCGCCGATTTCCGAGGCCGAACCGGTGAGAATGTTCACGACACCCTTGGGAATGCCGACTTCTTCGCACAGCGCCCCCCACACCAGGCCGGAATAGGGTGTCTGCGTTGCCGGCTTGACCACGGCCGTGCAGCCGGACGCCAGCGCCGGACCGATCTTGCGCGCAAGCATCGAGGATGGGAAATTCCACGGCGTGATCGCGCCGATGACGCCGAGCGGTTCTTTCGTCACGAGAATGCGCCGGTCGGCCCACGGGGATGGCACCACGTCGCCATAGGTGCGCCGTGCCTCTTCCGCATACCAGAGGATATAGGCGGCCGACATGCCGATCTCGCCCTTGGCTTCGGTCAGCGACTTGCCCTGCTCCAGCGTCAGAAGCTCGGCCAGCGCGTCCTGATTGTCGAGAATGGCATCGTGCAGCTTGCGCATCAGCTTGGAGCGTTCGAGCACGGATGTCTTGCGCCATGTCTTGAAGGCTTCGGCGGCGGCGTCGATGGCGCGCCGCGTTTCCGCCTTGCCGGAATTGGGGACGGTGCCGATCTTCAGGCCGGTTGCAGGGTTGATGACGTCAATCGTCTTGCCGGAATCTGCGGCCACCCATTCGCCATTGATCAGATTGGCCTGTTTCATGAACTGGCTGGATTTCTGCAACATCATGTTTCTCCCTGAAATGTAAGGCGGAGCGTTTGGTCCACTGATTTTGTGAGTTCCGTGAGAGGCAGCCCGGAGTGGCGCCCGTGGCCGTCACCCTGCTCCTTTTTCGTCAAAGCTGCAACAACCTTCCCCTATCCGAAAAAGTGCGTCGCTATCGTGACCCAGAACACCATTGTCACCGCCGACAGCGCCGTCGCGATGACCATCGAATTGGAAGCCAGGGCCTCGGCGGTCCGGAATTTTGTTGCTATGAGGTACGAATTCACGCCTGCCGGCAGTGCTGCCGACACCACGGCGATCTTGGCGGTGAACGGCGGCAGGCCGAGGGCCAGCGCGACCCCCAGCACAACCGCAGGCATCACGAAGAGCTTGATCGTCGCGATGACCAGCGACGCGGCGAGATGGCCGGATATGCCGAACTTCTTCAAGCCCATGCCCATGGCGAACAGCGCCACCGGTCCGGCGACGCTCCCCAGCAGTTGCACCAGGGAATCGACGATGGATGGCAGGTGCAGGCCCGTCGAGCGCCACAGCCACCCCGCCAGAATGCCCAGAACAAAGGGATTGCGCAGGAGGCTGCGGAAAAACGACACGACGACCGTGCGCAGGCTCCCCTCTCCCTGGAACACGCCGTCCCGCCGCAGCGCGATCTCGTGCAGGGTGATCGAGGCGGCCATGACGCTCGGCATGTGAACGGCAACGATCAGCGACAGGATGGCAAACCCGTCCTGACCATAGACCCCGAGCATGAGCGGCATGCCGAGGAATACGAGATTGGAAAAGGCGCCGGAAACCCCGGCAACGACACCGGCGCGATTATCCCGGCCAAAGATCACCTTGATCGCCAAATCGGACAGCGCCCAGGCGACGGCAAGCCCGATGAAATAGGCGGCCCACAGGCCCCAGGGGGCCGAACCGTGAAAATCCGCCGTCACCATGGTGCGGAACAGCAGCAAGGGAGCGGCGATCATGAAAACAAATTCGGAAAGCCCGTCGCCCACGCGTTCATCGAGCAGCTTGAAGTGCGCCGCGGCATAAGCCACGGCAATCACTCCAAAAACCACGATGATTGTTTGAACGAGACCCATTATCTCCGCAATAGGCCCGCGGCAGTGCCTGCGCAAGGCAATCGAAGTTCTTCACTTTATTTTTTTTGGCCAAAACCCCATCTGCGCTGCTAAGGAGATTGAATGTTGAAGCATTCGCGATTTTACGTCCTTCCGGCACTCTCGCTCGTTCTGGGCGTATTCCTATCCATTCCAACGGCATTGGCGACCGACGCGGCCTGGGCCAGGCTGACGCGCGGCGGCTATACCGTCCTGCTGCAGGGCGCCGATGCGTCGGGCAGTTTGAGCCCCTCTACGGACACTTCCACCGACTGTACGCAGGTCCGCACGCTGTCCGACCGCGGTCACCAGCTGGCGCAGAAGCTCGGCGCCCGCTTTGCCGCAAAGTCGGTGCGAATCGACAAGGTTCTGAGCAGCCCCGTCTGCAATGCGCAGGAAACCGCCCGGCTGGCCTTCGGCGCAGCGCCCATGGAAATTGTCAGCGCGCTTGGACCTTTGGCGGATGACGACGCGGGGAAACAATCGCAGATTGACCAGATTCGCGCCATGATTGCGGAATTCAAAAGTTCCGGCAATCTGGTAATGATGACCGACCGTGCCAATATAACCGCACTGACCGGCATTGTTCCGCGCCCGACGGAAGCGGTGGTGGTCTCGCCTCCCGGAGCGGGTGAAACGGTTCATATTGCGGGCAGGATCATTTTCGACTGACGGCGGAATATGCTGGAGTAACAAGGGATAGGGCAATTCGGTCTTTCCCTTGGCCGTGAAAAACGCTAGATACCGCGTCATCAGACATCAGTGCCTTTACGAGGGCACCGGAAGCAAAAGGAAACTGAATTGACCTCAACATTTGACAAGGTCGCCGATATCATCGCTGAAACCAGTGAAATCGACCGCGATTCCATCACGCCGGAAAGCCACACGATTGACGATCTCGGCATCGATAGCCTTGACTTCCTCGACATCGTTTTTGCCATCGACAAGGCCTTCGGTATCAAGATCCCGCTCGAGCAGTGGACGCAGGAAGTCAATGACGGCAAGGTTCCGACCGAGGAATATTTCGTGTTGAAGAACCTGTGCGCCAAGATCGACGAACTCGTCGCCGCCAAGAAGGCCTGATTTCTGGAAATCCATTCTAGTGGTACCATCCACCTAACCGGGTGCACCGTATAAGCGGTGTTGCGAGACAATGCAGAACAACACCGTCGTTATCACTGGCATCGGACTGATTTCATCCCTGGGTGAAGGCGCCGATGCCCATTGGCAGGCACTGAACGGTTCCGCCGGTCCGCGCGTCGATAGCGAGACGTTCAAGCCCTATACGGTTCACCCGCTCGGTGAGGTCGACTGGAACAACCAGATCCCGAAGCGCGGCGATCAGCGGCAGATGGAGACCTGGCAGCGCCTGGGAACCTATGCCGCCGGCCTCGCCCTGCAGGATGCCGGGATCAAGGACGACGAAGCGCTCTGCTCGACCATGGACATGGTCGTTGCCGCTGGTGGCGGCGAGCGCGATGTCACCGTCGACACCCAGATTCTGGCCGAAGCGCGCGTGCGCAACGATCTCGGCACCATGCTCAATGAAAAGCTGACGACCGAACTGCGCCCCACGCTGTTCCTGGCGCAGTTGTCCAATCTGCTCGCCGGCAATATTTCAATCGTTCATAAAGTGACCGGCTCGTCGCGCACATTCATGGGCGAAGAAGGCGCCGGCATTTCCGCCCTCGATACGGCTGCCGCGCGCATCCGCTCCGGCCAGAGCACGCATGCGCTCGTCGGCGGCTCCTACAATTCCGAACATCCCGACATGCTGCTTGGCTACGAGCTCAACGGCATGCTGAAATCCGATGGCTGGGCACCGCTCTGGCAGCGCGAAGGCTCGGCAGGTGGCGGTGTTATCACCGGTTCCGGCGGCGCATTCCTTGTTCTCGAAAGCGCCGACCATGCGGCCAAGCGCGGCGCCCGCGTCTATGCGGCCATCGACGGCATCTACAGCGCGCAGATCCGCCGCAAGCGCGAAGACCTGAAGGAAACCATCGCCAAGCTGGTTGGTGCTGCCAGCGCCGACAAGCCCGCCGGGCTGATTGTATCCGGCGCAACCGGTGCACACGGCATCACAGCAACGGAAAAGGCCGCGCTCGATGTGTTTGCCTCCGCCGCCATTCGTGGTGTGGCAGGCAGGGTCGGCCACCTGCGCGAAGCACAGTTCCCGCTCGCCGTCGGCCTCGCAGCCCTCAGCCTGTTTCATGGCGCGGCGTTCCCGCCCATCGATGCAAAAAATGAAAAGGCCGCTTCCGGCGGTCTCGATACGGCACTGGCGACCTCGATCGGCGCAACCCGGGGCGAAGGCGTCGCTCGCCTCGTCAAAGTTTGAGAGATTGGCATATGTCAAAATATACTGACCATCTAGGCCGCCCGCTCGTTGCCGTCACCGGTCTTGGCGTTGTCTCCTCGCTCGGACAGGGCAAGCAGGATAACTGGGCCGCATTGACTTCGGGCACATCGGGCATTCACACGATCACCCGCTTTGCCCTCGACAATCTGCGCACGCAGATCGCCGGTACCGTGGATTTCCTCAAGGAGAGCGACGAAGGCGCGTCGGCGCTGTCGGAAAAACTGGCCTCGCTTGCCGCCGAGGAAGCCATCGCGCAGGCCGGTTTCGACACGGAAAATTTCGGTGGACCGCTGTTCCTCGCCGCGCCGCCGGTGGAGCTGGAATGGCGCAACCGCTTCGCGCTGGATGCTCTGGTGAAGAGCGAGGGCGAGCCGGGCTATGACCTGCTTCTCGCCGCCTGCCGCCGCGGAACGCAGGAAGCCATGTTCCACACCACCGAATTCGGCTACATCGCCGAGCGCCTTGCCGACACGTTCGGCACGCGCGGCCTGCCGATCACCCTGTCGACCGCCTGTGCATCGGGCGCCACCGCCATTCAGCTCGGCGTCGAGGCCATCCGGCGTGGCGAAAGCGACCGGGTCCTGTCCATTGGCACGGACGGTTCGGTTTCCGCCGAAGCGCTGGTCCGCTTCTCCCTGCTGTCGGCGCTATCCACCCAGAACAATCCGGCTCACAAGGCGGCAAAACCTTTCTCGAAGGATCGTGATGGTTTTGTCATGGCCGAAGGCTCCGGCGCACTCGTGATGGAATCGCTGGAATCAGCCGTTGCACGCGGCGCCAAGATTCTCGGCATCATGCGCGGTTGCGGCGAAAAGGCCGATGATTTCCACCGCACCCGGTCGAAGCCCGACGGTTCGCCGGCCATCGGCGCGGTGCGTGCCGCGCTTGACGATGCGGGCATCAACGAAGACGCGATCAACTACATCAACGCGCATGGCACCTCGACGCCCGAGAACGACAAGATGGAATATCTCGCGCTCTCGACCGTCTTCGGCGAGCGCATTTCCACGCTGCCGCTCTCGTCCAACAAGTCGATGATCGGCCACACGCTGACGGCTGCCGGTGCGATTGAAGCCGTGTTCTCGATGCTGACCATCGGGACGGGAACCATCCCGCCGACGATCAACTATGACAATCCCGATCCCGCCATCGTGCTCGATGTGGTGCCCAATGTGAAGCGTGAAGCCAGCGTCTCCGCCGTGCTTTCCAGCTCTTTTGGCTTCGGCGGACAAAATACGTGTCTTGTCATGACGGCAGAACCGCACTAATCCCTCTCCGAAAAGGAAAACGGATAATATGCGCGCATTACAGCTGATCGAAGACCGCAAGCTCGAGATTGTCGACATTGCACCCCCGCCCCCGCCCGGCCCCGGTGAAGTAACGGTCAATATCAGGGCTGTTGCTCTCAACCACATCGACGTCTGGGGCTGGCGCGGCATGGCTTTCGCCAAGCGCAAGATGCCGCTGACCATCGGCGCGGAAGCATCCGGTGTGGTCGATGCCATCGGCCCCGGCGTTGCCAACCTCCTGCCCGGCCAGCTCGTGTCGATCTATGGTGCGCAGACCTGCGGACTGTGCCGTCCCTGCCGCGAAGGCCGCGACAATCTCTGCGAGCATGTTTCCGGCGTACACGGCTTCCATCTCGATGGCTTTGCCCAGGAAAAGGTGAACCTCAAGGCCCGCCTGCTGGTTCCCGCCCCTCCCGGTGTCGACGAGATCGGCGCGGCCGTTGCCCCCGTCACATTCGGCACGGTCGAGCACATGCTGTTCGACAATGCCAAGCTCGAACCCGGCGAGACCATTCTCGTGCATGCGGGCGGTTCCGGCATCGGTTCGGCGGCGATCCAGCTGGCCAAAAAAATCGGCTGCACGGTCATCACCACCGTCGGTTCCGACGAAAAGATCGAAAGGGCCAAGGCGCTCGGCGCCGACCACGTCATCAATTACCGCGAAGACCGCTTTGAAGGCGTCGTGCGCAAGCTGACCAAGAAGAAGGGCGTTGATGTCGTCTTCGAGCACGTCGGTGCCGATACCTGGGCCGGGTCCATGCTGTCGCTGCGGCGCGGCGGAAGGCTCGTCACCTGCGGCTCGACTTCTGGCGTTTCCACCAGCATGAACCTGATGATGCTGTTCCAGCAGCAGCTGAAGCTGCTCGGCTCCTTCGGCTGCCGCATGGAAAACATGGCCGATGCCATGCAGAAGATGGCGCGCGGTCTGGTCCATCCGGTCATCGACACGGAAGTCGGATTCGACGACATCGATACGGCATTGAAGCGGATGGAAGGCCGGGACGTCTTCGGCAAGATCATCCTGCGCGTCAACTGAGCCGCGCATGAATCTGAAATTCAAACTTGCCCTGTTCCGCTGGGGCCAGAAGTTGAAGACATTCAACTACTGGCTGTCGGCGCATGCGATTTTCGGTGTGCTGTTCCTCCTGCGGCTGCTGCCGGCGAAGGCGGCAACGAATTTCATCGATGCTTCGGCACGCCGCATAGGCCCGCTGATGGGGCGTCATCGCGTCGCCATGACCAACCTGCGCATGGCCTATCCGGAAAAATCCGAAGAAGAACTGCAGCTGATCGCCCGCGACATGTGGAGCAGCATGGCCCGCCTCACCGCGGAATATGTCTTTCTCGATGCAATCTTCGATTATGATCCGCACAGCGATACGCCGGGCCTGATCGAAGTGCAGGGCCGCGAAATCTTTGAACGCATCCGCGGCGAGAGCGACCGCCCGCATATCTTCTTCACGGCCCATTCCGGCAATTTCGAACTGCTGCCGATCTGCGCCGCGACCTTCGATCTCAACGTCACCGCGCTGTTCCGCCCACCGAACAATCCCTATGTCGCGAAGAAAATCCTCAGCGCGCGCCGCACCAATATGGGCCACCTCGTGCCGTCCAAGGCGGGTGCCGCCTGGTCGCTGGCCAGCGTTCTCAACACCAACGGCAATGTGGGCATGCTGGTCGACCAGAAATTCCATCGCGGCGTTGCCTCGACCTTCTTCAACCGCCCCTGCAAGACCAATCCGCTTCTGGCCAAGCTGGCACGGCAGTATGATTGCGATGTCTATCCCGCGCGCTGCGTCCGCCTGCCCGGCGGCCGTTTCCGGCTGGAGCTGGAAGAAAAGATGGAACTGCCCCGCGACGAAACCGGCGCGGTCGACATTGCCCGCACGGTTCAGCTGGTCAATGACAAGGTCGAGGCCTGGGTGCGGGAATATCCCGGCCAATGGATGTGGTTCCACAAGCGCTGGAATGCCTAAGTGAGCGACGACTGCCGCTCGCGCCGTCAATAGTAATTCATCACCGCATGCTTCGCCTCGGCGAAAAACAGCCAGCGCTCGACGAACAGGCCGACGAGGTGCGTGAGAACGGCAATGACCATCAGGCAGAGGCCGAGCACACCGCCGACAGCCATCGCCGTCAGCAGCGCCAGAACCGGCAGCAGAATGCCGCTGACAAAGGCGATGACCCAGAGTTTTTCAGCGTGTTTGCGCGCAACGCGAAATCCCATTTCCCGGGTGAGATAATTGTCCAGCGCATGCGGGCGTTCGAGCAGCCGCACTGTGCCGATACCGCCCAGTCCGGTGGCGCTTTCCGGCGTTGACAGCGGAACAAGCGTCCTTGCCCGCTTGCGCCAGACCATTTTCGCGACAAGTGCCAGCAGCACGAGCAGCAATGCCAGCAGTTGCAGTGGCAATCCGCGCGGTCCAGCGAAAAAAGCCGCCAGCAGCGCACCACCCGCAAGCGAAAACAGCAGGAAGCAAAGCGGCGTCAGCCGGGTGTGCCAGGAATCCACGGTTTTCAGCGATGCATAGATCATCGAGGTGCAATAGACCGTGATCAGCGCACCGAGCACCGTGATCAGGCCGAGAATGCCATCCTGCCGGTTCATGAAGAGGCACAGTGCAGTGTTCGACGTCAGCGGAATGAACGTCGCAATCGCCATCACACCTTCGCGCGACAGCCAGCTTGACCGCCACTGGCTCAGCGCCCGCCATGCCCGCTGCGGGTTGCCGAGATGCAGGAGTGATGCCAGGAGGCCGATGCTGATCAGCGCAAGGGCTGCAAGATACGCGATCTTGGTCGGCAATGCTGACGGGTCGAGAAACCCCAGCCCCAGCATGACGGCGAGGCCATAGCCAAGGCCCGACAGCGTGGTGAAGATGATGATCGAATAGGCTGGATGCATTCAGTGCATCCTCGGGGTGTCAAAAAACAAACTCATGTTCAAATCCGGTCCAGCGTTTTGTCGAGCCAGGCAAAGAACCCACTCGCGCCTTCGGTGTGCTCTGCAAGCGGAATCATCGGCGCGGCGCTGGCCAATGCCGTACGGGCGCGCGGCGGCAGATATTTGTTGGTCGGCCGGGTCTCCTGCTCCGGCATCAGATCGAACCCGCCCCGCTCCGCGACCATGACCGACACCTCGGATGTAGGATCGCCGAGATCGCCGTAATGGCGGGCATTGGCCGGGCATGTGCGCACGCAGGACGGCACCCGGTCTTCCTGCTGCAGCGTTTCGTTATAGATGCGGTCCACGCACAGCGTGCACTTCTTCATGACACCTGCCGCCAGATCCATTTCCCGCGCGCCGTAGGCGCAGGACCAGGCACAGAGACCGCAGCCGATGCACTTGTCCTCGTCGACAAGCACAATGCCGTCCTCGGCCCGCTTGTACGACGCACCGGTCGGACAGACCGTCACGCAGGGCGCATCCTCGCAGTGCAGGCAGGATTTCGGGAAATGCACCACCCGCGCGTCGCCCGCTTCGCCGATCACCTGTCCGCCGTCCGGCACCACCTCAAAGCTGTGAATGCGGTTGAGGAAGGTGCCGGAAACATCGTCGCCATAGGGGTGCTGGTCCGACAGCGCATTGCCATAGGCGCCGGTATTCCACTCCTTGCAGCTGATGACGCAGGCATGGCAGCCGACGCAGACATCGAGATCAATGACAAGGCCAAGTTTTTTGGCACTGCGGGTTTGCGGCAGGCTGGTCATGTCGTCCACTCCTGTCCGTAGCGCAATTGATCCGCCGGCTCCGGCTGATTGCCGGGCCGGTGCAGCGTCGAGAAATGCGGCTCGCTCACCGCCTCACCCGCCTCCGCCTTCTCGATGCGCACGCGCAAATCGTACCAGGCCGCCTGCCCGGTGATCGGATCGGAATTCGACCAGCGCATGCCATCGGCTTTCGGCGGCAGCAGTTCATGGATGAGATGGTTGAGCAGAAAGCCCTTGGTCGCCTCCGGCGCATTCCTGTCGAGCGCCCAGGCGCCGCTGCGCTTGCCGATGGCATTCCAGGTCCACATGGTCCTGTCGTTCACCGCCTCGGTGCGCGCGATCTCACACTTGATGCGGCCGTGATGCGACGTCACCCAGACCCAGTCACCATCCTTCAATCCCAGCTCATCGCAAATGCCGCCCGGCACATAGAGCGGGTTCTTGGTGTGGATCTGCCGCAGCCAGGCATTCTGCGAGCCCCAGGAATGATACATCGCCATGGGGCGCTGCGTGATCGCATGGTAGGGGAAAGCCTTGGTATCGACACCCTGTTCCTCGAACGGCCGGTACCACAGAGGCAGCGGATCGAAGCACTCCAGCAGCCGCTGCCGGTATTGTTCCGGCGCAACCGGCTTGCGGGTGCCCAGCGCCGACAGGCGGAATTTTTGCAGCGTCTCCACATAGAGCTGGATCGTCACCGGCTGCGGCGTATCGAAAAAGCCGGTATCGATGGCGAACTGCTGGTAGGCGGCATTGTGATGCTTGAAATACAGCGCCTCCTCCGGAATGTGCTTCATCCAGAAAGCGCCGTTGCCGATGTAGTTTTTCAGCTGGTCCGGGTTCGGCGTTCCGCGCCCCTCGCCTGTACCGTCCGCATCGCGCCAGCCCGACAGCGGACCGATGCCCGGCTTGCGCTGGTGATTGACGATGTAATCGGCATAATCCTTGTAGAGCGCCCCGCCCTGTTCATTGACGAAACCCGGCAATTTCAGCCGTGCGCCAAGATCGATCAGCACTGACTGAAAACCGCGCACATTGCGGTCCGGTTCCAGCACCGGCCAGCGGATGGCATCGCACGCGGCTTCCGGCTCGGAAATCGGCCGGTCGAGCAGCGAAATGCAATCGTGCCGCTCAAGATAGGTCGTATCCGGCAGCACAAGATCGGCATAGGCGACCATCTCCGAGGAGTAGGCGTCGGAATAGATGATCTTTGGAATTTTGTACTCGCCCGTCGCTTCATCGCGCGCTTCCAGCATTTTAATGGTGCCGCGCGTATTCATCGACGAATTCCACGCCATGTTCGCCATGTAGAGGAACAGCACGTCCACCGGATAGGGATCGCCCGCATGGGCATTGGCGATCACCATATGCATCATGCCATGGGCGGACAGCGGCGCTTCCCACGAAAAAGCCTTGTCGATGCGCTGTGGCTTGCCATCCGCATCGACCAGCAGGTCCTCCGGCCCAAGGGGATAGCCGAGATGCGGCCCGGCGAGCGGCTTGCCCGGCGTGACGTGCTCCGCCCGGCCGTGCGGGCGTGGATGGGCGCTGGCCGGTTTCGGATAGGGCGGCTTGTAGCGATAGCCGCCGGGGCAATCGATGGAGCCGATGATCGTCTGCAGCACATGCAGCGCCCGCGCCGACTGAAAGCCGTTGGAATGGGCCGAAATGCCGCGCATGGCATGGAAGGTCACCGGGCGGCCGATCATCACATCGTGCTGCTCGCCCTTCATGTCGGTCCACGGCTGGTTGAGGACAATCTCCTCCTCGAACGCTACCCGCGCGATTTCCGCAGCCAGACCTTTGATGGTCGCTGCCGATACACCGGTTTCAGCAGCGACGGCATCGGGCGCATATTGCGGGTCGAGATATTTTTCCGCCATCAGCCGCAGGACGCTGCGCACCTTGCGGTCGGCATCCGTGGTGAAATCGGCGTTCAGATCGGCGACGTGACCCGGCTCGTCAAAACGCACCAGCGCACCGGTTTTGCGATCGCGCACCAGCGCCTTGCCGAGATCGTCACGCAGGAACAGGCCGTGATCCTCCTTGCCCTCGTCGTCGATCACCAGCCACGGCGCATTGGTGTAGCGCTGGAGATAATCGAGATCGATCCGGCCGTTGCGGAACAGTTCATGGATGATCGCCAGGATCAGCAGCCCGTCGGTACCGGGACGGATCCCGATCCAGTTGTCTGCCACCGCTGAATAGCCCGTGCGCACAGGATTGACCGAGACGAACCGCGCGCCATTCTGCTTCAGCTTGGAAATGCCCATCTTGATCGGGTTGGAATCATGATCCTCGGCCACACCGAACAGCACGAACAGTTTGGTCTTGTCCCAGTCCGGCGCGCCGAATTCCCAGAAGGCACCACCGATCGTATAGATACCCGCCGCCGCCATGTTGACCGAACAAAACCCGCCATGGGCAGCGTAATTGGGCGTGCCGAAATTCTGCGCCCAGAAACTGGTTAGGGCCTGCGACTGGTCGCGGCCGGTGAAGAAGGCCAGTTTCTGCGGCGCGGTCTCGCGCACCGGCTGCAGCCAGTCGACGGCAAGCGACAGCGCCTCTTCCCAGCTGATTTCCTTGAACTCGCCCGATCCGCGCGGCCCGGTCCGCAACAGCGGCGCACGCAACCGCGCCGGCGAATAATGCTGCATGATTCCGGCCGAACCTTTGGCGCACAACACCCCCTTGTTGATCGGGTGATCGCGGTTGCCTTCGATGTAGCGGACCTTGCCGTCCTTCAGATGCACATTGATGCCGCAGCGGCAGGCGCACATGTAGCAGGTTGTCTTGGCGATTGTGTCACCCACCGGCGCCGACAGGGCAATGTACGGTTCGGTTTGCATGGGGTGATTGCCTCGCTTGTCACAGAATCCCTGTTTTATAAGAACAATTCCAATCTACCAAACACTCTAACGACATCTCACCAGGAAAACGGCATCATATGATTTGCCAAGAAGTTGCCTCTTGCCAAATCGTCGCCAAGGCTGATTTGATATACCAATGGATGAAAAGCTCTCCCGTGCAATCGAAAAGCGGCGTGACGACCTCGTTGCGCTGACCCGTGATCTCATACGCTTTCCCACGGTCAATCCACCCGGTGAAGCCTATGCACCCTGCGCTGAATTTATCGCGCAACGGTTGAAGAAGAGCGGTTTCGAGACCCAGCTGATTCGCGGCGAAGGTACACCCGGCGATACGGACCGCTATCCGCGCACCAATATCGTCGCGCGCTTTGATGGCCGGACACCTGGCCAGACCGTGCATTTCAATTCGCATATCGACGTGGTCGATGCGGGCGAAGGCTGGACGGTCGACCCGTTCGAGGGCGTGGTAAAAGACGGGAAAGTCTACGGGCGCGGCGCCTGCGACATGAAGGGCGGGCTTGCCGCTTCGATCATCGCAGCCGAGGCCTTCCTTGAAGTCTATCCGGACTTTGCCGGTTCGATCGAGATTTCAGGCACGGTGGACGAGGAATCCGGCGGTTTCGGCGGCGTCGCCTATCTCGCCAGCAAGGGCTTTTTCTCAAAGCCGCGCGTCGACCACGTCATCATTCCCGAGCCGCTGAACAAGGACCGCATCTGCCTTGGCCATCGCGGCGTCTGGTGGGCCGAGATCGAGACCAAGGGCGAGATTGCCCATGGCTCCATGCCGTTTCTCGGCGATTGCGCCGTGCGCCACATGGGCGCGGTGCTCGACGCTTTTGAAAAGGAGCTGTTTCCGGCGCTCGACAAGAAGCAGACCCGCATGCCCGTGGTGCCGGAAGGCGCCAAGCGCTCCACCATGAACATCAATTCGATCCATGGCGGCCAGACCGATGATTATTCCGGCCTGCCCTCGCCCAACGTGCCGGATTCCTGTCGCCTCGTCATCGACCGGCGCTTCCTGCTCGAAGAAGACATCGTCGAGGTCAAGCGCGAGGTGACGTCGATCCTCGACCGGCTGCAATGGGAGCGGCCGAAATTCCACTACAACATCCGCGACATCATGGAGGTGCAGCCGCTGATGACCGAGCGCGACGCGCCCGTGGTCACCGCCGTTGCGCAGGGCATCCGCGACGTCTTCGGCAAGGAGCCGGAATATGTCATTTCGCCCGGCACCTATGACCAGAAGCACATCGCCCGCATCGGCCTGCTGCATGATTGCATCGCCTACGGGCCGGGTATTCTCGACCTCGCCCACCGTCCCGACGAATATGTGGGCATCGAGGACATGGTCGAGTCGGCAAAGGTCATGGCGCTCGGCCTGAAAGTTCTGCTGTCCGGCTCAATCTAGGCATGGTTCTCAAAACAAAAATGTGCTGATCTGCACGGGGTTTACGGCAAAGTCCTTGGGAGACGTTGAATGAACAAATTCTGGAAGTCGGCCCTTGCGGCCAGCGCGCTTGTCCTGCTTTCCACCACCGCATCCCTTGCCGCCAAAACCGACCTCGTGCTGGGCGTCGTCTTGGAACCGCCGCACCTCGATCCGACCGCCGGTGCAGCCACGGCGATCGGCGAAGTGGTCTACGCCAATGTGTTCGAGGGGCTGACACGCATCAATGCCAAGGGCGAGGTTCTGCCAGCCCTCGCCGAGAGCTGGACCGTGTCGGACGACGGCAAGATCTATACTTTCAAGCTGCACAAGGACGTGAAATTCCACGATGGCACGGCCTTTGACGCGCAGGATGTCAAATTCTCGCTCGACCGGGCGCGCGACGAAAAATCCGTCAACCCGCAAAAGCCGCTGTTCGCCGCCATCGACACGGTGGAGGTCGTCGATCCGCTGACCGTCAAGGTCACGCTCAAACAGCCCAATGGCGATTTCCTCTACAATATGGGCTGGGCCGCCGCAGTCATCGTCGCGCCGGAAAGCGCCGACACCAACAAGGAAAAGCCCGTCGGCACCGGGCCTTTCAAATTCGACACCTGGGCCAAGGGCTCGCAGATCGTCATCTCCAGAAATCCCGCCTATTGGGGCGCGCCGGTTGCCCTTGATAAGGCGACGTTCCGCATCATCCCCGATCCGGCCGCCGCGACGGCAGCGCTGCTCGCCGGCGACGTGCAGGCGTTCCCTGTGTTCCCCAGCTATGAGGCCGTGCCGCAGTTCCAGGCCGATCCGCGCTTCAAGGTGGTCATCGGCACCACGGAGGGCGAGACCGTCCTTGGCATGAACAACCAGAAGCCGCCCTTCGACAATCTCAAGGTCAGGCAGGCGATCGGCCACGCCATCGACCGCAAGACCCTGATCGATGGCGCCATGTTCGGCCTGGGAACGCCCATCGGCTCGTTTTTCCCGCCGCACCACCCCGCCTATATCGACCTGACGGCCGAGTCCGCCTACGATCCGGCCCTGTCGAAGAAACTGCTGGCGGAGGCCGGCCATCCCGACGGCTTCAAGACCACGCTGAAGCTGCCGCCTCCCGTCTATGCCCGCCGTGGCGGCGAGATCATTGCCGCGGAATTGCGTGAAATCGGCATCGAAGCGGAAATCATTCCGGTCGAATGGGCGCAGTGGCTGGAGCAGGTGTTCAAAGGCAGGGATTACGACATGACCATCGTGTCGCACACCGAGCCGAACGACCTCAACATCTTTGCCCGCGACAATTACTATTTCAACTACACCAGCCCGGCCTTCCGTGAGGTGATCAAGCAGATCGAGGCGACCTCCGATACGGCCAAGCGCACCGAACTCTACCAGCAGGCGCAAAAAATTCTGGCTGCAGACGCCCCGGTCGCCTTTCTCTTCCAGCTGCCGAAAACCGGCATCTGGGATGCCAAGGTCGAAGGACTGTGGGAAAACGGCCCCATCCCGGCCAATGACCTGACGGCGGTGAAATGGGCGGAATGATCGATTGATGGCTCTGCACGGTTCTTGCACCCCCCTCTGCCCTGTCGGGCATCTCCCCCACAAGGGGGGAGATCACATCGACATGGACGCTTTCGCACAACAGGAACTGTTTCAGATTTCGCAAAGACGGCAATGTAGGCTGATCTCCCCCCTTGTGGGGGAGATGTCCGGCAGGACAGAGGGGGGTAAGCAACTCTACCCAGGGTCAAAGAGCCCATGCTGAACTACGTATCGAAGCGAATTCTGATCGGCATCCTGACGCTGCTGGCTGCTTCCATCGTCGTGTTCATCGTGCTGGACGTCGTGCCCGGCGATCCGGCGCGGCTGATGCTCGGCATGAACGCCACCGAGGAAGCCGTGCGGGCCCTGCAGCAGCAGATGGGGCTCGACCAGCCCCTGCTCGTCCGCTATGCCAGCTGGATCGGCGGGCTCCTCGTCGGCGATTTCGGCAAATCCTATACCTATTCGGTTCCCGTCCTGAACCTCATCACCGAACGCATCGCCGTTTCCCTGCCGCTGGCGCTGATTTCGCTGTTCCTGTCGACAGTCATCGCCATTCCTGTCGGCCTGTTCTCGGCGTCGCGGCGCGGCACGATGGCTGACAGCGGCACGATGGCGATTGCGCAGGTCGGCGTTGCCATTCCCAATTTCTGGTTCGCGCTGCTGCTGGTCTATGTCTTCGCCGTCAGCCTGCGCCTCGTTCCCGCCGGTGGCTTTCCCGGCTGGAATGCCGGTGTCTGGGCCGGGTTCAAGTCGCTGATCCTGCCCTCCATCGCGCTTGGCCTGCCGCAGGCCGCCATCCTTGCCCGCGTCACCCGTTCCGCGCTGCTCGACGTGCTTGGCGAGGACTATATCCGCACGGCCCGCGCCAAGGGCCTCACCCGCCGCAAGGTGCTGTACCGCCATGCCCTGCGCAACGCCCTGATCCCGGTCCTGACCATTCTCGGCCTGCAGTTCGCCTTTCTGCTGGCCGGTACGATCATCATCGAGAATGTCTTCTACCTGCCCGGACTGGGCCGCCTGGTGTTCCAGGCGATCACCCAGCGCGATCTCATAGTGGTCCAGGGCGTCGTCATGCTGCTGGTCGCCGCGGTCATCGTCGTCAACCTTCTGGTCGATCTTTCCTATGCGCTGGTCGATCCGCGCCTGCGGGGCCGCTCATGAGCGCACCCACGGAATGGCAGGCCAACATCTCGAAGGCCTTTTCCAACCGGTCCTTCGTCATCGGCCTGACGATCACGGTCCTGCTGGCATTGATGGCAGCGCTCTCCTTCATCTGGACACCCTATGCCGTCGGCTCCTTCGACATTCTCGGCAAGCTCAAACCGTCATCCTCGGCCCATTGGCTTGGCACTGACCATTTCGGCCGCGATATCCTGTCGATGATCATGGTCGGCAGCCGCAATTCCATTGCCGTGGCCTTTGTGTCCGTCGTCATCGGCGCCGGCATCGGTGTGCCGCTCGGCCTGTGGGCAGCGGCCCGCAGCGGCATGATCGATGAAGCCCTGATGCGCTTCAACGATCTCGTCTTCGCCTTTCCGGCCCTGCTTTCCGCCGTCATGATCACGGCCGTGTTCGGCCCCGGCGCGATCAACGCCATCATCGCCATCGGTATTTTCAACATTCCGGTCTTCGCCCGCGTCGCCCGCGGTGCCGCGCTGTCGCTGTGGCCGCGCGAATATATTCTGGCCGCCCGCGCAGCAGGCAAGAGCAGCCTGCTCATCACCATCGAACACATCCTGCCCAACATGATGAACATTCTTGTGGTACAGGGCACCATCCAGTTCTCCCTCGGCATCCTGGCGGAAGCGGGCCTGTCCTATGTCGGCCTCGGCTCGCAGCCGCCCATGCCGAGCTGGGGGCGGATGCTGTTCGAGGCGCAGACCATGATCGGCCTGGCGCCGCACATGGCGCTCTATCCCGGCCTCGCCATCGTCATCACCGTGCTCGGGCTCAATCTTCTGGGCGATGGCCTGCGCGATGTTCTCGACCCGAAAATGCGGCGGGAGCGTTCATGAACCTGCTTGAAATCAGCAAACTGACCCTGCGCATCGGCGCGTTCGAGGCCCTGAAAGGCATCGACCTTTCGGTGAGGACAGGCGAAATCCGCGCGCTTGTCGGCGAATCCGGTTCGGGGAAATCCATGACGGCGCTGAGCATCATGAAGCTGCTGCCGGGCGGCGCGCGGACCGGCGGGCAAATCAACTTCGGCGGCAAGGATCTGCTCACAGCCAGCGAAGCGGAGATGTGCCGCCTGCGCGGCAATGAGATCGGCATGGTGTTTCAGGAGCCGATGACCGCCCTCAACCCGGTCAAGACAATCGGCGAACAGGTGGCCGAAGGCATCAGGCTGCACACCGGCGCAACCCGCGCCATCGCCGAGGAACAGACGCGCGCCATACTCGACCGGGTCGGCCTGCCCGGGGCGAAATTCCCCCTCGGCCGCTATCCGCATGAACTGTCCGGCGGCCAGCGCCAGCGGGTGGTGATCGCCATCGCCTGCGCGCTCAAACCGCGCCTGCTGATTGCCGACGAACCCACCACCGCACTCGATGTCGTCCTGCAGGCGCAGATTCTCGACCTCCTGCAAAGCCTCGTCGACGAGGAACGGATGGGCCTGCTGCTGATCAGCCACGACCTCGCCGTGGTCGCGGGCATGGCCCATTCGATCACCGTGCTGCGGCATGGCGAGGTCATGGATACCGGCGAAACCACGCAGATCCTGAGCGAGCAGACGCATCCCTATACGCGCCAGCTGGCACAGGCCTCCATGCATGTACCGGAGCGCACGGCGCATCACCTGACCCTGGCAACCCCGGATGGCCCGTTGCTGGCGATCCGCAACCTCACGCGCACCTATCCGGGCCGCCGCAAGGGACTGTTCGGCCGCGATCCGGATTTCCGGGCGGTGGACGATGTCACTTTCGATATCAAGCCGGGGCAGTCCACGGCCCTTGTCGGGCGGTCCGGCTGCGGCAAGTCCACCCTCGCCCGCATGGTTCTGGCGCTTGACCGGCCGACCGACGGCCAGATTCATTTCGCCGGGCGGCGCATCGACAAGCTGACGCCGGACGATCTGCGCCCGGTGCGGCGCAACATGCAGGTGGTGTTTCAGGACCCCTACGGTTCCTTCAATCCACGCCACAAGGCCGAGCGCCTGATCGCGGAGCCGCTCTATCTGCTCGACCGCGAATTGTCCGACGGCGAGCGGCGCGACCGGGTGCACCGCGCACTGGAGCGGGTCGGCATCCCGCGCGCCGACAAGGACAAATATCCGCACGAGTTTTCCGGCGGCCAGCGCCAGCGGCTCGCCATTGCCCGCGCCATCATCACCGAACCGAAACTCATCGTCGCCGACGAGCCGGTATCCGCCCTCGACGTGTCGATCCGCGCGCAGATTCTCGATCTCTTCGCCGACCTCAACGACCGGCTGGGCATCGCCTATCTGTTCATCACCCACGATCTTGCCGTGGCGCGGGCCATCACCGATACGGTCATGGTGATGTCCGAGGGAAAGATCGTCGAGCGCGGCAAGACCGAGGAAATCCTGCGCCAGCCGCTGTCGGAAGCCGGCCGGGCACTGGTCCGGGCCTCACCCGACCTGCACAAGGCCCTCGCTCGCCGGATCACCGAGCAGGGTTAAAACAGTCCAAGGAAAAACAGGACCAGCAGCACGCCCATGAAAAGTGCTGTCGCGACGCTGTAGACGCGCAGCGCCGCATCGATGTGCGCCGCACCGGCATCGCGGTGGCCGGACCCGTTGAGCATCGGCTCGTTGGCAACCACGCCGCCATAGATGCGCGGTCCGGCAAGCGCCACGTCGATGGCCCCGGCCATGGCCGCCTCGGGCCAACCGGCATTGGGCGAGCGATGCAGCCGTGCATCGCGCATCATCACGTCGAACGAACGGGCTGCGGCTTTTCCGCCATGCACGATCCACGCGGCCGCAGCGATCAGCAATCCGGTCAGGCGCGCCGGGATCCAGTTGGCGACATCATCCAGCTTGGCGGCGAACCGGCCAAAGTCGCGATGGCGGTCATTGAGATGGCCGATCATCGAATCCGCGGTGTTCAGCATCTTGTAGGCGAGAAGCCCCGGCAGGCCGAGCAGTGCAAACCAGAAGGCCGGAGCAATAATGCCGTCTGACGTGTTTTCGGCAAGGCTTTCAATCGCAGCGCGCGTGATGGCCGCCTCGTCGAGCACCTGCGGATCGCGCCCGACAATCATCGACACGGCACGGCGCGCACCCACCAGCCCGTCATTGCGCAGCGCATCGGCAACCCGCGCGACGTGCTCGCCCAGGCTTTTCTGCGCCAGGAATACCGCGACGATCAGGGCTTCGATCAGCCCGCCGAACGGCGGAATCATCGTCAGCGCCCAATGGATCAGCACGCCAACACCTGCCGCCACAAGCAACAGGGCAAGCATCGCGAGAAAACCGTTGCGGCGCTTTTCCTCCTCGGTATGCCCAGCCCTGTTGAAACGCTTGTCGATGAAGGCGATGGCTTTGCCGAACAGCACGACGGGATGCGGCACCCGCTGCCACAACCAGTCGGGATCGCCGACATAACGGTCCGCCAAGAGGGCAAGAAACAGAATCAAAAGGTTGATTTCCATGGATGATTCGATCCCGTTGATTCAAAATCTCAGCTTCGCACAGCGTCCATTGCTATAACGGCACGCTGCCGGAATGTCTCTGCGTCATTCTCATCCAGTGGCAGGCCAAAGCGCAACCACTGCGGTGCATAGGCGAATTTGCGCACCAGCACGTGCTGCGCGCACAGGGCCTCGAACAGGGCATGGGCGCGCCTGTGCTCGACCAGCGCAAACAGATCGGTGCCGGCGATTTCCTTCAGGCCGACCCCGGAAAAAACCGCGGAGAGGAGCTTGCGCCGCCGGGTCAGCCGGGCGCTGAAAGCGGCAAGCGCTGACGTGTCGGTAAAGGCGTGCCGGGCAATCGCCAGCGCCGGACCGGAGGCGGCCCACGGCCCCATGCGCTGCGTCAGCTTCGCCGCGAGCGGCGGGCTGGTCAGGGCGAAGCCGAGCCGCAGGCCGGCAAGGCCGAAGAACTTGCCGAACGATTTGAGCACGATCAGCCCATTTTGACCGCACTGCGCGGCAATGCTCGTTTCGGGATGCGGATCGGCAAAGGCTTCATCGACGATCAGGAAACCGCCCCGTGCCTGCAATGTCCCGGCAAGCGCAATCAGCGTGTCCTTTGCGACAATGCGGCCATCCGGATTGTTGGGATTGACGATGACGGCGACCCTGGCCGACGGCGGAATGCCCGAGACGTCGGCGCACGGTGTCACCGTCCAGCCCGCCCGTTCGAACGAGGACTGGTGCTCCTGATAGGTCGGACCGACGATCGCCACCTCGCCGCGATCCGTCAGATCCGGTATGATCTGGATCAGCGCCTGCGTGCCGGGCGCCGCGGCAATGCCTGTACCCGCCAAGGCGCCGTAGTAAACACGGGCTGCCTCGAGCGCCGCTGCCAGCAGGTTTTCATCGGGCAAACGGTTCCACACGTCCGGATGAATGGATGGCAGCGGAAAGACCTCCGGATTGATGCCGGTGGACAGGTCAATCCAGTCTTCACGCCGCCCGCCAAACCGGCTTATGGCGCGATCAAGCGCGCCGCCATGCTCAATCTGCATCATCCGGCCATATCGATCATGTGCATGTAGGAACCCGATACCGAGCCGACCCGCAGGCCCGCCTCGCCGAGATCTTCGCCCAGCGCATCGCGGACGCGAAACAGCCGCGCGGCGTCCCCTTCGCGCACAATGCTGGCATAGTGGAATTCATGCGCGGTGAAGGGAAACGGAAACGGCGAAGCCGCCAGCGGCTCGATCCGGCGGTAGCCCAGATGCATCCGGCGCTCGGCAAAGCTGGTCTGCAACGGCAGCAGGCCGAGCATGCCATGGGTTTTTCCGGCGGCGTCCTCGATGCTTTCGCCCAGCACCATGTAGCCGCCGCATTCCCCGTAGATCGGGATGCCGCGCTGCGCCGCCTGGCGGATACCGGCGGTAAAATTGGCAGCCGTCGCCAGCTGTTCCGCATAAAGTTCGGGATAGCCGCCGGGCAGATAGACCGCATCGCTGTCCGCTGCCGGGGCTTCGTCGTTCAGCGGCGAAAAGAAGCTGATCTGCGCACCGCGGCGGCGCCAGCCATCGAGCAGATGCAGGTAGGAAAAGGCAAAGGCGTTGTCGCGGGCCACTGCAATGTGCTGGCCGAGCGGCGGCACGCGCGCAATATTGGCCATGGAGGCGACGGGACCCAGACGCCCGGCGATCTGCTGCAGCGCGGCAAGATCGATCTGCCTCCCCATGACCTCGCCCGCATGGGCCATGAACGCATCGAGCGCGCAATGTTCCCCCGCCTGCACCAGCCCGAGGTGGCGCTCCGGCAGATGCAGCCTCGGGTCGCGCGCAATGGCGCCGAGAACCGGAATGCCGACCGGCTGCAGCGCGGCGCGCAGCATGGCCTCGTGCCGGGCGCTGCCGACGCGGTTGAGCACCAGCCCGGCGATCATCAGCGTGCGGCGGAAATCCCGGAAGCCACTGACCACGGCGGCAATCGAATGCGACTGCTTTGCGCAGTCGAGCACCAGAATGACCGGCAGCGACAGGCGCACGGCAAGATCTGCGGCGGATCCCTTGCCGTCCAGCGCACCGTCGAAAAGCCCCATCATGCCCTCGACCACCAGCGTCTTGCCGCCTTCCGCATGACGCGATGCCAGGGCGCTGATCAGGTCGGGCCGCATCGCCCAGGGATCGAGATTGATGCAGGGCACATCGCTGGCAACGCTGTGATAGGCCGGATCGATATAGTCGGGACCCGCCTTGGCCGGCGCGATTTTCACGCCGCCATCGCGCAGCGCGCGCAGCAAACCCAGCGTTACCGTGGTCTTGCCGCTTCCCGATGCCGGGGCGGCGATGACAAAGCCCTTCATCCCGCATCCTTTTCGCGGCGTGTTCCCAGCGGATCGACCTGCAGCACACGCCCGTCCAGTGCCCCCAGCCAGTCGAGCGCATTGCGCAGGCGCACCACCTCGCCGATGACAACGATGGCGGGCGGGCGCAGTCCCGCCTGTTCCACAGCGTCCTCGGCCTGCGCAAGGGTTGTTTCCAGCACTGTCTGCGCGCCCGTCGTGGCATTACAGACAAAGGCCATGGGTTCGTCCTTCGCGCGGCCCGCCGCCATCAGCTTGGCGGCAATGACGCCGATATGCTTCATCGCCATGTACATGACGATGACGGACGAACCCTTGGAGATGCTCGCCCAGTCCATCGTATCGGGAATGAGGCCCGTGGCGTCGTGTCCGGTCAGGAAGGTCACGCTCTGGTTGGTCTCGCGGTGGGTCACCGGAATGCCCGCATAGGCGAGCCCGCCGATACCGGCGGTGATTCCCGGCACGATGCGGAAGGGAATGCCATGCTCGACCAGCGTCAGCGCTTCCTCGCCGCCCCGGCCGAAGACGAAGGGATCACCGCCCTTCAGGCGCAGCACCCGCTTGCCGGCCTTGGCCAGTTCCACCAGACGCAATGAGATATCGCGCTGCTGCGGCGAAGGTTTGCCGCCGCGCTTTCCGGCATATTCGAGTTCCGCGTCCGCACGGGCAAAGGAAAGGCATTCCTCGTTGACCAGCGCGTCATAGACAATGGCATCGGCCTGTTCGAGCGCATTGACCGCATGCAGCGTCAACAGCCCGGGATCACCCGGCCCGGCCCCGACAAGCCAGACATGACCCGTTTCGAACTTCGGCAATTTTGACGTCACTGCGCTCATCGCGCTCCCCGTATCTGTTGCATCGCGCATAGCATAATTTTCCGCATCGCAAGCATGAACTTATCGGAAAAATCATGCAACTCTATCCCAAGCTGGTCTATAAGACGCGCATGAGCGACGAACCCGATGCCGGATTGCGAAAACCAGACGATGCCAACCCTGCTCCCCTGCGCCGGGGCTGGACCACGGGCGCCTGTGCGACCGCCGCAACCAAGGCCGCGCTGATTGCACTGATCACGGGTGAATTTCCCGATCCGGTCGCCATCATCCTGCCGAAGGGCGAGGTCCCGCATTTTCCGCTGGCACTCGAATCAATCGGCGACGGCTATGCCATTGCCGGGATCGTCAAGGATGCCGGGGATGACCCTGATGTTACCCATGGCGCCACCATCATCTCCACGGTCCATCCCGCCGCTCCCGGCAGCGGTATTCAGTTTGTCGCAGGCGAAGGCGTTGGCACCGTCACCCTGCCGGGCCTGCCGATCCAGCCGGGGGAAGCCGCCATCAACCCCGTCCCGCGCGCCATGATGACCGCCATCTGCGAGGAAATCTGCGCCCAGTACGACCTGCCCGCCGATCTTGTCGTGACCATCTCCGTGCCGGAAGGCGAGGAACTGGCGAAGAAAACCTGGAACCCGCGTCTCGGCATCATCGGCGGCATCTCCATTCTCGGCACGACGGGCATCGTCCACCCGTTTTCCTGCGCGGCATGGATACACTCGATCCATCGCGGCATCGATGTTTCCCGCGCCGCCGGGCTCACACACGTTCTGGCGGCGACAGGATCGACCTCGGAAGATGCGGCGCAGGCGATCTACAATCTGCCAGATATCGCGCTGCTCGACATGGGCGATTTCGCCGGCGGACTGCTCAAATATCTGCGGGTTCATCCCATCGACAGGCTGACCATCGCGGGCGGCTTTGCCAAGCTGACCAAGCTGGCGCAGGGCGCGCTCGACCTGCACTCCGCCCGCAGCCAGGTCAGCATGGCATTTCTGGCGGATGAAGCGGAAAAGCTTGGATTCGACAAGGATATGAGGGAGCGGATTCTGAATGCCAACACCGCGCAGGAAGTGCTTGAAATGACTCAAGGGCTTGGCATCGACCTGCCGAAGTCCATCGCCGAAAAAGCCAAGGCCGTGGCGCTCGCCACCCTCAGGGGTGCGCCTGTCGAGGTGGAAATAATCGTGACCGACCGCAAGGGGACAATCCTTGCCCGCCTCTGATCGTCCTGTGCTCATCCTCGGCGGCACGGCGGAAGCGGTCAAGCTTGCCGCCGCGCTTGTCGCCCGTGGCTATCGGACAATCTCATCGCTCGCCGGCCGCACCAGCAATCCCGGCAAGATCGAGGGTGAAGTGCGCACCGGCGGTTTTGGCGGCGCGGACGGCCTTGCCGCCTATATCCGCAGGGAAAACATCGCCCTGCTCGTCGATGCGACCCACCCCTTCGCCACGCAGATATCGGACAATGCGCGTGCGGCGGCGGATGCCACGGGCGTTCCCTTCGTCCGGCTGGAACGGCCGGACTGGCAGCGCAAGCCTGGGGATGCCTGGACCAGCGTCACAAGCCTTGAAGAAGCGGTTTCCGCCATTCCCGCAAAGGCCCGGATATTGCTGGCGCTCGGCCGCCAGCACATCGCACCCTTCTCCAGACGAAGCGACGTGTACTTCGTCGTGCGCATGATCGATCCGCCGGAAACGCCGCTCAACCTGCATGATTTCGAGCTGGAACTGTCCAAGCCGGGCAAGAAGGATGAGGAAGCCGTGTTTCTCACCCGCAAGCGCCTCACCCATATCGTCTGCCGCAACTCCGGCGGCGCGGCATCCTATGCCAAGATCGCCGCGGCGCGCGAACTTGGCTTGCCCGTCATCATGATCGAGCGGCCGCACCGCCCCGCCGGTCACACCCTGCCCGACACATCAGGCGTTCTGCGGTTTATTGAGGAAACGCTGAGCTAGCGGCAAAGGTGTTGTTTGTAGGATTTAACGCCCCCCTTAATGCCTGTCACTCCGAGCGTGACCGCAAGGTGTGGCTGTGATCCTTGTGGTAAAGCGCGGAATCGCGGAACGCATCCGCTGACAGGCCCTTGCCGACAAAGATCATGGCCGAGCGCGTCAGGCCCGACTCCCGCACTTTTCCGGCAATATCCGCCAGCGTGCCGTGAATGAACTGCTCGTCCGGCCAGCCGACGCGGTAGGCCACGATGACGGGGCAATCGGCGCCGTAGAGCGGCACAAGATCGGTCTCGATCCGCTGGAGGTTGCGGATGGAGAGGTGAATGACAAGCGTCGCGCCGGATTTGCCCAATGTCACGAGATCCTCGCCTTCCGGCATGGTCGAGGACTTCATCGAGGTGCGCGTGAGAATGATGGTCTGGCACACCTCGGGAACCGTCAGTTCCTTTTTCAGCGCAGCGGCGGCGGCGGCAAAGGCCGGAACCCCCGGCGTCACGTCATAGTCGATGCCGAGCGCATCGAGCCGGCGCATCTGCTCGGCCACCGCGCCATAGATCGATGGATCGCCGGAATGCACCCGCGCCACATCCTTGCCTTCCGCATGCGCCCGCTCGCATTCGGCGATGATCTCGTCCAGCGTCAGCGAAGACGTATCGACAACGCGCGCGCCCTCCGGCACTTCGGCAACCATTTCCGGCGGCACCAGCGATCCCGCATAAAGGCAGACCGGGCAGGACTGGATCAGTTTCAGGCCACGCACGGTGATGAGATCGGGGGCGCCGGGCCCGGCACCAATAAAATGAACCGTCATTGTCTATCTCTTTCTTGCCAAGGCAGCCGTTGCATGGGCGGATTTTGTCTTACCGATCACCAGCGCGCCGTCCGGTCCCGCAGCGGCAAGCGCTGCTGCTTCCGCGACGCCGTGGCTGCCTGTCAGTTCGAAGACACGCCGGGACGGATTGGCAAGGCGGGGCGTTTCCCGTTCCAGGGTTGGCGCATCGAAGCACAGGAATGGCAATTGCCAAAGCGCGGCAAGCTGAATCATCGCCGGTTCACCCGCGCGCGCATCGAGGGAATGGATGCCCGCAAGATCGCCGGGCTTTACTCCGCCCGCACGCAGGACCGACTCGGCAAGGCCGCGCAGTTCCGCCGGATCGCATCCCCGCTCGCATCCAAGGCCCAGCGTGTAACGGGCTGCGCTCTCCGGCTCTTCAACCATCAATGCTGCTTGTGAAGCTCTTCCGGCGTCACGCCCAAAAGATCGGCCGTGCGGCGGATGAGATTGGCTTCCTTCGGATCGAGATCGTCATCGGCATTGGCAATCGTCAGCAGGTGCCGCAGCAGCATGACCTTGCGCTCGAACGGCACGTCGGCAAAAGCCAGCGCCGCCTGCTCACTGGAGGTTTCGTAGCCGAAATCCTTCAGATAGGCCGCCACTTCGCCGAATTCGTCGGGAGCAATGCCAAAATCATTGGAGGCAATGCGCAGGATTGCCGCATATTCCGACTTTTCGGTCTTGCCGTCAGCCAGCGCCACATGCATCAGAAGCAGGAGCTCCGCCGTCAGGACCGGATCATCGGCAACCTTCTGCACGGCACTCTTTGCGCCAAGAAATGCGGTGATGCGATCAAAGATGCTCTCGCTCATTGTACCCCCAAACTGTCGTCACGCGATAGATCGCAGCCCCGGCGGCTGAATTCAAGTGCGCAAACAACACACTAGAATGCGATTCGCACAAGCGGATCGACTCAGCATTGAAATGTTCTCGCCAAAGCCGAAATTCCCTCTATGGTCCGGCGCATTCTCAAAGAGTCTCCCGCCATGCCCGCCTTCTTCGACAATGTTCCCGTACTTCTGATCCTTGCCGGCTTTGCCGCCGGTTTCATCGATTCCATTGCTGGAGGTGGCGGCCTGATCACCGTTCCGGCCCTGCTTCTGGCCGGCCTCTCGCCGGTGGAATCGCTGGGGACCAACAAGCTGCAATCGCTGTTCGGTTCCACCTCGGCAACCATAGCCTATGCCCAAAAGGGCCATGTGAACCTGAAGAAGCAGCTTCCATCGGCGTTCATGTCATTCCTCGGTGCGGTGGCGGGTGCCCTCCTTGCCGGCTTTCTGCCCGGCGATCTCCTGCGCGCCTTCCTGCCGGTCCTATTGATCACCATCGCGCTGTATTTTGCCCTGAAGCCCAACATGGGCGATATCGACCGCGCCCATCGGATGACGCCGTTCCTGTTCGGTCTCGCGATCGTTCCGCTGATCGGATTTTACGACGGCGTGTTCGGACCCGGCGCCGGTTCGTTCTTCATGCTCAGTTTTGTCTCGCTGGCCGGTTACGGCCTGCTGAAGGCAACGGCCCACACGAAACTGCTCAACCTCGCCTCCAATCTCGGCGGCTTCACCACCTTCGCCTTTCTCGGCGTCATCAACTGGAAGGTCGGCCTGTGCATGGGTGTCGCCCAGTTCATCGGCGCGCGGGTCGGCGCGGGGCTGGCGATGAAGAACGGCGCAAAAATCATCAAGCCGCTGCTGGTGATCGTCTGTTTGGCGCTGGCGACAAAGCTGCTTCTGGACCCGAGCAATCCGATCCGCCTGTGGCTCGCCACGCTGTTTTAGCAGCGTGGCATGAACATCGCCTTTAAAACTCGATGCCCTTCTGCGCCTTGATGCCGGAACGGAACGGATGCTTGATCATTTCCATCTCGGTGACGAGATCGGCAAACTCGATCAGTTCGTCCTTGGCATTGCGCCCGGTGATGATCACGTGCTTCATGTGCGGCTTCTGCTTGAGCACATCGATGATTTCCTCCACCGGCAGATAGTCGTAGCGCAGCGCGATATTGAGTTCATCGCACAGGACAAGATCGGTTTCGTCATCGAGGATCATTGTCTTCGCCTGTTCCCAGGCATCCCGGGCCATGGCGATATCGCGGGCGCGGTCCTGCGTTTCCCAGGTAAAACCCTCGCCCATGGCCGAGATGGTCACCTGCTCGGGGAATTTCTCCAGAACCCAGCGCTCGCCCGTATCCCATGATCCCTTGACGAACTGGATCACGCCGATCTTCATGCCGTGGCCGAGCGCCCGAAACACGACGCCGAAACCGGCGGTCGACTTGCCTTTGCCCTTGCCGGTGTTGACGATGACCAGGCCCTTTTCATCGGTCTTGGTGGCAAGGATCTTGTCGCGCACGGCCTTCTTCTTGCGCATCTTGTCGGCGTGGCGCGCGTTGACTTCCTCTTCGGTCAGGTTCAACAGTTTCTGTGATTTTTCAGCCATTTGGCGTCTCCTTCCGAATCATTGTCTCAGGCGGCAAGCTTGCCGAGTTCATAGCGCGCCGAGTTCGAGCGCGGGGTCCAGAAGCCGCGCTGCACGGCCTCCTCCAGCTTTTCGGCGATATCCCGCAGCGCATGCGGGTTCTTGTCTTTCAGGAATGTCCGCACATCCTCGTCCATCAGGAACGCCTGATAGACCGCTTCGAAATGATGGTTGCGGACAGCGCCTGTCGTGGCGGCAAAGGCGAAGAGATAGTCGACCGTTGCCGCCATCTCAAAGGCACCCTTATAGCCATGGCGCATTACCCCGGCGATCCACTTCGGATTGGTCACGCGGCCGCGCACGGTTCGCCCGATCTCTTCCTCGAGCGTGCGGATGACAGGCTTTTCCGGACGCGAATGATCATTGTGATAAATGGTCGGGCGCTCGCCGGACAGCTGCTCGACCGCCGCCGACATCCCGCCTTCGAACTGGTAGTAATCGTCGGAATCGAGCAGGTCATGCTCGCGGTTATCCTGATTCTGCACCACGGCCTCGACGGTGCGCAGGCGCTCTTCGAGAAGACCGCGCTCGGCCTTGCCCTCCTCACCCGCACCATAGGCATAGCCGCCCCAGACCAGCCATGCCTCGGCAAGGTCGTCGCGCTTGTCCCAGGCCTTTTCGTCGATCAGCGTCTGCAGGCCGGCACCATAGGCACCGGGCTTTGAACCGAACACGCGAAAGCCCGCCCGCTGCTTCGCCGTCTTTTCATCGGCTCCCTCAGCCACAAGCCGGGCCTGCTCGCTATGCATGCGCAGCGCGATGGGATTGTCTTCCGCGTCTTCAGGCAAGGCGCCGACCGCCCGCACCGCCGTGTCGAACAGTGCAATCTGGTCCGGAAAAGCATCGCGGAAAAAGCCGGAGATGCGCAAGGTCACGTCGACGCGCGGACGGCCTAGCACGGCAGGCGGAATGATCTCGTATCCGGTGACGCGCCGCGAGGCCATGTCCCAGACCGGTTTGACCCCGATCAGGGCCAGCGCCTGCGCAATATCATCGCCGCCGGTGCGCATGTTCGACGTGCCCCAGGCGGTCAGCCCCAGCGAGGTCGGCCACTCCCCATGATCCTGCGTATAGCGGCGAATCAGGAGTTCCGCTGATTTCTGCCCGAGTTCCCATGCGGCGGGTGTCGGTACGGCGCGGCTGTCGACGGAAAAGAAATTGCGGCCGGTCGGCAGAACGTCAGGACGTCCGCGCGTCGGCGCGCCGGAGGGTCCCGGCGCCACAAAACGCCCGTTCAGCGCGGTCATGAGCCCCGCCATTTCGGCTGCGCCGCAGGCCATCACAGCCGGATGCAGGGTCGTGCGAATGCCGTCCAGAACCGTTTGCGTCGCCTGCCAATCAGCAGGGCAAGCGGTTTCACCAGCCACCAGCTTTGCCGCCAGCAACTCGATGCGCTCCACCGTATCGCCGGCAATGCGCCATGGCTCGTCGGTGACCGCGTTGAGAATTGCAGGCCGTTCCGCACTCCATGGCGCAGCCATGTCGCAATCCAGTGGATCGAAACCGGCAAAGCCGAGATCAGCGGCGATGGCGCGCTGCAGGCTCTGGTCGGCGCCAACACCCGAACCGCGCGGCACCCGTGCCAGAGCGACCACCAGATCGGTGAGCAGGCGCCCCTCCGGCGACAGGCCGAAAATATGCAGGCCGTCGCGGATCTGCATTTCCTTGAGGTCGCAGAGATAGGCATCGAGCTTTTGCAGGGCGAGATCGTCGGGATCGTGATCGTGAATGCCCGCATCGCTGTCGAGACCGATATCGCGGACGAGATCAAGAATCTGCACCTTTAGCCGCACAAGCCGGCGCGGATCAACGCCGGATGCCTCGTAATATTCGTCGACCAGCGCTTCCAGATCTTTCAGTGGGCCATAGCTCTCGGCCCGGGTCAGCGGCGGTGTCAGGTGATCGATGATGACGGCGGCGGAGCGGCGCTTCGCCTGCGTGCCCTCGCCCGGATCATTGACGATGAACGGATAGATATGCGGCACCGGCCCCAGCACCGCCTCGGGGAAACAGGTTTCCGACAATGCCAGCGATTTACCCGGCAGCCATTCGAGATTGCCGTGTTTGCCCACATGCACGATGGCATGCGCATCGTAGACACCGCGCAGATAGGCATAGAAGGCGAGATAGCCATGCGGCGGCACCAGATCGGGCGAATGATAGGTGTCCTTCGGATCGATATTGTAGCCGCGTGCCGGCTGGATGCCGACCAGCACCGCGCCGAACCGGCTGAGCGGCAGCGCAAAGCCGCGCGCCGCATCGAGGAAGAACGGATCACCATCCGGCGCACCCCAGCGCGCCGTGACCTTCTCCTGAATCACCTGGGGAAGCGATTGAAAGAAGCTGTTGTATTGATTGAGCGAAATGGTTTCGCGGATGGCGCTGATGTCACTGGCCGCATTGGTCGGCCCGGCCATCAGATGGTTGATCAGCGCTTCGCCATCGGCGGGCATATCGGCGATATCGTATCCGGCATCGCGCATGGATTTCAGCACCTGCCAAGTGCCCGCGGGGGTGTCGAGCCCGACGCCATTGCCAAGCCGCCCGTCCCGGTTGGGATAGTTCGCCATGACAAGCGCAACGCGGCGCTCATTCGGTTTGCCCGTGCGCAGGCGCGCCCAGTTCGCCGCGAGATCGGCAACGAAGGCGACACGGTCGGCCTGCGGTTCATGCATGACGATATTGGCCTGCACCGCCTCGTCGAAATGCTGCGCCGACTTGAACGACACAGCGCGCGACAAAACCCGGCCATCCACCTCAGGCAGGGCAACATTCATCGCCAGGTCGCGCGCGGAAAGCCCCTGATCCGACAGGCGCCACTGCTCTACGCTGGAGCCGGAAAAGATAACCTGCAGCACCATCGCGCCGTCATGTTCAAGCACGGTCGGCTTGCGCGCCGAACCGGGTGCAGACACGGCAAACCCCGTGGCATTCAACACCACGGCGGGCGGCGCTTCGGCAAAAATGCTCTCCAGCGTCGCGATGGAAACCGGGTCTTTCAGGCTGGAAACGAACACCGGCAGCGGATTGAGCCCCTTGGCACGCAACGCATCGAGAAGCGCCGCAACGGGCTCTGTCTGGCCGCTCTGCACCAGCGCCCGGTAGAAGCAGATGGCAACGACAGGCGCGCCGTCCGTCCAGTCACGCCGCATCGCGTCCAGCGACGGTGCTGGATTGCCGGGCCACCACAACCCGGCCTTGAGCAGAGGCGCCGCCTCCTGCGGCTTTTCACCCGAAGAAATCAGGGCTGCACAATAATCGAGGAAGCGCTGGGCATTCTGCGCCCCGCCCTCCAGCAGATAATGCCAGAGCGCATCGCGATCATGCCGGGCGACCGTCGAAAACCGGTCGAGCCCCGGATCGGGCTTGTCGTCCCCCGGCAGCACCGCAAGCTGCACCTTGTGATTGACGGCGCAGGCATGCAGCGCTTCGAGGCCATAGGGCCAGTAGCTCTCGCCGCCGATCACCCGGACGACGATCAGCCTGGCATGCCGCGCTGTCCGCTCGACATAGGCATCGACGGACATCGGGTGCGACAGGCTCATCATATTGGCAAGGCGCAGCGAAACTGCACCATCGCCCTGCCGCCGTGCGGCGGCAAGGCTCGCCAGTTCCGTATCGGCCGCGGACAGGAACAGCACATCTCCCGGTGTCTGGCCGAGGTCGATGGCCTCGGTGCCTTCAGCGATGGTGCCTTTCTGGGCAAGCAGGAGATGCATTCAATATCCTATCGTCAGGCAGCGGCAGCGGCGGTTACCGCCGATGTGATGGCATCATTGTCGATATCGTGCAGTCCGATGACGACGAGACGGGTCTGCCGTTCCTCGCCCGGGTTCCACGCACGGTCGAAGTAATGCTCGATGCGCGTGCCGACAGCCTGCACCACCAGCCGCATGGGCTTGCCGGGAACATCGGCAAAGCCTTTCAGGCGCAGGATATCGTGATCGGCAATCACGGCCTTCAGCTTCTCGACAAAATTTTTGGGTTCGGCCACCGGACCAAGCCCGACAACAAAGCTCTCGAACTCGTCATGGTCGTGCTCTTCACCCGCTTCATGTTCCATTTCATGGTGCGACTTGCGGTTGGCGATGTCCTCTTCGGTGCCGACGCCGAGACCAAGCAGCAATTCATTGCTGAGCTTGCCGAAGCTGGCCGATACCATGTTGAGCGAGCGCGAAGAGCGGCTCTGCACATCGCCGCGCACACCTTCCAGCTGCTTGTCGGTGATCAGGTCGCTCTTGTTCAGCACGATCAGGTCGGCGGCACGGATCTGATCCTCGAACAGTTCTTCAAGCGGGCTGTCATGGTCGAGCGATTCGTCCTGGATGCGCTGAGCATCCACCTTGTCGTGGTCATCGGCAAAGCGGCCTTCGGACACGGCGGAAGCGTCGATCACGGTGACGACACCGTCAACCGTCACCTGCGTCTTGATCTCCGGCCAGTTGAAGGCTGCAACCAGCGGCTGCGGCAATGCAAGGCCTGACGTCTCAATGACGATATGGTCAAAACGGTCCGGACGGTCGAGCAGCTTGGTCATGGTCGGGATGAAATCATCGGCCACGGTGCAGCAGATGCAGCCATTGTTCAATTCGATCACATCCTCGTCGCGACAGGCTTCGATGCCGCAGCCCTTGAGCAGGCCGCCATCGACGCCGAGATCACCGAATTCATTGATGATGAGTGCGATGCGCTTGCCATTGGCATTTTCGAGCAGATTGCGGATCATCGTGGTTTTTCCCGAACCGAGAAAACCGGTGATGACCGTTGCTGGAATCTTCTGACCCTGCATATTCCTATCCCTTCATGGTGAGCGGCAGCCCGGCTGCCACGAAATAGACTGTTGCCGCGGCCTGCGCCACGGCCTGATGGAGACGTCCGGCATGGTCGCGAAAATCGCGCGCCATGCGGTTCTCCGGTACGATACCGAGACCCACTTCGTTCGAAACCAGAACGATCGAGCCTTGAAGTTTCGGCAGCACTTGCACGAGCTGCCGTGTCTCGGCGGTGATATCGCGCTCGGCCATCATCAGATTGGTCAGCCAGAGCGTCAGGCAATCGACAAGGATCGCTTTTCCTTCGGCTGCAACCCCCTGCAGGGTGTCCACCAGATCGAGCGGTTCTTCGATGGTGTGCCAGGATGAACCGCGCTGCGCCTTGTGCAGGTCGATGCGGACTGACATTTCCTCATCCCAGGACCTGCCGGTTGCGACATAAACGGGTTCAAGGCCGGAAGCCATGATCAGGCCTTCGGCAAAGCTGGACTTGCCCGAGCGGGCACCGCCGAGAATGAACGTCACGCCGTGATTCAGCTGGGGCATCGCCGTCACTGCAATCGCGATGATCCGTCAGGTACGATCAAGCGGAATGCGGGCGGGGAAACGAGCGCGTATACAATGCGAGCAGCCATAACAACCTCCGTGCTGGGCCTGAAGGGACACGACCCTTCGGTTCTTGGGCAGGATTGCCCCGAGCGTTTCCTGGGAAACGCTCTATGACTGGCAGGTCTCCTGGCTCGCGGGTCACAGGATGAATGCCGCCTTCCCGGTTTCCCAGTGGCTGCCGTCTGCATATGCGTCAGGCTTTGCATTGATCCTCGCCGCTCTACAGTCGCGGGGTCGGCTGCGGTGGGGTCGCCCTTGAGGGTACAACCGTCGCATTCCCTTTTGATCCCTTGGCCTTTGGCCAATATGGGAACCAATCATGGCTGGGACGTTATTCACCCCCCACGGGAAATGTCAATGGAATCCGCACGGTTTGCTCAGGGAGTAGTGGGTGGTTCGACAAGCTCACCATGAGGGAGGTGGAGGATTGCAGGGAGCCATGTTCTGCAATCTCCGCGATTAGCATTGCAGCCCACCCATCCCCCTCATGGTGAGCTTGTCGAACCACGCACCGCGGCACATGCAAGCAGCGCATCCACATCCAGCACTGTTTCAAGCTCGGCGGCGATACTATCCAGCGCGGCGTCCACCCCGGCCTTGTAGTCGAATGTTTCAGCGGCAATGCCCATCGTGCCCAGAAGCGCGGCGCGAAACCGGTCCGCCCCGAAAAGCCCGTGCAGATAGGTGCCGAATACCTTGCCGTCCGCCGATATGGCACCGTCGTTGACGCCGTTGATGCGCACCGCGGGGCGCGAACAGTCCGGGCCGGTGGTCCGGCCCAGATGAATCTCGTAGCCATCGAGCGGCAGATCGAACGGCAGCGATTGCGCCGCCACGTTGCGCACGGTCTTTTCCGGCTCCATCACCGTATCGATATCGAGATGCCCGAGCCCTGCCGTCTCCGTCACGCTGCCCTCGATGCCGTCGGGATCGCGCACGGTCCGGCCGAGCATCTGGAAACCGCCGCATATGCCGATGATATGGCCGCCGCGCCGCCGGTGCAGATCGAGATCCCTGTCCCAGCCGTTCTCGCGGAAGCGCAGGAGGTCGCCGATGGTGGATTTGGACCCCGGAATGATGACCAGTCCCGCATCGGCAGGCAGCCGCTCGCCGCTGCGCACCATCACCACATCCACCTGCGGTTCGGCCATCAGCGGGTCGAGATCGTCGAAATTGGCGATGCGGTCGAGCACCGGCACGGCGATCTTCAGCGCCCGGCCCCCGCCCTTCACCAGACGCTCCAGCACGACGGAATCCTCGGCCGGCAGCCGCGCCGCGTCCTTCAGCCATGGCACCACGCCGAAAGACGGCCAGCCGGTAAACTGCGTTATGGCTTTCAGGCCGTCATCGAACAGCGAGACGTCGCCGCGAAACTTGTTGATGATATAGCCGGCAATCATCTCCCGGTCTTCCCGCTGCAGGATCGCATGGGTGCCGACGAGCGAGGCGATCACCCCGCCGCGATCGATATCGCCGACCAGAACCACGGGAACATTGGCGCGGATGGCAAAGCCCATATTGGCGATATCGCCCGCCCGCAGGTTGATTTCGGCGGGAGACCCCGCCCCCTCGACGATGACCAGATCGGCGCCCTCACGGACAATGTCCCACGACGCCATGACCGCGTCGAGCAGCTGCGCCTTGAATGTCTGGTAATCGCGCCCCTTGGCCTGGCCCCAGACTTTGCCCTGCACGATGATCTGGCTGCCGGTCTCCGATTGCGGCTTCAGCAGCACCGGGTTCATGTGCACCGAGGACGGCACGCCGCAGGCGACGGCCTGCAGCCACTGCGCCCGCCCGATCTCGCCGCCATCGTCGCTGACCGCCGCATTGTTCGACATGTTCTGCGGTTTGAACGGCCGGACCGTCAATCCGCGGTTGCGCGCAAGCCGGCAAAGTCCGGCCACCAGGACGGATTTACCAACATCTGACCCTGTTCCCTGCAACATGATTGCGTGCGTCATGGGCTTTGAGTAGCGGATATGTCTTTCTCTTCCTAGCCCCCGGCAAAACCTATCTGAATCGTTGCGCGGCCCGGCGCTTGCGATAGAGTGGAAATCAAGAGGAATACAGGGAGGTTATCATGGATGCGGTCGTTGATACGGCGTCCGGCCAGTTCGAACTCAATGAGGATCAGCTGGCGATTCAGGACATGGCGCGCGCCTTCGCGGCGGACCGCGTGGCGCCGAACGCGCTGGCCTGGGACCGGGACAAGCATTTTCCCGCCGATGTGATTCGCGAGACCGGTCCGCTCGGCATGGGCGGCATCTACACCAAGGAAGAATTCGGCGGTTCGGGACTGAAACGCCTTGATGCGGTGCTGATCTTCGAGGCCCTGTCTGCCGCCTGCCCGGCCTTCTCCGCCTTCATCTCGATCCACAACATGGCGACATGGATGATCGATCTCTACGGCAATGACGAACAGCGCCAGCGCTTCGTGCCGCAGCTGACCTCGATGGAATGGCTGGCGAGCTATTGCCTGACCGAGCCCAATTCCGGCTCGGATGCCGCCGCCCTCAAGACCCGCGCAGTGCGCGACGGCGACCACTATGTCCTCAACGGCGCCAAGCAGTTCATATCAGGCGCCGGCGATACCGACCTTTACGTCACCATGGTGCGTACCGGCGAGGATGGCCCGAAGGGCATTTCGACCCTGATCATCCCGAAGGATGCGCCCGGCCTGTCTTTCGGTGCCAATGAACACAAGATGGGCTGGAATGCCCAGTCCACCCGGCAGGTGATTTTCGACAATTGCCGCGTTCCCGTGGAAAACCGCCTCGGGGCGGAAGGCGATGGCTTCAAGATCGCCATGGGCGGGCTTGATGGCGGGCGCCTCAACATTGCCGCCTGCTCGCTCGGTGGCGCCCAGTCAGCCCTCGACAAGGCTGTGACCTATGCGTCCGAGCGCAAGGCGTTCGGCAAGGCGATCAATCAGTTCCAGGCGCTGCAGTTCAAGCTGGCGGATATGGAAACGGAACTGTCCGCCGCCCGCGTCCTGCTTTACACCGCCGCGTCAAAACTCGACCGCAAGGCGCATGATGCATCGAAATGGTCGGCCATGGCCAAGCGCTTCGTCACCGATACCGGCTTCAACGTCGCCAATGACGCCCTGCAGATCCATGGCGGCTACGGCTACCTGCACGATTACGGCGTGGAAAAGCTGGTGCGCGACCTGCGCGTCCACCAGATTCTGGAAGGCACTAATGAAATCATGCGGGTGATCATTTCCCGCTCGATGATGGGCCGCTGAATCACACCGCATCCGACACACGGGAACACTATCAGGGAGAATGCTGCGATGACGACAGTCGCTTTTATCGGTCTTGGCCATATGGGCAACCCCATGGCCGCCAATCTGGTCAAGGCAGGCCATACGGTGCTGGGTTTTGACCTCCTGCCGGACAATCTCGCAACCGCCAAAGCCAACGGCGTGAGCATCGCGGCAAGCGCGCTTGCCGCCGTTGCGGATGCCGATGTCGTCATCACCATGCTGCCGGCGGGCAAGCACGTCCTGTCCGTCTATGCGGAGATTGCCGGAAAAGCCAAACCGGGCGCGTTGCTCATCGATTCCTCGACCATCGATGTGGATTCCGCCCGCAAGGCGCACGAGATCGCCAAAACCCATGGCCTGCTCTCGGTCGACGCTCCGGTCTCCGGCGGCATCGGCGGCGCGGCGGCGGGAACCCTGACCTTCATGGTGGGCGGTGCGGCTGATGCATTCACTGTTGCCGAACCAATCCTGAAACCCATGGCAGGCCGGATCGTCCATTGCGGCGAGCCGGGCGCCGGTCAGGCCGCCAAGATCTGCAACAACATGATCCTCGGCATTTCCATGATCGGTGTCAGCGAAGCCTTCACCCTGGCTGAAAAACTCGGCCTGTCGCATCAGGCGCTGTTCGACGTCGCTTCGACCTCGTCAGGCCAGTGCTGGTCGCTGACCACCTATTGCCCGGTCCCCGGCCCCGTGCCGACATCCCCGGCCAACAACGGCTACAAGCCGGGCTTTGCCGCCGCCCTGATGCTGAAGGATCTGAAGCTGTCACAGGAAGCCGCCAAAAGTGTCGGTGCCGCGACACCGCTCGGCCAGCACGCCGAAGAAATCTATGCGGCCTTCGGCGCCGCCGGGAACGAAGGTTCGGACTTCTCCGGCATCATCAATTACCTGCGCGAGGCCACGCGTGAAGGCTGACCGCGCCGCGAAAAGCCGGGAAATTTTCAAAATTTAGATTTGTTTAAGGTCTCGCTAACCTCGCGGTAACGATGTCCGGTTAAAACTTTGCATGGAGCGGACAAGACCCTGCTCCATGCTCCGGATCAGGTACTGCGTACCGGGGCTGTAATTTCTGCCAGCGTATTGTACGGCAGAAAGCCATGCGTAACTTGGCAAAAAACCGCACTGTTCCTCACGGACAGGGCGGTTTTTGACTTGGGTCTTCATCAGACAACAGCACAAAGAAAAACCGCCGCCCTGACAGGACAGCGGTTTCCGGAATAGTCCGATGCGTGGACGATCAGCCGGCCGAACGGGTCCAGATGAAGGAAACCGCCGACGCGATGCCGCTCCTGGCATTGCCGGATGGCGCATTGCGCTTTTCCGTGGCATTCCAGGCAATGTGGACGCGATTGTTGCGATTGAAGATGTAAAGCATTTGGGCACCTGAGGGTAAAAACGTTTGTTGCCGCTCAAATGCGCTTTTTGCCTAAAGTTTGATCACGTTTTTTCGCCATGGCATGTCGCATTTACAGCAACGACCCGTGCAAATTTGCATGGCAGCCATGCTGAAACCGCATCCCTGCTGCCGCAATTGCTGGCGTTCCCACGGAAACACCAGCAAAATCAACGATGGCGCGGATAGAAAAGCCGAAAACCTGCCTTAATTCAGCCTGCGCCGCTCAAACGCTTGTAATTGGCCCGCAGCGTTTTACGGCCGGGCCGGAGGGCCGCCTGTGTCGCTTTATCGATGGTCGCCTGGGCGATGGCGGCGGGTGACTTGCCGCTCCACACATCCAGCCAGAAGGTCGCTGCCGAATTGATCACCGACAGCTGCGCCGCGACGACACCGTCCGTCACCGCCGCCATTTTTTCGGACACGGCCCGGGTGGATTCCGGCTTGGAAGACGTCTCCGTCATCCCCTCCAGCATCATCATCGGCAGGCGCATGGCGATCACCATCGATGCCATCTGCATGTCATGAACGGGTGTACGGCGCTTCGTCGGAGATTTCATGCTTTGGACCCTTTTGGTTTGAACGCGGTATCGACCGGCGGTTTTAAACCGTTTGCGAGCCGATTGGTTTCATTGGCCATGCCGACAACCGCAAGAAGTTCCATCAGCTGCGGATCCGTCATGCCCTTTGCGCGTGCGGAGGCCGTGTGCGACCAGCTGCAATAGTCGCAATTGTTGGTGGCGGAAACGGCGATATAGATCATCTCCTTGACCAGCGGATCGAGCGCACCGGGCGCCATGACTTCCCTCAGGCTCTCCCACGTGCGCTTGAGCAGTTTCGGGTCATTGGCCAGCACCTTCCAGAAATTGTTGATCCAGTCCGTCCCGCGCGTGTGCATGATGTCGTCATAGACCGCCCGCACGGCGGCATCGGCCTGTTCATACTCGATCATCGGAACAATGGTTGGGTCGGTCATCGTGCTTTCCCGTGCGTTGGAGCCTGGCAAACAGCCATCCGGAAACGCCGGATGGCGGGCGGTTGAAACCCAGATTGCGGCGGAAGACCAGGGAAAGTCCATTGGAATTCCTTCACGGGAAAATCCGGCGCTTAGAGCCAGTAAAACCGGGAAAAACCGCACCGCAGTGAATGAATTAATGAAGAAAAATCGCCTAAAGCATTGATCTTTCATCATCCGGCTTGTTACACTACCCCCATGAACATTGTGACATTCGGCTTCACAATTGGTTTTCCCGCGTCGTTATATCGACAGGTGCTGTCGCGATATACCTCATTAATTCAATGAAACCATTGCATTCTGATGCGATAAGGATGCCAAATGGCACACAAGCGAACGACTGGGTAAGGCAGTACCAAGTTAAGATTCGTACCGGGTGAACTGTCAAAACGAGTGGGAGACAAAACTGATGAAGAAGCTGCTTGCTTCAACTTTACTGGCCGCAGGGCTTTTCGGCTTTGCCGGAGCTGCTTCGGCGGCGGGGTGCGGGTCCGTCACCATCGCCAACATGAACTGGCAGTCAGCGGAAGCGCTGGCTAATCTCGACAAGCTTATACTCAGTGTAGGCTATGGCTGCGATGCCGAACTGGTCGCAGGCGATACGGTTCCAACCTTCACGTCGATGATCGAAAAGGGACAGCCTGATATCGCACCGGAAGGCTGGCTCAACGCCGTCAAGGAACCGCTGGACAAGGCGGTCAAGGAAGGCAAGCTGGTCTATGCCGCGCCTGCCATCACCGAAGGCGGTACGGAAAGCTGGTGGGTACCCAAGTACTTTGCCGATGCGCATCCGGATATCAAGACGATCGCCGATGCCATGAAGCACCCCGAACTCTTCCCTGCGCCGGAAGACCCCAAGAAGGGCGCCGTGTTCAACTGCCCGTCGGGCTGGGCGTGCCAGATCACCACCGGCAATTTCTTCAAGGCCTATGAAGCCGAGAAACACGGCTTTACCCTCGTCGATACGGGATCGGCCGCAGGTCTCGATGGCTCGATTGCCAAGGCCTATGAGCGCAAGGAAGCCTGGCTCGGTTATTACTGGGGTCCGACGGCCATTCTCGGCAAGTACCCCATGGTCAAGCTCGACAATGGCGTGCCGTGGGAAGAAAAGGAATGGAAGCGCTGCAACGTCGTTGCCGATTGCCCCGATCCGAAGCCGAACGGCTGGCCGAAGGCGGACATCTACACGATCGTCACCAAGAAATTTGCTGACGCTGCGGGTCCGGCCTTCGAGTACCTGAAGAAGCGCCAGATTTCCAACGAGGAAGCCAACAAGCTCCTCGCCTGGATGGTCGACAATCAGGCAACCGGCGAAGACGGTGCCAAGTATTACCTGAAGAACAACGAAGCCACGTGGTCGAAGTGGGTTTCTCCGGAAGCCGCTGAAAAGATCAAGGCCGCGGTCAAGTAACCGATGGATGCGGCGGAGATCTTCTTCGCCGCATCGCACCATCCCGAATGGGCCGAACGTTGCCGCGTCCGGTCGCGATGGTCATTTGATGACCCACAAAGAAGGGGACGCACCATATGGATTGGTTCTACTCATTCCCGAAAATGAATGACGAGACACTCCGCAATTTGAAAAAAACCATGGATGAGGGCTTCAAGGCCTTCACCCGCAGTTACGGCGATGTGATCGAGTCATTTTTCCAGCCGCTGCAATACTTCCTGATCCAGGCCGAAAAATTCATGACGACGACGCCCTGGCCGATCATGGTCCTGCTGATCGCCGGCATTGCGTGGCTCGCCAGCCGCAACTGGAAGATCGTGGCCGGAACGGTCATCACCCTGCTCCTGATCGGTTACTTCGACATGTGGAGCGATGCGATGAAGACCATCGCGATGATTTTCGTCGGCACCGTCGTTTCGGTCGTCGTCGGCATTCCCATCGGCATCATCATGGCCCGTTCCGACGGTTTCCAGCGCATCGTCAACCCCATCCTTGACGTCATGCAGACCATGCCGAGCTTCGTCTACCTCATTCCCGTGGTCATGCTGCTCGGCATCGGCAAGGTGCCCGGCCTCATCGCCGTGGTGATCTACGCCATTCCGCCGATGATCCGCCTGACCAATCTCGGCATCCGGCTCGTCGACAAGGATGTGCTCGAGGCGGCCGATGCCTTCGGCTCATCCAGCTGGCAACGCCTGAAGAACGTGCAGATCCCCCTCGCCCTGCCCACGATCATGGCCGGCATCAACCAGACGATCATGATGGCGCTCGCCATGGTGGTCATTGCCTCGATGATCGGCGTCCAGGGCCTCGGCCAGCCCGTTCTGCGTTCGGTCAACGGCCAGTTCTTCTCGCTCGGACTTTTCAACGGTCTTGCCATTGTCGGCATTGCCATCATTTTTGACCGCGTCAGCCAGGCCTATGGCATGCGCCTTCAAAAGCACCAGGAGGTGGTTCATGGCTGATCGTTCCGTTCAGGGCGCCGGTATCCAGATCAAGAATCTCTACAAGATTTTCGGCCAGAAACCGGGAGCTTACGTCGATGCCGTCAAGAAGGGCATGACCAAGACCGAGCTCAACGAAAAATACAACCACGTGCTCGGCCTGCGCGATATCAATATCGATATGCCCGCCGGCTGCATCCAGGTGGTCATGGGCCTCTCGGGTTCGGGCAAATCGACGCTGATCCGCCACATCAACCGGCTGATCGATCCGACGGTCGGCGAGGTCATCATCGGCAACGCCGATGTGTGCAAGATGAACCAGAACGACCTGCGCGAGTTTCGCCGCCACAAAACAGCGATGGTTTTCCAGAAGTTTGCGCTGCTTCCCCACCGCACGGTGCTCGACAACACGGTCTATGGCCTGGAAATCCAGGGCCTGAGCCGGGCAAAGCAGGAAGAACAGGCCCGCCGCTGGATCGAACGCGTCGGCCTGAAAGGCTTTGAGGAGAATTATCCCAATCAGCTTTCGGGCGGCATGCAGCAGCGTGTGGGTCTTGCCCGTGCGCTGACCAATGACGCGCCGATCCTGTTGATGGACGAAGCCTTTTCCGCCCTGGATCCGCTGATCCGCATGGACATGCAGTCCGTGCTGCTCGACCTGCAGAAGGAAATCAAGAAGACTGTGGTGTTCATCACCCACGATCTCGATGAAGCGCTGCGGCTCGGCGACCGGATCGCCATCCTGCGCGACGGCGAGGTGGTGCAGCAGGGAACCGGACAGGATATCGTCCTGAAACCGGCGGACGAATATATCTCGAGCTTCGTCAAGGAAGTGAACCGCGGCCGGGTGATCATGGTCGACACCATCTCGACCAAGGGTGACGGTTCGGCCAATGCGGGCGGCGTGACGGTCAAGACCGGAACGATCCTCGAGGAAGCGGCCAAGACCATGACCGACGCCAACCAGCAGCACGCAACGGTTGTTGATGAGGCCGGCAAACCGCTCGGCGTCATCAGTATGAACAACCTGATCCAGGCGATGGTCACCCCCATCAGCCATCTGACCCATCAGGCGGCGGAGTAGGCGTTCCCACCCCCCTCTGGGCTGCCGCCCATCTCCCCCACAAGGGGGGAGATCACATTGGCATTAGCGGCTCTGCTTATTCTGCAATGTTGGAAATTGGCTTGAACAATCATGACAGCTGATCTCCCCCCTTGTGGGGGAGATGTCCGGCAGGACAGAGGGGGGTGAAAAGTAATTGGGCTGAAACTTATCCACCACGTCCCAAGCCGAGATATTCTCATCCCTGTCCTTTCCGGCGGGAATGCTTCCGGAAACCTTCGCAAGTCGGGAAAGGATCGGCGCTTCGGCTTCACAGGGAGGAAAACCTGTGCGGCCGGGGAGGTTTGGCTCAATGGTTGCGCATTGGGCAAAACCCTCAAAAACGCCGGAGTGGGTGGTCCCCAGGATCGCAAGCATTGCATACCACATACCCCAAGACCCGCGTTCCAGGGACCGCCCGTCTTTCCCTCCTTCAACAGCCAGACGCGACAGCGGGCGTGGCAACGGGAACAAACGGACTGCGCAGGCGCGTGCCCTTTTCTACCCATTTCACCCGTCCGCCACCCATGTCGCTTCCCTTGCGCTCGGCGTCGCTCAGGCCGCGCACGATTGCCCCGTCTCTGGCGATAGTGGCACCATCGCAAGTGAAGGGCATGAGCAATGAGTGAACCGGCAGCAGACATCGAAATCCCCGCAACGGCACGCGATCATGGCCGGCGTGGCGGACGCTCCCGCCCCCGCAGCGTTGAAAGCGGTGCCTTCGACCAGCCGCCGTTCCGGCAGCTGAAAATCCCGTTCACGCCGACCAAGATCATTTCCGACGACGAGCTGGAATCGATCCACAATGCCTCGCTGCGCGTGTTGCAGGAGATCGGCGTCGACGTGCTGCATGACGGCGCACGCGAGATCATGAAGACAGCTGGCGCCGATGTGCGCCCCGGCTCGCAGCGCGTGCATTTCGACAAGGACATGATTCTTGAATATGTCGGCTATGCGCCGTCGGAATTCACCCTGCATGCCCGCAATCCCGCGCACAATGTGCGCTTCGGCGGCAACAACCTGATTTTCGCGCAGATGGGTTCGGCGCCCAATTGCTCCGATACGGACAATGGTCGTCGCTCCGGCAACCAGGCGGATTTCCGCAACTTCGTCAAACTGGCGCAGATGCACAACATCATCAACACCACGGGCGGTTATCCCGTCGAGCCGATCGACATCCATCCCTCGGTGCGCCACCTCGAATGCATCCGCGATCTCTCCACCCTGTCCGATAAGGCATTCCATATCTATTCGCTCGGCAAGGAGCGCAATCTGGATGGTATCGAGATCGCCCGTCTTGCCCGCGGCATCAGCCAGGAGCAGCTGCAGAACGAGGCCTCCTGCTACACCATCATCAACACCAATTCGCCGCTGAAGCTCGACGTGCCGATGATGGAAGGCATCATCCATATGTCGGGCAACGGCCAGATCGTCATCGTCACGCCGTTCACGCTGGCGGGCGCCATGGCGCCGGTGACCATCGCCGGGGCGCTGGTGCAGCAGAATGCCGAAGCGCTCGCCGGCATCTCCTTCACCCAGATGGTCAGGAAGGGTGCGCCGGTCGGCTATGGCGGCTTCACCTCCAATGTTGACATGAAATCCGGAGCGCCCGCCTTCGGCACGCCGGAATACATGAAGGCGCAGATGGTCGGCGGCCAGCTTGCCCGCCGCTACAAGATCCCCTACCGCACCTCCAATGTCTGCGCCGCCAATACGGTCGATGCGCAGGCGGCCTATGAATCCGTCTTCTCGCTGTGGGGCGCGATCCAGGGCGGCGGCAATTTCATGCTGCATTCCGCCGGCTGGCTGGAGGGTGGCCTGTGCTGCTCCTATGAAAAGATGATCCTCGATTTCGACCTGCTGCAGATGGTAGCGGAATTTTTGACCCCGCTCGATTTGTCGGACGATGCGCTCGGCATCGAAGCCATGCGCGATGTCGGCCCCGGCGGCCATTTCTTCGGCACCGCCCACACCCAGTCGCGCTACAAGACGGCCTTCTACGCCCCGATCATTTCCGACTGGCGCAATTACGAGACGTGGCAGGAGGCGGGTTCGCCCACGGCCATCGAGCGCGCCAACCGGGTCTGGAAGGAGCGGCTGGCTACCTATGAGAAGCCCGCCATCGACCCGGCCATCGAAGAAGAGATCAATGCCTTCGTCGCCCGGCGCAAGGCCGAGGGCGGCGCGCCGACAGACTTCTGACCGCTGCACCGGAATCAAACTCTCAACACGTTGAATCACATTTCCATACAAGAGGCATAAGTGAATGAAATCGCACGTTAAAGCAGTTGTCATTGGCGGCGGCGTAGTCGGATGTTCGGTCCTTTACCATCTCGCCCGCGCCGGCTGGACCGATGTCCTGCTGATCGAACGCTCGGAGCTGACATCGGGATCGTCCTGGCACGCGGCAGGCGGTTTCCACACGCTGAACGGTGATCCGAATGTCGCCAAGCTGCAGGCCTATACGGTCAGCCTCTACAAGGAAATCGAGGAACTCTCCGGCCAGTCCTGCGGCCTGCACCTGACCGGCGGCGTGATGATGGCCGATAGTCCCGAGCGCATGGACTTCCTGCGCCTTGCCCATGCGCGGGGCCGCTATCTCGGCATGGATACCGAGCTGATTACCCCTTCCGAAGCCAAGGCCATGTTCCCGCTGATGGACGAAACCAATTTCGTCGGCGCCATGTGGGATCCGGTCGAAGGCCACCTCGATCCATCCGGCACCACCCACGCCTATGCCAAGGCCGCCCGCAAGCTGGGCGCTGAAATCTCCCTGCGCAACCGCGTCGTCGAACTGACGCAGGAAGTCGACGGCACCTGGAATGTGGTGACCGAACAGGGAACCGTGAAGGCCGAACATGTGGTCAATTGCGGCGGCCTGTGGGCGCGCGAAGTCGGCCGCATGGTCGGCCTCGAACTGCCGGTTCTGGCGATGGAGCACATGTATCTCCTGACCGAAGACGTTCCTGAGGTGATGGAGTTCAACCAGTCGACCGGACGCGAACTGATCGGCGTCATGGATTTCAAGGGCGAGATTTATACGCGGCAGGAACGCAACGGCATCCTGCTCGGCACCTATGAGAAGGCGGCCAAGCCGTGGTCGCCGGTCAACACGCCGTGGGATTTCGGCCATGAACTACTGGCCCCGGATATCGACCGCATCGCCCCTTCCCTCGAAGTCGGTTTCAAGCATTTCCCCGGCATCGAAAAGGCCGGCATCAAGCAGATCATCAATGGCCCCTTCACCTTCGCGCCGGATGGCAATCCGCTCGTCGGCCCCGTTCCCGGCCTGACCAATTACTGGACCGCCTGCGCCGTCATGGCCGGGTTCAGCCAGGGCGGCGGCGTCGGCCTTGCCCTTTCCAACTGGATGGTGCACGGCGAACCCGGTTTCGACGTCTGGGGCATGGATGTCGCGCGTTTCGGCGAATGGGCCACCCTGCGCTATACCAACGCCAAGGTGCGTGAAAACTATTCGCGCCGCTTCTCCATCCGCTTCCCTAACGAGGAACTGCCTGCTGCTCGTCCGCAGCAGACCACGCCGCTCTATGACACGATGCTGCGCCAGAATGCCGTCATGGGCGATTCCTGGGGTCTTGAAACCCCACTCTGGTTCGCGCCGAAGGGTACCGAGGCCAAAGATATCGTTTCCTATCACCGCTCCAACGATTTCGAGCATATCGGCAATGAGGTCCGCGCCACGCGTGAACGGGTCGGCGTCACCGAAATCGCCAATTTCGCCAAATACGAAGTCACCGGCAGCGGTGCGGAAGCCTTCCTGTCGCGCCTGATGACCAACACGATGCCGAAAGCCGGCCGGCTGGTCCTCACCCCCATGCTGAATGAGAAGGGCAAGTTGATCGGTGATTTCACCATCGCCAAGGCTGCTGAAGACCGTTTTCTGATCTGGGGCTCGTCAGCCGCCCAGCGCTATCACATGCGCTGGTTCCAGCGGCACCAGCCGAAAGACGGGTCGGTGCATATCCACCGCTTCGACCAGACGCTGGTCGGCCTGTCCATCGCCGGACCGAAAGCGCGCGACCTCCTTGCCAGGCTTGTCGACGAGGACGTGTCGAACGCTGCCTTCCGGTTCATGGATTTCCGCGAAATGGCGGTCGGCGGCGCGCCCTGCAAGGTCAACCGCATTTCCTATACCGGCGATCTCGGCTACGAAATCTGGATGGAACCGGCCTATCAGCGGCTGGTCTACGCCGCCATCAAGGCTGCGGGCGAAGAATTCGGCATCGTCGATTTCGGCATGCGTGCGCTGCTCTCCATGCGGCTTGAGAAGAATTTCCCGACATGGTTCCGCGAACTGCGCCCGATCTACGGCGTTTATGAAGGCTCGATGGATCGTTTCATCAAGCTTGGCAAGAACGATTTCATCGGCCGCGAGGCCGCGGCGCAGGAAAAGGCCGAATTCGATGCCGGGACCAGCAGGAAGCTGCGGCGGGTCTCGCTGATCATCGACGTGCCGCATGGCAATGGTGCTGCCGATGTCATGGGCGACGAGCCGATCTGGGCCAGGGTCAGCAAGGATTACGGTGTCGTCGAGGCCGGGCATGGCATCGGCGCACCGCGCTTCAACGATGCTGGCGCAGTCGTGTCCTTCGAGGGCGACAAGGGTGCGGTGCAGGGTGAATGGCGCGTGGTCGGCTGGGTCACGTCGGGTGGCTATGCCCATTATGTCGGCCATTCCATGGCGCAGGGCTATGTGCCCGCCGAGCTTGCCGACAACGAGAATGCCGGGCTGTTCGAGGTCGAGATTTTGGGTCTTCGCCGCGCCGCCCGCATCAACATCGAGCCGCCCTTCGATCCATCCGGTGCCAAAATGCGCGGGTGACTGGATCGCTGCAGAATCTGTGGTGCGTGGATCTAAACAGCCACACCCTCAAACGCCGAGACAAAGGGCAGGCCCTTGCGCCTGCCCGTCCAGCCCACGACGATGAGGGCACTGGCGGCCTCATGATGGCGCTGGGCGAGCGCCCACGACTTGCAGTCGATCGCGGCGACATCGGCACGGCCAGACGCCACCGCTTCGATGGACAGGCGGTGGCCGCCCGTCTCGACAAGCCGCGCGAACAGGTCGAACCCCTCGCCCCGCAGCGCCAGGTCGCGCTCGATGGCGAGATAGCCCGACATGGAATCAGGACTGTTGAAGGCAAGACGCTTGCCGCGCAGGCGATCCACCGGCAGGACCGGTTCGCCGCCGCGCGGTGCCGGAACCGCCAGCCCCTCGCCCCGGCGCATGACAAGCGCGCTGGAATAGAACGCCTCGTCGCCGCCCGCCACGCCGGAATAGTCGTCCTGCCCCGCCACATGCACATGGGCGGCTAGGCCGAGCTCCATCGGCCCCCAGCACGTCTGGGCGAGCAGGAGCGCCGGATGGCGCCACAGCGTCGGCAGATCGAGTTCATCGGGCGGCAGTGTCGCGGGATCGGGTGCAATCACCGCGCCCGAGGCATCGCGGATACCGCCGGGAACGGGCGGCAGGTCGCCATTGCGCCGCGTCAGGTAATCCGGCGCGTCGAATCCCGTTGCCCGCAGCCTGTCGCGCAGGACAAGCCACTGCGCATCCACTTCGGCGCGGCGTTCCGGCCAATCATACATCGGCAAGGCTGCAATAGGGGTCATGCGGGAATGTTACTCTGTCGGAGGCTCGGCGGGAATAGGCACGCTGGTGCCGCCCTGCAGGGAAATGCCGTGGCGGCGCGGATGGAAGGCCCGGGCCGTTGCCGGTTCGCGCCTTAGCACCGGATGCGCGACCTCTTCCTTGCTGCGGAAGGCATAGGCGCGCAGGATCTCGAAATAGTTGCGGAAGACATAGCCGCCATTCATGGCTTTCCACTCTTCGCGCTGCTCGCTGTAGAGCTTCGGCAGCCTGTACCACGGAACGGTTGGCCGCTTGTGATGAACGAAATGCAGGTTGTTGTTGAGGAACAGCAGCGCCAGCGGCGATTTCTCGACAATGATCGTGCGGCCATCCGGACGCTCGGACCATTGATGCTCGCAATAGGTGCGGATGGCGATGATCGACAACCCCGCATAGGCCGCTGTCACGGCATAGAGCCAGAGCGGAATGCCGAACGCCAGCAACAGCGCAACCAGAACGACCAGCCCGGCAGCGTGCGACAACCAGGCATTGCGGACCTTGCGGTCGCCGCCCGAAATCAGCCTGGCCTCGCTGATGAGAAAGCCTATCACCATGAGGACCGGCCCGATGACAACCCGGCCAATGAGCGTATTGTTCCAGCGCAGCAGGGTTTTCAGAGCACCCGGCAGTTTATCCCAGTCGCCCAGCGCCCGGTAATAGCTCTCCGGATCGTCATAGGGATCGGTCAGCCGTTCATCCGCATGGTGCTTCAGGTGCAGATGCTTGTAGCGGCGATAGGGATAGAACAGGCCGAGCGGCAGGGAGACGAGAAGCTCGTTCAGCCAGCCGCTGCGTGTGGGATGTCCGTGCAGGGCCTCGTGCTGCAGCGAGGAGTGAAACGCCACCGCCACCGCCATCAGCGCCAGGGCCGCGAACGGCATGGCGGGATAGAGGTATGCTCCGGCTGCGAACCACAGTCCGTAGCAGACGAGCATCAAGCCGATGGTTGGCCATTCGATGCCGGGGTGTTTGCGTTCCCGGCTGGTTTTGTCAGTTGGTTCTGCTGTATGTGCTTCTGATTCCATGATTTTCATGGTCTCACTGTCCAAAACTGTCAGCAATGATATTATTGTGAGAAAGCGTTGATTTTGCGCACCAAATCTTGCATTTGTTGTACTCAGTAAACAAAGGAGCGGGAAAATGGACAAACGCGATCTGTCACGCCTGTTTCAGGAGCGGATCAGGAGCCTGCTCAACCGCAGCGGCGACAACCAGTCATCCTTTGCAGCGGCGGTCGGCATCGACCGCTCCGCCCTCTCCCAGCTCCTGTCCGGCCAGTCCACCCGCCTGCCGCGCGTGGAAACGCTGCTCAACATTGCCGAACGTTATGCCGTGTCGCTGGACTGGCTGCTGGGCCTCAGCCAGGACGAGGGCATCATCGGCGAATTGCGCGCCAGCATGGAGATCGAGGAGGGTGTCGACGGCTTTGAGCGGACGCTGCTGGTGCGCTGGCATGCGGAAGCCTCGGGCAGCAAGATCCGCTATGTCCCGGCCCGCATTCCCGATCTTCTGCGCACCCAGGCAGTGATCGCCTACGAGACATCGCTGGTGCACCGCGACCCCGTCACCCAGATCGCCGAAACCGCGTTCCGGCTGGACTACAACCGCCAGCCCGGCACGGACATGGAAGTGTGCATGCCCTACCAGACCCTGCGCGATTTCGCCAAGGGCGGCGGCATCTGGGGCGACCTGTCCCGCGATATCCGGGAAGAACAGCTGCAGCAGATGAGCGTCCTGATCGACGAGCTCTACCCGTCCTTCCGGCTCTATCTGTTCGACGGGCGCGAACGCTTCTCCGTGCCCTACACGGTCTTCGGCCCCTACCGCGCCGCGATCTTCGTCGGCGAGATGTATCTTGTCCTCAACACCACGGAAGCTGTCTTGACCATGCAGCGGCATTTCGACGGGCTGATCCGTGTGGCAAAGATCAACGCGCACGAGGTCGCCGCCTATATTTCCACGCTCAAGGCCGAATGATGCGGCAGCACTTGTCGCAAATGAAGATTGACCACATATAAAGACTTCCTTATATCGTTATCTAAATAGCACCATAGGAACGCGCCATGACCACAGCCAATCCGCTTGCCGAACTTCTTGCTGAAAAAGGTGTCCTTTTGGCTGATGGCGCGACGGGCACGAACCTGTTCGCATCGGGTCTTGAGGCTGGTGAAGCCCCGGAACTGTGGAACGAAGCCCAGCCGGAAAAGATTCTTGCCCTGCATCAGGGCTTTGTCGATGCCGGGGCTGACATCATCCTCACCAATTCCTTCGGCGGCACGCGGCATCGCCTGAAACTGCATCACGCGCAGGACCGTGTGTTCGAGCTGAACAAGAAGGCCGCCGAACTCGCGCGCGCCATCGCCGACAAGGCCGGGCGCAAGGTGATTGTCGCCGGATCGGTCGGACCGACGGGCGAGCTGCTGGTGCCGCTTGGCGCACTGACCGAAGAGGACGCCGTTGCCGCCTTCACCGAACAGTTGGAAGGCCTGAAGGCCGGCGGCGTCGATGTGGCCTGGATCGAAACCATGTCCGCACCCGGTGAAATCCGTGCCGCTGCAGAAGCGGCCGTCAAGGTCGGCCTGCCCTATGTCTATACCGGCTCGTTCGATACGGCGGGAAAGACCATGATGGGCCTGCCGCCGAAGGATATTCACGCCGTCGTCGATGGACTTGCCGCGCGCCCTGTCGCCGTCGGTGCCAATTGCGGTGTCGGCGCCTCGGATATTCTTGCTTCGCTGCTCGACATGTCGGAAGCCGATCCGCAGGCCACCATCGTCATCAAGGGCAATTGCGGCATTCCGGAATTCCGCGGCGCGGAGATTTTCTATTCCGGCACGCCGGAGCTCATGGCCAATTATGCGCATATGGCAATTGACGGCGGCGCAAAAATCATCGGCGGCTGCTGCGGCACCTCGTTCGTGCATCTGGCTGCCATGCGCAAGGCGCTCGACAGCCATGTCAGCGGCATCAGGCCGACGGTAGAGACCATCATCGAAACCATCGGGCCGATGCGCAACAAGCTTTCCGCCCATGCCGATGACCTGCCCAAGCGCGAGCGCCGCGGTCGCCGGGGCTGAAATCGGGCCATTTGAGGCCGTGTCGTGGTGCGTGGTTCGACAAGCTCACCATGAGGGAGCTTGTGGGCTGCAATCAAACCACTTCCCTCATGGTGAGCTTGTCGAACCACGCACGGTGATTGTGCAACTCTCCCAAGACACATGACAAAAATGGCCGGGAAATCCCGGCCATTTGCTTTTTGGCAATGCAACAAACCTATTTCTTAGCTTCCAGCGCATCGGCCAACCGCACCAGCGACAGGAACTCGCTGCGATAGCCGAAGGCGTCATCGCCGCGTGACCCCGCGCCGAGGCTGGCGATATCGGCATAGCTGTAGGTCGCCAGGCTATCCGTCCCGCGCAGCTTCTGACCGAAGGCGGCAACAGCCGTGGAGAACCGCACATCGTTCGATTCGGCTGCCGAAACCTCATTGGCCTTGGTCACGGGCGTCGTGATCAGCTTGCTCACATCCCCGTTCGGCAGCTTGTAGCGGATCTTGAAGAACGCATATTCGTCCGATTCCGCTTTCGCATCGGCAGCCGCTGCATTCGGCTTGGCGTAGCGCAGGTCGTCGATCAGCACCGCCGGACTGTTCTTCGGCGTGATCTCGTAAATGGCCGTCACCGTATGCCCCGAGCCGATTTCACCGGCATCGATGCGGTCATTGTTGAAATCCTCGCGCTTGAGGGCACGGGTTTCGTAACCGATCAGCCGGTATTCCGCGACGGTAGCCGGATTGAACTCGACCTGGATTTTCACATCCTTGGCAATCGGAAACAGCGTCGAGGTTGCTTCCTGCACCAGCGTCTTCTCCGCTTCGGCCAGCGTATCGATATAGGCGGCGGTGCCGTTGCCGTTCTGCGCCAGGACCTGCATCATCTGGTCATTGTAATTGCCCTCGCCGAACCCGAAGACCGACAGGAACACCCCGGATTTGCGCTCGTCCTCGATCAGTGTCTTCAGCTCATCGTCGCTGGACTGGCCGACGTTGAAATCGCCATCGGTGGCCAGCATCACGCGGTTGACGCCATCCTTGACGAAATTGGCCTTGGCGAGGCGATAGGCCTCCTTGATACCCGCTTCGCCCGCCGTCGACCCGCCCGCCTCCAGCCGGTTCAATGCATCAAAGATTTTTGCCTTGTCCTTTACCTCCGTCGGTTCCAGCACGGTTCCGGCATTGCCCGCATAGGTGACGATGGACACCTTGTCCTTGGGATCGAGCTTGCCCACCAGCATGTGGAAGGCGGATTTCAGCAGCGGCAGCTTGTCCGGCTCGTCCATCGATCCCGAGACATCGATCAGGAACACCAGGTTGGCGCGCGGCTTTTCCGCCGGGACGACGTCATAGCCCTTGATGCCGATATGCATCAGCTTGGTGTTCTGGTTCCACGGGGTCGGCGTGACGGTGATCGTGGTGTTGAACGGCGTCTCGCGGCTCTGCGGCCCTTTCCAGTCATAGGGGAAATAATTGATCATCTCCTCGACGCGCACGCTGTCGGGATCGGGCAAGGCACCGTCCTTCAGCGCGCGGCGCACCATGGCGTAGGATGCCGTGTCCACATCGATCGAGAATGTCGACACCGGATCATCGGCCACGCGCTTGACCGGATTGGTGTCGAACCGCTGGACCCGGTCGCCAGAGGGTAGCTGCGGGGCAATGCTGTCCTGCGCCATTTCCACGGCGGGCGCGGGCATGGGCGCCATCGCTACCGGCTTTTCGGCGGCCGGACTTGCCTGCCCGACGGTTTTCGAACTGCTGAGTGCCTCCATCTGCCTGGCAAGCGGCGCCTGCTTGACGGCTGGCTGGCTCGGTGCAGCCGGTTCGACCGTTGGCAGGGGTTGCGGCTGCACGGGTTTCGGCTCGTCGACCTGCGGCGGCGGCGCTTCTATCGTGACGGGTGCCTGCTGATCCCCCGCCAGCATGCGCGGATCGTGCATCATGGTCCAGGAGATATAACCCGCGACCGGCAGGATCAGCAGGCCGCCGAGAGCCGATGTCGTCAGCAGCAATTTCTTTTCCATCGTTTCACTCCACAATTGGGTTGCGATGGAACTGAGACGCCGGACGAATCCGCTTCCTTGGGTCTGCACTGCGGTTTTTTTTGCATCGGCATCGTCGAACGCCCGCATGGCCGCCTGCATGGCGGCGCGCCTGGCTGCATCGGCGGGCGGCGGCGGCGTCATGCGGCCGAGCTGGTTCAGGTCTTGATCGTCGGTCATGTCAAAGGCCCTCCGGCGCGCGCAGGATGCGCTTCAGCCGTTTCTTGGCATCGTGGATGTGCCACGAAACCGTGGCTTCGGCGCAATCGAGCACTTCGGCTGCGTGCGCATGATTCAAGCCCTCCCCATAGACCAGCAGGACGGCATCCGCGGTCTTATCAGGCAATGTCTTGACCGCCGCCCACAGGGCGGTGACGTCATCATCCCCGGCATCGGGAGGTGGAGCGTCACTCAGCAGTTCGCGGTGATAGGCCTCGGCCTTGCGCTTTTCACGCACATGGCGGCGCAGGTGATCACGCGCGGCATTCAGCGTCATCCGGTAGAGCCAGGTGCGCAAATGCCCCTCGCCGCGCCATTGCCGGATGGCGCTGCCGAGCTTGATGCAGACATCCTGCGCGATATCCTCCGCATCGTTGCGGTTGCCCGACCAGCGCCAGGCGATGCGGTGGATGAAGTCATAGTTCTGCTCGATCAGGAGCCCGAATGCGCTGCGGTTCCCTGCCCGCGCCTGCGCCACAAGGGTTGAACTATCCGCCGTGTCATCCGTCAAACCGGAAATATCCAAAATGCCTGTCACCCTGTTCATCGCAGCTTTGACGATGCGACGGCGTCAATCCTTGGGTGAAAAAATGCAATCAATCAAAATATTTTTTGGCTGACGTCAGGCCGCGGCAAACGCCGCCATGTGAAAGCGCTGCTGGTCCGCCGTATAGGCGTGTTCACGGCCCACGGGACAGGCCAGCCGGGCAAGACAGCCGCCATCCATGCAAAGCGCGCCTTCCGGCACTGCCAGATGGCTGCGGCAGCGGCCCACAGCGAAGCCCGCACCGTCGAAAGCATCGACCGGACAGGCGTGCAGGCAGGGCTTTTCGATGCAGGTATCGCAGGGATGGTTGTTCAACGGGACAGCGGGAAAACCCATCGCCCTGTCAAACAGCAGCGCACCGCGAAACGCCTGCCAGAGCCCATATTCGGGATGAATCAGCAGCCCCAGCGGCGAGGCGGACAGGCCTTCCGCCCGCTTCGCCCATTGCTGGAAGGGCAGATAGGGCCTGTCCGACGGAAACACCGCCTGCCCGTCCAGTTCGACCGCAACATGCGTCAGCACCGCCTTGGACCATGCATCCAGCGGATCGGGCTGATCGCTGTGCAACTGCCGCCATCGTGTAAAATGCGGCCAGATCGATGAGCCGAAATGGCCGATGAGCACCACGCTGCGCGCTGCAGCGCCGTGGTGCAGGCCGGGCGCGGCCTCATCGGGTCCAAACACGAAACCGCCGCGCGGAACGAGACCATGCGGTTCCAGCGCGGCGGTGATCTGGTCAAGGAACGGATCGGCAAAGATCATCCGGGGCCCGGACCTTTGACAGCAGAGGCCCAGACTTCCTGATGGATCAGATTGGCCACTTTAGCCCGGCCGTCCTCGGGCTTCTTTCAGGTGAATGCGTCGGGCATCGACGCCTTCTTCTTGGCGATGAATTCCTTCAGCGATTCGTCGATGGCCGGATCGAGATAAGGCGCCTCGTAGCTTTCAAGCCAGCGCCGTGCCAGCTCGTTGCCGCGCTGGTCGGCACGTTTTTCGCCTTCGGCCAGCCATTGCTCGTAGGAATTGTTGTCGGCAATGTTCGAGCGGTAGAACGCCGTCTGGAAATTCGCCTGCGTGTGGTCGCAGCCGAGATAATGGCTGCCCGGGCCCACCTGGCGGATCGCGTCCATGGCCTGGCCGTTCTCCGAGAGATCGATGCCTTCGGCGAATTTCTGCGCCATGCCGAGCTGGTCGATATCCATCATGAACTTTTCATAGGAGGACACGAGACCGCCCTCGAGCCAGCCGGCCGAATGCAGCACGAAATTCGTTCCGGCCAGCAGCGTCGAGTTCAGCGTATTGGCGCTTTCATAGGCCGCCTGCGCATCGGAAACCTTTGAGGCGCAAAGCGAACCGCCGGTGCGGAACGGCAGTCCGAGACGCCGTGCCAGCTGTGCCGCGCCGTAGGAGACGAGCGAGGGTTCCGGCGTGCCGAATGTCGGCGCGCCCGACTGCATCGAGATCGACGAGGCAAAGGTGCCGAAAATCACCGGAGCGCCGGGGCGGATGAGCTGGGTGAAGGACGCACCGGCCAGCACTTCCGCCAGAACCTGCGTCAGCGTGCCGGCCACCGTCACCGGGCTCATGGCACCGGCGAGAATGAACGGCGTGACGATGCAGGCCTGATTGTTGCGGGCATAGACCTTCAGCGCGCCGACCATCGTCTCGTCGAAGACCATGGGCGAATTGGCATTGATCAGGCTGGTCAAAACAGTGTTCTGGTCGAGATAGTCCTCGCCGAACACCAGCTTGCACATGGCAATCGTGTCTTCCGCGCGCTCGGGCGCGGTGACCGAGCCCATGAACGGCTTGTCGGAATATTTGATGTGCGCATAGATCATGTCGAGATGGCGCTTGTTGACGGGCACATCGACCGGCTCGCACACGGTTCCGCCGGAATGGTGGATCGACGGCGCCATATAGGCGAGCTTCACGAAATTGTTGAAGTCCTCGATGGTCGCGTAGCGGCGGTTGCCTTCAAGGTCGCGCACGAAGGGCGGACCGTAGACCGGCGCGAACACCGTGGCCTTGCCGCCGATCTGCACGGACCGTTCGGGATTGCGCGCATACTGCGTGTAGACCGAAGGCGCGGTTTTCAAAAGCGACCGGGGAAGCCCCTTGGGGAAATGCACCCGCTCGCCTTTGACATCGGCACCGGCTTCGCGCCAGAGTTGCAGGGCTTCCGCATCGTCGCGGAACTCGATGCCGATCTCTTCAAGCACCGTATCCGCATTGGCTTCGATCAGCGCCAGCCCTTCCTCATCCAGCACTTCATATTCGCGAATCTTGCGCGTGATAAAGGTGAGCGACTTGCCCGGGCCGCCGCCGGAACGGGCGGCACGGCGTGCAGCAGCGCCTGCACCGGCACCGCGCCCGCGGCGTCCGCCGCTTTCTGCAGTGTCCACGGGTGCGTCGGCTGGCGTTTCCTGATTCATTTTCTCTCTCCAGGCGCTTGATGCGCGGATTGGTTCTTCGGTCATGACCTCAACACCCAAATCCTACCCGCGACACATATCGGGGCGTTCCCGTGTGCGTCAAACAATGGCGCATGGAAGACAAACAGACAGTCGTTTTCGTCATTTACGAGGTCGCATTTAAGCAATGCGTTTTCAGCAACTTGCCCGATATGTTAAGGGAATGCCAGTACCGGTACAAAGCTGTGCATAACGCTTGAGAGGAAGAACACCCATGGCCGACGATGAAATCATTCTTTCGGAGCTTTCGGACGACGAACTCGTCGAACAAATGCACGACGATCTGTACGACGGATTGAAGGAAGAAATCGAGGAAGGCACCAATATCCTGCTCGAGCGCGGCTGGGTCCCCTACAGGGTTTTGACCGAAGCGCTCGTCGAAGGCATGCGCATCGTCGGCGAGGATTTCCGCGACGGCATCCTCTTCGTGCCGGAAGTCCTGTTGTCGGCCAATGCGATGAAAGCCGGCATGTTCATCCTGCGCCCTCTCCTTGCCGCCACCGGCGCGCCGAAACAGGGCAAGCTTGTCATCGGCACGGTAAAGGGCGACATTCACGACATCGGCAAGAATCTCGTCGGCATGATGATGGAAGGCGCAGGCTTCGACGTCATTGACCTTGGCATCAACAACCCGGTCGAGAACTATCTCGCCGCCATCGAAGAGCACAAGCCCGACATTCTCGGCATGTCCGCCCTGCTGACGACGACGATGCCCTACATGAAGGTCGTCATCGACACGATGAAGGAAAAGGGCATTCGCGACGATTACGTCGTGCTGGTCGGCGGTGCTCCGCTCAACGAGGAATTCGGCAAGGCCGTCGGCGCCGACGCCTATTGCCGCGATGCGGCCGTCGCGGTGGAAACCGCCAAGGACTACATGAAGCGCAAGCACAATCAGATGTCCGGCGCCTGAACCGGAACAAAACGGCCGCATCCAAATGCGGCCGTTTTTCAAACATAATATGGGTTTGCTGAAATCGGCCTTCTCAGACCTGGGGATCAGTTGGCAGCTTTTACAACCCTGTGACCAGCGGACTGGGTCGCATTCACGGTATTGGCTGTATCTGCACCCATGCCGCGGATGGTGTTGGCGCAGCCGGCAAGAGCGACGACAGCAAGAACAGCGGCAATTGGTACAACGCGTGATAGTTTCATGGACAGGGTCTCCCGTTCTGATAGAATTTAATCAACGTTCGCATAACGCGATGGAGCGAAATCAGTTCCATGAATATGAGCCGGAACTCGAATAATACGCCGGAAAAGGTCCGGGTGATCGCCTGTGGCATGATTGCCCGCGAAATACTGGCCATCCGCGAGCAATTCGGCCTCGATCATATCGAACTGAAATGCCTGCCCGCCGTTTATCACCATTACCCCCAGAAAATCGCCCCATCGGTTGACCGGGCCATTGTACGGGCCAAGGCTGAAGGCATCAAGCGTATCTTCGTCGGCTATGCTGATTGCGGCACCGGCGGCCTGCTCGATCAGGTCTGCGCGAAGCATGGCGTGGAGCGAATCGAGGGGCCGCATTGCTTCTCGTTCTATGTCGGCAACGACGCCTTTGCCTCCCGATGGGAGGACGACATGACGTCGTTTTTCATGACCGACTTCCTTGCCCGGCATTTCCAGGCCTTCATGGTCAAGCCGCTTGGCCTCGACCGGCATCCGGAACTGCGCGACATGTATTTCGGCAATTACACCAAGATGATCTACCTCGCCCAGACCGACGACCCCAAACTCAATGCCAATGCGGAACGGGCGGCGGAATTTCTCGGCCTTGCCTATGAGCGGCGCTTTACCGCCTTTGGCGATCTGGTCCCCGCCCTGATACAAGCGGCGGCACCCGCCGCGCCTTGACGCTTTCCTTTCTGTCCCCAAATCGGCATGTTGCCTCCAACGGAATCGAATACAAAGGACAGTTCCATGGTGTCTCGAAGCCTTTTTGCCGTCATGATCGGCCTGAGCATGCTGACTGCCGCCCATGCGGATGGCGCAATCACCAGGATCATCACCGCGTCTGACAGCAAGCGTCTCGAACAATACGAGCAGACAAAGGCCAAGGCCCTGACGCAGGCCAGGGCGAGCGGGACTGCGGCGGATGTGCGCCTGGTCGATGACCTCTTGAAGCGGCCCGGCCTGCCGTTCAGCCAGGATTTCGACATGACCGGAAACTGGCAGTGCCGGACAATCAAGCTTGGCGGCATGGCCCCGGCACTCGTTGTCTATGGCTGGTTCAAGTGCAGGGTCACCGACGACGGCTCGGGCTGGGCGCTGGAAAAGGTGACGGGCTCGCAGCGCACCAAGGGCCGGTTCTACACCGAAAGCGACACGCGCCTGACCTATCTCGGCACCGGCTATGTCGCGGATCAGAAACCAGTGAAATACGGCGCAGGTCCGAAAACCGACGAAGCCGGTTATGCCTACCGCATCGGCAAGAACGCCTTCCGCATCGAATTCCCGGCACCCTATTACGAATCCCTGCTCAACATCATGGAATTCAAGCGCTGAAGGCGACGCGTGATCGCAATGTCACCCCGGCCATCCATGGGGGCTGGGGTTGAATACAGATATCCCGCTAAAATCCCTGTCGCAAAAGCAACAATGGTGCACGTCGCATTTGAGGGCGCGCACGTCGTGAGATAGCAAGCTTAACCCCTGATTTTCCGGCAAAACGGTCCTCGTTGGAGGATAAAGTGCATGGCCGATCTCATTGTCGTTTATTGGCGGGACATTCCTGCTCAGGTGACCGTCAAAAAGGGACGCCAGGCCGCAAAACGTGAACTTCCTCTTCGATTTACTGAGGCCATCGACATGTGTGCGATGCGCATAGGCGCCAAGGATTCGGACGCCTATCTGGCAGAATGGCGCCGGGGAACACCGGTGCCGGTGAGTGACGATCTGGACGCGGAGGCTGATGCAGCCCTCGCCCGTATCGACAGCGAATATCATCGGGAGCGCCTTGTAGCGCTGGTAAAGGCAGGCGGACATGACAATTCATGAATTGAAAGCAAAGCCAATGACAAAGATCGCAGCATCCATCGAAGTGGCCGCGCGCCAGGCGATTGACTCACAGGACCTGCCGGGTCTGTTTCCGGAAGGGACGCGTGTCTACATCACCGACATGGGCACCGATGGCGTGGACACGCTCACCGCTGCCGCCAAGCGCATTCATGATCTCGGCTACAAGCCCGTACCGCATTTCGCCTCCCGCCGCCTTGGAACACGGGCAGCCCTGGAAACCCGCATCCGCCGCGCCGCTGAAGAAGCAGGGGTGACCGACGTGCTGGTCATCGGCGGCGGCCTCGAACGGCAGGCCGGCGAGTTCTCCTCCACCATGGAAGTGCTGGAAACCGGCTTTTTCGACAAATACGGCATCACCGAGATGGGCGTTGCCGGCCATCCCGAAGGCAGCCCGGAGTTTTCCGAGGCCGTGGCGCTGGAAGCCCTGCGCCTGAAGAAGAATTTCGGCGAGCGCACCGGCGCCCGCCTGCGCGTGGTCACGCAGTTCGGTTTCGACGCCGAGCGTTTCATCCGCTATGCCGAATCCCTGCGCGAACATGGCGTTGATCTGCCCGTACATCTCGGCGTTGCCGGACCGGCCAAGATCACCACGCTGATCAAATATGCCGCCATGTGCGGCGTCGGCAACTCGATCAGCTTCCTGAAGAAGAACGCCCTGTCGCTGACAGCGCTCGCCACCAGCCATTCGCCGGAAGGCGTGGTCGGCCCGATCGAGCAGCACGTCATCAACAGCCCGGCCTCCGCCATCAAGCAGATCCACATTTTCCCGTTCGGCGGCCTGAAGAAGTCCTCCGAATGGCTGGTCGATCGCGGCTCCTGGAATGTCGCATCGGCCCAATACGCATCCGCAGCATCCAACTAAGGATTTCCTGAATGACCCGCACGATCGTTGCCTCGGCGACCAGAGAAATCATCATCGGATTTGACCAGCCCTTCTGCGTGATCGGCGAACGCATCAATCCGACCGGCCGCAAGAAACTCGCGGCCGAGATGGCTGCCGGCATTTTTGATACGGTCATCAAGGATGCGCTGGAACAGGTTGCCGCTGGTGCAACCATGCTTGACGTCAATGCGGGTGTTACCTCTGTCGACCCGAATGCCACGGAACCGGGACTTCTCGTCAAGACACTTGAGATCGTGCAGAATCTCGTCGACATCCCCCTGTCCATCGACAGCTCGGTCACCGCCGCCATTGAAGCCGCACTGAAGGTTGCCAAGGGCCGCCCGCTGGTCAATTCCGTCACCGGCGAAGAGGAAAAGCTGGAAGCCATCCTGCCGCTGATCAAGAAATACAACGTGCCCGTTGTTGCCATCTCGAACGACGAGACCGGTATTTCCATGGACCCGGACGTGCGTTTCGCTGTTGCCAAGAAGATCGTGCAGCGCGCCGCCGATTTCGGTATTCCGGCGCATGACATCGTTGTCGATCCGCTGGTCATGCCCATCGGCGCTCTCGGCGATGCGGGCCGCCAGGTTTTCGCATTGCTGCGCCGCCTGCGCGAGGAACTGAAGGTCAACACCACCTGCGGCCTGTCCAACATCTCGTTCGGCCTGCCGCATCGCCACGGCATCAATGCCGGGTTCATTCCCATGGTGATCGGCGCCGGCATGACATCGGCGATCATGAATCCCTGCCGTCCGCAGGAAATGGAAGCGGTGCACGCCGCCAACGTCCTCAACGGCACCGACGCCAACTGCACCTACTGGATCAAGAAGTATCGCGACCACCAGCCGGCCGCGGCCGGGGCAGCGCCTGCTGTTTCGGTGCCTGCCGACGCCAATGGCGGCGCACGGCGGCGTGGTGGCCGTGAAGCGCGGCGCGGCGCCGCAGGCTGACTGTTTGCACCGGGCCAACGGCTCGGCATAGAAAGGCGGTGGGCGTAAATGCCCCTCGCCTTGAAGTCTTGGAGCATTGATCGTGGACGCACCCGTGAAAGACACTGAAGCATCGGCAAAGGACGCACTTGTCCTGTTCATGCCGTCGGGCAAGCGCGGGCATTTTCCGGTCGGCACGACCGTGCTGGAAGCAGCGCGGACCCTGGGTGTCTATGTGGAAAGCGTGTGCGGCGGGCGCGGCATCTGCGGGCGCTGCCAGATCGACGTGCAGGAAGGCCGTTTTGCCAAGCACGGCATCACCTCCTCCAACGACCACATCTCCGAATTCGGCCCGAAGGAAAAGCGCTATGCCGAAAAGCGTGACCTGAAGGACGGGCGCCGCCTTTCCTGCTCGGCCACCATTCTCGGCGATCTCGTCGTCGACGTGCCGCAGGACGTGCAGGTCAATGCGCAGGTCGTGCGCAAGGATGCCGATACGCGCGTCATCGAGCGCAATCCCGCCGTGCACATGTGCTATGTCGAGGTGGAAGAGCCCGACATGCACAAGCCGCTTGGCGATCTCGATCGCCTGAAAGCCGCGCTGGAAAAGGAATGGGGCATCCGCAATCTCGACGTGGATACCTATCTGCTGCCGCAGATCCAAAAGATCCTGCGCAAGGGCGAATGGTCGGTTACCGCCGCCATCCACCACGACGAGGAAACATCGCGACCGGTGATGATCGGCCTGTGGCCGGGCCTGAAGAACGAAGCCTATGGCATCGCCTGCGACATCGGCTCCACCACCATTGCCATGCACCTGTCGTCCCTGTTGTCGGTGCGCACCATTGCCTCGGCCGGAACGTCCAACCCGCAGATCCGCTTCGGCGAAGACCTGATGAGCCGCGTCTCCTACGTGATGATGAACCCGGACGGCCGCGAAGGCATGACCAATGCGGTGCGCGAAGCCATCAATGATCTGATCGGCAGGGTCTGCGCCGAGGGGAATGTTGCGCGCGAAGACATTCTCGATGCGGTCTTTGTCGGCAATCCGATCATGCACCACCTGTTCCTCGGTATTGACCCCACCGAACTGGGCGGCGCGCCCTTTGCGCTTGCCGTGTCCGGCGCGGTGCATCTGAAAGCCAGTGAAATTGGCCTTGCCATGAACCCCGGCTCGCGGGTCTACATGCTGCCCTGCATCGCCGGCCATGTCGGTGCCGACGCCGCCGCGGCGACGCTCGCGGAAGGCCCGCACCGGCAGGACGAGATGATGCTGCTCGTCGATGTCGGCACCAATGCCGAAATCGTGCTCGGCAACCGCCAGCGCACCGTTGCCGCCTCCTCCCCGACCGGCCCCGCCTTCGAAGGCGCCGAAATTTCCGGCGGCCAGCGCGCTGCGCCCGGTGCCATCGAGCGCGTGCGCATCGATCCGCTGACACTGGAGCCGCGTTTCCGCGTCATCGGTACGGAACAATGGTCGGATGAGCCCGGCTTTGCCGAAGCGGTGCAGGCGAGTGGCATTACTGGGATTTGCGGCTCGGCAATCATCGAAGTCGTCGCTGAAATGTATCTTTCCGGCATTATTTCCGAAGACGGCGTGGTGGATGGCAGTCTGGTCGCCAAATCACCGCGCATCCGGCCAACGGGCCGCACCTTCTCTTACCTCCTGCACGAGGGGTCGCCGACCATCATCATCACGCAGAACGACGTGCGCGCGATCCAGCTTGCCAAGGCCGCGCTTTACGCCGGCGTCAAGCTGCTGATGGACAAGCAGGGCATCGACCATGTCGACCAGATCCGCTTTGCCGGGGCCTTCGGCTCCTTCATCGATCCGAAATATGCCATGGTGCTCGGGCTCATTCCCGATTGCGACCTCGACAAGGTGAAGGCTGTCGGCAATGCGGCGGGCACGGGCGCGCGCATGGCGCTGCTCAACCGCGACTACCGCCGCGAGATCGAAGACACCGTCACCCGCATCGAAAAGATCGAAACAGCGCTGGAGCCAAAGTTCCAGGAGCATTTCGTCTATGCCATGGCCATGCCCAACAAGATCGACCCCTTCCCCAAGCTGTCGCAGGCCGTCACCCTGCCGCCGCGCAAGAATGTCGGTGAGGATGGCCAGGCGGGCGATGCCACGCCGCGCCGCCGCTCGCGCGAGGACAGGGCCGCCCGCCGGTCGCGTGAATAAATCCATTCACTTGAGTTTGCCATGCGGGGAAATTCCGCTATCAACATCCACCATGATTGATTCCGGACCTGTTTTCCCATGATTGCCTGCTTTGACATCGGTGGCTCGGCCATCAAGGGTGCAATGGCCTATGCGCCCGAAGACATACGGCCCCTGCCCAAAGTGCCGACGCCCCTGCATAATTTCGACGCCTTTGCCGGTGCCATCGAAAAAATAGCGGCGGATGGCGGCGCCGATCCGAAATCGCTGATCTCGATTTCCATCGCCGGGGTGGTCGACGCCGACAGCGGCAGGATCACCTGCGCCAATATTCCCTGCATCCATAACCGTCCGCTGGTAAAGGACCTCAGCGAGAAACTCGGCCGTCCGGTGCTTGTCGCCAATGATGCCGACTGCTTTGCCCTGTCGGAAGCCGTTGTCGGCGCGGGACGCGGCCACCGCGTGGTGTTCGGCATCATTCTCGGTACCGGGGTTGGCGGCGGCCTTGTCATCAACGGCAAAATCCATGAAGGCGCTGGCGGCTTTGCCGGGGAATGGGGCCATGGGCCGATTTCCGCGACCTGGGCCGGCAATCCGCCGATTGCCATTCCGCGCTATGCCTGCGGCTGCGGTCAGGTGGGCTGTGTCGACGCGGTGGGTGCTGCGCGCGGCATGGAGCGGCTGCATGCCCATATCCACGGTGTCGACCTGCCGAGCACCGAAATCATCGCTGCCTGGAACAAGGGCGACGCGGCGGCGGAGCGTACCATCGACTGCTATATCGACATTGTCAGCGGCCCTCTGGCCATGACGCTCAATGTTCTCGGCGCATCGGTTGTACCCGTCGGCGGCGGCCTCGCCAATGCCGTTCCGCTGATCGAGCGGCTGGACCGGGCGGTGCGTGACCGCATCCTGTGGAAGACCGGCAAGCCGCTGGTCATCCCCGGGCAGCTGAAAATCGAACCCGGCCTGATCGGTGCAGGCGTTCTCGGATTGATGGGCGAAACACGATGAGCGGCATTCTCCTGGAAGTCTGCGTCGATGATTCCAACGGCCTTGCCGCTGCCATAACAGGCGGCGCCGACCGGGTGGAGCTGTGCTCGGCGCTGGAACTCGGCGGATTGACGCCAACACCGGGCCTGATCGGCCAGGCGATTGCTTCGCCCATTCCGATCTATGCGATGATCCGCCCGCGCCCCGGCAATTTCGTTTTCGGTGAAGCCGATATCGATGCCATGTTGCGGGAAATCGACATGATCCGCAGTGCAGGCCTTGCCGGCGTCGTTCTCGGTGCGAACCACGCCAATGGCAGCCTCGACCATGCCACGCTGGAACGCCTGATGCGCAATTGCGACGGGCTGGGCGTGACGCTGCACCGGGCCTTCGATCTCGTGCCGGACCTTGGCGAAGCCGTTGAAACCGCAGTCGGACTGGGTTTTGAACGCATTCTCACTTCCGGCCGGATGCCGACCTCGGCGCAGGGAATCGGCGATCTGGAAACGACCTTCGCTTTCGCCGCCGGGCGGATCAAGATCATGCCCGGCTCCGGCGTGAATATCGGCAATGCGGACGCACTCCTGCAGCGCATTCCGTTCCGGGAAATCCATTCGTCCTGCGCGGTTCCAGCAGAACCGGTCAGCGCCGCCGCGCAGCGGCTCGGTTTCGAAACCGCCACGCAGAAACGCACCAGTGTTGAGCTGGTCAAGGCGTTGAAAGCATTTTGCCTGACGCGTTGAGGTGTTGGGATGAAATGACACCCCCCTCTGGGCTTCCGCCCATCTCCCCCACAAGGGGGGAGATCACATCGACATCAACGCTTTTGCCAACTTTGCAATGTTTCAGAACTGATCGAAACAGTAGTAAAGGCTGATCTCCCCCCTTGTGGGGGAGATGCCCGGCAGGGCAGAGGGGGGTGAAAATATCACCGCCTTAAAGCTTGCCCGTCCGCTCATAACCCTCAAAATACACCCGGAGATGCTGCGCGACGGCTTTGACATGTGCGCCCGCATTCTTGGCCACCAGCATGCCGAGTTTCGATTCGCCCAGCGGCGGCAGGCCATGTTCTGCGCCGAGCTCGACCATATTGTCCTCGAGCAGGAATTTTGAAAAAGGCGCCACGGCCAGATCAGCCACGATGGCGGCGCGCTGCCCCATCGTATGGGCGCTCATATAGGCGACGCGATAGTCCCTGCCCGCGCTTTCCAGCGCGCTGATGGCATTGGCACGCCAGATGCAGCCTTCTTCCCACATCGACAGGGGCAAGGGATTGCGCTCATGCGCCGTACCGCATTTCGCCCCGGCCCAGATGATATCCTCGGTCATCAGCACTTCGACCTCATCGAGCTTCGCCAGCGTTTCATTGACATTGACCAGCGTCACATCCAGCCTTTGCTCGTCGAGCCGCTTGCGCAGGCTGTTGCTCTGGTCGATGACCACATCGACCGTCACGTCCGGGTGCGATTCGGCAAAGCGCTTGAGCACAAAGGGCAGCACCTTTTCGCCGATATCGTCGGGCGCACCGAGGCGGACAACGCCTGATACCGTCGGGGTAATGAATTTTGCCACGGTTTCGCGGTTGAGCGCCAGCATGCGGCGGGCGTAGCCCAGCAAAAGTTCACCGCTTGGCGTCAGTTTGACCGACCGCGCATCGCGCTCAAGCAGGACATGACCCAGCGTCTCTTCCAGCTTCTTGATCTGCATGGACACCGCCGAGGGCGTGCGGAACACCGCATTGGCCGCGCTGGAAAAGCTGCCGGTTTCGGCAATCATGGCAAAGGTACGCAACACATCGAGATCGAGGATCGGTATGGGATGCTGCATCGGTGCTGACATTGCGGCGTCTCCTTCATCAATTTTTCTGAACCATAGTGTTCTGTAATTTCGTTTGATTGAACATCAACTTGCGCAGATAGTCAAGATCACAGAACGGGCAGGCCGCAGAAAACGGCCACCTGAAGCAAAAGGAGCAACAAAATGAGTGCCTGCAATGACCATTACCTCGAACATCGGGCCAGCTTGAGCGAACGTCTGTTCGCCGCCGTAAGCCGCACGGCCGGAACCGTGGCATCAATCGCAGAAGCCTCGCGCAACACCATTGTCCGGCAGCGGCGTCTGCGGGCGACGGAAGCCGCGCTGGACAGCCTGCCGGAAAATATCCGTTTCGATATTGGCTGGCCGGACCTCTATGAACGTCAGGTTGGCGGGTCCAGCGACCTCAATCACACACGTCAATAAATCATGAGAATACAAGTGTAAGGGAGCAGGCCGGGCCACGTCTGCTCCCTTTCCCATGCTGCCTGCCTGCGCTTTTGCGACACAGGCAGACACCCTTCCCTTTAGAATAATTCTATGGTTCTATCTGTAAAAAAGCTTAAGAGACCACGCCTGTAATTTGAAGACTCTACTTCAGGTGCGACATGGCCTCGTAGTAAAAAACGGGAACCTAGAGACATCATGAACCAGACGGGCCTCAACAAGCGGTCTTTTGTTTTCTTCCTCGTGCCGAACTTTTCGATGATCGCCTTTGCGACGGCCATCGAACCGCTCCGCATTGCCAATCGCATGCTCGGCTACGAGGCCTATCGCTGGCGCCTGGCGTCGGTGGACGGCAAGCCCGTCACCGCATCCAACGGCGTCGAATGCGCTGCCAATTCCTCGCTTGAGGATGAACGCCGCTTCCTGACCGGCGAAGACCGCCCCTCCATGGTGTTCGTCTGCTCCGGCGTGCATGTGGAAAAATTCCAGAACAAGTCGGTCTATGCCTGGCTGCGCGAAGAGTTCAACCGCGGCGTGGCCGTCGGCGGCCTGTGCACCGGCGCGCATATCCTCGCTGCTGCCGGGCTGCTCTCCGGCAAGCGCTGTGCGATCCATTGGGAAAACCTGCCCGGTTTTGCCGAAGCGTTTCCGAAGGCCGATGTCTATGCCGACCTCTTCGAAGTCGACGGCAACATCTATACCTGCGCCGGCGGTACTGCGGCCCTCGACATGATGCTGAAGCTGATCGGCGACGATTTCGGCGACAACATTGTCAACCGCGTCTGCGAACAGGCGCTGACTGACCGGGTCCGCAGCCCGCATGACCGCCAGCGCCTTCCCTTGCGCGCCCGCCTCGGTGTGCAGAATTCCAAAGTGCTGACCATCATCGAACTGATGGAGGCTCGGCTTTCCGAACCGCTGTCGCTGATCGAGATTGCCGACCATGTCGGCCTGTCGCGCCGCCAGATCGAGCGCCTGTTCCGCCAGGAAATGGGCCGGTCACCGGCGCGCTACTATCTGGAAATCCGGCTCGACCGTGCCCGCCACCTGCTGATCCAGTCGTCGATGCCCATCGTTGAAGTCGCGGTTGCCTGCGGGTTCGTGTCGGCCTCGCATTTTTCCAAATGCTACCGCGAGCTCTACGGCCGCTCGCCGCAGCAGGAACGGGCCGACCGCAAGCAGTTGATGGCCGCTTAAGCCAGTCGGGATAGACTGCAACTCTGCCGAGCGTGCAACGCACAACCAAAAGAAATGGCGCCCGTTCAGGCGCCATTTTCATTTCTCCATGCAAGCGGAACTGCTTTATGCTCTCAGGCGCTCGTTCTCCGTATCGAACGGCGCTTCCGGAATGACCGTCGCCTTGTGTGTCTTGCCGAGGATCTTGATCTCCAGCTGCGTGCCCAGCGCCGAATAATCGGGCTTGACCATGGCAAGCGCCAGGCTCTTGCCCAGACGCCAGCCATACCCACCATGCGTCGCACGGCCGATGAGCTGGCCATTGGCGTAGATCGGCTCGCTGCCGCGCGCATCCACATCCGACATGCCGGGCACATGGACTTCGAGTGTCACGAAATTCCACTTCAGGCCATCCTCGCGGGCCTTCACAACGGCATCACGGCCGATGAAATCACCCTTGTTGGGATGGACGAAACGGTCGAGGCCGCTTTCGAAAGCATTGTATTCGATCGACAGTTCGCGCGGGATCAGGCGATAGGACTTTTCCACCGCCATCGCCGTCATCGCACGGATGCCGAACGGCTTGATGCCGAATTCCGCACCGGCTTCGAGCAGCAGGTCATAAATGGTGTTCTGCTGTTCGATCGGATGATGCAGTTCCCAGCCGAGTTCGCCGACAAAGTTGACACGCAGCGCATGCGCCGTTGCCGTACCAACACTGATTTCCTTGCCCGACAGCCAGGGGAAGGCTTCGTTGGACAGGTCCGCACGGGTGATTTTCTGCAGGACGTCGCGGCTCTTGGGGCCCGCAAGCACCAGCACGCCATACATCTGCGTGATCGGGCGAAGGGCTACCGAGCCGTCCGCTGGCAGCAGCTTGACGAGATAATCATGGTCATGGTTCTCGTAGGCACCGGCGGATACCAGATAGAACTTGCCGGGCGCCCACTCATAGACCGTGAATTCGGAGCGCACGCCGCCCTGCTTGGTCAGGAGATGGCACAGCGCAATGCGGCCCTGCTTCTTGGGAATGCGGTTTGCCAGAATGGAATCGAGCCATTCGCGCGCGCCGGGCCCTGTTACTTCCATCTTGGCGAAGGCCGACATGTCGAGCAGGCCGACATTGCTGGTGACGTTCTTGATCTCGTTGCCGACATGTTCAAAGTAGTTCGAACGATGGAAGGACCAGAGTTCCTTCACCTTGCCGTCCTTGTCCGGCTTCGGATGGTTGTGGTTGAGCAGCACATCCGGCTTGTCCAACTTGGCGACCTCGAAGCCATAGCCCTGCGGCGCGAACCAGTTGGCGCGCTCCCAGCCATAGACGGTGCCAAACACGGCGCCGAGTGCCTTCTGGCGGTCATAGGACGGCGAACGCTTGAGCGGGCGGGCGGCGCCGCGCTCTTCATCCGGGTAGTGCACCGAGAACACCTCGGCATAGGCTTCCTCGTTCTTTTCCTTCAGGTAGCCTTCGGTCGCATAGGGGCCGAAGCGGCGCGGATCGACGCCCATCATGTCGATGGAGGGTTCGCCCTCGACAATCCATTCGGCCAGCTGCCAGCCGGCGCCGCCAGCGGCGGTAACGCCGAAGGAATGGCCTTCATTGAGCCAGAAATTCTTCAGGCGCGGCGCAGGTCCGATGATGGGCGAACCATCCGGCGTATAGGCGATGGCGCCGTTATAGACCTTCTTGATGCCGACTTCGCCAAACGCCGGAACGCGGGCAATGGCGGTTTCGATATAGGGTTCGAGCCGGTCGAGATCCTCCTGGAACAGCTCGTATTCGCTGGCATCGGACGGGCCGTCGACATAGCAGACAGGCGCGCCTTTTTCATATGGTCCGAGCAGCAGGCCGCCGTTTTCCTCACGCATGTACCAGGACGAATCGCTCTCGCGCAGCACGCCCATCTCCGGCAGGCCCTTGGCCTTGCGCTCGAGAATGGCCGGATGCGGCTCGGTGACGATGTACTGGTGCTCTACGGGGATGACCGGCACGTCGAGGCCGACCATCTTGCCGGTCTTGCGGGCAAAATTGCCGGTTGCCGAGACGACGTGTTCGGCGGTGATGTCGCCCTTGTCAGTCTTGACGAGCCACTCGCCCGAGGGCAGCTGCTCGATGCCGAGAACCGTGGTGTAGCGATAGATGGTTGCGCCACGATCGCGTGCGCCCTTGGCGAGCGCCTGGGTCAGGTCGGCCGGCTGGATATAGCCGTCTTCCGGATGCTGGATGGCGCCGAGAACGCCGTCCATTTCCGCCAGCGGCCAGATTTCCTTGACCTGTTCCGGCGTCAAAAGCTTGACCGGCACGCCGATCGTCTCGGCGACACCGGCATAGTACATATATTCGTCCCAGCGGTCCTTGGTGCGGGCGAGACGGATGTTGCTGCAATTGGTGAAGCCGACATTCATGCCGGTTTCCTGTTGCAGTTCCTGATAGAATTTCACGGAGTATTTGTGAATCTGGCCGACGGAATAGCTCATGTTGAACAGCGGCAGCAGCCCGGCCGCATGCCATGTCGAACCGGAGGTGAGTTCCTTGCGCTCGATGAGCACGACATCGCTCCAGCCCTTCTTGGCCAGATGATAGAGTGTCGACACACCCACCACACCACCGCCGATCACAACTACACGCGCTTGGGTCTTCATTTCAATCTATCCTCTGATATCAATCGGTGGTCAGGCGGCACGCGCCATTTTCTGCACTATGCCGTTCGCACTGTCCATTGCTAAGGCCTGTTTGCGACATGGCCAAAACATGCCGCGACGCGCGGCAAACTGGCTGCGGTTTGTGCGAATTTCCGATCAAGGCAATGGAATGACTTGGCGTAGCGCGCATGGGAGCGACACCCTAAAAACGAACAGGCCCGAACTGTTTTGCACAGTCCGGGCCTTTATCTCAGCAATCGGCGGTGGCCGGGTTACTTGATCGAAACCTTGCCGCCCTTGATTTCTATGGTTTCCGCACCGGTCAGGGCTTCGCGGTCACCATTGGGAAAGGTGACGAAACAGCCGCCGCTGCAAAATTCAACCGTGTCTCCGGCTGCAACCTGCAGCTGGGTCTTGCTTGACCCTTCGGTCACGACGATGGTCTGAGCGCTGGCGTCGCTGTTCTTCAGGCTGGCAGCAAATGCGGGTCCGGCCAGAATAGTGCTCGTAAGAATGACAACTGCAAACTTGTTCATATCACCCCGGTGCTTCCACCGCCCCTGTTGCCTCGGGCTCAACCGGCCCTTTTCGACACCAGTTATAACGGGGTGAAACTGAACGGCAACTGAACGCCCCGTTATTTTTCCGTGATTTAGACGAAAGTGGGGCACTAGCCCCGCACACCGCTTCTCAGGTCTTGGTCGTCTTCTTCACCGGTGCTTTCAGCTCCGCCTTCACCCGCTCGGTGATCATCTGCACGATCGCATCCGCGTCATCGAGGTGGATATTGACGTCGCGCTGCGGGAACGGAATTTCGATCCCCTCCTCGGCAAACCGATCGACCAGCGCAAAGCGGATTTCATTCTGCACGGTGCCGGAATTCGACAGGTCAGCCAGATGCACCCGCATCTCGAAATCCATTCTGGAATCGCCCAGCGCCTTGAACTGCACGAAAGGCTCCGGATTTTTCAGGACAAGCGGATGGCTGCGGGCAATGTCCATCAGGATGGCATGCACGCGGCGCGGATCGACCTTGTAGGAAACGCCAATGGGAATTTCGACGCGCCCCAGCTTGTTGCGGTGGGTCCAGTTGCCGACATTGCCGTTGATGAAGGACGAGTTGGGAATGATGATCGACTGGCGCTGGAAGGTTTCCACCTCGGTCGCGCGCACGCTGATCTTCTTGACAATGCCGCCGACGCCGCTGGTTTCGATCCAGTCGCCGACCTTGAAGGGACGCTCGGCGAGCAGGATCAGGCCGGAGACGAAGTTGGAGACGATCGCCTGCATGCCGAAACCGATACCGAGCGACAGACCGCCGGCCACCAGCGCGAGGCTGGAGAGATTGATGCCCGCCGCCGAGATGCCGATGAGCCCGGCCATGCCGAGGCCGAGATAGCCGACCGCCGTGCGGATCGAGTTGCGCACGCCCGAATCCAGCTTGCCGCGCGCCATCACCCGCACATCCAGCCAGCCCTGGAACCAGCGTGTGAAGAAGTAGAACAGCGCGAACAGCAGGATCCCGACGGCAATGGCCACCAGCGAAATCGTCACCGAACCGATCTGGAAACCGGTGGCTATGGTGAGGAACCAGACGGTCATCTCGCTCCACTGGAAGCCCCAGAGCAGCAGGATCACCGGAATGCCGAGGAGAAGCACGAAAATATTGATGATGATGCTGGCGATCAGGCCAAGCTGATCGAGTGTCGAGTCATCAATGCCGAAGCGCGTCTGCACCGTGCTGCCGAGCACCGTGCCGCCCAATGCATTCTCGTCGGCCACCGCGCGCGCCGTGAGGAAACCCAGATACATCGTCACGAGCACGGCGCCATTGATGACGATCTGCTGCGAGACGAAACGGGCAAAACCGATATAGCCCAGCAACGCTGCGATGATCGGAATGAGGCCGATGGCATAAAGGAACAGCCGCAGCGGCCTTGGCCAGCGCCGGGCTTCGCCGGTCTCCTCGTTCTCCAGGGGTTTCAGAAACGCCATGGCGAGGATCAGCAGCCCGACCAGAACCGTTGCAAACAGGCTCTTGGCCACCGTCAGCGACAGGGGTGAGGATGCAATCTGGTTGACCGTATTGGCGAGATAATCGAGCCCCGTGATCGTCGCCGTGGCCGTGACCAGAACCATGAGAATGCGGCCCGGACGCGGTGCAACGCGCACCAGACGCCAGTTGGGCGCGCCCGGGCAAATGACGGCCTGGGCCAGGGCATGCACGAAATAGACGATGCCGATCACCGAAAACAGCGTGTAGATCAGCGACGCGATATCCGGGCGCAGCACATTGAAATAGCCGAGGAAAAAGTAGGTCGTGGCCAGAAACACGCCGACGGTCAGCGACCGCATCAGGGTCGACCAGAAGGCAACAGCCAGACGGCTCAGATAGGAGGGCTCTTCAACCGCCGGATCGCGCAGATAGAGATGCCCCAGCAACCGCTGGCCGCCGATGAGAAGCACCAGGGCGGTTATCGCGGCAAAGAAGGCGGCAGCCAGCAGGGACTGCCATTTGAACGTGATGACGAAGCGCCACCAGGACGAAATGAGCTGGTTCATCGTGCCCATTTCCCGGCCATAGGCTTCGATGACTTCGCTGCCGAGGGAATAGTTGATGTCGACGCGCTGCGACAATGTATTGGCAAAAAGCTCGCGCCGGGCATCGCCGATCGCATCGATCATCTTGTTGACTTCGAGCAGCTGGTCTTCGGTTTCGCCGAGAACCGCGTTGATCTCCGCCTTTTCCGTCGTCAGGCGGGTGCGTTCATCCGTGACGATCTTCGCTTCGGCCGGCTGCCCCTGCGCGGGCGGTGCGCCCAGCTGTTCCAGGCGGGCATTGATCTCGGTGATGCGCGGCCGGAACGAAACGCCGATATCCAGCAGTTTCTTGGCGCTCGCTTCCAGATCGAGGCGCAGATTGGCAAGCGCCGCGTCGGCATCGGCCTTCTGCTTGAATTTCTGTTCATAGGTCGAGATCTGCTTCTTCAGCGCGTCGATGGCCGGGCGCTGTTCGGCGACGATGTTCGATTTGACGGCGGGGGCAGGCGCTGGCGCTGGCGCCACGGGTGCCGGCTCCGCTGCGGCGGGCGCAGGCTCCGGTGCCGGGGCTGGTGCGGGCGATGTGGCTGCCGGCGCTTGCGCCGGGGTCTGCGCCAGAGCCAGTTGCACCGGGGCCGCCAGAAACAGAACGGCGGCAATCGTCAGAAGAATCTGCCGAAGGAAAGATGAGATCACGGGTTCAGATCCATTTATGAACAGTTTGCTTCGTCGATTTGCCCGTTCATGTCGGCACAATCAAGGCACTTTCTGCTTTCATTCTCGCGACTGGTCGGCTTGTTGACAGTGCTCGCCGCTATCGTGATGACCATTCCAGCAATGCGACAGTAGCATAATGTTGGGGTAATCATGCATCGTCACACCTGCGGCAGGCCGGAAACTTGCCAAAGTCACAATTTTGCTCGCCTTCGCCTCGCGCTCATCTTGACCAGTACAGATGCACACTATTGACTGGCACAATCGGGAAACAAACGTCCAACCGCAACAGATTCGCTTTCGAGACCAGAAGACCATGATCATCAAATGCCCCTATTGCGGCCCGCGCGACGTCATCGAATTCACCTATCAGGGCGACGCGACACGCCAGCGCCCCGACCCGGCCTCATCCGATCAGGCCGCATGGAACGCCTACGTGTATGAGCGGGCCAATCCCATGGGCGCGCACCGTGAGTTCTGGCTGCACAGCGGCGGCTGCCGCCAGCATCTGATCGTCACGCGCGATATGGCGACCCATGTCATTTCGTCCGTGGGCCTTGCCCGGGATGCCGTTGCCGCCGGGAAAGGCGGTGATCGCCCATGACCGCGTCACGGCTCCCCAAGGGTGGACGGATCGACCGTGCCAGGACGGTGCGGTTCACCTTCGACGGCAAGGCCTATAGCGGCCATCCCGGCGACACGCTGGCCTCGGCCCTCCTCGCCAATGGCGTGACGCTGTTCGGCCGCTCGTTCAAATATCACCGGCCGCGCGGCGTCTTTGCTGCGGGCAGCGACGAGCCCAATGCGCTCGTCACCGTTCTCAACGGCGATGTGCGCGAACCCAATGTCCGCGCCACGGAGCTGGAAATCCATGACGGCCTCGTCACCGAAAGCCAGAACCGCTTTCCCTCGCTCGAACACGATGTCATGGCCATCAACCAGCTGGCCGGTCCGATATTGTCGGCGGGCTTCTACTACAAGACCTTCATGGGCCCGGCCATCGGCCCGCTGCGCAGCACCAAGGTCTGGATGTTCTTCGAAAAATTCATCCGCCGCGCCGCCGGTCTCGGCAGGGCGGGCATTGCCGCCGATCCCGACCATTACGAGCGCATGAACGCCTTCTGCGACGTGCTGGTGGTGGGCACCGGCCCGGCTGGACTATTGGCTGCGGAAGCCGCAGCGGAAACCGGCGCGCAGGTGATCATCGCCGAGGAACGGCCGGTTGCCGGCGGCGCGCTGCTCGCATCGGCGGAGCTGATCGACGGACGCAACGCCGCAGTCTGGGCGCGGGAAAAGGCGGCAGCGCTCGCGGGCCGCGCCAATGTGCGTTTTCTCACCCGGACCTCCGTCTGGGGCTATTATGACGGCAATGTCCTGACCGCCATCGAGCATGTCTCCGATTTCAAGCCGAACCGCACCAAGGGGCAGCCGCGCCAGCGCCATTGGGTCATCCGCACCGGCAAGACCATTCTGGCGACGGGTGCATTCGAGCGGCCGATTGTCTTCCCCGGCAATGACTGCCCCGGCGTCATGCTGGCCGATGCGGTCAGGCGCTATGCGGTCGAATATGGTGTGGCTGCGGGAACCAATGTGACGCTGTTCACCAACAATGACAGCGCCTATGAGGCAGCCCGCGCCATGGCGCAGGCGGGCGTCAATATCGTTGCCATCGTCGATGTGCGCGCGGATGTATCCGGCGCCTGCATCGAGATTGCCTCGGCGGCGGGGGCGGAACTGGTCCTCGGCCACGCCGTCACCGGCACCCATGCGGGCAAGACGCTCAGCTCCATTACCGTGCAGCATTTCAATGCGCAGACCGGCCATGTCTCCGGCGCGGCGCGGGAAATCAAGACCGATTGCCTCGGCGTATCCGGCGGCTGGTCCCCGGCGATCCACCTCGCCAGCCAGGCGGGCGGCAAGCCGGAGTGGGACGAGGATTTGCAGGCCTTCCTGCCGCCGGAGGCCAACCAGAACTGGGTGACGGCAGGATCCGCAGCGGGGTACATGGATACGGTCAGCGTGTTCTCCGATGGCGCGACCAAGGGCACCTCCTCCAAGACCAAGCCGAAGCTGCCTGCGGTCGATGCCCCGATGTTCGATGCATCGCCCGCCCCCGTGTTTGAAATCGAGCCGGCGGCCAAATCGCAAAAGGCATTCGTCGACTTCCAGCACGATGTCACCGCCGACGATATCCGCCTCGCCTACCGCGAGGGCTTCCATTCGGTCGAGCACCTGAAGCGCTACACCACGCTCGGCATGGCGACAGATCAGGGCAAGACATCGAATATTCCCGGCCTTGCCATCATGGCCGATGTGCGCGGTATCACCATTCCGGAGGCAGGCACCACCCGCTTCCGCCCGCCCTTCACGCCGGTATCCTTCGGTGCTATCGCCGGCGAACGCTATGGCGACCTGCGGCCGCACCGGCTGACCCCGATGCATGACTGGCATCTCGCCAACAGCGCCAGGACCTATGAAGCCGGCCTGTGGCACCGCCCGATGATCTATGGCAGCCACGGCGAGACGGTCGAGCAGGCCTATGTGCGTGAAGCGCGCGCGGTGCGCCAGAGCGTCGGGATTGTCGATGTTTCGACCCTTGGCAAGATCGACATTCAGGGTCCCGATGCGGGCGAATTTCTCGACCGTGTCTACACCAACATGTTTTCCACGCTGCCGGTCGGCAAGGCGCGCTACGGCCTGATGCTGCGCGAGGACGGCATTGTCTATGATGACGGCACCACGTGGCGCCTCAGTGAAACACAGTTCCTGATGACGACCACAACGGCCAATGCCGGAAATGTCATGCAGCATCTGGAATTCTATCTGGATTGCGTCTGGCCGGACCTGCGCGTGCACCTGACCTCGGTCACCGATGTCTGGGCCGGGACGGCCGTGTCGGGCCCGAAAGCCCGGGCTGTTCTGGAAGCCTGCGTCACGGGAACCGGCGTCGACAATGCAACCCTGCCGTTCATGGGCATCGTGCACGGCTTTATCGGCGATGTGCCGGTCATGATCTGCCGCCTCTCCTTCTCGGGCGAGCTGGCCTATGAAGTCTATTGCGGCGCCGGCTATGGCACGCAGGTCTGGGAAGCGCTGCTCGAAGCGGGCAAGCCCTTTGACATCATGCCCTACGGGCTGGAAGCGCTTGGCACGTTGCGTATCGAGAAGGGCCACGTCACCGGCGCCGAAATCGATGGCCGGACCACCGCGCACGACCTGCATCTCGACTGGATGCTGTCGAAAAAGAAGCCCTATATCGGCTCCGGCATGAAGGACCGCGCGGGATTGAACGATGAAAACCGCCTGTCACTCGTCGGGCTGATCTCGCTCGACAACCAGTCGATCAATGGCGGCAGCCATATCGTCAGCGATGCGGCGCCGCGCGAACCTGCCGACAGCTTTGGCCACGTCACCGCCGCCTGCTATTCCCCGGCGCTCGGCAAATACATCGCGCTGGCGCTGGTCAAGCACGGCACGTCGATGATCGGCAACCGCGCCTATGCGACGGACCTTCTGCGCGGCAAGCACGGCGCGGTCGAGATCGTCAGTCACCACATGTTTGATCCAGAGGGGAGCCGGATGCATGGCTGAACCACAATCTCCCCTCGGGCACACGTTCGTTCCCGGTGACCATGGCAACTCCGCTGGCGGCATCGGCCTTGTCCTGACCGAGCGCAGCGACGTTTCCATCGTGCAGGTGACCGCATGGCGCGGGACCATCCCCGCCATCCTGACCGCCATCGGTGATGTGACCGGATTGAATGTCCCGGACAAACCGGGTGCCGGGCGTAGTGCGGGCGAAAAATCCGCCTTCGGTTTCGCGCCCGGACGTTATTTCGTCGTGAGCCCGTCCGCTGATCTGGAAGACCGCCTGCGCAAGGCCATACCGCTGGAAACCGGCACGATCGTCGATCTGACCCATGGCCGCAGCGCCATCCGCGTCAAAGGCCCATGGTCGGAATGGGTGCTGTCGAAGCTGTTTGCCATCGACTTTTCCGAGCATGGTTTTCCCGTCGGCTTCGGCCGCGCCACGCTGCATCACGATATCCACGCCAATATCCAGCGGATCGACGCGGAGACCTTCGACCTCTACGTGTTCCGCACCTTTGCCCGTTCGTTCTGGCAGACGCTGGGTCATGCGGCGGCGGAAGTCGGCTACCGCGTCGAATGAGCAGTTTCCGGCTTGCCGCCCGTTATGATGCGAGCAGGCTCTTCGCCGGTTTTCCCGCGATATAGACTTCCGCAATGGTGCGGTCGTCGCCCATGGTCTGCATCAGGAACAGCTCTTCGACGAGCGTTTCCACCGTTTCCATGCGCAGGCGCATGGCCGGGGTGGAGCGGGCATTGAGCACAATGCAGTCCGCTTCCGCGCCCGGCGCAAACGAGCCGATGATGCCCTGCAGCGACAGTGCACGGGCATTGCCGAGCGTCGCCTGATAGTATGAGCGCAGGGGATGATAGCGCTGGCCCTGGATGTTCAGTATCTTGTAGCCCTCATCCAGCGTGCGCAGCATGGAATAGGATGTGCCGCCGCCAATATCGGTGGCGATGGCATGGCGCACCGGCGGACGGGACGCCTCGAGGCGCGCCAGATTGAACAGGCCGCTGCCGATGAACAGGTTCGAGGTCGGGCAGAAAACCGCGACGGACCCGCTGTTGGCGATGGCGGCAATTTCCGCATCGGTCAGGTGGATGCAATGGCCAAGCAGCGTCTTGGGACCAAGCAGGCCGTAATGCTCATAAACCTGCGTGTAGTCCCGGCTCCACGGAAACAGCTCAGCCACGAAGGCAATTTCGGCGGTGTTTTCACACAGATGCGTCTGCACGTGCAGATCGGGGTACTCGCGGGCCAGCGCCCCGCTCATCTCCAGCTGCTCCGGCGTCGATGTCGGTGCAAAGCGCGGCGTGATGGCATAGAGTTGGCGCCCGGTTCCGTGCCATTTGCCGATCAGTTCCTTGCTGTCCTCATAGCCCGACTGCGCCGTGTCGAGAAGACCGGGCGGCGCGTTGCGGTCCATCATCACCTTGCCCGCGATCATGCGCATGTTGCGCCGGTCCGCCTCGGTGAAAAATGCCTCGACCGACGCCTTGTGCACGGTGCAATAGGCGGCGGCCGTGGTGGTGCCGTGGCGGATCAGTTCATCGAAGAAGGCCGAGGCGATGCGCTCGGGATGGCCCTGATTGGAGAATTTCTGCTCCTCGACAAAAGTGTATTTGTTCAGCCATTCCATCAGTTCGCCCGCATAGGAGGCGACAACCTGCATCTGCGGGTAATGGATGTGGGTATCGATGAAGCCCGGCATGATCAAATGCGGGCGATGGTCGATGACTTCGACATTCCGGCCGTCCCCGGCGCGCAGGCGGGCATAATCGTCGATGGCCCGGATCTTGCCGTCGCGGATCAGCAGTCCGCCATCCTCGATATAGGTGAATGCGTCCGGGCTGGCGTCGCCCGCCAGCGGCTCGTCGTGAAACGTCAGCAGACGTCCGCGTAACAGAAGTTCGGTCATTGCGTGGATTTTCCCGATACCGCAGAACGATACCACGCCACGATCCGGGACCGCTCGGCATCTGTCATCTGCGTCAGGTTTCCCGGTGGCATGGCGTGGCTGGCACCGGCGAACAGATAGACCTGGCTGGCATGAGTCGCAATCAGTTCGTCGGTATCGAGGCGAATTCCCTTGGGCGCGTGCATGATCCCCTCAAAGGACGGCTCCGCCGCATGGCACATGGAACAGCGTCCCATGACAGTGTCGCGCACCTCCTGAAAGTTCTGCGCGGCGAGAAAGGGCGCAGCGGCGCTTGAGACTTTTTCCGGTCCCTGCAGCACCTTCGGCACGGTCGACAGCCAGATGATGACGATGAACAGCACGACCGAGGCCAGCCACGTCCAGTGCGGATTGCCGGTTCCGGCATGTTTCGAGTTGAAATAGTGGCGGATGAGCACGCCGATGATGAAAATCAGCGCGGCGATGACCCAGTTGAATTCCGTCGAGCTTGCCAGCGGATAATGGTTGGACAGCATCAGGAAAATGACGGGCAGCGTCAGGTAGTTGTTGTGGGTCGAGCGCTGCTTGGCCTGTTTGCCGAGCTTCGGATCGGGCGTCTTGCCGGCGATCAGATCGGCAACGACCTTCTTCTGGTTCGGAATGATCAGAAGGAACACATTGCCGGACATGATCGTGGCGGTGAATGCGCCAAGATGCAGGAAGGCGGCGCGCCCGGTGAACAGATGCGTATAGCCCCACGCCATGACGACGATGACCGCATAGAGAATGAGCATCAGCGCCGTGTCATTGTTCGCCAGCGGCGACTTGCACAGGAGATCGTAGATCAGCCAGCCAAGGCCGATGGACGCGAGCGAAATGAGGATCGCCACCGGCGTCGAGACGTCAAGAACGTTGCGGTCGATGAGATAAAGGTCCGCACCGGCATAATAGACGATGCACAGAAGCGCGAAGCCGGAGAGCCATGTGGCATAGGACTCCCATTTGAACCAGATCAGATGTTCCGGCATGTGCGGCGGCGCGACCATGTATTTCTGGATGTGATAGAAGCCGCCGCCATGCACCTGCCATTCCTCGCCGTTCACCCCCTGCGGCAGGCCCTGATGGCGGCGCAGCCCCAGATCGAGCGCGATGAAATAGAAGGATGAGCCGATCCAGGCGATTGCAGTGATCACATGCAACCAGCGGGCGGCAAAGCTGAGCCATTCCCAGAAAATAAGGTAATCCATCGGGGCCTCATGCAAAGCATCACAATGCGTGTGTTCGCGGCCCGATGCAAGGTGATGAACTACTTGGAATCGTGAAAGATAATCCCGAGTGTATGGCGCTGGCCGCTGCGCACGCGGCTGACGCCATGGCGCATGTTGACCCGGTAATAGCCGCGCGATCCCTTGACGGGGCGCTGGCTGACCGGAAAGACCACGCCGTCGCCCTGCCGCAGCGGCACCACCTCCGCCCGCGACTGCATGCGCGGACGCTGTTCGGTCAACACGAATTCGCCGCCGGTGAAATCCGCTCCGGGCTCTTTCAGCAGAAACGCCACCTGCAGCGGGAACACGTGAACGCCGTAAATATCCTGATGCAGGCAGTTGTAATCGCCCGCGCCATATTCCAGCAGCAGCGGCGTCGGCCGGTCCTGCCCGGCACCGTGGCAACGCTCGATGAATGCCTGATGCGCATCGGGATAGCGGATATCGATGCCCATCTGCTCGTTCCAACGGTTGGCGATGCGGGCCAGCGGCGGATAGAGCGCTTCACGCAACCCATGGACAATTTCGGGGAGCGGATAGGAGAAATACTTGTACTCCCCCTGCCCGAAGCCGTGCCGCGCCATGACGATGCGCTTGCGGAAAATCATATCGTCGGGATAGCTATCCGCCAGCGCCGTGCATTCGGCGCGCGACAGGACATTGCGCAGGATGGTGCAGCCGAAAGCCTCCATCTCCGTTTGTGCGGCGGTCCAATCGATCGGGCTCATGTCTGGCATTGCAGCATCCTTACTCACGCAGAAATTCCTGCACAGGAGACCGCAATGATAGCCGATCAACCACCCGTTTCCTGCACAGGGGGCATGAAAGGGCCTGCGCTTCACAAAAACGACGGTTTTTTTGTCCATGAGGCCGGGCACACGACGATTTTAAGTGACTCGGCTTGCCGGACTTCATAAATAGAGTCGCAACGGGGTCTGACAGACCGCGAACGGGAACTGCTGGAAACGCATATGGGCTTGAACAGAAATGGCAAATCAGAAAGGCGTGGATCCGCTCCGCTGCTGATTTCTATCTTCTGGCTCATTGCCACCCTGGGGGCCGTCTATATCGCCGCTCCCGAAACGGACCTGCGCAACAACCGGGCCAGCGCACCGGTGCGCGACGATGCCCGCCTCGCCCATGAGAGCGACAATCGCTCCGCCCCCGTGCAGAATTCCATGCGTATCGCTGCGCTCGAAGCCCTGCACCTGAAAATCAAGAGCGGCGTGCGCGCGGATACGAATTCCCATGACGGCATCGTTCCGGACAGGATTTCCCTGATTCTGGCCGGCGCACAGCCAGCCACTCCCTCCGAAACCGGTTCAAGCCTGGCGCTTGACCGGATCAGCGTTTTCAGCGCCCGGGCTCCCCCCGCCGCGCTTGCCTGAGGCAATCCGTTGCTTGGCAACGGTTCCAACGCAACACCATCGGCAGCCGCCCGGAACAAACGCGACCATTTCCCGGCAGCCTCGCCGCAATTCATGACGGAACACTGATATGCGCACTTCGAAATGGGTTCTTGGAACCTATATTTTCATCATTATTGCGGGCATCATCCTCGCACTGCCCAATATTTTCACCAAGGCACAGCTCGATGCCTTGCCCAACTGGCTGCCCAAAAAGCAGATTTCGCTTGGTCTCGATCTTCGCGGCGGTTCCTATCTCGTTCTCGAAGTGGACGCCGCAGCCCTGAAGAAGGACCGCGTCCGCGCCATGCTGGACGATGCGCGCAACAAGCTGCGCACCGAACGCATCCAGGCGCAGTCGGTCCGCATCGCCGGTGATTCCGTCATCGTGACCATTGCCGACCAGGCACAGCGCGACCGCGCCGTGACGGTTCTGAAGGAACTGACCGCCCAGGTTGCGCAGGTCGGCTTTGCCGCCCCGGTCAGCGATATCGACATCACCTCAGCCGATAACACGATCCGTCTCACCCTGACGGACGCCGGCATGAAGGACAGGCTCGACAACGCCCTGCAGCAGAGCCTTGAAATCGTCCGCCGCCGCGTCGATCAGGTCGGCGTGGCCGAACCCTCGATCCAGCGCGTCGGTTCCGACCGTATCGTCGTCCAGCTTCCCGGCCTGCAGGACCCGTCCCAGCTGCGCGCACTGCTCGGCAGCACGGCGAAGATGACGTTCCACATGGTCGCCGACCGCAATTTCGGCGATACGCCGCCGCCCGGCATTTCCATCCTGCCGGATGCCAAGAATCCCGGCCAGACCTATCCCGTCGAGGACCGCGTTGCGCTCAGCGGCGAACGCCTGACCGACGCCCGCGCCGCCTTCGACCCGCAGACCAACCAGCCGATCATCTCGTTCCGCTTCGACAATGTCGGTGCGCGTCAGTTTGCCGAAATCACCAGCCAGAATGTCGGCCGTCCCTTCGCCATCGTTCTCGACGGCAAGGTGCTGACCGCGCCCGTCATTCAGGTGCCGATCACCGGCGGTTCCGGCCAGATCACCGGCAATTTCACGGTGCAGGATACGGTGACAACCGCCGCCCTGCTGCGCGCCGGTGCCCTGCCCGCGCCATTGACGGTCATCGAAGAACGCACGGTCGGTCCTGATCTCGGCGGCGACGTCATCAAGATGGGCATCCTGACCGGTCTTGTCGGCTTCGCCCTCGTCGTCGGCTTCATCTTCGTGCTCTATGGCACGTGGGGCTTCATTGCCAATCTGGCGCTGGCGCTCAACGTCATCCTGACATTCGGTGTCCTCAGCCTTATTGGCGCCACGCTCACTCTGCCCGGCATCGCAGCCATCATCCTTGGCATCGGCTTTGCGGTGGATGCGAACATTCTCATCAACGAGCGTATCCGTGAAGAAGCCCGCAAAGGCATCGGCGCCATGGCCGCCGTCGACCGCGGCTTCAAGCACGCCTACGCCACCATCGTCGATGCGAACGTCACGCACCTGATTTCCACGCTCTTGCTGTTCCTGTTCGGCACCGGCCCGATCCGCGGCTTCGCTGTCACCATGGTCATCGGCACGCTGATTTCCATGTTCACCGCCGTGACCGTCGTGCGCATCGTCATGACGGCCATCGTCCGCCGCCGCAAGATGAAGACCATCCACATCGAGCACGTGGTCAAGCTGGTTCCGGAGACCACGAAAATCTCCTTCATGAACGCCCGCTTCTTCGGTATCGGCGTCTCGATCTTCCTGTCGATCGCCTCGGTGATCCTGTTCATCCATCCCGGCCTCAACTACGGCATCGACTTCAAGGGCGGCATCCAGGTTGCCGTCACCACGTCGAAACCCGCCGATCTCGCCACCATGCGCAGCTCGCTGGAAGCACTCGGCCTCGGAGAGGTCGTGCTGCAGCAGGCCGGCGGCGATAATCAGGTCCTGATCCGCGTCCAGCGCCAGGATGGCGGCGAAGAGGCCCAGACGGCTGCCGTGACCAAGGTCAAGGCCGCGGTCGAACAGCTCGATGCCGGCGTGAAGATCGAAAGCTCGGAAGTCGTCGGACCGAAGGTCAGCCAGGAACTGGCGCGCTCGGGTGTCCTGGCGGTCATCCTCGCCAGTATCGCCATGCTGCTCTATATCTGGTGGCGGTTCGAGTGGCACTTTGCCCTCGGCGCGATTGCGACGCTCATTCTCGACACGACGAAGACGGTCGGCTTCTTCGCCCTGATGGGGCTGGATTTCAACCTCACCGCCATCGCCGCGCTTCTGACGATGATCGGCTACTCCGTCAACGACAAGGTGGTGGTCTATGACCGCATGCGCGAGAACCTGCGCATTCACAAGAAGATGCCGCTGCGCCAGATCATCGACATGAGTATCAACCAGACGCTGGCCCGTTGTATCTACACCTCCGTCACCATCTTCCTTGCCATGCTGCCCATGGCAATCTGGGGTGGCAAGGCCGTGGAAAACTTCGCGCTGCCGATGCTTTTCGGTGTCGTGATCGCCACGAGTTCGTCGATCTTCATCGCGGCCCCGATCCTGCTGCTCCTGGGAACATGGTGGGAAAAGAACCACCAGCACCGCATCGGATCGAGCGAGACACCGGCCGTGAAGAGCTGAGCGGAGCCTGATCTGAGCTCTCCAAGCTAAATATCTGCGGCGTATGAAAAAAATTGCATTTCATGCGCCGCAGAACGACAAAAGTTGTTTGCAAGACATCATGTGTACGCAATACTGAGGCAGTCATTGGCTGCAGACAGATTGACTCTATTATTTTTCATCACGACCCAGGGGGAGACACCGACATATGCCTCATGAAACGCCGCTGATTGCGACAATCGTTGTGGGCCTTGTGGTGGCCTTCATCTTCGGTGCGATTGCCAACCGTCTGCGCGTTCCTCCCCTTGTCGGTTACCTGCTTGCCGGTGTCCTTGCCGGCTCCCATACACCCGGTTTTGTCGCCGACCAGGAACTGGCGGCCGAGCTTGCCGAGATCGGCGTCATTCTGCTGATGTTCGGCGTCGGGCTGCATTTCTCCCTGAAGGATCTGCTGTCGGTCCGGGCCATCGCCATTCCCGGTGCAATCGTCCAGATCGTCGTGGCAACCCTGCTCGGCGCCGGACTTGCCTGGATTCTTGGCTGGAGCATGCAGGCGGGATTTGTCTTCGGTCTCGCTTTGTCCGTTGCCAGTACCGTCGTGCTTTTGCGCGCCATGCAGGAGCGCCGCCTGATCGAGACGGAACGCGGGCGCATCGCCGTCGGCTGGCTGATCGTCGAAGACCTGGCCATGGTTCTGGCACTGGTGCTGCTGCCAGCCATTGCCGATGCCGTCAACGGCAAGAACCCGGCGGTCGAGGCCGCTGCCCATATCGCCAGCGACCCCATCGTCGCCTATTTCAATCTCGGCATCGGCGGCATCATCGGGCTGACGCTCGGCAAGGTTGCCGCCTTCGTCGCCGTGATGCTGATCGTCGGCCGCCGTGTCATCCCGTGGACACTGCATGCCATTGCCCATACCGGTTCGCGCGAACTGTTCCGGCTCGCCGTGCTGGCCATTGCGCTTGGTGTGGCTTTCGGCGCGTCGAAACTGTTCGGCGTATCGCTGGCGCTCGGCGCCTTCTTCGCCGGCATGATCATGAGCGAATCCGAACTCAGCCACCGGGCGGCAGAGGAATCCCTGCCGCTGCGCGATGCTTTCGCCGTGCTGTTCTTCGTCTCCGTCGGCATGCTGTTCGACCCGATGACCATTATCAACGATCCGCTGCCGCTTCTGGCAACGCTTGCGATCATCGTGGTGGGCAAGTCGCTGGCAGCCTTCTTCATCGTGCTGGCGTTCGGTTATCCCACCGGGACCGCCCTGATCATTTCGGCCAGTCTGGCGCAGATCGGCGAATTCTCGTTCATTCTGGCGGAGCTGGGTGTCGGGCTCGGCATGCTGCCGCAGGAAGGGCGCGATCTCATTCTCGGCGGCGCCATCCTGTCGATCCTGCTCAATCCGGTTGTCTTTGCCGGGGTGGGATATCTGAAACCGTGGCTGGAAAAACGCTCCGCCTCGGCAACGGAAGCCAGCCCCGAGACGACGGTCGTCGAAGAACCCGACGTGGAAGAACTGCAGCCGACCACCCTCACCAACCACGCGGTGCTGATCGGTTACGGCCGTGTCGGCAGTCTGGTGGGCGATGCGCTGAAGGAAGTCGGCAAGCCGTTTCTGGTGATCGAAGATGCCGACAAGACCGTGGCAAAGCTGCGCGATGACGATGTGGAAACCATCGTCGGCAATGCCGCCAATGGCGATGTGCTGGCCGCGGCTAACCTTGCCGAAGCCCGGCAGCTGATCATCGCCATTCCGAATGCCTTCGAAGCCGGGCAGATCGTCGTCAAGGCGCGTGCCGCCAACCCGGCCATCAGCATCCTGGCGCGCGCGCATTCGGACGCCGAGGTCCAGCATTTGCAGGATCTGGGTGCCGACGCAGTGATCATGGGCGAGCGGGAAATTGCCCGGGGGATTGTCGCGCATATTCTCGATCTCGACAAACCGAAGCCGGAGGAGCCCTTATCGGCATAACCAAAGAAAAAACGGGGTTCGCGGCGCAAGCCAGGTGAGAATGATTGGACGGGAATGGGTATGAAGTTAAAGGATTATATGTGGCCGGTGATCGGCTTGGCCGCTGTTGCTGTCTCCGCGTGGCTCCTCTACCGGGAGTTGCGGAGCATATCTCTTGAGGATGTGATCCACAGTCTCTATGCGATTCCGACCCACCGCTGGATTCTGGCCGCCCTTGCCTCCCTGCTCGCCTATGCCGCCCTTGCGGGCTATGACCGGATTGCCCTCCTGCATCTGCGCCGCAAGATTTCCTGGCTGTTCATCACCCTGTGCTCCTTCACCACCTATGCGCTCTCGCACAATATCGGCGCCTCTGTGATCTCGGGTGCGGTGGTGCGCTATCGCGCCTATTCCTCGCAAGGGATGAGCACGGCGGAAATCGCCCTGCTCATTGCCTTCTGCTCCTTCACCTTCATGCTCGGCACGATCACCCTGAGCGCATTCGTGCTTCTGATCGAACCGGAAATATTGCAGCGCTTCAACAATGAGCTGCCGCTTTCCCTCAGCTATCTCCTCGGCTTCGGCGCCCTCGCCTTCGTGCTGCTCTATGTCTTCGGCAGCTGGCTGCAGCTGCGCCCGCTGCGCATCCGCAAGTTCACGCTCGAATATCCGCGTCTGACCGTTGTCGCCCAGCAGCTGATCGTCGGGCCGCTGGAACTGATCGGCGCCGCCGCCATCATCTATTTCACCCTGCCCGAAGCGGGCAATCCCGGTTTTCTCATCGTGCTCGGGATTTTCCTCATCTCGTTTTCCGCCGCCCTCATTTCCCATGCACCGGGCGGCCTCGGCGTACTGGAACTGGTCTTCCTGACCGGGCTTCCCGACATGAACCAGGCCGATGTGCTGGCCGCACTGATCATCTTCCGCCTGTTCTACCTGCTGATCCCCTTTGCCCTGTCGCTGCTTGTCGTCCTGTTCTTCGAGCGTTCGCAGTTGCTCCTGCGCTGGTACAAGAAGGACAGCGAGACCTGAGCAGTCAACGCCGGACCGATTTCACGATTCCGGATTTTCGCATTGGAATTTTTTTCCAATACACCCCGACTTTAGACCCCCATTCCTTCAAAGAATGGGGGCTGGCACCTATTTTCAGGCTGTGATTTCAACATTTCCTCCCCAAGCTGGAAGGATGGGTGCCTGATGACAACATTGATCATTCCCGGATATCTCGGCTCCGAGAAAGGCCATTGGCAACGGCAGTGGCTGGCCGATGACGATACCGCCCGCCTTGTCGAACAGGATGACTGGGAAAACCCGGTTCTGTCGCAGTGGCTGCACGTGCTCGAGGCGGCGATCTCGGAAACACCCGGCGCCATTCTCGTTGCCCACAGTCTGGGCTGCGTGCTTGTCGCCCATCTGGCCAGCCGCCCCTCCGCCGCCCATGTGGCAGGCGCCGTGCTGGTGGCACCGGCCGATGCCGAGCGCATGGCGGTGCAGGACCCGAAATTCCGCAGCTTTGCCCCGCTGCCGCGTCACGATTTCGGCTTTCCCTCCATCGTCGCCGCCAGCCGCGACGATCCCTACATGTCGTTCAACAAGGCGCAGGCACTGGCGGATATCTGGGGCTCGGGATTTGTCGACATGCGCCATGCCGGCCACATCAACGTTGCCAGCGGTTTCGGCGCATGGCCGGAAGGCTATATCCTGGCGCAGTCGATGCGGCGGCCGGACGATGCCCTTCGCACCAGGCGGGCGGCCTAGCCCGCCTGCTTGCGTTCCAGAACATATTTGAGGATGAGCGTGACCACCGCTATCAGCGCCAGGGTCGACGAGGCAGCAAAGGCCCCGGTGACGTTGTAGTCGTTGAACAGCAGTTCGATCTGCAGCGGCAGCGTGTTGGTCTGGCCGCGAATGGCACCTGACACAACCGACACGGCGCCGAACTCGCCCATGACGCGCGCATTGCACAGCACCGCGCCATAGAGCAGCGCCCAGCGGATATTCGGCAGTGTGACATAGAAGAATGTCTGCAGCCCTGTTGCCCCGAGGGTGATGGCCGCTTCCTCGTCCTCGCTGCCCTGCGCCTGCATGAGCGGAATGAGTTCGCGTGCCACGAACGGGCTGGTGACAAACAGGCTGACCAGAAAGATCGCCGGTACCGTGAACATGATCTTGATGTCGTGGCTCTCCAGCAGCGGACCGAGCAGGCCCTGGCTGCCGTAGAGGAAGAGATAGGTCACACCCGCGACAATCGGCGAGACGGAGAACGGAATCTCGATGAAGGTGATCAGCAGCCGGCGGCCGGGAAAGCGGAAACGCGTGACCAGCCAGGCGACGCAGATGCCGAAGACCATGTTGATCGGCACCACGACGATGGCCGTCAGCACGGTCAGCCAGATCGCATGCAATGTCGCGGGCTGGGTGATCTGTGCGATATAGACGGAGATGCCCTCGCGCAGCGCATAGGTAAAAATCACCGCGATCGGCACGCCGATGAACAGCGCCGACAGGGCCATGGCGGCGAGGATCAGCAGCCAGTGCGCCGTGCGTGCCGGGCGCTGGCCATGCCGCCGGGACGACTGCATTTTGGCCGGGGCGGCGAGATCAGCTGCGGTCTGCATAACGGAGCTGCCAGGCTTGAATGGAATTGGTGACAAAGAGCATCAGGAACGCCAGCACCAGCATCACGGTGGCAATGGCCGCCGCGGCGGGATAGTCATATTCATCGAGGCGGATGAACACGAGCAGCGACATCACCTCGGTCTCGAACGGCAGATTGCCGGAGATGAAGACGATGGCGCCAAATTCGCCGAGGCTGCGGGCAAAGGACAGGCTGCATCCGGCAATGAAGGCCGGGAAGATCGCGGGCCAGATCACCCGCGCGAAAATCTGCCAGTTCGTCGCTCCCAGCGACCGCGCCGCTTCCTCGACATCCACAGCCACATCCTCCAGCACCGGCTGCACCGTGCGGATGACAAAGGGAATGCTGGTGAACATCATGGCGATGGCGATGCCGAGCGGCGCATAGGCGATCTTCACCCCCAGCGGTTCGAGATAGCGGCCGAACCAGCCATTGGCGGAAAAGACGGTGACGAGCGCAAGACCGGCAACGGCGGTCGGCAGCGCGAACGGCAGGTCGACCACCGCATCCAGCAGCCGCCGCCCCGGAAATTCGTAGCGCACCAGCACCCACGCAAGCAGCAGGCCGAACAGCGCATTGAACAGCGTGGCAAGCAGCGCCGCCCCGACAGTAATCTTGTAGGTTGCGACCGCCCGCTCGGAGGAAATGATGGTCCAGAAATCCGACCAGCCGAGATTGACCGATTTGTACAGCATCGCCAGCAAGGGCAGCGCCACGATGATGGCGAAGTACAGCAGCGTCACGCCGAGGGTCAGGCTGAACCCCGGCAACAATCCGCGCTGGCTGGATTTTGAAAACAACGGCATGCTCGGGTTCTAAAGCCTGTTCGCATGAAAGCAAGCGAGTGGTTGCAAAGAACGCGGCGGCACAGCCAACGCCATGCCGCCTTCGGGTTCATCAGCCGCTGATCAGCGCTTGGTGAAAACCTTGTCGAGGATGCCGCCCTCGGCGAAATGCTCCTTGGAGAGCTTGTCCCAGCCGCCGAAAACGTCCTCGACGGTCACCAGACGCGTCTCGGGGAACTGCGCGGCATATTTCGCCTTGATGGTCTCGTCATTCACGCGGTTGAAGTTCTGGGCGAGAATGTCCTGCCCTTCCGGCGTATAGAGGAATTTCAGATAGTTTTCGGCAATTGCCCGCGATCCGCGCTTGTCGACGACCTTGTCGACAACAGTGACGGGAAACTCCGCCAGCAGGCTGACCGGCGGCACCACCGCCTCATACTTGTCTTCGCCCAGCTGTTTGCGCGTACCCAGCACTTCCGCTTCAAACGTGATCAGCACATCGCCGATGCCGCGCTCGGCAAAGGTCGTGGTTGCGGCACGGCCGCCCGTGTCGAACACCGGCACGTTGGCGAAGAGTTTCTTGACGAAATCCTGCGCCTTGGCCTGATCCTTGTTGTTGGCCTCAAGCGCATAGGCATAGGCGGCCAGATAGGTGTAGCGCGCATTGCCGGAGGTTTTCGGATTCGGGAAGATCACCTTCACATCGTCGCGGACGAGATCATCCCAGTTCTTGATGTGCTTCGGATTGCCGGCGCGCACCAGAAAGGCCGGCAGGGAATAATAGGGCGAGGAATTGTTCGGCAGGCGCGACTGCCAGTCGGCGGGAATGAAATTGCCCTTGTCATGCAGCACCTGCACATCGGTGACCTGGTTGAAGGTCACGACATCGGCTTCAAGCCCTTCCAGGATCGAGCGGGCCTGTTTTGACGACCCCGCATGCGACTGGTTGACGGTGATGTCCTTGCCGGCCTCTTTCTTGTAGGCCGCCGTAAAGGCCTTGTTGACCTGCTCGTAGAGCTCGCGCGAAACATCGTAGGACACGTTGAGGATTCCGGTCGGCTCCGCGGCTTTCACCGGTCCGAGGCCGAGCGCCAGAGCAACCGTGGCGTAGACGAACAGTTTTTTCATTGCATTCTCCCAAGCAGCCAGCACGGATCGTGCTGTCGAAATGAACCCAGCCCCATCCAACCCAGCGATGTCATAGGAGAACGGATATTTTTTCTGAGAATGCCGCCAAATCTCCGGGAGCGGAAGAATTGGAATTCCAACAATACCTTGCTTCTTAAAACTTTATTCCAAGAAATGACTAAAATGAAATATTCGCCCGGTCTATCCGGGCCGGTTCCGCAATCCGCTTCCACCCCGCGATGCCGCGAGGCAGCGTCGTGATCGAAAGCGCGGTTTACCAGAAGCCGCGATGCTGCCAGCACCAGAGGAAATCCTCCTCGGTCCAGTTGCGATGACGCTTGGCCGAGGCCTCGTCGCTGTCCCGCTTCTTCGCATCCCGTGTATCGGTATCGAGTGTTTCCGAGGCGAATACCTCACGCCACAGGCGTTCTGCCCGATTAAAGATGCCTGATACTTCACTGTACATTGCGACCTCCAGGGAACAATTGGGTTGCAGAGTGCAGCTGCCTCCAGGAGACAACCGATACCCGATGATGACCGGTTGTAAAAATTTGTCAACAATCACTACCTGTTTAATCGTGTATCGATTTTAACGCTTTCGCAACTTTCCGGGCGCTTAATTCTTAATGAATGATTATTTTTCAGAGCCTTAACAGCCATTTTTAAGACATTCGGCCGCCATGAAAAAACTGCATTTTTTAACGTTTTAGCACTAGAAAAAGTGACGCGAGGGACTATGACTGCATCTCATAGGGTGGTCAGGCAACAATCATGATTTCGCAGAAAGCCAAATATGCGCTCCGGGCGCTTGTCGTTCTCGCCAGAGCCGATGCCGAAAAGGCCCTCTTCATTTCGGACATCGCGGAAGAACAGAACATTCCGAAGAAGTTCCTGGAACAGATCCTGCTCGACCTGAAACATCAGGGCATCGTCATGAGCCGCCGCGGCAAGATGGGCGGCTATCTCCTGCTCAAGCAGGCGCAAGACATCACCTTCGGCGAGGTCCTCAGGCTGATCGACGGGCCGATTGCGCCCCTGCCGTGCCTCAGCAAGATTGCCTACCGGCGCTGCGAAGACTGCGACAGCGAGGACAAGTGCGAAATCCGCCATGTCTTCAGCGAAGTCGCCAATGTCACGCGCGGCGTGCTCGATAAGACCACGATTGCCGATTGCCTCGCCTATGGCGATGGCGGCAAGCTGGCAGCCGTGCTCGACAGCTAACCCCTCGGGAAACACCATGACCGCCAACGATCCGGAAACACTGGCCTTTTACGCCGATGAAGCCGTGCGTTACGCCAACCAGTCGCAGGCGCGCGCGTTTGACCATCTCGACGCCTACCTCGCCCTGCTGTCTCCCGGCGCCAGAATCCTTGAGCTTGGCTGCGGCGGCGGTGACGACACGGCCCATATGCTTGCCCATGGCTTTGCCGTGGTGCCGACGGATGGCTCGCCCGAAATCACAGCCGAAGCGCAGAAGCGCCTGGGCATCCCGGTGAATGTCCTGCAGTTTCAGGACATTGCGGATGAGAATACCTATGACGGCGTCTGGGCCAGTGCCTGCCTGCTGCACGTGCCGCGCGCAGGCCTGCCCGCTATCATCAGCCATATCAACCGCGCCCTCAAACCCGGCGGACGGTTCTTTGCCAGTTTCAAGGCCGGTACGGCCGAAGGCCGTGACCGCTTCGGCCGCTACTTCAACTATCCCTCGCCGGAATGGCTGCGCCAGGCCTATGGCGAAGATCGCTGGCACGATATCGATATCGCTGCGCTGATGGGCAGCGGCTATGACCGTGAGCCGACGCAATGGCTGCACGTCATCGCCACCAAGCAGCCCTGATCAGGTAAAGACAGCTTTTCCGATGACCGGCGTTGACGGCACCGCCACATCGCGCGGCTCCAGCATGCCCGCGTGAAACGCCATGTGCCCGGCATCCGCCGCCTTGGCGAAGGCTGCGGCCATGGCGACAGGGTCGGCAGCCTTGGCAACCGCTGTGTTGAGCAGGATCGCATCAAAGCCGAGTTCCATCACCGTGGCGGCATGGGACGGCCGACCGAGACCGGCATCGACGATGAGCGGCACCTCGGGGAAATGCCCGCGCAGGGCACGCAGGGCATGCAGGTTGAGCGGGCCGAGCGCCGATCCAATCGGAGCACACCACGGCATCAGCACCTCGCACCCCGCCTCGAGCAGGCGCTCCGCCACGACCAGATCGTCTGTCGTATAGGGAAACACCTTGAAGCCATCCGCTGTCAGGATCCGCGCCGCGTCGACCAGCGCAAACACATCGGGCTGCAGCGTGTCGTGATTGCCGATGACTTCGAGCTTGACCCAGTCGGTGGCAAAAATATCCCGGGCCATCTGGGCGGTCAGCACCGCTTCCTTGACCGTGTGGCAGCCCGCCGTGTTGGGCAGCACATGCACGCCGAGCGACTGGATCAGCGACCAGAACCTGTCGCCGGATTTGCCGCCCGCCATTTCGCGCCGCAGCGACACCGTGACGATCTTGGTTTCCGATGCCTTCACCGCATCCATCAGGATCGCCGGTGACGGATATTGCGCGGTGCCAAGCAGGAGGCGCGAGGACAGTTCGGTGCCATAAAGGGTCAGCATGGCTCAGCCTCCCTGCCGGGGGGTAAGTATTTCCACCCGGTCGCCTTCATTCAGCGCCACGGAAGCGCGCGCGGTCGCCCGCACCAGTTCGCCGTTGAGCGCGGTCGCCAGCCATTCGCCCTCATACTCAAGTTCGCCGAGCAAATCGGCCAGTGTTTTGGCCGCAACCTCGTGCGGCTCTCCATTGACGATCAGTCTCATGATCAAGCTACCTTCTCCGAGTCAAAAGCCATCGCCGCCGCCTGCATCGCCATGGCAGGCGCCAGCAAAAATCCGTGCCGGTACAATCCGTTGATGCTGATCACCCGGCCATCCCGCTCGACGCGCGGAAAATTGTCCGCATAGGCCGGGCGCACGCCGACACCGGTCTCGATGATCGCTGCCTCGCCGAAGGCCGGATGCAGGCTGTAGGCGGCATTGAGCAGTTCCATCATCGACCGGGCGGTGACCGGCCCCGTCGCATCGCTTTCGATCATCGTCGCGCCGACCATGAAGAGGTGATCGGCGCGCGGGACGATGTAGACGGGAAAGCGCGGATGGATCAGCCGGACCGGCCGGGCCAGCGCGATGTCGCGGGTTTGCAGGATCAGCATTTCACCGCGCACCCCGCGCAGATCCGGCTTGGCCGTGGAATAACCGGTGCAGTCGACAATGCGGTCGAATTTGCCCTCGTCCCGCTCGTTCTCAAAGCGAACGCCGGATGCGGCAAGCTTGGCCGCCAGGGCTGTCAGGGCGCGGCGCGGATCGAGATGCGCTTCGTCCCGGAAAAACAGCCCCCGGCGGAACCGCCCCGCAAGGTCGGGTTCGAGACTGCCCAGTTCCTGTGCGTCCACGCCGGCAAAACCCGAGGTGCGCGAGGCGAAACGGTCCAATTCCCCGGCATCACGCGCTGGCGCCAGCACCAGCGTGCCGTTGCGCACGACGCGCCCCGGCAGGGCCGCCTCCCACCAGGAGGCAGCCTTCAATCCGAGTTCCAGCACCTGTTCATCGGCACTTTCCCGCTCGCAATAGGGCGCAAGCATGCCGCCCGCATACCAGGAGGCGGTCGATGACGTGTCGCGGCGCGGGTCGAAGACGGTTACGTCCGCGCCCCGCGCCATCAGTTCATGCGCAGCGGTGAGCCCGGCCACGCCAGCGCCTTTGACAAGGATGCGCATCAGAACTCGTCACCCCCGACCGGAACGGGTACAGCTGCTGATTTCAGCGGCATGTAGAGATCACCGCCCTGCCGGAATTTTTCCGCCATGGCTGACATGCCCTCTTTCTGCGCTTCGGCGCGGATATCGTGGGAAATCCGCATCGAACAGAATTTCGGCCCGCACATCGAGCAGAAATGCGCGACCTTGTGTGCCTCCTTCGGCAATGTCTCGTCGTGGAACAGCCGGGCCGTTTCGGGATCGAGCGACAGGTTGAACTGGTCTTCCCAGCGGAACTCGAAACGGGCCCGCGACAGGGCATCGTCCCGCACCTGCGCCGCCGGATGGCCCTTGGCAAGGTCCGCCGCATGGGCGGCGATCTTGTAGGTGATCACCCCGATCTTCACATCGTCGCGGTTGGGCAGGCCCAGATGTTCCTTCGGCGTGACATAGCAAAGCATGGCGGTGCCGAACCAGCCGATCATCGCCGCACCGATCCCCGACGTGATGTGATCATAACCGGGCGCGATATCGGTGGTGAGCGGTCCCAGCGTGTAGAACGGCGCCTCGCCGCAGACGGCAAGCTGCTTGTCCATGTTCGCCTTGATCTTGTGCATCGGCACGTGGCCGGGGCCCTCGATCATCACCTGGCAGCCCTTGGCCCAGGCAATCTGCGTCAGTTCCCCCAGCGTCTCCAGCTCGGCAAACTGCGCCGCATCGTTCGCATCGGCGATGGAACCCGGCCGCAACCCGTCACCCAGCGAGAAGCTGACATCATAGGCACGGCAGATATCGCAGATTTCCTCGAAATGTTCGTAGAGGAAACTTTCCCGGTGATGATGCAGGCACCACTTGGCCATGATCGAGCCGCCACGCGACACGATGCCGGTAACACGGTCGACGGTCAGCGGGATGTAATGCAACCTAACACCCGCATGGATGGTGAAATAATCGACGCCCTGCTCCGCCTGTTCGATCAGCGTGTCGCGATAGACCTCCCAGGTCAGGTCCTCGGCGATGCCGCCGACCTTTTCCAGCGCCTGATAGAGCGGCACGGTGCCGATCGGCACGGGGGCGTTGCGGATAATCCATTCGCGGATATTGTGGATGTTGCGGCCGGTCGACAGGTCCATCACCGTATCGCCGCCCCAGCGGATGGCCCAGACCATCTTCTCCACCTCTTCAGCCATGGAAGAGGTCACCGCCGAATTGCCGATATTGGCATTGATCTTCACCAGGAAATTCCGGCCGATGATCATGGGCTCGAGTTCGGGATGGTTGACATTGGCCGGAATGATCGCCCTGCCCCGGGCAATCTCCTCGCGGACGAATTCCGGTGTGACATAATCCGGCACCGACGCGCCGAAGGAATTGCCGTCGCGCTCCAGCTGCGCCCGCGCCGCGTCGCGGCCGAGGTTTTCGCGTATCGCCACATATTCCATCTCCGGCGTGATGATCCCCGCCCGGGCATAGGCGAGCTGCGTTACGGCTTTATCGCCCTTCGCCCGCAATGGCCGGTTGCGCACCGGAAATTCCGGTGTCAGCCGTTCGCCGGTGACGAAGCCATTGTCCTCCAGCTTGACATGGCGGCCGTCATAGGCGGCAAGGTCGGTATGGTCGGCAAGCCAGCTTGCGCGGATGCGCGGCAGGCCCTTGGCGATGTCAATGGCAGCGTTGGCATCCGTATACGGCCCGGACGAGTCGTACACCGTCACCGGCGGCTCGCCCGCTGTCGGATGCACCGATATCTGGCGCAACGGCACGCGGATATCCGGATGAATATGGCCCGGTTTGTATATTTTGATCGAGGCCGGCAGCGGTCCTGCCGAAACGGTTGGGGTAATTGCGGTCATCATCAGGCTCCTAAGCAATCAAGCGTGGAAACCCAGTTCTGTGCCGGAAGGATGAAAAGAGATTGCGAATCCGGATACGGATGTGCCGAGGCTGACTCGCATGACTTTCGCACCGTCCCTACGCCAGTATGAACTGGATCAGGTTCAACGGGTCACTGCGCTGCAAAAGCCAGCAGAATCTCAGCCCCTTGTCGGGACCCCCCTGGTGAATATCTTGAATTGAACGCCCGATCCGCCATTTGTCAAGCGAATCGGTAAAATCGTGTGTGTGGCGCCCCGTCGATTCCGGGCGCCTTGACCGGATCAGGACGCGCGCAGCGGCTTCAACGCATTGCTCCACTTGAGCAATTCGCCAATCATGGTGTTGGCGCTCGCGGTCACCAGTTCATTGGCCTGGAAGACACCTTCATCGTTGATGAACTGCTGGTACGCCGGAACGGGAACGCCTTCGGGAATGGGAACCATCCGCAGGCCTGCGATGAGACCCTTGACCGATTCGACCGAGCGCAGGCCGCCCGACACACCGCCATAGCTGACGAAACCGACCGGTTTGTAGTTCCATTCCTGCCACAGATAGATGATCGCATTGGTCAGGGACGGCGGAGCGAAATAGTCATATTCCGGCGTCACGAACACGATCGCATCGCCCGCTTCGATCAGCGCGCTCCACTTTTTCGTGTGCGCATGCTCATACTTCCGGGCACGCGGGTGGTTGGGTTCGTCGAAAACCGGCAGGTTGAGATCGGCCAGATCAATCAGAACCGGCTCGAACTGGCCGTCCTGGCTGGCAAAATCATGGAACCACTTGGCAACCGGCTGACCGGCGCGGCCCGGACGGGTGCTGACGTGGACGATGTTGAGCTTGGGTGCCATTGAAAGGTCTCCATAAGGCTTGAATATCATGGAGCATGCATAGGCGCGGCGTGATGCGGCGCACAAGAAGGCACTTTTTTGAAACCGGGTAATATCGATGTGAAGACGATAGTTATGGCGGAGTCTTCACAAAACGAAACCCGCTCCAGCATGGCTCGCTGTGCGGGTTCTGTCGCGTTTTGCAAGGACCGGAAACTCCGGTCATTGATTATCGGTTGTTGCTGAAATCGCTGGAAGCGGCACCTGGACGGGCAACGCGTTCTTTCTTCTTCGGACCAGGAAGCAGACCTTCACGCTGTGCCTGCTTGCGCGCTGCCTTGCGGGCGCGGCTGACGGCTTCAGCCTTTTCACGGACACGGCGCTCGGACGGCTTTTCAAAAGCCTGGCGCGCCTTCATTTCGCGAAAGAGACCTTCGCGCTGCATCTTCTTTTTCAGGACCCGGAGGGCCTGTTCAACATTGTTGTCACGGACGAGAACTTGCAATCGTTTTCCTTACCCATGCTTGTCTCGTCTTGCGGGCGTAAGCGTCACAATCAGACAAGCGTTTGATGAATTACCACAACGGCAATCCCGAGAAGCGCGGACTTTATTCATTCCCGCGCTAAAAATCCAGTGCACGGGAGCAGTTTTACTGACATCCACTTCATTTCATCCCGGCAAATTCAATATTTCCGCCGGGATGAACCTGTCGCTTTGCCAAATCCGCCGTGTCGGACGGATTTCGGCGGGGAATCAGATGGCAGCGGTGATGATGATTTCGACGAGATAGTCCGGGGTCGCCAGCTTGGCTTCGCCGGTAGCGCGCGCAGGCGTGTTGGCCGGATCGACCCAGGCATCCCAAACCGCATTCATTTCGGCAAAGTCCTTCATGTCGGCCATCCAGATGATCGCCTGCAGGATCTTGGACTTGTCGGAACCGGCTTCCTTCAACAGGCGCTCGACCGAAGCCAAGACATCCTTGGTCTGCTCGGTGACGCTCTTGCCCGGTGTGCCTACCTGCCCTGCGAGATAAACCGTGTTGCCATGGATAACGGCCTGGCTCATGCGTGGACCGACTTCAATACGACGAATGCTCATGGAAAGCTCCTCTAGCAGTTTGGGTAGATCGATATGCGTGCAAGAAAAAAAAGGGCCATTCGGCCCTGTTCAAGGCGTTATAGTTGGGGCCCGCCGGAAAGCAACAGAAATCATCGGTTCCGCCCATGGTTTTCGTTTGCCCCGCTCCCTGAAGCGAGCGGCCGCAAGGGCTTATATCCTCCGTCGGCTGCACCGCTGTTAACCATGGGAAGGCGGAGACAAGTGATGCTGCGGAAACCGGCTGCTTCTGTCGCGATGTGTCTTGCGGCCTCAAGGCGCCGCTGCATACTCGACCATTCCATGGCTGCGGCGCTTTTGATGGCGGAAGCGTCGGGCGAATCAACCGCAAACCCTAAGAATTTGATTTTATACTTGCACAGCGGGGCAATATTAAGGTTATCTATGATAACATGACACATAATTCGACGGGAGCGATAAGTAATTGATATATCCATTCGTTGAAAACATAAGATATGGCGAACGATCTATACCATTCTGCATCGCCGATGAGATTGGATATCATTGGTATGTTGCAGCAGGAAACAATTATACTGGGTTTCGGGAGCGTTGCCTTTACTTTATCAAACCGGGCTCGCATGTTGTAGATTGCGGCTCCCATCATGGATTGATGACCGTGCTGTTCAGCCAGAAGTCCGGCCCCACCGGCAGGGTGACCGCCTTTGACGCACTGCCATTCAATGCGGGTGTCGTGCAGCGGAATGCCGAACTGAACGGACTGACAAACGTCGTGGCTCATGGCAAGGCCGTCGGGCAGAAGACGGGCACCCACAAGGTTTTGGCGCCGCACAGCAACGTCATCCTCAACGACAGCAATGTTCATGCTCCCGATGGTGACCTGATTGTCGACGTCATCGCTCTGGACGATGCGGATCTGGGCAATGTCGACTTCCTCAAGATCGACGTTGAAGGGCACGAGGTCGCGGCACTGAAGGGCGCCCGCAGCGTGTTGCAGCAGCTGCCGTTTCTCGACATCGAAATTCACAACATGATGCAGGTCGACGCGCGCGCCCATTGCTTTGCCATCATGGAAGCACTGCCGGCAGACGGGTATCTCTTTGCGATCGATGAGGAGCCTGAATGGCGCGAGGCGCATGAGATCGACATGAATTATCTCATCGGCCTGCCCAACCCTCACCTGCTGGCAAAGCCAAAACGGTGACTGTTTCAGAACCGCAGCAAAAGAAAAACCCCAAGCCATTGATATGACCTGGGGTTCTGATTGGTGGGCACAGTAGGGATCGAACCTACGACCCGCTGATTAAGAGTCAGCTGCTCTACCAACTGAGCTATGTGCCCGTCAGCCGCTTTGACGACCGAAGGTGGGGGCTCTATAACGGGGCAAAACCGGCCTGTCCAGCCCTTCTTGAAAACTTTATGTCAGCTTTGAACAATAAGTTGTTTAAACAAAAAGCTGTCCCTCCGCCGTCTTGACCGCCGAACCGCCGATACGCCCGCCGGCAAGCTTCTGGTCGGCGATATCCAGTTCCAGCCGCAATCGCGATGGGCGGCCCATTTCCTGGCCCTGTTCCAGCCACAGCCGCAACAATCCGTCGAGCGGCTGGTCAAAATGCTGGATGGCGCCGGCAAAGGCCGCCGTGGCGGAACCCGTTGCCGGGTCCTCGTAGGTGCCCTCGTCGCTGACAAACATCCGCGCATGAAAATTGCTGTCGTGCAGCGTCGTTTCGCGGCAATAGACATAGACGGGCAGCTGGCGCCCGTCGATCACAGGCGCTGCCCTTTTCATGGCGTCCTGATTGATTCGAATCCGCCCGGCAGCCGCCAGCCCGTGAATCGGGATCAGCAGGTAAGGCACGCCCGCATCCCAGACGGTCGGAACGTGATTCTCGAAGCCGATCTCCTTGGGTTCGAGACGCAGGGCATTGGCCAGCGCGATCCTGTCGGAATTGTACGGCACCTGTTCCGGCAGCTTGGGAAGATCGAATTCGGCAAACGCTCCCGCCTTGCTGAGCTTCACGCCGCAGCGGACGGGGCCGATCTTCTCTTCCAGGATGATCAGCGTTTCCTGATCGCTCGCCACATCGGGAAAGCGGGTTTGCGCCAGGGCAATGGCGGTCCCGACGGTCGGATGACCGGCGAAAGGCATTTCGTAATCGGGTGTGAAAATCCTGATCTGCGCCGTATGGGCAGGATTGTGCGCCGGCAGGACGAACACCGTCTCTGACAGATTGAATTGCCCGGCAATCCGTTGCATGGCGGCATCGTCCAGCCCGGCTGCATCGTGCACAACCGCAAGGGGATTGCCTGTCAGGACCTTGTCGGTGAAAACATCATAGACTTGATAGTGCCGGCCGCTCATTTGCATACTCCTCGTCAAACCCTCGGCGAAAGTAGACACTGGAGAGAGCTGTTCAAGATAAACCTTGTAACGGTGACATTCCAGCCTGCAGGCCATGCGATGCGTGGTTCATGGCCTGAAGTGCCAATCGCCAAAAGTGGCGAAGGTACGCGGCGTCGCCTCCCCCATCTCGCCGGCCGCCGAAATGGCACAGACCCCGTCCAGTTCCGGATCGGCCTGGGCGGCAATGGTGGCGCGAATGGATGCGAGCAGTTCATCGCCGGTCTGCCGGAAATAATAACGCCGGAACACGGCAATGCTCCGCCCCACCCTGACGAGATAGGCCATGTCGTCCACGTGCGATGCGGTGCCAAGATCGATGCCGGTTTCCTCGGCCACCTCGCGCTGGGCATTGCCGTCGAAATCCACCTGATCGCCCACGAGATCGCCCGCATCGAACGAGCCAGCCGGGAAATACACCCGTCCCGCCGCCGACGTCGTGGCGCCCATCTGCCCGGCAATCAGCCTGTTGTCGGCCGATACCATGACCCCGACGCTGAAGATGTGCCATGGCTTTGCAGCCGTGCGGTTGCGCTTCCAGTGCATCATCGTGGCAAAGGTGGTGCGCCTGTAAGCCGCGCTGAAAATACCGGCATCGATCCCGGCCTGTTCCGCCAGGAAGAACGAGCCGTCGAACAGCGTGGGATTGGCCGCCAATTCGCGTGTCCAGTTTGCGGCTATGTCAGCGCGATGCTGAACATCGTAGGCGAGAGGCCCCTCCTCCACGCGCACAATGGCCTGACGGATCGCGATGACGGCTGCTTCGGGAATGGTGTGCATGGGTCAGATGACGTTGAATGTGACGGCAACGGGGCAGTGATCGCTTGCCTTGGGGCGGTCCCAGCCGATCCGTGGAAACATCTCGACCTTCTGGTCCGGCGGGAAAATCGTGCGGTATGGCTGGCCGCGCCGGATGATGTCGGGCACAGCCTTGCTGTTGGTTCTGGCCAATGCGGGTGACGCGAGGATGTAATCGAGCTGGCACAGGTGCCGCTCCTCCGGGCCGCGCGTATGGTACAGCGTCCAGCGATCCATCACCGGACGCCGTTCCACCAGATTTTCGCAGAACCCGCCGTCCAGCAGCACGTCGACGCTGCTCGTCGCCTCGCGCACCGGATCGAATGTGTATCCGGCCAGCGAATCGCCGCCAATGACAATGCGTTCGCGATAATCGTTGAAATCGCCGCAGATCACCCAATGCTTGCTGGCCGAACCGCCGCTATCGGCAAACCGGTCCTCGATGATCCGCCGCACCGCTTTTGCTTCGGCCACGCGCACCGGCATGGAGGCTGTGCGCCCGTCCAGCCCGTTGCGCGGCGGCCCCATGGATTTGAAATGGCTGACAAACAGCGTCAGCGGCCGCCCGCCGATTCGCACGTCGATCTCCAGGCAGTCGCGCTTGAAAATGCGCTCATGCGGCTCAAGCCCGAGCGCTGCAATCTCGGCGTTGTACAGACCGAAATCATTATAGGTCACGTGGGCATGGCTGGTCATTTCGATGAATTCGATCGGCTCGCCGTGCCGGGTCTGGTCGCGCATCAGCACCGCCACGTCGATGCCGCGGCTGTCATTGCCTTCCAGCATGTATTTGTGCCGGTAGCCCTCACCGACCATCTTGAAGAGATAGCCGAACTCGAAGGCATTCAGCGCACCGATATTGTCGACTTCCTGCAGGCAAAGAATATCCGCATGGGTTTCGGCGATGGCAAGCGCCGTCAGCTGGCGCGTGTCGTCCGCATGGGCGATGGCCCGCGCCTGTTCCAGCTGCCGGTACTGTTCCTCGTCATTGATCTGGAACAGCTGCAGCGTCCGGTCCTTGTTCAGATTGTTCTTGAAGCCGGAGAAATCGAACCTGTTCATCAGATTTTCGACGTTGAACGTGGCGATGCGTACAGACATTCACATACCCTGAATTATGAAACCAATGGTCGAAGCAGGACGTTGTTGTGAACCTAGCCTGATTGGCGAACCACAACCAGTGCCGAAACCGTTACCGCAGGGATTTCCGCTTGGCGGTGGCGGCGGGGTGCGCAAAGGCCTATATTAGGGAAAACAGCATGGAAACGACGATGATGAAGACCCTGATCACAGCCCTCGCCGCGTTTGGCCTTGCCCTGACCCTCGGTCTTGGCACCGCGTCTGCACAGGTCCAGCCCTATCGTCCGGCCCCGCGCGGCAACGATCCGGTTCCACTGCAGCCGCTGATTCTCGGCACCGACAGCCCGGCCAACCTTGCCGGGCCCAACTGCACGGGCTCGGCGCGCTGCAACGATTTCCGCACACGCCGGCCCATCATCTCGCCGACGACCCGCACCCAGGCGCAGATCTGCCAGGACCGCTATCAATCCTACCGTGCCTTCGACAATACCTACCAGCCCCTGAGCGGGCCGCGCCGCACCTGCACGCTGCAATGAAAAAAGGCCGATAGATCGCTCTATCGGCCTGATTCTCGGAAAGCTCGAAGACCTTAGTTCTTGGCTTTGTCGACCAGCTTGTTGCTGCCGATCCATGGCATCATGCCGCGCAGCTTTTCACCGACTTCTTCGATCTGGTGCTTGTCGTTGTTGCGGCGGATAGCCTTGAAGCGCGATGCGCCGGCCTTGTATTCCTGCATCCAGTCGGAGGTGAACTTGCCGGTCTGGATGTCGGTCAGGACGCGCTTCATCTCGGCCTTTGTTTCGGCAGTGATGATGCGTGGGCCGGAAACGTATTCGCCCCATTCGGCCGTGTTGGAGATCGAATAATTCATGTTGGCGATACCGCCTTCATAGATCAGGTCGACGATCAGCTTCACTTCGTGCAGGCATTCGAAATAGGCCATTTCAGGCGCATAGCCGCCTTCAACAAGCGTTTCGAAACCGGCGCGGATCAGTTCAACGAGGCCGCCGCACAGAACAACCTGCTCACCGAACAGATCGGTTTCGCATTCTTCGCGGAAATTGGTTTCGATGACGCCCGAACGGCCGCCGCCGACGCCGCAGGCATAGGACAGCGCGAGATCATGCGCATTGCCCGAGGCATCCTGATGGATGGCGATGAGGCAGGGAACGCCGCCGCCCTTCTGGTATTCGCCGCGAACCGTGTGGCCCGGGCCCTTCGGCGCGATCATGACAACGTCAACGGTCTTCTTCGGCTCGATGAGGCCGAAATGCACGTTGAGGCCGTGGGCAAAAGCGATGGCAGCACCGTCGCGGATGTTGTCGGCGATGTGATCCCTGTAGATGTCGGCCTGCAGTTCGTCCGGCGTCGCCATCATCATCAGGTCGGCCCATTTTGCCGCTTCGGCAACGCTGACGACCTGGAAGCCGTCGGCTTCGGCCTTCTTGGCGGTGGCAGAGCCTGGACGCAGGGCAATGCGCACGTCCTTGGCACCGGAGTCCTTCAGGTTCAGCGCATGGGCGCGGCCCTGCGAACCGTATCCGATAATGGCAACCTTCTTCGACTTGATCAGGTTGATGTCTGCATCGCGGTCATAATATACGCGCATTGATTTCTTCCCTTCAGCGTTGCGTACAGCGGCCTTAAGCGGCCCCGTTGGTATGAGCTCCATACAGAGCGAAAAACTGCTGTGTCGCGCGCCGGGCCTCGCCGTCGATTGCCACATCAGTCAACTCGAACCGGTCGCCAAGCAGCAACCGGATTTGCACATCCCGGACGACCAGTCCGAAAAAGGTGCGAAATGCTTCTTCCGTATCGTCGAATGCCAGCAGCCCGGCTTCACGCCCGACCTCGAGCAGCGGCATCAGGCGGCGCGCCATGGCAAACGGCCCGTTCTCCAGGACGATGGCGCCGAGATCGCGCTTGTCGCTGCCCGCATGGCTGACGGCCACGCGATTGAGCGCCACGGAAATCTTGCCGGAGAGAACGCGCAGCCAGTCCGACGCAAAGCGTTCCAGCCCGCTTGTCAGCGATGCAAGATCAAGTCCGTCGCGCCTGACCGTGACGCCGCGCACCTTCGACGCCTGCCACTGGACCGTCGCGGTCAAGAGCCCGTCCCGGTCGCCGAACCATTTGTAGAGGGTTTCCTTCGAACAGCTGGCGCGGCGCGCCACGCTGGTCATCGTCAAGGCATCGCCCGCCTCCACCAGCAGGCCAAGCGCCGCATCGAGAACGTCGCGCTGACGCTCTGTCAATGGGCTGTCATTGGCTTCCGCAGCAGATTGCACGAGGCTTCTTCCATTCGCTTTCACGGCTTCATTTGCCGTACCGTACGTTACGGTTCGGTTCTAGAGCCATGAAAATCGTTTGGCAAGTGGGGATGAAAAAGATTTCTAGAACCAGGCTTTTTCCCGCAAACCGATTGGCCGGAACGGGTCGATCAGGGTACCCGATACCATCGATGCCAGAAGCTGCGGCGCTGGCGGAATGCGCGCCACGGTTGGAACCACCCAATCGCGTGCAAAGGGCAGCAGGGTCGAATCCGACTGGTAGAACGGGGTGAATGCCCGCGACAGGGCCTGGAAGCCGCGCACATGCGTCCGGCGGGAGGCGGCATAGGCGGACAGCGCCGCATCCAGCTCCGTGGAGGTGGCAAGGGCATGGGCGAGCGCCCGTGCATCCAGCAGCGCCATGTTGGCGCCCTGCCCCAGCTGCGGGCTGGTGGAATGGGCCGCATCGCCGATGACGGCGAGGTGACGCCCGGCGGGCATGGCCAGCGTGTGGTGGCCATAACGCGCCAGCGTCATATCGTCGAAACCGCCGATCTGATCGGTATAGGCCGAGCATTCCGGCCAGAGCGACAGCACCCGGTCCTTCCAGCTCTCGATCCCCGCAGCGCGCAGGGCCTCCGCTTCATCCGGCTTTGTGCTCCAGAAGAATGCCGCCATGTCATCGCCGCCCACATCGGTCCTGCCAATCGGCAGAACGCCGATCATCACGCCGGCCTTGCGGTAGCGCTGCAGCAGCGAGCGCGTGTCAAACCCCTCCCCCTGCCATTTCAGCGATGTCCAGAAGGCGCCGTACGTCAGGGGCTCCGGTTCGCAGGGATGGATGGCAAACTGCTTGAGCCGCGAGCGCGAGCCGCTGGCATCGACGACCAGATCGAAGGTGCCGATGCTGCGGCCGGTACTGGTCATCAGCCATGCCCGGCCGTTGCCCGTGTCCATCGTGACGACGTCGACATTGGTCTTGATATCGATACGCGCCTGCAGCACCGCCTGATACAGCACATCGAACAGGGCGGCGCGATGCACGGCAATGCCGTAGCGTCCGCTTTTCAGTGCGGCATACCGGACATCCAGCACCGCCCGCCCGGACAGGGCATCGGCACCGTAGAGCCGGTCGATCCGGTTGCCGAGCCCGGAAATGCTGTCAAACAGCCCGAGATCGCTGAGCACCGTCAGGCCGGTGGGTTGCAGGATGAGGCCGGAGCCGAGGGGCGAAGGGGCGGCAAACCGTTCGAGCAGTTTGACATCATGCCCGGCGCGATGAAGATAGAGCGCGGCGGCAAGCCCCGCCGGGCCCGCACCCACAATGGCAATCCGCTGTTTTTTCAATCTGACCCTGCCCGTTTGCTGCTACGGGCATACAGACGCGATGCGGGTCTTTCAACCCGATATCGCGTCTCACTGCTAGATGTTTACCTGGGTGCCGATCTCGACGACGCGTCCGGTCGGAATCTGGAAATACTCCGTGGCATCGCTGGCGGTGCGCGCCAGCGCGATGAACAGGCGGTCCTGCCAATGCGGCATTTCCGAACGGGCCGATGCTTTCAGCGAGCGGCGCGACAGGAAGAAGGAGGTGGTCATGATGTCGAACTTCCAGCCCTGCTTGCGGCAGATCGCCAATGTGCGCGGAATGTTCGGGCGCTCCATGTAGCCGAAGGTCAGCGTGACGCGCATGAACAGGTCGTTGATCGGCTCGATCTTGACCCGCTCGCTCTTCTTGACCAGCGGCGACGGCGCGGTGATGACCGTCAAGATCACATTGTTCTGATGCAGCACCTTGTAATGTTTCAGGCTGTGCATCAGGGCTGTCGGGGTGCTCTTGGGATCGCCCGTCAGGAACACGGCGGTTCCCGGCACCAGCGGTGGCGGGTTCTGCGCCATCTTCTTCGAGATCAGATCGAGCGGCACCTCGCCCTTGCGGGTCTTTTCGAACAGCTGACGGCTGCCGCGGACCCAGGTGAACATCACCAGGATGATGAGGAATGCCACCACGAGGGAAGCCCAGCCGCCATCGACAACCTTGATCAGGTTGGCGCTGACGAATGTCAGGTCAACGATGATGAAGCCGACGGTCAGGCTGACGGCCACCCAGAGGCGCCACTTCCAGATGCGGCTCATGACGATGAACAGCAGGATCGTCGTCACCAGCATGTTGCCGGTCACGGCAATGCCGTAGGCCGAGGCCAGGTTGGTCGAGCGCTCGAAGCCAAGGACGAGCAGGACAACCACAAGGCCGAGCAGCATGTTGACCCGCGGCAGGTAAACCTGGCCGGACTGCTTCTCGGAGGTGTGCTCGATGTTGAGGCGCGGCAGGAGATTGAGCTGCACCGCCTGGCGCGACAGCGAATAGGCGCCCGAGATAACCGCCTGACTGGCGATGACGGTGGCGGCCGTGGCCAGAAGCACCATCGGCAGCAATGCCCAATGCGGGAACATCTCGAAGAACGGGTTTTTGGCCGACTCGCCATGCGCCAGAATGAAGGCGCCCTGACCGAAATAGTTCAGGAGCAGACAGGGGAAGACGACCCAGACCCAGGCCGTGGCAATCGGCTTGCGGCCGAAATGGCCGAGATCCGCATAGAGCGCTTCCGCACCGGTCACCGCCAGGAACACCGTGCCGATGGTCGGGAACGCCGTTGCCGGGTTCTCGAGGATGTAATCCACCGCGTAGTACGGGTTGGCGGCGGCAAAAATGCTGATATCGTCGAACAGGTGCCACGCGCCGAAAAAGCCGATGGCCAGAAACCACAACAGGGTGATCGGGCCGAAAATCGTGGCAACGCGCGCCGTACCGAAACGTTGGACGGAAAACAGCGTCAGCAGGATGACCAGCGTGATGGGCACCACGAAGGGTTCCAGCGACGGAGTGACGATCTCCAGACCTTCGACCGCCGACAGCACCGAAATGGCCGGAGTGATCACCGCATCGCCGTAAAACAGCGACGCACCGACAATGCCGAGACCGAGAATGAGCTGCGGCCGGGATTTGAAACTCGACCGTGCCAGCGCCATCAGCGACAGGATACCGCCCTCGCCGTCATTGTCGGCGCGCAGCACGAAAAAAACATATTTGATGGTGACGATCAGGGTCAGCGCCCAGAAGATCATGGAGACAACACCGAGAATATCGGTCCTGCTCAGGAATCCGTCGAGCGATGCGGCATGAAGCGCTTCGCGAAAGGCGTAGATCGGGCTTGTCCCGATGTCGCCATAGACAACGCCGAGGGCGCCTAGCACAAGAACCGGAAATGCTTCTTTGTGATGCGGTTCCGGTTCATAGGCGGCGGTACCGTTTAAACAGTTCTCGTCGCCAACTTGCTGGTCACTCATACAGGTTTTCCCTCGCTCCGACAGCGTGGGCGGACGAGTTAGTCGTGTTGCACCGCAATATCAATCGCCATTTTAACATAGCTGTCATCCCACGTTATGCAAAAACGCATGGCAACGCAAATCCTGCACGCGAATCAACGCACTAGACTTGAAGCGCATTCATGAATCTTTCCACAGCCCGCGACATACCGTGCGTCAAAGCATCGGCTGTCAGCCCGTGACCAATGGAAACCTCCACCAGATTTGGCACTCTTTTGACCAGAGCAGGCAGATTGGCGACCGTCAGATCATGCCCGGCATTGACGGCAACACCCGCCTTCGCCGCCGCTTCCGCGGTCTTCGCCAGCCTGTCCAGCTCCAGCGCCTCGCGGCGCGGATCGTCATGCGCGCCGCCATAGGGGCCGGTATAAAGTTCGACACGATCCGCCCCGAGCGCCTTGGCGAGCGCCGGTGCAGCCGGATCGGCATCGATGAACAGGGAAACCCGCGCCGACCGGTGCTTCAGCTGCCGAATGATCGGCGCCAAGAAATCGCCGTCCTTCGTCAGGTCCCAGCCGTGATCGGAGGTGGCCTGCGCCGGATCGTCCGGCACCAGCGTGACCTGCTCGGGCTCGTTCTTGGCGACGAGATCGAGAAACTGCGCCGTCGGATACCCTTCGATGTTGAATTCGGCCTGCGGAAACTCGTCATCGATCAGGGCGCGGATCTCCGGCAGGTCGGAGAAGCGGATATGCCGCTCGTCCGGACGCGGATGCACGGTCAGGCCCGCAGCACCGCCGGCCAAGGCCACGCGGCCAAGCCCGATCACACTGGGCCAGGGCAGGTCGCGGCGATTGCGCAACATGGCGATTGCATTGAGGTTCACGGAAAGGGAAGCTGTCATGCTGAAGTCCAATGTTTTTTCTTGTCCTGATCTTTACAGCAGAAAACGAACATTAAACATTGGAATCTGGTCCGACCCGAAAGATGTTCGCAGGTCGGCCTCTCGCCTCGCAAGTTCTTGCCCGCAAAGAGTACGGTTTGATGAGCCCATCCGATTTTTCCTCGCCGGTTTTTGCCCAATGGCGCGCGCATGCCGCGTCCGACTGGTCTGCCTATGTCGACCACGCCTTTGTGCGCGGCCTCGGCGACGGTTCCCTGCCCGAAACAGCTTTTCTGCACTATCTCGTCCAGGATTACATCTTTCTGTTCCACTTCTCGCGGGCCTGGGGCATGGCTGTCCTGAAGGCGGAAAGCCATGAGGAACTGGAGCTGGCATCGGCAACGGTCCACGCACTGGTCAACCATGAAATGCCGCTGCATATCGAGATATGCGCGAAGGCCGGGATTTCGCGCGAGAGGCTGCTGCAGACCGACGAGGAACCGGAGAACCTCTCCTATACCCGCTACGTCATCGATGCCGGATTGTCAGGTGACTTCCTTGATCTCATTGCGGCTCTTGCACCCTGCGTCATGGGTTATGGCGAAATCGGCGCGCGTCTTGCAGCCACCGCATCGGCAGGCAATCCCTATCAACCGTGGATCGATGCCTATGCGGGCAAGGACTATCAGGAGGCCTGTCACGCGGTCGGACGGCTCATCGAAAGCAGTGTGCATGCCCGGCTTGGCCCGTCACCGCAAACGTCCGGGCGCTGGACGACGCTCAACCGCCGTTTCCGTGTGGCGACACGGCTGGAAGCCGGATTCTGGTCGATGGGGCTGCGCGGCGCCGCGCTTGCTGAATAGACCGGATCCGTTCAGCTCAGAGTTTTCAGCGCACCACCGTCAGCCGTTCGGCGGCGCGGGTGATGGCCGTGTAGAGCCAGCGGTCGCGCGTATCGCGGAAAGCAAAGCTCTCATCGAACAACACGACTTCGTTCCACTGCGAGCCCTGCGCCTTGTGGGTCGTCAGCGCGTAGCCATAGTCGAAATCGTCGTAGCGCTTCTTGGTCTGCCACGGAATTTCCGCATCGGGATCCTCGAACTGCGCCTTGAGCAGCTTGATCTTGGCCACGCCCCTGCCCGGCTCTTCATCCTCCGGCGCCACCAGCAGGTTGATGCCGGGTTTGACGGTCTCCCGCGACGAGGTCATGACCTTCCATAGCGAGCCGTTGAGCAGCCCCTTGGCCGGATCGTTGCGCAGGCACACCAGCTTGTCGCCCGCCTGCGGAAAGGAAGCGGAAAAACCTTTGAGCTCGCGCAGGCGCTGATTGTAGCGGCGGCGGGTGCGGTTCGTACCCACCAGCACCTGATCGGCGCCGAGCACCAGATCCTGCGTCACCTCATTCTTGGAGATGACCTTGGCCGCACCGAAATCCCCGTAGCCGAACTCACGCCCCTCGCGCACATCGAGCGCAAGCCGGAGAATGGGATTGTCGCGCGCCTGCCGGTGGATTTCGCTGAGCAGGAAATCCGGCTCGTGTTCGGTGAAGAACCCGCCGCCGGATATGGGCGGCAGCTGGCCGGGGTCGCCCAGCACCAGAATGGGCGTGCCGAAACTCATGAGATCGCGGCCGAGCTGCTCGTCCACCATCGAGCATTCATCAACGACAATCAGCTTCGCCTTGGAGACCGGGCTTTGCCGGTTGAGCGAGAAGGTCGGCGCGATGCTGGTCTTGCCGGTCGTCTCGTCCTCGACCGCCTCTTCGCCGCGCGGGCGATAGATCAGCGAATGCAGCGTCCGCGCATTGGCAGCGCCCTTCGAGCGCAGGACCTGCGCCGCCTTGCCGGTGAAAGCGGCGAACTGCACATCGCCGTCAATATGCTCGGCGAAATAGCGGGCCAGCGTCGTCTTGCCGGTACCGGCATAGCCGAAAAGCCGAAAAAGCGGGCTGCGCCCGTCTTTCAGCCATTTGGAAACGGCGCCGAGCGCCTCATCCTGTTGTGGTGATAATTGCATGGCCCTGACTGACAGGATTCGCCCGCAAAGGGCAAGGAAAATGGGTGAATAACACCTTATACTATAGATTATCCGGGTTCCCGGGCCGGATTTTACCCGCGCCGGAATAGCCGGTTTCCGTGTCGGTCATGCGGAATTCGTCGCCCTTCACCTGCAGGCGCCAGCAGACCTTCTGCTCCTCACCCTCATAGAGCAGGCAGAGCGTGTCGTGCTCCAGCGTCCACTCGCCCGCATAGGCCATGCCGTTGGTCAGCACCTTGTCCGGCTTGCAGCATTCGATCAGCTTGCCGCGCGATTTACCGTCGGCTCCGAGAAACTCGGTGAAATTGAACGGCGGCTGCGCCTTGACTTCGCCGGTGATGGTCGCGCCGGTCAGCAGCTTGCGCAGGTCCTGTTCGGTGGTTGCGGGCCAGGGCGCGTCCTGCGCCCGGACAGGTGCGGAAAAACTGGCCGCTGCCACAAGCATCCATGCAATCGCTGCGCGGCGGACCGTCAAAGCTCCATGCATCTCAAGACCTTTCCGGATCATTTTCCAGCCTGATCGGCTGACCATGCGGGGTTGCGTGGGCCGCACGTTGCCATGAAGCGGCGAGATCATCAACATCCGTCGACTTTGCCACGTTCTTGGCCGCAACGAGGGATTCCAGTGCCGCGACCCAGCGATGGTAGTAATCACTGCCATCCTCCAGCGCACCGGGCCGTTTCAGTTCGGTGGAGAGCGCTTGTGCCCACTCATCCCAGCCGAACAGTCCCCGGCTGTGCAGGGCCAGCACCATGGCGAAGGCTTCCGCCTGCCATGGCTCGGCAAAAACCGGCGCATCGATCCCGTCGCCCAAACCTTGCGAATGGGCGATCAGGTCACGCAGGCTCAAGATAGCTCTCCCAGGCGTCGATGCTGACGGTCAAGGTCGGATCGGCGCCCTCGCCCCAGATCTCCCCCGCTGTGAACACGACGGTGTAGACATATTGCGGGTTCTCGCCTTGCCCATGCGCATTGGTGTCCGGGAAGACGAAGCCCTCGCGCACAGCTTCTACCATGCCGGTTTTCCCGCGGGCGTAGCGCGGCAGCCGCGTATGTGTGTGCGGGTTGAAATTGCGGGTTCTGACGCGGTTCCCCGCCTGGAAACGCGGCGCCTGTCCGACCGGACGGTCGCAGGGACCGCCCTTCGCCAGAACGGCGGCAACGTTCTCCGCTTGCAGGACGCGCTTGGGCTCTGTTCCCTTGCCGAGCGCATGTCCCTGCACCAATTCCGCATCGGTCACGAAACCGTGGCGCTTCAGCAGCACTTCCAGCGCCTTGGTCCAGATTTCGTAATAGCTGGAGGAATAGTAGTCGGCGGGATGCAGGCTTTCGCGGGCATGGCGGCTTTCATCGATGTTCCAGTGCCCCATGGCTCCGGCAGCCAGGGTCAGACCCAGTGCCCGCTTTTCCCATGCCGCATGGAAATAGGGCTCGTCCTTCTCCGGATTGACCGGACCGAAGCCCATCTGCCCGCCAAGATCCTGCGGCCCGTTCATGCCACCTCCGGCACACGGGCGAGCCCCGTGCCGATCATCGAATCGCGCGTCACCAGCGTGGCAAGCCGTTCCTCGCTCCAGCCATCGGTGCCTTCCGGGCGCAGCGGTATGATGAGGTAGCGCAGCTCGGCGGTCGAATCCCACACACGGATGCTGGTGGTATCGGGCAGAACCAGATCAAACTCCGCCAGCACACCGCGCGGATCGATGACGGCGCGCGACCGGTAAGGCGGCGACTTGTACCAGACGGGCGGCAGGCCAAGCACCGACCATGGGTAGCAGGAACACAGCGTGCACACGACGAGATTGTGGGTTTCCGGCGTATTGAACACCGCCTGCATGTGCTCGCCCTGGCGGCCGGTATAGCTCAGCGACGCGATGGCTGCGGTCGCATCACGTCTCAACCAGGCATTGAATTCCGGATCGACCCACGCCTTGGCCACAACCTTCGCACCGTTGCGGGGGCCGACTTTGGTCTCATACGTCTCGACAATGGCATGGATCGCCTCGGGATCGACAAGACCTTTTTCGGTCAGGATGGTTTCGAGTGCCCGCACCCGTGCGGCCATGGGATCGAGTTCATTGTCGTGGTGGTGATCGTGATCATGGGACATGGTGGAAACTTATGCGCCTCCCGCATTTCGTGCAAGATCAGCGCAGCATCGGCCAGAGACTGGCGACAAGCAAGGCCGCCATGCTGATATTGAACCATTTCAGCCGCGCCGGGTCCGACAACCAGCCGCGCATGAACTGGCCGAAGGCCGCCCAGCTCGACACCGAGGGCACGTTGACCAGGGCGAAGGCGATGCCGACAATCAGCACCGTGGCGAGATAGGCCTGCGGCGCGGTATAGGTCGCCATCGCCGTCACCGCCATCACCCAGGCCTTGGGGTTGACCCACTGGAAGGCGGCGGCCTCAAGGAATGTCATGGGGCGCGCATTGCCATCGACCGTTCCGAGCGAACGCGATGTGGCGATCTTGTAGGCGAGATAGACGAGATAGGCGCCGCCCGCAAATTTCAGGATGGTATAGACGAGCGGAATGGTCTGGATCAGCGCGCCCAGGCCAAGACCGACGCCGATCAGCAGCGAAAAGAAGCCGCTGCCGATGCCCAGCATATGCGGAATGGTGCGCCGGAAGCCGAAATTCACCCCGGACGCGAGCAGCATCAGATTGTTGGGTCCCGGCGTGATCGACGTGACGAAGGCAAAAACGAGGAGCGTGAAAAAGATTTCGAGCGACATGACAAACCGGATCTGATGCGTGGGGAAGATTTAAGCTTCGGGTTCATGTCGCTCAATCGCAATCTTGTCAGGGATACAATTGCGTATCCCTGAGTCTGATTGCCGCTGAAGCCTACATGCCCTGCGGGCCGCGGTTCATGGCGGCGACACCGGTCCGGCAAATCTCGACGAGGCCGAGCGGCTTCATGATGGCGATGAACTGATCGAGCTTCGACCCCTTGCCGGTGATTTCAAAGATGAAATGCTCTGTCGTGGCATCCGCCACCTTGGCGTGGAATGCATCGGCAAGACGCAGTGCCTCATTGCGGTTCTCGCCAAGACCCGCCACCTTGACCAGCGCCAGCTCGCGCTGGATCGGCTTGTCATTGCCGAGTTCGTCGGCCCGAACGGAAAGATCGACCACCCGGTGCACCGGCACGATACGTTCGAGCTGGTGGCGGATCTGGTCGAGCACATGCGGGGTGCCGCGCGTCACGATGGTGATGCGCGACAGGTGCTGTTCATGCTCGGTTTCCGAGACGGTCAGGCTTTCAATGTTGTAGCCGCGACCGGAAAACAGGCCGATCACCCGGGCAAGGACGCCGGGTTCGTTGTCAACGAGAACCGATAGCACCGTGGTGATCGGTAGCTCTGTCTCCTTGGCAATGAAATATGCCGAGCCGGAGGCTAGATTTTGAGCGTTCATTTGGTGTTTCCTCTCCGATTTCTTAAACGAGCTGCCGTCCCTTGGCATCGATGGCATTGGCAACGGCTTCATCCGTGGCTTCGTCAGGCAGGAGCATTTCATTATGCGCCTTGCCGGACGGAATCATCGGGAAGCAGTTTGCCAGATTGGCCACGCGGCAATCGAACAGAACCGGTTTCTTCACGTCGATCATTTCCTGGATGGCATCGTCGAGATCGCCCGGCTTTTCACAGCGGATGCCGTGGCCGCCATAGGCTTCCGCCAGCTTGACGAAATCCGGCAAGGCTTCCGTATAGGAGTGCGACAGGCGGTTGCCATGCAGCAATTGCTGCCACTGGCGCACCATGCCCATATACTGGTTGTTCAGGATGAAGATCTTGATCGGCGCTTCGTACTGCACCGCCGCGCTCATTTCCTGCATGGTCATCTGCACCGAGGCATCGCCGGCAATGTCGATGACCAGCGAATTGGGATGGGCAATCTGCACGCCCAATGCTGCCGGCAGGCCATAACCCATGGTGCCGAGGCCGCCGGAGGTCATCCAGCGGTTGGGCTTTTCAAAACCATAGAACTGGGCCGCCCACATCTGGTGCTGCCCGACTTCCGTCGTGATGAAGGTGTCGTGATCCTTGGTCAGCGCATAGAGCCGCTCCAGGGCATATTGCGGCATGATCACGTCCTTGTTGCGTGTATAGGACAGGGACTTGCGCGACCGCCATTTGTCGATCTGCGCCCACCATTCGCCTATCGCCTTCTTTTCAGGCTTTTCGGACGAAGCGCGCCACAGCCGGACCATGTCTTCCAGAACCCGGCCAACATCGCCAACCACGGGAATGTCAACGCGAACCGCCTTGTTGATCGAGGACGGGTCGATATCGATGTGGATTTTCTTCGAGTTGGGCGAGAAGCCATTGAGGCGCCCGGTGATGCGGTCGTCGAAGCGCGCACCGATGCAGACCATGACGTCGCAATCATGCATCGTCATGTTGGCCTCGTAGGTGCCGTGCATGCCCAGCATGCCCAGCCAGTTCTTGCCCGATGCCGGATAGGCGCCGAGGCCCATCAGCGTCGAGGTGATCGGGAAATTGGTCAGCTCCACCAGTTCGCGCAGCAGATGGCTGGCCTGCGGGCCGGAATTGATGACACCGCCGCCGGAATAGATGACCGGGCGCTTGGCTGTCGCCATCAGGGCAACGGCCTGCTTGATCGCCTCGATATCGCCCTCGACCTTGGGACGATAGCTGGTGCGCGGCGATGTTTCCGGCGGCGTATAGAAGCCGGTGGCGAACTGCACGTCCTTCGGCACGTCGACGAGAACCGGACCCGGACGGCCCGTGCGCGCCACGTGGAAGGCTTCGTGCAGGATGCGCGCGAGATCGTTGACGTCCTTCACCAGCCAGTTGTGCTTGGTGCATGGACGCGTGATACCGATCGTATCGCATTCCTGAAACGCATCCGAGCCGATGAGCGTGGTCGGAACCTGGCCGCTGATGCAGACCAGCGGGATGGAGTCCATCAAGGCATCCTGCAGCGGCGTCACCGCATTGGTCGCACCGGGGCCGGATGTGACCAGCATCACGCCAACCTTGCCGGTGGACCGGGCATAGCCCTCCGCCGCGTGACCGGCGCCCTGCTCATGGCGAACCAGCACGTGATTGATCTTGTCCTGCTGATGCAGCTCGTCATAAATGGGAAGGACCGCACCACCCGGATATCCGAAAATGTCCGTCACGCCCTGATCGATGAGTGCCTGAATGACCATTTCGGCACCGGTCATCTCCCGTCGTTGCGATGTGTGGTTGTCACTATCCTGCTTGTCTGCGGTCATCGATCTCTTCCCGTGTATTCTGCGGCTCTCGGCCTTCCAGAAGGTGTTTTCGTTTAGCGTAAGGTTTGGAAATAAAAAAGGCCCCCGAAGGAGCCTGTGTTTCGCGCATGGGAGCTTCCGCCGGGTGCTTACAACACCCTGCCCATGCGCGGTCCCACGACGATAAGAACTGTTTTCATGGTCGCGGACGATAATTAAGCAAACTCTATCCGTCAACGGCAAAATTCAGGAAATTGAAATGTTCGCAAACAAAGCAATGCTTTGGCGCAACATCCTTCAAATGTGAAATGCATCGCTAAGATATTCTCAATGCCTTGCGCCTAGAGTTCAATTCCGTTGCCAAGTCCCAGGATTGACCACGACCCATGAGCGCTGAAGCCCTGCCCTCTGCACAATCAAGACCAATGGTCCGCAACCGCACCGATGGGCATGTCATCGAATGCAATGGCGACAAGGCCATCATCCACGCCAAGACCGGCCCGTCGATCACGGCATTGGACGACTACTGGTCTGTCGGCCAGCTTATCTCCATTCAGGTTGCCGACAGCCGTGTGGTTGGTCTGGTCTACAAGGTTGAGCTGCCCAATGCCGAGTGGCAGCAGGATGTCGATCAAAGCATTCATATCCATGTGGAACTGGTCGGCCAGGTCGATGCGCATATCGACGGCAAATTGCGCTTCACCTCGGGCATCACCACCTATCCGCATATGGGCGCCATCGCCCACCGTATCCGCGCCGCCGATCTGGCCACCATCTACACCACGTCGCTGAAGAACACGGTTTCCATCGGCCACCTCTCGCAGAATGCCGACATTCCGGCGCTGATCTCGGTCGACAGCCTGATCTCCCGCCATTTCGCCGTGCTTGGCAGCACGGGCGTCGGCAAATCCAGCGCCGTGACCCTGCTTTTGCGCAAAATCATTTCGCAGCGTCCCGATCTGCGCATCCTCATTCTTGATCCGCACAACGAATTTGCCAGCGCATTTCCCGATCTCGCCATCTCCATCGACTACAGCACCTTCGATTTGCCGTACTGGATGTTCAAGCTGGAGGAATTCGGCGAAGCCGTATTCCGCGGACGCCCGCAAATCGCGGCTGAAATCGATATTCTGCGCGATCTCATTCCGCTCGCCAAAGAACGTTTTGCCAATGTTGAAGCGGCCGCCACGTCCTCCCTCCTAAGGAAAGAACGTGACTTTGCCTCGATGACCGCCGACACGCCGACGCCCTACCGGATGGCGGATCTGATCAAGCTGCTGGAGGAGCGCATCGGCCAGCTCGACGGCAAGACGGACCGGCCGACCATGAAGGCGCTGCGCTACCGCCTGCAGGCATTGGTCGCCGATCCGCGCTACCGCTTCATGTTCTCGGCCCCGGCAACGCTCGATACGATGCGCCAGACCGTCGGCCACATTTTCCGCGTGCCGAAAAACGACCGGCCCATCTGCGTCTTTCAACTGGCAGGATTGCCGTCGGAAGTGGTGAATTCCGTCGCCTCGGTTCTTTGCCGCATGGCCTTTGACCTCGCTGTTTCCAGCGATGGCAATGTGCAGACGCTTGTCGTGTGCGAGGAAGCACACCGTTATATCCCCGCCGATACCAGTGCCGGGTTCTGGCCGACGCGCCAGGCCATTGCACGCATCGCCAAGGAAGGCCGCAAATACGGCGTCTATCTCTCCGTCATCACCCAGCGTCCAGGCGAGCTGGACCCGACGATCCTCTCCCAGTGCAGCACGGTTTTCGCCATGCGGCTCGGCAATGAACGCGACCAGGAAATCGTCCGCGGCGCCATCAGCGGCGCGTCGCAAAGCGCCGTGGGCTTCCTGTCGTCGATCGCCAACCGCGAGGCGATCGCCTTCGGTGAGGCCGTGCCGACACCGATGCGCATGATGTTCGAAACCATCGCGCCGGAACATCTGCCCGCCGCGCATATGACGCAGCAGCAGGAAGCCATGCGCAGCGGCGACAGCCACGTGTCGCTCGACATGATCCTCGGCCGGATGCGCCAGCTGAATGCTGCCGACAGCACCACGACCGAACATGCATCGGCCGGTTTTCAGGCCCCGGAAAAGCCGGCGATGGTCCAGCGCCCCGCGGTACCCCTCCCGCCGGAACCGGTCCGGAGCCAGTGGCGCGCGGCCGAATCCGCCCCGATCATCGAAGAGCCGCGCAAACCGGCGCGATCCGAGACCGAAGGGTTTCGCGCCAGCGACCTCATCCGCAGCTTCCGCACCGACAAGACTTAAGGGCCGGGATAGGCGATCCGCTCCCAGTCGTCGCCGAGCTGGTTGCGGAACCAGGTCATTTGCCGCTTGGCATATTGCCGCGTCGCAATGGTCGACAGCTCGGCTGCCTGTGCAGGCGTGATCGTGCCTGCCAGCATCCTGGCGATTTCACCGACCCCGATGGCTCGCATGGCGGGCAGATCGGATGACAATCCGAGCGCCAGCAGGGCTTTGACCTCCTCGACCGCTCCCTTCTCCAGCATGGTTGCAAACCGCAGCGCGATCCGTTCGCCAAGCCAGGCCCGGTCCGGGTCGATGACGATCTTGCGGGTCGAGGCCGCATCGATCAAAGGCGTGCCGGTTTGCTTCTGCCAATCGATGATCGACCGTCCCGATGCGTCGATCACTTCCAGCGCCCGCACGACGCGCTGGCTGTCGGTCGGGCGCAGCGCCGCCGCGGCCTGCGGGTCTTTTTCGCTCAAAATGGCGTGCAGCTGCTGCGCACCGACCTGCGCGTCCTGCGCGCGCCAATAGGCCCGCACATCATCGGGTATGTCCGGCATGGCCGAGAGGCCGCCGAGCAGCGCCCGGAAATAAAGCCCGGTGCCGCCGACAAAGATCAGCGGGCGGTCACCCGCAGCTTCGGTTTTCAGCAGGTGTTCGACATCGGCGAACCAGCGGCCGGTGGAATAGGCTTCGGACGGCGGGACATGGCCATAGAGGCAATGCGGCGCTTGCAGAAGATCATCCGGCCCCGGCCGTGCGGTGAGCACATCGAGCACGCCGTAGACCTGCATGGAATCGGTATTGACGATCCAGCCGCCGGTTTCCTTGGCATAGCGCAGCGCCAATGCCGACTTGCCGCTTGCCGTCGGTCCGGCTATCAGGATTGTCTGTCTTCTTGTCACACCAATCGTCCAATCGGGAAATGCTCATGCCCTTGATGGCCACGCTTATCGCCAATCCGGCTTCACCCCGTCTCAGCGCATCGCTCGGGATTAAAGCCTCAGCGGCACTCAATGCAACAGGACTTTACTGGCTGGCCGACGGAATTGCCTGCGATCTCGCCCTGCGCACAGGCTCTGACCCGGTGGAGGCCCATGCGGAACTGGCGCGGATCGTCGATGGCGAGCCGATCGATATCGTCGTGCAGGAACAGGATACACGGCGCAAGAAAATCCTGATCGCCGACATGGATTCCACCATGATCCAGCAGGAATGCATCGACGAACTGGCCGAAGAGGCTGGCCTGCGCGACAAGGTGGCGGCCATCACCGCCCGCGCGATGAATGGCGAGATTGCCTTCGAGCCCGCCCTGCGTGAACGGGTGGCACTGCTCAAGGGCCTGCCCTATTCCGTCATCGACAAGGTCATCGCCAGCCGCATCACCCTTATGCCCGGCGGACCGGAACTTGTCCGCACCATGAAGAAGCACGGGGCCTATACGGCGCTGGTTTCGGGCGGCTTTACCGTCTTCACCCAGCGCATCGCCGCCATGATCGGCTTTCACGAAAACAGCGCCAATACGCTCATCGACAATGGTGAAACGCTCACCGGCGAAGTCACCGAACCCATCCTCGGCCGCGAAGCCAAGGTCGCCGCACTCAACGCCATCTGCGAACGCTTCAATCTTGCGCCGGACGAGGCACTTGCCGTCGGCGACGGCGCCAATGACCTCGGCATGCTGCAGCTTGCCGGCACAGGTGTCGCACTCCACGCCAAGCCGTCGGTCGCGGCACAGGCAAAGGTCCGGGTGGATCATGGCGATCTCACCGCGCTGCTCTACATCCAGGGCTATCGCAAGACCGACTTTGTCATCTGACAGCGCCGGAAACAAAAAAGGCGGCCATTGGCCGCCTTTTTGCTGAGGTCGTTGAGACGTCAGTTCATCTGCAAAGTCACGAAGCGCAATTCGCCCGTCTTGGATGCCAGCATCAAAAGGGCATTCTTGCGGCCTTCATCGCGCAGCTTCTCGATGCGGGCAGCCACGTCTTCCGGCGTCTTGACAGCTTCCTGGGCAATATCGACGATCACATCGCCCGCTTCGATCCGCTTGTTCGCGGCAATCGATTGGGCCTGCACATCGGTGATCAGAACGCCCTCGACCTCCTTGGCAATGCCGAATGTCTTTCTGCTGTCATCGTCGAGCACGCCGAGCGTCATGCCGAGGACATCCACATCCTGCGCGGCGTCTTCATCCTGATCGGTCTGCGACTGGGATTTCTCCTTGGTCTTGGCGTCGGTCGTATCTTCCAGCCGGCCGAGCGTGACCTTGACCGTCTGTTCCTTGCCCTTGCGCACCACGACGACATCGACTTCCTTGCCGACAGGGCTTTCCGCCACGGCGCGCGGCAGGTCCTTTACATTGTTCACCGGCTTGCCGTCGAACCTGGTGATGACGTCACCGGGCAGGATGGAGCCGTTGGCCACGGGACCGCCATCAATGATACCGGCAACCAGCGCACCCTTGCTTGAGGTCATCCCCAGGCTTTCGGCGATATCGTCGGTGACCGGCTGGATGCGCACGCCAAGCCAGCCGCGCTGCACTTCGCCATGGTCGCGCAATTGCTGGATCACACCGGATGCGAGGTCCGCCGGAATGGCAAAGCCGATGCCGATCGATCCGCCGGTCGGCGAAATGATCGCCGTGTTGATGCCGATCACCTGTCCGTACATATCGAACAGCGGGCCGCCGGAATTGCCCCGGTTGATCGCCGCGTCCGTCTGGATGAAATTGTCATAGGGGCCGGAATTGATGTCCCGGTTGCGGGCGGAAACGATACCCACCGTCACGGTGCCGCCAAGACCGAAGGGGTTGCCGATGGCCATGACCCAATCGCCGATACGGGCCTTTGAGGAATCGCCGAACTTGACCGCGACCAGCTTGTGCCTTTTCGGGTCGACCTTGAGCACCGCCAGATCGGTCTTGGTGTCCTTGCCGACCAGTTCCGCCTTCAGCTTCGACCCATCGGTGAAATTCACCTCGATATCATCCGCATCGGCAATCACATGATTGTTGGTCACGACGATGCCCTGCTCCGCGTCGATGACAAAGCCGGAGCCCAATGACTGAACCTTGCGGGACGGATTGTTCTCACCCGGCTTCTGCTTGCCGAAATACTCGTCGAAGAACTCCTGGAACGGCGATCCCTCGGGGACTTTCGGCATGGGAACCGGTCCGGAATCGCCATCCTGCCCCTTGACGGTCTGCGATGTCGAAATATTGACCACCGCATCCAGCAGACCCTCGGCGAGATCGGCGACGGATGCCGGGCCCTGGGCTTTCGGCTGTGCCGATTGTGCTGCCGCGATGGTCACAAAGGCGGGCGTCACGCTCGTGGCGGACAGGGCAATCAGCGCGATTGCCGCAGTGGCAGAACGGAAAATCGGGCGACCAGGAGTGAAAACCATGCGTTCGGGCCTTTGTCAGTGTACTCGGATTAAAAAATAAATTGCGATGAATTACAACAGAGCCGCGAGAGTAGACGAAAATATGGCCGTCAGACTGCAAGTCTGATCAAGTTAGGTAATGGCGGGGCCCGCCATTACCCCCGTGCGAGCCAGACGATACCCACGCCGATGGCAACCGACGCGACACCGGCCATGCGCAGAAAGCCATCCGGCTGTCCGCTGACATCCCGCGCGACGCGCTTTGCGATCAGCGGGAAACAGCCGTAGAGCAGCCCCTCGAAGACGAGGAACAGCCCTACGGCATCCAGAAAGTCGATCATGCCTGGCCTGCCCCTATTGCGGGGCAGGTTTTGCAGCGGCCGGCGCCGGCGGAACAGCGCCACCATTGGCATCCTGGAAATACCGGAAGAACTCGGAATTGGGCGAAAGCACCATCGTTGTCCCCGTATTATCCAGCGCCGTGCCATAGGCAGCCATGGACCGGTAGAACGCGAAGAAATCCGGATCCTTGGAGAAGGCATCGGCAAAGATCCGGCTGCGCTCGCCTTCACCCTCACCGCGGGCGATTTCCGATTCCTTGCGGGCTTCCGCAATGATCTCGACCACCTGGCGATCGGCAATCGCCTTGATGCGCTGGGCAGCTTCACGGCCGCGGGCCCGCAGGAACTCAGCCTGGGCAAGACGCTCGGCCTTCATGCGCTCGAACGTCTGCTGCGACACTTCCTGGGTCAGGTCGGTCCGGCGAACGCGCACGTCCGCAATCTCGAGACCCAGCGATTCCGCATCCGGACGCAGCTGTTCGCGCACTTCACGCATCATGCCCGCACGCTCGTCGGAAAGCGCGGCTTCAAATCCACGCAGACCGTAAACGCTACGCAAGGATGCATCGAGACGCGTGCGCAAACGGGCCTGTGCGAATTCCACGTCGCCCGACACGGTCTGGCGGAACTTGCGCGGATCGGTGATCCGGTAGACCAGGAAGGCATCGACTTCGTAGAACTTGCCGCCCGAAACCTGAACGCGGATATTGTCCAGTTCAAAGCTCAGCAGACGATCTTCGATCATCTGGACATTGTCGGCTTCAAGAAAGCCGAACGGCAGCTTGAAATAGATACCGGGCTGGGTCTTCACATCGACGATCTGGCCGAAGCGCAGGACAATGGCCTGCTGACGTTCATTGACGACGAAAACCGAGGAATAAACCAAAAGGGCGATGAATGCGATGAGACCCGCAATAAGAGGAAGACGATTCTGGCTCATTACTTTGTCCCCTCAGTCGGGCGCTGCTGCTTTGTGATCTCCGACAAGGGCAGATAGGGCACGACCCCCTGACCGTTCTTCTGGTCGACAATCACCTTGTTCGAGTCCTTCAGCACACGTTCCATCGTTTCGAGGAAAAGACGCTTGCGGGTCACTTCCGGCGCCTTCACATACTGGTCATAGACCGATGTGAAGCGCTGGGCCTCACCCTGTGCTTCCTGCACGATGCGGTTCTTGTAGGCGGCCGCATCTTCGCGGATCTGCGCACCTTCACCGCGGGCCTGACCGAGTTTCTGGTTGGAATACTGGTTCGACTCCTCGACGAAGCGGTCTTCGTCCTGTTCGGCACGCTGCACTTCATCGAAGGCATCGGCCACTTCGCGCGGCGGCGACGCATCCTCGATGGAGACGGCATTGACCTGAACACCGGCGCCGTAATCATCCAGTGTCTTCTGGATGATGCCGCGCACGTCATTGGCGATGCCCGCACGATTGTCGCGGAAAATGTCCTGCGCCGGGCTGCGGCCAACGATTTCACGCATGGCGCTCTCGGAGACCTGCTGGACCATGTTTTCCGGACTCTGCACATGGAAGAGGTAAGCAACCGGGTCGGAAACGCGGTAAAGAATGGAGAACTGAACGTTCACGATGTTCTGGTCGCCGGTCAGCATCAGGCCTTCCTTGGCACCCGATACACCCTGCCCGCCGATGTTCTTCTGCTTCTCGACGATCTGGACCTTTTCATAGGTCTCGATGGGCCAGAGATGGAAGTGCAGGCCGGGCTCGGAAATATCCGCCTTCGGCTTGCCGAAGCGCAGTTCGACAGCGCGTTCATCCGGCTGGACCGTGTAGATCGACTGGAAAAGCCAAAAGGCAACCAGGGCAAGCGCCGCCAATCCGAAGATCGTCGAGCTGCTGCCGGTGCCGCCGGGAAGTGCCTGGCGCAGACGGTCCTGGCCGCGGCGGATAATATCTTCAAGGTCGGGCGGATTGCCTCCGGGACCTCCGCCTTGCGGCTTCTGGCCCCATGGACCACCGCCGCCGCCATTGTTGTTACCGCCGCCACCCCAAGGGCCGCCGCCACCGTTCTGATTACTCCAGGGCATTCCTACCTCATGTTTTGGAACGAGATTCGCCACCCCATGGCAACGTCCCGCTAACCCGATATCCCGTTTATAGGGATCGCAAGGCGCGCTTTCAACGCGCAGCGCGGTTTTTCATGCTAATTTGGTAAAAAGTCGAACGATTATGACCGCTTATCACGAAATTTTCATATTGATTGCCGGATAAGCGGCAAATTCTAGCGTCGTTCGTAAATCGTGTAGCGGGTCGGATAATTGTCTTTTTCACCCGCCGGGAATTCTTCCTGAAACACTTCGTTCCAGTTCTTCGGATCGATGGGAGGGAAAAACGCGTCGCCCTCGATATTGGCCAGAACCCAGGTGATGTGAAGACGGTGCGCCCGGTCCAGGAGCTGGCGATAAATCTCGCCGCCGCCGATAACGCAGATTTCATCCACCTTGTCCGCCGCCGCATGGCTGCCGGCAATCATCAGCGCCTCATCCACGGAACGGACCGCAATGACACCGTCCACGGCAAAAGCGGGATCGCGGGTGATGACGATGTTGGTGCGTCCCGGCAGCGGCTTGCCGAGCGTATCCCAGGTCTTGCGCCCCATGATGATGGGTTTGCCCATAGTGACCGCCTTGAACCGTTTCAGGTCGGAGGAAAGGCGCCACGGCAGGCCATTGTCACGGCCGATAACCCCGTTCTGCGCGACGGCAACAACAAAACTGATCATTGGACCTATTCCTTCCGGGAAAGCAGACAGCGTAAACCAAAGAGCGCGAGCAATTCGACCAGATCAACGGGTCCTGACCCTAGACGGCGATCGGCGCCTTGATGCTCGCTTCGGCCACATAGTTCTCAAGACTGAAATCGTCGAATGTGAAAGCAAAAAGGTCTTTCACGTCGGGATTAAGGCGCATGACCGGCAAAGGACCCGGCGTGCGGCTCAATTGCAGCCGCGCCTGCTCGAAATGGTTGGCATAAAGATGCGCATCGCCAAGCGTGTGGACGAAATCACCCGGCTGCAGACCCGTGACCTGCGCCACCATGAGGGTCAGCAGGGCATAGGATGCGATGTTGAAGGGCACGCCGAGGAAAATATCGGCGGAACGCTGGTAGAGCTGGCAGGAAAGCTTTCCGTCGGCCACATAGAACTGGAACAGGCAGTGGCAGGGCGGCAGCGCCATTTCATCGACCAGCGCCGGATTCCATGCGGAAACGATCAGACGCCGCGAATAGGGATTTTGCTTTATCGCACTGACAAGATTCGCAATCTGGTCGATATGCCGGCCGTCGGGCGCAGGCCAGGAGCGCCACTGATAGCCATAGACCGGCCCGAGATCGCCGTTCTCGTCGGCCCATTCATCCCAGATCGTCACGCCGTTTTCCTTGAGATAGGCGATGTTCGTTTCGCCTTTCAGGAACCACAGCAGCTCGTGGATGATGGATTTGAGATGCAGTTTCTTGGTCGTCAGGGCAGGAAAACCCGCCGACAGATCGAATCGCATCTGGTAGCCGAAAACGGAACGTGTGCCTGTCCCGGTACGGTCGCCGCGGTCGACGCCGGTATCGAGCACATGCTGGAGAAGATCAAGATAAGCGCGCATGGCTTCTCTTTAGCAGATTCGTTTCACGAAGCAGTAAAACTTCTGTGTGATCCACAAGCACAGGCGGCAAAAATCCCCGGCGAATCACCGGGGATCCGTTTCGGTCCACCCAACGCTCAGAGGCTGCCGAGCAGTCCGAGCTCTTTTGCCGTCAGATAATAGAAGGTGACCCGGCCCTTGGAACGGTGATCTTTCATCTTTTCGCAGACGGCGTGAATGGCAGCATCGGCCTTGGCAGCATCGGTAACGCCGAGCTTCTTGCCAACCCAACTGGTACGAACACGGGCCAATTCTTCCGGATCCGAGCAGGAAACCAGCGAAGAATCCCGGTTGCGCAGGGCAATTCCGAGATGTTTGACGATTTTTGTGACAATCGCCTCGTCCGCACCCGCATCGTAATGACGTACATCTGCTAGATAGTCACTCATGAAAAAATCCCCTGATTGTTGGTTTCAATGCCCAGGCACTGAAACCCTCCCTGACACAAAAGACACCGCACAACCGGCAGTTGCATAAGGCGATGACTCGTTAGACACAGGAAACATTCCCCAGCTACAGGAACCTGTCAATGCCGCTCTTTCATTTCGCCGCGACACCACCTATATAGGTCTTGCTGGCTTCGGCCAGCTATGGTGATAAACGGACGATACAATAAGCCTATTGGACCCGGGGGCGGTACCCGGCGCCTCCACCAGAGTGCAGTTGCAGGACTGCATTGTGGCGGGGGCGAAATAGGATCGACAAGGGTGTAAAAATCGCTCTTTTGCCCGGCATAGTACCACCGTTATCGGGCTAACTCAGTAGTTGCAAACGACAACTATGCGGAAGCACGTCTCGCTGCTTAATTGCGGTGTGATCGCTTCAAATTAAGTCCTAGGGGTTCGCACTTCTAGGCGGGGTTCGGAGGTACCTGGCAACAGAAACCTCCACCTTTCCCCCTTTTTGAAAATCCGCCACGCCGCAAGCCGTCTTCAGGCTTTGCGCACCCTGTTGCGTCAATCCTACTCCGCTGCAGAAATGCAGAAGGCCCGGAACCGTGGTTCCGGGCCTTCGTCAGAGTGGATGAGCGAGGCTGCTTACTCCGCAGCGGCTTCCGCTTCGACAACGCGGCGGCGAGCGATTGTCAGCTGCGTCAGAATGAACGCCGCCACGGCGCACAGGCCGATACCCGCCGCCATCGGCAGTGCCGTGCCGTTGAAGAACAGACCGGCGATTACCATCGCAACGGCTGCCGTCACGAAGTGCAGTGTTCCCATCAGGGCTGACGCCGTACCGGCAATCTCGCCATGATCTTCAAGGGCAAGCACTGCGGTTGTCGGAATGACCAGACCGAGGAAGCCGTAACCGATGAACAGGAATGTCGCCAAGACCGGCAGCTGGTTGAAGCCCAGCGCCATGACGACAACCATGGCCGCCATGGTGAACGAGAAGGCCGTCAAGGCCATGCGCATCACACGCACCAGACCGAAACGGTCGCCGAGCCAGCCGGTCAGCTGCGATACCGTGAAGAACGACACCGCATTGATCGAGAAGGCGATGCTGTACTGTGTCGGCGTCAGGCCGTAATGGTCGATCAGCACGAAGGGCGAGTTGGCGAGGTAAACGAGAAAGCTCGAGATACCCAGCCCGCCGATGAAGGTCAGCGTCAGGAAGTTGCGGTCGCTGAGCAGCAGGCGATAGGCCGCCATGGCGCTGCCAAGGCTGCTCTCCACGCGTGCGGCCTTGGGCCGGGTTTCCTTCAGCTGCGTCGACAGGAGGATCAGCCCGATGAAAGCGGCAATCGTCACCGCCCAGAACACGCCGCGCCAGCCATAGAAGCTGATGACGGCACTGCCGGTGAGCGGCGCAAGGATCGGCGAAATGCTGAAGACCAGCATCAGCAGCGACATCAGCCGTGCCGCCTGGACACCCGTGTGCATGTCGCGAACGATGGCGCGCGGAATGACCATGCCCGCCGCGCCGCCGATGCCCTGCAGGAAGCGGAAGGCAATCAGCGTTTCGATGTCATTCGACAGCGCGCAGCCGACGCTGGCCACGGCAAACAGGCCGATGCCCATATAGAGCGGCGCCTTGCGGCCCCACATGTCGGAAAGCGGCCCATAGATCAGCTGGAAGATGGCGAAGGAAATGAAGAACGCCAGAAGGCTCATCTGCACGACATTGTTTTCGGCGCTGAGATCCTTGCCGATGGACGGCAGCGCCGGGAGATACATGTCGATCGCAAATGGTCCGATGGCCGACAGGAGACCAAGAATGAGGGCCGTACGAAAGAAAGAGGTCGTCATGGTGTTCATCTTTCAGAAAACGGCAGCGCGAAGCTCATCGGCTTCTGCGCCGCATTGCTCTCAGGAGAGGTTCAGAATTTTTCACCTGCGATGGAGCGGCGCGGCTTGGGAGGACGCTCTCTCCATCACAAAACAGTGTGTCAATGTTTTTAGACACAACTGTCAAATTAGACACTATTGTCTAAAACGTCAATGCGCATTATCTTCGGTTCATGACAAATCCAAAAGAAGCAGCGCACAAGGCGACCGGCCATACCCAACGTGGTCAATGTTCAAAACGTCTATCGATATTGGATGCAGCGGCCGAGGTATTTTGCCGGGAAGGCTTTGCCGGAGCGAGTATTGACGAAATCGCTGTGGAAGCGGGCGTTTCGCGCCAGACTATATACAACCACTACCGGGAAAAGGAAACACTCTTCACCGCCGTGGTCGAAGATGTGATGAACCGCACCAATGCCAGCCTCTTCTCGATATTGGCGACATTTCCTGACAAGCCCGACAATCTGGAAGACGATCTGAGCGCATTTGCGGTGCGGCTCGCCCAGAATTGCCTGTGCAATCAGGACGGAAAGTTCCTGCGCAAGCTGGTGCAGTCCGAGGGCGAGCGCTATCCGCAGCTGTTCGAGGGCTGGCGCAGGCACGGCCCCGGAAAGATCGGAACCGCCCTCGCCGCGCTGTTTGCCCGCCTCTCCCATGGCGGCGGCCTGCAGATGGATGATTTCGATCTGGCTGCCCGGCAGTTCCTGGCCCTGGTCAATGCCGATCTGCAGATGATTACGCTCTTCGGCGAATCGCCGACCGGGGAACAGCTGGACAATGCCGCGCGCAACGCCGTGCGCACCTTCCTGCGGGCCTATTCCGCCCCCGCAGGCAATCCGGCAATGGGTGCGGACAACGGCCCCCAGCGGGCACCGCAAGCTTAATTTAAGCTTGGAGCTTACAACCAGTCGCAATTCCTTTATCCATGCGCCATAATGGCTCAAACCTGTTTGTCATCTCTGCTTGACAGAGAGGGGCGAATCCATGGGATAAGAGTGCATGCCACAAGATATGATCCGTTACGATATACTGGCCCAGGAAGCGCTGCGCGGCGTTATCCGCAAAGTCCTTGGTGAAGTTGCCAAGGCTGGTCTTCCTGGCAACCATCATTTTTTCGTCACGTTCCTGACCGGTGCGGCGGGCGTGCGCATTTCGACGCGTCTGCACGAAAAATATCCCGAGCAGATGACCATCGTCCTGCAGCACCAGTTCTGGGACCTGCAGGTCACGGATACGCTGTTTGAAGTCGGCCTGTCCTTCGGCGACGTGCCGGAACGTCTGGTCGTGCCGTTCTCCGCCATTCGCGGCTTCTACGACCCCTCCGTCAACTTCGAACTGGAGTTCGACGTCGAGGTGGAAGAAACCGTCGGCGACAACGATCAGGGCGTTACCAGCATTGCACCGGTGCAGCCCGCCGAAAAGCCGAAGACGGCAACGTCCGGCGCCAAGCCCAAACCCGCAGCCAAACCGGCCAAGAAGCCGGCCAAGGCAGGCGGCGAGAAAGCCGATGCTCCGCGCGAAGAAACGGGCGAGAAGGCATCCGCATCGGTCGTTTCCCTGGATTCATTCCGCAAGAAGAAGTAACGCGCGCCCATGGCCGACATCGTCAACCTGCGACAGTTCAAAAAGCGCAAGGCGAAGGACGCGAAGGAGCAGAGTGCGGCCGAGAACCGGATTGTGTTTGGCCGCACCGGGGCCGAGAAGCAGTTTGAAAAGAACGCCAGCCGCAAGACCGAGCTGTTTCTCGACAGCAATCGGCTTGAGGGTCGCGTACCACCAGCCGGCAAGGACAAGCCTTGAGCCTTGTCCGCAAACGGTCCGTGACAATCCGTGGGCACCGCACCAGTTTTTCCCTTGAAGACCCCTTCTACGCGATCATCACGTCCATCGCGGACGACCGCAAGATCACGCTCGCCCGCCTGATTGCCGAGATCGACGAGGGCCGCGACCGCGACTCCAACCTGTCTTCGGCCCTGCGCATCTACGTGCTCGACTGGGTGATGAACAGGATGAACACCGCTTCTTAAGAAGCTGATTTGATTCGTGGTGTTATAGTCACCCGGTATTCTGCATCGCCGTCATGCGTGGTTCGACAAGCTCACCATGAGGGAATCCAGCGCTCTGCAGATTGCAACTTTCCTCATGGTGAGCTTGTCGAACCACGCACAATAGTTTTGCCAGCTCTACTGAACCGTTGGCCCGAGCGTCTTCAGAAAATCATCCACGGACTGTTTGTTGAGGGTACCGCTTCCCTGCTGCGGCGGAACCTGCGCCCCGCCACTGGGAGGCGACGGCTGCTCGCGGGTCTTCCGGGCCGCATCTTCCGCAGCCTGCTTCTCGGCGGCAGCCTTTTCAGCGGCGGCTTTCTCGGCAGCGGCTTTCTCGGCCGCTGCCCTTTCAGCCGCCTGCCGCTCCGCCTCGGCCTTTGCCGCCGCTTCCCGTTCCGCCTTCAGCCTGGCCTCTTCGGCAAGCCTCTGCCGTTCCGTGGCCTTGCTCTGGAACAGCAGGGCTTCGCGGCGCAGTCGCTGCTTTTCAACCAGCGATGCCTGCATGGTTTCGACCCGCTGCTGCTCGCGCTCCAGCGTGCGCTGCGTCAGGAACTGCTCCAGCGGCTGGCGGTTCAGCGTCCATTTCGGCGCGCGCCACGGCCCCTCTCCCTTGAACTCGACAACCGGCTCGGCACCGGCAACCACCAGCTTGCCCGGATCGAATGCGTAGCGCCCCTGCGAGGCCATGGTCATGTCGGGAAAATTCAGCCGCAGATCGGCATTCAGCGACGCACCGGGGCTTTTCAGCTGGAATGTCGATGTCCGCGCCGTGCCGCCGGCAATGGTAAAGGCAAACTCCGCCGCACCCGCATTGAACGGCCCGGCATGCAGATATTTGCCGATCACGCCACTCACGCTGGCGGCGGTGATCGGGCCCGACAGCCCATCGGCATCGTCCAGGATAGGCTTGAGCGCGCCAGGATTGATGGTATCGATGGCCAGATCATCCACGGAAACAACGCCCGAACCGGCAACCGACGCCATCATGTCGGCGATGGAGGTGCCGGTTGCATTGACCGAGGCAACGATCTTGGCTGTGCCCATCAGCGGTTCATGGTCGTCAGGCGTGTAGAGATCATCGAGGGAGGCCTGCTCCAGCGTGAACTGACCGGCCGCCAGACCGGTACCGCTCGTGTTGCGCAGCTCGAACGTGCCCTTGACGGTGCCGCCGAGAATCTCGCCCTGCGTTTCATCGAGCCGCAGATAGCCGTCCTTCAGCGATGCGGTGGACTGCAGTTTGCCCACCCGTCCGAGAACACCGGCGTCCGCCTCGTCAGCCTTGATCTTGAGATTGAAATCGGCCGGGAACAGCGGCGCCTTGGCAAAGGTTTCTTTCGGCCAGTGCGTTTGCCCGCCCGCGTCGACGGCGCCGGTGCCGAGCATGAACTGCACCACGGCGGGAAGGTCGATCCTGCCCAGCGCCAGATTGCCCTGTATATCGGGTGTGCCGTTGTTCACGCCGAGATCGAGACGGCCGGCAATCTTGGTATCATGCACCTTGCCGTTCAAATCCGGCAGCACCAGCCGGCCCTTGGCGAGCTGGAAGCTGCTGGCCATGTCGACCGGCATGCCGTTGCCAAATCCCGGCAGCGAATAGCCGGCTGTCGCAAGATACGGCTCCAGATCGCTGGCCTTGATCGACGCCCGCCCTTCGCCGTTCAACAGGCCGTTGCTACTGCGCAAACTGCCGTCGAGGAGCGCCTGGCCGTCCGGCGCTTTCAGCGCAAGCTGCGTCTGGATGCCGTCCTTGCCATTGCCTTTCAAGGCAAGGTCCGCCTCCAGCTCACCGGCAAAGCCGAGCGGCAGCGCGGGAAGTCCCATCAGGGCCATCAGGTTCTCGCCGTGATCCGTGCGCGCATTCATCGTCAGTTCCAGCACGCGGAACTTGTCGGTGCCCTGGCTGGTCGTGCCGGAAAGCGTGATATCCATGCCGCCGGTTTTCCCCGCCGCGCTCAGCGAGAACTCATCGGCGGCATCCTTGCCATGCAGCGCATTGGCGATGATGCTCAGCTCCGTTCCGTCAAACAGTCCGGGAAACCGGGCCGCATGCTCGTTGAGCGCCGCAAGGAACGGGAAGTCGGGAAACTGCGCCGCCAGCGCCGCAACGAACGGCGCCATGTCATCCGAGAGAACCGTTGCATCCAGCGAACCGGAAGGCTCGGCCTTGAACGGCGCGATCTTGCCGGTTGCGGTAATGGTCGCCCCGGATACATTGCCCACGGTCAGGCGGTCGATATCGAAGACGCCGTCGCGCAGGCGAAAGCCGGTATCGAGCGATTCCGCCACCAGGCCGCCATGGCTGACCGGCCCGGCTTTCACCCGCACATCGAGATCTTCACCCGCCAGCTGCGGTGCGCCCTTGCCCGCCTCCGATGGCGTGTTGCGGCCGAAGATGGCGGCAAAGGCTTCCAGCGCATCGCCATCCAGCGCGCCACCGTCCAGCGTCAGCTGGGTCAGCGGCACGGATTCGCCCTTGGCGCTGCGGATCAGCGATCCCTTCAGCGAGGCGCCGCCAAGCGCCACTTCCAGATTGTCGATGCGCTGCAGGTCGTCGTGCAGTTTCACATCACCGGAAAAACCCGCGCCCGCCAGCCGCCGGATCGATTCATCCACCGTATCGGTCAGCCAGGCCGCCAGGCCCGAGGGCTGGCGCGATGCGACGAGGAGTTTGCCGTCAAAGCCGAAATCCTTGCCGATCTGCAGCATGCCGTTGGCCTCGAACTGGGTTCGTCCCGGCAGTTCCGCCCGCAGCTGGTTGATCTTCCAGGCGCCGCCCGAGGGTTCCGCATCGATCCGCACCGAGCGGATGGTGGTGTCGCCCGCCACGATGGCCGGAAGTTTCAGATCGATGCTGCCGGGAACGGTCGGAATGGGCAGCTGGTCCATCAGGCGGCGGAACACGCCCAGCCGCTGCGCGGCCGTGTGCGGCGTCGGCTTGCTGCCCTTGCTGTCCTCGTTCTGGTTGTCGAACGTCACCTGCTGGCCATCCGCCTTGACTTCAAACCGCGGGTTGCTGCCATAGTCGAAAAGCGCGTTGCCATTGACGATATAGGGATCGTCAACCGTCCCCTGCTCCATCCGGAACTCCGGAATGGTCACGCTGGCATGATCGGCCTCGAAGCGCCCGGTCACGCGCACGCTGGAAAGAAGCGGCTTGTCCTCGGCCGGCGTCCCCTTGCCCGCCGCCTTGGGCGCTGTCTCGTCAGCCGAACGGATGTTGATGCTGCCGGCATATTTCAGCGCGCCCTTGTCAAGCGTCACCCCGCCGTCGGTCTCCAGCACCGCCGGAATGCCGTCAGGGATAATACGTGCATGCACGTTGAGCGAGCCGTCAGGCTTCAACTGGCCGGTGGAAGCGGAAACGCTGGTCCGCTCCCCGTTGAAAAGCAATGTGCCATCGAATTTCCACGGACCGCTCAGCTTGGTCGCGGACACCGTCGCATTGAGATCGTTCACGGTGCGGACCGTCGCGGTCGAGGCGTCGCGCACCAGCACGGAGCCGTTGGTGATCCGCACGTTTTCCAGCTTGACCTGCGTCGAGCCGAACGATGTCTGCGGCCGGATGGCCCAGTCGACCACGCCGTTGCGGTCGATATTGACCGAAGCGGTCGGCTTCTCCAGCCGCATGTCGAAAATGAGAATCTCGCCGCGCAGGAACGGCGCAAGTTCCGCGTCCATCGAAAACTTGTCGATGGTCATGACCGGCGCCGATCCGGGGTCGCCCACCTTGACGTCGGAGAAGGTCACCGATGGAAACGGCAGAAGCCGGGCGCTGGCCGTCCCGGCAACCGTGACGGGCCGCCCGAGAAGCGCCGATGCCTCCCGTTCAAACGAGGAGCGGTAGCCGGCCCAGTCGACAAAATACGGCACCACCAGTGCCGCGGTGAGCACCAGTACCAGTAGTCCGCCGATCAGAACAAAAAGGCGCGCCAGTGTTTCAACTCCATTCTTACGCGTTGGGCACCGTATACACCGCACCGTTCACAAATTGGGCGAAGATGCGGAATCAACGTGCAAAGTTACAGACGTAAGATCTTGCCGGGATTCATGATATTGCCCGGATCGATAGCCCGCTTGATCGTTTCCATCACGTCGACCGCACCGCCAAGCTCGAGCCGCAGGAATTTTATCTTGCCCTGCCCGATGCCGTGCTCGCCCGTGCAGGTCCCGTCCATGGCAATCGCCCTGAGATTGAGGCGCTCGACAAAGGCTTCCACGTTCTGGATTTCCTCCGGATTCTTGTCGTCGAACAGGATCAGCACATGGAAATTGCCGTCGCCCGCATGACCGACAATCGGCGCGATCAGCCCGCTCGCCGCAATATCCTTCTCCGTTGCGACAATGCATTCGGCCAGGCGCGAAATCGGCACGCACACATCCGTCGACAGCGACTGCTTCCCGGGCGCCAGCGTCATGCAGGCGAAATAGGAATTGTGCCGCGCCGACCACAGCTTTTCGCGCTCTTCCAGATTGGCCGTCCATTTGAACGGGCCACCGCCATTGGCCGCGGCAATCTCGCCGAAGAGTTCCGCCTGTTCGGCCACGCCCGCATCGCTGCCGTGGAATTCGACAAAGAGATAGGGGGCAACCGGATAGTCAAGCTTGGAATAATTGATCATCGCCTGCATCTGCAGGCTGTTGACCAGCTCGATACGCGCCACGGGAATGCCCATCTGGATGGTCTCGATCACCGCATTGCAGGCGCTTTCAAGATCCGGAAACGCGCAGATGCCGCCGGAGATCGCCTGCGGAATGCCATAGAGCTTCAGCGTCAGTTCGGTGATGATGCCGAGCGTGCCTTCGGAGCCGACGAGCAGCCGGGTCAGGTCATAGCCGGCAGACGTTTTTTTCACCCGCTTTGCCGTGCTGATCAGGCGGCCATCCGGCATGACGGCCTTCAGCGCCAGCACGTTTTCGCGCATGGTGCCGTAGCGCACGGCATTGGTGCCCGAGGCTCGCGTGGCGGCCATGCCGCCAAGGCTGGCATTGGCGCCGGGATCGATCGGGAAGAACAGACCGGTATCGCGCAGATATTCGTTGAGTTCCTTGCGGGTGATGCCCGGCTCGACCACGACATTGAGGTCTTCGGTATAGACCTTGAGAATACGGTTCATCCGCGACAGGTCGATGGACACACCGCCCGCCGGCGCATTCACATGGCCTTCCAGCGATGTGCCGGTGCCGAACGGAATGACCGGCACCTGCCACTCGCCGCAGAGGCGCACGACTTCCTGAACGTCTTCGGTCGTTTCGGCGAAAACCACGAGATCGGGAGCCTGGTTCGGGACATAACTGGTGGTGTGGCCATGCTGCTCGCGGATGGATTTGCCCGTCTGCGCGTTGTCACCAAACCTTTTCTTAAGAATCGAAACAACGGTCGCAATACCATTTTCATTGCGCACCATTGCTCCTGCATCAGCCAATGCCATTCCGGTCTCCAGAATTCCAATCGAGGATTCGTCCAATTCACGTGCATTTTCAGTCACTGCACGCGACTTGTCCAGTTGTAACTCTGTGTGAGAGAACCGCAAGGGTTGGGGAAGAAAGTCAGTGAGATAATCAATACGGTATTGTTATGCCGGTTGATCCGGGCAGCCCAGAGGGGGGGGTGTAACCCTATAGAACCCCTTCACTCCTCATCGTCGTCGCTGGGTTCCCAGTCGGTGACCCGGACAAAGCGCTCCTGTTCGCCGGTCCGTTCAAACACGCTGCCGACCGGCGAGTCGAGCAGCGGAATGATGCTGGGATCGTAGTTGGCGATGGTGTTGACGTCGAAAATCCCGCTGTTGTCCGGGTCTTCCATGTAGTCGTCGCTCTCGAAGCCCGAGAGAAAACGCCAGCCGCTGTCCAGTGCGTTGTCGGGATCCTCGCGGTACATGAAGCGCACGGGATAGCCGTCAATTGTAATCGTATCGGTTGCAATACAGCCGCCGTAATTGCGGACCAATGGCCGTATCTCGTCTTTGCTGAGTCGATAGGTTTTATCCATGCCCGATTTTAATTGATCGTCAGCGACTTGGCGAGTCTGCGGAAGCGGTCGGCAAATTTATCCCTTTCACTGCCCCGCACGATCAGGATGGCGCGAACGTAGCGGTCGCCGGCAAACCGGGCGATCTGGGCAACATAAAGCGCATCTCCGCTGGTCGCGTCCTTGGCGCTGCCGTCAATATCCACCCATTCGCCGCCATCGGCCGGCGCGCTGCTTTCATTGTCCGAGCGCACATCCTTGATCCCGGTCAGCGACGCAAAGGCCTTCCTGGCAAAGTCCATGCGGGCGGCAGCCTCGGGCGCATTGCCGAGATTGGACGCGATGATGATCACCGGCTGCGCCGCGCTGGCGGGTACGTCCTGCGGTCCATCGGTCAGGAGATAGGTTGCCCCGGCAATGGCGCGGATCGGGCGAAACCCGGCGAGATCGCCCACCTTGAACGGCAGGGCGGCGATCTGTTCGTCAAGGGTTGGCGGCGTGCGCACCGCGATCGAGCGCAATGTGTCCTCGACATCCGCATCCGATGGCGCACCGGCAACCCCGTCGGGAATTTGCATGGTGACCATCGTCGTGGTTGTCGGCGCCTGCGACAGGACAATCCATTTGCGGTATTTGATGCCGGAGGCAATCTGGCTGCCGTGAATATATTTGGCTGCGGAGGCGCCCTTCACCTGCCAGTCCTGCGCGGCACCACTGACAACGATGCCCGTGGGCGCCAGACCTTCCGCATTGAACTTGGCGGAGATTTGCGCATAGGCATCCACCGGCAGCTCGGTCAAGACAATGGTCGCGCCCATCGCCGGGTCTTCAAAGCCGCTGAACGTCGACGATGGCTGCATGTTCCGGGGAATGACCAGGCCAACGCTGGAGCCTTCCGGGAAAACAGCCTCCTGCGCAAAGCCCGCCTGCACATGCGCAAGCGATATCATCATGAAGACCAGAAAGGCAGTTATGTAGCGCATGAAGGCATTTCCCGTCGCGTTCCGTTGTTGTGACTAGCAGTGCCCGGAACGGTCTGGCAAGCCATTGGTTTCATGGGGACGGAAATGTGTGATGCATGACTTATAGTGCGTGGTTCGACGGGCGCACCGTGAGGCTTGTCAGCTCAGATATTTCTTGAAGAACGCAACCGTGCGGCTCCAGGCGAGATCGGCGGCTTCCTTGCTGTAGCGGGCGGTAGACGTATCGTTGTTGAACGCGTGGTTGACGCCGTCATAGACCTCGATGTCGAAGGTCTTGCCATTGTCCTGCAGCGCTTTCCTGTAGCCATCGATGCCCGCATTGATCCGCGTGTCGAGCCCAGCATAATGCAGCAGCAGCGGCGCCTTGATCTTTGCAACATCCTCGGCCTTGGGCTGGCGGCCGTAATAGGCCACACCGGCGTCAAGGTCCGACGAATTGACGGCCAGATCGTTGACCAGCCCGCCGCCCCAGCAAAAGCCCATCACGCCGACCTTGCCGTTGGCATACTTTGCCGCTTTGAGATAGGCGATCGTCTCGACGCCTTCGGCGATGGTCTTTTCGGGGTCGAGATTGGCAATCAGGTCGCGCGCCTTGTCTTCGTCCGAAGGCGTGCCACCGACCGACGACAGGAAGTCCGGGGCGAAAACCGTAAAGCCTTCCAGTGCCATGCGCCGGGCAATATCGCGGATATGGCCGTTGAGACCGCGATTCTCGTGAATGACCACGACCACCGGCAGTTTCGCCGTCGTGTCGGTCGGGCGCACACTGTAGCCCTTCATGTCTCCCACATCGCCCGAATGGATCAGGTCCTTGGTGAGCAGGCGCGGATCGTCGGACGCGACAACCGCAGCCTGTGCGGAATTTGCCGCCAGCATCGGTGCAATGACCGCGGCTGCGGCGCCGGAGCCCGCCAGTTTGGCGAGCTTGTCCATGAAGGACCGGCGGTCGAGGGTCAGATGCGTGTATTCGTCATAAGCATCGACCATGGCCTGACTGATCGTGGGAGTTTTCTTCGGCTTGTCCATTGTGGCTCTTTCCATCGAAAAGGACTGCCGGGCCATCAACCCCCCGCCGTTTCCCATCACCCTTTCAGGCGATGCGAAAGGACACCGGTGGAGAGCGCAACGCCGAGTCCAGTCATCACTGTGGCGCCAATTTCCCAGACGCCGACCGCCTCGTCAAGGCAGGCAGCGCCGGATTGCCCCGGCGCTGTCCCGCACGCAAAACCTACTTGTCCTCGCAAAAGCTGATCCGGTTGCTGAATGGATCGATCACGTGCACCTCGCGGCCCCAGGGCGCTTCATCGAGACCCGGCTTCATGAAGCGGTAGTTCCTGGCATGAAGCTCCTTGTGAAACGCCTCGATCCCCGTCATGCGCACGAAAACCCGGGCGCCCGGGCTGGCATCGCCGGAATGTTCGCTCAGATGCAGCGTCAGGCCGGAGCGCGTCACCTGACAGTAAAGCGGCATGTTGTCCTCGAACCGGTGCTCCCAGTCGAGGGTGAAGCCGAGATAGTCCAGGTAGAATTCCTTGGCCTTGTCCACGTCGAAAATCCGCAGGATCGGGTTGGCCGGTCCAAAGGAGATGGCTCTCTTCGGCGCGGGCCCGTCCTCCACAATCTTTGCCGCAAGCACGTTCCAGTTGTCGAGACCGAACCCGGCCGCAACAAGCTCCAGACCGTCACTGTGGGAAATCTCGATATTTTTGGCGGCAAGCGCCTGTCGCAGCGATTTGGCCATCGCCTTGGCGTCATGAAATGTACGCATCGTCTATCCTTCATAGGGTGAACGCGGAAAGTCAGTGCCCGCATTGCCGACCCGTTCACCATGCAAAGGATGAAACGCAGCATCGTTCGATACATTCACCATGGGTTGAACCCCCGCGAGCGGCTGGCCGTATCTGCCTGGTGAATTGATATGAGCAGTTTTGCGCCGCGTCAACTGGATTAAAACAGTCAACAAAAACCCTCCCGGTTGCCGACCCGGGAGGGTGCGATGGTGCGCCCCGCCTATTTCGGCAGGGTATAGGCGATGACGTAGTCACCGGCCTTGGTGTTGATCGAGCCGTGGCCGCCGGCGACGATGACGACGAACTGCCGCCCGTCGGGCAGTGCATAGGACATGGGTGTGGACTGTCCGCCCGCGGGAAGACGCCCTTCCCACAGCTGCTTGCCCGTGGTCACGTCATAGGCACGCAGATAATTGTCGACCGTTGCGCCAAGGAATGCGACGCCGCCCGCCGTGATGATCGGGCCGCCCAGCCCCGGCACCCCGACCTTGAGCGGCAGGGGCAGCGGCGAGGAATCGTACACCGTGCCGTTGCGGTGCTTCCAGGCGATCTTGCCTGTGCGCAGGTCCGCCCCCGCCACATAGCCCCAGGGCGGGGTCTGGCATGGCAGGCCGAGCGGTGAGACGAACGGTCCCATCACCACCGCATAGGGTGCGCCTTCATTGCGGTTGAGCCCCTGTTCGCTGCCCTTGGTGCCCGCACCCGGTGCCGGTACATCGGCGCGCGGCACGAGCCGTGAAGTGAAGGCGAGATAGGTCGGCATGCCGAACATCACCTGCCGCTCCGGATCGACCGCCACGCCGCCCCAGTTGAACACGCCGAAATTGCCGGGATAGATCAGCGAGCCCTGCAGCGACGGCGGCGTATAGCGCCCTTCATAGCGCAGCTTGAGGAAATGGATGCGGCAGGCGAGCTGGTCGAACAGCGTCACGCCCCACATGTCCTTGCCCTGCAGCGGTCGCGGTATGAATGTCAGGCCGGAAACCGGCTGTGTCGGCGAGGTGTGGTCGCCCTCGATGGCACCGCCCGGGGCAGGCACCTCCTCGACCGGGATGATCGGCTCGCCCGAACGCCGGTCGAGCACGTAGATATCGCCCTGCTTTGTCGGACCGACCAGTGCCGGAACCGCTCCGCTTGCGGTGTTGATGTCGACAAGACTTGGCTGCGAGGGCACGTCCATGTCCCAGAGATCGTGATGCACGGTCTGGCGCACCCAGCGCATCTGCCCGGTGTTGAGATCGAGCGCCACGATGGAGGACGAGAATTTCTCCACATTGGCGGACCGCCCGGCGCCAAGCTGGTCCGGCGTCTGGTTGCCGAGCGGCACATAGATGAGCCCGAGTTTTTCATCGGCGCTGGAAATCGACCAGCTGTTGGGAGAATTGGCGGTGTATTTCTGTCCCTCCGGCAGCGGTGTCGTCACATCGGGATTGCCGGAATCCCAGTTCCACACCAGCGCGCCGGTGTTGATATCGAAGGCGCGGATGACGCCGGACTGTTCGTGGATCGAATAGTTGTCATTGACCGCGCCTCCGACAATGATCTTGCCCGCGGCAATGACCGGCGGCGAGGTCGAATAGTAGTACCCGGCGGGGTTATAAGGCATGCCGGTTTCCAGATGGATGGTGCCCTTGTCGCCAAAAGCCGGGCAGATCTGGCCATTGGCCGCATCGAGCGCGATCAGCCTTGCATCGGCGGTCGGCATATAGACCCGCTCGGCGCAGGGTTGTCCGGCCGCGACGGTGGCATCGGCATAGTAGGACACGCCGCGGCAGGTCTGGTGCTGCCGGTCGTCATTGTCTTTCACCTGCGGATCGAAGCGCCATTTTTCCTTGCCGCTGGCGGCATCGAGCGCAATGACGAAATTATGCGGCGTGCAGATATAGAGCGTGTCGCGCACCTTGAGCGGTGTCACCTGATAGGTCGTTTCCGGAACATCGGTGGAGCGGCGCACATCGCCGGTCTGGTAGGTCCAGGCCACATGCAGCTTGGCGACATTGTCGGACGTGATCTGCTTCAGCGGCGAATAGCGCTGGCCGTAGAGGCTGCGGCCATAGAAGTGCCAGTCGTCATTGGGCACGCCGCCGATATCGGGCGTGGCGGTCACCGCCTCCCGGCTCAGCTGGCCGGGAAGATCGAGCGGGTCCCGGGTCATGGAATAGCCGGCAACGCCGAGCGCCACCAGAACGGCCAGCCAGAGCGGCGCTGCCCCCAGGGAGGCAGAGCCGGCATCGGCACGGGTCAACCGGCCGCGCACCCACGGTGTCAGGAGCCAGAGCCCGAGCAGGATGATCACGCCGCCGCGCGGCGCCAGCTGCCACCAGTCGAAGCGGATTTCCCAGATGGCCCAGCCCAGCGTGCCGATCACCAGCAGCGCATAGACCGGCAATGCGGCCGAGCGCCGCCGGAAGAGGAGAATGGATGTGACGAGAAAGGCGAGCGCGGCGATGACGTAGTACCAGCTGCCGCCGAGAACGGCGAGCCAGACGCCACCCGCACCCAGGGCAGCCGCGATGATCAGAAAAAGGAGAGCCGTCAGAGTGATTGCCATGGCAGGGGTCCTTTCCAAGCTCAATCAAGATCGAATGGTCCTGACATGAGGCTGCGAACGGGCCATCGGCTGCCAGATTCCTCTCTTTGACAGGCCTATGCCTTAAATCCGATGCGTGCAATATCAGCGATTGAAAATTTCAATCGCAAGTTTCGGGGGAAACTCTGCGCTAAATGCTGTATGTTCTTGCTTTGTATCGGATCGGTCTGGTTTTTCGATGCCGAATCACTACATTGGAGTGAAATGTCCGGATTGCCTGACGATATACCGTTCTTCGATGAACCTGATGCGCCTCGCCAGCCGCAGGGCATAGCTGCACGCGCCATGCAGGCGCGCGGCGCGCCGCCCTACCTCAATGGCCTCAACCCGGAACAGCGCCTTGCGGTTGAAACAACCGAAGGGCCGGTACTGGTTCTCGCCGGTGCCGGAACCGGCAAGACACGGGTGCTGACCTCGCGCATCGCCCACATCCTCTCCCTCGGCAAGGCCTATCCCAGCCAGATTCTTGCGGTGACCTTCACCAACAAGGCGGCGCGCGAGATGAAGGAGCGCATCGGCGTTCTCGTCGGCGGTGCCGTGGAAGGCATGCCGTGGCTCGGCACGTTCCACTCCATCGGCGTCAAGCTGTTGCGCCGTCATGCGGAACTGGTCGGCCTGCGCTCGGATTTCACCATTCTCGACACGGATGATGTCATCCGGCTGATCAAGCAGATCATTCAGGCTGAAGGGCTCGACGACAAGCGCTGGCCTGCCAAGCAGTTCGCGCTGATGATCGACGGCTGGAAGAACAAGGGTCTTGGACCTTCTGAGATTCCCGAGGGCGACGCCCGCGCCTTTGCCAACGGCAAGGGCCGCGAACTCTATACCGCCTATCAGAACCGCCTGAAGACGCTCAATGCCTGCGATTTCGGCGATCTGCTCTGCCATCCCATCCGCATGTTCCGCGCCTATCCGGATGTGCTGAAGGAATATCACGCCAAATTCCGCTACATCCTTGTCGACGAGTATCAGGACACCAACACCGCCCAGTACATGTGGCTGCGCCTGATCGCGCAGGGCTCGAAGAATGTCTGCTGCGTCGGCGATGACGACCAGTCGATCTATGGCTGGCGCGGTGCCGAAGTCGACAATATCCTGCGCTTCGAGAAGGATTTTCCCGGCGCGGTCGTGATCCGGCTGGAGCGCAATTACCGCTCGACGGCGCATATTCTCGGCGCGGCATCCTTCCTCATCTCCCACAATGAGGGCCGTCTCGGCAAAACCCTGTTCACCGATGCGCCGAATGCCGAAGATGCCAAGGTCAATGTCCACGCCGCCTGGGATTCCGAAGAGGAAGCCCGCGCGGTCGGCGAGGAAATCGAGCAGGCGCAGCGCAGGGGGCACAAGCTCAACGACATGTCGATCCTCGTGCGCGCCTCCTTCCAGATGCGCGAATTCGAAGACCGTTTCGTTACCCTCGGCCTGAACTACCGGGTTGTCGGCGGCCCGCGGTTCTACGAGCGCCTCGAAATCCGCGATGCCCTCGCCTATTTCCGCGTCGTGGCTCAAGGGTCCGATGACCTTGCGCTGGAGCGCGTCATCAACACGCCCAAGCGCGGCCTCGGTGAAGCCGCCGTGCGGCAGGTGCATGACTATGCCCGCGCCCGCGACATCGCCATGCTCGAGGCCGCCACTGATCTGGTGCAGACGGAAGAGCTGAAGCCCAAACCCCGTTCCGCCCTGCGGGAAGTGGTTGAAAACTTCCACCGCTGGCAATCTTTGATTGATTCCACGCCGCACACGCAGCTCGCAGAGATGATTCTCGACGAATCCGGCTATACTGCCATGTGGCAGGCCGACCGGTCGGCGGAAGCGCCGGGCCGGCTGGAAAACCTGAAAGAACTCATCCGCTCCATGGAGGAGTACGAGTCCCTGCGTTCCTTCCTCGAGCACGTGGCTTTGGTCATGGATGCCGAGCAGAACGAGAATCTCGATGCGGTCAACATCATGACGCTGCATTCGGCCAAGGGGCTGGAATTCGAGACTGTCTTCCTGCCCGGCTGGGAGGAAGGCCTGTTCCCGCATCAGCGTGCGCTGGATGAGGGCGGCCGCTCCGGCCTTGAGGAAGAACGGCGCCTCGCCTATGTCGGCCTGACCCGCGCCAAGAAGAACCTGCACATCTGGTTTGTCTCCAACCGGCGTATCCATGGCCTCTGGCAATCGACCATACCGTCCCGTTTCCTCGAGGAATTGCCGGAAGCGCACGTGGAAGTTGTTGCGACAGGCAATTCCTATGGCGGATACGGCTCCGGTGGCGGCTATGGCCAGTCGCGCTTTGACCGGGCCGATCCATTCGAGAATACCTATTCGACGCCCGGCTGGCAGCGCGCCCAGCAGAACCGCTCCGACGCCACGCGCAACAATTGGGGCTCGCGCTCCGGCGCAAAGGTCGAGCGCATCGGCTATGGCGAGACGGATTCCGGCCACGGTGCCGGACGCGGCTCGGTCAAGGGCCGCATGATCGATGGCGAGCTGGTCGCCAAATCCGTCAGCGAAACCCCGTCGAATTTCGACGTCGGCGACCGGGTGTTCCACATCAAGTTCGGCAACGGCAATGTCTCATCCATCGAAGGCAACAAACTGACCATCGATTTCGACAAGGCCGGGCAAAAACGCGTGCTCGACAGTTTTGTGAAGCAGATCTGAGCGGGCTGGGTTGTTTCAACCCCCTCTGGGCTGCCGCCCATCCCCCCCCACAAGGGGGGAGATGTCCGGTAGGACAGAGGGGGGTGCAAACCCAACGGAAACACCCCAAACCTATTCCGGCTTGCCTTTTGTCCATGTGACATTTCCGGCAAACAACGGAATGGTCGAGATCGAGGTTTTGGCCGATCCATCCTGCACCTGGCTCGCATGGGCGAGATAGATCAGCGCATTGTTCTGCTTGTCGTAGATGCGGGTGATGTTCAGCTTCTTCCAGATCAGGCTGGTGCGTTCGGAAAACACCCGCTCGCCGCCCTCGCCCAGCTTGATGTCGCCGATGACGATCGGGCCGGTCTGCTGGCAGGAGATCGAGGCATTGGACGGATCCTCGAACCAGTTGCCCTTCTGCAGCCGGTCGATCACGCCGCGCGAAAACGAGGCGAGATGGCAGGTCACCCCCTGGATCTTCGGGTCGGCAACCGCATCGATGACAATGTCATTGCCCAGCCAGTCGACGCCGACCTTGCCGACCTCCTCCGCCTGAGCCGGCAGGATGGCGGCGCCCAGAAGGGCCAGAGCAGCGAGCATATGCTTCATCGAGAATCTCCTGAAATGGTTGGGTTGCCAGAGACAGTTGGATACGGCGTTGTGGAATTGCAAGCAGAACGGCCCGCCGCTCCTATCGTTCCCACTTCGCCAGAAAATCCTCGATGCCCAGCGACTGGATATCGGGGATGGCCTCGAAAATCGTCGTCGCGGGCCAGTCCCACCAGGCCAGCGCCATCAGGCGCTCGGCAATGGCGGCGGGAAAACGCGGACGGATCAGGCGCGCCGGATTGCCCGCGACGATGGTGTAGGGCGCCACGTTTTTGGTCACCACCGCATTGGCACCGATCACCGCGCCGTGGCCGATGCTGATGCCGGGCATAATGACGGCGCCATGGCCGATCCACACATCATGGCCGATGCTGACGCGCTTGGCCTGCCGCCGGGCACGGAAACCGAAATCGACCCCCTGATACCGGAAAAACTCATTGGGGCGATAGCTCACCTTGTGGGTGGTCAGCCGTTCCATCGGATGTTCCAGCGCGTTGATGCGCGTATTGGACGCGATGGAGCAGAAGCGGCCTATATCCGCATAGATGCCTTCGCTGTGGCGTTCGATGTAGGAAAAATCCCCCATCGTCACGTCGCGCAGGATCACCCGCTCGCTGACCTCGGCGAAACGGCCGAGCTTGACGCCCTTGAGCTGTGCCGTCGGGTGGATGCGCGGTTCGGGATTCTGGAAGCGGAGGTCGTCGGGATCAGCCATCGTGCTTTCTCAAATAAGGTTGCGGCAATTCTTTTGCATAAAAGCCGGTGAAATCCTATAATCCCCGCATGAAATCATCCTATTCCATCAGCCCATCGCGATTGACGCTCTACACGACACTGGCACTCTTTGCAGCCATGGCGACGGGAGCAACCTTTGCCGCATGGTTCAACCATGGCGATACGATCTTCCTGTCGCTGATCCAGGCTGGTCTTTCCTGGTGCATATAGAAGCGCCAACGCAGCCCCCAGAGGAAATGTACTTATGAACAGACGTCTGATGCCGTTTCTTGTCGTGGCGATCATGCTGCTGGCCGCCGCGGCCGGATGGATCACGTTCCAGTCCTACCGGCATCAGCCGGGCTCCGCCAATGCCGGCCCCTTCGGCGTACCGTTTCAGCTTGTGACCATGAACGGCGAGCCGGTCACCGAGGCGGCGTTCCGCCAAAAACCGTCGGCGGTGTTCTTCGGCTTCACCCATTGCCCGGAAATCTGCCCGACCACCCTGTTCGAACTCGATGCCTGGCTGAAGCAGCTCGGGCCTGAAGGCCAGAATATCAACGCCTATTTCGTCACCGTCGATCCCGAGCGCGATACCGCCGACGTCATGAAAACCTATGTCGGCAATGTCTCGGACCGCATCACCGGCATAACCGGCGATCCGGACAAGATGGCGGCGATGCTCAAGGGCTACAGCGTCTATGCGCGCAAGGTTCCCACCCAAGGCAGTGACTACACCATGGACCACACCGCCTCGGTCTTTCTTCTGGATAGCAAGGGCGGTTTCTTCGGCACCATTGCCTATGGCGAAAATCCTGATACGGCTGTGGCAAAGCTGAAACGTCTGGCCAAGAGCTAGAGACTACCCCGAAAGTATCCGACCCGATGACCCAGACCCGCCTGTTCCTCACCGCTGGCAAGATCGAAGCCGACCGCGTGTTCGACCTGCTGCAGCTTGCCTTCGAAGAGGATGGCCTGCCGATTTCCACTTTCGAAGTGGACGAGGATGCGGAAATCTTCGACGTCTCGGTCTATACGTTCGAGCCCGACGAGATCGAGCCGCGCATCCGCGATATCCTGGACAGCCATGCCTTCAGCCTCGACGTGCAGCGCGAACAGGTACCCGATATCGATTGGGTCGCCCATTCGCTCGAAGGCCTCTCGCCGGTGCGTGCCGGACGGTTCTTCGTGCACGGCTCGCACGACCGCGACAAACGCCGCATCAACGACCTCGGCATCGAGATCGACGCCGGTCTTGCCTTCGGCACCGGCCACCACGGCACGACCTCCGGCTGCCTCGACATGATCGGCGAGGTGATCCGCCGCGAACATCCGCGCAATGCGCTGGATCTGGGCACCGGCAGCGCCGTGCTGGCCATCGGCATTGCCAAGCTTGCCCCCATTCCGGTTCTGGCGACGGATATCGATCCGGTGGCGGTGGCGGTGGCGCAGGACAACGTGGTGAAGAACGGCGTCGCCGCGCGCGTCCAGACGGAGACGGCCACGGGCTTCCATCACCCGGCCATGCGCTTTGCCGCGCCGTTCGACCTGATCGTCGCCAATATCCTCGCCCGCCCGCTGATGCAGCTCGCGCCTGAGATGCGCAAGCATCTGGCCTGGGGCGGTTCCCTCATTCTCTCCGGCATTCTGGAAACCCAGCGTGACAAGGTGCTGGCGGCCTATCGCGTACAGGGGCTTTTCCATCAGAAAACGCTGCGGCGCGAGGGCTGGGTCACCCTGCACCTCAAGGCGAAATCCACCTACTGAATCAAAAGGGCAGCTTTCGCTGCCCTTTGTTTGAGACGGCGCAGACGATGTGCCCGGTTCTTTGGCGCGTGCCGTCTTGAAAAACCCGGTGCAAACCGCGCGCCTCCATTGCCTCCGCCGTGATCGAAAGATAGGTTCCATCACCCAACAGCAGAGGTTTGCATCACCATGTTCCAGTCGTTTGAGGTCGTCAGCAATCCGGCCACCGGCGCCCCGCGCGTCGCCAAGCTGCGCGCCGAACTCGAATCCCTCGGTCTTGACGGTTTTCTCGTTCCCCGTGCGGACGAACACCAGGGCGAATATGTACCGCCGCGCGCCCAGCGCCTGGCCTGGCTGACCGGTTTCACCGGTTCCGCCGGTGTCGTGCTTGTCCTGAAAAACAAGGCGCATCTCTTTGTCGACGGCCGCTACACGCTGCAGGCAGCCGAGCAGACCGACCCGGCGGTTTTCAGCGTGGAAAGCCTGGTGGAAACCCCGCCACCGGTCTGGCTGCGCAACAGCGGCCGCAAACTGACCATCGGCTTCGACCCGTGGCTGCACACCATTGCCGAAACCAAGGCGCTGCGCGAAGCGCTGGAAGCCAATAGCGGCACGTTGGTGGCGGTCGAGCACAATCTGGTCGATCTGGTCTGGGAAAACCAGCCTGCCCCGCCGCTCGAAGCCGTGACCATCCAGCCGGAAAAATATGCCGGGAAACTCGCCAGCGACAAGTTGAAGGAACTGGCCGAAGCGGTGGAGAAGGCCAAGGCTGACGCAACCGTCCTGACCGATCCCTCCTCCATTGCCTGGGCCTTCAACATCCGCGGCAACGACGTCAGCAACACGCCGCTGCCCCTGTCCTTCGCCATCATCCCGGTGTCCGGCGAACCGCTGCTCTTCATCGACAAGCGCAAGCTGCCAATCGAGACGGAGGCTTACCTGACCCAGCTCTCAACGCTGCGCCCGCCATCGGCCCTTGAAGCTGATGTCGCCAGCCTCGGCGCACAGGGCAAGGCCGTGATGCTCGACCCGGCGCTCGCGGCGGAAAAACTGCGGCTCGTGGTCGACCATGCCGGCGGCAGGATTGTCGAAGGTACGGATCCTGCCCGCCTGCCCCGCGCCCTGAAAAACGCCGCTGAACTGGCCGGCGCACGCAAAGCGCATGAGCGCGACGGCATTGCCATGGTGTCATTCCTGGCCTGGGTCGACGCGCAGGCACCCGGCACCATCGACGAGATCGATGCGGCGAAGAAGCTGGAGGAAACCCGCCGCAGCGTGGCCGAAGGGTTCCAGATGCCGCTGGAAAACCTTTCGTTCGACAGCATATCCGGTGCTGGTCCGAATGGCGCCTTTGCCCATTACCGCGTCAACACCCAGTCAAACCGTAAGTTGCAGGATGGCGAGCTCTATCTGATCGACAGCGGCGGCCAGTACCGCGACGGCACGACCGATATCACCCGTACCCTGCCGGTCGGCAAGCCGACGGACGACATGAAACGCAAGTTCACACTGGTGCTCAAAGGCGTCATCGCCATCACCACCGCGCGCTTCCCCAAGGGCACGCGCGGCATGGACATCGACGTACTCGCCCGTATCGCCCTGTGGAAGCAGGGCTATGATTACGGCCACGGCACCGGCCATGGCGTCGGCTCGTTCCTGTCGGTGCATGAGGGTCCGCAGAGCATTTCCAAGCGCGGCACGCACGAACTGCTGCCCGGCATGATCCTGTCCAACGAACCCGGCTACTACAAGCCCGGCGGCTACGGCATCCGCACGGAAAACCTGCTCATTGTCACGGAACCTGTCGTGCCCGAGGGCGGCGATATCCCGATGATGGGTTTCGAAACGATCACGTTCTGCCCGATCGACAAGCGCCTGATCGATACCAGCCTGCTGATCCGGGAAGAGCTGGTATGGCTCGATTCCTATCACGCACAGGTGCGCAAGGTTCTGCTGCCGCACACCAGCGCGGCTGACCGCGACTGGCTGATCAAGGCAACCGAACCGCTCGGGTAATTTATACGGGAAGCTGGCGCAGCAGGATGATCATGGCTGCGCCGGCGAGAAACATCGTCAGCGCATTGAACCGCAGGGAAACCAGCCCGGCAAACACCAGCGCAACCACGCCGCGCCAGTCCGCCGTGGCGATGGCGGGCGCGACCAGCGTCGTCAGAACCGCAGCAGGCACGGCATTGAGCGCCACTTCGACGCGCGGATGCACGCGGTCGAAGCGCGACAGGACGAGATGACCGCCGATGCGGGTCAGGAACGTCAGCACGGCACCGGCCAGGATGATCCAGAAGATCGTCGACATCTCAGTTCTCCCCCGTAGTTTTATCGGGTTTCGCCACGATCACGGCGGTCAGGATACCCGCGAGCGCGCCGATGCTGACATGCCAGGGCGAGCCGATGGTCTTGGCCGCCACAATCGATGCGATGCCGCTGGCGATAACGATGGGCGCCCAGTTGGAGCGTTTGCGGAAACCCATGACCAGGCCGAGAAAATAGATCGGCAGCAGCATGTCGATCCCCAGCGCATGCGGATCCTTGATCAGATTGCCGAAGAGCCCGCCGATCCACGCTTCCACCACCCACATCACATAGATCGGCGTCGCCACGCCGAGATACCAGGCAAAGGTGACGGGCACGCCGGACTCCGCCCGCTTTTCGGTCTCGGCATATTGCGGATCGGTCAGCAGGAAATAGCTCAGCAGGCTTTCGGGAATGGTGAAATGACCGATGCGGCGGCCGACGGCAGCCGAATACAGCACATGGCGGAAGTTGACCGCGAAGATGGAAAAGACGATCAGCCAGGCCGGAATATTGTGGCCGAACAGTTCGATGCCGACCATCTGGCTCGCACCGCCAAAAATCGCCGCGCTCATCAGCACCGCTTCAAACACGGTAAAGCCGTTATCGATGGCAAGCGCGCCGAACAGCAGGCCGAATGGCGCCGAGGCAATCATCACGGGAAGCCCACGACGGAACCCCTGCCAGAATTCCACGCCAAAGCCTGCCCGCCGCGCAACGGTGGTTTCGTCTTGATATGTTTGTTCGCTCATGATGAGCGTGGTCTAAGGCAGGTTGGCCAGCCTGTCACGTGAGAATTGTTGATCGCTATCATCAATGTTGCTGCAGCGTCGAACGGCCTGGCCAACTGCGTCGATAGTGTGCGTGTTTCGACACGCACACCAGACCCGGCTATCGGCTGAACTCAGAACTTCTGGGTCAGCGAAATGCGGAAGCTGCGGCCCACTTCGGCGTAGCGGTCGGCCACCGCGAGATTGATATCGTTCGGGACATCCGTGGCATTCCAGTATTTCTTGTCGAAGACGTTGAAGACACCGGCCTGGAGCTTCATGCCCTTGGCAAACTTCGGCTCCCAATAGGCTGTCGTATCGACGATGCCATAGCCTGGAGCAACGAAACCGCCGCCACTGACCTTGTCGCGCGCTGCAGCCATCGTCAGCGAAACATCGGCACCCCAGCTGTCGGCGTTGTAGCCGAGGCCGACAATCGCGCGGATCGGCGGGATGGAGTTCAGATATTCCTGGGTTTCGGTGTTCTTGCCCTGCGAGACGGCAACCGATGCCCATGTCACCCAGTTCTCGGCGAAATTGACGCGGCCATTGAGTTCGGCACCGTAGATCTGCACGCGATTGAGATTGGCATAACCGGTGATGCCGCCAACCGGATACTCGCCGCCGGGCGGTGCAATGGTCACGGTGTCGATGAAGTTGCGGTAGTAATTGTTGAAGACGCTGGCCGACAGCGCATATCTGTCGCTCTCATACTTGGCGCCAACCTCGAAACCGTTGCTGGTCTCCGCCTTCAGGCCGGGATTGCCGACACGGGCATAGGAACCGGGCGCGCCGTAGTTCTGGAACAGTTCCTGCGCGGACGGCGCGCGGAAGCCCTGAGCCCACTGCACATAGAAATCAAGCTCGCTGGTGGCGTGATAGGTCGCCCGCAGCTTCGGCGTAAAGCGCGAGTCGCTGTTGGACGCCGGCAGTGTCCCGTTAAAGTTGGGGCCATGCTCATAGGCTGCGGTCGACTGCGGATTGTGCTCGTACCAGTCGAAACGCCCGCCCGGCGTCAGGGTCAGACGGCCATTCAGAAGCTCGATATCATCCTCGGCATAGATGCCGAATCCGGTCGACTGCACGTCGGGCATATCGGAACTGTTGGCATGCAGCATGCGGCAGGTCTGCGGGCCGAAAGGCTGGGGCAATTTGCTCCAGTCGACGCTCGGGCAATTGTCGACGCCCGCCGCGTACTGATGCATGTTCTGCCGGTAGATTTCCGTACCGATACGGAACTTGTGCCTGATGTCGCCGATCTCGGCTTCCTTGACCACATAGCCGGTAAAGCCATAGGCATCGAGGTTCAGCTCGTTGTCGCGCTTGTACACGCCCGAGGGGAAGCCATAGCGGAACGGGTCGCCGCGAATGATCCGCGCCCTGGCATCCGGCAAGCGAATTGCATCGGTCGTATTGGTCAGGGTCTGCTGCGTCCAGTAGGCAACGGCGTGCGCCTCATCCACCCAGCCGCCCTTGTCCGGGGCGATGTAATCATAGCTGCCGGAAATGCGCTTGCGTTCATAAGTCTCGCCGGACTTGAAGCTGTCGGGCACATAGGCCGATGTCGTTCCGATGAAATTGTCCGAATCGGAATCCTTTTTGAAGATTTCGCCGGTCAGGCCGAAACGATGGCCGCCTTCGACATTCTGGTAGAGTTTTACCAGCACATTGCCCTGATCGTAATCGAGCGGATTGGCCTCGGTCCGTCCAGTGCCATAACCGCCGATATCACCGGGGGTGTCCTTTTCGTGGCCCTGGCGATAACCGCCCTGCACGAGGAATTCCGTGTTGCCCGCACGGGCTGCCACCGCCGCATTGGTGCGCCAGCTTTTGTCGCCGCTGTCATAGGTGCCCTTGGTCAGAACGCCCCAATTGCGCCCATCGCTGATGACATCGGACGGGTCGAGCGTGCGCATCTGGACAACCCCGCCCAGCGCGCCCGAACCGTAGCGGCTTGAGTCGGCGCCCTTGGTGATGTCAATCTTGGAGAGCCCGTCGAAATCGAAGCCGTCGAGACCGCCCTGCGTTCCGCGCGGATCGGAAATCCACGGCACGCGGATGCCATCGATCGTCGTCAGCACCCGGTCCTGGTCGAGACCGCGCAGATTGATACTCTTCGAGGTGGAATTGAAGTTGACGCCCGCATCGACCCGGCGGCCCAGATCCTGGAAATTATCGACCATCCGTTTCTGGATGGTTTCCCGCTCGGTCGTCGTCGTCAGCGGCGTCGCCTCCGTGCCGCTCTGATTGCGCTTGAGCACAATCGGCGCCAGCTCGATTGTTTCACCGGTTGCCGGTGCGCTTTGGGCAAACGCTGCGCCCGTGCCCAACCCCACAACCAGCAAGGTACCCGCGCTACCGCACATCAGGCGCGCAAGCATGTTCCGTGTCAAAACCATATCCAAACCCCCGAGAGAATGCTTGGCTGGCTTAACGTTGAGCGCGAAGACCGCGCCGTGTTCATGGCTTGCTGAGCGGAAATTATCTGCGTGTATTCACGCTGTACATTTGTTCAGTACAAAAACATGACTATAAAAGTCAATATTAAATACACCAATTATTTCAGGCCGATTTATTGGCCGGAACGGTGTTGCCGCAGCACCACATTTGTCCCGTCGGCACATCAGGAAACCAGCGTTCCCTCGATCTTTTTTCCCCAGTCGATAAGCGGCTTGGCCTTCAATGCAAAGGCGAAGAGTTCATCGGCAAGCGCCGGCGAGGTAATGCCGTCCGGATCAATGGGATGGCGCACGACGAAATGCCGGTTGCGCAGGGCTTCGACGAGGTCGGGATCGGTCACCGTTTCGAAGCCGCGCGGTGTGCGCTTCAGGCGGTCGTAATCGCTTAAGGTCAGTCCGCCCTTTTTCAATGCGGCCACCATGGCGCGGTAGTTCTCCGGCTTGTCGACGATGGCCTTGCGCATGGCTGCGAGAAGCTCCGGCTTCTGCTGCCACCACGCGACGGCGGCATAGCAGCCCTTGTAGTCCGCAAGGCCGACGCAGACGTAGAAACAGCCCGATTCGGCCCATTTGCTGCCATCGGGCGAAAGCAGTGCGGAGAGATGCCGGTTGTAGGGGCTCTTGTCCTTGGCAAAGCGCGTGTCCCGCTTGATGCGGAACTGCGATTTCTTGCGGTCCCCCTTGAACGGCAATCCGGCCTTTTCAAACCGGGCGATCAGATCATCGATCAGGTCGCCCAGCGGCTCGAGCAGATGGGCTTCGAACAGATCCTTGTTCTCAACGAACCATTCGCGGTTCTGGTGAAAATCAAGCGCCTTCAGGAAAGGCAGCGCCTTGTCGCCAAACCCTTTGAAAACCGGCTCGCTCATGCGCCCACCAGGGTAAACCAGGCATCTTCATCGATGACTTCGATGCCAAGGGACTGTGCCTGCGTCAGCTTGGAGCCGGCGCCCGGCCCGGCCACCACCAGATCGGTCTTTTTCGAGACGGACCCGGCCGTCTTGGCGCCGTAGCGTTCGGCCATGGCTTTCGCCTCGTCGCGCGACATGCGCTCCAGCGAACCGGTGAAGACAATGGTCTTGCCGACAACCGGCGAATTGCTGACGGTGCGCACCTCTTCGTCCAGCGGCGTGACTTCCGCCAGCAGGGCAGCCAGCGCCGTCCGGTTGTGCTCTTCCGCATAGAAATCGACGAGTGCCTCGGCCACGATGCTGCCGATGCCCTCGACATCATTGAGCTCGCGCCAGGCGTCGTTGCCCTTGTCGGACTTGTCCGCCGGCAGGGTCGCTGCCTGCGCAACGGCTGCTAGCGCCGCATAGGAGCGATAGGCCTTGGCCAGCCGCTTGGCATTGACCTCGCCGACATGGCGAATGCCCAGACCATAGATGAAGCGGCTCAGCGCCACCTGCCGCCGGTCATCGATCGCGTCATAGAGTTTCTTGACGGAGACAGCGCCGAAACCTTCGATGTTTTCCAGCTTGGCCAGCGATGCCGCCTGGCGTTTCTTCAGGGTGAAAATATCCGCAGGCGTGCCGATATGCAGGGCCGGATCGTCGGATTTGAAGAAGAACTCGACCTGCTTTTCGCCAAGCCCCTCGATGTCGAAGGCATTGCGCGAGACGAAGTGCCGGATGCGCTCCACCGCCTGCGCCGGGCAGATCAGCCCGCCGGTGCAGCGCCGGACCACTTCCCCCTCCTCGCGCACCGCATGCGAGCCGCAGGCCGGGCAGGTATCCGGGAAGACATAGGCGGACGGGCCGCGCGGCTTGTCCGCGACGATATCGACGATCTGCGGGATGACGTCGCCCGCCCGCTGCACCACGACGGTATCGCCGACGCGCAGGTCCCGCCCCTCGCGGACCGGCTGGCCGTTCTGGCCGATGCCTTTGATGTAGTCCTCGTTGTGCAGGGTCACATTGGTGACGACGACACCGCCGACCGTCACCGGTTCAAGCCGGGCGACAGGGGTCAGCGCGCCCGTCCGCCCGACCTGAATGTCGATACCGCGGAGGATGGTGATTGCCTGTTCCGCCGGGAACTTGTGGGCAATGGCCCAGCGCGGGCTGCGGGAGACAAAGCCCAGCCGCTGCTGCAAAGCGAGATCATCGACCTTGTAGACAACGCCGTCGATATCATAGCCCAGCGTCGCACGCTGTTCCTCGATCTGGTGATAATGCCTGACCAGGCCATCCACCGTCTCGAACTTCTGCATCAGCGGATTGACGCGGAAGCCGTAGGACTTGAACGCCTCCACCATGCCCATCTGCGTTGCTGCAGGCATGGCGCTGACCTCGCCCCAGGCATAGGCGAAAAACTGCAGCGGCCGCGATGCGGTGATCGTCGCGTCGAGCTGGCGCAGCGATCCCGCCGCCGCATTGCGCGGATTGGCGAAGACCGGCTTGCCATCCTGCGTCTGGCGTTCGTTCAGCGCGGCAAAATCCACATGGCTCATATAGACTTCGCCGCGCACCTCCAGCACCTCCGGCGGATTGCCGTTCAATACATTCGGAATGCTCGCGACCGTGCGGGCGTTGAGCGTGACGTTTTCACCCGTCGTGCCGTCGCCGCGGGTGGCGGCGGTGACCAGACGGCCCATCTCGTAGCGCAGCGACAGGGACAGTCCGTCGATCTTCGGTTCGGCGGTGATTTCAACAGGCGCGCTGGCGCCCAGCTTAAGGAAGCGGCGGATGCGGTCGACAAAATCCTGCACGTCCTGATCGGAAAAGGCGTTATCCAGCGACAGCATCGGAATGGAATGCGTGACCTTGCCGAACTTTTCAGAGACCGTCGCGCCCACCTTGTTCGAGGGGGAATCCTCGCGCTTCAGGTGCGGGAAACGCTGCTCGATGGCAAGGTTCCGCCGCCGCAGGGCGTCATATTCGCCATCGGATATCGTCGGCGCATCTTCCGTGTTGTAGCGGTAGTCGTGCTGGGCAATCTCCGCAGCCAGACGGCCGAGTTCCTCTGCCGCTTCTGCTTCGCTCAATTCTTCTACGGGAATGTCTGCCATGGCCTGTCCGACGCTGAAAATACGGATTCGGCGGGAGATTAACTGAAGCGGCGCGCAAATGCACCGTTCAAAATCAGCAGGATCCGCAGGTTGCAGTCAGCTCCTGCCACAACCCGCCCTGCATGAAGATGGTGCGTGGTTCGACGAGCTCAGGAGGCAGCGGCGCTGTTCTCACGCAGAAGCCGCACCGCGGCGGCACGTGCTTCATCCGTAACGCTGGCACCGGCCAGCATCCGGGCAATCTCTTCCTGGCGGTCGCCCGTTTCCATCGCATGGATGGACGTGGCAACACGGTCATCGCCCCTGGCGGATTTGGCGATGAGAAAATGCGTCTGCGCCCGTGCCGCCACCTGCGGCGCATGGGTGACCGACAGCACCTGCACCCGGTCCGACAGGCGGCGCAGGCGCTGGCCGATGGCATCGGCCACGGCACCGCCAACCCCCGTGTCGATTTCGTCGAACACCAGTGTCGGCGCCGAACCGCGATCGGCCAGCGCCACTTTGAGTGCCAGCAGGAAACGCGACAGCTCGCCGCCCGACGCCACCTTCATCATCGGCCCAGCCCGGGTGCCGGGATTGGTCCGCACCCAGTATTCGACCGTATCGATGCCCTCGGGCAGGCGGTTTTCCGGGTCCGCCGCCATCTCGACGATGAATTCGGCCCGCTCCAGTTTCAAAGCGGGAAGCTCGGCCATGACGGCTGCCTTGAGGTGACCGGCGGTTTCGTGCCGTTCCCGTGACAGGATCGCCGCCGCTTCGTCATAGGCGGCCCGCGCTGCAACAGCTTCCTTTTCCAGCGCGCCAAGCCGCTCGGCGCCCGCATCGATATCCGCGAGATCCGCATCCATCCTGTCGCGCAGGCCGGCGAGATCGTCCACCGGTACGGAATATTTGCGGGCGGCACCGCGCAGCGCGAAAAGCCGCTCTTCCGTCTGCTCGAGAATACGCGGATCGAAATCAATGGCACGGATGGCCTGTTCAATGCCGTTCTGCGCTTCCGTCAGGGCGTTGAGCGCCTCGTCAATGGCCTTGACCACCGGTTCCAGCAGTTGCGGCGCTTCCGGCACCTTGCGCTCCAGCCGCCGCACGAGGCTCGCCAGCGACGGCACCGGCGAACCGGAGCCGGACAGCACCTCGTTGGCATCGTTGACATCGCCCGCAATCTTTTCCGAGCGCATCATTTCCGTGCGCCTGGTGGCCAGCGCCTCTTCTTCCAGCGGCTCCGGATCGAGCTTTGTCAGCTCGTCGACGGAGGCGCGCAGATAATCCGCCTCGCGCGTCGCCGCCTCAACCTTGGCGCGATGCCGCACCAGCGTGTTTTCCGCATCCCGCCAGGTCTTGTGCAATGAGCGGACCGTTGCCGCCTTGGTTTCCAGCGAACCGAAAGCGTCGAGGAGCGAGCGGTGAATATCGATATCAATCAGCGCGCGGTCATCGTGCTGGCCATGGATTTCGACCAGTCTCCGGCCGAGCTCCTTCAACAGCGTGACGCTTGCGGCCTGATCGTTGATGAAGACGCGGCTGCGGCCATCCGATGTCTGCACGCGGCGCAGGATGATGTCGCCGTCATCGCTGATGTCGTTGTCGCGCAGGAGTTCGCGGGCAGGATGGGCACCGGCCACGTCGAACACGGCCGTCACCTGCCCCTGCTCCGCGCCGTGGCGCACCAGCGAGGCATCGCCGCGCGCGCCGAGGGCGAGCGACAAGGCATCGAGAAGGATGGATTTTCCGGCGCCGGTCTCGCCGGTGAGTACCGACAAGCCATCGCGAAACTCAATGTCGAGCCGTTCAATCAGAACAATATCGCGGATCGACAGGTGCGAAAGCATGAATCGCTCAGGTTAATAGTGGATCAGGCGCCATTTTTCTTGCTGCCCACGATCGTCTGGGCAGCCTGTGACAGCCAGGAACCGGCATTCTGGCGTGGCTCCAGACCGCCGCTCTGCAGCAGCTTGTAGCTGTCCTTGTACCACTGGCTGTCCGGGTAGTTCTGTCCGAGCACCGCTGCGGCCGACTGCGCCTCGCTGGTCAGACCCAGCGCATAATAGGCTTCCGTCAGACGCGCCAGTGCTTCTTCGACATGGCGGGTGTTGGAATATTGTTCGACAACGCCGCGGAAGCGCTTGATCGACGCCAGATATTCCTTGCGTTCCAGATAATAGCGGCCGACCTGCATTTCCTTGCCGGCGAGCTGGTCGCGGCCGAAACGGATCTTTTCCTTGGAATCATCGACATATTCCGACTGCGGGAAACGCTCGACGACTTCATTGAACGCCGTGATGGAGCGGCGTGTCATGGTCTGTTCGCGCGTCACGTCCGGGATCTGGCGGTAGTAGCACAGGCCGGTGATGTAATAGGCGTAGGCGGCTTCCGGCTGCGTCGGATACAGCGCGATGTAGCGCTTGGTCATGGCGAGCGAGTCGTCATACTTGCCGGCACGGTAATTGGCGAAAGCCCCCATCACCAGCGCCTTGCGGGCGAATTCGGAATAGGGATGCTGGCGGTCGACGGCATCGAACTTCTTGGCGGCCTCGTCGAGGCGCCCGGCATTCAGATTGGCGAGGGCCTGATTGTACAGCACATCGGCAGGCTCGATTGTGTCGACATAGGCCGACAGGTCGAGGTCCTTATCGTTCGAAGCACAACCGGAAATGGCTGTTGCACCGGCAACGGACGCCATAAGAAGGGCCAACCGGGCCTTGCTGCCAAACCCTGCACTCATCGACATTCTGCAACTCGCCATTCTGTCTTAGGCCCCATTCAAGAAATTAGAGCATTCTGCGCAAATCCGATATCACGTTTGCGCATCATGCTCTAGATACTGTCAAACTCACTGTCAGTTGCGCGTTCTTAAACCACAAGCCAACAGAATCAGCAATCTTATTGCCATCTATTCGTCCAAATTTGTGGCGGAGGCAGAAATGAGTTGAGAAAAGAACATATTCCCTTATTTCGGCAGCGACATATGCCCTACCCGGTAAATCCGGGTCGCTTCATCGGCCTGTTCCGGCTGCTCCGCAGCCCACAGCCGGAAACGCACCACCGTCCATGTGGCCGGCTCGAAACCCGCCACGGATGCAAGAATACCGTTGTCTTCGCCATCCCGTAACACCCGCCCGCTTTCCTGTTTGCGTCTTTCGCCCAGGGGTATGGAGGCGTCGACCGGCGCAATCTCCCGCGTCGCAAACGCCGCCTGCGACACGTCGGGCGACACGAAGGCCTGCCAGACAAACCAGGACTTTACCTGCGGCCGGCCGAACGCGCCCGACACGCCGGCAAACCCGTCCCCGCCGAGAAAATTGTTCAAGCCCTCCACATCGTCCCACAGATAAAACGGCGCATAGAGGTTGTCGCGGCTGCGGGTTGCATCCGTGCGGCGGGCCGACAGATAGGCCTTGAAGCGCAGATGCGGATAGTTGTCGAGCAGATGCCCCTTCTCGGCGATCCGCCGGTCGATGATCCCCATGTCATAATCGGCAGGCAGGGTGAAACTGTATTGCATCGCGATCATGATCGTTCTCCTTGTCGTATGACGGGTTCAAGCCAATGCACCGACTTGCCGTCATGCACGGCCTGAATGCTGACATAGGAGAACGCGCTGTCAGCGCTGGCGCCGTGCCAATGGCGTTCATCCGGAGCGAACCAGACGCAATCCCCGGCCCGCAGTTCTTCAACCGGTCCGCCGTCCCTCTGGGCAACGCCGACGCCGGACAGGACATAGAGAAACTGTCCGCGCGGATGGGTGTGCCAATGGGTGATGACCGAAGGGTCGACGGTGGCACGCATCACGGTGTTCTCACCTTCGCTTTCGCTTTCCAAAAGCATTTCCGCCCAGAACGGCGCGGAGGATATGCCCTCCGGCGCGCGTCCGATTGCCGTCCCTGCCCGCCGTATTGTCATTTCCGCCGGACAGGCCTTTGGTTTCGTGGTTATGTCGTTCATGGACTGATTTCCTGTACTGAGAAAAAGCCGGGTCAGGCGACTTCGAGCATCTGCATGCCGCCATTGCTGAAGGACCATTCATCGCGCGAGGACGTGCTGATGATGATCATGACATCCTCGGGGCGCACGCCAGGAGAAACCGCAAGCTTCTCGACAAGCCGCTCGTAGAACGCCTTCTTCGTCGCCGTATCGCGGGGTTTGCCGATGGTGATGGCAAAGATGATGAAGTCGTCGGAGCGCGGGCCGCCGAGATAATGGCGGTCGAAAATGAACTCGTTCGGGCGATGCTGGTGGATGACCTGGAAGAGATCGTTCTGCGGAACATTGAACGTCTCGATCATCGCCTGATACAGGCTGTCCGACACGGCTTTCAGATAATCATCAGACTTGCCCTGCATGAGGGAAATACGGGCGAACGGCATGGAACGATCCTCTTTGTCTGGCGCCCCGGCACATGGTGTGAAGCGCAATTGAACTTGACGGAATGGTTCTAGCACCGCACAATCATCCTGATAATCAGAAATATATGGATCGATGATCCTGAAAAATTGGACGATAAATATGCGCCGGACCATATTCGACCTGGATGTTCTGCGAACCTTCACGACGGGCGTCGACCTTGGCAGTTTTGCCAAGGCAGCCGACAGGCTTGGCCGGTCGACCTCTGCGGTCAGCGCCCAACTGAAAAAGCTGGAGCAGCAGGCGGGAACGCCGATCTTCCAGAAATCCGGGCGCGGCCTTGCCCTGACCGACGCGGGCGAGACGATGCTCGCCTATGCAAGGCGCCTGCTCGACCTCAACGACGAAGCGGCGAGCGCCATTCACGGCATCGAACTGGAAGGCTGGGTACGGCTCGGCCTGCAGGAGGATTTCGGCGAAACCCTGCTGCCCAATATTCTCGGGCAGTTTGCGCGGGCCCATCCCAAGGTGCGCATCGAAGCGCGCGTGGCCCGCAATGCGGAGCTGCTTGAGCGCGTCGCATCCGGCCGCCTCGACCTCGCGCTGGCCTGGAACAACAGCGCACCGCTATCCAACAGCGAACGCGTCATGGAGGTTCCCATGTGTTGGGTCGGCTCCATCAATCCCGACATGGTCTGGCAGAAGTCCGGCACCGAACCCCTGCCGCTGGCCGCCCTCGAAGCGCCCTGCCTGTTGCGCACCGCCGCCATCAATGCGCTGGATCGCGCCGGCATCGCCTGGCGCCTGGCGTTCATCAGTCCAAGCCTGGGCGGCCTGTGGGCCGCAACGGCGGCGGGGCTCGGCCTCACCATCCGCACGCCGATCGGCTTGCCGGGAACGGTGCAGGCGATACCGCCTGGGGCAAACGGGCTGCCCCTGCTGCCAAATCTGGGATTGGACCTGTACCGGGCCGATGCGGAACCGTCGCCCGTCACGGCCCGGCTGGCATCGATCATCCTGCAGGCATTGCACGAGTCAGTGCCCGTGGGGGCAAAGGCCGCTTAGAGGGATTGAACGGGTGGTGCGTGTCGAACCACGCATGACATCAATTGCAAGACTGGCTAGACAGCCCAGGGTGCAAACACCGGTGCATGGACAGCGACGAGGGACGCCCCGCGCCCCGGGATGCCCGCCGTTTCGACGATCTCGAACGCAGAGTGATCGGACAGCAGTGCCCGCAGCGCCATGGCATTCAGGCGGTGGCCGCCGCGATAGGAGCGGAAGCAGCCGATGAACGGCGCCCCTGCCAGGGCAAGATCACCAACGGCATCCAATGTCTTGTGGCGCACGAACTCATCGGGAAAGCGCAGGCCGCCGGGATTGATGACCGTATGGTCATCGCCGATGACAAGCGAATTATCCAGTGACGAGCCGAGCGCCAGCCCGGCAGCCCAGAGCTTTTCCACATCGCGCATGAACCCGAAGGTGCGGGCGGACGCAATCTCGTCGCGGAACACCGCCTCGCTCATATCCGCGGCAAAGATCTGCCTGCCGATGACGGGCGTGTCGAAATCGATCTCCACCTCGTAGCGCGTGCCCTCATGGGGGACGAACTCCGCCCAGGAGGCACCGGCCTCGATGCGTGACGGTTTGAGCACGCGGATATAGCGCCGCCGGGCTGTCTGCTGGACCAGCCCCGCCTCATCGAAGGCCACGAGGAAGGCGGCCGATGTGCCGTCGACGATCGGCACTTCCGGCGCGTCGATCTCGATGATCAGATTGTCGATCCCTGCCCCGGATATCGCGGCCATCACATGTTCAACGGTGCTGACGGTCGCGCCGCTCCGCTTGCCCAGCGTGGTGCTGAGATCCGTCGTGCCGACTTCCGAGACCAGCGCCTTGATGGCATGGCTGCGCCCTTCGCCATCCCGCCGGTGAAAGACGATGCCCGTATCGGCGGCGGACGGCGCGAAGGTCATCGTGACGGGTGCGCCGCTGTGGACGCCAACGCCGGACAGCGAAACCCGCTCTGCAATGGTCGTTTGATAGTCGCGCAACTGAGACCCCATGCCCTGCTCTGCCCATGTCATCGTAAAATCAATCTGTGCCGTTCTGCCAGAATCAAGGTGAACCGCAGCTATTTTGCGCCGGACGATACAATTGACGCGGCGTCAGGCAAAATCACGGTTTCGGCAGTCCCGCAACGGTCCTGCACGGACAAGAACTAGGTCGTTTTCGAGGTTTTTCAATAGTTTGAACGAAAAAACCCGCCATTGGGACAATGGCGGGTTTCATATTTCTTAACAATACGTGATCGGATCAGTTGGCCTGGCGGCGCAGGAATGCCGGGATTTCCAGCTGATCATCTTCCGACGACTGGCGCGACTGGGGCTGAACACGGCCCTGTTCGTCCAGCTGTCCGCGGCGCGGTGCATAGATCGATGCATCCTGCGACAGCGGGCGGCGCGGCTCTGCCGGACGCATGGCCGGTTCGCGCGGCTGTGCCGGTTCAAGCCGTGCGGTGTCGTCTTCGCGGCGGGTCAGGCCGGCGGTCAGGCGCTTGAGCAGACCCATCGGGCCACGGTCTTCGTGGCTGTCATAGGATGCCTGGTCACGGCCGTGATCCCGTGCATTCAGTTCCGCCTGAACAACCGGCGGGAAGTCGGACACGTTTGGCATGCGCGGTGCCGGTGCGGGCTGTGCGACGGGCGCTGCCTGCATCTGAACCTGCGGCTGGGGCGCGGGCTGGTGGACAGGCTGCTGCGGTGCTGCGGCAACCGGTGCGTCGAACACTTCCGGAGCAGGTGCCTGGAAAATGCGGCTCTGCGGACGGAATTCCTGTTCGGCCGGCTGCGGTGCGCGCTGCGGCATTTCCATTTCGGCGGCGCGAATGGCGTCAGCGACCGGATCGGCAAGGCGGGCTGCCGGCTGCTGCACGACAGGGCGCGGAGCAACAGTCTCGACCCGTGCGGCCGGCTGCTGGACCGGCTTGGCAATCGGCTTCATCGGCTGGCGAAATTCGATCGGCGCAGGGGCCGACTCTCCCAGCTGCTTGTCGATACCCGTTGCCACGACCGAAACGCGGATGATGCCTTCGAGGCTTTCGTCGAAGGTCGCGCCGAGGATGATGTTGGCATCCTGATCGACTTCTTCGCGAATGCGCGTTGCCGCTTCGTCGACTTCGAACAGCGTCATGTCACGCCCGCCGGTGATCGAGATCAGCAGGCCCTTGGCGCCGCGCATCGAGGTTTCGTCGAGCAGCGGGTTGGCAATGGCAGCTTCGGCAGCGGCCATGGCGCGGCCATCGCCGGATGCTTCGCCCGTACCCATCATCGCCTTGCCCATCTCGCGCATCACCGAACGCACGTCGGCAAAGTCGAGGTTGATCAGGCCTTCCTTGACCATCAGGTCGGTGATGCAGGCAACACCGGAGTAGAGAACCTGGTCGGCCATGGCGAAGGCATCGGCAAAGGTCGTCTTGTCATTGGCGATGCGGAAGAGGTTCTGGTTCGGAATGACGATCAGTGTGTCGACATTCTTCTGCAGGTCCTCGATGCCCATATCGGCGGTGCGCATGCGGCGCTGGCCTTCGAAATGGAAAGGCTTGGTGACGACACCCACGGTCAGGATGCCTTTTTCGCGGGCGGCGCGGGCAACAACGGGCGCAGCACCGGTACCGGTACCGCCACCCATGCCGGCCGTGACGAAGCACATATGCGTGCCCTGCAGGTGATCGTTGATTTCGTCGATGCATTCTTCAGCGGCGGCGCGGCCGACTTCCGGCTGCGAACCGGCGCCCAGACCTTCGGTCACTGCAGCACCGAGCTGAATGAGACGTTCAGCCTTCGACTGCGACAGGGCCTGCGCATCCGTATTGGCCACAACAAACTCAACACCGCGCAAACCGGCATTGATCATGTTATTGACCGCGTTGCCACCGCCACCGCCAACACCAAACACGGTGATCCGGGGCTTAAGCTCGGTAATGTCCGGCTTTTGCAGATTGATGCTCATTTGTTTGTTCCTTTTTCCTTTACCGCTTCGCCGCCGCGGTATCTTTTTTGGGTTTCCCCGGATTGATCAAAAACTCTCTTTCAGCCACTGGCCGATACGCTGAAAACGCCCACCCGTACCCGTCATCAGCGATGATGAACCGGCCTTTACAGAACGCTCCTCAATTCCTGCCACCTGCGGATAGATCAACAGACCCACCGCTGCGGAGAAAGCTGGCCCCTTGGCTGCTTCGGGAAGCCCCGTCACACCCAGAGGACGGCCAATACGTACGTTGCGGGCCAGAATACGGCGCGCCACTTCAGGCAAACCCGCCAACTGGCTGGCCCCGCCTGTCAGGACAACACGCTTGCCGACAATCTGGCCGTAGCCGGACTGGTTGAGGCGGTCGCGTGCCAATTCCAGTGTTTCTTCGACGCGCGCCCGGATGATGCGTGTCAGCACCGCGCGCGGATATTGGTTGGGAACGTCGCGGCCGTCATTGCCGAGCGGCGAGACGCTGATGAGATCGCGGTCATCGGCAGCGCTCGGCAGGGCCGAACCGTGCATGACCTTCAATCGCTCCGCATCGTCCATATGGGCGGAAAGACCGCGCGCCACGTCCATCGTCACGTGGTTGCCGCCGATGGCGATGGCATCCGCATGGATGAACTTGCCTTCGGAGAACACGGAAATCGTCGTGGTGCCGCCGCCCATGTCGATGCAGGCCGCGCCCATTTCCGCTTCGTCATCGACGAGCGCCGAAAGGCCGCTGGCGTAAGGGGTTGCAATCATCGCCTCCACCGAAAGGTGGCAGCGGTTGACGCAGAGTTCGAGGTTGCGCAGCGGCGCGGCATCAGCGGTCAGCACATGCATCTCGACCCCAAGCGTATCGCCGATCATCCCAAGCGGGTCGCGGATACCCTTCTCGCCATCGAGCGCATAACCGATGGGCAGCGAATGCACGAGGTGGCGTTCCGTCGCCAGCGCCTGCTTGGCACCGGCGGCCAGCACGCGGCGGATATCGGACTGGTCGACTTCATGGCCACCCAGATTAATGCTGGCGGAAAAGCTTTCGCTCTTCAGGCGCCCGGCGGAAATGTTGACGATCATCGAGTCGACGGTCAGGCCAGCCATGCGTTCGGCCGCGTCAACAGCCAGGCGGATGGCCTGCTCGGCCGCATCGAGATTGACGATGACGCCTGATTTGATGCCGCGCGATTTCTGGTGACCGATGCCGAGCACCTCGATGCGATGGGTGCGGCCGGGCAGATGCGCGCTTTCCTCGCGCGGACGCAGCCGGGCGATGATGCAGCACACCTTGCTTGAACCGATGTCAAGAACCGTCAAAGACCGCGTCCGTTTTGCGGAAGCAGCTCCAGTCGACGTGCTCTTTCCGTTCAGAATACTCATATACGCTTCTCCGAACGCTTAGGCGCCTTGTCTCGCGCCTTCAAAAACTCTACGCGCTGCACCATCGCATCTGGCGTCAGCTTCAAAACAACCCGGTCGGCAAGCCGCATGTCGACCGATGAGATCGCCCGGGACAGCAGCCCGTCCTTCCGGTCCATCTTCACGATATCGGCCATTGCCTGATCGATACGGAATTCCGGCAGCATCACCGTCACGCCATTCTTCAGGATCAGATCCCAGCGCCGGTCGCCGATGCGGGCATAGGCACGGACCTGCGATACGACATCCGGAAACGCTGCAATCTGCGCGAACAGCATTTTCGCCTGCTTGTCGGCACCCGCGCCCATGATCAGCGGCAGCGCCGAATGGCGGCCGGACGAATAGGGAACGATCACGCGGCCATCCTCGTCGATGATCGAGAGATCATCGCCGTTCTGCCACACAGCCAGGGCGGAGCGCTCGTGAATCGAAATCTGGATCGTGTTCGGATAGACCTTGAACACATCGACGGATTCAACCCACGGCAGGGTTGCCACGGCCTTCTGCGCATCGGCGGCACTCAGGCCGACCAGCGAGGTCTCGCCATCGAGGCCCAGCGCGCCGAGCACGTCGATCTCGGAGGTTTCCTTGTTGCCGACCACCTTCACGTCTTCGATGGCAAAACCGAAGGTCGATGTCGTTACCTTGACCACCTCGGGAGCATGGCCGCCAAGAATGGCACCGTAAGCGCCGGTCAGAGCCAGAAAGACGACAGCACCGAGGGTTCCCGTATGGTTGGGGATATGAACCTCCCCTTCGACCATGCGGGTGAAGACGCGCACAGGCTTGCGCAGGAATTTCGGCAGGACGAAGCGGAAACGGCCAAAAGCCGCCATCCTGTCCGAAGACACTGGCGCCACACCCCGGGGGTGTCCTTTTTTGCCCTTCAACGCAAACACGATGCGTCCTCCACCATCCAACTCAACAATTCACCGAAGGTATGCCCCGCGGCTTTGGCGATATCAGGTACAAGAGATGTTGGAGTCATGCCCGGCTGGGTGTTTATCTCCAGCCAAATCAGTTCGCCATCTTCGGAAAAACGGTCGTCGTAACGGAAGTCCGACCGGCTAATCCCTTTACATCCAATTGCCTGATGCACCTTGAGTGCTAGTGTTTGTATTTTTTGGTAAATTTTTAGTGAAATTTTAGCCGGACACACATGATTTGATCCGCCTGCAACATATTTTGAATCATAATCGTAGAACTGATGACCCACGGGAATGATTTCACACACCCCGATGGCCACATCGCCCATCACGGCGCATGTCAGTTCGCGCCCATGGATGTAGCGTTCGACCATGACGGTGTTGCCATATTTCCATTCCGCCGAGGTGATCACCTGCGGCGGATGCGACTGATCCTCCTTGACGATGACGACACCGAAGCTCGACCCCTCATTGACGGGCTTGACCACATAGGGCGGCTTCATCGGATGTTTCGTGGTGAAATCGAAACGGTTCATCACCTTGGCTTCGGCCACGGGAATACCGGCAGCCCTGGCGATGGTCTTCGCCTGCTCCTTGTCCATGGCCAGCGCCGACGCAAGCACGCCGGAATGGGTATAGGGAATTTCCAGATATTCGAGGATGCCCTGGATCGTACCGTCCTCGCCGAAAGGACCATGCAGCGCATTGAACACCACATCGGGGCGCAGCTCTGCCAGCACGCTGGCGATGTCCCGGGTCACGTCGACGCGAGTGACCGGATAGCCCTCGGCCTCCAAAGCATCGGCGCAGGCATTGCCCGAGGAGAGACTCACCGGACGCTCCGATGAAAATCCGCCCATCAGCACCGCAACATGCTTTTTCGCCATGAAGGCAACCCCTTGTACACATCCCCATCAAAGCCGAAAAACGACATAAGTCTCCGCACGCCCGGCGATCGAGACCGCAGGCACCCGAGGCTGACCAAATCAGCCGACTCAAATCAGTTAACGCTTGCCCCTAAAGAATCAGAGAGTTGATTCCGTGACAAGTCCCCTTTGATTCAACAATGAAATTTGGCGTAAAAAAAAGTGTTTGCGATTCGATTTCGGAAACAAAATCAGAGGCAAACGCGCCTCTGATTCATCGTAAAAAAATTTCGGTTTTTGCTACAAAAGCTGCCCCATATACTCCTGCACTTCCTGGCCGGGACGGAAAAGTCCCAGACGCTTGATTTCCCAGTGCAGATGGATGCCGGAGTTTTGCAGCACGAGCGAGCGGATCGTCTCGCCGAGCGTTTCCAGATCATGTCCGCTGGCGGTGCCGGTATTGATCATGAAATTGCAGTGCATCGGTGACATCTGTGCGCCACCGATCATCAGGCCGCGACCGCCCGCCGCGTCGATTTCCTTCCAGGCGGATGTGCCTTCCGGATTCTTGAAGGTCGAGCCGCCGGTCTTCTCGCGGATCGGCTGCACGGTTTCGCGGTGCTGCTGCACCGCATGCATCGCCGCCTGAATGGCATGGGTTTCACCGGGCGTTCCTTCCAGCAAGGCGGAGGTGAAGATCAGGTCGCCGGCTGCGCCGCAATGGCGATAGGCATAGCCCATGTCGGCGTTGGACAGGATATGCACATTGCCCCTGCGGTCGAGTGCCCGCACCTCGATCACCCGCTCGCGCGTCTCGACCCCGTTGGCACCGGCGTTCATGCGCAGCGCGCCGCCCAGCCCGCCGGGAATGCCGTGGTAGAAATGGAAACCGGCAATCTTCGCCTCAAGCGCCGCCGCGGCAAGCCGCTTGTCCGGGGTCGCGGCACCCGCCCGCAACTGCGTATCGCCGACGCGCTCGACATCGCCGAAGCCCTTGGCGGAGAGGCGCACGACAAAACCCGGGACGCCGCCGTCGCGCACCAGAAGGTTGGAACCGATGCCCACGACAAGGATGGGATATTCTTCGGGAACGGCCTGCAGGAAGGCTGCCAGATCTTCTTCGTCGGCAGGCTGGAACATGACTTCCGCCGGGCCGCCGGCGCGGAACCAGGTCACCTTTTCCATACCCATATTGGGCGTCAGCCGCCCGCGCAGCCCCGAGAAACGATCCCCCAGCTTGCCAAGCAGGGCCTCGCCGTCAATCCTTGAAGACATGATATCCTTCCAGCAGTTATGGCGTCCGGCCGTCGAACCGGACGCAACCGCAAAATTAGAGCATTTTCCGGCCATATTGGCCATATTCTGTTTCCCGGATGGCGAGACAGTCCACGCGGAAGGTGGCGAGGCCGATGTCTTTCCATCGGGCGACGCCGCCTGACAAAGTGGGTGTCCGCCAGCCGGAAACCCGAAGGGACGGAGCCTGTTGCGCCAATTCCGGCGCAAAGCCACTCGCCCGCACGAAGGGTGCGGGCCTTCCTGTCTTTGCTTGATCTTGGCCCAACATTCCTCCGTCAGAATAGGTCACTATGGCCGGAGAATGCTCTAAAGCGCAGCCAGCTCTTTTGGCAAGGCATAGGCCCACTGGGTGATGTTGCCGGCTCCAAGGAAGATCACGAAATCGTCAGGCTTGGCGATGGTGGCGATCAATGGCGCGATTTCCTGCGGACCGTTGATGTAGCGGGCGTCGCGGTGCGCCGCCGTCCTGATGCGCGACACCAGCGCTTCCGATGTGACGCCCTCGATCGGGTCTTCACCTGCGGTATAGACCGGCGCGACGATCACGGTATCGGCATCGTTGAAGCACGCCGCAAACTCGTCAAAGAGGCTCGCCAGACGGGTAAAGCGGTGCGGCTGGACGACAGCGATCACCCGGCCCTTGGCGGAATCGCGCGCCGCTTTCAGCACGGCCTTGATCTCGACCGGGTGATGCCCGTAATCGTCGAACACGTCGACGCCTTTCCACGAACCGGTATGGGTAAAGCGCCGCTTCACGCCGCCGAAAGACGACAGGCCCTTCTTGATGTCCTCGGCGGAAATGCCGAGCTCGTGCGCCACGGCAATCGCCGCTGTCGCATTCGACACATTGTGCCTGCCGGGCATCGGCAGCCGCAGGCCCTTGATCTCGGTGGTCTCGCCGGTCTTGCGCCTGGAAATCTGCACGTCGAACTGCGAGGTCGGTCCATCGACCACGAGATTGACAAAGCGCACGTCAGCCTGCGGGTTTTCACCATAGGTGATGACACGGCGGTCCTCGATGCGCGACACCAGCGATTGCACCTCCGGATGATCAAGGCACATGACGCCGAAACCGTAGAACGGCACGTTCTCGACGAACTGCCGGAAGGCTTCGCGCACCCGGTCGAACGTGCCGTAGTGATCGAGATGCTCCGGATCGATATTGGTGACCACGGCGATGTCGGCAGGCAGCTTCAGGAAGGTGCCGTCGCTCTCGTCGGCTTCCACCACCATCCATTCGCCCGCGCCCATGCGGGCATTGGTGCCATAGGCGTTGATGATACCACCATTGATGACGGTCGGATCGAGATTGCCCGCATCGAGCAGGGTTGCCACCATCGAGGTGGTCGTGGTCTTGCCGTGCGTGCCGCCGATGGCGACCGCCTGACGGAAGCGCATGAGTTCCGCCAGCATTTCCGCCCGGCGCACGATGGGCAAAAGTTTTTCGCGTGCGGCAACGAGTTCCGGATTGCTCTTCTTGATCGCCGTCGACACCACGATAACCTCGGCATCGCCGAGATTATCCGCATCGTGTCCGACAAAGACTTCAATCCCCTTGTCGCGCAGACGCTGCACATTGGCGCTGTCCGACTGATCGGAACCCTGAACCTTGTAGCCGAGATTGTGCAGGACTTCGGCAATGCCGCTCATGCCGATACCGCCGATACCGATGAAATGAACAAGACCGATGTTGAGCGGCATCTTCATGGACGCACTCCTTTTTTGAAAACTTCAGAAGGAGACGAGGTCATAGCGAACTCATCTCACCGTAAGGGATTGGCCGGATGCAATAGCCTCTGTGAGGTCGGCAAGCAACCTTGCAGCGTCCGGCTTGCCCGTCGAGCGGGCTTTTTCCGCAATAAATGCCAGCCGCGTCGGTTCGTGCATGGCGCTGGCGAGGATATGGGCGATCCGCTCCGGCGACAGTTCCGACTGCTTGATGACATCGGCTCCGCCCGCGGCCTGCAAGGCAGCGGCATTCGCCGCCTGATCGTGGTCAAGCGCATGCGGGAAGGGAACGAGAATGGCCGGGCGGCCGATAGCCGCGATTTCCGACACGGTCGAGGCGCCGGAGCGCGACAGGACGAAATGCGCATCGGAAATGCGCCGCGGCATATCTTTGAAGAATGGCGCGACCTCGGCCTTGACGCCCATGGCCTGATAGGCGGAGCGCACCTGCGCCTCGTCCTCGGCGCGGGCCTGCTGTGTCAGCACCAGACGGGCCCGGTCCTCCGGCGACAGAAGCTGGATGGCAGCGGGGATGGCAGTTGAAAAGTATGACGCGCCCTGGCTACCGCCGAACACCAGAAAATGAAACGGCTGGTGCGCCTGCGATGCCTTGTAGGCCTTGCCGACTTCCGCCAGCACGGCCGGGCGGACGGGATTGCCCGTCACCACGATCTTGCCGGCATAGGGGCCTTCGCCCTGCGGCAGGAACCCGCCGGCAATGGCATTGACGCGGGCAGCCAGCGCCTTGTTGGCACGGCCCATCACGGCATTCTGTTCGTGGATGAGCGTCGGGATTTTCAGCGCCGTCGCCGCATAGAGCGGCGGCAGGGTCGGATAGCCGCCGAAGCCCGCCACCAGCTTCGGCTTCAGGCGCCGGAACAGTTTGCGGGAATCGAGATTGCCCTGCCAGAGCGTCCAGAAGGTGCGGGCGAGAGAAATCGGGTTGCGTCCGCCGATGGTGGCGGAGCGCACCACATGGATTTCCCTGGCCGGAAAGCTCCCGGCGAACCGTTCGGCCCGGTCATCGGTTGCCAGATGGATATCCCAGCCGCGTTCGATCAGCACATGCGCCAGCGCTTCCGCCGGAAACAGGTGCCCGCCCGTGCCCCCGGCACACAGAACAATAATCCCCTTCGACATCAGTCCCTCAGATAGCGTTGGCCAGTGACGGCGTTTTGGTGTTTGCCAGCGTCGCCGACCGCCTGCCCTCGGGTCTGCGCCTTGTCAGCGCCAGTAGCAGTCCCGTCGAAATTGCCACCGAGATGAGCGACGAGCCGCCATAGGAGATGAACGGCAGCGTCATGCCCTTTGCGGGCATCAGGTGCAGGTTCACCGAAATGTTGATGATCGACTGGAAGCCGAACAGGATGACGAGGCCGGAGACGGCAAGGCGGGTGAAATCGTCCCGCTCCTTCAGCGCGATCGACAGGCCGCGAATGACGATGAAGGCGAAGATCAGCACGATCAGCAGGCAGAGCGCGATGCCGTACTCCTCGGCAGTCACCGAGAAGATGAAGTCCGTGTGGCTGTCAGGGATGATGCGCTTGATGGTGCCTTCGCCGGGCCCTTGCCCGAGCCAGCCGCCGCGAATAATCGCTTCGCGCCCGGCATCCACCTGGAATGTATCGCCTTCGCCGGTCATGAAACGGTCGATACGGCCCGCCACGTGCGGGAAGATCGTGTAGGCGCCGAAGAAACCGGCAACGCCGAGAACGCCAAGGCTGATGATCCACAGCCACGGCACACCGGCCATGAAGAACATGGCGCCCCAGGTGATGGCGGTCAGAATGGTCTGGCCAAGGTCGGGCTGCGCCACCAGCAATGCCGCGACAACGCCGAACAGCACCATGGAGAAGAAGTTGCCGGGAATATCCTTGCGCCGCTCATTCTCGGAAAACAGCCAGGCGCAGACAATGACAAAGGCCGGTTTCATGAATTCGGATGGCTGGATGGAGATGCCCGCCAGCGACACCCAGCGGCGCGCGCCTTTGACTTCGATGCCGAAGAACAGGGCGCCAACCATCGCCAGCATGGAGAGACCGAGCAGGATGATGGCAAAGCGGCGGATGGTGCGCGGCGCCATGAACGACACGGCGAACATGACGAACACCGCAGGCACCATGAACATCGACTGGTGCTTGACGAAGTAAAAACTCTCAAGACCGATGCGCTCGGCAACGGCGGGGCTCGCGGCGAAGGAGAGAAGGATGCCGAGACCCATCAGGCTGAGGCAGGCGGCCAAAAGGAAACGGTCAATTGTCCACCACCAGTCGGCGACGGGTCCACGGTCAATGCGGCTTACCATCAGTTTGCCCCTTCAATCGGTGAAGCGCCTGCAAGCGCCAATACGGCGGAGCGGAATGCCTCGCCGCGTTTCTCGAAATTCTGAAACTGGTCGAAACTGGCACAGGCGGGCGACAGCAGGACCACAGCTTCCTGCGATCCGTCGCCGGCCGCGTCCCGCGCGGCATGTTCCACCGCTGCACTGATCGTGCCCGAAATCTCATAGGGTGCCGCCTCGCCAAGCGTTGCGGCGAATTGCGGTGCCGCCTCGCCGATCAGATAGGCCTTGGCGATACGCGGGAAAAAACCGGAAAGGGAAGCGATGCCGCCTTCCTTGGGCAGGCCGCCGGCAATCCAGTAGATGCGCGGGAAGGACGACAGCGCGGGCGCGGCCGCATCCGCATTGGTCGCCTTGGAATCGTTGACGAACAACGTCCTGCCCTGCCGCGCCACCTGCTCCATGCGGTGCGCAAGGCCAGGAAAGGTTTTGAGGCCCGCATTGATCTCATCCGCCGAGAGGCCGACGGAACGGCAGGCGGCAAAAGCTGCCAACGCGTTCTGCGCATTGTGCTCGCCGCGCAGCGACCCGATGCCATGCAGCGAAGCGACAGCGGTTTTCGCGCCGTTTTCGGCGAGATACAGCGTCGCCCCGTCGGCGAAATAGCCGTTCGGGATAGGCAGGCGCTTGGAAATGCGGATCACCGGCTTGCCTGCACGCTCCAGCCGGTCGGCAATGGCGGCACAGAAACTGTCGTCGACACCGACAATCGCCGTCTCGCTGCCCGCGACCAGCCGTTCCTTGATCTCGGCATAGTGCTGCATGGTGCCATGCCGGTCGAGATGATCCGGCGTCAGGTTCAGAAGGATACCGGCGGTCGGATTGATCGACGGTGCCAGATCGATCTGGTAGGACGAGCATTCCACGACATAGTGGCGGCCATCCGCCGGCGGCTCCAGCGTCATCACGGCGGTGCCGATATTGCCGCCCAGCTGCATGTCACGGCCCGACGCCCTGATGATATGGGCGATCAGCGCCGTCGTCGTCGACTTGCCGTTGGTGCCGGTGATGGCGATGAACGGGCTGTTCTTTCCCGCCAGATTGCGCTCGCGCACGAAGAGTTCGACATCGCCGATGATTTCAACGCCTGCGGCGCGGGCGAGATCCACCGTCCAGTGCGGGCGCGGATGGGTCAGCGGCACGCCGGGCGACAGGACGAAGGACGAGAACTGCTTCCAGTCGACCAACCGCAGGTCACTGGTGTCGATACCGGCGCCCTGCGCCCGCGCAACGCTCTCCGGATTGTCGTCCCAGGCAATGACCTTCGCACCGCCGGCTGCAATCGCCTTTGCCGTCGCAATACCCGACCCGCCGAGCCCGAAGAGCGCGACGGTCTTGTCCTGCAAGGAGTGGGCAGCGATCATGCAACTGGCCTTATCTGAGCTTGAGTGTGGAAAGGCCGATCAGCGCGAGAATGACGGCGATGATCCAGAAGCGGATCACGACCTGGCTCTCGGTCCAGCCCTTCTTTTCGAAATGGTGGTGGATCGGCGCCATCAGGAACACGCGTTTTCCCGTCAGCTTGAACGAGGTGACCTGGATGATGACTGACATGGCTTCCATGACGAAGACGCCGCCGATGATGGCCAGAACGATTTCGTGCTTGGTGGCAACGGCGACGGCACCGATGAGGCCGCCCAGCGCCAGCGACCCGGTATCACCCATGAAAATGGCGGCGGGCGGCGCGTTGAACCAGAGAAAACCGAGACCCGCGCCAATGACAGCGCCGAGAACCACGGCAAGTTCACCCGTGCCCGGCGTGAAATGGATCTGCAGGTAATCGGCAAAGATCGCATTACCGGCGAGGTAGGCGATCACCCCGAACGAGGCGGCGGCGATCATCACCGGAACGGTGGCAAGGCCATCGAGACCGTCGGTGAAATTGACGGCATTGCCCGCGCCGACCATGACGAAGGCGGCAAAGGGAACGAAGAAAATGCCGAGATTGAGGATCAGCTGCTTGGCAAAGGGGAAGGTCAGGGACGAAGAGAACGGTTCCTGCCCCGCCCACATGATGGCAAGACCGGCCAGCGCGGCGACCAGAAACTCGATGCCGAGGCGCGCGCGGGCTGAAAAGCCCTTGAACGACTGTTTGCTGACCTTGAGATAATCATCATAGAAGCCGATGGCCCCGAAGCTCACGGCAACCAGAAGCACGACCCAGACATAGATGTTGGACCAGTTGGCCCAGAGCAGCGACGAGATCAGGATACCGGTCATGATCATCAGGCCGCCCATGGTTGGCGTCCCGGCCTTCTTGAAGTGGGTTTGCGGGCCGTCCGCGCGGATCGGCTGGCCGCGGCCCTGCCGGACACGCAGGGAGTCGATGATGCGGGGACCGAACAGAAACACGATCAGCGCCGAGGTGATCAGCGCGCCGCCGGTCCTGAACGTGATGTAGCGGAACACGTTCAGAAATTGGATATGTTCCGCCAGACCGGCCAGATAATAAAGCATAGACTATGTCCCCATCCCCGTAAGCTCACTCGGCAGGACCGGCGGGCTCCACGGCGTTGTACTTCTGTAGGATTGCCTTGACGATCCGGACAAAACCGATTCCTTTCGATGATTTGATCATGATCACATCACCGGCCCTGATCGTGTTCAGCAGATTTGACTGCAATTCGTCGACGCTCTGCCTGTATTCGGCGTGAAATTCAACCGGCAAGGCGGCTTTAAGCGCCGCCATTTCGGGTCCGCCGAGAAAAACCATGTTGATATGATTGGCCGTGATGACCGGCGCCAGGTCCGCATGCAGCTTTGGCGCCTGCTTGCCGAGTTCCAGCATGTCGCCGAGCACGGCAATGCGGCGCCCCTTGCCCGTGGGCACGGCGGCAGCCAGAAGCTCTATCGACGCGCGCACCGAAGCCGGATTGGCGTTGTAGCTCTCATCGATCAGCGTGAACGTGCCATTGCCGATTTCGAGCAGGTGGCGCGCACCGCGCCCGCTCTCCGGCCGCAGCGATGCCAGCGCCAGCGTGACCTTGGTCATGTCGGCGCCGGTCAGATGCGCCGCGCCGAGCACCGCCAGGACGTTCTGCACGATGTGCCTGCCCGGCGCGCCGACCTTGACGACGGCTTCGGAACCGGCGAGCCGCACGGTCATGCAGGAGCAGGCATCGTGCAGCTTGAGCGCGCGCAGGCGGTAATCCGCCCGGGCATTCTCACCAAAACTCTTGATGTGCTCGACACCGGCGTTGCGCGCCAGCGTTTCCAGGAGCTTGTAGTGCTTGTCGTCGCGATTGAGCAAGGCATAGCCGCCGGGCACAAGCCCTTCAAAGATCTCGGCTTTTGCCGTCGCGATTTCCTGTAGGTTCTTGAAATGGCCAAGATGCGCCGGAGCGATCAGCGTGACGATCGCCACATGCGGGCGGACCATCTTCACCAGCGGACGAATCTCGTCCGCATGGTTCATGCCGATTTCAAAAACGCCGTAATCCGTGTCCTCGGGCATGCGGGCGAGCGTCAGCGGCACACCCCAGTGATTGTTGAACGAGGCAACCGATGCATGCACTTTGCCCGAATCCGCCAGGACGTGCCGCAGCGCTTCCTTGGTGGTCGTCTTGCCGACGGAACCGGTCACGGCGATGATCTGGGCATGGGAGCGTTCGCGCGCCGCAAGGCCGAGCCGCGTCATGGCCGCGAGCACGTCATCGACCACGATCATCGGGGTCTTGAGCTTGCCGAGCGCGGGCAGCTTCACTTCCGCAACCACGAGCAGCGCCGCACCGGCAGCCACCGCCGCCGTGGCAAAATCATGCCCGTCGAGCGCATCGCCCTTGATGGCGAAGAACGCCTCACCCTTACGCAGGGTGCGCGTATCGATGGAAATGCCGGTAATGCCTTCGGGCAGCGCGCCAACCGGACGGCCGTTCATGGCCTCAATCATGGCTTCGGAGGTCCAGAGCAAACTCATGGATTGCGCTCCCGGGCCAGACGGTCCTTCAGGGCCTGGGCGACTTCCGTGTGATCGGAGAACGGCAGCACGACGGTGCCGACGGTCTGGCCTTCTTCGTGGCCCTTGCCCGCGACAATCAGCGTATCGCCGGATTTCATCATGGCAACCGCCACGCGGATCGCCTCATGCCGGTCGCCGATCTCCTGCGCGCCGGGAGCGGCAGCGAGAATTTCAGCGCGGATGGTGGCGGGAACTTCCGAGCGCGGGTTGTCATCGGTCACGATGACGACATCGGCAAGGCGCGTGGCGATTTCGCCCATCATCGGGCGCTTGCCCTTGTCGCGGTCGCCGCCGCAGCCGAACACCACGATGACGCGCCCTGTCGTGAAGGGACGGACCGAGGTGAGCACGTTTTCCAGCGCATCGGGCTTGTGGGCGTAATCGACATAAGCGGGCGCCCCCTCTTCCGTCGCGCCGACAAGATCGAGCCGTCCCGGCGCGCCCTTCAGCCGCTCAAGGCCGCGCATGGCCGCAGCAGCGGGAACTCCGGTGGCAATGGCAAGCCCTGCGGCCACAAGACCATTGGCCACCTGAAAATCTCCCGCCAGCGGCAGGGTGATCTCAAAGATCTCGCCGGCAATCTGCACTTCCACGTGCTGGCGGAACCGCTCATGCTCGACACGCTTCAGCGTGATGAATTCGCCCTTGCGGCCGACCGTCAGCACTTTGCAACCGGCTTCCGTGGCCGCCGCAATGGTTGGCTTGGAAAAGGGATCGTCAGCAAAAATGACGGCAGGCGCGCCCTTCGGCAGCAGTTCCCTGAACAGACGCAGTTTGGCGGCGTGATATTCCTCGACCGTCGGATGATAATCCATGTGGTCACGGCCAAGATTGGTGAAAGCACCGGCCGACAGCTTCACACCATCGAGGCGGCGCTGGTCAAGGCCATGCGACGAGGCTTCCATGGCCGCATGGGTGACACCCTCTTCGACCAGTTCGCTCAGCAGCTTGTGCAGTTCGACGGGATCAGGCGTGGTCAGCGAACCGTAATCATTGCGCGTCGGCGAAACCACGCCTGTCGTGCCGATGCTGGCCGAGGCGAAACCGGCATTGGCCCAGATCTGGCGGGTGAAGGAGGCCACCGATGTCTTGCCGCTGGTGCCGGTGATGGCGACCATCACATCCGGCTGCACCCGGTAGAAGCTGGCAGCCGCAAGCGCGAGCGCACGGCGCGGATCGTCCACATAGATGATCGGCGCGGAGACGTTGCTCAGCTTGGAAGCGCTGGCGGCAACGATGATCGCTGCGCCGCGTTTTGCCGCATCGGCGGCATAAACGCTGCCATCCGCCTTCGAGCCTTTCAGGGCCGCGAAGAGGAAACCGGGCTTGACCTCACGCGAATCGGAAGTCAGGCCATTGATCGTCGTTTCCCCGAATTCGGAGATTGCCAGGGCAGGTATGCCGTTCAATTCTTTCAGTTTCATGACCGAATCTGCTTTACTCATCACTGTCGTAGGAAACCTGCAATGGCGCGACTTGTTGGCCGAAATCGGGCTTTACCCCGAGAAACGATGCGGATCTGCGGATAATTTCCGCCACCATGGGTGCCGCGTTGAAGGCTGCGATACCGCTGCTCTGCCCTTCGGCAGGCTTTGGTTCGTCGATAATGGTCAAAACGACATATTCCGGTTTTTCGATCGGAAAGGCCGCCACGAAGGCGTTGAACCGCAGATCCTTGGCATAGCGGCCATTGACGACCTTGTCCGCCGTACCCGTCTTGCCGCCGACGCGGTAGCCCTTGACGTTGGCGTTGCGGCCCGAGCCGGTGTCGCCGTTGAGCTTGTAGAGATAGCGCATGTCATCGCTGGTTTTCGGCTTGATGACCTGTTCGGCCATGGCCTGTGCCTGTTCCAGCGTACGCGGCAGGAAGGTCGGTTCGATCAGCCGGCCGCCATTGACCAGCGCCGCGGCGCCGACCGCCGTCTGCAGCGGTGTCGTGGCCATGCCGTGGCCGAAGGAGATCGTGATCGAATTCACCTTCTTCCATACTTTCGGCGAATAGGGCTTGGCGACCTCGGGCAGTTCCGTCTTCATCGGATCGAGCAGGCCGAGACGCGTCAGGAACGCCCGGTGATTTTCGATGCCCACCGCATCGGCTTCCCGCGCCGAGCCGATGTTGGAGGAGAAGACGAAGACTTCCGGCAGGGTCAGCACACGCGCCTTGCCGTGGAAATCGTGGATCGTCTGGCGGCCGATGGTGATCGGGCGTGTCGCGTCATAGGTGGTGTTCAGCGTCGCGCCATGGTCGAGCGACATGGCGGTGGTGAAGCTCTTGATCGTCGAGCCCATCTCGTAGAGACCGGCCGACATGCGGTTGAGGTGGTCCTTGTCGAGCGCATTGAACGGGTTGTTCGGATCAAAATCCGGTGCCGAGGCCATGGCCATCACTTCGCCGGTATTGACGTTGAGAACAACGGCACCCGCCGCAATGGCGCGGTATTTCTGCATCGCATTGACCACGACGTCGCGCACCACGTGCTGGACGCGCAGGTCGATCGACAGGCGCACCGGCGCCAGCGAACGCCCGTCCGCAAGGCCGACATCGCGCAGGTCCGACAGCCCCTGCGAGTCGATGTACTTCTCCATGCCGGCAATGCCCTGATTGTCGATATTGACGAGACCAAGGATATGCGACGCCGTCGGGCCGCCGGGATAGAAGCGTGATTTTTCCGTGCGGAAGCCGATGCCGGGAATGCCGAGCGCCATGATCTGGCTCTTCTGCTGCGGTGTCAGGCCGCGCTTCAGCCAGGCAAAGCCTGCGCCGCTCTTCAGGCGGCTGTAGGTCTGTTCGAAGTTGAGATCCGGCAGCACGGTCGACAGCAGCTCATAGGCCTCATCAGGATCGATGATCTTGCGCGGCTCGGCATAGAGCGATGCGGTCTTGATATCGGTTGCCAGCACTTCGCCGTTGCGGTCGAGAATATCCGGACGCGAGGCCAGAACGCTGCCGGTCGGACCGTTGTAGCCGGTGGTATCTTCCTGCATCCCGTAGAAAATCAGGCGTCCGCTGATGACGCCATAAATGCCGATAAAGCAGATCATGGCCATCATCACGCGGTTGCGTGCGCGATTGCCCGTCTTCTTCTTGCGCGCATCCATTTCGAATGCCGGTGCCGTTCCGTTTTCCAGCTGCGCTGTTTTCCGCTTGATCCAGATGCCCATCTTAATGCGCAGCCCCCTTCGGTTTCGCGCCGGGGACGGCCGCAACGGTTGCCCTGCGCACGCTGCCGGTCTTGATCGTATCGGTCTTTTTCACGGACGGCCCTGCATCGGCCTCGGTGATGAGGTTGGCAACGTCATCCACCTTTTCGGCGGCGGGCTTGGCTTTCGGAATCTCGTTGATGTTGGCGATCTGCTGCGCCTCGACCGGCTGCAGGTTGAGCTGGCCCTGGAAGGAGGCAACCAGCTTCTGCAGGCGGTTGGGCTGCGTCAGCAGGCTCCAGTCGGCCTTCAGGAGGTCAATCGTATCCTTCTCGTCGGCGATCATCCGCTGGATCTTGTGCACTTCCGTCATCTGCTTTTCAGCATCGTGCTTGATTTTATAGGTGATGCCGGCCGCTGCGATCATCAGCCCGATCAATATGATGTCGAAGGTGCGCAGCATGGATCAGCTCCTCGCCGTTTCATGAAAATGCGGAAGATTGGGCAGGCCGTAGATCGAATGATCTTCAGCCAGCGGCGGGTTTTCGGTGCGGATGGCGGCACGCAGCTTGGCCGAGCGCGCACGCGGATTGCTTTCCGTCTCCGCCTCGGTCGGCGCAACCACGCCCTTGCCGATGGGGGTGAAGCTTGCCAGGCGCACCTGCACCTGCGGCAGATGGCGCGAACCGCCGCTCGAACCGGCGCGGTCGTTGAAGAAGCGCTTGACGATGCGGTCCTCGAGCGAATGGAAGGTCACGACAACGAGGCGGCCGCCCGGCTTGAGTGCCCGCTCGGCCGCATGCAGCGCGCGGACGAGTTCGCCCAGTTCGTCATTGACGAAAATGCGCAGCGCCTGGAACACGCGCGTCGCCGGATGGATCGGAATCTTCGGATTGCGCCCGACCAGCGCCTCGATGGCATTGGCCAGATCGCGGGTGCGGTGAAACGGCTCGGTGGTGCGGCGTTTTTCGATCATGCGCGCGATGCGGCCCGCATGGCGCTCCTCGCCGAGGAAATTGAAGATGCGGGCAAGATCGCCCGTCTTGAGCCGATTGACCACGTCGGCGGCGCTTGGCCCTGAACTTGACATACGCATGTCGAGCGGACCGTCCTTCTGGAAGGAAAAGCCGCGCTCGGCCTCGTCGATCTGCATCGATGACACGCCGATGTCCAGCACGATGCCGTCGGGAGCGCCCAGCAATGCAACCTGATCCAGTGTCGAGAAAGTGCCCTGCACGAGCGTGAGGCGGCCCGCATGGGCCTTTTCCAGCGCCCGCCCGGCTTCGATGGCCGAGGGATCGCGGTCGATGGCGGTCACCGATGCGCCGGTATCGAGAATACGGCGGGTATAACCGCCTGCACCGAACGTGCCGTCGATGATCAATTGACCGGGACCAGGCTTCAGTGCGGCAATGACTTCATCGAGCAGGACGGGTATGTGGCGCGCTGCATCCTGACCGCCCGCACCCGCCATCACCTGTTTCCTGTCTGATTGTCCAGATTTTCCAGATTTTCCAGCCGCCGCCGCTCCATCAGGCGTTGACGAACCTTTGCCCGATGCGTTTCGAACTGCTCCGGCTGCCACATCTGAAAATGCGTGTTCGCCCCCGCAAAGGTCACATCGGTCGTGATGCCCGTATGCTCGCGCAGGAAATCCGTCACCGTGATCCGTCCATCCGCGTCCAGCTTGAGAAAGCCGCCATCCGCATGCAGGTAGAAAGACATATCGTCTGCCATTTCGGCGAAGGGATCCTCGCTCTCCAGCCGCTTGTCGAAGCGCGTCAGCAGATCCGGTCCGCCCGCATCGAGGGCAGGAAGATGCAGGGAGCGCAGGGCGTACAGTTCCGTGTGGCCGGCTTGCTGGATGATCGAACGGAAAAGCGCCGGCACGGAAACCCGTCCCTTCGCATCGATCCTGTTCGTTACATGTCCGAGGAACCGGTTCAAAACGCAACACCGCCGTTTCCGCCACGAAGGCCTGTTTCATTTCTACCCCTGCTCCACCCCTGGGAGCCCCATCAATAGCCGCGGAAGCATTGGCCGAACGGGCCGAATGCAAGCCCTGGCATGCCAAATCCAATGTCGGGAAACACCGTGTCGACTGAACGCTACTGATGAAACCAATCGATATCATGGGGCACTATGGGCGTCAATGGGATTAGAGAACACATGGTGGGAGCAAGCCTGCAATCAGACGCACTTCCGGCGATTCTGAATTTATGGCTCATTAAGCTTAATGAACGGTTAGGAAACCGGTTGGGCGGTATGATTGAAGCCTTTGCTAAGGCGTGGTGCGCGGTTCGACAAGCTTACCACGCACTAGTGCTGGCATGCCGCGGCAGAAGGGGAATGAAGTGTCAGCTGGCCTGTAAGCCGGGTTCTGTATGGCCGGACTTGCGTCCGGCGCGGCAGCCATTCATCTTGGACGGATGTTGCCATCCGCCTCCTGCAACCTACCCGGACGACTGACCGGAAACTGATCGCCAGGCTTTCGCCTGACACGCCGTCCCTATTCGGTTTTGCTCCCGGTGGGGTTTACCTTGCCGTTCCTGTTACCAGCAACGCGGTGGGCTCTTACCCCACCCTTTCACCCTTACCCCGTCATTCCTTGCGTCCAACCGGCAATGATCCGGCGCAACGAAAGACGGGGCGGTTTCCTTTCTGTGGCACTTTCCCTGGGGTCGCCCCCGCCGGACGTTATCCGGCACCGTGTTTCCCTGGAGCCCGGACTTTCCTCACATGCCGCCTTTCGGCTTCTGACATGCGCGGCTGCCCGGCCAGCTGACGAAGCGTATAAAAGGGTTTCGCAGCAAAAACGCAAATGAAAAAGGCCGGATTGGTTATCCGGCCTTCATCTTTGAACAGGTCTCCAACGGTTTTAGTTGGAAGCCATTTCCATTTTCACCTTGGCGCAGTAATTGGCCGAGATCGGATTCATGCGCGTTGCGCCATGACCGGCATTGTAGCGTAGGATCGTACCGCAGGTCGTCCCGTTGCCGAGCTTGTGTGCCCCGGCAAGATATTTCATGCCCCATTGGATATTGGTTTCGGGGTTGTAGAGCGCCTGCCGGGTACCCGTGTAACCAAGGCCACGCGCCGTTTCGAGCTTGATCTGCATGAGACCGATTTCACCGGCGCTTCCGGTCATGTCGGCGCGGTAATTGCTTTCCACCCGAACCACCGCATTGGCGAGGGAAGCCGGGACGCCGTAGGACGCGGCGTAGGAATTGATGATCGTCGTATACTTCATCGATCCGGCGGCCGATGGGATGCTGCCCGTTGTCATCGTGTCGACATTGGCGAGATTCCTGTGGCGCACCTTGGTTCTGAGCCGGACCTTGGTTTCGACAACCGGACGCTTGGATGACGCCAGGGTCTTCTTGCTGGCGTGGGTCTTTGCGACGCTCTTTTTACCCTTGCTTGCTGTCTGGGCAGTCTTGGCGGATTTCCCGCCTTCTTTATCCTTTTCCGCTGCGGCCCGCTTGGCCTTGAGGTAGTCCATCAGGTTTGTCGGCTCTGCCGGACTGCTGTATGCTGAATTTGCGCCAAAGAAGGCCGTCGCCCCAACAAGGGCGAGAATCATACCAAATTTTTTTGTCATCGTTTTCCGTCTAAATCGCTTGGGCAATACGAGCGCACTGCCGGACCCCGTTCCGCGCCAAAAATCTAAAAGGGCATTACCGGAACAATGTCCAAGGATGTGACGGTCCAATGCAGCCGAATATGGGTCGGCCAAATAACAAAGTGTAACACATTGAAATATATAGGTTGCAGTGCACAAATAAACGCCGGGAAAGCGTTTTTTTACAGGGAGTTAAGCATGAAACGCGGGAAGTGCGGAAAGTACCCGATGCAGGGTTTCGATGGTTGACATGTCGGCGACTCCGTCGACTTTTTCCGGGCGAAAATGGCGCTGGAACGCTAAAATGCCTAATTCTGTCGACCGTCCGAACACACTGTCGATAGGCACATCATAGCCGTAGAGCGCCAGCATGCTCTGCAATGCCTCGACCGGCTGGCCCTGGTCGCCGAGGGAAAAGAAGCGTCCGCCGCGGATCGGTGACGGCTGTACCCAGTGCCCCACGCCGGCGGTGTAGAGAACCGGCCACGGGAATTTTTCACCCGGATCGATCTTGCGTGCGGGCGCGATATCGGAGTGGGCGAGCACGTTTTCCGGGCGCATCTTGTGGCGCGACACGATCCCCTTGCACAGGTCGATCACCGCATCGATCTGCGCATCGCCGAAATCGGGGAAATTCAGCAGCGGTCCGCCATTGACGATCTCGATGCCGATGGAGCGGGAATTGATATCGGTCTCGCCCTTCCAGGAGCTTTGTCCGGCATGCCAGGCGCGCTGGCTTTCCGGCACGAGCTGAACGACGCGCCCGTCCTCGTGCACGACGTAGTGGGCGGAAACTTCGCTTTGCGGATTGGTCAGCCAGCCCTCGGCCGCCTCCCCGGTTTCCATGCCGGTATAATGCAGGACGAGATAGGACGGATGCTTGCCGTCCTTGCGCGGGCCAAAATTCGGTGAGGGATGCACTTCCGCGCGTAAATGGTCCGGTTTAAACGCGTTCATATGCCTTCAAATCTTTTTCGACTTTTTCCCAGGCCGCATTGATAGCGGCAATGCGCTGATTGGCAATAGCGACGAATTCCTCCGGCACGCCGCGGGCGATCAGCATGTCCGGATGATTTTCCCGCACCAGCGCCCTGTAGCGCTTGCGGGCGTCTTCGAAACTGACATCCCGCGCCAGACCGAGAACCACAAACGGGTCCGCCTGTCCCCGCCCGACATGCCGTGCCAGAATGCTGTCGAACTGCTCTTCATCGAGCGCGAAAATCTCGGCGACCGTGCCCAGGAAGATCAGTTCCTTGTCATGCAGCGAGCCGTCAGCCTTGGCGATGTGGAAAAGGCCGTCGAGAATATCTTCCAGCATCTTGCAGTTCGGCTTGCCGGTGCCGCACAGGGACGCCAGTTGCGCCGCATAGGTCTCGTAACCCGCCACATCCTGCTTGGCGAGATTGTAGAGCCGGGTCACCTGATCCTGGTAGCGGGGCGGAACATGGAATATCTCGTGAAATGCCTTGACCTCGACTTCGGTGACGACACCGTCAGCCTTGGCCATTTTGGCCGAGAGCGCAATCATGGCGATGGAGAACGCGACGCGCCTGCGGGTTTCGGGGTCTCCCTCGAAGGCCGTGCGCACGGCTTCGATGATGCTGGAGAAAGCATCGATGGCAGTGCTGGTAATGAAGTCGCTGATACGGCGCCAGATTGACATGGTATTGTTTTATTCAAATTCTTTCGCAATTGCGATAGCCATCTGGAGCAAGCCGGGCAGACCGGTTGCCGCACCTGTCAAAATAGAATGGCCGGCGCGAAGCCGGCCATTCTCATCGGGGATAGCGGCTCTTACTGAACGCCGAGCGTGTCCTTCATGACTTTTTCTGCGGCATCCGCAGCGGCCTTGATCTGGTCGGCCGTCTGGCCGGCAGCCTTGGCCGCATCTTCGGCAGCCTTGCGGGCGGTGGCGACAGCAGCCTGCTTCTGCTCAGCCGTCATCGTCGCAGCCTGCTCTTTCAGCTTCTTCAGAGTATCCGCCGCATTCATCGGCGCTGCGGGCGTTGCCGGAGCCTGCGTTGTGGACGGCGTTGCCGGAGCGGCAGGCTTGGCCGGTGTTGCAGCAGGCTGTTCGGTCGCTGCCGGAGCCTTCTTTTCCTCTTCCTTCTTGCCGCAAGCGGTCAGTGCAAGAAGCGAAACCATACCAAGTGAAATAAGTAGTTTGCTGTTCATGGGTATACCCTCTCCGTTTCAACCAAATACGTCCCTCACGCAGTTATCTTACCTCAATTGAGGCAAAGTTGGGTCTTGTTTTAAAGTTCGGTTAACTTTTCATCGGAGAGCAGCAAAACGGGCAGTAATCCCGGCGTTTCCGGCGGGTTGTGCCAAGCCTGTTCTTTTGCAAAACTTGCCCAATCCGATCCCACGCCAGCAGAGTGCCCCGCATGTCCCCTTCCCCTTTGATTCGTGTCCTGACGGCGCACGATGCCGCCGCCTTCCAGGCCCTGCGCCTGCATGGCCTCCAGAGCACACCGGAAAGTTTCGGCTCGAGCCACGAGGATGAGGTCGGCCGCACGCCCGCCGAGATTGAGCGCATGCTCGACGGCAGGCCCAATGCGGTGTTCGGTGCCTTTGCCGGGACCGAACTGGTCGGCATGGCCGGTTTCGCGACGACGACCAAGGTCAAACAGAAGCACAAGGGTCTGCTGTGGGGCGTTTTCGTTCATGCGGACTGGCGCGGCCACGATCTTGGCAGGAAGCTGACCCTGGCGGTCATCGGCCATGCCCGGGATCACGTCGACACGCTGCACGCAACGGTCATGGCAGCCAACCTGCCCGCCCGCACGCTCTATCTCGGATTGGGCTTCACGGTTTTCGGCTTTGAAAAGGATGCCCTGCGCATCAACGGCCAATCCTACGATGATGAATTGCTGCGGCTCGATTTGCGCTGATACCGCCGGCAAAAATCGTCACGCCATCTTGAAAATGAAACGAATTGGGTTTATATCGCCAGATAATAATTAGCACACTACTTATTGCCCGGCTATGATATGACCCTGATGACGCCCCGCGATACCTATATTGACGAGCTTTCGAAAGTCAGCCGCAAGATCCGCACATTGTTCGATGCGCGGGTCAAGCAGCGCGGTCTTACCTTTGCGCGCGCCCGGACCATGATGCTGCTCGACCGCATGGAAATCCTCAGCCAGAAGGATCTGGCGGAGGAATTGGAAATCGAAACGCCCACCATGGTGCGGCTGCTCGACGGCCTGGAAAAGCAGGGCTTTATCGAACGGCGCTCCGTGGACGGCGACCGCCGTGCCAAGCAGATCGTCATGACACCGCTGGGTGCGGAACTGGCCAGCGAGGTCAGCCAGCTGGCGCAGGAATTGCGCGCAGAGTTTCTGAATGGCGTGGACGAGACGGCGCTTGTTGCCGGACTTGAGGTCATGCGCGCCATCAACCGCAACATCGGCGACATGGACAAGGATCAGAACGGATGATCCGCGAGGCAGAATTCGTCGGGTATGACCCGCTGAAGCTGCAACCGGAACCGCCGGAGGAAGCGGTGCTGCCCGCTGCAACGCCGCCAGCCATCAGCCCTTACCGCTCCGCCATCTATATCGCCGCCTCGACGCTGCTCTCCCTCACGCAAGGGCTGGGCATGAACCTCATCGCCACCAATGTGGCGCAGATCCAGGGCTATCTCGGCGCAACGAATACCGAAACCACCTGGCTGATCGCTGCCTATATGGCGCCGAATGTCAGCCTTTCCGTCGCATTGATCAAAATCCGCAACCAGTATGGCTTGCGCAACTTTGCCGAACTGAGCATTGCCGGTTTCGTTCTCGTCTCGCTGATGCACCTGTTCGTCACCGACCTGCAATCGGCCATCATCATCCGCTTTTTCAGCGGCGTTGCCGCATCGCCCATGTCGAGCCTCGCTTTCCTCTACATGCTGGAGGCCTTTCCACCGGCGCGCAAACTCACCGTCGCCGTGTGCCTCGTCCTCACCAACATCTCGCTCGCCTCGCCGCTCGCCCGCCTGCTGTCGCCCACCCTTTTGGAATTCGGCCAATGGCAGGGTCTCTACATGTTCGAGATATCGCTTGCCTTCATCGCCTTCGCCACAATCTACCTGCTGCCACTCACACCCGTGCCGCGCGCCAAGGTCATCGAAAAGCTCGACATTGTGAGCTATCTGCTGATTGCCATCGGCTTTGGCTGTACCGCCGTCGTGCTCGTGACCGGGCGTCTCTACTGGTGGGCGGAAGCGCCATGGCTCGGCATTCTTCTCGCCATTGCCGTCATCACGGTCACCACGGCGGTCGTCATCGAACTCAACCGGGAAAAGCCCCTGCTCGACATCCGCTGGATCGCCAGCCGGGAAATGCTGCATCTGGCGGGGACGATCCTGCTGTTCCGGCTGATCGTTTCCGAGCAATCCACCGTTGCCACCAATTTCTTCCAGAACCTGGGATTGCTGAACGAGCAGATCGCCGCGCTCTATGGGGTAATGATGGTGTCGATGATCGTGGCAGGCCTGTGCTGCGCCGCGGTGATGAAGCCGGAACGCGGCCCTGCCATCCATGCGGTGGCTCTGGTCTTCCTGATCGTCGGTTCCTACATGGACAGCCAGGCGACAAACCTGACGCGCCCCGACAACATGTATCTGAGTCAGGCGCTGATCGCGGCGGCCGCGGCCATCTTCCTGCCGCCCGCCATGTCGGCCGGCCTCACCTCCGCCCTGAAACGGGGCCCGAGCTATATCCTCAATTTCATCATCGTGTTCCTGGCGACGCAAAGCCTCGGCGGGCTGCTCGGAACCGCCGTCTTCGGCAGCTTCGTCACGATCCGCGAGAAATTCCACTCCAACGTGCTGGCGGAACATATCGTCCTGTCCGACCCGCTCGTCGCCCAGCGTGTCACGCAATTGGCGAACGGCTATGGCCGGGTCATCACCGACAAGGCACTGCTCAATGCCGAAGGGATCGCGCTCCTGTCGCTGCAGACGACGCGTGAAGCCAATATCCTTGCCTATAACGACGCATTCTTCCTCATTGCGGCGATCTCGTTCTTTGCCCTCGTCGCCCTTCTCACCCATGTCGGCTTTCGCTATGCCGCCGGAAAATTCATGGCTCCGCGCGTGACCGGCGAAATCGCCCAACCAAGTTCATAAGATCATGTCCCGATTGCTCCGCAACACCGCCACCCTCACCGCCATTCTTCTCGGCCTGCTCGGCCTTGTGCTGGTTCTCTATGCATGGCGGCTGCCGCCCTTCAACAGCAATGTCGAGATCACCGAGAATGCCTATGTCAAAGGCTACGTGACACTCATCAGCCCGCAGCTCAGCGGATATATCGTCGACGTACCGGTGCAGGACTATCAGCAGGTCAAGGAAGGGCAGCTGCTGGTGCGGATCGATGACCGCATCTATGCGCAGAAGCTCGAACAGGCCAAGGCGACACTGGCAAGCCAGCAGGCAGCCCTCAGCAACTCGACCCAGCTGGAACGGGCGGCGGAAGCGCGTATCGGTTCCAGCCAGGCACAGCTCGACAGTGCCAATTCGGGCCTGCGGCGCACGCAGGCCAACTGGGCCCGCATCGAACCGCTCGCCATCAAGGGCGTCATGACGAAGAGCGATTCCGATCAGGCCGAAACCGCACTGGAACAGGCGCAGTCGGCGGTCACCCAGGCGCAGGCCGCGCTGGAAGTTTCCAAGCAGGACCTGGAGACCATCAAGGTGAGCCGCGGCTCGCTCGAAGCCGCCGTCGGCGGGGCCGTGGCAGCCGTCAATCTCGCCGAGATCGACATGACCAACACAAAAGTCCTCGCGCCGCGCGACGGTACGGTTGGCGAAGTGGGTGCGAAACTCGGGCAGTACGTGACCGCAGGAACGCAGTTGATGGCCGTGGTGCCGCCCGATGTCTGGATCATCGCCAACTTCAAGGAAACCCAGCTCAGCGATATCAGGATCGGCCAGCCCGTGACGTTCACGGTGGACGCACTGAACCGCAAGCGCCTGAACGGCCATGTCGAGCGCTTCGCGCCGGCCACCGGCTCGGAATTCAGCGTGCTCAAGCCCGACAATGCGACCGGCAATTTCACCAAGGTTGCCCAGCGCATTTCCGTGCGCATCTCCGTCGATCCCGGCCAGGACCTGGCGCAGTATCTGGCGCCCGGCATGTCGGTCGTGGTGCGAACCGAGCTGGAAAAATAGATTTGCGCCGTGTTTTTTTTGCGATGCCACGGGGGTTTAGCCACATAAGCTGAATCAATCCGGCGGGGATGTGATTCAAAACCGTCACGGCTTTGTTACATCGAAATGTTAGGCGGAGAGGAATTTCCAACAAAGGGGATTCGATCCGATGCCGTTTGCCAAACAGCCCGACAGCGCCACGGCGCCGCGGCATGAAAAAGTTCAGAACGCCGTACGCCAGAACAGGCTCCTGTCAAAAGCCGGACTTTCCGAACGGCTGTTTGCCCATGTCTTCAAGGGCCTCGTCTATCCCCAGATATGGGAAGACCCGGAGGTCGACATGGAGGCGTTGCAGATCCATTCCGGCCATCGGATCGTTACCATTGCGTCGGGCGGCTGCAATGCCATGTCGTACCTGACCGCCGATCCCGCCAGCGTCGAGGCGGTCGATCTGAACACGGCCCACGTGGCGTTCAATCGCCTGAAGCTCGCCGCCGTCACCCGCCTGCCCAACTACGATGCCTTCTACCGCTTCTACGGAACGGCAGACGACAAGGCGAACCTTGCCGCCTATGAACGCTTCATCCAGCCGCATCTCGACGGCACCAGCCGCGCCTATTGGGAAAAGCGGATGCTGTCCGGCCGCCGGCGCATCACCATCTTTTCGCGCGACCTCTACCGGCATGGCCTGCTCGGGTTGTTCATCGGCATGGGTCACCGCGTTGCAAAACTCTATGGTATCGACCCGCGCGACATCCTCAAGGCCGCGACGATCGAAGAGCAGCGCGCCTATTTCGACCGCGCCCTCGCCCCGCTTTTCGACAAGCGGATGGTGCGCTGGGCAACGAAGCGCAAATCCTCGCTGTTCGGCCTTGGCATCCCGCCGCAGCAATATGATGCGCTGGCAACGGCTGGCGACGGCAACATGGCGCTGGTGCTGCGCCGCCGTCTGGAAAAACTCGCCTGCGGCTTCCCGCTGTCCGAAAACTATTTCGCCTGGCAGGCCTTCGGGCGCGGTTACAGCGACAACGCCGAAACCGGCCCGCTGCCGCCCTATCTCTCGCGCAACAATTTCGAGAACGTGCGCGACCGCGCCGAGCGCATGAGCGTCGTCAACGCATCGTTGACGGAGTTCCTCGCGGCCAAGCCCGCAGCTTCCGTCGACCGCTTCATCCTGCTCGACGCGCAGGACTGGATGAATGACAAGCAGTTGAATGAACTCTGGCATGAAATCACACGCACGGCGGCTGCCGGCGCGCGCGTCATTTTCCGCACCGCGGCCGAGCCCACCATCCTGCCGGGCCGTATCGATGACGCCCTGCTTGCGCGCTGGGATTACCGGGAGGAACAATCTCTCGACCTGCATGCCCGCGACCGGTCGTCCATCTATGGCGGCTTCCATCTCTATCTGCTCAAGGATTGATACCGATGTTTGCCAAGATCGAACATGGACCGTTGATGGATCGCGTCTACCGGCACCAGCGCCACTTCTACGACGCCACGCGCAAATATTATCTGCTCGGACGCGATCCGATGATCGCAGGCCTGATGCCGCCGGCCAATGGCAGCATCCTGGAGATCGGCTGCGGCACCGGGCGCAATCTGGTCATGGCCGGAGCCGCCTATCCCACGACAAAGCTCTATGGCATCGACATTTCCAACGAAATGCTGACGACAGCCCGCAAGAAGGTGATGGCTGCCGGCCTGGGCGAGCGCACCGAACTTGCCTATGCCGATGCGGCGAAATTCGATCCGTCCGCCCTGTTCGGCCGCGCCCAGTTTGACCGGATTTTCATCTCCTATGCGGTGTCGATGATCCCGCAGTGGGAAAGCGTCATGCGCGAAGCGGTCAACCATCTGGCTCCCGGCGGCCAGTTGCACATTGTTGATTTCGGCGATCTCACGGACTTGCCCGGGGCCGCGAAAGCCGCCCTCTACAAATGGCTCGAATGGTATCACGTCACGCCGCGCAACAACCTGTTCGAGGTTGCGCAGGACATCGCAGCCGCAACGGGCGCGCACGCCGAAGCGCTGCGGCTCTATCGCGGCTTTGCCTGGATTTCGATCATCAGCCGCCCGAATTAGGGCGGTCCCCCTATTTGCAGAGATCGCCCTTGGCGACAACTGAGCTTGGCGCGGCGAGGCAGTAGAGCTTGGTGATATTGGAGGACGTGCGCTCGCCGAGCGGATTAGGGTCCAGTTCATCGCCGCTTTGCGATTGCAATAGCTCGCAATCGCTGCGCAGCAGGCACATTACCGGGATACGTGCCATCGCCGTCGCTGTCTTGAACATGCCGCGCCTGCCGTCCATGGCACCTGTGTTGTGCACGCGGTACCACTGGTGCGTGCGGGAAATGCGGTAGAATGAACGCGGGTTCGACAGGATGGCGAGCCGCGACAACAGGTCGTTATCGGCGAAAAGATCGACGACCTGCCCATCATAGGGCTCGGTCAGCCGGAAATTATTCGATACGAACGTCGAATTGAAGACAATCGCTGCCGTGCACGGAAACGCCGCAGCCATGTGCCGGGCAAGTCCTCCGCCCAGTTCATGCCCAACGGCGATATAATCGATGGGCAAGCCGTCCGAATTCTTCTGCGCCTCGGCCCTGACCTTGGCAAACTCCTGGCGTGCTGTGCGGTACTGATCCCATGGATTGATGATCTGGGTGAAATAGCTCAGCTCGCTGATGAACCCCGGAATGCTCGCCAGACCGTCGGCACCGCGGAACACGATCATGTAGGACATGCGGTCCGAACTGCGGCGGCGATAGACTTCCGCGTAAAATCCGCCTGCCCTGGCGATGGGGTCGCCAAACGGCTCCCAGCCGAAATATTCGGTCTTCAGGTCAAAATGATGCCGTGCAATCGGCTTGTAAACGTTCGACGCATAGGCGGCGTAGACACCGAAGTAATCCGAAATCAGCTCGTTGTTGTAGCCGGGATAACCGCGATAGTTCTTCCAGAAGCTCGGCACGGTGGGACGAACGCAGTTTTCCGCATGGCTGTTGCCGATCCCCAGCTCCGGCCGGTCGATCGTCACCCATGCAGCCACCGTCGCATTGGCAAGGCCAATGACGCAGATAACAAGTACAGCCCAGCCAATTTTCCTGATCATACGCTTCCCCGGATCGGTCAAATGGCCGTGCTGCCAGAACGTTTGCCGCCTGTTATATCAAACACGAAGATGTGACCCATCATACCCCGCAACTCTCATACAGATATCACATTGAAAAATCATGACAAAGGAAAGGCATACTACCATCAACGATAATCTCCGCCGGTCATGATCTGTTAAGCATAATGCCGCATGAGTGGAAAAATAAGGAATGCCCCTTCACGATTCGAGTACGGACCGCCATTGATGAAGCGACTTGCTGCTGGATTATTGACCCTTCTTCTCGCCGGTTGCACGACGGTCGACTACGATTTTTCCGATGCAAAGAAGCGGGCCTCGCCTGCCCCGCTGCAACAGATCGCAGCGCCCGCGGGCAAGATCAATGCGCCGCGTTTCAACGACAGCAATCCGCACGACTGGAAAGGCAGAACGCCCTGGCACTACCCGGTGCACGGAACGGATGTCTCCAAATACCAATCGACCATCGATTGGGCGGCCGTGCGCGGCAATCGCATCTCGTTTGTCTTCATCAAGGCCACGGAAGGGGCGGACCGGGTCGATGACCGCCTCGCCGACAACTGGCAGGCCGCACGCGCCGCAGGCATTCCGCGCGGCGCCTACCACTTCTATTATTTCTGCCGTACCGCCAAGGAACAGGCGCAGTGGTTCATCCGCAACGTGCCGAACGATCCCGGAGCCTTGCCGCCAGTACTCGACATGGAATGGAACGCCGCATCGCCGACGTGCAAGCTGCGCCCCAATGCGGCGGTGGTGCGCAGCGAAATGCGCGTCTTCATCGACATTCTCGAACGCCATTACGGCAAGCGGCCGATCATCTACACCACCGTCGACTTCTTCGACGACAACGACCTGCGGCAACTGGCCGGCTATCCCTTCTGGTTGCGCTCGGTTGCAGGTCATCCCGATGAAAAATACGGGCCGCATCCCTGGACGTTCTGGCAGTATACCGGAACCGGCTCCATCCCCGGCATTCGCGGCGATGCGGATATCAATGTGTTTGCCGGTGACGAAACCGCCTGGAAGCAGTGGCTTGTGCGCAACAAGGTGCGATAAAGTCACACCGGACCTCTTCTCGCAATTCTGTGACTTCACGAGGGGGACATAATCGTGCATTAGCAGGACAAGCTCGCGCGCCTGCTGGCGCCCCCTGTTACCAACGAGATTTCCCTGATGAACAAACTATCGATTGCTCTTGCCGCCGCACTCCTTTCTGCGACAAGTTCTGCTTATGCACTGGACCAGATCAACCACCAGCAACCGGCAGCTGTAAAGCCTGCCTGCGGCGGCGAGATGGAACCCTGGTTCAACGGCCTTATCGCCGAAGCAAAAGCGGCAGGCGTGACCGACAAGGGCCTCGGCGAACTTCTCAAGGCATCGCTTGATGACAAGGTTCTGCAGCGCGACCGCGCCCAGGGCGTATTCAGCCAGACCTTCCTGACATTCTCGACCCGCATGGTGTCGGATTACCGCCTCAAGCAGGGCGCAGCCAACCTGAAGAAATATGCCGATACCTTTGCCAGGGCAGAATCCGAATATGGCGTGCCGGGCCCGGTGATTGCCGCCTTCTGGGGGCTGGAAACCGATTTCGGCGCGGTGCAGGGCGATTTTGACACGCTGAACGCGCTGCTCACCCTCTCCTTCGATTGCCGGCGTCCGGAGTTGTTCCGGCCGCAGCTGATCGCCCTGCTCAAGCTGTTCGACAAGGGCGTGGTCGATTCCAAGACCACCGGCGCATGGGCGGGCGAGATCGGCCAGATGCAGATGCTGCCGACAGACTATCTGGAGCGTGGCGTCGATGGCGACGGGGACGGCAAGGTCGACCTCAAGAACAGCGCGCCGGACGCCATCATGACGGCGGCCCGCGTCCTGCACGATCTCGGTTGGCGCAAGGGCGAGCCCTGGCTGGAGGAAGTCAAGCTGACCCGGGATCTGCCCTGGGAAAACGCATTGCGGACAAACCGCCTCCCCCATTCCAAATGGGCCGAATGGGGTGTGATGGGCATGAAGGGACCGCTCGGTCCCGACAATGGCGATGCATCCCTCCTGCTGCCGATGGGCCGCAAGGGACCGGCATTCCTGTCCTATGCCAATTTCGACGTTTTCGTCGAATGGAACAAGTCCATCATCTACGCGACAACCGCCGCCTATTTCGCAGCGCGCCTTGCCGGTGCCGGTCCGCTTGAGCCGACCACGCCGGAGACGGGCCTCACGCAGGAACAGATGAGGGAACTGCAGACCAAGCTCGCCGCCCGCGGCCACGATATGGGCCCGAAGATTGACGGCGTGTTCGGCATCCTGACCCGCGATGCCGTGCGCGACGAACAGATGCGCCTCGGCCTGCCTGCTGACGCCTGGCCCACCCCGGAATTGCTCAGCAAGCTCTGAGAGAGCTAGGGTCAGGACCTATTAATCTGGTCGAAATGGTACGCGGCCATTTGTTTGGATACAAGGAGCAAAGGCGATGGGAATGTTTATCCATTCTCAAGTCCTTTGCGACGATGTAGCCGGGCAAATGGACCGTATCCTACGGACGCCGAAACGGCTGCAAGCTGCAGCGTCGAGCTGCTCGGTCGGGGGGAAGACCCCGCCCTTCGCATCTCTCCTCGCATCTTCTTGCCGTTTCAGGCGCCATTTCGATCATATTAATGGGTCCTGACCCTAGTCCCCCCGGTGTTCGGTGGGAGCCATTGTTTCCAGCGAAGCAAAACCCTCCGGCCGCTCGCCCTCGTCGAACGGTGTTTCCACCTCGACGAATGTATCGGGGTAGAAACCGTTGAAACGGGTGCGCAGCGACAGGGAATAGGCGCCGATATTGCCGATTTCGATCCAGTCGCCGGTTGCGACCGTCTCCGGCAGCCAGAACGGCCGTGACAGGATGTCGACGGAATCGCAGGTTGCGCCGCAGACGCGGAACGGCACGATATCCCGGACATTGCCGCTGCGGTGCTTGTGCGCGGGGTCGGGTATGAACCGCGCCGGCAGGGTGATCTTGCCGGTCCACGAATCCGACAGTGACGCCCAGATACCGTCATTGATGTAAAGCCGCCTGCCCTTGCGCAGGAGCACGCGCACGATCAGCGAGAAGGCGCGCGCCACGATCACCCGGCCCGGTTCCGCCACCAGCGGCAGATCGTCAAACCCCCATTCCTTGATGTCGCCGCGCAGGCGCGACATCAATTGCCCGAGCGACGGCATCTCCACATGCTTGCGCTTGGGATCATGGCCGTATTCGGCCGGGAAACCGCCGCCGACATCGAGCCCGGCCAGCGGCACGCCCGCACGGTTGCGCACCCAGTCGGCTGACCGCAGGGCGCGTTCATAGGTATCGGGATCTTCGATCTGGCTGCCGACATGGAAGCAGATGCCGACCTTGTAGCCGATCTTGTGCAGCCGCTGCAGAAGCTCGACCGCGTGGGCCGGCGTTGCACCGAATTTCTTGGACAGCTCGTAGGCCGCATGGCCCTTGGTCTGCAGCCGCACGTAAAGGGTGATGCTGCCCGGATCGATATCGAGCGCACGCACGATGCGGGTTATCTTGGCGATCTCGTCCTCGTGGTCGACGGCAAGGATGCGGATGCCGTAGGTTTCAAGCGCAAGGCGGATATCCGACTGGGCCTTGATGGGATGCATGTAGAGCATGTGCGCATTCGGGGCGACCTTGCGTACCGCAGCGAACTCGCCCGGCGATGCCACATCGAATGTGTTGATGCCGTTGCGCGCCAGCGTTTCCAGGACCAGATTTTCGCCATTGGTCTTGACCGCATAGGCAGTCTCGCCGGGAAACATCTGCATGAACTGGTGCGCGTCTTCGACCAGCACATTCGGCCGAAAGCAATAGACGGGTTGATCGGGCCGCAGGGTAAGTGCTGCATCGCGGGCCGTAGCGAATCGTTGCATCTTGATCTTCTGCTCCATGCATAACTCTTAGCAAGAGCAGATGACGGACGAAAGTCGCTTTCTCCATGCAAGAAACGGGTGGCAATTTACCGGCGCGCGCCTAGAAATATCCGGTGCAGATCCGAATCGGGGGATTATCCGTGGCCGTAAACCAGACAACATCAGCCAATCCGCTTGCCATGACCGGTTTTGTCTGGCTGCAACTGCTGCTGCTGGGGGCAATATGGGGCGGTTCGTTCTTCTTCGCCAAAATCGCGGTGCACGTCATCCCGCCGCTGACGCTCGTCCTGTTTCGCGTCGCCATCGCCGCCGTTGCCCTGCACATCTATCTCCTGAGCCGCGGCATCCGGTTCTGGGACTATCGCCAGCACGCCCTCGGCTTTGCCGGACTGGGGCTCCTGAACAACGTCATTCCCTTCTCACTGCTGTTCATCGGGCAGACGGCGCTCGGTGCCGGGCTGGAATCCATCCTCAATGCCACGACACCGATCTGGACGGTGATCATCGCCACATTCCTCACCGTCGATGAAAAGATCAGCGCCAACAAGATCGCCGGCATCCTTCTCGGCGTCTTCGGCACGGTGGTGATGATCGGGCCCGGCGTGCTCTCCGGGTTGGGCGGACCGCTGTGGGCGGAAATCGCCGTGCTCACCGCCACCCTCTCCTATGCCTTCGCCAGCATTCTCGCCAAGCGGTTCAAGGGCATTCCGCCAACGGTGACGGCAACCGGCCAGATGACGGCCTCGACGCTGATCATGATCCCCGTCGTGCTTCTCTCCAGCGGCATGCCGGATTTTGCCGCACCCGATCAGGGCGTCTGGGCGGCCGTGTTCAGCCTCGGCCTGCTCTCCACCGCCTTCGCCTACATCCTGTTCTTTTCCATCGTCCGCGCCGGCGGCGCCACCAATGCCTCGCTGGTCACGCTGGTGGTTCCCGTCAGCGCGATCCTGCTTGGAACAGTTTTTCTCGGGGAGGAACTGGGTTTGAAGGATTTTGCCGGCATGGCGCTCATCGCCCTTGGCCTTTTGACCATTGACGGCAGGCTGCTCGCAGCGTTGCAAAAACCACGAAAAAGATAGAGTTTTCAACAAATCCTAACGGGTACGGCTTGGCATTTCCCGGTCTGGATTGCGGCGCAATTGTGTCATAAATCGGTGAGAAAACACGCGCGTCGCGTTTTGGTGCAATGCAAAAATAAACCAAATACCCGGTCATTTTATCGTGAATTGACGTTTTTTCATTCCGGTAAATGCGTTTCATTTCAGAAACTTACCATTGCAGAGCAAAAAATTTCTACAGATCATGTCACACCGCGGTAACATTTCCGCTTTTTCTGTGGCAATTTTCCGCTATGCTAAGACGGTTAACTGCAGGAGACAAACAATGGGACTTACGCGTTCGATGAACGTCCTCATGATCTGTGCAGCGTTCGCATTTATCGGTGCAATGGTCGTAGGACTCATACCCTGATTGAAAAAAAGAGCGCCGTGGAGATGGTCTCTGACCGTTAAAAGGTGAAATAAAATGAGATGGCCCGGTTATAGCAACCGGGCCATTTCCAATTCAGCGGCGAGTCGTATCAGGCAGCGCCAGCCAATGCCGGTTCCAGCGGCGTACTGGCAGGGCGGATGCCGATCAGATGGCAGATTGCAAAGGCCAGGTCCGCCCGGTTCATCGTGTAGAAATGGAAATCCTGAATGCCACGCTCGACCAGATCGAGAACCTGCTCGGCAGCCACAGCCGATGAAACCAGCGCATGGGTCTGCGGATCGTTTTCCAGCCCCTCGAACCGCTCGGCCAACCATGCCGGAATATGGGTCCCGGCCTTCGAGCAGAAATTGGTAACCTGCGTGAAATTATGGATCGGCAGGATGCCTGGCAGGATCGGAATATAGATACCGGCGCGGCGGACCTTTTCGACATAACGCTCGTAGAGATCGTTCTCGAAGAAGAACTGCGTGATCGCCCGCGTCGCGCCATTGTCGACCTTGCGCTTGAGCATGTCGATATCCGTGGCAAAGTCGGGGCTTTCCGGATGCTTTTCCGGATAGGCGGAAACGGAAATGTCGAAATCGGCAAAGGCCTTGAGCCCGGCGACGAGATCGGCGCCGTTTTCATAACCGCCGGGTGTCGGCTTGTAATGGGCACCGACGCCGCCAGCCGGATCGCCGCGCAGGGCAACGAAGCGCTTCACACCCATGGCCGCAAATTCGCGCACCACGGTATCGACCTCTTCCTTCGTCGCATCGACGCAGGTCAGGTGCGCGGCGGCGTTCACGTCCGTTTCGGTCAGGATGCGCTTGATCGTGCGGGCTGTGCGCTCGCGGGTGGAACCGCCGGCACCGTAGGTTACCGACACGAATTCGGGATTGAGCGGCGCAAGGCGCGTCACGGTTTCCCACAGGCGCTCTTCCATCACCTCGGTCTTCGGCGGGAAGAATTCAAAGGAAACCTTGATATTGGTTCCAAGGTCGGCACGGCGGGATTGGCGGAAAAAGCTCATCAGACACTCTCCGTTACGCGGGAGGTTAAAGCGGGATCAGCGATCAGCAGGCGTGGGTCGCGTGCCAACCACAGTTTGACGGTCAGTTTGTCTTTGTCTTTTGGTTCGAGTTCGATGCTGTTTTCCAGCGCCAGCCCGGCCTCGGTCAGCCAGTCACGCATCTGGTTGTCGTTGAAGCCAAGCCGTATATGCGCATGGCTGTCCCGCAGGAATTCAAGATCGTGCGGGGCGAAATCGACGATCAGCATGCGCCCGCCCGCACGCAAGGCGCGTGCGGCCTCGCGGATGGCCTCGGCAGGATTGTCGAGGAAGTGCAGCACCTGATGAACGGTCACCAGATCGAAGGACTCCCGGTCAACCGGCAGCGAATAGACATCGCCCTGGCGGACCTGCGCATTGGTGATGCCCGACCGGTCGAGATTGGAGCGGGCAATGGTCAGCATGTCGCGATTGATATCGATGCCGACACCGCGCACGTAAAGCGGGGCAAACAGTTCGAGAAGACGGCCGGTGCCGGTGCCCACGTCAAGCATCGCCTGGAACGGCGTGCGCCCGATAATCTTCGTTAGCGCGGCTTCCACCGCGCCATCCGGCACATGCAGCGAACGGATAGCGTCCCAGCTGGTGGCATTGGCACTGAAATAGGCGGCGGCCCGCTCGCGGCGCTGCAGCTTCACCGAGCCGAGCCGCTCGATATCCCGCTCCAGCAATGGATCGGACACATCAAGACGATCGAGCAGGATCCGGGCGATATCGCCAACCACAAGGGATTCAGCGAGGCGGAAATAGGCCCAGGAGCCCTCCTGATAACGGTTGATCAGATTGGCTTCGAACAGCAGCTTGAGATGGCGGGAGACGCGCGGCTGTGACTGCCCGAGGATGGAGGTCAGATCGGAAACCGTCAGATCCCCCCGGGACAACAGCGCCAGAATGCGCAGGCGGCTGGGTTCCGCCGCTGCCTTCAGCGTATCGACCATCAGGTCAAGATTGAGATCACGTTTGTCCATCAAGGCATCCTCAAAAGATATAAAGATATGTTTATGTGAGAAATGCAGATTTGGCAAGTTTTGTTTTTCCGTTGACGGCAAATTTCGTCGCGTCTGAAATAGGCTGGTATATCGATCAGCGAATCGGCGGGAAGAGAGTGCAATGAGTTCAGGGACCAACCGCCAAAGGGCTATCGGCAAGGCGCTGACACTGCTTTTGCCTGCAGTGCCCTACTCGGATTCCGAGCCCATACGCGCCGCCGCCACGGCACCGCACATGAAAAGCCTGCCGCCACCCATTGCGGTGTGGCTGGCCACGGTCGCCCATGTCCGCCATCAGCACACGGATTACGATGCGCTGCGCGACGAGGGCTATGACAAGGACTCGGCCCGCTTCTTCGTGCTCGAGGCGATCAACCGGAAATTGACGGAATGGCGGGCGACGCGGCTGCTGGATCCGGACGAGGACGATCCGAGCTGACTTCGGCGCCGGCATTCCACTGATCTTCATAGATGAGCTGGTCCAGCGGCAGCCGTTCGCGCCAGCCGCGCTTTTGCAGCTCCGGCTGATCGTAGAGCTGGTCAACATAGCCGATGCAGAGATAGGCGATGATCTCGACATGATCGGGGATGGCCAGAATGCGGCGCATGTCCCGGTCGTGGTAGATGCTGACCCAGCCGACGCCGATGCCTTCCGCCCGCGCCGCCAGCCACAGGTTCTGCACGGCACAGACGGTGCTGTAGACATCCATCTGCCGGTTATGGGTGCGCCCCAGAACGACATCGCCGCCGCGTGTCCGGTCGCACGTGATGCACAGATTGACCGGCGCCTTCACGATGCCCTCAAGCTTCAACGATGCGTAGAGCGCCTGGCGCTCGTCGGTGAACATGGCCTTTGCTTCGGCATTGGCGCGGGTAAACGCCTGGTGCACCTCGGCCTTGCGTACCGCATCGCGGATGAGAATGAAATTCCACGGCTGCATGAACCCCACCGACGGCGCGTGATGGGCGGCATCGAGCAGCCGCAGCAGCACATCGTCGTCGACGGGCCTTGGCAGGAACTGGTCGCGCACATCGCGGCGGGTATGGATGGCTTTGTAGACGGCGGCGCGCTCGTCCGCGGAAAAATCGGCGGCGGCCACGGGACCACAGGCAGAATCGTGCATCGTTTGCTCCCAACAATGCGAGGGCCAGATTGATCTGACCCCTGACACCTCCCCGCTGTCCGTGCGGTTTCGGCTATCCGGTCCGGCCGGTCTTCTGACTGAGGTTCACCTGAACCGCGCGCCTTCCGGGTTTCCCCGTGGCAATCTGCGCGGCCCATCCCCTATACAGCGTTGGGCACGTGCCGGATTTGCACCGGCTTCCCGATTCTCCTGCATGCAGGCACCGGACCAGCATTCCATTCGCCACAGATCGGCGAAGGACGCAAGCGTCAGCCCGGATAAATCCATTGCTCGGGCAGGCGCGCATCGATTTTTTCACAGGAACGGATGATTCCCGGCACTTCAACCCAGACGACGATGCCACGCAGCCGCTTCGACGCCTTGACGAAGTCAAGCGCCGTCGCGGTGTGATCGGCGGTCTGCGCCCGCTCGGCGATGGAGCGGCCGGCGACCTTGCACGGCGCGTTCTGCCCGTCGACCTTCAGCGTCACGCCCCCTTCGAAGAACAGCAGCGTGCGCGGCGGCAGCATGGAAAGCGAGGGAATGCCATCGACAACCATGTTGGCGCCGATCCATTCGGGTTTGACTTCCGCAAGGCCCATGGCGCTGGCAATCATTGCAAGCTCGTCAGCCGCCAGAATGGAAATATGCCGCTCGTTGCGCATCTCCGTGCCGCGCGGATACCAGGGCTCGCGTCCGCCGGACCGGCGCGTCAGGCCGGCATGATAATCGCCGCGGATGCCTTCAAAGGTGAGATCGAGCGTGTCCGTGGCAGCGGTGACAAAACTGTCTTTCGGCGCCTGGAACAGGCCGCTCACCCGCCCGACAATCTTGCGGGCCGGCAGGATGTCCGTTCTGGTTGCGAAAAGATCTGTCATGACGGCGCTCCGGTGAAATCAGCCGCATCTTAGGAAAATTGCTTGTTAAAACCAGCCAATATCACTGATGGAAACGTCAAAATTGGTGATGGGAGGGCGTTGCCGCCCTCCCGGTCGTATCAGCGTGTCAGAGGCTTGTAGCTCGGACGCTTCGGATTGACGCTGTCCGGTCCCAGACGGCGGATCTTGTCGTTCTCATAGTCCTGGAAGTTGCCTTCGAACCATTCGACGTGGCTGTCGCCTTCGAACGCGAGGATGTGCGTCGCCAGCCGGTCGAGGAACATGCGATCGTGGCTGATGATAACGGCGCAGCCGGCGTATTTTTCCAGCGCGTCTTCCAGAGCCGCAAGCGTTTCGGTGTCAAGATCGTTGGTCGGTTCGTCGAGCAGCAGGACATTGCCGCCGGATTGCAGCATCTTGGCGAGGTGCACGCGATTGCGCTGACCGCCGGAGAGATTGCCGACCTTCTGCTGCTGGTCACCGCCCTTGAAGTTGAATGCCGAGACATAGGCGCGCGAATTCATCTCGTTCTTGCCGATCTTGATGATTTCATTACCGCCGGAGATTTCTTCCCATACGTTTTTCTCGGCAACGAGATGATCGCGGCTCTGGTCGACATAACCGAGATGAACCGTTTCACCGACGCGGATAGAGCCGGAATCCGGCTTTTCCTGCCCGGTGATCATCTTGAACAGCGTGGTCTTACCCGCACCGTTCGGACCGATGATGCCGACGATGCCGCCGGGCGGCAGCTTGAAGGTCAGGTTTTCGATGAGAACGCGGTCACCGAAGGATTTGGTAAGGTTCTCGGCTTCGATAACCACCTGCCCCAGCCGTTCGCCTGCCGGGATGATGATCTGCGCATCGCCGGGACGCTGCTCGTTGGCGGCATCGACCAGCGCGTCATAGGCCTTGATACGGGCTTTCGACTTGGCCTGACGTGCCTTGGGGCTGGCGGAAATCCACTCGCGCTCGCGCTCCAGAGCCTTCTGGCGCGAGTCGTCCTCGCGGCCTTCCTGCTGCATGCGCTTGGACTTGGCACCGAGATAGGCGGAGTAATTGCCTTCATAGGGAATGCCGCGGCCGCGGTCGAGCTCGAGAATCCAGCCGGTCACGTTGTCGAGGAAGTAGCGATCGTGCGTGATCAGCAGGACAGAGCCGGCATATTCGCGCAGGTGCTTTTCCAGCCAGGCGGTGGTTTCGGCGTCAAGGTGGTTGGTCGGCTCATCGAGGAGCAGAAGATCGGGCTGCGAGAGGAGCAGGCGGCACAGCGCCACACGGCGGCGCTCACCGCCGGACAGCTTTTCCACGCCGGAATCACCGGGCGGGCAGCGCAGCGCTTCCATGGCCATTTCCACCTGGGATTCCAGATCCCAGAGGTTCTTGGCGTCGATGATGTCCTGCAGTTTGGCGCCTTCGTCGGCGGTTTCATCGGAATAGTTCATCATCAGTTCGTTGTAGCGGTCAAGAACGGCCTTCTTGTCCGCGACGCCATCCATGACGTTACCCATCACGTCCTTGGTGGGATCGAGATAGGGTTCCTGCGCGAGGTAACCGACCGTGGCACCGTCGGCCAGCCAGGCTTCGCCGGTATATTCCTTGTCCATGCCGGCCATGATCTTGAGGATCGTCGACTTACCCGCACCGTTCGGTCCGAGAATACCGATCTTGGCATCGGGGTAGAAGGAAAGATGGATGTTTTCGAGAACCTTCTTGGTTCCGTATGCCTTGTTCAGGCCGGCCATATGGTAAATGAATTGGCGTGCCATAACGCGCGTCACTCCGATGTTCGGGATTTTTGGGACATGAATTTGCGCCGTATGTAGGCGAAAGGGGCGCGGGTGGCAATGCACACGCTGTTTATTTCGGGATTGCCAGGCGTTTTGCAGGGTATTTGGACTCCTGTTATGCGTGGTTCGACAAGCTCACCATGAGGGAGAGTGAGGATTGCAGGGAGCTAAATTCTACGATCTCCGTGATTAGCCTTGCAGGAAAACCAAAACCCTCATGGTGAGCTTGTCGAACCACGCACGACAGCAATGCAGCCCCCCCTAAAACGAGCGAAACCGGGTGCGGATATTTCCGTCACCCGGTTTCCCCTCTGGTGCCGCATTTGGGGAGCGTCCTCTTCTCCCCGGAACGGCCATGTAACTGGCAAGCGCCTGGATATCCCGGTCCGGACAATCATCCCCCGACGCCGCAAATCAGCGTTCTGTCAGCCGTGAAAGCCGGGGACAATCGAGAGAAGACACAGTATCCAATCTCTTTCGGAAAGAAGTTTTGCGGCAAGTTTTTGTCGTTTGCAAGAGGTTTTGCAAAATAAAATTGCAGCGCACGATGCGTGATTATTTATTGTGCAAAAACCCATGGGGATACCCGAATTTACGCAGAATTTATTGTGGATTGACTAATCACGCGCCACCCTTTCAATTGATCGCGGGAGGCATGAATGGGTTTTGCAGACATCGAAACGGTCCGGTCGCCGACGGGTGCGGCGCTTGCCATGCGCTTTTCACCCGCCGCAGGCAGCGGTACAGCCATTGTCCAGATCAGCCACGGCCTTGCCGAACACTGCCTGCGCTATGGCCGTTTTGCCGAGCATCTCAACAGGCACGGTTTTCATGTCTACACCCACGACCATCGCGGCCACGGCTATACCAAAGCCGATGGCGCGCCGCCCGGCCGTTTCGCCGAGCGGGACGGCATGCGCCTGGTGCTCGAAGACATGGACGCGGTCAACGCTGCAGCCCGCGCCCGCCATCCCGGTCTGCCGCTGCTTCTCTTCGGCCACTCCATGGGCGGTCTGATCGGCCTCAATTACGTGCTGGGCTATCAGCAAAAGGTCGATGCCGCCGCCATCTGGAACGCCAATTTCTCCGCCGGGCTCGCCGGACGGCTGGCGCAGGGCATCCTGCGGGCCGAACGCATGCTGCTTGGCTCCGATGTGCCGAGCATGCTTCTGCCGAAACTGACCTTTCAGACCTGGGCGCGCGGCATCAGGGATGCCCGCACCCCGTTTGACTGGCTGTCACGCGACCCTGACGAAGTGGACGCCTATATCGCCGATCCGCTGTGCGGCTGGGATGCCTCGGTCGGCATGTGGCGCGATGTCTTCGGCTTCACCTTTGCCGGAGCCGACAACAGCCGCCTTGCCAAGGTACGGCGCACCCTGCCCTTCCATCTCGCCGGCGGGGCGGAAGATCCAGCCACGGCCGGGGGCAGCGCCGTGACGCATCTGGGCAAGCGAATGCAACGGCTCGGCTTCAGCGATGTCACGACCAAAGTTTATGCCGACACCCGCCACGAAGGCTTGAACGAAATCAACCGCGACGTAATCATGCGTGACTTCACCGATTGGGCGGTTCGAGTCGTTCAGCAACAAGCCCCGAAACAAACACTGAATTTGGAGCCACTTTAACAACCATGACTGAAGCTCCCCTCAAAGGCGTGCGTGTCATCGAACTCGCCCGCGTCCTCGCCGGACCATGGGCCGGACAGATTCTGGCCGATCTTGGTGCCGATGTGATCAAGGTGGAGAATCCCGCCGGCGGCGACGAAACCCGTGGGTGGGGGCCGCCCTTCATCACCAGCAAGGAAGGCGAAAACCTCTCTGCCGCCTATTTTCATTCCTGCAACCGCGGCAAGCGCTCGATCACCGTCGATTTCACCTCGCCCGAAGGCCAGGAGACGGTGCGGGCACTCTGCCGCACGGCGGATGTCGTACTGGAAAATTTCAAGGTCGGCGGCCTGAAGAAATATGGTCTCGACTATGAAACATTGAGTGCCGACAATCCGCGCCTCGTCTACTGCTCCATCACCGGTTTCGGCCAGACCGGCCCCTATGCCAGCCAGGCCGGCTATGACTTCATCATCCAGGGCATGTCCGGGCTGATGTCGGTCACCGGCGAGCCGGACCGCGAACCGCAGAAAGTCGGCCTTGCCGTCGCCGATGTGTTCACCGGGCTTTACTCGGTCATTGCCATTCAGGCGGCACTGGCCCATGCGGCAAAGACCGGCGAAGGCCAATGGGTGGATATGGCACTGTTCGATGTGCAGTCCGCCGTCATGGCCAATCAGGCGATGAACTATCTCGCCACCGGCAACAGCCCGAACCGCATGGGCAATGCGCATCCCAACATCTCACCCTACGAGGTCGTGCCCACTTCCGACGGCCATCTCATTCTTGCCGTCGGCAATGACGGGCAGTTCGCCCGTTTCTGCGCGATCATGGGGCTGGACAGTCTCAGCGCCGATCCGCGCTTTCTCACCAACCGGGCCCGGCTGGAAAACCGGACCGCACTGACCGCAATCATCCGGGCCGAAACGCAGAAGCGCACACGCGCCGACCTGCTCGCCGCCTGCGCGCAGAATGCCGTGCCTGCCGGGCCGATCAACCGCATCGGCGAAATGTTCGACGATCCACAGATCGTCTCCCGGCAGTTGCGTCTTGACCTTGACGATGCCCATGGCAGCAGCATCCCCTCGGTGCGCACGCCGATCGTCATGTCGAAGACACCCCTGACCTACAACAGACCCTCGCCACGCCTCGGCGAGCACAGTGCAGACATTCTCCAGGAATTGAAGGACGCATCCGATGAAAACCGGCGGTGAATTGATCGTAGAAGCCCTGAAAGCCAATGGCGCGGAACAGCTGTTCTGCGTTCCCGGCGAAAGCTATCTTGCCGTGCTGGACGCGCTGGTGGATGCCGATGTGGGCGTGACCGTCTGCCGGGCCGAAGGCGGCGCGGCGATGATGGCCGAGGCCTGGGGCAAACTGACCGGCAAGCCCGGCATCTGCTTCGTCACCCGCGGTCCCGGCGCGACCAACGCCTCGCCCGGCATCCACATCGCCATGCAGGATTCGACCCCGCTGATCCTGTTCATCGGCCAGGTGCAGCGCGATGCACGCGAGCGCGAAGCCTTCCAGGAAGTGGAATACCGCCGCTTCTTTGCCGACACCGCCAAATGGGTAGCCGAAATCGACGATGCCCGCCGTATCCCGGAATTCGTCACCCGCGCCTTCTCCGTCGCCACCTCGGGCCGCCCCGGTCCCGTCGTGCTTGCCCTGCCGGAAGACATGCTGACCGACAAGGTCGAAGCGGTGGCCGCACAGGGCTGGCAGCCGGTCGAGACAGGCCCGTCGCCCGCCAGCATCGAGAAACTCGCCGACCTGCTGCAGGGCGCCAAAAAACCGTTCATGATCCTCGGCGGCTCGCGCTGGGACGAAGCAGCCGTGCGCTCCATTACCCGCTTTGCCGAGAAGTGGCACCTGCCGGTCGGCTGTTCCTTCCGCCGCCAGATGCTGTTCGATCACCTGCATCCGAATTATGCCGGCGATGTCGGCATCGGCATCAACCCGGCACTTGCCACACGCGTCAAGGAGGCTGACGTGCTGCTGCTCGTCGGCGGGCGTTTCGGTGAAATGCCATCCTCGGGCTATACGCTGATGGACAGCCCCTACCCCAGGCAGACACTGATCCACGTGCACCCCGATGCCGATGAGCTCGGCCGCGTCTATCGCCCCGCCCTTGCCATCAACGCCGCACCGGATGCCTTTGCCGAAGCGGTTGACCATCTGGCGCCGCCATCGCACATCAACTGGCCCGGCGAGGCGGAGGTTGCGCACGCCGCCTATCTCACATGGTCGACCCCGCCGCAGACCGGACCCGGCAATGTCGCCATGGGTCCGATCATGACCTATCTGGAAAGCGTGCTGCCGGAAGATGCCATCATGACCAATGGTGCCGGCAATTACGCCACCTGGCTGCACCGTTTCCATCGCTTCCGCCGGTTCGGCACGCAGGCCGCGCCGACATCGGGCTCCATGGGTTACGGCCTTCCCGCCGCTGTCGCGGCGAAGCGGCTTTATCCCGAGCGAACCGTGGTCTGCTTTGCCGGTGACGGCTGCTTCCTGATGAACGGCCAGGATTTTGCAACGGCGGTGAAATACGGGTTGCCGATCATCGTGCTCGTCATCAACAACAATATCTACGGCACCATCCGCATGCATCAGGAGCGGGAATATCCGGGCCGTGTGTCGGCAACGGACCTGACCAACCCCGATTTTGCCATGCTGGCCCGCGCCTATGGCGGACACGGAGAGACGGTCGAGAAGACGGCTGATTTCGAAGGTGCATGGCAACGCGCGGTGCAAAGCGGCAAACCGTCGATCATCGAAATCCGACTCGACCCCGAAGCGATCACGCCGGCGAAAACCTTGACGGACATCCGCAATAAGCGTTGATCATTCCCTGTTGAATGATTTGAGGATGGAAAGGCGGCTCTTTCAGTGTTAAGGAGCGCGCCTGACCAGACAATATGAAAGCCTGCACATTGAGCAATCCGGCAATCACAATCGTAATTCCATGCCGAAACGAGGCCGCAAACCTGGCCTTCCTTCTCGATGAAGTGGATGCAGCCATGGAAGGCCGCAGCTACGAAGTGGTGGTGGTCGATGACGGTTCGACCGATGGAACGGGCGACGCCCTGGCCGAACGCATCCGCGCCGGCAAGCCGCTGCGCCATGTCCGGCATGATAAATCCGCCGGCCAGAGCGCTGCGGTCCGTTCCGGCGTTTTCGCCGCGAGGGGCAAAGTCGTCGTGACGATGGATGGCGATGGCCAGAACGATCCGGCCTATCTGCCCAAGCTCGCCGATGCGCTGATCCAGGCAGGCCCCGCCGTGGGCATTGCCGCAGGCCAGCGCCTGAAGCGCACCGACACCAAGCTGAAGCAGATATCGTCGAAACTCGCCAACAAGCTGCGCGGCGCCATCCTGAAGGACAACACGCGCGATTCCGGCTGCGGCTTGAAAGCGGTACACACCCAGCTTTTCCGCGAACTGCCGTTCTTCGACGGCTGGCACCGCTACCTCCCCGCGCTGGTGATCCGCGAGGGTTATGGCGTCGTGCATGTGGATGTGGTGGACCGCGAACGCCGCCACGGCAAATCCAATTACGGTATTCTCGACCGCGGCCTGCGCGGTATTCTCGATCTTTACGGCGTGTGGTGGCTGAGAAAGCGCCGCAAGACCGTTCCAACCATCACGGAGATCAGCCATGGCTGACGCATTTAGCAATTGGCTGCACTCGGTCTTTGTCGCCCAGTTTGACGCTTGGATCCTTCTCGGCTTTTTCGCACAGGGCTGCTTCACCATGCGCTTCGTCGTACAGTGGATCGCTTCGGAAAAGGCCAAGCGCAGCGTTGTTCCGGTCACGTTCTGGTTCTTCTCGCTGTTCGGCGGTGTTCTGCTCTTCATCTACGCGATCGTGCGCAAGGACCCGGTGTTCATCGCCGGACAGGGTTTGGGCCTCGTCGTCTACATCCGCAATCTGTGGCTGATCGCCAATGAGAAAAAGGCAATGACGCAGGACAGCTGATCTGAAGGCACCGCAAGGCACGATCATGACCCATTCTGACCCTGCGTCTGCGGGTACCGCAAAACTCCGCTTCAGCCACTACCTGCTGCTCATTTTCATCTGCCTTGTGTCGTTCGTGCCCGGAATCGCCGCGATTCCGCCGCTCGACCGGGATGAAGCGCGCTACATTCAGGCCACGCACCAGATGGCGGAAACCGGCGATTACGTCGACATCCGCTTTCAGGATGCCTCGCGCTACAAGAAACCCGTCGGCATCTACTGGCTCCAGAGCGCCGTGCTGAAGGTCACCGGCTATGACCAGACGGCACCGGTCTGGGTCTACCGGCTCGTCTCGGTCGGCGGCGCAACGCTGGCGGTGCTCGCCACGGCGGCGCTGGGTGCATTCCTGTTCGGACAGAGCGCCGGGCTGCTGGCAGGCATGGCGCTTGCGGCCATTGTCATGCTTGGCTTCGAAGCGCGCGTGGCGAAAACCGATGCCACCCTGCTCGCCACCGTGGTGTTCGCCCAGGGCGCGCTGGCATGGATATGGATGGCCAGCCGCAACAACACCCCGGCAAAATGGGCGCCCGCCCTTGTCCTCTGGGTCGCAACGGCCATAGGCGTTTTGATCAAAGGGCCGATCACGCCCTTCGTCAGCGTGCTCACCGCCGCCGCGCTCTGTCTCTTCTACCGTGAATGGCAATGGCTGAAGCGGCTGAAACCCCTGAGCGGCATCGCCATTCTGCTGGTCATTGTCCTGCCCTGGCTCATCCTGATCACGCTGAAGAGCGGCGGCGCTTTCTTTAACGAATCCGTCGGCAATGACCTGTTGTCCAAGGTGGGCGACGGGCAGGAAAGCCATGGCGCACCGCCCGGCTATTTCGCCCTGATTTTCGTGCTGTTTCTCTGGCCCTTCGGCGTCATGGCCATACGCGGCGGCCTGCAGGCGCTCGGCCGTTTCCGCACCGATCCGCGTCTCGCCTTCCTGACCGCCTGGTACATTCCCTACTGGCTGGTGACGGAGATGATCCCGACCAAGCTGCCTCACTATATCCTGCCCGCCTATCCCGCGCTGCTGCTGATGATGGCCTGGGCGGTGGACAGCGGCATTGCCAGCCAGCCCTATCGCGGGCGTTGGCAGATCTGGCTTGAACGGCTGACGCTGCTGGGTCTGGCCATAGCCACGCTGGCGCTGATGGGCGCGGGCACCGTCCTGCCCTTTGTCATGGCCCACACGCTTCCCGTTCCGGGGATCATTGCCTTCTTCACCGCAGCGGCGGCAGGCATCTTTGCCAGCGGCCTCGTGCTCAGGGACAATCTGAAGCGTGCCATACAGGTGACCGCAGCCTTTGCCATTGCCACGCTGGCTCTGCTCACATGGGGCGTGGCTCCGGCCATCACGCCGATCTGGATGAGCCCGGCCCTCAACAATGCCTTCAATGCGGCAAAACCCTGCGCCAACAGCGTGCTGGCATCGGCGGGCTATGCCGAGCCGAGCCTGGTTTTTCTGGCGGGTACAAAGACCATCCTGACCAGTGGCGCGGGCGCGGCAAAATATCTGCTCGACAATCCCGCCTGCGCGATTTCCGCCGTCGACGAGGGCAACCAGGCGGAATTTCTGCAAAACCTGCCGCAGGGGGAAAAATCCGTCGTCGTGGCCGGCAGTGTTTCAGGCATCAACTACAGCAAGGGCCGCAAGACAACCATAACGCTGTACAGGGCTGCGCAGTAATCCAACGATTGCAAATGTTGTTTTAAACGCCCTGCCCCAGGCGCGGGCGGCCGATGGAGTGGTATTCCAGCCCCGTGCCGTCGATATCCTGCTCGCCATAGACGTTGCGCAGATCGAACAGGAGATTGCCCTTCATCAGGCTGGCGACCTTCTTCAGATCGAGCGCGCGGTAGGCGTTCCATTCGGTCAGGAGCACGGTGATCCCTGCGCCCTCGACGGCCTCATAGGCGGATTTGCACCAGACGACGCCCGGCAGCACCGGTTCGGCAGCCGAGCGGGCTTCCGGATCATGCGCGCGCACCGTCAGGCCGGCCTTCTGCAGGGCCGGGATGATATCGAGCGCCGGTGACTCGCGAATATCGTCGGTGTTCGGCTTGAAGGCGATGCCAAGCGCCGCAATGGTTTTTGCACCGCTCCTGGCAGCCGCCGCGATCACCCGTGCGGCCATGGAGTGCTTGCGCTGCTCGTTGACCACGACGACCTGCTCGATCAGCGTCTGCGGCGCATTCATCTTGCGCCCGGTCGCCGCATAGGCGCGGGTATCCTTGGGAAAGCATGAGCCGCCGAAACCGGGCCCTGCATGCAGGAACTTCGAGCCGATGCGGTTGTCCATGCCGATGGCGCGCGCCACGTCCTGCACATTGCCACCGGTCTTTTCGCACAGGTCAGCCACCTCGTTGATGAACGTGACCTTCATCGCCAGAAAGGCATTGGCGGCATATTTGATGATTTCGGCATTTTCCAGCGTGGTCACGATCATCGGCGTTTCGCGCAGGTAAAGCGGCCGGTAGACGCGCTTCATGGCATTGGACCCGGGCTCGTCATGCACGCCGACCACAACGCGGTCAGGCCGCAGGAAATCCTCGACGGCCGAGCCCTCGCGCAGGAATTCCGGATTGGACACCATCGAGAACGGCACATCCGGCCGCGCCTTGGCAATATGTGCGCGCACATCGGCATTGGTGCCGACCACGACCGTCGACTTGATCACGATCACCGCGCCCGGCTTCATGGCGGCGGCGATCTCATCGGCAGCGGCATAGATATATTGCAGGTCGGCTTCCCCGTCGCCGCGCCGCGACGGCGTGCCGACGGCGATGAAAATCACATCCGCGTCAGCGACCGTCGATGCCAGCTCCGTCGTGAAGATCAGGCGCCCGTCACGGGCATTGCGGGTCAGGAGTTCGTCCAGACCGGGTTCGTAGATCGTCACTTCCCCGGCCTGCAGGCGCTCGATAATGGCCGGGTTCTTGTCGACGCAGGTGACCTGAAAACCGAATTCGGCAAAGCACACACCAGAAACCAGACCGACATAGCCAGTCCCGATCATCGCAATCTTCATCGCACTATCCCATTCGTGACGTCAATTTCGCGCAGACATGTCGCATATTCGCGCGGCGCTGCCAATTGCGGGTTGCATCCCATTCAAAAAACGCCAGCCACGGGATCGCAGCCGGCGTTTTCGATGTGTCTTATCTAAAGCGTTTCAACGTGTGTTCAAGCCAGTTTCGGCGGGGTGCGCTCCGGTCCCCGGCGCTCGGCCGACGCGGCCCAGAGGTTGATGTTCGCATCGTTTGCGTAAGTGTCGATTTCGGCAAGCTCCGCATCGGTAAAATCAAGATTTTCCAGAGACTTGACGCAATCGATGACCTGCTGCGGCTTGCTCGCGCCGATGAGCGCGGTGGTGATCCGGCCACGCCGCAGCACCCAGGCAAGCGCCATCTGCGCCAGAGTCTGGCCACGCTTTGCGGCAATCGCGTTCAATGCCCGGATATTGGCAAGGTTCTGTTCACTGAGGAAGGCCGGATTGAGCGACTTGCCCTGGGCCGCGCGGCTTTCTTCCGGCACGCCCTTGAGATATTTATCGGTCAGCATGCCCTGCGACAGCGGCGAGAACACGATGGAGCCGATGCCGAGTTCTTCCAGCGTGTCGACAAGACCGTCATCCTCGATCCAGCGGTTGATCATGGAATAGCTCGGCTGATGAATGAGGCACGGCGTGCCGAGTTCTTCCAATATGGCCGCCGCTTCGCGGGTGCGATGCGAGTTGTAGGAGGAGATGCCGACATATTGCGCGCGCCCGGAACGGACGATGTGGTCGAGCGCCATCATGGTCTCTTCCAGCGGCGTATCCGGATCGAAGCGGTGCGAATAGAAGATATCGACATAATCGAGACCGAGCCGCTTCAGGCTCTGGTCGCAGCTGGCGATCATGTATTTGCGGCTGCCCCACTCCCCGTAAGGGCCGGGCCACATGCCGTAACCCGCCTTGGAGGAAATGATCAGTTCATCACGATGGCCCTGGAAATCCGTGCGCAGGATTTCGCCGAATGCTTCTTCGGCGGAACCGGGCGGCGGGCCGTAATTGTTGGCAAGATCGAAATGGGTGATGCCGAGATCAAAGGCCTGGCGGCAGATGGCCTGCTTGGTCTGGTGCGGCGTGTCGTGACCGAAATTGTGCCACAACCCCAGGGAAATCGCCGGCAGCTTGAGGCCGCTCTTGCCGCAGCGATTGTACTTCATCGTGTCGTAGCGTTTGGAGTCCGCAGTCCATTTCATGATCGATCTCTTCCCTGTCGTCTTGCCTCGGCGCCGAGCCGAACGATTCCCGTTTCAGCGCGCCGGACTATGAACGAAAGTCATAGGGATGTCATGACGTGAAATAGGTAAGTCGCTTTGGCAAAATACGTATTCTACGTAAAATACGTATTTTGCACTCCACCCGCATCACGCCTTGATGATCTGGTCCTTGTCATCGAAACGGTAGGTTCGTCCGGCATCCGGCGTCGCATAGAGCACCTGATCGACCTCATACTGGTGCTCGCCGAAGAGGCGGACCGTCAGCGGACCGAAATCCGTCTGCAGATAGATGATCGTATCGGCACCCAGATGCTCCACGTGGATGACCGACCCCTTCCAGGTGCCTGATGTATTGCTGACCTGGATGTGCTCCGGGCGAATCCCGACGGTCTTTGCCGCGGGGTCGCCGAGCTTTGCGCCCTCAACAAGGTTCATCTGCGGCGAGCCGATGAAGCCCGCGACAAACAGCGTCTGCGGTGAATTATAGAGTTCCATGGGTGAGCCGACCTGCTCGATCCTGCCCTTGTTCATGACGACGATCTTGTCGGCAAGCGTCATGGCTTCCACCTGATCGTGCGTCACGTAGATCATCGTCGCCTTCAACTGCCGGTGCAGACGGGCAATCTCGAGCCGCGTGTTGACGCGCAGCGCCGCATCGAGGTTCGACAAGGGTTCGTCGAACAGGAAAAGCTGCGGCTCGCGCACGATTGCGCGGCCGATGGCCACGCGCTGGCGCTGGCCGCCGGACAGTTCGGCCGGGCGTCGCTCCAGATAATCATCGAGCGACAGCATGGCCGAGGCGATCCTGGTGCGCTCCTTGATTTCTTCGGCGGGCTTGCCGGCCTGCTTCAGGCCAAGGCCCATATTGTCGCGTACCGACAGGTGCGGATAAAGCGCATAGGTCTGGAACACCATGGCGATGCCGCGTTTTGCCGGCGGCGTGTTGTTGACCTTTTTGCCGTCGATCAGGATCTCGCCCGAGGTCGCATCCTCAAGACCGGCGATCACGCGCAGCAAGGTCGACTTGCCGCAGCCGGACGGCCCGACAAAAATCACGAACTCGCCATCCCGCACCTCGAGATCGATGCCTTTCAGCACGTCCACCTGGCCGAAAGACTTGCGAATATTTTCTATCTTCAAAGAACCCAATGTCTTGTTCCCGTCTTCAAACTTATAATTACAGGTCTACCGGCTTGCCGGTGCGCACGCTTTCATCAGCCGCAAGGCAGACACTGAGCGACCGCACGGCATCCTGCATGTGGCGGCCCAGGTCGATATCCTCGCGGATGGCTTTGAGAACAAAGGCCTGCTCCAGGTCGCAAAGCTCCTGATGGCCGGGTTCGCCCGCCATATTGAGCAACTCGTCCGGCTTGGCAAAACGCCCGTCCGCACCTGTCCTGGCCGAATGCAGCCGGATGGTCGATGTCTTGGTGTGCGAGTCGATATCATCCGACTTGGCGTTCTGGTCCATGACGATGGACACGCAGCCATTGGGCGAGATCACGTCCTTCACGAAGAAAGCCGTTTCCGAAATCATCGGACCCCAGCCCGCCTCGTACCAGCCGACGGAATTGTCGTCGAAGAGAACTTGCAGATGACCGTAATTGTACATCTTCGCATCGATCTCGTCGGAAAGCCGCACGCCCATGCCGCGCACCTGAACCGGCGTGGCATCGGTGATCTGCAGCATCACATCGAGATAATGCACGCCGCAATCGACGATGGGCGATGTGGTCTGCATCAGCGCCTTGTGGGTTTCCCATGTCGGGCCGCTCGACTGCTGATTGAGGTTCATGCGGAAGACATAGGGGCCGCCAAGCTTGCGGGCTTCCTCGATCAGCCGCACCCATGACGGATGGTGGCGCAGGATGTAGCCGATCACCAGCTTGCGGCCATATTGCTTGGCCGCAGCGACCACACGCTGCGCATCGGCGACGGTGGTGGCCAGCGGCTTCTCGACAAAGACGTCGGCACCCGCCGCCATGGCGGCAACGGCATAGTCCGCATGGCTGTCGGAGTAGGTGTTGATCGAAACCAGCTCCGGCTTGAGGTCGGCCAGCGCCTGTTCGAAAGAGGGGTGGATCGTGTAGCCCTGCAATTCCTTGGCCAGCGGCACGACGGAGCGGTTGACCAGCCCGACAATCTCGAAGCCGGGATTGTTGTGATAGGCGAGCGCGTGGCTCCGGCCCATATTGCCAAGCCCGGCAACCAGAACCCGCACGGGCTTTTGCGTATTGGCGGTCATTTGACTGCTCCCGATGTAATGCCGCGGATCAGTTGCCGCGAGAACAAGAAGTAAAGGACGAGTACCGGCAGGATGGCGAGGGTCAGCGCCGCCAGAACGGCATTCCAGTTGGTGACGAACTGGCCGATGAACACCTGCGAGCCCAGCGTGACAGTTTTGGTGGCATCGCTTGGCGCCAGGATCAGCGGGAACCACAGATCGTTCCAGATCGGGATCATCGTGAACACGGCGACCGTTGCCATGGCAGGCTTGACCAGCGGCAGCACCAGCCGGAAAAAGATCGAATATTCCGTCAGACCGTCGATGCGGCCGGCATTCTTCAGGTCATCCGACACGGTGCGCATGAATTCGGTGAGAATGAACACGGCGAGCGGCAGACCCTGCGCGGTGTAGACGAGGATCAGCGCGGTCAGGGTGTTGACGAGGCCCGTCGCAACCATACCCTGCAGAATCGCGACCGTTCCAAGGCGGATCGGGATCATGATGCCGAGGGCGAGATAGAGCCCCATCAGCGAATTGCCGCGGAAGCGGTATTCCGACAGGGCGAAGGCTGCCATGGCGCCGAACAGCAGCACGAAGAAGATCGACACGGAGGTAACGATCAAGCTGTTCTGGAAATACAGGGTGAAATCACCCTGTGTCAGCACCGAGTTGTAACCGACCAGACTGAAGCTGGATGCATTCGGCAGGCCAAGCGGGTTGCGGAAGATCGACGCCCGGTCCTTGAACGAATTGATGATGATCAGGAACACCGGAAACAGCGCGATCAGCGTGTAGATGATCAGGGCGACGTGAACGAAGCCGGAGCGGAGGGGTGATGTACGGGCTTTTGCCATGACGGGACCTTCCTAGAACTGGTACCGGCGCATGCGCCGCTGGATGGCAAAGAGATAGATGCACACGCCCGTGAGGATGATCAGGAACATCACCGTGGCAATGGTCGCACCCATGGATTTGTCGCCGATCTGCAGCTGGAAGCCGAAGAAGGTGCGGTACAGCAGCGTTCCCAGGATATCGGTCGACCCGTCGGGGCCGGCAAGCGCGCCCTGCACCGTATAGACAAGGTCGAAGGCGTTGAAATTGCCGACAAAGGTCAGGATGGAAATGATGCCGATGGAGGGCAGGATCAGCGGCAGCTTGATCTTCCAGAACTGGCTCCAGCCGGTGATGCCGTCGCATTCCGCCGCTTCGAGAACCTCTTCGGGAATGCTCAGCATCGATGCGTAGATCAGCATCGTCGGAATGCCGACATTCTGCCAGACCGAGATAAGCGATACGGTGATGAGCGCCGTGTCCGGCCGGCCCAGCCAGGGCGCGAACAGTGATTTCAGGCCGACGAGATCAAGCAGGTAGGGCGATACGCCCCAGATCGGCGACAGGATCAGCTTCCAGATAAAACCGACGATCACGAAGGACAACAGGGTCGGCAGGAACAGCGCCGTGCGGTAAAAGGCGCCAAAGCGCAGCTTCGGCACCGACAACAGCGCAGCCAGGGCGACGCCGATCGGGTTCTGCACCAGCATATGGATCAGGAAGAACACGAAATTGTTGCGCAGCGCGTTCCAGAAACTCGCCGACCAGCGCGGTTCGCCGAACAGGGTCTGGAAATTGCCGAAACCGACAAACACGCTCTGCCCGTCAACCACGTTGAACAGCGACAGGCGCAGGGTTTCGATCAAGGGCAGGATCATGATCGCCGTATAGACGATCACCGCCGGCAGCAGGAACACAAGGATGTGCCAGCGCCGTGCGCGTTTGTCCTGACCGCTGTCAGACTGGGAATAGTCGGCCGTGCTCATTAACTCGCAAACCCCTGCTTATTGATTTGTTGGTCATGGAAAACCGGTCCACGACTGCCGTTCGTCAAACGAATACAGCGGCAATGATTGCCACTTCTGAGCAAGTTTTGCTTGGGCCCGAATACATCGGCCTTGGTTTCGCATAAACAAAATTTGCTCGGAATAAGCGAAAGGCCGGAGCGGCGCGAACCGCCCCGGCATTCGATTGCTTACTTCGCAGGCTTGTACCAGCTGTCGAGACCGTCCTGCAGCTTCTTGGCTGCAACTTCGGGCGTATCGGTGCCGTTGATCACATTGGCCGATTCAACCCAGGTTTCGTTTTCCAGGTTCGGCTTGCCGCGCGACAGGATCTGATAGGTCGAACGGATCGTCGGCTTGCACTTTTCGCGCCAGGACACGAATTCCTGCGCCAGCGGGTCCTTCATCTTGACCGGTGTCGACGACAGGCTGAAGAAGCCCGGCAGCGCATTGGCATAGATGTCGGCGAATTCTGGCGAGGCAACCCAGCTAAGGAACTTCTTGGCCGCTTCCGGATTCTTGCTCTTGGCATTCATCGCTGCGCCAAGATCGGCATGGTCGGAGATGTAGCAGGTGTCGCCGGCCTTCTGCACCGGCGGCAGGAACGCGCCCATCTTGAACTGGGCCTGCGTGTTGAACAGCGAGATTTCCCACGAACCGGCGGGATAGATCGCGGCACGGCCGAGCGTGAACAGGTTCTGGCTGTCCGGATAGGTCTGGGCTTCGAAACCGTCGCCGAGATAATCCTTCCACTTGGCAAGCGTCTTGTAAGGCGCAACCCAATCGGCATCGGTAAGCTTCTGCGTACCCTTGATCAGCGCAGTACGGCCTTCTTCACCCTTCCAGTAGTTCGGTCCGATGTTCTGGTAGCCCATGGTTGCGGCTTCCCAGAGGTCCTTCGTGCCCATGGCGAGCGGAATGTAGGTGCCGTCCTTCTTGATCTTGTCGAGGGCGGCGAAGAACTCGGCTTCGGTCGTTGGAACCGCAATGCCCAGCTTGTCGAAGGCATCCTTGTTGTAGATGAAGCCGTGAATGACCGATGCCATCGGCACGCAGAACGTGTCGGAACCGTCATCGGTGCTCCATGCCGCCTTGGCTACAGGCGTGAAGTTTTCCATGCCCGGAAGGCTCTTCAGGCTCGACAGGTTGCCGCGCTTGAACTGCTCCAGCGACTTGTCGAACGGACGGCAGGTGATGATGTCACCGGCGCTGCCGGCATCGAAGCGGGCGCCAAGAGCGGCATCATATTCGGTCGGCGGGGTCGGAGCGAACTTGACCTTGATCCCGGGATTCTTCGCTTCAAAGGCCGGAATGAGCTTTTCCTGCCAGATGGCAAGATCGTCCGTACGCCAGCTTTCGATTGTCAGCGTTGTATCGGCGGCGTGAGCAAAGCCGGCCGAAGCCAGGATGCTCGTTGCCATGAGCAGTGATTTTAAAGTCGTGCTTCCCATTTTAGTCTCCTGTTGCACCCTTTGAGCAGTGCCGTTAACGAGAGCCGAGGCTCCCTTTCAGTGTCGAAAGCGACGGGCGTAGCCTCTGTTGATTGCTTTCGAGAATGTGTGATGCCTGTTTTGCGTCGGCTGCACCCGCTGCTAGCAGGATTGCGCGCTTTACTGAGCCATCGGTTGAAGCCAGATGCTGTTTCGCATCGGCGATGTCGCAGGCGGCGATGGCCGAAACGATGAGTGCGGCGCGTTCGCGCAGCTTTTCATTGTCGGCAACAAGATTGACCATGTAGCCGTCATGCACGTGCCCCAGATGCACGGCCATCAGCGTGGAGAGAAGATTGAGCGCAATTTTCTGCGCGGTCCCTGCCCCCATGCGTGTCGAACCGGCGACGATTTCCGGCGGTGTTTCCAGCGTGATCGTCACGTCGGCATGCCTGAACAGCGGCACGGCCGGATTGTTGGCAATGGCGATGATCTTCAGCCCGCGCCGCGTGGCTTCATCAATGGCCGCCACCGCATAGGGCGTCGTGCCGCTGGCCGAAATGGCAATCAGGCAATCGCCCTGCCCAAGGCCGGCGCCAGCGATATCGCGGGCGGCCTGCTCGACATCATCTTCATACCCGCCGGCAAGGCGGACAAGACTTTCAACACCACCCGCCAGAAGGATCACCACACGGTCCGGCGCGATGCCATAGGTGCCGGGCAGTTCGAGTGCATCGGCAAGTGCCATCAGGCCGGAGCTGCCGGCGGCGGCATAGGCAATACGCCCGCCCGCGGCCAGGGTTTCGGCGGCAAGCAGCGCCGCCGCGGCAATGGAATCCGTCGCCCGCGCCACCGAAGCCGCTGCCTCGATCTGCGCCTCGTGCAGCAAACGCAAAACATCGGCTGGCGATCGCTCGTCCAATCCGGATGCCTTGTCGTTGCGTTGCTCGGTACGGGTTACCACCACTCGCCTCTCCTCGTTGCGATAATTAATGCCAAAAAAATACCACTTGTCCAGAGGTTCTTAAAAAAATCATGCACTGTTTTTCATACAAGTTAAATTATTCAATAAAATCAGTGCGATGAATAAAAGTGGAAAAAACCTGGAATTAACGCTTGGCTATTGGTATTTTATTGGTATTCTATTTTCGGAGGGCAATGAGTGTGACATATCTCCTGGGAATTGATGGTGGTGGAACAGGCTGCAGGGCGGCCGTGGCCGATATGACAGGCCATGTTCTGGGCATCGGCAAAAGCGGTTCGGCCAACATCATGACCGACATGGAAAACGCGCGCCTGAATATTCTCGGCGCGACAAATACCGCCTTTGCCGAAGCCGGGGTCGACGCCGCAATGATTCCCGCGACCGCGGCGGTTCTTGGGCTCGCTGGCGCCATGGTCGGCGGCAATGGCGAGAAGCTGCGGACGACCCTGCCCTTTCAGCATTCCCAGGTGACATCCGATGGCACGATCGCCCTGCAGGGTGCGCTCGGCGACAATGACGGAACCGTGGTCATCATCGGCACAGGCACCCTGTTCGTCACACGCGAAGGCGATGACATCCGGTTTGCCGGCGGCTGGGGCTTCAAGGTGGGGGATCTTGGCGGCGGCGCGCGAATCGGCCGCGATCTCCTGGAAGAGGCCCTGCTGGCCCATGACCGGTTTCACCCTTCGTCACCCCTGACAGAGGCCGTCCTCCAACGCTTTGAAAACAATCCCCACCGGATCGTCGAGTTTGCCCACGCGGCGCGCCCCAGCGATTTCGGTACGCTTACGCCGCTGGTTTTTGAATATGCTGCCCGCAACGATGCCGTGGCACTGGCGATTGTGAACAGGGCGGCGGCACAGATCGAAGAGGGGCTCGATGCCATCATGCCACCCCAACAGGAACGCCTGTCATTGATCGGCGGACTGGGGCCATTGTTCGAACAGCGTCTTTCGCCCCCGTACCGGGCAAAGCTGCAAAAGCCGCTGCATGACGCGCTGACGGGCGCGGTGCAACTGGCGGTGAAAAACTTCGCGCCGGCGCGCAAGGAGGCCGTGCATGGCTGATGGATTGATCGATATCCTGCCGTCCCTGAACGACGGTTCCGCCAGCGGCGGCCCGCTCTACGTCAAGCTGCAGCGGCTGATTGAAACGGCTGTCCGCGACGGCATGCTGCAGCCGGGCGATGCCTTGCCGCCCGAACGGGAACTTGCCACCATCGCCGATATTTCGCGTGTCACCGTGCGCAAGGCGGTTCAGGGGCTGGTCAACACCGGCCTGCTCGTGCAGCGGCATGGCTCCGGCACCTTTGTCGCCCCCCGTTCGGAACGGGTCGAGCAATCGCTGTCACACCTGACCTCGTTCACCGAGGACATGGCGCGGCGCGGCATGATCGTGCGTTCCACATGGCTCGATCGCGGCATCTATCCGCCCTCGCCGGAAGAAATGGTCACGCTCGGTCTTTCCTCGGGCGAGAAAGTTGCCCGCATCAGCCGCTTGCGCGTTGCCAATGACACGCCCATGGCGATTGAACGCGCCGCCCTGTCCATTCAGGTGCTGCCCAATCCGGAACTGGTCACGCTGTCGCTCTATGCGGTGCTGGCGGAGGGCGGCAATCGCCCGGCCCGCGCCATTCAGCGCATTTCGGCGGCAATCCTGAAGGAGGCCGATGCCAAATTGCTCGAGGTGCCCGCGGGTTCCGCCAGCCTCAACATCGAGCGCATATCCTATCTCGAATCGGGAAAAGTGATCGAATTTACCCGGTCGATCTATCGGGCGGATGCCTATGAATTTGTCGCGGAGCTGAAGCTCGGCGACTCCTCGGAAATTTCAGGAGCAGTACTTTGACCACCAACGGAACTCTCATGCGCGAAGAAATTCGCTCCATCCCGGATGTAACCGCGCGGTTTCTCGATGCTTCCCGCGATACGCTGGCCAATGCCGGAGCAAGACTGCGCGAGAAGAACCCGCCCTTCCTGGCCTCCATTGCCCGCGGTTCATCGGACCATGTGACAGCCTATCTGAAATACGCAACGGAACTGACCGCAGGCATTCCCGTCGCCTCGCTCGGACCGTCCGTCGCCTCGATCTATGGCATCACCCTGAAACTCGAGAGCGCCGCAACGCTCTCCATTTCCCAGTCAGGCAAGAGCCCCGACATTGTCAGCATGACCAAGGCTGCACGCGAAAGCGGCGCGCTGACGCTCGCCATCACCAATGAAATCAATTCCGATCTCGCCTATGCCAGCGATCTCGCCATCGACATCCTGGCGGGACAGGAACGCAGCGTCGCCGCCACCAAGACCTTTGTCAGCTCGGCGGTCGCCGGGCTCGCCATGATCGGCCACTGGACGCAGAACAAAGAACTGCTTGCCGCCATCGATGAACTGCCCAAGGCCCTTGCAGCCGCCATCCGCTGCGACTGGTCGCCGTTCGGCGCCGCCATGAAGGGCGAGAACTCGCTTTTCGTGCTTGGACGCGGACCATCCCTTGCCATTGCCAACGAAGTGGCGCTGAAATTCAAGGAAACCAGCGCCATGCACGCGGAATCCTACAGCGCCGCCGAAGTCATGCACGGACCCAAGGCCATCGTCGGCAAGGATTTCCCCGTTCTGGTGCTTGCAGCGCGCGATGCGGCTGAGGATTCAATCGTGCAGGCTGCCGATCGCCTTGCCGAGCAGGAAGCCGCCGTCTTCCTGACATCGGCGAAGCCATCGAAAGCCACCGCATTGCCGTTCATCGCGACGTCGCACCCATTGACGGACCCGCTCACTCTGCTGGTATCATTCTATGCTTTCGTGGAAGATTTCGCCCGCAGCCGCGGATTGAATCCGGACGAGCCACCGCATTTGAGAAAAGTGACTGAAACAATATGAGCACTGTCTATGCACTGACCGGCGCCGACATTTTTGACGGCGAAACCTGGCATGCCGGTTCGGCAATTCTCGTCGATGCGGGCGCCATCACCGGTATCGTTGCCCAGGCGGACATCCCTGCGGATGTTCGCCGTGTCGCGCTCAAGGGCGGCAAGCTTGTGCCCGGTTTCATCGACGTGCAGGTGAATGGCGGCGGCGGCGTTCTCCTGAATGACGGCCCGAGTGTCGAGGCGATCAGGACCATCTGCCAGGCGCATTTCGCCTTCGGCACGACGGCCCTCCTGCCAACCCTGATCACCGACACCCCCGCCATCACCAATGCGGCGATTGCCGCCGGCAAGGCGGCGGCGCTGGAAAAAGTCACCGGATTTATCGGCCTGCATCTCGAAGGGCCGCACCTTTCCGTCTCACACAAGGGCACGCACGATCCCGCGCTTATCCGCCCGATGGAGGACAGCGATCTTGTGGCGATCGTGGAAGCCGTGCAGGCACTGCCGGTACTGCTCACCACTGTCGCCCCGGAGACCGTTCCCGTCGACAAGATCAAGGCCATGGTCGATGCGGGCGTCATCGTCAGCATCGGCCATAGCGGCGCAACTTATGAAATGGCTGTCGCGGCCAAGGATGCCGGCGCGTCCATGGCAACCCATCTTTTCAATGCCATGAGCCAGCTCGGAAACCGCAGCCCCGGCGTTGTCGGCGCCATCCTTGAAACCGGCGAATTGTCGGCAGGGCTGATTGCCGACGGTTTTCACGTCAGCAAGGCCTCGATGGCGATTGCCCTGCGTGCCAAGCAGGGTCCGGCCAGGATTTTTCTCGTGACCGACGCCATGTCGACCATCGGCACGGATATCACCACCTTCACGCTGAACGGACGGACGATCCGGCGGCATGACGGCCGCCTGACGCTCGAAGACGGCACGTTGGCGGGAGCCGATCTCGACATGATTTCGGCAGTCCGCTTCGTCCATCGCGAGCTTGGACTTGACCTGGAGGAAGCCCTGCGGATGGCCTCGCTCTATCCCGCCGAGAGCATCCGGATCGATCATCGCTACGGGCGCATTGGCACCGGATATGTCGCCAATATCGTGCATCTCGATGATGCGCTTGACGTCGATCACGTCTGGATCGACGGCGATCTGCATTACGCCCGAAACCCGAGTTGACGGGCTTCTCCGATTGACGATACTTGCCCTCTTTGGACAATCGGAGAAATAAAATGGCTGGGGATGCGCTTGTCGTCATCGATGTGCAGAACGATTTTTGCCCGGGCGGCACACTGGCCGTGGATGGCGGAAGCGAAATCGTCCCGATCATCAACAAACTGATCATCCGGTTCGATCACGTCATCCTGACGCAGGACTGGCACCCGGCCGGCCATTCGAGCTTCGCTTTTTCCCATCCCGGCAAGGCGCCCTTCGACACGGTGAAAATGCCCTACGGCGACCAGACGCTGTGGCCGGACCATTGCATTCAGGGCACGCCGGGCGCCGATTTCCATGCGGATCTGCAGTGGACCAAGGCCGAACTGATCATCCGCAAGGGCTTCCGTCCCCACATCGACAGTTACTCGGCGTTTTTCGAGAACGACCGCAAGACCCCGACCGGCCTTGCCGGCTACCTGCGCGAGCGCGGCATCACCAATGTGACCTTTGTCGGGCTGGCGACAGACTATTGCGTCGCCTACTCCGCGCTGGATGCGGTGGCGCACGGTTTTACCGCCGATGTGCTGCTCGATGCCTGCCGCGCCATCGACATGGGCGGGTCACTGGCCGCCATGGTCGCGAATATGCGCAAGGCCGGCGTCACCCTCATCTGACCGGCGCAAAAGTGAACAGCTGAGCATTTTTTCCACAGGCGTTAACCCAGACATTCGACCAAAGTCATAAAACTGTTGTTTCTCTGTCACATAATGAGGATAGTGCCCATAAGCGCATCCAATAAGCGTGTTCCTAACGACGCCTCATTATGGGAGACATACATGACATTTCGCGGCACTTCGCTCAGCCTTGCGCTCGGACTTATCCTAGCATCGTCCACCTCATCCTTTGCCGTCACCGAAATCAGCTGGTGGCATGCCATGACCGGTGCCAACAACGAGGTTGTTGAAACCCTGTCGAAGGAATTCAACGAAAGCCAGAGCGACTACAAGGTCGTTCCAGTGTTCAAGGGGACCTATCCGGAAACGTTGAACGCCGGCATTGCCGCGTTCCGTGCCAAGCAGGCCCCGCATATCATGCAGGTATTCGACGCGGGAACCGGCGTCATGATGGGCGCCGAGGGCGCGATCAAACCGGTGGCCGACATTCTCTCGATGGGCGGCGCAAAGTTCGACAAGAGCCTCTATCTGCCGGGCATCGTCGCCTATTATTCCAAGCCGGACGGCACGATGCTGTCCTTCCCCTACAACAGCTCCTCGCCGATCCTTTACTACAACAAGGATATCTTCAAGAAGGCCGGGCTGGATGAAAACAACCCGCCAAAAACCTGGCCGGAAGTCTGGGAAGCCGCCAAGAAGATCAAGACCAGCGGCGCTGCCAAATGCGGCTACACCTCGACATGGCTGACATGGATCCACACGGAAAACTTTGCCGCCTGGAACAATGTCTCCTACGGCACCAATGAAAACGGCATTGCCGGAACCGATGTCGAGCTGAAGATCAACGCGCCGATCTATGTCAAACACTTCCAGGAACTGGCCGACCTCGCCAAGGACGGCACCTTCCGTTACGGCGGGCGCACATCCGAAGCCAAGCCGCTGTTCCTGTCGGGCGAATGCGGCATCTTCACCGAATCCTCCGGTGGCCTGGGCGACGTGGTCAAGTCGGGCATGAACTACGGCACCGGCCAGCTTCCCTATGACCCCGATGCCAAGGGTGCACCGCAGAACACGACACCGGGTGGCGCCAGCCTCTGGGTGTTCGCAGGCAAGTCCGACGCGGAATACAAGGGCGTTGCCGCCTTCTTCACCTTCCTGTCGCGCACCGACATCCAGGCCCGCCTGCACCAGGTATCCGGCTATCTGCCGGTGACCCTTGCCGCCTATGAGGACACCAAGAAGTCCGGTTTCTACGACAAGAACCCTGCCCGCGAAATTCCGATCAAGCAGATGATGGGCAAGGCGCCGACGGAAAACTCCAAGGGCGTCCGCCTGCCGAACCTGCCACAGGTGCGTGATATCGAGAACGAAGAGTTCGAGAACATGCTCTCCGGCAAGCAGACGGCCCAGCAGGCCCTCGACAATGCCGTCAAGCGCGGCAATGCAGCCATCAAACAGGCGAACGGCCAGTAAGAGCCGGTTCATGAACGCCCCGTCCGCATGTCTTGCGGACGGGGCTCTTTTCAAGAGGGGCAATCATGGCATCGTCAACGCGTGTCACTTTTCCGAACAAGGTCCTGCCATATCTGCTGCTGGCGCCGCAGCTTGCCATCACGATTGTCTTTTTCTACTGGCCCGCGTCGCAGGCCATCCGCCAGTCGGTGCTGCGCGAGGATCCGTTCGGCCTGTCGACCCAGTTCGTCGGCCTCGGCAATTTCAAGCGCATCCTGAGTGACCCCAATTACCTGAACTCGCTGCAGGTCACGGTCATCTTCTCCATCGCCACGGCAGTCATTGCCATGGGCTTCGCGCTGCTGTTTGCTGTCATGGCGGACAAGGTCATTCGCGGCAAAGGTGTCTACCGCACCCTGATGATCTGGCCCTACGCCGTCGCCCCGGCCATTGCCGGCATGCTCTGGCTGTTCCTGTTCAACCCCTCGATGGGCACGTTCGCCTACATGATCCGCTCCGCCGGCTACAATTGGGACCCGCTGCTCAACAGCAACCAGGCCATGCTGCTGGTGGTTGCCGCGGCCGCGTGGAAGCAGATCAGCTACAATTTCCTGTTCTTCGTTGCCGGGCTGCAGTCCATTCCCAAATCGCTGATCGAAGCCGCCGCCATCGATGGTGCGGGCGAAACCAAGCGCTTCTGGACGATCATTTTCCCGCTGCTTGCTCCGACGACGTTCTTCCTGCTGGTCGTCAACACCGTCTACGCCTTCTTCGACACGTTCGGCATCATTCATGCCGTCACCGGCGGCGGCCCCGGCAAGGCCACGGAGACATTGGTCTACAAGGTTTACAATGACGGCTTCGTCAACCTGATCCTTGGCGACTCCGCAGCACAATCGGTGATCCTCATGGTCATCGTCATCGGCTTGACGGCAATCCAGTTCCGTTATGTCGAGCGCAAAGTGCATTACGGCTGAGGAGCGCAGAGATGATCCAGAACAATCCCATCGGCCGCCTCATTGCCCACATCATCCTGATTGTCGGCATCCTGATCGTGGCCTTCCCGATCTACTACGCTTTCATCGCCTCGACCCAGTCGCTGCAGGATATCATGCGGCCGCCACTGTCCCTGCTGCCCGGCGGGCATTTCTGGGAAAACTACACGACGGCACTTTTCGGCGGCATCGGCCGCATCGGCGGCGTGAGTGTCGGCCGCCTGCTCATCAACAGCACGATCATGGCGCTGGCGATTGCCGTCGGCAAAATCATCATTTCGATCCTGTCGGCCTATGCCATCGTCTTCTTCCGCTTTCCCGGCCGCATGGTCTTCTTCTGGCTGATCTTCATCACCCTGATGCTGCCGGTCGAAGTCCGCATCCTGCCGACCTACAAGGTCATGGTCGATCTCGGCCTCATCGATACCTACACGGGCCTGACGGTTCCCCTCATGGCATCGGCTACCGCAACCCTCCTGTTCCGGCAGTTCTTCATGACCATACCAGGCGAGCTGGTGGAAGCGGCACGCGTCGACGGTGCAGGCCCATGGCGCTTCTTCAAGGACATCCTGCTGCCCCTGTCCAAAACCAACATCGCAGCGCTGTTCGTCATCCTCTTTATCTACGGCTGGACCCAGTATCTCTGGCCGCTGCTGATGACGAACCGCAATGACATGACGACCATCGTCATCGGTCTGCGCAAAATGATTTCCTTCGCCGATGCCGACACTGAATGGCATCTGGTGATGGTGACCTGCATTCTGGCCATCCTCCCCCCGATCCTCGTCGTTGTGCTGATGCAACGCTGGTTCGTGCGCGGCCTGGTCGAAACGGAGAAATGATCCCATATGGCAAGTGTTGAACTCACCAATGTCCGCAAGGTCTATGCCGGCGGCGTCGAGGCGGTCAAAGGCGTCGACATAGACATCAAGGACGGCGCCTTGTGCGTGCTTGTCGGCCCGTCGGGCTGCGGAAAATCGACCCTCCTGCGCATGATCGCGGGGCTGGAATCCATTACCGACGGCACGGTCAAGATCGACGACAAGGTTGTCAACGATCTCGGCCCCGCCGAACGCGACATCGCCATGGTCTTCCAGAACTATGCGCTCTATCCGCATATGAAGGTCTATGACAACATGGCCTACGGCCTGCGCAACCGCGGCATGCCGAAGGACCAGATCGACAAGCGTGTGCGCGAAGCAGCGGCAACGCTGGAGCTGGCGCATCTGCTCGAACGGCGACCACGCGAACTGTCAGGCGGCCAGCGGCAGCGCGTCGCCATGGGCCGCGCCATTGTGCGCAACCCCAAAGTGTTCCTCTTCGACGAACCCCTCTCCAATCTCGACGCCAAGCTGCGCGGCCAGATGCGGGTGGAAATCAAGAACCTGCAGCGCCAGCTCGGCGTGACCAGCGTTTATGTCACCCACGACCAGCTGGAGGCCATGACGCTCGCCGATATTCTCGTGGTGATGAATGCCGGTGCGGTCGAACAGATCGGCGCGCCGCTGGATATCTACGAAAAGCCCGCCAGCACATTCGTCGCCAGCTTCATCGGCGCACCGCCGATGAACCTCATTCCGGTGACCGCCGGCGAATCCGGCCTGATCCTGAGGGACGGCACGCGGATCGGCGCCGAGGGGCTTGCCGTATCCGACAAGGATGCGGTGATCGGGTTCCGTCCGGAAGATCTGGAGGTTGCCACCGGCACGGAAAGCCACATTGGCGGCCTGCTGCTCGACCTCAAAGTGCTCGGTGTAGAGCCGGTCGGCGCGGAAAGCTATGTCTATGGCATCATCGGAGGTGAGCGGGTAGTCGTGCGGGTTGCCGGCCGTTCCGTATCCCAGCCCGACGATCACCTGAGGGTGATCATCCCGGGGGAAAAGCTGCATCTTTTCGGCGGCAACGGCAAGCGCATCTGAAGACATTCAAAGCAAACCACTCCCCTCCACCCATCGGCGAAGGGGAGTGAAAGTGTCGATTACCAGGCGGGAACAGCCGCCCCCTTGTACTTGTCGAGGATGAACTGCTTGACCGGATCGGAATGGTAGGATTCGATCAGCGTCTTGACCCAGGGCTTGTCCTTGTCGGCCTTGCGCACGGCGATCAGGTTGACGTAGGGCGCCTTTTCACCCTCCTTCAGAATCGGGTCCTTCATCGGATCAAGGCCAGCTTCAAGCGCGTAATTGGTGTTGATGGCAGCAGCATCCACATCGTCGATGGAACGCGGCAGCTGGGCAGCATCCAGTTCGACGAACTTGAAGTTCTTCTTGTTCTCGGTGATATCGGCGAGCGTCACCTTGAGACCCGAACCTTCCTTCAGCTTGATCACGCCCTTGTCGGCAAGGATCAGCAGTGCGCGGCCGCCATTGGTCGGATCGTTCGGAATGGCAATCGTCGCGCCATCGGCCAGTGCGTCGAAGCTCTTCACCTTCTTCGAATAGACGCCCATCGGAAAATTCACGGTGTTGGCGACATCGACGAGATCGAACTTGCGGTCGGCAATCTGGTTGTCGAGATAAGGCTTGTGCTGGAACGAGTTGGCATCAAGCTCGCCGTCGTTCAGCGCCTGGTTCGGCACGACATAGTCGGAAAATTCGAAGATTTCGATGTCGAGGCCTTTCGGCTTGGCGATTTCCTTGACCTTCTCCATGATCTGCGCGTGTTCGCCCGGCGTCACGCCGATCTTGATCGTTTCGGCCAGAGCGCCCGTCGCGCTGAGCATTGCCGCCACCGCAGCGGTGACGAGGATTTTCTTCAACATTGTACTCTCCTGTTTTAACGTAAACGTGTTTTCAGCGGGGACGGATGCGCTTGTCGAACCGCCGTGCCAGCCGGTCACCGGCGCTCTGCACAAGCTGAACCAGCACGATCAGCACCAGAACCACGATGGCCATCACATCCGGCATGAAGCGCTGATAGCCGTAGCGAATGCCGAGATCGCCGAGCCCGCCGCCGCCGACGGCACCGACCATGGCCGAATAACCGATCAGGCTGACAATGGTCAGGGTCAGGGCCGATGTGATGCCGGGACGCGCTTCGGCCAGCAGAACCTTGAACACGATCTGGGCGGGACTTGCACCCATCGCACGGGCAGCCTCGGTCAGCCCCGGATCGACCTCGCGGATTGCCGATTCAACCAGCCGCGCGATGAAGGGAATGGTTGCAATGGTCAGCGGTACGATCGCGGCGGTGGTTCCGATGGAGGTCCCGGCGATCAAGCGGGTGAAGGGGATGATGGCGACAACCAGAATGATGAAGGGCGTCGAGCGGGCCGCATTGACGACAAGCCCGAGCACCTTGTTGACCGAAGGCGCAGCAAAAAGCTCGCCGCGGCCGCTGGTCGCCAGAAAAACACCGAGCGGAATGCCGAACAAGGAGCCGATCAGGCCCGCCACTGCGACCATGTACAGGGTCTGGCCGGTGGACTTCACCAGCAGTGCAAAAATATCAGCGGACATAGCCGACAACCTCCGATGACAGGCCGTGATCGGCAAGAAAGCTTCGGGCTTGGACTATCTTTGCCTCATCGGCGAGCAGGGAAACAACCAGCATGCCGAAGGGGCGCCCGGCAATCTCGTCGACCGCACCGGCCATGATATTGACCTCGATACCGAGATCGCTGCCGAGCCGCGCCAGCATGGGCTCCGTCGCATTCTCGCCCTTGAAGATGATGCGCAGGATCGTCCGCAAGCCCGGTTCCGGCTTCTCGACCATCTGCCGCGTCAAAAACTCCGGCAGATGCAGCCCTGCCAATCCACCCAGCAGCGACCGGGTTGTCGCATGGGTATGACCAGTGAACACGTCAAAGGTCGGGCCCTGCTCGACGATGCGTCCGCCATCGATAACCGCCACATGATCGGCAATGGTCTTGATCACTTCCATCTCATGGGTGATCAGCAGAACCGTGAGGCCAAGCTCCTTGTTGATGGTCTTGAGCAGGGCAAGAATCGACCGGGTTGTTTCAGGATCAAGTGCCGATGTCGCTTCGTCCGAGAGGAGCAGTTTGGGTTCCGTTGCCAGAGCCCGTGCGATGCCGATGCGCTGCTTCTGCCCGCCGGACAGTTCGGAGGGATAGCGATTGCGCTTGTCCGACAGCCCCACCAGATCGAGCAACGGTGTCACCCGCTTTTCGATGGTCTGTCTGTCGACACCGGCGATTTCGAGCGGCAGGGCGATATTGTCGAAAGCCGTGCGCGACGAGAGCAGATTGAAATGCTGGAAGATCATGCCGATGGAGCGGCGCACGTCGCGCAGCCGCTTTTCATCAAGCTCGGCAATATTTACCCCGTCGACAACGACGCGGCCACTCGTCGGCTTTTCCAGCCCGTTGACCAGGCGGATCAGGGTGGACTTGCCCGCGCCGGAACGGCCGATAATGCCGGTGACGGAACCGCGCGGGACAATCAGATCGACACCGTCGAGCGCGGCCACTTCCGCACTGGTCCGCCCTGCCGCAAAGCGTTTGGAAACGCCTTCAAACGCCACCATCGGATCAGCCGCCGCGGTCAATCCATCACCCGCAGCCGTTCCCGCCGCTTCTCCCGTCTTCCGTGTCACAACCGTCATCATCATTTGCGCTGCCTGTGCAGCCGCCCTGTTGTCTGTTTGCGACCGTCTATACCGATCCGGTCGACTTTTCGATAGGGCTTACGGGCAAGCATGAACATTTTCGATACTGGAAATCGCGGCTTCATCGGCCGGCGGCCGGAACTATGCGTCAAGATCACGCCAAGCGCGTTCGACTATAGTTGTAAATTGCTATTCAAAACAACCGCTTACCTCAAATGATTCAACTCTGCATTTCTAGCGGCGCTCCATGAAAACGGGCAGTGGATTGAACAGGCGTTTTACACGCGATCCATTTGAGGGCGAAGCAGACACACCGAGCCAGCCGGTGCATCGGGAAGACGGGCCTCCCGACCATAGCAATGGCCTTGCTCTCAAAACTGGAGGTGATCTATGCGGAAATTGCCGTTTAGCATCACGCTAGAGGTGAAAAGAACCCGGACCGGCTGGCAGCTGGTGATCCGGGTTCGATTTACACTCTAGAAGCGAGGGGTGGGTGAAAGCCCATCCCTCACTCCAGAAGATTACAATATCCCGTCCGTAATTCCAACCAACCCTGGGTTTCAAGCGGCGAGTGCAAGTTTAGATGCATTCAGGCCGCGCTCCAGATCGTTGAGAATATCATCGATATGTTCGATGCCGACCGAGAGCCGGATGTAACCTTCCGAAACGCCGCTCGCCCGCTGTTCTTCCGGCGAGAGCTGGGAATGCGTGGTCGTTGCCGGATGGATGGCGAGGCTGCGGACATCGCCGATGTTGGCCACGTGGTAGAAGAGTTCGAGCGCTTCGATGAATTTGCGCCCTGCCTGCAGGCCACCCTTGAGCTCGAAACCGACCAGACCACCAAAACTGCCAGAGAGATATTTCTCCGCCCGCTCGCGATCGAGACCGCTCTGCTGCGATGGATGGATGACCTTGGCGATCTCCGGCCGCTTGGCCAGGAACTCGGCAACCTTCTGCGCATTCTCGACGTGGCGCTCGAGACGCAGCGACAGCGTCTCGATGCCTTGGATGGTCTGGAACGCATTGAAGGGGGATAGCGCCGCGCCAAGGTCGCGCAAAAGCGTGACGCGCGCCTTGATGATATAGGCGACGGGTCCGATGGGTTTGACCGCCTCCGTCCAGACCGCGCCGTGATAGCTTGGATCGGGTGTGTTCAGCGCTGGCTGCCGTTCCGGGAATTTCTCCCAGTCAAACTGCCCGCCATCGACAATGATGCCGCCGATGGAAGTGCCGTGCCCGCCAAGATATTTGGTGGTGGAGTAGACGACAATGGCGGCCCCATGCTGCAGGGGCCGCGCGATCAGCGGCGCCGCCGTATTGTCGACGATCAGCGGAATGCCATATTCGCGCCCGATGGCGGCGACTTCGGCAATCGGAAATACGGTGAGTTTCGGATTGGGCAGTGTTTCCGCGTAATAGGCACGGGTTCGCTCATCCGTAGCCCGGCGAAACGCTTCGGGGTCCCGGGGATCGACAAAGCGTACCTCGATGCCCTGATCCTTCAGCGTATTGGCAAAGAGGTTCCATGTGCCGCCGTAGAGATCGGTGGAACTGACGATATTGTCACCGGCCCGCGCAAGGTTCTGCACGGCCAGGGCTGACGCCGCCTGCCCCGAAGAAACCGCGAGCGCAGCAATACCGCCGTCAAGTGCGGCAACACGCTTCTCCAGGACATCGGTGGTCGGATTGCCGATGCGCGTATAGATGTTGCCGAGTTCCTTCAACGCGAAGAGATTGGCCGCGTGCTCCGTGTCACGGAACTGGTACGAGGTCGTCTGGTAGATCGGCACGGCCACGGCGCCGGTTGCGGGATCCGCCCGCCAGCCGGCATGCAGGGCGATGGTCTCGGGGTGCAAATGGACTGCCATGGTTTTCGTCCTCGTGTTGGTGCGGAATGATCACCCGAAACACTAGGAGAAGTTGCAATGGGGGAATACGCAGGCCGTTGCTTATTTCAGCGCGTTCGGGAAATCCCATACTAAAAGCGGGGCGCAACGCCCCACTTTATGCCAATCGCGCATCCGTGAAACCGGGTATGGAGAATTCCATTCCCGGCTCCATGCTGTTTACCCGTAGGGCTCAAGCAGCCCGATAACGTTCCAGCCAATGGGCGTAGGGCGAAGGCAGAACCCAGGCCGCCTTCTCGACGCCCAGTTCCTTGGCGGCGCGGAACGGCCAGTGCGGATCAGTCAGCAGCGGACGTGCCAGCATGACAAGATCGACCTTTTCATCACGGATAAGACCGTCGGCTTCCTGCGGCGTGCTGATGTACCAGGATGTCGAGGCTGGCAGACCGGTTTCGCGGCGGACACGCTCCGCAACGGACCCAAGGAATGCCGGGCCCCACGGAATATTGGTCTTGCCCAGCGAGAAGCCCATGCTGACATCGATGAAGTCGAGCCCATTGGCCTTCAGCTGTTTGACAAGTTCGATGGCTTCGCTGAGGGTTTTTTCGTCCTGACCGTCATACTCGATGACACCGAGACGCGCTGTCAGCGGCAGGTTGTCCGGCCAGACGGCCCGCACGGCCTGAACTGTTTCGATGAGGAAGCGGCTGCGGTTCTCAAAACTGCCGCCATAGTCGTCGGTCCGCGTGTTGGAATGCTCGGACAGAAAACTCTGCGCGAGATAACCGTGGGCAAAATGCAGTTCGAGCCATTCGAAGCCGACGGAAAGTGCCCGCTTGGCGCTATCGACGAATGCCTGCTTCACCCGCTCGATATCGGCCTTGGTCATTGCGCGCGGAACCTTCGACAGCCCGCCGCCATAGGCAATGGCCGAAGGGGCAATCGTTTCCCAGCCGCGCGGATCATCGTCCGCAATATGATCATCGCCTTCCCACGGCCGGTTCGCGCTGGCCTTGCGCCCCGCATGGCCAATCTGGATGCCGGGAACGGCGCCCGCATCCTTGATGGTCTGAACCGCCGGTGCGAATGCCTTCGCCTGTTCATCATTCCACAGCCCCGCGCAACCCGGAGTGATCCGGCCTTCCGGCGACACCGCGGTTGCCTCGACAATCACCAGTCCGGAACCGCCACGCGCCAATCCGCCGAGATGAACGTGATGCCAGTCATTGATCACGCCGTCATTTGCCGAATACTGGCACATCGGGGAAACGGCGATTCGGTTGCGCAATGTCACATCCTTCAAGGTGAAGGGGTCGAAAAGAGAGGCCATATGTTTACTCCAAGTGGGGTGCTGCAGACATTCGGGTCCGCTGATATTTCCATAGTTCGATATTATTCGAACAATAGCAATACACAAAATTTTGTGCTAGGATATGTGCATGAGAGAATATCGCCATCCCCAGATCACCGAAGTGCAGCTCGAATCCGTGCTTTATGCGCTGAGCGACCCCATCCGCCTGTCGATTGTCCGGCAGTTGGCCCGCGAAGGTGAGGCAACCTGCGCCGCGCTTGAGAACGGACGCCCGAAATCCAGCGTGTCACATCATTTCCGCGTGCTGCGGGAAGCCGGGATCATCAAGACCCGCAACGACGGCACCTCGCGGATCAACGAATTGCGCGACAATGAACTGGCCGAGATTTTTCCGGGCCTGCTGCCGGCAATTCTCGCAGTCCGGGGCTAGGGTCTGGACCCTAGAACAACGCGGCAAGGCGGACCGCTTGAATGATCCGCCACGCAGCCGGTGAAAGCGCCCACCTTATACATGGAATCGACTTTAGTTTTTACATGAATTTAATAATACAAGACATAGATATTCTCTTTTATATTTAAATATTCATATTCAATTCGCATTGCCAGCGGAGAAATTATAAAACTTCTTACAAATAACCTCGTATTACTCAGGCATAAACCATACAATCATAAAGACATTGGTAACTATTATAAAAAATGGTAAGCAAATTAACCAATGCCGAACGTAATAAAAATAGCATAGGGAAATATGAACTCGCCTTTCTGAGGTCCGTGAGTGCAACTGACGAATTTCCATACGCCTGACGCTATCCGTTCCATGTTCGGCATGCGGGGAACGATAAATCCTGCCGTCAAGCGGCGGGTCTACGCTGAACAGATGGATGTGGCGCTGCGACTGGCGCCCTTTACCGTCATCGTGGCCATGAGCGTCGTGTTCGTGGTGGCGTTTGTCTTCTGGGATCAGGGACATAGCCTGTATCTGGGCAGTCTGGCCACCATCGTCACCGTCATGACCGCCGCGTCGCTGTTTGCCTGCTGGCAATGGTACAAGGTGCCAAAGGTCAAGGAGCTTGGCTTCGCCGGCATCAAATACCTGATCATCATATCCGCATGTTACGGCCTGTGCCTGGCCAGCATTCCGCTCATGCTTTTTCTGGAAGCCGACGCCTACCACAGGCTGCTGATCGCCTGCACGGCGGCCGGTCTCATGGCGACCGGCATCGGCGTGGCCGTGGTTCCGCTGGCAGCCATTGCCTTTTCAGGCGCGATCATCACCGGCTCGTTCTTTGCCCTCGCCTCAACCGGCGAGGATTTCTTTCTTTTCATTGCGATCTTGCTGGCCATCTATGCGCTGTTCATCCTGTTCACCATCGTGCACATGAGCAACCTGATCGTCATGCGCACGCTCGACCAGATCAAGGTCGAGCAGCAGAAGGAGGTTATCAGCCTGCTTCTCTATGATTTCGAAGAGAATGCCAGCGACTGGATCTGGGAAACCGACGCCGACCTGAAGCTCCAGCACACCTCGCCGCGCCTGGCACAGATCGCCGAGAAAACCACCAAGCAATTGCAGGGAATGCCCTTCGCGCAACTGTTCAAGGTCGACCAGTCACACGCTGAAGAGGCGGTGAAAGTGGGGTCGATCTGGCAGGCCATTGAAAACCGCACGACCTTCCGCAACCATATATTGCCGATCAAGATAAAGGGCGAAACCCGCTGGTGGTCACTGACCGGCAAGGCCATCTTTGACAATGCCGGGCAGTTCTGCGGTTATCGCGGGGTTGGTTCCGACGTGACAGCGGCAAAGCAGTCGGAAGACAAGCTGTCCTATCTCGCCCGCTATGACGTGCTCACCGATCTGCCGAACAGAACCCTGTTCACCGATCAACTCGCCGAAGCAACCAAGGAACTGGAAACCGGCCTTGCCGGCTTTGCCGTGTTCTGCATCGACCTCGACGAATTCAAGACCGTCAATGACAGCTTCGGCCACGGCATCGGCGACCAGTTGCTGAAGCAGGTCGCGGAGCGTTTGCGCGGCACATCCCCTGCCCGCTACATCGTGGCGCGTCTCTCCGGCGACGAATTTGCGATCCTTGCCCCTGGCGCCGGCCAGCCCGAAGCGACGGCACTGGCGGAAGATCTCGTGCAGCGCATCTCACAGCCATTCTGGATCGATGGCATCCAGATCAACATCCATATCAGCATCGGCATCGCGCTTGCCCCAATGGACAGCGTCAGCGACATCATGCGCTGCGCCGACCTTGCGCTGTACCGCACCAAGAACGAGGGCCGGAACAGCTATCGCTTCTACGAAGTCGAAATGGATGCGCGGATCGAGGCCAAGCGCGCCCTGGCGATGGATTTGCGCGGCGCTCTGGCGCGGGAGGAGTTCATCCTGCATTTCCAGCCGATCGTGTCGGCTATCACGCTCAAGACCGTCGGGTTTGAAACCCTCCTGCGCTGGAAGCATCCGGTGCACGGGTATATTTCTCCGGCCATCTTCATTCCGATTGCGGAAGAGACCGGCAATATCATCCCCCTCGGCGAATGGATCATCCAGGAGGCTTGCAAGACGGCGGTGTCCTGGCCCGACGACATCCATGTGGCGATCAATATTTCCGCGATCCAGTTCCGCCATTCGGATCTCGCCTCCATCGTTCGCGATGCGCTGACAACCAACAAGCTGAAGCCCAACCGCCTGGAACTCGAGATCACCGAATCCGTGTTCCTTGAAGCCAATGTCGCGGCGATTTCCCTGCTGCGGCAGTTCCGGGCAATGGGTGTAAGCATTGCGCTTGACGATTTCGGCACCGGCTACTCCAGCCTGAGCTATCTGCGCAAGATGCCATTCGACAAGATCAAGATCGATCAGTCCTTTGTGCGCGACCTCCCGCACAACAGGGGAAGCCTTGCCATTATCCGTGCGGTGATGGGCCTCGGCGCGAGCATGGGCATGAAGATCACCGCGGAAGGCGTTGAAACCCGTGAACAGCTGGCCTGCCTGCAAAAAGAAGGCTGTGATCAGGTGCAGGGCTTCCTGTTCAGCCCGGCGGAACCGTTTGACAAGACAGCCGACCTCATGTCCTTCGACCGCGACCGCTACGAAGTCGCCAGCTGAGGCGCGTTCTCAAACCTGATGAAGAGAGGAAGCAGCCCGGCAGCTCACGCCTGCCGCTTCGTCTTGTCCTGAACAGTTGGACGATAGCTGGGTGACAGCCGCGAATCCTTTGGCCAGTAGGCCAGGAAGCCCTTGATGACTTCGCCGGGAATATCGAGCGGATTGTACTGATCCCTGTCCACGAACATCAGGGACTGTTCGCCATGGCCGAGCAGGCCTTGCGCTGCGCTGTGGATTTCGTGCTGCAGCGTGACGAATTTGCGGTTGTGCCGGGCGATCTTGATACGAACGCTGATCTGCTCGAATTCCTTCGATTCCCGCCGGTAATCATGGGTGAAGGAACGTGTGAGGATGTAGAAGCGCGTCGTCGCCAGATCGAAATCCGGCATGCAGACATTGAAGAACAATTCGCGCGCCTTGCCGACCCAGCGCACATAATTGGCGAAGTAGACGTTCCCGACCGAATTGGTGTCGTCATAGGTCGGGGTGAGATGCATGACGAACCACTCGCCATCGAAACCATGCGATTGCGATATTTCCTCGCCGCCCGACGTGTTTGTCAGCGGGGCAGTGCTCATCATCCGAATGGGCTGGTCGACGATTTCAACCGGGATCGCCTTCGAGCGGGGCCCCACCAGTTCGATGATGACCGGCAAAGCGCCGATCAAGCCGATGAATGGCGACAGGAACAGGAAGCCGGGTACAGGCTGGATATAGCCGAGAATGAAGATCAGCGACGATCCGCAGCCGATCAGGAAGCTCAGCACTGGATCGAATTTCGGTTTCGCGCCCAATGCCTCGCAAACCAGATTGGCGGACGCGCTGACGAAGAGCGTGGCGAAAGGCATCATGAAATACATGAGCGAAAAGTTTGCCGGTACGGCGGCATAGGCAACCCAGGTCGCGCCGATCAGCAGCCACAGCGGCGACGAGGCAATGCCATCGGGAATAAGCGCCAGCAGCGGACTGTTGCTGCGCATGTTCTTGCCGCGCAGATACCAGTTCGTCGCGCAATAAAAACTGTCGACCGTCGATGTGAGCGCCGCTATCGTCCAGATCGCAAAGGCAATCGCCAGATAGGGCGCACCATTTTCCGCGGCCAGGACAACCGCTGCGGAAACCGACCCTTGCGCGCTCGGCAGACCGTCAATGGAAATGATGCTGCCGATGGGACCGACCGTCGACGCGATGGAAGCATTGAGCAGGAGAAAACCGAAGAACAGCAGGGCACCGGCGCCATAGGCGATCCCGACCGACCCGCCTTCGCGCTTGATATAGACCGCCCGCTGCCAATGCTGGATATCGAGCCACGGGCCGAGCAGGAAGCCGATCACTGTCGGCATGACAAGGCCGTAAAAGCGTGCATCGAACTGCTGGAGCGGGACACCGGGATAATCCGACGTCTGCCGCAGACCGGAAAGCAGCACGAGCCCTGCGGCAACGCCGATCACCGTATAGAGGATATGCAGCTTCTTGATCTGCTCCAGTGAAAGCGCATGGCCGATGGCGCAGGAAGCCAGAAGCAGGAAAGCAACGCCTATTGTCGCGCCCTCGCCCACAATCGGCTGCCACAAATAGGCAACGAAGCCGAAAACCGTCACCACGAGCGCCGCCATCTGGAACAGCAGAAAGACGCCGACATAGCGGTTTTCGATGTCCTTCATGATCTGGTCCGGCGTCCGCTTGCTGCGGCCGAGAATAAAGCCGAACAACCAGAGACCGCCAACGTTCGAGATCGCGAAACCGAAGAAACCAAGCCAGCCATAGGTCAGCGTGACGTGGATGGAATAGAAAAAACCCAGACCCCACAGCCAGGATAGGCCAATTGTAGGCGCCCACATAAGATTTCGCACGAACGTCATGTCTATCCAGCTTTACGAGAGTCGGTGATCGACAACACCAACTTTAATCCACGTTATTCGCTGTAATAAGTCAATGATCTGCTCTTAGCAGTTGCGGAAAGTTTCAAGTTTTTTGCTTTCTTTCCCGTTGCGAATGCAAGCAGCCTTTATCGGGATTTTTACCCAGCGAAGCACGCGAAATACTGCGGGAACGAGGTCGTACACTCATAAAATCTGGTTGAAATGGTATCAAGCCCGCCAGCGCAGATGCGCCGGCGGTGCACTGCCGGGATCAGAGGCCCGCGATCTTTCTCAGGTCGTCCACTGCGCCCGTACCGGCGGCAAGAACCGGTGCGCCCCGGGTCAACGCCTCGCCCTTTGCCGGGAATGGATGGTGCCAGCCGCCTGCTTCCTTGACGAGGCAGTAACCGGCCATGCAGTCCCAGGCATGCATGTAGGGCTCGTAATAGCCGACAAGACGGCCAGCCGCGACATAGGCCAGCATGAGCGCGCCCGATCCGTTGCGGATGAAATTGCCGCCGGCTTCCAGCAGCTTTTCCACCAGCGAGGCAACCACTGCCGGGGTAACGTGGTGATTGGCGCCAATACCCGTCACCGCATTGCGAATGGTCTTGCTCGGATCGATGGCGAGCGCCTTGCCGTTCAGGGTCGCGCCCATTCCGAGCGCCGACGCATAAAGCTCCTCATTGCACGGGACATAGATGACCCCGACCACGATCTCCTCGCCGCGCAGCGCTGCAATCGAGATGCACCAGGTCGGCATGCCATTGACGAACGGGCTGGTGCCGTCGATCGGATCGATCACCCAGGTGAACTCGGAGGTTCCCGCGCTGACGCCATATTCTTCGCCAAGCACCGCATCGCCGGGAAAGGCCGCCGCGATGCGGGCGCGGATCAGTTCTTCCACTTCCCGGTCGGCAATCGAAACCACATCCTGCGGATCGGCCTTGGTCTCGATGACCAGCCGCTCGCGCGCATTGAAATGCGCCAGCGCCACGGCGCCGGCTTCGACAGCCATTTTCTGGGCAAGAGCAAAACGGCCCTGCAACTCGGCTTCGGCATGCGATGTCATGATAGTCCTTTGAAAATGCAGTTTCAGTTGTTGATGATGGCGATGCCGCGATGGTGGAAACCGATGCTGACACTGGTTGCGGGAGGAAGATTGCGGTCAACGGCCGGATCGACGACGAAGAGCGTTCCGGACGCGGTTTCCACTTCATATTCGACGTGATCGCCGAGATAGGCGGCGTGCCGGATGCTACCGGCGAAGGCACCATTCCCACCCGCTTCCAATGTGATCGCATTGGGACGCACGGCGAGCTTCGCCGGTCCCGGCCGGGCGTTGCGGCCCGGCACGGCGTGTTCCAGCGTGCCGACACGGATGATGGCGTTGCCGCCGTCGCTGCGCAGCACTTCACACGGCACCACATTGGCCTCGCCGATGAAATCCGCGATGAAGGATGAAGCCGGTGCTTCGTAAAGCTCGCGCGGCGAGCCCTGCTGGGCGATGATCCCGTCCTGCATGACGATGATCTGGTCGGATACCGCAAGCGCCTCTTCCTGATCATGCGTGACATAAACCGCCGTGAATCCCAGCCGCTGCTGCAACTCGCGGATTTCCGTGCGCACGCGGCGGCGCAGCCGCGCATCGAGATTGGACAGGGGTTCGTCCAGCAGCAGCACCTGCGGCTCCAGAACCAGCGCCCGCGCGACGGCAACACGCTGCTGCTGGCCGCCGGACAATTCCGCCGGAAGGCGCTGGCCGTAGCCGGAAAGACCAACCTGCTTGAGCCCTTCTTCCGCCTTTTCCCGCGCGTCGGATTTCTTCATGCCCGAGGATTCAAGGCCATAGGCGACATTTTCCGCCACCGACATATGCGGAAACAGCGCATAGGACTGGAACACCATCGAGACATCGCGCTCATTGGCGGGAAGCATGGTGACATCCTTGCCGCCGATCAGGATACGGCCGGCGGAGGGGTGCTCCAGCCCCGCCAGCATGCGCAGGGTCGTGGTCTTGCCGCAACCGGACGGCCCGAGCAGCGTGACCAGCGTGCCGGGCTCGATCGTCAGCGAGAGATCGTGAATGGCCGTGAAATTGCCGAACTGCTTTTTGACATTGGAGAAGACGACGGAGCCGGTGCGATGGGTGGTCATGATGCGGCCTTTTCTTGTGGAGCGGCGGAGGGAACGAAGGCTGTCGCAACGCGGTTTTCGCGGCGCAGTTTTCGTTCGCCCACCAGAAGCTGGAAACAGGTGATGATGACGATCATGACGACGATCAGCATCGAGGAGTAGGCCACCGCCACGCCGTACTCGCCGTTTTCGACGAGCCCGACAATATAGGAAGTCGCCATATTATATTCGGCACTTACAAGGAATATGACAGCGCTGATCGAGGTGATGGCGCGCACGAAGGAATAGACCAGCGCCGCCACGATGGCCGGGCGCAACAGTGGCAGGATCACCTTGCGGATGGTGCGGAAACTCGTCGCCCGCAGCGTCAGCGAGGCTTCGTCGAGACTCTTGTCGAGCTGGCTCATCGCCGCCACGCCGCCGCGCACGCCCACGGGCATGTTGCGGAAGACGAAACAGGCGATCAGGATCAGCGCCGTCCCGGTCATCTCCAGCGGCGGCAGGTTGAAGGCCATGATGTAGCTGATGCCGATGACCGTGCCGGGAATGGCAAAACTCATCATCAGGGCAAACTCGAAAATATTTCGTCCAACAAAGCGCTGGCGCACGATGAGATAGGCCGTGAGCAGGCCGACAGCTGCGGTCAGCGGCGCTGAAATCAGCGCGATCTTGATTGTCGTCCAGAACGAGTTCCAGGCAACGCCGGTCCAGGCAATGGCGCCATTGCTGAAGCTGAAGGAGAATGCCCGCTGGTAATGTTCCAGCGTCAGCGTGTTGTCGAGACCCCAGGTGCGCACGAAGCCGCCGAACAGGATCATGCCGTAGATGACGAGCGTGAACAGGATCCACGGAATGACGATGGCGTGGACACCGATCGACAGGGAGCGCGGCAGGGCGATATGCGCGCCGGAATCCCCCTTGCCGGTGACCGTGGCAAAGCTCTTGCCCGCCAGCCAGACGCGCTGAGCCAGAAATGCGGACAATGTGAAGAACAGGAGGATGATCGCAAGCACCGCTGCCCGCGACGGATCGTTCTGCGAACCGACGACGGCGAAGAAGATTTCCGTCGACAAAACGCCGTGGCTGCCGCCGAGCACCAGCGGGTTGCCGAAATCCGCCATGCTTTCGATGAAACCGATGAGAAACGCATTGGCGAGACCGGGTTTCATCAAAGGCAGGGAAACCCGCCAGAAGGTGCGCCAGCGGTCGGCGCGCAAAGTCTGCGATGCCTCTTCCATCGACGGGCTGACGCCCTCGACGACGCCGATCAGGACGAGGAACGAGATCGGCGTGAATGACAGAACCTGTGCGATCCATATGCCGGTGAGGCCGTAGAGCCAGCGGCCGGGCTCAATGCCGAAAAGCTCGGACAATTGCTGCGTCACCACACCGGCGCGGCCGAACAAAAGGATCAGCGCAAGACCGATGACGAAGGGCGGCGTGATGATCGGCAGGATCGTCAGAAGGCGCAGGCCCTTCTTGAACGGGAACCGGGTGCGGGTGGCGACCAGCGCAAAGCACAGGCCAAGGAGAGTGGAACCCGACGCGGCGAGAATGGCGAGGAACAGCGTGCGCCAGGCAATGCCGCAGCGGTTGCCGCCGACCACGCAATCGAGACTCCAGATCGACGGGTCCTGGATATTGCGCACGAACCCGGAAGGGTCGAACGAACCGTCAACGCTCTGGACCGAGCCGATCAGCATGCTGCCGACGGGATAGAACACGAAGATGGCAACGAGGAAGATGAGGAGCGCAATCGACGCGACGACAAAGGCGTCGCCGCGCAGCACGCCGCGTTCGGCCAGCCCGAAGGAAAACATCAGGACGAAGGACAGCGCAACCAGACCGGCGCCCGCGCCCATGGACGGCTGCCCATCGGCGAGCGGCCCGAACAGGCTTTCGCTGATCGCCCAGCTCCAGCCGGTGAAACCGATGGCAAGCCCCTGCAGAACCAGAAAGACAATGCCGGCAGCCCCCGCCCCGATGAGCAGATTGGCACGCAGCGGCGAAACCCGGAACGCCCGTGCAGCCAGTCCCAGCGCGAACAACAGGGCGATGATGGCCAGCGACCAGCGGCCATGGCTGGCGATCTGCACAAGGCCGGGCGCTTCCGCCGAACCGGACGGGAATTTGCCCAGCCAGCCAAGGCCGTAGAATCCGCTTTCGATCCTGTACCACGGCACAAGGGCAAACCCGGCAAGGCCTATACCGAGAGCAATGTTCAATCTCCGGTCGCTACGTTCCATTGTGCTACCCAATACTGTCTTCAATGATGGAAATGGCTGGCGTGCCCGCATGGAAATACCGGGCACGCGAAACTGCTGAACTCAGATCAATTGGCGCTTGCGCCGATTTCCTTGTCCCAGCGGTCAAGCAGTTCCTTGCGCTTGGCCGGATCGCCATAGGTCTTGAAGTCATAATCGATGAGCTTGATGTCTTCGAACTTCGGCGCTTCCGGCGGAACGACCGCCGCCTTGTTCGATGGCAGCTGGAAGGATTTCGCTTCCTTCATGTGCGACTGCACGTCGGCAGACAGCGCCCAGTCATACCATTTCTTCGCTGCATCGAGATTGCGCGCGCCCTTGACGATCGACATGGAGCCGATTTCGTAGCCCGTGCCTTCGCATGGCGCGACGGTTTTCACCGGGAAGCCTTCGACCGTCTGGGCCACCGAGTCATGCATGAAGACGATACCGAGCGCCGTTTCACCGCGCGCCGCGGCCTTCACCGGTGCGGAACCGGACTTCGTATATTGCGAGACATTGGCATTGAGCTTCTTCAGATAGTCATAGGCCTTGTCCTCGCCCATGATCTGCACCAGCGATGCGAGCGCCGTATAGGCTGTTCCCGACGAGTTCGGATTGGCCATCTGGATTTCGCCCTTGTAGGATGGATCGAGCAGATCGGCCCAGCACTTGGCTTCCTTCATGCCCTTTTTCTTGACGATATCGGTGTTGTAGCCCCATCCCAGCGCCCCGGCATAGACGCCGACGGTCTTGTAGCCGGAACTTTCTGCCTGCTTCTTGGCCCAGTCCTGCAACTGGTCGAGCAGCGGCGATTTGTATTCCTGTGTCAGGCCCTCGGACGCGGCCTGCAGATGCGGATCGCCCGTGCCCGCCCACCAGATATCGGTCTTGGGGTTGCGCGCCTCGGCGCGGATTTTTGCATAGGTTTCGCCCGATGACAGGCGCACCATGTTGACCTGAATGCCCGTATCCTTCTCAAACATGCCCTTCATCAGCTCGCAGATGACGACATCCGCCGAGCAGATCAGATTGAGATTGTCCGCCGCACGCGCCTCCATCGGCATCATCTGGATACCGGCGGCAAAAGCAGCAGCAATGGCAAAGACTGAACGCATGAATTTCTCCTCCCTGAAAAAACGGCACCTCCATGCCGCTGCTTGTTTTGCAAGCGTGTGCAAAAGTTTCACATGCGAACAGTTCATGTCAAGCCGGCTTATTGATTTTGTCCGATTAAATTTGAATATGCTTGCCTTGCGGAGAAGAGCAATCGTGTGCAATCTATGGAAAAACCGAATGTTACCCGGGTGGAAATCTCGTTGAACAAGTCATTCATCAGCGCCGAAGACGTTGCAAAAAGAGCCGGTGTGTCGCGCTCGGCGGTTTCACGCACGTTCACCCCCGGCGCCAGTGTGTCCGACGAGACGCGCCGGCGCGTCATCGAAGCGGCGGATGCGCTCGGCTATCACGTCAACCAGCTTGCGCGCGGCCTGATGCGCAGCGAAAGCGGTATTGTCTGTCTCGTTGCCTCGGAAATGGACACGCCCTATCGCGCCCGGCTGGTGCGGGAACTGTCCCATGCGCTGCAGAAGGCCGGCAAGGTCTGCATGATCATCAACACCGACCGCTCTGACGGCAGCGTCGATGCCGCCCTGCGGCAGACGCTCAATTACCGGGCGGACGCGTCGATCCTGCTCTCCGGCCTCCCCGACAAGGCGATCACCAAACTCTGCCTCGACAGCGGGCAGCGCATTGTCCTGATCAACCGGGATGACGAGATCGAAGGGCCGTTCCGCATCAATCTCGATGACAGGCGCGCCGCGCGGGCGGCCGTCCATGCCTTCCTGCGTGCCGGCTGCCGCCGTCTGGCCTTTGCCAATTCGGCCGTCGGCACGCCAAGCCTGATGGCGCGCGAACATGGGTTCATTGCCGCCGCCGCCGAATTCGGGCTGGAGGTGACGGTGATCCGCCATGGCAACACGGTCTATGAGAGCGGGCAGCACATTGCCCGGATGCTGTTCACCGAGCCGACCCGGCCCGATGCGGTGTTCTGCGTCAACGATCTCATGGCGTTCGGGCTGATGGACAGCGCACGCCACGATTTCGGCCTGCGCATTCCGGACGAGCTTTGCGTGACCGGTTTCGACGACATCCCCCAGGCCGACTGGTCGTCCTACGCGCTGACAACATTTGCCCAGCCGGTCGAGGACATCGTCAGAACCAGTGTGGAGTGGCTGACCAATGACGCCGACGAGTCCGGATTGGACAACCGCTCCGTCAGCCTGCACGCATCGATGGTCTGGCGCAAAACCATCCGCACGCCGGGCCGATAGAACCGCCTAATCCGTGGAAAAACTGCCCCAGACACGCACCCTGCCGCGTCCGGCGCGCTTTGCTTCGTAGAGAGCCCGGTCTGCCAGGTTCACCAATGCATCCGCGCCGTCCTGCGTGGCGGCGGGCAACTGTGCAAGCGCGCTGATACCGATACTGACCGATGTCCGGCCTGCCGGAACATCCTCTTGATCCAGATGCAGGCCGGCGACGGCCTCCAGCAAGGTCGTGGCAATGTCCGCCGCCTCATCGATACTGGCGCCCGGCAGCAGCGCCGCAAACTCTTCGCCGCCGAAACGCGCGACAAGGCCGGTACCCTTCCCGATCACCTTGCTGAGGACACGCCCCACCTGCACGAGGCACCGGTCCCCGGCGAGATGACCATACACATCATTATAGGCCTTGAAGTAGTCGATATCGATCATCAGCAAGGCCAGCGGCTGCCCGTGATCACTCGCCCGCTCGTATTCCCGCTTGAGCAGGCGGCTGAACTTGCGCCGGTTCGGCAGGCTGGTCAGATGATCGCTTTCCGACAGCTTTTTCAGTTTCCGGTTGGCTTCGAGCAGCTTCTGCTCCAGCTCCATCCGCAACCGCACGGTTGAGGACAGCTCTTCTTCAATCTGTTTCTGGCTGCTGATGTCGACGCTGGTTGCCAGCAGCCGCAGCGGCGATCCGTCGGGGCCATATTCGACGATCTTGCCGCGGCTGAGTATCCACGCCTCGCCGCCATTGCCGTGCGGCACCCGGTAAACCGCTTCGAAATGCGGTTTCCGGCCGCTGACAACATCTTCGAATGCCTGGATCGTGCGGGCCTTGTCATCGGGATGCACGATGTCCCACGCCACGTTCTCCGCCGCCGGGCTGGCCGGGTCCAGCCCGAGCAGGGTCCGGTATTGCGGCGAACGCCAGACCCGGTTCGTCGCAATATTCATATCCCATATCCATTGCCCGGCACTCTCGAGCGCATAGGTCGTGCGCTGCTCGATTTCGGCCAATCGCTCGGAAATCTTCGTCATGGTGGTGATATTGGTGTAGGCCACCGAAATTCCCGCCACTTCCCCAAGATCATTGGTCACCGGAGCCGCAGAAATCATCAGCGTTTCAGCGCCCCGCTGCATCGTGTGATCGGGAATGGGCTTTTCCTTCAGGGCAGCGATCAGGCTGGCGCGCAGCAAGGCGGCGTGGTCGGGCACCACATCCTCCACCGACCGGCCAACCGCATGATCGCTGCTGACATCAAGCATCCGGGAAAGCTGATCGTTGACCGTGACAAAGATACCGTCGCGATTGAGGTAGCAAAGCCCGACCGGGACCCTGTCATAGACGGCTTCAATCTGGAGCAAGCGGTCGCCACCACGCTCATTCTGGGTGTCGAACGGTGAGTTTCGCGACTTACTCGATGGCATTACGCAATCTTCGCTCCTCTGCATTCACCCACCGCAGTATGTCTACTTTGGCGACGGGAGAGCCGGAGCGTCAAGTTAAATACTGCAATCTAAGGTTAATTATCGTTCAGCTGTTCAACCTTGTTACAGGCCGATAAAGCAGTGGGCTAAGCGATCTGGATGCGCTGCTGCTTCTCGAACCGCTTGACCAACCGGTCGCGCTTGAGCCTCGACAGCCGGTACAGCCAGAAAATGCCGTCGAGCTGATCAATCTCGTGCTGCAGGCAAACCGCAAGCAGCCCGTCCGCTTCCTGCGTCTGCGCCGTGCCGGATATATCCTGATAGCGTATGCGGATTGCCGCCGGACGTTCGACCTCGTCATTCATGCCGGGCATCGACACGCTGCCCTCCATGTTCCTGGCCGCAACATCGGATGACCATTCGATCGACGGATTGATGTAGGACCGCACGCCCTGACCATCCGCAAGCTCGATGACAACGACACGTTTGAGGACACCGATATGCGGCGCGGTTATGCCGATGCCCGGCGCATCCCGCATCGTGTCGAGAAGATCGGCAACGAGGTGCTGCAAACCGTCATCGAATACGGTGACAATGTCTGCCCTCGCCCGCAGATCGGGATGGGGGAATTTCAGAATCCTGCGGATCGTCATATCGATACTCCAGCCGGGCCGCGTGGCAGATCAGCAACGCACCGGCTTCCTGTTGCCTCAAACCGGTGCCTGAATGCAAGCTTGCTTTACAAGCGGCACCCCGCCCGATAATCCACAGGGGAATACTGCGGTCTTCGTTATCCGACGGACTGACCCAACGAGGCTGATGCATGTCCTCCAGCGAAACCGAGATCAAGCAACAGGTTCTGCCCAAGGGCGCGCTGTATATGACGCTGCTGGCTTTGGCCACGACGATTGCCTCGTTCATCGTCATGATGGGCATCACCAGCATCTCGCCGACGAAAGAGATAACCCAGCTCATCATCGCGGCCAACACCATTTCGATCCTGCTGCTGGTCTACCTGTCCTATGCCACGGTGCGCAAACTCTTCCTGTTCAAGAACAAGGAAAAGCACAATGACCTGCACACCAACATTGCCTTCATCTTTGCACTGATCGCATCGATTCCGTCGATCATCGTGGCCTGTTTTTCCCTGATCATCCTCGACAACCGGCTGAATTCATGGATCAATGTCGACAACAACAAGATCATCGACATGTCCATCAAGGCCGCGCAGTCCTATACCGAGGACAATGCGCAGAACCTTTTGACCACGACCCTGTCCATGGTCATCGAGCTCGACCAGCGGCGCATGCTTTTCAGCCTGGATCGCGGCGCCTTTTCCGACTGGCTGACCTATGATGCCGGCCGCAACAACCTTTTGGGCGCATCGCTGGTCGATTCGAGCGGCACGCCCGTCGTCAGCGCCAGCCTCATCAACGACCATACCTTGCCGCCGGTGCCCCTGTCGGCCCTGCGCGGCGCCGCCGGCGACCGGCCGGTGCTGATCCCGCCGGGCGCCACCAATCTCGTCGGTGCGGTGATCAAGACGCAGGCCCTGCCCGATCTCTATCTCTACACCGTGCGCACGATCGATCCCTCGGCCCTCAACAACATGCGGATCATGACCGACAACAACAGCGAGTACCAATCGCTGGCCAGCAACCGCAAGAACACGCAGATCGCCTATGCGCTGCTTTACATCGAACTGACGCTGCTGCTGCTGCTCACCGCCGTCTGGACGGGCATCGCGGTAGCCAACCGCGTGGTCCAGCCGATCCGCCTGCTGATCGGGGCGGCGGAAGAAGTGGCAACCGGCGATTTCGACGTCTCGGTTCCCGTGCGCGGCTCCGATGGCGACATCGGCTCGCTGTCCCTCACCTTCAACAACATGGTGCAGCAGCTGAAGACCCAGCACAACGACCTGATTTCCGCCAAGGAGCAGATCGACGAGCGCCGGCGTTTTACCGAAGCCGTGCTTTCGGGGGTGACCGCCGGGGTGATCAGCGTCAACACGGAAGGCGACATTGCCGTCATCAACCGGCCGGCGGAAACCATGCTGCTGGGTGATCACGTCTCCACCATCGGCAGCAACCTGACGGAGCTCCTGCCGGAATTCGGCGAAGTGTTCACCACGGCGCGTGACAGCGGCCGCTCGTCGAGCCGCAAGCAGATCGCCATGACCCGCAACGGCGTCGCCCGCTCCTTCAACGTCCAGATCACCCGGGAAGATGCGGACACGCACAACACATCCTACGTGGTGACCGTCGACGACATCACCGATCTGGTGGCCGCGCACCGCTCCTCCGCCTGGGCCGATGTGGCCCGGCGCATCGCCCACGAGATCAAGAATCCGCTGACACCCATTCAGCTTTCCGCCGAACGGCTGCGCCGCCGCTATGGCAAGGTGATTACCGAGGACCGCGAGGTTTTCGACCAGTGCACCGAGACCATCATCCGGCAGGTCGGGGATATCGGCCGCATGGTGGACGAGTTTTCCGAATTCGCCCGCATGCCCAAGCCGCAACTGGCGGCGACCGACATCCGCGATGTGCTGCGCGATGCATCGTTCCTCGTCGAAATCAGCAACAGCCAGATCAAGTTTGCCCACGAATTCGCCGACGAACCGCTGATCGGCAATTTCGACAGCCGCCTTTTGGGGCAGGCATTCGGCAACATCATCAAGAACGCGTCGGAATCCATCGATGCGGTGCTGCAGTCGGGCGTCATCAGCGAAGGTCATATATTGGTGCGGGCCATGGCTGCCGGTCCCTCCATCGTTGCCGAGGTGCTGGACAACGGCAAGGGCCTGCCGGCTGAGAACCGCCACCAGCTGCTGGAGCCCTACGTGACCACCCGCGAAAAGGGAACGGGACTTGGCCTGGCCATCGTCAAGAAGATTGTCGAGGATCACGGCGGGCAACTGGAAATGCACGACGCACCGGCCAGTTTCCATGCCGGGCGCGGTGCCCTTGTACGAATGGTCTTTCCAAGAGTGGTCGTTTAACGAAAAGTTAACGCAATTTCACGGCTCCGATATCAAATGTGATGATTCTGTGGCGGACAACAAATTGAGCGGCACACCCAAAAGTGTTATTGTCTGCTTGCTGTTATCCGGATGGCTGAACACCCGTTCCGCACGCTCCGGCAGCAGGACATGAATCACTCCGAGCAAAAACGATCGTTGGCCATCAGAGTCAGCGGCGGGTGTTCGTGATCCTTGAGAACGCGCCGGATTATCCGGCTACGCTCAACAGGAGGCAGGCGATGCGACACGTTAAGGAAAATGGCGATTTATCCAATTGGATGACATGCTCGGTCATTTTGTTCGGCGCACTGATGGTGACTGCGGTTATCCTTGCAATCTGATCATCCGATAAATATCGCAAATCAATCTCCGGCGATACGCGAGCGAGCGTATCGCCCTTGATTGCTGTTTTGCCGGCGCACCCTTCCACCCCGTGACATCGCACTTGCGGCCGGTGCGATCACCTTCCCGTTACTACCTCTGGTAAGCACCGCTTTTCTGTGCCAACAATCGCATACGCTGCGTTGACTTTGACACCTGTCCCACGGGATGCGGATAACCGAGGAGCGGCCGAATGATAGCCCTGAATATAAACGGCGAAGAGCGCAATGTGGATGTGCCGGAGGATATGCCTCTGCTCTGGGTGCTGCGTGACGTGATTGGCCTGACCGGCACCAAGTTCGGCTGCGGCATTGCCCAGTGCGGCGCCTGCACCGTGCAGCTGGACGGGCGGCCCGTGCGCTCCTGCGTCCTGCCTGTCGCTTCTGTCGGTGCCCGCAAGGTCACGACGATCGAGGCCATCGGCGCAACGCCGGCGGGCAAGAAGATTCAGGACGCCTGGCTTGATCTGGAGGTCATCCAGTGCGGCTACTGCCAGTCCGGGCAGATCATGTCTGCCTCGGCCCTGCTCGATCGCAATCCTGACCCCAGCGACCGGGATATTGATGCTGCCATGTCCGGCAACATCTGCCGGTGCGGCACCTACACCCGGATACGAGCGGCGATAAAGCAGGCCGCGAAGGCCTGAGGAAATGGAGATAGCCAGCATGAGCAAGCCATCCTCCTCCCCGAAAACAGCCACCTCGCGCCGCGCCTTCCTGCAGGGCGGCGGACTGCTTCTGGGATTTGCATTGTTCGGCGCAGGCATCAAACCGGTGCTTGCGGCGAGCACCGCACAGCCGGTTGACGGCGATGTCACCGCCGCCTTTGCGCCCGATGCCTTCATCCGCATCGGCACGGACGGGCTGATCACCCTCATCCTTCCCAATATCGAAATGGGCCAGGGCACCCATACCGGCGAAGCGACGCTGATTGCCGAGGAACTGGAAGTCAGCCTCGATCAGGTGAAGGCCGTCGATGCGCCGCCGAACGACAAGCTCTACGCCACGGCAGCTTTGGGCGGACAGGCGACCGGCGGCTCCACCTCCATGCGTGCCACGTGGGAGCCCCTGCGCAAGGCCGGTGCAACCGCGCGGATGATGCTGGTTGCCGCAGCCGCTGCGGAATGGTCTGTACCTGTGAGCGAATGCGTGGCCAGGCTTGGCGTGGTGAGCCACCAGCCAACCGGACGCCAGCTTGCCTATGGCGCGCTTGCCGACGCGGCAGCCAGGCAACCCGTGCCTGCCGAGGTAAAACTGAAGGACCAGAAGGATTTCCAGCTGATCGGCAAGTCGAGCCGAAGGCTGGACACGCCGGGCAAGGTCAACGGCGCCGTGAAATACGGGATCGATATCCGCGTGCCTGACATGAAGGTGGCAACCGTCGCCGCCTGCCCTGTCCTCGGCGGCAAGCTCGGCGACGTCGACGACAAGGCGGCGCGCGCCATTCCCGGCGTGCGCGATGTCGTCCGGCTGGACAATGCCGTCGCCGTGATCGGCGATCATTTCTGGGCAGCCAAGAAGGGCCTTGAAGCCCTCGACATCACCTGGGTCGAAGGGGCGAACGCCAACCTTGCCAGTGCCAACATCATGGCGGCGCTGAAAGCTGCGTCCGAACGCAAGAAGCCGATCATGGCGCGCCAGGAAGGCGATGTGGACGGCAGGATGAAAGCCGCCGCCACGAAGGTCGAGGCGACCTACGAGCTGCCATTCCTTGCCCATGCCCCGATGGAGCCGATCAACTGTGTCGTGCATGTGCGGCCCGACGAGTGCGAAATCTGGGTCGGCACGCAGGTCCCGGCTATCGCGCAAGGGCTTGCTGCGAAAGTGACCGGCTTTCCGCTGGAGAAAGTCATCCTGCACAACCAGCTCATCGGCGGCGGCTTCGGCCGGCGTCTCGTGGCGGAATCCGTCGCGCAGGCTGTCGCCATCGCCAAGCAGGTGAGCTATCCCGTCAAAATCATCTGGACCCGCGAAGAGGACATCCAGCACGACCTCTACCGCCCCGCCTATTACGACCGCATAGCCGCCGGGCTGGGTGCCGACGGATTGCCGACCGTCTGGGTCGACCATGTGGCCGGCGGCTCAGTGCTCGGAAACTACATCCCGGGCGGCTGGCCCGAGGACAAGCTTGACGATGACGCGGTCGAAGGCGCGGCCAAGCCACCCTACGACCTGCCGGTCATTCAGGTCGACTGGGTGCGCGAGGACCCGCCTGTTCCCATCACCTGGTGGCGCGGGGTCGGCCCCACGCACAATGTCTTCGTGGTTGAAAGCTTCATGGATGAACTCGCCCATGCGGCGGGCAAGGACCCGGTGGAATATCGCCGCGCCCTGACCAGAAACCAGCCGCGTGCGGCGGGCGTGCTTGAACTTGTCGCCGAGAAATCCGGCTGGGGAACGCCGCTTGCCGCCGGCATGGGCCGCGGCATCTCCCTGCACGATGCCTTTGGCAGCTACATGGCCGCGGTGCTGGAAATCTCGGTTTCTCCGGCAGGCGAAATCACGCTGCACCGCGCCATTGTGGCCGTCGATTGCGGCATCACCATCAACCCCAATACGGTGGAAGCCCAGATCGAAGGCGGCCTGATCTTCGGTCTTTCCGCCGCGCTCTACAGCGGCATCACCTTCACCGATGGCCGCGTCGACCAGAGCAATTTCCACGACTACCGCATCCTGCGCAACAATGAAGCGCCGAAGATCGAAATCCACCACGTCAAGAGCAGCGAATCCCCGGGGGGTATCGGCGAGACCGCAACGGTTTCGGCGGCGCCCGCCCTTGCCAATGCCATCTTCGCGGCCACAGGCAAGCGCCTGCGCACGCTCCCCTTCAACCGCGACGCGTTGAAAACCGACGGCACCGACAAGAAAAGCGTGTCGATGATTCCTCCGCTCGCGGCCCCTCTGGCGGCAGCATTGGCGAGCGCAAAGCCGGCCGATACCGAACTCGAAAAGCTGTGAGACCCTGAATCATGAAAAGACTCGGCCTCCTCCTGCTCGCCGCCGTGGTTGTCATTGCGGCAGGCGTGGCGATCTTCCTGTTCAAGCCGGCCTCCTTGCCGGATGTTTCCGCGGCACAGGCGAAGCTGCCGACAGGACAGGCGCTGATCGATCGCGGCGAATATCTCACCCGCGCCGCCGATTGCGTTGCCTGCCACACCACCGCCGGTGGCAAGCCTTATGCCGGAGGTCTCGCTTTCAAACTGCCGTTCGGCACCATCTATTCGCCCAATATCACGGCGGACAAGGATACCGGCATCGGCAATTGGAGCGATGCGGAATTCGTGCGTGCGCTGCATCAGGGCATCGACAAGGACGGGCAGAATCTCTACCCCGCCTTTTCCTATGCCGCCTATGCCCAGATGACCACGGAAGATGCACTGGCGATCAAGGCCTATCTCTTCAGCCTGCCGCCGATCAAGGCCGACGCGCCGAAAAACCAACTGGGGTTCCCCTTCAACCAGCGCTACGTCATGCGCTTCTGGAACCTGCTTTTCGTGCCGAGCGGCCCGCTGCAGCCTGACCCCGCACAGACGGCTGAATGGAACAGAGGCGCTTATCTGGTCGAAGCCATGGCCCATTGCGGCGAATGCCACACCCCGCGCAATATCTTCTATGCAGTCGACAACGGCAAGAAGTTTGCCGGAGCCGAACTGCAGGGCTGGAAGGCCTACAATATCAGCTCGGACAAGCGCACCGGCATCGGCGGCTGGAGCGACCAGCAGCTCTTCGACTACCTCTCGAAGGGCCACGCGGAAAATCGCGGCGCCGCCACCGGCAGCATGGGGGAAGCGGTCGACTTCAGCCTGCGCCATCTGACGCCGGAAGACATCAAGGCCATCGTCACCTATGTGAAATCAGTGCCGCCCCAGACATCAACCGACAAGGCCGTGGTCGAAGCGGAACCCGCTGCTCTCACCGCGTCCACCGCCTATGCCCCGGCTGCGGACGCGGCAACGCAGGATGGGCTTGGGCTGAAGCTTTTCCAGGGTGCCTGTGCCAGCTGTCACGGCTGGAACGGCGAGGGTCTGCAAACACCGTATGCCGCGCTGAAAGGCAGCCGAACGGTCAACGATCCCGACGGCACCAACCTCATACAGGTCATCCTCAAGGGCGCACACATGACCACGCCGCAAGGCAGGCAGTCCATGCCGGCCTTCGCCAATGCCTATTCGGATGTCGAGATCGCGGCACTCAGCAATTATGTGCTGGGGCATTTCGGTGGCAAGCAATCGGCCATTACCCCGGCGGATGTGGCCAAGGCGCGCACGCAATAGACTGAAAGGCAGGATATGAGAGATAACCCTTGATTTAGGGAATGATCTTTCCCTATATTAGGGCATGACCGAAACCACCGCATCAGACACCATGCGCGGCCGTGGCCGCCCCCGCGAATTCGATATGAACGAAGCGCTCGACAAGGCTTTGCGCGTCTTCAGCGAACGCGGCTACCACGCCACCTCGATCGGCAATCTGACCGACGCCATGCAATTGGCTTCAGGCAGCGTCTACAAGGCGTTCAAGGACAAGCGCGGCGTGTTTCTGGCCGCCTTTGACCGGTACCGGACCGTGCGCAGCGGCAAGCTGCGCGCCGTCATCGATACGGACAAGATGGGCTATGAACGCATCCGCGACGCCCTGACCCTCTATGCCGATGTCTCACATGGCCAGACAGGGAAATTGGGCTGCCTTGTCGTCAGTTGCGCCAGCGAGCTGGCAACGTTCGATCCGGAGGTCGCGAAAAAAGTCGCGGCTGCCATGGATAGCAATGAAGCCGTGCTGCGGGACCTGATCGGGCTGGGCCAGAATGACGGCTCGGTGCCTGCCCATGTCGATGGCAAGGCGACGGCGCGGCTGCTGCTCTGTCTGGTCCAGGGCATGCGCGTTGTCGGAAAAACCGGCCGTACACGCGAAGAAATGATGGCCGCCGTGACCGTGGCCATGAAAACCCTGACCTGATCGCATCCATCAATAAACGCTCAATTCCCTCCCAAGGAGTTATTCATGTCCTCCCCCCATTCAGACACCCCGTCTGATCATCCGGCCATTTCCCCGTGGTTGACGCTGCTGCTCGCGACCGCCTGCGGGCTGATTGCCGCCAACCTCTATTACGGCCAGCCGCTGGCCGGGCCCATCAGCGCGGAACTTGGCATGTCACCGGCAGCCGCCGGCCTCATCGTCACGCTGACGCAGATCGGCTACGGCCTCGGCCTGCTGCTGATCGTGCCGCTGGGCGATCTCTTCGAAAACCGCCGCCTGATCCTGACCGTCATTTTCGCCGGTGCCGCGGCGCTGCTCGCTGCCGGACTGGTTACCCATCCCCTGCCGTTCCTCGCCGCCGCCCTCTTCATCGGGCTCGGCTCGGTCGCCGTACAGATCCTCGTCCCCTATGCCGCCCACATGGCTCCGGAAGCCGCACGCGGCAAGGTTGTCGGCAATGTCGTCAGCGGCCTGATGCTGGGCATCATGCTGGCGCGCCCCGCCTCCAGCTTCATCGCGCAGTTTTCCTCGTGGCACGTGGTGTTCTACCTCTCCTCCGCCGCGATGATCGTCCTGATGATCGTGCTGGCATTGGCCCTGCCGAAGCGGGTTCCCGCCTCGAAACTCGCCTACCGCCACCTGCTGTCATCCATGGGCCGCCTGGCGGTGACAACGCCGATCCTGCAGCGCCGCGCGCTGTATCAGGCCTGCATGTTCGGAGCCTTCAGCGTGTTCTGGACCACGACACCGCTGCTGCTGGCCGGACCGGAATTCGGCCTGTCGCAGGGTGGCATTGCCCTGTTTGCGCTGGCAGGTGTTGCCGGCGCCATTGCCGCCCCCATTGCCGGACGCTGGGCCGATCGCGGCCTGACGCGCCCGGCAACGATCTTTGCCTTGCTGCTGGTATCGGCATCGTTTCTGATGACGCATCTGGCGCCGCATGGCTCGGCACTGGCGCTCGGCCTGCTCACGGCAGCCGCCATCCTGCTCGACTTTGGCGTCACCACCAATCTCGTGCTGGGACAGCGGGCGATCTTCTCGCTCGGACCGGAATACCGCAACCGCCTGAACGGGCTTTACATGGCGACATTCTTTGCCGGCGGTGCCATCGGTTCGGCCGTCGGCGGCTGGGCCTTTGCCCATGGCGGCTGGTGGCTGACCTCCTGGATCGGCTTTGCCCTTCCGGTGCTCGCGCTTCTCTACTTCACCACGGAAAAGCGCGCCGTGCTGGTGCCCGCCACATGAAACTCAATGTGGGGCTGCCAAAGCCCCGCAGCCCGGCACGTCCTCCAGCCGGTAATAGACCGGGATACCCCGCTCATTGGCAAGGCGGACATCATTGTCCGCCCCCTTTGAATCGCCGGGCAGGCGCAGGATCGCATCGCACAGCGCGATCAGCCGCCCGGCCGCCGGATGGAATATCTGGTCGTAGAGCGCATCGCCGATCGTCTTGCCGCCCGCCGCATGCCATACGGGCAAGGCCACCCATTCGCCGATCATCGGCAGATGTCCGGCCTGAAACAGCGGCCAGGACACTTCCTCCAGCCGCTTGAGATTGTCAGCCATCTTGCCGGCATCGTCATTGGTTCCGGACCGGTATGGCCCGGCGATCAGAATAAGCATGTTCTTCTCCGTATGTTTTGTGAGGATCAAGCGAAAATGTGCAGGGCGGCGTGCTGCAGCAGCATGATTGTCTTGCCGTCCTGAATGGCGCCGCGGCCGATCATGGCCAGCGCCTGGGCAAAGGGCAGTTCGAGGACATCGATATCCTCACCCTCGGCTGCTTCGCCGCCGCCATCCGAAACCTGGTCCGACGAGGTGTATTCCCCGACAAAGAAATAGAGCTTTTCGGTCACCGACCCCGGACTCATGAAGGCTTCGAAGACTTTGCGCACATGCTGCACGCGATAGCCTGTCTCCTCCTCCGCTTCCTTGCGGATGCGCTCCTCCGGCGAGATATTGTCGAGCAGCCCGGCGGGCGCCTCGATCAACAGCTCGCCGCAGCCATTGACGAAGGCGGGATAGCGGAACTGGCGCGTCAGGATGACCGTGCGCCGCGCCCTGTCAAAGAGCAGGATCACCGCGCCATTGCCGCGATCATAGGTTTCCCGGTTCTGCGTCTGCCACGTGCCGTCGCGGCGCAGATAATCGAATGTCGTCTTTTTCAGCACGAACCAGTCATCGGCAAGAATTTTCACGGTCCGGACACGGACACGGTCGGCAAGCTTGGTCATTGGGCACCACCATGGGACAGGATTGGCTTGATAAAGCGTGCAACTTCGTGCAGAGTCAAGAAATATCGTGCAATATTTTGAGGACCACATGCTGACGCAACAGCGCAAGGCGCATATTCTCGCGGTTCTGAAGGACACTGGACAGGTCGTCGCCAAGACCCTGAGCGAGCAACTCAACCTGTCGGAAGATACGATCCGCCGGGATTTGCGCGAGCTGGCGGCGGAGGGACTGTTGCAGCGGGTGCATGGCGGAGCTCTGCCCGCCTCGCCTGCCCTTGCCGACTTTTCGGGACGCCAGGCCATTGCCACCGATGGAAAGAAAGCCATCGGCCGCGCCGCGGCAGCCATGATCCGACCCGGACAGGTTGTGTTTGTCGACGGCGGCACGACGGCCGTGCAGCTCGTCCGCCATTTGCAGCCGGGGCTCGAGGCAACCATCGTCACCCATAGCCCCAGCATTGCCGTCGAGCTCGTTGCTCATCCCGGCATGACGGTGGAGATGATCGGCGGGCGGCTGTTCAAACATTCTGTCGTCGCCGTGGGTGCATCGGCCATCGAATCCATCGCCCGATTCCGTGCCGACATCTATTTTATGGGCGTCACCGGCATTCACCCGGAAATCGGCCTGACGACAGGCGATTCCGAAGAAGCTGTCATCAAGCGAGCCTTGTCCCGCCATGCGGCGGAAACCATCGTTCTCGCCTCCTCCGAAAAACTGGGAGCCGCATCGCCTTACGTGATTTTGCCGATGAATGAAGCACAGGGCCTGGTTGTTGAACGCAGCACGGCGGAGGAAACCATCGCAGCCTACCGCAAGGCGGGGATGACCGTCACCAAGGCTTAGAGCCCGTCCTGTTCCAATAGAGAAAGGAAGGGCTCTAGAGGTCAGCCTCGTTTTCGGCAATCAGGTTCATCACCTGGTCAAACGGCTCGCGCGAGCGCAGCATCCGCGCCAATATCCAGGCACCTTCCAGCGACACCAGAATTTTCATGGCGAATGCCCGCGCGTCCTTGTCAGGGTGAAACCGCGCGATCTGTTCGGCGAAACTGCTGATCCAGCCTTCCATGACGTCCTTGATCGCCAGCGACAGCCGCTCGGATTTTGGCGTGGTATCCAGAAGCACGCTTGTGATGGGACAGCCGAGGGTCCAGCCGGAGGCCTCGAATGAATCGTAGAGACGCGCGATCATCAGTTCCGCCCCGGCCCGGAACGTCGGCGCATCGCGAAAACTCTTGTTCAGGACGTGAATGATGTAACCGCCGGCACTGCGCACCGCGTGCTCGGCCAGTTCTTCCTTGCCGCCGGGAAAGTGGAAGTAGAAGGATCCCTTCGGAGCCTTTGCCTTGGCGATGATCTCGGTCAATCCCACACCGTGGTAGCCGTGCGCCTGGAACAGGACGACGGCAGTATCGATAAAGCGGGTCTTTGCATCTGATGGACGTGGCATGGGCCGCATTATGCATGTTGTATGGCGATCGGTCTAGTGCTAGGTTCTATGGCGATTGCCATAGAACCTAGCACATTCAGGGAGAATGCCGATGTCTGACCAGCACGAACGCCATTTGACAGGGTGCGAAGCAGCGTTCGCACCATCACCGGCTCCTCCATTGTGGCAACGATTGCTTGATCTCAGCGGCTATTCCGCCCTGCGCAGCCTTGGCGGGCGCAAGCCGGAGACGAGGATGCCGCAAGGCTGGGACGGCCTGGAACCATTCGATCTCTTGCGGGGATGGCAGTGCGGCGAGGACTGAGTAGCAAGAAGAAACCAGAATTGTCCGGAAAGGCCACAAGCCAAGCCGCAAAGCCTTATCCCCCAAGCATTCCCGACATTTATACCGGGTAAAATACCGCTATAAAGTATATTCCTAGTTTTATACGCCATTATAAGTTGCAATATACAACCGCACATATCGTGATTCGGTCAGATATATCGGTGATAGGCGATGGTTTTGACGGAATTGCCAAATACCACCAATTATTTCCATTTATTTTACAATGGTTTAATGTTGCAACCTATGAATTGACGTCAGATTTGTGACATAATTGCAACGACGCGAGTCCAACCGTTATACAACTTGGAGTTGGCAGTTGCTGTCCTCGGTAAAACTGCACTAAGCAGTATAGGTCAATCAAGACCTTTTGGGGGACCAATATGACTATCAGAAGTATTCTACTGGGCTCAGCTGCAGCTCTCGTTGCAGTATCCGGCGCTCGCGCTGCTGACGCAGTTGTTGTCGCCGAGCCGGAAGCTGTCGAATATGTTCGCGTTTGCGATGCATACGGCAAAGGCTTCTTCTACATTCCAGGCACCGAGACCTGCCTGAAGATCGGCGGCTATGTCCGTTACGACGCCAAGGGCGGCGATGACGTATACTCCGGCGGTCACGTCAATAATGGTAGCGATCCCAATGGCGATGGCACCTATTTCAAGCGCTCGCGCGCTGTCGTGCGTTTCGATGCCCGTTCGGAAACCGAACTCGGCACGCTGCGTTCGTACATTGAAACACAGTTCAACTACGACAACGGCGTCAACAAGGGCGCGTCGATTCCTCACGCCTATATCGAACTCGGCGGCTTCCGCATCGGTACGACGGATGAAGTCTTCGGTTCGTGGACCGGTTATGCCGGCGACGTGCTGAACGACGACGTGATCAACTACCAGTCCGGTCAGTCCAACCAGGTCAGCTACACTTTCACAGCTGGCAACGGTTTCTCGGCGATCATCGCTGCTGAACAGGGTTCGGGCAGCTATGCCGCCATTGATCCTGTAACGGGCCTTCCGATTACAGGAACCGCCCGGTCCTACCAGATCGACGATTACATGCCGCATGTTCTCGCCGGTGCGAAGTATGAACAGGCTTGGGGCGGTCTTTCGGGCGTGGTCGGTTATGACTCCGTTATCGAAGAATGGGCTGGCAAGCTCCGTTTGGACGTGAAGTTCACCGACACTGTCAAGGCATTCGTCATGGGCGGCTATCAGTCGAACTTTGATGACTCCGGCAGGAACCAGAACTGGTTCGGTACATGGACCGGTGACTGGGCTGTTTGGGGTGGCCTGTCCGCCAAGGTTTCCGACAAGGCAACCGTCAACGCACAGCTCGCTTACGAATCCGAAGGCACATACTCGGGTACTTTGAACCTTGCTTACGAACTGGTTCCTGGCTTCACGATCACTCCGGAAGTCACATACACCAAGTTCGATGGCCTGCGTAAGGCTGCCTCGATCGCCAACGGCGGCAACGACGATGCGTTCGGCGGCATGATCCGCTTCCAGCGCAACTTCTAATCCGCTGCGATTTGGAGAGATCCCCGGGGGCTCGCCCCCGGGTTATACGGCCACGGCCCAAAAAGCATTTATCAATTGTACCTGGCCATGTAGAAGGACTGCATGTCCGGGTCTCGATGATGAGATCTCCAGTCACGTCATTACCTTGGAACGGTGGGCCGCAAGCCCGCCGTTTTTTGGCGTTTGGCGCCCTCCGCAAAACGGCGCACCGGATGAGAACATGTATGCGATGGTATGGGCGCTGAACATGATATCAGCCAGACAATAGACCGGGTTTGCGAGGCTTAGGGGAACACGTAGCAATTGAGATCAGACCGGCCATTCCAACAGATCTGGATGCTCTGGCATCGCTGATTGCCGTCATCTCTTGCGCGCCACGATATAGGGCCGGTTGTCATTGCCCCCGGTTGCGTGGTTTTCGGCGGCGAGAATGTCGAAGCCTGCGGCAGATATGAGCTCACCCAGCTCCGCCGCGCGGAACACGCCCGCATAGGGTGCCAGCCGCAATGCACGCATTGCGGGCAACAAGGCGAGCCGGATGAGCGGGTTCATCTCACCGACGCAGGGTGTCTTGGAAATGAACACGCCCTCCGCTGCAAGCAGGGCATGGATGCGGCGCAGCGTACCGGGCAGGTCGCGGACCAGATGCAGATAGTTGAATCCGAGGATCGCGTCGAATTCCTCCACGCCGGGCGCCAAATCCTCGGCGGTCGCCGTGCGGAAGGCAAGCGCCGGGATGGCGGGGCCAGCGGTCTGTTTCTGCCCGGCAATGGCGATCATGCCCGCGGAAATATCCACGGCAAGATAGCTTTGCACATCGCCCGCCAGCCGCAGCGCCGTTGTTCCCGTTCCGCAGCCGAGTTCGAGCACCCGGTCGTGCCGCGCCAACAGCGCGCGGGTCTGCTCCAGCGTGCGCTCATAGCCGGCCGGGTCAGCAATCGCACCCCTGGCATATTTGCGCGACGTCCGGTCCCAGAAACGGGCATCACTGGCTGTGCTCATGGCGGATTCTTCTGCCTTTCACATGCGGGAACGGGTCGATGGCAGGTTGCATGCAGTCTATTCCGTGTTTGATCCGAACGGAATAGCCAGCGTTTCTCCTGACGGCTTCAGTTCTAACGCACATTTGCCGTTGTTCAAGGCATGCGCCATTGATTGAACAGGGCGGGAATGGCACAAAAAGTTTGCAACAGTGTCGGAATGTGACCATGCCGTTCGTCCTGTGGCTATATCCATGACAGGCGAACAGGGAGATCACGCGATGACTGGGGACAACACGGTAAAAGGGCCCGCTTCCTACTTTCCATCCATCGAAAAGACCTATGGCAAACCCATCGACCACTGGTTGACGGTTTTGGCGGGCGTGCCGGATCAGAAACATATGGCGATGGTCGCCGTCCTGAAAACCCAGCACAATATGGGGCACGGGCACGCCAACGCCCTGGTTGCGCATTTTCGGGCGCAGACCGGAAGCTGATTGCGCCATTGCCTGGCCGGCCTATCGAAGCGCCTCCACCCGAAGGGCAGAGAGGCTCTTGCGATCCGGGCGACGATTGCTGCGCTCTATTTATCCGGGCCCTTGTGCGGCCAGCGCTTATCGTCGCGTTCCAGTTTCTTCACCGTCAAGACCAGACCCGTCGTCAGAACGGCGGCCAGAATGACAATAATCAGAATCCAGCTTTCTTCCAATATTTGTACCATTCCGCCAACGCCTCCTCGTTGCCGGTCAAAGCCCGGCTGCAAACCATGATAACGGCTATGTCGGCCAAAATCATGACTGCAACAAAGAGTGATGGTCCGCCGCCAGGCCAATCGAAGCACAGCGGCATGAATATATTGATTTTGTTGCATGATTTGGAAGAATGGTGGGCCCGGAGGGACTCGAACCCCCAACCAAGCGGTTATGAGCCGCCGGCTCTAACCAATTGAGCTACAGGCCCCACCTGAAAGCGGCAAACCCTATGGCTGCCGCCCGTCTTCCCCGCGATCAATAGCGGGAAAAATCACGAATGCAATGCCCGATTTGATCTCACCGCCCGATAGGGCAATTTCGGGCTGAAAATCCACAACTCCTGTGGATTTTCATGCGCTTGCGCGGGCGCACCGGCACGGCGCGGACGGGTCAGCGCTGTTCCTGCCCGGCCAGCACCAGCAACTGGCGCGCGCTTTCCTCGTCGGTGATGAAAACCGTCGGGCGGATCAGTTTCATCGCGCCAAGCAGGGCGTTGATCTTTTCCTTGCCGCCGGATGTCAAAACGCGCACCGGAACCTTCTGCAGCGTCTCGATGCCCACCGACATGACGAGATCATGAATCGGATGATCGACGAGGCGCCCCTGCTGGTCGTAGAAGTGGAACAGGATATCGCCGACCGCGCCGCGTTCCGCCAGGGATGATTGGTGTTCCTCATTGAGGAAGCCGATGCGGTAGGGCGTGCTCGATGCCGTTTCGATGGCGCCGACGCTGAGCAGCACGAGGTCGAGATCCTCGGCCATCTCGAACACGCTCTTCAGGCCGCAGCGCTCGATCAGCGCCGTTCGGGTCTCGACGCTGTCCACCAGCGCCGGGGCGGGAATGAGATAGCCGTTGCCCTGAAACAGCTGGGCGAACTGCCAGGCGAATTCCGCCGGGTTGAAGCGGCGCGGCTGGCTGATGCCGCCAAGCAGCGAAATCACGGTAAAATCGTCAAGCGCGCGCGCTTCCAGATAGGACAGCGTGCTGAGCAGGGTACGCCCCCAGCCGACGCCGATGCGCATGCCGTTGGCCACCACGCCCGAGAGATAATCGCCGGTGGCGGCACTGATGGCCGGTATCGGATCGTTGTCGGGCTGCGACAACGGGGCGATGATCACCTTCTCCAGCCCGAACTGCTGTTCGACCTGCCGCTCCAGCGCAATCAGGTCCGACAGATAGCCCTGGATGCCGATCTTGACCTCGTTGCGGGCGCGCGCCTCGGCCAGCATGCGCACGATGGTCACGCGGCCGACGCCGAGCACTTCGGCAATCTCGTTCTGGGTCATCTGCTCGATGTAATACATCCAGGCGGCGCGCATACGCATGCGGCTGATTTTCGTATCGGGCTGCCCGATATCCAGGGGGGCCTTTTTCGGAGTGTTCGGCGCGCTAGTCGCCCGCTTGCGTCGATCGGTCACTTTACACCCCCTATTGCTCGTATCCGTTTCCTGCCGGTGCCAGATTTGTGTGCTGACAAAACAACGCCGTGCACAGTACACTCCGGCAGAATATTGTTTAGCAAGTCACCAAAAGCAGATACAAAGCATTATCCACTTTGCAAGTCGAGGTCTGCCACATGATCAGGGATATTTCAAACGAGATTGTCGTCGGCCTCAAGGACCGGTTGCGCGATGTCCGGCACATGATCCGGGCCAGCCGCAGCGACAAGATCAGGACGGCCGCCCCTGAAGGTCCGGAAGCTTTGCTGGGTCATGCCGCCCGCGTCGTCGACAAGGCGCTGACCGTGGCCGAAAAAATCTCGATTTCGCTGGTGTCGCAGGACCCGAAGGCCCATTCGGCCACCATCGAGGCGCGCAGCCTGCATGCCTATTTCCCCGCCGACAGCGCCAGGGGCGAAGCCTTGTTCCGCCGCGATGTCTATTATCTGGCGAAACGTATTTTTACCGTTCTCGGCAGCGAAAACCCGGTGGTTCACGAGGCGACCTTTGCCTCCGTCCACGCGATCATGATTCGCCGGCATGCCGACCGGATCAAGGCGGCAACCCGCACGAACGGCTTGACCGAGATATCGGATGCCTGCGCGGTCCTGACCTTTGAACTGCAGTCCAGCCACCAGGCCCAGCCGCTGCCGCCGCATATGCCGGGTGACAACGGCCCGGACATGGCGACCCGGTTCCTGTGCTTCTCCGCCATTGCGCTTGCCATCGGCCTTGCCAGCTACAGCGACAATGAAGAGCCGGGCGACGAAAAGCTGGTGGAGAGTGCGCTGCTGGCACTCAAAGCCCGCCACACCAGCCTCATCGAGGCCACGCAGGGCAAAAACCGGACGGATGCGCTGTCCGGTCTTTTCGCCTTCCTGATTCCGGTCCTGCCCTAAGCGGTTTTAGCACCGTCCAGAACGCACTTCTTGGCGCGCTGGATCGATGACGGGCTCATGCTCAGCTCGGTCAGGCCCATGGCGATGAAAGCCGGGATCAGGTCCGGGCGCCCGGCGGCTTCACCGCACATCCCGACCATGATGCCCGCATCGACCCCGGCTTTTGCCGTCAGTTCAATGGCGGCCATGACGGCGGGATGGGTCACGTCATTGAGCTTGGCCACCGTCGGGTTGAGCCGGTCGGCGGCCATGATGTACTGCGTCAGGTCGTTGGTGCCGATGGAAAAGAACGCGACTTCCCTGGCCAGTGCCGGGGCAATCAACACGGCGGCCGGTGTCTCGATCATCACACCGAGATCGAAATGCGCAAATGGCGTGCCAGCGGCGGCCAGTTCCCCGGCGCACTCCTCGATCAGCGCCTTCGTTGCCTGCACCTCGCCGACGCCCGAAATCATCGGCAGCATCACCTTGATGTTGCCGTGGACAGCCGCGCGCAGCAGTGCCCGCAGCTGCGGCTTGAAGATATCCGGCCGGTCCAGGCACATGCGGATGCCGCGCCAGCCGAGGAACGGGTTTTCCTCATCGGGAAAGTCGACCCCGGCAATCGGCTTGTCGCCGCCGATGTCGAGCGTCCGCACGATCACCGTATGCGGCGCAAAGGCTTTGGCGAGGCTGGAATAGGTTTCCGCCTGCAGATCTTCCGACGGCAGGTGGATATGGCGCATGAACAGGAGTTCGGTGCGGAACAGGCCGACGCCCATGGCGCCCGCTTCCTTCGCCGCATCGATTTCCTCGAGCGAACCGATATTGGCGGCAATGTCGATGACCGTGCCGTCGGCGCGCCGGGGCGTAACGTCCTTATAGGCGGTCAGCGCGCGCTTTTCCGCATCTGCCTTGGCAATGGCCGCCTGAAAACGATCGGCGACGGCCGTATCCGGATCGGCGAAAACCGCGCCGCTGTCGCCGTCGAGCGCAACGGTCCTGGCATCCTTCAAATCGAGCACGGCGCGGCCAAGGCCAAGCACGGCGGGAATGCCGTGGGCACGGGCGATGATGGCGACATGCGAGGTGGCGCCGCCATGGCCGCAGATCACCCCGGCAATGCGCTTCAAAGGCGCGCGGGCGAGATCCCAGGCACCGATATCCTCGGCAACCAGGATCGAACCCTCGGCGATGGTGTCAAGGTTGACGTCTTCCTGCCCCAGCAGGGCCAGGCATATCTGCCGCCCGACCGCATTCACATCGTCGGCGCGGGCGTTGAGATAGGGATCGTCCATGGTGGCGAAATCGGAGGCGATCTTCGATGTCGCGCCGATCACCGCCGAAACCGCGTCGATACCGCCTTCGACAATGGCAATCGCCCCGCCGGTCAGTTCGTCGTCATTGGCGATATCCTTCAGTGCCGCGACGATACCCCGGTCACTGTCCGCCAATCCGGCTTCCGACAGCGAGGCGTCCATGCGCTTCTGCACGGTGGCGATGGCCTGCTTCAGCCGCAAAACCTCGTCGGCGATGGCGTTGGCCGCCAGCGGGCGGTTCTCATGCTTGATCTCTGCGGGAAAAAACCCGTAGACGGGGCCGACGGCCACGCCTTCGCTTGCAGCGACACCGCGCAGGGCACCATCGGCGGCAGGGCCATGCGCAGGCCTGTTCGCGGCGGGCTTCCCGGCATCCGGCTTCGGCGGCTGGACCGCGCCGTCATCTTCGATCCCCGCATGCGGGTTTTCGAGGTAGCCGATCAGCGCCTCGATGGCTTCGATGGCATCGGCACCGGTTGCGCGGACGGTGATTTCCTCGTTTTCCTTGACGCCAAGCAGCATGAGTTTGACTGAACTCTTGGCGCTGACCGACCTGTCATCCTTGACCAGCTCGATATCCGATTCGAAACTCTTGGCGAGTTTGACAAACCGGGTGGCTGGCCGCGCATGCAATCCGTCATGCACCCGCACAATCGTCGAGCGTTCCATGCTTTACTCTCTTTGGTATTTCGTTCTGTTTCGGCCTGTCAGTCCTGAACCCTATCCGATGGTGATCGTCGCCCCCACCTTGAGGGTTGAAACCAGTTCGTCAGTATCCACTTCCGATGCACAGATTTCACCGGGACGGTCAACATGATCGGACCCGTTGAATGTGATGACAACATGGCCGATGTCCCGGACTTTCTGCCAGGCATAGTCGCCGATGCCGGTTATCTTGGCCGAGAGATCGCCGATGCGGATCACCGAACCGACCGGCGGCGTTGTTGCCGACGGCGTGCCGTCGACCAGATGCAGGATCGAAACCTCGGCGAGTTCCGGCGGCGCGCCATCGGCAAACAGGATGACAACGCCTCCCTCTGCGAGGTCCGCCACCTCGGGACCCACGGCCGTTACCCGTGTTTTCAAAAGAACTGACATGATGGCGAACCTCTTCTTGTTAATCGGGTTTAGAATACGATCAGGCTGACAACCCAGGCGATCAGCACCGAGACGGGACCCATGATCTGGCGGCTGATCAGAACCGCCGGGACACCGATCTCGATCGTCTTGGGCTTGGCTTCACCCAGCGCCAGTCCGACCGGCACGAAATCACAACCAACCTGCGTGTTGTAGGCAAACAATGCAGGCAGGGCCATTGCGGGCGAAATCGTGCCATTGGCGATCTGCGGACCGATGATGGCAACGCCGATGACCTGGGCAATCACCGCGCCCGGTCCCAGGATGGGTGACAGGAACGGCAGGCCGCAAATGGCCGAGATGATCAAAAGGCCGACGATGTTGTTGGCAAGCGGACCCATCGGCTGGGCCAGCACATCGCCGATCCCCGTATAGAGGATGAAGCCGATGAGCATGGTCACAAAGGCCATGAACGGCAGGACGTTGCGGATGACCTGATCGATCGTGCGGCGGCCGGCATTGAAGAAAATGCCGACGACGCGGCCCATGACCCGGCCAACCGAACTGATCAGCCCGATCAGGCCGCCTTCGCCGTTGTCCGATGCCGTATCCGTACGGCTGGACATGGCAGCGGCCATTTCGGCCGGTGTCGGCGTGGCAGCCGCCCCCGCCACCGTGGCTTCCTGCGATCCGTCGGCAAGCTCGATATTGGCTTCCTTGACGCCGGAGACATAGATGTCCTCGGTGATGAACTGCGCCAGTGGGCCGGACTGGCCGACAGGCGTCAGATTGACGGTTGGAATGCGCTTGCGCGGATAGACGCCGCAGCGTGCGGTACCGCCGCAATCGACGACGACAACGCCCATTTCGCCTTCGACCGGCGGCGACTTGAAGCCATCGACGGCTTCACCGCCGGTGAGTTCGGCGATCCGGCGCGCCACGGGATGAATCCCGCCGCCCGTGACGGAAACAACCTTGTTGCGCTGCGGTGTCAGCTGGATGGTCAGCGGGCCGCCCCAACCGTTGGAGCCCTTGGATATTTTGACTGGTTTATAGGTCTTCGACATTGTTTTTCTCCCCACCCCTGACTTAAAGCTCGATGCCCTGGCGCCGCGCCATGATGGCGGTGATGCGCTCGGTCAGCATGCCTTTGAGGAGGATGACCACGAGACCGACAATGGCGTACCAGATCGCCACCCGGATGTGATAACCGGCGGGAACAAGACCCTTCTTTTCCAGTTCAAGCAGGGCCACCAGAATGCCGCCCCAGACGAAATACTCGCCGGGATTGATATGCGGGAACAGGCCGAGCGGCGGATGCACATAGGACACGGCAGCGTCATAGAACGCCGGCTTGTGCTTTTCCTCGAGGAACGAGCCGAACGTATAGGCCATCGGATTGGTCAGGAAGAACACGGAGAGCAATGGCAGCACCGTGTAACGGGTCAGGGCAATACGGCCCGCGCCGCGCGCGATGCCATGGACACGCTCTTCGCCGACCAGTTCGGTCAGCGCGTAGAAGGCGGTCATCAGCACGACGAGTGTCGGGATGATACCGGTGACGAAACCGGCAAAGACTTCGCCGCCCTTCTGGAAAATACCGATAAAATATTTACCGGCGCTGGTGAGCCAGCCGAGCTGCTCTTCCTTCTGCACGTTTTGCAGCTTGTTCTTGAATTCCTCGACGGAAATATCGCCGCTGGATTGCGCCAGCACCACGAGGTCATTGCCCGCGTGGTGGATAGCCTGTTTGCCGTGCAGCGCAGCATCCGAGACCATCGACCCTGCCACCGACAGATGGTGCATGGTGACGTCGGCGTGCTGTGCCAACATTGTTAGAATTGACATGTTCCCTCCTCCTTATCGGCCATTTGCTTGGGTACGGCCACCCCCGGGCTTGCCCCTATGCGTTGACTGTCTTGATTCCTGCCAGGCCCGGCCGCTTCGGCTCGGCACGCGCACGATCGATCTGCTCGATGGCGCGCTCCGCCGCCTTGGCCAGGGCCGGGTCTTCCACGCCGGATAGGAGCGGATCGGCGCGCAGGGCGTTCAGCGTGATTCCCTCGAATTCCGTCCGCCGCGCAAACTTCGCGAAAACCGAACGGCCGCGCATCACCAGGAAGCGCTGCACCACGAGATCCGGCGTCACCACCACGAGAGCGATGACGCCTTTGCCGAAACGTCCGCGCACATTGCCTGCACCGACATATCCGTCGTTGTATTTCGACGTAATTCCCTTCATCACATCGCCATAATGGCGCATCTGGTACCAGACGCCCAGCGACTGCAAAGCCCAGAGAACGCCAAGGGCAAGCAATCCCCATTGCCACATCGCCATGTCTTCAACCTCCCATTGTCCAGTCACAAACATATGCTATGCCGGAACGGAAAAATATAGAACATTTGTTTTTTGCAATGTCAATATGTATGATTTCCTGTATCATTGAAAACTTGGCTTCCTCTGCATTCAAGCGTAAGACATTGATGGAACTGATCAGAGAGATACGGCATGGATTTTCTGTTTCGCGATGAGCTGGTGAATACGCCCGACCTGCGCCACCGCCTGCGGCGGCTGCGCTGGTTCCGCATGGCCTTTCGCAAGAATGTCGCGCTGATTGCCGAGCATTATGGCTATCGCTTTGTCATTGACGAAACGAAGCTGACCGCCGCTTTCCTCAACTGGATCGAAACCGTCGAGCAGCAGAAATCCTTCGCCCGCATTGACCGCAAGGACTTTATCATCTTCGCCGCCGGTCTGGTGCTAAAGGAACTCATCACCGAGGCGCCTGCCATGGTCCAGGGGCATACGCCGCAGACCAATGCCGACGCGACCGAAATGGCCGATATCATCGCCTTCTGGCCGGAAGGGTTTCTCTACACCAACTTCTGCGTCGGCACGATTGCCGCCATCTACGAACAGGAATTCGGCACGGCGCCGCAAATCGCCAGCTGCGCCAACGACCTGCGGACCTGGTGGTCCTACAAGGAAAATGTCACGGAAATGCCGGGCTACGCCGTGGCCTTTCTCGACAAGTTCCTCGGTGCGGAGCCAAACTGGGTCATGCCCAACCTGGCATCCGCCCGCAGCGCCATCCAGCGCGCCCTCGTCGCGTCGAAGGGCGGCAGCCGCCTGACCGCGACTACCCCGCCGACCGGCTGATTTCCCGCAGGATCCGCACGACCTTTTCCCGTTGCTCCAGCTGCGGCATGTGCCCCGTCCCGGCAAAGACATGGACCGCGATCTCGCCGGGCAGACCCGCGGCATGGGCCGCCGGAATGATCCGGTCCGCCGCGCCGACAATCACCCGGACCGGCATGGCCAACCCGGCAAGGTTTCTGCGGATATCGAAGACCTGCGTGCCATCGGCAAAGAAGCGGTCGGCCACCAGCTTTTGCGCCGCGCGCAACCCATCGTCCTGCGACTGGGCAAGCGTTGCCTTGACGAAGGACTTGGTGAGGAGGCTCTCGTCCTGCACCAGCAGTTTCATCCAGGCGACGAGACTGGCTTCCGCCCTTGCGCGGACAAAGCCCTGCAGGAACGCCCCGTTGATCTCAGGACCGAGCCCGGCTGGCGCGATCAGCGTCAGGGCGCGGATATCGAGGTTGCCGCGCGCTGCGACCTTGGCCGCAATCGCCGCGCCGAAGGAATGCGCCGCCACCACGACCGGCCCCGCATGATGGGCGGCAATCGTCCGCTCCACCAGCGCGGCAATGGCATCAATGTCCGCCGGAATGTCGCGCGGTGATTCGCCATGCCCCGGCAGATCAATGGCCAGGATCGGGCTATCCAGCGTTGTCCCGGCCAGCATCGGCCGCCAGCTGTTGAGATCGGAACCGAAGCCGTGGATCAGCACCAGTGGCGCGAGCGTCGCATCGTTGCCCTGCCGCAGCCAGACCGCATGCAGCGGCGCGTCACCGGTCTTGGCCTGCACGGGAACAGTAACAGCCGGTTGAGCCGCCGCCGGCCGCGCCTGCGGAACATTGGCTTCGACGTCCCTGCGCTGAATCCGGCCCTTGGGACCGGAGCCCGCAACGGACGCAAGGTCAATCCCGCTTTCCCTTGCGATCCGCCGCGCCAATGGCGTCGCGCGGACACCATCCGCTGCGACAGGCAGGGCTTCCGCAACCGCGGCAACCGGCGAGGCAATGGCAGCATCCAGCGGCGCGCTGGAGACGGCGATCTCCACGACATCCGGCTGGCTTGCCGGTGCGGCATAGGTTTCGCCTTCCGCATAAATCCACGCGACGCACTGGCCAACGGGTACGACGGCGCCTTCGCCGGCCTTGACGTCACGCAGGATGCCGGAGGCTGGCGCATCCACTTCCATGGCGGCCTTGTCGGTCTCGATTTCGAACAGCAGCTGGCCCTTGGAAACGCTGTCGCCTTCCTTGGCGTACCAGCGCGAGATCTGGCCGGTCTCCATATCCATGTCGACCTTGGGCAGGATGACTTCGGTAGGCATGAGCTATCGCACCCCCTTCACGAGATCGCGGGCGCTGGCGAGAATGCCCGGCACCTGTGGCACGGTGGCCTTTTCCAGCTCCGGATTATAGGGGATCGGTGTTTCCGCCCCGCCCAGCCGCACAATCGGCGCGTCGAGATAATCGAAGGCCTCGCTTTCGGCAATCATGGCGCTGACTTCCGCGCCGACACCGAGGGTTTTCACGCCCTCATAGACGCACATCAGCTTCGACGTCTTCTTGACGCTGGCAATGATCGTGTCCTTGTCCATCGGCCGGACGGTTCTCAGGTCGACGACTTCGACGTTGATCCCTTCCTTTTCCAGCTCCTTGGCCGCTTCCAGCGCCTTGTGCACCATGATGGCCGAAGCAACGATGGTGAGGTCCGTGCCTTCGCGCACGACGGCCGCCTTGCCGATCGGCACGGTGTAATAGCCTTCGGGCACCGGCCCCTTCATCTTGTAGAGCAGCTTGTGCTCGAAGATCATCACCGGGTCCGGATCTTCGATGGCCGCAAGCAGCATGCCCTTGGCATCGTAGGGCGTGGACGGCTGGATGACCTTCAGGCCGGGAACGTGGCCGAGCCAGGCTTCCAGGCTCTGGCTGTGCTGTGCCGCCGCGCCCGTACCGGAACCTGAGGGAAAGCGCATGACCAGCGGCACCGAAACGGCACCGCCCAGCATATAGCGGATCTTGGCCGCCTGGTTGACGATCTGCTCCATGGCCAGCGCCGCAAAGTCGGAGAACTGGAACTCGAAAATCGGCCGCATGCCGGTCAGCGCCGCACCGACGGCAACGCCCGCACCGCCAAGCTCGGAAATCGGCGTGTCCATCACCCGGTCCTCGCCGAAACGGTGCACGAGATCGCCCGTGACCTGGAAGGCGCCGCCATAGACGCCGATATCCTCGCCCATCAGGAACACCCGGTCATCGGCCTCCATGGCAAGCGCCATGGCTTCCTGGATAGCCTGCGAATAGCTCAGCTCGCGGATTGTCTCATTCATCTGGAAAGTCTTTCAGTCCGTATACACGTCGCGCGTGAGATTGTTCAGATCGGGAGATGGGCTGTTCCTGGCAAATTCGATCGCCTCGGCGATCTCTTTCTCCACATCCGCGCGGATGGCTTCGATATCCCCATCGGTGACGAAGCCGAATTCCTTCAGCTGGGTCTCGAACAGGTCGATGGGATCGCGGTTGGCAATCCAGTCTTCGATCTCTTCCTTGGTGCGGTAGCGGTTGCGGTCGCTCTTGGAATGGCCGCGATGGCGATAGGTCTTGCACTCGATCAGCGTCGGGCCCTCGCCGCGCCGCGCCCGCTCGACAGCCTCGTTGGAAGCCTCGGCGACATCCGACAGGTTGTTGCCGTCGACGATCACGCCCGGCATGTTGTAGCCGGCGGCACGATCCGCCACGTTCGGCACCGCCGTCGACCGCTTGGTCGAGGTGGACATGCCGTAGCCATTGTTCTCGCAGACGAAAACCACCGGCAGCTTCCAGATCGCGGCAATATTCAGCGCCTCGTGAAAGGCGCCTTCATTGTTGGCGCCGTCACCGAAATAGGAAATGACGACCTTGCCGTTCTTCTGTTTCTTGGCGGAAAGCGCGGCACCCACGGCAATCGGAATACCACCGCCGACGATGCCGTTCGCACCGAGATTACCCTTGGACACATCGGCGATATGCATGGAGCCGCCGCGGCCCTTGCAATAGCCGGTTTCCTTGCCGAAAAATTCGGCAAACATTTTTGACACTTCCGCGCCCTTGGCGATGCAATGGCCGTGACCGCGATGGGTCGAGGTGATCATGTCATTGTCGTGCAGCGGCATGGATATGCCGACGGCGCTGGCTTCCTGCCCGATGGACAGGTGCATCGTGCCGTGGATGAGCCCGCGCGTGTAGGATTCTTCCGCGCCCTCTTCGAAGCGGCGGATGAGATACATCTTGCGCAGGGCTTCCTTCAACTGCTCCGGAGAATAGTGCCGGAACGCGAAAGGAAGATTGCTGCCATCGTCCTTGAATTTGGCGTTTGTGGCGGGAGCCATGCTTGGCACTCCTTAGCTGTTTGCCCTGAATTCTGGTTGCCGGACGTCACGCGCCATAAACGAGCTTGTCCTGCCGCTGCCTGAGCTCGACGATCTTCGAGCCGGGGATGGGGGCGGCATTGGCGCTGGTGATGAGTTCGCCCTTGGCGATGGGCGCCGTCACCGTACCGCCCTGCAACAGGCCGCAGGGGATGGCTCCGGCGGCCCGCGCTTCCGGCGCCGTCATGATCCAGGCGCGGTAGCAATATTCGCCGATCGCATCGAGTGTCTCGCCGACCTTCAGGTCCTTCTTCGCCACCGCGCAGACTTCCGCCACCGGCTTGGCCAGAGGCACCATGTCCGCCTTGCCGTAGAGCACGACGCGCGCGCAGGTCAGCGGCACTTCCAGCGAGGTCAGGTGATAGGGCCGGTGGAAGGTGAAATACGGGCCCTTGCCCATCTTCAGATCTTCCATCCGCTCCGATATGCGCGGATGCGACATGTCGGCAACCACGAACACGCCCGGCGCCACGCCCTTGCCGATGGAATAGTCGACGACGCCGACCCGCGACAGCAGGCCGCCATCCTTTTGCGGGATCAGCGTCTTGTTGAGCTGGTCCAGCGTGGCGGCGGGGCCGTGCATGCCCGCCTTGTCGGGGACAAGCCCCGTCGCATTGGCGATCGCCGCCATTTCCACCATGGTCTTCGACCCGTCGACGAATTCCACCAGCATGCGCACATTCATGTGGCGCCGCGCCGCCTCCTCTTCGTAATCGTCGGGAATGGCGTCGATGTTGAGCGGGTTGTTCTTGCCCTTGCCGGCGGCGACGATCGGATGGCCCATGGCCGAGACGAACTCGATCAGCTCCATGCAGGAGGACGGCTCGTCGCCCGCGCCCAGCGAATAGGTGACGCCGAGGCGGTCCGCCTCGCTTTTCAGATACGCGCCGATGGTCACATCCGCCTCGACATTCATCATGACGAGGTGCTTGCCGTGCTCCATGGCTCTGAGGCCGATCTCGGCCCCGACCGCCGGAACGCCGGTCGCATCGATCACCACGTCGATCAGATCATTCTCGAGGATGAGGTCGGCATTGTCGGTGACGGCGATCCTGCCGCCTTCCATCGCCGCGGTCAGGGCCGAGGCGGTGTTGACTTCTCTGGAATGCCCCGGTTCCTGATAGGCGATATCGACGGCTTTGAGCGCATTGGGCAGGTTCAGCTCGGAAATCGCGCCGATCTCGACGCCCGGCATATGCGCCACCCGCGTGACGATGTCCGTGCCCATCTCGCCCGAGCCGATCAGCCCGATGCGGATCGGACGGCCCGCATCCGCCCGCGCCTGCATGTCCCGCGCCAATCCCGTCAATGCTACATTGCTCGCCATACCAAAACGCTCCTCAAAAGACTTCCGATGCGATGCCGGAAACCATTCTTATCCTGCCAATCGAATATTGAACATTTGTATTTTAGTCAAGACCTATGTGCATTATAAGGATGATAACGATGATCCCGTAACTACTGCGTCGACCCATGGAACGCAGGCTTTGAAGAGAGATGGAAATGCCGCAAAACAGGTTCGATCTGATAGTTTTTGATTGCGATGGCGTGCTTGTGGACAGCGAGCCACTGGCGGAACTGGCCTATCACAACGTCTATGCCAGCCATGGAATGGACCTGCCCGCAGGCACCATTGCCCAGTGCGTTGGCATGAAGCAGGCCGATATCATCCGGCGAATCGGCGAGCTGACCGGCTTTCACCTGTCCGACGCGGGTGAAGCCGGGCTGTGGCCCGAGACAAAACAGGTCTTCAGCCAGTTCCTGCAGCCGACCGCCGGAATTGCCGCCCTGCTCGCGGACTTGCAAACGCCCCGCTGCGTTGCCTCGTCATCGTCGCTGGAACGCATTCACTTCAGCCTGAAAACCACGGACCTTGCCGGATATTTCGGCGAAGCGATCTACAGCTCGTCCATGGTCAAGCGCGGCAAGCCCGCCCCGGACCTGTTCCTGCATGCCGCGAGCGAGATGGGCCACGAACCATCGGCCTGCGTTGTCATCGAGGATTCGCCCTATGGTGTCGAAGGCGCCGTGGCGGCGGGCATGACGGCCATCGGCTATACCGGCGGCGGCCACACCTACACGGCCCACGCCCAGACCCTGCTCGACAAGGGCGCAAGCGCCGTCTTCGCCGACTGGAAGGATATTTCCTACTGGATGCGCGCCGCCAACGATTGACCGGCAGCATGCACGTACAAACAAAAAGGGTGCCTTTCGGCACCCTTTTCACTTGATCTCAAGCCAATCCTAGTTCTTCAGCTCGAATGTCACATTGACCGTGACATTGTAGCTGTTCTCGCCGGCAGCCACCGGGACTGAATCGGATGCTTCGGCCGCCATCATCTTGGCGCGCGGTGCACCGCCATAGGGGCGCGGCTGGAACGTCTGTTCGCTGATCTCGATGACCTTGCCGACTTCAACGCCAGCCGCCGCCGTCAGGGTTTTCGCCTTGGCAATGGCATTGGCCACGGCCTTCTTGCGCGCTTCCTCGACGATTGCCTCCGGCTTGTCATTGGTGAATGTCAGGTTGCCGCCCTGGTTGACGCCCAATGTGACGGACTGATCGAGAATCTCGCCGACCTTCTTCAGGTCACGCACCCGCACGGACAGCGAATTGGAGACGGCATAGCCGACGATCTTCGGTGCCTGCGGCGGCTGGCCCTGCTTGTTATCCGGATAGACATAGCGCGGATCGATATTGAAACCCGATGTCTGCAGGTCGCGCTCGGCGATTCCGGCCTTCTTCATCGCGTCGAGAACCTTGGCCATGGTCTCGTTGTTGGCGGTCAAAGCTTCCCGTGCGGTCGGCTTTTCCTGCAGCACGACGAGTGAAACGATAGCCATGTCAGGCGCGGCAGTGGCTTCGCCTTCCCCGGTCACCGTAATGCGCGGGCGCGGAGCTTCCTCTGCCATGGCAGCGAACGGAACGGCCATCATTGCGGTTGCGGCAAAAGCCACGGCTAGAAATTTTGGTGTCATGGATGATCTCCCCAAGATGAAGTGACACAGCTGCGTCGCAGCCGATTATGGGCGCAATAGGGCGAAAGATACAACTTTCGCCCTACGCGTGCATTACGTGTGCGGATGAAATCAGCGGATGATCGGGCAGCCCGGTGCGCGGGCAAAGACAACCGCCGAGCGATGGCCATGGCGCCAGCCGGTCACGCGGACCGCATTGCGGTTCACAACCGCGCGCGGGTTGCGGATACCCATGCGGCTTGCCTTGTTCAGAGCCTGGTTGACGCTGCAGGCGCGGACGGGACGATAGCCGCCATGATAGCGGTGACCGTAGCGATGATCGACCTTGACGACATTGGACACCGGACCGGCGGCATCAGCCATGGACGATGCCAGCGGCGCTGCCGAAGCGGCACTCACGCCGAGCATCGAACCGAGCCCGAGAGCAGCGGTCACAGCGAGCATCTTGATGGACATGCGGGACATGGGCGTTTCTCCTTTGTTGGTTGTTGCTCCGGACGGGAAAGTCCGGAAGGTGATCGTTTGTTCCACTATTCACCTGAACAAGGCTTCAACGCGCCGTTCATCTCCCGTTCAGTAGGATTAATTTTCCGAAGAAGACGATTCCGCCATCATCATATGGTCGAAATAATCTTCGTCCGTTTTCAGGTCATGATCATAGGCGGTGATCTTGCCGCGCACTGAAATGCCCGCCTCGTGCACGGTGTCCACGCTGCCCGAAACCAGCGGATGCCACCAGTACAGGTCTTTTCCCTCGTCGATCAGACGATAGCCGCAGGTATCGGGCAGCCAGTCCACCTCGCGCACGATCTCCGGGGTCAGGAAGACACAATCGGGAACTTTCTTCTTGCGGTGCACATAGTCCGAACACTGGCAGGTCCCCGCATCGAGCAGGGTGCAGGCCACCGTGGTGAAATAGATTTCTTCCGTGTCTTCGTCCTCGAGCTTGTGCAGGCAGCAGCGGCCGCAGCCGTCACACAGGCTCTCCCACTCCGAGCGGTTCAGCTCGTCGAGCGTCTTGGTTTTCCAGAATGGTTCTTTGGGCATGCGTTGCAATACATCGACCGCAACGCCGCGTCCAGAGTTTTGCATGAACGCAAGATGAACGGTGCCTTCACATCGGATACAGGCGCGCCCGTGCAATCTTGCTGTAATCGGATTCAGGCAGGATCACACATGTACCGGTGTGAGGCTCAAGGAATCTGGTGAGAAGACCGCGACGGACAATCGGCTGCCACAAAGCTAGCACAACCTCCGGTCACAAACATTTGACGTGTTTCCAAGGAAGGAAACGCAAGACAGGGATGACAATGAAACGTACAGCGCTCTTTTTTGCTTCGACAGCAATCCTGTTCTCCTCGCCCTCGGCGATGGCGGAGCAGTCGCCTCTCCCTCGCCCCTACATCTCCTCCAACACCAATGAAGCACCGCTGCTGATGGCCCAGGCCGCAGCGGATCCGGCTGCAGAGCTGGCGAAGAAGCAGCAGGAAGAAGCGCAAAAGGCAGCGGAGCACGAAGCCGCCGCCCGCGCCGAAGAGGCAAAGCAACGCGCCGAAAAGGAGGCTGCCGCCGCCGCCCACGCCCAGCAACAGGCGGAAGAACAGGCCAAGAAGCGCGCCGACGAGGCTGCGCACGCCGCCGAAGCACAGGCAGCCGAACGCGCCCAGGAGGCCAAGCGTGCCGCCCAGGAAGAAGCGCAGAAGGCGGCCGAGCAGCAGAAGGCCGTAGAAGCCCAGGCCAAGCAGAAAGCGGCTGAGGAGGCGCAGGCTGCCAAGGCCGCCGAAAAGGCCGCCGCCCAGGAAGCCGAACAGGCCAAGCGCGCCACCCAGGCCGAGGCACAGAAAGCCGCCGAACAGCAGAAAGCCGTGGAAGCAGAGGCCAAGCAAAAGGCCGCTGCGGATGCGCAGGCTGCCAAGGCTGCTGCTGCGCAAGAGGCTGAACAGGCCAAGAAGGCGGCAGAAGACGAGACGCGCAAGAAGGCCGACGCCGCGCAGAAGGCAGCCGACAAGGCCGCCAAGGAAGCCCCGGCCGCTGAACAGCCCGCCGAAAAGCCGGCACAGCCCAAGCCGCAGAAGCCCGCACCGGAGCAACCCGCGGCTGAAAAGCCTGCGCCCGTCACCGAACCGGCAGCGGCCGAAAAGCCAGCCAAACCCGTTGAAGCCCAGAAGCCGGCTGCCGAACAGCCTGCCACGGCAAAACCCGCCGCTGAGAAACCCGCGCCCGTCACCGAACCCGCAGCGGGCGAAAAGCCGGCCAAACCCGTTGAAGCCCAGAAGCCGGCTGCCGAACAGCCTGCAGCGGCAAAACCCGCCGCTGAAAAACCCGCGCCCGTCACCGAACCCGCAGCGGGCGAAAAGCCGGCCAAACCCGTTGAAGCCCAGAAGCCGGCTGCCGAACAGCCTGCAGCGGCAAAACCCGCCGCTGAAAAACCCGCGCCGGTCACCGAACCCGCAGCAGGCGAAAAGCCCGCAACCCCTGTCGAGGCTGGAAAACCCGCACCGAAGGAACCATCGCCGCTGCCGGAAAATGCCGCGCCGGTGCTCGACAGCCAGAAACCCGCGCCGCCGGCCAAGGGCACGGGCGGCCAGGCCGCCGGCAAGCCGGCCGGTGCAACGCCGGTTGTCCAGCAGCCCGCCGTTCAGGCCCCGGCCACACCGCCCGCACCGCCGCCGAAGAACGATGCGGACGTGCAGAAGGCGCTTGTCCCTGTCAGAATCGAGCCCATCCGCACCGAGGAAGGCACCCGTATCAAGCAGGCGCCGCGCGAGGAGCGCCCGGCCGACGTGCAGGTGATCAAGCAGATCGACAACCGCACGATTGTCGAAGTCAACAACAACATCTTCGTGGAAAGCTCCGACCGTCCGCGCATGTCGCGCGATGCGCAGGATGTCTATTACGAGAACCTGCCGCGCAACCGCACCCGCGAAACCATCGTGCGCGACAATGGCGTCCAGGTCGTCACGATCCGCAACCGTTATGGCGATGTGATCCAGCGGTCGCGCGTCATGCCCGACGGGCGTGAGGTTCTGCTGAGCTACACGCCGGATTACGACCGCGAGGAACGCTATCAGTGGCGCGATCCCGGCCTTGACCTGCCGCCGCTGGTGCTCGATATCCCGATTGCCGACTACATCCTCGATGCCGATCAGGTGCCGGAAGCCGACGTCTATGACTTCTTCTCCCGCCCGCCGGTGGAACGCGTCGAACGCATCTATTCTGTTGATGAGGTCAAGCGCTCGGCCCGTATCCGCGACAAGGTCCGCCGCATCGATCTGGACACCATCACCTTCAAGTTCGGTTCGGCTGATATCACCGAAGACCAGATCCCGCATCTCGACAGCGTTGCCAAGGCGATCGCCGAGATTCTGAAGAAGAACCCGGCGGAAACCTTCCTCATCGAAGGCCATACGGACGCCGTCGGTTCCGATCAGGCCAACCTCGTGCTGTCGGACAAGCGGGCGGAATCGGTTGCCCAGGCGCTGACCAATGTCTTCGGCATCCCGCCGGAAAACATGGCGACACAGGGCTACGGCGAACGCTACCTGAAGATCAAGACCGACGGTCCCGAACAGCAGAACCGGCGCGTCGCCATCCGCCGCATCACCCCGCTGGTGCAGCCGCTGGCCAGCAAATAGCCTGATCCGCAGGCCGTCATGCGAAAACCCGGACTTCGGTCCGGGTTTTTTGTGACGGCCGGTGGTTTTGTCTTGAGTTCGCCGTCCGCATCGCTATCTGATGCATGAGATCAATCGGACCCTGCTGTTTATGAAACGTATCGAAATATTCATCGAAAACATCATCCTGGCGTCGCGCTGGCTGCTTGTTGTTTTCTACCTTGGGCTTGCCGTTGCGCTTGCCATCTATGCCTTTTCCTTTGCCGGAAAGCTGCTGGATTTCGTCATGAAGGTGACGAGCCTCGACGAAACCGAAACGATCCTGAAAATGCTGGGATTGATCGATGCGGCGCTGGTCGCCAGCCTCGTGGTGATGGTCATCATCTCCGGCTATGAAAACTTCGTCAGCCGCTTTGACCAGGCCGACGACGTGCACTGGCTCGGCACGATCGATGCCGGTTCGCTCAAGATCAAGGTGGCATCGACCATCGTCGCCATCTCGTCGATCCATCTTCTGCAGGTGTTCCTCAACCTGACGAAATACACGACGGAACAGCTGACGTGGTTCACGGTGATCCACCTCGCCTTCGTCTTCTCCGCGCTGTTCCTTGCCTATATCGACAAGATCATGGCCAAGGACAAAGGCGGGAAGAAATCGAACGAGCCGTCCATCTGAACCGAATGAAACAAAGAGCCCGGATTTTTCCGGGCTTTTTCGTTTCCGGCCCGCGCCGTTCCGCCGATGGCTGGTCCCGCAAAGCAAAACGGGATGGGTTTTCACCCATCCCGTTTGCATTTCCAACGCATTGTCTGCGGTTTAGCTGTCGAGGAAGCTGCGCAGCTTGCGCGAGCGGCTCGGATGCTTGAGCTTGCGCAGCGCCTTGGCTTCGATCTGCCGGATACGCTCACGCGTCACCGAGAACTGCTGGCCGACTTCTTCCAGCGTGTGGTCGGTGTTCATGCCGATGCCGAAGCGCATGCGCAGCACGCGTTCCTCGCGCGGGGTCAGCGAAGCGAGAACCCGGGTCGTCGTGTCGCGCAGATTGGCCTGAATGGCCGCATCGATCGGCAGAAGCGCATTCTTGTCCTCGATGAAATCGCCGAGATGTGAATCCTCTTCGTCACCGACCGGGGTTTCCAGCGAAATCGGTTCCTTGGCGATCTTCAGCACCTTGCGCACTTTTTCCAGCGGCATGGCCAGCTTTTCCGCCAGTTCTTCCGGGGTCGGTTCACGGCCGATTTCATGCAGCATCTGGCGCGATGTCCGGACGATCTTGTTGATCGTTTCGATCATGTGCACCGGAATACGGATGGTGCGCGCCTGATCGGCGATCGAACGGGTGATCGCCTGACGGATCCACCATGTCGCATAGGTCGAGAACTTGTAGCCGCGGCGGTACTCGAACTTGTCGACCGCCTTCATCAGGCCGATATTGCCTTCCTGAATGAGATCGAGGAACTGCAGGCCGCGGTTCGTGTACTTCTTGGCGATGGAAATCACGAGACGCAGGTTTGCCTCGACCATTTCCTTCTTGGCAAGAGCCGCTTCGCGCTCGCCCTTCTGCACCTGATTGACGATGCGGCGGAATTCCGAAATCGAGATCGCAGTTTCCTGCGCCATGTTCTGGATTTCCGTACGCAGGTTCTTGATCGTGTCTTTTTCGTTCTTGGTGAACTCTTTCCAGCCGCGCGTGGTGAGGTTGGAAACGGCCTTCAGCCAGTTCGGGTCAAGCTCGTTGCCCTGATATTCCTTGAGGAAGTCCTCACGGCGCACGCCATAGGATTCGGCAAGACGCAACAGACGGCCTTCGTTCTGCACCAGACGCTTGTTGATGTCGTAAAGCTGGGCAACCAGCGCTTCGATGCGGTTCTGGTTCAGCGACAGCGACTTCACCGCCTTGATCAGCTGATCCTTCAGTTCCTTGTAGCGGCGTTCCTGGCTTGGCGACAGGGAACCGGAGGCAGCGAGGCGGTTTTCCACCTGCTGGTCCTGCAGCTTGCGCAGCTTCTTGTAGGTGTCGGCGATGACGTCGAGCGTTTCCATGACCTGCGGACGCAGCTCGGCTTCCATCGCGGCGAGCGACAGATTGGCTTCATCATCCTCGTCATCATCGTCTTCAACGGGCGTATCGCCGCCGACATTGGTGATGTCGTCGTCATCGCGGCGGCTGCGCGAACGGTCATTGCCGGCGGCCGGCTTTTCTTCCTCGACGCGCTCGATCACCGGAGCCTGCTTGGCCTCTGGGCCCGCATAGGTGGTTTCAAGGTCGATGATTTCGCGCAGCAGAATCTGCGAGTCGTTCAAGGCATCGCGCCAGATGATGATGGCCTGGAAGGTCAGCGGGCTTTCGCACAGCCCTGAAATCATCGTCTCGCGCCCGGCCTCGATGCGCTTGGCGATGGCAATTTCGCCTTCGCGCGACAGAAGCTCGACAGTGCCCATCTCGCGCAAATACATGCGCACGGGATCGTCGGTGCGGTCGGTCGGCTCTTTCTTGGTCGTGGTCGGTGCAACGGCGGTGCCGGTTGCGTCGGCAAGCTCGCGGGCATCGCTCTCGTCGTCGCTGTTGTCAGCTTCTTCGGCGTCCGCATCCTGCTCGTCATCTTCGACAACGTTGATACCCATGTCACTGAGCATGGCCATCGTGTCTTCGATCTGTTCGGAAGTGACCTCTTCGGACGGCAGAACGGCATTGAGCTCGTCCATCGTCACATAGCCGCGCTTTTTGGCGAGCTTGATCATCTTCTTGACAGCGTCATCGGAAAGGTCGAGAAGCGGTCCGTCCGGCGCGCCTTCGCGCTCGACTTCTACTTCTTCGTTTTCCTTTGCTTTCGTTGCCATATTCTATGTCTCCAAGCGACGTTTCGCTTTGTTCATGCATGGGAACTAACGAGTGCGGTGGCGCACCGGTTCCCCTGCAGCGTCAAGGTAATAAATGATCGACTAGCCGAAATCCCGTTAATGCCGGATTAACCTTGTTATTCCGATGGCGAGCACATTGTATATTTGCCGTATTTGCCGGTTTTTCAGCCAAACCTACAAACATCAACCCAATATTTTCAATTCCGCGCAATCTGATTCCGTCATTATTGACCCACGTCAACCCCGACTCAACTGATTCGCGGCAAAAAAGCGAATCAATTTCGTCAAAAACCCTTTCCGGACCGTCCGGAGGGGATTCCAAAGCCCTCGATCAGTGCTTCCGTCGCCTGGGCGTTGCGGATGTCGTTCTGAATATCGAGCAGCCGGTTGAGGTTTTCGTCGGTCGTTTCCGTCGCCAACGCGGTTTCAGCTACTTTCAGCTCTTTATGTAGTGTGCTTGCGCGCTGATGCAAGTGAACGGCCTGCCGCAATGCTTCGAGCGCATCCTCTTCCGCCGCTTCCGCCGTCGCCGTCCACATGCGGGCGCGCCGCACGAGGGCCTCGAGCGCCTCGATCAGCGTGCCGTGTCCGGCCTCCGCCATGGCCTTGCGCATTGCCAGCCCATCCACCACGTGGTGCTCGGCCATGGCATTGAGCATGGCGGAATGAAACCGCTTCAGGTCCGGGTGGCTGAATTCCAGCCGCACCACCGTTTCGAAATCCTCTTCGATCAGCCGGGGATGGTTGAACAGGGTCATCAATATGGCAGTCTCGCGCAGGGGCGGCGCTGCCGACGTGGTCTTGACCAGCACCGAGCGGGCAAGACTGTCGGAAACGGCGAGCCGCCCCGAGGCCGCACCCCTGCCCCGCTGGCCGTAGCCGTTCTGGTTGCCATAGCCATTCTGGCCATTGCCGCGCTGGTCGCCGTCGCGCCGGTTGTTGTTGCTGCGCTGGTTCGAGCCGAAGAACTGCTGGATGCGGTCGCGCACATCCTGCGCATAGTGGCGGCGCACATTCTCGTCGGCAATCAGCGCCGTCATCTGCTTGAGCCGGGATTCCAGTTCGGCGCGCCGTTCCGGCGTGTCGAAAACCCCGCCGCTGGTCTCGCGCGTCCACAGCATGTCGGCCAATGGGCGGGCATCGTCCAACACCGCCTGAAACGCCTGCGGGCCGGAGGCCTTGACCAGGTCGTCCGGGTCCTTGCCTTCCGGCAGCACGGCAAAGCGCAGCGACCGCCCCGGCTTTAGCACCGGCATGGCCAGATCGATGGCGCGGTAGGCCGCCTTGATCCCGGCCTGATCGCCGTCGAAACACAGCACCGGCTCCGGCGACATGCGCCAGAGCAAATCGAGCTGGTCTTCCGTCAGCGCCGTGCCGAGCGGCGCGACCGCCTGGCCAAAGCCCGCCTGCGCCAGCGCAATCACGTCCATATAGCCTTCGACCGCGATAACGGCCTTGGCGGCCTGCCCCGCCTGCGGCTGCGCGGCCCGCCGGGCGCGCAGGGCGTTGAACAGCACCTTGCCCTTGTGAAACAGCTCGGTCTCGTTGGAATTGAGATATTTGGCCGGGGCATTGGGCGTCAGCGCCCGGCCGCCGAAAGCGATGACCCGCCCGCGCAGATCCTCGATCGGGAACATGATGCGGTCGCGGAAGCGGTCATAGGACACCGGCTTGTCGTCGCCATAGACCACAAGGCCGCAAGCCTCGATCTGTTCGCGTGTCGCGCCTTTCAGCGCCAGATGCTCCTTCAGCGCATTGCGGCTCTCCGGCGAATAACCCAGCCGGTAGGCATGCTGGGTGGTTGCCGACAGGCCGCGATCGCGCAGGTAGGCCCGCGCCTTGGCGCCCGCGGCCGACTGCAACTGCTCTTCGAAGAATTTCGTCGCCATGTCCATGACGTCATAAAGCGTGGCGCGCTTGGCCTCGCGCATTTCCATCTCGGCATCGCGCGCCGGCATGGGGATACCGGCCATGTCAGCCACGCGCTGCACCGCTTCGGGAAAGCTCAGGCCCTCGAGTTCGGTGAGAAACTTGAAATGATCGCCCGTCACCCCGCAGCCGAAGCAGTGGTAGCGGCCCTTGCGGTCCTCGCAATGGAAACTCGGCGATTTCTCGCCATGGAACGGGCAGCACGCCCAGAAATCGCCCTTCGGCGCGTTGGTTTTTTTCCGGTCGAACGACACCCGCGTGCCGATCACACTGGAAATCGGTACACGCTCCCTGATCTCATCGAGAAAGGATGGCGGAAATCGCATGCTGCTCTTCGTTCACTTCATCCGGCGATTCGGGGGTTCACGCCCTGAATGCCTCCATTTTCCACGGTTTCAACAGCTATCTGCAGAACCGGCGCCATATTGCATCATATCGGGGGGCGGTGAAAGGTCTGCAAGCCGGTCATCCCCCGCTCATCCTATCTTTTTGATTTAATTATCAGATCGCATATTGAAAAGCCGGCTCATCATTACCGGTACAGCCAAAGACTGTCATAAAACTGTTACACTTTGTCAAAAACGACATAATTTTTCTTAGCCGGAACATATTTTTTCCCCTTTTGGATTGATATGTTATCTTAATAATTGGCAACTAGAATTGGTCTGGTTGTATACCGCATTTTTCCACCTCGTTAGGATTGGCTCAAGTGAACGGTTCGACAGTTTTATTGCATCTCGCAGGTGCGGTGGCCCTTCTGCTGTGGGCCACGCGCATGGTTCGCACCGGTGTCGAGCGCGCCTATGGCGAACGCATGCGCCAGAGCCTGCGCGGCGTGCTGCACAATCCCGTCCTTGCCGTCCTCTGGGGTACGATGCTTTCCATCGCCCTGCAGAGTTCGACGGCCGTCAGCCTGCTCGTCGGCTCCTTCGTCGGTTCCGGCATTGTCAGCGGCATTTCCGGGCTGATGGCAGTGCGTGGAGCGGAGGTCGGCTCGGCGCTCGTCGTCCTGATCCTGAGCTTCGACCTGACCCTGCTGGTGCCTCTGTGCCTGCTCGCCGGCACCGTCATCTTCATGTCGACCGAGCGCGGCGACTGGCGCCAGATCGGCCGCATCCTTGTCGGCATCGGCCTTCTCGTGCTGTCGCTCGAGATGACCGGCCAGGCCACCGAGCCGCTGCGCAACAGCGACCTCCTGCCTGTCATTGTCAGCTATCTGAGCACCGACCCGGTCACCGCCTTCATGCTGGCGGCGCTGATGACCTGGCTGTTCCATTCCAGCATCGCGGCCATCCTGCTGCTGGTCACCTTTGCCTCGCGCGGGCTGATCGATCCGGAACTCGGCGTCGTCATGGTGTTCGGCGTCAATCTCGGCTCGTCCTTCATCGCACCGCTGCTGACCCGCAATGCCGCGCCGCAGGCCCGGATCGTGCCGATGGGCAACCTGCTGATGCGCGGCGCCGGTTCCCTTGTCATCCTCATCGCCTACCTCACCTTCAAGCCGTCGGTGGCCTTCCTCGGTGCGGCGCCGGCCGACCAGATCATCCATGCGCATATCCTTTTCAACATCATCATCCTGCTCGCCGGCGTGCCGCTGTCGGGCCTTGTCCTGAAGGCCACCAAGGCTATCGTCGCGCTCAATGCCCCGGCACCGCAGGCCCCGTCGCTGGAACAGACCGAGCTCAGCGCGCTGGATGAAAGCGTGCTGGATGCACCGAGCCTTGCCCTTGCCAATGCCACCCGCGAGACCGTACGCGTCTGCGAAACCGTGGAAATCATGCTGCAGCGGATCATCGGGCTCTACGAGAATCCCGAGCAGGCGCGCATCGACGAATTGTCGGGCCTCGATGACAAGGTCGACCGCAAGCACGCCGCGATCAAGCTTTACCTGGCCAAGCTGACCACGCGCGCCCTGTCGCCGCAGGAAGTCAGCCGCGCCCAGGAACTGCTCGGCGCCTGCGTCAAGCTCGAACAGGTCGGCGACATCATCGTGCGCAACATGCTCGCGCTCGTGCAGAAGAAGATGGACCGCAAGCTGAAATTCACCGATGAGGGCTGGCTGGAACTCAGCAATTTCCACGCAAAGGTCCTGACCAATGCGCGCATGGCGTTCAACGTACTGGTGTCGCGCGACAGCGAAATGGCGCACCAGCTGGTGCTGGAAAAGGATCTTCTGCGCGATCTGGAAAAGCAGAGCAGCCAGCGCCACTTCAGCCGCCTGCGCGAGGGAACGCTGCGCAGCCTGGAGACCAGCTCGATCCACCTCGATACCATCCGCGATCTGAAGCAGATCAACTCGCTGCTGGCCGCCATGGCCTATCCGGTGCTGGAGGAGCAGGGCCTGCTCAACACCACCCGCCTGCGCGCGCTGAACAACTGATTTATTGTTCTTCATCCCCCTCTGTCCGGCAGGACGGAGGGGGGTGAAAAGTAATTGGGCTGAAACTTATCCACCACATCCCAACCCGAGATATTCTCATCCCTGTCCTTTCCGGCGGGAATGCTTCCGGAAACCTTCGCAAGTCGGGAAAGGACCGGCACTTCGTTCCGCAGGGAAAACCTGCGGGACGAGGAGGTTGCGCTGAGGCTGTGCGCGTTTCTGATGAGGAAACAAGGCAGAACAGGCAAGACCTGAAATCGCCGGGGCGGGTGGTCCCCAGGATCGCAAGCATCGCATACCAGAATACCCCAAGACCCGCGTTCCCAGGGACCGCCCGTCATTCCTACCCTTCAACGGCCAGACGCGAAAGCGGGCGTGGCGACGGGAAAGCACAGCAGGCCGTTCAGCAGGTCCTTGATGCCTTCCACCGCCCGCCGCGATGTCGCTTCCGGTTCGGGTGAATTGGCGATCCACGACGCCGCATGCAGCAGGGCGCCGTTGAGCAAGCGTGCCAGCGCCTCGGGATCGCCCGGCCGTATGATGCCGTCCTCGCTCAAGCGCTTCAGGTTGGCCGACATGGAAAGAATGCACTTGTTCTGGTTGGGCCATGTGGCGGGGTCGCCGAGCACAGATGGGCCGTCGCGCAGCACGATGCGCTGGATTTCCGGCTCCAGCGCCATCTCCAGATAGGCGGTGCATTCGTCGACAAACCCCTTCCACTGGCTCTGCGACCGGCTGGAGACGGCAAGCAAGCGCGCATCCATTTCCGCATCGATCTCGGCAACAACCGCTTCAAGCAGGCCCTTCTTGTCGCCAAAATGATGATACAGGGCGCCGCGCGTCAGGCCGACAGCCGATGTGAAGTCATCCATGGACGCATCGGCATAGCCCACCGTGCCAAAAGCCTTTCGCGCGGCGGCAACCAGCTTGGCCCGCGTTTGCGCAATCATTTCAGACCGGGGTCTGTGCATCCCGTGAATTCCCTTCGCATACGCTGCGTATATTAATTGACATACGCCGCGTATGCAACTATTACATCGACATACGTCTCGTATGTCATTATATGCCTGCTGCACAAGGAAATGTTCATCATGACCAATCCATATCGGGACATCTTCAAGGCGCCTGGCAGTTTCGCCTTCTCCGCCTCCGGCCTGATCGCACGCCTGCCCGTTTCGATGATCACGCTCGGCATCGTCACCATGCTTTCGCAGACCCACGGCACCTATTGGCTGGCCGGAGCCGTTTCGGCCGCCTTTGCCCTGTCCAATGCCTTGATCGCCCCGCAAATCTCGCGCCTGATCGACCGCTACGGACAGCGCCGCGTTCTTCCGCCCGTTACGGTCATCACGGTGTTTGCACTGACGGCGCTGATGCTGTCGGCGCGCTACGGCGCATCGAGCTGGATGCTGTTTCTGTTCGCCATATCGGCCGGCTTCATGCCCAGCATATCCGCCATGGTGCGGGCACGCTGGACCGCGATCTATCGCGACACGCCAAAACTTCACACCGCCTTTGCGCTGGAATCAGTTGTTGATGAAATTGTCTACATGGTCGGGCCGATCGTCTCGATCGGACTGAGCGTTGCGCTCTTTCCGGAAGCCGGTCCGCTGGCGGCAACGCTGTTCCTAACCGTCGGCACGCTGCTGTTCGTTGCCCAGAGATCGACGGAACCACCTGTTCATGCGCAGGACAGAAGCAGGGGAACATCGGTCATTCGCCTGCGCCCGCTGCAGTGGATCGTGCTGACGTTGGTAGCCATAGGCGCCATTTTCGGCACCGCCGAGGTGACGGCCATCGCCTTTGCGGGGGAACAGGGCCAGAAGGCGGCGGCCAGCGTCGTTCTGGCCAGCTATGCCGCCGGATCGCTGATCATCGGCCTTGTCTTTGGCACGCTCAAGTTCAGGCGGCCGCTGGCAACACAGTTCCTTTATGCCATCGCGCTGGCCATGCTGACGACTCTGCCCCTGCTTTTCGTGACCAGTATCCCGATTCTTGCGGTGATCCTGTTCCTGGCCGGTGCTGCCGTGTCACCCACCATCATCATCTCCATGGGGCTGATCGAGCGCCTCGTGCCGCCGTCCAAACTCACCGAGGGCATCACATGGGCAATGACGGGTATCGGCATCGGAATGGCGTTGGGCTCATCCCTGTCCGGACTGGTGATCGACGCCTACGGCGCCCGGTCCGGGTTCTGCGTCTCCATCGGTGCCGGACTGGCCGCCCTCATGGTCGCCGTGATGGTGTACCGCAACGCCCGGATGTCGGACCCCGCACCACTGGAAACGGCCGTTTCAGCGCAGTGCTGAAACGGCGGCTGCACATCCGGCACCAGTTTGTGTAACCGGCAGCTTACTGCAGGATTTCCTTGACGATACCGCTGGCCTTGGTGAAGTCCATCTGGCCGGCGTATTTTTCCTTCAGCGCATTCATGCACTTGCCCATGTCGCGCAGTCCGCCCGCGCCGATTTCCTCGATGACCTGCGAGCAGGCCTGGCGGATATCCTCGTCGCCCAGCTGCTTGGGCAGGAAACCCCGGATGATCTCGATCTCGCTGCGCTCCTGCTCGGCAAGTTCAAGCCGGTTGCCGTCCTCGTACAGCTTGGCGGATTCCTCGCGCTGCTTGATCATCTTGGCCAGAATCGCGCTGATCTCGTCGCCCGTGACCGGGTCCTTGCCCGATCCGCGATTGAGAATATCCCGATCCTGAATGGCGGCCATGATCAGGCGCAGCGTGGAGACGCGGCGCTTGTCCTGTGCCTTGATGGCGGTTGTCAGTGCCCCGGCGATGGTATCGCGCATGGCTTTACTCTCCTGTTGTCCGCGCAGCCTACCGGCGGGTCCGAACGAAATCAATCATCGCGGCGGACCGGTTCGACACCGATTTCCACGAAGAGTTGTCGTGTCGCAATTGACCGGAAGCGCGGTTTTCTCTATGGTCCGTGACCTAGCCAGACATTTTGGGTTGTTGCAGCGGTGGTAAGGTCAATCGACCACCGCGTTCAGCCATGTCATATGGAATATCGAACGGCATTTTTCAATGCCCAATGAAGAACGACGACGCAAGCCCACGCAGGAGTGCCGCATGACCGCCCCGATAACGACAGACGCAGGTGCAAAGACCGCAGCCTGGACAGAATTCAAGCCGACAGCGGTGCTGGTTCTGGCCGATGGAACGGTGATCGAGGGCAAGGGACTGGGCGCGACCGGCGCCTGCGAGGCGGAAGTCTGCTTCAACACCGCGCTGACCGGCTACGAGGAAATCCTCACCGACCCCTCCTATGCCGGCCAGATCGTCACCTTCACCTTCCCCCATATCGGCAATGTCGGCACCAACCGGGAAGACATCGAAGACCTGACCCCGGCCAACCGCGCCGGTGCCGTCGGCGCCATCTTCAAGGCCGACATCACGGCACCCTCGAGCTACCGCGCCGCCGAACATCTCGACGATTGGCTGAAGGCGCGCGGCGTGATCGCGCTTGCCGGCGTCGATACCCGTGCGCTCACCGCCCTCATCCGCGAAAAGGGCATGCCCAATGGCGTCATCGCCCACGATCCCGCCGGGAATTTCGACATCCCTGCCCTGACCAAACGCGCTGCGGCCTGGCACGGCCTGCTCGACCTCGATCTGGCCAAGGACGTCACATCAGGCCAAAGCTCGGTCTGGACCGAGAAGCCATGGGTGTGGAACGAGGGTTTTGACGAGCAGACCGCGCCGGAATTCCACGTGGTTGCCATCGATTACGGCATCAAGCGCAATATCCTGCGCCTCATCGCCGGGCTTGGTGCCAAAGTCACCATCGTCCCAGCAACGGCGACGGCGGAAGACGTGCTTGCCCACAAACCCGACGGCATTTTCCTGTCAAACGGCCCCGGCGATCCCGCTGCCACAGGCAAATATGCGGTTCCGGCCATCCAGGACCTGATCAAGACCGACATTCCCGTCTTCGGCATCTGCCTCGGTCACCAGATGCTGGCGCTGGCGCTCGGCGGTGACACCAAGAAGATGCATCAGGGCCATCACGGCGCCAATCATCCGGTGCGCGACGACACCACCGGCAAAGTCGAGATCGTTTCGATGAACCACGGCTTTGCCGTCGATGCGGATTCACTGCCCGATGGCGTGGAAGAAACCCACGTGTCGCTGTTCGACGGCAGCAATTGCGGTCTGCGCGTCACCGGCAAGTCGATCTTCTCGGTACAGCATCATCCGGAGGCATCGCCCGGCCCGCAGGACTCGCACTACCTGTTCCGCCGCTTCGCCAATCTGATCCGCGCCCGTCAGGGACTTGCGCCGCTGCCCGAGCGCGATCAGGCTGCCTGATCAGGCCACATCCCGGCCGGTACTGGCTTTCAGGATGGCAAACCACTGCTGGCGCTCGAGCGTGATATCGAGCGCCGCCACCATTTTCGCCAGGCGCTCCCGCTTCAGGCTGCCGAGCACGGGAACCAGCCGCGCCGGATGGCGCAGCAGCCAGGCAATGGCAATCGCCGAGATATCGTCAACACCAAGCTCACCCCCCACTGCCTGCAACGCGGCACGCACGCGCTGCTCCTGCTCGCCCGTGCCGGTAAACAGGCTGCCGCCGCCGAGCGGCGACCAGATCATCGGCGCATAGCGCAGGCGTTGGGCGTGATCAAGGCTGCCATCGGTGAGCGGCGCCGTGGCGGTCACCGACATCTCGATCTGGTTGGTCACAATGGGAAACGGCAGGCGCGATGCCAGCAGATCGATCTGCGGCGGCGTGAAATTCGACACGCCGATGGCGCGCACCTTTCCGGCCTTCACAACCGCCTGCAATCCCGCCGCCGTGTCATCCGCATCCATCAGCGGATCGGGGCGGTGCAGCAGCAGCACATCGATATAATCGGTCCTGAGGTTCTGCAGCGAACGGTCGACGGACGCCTTGATATGTGCCGCGCTGGTATCGTAGTGCTTCACCCGGTTTTCCGGGCGCTGGTCCGATGTCAGCATGATATCGCATTTGGTGATCAGCTCGATCGACTGGCGCTTGCCGCTCCAGCCGGCAAGACCGGCGCCGAACGCCGCCTCGACACCATAATTGCCGTAGATATCGGCGTGGTCGAAACTGGTCAGGCCAAGCGCAATCGCCTCATCGATCAGGCGCACCACCTCGGCCGGCGCCGGCTTTGCGCCCTGGTCGAGCAGCCGCCAGGCGCCCAGCACCAGCCGGGACAGCGACAGACCTTCGGAATTGAGCGGGATACGTTTTTGGGCGGACATGGAAAACCTCGTTTCGGCGGGTGGGACCCGTTGCATAGCGCAAAGGGAAAGCCAATCAAATAGCTGCCGCCTGTTCCAGCGGCTCATGCGCGGCAATGCCAGGTTTTTCCACCCGCAGGACAAAGACGGCGACGGCGATCACCACGAAGAGCCCGCCGAGCACATAGGGGGCGCCGCCGAAGGCGACCGATGCCGCCGGCGCGGTGAACATCGCAAAGATCTGGGTAAAAATCAGCGGGCCGATCACATTGGTGATGCTGAACAGACTGGTCATCGCGCCCTGCAATTCGCCCTGCTCCGACGGCGGAACCTTGGCGGCGGCGATGCTGCGCATGGCTGGATCCGCCAGGCTTTCCAGGCAGGTCGCGACGATGACCGCATAGACCATCCAGCCCTGCCACGCCGCGGCATAGCCGAAGAAACCGAGCGCCGTGAAAACCAGCCCGATCACTGCCGTGCGCCACTCGCCGAAGCGGGCGACGACGCGCGGCAGGATGAAACCCATGACCAGCGCGCCGCCCATGCCGAACACGCCGAGCGACAGGCCGATATCCCGCTGGTTCCAGTCATAGCGATAGGCGCTGACGAACGACCAAACCGAGGGATAGGCCATGTGGCCAAGGGTGAGCATGAAGAAGACGAGACCGATCCACAGAATTCCCCGGTGGCCGCGCATCTGTTTGAGAGCGCCGAGCGGATTGGCGCGCTTCCAGTCGAACGTCCGGCGGTTCTTCGTTTCAAGCGTTTCCGGCAGGAAGAAATAGGCCACGAGAAAATTCAGGAAGGCGATCAGCGCCGCACCGAAGAACGGCACGCGCGGACCGAACTCGCCGAGCAGGCCGCCGATGATCGGACCGAGGATAAAGCCGACGCCGAAGGCAATGCCGAGAAGGCCGAAATTCTTGGCGCGGTTCTCGTCCGTGCTGACATCGGCGATATAGGCGGAGGCGGTGGAAAAGCTCGCGCCGCTGATGCCCGCCAGCACGCGGCCGATGAACAGCATACCGAAACTCGTTGCGAGCGCGCAGATCAGATTGTCGATGGCAAAGGTGAACACCGAGGCAAGCAGCACCGGACGGCGGCCGAAACGGTCGCTCAGATTGCCGATCAGCGGGGCAAAAACGAACTGCATGGCGGCATAGACGAACAGCAGCCAGCCACCATCTATCGCCGCGTGACTGACATCCGATCCCGTCAGCTGTTCGAGATAAGCCGGCATGACCGGCACGATGATCGCGATGCCGATGACATCCATAAGGAGCATGACAAAGACAAGAGTCAGCCCGCGCTTGGCAAGGACAGGATCAATCATCGAAACTCACTTTTGGCGTTCCGGAACGAAATTGATCCGGAAAATGCTCATAATCGATTTCCACGAGCGAAACAATACGTGAACATGATCAGAAAATCGGGGAAAATGCTTGCCGATTATGCTCTGGAAACAATATCTCCTGACATATGCTGCCACATCCCTACCTGGCATAACGGGTCGGCAGGGCGGTGGTTGCCTTCAGCGTCTCCATGGAAACCGAAGCGGATATGTCGAAAAACTCGACCTTTTCCACCAGCGCCTTGTAGATGCCGTCATAGGCTTCGACGCGCGGGAGAACGAGCTTGAGAATATAGTCGAAGGTGCCGGTCATCCGGTGCACTTCGACGATTTCAGGGATATCGATGATCGCGGCGCGGAACTGCTCCAGCCAGTCGGCGGAATGGCGCGCGGTGCGGACAATGACGAACATCGTCGTCGGCAGCCCCATCACCGGCCGGTCGAGCAGAACGACGCGGCGGGCGATATAGCCCTCTTCCTCCAGACGCTGGATGCGGCGGGAACAGGCGGAGACGGACAGGCTGACCCGGTCAGCCAGATCCGACACGGCGATGGACGAATCTGCTTGCAGCAAATCCAGGATTTTCCGGTCACGATGGTCGAGCATATCCATTCCCACGCAATATTTCGGCGTTTCAGCCGGAATATACGCCAATCTTTTGCAGGGAGACAGGTTTATTCCGCAAACTTTGCGAACCGTTCGCGCGGCATCTGAATTATTATTCCCGCAATGACTTCAATGGGAGAATGAGAATGCGCACGATTGGGCTGATTGGCGGTATGAGCTGGGAAAGCACGGCCGTCTATTACCGGCAGATCAATGAAGCCGTCCGCGCCCGGCTGGGCGGCCTTGCCTCCGCCAAGGTGGCCTTGCAGTCGCTGGATTTCTCCGAAGTCGTCGCCCTGCAGAAAAGCAACCGCTGGGACGATGCCGCGGCGCTTTTGTCGGATGCGGCCAAGCGGCTTGAAGCGGCCGGCGCCGACTGCGTTCTCATCTGCACCAACACCATGCATCTCGTTGCCAACGAGGTTGCAGGTTCCGTCAGCATTCCGCTGATCGACATCCGGCAGGAAACCGGCCGGGTGCTAGCCGCCGCCGGCATGCAACGTCCGCTGCTGCTGGCGACGCGCTACACCATGGAACACGGGTTTTATGCCGACTATATGCGCGATGCATTCGGCATCGAGGTTATGGTTCCCAATGAAATCGACCGGGCAAAAGTCCACGCGGTGATCTTTGACGAACTCTGCTGCGGCATCGTGAAGGAAGAGTCCCGCCAGGCGCTGGAAAAGATCATCGTGCGCGGCAAGGAAGCCGGAGCCGACTGCGTCATTCTCGGCTGCACCGAAATCTGCCTCTCCCTCACCGATGACAATGTCGCCCTGCCGGTGTTCGATTCGACCACGATCCATTCCGAGGCCGCCGTATCGCTGGCGCTGGGACGGGATTTCACGGATCAGCGGACCGCCGTTTAGCCTCTTGTGATTTCAGGCTTGCAGGTGCGTGGTTCGACAAGCTCACCATGAGGGAAGTGGGTTGGCTGCATGCCAATCGCGAACGTAGCGGAATAAGGCTCCCTGCAACTCTCAACCTCCCTCATGGTGAGCTTGTCGAACCACGCACAATTTGTCGTGCAGCGCGCGTCTTATCAGATCGCGCCGCTGAACGTGTCGCAGCTGTCGAGCTTGCCGCTGTCGAAGCCGCGCTTGAACCATGAGCTGCGCTGGGCAGAGGTGCCGTGGTTGAAGCTTTCGGGAACCACATAGCCCTGCATCTTGCGCTGCAGGGTGTCATCGCCGATCTGCTTGGCGGCATTCAGCGCTTCCTCCAGGTCGCCCGCTTCCAGAATACCCTTCTGCTGGGTGAAATGCCCCCAGATACCGGCAAAGCAATCCGCCTGCAGTTCGACCCGCACGGACATGGCATTGGCGTCGGCCTCGCTCATGTTCTGGCGCATCTGGTTGAACTTCGGCAGGACGCCGATCAGGTTCTGCACGTGGTGACCCACTTCATGGGCAAGCACATAGGCCTGGGCAAAGTCGCCCGACGCGCCGAACTTCTTGTCCAGCTCGTTGTAAAAATTCAGATCGATATAGACCTTGCGGTCGCCCGGACAATAGAACGGTCCGGTGGCCGCACTGGCGGAACCGCAGGCCGAACGGGTCTGTCCATTAAACAGCACCAGAGTGGGCGGCGGATACTGCTTGCCCTCCGCCTGGAAAATGCCGCTCCAGACATCCTCGGTCTCGGCCAGAACCGTCTTGACGAACTGCGTCATCTGGTCATTGGCCTGCGCCGTCGGGCGCGAGGCGGGCGACTGGCTCTGGCTTTGTCCCGGCGACGATTGATCCATCATGCCGCCATCCACCAGAATCTGCATCGGATCGATATTGGTGCAGAATTTCAGGAACAGGAAAATGGCCGCAAGGACAAGGATACCGGATATGCCGCCGCCGCGCACGGACTGTATGCCGCCGCCGCTGGGAAAGCGGAAGCCGCCGCCATTGCCCATGCCGCCGGGAGTGCCGCCATCGTCACCATCGGTGCGGCGGTCCTCAACATTGTCACTTTGCCTACCGCCTTGCCAGCGCATTACCCACCTCCAGATGAACCCTCGGCCATGCCGCTGATATGTTGCACATCAACAGTATAGCTCCTTATTTGTTCCATGCACGATGCTATTTTCAACTGGTGGCTGCAATGGATTCCCAATCAATTTTCATGACTGAATAATGCAGGGTGATCCGCCTGTTTCAGACCCGGATAGACATAAAGCACCGCCTCATGCCCGATCTCCACGAAACTGCGGCGAAAAAGCATGGATTTGCGCGTTTTTGGGGTTACGTAATCCGATCGCTTTGCCTATAAGGCAGCCTTAGCCTCGCATTAGGAATTTTGTGTCTGCCCGTACGGTCAAGTCCGTGCGGTTTTTTGTGCAGCACGCTGTTGATAGGAAGAAGCCATGCCAAAACGCACCGACATCAAATCTATTCTGATCATCGGCGCAGGACCGATCATCATCGGTCAGGCATGTGAGTTCGATTATTCCGGCACGCAGGCCTGCAAGGCCCTGAAGGAGGAAGGCTACCGCGTCATCCTCGTCAATTCCAACCCGGCCACCATCATGACCGATCCGGAACTGGCCGATGCCACCTACATCGAGCCGATCACCCCGGAAGTCGTCGCCAAGATCATCGCCAAGGAGCGTCCGGACGCCCTGCTGCCGACCATGGGCGGCCAGACCGCGCTGAACACCGCCCTGTCGCTGCGCCGCATGGGCGTGCTCGAACGTTACAATGTCGAAATGATCGGCGCCAATGCCGAAGCCATCGACAAGGCGGAGGACCGCGCGCTGTTCCGCGAGGCGATGGCCAAGATCGGCCTGGAAACACCCAAATCCATGCTGGCCAATGCGACCGACGTGAAAAACCTCGACCGCCGCCTGCACAAGGAGCAGCGCGAAGTCGTCAAGGCCAAATATTCCGGCGCCGAACTTGATGCGGCGCTCGACAAGCTGGAAACCGAATGGCAGCTGGGCGAAGGCGACCGCAAGCAGCGCTACGTCTCGCACGCGCTCGGCATGGCCGGTGCGGCGCTCGACCATGTCGGCCTGCCCGCCATCATCCGCCCCTCCTTCACCATGGGCGGCACCGGCGGCGGCATTGCCTATAACCGCACCGAATTCTACGAGATCATCGGCAGCGGTCTCGATGCCTCGCCGACCACCGAAGTGCTGATCGAGGAATCGGTTCTCGGCTGGAAGGAATATGAAATGGAGGTCGTCCGCGACAAGGCGGACAACTGCATCATCATCTGCTCCATCGAGAACATCGATCCGATGGGCGTCCATACCGGCGATTCGATCACCGTTGCCCCGGCCTTGACCCTGACGGACAAGGAATACCAGATCATGCGCAACGCCTCGATTGCGGTGCTGCGCGAGATCGGCGTCGAGACCGGCGGATCGAACGTGCAGTTCGCCGTCAATCCGGAAAACGGCCGCCTGATCGTCATTGAAATGAACCCGCGCGTGTCGCGCTCCTCGGCGCTGGCCTCCAAGGCAACCGGCTTTCCCATCGCCAAGATCGCGGCCAAGCTCGCCGTCGGCTACACGCTGGACGAGTTGGAAAACGACATCACCGGCGGCGCGACCCCGGCCTCGTTCGAACCGTCCATCGACTATGTCGTGACCAAGATCCCGCGCTTTGCCTTCGAGAAATTCCCCGGCGCCGAACCGACGCTGACAACGGCGATGAAATCCGTCGGCGAAGTCATGGCCATCGGCCGCACCTTCAAGGAATCGCTGCAGAAGGCGCTGCGCGGTCTTGAAACCGGTCTCACCGGTCTCGATGAAATCGCCATTCCCGGCCTTGGCGAAGGCAGCGACAACAATGCCATCCGCGCCGCCATCGGCACGCCGACGCCGGACCGCCTGCGCATGGTGGCCCAGGCGCTGCGCCTCGGCCTTTCCGTCGAGGAAGTGCATGAAGGCTGCAAGATCGATCCATGGTTCCTGCAGCAGATGGCGGAAATCATCGCCACGGAAGAGCGCGTGCGCGAGCACGGCCTGCCGCAGGACGCGCAGAACCTGCGCATGCTGAAGGGTATGGGCTTCTCCGATGCCCGTCTCGCCAGCCTGGCCAAGGTCGACCCCAACGAGGTGGTCAAGCTGCGCAAGAAGCTCGACGTGCATCCCGTTTTCAAGCGCATCGATACCTGCGCGGCCGAGTTCGCCTCGCCGACCGCCTATATGTACTCGACCTATGAAGTGCCTTTCGCCGGTGCTCTCGCCTCGGAAGCCCAGGTTTCGGACCGTAAGAAGGTCGTCATCCTCGGCGGTGGCCCCAACCGTATCGGCCAGGGCATCGAGTTCGATTATTGCTGCTGCCATGCGGCGTTCGCCCTGCGCGATGCCGGTTACGAAGCCATCATGATCAACTGCAACCCCGAGACGGTATCGACGGACTATGACACCTCGGACCGGTTGTACTTCGAACCGCTGACCGCCGAAGACGTGCTGGAAATCCTGCGCGCCGAACAGACCGCCGGGACACTGCACGGCGTCATCGTCCAGTTCGGCGGCCAGACACCGCTCAAGCTCGCCGATGCGCTGGAGAAAGCCGGAATCCCAATCCTCGGCACCTCGCCGGATGCCATCGATCTGGCTGAGGATCGCGACCGCTTCCAGAAGCTCTTGATCAAGCTCGACCTGACGCAGCCGAAGAACGGTATCGCCTATTCCGTCGAACAGGCCCGCACCATTGCCGGTGAACTCGGCTTCCCGCTGGTGGTGCGCCCGTCCTATGTCCTGGGCGGCCGCGCCATGCAGATCATCCATGACGAGCGCGCCCTGCAGAGCTATCTGCTCGACACGGTTCCCGAACTCGTGCCGGAAGACATCAAGCAGAAATATCCGAACGACAAGACCGGCCAGATCAACACCCTGCTCGGCAAAAACCCGCTATTGTTCGACCGTTATCTCAGCGAAGCCATCGAAGTCGATGTGGATTGCCTGTGTGACGGCAAGAACACCTGGGTTTGCGGCATCATGGAACATATCGAGGAAGCCGGCATTCACTCGGGCGACAGCGCCTGCTCGCTGCCGGTGCATTCGCTTTCGGCTGACATCGTGGCCCAGCTCGAGGCAGAAACCGCCGCGCTGGCAAAATCCCTCAACGTTGTCGGCCTGATGAACGTGCAGTACGCCATCAAGGACGGCACGATCTATGTGCTTGAAGTCAACCCGCGCGCCTCGCGCACGGTACCCTTCGTTGCCAAGACCATCGGCAAGCCGATCGCCAAGATCGCCGCGCGCATCATGGCGGGCGAAACGCTGGACGAGGCGCTGGCCAATTATGGCGGCAAGCCATCCGGCACCGCGCGCAAGCACATCGCCGTCAAGGAAGCCGTCTTCCCCTTCGCCCGTTTCCCCGGCGTCGACATCCTGCTCGGACCGGAAATGCGCTCGACCGGCGAAGTGATGGGCCTCGACTACGACTATGCGCTGGCCTTTGCCAAGGCGCAGCTCGGCGCCGGTGTCGACCTGCCGCGTGACGGCACCCTGTTCGTCTCGGTGCGCGACGAGGACAAGCAGCGCATTCTTGCGCCGGTCAAGCGGCTGGCGGATCTTGGCTTCAAGGTCCTGGCGACCGGCGGCACGGCGCGTTTCCTCGCGGAAAACGGCGTTGCCGCGCAGAAGATCAACAAGGTCCAGGAAGGCCGTCCGCATGTCGAGGACGCCATCCGCAACCGGCAGGTGCAGCTGGTATTCAACACCACCGACAGCGCCAAGGCGATCTCGGACTCAAAATCGCTGCGCCGCGCCACGCTGATGCAGAAGGTGCCTTACTACACCACCCTGTCGGGTGCCGATGCGGTGGCCGAAGCCATTGCGGCGCTCAAGGCAGGCTCGCTCGAAGTGCGGCCGCTGCAGGATTATTTCTGACAATTGCTCCGGTCGCGGCCCATGCCGTGACCGGATTTTCCCTCGCTCAGTTGGGCGTTCCCTCAGGATCGCCCTTCTGCAGTGCCTGCAGATAATCCTCGAGCCGGTCGAGGCTCTCGTCCCAGAAACGCCGGTAATGGTCGAGCCAGTCCGACACTTCGCGCAACGGCCCGGCTTCCAGGCGGCAGGGGCGCCACTGCGCGGCGCGGCCGCGGGCAATCAGCCCGGCCCGCTCCAGAACCTTCAGATGCTTTGAAACCGCAGGCATGCTCATATCGAACGGCGCCGCCAGTTCGGTGACGGAGGTTTCACCTTCGGCAAGCCGCGCCAGAATGGCGCGCCGCGTCGGATCGGCGAGCGCTGCCAGAATGCCACTGAGACGGTCAGGCGTCATATTTTTTATATTACCATTGGGTTAAATAACTAAATAGTTTAATATTGCAAAGCCCGGGCCTTGTCAAGATTCGGCACGCCGATGGTAACGGCAGCAAAGAGCGGAAACCAGACCCGCCGGAGCTTGGACAAAATGACCTGCATCCGCGATTGACCTCAACTTAAGTTGAGGTTTTATAAGCTTCACTCCGCCCGGAATCCATCCACTCAGGAGCACGCATGTTGACCGATATCGAACGACTTACAGACGCACAGTTTCTCCGGCTGTTTCAGGCAAAACGGTTTCTTGTGACAGGCGCGACGGGCAATGTCGGCCGGCACGTCGTCAATGAACTGCTGGAAAACGGCTATCTCGTGCGGGCGCTCACCCGCGATGCGCAGCGCGCCAATCTGCCTGCCGGCGTCGAGGTGGTCGAGGGCGACCTGACGCGGCCGGAAACATTCGAACGGGCGCTTGCTGGCGTGGCCGGCATGCATCTCATCACCATCGGCGGCGACGATTACACGCCTCTCGACAACGGCGCCGAGATTGTCCAGCTGGCGCGCTGGGAGGGCGTGCAGCGCATCAGCGTGCTCAGCGACGGGCGGGCCGGAAGCGTCGAGGAGGCCGTCAGGGCGAGCGATCTGGAATGGACCATCCTGCAGCCCGTCGATCTCATGTCCAACACGCTTGGCTGGATCAAGAACATCAAGTCGGCCAATATCGTGCGCGAGCCCTATGGCAGCACGGCAAGAACCCTCATCCACGAGGCGGATGTGGCAGCGGTCGCCGCCCGGATTCTCAGCCATGGCGGCCATGCCCGCAAGACCCTCAAGCTGACGGGCTGCGAAGTCCTGACCATACCGGACAAGATCAAGGCGATCAGCGCGGTGACGGGCAAGCCGATCCGCTATGTCGAGGTGAGCGAGGAGCACACGCGGCAATCCATGCGCGAACTCGGCATTGGCGAAGACGTCATCGACTATGTGGTGGCGTGGAACAGCAATCCGCCGCCGGAAGGGCGTGCCGTCACCGGAAGCGTCCAGCAGGTCATCGGCCGCCCGCCCCGCCGCTTCAGCCACTGGGTCAAGGAGCATGCCCCGCTGTTCATGTGAGGCAATGGCAAGGCCGCATGTTATTTGGCGCGTGTGTGGTGCGTGGTTCGACAAGCTCACCATGAGGGAGGTGGTTTGGTGCAAGGCCAATCTGATACGTCGCAGAACTGGTTCCCTGCAATCTGCCCAAGTCCCTCATGGTGAGCTTGTCGAACCACGCAGCACAAATGGCGCAGCAGCAAAGCGCCTAGACGCCGCTCAGCCCTTCCGCTTCCATGCCGTGGCCGCTGGGATCGCTGACAAAGTGCAGCACCTTGGAAAAGACGTGGTTGCTCATGTCCTCGCGCCCGATATGCACCACGGTGGACTTGGCGAGCTTGTCGCGCAGCACGGCCATCACCCGGTCATGTGCGCCCGCTTCCATGGCATCCAGCGCCTCGTCGATGACCACCCAGTCCGGCTTGTGCAGCATCAGGCGGGCAAAGGCCAGGGATTGCTGCTCGTCGTCGCTCAGTTCGCGGTCCCAGCGCGAGCGGAAGTCGAGCATGGTCTTGAGGCGGTCCAGGCCCAGCTCATGCAGCGCCGAAATGAGCTCGCTGTCGGGAAAGGCCCCCTTCCCAAGCGGATAGGACATGACCTCCCGCAGGCTGCCCGGCGGAAAATAGGGCGAGCGCGGCATATAGAGGATCGCCGTGTCTTTCGGCAGGGCAATATTGCCGGCACCCCATGGCCACAGACCGGCAATCGCACGGAAAAGCAACGTCCTGTCGATGCCGGGTTCGCTGGTGATCAGCACCCGTTCGCCCGCATTGACGACCGCCTTCTTCTCCTTCAGGCGCACGGTTGCCAGCGGCGCCGTGATCTTGAGCGTATCGAAAACAAGCTGGTTGCTTTCCGACTGGGAGAACTTGATGCGCTGCTCGACGCTGTTCAGCGTGTCCATCGACTGGACCGCCTGCCGGAATGACGTCACGCGCAAGAGCGTGGCGCGCCAGTCGGCAATGGCGCTGAAATTGTCGACGAACCATTTGAGCGATGCCTGGACCTGATTAAAAGCGCCGACGGCGATGATCAGACCGCCGAATGACAGGTTACCGGCAAAATACACGGGCGCGGCCACCAGATAGGGGGCGACCTGCGTGAACCAGCCATAGCCGGAGGTCACCCATACGAGCTGCGTCCAGGCCGTTACCAGCTGGCGGATCGCGGCGAGCAGCGAATCGACATCCAGGCCAAGCCGGACCTTTTCATCCTGTTCGCCCCGGTAGAGCGCAATCGCATCGATATGCTCGTTGACGCGCATCAGCGAAAAGCGCAGGTCGGATTCACGCTGGTAGCGGTCCGCATTGAGCTTGATCAGCTTGCGCCCGACAAACCAGCTGATGGACGAAGCGGAACCCGCATAAAGGATGGCCGCCCACACCATGTAGCCCGGAATGGAAAAACTGTGGCCGGAGACGTTGAAGATGAAGCCGCTGGACAGGCCCCAGAGCACGCCGATGAAGCTCATCATCAAAATGGAGGCCTGCAACAGGCCGAAACCGAGGTCGGTCGACATTTCGGCGAGATGGCGAGCATCCTCGTGCAGACGCTGATCGGGATTGACGCCGATCGGCCCGGAATTCGACAGCTTGAAGGCCCGCCGGGGAACCAGCCACTCGCCGATGAGGTCGCGGGTCAGACCTTCGCGCAGTTTCATGCGGGTCATCTGATTGAACCAGGTCTGCCCGACGGCCAGAATCAACAGGCAGATCGCGATGCCCAGAAAAACCAGCAGTTCGTTGAGAAACGCGGGGAAATCGCGATGGGAAAGCGCGTCGAGAAAGCGCCCGTTCCATTGCACGAGACGAACCTGGCCGGCGGAGGTGATGATGATGATGGCAAACATGCTGAGCAGCAGCAGGACAAGCCGGTTGCGGACGGGTGATATCCAGTAGACATGCAAGATAACGCGGAGCTGAGAAAGCAGGCCCGCCTGTACTTCGCCGGCAACGGCGATGGCGGACGTCTTGCTCTGTTTGTCTTCCGCCATCAGTTAGCCCCCGTGGACGACCGTGATTCGGCCTCTCCACTTTATCATTGTTGGTTGGATTGCACCGGATAAAGCGCCGGATTTACCCAAGGGAAGTAAGGCTGAATTCCGCCCGGTCAAGGGCGGGCGCGTGACGGGCACATGCGGCCGATTTGAATCCCGCTTGTTTCGGCTCCGATTCTGTCTTATGTATCCCGCATCGATTTATCGGTCGAGTGACTTTGCGACCTGCGTAACCCGTTGCGCTTCCTGATGAACTCCATTGCATAGGTTCGATTCCCTGGGCAGCATAGCTGTATGTTGCCTGTCTTATATCTCTGAAAGGAATTTCCCATGGCTACGGGAACAGTGAAATGGTTCAACAGCACTAAGGGCTATGGTTTCATCCAGCCTGACACCGGCGGTGCAGACGTATTCGTACACATCTCCGCTGTTGAGCGCGCAGGACTGCGCGGCCTCAATGACGGCCAGAAGGTCAACTACGAAATCGTACAGGATCGTCGTTCGGGCAAGTCGTCCGCTGACAACCTCAGCGTTGCCGGCTAATCGCCGCACGCGAAAATCGACAGGTTTTCGAATATACAAATTTGGAAAGGCGGGATTTTGATCCCGCCTTTTTGCATTTCCGGGCTGGCTCAGACGATATCGCTTTCGGAGTAATCAGCCACCAGTTGCAGCATGGCGCGCAAACCGACGATGAGGCCGCTTTCATCGACCAGGAACAGATCGGAGTGGTTGGCCGGCGCTTCCCGCGGGTCCCGCCCCTTGCCCGTGATCCCGACCCTGAAGAAAAAGCCGGGAACGGCCTGCGCGAAATAGGAGAAATCTTCACCGCCCATGCTGCGCTCGATCAGCTTCGTGTTGTCTATCCCGGCAACACGGGCAAGCGTCGGGGCCATTTTGGTTGTCAGTTCCGGGTTGTTGATGACAGGCGGATAGCCGTTCGCCTCCCAGATAACCTCTGCCTCACCCCCCATCCCCTGGGCGACCAGCGTCGCCAGTTCGGTGAAGCGCTCCATCATATGTTGGCGTTGCCGCTCGGCCGAGGTGCGCAGCGTGCCTGCCAGTTCCACCTTGGCAGGGATGATGTTGTAGCGTGTCCCGCCTTTGAACACGCCGACGCTGAGAACAGCCGGCTCGCGCACGACATCGGTTTCACGGCTGACCAGCGTCTGCATGGACGACACGATTTCCGATGCGATAACGATGGGATCAACACCATTCCAGGGAGCCCCGGCATGCGTCTGCTTGCCTTTTACCGTCAGCCGAAAAGCATCGGACCCTGCAGTGACAGGACCGGAACAATAACCAACCATTCCGGTAGCAAGATTGCTGCCGACATGCAGGCCAAACACGACATCGGGTTTCGGATCAGCGAAAGCGCCCTCTTCCAGCATCTTTCGAGCGCCGCCGACCTCACCCCTGGGCAGTTTCTCTTCGGCAGGCTGGAACAGAAGCTTTACCGTTCCCTTGAGATGTGCCTTGTTCTGCGCGAGGATTTCAGCGGCGGCCATCAGGATGGCCACGTGGCAATCATGACCGCAGGCATGCATGACTGGCACGTCATCACCATCCCAGATTGCCCGCGCCTTGGATGCAAACGACACATCGGTCTTTTCTTCGACAGGCAGGGCGTCCATATCGGCGCGCAGGGCAATGACCGGACCTGCCCCCGCCTCACCTTTCAAAACCGCAACAATACCGGTGGTGGCGACTTTCTCCCGGACGTCATAGCCAAGCGCCTTCAGGTGCTGCGCCACGAGCGCCGATGTGCGGACCTCCTGGTTGCCCAGTTCCGGATTTTCATGGATATCGCGCCGCCAGGCAATCATCCGCTCTTCGATGTCGTGCGCCTGCATATCGAAGACGCCATGTATCTTTCGAGCCGGAGCGGGCTCAATGTTCAATGCTGCGTGAAGTGGCGAGACGCCCAGCGCGAACAATCCGCAACAGGCACAGAGGGTCTTGAGGAACTGACGGCGCTCAAGCACGTCATCAATGGCTTCGGCTACAAATCGCGGGGGTGAAGAAGACTTTGCGGGCATGAACAGTTTCATGGCAATCAACCTTCGTGCTGAAAATGAGAGGCAATAAAAATTCGTTTCAAATGCAATAAAACACGATGGTACCCCAACCCGCGGCGCTGTCAAGAACGGAGCCTGGTCATTGGCAGAATGAAACCGTGCCCCCTGCAACCGTTCGTTCAGGATATTCACCGCACACAATCGGCAAGCTCGGATCGAGCCTGCCGATTGTGAATCTCGGCGTCCTCAGCCGATCTCGACAACCACCTTGCCGAACGGTCCGCGGTCCAGATGATCGAGCGCGTCGGTAAAATCCGCCATGGTGTAAACGGCATCGATGACGGGGGTAGCACCCGACAGTTCGAACGCGGCAACCAGATCCTCCAATGCCCGCCGGTGCCCGACCTGAATACCCTCGACGACCACGCGCTTGCGGGCAAACGGGCCAAAGCCGCCGGATATCTCAAAACCGTCGATCACCCCGATCAGCGAAATGCGTCCGCCGACCGCCGCCACGCGCAGGGATTTGTCGAGATGGGCGCCGCCGATCGTCTCAAGGATGTGGTCGGCGCCGTGATCGCCGGTCAGCCGGTAGACGGCTTCGACCCAATCCTCCTTCTGGCGGTTGATCCCATGATGGGCACCAAGTTCCCTGGCCCAGGCGAGTTTCTTGTCGTCGCCGGAGACAACGATAACCTCTGCCCCATGCATCAGCGCAATCTGCATGCCGAAGATCGACACGCCGCCGGTTCCGATGACGACCACGGTCTGCCCGGCCCTGAGCCTGCCGCGTTCGACCAGGGCGGTCCAGGCGGTGAGGCCGGCGCAGGGCAGCGTGCTGGACTGGAGACCGGTCAGCGTATCCGGCGCCCGAACCGCCCAGTCCTCGTGCAGCACGACATATTCGGCCAGAACCCCCTGCATCGGCCCGCCAAGGGTGCGGCCATTGGGATCGCGCGCCGTGCCGGGACCATTGCCATCGATCCAGTCGGGCAGGAAGGTCGAGATGACGCGGTCGCCCGCGGCAAAGCGCGTCACGCCGGCGCCGACCGCCGCAACCGTGCCGGACAGATCCGACAGCGGCGTGAGCGGTTCCGTCTGGGGCGCCAGCAATCCAAAGCCGAGATCGACCAGCAGCTTGTCGCGGTAATTGAGGGAAGCCGCCGCGGCCTTGACCAGGATTTCACCGGGCCCCGGCGTTGGCACCTCGGCCTCGACCAGTTTGAGATTGTCGCGTCCGGCCCCATTCAGCGTCCAGCGTTTCATCGTCTTCGTCATCATCTCTGTCCTTGCAGGCCCCGCCAGCCGGGGTGAGAACAGCGTTTTATATGATCGCGACACGATGCAGTTGCGCCCATTCCACCCATTATTGTATCGTTCTGTTCTACAATGGAGCGAAGAATGGACCGGCTTGCAGGTATTCAGGAGTTTGTCACCGTGGTGGATGCCGGCGGATTTTCCGCCGCCGCGCAAAAACTGCACCTGTCGCGCTCGGCCGTCGGCAAGGCGGTCGCCCGGCTGGAGGAACGGCTTGGCGTGCGTCTCTGCCATCGCACCACGCGGGCGTTCACGCTGACGAGCGACGGCAACGCCTTCTACGCGCATTGCGTGCGCATTCTGGCGGAACTCGACATGGCGGAAGGTGCCCTGGCCTCCGACAGGGAACAACCGGCTGGCCGCCTGCGCATCAGCGTTCCCGTGATATTCGGCCGTTACTGCGTGGCGCCCGTCATTGCCGACCTCTCCCGCCAATACGCGGCGTTGCGCTTCGACGTGTCTTTCACCGACCGGCCGGTGGACCTGATCGAGGAAGGCTATGACCTCGTTGTCCGCAACGCGGTCCTGCCCGACAGCGCCGTCCTCACCGCCCGCCGCATCGCACGCCAGCGCATGACCATCTGTGCAGCGCCGTCCTATCTCGCCGCGCGCGGAACCCCGCGCACCATCGAGGATATCGCCGAGCACGCCTCCATCGTCTATGGCCGCGACGGCAACACCCGGCCCTGGCTTTTCCCCGATGGCAAGGGCGGTACCTATGCGGCCCCGGCCCGCACCCGGCTGATCCTCGATGATCTGGATACCGCCGCCGATATGGCGGTCGCCGGCATGGGGCTCGCCTGGCTGCCCTGCTGGCTCATTCGCGAACGGGTGCACAGCGGCAGTCTTGTCCGGGTTCTGCCCGACGTCGAACCGCTGGTTTTCGATACCCATGCCGTCTGGCCGCGGGCGCCCTTCATGCCGGCGCGCATGCGCGTGCTCATCGACGCCCTCGCCTCCCGCCTGCCCGGCATGACCGGCACAGACGGCGAAATCAAATCAGCCGCCTGACACCTCCGGCAGCCAGGTGATCGGCACATGGCCCTCGTCGCCGGCAACCCGGCTCAGCCATTTCGCCACGGACGGATAGGCCGAGAGATCATAGCCGCCCTGGTTGGCCTCATGGGTATAGGCATAGAGCGCGATGTCGGCGATGCTGATGGCGTCACCGGCGAAATAGGGCGTCTTCTGCAGTTGCTGTTCCATGACGAGCAGCGCCTTGTTGCCGCCTTCCAGCGTTGCCGCCAGCCGTTCCGGCGTCGCATCCTTCGCCCGTTCGGGATAGACAAGCAGGGCGCGGCGCACCGCGATATTGGGCTCGTGCGTATATTGTTCGAAGAACAGCCATTGATACATCAGGCCGCGCGCATAGGCATCATCGGGGATGAACCGGGTTCCCTCAGCCAGATAGAGCAGGATTGCATTGGACTCCGCCAAAAACCGGCCATCGTCCAGCTCGAGCAGCGGCACCTTGCCATTGGGGTTCTTGGCGGTGAATTCCGGTTTTCGCGTCGATCCGTCCGTCGATGAAATGGCCACATGCTCGAATGGCAGGCCGAGCTTCGCCATCAGCAGGCGCGGCTTGTAGCAATTTCCGGAGCTGAGCTGTGAGTAAAGTATCGGCATGGCTGGTCTCCTGTGGCGGGCGAATATCGCCGCTGGTGTCCGGTCTCATCGGTTTGCGTGAAACATCGCATGAACGGCGGTGATGCTTTGAATGTTTCATGTCACACCCTGCATAGAAACAGCGCGATGTGAAGCCTTTTGCGCACGCTTTTGCTTGCGATTCCGCGCCTGTTGCGACATAGCAGACCCGCACACCGGCTACCCCTTGTCAAACACCCGCTTCAGGAGAACGATACCATGGCATTCCTCGCCGACGCCCTTTCCCGTGTGAAGGTTTCCGCAACGATTGCGATCACCCAGAAAGCACGCGATCTGAAAGCCGAAGGCCGGGATGTGATCTCGCTCTCCGTTGGCGAACCGGATTTTGATACGCCCGACAACATCAAGGAAGCCGCCATTGCCGCCATCCGCCGCGGCGAGACCAAGTATACCCCGGTTTCCGGCATCGTGCCGCTGCGCGAGGCGATCACCCGCAAGTTCAAGCGCGAGAACGAGCTGGACTACAAGCCGAGCCAGACCATCGTCTCCACGGGCGGCAAGCACGTCATCTACAACGCGCTGCTCGCCACGCTGAACCCCGGCGACGAAGTCATCTGCGTTGCGCCGTACTGGGTGAGCTACCCGGAAATGGTGGCGCTGTGCGGCGGCACCCCGGTTATCGTCTCGGCCACGCAGCAGCATGAATTCAAGCTGCAGCCGGAAGATCTGGAACGCGCCATCACGCCGAAGACCAAGTGGGTCATTCTCAATTCGCCGTCCAATCCTTCGGGTGCCGCCTACAGCTGGGATGAGCTGAAGAAGATCACCGACGTTCTCGTGCGTCATCCGCATGTCTGGGTTCTCACCGACGACATGTACGAGCACCTGACCTATGGCGACTTCAAGTTCGTCACCCCGGCACAGGTCGAGCCAAGCCTCTATGACCGTACGCTGACCATGAACGGCGTATCGAAGGCCTATGCCATGACCGGCTGGCGCATCGGCTACGCCGCCGGACCGCAGGCACTGATCAACGCCATGGACATGGTGCAGGGTCAGCAGACATCCGGCACCAGTGCCATTTCGCAATGGGCTGCCGTCGAGGCACTGGATGGCACGCAGGAACACCTGCCGGTGTTCAAGAAGGCGTTCGAAGGCCGCCGCGATCTCATCGTTTCCATGCTGAACCAGGCGCCGCTGCTGCAGTGCCCCAAGCCGGAAGGCGCCTTCTACGTCTACCCGTCCTGCGCAGCCGCCATCGGCAAGACAGCGCCGTCGGGCAAGGTGATCGAAACCGACGAGGATTTCGTCAGCGAACTGCTGTCGAGCGAAGCCGTTGCCGCCGTGCATGGCTCGGCGTTCGGCCTTGGACCGAACCTGCGCATTTCCTATGCGACGTCGGATGCCAAGCTCGAGGAAGCCGGCAAGCGCATCCAGCGCTTCTGCGCCAGCCTGCGCTGATCGCACAACCGGATTGAAGACAAAAAGGGGCCGATTGGCCCCTTTTTCTTTGCGGCAAAGGCTTCACGGCTTTGTGTTGATCGTTCTTGCACGGAAATGGCATATTTCCACCGCAACGCCGCAGAGATGAAAGAACAGTTATGGCCGCCATTCACCGCAAGCCCGCCTGGGCGATAGCCGAAGCCCTGGCAACCCCGGAGGCGGCATTCCTCAACCGGCGGTCGATCCTGCAGGCCTGGGGCCTTGGTGCGCTGGCAACCGCTGCGCTCACGGCACTGCCAAAGGCAGCGCGTGCAGCGGCGGAGCATAGACCCGCCGGCAATCCGGCGTTCTATCCGGCCAGACGCAATGACGCCTATACGCTCGACCGCAGCCTGACCCCGGAAGAGATCAACGCGAAATACAACAATTTCTACGAATTCGGATCGGACAAGGGCATTTATGCGGAAGCGCAGAGCCTCATCACCAATCCCTGGGCGATCGACATCGATGGCATGGTGGAAAAACCTTTCACCATCGAATTCGCCGATCTTGAAGCAAAAATCCCGCTGGAAGAGCGCCTCTATCGGCACCGCTGCGTCGAGGCATGGTCGATGACCATTCCATGGACCGGCTTTTCGCTGGCCAAACTGGTTGAGATGGCAAAGCCGCTCGCCTCGGCCAAATATATCCGGTTTGAAACCTTCAACGACCCGTCCATGGCCAGCGGCCAGAACGGCTTTCTCTATACATGGCCCTATGTGGAGGGCGTCACCATGACGGAAGCGGCCAATGAGCTCGCCTTCCTGGTGACGGGCGCCTATGGCAAGCCCCTCCTCAACCAGTTCGGCGCGCCGATCCGCCTCGCCCTCCCGTGGAAATACGGGTTCAAGTCGATCAAGTCGATCCGCAGGATCACCTTCACCGACAAGCGGCCGGTGAGTTTCTGGGAAGAACTGGCGTCGAACGAGTACGGTTTCTGGGCCAACGTCAATCCGGCGGTGGCACATCCGCGCTGGAGCCAGGCACAGGAGCGCGTGCTGCACACGGGTGAAACCGTGCCGACACTGTTGTTCAATGGCTATGGCGATCAGGTCGCGTCCCTCTACACGGGGCTCGAAAACGAAACGCTCTATCGCTGATTTTTTGGAAACATACCCCAGAAAAGAAAAGAGGCCGGACAATTGCCCGGCCTTAAGTTTTGAAGGATGCCATTTCTGGCAAAACCTCCAGAGGGGAACACTAGCGGATGCGCAATGGGAGGAGGAGACGCATCGGCTAGTGATGTGGATATGGGCCCTTTAACCGTTTCTTGCAATCCCCCAATTGTGCAATGCACCCATGCACCAAATGCATACCGACAATTTATCGGCATTTTTGAAATGAGAGCGCGTGTTTGCGATGCAATCCGGCAAGATCATGCTCCGAACCGGCCCGCTTACGAAAGAAAATTTTTTCGCAAAAATGCGAAAACAACCGATCAATAGGACCAGGTGCGCGCCTTCGAGAAAAGGAAATCTCGAAACACGTGCAATTTCGCCGCGTTCTTGATTCCCTCGGGATAACAGAAGAACGTATCGAAGGATGGCAGCTCCATCTCCGGCAGCAGGCGCACGAGGGTCGAATCCTTCTCGACCATGTAATCGGGAAGCACACCAAGGCCGACACCCTTCTGGATGGCGCGCTTGATCGACAAGAGGTTGTTGATCTGCAGAACGGCAGGCCGCAGATTGCCGTCGGACCGGCCGATCCCTTCCAGCCAGTTGAGGTTGGTGAGGTACGACGGGGCAGGCTCGCCGAAGCTGACGATGCGATGGGAATCGATCTCGTCGATGTTTTCGATCTTGCCGTATTTGGCGATGTAGCCCGGCGAGGCGTAGACGTGCATATGCACCGTGAACAGCCGCCGCTGGATCAGATCGGGCTGCTGCGGCTGGCGCAGGCGGATCGCACAATCCGCATGGCGCATCGTTAGATCCAGCTCCTCGTTGTCGAGCAGCAGCTGCAGCTGCACTTCAGGATAAAGCTCGATGAATTCCTGCACGCGCTCGATCAGCCAGCCGGAACCGAGACCGACGGTGGTGGTGACGCGCAGCTTGCCCGACGGGCGGTCCTTGCTTTCGGTGAGGCGCGAGCGGACGTTTTCCAGCTTCATCAGCACTTCATGCGCCGTGCGGTACAGCACCTCGCCCTGCTCGGTCAGGATAAGGCCGCGCGCATGCCGGTGAAACAGGGGAACGCCGACATCCTGCTCCAATGCGCTCACCTGGCGGGAGATGGCCGATTGCGACAGATGCAGCGTCTCGGCGGCATGGGTGAATGACCCAGCCTCCGCCGCAGCATGGAATATTCGCAATTTGTCCCAGTCAAGCGACATGGCGCAGTCTCTCCCCCGTTCCGGTTCCGCATATCGCAACCGGCCTTATCTCAAACGCCGTTATTCGGCAGCCTGGCGCACCGGTTCCTGTGCCGCCAGCCAGCGTTCGGCCTCAAGGGCTGCCATGCAGCCCATTCCGGCCGCTGTCACGGCCTGACGATAGATATCGTCGGTGACATCGCCGGCGGCGAAAACACCGGGAACATCGGTCGCCGTCGAATCCGCAGCGGTCCACAGATAGCCATTCGGCTTATGCTTGAGTTTCCCCTTGAACAGTTCAACTGCCGGCGCATGCCCGATGGCGACAAAAACACCATGCGTTGCAAGGTCCGTCGTCTCGCCTGTCTTGACATTCTTCAGGCGCACGCCGGAAACCGATGCTGCCATAGGCGGCTTTGCCTCCGAACCCGTGATTTCGTCGATAACGTTGTCCCAGACGACTTTGACATTTTCGCGGGCAAACAGGCGGTCCTGCAGAATTTTTTCCGCACGGAAATGATCGCGGCGATGCACGACCGTGACGGACTTTGCCAGATTGGCGAGATAGAGCGCTTCCTCGACGGCCGTATTGCCGCCGCCGACAACGACGACATCCTTGTTGCGGTAGAAGAAACCGTCGCATGTGGCACAGGCGGAAACACCGAAGCCCATGAAGGCCTGTTCGGTCGGGATTCCAAGCCATTTCGCCTGCGCACCCGTCGCGATGATCAGCGCATCGCAGGTGTACTGCGTGCCGCCATCGCCGACGAGGCGGAACGGCCGGACGGAAATGTCCACTTCCGTGATGATATCGTGAATGATCTCGGCGCCGACATGTTCGGCCTGAATGCGCATCTGGTCCATCATCCATGGCCCCTGCACCGGATCGGCATAGCCCGGATAGTTCTCGACATCCGTGGTGATCATCAGCTGGCCGCCCTGCTGCAGACCGGCAACGATCACAGGTTTCAGGTTGGCGCGGGCCGCATAGATGGCTGCGGTATAGCCGGCAGGACCGGAACCGATAATGAGGACGGGCACGTGGCGCTGTGACATATCAAGACCTATAAACAGATGTTCAGCCAGAACGGGTTGGGAGCAGACTTATGATCATTTCCAATGCCATAAGGTAGTGGGTCAGCCCCCTCCGTTGCAAGGTCTGCGCGTGATATAGGCCGGTTAGCCACAGCTTGTACGCGGTGTTTTGCCGTTTGGCGCGCATTGTGGCGCCTGACGGAACCGGTTATGAAACATTCCCATGTCTCTCTTCCCGTTCTGAGGTCCGCTCATTTTTCGCACCATCATCAATATTTGCGCGCGATTTGGTCTGGTCATGGCGGCAGCCATGCTGATTCCCGCCGCTGTTGATCTGCATATCGGCAACCGGGACTGGATCACGTTCGTGGAATCGGCGATTTTCACCGGTGTGCTCTGCGGGCTTGTCGCCCTTGCGACCCACAATCCCGACATCCGGTTTACCCCGCGCCTCGGCTTTCTCCTGATCGTTTCCGTCTGGCTCACGGCGGCGCTGCTCGGGTCCCTGCCCCTCTATTTCTCGACGCTGCCGATCAGTTTCGCCAAGGCGCTGTTCGAATCCATGTCCGGCATCACCTCGACGGGCGCCACCGTGCTGACAGGGCTCGATGCCATGCCGCGCGGCATCCTGCTCTGGCGCTCGCTCCTGTGCTGGTTCGGCGGTTTCGGTTTCGTCGGCCTCGGCCTGTTGCTGCTGCCGTCGCTGCGCGTGGGCGGCATCCAGCTCCTGCACATGGAATCCTCGGACAAGTCGGAGAAAATCCTGCCGCGCATCCACCAGATCGCCACCGGCATCATCATCGCCTATGTCAGCCTGACGGTGCTGTGCACCCTGTCTTACTTCGCCGCCGGCATGGGCATGTTCGATGCGGTCAATCACGGCATGACGACTGTCGCCACCGCCGGCTTTTCCACGCATGATTCATCCCTGGGCTTCTATGCCCACAACCGGGCCATTCTCGTCATCGCCACCATCTTCATGGTGCTCGGCGCCCTGCCCTTCGTGCTCTACATCAAGGCCGTCATGCCGCAGCGCCTGACCTCGCTCGCCGACCCGCAGGTGACATTGTTCCTCGTTATCGTCGTCGGCCTCAGCTTTTTCCTGGCGGTGGGGCTCACGCTGGAAACCGGCATCGGGTTTGGCGATGCCCTGATTGCCGCCGCGTTCAATCTCGTATCAATTATCTCAACCACCGGTTTTGCCACCGAAGATTACACGCGCTGGGGGCCGGAAGCCCTCGGCATTTTCTTCATCGTGACGTTCATCGGCGGCTGCGCCGGATCGACGTCGGGTGGCATCAAGCTCAATCGCCTGATCATTCTCTGGCAACTGGCATCCGCCAGCCTGACGCGGCTGATCAGGCCGAACGCCGTTATCAAGATGCGCTATGGCCGGGCGGAAATCAGCCCGCAGGTCGCGCAATCCGCGCTGCTTTTCATCTTTCTCTACATGTCCTCACTGATCGTTGGAGCCACGGCGCTGACGATCCTCGGCAACGATCTCGGCACGTCGATCACCGGGGCACTGACGGCGCTTTCCAATGTCGGGCCGGGTTTCGGCGATACAATCGGGCCGGTCGGCAACTTTTCGACGCTCAGCGACCCCTCGCTTCTGCTCCTGAGCTATCTCATGCTGGCGGGCCGGCTGGAAATCATCACGGTCGTCATTCTGTTTACGCGCAGCTTCTGGAGCCGGTAGAGGCTTTCCTGCTATGAACCTGTTTGTAACCGGATGCGAATGCATTACACAGCGGCAGGAATCGCCTATGGTGCTCGCTGTAAGCGCCTTTTTGACAGGGATATAATCAGACCATGCCTTTGAAGGCGGACTTGGACGAGATCGACTGGAAAATCCTGAAACAGCTTCAGGACAATGGCCGCATCACCAATGTGGAGCTTGCCGAACGTGTCGGCATATCGGCACCGCCCTGCCTGCGCCGGGTGCGCAAGCTGGAGGAAGGCGGCATCATCCAGGGCTACAGGGCCATCCTGAACGGTTCGATCCTCGGCCAGGATATCGTCGCCTTCTGCATGATCAGGCTGCACCGGCAATCGGACGCCGACCTGAAGAGCTTTGCCGAAAAGACCAACAGCTGGACCATCGTGCGCCGCGCATGGATGGTGTCGGGCGAATCCGACTTCCTCCTGCATTGCGTGGCGAGCGACATCAGCATTTTCCAGAATTTCGTTATCGAAGACCTGACATCGACGCCGAATGTCGATTCCGTCCGCACGTCGCTGACCATCCGCGCGGTCAAGAACGAACCCTTGATGGTGCTCTAACCGCGAATTTTCGAATAGAAGAACAGCAAGACACGGTAGTACGGCCGGAGCACTTCGCGCTTCAGCTTGTCCGAAAGCGTTTTCTTGCCCTGGACGACCGTGCCGCCGAGATTGAAATCGATCTCGCGAATGGTGATGGGCCGGGCGGACAGCATGCGCACCGGGTGCAGCCAGCGCATCTGCAGCGTGGTGTCCACCGGCCGGTCGAACCGCTTCGTCGCTGCAAGCAGCGCAATCGCGGCATCGCGACCGATCAGCTGCATCTGCATGCCGAGGCCGGGCAATGCGGGCTGCATGACGGCGTTACCACCCTGGCGGGCAATATCGCCGCCCTTTTCGCCCCGTGTCCAGCGCGGAAAGCGGATGTAATCGCCGGGCCGCACCGTCTCCATCGCCAGTTTCAGCTGATCGGCAAAGCCCGGATCGATATCGACATCGTCCTCGATGACCAGGCCCGCATCGAGATTGCCGTCGACAATCGCCTGCCACGCCTTGCGATGCGAGAGAAAGCAGGCGATCTCGGTGGTGCGCAACGGGAAGGGATAAGGCGGGAAATGCCGGGATGTCCGGCTGTAGACCGCTGTGATTTCACCCTCGCTAAGCTGCTGCGCGTCGACGGCGTCGATAATCTCCGCTGCAACCGGCAGCCGCTGCATCAATGCCCTGACATGCGCGCCGCGTTTTTCAGCACGCTTGAGGTGAATGATGAACGCGGCAACCTTCATGATCCGGCCCGGATGCTGCCCGCGAACAGGCGCTCGTAGACGGTGAGGATTTTCTCCGCTTCGTTCTGCAGCGGGAAATTTTCCCGCACATGTTCGAGCCCGGCCTTTCCGGCTTCCTCGCATTTTGCCGGATCGGCGAGATAGCGCTCGATGGCCTCTTCCAGTGCCGGCCGGTCACCCGCCGGAACAACGGTGCCCGTGGCGCGCTCCACCATCTCCGCATAGGCGCCGGCATCGCTGGTCACAACGGCGGTTTGCGAGGCCATGGCTTCCAGTGGCGTCAGGCCGAAACCTTCATTGCGCGACGGCGCGACATAAAGGGTCATGCGGCGGTACCAGAGTTTCACGTCAGGCACTTCGCCCAGAAAGAGCAGGCGATCCTGCAATCCCGCCGTGGCAATCTTGTCGCGCAGTGCCTGCTCGAACCCCTTGTGCTCGGCGGTTGTCCGGCCCGTCATCACGGCCGTCCACGCGGGATAGCGCGGCAGGAGATTGATCATGGCATCGACAAAAAGATCCGTGCCCTTCGAATGGCGGATACGCCCGGAACAGCCGACAAGATATGTGCCCGGCAGGCCGGAGGCGGCAAAGGCATCCTCGGGCGTTGCCGGCGGATGGAACGTGTCCGTATCCACCCCATGCATGATCACGGTGTGCGGCACCTGCAGATAGCTGCCGGATTTGGCGCTGGTGGCAATCACGGCGTTCATCCGCCGGATCAGCCATTTGGTGAAGGGCTTGTGGTCGCGCTGCGCTGCCGAGGTAAAGAGCAGCGACAGCTTCATGCGCAGGACATGGCGCATCAGAACGCCCGCAAGCATCTCGTTGTTGCGGCGGGCATGCCAGATTCGGAAGGGTCTGGTCTTTGGCCTGAACCAGAAACCGGGCAGCGAACGCCACCCGATTTTCGGCAGGGTGTCGGGAAGACCCGGTCCCATGGCCACGATTTTGAGACCGTTGGCCCGCTGCAGCGGAATGAGCTGCACGATAGTCGAGGTGACCCCGGAAAGCTTGCGCTTGAAATTCGGAGCGATCACCTCGACGTTGCTTACCGGTTCCGGCACGATATCAGGCGAACTTGAACCCGACGATTTCATACGAACGGGCGCCGCCCGGTGCATTGACCTCGATCGTGTCGCCTTCGCTCTTGCCGATCAGGGCACGGGCGATGGGTGAGGAAATGGAAATGCGGCCGGCTTTCGGATCAGCTTCCTGATCGCCGACGATCTGGTAGATCTTCTTGTCTTCCGTATCTTCGTCGATCAGCTGGACGGTGGCGCCAAACTTGATCTTGTCGCCGGACAATTTCGAGATATCGATGATTTCGGCATGCCCGATATAGCCTTCGAGCTCGCTGACGCGGCCTTCATTGTGGCTCTGGGCTTCCTTGGCGGCATGATACTCGGCATTTTCCGAGAGGTCGCCATGGGCGCGCGCTTCCGAAATTGCCAGGATGATGCGGGGCCGCTCTTCCTGCTGGCGCCAGCGCAATTCTTCCTTGAGCTTGTCAAATCCGCCTTGAGTCATCGGGACCTTTTCCATGCCCTCTCCTTTCGCAGTCAAGTGTCAAATGCGCCCCGCCAGGGCCGCGCGACACAAAAAGAAAACGGTCACCGAAGCTCAAGACTTCGGAACCGTTCAGTCATTCGTCGTTTAATATAGCACTCTTTCCGGCGATTTCACGAAGAAAGTAGAAAATGTCGCGGATCGGCCGGTTTTCCCTGTGCCGCTGGGGAGCAATGCTGCCTTCGGGGCTCTTGCAGTCCATCACGGCAATCGATAGAGCAGGTTGCGGGCAAGGGATGACCGCGGATATTCTGTGGATTCATCATGACGCAAGGCCGTGCCAATCTGTTGCTGCTTGTCGCAGGCGCCATCTGGGGCCTCGGTTTTGTTGCACAGGCGAGTGCAGTCGGCAATGTCGGCGCCTTCCTGTTCATCGGACTGCGCTTTGCCCTGGCAAGCCTGACCGTTGCGCCGCTGGCATGGCGCGAAGCACGGCTGGCGAAACACCGCCTCACCCGCCGGGATTACGGCAGCTTCATCTTCATCGGCCTGTTCCTGTCCATCGGCTCGGTTCTGCAGCAGATGGGCCTTGCCACGACAACGGTCACCAATTCCGGCTTTCTCACCGGCCTCTATGTGGTGATGGTGCCGATCCTCGGCGTCATGCTGTTCTGGAGCTGGCCGAGCCCGATCGTCTGGCCCTGTGCGCTGACGGCGCTGGGCGGCATCTATCTCCTGTCGGGCGGACAGCTCAACAATCTGACGACCGGCGACTGGCTGACCATCCTGTGCGCCGTCTTCTGGGCGCTGCAGATCATCTTCATCAACCGTCTCGCGCACGAAAACGGCCGGCCGTTCATGCTTTCCTTCGTGCAGTTCCTGACCTGCGCCGTGTTCGGCTTTACCCTTGCGGCATTCATGGAACCGTTCAACTGGCCATCGGTCATGCTGTCCTGGCCGGCGATCCTCTTCGGCGGCGTGTTCTCCTGCGGCATTGCCTTCACCCTGCAGGCAGTCGGCCAGCGCTATACCAGCGCGCCGCAGGCGGCCATCATGCTTTCCTCCGAAGCCCTGTTCGCGGCGCTCTTCGGCGCCATCCTCCTCGGCGAGCGCATGACGGTCCACGGCATGATCGGCTGTGCGCTGATCTTCATCGCCATGATCACGGTTGAAATCGTCCCGGCCCTGCGCAACCGGACGGATGCCGCCTAGGGTGCAATCCCTGCCTTGTTGCCGACACAGGCATTACCGCCGCCGCTGACCTTTCCTTTACACTTTGGTCTTATTTTATCCGCGTCTGCGCTTGGTTTCAGGCGAAAAGGATGTGGTGACATGAGTTTTGCGTTGTCGTCCGCCGTGCCCTTGCGGCGCCTTACGACCGTCTTTGTCCTGTGCACGGCAACCGCGCTCAGCGCCTGCGGCATGGGCGATGTGCGTCGCCCGCAGGCCAATGTCGGCCATGGCGCAAGCCCTGCAGAATCAGGCGACTATATAGCGGTGGCTCCCGCCGCGGACATGACGCCCGACACCGCTGCCCCCGACAATTCAATGGCTGACAATTCCCTGGCCGGTGAAGAAAACCGCATTGCCAACAATGAAGCGGACCAGCCGGTGGCACAGGAACAGAACCTGGCGGCGGCGCAACCCGTGATGACGGAAGAAAACCACGCGCTGACCAGCCGCGAACAGAATTACGGCTACGCCGGTGGCAATCTGCGCGATCCCATGGCGCGCAACGAGAGCCGCTATGCCGTGCCGGCGGGCGAAATCGCCTGCCGGACCCAGCTCAAGCAGCTTGGCGTCGTCTTCCAGGAGCACGCGCCGATCAATGATGGCGGCGTGTGCCGTATCGACAACCCGCTGACGGTCAGCGGCTTCGCCAGCGGCCAGATCCGGCTGAAGCCGAGTGCCACGCTGAACTGCCAGATGACCCTGGCCTTTGCCCGCTGGGTCAAGGGCGACCTGCAGCCGTCGACGCGGTTGCGCTATCTCTCCGGCGTCAACACCATTCATCAGGCCTCGAGCTATTCCTGCCGCACCATGAGCAACCGGCCGGGCGCCAACATGTCCGAACATTCCAAGGGCAATGCGCTGGATATCGCCAAGATCACCCTGAACAACGGCACCGATATCAAGGTGCAGAAGCCGGGGTTCTTCGCTTTCCGGCAGCGCGGCCTGCTCAACAATGTCCGCTCCGATGCCTGCGACTACTTCACCACGGTGCTCGGCCCCGGTTACGATATTTTCCACCGCGACCATTTCCACTTCGACCTGATGCAGCGGCGCAACGGCCATCGCGCCTGCCGCTAGCGCGCCCTAATGGTGGCCGGGTTCCTTAATCCGGCCGACATATTCCCAGATCGTCACCACGATCAGGATCAGGCTGGTTGCAGCACCGAGCACGAGCGGCGAGAGCGCACCGCCCGCAAAGGGCAGAACGGCGCACAGGACCAGTCCCGCCATATGCGAAAGCGGTGGCCTGCCCTCCACATAGCCCTTGAACAGCAGGTTGCCGATGAGATAGAGCGCCGTTCCGCCAATGGATGTCCAGAAAACCGAGGGCGCGGAATGGCCGAGCGGATGCGCCAGCACCAGTTCATCGGAAACGGCCACCACGATGATGCCGGCCACCAGCAGCACATGGATATAGGTATAGGCGACGCGGGCGATGCGGCCGGGATCATCGGTCGATGCGATCTTGTGGTGCGCGCGCAGCTGCCCGACATTGAAATAGATCAGCCACATGGCCACCGAAGCCACGAAGGTCGTCAGGAAGGCCGAGAACGCAATGAAGGTCCATTCCTGCTCGGCGAATGTCGCGCCGGATACAAGGATGGATTCGCCGAGCGCAATAATGATGAACAGCGCGGCGCGCTCGGCCATGTGGTCGCCGTCCACGTCCCAGTCCGCCGTCGTCGATGCGCCAAGGCCGGGGGTGCGGAAGCCCAGCGCCGGACCCGCCAGCTCGATCAGCAGCGCAACCAGCCAGAAAAACACCCGGTTTTCCGGATCGGCCAGCCCGCCGCTGATCCAGAACACGGCGGAAACGCCAAGCCAGACCGAGATGCGCACGAAGTTCAGGTAGTTGGAGCGGTTGTGGTGGCGCATCGCCCACATGACGAAGAGCGAGCGGCCCAGCTGCATGGTGACAAAAGCCAGGGCAAAAACCAGCCCGCGGCCGGCGAAGGCCGTGGGTATGGACGTTGACAGCACCAGCCCCGCCAGCATCAGCACGAACAGCATCACCCGGACCGGCGGCGTCGTCGGATCGAGCCAGTTGGTCACCCACGCCGTGTAGACCCACACCCACCAGACCGCCGCGAGCAGCAGCGCGCTTTCGCCAAGCCCCTTGAGGCTGAGGTCATGCAGCAGGAAGTGCGAAATCTGGGTGACGGCAAAGACGAAGACGAGATCGAAGAACAATTCGACGAAATCGACTTTCGCGCTGTCGCTCCCGCCCCGTATACGCGCGTAATTCCGGATTGCCCCAGACAGTGCCATGCATCGCCCTCCAACATCAGACCCTGAAAAAAAGCTGCCTGATTAATGCCGCCAATCCAAGCCTTTTGCGATCTTAACCACAGGATGGTGCATGTATCCCGCAAGCGGGCGTGTGAAGACTACTGACAAAACGCCCTTGTCATCGCCATGCCGACTGCCTCTAATGCCGCAAATCACCACCCTTGGGAAAGGCTTACCATGCGCTTCACGGACCGCTATCCGATCATCGTCACCGAGAAAAAAGAGGCTTGCCGCGATTTCTGGATACGGCATCTTGGCTTCACCAGCGGTTTTGACAGCACATGGTTCTGCTGGCTCGCGGGCGAAGACCATACGGCCTCCATCGCCTTCATGACGCCGGACCACCCGTCGGCGCCTCCCGGCCCGGAAAGCTTCGGCGGCTGGGGCATGTGTTTCGAGCTGCAGGTGGATGACGCGGCGGCGGCTTTTGAAAAGGTCACCGCAAGCGGATTGCAGGTGGAATATCCGTTGACCGACGAGCCGTTCGGCCAGCGCCGTTTCGGTTTTCACGATCCGTCGGGCCTGTGGATCGACATTGTCGAGCAGATCGAACCGCAGGCCGGTTTCTGGGACAAATATATGATTGGCGGTTAGCCTTTCGGCTCCGGTGGCACCGGCGTCGGCTTGCCCGATGTGTCGAGTGCCACCATGACGAAATCCGCATGGGTGACCCGCTCCATCAGGTCAGAGAGGTAGCGTTGTGCCCATGCTTCCACCTTCAGCGTGATGGAGGTGCGCCCGACATGCTCGATATGCGTGTAGACGCACAGCGTATCGCCGATCTTGACCGGCTTGGCGAAGGCCATTTCCTTCACCGCCGCCGTCACCACCCGGCCGCGTGCCCGTTCCGCCGCGCGGATACCGCAGGACAAGTCCATCTGTGCCATGACCCAGCCGCCAAAAATATCGCCGGCGGCATTGGCATCCGCAGGCATGGCAAGCGTGCGCAGGGTCAGTTCGCCGATCGGCTTGGTTTCTTCACTCACGTCCGGTCTCCATAGGCATGTGCATATGGGCTTATGATGCAGTGCAATAGAGGCAATGGAAAGACCTTCTGTGCAAGAACTGTCAGAAAGCCGACATGCGGGGTCGTTGCACGGTTTTTGACATGCGCGCCCTCTCCCTTAGGGTCGGGCGGACAGTGAACCACCGGAGCAGGCCATGAAAATCACCGATGTAAAAACCTTCGTCGTCGGCAACCCGCCGCCATCGTTTGGAGGCACGTGGTTCATCTTCGTCAAGCTCACCACCGATTCCGGTGTCGTCGGCTATGGCGAGGCCTACAATTCGACGGTCAGCCCGCAGGTCATGCGCACCGTGATCGAGGACGTCGCCGAGCGCTGGCTCATCGGCCAGGACCCGCACCACATCGAGCGGTTTTTCCGCCGCGCCTATTCCGGCGGCTTCACCCAGCGTCCTGACGTGACCATCATGGGTGCCGTATCGGCGCTGGAGATGGCCTGCTGGGATATCATCGGCAAGGAAGCCGACAAGCCCGTCTACGAATTGCTGGGCGGGCGGGTGCACGAGCGGCTGCGCAGCTATACCTATCTCTATCCCAAACCCGAACTGGGCGAGACCTCGGCGATCTACTGGAATGCCGAAGCCTCGGCGGAGCGCGCCGCGGAATATGTGGCGCAGGGCTACACCGCCGTGAAATTCGATCCGGTCGCGCCCTACACCTCCTTCGACCCGCGCCAGCTTTCACTCGAAGAACTCGATCTCGGCGAAAAATTTGTCCGTCTTGTGCGCGAGGCTGTCGGCTCCAAGGCGGATATCCTGTTCGGCACCCATGGCCAGATGACACCCACCAGCGCCGTGCGGCTGGCCAGACGGCTCGAGCCCTATGATCCCTTGTGGTTCGAAGAGCCGGTCCCGCCAGATATGCCGGAGAACATGGCCTATGTGCAGCAGCACACCACGATCCCCGTGGCGACGGGCGAACGCCTCACCACGAAATATGAGTTTCAGCGGGTGCTGGTGAACCGTGCCGCCAATATCCTGCAGATGGATCTGGGGCGTGTCGGCGGCATCCTGGAGGCCAAGAAGATCGCCGGCATGGCTGAAACGTTTCATGCGCAGATCGCCCCGCATCTCTATTGCGGACCGATCGTCGGCGCGGCCAATATCCAGCTTTCCACCTGCAGCCCGAATTTCCTCATTCTCGAATGCATCCAGGCCTTTGGCGGGTTCCATGCCAAGCTGCTCAAGACGCCGCTTCAATGGGAAAACGGCTATGTCATCCCGCCGACGGCGCCGGGTCTCGGCGTCGAACTCGACGAAGCGGTGGCCGAAGCCCATGCCTATGACGGCCACGAACTGCATCTGAACATGGGCCGCGACCCGCTGATCGTCTGACCGCAGCAGCACCCGGTTGTTGAAAAATTGTCACGCCGGCGGCGGTTCGGCGTGCCTGCCGCCGGCCGGGCGGTGCTTTTAAGTTGCAGTGCGGCCGAAATACTGGTTCTAACTTCCGGAGTGCTGTCCGGAGTGTGTTCATGACCGTATCCCGCTTGTCGGCCTTTCTGCTCGTGATGCTTGTGCTGACAGGGTGCGGTGGTCGTGCTGTGCTGGGTCTCACGTCCCAACATGTCATCAAGGCCAATGCGGCGGTGCCCGCGCCGGTGCTGAACGACAAGACCGGACCCAAGGCCGTCATTCCGATCTTCGTCGCGACCAGCCGCGAGCGGTCGGACAATCTCTCCCTGCCCTATTCGGCCAAGCGGTCGCCAACCCTCAATTTTGCCCGCGTCGATGTCGGCATCCCGCCGAACCACAAGCGCGGCGAAGTGGAAAAGAGCAGCAGCAAACCCAATCCGGCCCGGGATTTTGCCGCAACGGCGTTCCAGCCCTATGGCAGCAAGCAGGTCTTCGTCGAGAGGATCAACGCGGAACTGGCGAAACGTCCCGCCAACCAGCGCGAGCTGTTTGTTTTCGTCCACGGCTACAACAACAATTTTGCCGACAGCGTCTTCCGGCAGGCGCAGTTCGCCTATGATTACGGCCTTCCCGCTGTTTCCGTCCACTATTCCTGGCCGTCGGCAGGTTCACTCGGCCTTTACGTCTATGACCGCGACAGCGCCACCTATGGCCGCGACGGTCTTGCCGAACTTCTGCAACTGGCCGCGGCAACCAAGGCAACGAAAATCCTGCTGGTCGGCCATTCCATGGGCTCGTTTGTGGTCATGGAAGCCCTGAGCCAACTGGCGCAGACCGGCCATCGCGACGTGTTCCGCCGCCTGTCGGGCGTCATGCTGGCGGCGCCGGACATCGATATCGACGTGTTCCAGGGACAGGTCCGGGATATCGGCGAACTGCCAAAACCCTTTACGGTGCTGGTTTCCCGCGCCGACAGTGCCCTGAGCGTATCAGGACGGATTACCGGCGGCCACCCGCGCGTCGGCGACGGCTCCAGCATCGCCGTGCTGCAGAAACTCGGCATCGTCGTCCTCGATGCGTCCGACCTCGACGGCGGGTCGCATGGGGTATTCGCAAGCTCGCCGACGCTGATGAACATGGTGCGCAGCGGGCAATTGTCGCAGAAAGTGCTGTCCGGTGACGAAACACCCGCCGGGCAGTCCGTTCTCGCCGATGGCACCTCCGTCATAACAGGCGCAGCGTCGCTTGTGATCTATCTTCCCGCCCGGCTTCTCGGCGCCGTTCAGTAGGCCGGTGGCGGGAGACACGAAACCAACAATCCGCGACATAAATTTTTATCGCGGATTGTTGGTTAAGTCATGATTCCGCTGTATTTTTTTGAAGAATTCGCTCATATATCAATTCTCTCTTTTCTGAAAGATCGGTCCGTGCCTCTCCATATCGAGCTCGTTGGCAGTCTTGCTGCCTTGATCACCACCCTGTGCTGGGTTCCGCAGATCATCAAGATCGTTCGGCACCGGGAAACCGGCAGCATTTCGCTCATCAGCAATGCTTCGCTGGCACTTGGCGTGTTGCTCTGGCTGTTCTACGGTATCATGATCAGTTCCTGGCCGGTCATCGCGGCAAACGCCACCACGCTGCTGCTGATCCTGACCATTCTCGGCCTCAAGCTGCGCTACGGCTGATACCCCGGAACAGGACGGACCCTGACAATCCTCCTGACAACCTTATGTCAGGAGCCTGCCGCTTCCGGCGACTTTTGCGGACTTGGCTCTTTCCATTTTGCCGGACTCCCACCATATTCAACCCATGGTTAAATCTCCTGACAAATATAACGCGGATGGTTTCGGCGAAGCGCCGCAATCGGAACTGGAAGGCACACCGCTCTCCGGCTCGATCAGCGATTGGGCCAAGCAGATTTCCGAGGAAACCGCCAAGCCGCAGCCCAAGGTGACGAAGCCGAAGAAGACAGCGGCCAAGCCAACCAGCAGTTCCAGGACCTCGCGCGGCACCTCCATCGGCGGATCGAGCGATCCGAAGACGCGTGCCGCGGCCGGACTGAACCCGGTCGCCGGCCTGGATATCGCGCTGGAAGACACCGCCAACCTGCCCGCAGGCGGCGCTACTGCCACCGTTGCCGCGCTCTCCGCCCTGATCGAAAGCGGCAATCCGCTGTTCAAGAACGGCACGGCCTGGCAGCCGCACCGCCCTGCCCGCCCTTCGAAATCCGAAGGCGGCATCGCCATCCGCATGGAAACGGATTTCCAGCCCTCCGGCGACCAGCCGACGGCCATCCGCGATCTCGTCTCCGGCATTGCCGACGATGACAAGACGCAGGTGCTTTTGGGTGTCACCGGTTCGGGCAAGACCTTCACCATGGCCAAGGTCATCGAGGAGACCCAGCGCCCGGCCCTGATCCTCGCGCCCAACAAGACGCTGGCGGCGCAGCTCTACGGCGAGTTCAAATCCTTCTTCCCCAACAATGCGGTCGAGTATTTCGTTTCCTATTACGATTACTACCAGCCGGAAGCCTATGTGCCGCGCTCCGATACGTTCATCGAGAAGGAATCGTCGATCAACGAGCAGATCGACCGGATGCGCCACTCGGCCACCCGTTCGCTGTTGGAACGCGATGACGTGATCATCGTCGCCTCTGTCTCCTGTATCTATGGTATCGGATCGGTCGAGACCTATACGGCCATGACCTTCGAGATGAAGATCGGCGACCGGCTCGACCAGCGGGCGCTGCTCGCCGATCTGGTGGCGCAGCAGTACAAGCGGCGCGAGATGGATTTCACCCGCGGCTCGTTCCGGGTGCGCGGCGACACGATCGAACTGTTCCCGGCCCACCTTGAGGACCGGGCCTGGCGCATTTCCATGTTCGGCGACGAGATCGAGACGATCACGGAATTCGACCCGCTGACGGGCCAGAAGACCGGCGATCTCAGCCAGGTGAAGATTTACGCGAACTCGCACTATGTGACGCCGCGCCCGACGCTGAACCAGGCGATCAAGTCGATCAAGGAAGAGCTGAAGCACCGGCTGGTGGAACTCAACCAGGCGGGACGCCTGCTCGAAGCGCAGCGGCTGGAGCAGCGCTGCACCTTCGACCTGGAAATGCTTGAAGCCACCGGCTCCTGTGCCGGCATCGAGAACTATTCGCGTTATCTCACCGGCCGCAAGCCGGGCGAGCCGCCACCCACGCTGTTCGAATATATCCCCGACAATGCGCTGGTTTTCATCGACGAAAGCCATGTGACCGTTCCGCAGATCGGCGCGATGTACAAGGGCGACTTCAGGCGCAAGGCAACGCTGGCCGAGTACGGCTTCCGCCTGCCCTCGTGCATGGACAACCGTCCGCTGCGTTTCGAGGAATGGGACGCGATGCGCCCGCAAACCGTTGCGGTTTCGGCGACCCCGAGCAATTGGGAAATGGAAGAAGCCGGCGGCGTGTTCGCCGAGCAGGTCATCCGGCCGACCGGCCTGATCGATCCGCCGGTCGAGGTGCGTCCGGCCAAATCGCAGGTCGACGACGTTCTCGGCGAAATCCGCGAGACATCGGCAAAGGGCTATCGAACGCTGGTCACCGTCCTGACCAAGCGCATGGCGGAAGACCTGACGGAATATCTGCACGAGCAGGGTATCCGCGTGCGCTACATGCACTCGGACATCGACACGCTCGAGCGCATCGAAATCCTGCGTGACCTGCGGCTCGGCGCCTTCGATGTGCTCGTCGGCATCAACCTGCTGCGCGAGGGCCTGGACATTCCCGAATGCGGGTTCGTCGCCATTCTCGATGCGGACAAGGAAGGGTTCCTGCGCTCGGAAACATCGCTGATCCAGACCATCGGCCGCGCCGCCCGCAACGTCGACGGCAAGGTCATCCTCTATGCCGACCACGTGACGGGTTCGATGGAACGGGCCATGGCGGAAACCAGCCGCCGCCGCGAAAAGCAGGAAGCCTACAACACGGCCAACGGAATCACGCCCGCCAGCATCAAGAAGAACATCGGCGATATCCTCAACAGTGTTTACGAGCGCGATCACGTCCGGGCGGATATTTCCGGCTTTGCCGAATCCGGCGCGATGATGGGCAACAATCTCAAATCGCACCTCGAACATCTGGAAAAGCAGATGCGCGATGCCGCCGACGATCTCGACTTCGAAGTGGCAGCACGGCTGCGCGACGAGATCAAGCGGCTGCGCGAGACGGAGCTGGCCATATCGGACGACCCGATGGCGCGCGAAGTGGAACTGGAAAGCCCGGTCAGCGGCCGCACCAAGGGCCGGCACAATGCCGGCCGCGCCATGCACCGCGTGGTCACCGACGAGAACAGCCATCCGAACTCGCCGCTGTTCCGCAAGAACACGCTGGATGAGATGACTGTCGGCCGGACCGAAAAGCCCGTGCGCGGCGCCGTGCCGGAAAAACCGGCCGGTCCCGGCGGCACGAACCGGAACGACGATACCATCATTCGCCGCGAGCGCAGCGGCATCGGCTCCTATGAGGACGCAAACGATGCGCGCAAGAAGCGCCGCCCGGGCAAGACGGGACGTCCGGGGCGGTAGATCAGAATACTCACCCCCCTCTGGGCTGCCGCCCATCTCCCCCCTTGTGGGGAGATGTCCGGCAGGACAGAGGGGGGTGTAAATCCCATCCCTACTCCGCGTCCTTGCCGAACACAGCCGCACCCACCCGCTTGATCTCCCGGGCAAAATCAGGATCATCCACGGCGCGCGCCAGCACCACGGTGCCCACCAGCCCCGCCATGATGGCGATGGCCTTTTCGCGCTGCCGGGCTTTGCTGCGGCCGGTCACGGCGTTGACGAGAATATCGAGAAGTGCCTTGGTGCCCTCGGTGAAACGCGAACGGACAGGACCGCCACGACGGGCGATATCCGGCGCCAATGCTGCCATCATGCAGCCGCTCATCTGCCCCTCGCCATGGGCGTCACCCGCCAGATAGGATTGGGTGATCGCGCCGAGCGCATCGTCGGGCGAGGCCTCGGACAGGCTGGTCCACCGCCGGACCGACAAAGCCATGGCCGCCGCGCAGGCCTCGGCGATCAGGTCATCCTTCGAATTGAAATGACCATAGAAACCGCCATGGGTGAGCCCCGCGCTTTTCATCACATCGGCAACGCCGATGCCGTCAAAACCCTTTTCGCGGAACTGCTGTCCGGCGATCTCGATGATGCGGGCGCGGTTCTGTGCTGCCTGGTCCCTGCTGACGCGCATGAAACATTCCTTCAAAAAAACTGCATTGACAATTTATATGATGACCGTCATCAATAGTCAATATGATGATCGTCATCTAAAAGCCGATTACCCTCCAGGGAACACGAACATGATTTCATCGCCTCTCGCTGCCGCGCTTGCCCGGCGCAATATCCACTATGGCTGGGTCGTCGTATCCGTCACCTTCCTCACCATGCTTGTGACGGCAGCGGCCGTCGGCGCTCCCGGCGTGCTCATCGTGCCGCTGGAAAAGGAATTCGGCTGGACGACGGAACAGATTGCCACCGCCTTTTCCATCCGGCTTCTGCTGTTCGGGCTGATGGGCCCGTTCGCCGCGGCATTCATGAACTATTTCGGCGTGCGGAAGGTCGTGTGCGTGGCGCTTGCGCTGATCGCCGGCGGCTCCTTCCTGTCCCTCGGCATGACGCAGATCTGGCAGCTCATCCTGCTGTGGGGCGTGGTGATCGGCTTCGGCACCGGCCTGACCGCCATGGTGCTCGGTGCGACAGTTGCCACCCGCTGGTTCACCGACCGGCGCGGGCTGGTGCTGGGCATGCTCACGGCAAGCTCGGCCACAGGGCAGCTCGCTTTCATGCCACTCATGGCCTCCATCAGTGAAAACTACGGCTGGCGCGCGGCGACCATGATGGTCTGCGCCCTGCTCGCCGTCGCAGCGGCCGCCGTCTTCCTGCTGATGCGGGACCGCCCGTCCGATGTCGGCCTGCCCGCCTATGGCGAGAAGGACGTGGCCAAGACCGCACCGATTAACGGCGGCTTGCTGTCGCTCATCATCCTGCCGCTGGCCACTCTCAAGGAAATATCGCGCACCAGCACGTTCTGGGTGCTGTTTGCTACCTTCTACATCTGCGGCGCCAGCACCAACGGCCTCATCCAGACCCACTTCGTCGCGCTCTGCGGTGATTACGGGCTTGCGGCCGTCACCGCCGCCAGCGTGCTGGCCATGATGGGTTTCTTCGATTTCTTCGGCACGATCGGCTCCGGCTGGTTGTCCGACCGGGTCGACAACCGCTGGCTGCTGTTCTGGTACTATGGCCTGCGCGGCGCCTCGCTGCTGTTCCTGCCCTACAGCAATTTTTCGATCTATGGCCTGTCGCTGTTCGCCATGTTCTACGGTCTCGACTGGATCGCCACCGTGCCGCCGACGGTCAAGCTGGCAACGGACCGTTTCGGCCGGGAGAAGGCCGGCATGGTGTTCGGCTGGGTCTTTGCCGGTCATCAGCTCGGCGCCGCATCGGCAGCCTATGGCGGCGGTTTTGCCCGTACGGAATATGCGAGCTACCTCCCCGCCTTCTTCACCGCCGGTATCCTGTGCCTGATCGCCGCGCTGCTGGCGCTGACCATCCGCAAGAGCAGCAAGGACGACCGCGTCGGCGAACCCGCCATCGCGCATTAAGCCGCAAGGCTTCTGCGCCTCGAGCAGTAGAGACTACTGTACAACGCGCGCGCGGCGACCGGCGGCTTTGGCCCGGTTGCCGCACGTTTCCATGCTGCACCAGCGGCGCGTGTGATTCTTGCTGGTGTCGTAGAACACGATGCAGCAGCGCTCATTGCTGCAGTGGCGGACATTCGTCGCTTCGGTGGAAACAAACCGGGCAAAGTCAGTGGCGATTGCAGCCAATACGCTTTGCGGCCCGCTGGTGACAGGCTTTGCGCTGGTCGCCCATCCGCGCCCTGAATCCTCCAGAACCGTCGCAACCGGATGCTCCGCCATGCGCCGGTTGATATCGGCGACAAAGACAGGATTGAGCGCCGTACCGGCCGCGAGACTGTCCGCCGCCGCGCGCAAGTGCGCACGGAACGCCTGCGCCTCGGTCAGGGCCGCGTCGAACGTGGCCGCATCATCCTCGTCAGCCTGAAGATCGGCCGTCTTCGCCCACTGCAGAAACGCACCGTCATTGCCGATGAGATCGATGAGCGCGCCATCGATGATCTGCGTGTTGACGAAATCCAGCCAGAGGGCATTGCCCAGAAAAATGAATGGCATCGCATGTCCTTTCGCTCCTAGAAGTAACTATCAAAATTCAATTTGACAAGTTACTCCATTTGAGTAACCATCAAAATGTAATTTAGACGGTGAAACCATCCATCCAACAGGAGCAGGAACGATGTCACAATCGAACGAACACGCACGCCCGGTGATCAGCTACCAGACCGAAGAGATCGACGGTCTCAAGATTTTCTACCGCGAAGCAGGGCCGAAGGACGCGCCGACGCTGCTCCTGCTGCACGGCTTTCCCACCTCGTCGCATATGTTCCGCGACCTCATTCCGTTGCTGGCCGACCGCTACCACGTTGTCGCGCCGGATTATCCCGGCTCGGGCTACAGCGACGCCCCGTCCCACACGGCGTTCCGCTATACGTTCGACCATCTCGCCGACATCATCGACGCATTCACCCGCAAGCTTGGCCTCAAGCGCTACGCCCTTTACGCGCAGGATTTCGGCGGCCCCGTCGGTTTCCGCCTCGCCTCCCGCCATCCCGAACGGGTGACGGCGATTGTCGTGCAGAACGCCGTGGCGCATGAAGAAGGCCTGTCGGACGGCTTTGCCGCCGCGCGCCGCCTGTGGGCCGACCGCAATGCGGAGACGGAGGCCGCCATGCGCCGCCACCTCTCGATCGAGGACACAAGGGGCCAATACCTGTTCGGTGCGAAAGATCCTGCCCGCATCAGCCCCGATGCCTGGACCCACGCGCAGAACGGCCTTGACCGTCCCGGCATTGCCGAGGCCCAGCTCGACCTGCTCCATGATTACCAGTCAAACCTCAAGCAGTACCCGCATTTCCAGGCTTATTTCCGCGAACATCAGCCGCCCATGCTGATCACCTGGGGCAAGCATGATCCGTTCTTCGCGCTTGCCGGGGCCAGGGCCTATGCCGGACAACTGCCCAATGCTGAGCTGCATATTTTCGACGGCGGGCATTTTCTTCTGGAAGACCATGCCGAAGAAGTCGCCGTGCTGATGCGGGAGTTTCTTGGGCGGACAGTGAGCGCCTGATCGCAGAAAAAGTGGTGCGTGGTTCGGTATCAGTTGGCCACCCATTGCAGGATCAGCGATCCCAGGGCGGCGGATGCGGTGGCCTCATCGACGCAGCCGCAGGTCATTTCCCGGGAAATGGCCTCGGCTGCACCGATGATACCGACGCAGCGCAGGCGCAGATCACCGGCAGAAAGCGCCGAATAGGGTGCCAGCGCGGTGCGGTAGAGATCGGCATAGCCGTCGATCAGCGCTTTCTGAAATGTTTCCATCTCCTCATCGCCCTTGAGCGCGGCGGAGATGGCGTGCCATTCCGGGCCTATGGAGCGGTAGCAGGCCATATAGGCCTCGCTCATCAGCCGGGCGACGCTCGCCAGCTGCTTCGGTGCCTGTTCCAGCGCCGCCAGCAAATCATCGACCTGCTGCTGATCCAATTGCTGATACAGCGCGATCAGCAGGCCGGAGCGCGTGCCGAAATGCTCATAGGCAATCGGCTTGCTCACCCCCGCGCGCTCCGCCAGATAGCCGAGGGTCAGCGCATCGGTTCCCTGTGTGCGAACGATCCCCAGCGCCGTTTCCATGAGCTGCTCCCGCCGCTGGGCTTTCGGCATTTTCTTGGCGGCTGCGGTCTTGCTCATGCGGATTCCCTTTTTCACCAGAATAGCAATCCCGCCCCTTGACTTGCAATCGCACGCCCACATATTACTAAAGGTAACTTACTTATAGTAACATAAAGGGAATTCCCATGTCCACGACCATTGCAGCCCCTGTCCTCATCATCGGCGGATCCGGCATCGTCGGTTCGCAAGCGGCACAAACCCTGCGCAAGCTCCACCCGGATCTGCCCATCGCCATTGGCGGACGCGATCTGACCAAAGCAAAATCCGTCGCCGACACTCTCGGCAGTGCCGAAGCGGTTTCCATTGATCTTGACCGGGCCGATCTCGGCCAGCCCGCCGGCAAGGCCTTCAGCGCCGTCGTGCTGTTCGTGAAAGACGAGACGCTCAACAGCCTGAAATTCGCGCAGGCGCACCGACTGCCCTATCTCAGCGTCTCGAGCGGGGTGTTCGAAGTCGGTCCCGAGATGGCGCACTACATCCATAAACCCAACAGTTCGGCGATTCTTATGGCCAGTACATGGCTGGCAGGGTCGGCCACCTTCCCCGTGCTTCAGGCCGCCCGAGACTTCCGCCGGATAGACGAAATCACCATTGCGGTGGTGCTGGACGAGCAGGACATGGGCGGGCCGGCCGCCTTTGCCGATTTCGAACGGCTGACACAGTCCGCTCCCAATCCACTGGCGCTCAAGAACGGCAAATGGCGCTGGGTCACGGGCGCGGAAGCCAAACGCAGTTTCACGGATATTGATGGAAAGCAGATCGAAGCCAGCGCCTATTCCCCCTTCGACGTCCTCAGCCTTGGCGTTGCCACCGGCGCGCACTCCATCCGCTTCGACATGGCGTATGGCGAATCGGCCAGCCGGCGCCGGGGCGAGCCCTTTTCCACCGAGATCGTCCTTGAAATCAGTGGCGAATTGAACACCGGCGAGCAGGCAACAGCCCGCCTCGATATCGTCCATCCGCAGGGCCAAGCGCCCCTCACCGCCCTCAATGTGGCATTGGCAGTCGAGCGCCTGCTTGGCCTTTCCGGTGGGGAAAAGGTGGCGCCAGGGCTGTATTTCCCCGACGGGCTGATAGAGCCGGATTATGTGGTGGCGCGGATGCAGGAGTTCGGCGCGGTGTTCCGCCGCACCGATGCGGAAAACCATCTGTGGGTTTCCGGGGAGAAGCGGCATATCGCTCGCGCATGAGCGGAAAAGGAATGCTAAGGAGGTCCGCGCGCGTTTGACCGTGCGCGGAATCACCACCGGTCTGGAGAAGCAATGAAGGTCGACATCGACATGGGAGCGGCGCCCGCAGGCGCAAAAGCCATGCTCGACCTGGAAGAGCTTCTGGCCACGCGCCTGCTGGTGCAGGGCAATTCCGGCTCGGGCAAATCCCATCTGCTGCGCCGCCTGCTCGAACAGAGCGCCCAGTGGGTGCAGCAATGCGTCATCGATCCGGAAGGCGACTTTGTCACGCTTGCCGACAAATACGGCCACGTGGTCGTCGACGGCGCCCGCACCGAGAATGAACTGACCCGCATTGCCGCGCGCATCCGCCAGCACCGGGTGTCCGTGGTGCTCGATCTCGAAGGCCTCGATGTCGAACAACAGATGCGCTGCGCCGCAGCCTTTCTCGGTGGCCTGTTCGATGCGGAGCGCGACTACTGGTATCCCATGCTTGTCGTGGTTGACGAGGCGCAGCTGTTTGCTCCGGCGGTTGCCGGCGAAGTCTCCGACGAGGCGCGCAAGCTGTCGCTCGGGGCCATGACCAATCTGATGTGCCGCGGCCGCAAGCGCGGACTTGCCGGGGTTATCGCCACGCAGCGGCTGGCCAAGCTGGCCAAGAACGTTGCCGCCGAAGCCTCCAACTTCCTGATGGGCCGCACCTTCCTCGATATCGACATGGCCCGCGCATCCGACCTGCTCGGCATGGAGCGGCGGCAGGCCGAACAGTTCCGCGATCTGGCGCGGGGTCACTTTGTCGCCCTGGGGCCCGCGCTGTCGCGTCGCCCGCTGCCCGTCACCATCGGCCCGGTCGAAACCTCCGCCCGCTCGTCCAGCCCGAAGCTGACGCCGCTGCCGCAGCAGGCCGACGACGCGCATGACCTGATCTTCACGCCGGCGCCTGAAGAGCGGCGCCCGATCGTGCGGCGCGCGCCCACGCCGCCGCCACCCACCCCAACGGCCGACATCTTGGCGCAGTTGACCCAAGCCAAGGCAATGGCCGAGGCGGAAGCACCCGCCCTGACGCTGTTCCCGGAAATCGACGAAGCCGAACGCAGCGCGCTGATCGATGCGGTCATGCAGGAAATGCTGGGCGACCCGGATGCCGGTTTCCGCACCGACGCGGTGCTCTATCAGGATTTTCTGGTGCGCTGCCGCATCCGCCGCGTCCCCGGCGACGCGCTGTCGCTGCCTGCCTTCCGCCGCAAGCTGGCTGTCGCCCGCGCGGGTATCGACGGTGAAACCGCACAGAGCGAGCCGTGGCAGCAGGCGCTGGAACTGTCCAAGAGCCTGCCCGATGATGTGCAGGGTGTGTTCTTCATTGTCGCGCAGGCGGCGGTCACCGGCAATCCCTGCCCGTCCGATGCAACGCTCGCCCGCGCCTATGGCACCCATTCCGCCCGGCGCGCCCGGCGGCTCCTGACCTATTTCGAGGAACAGGGACTGGTGGTGGTCCGCACCGATTTTGCCGGAAACCGCGTCGTCGCCTTCCCCGATCTCGGCTGCGAGACAATGGCGGGCGATCCCAACGGTCCCGATGACGGCGCGCAGGAACAGCACGCCGCCGAATGATCAGCCGATATCGGCAAGCAAAGAAGCCAGATCGCCGAGATGGTCGATCTGGCGGAAGCGTGGCTCCGCCACCGGCGCATCCACATGTTCGAGCACCCAGGTGAGCGCATGCGGGACATAGATGCCCCAGCCGCCGGCCTGAATGGCCGGAACCACATCCGATTTCAGCGAATTGCCGATCATCATGCTGTGCTCCGGGCCATCGCCATGGCGGCTGAAAATCCGCTCATAGGTGGCCCGGTCCTTGCTGCTGACGATCTCAACCGCATCGAAAAAATCGCCAAGGCCCGATTGCGCCAGCTTGCGCTCCTGATCGAAGAGATCACCCTTGGTGATCAGGACCAGCCGGTAGCGCCCGGCCAGCTGTTCCAGCGTATCCTGCACATGCGGCAGGGTTTCGATGGGATGACGCAGCATGTCCCGCCCCGCCGCCAGGATTTCGCCGAGAACCGATGACGGTATCTTGCCATCCGTCACCTCCAGCGCCGTCTCGACCAGCGACAGGGTGAAACCCTTGATGCCGAAGCCATAGAGATCGAGATTGCGCCGCTCCACCTCCAGAAGCCGGTCCGACAGGTCGGGCACATCCGTGTGGGGAGCAAGCAGCGTCTCGAAATGCTTTTCCGACAGCCGGAAGAACTGTTCGTTTTCCCAGAGCGTATCGTCTGCGTCAAAACCGATGGTGGTGAGGGAGGACATTCTCGAACTCTCATGCGTTGCCGAAATGGTGATCCCAGCTGTGTAGCGCTTGCCACCGGCAAAATCCACCAGCCCGGGCATGACATTGCCTTGTTTCGCCACAAATCAAACCCCACCTGCGGCGGACTGCAAACCGGAGCACCCGCCTGTTGACCCAAGCCAAACCGCCACGACGCGCCCTGTTTATCGTCAATCCCAATGCGCGCAGCGGCCGGAAGCCGATCGATCCCATCCGCAAGGCGTTGGAAACCGGCGGGCTGACGCTGGTCGATGCGTCACCGGATAAGGACGAATCCATCTCCGACCTCATCAGGCGCATGCAGGATGCATGCGATCTGGTGATCATCGGCGGCGGTGATGGCACGCTGAACGCCGCCGCTGCCGGTCTTGTCGAGACCGGCCTGCCACTGGGTGTCTTGCCATTAGGCACGGCCAATGATTTTGCCCGGACGATCGGCCTGCCACCCGTCCCGCTCAAGGCGGCGGAACTGATCCTTTCCAGCGAACCGCGCCCCATTGATCTCGGCGAAGTCAACGGCAACCTGTTCTTCAATGTTGCCAGCATCGGCTTCAGTGCCGAACTGGCCGCGGAATTGACGGAAAAGGCCAAGAAGCGCTGGGGCAAGCTCGGCTATGCCATTGTTGCCGCCCGCCTCCTCGCCCGCTCCCGGCTGTTCACCGCCTATGTCGAGCATGACGGCTCGGTCGAAACAATCCGGACGATGCAGGTTTCCGTCGGCAATGGCCGCCACTATGGCGGTGGCATGACCGTAGAGGAAACCGCGACCGCCGACGACGGGCGGCTGGATTTCTACAGCCTGGAGGTGGATCACTGGTGGCGGTTGCTGGGTCTCCTGCCCAGCCTGCGCAAAGGCACCCACGGCCGCTGGGACGATGTGCGGGCCTTCCAGACGACGCAAGTCACCATCAAAACAAGCAAACCGCGCCCCGTGAACACCGACGGCGACCTTACCACCTGGACCCCAGCGCATTTCCGCATACGGGAGAAGGCAATCCGGGTCTTTGCTCCGGCAACACCGGCCGGAACAGCTTCTGTCTAAATCGACAGCCTCTCCAGACTTTCCTCTGCAATTTCTCTGTGCTTTATGCTCATCAGTGGAATGGGTGACGAATGGGGGCTGGGTGAACGCGCTTTGTAAGATCGCTCTGGGGGCATCTCTCGCCATGCTGACCGCATCGATTGTGCTTGCGGCCGATAACCCGTCCGTACCGGCACCGCCGCAGCCGCCCGCCCCGACCGTCAGCCAGATATGCGCCGCCATCGCCACCCAGGCCGACGGCCACGGCGTGCCGCGCGACTTCTTTGCCCGCCTGATCTGGAAGGAAAGCCGCTTCGACGACCAGGCCCTGAGCCCGGTCGGCGCGCAAGGCATCGCCCAGTTCATGCCGGGCACCGCCCGGGAGCGGCAACTGGCCAATCCCTTCGATTTCGCCCAGGCGCTTCCGGCATCGGCGGCGCTGCTCAAGGACCTGCGCGCCACCTTCGGCAATTGGGGACTGGCAGCGGCCGCCTACAATGCCGGACCGACACGCGTGTCGAAATGGCTGTCGAGCGGCGGTTTCCTGCCACTCGAAACCGAGGACTATGTGCTTGATATCACGGGGCGTCCGGCCGATGACTTTGCTGCCGGTGCCGAGATCGGTGCTGCGCCGCTTAATGTCAAACTGGGCTTCGATGCCGCCTGCCGCCAATTGCCGGTTGTCCGCTCGGCGACGATCTCCATGGCGCAGATCAAGCCGAAACCCTGGGGCATCCAGATTGCCGGAAACTTCCGCCGCTCAGCCGCCGTGAACCAGATGGAACGGCTGCGCCGCGCCTTTCCGGCCATCCTGAACCAGCACGAGCCGGTCATCAGCCGCTATCGCACGCCGATGGGCCGGCGCGGCATCTATGCCGTGCGCATCGGCGCCGATACGCGCGGCGAGGCCAATGCCATCTGCGCCAAGCTGCATGGCGCGGGCGGGGCATGTATTGTTCTGCGCAACCGTTAGGGCCAGACGTCAATATTTGACCATTTGGACAGTTTTATGCGGGATCACTACCACGTACAACCTCGAATTGCGGTGGCCGGCACGGTTAATACATGGGTTGCAGGCAACGATTTTGCGCGGCGAAGTATGTCGGCTGCACAGCTGTTCGATATAGTCGCCTAAACGATGGAAAAACTTTTGCTTGCCAAAAAACACTTATTCTAGCAGTCTCAAAGCGTTCGGGCATCTGCGAACACTGGAAGACTGGAAGAACGGCGCGCCGGAACCGCAAGAATACCGGGTCGGGAGAAATCCCGGCAATGATCGGCTCCTTTCCTGAATTCGAGAACTGCCTGCATGATTTACGCCGGATGTATCTTACAAAAGGCGGCACTACCAATCCCGCAAGCCCGGAGGGGAACGCGGTAAGTAAGGAAAAGGAACGGAGCATGGCACAGACCGGTACGGTCAAATTCTTCAACAGTGAAAAAGGCTTTGGCTTTATCAAACCGGATGACGGCGCAGCGGACATTTTTGTCCATATCTCCGCCGTTCAGGCATCCGGCCTCACAGGTCTCGCAGACAATCAGAAGGTTTCCTTCGATACCGAGCCTGACCGTCGTGGCAAGGGCCCCAAGGCCGTCAACATCACGGTTACGGAATAATTCAGGCGGCGCAAGCCGCCTCGGGACCCCCGGACACGCCCGGGGGTTTTCCCTGAAAGTCCACCTCCCCGGTCGCGGCGATGGCTGCGCGTCCGCAAAGCGGATGCTTTGCGTGGAAATCCCCCCAATTATCCAGTTTCGGCACCCTTCGCTCGTTCCTTGCCATGGATTTGCTGATATTATGGTGTCGATGTGCCTTTCCCGCATGGGATGCAGGGAACGAAAGTGCCCGCTTTCCGTTCAGCTTGCATTCATTCTGGAACGTTTAAAACACACATCACGGCTGGCGCCCCCACTGAAAGTCCAGCCCAACACGATCAGGCGGTTCCAAAAGTTCCGCCAAGGATGCTTCAAAGGAGGCACAGATGTTTAAAGGTATGAAGATTGCCATTCTTGCGACGGCAGCTTTTGCAACGATCGCCGTTCCGCTTGCTTCGTCGGCATCGGCTGATGATTGGGGCTGGCGCCGTCATCATCATCGCGGCGGCGGCGATGCACTCGCAGCCGGCGCCATTGGCCTTGCCGCAGGTGCGCTCATCGGCGGCGCGCTCGCCCAGCCACGCGAACCCGACGTGATCTATCGCGACTACGATGATCGTCCCGTCTATCGCGCCGCGCCGGTTCGCGTCTATCGCGAAGTGCGCCCGGTCTATTATGGCAGCGCCCAGCCGTGGTCACGCGCCTGGTATCGCTATTGCGCCGACCGCTACCGCTCTTTCAATCCAGAAACCGGTACGTTCCGCGGCTATGACGGACGCGCATATTTCTGCAACGCCAACTGATCGCTGATCAGCCGGATCGAAAAAAGGCCGCCGGATCGCTCCGGCGGCCTTTTTGTCAGGTCAGGAACGGATTGGTGCGACGCTCTTCGCCGAAACGGCCGCCGGGGCCATGCCCGCAGATGAAGCCGATATCGTCGCCAAGCGGAAACAGCTTGTTCTTGATCGAGTTGATCAGGGTCTCATGGTCGCCGCCCGGCAAATCCGTGCGGCCGACCGAGCCGTTGAACAGGACATCGCCGACATGGGCGAACTTGGCGGCCCGGTTGTAGTAAACCACATGGCCCGGCGCATGGCCCGGGCAATGCAGCACCTCGAACACATGCGATCCGAAGGACACCGTATCGCCATCCGCAAGCCAGCGGTCCGGCGTGCAGTTGCGCACGCCGCTGCCCTGGATGCCGTACTGGACCGCCTTCTCCTCCATTGAATCCAGAAGGAATTTATCCGCCTGGTGCGGACCGATGATATCGACGCCGAGCGCCTCCTTCATATCCATGGCGCCTGCCGCATGATCAATATGGCCATGGGTGATCCAGATGGCGTCGATGGTGATGCCGTTGGAGCGGATGGCATGGAGCACCTGATCATTGTCACCGCCCGGATCGATCAGGACGCCGTGCTTGTCATCGCTGTCGAAGAGGATCGTGCAGTTCTGCTGAAAGGCCGTCACGGGGATAATACCGGCCTGCAATTGTCCCATTTTGTTCCAACCCTATGCTTTCGGAAATCTCGTACATGAGGCTTTAGCCCAAATAAAAAGGGCGGCCAATGGGACCGCCCTTGAAAATCGCTTGCGTCCTGTGATGATCAGGATTTGGCCAGCGCGTTCTTGATCGCACCAACGATTGCAGTGAGGATAAGACCGCCAACACCGCCACCGGCAACATTGCCGATGATTGAGCCGAGATCAAATCCCGACGATGATGCTGCGTTTGCCACGAGCTGGGCACCACCGGCGCCAAGGTATTGCGTCAAGTAGCCACCCACTAGTCCACCAACGCCGCCGGCAATCGTATTGCCAGTCGGGCCAAGAGTCAGGTTCTTGAGAATACCGCCGACAATATTGCCGCCGACAGCCCCTGAGATCAGTTGGATGATGAGAGGAAGAAGTGCACCCATAATTGACACCCCGTCAACGTTTCGCGTCAGACTCATGCCTGACACTGGCATGTTGACTAAGTTTTGGGCAATGTCAAACCGGTTGATGCCTCAATAAAGAGGTATCAACCGGTTGTTTTCGTTAGCAAGCTTGCAGTATCGGGCTGAGCGCGCCTTATTTGCGCTCTGATACTGCGAGTTATTCCGCTGCTGCTTTCTTCGGTGTTACTTCGGCGGCGTAATCGTTCATCAGGTTGATCGCGATCTCGCCAACGGTGAAGCGGTATGGCCCGATCTCCGAAACCGGCGTCACTTCCGCAGCCGTCCCGGTCAGGAAGCACTGTTCGAAACCTTCCAGTTCTTCCGGCATGATCGCCCGTTCGACAATCTCATAGCCGCGGCGCTTGGCCAGCTCGATGACCGTGCGGCGGGTGATGCCGTCGAGGAAGCAATCCGGCTTCGGCGTGTGAATGACGCCGTCCTTGACAAAGAACACGTTGGCGCCGGTGGCTTCGGCCACCTGGCCGCGCCAGTCGAGCATCAGCGCGTCCGCATAGCCCTTGGCTTCGGCGGCGTGCTTGGAGATCGTGCAGATCATGTAGAGACCAGCGGCCTTGGACTTGGACGGGGCCGTCTTCGGATCCGGGCGGCGATATTCCGCCATATCCAGGCGGATCCCCTTGAGCTTCTGCGCCGGGTCGAAATAGCTTGGCCACTGCCAGATGGCGATGGCCACGTTGATCCTGTTGTTCTGGGCCGAAACGCCCATCGACTCGCTGCCGCGCCAGGCGATCGGGCGCACATAGGCATCCTGAAAGCCCTGCTTGGCAAGAAGCTTGCGGCAGGCATCGTTCAGTTCTTCGACCGAATAGGGAATGGTGAAGCCAAGAATACGCGCCGATTCGTGCAGACGCTCCGTGTGTTCGTTGAGCTTGAAGATTTCGCCGCCATAGGCGCGCTCACCTTCAAAGACCGAGCTTGCATAATGCAGGCCATGAGTCAGCACGTGAACCTTAGCATCTGCCCAGCGAACGAATTCGCCATTCATCCAGATGTAACCTTCAAGCTGATCAAATGGTACGGATGCCATGTTTTCCTCCAGGCGTTTGATTCCTGATCGTTTGACGGGTTTGAGACGACGCCAATTGTTCCCGTTTCACAATTGGTGAACCTTGGCTCCCGACAGCGCCGCGCGTTCTTCTTGAACGCGCAAAGGACGCTGTCCATCTTGAATTCACGCCTGATCCCCGATGAAAATCGTGCCGATTTTCGGGACCATGCGTGGCAGCAATAGGCGTTTCGATGAGGAAAAATGTCCCGGAAACACTTATTGGCTTTTCGTTTCATTCAAAATGCGGCCAACAGCTTGCCAAAAATTATCAGCAGTCTAAAATTAAGTCAACAAGACTGACATATTATTCGGCGACACATGAATGAGAGCGGGAGCCCTGCATGAAACCTTATACACCGGATCGGCATATTGAGACAGCCCTGACCAAGGCGGATGCGCGCGAACTCGACCTCATCGAGCTGTTTTTCTTTGCCTACCGTGACTTCACCGCCGACCCGGATCTGATTCTGGAAAAGCTGGCTTTCGGCCGCGCCCATCACCGGGTTCTCTACTTCATCAACCGTAAGCCGGGCATGACCGTTGCGGAACTGCTGGATGTGCTGCAAATCACCAAGCAGAGTCTCGCCCGTGTTCTCAAGCAGCTGATCGACACGGGCCATGTCGTGCAGATACCCGGCCCGCGCGACCGGCGGCAGCGCGAACTCTATCCCACCATGAAGGGCAGAGAACTCGCGCTTGAGCTTGCCGCACCGCAATCACGCCGCATTGGCAGTGCATTGGAGCAAATCGGTCTGGCTGACCGGGCCGTGATCGAACATTTCCTCAAAGCGATGGTCAATCCGGGCCAAAGGCAACAGATCGACAGTCTGCCACAGGCAGGTTAGTTTATGCCGGATAGGGACGTCCGGGGACCAAGGGCGGGCGCCAATGCCCGGAGAGAGAAGGAATGATTTTGGTGAGTGAAGAACTTCCGCTTTCAGACGATGCGCCGCACCTGCTCATTGTCGACGATGACACCCGGATTCGAAATTTGCTGTCGCAATATCTGACCGGCAGCGGCTTTCGCATTACGGTGGCTGCCAATGCGGACGAGGCCAGGCGCAAGCTTGCCGGCATTGATTACGATCTGCTGATCCTCGATGTGATGATGCCGGGTGAAAGCGGCGTGGCCCTCACCCAGTCCCTGCGCCAGGAAAAGAGCGTTCCCATTCTGATGCTCACGGCCCTGTCGGAAACCGACAGCCGCATCAGCGGTCTGGAAGCCGGTGCGGATGATTATCTGCCGAAGCCCTTCGATCCGCGCGAACTGATCCTGCGCATCAACAATATCCTGCGCCGCGGCGCCCCGGCATCACAGGCCAAGATCGAGCAGATCGTTTTCGGGCCCTATACCTTCGTCATCGCCAAGCGCGAGTTGAAGCGTTCGGGCGAACTGATCCGCCTGACCGACCGCGAGCAGGATATCATGGCGATATTCGCGGCCCGTGCCGGTGAAACCGTGCCCCGGCATGAGCTGACCGGCCAGGAAGGCGATGTCGGCGAACGGACGATCGACGTGCAGATCAACCGGCTGCGCCGCAAGATAGAAAATGACCCGGCCAATCCGGTTTGGTTGCAGACGGTGCGCGGCGTCGGCTATAAATTGAGCGTGGAGTAAACGTCGCGATCCGCGGGATCAGGACGCAATAACCAATGCGCGAGTGGGCACCGATCATATGGCACAAACGGACAGTGCAAAACGCGCATTGGCAGTCAGGCAGCGGCATTGGCGCCGCCGCCGCAGCACGCTGCTCGGCCCCTGGCGGAAGTTTTCCCGCTGGCTGGCGCAGTGGATGCCGAAACGGCTCTATGCCCGCTCGCTGATCATCATCATCGCACCCATGGTGCTGCTGCAGTCGGTCATCGCCTTCGTGTTCATGGAGCGCTACTGGCAGACGGTCACCCAGCGCCTGTCGACGGCCGTGGTGCGCGACATCTCCGGCATCATCGACCTGATGGACACCTATCCGCAGGACCCCGGCTATGAAAACCTCATCCGCATTGCGCGCGAGAGATTGTCGCTCAACATCTCCATCCTGCCGCCCGACCCCTTGCCTGCACCCGGTCCGAAGCCGTTCTTTTCCATTCTTGACGAACCGCTGAGCGCCGAGATCACCAAGCAGATCAACCGGCCGTTCTGGATCGACACAATAGGCGATTCCGATCTCGTCGAAATCCGCATCCAGCTGGAAGGCAAGGTCCTGCGGGTCTTTGCCCGCCGCAGCCAGGCCTATGCCTCCAACACGCTGATTCTCCTGGTCTGGATGTCCGGCTCGGCGCTGGTGCTGCTGGCCATCGCCATCCTGTTCCTGCGCAACCAGATCAAGCCGATCCAGCAGCTGGCCGCGGCCGCCGACAGTTTCGGCAAGGGCCGGGCGACACCGCCCGATTTCAAGCCGCGCGGCGCGGAGGAAGTCCGGCGGGCGGGCGCGGCCTTCATCGTCATGCGCGAGCGCATCGAACGCCAGATCGAGCAGCGCACCACCATGCTGAGCGGCGTCAGCCACGACCTGCGGACGATCCTCACCCGCTTCAAGCTGCAGCTTGCGCTGGTCGGCCACAAGGTCGATACGGAAGCGATGGAGCAGGATATCGAGGACATGCAGTCCATGCTGGAAGGCTATCTCGCCTTTGCCCGCAGCGAGGCGGAGGAAGAAACCGGCACCTTCAACCTGGAACGCCTATTCACCAAACTGAAAGAGGAAGGCACCCTGCTGGAGCGCGGCTTCAAATCCAGCATTCGCGGCGAACCGGAGATTCAGGTCCGGCCCAATGCCTTCTCGCGCCTGATCTCCAACCTGGTATCGAACTCGTTCCGCTATGCCAAGAATGTCGTCGTCACCGCCGATCACCGCGACGGCTGGCTGAGCATCACCATCGACGATGACGGCTCCGGCATCCCCAAGGAGATGCGCGACGAGGTGTTCAAGCCATTCTTCCGGCTGGATGAGGCGCGCAATCAGGATGCCAGCGGCACCGGGCTCGGGCTTGCCATCGCGCTTGACATTGCCCGCAGCCATGGCGGCGATATCACCCTGGACGAAAGCCCCATGGGCGGCCTGCGCGCCGTCGTGCGTATTCCCGCCTGATCGTCAGGCGGCCCGGTTGCCGATCGGCGTCACGCAGGAGGTTTCGGCGGTTGCCTGGACACCGCGCAAATACAGCGCACAGGTGGTGCGCAGCATCGAGGCGAAATTCGGAATCTCGCCATTGGCCTGCAGGGCCTCATCGTAAAGCGTCGAGATGAAGCGCGGCGTCGTCATGTTCTGGCTGACGGCGATCTCGTCCAGAAGCTTCCAGAACGTGACTTCCAGCTGGATGCTGGTGGAATGCCCGGCAATGCGCACAGAACGGTTGATCTGCCGGTAGCCTTCCGGATCCTGTTCTGCAAATACCTTACACATCCAACGAACCTCCCTTTTTCTGCTTCGCCATCGGCCATCCCCTTGATGCGCTTCATCCCGGCAGGTGAAATTTTGCGCACCGGATCGGTTGCCGGCGAAAATTATTCCGCTCTTCCGGCGGTGTGGTAGCCGATTGCCACCCATTCTGTTTTCCCGGGTCCATAATCGCCGACATGCCCTGCAACTGCAACCGAAGTTTTGCCGCGGGGCGCAACGTCAAAGGAGGTCTTTTTGGCAAAAGCCATCCATTCCATGATCCGCGTGCTCGATGAGGACAGGTCCGTATCATTCTATCAACAGGCATTCGGCCTCGAAGTCGCCGACCGGCTGGATTTCGACAGTTTCACGCTTGTCTATCTGCGGAACAGCGAAACGGCATTCGAGCTCGAACTGACAATCAACAAGGGCCGCACCGAACCCTACAATGTCGGTGATGGCTACGGCCATCTCGCGGTCAGCGTCGATGATCTCGACGCCCAGCATACCCGGCTGAAAGGTCTCGATTTCAAAATCCGTGACATTGTCGAATTCAAGCGTGAGGGTGCGCTGCTGGCCCGGTTCTTTTTCGTCGAAGACCCGGACGGCTACAAGATTGAAGTCCTGCAACGACAGGGCCGGTTCGTCTGAAACCGGCTGAACGGCGTTGGAGGACACCATCAGCCAGCAAGGGCGCGCTCGGGGGAGAGCGCCGATAGCAAGCAAGGGAGGAAATCCATGGTAACGATATTCAACCGCAAGGCCGCGGAGCCGGGCAAATCCGGCTCCGCCACGCAGGCGGGCCTGTCGCGGCGTGAACTGCTCAAACGGGGCGGCATGGCCAGCCTCGGCGCTCTGTTGGTCATCAGCGGCAATTCCATCATCCATCCGCAGCAGGCCTGGGGCCTCGAGACATCCAATCTCAAGCCCGAGACCATGGCGACGCTGATCCAGCTGGCGCGCGATATCTACCCGCATGACAACATTCCCGACCGCTTCTACGCCATTGCCGTCAAACCCTACGACGCCAAGGCAGGGTCCGATCCCAAGCAGAAGGAGCTGATCGAGACCGGCATCGCCGACCTCGACAGGCGGGCCGGCAAAGGCGGCTATCTCGGTCTCGACTGGGAAGAGCACCGGTTGAAACTGCTGCGCCAGATTGAGGACACGCCGTTCTTCCAGACAATTCGAGGTGGTCTTGTCACCGGGCTCTACAACCAGAAGGAGTTGTGGCCGCTCTTTGGCTATGAAGGCGAATCCTACTCGAAGGGCGGCTATATCGCCCGCGGCTTCAGCGACATCGAGTGGCTTTGAGCCGTCTCGGCCATCGCACATTGTTCTTCAGCCTATCGGGAGGAAACCATGGCTGCACCTTATGATCTCAAGGACGACCACGTTGTCGTCATCATCGGTTCCGGCGCCGGCGGCGGTACGCTTGGCAACGAACTCGCGCAGAAGGGCATCGACGTCGTCATACTCGAAGCCGGCGCCCGGCACGAATATGAAGACTTCATCAATGACGAATGGGACAGTTTCGGCCAGCTTGCCTGGGTCGACAAACGCAGCACATCCGGCGACTGGCGGGTCGCCAAGGATTTTCCCAACCTTCCCGCGTGGATCGTCAAATCGGTTGGCGGCACCACCACCCATTGGGCCGGTGCCTCGCTGCGTTTGCAGGAGCACGAGTTCCGCACCCTGAGCCATTACGGCAAGCTCGAGGGCGCCAACCTGCTCGACTGGCCTCTCACCCTGAAGGAACTCGAGCCCTATTACGCCAGGGCCGAGGACAAGATGGGCGTGACCCGCACCAATGGCATTGCCGGCCTGCCGGGCAACAACAACTTCAAGGTGCTGAAAGCCGGGGCCGACAAGCTCGGCTACAAGGAATGCCACACCGGCAACATGGCGATCAACTCCGCCGAGCGGGATGACCGCATGGCGTGCCAGCAGACAGGGTTCTGTTTCCAGGGGTGCAAATGGGGCGCCAAATGGTCGACGCTCTATACGGAAATCCCCAAGGGGGAAGCCACCGGCAGGCTGGAAATCCGCCCCAATGCGATGGTGCAGAAGATCGAGCACGACAAGAGCGGCAAGGTGACCGGCGTGCTCTATGTCGACAAGGACGGCAAGCAGCATGTGCAGAAGGCCCGCATCGTTGCCGTTGCCGGCAATTCGATCGAGAGTCCGCGCCTGCTGCTGAATTCCGCCTCGACGATGTTCCCGGATGGACTGGTGAACTCCTCCGGCCAGGTCGGGCGCAACTACATGCGCCACACCACCGGCTCGGTCTACGGCATCTTCGAAAAGCCCGTGCACATGTATCGCGGCACCACCATGGCCGGTATCATCCGCGACGAGGCACGGCATGACCCGGCGCGCGGCTTTGTCGGCGGCTATGAAATGGAAACGCTGTCGCTCGGCCTGCCCTTCATGGCGGCGTTTCTCGATCCGGGCGGCTGGGGCCGTTCCTTCACCTCGGCGCTCGATGAATATGCCAACATGGCCGGCCTGTGGATCGTCGGCGAGGACATGCCGCAGGAGAACAACCGCATCACCCTGCACAAGGAGGAGAAGGACCAGTACGGCCTGCCCATCGCCAATGTGAACTTCAGCGACCACCCCAACGACACCGCGATGCGCAACCATGCCTACAAACAGGGTCAGGCCCTTTACAAGGCCGTCGGCGCAACCCGCACCCTGCCGACACCGCCCTACCCGTCAACCCATAATCTCGGCACCAACCGCATGAGCGAGAAGCCGAGGGATGGCGTGGTCAACAAGTTCGGCCAGAGCCACGACATCAAGAATCTCTTCGTCTCCGACGGCAGCCAGTTCACCTCGGGCGGAGCGGAAAACCCGACATTGACGATTGTCACGCTTGCCATCCGGCAGGCGGACTACATCGCCAAGGAGATGGCGGCGAAGACGATCTAGATTTAGGGACTGAAAAAGCTCTGGGCGCAAAAGCCGACTTTTGCGCCCATGAATCTCATTAAGAGCTCGTATTTAGAACAGCTTGCCGCCGTTCGGCACCGGCTTGCTGATGGCGGCCAGAACAACCCCGCCTTCCTCGTCCGGAAAACCCAGTGTCAGCACTTCCGACATGAACGGGCCGATCTGGCGCGGCGGGAAGTTGACCACCGCCATCACCTGGCGGCCTTTCAGCTCGTCCAGCGTGTGGTGCTTGGTGATCTGCGCGGAGGACTTCTTCACCCCGATTTCCGGGCCGAAATCGATCTTGAGCTTGAAGGCCGGCTTGCGCGCTTCCGGGAAGGTTTCCGCCTCGACGATCGTGCCGACGCGGATATCCACTTTCTCAAAATCATCAAAACTGATGGTCATCACATTCAACTCAAACAAACCGCCATGCTTCCGGTCAGGCAGAACCGACCGTCTCGAACAGAATGCTATCGAGCGATTCCCGTGCTGTCGAGCCCGACCAGACAACAAACTGGAATGCCTGGAAATAGGTCTCGCAGGCGTCCAGCGCACTGGACAGGAGCACTTCCACCTGTTTGCTCGTCGGTTCCGCGCCGCCGGACAGAAGCAGCGACTGGCGGTACATCACCGCGCCTTCCTGGCGCCACAGATCGAAATGCCCCATCAGCAGCTGTTCGTTGATCAGCGACAGCAGTCGCATCACTTCATTGACGCGCGGTTCGCTGACCGCGATGTCAAAGGCGCAGGCCAGATGCAGCGCCTCGAAATCTTCCATCCACGAGAAGGAAATCTGGTAATCGGTCCAGTTGCCCTCGACCGTAATGGCAATCTCGTCGTCCCCGGTGCGCTCGAAAGCCCATTCATTGGCATGGGCCACATGTTCAATCACATCGACCGGATGCAAATCACGCGCAATCTCTATTTCCAGAAGGCTCATCGCCATTACCTGCTCAATCGAATCTCATCTGACGCTGCGGGAGCACAGCGCACCCACCCAAAGGACACCTAACGCTTGAAAACTCACCGGCAGGCAGTACGCACCAGCCGGACCACGGATATGAACTTGTTACCCGCTGCATGACCATTGAAACGAATCATGCTGTAATTTCAGTGTATTGATGCTGAGTCCGAGCGCCAGTCCCCTTTTGGCCAAATGGCGCGAATGGGTGTGGACAGATGTTATGAAAATGATTCACGACCAGCCTTTAACTGACTCTAAGAAAACGATTTTCGGCGATTTCCACCTGTTGATAATTTCTTAAGATTTATTTTGGGGACAGCCCGAATATGCCGGATAAAACACCGCGAAACGGCGCCCGGGCGCTCCGCAGAGAGTGTCCGCGATTCCGGAGCGGTCAAAAATGCAAAAGGCCCACTGCCCGGACACGGGCAATGGGCCTGCAAAAATGCGATTCTTTTGACGGTCAGTCCTTCTTGGCGCGCGTGCCGGCGGCGGCTGCCTTTGCCGGTTTGGCCGCATCGGCGCCAGGCTTTTCCTTGTGGCCGACGAGCGCTTCCAGCGCTTCGATACGGGCGAGCAGCGCCGTGTTTTCGGCACGGGCACGGATGGCCATTTCGCGCACCGCTTCGAAGTCCTCGCGCTGCACCACATCCATGGTGTTGAGCAGCCGTTCAGCCTGCCCACGGAAAGCGGTTTCGACTTCGCGGCGGACGCCCTGCGCTGCACCGGCAGCGTCAGTCACGAGCTTGGCCAGTTCATCAAGAACGCGGTTTGATCCATTGGTCATGGCAGATACCTCTGTTGCTTTCCCCATCAAATAATCGCCGCGGCAGGCGATTGCAAGCGAAGGTCATAATTGCACAAATGTTACCGGACAGGCGGCTTGACGCTGTTCCTGCCCTCGCGCATGGTCCGCGCCGATGAACCTGATGATGACGGAGTGCCTATTGTGAGCGAAATACTTGTCCCGACGATGGCCGCGATCGCATTTCCCAATATCGATCCGGTGATCTTTTCCATCGGGCCGTTCTCCGTTCACTGGTATGGCCTCGGCTATGTCGTCGGCATTCTCTTCGCCTGGTGGTACGGCAAGAGACTCATCAGCAAGCCGCGCCTGTGGGCCAACAACACGCCGCCGATGAAGCCCAACGATCTCGACGACTTCGTCCTGTGGGCTGCGCTTGGCGTGGTTCTGGGCGGGCGCATCGGCTATATCCTGTTCTACGATCTGGCCCGCTACATCAGCCACCCCTTCGACATCTTCAAGGTGTGGGAAGGCGGCATGTCCTTCCATGGCGGGTTGATCGGCACCACGCTGGCGATGATTCTGTTTGCCCGCTCGCGCAAGATCAAGGTGTTCAGCATGATCGACACCATCGCCGCGGGCGTTCCCGTCGGCCTCGGGCTGGTCCGTGTTGCCAATTTCATCAATGGCGAACTCTGGGGCCGCATCACCGATGTGCCCTGGGGCATGATCTTCCCGACCGGCGGCCCGTTCGTCCGCCATCCGAGCCAGCTGTACGAGGCGGCGCTGGAAGGCATCGTCCTGTTCGCCACCCTGGCGCTGCTGATCTTTTACGGCCGCAAGCTGAAGAGCCCGCGCTTTATCGGCGGCGCCTTCATCACCGGCTATGGCCTGTCGCGCATCTTTGTCGAGTTCTTCCGCGAGCCGGATGCCCAGCTCGGTTATCTCTATGGCGGCTGGCTGACGATGGGCATGATCCTGTCCGTTCCCATGGTGCTCGTCGGCCTGTGGGCGCTGCTGACCGCCCGCAACCCGGAAGTTTCCACCGGACGATGACACTGAAACAACGCATCATCCGGCAGATCGGGCTGACAGGCCCGGTCAGCGTTGCCGACTACATGGCGATGTGCCTGTTCGATCCGGAAGCCGGCTATTACACGACGCGCGAACCGTTTGGCCGCGAGGGTGATTTCATCACCGCCCCGGAAGTCAGCCAGATGTTCGGCGAGCTTGCCGGCGTCTGGTGCGTCAGCGCCTGGCAGGCGATGGGATCGCCCGCCGCATTTATCCTGTGCGAGATGGGCCCCGGACGCGGCACGCTGATGCAGGACGTGCTGCGGACGGCATCGAAGCTTGCCCCGGATTTCATCGCGGCGGCACGGATCCGCATGGTCGAGATCAGCCCGCGCCTCGTGCAGATCCAGAAAGAGACACTCGCGCCATCGGGCCTGGAAATCCAATGGCATGCGCAGTTCGGCGATTTGCCATCCGGTCCGCTGGTTCTCCTGGCCAACGAGCTGTTCGATGCCATTCCGGTCCGCCAGTACGTCAAATCGGGCGGGCGTTTCGTCGACCGCATCGTCACCGTCGACGACGGCGGCAACCTGGCATTTGCGGCGGGAAGCGGATCGATCGATACGGCGCTATTGCCCGCCGGACACAGCACGGCACCCGATGGCAGCATTGTCGAGATTGCCCCGGCACGCAGTGCGCTGATGCAGGATATCGCCGAACGCCTGCACCGCGCGCGCGGTGCGGCGCTGCTCTTCGATTATGGCCATCTGCACCAGGGTTTCGGCGATACGCTGCAGGCGCTGCGCAGCCATAAGCCTGTTGACGTGCTGGACACGCCGGGCGAAGCCGACCTGACCAGCCATGTGGATTTTGCCATGCTGGCAAAGGCCGCGCGTTCTGAAGGCTGCACGGCGAATGCCATGACGCAGGGAGATTTTCTCATCGCCATGGGCTTGCTCGACCGCGCCGGCGCCCTCGGCAGCGGCAAGCCGGCGGCGTTCCAGGAGCAGATCCGCGCCGATGTCGAGCGGTTGGCAGGCCCCGATCAGATGGGCACGCTGTTCAAGGTGCTTTGCGTCGCGGACTCCGCCACACATTTGTTTCCATTCGAATCCACATGACGGAAGCAATTGACTTCGCGTCGATGCTCCACCACCATCCGCAGCCTTGAGAAAGAGCAATCCGGCATGATCACGTCTGAAAAACCAGTAGCGCTGCACGCTTCCCTGCTGGGGTCTCCCGAGAAAGATCGAATCGCTCACGGGTTCTTCACCCGTATCGGCGGTGTTTCCACAGGTATCTACGCCGGATTGAACGTCGGCAGCGGCTCCAACGACAACCAGGACCATGTTCGGGAAAACCGCAGGCGCGTGGCCAGCGCGCTGGGAGCCGACATCTCCCATCTCGTCACCGTGCATCAGGTGCATTCGCCCGACGTCATCACGGTTACGGCGCCTCTCACCGGCGAGCGGCCCAAGGCCGACGCCATGGTGACGGCGACACCCGGCCTTGTCATCGGTGCGCTGTCGGCCGATTGCGGCCCGATCCTGTTTGCCGACCGCGATGAGAAAGTCATCGGCGCGGCCCATGCGGGCTGGCGCGGCGCCCTTGGCGGGGTATTGGAGAACACCATCGACGCGATGATTGCGCTCGGTGCGAAACGCGACAACATCCAGGCGGTGCTGGGACCAACGATCGGCCCCGACAATTACGAAGTCGGCGCGGAATTCTATGATCAGTTCACCGGAACCGACCCGTCCTACACCCGTTTTTTCCGCGACTCCGCCAAAGAAAACCACAAGATGTTCGATCTCTGGGCTTTCATCACCATGCGGTTGCGCAATGCCGGGGTGAACGCCGCCGCACTGGAGAAATGCACCTATGCCGAGGAAGACCAGTTTTTCTCCTACCGGCGCACCACCCATCGCAAGGAACCGGACTATGGTCGCCAGATCTCGGCGATCACCATTCTAGAGGAACAATGATGGCCCTTCATTTCGAGCCCGAGGAATTTGCGGCACGCCGCGACCGCCTGATGATGGTGATGGCCGAGCAGAAGCTGGATGCCATTCTGCTCTTCGCGCAGGAGAGCATGTACTGGCTGACCGGCTATGACACGTTCGGCTTCTGCTTCTTCCAGTGTCTCGTCGTCAAGTCCGATGGCAGCCAGGTGCTGATGACCCGCTCGGCCGATTTGCGCCAGGCGCGCCAGACCTCGAACATCGAAAACATCGTGATCTGGGCCGACCGCGACAATGCCAATCCGGCAGCGGATTTGCGCGAACTCCTCAACGATCTCGACCTGCTCGGCAAACGCATCGGCGTCGAATACCAGACCCACGGCCTGACCGCCGCCAATGGCCGCAAGCTCGATGAGCAACTCGCTGCCTTTGGCCAGATCGTCGACGCATCCGGTCTTGTCGACAGGCTGCGCGTGCTGAAAAGCCCGGCTGAAATCGCCTATAGCCGCAAGGCGGCCGAACTTGGCGACGAGGCGCTGGATGCAGCGTTGAAGCTCATCAAGGCCGGTGCCGACGAAGGCGATATCCTCGCGGCCATGCAGGGCGCCATCTTTGCCGGCGGCGGCGATTACCCTGCCAACGAATTCATCGTCGGTTCGGGCGAAGATGCCCTGCTGTGCCGGTACAAGGCCGGGCGGCGCAAGCTCACGAAAAACGACCAGCTCACGCTGGAATGGGCCGGTGTCTACCGCCATTACCACGCGGCAATGATGCGCACCGTTTTGACCGGCAAGGCGTCGAAACGCCATCTGGAGCTCTACGACGCGGCCCGCGAGGCGCTCGAGGCAGTTGAAGAGGCGATGACTCCGGCATCAACTTTCGGTGATGTCTTTGACGCGCATTCCCGAGTGATGGAGGCGCATGACCTGACGCGGCACCGGCTCAATGCCTGTGGCTATTCGCAAGGCGCGCGCTTCACACCCTCATGGATGGACATGCCGATGTTCTATGCCGGCAATCCGGAGCGGATACAGCCCGACATGACGCTTTTTGCCCATATGATCATCATGGATTCCGACAGCGGTACGGCCATGACATTGGGACGGACCTACCTCACGACCAATGGCGCTGCCGAGCCACTTTCGCGCCAACCTCTTGACTTGATCGTAAAATAAAACTTTTGTCAGCTTTCGTTTTTTCGAGATGGCACAACTATGGCTCATGATGGGGTTAGACCAAAGATGATGTCTCGCAAATCACTGACCTATACCTGTGCGGCGCTGGCGGCTCTTGGCCTCAGTGCCTGCAACAGCGCCGAATCGCCGATGGGCGTGACAAAGAAAGACCTTCCGGCAGCGCAAGGCACAGCTGCAGCGCCGGGAACGGTCACGCCGGGCGCAGCCCCGGCAACGGTGACCACCGCGACGCCGACGGCCACGGCGCCAGGGACACCCGCAGCAACGCCGCAACCGGGAACCGCAACGTCCGCTGGCACCGCCGTTGCATCGGGCGCCGCGCAGCCGGGTGTGTCCCGCACGGCAAAACTGCGTTTCGCCCCGATCGTCGGCGCGCCGATTGCCGCCGCCACACCCTTGTCGCAACGGCTCTCGGCGCTGGCCAAGGCCAAGGGCATCGTTCTGGGTACGGCCGCCGATACCGACAACACGCATATCATGAAGGGCTACTTCTCCGCCCTGCCCGACGGCAACCAGACGACGATCATCTATGTCTGGGACGTGCTCGACCCCGCGGGAACCCGGCTTCACCGTATCCAGGGACAGGAAATCGTCCCCGGCAACGGAACTGACCCTTGGAGCACCGTGCCTCCGAAGGTGATGGAATCAATCGCCGACAAGGCAATCGACGGCTATCTGAAATGGGTATCCGGCGCCAAGACGTGACATATTTACGCGTTTGACGCGATATTAGCGAGGAACTGTGCATGAATCTGCCCTGCCCGCTTGCAATGTGCGTCAGGCACAGTAAAAGGCCCGGCATATCCTTCACTTGGCTGGCACCGGGGAAAATACGGGCATGAAACTATTCGCGGGCAATTCCAATCGCGTTCTCGCTGAATCTGTCGCCAAATATCTCAATATTCCGCTTGGAAAGGCCAGCGTCCGGCGCTTCGCCGACGAGGAGATATTTGTCGAGATCCAGGAAAACGTGCGCGGCGAAGATGTCTTCGTCATGCAGTCGACGTCCTTCCCGGCCAATGATCACCTGATGGAACTGCTCATCATGATCGATGCCTTCCGCCGGTCCTCGGCAAAGCGCATCACCGCTGTCCTTCCCTATTTCGGCTATGCCCGCCAGGACCGCAAGCCCGGTCCGCGCACCCCGATCTCCGCCAAGCTGGTTGCCAATCTGATCACCGAAGCCGGTGCAAACCGCGTGCTGACGCTCGATCTGCACGCCGGCCAGATCCAGGGCTTCTTCGATATTCCGACCGACAACCTCTATGCCGTTCCGGTCATCGCCCGCGATGTCCGCGCCCATTACGGCACATCGAATGTCATGGTCGTCTCGCCCGACGTCGGCGGTGTGGTTCGTGCCCGTTCGCTGGCCAAGCGCATCGACGCGCAGCTTGCCATCGTCGACAAGCGCCGCGACCGTCCCGGTGAATCGGAAGTCATGAACGTTATCGGTGAAGTCACCGGCAAAGATTGCCTGCTGTTCGACGATATCGTCGATTCCGGCGGCACGCTGTGCAACGCGGCCGAAGCGCTTCTTGCCAAGGGTGCCACCAGCGTCACCGCCTATATCACCCACGGCGTGCTTTCCGGCGGTGCGGTCGCCCGTATTGCCGGCTCGAAGCTGAAGGAACTGGTGATCACCGACTCCATCCAGCCGACACCGGCCATCGAAGCGGCGCACAATATCCGTGTTCTGTCGATTTCCGATCTGATCGGCGAAGCGGTTTCGCGCACAGCCTCGGAAGAATCGGTTTCCAGCCTGTTCGACTAGAGCCGGAGCGCAATTCCGGCCAGCGCTGCCAGTCCCAGCACAACAAGCATGTTGAAGCGCAGCGCAATCAATGCGACTGCCGCTCCTGACGCTATGGCTGCCGCCGCCCAGTCAAAGGCGGCGAGGTCCAGTACCGGCAGATGCAGCGGCCCAACCAGCCTTTCCTGAAACGCACCAAACAGCACGTGCAGGCCGAACCATACGGCAAGATTGGCGATGACACCGACGACGGCGGCTGTGATGGCTGCGAGCGATGCTTTCAGCCAACCGACGTGGCGCAGCCGCTCGACAAACGGCGCACCGGCAAAAATCCAGAGAAAACATGGCGCGAAGGTGAACCACAGCGCCGTCAGCCCGCCGAGCAGCCCGCCGGTGAGCGGATCGAAGCCGGACAGGCGCGCGCCGCCGACGAAACCGACAAAGGCCAGCACCAGGATGAGCGGTCCGGGCGTGGTTTCAGCCAGCCCCAGCCCGGTGAGCATTTCGTCAGGCTTCAGCCAGCCGTAATAGTCCACCGCCTGCTGCGCCACATAAGCCAGCACCGCATAGGCGCCGCCGAAGGTGACGACGGCCATCTTGGAGAAGAAGGCTGCTTCGGCGGCAAAGACATTGCTTTGCCCCAGCCCGGCCAGCAAGAGCGCAAGCGGCCCCAGCCAGAGCACGGTCCACACCAGGGCGGACTGGAAAGCGCCGCGCGCCGCGGGTTCGGCAATGGTTCTGTCCGGCAATGACGGGGACACTCTGTTGGTCAGGCGATAGCGCGCGAAACCGAAAAGCCCGGCGATCAGGATGACCAGCGGAAACGGCATCTTGATGAGGGCTATGGCGATAAATGCGCAAACGGCGATGCCATAGGCGGGATAGTCGGTCAGGGCACGCTTGCCGACCTTGATCAGGGCCTCGAGTACAATCGCCAGCACGGCCGCTTTCAGACCGAACAGCAACCCTTCGACGACGGGAACCTGCCCGAAACTGACATAGAGCGCCGACAGCGCCAGCATCACGCACGCGCCCGGCACGATAAACAGAAGCCCGGCGACAACACCGCCCCTCACCCCGTGAAACAGCCAGCCGAGATAGGTGGCAAGCTGCATCGCTTCGGGACCAGGCAGCAGCATGCAGAAATTCAACGCATGCAGGAAGCGTTCCTCACTGATCCACTGCTTTTCATCGACCAGCACACGGTGCATCATCGCGATCTGCCCGGCCGGACCGCCGAAGGACAGAAGGCCGATCTTGCCGAAGGTATAAAACGCGTCGCGCGCCTCGATTTTTTGCTGTTCCAGCGCTATTGTCCCGGCCATCGCCCGTCCCTGTTCCGTTGTCCCGCCCTAAACAGCGCCTGTGACGGTGGAATGACAGACTTTCCCGGCATACCGGTCAAGCAACAAACTTGCACATGGCGTCTCTTTCCGTTATAGAGCCGCCATCCGCGTAGACACCCTTGGAGGCAACGCGGAATGGGGCGGTCATTTCATCCGGTTCCGGATGGCCATGCGACCGCTTCATGTTTTTTGGGCTTTCTTTGCAGACAACCCGGAAAACACTCCAGATTTGAACCTCGAAAGGAAATGCCATGAGCGAAGCATACGAGCTCAAGGCCGAGGCGCGCGAACGGGTTGGTAAGGGGTCCTCCCGGGAAATTCGCCGCAACGGTAAAGTGCCAGCAGTCATCTATGGTGACAAGCAGGCACCAATCTCGATTACCCTCGACTACAAGACACTCTACTACAAGATTCACGGCGGCGGCTTCAAGACGACGATCGCGAACATCCAGCTGGATGGCAAGACCATTCAGGTCCTTCCCAAGGACTTCCAGCTCGATCCGGTCAGCGACAAGCCAGTGCATGTTGACTTCCTGCGCGTGTCGGCAAAGTCGGTTGTGAACGTGAACGTCCCTGTTCACTTCCTCAACGAAGAACTGTCCCCAGGCATCAAGCGCGGCGGCGTTCTCAACATCGTTCGTCACGATGTCGAACTGCATGCCCCGGCAAATGCAATTCCGGATGCGATCGAAATCGATCTGACCGGCCTGCAGATCGGTGACTCGATCCACATTTCCGCTGTTACACTGCCGAAGGGCGTAACGTCGGTTATCCACGATCGTGACTTCACCATTGCCACGATTGCCGCTCCGGCTGTTCTCGCTGCAGAAGACGAGACCGTTGAGGCAGCAGCCGAGACCACTGAAACGGCAGAAAAAGACGGCGAGTAATCGTCTCTATTGGGAGCTATGGCACCGTGCTGCTCATCGCAGGTCTTGGCAATCCCGGCTCCCAATATGCTGCAAACCGGCATAATATCGGTTTCATGGCGGCGGATGAAATACACCGTCGCCATCGTTTTTCTCCCTGGACCAAGAAGTTCCAGGCCCTGATCGCCGACGGCACGATCGACGGCGAAAAGGTCATTCTGATCAAACCCCAGACGTTCATGAATCTGTCCGGCCAGTCCGTTGGCGAGGCCATGCGCTTCTACAAGCTGGCGCTGGGCGATCTCGTCGTCATCTATGACGAACTGGACCTGCCGCCGGGCAAGCTGCGCGTGAAGACGGGCGGCGGTTCGGGCGGGCACAACGGCATCAAGTCCATCGATGCCCATTGCGGCAAGGACTACCGGCGCATTCGTGTCGGGATCGGTCATCCCGGCGTCAAGGAGATGGTGACACACCATGTCCTCGGCAATTTTTCCAAGGCGGACGGGGAATGGGTTGAACCCATTCTCGGGGCCATCGCCGACAATACGGGTTTGCTCGTCAACAAGGACGATGCCGGGTTCATGAACCGTGTGGCGCTCGCCACCGGCAGCGGCCACAGGAGCGAGCCGAATCCGGTTGCAAAACCGGCGGGTCAAAGCCATATCCGGCAGGCGCGTCCGGCCAAGCCGAACGTCAACATTCCAAAAACCGGCCCGATGGCCGACATGCTGAACAAGCTCTTCGGCAAGAAAGAATAAGGATCGCAGATTATGGGTTTCAAATGCGGCATCGTTGGCTTGCCCAATGTCGGCAAATCGACGCTTTTCAACGCCTTGACCAAGACAGCTGCCGCACAGGCTGCGAACTATCCGTTCTGCACCATCGAGCCGAACACCGGCGAAGTTGCCGTGCCTGATCCGCGCCTGCAGGCCATCGCCAAGATCGGCAAATCGGCCAACATCGTCCCGACCCGTATCAGCTTTGTCGATATCGCCGGCCTCGTGCGCGGCGCGTCCAAGGGCGAAGGCCTCGGCAACCAGTTCCTCGCCAACATCCGCGAAGTTGACGCCGTGGTGCACGTGCTGCGCTGTTTTGAAGATGACGACATCACCCACGTGGAAGGCCGGATCGATCCCGTTTCCGACGCGGAAACCGTCGAAACAGAACTGATGCTTTCCGACCTTGACAGCCTTGAGCGCCGCATCGTGCAGTTCCGCAAGCGCGCCGGCGTCAAGGACAAGGAAGCACTCACTGTTCTTCCCGTCATGGAGCAGGCGCTCTCGCTTTTGCAGAGCGGCAAGCCCGTCCGCTTCATGCTGAACGGCATTGCGCCTGACGACCTCCTCATTCTGCAGGGCCTCAATCTCCTGACCTCAAAGCCCGTGCTCTACGTCTGCAACGTCGCCGAAAGCGATGCGGCAACCGGCAACGAACACACGGAAGCCGTCGAGGAAATGGCAACGGCCCAGGGCGCCGAGACAGTGACGATCTCCGCTGCCATCGAAGCCGAGGTTGCACAGTTGCCCGATGAAGAGGCCAAGGAATATCTGGACGCGATGAACCTGGACGAGCCCGGTCTCGATCGCCTGATCCGTGCCGGTTACAAGCTCCTGCACCTGATCACCTATTTCACCGTGGGACCGAAGGAAGCCCGCGCCTGGACCGTTGAACGCGGATCCAAGGCACCGCAGGCCGCCGGCGTCATCCACACGGATTTCGAGCGCGGCTTCATCCGCGCGCAGACCATCGCCTATAATGACTATGTCACCCTCGGCGGCGAAGTCGCCGCCAAGGAAGCCGGCAAGGCGCGCGACGAAGGCAAGGAATATGTGGTGCAGGACGGCGATATCATGCTGTTCCGTTTCAACACATAAGACGCGCTTCTGCCTCTTGAACCAAAAGCGCTCATGCCTATTATGGTGGCATGAGCGACTACAATCCCCGATATGCCTATGAGGATTTCACGGTCGGCAGCGAATGGCTGCTCCCCGCGAAATCCGTCGAAGCCGGTGAAATCATCGATTTCGCCACCCAGTTCGATCCCCAGCCCTTCCATCTGGACGAGGCTGCCGGAAAAGCCAGCATCCTTGGCGGCCTTGCCGCCTCCGGCTGGCACACGGTTTCCATGTTCATGCGCATGATGTGCGATGCCTATCTCCTCGATTCCACATCGCAGGGTGCGCCGGGTATCGACTACGCCAAGTGGAAAAAGCCGGTTCTTGCCGGGGACACGCTGACCGGCAAGAGCACGGTCATCGAACGGCGCGTATCCAAATCCAAGCCGGACCTCGGCTTCATCGTGCTGCACCACGCCATCTCCAACCAGCATGGCGAAGTGGTCTGCGAACTGCAGAACACCGGCATGTTCACATTGCGGGAGCCCGCCGCAGCATGAGCACAGCCCTCACCGCCCTTATCGGGATCGAATACGATCTCGGCACGCACACATTCACCGCGGAAGAGATCGTCACCTTTGCCAGGAAGTACGATCCGCAGCGTTTCCACGTCGATCCGGAAGCGGCCAAACACAGCAATTTCGGGGCACTGTGCGCCTCCGGCTGGCATACGACGGCCATTTGGATGCGGCTGAATGTCGAGGACATGAAACGCCAGATCAAGGCAGCCATGGAGCGGGGCGAAACGCCGCCGCAATTCGGCCCATCGCCCGGCTTTGAAAACCTGAAATGGCTGAAGCCTGTTTATGCCGGGGACACGATCCGCTTCACCCGGACGCTGAACGGGTTTCGCGCGCTGCAATCGCGCCCCGGCTGGGCGATGATGCAGATGTCGTCCGCGGCCTATAACCAGAACGAGCAGAAGGTTCTGGAGTTCAACAGCGCCGCGTTGATAGGGTTAGCCTAGTAAGGGGCCGCAGAAGGCCCTCAGTCGCCTTCATAGGCGACGAGCGTGCGCACGTTGACGCCGAGCGCTTCGAGCTTCCTGCGCCCGCCCAGATCAGGCAGATCGATGATGAAGCAGGCGCTGACAATATCGGCGCCCATCTGCTGCAACAGTTTCACCGCAGCTTCGGCCGTGCCGCCCGTTGCGATCAGGTCATCGACGAGAATGACCTTCTCGCCCGGCACGATGGCATCCCGGTGCATCTCCATTTCATCGACGCCATATTCCAGGCTGTAGGCAATGCGCACCGTGTCATGCGGCAGCTTGCCCTTCTTGCGGATCGGCACGAAACCGGAGGACAGCTGGTGCGCCATGGCGCCGCCGATGATGAAGCCGCGCGCTTCCACGCCGGCAACCTTGTCGACCTTGCCGCCCGCATAGGGATGGACCAGTTCATCGACGGCCCGGCGAAAGGCGCGTGCATTGCCAAGCAGGGTCGTGATGTCGCGAAACATGACGCCGGGTTTGGGGTAATCGGGGATATTCCGAATGGCATCCACCAGCGTCTGCTTCAGCGTCGAATCCATGTCGTCACTCCTTTGTGCCTGCAAGGCGCACAGCGGTGCAGTTTAATAGACCACCACCGCAAAAGAAAAGGGCGCAAGGCGCCCTTTCCGGATCAGATATAGTCAGAGCCGATCAATGTTCGATGTCGGCCCAGATACGGCGCTTGGCGACGTAGAGAAGACCCGCAAACAGAACAAGGAAGATCATGACGCGGAAGCCGGTCTTCTTGCGGTCTTCCAGGTGCGGTTCAGCGGCCCACATCAGGAATGCCGATACGTCCTTCGAATACTGCGCCAGTGTCTGCGGCGAACCGTCATCATAGGTCACCTGGCCATCCTGCAACGGCTGGGCCATGGCCAGTGACTTTGCGGCGATGAAGTAAGGGTTGTAGTGCGTTCCCTCGGGGATCTTCATGCCTTCCGGCGGTGTTTCGCCGAAGCCTGTCAGCAGCGCGTGAATATAGTCCGGTCCGCCTTCCTGATACTGTCCCCAGAAGATATCAATCAGGAACTGCGGGAAGCCGCGCTCGACAGCACGGGCCTTGGCGATCAGCGAGAAGTCGGGCGGAGCGGCACCATTGTTGGCGGCAGCCGCTGCCTGTTCATTGGCGAACGGCGCCGGGAAATGATCGGCCGGAATAGCCTTGCGGGTGAACATCTCACCTTCCGCATTGGGGCCGTCCTTCACTTCATATTCCGCGGCGAATGCCTTGACCTGCGCTTCGCTGTAACCAAGTTCCGAAAGCGAACGGAAAGCCACCAGCTTCATCGAATGACAGGCAGAGCAGACTTCCTTGTAGATCTTCAGACCGCGCTGAAGCTGCTGCTTGTCATAGGTGCCGAAGGGGCCGGCGAAGGACCACTTCATCTGTTCCGGATGCTTGATCGGGAAGTGCGTCGGCTCAGCGGCATTGTGGGCTGCTTCTTCCGCAAACGCACCGCCGCCGAAAGCCAGCATGGTACCGAGACCGGCAGCTGCGAGACCGAGGAGGATTTTTTTCATCGGAGAGTCCTTCACGTTTCTCAGCCTTTGGTTTCCGGAGCCGCCGCAACACCCGCGGGCTGACCGCCGCTCTTGGTCTTGGCAAGCACAGCTTCGGTAATCGAGTTTGGTATGCGGCGCGGCGTTTCGATCAGGCCGAGCAACGGCATGATGATGATGAAGAAGCCGAAGTAGAAGGCTGTGCCGAGCTGCGAAAGGATCGTGTAGATGCCTTCGGCAGGACGCGAACCGAGCCAGCCGAGCATGATGGCATTGGCAACGAAGATCCAGAAGAACAGCTTGTACCAGGGGCGATAGACGGCCGAACGCACCTTCGATGTATCGAGCCATGGCACAACGAACAGGATCGCGATCGAGCCGAACATGGTCAGAACACCGCCGAGCTTCGAGTTGATCGGTCCGATGTTGAAGGTGATGGCGCGCAGCATCGCGTAGAACGGCAGGAAGTACCATTCGGGAACGATGTGGGCTGGCGTCTTCAGCGAGTCAGCCGGGATGTAGTTGTCCGGATGGCCCATGTAGTTCGGCATGTAGAAGACGAAATAGGCAAAGAGGATCAGGAAGAGCGACAGCGCAAATGCATCCTTGATGGTTGCATAGGGTGTGAACGCCACCGTGTCCGTCTTCGACTTGACTTCAATACCGGTCGGGTTGGTCTGGCCGGTCACGTGCAGGGCCCAGACGTGCAGGATAACAACACCGGCAATCATGAAGGGCAGCAGGTAATGCAGCGAGAAGAAGCGGTTGAGGGTCGGATTATCCACGGCAAAACCGCCGAGCAGCAGCTGCTGGATCGGATCGCCGATGATCGGAAACGCCGTGAAGAAGCCGGTGATGACGGTTGCACCCCAGAAGGACATCTGGCCCCAGGGCAGGACGTAGCCCATGAAGGCGGTCGCCATCATCAGGAGAAGGATGATCACGCCGAGAATCCACAACAGCTCGCGCGGCGCCTTGTAGGAACCGTAATAGAGCCCGCGGAAAATATGCACCCAGACCGCAAGGAAGAACATCGATGCGCCGTTGGAATGCAGGTAGCGCAGCAGCCAGCCCGAATTCACGTCGCGCATGATCTTTTCAACGGAGTTGAATGCCAGTCCCGTCTCAGCCGCATAATGCATGGCCAGAACGACACCGGTGATGATCTGCGCCACCAGCATGATCGCCAGGATGCCACCGAAGGCATAGGCGTAGTTGAGATTGCGCGGAACAGGATAGGCAACGAATGAATCATAGATCAGACGCGGCAACGGAAGTCGCGCATCGACCCATTTTTCGATACCTGTGTTCGGCGTATAGGATGAATGTCCACCGCTCATGTCGTGTCTCCCCCTGGAACCTTAGCCGATCTTGATGACGGTGTCGGAAATGAATGAAAGTGGCGGGACGGGCAGGTTTTCCGGTGCGGGACCGGAACGGATGCGCCCGGCAGTATCGTATTGCGAGCCGTGGCATGGGCAGAACCAGCCGCCGAAATCCCCCTGCTGCCCGAGCGGAATGCAACCCAGATGGGTGCACACGCCGATCATGACCAGCCAGTTTTCCTTTCCCTTGCCTGCACCGCGATCCGCATCGGTCGCTTGGGCATCGCTCGGCAGATTGGCGTTGCGCGCAATCGGATCCTTGAGCTGGCTCAGCTGGACGTTTTTGGCATCCTCGATTTCCTTCGGCGTACGATTGCGAATGAAAACGGGTTTACCGCGCCATTTGACCGTCAGGGACATGCCCGGTGTCAGCGCTGAAACATCAACTTCGATGGACGAGACTGCCAGCGTGGATGCGTCCGGTCTCATCTGGTCGATGAAGGGCCATGCAAAGGCTCCCGCTCCGACCACACCGGCCATACCTGTCGCAATATAGAGGAAGTCACGCCGTGTCGGCTCGGTCGTATCGTGTGCGCTCACGGGGCCTGTTCCTTTCCGAATAACAACGCAGCAGGAGAGTCCACTTTGTCACCACAATACACGACTGGCCCATAGAATGAGCCTCGCGGATTCCCCAGCATATTGCGTGGTTTCTAAGCATGTCGCATGAGCTTGTCCAGCCTGACAGAGCCACAAGGGCAGGATGTCGCAGGGATAAGTCGCCACACCTTTTCCACTCTTTGGCCATGAATCTGTTTGCATTTTCGCAGCGGCCTCACAGGCGCCCGATAAAGCCGCCGGATTGGCGCGCCCAAAGTCCGGCGTAGAGCCCGTTGGCGGCGATCAGCGCGTCGTGGCTGCCGCTCTCGACAATGCGTCCGCCATCCATGACCACAAGCCGGTCGAGCGCAGCGATGGTCGACAGGCGGTGCGCGATGGCGATGACGGTTTTGCCGCGCATCAGCCGGTAGAGATTGTCCTGTATCGCCGCTTCCACTTCCGAATCGAGCGCGGACGTCGCCTCGTCGAGAATGAGAATCGGTGCGTCCTTCAGCATGACCCGCGCGATGGCGATGCGCTGCCGCTGGCCGCCGGACAGCTTGACACCGCGTTCGCCCACATGGGCATCGAAGCCCCGCCTGCCCTTGGGATCGGTCAAGGCGGCAATGAAGGTGTCGGCCTGCGCATTCTCCACAGCCTGCCGCATCAGTTCATCGGATGCCCCGGGACGGCCATACAGGATGTTGTCGCGCACGGAGCGATGCAACAGCGAGGTGTCCTGGGTTACCATGCCGATATGCGCGCGCAGCGAGTCCTGCGTTACCTCCGCAATGTCCTGTCCGTCGATCAGAATGCGCCCGGCCTGCACGTCGTAGAAGCGCAGGAGCAGGTTGACCAGGGTGGACTTGCCCGCACCGGAACGTCCGACAAGACCGACCTTTTCGCCGGGAAGAATGTTCAGCGACAGATTGTCGAAGACCGGCTTCGAGCGGTCATAGTGAAACTGCACATTGTCGAAACGGATGGCGCCTGCGGGTACCGCAAGCTGTGCTGCACCGGGTTTGTCGACAACGGTGACCGGCCGCGCCAGCAGTTCCATCGAATTCTGGATGGTACCGTAATTGCGCAGGAGACCGTTGAGGTTGGCCATGGTCCGTCCCAGCAGCATGCTCAACCGCAGGACAAGGCCGAGGGTGAAGGCGATTGCACCGGGCGATATTTCCGACTTCAACCACAGATCGATGGAAACAATCGCCACGGCGCAGATCATCACACCGCTGGTTGCGCCGAGCGCAATGCGGATGCCGCTCAGGCCGCGCGTCAGCGGAATGATGGCATCGAGCCAGCGCTGCATGCCCTGCCGCATATAGGCGTCGTCGCGTTCCGCACTGCCGAACAGCTTGAGCGTCTGGATATTGCTGTAACCATCGACCAGCCGCCCGGTGACAACGGAACTCGCTTCGGCGGTTTCCGCCGCAGCCCGGCGCACGCGCGGCAGGAAATAGCGGGCGATCAGGCTGAACACAGCGAGCCAGCCGATGACGATCGTCGCCAGCCGCCAGTCAAGGTCGCCGATCAGCGCGATGGTGGTGACGCTGTAGACGATGCAGATCCAGATGGCCTGCAGAAGCGTCATCATGAAATCGCCGACCGCCTGCCCGGTCGCCCAGACCTTGGTGACGATGCGCCCGGAAAAGTCATTCTGGAAGAAGGCGAGGCTCTGGCGATAGGTGTGCAGATGCGCCTGCCAGCGCACCAGATTGAAGAAACCAGGCACAACGGTCTGCTCCTCGACCAGCGCAGACAGCGTCAGGACAATCGTCCGGGCGATCAGGACACCCGCCAGCATCAGAAGGAGCGGCGTGCCGTGATCCTGCATCAGGCCTTGCCAGCCCTTTGCCGGGTTGACCGATGCCAGAATATCGACGAGCCCGCCGAGAAACCAGAACAGGCCCGCTTCCGTCAAAGCGACCAGCCCGCCCAGCACCAGCACCGCGAAGAACGCGGCCTTGGCCTGCCGCACATAGAACCAGATGAACGGGAACGGCCGCGACGGGACATGATCCGCCGGCGGTGCGGCGTAAGGATCGATCCAGCTTTCGAACAGACGGAAGATATTTCTCATGCGGTGCACATCGGATCAGCAGCCTTTCAGGGTCAGACGTGCAGCGCGCGACTGAAAGAATACTCTTGAGCGAGTCCCCTCGCCGGTCAAATTAAAGTTCATTCAGATATTTCCCGGCAAAGAAAAATGCTCCCCGGCGGAACCGGGAAGCATTGGTGCAGCGGGACTGTTGAAGGCAGCTATTCCGCCGCTTCCTGCTCGTCATCCAGCCCGAGGAAGCCACCGGACTGCCGGGCCCAGAGGTTGGCGTAGATGCCGTCGGCGGCAATCAATTCCTCATGGCTGCCGCTTTCCACAATCCTGCCCTTGTCCATCACCACGAGACGGTCGAGCGCCGCAATGGTGGACAGGCGGTGCGCGATGGCAATGACCGTCTTTCCCTGCATCAGCCGGTAAAGATTGTCCTGGATGGCCGCTTCCACTTCCGAATCAAGCGCGGAGGTCGCCTCGTCCATGATGAGAATCGGCGCGTCCTTGAGCATGACCCGGGCAATGGCGATACGCTGGCGCTGGCCGCCCGAGAGCTTGACGCCCCGCTCGCCCACATGCGCATCGAACCCGCGCCGTCCCTTGGGATCGGACGCCGCCTCGATGAACGCCTCCGCCTGCGCATTCTGCACGGCCTGGCGCATCAGCTCTTCCGAAGCATCGGGCCTGCCATACAGCACGTTGTCGCGGATGGAGCGGTGCAGCAGCGAGGTATCCTGCGTGATCATGCCGATATGCTCGCGCAGCGAGTCCTGCTTCACCTTGGCGATATCCTGGCCATCGATGGTGATACGGCCGCTCTCCAGATCGTAGAACCGCAGGAGCAGGTTGACGAGCGTCGACTTGCCCGCACCAGACCGTCCGACCAGCCCGATCTTTTCGCCAGGACGGATGTCGAGGGACAACCTGTCGATGACGCCCGCACCCTTGCCGTAGTGGAAACCGATAGCCTCGAAGCGGATCGCACCGGCGCTGACGGCCAGTTCCGGCGCCTTGGGGACATCGGTGACAAGGCGCGGCAGCGAGATGGAGGTAATACCGTCTTCCACCGTTCCGATATTCTCGAACAGCGCCGACATTTCCCACATGATCCATTGCGACATGCCGTTGAGACGCAGCACAAGGCCGATACCCACGGCCACGGCGCCAACGGAGATGGCCGAACCGAGCCACAGCCAGATCGCGATGCTGCTCACCGAGAACAACAGGAGGCAGTTCATCGCATAGAGCGTGACATGGAATCCCGTCACCATGCGCATCTGCGTATAGGCGGTGGACAGGAACTCCTCCATTCCCTCGCGGGCATAGTTCTCTTCCCGCTTGGAATGGGAGAAGAGCTTGACCGTGGCGATGTTCGTGTAGCTGTCGACGATACGGCCGGTCATCGACGAGCGCGAATCCGCCTGCGCCTTGGACGCCACCTGCAGCTTCGGGATGAAATACCACATCAGCCCGACATAGGCGGCCAGCCAGATCAGGAACGGTATCATGAGACGCAGATCGGCAGCGGCGGCGATGATCAGCGTGCCGCTGAAATAGACGATCACATAGTTCAAGACGTCGAGCAGCTTCATCACCGCTTCGCGCACGGCGAGCGATGTCTGCATCAGCTTGGTGGAAATCCGCCCGGCAAACTCGTCCTGGAAGAACGTCATGGACTGGCGGACGACATAGCGATGCACCATCCAGCGGATGCGCATGGGGTAATTGCTCAAAAGGGTCTGGTGAATGACCAGCGAGTCGAGCAGCACGATACCGGGCATGACGATCAGCACGACGCCGGCAAGCAATGCAAGCTTCCAGCCTTCCTGCGCAATGAAGGTTTCGCGCGACTGGCTGGACAGCCAGTCGACGACATTGCCCATGAAGGCATACATCGACACTTCAAGGACGGCGATCGATGCCGTGCACGCCGCCATGACGGCGAGCCATGGCCAGACGCCGCGCGTGTAGTGCAAACAGAATGCAACCAGTGTCTTGGGTGGCTCACTGGGCTCGGCGGATGGAAACGCCTCGAGCCTTTTTTCAAACCAGCGAAACATTATCAAACCTCTTTCGGGCGACGGTCTCGGCATGACATGCGAGACGAAAATGATTCCGACGCAGCGTGGCGGTTACTGCGCTTGGGTTGCCGGAGCATGATGGAAACAGAAGAAGACAAACATGCAAACGCCAACCATGGGACGATTGCGACTTGTGTCAGGGAAAAAAACTACGCGGAAAGAACAGACACAAGACCGCCAACGACACCGGGCACGGCTTCATCGGGAGAAGCCATCCGGTTTGGAAGAAGTCGGAAAAATTCAGTCATCGACACCTCCAAAGTTTGTGTTGGCAAAGTTAGCGTTGCGGTCGAAACCCTATACCTATTATGAACGGAAAAAGCGAGAGCCTATTCTCAGGAAATACATGCGCCTGAGCGAAATATTGCCAACGGAGCCCACCGGTTGTGATTGAAGACAAACCCGACCTGCGCATTGCACTTTACCAGCCGGATATTCCGGGCAATACCGGCACGATCCTGCGCATGGCTGCCTGTTTCGGGATCGGGGTCGATCTCATCGAGCCCGCGGGCTTCGATGTATCCGACCGGTCGCTCAAACGCGCCGGGATGGATTACCTCGAACAGGCTGCGCTCACGCGCCATGCCGACTGGCAGCACTTTCAGAACTGGCGCCAGGGCGAACAGCGGCGCCTGCTGCTGTTTTCCACCAAGGCGGCCATGCCCTACACGCAATTCACCTTTCGACAGGGCGACATCCTGCTGCTTGGACGCGAATCGGCCGGCGTGCCGGATGAGGTGCACCAGTCGGCCGATGCCAGGTTGATCATCCCGATGGTGCCGGGGGCGCGGTCGCTCAATCTGGCGCTGTCCGCGGCCATCGCTACCGGTGAAGCCTTGCGGCAGTTCTCGCTGCCCGCATGAAAAACGCCGGCCATTTCTGACCGGCGTCCTCATTCACCTGACAGGAAGCTTACTTGACTTCAGCTGCCTTGCCGTCTTCCCACTTGTAGAGAACGAAGGTCGGCGTCGTCAGATCGCCGGTCTTTGCATAGGTCAGATCGCCGACGACGGTCGAAACCGGTGCGCCGGAATGCAGTGCCGCAGCAACCGCTGCCGGATCGGCAGAACCAGCCTTTTCAATGCCGGCCTTGATGACCTGCAGCGCCGCATAGGCATTGAGCGTGAAGGCTTCAGCCGGAATGTTCTTGGCCTTCAAAGCTTCCATGATCTTCGCAGCGGACGGGTTCTTTGTCGGATCGGCACTGTTGGTGAACAGCGTACCGGCAGCGGCAGCGCCGCCAATGGCCCAATATTCCGTGTTCGACAGGCCTTCGGCACCGATGATCTGGGCCTTGATGCCCTGATCCGCCAGCTGGCGGGCAATCAGGCCGCCTTCCGGATGGTAACCGCCGAAATAGATCACGTCGGCTTTTTCCGACTTCAGGCGGGTAATGAGCGCGCTGTAGTCCTTTTCACCGGCATTGATGCCCTGATCGACAACTTCCTTGACGCCGCCCTTGTTGAGCGTTGCCTTCAGATTGTTGGCCAGACCCGTGCCATAGGTGTTCTTGTCATAGACAACCGCGACGCGCTTGTCCTTGTAGTGCTTGAGAATGTACTGGGCAGCAACTTCGGCCTGCTGGTCATCGCGGCCGCAGGTGCGGAACACGGTGTCCAGGCCACGCGTCGTCAGATCCGGCGTGGTGGAGGTCGGGGTGATCATCAGGATGCCGTTTTCAGCCAGCACATCGGAAACCGGCATCGAAACACCTGATGTGACCGGACCGACCACGAACTTGATGCCTTCGCCGACCACCTGGTTGGCAACCGACACGCCCTGCTTCGGCTCGCCGGCATCATCGAAAAGCTTGATGACGATCTTCTCGCCCTTGATGCCGCCTTCGGCATTGATGGCTTCCGCAGCCGCAGCAACACCGTTCTTCACCTGTATGCCATAGGCAGCCACAGGGCCGGTTACAGGCGCGATGTTGCCGATGACGATGTCAGCACGGGCGAATGAAGTCATCGCCATGACAGCCGTCAACGCCACGCCAGAGATCAACGATAAGCGCATAGTGTCCTCCTTGAATTTTTTATTGCGCGGATTGCGCGGCCGGAAGATTCTCCGGCGCTGCAAAAAGTTCTACTGTCTTTATGGCAGGCTGTCAGCCACGATTCATGACAATCCTGAATCCATCATTGAAATAATTTGATGCCATTTATGAAGAAAAGTGTTCGGCTGTTGACAATTCACGCCGATTTTTCCTGGAAATTCGAGATTTCCGCTCGCGCAGCGGTCTTTTCAGCCGATTTTAGTCGGCATTCGGCAAACGGCGCATGGTGAATTCGATGATGTCGCCAGGCCGTTCGTACCAGCTTTCGATTTCCGTCCAGTAGGCCGCTTTCGGGTATTGGTCGAACCACTCCTTCGCCTTCTCCCGGGCGGCAAGACGCGGCAGGCGGAAGCTCTCGCGGATGAATGCGCCACGCTGCCTGGGGGCTTCGCCCCGGCTTTCCTTCAGCTGCTTGCGCAAGCCGTCGAGCGGCGGCTTGGGAAAGTGTGTCCTGGGTACTTTGGAGACCATTTTGCATCCCTTCCTGAACCCTGTACGGCAGAGAGTAGATCAAACCCCGCCCTGAAAACGAGTCATTTTTTTGGGATAGCCCAAACACCACCTTCCTTTGCCGCGCCCCGGATGTGATAAAGTACACAGCAAGAAGGAATCGCTAATATGGACCGCCCGGATATTCCCGCCATCCTGCCCGAAGCGCTTGAAGACAAGAAGACAGCCGCCACCGCGTGGTTTGCCGAATTGCGCGACAAGATCTGCGCCAGTTTCGAGCAGCTCGAGGATGATCTGGAAGGCCCTCTCTCCGACCGGCCGGCGGGCCGTTTCGTGCAGACGCCATGGCAGCGCGACGAAGGCAACGGCGGCGGCGGGATCATGTCCATCATGCATGGCCGGGTCTTCGAGAAGGTCGGGGTCCACACCTCCACCGTCCATGGCGAATTTTCCCAGGAATTCCGCAAGCAGATACCCGGTGCGGATGAGGATCCGCGCTTCTGGGCCTCGGGCATCTCGCTGATTGCCCATCCGCAGAACCCGTTCGTCCCGGCGGTGCACATGAACACGCGCATGGTTGTCACCACCCGCCAGTGGTTCGGCGGCGGCGCTGACCTGACGCCCGTTCTCGACCGCAAACGGACGCAGGAAGACCCGGATACCGCCGCCTTCCACAAGGCGATGAAATTCGTCTGCGACAAGCATGCGGCGGTCGCCAGCCACGAGAAATTCAAGGACTGGTGCGACGAGTATTTTTATCTGCCGCACCGCAAGGAGCCGCGCGGCACGGGCGGCATTTTCTATGACTGGCTGCATTCTTCCGACGAAAATGGCGGCTGGGATGCCGACTTTGCCTTCACCCGCGACGTCGGCCGGGCCTTTTCGGTGGTCTACCCTTATCTCGTCCGGCAGAATTTCAACCGGGACTGGAGTTCCGAAGACCGGCAGGAACAGCTGGTCCGGCGCGGACGCTACGTTGAATTCAACCTGCTCTACGACCGCGGCACGATCTTCGGCCTGAAGACCGGCGGCAACGTGGATTCGATCCTTTCGTCCATGCCACCAACGGTCAAATGGCCGTGATGTGATTTTTTCAGGGATCAATCCCGGCTTTCATGCGTTATGGTGCTGCCGGTACGGTATCTGAAGCCGTATCTCGATGGAGAGGGCCCGCGTCACACCGGGCCCACAACAGGGAGAAAAGGCCATGAAAGAACTTCATTGCATCGTTCCCGGTTGCCAGTGGCATACCCGTCACGACACCGAAGCCGAGATCATCCGCCGCGCCACCGAGCACCTTCGCGAAACCCACGGCGAGACGGCCATCCGCGAAGCCATGCTCGAAACGATCAAGGCCAATATCCAGCCTGAAAAGGGCAAGGCTGCCTAGACAGGCTTTCCTGTCAGGTCGGGAATTCTGGCAAGCAGCGCATCACGGTCCAGCGTAAAGCCCGAGTCAATCCACGCATCCTCGAGCGCGCGTTGCAGCTTGCCCACATCGGGGCCCTTTTCCAGACCGGCAGCGATGAGATCGCCGCCGGAAACGGGGAATTTGGGCTTCTCGTACCGCCCGGCAAATTCCAGCAGTTTTGACAGATGACCGGCACGCATCATGGCGGCATTGTCGTTGAGCGCCTGCATGCGCGCGGAAACCAGCGCAAGGCGCAGGCGGTCCATCATGCCCTGCCGGTCGCTGCGATAAAGCCGCTTGGCAAAACCCGCCTCGGAAATTTCGGCACTGGGCAGGACGGCACCAGCCCAGGCTTCCAGCCGCTCGCGCTCGTGATTGGAAAGCTTGAGGCGCACCGCCATGGCATGGGTGCGCTCCGCATCGGGCGGGATCATGCTGGCAAGGCGCAGCAGCGGATCAGCCGGCCAGCCAAGTTCCTTTTCCGTTTTGACGAGACCATGGATCGCATCGATGCCCCATTTCTCGCTCTCGGGCAGAACCGCCGTCAGCACGCCCGCCTGACGCATCCACAACAGGGCGCGCGAAGGATCCGGCGCTGCCAGCATCTTCTTCAGCTCCGACCAGATACGCTCCGCCGACAGCTGCGCCAAGCCGTCCTTCAGGCGGGCGCAGGCCTTCAGGCCTTCGCTCTCGGGACGGCCATGGCCATACCAGGCAAAAAACCGGAAGAAGCGCAGGATGCGCAGGTAATCCTCGCGGATGCGCTGTTCCGCATCGCCGATGAAGCGCAGGGTCCGGCTTTCAATATCGGCAAGACCGCCAACCAGATCGACGATCGTGCCATCCGCTTCGACGTAGAGCGCATTGATGGTGAAATCGCGCCGGTCCGCATCGACCTGCCAGTCGCGGCCGAAGGCAACGGATGCGTGGCGCCCGTCAGTCTCGAGATCGGCGCGCAGCGTGGTCACCTCGAACGGCCGCTTGTCGGCGACAACGGTCACCGTGCCATGGCTGATACCGGTCGGCACGGTCTTGAACCCCGCCGCCTGCGCCCGGTGAATCGTTTCATCCGGCACACAGGTGGTTGCGATATCGAGATCGGACACCTCTTGCCCGAGAAGCGCATTGCGCACCGCGCCGCCGACGATGCGTGCGCCCTCTCCATCGGCGGAAAGGGCGGCGAGCAGCCTTTGCAAAGCCTCGTTCTTCAGCCATGGGGCCTTGCCGGCAATCGATACTGTCATGCTCAAGAATAGAGCCTTTCATAAAGTGTGCGGATGATGCCCGCCGTAACGCCCCAGATGAAGCGGTCGCCGAACGGCATCGTATAATAGAAGCGTTCCTTGTCCTGCCATATCCGGCTTTCCCTGCGGTGGTTGGCAGGATTCATCAGAAAGGACAATGGCACTTCGAACACATCGGCCACCTCATCCGGATTGGGCGTCAGGTCGAATGGCGGATGAACGAGCCCGAGCACCGGGGTGATGGAATAACCTGTCGTGGTGAGATAGCGCGGCAGACGGCCGAGCAGCTCGACATGCCGCCCTTCCAGGCCGATCTCCTCATGCGCTTCCCGCAGCGCCGCCTTTTCCGGCTGGAAATCGTCTTCCGGATCGATGGCGCCGCCGGGAAACGCCACCTGGCCCGAATGCTTGCGCATGTTGGCATTGCGCAGGGTGAGAATGACGCCCGCTTCATCCCCGTGATCGACGATGGGGATCAGCACCGCCGCCTCGCGCAGTTTGGTCGCCGCGATCAGGGCATCGAGGTCGGGATTAAGCAGGTGGTCGCCATGATCGACGCTCAGCGTCTCATGGCCCTTCGCGGCGACGCGCTGCGCAAAGGCCCGGGCGGAAAAGCCATCTTCATGCCGCAGGGTCTGGCTCATAGGCTTTGCTCTTCCAGCTCATCGGACGGCATGATGGGAAAGACCACTCCCCCGGAGCGCACGGCAAACATGGACTTGCCGTCGATCACAAGGTCTTCGCCATGGCTGACCAGTTCGTACATGACCGGGCGCGCCAGCAAGGCTTCCAGCCGTCCGCGCACCAGCACATAGGGCTTAAGCCCGCCATTGGCCGGATCGATGACAAAGCGCAAGGGATTGTCGGCATTTGCCTCGACGATATCGCCGACATTAGTGCGGAACGTCATGATCTGGTCATCGCCTTCACCGGACACATTGAGCTCGACACCAAGGAAGGGCGCATCCTCGACGCGGATACCGACTTTCTCGACGGGCGTGACAAGATAGGTCTTGCCATCGGCATCCCGGCGCAGGACCGTGGAGAACAGCCGGACCAGCGGTGCGCGACCGATGGGTGTTCCCATGTAGAACCAGGTGCCATCCGCCTTGATCTCCATATCGAGATCGCCGCAGAAGTCGGGGTTCCACTTTTCCACCGGCGGCAGGCCCTTGCCTTGCGCCGCGGCGCGCGAAATCAGCGCTTCAAGCCCTGCCGCATCGCGCAACGTGCCCTCTGACTGTGCCATACCAAGACCTTTTTGTTCATTCGTCACGAAATAGTCACCGTTAAACCGCTTGTCTGCATGTCATAGTGATCTAGACTCATTTAAGTGTGAAGCTGACCATAAACCAGCTCCGCAGGCCAGAGACGAGGTAAACCATGACAATCATCAAAACCGGGGAACCGTCCGATCCGAAGGCCATGATAGCAGAGGCCGAAAAGGCTCTGGCCGATATCTCCAGGGTACGCGCTGCCATCGGCACTGTCATCTTCGGCCAGGAAAGCGTGATCGAGCGCACGCTTGTCGCGCTGCTTGCCGGCGGCCATGCCCTTCTCGTCGGTGTTCCCGGCCTTGCCAAGACCAAGCTGGTCGAAACCCTCGGTACCGTGCTCGGCCTCGACGAGCGCCGCGTGCAGTTCACGCCCGACCTGATGCCGTCGGACATCATCGGCTCGGAAGTCATGGAACAGGACGACCATGGCAAGCGCTCGTTCCGCTATGTCAAAGGCCCGATCTTTGCGCAGCTGCTGATGGCCGACGAAATCAACCGCGCCTCGCCGCGCACCCAGTCGGCCTTGCTGCAGTCCATGCAGGAATACCATGTGACCGTTGCCGGTGAACGGCACGACCTGCCATCGCCGTTCCACGTGCTGGCGACGCAAAATCCGCTGGAGCAGGAAGGCACCTATCCCCTGCCCGAGGCGCAGCTTGACCGCTTCCTCATGCAGATCGATATCCTTTATCCGGAACTGGAGGCGGAGCGCCGCGTCCTTCTCGAAACCACCGGCACCTCGGAAGCCCGGGCGGCCAAGACCATCACTGCCGAGCGCCTGCGCGAAATGCAGCAGCTGATCCGCCGGATTCCCGTGGCGGAAGGCGTTGTCGAAGCCATCCTCAAGCTCGTGCGTTCGGCCCGCCCCGGTGCGGACAACGATATCGCGCAAAAATTCATCGCCTGGGGTCCCGGCCCCCGTGCGAGCCAGGCGCTGATGCTGTGCGCCCGCGCCCGCGCGCTCTATGACGGGCGTCTCGCGCCGTCGATTGACGATGTCAGGGCACTCGCGGAACCGGTCCTGCAGCACCGCATGGCACTGACCTTCGCCGCCCGCGCCGACGGCATGAACGTGCGCGAGGTCATCGCCAATCTGACCAAGGCCGCACTCTGATGGCAGCCATCGGCGCGCAGGTCCAGAAGACCGCGACACGCGAGGCGCTGGCGCGTGCACGCCAGCGCGCCGCTTTGTTGCCCGATCTTCTGGTCGAAGCCCGCCGCATCGCCAACACCACGAATACCGGCTGGCATGGCCGCCGCAAGAGCGGCGTCGGCGAGACGTTCTGGCAGTTCCGGCCCTACACGGACGGCGAAGCCATCGCGCGCATCGACTGGCGCCGTTCGGCACGCGATGACCGCACCTATGTCAGGGATCAGGAATGGGAAGCCGCCCATACGGTTTGGCTGTGGGCCGATTCCTCGGCCTCCATGCTCTACAAATCGGATATGGCGCAGGTATCGAAGGAATCGCGCGCGCTTGTGCTCATCCTGGCATTGGCCGAGCTTTTGTCGCGCAGCGGCGAGCGCATTGCCTTTCCCGACGTGACCGATCCGACCTCTGCCGCCAATGGCGCTGAGCGACTGGCGGTTGCGCTGTCGCACGTGATCGACCTGCCGAAGCAGCCGGATTTCAGCAAGGTGCGGCGCTTTTCCGATGTCGTGCTGGTCAGCGATTTTCTCGAGCCGGTCAACGAGACGCTTGCCCTGCTTGAGCAGATTGCCCAGCGCGGCGCCCGCGCGCATCTGGTCGAAATCTACGATCCGGCCGAAGCGGATTTCCCCTACAAGCGGCGCACGGAATTCGTCGATCCGGAATCCGGCGCGATGCTGACCGTCGGCCGGGCGCAGGACTATGCCGAGGAATACAAGCGCCTGTTCCTTGCCCGGCGTGAAACACTCAGCGCCTATTGCCGCCGGATCGGCTGGAGCTACACCGCCAACCGCACCGACCGCCTTGCCTCCGAAGCGCTGGTTTCCGTGCACCTGAACATGACCGCCGATGCCGGGTATCAGAGGACGGGCCTATGATGGGTGCCTTTCCCCTTGCCCTCGGCGCACCGGCAATTCTTCTGGGGCTTCTGGCCCTGCCCGTTATCTGGTGGCTGCTGCGGGCGACGCCGCCGCGGCCGGTCCGGGAATCCTTCCCGCCGCTGAAAATTCTGGCCCAGATCCTCAAGAAAGAGGAAACGCCGGACCGCAGCCCGTGGTGGCTGACCCTGCTGCGGCTTGTGCTGGCAGCGCTCGTCATTCTCGCGCTCGCCGAACCCGTATGGAATCCGCGCGCCGAGACTTTGAGCGGCAAGGAGCCGGTCGCCATCGTGCTCGACAATGGCTGGTCCTCCAATGAGGAATGGACCGCGCGCAAGGAAACGGCGGAACGGCTCATCGCCGATGCCAATGCCTCCGGCGCGCTGATCTACATCCTGGGTACGGCCGAGAAACTGAATGCCGATGTCGGCCCGTTCGATGCCGCAACCGCGCTCGAGCGGCTGCGTGCGCTGAATGTCCGGCCGATTCCCGTCAACCGCAGCGCTGCCTTCGACCGGCTGAAGGCCGTCCTTGCCAATGTCAAAGGCGTGCGCGTCGCCTATCTCAACGACGGTGTCGACACCCCGCAGGCGGCGACGGCCATCAAATCCATGGAGGGGAGCGGGATCGCTTCGGTAATCTGGTATCAGCCGTCGATCGCAGCCCTTTCTGCCATCCGGCAGGTGGAGAACAATGCGAACGGGCTCACCGTCCACGCCGTGCGTTCCGATGACAGCCGCGCCTCGGGCGGCATCACCATCGGCGCCTATGATGAAAAAGGCCGCCGCATCGCCGAAACCGGACTGGTTTTCCGGGCCAATGAAGCGACCGGCGAAGCCGTCATTACGGCGCCCTACGAGCTGCGCAACGACTTTCACAGCCTGCGCATCGACAACGCCCCGCATGCGGGCGCCACGTTCCTTGTCGACGACAACAACAAGCGCCGCCGCGTCGCCCTGCTGTCCGGTTCCGAAGCGGATCTGTCGCAGCCCCTGCTGTCGCCGCTCTATTACATTTCACGCGCGCTTGAGCCCTTCGCCGATCTCCTGCGGCCGCGCAATGCGGAGCTGATCAAGGCCATCCCCGAACTTCTGGAGCAGAAGCCGTCCGTCATCATCATGGCCGATATCGGCAAACTGCCCGGCGAGACCGAACAGGCCATGGTGGACTGGGTTGCCAAGGGCGGGACACTGATCCGCTTTGCCGGGCCGCGCCTTGCCGGCAACAGCGAGCATGACCCGCTTCTGCCGGTCAACCTGCGCAAGGGCGAACGTTCTCTGGGCGGTGCCCTGTCGTGGAAGGAATCCCAGCCGGTTGCCGCATTCCCGGATACTGGTCCGTTTGCCGGGCTGCCGACGCCGCAGGATGTCACCGTCAACCGCCAGGTTCTGGCAGAGCCCGCCATCGACCTCTTCGAGAAGAGCTGGGCCAATCTTGCCGACGGCACGCCGCTGGTGACGGGCGAGACCCGCGGGCGCGGGCAGCTCGTCCTCTTCCACGTCACGCCGGAAGCCACATGGTCGAACCTGCCGATCAGCGGCAGTTTTGTCGACATGCTGCACCGCATCGTCACCCTGTCGCGCAACACCGGACCGTCGCCGCAGGAAAATGGCGCCGGGGCTTCCCGCGCCTTTCCGCCCTATCTGACATTGAACGCCGAAGGGGCTTTGACCCCTCCGGGTGCGGATGCCAAGCCGCTTATCCTCAAAACAGGCGAAACCGGCACGGTGAGCTTTGACAATCCGCCCGGCTTTTATGGCGTCGAGGATTCCATGAGCGCCCTCAACCTCTTCAAGCCAGACAGCGGCATCAAGCCTCTGGTCCGTCCCGAGCTTGCCATTCCCGTGACCACGGCACGCTATGCCGTCGATGAATCGGTGCCGCTGCGTGGACCGCTCTTCGGGCTCGCCGCCCTGCTGCTGGCGCTCGATGCGCTTGCCATTCTCTGGCTTGGCGGGCATTTGCGCCGCCGCTTCAAGACGGTTACCGCCGCCTCCCTGGCGATCCTGCTCATTCCCGCCATCCTGGCATTCGGTCCCTCTCCGGCGCATGCCCAGCAGAACGACAGCAAACCGGGCGACCAGACGATCCTGGACGCGGTCAATGCCACGCACCTCGCCTATATCATCACCGGGGATCGTGCCGTTGACGACATCAGCAAAGCGGGCCTTTTCGGGCTTTCCAGGGCACTTGCCGACAGCACCGCGCTGGAGCCCGGCGAACCCATAGGCGTCAACCCGGAAACCGATGAGCTCGCCTTCTTTCCGCTGATCTATTGGCCCGTCGACCCCGCGGCCAAAATGCCGTCGCAGGCCGCGATTGCCAAGATCGATGCCTATATGCAGCAGGGCGGAACCGTTCTGTTCGACACGCGCGATCAGGATGCGGCCGCCATCAGCTTCGACAACAGCTCGACACCGGCCAATGCGCGCCTGCGCGACATTCTTTCCGGCATGAACATACCGGCGCTGGAACCGGTGCCCAATGACCATGTGCTGACCAAGGCCTTCTATATCCTGCAGGATTTCCCCGGCCGGTTCCGCGGCAGCCAGCTCTGGGTGCAGGCCTCGCAGGCACCCGAAGCCAACAAGGACCGCCCGGTGCGGGTCGGCGACGGCGTTTCGCCCATCATGATAACCGGCAATGATCTCGCGGGCGCCTGGGCCGTCAACGCCAGCGGCGCTCCCCTGCTCCCGACGATCCCCAATGATCCGGATCAGCGGGTTCTCGCCTATCGCGCGGGCATCAACATCGTCATGTACATGCTGACCGGCAACTACAAATCCGATCAGGTGCACGTGCCCGATCTCCTGAAGCGGCTGGCGAACTGACATGTATCTCTCCCTCGACTTCCAGCCCCTGCTCTCGACCTCACTTCTGGCATTGCTGCTCCTGCCTTTGCTGGCGCTTGCACTGGCAGGCCTGTATCTGCGCCAGCGCGGCAGCGTGATCCGCCTGCTGGCCGTGGCCGCGCTGGCCATGGCCCTGTTCAATCCCGTTGTCATCAACGAGGAACGCGAGCCGCTCAAAAGCGTCGTCGCCGTGATTGCCGACCGCAGCCAGAGCCAGGATATCGGCGACCGCACCGCCGATACGACCGAGGCGCTCAAGCAGGTCCAGGCCGCGCTGGCGCGCCTGCCGCAGTTCGAGGTGCGGACCGTCGAGACCAACCGCGCCAGCGAAACCGACGATGCCACGGCCACGCGGCTGTTCCAGGCCATGAACGGTGCATTCCGCGATGTTCCGCCCTCGCGCATCGGCGGCGCCATCATGATCACCGACGGGCAGATCCACGATATCCCGAACAATGTTGCGGCGCTGGGTTTCAACGCGCCGGTCCATGGCCTGATCACCGGCAGGCCGGGCGAGATCGACCGGCGCATCCAGTTTGTCCGGGCGCCGCGCTTCGGCATCACCGGCAAACCGCAGCAGATGACCTACAAGGTCACGGCCGCCGGTGAACCCCAGGGCGGCCGGGCGCGCGTCACCGTGCGGGTGAACGGCAACGAGGTATTGTCGCAGGATGCCGTCATCGGCAAGGAAATGCCGCTTGCGGTGACGCTGCCGCGCGCCGGCGTCAATATTGTCGAGCTGGCGGTCGATGCCGTTCCCAACGAGCTGACCGAAATCAACAACCGCGCCGTCGCCATGGTCGATGGCATCCGCGAGAACCTGAAAGTACTGCTGGTTTCCGGCGAGCCGCACAATGGCGAGCGCACATGGCGCAACCTGCTGAAATCCGATGCTTCGGTGGATCTCGTCCACTTCACCATTCTGCGCCCGCCGGAAAAACAGGACAGCACGCCGATCAATGAACTGTCGCTGATCGCTTTCCCGACGCGGGAATTGTTCGTCGAGAAGATCGACCAGTTCGATCTCATCATCTTCGATCGCTATCAGCACCGCGACGTGCTGCCGCTGCTCTATTACGACTATATCAACGACTATGTGCAGAAGGGCGGCGCATTGCTGATTGCCGCCGGTCCCGAATATGCGGGCAACGTCTCCATCGCCAACACACCGCTCCTGACCATCCTGCCGGCTACGCCGACGGGCGATGTCACCGAGAAAGCTTTCTATCCGCGCCTGAGCGACGATGGCAAACGCCATCCCGTGACGCGCGGCCTTGAAGGCAGCACGCAGGAACCGCCGCAGTGGAGCCGCTGGTTCCGTGTCATCGATGTCAACAAGCCGGATGGCACGGTCGTGATGAATGCCGGCGACAAGCCGTTGCTCGTGCTCAACCGTATCGGCGAAGGCCGGGTCGGCATGTTCCTGTCCGATCAGGGCTGGCTGTGGGCGCGCGGCTTTGAAGGCGGCGGCCCGCATGCCGCGCTCTACCGCCGGATTGCCCATTGGCTGATGAAGGAACCTGAACTGGAAGAGGAAGCCCTGACCGCAACGGGCAGTGGCCGCAATCTCGAAATCCGCCGCCAGACGATGAAGAAGACCGCCCAGCAGGCCAGCATCATCACGCCATCCGGCAAAAAACAGGACATCCCGCTCACCGAGACCGAACCCGGCGTGTTCACCGCCGCGATACCGACAACGGAAATCGGCTTGTTTCAGGTTGCCAATGGCGATCTGACGACGCTGGCCCATGTCGGGCCGGTCGATGCGCCGGAGTTTGCCGATTACATATCGACGACAGCCAAGCTCGACGGCTTCGCCCGCGAAACCGGCGGCGGTGCCCGCCGCCTGCGGGCAACCGCAGACCAGACATCGATTGAGGTGCCCAGCATCGTCGCCTCGCGCAGCTTTGCCAGTGCCAGCGGCGACAACTGGATCGGCTTGCGCCCAACCAGTGAAACGGTGCTGAAAAGCGTCAACCGCCTGCCGCTGTTCTCCGGCTTCCTCGGCCTTGCCGCGATGATCCTTGTCCTTGGCAGCATGTGGTACCGCGAAGGCCGGTGAATACCGGGCTACTGACCGTCAATCCCCGCATGCCGGACCCGGCCCTGCACGTCTTTCAGGGCGCGCGGCGTGAGTTCGCAGGCAAGGAACCGCGATGGTTCGACCGGCGCGGGCATTTCGATCTGATGCCCGACAATGGGGCGGAAACCGAATGGCGCATAATAGGGCTCGTCGCCCACCAGGATGACAAGCTTGTGTCCGGCAAGCCGGGCGGCTTCCATGGACATGCGCATGAGCGCCGCGCCGATGCCCTGCTTCTTCCAGGCCGGCCGGACCGCCAGCGGACCGAGCAGCATCGCCGGTGTCTTGCCGATCAGGATGGGCGTCAACCGCACCGACCCCACGACATGCTCGCCGTTCAGCGCGACAAAGGACAGGGTGCGGTCATGCGGACCGCCTTCGCGGATGCGATAGGCGGCACGGGTGAAACGGCCGGGGCCGAATGCTTCCTTGTTGATGTCTTCGATGGCAGCGTCATGCACCGGTTCTTCCGGCGCGTAGGTCACGACATGGGTCAGCATGCTGGGTATCTTCATAAAGGAGTAGACAATGGCCTTTGGCCAACACAGGAAAGTCCGCCGCGCTGTTCAAGCGCCGGTTCGGGTTTCATCGTCGGATGAAGAGGAATCCTGTCACAAAATGTCTCCTTTTTTTCCGCGTAGCATCTCAGCCGCCCGCCGTAAACCGATTTTCGTGCGCCCATGGCAAAAAGTGACACTCTGTTCACCTGGACCGGGGTGGTTTGGACGGCATTTGTGTCTAGGGTCAGGACCCATTAATCTGGTCGAAATGGTACGCGGCCATTTGTTTGGATACAAGGAGCGAAGGCGATGGGAATGTTTATCCATTCTCAAGTCCTTTGCGACGATGTAGCCGGGCAAATGGACCGTATCCTACGGACGCCGAAACGGCTGCAAGCTGCAGTGTCGAGCTGCTCGGCCGGGGGAAGACCCCGCCCTTCGCATCTCTCCTCGCATCTTCTTGCCGTTTCAGGCGCCATTTCGATCATATTAATGGGCCCTGACCCTAGGTATAGGCAATCGGCAATAAACGCAGTTACCGTTGCACGCAGGTTTGCGAGCCAAGGAGCATGAAATGGGTCTTCTGATTGACGGCAAGTGGCACGACCAGTGGTACGACACCAAGGACAGCGGCGGGCGCTTCATCCGTTCGGAGTCGCAGTTCCGCAACTGGGTGACGGCGGACGGCTCTGCCGGCCCTTCCGGCAAGGGCGGCTTCAAGGCCGAGGCCGGGCGCTATCACCTCTATGTTTCCTATGCCTGCCCCTGGGCGCACCGCACGCTGATCTTTCGCGCGTTGAAGAAGCTCGAGGATGTCATTTCCGTTTCGGTCGTCGATCACTTCATGGGCGCCGAAGGCTGGACCTTCCATGCCGTGGATGGAGCCACACCGGATCATCTGTTCGGTTCGAAACGGCTCCACGAAATCTACACGCGCGCGGACCCTTCCTATTCCGGCCGCGTGACCGTACCAGTTCTGTGGGACAAGCAGCAGAACACCATTGTTTCGAACGAGTCCTCCGAAATCATCCGCATGCTCAACACGGCGTTCGATGCCTTTGGCGATGCCTCACAGGATTTCTACCCCGAAGCCCTGCGTGGCGAGATCGACGCCGTCAATGCGCTGGTCTATCCCAATATCAACAATGGCGTGTACCGCGCAGGCTTTGCCACCACGCAGGAAGCCTACGGGGAAGCGTTCGACCAGCTGTTTGCCACGCTCGACCAGCTGGAAGAGCGTCTCGGCAGGCAGCGCTATCTCGCGGGCAATCGGGTTACCGAGGCGGACTGGCGGCTGTTCACCACCCTGCTGCGCTTCGATCCGGTTTATGTCGGGCATTTCAAATGCAACCGGCAGCGCATTGCCGACTATCCGAACCTGTCCAACTATACCCGCGATCTCTATCAGGTGCCTGATGTGGCCGGGACCGTGAACATGCTGCACATCAAGGCGCATTATTACGGCAGCCACAAAACCATCAACCCGACGGGCATCATCCCCAAGGGGCCGCAGCTGGATTTTGCCGCGCCCCATGACCGCGACCGGTTCTGAACTCACCAGGTGAGCGATATCTCGGCGCCGTCGAGAATTTCGGCCAGCCGCCGCCGCGTCGCGGCGGTGGTGCCTTCCGGCAGGGCATCGAGCCGGAAAAATCCGGCCTCGGCGATTTCGCGGTCCGGCAGCCGCGCTGCGGTCTGCCGGAACGAACGGCAGACATAGAGCGCGACGTGGTCGCGCTTTGAGGCATGCGCATTGTGATAGATGGCAAAAAGCTGCGGCCTGGCCGTCAGTTCGATATTGCCTTCTTCCATCAACTCTTTCGCCAGCGTGTGCTCGATCGTATGGCCGGTTTCCACGCCGCCGCCGGGAAACTGCCAGCCGGGCACATAGGTATGCCTGATGAGAAAGACCGACCGCGCCGCTTCGTCAAGGATCACGCCACGCGCGCCCAACGTCATCGGGCGCCGCAGGAGAAAATAGGTGTGAAACAGGCGATGTCGCCATTTCACGCTTTTGTCAGCCATTTCACCGGTCCTAAATGGGAACCCAGTAACGATACAAAGGTTCTAACACTGGATTCCTACGCTACACTCTCTTAAAGCTGAAATAATGTTCCGTCTTGCACATATCTCCGACATTCACCTGTCGCCCCTGCCCGCGCTGAGCCTGCGCGAGCTCGTGTCAAAACGCATCACCGGCTATATCAACTGGCGGTCCAACCGCAAGGGCTCGATGACCGGCGGTACGCTCGATACCCTGGTTGCCGATCTGAAGGCGCAGGCGCCGGACCATCTGGCAGTGACGGGTGATCTCGTCAACCTGGCGCTGGATGAGGAACTGGAGACCGCCGAACGCTGGCTGAAAACCCTGGGCAATCCGCATGACGTGTCCGTTGTCCCCGGCAATCACGACGCTTATGTGCCCGGCGCTTTGAAAAAAACCAGGCGCTACTGGGCACCATGGATGCTGGGCGACCGCGAGGCAGCCGAACAGCGCCCGGTTGAATTCCCTTACCTGCGGGTTCGCGGCGATATCGCCCTGATCGGGGTGTCATCGGCCCGCGCCACCGCACCGTTCATGGCGACCGGCGATCTGCGCGACCGGCAGGCACGCCGCCTCGGCGAAATTCTCGATGAAACCGCCAAGCGCGGCCTGTTCCGGGTAATCATGATCCATCACCCGCCGGTGCGCGGCGCAGCGCCGTCGCACAAGCGCCTGCTCGGCATCGGCCTGTTCCAGCGGACCGTGCGGCGGCACGGGGCGGAGCTTGTCCTGCATGGCCATACGCATCTGGCGACACGCTACGCAATCGACGGCCCCGGCTGGAAGATACCCGTTGTTTGCGTGCCTTCCGCCAGCCAAAGCTTCGGCGGCCACAAGCCGGCGGCCCGTTTCAACATCTTTGCCATCGCGAAGACGGCATCCGGCTGGTCATGCCGCATGACGGAGCGCGGCATCGTGGATGCCGCCATGACCATCGAGACGATAGCCGAGCACGAGCTTCACGTCGGCGCTGTTTCCGCGCCCGTCTGAGCGTCAGAAATAGGGTGAAAGCCGGTCCCAGAAAAAGGCGAGCAGTGCGCCAGCACCCGCGAAAGCACCGATCAGCAGCCAGATGACCGCATTGACGAAATCATTGGCCATCGACCGCTGCTGCCGAAACTGGACCGCCGGTGCCGCCGCCGATTGCGGGGCGGGCTCGGCCGGGCCGGATGGCGCAGCAACAGCCGGGGAGCGCAGGCTGACCCGTTCGCCCTCCATCATGCGCTGCCGTTCGACGATCCGCTCGGCAATGTAGGTGGTGACCGCGTCGGAGATCGGCTTCACCTCGGGCGACTCCGCCAGAACGCTCCGCCCAAGCCTTGTATCCCTGACAAAGCGATAGGTGCGCCTGTCCCGGCCCATCATCACATGCGCGGTGGCATCGATCCACAGGCGCGGCTGCAAGCCGGTGGAAATGGCAAAATCCCACTGCTCGTCATCCGCAGGGACTTCATCGAAAACCGGCTGCAGATCCTGCGCCAGGATTTCGATCCGGGCGAGATCCGCTTCCTTCATGTCGATGACGACATCGCCGCGGTCGGCCGCTGCCACCTGCGCACCGCGAATGGCATCGCCGAGCCTGCGCCTGGCGTCCATCGGGCTGATCTTGTCGTGCATCTCACTCATAGGCGTTTCCGGCAAGTGGGGTTAAGGCATCATTAACAATATGCGTCCGTCGTTGCATCACAAACTTGTCCGAATTCAGCCTGTGCGCACAGTTGTCGAAATGAGATGGATGACCTCGCCCGGAATCTCCTCGACCAGCATATGTCCGGCCCCGTCAAAACGATGTATCGAAAAACGCGGCGGCAGCCCTTCCGATTGATACACCGGCAAAACATTGTCCAGCCGCCCCCATGCAACGGTGACCGGCATGGCGAAAGCCTGCAGGAAATCTCTGGGAATGGTCCCCTGCAAACCGTCTTTCATCATTCGCGCGAGAATGGCATCGAGCCGTTCGATCTGTCCCGGGATCCGGCGCAGGTCCACGTCGCGCCGGATCATCTCTTCAGGAACAGGATTGCGCCAGCCGAACATGCCCTCCAACGCCACCTGAAGCGCGTCATATGTTCGGGCCGCCGCATAATGCCGAAGCAGCCGGCCATTGATATCGGGACCGAAGCCGCCCGGAGCCAGCAAAGTCAGCGAGGCCACTTTTTCAGCGGCAAAGGCGGCAACCAGCGCGGCGGTTGCGCCGCCCATGGAGTGGCCGACCAGATGAACCCTTGGAATATCGCGCCTGTCGAGGTCCTCAACAACCGCCTGCGCGAAATGGCGGGCGGTCACGGCATCGGGGTAATCCAGCGATACACCATGGCCGGGCAGATCGAATGCAAGGGTCGGATGATCAGCGGAAATCGCCGTTTGGACGGCATGCCAGCCGGCGGCGGTTCCGCCAAACCCGTGCAGGAAGACGACGGGTGTTCCCTTCCCCTCACCCATCTCGATTGCGTGCAACTGGTGCATGAAACGCTCCCAACAGAAAAAGGCCGCTTCACAGCGGCCTTTTGCAGATGTCCGGCTTATTTGCCGATGATGCGGTTGGCCGCCGAGACAATGCCCTCAAGCGAGGCGGCAACAATGCTCTTGTTGATGCCGGCACCGAAAATCTTGCCGTTCGGATGCTCGATTTCCATGTAGCTGATAGCCGCCGCATCGGAACCGTGCTGGAGCGAATGTTCGGAATAATTGACGACCGAGAGCCTGAAACCGAGATAGTGCGACAGGGCATCGATGAAGCCGTCAACCGGGCCCGTCCCCCTTCCCTCGATCCGCTTTGTCTCGCCACGATCGGTGATCTCGGCCGAGAGGATGCGCATGCCCTTGTGCTCCGTATCGGGATAGGTGTGGTGATCCACGAATTTCAGGCGGGCATCCGGCTGATCGACATAAAGCTCGATGAACCGTTCATAGATCCGCTTGGACGGCATTTCCTTGCCCTCTTCATCGGTGATCTGCTGGATGTCCTCGCGGAACTCCACCTGCATGCCACGCGGCAGGTTCAAGCCGTAGTCAGCCTGAAGAATATAGGCGATGCCGCCCTTGCCGGACTGGGAATTGATGCGGATGATCGCCTCGTAGCTGCGGCCGACGTCCTGCGGATCGATGGGCAGGTAAGGCACTTCCCACAGGGTCTTGTTGGCCTGCTTGATCGCCTTCATGCCCTTGTTGATCGCATCCTGATGCGAACCGGAAAACGCCGTATAGACCAGCTCGCCCACATAGGGGTGACGTTCCGGAATCACCAGCTGATTGGAATATTCGTAGACTTCCTTCATCCGGTTGATATCGGAGCAGTCGATTTCCGGATCGACGCCCTGCGTGAACATGTTCAGCGCCAAAGTCACGATGTCGACATTGCCCGTCCGTTCGCCGTTGCCGAACAGGGTGCCTTCCACGCGGTCGGCACCCGCCATCAGGCCGAGTTCCGTCGTGGCGATACCCGTTCCGCGATCATTGTGCGGATGCAATGAAATGATCAGGTTTTCACGGTTGTCGAGCTGGCGGCACATCCACTCGATGCGGTCCGCATAGACATTCGGCGTCGACATCTCGACCGTCGACGGCAGATTGATGATCAGCTTGTTGTCAGGGGTCGGCTTGACGATTTCCGTGACCGCATTGCAGATCTCCAGCGCCACGTCAAGTTCCGTTCCGGTAAAGCTTTCCGGCGAGTATTCGAAGCGGAAACCGCCGCCGGCCTTTGCCGCCATGTCGGTGATCATCTTGGCCGCATCGGTGGCAATGGTTTTGATGCCGCCGACATCCTTGTTGAACACAACCCGGCGCTGCAATTCGCTGGTCGAGTTGTAGAAATGGATGATCGGCTTGGTCGCGCCCTGCAGCGATTCAAAGGTACGGGTGATCAATTCGGGACGGCACTGCACCAGAACCTGCAGGGAGACATCGTCGGAAATATTGCCTTCCTCGACGCACCAGCGGGCAAAGTCGAAATCCGTCTGCGACGCCGAGGGAAAGCCGATCTCGATTTCCTTGAAACCCATGTCGAGCAACAAGGCGAACATCCGCACCTTGCGGTCGTGGCCCATCGGGTCAATCAATGCCTGGTTGCCATCGCGCAAATCGACGGAACACCAGATCGGTGCCTTTTCGATGCGTTTGGACGGCCATTGGCGGTCCTTCAGATCAACCAGCGGATAAGGTTCATATTTCTTGCGAGCATCGGGCATGCCCATGGTGCGGGGAGCGGTCATATCGGTCATTTGCTTCTCGTTTCCGGCCGTCTGCGCATCTCTGGCGCTCGTGCGGCACTTTTTCAAGCGTTGGAATGGTCTTGTAAAGGGGTAAGGAGCAAAAAGCCTGGCGGCACTTTCGACCGCCGGACGCTCCTCTCAACGAGCCCGGCGATCGCCGATAAGGTCGAGAAGAAGCGGAAGGAGATAGGCGCGGCTGGTCAAACCCGCAAAAGCGGATTTGGCAAAAGACGACAAATGTGTCTGGCGCGTTTCCATGGGCCAGACAATTAAACGACTGTCCGGCCGGATGCAAGAGGTGTTCGCAGGGAACTCAGTTCTTCTTCAACTCGGCGCTCGTTCCCGAAAGCCACTCGCTGACAACCCGCACGTCGTCATTACCGAGGCCATGATCGGATTTGATCGACTTCGCCTCGACCGTTGCCCCGTGCGCGCGCAGCAGGGTCGCAAGCGCCGGTGCGAACGGCGCATAGGTCTGGTCGGCAACGCCGGAAACCGTCAGGACCCGCGCACCCGCGAGATTGGCATCGGTATTTTCCGTCAGAACCGGCATGGAGCGCAGCAGCACCGCCTGCTTGACCATATCCGGATAGAGCATCATCACCGCGCCAACCAGGTTTGCGCCGTTCGAATAGCCGAGGAATGTCGTGCGGTTGAGATCGATCTTGTACTTCTCCGTCGCCTGCTTCAGGAAACCGGCGAAGGCCTTGGCCTCGACGTGAATGTCCTTCTGGTCGAAGCTGACCGCCGTCAGACGGCGGTACCACCGGCTGGTGCCATCCTGCATGATCCGGCCGCGAACGGCGAGCAGAAGCGCATGCGGCGCGATCTTGGTGGCGAGGGAAACAAGGCTGGTTTCGTCCTGGCCCGAACCGTGCAGGAGAACCATCGCATCGCCATTGGGCTCATCCGGCCGGTAGAGCCGGTATTTGAACGCAAGATCATCCCGCAGCGCGCTCTCGCCCTGTGGAAGAATCTCGCCCTTCACTGCCTTTTTCAACATGCCTGCACCGCCTGTTGCAACGATATTGATGGGCTGCGCCTTCTCTGGCGCGGGCACCACTGCCTGCAGCTTCTGCCCGCAGGCGGCCGTGCTAGTTTTACCGGTAACCGCAAGCGGATCAACCGGGTTCGCCGGGGCCGGTACCTTCGCTGCCGCCGGCTTCTCACAGTCGATGATGATCCGTGCGCTGGCGGGATAGGCCGCAGCGATCAATGAAAGTCCGGCGAGAAGTGCGTAGAGGGTCGGTTTACCCATAAGTTAATCCTGACAGTTGAAGGTTAACTAATTTTGTAAATAGCAGCGGTTGTCCGCCCGGCGCTGCCTGCGTTTTCGGCGCTCGATTCCCTGGAGAATGGATGCTTGCCGCCAAATCCTGTGTCCCCTGACTGACGCCCCCGGCGCTGCATCATTGATGGAGAAGTTGCCTTGCTTGATGATGGTGTCATTCAGCGGCTCTGCTATGTCAATATAATTGTAACAAAATCATGACAGCTCGAAACATTGCGTGACAAATGTTGCTGCCGTGCACCGGTTTCTCCAATGCGGCGGTATGACATGTCAGGCGAAGGGAACGGCAGCCGTGCCGATCGGCAGCTTGGCCTCTTCTTCCGGTTCGACGTGAATGACGACACTCGAATCGGGAATCTGCTGCATCAACGCATTTTCCATGCGGTCGCAGATGACATGGGCGTCCCCGACGCTCATGCTGGCATGTACGACCAGATGAAACTCGATGAACGTCACCCGCCCGGCAATGCGCGTCTTCAGGTCATGCACCTCCAGCGCACCGCCGGCATTGGCCGAGATGATGTCGCGGATGCGCATGGTTTCCTCGGTGGGAACACCCACATCCATCAGGCCCTGCACGGACGACCCGATCACACTCCAGCCTTGCCAGAGGATGTTGAGCGCAACGATCACCGCAAGCAGCGGATCGAGGAACGTCCAGCCGGTGATCACGGCACCGACGAGACCGATGAACACACCGATGGAGGTCACCACATCGGTCATGATGTGCTTGCCATCCGCGAGCAAAGCCGGCGATTTGTAGCGGCGGGCACGGCTGATCAGCAGCGTGGCCCACAGGGCGTTCACGAGCGAGGCACCGCCATTGATCGCCAGACCCAGCCATGGTTCCTCCATGACCTTGGGCATCTCCCAGGCGGACCAGACTTCCCGCAGGATCAGGAGCGCCGCCACAACGATCAGCACGCCCTCGAGCACCGCCGAAAAATACTCGGCCTTGTGGTGCCCGAACGGGTGATTCTGGTCGGCTGGCTTGTGGCTGACACGGATCGCCCACCAGGCGGCAAGCGCCGCCACGACATTCACGATCGATTCCAGTGCGTCGGAGTAGAGCGCAACGGAACCGGTGACGTGATAGGCGGCATATTTCAGTGCCAGCACGCCCATGCCGACGAAAATCGACCAGAATGCCAGTCGCTGGACGACGTTTTCACCTTCCATCAGGCAGCTCGCTCCTTGGCCTTGCGCGGCAGGTGCGCCACGATGTTTTCAATCATGCGCATGCCCGCATTATGCCCGAGGGTCATAATCGATTCCGGATGGAATTGCACCGCCGCAATCGGTTCGCTCTTGTGTTCGAAGGCCATGATGACCCCATCTTCGGTCTCCGCCGTTACAACGAATTCATCCGGCAAGCGCACCGGATCGGCAAAGATCGAGTGATACCGGCCAACGGTGATTTCCTTGGGCAGGCCCGAAAAAATCCTGCCCTGCTTTGTAATCCGGATACGTGACGGTTTTCCATGCATCGGAACGTGCAGCTGCCGCAGCGTGCCGCCATAGGCTTCCGCCAGCGCCTGCAAGCCGAGGCAGACACCGAAGATCGGCAGGTCGCGCTTGCGTGCGTTCTTGATCGTTGCCTTGCAGTCGAAATCCTCCGGCGTGCCCGGCCCCGGCGAAAGCACCACCAGATCAGGTTTCAACCGGTCGAAGATTTCATCGGGCACCGGCGTGCGAACGGTGGTCACGGTGGCGCCCGTCTGCCGGAAATAATTGGCGAGCGTATGGACGAACGAATCCTCGTGGTCGACAAGCAGGATCGACAGTCCCTCGCCGACCCGCGCAACGGCACGTTCTTCCACGGGGATATTGCTCTTGTGCGCCTCGCGCACCGCCGCAATCATCGCGGAAGCCTTGAGTTCGGTTTCCGCCTCTTCCTCTTCCGGAATGGAATCGAACAGCAGCGTTGCTCCCGCCCGCACCTGTGCGATGCCATCCTTGATGCGGATGGTGCGCAGGGTCAGGCCGGTGTTCATATCGCCATTGAAGTTGACCATGCCGATGGCACCGCCGTACCAGGCGCGCGGACTGCGCTCGTTCTCTTCGATGAAGCGCATGGCCCAGAGCTTTGGCGCTCCCGTCACCGTCACGGCCCATGCATGCGACAGGAAACCGTCAAAGGCGTCCATATCCTCGCGCAAACGGCCCTCGATATGGTCCACGGTGTGAATGAGCCGGGAATACATTTCGATCTGGCGGCGGCCGATGACGCGCACGGAACCCGGCTCGCACACCCGGCTCTTGTCATTGCGGTCCACGTCAGAGCACATGGTGAGTTCGGACTCGTCCTTCTTGGAATTGAGCAGCTTGATGATCTGCTCGGCATCGGCAATCGCATCTTCGCCGCGCTTGATCGTTCCCGAAATCGGGCAGGTCTCGATGCGGCGGCCAACCACGCGCACGAACATCTCCGGCGAAGCGCCGACGAGATATTCATTGTCGCCCAGATTGATGTAGAAGGAATAGGGCGACGGGTTGATGGCCTTGAGACGGCGCGAAATGACCGAAGGCTTGGTCTCGCAGCGCTCGTAGAATGTCTGGCCCGGCACCACTTCGAAGAGATCGCCGCGCTTGAAGCTTTCCTTGGCTTTCTTGACGAGTTCCGCATAGTCGCCGGGATTGTGATCGCCGCGACCCGGAATCGTGCTCGTCGGCTTGAATGCTCTGGCTTCGGTTTCGCGCGACAGGCCTTCCGTGGAAGCACCCTCGAACGCGTATTCATACCGGTCCAGCCATGCCTTGGCGGCGTGGTGATCGACAACCAGAATTTCGTCCGGGAGGTAGAGCACGATGTCGCGCTGGTCATCCGGCCGCTTCAACTTGTACTGGATCGGATCGAACTGGAACGCGAGATCATAGCCGAACGCGCCATACAGGCCGAGATTGGCATCCTCCTCGCTGAAGAACAGGGCGACGATGCCACGCAACACCGTAAAAACCGAAGGAATGCGCGAGCGTTCTTCTTCGGTGAACGGACGGCTCGGCAGGGCGATTTCAAGGTCGAGCTTCGTTGCGCCCGCAGCGGAAATCGACACTTCGGCAAGGGCCGAAACCGCTTTGTGGATCGGGCGCAACAGGATTTCACCGCGCTTGTTCAGCGCCTCGATCGTCATATGCCGGCCGTTGGAGGTGATGACAACCGGAGGATCGATAATGGCCGTATCCCAGCGCGTGTAACGGCCGGGATATTCATAATTGGACGAGAAAACTGCCCCGCGCCGTTCATCCAGCCCGTCGACATAGCTGTCGATAGCGCTGGCATAGGCAGTCGCAATGCGTGACCGGGAGATGGTAACACCGCCTGCCGTGTCGAATATTTCCACGTCGCCCTCAATTCTATGCATCATCATTTCCACTCCGTTGCATTTGGCTTTGCGGGCTTCTGGCGGTCAAACAAAAAGGCCGCCCGGAAAACCCGTTGCGGCCCTGATCCCTTTACGTGCGTGCAAAAGGCTGCGTGGCCGCGATCAGCGAGCCCACCACCAGCCATTTGACATAATAACGCGCGTGTTCATGGCGGTGATTGTTAGCGTTACGCGGCGGCGCTTGCAACAGCAAAAATCACCGGCCTGAAAATCGCTCAGAACAACCCTTCGATCAAACCTTGCGCGTTGAGATGAATGCGTTCCGCCGAAGGCGATTTCGGCAGACCCGGCATGGTCATGATCTCACCGCAGATCGCGACGACGAAACCGGCGCCAGCCGAAAGGCGCACCTCCCGCACATGCACCACATGATTGACCGGTGCCCCGCGCAGGTGCGAATCCGTCGAGAACGAATATTGCGTCTTTGCCATGCAGACGGGAAGATGGCCGTATCCGGCGGCCTCCCATTGCCGCAACTGCTCCCGCACGCTGGCATCGGCATCCGCCTCCGCACCGCGATAGATGCGCTTGACCACCGTCTCGATCTTGTCGAACAGGGAGAGCTCATCCTCATAGAGCGGCGAGAACTGAGCCGAACCGCTCTCGGCGAGAGACACCACCTTGTGCGCCAGCTCTTCGATCCCGGCCGATCCCAGCGCCCAGTGTTTGCACAGGATGGCTTGCGCGCCATGGGCCGCGACGAAGTTCTTCACGGTTTCGATCTCGGCATCGGTATCGGCGCTGAAATGATTGATCGCCACGACAACAGGCACACCGAACTGCCGCACATTTTCCATGTGGCGGCCAAGATTGGCACAGCCCGCCTTCACCGCAGCAACATTCTCAAGACCGAGATCGTCCCTGGCAACGCCGCCATGCATCTTCATGGCGCGGACCGTGGCAACGATGACGGCGGCGGCCGGTTTCAATCCCGCCTTGCGGCATTTGATGTTGAAGAATTTCTCTGCGCCGAGATCGGCACCGAAACCGGCTTCCGTCACCACGTAATCCGCAAGCTTGAGCGCGGTCGTCGTGGCAACGACGGAGTTGCAGCCGTGGGCAATATTGGCGAAGGGGCCGCCATGCACAAAGGCCGGATTGTTTTCCAGCGTCTGCACCAGATTGGGCTGCATGGCATCCTTCAGGAGGACGGCCATCGCCTTGTCGGCCTTCAGATCCCGGGCATAGACAGCGGTCTTGTCGAAACGATAGCCGATAATGATATCGCCCAGCCGCCGCTCGAGATCTTCGAGATCGGTTGCAAGACAGAGAATGGCCATGACTTCCGACGCCACCGTGATGTCAAACCCCGACTCCCGCGGAAAGCCGTTGGCAACGCCGCCCAGGGAAGACGCGATGTCGCGCAGCGCGCGGTCGTTCATGTCCATCACCCGCCGCCAGGTCACGCGGCGCGTATCGAGATTGAGTTCATTCCCCCAATAGACATGATTGTCGATCAGGGCTGCCAGCAGATTGTGCGCTGCGGTGATGGCGTGAAAATCGCCTGTGAAATGCAGGTTGATGTCTTCCATCGGGATGACCTGCGCATAGCCGCCGCCCGCAGCGCCGCCTTTCACGCCGAAACAGGGCCCGAGCGACGCCTCGCGGATGCAGATAATCGCGCTCTTGCCGATGCGGTTGAGACCATCGCCGAGACCGACGGTCGTCGTCGTCTTGCCTTCGCCGGCCGGTGTCGGGCTGACCGCCGTCACGAGGATCAGCTTGCCATCGGGAGCACCGCGCTTCGAGCGGATGAATTCCGCCGAGAGTTTTGCCTTGTCGTGCCCGTAGGGAACGAGGTGTTCCGGCGCAATGCCAATCTTTGCACCTATCTCGAAAATCGGTTTCTTGGTTGCAGCGCGGGCGATCTCAATATCGGACTTAACGACAGCCATCGGCATGTCCTCCCCTAGTGGTCCGATTCTGACATTTGCATCCCTTTGATACAAGCCATGGAGGCAAATGTCAGAATCAAAGGACCACTAGCAAGTATGTGACTCCAGTGGAACTTTGAATTTGACATTCGCATGTTCCGCGTGATGTCAAATGGGGTGCGAATGTCAAATTCGTTCCACTCGCGTAGATACGCCAAATAGCATCGCAGAAGCGAAATGGGGATAGTGAGTGCCTCACTATCCCCAGATGCACATCTTTTTTCGGCGGTTTTCCCGCTTATTCGCCCATCGCGATCAGGCTGGCATTGCCCCCGGCTGCGGCCGTATTGACCGAGACCACCTGTTCCAGCGCAAAACGTGTCAGGTATGACGGCCCGCCTGCCTTGGGACCTGTACCGGAAAGACCCGAACCGCCGAAGGGCTGTGTCCCGACAACCGCGCCGATCGTGTTGCGGTTGACATAGACATTGCCGACATCGAGCCGGTCGATGACCTTGGCAACTGTCGCTTCGATGCGCGTGTGCAGACCAAAGGTCAGGCCGTATCCGGTCGAGGCGATCTGGTCGAGCACCTTGTCCAGATCCTTGGCCTTCCAGCGCACCACGTGCAGAACCGGCCCGAACACCTCCTTCTCCAATGCTTCCGCATGATTGAGTTCAACGATATGCGGTGCAAAGAACAGGCCTTCGTCCGGTGCAGTACCGGCATAGCGAACCTTCTGGCTCTTTCGCATCGCGGCAATGTGGGCCGCGAGCATGTCGCGCTGCGTCTGATCGATGATCGGGCCGATATCGGTGGAGGCCAGCGAGGGATCGCCAAGCGTCAACTCACGTGCCGCGCCTTCGATCATCTCAAGCATGTTGTCGGCGATATCCTCTTGCAGGTAGAGGATTCGCAACGCAGAACAGCGCTGGCCTGCCGAACGGAACGCCGACATGACAACATCGTCGGCAACCTGTTCCGACAAGGCTGTGGCATCGACGATCATCCCGTTGAGGCCGCCGGTTTCGGCGATCAGCGGAACGATCGGGCCTTTCTTCGCCGCCAGCGTACGGTTGATGGCCCAGGCCGTATCGGTCGAGCCGGTGAAGGCCACGCCCGCAATATCCGCATGGGATGTCAACGCCGCACCCACCGAGCCGTCACCCGGGACATAAAGCACAGCATCGTTCGGCACACCCGCTTCGTGCAGAAGCCGGATGGCTTCATAGGCGATCAGCGGCGTCTGTTCCGCAGGTTTCGCCACCACGGTGTTCCCCGCAGCAAGGGCCGCCGTGACCTGACCCAGGAAAATCGCCAGCGGGAAATTCCACGGGCTGATGCAGACGAAGGCACCACGCCCGCGATGACGCAGCTTGTTGTCTTCACCTGTCGGGCCGGGCATGGCCTTGTCGGTTGCAAACTGACGACGCGCCTCGGCAGCGTAGTAGCGGCAGAAATCCACTGCCTCGCGAATTTCGGCAATGCCGTCATCGAGCGTCTTGCCCGCTTCACGGGAGAGAAGGTCCATCAGCAAATCACGATTGTTCTCCAGAAGGTCGCCCGCCTTTTCCAGCGCCTTGGCGCGGATTTCCACCGGAACACGCGACCATGAGACGAAAGCCCTTTTGGCAATGCCGACCGCCTTTGCCGCTTCGTCCGCCGTCGCAAACACAACCGTTCCGACGGTCGCGCCGTTGACCGGCGAAATCACATTCTGGGCCTTGCCCGCAGCTTTCACGCCGTCGATCAGCGGAACAGCGTTGACCGTGCGGGATGCCTTGGCGATCCCGCCCAAAAGGGCGGCCAGTTCCTTGCGGTCACCCAGTTCCACGCCGGCCGAATTGGTACGCTTGCCATAGATTTTGGCAGGCAGCGGGATATGCGGGTGACGATAGCCTTTGCCGTCGTTGAGCTTTTCCGCCGGACGCACCAGCAGGTCCGCAATCGGTACATTGCTGTCACCGACCACCGACACGAAAGACGAGTTGGCGCCGTTTTCGAGCAGGCGACGAACCAGATAGGCCAGGAGGTCGCGGTAGCCGCCAACAGGTGCATAGATGCGGCAGGCGATTTTCTCGTCCTTTTCTGTGATCTGCTTGTAGAGGCTTTCACCCATGCCATGCAGCCGCTGGAACTCAAAACCGGTCTTGTCGTCGCCGGCCATTTCCAGGATCATGGCGACCGTCAGCGCATTGTGGGTGGCAAACTGCGGGAATATGCGGGGCCGGGCGTCCAGCATGCGCTTGGCGCAGGCCATGTAGGACGCATCGGTTGCAGGCTTGCGGGTGAACACCGGGTAATCGGGCAGACCGCGCTCCTGCGTCCGCTTCACTTCCGTATCCCAATAGGCCCCCTTGACCAGACGCACCATCATCTTGCGGTTGTGGCGCGCCGCCAGCCGGTCGATGTGGTCGATCACCTCAAGCGCACGCTTCTGATAGGCCTGAATGGCCAGTCCGAACCCGTCCCAGCCATCCAGCGACGGATCGGCAAAGACGCGGTCGATGACATCCAGCGACAGCTCAAGCCGGTCGGCTTCTTCGGCATCGACGGTGAAATTGAGATCGTAGGATTTGGCCTTCTGCGCCAATGCCAGGAGGTCCGGCACCAGTTCGGCCATGACCTGATCATGATGCGTGGCGAGATAACGCGGATGCAGGGCCGAGAGCTTGACGGAAATGCCCATGCGATCCGGCAGCTTCTTGTTGCCCGTGGCCCGGCCGATCGCGTCGATGGCATCGGAATAGGATTTGAAATAGCCGCGCGCGTCCTTGCGTGTGCGGGCACCCTCACCCAGCATATCGAAGGAATGGCGATAACCCTTGGCTTCGTTGGAAGCAGCGCGCTTCAGAGCATCCTTGATGGTTTCGCCGAGAACGAAATGGTGGCCGAGATAACGCATGGCCTGCTTGGTGGCGGTGCGGACCGTGGGAAGGCCGATACGCTTGACCAGCGAGGAAATCACCCCTTCCGGCGTCTCGCCCGGCTTGATCACCTTGGCGGAAAGGCCGAGCGCCCAAGCCGATGCCGATACAAACCACGTATCGCCGCTCGGCTCGTGTTCCGACCACTTGCCCTGCTTCAGCTTGTCCTCGATCAGCTTGTCCTGCGTTGCCGCATCCGGCACGCGCAGCAGGGCTTCGGCGAGAACCATCAGCGCCAGCCCTTCACGTGTGGACAAGCCATACTCGCGCAGGAAATCCTCGACACCGCCGATACCACTCGCTTCCTTGCGAATCGTGGCGATGTATTTGCTGGCACGTGCATCGATACGGCGGTTGACGTCTTCCGGCAGGGCGATGGTTTTCAGCAAAGATGCCACCAGTTGCTGATCATCGACAGCATATGGCGCAGTAAAATCGTTTGAAGACGGCAATGGTCTGGTCATCAGGCTTCCCCTTATTGATTTTTCCCATATAATCTATTCCACTTGGTTCTTCTCACCAATGAACGCTCACAAAGCAGCGCAAAAAACTAAAAATATGGGGTATTTTAGAGATGAAAAACTTGGACAGCCTTGACCGGCGCATCTTGCGCGAGCTGCAGAAGGACGGGCGGCTCTCCAACACCGAGTTATCCGAGCGTATCAACCTGTCGCAAACGGCGACTACGGAACGGGTCAAGCGCCTGACAAGAGACGGCTATATCCTTGGTTATACCGCCAGACTGTCGCCGAAAAAGCTCGACCGCGCAATGCTGGTCTTCGTGGAAATCAAGCTGGACCGCACCACCCCGGATGTTTTTGCCACCTTTGCGGCTGCGACACGGCGCAACCCCGACGTGATGGAATGCCACATGGTCGCCGGTGGTTTCGACTATCTGATCAAGGCGCGCGTCGCGGACATGGAGCACTACCGCCGCTTTCTCTCCGATGCCCTGCTGTCGCTGCCGGGCGTGCGCGAGACGCATACCTATGCCGTTATGGAGGAAGTCAAGGAAACCACCCACCTGCCGGTTTGACCGACCTGCAACCGGATACCTATCGCCATACAACTCCCCGTTCGTTGCCGAACCGGTCGCACTTCATCATCAATGGACGTGTTGAGGGCAAAAGCAACAGCACCGGGCCAGCGGTGTATCGGAGGAGATGGGCTGCTCCGGCTGCGGCATCAGCCATGCTCTCAATCTTGGAGGTGATATGATGTGGCTTAAGCCCTTCAGCATCACCCTGGAAATGAAAAAAACCCGGACTGGCTGGCAAGTCACTATCCGGGTTCTTTTCAAGTAGCCAGGAAAGAGGGTGGGCGAAAGCTCGCCCTCACTCCAAGGCTAAATATAGCATTTTACCCGCCCAAGTCCACTTATTGCTGCAGCACCTGCTTGATATCGATCAGGTTGGAACGCACGCGCAGGATATAAAAACCCATGGTTGTCAGGTGGTTGGGCAACGACCATCCGCCCTCGTTGCCAAAAAAGTCAAGGAAACCACATACCTGCCGGTTTGATCGACCTGCAACTGGATACCTATTGCGACACAACTCCCCGTTCGTTGCCGAAGCGGTCGCACTTCGTCATCAATGGATGTGTTGAGGGCAAAAGCAACAGCACCGGGCCAGCGGTGTATCGGAGGAGATGGGCTGCTCCGGCTGCGGCATCAGCCATGCTCTCAAACTTGGAGGTGGAGCTATGTGGTTTAAACCCTTCAGCATCACCCTGGAAATGAAAAGGATCCGGACTCACTGGCAGGTGACCATCCGGATCCGTTTCATGTAACCAGGAAAGAGGGTGGGCGAAAGCTCGCCCTCACTCCAAGGCTAAATATAGCATTTTACCCGCCCAAGTCCACTTATTGCTGCAGCACCTGCTTGATATCGATCAGGTTGGAACGCACGCGCAGGATATATAGAAACCCATGGTTGTCAGATGGTTGGGCAACAACCAACCGCCCTCGCTGCCATTGGCGATGATCCATGGCGTTATGTTGAGTGCCGAACGGAGCTGTCCGTCCATGCCATCCCATAGGGGGGCCAGGTTCTTCTGCTGCACGACCTGCTTGAAGTCGACCTTTGCCGCATTCATCAGGCCGTAATAGGCGTAGAGCTGGCCATAGGCGAACCAGAACCGGTCATCCGCACGGGTATCGAACCAGCCATAATTGTTCTTCTCCGAGCGATCCTTCAGGATGGCGGAGGTGGAGCCGATATCATTGGCAATACGGTCGATGAACTGCATGAGATTGTCGGCGCGCGCATCGAATACGGCATTGCAGGCTTCCAGCTTCGAATTGAAAGTCCTGAGGTCTTTGACCGCCGAACGGTAATAGCTCGGGGTCGGGGTCTTGGGGCCAAACGGGTTCAGGCCAAAATACCATGCATCCTCGGTGAATTGCAGATTGCCGCGGGCCTTCTGCAGATCGTTGTCGATCTGCGATGTGCCGCGGATACGGCCAAGCGTGTCGACAAGCTCGACAGCTGTCCGGCGCACGGCGGAGTTGATGCCGCGCTGGAACGCCGCCTTGTTGTCAAGGAAAGGCGTATCGTCCCATGACATGCCGAAGAAACCGAGCTTGAACAGCAGCATGGAGGAAATCCAGGCATTCTGGTTCACGTTGAAATCGGTGAGGTCAGCCGTAACTTCGACAATGGCCGAACGGGCGCAGCTCTTGGGTGCCGTTCCCATGGCTTGCGCAGCAACCGGTTCGCCAGCGGCAACGTCACGCTTATCGAAATTATAGACGGCGACGTAATCCGGATTGAAATTCGTCCAGACCTGCGTGACCCAGAAGAAATAGCCGTAAAGCCCGACCCAGAGAATGAGCATCGCACCCACGACTGTCTTCAGGATCCAGCCGCGCTGGGTGTACCAGCGCCCTGCCCACAGGAGCGGCCACAGGATGATACCGACCGCATAGCCGATGCCACGTCCGATCAGATAGAAAATCCGGCTGAAGAAGTTGATGACGGGATCGAGCATTGTGCATCCTTGCTAGGAGGTGAGACCGTAGAGCCGCCTGCGCAACCCTTCCTTGTCCTTCAAATAGGTTGTTTTGAGTATATCGACAACGTGTTCCTGATAGGTGGGGCTCCAGCGGCCGTAGTCGGCGTAGAAGCCCTGCTTGTTGAAGATGTACCGCGACAGGAAATCCCATGGGACAAAATCACTGATCAGCTGATTGACCAGCCAGGCATCGGGATGGCTTGGCAGCGCCCGCACAACGAGAAACCGGCGTGCCGGATCAATCTCGGAGAGGTTGATCTGCCCTGTCTGGGCAATTTCACGTTTCACGGCGTTCAGGAACGGCCATGTCCCGTCATGATTGATCAGGCTGGCATTGGCATGAATCCAGGTCTGCAGCCAGATACGATCAATGCCGCTCAGATTGCGTTCCGGTTCAAGCGTCCGGATGAGATGGCGGATGATCATCTCGCCGCGGTTTTCCAGATAGCCCGACTGCTCGATCCACGAGCCGCGCGGCAACTCGATGCGCCCCGTCGCGGCAAGAAACTGGAACACCTGATCGGCGTCCTTGATCGAGATGTAATTGACCTGCCAGGGACGCGAGCGCCGGAAGCCGGGAGCGGCGGGATCGCCGATGACCGTCGTCGTATTGTCATCGACAAAGATATAGATACCGCCGAAATGGCTGGTCCAGAAGGCGCTGTGGCGGAACACCACCTTGTCGGGCACCAGTGAATTCTCGCGGATATCGCCGGTGACCTTGGCAAGTTCGACCATCCGGTTGATGAGATCGTCGTCGCGCCAGATGTTGGGCTCGTTCTGCAGCCGGTCCACCAGCAGACGCAGTTCCGCCGCCTGCCCCATGACGTTTTCTGCCGAAAGGACGCGGAACTCGACCTGGTTGATCGACAGCAGATCCTCGATGTCGTTGACAATGGAAACACTGTCCTCGATCTCGCCGAAGATCACATCCTTGATGGTCAGCGCGTTGATCGCCCGCGCATTGCTGCTGAAGAACTCGTACATCAGCTGCGACGTGTTGGAGAACTGCGTGTGAACCACCGGCAGCATCGCCTGATCCGGCGTCAGAATGATGAAGCGGCGGTTGACGCCATTGGGATCGAGATAGGACGGGTCCTTCAGCTCAGCGGCGATTTCCGGCGAGAAACCCGTCCGGTCAATATTGAACCGGGTGAGTTCGGTTGCCTTGAATCCAAAAGCCGTCAGTGCCCGGTTATAGCGTTCGATCAGATGCGGCTGGTCGATCGTCAGCAGACGCCCGTAGATCAGTTCGTTTTCGTAGAGAAGGTCCATCAGGCGTCCCACTGCCCCCTGGCTTTCAGGGCTTCCACTTCCCGGATCGCCCGTTCGCGCAGGCGCGCATCGCGGACGATCTTTTCCACGGCGGCATCGTCCGACTTGTCGGCATAGCGGAATTCCGAATCCGCATAACGGTTGGTTTCCTGCAGCACCATCTCCATGGTGAAGGGCTTGCGCAGTTCCTCCACCATCGCCTTTTTCTCATCATAGGGCTTGTGCATGAAGGTCTCGGGCTTTTCGAACCATGCATCCGGCAGTTCGATGTCCATGGCGCGCATCTTGATCGCATCCGTCACGTTCTTGATGGCGCGGCCGGTGAAACGCGGCTCGCGTTCCTTGATCATGTGCAGATAGGTACCGATATCGGCAAGCGTTTCCGGCTCGCCGTTCTCAGAAATGAAGCGCTCATACACCGCTTTCAGCCCGTCTTCCTGCGGCTTCGACAATTGTTCATAGGCGGCATCCACGGCGCGTTCGATCTGCTGGTCTTCGAACAGCCTGTGTTCGCCGAGCGGAATCCTGTGGTTCTTGCCGGCGAGCAGTGCAAAGATATCGATGTAATCGTTGCGGGTCTGCGGCCCGTCCACCAGCCAGCGCGCTCCGGCGCGCTGGCGCAGCGCATCGTCGACATTCTCCGGATAGTTGGAGAACATGCCGAACGCGCAGTTGCCGCGCACCACGGTGGAGGCGCCCGCAAACGCTTCCATCAGCACGCCGGTGATTTCCTGCTGGCCGGCAGATGCCCGGTCATCGGAACGCCGCGCGGCAACCTGATCGATATCATCGATGGTGCCGAAGCCGATCACACGCGGATTGAGCACATTGTTGACGAATTGCCGGCAGTTCTGCCCGGATTTTCCCTGATAGGAGGAAATCTGATCGACACCGAAATTCTCGTAATGGAAGGCATAGCCCGCCACCTGGCAGTAATCGTTGACGAGACCGGCAATCATCTGGATCAGCGTCGTCTTGCCCGTCCCCGGTGCGCCGTCGCCGATGAATGTGAACAGGAAACCGCCAAGTTCAACGAATGGGTTGAGCTGCCGGTCGAAATCATAAGCCATCAGCATCTTTGACAGCTTCAGCGCCTGATATTTGGCAATGTGATTGCCGATGACTTCATCGGGCTTTTTGAACGTCATGACCAGCGGCGCGCGCTTCTTGCCCGGCGCCACATCGAAGCCGTCAAGCGTGAAATCGTCGCTATCAAGCCGCAGATGCATGTCTTCAAAGCTGCCGAGCCCGTCAAAACGCCCCTTGCGCTGCAGCAGGCCTTCAATGGCCGCAGCAGCATAGGCTTTCGCCCGCGCCAGCATGGTCTGTTCATCGGCGGCACCGGCAATGGCCCGGTCCAAACCGCCGACGATCGATTTCAATGCATCCTGCGCCGTATCGAAATTGAATTCCGGAACCGTCACGTCATTGGCGGCCTGGCTATCCGCTTCGATCAGTTGCGAGAGGTAGGCAGCAAGCGCAAAAGCCGAGACATAGGCGGCGGCGGACAAAAGCTTCTTGAAATGGCTGGCATCCTCCCCCTGCAGGGGCGCCGAGGCATTGCGCGCCAGAAGGTTCTCCAGATCGCTCTGGCGGCCAAAAACATCGGCAACGGCCAATGCGACTGCCGCGCCACGGCGCACCCGGAACAACAGGGTGTGCTGGGCGATGGACAGCATCTGGTCATCGGGACGCACGGACTGGATCGTCCTGGTCAGGTCCACTTCACGCGTTGAGCGCAGACCGCCGGTCGAAACCGTCGAGACGAACCGCCGCCCGGTACCGGCAAGCTCGGTCCCGGATTTCGCATCGCCTGATTCCAGCACGACAAAACGCGTCACCATGGCCTGCGCCACCGGCAGATGCTTGGTGATGTCCTTCTCGTCGATGGTGGTCAAACCGACATCCATGATCGTGCTCCCCTAAATGTCGCTGATGACCTGGCCGTTGGACAGGATATGGGTTTTGAACCCGCTGAAAATACGGTTGGCCTCGCCCGAGGCATAGAGCGCCTGATAGGCCTCGTGCGGCACCAGCGCATGCTGTTCGTAGCTGCTGACACCTTGCCGGGCCGCCTCCAGATCATCCGTATTGATGTAGAACTCCTCGCGCGAGGGCTCCGAAGACCAGAGCCCGCGCTTGCCCGGCCGTTCCGCCTTGGAGAAAACCTCCTGCATGGTCCAGGTCAGAAGCCAGGCATCTTCCGGCTTGCGCACGCGTTCCAGGACATCGGCAACCTTCTGGTTATGTTCGGTAATACCCGTCGTATAGAAAGGACCGAGAACCACGCGCCGCAGCTGCTTGGGGTGGAGTTCCGGAAAATCCGTATCGAGGCTTGTCGCAATCGTGATCGGCGACAGCGAATAGGCCGAATTCTTGGCGGCGAAATCGTCAAAGCGCCGTGCCAGCTCCGGATTGAGCAGGCCGCCGACGGGCAGCGGTATCCGCACGCCGGGATTGAGCTTGCCGTCTTTGCCCACGAGAGTTTCCACGAGGCCCTGCGACGAATCCTCGATGATCGCCATATAGATCAGCGGCAGGTTGGAAGCGCCGTCAAAGGCGCCCCAGTGCACCACGTAGAGCGGACGCATGGTCTTCGGATTGACCGAAACGCGGATGGTCACCGGCAGGATGAAAGGCGAGAAAACCTCTCCCTGCTCGACCGTTTCCAGATAAATCCGCTCCGCCATCGATTTCTGCAGATCGCGCGGAAATGCGCGGTGCCGCAGGATAAAATCGGCCATTTCATTGCGCAGCGCTGCCGCTGGCGGAATGGCTGCCAGCCGGGCCCTGGTGTCCCGCTTGTCGTTTTCCAGTTCCAGCACGTTCTGGAAAACCGGAAAGCCGCTTTCAGCGCGCGAAATCTGGAACCGGTCGGTGAAACCGATCCGGTTGCGCCAGCATTCGAAGGAGGCTTCCAGCCGCCGCAGATATTCCGATACGGTCTGCGCAACCAGATCGTGCTTGTAGAGCGGCGACTGCTGGTTGTTGAGAAAGATATCCAGCCCGTCCAGCGCAGCACGGATCGCACCGAAATAGCGTTCGGCGGCGGTCAGATCAGCATTCCCGGCCATTAATTCTGCACGTAGTCAGCGGAATTGTGTTTCTTCAGGACTTCCGAGAAACGGCGCGAGAAAGCATCGTCGGCAAGCTTCTTGCGGCGCTGGATATCCTGGGTGCTGACCATGTTCTTCTCGTGCATCTCGAGCAGGTCGCCAATGTGTTTCTGCGCGGCGGCGCCGACACCGGCCATGGTCTCTTCCGCCGCCGTATCGACCCGGCTGCCAAGGGTATTGATCTTGTGGGCCACGTCCTGCTGAGCCGCCGTCTTCAAGGAATCTTCCAGCGCCTTGTAGAGAACGATGCGCTGTTCCGTATCGATCGACAGCTTGTTGATCAGCGTGCTCTGCGCGGCGATTTGGTTGTTGAGCGAATCGACGAATGTCTGGAACATCGAGGTATAGCGTTCCAGCGTCTGGCTTTCCGCCAGGAGCTCCTGCTCCTTCGCCTGGCGCTCATTATATTCCGTCGCCAGTTTCGAGCGGTCACCTTCCAGCGTGGCGCGGGTGCCCTGATCGGTGGAGGCGGCAATCCGGTTTTCAATGTCGAGCAGCAGCGGGTTCAGCTCTTCGATGCGCTTCTGCGTGGCTTCGAGTGTCGCCACTGCCGTCTTGCGGCGCTCGATCACGTTGGAAAGGCTGGCTTCCGACGTCTTGTAGCGCGCATCGAGAATGGTCTTCTGCTCTTTGAGAATGCCAACGATCCGGTCGGATTTCGACAGCAGTTCCTGCAGGTTGCCGGCCAGAGACATGTTGCGCACGCGATCCGTCCGCAGGCGCTGCATCTTGTCCTTGGAGAAAACGCCGACCAGCTTTTCCCAGCCGGAATAGCTTTTCATGCTTTCAAATTCGGAACCGAACACATTGGTCGCGTCTTCCAGACCGATGATCAGGTCGGCAATATTGCCTTCCATGACTTTCTGCTGGCGCAGGACATCATCGATGCGGGCATTTTCGATATCGAAGTCAGGATTTCCGATCGCAGCATCAGCCTTGGCGAACTTGTCGAGAACGACACTGGACTGGTCAATTTTCGTCCGCATCTCATTGACCATATTCCGGGTCTTTTCGATCTCGGTATCAAAGCTCTGCAAGCTCGCCATTGGTGTCTCCCCTAGATGCCCAAGATAAAATCATAAATATATCTGCCGTTCGAATATAGACACGGCATTTAACGAAAAAAAGCCTATAGAAAAATGACAGGCTATATTAGGCCGGAACAAGCTCTATTGGTCCGAAACAATCCGCCCGGTTTCTTCTTCCCAATGCTTGCGGCAAAGGGAGACATAAACGGATTTTTCGATGGATACCTGGTCTCCTTCAGTGATCGCCTTGCCCGTCGAATCGTGCCGGACCACCATGGTCGCCTTCGAGCCGCAATGACAGATGGTCCTGATCTCCCGCAGCGTATCGGCGATGGCCAGCAATTCGGCCGAACCGGGAAAGAGCTTGCCCTGAAAGTCCGTGCGAAGCCCGAAACACATCACGGGCAGATGCAGCCGGTCGGCAACGCGTGCCAGTTGCCAGACCTGGTCCCGGGTGAGGAACTGCGCCTCATCCACGAAAACACAGCTTAGTGCATTCGCGCCATGCGCCGATGCGATGCGGTCGAAAAGATTGTCCTCGTCACGGTAAAGCTCGGCGGCCGCCGTCACACCGAGGCGTGAAGATATAACGCCGACGCCGTTTTCCGCATAATGCGCAGCCGTGAACATCATCGTCCGCATGCCGCGTTCCTGGTAATTGTAGGATGCCTGCAGCAGCATGGTGGACTTGCCGGCGTTCATCGTGGAGTAGCTGAAATAGAGTTTTGCCATAAGGGCGTTTAATCAGAGTTGAGGCCAGGCTTGAAGCCTCTCCCGTGTAGAGGGTGCAACTTTTGCCGGAATATCAACAACTGTCGCGAATTGACCGGATTTATGCGCGGCTATGCTTGAACCCCTGCGAAATTGGTGCTTGGTTCATGCCCTTAACAGCCGGTAGAAAACCGGAGAGGGAGAACAATCGATGAAAATGTTGACCAAACTGACCATTTCACTGGCTCTCACGCTGACCGCCGGCACCGCCTTCGCCGCGGAACCCGCGAGTTGCAAGTCCGTTCGATTCGCCGATGTCGGCTGGACCGACATTACCTCGACCACGGCAGCGGCAAGCGCCGTGCTCAAGGGACTGGGTTATTCCACCGATACGAAGGTCCTGTCGGTTCCCGTGACCTATGCGTCCCTTGGCAAGAAGGACATCGACGTATTCCTCGGCAACTGGACACCCAGCATGGCCGCCGACCTCAAGCCCTATCTCGACAACAAGACGGTTGAAGATCTCGGCGTGAACCTCACCGGCGCAAAATATACACTGGCCGTGCCGCAGTATCTCTACGACAAGGGCCTGAAAGACTTCAAGGATATCGTCACGTTCAAGGGCGATCTCGGCGGCAAGATCTATGGGATCGAGCCGGGCAATGACGGCAACCGCCTGATCCTCGACATGATCGCCAAGAACGCCTTCGGCCTGAAGGGCTTCGAGGTCGCCGAATCATCCGAGCAGGGAATGCTGGCGCAGGTTGCCAAGCAGACGAAGACCAAGGGCCCCATCGTCTTCCTCGGCTGGGCGCCGCATCCGATGAACACCAACTTCAAGATTCAGTACCTTTCCGGCGGCGATGATTTCTTCGGCCCCGACTTCGGCGGTGCAACCGTTCATACCAATGTTCGCGCCGGCTACACGACCGAATGCCCGAATGTTGGCAAACTTCTGGCCAATCTCAAGTTCGACCTGAAAATGGAGAATGAGATCATGGGCAAGATTCTCGACGGTGGCGAAGACGGCCCGAAGGCAGCCTCCGAATGGCTGAAGGCCAATCCTGCCATTCTCGACACCTGGCTTGCCGGCGTGACGACGGTTGACGGCAAGGACGGTCTGCCAGCCGTCAAGAAGTCGCTCGGTCTTTAAGGCCTGCCGATATTGTCGCCCGGTGTACGCACCGGGCGATTCTTTCGCCTGATACTGCAACCGACAGAGGAATTTTCGCTTGGACTGGCTGACACAAGACAAGATTCCGGTAGGCAAGACGGCAAAGGCCGTCGTCGACTGGCTCACGAACAATTTCGCCGGGTTTTTCGATGGGCTCGCCTTCGTCATGCAGTCGTTCATCGACGGCCTCATGTTCGTTCTGAAATACCCGCACCCGCTGATCATGGTCGCCATCTTTTCCGCGGTTGCCTATGCACTCCGCCGCTCGATTGCCGTGACCCTGCTCACCCTGTTCGGCTTCCTGTTCATCCTCAATCAAGGCTACTGGAAGGAAACCATGGAGACCCTGACGCTGGTGCTCTCTTCCTGCATCCTGTGCATGGGCATCGGTGTCCCCGTCGGCATCATCGCAGCCCATCGCCCCCGGTTCTACGCGGCGATCCGGCCTGTCCTCGATCTGATGCAGACATTGCCGACCTTCGTCTATCTCATCCCGGCCATCGTGTTCTTCGGCATCGGCATGGTTCCCGGCCTGATCGCAACGGCGATCTTCGTTCTCCCTGCCCCGATCCGCCTGACGCATCTCGGCGTGTCCTCCACCCCGCAGCATCTGGTCGAGGCGGGCGAAGCCTTCGGCGCGTCGTCGCGCCAGCTTCTGTGGAAGATCGAGCTGCCCTACGCCATGCCGCAGATTCTGGCGGGCCTGACCCAGACCATCATGCTGTCCCTGTCCATGGTGGTCATTGCCGCCCTGGTCGGTGCGGACGGGCTCGGCGTTCCGGTTGTCCGCGCGCTCAACTCGGTCAATACGGCGCTGGGTTTCGAAGCCGGGCTTGTCATCGTGGTCGTCGCCATCGTGCTTGACCGTATCTTCCGTCCCGGCAAGGAGCCTGGTGAATGACCGCGATCACCCTTGAAAACGTCTGCATCATTTTCGGCAAGAAGACGGACGGCGCATTGGCGCTTGCCGACCAGGGCAAGAGCCGGTCGGACATCCAGGCGGAAACCGGCCATGTGCTCGGTGTCCATAATTGTTCGCTCACCATTGCCGAAGGCGAAATCCTCGTGCTCATGGGCCTGTCCGGCTCGGGCAAATCCACGCTTCTGCGCGCCATCAACCGCCTCAACCCGATTTCGCGCGGGTCCGTCGTCGTGCATCACGGCGGCCGTTCGGTCGATGTCGGCAAGGCGGACAAAAATACGCTGCGCGATCTGCGCAAGCATCTTGTCTCCATGGTTTTCCAGCAGTTCGGCCTTTTGCCGTGGCGCACGGTCGAGGAAAATGTCGGCTTCGGCCTCGAATTGTCGGGCGTGTCCAAAGAAGAGCGCGCGGAAGCCGTGGAACAGCAATTGGCGCTGGTCAATCTCAAGGACTGGGCCAAGCGCAAGGTCAGCGAGCTTTCCGGCGGCATGCAGCAGCGCGTCGGCCTTGCCCGCGCCTTCGCCACCGGCGCGCCGATCCTGCTGATGGACGAGCCGTTTTCGGCGCTCGATCCACTCATTCGCACCCGTCTGCAGGATGAGCTGCTCAGCCTGCAGGAACGGCTGAAGAAGACCATCGTTTTCGTCAGCCACGATCTCGACGAAGCGATGAAGATCGGCAACCGCATCGCCATCATGGAAGGCGGCCGCATCATCCAGTGCGGCACGGCGCAGGACATCCTGCTCAACCCGGCCGATGACTATGTCGCCGACTTCGTCGCCAACATGAATCCGCTGGGTGTGCTGACCGCCGGCGACATCATGGTGCCGCTGGACCGCAGCCGGCCTGCCAACCGTCCCTTCGCCGCAACGGCACGCCTGGCCACCCCCGTGCGCCAGATCATGCAGGCGGTGTCGAAAAATGGCGGCGATGTCGGCATTGTCGAGAATGGCGCCATTCTCGGCATGATCTCCGCCGACGACATCGTGCGGGGGCTACTAAAGCATCAGAGAAATTAAACGACTACCCCGCACGCCTTACTTGTCGTCGCCGTCCTCATCGTCATCGCCGCTTTTGCCGGCCGGTTGCCATGCATGCGGCCTGACTTTCTTCTGCGTGTTTGAATCGGTAAAGATCCACCAGCCCGCATCGGTTTCATCCCACTGGCCGCCGGTCGCCTTCAGGCGGTCCAGCGACCGGTACTGCGCCAGGGATTCGTTCTCCTGCCCGTCCTCGTCTTTCCAGAAAACCTGGACCTTGCTGCCGTCCTTTGGGGCAGTTGCAATCGGCTGGCGTCCACTCATAACAGTTCCTCCTGCAAATCGTGCTGTGCGTGGTTCGTGGTTCGACAAGCTCACCATGAGGGAGAGTGGTGCTGCACGCCAATCGGAAACATTGCAGTTTGAACGGTCTTGCAGAGTACGGCTCCCTGCAATCCTCACTCTCCCTCATGGTGAGCTTGTCGAACCACGAACCGCGCGCTAAAATCAAGCGGCGGCTTTTTTCTTCTCCAGACGGGCGCGGATGCTGGCGACATCGGATTTCGGCGTCGCCGCAAACAGCGTCTTGGTATAGCTGTGCTGCGGGTTCGAAAACACCTCGTCGCGCGTGCCGTACTCAACCACTTCGCCGTAATACATCACCATCACCTCATCGGCGATGTAGCGCACAACCGAGAGGTCATGGCTGATGAACACATAGGTCAGGTTGAATTCGTCCTGAAGATCAGCCAGCAGGTTGAGCACCTGTGCCTGCACCGAAAGGTCAAGCGCGGAGACCGGTTCGTCGAGCACAAGCAGGCTCGGGCTCAGCATCAATGCACGGGCAATGGCGATACGCTGACGCTGGCCGCCGGAGAACATGTGCGGATAGCGGTTGTAATGCTCCGGACCCAGGCCGACTTTCACCAGCATCTGCATGGCGAGTTCCCGCCGCTCCGCCGCCGTCTTGTTGGTATTGAGCAGCAGCGGTTCGCCGAGAACCTCGCCGATCTTCTGGCGCGGGTTGAGCGAGCCATAGGGGTTCTGGAAAATGATCTGCACCTTGCGGCGCATTTCCGGCGTCACCCTGTCCTTGGCGATATTGATGGGCTTGCCGTCGATCAGCAGTTCGCCTTCCGACTGCGGATCAATGAGGGTCAGGATGCGGCCGAGCGTCGACTTTCCGCAGCCGCTTTCGCCGACGATGGCAAGGGTCTTGCCCTTTTCCAGCGTGAAGCTGACACCCTTGACCGCGCGCACCGTCTTCGGCTTGCCGAACAGGCCGCCGCTGACGTGGTAATCGCGGACAATGTTGCGCCCTTCAAGAACGATCTCGCTCATGTTGCTGCTCCTGCATTGGCGGCCTCGTTCTTCATGAAGTCTGCGACCGTGGACAGACGGTCACCCGTCGCATTTTCCGGCAAGGCGGAAAGAAGGGCGCGCGTATAGGGGCTCTTCGGTGTTTCAAACAGAGACAGCACGTCGGCTTCCTCCATCTTGCGGCCCTTGTACTGGACGATCACCCGGTCGGCCGTTTCCGCGACAACGCCCATGTCATGGGTGATCATGATCAGCCCCATGCCATGCTTGGCCTGCAGGCTGACCAGCAGATCGAGAATCTGCTTCTGGATGGTCACGTCGAGCGCTGTCGTCGGTTCGTCGGCAATCAGCAGCTTCGGATTGCAGGCGATGGCGATGGCAATCATGACGCGCTGGCACTGACCGCCGGACATCTGGTGCGGGAACGAGTTCAGCCGTTCCTCCGGTGTGGGAATACCGACCTGCTTCAGCAATTCGATCGCCCGCGTGCGCCGGGTCCTGGCATCCATTTTCATATGAAAACGCAGAACTTCTTCCAGCTGGAAGCCAACCGTGAAGCACGGATTGAGGCTTGCCATGGGTTCCTGAAAGATCATCGCCACATCGCGGCCGACGATCTGCCGCCGCTGTTTGGTCGTCATCGTCAGCATGTCGTGGCCGTTGAAGACCATCTTGTCCGCCGTGACAGTAGCCGTGTTCGGCAGCAGCCCCATGACAGCAAGCATGGCAACCGACTTGCCCGAGCCGGATTCGCCGACAATGGCCAGCACTTCGCTGGCATCGACGTGCAGGTCGATCCCCTGCACGGCCATGAACTGACCCGAGCTCGTGTCGAATCCAACCGAGAGATTCTTGATTTCAAGCAGCGCCATGATCTCAGCTCCTCTTCAGTTTGGGATCGAGGGCATCGCGCAGACCGTCGCCAACGAGATTGATCGCAAGCACGGTGACGAGGATGGCAAGACCGGGGAATGTGACCACCCACCAGGCGCGCAGGATGAATTCGCGTGCCTCTGCCAGCATGGTGCCCCATTCCGGTGTGGGCGGCTGCGCACCCATGCCGAGGAAGCCCAGAGCCGCCGCCTCAAGGATGGCATTCGAGAAGGACAGCGTGCCCTGCACGATCAGCGGCGCCAGACAGTTCGGCAGGATTGTCTTGAACATCAACCGTATGTGGCCCGCACCGGCAAGCTTGGCGGCAATCACATATTCGCGGTTCTTTTCGCTCATCACCGCCGCGCGCGTCAGACGCGCAAAGTGCGGCTGCAGAACCAGCGCAATGGCGATCATCGCGTTGAACAGGCCCGGTCCCAGGATGGCAACGAGCACCAGCGCCAGCAACAGTGGCGGAAAGGCAAGAATGATATCCATGATGCGCATGATCAGCGCATCGACCCAGCCGCGGAAATAGCCGGCGAGAACACCAAGGATGACGCCGGTGACCATGGAAATGGCCACGACAATCAAACCGATGAACAGCGAGAAGCGCGCGCCGTAGATCAGTCGGGACAGCAGATCGCGGCCAACAGCATCGGTTCCCAGGAGGAATGACGTATTGCCGCCCTCCTGCCAGGCCGGTGGCGTCAGCAGTGCTTCGCGATATTGCTCATAGGGCGCATGCGGCGCAATGAACGGTCCGAGAATGGCAACGAGGACCAGAAAAATCAGGGTGACAAGCCCTATGACAGCGCCTTTGTTGACGCTGAAATAGAACCAGAATTCTGCAAACCTGCCCATGCGGCCCTCTTTGGGGGCGGCAGCAAGCGGTGCGGGAGGGGAAACTTCGTTAGTCACAGTTCCTCACTTTACGCGGATACGCGGGTTGACGACCGCATAGAGCAGATCGACAATCAAATTGACGGTCATGACGATCAGCGCGACCAGCATCAGGCCGCCTTGAACGACGACGTAATCGCGTTTCGCGATGGCGTCGATCATCCACTTGCCGATACCGGGCCAGGAGAAGATCGTCTCCGTGAGGATGGCGCCGGCCATCAGCAGGCCCATCTGCAGGCCGATCGTCGTGATGACGGGGATCATGGCATTGCGCAGGGCATGGATGCCGATGACCCGCTTCGGCGCGAGACCCTTGGCCCGTGCCGTGCGCACATAATCCTCACCCAGCACTTCCAGCATGGCGGAACGTGTCTGGCGGGCGATGACCGCGAGCGGGATGGTACCAAGCACGATGGTCGGCAGGATCAGATGCGAGAATGCGGATTTGAACGCACCCTTCGGCCCGGAAATGAGACTGTCAATCAGCATGAAGCCGGTCGTGGGCTTGAAGAAATAGATCAGATCCATGCGGCCCGACACCGGCGTCCAGTGCAGAATACCGGCGAACAGGATGATCAGCAGGATGCCCCACCAGAAAATCGGCATGGAATAGCCAACCAATGCGATTCCCATGCTCAACTGGTCGAAGATCGAACCGCGCTTGACGGCAGCGAAAATGCCGGCGGGAATGCCGATGATGACGGCAAACAGCATGGCACAGAGGCTAAGCTCAAGCGTCGCCGGGAACAGGGTGAGGAAATCCGCAAGGACCGCACGTTTGCTGGCGATCGACGTACCAAAATCCCCGTGAAAAATATTCCACAGGAACGAGAAGTACTGCTCCCAGATCGGCCTGTTGAAGCCAAACTGCTCAAGCAGCATCTGGTGACGCTCCGGCGTCATGCCGCGCTCGCCTGCGAGCGCAATGACAGGATCGCCAGGCAGCAGGCGGATGAACATAAAAGCCACAAAGCTGATGCCGATAAAGGTCGGAATCAGCAGCAGCACTCGTGAAGCGATGTATCGGAACATGGTAACCCAATAAAAGGCGGTACCGGCCGAAGCCGGTACCGCGAGGAGTAAATTACTCGGTGATGTCGACGTAAGCGAAGTTATGAACGCCGAACGGGCTGGCTACATAGCCGGTCACGTTCTTGGTCATGGCTGTCGTTACGAGCGAGTGAGCAAGCGTGCCCCATGGAGCTTCGCGCTTGAAGATAACCTGGGCTTCTTCATAGAGCTTGGTGCGTTCGGCCTGATCGGCAGTCACAGCAGCCTTGTCGATCAGTGCAGTGAACTCCTTGTTGCACCATGCGGTACGGTTGGCCTGACCGACGGCCTGGCACGACAGCAGCACGGCAAGGAAGTTGTCCGGATCGCCATTGTCACCGGTCCAGCCGAGAATGACCGCACCGTCATGCTTCGGATCGGAAGCGCGCTTCAGGTATTCCTGCCAGTCATAGCTGACGATCTCGACCTTCACGCCGACCTTGGCAAAATCGGACTGCAGCAGTTCAGCCGTACGGCGGCCGTTCGGCATGTAGGGACGCACAACCGGCATCGCCCAGATCTTCATGGAAAGATCCTTCACGCCAGCCTTTTCCAAGGCCTTCTTTGCCGCTTCAGGATTGTATTCGTCATCCTTGATCGACTTGTTGTAGGACCACATTGTCGGCGGGATCGGGTTGATCGCCGGCTTGGCCTGGCCGAGATAGACGGCATCAACGATTGCCTTCTTGTCGATGGCCATGTTGAGCGCCTTGCGCACTTCCGGCTTGTCGAAAGGCGCCTGGGTGGTGTTGTAACCCAGATAGGCAATGTTCAGACCGCTTTCCTGGATAACCGTCAGGTTCTTGTCGGCCTTCAGGCCATCAACATCGGCCGGATCCGGATAGATCGTCAGGTTGCATTCGCCGGCCTTCAGCTTCTGTACGCGAACGGCCGCGTCCGGTGTAACCGCGAAGATCAGGTTGTCGACTTTAACCTTGCCCTTCCAATAGGTCGGGTTGGCTTCGTAGCGGATCGCAGTGTTGAGCTGATAGTCAACGAACTGGAAAGGACCGGTACCGACCGGCTGTTCGTTGAATTTCTGCGGTGTGCCGTCAGCCATCAGCTTGTCGGCATATTCCTTCGAAACGATCGACGAGAAGTCCATCGCAAGGCCGGCGAGCATCGGGGCGCTTGGCTTGTTCAGCACGATCTTGACTGTCAGATCGTCCACTTTCTTGACTTCCTTGATCAGCTTGGGGAAGTCCATGCTTTCAAAATATTCGTAGGTCGCGCCTTCGACATACTTGGCCCACTTGCTGCCTTCCTTCTGACGTTCGAAGGAGAAAACCACGTCGTCGGCATTCAGCTCGCGGCTTGGTGTGAAATAGCTCGTGGTCTGGAACTTGACGCCCTTGCGGATCTTGAACGTGTATTCAAGGCCGTCATCCGAGATCTTCCAGCTTTCTGCAAGCGCCGGGCGAACCGTCGATGTGCCGGGCGTAAATTCAACCAATGGATTGAAAACAGCCTGGCCAGTCGCATCAAGCGTTTCACCGCCGGTATAAAGTGCAGGGTCGAAACCGCCGGGAGCAGCTTCAGAGCAGTACACGAGAGATTTAGCCGAGGCTCCACCTGCCATCAGCCCACCCGTCAACATTGCAAGCGCTGTCGCCGCAAGGAGTTTCTTGTAGGTCTTCATTTTTCCACCTTCAGAGGTTTTTTGTGTTGCCGGCCCCCATGCCCGCAACCGAGATTGCATGGAAGCCTTTGCAATGTCGCAATGCAAGCAGATTTATTCGCAGTCAACCTGCCATCTCATGAAGAAACGAAGATTCTGGGGAAATTTTTTAACAAAGTCACAAAAATAGCGAAATTCACTAAATGTGACGCCGGCGACTTTTGCGAAGCAGCGTTTTTATATCCGCACAATCCCGGCCAGAACATGTTTCCCCCCCGCTCCGATCATAAATAACGACTGGATCGGGACCCAAACTCGTGCCAGAACGCATGAAAATCAGTGAGGAGATGCATTGTGAACGTTCAGGGCCAAACAGCGATTGTTACGGGTGGCGGATCGGGTCTGGGTGCCGCGACAGCGCGCGCGCTGGCAGAGAAAGGCGCTAAAGTTGCCCTTTTCGACATCAATATTGATGCAGCGCAAAAAGTCGCCGATGACATTGGCGGCCTGGCCGTGGCCTGCAACGTGTCCAGTGCGGACGATGCCCAGCGTGCCGTTGCCCATGTCGCAAACAAGCTTGGCACCGCACGGATTCTGGTGAACTGCGCGGGCATCGCCAATGCCGGGCGGATTGTCGGCCGCGACGGTCCGCATGATCTGGACCTGTACCGGCGGGTCATCGAGGTCAATCTCATCGGTTCGTTCAATATGCTGCGGCTGGTCAGCGACGCGGCCGCCAAGCTCGAGCCGCTGGATACGGGTGAGCGCGGCGTGATCATTTCAACCGCCTCGGTTGCCGCCTTCGATGGCCAGATCGGCCAGGCGGCCTATGCTTCCTCGAAGGCAGGCATTGCCGGCCTGACATTGCCCGCTGCGCGCGAACTGGCGCGTTTCGGCATCAGGGTCATGGCGATTGCACCCGGCATATTCGGCACACCCATGCTTTTGGCCATGCCGCAGGAGGTTCAGGATTCGCTGGCAGCCTCCATCCCCTTCCCTTCCCGCCTCGGCAGACCCGAGGAATATGCGGCCCTGGCCCTGCATATCATCGACAACCCCATGCTGAACGGTGAAACGATTCGCCTTGACGGCGCCATACGCATGGCCCCTAGATAACAGCGATTGGACAGGTTCAGGTTGAAGGCGAATACGCCAAAAAGCTGCCATGGTACCAACCATTGCAACTCTTTGCCTTTGACGACGTTCTGTTAACGTCGGTCATCTAAATTCCTTCTTGGCTCGATTGAGTTGAGAGCGCTGACACCGTCGCAATCGGAACCTGGAAAGGTGGCAGATGTCCGTTATCAATCGCCTGGTCGTTCTCTTGCCAGGCTTTGAACATATGCCGGTCGAGGCCCATCATCGGCGCTTCCTGCGGGAGGCAACCAAGACAGCGCCTGTTTATGACATGTCGTTGCAGGAGGATGGCGCGTTGAAGATATCGTCCGCGGAAGGCGGCGTCAGCGTGGGAGAGTTCACGCTTGCAACCGCCGGTGCGAACTGGTCCGCCAGAACTGATTTTGTCCTCTACGGCCTCGGTGACATCAACCATTTCTACGCCGCGCGCAACCCTGCCGTTCGCGTTGTCAGCGGCATCGCCGCATTGATCGATTTCATTGTCAGCGGCACGTTCTTTCGCTTCCTGTCGACAAGCTGGCGCTATGCGCTTTTCTTCCTTTATCCGCTCGTCATCATGGGTGCCATTGCGGCGCTGTCCTACGGCACAGGTCGCATTGCCCTGGGGTTGGCGCAGCAGGCGGCAGTTGCCGTTGCCGTCGGCCTGGCGACGGCCCTGGTTCTGCTGGTGGTGGCGGCACAAAAGATGCACTTCCTGCTGATCATGGACGACTGGACATTCGCGCGTGACATGGCACGCAACCGCCGCCCCGACATCACGGCAAAACTGCACCAGGTCATCAGCGATGCCGCAGCCCGGATCAGTCAGGCGGCGCCAGCGACCGAGGTTGTCGTTGCCGCCCACAGCATGGGGGCGATCTGCGCCCTGCATATTCTCGATGCCGCCCTGCAGCAGAATGATTCCCGGCGCTATGGCCTGCTTACCGTGGGTTCAAGCCTGCTCAAACTGGCATTGCATCCGGCCGCCAAAGCCCTGCGGGCAAGCGTTGAAACCGTCGCGCGCAGCCGCGCCATCTGGGTCGACGCGCAATCGCTGACAGACCCGATGAATTTTTACAAATCCAATCCCGTTCGTGATCTGAACATCGCGGACGCGGAATCTCCCGTTCTGGTCAAGGTCCGCTTTCGCAGCCAGTTATGCGATGAAACCTACAGGTCCATTCGGCGGAATTTCTTCCGCGTGCACCGGCAATTTGTCTATGGCGTCGAAAAGCGCTCGGCCTATTCCTGGCATGCGATACTCTGCGGACCGGAAAGCTTTGCCGATGTCGCCGCACGCGGCGGGCTGCCATGCGAATGCGCCGCCCAGTCCTCCTCACCCATGAAAATAGCCGAAACTGCCACCATATGATGTCACTTGCCGTTGCCGGAAAGGCCCTGTGGGTCGTTCTTATCGTCGCCTGGTATCTCTTGCGCCGTCCGTTCGACAGGCGCGCGCGCCGCGCGAAACTGACCGTCGACCGCCGCAAGGGCGCCGACACGCTGCGGCTTGCCATATCGCTGACCGGTCTCGGCATCATCCCGGCCGTCTATGTCGCCACCGGCCGGCCGGGATTCGCATCCTATACGCCAAGCCCCGTTCTCTTCACCCTGGGTATCCTGACCGGCATTGCCGCGCTGCTGCTGTTCCGGCTCACGCACAAGGCCCTGGGGCAGATGTGGTCGGTCTCCCTGCAACTGAAGCGGGATCACAAACTTATTACCACGGGCATCTACAAACGCCTGCGGCATCCCATGTACACGGCCTTCTGGCTCATGGCATTGACCCAGGCCTTGCTTTTGCCCAATTATATCGCCGGTCTATCGGGTCTGGCGGGGTTCGGTTTCCTGTTCTTCTCCAGAATTGGGGCGGAGGAACAGATGATGGAAGAGGCCTTCGGGGAAGAGTATCGCCAATATCGCGCCAGAACATGGCGCGTATTGCCATTGGTCTATTGAAAGCTGTGCCGTTGTCCGCGGCAAAGCCGTCACAGGATTGAAAAGAGAATTATCTTGCTGAACACCGTTTCAAACGCATCAACCTCGTTCAAGATGTTCCTCGCACCGGCCTTTGCCCTCTCCCTCGCGGCCTGCCAGTCGACCCCGCCAGCCAGCGTGTCCGTTACCCCATCGGCCTATGCGGCGGAGATGCCGGAACTGACCTGCGCCGCCCATGGCAGCGTCAGCGGATCCGCGGTGAAGCTGACCGCCAACCGGACCAGGCCCGGTGATCCGGCCTATATCGAATTCCGCCAGCGCTTGTCGCCCGGCATTCCAAGCGGCCACATGTATGTGGTTTTCGGCAGGCTCGATGCCAATGGCAATCCCGTCACGCGCCAGTATAACGGCCTCTTTCCCAAGGGCAGTCTGCTGGGCCTTTATGGCGGCGCCCTCATTCCGATGCCCGCGGAACTGAAGCCCAGTTATGCCGACTGCCATTTCGCCACGGGCGCGGCCTATCGCGTTTCACTGACGGAAGCGCAGTATCAGAGCCTTCTCGGCAAGGTACGCGCCAATCTGGCCAACCCGCCGAAGTGGACGATGTTCGGTTTCAACTGCAACAATTATGCCGCCGCGCTGGGCAGCGTGGCCGGTCTTGTCGAGCCATCGAACAGCGCCCTGCCGTCATTTGCCTATATCTACGCCTATATCGAAGCCAATGGCGACAAGAAGCCCGCCGCCCGGAAGCGGACGTAGAGTTTTTCATAATTTGGTCCCAATCCGGGAGACATTAGGGTCGGAACCGGCCATGCATCCGGACACGGACCATTGTCCTTCTGCCCATTTTCGGAGAGCGCGGCATCGATGAAATCAGTTCTGGCCATGCTTTTGGCGACGGCAGCCATGATGGGCTCAGCCAGAGCCATGGATTCAACCGAGGCCGAAGAGCTGGAAGGATTGAGTCCCGAGACCCGGCTGGAACAGCGCTGCGATCTCGAAGCCATGGAGCGTATCCACCACGATCCGGTCAAGCTGGTGCCCGACGAACTTGTCGCCTATGCCTTCAAGGAGCCCCTGGTGACCGGCGACAAGATCCAGTCCACCGGTGCAGCCTTCCGCAGCAAGGGTGAGTGGTACCACCTCTCCTACACGTGCACGACCTCGCCCGATCACATGACCGTGCTGACGTTTCAATATGCGATTGGACAGATGGTTCCCCACAGCGAGTGGGCACAGCACTATCTCGTGCCGTAAACGAATATCGGCCGGCGCCGCCTGGGCGACGCCGGAGCCAAATCCCACGCCTGTCTAGTTTGTGAAGCCCGGACGGTCCTGCGCGAGCAGCATCTGCCCGATGGCATCGACCGACTTGCTCTTCGGCGCTTCAAAGGCAAGGACTGCCTGCTCCGCATTCTGCGGGATCGCTGCCGTCTTTGCCGGTGCCTGTGCGGGCGCCGTGAAAACCATGGCCGGTGCTGGCGGATCAACCGGCACGGCGACATTGGCAAAAGCAAGCTGCTGCGGAGCTGCCGCATGCGCCGGCTGTGCCTGCGCCACGGCAAAAGGCTGATTGGTCACACGCCCGGATGTCGCGGTTGTCGTCGTCGGCTGCGCGCTGGCAACCATGATGTTGTTGACCGACGCCGGGTTGGTATTTTTCATGCTGGCGATATAGGCATTCGCAATGGCAACACTGGCAACCTTGTTGCCCAGATCCGGCGAATTGTACCTGTCGCGCTTCTCGTAGAAAGCGTTACCACCGGCAACTACCGTATAGTGCATGTTGCGATAGGGGAAACGCAGACCGGCCGTGTGGAAGAACATCGCTTCCTTGACCTTGGGATGGCGCTGGCCCTTGAGCACGGCATCCGCCGCCTGCTGTACATCCGGAAGCGCCGCCGACTGCATGGGCCGCGAAAGAACGCCGGGAGCAAACTGCCCCTTCTCGCCCACCACGCCGCAAATCGTATTGGCATATTTACCGGAATCGAGACGGTTCATCACCACGGTACCCACCGCGAGCAGGCCATCCTTGCTCGAGCGGTTGGACTCGAAGAACATTGCCCGTTCCAGGCATTCCTTGTCCTTCGGCGTATAGGCATAGGTCGACGTCTTGGAGACGGTCGTGTTGCTGCTTGTCAGATTTGCCTTCACCTTACCGGCATGCTGGGCATTCTGTGTGGTACAGCCACTGACGAGGCCAATGGCGGCAATGACACCCACAATCGAGGGGGTTTTCCACTTCCTTGCGCCGATCACGAAGCAATTCTCATCGCTGTTTTTCCTGCTGGTGAAGTTGCCCACAGATTGAGGTCATTTGGGGCCAAACAATGGCAGATATAGCTAATGGGTGATCACAATCTACCATCTGTTTGAAATCATGACGTTATTTTATTCACAAAAGAAGCAAAAAATTTCTAAAAATGGCAAAATTAAGAATTTGTTTACCGTATTTGAAGTAAGGTTTACGCAACTGATCCGGCTCGAAAGACAGAATCATGCCCCACTATTCCGCAAGGTATGACACGCGTGAAGCACTGATGGAAGCGCTCGTCGAATTGATGGCGCTTGAGGTACCGGCCGAGGAGTTTGCGCCCGTGCTGTGCACGATCGGACCGGTCGATCTCGACCTGCTTGCCGATTGCATGAACGATGTGGGCCTCAACGACAACCGGTCCATCGCCGCATAATTCCTCCCCCGTGAAAATGGCTTGCCGGGCACCCGCCAAGTCCTTATCTCTCGCCCAGCACCACGAGACCAGCAATGCGAGGGATGAGCTGTGACCCAGAAAAAAGAGGTATTGCGCGAGACCGATGCCGAAGCCGTCAGGCTCGCGCAAACATTGATTCGCAAGGCGCGCCATGCCGTCATCGCGACGCTCGATCCCGCGACAGGCGGTCCGATCGCCACCCGCGTCGGCCTCTCCACCGACCATGACGGAACACCGGTCATTCTGGTCTCTGCGCTCTCCGCCCACACCCCCGCCCTGCTTGCCGATCCGCGCTGCTCCCTGCTTGCCGGAGAGACCGGCAAGGGCGATCCTCTTGCCCATCCGCGTGTGACCGTGTTTGCCCTGGCAAGGGAAATTCCCCGCGACGCTGCGGAACACGCCCGTATTGAATGGCGCTACCTCTCGCACCAACCCAAGGCGAAACTCTATGCCGGGTTGGGTGATTTCCGTTTCTTCCGGCTGGAGCCCACGGGCGCCAGCCTCAACGGCGGCTTCGGCAAGGCCTATCACTTGACCGCCGAGGATTTGCTCACCGGCAACCCCGCCAACGCCGAGCTGGCGGCGGCGGAAAAATCCGCGGTCGAGCACATGAACGCCGATCATGCCAACGCCATATCACTCTACGCCCGCTTCTTTGCCAAAGCTCCCGCAGGCAACTGGCGTATCACCGGAATTGACGCCGATGGTTTCGATATCGCCGATGGCGACGATGTCCAGCGCATCTGGTTTCCGGCACCGCTGACCTCGGCCAGGGACATGCATATGAGCCTGGTGCGCATGGCCGGTGAAGCGCGGGCAGGCTTGGCCTCTGCAGGCGAAACGGTCTGACACGATGCCGCGACAGGATGAAGGCTGGCTGGAACACCGCATCACGCGCATCGATGACGCCGACGACGGGCGGCTCAGCCCTTATCGCAACGTCCGCGAACGCGATCTGGTTGGGCGGGAAGGCCGTTTCATAGCCGAGGGCAAGGTTGTGCTCAACGTGCTGCTTGCCAATGCCGCGTTCGCGGTCGAGTCGCTTCTGGTCCTGGAAAACCGGCTTGCCGGCCTCGCGCAGCAAATAGCCCTCTGCCCGGACGACGTGCCGGTCTATTGCGTATCGCGCGCCGTCATGGATGCGATTGCCGGTTTCCCCATGCATCGCGGCATACTTGCCGTCGGCCGGCGCAGCGCACCCCGTTCAGCCGACCAGCTGATCGATGCCCTGCCGGCAGCCTCGCTTGCCGTGGTGCTGTGCGGCATATCCAACCATGACAATATGGGATCGATCTTTCGCAATGCCGCGGCATTCGAAGCCGATTGCATCCTGATGGACGAAACCAGCTGCGATCCGCTCTACCGCAAGGCGATCCGCGTCTCGGTGGGTGCCGCGCTCAAGGTTCCGTTCGCGCGGGAGGGCTCGATCGACGATCTCGTCGCCAAATTGCAGCAGGCCAGATTCGACATTTATGCGCTCAGCCCATCCGGCACGGAAAGTCTCTATGCCGCACAACCGGGATCGCGCACGGCACTGCTGTTGGGAACCGAGGGCGAAGGCTTGCCGAAAGCCCTGATGCAGACGCTGAAGACGATCAGAATCCCGATGTCCGAAACATTTGACAGCCTGAACGTGGCCACGGCCTCAGGCATAGCGCTGTCACGGTTTAGCCGGTTCTCCGGTATTTGATTCCACCGGAGAAGCTGCCTTTTGCAGCGCGCGGATGCGATCAGCCAGGCTGATGATTGCCTCGCCGTTCTCGTCATAGGCCGCCGATACGTCACCGCCCGCGGTTGCCAGGAGCTTGTTCACCTGGGAGGACGGCCCTTCGAGACGGGCAACCATGGCGACCACCTGGGACGCCAGCGCATTCATCTCCTCGCGCAACCGTTTGCTTTCCTCCGCCTGCACAAGCGCCTGCTTGCCGCGTGGCGCGTGGTCAGCAGCAACGCCCTGCTTGCGGCCTTCGGCGATGATGCTGCGCAGCCGCTCGTTGAGGCGCTCGACTTCCTTTTCCCGCCGCAAAAGCTTGGCCTCGTTGTCCGATAATTTCGTCACCAGTTCGCTTGCCCGTGTTTCCGCGCTATTGCCGCGCTTTGTTTCCTGTTCGAGCGAATGCTGCAATGCCTTGAGCTCGGTTTCCAGCTTGTGTTTCTGTTCTTCGCTGTCCCGCTTGGCCCGGCGTGCGTCTTTCAGCTCGTCCGAAAGGTTCTCGATACGGGTGGTCTGTGCCGCCACATCGATCTGCAGGCTGTCGGCTTTCGTCTCCGTGCTGTTCAGGCGGCGATGCAGGAGTTCAAGCTCTGCCGAACGCTGCTCGAGGGTTTGCACGGTACCGCCAAGTTCCCCCGCCAATTTTTCCAGTGCCTGGTCGCGTTGCGCAAGGGATGCCTGCAGTTCAGCAATCGTTGCATCGCGGGCAGCGAGATCGGCCGAGAGCAGGCGGACCTGCCGCTCCTTCTCGCTGAATGTCAGCAGTTGCTGCGCCGATTTCTCCTTGATGCCTGCCAGGGTCATTTCCAGCTTGCGTTCACTGACGGCGTGCTCTGCCCGCAGACCGTCGCGCTGCGCCTGGATTTCGTTGAGCGTCAGCGGTGTTTCCGCTTCGACGCGCCTGCGTGTCAGCAGCATCGCGCGGCGCCAGACCGGAGGCGCGAAGATCAGCACCAGCAGGACGGCACTCAAAAATCCGAGGGCGAGATAAAGTGCGGTCTGGATCACGATAAGGGTCCTGTTGGAAGATCGCGCAGAGGATAGAGCGGAACGTCCTCTGCTTCAAATCTGGCACAATGCCGGTCCGGCATCAAACGGCAAAGACGCGGAACGGCTTCCGCGTCTTGCCCAAACGTCAGCAAAGGAGAAAGATCAAAACGGGTTCCAGGTCGGAGACTGGGTGATCTTGAGATAACCGACATTCACGCCGAGCCGCGCGCCAACGCCGGTGCGTATCGGGACCAGCAAGACCTGATTGCGTTTGAGCACATTGAAGCCGACACCTGCGAAGAGATAGGCTGAACCTGCGACGCCGACAAAGCGGCCATAGAGATTTTGTATATCGTCGAGATTATAGACGAGCATCATGACACGGGAACCCTGGCCGCCGAAGTCCCATCCGATCGATGGACCCTGCCAGAAACTTTTGTGATCCCCGGCATTCTTCGTATAGAGCGTGCCCTCGCCATAGGTGAGGCCCCCGATGATGGCGCCCGATCCCTCTTCACCCAGGATATAGCCGTTCGGCAGACCGTAGCTCTGGAAAATCTTCTCGACCGCCGATGCCAAACCACCGGACGTCGATCCGAAGAATCTCTGCCCCGAATTGACGATCTCGTCCATGGAGAACTGGTCCTGCGCTGCATTGGCCGCATGCGGCTGTGCGACAACCAGTGACACCATTGTCAGGATCAGGAGAAAAAAACGGTTCATAGACAAGAATAGAGACGCCATCATAATTCCTTTTGGCTGTTCGCTTCTTTGTCCGACGCCAGATGCGAATCTTGTGTTCGCCTTGTAATTGAAGCACCATTTAAAGGTCTAAACCTTGTATAAAAGTTTATGAATCGATCTTGGCATTTCAATGGCTTGCCGGGGACGGGAAAAAGGTAAGGAATTCAGCATCTACCGGTATCGTTGACGTCGTTCTTGCCGATCCGGACCGAGCTATGTATCCAAATGCAGCAGCCATCAGAGTGATTCGGCATGAACATCTGATTCGGCATAACCCCAATACGCAGATTCCAACCGTCAGCCAAATCCTTAGGAGTTTCTCTCATGACATTGCCCGTAATTCTCTCGGCAACGGACCTCGGAGCCCTCCTGAGCAGCCGCATCTGCCATGACATCATTTCGCCGGTGGGCGCGATCAACAACGGGCTGGAACTTCTGGAAGAAGGCGGCGCCGACGAAGATGCGATGAACCTCATCAAATCAAGCGCGCGCAGCGCCTCCGCCCGCCTGCAGTTTGCGCGCATTGCCTTCGGGGCCGCCGGGTCGGCCGGCGTCCAGATCGATACGGGCGATGCCCAGAACGTGGCCAACGAATATATGAAGGGCGAGAAAGCCGAGTTCACCTGGACTGGCAATCGCGTCCTGCTGCCCAAGAACAAGGTCAAGCTGCTGCTCAATCTCGTGCTGATCGCCAATGCAGCCCTGCCGCGCGGCGGCACGCTGAACGTTGCCTTGGAGACGCCGGAAACCGAACCGCGCTTCGTCCTGACATCGCGCGGCCCGATGCTGCGGGTTCCGCCGAAATTCCTTGAACTGCACAGCGGCAAGACGCCGGAAGAGCCGATCGACGCCCATGCGGTGCAGCCTTACTACACGCTGCTGCTGGCGCAGGAGGCCGGAATGACGATCTCCATCCATGCCACACCGGAAGAGATCGTGTTCTCGGCGGTCTGAGGCGGTAAAAATTTACCATCCGCCTTGGCCATTTCTTCACAATCGGCCTGATACTCTCCCTTGAAGCAGCTGCAATGTCGCAGTGATTCCGGGGGGAGTTGGCACGTGTTACGTTGTATGGTCGTTGATGGAGCGCCGGTGGTCAGGAAAGTTGCGACGCGTCTGCTCGCAAGCGACAGCGTTGTCGTGACCACAGCCGACACGGGCTTTCAAACGGTTTCGGCCTGCAGCGTGGAAATGCCTGACATCATCATTCTGGACTGCGCACTGCCGGATATGCCGTCCGTCGACATCATCAGCCAGATTCGCGCCCTGCCCGGCGGCAAGGAAAGCCGGATTTACCTCTGCCTTGCCGAAATCGACGTGACCAAGATCATGCGGGCCAAACGGGCCGGGGCATATGGTTATCTCCTGAAACCCTTCAACCGGGAGTCCATCTCGGAAATCCTGCCGTCGACGTCCGTCGGGTAAAATCCAGTGGTCATGGTATTCTGACCGGACACTCCCTGCCGATGATATCGGCAAGGAAGGTCATCACCGTCCGCATGACGGGCGAGCGGCCGATATCCGGATAGGCCGTCAGCCAGAGATCGCGGACTGGCGGCAGCTCCTTGACCGGCAGTTTGACCAGCATCGCATCATTGTCCCCCATGAAGCAGGGAAGGACAGCCGCCCCCAGACCGGCGCGCGCCGCTTCCTGCTGGCCGAAGAGGTCGCTGGCCTGAAAGATGATCGGGCGCCCGGCGAGGATCGAGCGCAGCCAGACCTGCTGGGCCACGTGATCCAGTGTTGCATCATAGGCGATGAACGCCAGTGCTTCCGGCGGCTGGGCCGCCTGCTCGCGCGTGGCATAGAGCCCGAAGCGCATGGCCCCGATCCGCCGGATGAGCAGATCCTTCTCCACAGGCCGCGCCATGCGGACGGCGAGATCGGCCTCGCTGCGATCAAGCGCGGCGTTCTGCGTCGCCCCTGCAAGCGCCAGGGTTATGTCCGGGTGTTCGCGGTTAAACTCGACCACGCGCGGTGCAATCAGCCTCGCCGCAACCGCCGGCGGTGCGCTGATGCGCACCGTTGTGACCGGCGAGAGTGACAAGCCTCGGGCACGCCGTTCAATGGATTGTGTCAGCCGCGCCATGTCTTCGACAAGTTCGGCAATCGCCTTTCCCTCCGCCGTCAAAGGCGAACGGCGCGGCAAGCGGTCGACGAGACGCAGCGCAAGCGCCCGTTCGAGCGATGCGACGCGCCGCCCGATCGTCGCATGGTCGACGCCAAGCGCGCGGGCGGCGGCGGACAGCGATCCTGTCCGGGTCAGAACGGAAAAGTAGTGCAAATCCTGCCAATCGATCATTGGTGAATTATTGCACATCTATGGAGACAAAACACAGAATTTTCTCACACCGCATGATGTGTTCGAATGCCCTTATTCCAAAGGAGAACATCATGGCACTGACTATCGAAATGACCGGCCCAGGCGGCCCTGAAGTATTGCGGGCAAGAGACGTCGTCGTTGGCGATCCGGGGCCGGATGAGGTGCGCATCCGACAAACGGTTATCGGTGTCAATTTTGTCGATATCTATTTCCGCAGCGGTCTCTATTCGCCGCCAAGCCTGCCCGCCGTGCTTGGTCTCGAGGGGGCGGGCTTTGTCGACGCCATCGGGGAAAACGTCACCCATCTCCAACCCGGCGACCGCATTGCCTATGCCGGCATGCCGCTGGGCGGCTATGCGGAGGTGCGGCTGATCCCGCAATCACGCCTGATCAAGCTGCCGGATGCGGTTTCGGATCGCGTCGCCGCAAGCACATTGTTGCGCGGCCTGACGGCCTACATGCTTCTGCACGAGGTCCGCTCTGTCAGGCCGGGCGAATGGGTGCTGGTTCACGCGGCGGCAGGCGGCGTCGGCCAGCTGGTCTCGCGCTGGGCGAAGCGTTTGGGAGCCAATGTCATCGGCACAGTCGGCTCGGAAGGCAAAATCGCAGCCGCAAAGGCGGCGGGCGCCGATGAGGTGCTGCTTTACAAGTCAAGCGACTGGGTCAATGACGTCCGCCGTATCTCCGACAACAAAGGTGTCCACCTCGCAGTTGACGGTATCGGCGGGTCAGTCTTCACGGAAACATTGAAGACAATGCGCCCTTTCGGAATCCTTGGTTCCATCGGACAACCCGCAGGTCCCGTTCCGCCTATCCGGATCGAAGATCTGGGCAATATTGCCGTGATGCGCCCAAGCGTCATCGCGGCCGCTAACAATCCCGAATTCTACCAGCGTGGTTCAAAGGCCCTCATTGCCGCTTTGCAGGACGGCTTGAGCAGCCCGATTGGCGCGGAATATGCGCTGCGTGATGCAGCCACGGCGCAGGCGGATCTGGAAGCGGGCAAAACAACGGGCAGTGTGATTCTCACCACCTGATTCATGTGCGGCAGGACAGATCCTGTTACCGGCGGCGCAAGACTGTCATTGCCACGATCATGTTCACAACCACGATGCCCATCATAAGAAGCAGTGTCCTGTCGATGCCATGCCCACGAAGTACGCCGCCGGCAATGTAGGGAAATCCAAAGGCTCCGATGAAATAGCCGATCGTGAATACCTGCGATGCGACAGGCACCGAAAGCCCCCGTTCATCCGCCAGATTCACGATCATCGCGTTCAGTGTTGAATAGGTCAGACCATAGCCGATGGCAAAAAGCACCGTCGCAGCGATGTAGAGTACGATGCTTTTTTCGTTCACAGCCAGTAAGGCGAGGCCCGCCAGCGTGAGCGCGAACAGCGTCAAGACCAGCTTCCCCAGCGGCAGCTTGCCGATTTGCGATGCCACCGAAAAGCGAAGGGCCACGGTCGTCACCGTGAATGTCAGGAAGAACGTTCCAGAGCTCAAGCCACGCGATTCGGCATAGAGCGTCTGAAACGTCGAAAGCCCGGAAAACACGCAAGCGGAAAGTCCGATCATGATCACGGGAAAAACTGTTTCTGCACGCACAATGCCTGCTGCAAGCGGAATTGTCAGGGCAACAGCGGTCATTGGCAATTGCTCTATCGTCTTCAATGCCCGCTGCGCCCAGATCATCAAACCGGCAGCAACAATGCAGAACAGTCCGTAACACACATAAATCAATGCGGTTTGGTCACGGCCCTGAACAAGGAAATGTCCCAGCGGCGCGGAAAGGCCAATACCCAGCATTTGCGACCCTGACAGCAATGTCAGTGCTTCAAGCCGTGCGGCAGGTTTCAGACAATGGATAAGCTGTATGGGCGCCAGAATGTAGAACACGGACCACCCAAGGCCGAGCAGCAAACCGCCCGCATAGGCAAAGCCGATCCCGAAAAATCCGAAACTCGCAAAACAGGCCATGGCAGAAGCCATCATGACCGCGGAACAGATGATCAAAGGCAGAATCCCTGTTCGCTCAGCCAGACGCCCCGCGCCTGCGCAACCTGCCAGAGTGGCGATTGTCCCGATACTGATGATATTTCCGGCTTCAGCAGCTTCACGGCCAGACGCTCGCAACACATCTGCCAGCAGGAAGCTTGAGCCATAGGCAATAGCCAGTATGACTGCCCCGATCAGGAATGGAACGAACGCGGCGGCTGGCATTCTGTCCGCAAGCGTAGGAACGCTGGACCGCTGGTGCACCTTCGTCTCGGGCACAAAAAGCGTTTCCGTATTTCGATGAATATCGTTATCATATACTTTCATGAAAAGTGATAACAGCATTCACATCGTTACTCAAGCCTTGCGCGATCTGATTGCGTCTTCTGCACCGGGCGCGCAATTGCCCTCGGTACGCGACCTGATAGAGAAATTCCGGGTCAGTCCTGCCACGGTGCAGAGTGCTTTTGCCCGATTGGCTGGCGAGGGCCTGATAGATCCACGCCCCGGCCAGGGAACATTCGTGCGCCAACGCCCGATAACCGGCGCCGCGTCCGATCTTTCCTGGCAGGCTGTGGCCCTTGGCGCCGGGCGTCACGCCGGTGGATCGATGCAGGATCTGCTCGCATTGCCGCCACCCGGCAGCATTCCGCTGAGCATGGGCTACCTGCCCCAAGATCTGCAGGCGACAGAACTGCTTTCCGCCGCCTTGAAACAGATTGCGAGAAATCCCGCACTTTGGGACCGCCTGCCATTTGAAGGCATGGACCTGCTAAGGGCCTGGTTCGCGCGCGAGATAGGGCACGGGAATGTATTTTCCCCGCACGAAGCGATCATCTGCCCCGGAGGCCAGGCAGCCATCGCCAGCACCTTGCGCGCGCTGCTGGCGCCAGGCAGCACGCTGCTCGTCGAAGCCCCCACCTATATCGGCGTTATCTCGGCAGCCCGGGCCGCAGGCATCACCCTCGTACCCGTCCCTGGGGATGCGGACGGCGTAAGGCCGGATTTGCTGGAAGCAGCGTTGCATGAAACCGGTGCACGCGTGTTCTATTGCCAGCCGACATTTGCCAATCCGTCCGGCGCGCTGCTTTCAGAATTGCGCCGCAAGCAGGTGCTGAAGGTTGTTGCCGACGCGCGGGCATTTCTGATCGAGGACGACTGGGCACGCGATCTTCATCTTGGGTCTCCACCTCCTCCGCCTCTTGCTGCCCAAGATCCGAATGGCCACGTCATATACATCCGATCCTTGGCAAAATCCGCCGCGCCCGGCCTGCGCATAGCAGCGATCATGGCACGCGGCGCAGCCTTGGCGCGGTTGCGGGCCGCGCGCGGCGGTGAAGATTTCTTCGTTTCCGGGCCACTACAGGCCGCAGCATTGAACATTGTCACATCCCCCGGCTGGAAACGGCATCTCAGCACTGCCAGAAATGCGCTGGCGGAAAGACGCGATGCGCTTGTCACCGCGCTTCGCGCTGAAATCGGCAGTGACATAGGCATCAATGTACCGCAGGGCGGCATGCATCTCTGGATGCAACTGCCGGATCACGTATCTGATACCGCACTTGCTTCTGACCTCGCACGTCAGGGTGTACTGGTCAGCCCTGGACGGGCATGGTTTCCTGCCGACCCGCCAGGGTCCTATCTCAGGCTAACATTCGCAGTGGCGCCCTCCATACTGCGCGAAGGAGCGAGGATCATCGGGACCGCGATAAGACAAAGGGGCGACCGGCAAACCGAATGAGCAGCAGGAGAAGCGAATGGCGATAACCGGAATTGATCACATACAGCTGGCCATGCCCGCGGGCGAAGAACAGGCGGCACGCGAATTCTATGATGGGCTTCTCGGCATAGCTGAAGTTGCAAAGCCTGCAGCATTGGCAGGGCGCGGCGGATGCTGGTTTGAAACCGGCAGCGTCCGCCTTCATCTTGGCGTCGAGCAGAATTTTTCTCCCGCAAAAAAAGCGCATCCCGCTCTGTTGACCGACAATCTTGCTGCGCTGGTCCATGCACTGGAGGCGGCGGGCTATGCCATCACCGAAGATCAGCCGCTGGAGAAATACGACCGGCGCTTCGTCCACGACCCATTCGGCAACCGCATCGAACTGATGCAGCCCAGATGAATTGACCCTGTCAGTCCGCGTCGTAAATATGCCGGAAAACCTCGGATAATCTTTGCCATCGCCGCGGAACGCTTCCACAATACGATTGGCGCCACACAAGCATCAGGATTACCGATTCCCCATGAAACCTTTGTCCATCTCCACGCTGACCATCTGCGGCATTGACGAACTGCCCGCCCAGAGCGGACGCACCGTCACCCATGTCCTGTCCATTCTCGACCCGAACTGGCCGGAGCTCGAGGCATTCCAGGCCTATGGCACCCATCACCGCACGACACTGAACTTTCACGACATCATCGACGCCGATGAAGGCAAGATCCTGCCGCAGCCGCAACACGTTTTGGAAATCCTGAACTTTGGCAAGGCGCTGGCTGAATCAAAGGCGGAAGGCGCCGAGGGCCACCTGCTGATCCATTGCCACATGGGCATATCCCGCTCGACGGCAGCCATGCTCTCCCTCCTCGCCCAGACCTATCCCGATGAATCCGAGGTCCGGCTGTTCGAGCGCCTGCGCCAGATACGCCCGCAAGCCTGGCCGAATTCCCTGATGATCCAGTATGCGGATGATCTCCTGGGCCGGAACGGCAAGCTGGTCGATGAACTGCGCCGCCACTATGGCTGGCAGATCAAGCGCGAGCCGAATTATCTCGAATGGATGGCCCGTATCGGCCGCAGCCGCGAGCTGGATATGGCCGTTTGACCCGCATCAAACATGCAAAACGCAAAAGGCTCCGTCAGTGACGGAGCCTTTTGCTTGAATGACCCGAGACGAAGGCTCAGGCGATTTCGCGCATGTCCGACGCATCCGGCTCACGCAGCACGTAGCCGCGGCCCCAGACGGTCTCGATGTAGTTGATACCACCGGAAGCACTGTCGAGCTTCTTGCGCAGCTTGCAGATGAAAACGTCGATGATCTTCAATTCAGGCTCATCCATACCGCCATAGAGGTGGTTGAGGAACATTTCCTTGGTGAGCGTCGTCCCCTTGCGGAGCGAAAGCAGCTCCAGCATCTGGTATTCCTTGCCGGTGAGGTGAACGCGCTGGCCGGTGACTTCAACCGTCTTGGCATCGAGGTTCACGATCAGGTCGCCCGTGGTGATGACCGACTGGGCATGGCCCTTCGAGCGGCGAACGATCGCGTGGATGCGGGCAACCAGTTCGTCCTTGTGGAAAGGCTTGGTCATGTAGTCGTCGGCGCCGAAACCGAGGCCGCGCACCTTGTCCTCGATGCCAGCCATGCCGGAGAGGATGAGGATGGGCGTCTTGACCTTGGACAGACGCAGGGTCCTCAGGACTTCATAACCGGACATATCCGGCAGGTTGAGGTCGAGGAGGATGATATCGTAGTCGTAGAGTTTGCCGAGATCGACACCCTCTTCGCCCAGATCCGTCGTATAAACATTGAAGCTTTCCGACTTGAGCATCAACTCGATGCTCTGGGCCGTCGCACTATCGTCTTCGATTAAAAGAACCCGCATATCATTCCCCTTTTCCCGCCGCTGAAATGGGTTGCCGTGCAATCCCGAAGTCAGGTCGCGAAACAAGCCGTTTCCATAACGTTAAGATTGCCACCGAATGGTTAACAAAATCTAATTCCGCTTTGCAAGTGTCTTTGACTCATAAGTTAAAAATCACAGGCACCGCATTGATTCATAAGGTGAGTCACCCGGCCAAAAACCATGAGCCAAAGCTTCAGGTTCTGCGCCTAAGCGATTCATTCGACTCAATAAATTTTTAGCCGGACACGGCCGACTTCGATTTACCGAGCTTTAAGTCTTAAGGCGTATGATTAATGCTGAACGTAAAGGAAAGGTTACCAGACGCGGCAACCTTTAAGTTTTTGTTTCATTTTCCCGAAGTGATTCGGGTGAAACGCCAGCCGGATGACTCCTGTTGAAGGGTCTGCGTACCGGCTTTGTGGGGGTAGTGAGTATGAAGTCGCATGAAGGTTTGGTTCGATTGAAACTGTTTCAGGTCAAGGAAAAGCGCCGCCAGCTCGGCCAGCTTGATCTCATGATGGGTGAATTCGAACGCATGGCTGCTGAGTTGGACGCGCAGATTATGTCCGAGGAAAAGAAGGCGGGCATTACCGACACGTCGCATTTTGCCTACCCGACATTCGCCAAGGCTGCGCGCCAGCGTCGCGACAATCTGTTTGATTCGATCCGTGATCTGAAGGCTCAGAAGGACGATGCCGAGGCGGCACTGGCCGAATCAGAAGCCGAACTGGCGAAAGCCGAGGCGCTGGAACAGCGCGACGGCAAGGTCCGCGATATCGACGACATGCCGGTCGCCGACAAACGCGCCATGATCGGCTGACCGGGAACGGCAGCCGGGTCTGTTTCAGCTCTGCCGCACCACATCGGCCCAATCCTTGTGTCGCAGGGATTGGGCGCGCATGAACGGGCATAGGGGAATGATCTTCCATCCCCCTGCCCTCGCATCTTCCACCGCATGCAGCGCCAGCGCCTGCCCCACGCCCTGGCCGCGCAGCGCATCCGGCACACCCGTGTGATCGACGATGATCAATTCGGGATTCACCCGGGAAAACGTCATCTCCGCCTCGTGCCCCGAGACGACGGTTACATAGCGTCCGCCCTTAGCGGTTTCTTCCTTGGTAATTTTGATATCGCCTGCCATTGAACGTCTCCTTGACGCAAGAAGTGCCTTGCCGTCATCCGTGATCAGTTAAATCAGGTTTTGTCGCTCAGCGGAACATCTTGGCAGCAACGCGTTTATGCTTCCCATGAAAAGGAAAAGGCTGGTCTCAACGACCAGCCTCAGCCAAACTCAAAGGCGACATCATCTAATGACGATATTGCTGTATCCGGGTTGTTCTTAGTCCAGCCAGGCCATGATCGGAGATCGAGGACTGCCAGGATAGGAACTCTTCCACCGTCAATGTATAGCGATGGCAAGCCTCCTCAAGACTAAGAAGACCACCGCGCACAGCGGCAACCACCTCAGCCTTGCGGCGAATAACCCAACGCCGCGTATTGGCGGGCGGAAGATCGGCGATGGTCAGCGGGCTGCCATCCGGGCCGATTACATATTTTACTCTCGGTCGAACAAGATCGGTCATTGTACTCTCTACACTAAACTTCAAGACCTATCGCAGCCGACATTACAGGCAGGGCTTTAATAATTGCCTAAACAGCGAGTCATTCTCTGGTAACTTCTGCAAATTCCAGGAGATTGTTGAAAATGACCATTTTGCCGGCTTTGACCGGTATCACCGGCCGTTGCCACAGCGACACATCGCTCACCTTTGCGTGAGAAAAATGCACCGCCTGCCACTTCCTGTTGGCAAGATCGAGTCAATTGACCTATATAGGGGCCTTGAATATCCCTGCGCCGTTATGTCGCTGCAAGAACCGGATCCGCTTATGACACTGAATAATCTCGATCTGCCGGGCAAGCCGGAAGACACACGTATCGTCGTCGCCATGTCTGGCGGCGTGGATTCTTCTGTTGTGGCGGGCATTCTCAAACGTCAGGGTTATGATGTCGTCGGCGTTACCTTGCAGCTCTATGATCACGGCGCATCGACCCACCGCGCGGGCTCCTGCTGCGCCGGCCAGGATATCGAAGATGCGCGCCGCGTCTCCGAGCGCCTTGGCATTCCGCATTATGTGCTGGACTACGAAGCGCGCTTCCGCGAGGCCGTGATCGATCCCTTTGCCAACAGCTATGTCAGCGGCGAAACACCTATCCCTTGCGTATCCTGCAACCAGACGGTGAAGTTTGCCGATCTCCTGCAGACGGCCAGGGATCTCGGCGCCGATGCGCTCGCCACCGGACATTATATCCGCAGCCATGCCAATGGCGCGCACCGCGCACTCTACCGCCCGGTCGATACGGACAAGGACCAGAGCTATTTCCTGTTTGCAACAACGCAGGAGCAGATCGACTACCTGCGCTTCCCGCTGGGATCACTGACCAAGCCGGAAACCCGCGCCATTGCCGAAGAACTCGGCCTGTCCGTTGCCAACAAGCAGGACAGCCAGGACATCTGCTTTGTTCCGCAGGGCAAGTATTCCGACATTATTTCCAAGCTGAAGCCCGAGGCTGCCAATCCCGGCGACATCGTCCACATCGACGGACGCGTGCTTGGCCGCCATGAGGGCATCGTGCACTACACCATCGGCCAGCGCCGCGGCATCGGCGTGGCGACGGGTGACCCGCTCTACGTTGTCCATCTCGACGCAGCCAATGCACGTGTGGTCGTCGGCCCGCGCGAAGCGCTGGAAACCCGCAAGGTTTTCCTGCGCAACGTCAACTGGCTCGGGGATGATGCGCTCGAGAGCACTCCGGAAGGCGGCGTTGAAGTTTATGCCAAGGTCCGTTCGACCCGTCCGCCGCGCCCGGCTGTCCTGCACCACCGCGACGGCGAGACCTGGGTCGAGCTGGTCGATGGTGAAAGCGGCATCGCTCCCGGCCAGGCCTGTGTCCTCTATTCCGATGACAGCAACACCGCCCGCGTCTACGGCGGTGGCTTCATCGGCCGCTCCGAACGGGCTCCGCAGGCGGAAGCCATGCTCAAGCGCCTGGCACAACAGGGCCAGGCCGTCGCCTGATCGCACAAACCTCTGTCAGCGATGCAGCCCCAAAAGCGCTTAGGCAGCGCTTTTGGTCTTGAACTCGCGAATGGTTCCGATGATGCGGTCCTGATCAGCCTCACTCAAATAGGCATGCATCGGCAGACACAGGATGTTCTTCGGCAGCGTTTCCGACACGGCGAGGCCGCCCGGCGCGCGCATATAGTGCGCATAGGCTTCCTGCAGATGCAGCGGCTTGACATAATAGATCACCGAAGGAATGCCGTTGGCCTGCAGATGCGCCTTGAGCGCGTCGCGGTTCTCGGTCTCGATGGCATATTGCGCCCAGGCCGAGCGTGAGCCTTCCGGCATAAGGGCGACCTTGACCACGTCCTTGAGGCCGTTGGCATAGCGCTTGGCCACGATCTGCCGCGCTTCCATCTCGTCTTCGAGAATGGCGAGCTTCTCAATGAGGACCGCCGCCTGGATCGTATCGAGGCGCGAATTCATACCGACGCGCACATTGTCATACTGCGTCTCGCCCTTGCCGTGGAACAGGATGGAGCGCAACAGGTCGGCCAGCGCCGCGTCATTGGTAAACATGGCACCGCCGTCGCCATAGCAGCCCAGAGGTTTTGCCGGATAGAAACTGGTCGCGCCGACATGGCCGAACGCACCGCACATCGCATTGTCACGCTTGCCGCCGATCGACTGCGCCGCATCTTCGATGACGAACAGGTCGTATTTGTCGGCAATTGCCGATACCGAGGTGTAGTTGGCGGCGAGGCCGAACAGATCGACCGGGATGATGGCCTTTGGCTGCAACCGGCCTTCCGCCAGGACGGCCTTGATTGCCGCTTCCAGCTGCTCGACATTGATGTTGTAGGTATCGGCGTCGACATCGATGAAAACCGGCTCCGCTCCGACAAGCGCCACGACTTCGGCGGTGGCGGCGAAGGTAAAGCTCGGGCAGAACACCGCATCACCCGGGCCGATGCCGCGTGCCATCAGCGGAATCTGCAGGGCATCCGTGCCGTTGGCACAGGCAACCACATGCTCGACACCGAGATATGCGCCAAGACGCTTTTCGAACTCGGCAACTTCCGGTCCGAGAATATATTTGCCTTCACGCACCACTTTGGCGATTGCCGCATCAAGCTTGCTGCTAATCCGTTCACGCTGTGCGCCGAGATCGATGAACTGCATCATTGCTCCAATATCAATTGTTCCGCGAATCCGTCGCGGAAAACGGTCAAGACAACTCTTTAGAAGGGCCGTGGGAGGTCTGCCAGACGTTGTCGTTCAAAGTTTGTCCGGTCTTGTAACAACGCTTTACACCGAGCGCAATCTTGCAGCACTTTTGGGGCTGCCGGACGGATCAGCTTGCCTTGTCGTGCGCAACCGTGCCGGCGGTCAGAATCCGCAGGACGCGAATCGCTTCCTCGCCGTCGGTGACCGGCTCGCTGCGCGTGTTGATGCTGTCGATGAAATTCTGGCATTCCCGGGTCAGCGGCATGCCCTGCGCAATCTTGACATAGGTCGGCTCTTCCGTCGTCGACGCCCACTGGCCGTTATCCTGCCAGATCGAATGCTTGTAGACGGCAAGCTTCTTGTCCCACTGCTCCATGTCATCGAAGACGGCCATGGCCTTGGTGCCGACGACCGTAAGACGGCGCTCGCGATAGGGATTAAGGCGCGAGGCAAAAAGGTGCCCGCGAATATTGTTGGGAAAGCGCATGTGCAGGTGGGCGAAATCGCTGAGGTGATCGAGCACCGCCGCGCCCTCGCCGCGCACTTCCAAAGGTTCGGTGCCGGTAATGGCCAGGATCATCGACAGGTCATGCGGTGCCAGATCCCAGAGGGCATCGTTTTCCGTATGGAATTTTCCAAGGCCGAGACGATGGGAATGGATGTAGCGCACATCGCCGAGATCGCCCGCCTTGATCAGCTCCAGAAGCCGTTCGAATGCCGGATGAAAACGCAGGACGTGTCCGACCATGAAGATGCGCCCGTTGTCGCGCGCGGCCTTCACGGCGGCTTCCGCATCGGGAACGGTCAGGGCAATCGGCTTTTCGACGAGGACGTCCTTGCCATTGGTGACGGCGCGAATCGCCGCAGCCGCATGAAATTGCGGCGGCAGGGCCATGACGATGGCATCGACCTCCGGATGGGTGAAAAGATCGTCGACTTCAATGTGCAGAACATTCTGCTCCGCGGCGAAGCCGGCGGCGCGATCGGTGTTCTGGTCGGAGACTGCAAACAGCGCCCCGAGACTCTTCAATGTCCGGATATGATTGCTGCCCCAATAGCCGCAACCCAGCACTGCAATCCGTGGAGCCATCTTTTCAGCCTTTTTCATATCGGCATCCATTATCCGCAGGAAGAAACGAACACAAGTCTTCGATACGGAGAAGATTGCTTGACAGGCCGTTGCTCCCCACATATATCCGCCCCGTCCCTGTCAATTGACAGCGCGTCCCCCGGTCCTCACTTGCAGGCTAGCCGTTCACGGGTCGCATGACATATGGGGCGAAGTAGCTCAGTAGGTTAGAGCAGAGGAATCATAATCCTTGTGTCGGGGGTTCGAATCCCTCCTTCGCTACCATTGTCTTTCCAAAGAAGGCGGTTTTCAGATCGGGCAGCGCGAATTGCGGTTTGCCGCATGTTTTCGGCTTTTTACCGGTCAATCGAGCGGCAGAGCATAGGTCTGCTTCACAATCTGGCTCGGCACATCGGTTTTGACATTCTGGATGCCGTTGATCCGCGTCAGATGAGAGGCCTGAAAGTGCCGGTAGTCGTCAAGATCGGCGACCACAACCCGCAGCAGCGCGTCGCTCTCCCCCAGCATGATGTAGCATTCCACCACCTGGGGCAGTCTCTTCATCGCATCCATGAAATGATCGATCGTTTCGGCATCCTGCGCCGTCAGCCACACCCGCGCGAACAGCGAAAGCGATAAATTGACCTTGGCCGGATTGAGCACGGCGACATAGCGGTCGATGACACCAGCCTCCTCCAGCAGCCGCACGCGGCGCAGGCAGGGCGATGGCGACAGGCCGGCCTCCCTGGCAAGTTCCACATTCTGCATGCGCCCGTCCTTCTGAAGCGCGCGAAGGATACGCTTGTCGATCTCATCCAGCATCATTGAAATTTCCTGCCAATATTTCCGATAGAATACAGTAATTATGCCAGTAAAACACCATATCCTGATATCTTTGCAATCCGATTGCGCGCCGTGTGCGGTACTGTTCCAATCATGGAAATACACACGCTATTGCTGTTTACGGCGACCGTACTGCCGCTGATCTGTACGCCGGGACCGGACATGCTGTTCGTTGCATCGCAAGCGATTGCCGGTGGACGCGCCGATGGCCTGCGTGCGACAGTCGGCGTCTGCCTTGGCTATCTCGTCCACTCCACCCTCGTTGCCCTCGGCCTCGCTGCCATCGTGGCGGCGTCGCCGCTGCTGTTTGAAGCGCTGCGCTGGATCGGCATCACCTATCTCCTGTATCTCGCCCGCAAGCTCATCGCGTCGGCATTGCAGGCCGGACGGGTGACCGTCGTCGCCAGACCGGCGAGGCGGCAGCTCCAGCGCGGTTTCCTCACGGCCTTTCTCAATCCCAAGGGCATGATGATCTATTTTGCGATCCTGCCGCAATTCATCCAGCCCGGCGGCGGCATTGCGCTGCAGGCGGCGGCCCTGTCGGCTGTCTTCGTCCTCTGGTGCGGCGTTGTCTATGTGATTCTCAGCCTGGTCATCGGGCGATTGGCCGGACGCGGCGGTTTCAGCGACCGGCGTCGGAGAATCGTCGAAGGCGGCGCGGGCGGGCTGCTCATCGTTGCCGCCGGTCTGATGGCGGCAAAATGAACGCACACGTGGATGGCCTTAGCCGATCCTGACCAGTTTTGCCGCGGCCGCCTGTTCCGGCATATCGACGACGAGCTGACCGAATTCCCGGGTGGCGGGCGTCTGCCCCTCTTCGCTCCAGATCAGGCTGAACACCGCCGTCGGCAGCGGCGGCAAGCCGTACTGGCCGTCAAGGATCTTCATTCCCGGTTCAAGGTCATCCCGGGTCATCACGGTCATTGCCAGCCCCGACAGCACGGCCGCGCGGATACCCTGCATGCTCGCCGACGTGAAGACGACGTGCCAATCGATCGAAGTCCGGTCCAGCGCTTCGACGCCGACCTTGCGGTTGAGGCATGGAGCCGGGATGAAGGCGAAAGGCAATGACGTGCCCGGCGGCACTTTGAACGTTTCGGCCGCCACCCAGACGAACTGCGTCTGCTTGAGAACTTTGCCGGTGGCCGCCTCCGGCAATGTCAGCACGACCGCCAGATCGAGTTCGCTGGCCCTGACCATCGCATGAAGATCGAGACTCATGCTGACATTCACGTCCAGCTGGACCTCCGGATTGGTGCGGGCAAACTGGCACAGCAATGTCGGCAGCCGGTCCCCGATGAAATTCTCCGGAACGCCGAAGCGGACGATGCCCGACACCGGCGATGCCTGAAAGCGGCGGGTCAAGGCATCGAGCGAATGCAGGATCTGGCAGGCATAGCGCAGGAAATCGTCGCCATCTTCCGTCAGCCTGACACTGCGCGTCGTGCGGTAGAGCAGCGACCGGCCAACCTGTTCCTCCAGCCGCCGGATCTGATGGCTGACAGCCGATTGCGTCAGGTTCAGCCGTCGGGCCGCCCGGGTAAAGCTTCCCGCCTCTTTGACAGCCACGAAGGCGCGTAACAGTGTGGGGTCGAAATCCATGCCAGCAGATTAATGACAGCTGCTAATTTATTCCAGTAAATTAAATCATTTTTGTCATGATACGAACTGACCTAAGGTGATGCATGACTCGCTTCGGCGAACACCGGACCGGTCATCCCGCCGGTCCGGTGCTTTTTCGTCCCGACTTGGCCCGGAACTCACCGACACCGCATGCGTGCCGGCGAAGGTGTGTTCCATTGCCAGATGCAACCTTGGAAAGAACCATCCATGTCGCTCTCCTCGTCCCGCAAGAATATGGTGGCGCTGGCTGCCATATGTTTGTCGTCCCTCATGTTCGGCCTCGAAATTTCGAGCGTGCCGGTGATTCTGCCAACCCTGGAAAAGGTCCTGCATGGCACCCTGAAGGACATGCAGTGGATCATGAACGCCTATACCATTGCCTGCACCACCGTGCTGATGGCGGTCGGCACCCTGGCTGACCGCTATGGCCGCAAGCGCATCTTCGTCATCAGCCTCGTGCTGTTTGCCATCACATCCTTCGTGTGCGGGCTGGCGCAGGATGCCGCCATTCTGATCGTCAGCCGCTTTCTCCAGGGCATTGCCGCCGGCGCGATGCTGATCTGCCAGATTGCCATTCTGTCGCATCAGTTTCAGGCAGGGCGCGAGCGCAGCAAGGCCTTCGGCATATGGGGGATTGTCTTCGGCATCGGCCTTGGTTTCGGGCCGATCATCGGCGGCATCATCGTTGCCCTCACCAGCTGGGAATGGGTGTTCCTGGTCCACGTCCCCCTCACCATCCTCACATTGATTCTCGTCTTCGGCAGCATCGAGGAATCCAGTGATCCCGAAGCGAAAAAACTGGATGTCCTCGGCATCACCACCCTGTCGCTGGCGGTTTTCGGCCTGACCTATTTCATCACGCAGGGCCCCGACCTCGGCTTTACCAGCATCACCGCTTTGGCCATCATCGGCGCATCGGCGGCGAGCTTCATCGCCTTCATCGTCGCGGAAAACCGCAGCCCCCATCCCATGTTCGACTTTTCCGTCTTCCGCATCCGCAACTTTTCCGGGGCTATCCTCGGCTCCATCGGTATGAATTTCAGCTTCTGGCCGCTGATGATCTACCTGCCGATCTATTTTCAGAGCGGCCTCGGCTACGATATTGTCGCGGCTGGACTGTCGCTGCTGGCCTATACGCTGCCTACTTTGGTCACCCCGCCATTGGCGGAGCGCCTTTCGCTGCGCTACCGGCCCGGCATCGTCATTCCGCTCGGCCTGTTCACCATCGGCCTCGGCTTCATGCTGATGCGCTTTGGCAGCAGCGTTGACCACGCAAGCTGGCTGACCATGCTGCCCGGCTGCCTGCTGGCGGGTATCGGGCTGGGTTTGACCAATACACCCGTTACCAACACGACCACCGGCTCGGTATCGAGCACCCGCGCCGGCATGGCCTCAGGCATCGACATGAGCGCCCGGCTGATTACCCTCGCGATCAATATCGCGCTGATGGGCTTTATCCTGCTGGAGGGCACGCTGTCTTATCTGAGAAGCGCCCTTGCCGGGTCGTTCGACCCATCCCGGTTGCGCCTGCTGGCGGAAAAAATCGCCGCCGGAAACTTTGCAAGCCTCCCGCAGACCTTTCCGGAACTCACGGCTCTGGACCCGGCCGGAACGCTCGTCCATGATGCCCTGATCCACGGTTTTGGCCTGATCATGCTCTATGGCGGTGCCGGCGTCTGGGTTCTGGCAGTGATCAGTTTCCTGATCTTCGGGCCGAGGAAACGCCTGAGCGAAGCGACCGCCACGAACCTTTGAAGCCAGCATCGGTACTGAAAGTCATCGACACTGCCGTTCCCGTGAATTTCAGCGCGCGAAAAGCCTGACCACCATGTTTGCCAATCCCCTGTAGGGCGGCTTGATCCGGTCGGTCAGCGGCATCCTGGCCTGATGCAGGACCGGCATGATCTTGCTGAAGGTCAGAAAGCCTTCGCGGCCGTGATAATGGCCCATGCCGCTGGCCCCGACGCCGCCGAACGGCAGATCGTTGCAGACATTGTGGAACAGCGTTTCGTTCACGCAGACGCCGCCGGCCACAATGTTCGCCAGCATTTTTTCCGTTTCCGCCTTGTCATTGCTGAAACAGTAGAACGCCAGCGGCCGGTCATGCCCGTTGATATAACCAATGGCCTCATCGGCGCTGCGATAGGTCTTGACCGGCAGGATCGGCCCGAAGATTTCCTCCTGCATGATCTTGCTGTCATCGCCCGGATCGAGCACCAGCGTCGGCGGCAGCAGGCGCTCGGTTTCCGCCCGTGCCGCATCTTTCGGCTCCACCAGCGTCATCACGTCAAGCCCGCGTGCCCGCGCATCGTCAAGCAGGCCGCGCAGGCGGCGATACTGCCCCTCATTGACGATATGGGTGTAGTCGGGATTGGCATCGAGCTGTGCATAGCGGGACTTGACCTCAGCCCGCACAGCCTCGACAAATTCATCGCGCCGCGCCAGCGGCACCAGCGCATAGTCCGGCGCGATGCAGGTCTGGCCGGCATTGTAGAGCTTGCCCGTGACAATGCGCGTCACCGCCTTGGCCAAGGGCGCGTCCTCGCCAATGAATACGGGTGATTTTCCGCCGAGTTCCAGGGTGACGGGCGTCAGGTTCGGGGCGGCCGATGCCATGACCTTGCGGCCGACGGCGGTGGAGCCGGTGAACAGCAGGTGATCGAAGGGCAGACCGGCAAACGCCCCGCCCACATCGGCGCCGCCAAGCGCCACGGCAACGCGGTCCGGCGGAAAGACATCGGCGAGCAGTTCCCGCAGGAACTCGCTGGTGCGCGGCGTGTGTTCGGACGGTTTGAGGTAAACATGGTTGCCGGCAGCGATGGCGGTGGCAAGCGGCGTCAGCGCCAGGTTGACCGGATAGTTCCACGGGGCGATGACACCCACAACCCCAAGCGGCACATAACGCACTTCCGCCCGGGCCGGCCACATGTGCCAGCCGGCCGAACGGCGCTGCGGATTCATCCAGGATTTCAGATGCGCAAGCATGTGGTCGATCTCGCCAAAGACGGTCATGCCTTCGCCCAGCATGCTTTCATGGCGTGAGCGATGGCCGAAATCCGCACTGATCGCCTTGACCATCGGTTCGAGCCGGTCCTTCAGCCCCGCACGCAAGCGTTTCAGATCGTCCTGGCGCTGGGCATAATCGGGCCGGTGCGCCAGCCACGCGGTTCGCAGACGATGGAGGGTCGGCACCAGGGCATCGGCAGATGTGGCGTTCATGTCCATGGTGTTTTCCTCCGGTCTTCTCCACCTTGTGTTCTACCACGGATGTGAGGGTACCCGTCAGCACTTTCAATGGAACAGGCCATTTCCGAAGGAGTGCGGCCATGATAGTTTTTCCGCGGTCCGTCAAAGAGGCGAGGACCCCGCCTCGCCTCCCGGCGTGCTGCGCATCCCCAGCGACAGCGACCAGCAATCCGAGGCCCATCGGCCCAAGACATCCCGCAACGTGCCACGAAAGGAACTGAGATCATGAAACTGATCCCGCGCAATCCCCGGAACGGCGTTTATCCGGCAACACCGGACTATCTCCATGCATTGGAAGTGCAGCAGCCGGAACGCTTCCTCTACATCAGCGGCACCATGGGCCTCGATCAGAACGGCGTAGCCGGCACGACCCTGGCAGAACAGCTCGATCTTGTCTGGAACAACATCCGGGCCATCCTTGCGAGCGCCGGGATGACAGTCGACAATATCGTCAGGACGACGAGTTACCTGCGCGATCCCGCCTTTGCCGAAGCCAACCAGAATGCGCGGGTGGCGGCGCTGGGAGGCCGCACGATCCCCACGACAACCATTGCCGCCCAGACATTGTCCGAAGCCTGGCTGGTCGAAATCGAGGTCATCGCCGCGGCCTGAACTCGGTCAAACCACTCAGATACCCGCATACCATTCATAGCCGCGATCTTCCCAGAAACCGCCCTTCCCGCCCCACAGGCCCCTGAAATTGTCGACCAGTTCAATGCGCATGAGATATTTGGCATGCTTGTAACCCAGTTGCCGTTCAACCCGCAGCCGCAGGGGCGCACCGTGCGCCACCTCAAGGTCTTTGCCGTTCATGCTGTAGGACAGGATGGTCTGCGGATGGAAGGCATCGATGAGATCGACGCTCTCGTAATACTGGCCGCTGCCATCCAGTGATTTCTCGTACTCGTCGGCACAATAGAACACCGCATAGCGCGCGCCGGGGGCAAGGCCCGCCTTCTGCAGGACAAGGCCGAGGGGAACGCCGGTCCATTTACCGATGGCGCTCCAGCCTTCAACGCAATCATGCCGGGTGATCTGCGTGCGTGACGGCATCGCCTTCAGATCGGCCAGCGACAGGCTGAGTGGCGTGCGCACCATGCCGTTGACCACCAGCCGCCAGTCGGCGAAATTGCCCTCCATCAGCCTCGCATATTCTTCGCTGTCCGGCATCTGCGTGCCATTGGCCTTGAATATGGGTGACAGGTCGGCCTCGGTGAATTCGCGCGCCAGCGGTTCGTGTGCCTGCAGGAGACGCTGGGAGCCCATGGTCAAGGCTTCGGCCTTCTGCAGGATATCGTTGACGCTGGCATTTTCCACCAGAGCGTCGCACCCGGTCAAAAGCCCGGTCGCGGCAACGCTGGAGCCGATGAGGAAACGGCGGCGTGAGAGTTCGAACTTCATTTCACTGTTTCCTTGTCGGTCTCGACCGTCAGGCCGTAATAGCCGGTGATCATCGAGCGCAGATTGTTCCAGACGCCGGATACCAGCACCATCACCAGATGCACGATGACAAAGGCGACGAGCAGCGATGCGGTGATGAAGTGAATGGTGCGCGCCGACTGGCGTCCGCCGAAAACATTGAGCAGCCACGGGAAGATGGAATCGAAGCCCGGCGACATGGTAAGGCCGGTCAGCACCATCAGCGGCAGAAGGATGAAAATGACCGCCATGTAGGTCAGTTTCTGCAGGCTGTTGTAGCGCCGCGCCTCTTCGCCCTTGGGAAAGCGCAGGCGGGCATGTTCGCCAATCTCATGCGCCAGATGCTGCGGCGTCAACTGGTCCTTCGTCGGCACGATATCCCTGCGGAAATGTCCGGCGATCAGGCCGTACAGCAGGTAGACGAAGCCGTTGATGACAAAGAACCAGGCAAAAAAGAAATGCCAGCGCCGCCCGGATGCAAGATCCTGATAACCCGGAATGGTGATCCAGCTTGGAAAGGCGCGCGGCGTCAGCTCGCCCTCGACCGTCGATGCGCCGAGAACGCCTGTCGTCGGGATGGAAATCGAACCGACGCGGGTGATGCCCTTGATCGTGTCGCCATCGCTGACGGCACCGATCGAGATGAAGGAATGATCGGCATCGGCACCGTACTGTCCCCAATAGAGATCGGGATGGGCATTGAAGATTTGCAGACCGCTCATCAGGAGGAAGCTGAGGCACAGGACATTGAGCCAGTGGGTCAGCCGCACGGCAATCGAATGCCGGTAGAACAGGATTTTCCTGGGCTGTGCCGTTTCATGATCAGTTACGCTCGTCATGATGCTATCCTTGGCTGTCGGGCAATGGATCCGGTGCCGTCCCGTCAGGGAGACGGCACCGGAGGGATTTTAGTTCTTTTTCGGCGCCATGGCGTCCGCCTTCATCGCGTCTTTCTTCATGGCATCGGGCTTCATCGCATCCTTGGCCATGGCCTGCTTGTCGCATTCCTTGGTCATGGCATCCTTCTTCATGGAGTCTTTCTCCATGCCGGCCTTTTTCATGCAGTCAGCCTTCATGCTTTCCGTCTTCATAGGGTCTGCCTTCATGGCATCTTCCGCAAGAGCGCTGTTGATGCCGGCCAGTCCGGAAGCGAGAACGAAAGCCGTCAGGGCGATGCGGCGTGCAAGAATGTTCATGGTAGTCTCCTCGATTTGAATAAGACACGTATCTGCGTGCCGTTGAGTTTCGGATGCCATGCGGTCATCCACACTTCCTGGGCATCGCGCTGCGTGTCTCACAGCTGTTCATGCCAGGAATTCTTTGTCCGCAGCCGCGGAATTCAGTTGGTGGCGGCGGCCAGGATCGGCCCGCCATGCGGCGCCTGGATCAGGACGGCCGTGCGCAGGCCGGGCTTGGCCGGAGAAATGCGTAGGCTGACCGCCTTGCCGTCCCAGCTTCCAAGATTGGAAAGGCTGTGAACCACGTTCTTGTGCGGCAGCGTGTGGCCGGTATTTTCGCCACGGCTGACGGGAACGTTGACGGTCTTGTCATCATAGGTCACCAGCCAGATATCGGCACCGCTCGCCGGTGCCTTCCCCGCAGCGATGGCGAGGGAATTGCCGGTGATCGTCACGGACAAGGGATCGGGCTTTGGCGCCGTGGCGATCAGGTGGTCGATCTCGCCGATGCGGTTGCCGACGACATCCGCGCGGCCATTGACGACCATCTGCGGGGTAAACGGCCCGTCGCGGCCGAGCGGGGTTTCATAGGTGACCTGCCGGTCCGTATATTCAGGCGCGGCGAAGATATCCTTCCAGCCGAGCCGGTCCCAATAGGTTACGCCGAAGCTGAGGGCCAGAACATCCGGCCGCTTGCTGATCTCGATCAGATTGGCATTGGCAGGCGGGCAGGACGAGCAGCCCTGACTGGTGAAGAGTTCAACGACAGTCAACGGCTTGCCATTGCCGGCAAGGGCGGTGCTGGCGCCAAGGCTCAGCAATCCTGCAATCACAGACACTGCAGACACATATCCGATATTTTTGCGCGACCCCATAACGGCCTCCTGATTTCCGTGGCGTGATCCGGACCTGTCGGCCGGTCACATCAGGCAATTCGCCGGAAGCTGGAATTTGGTTACACCGATCACGGATTGGTGATCGAAAAGTTCGGCCAGCGGCCACTGGCATGCGGTAACCGCTGTCGATATGATCGGCGCATCTGTAACCTTTTCGCCGTTGCTGCGAATAAAGGAATGAACCAGGGTGCATTCGGTCGAAGCGCGTTTGAAGGAACTGATGCTCGCAAGCCTTGCGGGCGACGCGCAGAGCTATCGTGTGCTGCTCGACGAGGTGGCAAAGCTTTTGCGCCGGTATTTTCTGCGCCGTCTGGCCGATGCCCACCGGGGCGATGCGGACGATCTGGTGCAGGAAACACTGCTCGCCCTGCACACGCGGCGGCAGACCTATGAGCCGGATCGGCCCTTCACCGCGTGGCTGCATGCGATTGCGCGCTACAAGCTGATCGATCATTTCCGGCGCAACCGCATCCGGGCAACCGTGCCGCTGGACGATGTGGAAGACCTGTTTCTGCAGGACAATTCAGACGCCGCCGCAGACCGCATGGATGTGGACAGGCTGTTGCAGACCATACCGGAAAAATCACGGGATCTGATTTACCGGACCAAGATAGAAGGGCAGTCGATCGCGGAAGCGGCCCGAAGCACCGGCCTTTCCGAATCGCTCGTGAAGGTCAGCATTCACAGGGGATTGAAGGCCATAGCCGCGAAGTTGAGAGGACAGGCAGCCGATGACGACAAATGATCTGATCGAGCGTCTCGCCAGCGAATTGAAGCCGGTATCGCGCAAAGCCGTGCTGCGGCGGATCGGCATCGGCCTTGGCATCAGTTCGGTCGCCTCCGCCATTCTCATGTGGTCGTGGCTGGGCATGCGCCCGGACCTGATGACCGCGGCGGGGACCATGGCCTTCTGGGTCAAGTTCACCTATACGCTCGCGCTTGCCGTCGGCGGCGCCTGGGCGGTCAAGCGCATTGCCTACCCGCTTGGCAGCATCCGCATCAGCCTTGCCGTGATGGCGGTCGCCATTGCCCTCATCTGCATGCTTGCCTTCGCTCAGCTCGCCATGTCGCCGCGCGATCACTACGCCAACATGATGAAGGGGCACACGATTACGGTCTGCACCTTCAACATCGTGGTGCTGTCGCTGCCGCTGCTGTTCGGCGCCTTCTGGGTGCTGCGCGGCCTGGCGCCGACGCGGCCCACGGTTGCCGGGATCGCGGCGGGCCTTGCAGCGGGGTCGATTGCAGCCCTTATCTACTCTTTCCACTGCGATGAAAGCGCCATGCCGTTCATCGCCATCTGGTACACGCTCGGGGTGATTTCCTCCGGCCTGATCGGCGCGATTGCCGGCCGCTTCATTCTGCGGTGGTAGATTGTAGCCTGGAGCCTACTTCATCAGCCATTCATGCTCGGGCGCGTTGTGGAATTTCCACGTGCGCTTGGGACCAGCCATGACATTGAGATAATAGAGGTCATAGCCATGACAGGCAGCGCAGGGATGATAGCCCTTGGGCACCATGACCACATCGCCATCCTCGATCGCCATCGCCTCGTCCAGTGACCGGTCATCCGTATAGACCCGCTGGAAGGCAAAACCCTGCGGCGGATTGAGCCTGTGGTAATAGGTTTCCTCCAGATAGGACTCCGCCGGCAGGTTGTCCTGATCGTGCTTGTGCGGCGGATAGCTCGATGTGTGACCGCCCGGCGTGATCACCTCGACCACGAGCAATGAATCCGCCGGTTCGCTTTCCGGCAGGATGTTGGTGACGTACCGTGTATTGGTGCCCTTGCCGCGTGTTTCCTGGCCAAGGTCGTCAGGCGCGATCACGCGCACCGGCAGATCGCCGCCAAGGCTTGGCGCCGAGCAGACGGCAAGTTCGACAGCCGTATCGGCCACCACCGACCAGTCGCAATTGGCGGGCATGTAGACCGACCACGGCTTGCCCTCGAAGGGTGACATGCGCGCGCCCAGCAAACCGAGATCGTGGCCGTTCACCTGGGCAAATCCCTTGCCCGTCACGAAGACGAGACAGACTTCCGTGTCGCCGCTGCGGCCGGCAATGGTCTGGCCCGGCGCAGCGCGATTGAGGTCGAACCCGACATAGGTCCAGCCGGCGGTTTCCGGCGTGACATGCGCCACGCGGCCGGTGCCGGTTTGCGCCTTGAGCAACAATTTCGACATGGTTCTATTCCTCTTTCCCGTCCGCATCCGTCGGCTTGACCGGTTCGGATGCGTCAAAAGCGATGAAAAACTGCCAGACGCCATAACCGGCGAAACCAAGCGCTATCGTCCCCCAGAACGGCGTGCCCGTGACGAACTCGAAAATGGCCCATGCCACGCAGAAGGCCACGACAGCGATCCGCCGCCACAGGGGACGAAAAAACGGATGCTTGGAATCGCTGGTCAAACCAATCCTGCCTCTTTGATGAAGCGGCTGAGATTGGCATGGCCAAGCTTGGAATAGACGGCTGGATCAGCCTTCTCAGGATCCTGCTCTGCCTCGACAACCACCCAGCCGCTATAGCCACGGAGTTCCTTGAGGACGCGAACATAGTCGATCATGCCGTCGCCGGGAACCGTGTAAACACCAGCGAGAACCGAATCCAGGAACGACCAGTCTTCGCGGTTGGACTGCCACATCACGGCCTCGCGGATATCCTTGCAATGTACATGGCTGATGCGCGCCTTGTAGTGGCGGGCGAGACGTGCCGGATCACCGCCGCCCCATGTGGCGTGGCCGGTATCGAGCAGGAGATGCACCGCATCGCCCGTCACTTCCATGAACCGGTCGATCTCGGATTCGGTCTGCACCACGGTGCCCATGTGGTGATGATAAACCACCTGCAGGCCGTAGGTCTGCTTCACCGCTTCGGCAAAGGCCGTGTAACGCTTGCCGAATTCAGCCCACGCCGACTTTTCCAGAACCGGACGGGCCGACAGTGGCAGATCCTTGTTGGAGTGAATGGCGTTCGACGTCTCGGCAGCAATCAGAACCGTGCAGCCCATGTCCTTCAGCAGCGTGGCATGGCCGACAACAGCCTTGAGTTCAGCGTCGACATCGCGCACGAGCAGCTCGGTCGAGTACCAGCCGCTGACAAGACTATGTCCGAACGCATCCAGGATCGGACGCAGCTTGTCCGCCGTGCGCGGAAACTTGTTGCCGAGCTCCATGCCGGTGAACCCGGCCGCCTTCGCCTGTTCCAGACAGGTTTCCAGAGGAATATTGCCGCCGATTTCGAGCATGTCGTCATTGGACCAGCCGATTGGGTTCGCCCCGATACGGATCATTCTTGTCTTCCTTCAGTTGTTGTGTGCGGGGTGCGTGGTTCGACAAGCTCACCATGAGGAAGGTGGGTTGACTGCAACACCAATCGCAAAGATTGCAGAATATGACTTCCTGTCATCATCTACGTCCCTCATGGTGAGCTTGTCGAACCACGCACTGTTTATCTACAAATCAGGTTAATCGCCGATGTGTTGCAGTTTCAGCTTCTCTTCATAGGCCTTGCGCGCGGCATTGACCTGCGGGCGCTGGCTCACCTCCGGCACCGCCACATCCCACCACGTGCCGCCGGCATCGGTGGAAACAAGCGGGTCCGTGTCGATGACGACAACCGTGGTCCGGTCGTTCTGTTTGGCGCGTGCAAGTGCAGATTCCAGTTCCGCAATCGACGCAACCTTCTCAGAAATGGCACCAAGGCTTTTTGCATGGCCGACAAAATCGACGTCAGGCAAAACCTCGTGGCGCGAGTCTTTCAGAAGGTTGTTGAAGTTCGCCCCGCCCGTGCCCATCTGCAGCCGGTTGATGCAGCCGAACCCGCGATTGTCGAGCAGCACAATAGTGATCTTGTGGCCCAGCATCACCGAGGTGGCGATCTCCGAATTCAGCATCAGATAGGAACCGTCACCGATCATCACGACCACCTCGTCATCCGGCTTGGCCATCTTCGCCCCGAGACCGCCCGCAATCTCGTAGCCCATGCAGGAGAAGCCGTATTCGGCGTGATAGGAGCCCGGCGCGCCCGCCTGCCACAGCTTGTGCATTTCACCCGGCAATCCGCCCGCCGCATGCAGGACGGTCGCCGCGCTGCCCATGGTCCGCTGCACGGCACCGATCACCTGCGCATCCGACGGCAGGACCGCGTTGGTCGGTCCGGTGACCTCGGCGGCGGCCTTCTGCCACTCGGCCTTGCCCTGTGTGGCATTTTCGGTCCAGCTCACGGGCGCCTTGTAACCGGCGGTCGCGGCAGCCAGTTCCAGCAGTCCTTCGCGCGCATCGGCAACGAGAGCCGCCGCGCGGTGCTTGCCCGCATCGAAAGCCTGCACGTTGAGGCCGATGAATTTCTTGTCTCCATTGCGGAACAGCGCCCAGGATCCGGTGGTGAAATCCTGCAACCGTGTGCCGACGGCCAGAATGACATCCGCCTCTTCCGCGAGATGATTGGCAGCCGATGTACCGGTCACACCGATAGCCGCCATGTTCAAGGGATGATTGTCAGGCAGGGAGGACTTGCCGCCCTGTGTTTCACAGACGGGAATACCCGCCGCTTCCACGAAGGCTTTCAGCTCGTTCGATGCCTGCGAATAGATGACGCCGCCGCCGGCAATGATCAGCGGCTTTTTCGCAGATTTGAGCAGTTCGACGGCGGCAGCCAATTCCCTACGGTCCGGGCGCGGGCGGCGCGTCGTCCACACGCGCTCGTCGAAAAAACTTTCCGGATAGTCATAGGCTTCCGCCTGCACATCCTGACATAGCGCCAGCGTCACCGGGCCGCATTCGGCCGGATCGGTCAGCACCGCCATGGTGCGGGCGAGTGCCGGAATGATCTGTTCGGGCCGGGTGATCCGGTCGAAATAGCGCGAGACGGGACGGAAGCAGTCATTGGCCGAAACCGTGCCGTCGCCAAAACTTTCCACCTGCTGCAGAACCGGATCGGGGATACGGTTGGCAAACACGTCGCCCGGCAAAAGCAGCAACGGCAGGCGGTTAACATGGGCAAGCGCCGCCGCCGTCACCATATTGGTCGCGCCCGGTCCGACGGAACTCGTCACCGCCATCATGCGGCGGCGGAAACTGGCCTTGGCGAAGGCGATGGCGGCATGCGCCATCGCCTGCTCATTGTGGGCGCGGTAGGTCGGCAGCTCGTCGCGCACCTGATACAGCGCCTCGCCGAGACCCGCCACGTTGCCGTGGCCGAAAATCGCCCAGACACCGGCAAACACCGGCACCTTCCGGCCATCGATCACGGTCATCTGGCTGGCAAGGAAACGCGTCAATGCCTGCGCCATCGTCAGGCGTATCGTCTTGGTCATGTCAATCTCCTCCCGGCCTGATGCTATGCCGCTTGTTGCTTGCGGCTGGCAAGCCATGCCCTGGTCAATTTTTCGAAACGATCGGCCATGTCGGCAATCGCCGCCTCATCGGATATCTTTCCCGCCAGCCACTGTTCGGCGGCATCCATGAAAATCGTCCGCCCGACGGCAAAACCTTTGACGACGGGTGCATTGGCGGTGGCGGCGAAGGCTGCTTCCAGCTCATCCTGCGGCGCTTCCAGCCCGAGGAGGACGACACCACGGCACCACGGATCGTTCTTTTCGATCACCGCCTCGATCTTCTTCCATGCGGCGGCCGAAGCCTGCGGCTCCAGCTTCCACCAGTCCGGCTTGATGCCAAGCGCGTAGAGCTCTTCCAGCGCCCGCGGAATGGTCATGTCGTCGAGCACGCCGTGTTTTCCGGCAATGATCTCGATCAGCAGTTCGCGTCCGACCTTGCGCGCCGCCTCGAACAGGGCGCGCAGCTTAGCCTGCTGCTCCGCCTTCAGCGCGGCCGGATCGTCCGGATGATAGAAGCATAGGCACTTGATGCAATGATCCACCGGCCATTCCGCCAGCTGCGACCCGATATCCTGCGAGAATTCAAAGCGCAGCGGGCGCGAGCCCGGCAGTTCGACCGGGCGGCCAAGCCAGTCGAAATTGTGCCGGGCAAATTCGAACATCGCCTCGCGCCCGAACTTTTCATCGAGCAGCATGCCATAACCGCTGCGGCCATCCGCAACCCGTGCAGCAGCCTTGACGGCCAGTTCCTTGAATGCCTGCACCCGGCCGATATCCGCGCCAAGCCTCTGGGAAAGGTCCTCAAGCTGCACGCGATGGTCAATGGCAAAGGCCAGCATCGAAGGGATGTCATGGCGGCGCGTGGTTGCCCAGTGCACATGATTGATCGCCTCGTCCTTGCGCAGCGCGTGCTGCGAGCTGCCGTGTTCAAGGAAGAACTGCAGCTCTTCGAATGTCGGGATTTCCGGCGAGCACAGGAGACGCGACACCGCAAAGGCGCCGCAGGCATTGGCCCAGGTCGCCGCCGTGGCGAGGCTTTCGCCGCCGAGCCAGCCGCGCAGGAAACCGGACATGAAGGCATCGCCCGCGCCCAGCACGTTGAACACCTCGATGGGAAATCCCTTGCCGACAATGCCGTCCTCAAGATCATCCGAAATGGCGCCCTCATAGACGATGCAGCCCATCGGGCCGCGCTTGAGCACGATGGTGGCATGGGCGGAAAGCGCGCGGATGGTCTTCAATGCGGCGAGCAGATCAGCCTCGCCGGAGGCGATCAGCACTTCCTCTTCCGTACCGACGATCAGGTCGCAGTCGGCCAGCACCGTCTTCAAATGGCTCGATACGGCATCGGAGGCGATATAGCGGCTGTCGCCTGCCCCATGACCGGCAAGCCCCCAGAGGTTCGGCCGGTAATCAATGTCGAACACCACCTTGCCCCCGGCTTCCTTGATCAGGCGGATCGCCTTGCGCTGGGCGGCATCGGTGTTGGGCTTGGAAAAATGCGTGCCCGTCACCACCACGGCGCGGGCGGAGCGGATGAACTCCGGATCGACGTCGTCCTCGTTCAGCGCCATGTCGGCGCAGTTCTCGCGATAGAAGATCAGCGGAAAGCTCTTGTCGTTCTCGACCGACAGGATGACCAGCGCCGACAGCCGTTCCGCATCGGTGATGACACCATCGACGGCCACGCCTTCGCGCAGCATCTGCTCGCGGATGAAACGGCCCATCTGCTCGTCGCCGACGCGGCTCAGAAGTGCCGAGCGCAATCCGAGACGGGCGGTGCCGATGGCAATATTGGCCGGGCAGCCGCCGACGGATTTGGCGAAGGACGCGATATCCTCGAGGCGGGAGCCGATCTGCTGGCCGTAGAGATCCACCGACGAGCGGCCAATTGTGATGACATCAAGCTTTTTGCCTGTTGCAGCGCTGCCCATGACGATCCTCCCGATATGCTGATCCATCCCGCTGAAAACAGGCCGGGAATTTTTGCATATGAAATAATAATTCTATCAAATCGTCAATATGGAATGTATATTCTTTTTAGATTTCCCGCATTTCATTTGGCGCTGTTACAGGCTGCGGCGCCGTTCCGCCACGCTCACAGTCAACGCCATGGCGAGCGCCATTGTCCCGGAGAGAGACCGGAATCCGGAAAAGTCCCCTTCCGCCGCCTCGAACCACACGCTGGCGGATTGTGCCAGCGGGGAAAACGCGCTGTCGGTGATGGCAACGACAGGCACGCCCCGCGCTGCCAGCGCTGCCGCATGCTCGACCGTTGCCGAGGCGTAGGGCGAAAAGCTGATGGCAATCGCCGCATCCTGCGGCCGGGCAAAGGACAGGATTTCCGGGTCGATACCGGCCGTCGATTCAATCAGCTGATTGCGGATTTTCAGTTTGCCGAAGGCATAGGCCATATAGGCGGAGATCGGATAGGACCGGCGGCGGGCGATGAGATAGATCGTGTCCGCATGCGCCAGAATTTCCACGGCGCGCTCCAGCACATCCTCCTCGGCACTGCGGGAAATGGTCTGGATGGATTGGCTGGCCGCCGACAGGAACCCATTGAGAATGACGCGGTTCTTGGAAAGGCCCGGCGTATCGCCGCGCAGGCCCGACAGCCGTTCTTCATACGAGCCCTGCCGTTCCCGCAGGCGTTCGCGGAACACCGATTGCAGGCTGGTAAACCCGTCAAAACCCAGATGCTGGGCAAAGCGAATAAGCGTGGAGGGCTGCACGCCGGCCGACTGGGCAATGCTTGCCGCCGTGCCGAAGGCGATTTCATCGGGATTGCCGAGGGCATAGGCCGCGATCTGTGCCAGCCGCTTGGGCAGGAGCTGCCGGCGATCCAGGATCAGCGTGCGCAAGGCATCGAAATCCTGCGGCAGAGTTGCTTCTGTGGCCGTGCTGCCCATTGCGAATCGTTCCCCTTGGTTATGCGATACGGATGGCGAGACTACCAAAATAATCCATTCCGCAAAACGGATCAGTTATTCCATTTTTATCCGTTATAGATTACTTCAATCAACATCTGCAAGAGATGCAGACATCCTCAAATGTCGTGGGAGTGAAGACATGTCGGGTCATGGGAATGCGCGCGCACTGGGTGTAGGGCTGATCGGAACCGGGTTCATGGGCAAATGCCATGCCCTGGCCTGGAATTCCGTCCGTGCGGTTTTCGGTGATGTCCCTCCGGTCCGTCTCGTGCATCTCGGCGAAGCCAATGCCGAGCTTGCCAGCCAGCGCGCCGCCGAGTTCGGCTTTGCCAAGGCGTCGGGCGACTGGCGCGCCGTGATCAACGACCCCGATGTCGATATCGTTTCCATCACCACGCCCAACCAGTTTCATCCGGAAATGGCGCTGGCCGCGCTTCAGGCCGGCAAACACGTCTGGTGCGAAAAGCCCATGGCCCCGGCATTCGATGACGCCAAGGCGATGACAGCGGCGGCAAAACAGTCCGGCAAGGTTGCGGCGCTCGGCTATAATTACATCCAGGGTCCGGCCATCCGCCATATCCGCCAGCTGCTGGCGGAAAAGATCATCGGCGACGTCAATCATCTGCGCATCGAGATGGACGAGGATTTCATGGCCGATCCCGACGCGCTGTTCTATTGGAAGCATGCTGCAACGTCAGGCTATGGCGCGCTCGACGACTTTGCCGTGCATCCCCTGTCGCTGCTCTGGGCGCTGTTTGGCCGGGTCAGCCGGGTCATGTGCGACATGTCAAAACCCTATGCCGAGCGCCGGACGCAGGACGGCGGCATGAAGGCGGTTGAAACCTATGACAGCGCCAGCGTGCTCCTGCATATGGAAAACGGCGTCGCCGGCACGCTGCAGGTCAACCGTTCCGCCTGGGGCCGCAAGGGACGTATTGCCCTGCAGATTTTCGGCTCGAAAGGCTCGATCCTATTCGATCAGGAACGCGCCAATGAATTCCAGCTCTACGTCACCGCAGACCGGCCGACGGAACAGGGCTACCGCACGATCCTGACCGCGCCGCATCACGATCCCTATGGCCGCTTCATCCCGGCTCCCGGCCACGGTCTCGGCTTCAACGACCTCAAGATCATCGAGTGCCATGAACTGATCAAGCGCATCGATGGCCAGGAGGCGCATCTGATCGGATTTGAGGACGGATTGGAGATCGAGCGCACCGTGCATGCCATGGCCCGGTCATTCAGTGAACAGCGCTGGGTGGATGTAAGGTAGGAGGGAATCCCCCCTCTTCACCCTGCATAATATAACCGCCCTGCCGGTGACCGCACCGGCAGGGCGTTTTTCATTGAAACTCAGAGGCTGATCGTCTTGCCTTCCTTGACCGAGCGCAGGGCGGCATCGGCCAGCGCCAGCGCGATCAAGCCATCCTTGCCGCTCGGAGCGGCCTTGGCGCCCGTTGCAATCGCATCGATGAAAGCGGCGATCTCGTTGGCATAGGCTTCCGTGTAGCGGGTCATGAAGAAATCATGCAGCGGCGGACGGGTATAACCGTTGCCATTGGCGACTTCGATCGACACCGGACGCTGGTTCTCCGCGGCAACCATGCCCTTGGAGCCATGCACTTCAATGCGCTGGTCATAGCCATAGGTGGCGCGGCGCGAATTGGAGATGACGCACTGCTTGCCGGAGGCGGTGGAGAGAATGACGCTGACGCTGTCATAATCGCCGAGTTCACCGATCTTCTTGTCCACCAGAACCGAAGCATGGGCGGTCACGGCCACCGGATCTTCGCCCAGCAGGAAACGCGCCATGTCGAAATCGTGGATCGTCATGTCGCGGAAAATGCCGCCGGAACGGGTGATGTATTCGGCGGGCGGTGCACCCGGATCACGCGAGGTGATCGTCACCATTTCCACCGCACCGATGGCACCATCGTCGATCGCTTTGCGCACGGCGGCAAAATGCGGATCGAAGCGCCGGTTGAAACCGACCATCAGGGTCGCCTTGGTTTCATCGACGACAGCAAGACATTCCTCGACGCGCTTCACATTGAGATCAATCGGCTTTTCGCAGAAGATCGCCTTGCCGGCACGGGCAAAGCGCTCGATCAGATCGGCATGCGTATCGGTTGGCGTGCAGATGATGACCGCATCGATATCCCCGGCCTTTTCGATCTCATCGATGCTGCGGATTTCACATTCATAGGCGCTGGAGAGATCCTTCGCCGCCTGTTCGAACGCATCCGCCACCGCAACGAGTTTCGCCTGCGGGTTGGACATCACGGCCTTTGCGTGAACCTTGCCGATACGGCCCGCACCGAGCAGGCCAAAGCGTACAGTCATTTCATTACCTCTTGGAAAGTTGCCCGGATGGGTTCCGGGCATTACAGATTGGTTTCAGACTTTTCTCTTCTTCTGGCGATAGACGTCCACGACGACAGCCGCAACGATAATCACGCCCTTGATGATTTCCTGGTAATAGGCATCGACCCGCAGGAAGGTGAATCCGGAAATCATCACGCCGAGAATGATGGCGCCGATAACCGTGCCGGTGATGCGCCCGACGCCGCCGGTCAGCGACGTCCCGCCGATGACGGCAGCCGCAATCGCATCCAGCTCATAGGTTACACCCATGCCCGACTGCGCCGTCTGGGCGCGGGCCGCGGTGACGATACCGGCAAGACCGGCCAGCACGCCGGCGATGGCATAGACCTTGATCAGATGCCGCTCGACATTGATGCCGGAGACGCGCGCCGCCTGGACATTGGCGCCAATTGCATAGGTGAATTTGCCATAGCGCGTATAGCGCAGCGCGATGTGGAAAATGAAAGCAACGACGAGGAACACCACCACCGGCCAGATACCCGTGCCGATGAAATTGAACTGGTCGGTCAGGCCCGAAACCGGCGATCCCTTGGTGTACCATTTGGCAACACCGCGCGCCGATACCATCATGCCCAACGTCGCGATGAATGGCGGAATCTTGGTCTGTGCGATGAGCGCTCCATTGACGATACCAGCAAGCAGACCAATGCCGAGGCCGACGATCAGAGGGACGATGAACGGCAGATCCGTCAGGCTGGGATAGACGGGTCTTGCCCAGGTCGAGGCCTGCGCGAAACTCGCGGCGATCATCGCTGTCATGCCGACAACGGAGCCCGATGACAGATCGATGCCGCCGGTGATGATGACCTGCGTGACGCCAACCGCAATAATGCCGATGACGGACACCTGCAGGATGATGATGGTCAGGCGCTGCTGGTTCATCAGAAAGCTCTGCCCGACGAAAATCCAGCCGAGCACTTCATAGATCAGGGCAATGCCTATCAGGACCAGGAGGATGCTGACCTCCGGCGGCAGCCGGCGCCCCTGCTTCGAGACCGCCGGTGCGGCTGCCTTTGCGGTTGCTTGTTCGCTTGTCATTGTTGTTCCTCCCCGTCCGGCAGCGGCTTCACTTGGAAGCCAGCTCCATGACTTTTACCTGGGTTGCCTCTTCCCGATCCAGAAAACCGGTGACGCGGCCCTCGTGCATCACCATGATGCGGTCGCTCATGCCGAGAACCTCGGGCATTTCCGACGAGATCATGATGACGGCGACACCCTGCTTGGCGAGTTCGGAAACGAGGCGGTGAATTTCCGCCTTGGCGCCGACATCGATGCCGCGCGTCGGTTCATCGAGAATGAGAATTTTCGGATTGGTCAGCAGCCAGCGGCCGATCAGCACCTTCTGCTGGTTGCCGCCGGAAAGATTTTCGACACGCTCCTGCAGATTGGGCGTCTTGACCCGCAGCTTGTCGCTCATCACCTTGCAGGCCGCGGCAATGCCCTTTTCCGAAACAAAACCGAATTTGACGAACCGGTCCTGCAGCACGGCGATCTGCATGTTCTCCAGCACGTCGAGAATGAGCAGGCAGCCGGTTTCCTTGCGGTCTTCGGTGATGAAGGCCATGCCATGCTGGATCGCCTGGTTCGGCGAGGCGATGGCAACCGGCTTGCCGTTGATGGTCATTGAGCCCGTCGTGGCGGGCGTCACGCCGAATATGGTTTCGGCGACATTGGAGCGGCCCGACCCGACCAGCCCGGCAATGCCGAGAATTTCGCCGGCCCGCACATCGAAGGAAACGCCGCTGAACACATTCTTCAGCGCAAGGTCTTTCACCGAGAGGACGACATCGCCGATCGGCACGGTCTCCTTGGGGAACATCTGGGTGATCTCGCGCCCGACCATCATCTTGATGATGTCGTCGCGCGTCACGTCGGTGGATGCATGCGTGCCGATATAACGGCCATCGCGGAACACCGAGAATTCGTCGGCGATTTCGAACAGCTCGTTCATCTTGTGGGTGATGTAGACAATGCCGATGCCCTGGCTGCGCAGGCTGCGGATGATCTCGAACAAATGCGCCACCTCGCGCTCGGTCAGCGCCGAGGTCGGCTCATCCATGATCAGCACGTCGGATTCGTAGGACACCGCCTTGGCGATCTCGACCATCTGCCGGTTGGCGACGCTCAGGTCCCGCACCTGCGCTTCCGGATCAAGCGCGATGTTCAGCCGCTTGAACAGCTCGGCGGTCATCGTGAACATCTTGCCGTGATCGACAAAGCCGAACATGTTCTTCGGCTCGCGCCGGATCCAGATATTTTCGGCCACCGTCATGAAAGGCATCAGGTTCAGTTCCTGATGGATCATGGCAATGCCGTTCTCCAGCGCATCGAGCGGCGATTTCAGCCGGATCGGCAGCCCCTTGAGAAACACCTCGCCCTGATCTGGAACATATATTCCAGCCAGGATCTTCATCAGCGTGGATTTGCCGGCGCCGTTCTCGCCCATCAGCGCGTGCACTGTCCCGCGCTTCAGGCGGAACGACACATCGTCCAGCGCCAGCACACCGGGAAATTCCTTGCGGATATTTTCAACATTCAACAGATATTCGGCGTTCGGCACCGCACCACTGGCGCGAACCGCAGCCATCGTTGTTGGGCTGACTGCCATAATCGTCTCCTCCCGAGACATTGAGCAAAGGCTGGAACGCGCCCGGAGGCGCGTCCCTGTGCAAGGCGCTATGCCTTAGTTCTTGGACTGGTACTTCGACAGATTGTCCGGCGTCACCAGTTCGAAAGGAATATAGACCTTGGTCTCAACCTTTTCGCCCTTCGACAGCTTCAATGCGGCGTCGACCGCACCCTTGCCCTGACCGGCGGCATTCTGGAACACGGTCACGCGGAGATCACCGGCAGCCATGGCAGCGAGCGCATCCTGCGTCGCATCGACACCGGCCACGACAACCGTGTCCATCTTGCGTCCGGCGGCCTTGAGGGCCTGGATCGCGCCGATGGCCATTTCGTCATTGTTGGAAATGACGGCATCGAATTCCAGACCGGCGGAGAGCCAGTTGGTCATGAGGTCGGCACCCTGGGTGCGCGACCAGTTGGCGGTCTGCTCCTCGACGATGGTAAGGCCCTTGCATTCGTCGGTGGCGATCACGTCGTGAATGTCCTTCGTGCGCTGGCGCGCCGCCTGGTTGGACAGCTCGCCCATCATGACAACGACTTTGCCCTTGCCCTTCAGGAGCTTGCAGACTTCCTTGGTTTCCAGCGTGCCGGACTCGACTTCGTTGGATGCAACAAAGGCCTGTTTTGCCGGCAGTTCGTTGACGTTGACCGGCTCGCGGTTGACGTAGACCAGCGGAATGCCCGCTGCGGTCGCCAGCTTCGACATGGCGGCCGTCGCGTCCGTATCCACCGCGTTGACGATGATGGCATCGACCTTTGAGGCGATAAAGTTCTGGATCTGGCTCTGCTGCTTGGCAACATCGTTCTGCGCGTCTTCCACCTGCAGCTTCACGCCATCCAGCGTCTTGGCATAGTCCTGCATGCCATTGCGCAGGACCGTCAGGAAGTTGTCGTCGAACTGCGCCATCGACACGCCAATATTGGCGGCCAATGCCGACGTGCTCATCAAGGCTGCAACAGCCACGCTCAATATCAGTTTTTTCATTTCGTCTCCTCCACATGGTGCCCGGCCACACCGTCCTGATCCGGAAGCTCCGCGAACGTCGGCATCGTAGCCACGCAACCCCTGCTGCCAGCGATGCCTCTGCCCCTAGAGTGCGCGAAACGTCGCGCAAACTTTTCTGGACTTGTCATACGGAATATAAAAACCGTCGCATCCAGTTTCTGAAATATTTATTCCATTTTCTCAAGAAGGCGTCAAGCGGGGTTCGTGAAAACCGGGCAATAATTGAGGGGTAAATTTTGCACAGCTGCGCAACCGGATTGCCTGTCTTCGACGCCGGTTTTTACCCTCACATCAGGTATTCTTCAGACTTATTGATAATTGACCCGCATCCTGAATTGATAAAATTATCACTTTCAATCGTTTTAAATCGACTTTGGAGGGGCCGATTTGGGTGAGGCTTGCCTGCGGCGGCGACATTTGTAGCTGCATTCCATTTTCAACGACAAAAAATTTTTGGGAGGACATTATGAGACTAAAGGCACCGCTTATTGCGGGCTTGTTCAGCTGCGTCGCATTGGTGGGTTGTACCGGCTCGGGTAACAAGGACACTGCGGCATCCCAGGGAACGTTCGACGGAGCAACCAAGGACCTGAACACGCAGGTATCTCAACCGTCGGACACAATCAGCCAAGCAGTACAGGTCAAACAAGCTCGGGGCGATGCCGACATTGCGGCTTTGCGCGTAACGCTTGGCGAGGTCCAGCAAACTCTGAAGACTTTGGAAACCGGCATAGCCGCAGCGAAGACAGAAAACGACCTTACCAAATTGCGGCGATTCAATCTCCCGCAGGCGGAAGACGATGCAGCCGCGCTTGCACTGAAACTGGGGGATATCAGCTCGTCCAGATTTAACCCGCTGATAACAGCTGCAGACAATCTGCAACAGCGTATCAGCGCTTTGGAGGCTAATCCCCAACTTGCGGCGGCCGACCGCACTCGGCTTGAGGGCGTGACTGGCGACTTTAAAAAACTCAAAGTTGATCTGGTTGCCGCCAGTACCAAATTCGAGGGAGACCGCGCCGTTCTCGCATCGACAAATGATACAATCCGGCAACTGCTGGAAACGGTGAAAATCAAAGCCGATGCTGCATCGATTACAGCGCTGACAGACCAGATCGTCAGTCTCTCAATCGCGATTGAAACGCTGAAGAGAAGCAGCAACGGTGAAATCAGGGATTTCAATTCACGCCTGGCTACATTGGAAGACTCGCTTGATGCCCTGCAACCACGATCGGATATGGCGCTGACCCCGTTTGTCAATCTCTTCATTGGCACGACCAAAACCGACAGCGGCGGCGGTCATTCCGGCAACGTCAACCCCGGCGCGCAGACACCCTTCGGCATGGTCAGCTTCGGACCGGACACGAAGGGCAGCGGCGGCGAGTTTGGCGAGGGATCAGGCGGGTATTATTACGACGATGTGGCGATCCAATATTTCAGCATGACGCATCTGAACGGCCCCGGTTGTCGCAGTCAGAGCGCGGTCGCCATGCTGCCGCAGGAAACAGCCAGCCCGATATCAACCGCCGGCGCAAGATACAGCCATACCGATGAATCGGCGCAACCCGGCTACTACCGGGTCAAGTTCAACAACATCCTCAGCGAACTGACCGCGACGACGAGAACCGGCATGGCGCGTTTCTCCTACGCCAACAAGGATAAGGCTTTCCTCGTCATCGATGCTGCGCTCAACGGCAGAGCAAAAGAGAGAGCCAAGAACAAGCTTGCCAATCTTGCCACGGTCACCTTGGGTGAGGATAAAAAATTCATCTCCGGCAAGGCTTTCGCCGGGAGTTTCTGTGACGGAACATGGGATCAGCCCGTCTATTTCCATGCCGTCTTCGACAAACCCTTGAAAAACACATCTTCGGTCAAAGACGGTTTGGCCACTCTGCAATTCGATCTGACCGATACTGATAAAACCGTCCAGGTCAAAATCGGCATTTCATCAGTCAGTGCTGACAATGCCAGGAAGAATCTTGAGGCCGAAAACAATGGCTGGTTATTCGATACTGTCAGGCAGCAATCAGACGCTATCTGGAACAAGCGCCTGAATACCATCCAGATCAGTCTGGCCAAAGCGGAGGAACAAGCAAAGCTTCCATCGGACAAACAGCCGGCTATCAAGACCAATCTGACGAAATTCTATACGGCGTTCTATCGCGTTTACAGTGGCCCCACCGTTTTCAGCGATGTCAACGGCGACTACCGCAGCATGAAACAGACGGCACCTTTTCCGGCAATCGATACTCTGCCTGACCGCACAACAGAGAACGTGGCCAATTACAAATTCACGCTGGACGGGAAGGAAAGCGGCTACAAGACGCACTACTCCGGTTTCTCCATGTGGGACACCTACCGTTCTGCCACGCAACTGGTAGCTCTTATCGCTCCGGATGAGGCCAGCGAGATGATGCAGTCGCTCGTTGCAGATGCGCAGCAATGCGGCGCATTTCCGCATTGGGTAAATGGCAGCGAGGACACCATCCCCATGCAGGGCGATCACGCCCTCAACGTCATCGCCGGCACCTACCTGTTCGGGGCGCGGAATTTCGACCTGGCCAAAGCGCGCAAATACATGGAGCAATCCACGTTCGATTCCCAAAGCGCCTGCAATGACAAGCTCAGCGTCGGGCGCAATGCCAATCTGCCCGCCTTGCCGGACTATCTCAAACTTGGCTACATCGCTACCGATGCAGCCGCGGCGTGGAATGCATCTTCGGCCACTATTGAAATGACAACCAGCGATCGATCCGCCGCTGCTTTCCTTGCCAGTCTGCCCGCGTCGGCAGGTGTCAAGCCGGACACCATTCAGGCTCTGTTCAAACGCGCCTCAAACTGGCTGAACATTTTTGATACAAGCGAAAAGACACTGAGCGCCAAGGATAAGACCGGCCAATGGCAAAACGGCAGTTTCCATGAATCGACCGAGGGAAATTACATCTGGGCATTTGCTCACGACTGGACCGCGCTCATTGACAAGCTCGGCGGCAAGGCCGCGGCTATCGCACGGCTGAACAAACTGTTTTCCATCCCAGCACTCACCTCGTTCAACGATGTAAGCCGTGAACCTTCCCAAAGAAACCTGAACGGAGGCCAAGAATCAGCAGGTTATTATATCGGGAATGAACCGGCATTTCAGACACCATGGGCCTATAATTGGGCGGCTGCACCGAAATATGCGCAGTACATCATCCCGGTGATCATGAACAAGAACTTCTCTACTGCCCCCGGCGGATTGCCCGGCAATGATGACATGGGAGCGACATCGGCATGGTATGTCTGGGCGGCGCTCGGGCTCTACCCGGTCATTCCCTCGGCGCCTGGACTGGCAGTGTCCACACCGCAATTCCAAGGTATCACCGTCTGGCTCGGCAATGGCAAAAAGCTGCTGATCAAAACTGACAAGGACGCAATGCTCGACAATATCCGGTACATCGGTGAAATGAAGCTCAATGACACGCCCTATCAGGGCCTGTGGCTGCCGCTCGACAGGATCAGAGACGGCGGCAAATTGAACTTCAAGCTGTCAGCGATACCAACAGCGTGGGGTGAAGATGACAGTCTTGTCCCACCCTCGGGACCAAACGCCGACTACAGCAAGCCCACAGCCAAACCGCCTGCGGGTGCGCAAATCATCCCGTAGAGTGATGAAATTTCTAACCTTGAAAACCGGCGCCGGCTCAACCCGGCGCCTATTTTTTGGCAGTCGTCAACGATCAGGATTGAGCAAGACCATTCCTTACCGCAGTCATGCTTACCGTGATCGCCTCCGCAGGATCGTCCAACCGCTGCACCTCCTCGGCGAACGGCTCGAACGAGAACAACCCCGTATAGCCACCGGCCAGAAGCGCCCGGATCTGGGCGATATTGCCGAGACGGTCCTGCACATCGACGAGAACGCGGTGGGAATCGCGCATGTCGCTTATGGCAATGGCGGCATCGGTGACGCCGGAAATATGGACAAGGCCGGTCCATTGCGGAAAGAGCGCCGGTTCCCCGGCGAGATGGTGGTGGAAGGTGTCGTGGACGATCCGGAACGTGTCCTGCCCGCCAATGTCCTCGATGGCCTCGACGGCCTCGCGTTTTGAGCGCAGCGAACAGATTTCAAAGCCGAGCGGTTCGACGAACCCGAGAAGCCCCCGCGCCTCCAGGATCGGCTTGAGCGCTGTCAGCGCCGCACGCAGATTGGCCTGCCGCGCGCCATCCTCCTGACCGGTCCCGTCATTGACCGGTACCAGAACGAGAGCCGCCGCGCCTGCATCCCTGGCATAATCGGCGAGTTCAATGGCTTCCTTTTCGCGCCCGGGCGTCCATTCATTGAAGCGCTGCAACGCATTGATCGTCGCGATCTTCACCCCGACCTCCGCCGCCTGCGCCCGAATATCCGCCGCCGGCGTTCCGTCGATGATGGCATTGCCGGTGAGATCGTTGCGGATTTCCACGTCCTGCACACCGATGGCGCGCGCCAGCTGGAAGAAAGCCTGCGGCCGCAACGCCGGCGTGACCATGTGATTGATTGCAAAAACCGGTGCGGAACGCGTCGCGCTCATCGGAAACCCTCCCAGGAATGAAATGCCAGCACAATGCCGGCGCCGCGCGAAACATCTGTTCCATTCAGCGGTCAGTCAATCGCCCTGACGCCGCAGAAACTATCATCTCTGATAGATTCGGTTGTTTCAGATGTTTTCAGGTAGATAAATATCGAAGGGCAGAAAGGTTTGTCCCGGCGTGTTGGCCGCCCCGGTTTCGATGGCATGCCCCATCAGTTCCACCAGCTCGCGGCAGAGACGCGGCAGTGGGGTGGCAATGGCCATCGTGACGACATTATCGGCCAGCGCCGCGCGTGATTCCGGCGTGATTTCATTGCAGATCATCACCGGCGGTTCCGGCAGAATGCTCTCGCGTAGGGCTGCGATCGCCCCTTCCATGCCGCCGCCGGCGACATAACATCCCGCCAGATCCGGATGGTGTTCCAGCAGATTGAGCATCGCTTCGTGCGTGATCTGCCGTGTCTCCAGATTGATCAGCGTATCGAGCACGGTAAACTCAGGCGCTTCTTCGCGAAAGAACGAGCGGAAGCCGATTTCCCGCAGCTCATGCCCCTGAAACCGATGACTGCCGACAAAGATCGCCACCTTGCCCGGACGGCGCGCCGTTTTGGCGATCATCCACGCCGCCGTGCGTCCCGCCTTGCGGTTGTTCAGGCCGACATAGCCCTCGCGCACGCCAGCGGCAAAGTCGGACAGCAGGGAGAAAACGGCAATGCCCTTCGCCTTCAGTTCTTCGATCACGGCCGTGATCGATGGATGGTCCGGCGCAACGAGCGCGACCGACTGCGTGCGCCCGGCCAGAGACCGCAGCTTGACGATGATATCCTCCGGCGCCAGCGACGGGCAGAAGTCGACGACCGGCACCCCGCGGAAATGCGGCGCGGCATTGACCGCCTGATCGATTTCGCGGGCAAAATCCTGATAAAAATGCTGGCCGGACTTCTGCAGGAGAAAACCCAGCCTGTATTCCGGCAGTTCCTGCCGCATGCGCTGGCGGATCAGCCCCGCCGCGTGATAGCCGATGCTGTTGGCAGCGTCATAGACGCGCCGCGCCGTTTCCTCGCGCACGGGCAGGCGGTTGTTGAGCACGCGGTCCACCGTCGCCACGCTGACCCCGGAAACCCGGGCAAGATCGGCAATTGTCGGTCTGTTGGCCATATCGCCTCGAATGATAGATTCTATCATAAACCGTATCATCCAATGATGGAGATTGATAGGATTTTATCATCGCGAATTGAGCATGCCCGCTGCCATCGCTACACTTCTCCCATCGGGCCGCAGTGTTTGAAGTGCGTGCCGAAGGATTGGGAGGTCCTGCCATGGACGCAGCATTACCGGCATCACGCGATTACAGCCTTGTCGGCCGCGATTCACAGCGCGCTGTCGAGACCGGGCTGGCAGCCGCCGAGTGGTATTACACGGACGTTCCCCGCAAGGACATAAAAGATCTGATGAGGCGCGAGGATGGACCGGCCATGCGCGACACGGCGATCTGGCTCGGCAGCATGGTTGTCCTTGCAGGTCTCGGTATTGTTCTCTGGGGCACGATCTGGTGTGTTCCCGTCTTTCTCGCCTATGGCGTGCTCTACGGTTCCGCCTCGGATTCGCGCTGGCACGAATGCGGCCACGGCACCGCCTTCAAGACCCGCTGGATGAACGATGCGGTCTATCAGATCGCCTGCTTCATGATCATGCGCAATCCGGTGACCTGGCGCTGGAGCCATGCGCGTCACCACACCGACACGGTCATCGTCGGCCGCGACCCGGAGATTGCCGTCATGCGCCCGCCCGATCTCGTCCGCCTCCTCCTGAATTTCTTCGGCCTTCTCGATGCATGGCATGCGGTTGCGGATATGCTGCGCAATGCCGCCGGCATTGTCAGCGCCGAGGAAAAGAGCTTCATTCCCGCGCAGGAGCAGCACAAGGTCGTGCGCTTCGCCCGCATCTGGCTGGCGATCTATGCCGTCACCATTGCGCTGGCTGTCTACACAGGCTCGATCCTGCCGCTGATGCTGGTCGGCCTGCCCCGCCTGTATGGCGCGTGGCACCATGTCCTGACCGGCCTGCTCCAGCATGGCGGGCTTGCCGACAATGTCATCGATCACCGCCTCAACAGCCGTACGGTGCTGATGAACCCCGTCAGCCGCTTCATCTACTGGAACATGAATTATCACGTCGAGCATCACATGTTTCCCATGGTGCCCTATCATGCGCTGCCACGCCTGCATGCCATGATCAGGCACGATCTGCCCGCCCCCAATCCGTCCATCCTCGACGGCTACCGCGAGATGATCCCCGCCTTCCTGCGCCAGTTGCGCAATGAAGACTATTACCTCAGGCGTGAATTGCCGCTGACGGCAAAACCCTACCGCGAGGAATTCCACGGCGAGGATGCCCGCGCTGCAGCGGAATAGAATTGGTAAGAAACTGCTTACAAAGAAGACCAATGAGCAGGGCCTGTGCGGCTCCTGCCAAAGGGAGGAAAGAGCATGAGCGACTGGATTGAGGCCTGCACGGCGGATGATATCGATGAGGAAGATGTCATGCGTTTCGACCACGCGGGCCGGACCTTTGCGATCTATCGCAGCCCCGATGACGAATTCTTCGCCACCGACGGGCTTTGCACCCATGAGCATGTCCATCTGGCCGACGGGCTTGTCATGGACGATATCATCGAGTGCCCCAAGCACAATGGCCGGTTCAGCTACAAGACCGGCCAGGCCAAGGGCGCGCCGGTCTGCGTCAACCTGAAGACTTATCCGGTGAAAGTCGAGGCCGGCAAGGTCCTCATCCAGCTGGCGTCCTGACGATGACCGCCGGTATGGTCATCATCGGCGGCGGCGAATGCGGCGCCCGCGCCGCCTTTGCGCTGCGGGAGAACGGATATGCCGGGTCGGTCACGCTGATCGGCGCGGAAAAGCACCTTCCCTATGAACGGCCGCCTTTGTCCAAGGACACCATGATTTCACCGGAGCATCCCCTCGCCAGAACCATCGCGGGAGAGGACCGGTTCGCCGAACAGGATATCCGCTTCGTTGCCGGCACGACTGCGATTGGAATAGACCGGGAAGCGAAGAACGTCATCCTTGCCGGTGACAATCGTCTCGCCTATGACCGGCTGCTGCTCGCGACGGGTGCCGTCCCCCGCCCGCTGCCGCTGGCGGCGGCAAGCAGGCATTGCGCCTGTCTGCGCAGCTATGACGACGCGCTGGCCATCCGGGCGCAGCTTCAGCCGGGCGCGCGCATTGTCATTGTCGGCGGCGGCTTCATCGGCCTTGAACTTGCGGCCAGTGCGCGCCAGCGCGGCGCCGTGGTGACGGTGCTCGAAACCCAGGCGCGCATTCTGATGCGCGGCGTACCGGAGGAAATCGCCGCAGTCATCGCGGCACGTCACCGGCAGGAAGGCGTTCTCATCCGCTGCGGCGTTGCCATTGCAGCAATCACCGACAAAGACATTGGCGTCACCATCACGCTAGCCGATGGTGAAAAGCTTGAAGCAGACCTCGCCGTCATCGGCATCGGCGCCCTGCCGGTAACGGCGCTCGCCGAGGCGGCCGGTCTTGAAACCGCCAATGGCATCCTCGTCAATGCGCATCTGCAGACGAGCGACCCCGATATTTTTGCTGCCGGCGATTGCTGTGCGTTTCCGCTTGCTCTCTATGACGGTCGCCAGGTGCGGCTGGAAGCATGGCGCAATGCGCAGGAACAGGGCACGCTGGCCGCCCGCAACATGCTTGGGCTTTGCGAGCCGCATCTCGCCGTTCCGTGGTTCTGGTCCGATCAGTATGAGTTGGGGCTGCAGGTGGCCGGGCTTGCCGACGAAGGTGCCCGGACAATCCGCCGGGATCTCGGCGATGGCGCGTTCATCCTGTTCCATCTCGCGGCGGATGGACGCCTTGTCGCTGCCAGCGGCATTGGTCCCGGCAGCAGCGTCGCCCGGGATATCCGGCTGGCGGAAATGCTGATTGCCCGCTCCGCCTGTCCCGATCAGGCTCATCTCGCCGCCCCGGACATCAAACTCAAATCGCTGCTCGCAGCCTGAAACGGACGGAGACACCATGACCAGCAAACGCCCCACGGTGGCAGATATTCTTGCAATGAAAGGTCGTCGCCAGCTGACCATGCTGCGGGTCGAAACGCTTGAGGAAGCGGAGGCCGCCGAGCGCGCGCGGGTCGATATTCTTTCCGTGCGGCCGGCGCTGCTCTCTCCCGCTTTCCGCGATGCGGCGCCATCCTGTTTCACCATACCCGGCCTTGAATACGGCGATTTCGTCACGGCGGAGGATTATGTGCGTGCCGCCTTTTCCGCCTTGCATGCGGGCGGCGATGCGGTCTATTGCGCGGCCAGCCTGTCGACGATCCGGCGCATGCGCGATGAAGGCATTCCTGTCTGCGGCCATGTTGGCCTGATCCCGTCAAAGGCGACCTGGACCGGCGGCTTCAAAGCTGTCGGCAAGACGGCGCAAAGCGCGCTCGACATCTGGCGCCAGACCAAGGCGCTGGAAGAGGCCGGGGCGTTTGCCGCCGAGATCGAGGTGGTGCCGGTGGCGGTTGCAACCGCCATTTCCGAGCGCACCTCGCTGTTCATGATTTCCATGGGCGCAGGCGCCGGCTGCGATGCGCAATATCTCTTCGCCGAGGATATTCTTGGATCGAACCGCGGCCATTATCCGCGCCATGCCAAGACCTACCGCAACTTTTCCGCCGAATATGACCGCCTGCAGCAGGAAAGGGTCGCAGCCTTTTCCGAGTTTGTCGCAGACGTGCACGCAAAAAACTATCCGGCAGCCGAACATGTGGTTGGAATTCCGCATGACGAACTGGACCGTTTTCTCAAAGAGCTTCCTGGAGTTTGAACCGATGGATCATCAGTCCCCCACCTCGCCCGTAACCCGTCAGCCCTCTGATTATGCGCACGGTTTCGTCCTCACCCTGTCGTGCGAAGACAAGCCAGGGATCGTGGCATCGGTGACGACGGAGCTGGCGGCGCTGGATGCCAATATCGCCGAGAGCAACCAGTTCTGGGACCGCCAGACCAACCGCTTCTTCATGCGCATCGCCTTTGCCGCCTCAGAAAGCACCTCCAAGGACGATGTCGAGCGGGCGCTGAAACCCGCCATCGAGCGCTTCGGCATGAAGACCACGCTGATCGACCAGGCCAAGAAGCCGAAGATCGTCATCATGGTGTCGAAGTTCGACCATGCGCTCTTGCACCTGTTCTACCAGATCAAGGTCGGCTGGCTCGATGCGGAAGTGGCCGCCATCGTCTCCAACCACGAGGACAGCCGCCGCTTTGCCGAGCATGAGGGCATCCCCTATCATGTGCTGCCCGTGTCGAAAGACAACAAGACGGCGCAGGAGGAGGCGCTGCTGAAGATCGTCAAGGACACCGGCGCCGATCTCGTCATCCTCGCCCGCTACATGCAGGTGCTGTCGGACACTCTGTCGAAGCGGCTGTTCGGCAAGGTGATCAACATCCACCATTCGTTCCTGCCGAGCTTCAAGGGGGCAAAGCCCTATCACCAGGCGTTCGAGCGCGGGGTGAAGCTGATCGGCGCGACGGCGCATTATGTCACGCCCGACCTCGACGAGGGCCCGATCATCGAGCAGGAGACCGAGCGGGTCAGCCATGCCATGAGCGCCGAGGACTTTGTCGCCACCGGCCGCGATATCGAGAGCCGGGTGCTCGCCCGCGCCGTCAAGAAGCACCTCGAATCCCGCGTCATGCTCAATGGGCACAAGACCGTGGTGTTCTAAGCACAGGTATTTTTTAAGGGTGCGTGGTGCGTGGTTCGACAAGCTCACCATGAGGGAGAGTGAGGACTTCAGGGAGTCATATGCTGCAATCCTTGTGACTAAGCATTGCAGCCCAACCCTCTCCCTCATGGTGAGCTTGTCGAACCACGCACAGTGGCAATGCCAGCCTTCCCCGCCGGATTTTGCTTGCGTATCAGAACGGAGAATAGCTCAAAAGGCGGCACTCAGGCTTCGATCTCCACATTGCCGAGTGGCTTGGTGCAGCAGGCAAGGACAAATCCCTCGTCGATTTCCTCGTCGAGGATACCGCCATTGTGATCCATCTCGGACTTGCCCGAGAGTTTCATCACCTTGCACGTGCCGCACAGGCCGGATTCGCAGGCCGCCGCAATGCGGATACCGGCGCCGCGCGCCGCCTTGAGGATCGTATCGCCCGGCATGCAGGGCACATCCATGCCCGACATGGAAAATGTGATCGTCGCCGACGCTTCCACGGCGTCGGTGGACATCACATCGAAGGCGGGCAGAACGGGCTCGGCGGCCGGGCCAAAGCTTTCCTGATGATAGTGCGCCATGTCGAAACCGCTGGCTTCGAGCATACCGCGCACATCGCGCATGAAACCTTCCGGACCGCAGCAGAAGATCGTCCTGTCCTTGAAATCGGGCGACAGCAGCGGCAGCTTGGGCGCTTCCAGCCGCCCGCGGATACCGGTCCACACCTGCCCCATCTCGTGTTCCTTGATCAGGAACGACAGTTTCAGGTTGGGCATGCAGTTTGTCAGATATTCCAGTTCCCGGCGGAAAATGATGTCGCTGGGCCGGCGGGCGCAGGTGACGAAGCTGATATCGCTCTGCGGGGCGCAATCATGCATCCAGCGGGTCATCGACATCATCGGCGTGATGCCGGACCCGGCCGAGATGAACAGGTACTTTTCCCCCGGATGCCTGCGCATGGAGAAATCGCCGAGCGGACCGAAGGCCTTCAGCCGCATGCCGGGGGTCAGGTGATCCAGCATCCAGCGGGTGCCGATGCTGTTCTCCTGCGCCTTGACCGTCACGGCGATGGTGAAGGGCCGTGACGGGCTGGAGGAGAGCGTATAGGTGCGCAGGACGGCTTCGGGCTGCACCGGCAGCTCGAAGGTCATGAACTGGCCCGGCTCATAGCGGAACCAGTTCTGGTTGTCGGAACGGAATGTGAAGGTCTTCACATTCGGCGCTTCCTCGATGATCGACAGACACTCCAGCAGATGCAACCGGTCATTCCATGGCTGCATCTGGTCGAGGTGCGGGTAAGACTGAGGAACGCCCATGTTCATTGTGTACCTATGCTACCTTGCTGAGCCGCGTATCGCCGCCGGAGAGACGCTCTTCCATGAACCTGCAATACCATTCGAGGAATTGCAGCACGCCGCCTTCATGCTCGGGCGAATAGGGGCCGGGCTCGTAGGCGGGCGAGCGGATGCCGAAGGCGTTTTCCTCGACGATCCGGCGGTCCTGGTCATTGGTCTCGAGCCAGACATGCGTCAGTTCTTCGATGGTGTAATCCACGCCCTCAACCGCATCCTTGTGCACCAGCCATTTGGTGGTGACCTGCGTTTCATCCGGGCCGAGCGGCAGCACGCGGAAGGAAATCGCATGGTCGCCGAGGATATGGTTCCAGGTGGTCGGGTAATGGAACAGCAGCAGCGAGCCGATCTGCTTCTCGTTGACACTGTCGCTGAGCTGCTTGCCGACGGCGCGGCGCCCGCTCATCGTATAGCTTTCCGCATCGCGCAGCAGCGGCACACGGGTGGCGCGGTACTGGCCGTCATCGGACATGCGGAAAATGCTGGGCAGGCCTGCCGCTTCGCAACGCTGCCAGTGGGCAGCAATTTCCGGATCGTCTGCGGCGCCCTGGACACCGCTCACGCTCGGCGCTTCCGGAAAGGTCTTGCACAGCTCGGGATGATTGGCCACGCAGTGATAGCACTCGCGGTTGTTTTCCCAAACCAGCTTCCAGTTGCCCTTTTCGACGATGGTGCTCTGATAGGCGACCTTGGTTTCGGTGAGGTGGTGCGGCGCGAGATAGGGTTCGATCAGTGCGCGCGTTGCACTGAAATCGACAGGATTCTGCGCCAGGCAGATGAAGATGTAACCGCCGGCGCTTTCGCACTGCACCGGCTTCAGGCTGTGCTGGCTGGCGTCGAAATCATCGCCCATCTGGCGGGCGAACAGCAGGCGACCGTCAAGCTCGTAGGTCCACTGGTGATAGGGGCAGACGAGCTTGGCCGACGTGCCGCGCTCGGCCGAGCAGACGCGCGAGCCGCGATGGCGGCAGGAATTGTGAAAGGCCCGGATCTGGCCCTGGCGGTCGCGCACGATGACCACGGGATAGTCGCCGACCTGCACCGTGAAGAAGTTGCCGGGCTTGGCGACTTCGCAATCATGGCCGATAAACAGCCAGTCGCGATAAAAGATGTTCTCCATATCCAGCCGGAAATAATCCGGATCGGAATAGAAAGACTGTTCAAGGCCGTAGCCGGGTTTCCGGTTTCTCAGGTTCCGGAGCAGTTCGTTGCGTATATCCATGTCGTGTCCTCGCCTCGATGTTGCGAAAGAACTGACTGGTGGTGACGGAGGAAGAACGCCTGTACGGCCAGCCACCGGCTGATGCCCGCACAGAATCATGCTCCTTGATCGCCCACCGCGATCAGTCGGTTTTCAGTACCGAGGCTGGTTTCCGGGCTCTGGAGTTGCCGTATCGGCTGTCACGACGCCTTCCCGGGGTTGTGACCCAGTGGCTGTTATGCCGTGTTTCACTCCACTACCGTTGCGGGGGCAGCGCCGGGTTTCCGACCGGCTTCCCAATTCTCCGCTTCCCTAGAAAAGCGGCACCTCAAGTGCCCCGATAAAAGCATCCGGCACCCAAAAAGAATAGGTGCGGAAACGACATCGCATTTACGTAAGACGACACGCCGGGCGCGTGTACACTATGTCGCAGATTGGCGATCAAACGGCCTCTGGTTCAATCCAGAACCACCAGTTCCTCGAAATGATTCATATCGACGAAACTGCACAATGCGGGCGGATTCAACGCAATGACCGGCGATTCACGCCGGATGAATGCTAGGCAATCATCCAGAAGTTCCTGCCAGGCCCCGAGCCTTTCATCCGGGAACCGCGCGATCGGATAGGCCAGCGTGATGTGGAAGACATAGGTGTCGTGATCAGGATGCCGGTAACCGAACGGCACGGCCAGTTCGTCGCGCCAGGCACGCATGATCCGCTCGTCATATTCGCTCGCACCCGCCACCGTCAGGCCTGCGGGCGTGACATCGATCACCTCGACGTTGAACGGCCCGCATCCCTCGAAATCCCGCAGGCGATCCACATAAAGCCGCGTCATGTCGTCGATGCTTGTCTCCAGCGGAACATCATCCGGCCAATAGGACGGGCGGCGGCGATATTCGATAATGCCCTGAAACAGCGTCATGTGCAGGCTGGAGACGGGGGTAAAGGCCAGCTGCCCGGCATCGGGCATCGCCAGCATCCGGTCGCGCACGGCAATGACCGAGGCTTCCGACTCGGACCCCTTCACCAGATGGCAGACCACCGTATTGCCGGGTTCCGGCTGAAAGACGCCCGCGCTGTTGTAGCGCCGGCCGAGATGCACCGGCGGTTCCGGGTGCAGGCTGGCGGCAAAGCGGGCAAGCGAAGGCTTGATCAGGTCGAGCATGGGAACCCCGTGACGAAAGAAGACGATGCAATCGCCATAGGACAGCTCTTTGTCAGACTGATGAAGCCCCGCCCCTTTTCCTATGGCCGGTGGAGATATTCCTCGATCGACGCCTGTTTCATTTCAATCGAGAAACCCGGCAGCGACGGCGGCATATAGGCGGCATCCCGGATATGGCAGGGATCGACAAAATGCTCATGCAGGTGGTCGACATATTCGATCACCCGGCCCTCCTTCGTGCCCGACACGGCGATATAGTCGATCATCGACAGATGCTGCACATATTCGCACAGGCCGACACCGCCCGCATGCGGCCAGACGGGCAATCCGTATTTCGCCGCGATCAGCAGCACGGCCAGCACTTCATTGAGGCCGCCCATCCGGCACGAATCGATCTGCACCACATCGATGGCGCCTTCGGCGATGAACTGCTTGAACATGATGCGGTTCTGGCACATCTCGCCGGTCGCGACCTTCACCGGCTTGATTGCCTGCCGGATCTTGCGGTGGCCCGCCACGTCATCCGGGCTGGTCGGCTCCTCGATGAAGAACGGCTTGACGAAGGCAAGCTTGTTGACCCAGTCGATGGCCTCGCCCACTTCCCAGACCTGGTTGGCATCGATCATCAGGATACGGTCCGGCCCTATCACCTCGCGGGCAATGGTCAGGCGGCGGATATCGTCCTCAAGATCGCGGCCGACCTTCATCTTGACGTGGTTGAAACCGGCGTCGACCGCCTCCTGGCAGAGGCGGCGCAGCTTTTCATCGGAATAGCCGAGCCAGCCCGCCGATGTGGTGTAGCAGGGATAGCCTTCCGCCTGCAGCGTCGCGATCCGCTCCTTCTTGCCGTTCTCCGCCTTGCGCAGGATGGCGAGCGCTTCCTCGCGCGTCAGCACGTCTGTCAGGTAGCGGAAGTCGACGATATCGACGATTTCTTCCGGCGTCATCTCGCCGACCAACTGCCAGACCGGCTTGCCCGCCTCCTTGGCCAGGAGGTCCCAGACCGCATTGACCACCGCACCCGTCGCCAGATGCATCGCGCCCTTGTCGGGCCCGATCCAGCGCAACTGGCTGTCGCCGGTGATGAAGTGCCAGAAACGGCCGGGATTTTCCTTCACCCAGTCCAGCTCCAGCCCGACAACGAGATGCTTCATCGCTTCAATCGCCAGGCAGCAGATTTCATTGCCGCGACCGATGGTGAAGGTCAGCCCATGGCCGGACAAAGCCTTGTTGTCAGTATCGAGGACGACGTAGGCGGCGGAATAATCCGGGTCCGGGTTCATGGCGTCCGATCCATCCAGGCTCTGCGAGGTGGGAAAGCGGACGTCGAAGACGCGAAGATCGGTAATGCGGGTCACAATATGCCTCTTGAATAATGTTGCGGGTCAGCACGCGTTAGACGTCGGCGCGTGCCACCTGTTTCTGGGTGCCAAGACCGTCAATGCCGAGCTCGATCACGTCACCTGCCTTGAGGTAGCGCGGCGGCTTCATGCCCATGCCGACGCCGGGTGGCGTCCCGGTCGAGATGACGTCGCCGGGATGCAGCGACATGAACTGGCTGAGATAGGAGACGAGGAAGGCAACGCCGTAGACCATGGTCCGGGTCGAGCCGTTCTGCATCGTCTCGCCATTGACCTTCAGCCACATGCCGAGGTTCTGCGGGTCGGCCACCTCGTCCTTGGTCACCAGCCACGGGCCGGTCGGACCGAATGTGTCGCAGGATTTGCCCTTGGTCCATTGCCCTGCACGCTCCGTCTGGAAGGCGCGCTCGCTGACATCGTGCACGGTGCAGTATCCGGCGACATAATCCAGCGCCTCGGCTTCGCCGACATATTTTGCCGTGCGGCCGATGACGATGCCAAGCTCGACTTCCCAGTCGGTCTTTTCCGAACCGCGCGGAATGACCAGATCGTCATTCGGGCCTGATATGGCGGACGTCGCCTTCATGAAAATCACCGGCTCCGGCGGCACGGCCATGCCGGATTCCGCTGCGTGGTCGGCATAGTTGAGGCCGATGCAGATGAATTTTCCGGTTCCGGCAACGCAGGGGCCAAGGCGCGGATTGCCCTCAACGACAGGCAGGTTTTCTATATCCAGCGCCGACAATTTTGCCAGCGCCTCCGGGTCGAGCACGGCCCCGGCAAGATCGTTCACCTTACCGGAGAGATCGCGGATTTGCCCCTTGGCATCAAGCACGCCGGGCTTTTCCTGCCCCGGTTCGCCATAACGTAGAAATTTCATCGTCTGTTCCTTTGATCTTTTAAACCGTCCAGCCGCCATCGATGTTATAGGCCTGCCCCGTCGTATAGGTCGCACCGGCGAGGTAGACGGCAAGATCGGCAATTTCTTCCGGCAGGCCAAGACGGCCCATCGGCTGGCGCGCAATGAAAGCCGCGCGCGCGGCTTCGTAGTCACCGCCTGCGCGCATGCGCTGTTCCAGCGACGGGCTTTCCACCGTGCCGGGGCAGATCGCGTTGCAGCGGATGCCCTGCGTGATGTATTCGGCAGCTACCGACTTGGTCAGGCCGAGCACCGCCGCCTTGGTAACGCCATAGGCGAAACGGTTCGGTACGCCCTTCACGCTGCTGGCCACCGACGACATGTTGATGATCGCGCCATCGCCGCGCTCGATCATGCCGGGCAGCACGGCGCGGATCGTGCGGATCATCGCCCGGACATTGAGATCGAGGGCGAAATCCAGGTCCGCATCGGGCATTTCGAGGATGGAACCGCCATGGACGAACCCGGCACAATTGAAAAGGACATCAATCGGACCGATCTCGCCTGCAACCTGATTGACCTCTTCGGTTTTCAATACATCCAGCTTGCGCGGTTTGATCCCCGCCTCTTTCGGCAGCGCGTCGAGCAATTGCTGGTTGATATCTGTGGCATGGACGATTGCACCTTCGCGCGCAAAAGCCAGCACTGAGGCCCGGCCGATGCCCTGCCCTGCCGCTGTGATCAAAACCCGCTTGCCTGCAAGCTTACCCGTCATTTCAAACCTCCATTTGGCACATTGAGGTGCCCGTCATATCAAGTTGTTCTGCGCTCGGCGATCAGGATATGGTCCGCCGCAAGCACGACTTCATCACGTTGATTGAGAACTTCGCAGCGCTCGACCACGCGCCCGCTCCCGGGGCGTTTCGGATCGTCGTCCTTGGCGCTGATGGTCACGCGCGTGCGGATCGTGTCGCCGATGAAAACCGGCCGCACGAACCGCAGACGGTCATAACCATAGGAGAATGCCACCGGATTGATCAGGCTGGCGGTGAGGCCGACACCGATAGAGAAGATCATCGTGCCATGCGCAACCCGCTGGCCGAACGGCGTGGTCTTGGCAAATTCGGCATCCATGTGGTGCGGGAAGAAATCCCCGGTATGGCCCGCATGCACGACGAAATCGGTTTCGGTGATCGTGCGGCCCGTCGTGGTGCGCACATGGCCGATAGCATAATCCTCGAAATAGATGGCCTGCTCAGACATTCACGCCTCCGGCTTTCGCGCCAGCGGTGTCGCCGGCGCCGCGCTTGATTGATAGGCGGCCTCGACCAGCGCCATAGTATGCCAGGCGTCTTCGACCGAACTCACCAGCGCCTTATCCTCGCCGCAGGCAAAGCGCTGCAGATTGGCCATGCGCCCGACAAAGGCATCGGGGAACCATGCGCCTTGCAGCGGAACATTGATCCAATCGGAGCCACCCTTCGGGTAGATCATCAACGCATCCGGTTCACCGCGCGGATAGTCGAGATTGACCCCGAGCTTCACATAGGCGGCGCCTTCCGTGCCGCTGATGCGGAACTCGCAGGCCTGGAATGTGCGACCGAATTTGTGGTCGTGATTGATCGACAGCGAGCAGCGCACCCGATCGCCATAGTCGAGGATCGCGCTCGTCCGCGTCTGCGCGACCGCGTGGCCGGGATGCCCCAGTGTCTTCGCGTGCACGCCCAGCGGATTGCCGAGAATCTCGCGGATCACATCGATGTAGTGGATCGAATGCATGACGATCTCGACGCGCGGCAGGCCGTTGAGAAACGGCCACAGCGACCACGGCGTGTCCAACGCCAGCCAGGCATCGAAATCAATGACCTCGCCCAGCCAGCCCTGCGCGATCGCGTCTTTCAGCGCCAGCATCATCGGGGCAAACCGCAGCTGGAAATTGACGGCGGCGGTGATGTTGCGCTCCCGGCAGATCCTCAGAATTTCCGAGGCTTGCACAAGGTCGCTGCCCATCGGTTTCTGGATCAGGGCAAAGGAACCCTCCGGCAGGGCTTTCAGCACGTCCGCATGGCGCGCGGGCGGCGTGGCCAGATCGAAGATGGCGTTTTCCACGGCCGCGGCTTCCGCCACCGATGCATAGGCAGTCACATTCCATTCAGCGGCGATTTTCGCGGCCTTTGCCTGATCGGGATCGAACAGGCCGGCGATGGGGAAACCGCCTTTCCGGTAGGCCGGATAATGTGCATCGCCGACGATGCTGCCCGCCCCGAAGGTCACGATGGGGCGCGGCTTCGCCGGAAGCGGCCAGCTCTGCTGCAGGGTGGATGGATTGAAGGGCTTTGCAAGTGTTTGCACGCTTCAGATACCCCCCTCTGTCCTGCCGGACATCTCCCCCACAAGGGGGGAGATCAGCCTGCATTGCCGCTTCTGCGAAATTTGAAACGTTTCCTGTTGTGCGAAAGCATTCATGCCAATGTGATCTCCCCCCTTGTGGGGGAGATGGGCGGCAGCCCAGAGGGGGGTGAAAGGACGGTTGTTCATTTGTATTCCTCAATCCACATGGAAGACTTCATCCATCATCGCCCACCATTCGCCCGGCGCCCGCGTTGCCAGCGGCACCTGGCACGGCATGCAGACGTCCCACCATTCCTTGTTTTTCGGAACGGCAGCCATGCGGGCCATATCCGCGACAAAATCCGTGCCGTGATATTCCCAACTACCGAACAGGATATTCTCCGGCTCACGCAGGAAGATCGTGTAGTTGCGGATATTGCAGCTGGAGATGAGCGCGAGGATTTCCGGCCAGACAGCCGCGTGCAGGCGCTTGTATTCCACCACCTTGTCACCGTTCAGTCCGATCATCATGCCCATGCGCTGCATCAGCCTAACTCCGGATTTCCGTGGTGAATTCATCGATGCTGCGTGCCTTCACCGCATCCCAGTCCCAATCGATGCCGATGCCGGGTTCGGATGGCGCGATGGCATAGCCATCTTCGATATGCATCTGCGTCCGTGTCAGGTCGTCCAGCTGCGGGATATATTCGACATACCTGCCGTTCTGCACCGCGCAGGTGAGGCTGACATGCAGCTCCATCAGGAAGTGCGGGCAAACCGGCATGTCGAAACTTTCCGCCGTATGCGCCACTTTCAGCCATGGCGTGATCCCGCCGATACGGCCCACATCCACCTGTACGATGGAACAGGCCCGCTTCTGCATGTATTCGCGGAAATGCCGGATCGAATAGAGCGACTCGCCAACGGCAACCGGCGTCTGCGTCGCCGCGGACAGGCGCACATGGCCGTCGATGTCGTCAGCCGGCAGCGGCTCTTCCAGCCAGGCGAGGTCAATATCGCGCAGCACCTGCGAGCGCCTGATGGCCTCATCCAGCGTAAAGCCCTGATTGGCATCGGTCATGATTTCGAAACCCGCACCCACCGCAGCGCGCACCGCCGACAGACGGTCGAGATCTTCCGACCCGTGCGGGCGGCCGATCTTCACCTTGGCGCCCTTGAAACCCTTGGCTTTCGCCTGCAGCGCATCATCCACCAGCGCCTGTTTTTCGATATGCAGCCAGCCGCCCTCCGTGGTGTAGAGCGGGCAGCGGTCTTTGGCGCCGCCTGCCAGCTTCCACAGCGGCAGGTTCTGTTTCTTCGCCCGCAGGTCCCACAGGGCAATGTCGATAGCGGCGAGCGCAATCGCGGTGATCGCACCGATGGTCGTCGCATGGGTGGCGAATTCAAGCTCGCGCCAGATGGCCTCGATCTGGTCGGCATCCCTGCCGAGCAGGCGCGGCACCAGATGATCCGAGAGCAGGCGCATCACCGAGGAGCCGCCAGTGCCGATCGTATAGCTGTATCCCGTACCGACAGCGCCGTCGCTGTCGGTGATCGTGACAATCGGCGTTTCCTGCGAAACAAAGCTCTGGATGGCATCGGTCCGCAGCACTTTCGGCGGCAGGTCGACCATCCGCAATTCGACGCGTTCGATTCTGGCCATGGTCAGCTCCGCAGGGTTTTGCCGGTTTCAGCCGAGAAGAGATGCGCCTGCGACAGGTCGAAGCTCAGCTTGATCGTTTCGCCCGCCGCAAGCGGGCGCGGGTTGAGCATGCGCGATACCCATTCCTTTTCGCCCAGCGTGATGAACACCAGCGTCTCGTTGCCGAGCGGTTCGGTGATCGAGACCGGCAGCGACAATTCATGAACGTCGGTTGCTTCGCCGGAACTCAGGCCATGGCCGGTCGGATAGATATCGTCGGGACGCAGGCCGAAGATGACCTTTTCACCCGCAACCACCTTGTTGCGGAATTCGAGCGGCAAGGGCAGGCTCTGCCCGCCCTTCAATACCAGCCTGCCGCCATCGACCGTGGCCTCGTTGAGGTTCATCGGCGGCGAGCCGATGAAACCCGCGACAAAACGCGTGGCCGGACGCTTGAACACTTCCTCCGGCGTGCCGACCTGCTCGATATAGCCGTCCCGCATGATGACGATACGGTCGGACAGCGTCATGGCTTCCACCTGATCGTGGGTCACGTAGATCATCGTCGCCTGCACCTTGGCGTGCAGACGCTTGATTTCGGTGCGCACCTGCGTGCGCAGCTTGGCATCGAGGTTGGACAGGGGTTCATCGAACAGGAACACTTCCGGCTTGCGCACGATGGCACGGCCCATGGCCACGCGCTGGCGCTGGCCGCCTGACAGTTGCGACGGACGCCTGTCCATGTATTTTTCCAGATCGAGAATGGCAGCCGCTTCATTGACGCGCTGGTCGATCTCCGCCTGCTGCACCTTGCCGATCTTCAGCGAAAAACCCATGTTCTCGCGCACGGTCATGTGCGGATAAAGCGCATAGGACTGAAACACCATCGAGATGTTGCGGGCGCGCGGCGGCAGGTCGTTGACCGGCTTGCCGCCGATTTCGATGACGCCGTCGCTGATGTCCTCCAGACCGGCAATCATGCGCAGCGTCGTCGACTTGCCGCAGCCGGACGGTCCGACCAGCGCGATGAATTCGCGGTCCTTCACCTCAAGATCAATGCCGTGGACGACATCCACATTGCCGTAGCGCTTGACCAGCTTTTTCAGGGTTACGGGTGCCATGGGTAGAGCCTTTAACCTTTCACCGCGCCGAACGTCAGTCCGGACACCAGATGCTTTTGAATGATGAATGTGAGGGTCAGCGCCGGAACGATCATGACCACGGCGAGCGCGCACATGCCGCGCCAGTCAATGGTGAATTCCGACGTGTAATCGAGCAGCCCCACGGGAAGCGTCTTCGAATTGACCGAGCGGGTGATCTGCGATGCCAGCGCATATTCGTTCCACGAGGTGAGGAAGGCGAAAATACCTGCCGAGGCGATGCCCGGCCCCGCCAGTGGAAACTCCACCTGCCAGAAAGCCTGCCAGCGCGTGCAGCCGTCGATCTGTGCGGCCTCGGCCAGATCCTTCGGCACCTGGCGGAAGAACCCGTCGATCAGCCAGATGGTGAAGGGCACGTTCAGCGCCACATAGATCAGGATCATGGAAAAGTGGGTATCGATGATGCCGAGCCGGGCAAAAATCATGAACAGCGGCAGCGACAGCGCGATGCCGGGAACCGCACGCGTCAGCATGAAGCCGAGGAACACCGCCGACTTGCCCTTGAACTTGTAGCGGGCAAAGGCGTAGCCGCCGGCCATGCCGATGATGAGCGCGATCACGGTGGAGGTAATGGAAATGATCAGCGAATTGCGGAAATACTCCCAGACTGGAATGCCGCCCTGCCCGGCGCCGCCGAACATGGAACGGTAGGCATCGAGCGAAATATCCTGCGGAATCCACACGGGCGGCTTGGCCATGATCTCCACCGTGGGGCGGAGCGAATTGAGGACGATCCACAGCCCCGGCAGGCAGATGACCAGCATGGCCAGGAACAGGCCGACGAGATGCAGGACTTTCAGGCCGCGACGCTTGAGACGATGTGCGTTGTTCTGATCCATCTTACCACTCCGCTCCGATCTGCTGGCGCGCCGCGGCGAGCTTTCTGAAGAAATACACGGTGAACAGGATGGAGAGCAGGATCGAGATATAGGCCATGGCGTTGGCCATGCCCATGCGCGCATCGCTGTAGGCCGTGCGGCCGACCAGCGTCCACAACAGTTCCGTGCGTTTGGCCGGGCCGCCATCGGTCATGATCTTGACGATGTCATAGGCGCGCGCCACGTCGAGCGAGCGGATGGTCATGGCGATCATGGCGAAGGGCATGAGGTAAGGCCAGGTGACATAGCGGAAGGTCTGCCACGGCGTGCAACCATCGACGCGCGCCGCCTCCACGGGCTCCTGCGGCATGGCGAGCAGGCCCGCCAGAATCAGGATGGCGAAGACCGAGGTCGACGACCAGATTTCCGCGACAATGATCGAGAACAGCGCCAGGTTGCCGTCGATCAGCCACGGGATGGCCGATGTGGTTATCCCCAGCGACTGCAGCACATTGTTGACGAAGCCGATATTGTCATTGAACAGGAATTTGAACTGGAAGCCGACGAGCACCGGCGAAAACATCATCGGGAACATCATCAGCGTGCGCAACAGGCGCTGGCCGCGCGTGGCCTTGTTGACCAGCATGGCAAGGCCAAGACCGAGGAACATTTCGGCGTTGAGCGCGATGGTCAGGAGGAGAACGGTTCGTCCGAACGCGGTCCAGAATTCCAGGCTCGTCAGCGCACTCATATAATTGCGGAACCCGATGAGAATCCAGATCGTCTCGGGTTTCGTCAGCCGGAACGGCGTGAAGCTGGAGTAGAGCGAAAACAGCAGGGGCAGGACGATGACCGCAGCCAGAACGATAATGGCAGGCAGCAGCAGGAGCGTCGGCGCTGATAGTTTGGGAAATTTCATCGGAGATATTGGCCTTTTAATCTCTGCTCTCGGGTAGGTCGCATGCGTTGCCCCCCTGTCCGGCAGGATAGAGGGGGGTGATATCCATCACCCCGCCTCCCAACCGCATCAAAGCTTGCCGGCATCCTTGAGGATATCGGTTGCCTTCTGGGCAGCAGTGTCGAGTGCTTCCTTGGATGTCTTGTCACCCAGGATGGCAGCCTGCAGCTCCGGATAAACGGCGTTGGAAATTTCGATCCATTCGGCAAGCGGCGGAACCGGGAAGGCATTCTTCGCCGCTTCCTGGAAAGCCGCCAGAACCTCCGTCTTGTACGGATCGCTCTTGGCCTGCTCGATATCCCAGGCCCAGACCGCCGTACGCGTCGGCAGCGGGCCGGCCTTCGCTTCCAGCTTCTGGCTGTCTTCGTTGGTCAGCCACCAGACGAGCGAAGCGGCGGCTTCCTTGTTGGCGCAGGCTTCCGTGACCGAGAAACCATGGCTGCCGGACCAGCCGGTCCGCTTGCCCGACGATCCCGCCGGCTGAACCTTGACACCGACATTGCCCGCAACCTTCGAGGACTTCGGATCATTGAAGAAGCTTGCCCAGCCCGGCCAATCCAGATTGATGGCGATGGAGCCGGAGGCAAAACCCTGGCCGAGATCGTCCCACAGATAGTTGGTCGTTCCCGCCGGAACCGCCTTGGCCTTGTAGAGATTGACGAACCAGTCGAGCGCCTTGATGCCCGCTGCCGAGTTGAAGGCGGGCTTGCCATCCTTGCCGATGTACTCGCCGCCCTCGGCGACCAGCATTTCATAGAAGCGGCCATTGATCGCCTCTTCCTTGCCGGCAAACTGCGTGCCGTAGAAATCCGGCGCCTTGGTGAAGAACATCGCCTGGTCCGTCACCTGCTGCCAGGTATCGGGCGGCGTCAGGTCATAGCCATACTTGGCCTTGAAGGCCTTCTTGTTGGCTTCGTCAGCATAGATGCTCTTCTGGTAGTACAGCGCGGAAACGTCGAACTGCGCGCGCGGCAGCATCACCAGCTTGCCATCAAGCGTCGAGGCCTTGATGTTGGCCGGCACGAACGCCGCGACTTCCGCCGCCGGTATCAGCGCCGTCAGATCCGTATAGATCTTCGGGTATTGCGGCGCGAAAGATGAATGGTTCGAACCGACGCACCATTTCAGACTGCCCGAGGCGATATCCGACTTGATCTCCTTGTCGAGCTCGAAGTGATTCTTCTTGGACAGGATGTTGACCTTGGCGCCGGTCAGTTTCTCCCACTCACCGATGCGCTCGTACAGCGGCTCATATTGCTGGCCGCCGATCAGTTTGGCGTCGATGGTGACGCCCTCGAATTTGCCCGGCAGTTCGGCGCCAAAGGCAAAACTTGTGCTCAACAGCGCGATAGCGCCGACCGAAACACTGGCTAGCAGGTTTTTCATGCAGTTCCTCCCAACATCCAGAGTGCCGCCTCCCGGCACTTTTCTTCACCCATATATGGGCGTGTCATTCATATACAAACATTTACAGGCTTGACCGTCAAGCGCGGAAACGCTTTCCTATGAAGATAATCTTCGTATATGCATTGAGTGAAATGAGGGGGACAACCATGTTGGAAGAAGACGACAGCGACCGGTATCGCGCCCCGGCACTCGACAAGGGACTGGACATTCTCGAACTGCTTTCGGGCATTGACGGCGGCCTCACCCAGGCGGAAATTGCCAAGCATCTCGGCCGCAGCCCCAATGAGTTCTACCGCATGCTCGACCGGCTGGTCCGGCGCGGCTATGTCACCCGGCTCGAAGGCGACCGCTACTCCCTGACGCTGAAACTGTTCGGCCTCGCCCAGCTGCATGCGCCGGTTCGCCGGCTCGCTTCCTATGCCACGCCGCTGATGCGCGATCTTGCGGTCCTGACCAAGCAGGCCAACCAGCTCAGCGTCTTTGACCGCGGTGCCGCAGTCGTCATCGCCCAGCAGGAGGCGCCGGACTATTGGGGCATTTCCATCCGCGTCGGCTCGCATATCAGCCTCTTCAATACCGGCTCCGGTCACGTGCTGCTGGCGTTCCGCTCGGATGAGGAACGCGCCATGATGATTGCCGAATATGAAAAACATGCCGATGACATTGCCCAGCCGGCGGATTTTCGCGAACGGCTCAATCATATCCGCGCGCGCGGCTATGAAATCATGCCCAGCGCCCAGACCGCGGGCGTCTACAATATATCCGCGCCGATTCTCGGCCCCGATGGCCGGTCCATCGCGGCCCTGACCTGTCCCTATATCAAGCTCCTGAACATTCCCGATGCCCCGGACGTCGATCAGGCGCGCGAAATGCTGGTGACGACAGCACACAAACTCTCCGAGCTTGCGGGCGCGGATGTCATCCATTCCAGTGTTGTGCGCCACGCGTGAACGGGAGCAGATCAGGCATGTTCATCGACACACACCTTCATCTCATCGACCAGTCGGCCCTGCATTATCCGTGGCTTGCCGGTGTCGAAGCGCTCAACCGGGATTTTCTCTACGGCGAATATGCGCTGCAGGCGCAGCGGGCCGGAATAGTCCGGGCGCTGCACATGGAAGTGGATGTGACCCCATCCGAAATCCAGACCGAAATCGATTACGTCGCCAGCCTCGCGAAGCAGGAGGGCAGCCTGATTGCCGGGGCGATTGCCGCATGCCGCCCGGAAGAGGCCGGTTTTGCCGCTCATCTTGAACGCCAGAAGGCCAACCCGTTCGTCAAGGGCTTTCGCCGCATCCTGCACACCATGCCGGACGATCTGTCGGAGAGTTCCCTGTTCCGCGAGAACATCCGGCGTATGGGCGGCTCGGGCCTGACCTTTGATCTGTGCGTGCTGCCGCGCCAGATGGACAGGGCTATCGCCCTGGTCGATCTTGCCCCAGACCTGACCTTCATCCTCGATCATTGCGGCGTGCCTGACATCAAGGGCAATGATTTCGCCATCTGGCGTGGCAAGATCACCGAAATCGCCGGACGCGCCAACGTCATCGCCAAGATTTCCGGCATCGTCGCCTATGCCGACGGGGCATGGCGCGCGGATACGCTCAAACCCTATGTGCAGCATGTCATCGGCAGTTTCGGCTGGGACCGGATTGTCTGGGGCAGCGACTGGCCGGTCTGCACGCTGGGCGGCGGCCTTGCCACATGGATCGCCGCGACGCATGCGCTGGTTTCAGGATGCAGCGAAAGCGAAAAGACCAAACTGTTTTCCGGCAACGCCAAGCGGCTGTGGAGATTGTAGGCCGGAGTTCCATCCCGTTTCCGTTATCATTCAGTGATGGTTGCAGGATCCTAGTGCGTGGTTCGACAAGCTCACCATGAGGGAAGTGGTTTGGTTGCAACGCCAACGACGAACGTTGCAGGATATAGCTCCCTGCAATCCTCCACTTCCCTCATGGTGAGCTTGTCGAACCACGCACCCCCTTGCCTGCCAGCCCCCGGCGCTTTACCTCTGGGAACCAGCAGCACAACCAACGGCGGGAGATACAATGGCAGCGGAGCTTCATGGACCGGACCTTCTCAGTGCCGTCGTGCTTTTGGGAGCAGGCGTCGTCGCCGTGCCCGTCTTCAAGCGGCTCGGGCTTGGTTCCGTCCTCGGCTATCTCGCCGCCGGACTGGTGATCGGGCCATTCGGCCTCAAATTCTTCTCCGATCCGCAGACGATCCTGCATGTCGCCGAACTCGGCGTCGTCATGTTCCTGTTCATCATCGGCCTTGAAATGCAGCCTTCCCGCCTCTGGGGCCTGCGCAAGGAGATCTTCGGCCTTGGCGCCCTGCAGGTGGGTGTCTGTGCGCTGCTGCTGACCGGTGTCGGCATCGCCACCGGCTTTCCCGTCGCCATATCCTTCGTCGCCGGGGCCGGTTTCGTCCTGACCTCGACGGCCATCGTCATGCAGCTGCTGGAGGAGCGCGGCGAGATTGCGAGCACCAAGGGCCAGCGCATGGTCTCGATCCTGCTGCTGGAAGACCTGGCCATCGTACCGCTTCTCGCCCTTGTCGCCTTTCTCGCACCCATAGCCGCCACCGACGCGCCGCCGACAGGCCTGCGCTGGATGGATATCGGCATCGGTGTCGCGGCGGTCGCCGGCCTCATCGTGGCCGGCCGTTATCTGCTCAATCCCCTCTTCGGCTTCCTCGCCCAGTCCCGGGCGCGCGAGGTCATGACCGCCGCCGCCCTCCTCGTCGTGCTCGGTGCCGCACTCGTCATGCAGGTCAGCGGCCTCTCCATGGCGATGGGCGCTTTCCTTGCCGGCGTGCTCCTGTCCGAATCCACCTTCCGGCATCAGCTCGAAGCCGATGTCGAACCGTTCCGCGGCATCCTGCTCGGCCTGTTCTTTCTCGCCGTCGGCATGTCGCTGGACCTGAGCGTCGTCACCGCCAACTGGCGCAGCGTGCTGTTCTATGTCGCCGCCTTCATGGTGGTGAAGGGCATCGCGATCTATATCGTCGCCCGCCTGATGCGCTCGTCCCACACGGAAGCGCTGGAGCGTGCCGTTGTCATGGCGCAGGGCGGCGAATTTGCCTTCGTGCTCTATTCCACCGCCACATCGGTCGGCATTCTCGATGGCCGCGCCAACGCCATGCTGACGGCCATCATCATCATCTCCATGGTGCTCACCCCGATCGCCATCATCGGCCTGCGCTATATTCTGCCGCGCGAAAAGCAGTCGCTGGATGGCGTCGATGTCGCGGAAGGCCTGTCCGGCAGCGTCCTCGTCATCGGTTTCGGCCGGTTCGGGCAGATCGCCAGCCAGCCGCTGCTGATGCGCGGCGTCGATGTCTCGATCATCGACAATGACATTGAGATGATCCAGGCCGCAGCCGAATTCGGCTTCAAGGTCTATTACGGCGATGGCACGCGTCTCGACATCCTGCATGCGGCAGGCGCTGGCCGTGCGCAGGCCGTCCTCATCTGCGTCGACAAGCCCGACACCATTCTCGCCATCGCCGAGCATATCAAGGCGGAGTATCCGCTTGTGCAGGTCTATGCCCGCTCCTTCGACCGCGGCAACACGCTGGCGCTGATCAAGGCCGGCGTCGAGTACCAGATCCGCGAAACCTTCGAGTCGGCCCTGTCGTTTGGCGAGAACACGCTGATCGGCCTTGGCGTCGCGCCCGAGGAAGCGGCGGAGATCATCAGCGACGTGCGCCAGCGCGATGCGGAACGCCTCGACCTGCAGCTCGCCGGCGGCATCCGCGCCGGCAACGATCTGATGAGGGGCAATGCACCGGTGCCAGGCCCCTTGGTCAAACCACGGCAATCCGGCCGGGCTCTGAGCGAAGAAACTGCCCGCGTGCTGCCGGCGGCGCAAACCGCCGACAGTGCAAACTGATTGCAACCACCATGGAAGGACAAGCAATGGCTGAAACCGATCAGGCCATCATCGACGATATTGTCGGCTTCTGGCGCAAGGCCGGACCCGACGCCTGGTTCAAGAAGGATGCGGCGTTTGACGAAACGTTCCGCCAGACCTTTCACAACAGGCATTTCGCTGCCGCCCGGCGCGACTATGACCACTGGATCGAAACCGCCGACGGTGCGCTGGCACTGATGATCCTGCTCGACCAGTTCCCGCGCAACTGCTTTCGCGGCACCGGCCACATGTATGCAACGGACTCGCTGGCGCGCCATTACGCCGGAGAGGCGCTGGAAAGAGGCCACGATCTTGCCCTCGAGCCGTCCGTGCGCGGCTTTCTCTATCTGCCCTTCATGCATTCGGAAGACATCAACGAGCAATTGCGCTGCGTGAAGCTTTACACCGCATCGGCCCCGAGCCAGCTCGAATGGGCCGAAGATCATTACAACATCATCCACCGGTTTGGCCGCTTTCCCCATCGCAACGCCATTCTCGGGCGGAAATCCACGCCGGACGAACAGGCATTCCTCGATGCGGGCGGCTTTGCCGGATAGGCGGATTTGCGGCCCCGCTGCCGAATTTTCGCCACATCCTCTTGAACGCAGCCGTACTGACTGCCATTATAAGCGCATCTGGCACCCGTAAGTTTCACCCATGACGCCAGTCAAACAGGGACTGACCGCGCCTCGATGCCGGACGAACAATCTGAAGAGCCTCCAAGTCCGGACTTGCGAAGCAAGCTGACTCTGCCCACGCAGCGTCAGCAACAATTCCCGTTTTTCTCCCCAACATCCGATTTGGCCTGCATCGCGGGCGGATTTGCGCTGGCTTTTCCAGCCGCATCCGCGCGCCATGTCGCGCCCTGACCCGCATCTCTTAGAAGGAACCGACTTCCCAATGGAATGGATTGCCGACCCCAATGCCTGGATTGGTCTCGCCACGCTGATCGTGCTCGAGATCGTACTCGGGATCGACAACCTCGTGTTTATCGCCATCCTTGCCGACAAGCTGCCGCCGAGCCAGCGCAACCGCGCGCGCATCGTCGGCCTGTCCCTCGCCCTGATCATGCGCCTGGCGCTGCTTGCCTCCATCTCCTGGGTGGTGACACTGACGACACCGCTGTTCAGCGTGGCGGGTTTCGGCTTCTCGGGGCGCGACCTCATCCTGATCATCGGCGGCCTGTTCCTGCTGTTCAAGGGCACGATGGAACTGCACGAGCGCCTTGAAGGACATATGTCCGCCAAGGAATCCAACGTCGCCCATGCGGTTTTCTGGCAGGTCATCGCCCAGATCGTCGTGCTCGATGCCGTCTTCTCGCTCGACAGCGTGATCACCGCCGTCGGCATGGTCAAATCTCTGGAAGTCATGATGATCGCCGTTGTCGTGGCGGTAGGCGTCATGATGCTTGCGTCCAGACCGCTCATGGCCTTCGTCAGCCGTCATCCGACTGTCGTCATCCTCTGCCTTGGCTTCCTCATGATGATCGGTTTCAGCCTGATCGTCGAAGGCTTCGGCTTCCATATTCCGAAGGGCTACCTCTACGCCGCCATCGGCTTCTCCGTCCTCATCGAAGCAGCCAATCAGGTCGGACGGCATAACCGCGACAAGCGCATCACCTCGATGGACCTGCGTGACCGCACGGCAGGCGCGGTGCTGCGCCTTCTGGGCGGCGGCCGTTCCGGCGATGCCAGCCATCACTCGGATGCGCTGGATGTGATCGCCGAGCAGACGGCCGCGGGCGAAGTCTTCCACCCGGAAGAAAAGGAAATGATCCGCGGCGTTCTCGACCTGGTCGAGCGGCCGGTGCGTTCCATCATGTCGCCGCGCAACGAGGTCGAATGGCTCGACCTCAACGAGACCAACGAGGAACTGCTGGCGGAAATCCGCACGCTCTCGCACAGCCGCGTGGTTCTGGCCCGCGGACGGGTCGACGAATTCGTCGGCGTGGCCCTGACCAAGGACCTGCTGTTCGCCATTCTCGACGGCGGCAAGATCGATTGGGACAAGGTGACCCGCCAGCCATTGATCCTGCACGAGAATGCCAACGTACTGCGCGTCATGGAGCAATTGCGCGGCACGACGGTGCAGATGGCGATTGTTCTCGACGAACACGGCTCATTCGAGGGCGTGGTCACGCCGACGGATATTCTTGAGGCCATTGCCGGCGACTTCCCGGATGAAGGCGAGGAAAGCCCGATCCTCGAGCGGTCGGAAGACGGCAGCATGGTGGTGGACGCCTATATCGACATCCGCCGCCTCGGCGGCCTGATCGAACGCGACCTCGTCGATGACGGCGACCGCTATACGACGCTGGCCGGTTACATCCTGTGGAATCTCGGCCACATCCCCGCCCAGGGCGAAAAGCTGAAGGTCGATGATTACGAGTATGAAATCGTCGAGATGGACGGGCGCAACATCGGCAAGGTGCGGATTTCGCCCACCGAAACCGCCGCCTATATCTGATTCCACCAAAAATATTCCCGCCCCGGCTGACCCCGGGACGGGAATGGAGCATCGTCCGGCAACACGACCCGCTGGATTTGGCCTATGGTCCCAGCGGTATGATTGTCGTGTCTGTCGTGCGGTGCCCAAGCGATAACCCTATCAATCCGGCGGAAATCAGGCGGCCTGCCGGACCCAGCTCGGGAATGGGTCGAACAGGTCTTCCCACTTGCCCGGTGTGAATTCGTCGGCATCCACCAGACAGGCGTCGAGCTGTGCCCGCAGGTGCACTTCATTCATCGGATCAACGCCGATGAAGACAATCTCCTGCCGCCGGTCGCCCCAGACCTTGTGCATGTAGGGCTTCATGGATTTCAGCCATTCCGGATGCTCCGGCCAGCGGTTGCGCGGGATTGACGACCACCACAGGCCGCGTTTTTCCGCCCGCACCAGCGCACCGGCCTGGCTGAGTTCGCCGACATAATCCGGCCGCGTCGCCAGCCAGAAGAACCCCTTGGAGCGGATGACACCCGGCCAGTTCCTGTCGAGAAAGGCATGGAGCTTCTGCGGATCGAACGGACGCCTCTCGCGGTAAACGAAAGAACGGACACCATATTCCTCGGTCTCCGGCACATGGTCGGCAAAGCCGTTCAGTTCCTTGAACCAGAGCGGATGTTCCTGCGCCTTGTCGAAGTCGAACAGGCCGGTATTGAGCACTTCACCCAGCGGTACATCGGCAAAGTCCGTCTCGATCAGCTTTGCATCCGGGTTGAGCGCCCGGATGATCTTGCGCGCCAGATCGCGGTCATAGAGAGACGAATCGGAAATCTTGTTGAGGATGATGACGTCGGCAAACTCGATCTGGTCGACCAGCAGATCGACCAGCGTCCGGTTGTCGGCATCACCGAGCGATTCACCCCGGTCCTTCAAAAAATCCGCCGAGGCGTAATCCTTCAGCAGATTGGCCGCGTCGACCACGGTCACCATGGTGTCGAGTTTTGCCACATCGGACAGGCTGCGGCCGTTTTCGTCGCGGAAATCGAAGGTCGACGCCACGGGCAAGGGCTCGGAAATGCCCGTCGACTCGATGAGGAGATAATCAAAACGCCCCTGTTTTGCCAGGGCTTCCACCTCCTGCAGCAGGTCATCGCGCAAGGTGCAGCAGATGCAGCCATTGGTCATTTCGACCAATTGTTCATCGGTGCGCGAAAGATTGGCGCCGCCGTCGCGTACAAGCGCGGCATCGATGTTCACCTCGCTCATATCGTTGACGATGACGGCAACGCGCCGCCCCTCGCGATTGTTGAGAATATGGTTGAGCAAAGTGGTCTTGCCGGCTCCGAGAAAGCCCGAGAGCACCGTGACCGGAAGGCGGTTGGGTATGGCTGTGTTGTGCATGGCTATTGCCCTCTTGGAATGGCCTGCCGCGAGGGCCGCAGCAGGCCGGATAACGTCAGTCGTGAACTTCGCCGGAGCCGCCAACGGCCACGACATTGAAAGGCTTGCCTTCGAGCGCGATCTCGCGATCCTTTTCGAAGGCGGCCGCCTTGATCACGTGCAGACGGCTTTTCAGGGGATCGCTGACGATGATCTCGTCGCCGGCAACGGCGATGCGCGGCCGCGGCAGGCTCCAGTGACCATCCATGCTGTAGGGTTCGGTCAGCTTCAGCGATTTTTCGATCTTGGCGGTCACCACATTCAGCCGGTGCAGCTGGCCGTCCTCGGTGAAGATGTAGGCGAACTGCGGGCGCGCTGAATCGACAGCGAAATGCACGCGGCGGGTCGGCAGTTCGACGCGGCGGAACGGTTCGGCATTGCCCGGCTCGACCAGCACCACCGCCTGCGGACCGTAATTGCCGAGGAAATACTGCAGGCCCTTGCCGCCGACAAGCGTGGTGATCTTTCCATCCGGCAGCGATGTCGCATAGGCGAGATGATTGATCTCGGGCGCATCCGCGCCGGATTTGACCAGAAGCAGCCCGGTCTTGCAGGCGATGGCCAGAATATTGCCGGACGAAGCTTCCCCATGCAGATCGGGACATGCATGCAGCGCGCCGACGGGATAGCCGTCGCTGCCGAGAACCTTGATGCCGATGGGCAATTCATCCACCGGCTTTTCCGGATGCGGCTCGCTCACCAGCACCGTGCCGCCATAGGAGACGGCAACACCGTGATGCGGTGACGCGAGCTTGATGCTGCGCACATCGGCTTTTCCGGCAAGCACATCCCTTTCCCTGACGACCTTCACCACGCCATCGCCGTCAAAGAACTGGGCGATATTGCCGTTGTGATCGACGAAGTGCGAAGGCCGCTGGCCTTCCAGTTTCAGATCGAGCAGTTTCGGCGCCTCGACCTTGAGGTCGCCATGGGCACCATGGTCCTCCACGGCAATCCCGGTCGACAGGACCGCCACCTCGCCGCCGTCCCGCTGCACGGCAAAAATTGTTTTTCCGCTGTCGGACAGCGACAGCCCGGCCGGTGCCTTCACGTTGAACGTATCGATAATCCCGCCGGTTCGCGGGTCGAGCACGCGGATGGTCGGCTCCGCATGATCCGAGACGAAAACGCGCCAGGCGGTCTGCTCATTGGCCAGTACGGGCAAGGCGGCAAAGCCGAAGACCATGGCGAGGGGCAAAACTTTCTTCAGATGTCGTGACATGCTTATTCCTTATGCGTCGTGGGAGTTCACAGATATAATGTAATAACATTACATTCTTGCCAATGAAAAAAGCGGAGTCATCCCCCGCTTTTTCCTGCGCAGCCGATCAGCTGCCGATAATGGCCTTTTTAAAGGCGCTGATATTGTGGTGCATCATGTCGATATAGGTGCTGGCGCCTTCGCCCGGTTCCGACAGGGCATCGGAAAACAGTGTGCCGCCGACATTCAGCTTGGTCTCGCTGGCGATCTGCTCGATCAGGCGCGGATTGGTGATGTTCTCGACGAAGATCGCCGAGGCCTTGTCTTCCTTGACCTGCTTGATCAGCGCGACGACATCGGCAGCGGACGGTTCCGCATCCGTTGAAAGACCTTCAGGCGCCAGGAACTTCAGCCCGTAGGCGTGCTCGAAATAGCCGAATGCATCGTGGGAGGTGATGATCAGACGCTTGGCCTCCGGAATGGCGGCGATGCCGGCCTTCACATCGATCTCGGTCTGATCCAGCTTCTTGGTATAGTCCGCGCCATTCTTCTTGTAGGTATCGCAATTCGCCTTGTCGGCATTGCAGAAGGCATCGACGATGTTCTTCACATAGATCTTGGCGTTGGCAATCGACTGGAACGCATGCGGGTCGAAGGCACCGTGATCGTGGTGATGCTCAGCGCCTGCCTCCGCATGGCCTTCTTCCTCTTCCTGCGCCTTGAGGGGCTCGATACCCTTGGTCAGTTCGACGATGGGCGCCTTGGTGCCGCTGGCCTCGACCAGGCGCGGCAGGAAACCTTCAAATCCCAGACCATTGACCAGAACCACATCCGCCTTTGCCAGCGCCGCCGCATCCGATGGCTTGGGCTCATAGACATGGCTGTCGCCGTTCGGGCCGACCAGATTGGTCAGCGAAATCTTGTCGCCGCCGACGTTCTTGGCAAAATCCTCGATGATGGAAAAGCTGGAAACAACCTTCAGGTCAGCCGCGAAAGCGGTGGATGAAGCCGCAGACAGTAACAGTATAACATTCAGAGTTGTAGCGAGTTTAAGAGCTTTGCGCATTGGTAGTCTCCTTTATCGAGGTTTAGGCGGTTCTGTGGCGGTGGGAACGCATGCGGCTGCTGAGAACGCCGCGTGAGCCGATGAGAATGGAGGCGATATACATCGCACCGGCGGAAAGGATGATCGCCGGGCCGGATGGCAGGGCGAAATGATAGGAAATCAGCAGGCCCGCAACGCAGGATATCATCCCGATCAGGATGGCAACGGCGCACATCGGGCCGACACGGGTCGTCCAGAAGCGCGCGCCGGCGGCAGGCAGCATCATCAGGCCGACCGACAGCAGCGTCCCGAGCGCCTGGAAGCCGCCGACGAGATTGAGCACCACCAGCGCCAGGAAGATGAAATGCACGGGCGTGCCGATGCGGCTGACCGAACGCAGAAACAGGGGATCAAGGCACTCGGCCACCAGGCCGCGCCAGAAAATGGCGAGGGTCACGATGCTGACGCCGCAGATCAGGCCGATCAGGCTCAGCGCCTCGTTGTTGAGCGCAAGAACCGTGCCGAACAGCACATGCATCAGGTCGACATTCGAGCCGCGCAACGAAACGATCATCACCCCCAACGCAAGGGATATCAGGTAGAAGGCCGCCATCGAGGCATCTTCCTTCTGGATCGTGAAGCGCGACACCGCCCCGGCGCCGAGCGCCACGATCACCCCGGCGATCAGCCCGCCGATGGTCATCGGCACGATCTGCAGGCCGTAGAGCAGGAAACCGGCGGCGGCCCCCGGCAGGATGGCGTGCGACATGGCATCGCCGGTCAGGCTCATCCGCCGCAGCATCAGGAACACGCCGACAGGGCAGGAACTGAGCGACAGCGCCAGCGAGCCGAGCAAGGCGCGCTGCATGAAGCTGTAATCGATGAAAGGGGCGATGAGGAAATCATACATCCGGATCAGCCCCCCGCCCGGCTGTGACCATCATGATGCACATGATGCGTGTGATCATGTGCATGATCGTGGCCATGACCGCCGGTTGCGGACAATTGGGCATCATCCTCGCACCAGGGCGCACTCTCGGCCCAGGCCTCGTGGAACTGCCGCGCATGCAGCAGGTTTTCCGGACGAAGCGTCTCCCGCGAGGCGCCCCAGGCAATGGGCTTGCGCGCCAAAAGCAGCGTTTCGGGGAAATGCTCCCGCACCAAGTCGAGATCGTGGACCACCACCATGATGGTGCGCTTTTCGCCGTGCCAGCGCTTGATCAGCGCGATCAGGTCACCGACCGTCTTGGCATCGATGGCATTGAACGGCTCGTCGAGAAGGATCAGATCGGCGTCCTGCACCAACACCCGGGCAAACAGGGCGCGCTGCAATTGCCCACCCGACAGGCTGTCGATGGGGCGTTTTTCAAAGCCGCCCAGCCCGACGCCCATCAGGGCCCTCGAAACCTGTTCACGGTCACCGGCGGTAAAGCGGCCAAGCAGGCCGCGCCGGGGCCAGAGCCCCAGCGAAACCAGATCGATGACACGCGCCGGAAACGAGCGGTCCAGTTCCGATTGCTGCGGCAGATAGGCGACGCGAACGCCCTTCTCGACCACGACGGAACCGGACATCGGCTTGAGAACACCGACAATACCCTTCATCAGCGTCGATTTGCCCGAACCGTTCGCACCCACGACGGCCGTCAGCGAACCGCGCTCGACCACACCGCTCAGATGATGAACGGCAGGGTGACTGCGATACCCAAGGGTAAGGTCGCGAAAGGTCAGGCATTGGTCAGTCATGGTCTATCCGCATGCTCCGGACGGCGGTGTTCGGTCGGTCACGTCCATCCGGCATCTTCTTGACGTCTCGATATGTGATGTTATTACATTAGTCAACAATGGCAAATTTGAGAACAGACGAAATTAATTTATCCACTGGCAGCCGATGACGCCGCTGCTTATCTTAGAGACAGCAGATTTTTACGGAAACGGACTTGTTTACGGCAATATCACGCGCTAGCGACTTAAACGTGTACGTTCAGGAGACCCGAAGGCAATGACAACCGCCCATGAGCTGACGAAGAACCAGACCCTGGTGTTCAATACGTTGTCGCGCGCCGAAGGACCCTTGAGCGCCTACACCATCCTCGACCAGCTGCGCGGTGACGGTTTCCGTGCGCCGCTGCAGGTCTACCGCGCCCTGGAAAAGCTGCTCGACTACGGCATGGTCCACCGCCTCGAAAGCATCAATGCCTTTGTCGCCTGCGCGCATCCCCACAATCACAGCCACAATCACGGCATGATCGCCTTCGCCATCTGCGAGAAATGCGGGCAGGTCTCGGAATTTTCCGACGATATCATCACCCAGCGGGTGCGCGAATGGACGACGCAGAACGGCTTCAAACAGACCAAGACCACCATCGAAATCCGTGGCGTCTGTGCCGCCTGCGGCACCGCCTGATCAGGCCTTGTAGGCCCTGAGGAACATATCAACGCCCGCGGTCACCGTCTTGCGGATCTGCTCCGCTTCCGGTTCCTGTTCCATCTGGCCGAACAGACGGCGGCGCAGCAGACCCGAATGGAAAAGGTCTGAGAGCTGATAGGCCGCCATCTCCGTGTCCTCGATGGCCAGGAATCCTGCCGCGACGTGCTTGTCCAGCAGCGCGCGTATCAGGGCAAGGCCCTTTTTCGGCCCTTTCTCGTAAAAGCTGGAACTCATGGACGGCATGCGCTCCGCCACGCCGATGACGACCCGCTGCGCCCTTATGCCGGCATTCGAGGTAATGAGCGTCGACAGAGAAATGCCGAACTGGATCAAGGCTTCGCGCAGGTCGCCGTTGTTGCTCTCCAGCGCCTGATAGATACCGTCGAAGAGCGCTACTTTGTATTGCTGGCACAGATCGATGAACAGCTCTTCCTTGTTGCTGAAATAGACATAGATCGTGCCCTTCGACACGCCCGCTTCACGGGTAATGTCATTCATGCTGGCCGCATCAAAACCCATCTGCGAAAAGACGCGATTGGCCCCATCCAGTATCTGCTGCCGTTTGACGGGATCCTGCCCCGCGGCCAGACGGCCGGGGCGTTCGGAAGCGGTCATGCCTGGGTCCATAACGGGTGCCTTGGTAGACGACATAGTAGTCAAGTTTCCTCATTTTCGATTCTTTTTCGAACCAAGCGGTTCGATCCCCTTGATATGCGCTCTCATTTGCGCTATGTCAACGATCGAACCGATTGGTTCAATCAGTTTTCAGATTGAACATCTGTAGAAAGAGCTCTCTATGTCCGCGCCGAAATCCACCAACGAGGCTGAGATTCGTCAGTTCCCTGCACCCGCCCCTGCTTCCAAAGTCGAAGCACCGGTGAAAAGTGAAGCCCCGCAGCACGACGTGGTCACTGCGACCCCGGCACCGCCAAAACGCTCGGTGAAGCGCTTCATATTGCCCGTCATCATTGTCGCCGCTGTCGGCGCCGGTGCCTGGTATGGCCACGAATGGTGGACAACGGGCCGTTTCATGGTCTCGACCGACGACGCCTACATCCAGGGCGACATCACCGCCATTGCCCCCAAGATCACCGGCTATATCGATACGATCAATGTCGTCGCCAACCAGCGCGTCAAGGCGGGCGATCCGCTGATCACGCTCGACAATGGCGACTATACCATTGCGGAAGAACAGGCCGAGGCGCAGATCGCGACACAGCGCCTGACGCTTCTGCGCATTCAGGCCCAGACGGAAGCCGCCAAGGCATCCGTCAAGCAGGTCGAAGCCGGCAAGGTCGCCGCACAGGCGGTCCTGACCAATGCGGAAGCCGCTGCGACCCGCGCCGGCCAGTTGCATGCCACGCGTTTTGCCTCCCAGTCACAGCTCGACGATGCCACTGCGGCGCTGGATCAGGCCAAGGCCAATCTCGTTTCCGCCGATGCCCAGATCGCTGCGGCAGTCGCCAATGTCGGTGTGCTGGAAGCCCAGTACAAGGAAGCCGAGGGATCGATTGCCTCGCTGCAGCTCAGCAAGGACAAGGCCGCCCGCGACCTCTCCTTCACCGTCATCCGCGCGCCTCTCGATGGCGTTGTCGGCAATCTCTCGGCCAAGAAGGGCGATCTCGTCACCCCTGGCCAGCGGCTTGCCGCCCTCGTTCCCGTCAATTCGCTCTATATCGACGCGAATTACAAGGAAACGCAGCTGCGGGACATCGTGCCGGGCGAAAAGGTACGGGTACGGGTCGACGCGCTCTCCGGTGACACGTTTGAAGGCACCGTCGCCTCGATTGCCCCGGCCTCCGGCGCCGTGTTCTCGCTGCTTCCGGCCGAGAATGCCACAGGCAATTTCACCAAGGTTGTCCAGCGTGTCCCGGTTCGCATCGCCCTGCCCGCCGACATTCTGGCATCCGGCAGGCTTCAGGCGGGCTTGAGCGTCATCGTTGACGTCGATACCCGCACGGCACCGGCCAAGTAAGCGCAACCAGCACCGGACCCGAGATCATGTCGAGCACGACCATCAGCGGAAAGCCAACGGCACCGGCCGTGCCGTCCGATCACATCGATCCGAAGAAAGCCATCGCCTTCGTGGCGATGGTCTTCGGCATGTTCATGGCCATTCTCGACATCCAGATCGTTTCGGCATCGCTTGCCGAAATTCAGGCGGGTTTGAGCGCAAGCTCCGACGAGATTTCCTGGGTCCAGACCTCCTATCTCATCGCCGAAGTCATCATGATCCCGCTGTCCGGCTTCCTCGGCCGGCTCCTGTCGACGCGCGTTCTCTTCACCATTTCGGCAGCGGGCTTCACCGCGGCCAGCATCCTGTGTGCCACGGCCACCAACATCGACCAGATGATCGTCTACCGCGCCATCCAGGGTTTCATCGGCGGCGGCATGATCCCCAGCGTGTTCGCGGCAGCCTTCACCATCTTCCCGCCCTCCAAGCGCTCGGTCGTCTCGCCCATCATCGGCCTCGTGGCCACGCTGGCGCCGACCATCGGGCCGACCGTCGGCGGCTATCTCAGCCACGCCTTTTCCTGGCACTGGCTGTTCCTCGTCAACGTCATTCCCGGCATCATCGTTGCCTTTGCCGCCTGGAACCTCATCGATTTCGACAAGGGCGACAAGTCGCTGTTCAGCAAGTTCGACTGGTGGGGTCTGGCCGGCATGGGCGCGTTCCTCGGCTCGCTCGAATACGTGCTCGAGGAAGGTCCGCGCAATGACTGGCTGCAGGACAGCACGATCTTTTTCTTTGCCATCGTTCTCGTCCTCGGTGCGCTGCTCTTCTTCTATCGTGCCTTCACCGCCGAGGAGCCGATCGTCGACCTGCGCGCCTTCAAGAACCTCAATTTCGCCTTCGGCTCGGTGTTCTCCTTCATCATGGGCGTCGGCCTCTATGGCCTGACCTATCTCTATCCGCTCTATCTCGGCCGCATCCGGGGATATGACGCTCTGATGATCGGCGAAGCCCTGTTCGTCAGCGGCCTCGCCATGTTCATGACGGCCCCCGTCGCCGGCTTCCTGTCCAACCGGATGGATCCGCGCCTGATGATGATGATCGGCTTCATCGGTTTTGCCGCGGGCACCTGGACCATGACCGGCCTCACCGCCGATTGGGATTTCTATGAATTGCTGCTGCCGCAGATCCTGCGCGGCTGCTCGCTGATGCTGTGCATGGTGCCGATCAACAATCTGGCGCTCGGCACCCTGCCGCTGTCCCGGCTCAAGAACGCTTCGGGCCTGTTCAACCTGACACGCAACCTTGGCGGTGCCGTGGGCCTTGCCGTCATCAATACGATCTTGACGGATCGCGGTGTCAAGCATTACGCCCAGCTGTCCGAAAAGGTGCGTTGGGGCAATCCGGAAGCCGAGAATCTGATGGCCAGCATGGCCAAGAATTTCCAGTCGCACGGCATTGACGGCTCGTCTGCGGCACTCAGCCGGATTTCCGGCATGGTGCACCAGCAGGCCTCGCTGATGTCGTTCATGGACGTCTTCTATATCCTGACGATGCTGTTCGCCTCGCTGGCACTTTTTGCCGTGCTCATGCGCAAACCGGCCCCCGCTGCCTCGGGCGGCGGAGGCGGCGGACACTAACATCCCTCGCGGTGGTCGTGCTTGGTTCGACAAGCGCACCACACCGCAGCTTTCCGCCACATCGTCATAATGCCCGGTTTCCCCACGGGATCTGGGTGGAATTACGACCCGAATCCGGCACGGCAATCCAGCCGGAAAAAGCAGCGCGGCAGCACCCCGCCAGGGGCGGTCATTCCCCGGATTTTTGCAAAATAATGTTAGTCCGCTAACCGGATTTTTCCTGCCCCGGCCGATCCTTGTGGATGAGCATGTCGCAGGAAATCAAATGCGACATTCATTATTCGGCTAACTGCCGCTCCTGCCAATCTTTTTGTCGTTATGGGAGCAATTCAGCCGACTGTCCGGACACTGTCATAATTCTCTCACGTGCGAATTGCTAAGCCACCAAAAAAATGTTTCACTTCTTTCCACTGCTCAGCAAAAGACGTTCGCGAGCCTGTCATCTAACTGACATGAGAGCCCTATATCGGGAGGCAGGAACGTCGAAAACAGAGCCAATGACGTTTGTCGCTTAAACAGGGGTGTTAAAATGGTTGTTTCTTCAAAACGCTTGCTCTCTCTATCGACAGCGCTGCTGTTCGCAAGCACCACGCTTTCGTTCGCGGATGCACCGGCTGATCTGGTTGCCGCCGCGAAAAAGGAAGGATCGCTGACGACCATCGCATTGCCGCACGACTGGTGTGGTTATGGCGATATCATTGCCGGTTTCAAGGCAAAGTACGGCCTGACCGTCAACGAACTCAATCCGGATGCCGGATCGAAGGACGAAGTCGAAGCGATCAAGGCCAACAAGGACAACAAGGGCCCGCAGGCGCCTGACGTCATCGACGTCGGTCTTTCCTTTGGCCCCGATGCCAAGAAAGACGGCCTGACACAGCCTTACAAGGTTTCCACCTGGGATTCGATCCCGGCCGAACTGAAGGATGCCGATGGCCACTGGTATGGCGACTATTACGGCGTCATGTCACTCGAAGTGAATACCGACATCGTCAAGAACGTTCCGAAGGATTGGGCTGATCTGCTCAAGCCGGAATATGCCAACACTGTTGCGCTTGCCGGTGATCCCCGCGCCTCCAACCAGGCCATTCTCGCCGTACAGGCTGCCGGTGCATCGACCGGTGCCAAGCCCGGCGCTGCTGCTGCCGAAGCCGGCCTGAAGTATTTTGCCGACCTCAACAAGGCAGGCAATTTCGTTCCGGTCATCGGCAAATCGGGCACGCTGGCACAGGGTGCTACCCCGATCATCATCACCTGGGATTATAACGCCCTCGCCGGTCGTGATACGCTCAAGGGCAATCCGCCGGTTGAAGTCGTTGTTCCCGCATCGGGCGTTCTGGCCGGTGTCTATGTCCAGGCTATCAGCGCCTATGCACCGCATCCCAATGCCGCCAAGCTGTGGATGGAATATCTTTATTCCGACGAAGGCCAGATCGGTTACCTCAAAGGCTATTGCCACCCGACCCGCTTCAAGGATCTGATAAAGAACAACAAGGTACCGAAGGAAGTCCTCGACAAGCTGCCGCCAGCAGCAGCCTACGAAAAGGCTTTCTTCCCGACGCTTGATGAGCAGGCTGCCGCCAAGGAAGTCATCACCAAGGGCTGGGACAAGGTTGTCGGCGCCAACGTCAAGTAATCTCTGACCATCGGATCCCCGTGGAAACATCCGCGGGGATTCCCTTTTTCAGAGACAAGACGCCCCCTGCCTAAACCGTCGGTCAGTTTGTTCGCTTCGCAATTGATGCGGTAGCGTCTATAATGCAGCTCAGAAAGCGGTCTTCAAAATCCATGAGTGTGATTTCAGAAGCAAGCACCTCCTCTATCCCACCTGCCGCCACCCAGGAGCGCAAGCGCTTGTCGCTTGATTGGCTCGGTGTCATGCCGTTCTTCCTGTTTGCCGTGATGTTCCTGGTTTTGCCGACGATCTATCTCGTCGCCGGGGCGTTCCAGGATGCGCAGGGCAATCTGACGTTCGCCAATCTCGCCAACCTGTTCCAGCCGTCCATCATGGATGCCTACTGGATTTCGATCAAGATCTCGCTGACATCGGCGCTGCTTGGCGCGTTCATCGGTTTCAGCATCGCCGCGGCCATTACCCTGGGCGGCCTGCCGAGCTGGATCCGGGCGCCGATGATGACGTTTTCCGGCGTCGCATCGAATTTCGCCGGCGTTCCGCTGGCCTATGCCTTTCTGTTCACGCTCGGGCGGACGGGCCTCGTCACCTATCTCCTGGTCAACGTCTTCGGGGTCAATCTCTACGCGCACGGCTTCAATCTTCTCAGTTTCTGGGGCCTGACCATCACCTATCTCTATTTCCAGATTCCGCTGATGGTGCTGATCATCACGCCGGCGCTGGACGGACTGAAGCGTGAATGGAAGGAAGCCGCCCTCATTCTCGGCGCAACCGGACCGCAATATTGGCGCATGGTCGCCTTCCCGATCCTGTGGCCCGCCCTGCTTGGCACCATTCTCCTGCTTTTCGCCAATTCCTTCGGTGCCATCGCCACGGCCTATGCGCTGACCGGCTCGTCCCTCAGCATCGTCCCGATCGTCCTCTACGCGCAGATCCGCGGCGACGTCCTGCAGGACCCGCAGCTCGGCTATGCCCTGGCCTTCGGCATGATCGTCATCACCGGCATTTCCAACGGCATCTACATCTGGATGCGCGCCCGCAGTGAACGGTGGCTCAAATGAAGATCAATCGTTTCTGGTCCTGGCTCGCCCTCGCTTTCGGCATTCTCTATTTTGCCCTGCCGCTGATAGGCCTGTTTGAATTTTCGCTGCGCATGCGGCGCGGGGTCTATTCGCTCGATGCCTATTGGGTCGTGCTGAGCGACCCCGGCTTCCAGGCGACGTTCGCCTATTCCGTTGTGATGGCCATCGCCACCATTTGTGTGGGTGTGCTGCTCATCGTTCCCACGGCCTATTGGGTGCGGCTGCGCCTGCCGGGCTGGCGGCCGTTCATCGAGTTCATCACGCTGCTGCCGCTGGTCATTCCGGCAATTGTCATCGTGTTCGGCTATATCAGGCTGTACAACACCTCCTCGATCCTGCCGCTGACGGGCTCGGCCGTGGGCACGAACATCCTTTTGTGCTTCGGCTACACGACGCTGGCCCTGCCCTATATGTACCGCGCCGTCGATACCGGTCTCGGTGCCATCGATATCCGCACCATGACGGAAGCCGCCGAAAGCCTTGGGGCAAGCCGGATAACCATCATGTCGCGCATCATCCTGCCCAATGTGCTCGTCGCGGTTCTCTCCGGCGCATTTCTGACCTTCGCCATCGTCATCGGCGAATTCACCATGGCAGCCCTCTTGAACCGTCCGGCTTTCGGGCCGTTCCTGCAGCTGCTCGGCGCCAATCGTGCCTATGAACCGGCGGCGCTCTCCGTCATCGCCTTTGCCATAACCTGGGTTTGTATGGGGCTTATCCAGGTCGTCACCCGCTTCAACAAATCCCTCGCTGCAACCAAGCGATAATCGGGAACCTTGCCAATGTCATTTCTCACCATCAGCCATTTGAAAAAGAGTTTTGGAGCCACGACGGTTGTTCATGATTTCAACCTGAGCATCGAGAAGGGCGAATTCATTTCCTTCCTCGGCCCCAGCGGTTGCGGCAAGACAACGGTGCTGCGCATGGTCGCCGGTTTCGAAACCCCGACATCCGGCACGATCAGCATCGGCGGCAAGGACGTCGTCAACCTCAAACCCAACCAGCGCAATATCGGCATGGTGTTCCAGGCCTATGCGCTTTTCCCCAACATGACCGTGGCACAGAATGTCGCCTTCGGCCTGAAGGTTGCCAAGAAGCCGCAGGCGGAGATCAATGCGACGGTGCACGAGATGCTGTCGCTGATCAAGCTCGACCATCTGGCCGAACGTTTCCCCTATCAGCTCTCGGGCGGCCAGCAGCAGCGCGTGGCGCTCGCCCGCGCCCTTGCCACCAAGCCGCAGGTTCTCCTGCTCGACGAACCGCTGTCGGCGCTCGACGCCAAGATCCGCGTGTCGCTGCGCGAGGAAATCCGGGCGATCCAGCGCAAGCTTGGCATCACCACGATTTTCGTCACCCACGACCAGGAAGAGGCCCTGTCGATCTCCGACCGTATCGTCGTGATGTATGAGGGCAAGGCCGAGCAGGTCGGCGCGCCGTTCGAGATTTACAACCAGCCCTCATCGCGTTTCGTCGCATCCTTCGTCGGCACGCTCAACACGCTGGATGCGGTTGTGCGCGATGCGGCCACCGGCACCATCACCGTCGACGGCAAGGACGTGTCGATCGGCCTGAAGCGTCTCAACGGCCACAAGACCGGCGACAAGATTTCCCTCGCCGTGCGCCCGGAGGCCGTGAGCCTCGGCGGTGCGACCGGCAATCGCGAGACGACGCTGGACGGCAAGATCAACAGCGTGCACTTCCTCGGCTCGGTCATCCGCATCCGCGCCTCGCTCGGCCAGAACACCGTGTCCTTCGATACGTTCAACGATCCGAGCGCGCCGCCGCCGGTGCCGGGCGAAGACGTCAAGGTCAGCCTCGCCGCCAAGGACCTGCTGGTTCTGGAGCACTGAAGGCCAATATTGCTTGCAATCGGCAATCATGCTATTAGCTAGGCTACATTAGCTAATAGGATGCTATCCATGGTCACCGTGAATATGCACGAAGCCAAAACCAGGCTTTCAAGCCTGGTCGAGGGTTTGGAAACTGGTCGCGACAACGAGATCGTTCTGGCACGTAATGGCAAGCCCGTCGCCAGACTTGTGGCCTATAGTGCTCCGAAACGCTTCGGCGCAGCACACCATATTCTTGCTGGCTTGAACCTCCCTGAAACGGTGGAAGAGTTCAATGCAGGCGATGCCGAGATAGCAGCAGATTTTGCAGCGAGTGGCGAGCAAGACATTTTTCCATGAAAGTCTTGCTCGATACGCACATCGCGATCTGGATTGCTGCGGGCAACCCCAACGCTTCGCAGAAAATCAAGGATATTGCTGACGATCCCGAAAATTCCTTGTTCATCAGCAGCGCGGTCATATGGGAAATCGCGATCAAGCACGGCAAGGGACAGTTGGCTCTTCACCCGCTTGAGGCCCGGTCATCGTTTCATCAGACAGGAATGACCGAACTGCCAATCAGCGTTGACCACACACTGGCGCTTACTTCGTTGGCCCAATACCCGGATCATGCAGACCCGTTTGATCGCATAATGATTGCCCAAGCTCTGTACGAAGCGATGCCATTGTTGACCGCCGACAAGAAACTTTGGCGCTATCATCAAACGCTCGTCATTCCTGCTTGATCGGACCAAGCAAAAAGGCGCTGTTTCCAGCGCCTTTAATTTGACGATTGAAGCAGGCCCGGAGCCTATCCTTCAATCGCTTCGTCCAGCAGCTTGAGCGCTGCTTTCTTTGTCAGTTTGACCGGATTGCCGCCAGCGGTCGGATCGACAATCGCCATGTCGGCGATCAGTTCCTTCTGCTTCTTGCTCATGTTGAGATCCTTGATCAGACCGGGCAGCGCATGCGGCACCTTCAGTTCCTTGCGCAGTTTGATGATCGCCTTGGCAAAGCCGTCGAACCCGCCCTTGATGCCGATATAGCTGGCCAGCCGCGCAATGCGCTCTTCCACCGCATCGCGGTTGAACGCCAGCACGTAGGGCATGAACACCGCGTTGGTCATGCCGTGATGCGTGTCATACAGCGCGCCGATGGGATGCGACAGCGAGTGGATTGCGCCGAGCCCCTTCTGGAAGGCGGTGGCGCCCATGGCCGCCGCGCTCATCATATGGGCGCGCGCCGTCAGGTCCTTGCCGTTGGCATAGGCCTTGGGCAGGTTTTCGAACACGAGGCGGATGCCTTCGACCGCGATGCCGTCGGCCATCGGATGATAGCCCGGTGCGCAATAGGCCTCGAGGCAATGCGCCAGCGCGTCCATGCCGGTACCGGCGGTGATGAAGGCGGGCATCCCGACCGACAATTCCGGATCGGCGATGACGATTGCCGGCAGCAGCTTCGGATGGAAGATCACCTTCTTGGTGTGGGTCTCTTCATTGGTGATGACACCGGCGCGGCCCACTTCCGAACCCGTTCCCGCCGTGGTCGGCACGGCAATGATCGGCGCGATGACATCGCTGTTGGCGCGCGTCCACCAGTCGCCCACATCCTCGAAATCCCAGACCGGCCGGGTCTGGCCCGCCTGGAAGGCGATAAGCTTGCCAAGGTCGAGTGCCGAACCGCCGCCGAAGGCGATGACGCCGTCATGCTTGCCCTTCTTGAACACGGCAATGCCGGCAGTGAGGTTGGATTCGACCGGGTTGGGTTTCACCTCGGAGAAAACGCCGTAGGGAACCTTGGCATCGTCGAGGATTTTCAGCGTGCTCGCCACCACCGGCAGCTTGGCCAGGCCGGGATCGGTGACGAACAACGGCTTCTTGATGCCGGTCGCTTCGAGAACCTCGGGCAGTTCCTTGATACGGCCCGCACCGAAGCGAACGGTGGTCGGGTAATTCCATTTGGAGATCAGCTTGCTCATCATGTGTCTCTTTCAGAAAATCAGATCGCTTCACGCAGGTGGAAGGATTTGGGGCGGGTCAGGTTGCCGTAGCCGATGGCCGACATGGCGGCGCCTCTGCCGGTTTCCTTGACGCCGGTCCACACCAGCGCCGGATCGATATAATCGCAGCGGTTCATGAACACCGTACCGGTTTCGATCCGCTCGCCGATGGCGGCGGCGCGGTCCGTATCGGTGGTCCACAGCGACGCCGTCAGGCCATACTGGCTGTCGTTCATCAGCGCCAGTGCTTCCTCGTCATTGCGCACCTTCATGATGCCGACAATGGGGCCAAAGCTTTCCTCGCGCATGACGCTCATCTGGTGGTCGACGCCGGTCAGCACTTCGGGCGCGAGGTACGGCGACCCGGCCGCGTCATTGGCAACGCGCATATTGACATGCGCCTTGGCGCCCTTGCGCAGGGCTTCCGCCTTCTGTTCACGGATGAGTTCGGCAAAGCGCGTCTGCGCCATCGGCCCCATCGTCGTTGCCGCGTCGAGCGGATTGCCGACCACATACTGCTTGGTCAGGTCGACAAAGCCGTCGACGAAACGGTCATAGACATCCGCATGCACATAGATGCGCTCGATGCCGCAGCAGCACTGGCCGGAGTTGAAGAAGGCGCCGTCGACCAGATTGGCCACCGCATGGTCGAGATTGACGTCCGGCAGTACATAGGCCGGGTCCTTGCCGCCGAGTTCAAGCCCGAGCGACATGAAGGTGCCCGCTGCCGCCTTTTCGATGGCGCGGCCGCCGCCGACCGAGCCGGTGAAATTGACATGGTCGATCCGGCCCGACCCCAGCAGTTTTTCGGTCTGGGCATGGTTCAGCACGATGTTCTGGAAAACGCCCTTCGGCAGTCCGGCCGCAGCAAAAGCCTGGGCAAAGCGCTCGCCGACCAGCAGCGTCTGCGCCGCATGTTTGAGAATGACGGTATTACCAGCCATCAGCGCCGGGATGATCGTGTTGACGGCGGTCAGATACGGATAATTCCACGGCGCAATGACCATGACGACACCCAGCGGCACGTGCTTGATGTAGCGGCGGAAGCCGGGCTTGTCGTTTTCGATGACCGGCGCAAGCGCCCGTTCGGCAATCCCGACCATGTAGCGGGTGCGCTCCTCCACGCCGCCCTTTTCGCCGCCATAGCGCACCGGGCGGCCCATCTGCCAGGCGATCTCCGGCACGATCTCGTCGTTCATGCCAAGCAAGGCATCCAGTGCCGCAAGGCAAAGCCGGCCGCGTTCGGCAATGCTGGTCTGCGACCAGCCGGCCTGCGCCTGCCTTGCCGCTTCCACGGCCGCGTCGATGGCCTTGTCCGTTGCAACGGGACGCTCCGCGTAGACGGAGCCGTCGATGGGGGTGATCAGTTTGACCGTCTCGGTCATGGGTAAACCTCTAGCCTGTGTTTTCCAAAAGCTGGCCCCGCCCCGCGGACGCATGCCGCGGGACAGGCCTTTGCCGTGATCTTCAATACCGTTCGAAACCGCGATGCAACTCCCAATCGGTGACGCGGCGGTCATATTCGAACTGCTCCCACTTGGCGGTGTGCACATAATGCTCCACCACCTCGTCGCCGAGCGCCGTCTTCAGCATCTTCGACTTCGCCAGCGTTTCGGTCGCCTCGCGCAGGGTCTTGGGGATTTCCCGCAACCGCGCCCCGCCATAGGCATCGCCCTGGAACGGCTTGTCGAGTTCCAGCTTCTCATCGATGCCTGCCAGGCCCGACGCGATCAGACCGGCAAAGGCGAGATAGGGATTGAGATCAGCCCCGCCAATGCGGCATTCGATGCGGATGCCCTTGGTGCCTTCGCCGCACAGGCGGAAGCCCGCCGTCCGGTTGTCGAGGCTCCAGACGTTCTTCGTCGGCGCAAAGGTGCCCGCCTGGAAGCGCTTGTAGGAGTTGATGTAGGGCGCAAGGAAGAAGGTGAAGTCGTCGGCATATTTCAGCTGCCCGGCCACCCACTGCCGCATCAGCGGTGACATGGTGTGTTCGGCGTTCTTGTCATAGAACAGCGGTGTCTTGCCATCGGCGCTCCACAGCGAGTTGTGCACGTGGCTGGAACTGCCCGCCAGCGCATAATCATATTTCGCCATGAAGGTGATCGCCTTGCCCATCTGGGTGGCGATTTCCTTGCAGCCGTTCTTCATGATCACATGCCGGTCGGCCATCTCCAGCGCTTCGGCATAGCGCACATTGATTTCTTCCTGGCCCGGCCCCCATTCGCCCTTGGAGTTTTCGACGGGAATGCCCGCATCGAACAGACCGTTGCGGATGGCGCGCATGACGGCGTCTTCCTTGGTGGTCATCTGGATCACGTAGTCCTGGATGTAGGGCGATGCGGTGGTCATGCCCTTCCAGTGCTTGGCACGCGCACTCTCATAGGTCTCGTCGAACAGGTAGAATTCCAGCTCCGAGGCGAAGTAGGCGAGATAGCCCCGCTCCTTCAGCCGCGCCAGCTGGCGCTTCAGGATGGCGCGCGGCGAATGGGCGAGATCCTCGTGATGGTGATGGTCGAGAATATCGCACAGGACCAGCGCGCATTTTTCCAGCCACGGAATATGGCGGATGGTGGAAAGGTCGGGCTTGATGACGAAATCGCCATAGCCCTGTTTCCAGCTGGCCGCCTTGTAGCCGGGCACCGGCTCCATGTCGATGTCGTTGGCCAAGAGATAGTTGCAGCCGTGCGTCTCGTCATGGGCGGAGTCGACGAAGAAGCTGGCATGAAAGCGCTTGCCGATCAGGCGGCCCTGCATGTCGACGAAGCAGGCCAGCACCGTGTCAATTTCGCCATTGGTTACATGGCGCTTTAATTCGTCGAAACTCCAATGTCCGGGCATTTCTTGTCTATCCTCAAACAGAATTTGGATTGGGTCAAAAGACAGGGCGGCCGGCCCGAGCCCGCCGCCCCCGTTTTGCAATCAGCCGCGTTCGCCGACGGCCTTTTCAGCAGCAGCGATCTCGGCGGCACGCTTGGCCACGGCATCGCCGATGGGCGGGCCCTGGAAACGGCGGCGTTCGAAGCCGAACCAGACAACAGCCGTTACCACCAGGAAGCCGACGGTGATGTAGAGAGCCCATTCATTCGGCGGCTGGATACCGATGACGAAGATCAGCGCCATGGCAAGGATCGACAGGATGGCGAACAGCTTGAACATGCCTTCACCCAGGTTCCATGGTCCCATCTTGTTCCATTTCGGCGTACCCCAGGCGAAAAAGCCCAGCGCGATCGGAATGGCGAAGGAGAAGAACAGGAAGATGACCGTGCAGGAAACGACCACCGAATAGACCGGCGTGTCACCGATGGACACCATGTTCGACCCCCAGACGAACAGCACCGCCAGCGTGGCGCCGGTCCAGATGGCGGCGACAGGCGTGCGGTATTGCGGGCTGACCTTCGACAACAGGCTCGATCCCGGCAGGCCCTTGTCGCGGGCGAAGGCGAAAATCATGCGCGAGACCGAGGTTACCGTCGCCAGGCCGCAGAGGAACTGGCTGATGAAGATCAGGAAGTAGAGAATGTTCTTGACGACAGGATTGACCTGTTCGCCCATCGCCCAGAAGAACACGTTCCAGCCCTGTGCCGCCGCCGCATCCATGCTTGGCAGCATCAGCACGAACGAGCACAGCATGATATAGCCGAAGACGGCCGACCAGAGCACCGACGAAACCATGCCGCGCGGCACGGAATGCGCCGCCTTGACGGTTTCTTCGGATGTATGGGCGGATGCGTCATAACCGGTGATCGTGTAGATCGGCAGCAGCAGGCCGAGCAGGAACACCCACAGGCTCGAGCTCGTGGGCCAGACGGGGCTGCCGGTCATCGATCCATCCGCTGCCGGCGTCGGCATGCCGGAATAGTTGGCGAAGGTGAACAGGCGGCTGAATTCGAACGACTTGGCCGAAGCGAGGCAGACCACCGACAGGGCAATCGCCGTGGCGAAAATCAGATAGCCGGAAAAGTCGGTCAGCTTGGCGGTGAGGCCGATGCCCATATGGTTGACCAGGGCCTGGATGCCGGTCAGGACGATCAGGAAGATGATCTGCACCGTGATGGAATCCGTGATCCCGAGATAGGTGCCGAAGGCGCCGATGAAGAAATAATAGGTGCCGACATTGATCGCGCCGAGCACGGTGATCAGCCCGAGCAGGTTGAACCAGGCTGTCAGCCAGCCGGTGCCGCGATTGCCGAGGATCGAACCCCAGTGATAGAGGCCGCCTGCGGTCGGGTAAGCCGAGCTGATCTGCGCCATGGCGATGGCGAAGACCGCCGAGACCAGGCAGCCGAGCGGCCAGCCGATGCCGATGGCGGCCCCGCCGGCACCCGCCGTCGCCTGCCCCAGCGAATTGATGCCGCCGGACAGGATGCAGATGATCGAAAACGAGATGGCGAAGTTGGAGAAACGGCTCATGCGCCGTTCCAGTTCCTGGGCATAGCCCATGCCGTGGAGAACTTTGATGTCCTCCGATTTATCCACGTCGGTATAATCTTGGTGTGTCATCGTACTCACGTTCCCCGTTATTTTTGAGAAATTTCTAACGTCAGATACCAATCCTTATGCGATCCTGTTTGCAGCCTTCCTGGTTGTGGAAAGCGGCCCCTGGGCAATTTCCTTCAAAATGGCCGAGAGGGTCCCGGCCCATGCTTTTTCTTCTTTGGGTGTGGTGATGAGATCGTTGCGGATCTCGATCATCACCGCGGCAAGCCCTTGCGCCGACGCATGGCGTTCAAGCGTGTAATAGACCCGGTCGGCGGGCGAATAGGGCTCATTGATGCCGACGCAGTATTGATCGAGCGCCTGCAGGCCCGCAATCAGCGGTGCGGCAACCTGATCGTAATCATCATGGATGATGCCGATGTGCCAGGGCCGCTCGACCCCGCGATAGACCGGCGTGAACGAATGCACCGCCACATAGACCGGTGCCGGAAAGCCCTTGCGCGCGCGGTCCCGTGCCAGTTCTTCGATGGCCGCATGATAGGGCTGATGCGACAGCGCGATGCGCCGCTGCCTTTCCGCAGCATCGAGCGCCGTATTGGCGGGCACCGTGGTCAATTCGCTCGTGGCCGGGATGAGATCGGGCGCATCGAGCGGCCGGTTGCAATCGATGATCAGCCGCGAGACACAGGATTCAACCAGCGGCGCATCCAGCAGCGCTGCCATCCCCTGGCTGACCCCCAGCGCGCCTGGGTCCCAGGCGATATGCTTTTGCAGATCGTCCGGCTCGAGGCCGAGACGGCCATAGGGCGCGGGAATGTGGTTGGAAGCGTGATCGCAGAGAATGACAAACGGCGAGCCACCATCGGGGTTGGATACCCGGACCGGCTCCCAGACACTGTGCGTGGCCTGCGATAATCCCATTTTGCCCTCTTCGGCAATTTGTACTTTGTATTACATTTTGTATTTTTATTTCCACTCACGTATGATTTGATACACAAGTCACAAAATTGTCAAATGCGAAAATTGCGTTTCTTGACTTTGACCGAAAGAAGTTTGATGGGAACAAGCATTTCCGAACTGATCAGCGAAAAAATCGATGCCATGTCGACGTCAGAACGCAAGGCCGCGCAGACCCTCATCGCCAACTACCCGCTGATCGGCCTGCGTACGGTGGCGGAGTTTTCGGCGCAGGCGGGGGTCAGTTCGCCGACGATCCTGCGTTTCGTCTCGCGTCTCGGCTTTCAGGGCTATCCGGAGTTCCAGCAGGCCCTGCAGCAGGAGCTGGCAGCCCAGATCCAGTCGCCGCTCAACCGCGCGACAATCATTCAGTCATCCAAGGGCAGCGCCGCTTACCCCCTGATGGAAGCGGCCATCGAGAACATCCGTGAAACGTTTCACCATCTCTCGACGCAGCAGCTGGACGATGCGACGGAGGCGCTCAGCCGCACCCGCACCCATGTCTATCTGCTCGGCGGCCGCTTCACCGATCCGATCGCCATCTACATGGCGGCGCACCTGAAGATCATCCGTTCCGGCGTCACCCATCTCACCGGCCAGGAAAGCAACTGGCGCGACCAGCTGATCGACATGGGCAGGAAGGATGTCCTCGTCATCTTCGATATCCGCCGTTATCAGGACAGCCTCATCCGCTTCGCCGAGAAGGCGCAGGCGCGCGGTGTCGAGATCGTGCTGATCACCGACCAGTGGCTGTCCCCCATCGCCCGCTTCGCCCGCCATGTCATCGCCGGGCGCACGGCCGTCCCCTCGCCCTGGGACTCCTCCACCACGCTTTTCCTGATGGCGGAAACCCTGATCGCCGGGGTGACGCACAAGCTGCAGAACAGCAGCGCCGAACGCATCCGCGACATGGAACAGTTGCGCGATGGCTGAGATTGTCATTGCCCGGCAGGCACATTGATATACAAATGCTCACCCGGGCTCTGGGCCTGCGTTCGAATCGAATAAAGCAAGGACATAATCATGCAGCAAGCTGACATTGGATTGATCGGCCTTGGCGTCATGGGTGCCAATCTCGCGCTCAATATTGCCGAAAACGGTTATCGCGTCGCGGTGTACAACAGGACGGTGGAGAAGACCCACGCCTTCCATCAGGAAGCGGGCACCCTCAAAGACAAGATCATTCCCTGCGAAACGCTGGAAGACCTGGCCAAAAACATCCGCGCACCCCGCCCGATCATCCTGATGGTGAAGGCAGGCGACGCCGTCGATGAGCAGATTGCGGCGCTGAAGCCCTTCCTTGCCAAGGAAGACATCATCATCGATGCGGGCAATGCCAACTTCCACGATACGGTCCGCCGCCTGAAGGAACTCGGCGCCAACGATCCGACCTTCGTCGGCATGGGCGTTTCCGGTGGTGAAGAAGGCGCACGGCATGGCCCGTCGATCATGGTCGGCGGCACGCCCGAATCCTATGCGCGCATCGAACCGGTCCTGACAGCCATTTCGGCGAAGTATGAGGGCGAATCCTGCGCCGCGCTGCTCGGCCCCGATGGCGCCGGTCACTTCGTCAAGACGATTCACAACGGCATCGAATATGCCGACATGCAGATGATCGCCGAAATCTACGGCATCCTGCGCGATGGTCTCGGGCTGTCGCCGGTTGAAATCGGCAAAATTTTCGACAAGTGGAACAAGGGCCCGCTGAATTCCTACCTGATCGAAATCACCGCCAAGGTGCTCGCCGCCACCGACACGGAAACCGGCAAGCCGGCCGTCGAGATCATCGTCGACAGCGCGGGCCAGAAGGGCACCGGCCGCTGGGCTGCCATCGAGGCGCAGATGCTCGGCATCCCCGCAACCGGCATTGAAGCGGCGGTTGCCGCGCGCTCGATATCCGCGCTGCGCGGCGAACGCGCCAAGGCGGCCAAGGCCTATGCCTCGCTCGGTACGCCCAAGCTTGCGGGCACGGACCAGTCCTTCATCGACGCACTCGAACAGGGCCTGCTGGCCGGCAAGATTGCCGCCTATGCGCAAGGCTTTGCCGTCATGTCAGGTGCTTCGGCCGAGCATGGCTGGAACATCCCGCTCGACACCACGGCGAAAATCTGGCGCGCCGGCTGCATCATCCGTTCGCAATTTCTCGACGAGATCGCCTCGGCTTTCGCCGGTGGCGGCCAGGACAATCTGCTGCTGGCGCCATCCTTCGTCGAACGCATGAAGACAGCATCGACGGCGTTGCGCGATGTGGTTGCCAAGGCGGCCGTGGCCGGTCTGCCGACCCCGGCGCTTGCTGCCGCTCTCGGCTATTTCGATGGCTACCGGCAGGCGCGCGGCACGGCCAATCTCATCCAGGCGCAGCGGGACTTCTTCGGCGCGCACGGCTTCAAGCGCGTGGACAAAGAAGGCGATTTCCACGGCCCGTGGTCGGATGTCGGCTGACAATATCAAGCGCTAAAATGATTGCCTGAAACCGCCTCCGCCAACGGGGCGGTTTCTTTTTTGGGTTGATCACGGCGTTCCCCGCGCTCCGCTCGGCGGGGTGGCGTGAATGCGGCCCCAGGCCCGGCGCAACTGCCGCGCCGAGGCAAAACCCGTGCGCTCCGCCACCCCCTCCATATCCAGCCGCGTATGGCTGAGGATTTCCTGCGCCAGCGCCACCCGCAGGCGGTTGAGATAATCGGGAATGCTCATGCCGGCATGTTCGTTGAACAGCCGCGACAGGTGCCGCGGGCTGGTTGCGGCGATATCCGCCAGGCTTTCCAGCGTCCAGTGTTGCGCCGGGTCGGCGGCGAGCCGGTCCTGCACCCGGTGGATCGCCGGGTGGATGTGGTTGCGTCCGTCCAGCCATGGCGACCATTGCGGATCGCTGCCGCTGCGCCGGAGATAGACCACCAGATAGCGCGCGACAGCCACCGCGCAGGCCGGACCGGCCATCTCGCTGACCAGATGCAGCATCAGGTCGATACCCGCCGTGATCCCCGCACTCGAGTAACGGTTGCCGTCCTCGACATAGAGCCGGTTGTCCAGCACCCGCGCCGTCGGCACCAGCGCGCGCAGCTCGTCAACCGAAGCAAAGTGCGTGGTACAGATGCGGTCATCGAACAGGCCGGCACGCGCCGCCAGCAAGGCGCCGGAGCAGATCGTCACCAGCGTCTGGGTTTCCCCCACATGCGCGTTCAGCCAGGCGACAATGTCCCCATCGCGGTGTCCATGCGCCTCCGCCCCGCTGCTCGCCGCCGTGTCCAGCAGCGTCGTGGTATCGCCCGCCAGCATGATCATCGCATCATCCGGCACATGGTCGGGCAACGGCTCGATGCCGCTGATGGTCAAGCCGATGGACGTGGTGACATTGGCCAGCGGGCCGACATAGCGCACGTCGAAATGCACCGCGCTCTGTTCCAGATTGGCCTTGCGCAGCACCTCCACCGGTCCGGCAATGTCCAGCAGCAGCGCCCTTGCGGGCACCACCACCAGAACATCGATATGACGGGATTGCTCGGGCTTCATGCAGCCAGCGCCTGCCCCGCCCCGTTCAACGCCTCGTCGACCGTCACGATCCGGGCAAAGCGCCCGGCCAGCACCAGATCGGTGCGGGCACGGATCTCGTCGGCACTGAAGGTGCGCCCGGCGGCATTGGTCATGGCGAAGGTCAGCGTCGCCTCGGAGACGTAATCGACGGTATAGCCGAGATCCGAGGCATGGCGCGTGGTGGTCTCGCAGCACTGTTCGGTGCGGATACCCGACACCAGCAGCTTGCGGATACCGTTCTCGGTCAGCCAGATATCGAGCCCGCTGCCGACAAGCGCACTGTGCCGGGCCTTGTGGAACACGACATCGGCTTCGAGCGAAACCGGCGCCAGCGGCTTGATGAAGCCGGAGTCCAGTGCAAACGGGCCATCGCCGTCGACATGGAAAATCTGGATGACCGGAAGGCCGGCAGCCTTGGCGCCATCGATCAGCCGCTGGATATTGGCAATGAAAGCCTGTGCTTCGGCTTCGTTCCAGTAGGCGCGCTGGCGGAACGATTCCTGCACGTCGATGACGATAAGAGCGGTATCTGCGGACATTTCTGGCATCTCCTGTGTGTTGATATCCCAACAGTACAACGCGATGCAATCGGCAGATACGCATGCAGCGGACGAGAAGCGGACAAAAAAGGACATCGATCGCATTCCTTGCACTTCCATATGGTGCGTGGTTCGACAAGCTCACCATGAGGGAAGTGGAGGATTGCAGGGAACTGTATTCTGCAACATTGCAGAATTGGCCTTGCAGCCAACTCCCTCCCTCATGGTGAGCTTGTCGAACCACGCACCAACTCCATTGCGAGCGTTGTCAAAGATTAAAGAACCATGCGCGCTCACTGTCTCCGCCACGGAGACAATCCATCAAGCGGCGGGCAGCTTCCGCGATGGCATCCGGCATTCCATATGTGAGGCAACACAGTGCAATCCATGGCCCAGTGCAAAAGCACCGGGCGGAAGGGACGGATATGTCGACGCATTCCTATCAGCACCGCATCCATGCGGCGCAAACCTCGAACAGCCCCCTGTTCTTCGTCTTTCATGGAACGGGCGGCGACGAGAACCAGTTCTTCGATTTCGCCCGCCGCCTGATCCCGTCAGCCGGTATCGTCTCGCCGCGCGGCGATGTCTCGGAACATGGTGCCGCGCGCTTTTTCCGCCGCACCGCCGAGGGCGTCTACGACATGGACGATCTCGCCGTGCGGACACGGACCATGGCGGATTTTGTCAAAGCCCATAAGGACGCTGCCAATCCATCCGACGTTGTCGGTCTTGGCTATTCGAACGGCGCCAACATTCTTGCCTCGGTCATGCTGGAGCAACCAGAGCTGTTTGACGCGGCCGTCCTGATGCATCCGCTGATTCCGTGGACACCGGCGCCGCAGCCGAAACTGGCGGGAAAGCGCGTGCTTGTTACCGCCGGGCAGCGTGACCCGATCTGCCCGCCCGACCGCACGCAGGCGCTGGCGGATTATCTCGCCGCACAGGGAACCGACGTGACCATCGCCTGGCATCCCGGCGGACATGAAATCCAGCAGAGCGAGATTGGCGCGATCCAGGAATTCCTCGCCCGCTAAACAAAAAGCCGGCCAAAGGGCCGGCTTTTCCATTCAGGCGGAGAACCGCAGCGACACGGGAATGATCCGCATCGCCCGCGACGAGCGGCGGCCTTTCGGCGTCAGCAGGCCCTTGGCGCCATCCAGATGCCCCGGCTTCAATTCAAGCGCGAGGAAGCGGCGGCGTTCGACCGGACCCGGCATGGCAAGCCCTGCCGTCTTCGCGCCGGTGAAACCGAAGCGTTCGTAATATTCGGGATCGCCGACCAGGATGATGGCGCCGTGGCCGAGCCGGGTGGCTTCCTTGATCGCATGGCGCATCAGCGCCGAACCGATGCCGAGATCCTTCGATGCGGGATCCACGGCAAGCGGTCCGAGCAGCAGCGCGCGCACGCCCTTGCCCGCCGCGTCATGGCCGGCCTGGATGTCCCAGAGCCGGACCGTGCCGAGCAGCGCACCGCCCGCGCCGCGTGCGGAAAAGGCAAGGCCTTCCGACGGCAGGCGGCCGCGGCGCAGCTTTTCCGACGACTTGCGGCGGCGGCCCTCGCCCATGGCGCGGTCGAGCAAATCTTCGCGGGCCTTCTCGTCCTGCGGCAGTTCGTTGACGATGGCATAGGCACCCGCGCCGGCGAAATACAGGCCGTCGGGTACCAGGTTCTGTTCGATGTTTTCTGCTGCGTCCATTGTCTCGACCAATCGTGTCATGTGCGTGTCACCGCTGCCCGGCGCGTTGCCGGGCAGAACGTTTCAACCGGGCTTGAAGCCGGTTTAGATGACGTATGATCGGAGTGGTTCGAAGCCGTTGAAGGCCACCGCGGAATAGGTCGTGGTGTAGGCGCCTGTTCCCTCGATCAGCACCTCATCGCCGATGGTCAGCGAAATGGGGAGCGGATAGGGGTTCTTTTCGTACATCACGTCGGCGGAATCGCAGGTCGGACCGGCCAGCACGCAGGGTTCGCTGCGATCGCCATCCCGCGGGGTGGTGATCTGGTAGCGAATGGCTTCGTCCATGGTCTCTGCCAGGCCGCCGAACTTGCCGATGTCGAGATAGACCCAGCGGACATTGTCGTTATCGGCCTTCTTGGAAACCAGCACGACTTCCGCCTTGATGACACCGGCATTGCCGACCATGCCGCGGCCGGGTTCAATGATGGTCTCGGGCAGGCGGTTGCCGAAATGCTTGCTCAGCGACTGGAAGATCGCCTGGCCATAGGCCTGTGCGGTCGGCACATCCTTGAGGTAACGGGTCGGGAAACCGCCGCCCATATTGACCATCTTCAGCGTGATGCCTTCCTTGGCCAGCGCGTCGAAAACCTGCTTGGCATCGCCCAGGGCACGGTCCCAGGCAGCCAAGTCCGTCTGCTGCGAACCGACATGGAACGACACACCGTAGGATTCGAGGCCGAGCTTCTGCGCCGCGCGCAGCACGTCGACAGCCATGGCCGGCACGCAGCCGAACTTGCGCGACAGCGGCCATTCGGCGCCGGCACCATCGGTCAGGACACGGCAGAACACCCGGGCGCCGGGAGCGGCACGGGCGACCTTTTCGACTTCTTCGACGCAGTCGACGGCGAACAGGCGGATGCCGAGTTCGAAGGCGCGGGCAATGTCTCGCTCCTTCTTGATGGTGTTGCCGAAGGAAATGCGGTCAGCCGATGCACCGGCATCGAGCGCCATTTCGACTTCGGCAACCGACGCGGTGTCGAAGTTCGAGCCAAGCGAAGCCAGCAGGCGCAGGATTTCCGGCGCAGGGTTGGCTTTCACGGCATAGAAAATCTTCGAGTCCGGCAAGGCCATCTCGAAATTATGGAAATTTTCGCGCACGACTTCGAGGTCGAGCACCATGCAAGGGCCATTCGGGCGTCGGGTATTGATGAAATCGAGAATGCGCTGTGTAGCCATCTTGGGTCTCCAATCGTGGCGGCACTTCCGGCCGCCTCAACAAGTCGCGATCGCAGGGGTTTCTCCCCCGTATGACCGCCAGGACAAAGTGCGTGAATCCATCTCGCGCGAAGCCAGCCTTTGGAGATGCTGGAAACACGGACAAGTTCATGCGGCGATGGATCTACGCTAAGCCAGCGTTGATCCGCTTTGTCTGCCTTGGTTTGGATGATGCCATCCGCACTACCGGCAATGAAGGTGTGCCTCTTCAGTAATTCCGGCTTATGGACAGCCGAAAGACACCAGAAAGGCCCGCACCGTCGTTGCTTCAAGATGTCCTCAGTCTGGCAGTAGGCCGTCAAACTGACTGGAGGGGTTAGTTCCAGGTACCATACCGTTTCTTCACCATAATGAAGATCGGCGGACACCCATGGGGCACGTGCGACTTTGGGCAAGGGCGATATAAGTCCAAACTTGTGTCCAATCAATGACAAATCTCGCATCTGCGAATTTTTTTTATTCATTGAACAAAGGGGGCCAAATCACATAGAATCATTGAACGATGAGCACGATTTCGCCCCTGAATGCCCTGCTGAATCTGCCTTTTCAGGCCTTTCCATCCGTGGAGGGCCCGCTGAGCGGCTGTACGCTCGCCGTCAAGGATATCTTCGATGTGGCCGGTTTGCCGACGCAATGCGGCAATCCGGCGAAAAATCACGAATCAGCCGCAAGTATTACCGCGCCGTCGGTGCAGAAACTGCTGGATTCCGGCGCCCGTTTCATCGGCAAGACGCAGACTGACGAGCTGGCGTTTTCGCTGATGGGGCAGAACAGCCACTACCCCTTTCCGGTCAACCCGAGGGCGCCGGACCGGGTAACCGGCGGATCGTCGTCCGGTTCCGCCTCGGCCGTGGCCGGCGGGCTGGCCGACATCGCCACCGGATCGGATACCGGCGGCTCGATCCGCGCCCCAGCGAGCTTCTGCGGACTGATCGGCCTGCGCACGACCCACGGCCGCATATCGCTTGCCGGCACCATGCCGCTTGCTCCCTCGCTCGACACGTTCGGCTGGTTCGCCCGCGACAGGGACCTCTACGGCAAAGTCGGCGCGGTCCTGCTCGGACCGGACGCGGAAAATTTCAAGCTCAACCGCCCCCTGTTCATCCCGCTGCTCGAACACTACCTGCTCGGCGAGGCGGAGGATGCGGCCTTCCGCGCCATGTACCGGCATGTCGCCGCCCATCTCGGCCACGCCAAGTCCGCCCGCCAGTCCACAGCCTCCATGGACGATCTCTATCTGTGCTTCCGGCAGATCCAGGGGTTCGAGGCCTGGGCAAGCCATGGCGCCTGGATATCGGCAGGGGATCGCCAGCTTGGCCCCGGCGTCAAGGACCGCTTCGACTATGGCGCGACCATCGATGCGCAGACCTATGAAGCACAGACCCGGCGGCGCGATCTCTTCCGCCGCGAACTTGCCGATGTGCTTGGGGATGACGGCGTCATGGTCCTGCCGACCGTTCCGGGTGCCGCGCCCATGGTCAGCTCGCCCTTCGACGAACTGCAGACCTACCGGGAACGCGCCCTGCACCTGCTCTGCCTGTCCGTCCTTTCGGGCTTTCCGCAGATCACCTTGCCGCTCGGCGCGGTGCATGGCGCACCCTTCGGCATTTCCTTGCTTGGCCCCAAGGGCAGCGACAGCGCCCTCATCCGGCTTGGCAGCGCCATCCTGTCCGCCGCGGAAGGAAACCACTGACATGGACACACTCACCCGGATGCGGGCCTATATCGATGTGGTGGAGGCGGAAGGGTTTTCGGCCGCAGCCCGGAAGATCGGCCGCTCCAAGGCGCTGTTGTCCAAATATGTGCGGGAGCTGGAGGACGAGCTCGGCGCGCTGCTGCTCAACCGCACCACCCGGCAATTCTCGCTGACCGAAGCCGGACACACCTATTACCAGCGCGCCAGCGAAATCCTGCGCGAGGTGGAAAGCCTGCAGGAAACGGTGCGTGAATCGAGCAGCGACATCAAGGGCCGCATCAAGATATCGGCGCCGCGCACCTTCGCCGATGCGGATATCGGCCAATGCCTGATCGACTTCTGCATCGCGCAGCCGGATATCATTCTCGACGTGCGCCTCGATGACCGGTTCGTCGACCTGGTCGAGGAGGGTTTCGATCTTGCCATCCGCATCACCCGGCTGCAGGATTCCTCGCTCATCGCCAAGCGCATCGCCCCCTTCGGCACGCTGCTGTGCGCCTCTCCCGATCTGATCGAGCGGGTCGGGCGTCCGACCCGCCCCGAACAGCTGGCGTCCCTGCCCTGCATCATCGATACCAACAACCGCTCGCGCAACAATTGGCAGTTTCTCAACGACAGCGGCCCGACGATTTCGGTTCAGGTATCCGGGCAGATGGAAATCAACAGCCCGCTGTCCACCCGCCGCGCCGTGCTTGCCGGGCTGGGGTTCGGCTCCATGCCGGATTTCATCGCCAGGCCGGATATCGAAAGCGGCAGGCTGGTCAGTGTGCTCGAGGAATTTTCGCTGCGCGATGGCGGAATTTATGCGGTTTACCCGCACCGCCGCTATCTCCCGGCGAAAGTGCGCGTGCTTGTTGACTATCTGGCAAAATGGTTCAAGGACAACCGCAGGGCGTGAATATGTTATATCGTCCCAATTTCGACACGTTCGGAATGTCCTTTGCGCTCATGTTACAGGCGGAATAATGCACCAAAGATTCGCGATTTTCATCGCAACCCTCGCAGCAGGCATGATGATCGCCTCACCGGCGTATGTGCACCCGCATGTCTTCGCCGAAGCGCGTCTCGATGTCACCATCAATCCCGACGGAACCGTGCAGAAACTCGGCCATGTCTGGCGTTTCGACGATCTCTTTTCCAGCACCGTCCTCGTCGAATTCGATAAGAATGGCGACCTGAAGCTGGACGAGAAGGAACTGACCGACCTCGCAAACACGATCAACGCGTCGATTTCCGAATTCGACTATTTCCAGACCGTGACGCTCGACAACAAGAAGGTCGTCATGGCGCCGCCGGAGCATCTGATCGCGGATTTCCAGAACAACCAGCTGTTGATCATCTTCGAGAGCAAGCCGAAGCAGCCGCTGAAGCTCGGCAAGGTCACCAGTTTCGGCGTCTATGATCCGACGTTCTACACCGCGATCGACTACGTCAATGACAGCGATATTCATGTCACCGGCCTGCCCGCCAACTGCAAATCCAAAGTGGTACGGCCCAATCCGGACGAGGCGATTGCCGCCAACCAGGCGACGCTGACCGATTCTTTCTTCAACGACCCATCCGGGACCAACATGTCGAAAATCTTTGCGACCAAGCTGGAAATCGACTGCCCGGCAAAAGGATAAGATGATGCGGAAAACAACCCTCGTTTGTGCCCTGATTCTCGCAGCGCTGTTTGGCGGCCACGCATGGGCGCAGACCTCGTCGCTCGGTATCGGTTCGAACGAGGTGGCGATGCAGCCGACCGGGCCTTTCGCTGAAATCATCCTCTGGATCAACATCCAGCAGCGCAATTTCTACCTCGCCATGACCCATGCGCTCAAAGCCATGCGCGAGGACCCCTGGCAGGCCTCGGTGCTTGTTGGCCTCTCCTTCCTCTACGGCATCCTGCATGCGGTCGGCCCCGGACACGGCAAGGCGGTGATCTCCTCCTACATGCTCGCCAACGAGACCACGCTGAAGCGCGGCATCCTGTTGTCCTTCGCCTCGTCCATGCTGCAGGCCATCACCGCGCTGTTCATCGTCGGCCTGGCCTGGCTCGTGCTGCGCGGCACCACCGTGTCGATGAACGACGCAGCCCGTTACATGGAGATCGCCAGTTTTGTCCTGATCATCGCCTTCGGCCTGTCGCTGCTCTGGCGCAAGCTGCCGCTCCTGTTCGGCCCGCGCGTCGCCCATCTCATGCCGGAAAAGCACGATCACGGTTCGGTCCTGACCGACCACCACCACGATCATCATCACAGCCATGACGACGACTGCGGCTGCGGGCATGACCATCACGATCATGGCCACCACGATCACAGCCACGCGGCGCATGCGCATGATCACACCCACCACATGCATGATCATCACGATCACCATCATGCGGCGGGAGAAGTCTGCGCCACCTGCGGGCATTCCCATGCGCCTGATCCGGCGATGCTCGGCGGCGAGTTCAACTGGAAGACCGCATGGTCGGCCATCGTTGCGGTGGGCCTGCGCCCCTGTTCCGGCGCGCTGATCGTGCTGACATTCTCGCTGCTGAACGGGCTGATGCTCGGCGGCGTGCTCTCGGTCTTCGCCATGGCCTTCGGCACCTTCATCACCGTGGCGGTGCTGGCGACGCTGGCGGTGACGGCCAAGAATGTTGCCCTGAGGATTTCCGGCGGCGGCGCGCTTTCAACCCGCGTTCAGAACACCATCGAAGTCGGCGGTGCGCTGTTCATCGTGCTGGTCGGCGTGCTGCTGCTGACGGCGGCGCTGCGTTTTTAAAGGAAAGGCTCTAGTCCTTGCGGCGCTGGCTCCTGCCACGCAACCAGAACACCAGAAAAAAACCGACCACAAAGACAGCGGCAAAAATGCCTGCCAGCACCGGCGAGCGGGCACCCAGCGCGATCATCATGTTGGGCATGTAGAACGCGGCAAACCCGAAACCAAGCATGATACAGGCTGCGGCGATGGCAGCATTGCGGCTTTTGGGATCACTCACGGTCATTGTCTTTCCTGGGGCACAACTGTCGCAGCCTTTTTAGCCCCGTTGCGCCCGAACGCAAGCTCTAACCCGCGCGGAAATCCTCAAGCCGCCTGATCTGCAACCCGTCCGCATCGAAATTGTCCGGCGACAGCCATGCCTGATAGGCGGCTTTCAGCGCCGGCCATTCGCTGTCGATGATCGAATACCACGCGGTGTCGCGATTCTCACCCTTCTGCACCATGTGCTGGCGGAAAACACCCTCGAAGGTGAAGCCGAAACGCTCCGCCGCCCGCTTGGACGGCTCATTGGCATTGTTGCATTTCCATTCGTAGCGGCGATAGCCGAGCGTATCGAAGATATAGGAAGCGAAGAGATACTGCGCCTCGGTGGCCGCCGGTTTGCGCGAGATCAGCGGTCCCCAGTAGATGTTGCCGATCTCGATGACGCCGAACGTCGGGTCGATCCGCATCAGGGTCTGCCGACCCGCCACCTCACCGGATGCCTTGTCGATGACGGCAAAGAACAGCGGATCCTTGCTGGCCGAAACCTTTTCCAGCCACGCGTCGAATGCCGGGCGGTCGCCCGCCGGCGTTTCGAACAGATAGCGGAAACGGTCGGCCGCATCCGCAACGCTCGATGCCTCGTAGAGCCCGTCGCCATGCCTGGCGGCGTCCAGCGGCTCAAGGGTGACATAGCGCCCCTCGATGGTTTCGCGGGCGGGTAGAGGGCGCGGTGTCCAGTCTTTGAGATCAGTCATGCTAGAGCCTGTTTTGCATATGAGTATTTGACTCCATACAATCGGAACCGCACAAAGCAGAAGACATAAATTGTATGTGAGACAAGATAATGCTGCGTACCATCTCCGGTTTCGACCGTATCGGTGAAGAAAATGCCTTCGCTGTTCTCGCCCGCGCCACCGCCCTCGCCGCACAGGGCAAGGACATCATCAATCTCGGCATCGGCCAGCCGGATTTCAAAACACCCGCCCATATCGTCGAAGCCGCCATCAAGGCGCTCAGGGACGGCCACCATGGCTATACGCCGGCAACGGGGCTGCTTGCCGCCCGCGAGGCCGTGGTGCGCCGCACGCTGACCACAACAGGCGTCGAGGTCTCGCCGGAGAATGTCATTATTGTCCCCGGCGGCAAGGTGACCATGTTCGCCGCCATCCTGATTTTCGGTGAACCCGGCGCGGAAATTCTCTACCCCGATCCCGGCTTCCCGATCTATCGCTCGATGATTGAATTCACCGGCGCCACCCCGGTTCCCGTGCCGATCCGCGAGGAGAATGCATTTGCCTTCTCGGCTGAGGAGACGCTTGCGCTGATCACGCCCAAGACGCGGCTGCTGATCCTCAATTCACCCGCCAACCCGACAGGCGGTGTCACCCCGAAGGCCGAAATTGAAAAACTGGTCAAGGGACTGGAGGCGCATCCGCATGTCGCCATCATGTCCGATGAGATCTACGACGTGATGACCTATGACGGCGAGGAACATTTCTCGCTCCTGACCTTCCCGTCGATCCGCGACCGGCTGATCGTGCTCAACGGCTGGTCCAAGACCTGGGCGATGACCGGCTGGCGCATGGGCTGGTCGATCTGGCCGGACAGCCTTTATGACAAGGTGCGCAAGCTCGCCGTCAATTGCTGGTCCTGCGTCAACGCCCCCAGCCAATATGCCGGCATCGCCGCCATTGACGGGCCGCAGGACGATGTCGAAAAGATGTGCCGGGCCTTCGACAGCCGCCGCAGGATTGTCGTCGATGGTCTCAACAGCCTGCCCGGCATCAGCTGTGCCACGCCGAAGGGCGCGTTCTATGCTTTTCCCAACATCAAGCAGACGGGATGGCCGGCCAAGCAGTTGGCTGCGGCCTTGCTGGATGAAGCCGGTGTGGCGCTGATCGGTGGCCCCGATTTCGGCATTCTCGGCGAGGGCTATATCCGCCTCTCCTACGCCAATTCGGAGGAAAACATCCTGCGCGCCATCGAACGCATCGAACGGTTCCTCGCGAAGTAACGGATCAGCCGCGCAGCACGCCGCGATCCACCGATGCGGCTTTGACCAGGGCGAACACCGCCTCGCCCTGCTTGAGTGCAAGTTCGCTCGCCGATTTGCGCGTCAGCCGCGCAACGATGGTCTGGCCGCCAATGTCGAGCGTCAGGTCGCAGTCCGGCCCGTCATTGCCGGAGATGGCGGAAATTTTTGCCGGCAGGATGTTGCGCACGCTGATCGCCTGCGGCAGTGCACGGGCAATGGAAACGTCCCGCGCCCTTATCCGCAGCCGCAGCTTTGTTCCGGCGGCAAAGCCGAGTTTGGCGATCTGGAACCGCTGGCCGCCGATGTCGAGGGATGTCAGCCCGAAAGCCTCGTCGCTTGCCGTGACCACGCCCGTCACCAGAGCCCCGGCATCGTCATGGCTGCCGAGTCGCGAAAAGATCGCCTCGGCCGGTCCGCTCGCCGTGACCCGGCCGGCCTGCAGAAGCACGATCTCGTCGGCGAGCCGCGCCACCTCGTCGATCTCGTGGCTGACATAGAGGATCGGCAATCCGGTTTCATCGCGCAGGGTTTCAAGGAAAGGCAGGATTTCCTGGCGGCGGGAATGATCGAGAGACGACAGCGGCTCGTCCATCAGCAGCAGCGCCGGATTGGACAACAGGGCCCGCCCGATCGCCACGCGCTGGCGCTCGCCGCCGGACAGCAGTGCCGGTGCGCGCGGCTGCAGATGTTCAAGGCCGAGAAGCGCCACCACCCGGTCATAGGACAGGCCCGCGCTGCGCCGCCCCGCCCAGCGCGCATAGGTCAGGTTGTTCTTGACCGAAAGATGCGGAAAAAGCCGCGCATCCTGGAAGACATAGCCGATCCGGCGCTGTTCCGGCGGCAGATGGATGCCCCTGGCGCTGTCGAACAGTACATGATCGCGGATGGCGATCCGGCCCTTGGCCGGACGCGTCACCCCGGCGATCATTTTCAGCAGCGTCGTCTTGCCGGCACCGGATTCACCAAACAGCGCGGTAACGCCGCCGCCTGCCGTAAACGCGGCAGCGACGGGGAATGTCCCGACCTGCCCTTCAACGGAAACAATCAGCGTCTCGCTCATGCCCGCCCTCCGCTGAGCCGCCGCTGCAGCCATTCGGATGCAACCACCGCGACAATTGAAATCACCACGGAAACCAGGATCAGCCGCAGCGCGGCCACATCGCCATTCGGGCTCTGCAGCAACGAATAGATGGCAAGCGACAGGGTCTGTGTTTCACCCGGAATATTGGACACAAAAGTGATCGTCGCCCCGAATTCACCCAGCGCCTTGGCAAAGCCCAGCACCGCCCCAGCGAGAATGCCCGGCAGCAGGAGCGGCAGCGTCACCGTCAGGAACACCACGATACGCCCGGCGCCGAGCGAGCGCGCCGCCTCCTCGAGGCCGCGATCGAGGCTTTCAATGGAAAGGCGCATCGGCCGCACCAGCAGGGGAAAGGCCATGACGCCCGCCGCCAGCGCCGCACCGGTCCAGCGGAAGGAAAAGGTCAGCCCGAACACGTCATTTAAAAAGCCGCCCAGCATGCCGCGCGCGCCGAACCACACCAGCAGGAGATAGCCGGTGACCACGGGCGGAATGACCAGCGGCATGGTGATCAGCGCCTGCAACAGGCTTTTGCCCCAGAAGGAAAAGCGCGCCAGAATCCAGGCGAAAACGAAGGCAAAGGGCAGAGCGACGAGGATCGCGACCAGCGCGACCCTCAGCGACAGAAGAACGATGGCCCATTCTGTCTCACCCAGCACTGTCAGCCTGCCTTGTCAGATGCGCCGACGAAGCCTTTCGACTTGATGATGTCCTGGCCTTCATCGCTGGCGAGGAAATCGAGGAATGCCTTGCCTTCGGCCGAAGGCACCTTGCCGACCAGCGCGGCCGGATAGAGGATGGGCTTGTGCGTCGAACCGGCGAAACGATAGGCTTCGATCAGTTCGGGCGCAGCCGTATGGTCCGAGGCATAGACAATGGCGGAATTCGCCTCGCCGCGGCGCACGAATTCCAGCGCCGCGCGCACGTTCTCGGTAAAAACGGCGTTCTTGGCGACATCGTCCCAGACTTTCAATGTTTCCAGTGCGCTCTTGCCATATTTGCCGGCGGGCACGTTGCTGGGATCGCCCATGGCAAAGCGTCCGGCCTTCAGGATGGTTGCCGCATCGCCCTTGTCCGCCTTGGTGAGGATCACCAATGCATTGCCCGCAACGATCTTGCGCGACGGCTTGTCGATGAGATTGCGCTGCTCGAGATAGTCCATCCAGTCGAGATCGGCGGAAATGAAGATGTTCGCGGGCGCGCCCTGCTCGATCTGCTTGGCCAGCACCGACGATGCGGCAAAGGAGGAGGTCACTTTCGTGCCGGTCTTTGCTTCGAACTTCGCAGCCGCCGTTTCGACCACTTCCTTCATGCTCGCCGCAGCAAACACCGTTACCTTTTCGGCGGCAGAGGCACCGTTGGCACCCGCCATCGCCGCCAGAACCATAAAGCCCAGAATGAGAATTTTTTTCATGAGGTCCACCCCTGTCCACGAATCCACGGCGGTCTCACACCGGCCATGCATCCAGTTGCATACATAGAGACATGATGGTGGGTCCGAACAAAGCGCGCGCGACCCGGACGCTCTCAAAACCCTTGACGCAATGGCAGCCATCGACACTGCCCGGACGTCCTGACGAACCCTCGGCCCCGAGTCAGAACGCGTCAAACTAGACTGGAGTCGTTTGTCTTGTCGAGAGCAAAACACCCGCCTGTCGGGGCGGGTGTCTTCCATGCCGGTTCGATCGCGGTTACGCCTGCGGCGCGGGCGTTTTCACATTGGCCACAGTGGCCTCGATATGATCGATGAGATTGTCAGGCAGTTTCAGGCGTCCGGCCAGGAGATCGAGATAGCCGCGTTCCGCGCGGGTCTTGGCCTCGATGGCAAGGCGCGATGCCGTGTAGAGTTCGACCTTCTGCGCATCGGTGGCGGCGGCGGCAACCAGCGCGTCGACATTGACGGGGGCGTTCAGCTCCGTGGCCAGGAATTCCTGCGTGTCGCTGTTCATGCCGGAAAGCGAGAGCTTTTCGGCAATGCGTGCCCGTTCCGCCTCGTCCACATGGCCATCGGCGCGGGCAGCGGCTATCATGGCGCGCACCAGCACCAGCGCGAACTCATGCTCGCCCTGTGGCGCCGTTGCCGGATGGAAGCTTGAATCGTCGGGCGGCGGCAGCAGGTCCGGCTCCCCGGCCTTTGCCGTTTCGGCCGGTGCATTGCCCGACTGGTAATTCTGATAGGCCTTGTAGGCGAGCCCGGCCACGGCAGCGAGGCCGCCCAGCTTCAGCGCACCGCCGGCGATGTCGCGGCCCGTGCCTGTGCCCAGCAGCACAGCGGCCAGAGCGCCGGCAGCCAGCGGATTGTCCTTGGCCATCTGTGTTGCCTTGCCGGCCGTATCTCGAACGGAGGTTCCAGTTCCGGGAATACTGCTTCCCAGAAAATCATCAAGAATCTTCTTCGGGTCGAACATGCAAATCTCCTCATGGCTGCACGGATGCGTCCCGACCTAGTTAGGGTCGGCATGGCGTCATTGCAATGACAGATGGATTTTTTGTGATCAGGAGCCGATATGGTGCTTTTCGCCGCGCAGTTTGGCGAGTTTCACCTGTTTTTGCCGTTCGGCAAAGCGGGCACGGTCGGCGTCCGTCCGCTCGTGATAGCATTTCGGGCACGAAATGCCTTCCGCGAACAGCGGAGACAATTTGTTCTCCGGCGCAATCGGATTGCGGCAGGCGTGGCACAGCTCCGCCGCCCCTTCCACCAGGCCATGACCGACCGAGACGCGCTCGTCGAAAACAAAACATTCGCCTTCCCAGCGGCTTTCAGCGGCGGGCACGTCCTCGAGATATTTGAGGATGCCGCCCTTCAGGTGGACCACATCGTCGAAGCCCAGCCCCTTGACGAAGGCTGTCGCCTTCTCGCAGCGGATGCCGCCGGTGCAGAACATGGCGATCTTCTTGCCTTCCAGTTCGTCCCGGTGGTTTTCCACCCATTGCGGGAACTCGCGGAACGTCTTTGTCTGCGGATCGACCGCATTGGCAAAGGTGCCGATCGCCGTTTCATAATCGTTACGCGTATCGATGACGATCGTACCCGGATCGGAAATCAGGGCGTTCCACTCCTGCGCCGGGACATAGGTGCCGACGCTCTGGAGCGGGTCGATATCCTCGACGCCCATGGTGACGATTTCCTTTTTCAGCCGCACCTTCATGCGCTTGAACGGCATTTCGCTCGCGTGGGAAAATTTCAGTTCCATGCCGGCAATGGCCGGCTCCGCCTCAAGGAACGCGACCAGCCTGTCAATGGCTTCGGGCGTGCCGGCCACGGTGCCGTTGATGCCTTCGGCCGCCAGCAGCAGCGTGCCCTTGATGCCCGACCCGCAGCACAGTTGCGCCAACGGCTCCTGCAACGCCTGGTAATGTTCCAGCCGGGCAAAACGGTAGAGTGCTGCCACTTTGAAGGGCAAGTTTGCTGTGTGATCGGTCATGATCCACTGCAACTACTGCTCCTGAGCGATGATTTCAAGAGATTTGCAGCGTTTACTTATCCATTGCGCCCCAAGGCCCCGGATAATCCCTGGTGAACAGGTACAATTCCCGAGGGACTGAGAATATGTTTTCACAACAGGATATACGTGACATCCGCGACGAGGCGCAGCAGGCCGGGATCGAACCGGCGGTGCTGCTTGCGGTCGCCGAGGTGGAAAGCGGCGGCGTCTGCCTTTACCGGATCGATGGGCGCAGCGAACCGCCCATCCGCTTCGAGGGGCACTATTTCGACCAGCGTCTCTCTGGCGCGCAGCGGCAGGTCGCCCGCAGCAGGGGTCTTGCCAACCCTGCCGCCGGTGCGGTCCGCAATCCCGCATCCCAGGCGGCGCGCTGGCAGCTGCTGGAGGCAGCCATCGCCATTGACCGGCAGGCGGCGCTTGAATCCGTATCCTGGGGGATCGGCCAGGTCATGGGCGCGCACTGGAAATGCCTTGGCCATGACAGCGTCGAGGCGCTCGCCGCCGAGGCGCGCGCTTCCCTCAAGGGGCAGCTTCGTCTGATGATCCGCTTCATCGCGCACAACAACCTCATGCCCGCCCTGGTACGGCACGACTGGAAGAGCTTTGCCCGTGCCTATAATGGTCCAAAGTTCACACAGAACCGCTATGATGCCAAACTGGCCCTCGCCTGGCGCCGTTTTGCCGCGGCGGAATCTCGCGGCACCACAGCAACCGGTGGACAAAGCGGCCCGGTATGACTAAATCGATTGAACCCATCAACAGCGGAGAGTTTGACATGGCCCAGAAGACCGATTTGCTATTACCCGTTCTGAAGGGCCAGCCGGTTATCCCGGTCATTCTCGTCCACGACGTCGCCCATGCGGTGCCTCTGGCCCGTGCGCTGGCCGCCGGTGGCCTTCCGGCGATCGAGATCACCCTGCGCACGCCCGCCGCGCTCGACGCCATCCGCGCCGTCGCCAATGACGTGCCCGAGGCCATCGTCGGCGCCGGGACCATTCTCAATGCGCGCCAGTATGAAGAGGCCAGCGCCGCGGGATCGCGTTTCATCGTCAGCCCCGGCGCCACGCCGCAGCTGCTGAAGGCCGCCAGCGCCGGCAAGGTGCCTCTGCTCCCCGGTGCGATCACACCGGCGGAAATCATGGCCCTGCGCGAAGAAGGCTACACCATGCTGAAATTCTTCCCGGCCGAGCAGGCAGGCGGGGCGTCCTTCCTCAAATCCCTGTCGTCACCCTTTGCCGGTATCCAGTTCTGCCCGACCGGCGGCATCGGTGCTGGCAACGCCAAGACCTATCTCGATCTGCCGAACGTCGTCTGCGTCGGCGGCTCCTGGGTTGCCCCGGAAAATCTGGTTCAGGCCGGGAAGTGGGACGACATCACCAAGCTCGCCGCCGAGGCCGCCAAACTGGCGAAAGCCTAAAGCATCGTTCACCGGCATATGAAAAAGGGCGGCTCCGCAAGGGCCGCCCTTTTGTTTGACCCGTGAACGGGCGATCAGTTGGTTGCGGTGAACTTCGCAATCGACAGGAAAGTCACAGCCTTGCCCGTGAACTTGTTGGTGTCGGCCACCGGCAGCGCCTGCTGGAAGCCTGCCGTATACACCGTCGTCGGCGCAGTGCGCATGGCTTCGTTGCGCAGGACAGCCGGTTCGACGTTCGGCGATGTCTCGGCGACCTGCTGGCTGGACAGCGCCCGGTCCGGCACTTCCGAGGCAACCTGAATAGCCTTGGCGCCCTGGTTCTTGGCCGTCTGGCGGCGCGGCTTCGAGGTCTTGCCCGTGGTGATCACACCGCTGTCGAGCATGGCAACCGGATCGGCCGAACCGCCCGCATCCAGCATGGTGCGGCGCAGCGACGGCTGAGGCTCAGCCGATGCCAGCTGCGTGTTCTGTGTCGGCGCAGGCTTGTTGCGGACGACGCGGCCGCCCGTGGTTGCCGGCGCTGTCGGCATGGCCTGGGCCGGCTGGGCCACGGCAACGGCCGGTGCCTTGGCATGGGCGGCATCGGACCGCTTGATGATCGTCTCCAGATCTTCATTCGGAACCGGAATGACATCATGTTCCGACGCAGCGGCGACCTGTGCCTGCGCGGGCGGCATGGCCGGCCGCGGGTTCGGCACGACCGAGGCCACCATCATGTCGGTGCGCTTGGGACCGGACTGCGGCTTGTCGAAGGGAACGGGAACCAGAGCGTTGACCATTTCCGGCTGGGCCGGTGCGGGCTCATTGGCCGGGGTGTTCACATTGGCGGCGATCATGTCACGGATCGCACCGGCGCTGTCGGTCGGACGCGGCGTCGGCAGGGCTGCGACAACGGTCGACTGATCCTCGGCGAGCGCGTTCAGTGTGGCCGGAGCGCCCGCTTCAGGCGTCGGCGCATAATCCGGACGGCGCAGCGGCACGGGAACGACAAAGGCGAGCGCGGCATTGTCTTCCGGCGAGGCTTCGACCGGTGTTTCAGGCCGCGGCGCTGTCAAAGGCGCAGGCGCATTGCGGGTCGGCAGAGCCGGTGCAGCGGCCGCAGCCGGCGCTGCTGCAGGGGCGGATTGTCCGACCGCCACGCCCGGCAACGATGTTGCACCGCCGCCCTCGTCATCATCCGATGCAGCCGGCCGTGCGACACGGGCTACGCTGCGCGACGGGGTCGGCGCAGAGGCCACGGCAACGCTGCCTTCGCTGGAATCCTCCTCGTCGTCGGCACCGCCGCCGCCAAAGAGCATGCCGAACAGGGTCTTGCCGCGACGGCCGGAGCTGGAGGAATTGCTGGCAACCTGAACGGAACCGCCGCTGCGCTTGCGCGATTCATAGGCGGCAACGGCCTGTTCATAGCCGGGCAGCGGCTTGCCATCCGCAGGGATGTGCATCGTCTTGCCATCGGGGAACACGGCCAGCAGTTCGCGGCGGCTCATGCGCGGCCACATGCGGACATTGCCCACGTCCGTGTGGACGAAAGGCGAGCCGGATGTCGGGTAATAGCCGACGCCGCCAGCCTGGAATTTCAGCGCGGTCACGCGCAGGGTCGAGAGTTTCACGCCGGGAAGATACCAGTCCATCGCCTTGCCGAGCATGTGCTGGCTTTTCTGGGCGACGCCGCGGCTGCGCGAGCGCAGCATGGAATTGGTGGCCGGAGAGCGGTAGGCGGAAACCACGTGGATATAATCGGAGCCGCCGACAGCCTGATAGACCTGCCAGACCAGATCGAACAGGCGGGGGTCCATGTTCGTCGGTTCGTTGCGGCGCCAGTCGCGCAGGAAGCGGTTGAGCTTGTTCAGGCCGTCCTGCTGATAGCGTCCATTTTTCTTGAACGTGATTTCCGCACGTTCCTTCGTATGGATGAAATAGAGCTTGAGCGTGCGTGTCTCAGCGGAAGCCTGTGCCGATGCAAACAGCATCGAGCCGAAGACCATGAGGAACACAAACCAGCTGGCGCGTACAAAAGAACCTGCCGTCGATTTGCCGTTCTGTGCATGAATCATGTTTGACAATGTCGTCCCAACCTTGACCGTTTTTTCCAGTCCCCGAATATCTGGATTATCCGATTTAATGGTTAATGGTCACTTATTGAAGAACAAATACGTTGAGAGCATGGCAAAAACCCAGACGCGAAAAGCTGATTCAAGACATGGTCAACGGGTGGTTAACAGCACCATTAAGACCTTTTGGCGTGAGAATCCACCCTTCTTAGGTCTTACGCACGCACGTTTTGTAAACGCGGAATACGCAACTGGAACAATCGCCAATGGACTTTTAAGCTTTCGCTCGCCGAAACTATCCCTCATGATTCGCGTTTGAACAAGCGCTTGATTGCCAAAAAACGGTGCCAAAATGAAATTCGAAATCACGAACCACATGCCTTCCGGAAAGTCCGGCGCTGCCGCCGCCAAGGCGGAACAGACCGCTCTCGGCGTCCTGCCCGAGTGGAACCTTGCCGATCTCTATCCCTCGGCGGACAGCACCGAACTCAAGACGGACCTGCAAAAGGCCGATGCGCTGGCAATGCTCTTCGCCAATCGCTGGAAGGGCAATCTGGCCGCCGAAGCCGCCAAACCGATGGGCGGCACCTTTGCCGAAGCGATCCGCGAATTCGAAGCGCTGGAAGAACTGATCGGCAAGATCGTCTCCTATGCCGGGCTGGTCTATGCGGGCGATACCTCCGATCCGAAGCGCGCCAAGCTGTATGGCGACATCCAGGAAAAGATGACCAATGCCAGCGCGCACCTGATCTTCTTCAGCCTCGAACTCAACCGCATCGACGATGCAGTGATCGAAAGGGCGATGGACGGCAATCCCGCCATCGGCCATTACCGGCCCTGGCTGGTCGACCTGCGCAAGGACAAGCCCTACCAGCTCGATGACAAGATCGAACAGCTGTTCCATGAGAAGTCGATCACCGGGCGCGGCGCCTGGAACCGCCTGTTCGACGAAACCATGACGGCACTGCGCTTTGATGTCGACGGCGAGGACCTTGCGCTCGAACCGACGCTCAACATGCTGCAGGACGCCGACGGAACCGTGCGCAAGAAGGCATCCGACGCCCTGGCAAAGACATTCAAGGAAAATCTGCGCACCTTCACGCTGATCACCAATACCCTGGCCAAGGACAAGGAAATCTCCGATCGCTGGCGCGGTTTTCAGGATATTGCCGACAGCCGCCACCTGGCCAACCGCGTCGAGCGGGAGGTGGTGGACGCGCTGGCCGAGGCCGTGCAGGCGGCCTATCCGCGCCTGTCGCACCGCTATTACGCGCTGAAGGCCAAGTGGCTCGGCCTCGATTACCTCAACAACTGGGACCGCAACGCGCCCTTGCCGGAGACGCCGCAGGCGGTGATCCCGTGGACCGAGGCCAGGGACACCGTGCTGTCGGCCTATAACGGCTTTGCCCCGGAAATGGCCGATATCGCCCGCGCTTTCTTCGATAAGAACTGGATCGATGCGCCCACGCGCCCCGGCAAGTCGCCGGGCGCCTTCGCCCATCCGACCGTGCCTTCGGTCCATCCCTATGTGCTGCTCAACTACATGGGCAAGCCGCGTGACGTGATGACCCTTGCCCACGAACTCGGGCATGGCGTGCATCAGGTTCTGGCCGGTGATCAGGGTGCGCTGATGGCCTCAACACCGCTGACGCTCGCCGAAACCGCCTCCGTCTTCGGTGAAATGCTGACCTTCCGCTCGCTGCTGGAAAAAACCCGCGACAAGCGCGAGCGCAAGGCCATGCTGGCGCAGAAGGCCGAGGACATGATCAACACGGTCGTGCGCCAGATCGCCTTCTACCTGTTCGAGCGCCGGGTGCACACCGAGCGCGCCAATGGCGAACTGACCTCCGACCGCATCGGCGAGATCTGGCTGGATGTGCAGAAGGAAAGCCTTGGACCGGCAATCCGCTTCGGCTCCGGCTACGAGACCTTCTGGACCTATATTCCGCATTTCATCCATTCACCGTTCTATGTCTACGCCTATGCCTTCGGCGATTGCCTGGTGAATTCGCTGTACGCGGTCTACCAGAATGCCGATGCGGGCTTTCAGGAAAAATATTTCGACATGCTGAAAGCCGGTGGCACGAAACATCATTCCGAACTGCTCGCGCCGTTCGGCCTCGACGCCACGGACCCGGCCTTCTGGCAGAAGGGGCTTTCCGTCATTGAAGGCATCATCGATGAGCTGGAGGCGATGGACAACGCCGAATGAGTGCGCCTGCC
>NZ_JAGENB010000019.1 GCF_019991125.1 Phyllobacterium calauticae | reverse complement strand
AAGGGTGAGCGGTCGTCCGGGCAAAGCCCGGGAAAACAGTCCAGTGGACTGTTTTAAGACCCGAACGGGCAAAGCCTGTCCCCGCAACCAACCAAAACAACCTTCCAACATAGCGCACATCCTCAGGCTCACAACCTGAAGGGTGAGCGGTCGTCCGGGCAAAGCCCGGGAAAACAGTCCAGTGGACTGTTTTAAGACCCGAACGGGCAAAGCCGCGCACCGCAACCAACCAAAACCAGCTTCTCACAAAACACAAACATAACCCCGCCAAAAGCGGGGCTTTCGTCGTTCGAGGTGGCGCAAAAATACCAACGCCCGAAGTCCCTTGTGCAGCAATATATTCGTCGGCTAATAATGCTCAAAGAGTTTGAAACGTTCATTCTGCTCAACCCGAATAACCATTGCACGGGTTCGATGCCGAGGTAATCTGGCAGTGTCATTGTCCATGCTTGCAGCCAAAGGAATTTTCGACAGATGAGCGACGATGTAAGCGAGATACATGGCGTACGCGTTCTTCTGTTCGCCGGGGAGGGTGACAAACTTGCCGCTGCGCGGGATGCCAATACGTTCCTCAGCGAGACCTGGGCGCAGGACGCAACGCTCGCTGTGATTCCGGTTTCACGGCTGGGCGATGATTTTCTCGACCTCAAGACCCGAATCGCCGGGGAAGTCATCCAGAAATTCGTCAACTATCAGATTCGCCTGGCCATTCTCGGAGATATTTCCGCATGGGCGGACACAAGCAAGCCATTGCGCGATTTTGTCTATGAGACGAATCGCGGCCGCAGCCTGTGGTTCATTCGCGATCTGGCAGAACTAGAGCAACGGCTGGCAATTCACGCAGCCGGCTAACGCGGTTTTGCCGCGGGTGCCGTGGTGCCGCGCGTCACCAGTTCGAACCCGACATTGACCGCTGCTGCTGGTGCACATTCCCGGGCGGAGCTGCGATCGAGAACCTGCAGCAGAAGTTCGCCGGTCCTGCGGCCGATCTGTTCGGCATCGATGCGAATCGTTGTGATCGCCGGAACACATTGCCGGGCAATATCGAAATCGCCAAAGCCCATCAGCGAGAGATCGCCGGGGACCTTGATGCCGCGCCGGTGACATTCCATCAGCGCGCCGACGGCGGAAATGTCGGAAACGGCGAAGACCGCTTCCACTTCGGGGGCCTGTTCCAGCAATATGCCGAGCGTAAGGGCGCCATGATCGTAGGAAACCGGGGCTTGGCCGGCGCGAATCACCAGTTCATCACTCAGGCCAGCTTCGCGCAGCACCGAGGTGAAACCTGCGAGCCGTGATTCGCCGCGCAAATCCTTCGCATCGCTGTCCATCCTGGATCCAAGCGCACCGATTCGCCGGTGCCCCAATGCCAGCAGGTGCAGTGCCGCTGCCCGTCCGACTTCATAATTGGAAAAGCCGACCGCATGGTCGATCGGATGTTCCGGCGTATCCCAGATTTCGACGATCGGAATACCAGCCCGCAGCATCATTTCATTGGCCGCCTTGGTGTGGGTGGTTCCCGCAACCACAATCGCATCGGGCCGCCGGGCGAGCATGGCGCGGATGATTCGCTCTTCCTCCTCCAGCCGGTACATGGTGTAACCGATGAGGAGCTGATAGTCGGCCGGCCGCATGGCCTCGGCAAGACCCTGCGCGGTATCGGCGAAATTGGAATTGGTCAGGGTCGGCAGAATCGCCGTGATAAAGTTGGTGCGCCGGGAGGAAAGGCTGCCCGCCACCCGGTCCGGCACGTAGCTCAGCTGCTCGATGGCCTTCATCACCCGGTTACGGGTTGATTCGGAAACGAGATCAGGGTCCGCCAGCACCCGCGAAACGGTCATCTTCGACACGCCGGCGAGGCGGGAGACGTCGTGCATGGTGGCTTTGGGCGAAGATGGCGGCACGGTTCGGTCCTGTCTGTTCCGAATCAGTTACTTCGGGGCGATCCTGTTGTAAACCACGTGGTAGAAACGGCCATCGAACATGCGCATCATTTCATCGGTGATGGCCCGGCCTTCGAGGCGCACCGGCGAGGCAAGGGCTTCCTTCACGGCTTCCATCGAGGGATAGTCGACCTCCTGGACCATGGCGATGGGGGGCGAATCAGGGTCCGAATCAACCGTGCGCATGACGCGCACCGCCTGGGCGTTCGGCATGCGCTTCCAGACAGGCAGCAATCGCTCCTCCACCATCTGAAAGAAGGCGTCTTCCTGGCTTTTATGAATCGTTCCCTCGAAAATGGCCGACCGGGTGAACATGGATCCTCCTTGCGGGTTGAGAGCGTGGCATTTTCGCCTTGCCACTTGTAATGATACCGATAACATGCTTGATTGGAAACACAAGCAGCAAAATTGACAAGCCGTCAGGGAATGCTGCCGAATGGTTTGAATAGGCTGCGGCTTGATGCTTCTGGACGAAATACTGTCGAAGACTCGTAGCGCAGTATCGCGGAATCAACAGGCCGAATGGGAATGTTATCGAGAACAATTGATACACACTGAGACTGGCGGGTGATGCTCGGGAGGCATCGCCGGAATCATGGACAACACGACAAGTGGAGGAGACAAGAATGGGTATTTCAAAATCATTGCGTGTGATGGTCGCGGCCGTCGGCCTTGCCGCTGCAGGGCTGTTTTCGGCAGTCGATGCCAATGCGGTCACGCTGAACGACATCACCTCGCGCGGCACCGTCCGAATCGGCGTGCTTACCGGCGCGCCGCCGATGGGCATGGTCGACGAGAAGGGCAATCCGACGGGTTACGACGTCGATGTCGCCAACCTGATTGCCGGTTATCTCGGCGTGAAGGCAGAACTTGTGCCGCTGACGCCGCCATCGCGCATCCCGGCGCTGCAGACCGGCAAGGTCGATTTCCTCATTGCGACGCTTGCGCCAACGGGCGAACGCGCCAAGACGGTGATGTTCACCCAGCCCTACAGCGCTTTCAACATGGTGATCGTTTCCGGCAAGGACCAGAAATTCGCGGCCCTCTCTGAACTCGGCGGCAAGCGCGTCGCGGTCAATCGCGGCTCGTCACAGGAAGCGGCCTTGCGCAAAGTCGCCGTTCCAGGGCTCGAGCTCGTGGTCTACGAGGATGATTCGACCACGGCCCAGGCGCTGATCGCCGGACAGGTCGATGCCGTCGCGCTGCCATCGACGGTGGCCGACGCCGTGTTGAAGCAGCTGCCCGATGCCGGTCTACAGGTTGGTTTCACCTTCTTCCGCCAGGGCAACTCCATGGCAACGGCGCTGCAGGATTTCGAGATGCGCCAGTGGCTCAATACGGCGATTTATCTGATGAAGAACTCCGGCGAGCTCGATGCCATTTCGGTCAAGTGGACCGGCCAGCCCATGCCGCAGCTGCCATCCTTCTGATCTGCCGCTCAATCGGTTCACCGGGCAAAGTCTGCCCGGTGCCATTTTCCAATGGAGACCGGAGATGTCCTACACCTTCCAGTTTGGCGTCATCGCCCAATACCAGAATGAAATTCTGGCCGGCATATGGATGACGATCAAGCTTTCCGTGGCGTCGATCATCCTTGGTTGTGCCGCCGGTATTGTCCTTGCGTCGATCCGCTCGATGAAAACGGGCATCGGCCGCATTCTCGTCGATGCCTATGTCGAGATCATCCGCAACACGCCGTTTCTCGTGCAGCTCTTCATTGTCTATTTCGGCCTGCCGGGGCTCGGATTGCGCGTCAGCGCGGTGACGGCTGCCCTGATCGGCATGACGATCAATCTCGCCGCCTATTCCACCGAGATCATCCGCGCCGGCATCGAATCCATTCACAAGTCGCAGATCGAGGCGGGCGAAGCGCTTGGGTTCACGCGGCTGCAGATTTACCGCCATGTCATCATCATGCCGGCCATTGCCAAGGTCTATCCGGCGCTGTGCAGCCAGTTTGTCCTGATGATGCTGGCATCGTCGGTGTGCTCGGCGATCTCGACGAAGGAGCTTGCAGCATCGGCCGCCTTCATCGAATCGCAGAGTTTCCGTTCCTTCGAAGTCTATATCGTCGTCACGCTCATCTATCTGGCGCTGGCGCTCGCCCTGCGCGGTGTGCTGGCCGTTATCGGGCTGTGGTTGTTCGGCCGCCGCGTGGCACGGCGAACCGCGGTCGCTCTTCCGGAGGTGCAGGCATGATTCTCCGTACCTTCGGTTTCAGCGAATTCGGCTTCCTTGTCTCGGCGCTGCTGTGGACGGTTGTCCTGACGATCATCGCGCTCAGCGGCGGCGGTATTGTCGGCTTCGTCATCGCGCTTGCCCGCACCTCCACGCACAAGTGGCTGCGGATTGCGGCCGCAACCTATATCCAGATCATCCAGGGCATCCCGGTGCTGATGATCCTGTTCCTGTCCTATTACGGGCTGAGCCTCGCCGGACTGCAGCTGCCGCCTCTCGTGGCAGCGGGCGCTTCGATGACGATCTACGCGTCGGGCTATCTCGCCGAGATCTGGCGCGGCTGCATCCAGTCCGTGCCCAAGCCGCAATGGGAGGCGTCCGAATCGCTCGCCATGACGCGCGTGCAGCAATATCGCTATGTGATCCTGCCGCAGGCGCTGCGCATCTCGTTGCCGTCAACCGTCGGCTTTGCCGTGCAGGTGGTCAAGAACACGTCGATCACCTCGATCATCGGCTTTGTCGAACTCGCCCGTGCGGGCCAACTCATCAACAATGCGACGTTCCAGCCCTTCCGCGTGTTTCTTGCGGTCGCGGCGCTGTACTTCGTCGTCTGTTATCCGCTGTCCCAGCTGTCGCGTTGGCTGGAAAGGAGACTCCATGCCAGAAGTCATCGTTGAAAATGTCCATAAAAGCTTCGGCTCGGTCGAGGTGCTCAAAGGTGTCTCGCTAACGGTCGAGCGCGGCGAGGTGATCGCGCTGATCGGCCGGTCGGGTTCCGGCAAGAGCACGCTTTTGCGTTGCATCAACGGCCTGGAAAAGATCAATTCCGGCCGCATCAAGATTGCCGGCCACACGGTGAGCAGCGATCCCAGGCAGCTGCGGGAACTGCGCCGGGACGTCGGCATCGTCTTCCAGAGCTACAATCTTTTCCCGCATCTGAGTGTCGGCGACAACATCATGCTGGCGCCGAAGATCGTCAAGAATGTCGCCAGGGCACAGAGCCGCGAAACCGCGGAAAACGTGCTGAAGCTTGTCGGTCTTTCGGAAAAATTCGATGCCTATCCGGATGAGCTGTCCGGCGGCCAGCAGCAGCGCGTCGCCATTGCCCGCTCCCTCGCCATGCAGCCGAAAGTGATGCTGTTCGACGAGGTGACGTCTGCGCTCGACCCGGAGCTGACCGAGGAAGTGCTCAACGTCATGGAACAACTGGCACGGGACGGCATGACGATGATCCTCGTGACCCATGAGATGGCTTTTGCCCGCCGGGTCGCGACCAGAACCATTTTCATGCACCAGGGCAAGATCTGGGAGGAGGGGCCATCGAAACAGCTCTTCAGCGATCCCAAGACGCCGGAGCTGCGCCAGTTCGTCAAAGCCGATGTCAAGTAAATCCATTAGGGAATCCCATGATCATGCCGATCGATATTCTGCAGCTATGCCCACTGATGCCCGCACTCGAAGCGGATCTTGCCAGACACTATACCGTGCATCGTTGGTTTGAGACGACGGACCAGCCGGGCTTCCTGAAATCGCATGCGGATCGAATCCGCGGTGTGGTGACGGGCGGGCATATCGGCATTCCGACCGAGCTTGCGGCTCAATTGCCCAAGCTGGAAATCGTTTCGATCAATGGTGTTGGTTACGACAAGATCGACCTGAACGCGGCACGCCAGCGCGGCTATCGCGTCGCCAATACGCCGGATGTTCTGACCGCCGACGTGGCCGACCTTGCGCTTGGGCTGATCATCAATCTGGCGCGGCAGCTTGTTCTGGCCGACAATCATGTTCGCGCAGGCAACTGGCCAAAGGGCGAACTCGGCCTCGGGCACCGGGTAACGGGCCGGCGCTACGGCATTTTCGGGCTTGGCCGCATCGGCCAGGCCATCGCCAAACGCCTTGTCGCCTTTGACGGGCAGATTTCCTATTCGGGGCGCCGCAAGCTCGATGTTCCCTATACATTTTACCCGACGCTCGCGGAGCTTGCAGCCAATTGCGATGTGCTGATCATTGCGGCGGCCGCTTCGGCCGAGACCAGGCATGTGGTCAATGCCGATGTGCTGAAAGCTCTTGGGCCCAAAGGCAGTCTGATCAATATCGCCCGCGGTTCGCTTGTCGATGAAACCGCTCTCGTTGCAGCCTTGCAGCATGGTACCATTGCGGGAGCCGGGCTCGATGTGTTCGCGGACGAGCCGCGTGTGCCGGAGGCGCTGTTCGGCATGAAGAACGTCGTGCTTTCGCCGCATGTGGCCAGTGCCACACACGAGACACGCCGGGCCATGGCCGATCTTGTGCTTGCCAATCTGGAAGCGCAATTTGCCGGCAAGCCGCTGCCGGCGGCGGTTGTTTGACAGATATCGCGATAGACAGGGGAAGAGCCGCCATGGCCGATGCATCCATGATTGCTGTTATTGGCGCGGGGCTCATGGGCACCGCGATTGCCACACGGCTCATCGAGACCGGCCATCCGGTCACGGTGTTTGACGTCGATGCGCAGAAGGTGGCGGCACTTGTGGCCAAAGGCGCCGTGGCGGCACTTTCGGTTGCCGCGGCCACAGCGCAAAGCCGGTTCGTCATTCTGAGCCTCAACCATGCCGATATTGTCCGGGCGGTCGTGTTCGGCGCGGATGGCGTGGCTGCGGCCGCCGGAGCCGACAGGCTGCTGATCGACATGTCGTCGATTGATCCGAAGGAAACCGCTGACATGGCGGCAGTGCTGGCGGAATCAACGGGGATGAAATGGCTGGATTGCCCGTTGTCCGGCGGTGTTCCCGGTGCGCTTGCCGGGCGATTGACCGTGATGGCTGGCGGCGATGCCGCCGATTTCGAGCGCGGCCGAATCGTCATGCAGCATCTCTGCGCCAACTATACGTTGATGGGGCCGAGCGGGGCGGGGCAGACGACGAAGCTGATCAACCAGCTGTTTTGCGCCGTGGCGTTCCAGGCGGTTGCCGAGGCGGTGAAGCTGGCGGAAGCGGGTGGCGTTGATCCGGCGCTGATACCGCAGGCGCTGGCGGGCGGGCGGGCCGACAACCGGATCATGCAGGAATTCATGGCTAAGTTTGCCGCGCGCGACTACACGCCGACCGGGCGCATCGACAACATGCTCAAGGATCTCGATTCGCTGCAGGTCTTTGCGCTGAAGACGAAGACGCCGTTGCCGATGACCGGTCAGGTCGTTGAAATTCACCGGCTGCTGTGTGCAGCCGGTCTAGGGGCGCGCGATTCAGCCGAGATGATGCGGCTTCTCGATGGCTTTTCCGGCTAGAATCACAGTTCTTGCGCTCTCAGCCATGCCACACTGGCCTCGACGATCTGCGTGATCGGATGCGCGACATCCTGTGTGAACACGAGTGGTTCACCCGTTGGCGATTCCAGCGTCGCCAATTGGCTGTCGAGCATCGACAGCGGCATGAAATGCCCAGTGCGCTTGCCCATGTGATCGCGCAAGACGGCCAGGCTGCCGTCGAGAAAGACAAAGGCGAGGGTCCCGCCCGCTTCCCGGCGCAGCCGGTCGCGATACATCTTCTTCAATGCGGAGCAGGACACGACCACGCCTTTTTCGGCCTTGGCGAGTTCCGCGCCGATCTTGTCGAGCCACGGCCAGCGGTCCTCGTCGGTCAGCGGGATACCCGCCGACATTTTCTTCACATTGCTTTCCGGATGCAGCACATCGCCTTCGATGAACGGCAGGGACAGTGCCGCCGCGATGCCCTCTCCAACTGAAGATTTGCCGGAGCCGCTCACGCCCATGACGATCAGCCTGATCATAGGGAAGCCGTGATGCCGCCATCGACATGGATGACCTGGCCGTTGACGAAGGACGATGCATCGCTGGCCAGAAACACCGCCGCACCGACCAGTTCCTCGACATTGCCCCATCGTCCCGCCGGGGTGCGCTTTTCCAACCAGCCGGAGAATTCCGGATTGTCGATCAGCGCCTGATTGAGCGGCGTCTTGAAATAGCCGGGTGCGATGGCGTTGACCTGCAGGCCGTATTTGGCCCAGTCCGTGCACATGCCGCGCGTCAGGTTGCGGACGGCGCCCTTGGTTGCGGTGTACGGCGCGATGGAGGGCCGCGCCAGTTCGCTTTGCACGGAGGCGATATTGATGATTTTTCCGCGTCCACGCTTGATCATGTGCTTTGCCACGCTCTGTCCGGCATAAAAGACACTGGACACATTGGTCTGCAGCAGCAGCTGCCACTTGTCTTCGGGAAAGTCCTCGAGTGGCGTGCGGAACTGCATTCCGGCATTGTTGAACAGAATATCGATCGCGCCAATATTTGTCTCGATCGTGTCGACGCCGGCCTTGACGCTTTCCAGGCTGGTCACGTCGAACGCGGCCGCATGAGCTTTATGGCCCGCCGCCCTGAGTTCGGCAACGGCGGCATCGACCTTTGCCGCATCGCGGCCATTGATGATGATTTCCGCGCCGTGTTCAGCCAATCCCTTGGCCAGGGCAAAGCCGATTCCCTGGCTGGATCCCGTAACGAGGGCGCGTTTTCCCTCCAGGCTGAACAATGGATAGGCCATTCTTTGTTTCCTCCGGTTCTGCGGAATTCCGATTGCAGGATGTCATCGCTTCCTTCTCCGCTTGACATAAATGTTATCGATAACATATGCAAGTATTCCGGTGTTATGGCGCTGAAATTGATCCCGGCCGTTGCGGCTGGAGGCTTGAAGCGCAAGGGGAGGAACGTATGAAGGCTGTTGTCATCCACGCGGCAAAGGACTTGCGCATCGAGGAGCGCGATCCCGGCATTCCCGAAGCCGGGCAAGTGGATATTGCCGTTGAGGCCGGCGGCATATGCGGCTCGGACCTGCACTATTACAATCATGGCGGGTTCGGCACGATCCGGCTGCGCGAACCGATGATCCTCGGCCACGAGATTGCCGGAACCATCAGGGCATTGGGGTCGGGGGTCAGTGGTCTTGCCGTCGGTGACCGGGTGGCGGTATCACCCAGCCGTCCCTGCAACCATTGCGATTATTGCCTGCAAGGGCTGCAGAATCATTGTCTCAACATGCGCTTTTACGGCAGCGCCATGCCCATGCCGCATGTCCAGGGCGCATTCCGCCAGCGGCTGATTGGCGAGGCCTGGCAATGCCACCGGGTGGCGGATGGCGTTTCGATCAACGAGGCGGCCTTTGCCGAACCCTTTGCGGTGACGCTGCATGCGGTCAAGCGTGCCGGTTCATTGCTTGGCAAGCGTGTCCTTGTTACCGGCTGTGGTCCGATTGGAGCGCTGACCATCCTGGCGGCGCGGGCGCATGGCGCCCGGGAGATTGTCGCGACCGATGTCATGGATGCGGTGCTGGTCAAGGCCCGGGAGATCGGGGCGGACCGGACCATCAATGTCGCCGACCATCCGGAACAACTGGCAGCCTATTCCGCCAATAAGGGTTCGTTCGATGTGATGTTCGAGGCATCCGGCAATGAACGGGCCCTGCGCGCCGGGCTCGACGTCCTGCGCCCGCGCGGCATTCTCATGCAGCTCGGCCTTGGTGGGGACATCGCCATTCCGCAGAACCTGATCGTCTCCAAGGAAATCGATCTGCGCGGCTCCTTCCGCTTCCACGAGGAGTTCGGCCTCGCGGTTGATCTGATCGGCCGGAAAATTGTCGATGTGAAGCCGCTGCTCACTGGCATCTTCAGCCTTGACGAGGCGGTGCAGGCCTTTGAGGCCGCGGGCGATCGCAGCCGTTCGATGAAGGTGCAGCTCGCATTTGCCTGACATTCGTGCCGGGAATGCCCCAAATGTCCATTGAAACCGCTTTTCCCTATGTTAAGGTCCGGCGCCGCTTCCCCTTTGACAGAGCGTTGATGCTTTCGGGTCTATCGCCGGGGGATTGTTCGGCATAAGCGTTTCGGGAGAAGGCCGGTCGACGGCTGCAGCGTGACGGCCCTGGTGCCGTCATCAGGAAGGACAGAACATATCATGACAGTGCACCAGAACCTGATCGACGGCACGTGGATCGGTGGCGATGCGATCGCCAACATCAACCCCTCCAACACCAATGACGTCGTTGGTCAATATGCGCGGGCGACGGCCGAAGACACGCTGAACGCCATTGCCGCGGCAAAGGCTGCGTTCCCGGCCTGGTCGCGCTCCGGCATTCTTGAGCGTCACGCCATCCTGCGCAAGACCGCCGATGAGATCACCGCCCGCAAGGACGAGATCGGCCGGCTGTTGTCACGCGAGGAAGGCAAGACCCTGGCCGAAGGCATCGGCGAGACCGTGCGCGCCGCCCAGATTTTTGATTTCTTCGCCGGGGAAGTCCTGCGCCTGGCCGGCGAGGTTCTCCCCAGTGCACGGCCGAACATCGGCGTGGAAGTCACCCGGGAAGCCGTGGGCGTGGTCGGCATCATCACACCGTGGAATTTCCCCATCGCCATCCCCGCCTGGAAGATTGCGCCGGCATTGGCCTATGGCAATACGGTGGTTTTCAAGCCTGCGGATCTGGTTCCCGGCTGTTCCTGGGCGATTGTCGATATATTGCACCGCGCCGGGTTGCCGAAGGGCGTGCTCAACCTCGTCATGGGCAAGGGTTCGGTTGTCGGCCAGACCATTCTGGACAGTGCCGATGTCAATGCCATCACCTTCACCGGTTCTGTGGGGACGGGCAAGCGCGTCGCTGCCGCCTCCATTGAACATATGCGCAAGTTCCAGCTGGAGATGGGTGGCAAGAATCCGTTCGTCGTATTGGATGATGCGGATCTGACTGTGGCTGTGGAAGCCGCTGTCAACAGTGCCTTCTTCTCGACCGGCCAGCGCTGCACAGCGTCATCGCGCATCATTGTCACCGAAGGCATCCACGACCGGTTCGTTGCGGCGGCAACCGAGCGCCTGAAGGGTGTCGTTGTCGATGACGCCCTGAAAGCCGGAACCCATATCGGGCCGGTGGTCGATCAGAGCCAGCTGAAGCAGGACGAGGACTATATCGCCATCGGCAAGACCGAGGGCGCCAGGCTGGCCTTCGGCGGCGAGCGGCTGACCCGCGATAATCCCGGTTTCTACCTGCAGCCGGCATTGTTCACCGAGGCGACCAACCAGATGCGGATTTCCCGCGAGGAAATTTTCGGCCCGGTCGCCAGTGTTATCCGGGTCAAGGATTATGAGGAAGCGCTGCATACCGCGAACGATACGCCGTTCGGCCTGTCCTCGGGCATTGCGACGACGAGCCTGAAACATGCAACGCATTTCAAGCGCAATGCCGAAGCCGGCATGGTCATGGTCAACCTGCCCACGGCAGGCGTGGATTTCCACGTGCCGTTCGGCGGACGCAAGGGCTCGAGCTATGGCCCGCGCGAGCAGGGCAAATACGCTGCCGAATTCTATACGACCGTGAAGACGGCCTACACGCTGGCCTGACGCGCGCTTTCTCCATTTTCATGACAGATCGGTTTTTGACGGGCGGTGCGGTTGCACCGCCCGTTTTCATTGGCTTCTGGGTGTTGTCTCCGTTGAGTTATCCCCAGGGGTTGCTTGGCTGATTTGAGAAAGTTTGGATTTGTGCGTTTTTTTGGGAAAGGCGTGTTGACAGTTTTGGTGGGTGGGGTCTATATACC
>NZ_JAGENB010000018.1 GCF_019991125.1 Phyllobacterium calauticae | reverse complement strand
TCAGTAACGCCATGTCGATCACTCCAGTGCCCCCGCTGAAACCACAGGGGATGATTGAAACATGGGTCAATTCTCAGTGATATTTTCCCGCAATCCCGGGTCAGCTCTCAATGCAAATCAACAGCGCTCGATCCTTCGGGCCGCGCTTCCAAAATGAAAGAGGGCTTCACCGTTACCGAGTGAGCCTGACCAATCTGCCGCGACCCGGATAGGTGGCGGTGTTCCGGGCTGGATAGCCCAACCAACCCCAAAACATCGCCAATCCACGCCACGAAAGGGCTATCACCATGGCAAACACTATTACGGGTCTTTTCCCGACCCTCTACAACGCACTTGATGTCGTTTCCCGCGAACTCGTCGGCTTCATTCCGGCAGTCTCTTCGGATATGACGTTCGAACGCGCCGCTGTCGGCCAGACTGTCATGTCTCCCGTCGCGCCGGCCGCTGTTGCCACCGACGTTGTTCCCGGCGTTATCCCACCCGATGACGGCGATCAGACCATCGGCAATGTGTCGATGACGATCACCAAGGCCCGCCGTGTTCCGGTTCGCTGGAATGGCGAGCAGAAGCTTGCACTCGACAACAACGGCGCCAGCTACAACGTGATCCTGCGTGACCAGTTCGCCCAGGCAATGCGCACGCTCGTCAATGAAGTGGAAGGCGACCTTGCCGCGCTTCATGTCAATGCTTCTCGAGCATACGGCACTCCCGGCACAACGCCGTTTGCGACGAACCTTGCCGACACCGCACAGAGCCGCAAGATCCTGTCGGACAACGGCGCTCCTCTCAGTGACCTGCAGATGGTTATCGACACCTCTGCCGGCGCGAACATGCGGACACTGACGCAGCTATCCAAGGCGAACGAAGCGGCTGATACCTCGCTTCTGCGCCGCGGTGTGCTGCTCGACGTTCATGGGTTCGCAATCCGTGAATCCGGTCAGGTGAAGACGGCCACTGCTGGAACGGGTGCCGCTGCAACCACAAACGCCACCGGCTATGCCGTCGGCGCAACTGTCATCACGCTTGCTTCTGCCGGTACCGGTGCGGTTATTCAGGGTGATGTGATTACCTTCGCCGGTGATCCGAACAAGTACCTCGTCGCATCGGGTGACACCGATGTTTCCAACGGCGGCACGATCACCCTTGTTGCTCCAGGTCTTCGCAAATCTCTCCCGTCCGCTGCAGCGGCCATTACCATCGCTGCCGCGTCGGCCCGGAGTCTCGCCTTTGCCCGTTCGGCAATCGCGTTGGCAACGCGCGCGCCGGCACTTCCAGATCAGGGCGATCTGGCTCGTGACCGTACTCTGGTCACCGATCCCGAATCCGGCCTGACCTTCGAAGTGGCGATGTACCCGCAGTACCGCCAGATGCAGTACGAAGTGTCCCTTGCCTGGGGTGTCAAGGCCGTCAAGCCGGAACACATGACTGCTCTGCTCGGCTGATCCTGATCAATCGCCGGGGCTTCGGCCCCGGTTCCACTTCTCACAACACTGGAGTTCGCAATGTCGAACGCAACCATTCAGGTAAAGCCATGGTCACACGATCAGGGTGAATACGTCATCATCAACGAAGTGGATTTCGATCCCGATTTTCATGAACTGCTCGACGGCAAAGCTAAGAAGCCTGCTGCATCGAACGATACCGTCGACAAGGCGGCGCTTGAAGTGCTCGCAATGGCGACTGATCCATCTGTTCAGTTCTTGTCGTTCAAGTCTGCTGCCGCCAAACTTCTCGGCGACAAGACGCCATCCAAGAAGGATGAGATTGTCGCTGCGCTCGAAGAGCTCGCAACCAATCCATAATCCATACATTGCCGCTCGCGACTTCCCAGAGGTGATCCATGTTCATTGTTGAAACCGGCACCGGTGCAACCGATGCGAATGCCTTCTGGGATGTCGCCAGCGTCGACGCTTATCACTCCACACTGGGTAATGCAGCGTGGGTAGGGGACAATGCGCTGAAGGAAGCGGCCATTGTCCGCGCCACTGCGTTTCTGTCCGTTTCCTACCAATGGCAGGGATACAAGCTCAAAGGCCGCCCGCAAGCGCTCGCTTGGCCGCGCTACGGCGCCGTTGATCGCGAGAATTGGGCGATTGGTCCGAACGAAATTCCCATCGAGATCAAATACGCGACGGCAGAGGTTGCGCTTCGCGAGATGATCGCTCCCGGCTCGATGTCGCCGGATTTCGTCGCTTCCGAGCAGGTCAAGCGCGAGAAGGTTGGTGATCTCGAAACGGAATACCTCAATGCAAACACATCGGCCGACGGTGCGCGGCCTGTTCTTCTGATCGTGCGTGATCTGATCGGCAATCTACTGCGCACGGGTGCCGGAAATGCCCTGGTAGGGCAGGCGTACCGAGCCTAACGCTGGTCGTTATAAGGTTCTTTCGATTCCCCGACCAGTTTTGCAAGTTCGGAGAAAGACCACGGCGTCTCGGCGCCTGTGTCGTTGGCGATTTGCAAGACTCTGATGGGAAAACACACTGCATCCCGGTTGGATGGAGACATGTTTTCGGTGAATCTGTTGTCGCTCCGCGCAGTCGCTTCTGCCTTGTCGAACGCAACGTCTAATTCTTCTTGGGAGACGATACCCTTCGAAACCAGCAGGCGGTTGATTTACGCGATAGCCAAACAGAGCCCTTCAATTTGCAGATTTGCTGCATGCATAGCGCTTCTCCTTTGATTTGAATGTTCCCTACGCATTCAACGCGCGAATGTCTGGAATGATCCCGATCCAAGGATAGTGGCATGAACACATTCAACTATGCTCGCGCTCGGAACACCGCGTTGCGACTTCTCGAAAAGTTCGGTCAGCATGGCTCGATCATTCGTGACGTTCCCGGATCTGGCCCCATCTGGGATCCTGGCGAGCCGACGCCGACGCCGTATGCATGCACCATGGCCGTTCTAAAGTTCGACAACAAGGATATCGACGGCACTCTGATCAAGGCGACGGACAAAAAAGTCTACATTGCTGCCAAGGGTTTATCCATCGTTCCTACGACCACAGACAAGCTGATGATCGGGGGAGCTTCCCATACCATCATTCGCGTCGTGCCGCTTAATCCTGCGGGTGTTAATGTGTATTTTGAAGTTCAGGTGCGGGCGTAATTCATGCTCAGCTGACCTTTAGCCAGTGGGAAGATTTGGGCGGCTCATAATCTTTATGCACTCGGCAATTTGGGGATGATGTCGACAGTACTCAATCATTCCCGGTCCACCCTTGGTGTAATCAGCAGTGCCCATGTTTTTGAATACTACCGTGATGGTGTTTCCTCGATTTCCTTGATTGGTTAGTTCATTGGAAATTGAGAGACCCGCCTTGCCTCCAACGAGGGGGGCTGCACTCAAATCAGCGCTCACCGTAGATTTATTTGTCGAAGATGCGGCAATATTGAACGTGACCGTGGCTTCATCGACTATCAGCCCGATTTTTTGTCGATTCGCTGTCCTGATCTGAATTTTGTTGAGGCTGTCGGCAACTTGAGTAATCGCATTGTCGAGCGTGATATCGCTCGGCCTTGCTACTTGCTGCGGTGTGGAGCACCCCGAAACAATTGCGCATATTGTCAATGAAGGCCAAGCCAAGTTCTTCTTCATGATAAGTCCCCCAAATGGCGAGATAAGATCATGGGCCATGAAGCAAGTCGATTAATCCATTTGATCTAGGAGCGCACATGCTCAAGCGCCTTTCAGCCCGCGAGAAGTTCGAGCAATTGATCGCCGACTTCGAACCGCTGCTCCGAAATGCCTTCATGGAGAGCATTGCCGACATCAAGTCGAACATCCAGATCAGACGGATCGTCGAGCGCCTGGAGCGAAACGACATCGCCGGCGCCTTCGACATGCTACACATGGAGCCGACAGCATTCCGGCCATTGGATAAAGCTATTGCCCAGGCATATGAGGGTGGGGGCGTATCGGCCGTTTCTTCGATGCCCATGATCAAAGAGCCCGACGGCGCGAAACTGGTTGTTCGTTTCGACACCCGCAACTATCGCGCCGAGGCTTGGCTTCGCGATCATAGCACTGGTCTGATCAACGACATCATCGCCGATCAGCGAGTAGGTATTCGTGCCTACTTGACCGAAGGGCTGGAAGCCGGGCGTGGACCGCGGGCCATAGCGCTCGATATTGCTGGCCGCCTCAACCGGGCGACAGGCGTCCGTGAGGGCGGCATCATCGGCCTGACATCCACACAGGCGAAATATGTTGCAACGGCACGCGGCGAGCTTCTTTCGAACGATCCGGATCTGTTGAAGCACTATCTGACGCGCAATCGTCGCGACAAACGCTTTGATGCAACGGTGCGCAAGGCGATCTCGACTGGCAAGGCGATTCCAGTCGAAACCGTTGACCGCATGACAACCCAACAATATGCGAACCGGCTTTTGCTCCTCCGCGGCGAAACGATTGCCCGTACCGAGACTATGGGCGCATTCAACGAAAGCCAGATGGAAGCCTATCGCCAATTGATCGACACTGGCGCGGTCGCCGAAAGCGTCGTGCAGCGTGTCTGGCACACTGCCGGTGACAGCCGGGTCCGTGACACGCACCAGGGCATGGATGGACAGACTGTTGGTTTCAGAACACCGTTCCAATCCCCGAACGGTCCCTTGCTTCAGTTCCCCGGTGATCCGAGCGCGCCAGCCTCTGAAATCGTCAACTGCCGGTGCCGTATGAGCATCAAGATCGACTTCCTTGCGGACTTGGATTGATGGCCGTCTCAAACGTTTCCTTTGCGTCTCAGGTGTCCGAATGGGTGCAAGAGACGAACAATCGTCTCATCGCTGTGTTCCGCACTTCGGCGAGTATGGTCATTGAAGAAATGCAGAAGACAACCAATCAAGGCGGCCTGAACCGCATCGATTTGGGGCATCATATTGCCTCGTTACAGGTTGGTATCAACACGCCGCCCCAGGACGCGATCCGCAAGGCTCCAACCACACCAGCCAGACCATTCGCAATGGGCGTGGTTGACGCATCAATCGCCGGGGCCGAACTCGGCGACACGATCATGGCCTCCTATGGAATGGCCTACTCGCTCCGCCTTGAATACGGATTTGAGGGCACAGACAGCCTCGGCCGCACATACAGCCAACCCGCTTATGCGTTCGTGCGCACGGCGGCGCAGCGCTGGCCTCAGATCGTCCAGCAGGCCGAAGAACTGGCCAAAGCACGCGTTGCAGCAAGGAATTCATGATGGCCGCTACAACGATTGAGGGAATGATCCCCGAGGCCCTGCTTGCTCACTTGTCATTGCTGGCGCTGTCGCCAGCGCTGCCGATTGCCTACCCGGATATCCAGTTCAATCCTCCCGCAACGGCTTATCTCAAGGTCTACTACATACCCAACGGCACCCAGCGTATTTGCATCACCCCAGGTTCGCCAAACCGATACCAAGGCATCCTGCAGGTGACGGTCGTGTTCCCGGCCGGGCAGGGAACCGTAAAGCCAAATGATGTAGCGGGCCAGATCGCCAGTCACTTCGCGGAGGACACGCAACTGCAAACCGCTGCCGGTCTCGTTCGCATCGACAAGCGGCCAAGCATTGAACGTCCAATGCAGGACACCGATCGCATTCAGATACCAGTTTCAATCGACTGGGTTGCCTACCTCTGAGGCAAAGCCGTTCCCATCCCTTCGGCAAGGATATTCAAAGCAAAGGAGGCCACCATGGCCAATCTGTACCCGGTCGCCGGATGCCGAATCTATATCGGTGCCGCGGTGGACCTTCCCGATGTCGACGTTGTCGCTGCCGACTTCACTGCAACCACATGGGTTGAAATCAAAGACTGGACCCAGATGGGTGCATTCGGCGATGCGGCCGCGCTCATCACCACCCAGCTTATCGACCGCAAGCGGGACGTGAAACAGAAAGGCACGCGCAACGCTGGCCAGATGCAGAACGTCTTTGCAGTATTGGCCAGTGATCCCGGTCAGATCGCACTTATCGCTGCTGAAAAGACGGACCAGAACTATCCGTTCAAGATCGAGCTCAATGACAAGCCGGCCGTCGGCGCCGCACCAAAGAACTCGCTGCGGTATTTCATGGGCCTTGTCACCTCCGCTCAGGAAGCAGGCGGCGCAGCAAATACCGTGCAGAGCCTCAATTCCACGGTCGAAATCAACACCAACATCGTGAAAGTCGCGGCCTCGGCCACGTAAGGAGAGCGTACATGACTACCAAGACACAGAAGATCAATGATCTCTCCGCATTCGACGGCCTCAAGGAAGCGCAGGAAGCCGGAATCGATATTGAGATCAAGGATCCGTCCGGCCAGCCCATCGGGGTTTCGATCCGGGTTGCCGGGCCCGATAGCGAGCGCCAGCGCAAAGTGATGAAGGCGCTCACCAACGAACGCATCAACAATGAAGACCTTTCTACGGCGACCGCTGAAGACATTGAGGTCAACACCCTCAAAATCCTTGCGGCAAGCGTCATCTCCTGGTCGCCAATTGTCCTCGATGGTTCCGATCTCCCTTACTCGGAAGAGAATGCCATTCGTCTCTTCACCCGTTTTCCGTTCATCCGCGAACAAATCGAGCGGAAGGCTGGCAAGCGCACGGGTTTTATGAAGCGCTCGTAAGAGCGCTCCGAAAAGCCATTCGTGACAACCACGCTGATCGGCGGCCACGCGTTCCTGCCGCCGGTCAGCACGTTTGGGATTGGTTCGCCTATATCGACCGCAAGCGCTTCCATAACGGCTATGCCTATATGCCGATCAGTCATCTTGAGATTGACGCCTGGGCACGGCTGCACGGCGAAACACCGGCAACATGGGAATTGCGTGCGTTGAGCGCGATGGACGTAGAGAAGATGATCCTGCTCAACGCATCTGATGACGAGAGCAAGGACGTGGTTTCGTCAAGGCCAATGTCCGTGGAGCTGTTCGACGCGTTGTTTTGAATAAGGGCAATCAACGACCTTCGGGGTGGAACGTCAACTCTACGTTGTCCCAACCACCACTATACTTTTGGGGTGGCAGGCTAAATGGCTGAGAGCGGAATACTGCATTGAGCGCCGACCTCTTCCCTCGCTCTCGCGATTCTTGAGTGCCTCCCCGAGCTATTACCGTTGGCGTACCCTCCACGTAACCGCCCCGGCTCAATCGGAACTTCACGATAACCACCAATTCATCGGTGGTATTTGGCCGTTTCGAATTGGGTGTTCTCAGCGTTTGGTCAGACTTAAGTCTCTCGAGCGAACGCCCTGCATGACTATTCACAACTGATCTTACACCATCAAGCTCAGCCATAGAAAGTTTGGCTGGTTGGCTTTGGCCAGTTGTGCAGCCCGCCAAAGCAATTAATGCTAAGGTGGCACATGGCAAACGCTTCATTTTGATTTCCCTCGCTCAGGCAGGATAGTGCGTCTTATCAACGAGACCAATGCCAGTGGAACTCTTCGATGCGCTGTTCTAGAACCAACGCCTTACTTTCATTTAGCCAATGCTTGGGGCGCAGGCTTTGAGAGCTTGATGCCCTGGCGCTCACAGGTTCGAAGTATAGCGTCCGTTAGAATTTGGTTCGGCAGTTTGGTTGTGTTGCCCCCATTGTCCCGCTGGTTCCTATAGCCGTCATGTTCGGCACATTGTGCTTCAGTCACGGCAGAAGTGTCAGACCCGGCAATTCCCATCTCAATAAGTAGTCGGTAAGCGCCTGCCGCAATTGCTGCGGTGGAAGCTGCAATAACGAGCAATTTCAAAAATTTATCCATGTTTCCCCCGACCAATATTGGATCGGGACGATATATCGCTGAATCGAAAGGATCAACTCCGATGACTGTTGCCCAATTAGGTTTGGCTGTTGATAGCAACCCTGTGGTGCGCGCCGCCGTTGATTTGGACAAACTTTCCAAATCTGCAGAGACAGCCGAAAAGTCCGCGCAGAAGATGGGAGCGGCGACCGACAAGGCCTTTGACAAGATTGGCCAGGGCGCGGGTGCTATTTCTCAAAAGCTTCGTCGGGCCGCCGAAGACACAGAAAGCGTATCTGGGCGCGTCCAAAAAGCGATGAACATTCAAGGCGGGTTTAATGGTATCGGGTCGAGCATCGGGCGTGATCTGATCGGTGGGCTTGTCAGTATCATCAATCCAGCCAATCTGGCTTCTGCTGCTATTGCAACGCTGACCACTGGTGCGATCGCATACTTTTCAACTCTGAAAGAGAAGATCACAACCACCGAACAGGCGCTCAAAGACCACGCTGACTTGATTAAAACTATCGAAGATCGGTGGCCCGGAGCTACCGATGCAATGAAGCGCTACGCATTGGAATCTGAGGCTGTTCTCACTGCAAATGCAAGACAAACAGCGGTGGCATTGCAGAAGGCCGCACAAAATGCCTCGAAAGCATTTTCTAATGAGGTGCTTCTCAGTGGGTTCGTTACAGGGGGCGCGTCATATGATGGCGTAGCGACAAAGTTCAAACCGTTTGAAGATGCTATTAAGCGCTTGCGCAAAGAGGCGGCCGATGGACAGCCGGATTTCGCAGCATTCAATCGGAGTATCCTCCAAACTGTATCTACGGACCCATCCGGACTTTTGAAGTTGGGCGACAAGTTAATTCGACTGGGCGGAGCATACGAAACAGCAGACGGTAATGCTCGGGCCGCCAATCTGGCGATAGGTGCAATCGGCGGCATTGCTCAGGCTCAAATCGCACAAGTAGATGCTCTGACTAAAGCTCTTCGCGGGCTAGACAGCATTGGCATAGCTTCGCTCGATGAACGTGCGAAAGCGTTGAAGGAATACAATGACGGCCTGTCCGGCAAAGGCGCGAACACAGAGGCAGCGGTTACGCTGTTGGATGACCGGTACCGTGCCGCTATCGCGCGAATTGAGCAGAACGAAAAAATGGCGAACACGCCTATCCCAGGCGACAAACCAAACTTGGAATCGTTCGAACTGCCGAAGGATACTGGCGCCGCAAAGGCCGCTCGGGAAATAGAGTCCGCCAAGCAGGCCTACGACCGATTGCTCAAGTCGGCAAAAGATCGAGTGGAGCAGAGTAAACTTGAAGCGGACACAGCTGGTCTCACCGGCATCGCCCAAGACACACTCAGGTTCCGCCTTGAATTACTTCAGAAGAGCCAAGCCAAGGGCCGGACAATCACCGAAGATCAGACAAATACGCTACTCGAACAGGTGGCCGCTTACGAAAAGAACGCTACAGCGGCCGCCAAGGCGACCCTGATGGCTGAACTCATGTTTGAGCGCCAACAGATGTTCCGGTCTCCTATCGACCAGACAATTGCGTCGACGCTCAAGGGAGCAGGCCTCCCTATCGATTTTAATTCGGAAGCTGCGGCGGCAATAAGGTTCAATGAGCAGGTGAAAGAAGCGAGATCGCTCGCAGGCGATTTCGTTAGCACCTTCACGCAAGGTCTGGAGAGCGGGAAGAGCTTCTTTGAAGCACTTGGTGATGCAGCGATCAGCGTGCTCGACAAGATTTCACAGAAATTGATTGATATGGCGCTCAATCAGCTTTTCCAGAACGCGTTTGGTGGGTCATCTGGAGGAGGCAGTCTGCTTGGTTCCTTGTTTGGTATCGGTGGCGGTTCTGGAATGGGATCGAACTATTTTCCGCCGGCTCCATCCATGGGCGGTGGTGGACTGTTTGCCAACGGTGGCGCGTTTTCAGGTGGCAACGTCATCCCCTTCGCAAAGGGTGGCATCTATGGCAATCCAACTCTCTTTCCAATGTCGGGCGGCCGCACTGGAGTTCTCGGCGAAGCCGGTGACGAGGCAATCATGCCACTGAAAAGGGATAGTTCTGGCCGACTTGGCGTCTCGGCCGGCGGCGGCGCTGCCAACAGCAATCAGCCTGGGAAAGTCGAGGTCAACATGAAGGTTGATCTCACCGGTGCCAAGGGTGATCGAGAAATTGAAGCGCTTGTGCGGAACGCCGCCGACGAGGCGGTAAATCGGGGCATCTCCGAATACGATCAAGCCAAGCAAAACCGCTATGCGAACGGCGGGGAGAGTTATTGATGGTGACGTTGATTTCCTTCCCGACCACCAAGAACGTTGAATGCGATTTCAGGGTTGTCCGGCCGCGCGATACCAATCGTATGGAGGGGCGAAAGACAGAATCCCAGACGTTCGGTACACCATACTGGACGGCGAGTTACCGGCTTGGCGCGCTTTCAAATGTTGAGCAAGGCTTGCTGCGTGCCTTCATGATGCAAGCGGGCGACGACGGCGAAGTCTTTGCCGCCTATGATGCAATGCGTCCTCGCCCCGTCCTGATGGATACGGGCAAGCCGCTTTCTGGCACGAAGGCCGGTGGCGGCGCATTCAACGGTGATGCGGTCCTTCAGACGATAATCAACGCGCTTCTGATAACGGTAAGCGGCCTGCCTGCCGGCTTTCAGCTCTCGCCCGGTGACTATGTGGAGATCCGCAAGTCACCAACAGTACGGTCACTGCATTTGATCACGGCGGCCGCAACGGCCAATCCGTCTGGCAATTGCACATTCCCGATCAAATACGCGCTCGACCTTCAGACGTTCACGTTGCCTTGCACGGTTCATTTCGAGAAGCCGTCCTGCACGATGCAGATTGACCCCGGCAGTTGGCAGGGGCCGAAGTCATGGGCGAGCAGGGAACCAAGCTTTTCGGCAACTGAGGTGTTCTTCTCATGAGCACAGTCCTTGATCCTGCAGTTCAGGCCGCCGTCGACGCCGGCCAGATCCGCCGCCTCGATTTGATCCGTTTCGATCTGCCCGGGCGGACGGTCGGATATCACCGGGGAGGGCGTCCATTCACCTATAACGGTCTCACATACCTACCGAACCGGTATTTGTCGGCGGGTTCCATGAATAGCGCTCTCGGCGTGGCTGTGACGACGCGGACAATCACATTTTCGAATATCCCGACGGCCGACGTGAATGACGCCATCGCGAAGATCGAAGAGTTCAACTACCTCAATGCTCCAGTGATCATCGCTCATATCTGCGGTGATCCGGCAACGGATCAAGTCTTGGGTGTGCTTGCGTCGAGCATCTACGAAATCGACAAGGTGAAGTTCAACAAGAGCGCGATCGCCCAAGGCGGTGAGCGCAACTTGACGTTGTCAATCGATCTGCAGCCGCCCGGGCGTTCGGCGCGTGGATCCACTCAGGTCAAGCGGTCGCAGGAAGAGCAGCAGTTCGACAATGCGCTCACCGATACCTGTCTTGAATACGCGTCCGTGACCGGCAGCCAGCCCGTTGAATGGGGCCAAAGGTAAGAACCCATGACCAGATTTGAGATTGTTGCGGCTACGCTGAGTGCGGAGATGGCAAAACCATATGAGTATGGCATTGCCGATTGCTTCTTCCTTGGTATTGCCATGATCGATGCTCTTGCCGGGTCAGAACACCGCAAAACCTATTCTAAGGATTACCGTACAATCCTTGGCGCACAGAAGGCACTGCGCAAGCGCGGGCATAAATCACTCGTTACGTTCTTTGAAACGATTGCTCAGCCGTGTGCGCCCGCCGCTGCCCGTCTAGGCGACATCGTTATCCTTCAGCTTGGCTCACATGAGCATGTCGGCATTTGCCTCGGCTCGCGCTTCGTTACCAAGACCGATCAGGGCCAGTCCTTCCATAGCCTCAGCGACTGCATCGCGGCGTTTCGCGCAGGATAAGCATTCATGCCAATTTTTACTGCCATTGCCGGTGCAATCAGCGCTGCGCTTTTTGCTGGCTCTGCTCTGGCGACGACGCTCATTGCTGGAGCTCTGGCATTTGGTGCGAAGTTGGCGTTCAGTTATCTGAACCGTCCTAAAGAGCGGAAATACTCGGCTGTCCAAGGAGAAATCCAGTACGGCGCCGATGTGCCTGTTGGAGCCATGTTTGGCACCGGTATGACCAAGGGACACCGGATTTTCTATGCAAAGTACGGCAAGGGCAACAAGTTCAACAGTGACATCTATGTGCTGTCGAATGGTTGGTGCGATGGGCTGGAAGGCATCTATTTCTACGGTGAGAAGAAGACGCTCGTGCCGAAGCCGATCACCGGCAACGAGGCGGCTTGCTTCGGTGTCGACGGCTTCGACGACAAGATTACGATCCGCTTTTACGACGGGCGACCAGGGCAGGGTGTTGATACCAAGCTTGTCAGCGTAACGAATGCGCTTGGTCGCAATTGGAAGGCGTCGAGTGTCTGCGCCGGCCTCTGCTACGTCGTCGTCGACAGGGAATACAATGCGGACAAGTTCGAGAAGGGCGCGCCTGAGTTCAGTTTCATTCTCCGTGGCCTTCGTCTCTACGATCCGCGCAAGGATAGCACTGTCGCCGGTGGATCAGGTCCTCATCGGCTCGACAACCCGGCAACTTGGGAATTCTCCAAAAACACGGCTGTGCAGCGCCTCAACTATCAGCTTGGCCTGCGCGGAGTGATTTCAGGGCGAACTCTGATCGGCGAAGGCAAGACGATGGGTCAGCTCGACCTGTCTTCCTATTTCGCTGCGATGAACGTCTGCGACACGATCAGGAAGGGAAAGCCGACATATCAGAGTGCGCTCTACGTTCAGGGATCCGATGACCACACGGAAATTCT
>NZ_JAGENB010000017.1 GCF_019991125.1 Phyllobacterium calauticae | reverse complement strand
CACTGTCGCCGGGCAGAGCTGCGATATCGAGGTCTCCGCCCTGCCCGTCGATGAGCCTCGGCATCTGTCAGGATGACATTTTAACTTTGCACAACAAGCGACATTTCAACCTTGCTGCCACATGATGTTGTAGCCGGGTACATTCCATTTCGAAGTGCAACGTCCGTTCAGGCTTGCTTCCAAGATACGCGCACTGTTTCGGGGCGATTATTTTGTACCAGGTACAATGAATCACGAGATTGTATATGGATATCGCATAATCGCGGGTTTATATCGGTGGTCGTTTCCCCACGGCTAGCCGCCGTTTGCAAATCCGCGACATTTTCTTTCCGATGTGTACGCGCTACCGAGAGCGAACCCGACCATGTCGGACCAAATCAGTCAGGCCTCCCAGGCCCGGCCACGAACGATCCAAACGCCTGACAACAAAACAACAGGTCCGAACTTCCGCACCATAGCGCTTATCATTGCCAGTGCCATGTTCATGGAACAGCTCGACGCGACGGTGCTGGCAACGGCGTTGCCGACCATGGCACGCGATTTTGGCGTTCAGCCACCTGCCATGAGCCTGGCGCTCACCTCCTATCTCCTCAGTCTCGCCATCTTCATCCCGGCGAGCGGCAAGATTGCCGACCGGTTCGGATCCCGCACCGTTTTCAGCGCGGCAATCGCGGTTTTCGTCTTTGGTTCGATCCTTTGTGCGCAGGCCCCGGATCTGCGCTTTCTCGTTCTCGCGCGCATCATTCAGGGCCTTGGCGGTGCGATGATGATGCCGGTTGGCCGGCTCGTGCTGATGCGCAGCGTCGCGCGCAAGGATCTTGTTTCAGCGATGTCCTGGCTGCTGGTTCCCGCGCTTGTCGGCCCCATTCTCGGGCCGCCCGTGGGCGGGCTGATTGTCACCTATTTCGACTGGCGCTGGATTTTCTACATCAATGTGCCGATCGGCTGCATTGGTTTCATTCTTGTCAGGCGCTTCATCGAGGAGGTGAAGGGGGTGTCCGACGGTCCCTTCGATTTTCTCGGTCTTTTCCTTTCCGGCATTTCACTCGGTTCTCTCCTCTTCGGTTTCGAAATGGCAAGCCGCCCGGGTGAAGGGGAACTGGCAGCCGTTCTTGTTGCTGTGGGGATGGTTTTCGGTGCGGGTTATCTCGCACATGCCAAGCGGCATCCCTCCCCCATTCTCGATTTCTCGCTCATGCGCGTCAGCAGCTTCAGCACGTCTGTCATCGCCGGGTCGCTGACCCGCATCACCCAGGGGGCACAGCCGTTCCTGCTGCCCCTGATGCTGCAGCTCGGCTTTGGATTTTCTGCGGCGCGCGCGGGCGGCATCGTTGTCGCCACGGCACTGGGCTCCATGATGATGAAGGCCGTTGCACCGAAAATCCTGCGGCGCTTCGGTTTCCGCGCAAGCCTTATCGTCAATGGCCTCATTGCGACGTTTGGTTACGCCCTTTGTGCAGCCTTCCGGCCGGACTGGCCCCTGCCCCTCATCTTCGCTGTTCTGCTTTGCTGCGGGTTCTTCATGTCGTTCCAGTTCACGGCCTACAACACGGTGGCCTATGACGAGATCGGACGGGAACGCATGAGTTCTGCGACCAGTTTCTATACGACATTCCAGCAGCTCATGTTGTCGCTCGGTATCTGTGTCGGCGCATTGGCCCTTTCGGGTTCAATGCTGGTTCGAAGCCATGCGACACCGGAACTTGGCGACTTCTCGGCGGCGTTTCTTGTTGTAACGGCAATCTCCCTCACCGCGACGATCTGGAACCTCCGCTTTTCACAATCGGCAGGGGCCGACATCAGCGGTCACACGAAAATGGTCAAGGCTCCCGGCGAATAGGATTGCGCAGCGGCTGGCTTTACCCGCCCTCACCGCATCTTGATTGTGCGGCCAACAAGCCTTGCAAAATAACAACAGCAGATATGTCAGTATTGTTGACATATCTGCTGTTTTACGGTGCTATGCATCTGCAAACAAACGGGAGGAAACAATGGGCGAGTGGGATGCTCTGTACGCAACACGCACGAAAAACATGCGTGCATCCGAAATACGCGAACTGCTGAAACTGCTTGATCAGCCAGACATCATTTCCTTTGCCGGCGGTATTCCGGACCCCGCCCTCTTTCCCAAGGAAGCGATACGGGAAGCCTATGAGGCTGTTCTCAGCCAGAATGCTGACGTCGCGCTGCAATATTCGGTGAGCGAGGGATATCGCCCGCTGCGCGAATGGCTGGTGCAGCACATGGCGTCGCTCGGCGTGCCCTGCACGATCGACAACATCATCATCACCACGGGCTCGCAACAGGCACTGGACTACCTCGGCAAGCTGTTCATATCACCCGGCGATACGGTGCTCACGACCTGGCCCACCTATCTTGGGGCCCTCCAGGCCTTCAACGCCTATGAGCCGCGCTATGACCGCCTCAACCCCGAACAGGGAAACATGACGCCGGTCGCCTATCGCGACGGTGCAAAGGCTGCAGGCGGTGATGTAAAGCTTGCCTATCTGACGGCGGATTTCTGCAACCCGACGGGCGAAACGGTCAGCCAGGATGGCCGCATCCGCCTGATTGAGCTGGCGCACGAACTCGACATACCGCTGATCGAAGATGCGGCCTATCAGGCCTTGCGGTTCGATGGAGAGCCCGTGCCGTCGATGCTTGCCCTCGATTGCGAACGTGAAGGACATATCGACCGCACGCGTGTCGTCTACTCCGGCAGTTTCTCCAAGACCCTTACACCCGGCTTGCGTGTCGGCTGGATTTGCGCTGCACAGCCTGTGATTGCCAAGCTGGTCCTGATTAAACAGGCTGCCGATCTGCACAGCCCGACCATCAATCAGATGACAATCCATCACGTGGCGTCCCGGGATTTCGACAAACAGGTCGAGAAAGTGCGCAACAGCTACCGCCAGCGCCGCGACTATATGCTCGATGCCCTTGCCCGTTTCATGCCGCCAGGCGTGACGTGGACAAAACCGGAGGGCGGCATGTTTGTCTGGGTCACCTTGCCGGAAGGCATGGACGGCGCAGCCCTCCTCGCACAAGCGCTGCAAAAGGTGCGCGTGGCGTTCGTTCCCGGCTTTGCATTCCATGCGGACGGGACCGGCAAGAATACCATCCGGCTCAACTTCTCCTTGCCCAACAAGGAAGCAATCGAAATCGGGATTTCCCGTCTCGGCAAGCTGATTGCCGAAGAAGCCGCCTGACGGCTCGCACTGTTCCGTGACAAAGAAAGCAGCCTGATTTTAAACAGGCTGCTTTTTGGTATCCGGGGCGTACCTGCGCACGTGCCCTGCATCGATCCGGGCCGTCGCTGCCCCTGTCAGGAGGCGGCAACAGGGATAGCGTTTGCAGCCATCAGTAGCAACTTATTAACCTTCATTTTCTATTCGATTAGGCAAGTTTACGAGCAACATCCAATCGCTTCGCTTGCAGGTATCATGCGTATTCCAAGAACAAATTTCTCAATGAAGTCAGACGATTACGTAGACGAATATGGCGATGCGCACGAATCGCCAGCGTCTGCACAGCCGCCTGTGGCTCAAAAGCCGACCGTGCCGGAGGCGGTGCAACCGCCAGCTCCGACCCAGGCGGCTCGAAATAGTGTGCCAAACGGTTCGGGAAACATGCGCACTCCTGCTGCTTCGCCCTATGAGCCGGTCTCCACCCGACGTTCCATCGAGGCCCCTGCGTCAACCACGCCAAGCGGCGGGATGCGCGCGCCTGCACGTGCGCCGATCACACGTGCGCCGATCACACTTGAGCCGGATACGGATCCCACGGCTCCCATTTCAAAGCGGATGTTCTCCCTGTCGGCCAATGTGCGTTTCACCCGCACCCCCGATACCGTTCTGCAAAAGCACCGCGACGGGGCCGAAAGCGCAACGCCGGCACCTGCTCCCAAAGTGGAAAGGTCGATTGCCGCGCCAAAGGCGGCCATCCCGGCGCCAACCCCGAAGATTCCTGCTGTCGCTCCGGCGGCTCCCAAGCCGGTTGCTGGCGAGACTGCTCTTCGCAAGGCCCCTGCCCCGGCGCAGTCCGGTTTGCCGCGGGCCCCGGCATTCGTCACAAACTATGCACCGGCGGTCGTCACGCACGCACCAGCCGCTCCCGTTGCGCGTGAGGCCCGGCCAAGCCTGCAAACAAGCGGCGCGCAGCCAATTCCACAAAAATCCGGAACGCTGGATTATCTCTCGGATTATGCATTCTGGGAATCGATGGAGTTCTCGGGCAGCTTTGTTGCTACCCCCGCAGCCTCTGCGTCGAAGGCTGTACGCAAGATCGCACCCGATGCCATTACCGCGTTGTTCCGTGTTGTCGAACTCCGGCAGCCGCATGCCACCACCGCTCCTGTGACCACAGTGCCCGCAGGTCCGGCTCCCTTGCCTGCCGCACCGATTGTTCCGGTTGCACCGGCGGCCGTTGCAGCTGCCACGCGCCAGCGCCAGGCCGATCCGGTCGTGGAAAGCGCTGCCGTTATGAATCCGGCGACTGATGTGCAAGAGGAAGTGACTTTTGCTCGCGCTGCGGCGGCACCATTGCCGCCGGAAGAAGTGGCCGTTGAAGAAAAGCCGTCACGGCTACAGGTAACGGTGCGCCAGGAGAAGCCCGCTATCGTGCCGACCCGCCTTACACCGCTTGCCGTACAGTCCTATGGCGAGATGTATGAGCGCCCGCCGCTGTCGTTGCTGCAGGAACCGGCGGAACGCGCGGAAGTGATCATTACGCAGGAAGCGCTGGAACAGAATGCCGGACTTCTTGAAAGCGTGCTTGAGGACTTCGGTATCCGTGGCGAGATCATTCATGTGCGCCCCGGACCGGTGGTGACGCTGTATGAATTCGAGCCGGCACCCGGCATCAAGTCCTCTCGCGTTATCGGCCTTGCCGATGATATTGCCCGTTCCATGTCGGCCTTGTCAGCCCGTGTGGCGGTGGTGCCCGGACGCAATGTCATCGGCATTGAACTGCCGAATGCGACGCGCGAGACCGTGTACTTCCGCGAAATGATCGCTTCGCCGGATTTCGAGAGCACCAAGCTTAAGCTGGCGCTCTGCCTTGGCAAGACCATTGGCGGTGAGCCGGTTATCGCTGAACTCGCCAAGATGCCGCATCTGCTGGTTGCCGGTACAACGGGTTCGGGCAAGTCGGTTGCGATCAACACCATGATCCTGTCGCTCCTCTACCGGCTGACGCCGGAAGAGTGCCGCCTGATCATGGTTGACCCCAAAATGCTCGAACTGTCGATCTATGACGGTATTCCGCACCTCCTTACCCCTGTTGTGACCGACCCGAAAAAGGCGGTCATGGCACTGAAGTGGGCGGTACGCGAAATGGAAGACCGTTACCGGAAGATGTCAAAGCTGGGCGTGCGCAATATCGACGGCTTCAATGCCCGCGCTGCCCTCGCCAAGGAAAAGGGCGAGACGGTGATGTGCACCGTCCAGACCGGCTTCGACAAGGGCACGGGCGAGCCCATTCATGAGCAGGAAGTCATGGATCTGACGCCGATGCCCTATATCGTCGTTATCGTCGACGAGATGGCCGACCTGATGATGGTGGCGGGCAAGGACATCGAAGGCGCCATTCAGCGCCTCGCCCAGATGGCCCGTGCTGCGGGTATCCATCTGATCATGGCCACGCAGCGTCCGTCGGTCGATGTCATCACCGGCACGATCAAGGCGAACTTCCCGACCCGTATTTCGTTCCAGGTGACCTCGAAGATCGACAGCCGCACGATTCTGGGCGAACAGGGTGCAGAGCAGTTGCTCGGTCAGGGCGATATGCTGCACATGGCGGGCGGCGGGCGGATTTCCCGCGTACATGGCCCGTTTGTCTCCGACGAGGAAGTCGAGCGCGTGGTTGCGCATCTGAAGGCGCAGGGTCGTCCGGATTATCTCGATACGGTGACTGCCGACGAGAGCGAAGAGGAAGAACCGGAAGCGGAAACCGGCGGAGCGGTTTTCGATAAGGGAGCTGTTGCGGCGGAAGACGGCAATGAACTCTACGACCAGGCGGTCAAGGTGGTCATGCGCGACAAGAAGTGCTCCACGTCCTATATCCAGCGGCGTCTGCAGATCGGTTACAACAGAGCTGCATCGTTGGTGGAGCGCATGGAAAAGGAAGGGCTTGTCGGACCGTCCAATCATGTCGGCAAGCGGGAAATTCTCTCGCACAGCCGGGACAATGCGCCGTTCAGCGCTGCAGATAGCGTGGAATAACCTGTCCGAATAAAACGCACCTTGCGTCTGCACGTTTGCTATGTCATGACGCGCGTCCTTGATTTGGGCGCGCTGGGCCCATTCGACGGGCTTTGTCCCGATTTCTGACATTCATGGCATAAAGGAGCGCGGCAATGGCTCAGGCGCTGGGTTTCGACTTTGGCACAACCAATACGGTTTTGGCATTGGCGGATGGGACAAAGACACGCTCGCTATCCTTCACCAATGCGACCGGCACAGCCGATAGCATGCGCACGGCACTATCCTTCATGAAGGACCCTCTTGCCGGTGCGGCGGCATTGAAGGTTGAGGCCGGGCATGCGGCGATCCGGCAGTTCATCGATAACCCCGGCGAATGCCGCTTTCTGCAGTCGATCAAGACATTTGCCGCGAGTGCCCTCTTCCAGGGCACGCTTGTCTTTGCAAAGCGCCATTCGTTTGAAGACCTGATGGAAATTTTTGTGCGCCGGTTGCGGAGCTATGCCGGTAACGATTGGCCCAAGGACGTCAAACGCATCGTGACCGGCCGGCCGGTGCATTTCGCCGGCGCCAATCCGGATCCCGCCCTGGCAACGGCGCGTTACAACCAGGCGCTCACCCGGTTCGGTTTTCCTGAAATCCACTATGTCTACGAGCCGGTGGCTGCGGCTTTCTATTTTGCCCAGAACCTCAAGGCCGATGCGACCGTTCTTGTGGCAGATTTTGGTGGGGGTACGACCGACTATTCGCTCATTCGTTTCGAGACGCACGGCGGAAAGCTCAGCGCAACGCCCATCGGCTATTCCGGTGTCGGCATTGCCGGCGATCATTTCGACTACCGGATGATCGACAGCATCGTCGCTCCGCAGATCGGCAAGGGAAGTTTCTTCAAAAGCTTCGACAAGACGCTCGAAGTCCCCTCCTCCTACTATGCCAATTTCGGCCGGTGGAACCAGTTGTCCATCTTCAAGACATCACGGGAGTTTGCCGAACTGAAGAAGCTGGTGCGGTCCAGTCTGGAGCCGGAAAAACTTGAGACGTTCGTCGATCTTGTCGACCACGATGAAGGTTATCCGCTGTATCAGGCCGTGTCGGCCACCAAGATGGCTCTATCGACCGCCGACGAGGCTGAGTTCAATTTCGAACCGCTCGGTCGCGGCAGCCGCAAGCTCATCAAGCGTAGTCAATTCGAGGGATGGATTGCCGGTGATCTCGCCCGCATCCAAGGCGCGCTTGACGATGTCCTTGAACGGACCAATACGGTGGCAGGTGAAATTGACAAAGTGTTCCTGACGGGCGGGACATCGTTTGTCCCAGCCGTGCGACGCATATTCACCGAACGTTTCGCGCAGGACCGGATCGAGACAGGCGGCGAACTGCTCTCGATCGCGCATGGGCTTGCGCTCATTGGCGAACGCGACGACATCCCGCAGTGGACTGCATAAATGCTGCCCGGCCCTAATGGCCGGGTATCAGATATCAAATGTGCGCCATGCCGGCTTTGGATCCGCCCCTGGTGTATGCTCGGCAGTGTTGCAGAAGGTCAGGGGCGTCTTGCCGTCTGCCCTCTGGTAAAATTCTGGATTTGTCGTGGAAGCGGTTATCGTCATGACATCTGGCCATTCGGATTCGTATCCAACGGCGGTCGTGGCAATCAGCGCGGCACACAGCGCCAGACTCAACAGATAAATGCGTCCCAGATTTTGCGGTCCTTCGGTGCGTTCCCTTACATATTCCGGTTCACGCTCGACATTGCTTCTATGCATGATGACTCTCCGGATAGTTTAAATTGGATGCAGGCAGTACAGTTCGAAAGGCTGGGGGAGTTACCGCCGCAATCGGGGCAAGTTTTTGACCGATCCGGACACATCGGAATCACATCTTATTGATGGAAATCATGCGGTGAATTTTAACGTCTCCGCACCGCGCTGGATGCGGCATATGTTGCGAGGTCCAAGCTCAGAGATTGTGGGCCTTGCGTGCCATAAGGCATTCCGGATCGCCCGGCATGCAGGAGCGGCACACTTCGGGCCGCACGTCGTAAATTCCGCAAGCGGTGGTCTTGCCGATTTCACCAGTCAACGCGGAGCAACGGACACCGACACATCGCATGCCGCTTTCATCACTGGCAACATATTTGGCTGGAATAAGCGCAAGCTGCGCGTCGTCTTCCGTGGAAAATCGCGGCCACTGGGATGAGTAGCAGCAACACGCACCGCAGGATTGGCAATCAAAAATCTCGCCTGCCTCCATACGCCTTATTTGCCCTTGCGTTTGCGCGCCGGCGTCTTGGGAGCCGCATTGAAGAGATCACTATCGCCTGATCCGGTTTCGGTATCCGAAGAAGGCGCAGCCGATTCAAGCTTTTCAGGCTTGGCAACTTTTGCTGGTGCAGGGCTTTCGGTAATTGCCGGGTCTTTGGCGGTAAACTTGATGGCCATTGTTCAATCCTCTCGTGTTCGCCCTGATGAGCGATACGGATTGCCAAGCAGACCGACAGCGCAGGAAGGGAGCCGTTGTTTACTCCGTATACGGCACCGATACTAGGCTTGGGGGCTATTTATCTGGGGAAGCAGCATGAGACAATGGGCTGATCAGGACACCACCAACTGCCTCTTGACCCTGATGACAGGTGCATCAACAGGGATGTCCTTCTTGCGGAAGGAGTCGACAATGGCGGTCATCGTCATTGTCCCGGCGGCGACCAGGTCGAAATTCTTCTCGAGCCGCATCCACTCGAACAGCAGCCCGGACATCGTGCTTTGCAAGGCGCGCGCCGCAATGTCCGGGTGCCAGGCGGACGACAGCATGCCGCGCTTCCTGGCCAATGTCGTCAAACGCAACAGCATGTGATGAACCTCGTCGTTGAGCGCACGTAGCCGCTCCAGGACCTGCGCCATTTCACCGACGTACTCACAACGCTGGGTGATGATGGTGAAAACCCGCTGTTTTCTCGGATCACCGGCAAAGTTCTCAAGACAATAGATGGCGGCATCTAGGGCAATATCGAGAGGGTTGGCGTTCTCGCAATAGATTGCCTTGGTAAGAAGATCGTCCTGTGGCAGTCGCACACGCTCGACAACTTCCTGATAGAGTTCGATCTTGTCCTTGAAGTGGAAGTAGATGGCGCCGCGCGTTACGCCAGCATGTTCGGCAATCTGGTTCAGGGTTGACCGATTGACACCATGTTCCAAGAAGACAATCTCCGCGGAATCCAGAATGGCTTCCCGCGTTGCTCCTGCCTCGGCTTTGGTCCTGCGCATAGTGCCTCCTTCGCTCGGGTTATCCCTCCGGGATGCCGGGACATCGTCAGCGAGCTATCCGATGGCGGCCATTCGTACCGCTGGTTCGATAACCCAAACGTGATCGCGTCCGGTCGATTTTCCGACACAATATCACGCTTTCGTTTATTTACAATCACGGATGTATGTTTGTACATGCACCCAGATATTCCTCGGACAAGCGAACCCTCCCATGACTTTGCTCGGTACCCGTTTTCTCAGTCTCGTTTTTCTTGCAGGCGCGACGCTGGCACTCAATTTGCCGGCTAATGCCCAGCAAGCAGGCGGCAAGGCCCCTCCCCCGCCACAAGTAACAGCGGTTGCCGTTCAGCCGGAGGAAGTGGACCTGTCGTACCAATATGCGGCGCGGATTACGGCTTACCGTGATGTGCAGGTGCGTGCCCGTGTTGGCGGTATTCTCCTGAAGCGGAATTTCATCGAAGGTTCGGAAGTCAAAGCCGGCGATCTGCTGTTTGAGATCGATCCGGCGCCTTATGAAGCGGAGCTCGCCCGCGTCCAGGCCCAGCTGCAACAGGCTCAGGCACAGTACGCTCAGTCCATACGGGATGCGGATCGGGCGCAGACACTGGTGGACCAGAAAGTGCAGAGCACCGCGGCACGCGATACGGCGGTATCGACACGGGATTTGAACGCTGCAGCGGTTGCCGCGGCAAAGGCGCAGGTCAGGACAGCAGAACTCAATCTGCAATATACGAAAGTGACTGCGCCCATCAGCGGTGTGACAACACGCGAGCAGGTTTCGGAAGGCAGCCTGATTGGAACAGATGCGGCTTCCAGCCTGCTGACATCGATTACGCAGACCGATCCGGTCTATATCAACTTCTCCTTTACCGATACGGAAGCGGCGGAAATCCGCCGTCTGCTGGACGAGCGCAAAGCCAAGGGGCTCGAAGCCAACAAGCTTGCGGTCAAACTCTCCTTTGGCGACGGTACGGTTTACAATCATCTCGGAACCATCGATTTCACCTCAAGCAGTCTTGATCTGGAAACGGGCACGCTGGGAGTGCGTGCCATCATCGACAATCCGGAGCGCCGTCTCCTTCCCGGCCAGTTCGTCCGCGCGACGGTGACGGGCGTGACGGTGAACGATACGATCGTCATTCCCGAGGCGGCCCTGATGCAGGGACCCAAAGGCCAGTTCGTCTATGTGGTGAACAATGAAGGCAAGGCGGAAGTCCGGCCACTCAATCTCGGTCAGCAGGTCAACAAGGGCTGGATCGTACTTTCCGGCCTCGCCGCCGGCGACCGTGTGGTCACGGAAGGCGTCATCAAGGTCAAACCGGGACAACTGGTTTCGGCGACTGACAGTGTGAAACAGGCGCTGGTGACCCAATGAACCGGTTCTTCATCGACCGGCCGGTTTTTGCGGCCGTCATTTCGATCATCATCGTTCTCGCCGGTATTGTCGCGATAAGGGTGCTCCCGATTGCCCAGTATCCGGAATTGACGCCGCCGCAGGTGGTGGTCAGCGCCAATTATCCGGGCGCCAGCGCCGAAACCATCGCCCAAACCGTGGCATCACCGCTGGAGCAGCAGATCAACGGCGTCGAAAACATGCTCTACATGCAGTCGACCAACTCGGCCAGCGGCCAGATGCAGCTGACGGTAACCTTTGCGCTGGGGACGAATGCTGACCAGGCGACGATCAACGTCAACAATCGCGTGCAGCGCGCGACATCGACACTGCCACAGGACGTGACCCGGCAGGGTGTGACCGTCGCCAAGCGCTCCACATCCATTCTCGGCCTTGTCGCGATGTTTTCCGAGGGCGGCCAGTATGACCGCACCTATATCGGCAATTACGCGCTGCTGAACGTTGTCGACGATCTGAAGCGCATTCCGGGTGTCGGCGACGCGCAGGTTCTCGGCAATCCCAACTACTCCATGCGCATCTGGCTGCGCCCCGACAAGCTGGCACAATATAGTTTGACCCCGACGGATGTGGCAACGGCCATTCGCGAGCAGAATTCCCAGTTCGCCGCCGGCAAATTTGGTGATCAGCCCGATCCCCAGTCCAATGCCTTCACCTATTCCGCCACAACAATGGGTCGCCTGCCCGACGCCAAGGCGTTCGAAAACATCATCCTGCGTTCGTCGCCCAATGCCGCAACCCTGCGGCTGGGTGATGTGGCCCGAGTGGAACTCGGAGCGCAGAGCTATGCGGTGGACAGCAAGCTGAATGGAACGCCAGCTATCCCTATTGCGGTCTATCTGCAGCCGGGCGCCAATGCGCTCAATACGATGGAAGCCGTGCGCAGCCGCATGGATGAGCTGAAAGCTGCCTTTCCCACGGGCATGGACTATTCGATCCCCTACAACACCACCAAATTCATCCAGGCGTCGATCGATGAAGTCGTGACCACCTTCATCGAGGCGATTATCCTCGTCGTGCTGGTGGTCTTCATCTTCCTGCAGAACTGGCGCGCCACGCTTATTCCGGTCATTGCCGTTCCAATCTCGATCATCGGCACATTTGCCGGCATGTACGTGCTTGGCTTCTCCATCAACCTGCTGACGCTGTTCGGTCTCGTGCTGGCGATCGGTATCGTGGTCGACGATGCGATTGTGGTGCTGGAAAACGTCGAACGTATCATGTCGACGGAAAAGCTGCCGCCGCGTGAGGCGGCGATCAAAGCGATGAGTGAGGTGACCGGACCCGTTGTTGCCATCGTGCTGGTCCTGTGTGCGGTGTTTGTGCCTGTATCCTTCATGGGCGGGCTTGCCGGCGCCATGTACAAGCAGTTCGCGGTTACCATCGCCATGTCGGTGACCATCTCGGGCATTGTCGCATTGTCGCTGACGCCGGCGCTCTGCGGCCTGATCCTGAAGCCGGGTCATCATGAACCGGCCCTGCCCTTCCGTATCTTCAACCGGGCTTTTGACCGCGTGGCATCAGGCTATACCTCGGGCGTTCGCTTCCTGATCAAACGGGTTGCCATCGGCTTGACGCTGTTTGCCTTCCTGATCGGCGGCACGGCCTATATGTTCTACAAGATACCGGGCTCGCTTGTCCCTGATGAAGATCAGGGTGTTCTTCTCAGCGTTGCCGTGCTGCCGCCGGCGGCCTCGTTGACACGAACGAAAGCGGCCATGGAGCAGTCATCGCAGAATCTGGCGAAGCACCCTGCGGCCGAGAACGTCTTTGCCATCGCTGGCTTCGATCTCCTCTCCGGTGGGCAGAAATCCAATGCCGGCACCACCTTCCTCACCCTGAAGGACTGGAGCCAGCGCAAGACGCCGGAACTCGATTCCCGCAATATGGCGGGTCCGATCATGGGGATGAATGCGGGTATCAAGGACGCCATGGTGCTGGCATTCAATCCGCCGCCCATTCAGGGATTGAGTACGACGGGCGGTTTCGAGCTTTACGTACAGAACCGTACAGGGAGCGACGTGGCCAAGCTCACGGACGCCACAAATAAAATCGTCGAGGCCGCATCCAAGCGCCCCGAACTCACGAGCGTGAGAACGACCTTCGATCCGAATGTGCCACAGTACCAGCTTGACCTCGACCGCGACAAGGCCAAGGCGCTGAATGTCCCGATCAATTCTGTCTTCGATGCCATGCAGGCCTCTTTCGGCAGCCTCTACGTGAATGATTTCACGCTGTTTGGCCGCAACTATCAGGTCAACCTGCAGTCGGAAGCGGATTTCCGCCGTACGCCCGATGACCTGCGCCAGGTGTTTGTGCGTGCCAATTCCGGCAGTATGATTCCGCTCAGCGCCCTGGTGACCGTCAAGCGCATTGTTGGTCCGGATCAACTCGAGCGGTTCAATGCCTTCAGCGCCGCCAAGGTGACCGGCAATCCGACACCGGGTTACACATCGGGCGATGCCATCAAGGCCATGCAGCAAGTGGCCAAGGAGACGCTGCCCGAAGGCTTCCAGATAGCCTGGACTGGGTCCTCCTTCCAGGAACTGGCAACGAGCGGTACAGGCTCGCAGGCGATGATTTTCGGCATCATCATGGTGTTCCTGATCCTGGCGGCCCAGTATGAAAAATGGAGCCTGCCGCTGGCGGTCATCATGGCGGTGCCTTTCGCACTTTTCGGTGCCTTGGCCGCGACCATGCTGCGCGGATTGACCAATGACGTGTACTTCCAGATCGGCATGGTGACGCTGATCGGTCTTGCGGCAAAGAACGCTATCCTGATTGTCGAATTCGCCGTCCTGAAACGCCAGGAAGGCTATTCGGCGGCAGAAGCCGCCATCGAGGCTGCACGGCTGCGTTTCCGGCCGATTGTCATGACTTCCCTCGCGTTCATTCTGGGTGTTGTGCCGCTGGCCATCAGTTCAGGTGCCGGTTCGGCAAGCCGTCATGCGATCGGTACGGGTGTTATCGGTGGCATGCTGGCGGCGACCTTTATCGCGACATTCTTCATCCCGATGTTCTACCGGCTTATCGCCTGGAAGGACCCGGGCAAGAAGAAATCATCCCTGCCCGATACGCACCCGGCGCCGGCGCCAGCTGAGTAGCAGATGAAGCCCCCTCCCCGCTCTGGAACGAGGGGGCTTTCTTTTTCCGGTTAAGACTTTGCTTGTGATGTTTGCTTGTGCCGAGACTTTTGCACGCGAAGATAGAACGCGGTCGTAAAACCTGCAAAGACCATGCAGAGCCCGCTTGTGATCAACACCGCGCCCCACAAGGAGAAGAAATCATTGATCTCGGCGGATTGCGGTTCATCGGGATCATAGAAGACGGTAACGATTTCGTTGCGTGCAAAGGACGGTGGATAGGAAGCACTTGTCGACTTGAATTCGATTTTGGTGCCATCCGCTGTCATGAATTCGACCATGGGCCGAGAAAGAGCATGTCCCCCGTTTCCGGACGACTCCAGCAGCATTTCAACGACGCGCCCCTGAGCCCGTTGCGCGTGAACGATGAAACGATGTGCGTGTATTGCCAAATAACCTGAAATTCCGAAGAGAATCAGCGTCACGGCGAGAAAGACAGGTTTGGCGATTGTTGAGCCACGCATGGGCAGAGTTTTTAATGATCTTGGCGTATAGATCAAGTCTGCGCTGAACGCTAAGAAGGCGGCTGGCGATACGTGGGAGGAAGCGATGGCCGTTCGACGCATAGTGCCAAATCTCAAGGCATCCGATCCTGAACATGCGAGGAAATTTTATCAGGAATTGCTCGATCTCGACGTGGTCATGGATCACGGGTGGATACTGACATTCGCCTCTGATGTGACCTCCAGGCCGGAGGTAAGTGTGGCAAGCGAAGGCGGTTCAGGCACCCCCCTCCCCTCCCTTTCCATCGAGGTCGATGATGTCGACATCATCTATCAGCGGGCAAAAGCAGCCGGACTGGAGATTCCATACGATATAACCAATGAGCCATGGGGGGTGCGCCGCTTTTATGTCTGCGATCCCTTCGGAAATATCGTCAATATTCTCTCACACGGCTGAACCTATATTTCGGTTAACCATTTAACTATATGATTTTAAAACAAGATAGTTCTTATACGGTCATGTCCGCGGGGTTACTTTCCACTAGAAAGTCGATGAAGGCGCGAATGCGGGCAGCCATATGCTCATGTCCGGCGAAGACGGCATGGATAAACTCCATGTCTTCCGGATTATAATCATCGAGAACCGGTACGAGTGTACCAGCATCAAGATCCTTCTGCACGTGAAACTGGCCAATGCGCGCCAGCCCCAGTCCCGCAATCGCCAGCTGGCGCACGCTCGATCCGTTATTGGCCTTGAAGTTGCCTTTCACAGCGATGGGGCGAATGCGCTCCTCCCCCGGGTAGCGGAACGCCCACTCGTCCATGCTGCGGCGAAAGTTGAACGTCAGGCAATTGTGCTGTGCCAACTCGTCGGGGCTCTGCGGAACACCGTGCTTGGCCAGATAGTCAGGCGCAGCCACGACCACGCGGCGGCTCTCGCCCAGTTTGCGCGCCTTCAAACCCGAGTCGCGCATGGGGCCGGTGCGGATGGCCACATCGGCGCGCTCTTCAATGATGTCGATGACACCGTCCGAGAGTGACAGGTCCAGCTCGACATCGGGATAACGCGCCAGGAAAGCCGGCACCAGGGGAACGATGCAGCGCGTCCCGAAACCCACCGACGAGTTGACGCGTAACAGACCGCGCGGAACGGCAGCGCCGCCCGAAGTCATCAGACGTTCCGTCTCCTCGATTTCGGCAATGATGCGCACCGCGCGCTGATGATAGGCCTCGCCTTCCGGCGTCAGCTGCAGTGCCCGCGTCGAGCGAACAAGCAGGCGCGTGCCGAGGCGCTCTTCGATCCGGGTGATCAGCTTGCTGATGGCAGAGGGCGACAGACCAAGCCGTTCGGCCGCGGCGGTAAAACTGCCGCGCTCAACGGCTTCCACGAAAACCTCCATCTCGCCTGCGCGATTGTTCACGGCAAACACCTCGGCCATTCATATGAATTCATTTCACAGACCATAGTTCATTTTACTGCATTATAACAGCAATGGGTTTGCGCCATATGTCAGTCAGTAACCGTGGAATAATACAGGAGAACATAATGCATTCCGTTTCAGCCAATGGTGCCTCGATACCCGCTCTGGGTTTTGGCACGTTCCGTATGCCCGGGGCCGATGTCCTGCGCATGGTGCCGCATGCGCTCAAACTGGGTTTCCGCCACATCGATACTGCGCAGATCTATGGGAACGAAGCCGAGGTCGGCGAAGGTCTTCTCAGTTCGGGTGTTGCACGTCGTGATGTATTTCTGACAACCAAGGTCTGGGTTGACAATTATCGGCGTGATGCCTTTGTCGCCTCGGTCGAAGAGAGTCTGAAAAAACTGAAAACCGACTATGTAGACCTTCTGCTGCTGCATTGGCCGAACAGTGCAGTACCGCTTGCCGAACAGATCGGCGCCCTGAACGAAGTGAAGGCGGGGGGCAAAGTGCGCCATATTGGGGTGAGCAACTTCAATACGGCGCTGATGGCCGAAGCAATGGCGCTGACCGATGCACCGCTGGTGACCAATCAGGTGGAGTATCATCCCTATCTCGACCAGAAGCCCATCATCGATGCGGCACGAAAGGCTGGCCTGTCGGTGACCGGCTATTACGTGATGGCAGACGGCGCTGTCTTTGCCGATTCCGTGCTCAAGGATATCGCTGCGCGCGAAGGAAAAACCGTTGCCCAGATTGTGCTGCGCTGGACGGTGCAGCAGAGTGGGGTGATTGCTTTGTCGAAGACCGTGAGCGAGGCACGTGCGATCGAAAATTTCGCCGTTTTCGACTTTGCTCTCAGTGATGCGGATATGGCGGCGATCCATGGGCTTGCGCACACGGACGGCCGTATCGTCAGCCCGAGCGGCCTGGCTCCGGTGTGGGATAAAATTGCGTAAGCAAGGCCGCATGGAAGAACACTGTCTGCGATGCGATGAAACTGCAATTCACCTCCATTGTCTTTGCAAGGGAGGTGAATTGCCGGATACCTGTTATGGTACAACGAAAGGTGATTCCATTTCATTTGCCGATGACCACGCAATGTTGTGATTGTTTGGCGTTGTACGCGTACAACTCATCGGCAATGACGGCCATCTGCCAGTGCGGGATTCGCGGGCAAGCATTCCTGGAATTGGTTGTACGCGTACAACTGCGGTGGCTTCCTGGGGCGTCAGCCCACTTAACTGTTGGTTAACCTAAAACAGTTTGCCACAAAAAGAGAATCTCTCCATATTGTAATCAGCGCATATTTTTAAAGTTTGGACCAAAATGCGCGGATGAGAGGTTGAGATGCTTGATCAGAACCCGGCAGATGTGCCCGCAACGACGTTGCGGTCGTTGATCGCATCTGACGCTGAAGATTTGGCGCGGCAGCTGCAAGCCCATCAATCGCGCATTTTCCCGCCCACGGCGCAGAAGACAATCCGTCTTTTCACGCCGGCTGAGGCTGCAGACTTCATCGGCATTCATGAGGGGTATTTGCGCCAGATCGTGGCGGATGGTCATGGCCCTGCGCCGCAACCCAATGGTCGCAGGCTCTATTCCGTCAATGACCTGGAAGAACTGCGCCGTCTGCTCGATGCCAACGGCAAGAGTGCTGCCAAATATGTGCGGCATCGCCGGGACGGTGAAAAGCTGCAGATCATTTCGATCATGAACTTCAAGGGCGGAAGCGCCAAGACGACGACATCCGCACATTTGGCGCAGTATCTGGCGCTGCGGGGATATCGCGTGCTTGCCATCGACCTCGATCCGCAGGCTTCGCTTTCCGCCATGTTCGGGCACCAGCCGGAACTGGATGTGGATCAGAACGAGACATTGTACGGTGCCATCCGCTACGGCTCCGACCGCAGGCATATCACCGAAATCGTTCGTGCAACCTATACGCCGAACCTGCACATCATTCCGGGCAATCTGGAATTGATGGAATTCGAGCATGAAACGCCGAAAGTTCTGGCGGACAAGCGCCCCGATACGATGTTTTTCTCGCGGATCGGTGAATGTCTTGCCGATATCGAATCCGCCTATGACGTGGTCATCCTCGATTGCCCGCCGCAACTGGGCTTCCTGTCGCTGTCGGCCCTTTGTGCGGCAACCGCCATCCTGATCACGGTTCATCCGCAGATGCTGGATGTGATGTCGATGTCGCAGTTCCTGCACATGACCAGCGATCTGCTTGCCGTGGTGGAGAATGCCGGCGGCAAGACCGACTATGACTGGATGCGCTATCTGGTGACGCGTTTTGAACCGAATGATGGCCCGCAGAACCAGATGGCGGGCTTCATGCGTTCGATTTTCGGCAATCGCGTTCTTGAGAATGAAATGCTGAAATCCACGGCGATTTCCGATGCCGGCCTGACCAAGCAGACGCTCTACGAAGTGGACCGTTCGCTGTTCACGCGCGGCACCTACGATCGCGCACTGGAAAGCCTGACATTGGTCAATGGTGAAATCGAAGAACTGCTCCGTAGAACGTGGGGAAGGAAGTAACCCATGGCGCGCAAGAACCTGTTTGAAATGACGCCGGATACCGCTGAACCGGAAGCTGCGGCACCTGTCAGGACGACGCTCGGTCGGCCTTTGCTGGGCCTTGATCGTCCATTGCGCCCGGCAAGCCCCGTTGGTGCAATCTCCCAATCGCTGGACGGCATATCCGCCAAGGCGCAGCGCGCGGAAGAAATTGAAAAGCGCCTTGCCGAAGGGCAGGCGATCATCGAGCTTGATCCTTCGCTGGTTGATGCCTCGTTCGTTGTTGATCGTCTCGGTGTTGATGCTGAGGATCAATCCGGTCTGGTCGACCAGATCCGTGAACACGGCCAGCAGGTCCCGATCCTGGTGCGCCCGCATCCTGAAAGGGCAGGGCGGTTTCAGGTTGCCTATGGTCACAGGCGTCTGGCCGCCATCAAGGAGATCGGCGGGACGGTCAAAGCCGTTGTACGCGATCTCACGGACGAGCAACTGATCGTCTCGCAGGGCCAGGAAAACAACGCCCGCACGGATTTGTCGTTCATTGAACGGTGCTATTTTGCGGCAAAGCTGGAAACCAAGGGGTTTGGCCGCGAGACGATCATGTCGTCGCTTGGCGTGGATAAAGCGGCACTGTCACGGATGATTGCCCTGGTAAGGCGCGTGCCATCGCCATTGATCGAAGCGATCGGCCCGGCTCCGTCTTTTGGGCGGCAACGGTGGGCAGAAATCGCTGATATGGTCGAGGACAGGGCCAAGCGTATGCGGGCCCTCAAGCACGTTGAAGATGCAGATTTTCTCGCAGCCAGGAGCGATGCCCGCTTTCAGATTGTCTTTGATCTCCTCAAGATCAGCAAAGACAAGCCGCGTGTGACGGCCTGGACTGCGCCTGATGGAACATCTCCGGCGAAGATCAAGGAGACCGATACGGCGCTTAATATAGCTTTCGACAAACGGAGTGGCGCGCAGTTCGGCGCTTTTGTCGAGCGCAAGCTACTGACTTTGTTTGAAGAATTCCGCAAGGAAACAGGAGACTAGACACCGCAAAAGAAAAAAGCTCCCGAACGTTGCCGTCGCGGAAGCCCTTCTCACAGTGTGGTAACTTGAGAATCGCATTTCCGGGAATCAGTGTCAAGACTTTTTGGCGTCGTTTGGGCGGATGGATTTCTTTTGCCTATTGAAAGGTAGAAGACGATGCAGTCGGGGAATGCATTCACGACGCCCTTCGGGCG
>NZ_JAGENB010000016.1 GCF_019991125.1 Phyllobacterium calauticae | reverse complement strand
TATTCACTGTCGCCGGGCAGAGCTGCGATATCGAGGTCTCCGCCCTGCCCGTCGATGAGCCTCGGCATCTGTCAGGATGACATTTTAACTTTGCACAACAAGCGACATTTCAACCTTGCTGCCACATGATGGCGATCTTGGGTACATTCCATTTCAAACGGCTTTGCCCTCAGATACCCTCGCCATGCATATGGCCCTCATGGGTCAGCGTCGCGATAAAGCGCTTGGTGCGTTCCTGCTTCGGCTGGGTGAAGATGTCGTGCGACGTGCCGGTCTCCACGATCACGCCGCCATCGAGCACGATGGCCTGATTGGCAATGCGCGAGGCCAAGCGCAGATCATGCGTTGCCATGACCATGGTCGTTCCCTCACGAGCGAGCTGGGCAAGCACGTCGACGACTTCACCCGAGAGTTCAGGATCGAGCGCCGATGTCGGCTCGTCGCAGAGCAGGATTTTCGGCGATGGCGCCAACGCGCGCGCAATCGCGACGCGCTGCTGTTGCCCGCCGGAGAGGGTTGACGGCCATACCTCTGCCTTGTGCGCAAGGCCAACCTTGTCGAGCAGCGCCATGGCCCGCTCCCGCGCCTTCTCCTTCGGCCATTTCAGAACGGTCGTCAGCCCCTCCGTCACGTTCTCGATCACGGTGCGATGCGGAAACAGCTGAAAGTTCTGGAACACCATGCCCGAATGCCGGCGCACCAGCTGGATGGACTTGGTGGTCACCTTGACACCAGGCTGGAAATCCAGCCGGTCACCGTCAATCTCCACGGAACCGGAAGTTGGAATTTCCAGAAGATTCATGCAGCGGAGCAGCGTGCTCTTGCCACCGCCGGAGGGTCCGACAAGCGCCATGACCGAGCCCTCGGCAATGCTCAGAGACACATTCTTCAGGACCGTCAGATCGCCGAAACGCTTCTCGATATGCTTCAGTTCAATCATCATGACCGTGCCTCCAGAAATCCGCCATAACGATTGAGACGCTGTTCGAGCCGCGCCTGCAGGGAAGAAAGGACAGAACTCAGGATCAGATAGATGATCGCCGCCTCCACATAGAGGATCAGCGGTTCATAGGTGGTGGCAACGATGCGCTGCGCCGCCTGAAACATTTCAGGCACCGTAATGGCGGCGGCCAGCGATGTGTCCTTGACAAGGGAAATGAACGTGTTCGACAGCGGTGGCACTGCCACGCGCGCCGCCTGCGGCAGGATGGTGCGGCGCATGGCCTGCGACCAGGTCATCCCGATGGAATAAGCTGCCTCCCACTGCCCGCGCGGTACGGATGAAATCACGGCACGCAGGATTTCCGACGTATAGGCGCCGATATTGAGGGTGAAGCCGATCAGGGCCGCGGTAAAAGCGTCGAGCACGATGCCGGCACTGGGGAGCCCGTAGAAAATCAGGAACAGTTGCACCAGCAGCGGCGTGCCGCGGATGATCCAGACGTAGAACTTGACGACAGCCACGAAGGGCCAGGCCGCAAACAGCCGGACGAGTGCCGCGATCAGACCGACAGTCAGCCCGAGCACGAAAGACAAGAGCGTCAACGGAATGGTGAAAATCAGCCCGGCCCACAGGAGCGGCCCGAGAGATTCAAGCATCAGTGTCAGCCAATGGGACAAGGCTGCATCTCCCTCAAAAGAAAAGGCAGGGAGTGTGATCCCCCTGCCCTGTTAGAGCGTACTTTTTTCCGGGCGTAAACAGCCTTACTTCGAAACGTCCTGGCCGAAATACTTGTCGGCGATCTGCTTGTATGTCCCGTCGGCCTTGATGGTTGCAAGCGCCTTGTTGATCGCGGCAAGCAGGTCCGGTTCACCCTTGCGGATGATGATGCCGGAGAAATCGGCATTGTCCTGAGTTGCTGCGATTTTCACATTGGCGTCCGGCTTGTGCTTCTTGAAATCGAGGAAGGACAGGCTGTCATTGACCGTCGCATCGGCACGGCCGCTGAGCAGGAGCTGGATCGACTGGTCAAAGCCATCGGTGCCGACAAGCTCCGCGCCATTGCTCTGGGCAATCTTGCCGAAATTGCTCGACAGCGACTGCGCGGATTTCTTGCCCTTCAGATCGGCAAAAGACTTGATGTCCGTGTTGTCACCCTTGGTGATCAGCACGGCCTTGGAGGCGATGTAGGGCTCGGAAAAATCATACTTCGCCTTGCGCGCTTCGGTGATACCGACCTGGTTGATGACCGTGTCATAGCGCTTGGCATCGAGCCCCGCGATCAGGCCGTCCCACTTGCCTTCGAGAAACTCGGCTTTCACGCCAAGGTTCTTGGCAATGGCTTCGCCGATTTCCACATCGAAGCCAACCAGCTTGCCCGCGGTGTCGTGATAGGTGAACGGCGCATAGGTGCCTTCCGTGCCGATCTTGAGCACGCCGGCCGTCTTGATCTGTTCAAGGTTGGATTGCGCCTGCGCCTGGGTTTGCATCGGCACAATTGCCAAAGCCTGCAGAGCGCCAACGACGAGTAGGGATTTGAGCCAGTTCATTTTTTGTTTCCATCCTGAGTTTCCAAGCCTTTCGGCGGATGATTGGAAAATGTCACTTTGTCCTAAGCATGCACAGGCACTATTCGCTGTCACCAAACGCGAATTTGTGAATTTAATACCACAAATGCCCAATACAAGGAAAAATAATTCCTCGCCTGAAAGACCGGCAGGGCCATGTTTCCGCGTCAGGCTGCCGGATCGATCCTTTGCCCGGTTGCCGGGTTGAAAACGTGCACGTCGCTGGCCCGGATTCCGATGCGCATGGTGTCCCCCGGCTTGCGGTCCGTCCGGCCCATTGCATAGATGCAGACCTGCACATCAGCCAGGGTCGTGTAGAACTGGGTCGACAGCCCCAAAGGTTCAATGACCTGGATCTTGACTTCCAACGCGTCCGAACTGCCGACTTCGATGTTTTCCGGGCGGATACCGAGGGTTATCCGCTCGCCGTCCTCGATGGGCAGTTTTGCATTGAGGGCAATTGTCTGGCCGTCACCGAGCTGCGCCTCAACCGTGGCACCGCTGCGGTTGACCACTGCCGGCAGGAAGTTCATGCCGGGCGATCCGATGAAGCCTGCGACAAAGAGGTTGGCTGGATGGTCGTACAGTTCGAGTGGTGTGCCGACCTGCTGGATCACCCCGTCATGCATCACCACGATGCGGTCGGCCATGGTCATGGCTTCCACCTGATCATGGGTGACATAGACGGATGTTGTCTTCAGCTGCTGATGCAGCGCCTTGATTTCCGTGCGCATGTGCACGCGCAATTTTGCGTCAAGATTGGACAATGGCTCATCGAAGAGAAACACCTGGGGATCGCGCACAATCGCACGGCCCATGGCCACGCGCTGGCGCTGGCCGCCGGAGAGCTGGCGCGGCAGGCGCTGCAGGAAGAGGTCGAGACCGAGCCGCTTGGCAGCCGCGCCGACACGGTCGAAAACCAGATCCTTGGCGGTTTTGCGCAACAGCAGGCTGAAACCCATGTTGGATGCCACATCCATATGCGGATAAAGCGCGTAGGACTGGAACACCATGGCGATATCGCGATCCTTCGGTGCGACGTCATTGACGACACGCTCGCCGATACGGATTTCCCCGGCGGAGATTTCCTCCAGCCCGGCGATCATGCGCAGCAGGGTCGACTTGCCGCATCCGGACGGGCCGACGAGCACCACGAACTCGCCATCGGCAATGGAAAGGTCCACCGCTGACAACACATTCATCGCGCCATAGTTTTTCTGAACATTGGTAATGGTGACGGAAGCCATGAGCTTATCTCTTTCGATTATCCCTTGACGGCACCGGCGGTCAGGCCGGTCACGAGGTAGCGTTGCAAGAAGCCGAAGAACAGGCAGGCCGGTATGAGCGCCAGCACCGAGGCCGCCATCATCTGCCCCCAGTCGACGGCAAACTTGCCGATGAAGGTCAAAAGGCCGACGGCAAAGGTTTTCTGGCTGTCGCTGCTGATCAGCATGAGGGCGAAGAGCAGTTCGCTCCATGCAGCGGTGAAAACGAAGCCGAGCGTTGCGCCCATGCCCGGCAGGGTGAGCGGAATGATGACCCGGCGCAGCGCCTGGCTGCGGCTGCAGCCATCGATCATCGCAGCCTCCTCCAGGTCCTTGGGAATGCCATCAAAGAACGACTGCATCAGGAAGGTGGCGAAGGCGATGTTGAACGCCGTGTAGATGATGATCAGCCCGGTCAGGCTATTGGTCAGCCCGAGCTCACCCATGATGCGATAGATCGGCGGAATGACCATCACCAGCGGGAAAGTCTGCGTGAGCAGCAGCGTCACGGCCACGGTGGTTTTGCCGCGGAATGAGAAGCGCGACATGGCATAGCCTGCGGCAGAGGCAATGACGGTGACGAGCACGGCTGTTATGACAGAGACAATCACGCTGTTGAGGAAATAACGCGGGAAGTCGGTCGCGCGCAGAACGGTCTTGTAATTCTCCCAGGTCGCCGACGACGGCCACAGCGTGATGCCTTCGGAATACAGGAGCGATTGCGGGGTGACGGAAATCTTCAGCGTCCAGAACAGCGGAAACAGCGCGAAAATGACGTAGGCGGCAACGGCGCCATAAAGGCCGATGCTTCCTAAAATTCGGGCTTTGCGGGAACGACCGGCAATCATCAGGAATACCTCACAAGCGAGCGGCGGATGCGGATGAGCACAACCGCATAGAGGATGAGAAGCGCCAGAAGCAGCACGGCGACAGCCGAAGCATAGCCTTTGTCCAGGGTCTTGAAGGCGCTGACATAGATGTAGGTTGCAACCGTATTGGTCGAACCGGCCGGGCCACCCTCGGTCATGACGTAGATGAGATCGGCGAAAGTGGCGATCCAGATCGTCCGCAGCATGACGGTGATGGCGATGGTCGGCGCCAGGAACGGCAGCGTTACCCTGGTGAAACGCTGCCACGGGTTTGCGCCATCGATCGCCGCCGCTTCATGCAGCTCCGATGGAATGGATTTCAACGCCGCCAGCAGGGTAATGGCGAAAAACGGCACGCCGAACCAGACATTGGCGATGATCGGGCCCCACATGGCGGTGGCGGGATCGGAAAGAATATTCGTGGGCTCGGACTTGAGGCCGAGCGCAAAAAGCCAATGCGGCAACGGGCCGACAATAGGATTGAACAGCCAGGCCCAGGTCAACCCGGAGAGGAAAGACGGCACTGCCCATGGCAGGAAGACAATCGCCTGCACGACCTTCTTGCCGAAAAACGGCCGGTCGAGCAGCAGAGCCAGCCCCAGTCCGAGAAAGAACTGGAGGAACAGGCTGGCAACCGTCCACCACAACGTGTTCATCAGGGCCTGTCCGAGAACCGGGTCGGACAGCAAAGCCTTGTACTGGGCCAGCCCGACATAGTCCGACTTGAACGCCGAGAACTTGCGGAAGGAATAGCTGACGCCGAAGATCAGCGGAACCACCAGAACGACAAGCAGCAGGACAAGCGCCGGACTGAGATAAAACCACGGCTCGAAAGCAGCGCTGAAGCGGCGCTTGCTGCTTGCCCTTCTCTCCTGTTGCGGCGTCAATGCCGCGGTGGATTGCATTGCCATGTTTCTGGCCCCTCTTTTGCAAACAGTTCCCCGTCCCTCGCCACCGGATTCCCGGATTGGCGAAAGTCATGAGAAAAATGCCCCGGCGTCGTTGGCGCCAGGGCATCCGGTCGAGTTATTTCTTGTTCTTGGCCATCCAGGCCTGCTGCTGCTCGGTCAGGAATGCAGACCAGTCATCCGCAACCTGCTTGGCTGTCTTCTGGCCAAGCAGCACTTCCTGGAAATTCTTCACCGATACGGAATCGTAGAAGTTGCCGAGATTTTCCAGATGCGTCGGCGGTGTCACGAACTCGAACGTCTTCGGATCGCTCAGCTCCTGGAACCAGCCCTTGAAGCTTTCCGAGCCGAAATAGGGATCCTTGTCCGCACCGTTGTGGATCGGCAAGACGCCGACATTCTTGGCGAATTCCAGATTGTCTTCCGGTGCCAGCAGCGTGCCCATCAGCTTCCAGGCGTCATCCTTGACTTTGGAGTTGGCAAACATGGCCCATCCGGCATAACCGAGTGTCGGATAGGACTTGCCGCTCGGTCCGGTCGGCATCGGTGCCACGCCGAAATCTTCCTTCTTCATCTTCTCGGCAATACCGATCAGGGCATCCGGGTCCTGGTCGAGCATGGCGCATGTGCCGGAGTAGAAGCCGGTGACAATTTCATTGAAACCCCAGCTGACACTGTCCTTCGGCGCATAGCCCTTCTTGTAGATCTCGGCGAGCATTTCGAGACCCTTGACCGAGCCCGGCTCGTTCAACGTCGCCGTGCCATCGGCATTGAAGTACGCGCCCTTGCCATTGGCAATGTTCATGAACATCTGGACACCATTGAAGCCGCCGGGACCGCCGCGCAGGCAGTAGCCATACTTGCCCTTGATCGCGGAAATCTTCTTGTTGGCTTCCATGAACTCATCGAGCGTCTTTGGCGCTTCCTTGAGCCCGGCTTCGGCAAACAGCTTCTTGTTCCAGAACATGGCGCGGACATAATAGCCGTAGGGGATCATGTACTGCTTGTGGTCGACCACGGAACCGAACTGCTTCGCACGCTCGCCGAGCGAGCCGCCGTCCTTCCATTTCGCAACATAGGCTCCAAGATCCTCAAGCTGGCCATTGTTGGCATAGAGTCCGAGCCAGCGTTCCGGCATTTCGACGATATCAGGCGTATCGCCCGCCTGAACCATCGTCAGGAATTTTTCGAAAGCCTGTCCCCAGGGCAGCGAGACCAGTTCCACCTTGACTCCCGGATTGGCCTTCTCGAAGCCCGCGATCTGCTTTTTCAGCAGTTCCGTGCGCGGCGGACTGGTGATCACTTCGACCATCTTGATGGTCGTATCAGCAAAGGCTGACGATACGGTCATGGCCAATGCCGCCATGGCACCGGCGAGAAATGTTCCCATTCTTTTTTGCATTTTATGCTCCCACTTGGTTTTCTGATTAGCGTTTTGCTTTGTCCAGGGCATTCACAAGGTCGGCCCAGAGCTCCTCTACATTTTCAAGTCCCACATGCAGACGGATGGTTCGCGGGCTGACACCGAAGCGCCCGATGGAATTGGCGTCCGGCGTCTGCTGCAACGAGGCCATCGCCGGAACGACAAGACTCTCGTGACCGCCCCAGCTGACGCCGATGCGAAACAGCTTCAACGCATCGACAAACGCCGGCACGTCGACATCCTCGGTCACCTCGAAGGAAAACAGCCCGGTGTATCCCGTAAGCGTTGCCTTACCAGGATGGTTGGAATAGGCCGGGTGAATGACGCGCTCGACGTCGTCCCGCCCTTTCAGCCGTTCAGCGATGGTCAGACCGCTCTTCATGTGGTGCGGCAGGCGCAATGTCAGCGTGCGCAACCCGCGCAGCAACAGCCATGCCTCGAAGGGCGAAAGCTTTGCGCCGAGATAGGAATAGGTGCGGCCGTTGATGCGGTCGATCATTTCACGCGATCCGGCCACCACGCCAGCCACGGTATCGCTGTGCCCGCCGAGATATTTCGAGGCGGAATGCAGAACAAGATCAATGCCATGGCTGATCGGCTTCTGGAACAGCGGCGTCGCATAGGAATTGTCGATGGTGGTGACGACACCATGCTGCTTGGCCAGTTGCGCGTAATGGGCAATATCCTGCAGCTCGAACATCATGGAGCTCGGGCTTTCCAGATAGAGCAGCCGGGCGCCGGGAAGTGCTGCGGCAACTGCATCCGGATCGGAACCGTCGACATAATCGACCTTGATGCCGAGATGCGGCAACAGGCGCTCGAACAGGCGGTAGGCGTCGCCATAACAGTTGCGCACGGCGACGATCCGGTCCCCTGCCCCGACAAAGGCCAGCACGGTGGCGCTGATCGCGCCCATGCCGCTGGAGAATGCCCGGGCGGCCTCCGCGCCTTCCAGCGCCGCAATCTTGCTTTCAAATTCCATGACTGTCGGATTGTCGCCGCGTGAATAGATCGGCTGGCGTTTGCGGCCGGCAAAGGTATCGGCCATATCCGCATAGTTTTCGAATGTGAACAGCGATGTCTGATAGATGGGCGGAACGACAGACCCGCCGGGAAATGGCTCGTCATGGGCAAGCAGTGTCGCCGCCTGGGCCATGAGGTCCTGATCATAGAAAAAGGGATTGTCGTTCATGTCTTGCTCTGTTTCCTGAGATTTGCAGCGCCGCGTCGAAGGTCATCTTCAACCGTGGCGATCAGTTTCAATGCCTCGGCGCGCGCGCCCACGGGATCACGGGCCGCGATGCAGTTGAAAAGGGTACGGTGATAGGGAAAGCTGGCATGACCAAAGTCGCGCACGCCAAGCGGATGCTCCCAGAACCGGTGAAACATTTCATACATCGCGGCAATGATCTGTTCGAACAGCGGATTGCCCGATGTCTGGAAGATCGCCAGATGGAAATCCCAGTCTTCCTCCGAAGACATACCGGCGCGGGCATGAAAGGCTTCTTCCATGACGACCAGTTTTTTCTCGATAAAGGCGATGTCGTCATCGCTTGCCCGCTCGGCGCACAGAACGGCCGCTTCCGCCTCGAGCCCGCGGCGAATTTCCAGCGTATGCATCAGGCTGTTGAAATCATTGCCGGACGGCAGTGTCAGCGGCATGTGCAGCATGTTGCGGGTCACGGCCGAGCGCAGATAGGTTCCGCTGCCCTGCCGCCGCTCGACAAGTCCGAGTTCCTGCCAGCGTGTCAGCGCTTCACGCACGGTCGTCCGGCTGACTTTCAGATATTCCGCCAGCAGCCGCTCCGTCGGCAGGCGGTCTCCTGGCTTCAACCCTTCGCTGGCAACGAAATCCACCAATGCATTCAGCACCGCGTCGTCGCGGGATGATGTCTGCACCGGTGAAAGAATCGGGTTGATCACGAAATGCCCTGTTTAATTGGTTGGACCATTGTGCCAATTCAGCATGGAAGCGCGCCCTTGTCAAATGGCGCTTCGATTTTTTTTGAACGCTATGGCCGCAAGGCGGCAACGGGAAAAGACGCAACGCCCGCGGCGCTGCGTCTTCGCTTCCGGAACGATAACCGAAGCGGCTACACCAAGCCCTGGCTGGCTGGATCGACCGGCCCGCGGAAGGACGCGCCGGTGATCTCATCCGGCAACAGCATGTCATTGTGCGCGCGGCCGGGCCGGATCATCGGGAAACAGTTTTCCAGTCTGGCGACCCGGCAATCAAGCAGCACCGGCCGTTTGACATCGATCATTTCCTGGATCGCATCATCCAGCGCATCGGGTCTGTCGCAGCGCAGGCCGACGGCGCCAAACGCTTCGGCCACCTTCACGAAATCGGGCAGGGCTGCCGAATAGGAGTGCGCGAGACGGTTGCCGTGCAAGATCTCCTGCGATTGCCGGACCAGCCCCATATGCTCGTTGTTCAAAATGAATACCTTGACCGGTGCGTCGTACTGGATCGCTGTCGACAGCTCCTTCATGGTCATCTGGATCGATGCGTCCCCGGCAATATCGATCACGAGACTTTCGGGGTGAGCGATCTGCACCCCGATTGCGGCCGGCAGGCCATAGCCCATCGTGCCAAGCCCGCCCGATGTCATCCAGCGGTTGGGGCTCTCCACGCCGTAGAACTGCGCCGCCCACATCTGATGCTGCCCCACTTCCGTGGTGATGTAGGTATCGCGATCCCTGGTCAACGCATGAAGACGCTCGAGCGCGTATTGCGGCATGATGGCTGCGTGGTCCATCGCATAGGAGAAGGATTCGCGGGCCCGCCACCGATTGATCGTCTGCCACCAGTCCCGCAGCCGCCGCTGATCCGGCTGAACCGGCAGAGCCCGCCAGAGACGCAGCATCTCGCTGAGAACACGGCCGACATCGCCCCGAATGGCAATGTCGGCCGCGACGATCTTGTTGAGGGACGCAGGATCGATATCGATGTGGATTTTCTTCGATTTCGGCGAAAATCCGTCGATACGCGCTGTTACCCGGTCATCAAAACGCGCACCGATGCACAGCATGACATCACAATCGTGCATGGCCATATTGGCCTCATAGGAGCCGTGCAGGCCCGGCATCTTCAGCCAGTTCGGCCCCGATGCCGGATATGCGCCAAGCCCCATCAGCGTCGAGGTGACGGGAAAGCCGGTCAGCTCGGCAAACGCACGCAGCGAGACTGATGCCGCCGGTCCGGATCCGATCACGCCGCCGCCCGTATAAATGACGGGCTTGCGGGCTTTCGCCAGAAGCGCAATTGCTGCCTGTATCTGTGCATCATCACCCGCTGTCGTCGGACGATAGCTCTCCCTCTCCTCAACCGCAGATCGGGCGGTGTAATAACCGCTGGCAAGCAGGATATCCTTCGGCATATCCACCAGCACCGGCCCGGGACGCCCCGATCGCGCGATGCGGAAGGCCTCGTGGATAGTGGCGGCCAGATCGTTGACGTCGGTGACCAGCCAGTTGTGCTTCGTGCATGGCCGCGTGATGCCGACGGTGTCGCATTCCTGGAACGCATCGGAGCCGATCAGCGTGGTCGCCACCTGTCCGGACAGGCACACGATGGGAATGGAATCCATCAGGGCATCCTGCAGAGGCGTGACGGAATTGGTCACGCCCGGCCCCGATGTGACCAGCATGACGCCAACCCTGCCCGTCGAACGGGCATAGCCTTCCGCGGCATGCCCGGCGCCCTGCTCATGGCGCACCAGTATGTGCCTGATCGCGCTTTGCTGGAAGATCTCGTCATAGATGGGCAGCACCGCTGCCCCCGGATAGCCGAAAATGTGTTCGACCGCGTTGTCACGCAGTGCCTCGAGAACGATCTCTGCCCCGGTCATGGGCGCACGCGCGGATTCATCGGTGTATTTGCCTGTCATGGCAGTTCCTTGTTGCAATGGTTGGAAAGGGCGGGTTCGACGGGGCTGCCGGTGAAATTCGGGCGTAAAAAAAGGCCCCGTCAGGAGCCTGTTTGCCGCGCATGGGTGCTTAACGCCGGATGGTCAAACCATCCTGCCCATGCGCGATCGCACCACCACGAGAACCATTGCAATTTTCATAACCAATTTCACTAACCGGTAATGGAAGGGCCGTCAACGCCTCTGCCGGGCACATGGAGCCTGGGCACATGCGGCTTGGGCGCACGCCACCGCTGCGGGCCTGCCCTGTGCACAACCAGTTTTCCACGTCTTGTCAAAACTGAAATATTAGAATATTTATATTTCAATTGAGATTTTGGCTTGCGAAACGCCAGGGGAAATCCGTCAATACGAATGGGATAATTGCCAGAAGCGACGGGCGACAACCGCAGGACAAAGGACGGGCAGCATGCTTACGGACGACAGAAAAACCAATGATACCGATAGAAAGCGCGACCGGACGCATCCGCTTTCATCCTCGCAGACCGCCTATGTGCAACAGCGCGCGGCGACACCGCGTGCGGCAACCCATATCTACAAGGAACTGCTCGAGGATATCATTTCCCTCCGCCGCAAACCGATGGAGCCTGTCTCCGAGAAGGACATCGCGGCGCATTTCGGCGTCAGCCGCACGCCCGTCCATCAGGCTGTCCTGCGGCTCGCCGATGACGGCCTGATCGATATTTTTCCGCAATCGGGAACATTCGTGGCGCGCATTCCGCGCCGCGCCCTCTACGAAGCCATTCTCATCCGCAAATCGCTGGAAGAAACCACCGTACGGCTTGCCGCCGAACAGGCCGACGCCGCCGATATCAAGCGTCTTGAGGCCAGCATCACCGAACTAGCCCTGGCTGAAGCCGTCCCAGACAACGAGCTTTTCCATCAGGCAGATACGAGTTTTCATTTGCAGATCAATGCCATAGCTGGGTTTCCTGGCATCTGGAATGTCATCCAGCAGGTGAAGATGCAGATCGACCGCTACCGGCGTCTGACCCTGCCGCAACGCGGCCGCCTGACCCGCGTCATTGTCGAGCACGAAGCCATTCTCGACGGTATCCGCCGGCACGACACCGCGCATGCCGTCGAAGCCATGGGCTTTCATCTCGGGCAAATGCTCAACGAGGTGAAGGAGATGCGCAATATCAATCCCAGTTACTTCATCGACGACGAATGATGCGCGGACGGGCGCAATACAGAAAACACACAAAGGTAAGACATGAAAATCGAAGTCAGACAGGTTTCCCATCCCGACGCCGTGCGTGCCTACGGCACGGACGATTTGCGCCGCCACTTTCTGATTGAAAGCATTTTTGAAACCGATGAAATCGTACTGACCTACAGTCATGTCGACCGTCTTGTCATTGGCGGTGCCCTGCCCGCCAGCAAACCGCTGACATTGACGGCACCGACGCCGATCGGCCAGGAATTCTTCCTTGCCCAGCGCGAAATGGGTGTCATCAACATTGGCGGCAGCGGCCGTGTGACACTGGATGGCACCGTTCATGTCCTCGACCCGCGGGATTGTCTCTATATCGGCAAAGGCGTGGCGGACGTGGTGTTTGAAAGCGCCGATCCGGCGAACCCGGCAAAATTCTATCTGCTCTCGACGCCGGCCCACGCCGCCCATCCGAGCACGCTCATCAGGCCGGAACGGGCGAAGCATATCCAGTTGGGTGACCAACTGACCTCAAACAAGCGCACGATATTCCAGTACATTCATCCCGAGGTCTGCGACAGCTGCCAGCTGGTGATGGGCCTGACCCAGCTTGATCCCGGCAATATGTGGAACACGATGCCCGCGCACACCCACGACCGGCGCTCCGAAGCCTATCTCTATTTCGATCTCGCCAACGATCAGCGCGTATTCCACATGATGGGTGACCCTTCCGAAACGCGTCATCTCGTCGTTGCCAACGAGCAGGCGATCATCTCGCCCGGCTGGTCCATCCATTCCGGCGTCGGCACCTCCAACTACGCATTCATCTGGGCCATGGGCGGCGACAACAAGAGCTTCACGGATATGGATCATATCCCCATCGGTGCGCTGCGGTGACATCGGTGACACAGCTTTTTGATCTTTCCGGCAAAATTGCCATTGTTACCGGCGCCAATACCGGCATTGGCCAGGGCATCGCGGTCGCGCTTGCCGAGGCGGGTGCATCCATCGCCGCGGTTGGCCGCTCGTCCATGGACGAAACCCGTTCCTTCGTTGAAAAAGCGGGTGCAGGTTTCCATGAAATAAGAGCCGATCTCGGCACCATCGCGCCCGTCGCCTCCATTGTCGAGGAAACACAAAAAGCCTTCGGGCGATTGGATATCCTCGTCAACAACGCCGGCATCATCCGCCGCAATGACGCCGTCGACTTTACGGAAGCCGATTGGGATGCGGTCATGGACACCAATCTCAAATCGGCTTTCTTCCTCGCCCAGGCCGCCGGCCGGCACATGATTGCCGCCGGACAGGGCAAGATCATCAATATTGCATCGCTTCTGTCGTTTCAGGGCGGTATCCGCATCCCCTCCTACACCGCTTCCAAGAGCGGGCTGGCCGGAATCACCAGGCTCCTGGCATGCGAATGGGCCGCGAAGGGCGTTAATGTCAATGCCATCGCCCCCGGCTATTTCGTCACCAACAATACGACAGCGCTCCGGGACGATCAGGACCGCAACGCCCAGATTCTGGCCAGGATCCCGGCTGGCCGCTGGGGCGATCCCTCGGATATTGGCGGTGCGGCGGTGTTTTTGGCTTCCCGCGCCTCCGATTACGTCCATGGAACCGTGCTGCCCGTCGACGGCGGCTGGCTGGCACGATAGAGCGGGAAAAGCGCCATGCATTATCAGTTCGATTTCGAAGCGCTCCTCCCCTACTGGCAAAGCTTTCTTCAGGGCGCGGTCACGACAATCGAGATGACGGTTGTCGCGGTGGCCATCGGGCTCGTCATCGGGGTACTCTGCGCAATCGCGCGGCGCAGCGCCTATCCCTGGTTGCGTCTCGCCGTCGGCATTTACATCGAGATCGTCCGCAACACGCCGTTTATCGTCCAGATATTCTTCATTTTCTTCGGATTGTCGTCGATAGGCCTGACCATGCCGGTGTTTTTCGCCTCGGTTTTCGCCATGGTGATCAATGTCGGAGCCTATACCGCCGAAATCGTGCGGGCAGGCATGGAGGCCGTACACCCCGGCCAGATCGAAGCGGCCGAAGCGCTTGGGCTCTCCCGATTCCAGATTTATCGCGACATCATCCTTATGCCATCAATCGAGCGCGTTTATCCGGCCCTGACCAGCCAGTTCATCCTGATGATGCTGTCAACGTCGATCACATCACAGATATCGGCGGAAGATCTGACGGGTGTCGCCAACAATATCCAGTCCTACACCTTCCGCTCGTTCGAGACCTACATCGTCATCGCCGCGATCTATCTCGTCATCACCTATCTGCTGCGCTTCGGATTTCACGCGATCGCACTCGCGATCTTTCCGCGCCGCCGCAAGCTGGGAACACCCCTGTGAGGACGCTGCCATGACCGACGGTTTCACCATAAATCATCTCGTCTACCTGCTGCACGGGCTCGTCTGGACCGTGGTCCTTTCCGCACTCGCTTTTGCGCTTGGCGGCGTCGCGGGGTTCTTTGTCATGCTCGCGCGCACCTCGACGATGCGGTGGCTGCGACGGCTGTCCCTCGTCTATGTCCAGATCATTCAGGGAACGCCGCTTCTCATCCTGATGTTCGTCATCTATTTCGGCCTCGGCGTCATTGGCATTGAATTGCCGCCGCTGATGGCTGCCGGTGTCGGCATGATGATCTATTCCAGCGCCTATCTTGGTGAGATCTGGCGCGGATGCATCGAATCCGTACCACGCACCCAGTTTGAAGCGGCCGAATGTCTCGCCCTAACCCGGTGGCAGGTGCTTGTGGATGTCATCCTGCCGCAGGCCATGCGCATCGCCACCCCGCCAACGGTGGGTTTCATGGTCCAGCTCGTCAAGAATACCTCGCTTGCCTCCGTTGTCGGCTTTGTCGAGCTGACCCGTGCCGCGCAAGTCATCAACAATTCGCTCTTCCAGCCCTTTCTCATCTTTGGCATCGCCGCCGCCTTCTACTTCTGCGTCTGCTATCCGCTGTCGGTCTGGAGCCGTTCTCTCGAGAGGAAACTCAATGTCGGCCGCCGTTAAACTCCATGAAGTGATCAAGCGTTTCGGCTCCGTCGAAGTTCTGAAAGGCGTATCCTTCGATGTGGCACCGGGAGAAGTGGTGGCGCTCATCGGCCAATCCGGATCGGGCAAGAGCACAGCGCTGCGCTGCATCAACCGGCTTGAATCCATTCAGGGCGGGAGCATCGAAGTCTGCGGCCACCGCGTGGAATCCCCGGAGCTGAATATCCGGACCTTGCGCCAGGACGTGGGCATGGTGTTTCAGAGCTACAATCTGTTTCCGCACATGAACGTTGCGGAAAACATCATGCTCGCGTTGCGCCGCGTCAAGAACATCGGCCGCGCCGAGGCGTTCGAGACGGCAAAATCCGTTCTCGCCAAGGTTGGACTGATCGAGAAAATCGAAGCCTATCCCGAACAACTGTCCGGCGGCCAGCAGCAGCGCGTGGCGATTGCCCGATCGCTCGCCATGCAGCCCAAAGTGATGCTGTTCGACGAGGTGACTTCGGCGCTCGATCCGCAACTGACGGGCGAAGTTCTGCGCGTGATGGAAGATCTGGCCAAGGGTGGAATGACCATGATCGTCGTCACCCATGAAATGGCCTTTGCCCGCAAGGTCGCCAACCGCGTCATTTACATGAATACCGGCCGGGTCTGGGAGACCGGTACCGGTGACATGCTCGTACGGCCGGAAACGCAGGAATTGAAGGAGTTCCTGGCAAACGGCCTGTGACTGCAAATCCGGTCAAAACCGGTGTGACTGAATCAACTGGGAGAGAGAACATGAAAACGATGATGAAAGTGGCAGCCGCCGCCGCGGCACTCATGATAGCCGCAACGGTGGCGCAAGCCGACGTACTTGAAAATATCAAGAAATCCGGAAAGGTGCGCATTGCTGTCGCCATGGGCAGCCCGGAATATTCCTATGTCGACAGCGATCTGAAAGCGACAGGCTCCGATGTCGAGACCGCCCGGCTCATTGCCAAGGACCTCGGCGTCAAACTGGATCTGGTCGAGATTACCAATGCCGCCCGTGTACCGACCGTCCAGACCGGAAAGGCGGATATGGTCGTCTCCGCACTCGGCATTACCGAGGAGCGCAAGAAGGCGATCGACTATTCCGTTCCCTATGCCACGCTGAGCCTGATTGTCGCCGCGCCCAAGAACGTCGAGATCAAGAATTACGCCGATCTCGCCGGCAAGCGCATCGGTGTTACCCGCGCCACGACAAATGACATGGACATCACCCAGAATGCGCCCGGTGCCCAAATCGTACGCTTCGAAGACGATGCGACCCTGATCACCGCAGCCGTATCCGGTCAGGTCGACATCATCTCCAGCCAGTCGGCTGTGCTGGGCGGCCTGAACAAGAAACGCACCAGCAATCCGCTTGAACTCAAATTCACCCAGAAGGAAACCAATCTGGGTATCGCTCTGCCGAAGGGTGAAAAGCCGTTGCAGGATTGGCTCAACACCTGGGTAAAGACCAATTTCGCCAATGGAACGCTGCGGACTGTTTTCAAGGAGTTCCACAACCGCGATTTGCCTGACGATCTCACCTCTCGTTGATCTGAGGCGCAAAAATGCTGGATCAGGGGTGCTCGCGCGCCCCTTTTCGCTGTCCACGCCTATGCCCGCCCCTCCCCATTGAGTGCCTTGATCACCGGAATGACCGAATACTGGCCAATTTCGGCCCTGTCGGTCAGCGCGCGCAGATATCCGCCGGGTGAGCGAATTTCGCCGGCCCGCTCCAATATTGCGGCAATGGTGATGGAAGCGTTGATATCCCCCATGGTTTCACGCGCCCTTTCCCAGGCGTCCGGCGAAATACCGAGCATGGAGCGGACCAGACCGGCGGTCTGCATCAGATCACGCCAATCCCCGATGTCATTGCGGGCATAATCCCGGATTTGCGGGCAGGCTTCCAGGACGGCACCCAACGGCAGCGCCGCGGTCTTCACCGGCCCGGCGGCCAAATCCCCCGGCCAGGCATCACTGTGCTGCGCCCGTTTCAGTTTGGCATCCAGCAACCGCTGGCGCATTTTTGACATTGCCTGGCTGCGCCCGGCTTCTGCCTTATGGTTTTCTTCCGTTTCAGGCGCTGCCGTTCGTTTCTGGCTTTTTTCGGAAGCCCTTTCAAAATGGTGGTCTATATTTGAATTCTGAATATGGTGCTCAGAAGAAGAGTCAGTGCCGCTCATTTCTTCGTTTGAAAGTGTGTCGAGATAGGCTTTTTCGACCTTGCTACGCAGATCCGCAAGCGCATCCCGCCTTGTTTTCATGGTCTCCAATGGCAGATGCCGGCTGACGCGCCCTGAAAGGGCGGCCAGTTCATCCGCATAGGCTTCCCACGCGCCTGGACGTTCCTCGCTCAGTCCGGCGTCAATGGTCTTCGAGACATCGCGCAGATGGATGGTGATTTCGCTGCGGACGCGATGAATGGCGCGCTCCATATCCCGTGCCGCGGCCGCATGTTCCCTGATTTCATCGGCGCGCAGTGCCAGGGGCGACAAGTCGAACCCGAATGCATGCTCGATTTCCCCGCCTTCCCCGCGCCGGGCATAGCGTTTGCCATTGGGGCTGTCGCGCCGGATGATCAATCCCGCTTCGACAAGCGCGGCAAGATGCCGGCGAATGGTCGCGGACGACATGCCACGCGTGCGCATGGATAGCTCCGCATTGGACGGAAACACGACCAGCGGTGCGCTTCCGTCGAGCAAGGTCTCGGGATAGAAGCTCAGAAGGGCTTCCAGCACGGCAATGGTGCGATCCGACAGGAAGAATGCCGCGCGCGCCTGCGTCAATTCCCGCAGCAGCGCCCATTTTTCCGGGTGATTGGCATCGCTACCGGCCAGTTTTTCACGGGCACGGGCTGTCTTTTCCTGCACCGCGAACATGGCATGCGACAGCGATCGCCCGCCAAATGGCGTCGTTGCAAAACGATCAGTCATTTTCTCTACCTCAAATTGAGGCAAGGGAAAGGTGTTGCCGGAACGCGTCCAACGCTTGACAAGTCAGGTAGGAAGTGATTCTCTAAAATTGCTACATTGAAGAGGGCTTCCGGAGCGGTAACGTTCTGGGGGCCTTTTTTCTTGCCGTTGTTCCTTCTCTCTGTTCTTTCCGTTCAACGCTTACACAAAACCAGAATAACGCCTGTCTCAGGCTTTTTGCTCGCTCCTGTAGCGCTGCAAAAGCCCATTTAACTCGCCAGCCACAAACTCCACGAACCCCTCGGGAACCGTGTCGGCAAAATTGATCGACCGCTCCTTTTTGCTGTTCAGAAGCTGGGCGATGAAATCACCATTGCCGTCGCGTATATGCCTTGCAGCTGCAGGATCGGCTTTGGCTGCCGCAGCTGGCCTGTTGAGCTCCAGCAGCCGCTCGAACACCGCTTCAAAGCGGCCGTCACTGCCCTGCAGCTTGAAATGGTCCTGCTGCACAATCTCCTGCGCTGCCGTTCGGCCATCCGGCTTCTTCAACAGATCAGCCAGTTTGACCCAGCGCGGCCGGCCGATTTTGGGTGCAGGGCCAATGGCCTGCAAAATCGGCTTCGGAATGGCATCCACGACCTGGAGGTAGCGGGTCATCTCGGCTTTGTGCAAAGCCAGGGCATCCTGCACCACCGACCGGCTGAAACCGCGGTCTATCAGGTTGCGGGCAAAGAAAGCCCGTTCGATAAAGGAGAGATCGCGCCGTTCGGCATTCTCCTTGCCCTGCGCCACCACAAGCTGGGCATCGCTCAGCTCACGGACAATCGCCTGCACCGGCAGCTTGAGTTCCGCCGCCGCCCGCAGGCGGCGATGGCCGTAGGCGGTCTGGTAGTACCCCCTCCGCTCCGGATGCGGCCGAACGAGAATGGGAACCTGCTGGCCATTCAGCTTGATGCTCTCGACCAGTTCCCTGAACGTCTCGTCAAGGCCGAAATCGTGGCTCAACCGGTCTTCGACAAAAGAATACTCAATAAGCTGGGGATCAATCTCGATGACCCGTTCCGCTCCCTCGAGACTTTCTCTAATCTTGCGGGCATCCTCCAGCTCACGCGAGATACCGCCGAGCGAAAGGCCCATAGCCTTGATGGCACCGGACGCCGTGCGCTGCTTCGGTTGCTCAGAAGGAGGAGTGTTGTCCATCGGAGCCGTATTGAGCGGCGTCGGCTCCGGCTGGGGAGCCGTATCCACCGTTCCGAAAAGAGCTTTGAGTTGATCCCTGCGGTTCTTGTCAGTCATTTGCTTGCCTCACACAGGCCGGTTCCAGGCCTTGAAAATCAGGCCCTGGATTTCAGCATTGACGGAGGACAGCGATTCGATGGCCCGGTCATAGGTTGCCCGGGTGAAACTGTCGCGTGAAACTTCATAAAGCGTCTGCTTGGTCAGGCCGGCGTCGGAAAACGCCGTCGATTTCACCACGGCCGATGTCAGCACGCGATCGCCGAAGAGCGAGCGCAGGAAACCGGCAATCTGCTGCTGCGGCGCGTCATTGGGCTCAAAGCGGGTAATGAGATAGCGCATGAAATCGAAATTGAGTTCGCCGCCCGCCTCGCGCACCACGGCCAGAAGATCCGCCGTCATGAACAGGAACTGGCTCATGGATGCCACATCGAGCATCTGCGGATGCACCGTGACGAGAACCGACGTGGCGGCGCAAAGCGCCGACAGCGTCAAAAAGCCGAGCTGCGGCGGGCAATCGATGACGACCACGTCGTAATCATCCGAGATCGTATCCAGCGCCGCCTGTACCCGGGCAAAGAACAGCTGCTGTTCGATGCTCTGCTGCGCACCATGCTGGCGGTCGGCGAGCATTTGCGGTGTGGTGTGCTCAAATTCCTGCAGCTCGAGATTGCCGGGAATAAGATCGAGCCCGTCAAAATAGGTCTTGCGGATGATGTCGCGCATCAGGCGCCGTTCACCGTCATAGCGAATGGCCCCGTAGAGCGTATCATTGCCGGTCAGATCGAGTTCCGGTTGGTAGCCGAACAGCGCCGACATCGATGCCTGAGGGTCAAGATCGACTGCAAGGACGCGAAACCCGGCCATGGCGAGGTGCTGGGCCAGGTGCGCGCTCGTCGTGGTCTTGCCGGAACCGCCCTTGAAATTGGTGACCGCAATCACCTGCATATGTTCGTTGGCCGAGGGATCGCGATGCGGCAGATAGGTTCGGGCCTTCGGGCCGCCGGCGTCAGCGAGATGATGGCGCAGCGCATTGATCTCGGCGAGCGAGTAAAGCCGGCGTCCATTGGCACCGGTTTCCGGCTGGGGCCCCTCGCCGGCAATGGAAAGCTGGCGCAGATAGCCGTCGGAAACACCGATGAGCTTTGCCGCCTCGCCGCTGGTGAATTTGCGCAGGGCCTTCTGGGCCGTAGGCGGAAACAGTCGGTTGCGCATCGCCTGCAACTGCGCCGACAGCATTTCTGCGTCGGCAGCGATGGCCCGGTCTGCGGTCAAGGCAGCGGATGGCTGTGGCACAGCCGCCAATTGCGCGCCATCCGGTTGAGTTGTCTGTACCGCATTCATCATAGTCACGTATCGTTCCTGTGCGCCTGTTCAATAGAATCGCATCAGCGCAGGATGAGGATGCGCCGATTCGACAGAAATACCAAAAAGGGTAACGCTCGCTGGTGATTTAACGCTGCAAAACAGCACTAACATTCAGATTTACGTGTAACGCTTATATCGCAGGATACCCCTTAAAACCGTAAGTAAACTGCTGAAAGAACCGAGTCGCGTCAAGCACTTTATAGTTAACGCAAATTAACCATTAAGGCAGCATCCGGTTTGGAAGCACGGATCACTTGATTTACCGTATCGTGCTTCCCTTTCGGCCCTGGTTGCGCACTATCTGAAATGAGGCAACTGCGATGTCGGGAGCCGACAAATGCCAATCCGGCGGTAACCGGTTTCGATCAGGAGGCCACCATGCCAATCAGCGCCAGTTTGATTATCACCCGACTGAAGAGCGACTTGCTGCAATTCGCCGTTCTTGCTGTTTATCTCTACGTTTGCCTGAGTGCCATCATCCTCTACAAGATCACAATCGTAGGCAGTTCCGGTGATGGGTTCTGGCCGTTCGGGCTCCCTGCCCTCAAGGCCTTGCTGTTGGCCAAGTTCATCCTGCTGGGGCATGCCGTCCATCTGGGCGATCGTTACAGCGATCGCCGGATCATCAATGTCATTGCCTCCAAGGCCCTGCTCTATCTGGCGCTGCTGATCGTGCTCTCGATTCTCGAGGAGGTTGTCGTGGGGCTCATCCATGGAAGGACAATAGCCGCATCGCTTTCCGACCTTCTTGGCAAGGCACCCCAGATATTCGCCACCAGCTTCATCATGCTGCTTGTCCTGATCCCCTATCTCGCATCACGAGAGATCAGTTCGGCATTCGAGGGCGGCCTCTGGCGCAAATTGCTCGAGAAGCGCAGCGGATTGCAATCTCGAAACGCGAGCCATGGCAACACGTGATGAGCGGCTTGGCATTGTACGAACTGCCCGTAAGCACATTATTTTCGTTCGCCGCAACGTCGCTGATACATTGCCGTCTCACCAACCTTCCTCGACGGCGTCTCACCCACGCTCGGCCAAACCTTGGTGCTCACAACCATTTACCTCTTGGTCGCAACGGCAATTCATTGCGCCATCGTGATACTCGCCAGCGCGCTGGGCGCGATCCTGAACGAGCCATCCCGCGAGCGTTTCATCCGCCGCTTCCTGGCAATTGTCCTTGCCGTTGTCGCCGTCTGGTTCGCATGGACGACGCGAAGATGACATTGATCCGATGATCGCTTGAGGGTGACTTATCGCCATCGGCCATCAGCACATTTACCGTATCGAATCTGTATATTCGAGCGGGCCGTGTTTTCGTTGGATTGCCGTTGTCCTAGTCTTCAGACGAAATGAACATGGAGAACTTCGATGTCAGGCAAAACCGGTAAAATCCTTCTCTTGAGCGGACTGATAGGCCTTGGTTTAACATCCGGCGTAATCGCGGCTTCGATGAAGGAATTGCAAGGTGCGTGGACCATGAACGGCACCGACTGCGCTGATACATTCAAGAAAGTCGGCAAAAAGATTGAGTTCAAGGACCGCGGCGCCTCAACAACAACCGGCTTGCTGATCGTCGGAAGCAAGGTATCCGGGCCGATGGCGATATGCACCACCCAAAGCGTGCGCAAACAAAAAGACCGTTTGTCCGCTCGGCTTTCATGCACCGATTCAATGATCCAGAGCGATGTCACGGCTACTTTTAAAATCGTCGGCCCCGAAGAATTTCAGCGCTTCGACCCGTTTGGCGACAACATGTATGTCACCTATCACAAGTGCAGCATGTAAGGAGCTTAAAAGCCGACATTTCCGGATTCCACCGTTCCTGTCAGGTCTTTGATTCTCAGGCGAACGGTTTGTCATCGGGAGGCAATATACAATCAGAGCCCGGGTGGAACCATGCTCGCTCCACCCGGCTCTGATTGTGTGTTGCCTCCCGACAGTTAATATCTGCCCTGGATATCCCGCGGACCCACAATCAGTCCTCAACAGGCTCCCATGTTTTGTCAGGATTGAACGAGGTTATTGTTTTGACTATCTTCGCGGTGTCCGGACCAAGGTCCTTTTGATAAACGGTACCGTGGTGACTGACGACAAAGGTCATGATCCCGGTCTCGCCATAGACCGCCGGTGAAGCGATCATGGCATGTCCCGCAATCATGTGGCCGTTGATAACGAAACTGTACTTCCCGCCGGCAATGTTGCTGCCTTGCGACGTGAGGATTCGGAATCGATAACCGAAATAACCGTGGTCCGAGCCAGCACTGGCTTCGATTTTGGCGGCATCCCCCAGATTGCCGGCAGGGCTCTCTTCGCCTCCAGCCGATTTCCAATAGAGCCCGTTTTGCTTGCCTTCGTCGCTTATAATTTTCTGGGCGAACTCGAGCACGCCATCACCCTCGTGGTCCACTTGTGCATAGGCCGCCTGCGCGAGGATTTCGTTGCGGCATATGTCGATTGCCTCGAGCTCGTTTTCGCCGATACGACGCGCCAGGACCTCCTCAAGGCCCGCAAGCGTATCAAACTGCCAGCCGCTATCGTGCTTCACCAAGGGAAACGGGAATGGCCAGGCGAGATTTCCCAGGACCACTTCCTTGCCGCCGTCCTCGCGGTCTTCCATTGCGGTTTGTTCCTTGGATGCCTGCTGAAGTTCAGTCAGGCGCGCGTCGAAATCGTCCGATTTCTTTGCCTCTTCCGGGTTAAGACCCAATAATTTTGCCAGCGCGCCGACATCCTTTGTCTCAAGATCCTTCTTGAGGGCATCCACCGCTTCGCCGGCGTCCTTGAAGGTCAAGGCTTCAGCGCCGACAAAGCGTTGCAATGACGGTTCGGCTGCGAACGATGGTACAGCCATCGAGATGAGCGTTGATGCAAAAAGTGCTTTCAGAACGTGTCTGGACATTTTTCAAAATCCTTCAAAGGAAACTGCGATGGTTCATCATGGTCAACGGCGATGGAAACGACCGCCGCCGCCAAATCCATGCCTCACGCCTCCACCACCCGCGCCAATCCTGTCGCCGCCGCCGAAGTTACGGCTGAAATTGCCACGCTGGGAGAATTGCCTGACTTCATGGCCCGGAGCATAATTGCCGAATGCACTTGGCTGTCTTGGGCGATGGTCGGCGCGAGCCGCAATTGTTTGCCTGGGCCGGGTGTTGCCGGCAATATTGCCTTTGGCCGGGTTGGGACGGGCGATATTGCTGTTGGCAGGCCGCGTGGCCGCCCGGTTCGCACGGTCATTTGCAACGTTTCCGCCAACCCGTTCCTTCAGGCCGCTCTGCACGTCGCGACGAACGTCCGCACTGCCAATTCTTGAGCCGGCGCCGGCGAAACCCGCCGTATTTCCGATGCGGTCGCCGCCCTTCAGATCGAGGCGGTTTCCGTTGTTCTGACGGATATTATTGGTGATGGAATTTCGGTCGAAATTGAATTTGCCACTGTCAAAGTTGAGGTTGCTGATATTGTTCTTGTCAAAGTGGAAATCATTGCGGTTGAAATTGTTGACATTCACATTGACGTCATTCCCTCCCCACGAATGCCAGTTGTTCCAGTCCACGGCAGCGCCAAAGGCAACACCGGTAACGAAACCTGCCCAGTAAGGCGCATATGGATAGTAATAGGACGGATACGGGCTGCCGTAGACGATTGGCGCCGCTGCGACGTAAGTCGGGCTCGTCAGGATAATCGGATCGTACTCCGGAACGTAGGTCACCTCCTTTTTGACAGGACGGATGACAACGTTGCTCTTCTGCTTTTCCACGATGATCTTGTCATTGGACTTGATCACCCCTTGGGAAACCGCCTTGTCCCTCAGCTGCTGTACGGCAACGAGGACATCCTTCTGCTGGTCTACCACGGCAGTCCCGAGTTGCTGGGTCCAGTTCAGGTCGTCATTCATCATTTTGACAACGGTCGGGTAATTGAGCAGCGAGATGATGCTGCCATCCCAAGACTTATCCGGCTTTTGATCTGGCTTGGACTTGGCTTCTTCGAGGAAACGCTCGGCCTGCACGATTTGCAGCGGATTGAGCGCAGCGGACAGCACCAGAGCCACCAGGTCATCCGGATAAAGCGCAATGCGTGCGACAAGCGTTTGCAGTTCGGTGTTCGAAAGCAGCTTGGGTGCTTCAGCGACCGCGGCGGCAGGCGGGGCCGCAGCCGTTTGTGCCTGAGACCATACGGGCGTGATGCCGCCACAGAACAGCAAAATCGCCGAAGCTGCGATGGCCATCGCCTTTGGATGTAGTGACATACTTGCTTCTCCTCAATGAATTGTGTTCGGAGTCCAGGCGTTGATATCGATCGGCGACGGCAACCTCGCGACACGAATCGGCACACCTGTGCAATGATGGTGCTACAGTGCGGTTCCGTGTGATTGACCGTTGCATTGTGCGCAGCGCTCCCATTGGTTATTGGGGAGCATTAGCGTTCAACGGCTCTGTTGCCGTAAGTACGTAACTGTTAATTTTTGCCGAATTTCAGTTTCCGATGTAGGGCTGAGTGTTGATTTGCACTGAGAGCTGACCCGGGATTTGCGCCGAGAAGTGACCCGCCTTTAGGTATCGCTCGTGTTGGTGGTGGTCAAGTTCCTAGGCTTCTCCTTCGTTGTTTTGGGTTCATGAGCCGAG
>NZ_JAGENB010000015.1:117-30419 GCF_019991125.1 Phyllobacterium calauticae | reverse complement strand
ATTAAAATCAGTCCCAAAATCCGCATCCCAAATCTCGTTGCAATCAACGAGAAGGTGACACAGCGACGTTTCTACTTTGCAGAAACAGGACATTTTAACTTTGCGGCTACACATCAAAATCGCATAACGTATCTTATGGAACTCAAATTATCCTTGGTGAATGAAGGGCGCGTAGCTTGCGGGATCAACCATAGCGGGACGCCGGTCCAAAGCGAGTGTGCTGATCCGCTTCGGCGCGCGCGCGATGACCTTGCCTGCCTTGATGACGGCAAGCCGCGTTGCCTTGAGGCGGATTGCTTCGATTGCATCAGCAGCCTGCAGCAGCACCATGTCCGCCTTGCAGCCGACGTCGAGGCCGTAATTTTCCAGATTGAGAATCTTGGCAGGCTCGGTGGTAACCGCGGCAAAACATTGGCGCATGGCGCTGCGGCTCGTCATCTGCGCCACGTGTAGCCCCATGCTGGCAACATCAAGCATGTCAGCCTGGCCGAGTGAATACCAGGGGTCCATCACGCAATCATGGCCGAAGGCAACGGTAACGCCATGGGCCAGAAGCTCCGGCACGCGGGTCATGCCCCGACGCTTCGGATAGGTGTCGTGACGACCCTGGATGCCAATATTGATCAGCGGATTGGCAATCGCCGCCACGCCGGCCTCTGCAATCAACGGTAAAAGCTTGCTGACGTAGTAATTGTCCATCGAATGCATCGAGGTCAGATGCGACCCCGTCGAACGGCCGCCAAGACCGAGGCGCCGGGTTTCATAGGCCAGTGTTTCGATATGCCGTGACAACGGATCATCGGTCTCGTCACAGTGCAGATCGATCATCAGGCCGCGATCCGCCGCAATCTCGCAGAGCGCTTTGACGCTCGCTGCGCCATCGGCCATGGTGCGCTCGAAATGCGGAATACCGCCAACCACATCGACACCGAGATCAAGCGCCCGCTTGAGCAGGTCAACAGCGCCGGGAAAGCGGTAGTAACCATCCTGCGGGAAAGCCACCAGTTGCAGGTCGATATAGGGTGCAACCTGTCTTTTGACGTCGAGCAGCGCTTCGACACCCAGCAGGCGCTCGTCGCAGATATCCACGTGGGTCCGGATCGCCAGCAGGCCCTGTGCGACCGCCAGATCGCAATAGCGCAGGGCGCGCTCGATCACAGCCTCATGGGTGAGAAGCGGTTTCAATTCACCCCATATCCGGATTCCATCGAGCAGTAACCCGCTTTCATTGAGGCGCGGCTGGCCGAGCGACAGCGTTGCATCCATATGAAAGTGACTATCGACAAAGGGGGGCGAAACCAGAAGACCGCCGGCATCGATCGTCTCCCCCGCCTCCCCGCCGAGATTGACGCCAACCGCAACAATGCGGCCGGATTGCACACCGATATCGAGACCTGTACGGCCGTCAGGCAAGGTTGCGTTGGTAACTTTCAGATCGAACATGGAACCTCTTTGACTACTTTGCCGATTGCGCTGCCTCTACTTTAACAGGCAAACGCCGGATAGCTGCAACGGGCAAACAGCACTGCAGGAAACTGCGATTGACATCGGCGCGCTCAACTCACGTTAGTTATTGAAGGACAACGAATTATCCCCATTCTCATGAATTAATAATATAATAGGGATAATCCTTTGAATATCAACTTTCTAATTTAGTTTTACCAGTGTATTATCCCTCCCACTGCCAATAATGCAATATTTGGGGATAAAATGAGCAAATTCAGAGAATTATCTTCAGATCAAATACGCCAGCTCATTGATACGGAACAGGCCTACGATGTCTACCGGACCAGTCTGAAGGAGTATGAACAGCGTTTTTCCGGGTCAATGTCGTGGAAGAAAAGCACGAATGACAAGGATTATCTCTACAAGAAGACACAGGGCATCTGGAAATCCCTTGGACCCCGCTCCGCCGAAACGGAAGCGATCTTCGGGCAGTTTCATATGGGGCGTGAAAGCGCCAAGACCCGCGTTTCCCGTCTCGCAAAGCGGCTGGATGAACTCGCCCCCGTCAACCGTGCCATGGCTTTGGGCCGAGTGCCGCTTCTGACTGCACGCATCATCCGCGCGCTCGGAAAATCCGGATTGATCGGCACGGCTGTCGATGTCGTCGGAACCAATGCGCTCTTTGCCTATGAACGCATGGCTGGTGTCCAGATTACCGGCGGGCTTTTATCGACGCAGGATGTCGACCTGTTGTTCGACTCCCGGTTCAGCCTGCGGCTGATCAGCAAGGATTTTTCCCACAAGGGTTTGATCGGGCTTTTGCAAAAAATCGATCATTCTTTTGCACCGCTGGCGAGAAATGGGTATCGCGCCGCCAACCGCGACGGCTTTCTCGTTGACCTGATCAAGCCAACGCCAAAGGACCGCATGTCGACGCGGGAGAAAGTGCGCTTCAGCGCCGATGATGAGGACCTGCAGGCAATCGAAATCGAAGGCCTGACATGGCTGGTCAACAGTCCGAAAATCTCGACTGTTGTCATCGATGAAAAAGGCTATCCGCTGGACTACACCTGCCCCGATCCGCGTGCCTTTGCCTTGCACAAACTGTGGTTGTCGCGCCGCAGCGACCGCGATGCCGCCAAACGTATACGCGATGAACTGCAGGCAAAAACCGTTGCCGGACTGATCCGGGCAAGACTGCCGCACCTGTCCTTCGAGGCGAATGACCTGCAGGCGCTCCCCCGGGCGTTGCGGCAGTTGGCACCGGAACTTGAGCCGACGCCCGATGGTGATGTCGGCGAAGCTCTGAGCTTGACGCCGAACTGGTAAAAAAAAGCCCCTCCCGGATGATCCGGAAGGGGCACTCTATTTTAGCTGTATGCCTGCATGGGCGGGCAGGCGCAGACGAGATTGCGATCTCCGGCGACGTTGTCGATACGTGACACCGGCGGCCAGTATTTCGGGTTCTCTTCGCTCTCGCCTGCCGGCAGGCTGGCTTCCCTACGGGTGTAAGGATGCGACCAGTCATCGGCCAGCACATCGCCGGATGGGTGCGGTGCATTGACGAGCGGGTTGTCGTCACGCGGCCAGACGCCACTGGCAACCTTCTCCGCTTCCCCGGCAATGAGGATCATTGCATCACAGAAGCGATCGATCTCGCGCTTGGATTCCGATTCCGTCGGCTCGACCATCAGCGTACCGGCAATCGGCCAGGACATGGTCGGGGCGTGGAAGCCGTAATCGATGAGGCGCTTTGCGATATCTTCGACGCTGATCCCGGCGCTATCCTTCAACACACGGGTATCGAGAATGCACTCATGCGCCACGCGGCCGTTCTGTCCTGTGAACAACACGGGATAGTGTCCCTTCAGCCGCTCCGCGATGTAGTTGGCGTTGAGAATAGCCATCTCGGTTGCACGCTTGAGGCCCGCCCCGCCCATCATGCGGATATACATCCACGTGATGGGAAGAATGGATGCGCTGCCGAATGGAGCCGCTGAAACCGCGTGCTGCGATCCCTTGGCCACATGACCGGGCAGGAATGGAGCAAGATGCTTCTTCACGCCGATCGGACCAACACCCGGCCCGCCGCCGCCATGGGGAATGCAGAAGGTCTTGTGCAGGTTCATATGGCAGACATCGGCACCGATATCACCGGGACGGGCAAGCCCGACCAGCGCATTCAGGTTGGCGCCATCGAAATAGACCTGGCCGCCATGCTGATGAATGACCGTGCAGATATCCTTGACACCTTCTTCGAACACACCATGGGTCGATGGGTAGGTGATCATCAGCGCCGCAAGATTGGCGCTGTGCTGGTCGGCTTTTGCCTTGAGGTCCTCAAGATCGATATCGCCAGCCTCTTCACATGCCACGACCACCACCCGCATGCCCGCCATATGGGCACTGGCCGGATTGGTGCCATGCGCCGATTCCGGGATGAGGCAGATATCCCGATGCGCATCGCCCCGATCCAGATGATAGCGGCGAATGGCCAGGAGACCGGCATATTCACCCTGGCTGCCGGCATTGGGCTGCAGTGAAACCGCATCAAAGCCGGTGATCTCGGACAACCAGGCTTCCAGATCGTGCGTCATCGCCTTGTAGCCAAGTGCATGGCTGGCAGGAGCGAATGGATGCACGTTGGCAACGCTGTTCCAGCTGACCGGCAGCATTTCGGCGGCAGCGTTGAGCTTCATCGTGCACGAGCCGAGCGGGATCATGGCGCGGTCGAGCGCCAGGTCCTTGTCCGCCAGACGGCGCAGGAAACGCATCATTTCCGTTTCAGAACGCTGCTGATGAAAGACGGCCTGGGTCATGAAACCCTCGGCCTGCCTTTCGCCGGGCAATGTTGCCTTTGCTTCCGCAGGCAGATCGGCACCGAAAAGTGCAGAGAGTGCCTTCAGGTCATCTTCCGATGTCGTTTCATCCACGGTGATGCCGAGCCGGTCCTGATCGACAATGCGCAGCAGACGTCCGCCCTTTTCAGCCTCCGCAGCAATGGAGGCTGCTTTGCCGGGAACAGTGACCGTAACCGTATCGAAGAAATGCGATCCGGCGATGGAAAGGCCCGCCCCTGTCAGCGCAGCGGCCAAACGGGCCGCCTGGGCATGCACACGGCGAGCGATGGCCTGAAGCCCCTGCGGACCATGCCAGATGGCATAGGACACTGCCATATTGGCCAGTAGTGCCTGCGCGGTACAGATGTTTGATGTCGCCTTGTCGCGGCGGATATGCTGCTCGCGCGTCTGCAGGGCAAGGCGATAGCCGGCACGGCCCTTGCTGTCGACGGACTGACCAACCAGACGGCCAGGTATAAGCCGGGTCAGCGTTTCGCTGACGGCGAGATAGGCGGCGTGCGGGCCACCATAACCGATCGGCACACCGAAGCGCTGCATGGAACCGGCAGCAATATCGACACCGGCCTTGGCAGGCGGGGCGGTGATTGTCAGGGCCAGCGGATCGGCCACGGCGATCACCAGCGCACCAGCGGCCTTGGCCGCCTGAATGACCGAAGCATGGTCACCATAGACACCGAATGTGTCCGGCCATGGAACGATGATCGCTGCAACGCTGGCATCGATCTCGCCTTCATCTACGGTCATGCCCAGCGGCTCGGCGCGGGTCTTGACCACATCGACGGTCTGCGGATGCAGGGCGCCGGCGATCACGATGCGGATGCGCTTCTCGCGATGATGGCGATAGGCTATGCCGACGGCTTCCGCAACGGCCGTCGCCTCATCCAGAAGCGAAGCGGATGCGACGGGCAGACCGGTGAGCTCTGTCACCAGCGTCTGGAAGTGGAACAGCAGTTCAAGACGGCCCTGGCTGATTTCCGACTGATACGGCGTATAGGCGGTATACCAGGCCGGGTTTTCAAACAGATTGCGTAGGATAACTGCGGGCACGTGGGTGCCGTGATAACCCTGACCGATAAAGCTCTTGTGGGTCTTGTTCTGGCTCATCTTGGCGGCAAGCTCGGCCAAAGCTTCCGACTCATTGACGGCCGCAGGAATGTCGAGTGGCCGTTCAAGCCGGATGGATTTTGGCACGGCCTGCGCAATCAAAGTTTCCAGCGACGGAATGCCAAGAGCCGCCAGCATGGCGCGGGAGCCTTGTGTGCTCGGACCGATATGGCGGTCAGCGAACGGGAATATGGTATCTTTCATCATCATGCCTTCAGCCAATGATTGCTTTGTAGCCTGCCTCGTCGAGAAGGCCGGTCAGCTGATCCGGATTGGACAGCTTCATCTTCCATAGCCAGCCGTCGCTTGCGGCGGCCGAGTTGACCAGCGACGGATCGCTTGCGGTTGCTTCGTTCACTTCCGTCACTTCACCGTCCAGCGGCGCATAGACGTCCGATGCCGCCTTGACGGATTCAACGACAACCGTGGCATCGCCTTTGGACAAGGACTGACCGACATCCGGCAACTGGACAAAAACCAGATCGCCGAGCTGATCCTGCGCGTGATCGGTAATGCCAACCGTCGCAATGTCATTCTCGACGCGGACCCATTCGTGATCTTCGGTAAAGTAAGTGGCTGCCATCTCAATTATCCTTTGTGGTAGCGATGTGGAGTGAAGGGAAGTGAATGAATATCGACCGGGACGCGGTTGCCCCGCACCTCGGCGAAAACCTTGGAGCCCAGCGCGGACAGCTCTTTGCTGACGTACCCCATGGCAACGGGAAAACCTGCCGACGGTCCGAAACCGCCCGACGTGACCAATCCAACCTTGTTGCCATCGGCATCAAAGAGTTCGGCATCGGTGCGCACCGGCTGCCGGCCATCGGGCTTCAGGCCGACGCGCTTCTTGGCCGATCCTGTTGCGATCTTGGCGAGAAGCGCTGCAGCGCCGATAAAGCCCGCTGTCTCGCGCACCGGCTTGGCAATGGCCCAGAGCAGTCCGGCGTCCACCGGATCATAATCCGGCGTTATGTCATGGCCGTGCAGGCACAGACCCGCTTCAAGGCGCAGACTGTCGCGGGCAGCAAGCCCGATCCAGGCGACACGCTCGTCGGCGAAAAGCTTTTCGACAAGCACACGGGCATCGGCTTCCGGCAGGCCGATCTCAAAACCGTCCTCGCCAGTATAGCCGGAGCGGCTCATGAACCAGCCCGGCTTCGGCTCAAATCCGTTCATGAAAGCAAGATCAGTCCCGGCAATACCGGCATCCCGCAACACATTCACGGCCTGCGGCCCTTGGATGGCCAGGAACACACGATCCAGCGCGTCGATCGTGCAGTCGAAATCCTTGGCAACGCCGCGCAGATGCGCTTCGTCAGCCGTGGCATTTCCGGCATTGGCAACGATCATGAAATGCTCATCCCCGAGACGGGTGACGATCAGGTCATCGAGAATGCCTGCCTTGTCATCGAGAAAGAAGGTGTATTTCGACTGACCCGCCTGAAGCGCAGACGCATCCAGCGGGCATGCGCGTGACAGCAGTGCCGCGGCCTGTGGCCCGGCGACGTCAAAGAGCTGCATATGCGAAATGTCGAAAAGCCCGGCCTTCTCGCGCGTGTGAAGATGTTCCTTCATCACACCGAGCGGATAGGTGATCGGCATCGACCAGCCGGCAAAACCGCCAAAGCGCGCATTGGCGGCCTTGTGCAGATCGTCAAGCGGCAATTGTTTCAGATTATCTTCAGTGCCCATTTTTACTCCAGAGACGTGCAAAGACCTCCGCCACACGACGGAACATTTCTTTGCCCCTCTGTCGGAAGCCTGAGAGACTCGCTCAATCAGGACCCCTGACTGAACTTACACCTTCGGCGCGGAGTTTCCCCCGACTTTCCAGAGTTGCCTTCCCGGTTTGCGGTTCCTGGTACCTGAGAGATTTCGGGCGATTTCCCCTTCGGTGGCCTGCACATTTCCATGCACGACACTCTCCCGCAAACTGACAGGGCCGAAGCCCTCGACAGGCTGGACCATAGCGCAACGGCCTCTGCCTGTCATCGTGCAAATGGCCGATTTGCCGCTTTGTGGACAGAAATTGTCTGAATGAGGATACTTCGACAGGGAGCGCCCGATGTCAGCGGGTCAGGGCCATCACTCCGAGCGCCTGCCCCCTGCCCTTGACGCCATGCATTCCAAGGTAATTTGCCTTGATTTCATTGGAGAAACTCATCCTCTGCGCCAATTCGCTGGAGATCAAAACCGGCGTGGCCAATGTGCGGCAGAGGCTTTCCAGCCGCGCCGTGGTGTTCACCGTATCGCCGAAATAGGTGATCTTGTGATGATCCACCCCGATCTCAGCCGTGATGATCGGGCCGCCATGCAGGGCCGCACGCAGGCGCGGCACCCTTCCGAATCGCTCAAGCCATTGATTTGCATTCTTTTCGATACTGTCCAGAATATCGAAGACACAGCGGGCGCAACTTGCATCCTTGATGCCGCGCTCAATGGGCCATGTGATGATGGCCGCATCCCCGACATAATCGTCAATGGCTCCGCCGTGACGCCGGACAGGTTCGGCAAAGGCGGCAAAGAGCGCGCCAAGAAACTGCTGCGCCCGCAGATCGCCATGTTCTTCAGCAAACGAGGTCGACCCGACAAGATCGATGAAAAGAAACACCCGCTCTTCGGCCACAGGCTGGCGGTACCGGCTCATCAGAAGGCTGGCAAAAATGTCGCGGCCGAGAAGATCGCGCACCCGTAGGATGAAAATCATGACGGTCAGGACGGCAAGCGTGTAGAGCAGCACCTGCGGTGACAGCGTTGCCGCGCGCCAGAAAGGACCGTCAATCCAGCCGAAGCTCCACAGCGTTATCCCGCAAACGGCATTGCCGATGCTGATCAACACATAATCGGCTATCAATGCGGCGACGAGAAACCCCGCAGTCGGCAATGTGTTGATCCAGGCACGCAATTTCGGAAAGATGAGGCCGCGTTCGAACGCCAGAATCGGCACACAGATGGAAAGGGCAAACACGGCCCCTAAAAAATATCCCTGCCTATAGACCAGCCAACTATAGAGATAGCCGCTTGCCGCGACTGCGCTGAGAAGGAATACCCACAATCCCACTGAATTTCTGCGCATATTCCCGTTCCGATCCATTTCAAACCTTCAGGGCCGGCTTCAAGGCCGCGTCCCTCCGTGATTTCATTTATGCGCCGAACGATATTATCCAACCAACAGATATCTGCGATCTCGCAATATCCAACTGGAGAATTACACCAAGGATCATCCCATCAGACTCACTGCCGTGCAAATTGTCCATCGGATGCGGTCAATTTAAGGCTCCAGATTGTTGGAAAATGACCATCGCTGAACAGGAGATCAACGATAAACCTCGTACCCTGCATCCAAGCCACCAGGTTAATCCACGCCGTCAGCGAGAGGAATATTAATACAGTTTGCCCGCTGATTTTTAGCAAAGCGTTCTTTGACGGGTCTCGAAATCCGATAAAATCTGACTGCCTCTGAAAACGGAGTCCGCGCTGCCTCTGGCGACGCGTGGCTTCAATCACATGGAGGCTATACCCTGACATGGGCTACGCACTGAGTTTGCTCGATAAAAGTCCGATCCACGATGGCGAAACGGCCAGCACAGCGCTGAAGCGGACAGTCGCGCTGGCCCGCCAGGCGGAGCAGTGGGGCTTCCACCGGTTCTGGGTGGCCGAACACCACGATGCGCCGACATTGGCAAGCTCGTCGCCGGAAGTGCTGATCGCCTTCCTGCTGGCCAATACGGCGCGTATCCGCGTGGGCTCCGGCGGGGTCATGCTGCAGCACTACAGCCCATACAAGGTGGCCGAAAATTTCAATGTCCTGGCTGCACTGGGGCCCGGCCGCGTCGATCTCGGCGTGGGCAAGGCTCCAGGCGGACTGCCGTTTTCGACGCGCGCCCTGCAGGGCGTTGTCCCGCGGACGCAGAAGCAGGATTTTTCCGCCCAGCTCGCGCAGCTCAGCGCCTTTCTCGACAAAGGGCTACCTGCGGATGACCCGCTTGCCGGCGTTCAGGCAACACCGCGTCCTGCCATCGCTGCCAACCGCTTCCTGCTTGGCGCCAGTGTCGACAGCGCGCTGCTTGCCGCCTCCCAGGGTTGGGATTTTGTCTTCGCCAGCCACCTCAACGGCGACGAAACGATCCTGCAGCAGACACTGGAGGCGTACCGGAAGGCAGCGCCCGGCCGCGCGCCTCTCCTTGCCGTGGGGATCGTGGCGGCCGAGACGGATGCGGAGGCTGACCGGCTGGCCGGCAATATCCAGCACTTCAAGGTGCATGTGGACGATGGCCAGAGCGTCACCGTCGGCAGTGAGGAACAGGCAGAAGAATACGCACGCCAGGCAGGTGCTGCCAATTACAGGATCGAGAAGAAGACACCCAATGTCCTGCGCGGCGCGGCCCGCACGGTTTCAGACCGGCTCGACTGGCTGCATGACCGCTACGGTATCGGCGAATTCATCATCGACACCCCCATCAATGACGCTGCGAAGCGCCTCAGATCCATCGAACTTCTGGCTCAGGCGCAATTCGCCGCTGCCGCATGATCAAGGAGATTGAACAATGTCCAAGCGACCCATTCCGTTCGGTGTGATGCTGCAGGGTGCCGGCGGCCACATGAATTCCTGGAAACACCCGAATTCGCCTGTTGATGCCAGCGTCAATTTCGATTTCTTTGTACGCAATGCCCGCAAAGCCGAGGAAGCAGGCATTGCCTTTGCCTTCGTCGCTGACGGGCTCTACATCAACGAAAAATCCATCCCGCATTTTCTCAACCGTTTCGAACCGATTGCCATTCTGTCCGCACTGGCCGCGACAACCTCGAAACTCGGTCTCGTCGGCACGGTCTCTACCTCCTACAGCGATCCCTTCACCGTTGCCCGGCAGTTCGGCTCGATCGACAAGATCAGCAACGGCCGCGCCGGCTGGAACGCCGTGACATCGCCGCTTGAAGGCTCGGCCAAGAATTACGGCCGCGACCATCCCGACCATGCCCTGCGCTATGAGATTGCGGACGAACATCTCGAAGTGGTCAAGGGCTTATGGGACTCATGGGACGATGACGCCTTTGTCCGCAACCGCGAAACGGGCCAGTTCTTCGACAAGACCAAGCTGCATCGCCTGAACCATCATGGCCGGTTCTTCAACTCGGAGGGCCCGCTGAATATCAGCCGTTCCGAACAGGGACAGCCGGTCATTTTCCAGGCCGGATCGTCCGACGACGGCATCGACCTCGCCGGCAAGCATGCGGACGGCGTGTTCACCAACCACGTGCCGATCGAGGAGGCGCAAGCCTTCTATCGCCGGGTTAAACAAAGTGCGGTCGCGCACGGCCGCAAGCCGGGCGATGTCCTGATTTTCCCCGGCATCGCGCCCATCGTCGGTGCAACGGAGGACGAAGCGGAGGCAAAGTACCGTGTCATCCGCGATCTCGTGACCGTTGAAGAGGCGCTTGCCTATCTCGGGCGCTTCTTCGACCATCACGATTTCAGCGCCTATCCCATTGATGCGCCGTTCCCGGAACTCGGCGATATCGGCAAGAACAATTTTCGCTCCACCACGGACCGCATCAAGCGCAATGCCAGGGAAAAAGGCCAGACCTTGCGTGAGGTTGCGCTGGAAGTCACAACGCCGCGCAATGCCTTCACCGGCACACCGCAGAAGATCGCCGACGAACTCATCCGCTGGGTCGAAACCGAGGCGGCCGACGGGTTCATTCTCGGCTTCCAGATCTTGACCGAAGGGCTCGAGGACTTTACGCGCGACGTGCTGCCGCTGCTCGAGGAGCGCGGCTATCACAACAGGGTGCTTCCCGGGGCGACATTGCGCGAAAACCTCGGCCTGCCCTTCCGCGAAAGCCGCTACACCAAAGCCCATCGGGCCACAAAGGAACCCATCAAAGAGACGGCACTCTGATGGGCCGGCAGGCGGATCCGGTTGAGGAAAGAATCAGCGGCTATCTCGATGAGATGGTCCCTCTTCGCCACGACCTGCACCGGAATCCCGAACTGGGTTACAACGAGCACCGCACCAGCGCGCTCGTTGCCGGCCGGTTGCGCGACTGGGGCTATCAGGTCACTGAGGGCATTGGCAAAACCGGTGTTGTCGGAACACTGCAAAACGGCAACGGCCCCAAACGGCTTGGCATTCGCGCCGATATGGATGCCCTGCCGATCGTCGAAGCGACGGGCCTGCCCTATGCAAGCACCATACCCGGAAAAATGCATGCCTGCGGCCATGACGGGCACACCACCATTCTTCTCACCAGCGCCCGCTATCTCGCCGAAACGCGTGACTTCTCCGGCACCCTCAACGTCATCTTCCAGCCGGCCGAGGAAGGCGGTGCCGGGGCCCGCAGCATGGTTCGCGATGGCCTGTTCGAGCGCTTTCCCTGTGACGCCGTCTTCGGCCTGCACAACTGGCCGGGTGTTCCCACCGGTCAGTTCGGGTTCATTACCGGCCCGGCGATGGCCTCGGTCGACAAGGTCACGGTCCGGATCGTCGGCAAAGGCGGCCACGGCGCCCGCCCCCAGGAAACCATTGATCCCGTGGTCGCCAGCGCCTCCTTCATCATGGCGCTGCAAAGCATTGTCGCCCGCAATATCGATCCGCTCGACGCCGCGGTGATTACAGTCGGCACCATCCACGCAGGCATCGCTCCCAATGTCATTCCCGACAGTGTCGAGCTGGAGCTGACGGTGCGCACCTTCCGCAAGGAAGTGCGGGAAGCCATCAAGTCCCGCCTCAGCACGCTGGCGAAAGCGCAGGCCGAAAGTTATGGCGCTGTCGCCGAGGTGGCATATCCCAGCGGCTATCCCGTGCTGGTCAACCATGCCGATGAAACGGCGTTCGCCAGAAACGTGGCGCTTGAACACTTCGGCGACGCGCGGATCGAGAAGGATTTCCGGCCGATTTCCGCCAGCGAGGATTTTGCCTTCATGCTGCAGGAAATACCGGGAAGCTATCTTTTCCTCGGCAATGGCGACAGCGCTCCGCTGCACAGTCCGCTCTACAATTTCAATGACGAGATCCTGCCGTCAGCCGCCCGTTACTGGGTGAAGCTGACCGAAACCTATCTCGCCAGGAATCCCTCCGACAGGCCCATCTGACAAGAACGCGAGACAATCATGACTGATGTTTTTGTTTACACGACACCAAACGATGAACGCTCCCAACCGTTGATCGAAGCTCTGATCATCGAATACGAAACGCGCTATGGCAACTTTTATGGTGAACCGGCGCGCAACGAATTGAGCCGCTACCCGGCCGAGCTTTTCGCCGCGCCGGACGGCGCCTTTCTGCTCCTGATCCGCGACGGGCAAACCATCGGCGGCGGCGCGTTCAAACGCTATGACGAGCAGACAGCCGAACTCAAACGCATCTGGACCCATGCGGATTTGCGCCAGCAGGGCCTTGCGCGCAAGGTTGTGACCGAACTTGAAGAACAGGCTGCGCGCCAGGGCTACACGCGGATTTACCTGACCACCGGCTTCCGCCAGCCCGAGGCAAAGGAACTGTATCTGCGTTCGGGATATACCGCTCTTTTCGATGTCAATGCCGATCCGGAAGTCTATCGGCACCTGCCCTTCGAGAAGGATATTAGTGCATTGGCGGCACAGTTGTCCAAGGTTCCCGCTTCTGTTTCGTCAGACCGTAACCTTCTACGTCAGGCCGGGTGAACTCACCGGTATCATGATTGCCCGGACCGTGGGATATCATGCTCAATAAACCCGGTTCTTTGCAACAATGCTTCTCTAACCCCTTTGATTTCGCAGTCCGTCGTCTTTGACTGTTTCGCTTAAACACTACTAAATCAGTCGAGTAAAATACGAGCCCGCAGAAGATTTTCCGATACGGACTCGCTCGACTGAAAAGTGTTGCACAGGGGAATTTGCAAGCATGGCGATTACAGCAGACTATTCGGCTACGCATTCTGTCCAGCCGCCCGCCGCCACAACCGAGGATTACACCCACTACAGGATTGTGAAAGCGAAATACCCGGCGCGTTTCTTCGGAACATTGTTTGCCGCTCTGATCATTGCTGTCACGCTTCAATCCATTCTGACCAATCCGAAATGGGGATGGAACGTGTTTGCCGAATGGTTCTTCTCGGCTCCCGTTTTGGCTGGCCTGGCACGCACGCTCCTGCTGACCGTACTCGCAACCATTCTCGGCTTCGCGCTGGGAACAGCGCTTGCACTGGCCCGTGTGTCGAAATCGCCCCTTCTGTCGGGTCTGTCCTGGGCCTATATCTGGCTGCTGCGCTCGATCCCGCTGATCGTGCTGCTCCTGATCCTCAACAATCTCGGCTATCTCTATGCGACGGTGCGCATCGGCGTGCCCTACACGGATATTCTCTTTGCCGAATATCCGACCATCTCGATCCTCAGTCCTTTTGCAGCGGCGCTCATCGGTCTCAGCCTCAATCAGGCAGCCTTCTCCTCTGAAATCATCCGCGGGGGTATCCTGTCCGTCGACCAAGGCCAGCTTGAAGCCGCGGCCGCGCTCGGCCTGCCCCGGCGCCGGCAGGCCTTCCGCATCGTCCTGCCACAAGCCATGCGCACCATTCTTCCCACCGGATTCAACGAGATCATCGGCTTGGCCAAGGGCACATCCATGGTCTATGTGCTGGCCCTGCCGGAGCTCTTCTACACGGTTCAGGTGATCTATCGCCGCAACCTCGAAGTGGTCCCGCTGCTGATGGTGGCAACGGTCTGGTACCTGATCATCATGACCGTACTGTCGGTCGCCCAGCACTATATCGAACGGCACTTCTCCAAAGGTGCCCTGCGTAATCCTCCCGCCCCGATTTTCCGCAAACTGTTTCGCCGGCTCTTCGGTGCCCCGATTCTTGCCCGTCCGCAGAGCGTAACCGTGTCCGCCCTGCAAAATACGGCCGCGGCCAAAACCAGCGACCGCAGCATACCTCTTGCCAGTTGGCGGGCGCCGGGATCGGTAAAAATTCAGGGCGTTTCCAAAAGCTTTGGCCAGCTTAAGGTGCTCGACGATATCCGGCTCGACATCAAGGCAGGCAGCGTCACCGCGATCCTCGGCCCCTCCGGCTCCGGCAAGTCCACCCTGCTGCGCACCATCAACCATCTGGAACGCGTCGACGACGGTTTCATCACCGTGGACAACGAGCTGGTCGGTTATCGCAAAAGCGGCCGGACACTCTATGAGCTGAAGGAGAAGGACATTCTAAAACGCCGCGCCGACATCGGCATGGTGTTCCAGAGCTTCAACCTGTTCCCCCACCTCACCGTTCTCGAGAATATCATCGAGGCACCGGTGTCACTCGGCCAGCTGACCCGCCCGGAAGCCATCAGCCTCGCACGGGAACTGCTTGCCCGCGTCGGCCTTAGCGACAAGATCGACGCCTATCCGCGGCAGCTCTCCGGCGGGCAGCAACAGCGCGTGGCGATTGCACGGGCGCTGGCCCTGCGGCCGAAAGTGCTGCTGTTCGATGAGCCGACATCCGCACTCGACCCCGAATTGGTCGGCGAGGTGCTGGATGTCATCAAGGAACTGGCCCGCTCCGGCACGACCCTCATCATCGTCACCCACGAGATCGGGTTTGCCCGGGAAGTGGCCGACACGGTGATCTTCATGGATGGCGGCAAGGTCATTGAGACAGGGGCGCCCGAACAGGTCCTGAACCGGCCAAGGAATGCTCGCACCAGCGAATTTCTGGCCAAGGTTCTCTAACCCCAGCGCCGGTTCCGGCATGCACATATCCAAGGAAAGCAGCATGATATTTCGCCCATCCCACATCTCCTTCGCTCTGGCGGTGCTTATCGCCACCGTTTCCGGTCTCGCCATGGTTCACGCCGAAGGCTTTGACCTCAGCCCCGACCAGAGTGGCCGTATCCGTGCGGAAAAGAGCGAAAAGGTCATTGCCTCGATTCCCGCGACGTTCAAATTCGTCAGGGACGATACGCTGACCGTCGGCATCAGTGTCGCGCACCCGCCGCTCAGCGCCTACGCAACGGATGCCAAGACTGTGGTCGGCTATGATCCGGACTTCGCCCAGCTGATTGCCGATATCTTGGGCAGGAAGCTGGAACTGGTGCCGGTTGCCTGGGCGGATTGGCCACTCGGCCTGGAATCGGGAAAGTTCGATGCCGTCATTTCCAATGTCGGCGTCACGGAGCAGCGCAAGGAGAAATTCGATTTCTCCACCTACCGCCTCGGCCTGCATGGTTTCTACGTCAAAGCCGATAGTCCGATCACATCGATCAAGGAGCCAAAGGATATTGCCGGGCTCAGGATCATCACGGGATCTGGCACCATCCAGGAAAAAATCCTGCTCGAATGGGACAAGCAGAATGCGGCAAAAGGGCTGAAGCCTGTCGAGCTCCAGTATTATGACGATGACGCGGTCAGCGCGCTTGCCATCCAGTCGGGCCGGGCCGATGCGGAATTCAATCCCAATGCGCCCCAGGCCTATCGCGCGGCGATCGATCACAAGATCAAACTGGTGGGAACGGTGAATGCCGGATGGCCGCTGATTGCCGACGTTGCAATCACCACCCGCAAGGGGAGCGGCATTGCCGATAGCTTGACTGCAGCAATCAATGAACTGATCGCCGACGGTAAATATGCCCAGTCGCTGGAGCGCTGGAAGCTCAGCCCCGAAGCCCTCGACAAATCGCGGACCAATCCGCCCGGCCTGCCGAAAATCTGACGCTACGGTTGGTTCACGAACAAGCAACAAGGGCTCCTCCCATGACGACCAAATCCCTCGCCATCAATCACGTCGGCTTCCTCACACCGGGTAATTACCGGGACGACAATCCATATGAAGGACTGGAAAATACGCTCCAACTGCTGGAATTCGGCGAGAAGCTGGGATTTGATAGCGGCTGGGTGCGGCAGCGCCACCTTGAGCATGGCATATCCTCCGCGGGCGTGTTTCTTGCCGCGGCGACCCAGCGCACCAGCCGCATCCAACTGGGGACAGCCGTCATCCAGATCGGTTATGAGAGCCCCTACCGGCTCGCCGAGGATCTGTCGACCGTTGATGTTCTAGCGCGGGGGCGACTCAACATCGGCCTGAGTGCCGGTACGCCAGCCCATGCGGAGCTGCTCGGCCCACGGGTGTTTGACGGCAACTGGAAGGACTACGACCTTTCCCACGAGCGCGTCATTCGCTTCGCCGACAATCTGCGCGGTGAATTTCTCGCCGATCCCCAGACATTCATCGCAACGCCGGGCGGGCCGCAACGGCCGCGCCTGCAACCGCATGCCGAGGGCTTGGTCCACCGGATCTGGTATGGCGGCGGATCGCTCCGATCCGTGGGATGGGCCGGCAGGAACGGCTTCAATCTCATGATCGGCAATGTAACCGCCGGTGAAAACACCGATGATTTCTACGAAGCCCAGGGTCGTCAGCTCGACGCGTACCATCACAATCTCGACGGCGTCTTCCGCCGCGTGTCGCTTGGACGTGTCATCGTCCCGACTGACAGCGCGGATGCTGGTACCCGGAAGAAGTATGCTGACTATGCCGAAAGCCGTCATGAGCGCACGCTGAAACCACAGGGTGACCGCCGTACACTGTTCCCCAAAGATCTTGTCGGAACATCCGAGCAGATCCTCGAACAGCTCTTCAACGACCCGATTGTTGCGCGCGTCGGGGAGCTGCGGCTGGAACTGCCCTACGAGTTCCAACAGCACGAATATCAGCAAATCCTCTCCGATTTCATCTCCCACATCGCTCCGGAAATCGGCTGGGGCAATCAGCCCGTGCGCATCAGTGCGTGGGCACGGCGTTGACCATCAACCAACAAACCACACTCAAGGGGTTATCCATGACAACCAGACTGCGACTTCTATCCTTTGTGGCCGGGGCATTTATTGCCGCCACGACCCATCTCGCCTTTGCAGCCGGGGACGGCTTCGATCTCAGCCCGGACCAGAAAGACCGCGTGCGGGCCGAGAAAAACCAGAAGGCGATTGAAGCTGTCTCCAAAAACTTCAAATTCGTCAGCGACGGCAAGCTCACCATCGGGCTGCACCCGTCCAATCCGCCGCTCAGCACCTATGCCAGCGACGCCACCACCGTTGTCGGTTTTGACGTCGATCTTGCCCAACTGGTGGCGGACAGCCTCGGACGCGAGCTGGTGCTGGTGCCAGTCGCGTGGGCCGACTGGCCGCTTGGGCTTGAATCCGGCAAGTTCGATGCGGTGATTTCGAATGTCACGGTTACGGAACAGCGCAAGGAGAAGTTCGATTTCTCCACCTATCGCAAGGATGAGCTTGGCTACTACGTCAAGGCGGACAGCGCCATCAAGGCCATCAAGGAACCCAAGGATATTGCCGGGCTCAAGGTGATTACCGATGCCGGGACCAATCAGGAGAAAATCCTGTTGGCCTGGGACAAGGAAAACGTCGACAAGGGTCTGAAACCCATCGAAGTCCAGTATTATGACGACGACGCTGTCAAATATCTGGCCATTGAATCCGGCCGCGCCGACGCCGTCTTCAGCGTGAACGCAACGCAGGCCTACAAGGCTGCTGTCAATGGCAAGACCAAGCTGGTAGGCACCGTCAGCGGTGGCTGGCCGATCACCGCTGAAGTGGCCGTAACCACCCGCAAAGGCAGCGGCGTGGCGGACGGTGTCACAACGGCGCTTAACGCCGTCATCGCCGACGGCAAATATAAAAAGGTGCTCGATCGCTGGAATCTTGGCTCGGAAGCCATCGACAAGGCAACCACCAACCCGCCCGGTCTGCCAAAGAGCTGAGACCGTTCACATCGAAAGGCCGCACCGGTACAAACCGGTGCGGCCTATTGTTTGGCTCATTCGCCGTAGGGAACCCAGATGTTCTTCACCTGGACGGCGCGGCGCAGATAATCCTTGCCCTGTCCCTGCTGCGTGTTCGCCCAGTCGCGCTGGCGGCCATTGTTGACCCAGGTGGCTTTCAGATTGCCGCACGATGCTTTTTCAACCATCGCACTGCCCTCTTTCGAGCCCACGTACCACAGCGCATCCACTTCGTCGTGTTCAGCCAGAGTCTTGGCCAGAACATCGCGCTCACCAGTGACGATGTTCACTACCCCGCCCAGAACATCCGAGGTGTCCAGCACCTGATAGAGATTGGCTGCAAGCAGCGGATGCCTGGCGGATGGTACGGCCACGACACGGTTGCCCATGGCAATGGCTGGCAGAACCAGCGAGATGAACGCCAGCAGCGGCTGGTCGTCCGGGCAGACGATACCGACGACACCCCATGGCTCGTTCATTGCCAGGGTCACGTGGCGTGATTTGGTGGAATGCACCGCGCCGTCATATTTGTCGGACTGAGCGGCATAATAGAATATGCGGCGAAGCGCGGTTGCAAACTCGTCAGCTGCCACCTTGGCTGAAACGCCGGTGCTCTCCACCAGCAATGCTTCAAACTCGGCCTGCCGCGCGCTCAAGTTTTCGCCGAGATAGTACAGCACCTGTGCCCGGTTATGGGCTGTGACGCCACCCCAGGAACCAGCCTTTGCAGCCGCTTCCACGGCATTGCGGATATCCTTGCGATTGCTGATGCCGGCCTGGCCGATGATCTGGCCGCCCTTGCCGACGACCGAATAGCTGTAACCGCCGTCGGGGCGTGCCTGCTTGCCGCCGATGTAGTTCTTGACGGTGCGATCGATTGAACCACCAAGCGCCATTTTCGCCTCGCCATCCGGCGCTGCCGATGGCTTGAATGCCTGTTCGGCCTTACCGGCTGGCAGACGCTTCTCCCAATCGGCGGCCAGGTACTCATAGAGTCCTTCACGCCCGCCTTCACGGCCATAACCGCTCTCGCGATACCCGCCGAAACCGGCACCCGCATCGAGCAGGTTGGTGGAATTGATCCAGACCACACCGGCCTTGACGCGGGCGGCCATGTCGAGGGCCAGATTGATGTTTTCCGACCAGACCGATGCTGCCAGTCCGTATTTGGTGTTGTTGGCAAGGGCGATGGCCTCATCGGGTGTGCGGAACGTCGTTGCGGTGGCAACCGGTCCGAAAATCTCCACTTCGCATACGGTCGACGCCGGCTCGACATCGGTGAAGAAACCCGGCGCAAAGAATGCACCCTTGCTGGGCAACGTTACCGGCGCCTGCCAGAGCGTACCGCCCTCTGCCTTGCCCTGCTCGACCAACGATGTAATGCGCTTCAGCTGTCCCTTGGAGACAATCGCGCCGACATCCATGGTCTTGTCGAGGGGATCGCCGACCCGTAGGGTTTCCATGCGCTTGCGCAGTTTTGCATAAAACCGCTCGGCAATGCCTTCCTGGATGAGAAGACGCGAACCGGCACAGCATACCTCACCCTGGTTGAACCAGATGGCATCAACCACGCCCTCGATGGCGCCGTCGATATCGGCATCTTCGAACACGATAAAAGGCGATTTGCCGCCGAGCTCAAGTGACAGCTTCTTCTCCGAACCGGCAATCTGCTCGCGGATGATACGGCCAACTTCGGTCGAACCGGTGAAGGCCACCTTGTCAATATCGTCATGGCCACAGATCGCTGCACCCGTCGCGCCATCACCGTGGACGATGTTGACGACACCGGCGGGCAGGCCGATTTCATGACAGACTTCGGCGAAAGCAACCGCTGTCAGCGGTGTCAGTTCGGCCGGTTTGAGAACAACCGTATTGCCGGCGGCAAGCGCTGGCGCGATTTTCCACGCCAGCATCAGCAGCGGGAAATTCCACGGGATCACCTGACCGCAGACACCCACGGGTGAAAAACCTTCGAATTCTGTTTCCACCATCTCTGCCCAACCGGCATGATGGTAGAAATGCCGGGCAACCAGCGGAATATCGATGTCGCGGGTCTCGCGGATCGGCTTGCCATTGTCCATGGTCTCCAGAACGGAGAAGAAGCGCTCGCGCTTCTGGATATGGCGGGCAATCGCGTAAAGGTATTTGGCGCGTTCGTGACCGGGCAGCTTCGACCATTTGCCGAAGGCCGCGCGGGCCGCCTTCACGGCCGCGTCGACATCGGCTTCCGTGCCGTGTGCCACCTTCGCCAGAACGGCATCATTGGCCGGATTGATAACTGCAAATGTCTCGCGGCCCTCGGTGCCGGTGAACTTGCCATTGATGAAGTGACCAAAACCCGCCTTGTTGGCATCAAGCCAGCTCTGGACGTCGGTATTGCTCTCTGGTGCCGGGCCATATTCCATCGTGCGAAGAATATCCTTGATCTGTCCCATATTCCTGTTCCTCAAGCGAGTGCGTGGCGCGAAGACGCGGCGTAGCGACCCGTCACATAATGTTCCAGCTGCCGTTCGATATCGCCGAGCATCGAGCTGGCTCCGAGCCGGAACAAATCCGGCTGCATCCACGGCAACCCCAATTCTTCCTTCATCAGGATCAGCCAGTTCATGGCATCCTTAGCCGTCTTCATGCCGCCCGCAGGCTTGAAGCCCACGGTCTGGCCGGAAAGCTCGCCATAGTCCCGCAAGGCGCGCAGCATCACCAGACTGACGGGCAGCGTGGCATTGACATCTTCCTTGCCGGTCGACGTCTTGATGAAATCGGCACCGGCCTGCATAGCAACCATCGACGCACGGTAAACATTGCGCAGCGTGTTGAGATCGCCCGTTGCCAGAATGGCTTTCATATGCGCCTCGCCCGAAGCCTCGCGCATCCGGGAAATTTCATCATAAAGCGCCGACCAGTTCTGGGTGAGAACGTGTTCGCGTGTGATGACGATATCGATCTCCTTGGCACCCTCACCCACCGCATAGTGAATCTCGGCCAGGCGCTGCGGCAGCGGTGTCAGGCCAGCGGGGAACCCTGTAGCAACGGATGCAACGGGAATGCCCGAACCTTCCAGCGCCTTGACCGCGTGGGGAACCATCGTCGGATAGACGCAGACCGCACCCGTTGTGATATGCGCATCGGCAAGCCCGAGCGCTTCCAGAATGTCGTCGCGCACCGGCTTTTTCGCCTTGGCGCACAGGCGGCGGACGCGGCCAGCCGTATCGTCTCCGGCAAGAGTCGTCAGGTCGATGCAGGTGATCGCTTTAACGAGCCAAGCTGCCTGATACTCCTTCTTGACCGTTCGCCTGGTGGTCAGTGTCGCCGCCCGGCGTTCCGTTGCCGAACGGTTGACCGCGATGTCCTCGAACCAGTCCGGCAGAAGCTTCGTACCGGTATTGCGCGCGTGGGAATGTGGCATTTGGATTTCCGTGCCCTTTTGGACCAATGGTTGTTGCGTGTTCATCCCCGACCCTTCCTATGATCGATGAAGCGATTGAGCAGGATGGCTGCAACGATGATAATACCGGTGACAGTCATCTGGTAGAAGGAGCCCAATCCCAGAAGATTGAATATGTTGCGGAGAACCTGCAGCAGCATCACGGCAAAAAACGTACCGAGCACGCCGCCGCGTCCACCGAAAAGACTTGTACCACCCAGCACAACTGCAGCGATGGCGTCAAGCTCAAGCCCCTGCGCCGCTGTAGGCTGGCCGATGCGCAGGCGCGATGTCAGAAGAATACCGCCCAATGCTGCCATGAACCCTGACACCGCGAAAACCGCCGTGATCATGAACCGGGTCGGCAGGCCGGACAGCCGTGCTGCTTCGGGATTGCCGCCCGTCGCGAAGACATATTCGCCGAACACGGTGAAGCGCAGCACCAGCCCGGCGATAATGCACAGGACAACGAAGATCAGACCCATCGATGACAGGGAGAAGCCGGGCAAAAGCGGGATCATCGTCGAGCTGATCGACGCGAAACCCTGCGGCAGACCGCTCACGGGTACACCGTCGGTCATCAGATAGGTGATGCCACGGAACGAGACGAGCCCGGCCAAAGTCACGATAAAGCTCGGCACCTGGGCAAGCGCGCTGATCGCCCCCATGCCGGCGCCGCAGGCCGTCCCCACCAGTGCCGTTATGGCAACTGCCACGAAGGGATCAAAGCCGTGCGACATCAGCACGGCGACCAGCATGCCGCAAAGCGCGACAACACTGCCCACAGACAGATCGATATTGCCGGTCAGGATGACGAAGGTCATGCCGATGGCGACCACGCCAACAACCGCAGCCTGCTGAAACAGATTGGCAATATTGGTAAAGGTCAGGAAGTTGCTCGACAGCGAGGTCGCGATAACAACGACTGCCAGAAAGATGACGATGAAGTTGTACTCGATCGCCAGATCGACAAGACGCTTGCCGAATGCCGGCGTATCGGCTGGCGGCAAGGCGGTTTCAGTGTTGGACATGATTTTCACCCAGAATTGTTGCCCTCAATATTGCGTCGCGGTCCGCAACCGAGGGATCGTATTTGCCGATGTTGCGGCCTTCATGAAAGACCCAGATCGTGTCGCAGGCGGCATAAAGCTCATCGAGCTCGCTGCTGGCGACAATGACGGCAGCCCCTTCCCGGGCGAGCCTGTCGACCAGATTGTAAAGATCTGCCTTGGCGCCGATATCGAGGCCACGGCTGGGCTCATCGAGAAGCAGCACGCGCGCGCCATTGATGATCCATTTTGCCAGGACGACCTTCTGCTGGTTGCCGCCGGAAAGCTGCACGACAGCCTGCTCCGGCCGTCCATATTTGGTCGACAGGCTTTTCAGGACCGGCGCCGTCTTTTGCTTTTGCAGCGAATGGCGCGTCAGCCAGCTCTCGCGCATGGATGGCAGTGTTGCATTCTTGTAGATCGGAGCGTGCAGGACAAGGCCTTCCGTCTTGCGGTTTTCCGGCACCAGGCCAATACCGCTGCGGATGGCGTGAGCCGGGTGACGCGGATGGAAGGACTTGCCTTCCAGCTTGATGTCGCCATCGAAACGGTTGGCGCCGAAGAGGGACTTGAGGAACGAAGTACGACCGGAGCCATTCAGCCCGGTCAAGCCGACGACCTCACCCCAGCGCACATCGAGACCGCTGATATCAAGTCCTTCCGGCCCGCGCAGCCGGTTGACGCGGAGCACGACATCTCCGGTCACCGGTTCGCGGGTTTTCCGTTCGATCAGCGAGCGCTGTTTGCCGATGATCGCTTCCACCAATGCGCCATCCCCGGTGCTCTTGACGTCGAATGTCTCGATGGTCCTGCCACCGCGCAATACGGTGACCCGGTCGCCGATTTCGCGCAGTTCACCCAGCCGGTGGCTGACATAGAGTATGGCAACCCCCTGCCTGACGAGTTCGCGAATGACCTTGAACACGCTCTCAAGCTCGGTTTCATTGAGCGATGCCGATGGCTCGTCCATGATGATGATCTTGGCATCCATGGTCAGCGAGCGGGCAATGGCGGTCAGTTGCTGGTTGGCGACCGACAGGGTCTCGACCCGCGCTTCCGGTTTGAAATGCGCGCCCACGCGCTTCAACGCTGCGGCTGCCCGTTCCCGGCGCTCCCTGTGATTGATCAATCCAAACCGGCCCGGTGCATGGCCGAGAAACAGGTTCTGTTCGACGGTCAGTTGCGGGACAAGATCCAGTTCCTGATAGATCATCGAAATGCCAAGCCGCGCGGCCTGAGATGGAGAATGCAGGTCAACAGGCTTGCCATCCAGCAGAAGCGAACCGTCGGTCGGGCGGAAAGCTCCCGCTATGATCTTGAGCAGTGTCGATTTGCCGGCGCCATTGGCGCCAAGAAGACAATGCACCTCTCCGGCACGGACATTCAGCGAAGCCGACTCCAGGGCGATGATATTGGGCGGGAATTTCTTCGACACCTGCTGGACGGTCAAAACATCAGTCGTCACTTGCGGCCTCCAATGCATAGCGGGCCGTGGCTTCGTCGGTAACGATGACCGAGACAAAACCAGCCTTCAAGGCAGCCAGGGCTATCTGCAATTTTTCCTCGCCCGCAACGACCCCGATCGAACGCTGCTTGGTCTTGAGGTAATCAAGCCGAAGCCCAACCGTGCGGTCGTCAATGGTCTGATCAACGATGTTGCCATCCTTGTCGAGGAAACGACCAAGAATGTCTCCGACGGCGCCCGCATCTTTCAGCCGGTCGATATCGGCCTCTTCAAGATAACCGGAACTGAGCAGCACGGATTCGTGTGTAATGCCGCCCATGCCGAAACAGACCACATCCGCCTGCATCGCAAGTTTGAGAACGCGCTCGATGATCGGATCTTCTTCAAGCACTTCGCGGGTGCTTTTCTTGCCCAATATGGCAGGAACCGGCAAAAGCGTGGCGATGCCGTTGCCTGCCTTGGCGAATTCCTCCGCAACAGCACTTGTATGGGTTGACGTTGAACGCAAATTCGTCGAGCCGTTCACCAGAACCACATGCACGCCCGGGTTCCAGTTGTTCGGCAGGAATTTGGCAACCGCGGACATGGTGCGGCCCCAGGAGACACCGATCAGATCGGCCTTGGGATTGAGGCCGGCCAGGTATTTCGCCGCTGCCTGCGCCACACTTTCCATGAGAAGGGCTGAATCCGTCGTTCCGCCCGATGGGACGACGATGGCGTCGCGCAGGCCGTATTCCTGTTGCAGGCGCACCTCGAGCTCCGTCCGCCGATAGGCGCGCGGCGTGATCTCGATGCGCACAACCCCCAATTCCTTGGCTTCGATGAGCAGTCGCCCTACCTGCCATCGCGTCAGACCGAGTTCCGTGGCAATCTCGCTCTGGGTGCGCTCAAGATCATAATAAAGCTTGGCGACGCGCACCATCAGGTGCTCCCGCTGCTCGTCGGAAGGCAACCGGACAGATGGATTGATCCGTGCGTCGCTCATTGTGCAGCCCCCGCCAATTGCCTTGCGCTCAATGCATGCAGCGCCGGTGTCAATGTTTCGGTCGTATCCCGATAGAGCGCCATCGTATCCCGATAGCGCCGGCTGCGCACGGGGTCAGGCTGCACTTCCCACGCCGGAGCAGCGCAGGCTTCCGAGGCCGCGATGAGATCGGGAAACAGTCCAAGCGCATGGGCGGAACACACGGCCGTTCCGATGAGAGAGAGATTGTCATCACTCGCCACGTGAACGGGCCGGCCGATGGCGTCGATTGTCGCCTGCAACCACAGCGGGTTCTTGCAGATGCCGCCAGCCATGACGATCCGCTCGACGGAAACGCCGCGTTCTTCCAGAACCACAACGACATTGGCGGAACCAAGCGCAATGGAATCCACCGCCGAGGAATAGATGTCTGCCCTATCATGACTGAGCGACAGGCCGAGGATTGCCCCGCGCAGATCCGCATCCCGGTAGGGTGTGCGGTTGCCCATCCAATAATCGAGCGTCAAAAGGCCTGAATCCTGCGCCGAAACCACGGACGCCTGGCGGATCAGATCGCGGTGGCCCTGCTCGTCCAATCCGAAAATCGTGCTGCTGAACCAGTTGAGGATTGACCCGGCCGAAACCTGCCCCGCCTCCACCAGCCACAACCCATCGACGAGTGCATTGGGATAAGGTCCCCAGAAGCCGGTGACATTCCCCTGTTCCTTCAGATGTGTCAGATGCACGACGGATGTCCCGCCGATGATCAGCATTCCACCCGCAGCAACGGTTCCCGCACCAAGCACGCCGATATGCGCATCGATGCCACCCTGGGCAAGAAGCGGTTGCGAAGCGATGCCAAGGGCTGCGGCAACGTCCGGTTTCAATGATCCGATAGCATCGCCAACCGGAACGATCCTTTGCGGCAGCTTGTCCTGCAACGCGGGAATACCGAGCGCTTCATAGATCTCTGGAACAAACGTGCCATTCTTTGAATCATAATTCCACTTGCAGGCGGCATTCATGCGCGAGCCTACCCACGCGCCGCACAGCCTGTAGTTGATGAAATCCAGTGCTTCGCAAATGATACCAGCCTCGGCAAAGATGGCTGGTTCGTGTTCGGCCAGCCACATCGCCTTGGGAACCAGCCATTCGACGGCATCGCCGCCGCCGCTATAGGCCATGACGGGATGATCAACCTTTTCCGTGGCGCGAGCCTCTTTGGCCGCCCGGCAGTCCATCCAGAGAATGGCCGGATAAAGCGGCGTGCTTTCCCTGTTGCAAATCACAACGGAGGAAGCAGTCGTGGCAACACAAACCGCAGCTATTTCAGTCGATCCGCATTGCTCGACGGCCTGACGGCCCGCCCTCAGAAGCGCATTCCACCATTCCTCGGGTTGCTGTTCTGCCCAGCCTGCACGGGGATATATGGTGGAATAGCTGGCTTCCGACAGCGAGAGCATGGTCCTGCGCTCGACATCGTAAACACCGGCGCGGACTCCTCCCGTGCCAAGATCAAAGTTCAGGACAAGTGTCATCCTGCCGTCTCCTCCCTCGATTCCCTGCCTCTTCCCGAGTTCTTTCAGGGCCGGAACATGACCTTCGAAAAGAACATGCTCCTGTCAGTCCGGAACTTTTCGAACATTCCCGGCAACTCGGCAAGGTCGAGATCATGGGTTATCATGAATTCCCATTCCAGTGCGCCGGATCCCAGCTTTTCCAGCGTCACCGTCCATTGCGGTCCCGGATAGGGCGCGCCGAACGAATTCCACGAGCCATGCAGCGATACCTCCTGCCGCAGGAAATGCTGGAATGTCTTGTTGTCCAGGGTTACCTCCGCAACCGGAATGCCGATGAAGACCACATGACCGCTCGGTGCGGCCATCTTCACCGCCATGTTGATCGACGACGGATGTCCGGCGGCTTCGATAATCGTATCGCAAAGCAGGTTGGCGGGAATGTCCGTGCCAGACAAAAACGTGTGCGTTGCGCCGGCACGCCGCGCCATGGCCAGCTTTTCCTCCGATATATCGACGGCAACAACATCGCTGGCGCCCATCAGCTTGAGCCATTGAATGGCAAACAGGCCAATCGGGCCACAGCCGATGACGCCGCCGCGCTGACCCATTCCGATACCGCCAGCCTTCCATATGGCATGAATGGCAATCGACGCGGGATCGGTCATGGCGACCGCTCTTGGGTCAATCCCCTTTGGTGTCTTCAAAAGATTGGAAACGGGAACGCAGACAAATTCCGCATAGGCGCCATCCCGGCGCGAACCGAAATAATCATAGTCACGGCAGCGCGAAAACTGCCCCTTCTGGCACTGGTCGCATTCGAAGCATGGCAGCATCGGCGGAATTGCCACCAGTTCGCCGAGGTCAAAGCCTTCAACGCCTTCGCCAAGCTCAGTGATATGACCCGAAAACTCATGGCCGCAGATGAGCGGCATCCTGTGTGCGCCCTTGATCAGCATGCGCGGCAGATCCGACCCGCAAACGCCCACGGACGCGACGCGGACAATCACGTGTCCCGGCTTGATCTGTGGTTCCGGAACGTCTTCGAGACGAATGTCGCCCGGGGCATAGAGAACTGCTGCACGCATCATGGTATCCTGTGGGTATATAATAATGGGAGCTGCGGAACAGGTCTGCTCCGCAGGCTCGGGAGGAGGCCTTACTGGCCGAGAACGTGCGGGCGATATTCGGCAAACAGTCCGGCGCGGGGGAAATCCGCAACATTCTTGGACGTTACCAGTGCCGTGCCCGCATCGACAAAGGACGAAACCGGCTTCTTGGCCGCCGCTTCGCGGGCAACCTGAATTGTCACATCACCGAGATATTTGGGATCATTCAGCGCCGAACCGATATAATTGCCGCCGTCGGCAATGATGGTGAGCGCTTCCGACAAACCGTCCACACCGGCAACCAGCACATCGCTGCGGTTGTTTTCCTTGAGCACCTGCAGAGCGCCAAGCGCCATATCGTCATTGTGCGCATAGATAACCTTCACATCCGGATTGGCCTGAAGCAGATCCTGCATGGCGGTGACCGCATTGGCGCGGATGTATTCCGCATAGGGACCTTCGACGATGGTGTGACCCGACCCTTCAATGGCGCTGTGAAAACCGTCGCGCCGGTCCATCATGACCGCGCCGCCGGCATCGCCCTGGATCTCGATGATCTTGGCTTTCTCGACACCGTCAGCCTTCAGGCGCGCGACAACCGCTTCGCCGACCAGCTTGCCCATGTTCTTGTTGTCGCGGCCGACATGAGCGGTAACGCCCTTGCCATTGACGCTGCGGTCAACCGTAATGACCGGAATACCGGCAGCAACGGCCGCTTCGAGCGATGGCACGACCGCATCGGGATTGACCGGGTTGATGATCAGCGCGTTCACGCCCTGGGTAATCAGATCCTGAATGTCATTGTTCTGCTTGCTGACGTCGCCGTTGGCATCGAGGAAAACCAGTGTATCGCCGCCGGCTTTGGCGGCCGCTTCCGCTCCTGTCTTGAGCTGCACATAAAAGGGCGACTGCAAGGTCACCTGACTGAACCCGATTTTCAGGCCTTCCGCATTGGCTGCGGTCATGCCCAGACCTGCCACCAATGAAATGGCGGTTCCGGCAAAGGCGAATCTGAACAAAAAGCTGCGACGGTTGAGCATGGTTTTCCTCCCCAAAGACTCATTTTTCTGGTAAATCTACATTTGAGCAAATATCGCTCATTTGTTATTTTAGATAATCAGAAGTTGCTGAATGAGTCAACGCGGTTGACAAGATCGCTGGAGAAAACAAATAAGCACTTGAAATATATGTGATATTCATCCGTCCCATGCGGCGTCTGTCCGGCAAATGCAGAGGGAATAGTGTGAACAAAGGATCTGCAGCAAACCACAAAAGTTGCATTTGCAGGCGAGAGCGCTCTAAGCTCGGCTCTTTGCATCGTGAGTTCGCACCATGTCCAGCCCAATACAAATCACGCCCGAACGCATTGTTGAAACCGAGCGTCTCATCCGGCCACACATCCGGCATACTCCGGTCATACGGGCCGATCTCGGCGACTTCGGCCTGCCGCCGCGCGGCGTCGATTTCAAACTTGAATTTCTGCAGCACTCTGGTTCGTTCAAGGCGCGCGGCGCCTTTGCCAATCTGCTCACCCGCCCGGTGCCGGAAACGGGCGTGGTTGCCGCATCGGGCGGCAATCATGGTGCTGCTGTCGCCTACGCGGCCATGCGGCTTGGCATACCCGCAACCATATTCGTGCTCGGCGTCACCGCGCCTGCCAAGGCGGACCGCATCCGCAGTTACGGTGCAAACCTCGTTGTTTCCGGAGACCGGTATGCCGATGCCCTGGCGGCGAGCGAGCAGTTCGTGGCGGAACGCGGGGCCATGCCGGTTCACGCCTTCGATCAGCCGGAAACCCTGCTCGGCCAGGGAACGCTTGGTCTGGAAATCGAAATGGACCTGCCTGCTATCACGACCCTTCTGGTCGCGGTGGGTGGCGGCGGCCTGATTGGCGGGATTGCGGCCTGGTTTTGCGGCCGCGTCAAAATCGTCGCTGTCGAACCGGAGGGTGCACCGACCCTGCACAGGGCATTCAGCGCAGGCAGACCCGTCGATGCGCCGACGGAAGGCATCGCCGCCGATTCCCTGGCGCCCAGGCGCGTCGGAGAACTGATGTTCCCGTTTGCCCGGGATTTTGTCGCACAGTCCGTGCTTGTCTCGGACGATGACATTCGTGCTGCGCAGTCCGCCCTTTGGGAGCGGCTGCGCATTGTCGCTGAACCCGGTGGCGCCGCCGCCTTTGCCGCGCTTCTCGCGCAGAAATATGTTGCCGGTCCGGACGAGCGTGTTGGCGTTCTCCTGTGCGGCGCAAATACCGGCGCTGTGCAGTTTTAAGAGGGCTGCACCGGCATTCCTCGAACGGCGAAAGCCCCGCTTTTGGCGGGGTTATGTTTGTGTTTTGGGGGAGAAGCTGGTTTTGGTTGTTTGCGGGGACAGGCTTTGCCCGTTCGGGTCTTAAAACAGTCCACTGGACTGTTTTCCCGGGCTTTGCCCGGACGACCGCTCACCCTTCAGGTTGTGAGCCTGAGGATGTGCGCTATGTTGGAAGCTGGTTTTGGTTGTTTGCGGGGACAGGCTTTGCCCGTTCGGGTCTTAAAACAGTCCACTGGACTGTTTTCCCGGGCTTTGCCCGGACGACCGCTCACCCTTCAGGTTGTGAGCCTGAGGATGTG
>NZ_JAGENB010000014.1 GCF_019991125.1 Phyllobacterium calauticae | reverse complement strand
ACGCTCAGTAACGCCATGTCGATCACTCCAGTGCCCCCGCTGAAACCACAGGGGATGATTGAAACATGGGTCAATTCTCAGTGATATTTTCCCGCAATCCCGGGTCAGCTCTCAATGCAAATCAACAACAATTGCGACCTGTGCCTGGCTCTCCGGTAGCGTCCATCCCACATTCACGAAGTTCTATCATCCCGAACAGGTGGTTTCGGACCGGGGCCTGTTTGCAGCTGTAAAGGCGAAAAGCAAGGAGAACTATTGGGACCACCTCCAGGAAATGGACCGCATCATGGAAGGTCGTACGTGGATGATGGGTAGTCATTTCACTGTCGCTGATCCATACGCTCTGGTGTTCTTCTCGTGGGGACGCGATCTTGGGCTGCCGATCAGCGACCTAACCAATCTCATGGCCCTGAAAGACCGTCTGATTGAGCGGCCGGCAGCCCGTCGGGTGCTTGAGAAGGAGAAGAGCGTCCTACTCTCATTGTGAGCGGTTGGCTTATGCCAAGTTGATCACCACGGCCGACTACGCAGATCTCTTAGGTGATTACCAAAAAAGATGGCATCTATGGCAAATCGAAAAAAGCTGGTGATACCGCTCCAGCTTGTTCATTGACAGGCTAGCCCGAGTACGCATGAAACGTAGCGGAATGCGGAAGTACCGAGCACATTATTGAGGAATCGCTACATGCAGCCCTTCCAGATCAGTATTGCCGACGAACAGATCCAGGATCTAAAAACACGCGTGCGCCAAACGCGCTGGCCGGGTTCGATATTTCAGGACGGGGACGAAGATGGCGTGAGCCTCGCACTCGTTCAAAAGCTTGCAGCACATTGGTCGGACGAGTTTGATTGGCGCACGAGGGAGGCGCAATTGAACAAGCTGCCTCAATTCATCGCCGATATCGATGGACAAGACATTCATTTTATTCACAAAAAGGGCGTGGGACCGAATGCGCGACCCCTTATATTGACGCACGGCTGGCCGGGCTCCTTCGTAGAGTTCGAAAGAGTAATACCACTGTTGACGGACCCGGGCTCACACGGAGGTGACCGGTGCGATGCATTTGACGTTGTGGTGCCTTCGCTCCCCGGCTTCGGCTTCTCAGCACCGCCAAGGCAACCTGGATTGAATGCCCGGCGGGTTGCCGGACTTTGGCAGAAGCTGATGCTTCAACTTGGTTATGAGCGATACTTTGCGCAAGGTGGCGATATCGGAGCAGGAGTATCGGCCTGGCTTGGTGCTCTCTATCCGGGCTCCGTCGAAGGGATTCACTTAAATTACATTCCCGGAAGTTTTCGACCGCCATTGGGGGCGGATTATCCCGCCATTACAAGTGAGGAACAGCAATTCCTGGAGCGGGCCACAAAGTTTGCGAGTATAGAGGGAGCCTATTCACTGCTGCAGGCGACCAAGCCGCAGACGCTCTCGTTCTCTTTGTCAGATAGCCCGGTCGGTTTGCTGGGCTGGATGGCCGAAAAGTTTGCGAGTTGGTCCGACTGTGACGGCAATCTGGAGACGGTGATATCTGCAGATGTGTTGCTCACGAATGTATCGATTTACTGGTTTGGAAACACCATCGACTCGTCCCTTCGCATGTACAAGGAAAATCGGCTGCAGCCTTTTTCGTTTCCGGATGTCTCAAACGTACGCGTGCCGATGTCGTTCGCACATTTCCCGAAGGAATTACCGACCCCGCCGCGTTCATGGGTCGAGCGCGTATTCGATGTGCGCCGATGGACAGATATGGCGAAGGGCGGCCATTTCGCCGCGCTTGAACAACCCGAGCTCTTAGTCCGCGATATTCAGGATTCATTCCGCGTGTCTGGCGCGCCAATAGCCGCCGCGGCGATTTGAATACACTAATAGCGTAACGGACGAAGCTTTGCGAAGGGAGCATAAGCGTTTGTGGGGCAGTCAGGCGGCGAGTGCTGCTTCATCGTATGCTTGATTGTCGTTTGCCACGAGAAACTAACGTGGGCATCCATATCGAGATCGACGGCGGCACGAGCCAGCGACCCGAGGCTGTATGGATCTGGATTACGCCCGATGCGGCATAGATGAGTTGGGATCCTCGTGCGTGTGAATCTGTTTGTGCTGTATGAGCCTTATCAATGGCCCGAGAGACTTCCTGCACCATTCGATAGCGCGTCACACGTTAAGGCAAAGATACTTTACCTCGACATAATCCTCGATCCCGTATTTTGACCCTTCGCGGCCCTGGCCGGACTGCTTGATGCCGCCAAACGGGGCGACTTCAGTGGAGATCAGGCCAGTATTGATACCGACCATGCCATATTCTAGCGTCTCTGCCACACGGAAGATCTTCGACATGTCTCTTGACTAGAAGTAAGATGCCAGGCCGAATTCGGTGTTGTTGGCCATTTCGATGACCTCTTCTTCTGACTCGAACCTGAATAGCGGCGCCACCGGACCGAATGTCTCCTCGCGCGCGACCTTCATCTCCGTGGTCACGCCGGTCAGGATGGTCGGCTGGAAGAACAGACCGCCCTTGGCGTCCGGCTTGCCGCCAACCGCAACCTCGGCGCCTTTTTCGAGCGCATCAGCAATATGCTCGGCGACCTTCGCCATGGCTGTATCCGTGATCAGCGGGCCCGCGTCCACACCAGGCTCGAAGCCATCGCCGACCTTCATAAGACCGACCTTAGCGGAGAGTTTTTCGGCAAAGGCGTCATAGACGCCAGAATGGACATAAAGGCGGTTGGCGCAAATGCAGGTCTGGCCGTTGTTCCGATATTTCGAGATCATCGCGCCTTCCACCGCCGCATCGAGATCGGCGTCGTCGAAAACAATGAAGGGCGCATTCCCACCAAGCTCGAGACCGAGCTTCATGATCTGCTTGGCGCCTTGGCGCATCAGTATCTTCCCGACCTCGGTCGAGCCGGTGAACGTAAGCTTGCGGACCTTCTCGTTCTCGGTGAACTCCTTGCCAACCGACGACGAATCCGTCGAAAGGATGATGCTGAAAATACCAGCCGGAACGCCTGCGCGCTCGGCAAGAAGCGCGAGCGATAGCGCCGAGAGAGGCGTTTCGGCCGCAGGTTTGGAGACAATGGCGCAGCCCACAGCCACGGCCGGTGCAAATTTGCGAGCCAGCATGGCATTGGGGAAATTCCACGGCGTTATTGCCGCAACGACTCCCACCGGCTGCTTGATGACGATGATGCGCTTGTCCTGCTGGTGACCGGGAATGGTGTCGCCGTAAACTCGCTTGGCCTCCTCGCCGAACCACTCGACATAAGACGCCCCGTAGAGCACTTCGCCCTTTGCTTCCGCTAGCGGTTTGCCCATTTCGATCGTCAGGATCGCTGCGAGATCGTCTGCATTTGCGACAATCAGGTCGTAGAGCTTGCGCAGCACGACGGCGCGTTCCTTACCTGTCTTTTTGGCCCACTCCTTTTGGGCCTTGTAGGCCGCGTCGATGGCGCGGGCCGTCTCCGCACGGTTCATATCTGGCAGCGTGGCAATCACCTCGCCATTGGAGGGGTTGGTGACCTCGAAGGTCTGGCCGCTATCGCTCTTAGAAATCCACTCACCGGCGATGAGCGCCTGGTCGATGACGAGGGACGGATCCTTGAGCTTGGAGATCAGGGTCGGGGAAATGGTCATGGATCAAACTGCCTCTCTGGCACATTCGCGAAGCATTTCTTCGAGGATGTCGAATGCTTCAGCAAATAAATCGTTTTGGATGGTGATCGGGCGAGGAAACGAATGACATTGCCGTAAACGCCGCAAGTCATCGCCGGCTTCTGGGGGTCGCGCCCCCTCTCATGTTCCTTCGGCTTGCACAGCCGACTTGAAGCTGGTGGGTTTGGTGCCGGTGGCCGGGGCTGGTCGTTCCTGAGTAGTATGATCGTTACTGTGCAGGGACATTTGCTCTTTATCTCGTGTTTGGTGCGTATTCGAGCAAGATCTGGTTGGGTGCTCTGGCGGGCATTTGGCATGGCCAGCTCACTTCGCCTGCTGCCTACCGTACAGTCCGATAAGCTGCTTGAGCTCGTCGTGCGGCAGGCCGAACAAGGTGTAGCCGTCCGCACCCGTCATCGTGTCTGCGGCCACCAGGGCGTTGACGATCGCCTCCTCCGTGGCTTCCACCGTTGCTTGGAATACAGGATCGAGCTTTCCCGTGGCCAGCATCGGGCCTTCGTTCAGCTGCTCGTCGGGCACATCGTTCGCGGCGGAGGTCGTCGAGAAGGATACGATCAGGTCACCGGACCCATTGCCAGAAAAAGACCCGAGGCGCCCGAGGCCAAGCGAAGCGCGACGCGCGACGCGATTCAACTCTATTGAACTCAACGGAACATCAGTTGCCACAACGACGATGATCGACCCGTCGTCCGGAACTGACTTCCCACCGCTGCCGTCGGCTTGGCACTCCGGCTTCTTTTTCTCGTCTGATTGGCCCGGCGCGTAGCAGGGTAGCCACTTTGCGTTCAGCTCATGACCGACCGGAACCCCCGAAATACGTAGAACCTCGCGCGCGCCCGTGTTGCATTGGACGAGCACCCCCACAATGTAGGGCTTTTTGCCGATAGAAATCGTCCGCGACGCTGTCCCGATACCGCCCTTGAAGCCGAAGCAGCGCATGCCGGTGCCCCCGCCGACATTGCCCTCGGCGACGGGGCCTCCATTGGCGCGGTCGATCGCCTCCATCGCGTGCTCCGGCTTGACGTGGAAACCCTGGATGTCATTTATCCCGCCGTCCCACGTCTCCCCCACGACCGGCGTCACAGCCTCGCCGAATTTCTGGGCGGACCACCGCTGTATGCCGGCATAGACCTGCCCGATGGCGTTGGTGTTGGAAATGCCAATGGGGCCATAAACGAGGCCGAGGTCCTGCAGGTAGGACTGGCCGGTCATTTCCCCATAGCCATTCAGGTTGAAGAAGCCGCCATTCACCGGCTTCGAACTGGCGTGGCCTCTCGGCAGAACGACAGTCACGCCTGTCCGGACCGGACCTTGCCCTACACTGGTCCGCCCCTCCCCTTCGATCAAGGTGACGTGACCGACCTCAACGCCAGCAACGTCGGTAATCGCGTTGAGCTTGCCCGCCGTCCCGTCGAATTCAACGCCCAAGTCGCGGGCGCGCTCCTTGGAAGCCGCCATGCCGCTCGCCAGCGATGCCGCAAGCAGAACCGAAATGAATGTTTTGTGCACTGCAAACCTCCCAAAGCCGTGGTTTGGAAGACCTTACAGCTGCTGAAGAACAGACAAATAGCGGCCCGGAGGATATTGCATCGGATTGGTCGATGTAACACGGTATGGTTCTCCTGCAGTAACGCCCTTCTCTACCCCGGCGCCTCGCCACTTCTACCCACTCCGCCTCGACATTGATTATCGGCATATAACTGAGTCTCAAATGGGAAAAGTAGAGCGCGTTCCGGTTGACCCATTGCACGGCTCTCCAGAAAAGGGTGATTCCCTGACCGTCAAGGTATCTGTCACCGATCGTCCTGTTCCCCCACGATTTTTGGCTCAAGACGGGGACTGACTTTGGACTTCCCGCCCAGCCGCTTGGCGCTAGTCGATTGTCGATTTAGCGACAGTTTCTGGTGGTCGCGACCTTCTCACCGCATAGGCTTTGTAAAGGTCTATGGGCACTGCTCGCCCACACGGGCCGCCGCGAGTTGATGGATACATCTATATTCGCGATGTATGCGCACCATATTGCGGGTTTATCTTCCTGAAGACTGTCCTCACTAATCCAACTCATGTGGTTAGGTGTCAGGAGGTATGCTGCATGGAGTTATTAGGTTTCGGTGCTGGTGGGTGGGGCTGGTCGTTCCTGAGTGGTCTGGTCGTCACTCTAGAAGTGGCAATCCTTGCCTTACCGCTGGGTCTGTTTTTGGGCCTCATGATCGCGTTGGGTAGGCGGAGCAAATCACGCCTCCTCAGGATTGCATCGATCGGCTACGCGAGTGCATTCCAAGCGATCCCGGAATTGCTGACTATCTTTGCAATATACCATGGTTGCTCTCAACTCATTCAGCTTTTGATGTCGCAACTCGATGTTCAGACGGCGTGGACCGTTCCGGGTGTTGGGGCAGGCTCGTTCGCTCTCAGTCTTGTGTTCGCCGCCTACTCAAGCGAAATATGGTTGGGTGCTCTGGCGGGCATTGGGCGAGGCCAGTACGAAGCAGCATTGTCCCTCGGGCTTCCGGGCATCGCATCCCTCCGGAATGTCATATTGCCCCAAGCATTTCGGCTCGCTCTTCCTGGACTCGGTAATCTTTGGATTATCCTCCTGAAAGATACCGCTCTTGTCTCGCTGATATCCGTCTCCGATTTCATGAGACAAGTGAACTTGGCTGTTGCCGCAACGCACAGATACTTTGTTCTCTATCTATTCGCCTGCCTGGGTTACATCGTCCTGACAAAGATATCGGAGTTTGGTCTCGAACGGTTGAATCTGAGAACAAGCCGTCATCTTGTGAGGACGGCATAACAATGGATACTTCCCTTGTCATAGAAAACGCAGGTCGTCTCTACGATGGTTTCAAGCTAACGCTTGCACTGGTAGGGTTGTCTGCCACTTGTGCCGCAATCATAACCGTTCCGCTGGTTTTGGGATTGCGCTCCAAGGCGTGGGCACCGCGGGCCTTTTCCAACACCTATGTCACCTTCTTTCGCGGTTCACCGCTCGTGGCTCAACTTTTCCTACTCTACTATGGGAGTGGCCAGTTTCGATCCGTATTGGAGGGTCTCGGCGTCTGGTGGCTTTTCCGCGACGCCTTCTTCTGCAGCGTTCTCGCATTTGCCCTCAATTCAGCAGCCTATACCGCCGCGTTGGTAAAGGGAGCGATCGACGCACTGCCCGAGGGGCAATGGGAAGCCGCGACTGCCCTTGGGCTTGGTTGGGTCGCCACGCTCCGAAAGGTAATCATGCCACAAGCCATAAGGCGAGCCCTACCGGGTTATGGAAACGAGATCGTTCTTCTGATCAAGGCTAGTTCCATTACGATGGCAGTGACGCTTTATGAATTACTTGGAGTTGTCAAGGTTATATACTCACGTACTTTCGATATTAGTATCTATATTTGGGCAGCATTAATCTACATTTGTATCGTCTCCGCCATCAGGCTCGCCTTCAGGTTTTTGGAGCAATCATTTTTTCGATGGTGACCACTTCGGTGCTGAATCCGAGGCCGATGGCAATGGGATCGGCACATGAACTGAATGAACACTAGAGGGCGGCAATTAGGGTGTGGCCTAAGCCGGCTCAGAAAACAAGCAGTAGTTAAAATGGGAGAATCAAATGAAACCGGTAAATGATTACAAAGTGCTGCTCGCAACGGCACTGCTATCGTTCAGTATCACATCCGCAATGGCTGAGCAGCGTATACTCAAGATTGGTACCGACGGCCTTTATCCGCCCTTCAGTGTTGTCGACAACGCAGGCAAGGTGACCGGTCTCGACATCGAAATCGGCAACGCAATCTGCGCCAAGCTCGGCGCAAAGTGCCAATGGACAGCACAGGACTTCGAAGGTCTCATCCCTGCTGTCCAGAATGGTCGTTACGATATGGTTATTGCATCGCACTCGATCACAGACGAGCGCAAGAAGGCGGTGGACATGATCAAGTACTACAACAACAGCGCGAGCTTCCTGGTGCCGAAGAATAGCGATGGGTCTGACCTGTCACCGGCTGCGTTCGCAGGAAAATCAGTGGGGGCCCAAACAGCAACCGTCCATGCTTCCTATCTCGAGAAAAATTTTTCAGGGTCGACGTTGAAATTTTATCCTTCGCAGATTGAAGCCTACGCCGATCTTAGCGCAGGTCGCATTGATGCCGTGATGGGCGACACACCGACTCTCTATACATGGGTACAAGGCGAGGGAAAGGATTGCTGCAAGATTTCAGAGGCAAAAATTTCGGACCCATCCATTGGAGATGGGGCTGGGATAGTCGTCAAGAAGGACAATGAGCCTTTGCATTCGGAGGTACAGAAGGCCGTCGACTTGATGTGGTCAAACGGTGAGTTTGACGCGCTTTGGGCCCAATACTTTCCTTTCCGAATCGGAAACGACAAGTGACCAAGGGTTCTCGCGCAATGAGCAGCTCGTCTCATGCCCAATCCTCTGGTACCGAATGGCGCCGCGAGGCTGTGCAGGGAAATTACGCAGAAAGGGCCCCCACCGATCCAGGGGGTCCGATTCGGATATGGCTATACGCAGATCGCATTTCATACCGACGAGGCGAGCCTATTCGAATTTCGGTCAACACTAACGCACAACGCTATTCGCTCGAAATATACCGGGACGGCGCGCATCGTCAGGAGGTTTTTCGCCGTGAGGGCATTTCAGGCATCTGGTCTGCCACAAACGCCAATTGTTCAGAGATCGGCTGCGACTGGCCGGTTTCGGTGATCGTACACGATACAGAAAAATGGCGTTCCGGCGGATTTGTTATCAAGGCTTTCGTTGAATCCAGCGGTGATGGTGTTGTCGCCGAGAGTGAGCATGTCGTCATCATCGGCCCGGATCGTCAAACGCTAACGCGCGGGATCAACGACAGGTTGCTTCTGGTAGCGGCAACGGCCACATGGACGGCCTATAATGATTGGGGCGGTTCCAATCATTATCAGGGCTTGTTCGGGCCTCAAGGAAATGATTTCTCGCCGCGTCTTAGCGTCCAGCGACCTTACGCCCGTGGTTTCGTCAGCATTCCCGATGAGGCTCCACGCGCAGTTCTGCTGGATCAGCCCGGGATCCTGGAAGAACCGGAATATCCACACATGGAGTGGGCCTATTGTAATGGATACAGCAAAAAATATGTCTCAGCAGGATGGGCAAGTTTCGAACGACGATTTGTGATTTGGGCTGAGGAAGCGGGCTATCAGGTTGACGTAATATCTCAGACAGATCTGCACGACGATCCAACTATTCTGTCCGGTTACCGATGTGTGGCAACTATTGGCCATGATGAATATTGGTCTTGGGAAATGCGCGACGCGATCGATGCTTATGTCGAACACGGCGGACGTATCGCGCGGTTTGCTGGAAATTTCATGTGGCAGATCCGCTTAGAAAACGATGGGAATACGCAAGTCTGCTACAAATATACAGCTCGTGAGCGAGACCCATTGATGAAGACGGGGCCAAGGCATCTTGTGACGGAGTCCTGGGAAGCTGGCGAGATAGGGCGGCCCGGCGCCTCAACATTCGGCCTTAACGCTACCCAAGGCATGTACGCGAGTTGGTCTGGGTGCTCACCCCGTGGTGCCAAAGGGTTTCCCCTGTATCGTCCAGATCACTGGGCTTTCGCGCAAACCGGCTTGTATTATGGCGACGTCATCGGCGGCCAAAGCGGCATATTTGGCTATGAGGTCGATGGGATCGGCTATGAAATCCGCGGCGGCCTGCCATTCGTTGCTCCAGGTGAAGTAGCGCCGGCCGGTATGGAAATACTGGCGTTGGGCCTATCATCGACCATCGAGGAGGGAGAAATGATCAGGCCTGGTCACACATTTCTAGGGCGGGAAGACGCAGAATATGTGGCTATGGTTCTGACCGGGTCGGCAGACCCTGTAAGCATTGAGAAAACAAAACGGGGATGTGGAGCGATCGTTCACTTCCAGAGCGGAAAGGGGCAGGTCTTCCATGCCGGAAGTTCGGATTGGATAATGGGACTAGTCCGTGATGACCAGATCGTGATGCAGATCACCAGGAACGTGCTCGATCGGTTTCTGGCGCCGTAACAGTTCAGCTGCGTGAGAACGCCGCTGAGAGAACCTGTCGTCGTGTGCATAACGATCGGGCAGTCAGTTGTGGAGAAATGGTGCTTTGCCAGCGTATGCGGATGTAGGTTCGGGCAAGGCTGGCGCGCCCAGCGCGCCAGCTCCTGTTCTATCGCCTGATTACTCCGGGTAGCACACAAAGCAGTTCAAACAGGAGGTTGGCAGCGGTAATCGCTGTTGTTCCCGTCGTGTCGAAAGGAGGCGACACTTCAACGAGATCCGCACCGATTATGTTCAACCCTTGGCATCCCCGAATGATTTCAAGGGCCTGGATGGTGGTGAGTCCACCGATCTCCGGCGTTCCTGTACCGGGGGCAATACCAGGATCAAGACTGTCGATGTCATAACTTACATAGACAGGACCTTCGCCCATCTGTTGACGGACTTCAGCCATGAGAGGGACAAGCGACCTATGCCAGCAATCTTCCGCTGGAACGACGCGGAATCCCTGCCCCCGCGGCCAGTCAAAATCTTCAGCGGCATAACCGGACCCTCTTAGCCCTATCTGAACGACGCGCTTGCAGTCCAGGAGACCTTCCTCGACAGCGCGCCGGAACGGTGTTCCATGCGCGATGGCTTCGCCAAACTGATGGTCATTGATGTCGGCGTGTGCATCGATATGGATGAGCCCCACTGGGCCGTACTTGCGGGCCATCGCTTGCAGGATCGGATATGTAAGGGTGTGGTCTCCGCCAATTGCCAGCGGCTTGCAGTCGAACTTCAAGATACCGTCGAAGAATTCTGAGATAATGCGTACAGACTTTTTCAAGTCATACGGGTTTGTCGGGACGTCTCCGATATCGGCGACCTGGAGGCTGTCGAATGGGGCGGCTCCAGTTCCCATATTGTAGGGGCGGATCATCACCGATTCAGCACGAACCTGACGAGGCCCAAAGCGTGCGCCGCTACGGTTCGACGTGCCAATATCCATGGGAACGCCGACAAAACAGGCGTCCAATCCCTTCGCGTCCGGCGCGTGAGGTAACCTCATCATCGTCGTGATACCCGCGAAGCGCGGCATTTCATTGCCACCAAGCGGTTGGTTGAAAGTTGTCATGAGAGCTTCTCCAAATCCTCGTTTTCAGTCGGCATGGGCGCGCCAAGCGAGAGTAAAAAGCCAGATCGCCCATCAACGTAGGATCCATGGAGAATTTCTTGCGTTAGAAAAATAGCGATTGAGGCATGTTGCATCGGATCAGTCGATGTAACATTCTTCGATGTTTACGGAGGAGGATATGGAATGCGTGTTCACGACTTTGATCTCAAGTTACTTCGTACATTTCGCGCGATTGTCGAGGCAGATGGCATCGTAGGGGCGCAGCTCACTTTGAACGTGTCTCAATCGACGCTTTCTACGCAACTGGCCGATCTTGAAAAAAGGCTGGGATTTCGCGTCTGTTACCGAGGTCGATCAGGATTTGCGCTCACAACGGCCGGGCAGCAGATCTATAACGCCTGTGAGGACCTGTTCTCAGCGGCTGACAGATTTCAGAACGCCGCCGCCTCGATCTCGGGTGAACTCAAGGGAGTATTGCGGTTAGGCATTGTGGACGCAATGATTACGAACCGGACATGGGACTTGTCAGCAATCATCGGTGAGTTCAACGACCGAGCTAAGAAGACCGTGATCGAAATCTTCAGGGACTCACCTGGGGATATGGAGCGGTTACTTATCGAGGGGTCACGTGACGTAACTATTGGCGGTGCCTTTACCAGAAAAACGGCAGGTATCGCCTACATCCCTCTCTTCAACGAGCAGCACGCGATCTTTTGTTCGAACGATCATCCGCTAGCGGGCCATGAGGCCGTCGAGATCGCCGAGTTGAAACACTATGTTTTTGTCGCGCGCCGCTATCTGCACCGATACGATCTCGAGCGAGTTGGGCATATCAGTCCCGGTGCAATCGTGGAGGAGATGGAATCCCAAGCGCTTCTGATTCAGTCGGGTCGTTTCATTGGCTACCTCCCAGTGCACTACGGGGAAACGCTGCGGTCACTGACGAGGGTCAGAACTACAGAAAGCATCGATTATTATTCGCCTTTTTACCTGCTTCATAAAAACAATGCAGAAGAGAATCTTCTTGTACGAAATTTCCTGAACAGGGTGCGAGAAGCTAAGATGCTGAAATCAGCACAGTACTCGCAACCGATACAGCCCCTCGAAAGCGCCATCAAGAAGAAACGACGCTAGTGAGATACATCTCTTTTTACGATGTAAAAGCCTAAAAGATCGGATAGACAAGGACGTCTCGCGATCGTTAGCTGTTCCCGTCCACGCACTGTCAGTTGGGATAAGGGAAGTTCAATGTTCACCGATGCCATCAACATCGATTACGAGCCGGCCTGTGATGGGTCAGCGGTTATGACTGCGCCATTATCAGTTAAGAGCATATCCGCATCCTTTCTGAGGTTTTTGACAGGGCGGTTCATTGCGCCATTCAGGCCCAAATGTCGTCGGTGGTCCGGGACTCGATGTGCCGAAGAATTCGTTCGCAGCACGCAACAAGAACTATCTCATCGGGGAAAAAAATGACCTCAAGCCCAACAATGATCAGCCTTGAAAATATCCATAAATCCTACGGGTCGGTGCAAGTGCTCAAGGGCGTAAGCATCGCCGTCGGTGCCGGCGAGCGGGTGGTGCTCTGCGGCCCCTCTGGATCGGGAAAAAGCACTCTGATCAGGTGTATCAACGGCTTGGAAACGAGGACCAGCGGGCAGATTCTGGTGAATGGTCACGAGTTGCATCCCAACTGTGAAAACATCGCCGATCTCAAAGGAGAGGTTGGAATGGTCTTCCAACAGTTCAATCTGTTTCCGCATCTAACGGTGCTGCAGAATCTAATGCTGGCGCCGCGGATCGTTCGCGGCATCACTCACGAGGTGGTACGGGCTCAGGCCATGAGCCTCTTGGAACGTGTTAAGATTGCGAACAAGGCTCATGCCTATCCGGGACAGTTGTCGGGCGGACAGCAGCAGCGTGTCGCAATCGCGCGTGCGCTTTGCATGCAGCCGAAGGTGATGCTGTTCGATGAGCCTACGTCCGCCCTGGATCCCGAGATGGTCAAGGAAGTCCTCGATGTCATGATCGATCTGGCCCGAGAAGGCATGACGATGATCGTCGTTACTCACGAAATGGGGTTTGCAAGGACGGTGGCAGATCGAGTGATCTTTATGGATGGTGGGGTGATCTTGGAAGAAGACGCCCCGGTTTCATTCTTTGCCAGGCCGAAGCATCCGCGCACGAAAGAATTTCTTCGGCAAGTGTACGAACACAGCCACTAGTCGCATCGCGCCAGCATTCCCCGAAAAGCCCAATCAAACGCTCAAATCCAAGGAGGCTCGTATGAGCAGACTTCTGCAAACTGGACTCAATGCGGGCAAGGACCCGCTCATCAAAGTGATCGACGGAGAAGGTGTCTATTTCGTTCTCGCGGACGGTCGCCGACTGATCGACGGAAGCAATACCGGCGGCCCGCTCGGCCACAAGCATCCCGTTATGGTGGAGGCAATGAAGAAGGCAGCTTCGAACCCGGTCATCAACGAAGGTTGGTTCTGGGCTGAACGTGAGGCCGCTGCCGAGGATCTGATCGATATCGCCTTCGGCGAAGAGAAAAGCTGGGTTGGGGCCGTCCGTTTTTTCCTCAGTGGCAGTGAGGCCAACGATTTGGCACTGACCTTCTCCCAGGCTCTTACGGGTCGCACGGAACTCGCGACGCGCGAGCGGGCGTATCACGGTATGGCTGGTCTGGCACGCCAGATGACGGTGCAGCCGCACTGGCATGGGGGCCTCGCCATTCAAGGCGGTGGCAGCAAGCCAGTTCCACCACAGGTCCCGGTCCGGATCCTTCCGGCTCCTGCCAATGCCAAATATGGCGGCCTCCCCGACAATCGGCCTCTGGTTGAACGAATGGCAGGTACACAGGAGACACTGTCTTCTGTCGCGGCAACGATCATAGATTACACACAGGGCGGCATCTATTACGATTCCGAATACCAGGATTATGTTGCCAACGCCGCCCGAAAAGCTGGGTCTCTGTGGATCGCCGATGAAGTTGTAACGGGCCTGGGTCGCAGTGGTCGCTGGTTCGCGTTTCAAGGTGGTGAAACCCGTCCTGACATCGTGACGCTCGGCAAATGTCTGGCTGGCGGATCAGCCCCAGCTGGCGCCGTTGTGATGTCGAAAGACATTGTAGAGCAGATGAAGGGCAAGAGCTGGCAGACCTACAGCACCTTTCGCGCACATCCAAGCGCGGTAGCCGCCGTACGCGCCTACTTATCTGTAATGGCAGATGGGCAAATCATTCGCCGCGTCAAGACGTTGGAGACCCGGATGCAACAACGGCTCATCGAGGTCGCTCGCAAGCACCCGAGCGTTGCCCGCGTTGACGGCTTTGGGCTGCACTGGACAATTGAGTTGCACGGTCCTGATTGGCGCAAATGGTATGCCGATACGACCGACGCGCCGATTGCGTCGCGTGTTGCCGCCCGCGCAATGGAGGCCGGCGCAGTCATTGGCACCAGCGGCGAACAGACTTCGCTGTTCCTCGCCCCTTCGTTCATCATTTCGGACGACGAACTGGAGACACTAATCTCTGCACTGGATCACGGCCTCGATCTTGCCGACGCCGAGTTCGAGCGTGGTGCCGCCTAGAGGAGGACTGAAGATGGACACGACTAATGCAGTAACAAAAGCCGTCCGCGAAGCGGCTCAGATATACTTGGACGCACTATTTCTGGGAGACATCCAAAGGTTTCGCTCCGTCTTCCATCCTCAGGCACACCTATATTCGGCGACTGAAGGAAACCTAATTCAACTGACAGTCGACGCATACATGGATATCGTTGCGAACCGCCCATCTCCTAAAGAGAAGGGCGATCATCGCCAAGATGAGATCATATCCGTGTCTGTTGGCAGTCCAACAACCGCGCATGTTCGGGTCAAGGACGTCTACCTGCCCAAAAAATTTGTCGACGATCTCACGCTGGTACAGATCGACGGCAAATGGCAAATCGTTTCGAAGGTCTGGCACTTCGATCTGTGATTTAGGATAATCAAGCTCAGGCAAAAGATTACTGCAGCGTAGCGTTTTCCAGTCGCTTGATGAGACGCTTTTGCACTCTACAGTGCGGCGATGAGACATCACCGCAGAGGGTCAAATGCAACGCTGGCTGGACAAACTTACTGATCTTGCCGCTGTCCCTGGCATGAGTATCTCGTAAAACAAGGACTGGAGGCGGTTATCGCGAAAACCGGCTTCAGCGGATACGCCTATCTTAACCCGTTTGAATTGCTGCCCGAGGCGCAGCATCGGTTCGAGGAAAATGGTGAGTGGCAATGTAGCTCCGTTCACGAGGCCTCGATTTTGTGGTCAAATATTTCATTTGTCAAAAACAGGAATGAAAGCGGCCAAACGAATGACGGCTTTGCGCCCGCATTACGGCCGTTAGACATGACGGAACTGCTTCCCGAAAGCAGACACATATTTCCGATGCGAACGGGATACCCCGAGCCGCAAAAAATCTATCACGGGGAGCTACGATCTCTGACGGACCATGACGTGGAAAACCGCTTGCAACCCTGAAAGCGACACGAAGGTTGTCCATCTTATAACCGAGGTGAAGACAACTAGTTTACCGACTTCACGGCCTGGAGAATGACGTCCGCGGTTTCTTTCGGGTGAGACATGTAGACCATGTGGCTCGACTTGATGTCCGTAGCTTTGGTTCCTGCCCGCTTGTACATCCAACGGAGCAACTCTGGAGGAATGACCCGGTCCTCGGTCGTTACGATGCCGAATGTCGGTTTCTCATGCCATGCCGCCTGGTGGAACCTTACCTGATACGTCTCCACGGTCATCGGCTTCGAGGATGCTGACATGAAGTCAGTTACATCTTCGGGAAGATCCGCGGCGATCGTGTCGCGATAGGTAGTCGGGCTGGGAACGAAGGTGTGAGCGTCCAGCATCTCCATGTTGATCTTCATCGGGTACAGCTGGGAAAGCTCGGTCAGGTTCTCGCCCTCATCGGGCTCCAGGGCGGCCACGTATACCAGCGCTTTTACCACCTCTTCGGTTCCTGCCTCCGTGATCACCGCTCCGCCGTAGCTGTGACCAACGAGCACTGTAGGACCCTTCTGCTGCTTGAGGATGAGCCGGGTGGCAGCGATGTCATCCGCCAGACTGGTGTGCGGCAGCTGGACGACGCTCACTTTCAAGCCCTTCGCCCGCAGGATGTCGTAAACCGGTCGCCACCCAGATGCGTCCATTGTCGCACCGTGGACCAGCACAACATTTGTGGCATCTGCAAAGGCGGGGACAGCCATCGATGTCCCAATAAGGGCGGTCAGCATCAGTTTCTTCATTGTCTCACACCTCTTAATTCAATTTGGTGACTCGAATATAGCGAACTGGCAGCTTATCTATTAGATAGTGTATTTCGCACACCTCTATCGATGAGTTAGATAAATGGACCGCCTAGTGCTTCGTGACCTTGCTGTCTTCGAGACCGTAGCAAGACACCAGAGTTTTACGGCTGCCGCAGCCGAGCTTGGTATTTCTCAGTCGTCTCTCAGCTATGCGGTAAGCCAGCTTGAGCAACGTGTCGGCGTACCCCTGCTTGCCAGGACGACACGCACCGTCGCGCCGACGGAGGCAGGAAGGCAACTTCTCGGCACGCTCGTGCCAGCTCTTCGGGACATCGGCGATGAGCTGGCCAACCTGCAGGAAATGCGTTCGATTGTTTCAGGTGCCGTTCGGTTGACGATGGTTCCTGTCGCCTACGAGACCATTTTGCGTCCGTCGCTTACGTCATTTCGCGAGAAATATCCGAACGTGTCGATTGAGGTGTCGATCGACGAGGGGTTCAGCGACGTCGTAGCCAAAGGATTCGACGGAGGTATCAGGTTTGGCAACCTAGTCGATAGGGATATGGTTGCAGTGCCTCTTACGCGCTCCGCACCCGTTGCGATCGTGGGCTCCCCGGAATATCTTCTAAAACACGGCCCGGTTCCCACACATCCCAATGATCTCCCGGCGCATATCTGCATCGCATATCGCTTCGTTAGTTCGACGCGGCTCTATCGCTGGCCGTTGTCGAAAAAGGGCAAGACTGTCGAGTTCAAAACAAACGGCCATCTGGTGTTCAACGATGGGGAGGCGATACGCTCCGCGGCTCTCGACGGCTTGGGGCTCGCCTACCTATTCGAGGTTCAGGTTCGCGAGGATATCAAGTCTGGGCGACTCGTCTCTGTCTTGTCCGACTGGCTTCCGGATTTACCGGGTTTTAGCCTTTACTATCCGGACCGGACCAGGACGTCTCCAGCGTTCAGGGCATTGATCAATCACTTACAGCTGTTGCGCGCCGATAATAGAACCAATGAGCCATCTTGACGACCGAGCGTTCGGAGATGTGGCTCATTCCGATGAACAACTACTGCCCAAAAATCAGCGTCAACAGGCTTTGCGGATGCAGATCGTTCTGGCCATCGCGCCCCACTTCTCGCGGACTAGTCCTGCAAATCAAGGTAGGTAACCCGCTTTCTCGATCGCGGGGCGCGCAGCCCAGGTTGATTGGGCGCATTTGCACTCTCATACTGACCACTGCCTGCACGGCGGCTTTTCTCCGCCCTCTTCACTGACGTTAGCAACCGCTCATAACAGGAACCAGGCCAGCCGATATCCCGTAAGATATGATCGGGAAGGTCATTTACGTGCTTCTTTTTGTCGGTTGTGTTCCGCAAGATGACGACAGTGCTGAGCCATCGCTGTACTCTAGCTACCACTGTAAAACTCGTCTTAGTCATAGCTTTCACCATTTACGTGCGGATACGTGTCCTTACGTATCCGCACACCGCTGTTACTCAATTGTTGATGTTGAACGACCTTCGAACAGGACCGGCCTACTTCGCGAGCGACCGTAGCCGGCCAATGATTAGGTGTTGGTCTTATTGGCGCCCGCCGCGTTTAGGCGCAGAGACAACTCCACATCTGCAGCGAAAGGCACTGAGAGATAACCATGTTCAACAGACCGGACCCGTGCGACATATTCCGGGCTTGCGTCCGCATTGTCGGCAATTATCAGCGCGCCGAGCCGCAACCGTCCCTCTAAAAGGGACAGCACGGAAGGATAGAGATTTTTAGCGCCGTCCAAAAGCACGAGGTCGATCTGTTCTGGCAGATCACGCGCGAAAGTCTCCAGCGCGTCACCTTCCCGAATCTCGACCAAGTCGGACAGGCCGGCGGCCTCAATATTTTGACGAGCATGATCGACCTTCGAAGGCTCAAACTCGCTACCGATCAGGCGGCCGCCCCCATTATCTCGCAGTGCCGAAGCAAGATGGATGGTCGATATCCCGAAAGATGTCCCGAACTCGATGATAGTATGGGCGCCGGTAGCGCGCGCAAGCATATAGAGAAGGACACCGGTTTCACGAGAGACCGCAAGTGGCTGCTCCTTGAGACGCTCATAGAAACGCCGATAGTCGGCCCGATCCGCGTTGCGGACTTCGGGCGGGACATCTGCCATCTGCCGATCATAGGCCTCCTCGATAGCATCGGCGTCCGCAAAGAGCCGGTTGATCAGGGAGGATATTGCGGGTGAGGTAAAGTTTATCATTGCACGCTCCGTAAGGTGGATGAACCCGGGCCAATCGGCGGTTCTATGCAATGCGTTGAGATATGACGATGTGTGGCGGCGAGAGGATGAGCCATCCCTGCCCTTGAGGCCCTCGGACCTACTTATTACCAGCACCGTTTGAACGGTGGTTGCTGGATTGAACGTCAAACCATCACCTAAGCGCAATTGCAGAGAGCCGACAGAGTCGGTCTCGGGCTTGCGCGTTGAGTGACGTTAACGCTTACGATCGCCAGTGGTGCGACAGCTAGCTTCTAGCATTGCAGACACCTCGACAGCAAGAGAAATTGGAGACGCTGCCCCATCTCGTCAACCAGTGCGCCATGTCTCACCATCGACCGCATCCAAAGATGCCATTACCGTCAGAACACCTATCTAAAATGGCCTTGCGTACATGACCGTAAATCATCAGAAAACGATCGTTTGTCCTCTCAGCAGAAGCCATTTTGCAAATTGAGTAAGTTTCTTTTCAGTTGGCATTCAGGACACCTGTCGAAGGAGTGCCTGAAATTTTACTGCTTCAACTGAGATTGAATAAAACCTTGGATCGCAATATCGGCTTTATAGAGCAGAACAAGTTAACGTAGAACCGCCACGACTTTCGGACATGGGGTAATCAAACATGAGTCAACTGATTGGAAGAGGCCTCATGCAAATGCCTTTCGATAGGAATCTTTTAGCGTAAGGAAGTTTCCACGAAACGCAAACACATCAATGCCCTCAAAGGATACGATTGATCCATCCGGCATGCGCCGATCAAGAGCCCACAGCGCAAAACCGCGATTGCCGGCGATGCAGCAAGCTCCAGGCTTGAACGATCCAGCCTCCAGCGACTGGAAAATGCGCGCCAGTTCGTCTTGGATAGCCTGCCTTCCGGCAAAGATCGTGCCCGGACCAGATCCGGTTGACGCGGCATACACAGCATCGTCGGTGAAATAGCGCATGCAGGCATCAAGGTCATGACGCCGCCAATCCTCGCCAAACCGGGCCAGCCGTTCCAGGCTCATGACATCAGAAGAATTCGAAGGCATTGTGTCAAGTCCTTTCGCCAGTGGTATCACTCTGTTATCCGGTCATCCGTGCGCCTGTTTGAGCTCAGCTATGGCGGTGCAGAAAACCGGTCAGGAAGGCTTCGAAATTATGCTCAAGCTCGGGTGACTGATATCCCCCCTCCTGCACAATCACCGTTGGCAGGCGCATGGAACCAATTGCCTCCCCCATGCGCGCAAAGCCGGCGCGATCCACGCGCATGCAGGCAAACGGGTCGTCGGTCGATGCGTCGAGACCAAGCGCGACAACCAGCATCTCTGGGGCGTATTGGCGGATCACGCCGATTCCGCGATCCACGGCGGCGCAATAAACGGCACTGTCACTCAGCAGCGGCACAGGCAGGTTCAAATTCGCACCTTCGCCGGCGCCCCGCCCGCACTCATCGGCATAGCCGGCATAGAACGGATAGAGATCGGCGGGATCCCCGTGCACCGAGATATGCAGGACATCTGGACGTTCATAAAAGATTGCCTGCGTGCCGTTGCCGTGATGGACATCAATATCGATGATTGCAACGCGGTTCACGCTGCCGCGTGCGACCTGCGCCGCGAGCGCCGTATTGTTGAGATAGCAAAAACCGCCGGCCTTGTCGGCATAGGCGTGATGTCCGGGCGGCCGGCAGAGCGCATAGGCCGCCCGCGCGCCGCCAAGAACGCGTTTCGTCGCTTCAATCGCCGTCATGGCGCTCGCACGGCAAGCCGGCCACGTCCCTTCGACGATCACACAGCCGGCGTCGGCCTGGTAATAACCGGCGCGTCCATAGAAATTGCGCGGCAAGCGGTTCATGTAGACATTGGGATGCGCGCTGACGCGCAACTCCGGACCGGTGTCCGGCATAGCCCGCCACTCGGCATAGCCATTGGCAAGAAAATCGAGATACCCGGCATCGTGCACGCTATGCAGGACTTCATGACCCGCATCGGCCGGTACCATGGTCGCAATGGACATCCGGCGCAGTGCATTCTGGAATGACACGACGCGGTCCGCCTGCTCAAGATTCGGACGGAAGACGCCTCCAGCCAACCGCGTCAACGGCTGGTGCAATTCTTGCCGGGGATCATAGATAGCCAACATTCATAACACCCGTATTTTTGCATGGTTCAACTGCGGCCGGTCATTTGTCCGGATACGCCACTCCATCACTTCGGCAATCGCTTTGCCCAGGTCGCGATGGCTTCGGCGACGGCAGCCGGCTGTTCTGGAAACAACGCATGCGACGCGTTGGCAATGGTGACGGTCGTCACCCGGTCACCGAACTGCTGCCGCAATTCACCCCAGCGGTCGCGCGGTTTGAACGGATCTTCCTCGGGGATAAGTTCAAGAATCGGCGCGGTGCCGGCAGCCCACCAGACCGCTCTCGGAACCGGGTTTTCGGATTGCATCCTGATGACTTGAGGATACCAGCCCTGAAGCCACCGCGTGGCATCGTGCCCCTTGGCAAAGAAGGCACCTTTCAAGGCCGCCAGCCGCATGTCATCGGACAGAGAAAGTGTGGAGGCATAATCCGGCGCCCACCAGACCAGCGGATTTCTTTCTGCGGTATCGCTGGCAGCGCCCGCGGCAATCGTCACGCCCCGAACCCGTTCGGGATACCGGGTGGCGACCATGCGGGAGATGAAATGGCCATAGGCATGGCCAACCACAACGGCCCGGCCATCGCCCAGGGCATCAATGACATTGGCCGTGTCCTGGGCAAAATCGTAGAGGCTCACGCCTTCCATCGGGCCCTTGGATTGCCCCACGCCCCTTGGCTGCGGCCGCAGCACTTTAAACCCCGCTTTGGCCAAGTGCTCCGCCGCCGCATCGTAATCTTCATAGCCGTCACGCCCCGTCGACGGCAGGATGACAATTGCCGGGCCGCTTCCGTCTACGATGGTTTCAATTTCGGTATCGTCCTTTTTGACGATCTCCACCTGCCTGGCAGCGGCTGGAAAACCGGCGCCAACCATGAAGACCAGGCATAAAGACAGCTTTCGAACACGCATGCTCTTTCCCTCCCCTGTTTTATGACAATCAAGACGTCGCAACATCGCCGGACATGAAGCTGCCCGGGACAAACATGTCAGCCGCGGCTTGTTCCACCCGAAGCGCTGTAGGCATCCAGCGATGCGTCCAGCGCCTGCGTGAAGCGGGCAACGATTTCGTCGATCTGCTCCTCCGTGCAGATCAGTGGCGGTGCCAAAGCGATGCCGGTACCCAGCGAGCGGCAGACAAGCCCTCTTTCGAACGCCCGGTTCTGCACACCCAGACCGAACTGCATGTCCGGTGCAAAGGCCTCTTTGCTCTGTTTGTCGCGCACGAGTTCGACGGCCCACATCAGCCCCACACCGCGTACTTCGCCGATCAGCGGGTGATCGGCCAATGGCGCCATCGCCGCCTGCATCCGAGCGGCCAGGGCCGGGACATTGTCGATGATCCCGTCCTCTTCATAGATGCGCAGCGCCTCGACCCCGACAGCACAGGCAACGGGATGCGCACCATAGGTGTAGCCGTGGCCGAAGACGCCGATCTTCTCGCTTTGTGCCCGCATCCCCTGATAGACCCGCTCGGATATCAGCAATGCCGACAGGGGCATATAGGCTGCGGTCAGCGCCTTGGCACAGGTCACGATATCGGGTTTCATGTCATAGGTCTGGCTTCCCCACCAGTTTCCGGTGCGACCAAAGCCGGTGATGACTTCATCTGCAACCAGAAGGACGTCGTGCTTGCGCAAAACCGCCTGGATTTTCTCGAAATAGCCGGCGGGCGGCACGATCACCCCGCCGGTCCCCATCACTGGCTCGGCGAAAAAGGCGCCGACCGTTTCCGGTCCTTCGGCAAGGATCAGCTGATCCAGCTCTTCTGCAAGCCGGGTTGAAAATGCCTCTTCCGTCTCCCCGGGCAGACCTTCCCGGTAGAAATGCGGACAGGTGACATGGAGGAAGCCCTCCAGCGGCAGGTTGAAATCCCGATGCAGGTGCGGAAGCCCGGTCAAGCTTGCCGACGCAATTGACGTCCCATGATAGCCGCGATGACGCGCGATGATCTTGCGCTTCTGTGTCTGGCCCTTGGCATGGAAATAGTACCACACGAGCTTGATGGCCGTATCGTTCGCTTCCGAACCAGAGCTCTGGAACAAAACCTTTGACATCGGCACCGGCGCGACCTTGAGAAGGCGCTCGGCCAGCTCAATGGCAGGCTCCGTCGAACGATGGGCGAAATTCTGGTAGTAGGGCAATGTATTGAGCTGCCTTGTCGCAACATCGGCGAGCCGTTTCTCGCTCATGCCCAGTGCCGCGCACCACAGGCCCGACATGCCCTCCAGATATTGCCTGCCGTCGTCATCATACACATAGGCACCCTCCCCGCGCATCATGATCGTCGGCCCCAGCGTCTCATGCAGCGCCAGATTTGTTTGCGGATGGATATGCGTGCTGATGTCGCGCATTCGAAGCGAGTTATAGGTCACGTTTTCTTTCCTTTTTGCTCAAGCGCATCTTGCGAATGTTTAGTCGGGCGAAGGGCTGGAACGGCCGCGCCGCTGGATGAGTTGGCCGGCGACGAGGATCACAATCGATAGAACGACGAGTATGGATGAGATTGCCGCGACCGTCGGATCGACCTGATCGCGTATATTGGCGAACATTCGTTTGGTCAGGGTGGAGTTTGCGCCGCTCGACACGAAGATGGAGACCACCACCTCGTCGAAGGAGGTCACAAAGGCGAACAGCATGCCTGACAGAACGGAAATACGGATCTGTGGCAGCGTTACGGTCACAAAGGCGCGGACCGGCGAGGCTCCAAGTCCGCGGGCGGCGCGCTCCAAATTCATGTCAAAGCCGGAAAGCCCATTCCCGACGGCAATCATGACGAAAGGAATGGCCAGCGTCGTGTGCGCCAGCACAAGGCCGGTGATCGTGTTGTTGAGGCCAAGCCGGGCGTAAACGAAGAAAACACCGATGGCCACGAAGATCAGCGGTACCATCATGGGCAGCATCAGCATGCTGCGGATGACGGGTTTGAACAGATTCCCGGACTTGTGCAGTCCGTAGCTGGCAAGCGTGCCAAGAATGGTTGCCAGAATGGTTGTCGCGGCGCCGACCTTCAGCGACACCCATGTCGACTGGCGCCACTCCGACGAGAAGAAATAGGCCTCGTACCAGCGGAGGCTCCAGACCCGCGGCGGGAATTCCAGATATTGCGAATCCGAAAATGACATGGGAACGACGATCAGGCATGGAATGATGAGAAAGGCGATGACCAATCCGACGAGACCATAGAGCCACAACCGCTGGAGGTGCGTGATCTGTGTTGAGGTGGCGGGACGACGCAGCATCAGCGCTTCCCTCCCCATGCGTCCGGCACGCGCATGAAACGGTTCACGCCCCAGAGAATCCCCCCTGTCACGACCAGCAGCACCACGCTCAAAGCGCTCGCCGCTCCCCAATTGGCAAATTTGGCCACCATGTCGGCGATCTGGGTCGACCACATGGCGACGCGGCCGCCGCCAAGCAGGGCGGGCGTCAGATAAAAGCCAAGGCAGAGGACGAAGGTCAGGGCAATGCCAGCGGAAAGACCGGACAAGGACAAGGGCAGAAAGACCTGCCGGAACGCCTGCGCCGGTGATGCGCCGCAATTGGCGGCGGCACGCAGCAGAACCGGGTCAATGGCCTTCATCGCGGCGTAAAGCGGCAGGATAAGGAACGGCAGCATCACATGCACCATCCCGATCACGGTTCCCGTCATGTTATGCACCAGCGGCAGGGGCTCGCTGATAAGACCGCTCGACAGCAGCCATTGATTGATGATGCCCTGCCGCTGAAGCAGGACGAGCCAGGCATAGGTGCGCACCAGAACCGACGTCCAGAACGGCAGTATGACGAAGACCATCAATAGCTGGGCTGCACGCTGCGGCAGTTGCGACAGGAGATAGGCAACGGGATAGCCAAGCAGGACGCAGATGGCAGTGACCAGTCCGGCAACCTTGAATGTGGTGAGAAAACTTTCGATATAAGCGGGGCGCAGCAGCCGCACATAGTTCTCCGCCGAGAGGTTCCCGGCGGCATCGAACAGGGAAAGCCAGGCCAGCCAGCTAAACGGAATGATCAGGACCGCCGCCACCAGCACCGCAGCGGGCAGGGAAAGCCCGACGAAGGAGATGCCCTGCAGGCTTCGGGAGCGCTGGAGCAGCGAATTGTTGAGAATGGCCGGTTTCACCTCTTGCACCATGACCGTCATTGGATCGCGTCTCCGACAACGACGCTGGCTTCCGGGGTCAGCCACAGCTCGAGATCCTGTCCCGGCACGGGCAGTTCCTTTCCTTCCGACCCCGTGTGCCGGATGGAGATTTCGTGGTCCCCGGCCAGGCTGACCGATACGAGATGACTGTCGCCGCGATAGACGATGTCCATGACCTTGCCGGCGATCCGGTTGTCGCGTTGCGCGTCACCGGCCCAGCGCAACCGCTCCGGGCGTACGATCAGCCAGCCATTGGCGTCGCAATGCGGCGGTTCTGAAGCAAGGCGCAAGGACCTGTCGTCCAGATGATAGCTGCTCTCACGCCGTTCGACCGGCAGGAAGCGCGTTTCGCCCATGAAGCCGGCCACAAATTTGCAGTTGGGATGATCATAGATGTTCTGCGGCGTATCGAGCTGGATGACCCTGCCCCGGTCAAGCACGGCAATGCGATCGGACATGGTCAGCGCTTCCTGCTGGTCATGCGTCACATAAACTGTCGTCATCCCGAGACGGTTGTGCAGGCGCTTCAGTTCCATCTGCATATGTTCGCGCAGGTTCTTGTCCAGGGCCGAGAGCGGCTCATCCATGAGCAGTATCTTGGGTTCGAACACGATGGCGCGCGCCAAGGCCACACGTTGACGCTGGCCGCCTGACAGTTCCCCGATACGCCGCGCCGCCAGCTTGTCCATATGGACGGTTTCCAATGCACCCGTAACACGGCGGCGGATCGATGCCCGGTCTATCCCTCGCAATTTGAGCGGATAGGCGACATTGTCGAAAACATCCATGTGGGGGAACAGGGCATAGTTTTGGAACACCATGCCGAGATCACGCTTGTGCGGCGGCCGGGTAATGAACTCCACCTCGTCCACCATCAGACTGCCGCTATCCGGCCGCTCAAAACCGGCTATCACATTGAGCAAAGTGGTTTTGCCAGAACCTGACGGACCCAGAAGGGTGAGGAACTCCCCCGGTTGAATATCCAGTGAAATTCCATCAAGTGCCTTGAAGGCACCATAGGCCTTGTGAACATGGCGAATGGAAACCTTACCTGCACCCATGATGCCCTCCCGAAGTCATTTGTTCGTCAGTTTGCCATCAAGAGACTATAGTCTTCACGGACCAGATTGGTGTTATCACGCCACCAGTTTGCATCAAGAAACACCTGCTTCTTGACATTCTCGGGGGACATGTTGGACCGTGCCAGCACCTCCGGCGAGAATTTTCCGACCTTGAAGGCGAGACTGTTGGTTGGACCGTAGTAGGGCATCATTTCCGGAATGCGAGCCTGGATTTCGGGCGAAACCACACCCGCAACCAATGCCTGCGCCGCCTTGGCATGCGGCGCTCCCTTGAGAATGGCAAGGCAGCCATAACCCAGAATGGCATCCTGATAAGTGTAGGAAACGGGCGCTCCATCGGCAATCACACTGGCAACGCGGCTGCCCCAGATCGCCATCATGTCGACCTCGCCATCCTTGATCAGCTGGGAAGACTGCGCACCCGACGACCACCATACCGCGACTTTGCTTTTGATTTTATCCAGCGAGCGGAAGGCGCGCTTGCTGTCCAAGGGATAAAGCTCGTCCTTCGCCACGCCATCAGCCATCAGCGCCACCTCCAGCATTTCCTGTGGATAGGTGCTCAATGCGCGACGGCCCGGAAATTTTTCCGTGTCCCACAAATCCTTCCAGCTTTGTGGCGCCTTGTCCTTGTAAACATCGGTGCGCCACGCCAGAACAACCGAATAGGAATTGGTGGCGATCCAGTGCTCGCCATATCCCCGCTTGTCAAAGCCGTCGGTGCTGATGACCTTGTAATCCAGGGGCTCAAACAGACCTTCCTTGCCACCGACCGCGCAGTCATCGGACCCCAGATGGACCAGATCCCAGGTTGGCGAACCCGACTGAACTTGCACACGCACGGCCGCCAGCCCGTCATGGGTTTCTTCCGCGATGGAAAGCCCGGCCTTGTCGGCGGCGGGCTGCCACAAGGTGGCGCGAAGATCCTTTTGCAGATTGCCGCCAAAACCAGCGATGGTCACGGTTTCGTTCGCGGCAAAAGATCCTGATGTCATTGCCACGGCAGCGGCACCAACCAACAAAGCTGATAATGTAACATGCCTGTTTTGCATTGCTCGTTCTCCCGTTTGAGCTGACTGCTTCTCACGTCGCCCTGCTTCCCCTGCAGGATCATCGACACTGTCGACAAATGTTTCGTATCGTGGCAATCTAGTTGATGAAATTAACTATCTAGTTTACATTGTCAACTAATTTTTTGACATGAAAATCCAATGCATTTCATGGAGACTAAATGAAACAGCCGCAAACCACCCAAACGCACTGGGATGTGAGGTCCGACAGAATGGCGGCAGAGGGTCAGCGCTCCATTCCTTCCCTTGCGGGGAGCGCCGCGCATGAGTCCGCATCTGGCACAGTGCATGCGGGCCCGAGCCCGGATGGCGATATCCGCGATCTCTTCTCCTTTGAGCTTCAGCGTCTTGCCGGCCTTTCCACGCGGATTGCCGCCCTGTCGATACGCCCCAAATATGGCATTACTGCACGCGAATGGCGCGCCCTTGCAGTGCTGAAATATCTCGGAAAAGTTCCGCTGCAAGAGCTTGCCAAGCATAGCGGTCTTCTCAAAAGCCAGATGAGCCGCACCGTCTCCGCAATGATCGAGCGCGGCTATATCGAGAAGACCGCCAACCCAGGCGACGGCCGCAGCATCCTGCTGTGCCTAAGTGCCGAGGGCCTCGATCTGTCGGAACAGATTCTGGACGATTCGTTTGAACGTAACGAGCACATGCTCTCCACGCTCAGCCAGGCCGAACGCCATATACTGATCGAACTCCTGCAACGCGTAACGCGCAGCAGCACGCAGTATTACCACCACCTGAAGCAGACAGCGTCACAGGCCGACTTGCAGCAGCTTGACGAGGAGTGACTGGACCTGCGCGAAATTTAGTTGACATTATGAACTACATGGTTCACTTACTCAACCAAATAAGGATGGAGTGAATCGGATGGAGCGAACGGTAGTCATCTGCGAATGCTTCGCTCGGGACGGCCTGCAACACGAAACGGTGACGGTCCCGACCGACATAAAGATTGAACTGATCAATGCCTTCAGCGCCGTAGGCTTTGAGCGCATAGAAGCGACCAGTTACAGCAACCCCGTTCGCATCCCCTCGTTTGCCGATGCCCCCGCTGTCCTGGCGGGGATCACGCGCCGGCAAAGCAGTCACTATAAGGCCACCTGTCCCAATAGGCGCGCCATCGAGCGCGCCATTGCGGATACAGAGGCCGGATATGGCGCCGACGAACTGAGCCTTCTCGTATCGGCGACGGAGAGCCACACGCAGCGCAATCTCGGCACGACGCGGGATCAGCAATGGCAGAACATTGCCGATATGGTGAAATTGTCCGATGGACGCTTTCGCCTTGTCGGCGTCCTATCCATGGCTTTCGGCTGCCCGTTTGAAGGCAAGGTCGACGAAACCGGCGTCCTCACCGATATCGGACGTTTCGCCGCGCTTGGCGTTACCCATGTTTCTGTCTGCGACACGACCGGACATGCAACGCCGTCACACGTAAAGCGGCTCTTCCGGCGCGTCGCCGATGAAATGCCTGAAATCATACCGATCGCGCATTTTCATGACAGCCGCGGCAGCGGGATTGCAAATTGCGTGGCCGCCTTTGACGCGGGCTGCCGCTGGTTTGACAGTGCGTTTGGCGGTGTTGGCGGCCATCCCGCGCAAATCCGGTACGGACAGGGCTATACCGGCAATGTCGCCACCGAGGACCTCGTCAACCTTTTCGAAGCCGAGGGCATCCATACCGGCCTTGACCTTACCCGCCTCAGCCATGCCTCGCAGCTGTGCGAAAAAGTGCTGGGCCGGGAATTGCAAAGCCGCGTCGCCCGTGCCGGCTTCGGCCATCTCGCAGCATAGGATCACACGATGCAGCAAACCACCCAATCAGCCGTCTTGCTTGTCGAGGATCGCGGCGTAGTCCGCATCATCACGCTCAACCGCCCGGATAAATTGAATGCCCTCAACACGGCATTGACACAGGCTCTGCACGATGCCCTGATGGCCGCAGACCACGACGATGCCATTCGTGCCATCGTCCTTGCAGGAAACCAGCGCGGCTTCTGTGCCGGCGCCGATCTTTCCGAATTCAGCACCCTGACCCCGGCAAATCAGGACCTTGTCGACAAGCGTGCCGACCTGACCTGCCGCACGCAGGCCATGATGCAGGGCCTGTCGAAGCCCGTGGTGTCAGCTGTGTGCGGAGCGGCTGTCGGCGGGGGTGCAGGCCTTGCCATCGGCGCGGATATGATGGTCGCCGGTGCCAATCTCAAATTCGGTTACCCCGAACTCAAACACTCGATCGTCCCGGCTCTTGTCATGACGGGCCTCCAGCGTTCGCTCGGGCGCAAGGCCGCCTTTGAAATGGTCAGTCTTGGCCGCCTGATCGGCGCTGAAGAAGCCTTGCAATTGGGTCTTGCCAACCGCGTGGTAGATCCGGAAGCCGTTCTTGAAACCGCTCTCGGGATTGCGCAACAATGGGCCAGCGCCAATCCGCAGGCCATGGCCGCCGTCAAAACTCTCTATTACACCGTGGCCGATCTTCCCTATGACCAGGCGATGGCAGCGGGCCGCGCGGTCAATGCCCGTATGCGCGGCTTCAGGGGGACACAGTCGTGAAGCCGCTTGAAGGGGTTCGCATTCTCGATTTCTCCCGCGTTCTCGCCGGCCCGATGGCAACCCAGATCCTGGCTGAACTGGGTGCTGATGTCACCAAGGTGGAGCGGCCGGGAAATGGGGATGAATCGCGCTCCTTCGAACCACGTCTGCCCGAGGGTGAGAGCGCCTATTTCTTCGCCTTCAATCGTGGCAAGCGCTCGCTGACGCTCAATCTGAAATCCCGCGAGGGCCAGGAAATCGCCGCAAAGCTGGCGGCGCAATCGGACGTGGTTGTTGAAAACTTCCTGCCAGGCGATATGGACAATTTCAATCTCGGCTATGGCACGCTTTCGGCGAGCAATCCGGGTTTGATCTATGTCTCCAACAGCGGGTTCGGCCAGACCGGCCCCTATCGTCATCGCCACGGCTACGACACCATCTTTCAGGCCCTGTCCGGCGTGATGCACCTGACGGGTCATCCCGATACGCCCCCGGCAAAGGCGGGCATACCCATAGCCGACATGTCATCGGGCTTGTGGATCGCCATTGCCATATTGACCGGTCTGGTCGGACGCGGGAAGAGTGGCAAGGGATGTCATATCGATCTGGCGATGATGGATGTGCAGGCAAGCCTGCTGGCGCTTGCCGCTGCCCGCCTTTTCGCGCTGGACGAGGACATAACCCGTGCAGGCACGGAACATCCCGGCCGCGTGCCTTCGGCAGCCTTTCAATGCCGTGACGGCGATTGGCTGCATATCAGCGGGAGTGACCAGCACTGGCCCGCATTATGCACCATTCTCGGTCTTGATGCGCTTGCTGCCGATGCCACGCTTGCAACCAATAATGGCCGCGTCGCCGCACGTGAGCAAGTGATGGTATCCATGCGCGGCGCCATTGCCGTACGGGAGCGCAGTGCGCTGGCGCAAGAGCTGCGGGCGGGCGGCATACCTGCCGGGGAAGTCAATACGGTACGCGAAATTCTCAATGACGCCCATATGACCGACCGACAGGTCGTAGGTGCGTTTGATCACCCGACCGCCGGGCGCTTTCCCGCTCTGCGCACACCGATCCGCTTTGCAGGGTTCGATGATCCGCAGATCGGTTGCCCGCCGCCGCTCGGAGGGGACACGTTTGATATTTTGTCCGGTGAACTCGGGTTCAGCGACGAGGCCATTACCAAGCTCAAAGAGGATGGAGTGATCTGACAATGGACACCACAGCACCGATCACCTGCCATCACGACGGTCCGATAGCCCACGTCATCCTCAATCGGCCGTCGGCGCGCAATGCCTTGAACTTGCCGATGTGCCTCAAACTGCGCTCGGTCTTCGAACAGCTGGATGCCGACAATGCGACGCTCGTCATCCTGCTTTCGGCCAACGGTCCGGTCTTTTGCGCTGGCGCCGATCTGAAAGAGCGCGCCGACAAGGATGAAACCTGGATGATTGCCCGCAGGCGCGCTTCCTTCGCCGCCTATGACGCGATCGCCCGCTGCCGCAAGCCTGTCGTCGCCCTAACGCAAGGACCCGTTGTCGGCTCCGGCGGCGAAATCCTGATGAGCTGTGATTTCGTCATCGCATCGGAACTGACCACATTCCGCTTTCCCGAACCGCAATGGGGGACCGTCGGCGCGACCCAGCGCCTGCAACGCGTTATCGGCAAGATGCGCGCCAAAGAACTTCTGTTCACCGGACGCACCATGCCGGTCGATGAAGCCTATGAGCGAGGGTTGGTTGCCCGCATCGTTCCACCCGATCAGCTGGCTGCAACGGGACAGGAAATCGCGGCAGGCATAGCAGCCGCGCCCGCGCTTGCCATGTCCCTCACCAAGCAGGCAGTCGACCTCGGTCATGAAACCGATCTCGGCAATGGCATCCGCATCGAGATGGCGGCCATAGAACGGTGTCTTGCCGATGGCGGATGGCGCAACGGCATTCAAAAATTCAACGACCGGATGGGTATGGAAAGGACTGCCGATGAGCAGGGGTGATATCGATCTTAAGGCAATCTGTCCATTGACCGTCGCTTCCGCCCTTGCCCGTGCGGCGGCCAGCGCTCCCGATGTGGAAGCGATAGTCGCTAGTGACGGCCGTATCACCTATGACCGGCTTGCCAAGGACGTGGCAATCATTCGCAAGGGGATGCATGCTCAAGGTGTGCGCAAGGGAGACCATGTCGGCCTGTGTCTTGGCAATTCGGTGCGCTGGGTGGCGACATTTTTGGCGCTCGGTTCGATCGGCGCGGTGACGGTTCCCGTCAACACCCGTTTTGTCGCTTCAGAAATGGCTTATGCGCTGGGTCAGTCGCAGGTCAAAATGCTTATTACCTGCGACCGTTTCCTGAAGGTCGATTTCATTGCCCTCCTGCGGCAAATCTGTCCCGGGATCGACAAAGCACTGCCCGATGCTGCCTTGCCCTTCCTTGGCAAGATTATCGTCATCGGGACAGACATTCCAGCCTGCGCCATCGGCTGGGAGGAAATGATTCAATCCGGTAATAATGGTTCAAATTTCGAACTGCCGGTTGCAGAACCGGATGATCCGCTGCTCATACAGTACACCTCCGGCACGACCTCCTTTCCCAAGGGCGTCTTGCTGACTCATCGCAACATGTTGGCGAATGCCTATTTTTCTGGCCTGCGGATGGGGCTGCGCCCTGCCGACCGCTTTCACAGCGCCCGGCCCTTTTTCCACGTGGCGGGTACAACATTGTCGATTCTTTCAGCCCTGCAGCAGATGGCAACATTGGTGAGCATGGACCGTTTTGAACCCGGCGAAGCCCTCCGGCTGATGGAGGTCGAAAAATGCACGCATTTTTCCGGCAATGACACCATGGCCTTGATGCTCCTCAATCATCCGGACCTGCCCGCGCGAAAACTTGTCCTGCGCGGCGCATGGCTTGCCGCATCGCCAACCATCGTTCGCCGCGTCATTGATGAGCTCGGCGCGCGCGAATGCGTGGTTGGTTACGGCCTTTCCGAAGCATCGCCCAATGTGGCGCAGTCCTGTTTCTGGGAAGCGGCGGAAATCCGGGTCAGCGCCGCCATGCGCATACAGTCCGGTGTCAGCGTCCGCATTCGCACGGCGGATGGAGGCGAGGCTCCGGCAGGTCAACCGGGTGAAATTCTGGTGCATGGCTGGAATGTCATGCAAGGCTATTTCAACAAGCCGGAGGAAACCGCTGCCGCGCTCGACGCGGACGGGTGGCTTTCGACCGGCGATCTTGGGCAATGCGATGATGCGGGCCGCCTGACCTTTCTTGGCCGCGTCAAGGATATCGTGCGTGTCGGCGGAGAAAATGTCTCTCCCGCCGATGTCGAAAACGTGCTGCATCGCAATCCCGCCATCCGGCAGGCCGCCGTTGTCGGCGTTCCCGACGAGCGCCTCGTCGAGGTAACCGCCGCTTTCATCATTCTCAATGATGGGGTGACTGCAACCGCTGACGAGATCATGCAATGGTCAAAGGGCGAAATGGCGGGTTTCAAGGTGCCGCGCCACATATGGATCGTGGACGGCTTCGAGACCATCGGCATGACCGCCAGCGCCAAGATCCAGAAGAAGCAGCTTGCGGAACATGCTCGCACGCTTCTCGGCCTGTGAGGTGGTCCCCATGCGCATAGAAACATCCGTCACCCGGCTTCTTGGTATTGACCTGCCAATCATTCAGGCCGGCATGTCGTGGGCTTCCTCCAACGCAGCACTTCCACTTGCCGTCTCGCAGGCGGGCGGGCTTGGCGTCATTGCCGCCGGGCCGATGTATCGCGACGATCTGGCCGCAGCAATCGACGAGGTGCGGGCGGGCACTGCCCGGCCTTTCGCCGTCAATTTGCCGCTCTACCGCAAAGGTGCCGATGAAATAATCGATCTGCTTGTTGAAAAGCGGGTCCCGGTCCTCATTGCATCGCAGGGTGGCCCGGGAAAATATCTGCATCGTTTCAAACCACTTGGCACGATATGCCTCCACGTCGTTGCTGGCGAGGACCACGCCCGCAAGGCAGCCGATGCCGGTGTTGACGGACTGATCGCCGTGGGCGGCGAGGCTGGGGGTCATCCGCCGCCGGATCTGGTTTCGACATTGGTGCTTGGGCGCGCGATCGCCAAGGCTGTTCCGCACATGCCGCTTGTGCTCAGCGGCGGTTTTACCGATGGCCAGGGGCTGGCAGCGGCCCTGTCGCTCGGCGCGGGCGCGGCACAGTTCGGCACACGTTTCATGGCGTCGCGCGAAGCCCGGCTTCATGACGCCTACAAGGACTGTCTGCTGCAGGCGCGCATCGGCGATACGGTTGTCGTGGGCCGCGACCTCGGCATGATCCGTGTGCTTCGCAATGTCTTTGCCGATCGCATGGCGGAAATCGAACGCCATGGCACGGCAGAAAATATACGACGCGAATTTTTCCAAACCGCCTCCCTGAAAGCTGCGGCCTTCGGCGGCGACACGCAAATGGGCAAGCTTGAGGCAGGCCAGAGCGCTGGCCTGGTTTCGGACATTCTACCCGCTGCAGACATCGTGAAGCGGATAGCACTCGAATATGCGGCAACCGTAGCCGCCCTGCCCCGGCCCGTTCCCAATGAAAACGAGGAAAGAAAACTTCATGCTGGATAAACCACTCCTGATTGACGGCACCTGGCGTGCGCCCTCCGGAACCCGGGCGGGCGACGTCAGGAATCCTGCAACCGGTCAGACAATCGCCCGCTTGCCCTTCTGTGAAAAGGCCGATCTCGATGACGCCCTCGCGGCTGCCGCCAAAGGTTTTCAAACATGGCGCAAGATGACAGCGCTGGAACGGGCCAAGATCATGCAACGCGCTGCCGCGCTTCTGCGCGAGCGGGCCGATGCGATTGCGCACCACATGGTTCGTGAACAGGGCAAGCCGCTGGCCGAAGCCCGCGGTGAAGCCAACGCCGCACCGGAACATGTCGAATGGCATGCGGAAGAAGGGCGCCGCACCTATGGCCGCGTCATTCCCTCCCGCATCCCCGGCGCGCGCCAGATGGTGATCAGGGAGCCAGTCGGCCCGGTTGCCGCTTTTTCACCCTGGAATTTCCCCGTCAACCAGCTGGTGCGCAAAATCTCTGCAGCCCTGGCCGCCGGATGTTCGATCATCGCCAAACCGCCCGAGGAAACCCCGTCGGCCTGTATTGAGCTCGCCCGTGCATTTCAGGATGCTGGCGTGCCCGATGGTGTCATCAACATCGTCTTCGGCGTTCCCGCGGAAGTATCCGAGTATCTGATCGCATCGCCGGTCATCCGCAAGATTTCCTTTACCGGCTCGGTGCCCGTCGGCAAGCATCTGGGCGCATTGGCTGCTGCTGGCGTCAAACGCGCGACAATGGAACTGGGCGGACATGCACCCTTCATCGTCGCCGAAGACGCGGATATCGAGGCTGCCGTCCGTCTTGGCGTCATGCTCAAATTCCGCAATGCCGGGCAGGTGTGCGCATCGCCAACCCGCTTCTATATTGAAGCGCCCGTGTACGACGCGTTTCGCACGGCCTTTGTCGCAGCAACTCAACACCTGAAGATCGGCGATGGGCTTGACGCGGCGACGCAGATGGGCCCGCTGGCCAATCCGCGCCGGCTCGACGCCATGGACGGCTTTGTCGAGGATGCGATTGCCGCAGGCGCACATCTGGATTGCGGCGGGCGCCGGGCCGGTAATGCCGGCTTCTTTTTCGAGCCGACGGTATTGTCGAATGTCCCCGAAAGCGCGCGCATCATGAATGACGAGCCTTTCGGTCCCATCGCCGCATTGGCGAAGGTCGCATCCGTCGACGAGGCAATCGCGCGCAGCAACCGGCTTGACTTCGGCCTCGCGGCTTTTGCCTTCACCCGCTCGCTTGCGACCGCCAACCGGTTCTCGGATGAGCTGCAGGCGGGCATGGTGTCGATCAACCATTTCGGCATTGCAGCGGCAGAAACACCCTTCGGCGGCATCAAGGAGAGCGGCTACGGCAGCGAGGGCGGCGCGGAAAGCCTCGATGCGTTCATGACCGTGAAATTCATCAGCCATATCGGAGCCTAAGCAAGTCAAATTTAGCGGGGAGGAGGAATCCCGGTGCAATCCTATGACTATATTGTCGTTGGCGCAGGATCGTCGGGTTGTGTTCTGGCGAACCGGCTGGTGACGGCCGGCAAGAGCGTGCTGCTGCTTGAAGCCGGGGCGCGCGACAACACGCCATTCGTCCATATTCCCGCTACTTTCGTTCGCGTTCTCGGCACGAAACGAACATGGATGTACCAGACCGAACCGGAGCCCGGCGCCAATGGCCGGGTGCTCACGGTCCCGCAAGGGCGCACGCTTGGCGGCGGCTCCTCCGTCAACGCGATGATCTATATTCGCGGGCAGGCGGAAGACTACGATACGTGGCGCGATCTGGGCTGCACAGGCTGGGGTTACAGCGAGGTTTTGCCGGTCTTCCGCCGCTCGGAAGACAATGAAACGTTTTCAGATGCATTCCATGGCACAGGCGGCGAGTTGAAAGTATCCGAACCGCGCCATCGCCATCCCATCAGCTCGGCTTTCGTGCGCGCAGCACAGGAAGCGGGCTTGCCCTACACCGCCGATTTCAACGGCGTGACGCAGGAGGGTATCGGTTTCTATCAGACAACAACGTACAACCAGAAGCGCGCCTCCACAGCCGCGACTTTTCTGAAGGCAGTCCTGAAATCGCCTTTGCTGACCATCCGCACGGAAAGTGAAGCGCATGGCCTCATTCTTGAAAATGGCGCGGCTGTTGGCATTCGCTACCGCACGCGCGGCGGCGCCTTGGACAGTGCGCGCGCCAAGGAGGAAGTTGTCCTGAGCGCGGGTGCACTGGCCACACCCAAACTGCTGATGCTCTCGGGCATCGGCCCTGGCGCGGAGTTGCTGCAGCATGGCATAACCGTGATGCGCGACCTTCCGGGTGTGGGCGAAAACTTCCAGGATCACATTACTGCGTCCGTATATGGCGTGACCGACCGTCCCATCTCGCTCAAAGGACAGGACCGGGGCTTTCGCGCCATCGCAAATGGCCTGCAATACATCGTCACCCGATCCGGCCTGTTGACATCGAATGTCGTGGAAACCGGCGGCTTTGTCGATACGTCCGGCAAAGGCAGACCCGACATCCAGTTCCATGTCACACCAGCGCTTGTCGGCGACGCAATGCGCGGACAGATGGAAGGACACGGTGTGTCGATCAATCCCTGCATCCTGCGTCCGCTATCGCGTGGCAAGGTTTCGCTGCGCAGCCCTGATCCGCAGGACCCGATTGTCTTTATCGGCAACAACCTGACGCATCAGGACGATGTCGACACGCTCGTGCGGGGCATCCGGCTGGGCCGCCGCATTCTGGCAGCGCCCTCCATGCGTGCCCTGGGTTTCCGCGAATTTTTACCTGGGCCAGGGGCGGAAAGCGATACGCAACTGGTGCAACACGCCCGCTCTATGGCCAAGACGGTCTATCATCCGGCTGGCACCTGCAAGATGGGGAATGACCCGCTGTCGGTCGTGGACAACAGGTTGAGGGTCATTGGCGTGCCGCGCCTGCGCATTTCCGATGCCTCGGTCATGCCAACCCTTGTCAGCGGCAACACCAATGCCCCTTGCATCATGATCGCTGAACGTTGTGCCGATTTCCTCCTCGCACGGGACAACGGCCAATCATGATCCCGCGAAGGAGAATAGAAGCATGACGGCCGGACGGATATTGTATAACGGCATAATTCATACGCTCGATACGGCCGCCAGCGTTGTTGACGCCATCGCCTTCGGGCGGGACGGCAAAATACTTGCGCTCGGCCGACTGCACGACATGCAGTCCTTGATCGATGAAACAACCGAAGTGTTTGACCTGCAAGGCCGTTTTGCAATGCCCGGTCTCATTGATTTTCATCTCCATGCGCTGCCGGGCATGATCGTCAAACTGTACAGCACCCCGCTTGAGCCGACCGACGATTTTGCGGCCGTGCTTGAACATATCCGGCTTGCCGCCCTCGATGCAGGCGAACGCGAATGGATTGCCGGCAGTGCGTTCGGTCCATCAGCACTGGTGGACATGCAGCGCCTCGGCGTCGAAGGTTTACACATGCTCGATGCCGTCAGCAATGGACGGCCTGTCGTCCTTGAACATGTCAGCGGACACGGCATCTTTGCCAATTCGGTGGCCTTGGCCCGCGCCGGTATCGTCGCAGATACCCCCAACCCACCGGACGGCGAGATCGTCAGGGCGGGCGGCCAGGCAACCGGCCTGCTCCACGAAACGGCAGCATGGCTCGTGCAGGACAAAATTCCAGCCCTTACCCCGCAGCAGACGATCGATGTCGCCGGAAAGGCTGTTGCATTGTTCAACAGTGTGGGAATGACCGGCTTTTGCGATGCCAGCAGCACGATAGACATGCTGAACACATTTCGTGCCCTGGACGATCAGGGCCGCCTGACGTGCTGGGCCGGGTTTACGCTCGCGCTGAGCAGTACGTGTCCAGGCTATGATTCGGCGGCGGCCGAACGCCTTCTGGCCGAACACCGGAACATTTGCGGGGAACATATGATCGCCGGCGCAGCCAAGATTTTTCTTGACGGTGTTCCCTCCCTGCGTACGGCAGCCATGATCGACCCTTACCCGTCCGATGATCCCGATGTCCTGCCGGATCATCGCGGTGCCATGGCTCTTTCACCCGAGGAGCTGGAAGAGGAAATTGCGCGCTTCGACAGGCTGGGGCTTAGTGTCAAGGTACATGCCATAGGAGACCGTGCTATTCTCACGGTTATCGACGCGGTCGAAGCGGTTCGACGAACAAATGGCCCCCACGGTCCGCAGCATCACATCGCGCATGGCCAGTTCATTCGGCCTGACGATATCGCGCGTCTGTCGAAGCTGAATATCCTTGCCGACCTCAACCCGCCCTTGTGGTTTCCCAGCAGTGCAAGTCTCACCCATAAAAGGATCGTCGGCGATCAGCGTTACGCCTCGACCTGGCCGGTGCGCAGCCTGCTCGAAGCCGGTACAGACGTCGCCGTAGGCTCGGACTGGCTGACAATCTTTGCGGATATCAATCCGTGGCTCGCACTTTCCGGCTTGCTCACACGCCGCGACCCCACCGGAAAATTTCCCGGTGTCCACGCACCGGATCAGGCCATCAGCCTTCACCAGGCTCTTCCGCTTTTCACCAGAAGCCCTGCCCTGGCCATGCGGCTTGGCGAGAAAACCGGCCAATTGGCCGTTGGCCTTTCTGCCGATCTGATTGTGCTCGATCGCGATCTGACCGAGGTGTCCCCTGAAGAAATTGCCGGCACAAAGGTCCTGGCTACATTCTTTCAGGGGCGACTTGTTCATCCTGCCGATAAGCAGGTAAAGGGATTCTGCTGATAACAACCCATGTATAATATGAGTTTTTCTAAATATGGCGCATTGAGGCGTTCCTTTGTAAACGCCGATAATAGGGAAGTTTCGGGCGTTTTGATTGTAGTCTAGAGGTCTACAATCAACGTAGATCCTTTGTCCTACACCAAAAGGGAGCCAAACAAACGGCTGCTTCGCGTCCGATCTCAGCCATCACGTCGGGTTGGCTCGTTTCCCCGAAGCGGACGTTTATGTCCTGGGTCCCAAATACATTGTTTCTCTCGGTTGAGTTCTGCGATCGCCTAGATGGTCTGACATAGGGGCGACAATGGACCCGATGCCTCAGTGTAGACCTTTCCTCATTGAAGTGGGCCATCGCCCCCTACCGGATCAGGTGCTCTGAATGCGCACTTTCTGATCCCCGCGGTCTATTCGACACGGGCATCGATCCAGGCGCGAGTCTGCTCAAGAACCTCACCGGACAATTTAAGATCGTCGACCGCCCTGGCGAGAATGACTGCTCCGACCATTGCCGCCCAGCTTCCGATTGCTGCACGGCGCTTGTCGGCTGCACCTTGCTCCGGGAGGGCCTTCTCGATCCGGATGATCTGTGCACGAAGACCATCTGTCATGGCTGCGCGCGCTGCAGGCGTCTGGTGACGAATTGCTGCGGCCAAGCCAGCAGTGGGGCAGCCATTGGCCGGATTGTCACGGTGACGAGGCGCCAGATAGGAGCGGACGAAATCGCTGAACTCGCTGCCTCCAAAACTGTCTGCGGCGAGCGAATGCGCGAGTGTCTGGGCGACCAGATCGTCCTTTGAACCGAAATGGCCATAGAATCCGCCATGGGTCAGGCCAGCCGCTTTCATCACTTCTGCGACGCTGACCGCATCGAACCCCTTGTCCTTAAACAACCGGCTGGCGACGTCCAGGATGCGGCGACGGTTCTCGGCCATCTGTTCTCGGCTGACCTTCATTTTCAAAATTCTCCAGTAGCACGCTTGACATTTACATGATGGCCATCATATTTAATGGTAATCATGATGATTGTCATGAATATAGGATCAATTACAGAAAAGAGCAATGCGATGAGCCAAATTCCTGCAGTCTTGATCACCGGCGCCTCCACGGGCATTGGCGCAACCTATGCCGAGCGGTTTGCACGACGCGGACACGACCTCGTACTGGTCGCCCGAGACGTGGTGCGCATGGAGGCACTTGCGAGCCGTCTGCGTCAGGAAACCGGCGTGACAATCGATATCCTCCAGGCCGATCTCACCCAGGCGACGGATCTTGCCAAGGTCGAGACCAGACTGCGAGACGATGCGCGCATCGGCATTCTCGTCAACAATGCCGGAACGGCGATCGGTGGAACCTTCGTCGAGCAGAGCGTCGACGACATGACCAAGCTCGTTGCGCTTAACGCGACTGCGCTCGTCCGGCTTGCCAGCGCCATTGCTCCGCGTCTTGCCAAGGCCGGCGAGGGTGCGATCGTTAATATCGGTTCGGTCGTTGGCTTGGCGCCGGAATTCGGCATGACGGTTTACGGCGCGACGAAGGCTTTCGTGCTGTTCCTTTCCCAGGGGCTTGCGCACGAACTTGGACCGAAGGGCGTCTACATCCAGGCAGTGCTTCCTGCCACGACCCGCACCGAGATTTGGGATCATGTCGGCGCCGACGTCAATGCCATGAGCAATGTCATGGAAGTGGGCGATCTGGTGGATGCGGCCCTGGTCGGGTTCGACCATCGCGAACCGGTGACCATCCCGCCGCTTTACGACGTCGGGCAGTGGGACGCCTTCGATGGCGCGCGCAAAGCCATGCTCGGCAACCTAGTCAACGCGCTCCCCGCCGAACGGTATCGTACGCTCGCCTGAGCATCACCCAGTCGGCGAGACAACGCCGCTGTAGAGGAAACACCACAGGTATATCATGACCAACAACACGATTTTCGAACCCTACACCCTCGGTGCCATCACCCTTTCGAACCGGATCGTCATGGCGCCGCTCACACGCAATCGCGCCGGTGCGGACTTCGTATCCGGCCACCTGACCACCGAATATTATGCGCAGCGCGCTTCGGCCGGACTGATCATTTCCGAGGCCACCCAGATTTCACAGCAGGGTCAGGGCTATCAGGACACGCCCGGCATCTACACACAGGCGCAGATCGACGGCTGGCGCAAGGTGACTGCCGCCGTTCACAAAAAGGGCGGACGCATCGTCCTGCAACTCTGGCATGTCGGTCGCATCAGCCATGTCGACCTGCAGCCCAACGGCGGTCAACCGGTCGCGCCGTCGGCAATTCGCGCCGCGACCAAGACCTTTGTCAACAACGCTTTCGTCGATGTTTCCGAACCCCGCGCCCTGGAGATCGAGGAACTCGCCGGGATCGTCAACGACTTCCGTCAGGCCGCAGCCAATGCGATCGAGGCTGGTTTCGATGGGGTGGAAGTTCACGGCGCTAACGGCTATCTGCTCGAGCAGTTCGCTAAGGACGGCGCCAATGTCCGAACCGACGCCTATGGCGGCTCCGTGGAAAACCGCGCGCGTCTGATGCTCGAGGTCACCGCTGCGGTGGCGCAGGAAATCGGCGCTGAACGCACAGGAATCCGGATTTCGCCGGTCTCGCCTGCAAATGGCATTTCCTGCAGTGATCCCCAGGCGCAGTTCGACTATATCGTCGACCAGCTCGATGCTCTCGGTATCGCCTACATTCACGTCGTCGAAGGCTCGACTGGCGGGCCGCGCGACATAGTACCCTTCGATTACGGTTCGCTGCGCCGCCGTTTCAGCAAAACCTATATTGCCAACAATGGCTATGATCTCGCCCTCGCGACGTCGTATCTGGCCGATGGCAAGGCGGATCTGATCGCCTTCGGACGCCCGTTCATCGCCAATCCGGATCTCGTGGAACGGTTGCAAAACGGTGCGCCCTTGGCTGAGATCAATCCGGCCACGCTCTATGGCGGCGGCGCTGCGGGCTATACCGATTATCCCCGCTTCACCGAGGCTTCCGGCAGTTGAGCCATTGGAGGCCGTACTTTGGTGCGGCCCCCTGTAATGCCGATCATGATCAATCTCTAACAACTCCCAAGGCTGCGCTGCCAGATGTCGCGCGCCAGATCGAGAAGAAAGCTATGGCGACCTTTGCACCAAAAGGACAGAAGACTGTATTCGTGACGGGGGCATCCAGCGGTATCGGCAAGGCGGCGGCATTGGCGCTCAGCCGGGCGGGTTACCGGGTGATTGGCACCAGCCGCAAGGCGGCACCCGGCGAGGTCCGCGACAGCATCCGGATCATCGCTTGCGACGTGACCTCAGACGCTTCCGTTGCTGCCGCCGTGGCGCTGGCACATGCAGAACTCGGCCGCATCGACCTACTGGTCAACAATGCTGGCTACGCCGTGTCCGGGGCAGCCGAGGAAAGCTCGATCGAGCAGGTTCGTGCGCTGTTCGAAACCAACTTCCTAGGCGTCGTTCGGGTGACGAACGAGATCCTCCCGATCATGCGTCAGCAGGCCTGTGGACGGATCCTGAATATCGGCTCGGTTGTGGGGTTCATTCCCGGCCCCTTCGGCGCCTACTACACCGCGAGCAAGCACGCGATCGAGGGGTATTCTGAATCCTTGGACCATGAGGTGCGGCCGTTCGGCATCAGGGTAGCCGTCATCGAGCCTTGGGCCACCAAGACCTCCATCGAAGCCAACTCACCACAAGGCGATCGTCCCGTTGCGGCCTATCGCGAGACATTCGCCAGATACCAGGCTGCATTCAATGCGGCCATGGCGGCCGGCGACACGACGGACGATGTTGCGGTTACAATCGTTGCGGCAGCGCAGGCGAGGGTGCCGCAGCTGCGCTATCCCTCCGGTAAGTCTGCGCGGCAAACCTCGTTTGCCCGGCGTTTCCTGCCGCGCGCGCTGTTCGACCGGATCTTGCGCAAGCAATTCAACATCGCCTGAGATCACAGGCCAAAAACCATGGGCCGCGATCGCGCGGCGAGCAGGACCATTATGACAGACGCTTTCAGGGCGGCAGCCGCCGCAGACCGCTACACAGACACCCCCAACCGCTTCATCACCGCAGGGAAAACACGACTTGCCTATCGGGAGCTGGGTCCGCGCGGCGGTATTCCATTAGTGCTGCTGAACTACTGGGGTGCAGTGCTCGACAACTTCGACCCGCGGATCGTCGACGGGATGGCCCGCGACGTGATCAGCATGATCACCGCTCTGGGCTTTGCCACGGTTGATCTGATGGGTTTCTCGTTGGGCGGCTTCGTGGCACAGGATGTCACGCTGAAAGCCCCTAATCTGGTGCGCAAGCTGATCTTGACTGGCACTGGCCCGGCGGGTGGAGCGGGCATTACGAGGGTGGGGGCGGTATCCTGGCCATTGATCATCAAGGGCCTGCTGACGCTGCGCGACCCGAAGACTTAACTGTTCTTCACCTCGAGCGCCAATGGTCGTCGCGCAGCCAAGGACTTTCTAGTGCGGTTGAAAGAGCGTAAGCTGGATCGCGACAAAGGCTCGACACCCCGTGCCTTCCTGCGTCAGCTTTCAGCGATCAAAGCCTGGGGGCGTCAGGCACCGCAGGATCTTGGGCGCATCCGCATTCCTGTTCTTGTGGTCAATGGCGATAGTGACATCATGGTGCCCACATCCCACAGCCGGGATTTGGCCCGGCGCATTCCGAATGCCGACCTGGTGATCTACGAGGATGCCGGCCATGGCGGGATCTTCCAATACCATGCCGAGATCGTACCGAAAGCCCTGGCTTTCCTAGCTGCCTGAGCTGATCATCGTTTCACACTGGAGAAAACCCGTGAAAGCCTTCGTCGTCGACAAATACAAGAAGAAGGGCTCGCTGCGTCTGGCGGACGTGCCGGATCCGCAGATCGGTGCCAATGATGTTCTGGTTCGCATCGAGGCGACCGCGATCAACCTTCTCGATTCCAAGGTTCGCGACGGCGAATTCAAGCTGTTTCTGCCCTATCGCCCGCCTTTCATTCTGGGTCACGATCTGGCCGGAACGGTCATCCGCGTTGGCGCCAATGTGCGCCAATTCAAGGCAGGCGACGAGGTCTATGGCCGTCCGCGCGATCATAGGGCTGGCACCTTTGCAGAGATGATTGCGGTTGATGCCGCAGACCTTGCGCTGAAACCGAAAAGCCTCTCGATGGAGCAAGCCGCCTCGATCCCGCTCGTCGGACTGACCGCCTGGCAGGCACTGGTCGAGGAGGGCAAGGTCAAGCCCGGCCAGAAAGTGTTCATTCAGGCTGGTTCCGGCGGTGTCGGCACCTTTGCCATCCAGCTCGCCAAGCATCTCGGCGCCACCGTGGCGACCACGACGAGTGCCGCGAATGCCGAACTGGTCAAAAGCCTCGGCGCGGATGTGGTCATCGACTACAAGACGCAGGATTTCGAACAGGTGCTGTCCGGTTACGACCTGGTACTGAACAGCCAGGATGCCAAGGCGCTCGCAAAGTCACTGAACGTGCTGAAGCCCGGTGGAAAACTGATCTCGATCTCCGGTCCGCCGGACGTTGCCTTCGCCAAATCCCTGCGGCTGAATTTCTTCCTGCGCTTTGTGATGCGGATGCTGAGCCGGGGAACTCTGAAAAAAGCTAAGAGCCGAGGTGTCGACTATTCCTTCCTGTTCATGCATGCGGAAGGTCAGCAACTGGATCAGATCGCCAAGCTGATCGACGCCGGCGTCATCCGTCCGGTCGTCGACAAGGTGTTCCCCTTTGCGCAGACGGTGGACGCGTTGGCCTATGTCGAGACCGGACGCGCCAAGGGGAAGGTTGTGGTCAATGTTGCGTAACGACCGTCTCGCTAGCAGGTAGGTCGCTATTTCAAAGCATGATGTCCGCTTCCATGGCTCTCGTGACAGCAGCGGACATTCTCCTTCCGGCCCATCTCCGTCATTGATGGCATTAGTTCAGTTGCCGCAATGACGGGTAGATGATGCATATCCATGGCTCATTGGAAATCTCACTTCAAATGCACGCCTTGAACGGAGTGGAACCGCAATTCTTCCCATCCCGCCGTTCAAACGCCATATAACCAATTGAAATTACTTGTAAATTAATTCTGGCGGCGAGAAAACTCCGGCACCCGGCACGTCAAAATGCTACGATTTCGGAAAATCGCCGTGAAAAAAGGTTTCGTCAACTATCGGGACCAATTGGACGATTTTTACATCTCTCGACATTAGTGACGCGCACGATTTAGCCTCCAAAGTACCCTCATCAAATCATATCGAGCACTTTTCGCGAACGCAAATAGCGTTTTCTGCCATGGTGGTGAGGAACCAACTTTTCGGGTAAATGCCCGGGCAACCCAATGCCTGATCCCAGTTTGATCACGCCGGACAGGCCATTTGCATGATACAATCGCCACGTTGAACGATGACGAGGTACCACAAGCACACAATGATCCCATCATTGATCGGGTACTTCCTAGACCCCTCCGATTTTGCTGGAGCTCCGTTTCTCTTGCGCACACCGGCAGGCATGAGAAAACCACTTAAAAACCGGAGAGATCTTTTGCATACGAAGTACCCTACTCAGCAGCCAGTGCCGTCAGTTGCGCCAGTTCTTTCGCTTTTCCGTGGTGGTCATCTTTAGTTGGCTTGATCCGGAACCACACCGCGTACAGAGCTGGAAGGAAGAGCAGGATCATCACGGTACCCGCCGCCGTTCCGCCAATCAACGTATAGGCCATCGATCCCCAGAACACCGAATGAGTTAAGGGTATGAAGGCGAGAATGGCAGCCAGTGCAGTCAGGATGACAGGGCGCGTCCGCTGCACCGTCGCTTCAATAACGGCGTGATAGTCATCGAGACCGGCAGCTTGATTTTCCTTGATTTGTTCTGTCAAGATCAACGTGTTGCGCATGAGGATACCTGCCAATCCTATCAACCCGAGAATGGCGTTAAAGCCGAAAGGCTGATTGAAGAGAAGCAACGTCGGGACCACCCCGGCAAGTCCGAGTGGCGCAGTCAACATGACCATCGTCATCGTTGACAGGCTGCGAACCTGGAGGATGATGACGATCAACATCGCTGCAATCATGGCCGGGAATATCTTGACGAGTGCGACATTGGCTTTGAGGGATTCCTCGATGTTACCGCCCATTTCGATGTGGTACCCGACAGGAAGCGATGCGATCAGTGGCTGAAGGGCCTTCATGACCTGCTGTGAGACCTCCGGGGGTTGTGTCGCCTCGTTGATGTCAGAGCGTACCGTAATCACCGGCGTGCGGTCGCGGCGTTTCAGGATCGGCTCCTCAAACCGGATCTCGGAATGGCCGATCTGATCAAGGGGGACCTGATGGCCATCCCTGCTCATGAGCGAGAAATCGCCCAGCCTTGAAGGATCAAGCCGGTTGTCACCTGCGCTACGCGCGACAACAGGAACATTGCGGATGTTGTCGCGCACTTGGGTAACTGGGATGCCGCTGAGCAGCAGCTGCGTCTGCTGGGCTGCCTCGGAGGGTGAGAGACCGATCAGATTGAGCCGATCCTGGTCGGGGACAAACCGCAGGACCGGAGTTCGGTTGCCCCAATCCCGGTTGGGCTGTCGGACATCTGGAACACTTTTCATGATAGCAAGAGCCTGCTCGGAGATTTTGTAAAGTTCATCCGGATCCGGTCCCATGATCCGAAACTCGACCGGAAACGGCGTGTAGGGGCCAAAGACAAGCTGTGTTACGCGCACAGATGCCTCAGGAACAAGCCCGTCCGAAACGGCGGCTCGCAGGCGGTGCTTCAAAGCCTCGCGTGCGTGCGCGTCGGGGGTGAGCACAACGACCTTGGCGAAGGCAGGGTCGGGCAATTCGGGTGCCATGGCAAAGAAGAAGCGGGGCGCACCCTGCCCTACATAGCTGGTGACGATTTTTGCTTCCGGCTGAGCTTGCAGCCAGTCCTCGACTTTCTCCACTGCGGCTGTCGTGGTTTCGATGCTTGTGCCTTCGGGCATGCGAACTTCGACCAGCACTTCAGGCCGATCCGATGTCGGAAAGAACTGCTGTTTTACGCCTCCCATCCCGACGACTGAGACAGCCATCGCGATGCCAACCACTGCACACGTCATGAATTTATGCCGAACCGCGAACTCGATGAGGGAGCGAAGGCGACGGTAGTTCGGCGTATCATAGATGGCGTGATGTCCACCTTCGACCGGTTTGATATCAGGTAACATCTTAACGCCAAGGTAAGGGGTAAAGATGACTGCGACAAACCACGAAACGATCAGCGCAAAGCCCACGACCCAGAAGATGTTTCCGGCGTATTCACCGGCAGTCGATCTTGCGAAGCCCACGGGCATCAGCCCGATGATTGTGACGAGGGTGCCGGACAGCATCGGCGCTGCGGTATGGCTCCAGGCAAAAGCGGCCGCCTTGATGCGGTCCATGCCCTCCTCCATCTTCACCACCATCACCTCAATGGCAATGATGGCGTCGTCCACGAGAAGGCCAAGCGCAAGGATTAACGCGCCGAGCGTGATACGATCGAAGAATCGGCCGGTTTCCAGCATGATGAGGAAGACGACGGCGAGCGTCAGTGGTACAGCAAGCGCAACAACGATGCCGACGCGCCAGCCGAGGGCAATCAGGCTCACGAATAGTACGACGCCAAGCGCCATTGCGAACTTGAGCATGAATTCGCCAACCGCCTCGTCGATGTTAACAGCCTGATCGCTGACTTTGGTGAGCGTCATGCCCAGCGGCAGTGTCTGCGTGATTGCGGTGGATCGCGCTTCAAGCGCCTTGCCGAGCTCAAGACCATTCCAGCCCTGTTGCATCACGGCACCAAGCATGATTGTGGGCTCGCCCTCATGGCGGATGATGTAGGTCGCCGGATATTCATACCCGCGTCGAATATCCGCCAAGTCGGAAAGTTTTAGAGTGCGTCCAGCCGCGGCGATCGGCGTGTCGGCAATTGCCTGCACGTTGTTATAGGCTCCGTCGAAACGGATGAAGACCTGTGGCCCACGCGTGTCGATCGAGCCCGCAGGTGTAACCGTGTTCTGTCTTTGCAATGCTGCGGCGATATCCTGCGCCGATATTCCAAGCGTCGCCAGCTTGGCGTAGGAGAACTCGACGAAGATCTGTTCGGGGCGTTCTCCGAGGATGTTGATTTTCTTCACACCCGGAACATACAGGAGATCCTGACGGATGACCTCCGCCTGTCGCACGAGGTCGCGCATCGGCATCCCCTTTGCCTTCAGTGCATAAAGACCGAAGCTCACATCGGAATATTCATCGTTGACGAAGGGACCAATGACGCCTGGAGGAAGATTTCGGGCTTCATCGCTAAGCTTCTTGCGAGCCTGATAGAACTCGTCTTCGACGGCGGCGGGCGGCATGCTATCTTTCAAGGTCACGGTGAGGAAGGCGTAGCCAGGGCGCGTTGTCGTTTCGACACGATCATACCATGAGAGTTCCTGAATGCGCTTCTCAAGGGGCTCAGCGACAAGATCCTGCATTTCACGCGCAGTGGCACCTGGCCAGACTGAAGTGACCGTCAGGGTCTTGATGGTGAAGGAAGGATCCTCGGCACGTCCCAGCTTGACGAAGGCGTATACGCCTGCAGCCGCCAACAGAACGATAAAGAATAAGGTAACGGCGCGTTCGCGAACCGCGATGGCGGAAAGATTGAAGTTCATCACTTTGTCACCTCTTGCTGCGAGGCGACCCTGACGGTAGCACCATTCTCAAGGAGATGAGCGCCGAGTGCGACGACTCGCTGGCCAACATCTATGCCGGTGACAAACGCGGTTTCTTCGCCGATCCGTTTCACTTCAATCGGTGTGAATTTCACGGCAGAGGACTGTCCATCGATCACCCATACGCCTGTGCGGCTGCCGTCATCCAGGATAGCGCCGACGGGTATAGCGACTTCCGACCTCCGATCCGTATCCATGATTCTAATTGTGACAGTCGAACCAAGCGGCGCCGAGGCCGCATCGCCGTCGAGGACATAACGAGCCTCGTAGGTTCGGGTTTGTGGGTCCGCTGAATCGGATATCTGTCTCAACCTGGCTTTTCCGCTGAGCCCGCTGTCACCATAGACACTGGCCTGCGCTTCGGATCCTATGTCGGGCCGCAAAGTCTCAGGCAGCCAGACAACGGCTTCACGAGGACCTGCCTTTGCAAGTTGTACAACCGTCTGGCCCGCTGCCACGACCTGTCCGGGGTCTCCAAGCGTTGCGACGACTGTTCCATCCGAATCTGCAAGAAGAACCGTATAGGTGGCTGCATTTTCTGCGACCTTCGTGTCAGCCTCAGCCGCGGCCAGCTGGGCCGAGGCCGTGTCGAGGGCCGCTTTCGCCTGTTCATAACGCTGTGGGGTGGCAGCCAATCCATTCTTCACCAGCGCCGCATAGCGTTTCTCATCTGCCTGTACCTGGATCAGGACAGCCTGTGCTGCAATGACCGTATTGCGCTTCGCTGTAAGCGCGAGTTGGAGGTCGGTTTCATCGATGCGCATCAGGACCTGGCCTTGTCTCACCTGCTGACCCACATCGACCATTCGCTGGACGATCTTACCCGGAACCCGGAACCCGAGATTGCTCTGTACACGGGAAGCGACATTTCCGGTAAACGACCGTTCGGCCGTTCCAGCCTTTTTCGCCTCGGCCACACTTACGAGCGGCGTAACCGTCCTCGGATCTGTGGCTTCGGCTTTCCATTCAGCGGTTTCGGAAACCAGGTAAAAGCCGGCGGCGGCCGCCACTCCCAGCAAACCCACAAAAGTCAGGACGTATTTGCGTTTCATTTAACATTCTCTACTTGACGAGCGATCTGCACAAATTAGATTGCGATCTAAATCTATTTATGTTATAGATGTCAAATGAAATCTAATCGGAGATTGACATGAGAGTGAGCCGCGCACAGGCCGAAGAAAATCGGGAAACTGTAATCAATGTTGCGAGCCGTCTCTTTCGAGAGCATGGCTTCGATGGTATCGGCCTGAAGGATCTGATGAAGGGTGCTGGCCTAACGCAAGGCGGGTTCTATAAGCAGTTCTCGTCCAAGGACGACCTCGCCGCACTTGCGTCAAGGCGCGCGATGGAAAGCGCCACACGGAGATGGTCGACTGCTGTAGCAACAAGCTCCAATCCCCTCGAAGCAGTGATGGAGTTCTACCTCTCCCCGGATCATCGTGGGGAAACGGCAGACGGCTGCCCATTGGTGGCGTTGGGAGCCGACGCGGCGCGGCAAAGCGAAGAGGTCAGGCGTCCATTTGAGGATGGTATCTGCGCTCACTTTGAGGTGCTGGATGAGCTGATGAACCATGCCAAGAGCTCCAATCCCAGCGGCAAGGCAATGGCGATACTGTCTCTGATGGTGGGCGCCGTCACGCTATCACGCATCATGCAGGACGAGAATTTGTCGCAAGGCATCCTCGACGCAGCCACTGGCGAAGTCAGGCGCATTGCAAGCGATGCAGATGGGCGAACGAACTGACCGGCGCGAGCACCGGACGAACCGGTGATTGAAGACTGTCTTTCACCATTCCTGTTTTTCCCAACACCTGACCACGGCCGGCAAGCCAACCGACATTTTGAAACGCAATCCAGCATAAAGAAAGAAGTAATTTCCATGAACAAGACCAATCTTGGCGTCGCCCTCGTGACGGGGGCATCCACCGGCATCGGGCAGGCAACTGCCGCGGCCCTACAGAACGCGGGCTTTCGTGTGTTCGGAACCAGCCGTCGTGCTGTCGCCCAGAGGAGCGACGGCGTTACCATGCTGACTTGCGACGTGGCCGACGATGCATCCGTGGCGAAACTGGTGGATGACGTGCTGGCCGAGGCCGGGCGCATTGATCTGCTTGTCAATAATGCTGGCATGGGTCTGCTTGGTGGCGCGGAGGAATCCTCAATAGCCCAGGCCCAGGCCCTGTTCGACGTGAACGTCTTCGGCGTTTTCCGCGTGACCAACGCGGTGTTGCCGGCAATGCGACGCCAGAGAAAGGGCAGAATCGTTAATTTGAGTTCGGTACAGGGGTTCATCCCTGCTCCGTATTTCGCGCTTTACTCATCGACCAAACATGCCATCGAGGGTTATTCCGAATCGCTCGATCACGAATTACGCTCGTTCGGCATTCGCGTTTCGTTAGTGGAGCCTGCCTATACCCGTACGTCATTCGAGGCCAATCTCGCCGCCCCCGATCAGTTGCTTGATATCTATAACTCTGCGCGGGCTGGTATGACTATAACCGTTCGGAAATCGATGGAAAAAGGCGACGCGTGCGAAGTAGTAGCCAAGACCATTTTGGCGGCTGCGACAGATCCCGCTCCGAAGAGGCGCTATGCGGCCGGAAAAAAGGCACGCCAGGTCAGTTTTCTGCGCCGTTTCGTCCCCGCATTCGCATTTGACAAGAGCCTGCGAAAGCAGCTGGGGCTGCCGACATCGACATCGACAACATCCTGATAAGGTAGGCGTTGTGAGCGCATTTCAGGAGCAGATACGTTTGGCGAAACGACATCCCTGAAGATCGGGATCATCGGCGCCGGAAATATTGACGCCGGGTTGGTGCGAAAGCTTGGTGGCCGGCCATGAGGTCGCGCTTGCCAATTCGACGGGTCCAGACACTGTCCGCAATCTTGCCCGTGATGTCGGTGCTACAACTGCTTCGAAGTAGGAGGCCGTGCAGGGCGTCGTAGGGATCGTTTTTTCGATCACCGTACGCAACCGTACTCTGATCTCGCCAGCCTCTTCAACGACGCACGGGCGGCATTTGGCTGGATCAACAGCCATCTACGAGTTCCGAATCCGTAGCGTCGGCTTCGGCATTCCAGATCCGCCGAAATCAGCCGAAAGGATCGCCGCCTGAAAGAGGCGGACATTCTTAAAGGGGTAGCGCTCGACCATCTGAAGTTTGGCGGGGCGCGCGGTTGTACAATATCAAAAATTAACAGAAAAAGATCAGTTGATAGCTCTGCAGACGCCTTGGAAATTTTCCTTTGAAAAAACCGAAAACAGGCGAGTTTGAGACATTTTCATTGTAGCCCGAAAGTCTACAATCCCGATCAAAAACCCGTTGTATCGTGCCTCTTGGCAAAAACACGAATAAAGGCAGTCAAACGAACAACGACTGCTTTGCGCCAACACCGGTCATTGCCATCCCATCGAACTCAAGTAGTCTTGCTACGGATAATCTTGCGAGGAGAAGCGCATGAAAACAGCTATTATCTTCGATTGCGAGTTCCTTTGCATCCGAGGCTCCCAAAGCCGTTTCTGGTGCGCAGCTATCGACCCCGACCCAGTGATTGCCCAAATCGGCGCGGTGAAAATCGGGCTCGAAGATGAGTTTCCAATTCTGGAGACATTCAAAATTTACGTTGAGCCCCATGACAGGCACGGTGATCGTTACGCGCTCGACCCCTATTTCACTGAGCTAACAGGCATCACCGAGGAACGGATCAGCAGAGAGGGCAAGCCATTGCGAACGGCGCTAGATGATCTTGAGCGCTTCTCCCATGGCGCAACGTTTTGGTCATGGGGGAAAGACGAACTGAATATGCTTGCAATCAGTTGTTACATCGAGGGCATTCAACCACCTATTCCCGCGACCCGGTTCGACAACGCCGTCAAGCTTTTGCTTGCCGCTGGGATGCCTGTAGAAGACTTGGCACGAACGCCCAGCAACAAATTGGCCGATTACTACGGAGTCGAGCACCCAGATTTACAGGGGCATGATGCGTTGGACGATGCCCGCTCGGTGGCTTACGCCCTTCAATATCTGCTCCGATCTGGAAAACTTCAGACCTCGGCCTTCGTCCGCTAAGCGCCGCCATTCAGGTCATTCAAGCCCAATCCTGAAGTTCCCAAAAGCGGACGTGTAAATTGCCGCATCGACCAGCGCAACACAGCCCATTCTTGGACGTAGTCCAGCCGAACATTGGGATCCTACCGGTCAAGCAATTTGAGCGACGCTGACGCGGGCTACTGGCTGGACCAAAGATTGGTCCTGGGAAACATAGTGGCTCGATCCACCGATCCGGAAGAAGGACAAGAACGGATAATTCGAGCCTAGGCCTGAAATGCCGAGGTTTTGGAGCAGGAAGCGATCATTCGGAGGGTGTCGAGTTGGCACTATCGAGGAAACGCCGCCCGCCACCTCAACATTAGGCTGCTAGTTTTTCGGCGAAGGCCACAAGCCGCGCCATCCGACCCTTCAAGAAAGCGTCATAGTCATCGTTGAACTCCTCTGCTTTACAGAAAGCTGACGCGAGTGTCTCGTCGATGTTATGCTCCGCCCCCCCAAAATCCTTCAGGTAAACAGAGGGCCGTTTTCTCCCAATGTTTCTGTTCTCCGCAGCACTCAGGAAACAGAAGTTTGCCAGCATGTTTATAGATGCTTCGTCATATCCATTGTCCCGCAAAAATGCTCGGGGATAAGTGTGATGAAATTCAGACCGATTGTAGCTCTGCAGCACTCGGTCTAGATCAATTTCTTTGCCGGACAACAGACTTTTTGGCGAGTTGTTAGATAGTAACAAGACGAAAGTTTTTGTGGCGGCGGCGCCAACGCGAAACGAATTCCTGAAGAATGTTTCGTCGATTTTCAAATCGATATCGCCAAAGGTATTTGATTGGCCATTTTTCAAAAGCTCTGCCTGCTCGATATCATGGATAGTCGTCTTGCGCGTTTGGCTGGAATATCTGGCAGAAAAGCAAGTTCGCCAAAACCACCGTCTCAAACGTTGATAGGTTGCAGCATTATAGACGACATCCTTTCCCTCGGGCTCAGCAAAGAACGCGGCCAGCGGTACAAGCATCGACGGGTAGGGTAGGAGCTTTAAGTGCACTACCTTCAGCTGAGTTCTGAGAAAGTCAATCGCGCCGCGAATGCCTTGTTCGACACGAGGGAATTGCGCACGGACGTCTGATCCGTTTAGGTTTAGTAGGGTTTCGGGGCCTGGCTCTTTCGCCAAAATCCCCGCAACGCAACTCAGAATAAGATCGGAGTCGTCTCCAACGCCGGCGAACCCGAAGTCTGACAACTCGTCCCGGAGGTCGCGGAACTTATCCAAAAGGTCAAAGTCCTCGCTCCAAGTCCACGCAGACAGAAGTTGCAGCGTATCTAGCGCGACCCCCAGATGATTGATCCTCTCGAATACAATCGCGACGATAGAGCGGTCCTCACTCTTCAGGACTTGAACCGGAATTGTGACCTCTTTGAACTTCTCCTGCAGCTTATCGATGGCCGCGATCTTTGTTTTGTCCAAATGATCGGTGTTGGCTCGGTAGCCAACGGAATCAAACAAGACGCGCATAGGGAAATACCGATGACGCTCTCCATCCTCGACTTTCTCCAGTGCTACAAAAGCACTGTCTTGAGGGTTGTCGCCTGCATACAGGTCGAAATAGATGTCCGTCCATTCAGGATTGAGCTCGGGCTTTAGTTCGGTCTGAAACACAGTGAAGATAGATGTCAGACGCTGCTGCCCATCCAGCACATAGTCGATCGGATACTCCGCCTGCGGGTCAGGCAAGGTAAAGGTGCCCAGACTACGCTCAGCAGCTAATTGCTGCTTGGTACGCCAAAAGAGAAGGGAGCCGAATGGATACCCCTTGTAGATGCTGTCGAGCAGATGGGCTACCCGGTCCATCTCCCAAACAAAACCACGCTGGAACGCAGGTATTCTGATTTCGCCGCTGGTGACCGCATCCAGCATCTTACGGATAGAATAGGACTGATAATCCACTGAAGCCCCCTCACTGAGACAGACATTTGCTTTTATTACGATTCCGGTGTCAGTCGTTGGATTCGTAATATGTAAGTTTACAGATATCCAATCCGCGATCTCTGCAGAAACACGAGGCAGAACGACGCGGGGACGACGTTTATAAATCAGTGCAACATCGTAAACCAACCCGGAAAAATGCAATTGGCTTCAATGACCAAATGATCACTGGAGCGGATGACTTAGGTGGTGCCCCGGCAGGGTTCGAACCCGCGACTCCCTGATTACAAATCAGGTGCTTTAAGAACTCTTGCGACACCAAGAGTTCTGGACTTATCTTGACCGATCGCTTTCGCGGCTGGTCTGCTTCCGGTCCAGTATCGGCGACCAGCCACTATACGCCGTATCCCGCTTGTGGCTCCACGTGGGCCACCGGCACGTCACACCCCGAATGTCTGCTATCGACAGTGCGCCTGCCAAGAACTACCAGTCCGTTACCGGCCCCAAAGCGGTCATTGATGGCATTAGTTGAATTGCCACAATGACGGGTAGATGATGCATATTCATGACTCGTTGGAAATCTCGCTCCAAGTGCCCGCCTTGGTCGTCCAAGTTTTCGTCCGCACCCCGGGTGGGTCAATTCGAAGCAGAAATCAACAGTGTAGTTGTTGCAAGACCCAGTGGTGGCGCTCTGGCAGCGGGACAGTTCTCAAATCACCGATCGGCTCAAGGTTCAGCCCCGTCGTATTCGCGACGACATACCTCGATGTGAGACAAGTTGTTCCTAATCCAAGAGTTGATTCCTTCAAGGGCACGCAAAACGCCAGCGCCCATCTCAGTCAGTTCATATTCGACCCGTGGCGGCACCTCGGGAAAGTAATGCCGCACCACCAGACCGTCCCTTTCCAGATTTCGAAGCGTCAGCGTCAGCATGCGCTGGGTAATCCCGTCGATCTCGATCTTGAGTGCCGAAAAGCGAAGCCGATGCCCGCTCGCCAGTGACAGACGCCAGATGACTTGAACAGTCCATTTGTCGCCGAGCCGCGTGCAGATACCGTTCGACGGGATCGGCCTGAAATCTGGATCGCTCTTCGCTTCCTCGTCAGACCTGCGATGGATAAGTTCTTCCAAGCGTATCATCCTTGTGCCTGAGGCTGAATAATGTGCTGTCTTCCCACAGCATTCCCATCATTATATATGGATGCCCTCACTCAACACGAGGGTTCTCAAATGACAAATGACAAACGTCCAATCCTGGTCTTCGGTGCAACAGGCCAACAAGGCGGAGCGGTTGCTTCCGCACTGTTGAAGGCCGGTTGGCCAGTGCGCGCGATGGTACGCGATCTCAGCTCGGCAAAATCGATCGCGCTTCGCGACGAAGGCGCCGAACTCGTGCAGGGATTATTCACAGACATCGACGTGATGCGTGCAGCAATGAAAGATGCTTACGGCGTCTTCAGTGTGCTGCCGGGGAACCTGGCCATTGAAGATGAAGTGCGCGTCGGGAGTGAAATCGCAGATTTGGCGTCCCAAAGCGGCGTCGCGCACCTGGTCTATTCTTCGGGCGCCAGCGTCGGGAACGAACCGACTGGCGTGGCGCGCTTCGATGCCAAGGGGCGCGTCGAAGCGCATATTCGAACACTGCCTGTCACGGCTACCATCGTGAGGCCCGTGATCTTTATGGAAATGCTGGCGAGACCCGGCTTCGGGTTGGAAAAGGGTCGGTTCAACTTCTTCGTCAGACCGGACCAGTCGGTCCAGCTTATCGCCATAGAAGACATTGGTAATGTAGTCGCAGCGATCTTCGCCAACAGGACGCGCTTCGGCGGCAAGACGTTCAGGATCGCAGGTGATACTGTTACGGGCCGCGAGCTCGAAACCGTTTTTTCCGAAGTCGTCGGCCGTCCGATCGCCTATGCGCGCTTTTCCGAGGACGATCTTGCCGCCAATCCCGGATTTGCACCGATCTCCGCGAGCCTGGAAGATGGGCCACTGGCAGATCATGTGGATCTAAACTTCGTGCGTAAGATCTATCCAGAGATTCTCTCTTTCCGGTCCTGGCTTTCAGGAGCCGGGCGTGAGGCTCTCAGTCATGCCCTTGGGTACGGCAGTGAGCGAACCGATCGCCGGGTATAGGCACGTGTTGATCTGAACGGTGATCGCAACCTACGTTTTGGAGGGCTGAATGGTGCGCTGCTTGTGGAATTGCCGCCTGCCTCTCGGCGGTTGCAGGACCAGATGCTTCGCCGCTCGGGCGTCGATCCTGATATGGTCGACATCCTTGCCCTCGCCCATGAACGAAGGGCAGCTTTCAACGCCTGCTAACGGCCCCATCTCGGTCATCCGATTTCATTAGTTCAGTCAACGCTACGCCACAGCGACGCCGTTTCCCCCGTTAAAAGCGATACGCAAGCATGATCGGTGGGCTAGTATACATTGTTTTTATTATGTTTCTTTCACTACCAAGCATTTATTATGGACATAACTTCTGCATCATGGACTGATAATCTTCTCTTAACCACGATCCAGATGCGGGTACTCACCTGCCGGGCTGCCTTACAGGGCGAATTTCGTTCTGTGGCCGTGCTGAGGGCTGATTTGCTTCATTTTCCTGCATTTGCTCGACGATTTCCGCCTCCCCTGCCCTATCTGCCCGGCCGTCTTTGACCTTCGAATGCTTTATCGGCATATACAACTGTTCGTTTTCTTGCGTCTTTCGAGTTTGTACATATTGGATTTGCTGGGGTTTTTCCCGGTGGTTTCGCCAGCGAAACGGCGCGGTTTGCCGGATGCGATCACGCCCGTGCAACCTTGACGCTCTAAA
>NZ_JAGENB010000013.1 GCF_019991125.1 Phyllobacterium calauticae | reverse complement strand
CGCCCCCCACCCACACGCCCTATGACGGTTCGGCGCAGCCCTTCACCATCGGGCTGCACCAGCTCGACCTGAAGGACTGGATCGAGATTGACGGCAATCTCGTTCCCTACCTCAGGGAAAAGCAACGGCTGTTCGGGCTGCACGCGGGGAAGATTTTCGTCGAGGAGCCCGGCACGCAGGATGCGCAAAAGGAAGTGCTCGACCTCTTGAGCGCGCATCTCGTGGAACATTACCCGGCACTCTACCGCAGGGACGGCGGGAACATCGTCATCGCCGGCTGGGACGAACAGGTTCCGCTCGGCCATACCGGTTCGCCCTTTCTGCATCGCGCCGCCAATCTCGTGCAGGAAGACCTCGTCCTGATGCGCAAGGATGAACGGCGCGGCTGGCATCTGGCGGCGGCGGCGCTGTCCTTCCCCTCCTCCTGGACCCTTCTGGAAAAGTTCGGCCGCTCGATGGAGGACATCCATGCGCCGGTGCCGGATTTCGGCGCGGGCACGCGCAATGCGGGTCTGATCAGCCGCATGTTCGACAATCTGCGGCCGGACCGTTCGGTCTATCGCATGAACTGGTCGTTGCAGCCGGACGGCGACCTCTACCACCCGTTGTCGAGCCAGCAGAAGGGCGCGCGCTACACGAACGCGGACATCGTTGCCCAGAGCTTTGTCCGCGTCGAACGCCAGACCCTGCGCAAACTGCCGGCATCCGGCGACATTCTCTTCACCATCCGCATTCATCTCGATCCGGTGAGTGCTTTGAAAAAGCACCCGGAATGCCGCGGCATTGCCGAAACCTTTGCCCATCAGCTCCAGTCACTGAGCGAGGCGCAGGCCCAATATAAGGGCATTATCACTGTCCGGGACCGGCTTGTCGCGGCTTTAAAGTCGCTTTGAAGCATTTCAGTTAACAGTAGTTGCAGTTTTCACCCCTTTCGGGTGAACGGTTGTTTGCTCTTTGTCATCACTATGCTCTATGGTTTCTTTGAAGCGGTGAAATAACCGCTGCCCTCATTGATGGAGATTAAAAAATTAGGAGTAGCAAAAAAATGGCGAAGGCGAATTGGCCTGTACATGGAGAAATTACTGGTCCGATCGTGATGATCGGTTTCGGGTCCATCGGACGGGGTACCCTGCCCCTCATAGAGCGCCACTTCAAATTCGATAAGTCCCGCCTGGTCGTCATCGACCCGAGTGATGCCAACAAGAAACTGCTCGACGAGCGTGGCATCCGCTTCATTCAGGAAGCCGTTACCAAGGAAAATTACAAGACGCTGTTGAAGCCGTTGCTGACCGCAGGCGATGGCCAGGGTTTTTGCGTTAATCTGTCCGTCGATACATCGTCGGTCGATATCATGCGCCTTTGCCGCAAGGTTGGCTCGCTCTATATCGACACGGTCATCGAGCCCTGGGCCGGTTTTTACTATGCGGGCGGCGACAACGCGAAACGCACCAATTATGCGCTGCGCGAAACGCTGCTGGCGGAAAAGCGCCGCAAGCCCGGCGGCACCACGGCCGTCTCCTGCAGCGGTGCCAATCCCGGCATGGTGTCGTGGTTCGTCAAACAGGCGGTTGTCAATCTCGCCAAGGATCTGGGTATCGAGCACACCGAACCGGCGCGCAATGACCGCGACGGTTGGGCGCGCCTGATGCGCCAGACCGGCATCAAGGGCATTCACATTGCCGAACGCGATACGCAGCGCGCGGGCGAGCCGAAGCCGTTCGGCGTGTTCTGGAACACCTGGTCGGTGGACGGCTTCATTTCCGAAGGCCTGCAGCCGGCGGAACTGGGCTGGGGCACGCATGAAAAGTGGCTGCCCAAGAACGCCCGCAAGCAGAAGAAGGGCAACAAGGCCGCGATCTTCCTCGAACAGCCCGGCGCCGATACCCGTATCCGCACCTGGTGTCCGACCGAGGGACCGCAGTTCGGCCTGCTGGTGACGCACAATGAGGCGATCTCGATTGCCGACTTCTTCACCGTGTTCGACAAGAAGGGCAAGGCTGCCTACCGGCCGACCTGCCACTACGCCTACCACCCGTCCAATGTGGCAACGCTGTCGCTCGACGAAATGTTCGGTGCCGCCGGCCAGCCGCAGGCAATCCACCACGTTCTGGAGGAATCCGAGATCGTCGATGGTGCGGATGAGCTCGGTGTCCTGCTCTACGGCCACGACAAGAACGCCTACTGGTACGGCTCGCAGCTGACCATCGAGGAAGCCCGCAAACTGGCGCCTTACCAGAACGCCACCGGTCTTCAGGTCAGTTCGGCTGTTCTCTCGGGCATGGTCTGGGCGCTGGAAAATCCGGAAGCCGGAATTGTCGAAACCGACGAGATCGACTTCCGCCGCTGCCTTGAAATCCAGAAGCCCTATCTCGGGCCGCTCAAGGGGCACTATACCGACTGGACGCCGCTGGAAAACCGCCCTGGCTTCTTCAAGGAAGACATCGACACCAGCGACCCCTGGCAGTTCCGCAACATTCTCGTGCATTGATCAAAAACGGCAACCCAAGGGTTGCCGTTTTCATATCCGCGGCTGCGTGGTTCTGCAACGCTCTCCCCGTTGCCACGCCCGCTTTCGCGTCTGGCTGTTGAAAGGTGGGAAAGACGGGCGGTCCATCGGCAGCGCTGAGGTCTTTGGTTGGTGTTGCGGTTGTTGCGATCCCTTGGACCACCCGCCCGGCAAACGGTTTCGCCCAACATGGCATGATTGGACTGAACCTCCCCGGCCCCGGGGTTCTCCCACAGGCCGAAGCGCCGATCCTTTCCCGACTTTCGAAAGTTTCCGGAAGCATTCCCGCCGGAAAGGACACGAGAAGGATAAGCGCGTATGGGACGTGTTGGATAAGTTGGCGTTATTTTTTGTGAGGAGGGTCTTTCACCCCCCTCTGTCCTGCCGGACATCTCCCCCACAAGGGGGGAGATCACATCGGCATCAGCGATTTTGCATCATTTTCAACATTGAAGATGAACAGATACAGCTGTGAAGGCTGATCTCCCCCCTTGTGGGGGAGATGGGCGGCAGCCCAGAGGGGGGTGAATACCGATCTGACATGTGCGCCCGCCAATGGACAACATGGCAGTTTTGCGGAAGCCACACGCGGCGAAACTCTGCGGCTTATTAAACTTATGTCTTGTTTTTGCTTGGTTTTCACGGCATTTAAAAGGGCAACCCATCAGGAGATTGATCGGATGAAACGTATTTCACTGGCCTTCAGCGCAGCGACCATGGCAGTGGCACTTGCTGCTTGCCAGACCAGCGGCCCCATTCACGACAGCGGACCGGTACAGGCTTCCCGCCCGACCGACGCCGTGCAGGGCCAATGGTTTGATACATCGGGCGTTGCCTTCTCGAATTTCAACGGCGGCGTTTTCGAGACCCGCGCCAATGACACCAAGGAAAAACTGGCCGAAGGCAGCTACCGCTTTGCCTCCGCCAGCCTCATCGAGATCAACCTGCGTTCGCTTGCCCGCGGCACGCAGTCCAAGGTCAATTGCGCCCTCGTCAATCCCGGCCAGTTGAACTGCACCTCGTCCAGCGGCCAGCAGTTCTCGCTGACACGCCGCGGCGGCCAGACAGGCTGACACCATCGCCGGCCCGCGCAGGCAGCTGCGCCGGCCGGTTCTACCTTTACCTTGAGCGGCAAAAACCGCCGCCCTTCCCTTGCATGCCACGCCAAGGAATGAAAGCATCGGCGCATCTGTCACACGGATGCCAACGACCGGTGACAGCATCAGGCGATCGCAACAGGGGAACAGTTCATGTCAAAAATCCTCGCCAGAATTCTGCTCGGCACCTCGGCTCTCGTCATGACCGCCGGTGCGGCCATGGCCGACTACACGCTCAACATTCTGCACATCAACGATTTTCACTCGCGCCAGGAATCGATCAACAAATATGATTCGACCTGCTCCGCCGAGGAGGAGAGCAAGAACGAGTGCTTTGGCGGCATTGCCCGGGTAAAAGCCAAGATCGACGAGCGCCGCGCCGCCCTCTCCAAGGATGGCGGCAATGTCATCGTGCTCAATGCGGGCGACGAATTCCAGGGCTCGCTGTTCTACACGACCTACAAGGGCGATGACACCGCCGAATTCATGAACGGCATCGGTTATGATGTCATGGCCCTCGGTAACCATGAATTCGATGATGGCGTCGACACGCTGGCAAAATTCCTCGGCAAGGTGCAATTCCCTGTCATCTCGGCCAACACCATCGCCGCCGACGGCTCGCCCATCGCCGGCAAGTACAAGCCCTATGTCATCAAGGAAATCGGCGGCCAGAAGATCGGCGTCGTATCGACCATCACCACCGACACGGCGGATATTTCAACGCCCGGACCGACGGTCAAGTTCGCCGATGAGATCGAGACCCTGAAAAAGCAGGTCGAGGCGCTGAAGGCCGAGGGCATCAACAAGATCATCGCGCTCAACCATGACGGCTATGTCAAGGACAAGCAGATCGCCGCCAGTGTTGCCGGGATCAGCGTGATTGTCGGCGGGCACAGCCACACCCTCCTGTCGAACACCGATCCGCAGGCGCTTGGACCCTACCCGACCCTCGTCAAGGGGCCATCCGGCCGCGATGTGCCGATCGTCCAGGCGAAATCCTATTCCAAATATCTGGGCGAACTGAAGGTGACCTTCGACGATGACGGCAATGTCATCAGGAGCGAGGGCGCGCCGATCCTGCTCGATTCCTCCGTGGTGCCTGATCCCGCCTATCTCGCGCGGGTCAAGGAACTGGCCAAGCCCATCGAAGCCTTGAAAGCCAAAAAGGTGGCCGAATCCAGCGGCGTCATCGAAGCGGCCCGCGAGGTTTGCCGGGTGGTCGAATGCTCCATGGGCAATCTCGTCGCCGACGCCATGCTCGACCGGGTCAAGGACCAGGGCATGACCATCGCCATCATCAATGGCGGCGGCCTGCGGGCATCCATCGATGCCGGGGATGTGACCATGGGCGAAGTCCTGACGGTGCTGCCGTTCCAGAACACGCTGTCGACCTTCCAGCTCAAGGGGGCCGACGTGGTTGCCGCGCTGGAAAACGGCGTCAGCCAGATCGATCAGGGTGCGGGCCGTTTCGCGCAGGTTTCCGGCCTCAAATACGCATTCGATGTGTCGAAACCCGTCGGCCAGCGCGTTTCCGCCGTGGAAGTGCGCGACGGCGGCGGCTGGAAACCGATTGACGCGGCCGCCACCTACGGCGTCGTCTCCAACAACTACATGCGCGCAGGCGGCGACGGCTACAAGATTTTCGCCAGCAATGCCCAGAACGCCTATGATTACGGCCCCGGCCTTGAAGCCGTGGTATCGGACTATCTCGCCAAGAACACGCCCTACAAGCCATATACGGACGGGCGCATAACCGTTCTGGCCGCAGCGGCCACACCAGCCGCAGCGGACCCGGCACCGCCCGCCAAGCCTGCGGCCGAAACAGCAGCGCCGGCACCCGCTGCCACAGCCGCGCCATCGACCTATACGATCAAGCGCGGTGACAATTTCTGGAATATTGCCAAGCAGGTCTACGGCAAGGGTTCGGACTGGAAAGAGCTGGCGGCAGCCAATCCACGGATGATCGTCGAGAAACTGCCCATCGGCAGCGAGATGACAATCCCGCCGCGGTAGTTTCAGCTAGGACAAACGGTCCCAGGACTGTTATTTCGACCCGGCGCAACTTGAATGTTGTGCCGGGTTCTTTCATATCAGCCCGGGTTTTACCCGCCGGAGAGCGATTTACCCCATTTTGCTGCGTCTTTTCGCGCCCTTGCAATCCCGGCCCTCACCACTAGGTTCCAACCGCAAAGCAGGAGTTGAAAGAGATGGTGATGTCTGGCGAGGTTGGTGTGGCAATAAGCAGGCCCGGCGACCATCCGCGCATTGAAACCGCGAAAGTCGGCGTGCTTCTGGTCAATCTGGGCACGCCTGACGGCACGGATGTCACCTCCATGCGCCGCTACCTCAGGGAATTCCTGTCGGACAAGCGCGTCATCGAATGGCCGCGCGCCATCTGGCTGCCGGTGCTGTACGGCATCGTGCTCAACACCCGTCCGAAAAAATCCGGCGCGCTTTACGACAAGATCTGGAACCGCGAGCGCAATGAATCGCCGCTGCGCACCTATACCCGCGCGCAAAGCGAAAAGCTGGCCGCAAGCCTCGCCGCCCATCCCGATGTGATCGTGGACTGGGGCATGCGCTACGGACAGCCCTCCATCGAAGACGCGCTGCAACGGCTCGACAGGCAGGGCTGCAAGCGCATCGTCATGTTCCCGCTCTATCCGCAATATTCGGCAACGACCACGGCGACGGTCAACGACAAATTCTTCGAGGCGCTCAGCAAGATGCGCTTCATGCCCGCCACCCGCACCGTCCCTTCCTATCAGGACGAGGCTGTTTATATCGAGGCGCTTGCTGTCTCCATCGAGAAGCATTTTGCGACATTGGATTTCGAGCCGGAGGTGGTGGTTGCCTCCTATCACGGCATCCCGCAAAGCTATTTCAAGCGCGGCGATCCCTACCCCTGCCATTGCTGGAAGACCACGCGCCTGTTGCGCGAGCGGCTTGGCTGGGACGAGAAGAAGCTGATCACCTGTTTCCAGTCCCGCTTCGGCCCGGAAGAGTGGATGCAGCCCTATACGGACAAGACGATGGAAAAACTCGCCGCGGACGGCGTGAAATCCGTTGCCGTGTTCAATCCGGGTTTCGTCGCCGACTGCCTGGAAACGCTGGAGGAAATCGCTGTTGAAGCCGGCAACACCTTCCGCGAGCATGGCGGCGTCAACTTCACCCATATCCCCTGCCTGAATGATTCCGACGAAGGCATGCGGGTGATTGAAGAGCTGGTCCGGCGCGAATTGCAGGGCTGGATCTGAGCAGACGGAACCCCTGTATAATTCCCGGCTTAAGCCTTTCTGAGATCAAGACTTTGGTCTATCTTGGCCTCATCCGTATAGAGGATGATGATGCGAGATGACATTGGTCCTGATGTCAGGCAAGGGGGAGTACAATGCCGTTCAGCGGTTTCGATTTTACCATTCCGGTGCTGGTTGTTCTGGTTCTGGTGGTGCTGTTTGCGGGCGTCAAGACCGTGCCGCAGGGCTATAATTACACCATCGAGCGTTTTGGCAAGTATACCCGTACCCTCGCACCCGGCCTTAACCTCATCGTTCCGTTCTTCGACCGTATCGGCGCCAAGCTGAACATGATGGAACAGGTGCTTGACGTGCCGACGCAGGAGGTCATCACCAAGGACAACGCCAATATCGCCGTCGACGGCATTGCCTTCTATCAGATCCTGAATGCACCGCAGGCCGCCTATCAGGTCAGCGGGTTGAAGAACGCCATTCTCAACCTCACCATGACCAATATCCGCACGGTCATGGGCTCGATGGATCTCGACGAGCTCCTGTCCAATCGCGACGCGATCAACGACCGCCTGCTGCGGGTGGTGGATGAGGCCGCCCATTCCTGGGGCATCAAGATGACCCGTGTCGAAATCAAGGACATCAATCCGCCGAAGGACCTGATCGATTCCATGGCGCGCCAGATGAAGGCGGAACGCGACAAGCGCGCGCTGGTCCTGGAGGCCGAAGGCAACCGCGCCGCGCAGATCCTGCGCGCCGAAGGCCTGAAGCAGGCGCAGATTCTCGAAGCGGAGGGCAAGCGTGAAGCTGCCTACCGCGAGGCCGAAGGCCGCGAACGCCTCGCCCAGGCCGAAGCCAAGGCGACCGAGCTGGTTTCCGTGGCAATCAACAACGGCAACGTGCAGGCGATCAACTATTTCGTTGCGCAGAAATACACCGAGGCCTTTGCCAAATTCGCCACCAGCAACAACCAGAAGCTGATCCTGATGCCGATGGAGGCCTCGTCACTGGTAGGCACGCTCGGCGGCATCGGTGCCATCGCCCGGGAAGTATTCGGCGATGCGGCGCAGACGGAACGGACATCGCCTCCGGCACAGCCGGGGCGCGGGCGCACCGTTCCCGGCACGGGCGGCGGGACCGGCTCGGCGACCTGACGCATCGATGGAGGAGTTGCACTGATGTTGGAACATCTCTTCTATGAACTCGGCCCGTGGAACTGGGTGGTGCTCGGCTTCATCCTCCTGATTTTTGAAGTGGCGGTGCCCGGCATCTTCCTGCTGTGGTTCGGCATCGCCGCCATCATCGTCGGCTTCCTGACGATCCTCGTGCTCGGACCGATGCTCGCCCTCAGCTGGCAGCTGCAGATCATCCTGTTCCTGATTCTGTCTGTCATCACCGTCTTCATCGGCCGCAGGCTGATGGGCGCGGCTGACGTGCCGACCGATGAGCCGCTGCTCAACCGGCGCAACGAACAGATGATCGGCCAGATCGTCGTGCTGGAGGAGGCAACGGTGAACGGGCACGGGCGCGCCCGCATCGGCGACAGCCTCTGGCGCGTCAAAGGCCCCGATCTGCCCGCCGGCAGCCGGGTCAGGATCACCGGCACCGATCAGGGAACGCTGACGGTCGAAGCGGCTTGATCCAGGGAGTTAATGTGTGGTTTGTGGTTCGACAAGCGCACCACGAGCCTGCAGACACTGAAATCAGGCGGCGCCGATCCGCAAGAGGTCGTGGAAGTGCACGATACCGACGGGGAAGCGGTCTTCCGTCACGATCAGCGCCCCGATATTGTGCTCGTTGAGCAGGGCGAGCGCGGCGCTCGCCAGCATGCTCGTCGGCACGGTTTTGGGGTTGCGGGTCATGATTTCCTCGACCCGCACCGTCACCAGATTGCGGTGAAGGTTGCGCGACAGGTCGCCATCTGTGATGATCCCGGCCAGCGAGCCGTCATCATTGTGAACCGCAACACAGCCAAAACGCTTTCCGGACAGCACTTTCATCGCATCGGGAATGAGCGTCCCAAGCGGAACCAGCGGAATCTCGTCACCGCGATGCATGATCTCGCGCACATGGGTCAGGCTCGCGCCGAGCGATCCGCCGGGGTGGAATGTCTTGAAGTCGACGGCGGTAAAGCCCCGCGCTTCCAGGAGGGCAATGGCGATCGCATCGCCCATGGCCAGCTGCAGCAGCGGCGAGGTGGTCGGCGCCAGCCCGTGCGGGCAGGCCTCGGTGACCCTGGGCAGCAGCAGGACGACATCGGCAGCCAGTGCCAATGCCGAGTTTTCCCCTGATGTAACCGCGATGAGGGGAATGCGGAACCGCCTGGAATAGCTGACGATCCCCTTCAGCTCCGCCGTTTCGCCCGACCACGACAGGGCCAGAATGGCATCGTCGCTGCCGATCATGCCGAGATCGCCATGATTGGCTTCGGCCGGATGCACGAAAAAGGCCGGCGTCCCGGTCGAGGCAAAGGTCGCGGCGATCTTGGAGGCGATGTGACCGCTCTTGCCGACCCCGGTGACGATGATTCTGCCCCGGACCGCGGCTATGCGTTCGATGGCCTTGCCGAAGGCATCCGCAAGGCTGCCATCCAGCGCATCGCGCAGCGCGCTCAGCCCGTCTCTTTCGGTTGAAATCGTCCGCTTGGCGGAATCCACCGCTGCGGTCTTGTCCAGTTCGCTGTCGTTTATTGCCTGCATGGCGAGAACCGTTAGCGCTTTGCCGCGCCGCTGTCCATTTTTTGTTGCGCCGCCCCCTTCAAACCCATCCGGCGGCCGAAGCGGAAACCAGTCATTAACCATGACAGTTTACGCTCCATAAACGTTCGAACTCATTGGCAATGCTATTTATGTATCATCGGCAATCCCGCATCGGAGCACCGGCCTATCGCGGCAGCTTCACCTCTGCGATTAACCTGTGTCTGTGGACGGGGTTGATGAGCAGCGTTGCGTTTTCTGCGGGTGGAACGGCCATGGCCCAGCAGGCCGTGCCCCTGCGCGGCGCGGTGGACGAGAATGTCCTGCAAACCCAGCGGAATGCGCCGCCCGCCCCGGTGCGGCGCGCGCCTGTGGTTGCCGCTGCGCCAGCGCCATCACCCGCCAACGCGGGCGGTATTCCGTCGGACCCCTATGAACCCGTCAGTCCGGGCGCCCTGCCCAATGACGATGCGGGCGCTCCGTCGACGGCGACCGGGACGGCGAATGACACGTCGCTGTCATCCGGACCTGTGAACAACAGCCGCACGCTCAATCCGCGTCCCACCGCCGCGCCAGGCACCGTTCCCCTTCCGGCCGACCGCACGACGGCAGCAACGCAGCGAACACGTCCTCTTCCACGCGCACTGCGCAACGGACAGACGCCGGCCACACCAACCACCGGCAGCATTGCCGACGATACGGACGGCAATCCGCGCGTACAGCGTGAAAGCAGGGACAGCGTGTCTGAACCGGCCATCGAGCGGCGGACCGTGCGGCCGGATCCGGACCCGTTTGCACCCTTCGGCATCAGGGCCGGTACGGTCACGCTGCGGCCATCCATTTCGCAGGGCCTGCGCGCCACGACCAACGCCGACGGCAGTTCAACCGGCAAGAGCGCGATTCTCTCGGAAACACGGCTGCGCCTGCGGGCGACGACGGACTGGGCGCGCCATTCGGCCTTTCTCGATTTCGACGGTCTCTACGACAAGACGCTGTCGGGCCAGGAGTATTCCGCGCCCAATGTCGGGCTGCGCGGCGGTTTCAAGCTTGATCTCGGCGACCGCACGACCGTGACCGGCGAAGGCGGCTACCGCTACCGGCAGGAGGATGCCAGCGCGCCGACGGCGGTTGTCGGCGCATCCAACAGGCCCGGCGTGCAGGAACTGGATGGCACATTGGGCATAAGGCATGAGTTTGGCCGGTTCTTTGGCCAGGTGAAGGGCAAGGTCGACCGGACAACCTATGGTCAGGCCCAGTTCCCTGACGGGACGACGCTCAGCCAGAAGGATCGCAACAACACCTTTGCCAGCATCGCCCTGCGCGGCGGCTTCGAAATGTCCCCGGCGATCAAACCTTTCGCCGAAGTTGAGATCGGCAAGCTGATCTATGATGAAACGGAAGATTCCAACGGCTTTCGCCGCTCCGGTATGCGTACCGCGCTGCGCGGCGGTATCGAGGCCGATTTCGGCGAGAAACTCTCGGGCGAGCTGGCGCTGGGCTATCTGCGCCAGAGTATCGACGATGAGCGGCTGTCCAATGTCGATGGTCTGAGCGTCGACGGGGCAATCAAATGGTCGCCGCAGCGCGGCACCGATGTCAATTTTGGTTTGCTCACCCGTGTCGAAGGCGGGACAACGCCCAATGACAGCGGTTCGATCTTCTATGAGGGACGGCTTGGCGTAAAGCGCCAGATCCGCTCAAACCTCAGCGTCAATGCCGAGTTGAGCGCGTCGCTGCGCGACAACAAGGATGGCAGCGGCCTCGACAAGGGCTTTGGCGCGGAAGTCGGCGCCACCTACTGGTTCAACCGCTTCCTCGGGCTGGATGTCAGCGCCCGGCACCGCGTCACACGCAGCGAGGTCGATACCCGCCAGACCAGCGAAAGCAGCGTCTATATGGGCCTGACGCTGCAGCGGTAGAGCTATGTCCATGGTTTGCCGTCAGGGATCAGTCGAACCGCCCCCAATGGCGATGCAAGAGTTACATACACTTTCACCCCCTCTGCCCGGCAGGACAGAGGGGGTGATATCCCCCTCAACGCAGCTCAAACCTTGCGCGGCTGGATGGTCTTCAGCATGTTGCCTATATTGTCGATCACGCCGTTGCGGATATCGTTGCGCCACAGGGCAAACGCCACATTGGCTTCGACAAAGCCTTCCTTCGAGCCCGTATCATAGGTGCGGCCCTGGAAGTGATAGCCGAAGAAATCCTGCTCCTTGGCCAGTTTCAGCATGCCGTCGGTCAGCTGGATTTCATTGCCGGCACCGCGCTCCTGATGCTCGAGAATGTCGAAAATCTCCGGCTGCAGGATATAGCGGCCGTTAATGTAGAGATTGGATGGCGCGGTGCCCTTGGCCGGCTTCTCGACCATTTCGGTGAGCTCGAAACCGTTGCCGACATCCTTGCCCTTGCCGACGATGCCGTATTTGTGGGCTTCTTCCGGATCGCATTCCTGCACGGCGACGATATTGCCGCCGCCCGCCTGATTATACAGCTCGACCATGTCGGCAAGGCAGCCGTTTTTCTCCGGCTGCATGATCATGTCCGGCAGAAGCAGCGCGAAAGGCTCATCGCCGACGATATCGCGGGCACACCACACGGCATGGCCCAGCCCCATCGGCACCTGCTGGCGGGTGAAACTGGTCGTGCCGGGTCCCGGCTGGATACTCTGCAACTCGTCGAGCAGCGCCGTCTTGCCGCGCTCGGCCAGGGTTGAATAGAGTTCGTACTGGGCGTCGAAATAATCTTCGATGACCGCCTTGTTGCGGCCGGTCACGAAAATAAAGTGCTCGATACCGGCTTCGCGGGCTTCGTCCACCACGTACTGGATGACCGGCTTGTCGACAACGGTCAGCATTTCCTTCGGGATAGACTTGGTTGCCGGAAGAACGCGGGTGCCAAAACCTGCGACTGGAAAAACGGCTTTGCGGATTCTCTTCGCTGTCGTCACAATATATTCCCCATCTCACACAAAAACTCAGTTAACATTGGTAATGGACATTTGCCCTGCAAAGAATGAAAATAGTTTGAGCTGCATAATAAACATTTTTTTCGACCGGTAATGTTCCCGCAGGAACCGCCCGTCAAATATGCATGGTAAACCAATTCCTAACTTTGATGTGCATAATTTATTGTTTGCCGGAATAGGTGGAAACCCAGTTCAAGGAGACAACATGTTCAAGAGCCCGTCGAGTTTTGCAAAGCGAATCATGATTTTGGCCGCAACCGCGAGCCTGGCTTTTGCAGTCACGGCGACGAGTGCCTCCGCCGATGCAAAGTTTCAGACGTGGATTGCCAATTTCCGCACCACGGCGCTGCAGAGCGGAATTTCCGCCTCGACGTTCCAGCGCGCCTTTGCCGGCGTCAAAGATATCGATCCCGAAGTGCTGCAGAAAGCCGCCTATCAGCCGGAATTCACGGCACCGGTCTGGGATTACATCGATAACCGCGTCAACGAGCATTCCATCACCACCGGGCGGGAAATGGCGCGCAAATACAGCCGCTGGCTCGCCGCCATCGAAAAATCATTCGGTGTCGACCGCAATATCCTTTTGGCGATCTGGTCGATGGAAACCAATTACGGCGAAGCCATGCAGCGGCCCGACATCATGCGCGACGCCGTGCGTTCGCTCGCAACCCTCGCCTATGCCGACCAGCGCCGGGCGAAATATGCCCGCACCCAGCTGATTGCGGCGATGAAGATCCTGCAGACCGGCGATATCGACCGCAGCCACCTCACCGGGTCCTGGGCGGGCGCCCTTGGCCATACACAGTTCATTCCCACGAGCTATCTCGCCTATGCCGTCGACATGGACGGCAATGGCAAGCGCGATATCTGGACATCCGTACCCGATGCGCTGGCGACAGCCGCCAATCTCCTGGCCAAGAACGGCTGGGAATCGGGCCGGACCTGGGGTTACGAAGTGACCCTCCCGGCCGGGCGCAAATTCCCCGCTGGCTCAAAGACCATGGCGGAATGGCAGAGCCTCGGCGTGGTGCGCGCCAACGGCAAGCCATTCCCGCGTGGCAATGAAAAGGCCCAGCTGAAAGTGCTCGACGGGCGCGAGGGGCCCGCCTTCCTGATGACCCGGAATTTCTCCGTTTTGAAGAACTACAACAATGCCGACAAATATGCCCTTGGTGTTGGTCTTCTCGCGGATCAGATCGGCGGTGCGCCGCCGCTGCGCCGCGACTGGAATCGCCCATTCACGCCCATCTCGATGAAGGAGCGTGAAGAATTGCAGACACATCTGCGCGCATTGGGTTATTATGACGGCGAAGTGGACGGGAAAATCGGCTCCGGCTCACGGGATGCCATCCAGGCGTTCCAGAAGAAAATGGGGCTCGATCCCGATGGTCATCCCAGCAAGGAAGTGCTGACCATTATCCGCAAGCGATAAGGTTTGGAAATACCATGGATACAATGAAACGGCCGGCTCGCCTCATCCGTTGCATCGTTGTGTCCATATCCCTCGCTGCGGCCGGCGGCCTTGTCTTTACCGACATCGCCGCCGCCCAGCAGCGCACGCTGCTCGACATGCTCTTCGGCTCACGCCGCGAAGTCTACCGCGAAAATACCGACCGGATGATCTTCGATGAGAACAACCGGCCCGTCCGCCCCTCCAAGAACCGCACGACCAAGCGGGCCGAGCGACCGCGGCCGCAACCGGCAGCCCCCGCCAGCCAACCCTCCGCGCCGGCGGATGAACCGGTCATTCCGTCGAAACTGGCCGATGCCAAAACCATCCTGGTTGTCGGTGACTTCATGGCCAGCGGTCTTGCCGAAGGCCTCAACGCGGCCTTCATGGATTCGCCCGGCGTGCGCGTGGTCGACAAGAGCGACGGCTCATCCGGTTTCGTGCGCAGCGACCACCGCAACTGGCCTGCCACCATCGGCAGTCTGATCGACGCGGAAAAACCGGCTGTCGTCGTCGTGATGATCGGTGCCAATGACCGCCAGCAATTCGCCAACGGTCCCGCGCCGCAGAGCGAAGCCTGGACAAAGGAATACCAGGGCCGCATCAACGCATTCCTTGAAGCGGTCAAGAAGACGGGGCACCCCGTGGTGTGGGTCGGCCAGCCCTCGTTCAAGTTCAAGAACATGAGCACCGATCTCCTGGCGTTCAATGAGCTCTATCGCAATGCGACGGAGAAGGCGGACGGCAAATTCGTCGATGTCTGGGAAGGCTTTGTCGACCAGGGCGGCAGCTTTACGCTGTCGGGCTTTGACATCTCCGGCCAGACCGCCCGTCTGCGCAACAATGACGGCGTCGGCCTGACCACCGCAGGCAAGCGCAAACTGGCCTTCTATGCGGAAAAACCATTGCGCCAGATGCTGGGCAACGCCACATCACCGGCCATCGCCGCCGTCAAGCCGGGCTCGCCCGTGCAGGCACTGCCGGAAACGCCGCAGGCACCGGTCAAGGTCGACCGCATTGCACCGATCAGCTTGAGCGACCCGGAACTGGATGGCGGCACCGATCTCCTCGGCGCCGCACCGAAAGCCGCGGCCGCCGACAAGTCGGCGCAGGACAAGCTGCTTCTCGAAGGCAAGGCGCCGGATGCCCAGCCGGGCCGCATCAACGACTATGCGTGGCCGGCAAAGTCCGACGCGGCACCGAAATAACGGCCTGACTATCGCGGCAGAACCGACGATCCCATCAGCGCAACATCGATGGCCTGTGCCGCCTGGCGGCCCTCACGGATCGCCCAGACGACCAGCGACTGGCCGCGGCGGATATCACCGGCCGTAAACAGCTTGTCGACGCTGGTGCGGTAATCCTTGTCATCGGCGGCAATCGAACGGTTACCGCGGCGATCCGCCCGCATCTCCAGTGTATCGCCGAGTTCCCTGACGACACTGGTTTCGAACGGACCGGAAAAGCCGATGGCGATGAAGGCGAGATCCGCCTTGATGTAGAATTCGGTGCCGGGAACCGGCTTGCGCGCCTCGTCGACCTCACAGCATTTGACATGGGTCAATGCACCGTTTTCACCGATGAATTCAAGCGTTGCCACCTGGAACTCGCGGTCCGCGCCTTCCGCCTGCGAGGAGGACGTGCGCATCTTCGTCGCCCAATAGGGCCAGACGCTGAGCTTGTCTTCCTTTTCCGGCGGCTGCGGGCGGATATCGAGCTGAGTGACCTTCACCGCGCCCTGGCGGAACGCGGTGCCAACACAGTCGGAGGCGGTATCGCCGCCGCCGACGACAACCACATGGCGACCTGACGCCACAATCGGATCGCTCGGCCAGGCCACGGATTCGATGTTTTCACGGCCGACGCGGCGGTTCTGCTGCACGAGATAGTTCATGGCATCGTGGACGCCGTCGAGATCAGCACCCGGAATACCCGCAGGGCGCGGCGTTTCGGCGCCGCCGCAATAGAGCACCGCATCATAGGTATCGAGCAGTTCCTGCACCGGCTTGTCGATGCCGACATTGACGCCGTAGAAGAAGGTGACACCCTCGCCTTCCATCTGCGCCACGCGGCGGTCGATGAAATGCTTTTCCATCTTGAAATCGGGAATGCCATAGCGCAGGAGGCCGCCTGCACGGCTTTCGCGCTCGTAGACATGCACTTCATGGCCCGCGCGGGCAAGCTGCTGCGCCGCCGCCATGCCTGCCGGGCCGGAGCCGATGACGGCCACTTTCCTGCCGGTCTTCGATGCCGCAGGCTGCGGGATGATAAAGCCCTTTTCATAGGCCTTGTCGGCAATCGCCTGCTCCACCGTCTTGATGGACACCGGCACGTCTTCCAGGTTCAGCGTGCAGGCTTCCTCGCACGGGGCCGGGCAGATGCGGCCGGTGAATTCCGGGAAATTGTTGGTGGAATGCAGGTTGCGGATCGCCTCGTCCCAGTTGTCGTTGTAGACGAGATCGTTCCAGTCCGGAATCTGGTTGTGGATAGGGCAGCCGGTCGGCCCGTGGCAGAACGGGATGCCGCAATCCATGCAGCGGGCCGCCTGCTTCTTCACTTCGCCATCGGTCATGGGAATGGTGAATTCCCGGAAATGGCGAATGCGGTCAGACGCGGGCTGATACTTTCCGACCTGCCGGTCGATCTCGAGAAAACCTGTAACCTTACCCATAAAACTGCTCCCCTCACCCTTGGAGGACCACCCGTTCCCGTGTTGGGTCTGGGCAGCATTGGACCCCATGCCGAGCATCATTGTGATGACGCTCGAAGCAGGAGTGCGTTGATTTTATTCCGCTGCGACACCCATCCGCATGCGCTCCATGTCTTCGAGCGCCCGGCGATATTCGACCGGCATGACTTTCACGAATTTCGGCCGGAAGGCTTCCCAATTGTCGAGAATTTCCTTCGCCCGGCCCGAGCCCGTGTAATGCATGTGGTTCGAGATGAGCTGCACGAGGCGTTCCTCGTCATGCCTGGTCATATTGGCCGAGACATCGACGCGGCCCTTATGGGCCAGATCGCCGCCGTGATGGTGCAGTTTTTCGAGGATATCGTCCTCTTCCGGCACCGGCTCCAGCTCGACCATCGCCATGTTGCAGCGCTGGGCAAAATCACCAGCTTCATCGAGCACATAAGCCACGCCGCCGGACATGCCGGCCGCGAAGTTGCGTCCGGTCTGGCCGATGACCACGACGACACCGCCGGTCATGTATTCGCAGCCATGATCGCCCGTGCCTTCGACCACCGCGATGGCGCCGGAGTTGCGGACGGCAAAGCGTTCGCCCGCGACGCCGCGGAAATAGGCTTCGCCTTCGATGGCCCCGTACAGCACGGTATTGCCGACGATGATGGAATTCTCCGGCACGATTTTCGTGTTGTCCGGCGGGCGAATAACGATGCGTCCGCCGCACAGGCCCTTGCCGACATAGTCATTGCCGTCACCGATCAGCTCGAACGAAATGCCGCGTGCGAGGAATGCCGCAAAGGACTGCCCGGCCGTCCCGGTGAACGTGACCGAGATCGTGTCTTCCTTCAGACCCTTGTGCCGGTAGCGCTTGGCCACCTCACCCGACAGCATCGCCCCAGCCGACCGATCCACATTCTTGATCGGCATTTCGATCTTGACAGGGATCTTGTTCTCCAGCGCGGGCATGGCCTGCTCGATCAGCTTGCGATCCAGGATATCGGTGATCGGATGGTTCTGCCGTTCGGTCCAGCGCGTCTTTTCCTCCGGCGCTTCCGGCTTGTGGAAGATGCGGGTGAAATCGAGACCCTTGGCTTTCCAGTGATCGATCATCTCGCGCTTTTCGAGCAGTTCGGCCTTGCCGACGATCTCTTCAAGCCGGGTATAACCCATGTCGGCCAAGAACTGCCGCACCTCTTCCGCCATGAAGAAGAAGAAGTTGATGACGTGTTCCGGCGTGCCCTTGAAGCGCTTGCGCAGGACCGGATCCTGCGTTGCCACGCCGACCGGACAAGTGTTGAGATGGCACTTGCGCATCATGATGCAGCCGGCCGAAATCAGCGGCGCCGTGGAGAAACCGAATTCGTCGGCGCCCAGCAGGGCACCGATGATCACGTCGCGGCCGGTGCGCAGACCGCCATCGACCTGCAGGGCGATGCGCGAGCGCAGGCCGTTGAGCACCAGCGTCTGCTGGGTCTCGGCAAGGCCCATTTCCCACGGGGAACCGGCATGCTTGAGCGAAGTGAGCGGCGATGCACCCGTGCCGCCGTCATAGCCCGAAATGGTGATGTGGTCAGCGCGCGCCTTGGCAACGCCGGCCGCAACCGTGCCGACGCCGACTTCCGACACCAGCTTGACCGAAACATCGGCTTCAGGGTTGACGTTCTTCAGATCGTAGATGAGCTGCGCCAGATCCTCGATGGAATAGATGTCATGGTGCGGCGGCGGCGAAATCAGGCCGACACCCGGCGTGGAGTGGCGGGTCTTGGCAACCGTCGCATCGACCTTGTGGCCGGGCAGCTGGCCGCCCTCGCCGGGCTTGGCACCCTGCGCCACCTTGATCTGCATCATGTCGGAGTTGACGAGATATTCCGTCGTCACGCCAAAGCGTCCCGATGCCACCTGCTTGATGGCAGAGCGTTCCGGGTTCGGCTTGCCGTCCGGCAGCGGATAGAAACGATCCGGTTCCTCACCGCCCTCACCGGTGTTCGACTTGCCGCCGATCCGGTTCATGGCGATGGCAAGGGTCGTGTGCGCCTCGCGGCTGATCGAGCCGAACGACATGGCGCCGGTCGAGAACCGCTTGACGATTTCCTTGGCTGGCTCGACGTCATCAATGGAGACAGGCTTGCGGCCGGCATCTCCAGCCATCCTGATCTTGAAGAGCCCGCGAATAGTCTGGGCCCGGGCCGACTCGCTGTTCACGAGATCGGAATATTCCTTGAACGTCGAGGCTGAGTCCGTGCGCACCGCGTGCTGCAGCTTGGCTACCGCATCCGGAGACCAGAGATGCGCCTCGCCGCGCATGCGGTAGGCATATTCACCGCCGACATCCAGCGTGCTGAGCAGGACCGGATCATTGCCAAAAGCATCGCGGTGGCGGCGCACCGTCTCCTCAGCCACTTCCTCCAGGCCAACACCTTCGATCGTCGTTGCCGTTCCGAAGAAGAAGCGGTCGACGAATTCCGACTTGAGGCCGACCGCATCGAAAATCTGCGCGCCGCAATAGGACTGGTAGGTGGAGATGCCCATCTTGGACATGACCTTGAGAATGCCCTTGCCGATGGACTTGATGTAGCGCGATACGACTTCCTTGGAGTCCACCTCCGGCGGGAACTCGCCGCGCTTGTGCATGTCGAGCAGCGTATCGAAGGCAAGATAGGGGTTGATCGCTTCCGCACCATAACCGGCAAGGCAGCAGAAATGATGCACTTCGCGCGGCTCGCCCGATTCCACGACGAGGCCAACCGATGTGCGCTGGCCCTTGCGGATGAGGTGATGGTGAACCGCCGCCGTCGCCAGCAGTGCCGGGATCGGAATGCGGTCCGGCCCGACCTGACGGTCGGAGAGGATGATGATGTTGTAGCCACCATGCACGGCCGCCTCGGCACGTTCGCACAGACGCTCCAGCGCACCGGCCATGCCAGCCGCGCCTTCCTCAACATTATAGGCGATATCCAGTGTCTTCGTATCGAAGCGGTCTTCCGTGTGGCCGATGGAGCGGATCTTTTCCAGATCGCCATTGGTCAGGATCGGCTGGCGCACTTCCAGCCGCTTGCGGCGGGACGTGCCGACCAGATCGAAAATGTTCGGACGCGGACCGATGAACGAAACAAGGCTCATCACCAGTTCCTCGCGGATCGGATCGATCGGCGGGTTGGTGACCTGCGCAAAGTTCTGCTTGAAATAGGTGTAGAGCATCTTCGACTTGTCAGACATGGCCGAGATCGGCGTGTCCGTACCCATCGAGCCGATGGCTTCCTGCCCTGTCGTCGCCATCGGCGACATCAGCAGCTTGGTGTCTTCCTGCGTATAACCGAAGGACTGCTGGCGGTCGAGCAGGCTGACATCCTTGCGCAGCGCGCGTGGTTCAACCGGGCTCAGCTCTTCAAGAATGAGCTGGGTGTTCTTCAGCCATGTCTTGTAGGGATGCCGGTTGGCGATCTCGGACTTGATCGTGTCGTCGGAGACGATTTCGCCCTTTTCCATGTCGATCAGCAGCATGCGGCCGGGCTGAAGCCGCCACTTCTTGACGATCTTTTCTTCCGGTACCGGCAGCACGCCGGCTTCCGACGCCATGATGACGAAATCATCGTCGGTGACGATATAGCGGGCCGGACGCAGACCGTTGCGGTCGAGCGTCGCGCCGATCTGGCGGCCATCGGTGAAGGCAACCGCCGCCGGGCCATCCCATGGTTCCATCAGGGCGGCATGATATTCGTAGAACGCCTTGCGGTCGTCCGACATCAGCTTGTTGCCCGACCATGCCTCGGGAATGAGCATCATCATCGAGTGGGCGAGCGAGTAACCGCCCTGGAACAGGAATTCCAGCGCGTTGTCGAAACAGGCCGTATCGGACTGGCCTTCATAGGAGATCGGCCAGAGCTTCGAGATGTCGTTGCCGAAGAATTCGCTGTCGACCGACGCCTGACGCGCCGCCATCCAGTTGACGTTGCCGCGCAGGGTGTTGATTTCACCATTGTGCGCAACCATGCGGTAGGGATGCGCCAGCTTCCACGACGGGAAGGTGTTGGTCGAGAACCGCTGATGCACCAGCGCCACCGCGCTGACGAAACGCGGATCCTTCAGGTCCTTGTAATAGGCGCCGACCTGATAGGCGAGGAACATGCCCTTGTAGACGATGGTGCGCGCCGACATGGATACGACGTAGAAGTCGCTCTCCTTGCCGCCGTTCTCCTGATAGATGCGGTTCGAAATCACCTTGCGCAGGATAAACAGCCGGCCTTCGAAATCCTCATTGGATTCGATGTTCGGGTTGCGCCCGATGAACACCTGGCGGTGGAACGGTTCCGTCGCCGCGATATGCGGCGCCTTGGACAGGGACGAATTGTCGACGGGAACATCGCGGAAGCCGATCAGCGTCTGGCCTTCCGAGGCGATGACTTCCGTGATGACGGTCTCGATATGGGCGCGCTCTTCGGCATCCTGCGGCATGAACAGATAACCGACGGCGTAATGATTGACCGGCGGCAGCTCGACACCCTTTTCGGCCCATTCCGCGCGGAAAAACGCATCGGGAATCTGCACGAGCATGCCTGCGCCATCGCCCATCAGCGGGTCGGCGCCGACGGCACCGCGATGCGTCAGGTTTTCGAGCATGAACAGCCCGTCTTCAATGATCTTGTGCGACTTGACGCCCTTCATATGCGCGACGAAGCCGACGCCGCAGGCGTCATGTTCATTGCGCGGATCATACAAGCCTTGTCGGGTGGGAATGCCGGACGATTTATTGGTTTTGACCGCACGGTTCTGTACGGCCTGAGCAAGTTCAGTCGTTACAGATGGCGTCAAATCCGACATCGTCAATCCCTCCAAATGGGCCCCGTGGGGCGGTCAATTCCTCGCGGGACGGAATAGCATATATTCCTGCCCCTTCTGGTGCGGCATATCTTCCGGTTGCAAACTGCGGTCACCATTTTGAGGACGGAAGCACCCTTGCTTGCCATCCCGCGCTTGGATCGTGCAAATTAGGACAGCATTGCTGTCATATCCTCGTATGCCAGAATAATTCCAAACAAACAAGATGGAAAAGCAAAAAATAACAGCATTGGACGAAATATCATTGCGCAAACATCGGGTGATTTATGCATTTCATTTCGAGGCAGGCGTTTTCCCCTAAATAAGCCAGGAAAAACAGATGGTTCCGCCACGCACCCCGAAAATCCCTTGCGGGAAAGACATCATCTTCTGCTTTCCAGCCCGCGGGGAAAAGCGTAAGCGTGGCGGCGTCAGTTTCACATCCGAGGTTGTTTCATGCTTTTCGCATCCGATAATTGGGCCGGAGCCCATCCGAAAATTGCCGAAAATCTGACCAGACATGCCAGCGGTTTCGCCGCGGCCTATGGCACGGGCGATCTCGACCGCGCCGTCCAGCAGACATTCAGCGCAATTTTCGAGCGCGACGTCGCCGTCTTCTTTGTCGGGACCGGAACAGCGGCCAATTCCCTGGCACAGGCCAGCATCGCCCGCCCGGGCGGCATCACCTTTGCCCACCGCGAAGCGCACATGATTGCGGATGAGGCCGGCGCACCAGGATTTTTCGCGAGCGGAGCACGGGTCCAGGCCATCGACGGGCCGACAGGCCGCATCGATATTGCCAATCTGCAAGCGGCGATGAACGGCTTTCCCGAAGGCCACGTCCATGCGGGCCAGCCGATGAGCGTTTCGATCACGCAGTCGACCGAGAGCGGCACAATTTATGAACTGGCCGACATCGCGGCAATCTCCGCAATCTGCAAGGAAAATGGCCTGCCGCTGCACATGGATGGCGCGCGTTTTGCCAATGCGCTTGTCTCGCTTGGCTGTTCCCCCGCGGAAATGACCTGGAAGCAGGGCGTCGACATCCTGTCATTCGGCGGCACCAAGAATGGCTGCTGGTGTGCCGAAGCACTGGTTTTCATGAACCCCGAACAGGCAAGGCAGATGCCTTATATCCGCATGCGTTCGGCGCAGAATTTTTCAAAATCCCGCTTCATCGCGGCGCAGTTCGAGGCTTATTTTGCCGATGGGCTGTGGCTGGCAACGGCGGCGCATGCCAATGCCAAGGCGGCGGAACTGGCAAAGCTGATCAGCAATTCGAACGATCTGCGTCTCGCCTGGCAGCCGCGCGCCAATGAAGTGTTCGCGATCATGAAAAAGCAGACATCGGCAAAACTGCAGGCGGCGGGCGCCGTTTTCTATGACTGGCACACGCCCCATGCCGAAAAGGGCCATGTTGCCGAAGACGAGACGATCACCCGTTTTGTCACGAGCTTTGCCACGACCTCCGAAGACATCAGCCGCTTCGGCGACCTGATCGCATAAAAAAAGCGGCGCAAACGCGCCGCTTCTTTCACTCCGGCTTTCAGAGCTTAGTGCGCAGTCTTGGCTTCGATCTGCTTGGCTGTCTTTTCCGACAGGGCAGTGACAGCGATCTTGCGCGGCTTCATTTCCTCGGGAATTTCGCGCTTGAGATCAATGTGCAGCAAGCCGTTTTTCAGGCTGGCACCACTGACTTCAACGAAATCGGCAAGGTGGAAGCGGCGTTCGAACGCGCGGGAAGCAATGCCGCGATACAGGGTTTCGGCATTATCGTCCGATGTTTCGGCAGCCTTCTCGCCGGTCACCTTGAGCTGGTTGCGATGGGCTTCGATCTGGATTTCGTCTTCCGAGAAGCCGGCAACGGCCATGGTGATGCGGTAGGTGTTCTCGCCTGTCCGCTCGATATTGTAGGGCGGATAGGACTGGGCACCGTCTGGCTGAGCCAGCGAGTCGAGGATAGTGAAAAGCCGGTCAAAACCGACAGTCGAACGATAGAGTGGGGAAAAATCCACGTGACGCATAGTAAGCCCTCCTTTAGAGCGACAATGTTGCGTGTTCTGGCTCGTCAAGAGACTCCCTCAATCGGCAAGTCCCGCTGAACCAGTGACCCCGTTATGGCGGTCACAACAGGTATTTGGGAAACGGCCAAAGCCATTTCAAGCCCCCTTTTGCTGCCGAATGTTCCGGTTTTTACACATTCGAACGCGTCCCGCAGCGATGAACGCCAGATGAACGCGCCCTTCGGGATACGTTCACACGCCCTCCCCTATAAACACATCCAACGCCGGGATTTGACCGGCAAGAGACGAGGACAAGATGATGAAAAAGACTGTTCTGGCACTGACCGCCGCCGCCCTGCTGGTCACAGGCTTTTCTGCCTCGGCCATGGCCGACGACTTCACCTATCGCGGTGACCGGGCAATCTACATGGATGGCCGCGGTGACATGGATGGCCTGCTCGTTCAGGACCGCCGCTTCTATGGTGATCAGCGTGGAGAATGGCGCCGCGATGAGCGCTTCCGCGACCAGATCGGTCCGCGCGAAGTAACCCGCATGCTGGAGCGCCGCGGCTACCGTGTCCGCGATGTGAACTTCGAACGCGGCCGTTATTTTGTCCAGGCATGGCGCCGCGGCACGCCGGTTCTGGTCACCGTGTCCCGTGATGGCGACATTCTCGATACCCGTGTGATGGGCGATCGGCGCGGCTACCGCGACCGCCGCAGCGACAACGGGTTCAGCATCGAGATCCGCCCGGCGAACGGCTACTGATTTCCCGAGATCGTTCCAGGTGTAACGTCCCTTCCGCCTGGAATGTACTGACCGGAAGCCCTCCCAAGGGTTTCCGGTCATTTTTTTGTTTTTACGAGAACCCGGTTTGACCTTTATTGCCATGCATTTTATCAAAAGATGCAAATGCACCCGTGTGATCCCCTCATGGGCGGGACGAGGACTGACCGGTATTCATGACCCATCCGCTTGTCGAAACAGCCGCCAACCCGACACCGCAGGATGCCCGCGTTGCCGCATTGCCGCTCAAGGGCGGCAGACAACTGCGCTACGCGATTTTCCCCGCCACCACCCATCCCGTCCAGGGCACCGTGATCATCCTGCAGGGCCGCAACGAATGCATTGAAAAATACTTCGAGACCATCCGTGACATTGCCAAGCGGGGTTTTGCCGTGGCCACCTTCGACTGGCGCGGCCAGGGCGGATCGAGCCGCCTGCTGAAGGACCCGCTGCGCGGCCATGTCCGGAGTTTTGACCATTATGCGGCCGACTTTGAGCTGCTGTTCGAAAGCGTGCTTCTGCCCGACTGCCGCGGACCGTTTTACGTGCTGGCCCATTCCACCGGCGCGCTGGCAGCGCTTCTCGCAGCGCCTGCCCTGGCAAACCGCATCCGCCGCATGGTGCTGATGGTGCCGCTACTCGACGTCAACGGCAGCCGGATCGGCAAGATTCTGCTCAGCGCCGTCGCCAATAGCCTGCGGCTGACCGGTCTCGGCGGGATGTATATCCGTGGCGGCAAGCCGATGATCAAACCCTTCGCCCTCAACGAGGTCACATCGGACGCCGCCCGCTACCTGCGCAACAGCGAAATACTGAAAACCGCGCCGGAGCTCGCCATTGGCGGCCCGACCGCCGGATGGATCGCCTCGGCGGCCAAGGCGATCAAGCGGGTGACGAACCCCGATTATATCGAGGCGATCCGCATCCCCAGCCTTGTCGTCGCCGCCGGGGCGGACAGCGTTGTGTCCACTCCGGCAATCGAACGGTTCGCCCTGCAATTGCGCAATGCGACACTGATCACCATCGACGGCGCCAAGCATGAAATCCTGCAGGAAAAGGATTTTTACCGCGAACAGTTTTTCGCGGCATTCGATGCCTTCATTCCCGGAACCGGCGGCGACATGGCCGGAATCGAGAACGAACAGGCCACGTAGATGCTGGCTTTCAGCGGTTGAGAAGCTCCAGCGCCTGCGCGTGCAGTTCCCTTGAGCCCGCCGCCACGATATCGCCGGCCTTTTCCGCCGGGCCGCCATCCCAATTGGTGATGACACCGCCCGCCTTTTCGATGATCGGCACCAGCGCAACGATATCGTAGGGATGCAAGGCGGTCTCCACCACCAGATCGACGAAACCGGCGGCAATCATGGCATAGCCATAGCAGTCGGCGCCGTAACGCGGCATGCGCACGCTGCGCTCCACACGGTCATAGGCCTCGCGCTTCCTGTCCTTGAACAGGGCTGGTGTCGTGGTGAACAGCGTGGCCTGGGCGATATCCGGATTCTGCCGGGTTTTCAGCTGGCGCGCGCCACCCGGTCCCTCGTAATAGGATGCCGTGCCGTCGCACATGAACAGCTCACCGGTGAAGGGCTGCGCCATGACGCCGGCCACCGCATCGCCATCGATGGTCAAGCCCGCAAGCGTGCCCCACACCGGCAGGCCTGAAATGAAGGCGCGCGTGCCGTCGATGGGATCGATCACCCAGACATGCGAGGCGTCGAGATTTTCCGAACCAAACTCCTCGCCCATGATGCCGTGAGCGGGAAAGGTGCTGTTGATCAGCGCGCGAATCGCCCGTTCGGCCTCCCTGTCGGCCTCGGTGACCGGGTCGAATCCCACCTGATATTTGTTGTCGATGGACGAAACGGTGCGAAAGCGGGGCAATGTCTGCGCTGCCGCAACCTCGGCAATCCGCCGCAAAAACGAAAGTTCAATGGCCAAAATGGTTCCTCGCGATCAAAATTTTCTCATTTACCTGCATTGTCGGCTAAATTATTGCATTTTTTTTAGGCACATAATTATCGTGCTTAAAAAACCGCACAAATCACTTGACATTTGTGCGATGCAGCATAGATTGATTAACAGACGGGGTGACCTGTCTATGCCCTCCTTGGGCGTTTCCTCCCTAGACTTGGACCGCGCACTTGCGCGGTCTTTTTTTGTTTGCAGACGGGCAACAGCAACAAGACCCTATTCCGCCGCGAGCGGCACATCGAGGAAGTGGAAGTCCGGCAGCGAAACGAGATCGGCCAGGAACTGGCTGATATCGCGCTGCAGCTGCCCGAAGCCCGATTTACGCTCGTAATTGTGCTCATTGAGATAAAGGCCGCGATTGACCTCGATCTGCAATGCGTGGAAACGCTTGAGCGGACGCCCGTAATGCTCGGTGATGTAACCGCCCGCATAGGGCTTGTTGTGCGCCACCGCATAGCCCATCTCGCGCAGGAGGTGGATGGCGGTGTGCGTCAATTCCGGCGAACAGCTGGTGCCGAACCGGTCCCCGATGATGAAGTCCGGGCGCAGGCCGCTTTCCGGAAACCGGATGCCGGTGGGCATGGAATGGCAATCGACGAGAACGCCATAGCCAAAACGGCTGCGCGTTTCCACCAGCATCCCGGCAAGCAGCGCATGATAGGGCTTGTAGATCGTGGTGATGCGGCCGAGCGCTTCCTCGACAGGCAGTTTCTGCGCGTAGATTTCCTGCCCTTCGCCGACAAGGCGCGGAACGGTGCCAAGACCGCCGGCAACCCGGGCCGAATTTGCATTGGCATAGGAGGGAAGCGAATCGCTGAACATCTTCGCGTCGAGTTCATAGGGCTCGCGGTTGACGTCGAGATAGGCACGGGGGAAATGCGCCACCAGCATCGGCGCACCGAGCATGACGCTGGCAGCAAAGAGCTGGTCGACAAAACAGTCTTCCGAGCGGCGAATCGTTTGCGCATCGAGCTGCGACTGCTGCAGGAAGGCCGGCGGATAGACCTGACCGCTGTGCGGCGAATTGAACACAAACGGAATACGCTGGTCAGCCGGCCGGCGCAGTTCATAGGGCAGCTTGTCAGGGAAATCGCGCTCGAGGGTCATCATTCACTTCGACGGTTTGCTTGAATATGCCGTTACTTTAGAGCAACTTCGCCCCGGAGGGAATTGATCAGCCGCCAAAGGCAGCGGAACTTTTCCGGGCTGACCGGACCAAGCGCATTCTTCAGCCGCCCGGCTGCGATCTTGCTCGACTTTTCCGGGGTTCCCCCTTATTTTCAGCAAATCATTCACGCGATCTTTACCAAAAAAGCGTCTTGTTAAGCATGATGGGGCGCCTGTCTGGGGATGATCAGGCGACAGACAATTCGGACGGACTGATGAAGAGAATCCTGCTAGCAGAAGATGACAATGACATGCGGCGCTTCCTGGTGAAGGCGCTGGAGAAGGCAGGATATCACGTCACGCCTTTCGACAATGGCGCAAGCGCCTACGACCGGTTGCGCGAAGAGCCGTTTTCACTGCTGCTCACCGACATTGTCATGCCGGAGATGGACGGCATCGAGCTGGCACGCCGTGCGTCGGAAATCGACCCGGATCTGAAAATCATGTTCATCACCGGCTTTGCCGCCGTGGCGCTGAATTCCGATTCGAAAGCGCCGAAGGATGCGAAAGTGCTTTCCAAGCCTTTCCACCTGCGCGATCTCGTCAATGAGATCGAAAAAATGCTGGTAGCGGCCTGATCAAAGGCCCTATCTGCCTGCTCCGGTGAAGAAAGCCTGATAACTTCTTCCAACCCTATTGACGGACCGGAATCAATATGGTGTATGCGCCCCTGTCGGATGGGCGTGTAGCTCAGCGGGAGAGCACTACGTTGACATCGTAGGGGTCACAGGTTCAATCCCTGTCACGCCCACCATCCGAACTTCCCTGAACCATATTCTGTTTTGCATCTGCGGTTTGTGGCAGCTTTGCCGCGTGAAGGCGAAACCCGCCAAAGGCAACCCGGGCTGTCAGAGACAGCCGAGGTCAGCCAGTGTCTGCCGCACTGCCTCGTCGATCGGTGTCCTTGGCTCGGCTCCGAGTATGCCGACCAGCCGCGTGTTCGTCATGCGCAGCGGTTGCTTCCACAGATACCGCATCTCCTTCAACTCATGCATGAACGCATTGAAGGGTGCCATGATCGGCACGATCCACCACGGAAACGATCTGACCTTCACCGGGCGGCCAACCACACGCCTGATGGCGGCTGCCATCTGCATGCCATCCGCATCCCAGAAGCCTTCCATGTGATAGACCGCAAAACGGGGAAGGGTTTCCGCCCGGTCGACCAGTTGAGCCATTGTTTCAGCGACATCGGGAAGAAACGCCCATTGATGCCCGATGCCGCGCCTTGAAGGGTTGCTGACGAGCGATACCGGTTTTCCCGGCGTGACAAGCCCTTGCGAGAACCAATTGTTTGCGGCCTTCGGACCAAAGAAATCACCAGCGCGGACAATAAGGACGTCGAGACCGGATGCGGAAGCATCCTTCAGACGCTGCTCCATCATGACACGCAGCCTGCCTTTTCGCGTGACGGGATGTTGCGGACTGTCCTCGCCCAGAACCGGAAAGGCATCGGGTCCGAAATTATAGACAGTGCCGGGCAGAAGCACGCGGGCGCCCACCTGCTTTGCCGCCGCGATGGTATTGTCGAGCATGGGCACAACAAGCTTCTCCCAGTCCCGGTATCCGGGCGGGTTGACGGCATGGACGATCAGGGACACGCCCTCTGCTGCCTTGCTGACATCCCCCGGATTGAGGGCGTCACCCGCAATCCATTCAAAATCACCCGCGGTTTTCCCGGCCTTGCCAATGTCGCGCGTCAGGGCCTTGATATGCCAGCCTCGCTTCAGGAGGTTGCGTGCTACCGCACCGCCGATGCCACCTGTTGCACCCAATACAAGCGCCATCTTCTGTTCTGTTGATTGCATGCGCGTTTTCTCCGTTGTCTCGGCAACAGTGCACCAGCAATGAGATAAACAAAATTGACAAAATTCCTTGACTGGCTATACATAAATAATGCAACAGATGCCGAACTGGGATCTTTACTGGACTTTTCTTCATGTCATCCGGCACGGCTCACTGTCGGCAGCGGCGCGTGAGCTCGGTTTGACACAGCCGACCGTGGGACGGCATATCGATACGCTGGAGGACCTTATTGGCGCCCAGCTCTTCACCCGCTCGCCGAACGGCCTGCTTGCAACCGATGCCGCGCTGGAATTGCAACCCTACGCTGCCGCCATGGCTGCCAATGCCGCAGCACTTGTCCGTCTGGCAACAGCACAGCGTGATGCGGTGGAAGGCACGGTGCGCATTGGCGCGAGCGAGGTTATCGGCACCGAAGTTCTCCCACAGATACTCGCGCCGCTGCTCGAGACATATCCCGCCTTGCACATCGAATTATCCGCCTCCGATACGGTCGAAAATCTCTTGAACCGCGAGGTTGATATTGCTGTCAGAATGGCAGAGCCCACGCAGGAGGCGCTGCTTGTGCGCAATGTCGGGGGCATTTCGCTCGGGCTCTACGCGCACCGTGCCTATCTTGCCAGATACGGCGCGCCCCGCACGCTGGCGGAATTGAAAAATCACAGGCTCATCGGCTTCGACAGGCAGACCGCCTTCATACGCAGCATCGAGAAACGTTTTCCGATGTCGCATGAGCTTAAGTTCAGCTATCGCACGGACAACAATCTGGCCCAACTCGCCGCTATCCGGTCAGGAATTGGCATCGGCATATGCCAGGACAGTCTCGGCCAGGCAAATCCCGACCTCGTGTGCCTGCTGCCCGACGCGTTTTCGATCGTACTTCCCACCTGGATCGCCATGCACGAAAACCTGCGGTCTTCACACCGTTTTCGGCTGATCTTCGATACGCTGATCAGAGGCATGCTTGCCCATATTGAACTGGCGTCAAGCAAGACGGCAGCGCGCAAGGGATGACATTTGGCTCATAAAAGTCTATCGACAGCCCCATCGATGATCTGATCCAATTTTCGGAAAGCCTTGGAACCATGAAGAACGCTATCACGCTCAAGCAGTTGAAGGCCGGTGTCGGCACAGAAATCGGCTGTTCGGAATGGCGCGTGGTCAGCCAGGACATGATCGACAAGTTTGCCGATGCGACCGATGATCACCAGTTCATCCATACCGATCCGGAGCGCGCGGCCAAGGAAACGCCGTTCGGGGGCACCATCGCCCATGGCTTCCTGACCATCTCGCTGCTGTCGACGCTCGCCTATGAGGCATTGCCGATGATCGAAGGCGCGACGATGGGCATCAATTACGGTTTCGACAAGGTACGCTTCATGGCGCCGGTCAAATCCGGCAAGCAGGTGCGTGCCCGCTTCAAGCTGGTGGATGCGGATATCCGCCCGTCCGGCCGCGTGCTCAACAACTACGAAGTCACCCTGGAAATCGAAGGCTCGATCAAACCGGCACTCGTCGCCAACTGGCTGACGATTGCCGTGCTCGAGCATCCGCCGGAAATGGACTGATTAGGCGCGGACCGCCTCGACAAGCCGCCCGGCATCGTCCAGCGGCGGCGCACTGTCGCGCACGGCCAGATCCTGGAAGGCAAACGGCCCCTGCACGAACATGCCCATATCGTAGGCATTGCGGATCTGCGCGCCCTTCAGGAACAGAAGGTGCATCTTGAAAAAATTCTTCTTGGCACGCGCATAGCGCTTGGCGCTGTGAATGTGCTTGAACCGGATACGCCGGATCAGCGGTTCGGTGCGCGGGATTATCCCCAGCGCCGCCGCCGGGTTCGACCGGTAGAAATGCACGATATCCGCAATGGTCTGATACTCCGCCCACAGAACCGGCGTATCCTGCAGGACAACCCGCACGTCTTCCCGCAAATCCGTTGCACGCGGATGAAAGGCGATCATCAACAGGCACGAGCCGGTCGCCACCAGCGAAACCGGCTGCTGCCTGATGAGCTGCGGCGCACTGCGCCAGACATCGGCAATGGCCTCGACAGCCGGCACCGTGCCAAGGCTGTGCCCGATGATGACCACCTCATCCGCGCCGCTCTCCCGCAGCTTCTCGGTCAGGTGGTCGGCAAAAGCCTTGCGCCGTTCCAGCAAAGCCGGACTGCGGCGGTAGATCCGGTCTGACGCCGCCGCCCAGTCATCCAAGAGGTAGGAAAGGAACACCTTTTCCCCCGGCCAGCGGATCAGGAGGCGCGCGATGGCGAGCGCAAGGGGAATGGTCCAAAACATGTGGTAGGCGCTGAAACCGCCAAACAATGGTCCAAGCCCGATCAGCAGCGCGACCAGCGAAATGAAACAGGTCAGCGCAAACGGCCACATGAAAAAGATGCAGAACCGCCAGCTTGTGCGCAGATACCGCCAGAAGGTGCCGGTGATGAGAATATCGAGAAACGCCATCAGGCCGGTGGCAAAGCGCGTTACGACATTGCGCGCGGAATAGGCATCGAAGATATCAGCCGTGCCGTACTGGCAGAACTCGGTTTCGACCGTCCAGTTCGCCCCGGTTGTATCAAGCTGCATCGAGGCGATGTTCGGCCCCTCCGGCTGCATGGGCCCCGCTTTGGTTTTCGTGTGCCAGAGCGTGTTGAAATCGGCCGAGGCATTGAGATAGCGCCCGCGCACGGCATCGGGATGCAGGCCTTCATAGCCTGTAAAATTGATAACAAGGCGCTTTTTGACAGCCATAAACCACTCTCGCGACGCGACCGCGCGAATCGGCAGCCATCGGCATTCTCATTATGGCAAAGCACGGCGCAATTGTGATCGATAACTTCACCGGCGATCAATCTGCACACTATTATTACGCGGGGCTGTCAAATACCCGCGCATTCGGCAAAAAGATCATCGTTGCTTCCGGTCCAACCGTCAGACTGCAACATCCCGCGCGGATTCCTGCAGAAAGCTGTAGGCATAGCCGGAGAAGGAGCGCCAGCATTCAACCCGGAACGTGTCCTCGGCCGTCCGCCACAGCACGATCTCGATCTTGCCGAGCACCGTGCGCGAGGCCGCGCCGACCGGAAAGGCGCCGAGCGACAGGTCCTGCGGGCAACCGCCATTGACAACAGCGTCGGCACCCTTGCCGGAAACAACGATCCCGACATTGCGATGGGAGACATCGACGGCGGAATGCAGCACCTTGACCTTGGCAAGATCGGCCACCAGCGAACTGCCGTCCACGTCGAGAAGAAGCCATTCATCCGGACCGATCCACAGGGCCGCACGGTTGCCCTGACTGGTCGTGGTCTTCGGCTTCAGCGGCAGGGACAGGCCAAGCGCCTTGGACAGCGCCGCCACCGCATCGGGCCGCGCCCGCAGCGAAACGCGGGTGGCGTTATCAGCAAGGGCAACCGATACGGACCCGACCCCGGCATGGCCGGTCTGCAATGGATGCGCACGCTGCGCTGCTTGAGCAAGGTCAGCCATTCAACCGTTCTCCCTTTTTGTCGAAGAACACCGTTCCGGTCACTTCCACTTCGATCACACCATCGGGCATCGGCACATAGAGCGTTTCGCCGAGCCGCTTTGTTCCATCGATCACCAGGGCCATGGCAATCGACCGGCCGCAATTCTGCGACCAGTAGGAGGACGTCACATGGCCGATCATCGTCATCGGCACGGGCTGGTTCGGGTTGGCGACGATCTGCGCGCCCTCCTCCAGCACCACATGGGCATCTTTGGTCTTCAGGCCAACCAGCTGCTTGCGGCCATCCGCCACCAGATCGCGGCGCAACAGGCCGCGAATGCCGACATAGTCCGTCTTGTTCTTGCCGATGGCCCAGGTCAGGCCCGCATCCTGCGGCGTCACCGTGCCGTCCGTGTCCTGGCCGACGATGATATAGCCCTTCTCGGCGCGCAGCACGTGCATGGCCTCGGTGCCGTAGGGCGTCAGGCCCAGCGGCTTGCCGCGCTCGTAGACGGCTTCCCATACGGCCCGGCCATAATCGGCAGGCACGTTGATTTCATAGCCCGCTTCACCGGTGAAGGACATGCGGAACAGCCGTGTCGGCACACCGCATATCCTGCCTTCGCGCACGCTCATGTGCGGCATTGCCTCATTGGAAAGGTCGATGCCTTCCACCAGCGGCGCGATGATCTCGCGGGCTTTCGGCCCCTGCACCGCAATGACGGCCCATTGCTCGGTCGTCGAGGTCAACCAGACGTTGAGGTGCGGGAATTCCGTCTGCAGATAGTCTTCCATGTGGTTCATGACGCGCGGCGCACCGCCGGTCGTCGTCGTCACGTGGAAGCGATCCTCGGCCAATCGGCCAACGACGCCGTCATCATAGATGAAACCGTCTTCGCGCAGCATGATGCCATAGCGCAGGCGGCCGACACCCAGCTTTTCCCATGGATTGGTGTAGAGCAGCTCAAGGAACTTTGCGGCATCGGGGCCGACCACTTCGATCTTGCCGAGTGTCGAAGCGTCGAAGATACCGGCCTGGTTGCGCACGGCGACGCATTCGCGGTTCACCGCCGCGTGCATGTCTTCGCCTGCCTGCGGATAATACCAGGCGCGCTTCCACTGCCCGACATCCTCGAAGGCCGCGCCCTGTGCCGCATGCCACGCATGCATCGGCGTGCGGCGGGTGGGATCGAACAGGTCATGGCGGGCATGGTTGACGATTGCGCCGAAGGTCACCGGCGTGAACGGCGCACGGAAGGTTGTCAGGCCCACGGCCGGGATCGGCCGGTTGAGCGCTTCAGCGGCAATGGCCAGCCCGTGCAGGTTGGATGTCTTTCCCTGATCGGTGGCCATGCCGTTGGTGGTGAAACGCTTGACATGCTCGATGGAATGCATGCCTTCGCGCACCGCAAGGCGCACGTCCTTGGCGGTCACGTCGTTCTGGAAATCGACGAAAGCCTTGACCGTCGTATCGGCACCGGCACCCGGCGCCGAGCCGATCATGCCGAGAACCCAGTCGGTTCCGCCCGTTGCCTTGAGCGCTGCGGTCTTGCCCTTGAACCCGGTCTCGCCGGCGAGCTTGCCGCCTGCGGCAACGGCTTCGTCCAGCGCCTGCTGCAATCCATCGCTACCATTGCAGGCACCGACCGAGACGCAATCCTGCGCATAGGTGCCGGGCAGGAACCGCTCATTGGCGGCGTCCCATGCCACCTTGCCGCGCGACTGCGAAAACAGATGCACGGAGGGCGTCCAGCCGGCGGACATGATCAGCGCGTCGACAACGACCTTGCGCTCATTGCCGCCCTTGTTCGGGCGGATGCTGATGGAGGAGACACGGCGCTTGCCGCCGGCGCTGAACACCGCATGCCCGGTCACGACATCGATGCCGAGTGAACGGGCTTCCTCGATCACCGGCGAAGACGGATTGTCGCGCGTATCGACAATGACGGGGACATCGACACCGGCACGCTTCAGGTCAATGGCCGCCGCATAGGCGGAATCATTGGCGGTGTAGACGCCGACCTTGCGGCCGACCGCGACACCATACTGATTGAGATAGGCGCGCGCTGCCGAAGCCAGCAAAATGCCGGGACGGTCATTGTTGGCGAAAACCATGTGCCGTTCGATGGCGCCGGTTGCCAGGATGACCTTCCTGGCGCGCACCTGCCACAGGCGTTCCCTCGGCATGTCGGAACCCGGATTGCTCAGATGATCGCTGATCCGCTCGACAAGGCCGACAAAATTCTGGGCGTAGTAACCGAACGCCGTGGTGCGGGTGAGAACCGTGACATTCTCGAGAGCGCGCAGGGATGCCAGCGTTTCCGTCGCCCAGTCATAGCCCGGCTTGCCGTCGATGGTCACGTCGGTCTCGTAGCGCAGGGCACCGCCTGCTTCCGCCTGCTCATCGCAGATGATGACCTTGGCACCCGTCTGCGCAGCACTGAGTGCTGCGGCCAGACCGGCAGCACCGCCGCCGACCACCAGCACATCACAATGGGCGAAACGGTTGGAATAGCGGTCCGTATCGGCTTCACCGGGAACAACGCCAAGACCGGCCGCAGCGCGGATCTTTGGCTCGTAGATGGTTTTCCATGCGAACTTCGGCCACATGAACGTCTTGTAGTAGAAGCCTGCGGGCAGCATGGGCGAGAATACGTCATTGATCGCACCGATGTCGAAGGTCAGCGACGGCCAGCGGTTCTGCGACTTGACCTGCAGCCCGTCATAGATCTCCTGCACGGTCGCCCGCACGTTCGGCTGCTTGCGGGATTTGTCCCGCTCGACATCAACAAGCGCATTCGGCTCTTCGCTGCCTGCGGAGAGGATGCCGCGCGGACGGTGATATTTGAACGAACGGCCGACCAGATGAATGCCGTTGGCCAGCAGCGCCGAGGCCAGCGTGTCGCCTTCAAGGCCCGTCAGGCTCTGTCCGTCAAAGGTGAAGCGGACGGTCTTCGCCGGGACCAGGCGGCCAACGCCAGCAATGCGGTTGCTTCCGGAGTGGGATTGAATGCTCATGGCTTACAGCTCCCCTTTCTTGGCGCGGGGGGCGCGTTTCTTTGCAGGTTCAGCATCGGAAACGGTTTCCGGATTGAGAAGCGTTTCGACATCCGGGCGCGGCTCGCCCGCCTTGTAGACGGTCAGGAACTTGTCGGAGACGGAATCGCGCACGGCATTGAAGAAACGTCCGCAGCCATGGATATGCCGCCAGCGCTCGAACTGCAGCCCCTTGGGGTTCTGGCGGAAATACAGGAAGGCGGCAAAGTCTTCGTCCGATTGTTCCGATATGGCCGGGGAGCGCACGAGATGCGCTTCACCCGCGTTGCGGAATTCCAGCTCCGGGCGCTCTTCTTCGCAATAGGGGCATTTGATGAGAAGCATTGTCGTCGTCTCGTTTCTTGAATCTGTCAGTGCGCCACGGCGGCGGCAGCGGCTTCGTCGATCAGGCGCCCGGTGGTGAAGCGCTCGAGCGTGAACGGCGCATTGATCCGGTGCGGCTCATCCCGGGCGATCGTGTGGGCGAACACATTGCCGGAACCGGGCGTTGCCTTGAACCCGCCGGTTCCCCAGCCGCAATTGACGTAGAGACCGGGGACAGGCGTCTTGGCGAGGATCGGCGAACGGTCCGGCGTCACGTCGACGATGCCGCCCCAGGACCGCAGCATTTTCAGCCGTGTCAGCACCGGGAACATTTCGCAGATCGCATCCAACGTGTGATTGATGATGTGCAGGCCGCCGGTCTGGGAATAGGACGTATACTGGTCCGTTCCGGCACCAATGACCATTTCGCCCTTGTCGGACTGCGAGATATAGGCGTGCACGGTGTTCGACATGATCACGCAGGGGATCAGCGGCTTGACCGGCTCGGACACCAGCGCCTGCAGCGGATAGCTTTCCAGCGGCATGCGCACGCCGGCCATGTTCATGATCACCGAGGTATGACCGGCGGCCACCACACCGACCTTCTTGGCATTGATCGGGCCGCGATTGGTATCGACACCGACAACCGCGCCATTGGCCGCGCGGCGAATGCCGGTCACTTCGCAGTTCTGGATGATATGCACGCCGCGATCGGCAGCCGCGCGGGCATAGCCCCAGGCGACGGCATCGTGACGGGCCGTGCCGCCGCGCCGCTGCAGGGCCGCGCCGATGATGGGATAGCGCGCATCGGCGGAGAGGTTGATCGGCGGGCAGAATTCCTTGACCTGTTCCGGCGTCAGCCATTCATTGTCGATGCCGTTCAGCCGGTTGGCATGGATATGGCGCTTGAACACCTGGACGTCGTGGATATTGTGCGCCAGCATCATCACGCCGCGCGCCGAGTACATGACGTTGTAGTTGAGATCCTGGCTCAGGCCCTCCCACAATTTCACCGCATGTTCGTAAATGCCGGCCGATTCGTCATAGAGATAGTTGGACCGGATGATCGTGGTGTTGCGGCCGGTGTTGCCGCCGCCCAGCCAGCCCTTTTCCAGAACTGCGACATTGGTGATGCCATGTTCCTTCGCCAGATAGTAGGCGGTGGCAAGACCATGTCCGCCAGCGCCAACAATGATGACGTCATATTCCGACTTGGGTTCGGGCGACGTCCATTGCTGCTCCCACCCCTTGTGGGCACGCAATGCCTCGCGGGCCAAAGCAAACACTGAATATTTCCGCATCATTCAATCCTTTGCAGAGCTTTCGGCCGTACCGATGACCTTGGCAGAGCGTTTTGTTCCACGATTTGCGAGAGCAGTATCCTGTCCTGAAATCGACATCGATTTTCAAGCGCAGGATCGCACTTTTATGCATCAGTAACGCATCCGCTCAAAGGTCTTTTGCCATTTTGCGACGGAGATTGGCGTTCCGTGCCGGTTATTCTAAAATTGCACGGGTGCGTGAACCGGCGGCGGGGAAGAATATCCGCCATTTTAAACAGCTTCACCATGGACATTCCATTGCCATTCTGATAATGGCCTCGTCAGTTTGCGATGGATGACCGTCGCGAAGTTTGGATTGCTGACCCACTGACCAAGGATATGGGTTCGGATTCAAGCTCAACGAAATTCTAAGAGATACAGGATAAAACGTGCAGGTACTCGTACGCGAAAACAATGTTGATCAGGCTCTCCGCGTTCTCAAGAAGAAGATGCAGCGCGAAGGCATGTTCCGCGAAATGAAGATGCATGATCATTACGAGAAGCCCTCGATCAAGCGCGCCCGCCAGAAGGCAGAAGCCATCAGCCGCGCCCGCAAGCTTGCCCGCAAGCAGGCACAGCGCGAAGGTCTTCTGCCAATGCCAGCACGCAAGGCACCGGTCCGCGCTTCTGCGGCTCGTTGATCAGCATTTATTAACGCCTTGACACAATAACGGGGTGGAGTGGCTTGCGTCACACCGCCCTTTTTGCGTTTTCGATTGAACGGGATACCAAGAGTATGACACATTCACTTGAAATGGTTTCGTATCGCGACCCGCAATCGGTATTCAAGGCGTTGCGCACCACCGGACTGGTGATCGCTTCGGTTCTCACCCTGGCTGTTGCCGGGTGCCAGACCTCGACCAGCGACATGACCGGGATCGACAAGGCGCAAGGGTCTTCCGAGAACATCAGTTCGCTCGACAGCGTCATCCGCAGCAATCCGCGCGATCCCGAAGCCTACAATGTGCGCGGCTCCGCTTTCGGCCGGGCCGGCCGCAACAGCGATGCGATCAAGGATTTCAACACGGCGTTGCAGTTGAACCCGAATTTCTACCAGGCCTATGCGAACCGCGCGCTGGTCTACCGCAACATGGGCAACACGGCCCAGGCGGCAGCGGACTACAGCAAGTCCATCCAGATCAATCCGCAATATGACGCCGCCTATATCGGCCGCGGCAATCTCTACCGGCTGTCGGGACAGCTCGACCGCGCCTTCAGCGATTTCCAGCAGGCCATCCAGCTCAACACCACCGATCCCCGCGCCTATCACAATCGCGGCCTGATCTATCAGGCGCGCGGCCAGCACAAGCAGGCGATCGAAGATTTCTCCACGGCGATCTCGCTGCAGCCCGATGCCGCCGAGCCCTATAACGGCCGCGGCATTTCCTATGTGGCCATGGGCGATGACGACAACGCCTTTGACGATTTCAACAATGCGATCAAGCTGGACGGCACGATTGCCGAGGGTTGGGCCAATCAGGCGCTGATCTATGAGCATCGCGGCGACAAGGCCCGCGCCGCGAAATCCTACTCCAAGGCAGCCCAGCTCGATCCCAAGTACAAGCCTGCCCTTGATGGCCTGGCGCGCACGCGCTCCTGATCCCATCCCATGAAGCGGTTCGTCGTTGTTTCCGCTCACCCCCTGAAAGACAGCCTGTGCGGGCACCTGACCGCATTGGTGGCGGAACAGATTGCCGCGTCACCGCATGAACTGCAGCTGTTCGATCTTTATCAGCGTGGTTTTGATCCCAGGCTTTCGCCCGAGGAAAGGCAAAGCTACTATACCACGCAATACGATGCCTCCGAAGTCACGGACGATGCCGCGGCCTTGCAGAACGCGGATGTGCTCATCCTGGTTTTTCCCACCTGGTGGTTCGGACTGCCTGCCATCCTGAAGGGCTGGATCGACCGGGTCTTCGTGCCAGGCACTGCCTACGATCATGCGCCGGACTTCGGCCGGATGATCCCCCGTCTCAACGCCATGACCGCGTGCATCGCCATCACCACGCTCGGATCGCCCTGGTGGATCGACCGGCTGATCATGTTCCGTCCGGTGCGCCGTATCCTCGGCACGGCCATCATCGGCACCTGCGCACCCAAGGCGCGCTTCTCCATGCTGTCGCTCTACAACTGCGAGAAACTCGACCCTGCCCGGCTGGCGGCATTTGAGCAAAAGATTCAGCGGACAATCCAACAGACCTTGAAATGAAAAAGCCCGCCGATGCGGCGGGCTTTCAGTTGATATGTCTGAGGCAACCGGATCAGTGATCCAGCGCCTTGACGATGTTTTCGACCATCTTCTTGGCGTCGGCAAACAACATCATCGTGTTGTCGCGGAAGAACAGCTCGTTCTCGACGCCGGCATAGCCGGAGCCCATGCCGCGCTTGATGAACAGAACCGTGCCAGCCTTGTCCACATCGAGGATCGGCATGCCGAAGATCGGCGATTTCGGGTCGGTCTTCGCTGCCGGGTTGGTGACGTCATTGGCACCGATGACGAAAGCCACGTCGGCCTGCGCAAACTCGGAGTTGATGTCTTCCAGCTCGAACACTTCGTCATAGGGAACATTGGCTTCGGCCAGAAGCACGTTCATATGACCGGGCATACGGCCCGCGACCGGATGGATGGCATATTTGACCTCAACGCCCTCAGCCTTCAGCTTGTCGGCCATTTCACGCAGGGCGTGCTGGGCCTGCGCCACCGCCATACCGTAACCCGGCACGATGATGACCTTGGAGGCGTTCTTCATGATGAAGGCGGCATCGTCGGCCGAGCCCTGCTTGACCGGGCGCTGTTCGACTTCACCGGCCGCAGCACCACCGGTCTCGCCGCCGAAGCCGCCAAGAATGACCGAGATGAACGAGCGGTTCATGCCCTTGCACATGATATAGGACAGGATGGCACCGGAAGAGCCCACCAGCGCGCCGGTGATGATCAGCGCCAGGTTGCCGAGAGTGAAGCCGATACCGGCCGCAGCCCAACCCGAATAGGAGTTGAGCATCGAAACCACGACGGGCATGTCGGCGCCGCCGATCGGCACGATGATCAGCACACCCAGAACCAGCGAGAGCAGGACGATCAGCCAGAAGACGAAATGGCTTTCGCTCATCACCAGCGCCACGACCAGCACGACGATGGCAATCGCCAGGCCCGCATTGAGCACATGGCGGCCCGGCAGCATGATCGGTTTGCCGGACATGCGGCCGTCGAGCTTGAGGAAGGCGATGATGGAGCCGGTAAAGGTGATCGCGCCGATGGCGACACCCAGCGACATTTCCACCAGCGCCTGCCCGTGAATCGAGCCGACTTCGCCGATCCCGAAGGAGTTGGGCGAGTAGATGGCCGCTGCAGCCACCATGACGGCGGCCAGACCGACCAGCGAGTGGAAGGCGGCAACCAGCTGCGGCATGGCCGTCATGGCGATGCGCTTGGCCGTATAGGCACCGACGCCACCGCCGATGGCAAGACCGATGACGATGAGGCCAAGACCTCTGAAGCTCGGCTCGGCAAGGGTGAGTGTGGTGAGGATCGATATGCCCATGCCGATCATGCCGTAGAAATTACCCTGACGGCTTGTGGTGGGATGCGACAGGCCGCGCAGCGCCAGAATGAACAGGACGCCGGAGACAAGATAAAGAAAAGCTGCGAGATTTACGCTCATTGCCCAGGTCTCACTTTTCTTTTTTCTTGTACATGGCGAGCATGCGATGGGTCACAAGGAAGCCGCCAAAGATATTGACGCTGGCAAGCACCAGGGCGATGAAGCCGAAGCCGGTCGCAAAACCGCTGGCCGACAGGCCAACCGCAAGCAGCGCACCGACGACGATAACCGACGAGATGGCGTTGGTGACGGCCATGAGCGGCGTGTGCAGGGCCGGTGTTACCGACCAGACCACGTAATAGCCGACAAAGATCGCCAGCACGAAGATCGCGAGGCGGAAGACGAAAGGATCGACGGCACCGCCGGTCACCGCATGGGCCGCAGCACCGGCTGCTTCCGGCATGTTTTCAGCCACCTGGCGAACCGTTTCGGCCGCCTGATTGAGACTATCAAGCGCTTTTTCGAGTGCGGTATCAGCCATCACGCCTCTCCTTCAGTCGTTTTGGGGGCCGCCGTTTTGGGCGCGGTTTTCTTGGGTGCGGCTGCTTTTTTCGGCGCTGCCTTGGCCGCAGCCTTTTTGGCTGCGGGTTTCGCCGCAGGTGCGGCAGCCGTTGTCGCCGCTGCGGCAAAGTTCGGATGAACCACCTTGCCCTCATGGGTCAGCACGGTTGCCTTGACCAGCTCGTCATCGAAATTGATCTTGATGGCCTTGGCATCCTTGTCGACCAGCGTCTCGACGAAAGCCAAGAGGTTCTTGGCGTAGAGCTGGGAGGCGGTCGCTGCGATACGGCCGGCGACATTGAGATGACCGACGATCTTCACACCGTCGACATCGACGGTCTTGCCCGCCACAGCCCCTTCGACATTGCCGCCGCGCTCGACAGCGAGATCGACGATGACCGAGCCAGGACGCATGCGCGCATACATTTCCCGGGTGACGAGCCGCGGTGCGGGCCGTCCGGGAATGAGCGCTGTGGTGATGATGATATCCTGCTTGGCAATATGGTCGGCAACCAGCGCCGCCTGCTTTGCCTGATATTCCTTCGACATTTCCTTGGCGTAGCCGCCGGCGGTTTCAGCCGCCTTGAACTCGTCGTCCTCGACGGCGAGGAATTTCGCACCGAGCGAAGCGACCTGTTCCTTCACGGCGGGGCGCACGTCCGTCGCGGTGACGACGGCGCCCATGCGGCGCGCCGTGGCAATCGCCTGCAGACCGGCAACGCCGACGCCCATGATGAAGATCTTGGCCGCAGGAACGGTACCGGCCGCCGTCATCATCATCGGCAGGGCCCGGTCATATTCCCCGGCAGCATCGACCACCGCCTGATAGCCGGCAAGGTTGGCCTGGCTCGACAGCACGTCCATGACCTGCGCCCGCGTGATGCGCGGCATGAATTCCATGGTGAAGGCGGTGACACCCGCATCGGCCAGTTCCTTGACGGCAGCATCGTTGCCGTAAGGGTCGAGCATGGCGATGACAACAGCGCCCTTTTTATAGGATTTGAGCTCAGCCGTGGATGGACGCCGGACTTTCAGAACGACATCTGCATTGCGGATGTCGGCGGTTTTGCCGATGGTCGCGCCCGCCGCTTCGAATTCGCGGTCCGGAATGCGGGACAGGACACCCGCGCCGCCTTCCACAATGACTGAAAAACCAAGACCGATCAGTTTCTTGACCGTTTCCGCCGAACCGCCAACCCGCGGTTCATTTACGTCGGTCTCTTTCGGTATGAACAGTGTCTGAGCCAAGCCCTCACCCCCAAGCATGTTGCCACTATACAGGCAGTGGCCCGAAGACCAGCGCGCCTGCCCCGCTATGACGATTGGCAATCCTGGTGATGGGCCCGCTCATGCAAGCGGATGTCAACAGGATTATCCGCCCGGCTCATGAACAACGCTGATGGAGCGTGTTTACAGAACGAACCAGGCAGCAACGCAAATAAGAATAAACAGAATAGTTGCGGAGAAGAACCCGCCAGCGAAAAAGCCGAACGCCATCGCAGCTACCAAAGCGATGCAGACAACCGCACCCCATTTTGAAAGAGCAATGAACAGATCATACGTCTTTTCATGCTCGTTGTAGTCCATGGGTGCACCCAGTTCTGCGGGCGCTGTGTCGTGATGTTCAGCCATCTTCAAACCTCATAAAGTCTTAGTCCTATTGGCAATAGCGAAAAGCCTGCAGCAGTGCAATGCGCAGATGGTCGCTGAAAAGCCTCTCAATCGATAAAAATGGCAAGTGCGCTGATTTTACCGGTCGGGCCTTTCTTCCCGCTGCACTCAGCTGAGCAGATGCGGGAAAAGTCCGGTCACACCGATGATGATGAGATAGAGCGCAACCACGTAATTGAGCAGGCGCGGCGCGATCAGGATGATGATCCCGGCGATCAGCGCGACGAGCGGCGCAATGGCAATTTGTGCAATCATGACAGCGATACTTTCCTGTTGAGTCTGGCTTTGTCAGCGGCGGGAGTTTTCGACAAGATCGGGAGCAGGTCAAGCACAAGCACGCAGAACATGGCGCGGCAGTTGCCGCTGCCGCCGGTCAGTTGGCCGCAGCGATCTCGCTGTTTCGCGGCTTCACCGGCAACTGCACCATCTCGATATCGAAGTTCTTGGCGATATTCTCCGCCGTGGTGGCCGCGCCATAGAGAAACCCCTGCACATATTCGGCGCCGATCCAGCGGTTGATCAAGGCAAACTGTTCCCGCGTCTCCAGACCCTCGATTGTCACGGACAGGCCCAGCTCATGCGTCATCTGGACGATGCCGCGCAGAAGCTTCAGGGAACGGCCTTCCTCGGTGATATCGGTGATGAAGGAGCGGTCGATCTTCACCTTGGTGACCGGCAGATCCTTCAGATAGCTCAGGCTGGAATAGCCGGTGCCGAAGTCGTCGATGGCAACCTGCAGCCCCATGGCCTTGAGGCTCTGGAGAACGCCTCCCGTCGCCTCGCGGTCCGTAATGATCGCGCCTTCCGTCACCTCGACTTCAATCAGTTCCGGCTCCACATTGTGGCGATGCAGAGCAGAACGGATGATGTCGGCCATGTCCATGTTCTGCAGGTCGTGCGACGACAGATTGATGGAGACCGCAATCCGCGACCCCCAAAGGCTGCAATCCTTGATCGCCTGCTCCACAACGTTTTGGGTCAAATCCGAGATCAGCCCCATCTCTTCCGCCATGGGAATGAACTCCGCCGGGGAAATCGGCCCGTATTCCGGGTGGTTCCAGCGCGAAAGCGCTTCGCACCCGACCATGCGCAGGGTACGGACATTGATGATGGGCTGATAGGCGACCGACAGGGTGCCCTCGGCAATGGCCTTGCGCAAATCCGACTTGAGCCGTTGTTTGCTGCGAAAGGAATGGTCCATCGTCTCGACGAAAACCATCCACTGTTTCTGGCTGTCCTTCTTGGCGACATCGAGCGCCAGATCGGCATTCATGTGCATGACCGCAAGATCAAACTCCGCCGCGCAGACGATCACCACACCGGCATGCGCGCCGGTCAGGATTTCATGACCGGAGATCGTGTACTGCCCCGATATGGCCGCCATGATGCGCTCCACACTCTGCAGCACGTCATCGCGCGTGCTGGCGGAAAACAGCAGCACGAATTCATCGCTGCCGAAGCGCGAAATGACCGGATGCGTCACGTCGATCGAGGCAAGCCGGTCGGCAAAGGCGCGCAGCAATTCATCGCCAATGCGATGGCCGAACGTGTCATTGGTCCGCTTCAGACCGTCGACATCGACAACCATCAGCGCGATCTGCGTGCCCGGCTCGATGCCATCGGTATAGGTCCTGGCAATCTCGGCGAACTGGCTGCGATTGGGCAGGCCCGTCAGGCTGTCATAGCGCGCCATGCGGCTGATCTGCGCCTCCGCTTCCGCCCGCCGGGTCACATCCTGGAAAATGAGTACCGTGCCGTGCTGCGGGTCCGGCGTTGCCGTGAATTCATAATGGCGCTTGGCGGGAGACATGAACATGTCGCGCTCCTTGCGCCCGCTGAGCAGGTCCTGCATCTTGCCGGACAACGAAGCCTGCGTCTCCTCGGGAAAATAGGCTTTGACCCGGGCAAGCCGCAGCAGGCTCTGCAGGGAATGGCCGTGAACCTGCTCCGGCTCGTCAAAGCCCATCATTTTCGCCGCCTTCATATTGGCGACGGTGATTGTCTGGTTGCGGTCGAACATCAGCAACCCTTGCGGCATGCCGTTCAGCGCGGCGTCGAAGTGGCTGACAACGACGCTCAATTGCTGTTTGCCCAGCAGTGCATCCCAGAGCGATTGCCGCAGCTTGGATGCGATCCGGATATTGCTCCAGAAATAGGGAAGGATCAGCAGCGCCAGCAGCCAGTTGTAAATGCCGCCCAGAAGCACGAATGTCAGGAACAGCGGCGCCAGAATGCCAATGGACATGCCGATGACGACCGTCGGCGAAACGTAGTTGCGCGTCACCAGCGCCACCATCGACGCGACAACGATTGCGACACTGGTGATGGCAGCCGAGGGGTCCGCGAGAACATAGATACTGACCAGACAAAGCAGGCCGAGAAGGATGCACGTGCTGATGGCCCCGAGGAGATAGCGCCACTCCCATGTCCGCAGGTCCGCCATGGTGGCGGACGAAAGATCTTTTCGTTCGAATGCGCCGGCGTTTGCAGTACGCCCAAGGACAATCAAGAAGAATGCGAGGGCAAAGGCCGCATAAATGGGATGATCGGTTTTGACATAAATAACCAATGTCGCAAGAATCTGGATGACCGAGGTCCACCAGACAGCCTTCTTGTTCGCATAAAGCGTGCGAAGGAACAAAATTTCGAGAAAAATACTCTCGTTGCGTTCAATTTTCATCAAAATGTCCGTGAATAACTGTACCCATAATTGGATACGTTAACGAATACTTTCGAACAAACGCCAACGATACTCAGATTATGTATGAGGCATGCATTTAGAATATTTATTTGCCCCCCATGTCAAACTGATATTTATCAAATGGGAAACACAATTACCAATTCCTAAAGCGACTGCGTGGGCGTCATGAAACCGCCATCCCGTGTATGGATGCCCCCTGGCACCAAGGATCACGCCGGACAGGCAACAGCATCGCTGTCGGGCTTGTCCTTGTCCGGGTTGGGATCGTAGAACGGACCGATGACCAGCGGCCTGTTGGGCAGCACCGATTCATCCGTGTCCGATATCATCGTCCGGTCGATTGTCTGCAGCAGCTTGCCTCCCACATCCCTAAGGCGGATCGTCACCTTGTAGCCGCGATCGGCCTTCACGCACTTGACCGGCGGACTGTCGACCGAAATCTTTTCGGCTGCGGGCCAGACATTCTGCCGGACAATGAAAGGCTCTCCTCCGGCCGGGTTTTCAAAGGTGGTCTCAAGCATGGCATCATCCGGCACCTTGCGGACCTTTGTCAGCGTCAGATGATAGGTTGCCTGGGCAATCCGGTAGTTGAAGACAAACAGCTTTCCGGCAACGGCGAGGTAATCCCCCTCGCCCGAATCGCGGCAGGCTCCCAAGGCCAATGCGCCCGCCAGCACGGGCAACAGGACAAGCCGGCGCCAGTGATTCATGCTCTTACCCATGGCCGGATTCCGATGGTTCGCGATTGCGGCGATAGTGTCTTTGCGCCTTGGCCCGGTTTCCGCATACGGTCATGTCACACCAGCGGCGGCTACGGTTGCGGCTTTCATCCAGATAAAGCCAATGGCAGTTCGGGCAGATCTTGATCCGCTCCAGCCGCGCCGGCTCCAGAAGGCGCATGGCGGACAGGAAAGCAGCGGTGCCGAGCGACAGATCGCGTTCGCCCTTGCCTGCGCCCGGCAACGCCAGATCCTGCCTGCCCGGTTCATCGCAGACCAGCGCCGATCCAAGCTGCAGAAATGCCGCCATGTTCGCAGGCGGGAGCCCTCCACCCCGCACGGCCGTGCGAAAGAGCGCATTGATGGCTTCACGCACATCGATAAGCCGGTTGATCTGCGCTGGCTGCACCGGCGGGTGGAAGCGGGCATCGCCCCACTCCGCCTGCCGGAATTGCGCCGCCGCTTCGGCAAATCCCCGCAGTTCCGAACGGTCTGAAAACCGGTCCAGCGCGCGGTCGGGCGCATCACGAAAAACCACCGTATTGGCCAGGTCGAGAGCCAGCACGCCGCCACTGAATCGATGCGCATTCCAGTCAAAGGTCATGGTGAAATTCTAACTGGTAAAATCGATTTTGCAAGTTAGTATATAGGAGAATCTGCGGGTGACCGATGACCTATTTCCTTCAATTGCTGATCAATGGCATCCACAACGCCGCGCTTTATGCGCTGCTGGCCTATGGCTATGTCCTGATCCACGGGCTGACCCATCGAACGGATTTGTCGCTCGGCGTCCTGTTTGCCTTTTCAGGCCAGACATTCATCCTGGCCACGGCGTTCGGCTGGACGGTCCTGTGGATGACCTTGCCGCTGGCGCTCGGGTTCGGGCTGGCCGTTGCCGCGGTGTATGTCGGGCTCGGCGGCTATGCCATCGCCAGACTGATCTACACCCCGCTCGAGGCAGGGAACAGGAACACGATTCTGGTGGCGACGCTCGGCCTCAGCATTTTCCTGATGGAACTGTCGCGCCTTGCCGCCGATACAAGGGATTACTGGCTTCCGCCCATGCTGGCCGAGCCGGTGCACGTGCTGGGCGCGGCCGTCGATATCAGCCTGACACAGATTCAACTCGTCAACATCGGCGTGGCCCTGATCGTCATCGCCTTCGGTGAAGTGATCATGCAACGCACATCCGCAGGGCGGATATGGCGTGCGGTGAGCGACGAGCCGTTTGCGTCATCCATGTGCGGGATTGATCCGCGCCGCGTGCGGACGCGGGCAATCCTTGCCGCCTGTGCGGTCTGCGCCCTCGCCGGCTTTCTCGCAGCGCTGTACTACGGCAATGTCAGCTTCAATACCGGAATGATCTTCGGTCTGAAGATCCTGTTCATCACCGCCGCCGGAGGCCTGTCGAGACCGCTCCACGCGGCATTGGGCGCGGCGGCGGTCGGTGTCGTCGAATCCCTGTGGGGCGGATATTTTCCGGTCCTGTGGCGCGATGCCGCCATCTTCGCGCTGCTGGTCTTTGTTCTTGCGGTGCGCACCAACAACAATGAAGCGGAGCGAATTTAACCCTGCAGGCTGTGGCCGCCATCGATGGTGATGACAGTGCCGGTGATATAGCTGCTGGCATCGGAGGCGAGCAGCAGAACGGTGCCATCGATATCCTCGGGCTCGCCGAGGCGGCGCATCGGGTTCTTACCCTTGAGGAATCCGTGCGCCGGGCCGCTCATGATGGATTCGTTGAGGCGCGTCGGAAACCATCCCGGCGCAATGGCATTCACCCGAATCGCATGCGACGCCCATTCCAGCGCCAGGGAGCGGGTCATCTGGCTGATCGCCGCCTTCGACATGGCATAGCCCGCCGACCCCTTGACCGGCGCATCGGCAAGGATGCTGGAGGAATTGATGATCGATCCGCCGACCCCGGCGGCAATCATCCGTTTGGCCGCTTCCTGCGCGATGAAAAACGCGCCCTCGACATTCACTTCAAAAATATGCCGCAGCTGTTCGCGCGTCGTGGTGAGCGCCCGTTCCATCGTGGCGACACCGGCATTGTTGAAAACCACCGTGACGGTTCCAAGCTTCTGCTCGGCCTCGTCGAACGCGCGCTCGATATCGTCGGCAACCGTCACATCGGCAATAATATTGAGAATATTGGGGCTGTGCTCATTGTCCGGCGCGGGTGTGCGCGAAATGGAGACAACATTCGCGCCATGCGCGGCAAGCACATGAACCATCCTGAGCCCCAGACCTGAGGACCCGCCTGTTACCGCAATGGTCTTTCCTGCAACGGAAAGAGAAGAGGCACTTGTCATTACAATAAATACCAACCCCGGATTGTTTTATCCACTGTTAGACTGCCCATGCAGCGATGACAACCACCGAACCGCCGCCGTCATGAAAACAAAGGCCGGGCTGCAACATCCCGGGTTGCTGCACCGGTATGAGGCTGGTAACAGTTCAGATGGAATATCGGGAGGGACAGCCGAAACGAAGGCATTGCCGCCGTTTTGACGAGCGGCCAAGGGCTGTCCGGGCGCTTTTCCCGGCAACGGAGGGTTGCCGGACTGAGGGGGAGGAACTGCATGTCGGCTTTGCTTGCCGTATCGAGAGCCATTGACCGCTTCAACGAATTTATTGGCCGCAACGTCGCCTGGCTGATTTTCCTGGCCGTGGTGGTGAGCGCCGGCAACGCCATCGTGCGCAAGGTGTTCAACCAGTCATCCAATGCCTGGCTGGAATTGCAATGGTTCCTGTTTGGCGGCGCGTTCATGCTGGCCGCGGCCTATACGCTGCAGCAGAACGAGCATATCCGCATCGACATCGTCTACGGCGCCTTTTCGCGCCGGGTGCAGCACTGGATCGATCTGCTCGGGCATCTGTTTTTCCTGATGCCCTTCGTCCTGCTCATGTGCTTTTACTTCGTCCCCTATGTCAGCCTGTCCTATCGCAGCGGCGAAGGCTCGCCCAGCGCCGGCGGGCTGGTGCAATGGCCCGGCAAGCTGATCCTGCTGGTCGGCTTCCTGCTTCTGGCCATTCAGGGCATTTCGGAAATCATCAAGAAGATTGCGGTGATGCGCGGCGATATCCCCGATCCCAATCCACCTCTCAGCCTCGAAGAGATTGCGGAACAGGAAGTCGCCATGGCGGAGGCGCGCAATGATTGAATTTATTGCGCAGAACATGGCGCCGATCATGTTCGTTTCGCTGATCGTCTTCATGCTGATCGGCTACCCCGTCGCCTTTGCCCTTGCTGCAAACGGGCTGCTGTTTTTCTTCATTGGCGTCGAGCTTGCCCCCTATTCCAACGGCACGATCACCCTCGACTGGCCGTTTCTTTACGCCCTGCCCGAACGGTTCTGGGGGGTGATGTCGAACGACACCCTGCTTGCCATTCCGTTCTTCACCTTCATGGGCATCATCCTCGAGCGCTCCGGCATGGCCGAGGACCTGCTCGATACGATCGGCCAGCTGTTCGGTCCGATTCGCGGCGGCCTCGCCTATGCCGTCATCTTCGTCGGCGCCCTGCTCGCGGCCACCACCGGCGTCGTCGCGGCATCGGTCATCTCCATGGGCCTGATCTCGCTGCCGATCATGCTGCGCTACGGCTATGACCGCCGTGTCGCATCCGGCGTGATCGCCGCATCCGGCACATTGGCACAGATCATTCCGCCATCCCTCGTCCTGATCGTTCTCGCCGACCAGCTCGGACGTTCCGTCGGCGACATGTATCATGGCGCGCTGATCCCGGGCCTCGTGCTGACGGGTCTCTACATGGCCTATGTCCTGACCCTGTCCATCTTCAAACCGAAATCCATGCCGGCTCTTCCTATCGAGGCGCGCACATTGGGATCGGGCGTCACATCGCTCATCGTTGCCCTGGCCCTTGCCGGTGCGATCGCCTACGCCGCGATTGTCTGGCTGAAACCCGTGGCGGGAACCAACGCGGATATCTGGGGCGCGACCATCGGCACCATCGCCGTCTACGCATTCGCGCTGGCAGACCGCTCATTCCACCTCAACCTGATGTCACGGCTGGCGCAGCAGGTGATCATCGTCCTCATTCCGCCGCTCGCCCTGATCTTCCTCGTGCTCGGCACGATCTTCCTCGGCATCGCCACGCCGACGGAAGGCGGCGCCATGGGGGCCGTCGGGGCACTGCTCATGGCCGCCTCGAAGGGTCGCCTCAGTTTCAGCGTGATCAATCAGGCGCTGGCGTCAACGACCAAACTGTCATCCTTCGTGCTCTTCATCCTGCTCGGAGCCCGTGTGTTCTCCCTCACCTTCTACGGCGTCAACGGCCAGGTCTGGGTCGAGCACCTGCTGGTATCCCTGCCGGGCGGACAGGTCGGGTTCCTGATCGTCGTCAACATCCTCGTGTTTTTCCTGGCGTTCTTTCTCGATTTCTTCGAGCTGGCCTTCATCATCGTGCCGCTGCTTGCGCCTGTCGCGGACAAGCTCGGCATCGACCTGATCTGGTTCGGCGTGCTGCTCGGCATCAACATGCAGACCAGCTTCATGCATCCGCCGTTCGGTTTTGCCCTGTTCTATCTGCGTTCCGTGGCGGCCAAGGTGCCCTATATGGACAAGATCACGGGCAGGAAAATCCAGCCGATCACCACCGGGCAGATCTATTGGGGCGCCGTGCCCTTCGTCGGCATCCAGATCGTCATGGTGGCCCTGACGATCATGTTCCCGCAAATGGTCATGCACTACACCGGCCCTGCCAGCACGATCAATCCGGCGACGATCCAGATTCCCAATTCCGATCTCGGCGGCGGGCTTGGCGGCGGTTTGGGTGGTGGCCTTGGCGGCGGACTGGGCACCGACCTCAGTGCACCGCCGCTTGGCGGTCCCGCGCCCAATCCGGCGCCGCCCGCGCAACCGGCGGCACCGGATTTGAGCCAGCCGCCGAAAATGTGACGGCAGGACACGAAAAAGCCCGGCATCGCTGCCGGGCTTTTGTTTGCTCAAAACGGCTGGCTTAGAGCTTGCCGTTGCGCTGCTGGACCATCATGAACGTGTCGAAGGTGTATTCGGCCACCTGAGCGTAAAGGAAATGCTCGTTGCGGAAAGCCTTGATGGAGTCCCAGATCTTCTTGAACGGCGCATTGGTCGCTTCAATTTCGGCATAGACCGTATTGGCCGCCTCGAAACAGGCGTTGAGGATTTCCGGGGTGAACGGACGCAGCTGCGCCCCGCCGGCAACCAGCCGCTTGATGGCCGGAGGATTCACATAGTCATACTTCTGCAGCATGTTCGCATCGGTTGCCTGGGCCGCCGTGCGGAACAGCGACTGATAGCTCGGCGGCAGCGAATCCCATTTCTGCTTGTTGACCATGAAGCTGACCGTCGGACCGCCTTCCCACCAGCCGGGATAATAATAATAGGGCGCCACCTTCTGGAAGCCGAGCTTTTCATCGTCATAGGGGCCAACCCATTCGGCGGCATCGATCGTGCCCTTTTCGAGCGATGGATAGATGTCACCGCCGGCGATCTGCTGCGGCACGACACCCAGCTTTTCCAGCACCTTGCCGGCAAAACCGCCGACGCGCATCTTGAGGCCCTTCAAATCCTCGACGGTCTTGATTTCCTTGCGGAACCAGCCGCCCATCTGCACGCCGGTATTGCCGCCCGGATAGGCTTGCAGGCCCTGCTTGTTGAAGAACTCGTTCATCAGGTCAATGCCGCCACCCTGATACTGCCAGGCATTCATGCCGCGGGCATTGAGCGCGAAGGGTACGGCTGCACCCAGAGCCCAGGTGGGGTCCTTGCCCCAGTAATAATAGGCAACGGTGTGGCACAGTTCGACAGTACCCGCTGCGGCCGCATCGGCAGCCTGCAATCCCGGAACAACTTCGCCGGCCGCGAAGGGCTGGATGACGAAATTGCCGTCCGTGGCTTCTTTCAGGTATTTCGACAGAACCTCGGCACCGCCATAGATCGTGTCGAGTGATTTTGGAAATGACGACGCACAGCGCCACGTGATCTTCGGCATCGACTGCGCGATTGCCGGCGCGGCCAGCGTGGTAGCCGCAGCCGCCCCCGCGCTGGCATATCCGGCATTCCTGATGAATGAACGACGATCCATATACTCTCCTCCAGTATTTCGGTTCAGACCCCCCGGACAAACAGTCCATTTCTCCCGGTCCGCCGACCACCATACACACTCGACTCTTCAAGTCCAGTCGCTGAAAACACAAACGGGGCGCGGTGCAAAGCCGGCGAAAATCCGGGAAAACCTCACAGAAAAGCCGTCTTTGCGGCCGAAAGGCTCTCAGGGCCGGACCCATTGGAAACACCCCCGAACTGCACTACATTCTATCAAGATTTGTTTATGGAGCATCCCCATGCGGCAGCCACTCGTCGCCATCACATCAGACGTTCGCGCCTTTGAAAATTACACGTGGCACGCAGCGCCCGATCAGTATCTGAAGGCTGCCTACGAGGCAGCGGGCGTCATCCCCCTGATTGTCCCGTCTTTCGGCGAAGGCCTCGATATCGATGCCATTCTTGACGGCGTGGACGGGGTTCTGGTCACAGGCTCCAAATCCAATGTCCATCCCGCACTCTACGGCGTCGAGCCCACCGAAGCACACGAGCCCTACGATCCCGCCCGCGACGCGACCTCATTGCCCCTGATCCGGCGCGCCATCGAGCGCGGTGTTCCGCTGCTCGCCATTTGCCGCGGCATTCAGGAGCTGAACGTCGCGCTTGGCGGCACGCTCGCCACCGAGATACAGGAACTGGATGGCCGCATGGATCACCGGGCGCCGCAATCCGAGCAGCAGGCGGAGCGTTTTGCCATCCGCCATCCCGTGCGCATCAAGCCGGGCTCGTGCCTCGCCAATGTCATGCAGGCGGATACGGTTCAGGTCAATTCCGTGCACCGGCAGGCCATCGACAAGCCGGCGGCCCAGCTGGATATCGAAGCGGTGGCGGAGGATGGCACCATCGAGGCCGTGTCGGTCAAAAACGCCCGCGGTTTTGCTGTCGGCGTGCAATGGCATCCGGAATATTGGGTGAAAAGCGACAGCCCGTCGCGCAAGATTTTTGCCGCTTTCGGTGATGCCGCCCGGGCGCACAAGGCCGCCCGTGAAAGGCTTCAGGCGGCAGAATAATCCCGGCTAGAACAGATTCAGCCCGCTCGCCGACAGCGAGAGCAGGACGGAACGCGGCGCAACGCTGACATAGGCCCGTCCATCGCCGGGGCTGAATTCAACGATGGTTTTCCCGGACTGATCCGCAAGAGCGATGGTTCCGTCCTGATTGTTGCGCCACTCCGTTGCGTCGGCCAGAGGCGCATACAGCGCCGCACACCCCTTGGCGACGCGCAGCGTGTCATGCCCTGCAATGCCGTTGCCTTGCGGGAATATCTTGCACTTTGCCGCGCCTCCCGGGCTGCTGATGAGAAAGGCGGGCCGGTCGAAATCTGTCAGTCCGATGGAAGCGGTCGTCGTCGGATCGACCTGCACGGACGGCGCGCTGGCGGACGACAAAAAATTCCCAAGCACCGCAACGGCGGCGAAAAAGGCGGCAAGGCCAATCCCGGCAGGCAAACTCAGCTTCACGACGATCTCCCCGGGGATTACTGGCCTGGAGCGACCTTAGGCAAACAGCCTTAATCAAGCTTTAAGCCGCCTGTTGAAAACGTGGCTGTGAAGCGGGCTTACCGTTCCTTGGGTTTGGATGTGGACTGCCGGATGCGCAGTTCCGGCTTGATCAGCTCCTGCCGTGCGTGGGTATCCGCCCCGTTGAGCTGGTCGAGCAAGGCGCGCGCGGCGCGCTGGCCGACCTCGCGCTGGCCGTTCCATACGGTCGTCAGCGCCGGCGTGGCAATCGCCGCTTCTTCCAGGTCGTCATAACCGGTCACGGAAATATCCACGCCGGGCACCAGCCCGGCACGGGCAATGCCGTTCATCATGCCGATGGCCGCCAGATCATTCCAGCAGACGGCCGCCGTCGGATGATCCTTCAGCGCCAGAAACTGCGGCGCGGCATCAAAACCGGCCTGTTTGGTGCGCGGCCCGGGAATGCGCCATTCCGGCTTGACCTCAAGGCCGGCCTTCTGCATCGCCAGAAGATAACCTTCGTAGCGGTCGCGGCCCGTCGACGTCTGGTCGGTGCCGCCGACCATGGCAATCCGCGTGTGCCCGAGTGAAATCAGATGATTCGTGGCCAGGCTGATACCGTAGGAATCATCCCCCCGGAACACGGGCACGTTGGCATCCTTGACCGTACGTGCAATCAGGACGACGGGCAGACCATTGTCTTCCGCCATGCGGATATCTTCGGCCGGGGTGCCGATGGCCGGCGACATGATGACGCCGTCACCGCCCAATTGCAGAACGGTCTCGATGAAGGTGCGCTGCTTGTCGAGCTGATCGTAATGGTTCGACAGGATGAAGGTCTGGCCGGAGCGATCGAGTTCTCCTTCGATTGCCCGCAAAATTTCGGCAAAGAACGGGTTCATGATGTCGTGAACCACCACACCGACAATGCCCGAGCGCGACGTGCGCAGGCTGGCCGCCCGGCGGTTGTAGATATAACCGATGGCGCGCGCGTGTTCCTTGATCTTTTCGCGGGTCTGATCGGCGACAAGCGGACTGTCGCGCAACGCAAGCGACACGGTTGCCGTGGACACTTTCAGCGCGTCGGCAATTGTCGATAGTTTGATCTTTTGCGCCAAAAACCGCCTCCCCGCCGTCTAGCCAGACATGTACCCGGACAAGTACATTGTCATTCTCTGGCGTTATGCCACTGCAACCCGATAAATCAAAGCCCTTTCGCCGCCCGGGCCCCGCAAAGCAGCAATTGAACCGGTGACGTACGGATGCGGACTGCGATCAGGACCGCCGCCGCAACCGGTGTTCGCGATGCACGACGTAAAGCCCGCTGCCAATGACGATAACCGCGCCAACAAGCGTGTAAACATCGGGAAACTGGCCGAAAAACACATATCCGAACGCGAGCATCCAGACGATCTGCAGAAACGGATAGGGCGCAAGCGCAGCCGTGGTCGCGCGCCGGTAGGCCAGAATGATCAGATAGTGCCCTACCCCGCCGAAGAAACCGAGCATGAGCAGAAGCGCAATCTGGAACCATGTCTGCGGCATCACGGCTTGGGTGATGGCGGGCGAAATCAGGACGGCAGGCGCCAACGCGGAAAAAAAGATCAGGCTTTCCGGTGATTCGGTGGAAGCCATGCGGCGGGTCAGCAGCACGTAGAGCGAATAGCTGAGCATGGCCAGTATCGAATAGGGCAAGCCGGGATTGAGCGTTCCGAAGCCGGGCCGCGCAATGATCAGCACACCGATGAATGCCACGATGATCGCCGCCCAGCGGCGCCAGCCGGCCCATTCCCCCAGCAATGGTCCTGCCAGGGCGGCAATGACCATCGGCGCGGCGAAGGTGATCGTGATCGTCTCGCCCAGCTGCATGGTCTGCAGCGCATAGAAATTGAAATAGGTGGAACCGAACAGGCACAGGCCGCGCAGCAGCTGAAAGCGGATGCTCTTGACCCTGAACAGCGCCGGATTGGTCCAGCCGCGAAAGAAGATGAAAACCAGCACCGTATGCTCGGCAAACCGCATCCACGAAATGAATGCGGGCGGAATACCCTGGAGAACCAGATATTTGGCGCTCGAATCCAGGCAGGAAAACAGGATGCCCGCCGCAAAGATATAAAGAATTGCGGCAGCAGGAACGGCTTCCTGGGAGGAAGGAGCGGGTACAGGCAAGGAGCTAACCAATCAGACGGCGGGACGTGCCGTCATGTTAGCAATTTCACATCATTTGTAACGGTAAATCACCACGAGCGACGAGAAAATTACTCTTCTTCCCCCTCGTCCTCCTCGTGATCGTCCTCCGAGCCCGTCTGGCGCAGCAGTTCGGCAGCCGACAAATTGATCTCCAGCCGCTGCAGCATTTTGATCAGGGCTTTGCGCTCTTTTTTGTCGAAGCCCTTCATCGCATCCTTCTCGGTCTTGCGGATGGATTTTTCGATCGCCCGGATCGCCTCATTGCCGGTATCGGTCAAAAAGATATGGGCCTGGCGCTGATCGGTCGCCGACCCTTCCTTCTTGACGAAACCCTGTGTTTGCAGCCGGGAGATGGTTTTGGTGATCGTCGGCGGCCGGACACCCAGGCGTTTTGCCAGAACGCTCGGCGAAAGGCCGTCTTCATGGGCCAGTTGCAACATGACGGCATCCTGCCCGGCGTAGAAACCATGGGCCAGCAGCCGGGTTGCCAGTGCCGTTCGCGTCAAGCGAGCGGTTGATTGCAGACGATGAAGGATGAGAGGCTTGCGTTCCTTGACCATTCAAATTCCTGCTCGCTATGAACCCATTGTCCGGTTGATGATAAGGCGGCTAGCTCTTTTTGGTAAATGGCAATTATCAGGCGAAGAATATCGGCGCTGCGCAGTCCGCAATTGTATGGAAAACAGATCTTGGCGCCCCGACATTCAGCTCCGCACCATAAGTCCAATCCCCCCGATGAATCCGCGTTACAATTCTTATATGACATTCTGATGAAATTTGCCGACGAATTGCTGTTGCGCTTGAAATAAGCCTGTAAAAATCCGGCCTCCGGCGCCTATCCTCGTGGCATCGCGACAATTATGCTAACAGGGTCCGTCAAACCACGTGAGTGCCCCATGCCCGCTTCTTCCGCCAGAACGATTGCCCTTCTTCCGCTTGGTGCCCACGAGCAGCATGGCCCGCATCTGCCCTTCGACACCGACACGCTGATCGCGCAAGGGTTGACGGAACGGCTGAAACGGGCGCTTCCCCCCGCAATTGCCGTCGACATCCTGCCGGTTGAACCCGTCGGCTACTCCATCGAGCATATGGATGTGGACGGTACGAAGACCCTCGCCTTCGATGCGGCTGTCCGCCGCTGGATCGACATCGGCAGGCAGGTTGCCGGCCGTGGCCAGTCCAAACTGGTGATCCTCAACGCCCATGGCGGCAATGCGCCGCTGATGACCATCGTCGCGACGGAACTGCGCGTGCATTGCAATATGCTTGCCGTGGCAACAAGCTGGACACGGTTTGGTTTGCCGGATGGCTTGATTTCGCCGGAAGACAAGGCGCTCGACATTCATGGCGGCTTTATCGAAACATCGGTGATGCTGGCGCTCTACCCGGAAACAGTTGATATGACAAAGGCGCGGGACTTCGATTCGAACCAACGCGCCTATATCCGGGACTACAAGCACCTGCGCGCCTACGGCCCGCATGCCTTTGGCTGGATGATGTCGGATCTCAACCGGCTGGGCGTTGCCGGCAATGCCGCCCGCGCCACCGCAGAAGCGGGCGAACAGATCATTGCGCACAGTGTGCGAGGCATCATTGAACTGCTCGAGGATGTCGACCGCTTCGACGTTTCGGTTTTGCGGCCTTGACAGGCTCAATCCGGTTGAACAAACCATTCATGCAATTGAATACAGTTGATGTAGCAAAAGCGGCGGCGATCACCTATATCCTGTGTTCATCCATTCAAAGAGGCACACGATGAGTGAAGCTCAAACGACCACCAGTGTTGCGCCGGATGCGGCGCGCATCCCCCAGATCCCCGTCACCGTGCTCACCGGCTATCTCGGCTCCGGCAAGACGACGCTGCTCAACCGCATTCTCAGCGAAGATCACGGCAAACGTTATGCGGTCATCGTCAATGAGTTCGGCGAGATCGGCATCGACAATGATCTGATCGTCGAATCCGACGAAGAAATCTACGAAATGAACAATGGCTGCATCTGCTGCACCGTGCGCGGCGACCTGATCCGCGTGGTCGAGGGCCTGATGCGCCGTCCCGGCCGTTTCGATGCCATCATCGTCGAAACAACCGGCCTTGCCGATCCCGTCCCTGTCGCCCAGACCTTCTTCATGGATGACGATGTGCGCAGCAAGACCATGCTGGATGCCGTCGTGGCGCTCGTCGACGCCAAGCACCTGCCGCTGCGCCTGAAGGACAGCCGCGAGGCGGAAGACCAGATTGCCTTTGCCGACGTTGTTCTGCTCAACAAGACCGACCTGGTCACGCCGGAGGAACTCGCCGCCGTCGAAGCCACGGTGCGCGCCATCAACCCCTATGCCGTCATCCACCGGACCGAGCGCGCCGACATTGACCTGACGCGGGTGCTTGACCGCGGCGCTTTCGACCTGACGCGCGCGTTGGAAAACGATCCGCATTTCCTCGACCACGATCACCCCGATCATGCCTGCGGGCCCGATTGCGATCATGATCACGATCACGATCACGCGCATCATCATCACGATCATGACCATGGGCATCACCACCATGATCATGCATCGCCGATTCATGACACCACGGTCGTCTCGGTCTCCTTGCGCGTCGGCGAGCTCAATCCCGACAAGTTCTTCCCGTGGGTGCAGAAGATCACCCAGGAACAGGGCCCGAATATCCTGCGTCTCAAGGGCATTCTTGCCTTCCGGAACGATCACGAGCGCTATGTCATCCAGGGCGTCCATATGATTATCGAGGGCGATCATCAGCGCGCGTGGAAAGACAACGAGAAGCGCGAGAGCCGCCTTGTCTTCATCGGCCGTGAACTCGACCATGATGCGCTGAAATCCGGACTTGAAAGCTGCCTTGCCTGATGCCGACCATTGCCCCGCTAGACCTCGCCGGCCATTGCGTTGACGCGCGCTTCATCCAGGATGTCCCGTTCTTCGCGCTTGCCGACGGTAGCGTGCATCGGCTCGACAATGGCCACAAGACCGTGGAAGCCCATGACGGCCTGCTTTGCGCCGTACCATCCGTCGATGGTAAGTCATTGCTTACAAGTGGCGAGGATGGCCGCGTCTGCTCAATCGGTCTGAATGGCGAAGTCACCGAACTCAGCAGGATACCGCGCAAGTGGATGACGGCGCTGGCGGCGGCACCGAATGGCGCGGTGGCCTATGCATCGGGAAAGACTGCCTGGGTGCGTGCACCCGACGGATCGGTGCGTGAATTCACCCATGAACGCAGCGTCGAAGGGCTTGCCTTTGCGCCCAAGGGCATGCGGCTGGCGGTCGCGCGCTACAATGGCGTGACACTGCATTGGCCGGCGACCAACGGCACGCCGACCGAACTTGAATGGAAGGGTGCCCATGTCTCGGTAACCTTCTCACCCGACAACCGTTTTCTCGTTACCTCCATGCAGGAAAATGCCCTGCATGGCTGGCGCCTGGAAGACAACCGCCACATGCGCATGACCGGTTATCCCAACAAGGTCAAAAGCTGGTCATGGAGCCCGAAGGGCAAATGGCTGGCGACTTCGGGCGCCCCGGCAACGGTCGTCTGGCCGTTTTCCGGCAAGGACGGCCCGATGGGCAAGGCTCCACTGGAGCTGGGAACCCGCGGCGACAGCGCGGTGACGGCAGTGGCCTGTCATCCGGTCGAGGATATCGTCGCCATCGGCTATGCCGACGGCATGATCCTCGTCGGACGCTTCGGCGATCAGAAGGAAGTGCTGCTGCGCCGCCCCGGCAAGGGCGCGGTTTCGTCCATGGACTGGGACAGAAGCGGGCACCGCCTGGTGTTCGGCAGCGAGAGCGGCGACTGCGGGGTTGTCGATATCACGGCTTAAAAAGTCGATCACTTTTCGCTTCGTGATTATCAGTTGGTTTGTTCGCGTTTTGTTCTATAATTCAATCATGCAGCATAGTTTGGATTTTGGAACTCCGAACCAGCTTGATATTATCCATAATCGCTTGAAAGCACATTATGGAAGCCCCGCTGCCGGGTTAAGATTTTCGCCCATAGAGATGCTTGTTATGGCGATGCTGGGGAGCCGCACTCGTGATTATGTGTCGTTAAGAGCTTATCATAATCTGCAAAGGAAGTTTGAAACGCCCCAAGTTCTGGCTTACGCTGATCCCGAAGATGTCTATGGCTGTATTCGCGAGATCACTTTTGCAAGGACATACGCAGCCTACATTCCCGAAGCTCTTCAGGCCATTATCCGGAAATGTGGTGCACTGGATCTGGAATCATTACGCAGTATGGCAGTGGAACAAGCACTGACGTGGCTTCAAAGCTTGCGCGGCGTGGGGCCAAAAATCAGCGCATGCGTCCTAAATTTCAGTGAACTGCAGATGCGCGCATTGGTGATCGACACCCATTACCTACGCTTTGCGTTGCGCTTCCAACTTGTTCATGGGGATATGCGGGCCAATGCTGCAGCTGCAATACGCGCCATTCAACGTCTGGTACCAGACGCGTGGCTCGCCGCGGATACAGAACAGCATCATGTGCTGGTAAAGCGGCTGGCACAGGAATTTTGCGTTTCGGGGACACCCCGATGTCATGGCTGTCCTTTACAGGATGCATGCCCTTATGCCGCTTTCCGGGGCTTTGGGCGGCCGCGCTCAGGCTCTGGGTTATGATCCTGAGGATGTGCGCTATGTTGGAAGGTTGTTTTGGTTGGTTGCGGGGACAGGCTTTGCCCGTTCGGGTCTTAAAACAGTCCACTGGACTGTTTTCCCGGGCTTTGCCCGGACGACCGCTCACCCTTCAGGTTGTGAGCCTGAGGATGTGCGCTATGTGAGAAGCTG
>NZ_JAGENB010000012.1 GCF_019991125.1 Phyllobacterium calauticae | reverse complement strand
CTATTCACTGTCGCCGGGCAGAGCTGCGATATCGAGGTCTCCGCCCTGCCCGTCGATGAGCCTCGGCATCTGTCAGGATGACATTTTAACTTTGCACAACAAGCGACATTTCAACCTTGCTGCCACAACGGCATCGCGAAATCCGGAGGATCAGGCAATTCATCCGGAGTTCCGGTCTACGTGCTTTCCCGCCTTCCGTCCTATTTTCACGTCGTGGGCCCAAGGGGCTCTGTTTCAGGACGACAAGGAAATGCAGGATGAGCAAGACATGGTTTATCACCGGTGCCGGACGGGGTATCGGCGCGGAAGTTGCCAAGGCTGCGCTGGCAGCCGGTGACAATGTGGTCGCGACCGGCCGCAATCGCAAGCAGGTGCAACAGGCGTTCGCGGGCGTCGAGGGGCAATTGCTGATCGTCGAGCTGGATGTAACGCGGCCCGAGCATGCGGATCAGGCGGTGGATGCTGCCGTCACCCATTTCGGCGGCATCGACGTTCTCGTCAACAATGCCGGCTACGGCCAGCTGGGTCAGTTCGAAGAAAATGGTGCCGACGACATCGAACGCCAGTTCGCCACCAATGTATTCGGCCTGTTGCATGTGACCCGTGCTGTTCTGCCTGTGATGCGCTGGCAAAGATCTGGCCGCATCTTCAATCTGTCCTCCATAGGCGGCATGGTCGGGTTTGCCGGTGCTTCCGTCTATTGTTCGACGAAGTTTGCGGTTGAAGGCTTCTCGGAATCGCTGGCCATGGAAGTGGCCCGCTTCGGCATCCATGTGACCATCGTCGAGCCGGGGTTCTTCCGCACGGATTTTCTCGACGAAAGTTCGGTTCGCTATGGCAATAAAAGCATTGAGGACTATGCCGAAGCCTCGCGTGAAACGCGCACGACCTATGACGGGTACAGCTACAAGCAGGCGGGCGATCCGGCAAAGCTCGGGTCTGCATTGATTGAACTGGCCGCCTCGCAGGAGCCACCCCTGCGTTATGCCGCCGGTTCCGATGCGGTCAAAGGCATCGCGACGAAGCTGGATTCGGTTCACGCGGAAATCAACAAATGGCGATCCCTGTCGATTTCCACGGATGGTAATTTTTGAGCCGCTTTTCTGCCCAGAGATCAACACGATCTTCCCGGAGAAATAGGCAATCACCTCGGTGGATCGGTATACCGCCTCGCCCTTCCACCATGCGATATTCAGACTGGGAATAAACCCCCGTTATTCAAATAACTTAGGGTCAGAACCCATTAACATGATCGAAATGGCGTCTGAAACGGCAAAAAGATGCGAGGAGAGATGCGAAGGGCGGGGCCTTTCCCCCGACCGAGCGGGTCGACACTGCAGCTTGCAGCCGTTTCGGCGTCCAGAGGATATGGTCCATTTGCCCAGCTCCATCGTCGCAAAGGCTCGACAATGAACCACATTGCCATCGCCTTCGCTCCTTGTAGCCGAACAAATGGCCTCATACCATTTCGACCAGATTAATGGGTTCTGACCCTAAAAAGAAAGGGATATTTGCAATGAACATCCAACTCCCCACCCTTTCACCGTATCTCAAGCCGGGCTTTTCAACGCTGAAACTTCTTTCGCGCGTGCTGCATCCGATCAAGACCAAGAAGGATCGTGATATGGCGGAACTGGCAAAGCGATATTTAAACGGATAATCAGCGCCTTTTGACGCGCTTGTGAAAGCAGAGGAAACCCGCAATGCCCGGCATTGCGGGTTTCAACGTTTTTCGGCGGGGTCGAGGGTGAACAGTTCCTGCGCCCGCCCGACACCGCGCAAGGCGAAACGTCCGACGCAAACCAGTTTGGAGCGAAGTTCTTCCGGCAGGAATGCGGCGAAGCGGTCCGAGATCAGGACATCCTGATCGACGGATCGGCACATGGATGCGATGCGGCTGACTTCATTGACGGCCGGTCCAACGACGGTAAAATCCAGCCGCGTGTCGCTGCCGATATTGCCAAAGAACACCTCGCCCACATGCATACCGAGATAGACATTGGTGATCGGCTGTTTCTCGGCGGCGCGCCGCTCATTGAGCACGATGAGCCGCTTGCGCAGAAGGGCTTGGGCCTTCAGCGCCGCGGCGCAGGCCGTCTGCGACCCGCCTTCGGTGAAGATGGCCAGAGTGCCGTCACCGATGAGCTTCAGCACATCGCCGCCCGCTTCCTGGATCGACGAGATGACCGCATCGGCATAGTCGTTCAGCATCGGGATTATGGCATCCGGTCCTGCCGCGTCGGAAATGCGCGTATAGTCGCGCAGGTCCGAATACCAGAGAACCGCTTCGATCCGGTCGGCCGCGCCGCGATTGATGCGCCCGGCCAACACGCGTTCGCCCGCATCGTGCCCGAGATAGACCTCGGCCACCGTCCGCACGATCCGCGCCAGCGAGGAGCATTTGATCGCAAGCGCCAGCCCCCGCACCAGACGTTTCAGGGTTGCAATATCGCGGTCCTCGAAGCCGTCGGCGTGCGCCGTGGACCATTGCGAATAGAAACAGTCCATTTCGCCAATGCTGCCCTGCGTCGAAAAGCGGTGGACCAGCGCGAGATAATCGGTGAGCCCTTCGGCCTTGAGGTTTTCCAGATGCAGAAAGCCCGGTTCGTCCATTTCGCCGATGCGGCGGCGGAGCGAATCCTCGCCGGACTGCAGCAGGTGGTAGAATGTGGTCCGCTGCCAGCTTTCGGCGCCGGGGCCCTGGGTGCTCGAGCCATACTCGATCACCGGCTTTTCCACCTCCTCGCGCTGGCGCCAGTGGAACGCCCTGCCCTCGTAGATGGGATGCAGCGTATCGACAAAGGTCAAGGCGCGTTCGAGCGTGATGCCAAGGCCGCAACACCGCACGCAGAAACCGTTCAGCAGTTCGGTTTCGCTGGCGCCGGCCAATCCTTGCGCGTCAAGCCATTCTTCAATCGCAACTATGTCGGCTTCCGTCATGATTCCCGCTCACTTGTCCGTCTGAACGGGTATCACGTCCGCGCCGTTTGACAAAGATGGCAGTGGCGGGAACTCAGGCGCCTGGCGCTGGTGCTTCCACTTTGGCCGCCGGTTGTGCGGCAGCGGCAGAGCCATTGGCCGCGCTTCCGGCCTTCTCGATGGCGCAGACCCTCAGGTTGCCGGTGAAAAGAATGCCGCTGATCGGCAGTGCCGGTTCGGCCGGGAATGTTTCATGCCTGATGCTGTCCTTCGGCACGTGCAACTTGTGCTCGCCGCCTTCGCCGCCACCCCCGAGGGTGAGCGCGAGGGATGGCTGGGTCTGCAGGAGTGTGACGCCATACAGGAATTCGAAGCTCAGCATCGACACCAGGAACTTGTAGGTGCCGTCGCGCACACCGCCCTTGAGCAGGGCGGCGCGGTGCGTCTCCTCGCCCATGCGTACATCGAGCGGCGGAATGTTGGGCTCGCAGACATAGGCCATGGCCAGGAGCTGCCCCTTGTCCACTTCGAATTTCAAACGGTCGCGGCCAAGATCAAGGGCCGAGACGGAAAATCGCCGGTTGCTGTATTCGACCGGCAGCCGGCCCAGCCGCTTGCCCAGCTGCACGCCATCGAGCGCGCGCGCGCCGGCAAAATGGTCAGGGTCGATGGGCGGCTGCAGGGCAGCCGCCTTGTGCGGGCGCTGCAATGCCGGTTCCAGTTCATCGGCAATGAGGTTGGCGACGATGGTCGTCGCGACCGGCCGCGCATAATGCCCCTGGTCGGAATAGAAACTGGGATGGCCGACGACATCGCGGCCCAGCCGCTGCATCAGGTGGCGCGAAACGTCGACGCAGATGGTGCCGTACCACTGCGAGATGTAGTTGATCCCGGCATCGATGGATGGCACGGCGCTGAGGAAGGAGCCGTTGCGGGCGCCGAAGACAAGGGTGGCGATGCGCAGGTTGGGGTTCTGCTCGAGGGCATAGCGGATGATCCCTTCGTAGAACCGCGCCCAGTGGCGGAAAGGCCGCCGCTCGTCGCCATAGACAAAGGCATCATTGAGTGCGTACTCGATCAGCAGCAGATCGCAATCGGCAAGCTTGTCATAGGTCTTGAGCTGGTAGAGGCCGAAGGCGCTGGTCGTCCCGCCCACGGCCAGGTCGGCTGTAATGTCGAGGTCGATGCCGCGCCGGGCCATGGTCGCCAGAAGCGACGGCAGGTAGCCGGGCAGCATGACGGTATTGGAGCCGCCGATGATGACGGTTTTCAGTTTCATGGTGTCACCACTGCTGCCCGGCCCGCGGGAGAGAGTCCCCCGCAGCGCCAGACCCCATATCCCTTTGCATCCCAATCGAAGTAGTAGGCGGCCGCCACGCGGCCTGTTCCCATCAGTTCGGCGAAGCGGCTGCGTGCCGCCTCGACCAGCTGTTCCCGTGAGCCGTCATTGGCCGGGCATGTGGTTGCCGTGTTGGAAAAGCCCCATTCGGTGATCCAGCACGGTTTGCCGTCCGGCTCCGAGCGGCAGATGGACAGCGCCTGGCTGACATGCGCCGCGCGGGCTGCTGCCGTGCCGTTGCTGCCGGGGTAGATGTGGATGCCGTAGCCGTCCACGACCTTGTCCAGCCCATGCTTGCGCATGAGATTGGTAAAACTGGCGGGATCGATGCTGTCGATGCCGCGCCGGTCGGCGTCGGCGACCGGGATATCGGACAGCCCCGCCGAAATGACCTTGGCGTTGCGGCTGTATTGCGTTGATTGCAATTCCCTGCGGACCACGGCGGCAAGCTGGACGTACCGGGCTGCGCCCTGTTCGACGGCCGGCAGATTATCGAGATCCGCCAGCGAGCGGGCGGTGTGGCTTTTGGCCTTTGCCTTCACTTCGAGATCGCCATTATAGGCACCCCAGTTGATCTCGTTTCCGGCCTCCACGGCAACAAGCGGAATCTTGAGCGCATCGATCTTGCGCAGGGCATCGCCGACGACGGAACGGAACTGATCCGGCGAAATATCGGAAAGCCGGTACATGTCCCATATCCGGCCAAGGCCGGAACGGGGTTGCGTGCCCTCGGGATAGAAGGCCGGATTGTTGAGCGATATTTCCAGGAGGATGGCGAGGCCCTTGGCGTGAGCAACGCGGACCGCGTCAATGCTCTGGTCGATCGGTTTTGTCAGTGACAGGCGCACCGCCACGACGCCGTTCTTGACCATGAGATCAAGAAGTTTCTCCCGTTCGGCGGGCGAAAGCCAGGCCAGATTGACCCGGTTGACACCAAAGCGGGTATCGCCCGCCGCATGTGCCGGTGTTACCGGCTGAATGCCGATAACAATCGCTGCCACGATACCGGCGGCGCCGGCGGCCAACTTACGCATGTGCACTTTCCAACCCATGGTTTCATGCCTCCTCATAAGGTGGCCGCCGGGACAAGCACCGATCACCGGATTCCAATATCTTTCAACGCGGCGTTGAAATTGGCTTCGCAGGCGGAATAGCGGTGGATGGCGGCCGGAACGTCGATCTTCGACAGGAAGTCCTGCAGGAAGGCCTTCTTTTGCGGCTCGCGGTTCCAGACCGATGCCTCGATATGGGGGAAGCCGACAAAGTCGAGCATTTCGCGCATCCGGTCGTCGACGGCGATCATCAGCGCCGGAATGCCCGACTGCATGCCGATGATCGAACCATGGAACCGGCGGCCAAAGCAGAAATCCTGGCCGGAAACCCAGCTGCGCCACTTATGCGTGTCGAAGAATACGAGATAGTCGCGCTTGCGCTGCCATTTCTCCGCATGCTTGTACTCGGTCGGCGCAGTGATGCGGCTGGCCGCCGGATCATAGGCTTCGGTGCCCTCGTCGCCCACCATGTTCATGTTGTAGACGATGACCTCGTCCTGGATGACATAGCTTGCCGTGCTGTCCTTGTGCAGGAGCGCATGGGCATCGACGATGGTGTCGGGAACGCTGCCGAGATAACCGCCAAAGGCGATCTTCTGCGATTCCGCCAGGCCCGGATCGGCGAGGCGGCTGAGCGAGCGCTTCATCTGGGCCGGATCGTAATAGAGGGAGGGGCAACCGGTCGGGCGCACATATTTCATGCCCTCGGCCTTCAGGAATTCCGCCGTGAAGTGCCCGCGGGTGAGGAAGAATGTTTCCTTCTTCTTCAAGACGTTGAGAAAGCGCTGCGTGCCTTCCGGCAGTTCGGCTTTCAGGTTTTCCTTCTTCTGGATGCCGATGCCCATGACGACGATCGGCATGTTCAGGCGCTCGAACACATGGGATTCCGTCGCTGCTGCATAGCCGGGCCGGAGCAGGTTGGCCGATGCAAACAGGCACAGATCAAAGCTCTCGTTCAGCCGCGCATAGGTCTCGGGCGAATGGATGCTGTTGGCCAGATGCCAGAACGGAATATAGGTGACGTCGTGGCCGCGCACGCTGTTGGCCGCGCCTTCACCGATCAGATAATTGCCGGTATTGGCAATCCGCTTGACCTGGTCGATGACATCCTTCTTCGTCCGGATGTTTTCGAAATAGGGACGGTGCTTGACCGTTGCCCCGGAAACGCTGTCGACTGTCCGCATCAGATATGATGGGATGCCTGTGATCATTATTCGCATGTTCGTCCATCTTGGGTTGGAGCTTCCGGAGCACCGGATATGGGAGTTATCCGATGCCGATCTCGGTCAGGACCGAGCGGAAGCTGCGTTCACGGTCAGAGTATTTTTCGATGACCTGCGGGATGTTCATCTGCGCCAGATGGTCGGAGATGAAAGCCGAGCGGTCATTTGCAGAATTGAGGTCGTTGGCCTCGACTTTCGGCAATCCGGAAAAGTTCAGCATTTCGCGCATGCGGTCATCGACGGCCACGATCAGGCTTGGCACGCCGGACTGGAGCGCAATGATGTTGCCGTGAAAGCGCCGGCCGAAGGAGAAGTCCATCGAGGACGTCCAGGCGCGCCACTGGTTGGTGTCGAAAAATGTGTGAACCTTGATCTTCTTCTTCAGTTCGCCGGAGCCCTTGAACGTCAGGTCACCGATCATCTCGCCCGAGGTTGAATCGTAGACGCGGCCATCCTCGTTAGGCTCGACCTGCATGTCGAAATGCAGGGGCTCGTCCTGGATGACATAGGCCGACCGGCCGTCATCGGACGACAGCGCGTTCATGTCGCCGATCGTATCCAGCGCGGCACCCATATAGCCGGTGAACACGGTCCGCCCCTCGCCCACCTTCACATCAGGCAGACGGCGAATGGCCTTGCGCACATTGGCGGGCATGAAATACATCGACGGGCAGCCGACGGGCCGTACGAACGAGAAACCCTGATCCTTGAGATAGGAGGCGGTCTCGTCGCCGCGGGTGAGGAAATAGTGTTCCTTTTCCTTCAGCACCTGCAGCAGGCGCTGGGTGCCTTCGGGCAAGGACTCCTCGAGATCGGGGCGGTTCTGGATGCCGATGCCCAGCATGACCACGGGCATGTCGAGCTTGGACAAGACCTGCGCTTCCGCATCGGCCGACAGGCTTTTGCGCAGGAGATTGGCGCAGGTGAACACGCAGATATCAAACTGCTTGTTGATGGAATCGAGACCGGTGCCATTGTTGACGGCATTGTAGAGATGCCAGAACGGAATATGGGTGGCATCCGGGGACAATGCGCGCAAGGCGCCCTCCCCGATCAGGTAATTGCCTGTGTTGCTGATGTTCTTGAGTTCGCGCAGGTAAGCATCCTTGCTTTCCGGCTGCGGCTGTTTCTCCGAGTAAAAGACCCGGGCGTCTTCAGCGCGCTGGATAAGGCGTGTCAGGTGGCCTGGGATGCCTGTAAGGAGAATTCTGGGGCTCATGGGGGTCACAAAACCTTTCTGGTGATCGTCACGCGACAGCACGGCCGGAAAGCACGGCGGTGGCATCGAATTCTGGGATGATTTCCGGCGCATCCGCACTCCGTTCGAGAGGAAGAGCGGGTTCGATGGTGTTGCTCCAGTGAATGAAGCTGGCAAAGGATGAGGTCCAGGAACGCTCGGCAGCCGTGGCAAGCGCGCCTTCCGCCGTGCGGGCCAGCGCCGTGCGGTCCTGGGCGAGAATGGTCAGCAGCCGGGCGATGTCCGATACGATCTGCGCATCATTGCCATTCTTGATCAGGATGCCGTCCTGGCCGTGGATGATCAGCTCATCGACCGCACCGACGGCAGTTGCCACCGGGACGCAACCAAGCTGCTGCGCTTCGGCAATCATCAGGGGCGCGCCTTCCCAGCGCGACGGCATCAGCAGCACGTCGGCCCAGGCGAGTTGGGCCGCGATATCCTTGCCGCTGAAAACCGGCGGCGAAACGCGGACACCGGCGTCCTTGAGGCGCGCCATCCATGACGAACTCGGATCGTCGGAGAGAATCTCGCCGCCAATGGCCTGGGCTTCGAAGGCGATGCCGCGCTCGCGCAGTTTGATGATGGCATCGTGCAAGCGGTCAATGCCCTTCTGGCGGTCCAGCCGACCCATGTAGAGGATGTGCAGCGGTTCAGCCGGCTGCGGCGTCTTGCGGGCACCGGTGACCTGGGCGCGCAGCTTTGCATCGATGGAAAAGCTGGCGGCGTTCGGGACGGCGAAGATTTTCTCGAACGGCACGCCAAAGCTGTGCAGGTAGGTTTTCAGCTGCTCGGAACAGGTGAGAAACGCGTCATAGGCATGCTCGAATGCAATGGCGGCATAGGGCTGCCCGGCGCGGCGGCGGAAGACCGTCTCATCCACGACATGGAGATAGCAGGCGGTGCGCGTGCCTTCCGCGCGGAGTTTGCCCATCAGCGGATGGGCGGCCATCACGTGGTTGTTGACGATCAGGTCGAAGCCGGAGAGCTGTCCGCGCAGCGCTTCCCAGTCGAGCGGATGATCTTCGGTGATGAAATCCTGCCCGAGGAAACGGTTGGTGTCACCCCAGGCCGGTATGCCGTCCTTCCAGAAATGGATGTAGTCGAAGGCCTGGTCGAACTCGTCGAGCACGTCCATGCGGCTTGAACCGAGCACGAACAGGTGGGTTTCAAACCCCTCCTGTTTCAATTCGCGGCCGGCGGCATAGGCGACCTTCTCGGCACCGCCGAACGAGGCATTGGGAACCAGCACCGCCGCCGTCTTTTTTCCGGCGGTATTGTGGGCGAGCGGCAGGACCGGCGATCCGCCGAGTTCCTTCCTCAAGACCTGATACATGTCCGACAGGGCCGGCAGGCGGCGCGGGCGCCATGTCCAGCGTGTGGATGCCGTCTGCTTGAGCGGGCTGGTTGCAATGGCTGTTACAAGGTTGAGCAATGCCTGTTCCGGCCGTGCCAGCGAGCGGCGCTGCCGTGCCTTGGGGAACGGAAAGCGGATTTTCAGGCGCGATGATGTAGGCCACAGCTGCTGGCTGCCGATGGACGAAAACCAGTCGAGCGCATCGTTGTCGATGACGTTCTGGATAAGCTTGGTCGAAACGAAGATCAGGTCGGCCGGGCCCTGATGCGTGCCGGACGGCATGATCTCGGATTCGATGCGCCGCTCCGAATCCACATTGCCGAACTCGACGAAGACGATATTGGATTTTTCCGCCAGACGCTCGAGATGGCAGAGGATGTTCGGAAACAGCCGCGACCGGTTCAACAGCTTCAAGGTTTCGTTGCTGCATGCGGCGACAAAGGGCGGGAAATGGAAATTGTCGGGTTCGCCGACGCTGCCCCAATAGGCGCGGATCGCGTCGTCAAAGCCGATCTCACCGGGTGTGCGGGTGGGATCGGTAAAGGTGCTGAGCGTCCCCTCGCCTGTCCGGATCAGCGCGTAGCGGGGACATTCCTCGTGTTCGAAACCGACCAGGGTCGGTCGGCGGAACAGGGCCTTGTGCCGTTTGCGCAGGAAGTTGATCGATGACGACCGGTCGCGGTTGGCTTCCTTGAAGCGGCTTTCCGCACGCAGACGGTATTCGAAGCCGGTGTCATGGCACGGCTGCCCGGTAAAGCCGGCCTCAATCGCCGACAACCAGAATTCCCAGTCCTCGAAACCATTCTGGCGGTCTTCATCGAAGCGCACGCCGCTTTTGAAGACGTCGATCGAAATCATCGATCCCGTGTCGCAGATGTTGTCCGTGATGCAGTGGATCAGCCGCGAATAGCTGTCGCCGTAATGGGCGCGCCAGTTCACCGAGAATGTATCGATATTCGTGTAAATCCACCCTGCCTTGCCGGAGGAAAGACGGCGGTAAAGTGTATCGACAGTATAGGGTTGAACGCGATTGTCAGCATCCAGAAAATATACTGCCTTTGCTTCGGGTAATTCTTCCAGAATATATTCAATCGCCCGATTGCGCGCGCCGCCCGGCCCGGCATTCGTGCCGAAGATCACGTGTATGGACGGATGGGCTGCCGCATAGAGCGCCAACTGATCGAACACTTCATGGCGCGGGTCGCCGTCGACGGAGACAACGATGGCGACGCGGAATTTCGTTATCGATGCCAGTGCCGATTCAAGCGCTTCGGGAACGAGGGCCGCATGACCGTAAAGCGGCATGGCGATGGCGATCAGGTCCTGCGATTTATCGGGCATTGGCCATCTCCTGGGCCGGGCGCGCCTCGATATGCTTGACAAGCCTGAAGTTGAACACCTTGAGCCAGGAGAAATCGACCGAACCGGTGGTCGCCTTGCTGAGAATGACAAGATCCATGGCGCGGGTGGTCGCCGCGTCCAGCATGAAATTGATGTCGACGGGCTGTGCCGCGGTGATGTCGGTCCAGCCGCTGAACAGCGCTGTCGGCCGCTTTTCCGTGGCGCGGCCCAATGCACCGATCTCGCCCTTGATATCCGCCGACAGGTTTGTCAGCAGGAAGCCGACCGCGCCGGGCTGGCCCTCGGGATGATCGATGATCGCGCGTGCCGAGATGCGAACCGTCCCCGGCGATATGACGCGGCGGATCGCACCGGCCGTTATACCCTCGTTCAGGGGATGGCAGACAATGGCGTCTTCGTGTTCCAGAAAGCGCACCGTGGGGAAATCGGGCTCGACGGTATTAACGGAAACATTGGCGACGCTGCGCAGCATTTCCACCGGCAGCCGGTAATCTTCGACGCGCCGCCCGGCGATCAGCGATGTCGGTACGAAGACGTTGCTGAGGGAGGTCGGGCGCACCCCGGGTAGGCCGGTAAAGACGCGGAAAGCCAATGGGCGCATGTCAAGATCGGCATGCGGTATGCGTGCCCTGGCCGCATAGCGTTCGTTGGTGATGGCGTTGCCGAGGGAAAGCTCCGGCGGCACGCCGCCGGTTGCGGAGACCCGCAGCCGCAGCGTGCGATGGCCGCCGTCGCAGGCCTTGGGCAGGGAGAAGAAATTCCAGTCCGCAGCCACGCTGGCATAGGGGACCAGCCATTCCGCGATGCCTTCGCCATTCTCAACGTAGTCAAGCGTGACAATTAGCTGTCCGGAACGACCCGTGGGCAGGCCGCGGAAATGCAGGGCAAAGCCGGAGACCGCATAGCTCGATACCGGGAAGAGCTGTTCGATTTCCGATTCCCGCAGAAGGTTGGCAAAGCCTTCATCCTTCGGGTCGATGCATGGCGTGTGGCCGAAAATCTCGGTGACGGAATCCCAGTTCCTGGCGTGGAAGGCATTTTCGATGGCGCGGTAGTTCTCGAAGAGCGTCTCCCGTTCGCGCCGCAGCATGACAAGCTCGCCGTGTACCTTGGTCACGTGGCTGGTGAGGCGATCCAGCCCGCATTCAAGCACCTGCGCGACAAGCGCAGCCTGTGTAGCAACCGTCGATGCATCCAGCCGGACAATCGGCACTTCGGGAACGGTCCTGAACCGGTAGATGCGCTTCAATGCGTTCTGCAGCTCCGCCGCGCCGGTATCTGAAACGGCCACGCCGATCAGCGGAAAGGCATTCAGCAGCCGGAGATGATCCGCGTCCGGTTCCACGAAAACAATGAAATCGGCCAGGGGCGAAGCTTCGAGCAGCGCCTGATCATGGCTGGAAGCGATGGCGTAGCGGCTTCGGCGAGGTTGTCGATGAACGGCTGCGGGCAGTGATGTGTTCAAAATAGACATCCCGTATCTTTGGCAGTGTAGTTGGTCGATTGTGCAGATGCGAACTGCGTCTCCCGTTAAGAGAAAATATCAACCGAGTAATGTCAACAGAATATCTTCGTGGTCTATAGTAAAATGTAATACAGATATAAGTTGTAATTGTTTCAAAAATCGAAATATTTTATTTATACTTTCAATTGCGTGGCAAAACCCCAGTGTTTCCTGCAGGTTCTGCGGGTGTGCGTTCACAGCGTGGGCGGTATGGGAGGGTGAAGACAGCGCCGTTCAGGCAGCTCGCAAGACCGCGTCGATCAGAGATTTTTGCCGCACAAGACAATCGGTCAGCCGGAAACGGTGCTCGATCGTGCGGCGTGCTGCCGCACGCAGCGGCATGAAATCGTTCGGCCCGGCAAGCACGCGCAAAATGGTGTCGGCGAGCGCGTCCGTATCATAGAAGGGAACGAGCAAGCCATTCTGGCCGGACCGGATGATTTCCTGAACGGGCCTGGTGTCCGAACCGATCACCAGCGCGCCGCATGCCATGGCCTCGATGACGGACCAGGACAGAACGAAGGGATAGGTCAGGTAGATATGCGCCGTCGAGATCTGATAGAGCTGGCGCAGGAGATCGTGCGAAATCGCGCCCGGAAACAAAATCCTGTCGGGCGGCAAATCATACTTGGAAAGCAGTGCGTCTTTCCACGAGCCGCCTCCGGGCGGCGGCGTGCCATAGCTCACCCCGTCGCCGCCGACAAAGACGAACAGGGCGTCGGCATTTTTCCGGATGACCTTTGCCGCCGCTTCCAGCGCCTGCGGGAAGCCGCGATAGGGCTCGAGGTCGCGGGCAACAAAGGTGATGACAGGCGGATCGCCTGCCCTGAGAATGCGGCCATCGGGCAGTTTCAGCGCTGCGTGCGCATCGGGACGGAAAATCCGTGTATCGACGCCTTCGTGGCAGACGGCAATGCGTTTCTGCGCGGCGGCCGGATACAGGCTCTTCTGCCAGAACGTCGGGCTGATGCCACCATTCATTGCCTCAAGGGAAATCAGCTGCGCAATGTTGCGCAGCCTTAATCTTTTGCGGGTTTCGGCATCCGGATTGTCATCCGGCGCAAATCCGACATCGGCGCCTTCGGCCCGATAGAAGAATTCGCAATAGCCGAGGGCCGGAACCTGCGGCAGGACATCCTTGACGAACATCATGCTGCCCCACCCGATATGACCGATGACAATGTCGGGGCGTTCGCCCTGGCGAGTCATGGAATCGAGTGTTTCGGCAACGCGGTGCCCGATCCGCACGTGGTGATCGGGAATGCCGAGATACCTGGCCATCTGGCTGTCCGCCCGAGGGCCAGGTTCCATTCTGTGTCTGATCACGCGGACCGATGGGAGGCGCCGGTCCACTGTTTCACAGATAAGGCTGACATCATGCCCGCTTGCCGCAAGATGTTCGGCCAGGGCAGCAAATTGACCCAGGCCGCGCCTGTGAACGAAAGCCACATGCATGTCAGTCCTTTCCAGACATCAGAACACGAATTGACAGGGGCTCAGATGCCGTAACGCGCGGCATTGCCCCAAACCAGTTCGAGCCTGTGCAATGTCTGGAATGCGATTTCCAGATTGCGAAGATCGTCATCATCCCGGGCGAGTACGCGGTTGTAAGCTCCGCCTGCATTGCGCAGATTGGCGCAAAGCTGTTCGCCCTTGTCGGTCAAGCGGATCCTTGCGGACCGCTTGTCGCGCTGGGAGGCAACCCTGTCGATGTATCCCCCATCGGCGAGCTGCTTCAGATAGTAGGAGATATTGGAGCCGATATAGTGACCCCGGTCCAAGAGCTCCCCAACAGAAAGTTCGACGTCGCCAATCGCCAGGAGAACCATCGCCTGGGCTGGGCCAACGTCTTCGATCCCCAACTTCGTCAGTTCAGTCCTCAGCAGACTGGCGAACCGACGATTTACTCTCTCAATCATTCTGGCCAGCTCGAAGTGTGTCACCACAACGGTGTGAACTGGATGTCTATGTCCCTGTTTTTCCGCTGTAATTTCAGGAAAATCGGCGGCATCATAACCGTCAATAGATGTTTCGACTTCCACTCCTTCGTGTAGAAGTTTTTGTATCATCTTTGTCTCCATCATCAATTTTACTTCAAAATTTGAAGTAAGTTACAAGTATATTCCAAGGTCTCCTTTGCTTTTTTCCCCACCATATGAACTTTTTTCTGTCACATTCTGCACGGTATTACTTTACTAGTCTAATGCTATAGACCAAGTTCAATCGGGCTACCGGGCAGCTGTGTCATTTCCAAGGCAGATTACACATGAGTGATACTCGTCAAAACAATGCAAATGGCAAGAGCAATGTTGGAAAAAATGCGACGACGCATACGGTTCCGGCACCTCGGACCCTCATTCTGCGCGCACGTCGGGTGTTCTTGTCGGGCCTCCTTTATGCCGTTCTGCTGAGTGCCTGCATCAACCTTCTGCAGCTCACCGTACCGCTGTATATGCTGCAGGTGCATGACAGGGTTTTGAACAGCCGGAGCACCGACACGCTGGTCATGCTGAGCATCCTGGCGGCGGGCGCCCTGATCGTTTTCGGTATTCTCGAATTCATCCGGGCCATGTCGTTCCAGGCCATGGGCAGCGCGCTTGTGCGCCGGCTCAATCTGCCGATTCTGACCGCTGCCGTTCAGGCGTCGGTCGATCAGGGGCTGCCCAAAGCCACGCAGGCGCTGCGCGATCTGACGGAGCTGCGGACATTCCTCACCTCGTCAGCGGTCAGTGCGCCGCTTGACGCGGCCTGGTCCCCCATCTTCCTGACCGTGCTTTTTCTTCTCCACCCGGTTTTCGGCATTATCGGCGTCGTCTCGGTCATCGTGCTCGTCGCCTGCGGTGTCATCACGGACATTTTGACGCGAAGCCTGGTGAAGGATGCGAATCAGGCGAACATCGAAGCCGTCTCGAAAATCGGCAGCACGTTGCGCCATGCGGAAGTGATCGAGGCCATGGGCATGCTGCCCGCATTGGCCCGGCGCTGGCGTACGGCGCAGATGAGCGCCCTGGATTTGATGGATGCGGGCGGCGCGCGCAGCCGGGCCATGGGGACCATCGCCCGTACCTTGCGGTTCATGATCCAGATTGGCGCCCTCGGCGCCGGTACGCTGCTCGCCATGCAGCAGGAAATCACGGCCGGTGCGATGATTGCCACGACGATCATTGTCGGTCGTCTTCTCGCGCCGTTCGACCATGTGGTGGAGACGTGGCGCCAATGGGTGAACGCCATCGGAAACTGGCAGCGGATCCAGGCCCTGCTCGCGCAAAACCTCGCCGTCCGCCAGACAATGCCGACGCCGCGGCCCCATGGCGATCTGATCATCGACAAGCTTGTCTATGCGGCGCCGGGCGTCGAAATGCCGATCATCAAGGGCATTTCGTTTTCCCTTTCGCCGGGAGAGGTGCTTGGCATTGTCGGTCCGTCCGCAGCGGGTAAATCGACGCTGGCCCGGCTGATGATCGGTATCGTCAAGCCAACGTCGGGCGGTGTCTTTCTCGACGGCAACAATGTGTATCTGTGGGAGCGCAGCTCGTTTGGTGAAATCGCCGGCTACCTGCCCCAGTCGGTGGCGCTGCTCGACGGTACCATCAAGGACAACATCGCCCGGATGGGTGAAAGCGACCCGCACCGTGTTCTGGAGGCGGCACGGCTTGCCGATGTGCATGAGATGGTCGGCCGCCTGCCACTGGGCTACGACACGCCGGTCGGCGACGGGCGCCTGACGCTGTCCGGTGGCCAGCGCCAGCGGATCGGCCTTGCACGCTGCCTCTATAACCGCCCCCGCCTGATCGTGCTGGACGAGCCGAATGCCAATCTCGACGCCGTCGGCGAAAGGGCACTGATGCGCGCCATCGAACAGGCGCGCGATGACGGCGCCATCGTCGTCATGATCGCGCATCGCCCGACCATCATGCAGGTGGCGGACAAGCTGCTTGTGCTGGAAAACGGTCGAATCACCCAGTTTGGCCCGCGCACCGACGTCGTGGCCTCCATCACACCCACGGGTCCCAAAATGGGAGCGACAGGATCATGACCGGCAAATCGATTGTTCCCAAACGTTTCACCCAATTGCTGGCGCCGCGCGCCGAGTCGGGCGGGAAGCAGGCATTGACCAAATTTGGAATCGTGCGGCCGGAATGGGTCATCGATCTTGAGAATGAGGATGCAAAGTCGCCCCTGCGCCGGCTCATCATTGCGGGAATCATGACGATCGTCATCGCGTTCGGCGGGTTCTTCGGCTGGGCCTATTCGGCCGAGCTTGGCAGCGCCGCCGTTGCCCTGGGAACGGTCATCGTCGATTCAAAGCGCAAGACAATCAGCCATCTGGAGGGGGGCATCCTCGACCGCCTGCTCGTGCAGGAAGGCGACGAGGTCAAGGTCGGGCAACCGCTGATCCGGCTGGACGATACGAAAGCCCGGGCGGAACTGCAGTCGCTGCAGTCCCGCCGGATCGGGCTGATCGCCAAACTTGCACGGTTGCGTGCGGAACAGGCGGGTGCAGCGGAGATCACCTTTCCCGAGCACTTCGGCGGGCCTGACAATGTGGCTGCCGAGAACGCCGTCAAGGCGGAACGCATTTTCTTCCAGAAACGCTCGGCCCAGAAAATGAGCCGCACGGACGTGCAGAAGAAAACCATCGAGCAATATACCGAACAGGCAAAATCATCCGCGGCGCAGGTCGCCGCGACGGACAGGCAGACCGAGCTGATCACCGAACAGCGCACTGCCATTGCCGGGCTGGTCGCCAAGGGCTTTGCCCAGAAGTCCAAGCTGACCGAGATCGATACCAAGCTGAGCGAACTGGCGGGCAATCGCGGCCAGTATGCCGGGGACAAGGCAAAGGCGGAGCAGGCGAAGGCCGGTGCAGAGTTTGGCTTGATCGGCATTGAAAGCGACCTGCAATCCGAAATCGCCGGCGAGATCACCACCAACCAGACCGATCTTGCGGATACGGAAGAGCGGATCGTTGCAGCCAAGGACGTCATGCGCCGGGTGGAAATCAGATCGCCGCAGGCGGGCGTGGTTGCCAATATTCGCCTGCGCACGCCAGGCGGCGTCGTGGCGGCCGGCGAGGCGCTGATGGACATCGTGCCTGAAAACGAACCTCTGGTGGTTGAAATGAAAATCAGTCCGCGTGACGTGGACAGCGTTTCGATGGGATCGCAGGCGCAGATTCGCCTGACCGCCTACAATCAGCGCTCACTGACGCCGCTGGATGGCAAGATCAGCTATATCGCCGCCGATCAGGTGATCGATGAAAAGACGGACACGGCCTATTTCGTCGCCCGCGCGGAAATCATGCCAAAGTCGCTGGCGGCCAATCCATCGGTCAAACTTTATCCCGGAATGCCCGCCGAGGTCATCATCGTGCATAAGGCGCGCAAGGCGATCGACTATATCATTTCGCCAATTTCCGACAGCTTGAATCGAGCATTCAGAGAGGATTGATTAGAATAAAATCCCTTAAACAAAGGGGTTTTGGCAATATTTCAAATTTTGAAATAAAATACAATCAAACAACGTCAATTGATGAAGTATTGTATAGGTAAATATAAATTATAGTTCTTTTTCAAAATGTTGAGTAATACGCATTCGTAATAATTTGTTACTCGCGAATGCCGCATTTATACTCTTAGTCTAGGTTGCATTTCGATTTGGTGCAGCGCACAATCGTCAAAGCATCGATGGCTGGAACATTTCCAGCTGGTCGAAACTCAAAGCAGACAGAAGGAGAAGCAGATGGCCACTTTAGAAGGCGGCGCCTACGACGACGTTTTGTTTGGCTCGCGTTTTGACGATTTCATTCACGCCCATGGTGGTGATGATCTCGTCTTTGGCGGAAACGGAAACGATATAATCTTCGGCGATGAGGGCAATGACATCCTTTTCGGTGGACACGGTAACGACACCCTGTTCGGCGGCACGGGCAATGACATTCTTTTCGGCGATCAAGGCAATGACACCCTGTATGGCGGTGAAGGCGATGACATCCTTCACGGCGGCACAGGCAATGACATCCTGAGCGGCGGCGACGGCAACGATATTCTGTTCGGCGACGCTGGCAATGACATCCTGCAGGGCGGAAATGGCAATGACATTCTGTTCGGCGGCGCTGGCAACGACGTTCTTCAGGGCGGTGCCGGTAATGACTATCTCGACGGCGGTGCTGGCAACGACATCCTCTCAGGCGGTGCCGGCAACGATATCTTCCACTTCAGCGGCGGCGGCGGCAACGACGTCATCCTGGACTTTACCCCAGGTGAAGACATCCTTCAGATTTCCAAGGATATCAACGGTCTCCACATCCATTCTCCCGAGGATCTGGCCGATCGTGTTACGCAGGTTGGCAATAATGTCGTGGTCGATCTCGGCCATGGCGACAGCGTCACCCTCGTAAACACCAGCTATGACGATGTGCAGGCACATCCCGACCAGTATTTCGTCGTACATTGATTTTTGCAAAAATTGGCGTGCCCAGCTTTCCGGCCGGGCACGTTTTTCTTTCCGCTGTGGATGAAAGGGCAACGTGTTGAACCTCGACCATTCGACGGATATTGCAGGCGATACGGAGAATATTTCCATCTCGCGCCTGTGCGGCGATGTCGCTGTCGTGATCTGGGATATTCCCGGCGCGGTGCGGGCCTCGACAAAATGCACGCTTGAAGCACCCGAACAGCTGGTTCCCCTCGTCAGCCTCAACATTCCGCTCGAAACCGGCGGCCAGCGCATCCTTTGGGTCATGCGCACCAAGGACGAACCCGTCAGTCTGACCCTGTCTGCCGGATCGCTCGGGCCAACGGAACAGGCCATTCTGTATCCCGCCGATGAACTGGTATCCTTTGACGTCAACAGCGCTGTCGCCAATCTGTCCGCTGCCGGCCATATCAAGCTGCTCAACAATATTTTGAGCACATGGCGCAGCACGTTCCGGCTTTCGCAAAACCAGATCTTTGCCAGCGTGGCGCGTGAAATCATGTTGGCGCTGGCACCCGAGCCGCGCCCGGCGCGCCTGTGCGGCCAGCCCGTCGACGGTCAATATCTGCTGGAAACGGCGATTGATCCGGTCCTGGGCGAAATCACCACGATCTATGCAATCAGTCCAAGCGCGGTGACGATCCTGCCGACGCGGCTTGTCATGGGAACCCAGTCGAAACGCGGCGGGCAGCCGTGTCACCTCCTGGTTGAATCCGTCCGTCCGCTGCCGCAGTCCTTGCATCTGGTCTTTTCCGGCCGCAACGGCGTTGCCGTGCGCAAGCTCTCCGAGGGAGACGGCCAGCCCGCGGATTTTGAAAAGTGGTGGGCGAAGCGTCACGGGGACATGGACCTGCGCGAGTTTCTCATCCGGGAAATGGCGCAGGCGACCGGGCCCGGGCTTGCCACGGCCATCGACATGCAGACGCGCGCGCCTTTGACGGTGCGCCAGATCGCAAAGTCCGCAACGCATCCCGCCGCCGAAATCGATCTTGCCCTCGCGCTTCAGGGCGGGCTGCTGGTGGGCGGCTGGAGCCACGATCCCGCGGCCATGCTGGCGGGCATCGAGTATCTTTCCGGCAGCAACGGCGCCCTGCCGCTGCAGCCCAATTTCTACAAGTTTCCCGGCAAGACGGGGGAGCGGGAAGACGGGTTCGGCGCGGATGTGACGGGTTTTGTCGCCTGGCTTCCCCAGAGCAAGAACCTTGGGCCGCTGCTGCAGCCGCGTTTCCAGATGCGGCTGGCTTCCGGCGCGACGGCCGCGCTGGTGCCGCCGCTGCAGCCATTCGAAGCATCGGCCCAGCGTAACCGCATTCTGCGGGCAGTACCGCCGCAGCACGCGCGCGATCAGGTCTTCGAGAATATTCTCGCCCCTGCCCTGCAGGAGGTCGAACACAAGCTTGGCAAGACGGTGAAGGTGGCTGACACCAAGGAATACGGCGTCCTGCCGGATGCGCCTGCCGTGTCGATTGTCATTCCGCTCTATCGCAACCTGGATTTCCTGCGCTTCCAGTTTTCGGCAATGGCCACCGATCCGTGGCTCGTTGCCAATGCGGAGCTGATCTTCGTGCTCGACTCCCCCGAAATCCAGGACGATACGGAGCACATGCTGGGCGGGCTGCACATCCTGCACGGCCTGCCCTTCCGGCTGGTGACGATGAACCGCAACAGCGGCTATGCCCGTGCCTGCAACGCCGGAGCGGGTTTCGCCAACGGGACGATGCTGGTCATGCTGAATTCCGATGTGGTGCCCTGTGCCAATGGCTGGCTCCAGGCCCTGACGCAGCCGCTGCTCGACCAGAAGAAACTGGGCGCCATCGGACCGCGCCTGTTGTTCGAGGATGGTTCGCTGCAGCACGCCGGGCTTTACTTCGCCCGCGACCAGAAAGGCATCTGGCTCAACCATCATTTCTACAAGGGCATGCCGGGCGCCTATGCGCCGGCGCGGGTTTCCCGCACCGTGCCGGGCGTGACCGGGGCCTGCCTGGTGACACGCAAGGACATTTACGATCTCGTCGGCGGTTTCACCGAGGACTATATCATCGGGGACTACGAGGACAGCGATCTGTGCCTGAAAATTCGCCAGATCGGCTTCCACATCGCCTACGCGCCTGATGTGTCCCTCTATCATTTCGAGCGGCGGTCCATCCGCCGTAGTGCCGATTACATGCGGGGGTTGGCAAGCCAGTACAATTCATGGCTGCACACCCAGCGCTGGAACGATGACATTACAGAATTGATGACGACGTACCGGGACGAAGCGGTGGAAGACACGGTTGCACCCTTCATCGCGGCAAAGTCTGAAAGGAGCGCTGCTTGACCGACGTTGTTGCACTCAAGAAAACCCAGGCCGAGCAGATAAGCCCCGTGAACGATGAGTATGTCGACTGGCTGATGGAATCCGTCATGCGCAACCGGTTCCTGCCCTGCCCCGATCCGGACAGCGTGTTTGTCGGCGACGGCAATTTTCAGGCGGTTGGTTCGGAGTTTCTCGGCCATTTCATCCGCAAGGGCGGACTGCGGCCGGACAGCCGCGTGCTTGATATCGGCAGCGGCATCGGCCGCATGGCGGTGCCGCTCACGCAATATATCGATCCGGCCAAGGGCAGCTATTGCGGCATCGATCCGGTGTCCGGCGGCATCAACTGGTGCCAGCAGAAGATCACCCCGGTCTATCCGAATTTCGAATTCCGCTACATGGATATCGCCCACTCCCTGTACAATCCGAAGGGAGCGATCGACGGCCTCATGCTCCGTTTGCCCTTCGAGGACAAGCAGTTCGATTTCGTCATCATGACCTCGGTCGTCACCCATCTTCCCGATGAGGAAGTCAGCGTCTACCTGAGGGAAGTGGCGCGGGTGCTTGCGCCGGGCGGGCGTTTGTTCATGACGGCGTTCGTCATCGACAAGACGGCTGCCGACAATCCGCTGGGCAAGCGCGACAGGCGCCTGGGTTTCCAGCGTTATGACGAGGGGCCGTGCTGGTTCGTACCCGAACTGCCGCCCCTTGCCGCCGTCGGCTTCGACGACGGGTTTCTGGATCGCGCCCTGACGCGGGCCGGGCTGCAGGTTTTCAGCACGTCGCTCGGGCACTGGCGCGGTGTTCCCGCCGACCACTATCAGGATGTCTTCATTGCCGGTCCCGGAGGCGACAGATAATGGCCCGTGTTCTCGTTGCGGCCCACAATCATCCGTCCCTGCATCCCGGCGGCACGGAAATCTTCGCGCACGATCTTTTCCGTGCCTATCAGCGGGCGGGATGTGAAGCGCTGTTTCTCGGTGCGACCAATCACATTCACCGGGAAGCCAGACCCGGTACGAGCTTTCAGAGCATCGGCGACAAAGGCGATGAAATCCTGCTGTGGTCCGGCCATTTCGACCGGTTCTTCATGAGTCAGGTCGACCTCTACGGCATTGTCCCCGACATTGTCGAACTGCTGCGGGATTTCAGGCCGGATGTCGTCCACCTGCATCACCTGCTGCTGCTGGGCGCGGAATTCCCGCATATCGTGCGCCAGACATTGCCGGAATGCCGCATCGTCCTGACGCTGCACGATTATTACCCCATCTGCCATCACGATGGCCTGATGGTGCGTACAGGCGGCAAGGAACTCTGCTACGGCGCCAGCCCGGACCGCTGCCACAGCTGTTTCAAGGACATCGCACTCGACAAGTTCGTCCTGCGCGAGCGTCATCTCAAATCGCTTCTGAGCGTGGTCGATGCCTTCGTCTCCCCGAGTGAATTTCTCAAGCAGCGTTATGTGGACTGGGGAATTGCCGCAGAACTGATCCATGTGATCCCCAACGGGCAACCCGCGCGGGCGCTGGCGGCAAAGCCTGACATGCCGGCCCGCAGCAAGCCTGTCTTCGGCTATTTCGGCAATCTCAATCCATGGAAGGGCACGACTGTCCTTCTGGAGGCGGCCAAGCAGCTCATCGCGGAAGGCTTTGATTTCGAGCTGCGTGTCCACGGTGCGGCGCCATTCCAGAGTGAAACCTTTGTCGCCGATATCGACAGGCTCTTTGCCGAAACCGCGCCCTTCGTGCAGAGGCGCGGTGCCTATCGGCGTGAGGATATCGGCAATCTCATTGCGGCAGTCGATTGCGCGATCATGCCGTCAATCTGGTGGGAGAATGCGCCGCTGGTGATTCAGGAGGCGCAAGGCCAGGATTGCCCCGTCGTCACCAGCAATATTGGCGGTATGGCCGAAATGATCGAGAACGGCGTCAATGGCCTGACCGTCCCCCCGAACGATCCGCTGGCACTGGCAGCTGCCATGCGGCGTATCGCCGAAGATGCCGATCTGCGTGCGCATCTTTCCCTTGGGGCACGCCACCCCGATACCATCGACACGACAGCCGGACGGTATCTTGATCTGATCGAGACGCTGCGGCCCGAACGTGTCGAGGCTGCCTGATCAATCAGAAAGGACTCTCCCATGTCCATAGTGACCAAAGTACCGACGCAGGCCTCCGTGAAGCCGACCGCCATCCCCGAACAGGATAACGCAAGACCCGCTAAGACCGAGCCGGTGCGCGGCGAGCCCCTGAAGGGCCGCGTGGATGCCGTCGATGCTGGCCGGCTGTATGGCTGGGCTTTCGATCCGCAGGCGCCGGGCGCACGGTTGATCATTCGCGTCCTGCTGGATGGCAAGCCGATTGCCGAGGCGGTGGCCGACAAGGAACGTCCTGACCTGAAGCGCAACGGCGTCGGCGATGGTATTCATGCCTTTGACGTGATGCTGCCGCAGTTTGCATCGGCGCGCGCCGGTGAACTGGTCGTTATCGCCATCAGCGGCGCAGGCGTCGAGCAGCCCCTGCGCGTGCCGAAGCCGGATGAGCAGGCGGCCGAAGCGCTGATCGCCGCACCGATGACCCGCATTCTCGACAAGCTCGACATGCTGATGGCAGCCCAGCGGCAGCTGCAGGTCAGCCAGCGTTCGCTGCAGCGGCCCGCCGCTACCATCGACGGCACAGGCGGGGCAACGCCGGGCGATCTTGGCGAGGTCAGCAGCGCGATCGAAGGGCTGCGCGGTGACCTCAATCAGCGCATGACGGAACTCGACGTGCATCTGATGCGGATGGACGGTGTCGTGGCAGGGCTGGAGAAGCGCCTGGAGCTTTTGCACAAGCGCGCCGGCGGCGATGCCAGACCGCTGTTTCTGCTGTTGTTTGTTTTGGTGGGGTTTGCCGCGGGCGCGCTCATGACCGTCGGGGTTCTCCGTTGAGGGTGGCATAGATGACTCGCGACGACAAAAAACTTCTGCCTGTCCCGGCGGGCGGCAAAGCGCCGGAGCGCAATTCCATTGTCATGGAAGGCGAAATGGTCGTCGGTTGCCCGGTCGAGGATACGCTGGTGCTCATCATGGGCATCGGCGGCAATACGCCCGAACAGCTCACGGTCTTTCTCAACGGCGATCCCGCCATGAGTGTCAAAGCGACCTTCATCAACTGGCCGCTGAAAGCCCCGTCGCCGGCCGGCACGCACGGATTTGTCGCAATCGTGCCGACAAACGTGCTGCGCCGCGCGCAGCTGAAGACCATCATGTTCCAGCACAAGGCAAAGGTATCCCGCTATTCGTTTGCCGCCCGTGCCGCTGCCATCGGCGATCTTGCGGCCATGATCGCCGATCTTGCCGGACCGAATTTGCCCGGTGCGATCGACGGGCTTGTTGAAGCGCTGATTTCCGGCCCCATCAGCCGCAAGAAACTATCGGCCATCACCATTCTGCTGCAGGCCGGCGCCCGCTCCGATGGCGTTATCGAGCTGATCGGCGGCAGCGACGAGGGCGAGATTTTCGTGCAGGGCTGGGCACAGGACCTGACCCCCTCCGTCACGCGGCTGTTGATCAGCGGCCGTACGCCATCCCTCGCCGAATGCGCCATCGGCGTTTTCGCGCGCCCCGATGTGAGCGAGCAGGCATCCGGTTTTGCCGGGCTGCTGCTGGCGAGCGAACCCATCTCGCCCAATGATATCGAGCGCCTGTTGTTTCGCGGTCGGCGCGGCTGGCGGTTTATCGAGGTTTATGATCGCCGCCTGCTTGCCGGGTCGCGGGAAACCCCCAACCACGTCCGCGCCATTCTGCCGAACATGCGCAGTTCGACGGAGATTCTGCTCCGCCTGCGCTCGGCCGCCAACCGCTTCGACGGCACGGAAACGATATCCAGCCTGCCCTTTCCGGTGCGCATGGGCATCGACAATGTGTTTCGCGTCGAAGGCAGCGGCCTGCTTGTCTCCGGCTGGCTGCTCGACCCCGACAATCACGTCCAGGGCGTGAAGTTGCGCCGCCACCGCGGTGAAATCCAGCTGGATGGCAACTGGACCCGGGTGGACCGGGCGGATGTGACGCGGGAGTTCGACAACCAGCCGCCGTTCAATGCCGGACTGGACCCCAACCGCCATGCGCACGGTTTCGTCGCCTTTGCCCCGGAGCTTACGGGCGACAGCACGGCTCCCTTCTACATCGAGCTGGAACTCAGCGATTCCCGGCGAGCCTTCATGCCCTTGACGCCAACCCGGATCACATCGCGCGACGCGGTCGTTCGCCAGATTCGCGCCATCGATCCGAATGCCTGGGCGCTGCGCCACATCGTCGACCAGCAGCTTGTCCCGCTGCTGCGCGGCGTCAGCCGGCCTGCGCCCGAGGTTTTCGGCGTCGTCGATCTCGGCGCGTTTGAAAAAGCTGCCGGACCCGCACTGATCATCGGTGTCGATGAGCGCGTCGAGGAGATCGGTCCGCTTCTCGCCCTGCTGGCGCTTGATCCGGAGACGCGCGAGGCGCCGATAGTCGTTGCAGCTGCCACGGACATTATCGACCGCATCGGCGTGCAACTGCGCAGGCTGGCGGATTTCTACGGGCTGCGCGTCCGCCTTGTCTCCGCCAGCGGATCCGAGGATCTGTATGATGCGCTGGAAGTCGGCGCGCGGGCGGTTTCCACCGAAAGCGTGGTCTTTCTTGCCGCCTCACTCCTGCCGCGCAGCACCGGATGGTTCCGGAAACTGCTTGCGGCCTATGATGCCCGCAAGGAATGCGTGCTGTCGCCGACCCTCGCCTATGAGGATGATTCCATTCGCTGGGCCGGAACATGGGTGGCGGGTGCGCAATCCGACCGCGCCCTGATCAGCCGTTATGCCGGCTATCCCATCGATGCCGTGGCGGGGATGGGAACAACGGAAGTGGCAACGGCGACATTCGAGTGCTGTGTCCTGCCGCGAAACGCCTTGTTCTCCGTCAATGGTTTTACCCGCGGATATCTTGGCACGCATGAAAAGGGTCTCGACCTTGGCCTCAAGCTCAAGCAGGCCGGTCTGAAATCCTATTGGCTGCCATCGGCGCAGATGCTCGGGTCCGACGACATATCCGTGTCCGACAAGGCCTCGACCATTGCCCTGATCGAACGCATCGACCGGCAGGTTTTCGACGCGCGCTGGGCCAACAATCTTTCCAACAAGCGCAGTGTGTCTGCGGAGGAAACAGCATGACCGAACGGCTTCGGGTTCTGGTGATTTCCCATGCCCATCCCAGCATTTCCCTGGGAGGCGGCGAAATTGCCTCCTACAATCTGCACAAGGGGCTCAACAGCCTGCCCGGTGTCCAGTCCGTCTATCTGGCGCGGGCCGGACATCCCATTCCGCGGCATGGCACCACCGCGCTGATGAGCATGCGGCGCAGCAGCGATGAAATCCTGTTCCATGCCGATGAATACGACCACTTCTATCTGTCAAACAAGAACACCGATGAAATCCGCCGCGATCTCCTGCGCTTTGTCCGCGATCTCAATCCGCAGGTCGTGCATTTCCACCATGTGCTCGGCCTCGGGCTGGAAACGCTCTATGCCATCCGCGAGGCGCTGCCCGATGCGGTCATTCTGCTGACCTTTCACGAATATCTGTCGATCTGCAACAATGACGGGCAGATGGTGAAGGCAAGCTCGGCAAAGCTGTGCAACGAGGCTTCGCCCATCGATTGCCACGCCTGCTTTCCCGATGTTCCTCCTGCCCGCTTTCTCAAGCGGGAACGCTTCATCCGCGGCATGCTCGAGCTTGCCGATGCCTTTGTTTCACCCAGCGAATTCCTGGCTGGAAGATACAAGGAGTGGGGACTTGATCCCGCCAAGCTGAGGGTGATCGAGAATGGTATCGCCATCGACAGCGTGACACCGCCGCGCGAGCTGGCGGGCCCAAGGCCGCGGCGCAACCGCTTCGCCTATTTCGGGCAGATAACGCCGTTCAAGGGCATCGACGTCCTGATCGATGCGGTGTCGCGTGTGCCCGAGGAAACCTGGGGCGAGGATTCGCGCCTGATGATCTTTGGCGGCAATCTGGAGAAGCAGCCGCGCGACTTTCAGGATCGCATGCGAAAACTGATCGAGGAAGCCGGGTCGCGCGTGCGCTTTTACGGCGCCTACCAGAATGCGGAAATGCCGCGTCTCATGCAGCCCGTCGATTGGGTGGTGATGCCGTCGATCTGGTGGGAGAACTCGCCGATTGTGATCCAGGAGGCCCTGCACCATCGCCGCCCGGTGATCTGCTCCAATATTGGCGGTATGGCCGAAAAAGTCCGGGACGGGCTGGATGGTCTGCACTTCCGTGTGCGCAGTGCCGAAGACCTGGCTGACCGTTTCACCGAAGTACTCAGCGACGCCTCGATCTGGGACCGTTTGCATCAGACCATCCGGAAACCCGTGAACTATATCGACTGTGCTCAGGAACACCTTGCTCTCTATGGTGAATTGCTTAAATCTAGCCGGCAGCAGCCACTCACGATCGCTGCAAGAACTGACGTTGTTCTTTCCCAAGCAAGCTGAGGCTATCCAGCTTTCATCGCCAAAAGAAGGAATACCTCATGGCACGCGTCCTCGTAATGATCCCCGCCGGAGAAGTTTACGATCACGACAATGTCCGCTGGTACCAGCACAGCGACATTCAGCGCAGCATCGACCACTACCACAATATCGGTGATGCCTTCGTCTTTGAATCATCCCTGAAGCTCATGAACTACGAGAAGGTCGCGGAACTTCCCATTGCCGGGCCGCCGATGGAGAAGATCGACCAGCTGCGCGAGGAGTATGACTATGTCATCCTGCGCGGGTCCAACTACATCAACAGGGAGATGAACTGGCGCGACACCATCCCGGTTCTCAAGCGCCTGGGGCTGCCCGTCATTGCCTTCGGCGTCGGCGCGCAGGCGCCGGTCAAGGGGCAGCTGGAACTGTCGGAGGAGTCCAAGGCGGTTTGGCGCCTCATTGCCGATTCGACCACTTCCGTCGGTGTGCGCGGCGCCTATTCCGCCCAGGTTCTCAACGACATCGGCATCAAGAATGTCCGCGTCATCGGCTGCCCCACGGCGTTCCGGCGCAACAACCAGCATCTGCGCATCAAATTGCCTGAGCTCGACACGGTGGAAAAGGTGGGTGTGACGGTCCGGCGCGAAGTCTCGCCAACCTATGCGCAGGATATTCAGCGCTATCTGACCCTGCACCGCGACCTTATCAAGGCGATGGCGAACCGCTTCGACATCACCCTGATGGCGCAGGGCGAAGTGGAAGAAAAGAAGATGGTCTTCGGTACCGACGAGCAGAAGGAAGACGCCATCGCCGCGCTGAAGGCGAACCGCTGGGTTGCGGACTGGTATTTCGACGATGCGATGGAAAAGCTCTACCGCGAGCGCATGTATTATTCCGATGTGGTTGCGGACTATGAAACGCTTGTTCGCGCGCATCAGCTGGTTCTCGGCTACCGCCTGCACGGCAATCTCATGGCGCTGGCCAACGGCGTGCCGTCGATCTATTTCACCTATGACAGCCGCACGGCCGAATTCGCCGAAACCTACAAGATCCCGAGTTATGATGTCTTTGGCGGCAAGCCTTTCAGGCTGGAGGATTATTGGGATCAATCGCTCTTCGACAAGTACAATCGCGCCTGGTTCGAGACCTATGGCGAGATGAATGTCTTCCTGACCGAAAACGGCGTGGATCACAAGATGACCGAGACGGGCAGGCGCGCATCGGACTCCGCCCGACGAGTCGCTTAGACAGCAAACAATCAGAATTTCCCGGGAGGAAAGCAAACCGTAGGAAAGGAAGTGTAAGACAGACGATCGACATGGTACACGCCGCTCCACCCTATCAATCTCTCAAACAAAGTTGCAGGAGTTCCTCCCCATGACTGTTCTTGTTACTGGTGGCGCCGGCTATATCGGCAGCCACATGGTGCTTGCCCTCAAGGATGCCGGCCGGCCGGTCGTGGTCCTTGACGATCTGAGTTGCGGTTTCGCCTGGCTGGTGCCGGATGATGTGCCGTTCGTGCAGGGTGATATCGGCGATCAGGCGCTGGTGCGCGATCTGATCCGCCGGCACAATGTGACGGCGATCCTGCACTTCGCCGGTTCGATCGTCGTTCCCGATTCCGTGCGCGATCCGCTTTCTTATTACCGCAACAATACCGTGCAATCGCGTTCCCTGATGGAAGCGGCCATTGCCGAAGGCATCAGGCATTTCATTTTCTCGTCGACCGCCGCAATTTATGGGGAACCGGAGCGAACGCCGATCAGCGAAGATTTGCCGCATCAGCCGATCTCGCCCTACGGCACGTCAAAGCTGATGACCGAGTGGATGCTGCGCGATGCGGCCGTGGCCCATCCGGAATTCAACTATGTGGCGCTGCGCTATTTCAACGTGGCGGGTGCCGACCCGCAATTGCGCTCGGGGCAGTCATTCCCGCGCGCCACGCACCTCATCAAGATCGCCAGCCAGGCGGCGACAGGCGAGCGCTCGCATATCGAGGTGTATGGCACGGACTATCCGACTGCCGACGGCACCTGCATCCGCGACTATATTCATGTCAGCGATCTGGCGCAGGCACATCTGTGCGCCCTGAACTATCTGGAGGCTGGAGGAGCCAGCACCGCCGCCAATTGCGGCTACGGCTACGGCTATTCCGTTCTTGACATTATCGACGCGGTCAAGCGCGTGTCGGGCGTCAATTTCGAGGTCCGGACCGCGCCGAGGCGTGCGGGCGATCCGGCAGTGCTGGTGGCAGGGAACGAACGTGTCCGCACCGTATTCGGTTTTGAGCCGAAACGCGCCGACCTCGACCTGATCGTCGGCGACGCCCTGGCCTGGGAGCGGCAGCTCGCCATCAGGAAGGCGCTTGAACAGTCGGAGGCACGCATCGCCGTGTGATCCAGGGCCGGCGGTGCCGATCCCCGATCCGCGGGCCCGGCACTTCGCCTGATCAGACCCGTTCCAGGGCAACCGCGATGCCCTGGCCGACACCGATGCACATGGTGGCCAGCGCATAGCGGGCGTGCCTGACGCTGAGTTCCAGTGCCGCGGTTCCGGTGATGCGTGCGCCGGACATGCCCAGGGGATGGCCGAGGGCAATCGCCCCGCCATTGGCATTGACGTCGTCGGCATCGTCCGCAAGCCCGAGTGCGCGCAGGGTGGCAAGGCCCTGCGAGGCGAAGGCTTCGTTGAGCTCGATCACGCCGAAATCCTGCGGCGCCAGGCCAATCCGCGCGCAGAGTTTCTCAGTGGCGGCGACAGGGCCGATGCCCATGATGCGCGGTGGAACACCGGCGGTCGCACCGCCGATGATGCGGGCGATGGGTGTCAGGCCGTATTTCCGTGCTGCCGCTTCCGATGCGATGATCAGCGCCGCTGCACCGTCATTGACACCCGAAGCATTGCCCGCTGTCACCGATCCGCCCTTCCTGAACGGCGTCGGCAGTTTGGCCAGCTGCTCGAGCGTTGTCTGCGGGCGCGGATGCTCGTCGCGGTCGACGATCACCGGGTCGCCCTTGCGCTGGGGAATGATGACGGGCGTGATTTCCCTGGCGAGCCGGCCATTGTCCATGGCCGCCCCTGCCCTTTGCTGGGAGCGCACGGCGAAAGCATCCTGATCGGCGCGCGAGACATGAAACTCCTCGGCGACATTCTCGCCGGTCTCCGGCATGGAATCGATGCCGTATTGCTGCTGCATCAGCGGGTTGACGAAGCGCCAGCCGATGGTGGTGTCGTGAATTTCCGCGTGGCGCGAAAACGCCCCTTCGGCTTTCGGCAGAACGAAGGGCGCGCGCGACATGGATTCGACGCCGCCGGCAATGGCAATCTCGATTTCCCCGGCCTTGATGGCGCGGGCCGCCGCAATCACCGCATCCATCCCCGAACCGCACAGGCGGTTCATCGTCGTGCCCGGCACCGTCACCGGCAGGCCTGCCAGAAGCAGGGACATGCGTGCCACATTGCGGTTGTCCTCGCCCGCCTGATTGGCGCAACCATAGATGACTTCACCGATGGCTTCCCAGTCGACGGAGGGATTGCGCTGCATCAGGGCTTTCAGCGGAATGGCGCCCAGATCGTCGGTGCGGACGGAGGCTAACGCGCCGCCGAAGCGGCCGATGGGTGTGCGGATATAGTCGCAGATATAGGCTTCAGACATCAGGCGGCCTCGTGAGCGCGTTTCGTACGCGCATTGATATCGCGCAGCACGGAAAGTTCGGTTGCAGTGGGGACTGGCGTTTCCACGATCTCCTTAGCAAACCGGACGGGCCAGCCGCAATTCTCTTCGATCTGTCCGCGTGTCACACCCCTGTGGATCGACACCACGGTCAGCTCTTTGGTGACCGGATCAGGCTCGAAAATGCACAGGTCCGTGATGACGCGGGTCGGCCCTTTGGTTTTCATGCCGAGGCGTGCGCGATGATCGCCGCCCTCGCCATGCCCCATCGAGGTGATGAAATCGAGACGGTCGACAAAGCCGCGATTGGTCAGCGCCATGGTGATGAAAATCTGGCCGCAATTGCTTGATATCTCGGGTGCGCCGCCGCCGCCGGGCAGCCGCACTTTCGGTGCATCATAGGGGCCGACCACCGTCGTGTTGAGATTGGCAAAGCGGTCGATCTGCGCGCCGCCGAGAAATCCGGTGGTGATGCGCCCGCCCTGCAGCCAGTAGCGGAACATTTCCGGCACCGACACGGTGAACAGGGCGGTGTCGCAGAGTTCGCCGTCGCCGATGGAAAGCGGGAGCACATCCGGCCTGGTGCCGATGGTGCCGCTTTCGTAGATCAGCGTGATGTCAGGCGCATGGGTCAGCCGCGCCACGTTGCAGGCGGCGGAGGGTGCGCCGATCCCGACAAAGCAGACATCGTCATTGCTCAGCGCGCGGGCCGCCGCGATGGTCATCATTTCCGTGGGGGTGAAATCCTGGGTCATGGTCTTGCTCCTCACGCTGCATTCGCCGCACGCCGGACGGCGTGGCGGGCAAAATCTTCCGGCTTGCCGGCAAGGACGTTCTCGCTGATCCACGCGGTAAAGCTGTCGCGGTCGCGGGCGATCTTGTCCCAGGCGATGTAGAAGGCATTGGAGCGCGGATAGTAACCATGCGCATAGGAGGGGAAAGCGCCGCCCGGCACATGCACGACGGCATTGATGGCCCATCGGGGCAGGACCACAGCATTGGGCGATGGCGGGTTCAACTCGTCGACGATTTCCTCCACCGTCACGATGGAACGGCTGGCGGCCAGCACCGCCTCCTTCTGCACGCCGGAAATGCCCTCGATCAGCACATTGCCCTGCCGGTCGGCGCGCTGGGCATGGATGATCGACACGTCAGGACGGATGGAGGGAACGGCGGCGAGCACCTCACCGGTGAAGGGGCAGGTGACCGACCGGATGTTCGGATTGACCTTGGCAAGGTCCGCGCCGATATAGCCGCGCAGCACGGCGAACGGCAGATTGGCCGCACCCGCCTCATAGGCATTGGCCATGGCCGCGTGCGAATGCTCCTCGATCTCAAGCGGTCGCGGCCACTGGTTTTCCACCGCGTCGCGGAAGCGATGCAGCGAGCCCACGCCGGGATTGCCGCCCCAGGAGAACTTCATGCCGCGCGCTGCGCCGACGCCGATCAGCTGGTCGTAGATGAGGTCGGGCGTCATGCGCACAAGGAAGAGTTCCTTGCGGCCCTGCCGGATGATCTCATGCCCAGCGGCATAGGGAATGAGGTGGGTGAACCCTTCCATGGCGAGCGTATCGCCATCCCTGACATTGTCCCCGATGGCTTCGGCAAGCGTGCAGATTTTTGCCACGTCTCTCTCCCTGTCGCTGTTCCCGAGGCACGGCGATCGCCGGCATCCGGTGCAAACCTCCATTTGTCCCCATGGCGTAGTCCCGTCGCGTTCCGCCCGTCAATGATTTTGTGCGTTATTTGACATTTGTTCGTATATCGCACAAATTGTGCGGAAATGCAGCGGATAAGGCAGGTGTGGATGCGTGAAACGGATTTCATCAGCGGTTTTGCCAAGGGGCTTGCCGTCATCGAGGCCTTCGACGCGGTCAATACGCGCCTGTCGATCACGGATATTGCGCGGATGACCGGGCTGGAGCGCGCCACGGCCCGCCGCTGCCTGCTGACGCTCACACAGCTTGGCTATGCGGATTATGACGGAAAATTCTTCACGCTGACGCCGCGCATCCTGCGTCTTGGCCATTCCTACCTGTCATCGACACCCCTGCCCCGGCTGATGCAGCCCTTTCTCGACCAGCTGTCGGAAAAAACCGGCGAAAGCGCCTCGGCTTCGGTGCTCGACGGCAATGAGATCGTCTACATCGCGCGTGCCTCGCACAAGCGTGTCATGTCGATCAATCTCAATCCCGGCAGCCGCCTTCCCGCCTATTGTTCCTCCATGGGCCGGGTCCTGCTCGCGGCGATGAGCGATGACGACGCGCTGCGCATCCTTGCAGGCAGCAACCGCCCGGCGAACACGCCGCGCACGAAGACCGCGCTGCCGGACCTGATGGATGAAGTGCGCACCGTCAGGGCGCAGGGCTACGCGGTGATCGACCAGGAACTGGAGATCGGGCTGTGCTCCATCGCGGTTCCCGTGCGCAACACGCGCGGCATGACCATTGCCGCCATCAATGTCGGGGCGCAGGCTCCGCGCGTGACGATCGCGGAAATGATCGAGCGCTATCTGCCCGCCATGCAATCGACCCGCGATACCATAGCCGCGGTGCTGGTATGACCGGCCATCGGTTCAGACAGCCATTCTGGCGCTTTGCTCGGTGCGGTACTGCCGGGGTGTCGTGCCGGTCTCCCTGGTGAAAAACCGGGTGAAATAAGCCGGATCAGCAAAGCCGAGATCATAGGCGATCTGCTTGATACTGGCAGAGGTGAACACCAGATCGCGCTTCGCCTGATCGGCAAGGCGGCGTGCCAGCAAGCCATTGGTGCTCTGCCCCGTCGCCGCCTTGACGATGCGGTTGAGATGGGTTGCCGACAAGCCGAGGTGTCCGGCATAGAATTCCGCCGGGCGATGTTCGCGGAAATGCCGGTTGACCATGATGTTCAGCAGTTTCAGGCGCTCCTCCGTACTGGAGCTTTCACCGCCGGGCGGCAGTTCCGGGGCGGTCATGCGCGCTGCCAGAAGAACGATGGATTTGAGATAGGATTCCACCAGGTCGTCGTGAAAGGCGCCGCCCGATACCAGTTCGGCGCACAGGCGCTCGAGACTGTGCGTCAGAAACGCTGCATCGGCGTGATCGGGTACGAGCGAAATCAATCGCGGCGGCATGCCGGCGTCGCAGATGGTGCGGCCGGAAGACCCGAAGCGCGCGGCCAGCATGGTGATGACCATGCCATCCATATCCCGGGAAAACCGGAAGCCATGCTCGCATTGCGGCGGCACGGTGATCATGACCGGTGGCTGTATGGGATGGCTGTGCGCGCCGAAAACCGCATCGCCGGTTCCGCCGCGAAAGTACAAAATCTGAAAGAATGCCGCGTGGCGATGGGTTTTGATCTCCCAATTGTGCAATTGGCTTCTGGAGGCGATTGTCTCCCAATGCAGCCAGAAATCCGGCCGTTTCGGATGGTTTTCGCCATAGAGATCATAGGTTGGTACTGCGCCGCTCATCGGTTCCTCCCGTCCCCAATGTTCAGATTGTCCTGTTTTTTGCCTGAGAAGTCCATTGTTCAGATGCGTCCTGCCGCTAGCCTTGCGCAATTATTTCATGCTGGGAGGCATCATGCGCACGCACGTGGCTATCATCGGGTCTGGACCTGCCGGGCTTCTGCTCGGCCAGCTTCTGACCCGGGCCGGTATCGACAACATCATCCTCGACCGGTCGGGCAAGGACCATATTCTGGGGCGCGTGCGCGCCGGAGTGCTGGAAGAAGGCACGGTGCGGCTGCTCGACGAGGCGGGCGCCAGCGCCCGTCTGCATGCGGAAGGCCTGCCGCATGACGGCTTTTCGCTGGCGTTCGACGGGCGCAATCATCGCATCGATCTGTTCGATCTGACGGGCGGCAAGCGGGTGACGGTGTACGGCCAGACCGAGATGACGCGGGATCTGATGCAGCAGCGTCAGGCGGGCGGTGCATCGGCATTTTACGGGGTGCAGAACGTTGCCATCCATGATTTCGACGGGGAAAAGCCGTTCGTCACCTTCGAAAGGGACGGTAGACCCAACCGCATCGATTGCGACTTCATTGCCGGGTGCGACGGATTCCATGGGGTCAGCCGCCGGTCCGTGCCGGCGGAGGCGATCCGGACATTCGAACGCACCTACCCCTTCGGCTGGCTCGGTGTTCTGGCAGAGGTGCCCCCGGCGGCACATGAGCTGATCTATGCCAACCATCCACGCGGCTTTGCGCTGTGCTCGATGCGCTCCCTGACGCGCAGCCGCTATTACGTGCAGTGCCCGCTGGACGACAGGGTGGAGGACTGGTCCGACGACCGGTTCTGGGACGAGTTGCGGCGCCGGCTGCCGGAAGAGGATGCGGCTGCTGTCACAACAGGCCCGTCATTTGAAAAGTCCATCGCGCCGCTTCGCTCGTTCGTGGCCGAACCCATGCGCTTCGGCCGTTTGTTCCTGGCTGGCGATGCCGCCCATATCGTGCCGCCGACGGGGGCAAAGGGTCTCAATCTGGCAGCCAGTGACGTGCATTATCTCTTCGAAGGCCTGCGCGACTATTATGCCGATAAGAGCACGGCGGCCCTCGACGACTATTCGCGCCGTGCACTTTTGCGCGTGTGGAAGGCGGTGCGGTTTTCCTGGTCGATGACGATGCTGATGCATCGCTTTCCCGATACCGGCGCATTCGGCCAGAAAATACAGGAGGCAGAACTCGATTATCTCACCCACTCCCGGGCGGCATCGACCGCGCTTGCCGAGAACTATGTGGGACTGCCGTTTTAGGTTATTGCTTCTGTTCCACCGCCCGCATATGCGTGCCTGAAGAACATGCCTGAAACCGGAAATTCCCATGACCGCGACAACAAATCCGCCGGACGCTATGCTTGTGCCGCCACAACTGCAGGCTCTTGTCGCGGGCTACAGCTGGAGCCGCGATGCGCTCGGCTGTTCCGATGCGCAGGTTTTCATGCTGCAAGGCGAAGGCTTGCCCCGGCTCTTCATCAAGGTCGAAGCCGTTAGCCCTTACGGTGAGCTGCCCGATGAGGCGGCGCGGCTTTGCTGGCTGTCCTCCCGCGATATGCCCTGCCCCAATGTTCTCTTCGAGGGCGCCCATGCCGGCCGCTTCTGGCTGTTGCTGAGCGGGGTTCCCGGTGAAGATCTTGCCTCGGCCGATTCATTGTCCATCGCAACGCGTATCCGGATTTTTGCCGGGGCGCTGCGCCAGTTGCATGCGCTTGATCCCGCGACCTGTCCATTCGATCACCGGCTTGACGGGCACATTGAAGCGGCGCGGGCCCGCATGCAGGCCGGGCTGGTGGACGAGACGGATTTCGACGACGATATGCTGGGAAAGACGGCATCCGAACTTTTCGGCCGGCTTGTGGCGGAAAGGCCCGAGACAGCGGATGTCGTCGTGACCCACGGCGATGCCTGCCTGCCGAATTTCATGGCTGGGAATGGCATCTTCACCGGCTATATCGACTGCGGTCGGCTTGGTCTTGCCGATCGCTACCAGGATATTGCGCTGGCGTGCCGCAGCATTGCGGATAATTTCGGCGACGAAAGGGTGGAGCTTTTTCTGGATTGCTACGGCCTGACGCAGGCCGATCCGGCAAAGCTGGCTTATTACCGGCTGCTCGACGAGTTTTTCTGATCCGGTTTCATCTCTCCTGCCGCCTCGCGGATGGTCTGCATCAGGATCATCAGCGGCAATGACGGGGTAACGTCCGCGCGGGTTGTCAAGCCAACCGGTCCCTTGGTCTCGGTCGTGTCGATGGGCAGCAGCGCCAGCGCCCCGTCGGCGACGTCCCCGGCAACCACCCCTGCCGAAATGATCCACACCGCCTGATGGGAGCGGACGAAAGCCCGGCCAAAAGCATCGGAAACCGTCTCGATCTGATGCGGCAGCTTGGCCACGCCATTAGCGATGAGAAACCGGTCGACGAAGGGCCGGATGATGGATGCCCGCGTCGGCATCAGCACGGGGAATTCGGCAAGGCGATTGAAAATGTCCTCGCTGGCATTGAGCAGCGGATGCCGGGCACTGACGGCAAACACCACCTGTTCGGAATAGAGATGTTCGAAGGAAAAGCCGGTCATTTTTTCCGGCGCCGCCAGCCGTCCGACCACGAGGTCAAGATCGCCGAGCCGCAATTGTTCGAGCAGCACGGCATTTTCGCCGGTGACGATTTTCAGCCGGCTCTGTGTCTTCTCCTGCAGGAACAGGCTGATGGCCTGCGGCATGATGCGGGTGGAAACCGTCGGCAAGGCGCCCACCCGGACGGGAATCCCCTCGCCCGACTGCTCGTTGCTGACGGAATCGATGCCCTGCCGCAGTGCGGTGATCGCCGCTCCGGCATAGCGCAGGAAAACCTCGCCGAACCGGGTGATGCGGATGCCGCGCCCGTCGCGCTCGAACATGGCAACCCCGAGCACCTCTTCCATTTCTCGAATGGTTTTGGTTACAGCCGGTTGGCTGATATGAAGGATCGCCGCCGCCTTCATCACGCTTTTCTGGCGGGCAACTTCGAGAAAAGTCTGCAGGTGGCGGAACTTGATACGGCCGTCGATCATATATTTCATAACCCCGGGGTTAAGCGAATGCGGCAAGATATCATTTTACTGAACCAAATGCATAATCCATTATCGACATAACTGACCGGGAGGACTTCGGTGCAATTTGCTCACATCAATGGCGTCACGCTGCATTACCAGTTGATCAGCGCGCCCGCAGGCAAGCCCGTGCTGGTTTTCGCCAACTCCCTCGGTACGGATTTTCGCATCTGGCGTGACGTGATCGTGCGTCTGGTCGGAGAGTTTGCGATCGTTACCTATGACATGCGCGGACATGGCCTTTCCGATCTGGGCACGCCTCCTTACAGCATCGATGACCATGTCGGTGATCTCGCGGGTTTGCTCGACTACCTCTCGGTCAAGGATGCCGTCATTTGCGGTCTGTCCGTCGGCGGGCTCGTGGCGCAGGGCCTTTATGCCACGCGGCCGGAACTCGTGCAGGCTCTGGTCCTGTGCGATACCGCGCACAGGATCGGCACAGCCGAATTCTGGAATGCGCGCATCGACGCGGTGAACCGGAATGGCATCGCATCCATTGCCGACACGATCCTGCAGCGCTGGTTCACCCCTGCCTTCCACCGGGAGCGGGCCAATGATCTGACCGGCTACCGCAACATGCTCATCCGCCAGCCTGCCGATGGCTATGGCGGTACCTGCGCGGCGCTGCGCGATGCGGATTTCACCGAAGCGGCAAAGCGCATCGCGGTGCCTGCCATCTGCGTCGTCGGCGATCAGGACGGCTCGACGCCGCCGGATCTGGTGCTCGAACTGGCAAAGCTCATCCCGCGTGCGCGCTATGAAGTGATCCGGGATGCCGGCCATATTCCCTGTGTCGAACAGCCGGAAACGCTGGTCGCCGTGATCAGGGCCTTTGTCGATGAATTCAAGCTTGGAGGGAAATCATGACGGATACGGCTGCCCCATCGCGTCGTTATCTGCAGGGCATGGCCACGCGCCGCGTCGTGCTGGGCGAAGAGCATGTCAACCGGGTGGAAACCACCAAGACCGATTTCGATCAGCCCTTCCAGGAACTGATCACCGAGGCGGCCTGGGGGCATGTCTGGTCGCGGCCCGGCTGGAGCAAGCGCGAACGCTCGATTGTCACCATCGCGCTTTTGGCTGCGCTCGGCCAGGATGACGAATTGACCATGCATATCCGCGCGACGGCCAATACGGGTGCGACACAGGACGATATCTGCGAAGCCCTGCTGCATGTTGCAATTTATGCGGGTGTTCCGGCGGCAAACCATGCCATCAAGCTGGCAAAGCAGGTCTATAAGGAACTCGAGGCCGGACAGGCCGCGTGACGGGAGGCAACTGTGTCCAATAGAAAACCGGAAACCGGAGCATTCTTCCAGCGCGACAGGCAATGGCATCCGCCTGCCTATACGCCGGATTACAAGACAAGCGTCGTCCGCTCGCCGCAACGGGCGCTGTTGTCGCTCGACAATACACTGTCGGAAATCACCGGGCCGGTGTTCGGTCATGCGCTGCTCGGCGAACTGGATGCGGACCTGATCCACAATTTTGCCCGGCCGGGTGAAAGCGCCATCGGCCAGCGCATCATCGTGCATGGCCGCGTGGTGGACGAGCGCGGTGTCGGTGTGGCGGGTGCGCTGCTCGAATTCTGGCAGGCCAATGCCGGTGGACGCTACCGCCACAAGCGCGAGGGTTATCTCGCGGCGCTCGATCCGAACTTTGGCGGCTGCGGCCGCACCATCACGGACGAGGATGGCTATTACCGGTTCCGCACGGTCAAGCCCGGCGCCTATCCCTGGCCGAACGGCGTCAATGACTGGCGTCCGGCCCATATCCATTTTTCCGTTTTCGGGCACGGATTTGCCCAGCGGCTGATCACGCAGATGTATTTCGAGGGCGATCCGATGATCTGGCAATGCCCCATCGTCAAATCGATCCCCGACAAGGCGGCCATCGAGCAATTGATCGCCGCGCTCGACCGCCAGAACACCATCCCCATGGATGCGCGCGCCTACAAGTTTGATATCGTGCTGCGCGGGCGCCGTTCCACGCTGTTCGAGAACCGCCTGGAGGGCAATTGATGGTTCAGTCCTTGGGCTTTCTGAAGGAAACACCGTCCCAGACGGCGGGACCCTATGTGCATATCGGCTGCACGCCGAATTTCTCCGGCATAACGGGTGTCTATGCAACCGATCTCGGCATTGCCATGGTCAATGACAAGACGCTGGGTGAACGCATCACGTTGCGCGGCCGGATTTTTGATGGCACCGGCACGCCGCTGCGCGATGCGCTGGTGGAAATCTGGCAGGCGGATGCTGCGGGACTGTACAACAGCCCCTCGGAAATGCGCGGTACAGCCGATGTGAATTTCACCGGATGGGGCCGCTGCCCGACGGATATGGAAACCGGCGACTATGTGTTCGAGACGATCAGGCCCGGCCGTGTGCCCTATAAGGACGGCAGGCTGATGGCACCGCATGTGACGCTGTGGATCGTGGCGCGCGGCATCAATATCGGTCTGCAGACCCGCCTGTATTTCGCTGATGAAGAGGCCGCGAACGCCGAAGACCCGGTGCTGCAGCGCATCGAGCACCGCAACCGCGTGCCGACGCTTCTCGCCCGTAAGGATGGTTCGACCTTCCATTTCGATATCCATCTGCAGGGGGAGAAGGAAACTGTCTTCTTCGATATCTGACCGATGAGTATCTCGCCCTTCGATCATCCGTTTCTTTCCGGCCTTCTCGGCGCGCAAGCGGCGGCGGACTGGTTTTCCGCCAGCGCCGATATTGCCGCCATGCTCGATTTCGAGGCGGCACTGGCGCAGGCACAGGCGGATGAAGCGGTCATCTCCGCCGATGCCGCGCGGGCAATTGCAACAGCCTGCCGGTCTTTCGTGCCTGATATGATGGCCTTGAAGGCCGCTACCGCCCGCGACGGTGTCGTTGTGCCGGAACTGATGCGGCAGCTGCGTGCTGTCATTCCTGAGGAACATCGGAACGCCCTGCATTTCGGCGCAACCAGTCAGGATGTCATCGATACGAGCCTGATGATCCGGCTGAAGCCTGCCATTGCCTGTCTTGCCGAGGGGCTGGACGATGTGATTGCGGGGTTGGATGGGCTCGAGGCTGCCTTTGGCGCAAACAGCCTGATGGGGCATACGCGCATGCAGGCGGCTATCCCCATCACCGTGCATGACCGCATCGACGCGTGGCGGGCACCCTTGTTTCGCGACAGGCAAAGGCTCACCTTTCTCACCCGGGCTTTTCCGGTCATTCAACTGGGCGGCGCAGCGGGCACGCTGGAAAAGCTTGGCGATAAGGCGAATGCCGTTCGACAGCGCCTTGCCGCGGCGCTTGGCCTGCATGACGCGCCGCAGTGGCACAGCCAGCGCGACCGTATCGCAGATTTCGCCGGTTTCCTTTCGCTCGTGACGGGCAGTCTGGGAAAAATCGGGCAGGATATTGCCTTGCTTGCACAATCCGGCGGCGAGATCAGCCTTCGTGGCGGGGGAAGTTCATCGGCGATGCCGCACAAGCAGAATCCGGTTCAGGCTGAACTGCTTGTCACACTCGCCCGCTACAACGCCACGCAGCTTTCCGGCATGCACCAGGCGCTGGTGCACGAGCAGGAGCGGTCCGGCGCGGCGTGGACCCTGGAGTGGATGATCCTGCCGTCCATGGTCATGGCATCAGCGACATCGCTGCAGGCGACGGGCAGCCTGTTGTCTTCCATAACGGGGCTCGGAAACGGCAAGTCGCCGGAACAATCATAACTCAGGGATTATGCAATAGCGCATAGTTTTCATTTTACATTACCAACCGGTATGAGACATTGAACGAAACATTCCAAACGGTCCAGATGAGGAGAATGATCTGGCCGGCAGGGGATCAAAGGGAGGAATGATGAAAAAGCTTATTCTGGCTGCAGCGGCAGCCGTCCTGCTTGGCGGCGTGGCCTATGCGGATGTGATCAAGATTGGCGTGGTCGGCCCGTTCTCGGGCCCGTTCGCCATTCAGGGCAAGAACTTCAAGGCCGGCATTGACGCCTATATCGCCACCCATGGCAACAAGATCGGCAATGATACCATCGAAGTGCTGTACCGCGACGTGCCGCAGGCTGACCCCGCGCAATCAAAGGCGCTGGCACAGGAACTGGTGGTGAAGGAAGGCGTGCAGTATCTCGCGGGCTTCTATTTCACCCCCGATGCCATGGCTGTCACGCCGCTGCTGCAGCAGGCCAATGTGCCGCTGGTGGTCATGAATGCGGCGACCTCGGCCATTGTCACCAAGAGCCCCTATGTGGTGCGCACATCGTTCACCACCTGGCAGACGTCCGCGCCGATGGCCAAAATTGCCCGCGAGCGCGGTATCGAGAAAGCCATCACCGTGGTCAGCGATTACGGGCCGGGCGTGGATGCGGAAAACGCGTTCAAGACCACCTTCGAGAAGGAAGGCGGCAAGGTCGTCGAATCCATCCGCATGCCGCTGTCGACCAATGATTTCAGCCCGGTCATGCAGCGCGTGCGCAATTCCGGGGCGCAGGCGGTCTTTGCGTTTCTGCCGTCGGGCCCGACGACGCTGGGTTTTGTCAAAGCCTATAATGAAAATGGCCTGAAGGAAGCGGGTGTGCAGTTTCTTGCGCCCGGCGATCTGACGCAGGAATCCGATCTGCCGGCGCTTGGCGATGCGGCGCTCGGTATCCTCACCACGTTCCATTATGCCATTGCGCATGACTCGCCCGAGAACAGGGCCTTTGTCGAGGCGGCGCGCAAGGCCATCGGCAATCCGGCAGAACTTTCATTCCCTTCAGTCGGCGCCTATGACGGCATGCATGTGATCTACAAGATGATCGAAGCCACCGGCGGCAAGCAGGATGCCAAGAAGGCAGTCGATGCGGTGAAGGGCCTTGCCTGGGAAAGCCCGCGCGGTCCGGTGTCCATCGATCCGGAAACCCGGCACATCACGCAGAACATCTATCTGCGCGAAGTCGCCAAGGGCAGCGACGGCGCCTATTACAACAAGGAAATCAAGACGTTCGAGAAACAGCCCGACCCCGGTCTGGCTGCGGCCAAGTAGGCGATAGCCGATGCGAAATTTATCTGATTCAGGTACCCCCCTTTGTCCTGCCGGACAGCTCCCCCACAAGGGGGGAGATCAGCCTGCATCACTGTTTCAGTCAGTTCTGAGACATCGCAAAGTCAGTACACGTGCAGATGTCGATGTGATCTCCCCCCTTGTGGGGGAGATGGGCGGAAGCCCAGAGGGGGGTGATAGCCTTCTTTCCGTGACCGGGATGATCTGATGCAGGTTTTCTTCAGCATAGGCGTCGATGCGCTCGCCTACGGGATGGTGCTTTTCATCATCTCCATCGGCCTGTCCGTGACCATGGGGCTGATGCGCGTCGTCAACCTTGCCCATGGCGCCTTCGCCATGATCGGCGGCTATATCGCGTCCTATGCGGCGCGCGATCTGGGCCTTGGCTACGGTTTTGCCATCATTCTCGCCGTCATCGGCACGATCGTCATCGCTATTCCGCTGGAGCGCTTCCTCTATCGCCGCATCTATGGCGCGCCGGAACTGACGCAGGTGCTGATGACCATCGGCATCACCTTCTGCGTCATCGGCCTCGCCAATTATGTCTTTGGCCCGACATTGAAAACCATTCCCCTTCCCGCCGACCTGCAGGGTCCGGTCAATCTCGGTTTCCGCACCATCGCCGCCCACAAGCTGTTTGCCATTGCTTGCGGCGTCGCCGTGGCGCTCGGCCTGTGGTTCCTCATCGAGCGCACCTCGTTCGGGGTCAAGCTGCGCGCCTCCGTCGACAACACCGCCATGGCCGCTTCGCTCGGCGTGCGCACGCGGATCGTTTATGCCGCAAGCTTTGCGCTCGCTGTGGGGCTTGCTGCCTTCGGCGGCGTGATCGGTGCGGAACTTTTGCCCGTCGAGCCCTATTATGCGCTGCGCTATATGGTGACCTTCCTCGTCGTCGTTTCGGTCGGCGGTGCCGGTTCCATTCCGGGCGCCCTCATTGCCTGCCTTCTGCTTGGCGCCATCGACACGACAGGACGCTATCTCGTGCCCGAATATGGCGAATTCTTCTTCTATCTCGCGGTGATTGCGATCGTCTGGGTGTTCCCGCGCGGCCTTCTCGGAAGGGCGAAATGACATGAGTGCCACCGACATCTCCCCGTCCGCCGCTCCGGCTGTCCGCACGGGCAGGCCGTGGCAGCGTGATCTTATCGGCGTTGCCGTCATCCTCCTGGCTGCTATCGGCGGCTACGTCCTGTTTCCGGACAATCTGGCACTTTTGACCCGCATCATCGCCATCATGCTGCTGGTGCTGTCGCTTGACCTCGTCACCGGCTATTGCGGTGTTGCAACCCTCGGCCATGCTGCGCTGTTCGGTGCGGGGGCCTATGCGGCAGGCATTGCGGCCGTCACCTTTGGCATCACCGAACCGTTGAGCATGATCGGTATTGGCGCGATCGCCGGAGCCGTTGCCGGTCTTGTCTCCGGTGTCGTCATCCTGCGCGGCCATGGCCTTGCGCAACTGGTCCTGTCCATTGCGGTCATTCACCTCTTCCATGAAGCGGCCAACAAGGCGTCCACCTATACCGGCGGCAGCGACGGCCTTTCCGGCATCGCACCCGATCCGCTGCTTGGGCTCTTTGCCTTCGATCTCTGGGGGCGGACGGCCTACGTCTTCGGTATCGTCCTGCTCATCGCTGTCTTTGTTCTCCTGCGTATCCTCGTGCGCTCGCCCTTCGGCATGCTGTGCCGCGGTATCCGCCAGGACCCTGTCCGCGTCAGCGCCATGGGCGCTTCGGTCAAGGCGAGCCTGATCAGGATGTATGTGATATCGGGCGCCGTTGCCGGCATTGGCGGTGCGCTCAATGCGGTGTCAACGCAGGTCGTCGGGCTTGACAGCCTGAGCTTCACCAACTCAGCCGAGGCGCTGGTCATGCTGGTGCTGGGCGGTGCGGGCTCGCTCTTTGGCGCGCTTGCCGGCACGGTCGTGTTCATGTGGTTCGAACATGTGGTCTCCGCCGCCAATCCGTTTCACTGGCTGACCATTGTCGGCGCCTTGCTGATTGCAGTGGTGCTCTTCGCGCCGAAGGGGCTCTATGGCACGGCGGCAGATCTCGCCAGACGTTTTGCAAGGAGCAAGCCATGAGTACGGTCTTTGCAGTCGAACGGCTGAAAAAATCCTTTGGCGGGCTGGATGTCACCCGGGATGTTTCGCTGTCCATGGCACGGGGAGACCGGCTGGCGCTGATCGGCCCGAATGGCGCGGGGAAAACCACCTTCGTCAATCTGGTGACCGGGCACCTGCAGGCGAGTTCCGGACGGGTGCTGATGGATGGCGAGGATATCTCCCGCTTCAGTCCGATGCGGCGCGTGCGTGCCGGGCTCGTGCGTTCCTTTCAGGTCACCCGGTTGTTCTCGGAAATGACGCCCGAGGAGCATGTGGCGCTGGCCATCCTGCAACGCGAGGGCAAATCCGGGCGCATGGCCGGGAATTTTCATGCCATGCCGCAGGTGATGCGCGAAATGCGCGGCATCCTTGAAACGCTCAATCTTGGTGCGCTTGCATCCGTGCCGGTGGGCGCGATCGCCTATGGCCAGCAGCGCCTCCTGGAAATTGCCCTGGCGATGGCGCTGCGCCCGAAGGTGCTGCTGCTGGATGAACCGGCGGCGGGCGTGCCGCACAGCGATACGTTCCTGATCGAAAATGCGCTTGCGCAATTGCCGGGTGATCTCGCGGTGCTGATGATCGAGCATGACATGGATCTTGTTTTCCGCTTTGCCAAGCGCGTCGTGGTGCTGGCTGCCGGGGCGGTCATCTTCGATGGTTCGCCACGCGACGTGACCGAAGATGCGCGGGTGCGCGAAGCCTATCTGGGGAGCTATGCCCATGCCAGCAGCGCAGCTTGAAGTGGAAAACCTGTGCGCGGGCTATGGCCCGACGCGGGTGATCGAGAATATTTCTTTCACCGCGGCAGCCGGGTCACGCGTGGCCGTGCTCGGCCGCAACGGCGTCGGCAAGACGACACTATTCGCAACACTTGCCGGACAGACGAAGCGCTATGACGGGACCATCAAACTCGGCAACAGCGACCTGACCGCGATGGACAGCGCCGCGCGCGCCTGGAGCGGGCTCGGTTTCGTTCCGCAGTCGCGGGCGATTTTTCCATCGCTGACGGTGGAGGAGAATCTTTTCGTCGGCCTGAAAGGCAGGCCGCGCAGCGCATTGCAGGAAGCCTATGACATGTTTCCGCGCCTGTACGAACGGCGCACCAATTCCGGTTCAAAACTGTCAGGCGGCGAACAACAGATGCTGTCCACGGCCCGCACCATCCTTGGCCGCCCTTCCCTGTTGCTTCTGGACGAACCGCTGGAGGGACTGGCGCCGGTTATCTGCGAGGAACTGATGGCGGCGTTTTCACGCCTCGCTTCCAGCGGTGAAATGACGATCCTCCTGGTGGAGCAGCGCATCCAGAGCGCCTTGGAATTTGCCGAGCGTGTCATTATTCTCGAACGCGGTCGCATCGTCTGGGACGGCTCGTCGGAGCAGTTGTCCAGGGACGATGAAACGGTTCATCAGCTGCTTGGCGTGTCGAGCCTTGCCCATTGAAGCCTTGTTCCGACTGGGGGCGCCATGACATTCAAGGACGACGATCTGACGATGTTCGAGGCGGATGGCGCGGCGCCTTTGCCCGCGGCAAGCGGTGAAGGCTATGTCGAGCATGATGGCGCGCGGATCTGGTATGCGTCCTACGGCTCCGGCGCTCCGGTGATCCTCCTGCATGGCGGCCTCGGTCACAGCGGCAACTGGGGGTATCAGGTTCCTGCCCTGGTCCATTCCGGCCACCGGGTCATTCTCATCGACAGCCGCGGCCATGGTCGCAGCACGCGGGACGAGCGACCCTATACCTATCACCTGATGGCGTCGGATGTTCTCGCTGTGATGGATAGATTGCAGCTTGCAAAAGCGGCACTTGTCGGCTGGAGCGACGGTGCCTGCATTGCGCTGGTGCTTGCCAGCCAAAAGCCGGATCGCGTCACGGGTGTTTTCTTCTTCGGCTGCAACATGGATCCGAGCGGCACCCGGGAATTCGTTCCGACGCCAGTGATCGACCGGTGTTTTGCCCGCCATAAGAAGGATTACGCCGCGCTTTCGGCAACGCCGGATGACTTCGACGCTTTTGTCGGCGCGGTCAGCCTGATGATGCAGACCGAACCCAATTATAACACCGCCGATCTCGGCAGAATCCGCGTGCCTGTTGCCATCGTGCAGAGCGAGCATGACGAGTTCATCAAACCCGAACACGCTGCCTATCTCGCCCGCAGCATTCCCGGTGCCGAACTGATCAGCCTGCCCGGCGTCAGCCATTTTGCCCCGCTACAGAGGCCGGAGCTGTTCAATGGGGCGGTGCTGAGTTTCCTGAAGCGCGTCGACAGGCGCTGATGATCCTTGTTCAGGCCACGGATTCGATCATCTGAAACGCATCATATGCGGCAAGAACCGTTTCCATCTGCGCGGTATGTCCGGCGATGAACGCGTCGCCATATATCGTTTCATCGGGGTATTCCGTGATCAGCGTCAACGGCACGTCATGCCTGTCATCGACCGAGATCAGGCAGGGAAAGCCGTTGATGATGCGGAAACCGGTTTCACCCGCATGGGTTTCGTAGAGGCTGATCTGCCTGTCGTTGAAGGCGACGAGCCCCGGCACGGCGGCCAGGCGCCGGGTCACCGCATCGATGAAGTGCTCGGCCCGCTCTTCCCATCCGTGCTGGTAACGCATGATGAGGAAGAAACCTTTCGGCAAGGTCCACATGGCAAAGCCGCGCGGCACATAACCGGAAAGCGGCCGTGTCCATTCATGGGCGGGGTAGCCATGTAGGTTGATGTGCAGGCGTGCGCCACTCAGGCGCAGTGCCTCAAAGCGGATCGCTTTCTCGTAAGGCTGAGCGGCGGTGCGGTATTCCAGGTCGTCGCCCAGCGCCGTGTAGCGCGCCGCATGGTGCATATGCCGCGGATTGTCGGTGCGCAGACGATGGTGCACGGCGTAACCATCCGGATTTTCCAGCGGCGAAATGGTGAAGTGCGCGCCGGGACGATCTGCCAGTGCCTGCGCTCCGCGCAACGCACCGATGATACCGGTTGTTTCATTCGGGTGCTGGCCGCCGCTGATCATGACGGCGGCATCGGTGCCCCTGTGGTAGCGGGCTTGAACCACCCTCCCGGCACGGGAGCGTGCCTCGAAAGTTTCGCCCTCGATGCCGGAAAGTTCCGTGCGGACCTGTGCAACGAAGATGGGCGCATGCGCCGTCGCAAGAGACTGTGCCTCGCCGGATACTTCGGATGTATCGAGCGTGCGGGTTTCGATCCGGACCGCTGGGGCGCCCTCGCCCCGGACAATCTCCGGGATGATCTGGCCGGGCTGCAGCCCGCGGTCGCCGAGCGGACGGCCGGATTTTTTCTGGAATACTTCCAGCAGAGAAAAATAGAAGTCTTCGTGCAGCGCCTCGCGCAGGCTGATGACTTCATCGCCGAATGGCAGCGGCTGGTCGGCCATGGGCAGAGTTGCGCGGATGTTGAGCTCGCCGAAATAGGGCTCGGTATTGCCCCAGTCGTGATCGATCACGGCGCGCATGGCATTGGCGAACAGGGCCTCATAGTCGGTCTCGAGGCGTGTGCCCTCGAAGGCGCCGTTCAGCCTGATCCAGCCGGTGGGCGAGACAAGGGTTTCGCCGATGAAATCCATATTGATCCGATTGGGGGCGAAAACCTTGTGCTCAGCCCTGCGGCCGTCCTTGTAGACCAGCGTCACGTCATAGGTGAAGGGTGCACTGCTGCCGGTTTCAAAGCGCAGCTCGGCGGTGCCGGTCAGCGCTGCCAGCGGATAGGTCTCGAGGAGAAAGCGGTTCTGCGGGCAGTTTTCGTGCACGGGATAGGCGATGGTAATGCTCTTGAGCGCATCCGTATTTACGTCCTCAAGAAAGAAATGCAGGAGCGGCTTGTAGGCGCTGTGCAGGCGTGCCTCGACACCGAAAGCCGCAAGCCTTGCCTCGGCGGCGCGGCGGCTCGGCGCATCCTCGAACAGCCAGGCTTCGAAGCGCGTGCCACGGGCGGCCGCCTCGCCATAGGTTGCAAGGAGCTGGTCGAGGGTGCGGTTGAAACCGCTTTCATAAATAAGTGTCATTTCAATTCACTGTTGATTAGCGCGATGTTCGTCCGGTGGGATCAAGGCTGTCGCGCAGCCAATCGCCCAGAAGGTTCAAGCCCAGTACGGTCAGGAGAATGGCAAGGCCGGGAAAGACGCTGACCCACCACGCATTCTGCAGGTAGGTGCGCCCGTCCGCGAGCATGCCGCCCCAGCTCGGGATCAGCGGATCGACACCAAGGCCGAGAAAGGTCAGGCTGCTCTCCAGCAGGATGTTGGTGGCGACGTTGAGGGTCATCAGCACGATGACCGGGCCGATCAGGTTGGGCAGCAGATGCTGGAACAGAATGCGGTGGTCTTTCACACCGATGGCACGCGCCGAGAGGATGAATTCCCGGTCCCGCAACGACAGCACCGAGCCGCGCACCAGCCGGGCATATTGCACCCATTGCGAGACGATCAGCAGGATGATCATGTTGGTCAGGCCGCCGCCGGCAATGGCAATGAAGGTGATGGCAAGAAGGATGAACGGCATGGCGAGCTGCACATCGGCAAACCGCATCACCACCATGTCCCAGAAGCCGCGGTAATAACCGGAGATCAGGCCCATTACCACGCCGATGACGACAGCGCCGGCAACGGAGATGAACCCGACCTGCAGCGAAATCTTGCCGCCAGTGATCACCCGCGCCAGCACGTCACGGCCAAGCGGATCGGTGCCGAAAGGATGCGCCCATTTCACGAAAGGCGGCAGCAGGCGTGCCATCAGGTCGATCTTTTCAGCGCCGCCCGGAAAGATGACGCTGGAGAAGATGACGGCGAGGCACATGCCGCCGGCGAGCAGCGCGCCGAGGATGAATTCCAGATTGCGGAACCGCGCAAATCGAGGGGTGGAGGCTACGGCAGACATGGGCTTACTCCGTCCGGATGCGCGGGTCGACAAGGCCATAGGCGATGTCGACGAGAAGATTGACGCCGATGATCATCAGGGAAAGGACTGTGATGACCGCCTGCAGCACGGGATAGTCGCGCGCGCCGACCGCATCGAATGCGAGTGTGCCGAGACCCGGCCAGTTGAACACGCGCTCGACCACCACGATACCGCCGAGCAGGCCGCCGAACTGCAGGCCGAAATAGGTGATCAGCGGAATGGCGCAATTGCGCAGCGCGTGCTTGTACAGCACGACATTCTCGCTGAGGCCCTTGGCGCGGGCCACCATGATGTATTGCGAATTGAGGGTTTCCAGCATGGCGGTGCGCACCAGGCGCACATTGGTGGCGGTGAGGATGATACCCATGGTTACAGCGGGCATGATGAAACTCTCGAAACCGTTCATGCCGCTTGGCGGTAGCCATTTCAACGTGATGGCGAACAAAAGCACCAGCATGAGCGCCAGCCAGAAATTCGGGAAGGACAGGCCGACCAGCGACAGGATGCGGATCGCCTGATCCGCCCACTTGCCCCGCGACGTTGCTGCCTTGATGCCGAGCGGGATCGAGATGGCGATGGAAACGATCAGGGAGGAGAAGGCAAGGAGCAGCGTCGCGGGCAAGGCGGCGGCGAGCAGGGTGGAGACCTTCGTGCCGCCAAGGAAGCTGCGGCCGAAATCCAGCGTGAACAACCCCTTGATGAAGCCGAAATACTGGACAAGAAACGGTTGGTTGAGACCGAGCGCCTCGCGGATGCGGACAAGGTCCGCTTCGGTGACGCTGCCTGCGCCTTGTGTCAGCATCAGCGCCGGGTCGCCGGTGAGGCGAATGGCGAACGCCACGATGAGCGTCACGACAATGACGACGAAGATCGCCTGCAGAAAGCGTTTGATGAGAAAACCAGCCACGTCTCTATCCTTCAATCCTTGGCCCGCCGCCCCTTGAAAGGCGACGGGCCTGTTTTGCTACTCGACCGTGACATCCGTCAGCCGCAGGCGGCTGTCGGGGACAGGCGTAAAATTCTTCACGCGCTTGCTCACGCCGAAAATGGCATTGTAATTGTAGAGCGGAATTTCCAGCGCCCGATCCGCCGTGTAGTGGGCGATGGACTTGAGGATTTCCTCGCGCTTTGCCCGGTCGGTAATGGAGCGCTGCGATTCCAGCAGCGCATCCAGCTTGGGATCGCTGTCATAGGGGTTCCACTTTTCACCCGAGTGATACATGGAATAGGCGGTGTTATCGTAGTCGAGCGTCCAGCCGCCCCATGCCTGTTCGAACATCGCACCGGTCTTGCCCGCCGGAATGATGTCGTTGAGCAGGACGTTGGTTTCGTAGGGCTTGATCGTGGCGTTGAGCCCGATGACCTGGAGATAGCTGGCGATGGCCTGCGACACCTCGTTGAAGGTGGAGTCGTTGCCGCGCACGTCGATCTGCAGCGTGGTGCCCGCTGCAATGCCCGCTTCCTTCAGCAGGGCTTTGGCTTTCTCCGGATCGTAGGGCAGCGGCTTCATGTCGGGATCATTGCCGAAGGACAGGGCGCCCTGGAAGCTGGCAATCGGTGCTGCCTGGCCGCCAAGGATGGTCTGGATAATCGCATCGCGATCAACGCCAAGGATCAAAGCCTTGCGCACCCGTTCATCCGCCGTCGGTCCGCTCTTGGTGTTGAAGCGCAGGGCATAGACGGTCGGTCCGGCGGTGCTGACCACTTCCAGCTTCGGATCGGCCTGAATGGTCGGGATCATGCCGACGGGAATTGTGGGAGGAATGACCAGATCGACACGGCCTGCCTGCAATTCGGCAACGGCCGTCGCAGGTTCCGCGATGAAGCGATATTCGAGGTTGGAGAGTTTTGGTGCACCGCCCCAATGGTCGGCAAAGGCTTCGAGCTTGATGCCGATCTTCGGCTCGTAGGCGACGACCTTGAACGGGCCGGTGCCGACGGGATGGGCGTTGAAATAATCGTCACCCTTTTCCTGGATGTATTTCGGCGGCACGATCATCGCGCCATAACCGGCAAGCTTGGTCAGAAGCACCGGATCCGGCGCCTTCAGATGGAAATCGACGGTCTTGGCGTCGATAATTTCCACCTTGTCGATGGCGGCATAGTTGGAACGCTGCGGACCCTTCTTGCCTTCTTCGCCGAGAAGACGGTCGAAGGTGAATTTGACGGCTTCCGCATTGAAGGGTTCGCCGTCATGGAATTTCACGCCTTCGCGCAGGGTGAAGCGGATGCGCTTGCCCTCGTCCAGCTCTTCCCAGGCGGTGGCAAGGCCGGGCACCAGTTTCAGATCGGCGCCGCGATAGGTCAGGCCATCATAGATATTGGTGGCAACCGAGGCCCAGTTGACGAGAAATGTATCGATCGGATCCCAGCTGCCCGGGTCCTGCGGCGACGAAATGGTCAGCGTACCCGCCGCCCATGCGGGTGCTGCGAGCAAGGCTGTCCCTGCAAGACCCAGCGCCAGAAACGCTGCATGTATTCCCCGTCGTGTTCTTATCATTGTTGTGTTCTCCTCATTATATGTAGACGTTGTGGTTCAGGCGGCACTCGCCACAAAGTGGCCGGGTGCAATTTCGGTTCGCTTGAAAATGGCAGGTTCGTCGCCGACGCGGCGAATGGGGCTTGGTATTTCGCCTTCCAGCATGGTCCGGTTGCGCGCGCGCGCGGGATCAGCCACGGGGACTGCCGACAAAAGGCGCTGGGTATAGGGATGCGCCGGGGTTTCGAAGATCTGCTGGCGGGTGCCGATTTCCACGACCTGGCCCAGATAAAGCACGGCGACGCGATGGCTCATCTTTTCAACGACAGCCATGTCATGGCTGATGAAGAGATAGGAGAGGCCCTGCTGCTCCTGCAATTCCATGAACAGGTTGAGGATTTGCGCCTGAATGGACACGTCGAGCGCCGACAGCGCCTCGTCGGCAATGATCAGTTTGGGATTGGAAGCAAGCGCGCGGGCAATGCAGACGCGCTGGCGCTGGCCGCCGGAAAACTCGTGCGGATAGCGGCTGGCATGGGCGCTGGTCAGGCCGACCCGTTCCAGCAATTCATCGACCCGTTTCTGGATCGGCTTGCTGCCGTTGATCAATGCGTGGGTGCGGATGGGTTCGGCGATGGAGAAGCCGACGGTCTTGCGAGGATCGAGCGAGGCAAACGGGTCCTGGAAAATATACTGGATTTCCTGCCGCAGCTTTTGCCGTTCCGTACCATTCATCGATGAGACGGGACGCCCGTCGAACAGAATGGTGCCCGAGGTTTCTTTCTGCAGTTGCTGGATCGTGCGGCCGATCGTGGATTTCCCCGAACCGGACTCGCCGACAAGCGCAAGAGTTTCGCCGGGATGGATGTCGAACGAAACCTTCTCAACCGCATGGACCCGGTGGGTAACGCCGCCGAAAATGCCCTTCTTGATATTGAAACGGGTGACGAGATCACGCACTGAAAGGACGGGCGGCAGGCCGTAGCGGGCCGTGTCCTGAACATGCTCGCCGCCGACAAGGCGGGGTGTGTCACCGTCCATGACCGTCAGCGGCAGGCGCTTGGGATAGGCCTCTCCGGTCATGCTGCCGAGCTTTGGTACGGCGGCGAGCAGGGTCTGGGTATAGGGATGCTGCGGGCGGGCGAAAATATCGGCAACCGGGCCTTCCTCGACCTTCCGGCCTTTCCACATCACCACCACGTCGTCGGCCATTTCGGCGACAACGCCCATGTCGTGGGTGATGAAGATCACCGCCATGCCAAGTTCGGTCTGCAGCTCGCGGATGATGGTCAGAATCTGCGCCTGTATGGTGACATCGAGCGCGGTTGTCGGCTCATCGGCGATCAGCAGTTTCGGACGGCAGGCAAGCGCCATGGCGATCATGACGCGCTGGCGCATGCCGCCGGACAGCTGGTGCGGGTAGCGGCCAAGCAGATCGGCAGCGTCGGGCAGGCGCACCATGTCCAGAAGCCTCCTGGCCTCGGCCAGCGCCGCCTGTTTGGACATGCCCTCATGCAGGATCAGAACTTCGGCGATCTGGTCGCCGATGGTGAACACCGGGTTGAGCGAGGTCATCGGCTCCTGGAAGATCATGGCGATCTCCTTGCCGCGAATGCCGCGCATGGTTTTCTGCGTGGCGGTGGTCAGGTCGATCCGCCCCTGGCGGCTTTCGAACAGCACCTGGCCGGTGGGGAACTGGCCGCCCATCATATCGGCAAGCCGCATGACGGAAAGCGAGGTCACGGACTTGCCCGACCCGGATTCGCCGACAATGGCAAGCGTGCGCCCTGCCCGCACCGAAAAGCTCAGATTCTCCACGACACGCGACGGACCGAACGCGACGGAAAGATTGTCCACGGCCAAGAGCGGGGCTGAAGCAGTATCGGTCACGCAGCTATCCTTAAAGTGTGGTGGCGGCGCGGGCCGCCTGATCGTAGGCGCCGGAGAGAAAGCGCAGAACGGCGGCGATTTCCGACAGCGTATCCTCGGCCGGCCGGGCATTGGTCGTCGATGCCACGAACAGCCGCTCGCGAATCTGGGCGTAGCGCGTGCAGGCATCGGCGCCCTTGTTGGTAATCTTGATCGTCTTTTCCTTGGCGGCCTTGCCGGTGGTGACGAGCCCGGCCGCTTCCAGCTTGCGGATGGCATAGGTGGCGACATGCGTGTCTTCGATATCGAGAACCAGACAGATGTCGGCGAGCTTCTTTTCGCGGCCGCGATGCCGCACGGAGTGGAGAATGAGAATTTCCGTGGCGGAAAGCCCCGGCAGTCCGGCGGCCGCCATGCAGCGCACCATCCAGCGGGAAAAGGCGTGGGAGGCGAGGATCATGCCGTATTCGACTTCGGAAAGGCCGGGCGAACCGCCCTCGGCAAGATGGGCTGACGAGACAATGGGACCAATGGAGGAGACGGGTTTGAGATGCTTCGGCAGTGCCGTTGCAAATTGTTCGAGATCCGCCGTGGTGTGGTCTTTCGGACCAGTCGTCATTCTGCTTGCCTCCGCCTTGACGAATTTATATCATCATTTTATCGACATATTGTCAATGACGCTATAGTCTATTAATTGGGCATGCTTACAAATGTGGCAGTCGATCAAGAGGAGTGCGGGATGAGCATCGGAAGCTGGGATTTCTGGGTCGACCGGGGCGGCACGTTTACCGATGTCATCGGGCGCGATCCGCACGGCGTGCTGCATGCCCGCAAGGTGCTGTCCGAAAATCCCGAGGCCTACAAGGATGCCGCCGTGCAGGGCATCCGCCTGCACCTTGGGCTGAAACCGGGCGAAGCCATTCCGGCGGGGCGCATCGGCGAAGTGCGCATGGGCACGACCGTTGCCACCAATGCCCTGTTGGAGCGCAAGGGCGAACGGCTTGCCCTTGTGACGACCAGGGGATTTCGCGATGCGCTGCGCATTGGCTATCAGGAACGCAAGAACATCTTTGCCACCGAGATCATCAAGGCCGAGGCGCTTTACGACCGGGTTGTCGAAATCAATGAGCGCGTGCTCGCCGATGGCACGGTTGAAATCGCCTTTGACGAAGTGCAGGCGCGCGCAGCCCTGAAAGCGTTGAAGGATGAAGGCTATGACGCGATCGCCATCGTGTTCATGCATGCCTACAAATTTCCGGCGCACGAGGCTGCCATGGCCGCAATCGCCCGGGAGATTGGTTTTGCCCAGGTATCCGTCAGCCACGAGGTTTCGCCGCTGATCAAGCTGGTCGGGCGCGGCGATACCACTGTCATCGACGCCTATCTCTCGCCGGTCCTGCGCCGCTACGTGGCGCAGGTGTCGGCAGAGCTGGACATTGCCCGCACCGGCGCGCGCGTCATGTTCATGATGTCCTCGGGCGGTCTGACCGCCGCCGATATGTTCCAGGGCAAGGATGCCATCCTGTCGGGCCCGGCCGGCGGCGTTGTCGGCCTGGCCCGTACTGGCGAAGAAGCAGGTTTTCCCAATGTCATCGGCTTCGACATGGGTGGCACATCAACGGATGTCGCGCATTTCGACGGCGAGTATGAGCGTGCTTTCGAGACGGAGGTTGCTGGTGTGCGTGTGCGCGCGCCGATGATGCTCATCCACACGGTTGCCGCCGGTGGCGGGTCCATCCTGCATTTCGATGCCGGGCGTTTCCGTGTCGGTCCCGATTCAGCCGGTGCCAATCCCGGTCCCGCCTGCTATCGCAATGGCGGCCCGCTGGCCGTGACCGATGCCAATGTCATGGTCGGCAAGCTCCTGCCCGAATTTTTCCCGCCGATCTTCGGACCGGACCAGAACCAGCCGCTGGATGTCGATGCCGTGCGCTCGCGCTTTGCCGAACTGGCAGGTCGGATCGGCGATGGCCGCAGCCCGGAAGATGTGGCTGACGGTTTTATCCGCATCGCCGTTGCCAATATGGTCGAGGCGATCAAGAAGATTTCCGTGCAGCGCGGTTATGACGTGACGCGCTATGCGCTGAGCTGCTTCGGCGGCGCCGGCGGCCAGCACGCATGCCTGGTTGCCGATGCACTGGGCATGAAGAGCATTCTCGTTCATCCGATGTCGGGTCTGCTGTCGGCCTATGGCATGGGCCTTGCCGATATCCGGGCGACCCGGCAGAAGGCGCTGGGTGTGCCGCTCGATCCGGCCGCCCCTGCCCCGCTTGCCGGTCTGGCCGCGGAGCTCCAGCAAGAATGCCTGTCCGAGCTCAATGCGCAGGGTATCGCCGAAAGTGAGATCACCACCATCGTGCGTGCCCATATCCGCTATGCCGGTACGGATACCGTGCTGGCCGTCGAGGCGACCTTTCCGGCGCATGACGATATCGGCCGTTTGCGGCGCGAGTTCGAAATCCTGCACAAGCGCCGCTTTGGGTTTGTCGCCGAAAACAAGGCGCTCGTTATCGACGCGGCGGAAGTGGAGACCGTCGGCGGCGGTGCCGGTCAAGCCGAGACGGCTGTCGATGCGACAGCCACCGGTGAGCCGGATGCGGTGCGGCACAACCGCTTCTATTCGCAAGGGTCCGCGCATGACGCGGCCGTGGTGCTGCGCGATGCGATGCAGCCCGGCCAGCGCCTCACCGGTCCGGCCATCATCATCGAGCCCAACCAGACCATCGTTATCGAGGACGGCTGGCAGGCGGAACTGACGGCCAAGAACCATATCGTTCTCAAGCGCATCAGGGCGCTGCCGGACCGTTCGGCCATCGGCACGAAAGCCGACCCGGTCATGCTGGAGATTTTCAATAATCTCTTCATGTCGATCGCCGAGCAGATGGGCGTGACGCTGCAGAACACCGCCTATTCCGTCAATATCAAGGAACGGCTGGATTTCTCCTGCGCCGTTTTCGATGCGGAAGGCAATCTTGTCGCCAATGCACCGCATATGCCGGTGCATCTCGGTTCGATGGATGCTTCCGTCGCTGCCGCCATTCGTGAGAATCCGGTCATTCACCCCGGCGATGTCTTCCTCATCAATGCCCCCTATAATGGCGGCACCCACCTGCCCGACCTGACGGTCTGCACGCCGGTGTTTGACGATGCCGGTACGACGATCCGTTTCTGGGTGGCGAGCCGTGGCCACCATGCGGATATCGGCGGCATCGCGCCGGGCTCCATGTCGCCGCTGGCAACGACCATCGAAGAAGAAGGCGTCTACATCGACAATTTCAAGCTGCTGGATCGCGGCCGTTTCTGCGAGGACGAACTGGCGGCATTGCTAACCGGTGCCCGCTACCCCGTGCGCACGCTGCTGCAGAACGTCAATGACCTGAAGGCGCAGGTTGCCGCCAATGAAAAGGGCGTGGCGGAGCTGCGCAAGATGATCAGCCATTTCGGCGAGGATGTCGTCGAAGCCTATATGGGCCATGTGCAGGACAATGCCGCCGAGAGCGTGCGCCGCGTCCTCGACCAGCTGCAGGACGGCAGCTTCACCTATGAGATGGATCAGGGGTGCAGCATCGTCGTCAAAATCTCGGTCGACAAAGTTGCGCGCGAGGTGACCGTCGATTTCACCGGCACGTCGGAACAGCGTTCCGACAATTTCAACGCACCGCGCCCGGTGACGCGCGCTGCCGTGCTCTATGTCTTCCGGACACTGGTGCAGAGCGACATTCCGATGAATGCCGGATGTCTGCGCCCGATCCATATCATTGTTCCCGATGGCACCATGCTCTCGCCGGAATATCCCGCTGCGGTTGTCGCGGGGAATGTCGAGGTCAGCCAGGCCGTCACGAACTGCCTGTTCGGTGCGGTGGGTGCGCAGGCTGCCGCGCAAGGGACGATGAACAATCTCACCTTCGGCAATGACCAGTACCAGTATTACGAGACGATCTGCTCCGGCGCCCCGGCTGGCCCCGGCTATAACGGCGCCGATGCCATTCACACCCACATGACCAACTCCCGGCTGACCGATCCGGAGATTCTCGAAACGCGCTTCCCGGTGGTGCTGGAAGACTTCCACATCCGCGCCGGTTCCGGCGGCAAGGGAAAGTGGTCCGCCGGGAACGGCACGCAGCGGACGATCCGTGCACAGGAAAAGCTCGACTTCGCCATTCTTTCCGGTCATCGCCGTGTGGCACCGTTCGGCCTGCAGGGCGGAGAGCCGGGGCAGACCGGCTCCAATGCGGTGCGCCGCAGAAATGGGGCCGTCGAAGCGCTGCAGGGCTGTGCGCACACCGTGCTGGAAGCGGGTGAAGCCTTCATCATCGTCACGCCGACGGGCGGCGGCTACGGCAAGCCCGAGGCATGAATTTTCCGGCAGGTTTGCCTTTCCTCCCGGTAAAACCTGCCTGAAGACCTCATGTTCTGCAACCAGTGGTATTTGCAAGCGCTGCAAAGGGCGCATTTTCGTGTCGCAAAATAGTGGACAAAACCACTCAACATACGGAAAAGATTACAGAAATTCGCCGTCGCATCTTCTTAGAATTCTTCTAATATATTGTTATTGCTTCGTTTTTCGTCCCGGTTTATGACTTGCCCAGCGCTGCGCAACATCGGGCTGGCCGCGCCGAGGATTGGTTTTAATGCTTGTTCCATTTTTGATTATGCTGCGCGAGGGCATTGAGGCCGCGCTGATTGTCGGCATTGTTGCGAGTTATTTGAAGCAGACCGGTCGCGGTGCCTGGATGCCTGCCGTGTGGGTGGGCATTCTGCTTGCCGTTGCCCTGTCCCTGTTCGTGGGCGCGGGCCTGCAGATGGTCAGTGCGCAGTTTCCCCAGAAAGCCCAGGAATTTTTCGAAGCCCTTGTCGGCTTCATCGCGGTGATCGTGCTGTCATCCATGGTCTTCTGGATGCGCAAGGCTGCCCGCTCCATCAAATCGGAACTGCACACATCCATCGACGATGCGCTCGCCCATTCCTCCGGGCAGGGAGCGGCGCTGGTTGCCATGGTCTTCTTTGCGGTGGCCCGCGAGGGACTTGAATCCGTCTTCTTCCTCCTGGCCATTTTTCAGCAGAGCGCGAACTCCGATGCGCCGCTCGGTGCGCTTCTGGGCATCCTGGTTTCCATCGGTCTCGGCTACGGCATCTATGCCGGCGGTGTCCGTCTCAACCTGAAGCGGTTCTTTTACTGGACAGGCCTGTTCATCCTCGTGGTGGCCGCAGGCATCCTTGCCGGTTCGCTGCGGCACCTGCATGAAGCGGGCGTCTGGAACAGCCTGCAGACGGTGGTGTTCGATTTGAGCAACGTGCTGCCGGTCAGCAGCGCCTTCGGTACGCTGCTTTCAGGCATGTTCGGCTATCAGGATATGCCGACGCTGGGAGAGATCATCGCCTATGTCGTGTTTCTCGCCGTCAGCCTGTTCTTCTTTCTGCGGCCTGCGCAGCGTCAAACCGCTGCCGCAGCGTCCCGGCCAACCCACTGAAAGCATCCCATGGTCCAGAATACGAACCCGTCTGCTCCCCGCCCACCCTCGCAAACACTGATGAAGCTTGCCGTCGTGGGTGCCGGCTTGCTTGTCGTTGCTGGCGGCGGCGCATTTTATTATGCCTCGACGATGGTCAAGACCGGCGCCTCGGCTGGCGCGATCACGGTGACGATCAGTGAGGGAAAATGTGATCCGAATGCCCTGACCGTTCCGGCCGGGCGTACCACGTTCAATATCGTCAACAAGTCGGACCGGGCCCTTGAATGGGAAATACTCGACGGCGTCATGGTGCTGGAAGAACGGGAGAATATTGTTCCGGGCTTTACCCAGACATTCACCGCCAAGCTCAATCCCGGCACGTATCAAATCACCTGCGGGCTGCTCAACAATCCGCGCGGGACCCTGACCGTAACGCCTTCGGCGGAGGCCGATGCGGCGGCAGCGCGCCCGGCGCTGGTGGCGTTCGTTGGTCCGCTGGCCGAATACCAGGTCTTTCTTGCCACGCAGACGAGTGCGCTTGTGAAGGGCGCGCAGGCGCTTGACGAGGCCATCAAGGCCGGTGATATCGACAAGGCGCGGGAGCTCTACCAGAAGGCCCGCCAGCCCTACATGCAGATCGAGCCCATGGCCGACCGCTTTGCCGATCTGCACAATGCGATCGATCCTGTCGCCGACTATCTGGAAAAGCGCGAGGCGGACACCGGCTTTACCGGTTTTCACCGCATCGAGTACGGGCTTTATTCGGTCAAGAGCCTCGACGGCCTTGCGCCCGTTTCGGCAAAACTGCTGGCTGACGTTTCGGTGCTCAAGGATCGGGTACGGTCACTGCGCATTCCGCCTGATCAGATTGCCGCCAGCGCTGGCCGCCTGATCGGTACCATTGCAGGCACGAGGATCGCCGCCGGCGAAAATCACTACGCGCGAACCGACCTTGCCGATTTTGAAGCCAATCTTGCCGGTGTATCGCGCATGATCGCGCTGATGAAGCCCGTGGTTGCACAGGGCTCTCCTGCGGTTGTCGCGGATATCGAAGCGCGCTTCGCTGCCGTGGACGGCACGCTGAAATCGCTGCGCGGCGCGGACGGTTTCCCGGCCTATGACAGCGTGAGCGCGGACAAAAGGACGGCACTGGCCGCACAGATGCAGGCACTTGCCGATTCCATCGGCAAACTGAATGCCGCTGTCGGGCTTGAATAGGCCGGGGAAACAATCATGACAAAGGACAGAGACAACAATCCCTTCATGACCAGCCGCCGCGGCCTCCTTCTTGGAGCAGGCGCAGCTGGCAGTGTGCTCGCGGCCGGCATCACGACGTCGCAGGCTGCTAACAGCCACGGCGAACAGGTGACCGACGCTCCCGTTAGCGACAAGATGCTGGAACAGCAGCCCTTCCACGGGCAATATCAGTCCGGCATCGTGACACCGCGTCCGGCCGCCGGCATGGTGGCCTCGTTCCGGGTGCTGGCGAGCAAGCCGGAAGAGGTGGAGCGGCTGTTCAGAAGCCTCACCGAGCGGATTGCGTTCCTGATGAAGGGTGGCACGCCCCCTGCCCTCGATGACAAGCTGCCGCCTGCAGACAGCGGCATCCTTGGCCCGGTGGTCCTGCCCGACAATCTGACAATCACCGTTTCGCTTGGCGCATCGTTCTTTGAGCAGCGGGAGTGGCTTTCACCCCACAAGCCTGCCCGCCTGTCACGCATGAAGGCGTTCAAGAATGACGCGCTGGACCAATCGCTGTGTCATGGCGACCTGTCGTTGCAGATATCGTCGAACACACCCGATACCAATATTCACGCCCTGCGCGATATCCTGAAAAATCTGCCGGATCTGATGGTCCTGCGCTGGAAGCAGGAGGGGTCGGTTCCCGTCCTGCCGCGCAGCCCCGACGGGACGCACCAGAGTGCGCGCAACTTTCTCGGCTTTCGTGACGGATCGGCCAATCCCGATGCCGGCGATGCCGGCCTGATGCAGCGGATTGTCTGGGTTCAGGACAGTGGCGACGAACCGGCCTGGGCGCGCAATGGCTGCTATCAGGCGGTCCGGATCATCCGTAATTTCGTCGAGCGGTGGGATCGCACGCCGCTTGGCGAGCAGGAGCGCATTATCGGGCGACTCAAGCCCAGCGGCGCTCCTTTTGGCGGCCGCACCGAAACGGAAGTGCCCGATTATGCGAAAGACCCGGACGGTGCTGTCACGCCGCTCGATGCGCATATCCGGCTGGCGAATGACCGCAGCAAGGCCGCCGACGCGCATCTCATCCTGCGCCGCCCGTTCAATTATTCCAACGGCGTGAGCAAATCCGGTCAGCTCGAACAGGGGCTGCTATTCATTTGCTACCAGGCGGATCTGGAGAAGGGATTCATTGCCGTTCAGAACAAGCTGAATGGCGAGCCGCTGGAAGAATACATCAAGCCCATTGGCGGCGGTTTCTTCTTTACCCTGCCGGGCGTTGCCGGCGCCGACGATTTTCTTGGCCGAACCCTCTTGGAAGCAGCCGGCCATCCGCCAACAAACACCAAATCCTGAAGGAGCTACCCATGAAATTCAGAGCCTATCTTGCAGCAAGTATCGTCGCGATAGCCGCGGCTGCGGCCCCGCGCGTCGCCAATGCGGAGGTCTCGCCTCTCGATCTTGTCGGGCCCATTGCCGAGTACAAGATTTTCATCGGTGAAAACCTGGAAAAGCTGGTCAGCGAGACCAAGGCCTTTACCGATGCGATCAAGGCCGGCGATCTTGAAAAGGCCAAGAAGCTTTATGCGCCGACCCGCATGAACTACGAAATCGTGGAGCCGGTGGCCGAACTTTTCAGCGATCTTGATGGCTCCATCGATTCGCGCGCCGATAATCACGAACTGAAGGAAAAAGACCCCGCATTCACCGGTTTCCATCGTCTTGAATATGGCCTGTTCAGCCAGAACAGCACGGAAGGCCTGGCGGAATTTGCCGACAAGCTCCAGGCCGATGTGGTCGAACTGCACAAGCGCATCACCGATCTGACCTTCCCGCCCGAGAAAGTCTTCGGCGGCGCGGCTACCTTGATGGAAGAAGTGGCGGCGACCAAGATTTCCGGCGAAGAAGACCGTTACAGCCATACGGACCTGTGGGATTTCAAGGCAAACTTCGATGGTTCGCGCAAGATTTTCGAGCTGGCACGTCCGCTGATCGAGAGGGGTGACGGTGCGTTCGTCACCAAGGTTGCGGGTAATTTCGATACGGTCGGCAAAACCCTGTCGAAGTACAAGACGGCGGAAGGCTACGAACTCTATGACAAGCTGACCGACGACGATCGCGCGGTGCTTGCAGCCGCCGTTAACACGCTGGCTGAAGATCTTTCGACCCTGCGCGGCAAGCTCGGACTGAACTGACCGCGTCACGGCGTTCAGATAGAAATTAGAAAACCCGGCTGGCAACGGCCGGGTTTTTTGTTGGCGAAGTCCCTGAACAGACAGCGTATTCTTTCCGTCATCGTTGCAATGCTAGGTTGAGTTTCGAGGTCACTTGCATCTCATTGATTTATCGAATATCGTAATTTCAGTAATTACTGAAATAACTGTTGTGTCGGGAATCTCTGATGAACCTTCCTCCTCTCGTTCAGTCCTTCGTGCTGCATTTCGGCGAAATGGGCAGCCGGTGGGGCATCAATCGTACCGTGGGGCAGATCTATGCCCTGCTCTATGTCACGCCCGAGCCGTTGAATGCCGATCAGATTGTCGAATCGCTGGGCATTTCCAGATCCAATGTGTCGATGAGCCTGCGCGAGCTGCAGGCCTGGAATCTTGTCCTGCTGAAACACCTGCCGGATGACCGGCGGGACTTCTTCACAACCCCGGACGATGTCTGGCAGATTTTGCGCACGCTTGCGGAGGAACGAAAGAAGCGCGAGGTCGATCCGACACTCTCCGTCTTGCGCGAAATACTCATGCAGCAGCCGGCGAGCGATGCCGAGCGGCATGCACAGGAACGCATGGCGGAAATGCATGGGCTTATCGAGCGCCTCACAACTTGGTACGATGACGTGAAGAAGCTCGAAACTGACCGCCTTGCAACTCTGTTGACGCTTGGCGCCAAGGTAACGCGATTGCTCGAGGCGAAAGACAAGATCGTCTCGCTCGGCCGCACCAAACGCAGTCCGGACAAGGCATAAATGTCATGTCAGTCGATGCACTCAGTTCCCCGGTAGCTTTGCGGGCAGGAGATCCGGCCGCAAACGGCCAAACGCGCGCAAAAACCATTGAGCCGGATAATATAGGGACGGAAACATCAGGCCGTTTGCCCGGAGGACGGTCCGCAGCCCTTGTGCAGGCTGTTGCCGCGCTCCTGTGGCTGCCGCAGGCGGCCCTGCTCAGTATCGCTGTCGGCCGGATCGCTGCGGGCAACGGTTTGTCGGGTGTCGTCTGGCTTGCCGCCGGCGTTCTTGCAATCGGCGTCGTGCGTGCATTCATCGACGCCGCGGGTAACCGGCTCGCTTTCCATGGTGCGCGCTCCACGCTTGCCGGACTGCGCCGGGACGCCGTTCTCGCCCTTGCCCATCGCTCGCCGCTTGATCCTGGCCGGATTGCCTCCGGGGAGGCTGCAAGCATCCTGGCCGAGCAGGCCGAAGCTGTGGTGCCTTACCTCGCGCGGTTTCGTCCCGCCCGGTTCAAGGCAACGCTGGTCCCGCTTGCAATCCTTGTCTGCGTTCTTTCCCTGTCCTGGGCTGTTGCCATCGTTCTGCTCGTTGCCGCGCCGCTCATTCCCGTGTTCATGGCGCTGATCGGCTGGCGCGCCAAGGCGGCGAGCGAGGCGCAATTGGTCGAAGTTGGCGGAATGAACGCGTTTCTGCTCGACCGGCTGCGCGGACTGGCGACAATTCGCGCGCTCGATGCGGTGGATGTGACGGCAAAGCGCCTCAGGGCCGATGCGGAGTCGTTGCGGTCGCGCACGATGGCAGTCCTGCGCATCGCCTTTCTGTCCTCGGCTGTCCTCGAGCTCTTTGCCGCGCTTGGCGTTGCCATGGTGGCGGTCTATGTCGGGTTTCATCTCCTCGGGCAACTCGACTTCGGAACCTGGAGCGGCAGACTCTCATTAAGCGAAGGACTGTTCATCCTGCTGCTCGCTCCCGCTTTCTTTGAGCCGTTGCGCGAGCTTTCAGCAGTCTGGCATGACCGTGCTGCAGGGGAAGCTTCGCTGGAGGCGCTGCGGAAACTTGCCGTCAAGGGCGTGGACCTGCCGCGTGATGGCGACAAGCCCCATGATGACCGGACTGCTTTCTCCGCGCGGATCGGAACGCCCTCCGTTCATATGCGTGATGCCACGTTCCGTTATGCCGGAGACGGGCGGCCGGTTTTCGAACGGTTCAGCCTCGATATCGCTCCGGGTGAAAGCGTGGCCCTGCTTGGACCGAGCGGATCGGGAAAATCGACCTTGCTGGCCCTGATTGCAGGTCTGGCGCCGCTGGACGGCGGCGACATACTGGTTGCCGGCAAATCCATGGCAGAAAATGCTGCGACACAGCGGCGGTGCATCGCCTGGGTCGGCCAGAAACCGCATATCTTTGCCGGGACTGTCGGCGCGAATGTCTCGCTGGGCCGGCCGGAGGTCGATGCGGATGCGGTGGCAGTGGCGCTGCACAATGCCGCCCTGGACACGGTCGCCAATGCCCGTGGAAAATCGTCCATCGGCGAAGGCGGTTCGGGTCTTTCCGGCGGCGAAGCGCTGCGTCTCGCCCTGGCGCGCGCTGCCGCAAATTCGCATGCGCACCTGATTCTTGCGGATGAGCCAACCGCACACCTCGATGATGAGACGGCAAATGATATTGCCGACAGATTGTTTGCGCTGGCGCGAGGCAAGACATTGGTCATCGCAACGCATGATCCGGCTCTCGCCGCACGGGCAGATCGCATCATCGATCTTCGGATCGCTTTCACAAGGAGTGATGCGTGATGTCATTCCGGCGCGATTTCCGGCCTGTGCTGCGGCTTTTCCTGGCAGAACGGCGGTTCATGCTGCTGGCCGGTGCGCTTCTGGCGGCGGCGACGGTGCTGGCCGGTATTGCCCTGCTTGGCTTGTCGGGCTGGTTCATTACCGCCACGGCCATTGCCGGATTGTCGTCGGCAACGGCTTTCACGTTCGATGTCTTCGCCCCGTCGGCAGGTATCCGTTTTCTGGCCCTTGCCCGTACTGCCGCGCGCTACGGCGAGCGATTGACCACCCATGACGCCACGCTCGGTGTTCTCGCTGGTCTGCGCGAAACCTTGTTTCGCGGATGGGCGAGACCCGAGGCTGCCCATCTGCTGCTCCGCCGGCCGTCAAAGCTGCTGTTCCGGCTGACGGCCGACATCGACGCCCTGGATTCGCTCTATCTGCGGATCGTGGTGCCGGGCGCCGTCGCGCTGTGTTCCGCGGTGGCTGTGAGCGTGGTCTTCGGGCTGATGCATCCGCTGTTTGGCCTGGGTGTGGCCGCCTGGCTTTTGGCAACAGGGCTGGCGATACCCTTTCTGGCAGGGCGCTTTTCACTGGATGCGGCGCGCCGCCGGGCCCATGCGATGGAAGCGCTTCGCTCGCGTGTGATCGATCTTGTCGCGGGGCAGACGGATCTCATCATGGCCGGCCGGGTGGCGGCGCAATGTGCTGCGATCCAATCCGCCGATGATCGTCTGGTGAATGCGGATGACAGGCTCAACCGCGTTGAAATGGCCGTTACCGCAGGTTTCGGCATCGCCTCCGCCGTGCTTCTCACGGGTACATTGTTGGCCGTTGCCATTCTTGCACAGGCGGGCCTGATCGGGGCGCCGGTTGCGGCCCTGGCTGTTCTCATGGCTCTGGCAGCGCTCGAACCCTTTGCCGGGCTGCGGCGCGGTGCAGTTGAACTTGGCCGCACCATTCTTGCGGCGCGGCGCATCGGCGGCAATCTTGCCGCTGCACCCTCGCCTGCCCTCCCCTCCCCTCCTCCCGTAGGTCTGGCGGTAGCGCTTGAGAAAGTCACGGTCGCTCATCAGGGCGCAGCTCATCCCGCCCTCACGGACGTCTCACTGTCGTTGGCGAAGGGCGAGCGCGTTGCGCTGGTTGGCGCCAGCGGTGCGGGAAAATCGACATTGCTGGCCCTGATTGCCGGTGAATTGCAGCCTGTGACGGGCCGTGTCGCCTGTACCTCTTCGGCACGCCTGACGCAACGGACGGAACTCTTTCAGGATAGTCTGCGCGAGAATCTCAGGCTTGCGGACCCCGACGCCGGGGATGACCGCCTTTGGCAGGTGCTTGTGATAGCCGGGCTGGCAAGCCATGTGGAAAAATTACCGGCCGGGCTCGATACCCGGCTTGGTGAAGGCGGGTTGGGGCTTTCGGGCGGACAGTTGCGCCGTCTTGCATTGGCACGGCTGCTTCTGCGCAACGCGACGCTCTGGCTGCTGGACGAACCGACCGAAGGGCTGGACGGCGAGACAGCGCGGGATGTCCTGCAGCGGCTGAGGCATGAGATGACCGGTCACGCGGTCCTTGTCGCCACACATATACGGCGGGAGGCTGAAATGGCCGACCGACTCCTCATCATGAAACAGGGGCAGATCGTTGCCTCTTTACACCGCGGCGAACCAGAATTCGACGCCGCACTTGCAGCACTGCGGCCGGACTGAGGACGCAGTCTCAATCACTCGGCGTTCGCCCTTCGCGGCGCTGATCAACAGGGGGTCGGGCGTAAGCCCGGCATGAGCAGATGGAACTCGACATCGTAGCGCTTTCGCGCCTGCAATTTGCGATAACCGCGCTTTATCACTTTCTCTTCGTACCATTGACGCTTGGCCTCTCCGTATTGCTTGCAATCATGGAGACAGTCTACGTCATGACCGGCCGCGTCATATGGCGCCAGATGACTAAGTTCTGGGGCACATTGTTCGGTATCAACTTTGCGCTCGGTGTCGCCACCGGCATTGTCATGGAATTCCAGTTCGGCATGAACTGGAGTTATTACAGCCAGTATGTCGGCGATATCTTCGGGGCGCCGCTGGCCATTGAAGGCCTCATGGCATTCTTTCTGGAAGCGACCTTTGTCGGGTTGTTCTTCTTCGGCTGGGATAAGCTGTCCAAAGTGGGACACCTCACGGCAACCTGGCTGGTTGCAATCGGCTCGAACTTCTCCGCCTTGTGGATATTGATCGCCAATGGCTGGATGCAAAATCCGGTGGGGTCGGCGTTCAATCCCCAGACGATGCGCATGGAAGTCACTGATTTCTTTGCAGTTTTGTTCAACCCGGTCGCCCAGGCGAAATTCGTTCACACGGTTTCCGCCGGTTACGTAACGGCTTCCATCTTTGTTCTGGGTGTTTCCGCCTGGTATGTCCTGAAGGGGCGTCACACGGCGCTGGCCAAGCGGTCGATGACGGTGGCGGCATCCTTCGGACTGGCCGCGGCCCTCTCCGTCGTCGTGCTTGGCGATGAGAGCGGCTATCTCTCCACCGAACACCAGAAAATGAAACTCGCCTCGATTGAGGCGATGTGGGAGACCGAGCCTGCTCCGGCCGCCTTCACGGCATTCGGCTTTCCCGATCAGCAGAGCCGCGAAACCCATTATGCGGTTCGTATTCCCTGGGTGATGGGGCTCATCGGAACGCGGTCGCTGACCACGGAAATTCCCGGAATCGAGGATCTGGTCAAGCATGCGGAGGTGCGGATCAAACAGGGGCTCCTGGCTTATGACGCGCTGCAACAGATTCGCGCTGCCGGCAGCACCAATGCGATCGCACCGGACGTGCGGGCCAAGTTTGAAGACAACGGGGCCGATCTTGGTTACGCCCTGCTTCTCAAGCGTTATGTCGACGATCCGCGCCAGGCAACCGATGCCCAGATCGAAAAAGCGGCGCTGGATACGGTCCCGCACGTTCCAACACTCTTCTGGTCGTTCCGCATCATGGTCGGTCTCGGCATGTTCTTCATCCTGTTGACCGGGACGTTCTTCGTGCTGTCGGTCCGGCGGCAACTCGATACATATCCGTGGCTGTTGCGCATTGCAGTCCTGGCGATCCCCCTCCCCTGGGTTGCAGCGGAGATGGGATGGATCGTCGCGGAATTCGGCCGCCAGCCCTGGATCATCGAGGGCGTCCTGCCAACGGCGGCAGCCGTTTCCAATCTGGGCGCGACGTCCCTGCTGATCACGATTGCCGGTTTTGTGACGATCTACACAATCCTGTTCGTGATCGAGATGGGCCTGATGCTTCGTGCCATTCGCAAGGGGCCGGAACTGGACAATGAGCCAGAAGCCGTCCTGATTTCCCCCCATATCGTACCGGCGGAGTAAACAATCATGATCCTGCATCAATTTCTCGACTATGACACTTTAAGGTTGATCTGGTGGGTTCTGCTCGGCGTGTTGCTGATCGGATTTGCCGTCACCGACGGCTTTGATCTCGGCATCGGTACGTTGTTGCCCTTTGTGGCCCGCACCGACATGGAACGCCGTATCGCCATCAACACGATCGGTCCGATCTGGGAAGGCAATCAGGTCTGGCTCATTCTTGGCGGCGGCGCGATATTTGCCGCCTGGCCACCACTCTATGCGGTCTCCTTTTCCGGTTTTTATCTCGCCATGTTCGTTATCCTGGCGGCACTGATCATCCGGCCTGTCGCGTTCAAATATCGGTCGAAGCGCGAGAGCGCCACCTGGCGGGCTGCCTGGGACTGGGCCCTGTTCGTCGGCGGCTTCGTACCGTCACTCATTTTCGGTGTGGCCTTGGGCAACGTGCTGCAGGGTGTTCCCTTCCGTTTTGACAGCGATCTGCGCATTTTCTATGAAGGGTCGTTCTTTGGGCTGCTGAACCCGTTCGCGCTTCTCTGCGGGCTTCTTTCGGTCGCCATGCTGGTCATGCACGGCAGTGCGTGGTTGCAATTGAAGACGACGGGGATCATCGCCGCGCGCGCCCGCAGATTTGGCGGGATCGCAGCACCGCTCACCGTGCTTCTGTTTGCCGTCGCGGGACTTATCCTTTGGACCGGTTTGGACGGGTATCGCATTTCCAGCGTCGTCGATCCGACGGGGCCATCCAATCCGCTGCTGAAGACCGTCGTGTCGGACAAGAACGCCTGGTTTGCCAATTTCAACACACATGCTTGGATGCTGGTTGCCCCCCTCCTCGGCTTCCTGGGCGCCCTTGTCGCCATGCTGGGTTTCCGTCTCAAGCGGGAAATCACCACCATCCTGGCAAGCGCACTGTCGATTTTCGGCATTATCTCGACCGTGGGCCTGTCGATGTTTCCCTTCATCCTGCCATCGTCGCTTGATCCGCGGTCGAGCCTGACAGTCTGGGATGCGTCGTCAAGCCACCTGACCCTGTTCATCATGCTGGTGGTGACGGCCATTTTCGTGCCGCTGATCGTTCTCTACACAAGCTGGGTTTATCACGTGCTGTGGGGGAAAGTGGATGACAAGACAATCACCAACAAGAGCGGTCACGCTTACTAGGACGAAGAAGGAGTAGAAGAATGTGGTATTTTGCCTGGCTGCTCGGATTGCCGTTTGCTGCTGCTTTCGCCGTTCTCAATGCCATGTGGTATGAACTGGTCGAGGACGATGCCAGCCGCAAGGCGGCGGGCGGCAAGAAATAGCAACGGATATCCATTTTTTGGAATTGATTGCCGGATGGTTTTATCGCCGGCGTGCCGGGCGGCAAATGTGTCTCATTTGCCGCCCGGTATTGGACTGCAGACCAAGGCTTTCCCGGTGTCTCTTGAAGGATTGCAACTAAAAAGTGCGCATCAATATCAACCTATGCGTGTGCTTGCCTATTGATATCTTCCCTTAAACCAGCCATACGATTGAGCGACGAGACCAAGCGTTTGTGAGAAAACGCGGACTTCAGAGGGGACGAAGGACAGTCTTGCTGGTGGCGCCTCAGCTGCTGGAGGGAACTATTGCGATAGGATAATATTGATTGACTTCATTTCGTCCGGCCCGTTTTGGAAGACGTCCCTCCCTGCCAGAGTCCAGCTCCACCGAACTACCCCCAAATGCACCGCGAAACAATGCAGGCGCCAGCCTGTATCGGAAGCTGTGGATTGCCGTCAGCATGGCAGTGGCCTGTACTGCCATTCTCGCAACGAGCGTTATAGCGCCATCCTATGGGGATTACCGGCTCGCACGACTTAACCTTGATCGGGTTGAACGCTTTCGTCTGGTTCTGGACGCCGCCAATCGCCTGTCGGCGGAACGCGGCCCGTCGAACACGGTCATGGGGAGCGCCGATCCTCTGACACCTGACGTGACCCAGCGGCTTATCCAGTTTCGCGCGGCAAGTGATGCGGCTCTTGCCGCAGCGGCAGCCCCCCAAACACCTGATCCCGGAAGCCTAAACCACCCCACCCCTCTCCGGCTGCTTGAACAGACGGGCGTTGATCTCAAACGCGCCAGAATGGATGTCGATCGGGTCGCTGCGATGCCATTTGACCAGCGCACTACAAACGACGTCCAGCAGTCGATTGAAGGCATGTTTGCCGTGGTTGACGATTTCCAGTCGATCGTGGCCTGGAATGTCAATGAGCTTGTCGGGTCTGATGATGCCATCGCGGCATCCGTGATGACGGGCCACATGCTGAGCGATCTCCGGGAATATGGCGGACGCATCGCGTCCCAGATCATGGCGCCTATAGCGACGCGTCATCCCCTGGAACGCAAGCACCTGATTGACAGCAGCCGGACGCGTGGGCGGCTCAATGAGCTCTGGCGCCTGATTGGCGTGCAGGACGCCCTCTTCCGCAGCGATTCCCGTCTTGCCGGCAAGCGCGAGGAAATCGAGCGCGTGTTTTTCGGCGAGGGTCTGGGTATGGTCGACGCTCTTGTCGCGGAAGGCAGGGTCTCCGGGCAATATTCCATGACGGCGGAGCAGTTCACGGACCGCTTTGTCAAAACGCTTCAACCGCTGGAGAGCCTGCGCAGCGAGTTTCTGAACGTCAAGATCGACGAGTTCATGCACACGCGTGATCGTGCCTTAAGCACCTTGATCATGGTTGTCGCCATAACATCGGCGATACTGGCCATTCTTGCGAGCCTTATTCATATGGTGCACCGGTCCGTCCTGTCACCGCTCCTGCAGGCGCGCGAAGAGGTTATCGGCCTTGCCCACGACGTGCCGGTCAAACTTGGCGACAGGCAGCATTATGCCGGGGAAATGCGCCGGCTTTTCGATGCGCTGCAGGTTTTGCGCGGCAAGCTGCATGAGCGGGCTATCTTGACCGACAAATTGAAAGAGCAGGCGGAAACCGACGGCTTGACCGGTCTCTTCAACCGACGCACGCTCGACCTGATCGGTCAGAGCGCAGCAAACAAGGATGAGCAGCCGGAGACGACCTGTCTTATTCTTCTGGACATCGATTACTTCAAGCTCGTCAACGATACCTATGGCCATCAGGCCGGAGATCTTGTGCTCAAGGATGTATCGGCTCTGTTGCGGTCAATGGTCCGGTCGGCGGATGTCATCGCCCGGTTCGGCGGTGAGGAGTTTGCCATTCTCTCGACGGGTGACCAGCTTGCCGACGTCGTCATGCGCGCTCGCCGCATCCGGCTCGCCCTGCAGCGGCATGAGATTCGGCTGGCAGACGGTGTTTGTCTGAATATGACCGCAAGTTTCGGCGTTGCCAGCGGCGTCTTGGGCTCTGCCGGATGGCCGAAACTCATCAAGGCGGCGGACGTCGCGCTCTACCGCGCCAAATCGGAGGGCAGGAATCGCGTTCGATTCGCCGCCGATGACCAGACCGACGCTGAAAACGCATGATTCCGGGCGCGCTTGTTGATAAATCATTGGATAAGTCGGGCGGGTTCCAATGGTGAAAGGCGCCCCGCTGAAGGATGGATTGCCCCGATTGCGTCGGGTGTCCGGTTCAAAGGCGTATTTACTGCAGTAAATACTCAGTGTTTTTGTAGGTAAAACAGCGGGTTACTCACGTTTTGATGCTGGGTGCCCCAACGCCGCGGGATATGCATCGGGATTCAAAGCTCCGCATGTGTTGCATGACAAAACTGTTGTTAAGTTTCTGTTAACCTAAAATTTCTTGATGGTTTGTTCGAATCGGAGCTTAATGGCGCTTCTCAGAAGATTTGCTTTGAAAAAGCGCTATTAGAGGTTTTGTCTCCGATGAATTTCGCTCTACCTCTGCCCAAGTTTGAGTTTGATGACAAGATCCTCGACCAGGGTGCAGAGATTTCACGCCGCTTGAACCAGCTTCGGATGGAAAAGTTTCCGCCGAATGCCAAGAAGACATTGCGGCAGTTCTCCATGGCGGAAGTGGCGCACTATCTTGGTGTGACCCAGAATAATCTCAAGCGCCTGCATCTGGAAGGCAAGGGGCCCGTGCCGGCGCAGGCCGCGTCCGGGCGGCGTTCCTATACCGCGGAGCAGATGCTGGAGCTGCGCCATTATCTCGACCGCAACGGCCGGACCGAGGTTAAAAAATATGTGCCGCACCGCAAGCCCGGCGACAAGCTGCAGGTGATCGCTGTCGTCAATTTCAAGGGCGGCTCCGGCAAGACGACGACATCGGCGCATCTCGCGCAATATCTGGCGTTGACGGGCCACCGGGTTCTGGCGATCGATCTTGATCCGCAGGCGTCCCTTTCCGCCCTGCACGGTTTCCAGCCTGAACTGGACCGGAATCTGTCGCTATACGAATCCATCCGCTATGACGATCAGCGCAAGCCGATTGCCGATGTGATCCTGCCGACCAATTTCCCCGGGCTCGATATCATTCCGGCCAATCTCGAACTGCAGGAGTATGAGTACGATACCCCGCTGGCGATGCAAGACAAGGCATCGCGCGAAGGCCGGCAATTCTTTACCCGTATCGCCAGCGCGCTTGAGAGCGTCGATGACCGCTACGACGTGGTTGTGGTCGATTGCCCGCCGCAACTCGGCTATCTCACGCTGACGGCAATGTCGGCTGCCACGGCGGTTTTGATCACCGTGCACCCGCAGATGCTGGATCTGATGTCCATGTCGCAGTTCCTGCTCATGCTGGGCGGTATCCTGAAGACCGTGAAGCAGGCGGGAGCGAAAGTGGAACTCGATTGGTTCCGCTACCTGATTACCCGCTATGAACCGACGGATATTCCGCAGGCCCAGATGGTGGGCTTCATGCAATCCATGCTGGCTGAAGAGATATTGGCCAACGCCATGCTGAAATCCACGGCGGTATCGGATGCCGGCCTGACCAAACAGACGCTCTACGAAGTGGAGAAGAACAGTTTCACCCGCTCAACCTATGAGCGGGCGATCGAGTCACTTGACGCTGTTAATGCCGAGATCGCCTCGCTCGTGCATCGTGCGTGGGGCCGATGACATGAACCTACGATTTACTGCCGTAAAAACATTGATTTTCGCAAGAAAAATCAACCGCATGACTGGAAATGGACGCAATTAGATGGCCCGGAAGGATATTTTCAGCAGCGTGATGAACCCGGCGCCCGCGCAGACGGAACGCAACGACGCTTTGTCCTATGTGGTGACGGGTGCATCGCGCTCCATCAAGAGCTCGTTCGAGGAACTGGCCAAGGGCAGCGTCGTGGAACTTGATCCGGAACTGATCGACGGTTCGTTTGTCACCGATCGCATCGACGACGACGATCAGGCTTTTCAGGAGCTGCTGGCTGCCATTGCGGAGAGGGGGCAGGATTCGCCCATTCTCGTTCGCCCGCACCCCTCCGTATCGGGTCGCTACCAGATCGTTTTCGGTCATCGCCGGGTTAAGGTCGCACGGCATCTCGGCAAGCTCGTGCGTGCCGTGGTCAAGCCGATGGCGGATCAGGATCACGTCATTGCGCAGGGGCAGGAAAACGCGGCGCGGCAAAACCTCTCCTTTATCGAGCGGACGCTGTTTGCAAAGCGGCTGGGCGATCTTGGCTATGATCACGCCGTCGTCAAATCGGCGCTGGCACTTGATCCGACGACATTTTCCAAGATGCAGTCGGTTTCATCGCACATACCAGAGACTATCGTTCTTGCCATCGGCTCGGCCAAGGCAACGGGGCGGGATCGCTGGTGGCAGCTTTCCAAATTTCTGGAACAGCCGGGAAATCAGGCGAGGGCGGCCGAGTTCATTCACTCTCCGGATTTTGCTGTCGAGAACAGCGATGATCGGTTTGCGCGCCTGTTCGATTGCCTGAACAATGCGAAGCGGCCGGCGCCGAAAGCAAGCGCTTCCAGGACGAAGACCTGGGCGGCCAAGGATAAATCGCTTAACGCAGAGATCAAAGATACGGGAAAGAGCTTTACACTGGCGTTGAAGGCCAGAAATGCTTCTCGTTTCGGTGCATATATTGCCGATAACCTTGACGAACTCTATCGAGCCTTCAGGGAATCGGAAACAGTAGGAAAAACAGGAGATTAACCGCACAAGAAAAAAGCCCACCTAAACATCTCTGTCTTGGAAGGCTTCTCTCATATCTCTAGCAGGATCGAGAATCGCATTTCCGGGAATCAGTGTCAAGACTTTTTGGCGTCGTTTGGGCGGATGGATTTCTTTTGCCTATTGAAAGGTAGAAGACGATGCAGTCGGGGAATGCATTCACGACGCCCTTCGGGCGGCGATCGCTGTCGCTTGGCATGCTGGCAACGCAGGCGCAGGCGAGCGACGTCGATCCAGAGGCTTCGGTCGACAAATGGAAGCTGTTTCGCTCGTTGTGCGAGGCGCGGGCGCTGATCGGGATTTCCGACCGGGCGCTGGTGGTGCTCAACGCGCTGTTGACGTTCTATCCGCAGAACGAGCTCAGCGAGGCGGGCGGCCTGGTGGTGTTTCCGTCCAATGTGCAACTGTCGCTGCGCGCGCACGGCATGGCGCCGGCAACGCTGCGCCGGCATTTGAGCGCGCTGGTGGAAACCGGCCTGATTTTCCGCAAGGACAGCCCCAATGGCAAGCGCTATGCACGCAAAGCCAGAACAGCGGGGGCGGGGG
>NZ_JAGENB010000011.1 GCF_019991125.1 Phyllobacterium calauticae | reverse complement strand
CGCGCAGGAATGGGCGATGACCGCGCAGGATGTCCTGTGGCGGCGCACCAAGGTCGGCCTGCATGTGACCGACGCCCAGGCCGACGCCCTCGAAACCTTCATGGCCAAAACCGTCCAGCGCCGATCGCAATAGCAGGTGGCGGCTGGCCGCGAGGCCAGCGCAGTCAGTGACGTGTAAGCGGTTGTGAATGCGCGTTTTATTTTCACTTTACATTCCTTGCCTTCGCGTTTGGTTTCGGTTATCGTTTCATCAACGACAAATGATCGCTTAGACAGCGGCTGTATCCGGTGGAACGCTAGAGTTGGGGTGGCACGTGCAAGCACGTCCTTACGGGCTCATTGTTTTCGGAGTTGATCTCGACGGCTGCGGCGTTGCCCAGCCCGCCGTGGACACGGCGTTTTGCGGGGTATCCGATAGCAGGATTTGGCGTTTCTCCGATCATGAGCCTGCCGGACCAGCGTGCACGCCGTCACTTCTTTTGAGCATGGCCGCCAGTCCAAAACGCGCCGTTTGCCGTGACGCAATGGCTGCTCAGAATCTTGTTTTCAATTCACCATCCGACATCCAAACCAAGGGGATCGCAATCCGTCTGGGGAGCCGGGAGGCTTGCGGTTGCGATCTCTGGCCGAGCCGAAACACCACACCGAACGCAAGAGAAGAAACAGGAGGAAAGTATGACGAAATATGTTGGATCCATTGATCAGGGCACAACCAGTTCCCGATTCATCATCTTTGATCGAAAGGGTACTGTCATTGCCGTCGATCAAAAGGAACACGAGCAGATATTTCCCAAACCCGGCTGGGTTGAACACAACGCGATCGAGATCTGGCGCAACACGATGAGCGTCGTTGCCGGTGCGCTCAAGAAAGCCAAGCTTTCCGCATCGGATCTGGTCTCGGTCGGTATCACCAATCAGCGCGAAACAACTGTCCTGTGGGACAAGAAGACCGGCGCGCCGCTGCACAATGCCGTGGTCTGGATGGATACACGCACGGACCAACTCGTCGGCCGCTACCAGAAAGACGGCGGCAAGGATCGGCTGCGCGAAAAGACAGGCCTGCCTCTTGCGACCTATTTTTCCGGATTGAAGCTGCATTGGCTTCTCGACAATGTGCCCGGCGCGCGCGCCAAGGCTGAAGCGGGAGAGGTGCTTTTCGGCAATATCGATACCTGGCTGGTCTGGAACCTCACCGGCGGCGCCGATGGCGGCATCCACATCACGGATGTGACGAATGCCTCCCGCACACAGCTGATGAACCTCAAGACCCTGGATTGGGATGACGAGATTCTCAAGCTCTTCAACATTCCGCGCGCCTGCCTGCCGACCATCCGCTCGTCGAGTGAAGTCTATGGCGAGATCAAGGCGGCACCGCTCCAGGGCGTGCCCGTTGCCGGCATTCTCGGCGATCAGCAGGCGGCATTGTTCGGCCAGGCATGCCTCAATCCGGGTGAAGCCAAGAATACCTATGGTACCGGCTGCTTCATGCTGATGAATACGGGTGAAAAGCTCGTTCCATCGACCTTCGGCCTGCTGACAACGGTCGGTTACAAGCTCGGGGACAAGAAGGCGGTTTATGCGCTTGAAGGTTCCATCGCCATCACCGGCGCCCTCGTGCAATGGCTGCGTGACAACCTCGGCATCATCCAGACAAGCCCCGACGTCGAAGCTTTGGCCCGGACGGTGGAAGACAATGGCGACGTGTATTTTGTCCCGGCGTTTTCCGGTCTTTATGCGCCGCATTGGAAGGACAGCGCCCGCGGCGTCATTGCCGGCCTGACACGTTTTGCCAACAAGGGGCACATCGCCCGCGCGGCGCTTGAGGCCAGCGCCTACCAGGTGCGCGAAGTGCTCGACGCCATGGTCAAGGACTCCAAGGTCGAGATCAAGGAACTGCGCACGGATGGCGGCATGACCGTCAATGAATTGCTGATGCAGTTCCAGTCGGACATTCTCGACGTGCCGGTCGTGCGCCCGAAGGTCATCGAAACCACAGCCCTCGGTGCCGCCTACGCCGCCGGTCTCGCCGTCGGTTATTGGAAATCCACCAATGACATCGTGGAAAACTGGGGTGTCGACAAGCGTTGGCATCCGGCCATGTCAAAGGCCGAGCGTACCAAGCTCTTTACCGCCTGGAACAAGGCCGTAACCCGGTCGCTCGACTGGGTGGATTAATACATCGTCAATTGGGGGAGCTGCGCTCGTTGCAGCTCCCTTTGTGCCATTCATCATCATTTTGAGGAGGAGGAGACTATGCATACACCATTCATCGGTGAACTATTGGGGACGATGATGCTCATCATTCTCGGCGACGGCGTCGTTGCCGGTGTTTTGCTGCAGGGTTCGAAAGCGCAGAATGCGGGCTGGGTGGCAATCACCGCCGGCTGGGCATTTGCGGTGCTCGCGGGCGTGTTTGTCGCCACATCGACAGGCAGTCCCGACGCGCACATCAATCCGGCAGTGACAATCGGTTTTGCTGTTGTATCGGGCGATTATTCGAAGATTGCGTCCTATATTCCGGCTCAGCTCATTGGTGCTTTCCTCGGCGGGGTTATCGTCTGGCTGCAATATCTGCCGCATTGGGCGAAAACATCGGACGCCGGCCTGAAACTTGCGGTTTTCTGCACGGGACCGGCCATTCGCAATACCGGGGCAAACCTTATCAGTGAAATCATCGGCACCTTCGTGCTGGTCTTCGTCATTGCCGCCATCTTCTCGAAAGCGGTTGCAGGCGCCGGCATCACCCCGGCCATCGGACCTTACATGGTTGCCATGCTGGTGTGGGCCATCGGCCTGTCGCTCGGCGGAACCACCGGTTACGCCATCAATCCGGCCCGCGATCTTGGACCGCGTATTGCTCACGCCGTGCTGCCGATCTCCGGCAAGGGCGGCTCCGATTGGGGCTATTCGTGGATTCCGGTGGTCGGTCCTATCGTTGGTGCTATCATTGCTGCGTTCTTCATCAAGGCCCTGATTTAACCCAAGGAGGCTGGCATGAAAAAGCTGATCAACGCTCCCGACGCTGTCGTGGAGGAAGCTCTGGACGGCATGACGGCCGCCCATGGCGATCTGATCCGAGTCCACCGCAACCCCAATTTCATCACGCGGGCCGATGCGCCCGTTCGGGGAAAAACCGCCCTCCTTTCGGGGGGCGGCAGCGGTCATGAACCCATGCATGGCGGCTTTGTCGGCCGGGGCATGCTCGATGCAGCCTGCCCGGGAGCGGTCTTCACCAGCCCGACCCCGGACCAGATGCTGGAAGCATCAAAGGCCGTCAACGGCGGCGCAGGCATTCTTCACATCGTCAAGAACTATACCGGCGATGTGATGAATTTCGAAATGGCCGCCGATCTTGCCCGGGCAGAAGGCATTGACGTCGAAAGCGTTGTTATCGACGATGACGTGGCGGTGAAGGATTCGACATGGACCGCCGGCCGGCGCGGCGTTGCCACGACGGTTCTGGCGGAGAAGATATGCGGCGGTGCCGCAGAAGCCAGGATGCCGCTCGCACCGGTGGCGGATCTTTGCCGCAGGGTCAATGCCAACGGCCGCTCCATGGGCATGGCATTGTCGGCCTGCACAGTGCCGCATGCGGGCAAGCCATCCTTCATCCTGCAGGAGGATGAGATGGAAATCGGCATCGGCATTCATGGCGAGCCGGGCCGGCACCGGGTGAAGCTGGAGAGTGCGGACCGCGTGGCGGAAATGCTGCTCGAGCCCATTCTCGAGGACCTGCCTTTCAAGAGCGGCGACAATGTGCTTCTCTTCGTCAATGGCATGGGGGGGACGCCGCAGATCGAACTGTATATCGTCTATCGCAAGGCATATGAGATCGCGGCGAAACACGGGCTGAAAGTCGTCCGCAATCTTGTCGGGTCCTATGTCACCAGTCTGGAAATGGCGGGCTGCTCGATCACCCTGCTGAAACTGGACGATGAAATGGTGAAGTTCTGGGACGCTCCGGTGGTCACGCCATCGCTGCGCTGGGGCGCCTGACATGATCGGCTGAAGCCCTCTGTCCGGGCTTCGGCCAGGCTGTGAAGTCAAGTCCCATCCCGTTCGCGGGGTGGGACCATTGTTGTCAAAATCTATCCGGGAGATATTCAAATGGATGTGCTGTCCGTCGCAACGCTTGTCACGTGGATCAACCGTGCTGCCGATGTCTATGAGCGTGAAAAGGCCTATCTGACGGAACTCGATGCGCCGATCGGCGATAGCGATCACGGTGAGAACATGGCCCGCGGCTTCCTCGCGGTCAAAGCCAAACTGGCGGATCAGTCATTCCCGGATGCCGCTGCTGTCTTCAAGACGGCGGCGATGACATTGCTCTCGACCGTGGGCGGCGCCAGCGGTCCGCTCTATTCGACATTTTTTCTCAGCGCTGCGGTGAAGGCGACGGGCAAGGTTGATCTTACCCTTGCCGACTGGACGGCGTGCCTGGAAGCCGCTCTTGCCGGCATCGTGCAGCGCGGCAAGGCGGCGCTGGGCGACAAGACCATGATCGATGCGCTGTCTCCTGCCGCCGATGCGCTGAAGCAGGCCGCCGGCAAGCCGCTTGCCGAAGCGCTGGCCCTGAGCGCGGCGGCCGCCGAAACCGGCATGAAGGCAACCATCCCGCTCGTTGCGCACAAGGGCCGCGCGAGTTATCTCGGGGACCGCAGCGTGGGGCATCAGGATCCCGGCGCGACGTCCACCCATTACCTGCTTAAAGCACTCGCCGATGTTGCCGCAGCATGAGCGGCGCGTCTGATCACGTCGCGCTCATCCTCGTTTCGCATTCCCGCATGCTTGCCGAGGGTGTCGCCACGCTGGCGCGGCAGATGACCGGGGATACGGTCACGATCATCTGCGCCGCCGGGATGGGGGACAATGGTGACGAGATCGGCACCGACGCCATGCGTATTCTCGAAGCCTTGACCGAGGCGGACCATCCGGCGGGCTGTCTCGTGCTTATGGATCTCGGCAGCGCACTTCTGTCGGCGGAGATGGCGCTGGACCTGGCCGAGGGTGACCAGCGCACGCGTGTGATTTTATCGGCGGCGCCGTTTGTCGAAGGTGCCATCGCGGCTGCGGTGGCAGCAGGGCAGGGCCTGCCGCGCGCGGAGGTTGAGCGTCAGGCGGTGCAGGCGCTGCGGCCCAAGATCGAGCAGCTGGGCGGTGAGGTTTCGTCAGCGCCGGAAGCCGCACCGGCAGATACCGGCGCGCCCGATGCCACGGCGGAGGCGGTCATCCCGGATCCGCATGGTCTGCATGCGCGCCCCGCCGCGCAGGTTGCGGCACTGGCTGCAAAATTCAAATCGCAGATCGGCATTGCCCGGGCGGAAGGCAACAAATCAGCCGCTTCGGCGGTCAGCATGATCGACCTCATGACGCTTGGCGTGCGGCAAGGCGATCGCCTCATCATCACGGCGAGCGGTGCGGATGCACAACAGGCCGTATCCGCCATGCGCGACCTGATCCAGAGCCTGGCCGGCAAGGCCGACCCTGCAGCAGCACCAGCGCAAGTCGTCGCAAAAGGCAATGCGACACCCGTTTCTCCGGGGATCGCCGTTGGACCGCTGACTGTTCTCAAGCGCCCCGTGCTCGAGGTGTCGAACGCATCCATTGCCGATCCGCAGGCCGAAATTGCCCGTCTGGATGTCGTCATTGCCTCCGTCGGCGAAACCCTGGGCAAGACGCATGGCATGGCGGGAGACATTGCGGCTGTTCAAATCGGACTTCTGGCTGAGCCCGGACTCATTCCCGCTGCCCGGACCAAAATCACCGATGAAAAATTGAATGCAACCGCTGCGGTTTCGGCGGTCTTTGACAAGGCGACACTGGCATATCGCAGCCTTGAAGATGCCTATCTGCGTGCGCGCGAAGCCGATCTGCTCGATCTGCGCGATACAATCATCGCAGCGTTGCTCGGCCGTGCGGCGTTTGAACTGCCGGCTGGGCCGCCAGCCATCTTGCTTGCGGACGAGTTGCCGCCGTCCGTAGCCCTTGTTCTCGATCCCGCTCAGGTCCTCGGGGTGATCGAGCGGCGCGGCGGCGCGACATCGCATGCGGCAATCCTGTTGCGCGGGGCCGGTATTCCGGCCATCGCCAATGCCGAAGGACTTGTTCCGGCGGACGCGGCAACCGTTGCATTCGATGGCGCCACCGGTGCTGTTCTGTTCGATCCGACGCCCGAACAAAGCGCGCCTTTTGTCAAAGCGCGTGATGAAGAAAAGCGGGATGCTTCCGGCTCCCCCCTGATTGACGGCAGCATCGAAATGCGCGACGGGCGCCGAATTGAGCTGTGGGCCAATGTTGTCGGCGTTGGCGATGCCAAGGCTGCAGTGAAAGCCGGTGCCTTGGGCATCGGCCTGCTGCGCACCGAAATGATGTTTCTGGACCGGCAGGAGGCCCCCGGTGAAATCGAGCAGATGCGCGAACTCAAAGCGATCTTCGATGTATTCGCGGGCAAGCCGATTGTCGTGCGCACGCTGGACGCCGGAGGGGACAAGCCTGTTCCCTATATGAACATGCCTGAAGAAGCCAACCCGTTCCTCGGTGTGCGTGGCCTGCGTCTTTCCCTCGCGGAACCGGCAATCTTCCAGACGCAGCTGCGTGCGATCCTGCGCGCTGCCGCCGGGCACGATGTGCGGATCATGCTGCCCATGGTGACTCAGGTCGATGAACTCCACGCGGCGCGCCGGGCACTGGACGAGGCACATGCGGCGCTCGATGCTGCAAAAATCGATCATCGCTGGCCCATTGATCTCGGCATCATGGTTGAGGTGCCGGCTGCCGCGCTGACGGCGAAACAGTTTGCGCATGCGGCGGATTTCTTTTCCATCGGCACCAACGATCTGACCCAGTACACCCTTGCGGCGGAGCGGGGCAATCCACGGCTTGGCACCTTTGCCGATGCGGCCCATCCGGCCGTGCTTTCCCTCATCCGCGATGTTGTCGAAGCGGCGGGAGCGACCACTATTCCGGTTTCCGTCTGCGGCGAAGCCGCAGGTGATCCCGATGCAGCCCTTCTTCTTGTCGCGTCCGGCGTGACCAAGCTCAGCATGGGGGCGGCATCGCTGCCGCGTGTGGCAAAGCGATTGCTCGGAACAGAGGTAAACCTGCGGGATCTGCGGGACCGCTGGCAGGATGCTGCTTCAGCGGCCGATGTGCGGAAAACCCTTTCGGACGGCGAAACCGGCGATCAACGTTCTAAGAAACGGGCTTGAACCGTTCAGTGATACCCGCCTGAAGCCTGGCTCCCTTCGGGTTTCCGGATAAAAAATGCCGCGATGACGGCGCCCAGCGAGATAATCGCTCCGCAGAGAAAAGCGGTTTTGATGCCGCCGGTGGTGGCGGTCAGAATATCGGCCCCGCCCGCAGCAAGGCTTGCCGAACGCAAGGTCATGATGGCGACAAACAGCGCCGTTCCCGCCGCACCGGCCACCTGCTGGGTGGTGCCGATCATGGCGCTGCCATGGGAATAAAGCTGCGGCGGCAATGAACCGAGGCTGACCGTGAACAAGGGCGTGAACATGAGCGCGAGGCCGATGCTCAGCACGATATGCGCGATCAAAAGGACCCAGAAGGGCGTGTCCTGCTGCACGAAGACGAGACCCCACAGCACGAGGCTCAAGACGATGGCGCCGGGGATGATCAGCGGTTTCGGTCCGTACTTGTCGAAGAGGCTGCCGACAGTGGGCGCGCAAAGCCCCATGATCAGGCCGCCCGGCAACATCAGCAATCCTGTCTCCAGCGTCGAAAGCCCGAGGACGTTCTGCAGATAAAGCGGCAGCAGGATGAAAACGCCAAACATCGACATCATCAGGATCGCCATCATCGCGGTCGAAATCGCGAACGTCCGTATGGTCAATGTGCGCAGGTCGAGCAGGGCCCGACCCTGCTTTTGCAGCTGCAGCTGGCGCAGGACGAAAACCGCGATGACCACTGCTCCCAGCACGAGCGGGAACCAGGGCGATACGGCCGGGGTATGGATGGCGGCTTCACCAAGTCCGCTGAGGCCGTAAACGAAACTGCCGAAACCGATGGCCGAGAGAAAGATGGAGAGGATATCGATCGGCGCCTTGATCGGAACCGTTACATTGCGCATGCGCAGGGTGCCGAGGGCCAGCGCCAGCAGCGAGATCGGCAGGACCAGCAGGAACAGCCAGCGCCAGTCGAGTGCGGAAAGGATCAGCCCGGAAATGGTCGGTCCGATGGCCGGGGCCACGGAAATGACAATGGAGATGTTGCCCATGGTCTTGCCGCGCGTTTCCGGCGGCACGAGATTCATGATCGTGGTCATGAGCAATGGCATCATCACCGCGGTGCCGGACGCCTGGACGACCCGTCCGACGACCAGCTCCGGGAAACCCGGTGCCAGCGCGCATACCAATGTGCCGGTGCTGAACAGGGACATGGCCAGAATGAACACCTGCCGCGTGTGCAGCCGCTGCAGCAGAAAGCCGGTGATCGGGATCACCACGGCCATGGTCAGCATGAACGCCGTGGTCAGCCACTGGGCAGCACTTGCCGTGATTTTCAGATCCGCCATCAAATGCGGCAACGCCACGCCCATGATGGTTTCATTGAGAATGACGACAAACGCCGACACCAGGAGCAAGGCAATGACAAGCCTGTTGCGGGCGCTATGGTCTTGCACGGGAGACGCAGACGACGTCCCATCGGCATAGGTCGGTGTATCATGGGTCATGGAGCTGCCTTGATTTGATATGGAATCTGGGTAGGCCCGGTTTGTCCGGCAACAGAAGCGCTTGATGCGTCTCATCTGTGATGACGAACCATCACGGGAGGTTTCGACGGGTGCGATGGATTATTTTGAAATGTACATCGGCAAAGCGGGGCTCAGCATTGAACGAGGCATCGGAACAAATTCCTTGCGGACTCAAACGCGACTCATGGGAACAAGCATTCTCATTTGATTGCCCATAATGCAATAGAACGAATTCTGACAGACATAAATATTTGATATCATATTCCCGAACCGGCCACTTCGCGCCTCCGGCGGATATGTGTGTCTTCATGTACGGCTTTAGGAATTTATTTTCACCAATGAAATGGAAATTATAGATATATATTAAATAGATGTCATGTTTTCATGATAAATTAAATAATGAAACCGTGCGCTTACCAACGTAAGCGCACGGTTCGCTTCTGTGCTGGAAGCAACTATTTTGCGAGTTTATCCCAACCATCGGCAATCGCCTTGATCGCGCCGGAGAAGCTGGTCAAATTGGTTGGAAAACGCACTTTCTCATAGGCGCTGGCCGGCAGCATTTTCGTCTTCACGTCGTCTGGCAGCGCGATGTCCCGGGTCGGATGAGCATAGCCCTGGGCGAGGAGCAGCTGTCCTTCATTGGAGAACAGATAGTCGATGGCAACCTTTGCCGCGTTCGGGTGCGGTGCGACCGAACTGATGTACTGGGCGAACAGCATTCCAACGGTACCGTCGGCGGGAATGATGACCTTGAGCGGCAAGCCGGTGGCATCGCGCTTGGCAAAGCCGTCAAAATCATAGACCAGGGAAATCGGGCATTCGCCCTTTTGCACGGAGCCGACATTCAGGACAACACCGTTGCGCAGGTTGCCGCTGTCGCGCAGTGTTTTGAACCAGTCAAGGCCGGGCTGCACATTGGCCTCGCTGCCGCCATTGGCGTAGGCTGCGGCAAGGACGGAGGCTGTTGCATAGGTCGAGATGCGCGGATCGCGGCTGCAGACCATGTCCTTGTATTGCGGCTTGAGCAGGTCATTCCAGGTCTGCGGCAGCTCTTTCACCTTGTCCATGTTGACAAGGAAAGCGATGGCGCCCCAATAGGATGCGGCCCAACGGCCTTCGGGGTCCTTGTATTGCGGCTTTATGCTGTCCCACGAGGTATTCTTGTAGCTGGCAGCCAGGCCGTTCTCCAGCAGACGCGCGGTGAAATCGTAGCCGATATCGGCAATATCCATGACAGGTGCATCCTTCTCCGCGAGAAGGTGCGTTATCTGCTCCGCCGACGTCATGTCGGTATCGACATGCTTGAGCGCGTATTTGCTTTCAATATTGGCGAAGATGGTACCGAGATTGACCCAGTCATCCGACATGCCATAGCTGACATATTGGCCTTCCTTCTTGGCGGCGGCGAGCTTGTCGTCGGCCATCGCCGGCAGAAGCTGGGCGCTGAAGACGGCAGCGCCGATGATCATGGTAACGCGTTTCTTGGTCATGGTTTTCTCCAGAGGCGGGTTTGTTCAATACACGCCGCTCCCGCTTGCGGCGTGCATGTCGGTGTTTGCGTTCAGTGCGGGGTATCGGCTCTCGCGTTCTGGCGAACCCGCGTTGCACTCCACAGGATGGCAAGCGAAATGAGCCAGGCGAATGCAAAGCTCATGAAGGCAAGGGCGCTTGCCTGCCGGGCATCGGAACGCGTGAACTCGACGAGATAGATCGGAAAGGTCTTGAAGCGCGTGCCGGTCAGCAGATTGGCAAGGACGAACTCGGCGAAGGCCGTGGAAAAGACCAGCAGGCTGCCGTTGACAATGCCAGGTGCGATGTTGGGCACGATAACCCGCAGCAGAACCTGCGCGGGGTTGGCACCAAGGCTTTGGGCCGCCTCTGAAAGCCTGTTCGTATCGACGCTTTCAAGGGCATTCATCACCGCGCGGTACATGAACGGCAGCGTGATGATGACATAGGCCGCAATCAGAAGATTGGGCGTGTTGACGAGGGGCAGCGGCAGCTTTGAATAGAGGCGGATGAGAGCAAGCGCCAGCACCACCCCCGACAGGGAAAAGGGTACGAGCGACAGGAATTCCAGCCATGGCTTGGCCCGCGGCATGCGCGCATGGACGAGATAGGCCGCAGGCACCACAAGGATCAGTGAAACCAGGACAGACAGTGCGGAAAGCCAGAGCGAATTCATCAGCGTATCGAGGAAAGCCGAGCGCGATGAAACCTTGATCCACCAGTTCAGTGTCAGTCCTTCCGGCCACAGGGTCCGGTCCCAGCGGGTTGCGACGGAAAACAGTGCCGTTGCGATGACCGGCACGATCATGAACGCGATGAAGGAACCGATGACCGGCGCCCGCCACGTGAGCGATTTCATGGTCATGCCGCATGCCTCATGCGGCGCATGAAATGCTGATAGGCAACGAGGCAGCTTCCCATGACAAGCAGGGAAAGAACCGCAAGCGCATCAGCCAGTGCCGGGTCAAGCTTCACCTCGCCGCGTATCAGGGCGGCGATCTGCACAGGGATGATATTGACGTCGGAACCGGTGAGGGTCCACGCGGTCGCATAGGCGCCGAAGGCATTGGCGAACAACAGGAAAAAACTTGCCAGCATGGCCGGCGCGAGAATGGGCAGTCCGATGCCGGTCCAATATTGCAGGCCGGAAGCGCCGAGGCATTCCGCTGCTTCCCGCCACTCCCGTCGCAGCCCCTTCAGCGCGGGGATGACGAGCAGAATGGCCAGCGGCAGCTGGAAATAGAGGTAAGCAATACCCAGGCCGCCGATCGAATAAATCCGGAAACCGGGATAGAGGTCGATACCGGCATAGCCCAACAGGATCGTGATGAAGCCGGTTGAGCCAAGCGTGATGACAAAGGCAAAGGCAAGCGGGGCACCCCCGAAATTTGCTGTGACATTGGCAAGGGCGGTCAGCGAAAGCCGGACGGTGGCGTTGGAGGATGTGGCAATGGCATAGGCGATGATCGTCCCCAAAAGAGTCCCGCCCAGGGCCGTTGCGAGCGACAATTGCAGGCTGTTGGCGAAGGCTGTGGCGATGGATGGCGTCAATGTCCGCGCAAAATTGCCCAGCAGCAAGCCGTCCGGCCCGCTCAAACTCGACTTCACCAGCATGAGGACCGGCAGGATTTCGAAGGCACTGACGAATGCCAGCAGCGGCAGAAGGCCCAACCAGGTGCGGTTGAGCTTTCCCAACCCAATCCTCTTCACGGCAGCACCACCACCGTGCCGTCACGCGCCACGATGACGTCGCCGTCAAACAGGGAACTGACTTGCCGCGCCACCTCGTCGTCATTCGTATCCGGATAGAGATGTGTAAGCAGCACGCGTTTTACCCCGGCAGACGCTGCGAGGCGGCCAACGCCATCGGCTGTGAGATGATCCGCCGTGACAAAACCTGTGGGGAAGGAGCACTCGCAGGCGAAAAGGTCTGCCTTGCGGGCCAGTCCGGCAAGGGCGACGCTTTCGATTGCATCGCCGGAATAAACAAAGACCCCGTCATTGGCTTCAAGCCGGAATGCCAGGCTGTTGTCCGTGTGGCCGGTCAGTGCTGTTTCGATGGCGAAGCCGGGAAAATCATGCCGGCCGGTAGGCAATTCGACGATATTCAGTTCGTAGTTTTCCGGCACCGTGCCATCGAACAGGTTCATGATGCCGGCAACGAAATCGCTCAAACCCTTGCAGCCCATGAGGGTGAGGGGTGCCGTGCGGGTCCATCCGGGTGTGGCATTGAAAGCCTGCAGCAAGGCGATGAGATCGAGCACATGGTCGGAATGCAGGTGGGAGATAAAAACCTTGTCGAGGTCGCGGTAGCTGAACCCTGCCGAATGCAGGCGCGCCAGCGTTCCTGCTCCCATATCAAACACCAGCCGTTCTTCGGCGATATTAACGAGGTAACCAGATGGGCTGCGGTTGGCGCAGGGAAGGACGGTGCCTGCTCCGAGTACTGTCACGTGCATGATTCATTCCTGGTAGCATCCTGTCTTTGGCACGAAGAGATTGCTTGGATAGGATTTGTTTTTTATTACGAAACAGTGTTTACTATTAACACGTGTCTGTTTAATGACAGGTAGGAGGAATTGTGCGCAATGGCTGAAGATCTCTACCGGGTGCAGAGCGTGGGACGAGCGCTGGATATCGTCGACAAGATCGCGGGGTCGGGGCGGGAGGGCGCGCGTCTGACTGACCTTGCGCGGGATGTCGGCATCACGAAAGCGGCGGCCTATGCCATTCTGCTGACGCTGAAGGCACGTGGCATCGTGACGGATGTGGGCGAGGGGATGACGCGGCGCTATCTGCTCGGCCTTGCCTTGGTGCGCCTTGGGGATCTCGCCATCAGCGGAACGGGGATCGCCGATGTCGCAATGCCGGTTCTGCGCCAGTTGACGCAGTCGATAGGCATCACCTCGCGCGTTGCCATATGGGACGAGGATGCGGCTGTGGTGATCGGCAGGGCCGATGCCCCCGATGCCATTCGATTCGAAGCGGCGCTTGGCCGACGCGAACGGCCGCATTGTTCGGCAGTCGGCAAGATCTTTCTTGCGGCCATGGCGCGCGACGATGCGGTGACCATTCTGGAGCGTGTCGGATACCCCGCACGGACCGCCAAGACGCTCAGCTCGATACCGGCATTGAGCGCTGCGCTCGATCTCGTGACCGAGCGGCATTATGCGATTGATGACGAGGAAGATCACGAAGGCGTGGTCTGCGTCGCCGCCGGTGTCTTCGGACATGATGGAGCTGCCGTGGGGGCGATCAGCGTGACGACTTTGAAACAGCTGCTGCCGGATGCCGCCGTACCGGCGATGGCGCGATCGCTCATCGAACATGCCGACCGTATTGCTGCAGCACTGGGCGGCCTGCCGTCTGCCGCGGCCTGGCGCATGAAATCACGGACAGGCATAGCAAAACCATGAATGTTGCCATGAGCGATGCCGCGCTTTCCGCGCGTTACGATTTCGCGGTTTCATTGGCGCAGCAGGCGGGTGCGGTTGCCATGCGCCACTTCCGCAGGTCTGACGGTCTCAGGATCATCGAGAAGGGGCCGCAGGACCTGGTTACCGCAGCGGATCACGCAATCGATGCTCTCATCCGCAATGCGATCCAAAGCCGATTTCCGGATGACGGCATTTTGACCGAGGAGTCCGGAGGAGACATCAGCGCGCAGGTGTGGGTTGTCGATCCCATCGACGGCACAGGAAATTTTGCCCGTGGCATCGCCGGCTTTGCCATCTCAATTGCTTTCAGCCTCAATGGCGATACGCGGATCGGCGTGGTGTTTGATCCCGTGGTTGAGGAATTGTTTGTTGCGCGCCGTGGCCATGGGGCGTTCTGCAATGGCGAGCGCATGCGGGTGAGCACAACCGCGACGATGGGGCGAGCGGCGGTTGAAGCGGGCTATTCCAGAAGGACATCGTCAAGCGACTATCTGGCCTTGATGGCGCGTCTGCTCGATGCGGGGTGCGAGTGCGTTCAATTCGGTTCAGCGGCGCGCGGCCTGGCTCAGGTCGCCGCAGGGCGCATTGACGGCTATGTCGAGGCGCATCTCTTTGCCTGGGATGTGCTTGCCGGTTTGCTGCTTGTGGAAGAAGCCGGCGGGTATGCCGATCCGTTTCCCCTTGAAGGCAATGGGCAGAAGGGGCTGCCGGTCCGTGCCTGTACACGCGGGCTTGCGAGGCAGTTGCAGGAAGCCATGAATGGCGCCAGCGACCGCTTGGACAAAATGTCGTAGACGAAATCGTCAAAACATCTTCAATATCATTTTGAAAATGCTGCGCATCCGGTTGATTTACTATGGGCGGAATCGCCGCGTGAGCGGCGCTGATCAACCCATGTGATTTCAATGGGATTCTGCTAGGGATTGGGAGTTTGCTTCATTTGCAAGATGGTTCATAGGAGCGGGTAACACTGGCCCACGGAATTGCGCATCTGGCGCTCAAACATTATTGGACAAGCTGAGGAGTCTCCTATGTCCCGAAACACCTATTATGCACCCCAAGGCGGACATCCCTCGCAAAGCCAGCTGCTGACGGGCCGTGCCGTATTCACCGAGGCCTATGCCGTCCTGCCGAAGGGGGTGATGCAGGATATCGTCACCAGTGTTCTGCCGTTTTGGGACAAGACCCGTTGCTGGGTTCTGGCACGACCATTGTCCGGCTTTGCGGAAACCTTCTCGCAGTACATCATGGAAGTCGCACCCGGCGGCGGCAGTGCCCGCCCGGAGCTGGACCCGGACGCGGAAGGGGTGCTGTTCATCGTCGAGGGCGCGCTGCAACTGACGCTTGCCGGCAAGACCCACACCATGCAGCCGGGTGGATATGCGTTTATCCCGCCTGCAACCGATTGGTCCGTTGTGAATACAACAGATACGTTCGTGCGTTTTCACTGGATACGCAAATCCTACGAGGCCGTCGACGGCATCGACCTGCCCACGCCGCTTGTGCTCAATGAAAACGACATTGCGCCATCGGTCATGCCGGACACGGATGGCAGATGGGCGACGACGCGTTTCGTCGATCCGGCCGATGTGCGGCACGACATGCACGTGACCATTGTCACGCTGCTGCCGGGCGCCGTTATCCCGTTTGCCGAGACGCACGTCATGGAACATGGCCTCTATGTGCTGGAAGGCAAGGCCGTCTATCGTCTCAATCAGGATTGGGTCGAGGTGGAAGCCGGCGACTTCATGTGGCTGCGCGCATTCTGCCCGCAGGCCTGCTATGCCGGTGGCCCGCAGCCTTTCCGCTACCTGCTCTACAAGGATGTCAACCGCCACATGAAACTGACGCTGCGTCCCAGGCAGCGCTGAAGCAAAGGCGAATGAAATAGTGGCCGGACACCCGCAGGCGTGTCCGGTTATGGCCGGCGTGAACGGACCGCGGCTGCGGTCGTGACGATAATCAGCGTCGCCAGGCATCCCGCCAGAAACAGATATCCGACGATGGCCGTATTCACGGCAGGCACCCATCTGATGATGGCCGCCGTCGCCGCCACCACGACACAGGTGGCCGCCGTCAGCTTGGCATCGCCGAGGAACATCTTGTAGAGTTCCGCAAACACTTCCTTCAGAATATTCATCGGGAAATCTCCTGCTTCCTTGTGCCAAGGATATAGGCCATCGCGATTCCCGTCAGAAGGAAGAGGGCGGCGAAAAGCAGCAATGTCAGGTCCTGTCCCGGCCAGGCGATGCCCAGGCCTTCTCCGGTCCAGAACACGCCGAAGGAGGACAGCATGACCCCGACGCCGAACTTCATGGTGTTTTCCGGAACACGCGACAGGGGCTTGTGGACAACAGCGCCCACCAGCAACACGAGCACGCACGCGGCCAGTGCCCCAAGCGCAGCCGGGCCGACGAGGCCGCGACCGGAGCCGACGGCGATCACGATGAACACGACTTCAAGCCCCTCGAGGAGAATGGCCTTGAATGCCGTTATGCCGGCGATCCAATCGAGCGAGGTGCCATGCGTCTGTGCCTCTTTGTCGAGATTGGCTTTTTCCGCCTGAAATGCGGCAAGCTCGTCGTGTAGGGGAACAATGCCTGCCGACCGGAGGATGGCCTTGCGCAGCCAGCCCATGCCGAACAGCAGGAGCAGAACGCCGATGACCAGTTGCAGACCATGCAGCGGAACCTGATCGAGCAGCGGTCCCAGACCGGCGACGATGATTGCAAGGACCGCCAGGCCCGCAAGGGTCCCGGCGATGGCGGGGCGCCAGCCCCTGAGGACACCGACCGCCAAAACGATGGTGAACGCCTCAACGACCTCGACAACGGAGGCCAGGAAGGCCGCGCCGATTGCTGGTCCCGCTATGCTCCACGAGATACTGTCCATGATGATGAGTCGCTTGGTTGTATTTACTACATTGCACGTGATAATGTAGTAAATACGACAAATGTCAATGGAGAACAGGTTGTCCGGAGCACGTTCCATCTTTCTGCCGGTTCATGACGGCTCTCTTCCGCTGAGCCAGACGGAGCGGCGGGTCGCAACCTATTTCGCCGCAAACAGGCATCAGGTGCTGGTTATGTCCGCGATGGAACTTGCCAGGACTCTGGGTACCAGTGACGCGACCGTCATCCGCACCGCCAAGGCTCTCGGTTTCGACGGGCTTGATGCCCTGCGCCGCGCCATTGCCGATGATCTTAAGACGCAGGACAACCCGGCAGAGCGGATCACCCAGACCATCAGGGAAACCGGGGGAGATCTGAAGAAGGCGTTTGAAGACACGCAAAGGGCTCACATCCAGGCTATCGAAGCGATCAGCGAGAATGTGCCGGTGGATGATTACGTTGCGCTGGTGACAAGGCTGGCCGGGGCGCGCGAGATCGTCATTTTCGGCATCGGCCCCACGAGCGCGCTTGCCGTTTACTTCGCGACCCAGCTGACGCGGTTTGGCTTGCGGGCGCGGGCAGTGACGGCGACCGGTCTTCTGCTGGCGGATCAGCTCCTGCCGATGGAGACGGGCGATTTGCTTTTCATCATGGCCTATGGGCGGGTCTATTCGGAACTCGACGTGCTTGTCGATCATGCGGACCGCGTGAATGCCGGAAAAATACTGGTGACGGATACGCTGGAGAGCCAGCTGGGCCCAAGAGTTGATATGACGCTCACGATCCCGCGCGGAAAGACCGATGCCTTCAGCATGCACACGGCGACGCTGGCGTTCATCGAGGCGATCATCGTCGGCCTTGCGACCTTTCAGCCGAAGGCGGTGATTGAAAAGCTTGAACTTCTCAATCTGTTGCGTTCGGAGCTGGCCGGAGACGATGTCAGGCTTATGCATCGTCTCCACAAAGGCGGCAGATCAGGCAAGCACTGAGACACCGAGCAGGACAAGCCCGAAGAGAATGCGGTAGATCGCGAAAGCCGTGAAGCGGTTTGAACGTATGTAGTTGAGCAGCCATTTGACCGCGACGAATGCGGTGATGGTCGACACGACGAACGCTATGCCCAGGGCGCCCCAGTCCTCATTGCCGCCACCGGTTTTCCACTGGCCGTACAATTCATAAGCGCTGGCTGCATACATCGTCGGGATGCCCACGAGAAATGCAAACTCGGTTGCCGCTGCGCGGTTGCTGGTTCCGGCCAGCATGGCAATGAAAATGGTGGCGGCTGACCGGGAGGTGCCGGGGAATATGCCGGCCACGATCTGTGCGATACCGACGAGAATGGCGACCAGCCACGTCACTTCGGTCCGGTCCGGCTGTTTTGCCGCAAGCCATTCGGCCACCAGCATCCACAGGCCACCGATGATCAGCGCCCACGCGACCGGTTGCAGGGTCTCCGGCAGTTTGAAGCCCAGCTTCTTTGCGATAAGCCCCAAAGCGGCGGTTATCAGAAATGCCAGAAGCAGCTTGCCGACATAGGCGCGGTTTTCCGGCAGATGGAGCCCGAATGCGAGGGACCATATCCGCCGCCAGTACACGATGGTCACCGCCAGTATGGCACCGGCCTGAATGACGATATTGAAAAGGTCCGACCTTTGCCCCAGCCAATGCTCGGCGATCAGAAGATGGCCGGTGCTGGAAATCGGGAGGAACTCCGTGATGCCTTCAATAATTCCCAGGATGACCGAATTGAGAATATCCATTTTGCGCGCCTAGAGATGAGAGGGTTACGAATCGGGGAAGCCAAGCCAAGGTTCGAGTTTTTCGAACGTGATGTCCATCGCATAGGCAGGGTTGCCCCAAACCGAGAAATGACCGAACAGCGGAGAAAACTGCGATTCCGCGTGTTCTTCGCCACCGTGCGAGATTGCCGCGATGTAAAGGGCCGCGGCCAGCCCGGTCCGGTCGGCCCCGCCTTCGCAATGGATCAGCACCGGCTTTTCGGCTTGCTTCATCACGGCGAGCAAAGCTGCGGCGTCATCCTGCGAGAGGATTTCCCGCGACGACATGCGGAAGTCGACATGCTTGACCCCAAGATCCCTGGCGGCGAGCACTTCCTTGTCATACCAGCCCGTGCCGGTATTTTCACCGCGCAGATTGATGATGGTCTTGATGCCATAGGTCTTCTTGTAGAACGCGATCTGCGACGGCGTCGGCTGGGCCGACCTGTAAAGTTCGCCGGGGATTGTCGTATGGAAATTGCCCTGCCACCGCATGGTGCCGTAATAGCCGCCGACGCCCAGCACCGCGACAAGCAGCACCGCGCCGCTGCCTTTGAGAAGTTTTCGCCAACTGCCGCGACGAGCCGAATGCGTGTGCTGCTTCATTGGCTGTTGTTCTCCGCAGATGGGTTTGACATGAATGATTGCTTTGCGCGGGCCGTAGTCGCAGCCAGATCAGGGCGGTTGTAAGGCGGAACAACCGGGAACGACAATTTTACCCGCAGCCCCGGAGCATTGTCTTGCAACGCAATACTCGCCTGGTGGAGGTCGAGAATAGCCTTGACCAGACTCAAACCCAGCCCCGTGCCGGGTGTCGTCCGGCTTTTATCGAGACGGTAAAGCCGTTGGAAGACCCTGTCGCGTTCTTCAACAGGGATTCCCGGGCCATTATCAGCAACGTCGACATTGATCGCGGCGTTTGAACGGGTTGCGTTGATCCAGATTTGCGCCCCCTCCGGGCTGTGGCGTATCGAATTCTCAACCAGATTGGCGAAGAGCTGAATAAGCAGCTCACGGTCGCCCGTCATCGTAAATGCAACATTCGGTTCGAGCGATAGCCGCAATTGCTGTTTTCGATCATCGGCAACATCGGCGTAAACCTCCATGATCGTTTCAAGGCATTCCCGCAGATCGATCTCGGAAAACCGTGACCGCCGCGATCCGGCCTCGATCTGCGCGATGCGCAGGAGGGCATCAAATGTCGCGTTGATGCGATGGCTTTCGTCCTGCGCCCGCTTGAGATCGGCGACAATCGACGACCCCCGGCCCGCCCTGTCGATGGCCTGGCTGATGGTCAGGGACAGTCTGTTGAGGGGTGTCTTGAGATCGTGGGCGATGTCGGTGCTGACCTGGCGCATGCCTTCCACCAGCGAACTTACCCGGCCGAGGGCCTGGTTGACCTGCTCCGAAAGGCGGTCGATATCGTCGCCGTTCCCGACCAGCGGAATGCGCACGTCGAGCTTGCCGGAGCCGACCTTGCGCATGGTCGATGCAACCGTTTCCAGGCGCTTCTGCACGCGCGACGCCAGAAAAACACCGCCCGCCGCGGCAAGGATCAAAACCATGACGCTGGCCCAGGCAAAACTGATGAAAACAATCCGCAGAAATTCTTCGTTTTCCCTGAAACTCATTCCGACAATCAGCGGTTGCTTGTCCACCTGGCCGGAATAGACGCGATAGGGCTCGTCATTGGCCAAGCCCAACCGCATCCCCTCAACCGTCGACCAGCCGGAAGGCACATCCGCCTTCTCTATGTTGCCTGCCAAGCGTTGCCCGTTCTTCGACGACAACAGGAAGACACGGCCGAGGCCCGAAGACGACAGGACGTGGCTGGTGACCGTCTCGGACAGTTCGGAGGCATCGCCCTCTCCATAGGAGGCGGTCAGTATCGCATAGGTATCCTGGATGGTCTGGTCCAGATGGTCGGCAAGTTCCCGTTTGAGCAGTTGAAACGTGATGAAGCCCGCCACGACAAACGACATGATGAAGAGCGTGGCAAAGATGATGGCCAGCCGGAACGGCGTGCTTTTGAGAAGGTCAATGCGGCGCATGCAGGCTGTAGCCGGTGTTTCGGATGGTGTGCAGCAGAGGAAACGAAAACGGCTTGTCGATCTTTGCCCTGAGACGGCTGATATGCGTCTCGACAACGCTGGTTTTCGGGTCAAAGTGGAAATCCCAGACGCGCTCGAGCAGCATTGTGCGGGTCAAGACCCGGCCTTCATTGCGGATGAGGACTTCCAGCAGTCTGAATTCCCGCGGCTGCAAATCGATGATGGTGCCGCCGCGCTTTACGGTTCGGCGCATGAGATCAACTTCCAGATCCGCGACCGCGACGGTGTTGCTCTCGCTTTGAAAAGGCGGTCGCCGGTGCAGTGCGTTGACGCGGGCGGACAGTTCCGAAAAGGCGAACGGCTTGACCAGATAATCGTCGCCGCCCGCCTCCAATCCTTCGACCCGGTCATCCAGTCCGCCGACCGATGTGAGAAACAGGACCGGTGTCTTCACGCCGGCCACGCGCAGCGCCTTGACGATAGAGAGGCCATCAAGACCCGGAAGCATCCTGTCGACAATGAGAATATCGTATTCCGTGCCGGCTGCATGGGAAAGCGCGCTTCTGCCATCTGAAATCACCTCGGCGATGTGTCCGGCTTCGGTAAAACCTTTGGCAATGTAGTCCGAAGTCTGCCGGTCATCCTCGATGATCAGTATGCGCATGTTCCGTCCCGAATTCGTCCGTGTTGATCGACTGTATCATAAACCAAATGCACATGATGCCTTGATGTGGATTCGTGTCCTTTACCATGGGGCGTACAGGTTTCTCGTCACGGCCACCTTTCCGGCACCTTACAGTTTGGTAAGAAACCGGCGCATGCCTGCGCTTACGAAATGGTAAGGGCGGGGCGAAGTGCCCGTAAGAATGGCCGTTCAAACTCTCCGGCAACGACCAAACCATGCTGGAGAGACCCAATGGATCGATATCTCGCGAAATACCCCACCCTGTTTATAGGGGCCGTGCTGTTGGCGGCCCTGCTGCTCTCGTTCCTGACCGTTCCCTCCTGAGGGAACCGCCGCACCGCCACTTACAAACCCAATTGCGGGCAGCGAACCGGCATGTGTTGCGTTCGGTTTGTCAGCCCTTTTCCCCACCGATCATTCAATGGAGTGTCCACGATGAAGAAATATGCCCTCCCTTTGTGCCTGCTTGTGCTCTCGACCAATCTTGTCACCTCGCAAAGCTTTGCCGCCGGGCCCGCGCCTTGCGAAGACATGTTGAAGGATGTCCGTGCTGCCAAGGCCACGGCGAAGCTGAACGAAGCCGACAAGGCGCAGGTGGACCAGCTTGAAGCCAAGGGCGTCGAACGATGCAATGCGGACGACGACAAGCGCGCTGACGAATTCTTTGCTCAAGCTTTGAAATTGCTAGGCAAATAAACCGATTTTCACCGACCGGAAGGAACCTTGACAATGGATGTCACCAGGCAAGAAACCTATGGGGCGCTCAACCGCGTTCCCGAGGTCAAAGTCGATTTTTGGCTGATCAAACTGATGGCTGTAACCATGGGAGAAACCGCGGCCGACTATCTGGCGGTGAATCTGGGGCTTGGCCTGTCCGCCACTTCCCTGATCATGAGCACAGTCCTGATCCTGGCGCTGGCCCTTCAGTTCCGCCAGCGTCAATATGTTCCCTGGGTCTATTGGACAGCCGTGGTTCTCATCAGCATTGTCGGCACGCTCGTTACGGACAATCTCGTCGATAATTTCCATGTTCCGCTGGAGGTGACCACGATTGTCTTCACGCTGGCGCTGATCGCCACGTTTGCTGTCTGGTATGCCTATGAAAAGACGCTCTCGATCCATTCGATTTTCACAACGCGGCGGGAAGCGTTCTATTGGCTAGCGATCCTGTTTACATTCGCTCTGGGGACTGCGGCGGGCGATCTGGTCGCGGAAAAATTCGGCTTGGGGTTCGCTGCGACCGGGCTGATATTCGGGGCAATCATTGCACTCGTTGCCGTTGGCTACTTCGTTTTTCACCTCAATGCGGTGGTGGCGTTTTGGCTCGCCTATATCTTCACCCGCCCGCTCGGCGCATCGTTCGGTGATTTTCTCTCGCAGCCCACGGAATATGGCGGCCTGGGTTTCGGAACGATCATCACGAGCCTGATCTTCCTGGGGTGCATCATCGCCATCGTCGTCTACATGACCGTGATGTTCCGCAGCGGCAACCGCAAGGCCGCCAGCCAGGCCGCCTAGCGCCCCATTCCGCACCCGCAGACCTGGCCAAGGCTTCCAGTGGATCGCTATTCCTGCTTCACTGGAAGCCTCTGCCGGGAAGGGCTGCCGGACATGCGGCGTTTGCAGATTGTAACGATGGCAAGGATTGACATCTCCACCCCGACAAGACCAACGGCTGCCCAGAACGCGGCTTGAAACGGGTCATAATCAGACGTTCGCAGGACATATCCCAGACAGAGGAAAGGCGCGTTCCAAAGCATGCTCCCAAGCAATGTTGCGACGCCAAAAATCTTGAAATCCAATCCCAATATCCCGGCGGGAAGCGCGAGATAAACACGCGCTGTCGGGATGGTTTGCCCCGTCACGGTGACCCAGAAATGATTGCGCCGGTAGGCATTGGTCAGGCGGTCATAGAGTTGGGGGGACAGAAACACGAACCTGCCATACTGGCTGACCTTGCGGGCCACGCGTTCACCCCCCAATGTCCGGCCGATACCGAACCAGCAGCAGGCACCGATGGTCGATCCCAATGTGGTTGCTGCAATCGTGGCAATCAGGTTCTGCGGGTCCGCGACCGTCATACCCAGCAGCATGAGCAGGACATAGGACGGAAACAGCGGAATGAATTTTTCCACCACGGCCAGACCCGTAAGGCCGATGAATCCGTAGCCCAGAAGCCATGAAACGGCGCCGAGCTCATCCATTGGCGCTGTCCAGTTCCACGGCTGCGGCGCGGCGTTTGATCCGGTAAACCGATGCCGGGGGGATATTGCGCATCGTCTTGCCGACAAAGCTTTCCTCCAGTTGCAGATGATCCAGAATGTATTGCGGGACAGGACAGCGCGGACCATAGGTGATCTGGTAAAATGCGCCATCCGGGCGAAGATAGCGGAAAGCGCCGCTGAGAATTCCCTTCACCTGTCGCGGCGGCATCGTTAGAACACCCAACCCGCTGACAACCGCACCGACTGTGCCGGGCTCGAACAGGTTGAAATCGCCGATCCGGGCGGCATCCATGCGCAGAATACGCGCATGCGGAAACCTTTTTCCCAGAAACCGGGCGAATTCGGTGCTGTACTCCACCAGCGTCAGCCTTGCCTCCGGTATGCCTCTTTGGAGCAGCGAACGGGTGAACGGCCCTGTCCCCGGGCCCAGCTCAAGAACTGGACCCATATCCGCATCGATTTCTTTGGTCATCAGGGCGGAGATCCTGTTTCCCGACGGGAGTATGGCGGCGGTGCGCAGCGGATTGCGTATCCAGGACCGAAAAAAGGGGAGAAGATCAGCAATCGGCATGACGTGATCCTTTTGCGCAAAGGGTGTTGCGGCATGCCAGACGGTACGATGACCGGTGACGTCGAATTGATTTCATTGTTTCCTCGCGTGAATTGTCGTTGACGGGGAAACGGTTGCAGCTTCGACATTGAGGCAGCGTGTCATGTCCGGGCTTGTGAACACATTTGGCGTTGCGCCGGAAAAAGCGATTGCCGATGCAAGCCAGCCTCAATGTACGCACGCTATCTTGTGTCATCTTGTTGGCGGACAGGCTTATGGGGGACTGGAATGCGGGTGTTGCTGGTTGAGGACGAGAAGGAGATGGTTGCCGCCCTGTGCAACGTCCTGACCCGTCAGAATATGATTGTCGATAGTGTCTCCACCATCGCTGCCGCGGAATTCATGCTGAGAGATAATGTGCACGACGTTCTCGTTCTCGACCGTCAGTTGCCCGATGGCGACGGACTGTCGCTGGTCCCGCGCTTGCGTGCAAACGGGCAGAACATCCCGGTTCTGGTCCTGACGGCGCGAGGCGATCTGAACGACCGTGTTGCCGGGTTGCAGAGTGGCGCCGATGACTACCTTGGCAAGCCGTTTGCCTATGAAGAGCTTCTGGCACGGGTCCGCGCCTTGCTGCGCCGGCCGTCGAGCCTTGTGCCGGAGGTGGCGAAGATCGGGCAGCTCGCGTTTGATTTCGGGCACCGCGAGGCCTGGGTCAAGGGCGAGCGCATCGATATGCCGAGGCGGGAGGTGCTTGTGCTTGAAGCCTTGATGCGGCGCATGGGGCGCATGGTGCAGCGCGCCACGCTGATGGAAGCAGTCTTCGGCATGAATGACGAAATCGATTCGAATGCGCTCGACACGCATATTTCGCGGGTCCGCCGCAAGCTCACCGATGCCGGTGCAGGCGTTACCATCAACGGTGTCCGCGGTCTTGGCTATCTCCTGCGGGAGACCGCATGAAATTGTGGAGTTCGCGGTCGCTGAAATGGCGGCTCGTCAGTCGCCTGCTGCTTTTCGAAGCCGCGATCATCCTGTCGCTGCTGGTTGCCATTGTCGGCGGCCTGTGGAGTTCCGGCTATCTGATCGAAGATTATGAAGGTGGTAATCTCGATGTCCTGAAAGATGCCCTGTCCCGGAATGAAGCGGGTCAACTGGTTCTGCTGGATACGCCCGATATGGTGCAATTGCGCGGGGATGTCGCCGATCTCTGGTTCATCATCCGCGACAAATCGGGGAATGAACTGTCGCAGGGAAAGATTCCTCCTGCCTTCGCACCGACAGGCGCCATGCTCGATCATCTGGCGGATGCGCGTCTGGCCGATGAACCGGGGCGTCCAAAACGGCCCGACGCCGTCGTCAAATGGCAGGATACCGCCGCCGGCAACGTGCAGATATTCACGGGAACGCAGGGACGCATGTCATTCAAGCGCATGATCGCCGGCGTCTCCGGCGGGATGATGGCGGTCATTATCCCTCTCTTCCTGGCAATGGCCGTGGCCAGCCTCGCCATAACCCCGCTGGTCGTGCGGTTTGCATTGAAGGGGGTCAAAAGGGCTGCCGACGAAGCCGCTCAAATCGCCTACGACAAACGCGGCATGCGCTTGTCGACGGCAGAAGTTCCCGAGGAGCTCGGTCCGCTCGTCAATGCGGTCAATGATGCCTTGAGCAGGCTTGACAAGGGGTATGCCTTGCATGAACGCTTTCTGGCCCAGGCGGCGCATGAACTTCGAACGCCCATTGCGATCCTCAACACGCGCGTTGCGGCATTGCCCGCAAGTGCCGAGAAGACCCAGCTCCTGCAGGACATATCAAGGCTGGCCATCCTGAGCGGGCAACTCCTCGACCTGCAGCGGCTCAATCATGCACCCGTGGCTTTCGCGCCGGTCGATCTGGTGGGTGTTGCCGGACGCGTGGTGCTTGATCTGGCGCCATTGGCTTTTGCAGCGGGTTATGAAATGTCGTTCGAGCCCGACGCCGACGAAGTGATCGTGGATGGCGATCCGATGTCGATCGAGCGGGCTCTCACCAATCTGGTTCAGAACGCGATCGATCATGGCGGCGGGTCAGGCACCATCCTGGTCAAGGTGCTGCAAACGAAAGCCATTGTCGTGGCGGATGAAGGCGCAGGAATTTCGCGGGAGAAGCGCGAAGAGGTTTTCGAGCCGTTCAACCGCCTGCAGCCGCAGAGTTCCGGAACGGGCCTGGGCCTGAACCTAGTCAAGGAGATCATGCAGCTTCACAACGGCGCCATCGAGATCGGCAATGGCCCCCTCAAGGGCGCCTGCTTCACGATGCGTTTTTCCAGCACGGCGGCTTGATTTCGGAAGGTCAATGACCGCTAGAAAAATGTCTTGAACACGTCCTGGACGTTATAATCCTCGTCGACGAGATACATGATGTCCCATTTGTCGAACGTCGTGCATGGATGCGAAATCCCCAGGCCGATACGGTCGCCGTAGGCGAGTTTCAAGCCGGGATCAAAGCGCATGAAACAATGCTGGTCGTTGATATCGACGACTTGACATCCCTCGGGAAGGTCCCGAATGCCGGTCTCCGCAGTTGCCATGAGCAGCGGTATCGGTAATCCGGCGTCGGTGCCGCAATCGCGGCGGCCCGCCGTGAGCAGGGCAAGCCCGGGTTCGGGAATGGATTGCACATAGGCCCAGATTTCCAGCGCCCGCCTCAATCCATCTTCTTCTCCGATGACGGATTTCAGCTGGTTGTGGTGATTGTGATACAGGCCGGAATCGTGGGTCACGTAGCAGCCGCTGCGCGTGACCACGCGCATTCCCGCCTTCGCCAGCTGTTCGATGACAATGTGATAGTAGGATGAGCCGCCGGCGGTGACGATGGGATCCTCTGTTCCGAACAGGTCCAATTCCCGGAACGATTGCGCAAGGGTGGCGATGTCGGCGACAAAGGCGGTCACGGCCTGTTCCTGCGCGCCGGATTTTGCCTTGATCAAGCCCTCGAAAGCTTCAATGCCAGCCAGGCAGACGTGCGGCGTGGCGCGGATGTGATGCGCAAGTTCGGTGGCGATGTCGTTGGTTCGGCAACCGGTGCGCCCGCCGCTGTATCCGCGCTCGACAAGCAATTTGACCGGCCGGGCAAGACGGTTGCGCCGTGCGGCTTCGGCGACGGCGGTGACGCCTTCGACGCTGTCGACGATCATCATGAAGTCGAGGTCCGGCGCCTTCAGCATTTCGGCAATGGCATTGAGCTCGGCTGCACCCACGGCCTGGTTGGCGAGGATGATCCTCTGCGCACCGAACTGGCGGCAAACGCGCATCTGGTGAACCGTGGCAACCGTCAATCCCCAGGCTCCATCCGCAATCTGGCGGGCCATGATCTGCGGGCACATGGTCGTTTTGACATGGGGCGCGATCAACGCGCCGCGATCGGAGACAAACCGTTGCATCCAGCGTGAATTATGCGCCAGCGCATCGGCACGGATCACCGCCGCAGGAAGCGGGACATCGCCGGCAAGCACGTTCCAATGCTGTTTGCCGACATCGCTGAGCGGCATGCGCTTTCCGAATGGAAAACTCTTGAAGCTGTCGTCCAGCATCAGCGATGCCAGCGAATCCACGTTGAAAGTCATCAGCCGGTCCCTTTGATGCCGCGAGATATCAGGCTTGCAGCCGTTGAAGTGATTGGAGTTCCTTTCGCGCGGGGGAAACGGACCCCGCGTCGAAACCGGCTTCAAGGATGGTGTCTGGCACGGCCTCGTGACAGGCAAGCGCCGCCGCCACCTTTGCCAGCGCCGGAGCGGTCTGTATGCCATAACCGCCTTGGCCGGCAAGCCAGAAAAAGTTGGCGAGCGTGGGATCGTAGCCAACGACCGGGCTTCTGTCGGCGGCAAAAGTCCGCAGGCCAGCCCATCGCCGCGATATGGAACGGACCGGCAGATCGGCCGCCTGCTGGATGCGGTCGACGGCGATGGCCACATCCATCTCGTCGGCTTGTGCGTCGCAGGGCTCGCTCGGTGTTTCGTCGGCCGGGGACGCCAGCAGCTTGCCCGCTTCCGGTTTGAAGTAGAATTCCTCGTCAACGTCGAGAACGAGCGGCCAGGAGGAGACATCGACACCCTCTGGCGCATCCAAAATCATCGCCGTCCGGCGCAGCGGCGTCAGGCCGATCCGGGCCGCCCCGGCCGCTGCCGCCACCTCATCGGCCCAGGCGCCCGCAGCATTGATGACCGTTGTGCCGTGGAACGCACCATTCGATGTCGCAATATCCCAGCCTGTCGAGGTCCGTTTCAGCGCAAGCACGTCCGCCGACGTTGCGATGCTGGCGCCACGGGCGCGCGCACCTTTCAAATATCCCTGATGCAGGGCGTGGACGTCGATATCCCGGGAGCTCTCGTCCAGCAGCCCGCAGGCGACATAGTCGGGACGGATGATCGATACGCGCCTGCATATATCGGCAGGTGTCATGACCGGAGAGGTTTTTCCGCTGGAGCCGAGGATATCGGACATGGCCGCGATACCATCGCGCTGATCGTCCCGGGCGATATAAAGGACGGAGCGGGGGCTGAGCAGTTCATTCTGGGCAAAACCCTCCGGCGGCATTTCATACATGCTGCGGCTTGCCCGGGTGAGCGCGCGGATGGCGGCATTGCCGTAGGTTTCGGAAAAGAGCGCTGCGGATCGTCCCGTGGTGTGATATCCACAATGGGACTCGCGCTCGACAAGAAGCACGGATGATTTGGCGGCCAGTTCGTAGGCTGCCGAAGCGCCGGCAATGCCACCGCCAATGATAATGAAATCGAACATGTATCGCTCCCGAATTTAGCGCATAAGAAACTTAATTTTCCTAATGATCAAGTAAATTTTCCTTATCGCGTCGGTAGGCGGGCTGTAGTAGCGTAAATCGCGATAAATTGTAGGATGATAGAATTACAATGACCGATCAGAAAACTGGCTTGGGTGACTTTCTTCGGGACATTCGCGTTCGCAAGCATTGGACTTTGTTGGAAGTGAGCGAAATGACCGGGCTTGCGGTGTCGACGCTTTCCAAGGTCGAGAACAATCAGATGTCCTTGACCTATGATCGTCTGGTTCAACTCGCAGCGGGGCTGGGCGTCGATATTGTTGAGCTTTTCGGCACAAGGCCTGTGGATTCCGCCCCCAATCTTTTGGGGCGCCGCGCCATAAGCCGGCAAGGAGAGGGGCGGCTGATCCAGACCGGCAACTATGACTATCTCTACCTTTGCACGGAAATATCCAAGAAATCCATGGTGCCGATCCTTGCCGTTCTGCATGCCAGGACAATGGAGGAATTTGGTGAATTCGTCCGCCATGACGGTCAGGAATATACCTATGTCGTTGAAGGCGCGTTGGAACTGCATACGGAACACTATGAGCCAGCGACGTTGAAAGCCGGCGATTCAGTCTATTTCGATGCTTCCATGGGGCACGCCTATCTTTCCGTCAGCGAGACCCCGGCGCGGATTCTCTGTGTTTGCTCGACCTCTGAAAAGGAGCTGATCAACTCACTGATCGGCGCCGATGGCGAGGTTTCAAATTTGAAAAAGAAATCCAAGAACCAGCGCAAGACTAGTACGATAAGAAAATAAGTTGCGCTTAGGAAAATCATTACCTATTCTGATTGTGCGGATAAATTGCCGGAAACAAGGCGCCGTTCGAGTCCGCCGAACCTCAGAGGGTCTAAAATGGTTTTCTCACATTGGAAAAAAATTGGGCTTGCCCTGTTGCTTGCCACGTCGGTCAGCAGCAGCGCCATGGCCGCCGCCGACGTCCTGGTTCTTGCGCGCGCCGAGGATCCGCCGACTGCGGACCCGGGCGTGGAAATCAGCAACAGCGGCTATACGCTGATCTACGCAGCCTACGAACATCTGGTTGCGTATAAAGGAGCGACCACCGAGGTTGTTCCCGAACTTGCCGAGAGCTGGTCCGTCGATGACGCCAATCTGGTGTGGACGATCAAGCTCGCCGCGGGCCATAAATTCGATGATGGCACAGCCGTTGATGCGGCGGCGGTCAAATTCAGTTTCGATCGCCTGATGAAGCTCAAGGCCGGACCGTCCGATTCATTTCCCGTGCTGAAGGAAGTGCAGGTCGTCGATCCGATGACGGTGAAATTCGTGTTGTCGTCGCCTTTCGCTCCGTTCCTGTCGACCCTTGCGGTTTCGGGTGCGGCGATTGTCAATCCGAAGGTGATGGAGCACGAAGTCAACGGCGACATGGCCAAGGCCTGGCTCGTCGAGCACTCTGCGGGGAGCGGCGCTTACAGGATTTCGAGCTGGGAGCGCAATCAGAGCATCGTGCTTGACCGCAATCCGCATTTTTCCGGGCCGGCACCTGCCCTGAAGCAGGTCGTCATCCGGGTCATGGGGGAAGTTTCCGCCCGCCGCCTTCAACTCGTCAATGGTGACGCAGATATCATCGAGCAGGTGCCCGTCGATCAGGCGGAAGCCCTGAAGAAGGATCCCTCGATTGTTGTCGAGAGCAATCCGAGCCTCTATGTCAGCTACGTCTACCTCAACAACAAGCGTCCACCGCTGGATGACGTCCGCGTCCGCCAGGCGATTTCCTATGCCGTTGACTATAAGGGCATCGTGGATGGCATCATGCAGGGGCAGGCCGTGCAAATGCGCGGAGCCGTGCCCGATGGAATGTGGGGCCATGATCCCGCAGGTTTCCAGTACAGCTACAACATCGAAAAAGCCCAGGCACTGATGAAGGAAGCGGGCCAGTCCAATGTTCATCTGACCTATACGTTCTCCCAGGCCGATACTTCGTGGGAGCCGGTCGGCCTTGCCCTGCAGGCCAGTCTTGCCGAAATCGGCATCAAGCTGGATCTGCAGGCGGTGGCTGATACGACAAAGCGCGAAATGGCGGCCAAGGGCAATTACGACCTTGCCCCGGGTGCCTGGACACCGGATTTTGCCGATCCCTACATGTTCATGAACTATTGGTTCGACCCGGCGAAAATGGGCGGACCGGGCAATCGCGCATTCTATGATAATGCCAAGGTAACAAGCCTCGTGCAGGAGGCGGCCAGCACGGTTGATCAGGCCAAGCGTGAAAAGCTCTATCTGGAAGCCCAGACGCTTTCCACGCAGGATGCGCCTTATCTCTATCTCATTCAGAAGAATGATATTTTTGCGCGCCGGGCCGCAGTCCAGGGTTATGTCTATAACCCGATGCTGATCCAGGTCTACAACTTCGCGACAATGTCCAAGAAGGAATAGCCGGACGCCGGCGTGACCACCCGGCCTGACATTTCGTCAGTTGAAACTCCTGTCCTTGGCGTTCACGCAACGCGAGGGACAGGAGGATTATCGGGTTCCGTCCGAACAGGACGGAAGGGATGCGCGCATTTCCATGATGTGACTCAGCATAACCTGCACGAAATGAGGATTGATGTTCATGACAATCACTCGAATTATCGTTCCGCGCCTCATCCTGTTGTTCTTCGTCGTCTTCGGCGTTGCCATCATTACCTTCGCCATTTCGCATCTGATACCCGGCGATCCCGCACGCCTGATCGCCGGAGACCGGGCGAGTGCGGAAACGCTGGAGAATGTGCGGCGCGATCTGGGGCTCGACCGGCCGGTCACCGATCAGTTCGTCATCTATGTGCGCAGCCTGCTGCACGGCGATCTTGGAACGTCGCTGCGAACGCGGCGGCCGGTGGCCGCCGACATCGCGACCTTTCTGCCGGCTACACTGGAGCTTGGCATTCTCTCGCTTGTGCTGGCGGTCCTGATCGGCGTGCCGCTCGGGGTTTTCTCGGCGATCTACAAGGATGGCCCGATCGACCAGATTGCCCGCACAATCTCGGTGTGCGGTATTTCGATGCCGGTCTTCTGGTTCGGCATGGTGGTTATCCTCCTGTTCTATGCCAAATTGCAGATTCTGCCGGGAAGCGGCAGGCTCGCCATGGCCTTTGCCGTACCGCAGCGTGTCACCGGCTTCTTCCTGATCGATACCTTGCTTGAGGGCCGGTTTGACGCGTTTCTCAGTGCCGTGCGGCATCTCATTCTGCCGACCTTCGTGCTGGCCTTCGCCAATCTCGGTGTCATTACGCGGCAGATCCGCGCGTCGATGCTGGATGTGCTGCAGGAAGACTATATCCGCACCGCCCGGGCAAGCGGCCTGCGGCGCAGGGTCGTCATTTTCAACCATGCCTTGCGCAATGCGCTGATACCCTCGATCACGCTGCTCGGTCTTGCCTTGGGCGATCTGCTCTACGGGGCCGTGCTCACCGAAACCATCTTCGCCTGGCCGGGCATGGGCACCTACGTGGTGACGTCGATCCAGACCCTGGATTTCCCGGCCATCATGGGATTCACCGTGGTTGCCTCCATCGGCTACGTCCTCATCAATCTGGTGATCGACCTGGCTTACATGCTTGCTGATCCGCAAATCCGGGAGGTGGGATAATGGTTGCAATCAATCCCGAAGATCAAACCGCTGCAGGCCGCGTGTCGAAGCGCTCGCGACTGCATTTTCTCTGGTATCTGACGCGGCGCAGCCCGCTGACACTGGTCGGGTTGCTGATCATTACGCTGCTTGTCATCATGATCGTCGGCGCTCCCTTCATCGCGCCGTATGACCCCAACAAGGTCATGCTGTCGGCGCGGCTGATGCCGCCGAGCGCAGCCCATTGGTTCGGCACGGATGAAGTCGGCAGGGACCTGTTCTCCCGGGTTGTCTACGGCTCACGCGCGTCCTGCGGTGCTGCCTTCATGATCGTGCTCATTTCCATGAGCATCGGCGTGTTTCTGGGTTGCCTGTCGGGAATTGCCGGCGGAATTTTCGACAGCGCCATGATGCGCATCATGGACGTCGTCCTGGCCTTGCCTGCACTGGTGCTTGCCATGGCATTGGCGGCCGCCCTCGGCCCAAGCCTTTTCAATTCGATGCTGGCGGTGGCGATCGTGCGTATACCAGCCTATGTCAGGCTGGCGCGTGGCCAGACGCTCTCGCTGCGCGAGCGAGTTTTCGTCAAGGCATCCCGAACGTTCGGAGCCTCCAATCTCTACATCCTGCGCTGGCATATGCTGCCGAATGCACTTTCGCCGCTGATCGTGCAGGCAACGCTCGATCTCGGCGGCATTGTCCTCATCGCTGCGGCGCTCAGTTTCATTGGCCTTGGCGCGCAGCCGCCAACGGCAGAATGGGGCGCGCTCGTCAGCAGTGGCAGGAGTTTCATCTTGGATCAGTGGTGGTACGGAACGTTTCCCGGGCTGGCAATTCTGGTGACGGCCATGGGCTGCAATCTTCTGGGTGACGGCATCCGCGACATGCTGGATCCGCGATTGGGGACGAGATAATGACGGCACACAGCGTACAGCGTCCGCACGCATTGAGCATCGAAAACCTTTCGCTCGAATTTCCGACCTATGCCGGTGCCATCAAGGCGCTGGATGGCGTGACGATCAAGGTGGGAAATGCTGAAATCGTTGGTCTGGTCGGCGAGTCAGGCTGCGGCAAGTCCGTCAGCACCATGGCGGCCACGCGTCTGTTGCCGGAAGGCCGGTATAAGATCACGCAAGGGAGCATTCGTCTCTTCGGGCGCGATCCGATGGCGATGGACGAAGAGGAGCTTCAGCAGGTTCGCGGTAAACTGGTTTCGACCATTTTCCAGGAACCCATGAATGCGCTCAACCCGACGATCCGGATCGGCCAGCAGCTGGTGAGCGTCATTCGGCGTCACGAAGCGCTTGGTAGAAAAGCGGCCGAAGCGGTGGCGGTCAACATTCTGGCCGATATGCTGATCCCCGAGCCCGCCCGCATCATGCAGGCCTATCCCTTTGAACTGTCGGGCGGCATGCGCCAGCGGGTGCTCATCGCCATGGCGTTCTCCTGCAATCCGGGCCTGATCATCGCCGACGAACCGACAACGGCTCTGGACGTCACAGTCCAAGCGGCGATCCTGCGGCTTATTCAGGGGCGGGCGCGACGGACCGGAACATCGGTGGTGTTCATATCCCACAATATCGCCGTGGTATCGCAAATCTGCGACCGGCTTTACATCATGTATGCCGGGCGCATCGTGGAGTCAGGGCCGACCCGCGCGGTCCTCGACCGGCCGCAGCATCCCTATACCCGGGCGCTTCTGCGCTGCCTGCCCGAACGTGTCCGGCCAAAGGAGCCGCTGGAGTCCATTCCCGGCACGGTGCCCAATCTCCTCGATCCGCCGCCCGGATGTTTTTACCGGCCGCGATGCCCGGAGGCTGATACGAGATGTATGGAGAAACCGCATGAAACCGCCCTGCCGGGCGGGCAGGCCGTCTCCTGCTGGCAACGGGCCGGCCATCCATCCCTGCCGTCGAGCGAGGTTCCGTCGTGAAAGCAGCACCTCTCCTCAGCGTTGAAAATCTCACCGTCCGGTTTCCCGGAGCAACAAACTGGTACGGGCGGGTGACATCGCAGGTCCATGCCGTCAACAATGTGGATCTCTGCGTGCTGCCGGGCGAAAGCCTCGGCATCGTCGGGGAATCCGGCTGCGGCAAGAGCACGCTTGTTCAGGCCGTGATCGGCCTGGTGGGGCTGACGAGCGGCAGAGTGCTGGTGGACGGGCATGATTTTGCCGGTGCAAACGGCACGCTCAAGCGCGATCTCCGGCAGAAGATGCAGATCGTCTTTCAGGACCCGCAATCGTCGCTTGATCCGCGGTTGCCGGTCTGGCGCCTGATCACGGAACCGCTGCATATCAGGGGAGGCATGCCGACGGCTGCCTTGCGGGCGCGGGCGGAAGAACTTGCCATCTCCGTCGGGTTGAGAAGCGACCAGCTCGACCGCCTGCCGCACGAGTTTTCCGGAGGGCAGCGCCAGCGCATCGCCATTGCCCGGGCTCTGAGCACGGACCCCGAGCTTCTGATCCTCGATGAGCCGACATCGGCACTGGACGTGTCGGTGCAGGCCCAGATCATCAATCTGCTCTTGAAGCTGCAGCGCGAGCTTGGGCTTTCCTATCTGTTCATCTCGCATGACGTGTCGCTGGTCCGTCACTTCTGCGACCGGGTTGCCGTCATGTATCTTGGCCAGATCGTTGAAACGGGGACGGCGGAGGCGGTGTTTGACGATCCAGCGCACCCCTATACCCGGACCTTGCTCGCCAGCGTTCCCAGTTTGAAAAACTCTCTTCTTGACGTGGATGCCAGCCTTACCGGTGAGCTTCCGAACAACCGTCGTCTGCCCGCAGGGTGCTACTATCGCGAACGGTGCGGGTCCGCCGTGCCGGGATGCGAATTGCCGCAAGCGCTTTTGACTGTGCGCAAGGCCGGCGCGGAAAAGGCGTCCCCTCATCAGGCGCGCTGCCACCTGCACATTCCCGCGTAGCTTGGACACGCCGCAGTTCGCTTTGATCTGCGGCGTTTCCAGGCGCTCTAAGCTATGGCGGTGGCAAAGGGGTTTTCCACCCTTGGCCAATAGCTGTTCTTCAGTTTTGTATAGGGCAGGTCTTCAAAGTGCGGCTGCAATGCGCCCGGTGCGGCGATGTAAAGAATTTTGCTGGCGATCGGCTCAAATCCGGCGCGGAAGTGATTGCTTGATTTGACGATGACGATTTTCCGGGTGGAGGGGTCAAGCCCGAGCGCTGTCATGCATTCCGGATGAAACGTCTGGGTGCGTAGGCTGTTGAGGATGATGTCGACCCCATCGCAACTGACCCAGGCGGCATCGCCGATGGACAGCGGAACAATGCCGAAACGCTGGGTGATGCCGGAGGCAAGACGCCGTACGGTCACCGTCAGGTCAAGCGGCTGGCCGGATGCCTCGCCGATCTTGCCGCCGATCCGCAGGGGAAGCACCGCGCCTTCCCCGGCTTCGTGGCAAAGCCGGACGGCGATGGGATCCCAATAGAGGCAGCTGGCAACATCCTTGATGCCCCGTTCGATGACGCGCCTGAGCACGAATGTCGAATCTCCGGGGGCACCGCCACCCGCATTGTCCGATACGTCGGCAAGCACAACCGTGCCGTGCTGCACCTCCAGTGCCTGGTCGAGCGCTTCGTCAATGCTGCTGTGTTCCGGTTTGAGTTCCTTTCGCAGCGCGAATATTTCCTGGCCAAACGCCGTCGCCAGCGCCTGCGCCTTGCCGATGTCGCGATCCGCCACCACCAGCATCTTTGCGCCGACATCCGCGACATCGCCCCACGGGAAACCGTGGCAGAAGGAAACAGACAAGATGCCGTCCTGTCCCTCGAGCGCTTTCATCCGGTCAACCAGCCCGCGCAGCGGCTGCTGATGCACGCGGAACATGCCGATCATGCGACAGTCGAAATCGGCCATCACCGGACGGCAGCCCTCCTCGAGCACCTTGACCAGCAGCTGGAAAAGATGTTCCGCGCGCTCTTCTATGTCCGTATGCGGATATTCCTTGTAGGCGACCAGCATGGTGGCGTTGTCGATCATGGTCTTTGTCAGGTGGCAGTGCAGGTCCAATTCCGCACCGACCGGTATATCCGGGCCCACGATCTTGCGGACATGGGACAGAAGATCGCCTTCGACATCGTCATAACCCTCGGCAACGCAGGCGCCGTGCAGTGCCAGCAGCACGCCATCAACGGGCATTGCCGCCTGAAGGTCGGCAAGAATTTCCGCACGAAACGCTTCATAGGTCGTCCGGGTGGTGGTGCCGCCCGGCTCTGCCACCGCGCAGAGGCTTTCGACGACGCTCCAGCCGCGTGCGGCTGCCGCATTCGACCAGACATGCATCTGCGACGAGCAGCAGTTCAATGGCCTGGACGTGGCATCGCCGTGGGCAATGAGATTTTCACGGAATGCCTCATAGCCCGTTGGTATGGGAGAAAAGGTATTTGTCTCCGTATCCAGGCCTGCAATGAACAGCTTCACGGTGATCCTCCGAAACTTTTGAAAATTAATTTTCCTATAGATAAATTATGTTTCTTGTCGGAAAGTCAATCTCGTATTAAGCCATATGGTCTGGAGCTGGGAGGAAAACATGCGCCTTTACATTTCTGCCGATATTGAGGGGATCGTTGGTGTGGTCAGCCGCGATCATCTGACGCCTGAGGGATTCGAGTATGAACGTGCCCGCGATTGGATGACGGACACGGTTGTCGCGGCCTGCGAGGAGGCGCACGAAAACGGCGTCGAGGAAATCGTGCTGAGCGACTCGCACGGCAATGGCCAGAGCATCAAGATCGAGCGCTTGCCCGATTATGTTCAGATCGTCCGCAGCTGGCCGCGACCGCTGATGATGATGCAGGGCATCGAGGTCGGAACATTCGCCGGAGCCATGCTGATCGGTTACCATGCAGGGGCCAGCCATATGGGCGGGGTGCTCTCCCATACCATCGGCGGAACGGCATTTCACGAAATCCGCATCAATGGCAAGGTTGTCCCCGAGGCCGGTATCAATGCCGCAACCGCCGGTGATTTCGGCGTTCCGGTCATCCTGGCGTCCGGAGACGATGTGGCGATGCAGGAGATCAACGAACATCTCGGGGACATCGTGACCGTTCCCGTCAAGTGGGCCTATGGCACCCGTTCGGCACGCTCGCTCACCCCCAATGCAGCCCATGAAAAACTGCGGGCGGGCGTGAAGACGGCCCTGTCGCGGATTGGTTCGACGCAGCCGCTGGTGATTGAGAAACCCGTTCTGGAGATTACCTTCCGCAACCGGCTTCCCGCCGAATTCCTGTCCTATCTGAAGTTCGTCGAGCGAACCGACGGCTATACGATCCGCTATCAGGGAGACGATATGGTCGATGTGTCGAAGTTCATCATGTTCGTTCTCGGCTTCAATTCGCAGTTGACCTTCTAGCCACGTACAGCCTGTCACCCGCGATGACAGAGCATTTTCGGGAGTATTGGAACAATGACAAGGGAAGTAGAATGGGCCCGCTTGACGGCCCCGGAACTGAAGGAGCGGGCGGGGCGTCCAGATGCGCTGGTGATCCTGCCTGTCGGTTCGCTTGAGCAGCATGGTCCCCATCTTCCGGTTATCACCGATACCGCCAGTGCCGTTGCGGTGTCGCTGCAGGCGGCAAAGCAGATTGCAGGCGAGATTCCGGTAACGGTTCTGCCCGGCCTCTGGCTTGGCATGAGCGAACATCACTTTCCCTTCGGCGGCACGATCAGCCTCGACTATGCGGCCTATCGCGCCGTGCTGACGAGCATCGTCCGTTCGCTCAAGGTTCTCGGTTTCCAGAGGCTGCTCATCGTCAACGGCCATGGCGGCAACATCGATCCTCTGGCGGTTTCGGTGCGTGAGCTGGCGGTGGAATACGCCATGCCCATCGTCGCCACGACACCATGGATGCTCGCGCCGGAAAAGCTGGCCGCGGTGTTCGAGGTGGATGCCGGCCCGACCCATGCGTGTGAAGGGGAATCCTCGCTGATGCTGGCCATCGCCGGGGATATGGTGAAGACGGAGAAGTTCTCCGAAGCTGCGGAAAAGCATGACGGCGCCATATCGGTTACATCCGGGATTTCCCGCTTCTACGCCTTCCCGGAACGAGCCCCGGTCACCGGCACCATGGGAGACCCGCGATCGGCATCGGCAGAAAAGGGCGAGCGCTTCCTCCAGATTCAGGCGGACGAACTTGTGTCGCTGATCCGGTCGGAACAACTCTGGTCCAAGCCGCAGGCGGTCTGGGACGCATCGTAATCCGGTTCGGTTTGCAAGGAAGACTGGCGCGGCGTTGTCCTGTGCCCCGCCGATAAAAACAAAAGAGGAGAACATCTGATGAATTTCGGTATTGCCCGGCAATCCGCAGCTCTTGCCTGCACCGCTTTATCCCTCGCGCTTTTCCCGGTCCTGGCATCACCGGCCAGCGCCAAAACACTGGTTTACTGTTCTGAGGCTTCGCCCGAAGGGTTTGACCCGGCGCTTTATTCCGCCAACAGCACATGGGATGCTTCCTCGAAGCCGGTGTACAACCGTCTTGTGGAGTTTCAGAACGGAACAACGACGGTCATTCCCGGTCTTGCCGAGAGCTGGACGATTTCCGATGACAAGCTCACCTATACGTTCAAGCTTCGAAACAACGTAAAATTCCATACGACAGAGTATTTTACGCCCAGCCGCGATCTCAACGCTGACGACGTTATTTTCTCGCTGCAGCGCCAGCTCGACAAGACCAGTCCCTGGCACAGCTATATCACGGGCGTTACCTGGGAAATGACAACGGCGATGGGCCTTCCCGATCTTGTCAAGGAAATCAGCAAGGTGGACGACAAGACGGTCAAGATCGTTCTGGCGGCCCCGAGCGCTTCGGTGCTTGCCAACCTTGCCATGGACTTTGCATCGATCCTTTCCAAGGAATATGCTGATCATCTGCAGGCGGATGGAAAGATGACGCAGCTCAACGAACTGCCGGTGGGGACCGGACCGTATCAGTTCGTCAATTACCAGCAGGATTCCGTGGTCCGTTTTACCGCCAATCCGGATTACTGGGACGGCAGGCAGAAGATCGATGACCTGATTTTCTCCATTACCCTCGACCAGACGACGCGGATGCAGAAGCTGCGGGCAGGGGAGTGCCAGGTTGCCTCCTATCCGTCGCCCGCCGATGTCGCCGTGCTGAAAGCCGACAGCGAATTGAAGGTGCTGGAACAACCCGGCCTGAATGTCGCCTATCTCGCCTACAACACGCTTGTTCCGCCCTTCGACAAGCCGGAGGTGCGCAAGGCGTTGAACATGGCGATCAACAAACAGGCCATCGTGGATGCCGTGTTTCAGGGTATGGGGCAGGTCGCGAAGAACCCGTTGCCGCCGGCAGTCTGGGGCTACAACGATGCCGTCAAGGACGATCCCTACGATCCGGAAAAGGCGAAATCAATGCTTCAGGCTGCGGGCGTCAGCAATCTGGCGATGAAGATCTGGGCAATGCCGGTCAGCCGTCCCTACATGCCCAATGCCCGCCGGGCCGCCGAATTGATCCAGGCCGATTTCGCCAAGGTTGGCGTCTCGGTCGAGATCGTTTCCTATGAATGGGGCGAATATCTCAAGAAGGCGCGCGACAAGAACCGGGACGGAGCCGTCATCCTCGGCGGTACCAGCGACAATGGCGATCCGGATAACCTCTTGAGTTTCTTCTTCAGCTGTACGAGCGTCGGTGCCAGCAATTACTCCAACTGGTGTTTCCAGCCGCTCGATACGCTTCTGCAAAAGGCACGCCAGGTTTCCGATCAGGCCGAGCGCACCAAGCTTTATGAGGAAGCGCAGCTCATCATCAAGAAAGAGGCGCCGATCGCGGCCCTTGATCATTCGACCGTCGTCATGCCGATGTCGAAAAAAGTGTCCGGATATGTGCTGGATCCGCTGGGCTCGCATCGTTTCGACGGTGTCGATCTGGCGGAATAGCTGAAAGGATCGGCGCAGTGACGATTTAGGCAAAAACCGCTTCAGTTTCCGGACGGATATGGCTAGAGCATTCTCCGGCCATAGGAGGAAACTGGGGCGGTGAAATCACCACAAATCATTCAAACATCGGATATCACGGCCGTTCGAATCTACCGCTCCATGCTCGCAATGGTCGTGCTGGCGGGTATTGGCATCGCGTATTTTGCCATCATACCCGCCGCCCATGTCAGCCGGCTCCGATTGACGGCTAACTTTTTCAGTTATTTCACCATCCAGACCAATGCGCTTGTTTTTCTCGGCCTGGTGTTTTCCCTGGCCGTACCACGGTCCCGGCCGGGGCAATGGGCGCAATGTCCTCCGGTCAGGTCGGCGCTGTTGTCATACGTGGTCATGACCAGCGTCATTTATGCCCTTGTCCTGCAGACCGCGTGGCGGCCAACGGGATGGCAGGCGCGCGGCGACCAGATTCTCCATTACGCCGTGCCGGTGCTTTACTTCATTGACTGGCTGTTCTGGGTCAGGCGCGGCGCGCTCTTGTGGCGCCATGCCTTGTGGTGGCTGTCTTTCCCCGCGGCTTATGCGGTCTACACCCTGATCCACGGCTATGTCTCCGGGTTCTATCCCTATCCGTTTATCGATGTCCCGGAGATCGGTCTTGACGAAACGGCGGTGAACATGGCCTGGATGACTGCCGGTTTTCTGGGGCTGGGAACGCTGGTCATCACTATCGATCGCCTGGCCTGCAGATATGGTGCCCGCAACGCGCGGGCACTCTAGAGCAAATTTGGCGCTAGGCCCGTTCTTCCCAGATCTTTGCAAGCTCGACCAGCGTCTTGACGGCTCTTTCCATGTCCTGGCGGCTGACCCATTCGAGCGGTGAGTGGAAGGCGTGGCCGCCGGCAAAAATGTTGGCGCAGGGCAAGCCCATGAAGGACAGCCGCGAACCGTCGGTGCCGCCACGGATGCTGCCGCGCACCGGCACCATGCCGGCCCGGCGGACCGCTTCAACCGCGTTGTCGACGATCTCCGGGTGGCGGTCGAGGACGGACTTCATGTTGCGGTACTGCTGCCTGACGGTGAACGTGTAGGACGAACCGGGATAACCGTCCATGACTTCCTTCACCAGCGCTTCGAGCATGGTTTCCTTGGCGGCAAGGCCGTCATCGGTAAAATCGCGGATGATGAAGCTGAGCGCCGCCTTTTCCATCGAACCGGTGACACCTGTCGGATGGATGAAACCCTCTTTGCCTTCCGTTGTCTCGGGCGCGATGTCTCGCGGCAGCCGGTCGATGATGGCGCCGGCGATCTTGATGGCGTTTTCCATCTTGTCCTTGGCGAAGCCCGGATGAATTGCGACACCCGAAATGGTGATGTCGACCCCGTCGGCCGAGAAACTCTCGTCCTCGATATGGCCTGCGGTTTCGCCGTCGACGGTATAGGCGAACTGTGCGCCGAGCTTGGCCACGTCCACCTTGTCGACGCCGCGCCCGATTTCCTCGTCCACGGTGAGCAGCAGTTTGATCGTGCCGTGGCGGATATCCGGGTTGTCGACGAGGAACTGTGCAGCGGTAATGATTTCCGCCAGCCCGGCCTTGTCATCGGCACCGAGAAGGGTGGTTCCGTCTGTCGTGATGATGTCATTGCCGATCTGGTCAAGCAGGACGGGATGGTCGCTGACCCGGATGACCTGCTGCGGATCGCCTGGAAGTTGTATGTCGCCGCCGCCATAGTTATGCAGGATGCGCGGCTTGACGTTTGTGCCGGTAAAATCGGGCGCCGTGTCCATGTGCGAGCAGAAACAGATGACCGGCACCGGCTTGTCGACATTGGACGGGATGGTTGCGTGGACATAGCCGTGCTCGTCCATATGCGCATCGGACAGGCCGATGGCGAGCAATTCCCCAACCAGCACACGGCCCAGATTCTTCTGCTTCTCGGTGGACGGTTGTGCGGACGATTTGGGATCCGATTGGGTGTCGATGACGACGTAGCGAAGAAAACGATCGGTAACGGTATCGGTCATGGGCTCAGCTCCAACCTTTGCATGCCAGTGATGCACTGCTGTAGCCTCTGCCGCCGGCATCGTGAACAGATTTTTGCCTTGCTCCCCGCTTTTTCCCATTCGCCTCCGTCGCAAGCATGCCGCCGGTGTTCAATTGCAGGGTGACCGCCCTGCAATTGATACAATGCATCGCTCTGTCTAAGCGGCCTGCACTTTCCGGGAACCACGGGCCCAGGCTGGAAGCCAATCGCCATGCGCGGCAAGAAGATCATCGACGAGCGACCATATCTGATCGAGGTCCAATTCTGCGGCGGTATGCGGGTCCATCATCGCCGCGTGGTAGATGTGATCCCGGTTTTCGGTCATCAGCGCCTGCACGGTCAGTTCCTGTACATTGATGTTGGTGCGGATGAGGGCGGTGAGTTGCGGCGGCAGCGCGCCGACATGGGTTGGCTGAATGCCGGACGCATCGACAAGGCATGGCACCTCTGCCGCACAATTGGCGGGCAGGGACGTGATGCAGCCATTGTTGCGCACATTGCCGTAGACGACCGATGGTTCGCCGGTCCATACGGAATTCATGATGGACGAGGCATATTCGCGGCTTTCGCTCACTTCGATCCTATCGGCCTTGGCATAGGTTTCCGCCTGTCCCTTCCAGCGTTCGATCTGCTCGATGCAGCGCTTGGGGTATTCGTCCAGCGGAATGCCGAACTTTTCGATCAGATCGTCGCGGCCTTCTTTGATGAAATAGGGCGTGTACTCGGCAAAGTGCTCGGAGCTTTCAGTGACGAAATAGCCGAGCCGCGTCAGCATCTCGTAGCGGACCTTGTTCGGGCAGCGCGGATTCCAGTGGCTGGGCTTGGGCAACCGCCCCTCGCGATAGCCCCGAACAAGATCCGGATAGAGGTCGCGGTAACTGCCATCGGGCTGCTGGTGTTCGAACTGCAGGTAGAAGGCCATATGGTTGATGCCTGCAGCGCGATAGCGGATTTCTCCAATTGGAATGTCGAGGTCGCGCGCCAGTTCGCCCGCCGTTCCCTGCACGGAATGGCAGAGACCCACCTGGCGGATCGTCGGGTATTTTTCAGCGATTGCCCAGGTGTTGATGGCCATGGGATTCACATACTGCAGCAGGATGGCCTGCGGGCAGACCGCCAGCATGTCCTCGCAGATTGCCCAGAGGTGCGGTACGGTCCGCAGGCCGCGCATGATGCCGCCAACGCCAAGGGTGTCGGCAATGGTCTGGCGCAGGCCGTATTTCTTCGGAACCTCGAAATCCGTGACGGTGCAGGGCTCGTATCCGCCGATCTGGAACGCAACCACGACGAAGTCCGCCTTCTCGAGTGCACGCCGGCGGTCCGTATGCGTTTCGATGACCGCCTTGGCATCGAGTGTTTTTGCCAGCTTGCCGGCGACGATGGCGCTCTCGGCGAGGCGCTGCGGATTGATGTCCATCAGCGCGATTTTTGCGCCCGACAGGGCCGGGCGCTGCAGAATATCGCCGATGATGTTTTTCATGAAGACGGTCGATCCGGCTCCGATAAAGGTGACTTTGGGCTGTTTTGACATGGCAATCTCCGGGAGGATTATGCGGCTACCTCGAAGGCGGCTTTGACAAGCCGTTCAGTGTAGGCGGTCTTGGGATGAAAGAGAACGTCGTTGACGGGACCCTCCTCGACGACCTTGCCGTGCTGCATGACCATGACACGATGGCAAAGAGCACGAACGACTTTCAGGTCGTGGGAAATGAAGAGGTAACTGAGGCCGCGCTCATCCTGCAGCTTGCGCAGGAGGTCGATGATCTGCGCCTGGACAGACAGGTCGAGTGCAGAGGTCGGTTCGTCGAGAAGGATGAATTCCGGTTCGAGCGCAATGGCGCGTGCAATGGCAATGCGCTGACGCTGGCCGCCGGAGAATTCGTGCGGGAAGCGGGACAGGATATTGTGCGGCATCCCGGCACTTGCCAGGGCTTTCTGGACACGGTCGAGACGGTCGGCCCGGTTGACGCCGATCCCGTTGATAACCAGTCCCTCCTCGATGATCTGCCCGATCGACATGCGCGGGTTGAGCGAGGAAAACGGGTCCTGGAACACGATCTGCATGCGCGAGCGCAGCGGCCGCATTTCGGCCCGCGACTTGTCGTGGATCGGCTGCCGGTCGAAGTAAATCTCGCCGCTGTCCGTATGCACGAGCCGGACGAGCGCCTGTCCGAAGGTGGTCTTGCCGGAGCCGGATTCACCGACGATACCGAGCGTCTCGTGTCTGTGGAGTTTCAGGCTGAGACTGTCGACAGCCACAAGCTCGTGCAATTGCGGCTTGAAGAAGCCGCCGCGTTTCAGCATGTAGGTCACCCGCACCGACTTGCCCTCCAGAATGGCTTCGCAGTCCGCCGGCATCGGATTGGCCTGTCCTCTGGGTTCGGACCCGAGGAGATGGCACGTATAGGGGTGGCGGGGGGCGGCAAAGAGCGCTGCGGTCGTGTTGTGCTCCTTCACCTCGCCATGCTGCATGACATAGACATAATCGGAAAACTGCCGGACGACGGTAAGGTCATGGGTGATGAGAATGACGGCCATTCCAAGCCGTTTTTGCAGATCGCGGATGAGGTTGAGGATCTGGGCCTGCACCGTCACGTCGAGCGCGGTGGTCGGCTCGTCGGCGATCAATACGTCGGGATTGTTGGCGAGCGCCATGGCAATCATCACGCGCTGGCGCTGACCGCCGGAGAGCTGGTGCGGATATTGGTTGAGCCGGGATTCCGGATCGGGAATTTGCACCTGTATCAACAGGTCCAGCGCGCGTTGCCGGGCGTCGCGCCGGCTGATGCGCTGGTGCACACGGATGGCTTCGACGATCTGGCTGCCGATCGTATAGATCGGGTTGAGCGAGCTCATGGGCTCCTGAAAGATCATGGACATGCGATTGCCGCGCAGCGCGCGCCGCGCCCGGCTCGAGAACTTGAGGATATCCTTGCCGTCATAGGCAATTTTCGATTCCCGGGACACCACGGCGCGCTTCGTCAGGAGTCCCATGATGGTGCGGGCGGTCACCGATTTCCCCGACCCGGATTCGCCGACAATGGCAATCGTCTCGCCGCGATAGAGTTGGAAGGAGATGTCCTTTACGGCCTCCACGACCCCCTCTTCGACCGTGAAGCGGACGGCGATATTGCGGGCATCGATGATCGGATTGTCCCGATGGGCTGAACTGTCCAGCCGCTGTTCGGGTGCCATGGTGCTTGGTTCCTGCGTGTGCATGGTTTCCGGCCTCAATAGGGATCGACAGCATCGCGCAAACCGTCGCCCAGGGCATTGAAGGCAAAGACGGTGACAAGCACGAAGGCGACGGGGGTGAGAATCCACGGGTAGGACCCGATGACGGAATAGGTGGCGGTGTCCTGCAGCATCAGCCCCCAGGAAATCAGGGGAGGCTTCACCGCAAACCCCAGGAAGCCCAGAAAGGATTCCAGAAGGACAATGTGCGGGATCGCGATGGTGACGGCAACGATCACGTGGCTCATGACATTGGGAAAAATGTGCTGGAAAATGATGCGCCGGTCCGAAGCGCCTACCGCCAGGGCCGCACGCACATATTCGATGCGGGCAAGAGCCAGTGTCTTGCCGCGCACTTCACGCGACATCTGCGCCCAGCCAAGCGCCGACATGATGATGATGACGAAACCGAGGAAAATGCTCGTCGGAGCCGTGACGGGTATGAGCGAGCTGAGGGCGAGATACAGCGGAAGCTGGGGAAATGCCAGGACCAGTTCAACGAAACGCTGTGTCCAGGCATCGAACCGTCCGCCGAAATAGCCGGAGACCAGTCCGACGGTCGTGCCGACAACCGTCACGATGGAGACGACAATCAACGCAATCATCAGCGAGACGCGGGAGCCGTAAATGGCTCTGGAGAGAACGTCACGGCCGAACTTGTCGGTTCCAAGGAAATGCACGGGCTTGCCGTCGAGGGTGCCGAAGAAATGCCGGTCCGCCGGAATGATGCCAAGCAGCTTGTATTCAAAGCCCTTGACGAAGAACCCCAGCAGGCGGGGATTGCCATAGTCCAGCCCGACCACCGGCTGGAATGTCACCGGATCGAGTTCCTCGGTCTCGGCGACCGGATAGGTGCGCGGGCGCAGATTGAAATGCCCGTCCTTGTCGAAGAAGCGCACGGCTTCCGGCGGTGCGAAGCCGATCTCCGTCTGGGAGGGATCGACAGGGGCAAAGAAACCGGCGAAGACGGCCATAACAAGCAGCAGGCAGACGAGGACAAGCCCGATCATGCCGGTCCAGGAGCGTTTGAGGCGCCGCCACACGAGAGCCGAATAGCTTTCATTGCCGCGGTTGGCGTTGCGGATTTCCACGGCGGCGACGGGCGGTCTTATCTGGATTTGCATCACCGCGCCTCCCCATACTGGCGAACGCGCGGATCCATCAGCGCCAGCAGAACGTCTGCAATGATGTTGCCGACAATCAATGTTGCCGACAGCACCAGCATGAAGGTCGCCGTGACATAGACGTCTCCGATCCACATGGACCCGACGATGGCGGGTCCGACCGTCGGCAGTGCGAAGATGATGGCGGTTTCGATCTCGCCGGTCAGCATGTATGGCAGGACGACGCCCTGATACATGATGAGGGGATGCAGCGCATTCGGCACCGCATGGCGCATGATAACAGCGCCCTCGCTCAAACCCTTGGCCCGTGCCGTCTCGACATATTGGGCATTGAGCGTATCGAGCAGATTGCCGCGCATCACCCGCATATTGTAGGCGAGCCCGCCAAAGGTGGCGATGGCAACGACCGGCCACACGTGCTGGACCAGATCGACGAACTTGCCCCACGACCACGGCGCGCCGCCATAGCGCGGGGAATAAAAGCTGCCGATCTCCGAGACGTTGAAGTGAAACACCATGATGTAGACAATGATCAGCGCCATCAGGAAGCGCGGCACGGTCATGCCCAGAAACGAAATGCCGGAGAGCAGGCTGTCCACCCATGAATATTGCCGCGTGGCGGCCAGTATCCCGAAGCTGATCCCGATGATCGACGCGAGGATATGGCAGGTGAGGGCGAGGAGAAGCGTGCGCGGCAGCCGCTCGCCAACCACATCGGCAACCGGCTTGTTGTAGAACATGCTGTGGCCGAAATCCCCGCGGGTCACCATGCCGACGATCCAGTTGACGTATTGCACGGGCAGCGGCTTGTCGAGGCCATTGGCAACCCGGTACGCCTGCGCCTGTGCATCGGCTGCCTCGAAGGATGCGCCGCCCTGGTTCATCAGCTGTGAGCGGATATAGTCGGAGTAATCGCCGGGCGGTGCCTGAATGATGGCAAAGGTCACCACGCTCAGCACAAACAGCACCGGAATGGCGGATGCGATACGCACAAGCAGGAATCGTAGCATGGGCCGGTTCGCTTTTCTTGTGTTGGTTTCAAAACTGGCGTGAACGCATTCATGCCGTTGGGTTTTTTAGTCCATCCCGCCGGTCGCAACGAGGTGCGACCGGCCGGATCAGAGGCCTTGGGAGGCTCAGTTCGTCGGTCCGGGTCCGCCAGGCTTGCCCGGCAATTGCTGCGGAAACAGTTCATAGTCGCCCTGCTTGTCCGCCTTGACGAAGATGCGTTCACGGATGACGGCGTCTTCGGCCCAGTTGAACATGAAAATCGGCGCGCCGGACGGGATGTTGGAGAAGCGCTTGTTGATGACCAGTGCACCGGCAAATTCAGTCAGCCCGACCGTGTTGACGTTGGCCGTATAAACCTTCTGATAGCGTTTCATCAGTTCTGCCCGCTCGGTATTGTCCTGGCTCGCGATGAATGCGTTGACGATTTTCACCAGCTCTTCCTCGTAGGGCATCAGGTCGACCGCGCCGTTTTCCGGGGCACGGTGGTTCCAGCTTGTGCGTGGCCCGACAGGCGCCAACTGTTCCGTGTTCTGCACGACGGAGGCGAGTTCCGACCTGTTGCGTAGGATCATCCAGTCAAAGCGGCCGCCGTAATTGGCAGCATCCCGCTGGTTGCCGTCGAGGGCATTGAGGATGACACGCAGTCCGAGTTTTTCCAGCTGCGCGATGACACCCTCGGCAAGGTTCTTGTCAGTGCTGTAGGCATTGTTCACGAGAAGGGTGATCTCGACGTCCTTCCCGCCAGCCTTGTCCGGCGGGAAATTGACGATGCCATTGCCGTCGGTGTCCTTCAGCCCGGCCTTGGCAAGTTCAGCCTTCGCTCCCTCCAGGTCGAAAGGGTAATAGACCGTGGACTGCCGGTCGTAGAAGCTCGTTGCCGATGACAGGCCGCCGGGATAGATCGCCGTGAACGGTCCTTTGACAAGGGCTTCGCCGAGTTTCTTGCGGTCGATGGCCATGGTCACGGCCTTGCGGAAATGCTCGTTGCGATTGAGTTCGCGCACGGCCTGACCGCGTGCATCGGGTGCGCCCCAGCCATTGGCGGAAAAGTTCATGTCGAGATTATAGCCGATCAGGCGGGGCCCGAAGGCAAGCCGGGCGGGTGCATTGTCCTGCGCGGCGCGTTTCAGCGACTCCACGAAGTTTTCCGGCTGTTCGAGATTGGAGAAATCGGCGGCCCCTGCAACGGTCTGGACATCGCGGTCGGCCCATGTGGAAAGCTTGTAGTGCATCTCGTTGACATAGGGCAGCTGGTTGCCGGCTTCGTCGACTTTCCAGTAGTAGGGGTTGCGGCGCATCACGATGATGTCGTCGGGGCGGTATTCGACCGGTACCCAGGCACCCATGACCGGCATGTTCATATATTCCGGCGGGAAAGCGTTCTTGTACTGATCGTAGGTTGTCCCGGCATATTTGGGATGTTTCGTCTTCAGGATATGCGCCGGGCCAGGGCAGAATGTGCCGTAGGCCATGGCATAGAGATACTGGCGCGGGAACGCATCCTTGAAAGTCCACTGGACCGTATAGGCATCAACTTTCTTCAGCGTTGTGCCAACGCCGAAGGTTTCCTGTGTTGCGCCATTCAGCGGTGAAACATTGGGATCGAGGACATTGTCTTCCCAATAGTACATGACGTCATCGGCATCGAATGGCGCACCATCGGACCATTTTGCGCCTTCGATCAGATGCATGGTCAGCGTGTGGCCATCCGGCGACCAGTCCCACCCCTTGGCGAGGTTGGGCAGCGGTTCGACGTCGCTCGCCTCGACCTGGAACAGCGGTGCCGTTCGTGTCAGGCATTCGGACAGGCCGATGTCGATGCCTCCATAACCCTGCGACTGGCCGCCGCTGTAGTTCCAGCCCTCCGGCCGGCCGCCGATGACGTGCCGCAAAGTATCGCCGTAGACACCGATGCCATCGGGCATGTTGGCCGTCCTGTAGACAAGCGGCTGCTTGGGCAGCCGGTCCTGGACCGGCGGAAGCTTGCCGGTCTTGACGAATTTCTCGGTCATCCAATCCGGTTCATGATAGGCGGGCAGGGTCTTGAATTCGAGGATGGCGTCGCGCGGGACATAGGTGATTTTGGCTTGCGCTTTGAAGGATGGCGGTTCAGGCGGAACTGTCGGCTCCGATGCCGCTGCCGGAACGGCCAGCATCGAAACACCCAAGGCGAGTGTACTCCAATAGCGCAGATGGCTCATCGTCTCTCCCTCTCGATTGTGATCCAGCCGGTATGGCTTTTCCCGTCTCCTCCAAGCCGGGAAAAGCCGCTGGAAAGCTAATTCACGGCCTGCGTCATCAATGCTTTCTCTGCCCGCAATTCTTCGATCGAGCGCACGGAACGGCTGGCAGAACCTTTCCATTCACGCGTTGCCACGGTCTTGTGGCGCAGGCGTTCCTTTGCCGCATCAATCGCATGGGCATATTGCGGCAGCCAGGGTGCTTGCGCGACGATCATCTCATCGACCATCTGCCAGACTTCTTCCGGCGTGCACACGGCGCCGACCAGCGGATCATGCAGGACGGCAAGCTTCAGAAGATCGATGTCGCCGCTGATGGCGGCGTGGACGGCCATGCGCTGCACATTGATCGATGCCATGCAGGTTGCGGCACACGCTTCCGGCAATGTGATGCCGGAGACCATGTTGATGCCGAACCGGTCGACGAAGCCGGGCGATTCAATGATTGCATCGGTGGGAAGGTTGGTGATGATCCCGGCGTTGCGGGTGTTGAAATGGCCGCGGTAGACCCGTCCGGTTTCCAGCGCTTCCAGAATATGGCTCGCATGTTCGTTGGAGCGGCGCGCCGGATCGATCGGCTTGGCGGCCGCTTCGAGAAATTGCGGAAATTCGGTCTCGAACCAGTTTCTGGTTTCGGTCGAATGCCGGAGGTAGCCGCCGGTCTCGCCATGGATCCAGTTGGACATGTCGATCCATCTGGCGATTTCATCCGGACGCTTGCGGTACCACGGCAGATATTCCGAGAGATGGCCGTTGCTTTCGGTGGAATAGACGCCGAAGCGCTTCAGCACATCGATGCGCAGCTTTTCCTGCCGGGAAAAGACGGGATGCGCCTCGAATGCGGCAATAAGTTCCTCCTTGCCGATCCTGCGTCCGCGCAGGCGGATATCGACAAACCAGGTCTGATGATTGATGCCCGAGCAGATATAGTCGAGCTCGTCCTTGGACCGGGCACCCAGAACTTCCGCGATCTGCTCCGCCCCATGCTGAACCCCGTGACACAGGCCGACCGTGTCGACCTTGCCATATTCAATGGCCGCCCATGTATTCATCGCCATCGGGTTGGCGTAGTTGAGGAATTTTGCGCCGGGTTCCGCAACCTCGCGGATGTCCTTGCAGAAGTCGAGAATGACGGGGATGTTGCGCTGTCCGTAGAGGATGCCGCCGGCGCAGATCGTATCGCCGACGCATTGATCGATGCCATATTTCAGGGGAATGCGGATGTCATCGGCGTAGGCTTCGAGCCCGCCGACCCGCACGCAGCTAATGATGTAGCGGGCACCCTCGATGGCCTTGCGCCGGTCGGTTGTGGCGGTTACCCGGGTTGGCAGATGGTTGGCCTCGACAATGCGGTCGAGAATGGACTTGATCATTCCAAGGTTGTGTTCGCTGATGTCGGTCAGGGCAAATTCGATGTCCCTTAATTCCGGCACGCACAGAATGTCCGTAAACAGCTTCTTTGTGAAACCCACGCTGCCCGCGCCGATAATGGCAATTTTGAAACTGCTCATGCTGACCTCACCTTGCCCATCGTCAATGCGGGTGAAAGCAACAGGGCAGGGTAGCTCCGGTGGAAAAACACCGGGCTTTGCAAAGACCAGGATTTTCCTGTCTTTCCCCTTGTTCTATTCCTTACCCGCAGTTCATCCGCTGTTCTTGATTGGCATTATGCGTATATTCGTGGGAGCGAATAGAGAGGGATTATGCTTTTGAGGGTAATTTTGTGCTGCAGAAACTGATCGATACCGGGCATACCATGAAGACGGTTTCCCTGCCGCGGGGCCGCCATACGCTGCACACCATGCCGACCAGCACCGGTTATGAGGTGCGGCGCGATGAAATCTATGATTGGGACGGCCGAAAACGCGGCCAGACCCCCTTCACCGTCCTGCAACACACGATCAGCGGAACGGGCATGCTCCGCTATGAGAACCGCAACTACAAGGTGCGCGAGGGTGAAACTCTGCTGGTCCTCGTGCCGCATAACCATCGCTACTGGCTCGAGAAAGGCGATCACTGGGAGTATTTCTGGATTTCCATGAATGGCGAGGAAGCGCTGCGCATTCACCGCTCGGTGCTCGCCGCACAGGGGCCGGTTTTGCGCTTGCCGGGCGAGACGATAGAGCATCTGGCCGATTGCAGCCTGCGCCTGATCGCGGACGCGGAGACCGCCGGCCGTGCCTCGGCCATCGCCTATGAGGCCGCCATGGCGCTCTATGACGGCGTGTTCGGCTCGCACCCCGTTGATCAGCACGAGAAGACCGTCATGCAGCCCGTCATCGATCACATCAGCGCCAATCTGGACAAACCGCTTCCCGTTGACGAGCTGGCACGGGTATCCGGGTTGAGCCGAGCACATTTCTCCCGGGTCTTTGCCGAGTGCGAGGGGCTGCCCCCGGCGGAGTTCGTGCTGCAGAAGCGGATGCAGCGGGCGACGAAGCTTCTGACCAACGCCGCATTCCTTCCGGTCAAGGAAGTGGCGATCATGACCGGTTTCGACGATGCCAATTACTTTTCAAAAGTGTTCCGCCGCATCTACGGCGCCAGTCCGACGGAATTCCGCACCACGGGCATGTATGCCAGTCTTTCAACACGCGCATCGGGATCGGGTGACAGCTGATGGGGCAGACGGGCGGTGAGCCGAAGCTGCCTCCTACTGCGATCATCCGGTCAGGTTTTGAAACGGACAATCACGCGCTGCCCGATAAGGAACGGTGACTTGGGCTGAATGCTGATGATGCATTCAGCCGTGCGGATGTCGACGCGATCACCGGGCGCATCCCGCGATTTGGGCTGTTCGAGCACATGCTGGATGCTGATGACGCGTCCCTGGATGGACACGGTGTCGTCGTTTTCCGCGATGATGTCGACATCCATGCCCGGTTTGACCAGTTTGACGAACTGCTCCTGAATTTCGGCACGGACGATACGCGGGGCCTCGGGCAGAAGCGTGAAAAGTTGGGTAACGGCTTGCGTCGATACGACCTCGCCCACACGGGCGGACTGGCGGATGATGCGTGCTGCGATGGGGGCGCGGACAAGCCGCATCTCGACTTCGAGACGGCTGTTGTCCGCACGGCTTTCCGCTGCCGCCAGGGCGGCTTCGGCGATGACCACTTCGGCTTTGGTTGCCGACAATTGCGCCTCGGCTTCGTCAAGCGCCTGGGCCGAAACGGCGTTTCCTGCCGCTGCCCGGCGCAGCCGTGCCGCCTGACGGGTCTGGGCACCCAGCTTTGTCTGCAATGCGTCCAGCTGGCCCTTGGTCTGGCGCGCTTCGGCTTCGGCGGTGCGAACAGCGATCAGTTCGCGGCGATTGTCGAGCGCGGCGAGAATATCGCCGGCTTTGACCCGCTGTCCTTCCTTCACCGGCACATCCTGAATCAGCCCGTCGCGCTGGGTGGAGAGCCGCAGCAGGCCGCCCTCGACATCCACGACACCGCGCGCCGCCGCAATAATGCCTGGCCTGGCCTGGGCAATTTCCGCCTGATTGGCCTCCGTCGCGCTCGACATGGCCCAGAGCGCCAGACCGGCACCGCCCAGCGCTGCCAGAACGATCGCATACTGCAGAGAGGTGCGGCTAAACATAGTCATGACTGGTATTTCCTGACGCTTTTGCACCGGCGGCGGGACGCCAGTCACGAAGAATGCGGCCATCTTCCATTTGCAGGACACGGTCCGCATGGGCAATAAGACGCGGGTCATGCGACACGCACAGAACCGTGGCCCGGGTTCGTCTTGCAATCGTGTGAAGGATCTCGATGACGATCTGGCCGTTGACGCTGTCGAGCGCGCTGGTCGGCTCGTCGGCAAACAGAATGGCGGGTTTCTTCACAATGGCGCGGGCGATGGCCACCCGCTGCTTTTCGCCGCCGGACAGTTCGGCGGGGTGCAGGTGGCGCCGGGCGGCGAGACCAACCTGTTCCAGCGCCCGTTCCGCCCGCTCCGCCGTCTCTTCGGCGGCAACGCCGAGATAATCCAACGGCACCTGGACCTGTTCGACGGCGGTCAGGGCCGGGAACAGGTTGAAGCCCTGGAAGACGAAACCGCAATGATGCAGCCGAAAGGAATCGCGCTCGGCATCGCTTGCCGCCACAAGATCGGTTCCAAGCGTTCTGATCGCGCCCGAATCGGGAATGGTCAGACCGCTCAACGTCGCCAGCAACGTGCTCTTGCCGCATCCGGACGGCCCGATGATCAGGGTCAGTTCACCCTGGAAGATATCGATGGATACGTCCTGCAATGCAATCGTGCGGATTTGCTTGACGACAAATGCCTTGCTGATGCCGGTCGCGGAAATCGTTGGCTGCATGGCGGTCACCGGAGCAATGTTGCTGGATCGGCGTGCTGCAGACGCCGCAGAGCGAAAAGGCCGGCAGCGAACGCCACGGTGAGCACAACGGTGGATGCTGCCAGAACGATGCTTGTCCGCAGTTCAAAGGGCACGCTGTAGATGCGGGCTATGAGAGCGGCGGCGGTGCTGAAGACGGCGCCGACAACCAATCCGAGAACCCCGACCCAGGCGGCCTGTTCGATGACGATGGCCCGCAGTCCCTTGAATGATACGCCAAGGGCCCGCAACGTTGCATATTGCGGAATGGATCCGGCCACGGCGGCCATCAGTGTCTGGCTGGTGACGAGAGCGCCGACGAGCATGGCGATGATGGTTGCGAAGATGAAGGCGATACCCGCACCGGATTCGAGAAGCCAGTACCGTATCGACATTCCCGCCAGTTCCGGGGCGGACCACACGTGAAAGCGCGGGATTCCCGCTGGATTGTTCAAACGCTCGCGAATGGCTTCCGCCGGCCCGAACTTTGTCACGGTGTAAAGGAAATAGGTCACGTCGTCCGTTGCGCCAAGCGCATTGTCCAGAGTCCGGGCAGTTTCTATCGACGTGACGACGTTTACGCCGCCTAGCCCTCGCAGGCCCTCGATCAAACCGACAATGTGAATGCGGCGGCCATTGACCTCGGCGGTATCGCCGACATCGACGGCCAGCTTGTGCCTGTCGGTCGCATCCACCAGCGCTGTTCCGGGTTGCTGCAGCAGGTTGCGCATCGCCGGGGGAACAACCGTGGAGAGGCCGATGCTGCGAGGGCGCGCGTCAATGCCGACAATATTGATGCTGGTGCCGCCGCCGCGCGCGCCGCGCCAGTCGCCGGAGCCGAGCAGGAAGCGTTCAACATGGGAAATGTTCGGTTCCATATAGAGGCTGGTTGCGATGCTGGCGCTGATCGGCCGCCCGAGATCCACGCTTTGCGTGCCGGGAAAACCCACCCAGTACTGCGCGCTGGACTGGGTAACGTAAAGCGCATTGGACCCGATGATGCCAAGAAGCAGGGCGCCCTGGACGATCATGAGAACGCCGGAAAAACCCACCGCTACAATCGCCGGAAGAAACCGCCGCCATTCATGGACCAATGTTTTGCGTGCTATCGAAACGGACATCCGGTTACCCCTTCCGTTGCCGGGTGGGGGCGGCGTCTTGCGTGCTGGTCGTCAGGGGCGAAGCGCCGCCGATGGCCTTGTAGAATGTGATCAGGGCGAGCGCTTCGGCTTCCTGCGCCTCGGCCAGTTGCTTGCGCTGCGCCAGGACGCGCATCGCCGAGCCAATCGACTTGGATCCGTCGCTCAGGCCTTCCCGTTCGAGGACCGTGGTTGCAGACCGCATTTTTTGCGCGGACGCCAGATTCGCGTTCAGTTGCCGGGTCGTGGCATGAACGGCCGACCACGCCCGCAGCGCGGATGATGCTTCCTCATAGGCAACGAGAACAGTCTGCCGGTAGGCCGCAACAGCTTCGTCGAACTGAGCCTGCCGCGCCGCAACGACGTCGCGCCGCCGTCCCTGATCGAAAACCGGAATTTGAACCGACGGCCCGCCCAAGATGCCGAACGGCGAACCGTTGGACGGACCGCCAACACCGACAATACCGCTCAGGCGGAGTTTTGGGTAGAGATCGGCCTGGGCGATGCCGATATCGGCGGCAGCACGCACGGTTGCAAGTTCGGCCCGCCTGACATCCGGACGGGCGCGCAGGAGGTCCGCCGGACGGCCTGTGACGGGGTCGAGCCGGGCGACGGGTTGAGGTTTTGCATGCTGCAGGGAGGTGTCGATCTGCGTGGTCCCGAGAAGGGTGGCAATCTGCTGCAGGGTGACGTCGATCTGCATCTGGAACCGGGCCTGCTCCGCCTTGGCATCGCCAAGGCTTATCCGGGATTCCTCCGCGTCCGATGCGGCGGCGAGGCCGGAACGGTATTTGACCGCGGCAAGCTTGCCATCGCGCTCGATCAGGGCAAGGGAGGCGCGGGCGATCGCCTCGCGCTCCTGCAGCGCGCGCAGGCGCACGTAAGCGCTGGCAATTTCGGCGGCAACGGCAATGCGTGCCGCTTCGACGTCCTCGGCGACCATGTCGGCGGATGCCTTGGCTGCCCGCTGTGTGTTCTCGCTCAAGCCAAACAGGCCAAGCTCCCAGCCCACTTCAAGGTTGAGCTGAACCGGACGGCGCAGCAGTTCCTGCGATTTGGTCGAACCCGTTCCGGCATTGGCTGTGCCCGATACGTCGGCGGTGGGCATGAAAAGCGTTCTTGATGTCCGCGCCATCGTTCGTGCGGCGACAAGCTGCTGTTTCGCCTGGACGATGGTGAGGTTCTGTCCAAGCGAACGCACGACGAGCCCGCTCAGGACCGGATCGCTGAAAGTCTGCCACCAGTCGCGCAGGTCCCGCTGTCGGCCAGCAGGCATCTTCGCGGCAGTCGCATAGCGCGCCGGCAGGCTGGGCGCCGAAAGAGCCAGGCCTGATGCATCATTCTGGCAAGCGGTCAGCATCGCCGCACCGGCAAGGACGCAGATGGTCTTCACGCACGCATGGCGACAGAGCAATGGGGCAAGGGGCAATGTCAAATCTCACGCACGCGACCTTGGACCGGGCACCCGGTATTTCGGGCACAGCCATGGTCGTGGAAGCCGCGGGAACGAACGTTTTTCCCAATCGCGCTCGGTGTTGTAACTGCAGGCATTGCTTCTCACATCCAATTGTCCGCGCATCGTTGCATGCGAGGATTGCGGGAACATGATGGAGCGGCTGCTCAGACGCGGATTTAGGCTTGAAAAACCGCCGTTTCAGGGGGCGCGTTTCGCCCCGGCACCCCACCGCAGACCATCCATCAGCAGTTTCACCAAACGGCGGGAACGCTCATGCCAGTCGGGAGCGTCTGGAATGGAATAGATGGTGAAGAGGGCATGCAGCAGGTCGGTGCTGTCGATGTCCCGCCTGATGAGATTCTGATTTGCGGCCGCTTCCACGAGATTGCGCAGGGCGACGGAGACCATGCCGGAACTCTCGGCAAAAAGTTCGGAGTTCGTGTTGACCAGCATGCGCAGGCTGTTTGCCATGCCTCTTTTCGCGGCGATATAGCCGACAAACCGCTGCATCCACTCCTCGAGAGCCACATCCGGCGCATGGCTCAGGGACAATTCGCCCGCTGCCGCACAGAGACTCTCGACTTCGCGGCGGTAAACCACTTCGACGAGATGTTCGCGCGTCGGGAAATGACGGTAGAGTGTACCGATGCCAACACCGGCGCGCCGCGCGATGTCTTCGAGGGAGCCTTCAATGCCGCGTTCCGAGAAAACCGCTGCCGCGACCTCAAGCAGTTTTTCCCGGTTGCGTCGTGCGTCGGCGCGCATGCCCTTGGCTGCCGACGGGGTTGGCTCGGAATTTTCTGGCGGCTTGACAACCAAAATCTGCTCCATGCTCATGGGGGCTTGACCACGAGCAACAAGGTCTTAAGATAAGCGGAGGCCCCTCCGTTTAAGTGGAGTCCGTTTGCCTTCTTATCGCAGAATCGGTGCCGGTGTCATGTCTCTCATACGCATAGGCTGGTTTTGAACTTTCTGGCAGGCGGCAGGTGTCCGCATCCCGGGCCGCTGACTGAATCTGCATCCGCTACAGCAGGAGCAATAGAATGACCGGAACAATCGACTTGAAGCTGAACATCAATGGCAGGGAGCAGCAGCTTGCCGTCGAGCCGCGTGTGACGCTGCTGGACGCCCTGCGCGAGCATATTGGTCTGACCGGAACCAAGAAGGGCTGCGATCAGGGACAGTGCGGCGCCTGCACCGTTCACATCGATGGCAAACGCGTGCTCGCCTGCCTGACACTTGCCGCCCAGGCCGAGGGCCGCGCGATCACCACGATTGAAGGCATCGCGGCAGAAAATGGCGAATTGCATCCTGTCCAGGCAGCCTTTCTCGAGCATGATGCCTTTCAGTGCGGTTATTGCACGCCGGGACAGATCATGTCGGCGGTTGCCTGCATTCGCGAAGGACATGCGGGATCTGACAACGAGATTCGTGAATATATGTCGGGCAACCTCTGCCGGTGCGGGGCCTATTCCCATATCGTGGCTGCTGTCCGTGAAGCTGCGGAGGCCGCATCATGAAGAATTTCACCTATCTGCGTGCAGGTTCGGCGGACGAGGCGCGCACGGCCGCAGCGCTTGCCGGGAGCATGATCCTGGCCGGCGGCACCACATTGCTTGATCTTGCCAAATGCGGGGTTGCCGAACCGGAAACCGTCGTCGATATCACGCATCTCACTGGCCTTGACCGCATAGAGGTCGACAGGACCAGGGCATCGATCGGATCGCTTGCCCGCATGAGTGCGGTGGCCGATCATCCCGCAATGCTGGACGCCTTTCCGGCCGTCACGCAATCGCTGGCGCTGGCAGCCTCCGCGCAAATCCGCAACATGGCGACCATTGGCGGCAACCTGCTGCAGCGCACGCGCTGTCCCTATTTCCGTGATGCGGCCGTATTTCCCGCCTGCAACAAGCGCAGTCCCGGCTCCGGGTGCACTGCCCTTGGCGGCGTGACCCGCAATCACGCGGTTATGGGAACGAGCGACGCCTGCATTGCCACCTATCCGGGCGATCTGGCTGTCGCGCTGGTTGCCTTTGATGCGGTTGTGCATCTGGGAAGCCGCGAGATACCGATCGATGACTTCTTCCTGCTGCCCGGCAATCATCCGGATCGCGAACACGCCATGGAGCGCGGCGAAATCATCACCTCCGTAACAATACCGCTATCAGCCGCCGCCCGGCGCTCCACTTACCTCAAGGTCCGCGACCGGCAGTCCTATGAGTTTGCTGCCGCCAGCGCCGCTGTCGGGCTGGAACTGGATGCCGACGGAAGGACGGTTCGCGATGTGCGCATAGCCCTTGGGGGCGTTGCAACGAAGCCGTGGCGGGCCCGCGCGGTGGAGGCGGCATTGATCGGCAAGGTGCTGGAACCGGAGCTGGTCCGTCAGGCCAGTCTCCTTTCCATGCAAGGCGCGGCTGATCATGGCGCGAACCACTACAAGATCGATCTCGCCCCGCGTGTGATCACGCGCGCTGTCCTGCAACTGGGAGGTCTGGCATGACTTTCATCAATCCAAAGGCCAAGCATGGCGATGCATCCGACGGCAATCTCGGCGGACGCCTGTCAAGGCTCGATGGCCCCGCCAAAATCACCGGCGGTGCGACCTATGCGGTCGAACATCAGATCGAGGGGCTGGTCCATGCCGTAACGGTGCAGAGCACGATTGCAGCCGGTATCGTAACATCCGTCGATGCCAAGGCTGCGGAAGCATCGCCGGGCGTGCTCCTGGTGTTGACGCCCGACAATATCATGCCGCTGAAGTCAGCGACGACGTGGGCCGGTACGCCCGGCCCGGAAGGTCCGTTTCTGGCGCTGCCGAGGATTGTGAGCTTCAATGGCCAGCACATCGCTGCCGTTGTGGCCGAAACCCTGGAGCAGGCCACGGCTGCCGCCGCCCTCATCAGGGTCACCTATGAGGAAAAGGAGCATGTTTACGGCCTCGACGACCCCAGGGCCGGGGACGGGGTGCCGATCGAGCGCATGACGATGTCCCGGGGCGATGCCGAGAAGGCATTGGCCGAGGCTCCGGTGCGGATCGAACAGGAATACCGGACGCCGCGCGAATACAATGTTGCCATCGAACCGCACGGCATCATCGCGCAGTGGGAGGGGGACAGCCTCACGCTATGGGAGCCAAGCCAATGGATCGACGGCATGGCCCGTTCTTACGCCGAATGGTTCGACATACCGTTCGAGAATGTCCGCATGATCTCGCCCTATATCGGCGGCGGCTTCGGCTCGAAAGCGCTGTCGCTGCCGCATGGCGCCGTTGCCGCGATCGCTGCGCGGATGCTTGGCAAACCGGTGAAGCTTGTGGTCACACGTCCGCAAACCTTCACCGCCTATGGCGGCCGTCCCGCCACCCGTCAGACATTGGCTCTTGGGGCAACCAGGGAGGGCAAACTCCTTTCCATCGTGCAGCATGGCGTCAACGAGACATCGATGCTTGGCGTTGCGGTCGAGCCGCTCGGTTCTGTCACCGCGATTATGTATGCGGTGCCCAATTTCAGCTCGCGGCAGAATGTCATTCCGCTCAACACGGTCACCCCGGGTGCCCTGCGGGCGCCGGGAGAAAACCCCAGCGCGTTCGGCATTGAATCGGCGATCGATGAGCTTGCCTATGAAGTGGGCATCGATCCCCTGCAGATCCGCCTGCTGAACTATGCCGAGGAAGATCCGGAGGCGAAAATTCCCTGGTCGACCCGCCGGCTGCGGGAGGCTTTCGCCGCAGGTGCGGAAGCCTTCGGCTGGTCAAAGCGCTCGCCGGCACCGCGTTCGATGCGCGAAGGCAACCAACTGATCGGCTGGGGTGTCGCGGCAGGGACCTATCCGGTGCGGCGCACACCCGGTGAGGCGCTGGTCCGCATTCTTGCCGATGGCACGGCGGAGGTCGCGAGCAGCAGCATCGACATGGGGCAGGGAACCTATACGATCCTTGCCCAGACCGCCGCTGAGGTTCTGGGCATTCCGGTTGACCGGGTTCGCGTGAAACTCGGAGACTCCGCCTTGCCCCGGGCACCGGTTGCCGGCGGCTCGCAACTTGCCAACCTGATGACGGGCGCTGTCCACAAGGCAGCCCACGCGGCACGCGATGAACTGATCGGTCTTGCGCTCAATCATCCGAGTTCGCCTTTTCTCGATCAGCAGACCAATACCCTGACCATTGCCGATGGCGTGATTTCGACGCCGCGGAGTGAAAAGCCCAATATTTCCATCGCCGATTTCATGCGTGTCATCGGGCAGGAAAGGGTCGAGGCGTTGCGCGATACCCTGCCGGAAGACAAGAAGAACACGCAGGACCGCTACAACAACTTCACCACCATGATGGCGATGAAGCCGCCAACGGAAGGCGGCTATTCCCTGCACAGCTGGTGCGCGCATTTTGTCGAGGTGCGGGTTGATGCGGATTTCGGCACCGTGCGTGTCTCGCGCATGGTCTCGGCGCTTGATTCAGGCCGCCTGTACAATCCCAAGCTGGCGGAAAGCCAATGGCGGGGCGGCATCATCATGGGCATCGGCCAGGCACTGCTGGAGGAAGGGATCGTCGATCCGCGCTACGCCCGCGTGATCAACAACAATCTCGGCGATTATCTCGTGGCGACCAATGCGGATATCCCGGATCTGCAGGTGATCTCCGTGGGTATCCCCGATCATCATGCTTCCGTGCTCGGCGGCAAGGCGGTTGGAGAATTGCCGATCGTTGGCGTGGCTCCGGCCATAGCGAACGCGGTTTTTCATGCCACGGGAAAACGCATCCGGGACCTGCCGATCACTCTCGATAAGCTCCTGTAAGGCCTGCCCGCAGACAGGAAGCCATCTGACGATATGTGTTTCGCGCAGGCATGGCGCGAAACACGCTCGTTTGAGCATATTCCTGCGGAGATAGGCGGTCATTGGCAAAACAATGCCTCCTCTCGAAACCGATCTTCTCTACCTTGCAGCAGCGGCGGCGTAATGGCATGGCTGGAAAGCATCCGCCACGGCGTTGCAACGCTGGTAGACCTGTATGATCGATTGTTGGTGAGAGGAAACCTGTTCAATGCCTGGCCCTTATGTTGTGCGCGTTCATGGTGACGAAGACCTTCCGGAAAAGGTGGATGTAGTCGTTGTCGGTGGCGGTATCATAGGAGCCTCCACGGCGCTCGAACTGGCCGAACGGGGCCTTAAGGTGGCGCTGTGTGAAAAGGGCGGCATCGGCCAGGAACAATCCAGCCGCAATTGGGGATGGGTGCGTATATCGCGCCGTGACCCGCGCGAAGTGCCGCTGATGGCGGAGGCGTTGCGCCTGTGGTCCGGTTTTGATCAGCGGCTCGGCCGCGATACCGGGTATACGCGTGCGGGCATTCTGTTCACCGCGCCGGATGACAAATCCTACGAGGAAAACGAGCGCTGGCTGCAGAATCTGGAGGGTTATCAGCTGGAGAGCCGCATGATCAGCGGCAAGGAGCTAGACGATCTTCTGCCGGGCGGACATCTGCCCCTGAAAGGTGCCCTGTATACTCCCGTTGATGGGCGGGCTGAACCGCAGAAGGCGGCGCCCGCCATCGCTGAAGCGGCGCGCGACAAAGGCGCATCCATCTTCACGGAATGCGCGGTGCGGGGCATCGAAACAACCGGCGGCAAGATATCCGGTGTTGTTACGGAACGGGGGACAATCGGATGCAGTGCGGTCGTGCTCGCCGGCGGCGCGTGGTCCAATCTGTTTTGCGGCCTCTATGGCATCGACCTGCCGCAACTCAAGGTGCTGAACACCGTCATCCGCACCAAGCCGTTGCAGGGAGGCCCGGAAACGGCGCTCTGGTCCAAGGATTTTGCCATCCGCAAGCGTCAGGACGGGGGATACACCATTGCCTCCGGCCACGAGAACATTGTCGATATCGTGCCGAAATCATTCCGCTATGCGCGGCAGTTCCTGCCGGCACTGAAACTGGAATGGAATTCCCTGTCCTTTCGCTTGGGCGGCCGTTTCTTTGACGAGGCGCGCATGCCGGCCAAATGGAAAATGGATGAGGCGAGCCCGTTCGAGTATCACCGGGTCCTTGATCCCAAGCCATCGCTCGATCTGTCGAACCGCTTTTTCGACAGCCTCAAAGCGGCATTTCCCGTGTTCAATCAGGCGGAGATTGCCCAGCGCTGGGCCGGCTATATCGACGCCACGCCTGATGCTATACCTGTCATTTCGGCCGTCGACGAAATCCCGGGCTTTCATATCGCCACGGGCTTTTCCGGCCATGGGTTCGGCATAGGACCGGCTGCCGGGCGTTTGATGGCCGATATCGTGACCGGGCGCGCGCCGGTGGTGGACGCGGCGGCTTTCCGGTTTTCCCGTTTCAGTGACGGGTCCAAGATAACGCCGATCACCGGATTTTGAGTGTGGTGCACAATGACCAATGCAACGGCAGTTTCAAAAAAGCGCGCACTATGGTCGCGTATTCTGACAGAGGCGGCGGCGGTGAGCGAGCGCGAACCGACGCTTTCCGCGTTTCTGCAGCATGCGGTATTGCGCTTCGACAATCCTGAGGATGCGCTTTGCCAGCAACTGGCGGATGTTCTCGCCAGCCCGGTCGTGACAAGCGAAAAACTATGGGGTCTGTTCAGCGACGTGCTGAAACAGAACCGGGCGGTGCTGTCCGGAATGGAGGCGGATGTCAGCGCTGTCCTTGAGCGCGATCCTGCCACGAGGAGCGCATTGCATGTGCTGCTCTATCTCAAGGGGTTTCACGCGATCCAGGTCCACCGGTTTGCCCATCATTTGTGGAATACCGGCCGGGAGGATATGGCTGCTTTCCTGCAATCGCGATCGTCACGTGTTCTGCAGGTCGATATTCATCCCGCCGTGCGCATGGGAAAGGGCGTGTTCTTTGATCATGCCACCGGCATCGTCGTCGGCGAGACGGCCGTGATCGAAGACAATGTTTCCATTCTGCAGGGCGTGACTCTGGGCGGTACGGGGAAGGACACGGGAGACCGGCATCCCAAGGTGCGCCATGGCGTTCTCATCGGCGCCAGTGCGACCGTTCTTGGCAATATCGAGATCGGCGTCAATTCCAAGATCGGCGCCGGTTCGGTTGTCCTGAAATCCGTCGAAAACAGGAAAACGGTGGCAGGTGTTCCCGCCAAGGTCATCGGCGGCGTGCAGGAAAGGGAGCCCGCCCGTTCGATGAACCAAATTCTTTACGATGTCGGGCTCTGAACCCTGCGGGAGACGATCAGCCTATCCCGTCGGATTGTCGTTGGCTATTCCGCGCTTGTCAGTTTCTTTCAGCCGCGCCATCGAGAATTTCAGGACATTTTGCACGACATCCAGCTCGTGACGGCCGGTGGGCGTCGCACCGCGGGCATCTTCGGTGAGTTTCAACATTTTCCGGAACAGTTCGCGAATTTCGAATTCGGACAATGGAGCCATTGTTTGAATGTCTTCGATACGCATCGGTTTGTTGTCGCCGTGTTCATGCATCACGATTCCCATTGAAATCCTTTTCAGCCGGGGTGTCTGGACATGGGTTTCTTCAAGTCGCGCAAGAATTGAAAATTATTACCGCCACAATCGCGTTGCGTTCGGACAGGTCAAATCGGTGCTTGGATCACCATAGAGATGGCGGTTGATCGCTTCCGTCATTTTTGAACAACGACATTGCAATATGCCTATTCATTGCACTTGACCCCATTGCGCAATCTGAAACATAGTCGGGAGGCGGATGGTTCCAAGGAAAAACACCGGTCGATTGCCGGTGAAAATCAACATCCGCACTTGGGGGCGGGCATGACGATACAGGGCAAAACACCATTCGGGTCAGCCAGACCCTGATGCGCACCTTTGTGTTTCTGGGGATATTCTTTCTATTCTGGATTACCACGACTCCATTTCCCGATTTGAGCGCTGTCATCAATCCCGCCGATCCGCGTTCCGACGCGCTCTATCAGGCGGTGATGCTGCTCCTCTCCGCCATGCTGCTCTTCTTCGGTTTGCGACACCCCCTCCGGCGAATGATCCTGCAGCCAGCCGCTCTGCTTTCGGCAATTTTCATCTGGTATATCTTCGTTTCGATCCTGTCGCTTCACCCGGACGTTGCCGTGAAAAGGGCCATTCTTGGCGCACTGGTTTGCATGAACGCGAGCATATTCCTGCTCTTGCCAAAATCGGAGCGGCATTTTGCGGCACTTCTGAGTTTGGCCACCCTGGTGATGCTGGGGTTCGCTTATTGGGGCGTCATGGTCTGGCCGCAATATGCGATTCACAATATCGGCGATTTTGCCGAACGGGAACTGGCAGGCGATTGGCGCGGTCAGTTCTCGCACAAGAACATCACTGCGGGTGTGATGGTCATATCGGTCTTCTTTGGCCTGTACGCATGGTCATCCCATCTGCGCCTGAGGGCCGTTGTCATTGTCGTCCTGTCAACATACTTCCTGTTCAGGACCGGTGGTAAAACCTCCTCGGCAGCTCTGCCGGCCACACTTGTTCTCGCAGCCCTGTTCGAGCGTTTGCGATCGCTGCGTTTCCTCATCGTCCTGGGCGGAATTATCGCCATCAACTTCGTCACGGTTGGCGCGGCTTTTCTCGAGCCGGTGCGCGAGCTGCTGGCCTCGGTCGGAATAGACCCGACATTCACGACACGCACCGATATTTGGCGGCTTGCGATCAATGCGGTGGCGCGGCAGCCGATCACCGGATACGGCTTTGACGTGTTCTGGGGGTCTCCTGAACTGATTTATGGCGGCGGCCAGATCGAAAGCGGAGCGTTGAACGCGGGAACCGCCCACAATGGCTATGTTGATACGCTCGTTTCAGCTGGAATTCCCGGCCTCATACTCATCTTCGTCTGGCTGTTGATTCTGCCGATCATTTATATCGAGCGGGCAGAAGAACAGGGAGGAAACCCGCATCTGACGCGCCTTTTCTCCCGTATTTGGCTCTACGTGATTTTTGCGAGCTGTACGGACACTCTTTTCTTCCAGAATCGCAATCCGGTCTGGTTCGCGCTGCTCATTGCCGTCTTTGGCCTGCGTTTTCAGGCCAAGTCGGACATGATCGAGAGTGCCGTGCCAAGGGTGGCAACGGGTGCCTTGTCGGCGCAGCCCACGTAAACCATCCCGATAGCCGATGAAGTTTCATGACAATCCGTCGGGCTGACGCGCCCCGCACGCGCTTCGGTACTTGGCATTCTCGCTATCTTTCCGTGACAGATTTCCCTCGGCTGCTGCCCGCAACCGGGCGCTTTGTCGTGACTCAAAACCGTCTTGTTATTTGTATTACTATATTATAGTAATACGCCGGAGGTCTGGGAGGATCTTGCAAATTTGACCAATTTCGGGAGGAGACGTCATGATTTCCATGAAGAGAATTCTGCTTGCTAGCACGGTTGCCATGTTGTGCGCTGGTGCTGCGCACGCAGCTGATTTGACAGTCGGTTTTTCACAGATCGGCTCGGAGTCGGGCTGGCGTGCGGCTGAAACATCCGTGTCGAAGATTGAAGCCAAGAAACGCGGCGTCGATCTCAAAATTGCCGATGCCCAGCAGAAGCAGGAAAACCAGATCAAGGCGATCCGCGGCTTCATTGCGCAAGGTGTCGACGCCATCTTCATCGCCCCGGTCGTGGCGACAGGGTGGGACACGGTTCTTGCCGAAGCCAAGGAAGCCAAGATCCCGGTCATTCTTTTGGACCGCACCATCGAAACAGCCAATGACGGTCTCTATTTGACTGCGGTTACGTCCGATACCGTCCATGAAGGCAAGGTTGCCGGCGAATGGCTCGTCAAAGCGGTGGCCGGCAAGGACTGCAAGGTTGTCGAATTGCAGGGAACGGTTGGTTCAAGTCCTGCCATCAACCGCAAGAAAGGTTTCGAGGACGGAATCGCCTCGGCCACCAATATCAAGATTACCCGCAGCCAGACTGGCGACTTTACCCGCTCCAAGGGCAAGGAAGTCATGGAAGGCTTTCTCAAGGCGGAGAACGGCGGCAAGAATATCTGCGCTCTCTATGCGCACAATGACGATATGGCCGTTGGTGCGATCCAGGCAATCAAGGAAGCCGGGTTGAAGCCGGGCAAGGACATTCTCGTCGTGTCTGTCGATGCGGTGCCTGATATTTTCAAGGCGATGTCCGAAGGGGAAGCGAACGCAACGGTTGAGCTGACCCCGAACATGGCGGGACCAGCCTTTGATGCCTTGAAGGCGTTCAAGGACAGCGGAAAAGCCCCGCCAAAGTGGATACAGACGGAATCGAAGCTCTACACACAGGCCGATGACCCGAAGAAGGTCTACGAGGAAAAGAAGGGCCTGGGATACTGATCAGGACCACCGTGCCAGCCGTCCCGTTCGGGCGGCTGGTCACTGATCGGAAATCCGCTGATGGGGAGACGGCGCAATGACGGACAAACCCGGTCTTCTTGCGGTAGAGGGTATTTCCAAATCATTTGTTGGTTTCAAAGCGTTGGATGGCGTTGATTTCACCGTCAGGCCGGGGGAAATCCATGCGCTTCTCGGCGAAAATGGCGCGGGGAAATCAACGCTGATCAAAGTGCTGACTGGTGTCCACCAGCCGGATGCCGGCGTGATCAAAATCGACGGGCAACCGGTGGCCATGCGCGATACGCAGCATGCTCAACATCTCGGTATCGGTACGGTTTACCAGGAAGTGAATCTGCTGCCCAATATGTCCGTTGCCGACAATCTCTTCATCGGGCGCCAGCCAATGCGGTTCGGCTTTGTCAACCGCAAGCTGATGGAAAAACAGGCGCTGGAATTGCTGGCGCAATATGACCTGCATCTGGATGTTTCGTCCGATTTGTCCCGTTACTCCGTTGCTGTGCAGCAACTCGTGGCAATCGCCCGCGCTGTCGATATGTCGGGGCGCGTTCTTGTCCTTGACGAGCCGACCGCCAGTCTTGATCGCCATGAGACCGAGATCCTGTTCGCCATACTCCGCCAGTTGCGCGCACGCGGCTTTGGTATTGTTTTCATTACGCATTTCCTCGATCAGGTCTATGAAATCTGTGATCGGGTCACGGTCCTGCGCAACGGAAAGCTGGCCGGCAGCGCTTTGACTGCGGAACTTCCAAAGATCGATCTGGTTTCCCTGATGCTTGGACGGGCCTTGGCGGTCGCAACGCACAATACGCGCCATGACCGGCCTGTCCCCGCCATCAAACCGTTCTCTTTCAAGGGACTTGGGCGCAGCCGCAGCATTGCGCCGTTCGATCTCGATATCGGTGAAGGTGAAGTGATCGGCATGGCGGGGCTTTTGGGATCCGGCCGCACGGAGACCGCCAAAATCCTGTTCGGAATCGACGCCGCGGACACGGGGCATATCCGCATAGACGGACATCCCGTACTCATCCGCACACCGCAGGACGCTGTCGCCTGCGGGTTCGGTCTGTGCCCGGAAGATCGCAAGTCCGACGGAATCATAGGCGACCTTTCCGTGCGCGAGAATATTTGCCTGGCGTTGCAGGCCCAGAAAGGCTGGTTCAACCGGTTGTCGAGCCGTGAGCAGATCAGCCTGGCCGACAAATTCGTCAAGGCGCTCGATATCCGTACCACGGATATTGAGAAGCCGATCAAATTTCTATCCGGCGGCAACCAGCAGAAGGTTATTCTTGCCCGCTGGCTTGCAACCAATCCCCGGTTTCTCATTCTCGACGAGCCGACGCGCGGTATCGATGTGGGCGCGCATGCCGAGATCATCGCGCTGATCAACCGGCTTTGCGACGATGGCATGGCACTGCTTGTCATCTCCTCGGAGATCGAGGAAATCGTTGCCTACAGCACCCGTGTCATTGTCCTGCGGGATCGCGCGCATCGCGGGGAAATTTCCGGTGACGATATCACGACATCAAACATCATGCAGATGATTGCTGCTGAATCTGAAGGGGCCTCTGCATGATCCGTCTGAATACTGCAGCGTTGACGAAAGCCATGCCGCAGCTGCTTTCGCTGATGCTCATACTGTTTCTCAATTATCTGGCATTCCCCGGATTTTTCGAAATACGCCTACAGGACGGCCGGCTGTTCGGCAGCCTGATCGATGTCCTCAATCGCGGTGCCCCGGTGATCATCCTGGCAATCGGCATGACCGCTGTCATCGCCAGCCGCGGTGTCGATCTTTCGGTCGGCGCCGTCATGGCCGTCTCGGGCGCGCTGGCTGCAACGATGACCGTCGCCGGTTATCCCCTGCCTGTCGTCATTGTTGCCGCCCTCGGCACGGGTCTGGCGTGCGGCCTGTGGAACGGCATTCTCGTCGCCTATTTCGACCTGCAACCCATCGTGGCGACCTTGATCCTCATGGTGGCCGGCCGCGGCATTGCGCAGCTGATCACCGAGGGTTCGATTGTCACCTTCACCGAGCCCGGCCTGATCTTCTTCGGAACAGGCTCTTTTGCCGGCATTCCCATGCCCATCCTGATCGCGGTCTCGCTTCTCGTCGTGGCGATTGCCGTGGTCAGGCGCACGGCAATCGGGCTGCTGATCGAATCGATCGGCATCAATCGAAGCGCGAGCAGCTATGCCGGACTGAACAGCAAACTGCTGCTGCTCGTCATCTACGGGTTTTGCGGGTTTTGCGCTTCACTGGCCGGGATCATCATTGCCGCGGATATTCGCGGTGCCGATGCCAACAATGCGGGTCTCTGGCTGGAACTGGATGCAATTCTCGCGGTTGTCGTCGGCGGGACCTCACTGTTTGGCGGCCGTTTTTCCATTCTCATGTCAGCGCTTGGCGCAGTCATCATTCAGGCGATGAACACGGGGATATTGCTGTCCGGCTTCCCGCCCGAATACAATCTCATCCTGAAAGCGCTGGTCATCATTGTCATCCTGCTGGCACAGTCATTTTCATCCCTGGGCGGCTGGGCATTTCTCAAGGGGGAATTCCGCTCGAAGGGGGGAAAGAGACAATGAACACACGCCTTTTGCCCCTTTGTGCCACACTGCTCATCTGCCTCATTGCCTACGCTGCGTGTGTTTTCCAGTTTCCGGCGATGTTCTCGACCCGTGTTGCCGGTAATCTGCTGACGGACAATGCCTTTCTGGGAATTGCCGCTGTCGGCATGACGTTCGTCATTCTTTCCGGCGGCATTGACCTCTCTGTGGGATCGGTGATTGCCTTTACCGGGGTGCTTCTGGCCGTCCTCATCACGCATTATGGCGTTCATCCGCTGATTGCCTTTGCAATTGCGCTTTTGATCACCACGGCTTTCGGGGCAAGCATGGGCGCGATCATCCATTACCTTGAAGTGCCGTCCTTCATCGTCACGCTGGCTGGCATGTTTCTGGCACGGGGCATGTGCTTCGTGATGACAACGGATTCAATCCCGATCGATCACCCGTTCTATACGGCATTGCAGGGGCTGTTCTACCGGTTGCCAGGCGGCGGACGGCTGACCTTCATCGGTTGCCTCATGGTGCTGGTGTTTTTGGTCGGTATCGTCGTTGCGCATTTCAGCAAGTTCGGTTCCTACATCTATGCGGTGGGCGGAAACCGCACGTCGGCCGAGCTGATGGGCGTGCCGGTTGCCAGGACCACGATCGGCATCTATGCGATGTCGGGCTTCCTGTCGGGGCTCGCCGGAATTGTCTTTTCGCTTTACACTTCTGCGGGTTATTCGCTCGCCGCCGTCGGCGTCGAACTCGATACCATCGCGGCAGTGGTGATCGGGGGGACATTGCTGACCGGGGGTGTCGGTTATATCGCCGGTACCTTCATCGGCGTGATCATCCAGGGCATTATCCAGACTTACATCGTCTTTGATGGAACCCTGTCCAGCTGGTGGACAAAAATCGTTGTCGGTGTCCTTCTCTTCTCGTTCATTGCCTTGCAGCGCATATTGGTGTTCCTGTCACTGAAGAGAACAACGGCAACCAGTGGGGGGTGATTTGCCACGCAACGACCTTTCAAACTACGATTTCCGGACGGCAGGCCATTCGCACACGCATCACGGCCACGTCATGCGCGCGCTCGGCTTGCGCATCATCAGCGGTGACTACGCGGAGAACAGCATTCTGCCGGGTGACGCCGAGCTGTTCGAGCGCTTCGGCGTATCGCGGACGGTGCTGCGCGAAGCACTGAAGACGCTGGCGGCCAAAGGCTTGATTCAGCCGCGCGCCAAGATTGGCACGCGCGTGCTCGAGCGCTCGCATTGGAATCTGTTCGACCCGGACATTCTGGTCTGGCATTTCGAGGCCGGCCCCACGCCGGAATTTCTGTCGAGCCTTCTGGAAATGCGTCTGGCGCTCGAACCAGAAGCGGCGGGCCTCGCCGCGCGCCGCAGAACGACCACTCAGCTCGAAACACTCTATAAGTGGGTTGAAAGAATGGGGGAGGCGGGCCAATCCGCATCCAGTTTCGTTGACAGCGATCTTCAATTTCATATCGCCATTGCCGATGCGTCTCACAATCCCTTCATGCGCTCGATCAGCGCGCTGATCGAGGTGGCCTTGGTGACCACGTTCACGATCAGCTCGCCGATCCCGAACCCCGAGCGCCACAGCTATTCGGTGGCGCGCCACAGAGCCATTGCCGATGCGATCAGGGACCGCAATGTGAGTGCTGCCAAAAAGGCCATGCGCGGGGTCATCGAGGACGGTGCAGAACGCGTTCTTGCCGCGACAAAAGGCGTGCAGAACGCCGATTGATGCTGTCAGCGCTTCCCGGCCAGCCCTGATGATGGCACCGGGGGGGCATCTGCCACAGAATGGGGTCGTTCCGCAAGCATGCTCGCGATATCGCGATCATCCTCGACGATCAGGATTCGAGCCGGAATGTCCAGCGATAAAATTGCCCGATTGTCCCATCTCCGGCGGCTTAAGTCACGACGCCATATATTTGGTTATGTTTCGACGGGAGAAAATGGTGTGACTGGCGCTCTGGCATTCACGCTTCAGGTAGATAGAGCTGCTGCCCCCGACTATAAACCCATCCGTTTTCGGCCAAGACCGTTTTCCTTTGCCAGAGCGGAGCGCCTGGTCGAATAATTGGGTGCAACCATCGGATAAGACGAGTCCAGGCTCCATTTTTCGCGATAAGCTTCCGGCGTTAGTCCATACTCGTTCATAATATGACGCTTCAAAGTTTTGAACTTCTTTCCGTCATCCAGGCATATGATGTAATCGGCCAATATCGATTTGTTCGGATTAACGGCTGGCGCTGCCTTTTGCGCTACAGGAAGCGGCGCATTTTCAAGCGCAACTTTGTCAAGCGCGGCGTGAATTTCCGTAATGACCTTGGGCAATTCGGTCCAGGGTATCGAACTGCGCCGAACATAAGCAGCCGCCAATTTGGCTGACAATTCGACAAGCAGAACTTTATGTTTCAATGTGTCATTCCGGTCGTCTTTCACGATGATCCTTTTGACTTTGTGTCTGTCGGATATATAAGTATTCGTCGAAGTACATTAAATTGAATTGGGTGAAAATTAAAGATTGAAGTGAAAAATATTCCAGAAACGAGGAGGCTTTATGCAGCAATAAGGCGGCGTTGTTTTGTATTTTGATTTGATCCGAAGATTGCGCATTTCGACACATTCGCTTCATGCGAACGATAATAATGGGAGGAAACAGCATGGCCATTTCACGTAAGGAAGAAGCGCGCGCTTTGAGTGCGGAAGAGCGAGGCCTCGTCGACAAATCCCACCATCCTGAGCTGCAGGACTTGAATGACGCGGAACTGGCCAATTTGGTCAAGCTGTTGCGCGGGCAGCGGGACAAAGCCCAAACGCAGGCGCATCGCCGTCGCCGCGAAATGCGTGGCAAAGCGGCACCGAAGGGTGCAACGGCGTCGACCAAAGACGACGGTTCTCAATTAAAGGTTGCGGTCCTCGCCATGGCGATGCGTCGTCTCAACAATGAAATTGAACGCCGCCGTCGACTGACGGCAAGCATCGAACTCATTGAAAATGCACGCAAGGCGTTGAACATGAAGCAAGGCGCGAGAAAAGATGCCGCTGAGCTGAACACGCGTCACGCGCATCAAGGTTTGCGGGTCATCGAAAACTCCAAGGTTGGAAGCTTAATTCGGCCAATGGAGCGCGGGCGGCAGCGGGCTGCGGCAAAGGTGGCGCAGGCGAAGCGGGACGCGCGGTAACATTGAACGATCCTTTCCGGCAGGAATTGCATCAACTTCCGGTGAGCACCTGTTCAGGTCGAGACGCTTGTGTCAGATAGAGATCAATGACGAGATATTCTGCCATCCGTATGTTCATGTTTGCTTTCGCTTTGCTCGGGCTCCTGCTCGGGCCGATGGCGGTTTTCGTGAGCGGTGCGGCTATGGCCGACCAGAACATGCCCGTCATGATGGGCATGGGCGACAAGGTTGAAACGGCAGGCATGCCAGTCGACATGTCTTGCTGCCCGGAAAAGCAGGTCAAGGTTCCCGACTGTTCCAAGGACTGCCCATTGAACGTTCTGTGTGTCGCCAGCTTTTCCAGCCTGTCGATGGCGGATGTCGATACTTTTTCGATCTTCGGGCAAAAGGACCTGCTTCATCCCGCTGTCTTTGAAGCATTGGCGTCACGCATAGGCGATCCGCCGCACCGACCTCCAAGCCTCTGATTGTCATCGACGCGCGAGCGTCATTCCGACGAGTGGTGCCACCGCTCGTCAAGCCGCGTAGCGTCTGCTGCGCTGACTGCCGTGCATACCACGGTTCATGACAATCGGAATTTGAAACTATGAAAATCAACCGTTCTGCTTTTGCGGGCCTCGCGCTCGCCGCTCTCCTCGCATCCATGTCTTCGGCCCATGCGGCCCCGTCCGACTACGAATTCAAGCTGGTCACCAGCGAAATCCAGAAGAACGACGCGGCGACTATTGCCGTCAGGCTGATCGATAAACGTTCGGGCAAGCCTGTCGAAAATGCCGTCATTTCGGCAACACGCATCGACATGCAGCCCGATGGCATGGAAATGATGACCACGCCGGCCAAGGCCATGCCAACAACGGAAGCGGGCGTCTATTCCTTCAAGACGAACCTGTCGATGGCGGGAAACTGGCGCTTCTCGGTCGCTGCAAAAGTGCAGGGTGAAGAGGGCACCGTTGAAAACAAACTCGTTTTCAAAGTCGTGCAGTGAAACGCATTTCTTCCGCACTCGTTCTGGTCGCCGTCATCGCGGCGGCCGGAACGGGCGGCTATTGGGTAGGCCAGCATGGCCTGCCTACAGCCGTTGTTGCCCTCATGCCGAAAATCGCAAAGGCGGAAACCATCGACAGTATGCCGGCAACGGGTCCTGTCATCTATTACCGTCATCCCGATGGATTGCCGGAATATTCCGGCACTCCGGCCAAAACACCGGACGGGCGGGCATTCCGGCCGGTGCTTGCCAGCGAAGATGTGAGTTTCGACGAAGCTAAACCCGCCGCTGGGAAAATGCCGGAAAAGCCCGGTGAACGCAAAGTTCTCTATTACCGCAATCCTATGGGCCTGCCGGATACATCGCCGCTGCCGAAAAAGGACTCCATGGGAATGGACTATATTCCCGTTTTCGACGGCGAAGACACCAATGATGGCTCGGTAACGATATCGCCGGGTAAACTGCAACGGTCGGGTGTGAAAACGGCCGTTGCCCGGATGGGCACAATCATTCGGCCCGTGCGGGTTCCCGGAACGATCCAGCTGGATGAGCGCCGTGTCAGCGTGGTTTCCACCCGCACGGAAGCCTTCGTTGAAAAGGTCGCCAATGTTACGACAGGGGATGTCATTGCTGAAGGGCAGCCGCTTGTCAGTTTCTACGCCAGAGAAATCGCGACGGCAGGTGCGCAGTACATCACCGATCTTAAAACCGATAACACGGGATCGAATGGCGGCAGCAGGCTGCGCCTCGAAAATCTCGGTGTGCCGGAAAAGGTCATTGCCGACATCCGCGAGAACCGGAAAGTGCCGTCATCCATCACGTTGACTGCGCCTCGCCGTGGGGTCGTTCTCGAACGCTCGGCCGTTGAAGGCATGATGGCAGCGCCCGGTGCCTTGCTGTTCAGGATCGCCGACATCTCCAATGTCTGGGTCATGGCTGATGTGCCCGAGTATGAGCTTGGATCCGTGCGGGTTGGTGCTGACGTGACGATCAAGGTCCGCAGCCTTCCGGGCGAGGAGTTCAAGGGAAAGGTCGATCTGATCTATCCGGATATTCAGGCGCAGACGCGTACCGCCCGCGTCCGGATCGAGTTGTCCAACCCGGACGGGATATTGCGGACAAATATGTATGCGGACGTTGAAATCGCCTCCGGCAACGGCGATCCGGTTGTCACCGTTCCCGATAGCGCTGTTATCGACAGCGGTGATCGTCAGGTGGTGATCCTCGACCGGGGAGACGGCAAGTTCGAACCGCGCAAGGTCAAGGTCGGCAAGCGCGGCGATGGCATGGCCGAAATCAGTGGTGGAATCAGCGCCGGAGACAAAGTCGTTGCGTCGGCAAACTTCCTGATCGATGCCGAAAGCAACCTGAAGTCAGCGCTCAATACGCTTGCTCCTTCTGAGGTGAAGCCATGATCGCACGTATCATTGACTGGTCAGCCCGCAATCTCGTCATTGTTTTCTTTGCGTCGATCATGGCGGTCGGTGCCGGCATTTACGCCATCCGCACACTGCCGCTGGACGCGATCCCGGACCTTTCCGATGTTCAGGTCATCGTCTTTACCGATTATCCCGGCAAGGCACCGCAGGTTGTCGAGGATCAGGTGACCTATCCGCTGACGACATCGATGCTGACGGTGCCGAAGTCCAAAGTCGTCCGCGGCTTCTCCTTCTTCGGTGTGTCGTTCGTCTATGTGATCTTTGAAGACGGAACGGACATGTATTGGGCACGCAGCAGGGTGCTCGAATATCTGAATGCTGCCGCAAGTCGTCTGCCGGCAGGCGTTACGCCGACACTCGGGCCCGACGCGACAGGTGTCGGCTGGGTCTATCAGTATGCGCTTGTTGCCAAGGAACAGTCGCTTGCCGAGCTGCGCTCGATGCAGGACTGGATCGTCCGTTTCGGCGCATCGAAGGCCGAAGGCGTATCGGAAATTGCCGGGCTCGGCGGCTTCGTCAAGCAATACTCCATCGTCGTCGATCCCGCCCGACTGAAGTCGCAGGGCGTCACTCTGGACGAGGTTGGCGCAGCAGTCCGTGCCAGCAACATGGATACAGGTGGACGGACGGTAGAACTGTCTGAATTCGAGTTCATGGTGCGCGGGCGCGGTTATCTCAAGAACGTCTCAGACATCGAGAATATCGTTTTGAAAACTGAGAATGGCGTTCCGCTCAGGCTTTCGGATGTTGCTGCCGTGGAAATCGTCCCCGACGAACGGCGCGGCATTGCCGAAATGGATGGGTCAGGCGAAGTTGCCAGCGGCATCGTGCTTCAGCGCGTCGGCTCCAACGCGCTGACGGTCATCGACAACGCCAAGACAAGTCTGGCGGAAATCAAGAAGAGCCTGCCGGCAGGCACCGACATCGTTCCGGTTTACGACCGTTCGACGTTGATCAACTCTGCGATAGAGACGTTGAAGAGAACATTGGTGGAGGAAAGCATTGTCGTTGCGCTGGTAACGATCATTTTTCTGCTTCATGTCAGAAGTGCCCTCGTTGCCATCATCATGCTGCCCGTTGGTATCCTGATGGCCTTCATTGCCATGAAATGGCTGGGGCTGGGGGCCAACATCATGAGTCTTGGCGGTATTGCCATTGCCATCGGGGCAATGATCGATGCGGCCATCGTGATGATTGAAAACGCCCATAAACATCTGGAGCGTGCGCCGCCCGGCAAACCCCGGGTCGAAATACTGATCGAGGCGGCGGCGGAGGTTGGACCGGCCCTGTTCTTCAGCCTGCTGATCATCACGGTGTCGTTCATCCCGATCTTCACACTCGAAGGTCAGGAGGGCAAACTGTTCGGGCCGCTGGCATTCACCAAGACGTTCTCGATGGCTGCCGCAGCGCTTCTGTCGGTTACGCTGGTGCCTGCACTGATGATCCTGTTCGTGCGCGGCCGTATCATTCCGGAGCACAGGAACCCCGTGAACCGCTTTCTGATCGCCATCTACCGACCGCTGATCACAATGGTCCTGAAGGCAAAGTATCTCACCATCCTGATCGCACTTGCCGCTCTTGTCGTCACGATTTGGCCTGCGCGCCAGCTTGGCAGCGAGTTCATGCCCAACCTCGACGAAGGCACCCTGATGTATATGCCCACGACGTTGCCGGGAATATCCGTCACCAAGGCTGCCGAGTTGCTGCAGACACAGGACAGGATCATCAAGTCGTTTCCGGAAGTCGAATCGGTCTTTGGTAAATCAGGAAGGGCGGACACGGCGACCGATCCAGCACCGACTGAAATGTTCGAAACCATCATCAACCTGAAACCGAAGTCGCAATGGCGGCCGGGCGTCACTGCCGACAGTCTGAAGAACGAAATGGATGCTGCCTTGCAGTTTCCAGGTGTTTCGAATGCCTGGACCATGCCGATCAGGGCGCGCACCGACATGCTGTCGACGGGTATCCGCACACCTGTTGGCGTCAAAGTGTACGGTACGGATCTTGCTCAAATGGAAGGGGTGGCAAGACAGATCGAGCGGGTGCTGAAATCCGTTCCGGGGACGTCGAGCGCCTATGCCGAGCGGGTCATCGGTGGATACTTCCTCGATATTGTTCCGGACAGGGTGGCGCTCGGACGTTACGGCCTGTCGATCCAGAATGTTCAGGATGTCATCTCCATGGCCCTGGGCGCGCAGCAAATCACCCAGACAGTGGAAGGACGGGAACGTTACGGCGTCACCATCCGTTATCCCCGGTCGCAGCGCAGTGATCCGCAAGCCATCGCCCGCGATGTGCAGATTGCTTTGCCGGGCGGCGGAACGGTTCCGCTCGGTGAAGTCGCCAAGGTCGAATTGACCCGCGGTGCAACCTCCATCCGCACTGAAAACGGCCAACTGGTGGTCTATATCTTTGTCGATATCACGGGCCGGGATCTCGGCGGCTATGTTCATGAGGCCAAGCAGGCTGTGGCCGATCAAGTCAAACTGCCGGCGGGCTACTCCGTCGCCTGGAGCGGTCAGTTTGAATACCTCGAACGGGCCGAAGCCAAGCTGAAGATCGTGGTGCCGCTGACGCTGGCGATCATCTTCCTGCTGCTCTACCTCAACTTCAAGGCGCTCACGGAAACCCTGATCGTCATGCTGTCGCTGCCGTTCGCCCTGGTGGGCGGCATTTGGCTGATGTGGTGGCTCGGCTTCAACACGTCGGTCGCCGTGGCGGTCGGCTTCATTGCGCTGGCAGGGGTGGCAGCCGAGACGGGCGTGATCATGCTGATCTACCTTGATCAGGCGTTGAAGGAAGTCCGGACAAGACGGGCGGCAAGCGGGGGCGTGTTTACACGAGCCGATCTCAATGAAGCCATCATGATGGGTGCGGTCGAACGTGTCCGGCCGAAGATGATGACCGTCGTTGCCATCATGGCAGGGCTTCTGCCTATCCTGTGGAGTACGGGAACGGGATCGGAAGTCATGCAGCGCATTGCCGTACCGATGATCGGCGGCATGATCTCATCGACACTGCTGACGCTCATTGTCATTCCTGCCGTCTATGGCATCGTCAAGGGATGGAATTTGAGGGTGGCAGGCGCGATGGAAGCGCATGACACGGGCAGCCTGCCGATACCGGCGGCAATGAATCCGCAAGCTGGAGGTACACGCTGATGAAGAGACGCGAATTCTTATGTACAGGCATCGGGGCAGCTTTTGTTGCCCTGACCGTTGGCAAGGCCAAAGCTGCAACGCCGTCGGTGATGACAATATACAAGGACCCGAACTGCGGATGCTGCAATCTCTGGGCGAAGTCGATGGAGACCGAAGGCTTCAAGGTCGAACGCGTGAACACGGACGACCTGCCGGGCATCAAGAAGCGCTTCGGCGTTCCGGCAGAGGTTGAAGGGTGCCACACGGCAACCGTCGAGGGCTATTTCCTCGACGGGCACGTGCCGTTGGAGGCGGTCAGAAAACTTCTTGCGGAAAAACCTGGCATCGCCGGGCTGGCGGTGCCAGGCATGCCCGCCGGGTCTCTCGGCATGGGCAATGACCCCAGTGCCAGTTATGATGTCTTTGCGGTTGCCAAAGGACCGGACCGGAAGGTGTCGGTTTATTACGAGGTCAGGCCAAAAAGTTAGGAGGATACCCGCGCAGGGCCGACCATGTGCCGATCAGGACGTCGGCATTTCCCGGCGCGGTCCTTCCGCCATGGAGGCAAGTCACAGTTCTTGACAGCGATCAAACATATCTGTAAATCTGGATATATGGAAAAAGAAAGCACCATCGAGGCCTTTTCGGCTCTTGCTCAACCCTCGCGCATGGATGCGTTCAAGCTGATCGTGATGCACGAGCCGGAGGGGATCGCTGCCGGGGAAATCGCCCGTATGCTCGATGTTCCTCAGAACACCATGTCGACACATCTCGCGATCCTGTCACGCGCTGGCTTGATCACTTCGGCGCGCCAAAGCCGTTCCATCATCTACAGAGCCAATTTCGGCAAGCTGCGTGCGGCCATCAACTATCTCCTGAAGGATTGCTGCGCAGGGCATCCGGACATTTGCGCACCGCTCATCGCCGACATTGTTCCCTGTTGCCCGCCCAAGGAAAACGCAATGCCTGAACGCGCCCGGTCTGATGCGATCATGGTCAAAGCAGAAAGGACCGTCTGATGACCGTCACCATTTATCACAATCCATCCTGTGGCACGTCCCGCAATGTCCTGGCGTTGATACGCAATGCGGGCATCGAGCCGACCGTCATCGAGTATCTCAAGACGCCGCCCGCCCGACAGGAACTGAAGGATCTGATCCGCAGGGCAGGACTGACCGTGCGCGAGGCTATCCGCGAAAAAGGAACGCCTTATGCGGAATTGGGGCTGGATGACCTGTCCTTGAATGACGAGCAGCTGTTGGACGCCATGGAGGCCCATCCGATCCTGATCAATCGCCCCTTTGTCGTTACGGAAAAGGGCGTGCGTCTTGCCCGGCCATCCGAAGCGGTCCTCGATATCCTGCCGAGCCCGCAAAAAGGCGCCTTCGCCAAGGAAGACGGCGAAGTCGTCATCGACAGTGAGGGGAAGCGCATTGTCTGATTTGCCCAATGTCGCGTCGAGCGTCCTGCAGATTCCGGAGCCTGAAAAGCTGTCTGCAGCATTCTCGGCACACCGTCCGCGCATCCTTCTGCTTTACGGCTCCCTCCGAAGAGTGTCCTACAGCCGTTTTCTGACCCAGGAAGCAGCGCGCCTGCTGGAGCATTTTGGGGCGGAAACCCGCATTTTCGATCCGGCTGGCCTGCCTTTGCCTGACGATGCGCCGGTTGATCATCCGAAAGTTCAGGAGCTGCGCGACCTCTCGCTGTGGTCGGAGGGGCAGGTATGGACCAGCCCTGAACGGCACGGTGCGATGACCGGGGTGATGAAATCGCAGATCGACTGGATACCCCTAGCCATGGGCGCGATCCGTCCCACGCAGGGGCGGACGCTGGCGGTCATGCAGGTGTCCGGCGGGTCGCAATCATTCAATGCGGTCAATCAGATGCGGGTGCTTGGCCGCTGGATGCGCATGATCACGATCCCGAACCAGTCGTCAGTCGCCAAGGCCTATCAGGAATTTGACGAAAACGGCCGGATGAAACCGTCCGCCTATTATGACCGCGTTGTCGATGTGATGGAGGAATTGGTCAAATTCACGCTGCTGACGCGTGATATTTCCGGCTATCTCACCGATCGCTACAGTGAGCGAAAGGAAGACGCGGCGGCGCTTGAAAAGAGAGTCGCGCTGAAGTCGGCCGTTTAACGCATCATCTGGCGGGCTGATGTCCATCACATCGATACCTTGTTCTGTGCCGGCCCTGGAAGCGTTCAGACTGCTTCAATGTCTCGGCCCATATTGATGTGAGGCCCAAGACGCCGGGAACCTTTTACCGCAAATATCATCTATGATGGCCAGAGGAGTTCAGGATGATGGTATTACCGGCAAAGACAGCGTCCCCATCCGGTCATGGGGACGATGTCGAACTTGTTCGACGTGCGCTGATCAGGGATGCCGATGCTTTCCGCACAATAATGCGGACGCATAATCGCCGGCTTTACCGAATTGCCCGCGGCGTCATTCGGGATGACAGCGAAGCCGAGGATATCGTTCAGGAGGCCTATTGCTCTGCCTTCTCTCATCTCGACCAGTTCCGGGGTGAATCCTCACTCGCAACCTGGCTTTCCCGCATTGTCATCAATGAAGCTTTGGGACGTTTGCGCAAAAAGCGGCGTGCGCCGGATCTTGCGGCTTCGACGAGCCGGAATTCTGACACGCGGATCATCCCGTTTCCCATCAAAACAGGTGAAGACCCGGAGCGGTTAATGGCACAGCGGCAGATTTTGCAAATGGTTGAAAGGGCAACCGATGCTCTTCCCGACGTGTACAGGACTGTTTTTATCGCGCGCGTGATCGAGGGGCTCAGTCAGGAGGAGACAGCGGAGGTGCTCGGGATCAGAGTGGAGACGGTCAAGACACGTCTGCATCGCGCTCGTGCGCTCGTACGCAAAAAGTTGGACGACCAGATCGGCCCGGTCTTGATGGATGCCTTTCCATTCGCTGGACAGCGCTGCGCCCGTTTGACAGCCGCAGTCATGAAACAGCTCGGCTTTATCGAGTGAACTCAGGGAACCTTTTTCGCTATTCAACATCAAATGGCTGTCAGTTGAAAAAACGACCCGGATATTCCTCCGGGCGAAGGAGGTATTATGTTCTCTCGGACAATGACGGCCCTGGCTGTTCTTTCCCTATTGGGCAGCATTTCACTCGCTCATGCGGCAGACAAGCCAACCGACCCGCAAATTGCTCACATTGCCTATACGGCAGGCATCATCGATATCGAAGCTGCCAAACAGGCGATTGCCAAATCAAAAAACAAAGACGTTGTTGCCTTTGCCAGGGACATGATGCGCGATCATGAAGCGGTCAACACGCAAGCTCTCGCACTGGTCAAAAAGCTGAAGGTCACTCCCGAGGACAACGACACCAGCCGTTCGCTCGTCAAGGCGGCCACCGCCGAACGCGCCAAGCAGGACAAATTCGATGGTACCGCCTTTGACAAGGCCTATGTGACCAACGAGGTGACCTATCACAAGCAGGTCAACGGCGCGCTTGAAACCTTGCTCATTCCTTCAGCAAAAAATGCTGAGCTTAAAAGCCTGCTGGAAACTGGACTGAAGATCTTCCAGGGGCATGAGCAGCACGCCGAACATGTTGCGGCCGGGCTCAAATAGGGCAGACCGATGGCGTCGCAACTCAAGGCATGGATCTCGATTGTCCTGATACTGGGTATGGGGTCCATTCCTGCCAGGGCGGAAACCATACGGGTCACGATCGAGAAAATGGTGTTTACCCCAGCCGTCATCACCGCAAAAGTTGGCGACAGGATCGAATGGATCAACAAGGATATCGTGGATCATACGACAACAGTGAAAGGCGGATGGGATGTCGTGATCTCCTCCGGCAAAGCGGCAACGCTCCAGCTTGAGCAAGCAGGGCCGGTTGACTTCTATTGCCGCTTTCATCCCAACATGAAGGGGCGCGTTACCGTGACTCGCTAGTTTTCGAGGTTGCAGAAAAATAGCCGGACGGACCCCGGCGGTCCTTGCCACCGGGAACTACCGGTCAATGAGACGTCATAGCGCCGATCTGTCCGGGTGGATTGGCGAAGTCCTCATGGATGAGCTCGGCAGAACCGGTTATCGGTTTCCCCTTGTGGTCAAAACGCAGCACAACCATGTAATCGAAAACATCGTCGGGCCATTGCCCGCCGGGCAACAGCCTCGACGGATCACCTCCCAATGCTTCGATGAGCTGCGAGAGTTTGCCGTGATGCCAGGCAATGAGCACCGATTTGCCGTGCGGCTCGGTTCTCAAAGCCTTGGTAAGGCCGGTCAGATCTTTGTTGCCGAATCTCAGATCGATAGGCAGCCCCAGCGCTTGGCTCAGTGGCTCCAGGGTCAGCCGTTCGCGGGCACTGTTCTTGGAATCTGCGGTCGCAATCAGCGTGTCGGGCCGGAATGGATGGCCGTCGAGCGTCAGGTGCTGAAAATACGCGCTATAGGCCTGCGCCCGTTTTTCACCAGCCGGAGAGAGACCTGTTCCGCTGTCCGGCTTTTCTCCATGACGGATAATGGCAATTGTCACATCGGCGAGACCGGTCGTCTTGCCTTCGAAAGCAAATCCGCTGGCACAGAGCAATGCGTTCGAGCCGATCAGGATCGTCATGACAAGAGCCAGACACCTCGCGTATTTGTTCTGCATGATGGAGAAAACTCCCAGGGGCATTTTCGTTTCCTTTATTAGGCGCATTCAAGATGCGGCTCATCTCCTGTCCGTTTTTCCATTCTATGCGCTGCGATCAGGTTTTCATATGCTGTTCGGCCAGAATGGCTCAAACATCACCTTCGTGCCCATTGGGCCTACAACAGGTGCGCGCAGAAACGTGAGAGATATTGGGGCCTGAACTGATTTTCAGGTGGCCGACGGTTTTGACGCCAGAATATCAACCATCTGAATGTCGGGTGGAGTGGCAAAGAGTTCGTCAGCCCGTCCCATCAGCAGCTTGGCAAGATCGCCGGCAAGGTGTGCATCGCGCGCATCGGCAGTGTTGAATGTGTCAAAGATCGCGAATGCCGATGGACTGCTGCGCACAGCAAACCACGACACCGTATCACGCTCCTTGTTGACGATAGCCAGCCCTGCAATGAGGAAAGACTCCACATCATCTTCCTTGCCTGCTTTTGCTTCAAGCGAGACATAGAGACCGTATTTTAGCATGGGATTGTCCTTTCCTGCCGTCCGTTAAAACTGGCCCCCATTCATATCATATTAGCAGGGGCCAGCCGACTGTTCCCTTCGTACCGGGAACCGGAAACGGATTTACATCTTGGGCAACAGAACTTTGTCGATGACGTGAATGACACCGTTTGACTGTTTGACGTTGGCGATCGTCACATTGGCAACCGTGCCGTTTTCATCGGTCAAAGTCAGCTTGTCGCCCTTATATTTTGCGGTCCACACGCAACCGCCAACGGTCTTTACCGGGTGCGCGCCCTTGTCATCATCGACCATCTTCATGATGGCCTTCGAATCCGCATTGGCGGCGACGACATGGCAGGTCAGGATCTTGGTAAGCTTGTCCTTGTTTTCAGGCTTCAGCAAGGTTTCGACCGTGCCCTTGGGCAGCGCGTCAAATGCTGCATTGGTTGGTGCAAAGACAGTGAAGGGACCCTTGCCCTGCAAAGTTTCGACAAGGCCCGCTGCCTTGACGGCTGCGACGAGTGTGGTGTGATCTTTGGAGTTCACGGCGTTTTCAATAATGTTTTTATTTTCGTACATGGGTGCACCGCCGACCATGGGATTCTCCGCAAACGCGGCTCCCGAAATCAACACAGATGCGAGTGCAACCAGGCGAATGGAATTGGTGAACATTTCTCTCTCCACTGTTTTTTCCCTTTGATTGGGAAGCGGCGGAGTTACGAGCGGCTTTTCAAATTAGTTTCAGCAGGGATCGAATAAGGGGACATTCACCGGGAAGAAGCGTGCCCGATCCGGCGGCGGCGTATCCTTTTGCTGGATTCGTCCGTCTTGGCTGTTGACGGGCTGTCATCCTCGACATCGCCCTCCCAACCGAATTGGAGCGTGACCATGGAGAGCAAGCAGAGCCTGGCAAACAAGATACACTACGAAAAGCTCGCGGAGGCTTGGCGCAGCGGTCGCGAATTGCCGCCGGAAGTCTCCGAATGGTCTGTCTTGACGACGGAACCGGGCGGCGTCGATTACATCGAGACGAACCTCGGCGACAAGACAGCGCTGTGGGTTCAGCCAAAACGGGCGGCCAAGGATCGGGTCATGCTCTACCTGCACGGCGGTGGCTATGTCGGCGGATCGATCTGGACCCATCGCAAGATGGTCGGGCACCTCGCCAAGGCGATTGGCTGTTACGCTTTGCTTGCCACTTACGACTATGCGTTTCAGAGCAAGTTCCCGCGCCAAATCGAGCAGGCCGTGACTGCGTTCGCGTGGCTGGGCGAGCAGGGCATCAGGCCGAAGCACACTATAGGTGCGGGCGATTCCGCTGGCGCGGGCCTGATCATTGCGGCGGCAATGAAACTCCGTGATGCGGGACGTCCCTTGCCGGCCGCGATCCTCAGTATCTCCGGCTGGCATGATCTGTCGGCAAGCGGGCTCTCTTACGAAGTTAACCGCGAGAAGGACGCCTTCTTCCAGAAGGCGACCGTGGATATGCTGGCATCGCAAGTCCTTGGAGGGGCTGATGCCCGACATCCATTCGCCAGCCCAATCTTTGCCGATCTCAAGAGCCTGCCGCCGATCTATCTGCAGGCGGGCGGAGACGAAACCCTGCTCGACGACAGCCGAGCGCTCGCCGACCGCGCGAAGGCCGCCGGCGTCGAGGTGCGCTTGGAGATATTTCCGGGTATGCTGCATTCGTTCCAGATGATGGCTGGCCGCGCGCCCGAAGCCGACGACGCGATCGAGCGGTTTGCACAATGGGTTCGCCCCAAGCTCGGCCTGACCGGAACCGCAGCAACACCCGGCGAAAGTCAGGAGGTCGCATGACTCGCAAATTGAAAGTGGGCAAATGCGCGTTTGCAGACCTGGGCCATGCGCTCGTCCGCCTGAAGGCTTGTCGATACGTATCGCTTCAGGAGCGGCGTCGTGGTCCTCACCTGTGTTCCTCGATGACGCCAAGATGTGGCAGGTGAAGGATATGCCTGAGCGACCGAACGGCTTATTCGACGCGCAGTATCGAGCCTTCCTCGAGACGGTATCAGACGTCCGCGCCCAATTGCATCGTTACTGCGCCCGCATGACCGGTTCACGGCTCGACGGTGAGGATCTCATGCAGGAGACGCTGTTCGAGGCCTACACGAAGATCGAGACCCTCGGCGATGCCAGCAGGCTAAAGCCCTGGCTCTTTCGCATCGCTCACAATCGCTGCATTGACTTTCTGCGGCGGCGCGATGCGCGCGAGCGCGCGGAAAGCGCCTATTCGGACGATATCGGTGTCGTCGCTGCGGAGCCGGCGACGACCGGTGCACATCGCGCCATCGAACGGCTGGTGGGCCACCTGCCGCCCAAGGAGCGCGCCTGCGTCCTCCTGAAGGATGTGTTCGACTATTCGCTGGAAGAGACCGCAGAGCTCGTGGACTCGACGGTTGGCGGCGTCAAATCCGCGCTCTCCCGCGGACGGGCGAAGCTCGCCGACCTGCCGGCGAAACCTGCCGGTGAACCGAGCAGTCCGCTTGATCCTGACACAGCGCGGATCTTGCAGTGCTATGTCGACCTCTTCAACCGCCATGACTGGGATGGGGTGCGCAGCCTCACCAGCGCCGATGCTCGGTTGCGGGTCGCCGACTGCTTTGACGGCCTGCTCAGGAACTCTCCCTATTTCGCCGAATACGAGCGAAATCCGGACACCTGGACCATGGAGTTCGGGGCGATCGACGGAGAACCTGTCCTGCTCGTGCTCTTCCAGCGAGGCGACCGGTGGCAGGTCGCGTGGCCGGTTCGCGTCCGTGTCGCCGGTCGGATCATCGACCGCATCGAAGATTATTATGCCTGCCCGTGGGTCATTGGAAACGCCTCGGAGGCCGACTTGCAACGCATGGCCGGGTCCGCCGTTTTGCAGGGAGCATGACGGAGGCGGTGCAGAGGAGGGCCCGCAATGGGCACTCACCAATCCATGGCCATTGAGGCCTAATGGCTGGGAGAATCTTTGCGGGTGTTTGCATAGGCAACCAGCGCCTGTTGTCGCGCTGCTTGATGGTCAACGATGGGATGAGGGTAATTCTGGCCCAGAACAACGCCCGCCTCGTTCAAAATGTTCTCGGGTGCGAGCCAAGGTGCGTGCAGATATTTGTCGGAGAGATTTTTCAGCTCCGGAACAAATTCCCGCACATAGGCGCCCAATGAATCGAACTTGGCGCCCTGCAACATAGGATTGAAAATCCGGAAATAAGGCGCGGCATCTGCACCCGATCCTGCAACCCATTGCCAACTGGCGGCATTGCTGGCGGGGTCGGCATCCACAAGCGTATCCCAGAACCACGCTTCGCCCTTGCGCCAGTCGATGCGCAGATGCTTGATCAGAAATGATGCGGTGATCATACGGACCCGATTGTGCATCCAGCCTGTTTTCCAGAGTTGGCGCATGCCGGCATCGACGATCGGATAACCCGTCCGGCCCTGTTGCCATGCCTTGAGATCATCGGCCTTGTTCTGCCAAGCGAAGCCATCAAACGATGCATTGTAGTTCTTGGTCGCAAGCGCGGGATTGTTGAACAGCAGATGGTAGGAAAATTCCCGCCAGCCGATTTCCCTGCGGAATTTATCCACATCCCTGCCTTCCCGCGCAAGGCTCGGTGATTTCAGGGCATGCCATATCTGGAACGGTGTGATCTCACCGTGGGCGAGATGGGGGGAAAGCCTTGACGTTGCTTCGATGGCAGGCTTGTCCCGATCATGATCGTAGCCGCCAATAGCGCCGCCGAGAAAGGCGGCAAGTTTTTCCTGTGCGCCGTTTTCCCCCGGCGTCCAATCCTTGGCAAAGTCCTTCGCCCAGTCGGGTTTTTCAGGCAGAAGCGCCCAGTCGTTAAGGCACTGCGAACCCATCGATTCATGATATGGCTCCAGCGTTCGCGGTGCTGGAACCGGGTCACGTGGTTCCGGACCTGCCGTCAAAGCGCGCCAGAACGGCGAATAGACGCGATAGAACCCACCAGTGCCGGTTTTGAACAAGAACGGCTCATGCAGGAGATGCCCGTCAAAGCTTTCTGCCGATATGCCTCGGCGGATGAGTTCGGATTTGAGGCTGGTGTCCGTCCTCACGCCGGGGGGATCGTACCGCCTGTTCCACAGAACCATGTCGGCGCCTGTGTCGTCCAGCAACCGATCAACAATAGTCTGTGTCGCCCCGCGTTTGAGAACAAGGTTCGCGCCAAGAACCCTGAGCGACGCTGAAAGCGCAGCCAGTGAGTGGTGCAGCCACCATTGGCGCGCCCCGCCGGCAGGCCGTGATGCTTCGGTGTTCCCCTCATCCCGAATGAATACGGGAATGATTGGTTTGCCTGTGTTTGCGGCTGCATACAGGGCACGATTGTCGCTGATCCGCAGATCGTGTCTGAAGAGGACAATGACGGGGAAACGGGTGGCCGATGATTGCTGTTCAGTCATGTATGCCTGTTATTTTGAGAACTGCGTATCCGATTCCGTTCGGCGCGGAATGATTGTCCGGGTTTGAACAGGCGTCCGCGGCCGGGGTCTGCATTTGACACCCTTGACCCAGATCCATAGGGCTTCCCAATGGATGCCGGCAATGACCTTGAGAGTCAGCAGGGGATAGCCGAGAAACAGCTTTAGCAACTGGCGGTCGCTGAATTCCTGCCGCTTGCCTGAAAAGGCTGTTGCGATGATGAGCCCGTCCTTGTCGCTCGCGTTGATGACAACCGATGCTGTATCGGCTGGTCTGGTGATGGTGAAATCATAGTCCAGCGCCATCTCCATGAAGGGCGAAACGTAGAATTCCTTGCCGCATTCCTGATGCAACGGCTTGCCGTTGTCCGTATCGCCCAGCGGAAAAACGTAGCTGTGACGCTGGCCGAACGTGTTGTTGACCTCGTAGATCAGTGCCTTCAGCCTGCTGTTCCTGTCATGGCAGAAATAGACACTCAGCGGGTTGAATACATAGCCAAGTATTCTGGGCATGGTCATCAGCTTGATGGGCCCACCATCGGGCACCATGCCGGCATCCCGCAGATGGTCCTCCACATAACCGCGCAGGTCCGGACACCGCGCTGCCGCATCAAACTTGGAGCCGTGGTCGCCATCGAAGAAACCGAAGAGATTGAACCGGTTGTGGGAGAACAACCGGCTGGCGCGCGCGATACCTTCGATCTCGTCAATATCGAGCAGCATGTAGAACATGCGGTAACGCAGAAAATGCTGTTTGGGGCGCAGGCGCCTATGGGTGACCCTGCCAGTGTAGATCGCTGAGCGGAAGGCATTCATGCCGCGACCCCGATTGGTTCGGGGCGGTTCTGGCGATAGATGCGCCCGGATTCATCGGCAACCTTCCAGGGTCTGCGCGCGCCGCCGAGATCTTCCGCCACCGCAAGGCCCGCTTGCAATCCGTCTTCGTGGAAGCCCGCGCCAAAATAGGCGCCGCAGTACCAGGTGCTGCGCTGTCCCTGCATCTGCCAGAGCTGTTTTTGCGCCTGCATCGCCGCGCCGTCAAAAATCGGGTGGCTATAGGTTTCCCGGTGCAGGATTTTTTGCTCATCCGGCTGATGCTGCGGATTGAGTGTGACGAAGAACTGACGATCGGTTTCGAGCGGCTGCAATCGGTTCATCCAGTAGGTCACACACAGCTGGTTGCCCGAACCGGCGGCTTCCCGGCGCTGTCCCAGATAGTTCCAGCTGGACCAGACGGCACGCCGTTTGGGCATGAGTGTGTCGTCTTCATGCAGAACAGCATGGTTCACCGAATAGCGGAAAGCGGAAAGAAGGTTGGCTTCCAGGGGCGTCGGGTCGGACAGCAACGCCAGCGATTCATCGGCGTGGCCGGCCAGGACAACGTGATCGAAAATCCGGGTAACACCATGGATATCGGTCACGGCGGCGCTGTCTCTGCCGCGACGGATGGATGCGGCGGCACATCCGGTCTGGATGCGGTCCCTGTAACCTGCCGTGAGGCGATCGACATAGGCGCGGCTGCCGCCCTTGACGGTACGCCATAGCGGCCGGTTGGCCAGTTTCAGCAGGCCGTGATTATCGCAAAAGCGGATGAACGCCTCCGCGGGATACTCGAGCAATGCCGATGCCGGCGCCGACCAGATGGCGGCTGCCATGGGCAGGAGGTGATCGTCGCGGAAGGCGCGGCCATATCCCTCCCGTTCCAGAAATTCACCCAGAGCAAGCAGGCCGAGTTTGCCCGCGTGGGCCGGAGTTTCGCGATAGAAGCGCAGGAGATCGCGCAGCATCATCCAGAAACGCGGATTGAACAGGTTGCGCTGCTGGGCAAACAGGCCGCTGAATCCGGTGCCGGAATATTCCAGCTTGCCGTCATCGAGCGATACCGCAAAGGACATGTCCGATGCCGCTGTTTCCACGCCGAGATGGTCGAGCAGGGCAGTCAGATTCGGATAGGTATGTTCATTGAAAACGATGAAACCGGTATCAACCGGAATGGGGCTTCTGTCTGTCTGGCCGACAAGGAATGTATTGCTGTGACCACCCACGCGCAGCTCACGTTCGAAAACGGTCACGTCATGATTCTGGGAAAGAAGCCATGCGGCGGACATGCCCGCAATACCCGATCCTATGACAGCAATTTTCAACGATGTTCTCCCGTACTCATCATGTGGAAACAACACGGATCGGGATGATCAGACGTTGTTTCTTGCAGCATCAGTGCATACGGTGGAAATACGGAATTGGATCAGGATTAGTTTCGGTGCTGATCCGATTGCGGCGCATCTGCGTATTGAGCGGTATGAATGGCCTCGCAACCTTTACCTTCGGCGATTTCCACAGGATATGGCAGCGTTTTGGACGCGGTCGGTTTTCGTATGCCGGAACAAAGCCGGCAATCAGGCGTACCGTTCAGACAATGACCGGGCCGGCCGATTATTCCGCAAAAATCCTTCGTATCGCGCAGCGCAGTGACAAGGCGGCTTTCGCCGAACTTTTCGGCTATTATGCGCCGCGTATCAAAGGGTTTTTCATGCGCGGCGGCATGGCGCCGGGGCAGGCCGAGGAACTGGCGCAGGAAACCATGCTGATGCTCTGGCGCAAGGCGTATCTGTTCGATCCCGCCAAAGCGTCGGCTTCCACCTGGATTTTCACGATTGCACGAAACCTGAGGGTCGATGCGATCCGGCGCGAGCGTTATCCCGCAGCGCATCTCATGGAAGAACATGAGCCGGATTTTGAACCTTCTCCGTCAGAGATGCTGCTGCGGCTGGAAGGCGAAACGCTGGTGCGCACCGCCATGCAGAAATTGTCGCCAGAACAGATGAGCGTCATCCAACTGCACTATTTTGATGACAAGCCGCACAGTGAGATCGCCCGGACGCTGGATTTGCCGCTGGGGACCGTCAAATCTCGGTTGCGTCTGGCGATGCAGCATCTCAGAAATCTGCTGGGCGAGGAATGAGCTGACATGACCCATCGCCCTTCCGATGAAATTCTGATGGCCTATGCCGCGGGCAGCCTTGCCCAGGGGGCGGCGCTCGTTGTCGCGGCACATTTGTCGCTCTGCCCCGACAGCGCCGAACGCGTGCGGCAGTTCGAGGCTGCGGGTGGTATGGCGCTGGAGGACGTGCCCGTTGCGGAAATGGCAGCAGATGCCCTGGAACAGGTTCTTGCGCGTCTTGATACGCCATCATCCTTGCCGGTCATGCCGCAGGTCCGGCATCTTGCCGCTATGCCGGATGGTCTGGTTCTACCGTCACCGCTGGAGCAATATGACATCGGCAAATGGAAGTTCCTGGCGCCGGGCGTGCAGTGGAGCTCGATTGGCAGAGGTGGTGCGCCCCGCAATCGGCCGATGCTGCTGCGCGCGAAGCCCGGAATGGTGCTGCCGGAACACACCCATAGAGGTGTCGAATATACGCTGGTGCTCAAGGGGACGTTGCACGATGCGCTGGGTGATTATTATCCGGGCGATCTTGTTGTCGCCGATGCCAGTCTTGAACATGAGCCCAAGGCGGGGCCTGACGACGAATGCATCTGTCTGGCCGTGGTGGATGGGCGTTTGCAATTGAAGAGCGTGCTCGGCCGCCTCGTTCAACCATTGCTTGGATTTTAACGTGTTGCGTCAGCTGCTGACACTTTTGACGGTTGTAACGCTGGTCGGATGTTCGGCCGGAAAGATGCTCGATATCACGACGTCATCCGGCGGGGCTTCTGTTACCCGGAACATTGCCTACGGCGGGGATCAGCGGCAGGCCCTGGATATCTATGCCCCCAAAAACACCAGAGCAGCCCCCATGGCAATTTTCTTTTACGGCGGCACCTGGCAAAGCGGAGATAAGGCAACATACGCTTTTGTGGCTTCGGCGCTGGCCGCCAGAGGTATCGTCACGGTGGTTCCGGATTACCGGCTGTATCCTGACGTGCGTTACCCGGCCTTCCTGCAGGATGGAGCCGCCGTGGTTCGCTGGGCGAAGGATCACGGTAAGACCTATGGCGGAGACCCCAACAAAATCTATCTCATCGGGCATTCTGCCGGCGCCTACATCGCCGCCATGCTGGCATTGGACACGAAGTGGCTTGGCGAGCAGAAGCTTAATCCGGCGCGTGATCTGAAGGGGTTTGTCGGTATTTCCGGACCGTACGATTTTCTGCCGTTCGACGATAAAGCAGTGGCCGATATTTTCAGCCCGGCGCGGACGCCGGAATCAACGCAGCCGGTCAATCAGGTTCGACCCGGCAATCCGCCGGTACTCCTGCTGCACGGGCAGAGCGATGATGTTGTCTATCCGCGCAACAGCATGGCGCTTGCGAAGAAACTGCGGTCTGTCGGGTCTTCGGTCCAGACGAAGCTTTATCCGGGTGTCGGTCACATCGGCATTATCGGAGCGATAGGATCGCCGATCCGCTTCATTGCGCCGACACTGCGCGATACCGTTGATTTCATTCTTGGGCATGGGGGGAACGACAGATCATGACCGGCGCGCCGTCAGGCTTTCCGGCATCGTCATCACTTCAAAGGCGGAGTGCGAGGACATAGGTCGACCTGTCAAACCGTGGCCAGCAACCACCGCGTGAACAGAAGACTGAGGGTTGCGCATAGAGCCGATGCGAAGGTACCCCAGCCCATATCGACAATCGTCACCATCGTGGACCACTGTTTGAGTGTCGCCTGATTGGTCAGATCATAGGTCGCATAGGCCATGAAGCCGAAAAGCGCCCCATAGACGAGAGCGGTTGTCCAGCGGCCGTTTTCCAATGCGGGGCTGACCGCGAAGATCACGATACCCGCGACAAAGATCAGATAGAAGGCAATTGCCGCGGGATAGTTGGCCTGTGTGCCAATGACATCGGGAATCCGGCTGCGGTAGAAGCCGTTTGCCATGATGCTGAGCCACACAAAATCGACCGCAAGAAACAGCGCCGCTGTCGAGAGATAGGCGATGACGTATTTGAGCATGAAAGATTCCTTTCTGCCTCATACGCTGGCGCCCTTTGGATGGATCATCCATGTCGGGATAAAGCGAGTTGCGTCTTCATTGTCACAATGGTGATCAGAGACGGCCGCATTTCGTGTGAACGGAACAAATGAGATTTATGAGATTCCAACTGAGGCGAAGAGTTTCGCGCGTCAGGGGTTGAGCGGTGGCAGTGCTGGCTTCTCGTGCTTCGCGTCAAGCCGCTTGCCGTTGCCGTCCCGCCACGAGAAAATGGCGGAGGCCAGCTTGTTCATGGTGACTTTGGAGTTCGCCGCGATATGCGAACGGTATAAATCCGCCTCAAAAGCCTCAAGTGCATTCAGAATTTCCTGATCCTGGGTAGCGGCCGCCCAGGCCGCAATGCTCTTGTATCCGGCACTTGCCGTCCAGGTTCCCAGAGCAGCATAGGCCGCTGCCGGGTTGTCCGAGTTCAAGGCGAGATAGAGCTGCCGGAACCTGGCGGGTTCTGATCGTTCAAGCATCTTCTGGCGCGCATCCATCCATTTGAACAGGCGCGGCAATGCGATCCAGCAGAACCAGGCGGCCAAAACCGCTGCCGACAAGATTATCCCGGCAAGCACTATTGTATGCAGCGAAGGTGCACGCGACGATTGCGGTTGTGCCGGCATATCCGGAATGATTGCATTCGTCGTCGCGGGAGCCGCCTTCACGGTGAGCGCAATGGTGGAAAGCTTGGCCTGCTGGCGACTGGCATTGCCCGTATCGTACCAGTCGATGGAAAGACCCGGAATGATCAGGCTGCCTTCGCGCTCTGCGACGTAAGTGATGCTGTCGGTCCGCCTGCTGCCGGATCCGCCACCGGCTCCTTTGATGCCATTCTCCAAACGCGGCGGTTTGACGTACATCCTGACCCCGGCCGGCGTTTCAAAATGCGGTTGAGGCAACATCATTGCCTGCGTTCCCCCGGCCGTCTGTGACACGGTCCGCACCAGGGTGTCGCCGACTGTCAGTTTGCCGGGGTCGCTGTCCAAGGTCTGTGACAGCTCGAGACTGGTCGCGGCCAGGATGGGCCCGGTGTCGCCGCTGCCGGGCACTTCACCCACATGAAACCTTGCGGGGGGAAGCGGCACTTTCGCCGTGACCGACTGGCCCGGCACGGCGGCATAGCCAAATTCTATGTCTGCGGTCGGCAATGCATAGTCGCCCGCCAATTGCGGAATGATGAGATACGTACGGCGGATTCCCGAATATTGCGCTGCATCCCTGACGACGTTGAGGTTCTGGGCACGCCCGTCGGAGAGTGTGACAATCGCATTTGGAAGATCGAACACGGGAAATTGCGGCGGTGCGGTGAAATAATTCGGTACGAAGACATCGATGTCGATCTGAATCTGTTGACCCGCGACCAAAGTACCCTTCGTTGCAATGGTCGCTTCAGCAAAAGGGTCGGCGGCCAAAGCGGCGTGATGCCAGAACAACACCAGCAAGGCTGCAGCAAGGATTCTCATTTCGCACCCCGCGCCGCCTCGAGTGCAAACTTCCGCGCCAGCAGCTGCGCCGGGCTGACCGCAATATTCTTCATCCAGATATCCGCCGCCTGTTCCGCGACATTGACCTCTCCCTTTTTCCCCTGTTTACCCTTTTCATCGAATTGGATCTGATCAGGATCGTCATCCGGATCCCGTGGCTCTTCGCTCTCATTCTTCTTTTTGCGCGCTGCAAGCCGCTCGGCAACGGCAAGATTACCCTTGGCCGGTATCCAGTCCTTGCGCACGGCCAGCGCTTTTTCATATGCGGCAACAGCCGCGTCATATTTTGCAAGCTGCATAAGACAATTGCCTTGATTGAACCAGCTTTCGGGCGTGTTTTCGCGTGCGAATGCGTTTAGCGCCTCGTCAAATTTCCTGGCACGGTATAGCGACGCCCCCTTCCAGGCCGGATCGGCGAACGTGTCGGCAGCGTCCGGAAAATCCCCGCGTTGATAGGCGAGGCGGCCCTGTTGGTCTCGGGTGAGCCAAGCGTCCGCAAACCAGTTGTCAGCGGCACGAGCCGTATCCGCGCTGGTGATCATATGGAAGGCAAGGATGGCCCCGGTCCATCGGATGCCCCCGCCACGCCGGAAAGTGAAAGCGGCAAGCAGCGCGATCGGGATCGTCAGCCACCAGCCGAAATCCCGCCACCGGGTTTGGCCGGCATCCGACCGCTGTTCAAAATGCGTCCGGATGTGTTGGGCAATCCAACGCACGTCACTGTCGTCCGCCGTGTAGGTGGCGACGCTGGTTTCGCTGTTGCGCAACTCTCTCAAAGCATCGATGTCGAGTTTGGCAAAGATGCGGTTGCCATTGGCATCATTGGCAAAGCTGCCGTCGGCGGTCTTGACCGGGCCTCCCTGCGCAGTGCCGATGCCGAGAATCACGAGCCCGCTTCGCCGCGTCGATTGAACAGCTGCAAGTGAGCCGGAATCGATACCGTCGGTCAATAAAAGGATCGTGCCGGTTGCCTCTTCATCGGCCAGCGTTTTTTCTGCTAGTTCCAGCGCGGCCGCGGTGTTTCGGCCGCCGACCGGCATGATGGGCGTGACCAGGGAATTCACATAGGTCCGGATAAGCGAAGCGTCCTCCGTCAGCGGCAGCACGAGATGAGCCGATCCGGCATAGGCGATCACAGCGGTCTTGGCCGCTGGGCGCGATGCCAGTATGTCGTCAATCTTCAGCTTGGCCCTTTCCAGCCGCGACGGTGTCACGTCAATCGCGTCCATTGTCGGCGAGAGGTCGATTGCGACAACAAGGGCGGCGGCATCCTGCACAAACGGCGGCAGTTCCTTTTGCCAGGTCGGCCCCGACAGCGCGATTGCCGATATGGCCATCAGCATTGCCATCCAATGATGCGGGCGGATGCCGCCGCGGTGCTCCCTGCCGGAAATCAGATGATCGAGCAGCTGCGGTGCAATCATGCCGCGCCACTTTATTCTCATGTCACCTTGCCGCGCCGCCAGCCAAAGGAACAGCATCGCCGCCGGAATGCCGGTCAGCCACCACGGTCGCAGGAAGTGGAAGTCGGCGATCATGACTGCGCTCCACCGGGTAATTCCCGGCGCCTCCTGAATTCCGTTCCCAACCATGCCAGTGCATGAAATACCACTAGGAGAACCAGAGCAGCGCCGAGCGGATAGACAAAGAGCTCGGTCCGCGGCTGCCACGACAGAATTTTCTGCGTGGCAGGCGTTATCCGGTCCAAGGTCGCATAGACGTTTTCCAGGCTTTTCAAATCCTGCCCGAAGAAATAGCGGCCGCCGGTGACCTCAGCGATCTTCTGCAGCATGGCCACGTCCAGCTTGTCCTCGCCAACCGCATTCATATCACCAATTCCGATTGTATGGACGGTAATCTTGGCTGCTTTGGCGATATCGGCAGCTTTTGCGGGAGGCATTTTGCTCGCGGTGTCATTCCCGTCGGTCAAAAGCACAAGCACCTTTTCCGGAATGTTCGGATCATTGAACATTTTGATGGCAAGCCCTATCGCATCGCCGAGAGCTGTTCTCGGTCCAGCCATCCCGGGAAGCGAATCCGCTATCATCGTCTGAACCGTGGCATGGTCCATCGTGAACGGCGCAAGCGGGTAGGGCGCGTCGCCGAAAGCAATCAAACCGATCCGGTCGCCCTGCCGTTTCGACACGAAATCAGCAACAACTTTGCGCACTGCCTCGACGCGGGATATCAGGGTGCCACTTGGTTCGCGGAAATCCTTCGTGTCCATGGACTGGGATAAATCGATAGCAAGCATGAGGTCCCGCTGCGGTTGCGTCTTCTGCAGCGGCGGCTCGATAAACTGCGGACGGGCAAGCGCAAGGAGTATCAGTATCCAGGCGAGGCTTGCGGATAGAGTCTGCAGGACGGACCGTTGCGAAACCAGCGATCCCGTGGTCGGAACAACGCCAGCCGCGCGGGCGACTTCTTCGAAGAAGGGAATGCGGACCGCAGTGGTCTGCTCCTTGTAAGGCGGCACGATCCACCAGATCAGGAGCGGTACGGGAAGCAGGACAAGCAGCCAGGGATAATCAAGTTGATACATGATGCTTTCCGATCCAGCGGATGGCTGCTTGCCTCAACTGCGAAGCATCCGGACCCGATGCCGCATTCGCGGACACATATTCCAGTTCCGCAATGAAACGGGCAAGCTCGGGGCCCAGGCTGTGGTTGGGTGCCGTGCGCTCCAGGAAGGTCACCCTGTTGATTTGCATTGAGAGCTGACCCGGGATTGCGGGAAAATATCACTGAGAATTGACCCATGTTTCAATCATCCCCTGTGGTTTCAGCGGGGGCACTGGAGTGATCGACATGGCGTTACTGAGCG
>NZ_JAGENB010000010.1 GCF_019991125.1 Phyllobacterium calauticae | reverse complement strand
GATTGGTGGACGGCCGGCGCTTTACGGGGACGGCATTATCAACGTTACCCGCCGATCCAAAAAGGCAGCGTACATCCGTACCGGATATGATGAAGTGCGTGGCATCGGCTGGTGCGAAGCCAAGCGCTCTGATACCGGCGAAACCAAACGCGAAGAGTTTTCCATCGAAGATGCCAAACGCGCGGGCCTTTGGGACGAACGTCCCTTTGTCAAAAAGCAGGACTGGACCACCAAGGAATGGTCCGATGTCCCCAATGAAGCCCCGTGGTTCCGCTATCCGCAGCGTATGCAGAAATGGCGCGCAGCGGGATACTGCCTTCGGGAACTCTTTGCCGATGTACTTGGCGGTATTACCGACGAATACGAGGCTCGCGAGATTGCCGGTGAAATTTACGAGCCTGAGCAGAAAGCTCCACCAACACCACCCTCACCGCCTTCACCACTGTCTGCATTGCGTGGCGTTGATCCAATTCCAGGCAACGGTGATGACAAAGATCTCGACGACGCAACCGACGTTGAGATCGAACAACGGTCAATGGAGCTGTTGCCACCGTCGCCGTCGAAGCCTGCTGTTCAAACGGCAACTGACAACCCGGCAGACGTAATCTCCGATGCTGAAACCCGCTTTGCATGTGTTCAGGATGAAGGCGACTGGGAAGAACTTCGTTCCGAGTTTGCCCACCTGCAGGAGACTTTCTTCCCGCCGGACTGGGACAAGCTCGTCGACATCATGCGGCAAGCCTATGACCGGGTGGCAGCATGAGCCCGCGCTTCACGATCCGAGACGAAACAGTTCACATGGCATTCGACATGCTGGAAGTGCATGCGCAACCGGCAGCCGCAGCCAAGGCAATGCGGGAACGCAGGGAAGATGAATGGCGGGCTGCAAAGGCCCGTGCCTTCCTCAAGGCCACCGGAAGCGTCGCCGAGCGCGATGCTCACTCCCTGCTATCGGAAGATTTCAAGCTGGCTTGTGAGCGCTTCTATGCCGCCGTCGAGGCTGATGAAGAATACCGGAACCAGCGCGGCAAGTGCGAAGCCATCATTGAGGCCTGGCGCACCTGTCAGAGCAATTATCGGGCAATGGGGAAAATCGCGTCATGACCTCCATTCCCCTACACGCACCATATGAAGTCCGCCGGTCAAAAGTCTTGGCCGCCATCTATGATCGTACTCATCTTCGACTAAAGCTTGAGGTTGCGCAGAACGACGCTGTTCTTGCCCAGATGGAAATAGAGCTCGCCCAGATCATAGAACGCGCCGTAAAGCGCGCGCGGAGGGCGAACTGATGGTGGGGTCGGTCCTCTACAATGGCGAACAGTTTTTCTTCAGCACCTGTCCTCGGTGCAACGTTCAGCACGCCTTCCCGCGCTACATTTATGAGGCAGCACAAGCACGCAAGGGTACCAAGAATACCTCTGGATACCTTGTGTTCTGCCCAAATGGCCATGAGTGGCACTACAGAGAAGGCGAAAGCCGCGAAGACGAACTTCGCCGGGAACGTGACCTTCTCAAGCAACGGTTATCCCAGAAAGATGGCCAGATCGACTGTGAGAGGGAACTCCGGACAGCAGCCGAACGCTCCGTAGCGGCTCGCAAAGGCCAAATCACGCGCCTGAAGAACCGTGCAGCAGCCGGCGTCTGCCCTTGCTGCAATCGTTCCTTTGAGAACCTGCGGCGGCACATGTCAAACCGACATCCGGCTTTTGTTGCCGAAGAGGTGGCGTAATGGCTCGCCGCGAATTCTCCCGTACCGTGTATGCCGAGATCGTCAAGCGCGCGATGCATCCGAAGCACGGCATTTTCTGCGAAGGATGCGGCCTGATTCTCGGCAAGAAGCCCTACGCAGTTGACCATATCAAACCGGATGGCCTTGAAGTCGACAAGACCCGAAAGCTGACGGCCGCCGACGGTCAACTCCTTGGTGTCGAGTGCTGCCACAAGCCAAAGACAAAAATCGATGTGGCTGTGATTTCAGAAGCTAAACGCCGCGAGGAGAAGCACCACTGCATGAAGCGTCCGAAAGGCGCGATCAAGTCGAAGGGCTTTCCTAAGTACGCGAAGCCCTCCCCAACCCTCTCCAAGCCCTTGCCACCGCGCAAGCTCTATCAGGAGCGGCTGCCATGAGTGATATTCGCTTCAGCATTGATCCCCGCCTGGTACCGCCCGTGAAAGCCGCGCGGCGATTACATCTGACGTTAGCGGAGTTTGAGGACAAACGGCGCGCGCTTGAGCAAATTGGGTTTCCGGAAGCCTTCCCGATCACCGGATTTTACGATCTTGCAGCGATCGACGCGTGGCTGGATCGGCGATCGGGGCTTGGCAAAGCGGGGCAAAAATCCTTAGCATTGGATGCGAAGGATGTTGTCGCGCAAAGGATTGCCGCACTTGGCTAACATCAAGCTCAAGCATTACGTGATCCGCAAGGGCAAACACGCATACTGGATGCCCACTCCCAAGATGCGCGCCCTTGGCTTTCAGACTGTTCCCTGTGGCCATGATGGACCGGATGCCTGGGCAATCGCCCGTGAATGGGAAGAACGCTATCAGCGCACACGCAAAGGTTTGGAACCGCCAATCCTGCAGGTGTACCCCGTAAACAGTGTTGGAGACGCCTTCTATCGGTTCCGTCGCACAAATGAATGGGCACGCAAGCCGCCCCGGACCCGCGAAGATTGGGAACGAGGGTGGAAATACATTGAACCCATCTTTGGCGATGTGGCCCCAGAAACCATATCCATGGAGAATATGGACATATGGTATGCCAGCCTTATCAAGAAAAAGGGCGTAGGCGAGGCTGGGCGCGCGATGAAGACGTGGCGGGCGCTCTACACCGTCATGACCGCGATGAAGCTCTGTACGCCCAAACAGGACCCTTCCCGCGCGATCCAGAAACAGAGTGTGCCGGGCAGAACTCAAATCTGGTCGGAAGGCGAGGCAACACGCCTGGTCAAAAGTGCATGGAGAGCAGGCTATAAAGGTTTGGCCTGCATCATTGCCATTGCTTGGGATACGAGCTTTTCGCCAGTCGATTGCCGTACACTCACCCCTGCTCACGCTGTATCCGCAGGGGACGATTGGGGATTTTTGACCGCCCGCGGCAAAACCACGATGACAGCCTTCGGGATCATGTCCCGAAGGACGCGCCGCCTCGTGCAAGCTTACATTGCTGGTCTCGATTATGATCTGCATGACGACGCACCAATTTTCCGCACGCGCGGTGCAGCACCCGGCCCGAAAGGTGGACGACGACACAATCCAGTCCCCTTCACCAAAGGCAGCCTGATTGATGATTTTGCGGATGTGCGCCTGTTGGTGTTTGGCAAAGATGAAAAGCGTCGACTCTCAGATATGCGCCGGACCGGAGCGGTCGAAGCTGTATCCGGCGGTGGCACCGTAGAATCAATCGCAGCAAAAATGGGTAACAGCATCGACCAGAATAAAACGCTGCAAAAAACGTATATCCCGGTGAATCTGGCAGCAGTGCGCGCAGCCGATGAATCGCGCAAGATCGGGCGCAAAAACATAGCCGAAGAACGGAATGAGATCAGAAAGTTGAAACTAGTCGGGAAAAGGTAGTTGAAACTGCGGGGTCCGCCACTTTTCCTCTAAGCAACTATCTATCTGATAAACTTAGGGGAAAAGTGGCGCGAGTGACGGGGCTCGAACCCGCGACCTCCGGCGTGACAGGCCGGCACTCTAACCAACTGAGCTACACCCGCGCACTTTGCAAACCAGAAATTCATCTGGTGTGAGCGGTCGTTTAAGGGGTTCGCGGGGGAGTGTCAAGCGCTAGTCGACAGGAAAAATGCGATTGTGAAAAACTCTTCAAACAAATCATAAAAGTGTCTCATACCCTCTTGCCAATATCGCACGAAACGCCTAAACGCTCCCCACACACCCTTTGTGAGGGGGCGATTAGCTCAGTTGGTAGAGCGCTTCGTTTACACCGAAGATGTCGGGAGTTCGAGTCTCTCATCGCCCACCATTCCCCAAGCGGAATATTTTCTTCCCTTTCTTCAAGCCGAGATAACTGGTCTGTTCACGTCGCAGCCGACATGCGTGCGTGGTTGGGATTCGCCAGTTGCGGATTTTTCCAGCCCGCAGTGAGCAACTGCAATATTTTATCCTTTGCGCCGGCGATTTTCTGCGGCAACAATGTTCTCCTCCTTCCAAGAGCAAACCAGAAAACGGGAACATCACATGCCAAACAACCGTGCAGCACGAATCGCACTCCTTTCATTCGCCACGCTTTACCCTGCCCTTGCCCATGCGCATGTCGGCGTGGGTGATACCAGCGGCTTTACCCATGGCTTCGCCCATCCCATCTCCGGCCTCGATCACGTCCTGGCGATGATTCTCGTCGGCATCCTTGCCTTCCAGCTGGGCGGACGCACCCTGTGGCTCGTTCCGGCAGCGTTTGTCGGGATGATGGCCGCTGGCGGCGCGCTCGGCGCTGCCGGAGTAAGCCTGCCCTTCGTCGAATTCGCAATCGCACTCTCGGTGATTGTGCTCGGAGCGGCGGTGGCCTTCGAGATTCAGGCGCCGGTGGCCATTGCAACCGCCCTCGTCGGCCTCTTCGCCATTTTCCATGGCTACGCCCATGGCGCGGAAATGCCGGAAAGCGCCGGCGGCCTCGCCTATGCGGGCGGCTTCATGGCCGCCACCGCCCTGCTCCACGTCGCCGGTATCGGCATCGGCTTTGCCATCGGCGGAATCAGCCAGCGCGCCGGCCCCAGCGCGGTGCGAATCATTGGCGGCCTGGCGGCGCTCGCGGGCGTCGGCATCCTGACAGGCGCGCTCTAAACACCTGGAATGCCGAATCAAAAAGCCGGGCAATTGCTTGCCCGGCTTTTTGTTTGTTTATTTCCGATGGCTTCAGTGCGCGATCTGCGCCGAAGCATCATCCTCGACCACGGCGGCGGCAGGCACGTTGACCGGCTCCGTCCATTCGATCGGCTCCGGCTGACGCACGAGCGCATGCTTGATCACTTCCCCGGCACGCGATACCGGGATGATCTCAAGGCCGTTCTTCACATTGTCCGGAATTTCCGCCAGATCCTTGGCGTTTTCTTCCGGGATCAGAACCGTCTTGATGCCACCGCGCAGGGCAGCAAGCAGCTTCTCTTTCAGACCGCCAATCGGCAGGACCCGTCCGCGCAGCGTGATCTCGCCAGTCATGGCGATATCCTTGCGCACCGGAATACCGGTCAGGATCGAGACAATGGCTGTCACCATCGCGATACCGGCCGACGGACCGTCCTTCGGTGTCGCGCCTTCCGGCACGTGCACGTGGATGTCCCTGCGGTCGAACAGCGGCGGCTCGACGCCGAAATCGATGGCTCTGGAGCGGACATAGGATGCCGCTGCGGAAATCGATTCCTTCATCACGTCGCGCAGGTTGCCCGTGACGGTCATGCGGCCCTTGCCGGGCATCATGACGCCTTCAATGGTCAGCAGTTCGCCGCCCACCTCAGTCCAGGCAAGACCTGTGACAACGCCAACCTGATCTTCACCGTCGATCTGGCCGAAGCGGAACTTCTGCACGCCGAGATAGTCGTTGATGTTGGTCTCGGTGACCTTCACCGTCTTCTTGGTCTTCGACTTCAGAATTTCCGTCACTGCCTTGCGGGCAAGCTTCATCAGTTCACGTTCGAGACTGCGCACGCCGGCTTCCCGCGTGTAATCGCGGACGATGGCACGGATCGCGCCTTCCGATACGGAAAACTCCTTCGGCTGCAACGCATGGTCGCGGATGGCCTTGGGCAGAAGGTGCCGCTTGGCGATCTCGACCTTCTCGTCTTCCGTGTAACCGGCAATACGGATGATCTCCATACGGTCCATCAGAGGACCCGGGATGTTCAGCGTATTGGCCGTCGTCACGAACATCACGTTCGAGAGGTCATATTCGACCTCGAGATAGTGATCCATGAAGGTTGAGTTCTGTTCCGGATCGAGCACCTCGAGCAGAGCCGAAGACGGATCACCGCGGAAATCCTGGCCCATCTTGTCGATTTCATCGAGCAGGAAGAGCGGATTGGACTTCTTTGCCTTCTTCATCGACTGGATGACCTTGCCGGGCATCGAACCGATATAGGTGCGGCGGTGACCGCGGATTTCAGCCTCGTCACGCACGCCGCCAAGCGACATGCGGACATATTCACGGCCGGTTGCCTTGGCGATCGAGCGGGCCAGCGAGGTCTTGCCGACGCCGGGAGGACCAACGAGGCACAGGATCGGACCTTTGATCTTGGTCGACCGTGACTGCACGGCGAGATATTCCACGATCCGGTCTTTCACCTTGTCGAGGCCGTAATGTTCGGCATCCAGGATCTCGTCAGCGAGGTTCAGGTCGTTCTTCACCTTCGACTTCTTGCCCCACGGAATGGTGAGCAGCCAGTCGAGATAGTTGCGGACAACCGTCGCTTCGGCGGACATCGGGCTCATCTGGCGAAGCTTCTTCAGCTCCTGATTGGCCTTTTCGCGCGCTTCCTTGGAGAACTTCGTCTTCTTGATGCGCTCTTCCAGCTCGGCTGCCTCGTCGCGGCCGTCTTCGCCGTCGCCGAGTTCCTTCTGGATCGCCTTCATCTGTTCATTGAGGTAGTACTCGCGCTGGGTCTTCTCCATCTGGCGCTTGACGCGCGAACGGATACGCTTTTCCACCTGAAGAACGGAAATTTCCGACTCCATGAACGACATGGCCTTTTCCAGCCGTGCACGCACGGACAGGATCGACAGCATGTCCTGCTTCTCGGGAATCTTGATCGCAAGATGCGAGGCGACCGTATCGGCCAGCTTCGAGTAGTCCTCGATCTGTCCGGCAGCGCCAACGACCTCTGGCGAAATCTTCTTGTTCAGCTTCACGTAGTTTTCAAAGTCCGACACGACGGAGCGGGCCAGGGCTTCGATTTCAACCGCGTCTTCGGCGGGTTCCGACAGCGTCGTGGCATTGGCTTCGTGGTAATCCTCGCGGTCGCTGAAACTGGTGATTTCAGCGCGGGCAATACCTTCGACCAGAACCTTGACCGTACCATCCGGCAGTTTCAGCAACTGCAGGACATTGGCAATGGTGCCGATGCTGTAGATGGCATCCGCCTGCGGATCATCATCCGCAGCATTCTTCTGTGTGGCAAGCAGGATTTGCTTGTCGACGCCCATCACTTCCTCGAGTGCGCGAATGGATTTTTCGCGACCGACAAAGAGCGGAACGATCATGTGTGGGAAGACAACGATATCGCGCAATGGCAAAACGGCATAAAGCCCGCTTTCTCCACCCGCCAGTGTCTTCTTGCTTGCAACCGTCATTTCATGTCCTTTCTCAGGCCAATCGGCCTAGATCGCCACATCCGGGTACCCTTTGGTTGCATGATCTTTTCCAAAATCGGGATCCATTTTGGGGATCATGCGAAGAGCGGCATACGACCGGCTGTGCAGCTTAACCTTTACTTGGAGTGGCGGGGCTCCGGTTTCAAGCGCCCCGGTTTCAAGCTCGGTCACAGAATCGTAATCTATCCTGCTCCTACCAAACTCCAAGCGCAATCTTTTGCGATGCAGCACACCGCTGAAGAGGATGATTTTCGTGGAAATCATCTGTCGACGGGGGCGATACTGCCCGGCCTACACTGTCTTACCGACGCTGCTCTGCAAAAATTGTGCGCCCCGCATGGTTAATCAACCGTAAATATTGTTTCGTGGCGCAATTAAGACCCGCAACAAATACCAGGGTCAAAATGCAAAAGGCCCCGCTGACGCGGAGCCCTGCTTTCCAGACACTGGTTCGGCGCCTTACGCCGAAACATTGCCCTTTTCTTCCTTGCGCTCGGCATAGATGTAGAGCGGGCGCGAATTGCCCTCGACCACATCGCCGGAGATCACGACTTCCTGAACGCCATCGAGCGTCGGCAGTTCGTACATCGTGTCGAGCAGGATCTTTTCCATGATCGAACGCAGCCCGCGTGCACCGGTCTTGCGGGCAATGGCCTTGAGGGCGATTGCCTTCAGCGCGTCTTCATGGAACGTCAACTCGACGTTTTCCATGTCGAACAGGCGCTGGTACTGCTTGACCAGGGCGTTCTTCGGTTCCGACAGAATCTGCACCAGGGCAGCTTCGTCGAGATCCTCGAGCGTGGCGATGACAGGCAGACGGCCGACAAATTCGGGGATGAGACCGAATTTCAAGAGGTCTTCCGGCTCAAGCTCGCGGAAGATTGCGCCGACACGACGCTCGTCCGGGCTCTTGACCGCTGCGCTGAAACCGATGGATGTCTTCTCGCCGCGGGCCGAGATGATCTTGTCAAGACCAGCAAAGGCACCACCGCAGATGAACAGGATGTTGGTCGTGTCCACCTGCAGGAATTCCTGCTGCGGATGCTTGCGCCCGCCCTGCGGCGGAACGGAAGCGACCGTGCCTTCCATGATCTTCAGCAGCGCCTGCTGCACGCCCTCACCCGACACGTCACGGGTGATCGACGGGTTGTCGGACTTGCGGCTGATCTTGTCGACTTCGTCGATATAGACGATGCCGCGCTGGGCCCGCTCGACATTGTAGTCGGCCGACTGGAGCAGCTTGAGAATGATGTTCTCGACATCCTCACCGACATAACCGGCTTCCGTCAGCGTCGTCGCGTCTGCCATTGTGAACGGCACGTCGATGATGCGGGCGAGCGATTGCGCCAGATAGGTTTTGCCGCAACCGGTTGGACCAACGAGAAGGATGTTGGACTTCGCCAGTTCGACTTCATTGTTTTTCGATGCGTGGGCCAACCGCTTGTAGTGGTTGTGCACCGCGACAGAGAGAACACGCTTGGCATGGTTCTGGCCGATGACGTAATCATCGAGCACCGCCATGATTTCCTGCGGCGTCGGAACGCCTTCGCGGGATTTCACCATCGAGGATTTGTTTTCCTCGCGGATGATGTCCATGCACAACTCGACGCATTCATCGCAGATGAAAACAGTCGGGCCCGCAATCAACTTGCGAACTTCGTGCTGGCTCTTCCCGCAAAACGAGCAATAAAGCGTATTCTTTGAATCACCGCCGCCGTTGCTGACTTTGCTCATTGCAGTTTCCTTTCAGTATCGGCGCCCTGTTTGGCCGGGAACCGTTCACCCCCTTCGGGACTCTGCCCTGCGGGGAATGATTCGAATAGTAATTCGAAGAATAGGCTTCCTCTACTCACCAATCACTTAACGTAGCGTCTGTTGGCCTGCATGCAAGCCGGATGTGTGGCAAAAAGTCCGCATCCGGGTCAAAAAAAGTTCATTCTCGACCCGGTGCGGCCATTTAGCCGGTTACTTTGCATCCCCTTCGATGATCGCACGGGATTCAAGCACCTTGTCGATAAGACCGAACTCGAGTGATTCCTGTGCCGTCATGAAGTGGTCGCGGTCGAGAGTCTTCTCGATTGTCTCGTAGTCGCGGCCCGTGTGCTTGACGTAGATCTCGTTGAGGCGGCGCTTCATTTTGATGATGTCCTGGGCATGGCGCTCGATGTCCGATGCCTGGCCCTGGAAACCGCCGGATGGCTGGTGCAGCATGATGCGGGCGTTGGGCAGCACGAAGCGCATGTCCTTTTCACCGGCTGTCAGCAGCAACGAGCCCATCGACGCGGCTTGACCGAAGCACAGGGTCGAGACAGCCGGACGGATGAACTGCATGGTGTCGTAGATCGCCATGCCCGACGTGACGACGCCGCCGGGTGAATTGATGTAGAGGTTGATCTCTTTCTTCGGATTTTCCGATTCAAGGAACAGAAGCTGGGCGCAGATCAGCGTCGCCATGCCGTCCTCGATGGGTCCGGTAATGAAAATGATGCGTTCTTTCAGCAGGCGCGAGAAAATATCATAGGCCCGCTCGCCCCGGTTGGTCTGCTCGACGACCATGGGTACGAGGTTCATTGCTGTTTCGATTGGATCTCTCATCGGTGGGCCTCAGCGTTTTGGAGAACAAGGGGTTTGAACGCCCCCAAGATTCGTGGATTACACTTTCGATACATAGGGTGTTGCCACCCTGTTCCGCAAGATGTTCTGCCGCCATCCGGTAAGGAGCGCAAGCGCAGAACCGCTTTTTACGCGGCTTCCGCCCGCAACCAGCGTTGCAGCAGCGGCACATCGCCGGTTCCCAGCGTTTGCGCTACCCGCCGCCCGACCGCCGCGCCGAATTTGTACCCATGTCCGGAACAGGCCGAGACGACGAGGCATTTGTCCCGTTCCACTGCGAAAAACCGTTCATCGGCGGTGAATGTATAGGCGCAGGTGACAACACTGCTCACCCTGTATTCGCCGATCCGCTGCAGCGGCGGGGCGAAGAGATCGCGGATCGCTTCGCCCTCGCCCGGTTCCGCAATGCGGGCGGCGTCGGCATCCGCCGATTTGCGCTTGTGCAGGCCCGAGCCGAATTTCAGGCCGCCGCCGCCGCTGGCCGGAATGATATAACCGTCGGTACGCCCGCCCACATCGAGCACGACGGGAGAATGCTCCCAGGCCGCGTGCAAATCCGCCGGCGGTTCGAGATAGACCACGGCCGTCCGGTAGGTGGTGAGCGAGGAGACGAGATCGGGGAACAGTTTTGTCACCCAGGCACCCGCCGTGACGACCACCCTGTCAGCAGCAATGACCGTACCATCGGCCAAGGTCACCGTCCCTGCGGCGCTGTCGACGGCAGTCACTCCGGTGTTTTCCAGCAGCGCGGCGCCGTGCGCGCGCAGCCAGCGCGCCATATCCCCGGCGATCCTGCGGCAATGCAGCGCGCCGCCCTCCGGCGAGAAGAACGCATAGCGGAACGTGCCCGCTTCCAGATAGCCATAGCGCTTTATGGCCTCGGCGGGCTCATAAAGCTCAAGGGGATAACCGCCCTGCTCAAGCCCCTTGCGGTATTCCTCGGCGTCATCGCCCGCGTCGCGCGATATGCAGATGAAGCCGCGCGGATCGAGATGGCTCGTGCCGATGTCCTGCCACAGCTCGTCCCAGGCCGCATAGGCCTCCGAAATCGCATCCGCGTAACCGCCCGCGGCTCCATAGGCGCGGCGGATGATGCGGTGATGATCGCCCGAGGCTGCCAGCGGATTGGGAATCGGCCCCTGCTCGATCAACGTCACCGCATGACCGGCCTTGGTCAGCGACCAGGCGCTGGACAGTCCGGCAATTCCTGCTCCGACGATGGTGATTTTCATGATGGGGTCCTGCTATGACTGCTGAAGGAGGGAGATTCGCATGCAATATGAAACCATTCGCATCGATTGCTCAAACATTTTCGACGTGGAAAGCTTTCATCCTGTGTTTGCCGCGACCTGCGGCTTTCCTTCCTGCAAAGTGGTGACCCGCCTGTTCCCTGTCCTTCCTTCGTCTGACCCACGGTATATCTGATCATGACCCCTGCCACGCCCGCCTCATTCCAGTTCACGCCTGCCACCCGCCATCTGCGGCTCGATCCGCACGACCAGGTCTTCGTGCAGAATCCCTACGGCACCTATGCCGCGCTGCACGCGCAGACATCGGCGTTCTTCTGGGAGGAATACGGCTTCTGGTGTTTCATCGGCTATGACGGCGTCAACAAACTATTGCGCGACCGCCGCTTCGGCCGGGAAAACCGCCATGGCATCGCCGATTCCCAGGGCAACACCGGTGATCGCACGCATCTGAAGGATTTCGACCACGTCGAAAAATTCTCGATGCTGGAACTGGAACCGCCCACCCATACCCGGCTGCGCACGCTGGTGAACCGGGCCTTCGTCTCCCGGCAGGTGGAAAGGCTCCGCCCGCGCATCGAGACGCTGGCGCACACGCTGATCGACCGCTTCGAAGCAAAGGGCAAAGCCGATCTCATCGCCGATTTCGCCACGCCCATTCCCGTCACCGTGATTGCCGAAATGCTCGGGGTGCCGACGGAAGCGGCGCCGCGGCTTCTCGACTGGTCACACCGCATGGTGGCGATGTACATGCATGGCCGCAACCGCCGGTCGGAAGACAGCGCCAACGCCGCCGCTGCCGAGTTCTCCAGCTTCCTCAGGGACTATGCCGGACGGCGGCGCAGCGAACCGGCCGACGATCTTCTCAGCCTGCTGCTGGCGGCCGAGGCGGATGGCGCGAAACTATCCGAGGACGAGCTGATCACCACGGCGATCCTGCTGCTCAATGCCGGGCACGAAGCCACGGTGCACCAGACCGGCAATGCGGTCAAAACCATCGTGGAAAGCGGCCGCAGCGCCGCCGACCTGTTTTGCGATGCGGATTCGACGGCGCGGACCATCGAGGAATGCCTGCGCTTCGACGCGCCGCTGCACATGTTCACGCGCTATGCCTATGAAGAAATCGACCTTGGCGACGGCATTGCGGTGAAGCCCGGCGACCAGATCGGCCTGATGCTTGGCGCGGGCAACCGCGATCCCAACGCCTTTGCCGATGCCGGAGCTTTCCTGCCGGGACGGTCAGACCAGAAAAACCTCTCCTTCGGCGCGGGTATCCATTTCTGCATCGGCGCACCGCTGGCGCGGCTGGAACTGCAGGTCTCGCTCAAAGTGCTGTTCGACCGGCTTCCCGGGCTGCATTTCAAGGAAGCCCCGCGCTTCAAGGATACCTATCATTTCCATGGATTGGAGCGGTTGGAGGTGGAGTGGTGATTGTGAAGAACGCTTGCACAACCATCATGCGTGGTTCGACAAGCTCACCATGAGGGAATTGGTCTGATTGCAAAGCTAACCAGCAACTTTGCAGAATAAACGCCCTGCAACCCACTCATTTCCCTCATGGTGAGCTTGTCGAACCACGCACAGTGGCAATGCAAAAACTCACAACCTGATCACATATTCCTTGCGCGTTGTTTCGATGACTTCCCAGGTGCCGCGAAAGCCGGGGCGCAGCACAAAACTGTCTCCGGCCTGCAAATGCCGTTCCTTGCCGCCCTCTTCCGTGACGATCGAGCGGCCCGAGAGAATGTGGCAGAACTCCCACTCGTCATAGACGATGCGCCATTTGCCCGGCGTTGCTTCCCAGATCCCGGCGTAGAGGCCGCCATCGGCCTCGTCGCAGTTCCAGGTGCGGAACTGCGGATCGCCCGCGATCACCCGATCTGCCGCCGGAGCGCCGTGTTCGGGATCGATGCTGCCGAAATCGATGGTGACGAAATGCGACGGTGCCATGGGTCTATCCCGCCTTCGTCAAAGCCTGGTCGAGATCGGAAATCAGATCCTCGACGGTCTCGATACCGATGGACAGTCGCACCACATCCGGCCCCGCACCTGCGGCGATCTTCTGCGCATCGCTCAATTGCCGATGCGTGGTCGATGCGGGATGGATGATCAGGGACTTGGTATCGCCGATATTGGCCAGATGCGAAAACAGCTGCAGGTGCTCGACCAGCTTGACCCCGGCTTCGTAACCGCCCTTCAGCCCGAAGGTGAAAACCGCACCGGCACCGCGCGGCGCATATTTCTGCTGCAGGGCATGATAGGGGTCGTCCGGCAGCCCGGCATAGCTGACCCAGGCAACCTTTGCGTGGCTGGAAAGCCACTGCGCCACCTTCAACGCATTGTCCGCATGGCGCTGCATGCGCAGCGGCAAGGTCTCGATCCCCGTCAGTATCTGGAACGCGTTGAACGGCGACAGCGCCGGCCCGAGATCGCGCAGGCCGAGGACGCGGCAGGCAATGGCAAAGGCAAAATTGCCGAAGGTTTCGTGCAGCACGATGCCGTTATACTCGCTGCGCGGCTCGGACAGCAGCGGATAGTTGCCCGACTTCGACCAGTCGAACGTGCCGCAATCGACAATCACCCCGCCCATGGAATTGCCATGGCCGCCGAGGAATTTGGTCATGGAATGCACGATGATATCGGCACCATGTTCGATGGGACGGATGAGATAGGGCGACGCCAGCGTGTTGTCGACAATCAGCGGCAGGCCATGCTTGTGGGCGATGGCGGCGATGGCCTCGATATCGGTGACGATGCCGCCGGGATTGGCAAAACTTTCGATGAAGATCGCGCGCGTCCGGTCGTCAATCTGCGATTCGAACGAGGCGAGATCGTCGGGTTCGGCCCAGCGCACATGCCAATCGAAGGACTTGAACGACTGGCCGAACTGATTGATCGAACCGCCATAGAGCTTTCTGGAGGCAATGAAATTGTCGCCGGGCTGCATGAGTGTGTGAAACACCAGGAACTGTGCCGCGTGGCCCGACGCAACCGCCAGCGCCGCGGTGCCGCCTTCCAGTGCCGCCACGCGCTCTTCAAGCACCGCATTGGTCGGGTTGGTGATGCGGGTATAGATATTGCCGAAGGCCTTCAGGCCGAACAGCGATGCGGCGTGGTCGGCATCGTCGAAAACAAAGGCCGTCGTCTGGTAGATCGGCGTGGCACGCGCGCCGGTTGCCGGATCGGGCTGGGCGCCCGCATGCACGGCAAGAGTTTCAATTCCGGGTGCGCGGTGCGCCATGGTTCATCTCCCTGTCATTCCTGATTTTGCTACACGCTATGGGATCGCGGCTTTGCCGCCAACCTATTTTGGCGATCTGAGGCCAAAACTCTGGAAGCCCTGCCGCATCTGCGGTTTTTTCGCCGACAGGATGCGCGAATTGACGCCGCTCCAGCCGATCTCGCCGCACAGCCGCGCATATTCGATCTTCGGGCAGCGATTCATCACCACCTGGATACCCGCCGCTTCGGCCTTGCGTGCCGCTTCGTCGTGGCGAACCGTCAACTGCGTCCAGATAACCTTCGGCAGCGGCGTCAGCGTCAAGACCTCATCGACAATTGCCGGCACGGCCTCGGAGGCGCGGAACACGTCGACCATGTCGATCGCTTCAGGGATATCGGCGAGGCGCGCAAAAACCTTCTGGCCGAGAATGTCCTTGCCCGCCTGTCCCGGATTGACCGGTATGACCCGGTAGCCCTTGTCGATCAGGTACTTCATGACAAAGAAGCTTGGCCGCACCTCATTGGCTGATGCACCCACCATGGCAATGGTTTTGACGGATGAAAGAATGCCGCTGATATAGTCGTCCGGGTAATGATCGTGATCCATGCGCTTATTCGCCCGTCCATTCCGGCTTGCGCTTTTCGATGAAAGCGTTGATGCCTTCCTCCGCATCGCGCGCCAGCATGTTTTCCACCATCACTTGCGCCGTATAGGCATAGGCCTCGGAAAGTCCCATTTCGGCCTGCCGGTAGAAGGCTTCCTTGCCTGTTTTGACGGTTAAAGTCGATTTCTCCGCAATGGCTTGCGCGTATTTCCTGACAATCGGATTCAGGTACTCCTGCGGCACGACCCGGTTGACCAGACCGAACTCCCGTGCGGTCGAGGCATCGATGGTCTCGCCGGTGAGGAGCATTTCCATGGCCTGCTTGCGCGAGACATTGCGCGACAGGGCCACCATCGGCGTCGAGCAGAACAGGCCGATATTGACGCCCGGCGTGCAGAATGTCGCCTTGTCCGAGCAGATCGCCAGGTCGCAGGACGCGACAAGCTGACAACCGGCAGCCGTTGCAAGACCGCCGACGGCGGCAATCACCGGCCTTGGGTGGTGCACGATGGCCTGCATCAGTTCAGCGCAGAGCAGCATCGTCGTCTCGAAAAAGGCCCGGCCCCGATCAGCATCCTGCCGGTGCGCGGTCAGTTCTTTCAGGTCATGGCCCGCCGAAAACAGCTTCTGCGCCGAATCGATGATGATCACGCGCACCGCCTTGTCATCCCGCGCCGCATGCAAATGATCGAGCAGCAGGCGCATCATGGCGAGCGAGAGGGCATTGGCGGGCGGATTCTGCAATGTCAGGCGCAGAACGCCCGAGGCAAGCTCATATCCGACGATTGGTTCATCCTTGCGGATAATGTGAACTTCTCCCATATCGCTCCTCATTCCCCAGCGCTTGCAACCCGGTCAAAGGCTGGTCCATTGTTTATAGAGTGGTTTGATCGAACTCACGTGCTTTTTGACAATAGCGAGATTCTCCGCCGACGGGCGTGCTTTCTCGACCGTTGCCAATCCGCTCCTCAGGCCGTCGATCATTTCCGCCTTCTGCTTATCGGTCAGGTTGGGCATGGACGGAATGGAGGCGATGGCCTTTTCCACCTCCTCGCGCGGTTCCGGATTGGTCACCCAATGATAGGTCACCATGATCGTTCTTGTGGTTTCGCCCCAGTCATTGAAATCCTTGAAGCCGTATTCCGCCGCCTTTTTGTCCAGCCGCGCCGTTGCTTCCGGTGAAAGAACGGCGCTGCCCGCCGCTTCTTCCTTCATCTGCGCGCCAACGGGGGCAAAGCTGTAGAGAAAGCGCTTGATGATATCCTGGGTCAGCGCCACCGGTCGAACCGGCAGGCTGAAAGGTTCGATCTGCGGCGCGGTCTGTGCAAAGGACGGCACTGGAGCCGTAACAGCGAGCCCGACCATGATAATCAGCGAGCCGGATAGGGATCGAAGCAAAGTCATAACTGGCTTCCTTGCAAAGAAGACACGGATGATTAGGAATACCAGCGATCATCGCCAGAGAACAGATGGAGTGCCCTTTGGAAACGGCAATGGATGTAACAGCGTTAACGGCCTTTCTCGAGCGGGAGTTTCCACAGGTGAACGCCGACGGGGTTGCCTACACCGTCACCGGTGCCGGCCCGGGTTATGCCACGATGCGGCTTGATCCGGCGGACCGGCACCTGCGCCCCGGCGGCACGGTATCGGGACCCACCCTGTTTGCCCTTGCCGATATTGCCGCCTATGTGGCGATCCTCGCGCAGATCGGCCCGGTCGCGCTGGCGGTGACGACCAATCTCAACATCAACTTTCTGCGCAAGCCGCAACTCGGGCCCATCGATGCCACGGCAAAGGTGCTCAAGCTGGGCAAACGGCTCGCGGTGATGGATATCGCGCTCACCAATGGCGACGACAACGAACTGGTGGCCCATGCCACCGCGACTTATTCGATTCCGCCGCGCAGCTAGGGCTGCAAGCGGGCTTAAAATCCCGCAAAACGCTGCAAATCCGGGCAAGAAACATGTGGTAATATAATACCTTTTTCGTAAGCTATTGTTTTATAAAGAATATTTGTCAAAACCGCCAAAAACATCTGCTTGACGCGATCCTGTTGGGCCGGTATTGAACCCCTCGACTGCGGTAGGTTCTTCCTGCCGCATTTAACTGTTGCGTGAATGACTACCATTGACGCAACGCAAGCAACAAGAAAAGCCTTCCTATGTGAAGGATGATCTCAAGGACGAACACAATGGCTACCTTCTCTCAGAAGCCAGCAGATGTGACGAAAAAGTGGATCCTGATTGACGCCGAAGGTCTCGTCGTCGGCCGTCTCGCTTCCATCGTCGCCAACATCCTGCGCGGCAAGCACAAAGCAACCTTCACCCCTCACGTTGACGATGGCGACAATGTCATCATCATCAATGCGGAAAAGGTTGCACTCACCGGTAAGAAGTTTACCGACAAGGTTTACTACTGGCACACCGGCCACCCAGGTGGCATCAAGGAACGCACCGCCCGTCAGCTGCTCGAAGGCCGTTTCCCGGAACGCGTCGTTGAAAAGGCCATCGAGCGCATGGTTCCCCGTGGTCCGCTCGGCCGTCGCCAGATGAAGAACCTCCGCGTTTACGCAGGTTCCAATCACCCACATGAAGCTCAGGCCCCAGAAGTCCTCGACGTTGGCGCGCTGAATTCCAAGAACAAAAGGAGCGCATAAGAATGGCTGAGCTCAATTCGCTCGCAGATCTCGGTACTGCCGCCGCATCGACGCAGGCAGCTGCACCGGTTCATGTCCAGAAGCTCGACGCCAATGGCCGCGCCTATGCAACAGGCAAGCGCAAGGATGCGGTTGCCCGCGTCTGGATCAAGCCAGGTTCCGGCAAGATCATCGTCAACGAAAAGGAATACGGCAAGTATTTCGCCCGTCCGGTTCTGCAGATGATCCTGCAGCAGCCAATCGTTGCCGCCAACCGCGCCGGCCAGTACGACATCATCGCGACCGTTGCCGGTGGTGGTCTGTCCGGTCAGGCCGGTGCCGTTCGTCACGGCATTTCCAAGGCCCTCACCTACTTCGAACCTGCCCTGCGCGGTGTTCTGAAGAAGGGTGGTTTCCTCACACGCGACAGCCGCGTTGTTGAACGTAAGAAGTACGGCAAGGCGAAGGCCCGTCGTTCCTTCCAGTTCTCGAAGCGCTAATCCAGCGTTTCAATTGGACAGAACAAAAAGCGGGCCCTCGGGTCCGCTTTTTTGTTGCCAATAAATGCGTTTGCGGTAGCTTCGCCGCCAAGCTGAAGATGCATTATCCCGGAGTTAGAAATCCAATGCCATCGAAGACCATCGATCACGCCTTCACCGCACGGACCCCGACCAGCGCTGCGACCGATCCCACACATGCAGGCGCACTGTCCTTCATGCGCCGGCGCTATACGAAGAATCTGAACGGTGCGGAAGTGGTGGTCTGGGGCATTCCCTTCGACGCCGCGGTTTCCAACCGGCCGGGTGCGCGGTTCGGCCCGCAGGCGATCCGGCGGGCATCGGCTATTTTCGACAATGACCCGCAGTACCCCTTCCAGCGCGATCTGTTCGAAGACCTCGCGGTGATCGACTACGGCGATTGCCTGCTCGACTACGGCAATCACCAGAAGACTCCAGCGACAATCGAGCGCGAAGCGGCCAAGATCGTCAAATCGGGCGCGTTCCTGCTCTCCATGGGCGGCGATCACTTCGTCACATGGCCCATCCTGAAAGCGCATGCGGCCAAGCATGGCCCGGTGGCACTGGTGCAGTTCGATGCGCATCAGGACACCTGGTACGATGACGGCAAGCGCATCGATCATGGCTCCTTTGTCGGCCGGGCAGCGCGCGACGGCGTCATCGACCCCGCGCATTCGATTCAGGTCGGTATTCGCACCCACGCGCCGGATGATTGCGGCCTGCAGATCGTCTACGGTTATGAAGTCGAGGAAATGTCGGCTGCGGAGATTGCCAAGGCGATCATCAAGCGCACCGCGGGCAAACCCGTCTATCTCACCTTCGACATCGATTGCCTCGACCCGGCTTTTGCCCCGGGAACCGGCACGCCCGTTGCCGGCGGCCCGTCGTCGGCGAAAATCCTTTCGGTGCTGCGCCATCTGACCGAACTCAACATTGTCGGCGCCGACGTGGTGGAGGTCGCACCCGCCTATGACCATGCGGATGTGACAGCCATCGCCGGTGCCACAATAGCGATGTACTATCTTGGTATTCTTGCGGAGAAAAAAGCCAAGCGACGAAGCTGACATTCTGATTCAGGGTTCTTACATAATGAATCCGGTTTTCTCGCTAACTCTCTGAATATCAAGCGCCAAAGGCATCTCACATGAAACCGAAAATCTTTATCGACGGCGAACACGGCACCACAGGACTGCAGATCCGGACACGGCTTGCCGGCCGCCACGATCTCGACGTCCTCTCCATTCCGGAAGCGGAGCGGCGCAACAAGGACATGCGCGCCGACTTCCTGAAGAGCGCCGACGTGGCAATCCTCTGCCTGCCGGACGACGCGTCGAAGGAAGCCGTCGCCATCCTTGAAGGCCATAATTCCACGCGGATCATCGATACATCGACGGCGCACCGGATTCATCCTGATTGGGCCTATGGCTTTGCCGAGCTCGACCGGGCGCAGCGGCAGAAGATCGCCGATGCACGGCTGGTGGCTAATCCCGGCTGCTATCCGACCGGCGCGATTTCGCTGGTCCGGCCGCTACGCGATGCCGGCATTCTTCCCGGCGATTACCCGATCACCGTCAATGCGGTTTCCGGCTATACCGGCGGCGGCAAGCAGATGATCGCGCAGATGGAAGATCCCGCTAATCCGGACCATATCAGCGCCAACAATTTCCTCTACGGCTTGCCGCTCAAGCACAAGCACGTGCCGGAACTGCAGACGCACGGCCATCTCGACCGGCGTCCGATCTTCAGTCCCAGCGTCGGCCGCTTTGCCCAGGGGATGATCGTGCAGGTTCCCGTGTTCACCGGCGACCTCAACGGCAATGCCTCGCTGGAATCCATCCATGCTGCCCTGACAGCCCATTATGAAGGTCAGGATATCGTGCAGGTGGTGCCGCTGGCTGAAAGTGCATCGCTTGCAAGAATCGATGCGGAGGAACTGCGCGATACCGACATCATGAAGCTGTTCGTGCTCGGCACGGAAGGTCAGGGACAGGTGAACCTCGTGGCGCTGCTCGACAATCTCGGCAAGGGCGCTTCCGGCGCGGCCGTGCAGAACCTCGACCTCATGCTGAACCATGGCTGACAGCATCCACGAGACGTTCCCGGCCGAATGGCAGATATCTTCTCCGGAACTGTTCGTTGAAACCCATACCAGCCGCATCATCATGGTGCGGCTGGCGGACGGCACACCCGCCGTGGTGAAGGCACTCAACGAAACCGGCATGCGGGAAGAGTTGCGCGGCGTGCACTATCTCGACTGGCATGACGGCAACGGCTCCATCCGCGTGCTGGCCGAAAATGGCAATCTGCTGCTGCTCGAACATGCCGGCAGCCGCACTCTGCTGGACCATCTGAACGCGCATGGCGACGACGCGGCCACTGCGATTGCTGTCGATGTCCTGCTGAAACTGCTGGGCAATAATGGCCAGGGCAAATCCTTCGCACCGGACCTGCGGCCATTGCGCGAACAATATGCCAGCCTGTTCAAGAAGGCGGAAATCGACCGGAACAACGGCGATGCCAGCATTTTTGTTGCAGCGGCGGGAATTGCCGACACGCTGCTCAGCAACCCGGTCGACGTTCAGCCGCTGCATGGCGATGTCCACCACGAGAACATCCTTTTGGGTGATCGCGGCTGGCTTGTCATCGATCCGCAGGGGCTTCTCGGCGATCCGATGTATGATGCTGCCAACATGTTCTACAACCCGTTGGAACGGCAGGATTTGCGCACCAGCGACCAGCGTGTTGCCACCATGGCCCTCACCTTCTCCCGCGCCTTCAACCGCGATATCGGCACCATCCTCGGCTATGCCATGTCGCATGCGGCGCTGTCGGCTTCGTGGCACACGGAAGACGCGAATTTCGAGGAAGCGGAGCGGAGCCTCGGCGTCGCACGGGCAGTGCAACGGGTGATGGCCTCACTGGGTTGAGCGCCGGACCAGGCGGGCGACCGTCAGGAATGTCAGGACGCCGAGAATGCCAACCATGGCGGCAACGGACAGCGCCAGCGTCGGCCCGAGCTTTTCCATGATGAAGGCGAAAATGAACGGCGCGGACGATGATACGATCAGGCGCGCCGAGGTGATTTTACCCAGAATCTCGCCATAGCCCTGATGCCCGAACAGCGCCAGCGGCAGGGTGCCCTGAACGATGCTGTTGAGCCCCGATCCCATGCCGAAGAGCATGGCGAAGACCACGGCGCCCGCCACCAGCGGCACCGGCAGCGGCGCGATCAGCATCAGGAACGACAGGGGGATGAGGGCCGTCGACAGCACGGCGATCGACATCGCCGACAGCTTGGTGCCAAAAACCATGTTTACCAGACGTGCGGCGAACTGCGACGGCCCGAAGATGGCGCCGACCAGAACGGCAGACGTGCCGACACCCACGGCAGCCAGAACAGGCACCAGATGCACGAGCATGGCAGACAGCGAAAAGCTTGCCAGCGAGAACCCCGCCATGATCAGCAGCAGCGCCGAACGCCTGTTCTCGACGGGCAACTGCCCGCCGACGCCCCTGGCGGGTTCATCCGCGCGTTCCTCATGCAGTTTTGGCGAGCGCCGCGTCATCTGCGACAACCAGAAATGGATGGGAAAACAGATGAAGACCTGCAATCCCGCATAGAACAGGTAAATCTCCCGCCACGTAAACACTGTCAGCAGATGTGTTGCCAGCGGCCAGAACAAGGTCGAGGAAAACCCAGCTATCAGCGTCAGATAGGTGATCCGGCGCGGCGCCGTCTGCGGATCGATCTGCACAAGCACCGCGAAGGCGGTGTTGTAGAGGATGAACGGTGTGGCCATCCCCGTTGTCACGAGTGCCGGAGCGAACCAGATCCAGCTTGGCGACAGGACGCAGAGGATGAGTGACAGCGCTGCGGCGAGCGAGCCGAATGTCATCACCCGCCCCGCTCCGAAGCGGTCGGCCCAGCGGCCGGACCATGGCGAGATGATGCCGCCGATCAGAAGCGTGCCGGAGAAGGCCGCAAACAGCCATTGGCGGGACTGGCCGAACTCCTGCGCCATGGCCGGTTCGAGAATGCTGAAACTGTAATAGAGCGTGCCGTAGCTGACGATCTGCGTGACACCCAGACCTGTAACGGCGGCCAGTGAGCGTCTTGCGCTGAGAATCATGATGGTTGCTTTCGATACGGCGGGAATGCCCCGCTGTCCGTAGCCAGCGAAGCTCTCGAATCACTACACCGAGTCTCGGTGCAAATACAGTTCACCCTATCGCCGGGCAGAAATTTCCGTTGGCAAGGGGTATGCGCCCTTGGTTGCGCGCCAATGGGCAACGGCGAAACCCAGGATGACGATGGCAAATCCCTGATGCAAAAGGCCCAGGCTCATCGGCACCTGCATCAGCAGCGTGGTGATGCCGATGGCTGCCTGCGTGAGGACAAGGACCACCAGGAATATCGCACGCCGCGCATGGGTGGTACCCGGCAGGCGCCGCACCGTCGAGACCGCCTGCCACAGCGCCGCAAGCAGCACGAAATAGGCGAAGCAGCGGTGAACGAACTGCACGGTCTTGGGATTCTCGAAGAAATTGTGCCAGATGGGCTGGATCGGGAACATGTCGCCGGGAATGACGGCCCCATCCATCAGCGGCCAGGTATTGTAGGAAAGACCGGCATCCAGCCCGGCAACCAGGGCGCCGAGGTAAATCTGGATGAAGACAAACACCACGAACCAACCTGCCAGACGTTGGATGCCGCTGCCGGCCGGCCGTTCCGAATAGACGGCAAGACCGCGTGCCACGTACATTACGGCGGCAAAGATGATGCAGGCGAGCGTCAAATGGGTCGCCAGCCTGTACTGGCTGACGTCGACGCGGCCGCTGAGACCCGATGCAACCATCCACCAGCCCACGGCGCCCTGCAGGCCGCCAAGCGCCAGGATGCCGATCATGCGCGGCTTCAGCAGCCGTTCAAGCCGGCCGGTCAGCCAGAAGAAGGCAAGCGGAATGGCGACGAGGAAGCCGACGCCCCGCGCCAGGAACCGGTGCGACCACTCCCACCAGAAAATGCGCTGGAATTCGCCAAGGCTCATGCCCTTGTTGAGCTGTTCGTACTGCGGAATGAGCTTGTATTTCTCGAACTCTTCCAGCCATTGCGCGTGGTTCAAGGGAGGAATGATGCCGTGGATCGGCTTCCATTCGGTGATTGAAAGGCCCGAACCGGTCATGCGCGTCGCACCGCCGACCAGAACGATCGTGGCGAGCACAAGCAGCACGAGATAGAGCCACACGCGGATCAGTCTGCGGTTGCGCGCTTCGCGATCTCCGGCGGAGGACACAGCGCCTTCGGATAGGGTGTGGGCGGCCATTCAAAACACTCCTGTAACTGGCCGGATAGGTGCAGCATATGCGCCGGGATGACAAGCCGGGTTTACGCGACAAGCCGTCGCGTTTTTACCGCAAGGGGGGCTTTTTTGCTTTTCGGCTGCGGCTTAACCGGTTAGATGAGACCCTTGCGCACGTGTTGCAGATGAAAAAGACCAGAACTGGAATGGATTCATGCCCGTAAGGCTCAAGAAACTCATCGGAACCATCCTGCTGGTTACCCTGGTTTGCGTCTACGCTATCGTCGCCACGATCTTCGCCGTGGCGCTGCTTGCCAATGCCAGCCCGTGGATCCACCTGATCTATTTTCTTGGCACCGGCCTGCTTTGGGTCATTCCCGCCATGTTCATCATCAGCTGGATGGAAAAAGCACCAAAGAAGAAAGCCTAACTCAGGCCTGAATGACGCGCCGCCCCGCATTGGCAATCGGCGTCGTCACCCCGCTCATCATCGTCTGGGCGTAAACCAGCTTCTGGAAGCGGCCATTGATGGAGATGCGCGGCAAGGCATGCAGATTGTTGCTGTGCTCGGTATGGATGGTTCCATGCCGGGTCGTAACACCAGACAGGAAACCCTCTGCCGCGGCAATTTCCGCCTCCCGCTTACCGGCCGCCTTGGCTGAGCCGTAGGGATAGGCAAAATGCTGCGGCCGCCGCCCGAGCTGGTCCTCGATCATGCCTGCCGACAGATGCATTTCCTGCGCGACCATGCCCGCCGTCAGCTTTTTCAGATTGTAGTGGTGCACCGTGTGGCCGCCGATGGTGCACAGCGGATCGCGGTCCATCTGGCGGATTTCGTTCCAGCTCATGACATCGCGGTCCGGCGCGACGCTGCACACCATATCCTCCGCCGCGCACATCTCGCGCAGGACAGGCATCTGTTCCAGTTCGGTCAGCGTATATGAGAAATACCGCATAATGGCATGAAAAGCCGATCTTTTCTGGGAAAGCGTCCCGCATCGCCATTCCGGCCCGTCGGGGATTCGGATGAAATCCGCCTTGGCGACAAGACTTTCGACCACTTCCCACCACAGCACCGCCGCCCCTTCGATGAAACCCGGTGCGACATACACGACGAACGGCACCGAATGTTTCTGGAAGACGGGATAGGCGTGGTGGAAATTATCGTCATAGCCATCGTCAAGCGTCACCGCGACGAAACGCCGGTCGGAACGTTTGCCGCTCTTCACCCGTTCGACCACCTCGTCCATGGAAATGAACTCGGTTCCCTCGGATTTGAGCGAAACGATGATCTGTTCAAGGAACGCTGGCGCGATGGACAGGGAGCGCGTCACGCCAAGCGGGCTGACGCAGTCCGGACGGACGCGATGCAGCATGATGATCGAGCCCAGCCCGCCAAAATGCTCGCGCGCCGTCGACGCAAAACCGGTGTGCCACGCCAGTCGCATCACGGCCTTTCGTATCAAGTCGGCCGCGTGGACCATTCCTTCACCAATTCGCGCTAATAGGCATGTTGAAACGGGATCGTGACCGTCATTTCATGCAGATTAAGTGTTTATATATCGTTGATCAACGGCATGGTATTTGACGCAACACCGCTTTCACTGGAACCCGCCATGCCTTTACCCCATCTCGATCCAAGAATCATTGCGGCACCCGGTGAAATCGCAACAATCTGGCGATCCCTGCCGCAGAACCATGTCTGCGGCCCGGCACAGTCCGAAGATTGGGTTTCCCTGTGGCAGTCGAATGTCAATGCGGATTGCCTGATCGCCTGCCTCTGCGCCGGAGAAATACCGGTCTTCGTTCTGCCGCTGGCGATCAGCCGGTCCGGCCCCTTCAGGGTCGCCGCCTACCCCGGCGGGCCGCATGCCAACTGCAATTTCCCCGTTGTGTCCCCCGCGCATGCCGTCAGCCCCGGCGACCTGAACCGGCTCTTCGAGGCCCTGCACCAGTCGCGGCCGGACATCGACCTCGTCACGCTGGAACGGCAGCTTCCGCTGCTCGACGGTTGCGCCAACCCGCTGCTGCAACTGCCGAACCGGGAAAATGCCAATATCAGTCTGGCGATCACGCTGGACCGCAATTTTCAGACGGTTCTCGAGCGCCACAACGCCAAGCGCAAGAAGAAAAAACACCGCAACAGCATCGGCAAGTTTGCGGAGGCCGGCGGGTATCGCATTGTCACGGCAACAGTGCCAAGCGAGGCCGATGCCATGCTTGAGAGCTACCTTGCAAACAAGGCGGAAAAGTTCGCCAGATCCGGGATCAGGAATACCTTTGAACCCGAGGAAATTCAGCGTTTCTTCCAGCAGCTGTTTGCCCGGCACGCGGCGAAGGAACAGCCCTTGTTCCAGCTCAAAGCCGTCGAGGTCGCCGGGCGTTATCGGGCGGTCCTCGGCAAATCCCGGGCGGGAACGCAGACCTTCATCGACTTCATCGGCATTGCCGACGATGACATGAGCAATGCCAGTCCGGGTGAGTTCCTGTTTTTCGAAGACATTCAGGACAGTTGCAACGCCGACCTTGCCTCCTATAGTTTCGGGGTCGGCGACGAGCCGTACAAGCGGAACTGGTGCGATGTCGAAACGCTGCTCCATGACACGCAGCACAGCCTGACGGCCAAGGGCCGCGCCTGTGCCGCCTACCGCGCCGCCCGCGGCAATCTCGTGCGTGCCGTCAAGAGAAATGACCACCTGTGGACCGCGGTGAAAAAACTGCGGTCCCGGCTCTTTGGCCGCGCCTGAACAGTCTCAGTGGCGATGGCTCGTGGCAGCGGCGCGGACGATCAACCCGTCGTCCAGCTCAAGCGAGCCATCCTTGAACGGGGTGAGAAGCTCGGGCTTGATGAACTCGCCGTCAAACAGCGCCATGGATATCGCCTTGACGCCACGGTCTTCAGGATCGACCAGGCTCAGCACGAGTTCGGAACCATCGTCGACAATGTGCTTCAGCTCGGCCGCCGTGGCCGGTCCGCTGTCGATGACCACCAGATCATAGGCGGACTGCAAGGCATTGAGAATCATCGGCAGGCGCCCGATGGACTGCATGGCCTTGACGGGGTCATGGATGCCGAGGGGAATGAGTTCCGCCTGCGAATAATGATCGGCGTGGATGACTTCGCTGAATGACCGCTCATTGGCCAAAAGGTCGGTCATCCCCGCGAGATTCTGGCCATCCAGCATGGAACGGCCGATTTCACCCGATCCGGTCATATCGATCAGAACGACCCGCACGCCGCGATCGGCAAGCTCCCGCACCAGCAATATGGTCAGCGCGGAGGCCTCGTCCCCTTCCGGCGACACGATAACCGCGCGGGCGGCGCCGCTTGCCATCAGGCGGTCGGCAACGCCGGCAACACCCGAATGATCCGCATGGTGATCGGGACTTTCTGCGGATGGCGCGGCAGCCAGAACCGGGGCTGCAACGGATGGCGCCGTGAATACCGGTGTGGCAACCGGCGACGGCTCCGCATGCAGGGGCTTGCTGTTTTCAACCGGAGGCACAGCCGCTGCCACGATTGTCGGGGGAGCGACCACCTTGGGTTCCACCACACCAACATCTGCAACGGCCGTGTGCGCAGGACGCAGGGCCCGGCCGCTGAACAAGGCGCTGAGCAGCGTGCCGATGCTCAGGACCAGCAGCGAGGCGACAAAGGCCGCAGCGGTCATCGGGAAAACCTTGGGGAAATACGGCTCGACCGGCTTGTCCGCACGGGAGAAAATCCGGACATCGGCAGGCAGATAGCCGCGATCCGTGCGTGAGGAAGCCTCGCGGTAGCGCGTCAGGTATGATTCGAGCAGCTGGCGTTGCGCCGTCGCCTCGCGCTCCAGTGCGCGCAATTCCACTTCTTCTTCGCCTGCCTTGGATGATTGCGCCTTCAAACCGTTGAGGGTGCGCGTCAGTTCGGATTCACGCAGACGGGACGTTTCCGCCTCGTTTTCAAGGCTGGCAAGCACCTTGCGGGCCTCCAGCCTGATCTGCTGATCGAGATCGGCCAGCTGTGACCGCAATGCCTTGATGCGCGGGTGGCCGCTGAGCAGGGACGCGGACAGATCGGCAATGTCGTTGTTGAGCTGAACCTGACGTTCGCGCAGCCGCTGGATCAGCGGCGACGCCATCACATCAGGCAGGGTTTCCACCGGGGCACCCTTGGCGAGCGCTGTGCGAATACCCGTCGCTTTGGCTTCACTGGCCGCCTTGCTGGCGCGCACGCGCGACAGTTCCGATGACAGTTCGGACAGCTGCTGCGTGGCCAAAACCGCATTGTTCTGGCCGATCAGCAGGTCAGACGAGCTGCGATAGGCGGCAACCTTGGCTTCGGCATCCTTCACCCGCTTGCTCAGATCGGCAATTTCAGGTTCGAGCCAGCCGGTGGCATCGGCATTCGACTGGGATTTCGACGCCTGTTGCGTTGCCACATATTCATCCGCGATGGCATTTGGCACCGCGGCGGACAGCGTCGGGTCCTTCGAGGAAAACTGGATGACGATGACGCGCGAATTCTGAACGCTGTAGACCACGAGGCGATCGCGCACGGCCTGCAGGATATAATCATCGCGCGCCGTGGCATCGGGATCGGCCGCCAGGCCAAGCTTGGCCAGGATACGCGTCAGCGCTGACGGATCGGCACCAGCAGCGAGTTCAGCATTGTTGCCCAGGTCGAGTTTTGCGATCACCCGCTTCAACAGGTCGGACGAACCGATGAGTTCCACCTGGCTCTTGATTCCCTCCTGATCGAGAATCGGCCGGTCGTCACCCTGCTCGCCGCTGGGGCGGGTAAACACGGATTCGCGCGTCTCGATGAGAATGCGTGTTTCCGCGCGGTATTTGGGCGAAATAAGCGAAAGAACCAGGAACGCCGCCAGCGTCAGCAGAATGGCGCCCAGCAAAACGCGCACCCTGTTGCGCCATAAACTGGCAAACAGCGCACCAACGTCAATATCCACGTCACTATCGACAGAGCCAGCCCGAGGCATTCCCCACTCCACTTTGAATGCCGCAATGGTAAAGACCCATGGTAACCAGCGGGTTAAAATATCCGGACTATAAAGCAGACAGCGCAACAAAAGTGCACGCGCAGTTTACCAGCCATTAACCCTAATGAACTGATAATCCCGCTCAGAGTCGAGCGAATTCGTCGCCATTGTTGCAAGGGTATTTACGGTGTTCAGCAAGCAAATCTTTCTGGTCGCGATCAGCGTTGTGTCGATGACACTCGGCGGCTGCGCCAGTTATCGCCCTGCCCCTGCGGCATTTCACGACGCCATCAACAAACCCTACCTGCTCGATGCGGGTGACCGGGTGCGCCTGACCGTGTTCGAACAGGAAGGCTTGACCAATACCTACAGCGTTGATCAGGCCGGTTATATCTCGGTGCCGCTCATCGGCAGCGTGCCTGCCCGCGGCAAGACAATCCAGCAGATCGAAGCCGCCGTGGCCGCCAAGCTGCGCAAGGGCTATTTGCGTGATCCTGATGTCGCCGTGGAAGTCGACCGCTACCGGCCGATCTTCGTCATGGGCGAAGTCGGCGCCGCCGGTCAGTATTCCTACGTGCCGGGAATGACCGCCCAGAAGGCGATTGCCGCTGCCGGCGGTTTCAGCGCCCGGGCCAATCAGGGGGATGTCGACATCACCCGCCAGCTCAACGGTGAAATCCTCACCGGCCGCGTGACGATTTCCGATCCCGTCCTGCCCGGCGATACCGTCTATGTGCGCGAGCGCTTCTTCTGATCGCGGGAGATGAGCGACAGCCGATCCCTTCGTATTGTTCACTGCTTTCGCGCACCTGTCGGGGGAATATTCCGGCACGTGCGCGATCTCATTGATGCGCAGATAAAGGCAGGACATCAGGTCGGCGTTGTCTGCGACGCCTCGACCGGCGGGGATTTCGAAGAGGCTCTGCTGGCACAGATGCGGGACAAGCTGGCATTGGGGATGAAACGCATTGCCATGCAGCGGCAGATCGGCCCCGGCGATGTGATGGCGGCCGTGCGCACCCGCAAGACGCTCAAGGCAATGCAGCCGGATATCCTGCATGGACACGGCGCCAAGGGCGGCACCTATGCCAGACTGTTCGGCTCGCTGCTGCGGCTTTCGGGAAAGCGCGTTGCGCGGTTTTACTCTCCGCATGGCGGCAGCCTGCACTACAGCCCGGCCACCACGGCCGGCCGCGTGATTTTTCGCATCGAGCGCTTCATGGAAGGGATGACCGACCGGATCATCTTTGTCTCCGCTTTCGAGCGTGACACATACATCACCAAGGTCGGCGCGCCGCGCTGCAAATCCGCGCTGATCTATAACGGTCTGGCGGATGCTGATTTTGAACCCGTCCGGCCGGACAAGGATGCCGCGGATTTCCTGTTCATCGGCGAACTGCGCAGCCTGAAAGGGCCTGATATTTTTATCGACGCCCTGGCAGGCGTGAGCACCATGGGCGGACAGGCGCCGACCGCCATCATGGTTGGCGATGGCGGCGAGCGCGATCCGCTTGTCCGGCAGGCTGAAGCGACGGGCATGCACGCGCAGATCAGGTTCCTGCCGCCCATGCAGGCGCGCACAGCGTTTCGTCTTGCCCGGATTGTGGTCATTCCCTCCCGCGCCGAAGCCCTGCCCTACATTGTCCTGGAAGCGCTGGCCGCCGGCCGGCCCGTCATCGTCAGCCGTGTCGGCGGCATTCCTGAGATAGTGGGTGAGAATTCCGTCGCCCTGGTGCAACCGGATGCGCAGGAGCTTGCCCGCAAGATGGTCGCCGTTCTCGGCGATCCCGCCGCCTATCTGGCTGCCCTTCCCGGTCCCGATCAGATCAGGCAACGCTTCAGCGCCGACAGCATGGCGGCGCAGCTCGAGACGGAATATTTTGCCGCGCTGAATGAATAGGCCGAACCCCGTCCGCATGCATTTTTCAGGCAAGCATTCCTTAGCTCATCCGTGATATGACGGATCAATCGAACTCTTCAAGGTGCAGTATGAAAGACAGAAAAGGGGAAAACAGGTTCTCGCGGGATGCCGTGCGCGATCTTGCGGCCGATGCCGGGTCGTCCAAACCGGCGGAAAAGGTCAAACTCAGCCCTGTCGCCTACCAGATTGCCTCGCAATATGCGCGCAACAGCAATTCACCCGTCATGATCAGCGGCATCATGCGCATCGTGGAATTCCTGATTATCCTGTTGACCGGCATGACGGTCTTTCTGATGTATGTCGGCCCGCAGCGGGGGGCAATCTTCAGTTATTTCTCCGCCGTTCTTGTGACCGCCATTGTCGGCGTGCTCGTCCTGGAACTCACGGACAGTTACCAGCTTGCGGTGATGCGCAATCCGTTCACCCGATTCGGCCGCCTGCTGATGGCGTGGTCCGGCACCTTTGCGCTGATGGCGCTGGCCGCCTTTTTCCTCAAGATTTCCGAGGCCTATTCGCGGGTCTGGCTGGGTACCTGGTATGTCTCCGGGCTGATCCTGTTCATTGCCTTTCGCGTGATCATGTCGCGGCTTATCCGCCGCTGGGCCCGCAACGGCAAGATGGAACGCCGCGCCGTGATTGTCGGTGGCGGCAAGCCGGCCGAGGACCTGATCCGCTCGATCGAGCAGCAGCCCTACAACGATATCCGCATCTGCGGCGTCTTCGATGACCGGGATGCCAAGCGTTCCCCGCCCGTCGTCGCGGGTTATCCCAAGCTGGGCAATATTTCCGAGTTGATCGAGTTTGCGCGCATCGCGCATATCGACATGCTCATTGTCTCGCTGCCGATCACGGCGGAAGAGCGCGTTCTGGCGCTTCTCAAGAAGCTCTGGGTCCTGCCGGTGGATATCCGGTTGTCGGCCCACAACAATCATTTGCAGTTCCGCCCGCGCGCCTATTCCTATATCGGCTCGATCGCCATGATCGATCTGTTCGACAAGCCCATCAATGACTGGGATTCCGTGGCGAAACGGGCATTCGATATCGTCTTCAGCCTGTTCGGCATCATTGTCTTCAGCCCGATCATGCTGGCGACCGCCCTCGCCATCCGGCTGGAGAGCAAGGGCTCGGTCATTTTCAAGCAGCGGCGGCACGGCTTCAACAATGAAATCATCGAGGTCTGGAAGTTCCGTTCCATGTATACGGAAATGTGCGATCCGACGGCGCGCAATGCGGTGGTGAAGAACGACCCGCGCGTCACGAAGGTCGGACGCATCATCCGCAAGACATCCGTCGACGAATTGCCGCAGTTTTTCAATTCCCTGATGGGAACGCTTTCGCTGGTCGGGCCCCGGCCGCACGCCATATCGGCCCATACCCACAATCTGCTCTACAATGAGGTCGTGGACGGCTATTTCGCCCGCCACCGGGTCAAGCCGGGTGTGACGGGGTGGGCTCAGATCAATGGCTGGCGCGGTGAAATCGATACGGAAGACAAGATCAAGATGCGGACGGAGTTCGATCTCTACTACATTGAAAACTGGTCATTGTGGTTCGATCTGAAAATCCTGTTCCTGACACCGGTCCGCCTGCTCAACACGGACAACGCCTATTGAGCGCCGCCGCCGATCCCACTGATTCAGCCCATGTCGGCAGGGCCGCCGGCAACCGTGCGCTGATCCGGATGTTTTCGATGACGGCTGTCGGGTTCGGCGTGTTCCTCAGCGGGTTCGTCATCAACGAACCCGCGCCCTACGAGTTGTACATGGCTACCCTGATCGTGGGCTGGGCACTCTTCGGCCTGCGCTTCTCGCGCAGCGTGGTGGTTCTTCTCGCAACGCTTGTGCTGTTCAATCTCGGCGGCTGGCTGTCGGTGGCGCAGATGGCCGATCTGAAGACCGCACCGATGTATATGGCCGTGTCGCTGTTTCTGGCGCTCACGTCCGTATTCTTCGCTGCGATCATAGAAGGCAACCACCGCATTCTGCGGGCGATCTTCAACGGCTATGTGATCGCGGCGGTCTGCACGACGATGCTGGGGATTCTCGGCTATTTCGACGCCTTCCCGGGGGCGGAGGTTTTTACGCGCTATGGCCGCGCCATGGGCGCCTTCAAGGATCCCAACGTCTTCGGCCCCTTCCTGATCCTGCCGATTGCCTGGCTGGTGCATGGCATACTGGTGGGCGATCTGCGGACCCTGCCGCTGCGCCTCGTGCCCACGCTCATCCTCACCCTCGGCGTTTTCCTGTCGTTTTCCCGTGCCGCATGGGGCATGGCCGTGCTGGTGATTGCGGGCCTTGCCCTGGCGCTGTTCATCCGCAGCCCGAGCCGCCTCTTCCGCATCAGAATCATCCTGCTTGCCGGCCTGGCGGTCGCGATTCTTCTCGTCGCCATCGTCATCGCGCTGCAGATTCCCAGTGTGTCGGAACTGTTCTTTGCGCGCGCCCAACTGGTGCAGGATTACGACAATGCCCAGTTCGGACGCTTCGCCCGCCACTGGTATGGCCTGCTGATGTCGGTCGATCATCCCCTCGGGATCGGACCGCTGGAGTTCGGGCCCATCTATGGCGAGGATACCCACAATATCTGGCTGAAGGCGGCGCTTGATTATGGCTGGATCGGCTTCGTCAGCTACCTGACCCTGACCATGCTGACGCTGGGTCTTGGCCTGCGCATCCTGTTTCGCGACAGGCCCTGGCAGCCCTTCCTGCTATGTGCCTATCTCACCTATCTCTCGCATGTGGCCATCGGCAATGTCATCGATACCGATCACTGGCGCCATTTCTACATTCTTGTGGGTATCATCTGGGGCTGCGTCGCGCTGGAAGCCCGATATTCCCCGGCGCCCGCCGCTTCTGAAGCAAGGGTGTGAAGCCGTCGCGACAGGCTTTACCCGAGCGCATTTTTCCTATGAATTCCAGTTACATATTTAGCGTAAATAGGCACTTCGGAACAACAGCCGGATAATCACTTATAATAGATTTCCAATGTCACCTCCGTGCGTTACCTTGAGAAAGACGCAATTTCTACGCAGCATCAGGCGATTAAATCAAGCTTCTAATACAAGTAGAATTTATAAACTACCGGTTGCATCCAACACATAAAAATAATGGGTGGAAATGGTCATTGACGTTTTTAGATACCGATAATCCGAATTATTCAACGGCCGACGGCGAACTCATGCAGCAGGCGCTGGACGGGGCGGCAAGGACGTTGAAAATCGAGGATGACAACGATCCGGAACGGAAAATTCTGGAGCGTTTTGTCCGTGCCGCATTCATTATCGGCAACCGGGATGCCCAAGCGATAGCCCGATTTGCCGTGAATGCTGTACTCGTCCGGCGGAAAACCGCCAAGGGCAGAATCCGCCCTACCCCCGGAAATTACCGATAAACTGGCGAAATGCGGGCGACGTTGCGCCGCTGAACATCTCCGCCGGCGAACCGTCGCAATCGATCAGCCCTTCGCGCATGAACACGACGCGGTTGGAAACATCCCGCGCAAAATTCATTTCATGGGTCACGACGAGCATCGTCATCCCCTCCTCCGCCAGCGAGCGCATCACCCGCAGCACTTCACCGACCAGTTCGGGATCGAGCGCCGATGTGGGCTCGTCAAACAGCATGACCTTCGGTTTCATCGCCAGGGAGCGGGCAATGGCTGCCCGCTGCTGCTGACCGCCGGACAGATGGGCCGGATAGGCATGGCGCTTTTCCGCGATCCCCACCTTTTCCAGAAGCGCTTCCGCCTCTGCGATACATTCCGCCCGGGGGCGTTTGAGCACGTGAACGGGGCCTTCGATCAGGTTTTGCAGGATGGTCATATGCGACCACAGATTGAACGACTGGAACACCATCCCCAGTTCCGCGCGGATATGGTCCACCTGCTTCGAACTCGCAGGGACATTCCTGCCGTGCTTCCTGACCATGTTGATATGTTCGCCATCCACCCAGATCTCGCCTTCATCGGCAATTTCGAGAAGATTGATGCAGCGCAGGAACGTCGATTTGCCCGAACCGCTCGACCCCAGAATGGAAATGACGTCGCCGTCATGGGCTTCGAGCGAAATCCCGCGCAGGACTTCCAGTGAACCGAATTTCTTGCGGATATTGCGCACGGAAAGCCGGTTGACGGTTGCTGCGGCGGGATCGGCGGAATGTTCATGCACCATAATACAAGGTTCCTTACGGCAAACGCGGAACAGCGCGCCGATGCTGGGAAAGCCGGTGTTCCAGCAGCGCCATGGCCTGCAGGATCAGGAAATTGAGGATGAGATAGATCGCCGCCGCGCACAAAAACACTTCCATGGTGCGGTAGGTCTGCGAAATGAGACGCTGTGCCACGCCCGTGACCTCCCATACCGTCACGAGGCTGGCAAGCGCGGTCGATTTGACCATCATGACGATTTCAGTGGAATAGGCGGGAAGCGCATGGCGGAAGGCGATCGGTCCGATGATCCGCCGGACGAGCAGAAAACCCGACATGCCGATGGAGCGCGCGGCCTCGATCTCCTTGACGGAAACGGCCCGCAGACCGCCGCGAAATATCTCGGCGGTATAACCGGCCGTGCACAGCGCCAGCGAAAGCACGGCGCAGACAAAGGGTTCGCGCAGGAACGGCCAGAGAAAGCTGTAGCGGATGAAGCCGAACTGACCGAGGCCGTAAAACACCAGAAACATCTGGATCAGCAGCGGCGAGCCGCGGAACACGAAAATGTAACCCTTGGCAAAATTGCGGAGGATCGGGTTTTTGGCGACACGCATCCACACGATCAGCAAGGCCAGCAAACCGCCGAAGAAGATCGAGAGGAAAAACAGCGCCAGCGTCATCGGCACCGCTGCCAGCAGGGTTTTCATGGTCTGGAAAATGAAGACAAAATCCATGACCGCTCCTCAGGCGTGACCGAGGGACGACGGCATGGAGCGGTTGGCACGCCGCTCCGCCCGGTTGAACAGCCGGTCCGACAGGCTGGTCAGAACGAGATAGAGACAGCCGCCGGCAATGAAGAACAGGAAATATTGCCGGGTCGATCCGGCGGCGACCTGGCTCGTGCGCATCAGATCCGCCAGCCCGGTCACCGAAACCAGCGCCGAGTCCTTCAGGCTCAGCTGCCAGACATTGCCGATACCGGGAATGGCAAAACGCAGCACCTGCGGCGCGATGATGCGGCGAAAGCGCAGGCCGCGATGCATGCCGATGGCCTCTGCAGCCTCCAGTTCTCCCTTGGGAATGGCCAGAAAAGCGCCGCGATAAACCTCCGCCTGATAGGCGCCGGAGATGATGCCGACCGCCAGCGCGCCCGCGGCAAAGGACGGCAGGCCAAGAAAGCCTTCATAGCCGAGATAGCGCCCGATGGCGGTGACGGCGCCCGATCCGCCGAAATAGATGAGATAGATGATCAGAAGTTCAGGAACACCGCGAAACACGGTCGTATAGGTGTTTCCGAGCGCGCTCAGAACCCTGTTTCCCGACAGTTTCGCCCAGGCAACCATGGTGCCGAGAACAGCGCCGAGCAGCAGGGCGACGATGGTTACGCACAGGGTCATCAGCGCACCGGCGATAAGCAGCCCGCCCCAGCCCTGCTGTCCAAATCCGAGCACCTCGATTATCCACATGCGCCGTGTTCCCGCTCCGCCCGGTTGATCCGGTTTTTCAGAGTATAGGCGGGCATTGTCAGATGCTGCAAATGCCGCGCCTTTCTGACAATGCCCCATTCATCCAGAGGGCGTTACCGCCTCGCGGCGATAGTCACGGGCTGACGTCGGTCTTGAACCACTTCATCGACAGGGTCTTGACCGTACCATCCGCCAGGGCGGCGGTGATGGCCTTGTCGAACATGGCCTTCAGATCCGTGTCGGCCTTGCGGATGCCCAGTCCCTCGCCGATGCCGAAGATCGTACCGCCGAATTCGGGGCCGGTGAAAACCAGCGCGCCGTTGGCCTTTTCGAATGTCGTGCCGAAATACACGGCATCGTCGAAGGCAAGATCAATACGGCCGGACTCCAGATCGAGATCGCGCTCCGCGCCGGTCTTGTATTCGCGCACGGTGGCGATGCTGCCGAAATTGTCATAGATGAACTTGGCATAGACGGTCGCCGCCTGGATGCCGATGGTCTTGCCCTTGAAGGCTGTCTTCATCGCCTCAATTTCGGCAACGCCGGTCTGCCCCGGCGTGAGCTTGAGAACCGAACCGGTTCCGGCCGCATTGGCTAGCGGGCTGTCCTTCTGGGTGGCGAAACCCGCATGGGTATTGGCATAGGGGATCGTGAAATCGATGACCTGCTTGCGCTCGTCGGTGATCGACAGCGCATCCATGATGACATCGAACTTGCCGGCGTTGAGCGCCGGAATCATGCCATCCCAATCGGAAGCCACCAGTTTGCACTCGATCTTCATCTCGGCACACATATGTGCGGCCAGTTCCGGCTCGAAGCCGCCCAGCGTCCCGTCCGGATTGGTGACATTCCAGGGTGCATAGGCGCCCTCCAGCGTGATCGTGACTGTCTTCCAGTCCTTCGCATGGGCCGCAGACATGGACAGCGCGGAAAGCGCCATCGCACCCGACAGCAGGAGCTTGTGTAGTTTCATCAGCCTTCTCCTCTTGAGGTTGGCAAGTGTTGAACCCGTGTTCCCGTGCCACACTGCGGTGGCTTTTGAGCTTTTGTCTTTTGGCAAGTTGTATATGGTACCTTATGACATCCCCTGTGCCGCGCAAGAGGGAAAGTCGCACAGCGAGGCAAATTCTGATCCTGCACAAGGAATGAGCAATGAAGGGCCTGCGATGACCGATGCCATGCTCAAGAAGCAACCCGCCACACGTTATGGTGCGCCGCTTTATGCCCATGTGAAACGGATGATCCTCGGCCGCATTCACAGCGGCGAATGGCCGCCCGAGCATCGCGTCCCCTCGGAGAACGAGCTGGTGGCCGGATTGGGCGTCAGCAAGATGACCGCCAACCGCGCCCTGCGCGAGCTTGCCAATGAGGGTGAGCTGGTGCGCATCCGCGGCGTCGGCTCGTTTGTCGCGGCGCGCAAGGGCCATTCAACGCTGTTCGAAGTGCGCAACATCGCCGATGAAATCATCGAGCGCGGCCATGTCCATAGTGCATCGGTGGTTCGCCTCAATCAGGAAAGCGCCGCCTGTGCCGTCGCTGATGCGCTTGAACTGCCATCCGGCGCACCCGTCTTTCACTCGGTGATCGTGCACCGGGAAAACGGCATCGCCGTGCAGATCGAGGATCGTTTCGTCAATCCGCGCGCGGCTCCCGATTATCTGGCCCAGGATTTTACGGCGCGCACGCCCAACGCCTATCTCAGCGCGATTGCCCCCCTCAGCGGATCGGAACATATCGTCGAGGCTGCCATGCCGTCGGCACGCGACCGCAAGCTGCTCGGCATTGCACGCAACGAGCCATGCCTTGCCATCCGCCGCCGCACCTGGTCGGGCGATACCGTGGTCTCGCTGGTCCATCTGGTCTATCCCGGCAATCGCTACCGGCTGGAATCGCGGACGGGTGCCACGCCGGACAAGCTTTGACGCACTTTACCAAGCAAAAAAGCCAGACCCAAGGTCTGGCTTTTTGATAACCGATCTATCCAGCCAATGAATGATCTGGCGGGATAAATGGTCGGAGCGGCCGGATTCGAACCGACGACCCCTTGACCCCCAGTCAAGTGCGCTACCGGGCTGCGCTACGCTCCGCCGGTGCCGAACCCCTAGAATACTGGGGTTTTTTTGGCAATAGCCGATTTGGAAGAAAAAGAACAAACTGCACACAAATGCACGGCGTGGGCGTTTTCGGCACGGATCGTCCCACGGATTTCTTTACGTTCCCCACCCTTACCTCATACTCGCCGGGCGAAACGGGATGATTCGAATGCGGAATTCGGATTTCATTTTGGAGGACTGTCATGTTGATCGATTTCCAGGGCCGCTATATCGAGAGAGCGGCCCTCGTCATTATGCACTATCAAGCCGACGTGTTTGCAATCCTGTTCGGGGAGCAGCCGTCGCCCTTGCTGGATCGGTGCAACACTCTGATCAGGCGCTGGCGCGCCACCGGCCGGCCGGTGCTGTTCCCCAACTTTTCACTGGGCGAAGCGTATGAACACGCACCGCCGGCAAGCAACCGCCAGATCTCGCCCTATATATCGTCCGGACATTTTCGCACCGGCCGCCCCGTTGCGGGGCTTGCGATCCAAACGGGTGACCTTTTCTATGCATGTCCGCGAGCCAGCGTTTTTCACGGCACATCGCTCGATGCCGATCTTCGGACGCGCGGTGTAAGCACCCTTGTCATGGCCGGGATAAGCACGACCGGCGTCGTTCTTTCAAGCGTCGCCTGGGCCAGCGACGCGGACTACGATGTGCGTCTGGTCGAGGACTGCTGCTATGATCCGGATCAGGATGCACACAACGCCCTGTTTCGGTCCGGGTTCGGCGGACGCGCCCAGGGCCACACACTTCAGGAGAAACCATGTTTGACCATGTGAAATTCGGCGTAAGCGACTATGCAGCCAGCAAGGCGTTCTACCTCAAGGCACTCGAACCGCTCGGTATCGCTGTCGTCGCAGAGGGGACGACACCGGCGCAGGGTGTCGAGCTCAGCCCAAAGGGCAAGGCCTCCCTGTGCCTCTACCAGACCGAGGAGAAGCCGGCGCATCTTCACCTGGCGTTCACGGCCGGGAATCGCCAGCAGGTCGAAGCTTTCCATCGGGCGGCTCTGGCCGCGGGCGGCAAAGACAATGGCGCGCCGGGTCTGCGCCCGCGCTACCATGCGAACTACTATGCGGCCTTCGTCATTGATCCGGACGGGCACAACATCGAAATGGTTTGCCACGAACCCGAGGCCTGAGGGACGACCACGGAAAGACAGGGCGCGCTAAGGTCCTCGCCCGTCTCAAAATGGACAGGGGATATGCCATATTCAGCTGGACCTAAAGCGCGATCGCGTGCCTGTTCTTTCCCGCAGCTTTTGCCTGATACAAAGCTTTGTCGGCCTTATCCAATAAAACGCCGGCTGCACTTCCGTGCCGCGGAGCAAGGGCAATTCCCATGCTGGACCCCACTTCCACGCTGCTGCCGACGTTCAAGCGGATGCGCTCGCCTATGTTTTCAGAGATTGACGCCGCAAACGCCGTAAGGTCCTGATCGTCGCCGCCCGCTTTCACAACAACAAACTCATCACCGCCAATACGGGCCGCTGCGTCTTCGGGCCCGAGATTGGCTAAAATCCGCCTCGACACTTCAAACAGCACCTCATCGCCGCTTGCGTGGCCATATTGATCGTTGACGAGTTTGAAGCCATCCAGATCGAGGTAAAGCACGGCAAAGCCTGTCTGATCCTGCTGCAGCGCCGACAAACGATCATTGATGTGTGCCAGCAGGCCCGTGCGGTTCAGCAGGCCCGTCAGCGCATCTTCATTTGCCCGGCGCTCATTTTCGCGTTCAGCCAGCTTTGTCGCAATCAGCATCGCGTTGAGCTTGTGCGAGGCCATGGCCATGCTGATGAGATAAAGCGGAATTTGCAAAAGCGTGACGTATAAGATCGGCTCGCCGGACATCGCACCGCCGAGGCAAGCAGGTCCAAGGCTCAAGATGATCATGACCGAGGCAAGACGCGGCGCGCCAAAATTGCGAAAGCAGATGCCCCCCACCATGGCGCCGGCGGATAGGCAGGCGAGCGTTGCCACCACCCAATCCCCGCTCATCATGCTGATGAAACAGCCGTAACCGACGGCGCCTGACCAGGCTAGAGCCAGCAGAATGTAAATGTCGGTAGGCGTGGCTTTACCCGCTTTGGCATTCCTGTGGCTGATGAGCAGCACCACGAGCCTCATGCCGCAAATCAACAATTCACATCCCAGCCAGAAGATGAATTCCGGTCGAGGTATCCGGTATGCGATGAATGCCGATACCAGAATTGTATTGATAACGCCGCCGGCAAAAATCGGTAGTGTTCCGAACAGGCTCGCAATCAATTCCGATCGAATATAGCCAGGCACATTGGATCCAGCATCGGCCAGCCAGCGTGTCAGCCGCCATCTCGGTACACTGAATCCTGAAATATCCTCGCGCATAGGCACCTGCTCCGCTGTCGGCGAGATGCGTAGCGAAGAGTCGTCAAGAATTAGAGAATCCCGTGATAGTTCCGAACCGGATAGTTAGAAATGCCTTAAGATGTGAACAGCGGTGTTGATGACCGGGCATCATCGCATCGGCAACGGATTTTCCGACCACGAGGGATCGCCTGCCGGATTTGCGGACCAAAACCGAATACCCGTGAAATCGATCGATTGCACATTGTCCGGCAGGGCATCACGATAAATGCCAAAGCGCGGCTGGACGTCGATAAACGGGCGGCCGGAATCATCGCGGACACCATGATCGGGATAGCCGAGAAGCCCTGTATACGGATCGCAACCGCGCCCGTTGAGCCAGACCTGCACCTGGCTTGCCCCCTCCTTCAGACTGGGCTTGATCATGACCTTCACATCATTCCAGTGGTCCAGGTCCAGGTGCCATGGACCGCATATTATTGTGGATTCCCCGAGATTGCAGTCGCTGGTTCCGCGCACCTTGACCAGGAAATCCGCCCCCGTGGCCGACGGGCGGGCCTCGACCTTGAAGAGGGGATTGGCGGCGGGACACGCCCCTTGCGGCTTCTCGTCACGCGCCTGGATGTTCTGTTTTACCTGATGAATGACTGTCCGGTTGCCAATGCCCTGCCAGGGACGTTCAAGACGGAACCGAAAACGGTACCAGGTCGGCGCATCGAACTTGACGACCTCCTTTCGCATCTGGATTTCCACACGTTCCGTCGATTTTTCGTCGGACTCTTTTTCAACGGCATCGCCCGGATGCACGGAGAGACGCAACACCGGCCCGGACGAAGGGGCAGCGCCGGAATCACAGGACAGACGCGACCGCCATGCCCCCTGATCCAATTTCTTGCTGATCTTCCATAGGCTTGGGGGATGCTGCGGATCGGGTGCGCACAGCTCGGCAAGGTCACCTGACAGAGCCGGAGCCGCCTCCTGCGCTGTGACTGACCCCACAACCATCAAGCTTAGGCTGAAGAAAACACAAGCTATCCACGAAAGACGTGCGTTCACGAAACGAACTCCCCCTGCCCCATATCCTCTCATTCCCCCTGGTCATAAGCCGCAATCCCAATGGCAACATGACACAGAAGTGTAAACCTGTATAAAACTTTACATTGCCTGGGCCGAGTGGCCAGGCGCCGGCAGTTTGCCTATGACGCTTGTCCTTGCTCAGGCAAATGTGCGGATCGCCGGATGTTGAAACCGGCGCAGATTGGCGCCGAGCTGTTCAAAATCCTCTGTCCGGGGATCGCTGCGCCGCCAGGCCAGGACAATGGTGCGCGCATATCCGCTGCCCTGCAGCGGCAGGTAGTGCAGCCCATGAACGTCACTCACCGCAAGGACGGGCAGCAGGGTACATCCCTCGCCTGCAGCCACCATATATTTCAGGGTCTCCAGACTGGTCGCGTGCCGGTTGGTGGTGTCGATCTCCGCACAGGCGGCAATGGCCTGATCCCGCAGGCAATGCCCCTCCTCCAGCAGCAATCGCTCATGGGCAGACAGATCTTTCCATCCGGCACCGCCAGCCAGCGTTGCCGCATGTCCCTCGGGACAGGCCATCACGAACGGTTCGTGAAACAACGGGATTTCGCTCAAGCCCGGCTCTCCGGACGGTGTCGACATGAGCACGGCATCGAGGTCACCGCGCAGCAGAGCCGTGACGAGGTCGTCGGTGCGCCCTTCACCCAGCACGAAGGCAAGCGCCGGATAGTGCGCGCGCAAGCTCTGGAGAATGCGCGGGAAATAATAGGGGCCAAGCGTGGCGATTGCCGACAAGCGCAACGTGCCGCCGAAGGCCTCCGCGGAGCGGACGGACAGATCCAGCAGCCGGCGCGCCTCCAGTACCACACGGCGCATCTGGTCAAGGAGTTCGTGGCCCTGCGGCGTGACGATGACCCGCCGCGTCGTGCGTTCGAAAATCACCGTCTTCAGCCGGGTCTCAAGCTTGCTCACCTGTACGGAAAGCGAAGGCTGCGCAACCCGGCACTGTTCGGCGGCCTTGCCGAAGCTGCCCAGATCCGCAACCGCAATGGCATATTCCAGATCGCGAAGCGACAGGCCGGACAACGTCATGACGATCATACTTCTTTCGATACAGGCCAATGGTTGAGTCACCTTCACGCGATTGGCCCATCGCACGGCAAGCATGAACTACTCATAGTCTATGCCTATTAGAATATGACAATTCTTATATTATGCCAATGTATATCAGCGCGGTATATCGGACATGCCTGACAGGGCGCGCATGAGCAGCGCCCGGGGCAAACGAGCCAGGCCCGGTAAGGGCCAAGGCATTTCCCGTTGTGTAAAGGAACGAATGATGACAACGAACGAGCAGATACCGGTCAAGGAGATGGAAGTCGCGGCCACGATCAAGGCACTGAATGCCGCACTGTCTGAAGCGGGTGTAGAGGCCGACAAGATCATCTCGATCCATTTCGTCCTGGGGGTCAAGGCAACGGTTGGACAGCCGGTCGAAGACAGGTACCGGGTCCATTACCGCAGCTGAATGAACGGCATGGGACGAAGCGGGAAACATGACGGCTTGATTGTGACAAACGCCTTTGGCAAGTGAGCGTCGCTTGAGCAACCCAAGCATGGGGTCCAGTGCAGTGCCTGCCTTCGCCTGGCACTGCACTGGGCCTCGCCACGGGCGCATCCGCGCGCCGGCAGACATGCTGTCCCCGTGGCCGGACTGCATCTCAGTTTCGCCTCAGGTTCGGATAATCTTCTGCTCAGGTTCTCGTGTTATCACCCGCACGTTGTCACCTTCGGGCAACGGAGGCTCGGCATCTCATCACCCCCCGATGCCCCTTGCCGGGCCTCACCCGAAGGATACGGGTACCGCGCAACATGAAGTTTGCGCCGCCCGCACGCCGACATCCGGCTTTACCCTAAATTGCAGATTGTGACGGATTGGAACCAGGCGTTGAATGCGCTATGGGGTATGCATGAAGCTCATTCAAATCGCCGCCTGGCTGCTGTTCGCAGCCATACTTTTCATCACGGTCGACCCCATCAGCCTGCGGCCGGAGAGCGGCTTGCCGGTCAATGTCGAGCGCTTTGCAGCTTTTGCCGTGCTTGGCTTCGTCTTTGCGGCGGCCTATCCGCGGCGGTGGCTGCTCATCCTGGTTTTGGTGGTTGGCGCGGCTTTCGGTTTCGAGCTGGCGCAGATGCTTGCCCCAACCCGGCATGCCCGGCTGCTCGATGCCGTGGTGAAGGCGGCCGGCGGAACCTTCGGGGTTGCCGCAAGCACGCTCTTCCTGCGCCTTTTGCGCTAAGGGGATTCGCCCTGCCATTAGCCAACGGCAAGCCCCGGAAGCATTTTACCTGCGGCGGGCCGTCTGGAAGCGGATATCGCCCGCAGCGGCCAAAAGGATAATATCGTCGCCCAGCGACCATTCTGCCGCCCGCGCCGCCAACCGTGCGGGAACAGCCTCTGAATTGCCCGGACCAACCGGCACATCGTAGGTTGCGTGGCCATCATGGGAAAGGATCACCGCAAATCCCTTTTCCAGCGCAGCTCGCGCCGTCGCCGCCAGGCACATTTCCGACAGCATGCCGCAGATCGCCATCGACCGGACGCCCTGCGCCCGGAGCATATTCTCGAGCCCGGTGCCATCGAAGCCATTATCTCTGGACTTGCGGATCACCGTTTCGCGCGCCTCCGGCGGAAAGAACAATTGCCAGCCATCGGTATTCGGCGCGTCAACCGCGCCGGCAGGACCGTCATTCTGCAGGAAGACAACAGGCACCTTGGCCGCGCGCGCATTCTCGAGAAGCCTTTTCACCGCACCCTGAAGCTGGACGCAATCCGGGACGGCTTCGGCTCCCGTAATGAAGGCATTTTGCACATCGACGATCACCAGGGCGTGGGCAGTTATCTCATCTTTTGTAAACGCCAAGTCTCCACCCTCCTCCGTCCGCAGCGCCAACCGATACGATAGTCCCGCGCCGAGGTTTATTCACTGTTTCGTGTACGGCCAGCCCGGCATTTGAACACCGGATATATTCCAAACCACCCGGAATCATTGCATATATTAGGTCTCTCAAAAAAAGTCATAAGACATGAGGGGTGTGGAACATGCGAACAAGAATTAAGTTTCTGGGACGACAGAGCTGCAAGGAAAAAATCATCGTTCAGGCGGAGGAGCGGAGTCGCGCTGCCGAGATGAATTTTCAGGATTGCACGGTCGATGTGCCGGCGCTCGTCAGGCGTATACGACGAAAGGCGAGAATTAAACTTCTGACAGCGCACAGATAATCCGGATTTCGGATGTGGCTTTCACCCATGCGCGCGTTGCGGCTGGCTGCAGCCATTGTTGAATGGCGTATCAATTGCGCTCAGAATCAGCCACAACCAAGCTGCCCGCAAGGGCAAGGCGCGACTGCTATCAACTTAAGGATAGGGTCGGGCGGGCTGATTGACGTCTCACCCGCTGCCACGAACGGACGTGGCCGCCTCTAGACTCATGCCGGGCGGTCAGGCACGGGAAACAGCATATCCACCAGACCGCCGGACGCCACGCAGCTGACGGAAATACCAAGCGAAAACCTGATAATATTTACAAGCCCTATCACAATTTTGTTACAATAGCATGATATGCTTATACTTTAAAGTATTCATACTGATTATACTTGATATTAACCCTGTGTTAACTTATAGTTGCAAATCCGCAACAATAAAAATCCCATCGCTCCCGGCATTAAAGATTTGTAATTTGACATTTGACTCTACGACCAAAGTCGCAGAATACCGAATTGTCACTACCAATCTCATGGAGAGCAACAATGAACATTAAGAGCCTGCTACTCGGCTCCGCTGCAGCTCTGGTTGCAGTAACTGGCGCGCGCGCTGCTGACGCAGTTGTCGTCGCCGAACCTGAAGCTGTCGAATACGTTCGCGTTTGCGATGCATACGGCAAGGGCTTCTTCTACATTCCTGGCACCGAGACCTGCCTGAAGATCGGCGGCTATGTCCGTTACGACGCCAAGGGCGGCGACAGCGTATACACCGGCGGCCATGTCAGCGGCATCAAGGGCTCCGACGGCCTCAACGAAGACACCTATTACAAGCGCACACGCGCCACAGTTCGTTTCGACGCCCGTTCGGAAACAGAACTCGGCACACTGCGTTCGTACATTGAAACACGTTTCAACTACACGAACGGTTCCAACAGCGGTGGCCTGATTCCTAACGCGTTCATCGAACTCGGCGGTTTCCGCATCGGTGTTGCTGACGAACTGTTCGGTTCGTTCACCGGTTATGCCGGTAGCGTCATCAACGACGACGTGATCAACTATCAGTCCGGCACATCCAACCAGGTTAGCTACACGTTCGCAGCTGGCAATGGCTTCTCGGCCATGATCGGTGCTGAACAGGGCGAATCCGAATCCGACAACGACGGCGTTTCGCACGACTACCGCATCAACGATTACATGCCGCATGTAGTCGGCGGTGTGAAGTACGAGCAGGGTTGGGGCGGTATCTCGGCTGTTGCTGGTTATGACTCGGTTATCGAAGAATGGGCCGGTAAGGTTCGTTTGGACGTCAAGTTCACCGACACTGTCAAGGCATTCGTCATGGGTGGCTATCAGTCGAACTTCGACGATAACTACGCGCATGCACGCAGCCTGAACTGGTTCGGCCGCTGGGAAGGCGACTGGGCTGTTTGGGGTGGTCTGTCTGCCAAGGTTACAGATAAGGCAACTGTCAATGCACAGGTTGCATACGAATCCGAAGGCACCGTTGCTGGTACTTTGAACGTTGCTTACGAGCTCGTTCCTGGCTTCACAGTTACGCCAGAAATCAGCTACACCAAGTTCGACGGTCATCGTAAGGATGTATCGATTGCCAACGGCGGCAACGACGATGCATTCGGTGGCATGATCCGCTTCCAGCGCAACTTCTAATCCTTAACAGGATTTGAAGATGTATCCGGGGCCCGTCCCCGGATACTCAGGCCTTGGCCCAACAAACATATGAATTGTGTTTGGCAATGGAGAAGGACTGCATTGCTGAACTGCGATGATGAGATCTCCAGTCACGTCATTTTTTTGAAACGGTGGGCTTCGCGGCTCACCGTTTTTTACATGTGCAGCGTTGCGCGCGCTGCACGCCGGCCGGATCGACATGTTGTGATTTGGAAACCGGCGCGTTTCCCGCTATATTCCGCCCTGGAATGCAGGAGGTTACGGATATGCGTGATCTTGATTTCTTGCTTGCAGTCATTGTGATTATCTTGCTGGCGTACCAGGCGAAACCGTCGCACCGGGTGTAAACGGCAAGAGTTGACTGACCTCTCCATAGAATGATCCAGGCAAGGATCGACTGTCCGTCGTATGATCCGGGAATATCCGTATACGAACCACAGCATTGGGCTTTCGGCATGGGCCGGGAGCGGAACGTCGTCAGGGAGCGAATGAACTATGGGAGAAGCGATTCTTCACACGCCGCACCATGCACAGCCTGCATCGCCCAAAACGATGCAAAAGGTGAGCAAACAAATTCCTAAAACTGCCTGTGACCCGACAAAACTCTCTTCAATCCTGCGGTTGGCCAAAGGCGGATTCAGCCACCGGCGCTTCAAGCATGACACCAAGTAGGTTTTGACCGGAGAAACAAAAAGCCCGTTATCGGAACGCCGATAACGGGCATGCGGGGGTGTCCGCCGGAGCAGCGTTTGCCGCTGTCTTATTTTGGCAGGAGAACCTTGTCGATCACGTGAATGACGCCGTTCGACTGCTTGACATCAGCGATCGAGACATGAGCGACGTTGCCCTTCTCATCCTTGATCGAGATTTTGCCGCCCTTTTCGCTGACGGTCAGAATGCAACCACCGACCGTCTTTACCTTGTGCGAGCCGCCATCGTCCTTGATCATCTTCTTGATCGTCATGGACATGGCGTCAGCAGCCACCACATGGCAGGTGAGAACCTTGGTGAGCGTCGCCTTGTTTTCTGGTTTCAAAAGCGTCTCGACAGTGCCTTTTGGCAGCTTGGCGAAAGCTTCGTTGGTTGGCGCGAATACCGTGAACGGTCCCTTGCCCTGAAGCGTTTCGACAAGACCGGCCGCCTTGACTGCGGCGACAAGTGTTGTGTGGTCCTTGGAGTTGACCGCATTCTCGATGATATTCTTGTTGGCATACATCGGTGCGCCGCCAACCATCGGGTTGTCCTTTGCCAATGCTGCTCCGCTCAGTGCTGTAACCGCCAAAAATCCGGCGAAAATACCTGCAGTCAATTTACCCATTGTATTGCTCCGCGTTTGCCTCCCCTTCCTGGGGAATGCAAACAAGAACGAGGGCTTGACCGGGAAAGTTTCCGGCAGGTGCATTTATTATTTTTCCGGGCGCTGACATTCGAACAAAGCCCGAGGGGAACCTAAGGGGCCCCTGCCCGTTATAGGCTTGTCATGCACAGGAGCAGATAAAGAATGGCAATATTTTCCAAAACCACCGATGATATCCAGGACGATGTCGAGGCTCAGATTGCAGCCTTGCGCAAGGAAGTGTCGAAACTCACGGCCAATCTCGCCGACATGGGCGGTGAAAAGCTGGACGATGTGAAACGCGTTGCCACCAACCAGGTGCGCTATGCCGCCGATGCGGCCAAGGAAAACCCGCTGGCAACCCTTGCTATCGTGGCGGGCGCAGCCCTGCTCATCGGGCTTGTTTCAAGACGCTAACGAAGGGTGATGGCCATGGACAGTGCTGAACCAAGCCATAACGATGAAGATCGCGCACGTTTGCAGCGCGAAATCGAAGATCTGAAGCGCGATCTGGCGGCGCTGACGCAGTCGCTCGCCGACAAAGGCGTGCAACTGCTCGATGATCTCGAAGGCGATGATTCCTCGGCCTTTGACGCCATCAAGGACGGCGGACGGCGGGCAGCACATGCTGTCGGCCATCAGGCCCGCAAAATCGGCGGTATCCAGACGCAGAATTCCGTCTCGACGCTGATGGTCATTGCAGGCCTCGGCATCGTCATCGGTATGCTGGCCCGTTGAATCAGTTCCAAATTTTTTCAAAATATTTTGGAACTTTTGGCGGATGGCGGCGTTTCCACAATACTGGTCCCCCAACCAGCTAGGCTGAACCCCACAGCCAACCCCAAATCCCAGCTTTCACTCCCCGTGGAAGCTGGGTTTTTTTATTGGCGGGAGCGCGGTGCGCGGTTCGACAAGCTCACCATGAGGGAATTCATTTGATTGCAAGGCCAATCGGATACGTTGCAGCATATGGCTCCCCGCAATCCTCAACCTCCCTCATGGTGAGCTTGTCGAACCACGAACAACCTATTTGCCAGCCTGCAACCCTGCAGCGAATTGCGCGGTGAACCTAGCGGACCTGATCCAGCAGGCGCTTGCATTCCAAGAGGTCGAAAAGCGTTTCCTGCAGCAGGGTCCGGTTGTCCTTTGACAGCCGCTTGCCGTCGGCAGCCACCGGCCCGTCGTCGTCGCCCTTGATCAGGCCAAAGAGACGCCGGCCATGGGACGATGATTTCGGCGATCCCATGACGGCGGCTTCTTCCGCCGCGTCGGCGCGTTCCTGCTCGGCGGAATGTGCTTCCTCCTCGCGAACGGCCGCCTGCTTCTGCTGGCTGATGGCTTCGGCGGCAGCGGTGTCGCCGCTGCCGAGCGCGATGATGAACTGCGCGCCATTTTCCCGCAAAAGCCGCTGCACGCCCTTGATCGTATAGCCCTGATCATACAGCAGATGGCGGATGCCCTTGAGCAGGTCGACATCGAGCGGGCGATAATATCGTCGTCCGCCGCCGCGCTTCATCGGTTTGATATGGGTAAAACGCGTTTCCCAAAAACGCAGAACATGCTGGGGAAGATCGAGATCTTCAGCAACTTCACTGATGGTTCTAAAAGCGTCGGGACTCTTGTCCATGTTTTCACCCTTTCAGGAGAAAATCTGATTCGACGCCCATTTCAGCGGTTTATCAAGTGGTTTTCAAGTACAACGCGAGATTGCCCCACAGCAATCTCGCCCAGGGAACCGAAGCGCCCTGCATAAATCCGCTATGCAGATTTCTTCTTGCGTGCCTGATGCGAGCGCAAAATGCGCTGTTTGAGCACATTGGACGCCTTGAACGTCATGACCCGGCGAGGCAAAATGGGCACCTCTTCACCCGTTTTCGGGTTGCGGCCGATGCGTTCGTTCTTGTCCCGGACCTGAAACGTGGCGAACGATGACAATTTGACCGTTTCGCCACGAACAATGGCATCACATACTTCATCGAGAATGGTTTCGACGAGTGAAGCTGACTCCGTGCGTGAAAGCCCTACCTTGCGATAGACTGCTTCGGCCAGATCAGCGCGCGTAATGGTCTTACCCCCCATACGATCTCTAAGCTCTCGTTTGTTGCAAAACTATCAAGGTGGAAGCGGAAGTTATAGGATCAAATCCGATAGGGCAAGCAGGTAAAACAGTTGATAAAACAAACTGCTGACCCAACCGGACCATCACCACCGTAGCAGAACTGCACCCCACGTAAAGCCCCCGCCCATGGCTTCAAGAAGGACAAGATCGCCCTGCTTGATCCGCCCGTCGGCAACCGCTGTCGCCAGGGCCAGCGGGACGGACGCCGCGGAGGTATTGCCATGCTGGTCAACCGTAATGACCACCTTTTCCTCGGCAAGGTTCAATTTCTTGGCGGATGCGTCGATGATGCGCTTGTTGGCCTGGTGCGGAACGAACCAGTCGACATCCTCGGCGGTGATCCCGGCTTCCGAGAACGAGGCTTCGATGACGTCGGTGATCATACCGACCGCATGCTTGAAAACCTCGCGGCCCTCCATGCGCAGGTGACCGACGGTCTGGGTGCTGGATGGTCCGCCATCCACATACAACTTCTGCTTGTGCGAACCGTCGGACCGCAGGTTGGCGGTGAGGATGCCGCGATCGGATGTCAGGCCGCGTCCCTCATTGCCCTCAAGCACGACGGCACCGGCGCCATCGCCGAACAGGACGCACGTCGTGCGGTCATTCCAGTCGAGAAGCCGCGAGAACGTCTCCGAACCGATGACCAGAACGCGCTTGGCCATGCCGCCGCGAATGTAGAGGTCGGCAGTGCTGATGGCATAGACAAAGCCGGAGCAGACCGCCTGCATGTCGAAGGCAAAGCCATGGGTCATGCCGAGGCGTGCCTGGATGTCGACGGCGGAGGCCGGGAACGTATTGTCGGGCGTCGAGGTCGCCAGAATGATCAGGTCGATGTCGTCCGGTGTCATGCCGGCATTGTCGAGCGCTGCGCGTGCTGCTGCCTCGCCCAGCGAAGCGGTTGTTTCGCCCTCGCCTGCGATATAGCGCTGACGGATGCCCGTCCGCTGCACGATCCACTCGTCGCTGGTTTCGACAATGCCTTCCAGATCGGCGTTCTTGACCAGGCGCGCCGGTTTGGCCGCCCCTACACCTCTAACAACGGACCGGATCATTTATTTTTCCTACGCCTGTGGTTCTATTTCAGCTTCTGAATCATTTTCGGTCTCGCCCTGAAAAGCGACCCCGACCGGGCTTTTGTGAAAATGGCTCAGATCCGAGGCAATTTTGCTCAGGAGCTTGTTGCGCGCCATATCATAGCCGACATCGACGGCGGACGCGAAGCCCAGCGCATCGGTTCCGCCATGGCTCTTGATGACAACGCCATTGAGCCCAAGAAACACGCCGCCATTGATCTTGCGCGGGTCCATTTTCTCCCGCAGATGATTGAATGCGCCCCTGGCGAAGAGATAGCCGATCTTGGCCATCAATGTGCGGCCCATGGCATCGCGCAGATACTGCGCGAACTGCTTGGCCGTCCCCTCCGCCGTCTTCAGGGCGATGTTTCCGGTAAACCCTTCGGTGACCACCACATCGACGGTGCCCTTGCCGATGTCGTCGCCTTCGACGAAGCCGTAATATTCAAGGCTTGGCAAGGGAATCTCGCGCAAAATGCGCGCAGCATCCTTGACGTCGTCCTGTCCCTTGATTTCTTCAACCCCGACATTGAGCAGGCCGATCGTCGGGCGTTCGATCTCGAACAGCGACCGGGCCATGGCGGCGCCCATGACGGCATAGTCGACCAGCTGCTGCGCGTCGGCACCGATGGTCGCGCCGATATCGAGCACGATGCTCTCACCGCGCAATGTCGGCCAGATGCCGGCAATGGCCGGACGTTCGACATTGGCCATGGTGCGCAGGCAGAATTTCGACATGGCCATCAGCGCGCCGGTATTGCCCGCCGATACGCAGACATCCGCCTCGCCGGTTTTCACCGCCTCGATGGAGCGCCACATGGATGACTTCCAGCGGCCGTTGCGCAAGGCCTGGCTGGGTTTTTCGTCCATACGCACCGACACGTCGCAGTGGTGGAATGTCGAGCTCGCAAGCGTGGGATGACGGTCGAGAACCGGCCTTACCTCTTCCTCACGACCGAAGATCACAAACCGGATATCAGGATGGCGCTCCAGCGCCGTTGCCAGACCGGGAATGACGATCTCAGGACCGAAATCACCGCCCATGGCATCAATGGAAATTCTGATCACTCTCGATTGTCCTGTTCAGTGAGTATGCTTGCTGGGTTTATCAATTGCTCAAAGACTCGGCGAAAATAGTCAATTTCCGTCGCTGTACAACCGGAATCTGCCGGACCTCCGGCACATGGACTGGAATCATTGTGAAAAACACTGCCCCTTTTTGGGTATTTTCCGTTGTTATAGCCCATCAGGGCAGTATTTCGATAGTCAGCCTCAGGAAATCGTCACAATCAAGGCTTCTGTTTCCAGTCCTTGAGGCCGGCAAACGGACTGACAGGCTTTTCCGCTGTTTCGTCATCACCGAAGACAACCTCGATGGGCGTATCCGATACGCCCTCCTTGCGGGGGTATGGATCAATGGCCAGCTCGAAAAACTCCTCGGCTATGGCACCGGCATCCAGCGTATCGCCGGAAAATGTCTCCGGTATATCGGGACCGTCGGCGCTGATGATCAGCTCGCCGTTCTCATCGAGCGGCAAACGCGCCAGCTTGGAGTTCTCCGGCACGAACAGCGTATCCACCTCCGCATTGACGACCGCATCGACAGGATCCGACGTGACAACGCAGGACTGGACGATCCGGGCCTTTACCACGCCGCGCACGCGTATGCCGTCCTTCTTCCAGGGAACAATCTGCAGATCGGCCTTGAACGACGTTACATCCTGCAATTCGTGAAAGTCCCGCAGCGCTATGCGCTCGCGCTCGTCCGCTTCGATCTTGACGGTCAGTCCCTTCTGCGGAAGCCGTTTGACCGAGACCGGGAAACTGAGTGCGCCATCGATATTTCTTGTCATTTTGCTCCCCTTCCTAATTCTGCAGGGTTTCTGCATCGGCGCTGGCGTCCGGAAAGGCCAGCTGCCCGCGGGCTATATCTTCATCCGACTGGTTTTCCAGGAACAACGCCGCTTGGATGGTGTATCCGGCCAGCGCGAAGGCGCCTGTCCATTCGCGGGTGTCAGGGCGGACATTGCGGGCCAGTGCGGCCGCCAGGGCCGGATGGTCGTTGGTCTGGAGCGCCTTGTCATAGGACTCCACCCGGCCATAGAACATGCGCGCCAGCTTTTTCATCCGCTTCGGGATACCGGAGTCGCCGATCCCAAGCTCCCGCAGCGAGTGATCCACGTCCCGGAAGAATTCATCCGTCACTTCCTGTCCGATCATCTTGAGAGCTGGTGTCCTGCCCTTTATCCGGCGCATGAAAAGAAAAACGTGCAAAGATACCATTTCATAGCGTCCGAGCGGCGAATCCGGCACATCAATGTCAGAATAGAGGTATGGCTGCCGCGCCGCCGCCACGATCACATCGTAGAGGGCTGTGGTAATCGCCTCATTTGCTTTGGCCTTACGGCTGAATAAATTGAGAATCATATATGTGCTTTCACTTGGGTCGGACCGCAACACGAGTCGCCGGTTGCATCGGACTTCAAGGTGGTTTACCGAAGTTCTGCGGGCAGCGAAAGACGTGGCCCCACTATTGAAATGGAGATGTCGTTGTTGCAGCGGATTTTCAAGGCCGATCGTTCCCGGGAATATCTTCTCGCCGGAGCTCTGTTTTTTGTCGTAGGGCTTGCCGGCTGTAATACCGCCAACCTCAATCCATCCGAAACATTGTCGGAAGGTTATATTCTCGACGAGAAGGCGCTGGCGTTCGTTCCGGTCGGTTCCAGCCGCGAGCAGGTCATCCTGTCGCTTGGCAGCCCGTCTTCGACGGCAACGTTCGACAACGAAGTCTTCTATTACATTTCCCAGAAGCGCAAACGCAGCGTCGCCTTCATGCAGCCGAAGGTGACCGACCGTCGCATTCTTGCGGTTTATTTCGACCAGAAAAGCAAGGTCGCCAGCATTTCCAATTACGGATTGCAGGACGGCAAGGTTTTCGACTTCATCTCCCGCACCACGCCGACCGGCGGCAAGGACCTTTCGTTCCTCGGCCAGCTGCTTGCGGGCGTTGGCAAGGCACCCGGTTCCATTGGTGCAGGCGGACCTCCCGGTCAGTAATTCCTGCGCTGAAAACAAAAAACCCGCGAAACCGGATTTCGCGGGTTTTTCTTTGACGTGACGGGCGGTTATCCGTGCGCAAGCACCGCCAGCAGCAGCAAGGCCACGATGTTGGTGATCTTGATCGCCGGATTGACCGCAGGGCCAGCCGTGTCCTTGTAGGGATCGCCAACCGTATCGCCGGTCACGGAAGCCTTGTGGGCATCCGATCCCTTCATGTGACGAACGCCATCCTTGTCGACAAAGCCGTCTTCAAAGGACTTTTTGGCATTGTCCCAGGCACCGCCGCCGGATGTCATCGAAATGGCAACGAAAATGCCGTTGATGATCACGCCGAGAAGCGAAGCACCGAGCGCGGCGAAGGCCGAGGCTTTTGAACCGGAAATCAGCAGAACGCCGAAATAGACGACGAGCGGCGCCAGAACCGGCAGCAGCGACGGCACGACCATTTCCTTGATGGCGGCGCGGGTGAGAATATCCACCGCCCGCGCATAGTCCGGACGCTCCGTACCGGCCATGATGCCCGGCTTTTCACGGAACTGCCTGCGCACCTCTTCCACCACGGAACCTGCTGCCCGGCCAACGGCCGTCATCGCGATACCGCCGAAGAGGTAGGGGATGAGACCGCCGAAGATCAGACCGGCGACAACGTAGGGATTGGACAGTTCGAACGATACGGCGCCCATTCCCTTGAAATAGGAGAAGGCCGTCGAACCATCCTTGTTCGCTTCGCTGATGAAGAACTGCAGGTCGTTGGAATAGGCGGCAAACAGCACCAGCGCGCCCAAACCGGCCGAACCGATGGCATAGCCCTTGGTCACGGCTTTCGTCGTGTTGCCAACGGCATCCAGCGCGTCGGTGGACTTGCGCACGTCCGGATCAAGCCCGGCCATTTCCGCGATACCGCCGGCATTGTCCGTCACCGGACCGAAGGCATCGAGCGCAACGATCATGCCGGCAATGCCGAGCATGGCGGTAACGGCGATGCCGGTGCCGAACAGCCCGGCAAGCTGGTAGGTCGAGATGATGCCGCCGACGATGACCAGGGCGGGCAGCGCCGTCGATTCAAGCGACACGGCCAGACCCTGGATGACGTTGGTGCCGTGACCGGTGACCGATGCCTGGGCAATCGAATTGACGGGGCGCTTGCCGGTGCCGGTGTAGTACTCGGTAATCACCACGATCAACCCCGTCACCACAAGCCCGACCAGGCCACAGTAGAAGAGATTGATGCCGGTGATCGATTTACCCGCAACAATACCCACCTCGCCCCAGCCGACAGTCATCGACGTGGCAAGGGCAAGACCGGCAATCGACAGAAGACCCGTCACGATGAGGCCCTTGTAGAGCGCCCCCATGATCGAGTTGTTCGCACCGAGCTTGACGAAGAACGTCCCGGCAATCGAGGTGATGATGCAGGCGCCGCAGATCGCCAAGGGATAAAGCATGACCGTGCTCAGGACGGGCGTTGCGGCAAAGAAGATGGCACCCAGAACCATGGTGGCAACAATGGTCACCGCATAGGTTTCGAAAAGGTCGGCGGCCATGCCGGCGCAGTCGCCGACATTGTCGCCCACATTGTCGGCGATGGTTGCCGGGTTGCGCGGGTCATCTTCGGGAATTCCGGCTTCGACCTTGCCGACGAGATCGCCGCCGACGTCGGCACCCTTGGTGAAGATGCCACCGCCAAGACGGGCGAAGATGGAAATAAGCGACGCACCGAACCCGAGGGAGACAAGCGCGTCAATGACAACACGGTCCGCAGGCAGATGGCCCATCGGGCCGGTCAGGATATAATAATAGACCGAGACACCCAAAAGGGCGAGACCGGCCACGAGCATGCCGGTGATCGCGCCGGATTTGAACGCGATCTCGAGACCGGCGGCGAGACTGCGGGACGATGCCTGCGCCGTGCGCACATTGGCACGGACGGAAACATGCATGCCGATGAAACCGGCAAGCCCCGACAAGACGGCACCGATCATGAAGCCGACTGCCGCGGTGGAAGACAAGAGGTACCAGACTGCTAGAAAGACAACGACGCCAACCATGGCGATCGTGGTATACTGACGTGTGAGATAGGCCTGTGCACCTTCGCGAATTGCACCGGCGATTTCTTGCATGCGCGCATTGCCCTGGTCCGCTGCGAGCACCGATTGGGTAGCCCAGAAAGCGTAAACGACAGACAGCAGACCGCAGGCGATGACGAGAAACAGTATAGTCATGCCACTCCCTCAGATTTTGACCCGAAAAATACCCCTCCCCAGGTCAGGTTCGGTACGGCACGCAAAATCTGCCAGGCCGGCAGAAACGCGACCGTATGTACTAGGAGTAACGAAGCGGATGCGAAAAGGTCAAGGCCTTTCGCTGAGGCGGCTCAGGGTTGGGATAGACCGATCTGATTCAGCAGGTTTGGCGCATTGTGTTCTGGCTGGCGCGTGGTTCGACAAGCGCACCACGCACCACGCCAAAGGCGGGTGTCCGCCATTTTCAATGAAGGGACGTCAGCCGCGCGGGTTCTTCGCGCCGCGGCTTTCACCGCGCAATTCGAAGGCCAGACGGTCGAGCACGGCATTCACCAACTTGGGTTCGTCTTCCGTGTAGAAGGCCTTGGCGATGTCGATATATTCCGAAACGATAACCGCCGTCGGCACATCGGGACGGTTCTTCAGTTCCCAGATACCGGCGCGCAGGATCGCCCGCAGCGTGGAATCGAGCCGTGACAGCGGCCAGTCTTCGGTCAGGGCCTGGCGGATCATCGGGTCGAGGGATGTCTGCTCAGCAACCACACCGGCGACAATGGCACGGAACCATTGCGGATCGGCATCCAGATACTGCGTACCGTCGACTTCCTTGCCGAGACGGTGCGCTTCATATTCCGCCACCACCTCGATCACGCCGGTTCCGGCAACGTCCATCTGGTACAGTGCCTGCACCGCCGCCAGGCGGGCAACGCCGCGCTTGTTGGCGGGCTTTACAGCGGGACTTTCCCCATCTTTGGAAGCAGGCATCCGGTCAGGCTCCGAGTTTTTCCTTGAGGGCAATCATGGTCAAGGCAGCGCGCGCTGCAAAGCCACCCTTGTCCTTGTCCTCGCGGCGGGCACGGGCCCAGGCCTGCTCTTCGTTCTCGACGGTGAGAATGCCATTGCCGATGGCAATGCTTTCATCCACCGCAAGCTCCATCAGAGCACGGCAGGATTCATTGGCAACGATATCGAAATGATAGGTTTCGCCGCGAATGACCGTACCAAGCGCCACGAAGCCATCATACTCCGTTCCGCCGTCTTCCGCTGCATCGAGGGCAAAAGAAATGGCGGCAGGCACTTCAAGCGCGCCGGGAACGGTCACGACATCATAGGTTGCCTTGCCTTCATCGAGCGCCAGTTTGGCACCGTTCAGCAGGGCATCCGACAGGTCGTCGTAGAATCGCGCTTCCACGATCAACAGATGGGGCGCATGCGCCTTTTTTTTGGACATGGAAAACTCCAGAACTCAATGGGGGTGGCGAAGATGCTCCGCCTCTGCGTGTGGTCCTAGGCTGATTTCGGATATTCCGCAAGCCGTGCAGCGTATCTCGCCATCTGATCGATCTCGATATTCACCTTGTCACCGGCCTTGCGGTCGCCCCAGGTGGTGACTTCGAGCGAATGGCGGATCAACAAGACGTCGAATTCATTGCCATTGACGGCATTGACCGTCAGTGACGTGCCGTCGAGCGCCACGGAGCCTTTCGGCGCGATGAACCGCGCCAGTTCTTCCGGCACCCGCAGCGTGAAGCGGACGGCATCGCCCTCATCCTCGCGCTTGACGATCTCGGCCATGGCATCGATATGGCCGGAGACAAGGTGCCCGCCCATCTCGTCGCCCAGCTTCAGCGAGCGTTCCAGGTTGATCCGCGTGCCGTTCTTCCAGTTGGCGATGCTGGTCAGGCGCAGAGCCTCTTCCCAGGCTTCCACCTCGAACCAGCGGGCATTCGAACCCTTTTCCGGCAGCGTCACGACGGTCAGGCACACGCCTGAACAGGAGATGGAGGCGCCGATCTCGATCGTCTGCGGATCGTAATTGGTCTCCACGCGCAGAAGCACGCCTTCATTGAGCGGCTTGACCTGACCTATCTTGCCGATATCCGTTACAATTCCCGTAAACATGCATAGTTCCTCAGATGGGTCTTACGTATTCGCGATAGTGATCGTCACCGAAGCGGTCATCCCGCGACAGCGTGAAGTCACGAGCGATATGGGAAGAAAGTTCCGGTACTGCAAGACCGCCGTTCGATCCGATTGCCAGCGGGCCTTCAAAAAGCGCAATGCGGTCAACGAGATCGTCCTGCAGAAGCGCAGACGCGACGGCGGCACCGCCCTCCACCATCAGCGTGGCGATGCCCTGCGCCGCCAGATCGTCGAGCAGTTCCGGCAGCGCGGTTGCGCCGCAGTCGGTTTCGGTCGCGAGCATACGGCAGCCCGCCGCGACCAGCGCCTGGCGCTTGGCCGGATCGGCCTGGGCGCTGGCGGCAATCCACAGGGGAACGCTACCCGCCGATTGCACCAGCTTGCTGTCCAGCGGCAGACGCAGCCGGCTGTCGAGCACGACGCGCACCGGCGAGCGGTTTTCCAGCCCCGGCAGGCGGCAGGTCAAGACGGGGTCATCGGCCAGCGCCGTGCCGATTCCCACGAGAATGGCATCGGATTCAGCCCGCATCAGGTGCACCTGCGCCCGCGCGACCGGGCCGGTGATGGCAATCTGGCCCGTCCCGTGCCTGCCGATATAACCATCGGCGGAAAGTGCAAGTTTCAGAGTCACTTCCGGGCGCTTTTTCGATGATCGAATCAGGTAGCCGGCGAGATAATCGGCGGCTTCGGCCGCCAGAACGCCGGTCACCACCTCGATGCCGCCATTGCGCAGGATGGCATAGCCCCTGCCCGCCACCCGGTCATCCGGGTCATTGGCGGCGGCAACGACGCGGCTGACGCCCGCTGTCACAAGCGCATCGGCACAGGGCGGCGTCTTGCCGTGATGGGCGCAGGGTTCGAGCGTGACATAGGCCGTGGCGCCCCTCGCCCGGTCGCCAGCCTCGGCCAGGGCTTGTGTTTCCGCATGCGGCCGCCCGCCGATGGCGGTCACGCCGCGCCCGGCAATGACACCGTCCTTGTCGACAATCAGCGTGGCGACGGACGGGTTTGTTCCCGTCAGCCCCTGATGGCTGCGCGACAGACGAATGGCCGCAGCCATGTAGCGCCGGTCAAGCGCACTCTGCTCCGATGGGTTCATGCGGTTCACTCATCCTCGACCGGATCGGACGCAACATCGCCAGCGGTGATTTCGTCGATCACATTGTGGAAATCCTTGGCCTCGCGGAAATTGCGGTAGACCGAGGCGAAGCGGATGTAGGCGATGTCGTCGATGCCTTTCAGCGCATCCATGACCAGCCGGCCGATTTCGTCGGAGCTGACCTCCGGTTCGCCGGAGCTTTCGAGCTGGCGGACAATGCCCGACACCGCGCGCTCCACCCGTTCCGGATCGACCTGCCGCTTGCGCAGTGCCACTTCCACCGAACGCATCAGCTTGTCGCGGTCGAAAGCCACCTTGCGGCCGCTCTTCTTGATCACGCTGAGATCGCGCAGCTGCACGCGCTCGAAGGTGGTGAAGCGCCCGCCGCACACGGTACAGATGCGCCGTCTGCGGATCACCGCCCCATCTTCGGCGGGGCGGGAATCTTTCACCTGAGTATCCTCAGACTGGCAGTAGGGACAACGCATCGTTTGGCTTTCCGGAGATGATTCTGAAATCGTTAGGGAAGATAGTGGCTTTCGGTACGATATAAAAGCACCCTGGCCGCAACGATGTGTCAAAGAAATGGTTGGTCTGGCTAATCTTGACCGGCTGGTGGCAAAGCTGCTGTGCGTGGTTCGACACGCTCACCATGAGGGAGATGGAGGATTGCAAGGAGCCATACCCTGCAACCGTTGCGATTAGCTTGAAGCCAACTCACCTCCCTCATGGTGAGCGTGTCGAACCACGCACTTCCGCCCGCACCCGCAAACAAAAATGGCGGCGCTCAAGCACCGCCATTTCCAGTATTTCTCCCGGATTTACTGTCCGAGATAGGGGTAAAGCGGGAAGCGGCCAGTCAGCTCGACCACCTTGGTCTGCACGGCCTTTTCAACCGCTGCATTGCCCTCGTCGGAATTGGCAACCTTCAGGCCATCGAGCACTTCCGAAATCAGATTGCCGATCTCGGTGAATTCGGCCGCGCCGAAACCGCGCGTCGTGCCGGCCGGGGTGCCCAGGCGCACGCCCGAGGTGACGAACGGCTTTTCCGGGTCGAACGGGATGCCGTTCTTGTTGCAGGTGATGTTGGCGCGGCCAAGCGCGGCTTCCGCACGCTTGCCGGTGGCATTCTTGGGACGCAGGTCCACCAGCATCAGATGGTTGTCGGTGCCACCCGAAACGATGTTGAGGCCGTTCTTCTTCAGCGATTCCGCCAGGGTACGGGCATTGTTCACGACATTCTGGCCGTAGGTCTTGAATTCCGGCTTCAGCGCTTCGCCGAAAGCCACGGCCTTGGCGGCGATGACATGCATCAGCGGTCCGCCCTGCAGGCCGGGGAAGACAGCCGAATTGATCTTCTTGGCAATATCAGCGTCGTTGGTCAGGATCATGCCGCCGCGCGGGCCGCGCAGGGATTTGTGCGTCGTGGTGGTGGTGACATGCGCATGTGGCAGCGGCGACGGGTGCACACCGGCAGCCACGAGACCGGCGATGTGCGCCATGTCGACCATGAGATAGGCGCCGACCGCATCGGCGATCTGGCGGAAACGCTCGAAATCCCAGACGCGCGAGTAGGCCGTGCCGCCGGCAATGATCAGCTTTGGCTTGTGCTGATGCGCCAGGCGTTCGATTTCGGCCATGTCGAGCAGGTTGTCGTCCTGGCGCACGCCATAGGAAACGACATTGAACCACTTGCCGGACATGTTGACGGGCGAACCGTGGGTCAGGTGCCCGCCGGAATTGAGGTCAAGACCCATGAACGTGTCGCCCGGCTGCAGCAGTGCCAGGAATACGGCCTGGTTCATCTGGCTGCCGGAATTCGGCTGCACATTGGCATATTCGCAATTGAACAGTTTTTTGGCGCGCTCGATGGCCAGTTCTTCCGCGATATCGACAAACTGGCAGCCGCCATAATAGCGCTTGCCCGGATAACCCTCGGCATATTTGTTGGTCATGATCGAGCCCTGTGCCTCAAGCACGGCACGCGAAACGATGTTTTCCGAGGCGATCAGCTCGATCTCGTGGCGCTGGCGGCCCAGTTCCTTACGGATGGAGCCAAAAATTTCCGGATCGATGTCTTCGAGTGATGCGTTGAAAAATGTATCTGCAACGGAAGCGCTTGCATTCGACATGGTGCCTGGACCCTCATTTGCCGGTAAGTGAGTAGGTATTTCCGGCGCATTATCATACTTAAACGATCAAGGCCAATGGCCGGTGGGCGAAAAGCACTAGCCCGAAACCGCCATCCACCATTCAAATGCAAAAAGACCGCCCGGAGGCGGTCTTTGCAATATCAGCATATTCAAGCAGATGCAGCGATCAGGTGTTGGTGCCGATCGACAGGGCCTGCTGGCCATCGCGCTCGTAAATATCGTCGCGCAGCTGGACGACGCCGTCGCCGGTCGACCAGGCGCTGACATAGACGAAATGCAGGGGAACCGGATCGGCAACGGCGATCGGCGTGTTGACGCCGGATTTGATCGTCGCATCCATGGTCTGGCGGTCCCAGCCCGGCGTGTTGCGCAGCAGCCAGACATTCAGGTCGCGCACGTTCTGCACGCGCACGCAGCCGGAGGAATCGAAGCGCATCAGCTTGTTGAAATTGCCCTGCTGCGGCGTGTCATGCATGTAAACCGCATAGGGATTGGGGAAGTTGATCTTGGTCGAGGACATGGCGTTGATCTTGCCCGGGTCCTGACGGAACATCAGCTTGACCGCATCGTCGGTGTTCCAGTCGACGCTTTCCGGCGGCACTTCCTGGCGCTGTTCGTTGAACAGGCGGATCTTGTTGCGCGTGAGGTATGTCGGATCCTTGCGCATCAGCGGGATAATGTCCTTCTGGATGATCGACTTCGGTGCCGTCCAGTAAGGGTTGAGAATGACTTCGGAGATCTTGGAGTCGAGAATTGGAGTCTGGCGGTCGATCTTGCCGACAATGGCCGTATGGCGCTGCACGACGCGGCCGCCCTCGACGGCTTCGATCTGCGCGGCCGGAATATTGACCATGACATAGCGGGCGCCCTGGTTGGCAGCGGCGAGCGTGCGCACGCGCTCCAGATTGGTCTGCAGCTGGCCGAGCCGGATATTGGCCGGAATGTTCATGGCGGCAATGGTGAACTGGCCCATGACACCATCAGCGGGAAGGCCGTGACGGGTCTGGAAACGCTTCACCGCCGCATCGACATAGGTGTCGAACGAATTGGAAATGCCGGCGCTCGCGGACAGATCGCCCGATACCATCAGGCGCTTGCGCAGGATGGAAACGGAAGGATCGACAACGCCGAGTTGCAGTTTGGTGGTAACCGGCACGTTCGGCCAGCCGCCACCGGCAACGATCTGGTTGTAGCTGTTGATGGCCGCCTGAATGAAGGACACCGTCTCGGGGCTGGCAATCGGCTGGAAGCTGGCCACCTTGGCATGGGCGCTGGAGCGTGCGTCGAACTGGTCGTCCCAGTTGCCGCGGCGTGGAGAAGCAAGGATGTCGTTGATTGCGGCATCTTCCGCCCAGGCGGACGATGCAATGGCAGCCAAACCAGCTGTTGCCACGCCCGTGAGGAATGTGCGGCGATCAAGCGCTGATGATCCTAGTTTCTTCATAGTATTGCCCAACCCAATTGGAAGTTCTGTAACCAACCCGTCGCCTCATAACGCAGAACACGGATTATGGTTTCCAAAATTATCAGGAACACCCTTAATAAACAGCAACTTTTGCACTGATCGCGTTATCGTGATGGTTCGAGCGCCGATCAGCCCGTGCGGAGGCCGCTATTTAAGCTTCACTGAATTATGGAATAACTCAAAACGCCTTTCCACGCCATTATGGCGGATTGATGACTTTTGGCCCGTTGGCACAGCCCTGCACAGCAAAGCCCGCCTTCGCTGTCACGCGAAGCCGGGCTTTTGTTTGACAGTGGTTTCGAGGATTACATGCGGTAGGCGATGGTATCATTCCAGAAGCGGTCGAGACGCTGCAACGCCTTGTTCATCGACTGGAATTCTTCCGCCTTGATACCGCCGACATGCTCGATCGACGCCACGTGACGCTCGTAAAGGCCTGCAACCAGTTCGGCCACTTCATTGCCCTTCTCCGTCAGGCTGACGCGAACCGACCGGCGGTCGGTGCGTGAACGCTCGTGGGAGATGAAGCCGAGCTCGACCAGTTTCTTCAGATTGTAGGACACGTTCGAGCCGAGATAGTAACCGCGGCTGCGCAGTTCACCGGCGGTCAGTTCAGCATTGCCGATGTTGAAAAGCAGCAATGCCTGGATGGCGTTGATGTCGCTGCGGCCGTTGCGGTCGAATTCATCTTTGACAACGTCAAGTAAACGACGATGCAGACGTTCGACCAACTGAAGTGCTTCAAGATAAAGAGTCCGCAATGCTGTATCATTCACGGTCGCATGCGGGCTCGTGCCAGACTTTCTCTGTATGTTGTTCATAATACCTGCCTCACTGTTGTTTCGGTGTATTTTTCTCACCGTTGAGGCAACACTATCGAATACGCATAAAATTCGAATTAAAACTCAGACTTAACAGTACCTTACCACGAGGCATGCAATTTCAGGCTTAATGAAGACTTACCGCTGCGGCATGGCCTGCTGGCGCTTCTGCAGCAAAAGCACGATACGGAAGGCGATATAGAGCAAGGCGACGCAGCCATGGATAACGGCGATTGCGGGCCGGTAATAAAAGTATTCCCAGAACACCGTGAACATCAGCGTCTCACCCGCGGCAGCCACGAACCAGATGACGGGACCCCAGGAAACCATCATCCAGAGCCCGGTCGCCGCCACGGGAAACAGCATGGCCAGCGACACGGACGCCACCTTCCATTGCCAGGGCATCAGGTCGAAGCGCCAGAGCAGCCCGTCGTAATAGCCCATGATCTGCACCCAGTAACCGACACCGGCCGCGAGGCAGTACAGCGACACCAAACGCAGCAGCCAGATGAATCCGGTCTGGGCCAGGGTCGAATCGAAGGGCAGATGGGTGGGCTTCTCGATCATGTAAGCTGCAGTTCCCGCTCGCCCAGCGGCGCGAAATAAGCGTCCACCAGCTCCGGCGTCACGTCTTCGACCGTTGCCGGCTGCCAGACCGGCGCATTGTCCTTATCGACCAGCAGCGCCCGGACACCTTCATAGAAATCATGGTTTTCCAGCATTCGGGACAGGATCCGGTATTCCATCTGCATGCATTGATCCATGTCGAGATCACGTCCTTCTTCGATCTGCCTGAACGTCACGTGCAGGCTGGTGGGAGAACGTGTCCTGACGATATCCAGAACGCGCTGCGCATCCTCGTTTCCGTTCACGCCGGCGGCAGCCAGGCGGATGAGACAACCGCCAAGCGTTTGCGAATCGAAGAGCACGCCGATCATATCGCGTATTTTTTCACTGGTTTCATAGTCCGGATTGATCGTTTTGCCGTGCAAGGCTTCCGCCGGGTCGCCTGTTTTGATCAGGCTATGGCGGATCGCCTCCTTGTCCTGCGCCCGGATCGCATGGGTGGCAATGCCGCTCTGCAGGCAATCGCCCTGGCGGATACGGTTGCCGGTCAGGGCAAGATAGGTGCCGAAATGCTCTGGCAAATGCGGCAGGAAGGCGCTGCCGCCCACATCGGGAAAGAAGCCGATACCGACTTCCGGCATGGCGAACATGACATTTTCCGTGACGATCCGGTGTGAGCCATGCACGGAAATGCCGACGCCGCCGCCCATGACGATGCCGTCGATCAGGGAAACATAAGGTTTTGGAAAATGGCGGATGAAGGCGTTGAGCCGGTACTCGTCGTAAAAGAAGTCATAGAGCGGCTTGCCCGCCTGCCCCGCATGGTAGACGGCAAGAATATCGCCGCCCGCACAAAAGGCGCGGCCTTCCCCCTCAACGATAACGCAGGCGATATCGGGATCGGCGGCCCAGGCCTGCAGGGCGCGATGCATCGCCCGGACCATGATCGGGGTCAGGGCATTGAGGGCTTTCGGGCGTGTCAAACGAACCAGTCCGGCCTTGCCCCTGGTTTCGAATACTACTTCGCCTTCGCCGCCGAAATCGATTTCCATGCACCCCTCCTCATTGATTATTATGAGGTTAGGAAACTCCGGCGCACCGCGTCAATGGATCACATCTGTTGCCAAGCATCTTGGTCCGAGGGGGGAAGCCTGTTAAAACACTTCTAAACAACAGCAGAAAGTCCGCTGCACGCGGATAAGGCAGCCATCATGAACAAAGTTTCCCCTTTTCATGCCAGCACCGGCAGGACCGTCGATGAAATCACGCAGAGCCGCCGCCTGCGCCGCATGCGCAAGGCCGACTGGTCGCGCCGCCTGGTTCAGGAGAACCAGCTGACGGTGAATGACCTGATCTGGCCGATCTTTCTGTGCGAGGGAACGAATCGCCGTGAAGACATTGCCGCCATGCCCGGCGTGCAGCGCTTTTCTGTGGATATGGCCGCGCGCGAGGCGGAGCGTGCCGCAAAGCTCGGCATTCCGGCCATTGCCACCTTCGCCAATATCGACCCGGCGCTGCGCGATGAGACGGGATCGGGCATTCTCGATGCCGACAACCTGATCAACCGCGCCACCCGCGCCATCAAGGACGCAGTGCCGGAAATCGGCATGATCACCGATGTGGCGCTCGACCCGTTCACCAGTCATGGCCATGACGGCATTCTGCGCGACGGCATCATCGTCAATGACGAGACGGTGGCGCAGATCACCCGCGGCGCCGTGCTGCAGGCAGCGGCCGGTGCCGATATCATTGCACCGTCCGACATGATGGATGGCCGTATCGGCGCCATCCGCGAAGCGCTGGACCAGAATGGTTTCCAGGATGTGGCGATCATGGCCTATGCCACCAAGTTCGCATCGGCCTTCTATGGCCCCTACCGCGAAGCCATCGGCACGTCGGGACGCCTGAAGGGCGACAAGAAGACCTATTACATCGATCCGGCCAACACGGACGAGGCGATCCGCGAAGCGGAGCAGGATCTGGCGGAAGGCGCCGATTCACTGATGGTCAAGCCCGGCCTGCCCTATCTCGACATCATCCACCGGCTCAAGCAGACATTCTCCGTCCCGACATTCGCCTATCAGGTGTCCGGCGAATACACGATGATCAAGGCCGCCGGCGCCAATGGCTGGATCGACGAGGAACGGGTGATGATGGAAACGCTGCTGGCGTTCAAGCGTGCCGGTTGCGACGGCATCCTGACCTATTTCGCCCCGCTTGTCGCCGAGCGCCTGAAAGCCGGCCTGTAAAAAATCTGCTTGAATTTCCATTCTGGAGTTCCCACGTTCTGCAGCACGGCACTGTGTCCGTGTGTTTGAAACGGGAAACGAAATGAATACGAGCGCGCTTGACGGCGAAATAATCACCAACCGCCTGGATGACTGGCGGATGTATCAGGGCGTGCGGTCCAGCCGCATTTTCGCGTTCCTGATGGATTATGTCATCGTGTTTTTCCTGTGCATCCCGGTCGCGATCGTCATCGCCATTCTGGGTGTTGCAACGCTTGGCCTTGGATGGATGCTGTACGGCATCATGTTCCCGGCCGTGGCGCTCGCCTATGTGGCGACAACACTCGGCGGACCGCGCCAGGCAACCAAGGGCATGCAGATGATGGGCCTCCGGCTCGAACGTCTTGACGGCCAGAAGGTCGATGGCCTGCTTGCGATCGTCCATACGGTCCTGTTCTGGGGATTGAATGTGGTGCTGACACCGCTTATCCTGCTCGCAACTTTCGTTGTCGACCGCAAACGCACGGTCCACGATCTTCTTCTTGGTACGGTCGTCGTACGCGCATATCATTAATCCAGAAGGCTCCCGTCGGGAGCCTTCTTCCTTTACCGGCCACATCCATGACACATCTCAGGCTTGCTGCTCTCGCCGCAATGGCATTTGCATTCTATGGTTCCGGACTTGGCGACAGCATCGCTGCTTCGCCGGCCGGACGGTTTTGCGGCGAGGTGATTTCAAGCGGCGACTACCGGGATGTCGTCACGGCGCTCAATGTGGATCGTGATGGCCGCATATCGGGCACATACCAGATCGAAGCGCGCGATGGCCTCGTCATGGGAACCCTCGCGGAAAAAGATCCGGCCAAGGGTACCGAGCGCACGATGGTCTGGGTCGACAAATACGGCTCGGGTCTGCTGACCATTCGCTTTTCCAACGATTACCGTTCCTTCGCCGGCCGCTGGGGCCGTACGGTCGACGGCAAGGCGGACGCGCCGAGCCATTCATGGAACGGCCAGCCCTGCTACAATCTCAATGACGAGCACGGCTGACATTTTGCTTGGCACCTCGGTCCTGGCCGTAACGTTTGCAACGACGACCCGCGACATTCACATCTGAATGCAATATAATTGAATTGACGTTTTCGGGGGTCTTACGATTCTATAGGGGTTGCAGACTGTTCCAGGATAACGAATGACGCATCAACCGCAGCAATCACCGCAGTTCTTCCTGACAGCACCCTCGCCCTGTCCTTATCTGGAAGGGCAATTGGAGCGCAAGGTTTTTACACACCTCGTCGGCGGGCGCGCCGCCGAGCTCAATGATCTCCTGACCCAGGGCGGTTTCCGCCGCTCCCAGAACATTGCCTACCGTCCGGCCTGCGAGAATTGCCGGGCCTGCGTTTCCGTGCGGATTCTGGCCGGGGAGTTCAAGCAGGACAAATCCATGCGCCGGGTCTGGAACCACAACCGGGACCTGATCGGCAATATCCACCAGGCGGAGCCTTCGACCGAACAATACGCCCTCTTCCGGCGCTATCTCGATGCGCGGCACAACAAGGGCGGCATGTCGGAAATGACGGTGCTCGACTATGCGATGATGGTCGAAGACACCCACGTCCCCACCCAGATCATCGAATACCGCCGCCGCGGGCCGGATTCCTTCATCACCAAGAAGGGCGAAGGCGAGCTGATCGCCGTGGCGCTGACCGATGTCATGGGCGACGGGTTGTCGATGGTCTATTCCTTCTTCAATCCGGATTACGCCGACCGTTCGCTCGGCACCTTCATGATCCTCGATCACATCCAGCGCGCCGCTGCCGCCGGCCTCCCGCATGTCTATCTCGGCTACTGGGTCGAGGGCTCGCGCAAGATGCAGTACAAAATCCGCTACAAGCCCCAGGAACATCTGGGCCCGAAGGGCTGGGAACGCCGCGATTGAGCTGGGTTGCAGCACATCCTATTGCAATTCACCCCCCTCTGGGCTGCCGCCCATCTCCCCCACAAGGGGGGAGATCACATCGACATCAATAGTTTACCAGTTTTGCTGCCTTTGAGATTAACTGAAACAGCTTTGAAGGCTGATCTCCCCCCTTGTGGGGGAGATGTCCGGCAGGACAGAGGGGGGTGACCGATTGGTTCCAGCACCGCTTACCCGTTTCCTTCGAAACAGATTAATGAATCCCGGCCCTAGAATAAGCCAGCGCTTGCGGCTAATGCTCGGGCCTCAAAACAAGAAAAAGACTTGGAAAGTCAGAGGAAATGTCCCAACCGCATCTCGATCACCGCAAGGGCCTGCTCATCACGGGCATAGGCGGGCTGATACTCTCCGTCGATATCCCGCTGCTGCGCCTCGGCCAGGGGGAAACCTGGTCGACGCTGCTGCTGCGCAGCGGCACGACCTTTATCTGCGCCCTGATCATCTGGGCGGTGTGGAGCATGGTGACCGGCCGGGTCAAAACCATTCTGCCGGGGCGGATCGGCTTTGCCGTGGCCGGGCTTTACGGCCTGGGCTCGATCTTCTTCATGATCGCCGTCTACAACACCTCGACGGCCAACCTTGTCTTCATCCTGGCGTTCAACACGGTGTTTGCCGCGCTGCTTTCCTGGATCTTCCTGAAGGAGCGCCCGAAAACCGCAACCTTCGTCGCCATGTTCTTCATGCTGATCGGCGTGGGGATTATCGTGCGCGAGGGCCTGTCATCGGGGCACCTGTTCGGCAATATCATCGCCCTGATGTCGACATTCTTCCTCGCCTCCGCCATCACGGTGACCCGCGCCTCGAAGAAGGATATGAGCTTTGCGGCCATTATCGGCACCGTCCTGCCGATGACCGTGGCGATTTTCATGGTTTCACAGCACGGATTTTCCGTCGCGGCGCCCGGCTGGATCATCTTCAACGGCGCCGTGGTGACGACAATCGCCTTTGCCTGCCTGGCAACCGGCCCCCGTTTCCTGTCCGGGCCTGAAGTGGCGATGTTTTATCTCCTGGAGACGGTTCTGGCGCCGATCTGGGTCTGGCTGGTCTTTGCCGAACGTCCGAGCGACCCCACCCTGCTCGGCGGCATCATCATCATCACCACGCTGGTCAGCCATTCGATCTGGCAGATGCACAGCGCCCGCAAGCGCTCGCGGATGGCGGCGTTCCGCCACCCGATCTGAGAACCCCTATTCGGCTGCCTCGCTGGCATAGCCCGGTGCCGGATAGGCGGGCACGGTACGCACGCCAGGGCGTGCGGCCGCTTCGGCTTCGTCCGGCTTGTTCGGACGGAAGCCCCAATGGAACGCACGCGCCATCCAGCGGCTGAGATCGTCCATGATCGTGTAGAAGGACGGCACGAAGACCAGCGACAGGACGGTCGAGATCAGCAGCCCGCCGATCACCGCGATGGCCATGGGCGCCCGGAACTCGCCGCCGTCGCCGAAGGCCAGCGCCGCCGGCACCATGCCCGCGGACATGGCAATCGTCGTCATGACAATGGGACGGATGCGCTTGCGGCCCGCATCGATGATGGCCTCATTGCGCGGAATGCCGTGCTTGACCTCTTCAATGGCAAAATCGACCAGCATGATGGCATTCTTGGTGACAATGCCCATCAGCATGAGAATACCGATGACCACGGCCATGGATACGGAATTGTTGGTGAGCAGCAGGGCGGCGGCCACGCCGGCAATCGACAACGGCAATGACATCAGAATGGTGAAGGCATGGAAGATACTGCCGAAGAGCAGGATCAGCACCACGAACACCAGCATCAGGCCCATGATCATCGCATCGCGGAAACCGGCAAAAACTTCGCCCATGACTTCAGCGTCGCCGGTTTCCTGAATGCGCACGCCATCCGGCATGGATTTGACCTGCGGCAAGCCCTTGACGATGGAAAGCCCCTCGCCGATCTCCTTGCCGCCGGCCATGTTGGCGCCGACGACGACGCGCCGTTGGCGGTTGAAGCGTTCGATGGACGACGGTCCCTGACCGAAACTGACCTGCGCGATGGATGCCAGCGGCACCACGACGCCGGATGGGGCGGTCACGGTCAGCGTGTTCAAGACGGTCAGATCGCGGCGGGCGTCCTCGGTCAGCTGAACCCGGATCGGAATCTGCCGGTCACCCACGGTGTATTTCGCCAGATTGGCATCGAGGTCGCCAAGCGTCGCCACGCGCAGCGCATCGGAAACGGCCGACGTGGACAGGCCAAGCTCGGCCAGCTTGTCCATGCGCGGTGTCACGATGATTTCCGGACGGTCCAGCGCAGCGCTGGAGGACACCGCCTGGAAGCTGCCCGTTGCCGTCATGCCGCTCTGCATGGACCGGGCCTGCTCGCTCACCTTCTGCCCGTCCGTGCCGATGACGCCGACGGCAAATTCGCGCTCGCCGCGATCATTGACAAAGTTCGCGCGCAGATCCGGCACTTCGGAAAGCTTGGCGAAAATCTCGGCTTCGATCTGCTTCTGGCTCCGGTTGCGCTCGCTCTTGTGGCTGAGCTTGACGATCATGGTCGCGCGGCGCGTGTCCGTCTCGCCCTTTGGCGACGACCCGCCGACGACATAGGTCTGCTGCACTTCCGGGATTTCCCGGACCCGCAGCGCCGCTTCATCGGTGACGCGGCGGGTTTCATCGATGCGCGAACCCGGCGTCAACTCGAGATTGACCGCCACGCGCGCCTCGTCCTGTGCCGGGACAAACCCGGATGGCAGGAACCCCATGGCCCAGATGGCCGTTGCAAACAGCAGGACGCCGCTGATCAGCGTGAGCCAGCGATAGCGCAGCGTCACGCCAAGGAAGCGTGTATAGGCGCCAACCCAGCCGGTGTCATTGTCCTCATGGTGCAGGTTCTTGCCGTCGCGCAGGAGATAGGCGGTCATCATCGGCGTGATCAGGCGGGCGACCAGCAGCGAGAAGAACACCGCCACGGCGACCGTCAGGCCGAACTGCTTGAAATATTGTCCGGCAATGCCGCTCATGAAGCTGACCGGGGCAAACACCGCAATGATCGTCACGGAAATCGCGATAACCGCAAGTCCGATTTCGTCGGCCGCCTCCAGCGACGCGCGGTAAGGCGATTTGCCAGACCGCATGTGCCGGACGATGTTCTCGATCTCCACGATGGCGTCGTCGACGAGAATACCCGTCACCAGCGTGATGCCGAGCAGGCTGATCAGGTTCAGCGAGAAACCGAGCATATCGATGGCCCAGAATGTCGGGATGGCGGACAGAGGCAGGGCAATCGCCGCGATCAGCGTTGCGCGGATATTGCGCAGGAACAGGAAGACCACGACGATCGACAGCAGCGCGCCTTCGACCAGCGAGCTCATGGCGGCTTCATAATTGCCGTAGGTGTAGTTCACCGCATTGTCGATGATGCTGAACCGCACATCGGGGTATTTCTGCGTCAGCAGGTCCATGCGGTCCTGAACCCGCTTGAACACATCCGCATCGCTGGCACCCTTGGCGCGGAACACGCCGAGGGACACCACGGTCTGGTTGTTGACCCGGGCAAAGGATTTGGGTTCCTGGAACGAATCCGACACGGTGCCAATGGCATCCAGCCGGACAGAGCGGCCGCCGGCCAGCGGAATTTCGACGCTGCGCAGGTCGTCCAGCGTGCGGGATGCGCCAAGGGTGCGGATGGTCTGCTGGGTTGAACCCAGATCGCCGCGCCCGCCGGTCAGATCGGCATTCATCGATTTCAGCGCGCGGTTGACGTCAAATGCGGTCACGCCCAATGCCGTCAGACGGTCCGGATCGAGCGAGACGCGGATTTCCCGCGTCACGCCGCCATAGCGTTCGACACGGCCGACACCCTTGACGCCCTGGATATCGCGCAGAATCTTGTCGTCGACGAACCAGGACAGTTCCTCGGATGTCATCGCCGGCGCGGAAATCGCATAGGTCAGGATTGATGACCCCTCGACATCGACAGAGCTGACAATGGGTTCCTTGATCGTGGCAGGCAGATCGCTGCGGATACGGGTAACCGCATCCTTGACATCGTTGAGCGCCTTCTGCGTATCCACTTCGAGGCGGAACTCGACGAGCGTCGTCGAAATGCCTTCGGTCAGCGTGGTGGTGACGTTCTTCACGCCGGTGATGTTGGCAACCGAATCCTCGACACGCTTGGCGATCTGGGTCTCCAGCTCGCTCGGCGCAACGCCGGGATCGGTGACCGCCACGGAAATCAGGGGAACATCGATATTGGGAAAGCGGGTGATCGGCAGCTTGGAAAAGCTCATCAGGCCGAGAACGACGAGCACGACAAACAGCAGGATCGACGGAACCGGATTGCGGATCGACCAGGCGGAAATGTTCCAGTTCATTTGACTGCCCCCGTCGTTTCCGCTGCAATGCGCAGGGGCGTCACCCGGTCGCCATTGGCAACGAACGTACCGGCCCGCGCGACAACGTCTTCGCCGTCGGCAAGCCCGTCGAGCACTTCCACAGCGCGGTCATTGCGAATGCCGAGGGTGACCTTGCGCGTGTCGACCACGCCGTCCTTGACCACCTGCACAAGGGCCGTCGTGCCGCGATAGACAACGGCCGAGAGCGGGACGCTGACACCATTGCGCCGGGTCAATTCGATGACCGCACGGGCAAAGTTGCCGGGCCGGATGGCGTCATTGTGCTCCAGTGAAATCTTCACCGCACCGAGGCGCGAGCTTGCGGTGATTTCCGGGGAGATGAGGCGCACCCGGCCGGAAACCGGCTGCTCCATGCCGGACACGCGCACAGCCACCGGCATGTCAGGCTTGAGGCGCGGCAAATCCACTTCCGGTATATTGGCCGAAAGTTCGAACTCGCCGTCGCGGGCGATGCGGAACAGCGGACCGGCATTCATCGATACAATGCCGCCAAGCAGTGCATTGCGGCTGAGGACGACACCGGTCGTCGGTGCCTTGACGTCGGCCTTTTCGATGCGCAGCAGGACATCGCGTTTCTGCGCGGCCACCAATTGCAGCTGTGACTGGCTGGCAACCAGCGCCTGCCGGGATGTGTTGAGCCGGGCATTGGCGCTGTCATAGGCGTTGGTGGCATTGTCGAAATCGGCTTTGGAGGTGATGCCCTTGGCCGACAGGGCGCGGGCGCGGTCGAGCGCTTCCTGGGCCTGCCGGACGGCGATCTGCGCATCGACGATCTGCGCCTCCGACTGGGCGATGGATGCTTCGGCCTGGGCGCGCTGCGCCTCGATCTGCGCCAGCTGGATTTCGAGGGATGATTTGTCGAGGCGGGCGATGATGTCGCCCTCCTTCACCCGGTCACCCTGATCGGCGCCGAGTTCGAGCACGATCAGCCCCGTCACATCGGTTCCCACGGCAACTTCCTGACGCGGAACGATGGTGCCGGTGACGGTGATGGACGCGACCATCTCGGTCTCGACGGCCGGAATGACATTGATGACCGGTGGCTTGACCGCCTGTACGGCCGTCTTGTCTTCGGCCATGGCGGCAGGGACGAGCGCGGCGGTGAGGCCGAGAGCCAGAACGACGGATGCCAGAAGTTTAGTGCGACGGTTGCGCATCGGATTACCTGATCAAAAGAGGTATTTGCTGGATCGTTATGTCAGTATTTATGCTTGCACGGGGCGCAGGATGCCGACCGCAAGAGCGCGGAACATCGGCTCCAGCGCCTCGACAGGCACACCCTGTGCCGGAAAATTCCGCATGATGATCCCCTCGCCCATGGCGGCAAGGCTCGCCACGACAAGCTCAAGGTCACCGACGGGATCAATCTCGCCCCGGGCCTTGGCGGCACCGACGGCCGACAGAAGCTTTTCGCGCATCTGCCCTTCATAAAGCTCGCACTGGGCCGCAACGGCTTCGTTGCGGATGGCTTCCGCCCGCACCTCGGCGAAAAGCCGCGCGCTGGCGTCGTCAACGCCGTTCGCCGACTTCTGGCGAACGTGATCGAGACCCACCATCACAAGCGCATCGATGATGTTGCCGTACCCGCTCATGCGGTCGAGAATTTCGGCGCTTGCCTTGCGATGGCCCGCGACGATGGCTTCGATCAGGGATTCTTTGGAGGGGAAGTAACGGTAAAGCGCACCGGGGCTCATGCCGGCCTCGGAGCAGATGTCATTCATCGATGCGCCACGAAAGCCCGCACGGACAAAACAGTTGGTGGCGGCTTCAAGGATGCGCGCTTCCTGCACTTCGCGGTTCTGCGCCCGCTTGCCGAACAGCTTGGCGACAAAACAGCCGGATTCCCTGTCCGATCCGTCATCGGTCAGGAGCTTCGATTGCTTTGGCAGAATACTGTCGGTCACGAGGCACCACAAAAAAGAGCGAATGTTCACTCTCATTTATAGCGAAACGTAAAACCGGTCAATACGAGAATGAACGCTCTCGTTTAATTTTTCAATCGGCCGTCACATCGATGTCAGGAAAACTTGCCCGAGCGCGGGAAACCCTTCGGCACCATGCGGCCGGCGGAAGCACGCGGCCCGATCCATTCGGCCAGTTCTTCCCGGCTGCGCGTGAACGTCCGGTCCGCTGCATCCTGCCATGTGAGCCCCCGCTCCATGGCAAAGACGCGGATATCGGAGACGCCGCCATCCTTGTAGCGCTGCAGGCGTACGCCTTTGCCACGCCCGAGTTCGGGGATTTCCGACAGCGGGAACACCAGCATCTTGCGGTTCTCGCCGACGATCGCCACGCTGTCGCCGGTGACGGGAATGCAATGGCGCGCCTCATCCGGCGCCTTGACGTTCATCACCTGCCTGCCCTTGCGGGTATTGGCCATGACATCCGCCTCCGGCACGAGGAAGCCGTTGCCGTCATGGGATGACAGCAGCAGCTGGCGTCCGGGGTTGTGCACGAAGGCCGTGACGATGTCCTGATCGTTCTCCATATCCACGATGATGCGGATCGGCTCGCCATGACCGCGCCCGCCGGGCAGGCTGTTGGCGCCGATGGTGTAGAACTTGCCGCCGGTGGTCAGGATCAGAATCCGGTCCGTGGTTTCCGCGTGGAATGCCAGCTTGAGCTTGTCGCCCTCCTTGAAGGTCAGCGACGAGAAATCGGGCAGATGCCCCTTCATAGCGCGCAGCCAGCCCTTTTCCGAGACGACGACCGTCACCGGCTCCTTCTCGATCATGGCATGGTGAATATCGGCCTGGTCATGCTGCGGCGCATCGGCAAAGGTGGTGCGTCGCTTGCCGAGCGGTGTGTCGGCCGCATATTTCTTCTGCATTTCGGCGATCTGCCAGGAAATGGTCTGCCACTGCTTGGCATCGGAACCCAGCAACTGCTCGATTTCGCCCTTTTCGGCGGTCAGCCCGTCGAATTCCTTGCGGATCTCGAATTCCTCGAGCTTGCGCAACGACCGCAGGCGCATGTTCAGGACCGCTTCCGCCTGAACATCGCTCAGCCCGAAACGGGTCATCATTTCCTGCTTGGGCTCATCCTCCTCGCGGATGATGCGGATCACCTCGTCCAGGTTGAGATAGGCAATCAGGAAACCGCCGAGAATTTCCAGGCGGCGCTCGATCTCGGCCAGCCGGTGGCGCGAACGGCGGATGAGGACGTCCTTGCGGTGTTCGAGCCATTGCTTGAGCACGTCGCGCAGCGACAGGACGTTGGGCACCTTGCCGTTCGAGAGAACATTCATATTCAGGGGAAAGCGTGTTTCCAGCTCGGACAGCTTGAACAGGGATTCCATCAGAATGTCGGGATTGACGCTGCGGCTCTTCGGTTCGAGCACGATGCGCACATCCTCGGTGGATTCGTCGCGCACATCATCCAGCAAGGGAATTTTCTTGGCGATCAGGAGCTCGGCGATCTTTTCGATCAGCCGGGATTTCTGCACCTGATAGGGAATTTCGGTGATGACGACGATCCAGGTGCCGCGCCCCTGATCCTCCACATGCCAGCGGGCGCGCAGGCGGAAACCGCCGCGCCCGGTCTTGTAGGCATCGAGAATGGCATCGGCGCTTTCGACAAGCACGCCACCGGTCGGGAAATCCGGCCCGCGCACCCTGGTCCTGGTGTGATCCTCGGGATCGTCCTCCAGCGACATCAGCTCTTCGACCGTCGCCTCGGGATGCTTGATCAGGTGCAGGGCAGCGGCGCAGAGTTCCGACACATTGTGCGGCGGGATCGACGTGGCCATACCAACCGCAATACCGGACGAGCCGTTGGCGAGCAGGTTCGGGAAGGCGCCGGGAAGAACGATCGGTTCTTCGTCTTCCTCGTTGTAGGTCGGGCGGAAGTCGACGGCATCCTCGGTGATGCCTTCGAGAAGCAGCATGGCGACGTCGGTCATCCGCGCTTCGGTATAGCGCATTGCCGCGGGGTTATCGCCGTCGATATTGCCGAAATTGCCCTGCCCGTCGACAACCGGATAACGCACGGCGAAATCCTGCGACAGGCGCACCAGCGCATCATAGATCGACTGGTCGCCATGCGGGTGGAACTTGCCCATGACCTCGCCGACGATGCGGGCGCATTTGGCATAGGACTGGTCGGGCGAAAGCCGCAAAAGCCGCATCGCATGCATGATTCTGCGGTGGACGGGTTTGAGCCCGTCGCGCACATCCGGCAGGGCACGGTTCATGATTGTCGAAAGCGCGTAGGCCAGATAGCGTTCTTCCAGCGCGGCTTTCAGATCAACCGGTTCAATATTATCGTCGCCATTGTCTGGCGGAATCAGGCTTTTTCCCATGTCAATGGGTTATCAACTCACCGATTCACGGGCAAGCAATGATTCGCTCAGATCACAGCCTGTTGCCTATCGTGATGGGCAAAAAATGGGCAGGGCTTGCGTCCACCCGCCAAATCTGACTTTCTACCGCCCAATTGGCCCGATTTCGCAGGGAAAGACTGTCATAGTTTTGCCGCGCGGCATGGGATAGATTTGTTTACCGAGCAAAACAAGGAACACACTATGCGTCCAACCTACTCTCTGAAATCCGGCTTGCACCTCATGGCTGCGACCACTGCACTTGTCGTTGTCTTTGCCGGTTCAGCCTATGCGGTGGACGGCAATGCGGTGGCTGCCCGTCTGAAGGGTATCTATTCCCAGTATGGTGCTACGCTTGAGTACGGCAATGTGGAAAGCAGCGGCACAACGGTTGTTCTGAAGGATACAAAAGTATCAGGCAAAGACGATAAGGAAAGCTTCAAAGTTGGCGATGTGACGCTTAGCGATATTGCTGATGCTGATGGCGGAGCATTCAAAGTCGGACTGATTACCGTGCCGGATATTGATCACACATCCAAGGAAGAGGCCAACGGCAGAGTCATTATTCAGGGCATCAGTATTGAAGGTGTTATGCTTCCGCCTGAAAACTCGACCGACCCACTCGCACAAGTTCTCCAGTTCGAAAAAGCCGAGATAAAACACGTCGCTGTCTCCGCGAACGGCAAGGAGGCTCTTACTCTGGATGCTCTGTCTGGTATCCGTTCGCCCCTTTCCGCAACGACGCCAATGAAATTCACATCCAACATCGGAAGTTTTAAAGCTGACCTGTCTGAAGTCCAGGATCCGAAAACCAAAGATGCTCTGAAAGCGCTTGGTTACGAGACTCTTTCCGGAAAGTTCGACATGGGCGGCACCTGGAATACCTCTGATGGCCGCATCAACGTCGAGAAAATGGACGTCACGTTCGATAATGCGGGTGCTTTGGGTATAAAAATTGATCTTGCCGGCATCACTCCCGATTTCGTCAAAAATGTCAAAGAGGCGACAAAGAATGTGGACGGCAAGCCAGACGATGCCAAGGGCATGGCCATGCTCGGCCTGATGCAGCAGTTGAGCTTCACTGGCGCATCGATCCGCTTCGACGATGCTTCGCTCACCAACAAGGCTCTCGACTACGCTGCCAAGCAGCAGGGCGCCAAGCGCACCGACCTGGTCAACCAGGGCAAGGCCATCCTGCCGATGATGGCAGCGCAGCTCGGCAATGCCGAATTTGCCCAGGCCCTGGGAACAGCGGTCAGCGCCTATCTCGACAGCCCGAAGAACATCGAGATCAAGGCCGCCCCGGCCAAGCCCGTGCCGTTTGCCATCATTGCAGCCGGCGGCATGGCCGATCCGAAGTCGTTGATCAAGACGCTCGGCGTCACGGTCAACGCCAACCAGTAATCGATAGAGACGGCAAAGAAAAAGCCCGGCGAGATGCCGGGCTTTTTTGTTTGTCCAGAGTCGGTTGGAAAGGGTTTTTAATCCTCTTTCTTCATCGGTGCGAGGCGGATGTTGAGGTCGCGCAGCTGCGCGGGCGACACATCCGACGGCGCGTTCATCAGGAGATCGTAGGCCTGCTGGTTCATCGGGAACATGGTGATCTCGCGCAGGTTCTTGGCACCCACGAGCAGCATCACGATGCGGTCGATACCGGCCGCCATGCCGCCATGCGGCGGTGCGCCATACTGGAACGCGCGGTAGAGGCCGCCAAAGCGCTCTTCCACGGTTTCCCGCGAATGGCCGACCGCCTCGAAGGCCTTCACCATGGTTTCCGGCAGATGGTTGCGGATGCCGCCCGAGGAAATCTCGAAACCGTTGCAGACGAGATCGTACTGGAACGCCTTGATCGTCAGCGGGTCCTGGTGCTCCAGCGCGTCCATGCCGCCCTGCGGCATGGAGAACGGGTTGTGGGCGAAATCGATCTTCTTCTCGTCTTCCAGCCATTCGAAGAACGGGAAGTCGACAATCCAGGCAAGCTTGAACTGATCGCGGTCGACGAGGTTGAGTTCTTCGCCCGCACGGGTGCGTGCGGCACCGGCAAAGGAGACGAACTTCCTGGGATCGCCCGCAACGAAGAATGCCGCGTCGCCATCGTCCAGACCCAACTGCACGCGCAAGGCTTCGGTGCGTTCCGGTCCGATGTTCTTGGCCAGCGGACCGGCGCCCTCAAGCGCTTCACCTTCCTTGCGCCAGAAGATATAGCCGAGGCCCGGCTGGCCCTCGCCCTGCGCCCAGGAGTTCATGCGGTCGCAGAAGGCGCGCGAGCCGCCTGTCTTGGCAGGGATCGCCCAGATTTCCACCTTCGGATCGTTGGCGATCATGTTGGCGAAAACCTTGAAGCCGGAACCGGCGAAATGCTCGGTCACGGCCTGCATCTCGATCGGGTTGCGCAGGTCTGGCTTGTCCGAACCGTATTTGCGCATGGCATCGTCATAGGCGATGCGCGGGAACTGCTGCGTGACCGGCTTGCCCTCGGCAAATTCCTCGAACACACCGCGCAGGACCGGTTCCATCGTCGACAGCACGTCTTCCTGCTCGACAAAGCTCATTTCGATGTCGAGCTGGTAGAACTCGCCCGGCAGGCGGTCGGCACGCGGATCTTCGTCGCGGAAGCAGGGTGCGATCTGGAAGTAGCGGTCGAAACCGGACATCATGATCAGCTGCTTGTACTGCTGCGGCGCCTGCGGCAGGGCATAGAACTTGCCGGGATGAATGCGGCTGGGCACGAGGAAGTCGCGCGCACCTTCCGGCGACGATGCCGTCAGGATCGGCGTCGAGAATTCGGTGAAGCCGATCTCGGTCATGCGGCGGCGCATGGCGGCGATGATCTTGGTGCGCGACATGATGTTCTTGTGCAGCGTGTCGCGGCGCAGATCGAGGAAGCGATACTTCAGGCGGATGTCTTCCGGATAGTCCAGCTCGCCGAACACCGGCAGCGGCAGTTCCTTGGCGGCGGACAGGATTTCGATCTCGCGGGCGAACACCTCGATCTCGCCCGTCGGCATGTTGGCATTGACCGTATCATCCGTGCGGGCCTTCACTTCGCCGTCGACGCGGATCACCCATTCGCCGCGCACCGTCTCGGCCAGCTTGAAGGCGGGCGAGTCGGGGCTGGCGACGATCTGGGTCAGACCGTAGTGATCGCGGATGTCGATGAAGAGAATGCCGCCATGATCGCGGACGCGATGAACCCAGCCGGAAAGACGAACTGTCGAACCAACGTCGGATTTCCGCAGGGCGGCGCAGGTATGGCTGCGGTAACGGTGCATGATATGTGCCTCTGAGATGCTTGATGCTTGCTGCCGGAAGACGTGAAGAAAGCCCCGGCCATGATCTTGGAATTTGCGCGGACAAGCGCATTTTGACGGCGATTTGTCAAGATTGCGAATGACTGGAGGACGGATTTGTGGGCCTATCAACCATATAGACGCGACAAGCAGCGAAGAAACTCGGACAGGCGAGACAAATGCATTTCCATTCGCTATAGAAATTTCATGACCATGATTACAACCACAGATCAGCTTGACCAGGCTGTAGCCGCCCTTTCGCAATCCGATTTCGTAACAGTCGACACGGAGTTCATCCGGGAGACCACGTTCTGGCCGGAGCTTTGCGTTATCCAGCTCGCATCCCCTGATCATACTGCCATTGTCGATGCCCTCGCACCGGGCCTCGACCTTGCGCCGTTTTTCCGGCTGATGGCGGATGAGACCATCGTCAAGGTGTTCCACGCGGCGCGGCAGGATATCGAGATCGTTTTCCATCTCGGCAATCTGATCCCCCACCCGGTCTTCGACACGCAGGTGGCGGCAATGGTCTGCGGCTTCGGCGATGCCATTGCCTATGACCAGCTGGTGCAGCGGGTGAATGGCGCGCAGATCGACAAGTCCTCGCGCTTCACCGACTGGCGCCGCCGCCCGCTCTCCGACAAGCAGCTCGACTATGCGCTGGCCGATGTCACCCATCTGCGCGACATCTATCTGCACCTCAAAGCAAAGCTCGAGGAAGAAGGCCGCACCGACTGGGTGCTCGACGAGATGAAGGTGCTGACGGCGCGCGAGACCTATGACATGCATCCCGACGATGCGTGGAAGCGCCTGAAGATGCGCCTGCGCAAGCCGCAGGAGCTCGCCGTGCTGCGCAGCGTTGCCGCCTGGCGCGAACGCGAAGCGCGCGAGCGCAACGTGCCGCGCGGCCGCGTCCTCAAGGACGACGCCATTTACGAGATCGCCCAGCAGCAGCCGCGTGACGTGGAAGCGATGGGCCGGTTGCGCACCATCCCCAAGGGCTGGGAGCGCTCCAGCATCGCCACGGGGCTGCTCAATGCCGTCAACATCGCGCTGGACCTGCCGAAGGAAGACATGCCGCGCCTGCCGAAATCCGTGCAGTCGCCGGAAGGTGCGGGAGCAGCGGCCGAACTGCTGAAGGTTCTGCTGCGTCTCGTGACGGAAGAACACGGCGTTGCCGCCAAGGTTGTCGCAACGTCAGACGAGATCGACCGGATTGCCGCGGAAGGCGATGCGGATGATATTCCGGCCCTGCAGGGCTGGCGCCGCGAGGTTTTTGGTGAAAAGGCGCTGCAGCTGATCAATGGCGAGTTGTGCCTGAAGTTCGAGAACAAGCGGATCCGGGCCGTGCCCTGCACGGACTGATACTTCGGCCTCCACCGAAGTACCGGCCCGCCAAAACTGGCTAGCATCGGCCCGTTGAAACCATGCTGATGTGAGGCAATGATGTCTGCTACCCCCGTGCAAACCCCGTCTCTGGCCAAAGAACTGGCGCTTCTCGCCATTCTTGCCACGCTGTGGGGCGCCTCCTATACCTTCATCCGGGTCGGGGTCGAGACGATCCCGCCGGTCACATTCATCGCTGCCCGCACGCTGATCGCCGGCGGACTGCTGCTGGCCATCATCAAGCTGCGCGGCCTTGCCCTGCCGCGCGATCCGGCGATCTGGAAACGCTTTCTCATCCAGGCCTGCATCAACAGCGTGATCCCCTTCACCCTGATCGCCTGGGCAGAATTGACCGTCAATGCCGGTCTTGCCACCATTCTCAATTCGACAACGCCGATCTTCGCCTTTCTGCTGACGGTCCTGATCACCCGCCACGAAGCCGTGACCACGCGAAAAGTCTTCGGCGTGGCGGCCGGTGTCATCGGCATTTCCCTGATCATCGGGCTCGAGGCATTCAACGGCATCGGCAAGGAACTGGTGGCGCAGCTTGCCATCGTTGCGGCAACGATTTCCTATGCGGCGGCCGCCATCTTCGGCAAGGGTTTCAAAAATCTCGATCCGATGATGCCCGCCGCTGGCTCGATGCTCTGCGGCGCCGTCATCCTCATCCCGGTCAGCCTCGTGGTCGACCGGCCATGGACACTGGCGCCCTCTGCCCACTCGCTCCTCGCGCTGCTCGGCCTTGCCGTGTTCTCCACCGCCCTCGCCTTCGTGATCTATTTCCGGCTGATCAATACGCTGGGCACGGTCGGCACGACGTCGCAGGCCTATCTGCGCGTACCGATCGGCGTCGGCATCGGCGTGCTGTTTCTCGGCGAAAGCCTGGCATCGACCGCATGGATCGGCCTGATCTGCGTGATTGCCGGTGTCGCGGCGATGACCCTGCCCGGACGCAAGAAGGCGGCCATCGCCGCCTGAGCACCGGCACTTATTTGCCGATGGCCATTTTCAGCGGCTTGCCCGTCAGTTTCGCCAATTGCTGCAAGCGGCCTTCCGGCACATCGCCGATCAGGTCGGCATTCCTGGCCGCCACTTCGAGATAGATGCCGTCAGACGCCTGTTTCCACGAGAGGTTGGGAACCACCCCCGCCATCGATGCGGAAAACGGATAAACAATCCGCATGATCGCCGCCAGTATCTTCGAATATTCCAGCAGCCGCGGCGTAGCGAGCGCCGCCAGTTCCGGGTCCGCCGCGCTGTTGGCAATGCCCTCATGGCGGAAGAAATTGGCAAGCGCGATATAGGCCCGGCCCGGATGATCAATGCCGACAAAAGCAGCGTTGGAGATCATGTTCAGCGCCTGCGAACCGCGATAATCGGGGTGGGCACGCCAGCTGATATCGGCGATCAGGCAGGCCGCGCGGCGATAGCGCTTCTCGTCCTCCGTCTCGTCATAGCCGAGCGCGGCAAAGGCATCGCCGCTCCACTCCGCCAGCTCGCGCGCATAGGCGGGCGAGCGGGCGCGCAGCACGGCCAATTCGTCGGCTGCGGCAATCAGCGGGTCTTCCAGCTGCTCGGATTCCGACAGCAGCGAGAACAGAAACCCTTCCCGCACGCCAAGGGCCGAAAAGACAATCTTTGACGGACGCATCTTGCGGATGGTCTCAAGCAGGGCGATGGCGCCGTAGGACAGCAATGCACGGCGGTTCTTCGAGACATCCTCGATCCCGCGCATATTGTCGAGATTGCCGTCCGCGACGCGCTTGAGAAAGCGCTGTGCTTCCTCGAAAGGAATTTCATAGTGGTGCATGACGTGCAGCGGATAGTGCTCGGCACTCATGTGCAGCTTGGCGAGGTTTCGCCAGGTGCCGCCCACGGCGTAGAACGCCCGGCCCTTGCCCTTGGCCAAAAGCTTCGCCGATTCCAGCGTCTTCTTGGCGATATCGGAGGCGGCGGAAAGATCGCCGTTCGACATATCCTGCAGACGCAGGCCGCCCAGCGGCAGGGTGATGCCGTCGCCGATGGTGCGGCCCTTGACATCGACCAGTTCGAGACTGCCGCCGCCCAGATCGCCTGCGATACCATCGGGATCATGAAAGCCGGAGATGATCCCCAGCGCGGAATAATAGGCCTCTTCCCGGCCGGACAGAACCTTGATCGGTTCTCCCAGAACGATTTCGGCCTGGGCGATGAAATCGGGACCGTTTTCGGCTTCGCGCGCTGCGGCCGTCGCCAGCACATCCAGCGAGCGGGCGCCCGCCTGATCAGCCAGGGCGCGGAACCGGCGCAGCGCCCGCAAGGCGCTTTGCACGGCCTTTTCATTCAGCTTGCCGGTTTTTACCAGGCCTTTGCCAAGGCCGCAGAGAATCTTTTCGTTGAAAAGGACGGTCGGCGAACGGGTAACCCCCTCATAGACGACCAGACGTACAGAGTTCGAGCCGATGTCGATGACACCGGCCGGATGGCGTCCTTGCACACGCCCCTGCGCTGCGGATATCATGCAGTCTTGTTTTTCGCTGCTTTGGATCGCTTGCGGTGAGCGATCAAGCGTGGTGCTGAAGACTTCAGCGACTTGCCGCGGCCGGACAGGCTGGGATTTGTCATGAAATATTCCTGCGCGTTAAAAGCATCTTCTCCATCCGCCGGAACAATCCGGCGCGACGTACCGTCTGCTAGTAACTCGTAACTCTGCTGGTTGTCGAGAAGGTTTGCCAGCATAATCTGTGAAAGAAGCTGTTGATGCACAGTTGGATTGGTGATCGGAACCAGCGTTTCGACGCGGCGGTCGAGGTTGCGGGTCATCATATCGGCTGAACCGATATAGACGAGCGCCTTTTCCGACGGCAGTCCCGCACCGTTGCCGAAGCAGAAAATACGGCTGTGTTCGAGAAAGCGGCCGACGATGGATTTTGCCCGGATCGTGTCGGAAAGCCCCGGAACCTGCGGGCGCAGGCAGCAGATGCCGCGCACGATGAGGTCGATGTCGACGCCGTGCGTGCTGGCATTGTAGAGCGCATCGATGATCTGCGGATCGACCAGCGAATTCATCTTCATCCAGATTGCCGCCGGACGGCCGGCCTTGGCGTGCTCGATTTCTTCGGCGATGTGCTGGAGAATGCGCGGGCGCAGGGTGGTCGGCGACACGGCAATGCCCATCTCGCCGGATGGCTGGGTATAGCCGGTGATGAAGTTGAAGATCTGCGCAACGTCGCGCCCGATCGACGGTTCGCAGGTGAAGAACGACAGATCCGTATAGATCTTGGCGGTGATCGGGTGGTAATTGCCCGTGCCGAGATGCACGTAGCTGCGCAGCTTCTGTTCCTCGCGGCGCACGACCAGCGACATTTTCGCGTGGGTCTTCAGCTCGATGAAGCCGAAGACGACCTGAACGCCGGCGCGTTCCAGATCGCGCGCCCAGCGGATATTGGCTTCTTCGTCGAAGCGCGCCTTGAGCTCGACCAGCGCCGTCACCGACTTGCCGGCATCGGCGGCGTCGATCAGCGCGCGCACGATGGGGCTGTCATTGGAGGTGCGGTAGAGCGTCTGCTTGATGGCAACCACTTCCGGATCCGCCGCCGCCTGGCGCAGGAACTGCACCACGACGTCGAAGGATTCGTAGGGGTGGTGCACCACGATGTCCTTTTCGCGGATCGCGGCAAAGCAATCGCCGCCATGCTCGCGCACCCGCTCGGGGAAGCGCGGGTTGTAGGGCACGAATTTCAGGTCGGCGCGCGGAATGCCGACGATTTCGGAGATGGTGTTGAGCGCCAGAAGGCCTTCGAGCACGCTGATGCGGTTGTCGGGAACACCGAGCTCCGTCGCCACGAAAGCACGCAGCGATTCCGGCATTTCATCATCGAACTCGATGCGGATCACCTGGCCGCGGCGGCGGCGCTTCAGCGCGCTTTCGAACAGGCGCACCAGATCCTCGGCCTCTTCCTCCACCTCGATATCGCTGTCGCGGATGATGCGGAATGTACCGGCGCCCTTCACCTCATAGCCGGGGAACAACCGCCCGGTGAACAGGCTGATGGCATCCTCAAGCGTCAGGAAGCGGAAACGGCCGGCATCGTCGGGAATCTGGATGAAACGTTTCAACGCCTGCGGCAGGCGCAACAGCGCCGTCATCGGACGGTTGTCGATGCTGCGGCTCAACAGCATGGCGATGGTGAAACCGAGATTGGGAATGAACGGGAACGGATGTGCCGGATCGATGGAGAGCGGGGTCAGGACGGGATAGATGGTTTCGAGGAAGTGATCCTCGAGCCAGAGGCGCTCGCTTTTGGTCAGCTTGTCCGGGCGGACGATTTCAATATTTTCGGCCAGCATCTCGACGCGCAGTTCGTTCAGGCGCAGCTGCTGGGCGGCCTGCAGCTTGCCGACTTCATCGAGCACGAATTCCAGCTGTTCCTGCGGCGTGCGCCCGTCCGGGCTGCGATTGGCTACCCCGGCACGCACCTGCCCGGCGAGACCGGCAATGCGCACCATGAAGAATTCGTCGAGATTGGCGGCGGAGATGGACAGGAAGCGCAGGCGCTCCAGCAGCGGCTGGTGCACATTGTGGGCTTCTTCCAGCACGCGGCGGTTGAACTGCAGCCAGGAGAACTCGCGATTGACGAAACGGTCGACACTGGTGTGCAGATCCGGCAGACCGATGGCTTCGACTGCATTCGTTATGGCGGGTGACTGATCGTTCATTGTCATTCTCCGATTGGAATAGTCCCGTCAAAAGCGGAATCACAGGCCACATTAGTCAAGTCTCTTGAAGGTTTTATAGCAATCGCGGCCCAATCCCTCCTCAGCCCGATAAAAATCGGCACGCGGCAGCTTACACCGGAAACAAAGCCTTTCGCGATGAATTTCTCATGCGGCACCAGGCTGAAGACCCGCCATAATGCCGGTTGCGGCGGAACCAGCCGCCACTTGTGTCAGATTGCCTCGCTTTAGCGCAGCAGAAGCGATTTTCTTCGCCGCGGAATTGCTCTATGAGAATGACAACACCTTTGCCTATCGACTGAAAGCCCAGGAGCGACACATGGCCGGACACAGCATTCCCCACTTCCAGAACAGCGCTGGTCACGCCGCCATTAGCATTGGCGTCAAGGAATTCATGTGCGTCGGCGCCAATCCGCCTTTCGATCACCCGCATGTCTTCCTCGACCTCGGCGATGACAATGAAAAGGTCTGCCCCTACTGCTCGACGCTGTACCGTTACGATGCGGCGCTCTCCGCCGGGGAAACGGTTCCTGCCGGCTGCACCTATGTGGACAACAAGGCTGCCTGATTGCAAACGCCCGTCATCGATCTGAAGACGGCTCGCAACAGGCGAACTCCCAATCCTGATCAAATCATCATTGCGGGTGCCGGTATCGCCGGCCTGACACTGGCGCTGGCGCTGAGCGCCAAAGGCTTTGCCGTCCAGATCTTTGAGAAGAGCGCCATTCTGGCTGAAGCGGGCGCCGGATTGCAGCTTTCGCCCAATGCCACCCGCCTGCTCGGCCGCCTCGGCGTCCTGGACAGGCTGATGCCCCATGCCGTGCAGCCGGATGCGGTCTGCCTGCAGGACGGCGTGAGCGGGGAGAAGCTGTTGCACCTGCCCATCGGCAAGGCCGCGGTACAACGCTGGCACGCGCCCTACATCGTCTGCCACCGCGCCGACCTGCAGCAGGCACTCCTTGCCGAAGTGCGCCAGCGCGGCAACATCGCCATGCAGCTGGAATCGGCCGTTACCCATCACAACAGCGACGCTCAGGGCGTGCTGGTTCGCGTGCAATACAACGACCGCATCGAAGAGCATCGCGGCGCCCTGCTGGTGGGCTCCGACGGTGTCTGGTCGAACACCCGCAATGCGCTGTCAGACCTTGATCGCGCCCGCTATACCGGCTCCATCGCCTGGCGCGTGTCCGTGCCTGCCAATCGCCTCCCTGCTTCGTTCAGCGCCCTCCTGCCTGAAGGAACCAATGTCGTTGCCTGGACCGGCGGCAATGCGCACCTTATCGCCTACCCCATCCGTTCGGGCGAGCTGATGAATTTCGTGGCGGTGGCGCGCGACCGGAAAAACCCCGGGCGCTGGGAGATCGAAGTCAATCCCCAGGCGCCGAACCAGAATTTTACCAGGGATTTCTACTGGTGGCATCCGGGCATCCGCGACCTGGTGCTGTCGGCCGGGCAGTGGACACCCTGGCGCCTGTTCGAAATGAAGCGGTGCAGCTTCCTGCGGGATGAGCGGCTTGTGCTGATCGGCGACGCGGCCCACGCGATGACGCCCTATGCGGCCCAAGGCGCAGCCATGGCCATCGAGGACGCCTGTGCTCTTGCCGCCGCACTCGGCCATGGCCGCGAGGACTGGCCCGCAGCCCTGGCGGCCTATGCCAGGAACCGGACAAAGCGCATCGAGTCGGTGGTGCGGCGCGGCGCGCTCAATCAATTGGCCTATCACGCCAAGGGGCCGGTGGCGCTTGCCCGCAACCTGCTGCTGCGCAACCGGCCTGCTGAAAAGTTCGTGGCGGGTTTCGACTGGCTTTATGGATTTGATGCGGAAAAGCCCAACGGCGAGATTTGATCGCCAGTCGCATTGTTGTAGCGCTTGAGTGACCAGACCAGGCTTTGCGGCAAGGGATTCCAGGCGCCGGTGCGCAGGCCGCCGGCCCGCAATACGGCGCCGGTCCAGGTATTGCAGCCGAGCAATGCGGTGAAATAACCATTGGCTTCGAAGAAACGGTCATTCAGACCATATCCGGCGCCTTCGATCATCATCGCCTTGCCCTCGGCGTTCAGCCGGAAACTACCGAGCATATGCGCAAGCATCGCTTCGAAGGCTTCGGGGCCGACCGTCAACCGCTCGATACCGGGCTGGTCCGTGTTGACGACCCCGATGGGCTCCACATGCATCGTGGAACGATCAAGCGTCAAACCACGCATCAGGGGCATGAATTTGAGTTCGGCCCAGGTGGGGGTTTCAAGATAGAAGCTGCGCCCTCCCCAGCCCACAACAATCCAGGCAATACGCGGGTCGGTCAGTTGGAAATTCTCCCCGTTCAGGATGGACAGCCGCGCCATGACATCGGGATCGGCGGGAAATGCAATGTCCGTATGAATGGGATTGGACAAGAGAAGGACGGTACGGCCAGCGAGCGGCGGAGAGGCTGTCTGCACGAAGAACGCCCGCGGTATCAGGGCACCCGCCACAAACAGCAAAACAGCGGCCACGAGGGCCGCTGCGATGGATGTCACGACGATGCGCAGAATTCTCAATGCAGGATCTGGCTGAGGAACAGCTTGGTGCGCTCGTGCTGCGGATTGTCGAAGAATGCCGCCGGTTCGTTCTGCTCGACGATCTGGCCCTGATCCATGAAGATCACACGGTTTGCCACCTGACGGGCAAAGCCCATTTCGTGGGTGACGCACACCATGGTCATGCCCTCTTCGGCCAGTTGCACCATGGTGTCGAGCACTTCCTTGATCATTTCCGGATCGAGCGCCGAGGTCGGTTCGTCGAACAGCATGATGCGCGGGTTCATGCACAGCGAACGGGCGATGGCTACACGCTGCTGCTGGCCGCCGGACAGCTGGCCGGGATATTTGTTGGCCTGTTCCGGAATCTTGACGCGCTCGAGATAATGCATGGCAATCTCGTCCGCCTTCTTCTTCGGCATCTTGCGCACCCAGATCGGCGCGAGCGTGCAGTTTTCCAGAATCGTCAGGTGCGGAAACAGATTGAAGTGCTGGAACACCATGCCCACTTCGCGCCGGACTTCATCGATCTTTTTCAGGTCGTTGGTCAGTTCGATGCCGTCGACAAGGATCTTGCCGCTCTGGTGCTCTTCGAGGCGGTTGATGCAGCGGATCATCGTCGACTTGCCCGACCCCGACGGTCCGGCAATGACGATGCGCTCGCCGCGCATCACCTTGAGGTTGATGTCCTTGAGGACGTGGAAATCGCCATACCACTTGTTCATGTTGGTAATCTCGACGGCTACATCGGTCTTGGAGACCTGCATGAGCGAGCGGTCGACATGAATTTCGGATGGATCGACAACGTTTTGAGTGGTCATGCAGATGCTCCTTAGCGTTTATGTCCTGTGTCCAGCCTGCGTTCCATGAAGATGGAATAACGCGACATGCCGAAACAGAAAATCCAGAATACGAAACCGGCGAAAATCAGGCCGGATATGGGGGTTTGCGGGGATGCCCAATTGGCATCGTTGAAGTGCTGACGCACGGTTCCGAGCAGATCGAACATGCTGATGATGGACACCAGCGATGTATCCTTGAACAGACCGATGAAGGTATTGACGATCCCCGGGATCACCATTTTCAGCGCCTGCGGCAGGATGATGAGGCCGGTTTTCTGCCAGTAGCTCAATCCCAGCGAGTCAGCACCTTCGTACTGCCCTTTGGGAATTGCCTGCAGGCCGCCGCGCACCACTTCCGCCATATAGGCCGATGCGAACAGCGCCACGCCGATCAGGGCGCGGAGGAACTTGTCGAAGGTCACGCCCGGCGGCAGGAACAATGGCAGCATGTAACTGGCCATGAACAGCACGGTCACCAGAGGGATGCCCCGCACCATTTCGATGAAAACGACGCACAGCATCTTGATGACGGGCATTTTCGACCGGCGTCCCAAGGCCAGGACGATGCCGAGCGGCAAGGACACGGAAATGCCGACGAAAGACAGGACCAGCGTGACAAGCAGACCGCCCCACGTCGCCGTTTCGATATAGGGAAGGCCAAACCAGCCGCCAACCAGCAGGAAGAATGCAACGATCGGGAAGACAAAGAAAAACACGATCGCATTGGCGGATTTGAAGGGAATCCTCGGGATCAGCAGCGGAACCAACAGGACGACGAACATGACGCCGACAATGTTGACACGCCAGTGCTGGTCCTGCGGATAGCGGCCATACATGAACTGGTTGAAATTGGCGTTCACATAGGCCCAGCAGGCACCCGACCAGCCTTCCGGCTGGGTACCGCCCTGGGACACCGTCGCGCAGACCGCCCGATCCACCCCCGACCAGGAAGCCTGGACGAACAGCCAGTTGATCATCGGCGGCACGAACCAGACGAGAAGGAAGAGCGCAAACACCGTCAGAGCGGCATCGACGGGCGTTGCCATCAGGTTGATGCGTATCCAGCGGACGATTCCCCGCTCGCCCAGCGGCGGCGTCTGGCCCTGCAGCATTTCAGTACGAACGAAACTCAGATTGTTATCGGCCATGATCAGCGCTCCACCAATGCCATTTTGGCGTTGAACCAGTTCATGAACAGCGATGTGAGCACGCTCAGGCTGAGATAGATCACAATGAAAATCGCCACCACTTCAATGGAACGGCCGGTCTGGTTGAGGATGGTTCCGCCGACGGCAAACAGATCGGGATAGCCGACCGCGACCGCAAGCGACGAGTTCTTCGTCAGGTTGAGATACTGGCTGGTCAGCGGCGGAATGATGATGCGCAGGGCCTGCGGCACGACGACAAGCCGCGTCGTTGTCCCTGCGCGCAGCCCGAGCGCATGCGACGCCTCACTCTGGCCTTTTCCCACACCGCGAATGCCGGCCCGGACAATCTCCGCAATAAAGGATGCGGTGTAGAAGGACAGCGCGAGATAGAGCGACATGAACTCCGGTCCGACCAGAGCGCCGCCCTTGATGTTGAAGCCGCCGAGTTCCGGATAATTCATGGTGACCGGAAAGCCCTTGAGCGCGAATGCCAGGAAAGGCAGGCCGATGATCAGCGCCAGCGAGGTCCACAACACCGGAAAGCGCTGGCCGGTCGCCATCTGCCGTTTATTGGCCCAGCGACGGACCAGAAAGGCGCCGATGACGGCAAGCACAAAGGCAACGCCAGCCAGCCAGGCACCCTGGCCGAAAACCGGCACGGCAAAGAAGAAACCGCGATTGTTCAGGAAACTGAACGGCAGCGCGATGCTCTGGCGTGCCTGGGGCAAAACCGCCAAAACGCCGGAATACCAGAAGAAAATAACCAGCAGCGGCGGAATATTGCGGAAAACCTCGACATAGACCGTGCACAGTTTGCGGATAAGCCAATTGTGCGAAAGCCGCCCGACGCCGATGATGAAGCCGATGATCGTCGCGGTGATGATACCGACGACGGCAACCAGCATCGTGTTCAAAATACCGACATAAAGCGCCTTTATATAGGTCGAGTCGCTTGAGTAGTCGGTGAACGGATGCGAGCTGATATCAAATCCGGAGCGGCCATCGAGAAAACCGAAACCCGTTGCCAGATTGGCGCGCTGCAGATTGGCAATAGTGTTGTTGACAAACCAGTAACCCACAGCAACCAGTACAACCAGAACGACGAGCTGATAGATATAGCCGCGAATTCTCGGATCGTTCAGAAGTGATACTTTGGCGCTGCCTGTACCGGCAGGCGTAATATCCTGCGATGCCATTGACCCCTCATTTCTTTTAACCGTTTATTTTTATTATTTTTATTTTTGTTATTTTTTTAATTGTTCCCCCGGAAAGGAGGACGAGCCCCCTTCCCGGATTTCAGATCGATGACTTCAAAAAATCAGCGGATCGGCATTGCGTATTGCAGGCCGCCCTTGCTCCACTGAGCATTGATGCCGCGCGCAATCTTCAGCTTGCTGCCGGAACCGATATTGGATTCGAACACTTCGCCGTAATTGCCCACAGCCTTGACGATGTTGACAACCCAATCATTGGTCAGGCCGAGATCGGTGCCAAGCTTGGTGTTGGCTTCCTGGCCGAGCACGCGCTTGATTTCCGGGCTGTCGCTCTTGATCAGATCCTGGACATTGGCCTTGGTGATGCCAAGCTCTTCGGCCGTCAGCATGGCGTAATGCACCCAGCGGATGACGTGCGCCCACTGGCTGTCGCCCTGACGGACAACGGGACCGAGCGGCTCCTTGGAAATGATTTCCGGCAGAACGACGTGATCGTCCGGTGCCGAGAGCGTCAGGCGAATGGCGTACAGGCCGGACTGGTCCGTGGTGTACACGTCGCAACGTCCGGCATCATAGGCGGCGTTGACCTCTTCAAGCTTCTCGAACACGACGGGATTGTATTCCATCTTGTTGGCCTTGAAATAGTCGGCCAGATTGAGCTCCGTCGTGGTGCCGGACTGAACGCAGACCGAAGCGCCCGAAAGCTGCAATGCGGAATTGATACCCGACAGCTTCTTGGCGTTGATCATGAAGCCCTGGCCGTCGTAATAATTGACGCCGGTGAAATCAAAGCCCTGCGAGTCACGGCTCAGCGTCCATGTGGTGTTGCGAATCAGAACGTCGATTTCACCGGACTGCAGCGCTGGCAGGCGGTCCTTGGCGGAAAGCGGCGTAAATTTCACCTTGGTTGCATCGCCAAAAATGGCGGCGGCGACAGCGCGGCAATAGTCGACGTCAAAACCGGACCATTCGCCCTTGTCGTTCGGCGAAGCAAATCCGGCCAGACCGGTGTTGACGCCGCATTGCAGAAAGCCCTTTTTCTTGACGTCATCCAGCGTGCCGGCAGAGGCCGCAGAAGCCAGCAAGAGCAGCGCCGATACCCCCAGAACGCTCTTCAAAACAAGATTTTTCATAACGACTAAACCCTTTTAATTGTTGCCCGTGGTTCCCAAGAGAGAAATTTTACATGCCAGCGGGTTCCCCCACACCCTTTTAAGGCTCCAGCATGTCTCCCATTCACCCCTGTATCGAAGGCCATTCTACGTGTTTGGTCAAGGGATAATCTTTGCTCAATATTTTTGCAGAAACGGCGGAATGGCTGCTTCGGAATGGAATTTTCGATTATTTCTTGGTCAAAAACCCCGATCAGCGCCAGAAGCGCTCGCGAAAACGCAAAACCGGGAAGAATCGAGTGCCATCGAACAGGAAAGCCGCCCGGCGCCCGGCGAGGAATCTGGCAAGCGCAAGAGTGAATAGGAAGCCCACGCTGTAGCCCGCGACCACATCCGTTGGATAATGCGCCCTGGCGATGATGCGCGTAAAGGCAATGAACATGGTTGCCAGGATGATCGGCACGCGCCAGCGCGGAAACCAAAGCGCCAGAACCGCACCGACCGCACCCATCGTGGTTGAGTGCCCCGAGGGGAAACTGGCGAAATCATACCCTGCGTGAAACGGCGAAAAGCCGTTGGCCCCAAGGGTGTCGATGAATTTCGGCCGGGCCCGCCCGATGCAGAACTTGGCGATATTGGTGAGAATTCCCGACAGCGCCACGGACCAGAAGGCAAACGTCGCCTGAGCATAGATGAGGCCGAGACGCACGCGTTTGGCATGGGGCAGCTTGCGCCAGTCGATGCCGATCAGACAAACCGCAATGACAAACGCCGGGATCAGATACCATTGCGACAAACCGATATCCGTCAGCAGCCGCAGGGAACTCAGCGGCCCCTGATGCGAGGACAGGTTGCGCGACAGCGGATCGTCGAAGGGATGCAGCAGCAGAATGAAGAAAAAGATCAGGACCGCCGCCATCGACATGCCCCCGGTCCAGGCTGCCGGGCTGTTCGGATAGGCCGGTGCCCGCATGCGGCGCAGGAAATTGACGATCGAGCGGCGCGCGCGCTTCAGGCCGGACAGGGATTGCGGATTGCTGGCATCAGTCATTGTTTCTCCCATCGACCCAAGCGGCCTTATTCTTCCACGCCCGCTGTGCTCGCCTGTTGCAACAGGAACGCCGTGGCTTTATCGACTTCTCCCAGCAGTTACAATTGTTGGCATCGCAGTGCAGAGGATATTCCATGGGCAGAGAGTCGGACAAAATGGCAAAATTCGGGATCAACACACGCCTGGCCCATGGAGGCTACGATCCCAGGGATTATCACGGTTTCGTCAATCCGCCCATTGTCCATGCCTCGACGGTGCTGTTTCCCGATGCGGAAACCATGGCCAGCCACAAGCAGAAATACGGCTATGGCACGCATGGAACCCCCACGACCGACGCGCTGTGCCAGGCCATCGACGAACTGGAGGGCTCGTTCGGCACGCTGCTCGTGCCGTCCGGCCTTGCCGCGGTAACCATTCCCCTTTTGGCGTTCCTGTCGCCGGGCGATCACCTGCTGATGGTCGACAGCGTCTACGGCAACACGCGCTATTTCTGCGATACGACGCTCAAGCGGCTCGGCATCGAGGTCGAGTACTACGATCCGCTGGTCGGCGCCGGCATCGAAAAGCTCATCCGTCCCAACACGGCTGTTGTCTTTACCGAATCCCCCGGCTCCAACACGTTTGAAATTCAGGATATTCCGGCAATCGTCGAGAAGGCGCACGCGGCAGGCGCCATCGTCATGATGGACAACACCTGGGCAACGCCGCTCTACCTGAAGCCGCTGGATTTCGGCGTCGATATCTCCATTCACGCGGCAACGAAATATCCGTCCGGCCATTCGGATATTCTCATGGGCACGATTTCCGCCAATGAAAAATGCTTCAGGCAGCTGGACGATACCTATACGGCCATTGGTCTGTGCGTGGGCGGCGACGATGCCTATTATGTCCTGCGCGGCTTGCGCACGATGGCACTGCGCCTGGAGCGCCATGGCGAAAACGCGCTCGAAATAGCGCGATGGCTGGAAAAGCAGCCCGGCGTGATCGAGGTCCTGCATCCGGCGCTTGAGAGCCACGCGGGGCATGCCCTGTGGAAGCGGGATTTCAGCGGCGCTGCCGGCGTGTTCTCGATTGTCATCGAAGGCGAGACAAAACAGGCCCGGGCTTTCCTCAATGCCCTTGATATTTTCGCGCTCGGATATTCCTGGGGCGGCTATGAGAGCCTCGCGCTTCAGGTCAACCTGTCCGACCGGGTGCTGACGGGCAAGCATTACAAGGGTCCGCTCATCCGCCTGCAGGTTGGCCTCGAGGATACCAAAGACCTCATCGCCGATCTGGAAAAGGCGCTCGCCGCGGCAAGAAGTGCGCAATAACGCAATAAACAGAAGGTGATTTCGTCTTCCCGATTGTTCCTGTTATGAAAACGCCATGAGCAGGCTTGCCATTCTTCTGACGTTCCTCACGGCGTTTTCCGTCGGCTGGGTGCCGGTGTTTGCGGCGCCCGTCCGGTTGGCCGACGAAATGGCGGCACAATCGACCGGTCAGATGGCCGGCCACGCCCATGCCTGTGCCGGCGACCAGAAGCATTGCACGGACACGGCCAAGCTGCCCCATCCCGCGCTATGCTCCGCCTGCATCGCCATTCCCGCCATCGGCATTGCCGCCGTGACCACGGCCTCGACCCGGATGCTGGTGCCGCACGGCATGGAGCTGCCCCTCATTGCCCAGGCCAGCGCACCGCTGTCGCCGCCGCCCAAACCGCTATTGATCGCTTCCTATCCTTCATAACGCACGGGTGAACAGGTCATAGCCTGTGCTTGTCTGTCTGACCTAAGGAAAGATCAATTCGATGAAAACCTCTTATCTCTCCGCCGCAGCCCTTGTCTGCGCCCTCGCCTTCACCGCACCAGCCCTGGCGCAGGAGCATAAGATGATGAAGCATGATGCCATGGCGATGCAGCCAACCGGCGATCAGGGCCCGTCATCCAAGGCATTTGCGCAGGCAAACACCAAGATGCACAAGGACATGTCCATCAAATTTTCCGGCGATGCCGACAAGGATTTTGTCCGCGGCATGGTTGCGCACCATCAGGGCGCAATCGACATGGCCAAGGTGGAGCTGAAATACGGCAAGGATGAAGAAATCCGCAAGCTTGCGACCGATATCATCGCCGCGCAGGAAGGCGAAATCAAACAGATGAAGGCGTGGCTGGCCAAACATGGCGGCTAAACCGTCGCGCCATCCATAAGGCATGCGAAAAAAATTACCCGCCGGGTCAAAGCGGCGGGTAATTCAAAAAGCGTCCAATGTGTCTCAGGAGGCGTTGTGATGCTGCATTTCGTAGGAGGCCGCGCGTTTCTGCAGGCTCAGTTCCCATAGACTATGGGCAGCATCGGCATAGGTTGACGTGCCGGCCTTGAACTCCGCCGAACGCAATGGCAGCAGGTCTTCCACGACATCCAGCGTTCTCGATGGAAGAATGTCGGTGCAGGTCCACAGACGCCGGAACACGGCGCTGATCAGAACCTGCCGGTCGTTGACCTCGATCTGAGGTTCATCGTGCCCGAGTTCCCAATCCTCCAAAGCATCAAGGGCGTCTTGAAAGGCACTATGCAATATGATGGGCGCGTGGCCGTCATGAAGTGGGTGCAGCAAACCAGGCATTCCTGTCTCCTCACTCTTGCGTTGCAATGCCGGGTGCTCCCGGAAACAGAATCATAAGGGCGAGCGGGCGTCATCAGCAAGCCAAAACTTCAATACAAGACCAATTGGCTAGAGATTTCTGATTAAATCGATATTTCACTACAGTTTTAAGCATCGACGTTGATATATTCATTATGAAAATCAGCACAACACGTTGATAAATTTGAGTTTACAGACAAATCATACGGCAGCGACGTTGCCGCCGTCCACCACCTTCCCCTGGCCCGGAGCAATGCTGCGCTGCCGCAAGTGCCGGCGAACTGATTCACGCTGCCATCTTGCCAAAACGGCGGCATTGGCCCATTCATGTCCCGCTATTCGTGATCGAGGAAACTGGCACATGACGACGAAACACCTTCCGCTGATTATTGTGGCTGTGCTGCTGGCCGGCTGCGGCAATATACAGGGGCAGCTTGATCGCGAGAAAATTTCGTCCCTGCACTACGATACGGTCGAGTGCCCCGCTTTGATTGCGCAAAAGAACAGCGCGATGGCCGAGATCAGCAGCCTGACCAATGGCGCGGGCTACCGGGAACCGAGCGTGATCACGGGCTTCGGTCCCATTCTGCCGGATTATCGCACCGCCAACCAGAAGAAGGCCGGCGCCCTGCAAGGACAGGTTGATTCCATGACCCGCTCCATCGCACGGCGGAAATGCACGGGCTGATTGCCCGGCAGACACCCGCCGCGCCGGTCCCGGCAAAGAAATGGCCCCTGTCGGGGCCATTCTTGTCTCATGTGCCTGTTCTCATGAGCCGCGCAGCAGCTTGCACAGGGCAACCAGCGAGCTGTCATAGCTCATCGCGTTGGATGAAATTTCCGCACAGCGGATTTTCAGCTTCATCCTGTCCTGAGCCGTGAGCTGTGCCAGTCTGGCGGCGATCGCCTTGTTGTTCACACCGGGATTGAGGCTGCCCGGCTTGGTGCCGCCGCCAAGAATACCACCACCCGTCGTGACCCCGCCAGTATTGACCCCGCCAGTATTGACACCGCCGGGACTGGTACCGCCCGGGCTGGTGCCGCCCGAATTGGCGCCACCACCAATGCCAACGCCGACCCCGGCGCCAATGCCACCGGTTCCACCGACATTGGCTCCAACTCCTGCGCCGATCCCGCCTGATCCGATATTTGCACCAGCTCCAGCTGTCACACCTTTGGATCCGCCGACATTGGCGCCAAGTCCGGCACTAACGCCATTGTTGACGCTGGCGCCCGCCCCCGCATTGATTCCGTTTGAACCGCCGACCGATGCGCCCACGCCCGCGGCAACACCCTTGGAGCCGCCAACCGATGCATCAGCACCCGCCTTTACGCCGCCGAGATTGGCGCTGGCACCAACGCCCAGACCGCCATTCTGCGAACCGCCGACTGAAACGCCGCCCACCGACAAACCGCCGGCAAGCGCCGACGTCGAAAGGACCGCAAGTATGAAAGAGCCAGCTACAATGCAGCTCGTCTTCTTTTCGAACTTATTCATTACAACCTCCCGATTATTACTATTATACCCAAGCATTCACAAACCAAGAACACCGATATATGCATCATTAATTGAAATAAATCAATACAACACTTGATATTCGATACATATTTTCTAAATAACATTATTAAAACACAAAGATTTTTACGCGAAACAATGATGCGTTTCGTATTTTCACTTATATCTATTCATATATTTTCTTAAAATTCTAAACTTCCATCGATCTCCACCGCAAAAAACCTCCAAAATCAGCTGGAATGGATATATTGCGATACGTAAGAACATGGCGTTTAGTTTCATTTCTCAATATTTTTTCTTTCTTATTATAAATTACGTCACATTTTCTTTAGTTAAGCGCATGGTAAAATTGAAAAACACATGATTACTTACATTTTTAATGAAAACTTATTTTGAAGGGCTGCCTCGAACGCCACAGGACGATTGCACCTGCCTGCCCAAGCGAAGGCATTGCCGGGGATCGGGCTGATAGCGCAGCGGTTTTGAGGGGCCGGCGTCGGGGTACGCCGCACGGCACGGCGCGGGAAATGCCCGACCTGCGGTCATGACTTTCATTTTACTTAAAATATTCAGGGCGATGTAAGCGATGATTAAGCAAGAAATCCGGTGATACTTTGCTAACCAGTTTTTTTAAGTCAGCCGAAATTGTTGAAAGCCTAAATTCACGACGGTTCAACGAAACCGCGTCACAAGCAACGCTTCAACAGGGATACAGAACATGACAAATCTTTTCACACGTTTTCTCAAGGATGAGTCCGGCGCAACAGCCATCGAATACGGCCTGATTGCTGCCCTCATCTCCGTCGGCATCATCGCCGGTGCAAGCTCCGTTGGTACAAACCTCGGCACGCTGTTCACCAACCTCGGCACAAAGTTCAAGAATACGACTGTTAACTAACATGTCGTTGGGGTTGCCTGGCCACAGGCAACCCCAATTTCATATCCAACGCCAATGCCGTTGACGTTGGATATGAAATTATCCGGACCGGCCCCAGCCCGCCATTTCCATGGCTCCGGTCAGCCTGGGCCAAAATCAGCCCGATCAGCTATATGCATGCATAGGCCTGCTGATTACTTCGGGCCTTGATCTATTCCTCTAATAATATTGACTATTTTACTCATATATCGCTTCACGGCGCTATATATTTACAATTTCCCTTAAACGTTGTTTCGTCTTCCCAGTTTTGATTCAGAATGCGCTTGAACAAAATCATGGAGGGGACCGCATCATGATCTTTGGCATGACTTTCTTTACTTTCGTTCACGTCCTGATCAGCCTGATCGGGATCATATCGGGGCTGATCGTTCTCGCCGGACTGCTTGCGTCCGACAGAAAGGACGGATGGACACTGATCTTTCTGGTAAGCACGGCAGCCACAAGCCTGACGGGCTTCGGCTTTCCCTACCAGGGTTTTACGCCCGCCATCGGCGTCGGCATCCTCTCGATCATCATTCTCATCATCGCGATCGCCGCCCGTTACCCCCTGCATCTCGCCGGGCCGTGGCGGTGGGTCTATGTGGTCGGCGCCGTGATCTCGCTGTACTTCAATGTTTTCGTGCTGGTCGCCCAGTCATTCCAGAAAATACCAGCTTTGAATGCCCTGGCGCCCACCGGCTCGGAGCCGCCTTTTGCAATCGTGCAAGGGATTGTGCTGCTCCTGTTCATTGCCGCCGGCTTTGCCTGCCTGCGGCGGTTTCATCCCGTCATACGGTGAAAACCCGGACCGGATACCCGGCAGCTCCGGGTCATCGCACCGCACCGGCCTGCGCTTTGCCGCTCTCCCCGGCCCATCAAAGGGCCGGGCTCCTCAATCGGATGTACTAGAATATTACACCTCCCGATGCCGCCGGGTCAGTGTTATGATCGTGTCTTGAAATTGTTCTCGAATTGCCATGCTGGTCGAACGTGACTTGCTCCTCACCGCAATTGCAGGTTCAAAGTCCGTTAACCCCTGCCTGGCCAAGCCCATGCAGGAGAAAGCAATGGAGGAGGAGGACGAAGAAAGCAGGGAGAAGGACGACTACGCGCCCTATATGACATCCATATGGGGCTATCTCGTCGTCTTCCTGATCATCATTCCCCTTGTGCTGATTCTCGGCCGCAAATTCGGGCGATGACCCCGTTCCATCGGTCTTTGCCCCGGCCCGCCCACGGCGAAATTGCGGTTCACCGGCAGGAACATCAGGCCACGCAATGTGGCTTATCTATCGGATTTCACGTGGTTTTGTCATATTCATCCCCCGCGTGGAACCGTGCAACACGACACAACTGAAGAATGACGACAAAAGTACCAAAGCTTGTCGCTGGCGGGCCTTTTGTGGCGCATATCGTCTTGTGCTTCACCCCGTCGTCCAATTTGCTGACACCCACCTGCATTGCGTTGGCAGGGGATGTTTGGAAAGGGTCATCTGAGTGCTTACTTTGTACTTTTTGGAAGACTACCGTAATCCGGGCCATTCAAATCGCGAGACCGAAATGGCAACACATCGCCCCGAGAACCCAAAGCCAGTCAAAAAGGCCGGGAAAGTCAAACCCGTCAAAGCCGCGGCGGTGACGAACTGGGATGAACTTATCGCCCGGAACGTCAAGCTCGAAGACAGGCTTATCAAGAAGCTGAGATCGCGCCATATTGTTCGCAAGCTCAAGGTGAGGTTTCTGACCAAATAGGACTTCGGTATCCGACACGGCACCGGTGCAATGGAGCGATGATCGGTGCCATCGATGCCCGGCATTCGACCGGATTTGTTCACGGCGCCTCAGCTCGAAACGCTGGCGTCGGCGGCCGGACACAACATTTCACCTTCCATAGTTACAGAAGTTCTCATTGCATATTCGCGCAATAGTTGTATTCATTTCGATAAAATTTTAATCGCTCTGGAATCTTCAATGTCTGATGATAACAAACAACCCGGCGTATTCGCAGGTTCCTGGCGGCTTGCGATTATCATGCTTGTCATTCTGGCCGCCGTCTGGATACTCGGCCGCGCCTTCGCATAACAACCCTAGGTTTAGTAAACGATGATTCAACCGGATATTACCGCTCCGGTGGGATGCATTCCGGCTGCGCTTGCAACCGCAATCCCTGCCGCGTCCGGTGACGGCACATGAGAATCCCCGTTTTTGATGCACTGCAGCACGCTTCTGTGGGTCGATTCCGCAACACTTCTCTGCCCAACAGGTCATTTTCGGTGCATTTTCTGAATTATTTTCATGCACACGCTTTGACATTTAACTTTCATGTTGATGGAATAGGCACCTGCAGACGAATTAGGGGAACATTCGAATGTATGAAGATGATGAGGACGAACAGCACTTGCACTATACCACGCCCGCGTGGTGCCATTTGCTTGTGTTTGGCTTTGCCCTGGCAATCGCCGTGCTGATTAGTCAGATTTGTTCTTCCATGGCCTGACGGGCTCCCGTCAGTTCAACCGTCGATCCATCGGGATACTGTCCCATAAGGCCCTCACCTGATCGCCCGGCCAGACCTGGAGTGCTGACCCCTAGATCGTATTGGCGGGTTTTCCCGGCTGATCGGTCGATGCGCCGAGCGTGGTCCCCAATTGCGATCCGGTGCGCTCGCTGACATCGATACCCGCTTCCAGCGATGCGGCGACAAAGGCTGCGCGTGCATCCTCGGCGGACAATTTTTCCTCAAGGGCATTGCGGCATGCGTCACAGGCGATCCTGTGCTTTTCACCCCGGCGCCTCGACCAGTACTGCGTCAGCATGGTCAGCGCGTCGCGCACGTTGCGCACAACGATGACGCGGCCGGTACGCGGCGACTTGATGGTCACATGCGTGAATGAAAGCATTTCCATAAGCTTCAAATGCATCAGAAGGCAAGTGGTTCCATCGACCTTGATTGACGAACTGTCCGGCTTGAATGACACTGGGTTTTTCCGAATGAAAGGGCTGCCCATGGAATATGACAAGGAGACAATCAAAGGCTCGACCAATGGCTACGGGCTTGGGGTAAAATTCGAACTCACCAATGGCCAGGTATGGGAGCAGACCAGCAGCGACGACGAGTATCTGCACCAGTTCATGCCGGAAGTTCTGCTCGATACGGCCGGAAACATCGGAAAACTCAAGATCAACGACATGAATGACTGGGTGGAGGTCAAGAGAATTCTCTGACACTCACTCATGGCGCGCCGGACCACAGCGCGGGTGTGACGGCAAGCAAACGAAAACGCCCCGCCATCCCCTGGGGGCAGCGGGGCGGATAAAGCTTCAACCCGGCGTTAATTGACCGAAATCACTTCTCCGGTTCGACGATCAATGGAGACACTGATGTCGTCGCCCTGATAGTCCGTTCCTTCCACGATGATGCGCGACCGCGTCCGCCGGATATCGTCGACTTCGCGCACGCCTTCGGACCGGGCGATCCGCACCGCCGTCCGATCAGTGATGCTGACGCTGCGATAAGGACGATCCATTTGCGGATCGACGAGGCGAACGCCGCCGGGACCTATTTCGATTGATTGCGCGAATGACGGCGCTGAAGCCAATAGCGTCAGAGCCGTTACACCCGCCATTGCCAGAACTTTGAACATGACACTCTCTCCTTAACACGACCCACCAAAACCATACACCACATATGCCTTTGCCGACGCCCCCCGAAGCAGGGTTAATGATTAGTTTAGGGCTATAGTGTGGCTGAATTTGCCGCGACATTGCGTTCCGGATAACTTTCAGAATACGCGTGTTACGAAGCGATCGATTTTCGACCCCTCCCGATAAAAAACGGCAACCGCCAGGGCCCCCAGCAGGGCCGTCACACCGCCGCCGATCACGTCGGAAACATAGTGCGTGCCGACATAGATGCGCGACCAGCAGACGAAAAAGGCCATCAGCCCCAGCAGAATGGTGCGGCGCGCCAGACCGTGAAGCGCAAAGGCCGCGACGATGGCAAGCGATGCCGTCGCATGGTCCGACGGAAACGACCAGTCGGCGCTGGGGGGAACGAGGAGATGCGTGATATCAGCATCATAGGGCCGGATGCGCTGCACAAACAACAGAATGATCTGGTTCAAGCCCAGTCCGATCAGAAAGGTCAGCCCGGCCGAGACGCAGGTATGCCGCACGTGCAGCCTGTCCGCCTTGCTCCACCATTGGCCAATGACAGCCACGATCATCAGCGGTACGCCGAAGCTGGTGACGGTCAACATTATTCCGTCGAGAACCGGAGTATGGCCAGCGGGCGAATTGAGCCATTGCGTGATCGTTTGATCCATTCTCTTCTCTGCTTCCTTAACCTCGAGCGGACTGCGAAAGCCCCGGAATGGCATGTCCTGTCCATCCGGTCTTTCGAATCGGTTTTTCCTGCGTCCTCACTGACCGTGAATCGCAACGATTTCATGGCGGAGAACTGGTTCCGTCGACTGGCACGCTGCGGATTACCGGTCAATGCCGGCTTGGCATGCGTTGTTGCCGCCGCTTCAATTTCCGCAGTTGTCTGCTATGCAGGATCGATCCGCTGTCAGGAAATCCGGGGGCCCCATGCAAACCTACGTCACAACCGCACTGATCTACAGCGCCGCCGCCCTGGCCGAGATCGCCGGATGTTTCGCATTCTGGGCATGGCTGCGCATGGAGCGATCGGTGTTTTGGCTGGCGCCGGGCACATTGTGCCTTGTCGCCTTTGCCTATTTGCTGACGCTCGCGCCGTCGGGCGAAGCGGGACGCGCCTATGCCGCCTATGGCGGTGTCTATATCTTTGCATCGCTGATGTGGCTTTGGCTTGCGGAAGGGCAGTGGCCGGACCGCTGGGACATGGCCGGCGCCATTCTTGCGCTTGTCGCCGCGGGGATCATACTTTTTGCGCCGAGAGGAAGCGCCGCCTGACGCCTGCGGCATGAATCGGGTGGCTGGCCATCAAGGGCAAGCGATACACTGAATCCACACCCCAGGGAGTGTGAGTTCAATGTTGTCTCTCTTGAATGCTTTGCATGCAATGGCCGCCCGACGCGGCGAGGGTCTGCACCCCGAATTGGCCGCGCGGCTGGAACAGCACGCCCGCAACAGCACGGAGCGACCGGGCGCGGCTCTGCACCCGGATCACACCGGCCAGCAAGAGGGCGGTCAGGTCGTTCAGGTCGATCTCGGTGTGATGCTGTTCAGGCACGGCCGCGGTCGTATCGACAAAACCTGAGACGACAAGCGCGCAGATCCTTATGCTGATCGCCTCGTTTGCGTGAACACGCAAGCATGAAGGCTGGTCAACCCACGCCTCCCCTGCATCCTCGCACATAGGGTGACGCATCACATTGCCCTGCCAAAGTCATTCACCTGTTTGACAACGAACAAAGCGCCCTCAATAATTATCGCGGCGGCAGTCCGCCTGTTCAAGAAGTCCAGGAGCAACCTCGATGATCATTAATGAGATGACGAAGGCGGAGATCAATGCCTTGCTGAGCCGCGCGAGCATTGGCCGCCTGGCCTGCTCCAGGGATGATCACCCTTACATCGTTCCGCTCAGGTTCGCCTATCACTCCGTCTTTCTCTATTCTTTTACAACGGTCGGCCGAAAGGTCGAATGGATGCGCAATAATCCGCACGTCTGTGTCGCGTTCGATGAGATCGACGCAACCAATCGCTGGCAAAGCGTGATCGTCAACGGGCTGTATGAAGAACTGTCGAACGATCCGTCCCATGTCGACGCGCGCGCGACCGCGCACCACCTTCTGAGCGCATCCGCCGAATGGTGGCAGCCCGGGTACACGAAGACGGTCATTCGCGATGCGGAGCGTCCGCTTGAACCCGTGTTTTTCCGGATATCGATCCTCGAAACAAGCGGGCACAAAGCCGTCAAAACCGCGAGCTAGCGGTCCGGCACAACCCGGCAAAGGAATTGGCACCGGCATTTTTCAACAGCACCGTCCTGCGGGACTTGACGCGGCGAATGATCGTATCGCCAAAATTGCTGCGGAACCTCTCACGTCCCCCGCCGTTTACCCCATTCAATTGGAGGTAATACGATGCTTACAGCAGCAGTTTTATGGTGGCTGGGCGTTCCGCTCATTGTTGTCGTTTTGATTTTCTTCATCTTTTTGCGGCGCCGCTGAATGGGACGCCTGTTCGGTGCGGCGGGGTCAGCCCCTATGGTTTCAGGTAGGAAAACCCCGTCTGGATCTCATGCCTGATATCGGCGATCACCTTGTGGACGGACTCAATGCGTCCGTCGCTTGCCTGATCGAAGCAGATCCCGACTTTAAGTCCGCGTTGCCGCAATGCCGGCAGAAAATTCTTGAGCACCGCGTCAAGTTCCATCTCAACGATTTCTGTTTTGATTTGCAGGCCTGTACCGCGGTCAAGTGGCCCCAGCCACAGCTCCGCCAAGATGGCATCCGGCCAGAGCGGGCAACACATCGATGTCCCGGCTGCGTCATTGAGAATGAGATAATTCGAACCAAGATTGATGGTGTATACTTTGTAGGTCTCAACCGACTTCTTGATGAAATATCTGTAACGCATGGCGTGTGAGAGTTTGAGAACTCTTGTTGCCTCTTCAATACTCTGTGTTGACTCCATGTGCCCACCCTCGTTGCTGAGGATAGACCAGAATATTAAAGATTGAAGGACAATAATTCCAAAGCGAGCGTTTATTCCGGCCGCGTAGACCGAAATTGATGATCGAGGGTTGGAGAGCGCTTATTCCAGCGCCTGGGGACGATCGGTTTTATATGGATGGGAGCGATGCAACCATGTTGCGCACCCCCGCTGGGTCCATTTAATTCACCCTCTGCAAAGTGACTTTATCTTGCTGCTCGGCATTCAAACGATGAACGCCCGCGTCTGCTGCAGTTCTTGTTGCCGCATAATATCGGCCGAGGCCAAATGACAGTGCCGCCAGAAACAGGACAACGCCGATATATTTCCAAGCATTGGCTTGATAGGGCTGCGGATCAATCGAATACATTCTAAACTCCAGGGTGACGGCATTGAGCGGGGAAAGCTGGCGCTGTAAAAACCCCACCATCCCGAAAGACGGTGGGGTAAAGTTTGTCTGGAACAGGATTTTGCAGCACGTCCTTCCATCGATAAGTCAATTGACCCAACTCCCTGCACCCGATGGGAGCTTGGATTTCGTTCTTCTCAGGGAACGTGTTGTGGCAGTGTCGTTTCCGGCATATTTGAATTATTGACGGGCAACAGAACAACGTTGCCAGTCATGGACATATCATCAAAACCGGCGTGACGTGAGCGTGACGGAAATCCCGGATCAGATCGGCATTGTTGGGCAAAAAGCGTCCATGGCCGTCTTTACAGGAATGACGAGCCAACCCCTTGTCAATCAACGCACAAATGCTAGACAGGAATTCCGGCAAACTCGCAGGAAAACGATATGCCGGACTTCTCAACACTCCTGCTTTTTGCCGCCGCGTCCGTGGTTCTCACGGCCACGCCCGGTCCCGATATGCTTCTCATTGCCTCAATCTGCTCAATCCCAAAATGGCACTGTTCGTGCTGGCGCTGTTTCCGCAGTTCGTCAAACCTGAAGCCGGTTCTCTGGTCGTGCAGATGCTTATTCTCGCCACCGTGCTCAATGGCATCGGCTTTGTCGTCAATGGCACGGTGATTCTGCTGAGCAGCCATATCCGCAGCCGGGCCGGCAGCTTCCCTCGCTTCCGCAAACTGCCGCAATATTTGCTGGCAACGGTCTTCACCGGACTTGCCTGCAGCCTTGCGCTTGGCAGCCGGAACTAGGTCGTACACGGTGTGGCAGCCGGATTTTAGCTGCAGCCCATGCGAGGCACGCTGCAAAGCAAGCCTTGGACACGTCGTTCATCTCGAATTGCACCGGGAGCCTGTGAGACTCCCCGAACCGTGATGCCGTCGATCATGTGCGGCCGGTCGTTGGTCAGCCCCAGCTCAACAAGGGTCGCCGCGAGCCAAGTCTGACATCTCACGGAATTTGACGTGCGGCGGGGCTGTGACGGTATTGTCCTGCAACGTCCATATCCCGCCGTCCAATGTAAATCCGTGTTTTTGGTACAGGTCGCGGCACAGGCCGTTGGCTTCGGTCGGCGTATAGACGCCCTTCAGGGGAAGGTGGTTTGCGGCAAGCCCGGCGATAATCGCCTGCTCAACACCAAGGCCAACCACCCGGCAACTCATCACGAACTGGATGATGATGTGATCTCTGACAATGGCGATTCCCACCAGACCATAATCGGTGTATTTGTCGCCGACTTCGAAAGTCTCGAAGATGGCACCCGAGAGAAAGGCCTGCTGACATTCACCGATGGTCCAGCGCTTGCCCGTGGTGTTGAACTGGTTGGATTTGTTGAGCAGTTCCAGCGCGCGTGGAAAACGTTCGTCATCTATGGTGTTGATCGGGCGGATGCCGACGGAAACGTCGAGGGAAGCCAGAAACTCTTCCCGGGTCATAACGGCCTTCGCGGTTTCCCGCTGTACCTGAGCCTGCATCATCTCGGTGCGCCTGCTTGACTCCGGCGTGACGTACGGAACCTGCGTTTCCGGGGCCCAAAGCAATGTGCTGCGGATCGAATACAACTCGTCGCCAAGTACCCGCATGGCCGGAAATGCCGCTTGCACGCTTTCCCGCTCAACGGGATTATCGTCAATGAAGAGAGCGTTCTTCGGCAAGAGATTGGTTTCGCTGAGAATATCCTGGATGTTTTCCGCTTTTGGCCGCCAGTTTATTTTCCGGACCGCGAAGTCATCGATATTCAGTCTGTGCTTCAGGAACTGAGGCCACAAGTCGAGGATTGTCGCTTCGTCATTCTTGCTGACGATCGCCAGGACGATACCGCGCTGCTTGAGAAATTTCAGGGCTTCGATCAGGCCGAGCGGCCATCCTTCCAGGACAACGCGATTGTGTATGCCTTCTTCCGCGATAACCCCGCGCCAGAGCGTATCGTCCAGATCGAGGATGACCAGCTTCACGCTGTCTTGCTGCGTGAGCGTGCGATACATGGCATGTATCTCGCTCCAAAACCCGAAGATGAAATCTTCTATGTTGATCGGGTAAAGGCTGGTGAGTTTGGTTGGCTGGACAATACGGGTTGTGTCGTGGATGCAATCCCAGTCATTGGCATAGCTGGCATGCGACCAGTTCCAGACGAGATCCTCTTGAATGAACTTTCGGCCGAATGTCTGCGCGATGGCATCGGCCTGGACCATATGTGCCGCATGTTCCCGCGCCAGCTCATGCAGTTTGCGGTTCAACTGCTCGACGAAATAGGTGGGGTTGCGCAGGTCATAGCGCGGCAGAAGCCGCCCCATGTGGTTCTGCTGCGGTATGAAATATTCGGAAACGAAGGTCATGAGCTTGGTGTTTTTTGCAAACGCCAGCGCGCCCGTAAACGTTTGGATCAAACGCTGCTCGCACTCCCGCAGTTTTTCCTCGAACGGTTCCTCGCTGGTGTGCGGTATATCCGAAAGCATGGTTTCCGGCACAATCGTCCGCAACGGCAAATGTATAAGCTGGAAAGCATACTCTTCGATTGGATGCGGCGGTTCTGTCAGGTCACCGGGATAGTTGTACAGGACATGATCGACTTCCGCGCCCTTGAAAATGACATGAGCGTAGTGGAACAGACCCGCTGCCATGCACGATCCGACAACGAGGATCCGCTTAACAGCGACGGGTGTTGCCTCCAACGTGTCGGGTGTTCTGAATTTATAGGCAACCTTTTGATTTCGCACAGAAGCCATGGTTTCAAGCATTCAGAGCATCTCCAATCAATCGCAGATCAAGCTAAGCGGTGCCATTCAATCGCCGCAAGACAGATCGCGAAGGCAAAGGACGAAAAACGCAGCATTGAGAATTGGAGTAAACGCGCATCCCGATGGCCTTGCCGCATAACCGGCTTCTGCGGGGAATAGCGTGGACGACAGGCCCCGCACGCGGCTGGGCGGTATCAGGACGTGTTCATTTCACCGGGAAGACTATGTTTTGTGCAATTTTGTGGTCATTTTAACAACAATTGCATTGACACGGCGGCCATAGCCATCTCGATTTCGTGCAACTTGTCACCTGTTTGGATTGCAACGAAAATGATGAAAATACTCGTTATCGCCATATCCGCCCTTACCCTATCAAGCGTTGTGCTTGTCAGCACAGCGGACGCAGCGCGATTTGGATTGAGTTTTGGCGGGCCCCGCAAAAGCACCGGCAAGGAAAGCGGAAAGGCAAAGAGCAGCAACCCGGGCAAGGGAAGCTCCCGTGGTGGCAGTGGTGGCGGTGGTAACGGTGGCGGACACAGACGATAGATGTCAACGTCACCCGCCGACGCGGCTTCGGCGCTGGGCGCGACACACAGACAGGGACATCGTTGTCACCTTGATTTCCCGATTTGGACTATGTTGTTCTGTCTTCCAAAAACCTGGGAGAAGAAGCGTGGGCGACAACAACAGATCCGATGAGATTGACTCTCTGCCCGCTGCTCTCGAACTTATCAACACTGTTGACGATCCGGAGCACAAGGTGGCGTTTCTCAAAGACGTTGTCAGTACGCTGGTGGAGGAAGTATTAGAGCTTCGCAAGAAAGTTGCCGAACTCGGTGGCTGAGACCTTTCCTGCTTCGACCGGCTTCTATGAAAGCTTGTTGGTTTGCACGGCAGACCAACGGCTGGATTGCCTCGCTATCCGGGAAACAGAACTGGTTTTCTTGGGTAAGTGGCGATCCCGGCTGTAACGAAATAAATATTTGAAAACAATATATTAGACGTCTCACTTGGTGTTCATGGCGCTATTGATTCAATTGAGGAATTACCGGCAGCTGTCGCACCTGTTCCCGCGGCATCATTTGCTGAAACATTGTTGAACGGAATGTTTCGACTGCGGGCATTTCCAATCTGCTTTCGATACATTTTGAACGTTTGTTTAAATTTCAAAACAATGAAACTTTGGTAGGTGCATGGTCAAAGATGACGCATCAAAGGGAGCGACTATGAGCAGATCAAAGTCCACTGTTCTTGCCATGGTATCCATAGCGGTTTTGCTTCCCGCCTTTTTGTATTGCCGCTTTTTCTTGAGTCCAGAATGGGCAATCCCTGTGTCCATATTTCTTCTGTCGGCGTGGTTGCTGGCCTATCTTTGGTATTGCGTTGGGTTCTTTTTTGGAATCAGCGTAGCCGCAGTGTGTTCTGCCACCATGGTGCTCAGTGTTTACGTGAACTTTTATGTGTCTTTGATTGCCGGAGTTGCTGCGATCTATGTTGCAGATAGAACTCAATTTATGAAACGCGTGGGTGCGGCGTCCAAGCAAGATGGAGCCGATCCCTCTTGACTCTCGCACCACATGAGAACAAATATAGAACATTGAGTACATAAGGAGGTACGGCAATGTCGGGGTTTATCGTCACGACAGACACGCGCACCGATAGGCAGAAGGCCAACGAACCTGATATGGCCGAGGTTTTAAAGGTCGTTCAATATGCCCCGATGAAACGCTACAAGTATTTCATCAACAAGGTGGTCCAAACTGAAATGCTCTGGGCTTGTGGTGCGGACGACCGTTGGGCAATGATGGACGACGAAAATCGTGTGCCGTTCATGTTCCCGGTCTGGCCCGCAAAACTATTCGCCTATTTGTGGTTGCCACCCCAACCGGACATGTCGGAGATCGAGGTAAGGGCAATCGCTCTTGATTTCGCACTCGAAACGCTACTGCCGTCGCTTGAAGTAGACCAGATTGCGGTCTGTTTCGACGCAAGCGACAAAGGTCCAATCGTTACGGTTGAGAAGCTCATTACGGATCTGAAGAAGGCATTGTCAGCAAAGAAGCGGCTCAACTGACACTGCAGAACACTCACTAATCACAACTTGAAACTTGATAACCCCTACTGTCTCGCGTGATGGGGAGCGGACAGGCTTTGTCTCTTGAAGGAGAAACGGGCTATGAATGAGCCGGTACTGAAACACGATGATGAAATTGAACAAATCATTGCCGACCACGGCGGAGATTTCCGGGCAGCGATCGACGCGCTCCTGAAGGACAACGCCTTCCTGATCAGAGAGATTGAGTATGCCTCGCTGATTGCCGGGCACGGCTATGCCCGTGGATGGAAGCCCAGAACATTCAGGAATTGAGATGGCCGGCCGTAGTAGAGGTGCTGTCTCGGCATCATCGGTTGACCTGGAATACCCGTATCAAGTGGCATTGCTTGCGTGCGAGGTGAGATACCGATTCGACAACGTCGAATTTCTCTCAGCAAAGCTCGGCAGATACCGCCTCAATCACTCCTATCATGACGATGGCGAAGATTTTATCATCTACTGCTTTCCCGAGCAGGAGAGCGCCGAGGTATTCCTGAAGGCGTTTGATGGGCGCTGGATTACTCCAGAACAACGCAAGAAGCGCACATGGAAATCTCCATGGGTTCGGCAGTTGGTCGGCCGCTATGGCTAGGAAGAAGTTCTTGGACGGCCTGAAAGACACAGACCGCTTCTGTGATCTGGAAAGCTGGGATGACCTCTATGGCTATTGTGGAGACTGTTGCCGGGCTGGAATGATCGATCGGTATGAGCTTGAGCGGAAGTACGGCAAGTACACCAGGATCAATGATCTGATCCCTCGCCTCAAATGCAATCTTTGTGACGGCAAGACTATGAATGAGTTTGGCCGCCGGAATCGGGTTCGGGATTGAGGCGTGATGGCAAAGCTGCGCGTCTATATGGCGTTCGTGACCAACTTGGATGCGTTCATTGATCTGGCCAGCTACGAGATACTGTTTGCTGTTTGCACGGAATGCGGACGGGCCAAGCAAATCGACCGCTACGGGCTCGCAAAGAAATACGGGGTGTACTCACCAATCAATGTAATCAGGCCAAAACTCTTCTGCAAAGCGTGTGACAGGAGGACTGTTTCCGTTGTCGGCAGAGCGAATGGACCGCGAGACTGAGCATCTTGTGATCGCAGTGAGATCAAGTATCATTTGCCAATGGAAACAAACCCGAGTGCGCCACTTGATCCAGAAAAAAACGAAGGCATCGTACTTCTTTGCCGTTTCCTTTTATTCTTGGTTGGCTTCTTATTTTTTGTTTCCATTATAAGTGGAATCACAACGTACTTTTACGTTGGCTGGCAGGGCGGCAAGAATATCGTTCCTGGTATAACAATCGATAGCGGATTCGAAATGGCCGTCTTCGTGGCAATATTGCTTTCGATTTTTTCATTCATACCAGCGGTGATCATGACCGTAATTACATTCTACCAGTCGCACAACAATGCCATACCACTTGCCTTGTTGGGCGGGATAACCGGGGTAGTGGCCGCGGCCCCTTTCTTGAGCACGAAGCTTGCAACGATCTTGGTTCTGCCTGGAGTTGGATGGGCATCTGGCTACATTCTTCACTTTATTTCCGTCCGTATTTCGGACTATTTCTGGAGAAGGTGGTAAGTGAGATGTGCAACCTTTACAGAATAACCACCGGCTTTGAAGCAATGCGCGACCTCTTCAAGGGGATCGGCAACCGTACGAACAAGACCGAGTTCGATGACAATATCTATCCGGACTACCCCGCCCCAATAGCGCGGAAGGATAAGGACGGGGATCTGGAGCTTGCGATGCTCCGCTGGGGCATGCCGACTCCGCCCATGTTTGTAAAGGGTGAAACCGATAGCGGCGTGACCAACATCCGAAACGTGAAGTCTCCCCACTGGCGGCGCTGGCTTGGCACTGACAGCCGCTGTGTCGTTCCGGCAACCCGATTTTCTGAATATGGCAGTGTCCGCGATCCCGAGACAAAAAAGCTGCCGCTTCACTGGTTCGCGCTGAACGAGGAAGAACCGCTGTTCTGGTTTGCTGGTGTGTGGACCAAATGGCACGGAACCCGGAAGAAGAAGGAAGGCCCGGTCGATACCGAGATATTCGCTTTCCTGACCACCGATCCAAATGCAGTCGTGAAGCCGATCCATAAGAAGGCAATGCCGGTCATTCTACGAACAGCAGATGAAGTCGACGTGTGGATGAATGCGCCGGCGGAAGAAGCCCTAAAGCTTCAAAAGCCCCTGCCCGACAATGATCTGATTGTCCTGGCGCCCGAACCTCCCAAACCTGAAGAACCAACATTCGCCTGATGGAGGAAAGACATGCCCTTTGCTGTTAAATTCCGCGGGAAGGATTTCACGCTCGACTTCAACTTCGCGGCTGAAGACATCGACAATCTGCTAGATGGCATGCCGGATGTCCAACAACTCCCCGGGTCGTTTAATATTATCTTGCATGAAGAGCATGACCGCATAACCGATATCACGTTCGACGAGTCCGCCGTCCCCGACCAATTACCGTTCACGGGAGTGCATGGAACCCACGATGGCGATCCATCTTTTGGTGAGGTCTACATTTTCACTGGCGTGCCTGATGAGGGCGAAGGCGAGGTCCTTGTGTTGCATTCACGTGAATTCGAACCACCAGCAAACGCAGTGAGATTCCCAAAGCAGGAACACTCCCATGAAAATTAAAGCCCCCAAGGCGACAGGCAACTACCCTGACCGTTTCGAGGATTGCCAGACTGCAATCGAGGAAGTGTTCGTTCAGCTGGTTGTCGAAGCGACCCGCGCTGGATGGCGCCATGAGGAAGTGCTTGCAGCAATTACATCGGTTGCCGATATCACCGCAATTGCCCTAGATACAAATGGCAAGGCAGACGTTGAGATTCGCCTGTTGAAATTGATGAAAAAGAAATAGCTTTATGGAATCCAATAGTCGGCGCAACTTGAAAAGCACGCTTGAAAATATTCATCATTATAAGTGGCTGTATCCACTCGTTGCCATAACTGCCCTGTTTTGCACCGCGCCATTTCTATTTCTTGACCCTCGCTTTTGGGCCGAGGAAGGCAGCGTATACTATCAAGCGGCAATTGCATCGAACTATACCTTTGTGTTCACATTCATCGCCCAAGGCAATTACCAATTTCTCACGAATTTACTGGTTTTTCTATCCACGCACGTTGATACAAAATATGCTCCAGCCGTAACGACTTACCTTTCAATTGCACTATTTGCCGTTGTGGCGATGCAATTCAATGTCATTGCTAAGCAGTATAAGATACCGCCAGAGGCATCCATTTTGTCATTGGTTGCCTTCAGTCTATCTCCTGCAACGGCTGAAATTTTTGCGTCGGCTACGAACATTCAATGGATTGCCGCCCTATCGATTACGTTGATGACAATCACAGATTATTCCGAGGATCAGCAAGGGCGGCGACTATGGATTTATGGGTGGGTGCTCGCTTGCGGCATGACGGGCGTTCCATCGCTACTATTGACACCATTCTTCTTTATACAAGCCTACCTGAATAAATCTCGAACCCACTTCAATATCGCCTGCGTCTTAGTTGCCTGCATAGCCGTCCAAGCCATAGTGATGACTGGAACCAGCCACCCCACGCGGCAGCTAATTTTCGCCCCTCGCTTATTGTTCGGCCCATTCCTATTGCAGACGGTTTTCACGCAATTTACGGGGCCGGGCTTCACCAAAACATTGGGAGCTATGGTTGTCGGAAGCCGGGCATTTTTCCTAGCGATCGCAACGATAGGTGTCACCGTTGTTGGCGTCCTTCTGTACTTCTCAAGGGAGAAATCGACAAGGAATGCAGCAATAACACTGGTCCTGACATGGATATTTGTGTCCATACTACAAACCTTAGGAGCACTTGGAGGTGTACCAGAAAAGCTGCGATTGCTTTCGGGAGCCGGTGCGGCGCGTTACTATGCGACTGGAACGCTTGCCATACTCGTTCTACTAAGTTTCACGGCAAGGAGTCGTGGCCGCATTATTGTTGCGATTGCATTCGTTGTGGTTGTGATCAATGGGGCATCCTATTCCCAAAGTACGCAAAGAAACAGAGCTGCACATTCTTTGTCGTGGAAGGACCAAGTCCAATCATGTCAGTTCCCATGTACCGTTAAGATTTGGCCGGAAGGCTGGACGGTAACACTACAACATTAAGATGTCTGGTTCGCTTCACTTACCGATTCAAGTCAGTTTGCCAAAGCGAGGCAATCAACCTGACTTAATTTGCCGAATTGAAGGGTTTCTGCGCTTGAGTACTGTCCACATACCGCGCAAGCATGAGGCCCCGGTTCGCGCCTTCCTTCGATAAGCAGTTGCTGCCGGGCCTCTTCTTGAAAGAGCGTCACTTACCGCAAACGTCAGCCCTTTGATGATTCTCGACAATATAATGTCCCGAAGACTGATCATAGCATTGGTCAACATAATCGTTGGTGACCCAACAAGAAACCCCGGCGAAAACAATCGCGGCAAGCGATAAACCCGATAATATCCAATAGGCATACCGTCGCATTGTGTTGCTTCCTTCGTAAATCCCCATTCAATAGATGATCGGAAAATCTGCCTGTGACAAGTCTACTGCCGTTTTCCCGGTGCTAAGGCAGCAAGAACTGCATCCAACCGCCGATTGGTCTCCCGCTGCCCTTCTCGCATTTCATCGCGCAATTCCTTGATCGCATCGTCGGTTCGAGTCTGTTGCCCGTCGTGATCCACACGCCGAACATATTCGTCACGAACCCGGTTGATCCGATCATGGAGCGCATTGTCTCCAGCCTCGCGCGATGCCGTGAGCGAGCGAAAGGCGGCAATGATTGTCCCGCCTAGAAAGGTGAACAAGCCCGCAGAGATGCCGATGAGCCATTGCAAGTCTTTATCCATCACCAGCACTTTCGTGTTTTGCCGAAGGCGTTATGCGAAGCGACCTGATTGGCAAACGGCCGATCTGTTTTCAGAAACGAGACCGACGTCTCAAGGCTTGGAGTTAGCTTCGAGAAGCCGTCGCACACATTTTGCTTTGTCGTCGACAGACAGCCCGAAATCACCGCACAAAGCAGCAGCACCGGAAGAAGATACCGTTTCATTGATTTCATTCCTTTTGCGGAGAACCTGGACCGGTGATTCAAGCGCCGACACAGCAGCTTGCTGACGGCCTTCATGCTTGCCGTAGAGATAGACAGGGGTCGAGGCGATCAACGCGCCCAGCACAGCCCCTGCCCCGATCTGCCAGTATTTCAGAGCGGTCAGCATCAGGTCAGCCCCAATAGCTTGCGGACCTGCGGCATGGAGGTGACGGCATAAACACCGACGCCGGTCACCACAGCAACGAGGGCAAGCTGCACGCGCCAGTCAAGGGAACCGAATGCGGCAAGCGGAGTGCCGATGATGGTAGCAAACCATGTCCAGAACCGCTTTGACGTGCTCAATGACTTGGCAGCATCCTTCTTTGTTCCCGTGATCGGCACGTCAGGCTTGTCGACCTTGCCCTCAACTATAGGTGCCCGTCGTGCCGCCTTGACCCGATCAAGAACGGCCTCGACGGTCTCAGGCTTAACAAGCGATTTGTTGAGACCGTCGCCAGCGTAGAACGACTGGCCACGCCTGACCGACCGCTCGCTGCCCTTTGTATCCGCAAGCACTGGCAGCGATGCCCATTCCTGCGCCAGGCGCTTACCGAATTCGGTTCGGTCGATATTGCCCGCCATGAACTCGTTGTAGCCCCGGCGTTTCAAGAGGTGATACGCAAGTCGATCCTGAAAGTCTGCGTCAAACACCAGCGATCCCGACAAACCAAGTTCGCGCGATAAGTCTTGAAGTGTGGCCCGCATGAATTGGGCCGCGCCGGACGCAGATGATGCCGTGCCATAGCCCCAATAATGCTTCACCCAGACTTTGTTTGACCAGTTACGCTGTGCGTCGATCAACTCGCCCAATGTCATCTTTGTGATGGGCTTGGGGAGCCTGTTCTGGCGATTGCCGAAGATGGTTTCATAGCAATCAGGGGGCGGGCTGCCGGCGTCTGTTCGATACACGAAGTCGAGCAGCAGCGCCGCCCCGCGAGGGATGGTTCTGTCCATGATGATTTCCTGTCTTGGTGGTGGAGAGAGAAAAGTGTTATGACGCCCTGACAATTCTGGTCGGGGGATCGATCGTGTTTTGACTAGAGTGAATGGCTATTTGGATGATGAGCGAAATTATCTACGCAGCCGGAATACAAGTCGGAGATAACAAAAGTGGGGGGAAAACGTGGACTATACATCTGAAACCAACTTTTCATTGTTTTCGCACACCAGACCGATTCTCAAACAAGCAGAACTTCTGGCGGAACAGAACAAGCCTTTGGAAGTCATGCTGGATGTTCTACGGAAGCTAAGTTTGGAGGACTTTGGCCTCCTATTGATCTCAATGCCCAACTCACGCTACCCGTCGTTGTCGAAGGTCTTGCCCAAAATGGCGGATGCAGCCATTCAACAGCAATGGACTGGTATTACCGGATTAGAACTGTTTTCGCAGACCGCCGCATTTGCCAGACAACTTGAAACTGCCTTCGTGCGCTTTGTCGGACGACCACTTCAAGGCTCTAACATCCTTGACCTAGGGGTCGGGTACGGACGCAACATGCGCTCCATGCTATACTATTCTAATCCAGATAAGCTTTGGGGGGTGGACCCTTGGCAGTCGTCACTAGATCTATCCATAAACGATGGAGTTCTTGCGCATCTTGTCAGAAGTGATCCAATCCCCGAAACTCTCCCGGTAAAAGGGACAAAATTCGATCTTGCTTTTGCGTTCTCAGTCTTTACTCATCTCTCACAGGAGGCAGTGATAGGTGCTTTGAAAGCCGTCAGGAAATCTATTGAACCTGATGGCATTTTTGTTTGTACAATTCGGCCTATTGAATATTGGTCTGTCAAAGGTCAGCTCTTTACGCCTGAACAAAGCAAGCAAGCCATTGATGACCATCGCGAACACGGATTCGGGTTTTATGCTCACGAATGGTCAGATGGCTCGTATGGGGACACATCGATTGATCTACGATTTTTTGAGCGTGATGGATGGACGGTGGCTGGATATGATACAACGGTGTCCGATACCTATCAAATCGCAGTCATTCTGAAGGCAGTTTGATCGATTTCACAGTGAGATCCTGTTCAAGGCCTACGTGCTCGATTGCTTGCCCCAACTCGTAAACTTCGTTGCGTGCTTTTCCGGGAAACTGCATGTGATCGAGCAGCAATCAGCGAGCTCATTTCATCTCGCCGACAAGAAATCCTACAAATTGCTCAAAACGGCGCAAATCCCGGACCAATCAAGAACCTGATGGAGATCCAAGGGGCTATTGACGCATTACTTCGGGCGCGCGAGCAGGAACAGGCAACTTAGCCGCTATATAGCAGCAGCCGACATGAAAAAAGCATCGACCTGTTCCGGCGTGAAGCCGAGAGATGTAAAGCCTTGCTGCAGCATTTCATCAGTGCGGACGAATGAGCCCGCCTTTTCATAGACAAGACGGATGGCGCGCGGCTGCGATGCCACCCAGTCTTCGACCTGATCGTAAATACCCGGATGGGTTG
>NZ_JAGENB010000001.1 GCF_019991125.1 Phyllobacterium calauticae | reverse complement strand
CGCGCAGGAATGGGCGATGACCGCGCAGGATGTCCTGTGGCGGCGCACCAAGGTCGGCCTGCATGTGACCGACGCCCAGGCCGACGCCCTCGAAACCTTCATGGCCAAAACCGTCCAGCGCCGATCGGACACCGTGCCGCAATAGGCTCCACACTGCCCTATCCAGCGGTGAAGGGCGGGCGGCCGTGCTGGCCCGGCCTTCGTTTATCGGGATTTTCCGATTGAACCGATATCAAAGGGTGTCGTTTGATAAATCTCGTTTATCCAGTTGGACAGGAGCAAATGCGCATGCGAGCGCCAGCGATTGGGCGGCGGCCTTGATGTGTCGTCATCGGGGAAATAGTTGAACGGCAGGTTGATCGGTACCCCGGCCTGAATATCGCGGAAATACTCATCGGCCAGCGAACCGGAATCATATTCGAGATGGTCGAGCACATAAAGGCGGCGATACCGCGGATCTTCGACAATGCAGGCTCCCTTCTCCTCCGAATGTGCCAGCAGCGTCAGTTCCGGCCGCGCAAGAATGTCTGCCGGTCGCACTTCGGCCCAGCGTGATATCGGAATGGCGAAATCGTCGGAAAAACCGTTGAGATAGGGCGACGCTGTTTTCAGGATTCTCTGGCTGTAGACACCGAATGCTTTTTCGCCAAGCGCATGCTTCGGCACGCCGTGGAAATGATGAAGTGCCGCCATCGCCCCCCAGCAGACGTTCATGGTGGAATGGACGTTGGTTTGCGTCCACTCCAGGATATCGCGCATTTCCGGCCAGTAGCTGACATCCTCGAACGGGATTGTCTCGACGGGGGTTCCAGTAATGATGAAACCGTCGAACGTGCGGTGCTGCGCCTTTTCCCACGTCTGATAAAAGGCGCTGAGATGGTCTTCGGGCGTATTCTTCGGCTTGTAGCTGCCGACGGTCACCAGCGAAAGTTCGATCTGCAGCGGCGAAGCGCCGAGCAGGCGCGCGATCTGCAATTCTGTCTTGATCTTGTTGGGCATCAGGTTCAGCAGCCCGATCTGGAGCGGGCGGATATCCTGACGGATAGCCACGGCTTCCGTCATCACGCGTACGCCCTCGCTTACCAAAGTATCGAAGGCGGGCAGTTTGTCAGGAATCTTGATAGGCATCACGGTCACCAAAAAAAGCCGATAGATCGCTTTCGGTCCGCACGCGGCCCTTTAGCGAGTTTTTTAACGTGGCTGCAAGCCGGCCGGCCAAATCACCACGGGTTCTTCAATACTGGATGCTTGTGCAAATAGCTATCGGATTCAAATGCGGCGGGCTGTCGCTCGCCGCATGGGCCTGATGAGACAGTGTTTCACTGCCGTCTCAATCGTGCGTTTCACCGGAAAAAGCGGTCGCCTGCATCGATGGCCGCCGGCAATAGCCGGCATACCACGCGGCAAGGCGCGGGCGTCCCTCGGCAAACGGATAGACGTTGCGAAACGCGATCCAGTCGAGCGTTGTCGCCAGGGCGATCTCGCCGATGCGCGGCAGGCCCTCGAGGGATGCTTCCTTCTCGGCGAAATCGCAGGCCGCGATGATTTTCTGCAACTGGGCATCGCGCATGGTCGGCCAGCGCAGAGGCTCCGGCCGCCGCTCGGTTTCCCAGCGCACCACGATGCCGGAATCGGCAATGCCCTGCGCCGCCGCCTGCAGGCGCAGTGTCTCCCAGCGTGCCTGCCCGCCTGACGGGATGAGGGCGGAGCCACCGGGGAGGGTACTCAGATAGTCCGCTATGGCAACCGAATCGAACAGCGCAAAGCCATCCTCGCCGATCAGCACCGGAACCTTTCCCAGCGGGTTGAGCGCATAGACCGCCTCATTGCGCCGGGTTGGGCTGGTTTCGTGGTGGATGACCTCGACCCTGTCCGCCAGACCGATTTCGTGAATGGCGACCAGTATCTTGCGGGCGTAGGGCGAGTGTGTCTGGTAAAGCAGCTTCATGGGGAATCCCGGATGATGGAGCGAGTCGGCACGGACAATCGCCCGGCAGGCCCGCAGGATCAAGAGGACTCCAGCAGAAGCCGGATATCAGAGACCGTATAGCTGAAGCAGGCTCTTCATGCGGCTTGTGGCAAGTTCCGGCCTGTCGAGAACATTGGCCTGATCGGCCAGCCGGAAAATATCGGCATAGTGAACGATACCGCGTGCCGATTGCATGCCGGCGGGCATGGTGAAATGGCTCTGGTGACCATTGAGCCAGGCCAGAAAAACCACTCCCGCCTTGTAATACTGCGTCGGGGCTTCGAAGATCTTGCGGGACAGCGGCACGGTGGGTTCGATCACCGCGCGGAAGGCCGTCGTCTCGCCCCTTGCCAGCAGCGCCAGTGCCTTCGAGGCCTGCGGCGCGACCGCATCGAAAATGCCGAGCAGGGCGTGGCTGTACCGCGCGCCGTCGCCCTCGATCAGTTCGGCATAGTTGAAATCATCGCCGGTAAAGCACAGGACACCCTTCGGCAGCCGGTTGCGCAGGGCAATTTCCCTGGTGTTGTCGAGCAGCGAAATCTTGATGCCTTCGACCTTGTCCCTGTTGTCATCGATGATGGCAAGCACGGTTTCCAATGCGTCGTCAAAGGCATGGGAGCCCCAGTAGCCGGCGAGTTGCGGATCGAACATGTCACCGAGCCAGTGCAGGACAACCTTGTTGCGCGTCTGGCGCAGGATTTCACCATAGACGGCCCGGTAGTCCTCCGGGGATTTTGCCACTTTGGCCAGCGCCCGGCTGGCCATCATCACGGCCCGGCCGCCCTCAGCCTCGACAAAGCCGATCTGCGTTTCATAGGCGGCGATCACGTCTGCGAGGCTGCGGGTGTCTTCCGGGGCCAGTTGGTCGGTCCCCGCACCGCAGGCAAGGTCGGCCCCCGGCACGCTGCGCGCCTCGGCGAGCGAGCGGCGGATCAGTTCCTGCGCGCCTGCCCAATCCAGCCCCATGCCGCGCTGGGCCGTGTCCATGGCTTCGGCGATCTTGAACCCGAGTGACCAGAGATGATGGCGAAAGGCCATGGTGGCATCCCAGTCGACGGTGGGCGAACCCCAGGGCGCGCTGTCGCGGCGCGGGTCGGACACCACATGGGCTGCGGCGTAGGCGATACGGCTGAAGGATGGCGGAGCATCCGGCCGCGCTGTCGGCTCGCCGGAAAGGCGGTAGGCTGAAAGTGTGCCATCGGCGGCGGGCAGGTTCAGAACTAGGCTCATCATATCGCTCCCGGTCGTATGACGGGCTTTGTAATTTGGAACGTTCCAAAAAACAAGAGGAAAAAATCCGAGCCTTTGCGTAGCCAAAAAATAAACAGCCGCCAGCTGAGCGAGCTAAAATGAGCAAAAAATCACCGTAAACCGTGCTTTTCTGTGCTGTCCTGACGATGTATCCTGATAGTCCTTGATTTTTCCTGCTTGACATATTTGGAACGTTCCAATTATATCCATCGTCTGACTGGGAGGAAGACCGTGAGCCGAAGCCGGACAACCGTTGTGGATATTGCGCATGCCGCCGGCGTGTCGAAATCCACCGTGTCCCTGGTTCTGCAGGGCAGTCCGCTGGTCAATGAAAAGACCCGTGAGAAGGTCAACAGTGTCATCGCCGATCTCGGCTATGTCTATAATCGCGGTGCGGCCAACCTGCGCCAGGCGCGCTCGAAAATCGTCGGCATTGTGGTCAATGACCTCACCAACAGTTTCTTCGCCGAACTCGCCGTCGGCATGGATATGGTCGTTCAGTCGGCAGGCTACGTGCAGTTCCTTGCCCATAGCGGCGAGAGTGTCGACCGTCAGCGTGAAGTCATCGCGTCCATGCGGGAAAACGGCATTGCCGGGATGATCCTGTCGCCGGCGCGTGGCACCGAGGCGGCGGATATCAAGCCGTTGATCGACAGCGGTATTCCGGTGGTGGTCGTGGTGCGCAATCTGCCGGGGGCCAAGGTCTCCACCCTGCTTTCCGACAATTATACCGGCGCGAAGGCCGCCGTGCGTCATCTGGTTGCCCTTGGCCACACGCGCATCGGCTTCATGGGCGGCTTTCTCGATACCGCGGTTTTTGCCGAGCGGTTGCGCGGTTATCGCGATGCCCTGCAGGAAGCAGGCATTGCCGTCGATGAGGCGCTGATCATCCATTCGGCGCCGTCCCGCGCCGGTGGTGTTGCCGCTGTGGAGCGCATGATGCTCATCTCCGATCGGGCAACGGCTGCACTGTGCCTCAACGATGCTGTGGCTTTCGGTGTCTGTGATGGCTTGCGCTCTGTTGGTATCGAACCCGGCAAGGGGTTTGGTGTGATCGGCTTTGACGACGTGATCGAGGCCAAGACGGCCGTCCCGGCGCTGACAACCGTTTCGGTCGACCCGCAGGGCATGGGCCAGCGCGCGGCTCAGCTCCTGCTCAAGCAGATCAATGCCGGCGGCAATGAACAGGAATCGCTGGTGACATCCGTGCGCCTTGTGGTGCGGCAAAGCTGCGGTGCGCCGGTCAGGAACAATCATCTGGAGGAAATGGCATGACGCGGTGGGGATTGATCGGAGCAAGCACGATTGCGCATGAATGGGTGATCGATGCGATCCGTGCCGAAGGCGGCGAGATCGTTTCCGTCATGAGCACCAGTGCCGAGCGTGGCCGGAAATATGCTGCCGATCACGGCATTGCCAAATCCGTTACATCCCTCGATGCGCTGGTCGGCGATCAGGATGTCGATGCGGTCTACATCTCGACCACCAATGAACTGCACAGGGATCAGGTGCTCGCGGCCGCAGCTGCGGGAAAGCATGTGCTGTGCGAAAAGCCGCTGGCCATGAGCCTTGCGGATGCGCGGGCCATGGTTGACGCCTGCCGTGTGGCCGGTGTGGTGCTTGGCACCAATCATCATCTGCGCAATGCCGCGAGCCACACAGCCATGCGCGATGCCATTGCTGCCGGCAGGATCGGCGCGCCGCTCGCCGCCCGGGTTTTCCACGCGGTCTATCTGCCGCCGCACCTGCAGGGCTGGCGGCTTGACAAGCCGGAAGCCGGCGGCGGCGTCATTCTGGATATCACCGTGCATGACACGGATGCACTGCGCTATGTGCTGGGCGACGATCCTGTCGAGGCGGTTGCCGCCAGCCAGATCGGCGGCCTTGGCAAGGCAGGCCTTGCCGATGGCGTCATGGGCGTGCTGCGCTTCAAGTCGGGCCTGATTGCCCAGTTCCACGATGGCTTCACTACGAAATATGCCGAAACCGGCTTCGAGGTGCACGGCTCTGAAGGCTCGCTGGTCGGCCGCAATGTCATGACGCAGAAGCCGGTCGGCACCGTCACCCTGCGCAATGCCGAGGGTGAAACCGAGCTCAAGCTCGACCACCGGAACCTCTACGAAACCGGCATTGCCAAATTCCATGCCGCCATCCTCGGCAAGGGGCAGCCGCCGGCAACGGGTGAAGACGGTGTCTGGTCGCTTGCCGCCGGTCTTGCGGTCACCGAGGCCGCCCGCACCGGCACTGCACAGACAATCAATCCAGGTCTTTGAAGAGAACGACACCAGGCATGAGCAAGCACATAACCCCTGAAGAGGCGGCAGGCCTCATCCCCGACGCAGCGATCGTTTCGGTCTCGTCGTCGAGCGGCCTTGGCTGCCCCGATCTGATGCTGAAAGCCATCGGCGCGCGTTTCGATGCCACGGGCCATCCGCGCGATCTGACCACGCTGCATCCCATTGCGGCGGGTGACATGAGCGGCATCAAAGGCATTGATTACATCGCCAAGAAGGGGCTGCTCAAGCGCATTCTCGGCGGCTCCTACCCTTCCGGGCCATCGACCGCCGAACCGCCGCTGATCTGGCAGATGATCGGCAATGACGAGGTGGCTGCCTACAATATTCCCTCCGGCATCCTGTTCGACATGCACCGCGAGGCGGCGGCCAAGCGTCCGGGCGTTCTGACCAAGGTCGGGCTCGATACATTCGTCGACCCGGACCGCCAGGGCTGCGCCATGAATGCTTCGGCCGCCCGCGAGCCGGTGGTCCGCAAGATCGAGTTTGAGGGCGAAGAGTGGCTGTTTTTCAAACCCGTTATCCCGCAGGTCGCCATCATCCGCGCCACCACGGCCGATGAGCGCGGTAATCTGACCTATGAGCACGAGGGCGCATACCTCGGCGGCTTCGATCAGGCTTTGGCCGTGCGCAACAATGGCGGCATCGTCATTGCGCAGGTCAAGCGCATCACCAAGAGCGGTTCGCTCAAGCCGCATGATGTGCGCGTTCCCGGCATTCTCGTTGACTATGTCGTCGTCGACCCCGACCAGAAACAGACAACGCAGACCGTCTACGACCCGGCCATCTCAGGTGAAATCTTCCATCCGCTCGCCGATTTCGCCCTGCCGGATTTCAACATCCAGAAGGTGATTGCCCGCCGTGTCGCGACGGAGCTTGAGGCAGGCAGCGCCGTCAATCTCGGTTTTGGCATCTCCGCCAATGTCCCGCGCATCCTGCTCGAAGAGGGCCTGCATGGCGCGGTGACATGGGTGATCGAGCAGGGGCCGGTCGGCGGTATCCCGCTGCTCGATTTTGCCTTTGGCTGCGCCTCCAACGCCGAAGCCTTCGTGCCGTCGCCGCACCAGTTCACCTATTTCCAGGGCGCGGGTTTTGATGCCTCGCTGTTGTCCTTCCTCGAGATCGACAAATCCGGCTCGGTCAACGTGTCCAAGCTCAGCTTCCGCCCGCATGTGACGGCCGGTGCCGGCGGTTTCGTCGATATCACCGCGCGGGCCCGCAAGATCGTCTTCTCCGGCATGTTCAATGCCGGTGCGAAGGTGCATGTGGCCGATGGCAGGCTGGTCATCGAGAAGGAAGGCAAGCTGAAGAAACTGGTCAACGAAGTCGAGCACGTCACCTTTTCCGGCCGTCGTGCCGTGGAGCAGGGGCAGGACATCACCTATGTCACCGAGCGCTGCGTCATGGTCCTGCGCCCGGAAGGCATCGTGCTTACCGAGATTGCACCGGGTGTCGATCTCCAGACCCAGATTCTCGATCAGTCGGAATTCCCGCTCATCGTTGCCGGTGATCTGAAACTGATGGCGGCAGAGCTCTTTGCCGAAGGGCCCTTCGGCTTGAAGCTGCCGCAGAAACCGGAAAGGACGCTCCATGGCTGAGCCCCGCATCACGGTTGACTTCAACGGGCCTGTCGCGACCATCACCGTGTCGCGCCCGGAAAAACTCAACGCTTTCGATATTGCCATGCTGAAGGAACTTTCGGCCGCGTGCGACGAATTGGAGGCCAATGCCGATATTCGCGTCGCCATCCTGACCGGCGCCGGCAAAGCCTTTTCCGCAGGCGGCGACATCAAGGCCTGGGCGGCGATGACGCCGAACGAATTTGGTCACGCCTGGGTCCGCTTCGGGCATCGCGTCTTCGAGCGTCTGGCGACGTTGCGCGTGCCATTGATTGCCGCGCTCAACGGTCATGCGCTGGGCGGCGGGCTGGAGCTCGCCGCTGCTGCCGATATTCGCATTGCCGAGACGCATATCCGCATCGGTCTGCCGGAGACGGGCCTCGGTATGGTGCCGGGCTGGTCGGGAACGCAGCGGCTTGTCCGCCGGTTCGGGGCACAGGCTGTCCGCCGCATGGCGCTGGGCGGTGAAATCTTCAGCGCGACCGAAGCCGCCGCGCTCGGGATCGTCGACCATGTGGTGGAAACCGGTGCCGCCGTCACCGCGGCGCAGGCCTATGCGGAGCGGATCGCCAGGCGCGGACCGGCTGCGGTGGAAGTGGCGAAACTGATGATTGCGTCGGCTAACGGCGAAGACAATGGCACGGCGGTCGAAGCCCTCGGCTCGATCCTCGTCGCCAAAACAGCGGACCTGAAAGAAGGTGTTTCGGCCTTTGCCGAAAAGCGTGAGCCCGTGTTCAAGGGAGAATGGTAATGACGGTTCTGATGCGGCCACAAGCGCTCGACAATTTCAAGGTGCGCGAATTCCGGATGCTGATCGACGGCAAATGGACCGATGGTGCAGAGGGCGGCGTGATCGAGCGCAAGAGCCCCGGCCATGGTGTCGTGGTCTCGCGCTATCAGGCGGGTACGAAAGCCGATGCGGAGCGCGCCATCCGTGCTGCCCGCAATGCCTTCGACAACGGCCCGTGGTCGCGCATGACCGGTGCCGAACGCTCGAATATCCTGCTCAAGGCCGCTGATCTGATTGCCGCACGTTCCGACGAACTTGCCTATCTCGACTGCATCGAATCCGGCAAACCAATTTCGCAGGCCAAGGGCGAGCTGGGCGGCGCGGTCGATATCTGGCGCTATGCCGCCGCGCTCGGCCGCGATCTGCACGGTGAAAGCTACAACACGCTGGGCGACGGCACGCTGGGTGTGGTCCTGCGGGAGGCGATCGGTGTCATCTCCATCATCACGCCGTGGAATTTCCCCTTCCTCATCGTCAGCCAGAAACTGCCCTTTGCCCTGGCTGCCGGCTGCACGGCCGTCGTCAAGCCGTCCGAACTGACCTCGGGGTCGACGCTCGTTCTCGGTGAAATCCTCATGGAAGCCGGTGTTCCCGCCGGTGTCGTCAACATCCTTGCCGGTACGGGCGCCGAGGTCGGCGCACCGATGACCACCCATCCGGATGTCGATATGGTCTCGTTCACAGGCTCGACCCTTGTCGGCAAGCTGACGATGGCCAATGCCGCCCAGACGCTGAAAAAGGTCTCGCTGGAACTTGGCGGCAAGAATCCGCAGATCGTTTTCCCCGATGCCAATCTCGATGATTTCATCGATGCGGCGGTGTTCGGCGCCTATTTCAATGCCGGTGAATGCTGCAATGCCGGTTCACGCCTGATCGTTCATCGGGATATTGCCGATGAGGTCACGCAGCGTGTTGCCGCGCTGTCGGCCAAGGTCCGGGTTGGCGATCCGCTTGATCCGCAGACCAAGGTCGGCGCGATCATTACACCGGAACATCTGGCCAAGATCGACACCTATGTGCGCAATGCCGCATCGGCGGGCGCTGCCGTTTCCCATGGCGGTACGCCGCTGGATCTCGGCCTTGGGCAGTATATGAGCCCGACCATTCTTTCGGCGGTGCAGCCGGATATGGCCGTCGCGCGTGAAGAAGTGTTTGGTCCTGTGCTTTCCGTGCTAACATTCGAAACGATGGAAGACGCCATCCGGATTGCCAATTCCATCGACTACGGCCTGTCGGCAGGCGTATGGAGCCGCGATTTCGATACGTGCCTGACGGTAGGCCGCCGGGTACGTGCCGGGACCATCTGGATGAACACGTTCATGGATGGTGCAGCGGAGCTGCCGTTCGGCGGTTATCGCCAGTCTGGCCTCGGTCGTGAACTGGGCCGTCATGCGGTCGAGGACTACACCGAGACCAAGACCCTGAACATGCATATGGGGCGGAGGACATTACTTTGGGCGTCGAATTAAATCGATTGTATTCGCCATTCGGCTTATTGTATGAATGAGGCAGGCTGAGGGATAACTGAGGTCTAGGGTAGTGGGAATTTTATCTTTTTTTCCTTGGGAGGAATGAAATGAATAAGTTGATGAATACGGTTGCTGCGGCAGCCATGCTGCTCGGCACGGCCACGATGGCCCGCGCTGCCGAAAACGTCGAAGTCCTGCATTGGTGGACATCCGGCGGTGAGGCGACAGCGCTGGAAGTCCTGAAGAAGGATCTGGAAAAGAAGGGCATCACCTGGTCCGACATGCCTGTTGCCGGTGGTGGCGGTACGGAAGCCATGACCGTTCTGCGCGCCCGCGTCACCGGCGGCAACCCTCCGACAGCCGTGCAGGCCTTGGGCTTCGACATCACCGACTGGGCCAAGCAGGGCGTTCTTGCCAACCTTGACGATGTCGCATCGAAGGAAAAGTGGGCCGACGTTATTCCCGGCGCGCTGCAGAACTTCTCCAAATATGACGGTCACTGGATCGCCGCACCGGTCAACGTCCACTCCACCAACTGGATGTGGATCAACAAGGCTGCACTCGACAAGGCTGGCGGCAAGGAACCCAAGAACTGGGACGAACTGATTGCCCTTCTCGACAACTTCAAGAAGCAGGGCATCACACCGATCGCCCACGGCGGTCAGCCATGGCAGGACGCGACGATTTTCGACGCGGTCGTGCTGTCGCTCGGCAATGACTTCTACAAGGCGGCTTTCATCGATCTCGATCCCAAGGCTTTGGGCGGCGCGAAGATGAAGGAAGCGTTTGACCGCATGACCAAGCTGCGCTCCTATGTGGATAACAACTTCTCCGGTCGCGACTGGAACCTCGCCTCCACCATGGTTATCGAAGGCAAGGCCGGCGTGCAGTTCATGGGCGATTGGGCCAAGGGCGAGTTCGTCAAGGCCAAGAAGGAGCCAGGCAAGGACTTCGTTTGCATGCGCTTCCCGGGCACCCAGGGTTCGGTCACGTTCAACTCTGATCAGTTCCTGTTCTTCAAGAAGAGCGATGCTGAGCACAAGTCGCAGCTCGTCATGGCATCGTCCATCGAGAGCCCGACCTTCCAGTCCGCTTTCAACGTCGTGAAGGGTTCAGCTCCGGCACGTACCGATGTGTCCGATGCAGCCTTCGATGCCTGCGGCAAGAAGGCGATCAAGGATCTTGCTGAAGCCAACAAGGCCGGCACGCTCTACGGTTCCATGGCCCATGGCTATGCGGTTCCGGCCGCCATCAAGAATGCGATCTATGACGTGGTTACCCGCGAATTCAACGGTGACCTGACATCAGACGCAGCGGTCAAGGAACTCGTTTCCGCCGTGGACGCTGCCAAGTAAGCGCGCTCCTTCTGTCCGGGGCGCAAAGCCCCGGACAGGTTCCCGTGAACATGCACGGCAATGACAAGAACTTAAGAGTTGAAGGGGTGAGGCTATGGATACCCGCAGCCGCATACAGGACTTGATACCCAAACTGGTGTTGGGACCGAGTTTTCTGATTGTCCTGATCTTCGTCTATGGCTTTATCATCTATACGGGCGTCCTGTCGTTCACCGACAGCAAGATGCTGCCGTCCTTTGGTTTTGTCGGACTGGAGAATTACCGCAAATTGTGGGCTTTGCCGCATTGGTGGCGGGCCATCACCAATCTGGGTATTTTTGCCTCGCTCTATATCATCATCTGCACCGTCATCGGGCTTGGCCTTGCCATCCTGCTGGATCAGAAGATCCGCATCGAAGGTTTCCTGCGGCCGATCTACCTCTATCCCATGGCGCTGTCGTTCATCGTGACCGGTGTTGCCTGGAAATGGTTTCTCGATCCCGGCATCGGCCTTGAGAACACCATGCACCAGTGGGGCTGGACCAGTTTCGCCTTCAATTGGATCAAGGATTCCAAGATGGCGATCTATACGGTGGTAATCGCCGCCGTCTGGCAGTCCTCCGGCTTCGTCATGGCCATGTTCCTTGCCGGACTGCGCGGCGTCGACAACGAGATCATCAAGGCGGCACAGATCGACGGCGCCTCGACGGCCATGATCTATCGCCGCATCATCATTCCGCTGATGCGTCCGGTTTTCCTGTCGGCCTTTGTCGTGCTCGCCCATCTCGCCATCAAGGCGTATGACCTGGTGATCGCGCTGACCGGCGGCGGCCCCGGACAGGCAACCGAACTGCCCGCGACCTTCATGTATTCCTATACGTTTACACGCAATTCCATGGGCATCGGCGCGTCCTCGGCCATCATCATGCTGATCACCATTTTCGCGATCATCATTCCCTATCTCTATTCTGAAGTCAGGGGAGGCAGCAAATGAGCGCTCCGAGTCCGGACAATGCCATCTCCAGCGGCAAGCTGACCCGCGTCCTTATCTATATCGCCCTGCTGGTCTTCGCCTTTTACTACCTTTTGCCGCTCTACGTCATGGTGGTGAATTCGCTGAAGACCCTTGATGAAATCCGTCAGGGCGGCATGCTGTCGCCGCCGCATGAATGGACCATCGAGCCCTGGCTTGCGGCCTGGTCGACGGCCCAGATCGGCGTGCAGCCGACAGGTTTGAAGCCTTATTTCATCAACTCGATCATCATGGTCATCCCGGCCGTGGCGATTTCAACCGTGCTGGGCGCGCTGAACGGCTATGTGCTGACGAAGTGGCGGTTCCGCGGCTCGAACGTCATGTTCGGCATGCTGCTGCTCGGCTGCTTCATTCCGTTCCAGATCGTCCTCATACCCATGGCGCGGGTTCTCGGCGCTCTCGGAATGGCCGGCACCATTCAAGGCCTGATTTTCGTGCACGTGATCTACGGTCTCGGTTTCACCACGCTGTATTTCCGCAACTACTACGAAGCATTCCCGACGGAGCTGGTCCGCGCTGCGCAGATCGACGGCGCCAGCTTCTTCCAGATTTTCTGGCGCATCCTGCTGCCGTCGTCGGGTCCTATCATCGTGGTGTCCGTCATCTGGCAGTTCACGAATATCTGGAACGACTTCCTGTTCGGCGCCTCGTTCTCGGGGTTCAGCAGCACGCCGATGACGGTCGCGCTCAACAACCTGGTGAACTCGTCGACGGGCGTGAAGGAATACAACGTGCATTTCGCCGGCGCGATCCTCGCCGCACTGCCAACTCTTATCGTCTACATCGTTTCCGGGCGCTACTTCGTCCGTGGACTTATGTCCGGCGCCGTGAAGGGATAACCCAATGTCATTTCTCCAGATCAAGAACCTGCATAAATCCTATGGCAATGTCCCGATCCTGAAGGACATCAATATCGAGATCGACGAGGGTGGCTTTCTCGTCCTCGTCGGCCCTTCCGGCTGCGGCAAGTCCACCCTGCTCAACACAATTGCCGGGCTCGAACCGATCAGTTCCGGCGACATTTCGATCAAGGGCAAATCGATCAGCGGCCTGCACCCGTCCAAGCGCGATATCGCCATGGTGTTCCAGTCCTATGCGCTTTATCCGAACATGACCGTTGGCGGAAACATCGCCTTCGGCATGGAAATCCGCGGCGTGCCGAAAGACGAGCGTGAGAAGGCCATCAAGCAGGTTGCCGACATGCTGCAGATCGGCCATCTGCTCGACCGCAAGCCGAGCCAGCTGTCCGGCGGCCAGCGCCAGCGCGTTGCCATGGGCCGGGCGCTCGTGCGCAACCCGCAGGTGTTCCTGTTCGATGAGCCACTGTCCAATCTCGATGCCAAGCTGCGCGTCGACATGCGCACCGAGATCAAGCGCCTGCACCAGCGGATGAAAACCACGATCGTCTATGTGACGCACGACCAGATCGAGGCGATGACGCTGGCCACCAAGATCGCCGTGCTCAAGGACGGCATCCTGCAGCAATTCGGTACCCCGGCGGAAATCTACAACAATCCGACCAACCTCTTTGTCGCCGACTTCATGGGCTCGCCTGCCATGAACCTGCTCAAGGCGAAAATCGAGGGCGGTGCTTCGGATTTGAGCGTCGTGCTCGACCGGCCCGATTCCTCGCCGTTGCGGTTGCCGATCAAGAAGACCAACAGCGCGCTGGTGGGCCATTCCGGCAAGGATGTGATTTTCGGCATCCGTCCGGAAGCCCTGACCGATCCCGATGGGGCAGACCGCAATGCGAGTTCGCTGGTGGAAGGCGAGTGCCTGATCGACGTGGTCGAACCAGCGGGGTCCGATACCTTCGCCGTGACCAGGCTTGGCAGCAAGGAAGTGGTGGCGCGCCTGCGTGCCGACGCCCAGATCCTGCCGGGGCAGAAGACGCAACTGGCGTTCAATCTCGACAAGGCCGTGTTCTTCGATCCGCAATCGCAGCTGCGTATCGGCGCCTGACGATCACGATGTCATGAACGCCGCGTCGCAACGAAGCCAATCCCCCGATATCGTCATCATCGGTTCGGGGATTGGCGGGTCGACTATTGCCGCCGGTCTGGCGGGATCGGGAGCAGACATCCTGATCCTGGAGGCGGGTGGTCATTTGCCCGACCGTCCGGAGAACCGTGATCCGCGCGCGATCTTCCAGAAGGGTTTCTTCCGCCCGGATGAAAGCTGGTACGATGCGGATGGCAAGGCGTTCAATCCCGGCAATTACTACAATGTCGGCGGCAATTCGAAGTTCTATGGCGCGGTGCTGACGCGTTACCGGGCCGAGGACTTTGCCGAGATGCGGCATCTCGAGGGGGTCTCACCCGCCTGGCCGTTTGCCTATGGCGAGCTGGAGCCGTGGTACGGCAAGGCGGAGGCGCTCTATCAGGTGCGCGGAAGCCAAGGCGAAGACCCGACGGAACCGCATCATTCGACGCCCTACGGCTTTCCCCCCGTGCCCGACGAGGAACCCATCGGTATCCTGCGCAGGCGGCTGCGTGTTGCCGGTGTCCATCCGTTTTCCCTGCCGCTCGGCGTCGATATCGATACATGGATGTCCCACGGCAGGACGCCCTGGGATGCACACCCCAACAGCTTCAACGGCAAGATGGATGCGGAGACCACTGCCCTTGCCCAGGCATTGAAGCACGGCAATATCCGCCTGCAGACCAATTCGCGCGTCACGCGGCTCGAGACAGCTGCAGACGGAAAATCGATTGCCGCCGTGCATTACGTCAGGGATGGCGTACCTGCTGTTCTCAAACCCAAACTGGTGATCCTCTCGGCAGGCGCCGTTCAATCCGCGGTGCTTCTGTTGCGTTCGGCTGACAGCCGCAATCCCGCCGGTCTTGCCAACCGCTCGGATCAGGTCGGCCGCAACTTCATGAATCACAATCTGTCAGCGGTCATCGGGTTCGATCCGCGCTTCCGCAATGATTCCATCTATCAGAAGACGTTCGGCTTCAATGATTTCTACCTGTCCGACGGCGAGGGTGGTGCACCGCTCGGCAATGTGCAATTGCTCGGGCGGATCAGCGGGCCCGTGCTGAAGTCGGACCTCAAGCTCGTACCTGAATGGATTCTCAACCGGTTCTGCAATCATACGGTGGATTTCCTCGCCATGAGCGAGGATGTGCCGAAACCGGAGAGCCGCGTTCGCGTCGACGATGACAGGATTATTCTCGAATGGGTGCGCAGCAACTGGCCGGCACATCAGAAACTGGTCGCCCGGATCAAGTCGGTGCTGCGGGCCGCCGGATTTCCCCTCGTTCTGTCCAAGGCCTTTGACCGCAAGACCCCGTCGCATCAATGCGGCACGGTGCGGATGGGCACCGACCCGGCGCAGGCACCGCTGGATGTCCATTGCCGCGCCTTCGACCACCCGAACCTGTTTGTCGTCGATGCCGCCTTCCTGCCGACATCAGCCGCGGTCAACCCGGCGCTGACCATCGCCGCACAGGCGCTGCGCGTCGCCGATCACATCATTGCCGGGGAGCTAGCATGATGAGTATCCAGTCCAAACCCGTCGCCCTGGTTACCGGCGCCCGGCGCGGCATCGGCCTTGGTATTGCCACGGCGCTTGCCGCCAGGGGATTTGATCTGGCGATCACCGACCTCGTGCGGGATGAAGCGGCTGATGCCGCTGTTTCAGCACTGGAATCACTCGGCGCAAAGGTACGGTTTATCGAGGCGGATCTGGCTGAACTTTCCAATCACGCGCAAACCGTCGGCGCCGTCATGGCAGCATTCGGCCGGATTGATTGTCTCGTCAACAATGCCGGCATCGGTTCGAAAGTGCGTGGTGATTTTCTCGATCTTGAGCCGGCAAACTACAATGCAATCTTTGATATCAATGTGCGGGGAACCGTGTTCTTCACGCAGGCGGTGCTGCGGGCCATGCTTGGCCGCACCGATGGCCGGGCCGCCCGTACGATCGTCAACATCACATCGGTTTCCGCGGAGATGACCTCGCCGGAACGTCTCGATTACTGCATGACCAAGGCGGCACTGGCGTCGTTCACGCAAGGGCTGGCCGTGCGGCTTGCGGACGAGGGGATCAGCGTTTTCGACGTGCGTCCCGGCATCATCCGCTCCGACATGACGGCCGTTGCCGCAGCCAAGTACGACAAACGCATCGCCGAAGGACTCGTGCCGATGAAGCGCTGGGGTGAGCCGGATGATCTCGGCCGCATCGTTGCGGCGCTGGCCGGCGGCGATTTCAACTTTGCCACAGGCTCGATCATCAACGCGGATGGCGCCCTTTCGATCAATCGGCTTTAACAGGTTGCAAAACATGAATTTCACCCCCCTCAGGGCTGCCGCCCATCTCCCCCACAGGGGGGGAGATCAGCTGTCGGTTTCGTTTCATTTCGCCTTGCATCGCTATTCAAGATGCAAAAACATCAATGCCGATGTGATCTCCCCCCCTGTGGGGGAGACGTGCGGCAGCCCAGAGGGGGGTGCCTGAGTCATGGCAAACCCAACCCAAAAATCATCCTCCTACGATTACATCATCACCGGTGCCGGCCCTGCGGGGTGTGTGCTTGCCAATCGCCTCAGCGAGGACCCCGAGGTAAAGGTCCTGCTGCTCGAGGCCGGCGGCGGCGACTGGAATCCGCTGTTCCACATGCCGGCCGGCTTTGCCAAGATGACCAAGGGTGTCGCCAGCTGGGGCTGGTCGACCGTGCCGCAGAAGCACATGAAGAACCGCGTGCTGCGCTATACGCAGGCCAAGGTCATCGGTGGCGGCTCCAGCATCAACGCACAGCTTTATACGCGCGGCAATGCAATCGATTACGACCTGTGGGCCTCGGAAGATAGCTGTGCCGGTTGGAGCTACCGCGACGTGCTGCCCTACTTCAAGCGTGCTGAAGACAATCAGCGCTTTGCCGATGACTACCATTCCTATGGCGGGCCGCTGGGTGTTTCCATGCCGGTGGCGACACTGCCGATCTGCGATGCCTATATCCGGGCCGGGCAGGAACTCGGCATTCCCTACAATCATGATTTCAACGGCAGGCAGCAGGCCGGTGTCGGTTTCTACCAGCTGACCCAGCGCGATCGCCGCCGCTCATCGGCCTCGATGGCCTATCTTGCCCCGGTCAAGGGCCGCAAGAACCTGACGGTCCGCATGGGCGCGCAGGTGACAAAAATCGTGGTGGAGAACGGCCGGGCCGTCGGTGTTGAAATCGCCAAAGGCAACGCCCGCGAGATCATCCGCGCCGAGCGGGAAGTGCTGGTCAGTTCCGGCGCCATCGGCTCGCCGAAACTGCTGCTGCAGTCGGGTATCGGCGCGGCGGATCACCTGCGGAAAACCGGCGTTCCCGTCGTGCACAATCTGCCCGGTGTCGGCGAAAACATGCAGGATCATCTGGATCTGTTCGTAATTTCCGAATGCACCGGCGATCACACCTATGACGGCGTCGCCAAGCTGCACCGCACCCTGTGGGCCGGGCTGCAATATGTGCTGTTCCGCTCCGGTCCCGTCGCGTCCAGCCTGTTTGAAACAGGCGGTTTCTGGTACGCCGATCCCGACGCCCGTTCGCCTGACATTCAGTTCCATCTCGGGCTGGGGTCGGGCATCGAGGCGGGTGTCGAACGGCTGAAGAATGCTGGAGTCACCCTGAATTCGGCCTATCTGCATCCGCGGTCGCGCGGCACGGTGCGGCTGCAATCGGCCGATCCAATGGCCGCGCCGCTGATCGATCCCAACTATTGGAGCGATCCGCACGACCGCAAGATGTCGATCGAAGGATTGAAACTTGCGCGCGAAATCATGAACCAGGCGGCACTGAAGCCCTTCGTCATGGCGGAACGCCTGCCGGGGCCGAAGTACAATTCGGACGAGGAATTGTTCGATTATGGTTGCGCCAATGCCAAGACCGATCACCATCCGGTCGGCACCTGCAAGATGGGCACCGATTCCATGGCCGTTGTCGGCCTCGACCTGAAGGTGCATGGGCTGGAGGGGCTGCGTGTCTGCGACAGTTCCGTCATGCCGCGGGTTCCCTCGTGCAACACCAATGCACCGACAATCATGATGGGCGAAAAGGGCGCTGATATCATCCGCAAGCTTGCGCCGCTGCCGCCCGCTGTGTTCAGTCATGAGCTGAATGAAAAACGCCCGCGGGCGCGGGCGGATATTCGCTGATATCGGAGAATGGGCGCCGCCGGAGCATATGGGTCCCGGCGTCGCCCGCTCCGGTTACTGACGCAGCCTCGTGTCGAGAAACACCCCGGCATCGCGCGCGGCGCTGATAAAGGCATGACGCGCCTTGTGGGCGGGTTTCCACCCGTCCAGGGCATCGAGACAGGCCTGCAATGCGCGGCGATAGCTCGCGCCGGTCTTCGATGGCCAGTAGCGCTGCAGGCACTCCATCGCTTCCCAGACACTGGTGATGGCCCTTTGGCCTGTAGCGCCCAGTTTGACCATGACCGGTATGGGAAAACGCTTGTCGTTCATCACTTCCTCCCTGAGTATTCTGATGAGCATGGCATGCTGTTTGGCAATGCCAGACTAGACGAGGAAATGCGTCGGGAGTCCGTCCGGTTCCATGACAAGTTGATTAAATATTTTTGAATGAGACGGGCCCTGAAAACACGCAGGTTTGATCGGCCCGATCACCGCATGTCCGCGGGCATGGAACTGACTTCGCGGAGCAGCCAGTCAAGGAATATGCGCATGGCCGGCCGTTGCGGCCGGTCCTGCGGACAGGTCAGCCAATAGGCGTGGCGGCTGACGAAGCCAAAGCCTTGCGGATTGACGAGCTTGCCGCTGGCCAGCTCATCGGCGATCAGGCCGCGCGGCACCAGTGCCAGCCCCTGTCCGGCAATTGCTGCCCGGATGACCAGCGCATAGAAGCCGAAATGCGTGATACGGTCCGGCGCGAAATCGGTGATGCGCTGCGCTTCGGCAAACTCCTCCCAGCGCAGGGGCGTGTGCTTGTGGTGGAGCAGCGGAAACGCGCCGATGTCGCCGGGATGCCGGATGCCGCCAAGCCGGGCAATGAAGTGCGGCGCACCGACGAGTGCCACCTCGCGGCCAAAGAGGTAGTGGTTGTCCTGATCGGGCCAATCGCCTTCGCCGAAACGAAACGCGGCATCCGCCTGGTTGATCAGATCGTTGTTGGCAAAGGTCGACAGTTCAACATTGATGTCCGGATGCGCTTCGGCGAAGCTGGCAAAGCGCGGGATCAGCCAGCGGTCGCCCATGATCGGCAGGATGTGCAGCTTGATGGCATTGGGCGACGATCCCAATGCGGCAACCCGCAAGGCCGCATTCTCCATGGCGCCAAGCGCGATGCGGGCTTCGACCACATAAATCCTGCCCGCTTCCGTGGTCGAGAGGCCGTAGGGGGTACGGACAAACAGCGGAACGCCGGCCAGGGCTTCCAGCGCCAGCAATTGCTTGCTGACGGCACTCTGCGTCATGTTCAATGCCTTGGCGCAGGCCGTCGTGCTGCCATGTTCGGCAATCGCCGCAATGACCTGCAATGCCCGTGTGGACGGATATATCCGGCCGGATACCATCGCCTTCGCCTCGCTGGTTCTTTGGAACAGAGGGTATTCCTTTTTGGAATGGATATGCGAATTCATTTCGTTTGTCGTGTCAAAAACACAACCATAAGCTTCCAACAACGAGAAAAAGGGGAATAAATGCCATGACCGAGCAGTCCGTCCGTTTGTGGGGGGCGCGTTTCAGGACGAGCCCATCACCTGAGCTGACAGCGCTTTCCCGTTCGGAAAGCAGCTATTTCCGGCTTGTCCCGTATGACCTGACCTCGTCGCTGTCCCATGCGCGGGAACTGGTGCGCGCCGGGATTTTGACCGAGGCCGAAGCGGAAACGGTTTTCGCGGCAATCAAGGGCATCGGCGCCGACTACGCGGCCGGCGCGATCGAGCCATCCGCTGCCGATGAAGATATTCATACATTCCTGGAGCGGGTTCTGGGCGAACGTATCGGTGCGCTCGGCGGCAAGCTGCGGGCGGGCCGTTCCCGCAATGATCAGGCCGCCAACGACCTGAAGCTTTATCTGCGCGATGTGGCGCGCGGGCTCGGTGCGGATATTCTTCTCCTGCAGCAGGCGCTGACCGGCCAGGCGGAAGCCCACGTGACGACGCTCACCGCGGGTTTCACCCATTTGCAGCCGGCCCAGCCCATCAGCTTTGCCCATCAGCTGCTTGCCCATGCCCAGACCTTTGCCCGCGATCTTGACCGGCTGCGCGATTGGGACAGGCGCGCGGCACGCTCGCCGCTCGGAGCGGCTGCCATGGCTGGTTCAAGCATCGCTGTGCAGCCGGAGCTGTCGGCGCACGAGCTTGGCTATGACGCGCCGTGCGAAAACTCCATCGATGCGGTGGGCAGCCGCGACCATGTGGCGGAATTCCTCTTTGTAACAGCCATGTTCGGCGTGCACCTGTCACGTCTTGCCGAGGAGCTCTTCCTGTGGTCCTCGCGCCAGTTCCGCTGGATCGAAATGGATGATGGCTATGCCACCGGCTCGTCGATCATGCCGCAGAAGAAGAACTGCGATATCGCCGAACTGACGCGCGGCCGTGCTTCCCGGCTGATCGGCAGCCTGACGACGATGCTCGTCGCCCTCAAGGGGCTGCCCTTCGCCTATAACCGTGACCTTGCCGAGGACAAGCATGCCGCCTTCGATACGATCGATGCGCTGACGCTCGTCGTGCCTGCCATGGCCGGCCTCATCCGGACCATGCGCGTCAACACCGATATCATGCGCAGGCAGTCGGTCGACGGCTTTACGCTGGCAACCGAGGTCGCCGACTGGCTGGCCAAGACAGGCGTGCCCTTCTCCGAGGCGCACGAAATCACCGGTGCGCTGGTGCGTTCCTGTGAAGACAGGAACATCGGCCTTGAGGATGTGAGCGATGATGACCTTGCCGCCGTCGATGTCAGGCTGCTGCCGTCGATCCGGTCAAGCCTGTCGCCGCAGGCGGCCGTCGACGCGCGCAAGGGCTATGGCGGAACGGCCCCGGATCGGGTTCGCGAGCAGATCGTCAGGCTCAAAACCGTGTTGGAATCGCAGCGGGAGTGGCTATCCTCCTATGCGAGCCCGACAGCGGCTTTGAAAGGATGAGTACGATGGCCAATATCGAACACACGGTTTCCGTCCCGCCTGCCAAATATTCCATTGCGCACCTGAAGCACCAGCCCCGGCGCCACTATGGCCGCTGGCTGGCCGCCGCCCTGATCATTCTGGCGCTGGCCATGATCGTCAAGGCTTTTGCCCAGGGCCAGATTGCCTGGCCGGTGGTCGGCCAGTTCTTCACCGCACCGGCCATTCTCGCCGGTCTGTGGAACACCATCCTGATGACGATCTGTGCCATGGCCCTCGGGCTGGTGCTCGGCGTCGTCTTTGCCATCATGATCATGTCGCCCAATCCGGTGCTGAAATATGTGGCGGTTTTCTACATCTGGTTTTTCCGGGGAACGCCGCTGCTGCTGCAATTGCTGCTCTGGTTCAATCTGGCGTTGATCTTTCCGACACTTGGCATTCCCGGCCTGTTCGAAATGCGCACCGTCGATTTCATGACGCCGTTCATGGCGACGCTGCTCGGCCTTGGCATCAATCAGGGCGCCTACACCGCCGAAGTCGTTCGCGGCGGCATCCTGTCCGTCGACAACGGCCAGATCGAAGCCGCCAAGGTCATCGGCATGACCCGGCTGACCATGCTGCGCCGTATCGTGCTGCCGCAGGCCATGCGCGTGATCATTCCGCCTGTCGGCAATGAAGTTATCAGCATGGTCAAGCTGACCTCGGTTGCCAGTGTCATCCAGTACGCGGAAATCCTGCGTAATGCACAGGCCGTGTACTACGCCAACAACCGCGTCATGGAACTGCTGATCGTTTCGGCCATCTGGTATCTGGCGGTTGTGACCATTCTTTCCATCGGCCAGCATCTCCTCGAGAAGCACTACTCGAAAAGCCTGGGGCGCCGGACCGGCAAGCGCACCGAACCTGCCGCAGCGGAAGGAGTCTGAACATGTCAGCCATGGTCGTAGCGGTAGACGTCAACAAGTATTTCGGGCCGTTTCACGCGTTGCAGAACGTGTCACTTGAAATCAGTCACGGCGAAGTCCTGTGTATCATCGGGCCTTCGGGCTCCGGCAAAAGCACGCTCCTACGTTGTGTCAACCAGCTGGAGCGCATCGACTCCGGCGCCATCTGGGTCGACGACGAACTGGTCGGCTTTCGCCAGGAGGGCAACAAGCTCTATGAACTGACCGATGCGGAGATTTCGCGCCAGCGCCTGGCAAGCGGCATGGTGTTCCAGCGGTTCAACCTTTTCGCCCATATGACGGTGCTGGAAAACATCGTCGAAGGGCCGGTTATCGTCCAGAAGCGTGCGAAAAGCAGCGTCATCCCGGAAGCCATGGCTTTGCTCGAACGGGTCGGTCTGGCCGACAAGAAGGATGCCTATCCCAGCGAACTTTCCGGCGGGCAGCAGCAGCGCATCGCCATTGCCCGCGCCCTCGCCATGCAGCCCAAACTGATGCTGTTCGACGAGCCGACATCGGCGCTCGATCCGGAACTGGTTGGCGACGTGCTGAGTGTCATGCGCGATCTCGCCACCAGTGGCATGACGATGATCGTGGTCACGCACGAACTCGGTTTCGCCCGCGAGGTTGCGCACCGTGTGGTGTTCATGGACCGCGGCCGGATTGTCGAGACCGGAACCCCGCACGACATCCTCAGCAGCCCGAAAGAAAAACGCACACAGGACTTCATCGCAGCGGTGTTGTCCTGAGCCGAACTGAAATCAACAGGCCGGAAGAACCGGCCAGAGAGGAACCAGACATGAAAACCATGACACGGCTTGCAATTCTCGGTGGAGCGCTGGCATTCAGCTTTTCTGCCATGGCACAGGACCTTCCGGCCCGCATCAAGGATGCCGGTAAACTGGTTATCGCGACCATGCCGAACTATCCGCCGATCACCTACAAGGACCCGGCCACCAATGTGCTGCAGGGTTTTGACATCGAGCTTGGCGAAGCCATCGGCAAGGAACTTGGTCTGAAAGTCGAATGGCAGGAAATCGCTTTTGCCCAGATGCTGCCGTCCCTGCAGACAGGCCGCGTCGATCTGGCGATGGCCGGCATGAGCGACAAGAAGGCCCGCCAGGAAACGGCGGACTTCGTCGATTACATGAAGTCGGGTGCGCAGTTCTACACATCCAAGGCCCTGGCCGGCGAAATCAAGTCGGTGGACGATCTTTGCGGCAAGTCGGTGGGCGCCAGCCGCTCGACGGATTGGCCCGCGCAGATCACCGCCTGGAGCGAAGCCAACTGCGTTGCCAAGGGTAAGCCCGCGATCAATGTCATGGGCACGGAAGGGTCCGCCGATGCCCGCACGCAGATCAAGAGCCAGCGTCTTCAGGCAGCGGCCCAGGGCAATGAAACCCTTCCCTACAATCAGAAGCTGGAACCCGATACTTACGTTACGCTCGGCGAGGCATTCAGCCAGTCTCTGGCCGGCATTCCGGTTCTGAAAAGCGAGACCCAATTGCGCGATGCGGTGAAAGTGGCGCTTGAAAAACTGCAGGCGAATGGTACCTATGATGCACTTTTGGAAAAGTATGGTTTGAAGGCCAACAAGCTGACGCCCGTTACCATCAATGCCGGCGAATAAAGCATAGGGCCGAAGAGACGAAAGAGGCGGTTCCGGTATTGGCTGGAGCCGCCTTTGCATGGAAAGGAATGCGGGATTGATGAAAGTCAGTTTGTCCAATCCGTCGGATCACCCGCAGCTTGCGGCCCTGTTTGAGGAAATGCAGGCCCATTACAACGTGCCCTGTCCGCCGCGCGCGGAAATATTGCGCGGATTGCGCGATATGCCCGATGGGACGGAAATCCTGGTCGCCGGCACCGATGAGCTCGTTGGCTTTGCCGCGTTCTCGTCGATCTATCCGGGGCCGGGCCTGCAATCCGGCCTGTTTCTCAAGGAGCTCTTCGTTTCAAAGGCGCATCGCAGCAGTGGAGCCGGGACCTCGCTGATGCATGCACTGGCCAAACTGGCGCTGGAGCGGGGTTACAAGCGCGTCGACTGGACCGCCGATCGCAACAATCCGAAAGTCCTGGCCTTCTACAATGGTTTCGATGCGTCTCCGCTGCCGGACAAGCTATTTTACCGGATGGATGGCGAGGCGCTTGCCGCTGCCGCCGCGAAAGCCGGTAACGCGTAAGTGTTGGCTTACTAAGACTGCCGCGGCCGTACCAGCCAGCAATAGGCTGAACCAAGGGCCAGCAGCACGCAGGTTGCCAGAAACACGGCGCGCATGCCGAAATGCCCGCCGATGAAGCCGCCTGCCAAGGGGCCGACGACCTGTCCGGCATATTGCGATGATGTCGAATAGCCCAGGATGCCGCCTGCGACCCGGTCCGGAACGTTGTGCCGGATGACGCTGGTGATGCAGGGCAGAAGCCCGCCGAGCGCCAGCCCCATCAGGAACCGCAGCCCGATCAACTGCCAGCCCTCGGTCACGAAAGCCTGGGGTATCAGCAGCAAAGCCGATACGGCGAGGGCGGCAATGATCACATTCCAATGGCCGACACGGTCGGCCAGCTTGCCCAGCCGTGACGCCGACAGGATGCTGCCGAGCGCCGCCGCCGACATGACGACGCCGGAAACAATCGTCACCTTGCTGGCATCGCTGACCAGCTGCGCCACATAGACGGTGATGATCGGTTCGATCGACATGTTGGCCAGCATCAGCAGCAGGCCGGTCGCCAGCATGGCGATGATGGGGCGCTTGTCGGGAATCGCCGACCAGCCGCCCGTCACCTTGGCGCCCTTGCTCTTCGGCGGGCGCCGCTCCTCCTTGATGAAAAGACTGGTGGCGATGAAGGTCAGGAAAATCACGCCGCCCGCCAGCCAGAATGTCTGGCGGATGCCGATCAGCGGCGGCAGGCCGCCGCCGATCAGCGGACCCACCAGATTGCCCGCCATGATGCCCGACGACAGGGTGCCGAGCGCCCAGCCGGTGCGCGCCTTCGGCGTCTGGGTCGCCACCAGCACGGTGGAACCGGAGGCATAGCCGCCGAGCAGTCCGGCAGCGAGACGCAGCGCCACGAGCTGCCACACGTCCGTCGCCATGCCGATCAGCGACATGGCGACGGCCATGCCGAGGCTCGCGCGAATGAGCATCAGCTTGCGGCCATAAAGATCGGCGAGCCGGCCCCAGAGCGGCGCGACGAGGGCCGCGGTGAAAAAGGTGGCGCCATAGGCCACGCCCGACCATTGCACGATTGCCGCGTGTTCCTTGACGCCCAGCTGTTCGACATAGAGCGGCAGGAAGGGCAGAAGCAGCGTCATGGCCACGATCGTCGTGAACGATCCGATGAGGCAGACGACAAGGTTCTGGCGCCAATAGCGCGATTCAGTCTCGGATTCACCGGCAATGGCCGGAGCAGGCGCAGCGGTCACGGTTGTACCGCCCGTGCCATGCTGTTGATCAGGTGTATTCATGGAAACATGTTTTCGCGGCAGGGGGACTGCCGTGCCTCTCACTCTTTCGAGCACCGAACTCGCTTGCACTGTTTCACCGCAGCCGGCCAATAGCAATCGCCCGACCGGCTTGAAGTGGCAACAAGTCGCAATCACCAGGATTCGCAGCAAAGTGATCCATCACCATGACCGCCACGTATTGCAGCGGAAGAACCGGACAGTGGACTTCATCCGCAAGAGGTCTATCCTGTCGGCTGGTTGTCCCGGCAGATGCAAGGAGACGGCATGATGAAGACATTTCCCGCTTATATCATTTTCGGCCTGTTCCTGTTGATCGCCATGCCGGGCGCGGCGATGGCCGATGAACCGCTTGATACGGGACAGTCGATCATCAGGAAGCAGATTGCCGCCTTTCTCAGTGACGATGCGGCAACCGCCTATTCCTTCGCCTCGCCGGCCATTCAGGGCAAGTTCGTCAATCAGGACATGTTTTTCGAGATGGTCAAGCGGGCCTACCAGCCCGTTTACCGGCCGGGAAATTTTGCCTTCGGCCGCAGCAAGGTGTCGGATAGCGAGATCGTGCAGGAAGTTGTCATCCGCGGTCCCGACGGCAAGGACTGGACGGCGCTGTACCAGTTGACGAAACAGCCCGACGGCAGCTGGAAGATCAATGCCGTCCGCATGATGCAGGCCGCGCCCGGACCCGAAATCTGAGCGTCCGGCCGCTCATTCGCCAGCCAGTTGCTCGATGGTGAATATGCCGTCCGTCTGCGGCTGCGCAATGTAGGTCTCGTCCGGTGTCTCGAAGGTGATGCGCGTCTTGCGCGTCGCGTCGACGAGTTCGATGGTCCAGTTTTCCTTCAGCCGCCACGCGGTGATGTCGCCCATGACGGGAAATGCCTTGACGCAGGCCGGATCAATATCGATCTGCGAGCCGCCAATGGTCTCGTCCCGTTTGAGCGTCACCTTGCACAGCCTGTTGCCGCCTTCGTCGCGGATCTGCCATGGGCCAAAAAAGCTTTCGAGCAGATCGGGATCGACGGCATCCATATCCATCGGTTTGAGATCTTCAGCCAGTGCCGCCGTTACCGGCAGGACGGCCATGAGAAAAAGCGAGGCAACCGTGTTCCGCATGATGATCAGACCTGTCACTGTTTCCTGTATATCGGCAAATCTACCCGCAATTCTCCCGCCGGAAAACCGCCAATGCGGTGATTGGGAGACACGGCGGAGTTTCACTGACCGGATGAAGCGACCGACCGCGCAATGAACCATTGCGCCGCATAATAGGTTCCCAGCACCCAGAGGGGGCCAAGCGGCATGGCGAAGCGGAATTTCCCATAGGCCAGCAGCGTGTCACTGGCCAGAAACAGCATGCCGCCCATGCCCGCCAGCCGGGCAGGGGGCGTTGCAAGGCATTGGGCCCGGCTGATCGCCTGGGCGCCCATCGCGGCCAGAACCGCCGCATAGACCGTGACAGGAAGCTTCAGTTCCGCAGGCAGGCTTGACCAAAGGCCCCAGACGATTGCCAGCGCCAAAAGGGCGCAGACGGCGAAGGTGAGGGGCGCGGCGCCGAGGCGGACATCACCGGTCAGCGCGATGATATAGGCGCAGTGCGTGATGAGGAAACAGATCAGCCCGGCGACGAACAGATCCTGCGGCAGCATCAGGAAAATATCGCCGCACAGCGAAAAGACCAGGCCCGCGGCAATCGCCCATTGATAGCGCTTTGAAACCGGGTTGGCCGTCTGCACGACCAGGAGCAGCAGCAGCGCAGTCGCCAGCGGCTTGCTGACATAGTGCAGCCAGCGCCCGTCCGTGCCGAGCAGCGCGCTGGCAATGGCTGCCACCGCCGCAATCGCGAACAGCCTGTGCAGCGCCGGTCGGATGGCCGGTTGTGTCCTGGGTGTCATTGCCGTCCCCCGCGAGGTTTCAGTGCCGTGTCACAGTTTTGGCAGGCCGGCCTTGCCCGCTTCCCCGGGATGCCGCCTGATATAGTCCGCTTTCAGGTCTTCCGAGGTTCTGCGGCTGCCATCATGGCTCCAGCCCGGCGGTGCGGCCATGTAGAGCAGCCGCTCGCGCAAGGTCAGGCCCGGCGAGAAAACATCCTTGAGCATGCCGGCCCATTCGTGGAAGGCCACACGCACCGGGTTGAATGTGCCGATATTCCGGACGATCCCATAGCGCGGAACATCCTCGTCCAGCTCTTCGACGAATGTCCCGAACATGCGGTCCCAGATGATCAGCGTGCCGGCAAAATTGGCATCGAGATAACGCGGGTTGGTCGCGTGATGCACGCGGTGATGCGACGGGGTGTTGAAGATGAATTCGAACGGGCGCCACATCTTGCCGATGGTTTCGGTATGAATCCAGAACTGGTAGACGAGGTTGAACCCGTAGACAAAGGCGATCACGGCGGGGTGGAACCCGAGCAGCACCATCGGCACCTGCAGAACGAACATGCCGGTTATCTGACCGGTCCAGGATTGGCGCAGGGCCGTGGAAAGGTTGTAATGCTGGCTGGAGTGATGGTTGACATGTTCTGCCCAGACCCAGCGTACGCGGTGGGCAATACGGTGATAGCAGTAATAGCGCAGATCGTCGAAAACGAACGCCGCGATGAACACCCACCAGTGCAGGCCGAGATCGAACAAGCGGAACTGCCAGACCCACATCAGGGCTGTCACCGAAACGAAACCCAGAAGCAGCCCGGCGGCGACATTGCCCGTGCCCATCAGCAGGCTGGTCAGTGTATCGCGCGTCTCAAAGTCGCCTTTGCGGTGCCAGTAGCGGATGGCCACGAGTTCAATGAGGATGGCAAGGATATAGAACGGGACGGCCAGTTTCGTGACGTCAAAGAACATGGGCGCGTTCATGGGTGATCCCTACGGCAGACATCGCTGGAGCCTGAAGCCAGGCCCGGACGATACGTCGCTCTGTTTCGCTGGCAAATGAAAATGTCTGGCGCGGCCAGGTGATGTCCTGCCAGCGCACGTTGAGCGCGCGATCGCCGGCCGGTTCTGCGCCTGCAACATCGGGCGCGGAAATACAGCGCGTCAGGAACTTGTTGCCGATGCCATGCACAATGCCGGTCCGGTGCGTCGGGAGTTCGAAAAACGCCGTCCGCCGGTCGTGCGTGTAGACAATCGGCCCGATGCGGCTTTCGGGGAAATCGGCAAGGAAGATCGATCGGGTCTCGTCGTCATCGATGAGGCGCGGCCGCGCGCTGCCGCCAGCCAGGTGCACGGCAAGGACGCCCACTGAAATACCGACAACAATCATGCCGATCAGTGCTGGCAAGCCGAGCAATGCACACCTCCCCATGATGCCGGCCCATCGCCCCGGCCCCTGTGCCGAATCGTGGGACCGTCCCATTCTCCCGCAAATAGTTTTCCACAGTGCGGATCAATGCACAATCACAGAGGTTTCGCGTGCGGTTCGAGGCTTTGGCCGGTCGGCGCTCCCAAGGGATATACTGTTCAAATCTAAGTGATACCCGGCCACGCCGCGTATTTCCTGCTGTATATTTCGCTGATACCCTTGACATAAATTAGAACAATAAAAGAATATAATGATATTGGGGCGGTGATGCAGGGGTATATGGGGGACGATTCAAAACTTAGTCCAGTGATAATCTGTGGATGCAAGAGAAGTGGTACAACAGCGCTCGTTCGAATATTGAATGAGAACGGTATTACTATTTCTAATGAATGGGCTCTGTTTGCTTGGGGCGCATGGAAGCATGAATTTTCACTTTCCGACTGGCTGCACAACAAGCATCTGGAAGTTGAAAACACGGAATGGCTGCAACACTGGAATTATCGAATGAAGCTTTCGGGCGACGAGGCGGAGCTTGGCTTCCCCGCCGCGCTTCACGCGGTTTATGGCAACAGGCCGCGCTGGAAATGGGGCGACAAATGGCCTGACTACGTGTTTCACATGCGGGAAATCAAGGCGCATTTCCCCAATGCCAAGGTGATCTACATCTACAGGGATGGCCGGGATGTGGTGGCGAGCATGCTGCGCAAGCAAATAGCCGACGACGTCAATCATGGTTTCGAACAGTGGGTCGGCGCCATCGGGGCGTGGCGGTCCTGGGAAAACGAGGTCGATCACATCGCCATAAGGCAGGAGGATCTGCTGCGATATCCCGCCGAAGTCGGCGCCTATATCGCCCGGTATTGCGGCATCCGGCTGTCGAGTGCGGATCATGCGCGGCACGTCGTTCTTGGCGCGGATGAGCAGTCGAATGACGATTATGTTGCGGAAAACCCGTTTGCCCACACGGGGGCCTACACCGCGCTGTTTTCCGATGACGATGTTCCGCCGGCGGCAAAGCGCCTGCTGGCATCTCTCGGCTATATCTGATGGATCGGTGTCAAAGGAAGGGAACTGGCGGAGAGAGCGGGATTCGAACCCGCGTTACGCTTTTGACGTAAACACACTTTCCAGGCGTGCGCCTTCAACCACTCGGCCACCTCTCCGCAATTCGTCCGGCATGGGGCCGGTCGGGTTGGTCGTTCTCAGCCGGAAAACCCGGCTCAGGAGCACCGTCAACCATCGGTCACTCAGTCTTTGGAGTTTGCGCGAGTCACTTGAAGATGGTTAGCCAACAACGACCCCGTGCGGCGCGCACTATAGTCAGAACAGGCTCTTGTTCAACACCTATTTCAACATAAATGCGCTTTGGCATAATTTCATTCCTTTGTCACTGAAATTGCTGCGAATTTTCAGGGAAACTTCATCGTTCGGTCCCAAAATGCCGGTAAGTTTGCATTCAACCGGTAGGCGTTCCACGCTAGAATACCGTTTTCCCGGCGCCTGATGGTACCGGCCGATGACTTTGGAGAAAGACGTGATCCGACCTGTATTGAGGCTTTTTGCCTATATTGCGCTTGCCATGGCAATCATTGCTGCGGTTCTCGACGCGGCGCGGTCCGTGGGGGCGTCGCATCTGGTGACCACCCCCTTGCAGGAAAGCTGGCAATCGCTCTCCGCCTCATCCCTCGGCGTCGTCGAGGCCTATTTCAAGGCCCGTCTCTATCCCGTGCTGTGGGACCCGCTGATGCTGTGGATTCTTGCAACGCCCACCTTCGTCGTTTTCGCCATCCTGGCCCTGCTTCTCTATAGCCTGGGCTACCGGCGCGAAAACCGTGCCGGCCGCTTTGCCGCGCGTTGAGGCGCGATCCCGCCAGGAATCCGGTGGTCTGTCGCGGCCTGCGCGGCAGCGGGCATAGCTTGCCCTGTTCCACAGGCGAAATCTGCATAAGGTACTGATAGGGCTTGGTTATTTCGCAATATTTGACCGGGAGGCAAAATTCCGCGTGAATTTTGCCGTGAGCCGTGCAAGATTGCTTTCGGGGCGGCTGTGACGGGATGGGCCGCAACACAGTCCGGAACCGGCGGAATGCCGGTCCTGCTTAACAAAATCCAGAGGGTTGGTATCAAATGAAGCGTATTGTTCTTGGTCTGCTGGCTGCCACAGCCATGTCCTTCTCGGCCTATGCCGCGGACAACAAACCTGCCTTGATCTTCGATCTCGGCGGCAAATTCGACAAATCCTTCAACGAGGCTGCGTTTCATGGCGCAGAAAAATACACCAAGGAATCCGGCGTAAAATTCCGCGAGTTCGAAATCCAGAACGAAGCCCAGCGCGAACAGGCTCTGCGCAAATTCGCTTCCGATGGCAACTCGCCGATCGTGATCGCCGGTTTCTCCGCTGCTGCGGCCATTGAAAAGGTCTCGACGGAATTTCCGGATACGAAATTCGTCATCATCGATGCGGTTGTCGACAAGCCAAACGTGCGGTCGGTCGTCTTCAACGACAATGAAGGCTCCTATCTCGTTGGCGTTATCGCCGCCAAGACCTCGAAGAGCGGCACGGTCAGCTTTGTCGGCGGCATGGATGTGCCGTTGATCCGCAACTTTGCCTGCGGCTATGTCGGCGGTGTGAAGGCGACAAATCCGGCTGCCAAGGTCATCCAGAACATGACCGGCGACACGCCTGCCGCCTGGAACGACCCTGCCAAGGGTGGTGAAATTGCCAAGTCGCAGATGGATCAGGGCTCTGACGTGATCTTCGCGGCGGCCGGCGGCACCGGTATCGGTGTGCTGCAGGCGGCTGCCGATGCGAACAAGCTTGGTATCGGCGTCGATTCCAACCAGAACGGCCTGCATCCGGGCAAGGTTCTGACCTCGATGATGAAGCGCGTCGACGTGGCCACCTACAACGCGTTCAAGGACGGCGCGGACGGCAAGTTCACCGCCGGCGTCAATGTTCTCGGTGTCAAGGAAGGCGGCGTCGACTATGCCGCCGACGAAAACAACGCCAAGCTGCTGACCGACGATGTCAAGAAGGCCGTCGAGGCGGCAAAGGCCGATATCATTTCGGGCAAGGTCAAGGTTCACAACTACAACACGGACAATGCCTGCCCCTACAAGGGCTGATGTTTCACCGATCTGACGGGCCGCCGGTTGCAAGACCGGCGGCTTTGTTTTGGGCGCAGGGTCTGCTTGTTTTATCCATGAAACATGAGAATATGCCGCTCCGCGTCACTGACGCACATTGGAGATCATCCCATGTCTGCGATCGCCGTTTTCTTCACCATTCTTGGGGTTCTGCTGCTGGGCGCGATGAGCCCCGGCCCAAGCTTTGTCCTGGTTTCCCGGATTGCCATCACCTCGCCGCGTTTGCACGGCGTGGCGGCCGCGCTGGGCATGGGCATAGGCGGCGCGATTTTTTGCTGTTTGGCCGTTCTGGGGCTGACCGCCCTGCTGATGCAGGTCGAATGGCTTTATCTGATCCTCAAAGTCGCCGGCGGGGCCTATCTGATCTACATTGCCATTCGCATCTGGAGCAATGCATCCGAACCCCTGGCTTTGACGGGAACCGGCGGGCATATGTCGCTGGCCCGGTCATTCTCCTTTGCCCTGATGACCCAATTGAGCAATCCCAAGACAGCAATTTTCTATGCCAGCCTCTTTGCCGCGCTGTTGCCCGCTGACGCACCGCTCTGGCTGTTACTGGCGCTGCCGCCCATGGTGTTTCTGATTGAGACGGGCTGGTACACGCTCGTTGCCACCATGTTTTCGACGACAAGAGCCCGTGCGGCCTATGCCGGGTTCAAGGCATGGATCGACCGCGGCGCCGGGGCCGTCATGGGCGCGCTGGGCATGAAGCTGATCGTCGAGGCGTTCAAGACGCACAGGATCTGATCAGAGGGCGCGATTGAGGATCGCCATTCCAGCGTTCTCGCCGGCCAGCGCTTCGTGATGTTTCCAGCCGGCGGTGCGGTAGTAGTCGGGCTTGTCCGTGTAGAGATAAAGCTCTGAATGGCCTTGATCGCGGGCAGCATTTTCCGCCGCCGCGATCAACTGCTTTCCGACACCCTTGTTGCGGAAGGCAGGATCGACATACAGGCTGGCCAGCCAGGGCGTGAGATGGGCATGGCTGTCGAGATCATTGTCGATCAGAAGCACCAGTCCGGAGGGAAAGCCGGACACGAGCGCGACAAAGGCTTTCTGCCGGCTGCCGGGCGCCAGCAGCTCCATGAAGGCGTCGATGGTTTGCTCCATGCTCCGGCCATCGGCATGGCCCCATTCATGAAAATTCCAGCGCGCGCATACGGGAACAAGCTCGGGGCGATTTTCCAAGGGTTCTACGGTAATCATGGAATATCCGGCCTACCAGTGGGGTGGTTTGGTCACCGGAATGTCCGGCGTGGTTTGTTCTTCGAGAACAAGGAAGCGGTCCGTTAAGGCATCGAGCTTCCGGCGCATGGCTTCGATCACTGTCCATTGTTCGGCAATCTGGGCAGAAAGCTCTTCAATGGTTTTTTCCTGTTCCGTCACCAGGATTTCCAGGCTGGTGACACGGTCCGTATCAGCGGTCATTTCTCTCTCCGTTACCAGGCCGTTCTGTAGATCGCCAAGGCATCGGCCTCGGTCACATCCCGCGGGTTGTTGACGAGAAGCCGCCCCTGTTTCATGGCATCGGCCGCCATCACAGGCAGATCGCCCTCGCCAATGCCGACATCGCGCAACCGCGTCTGCAGCCCCAGCTGGGCCGAGAGGCCAGCGAGGCGGTCGATAAACCTGTTGCAGATGCGCTCTACCCCTCCCGACACATCGATACCGGCGAATGCATGCGGCGCCAATGCAGCATAGTGTGTAGCCGCCCCATTCATCGAATCGGCCGCGTTGTACCGCAGCACATGGGGCAAAACCAAGGCGTTGGACAGGCCGTGCGGCACATGGAAGGTCCCGCCGATGGGGTAGGCAAGGGCGTGGACAGCGGCAACGGGGGAGTTGGCGAAGGCCTGTCCGGCCAGCATCGAACCGAGCAGCATGGCCGAACGCGCCGCCTTGTCCCGGCCATGGAAAACTGCGGTCTCGATATTCGTGCCGAGAAGCCGCAAGGCCTCGACGGCCAGCGCCCGGGAGAGTGGATTGTTGTTGGCGTTCTTGGAGGCATAGGCCTCGATGGCATGCACCATGGCGTCGATGCCCGTCGCCGCCGTAACATGCGGCGGAAGGCCGAGGGTGAGGTCCGGGTCAAGCAGCGCCACGTCGGGCAGGATGAGCGGTGACGAGACGCCGCGTTTTTCATTGCTGCCGACGGTGATGATGGAAACCGGCGTCACCTCGGAGCCGGTTCCGGCGGTGGTGGGGACAAGCGTCAATTTCAGGCGCGGTCCCCTGGCATTGCCCACGCCCCAGGCATCGTCGAGATTTTCATTTGAACCTGCGAGCAGCGCGACGAGTTTGGCCACATCCAGCGAGGAACCGCCGCCAAAGCCGAGCACATGGTTCGCGCTGTTCTCCCGGGCCACGTCCACGGCATTCAGCAGTGTATCGAGCGATGGATCCGCTTCCACCTCGCCGAACACCGTGATATCGGCTCCGGCGGCTTGCAGGCTGGCAATGGCCGGTTGCGCCAGTCCAAGGGCCAGGATGGTGGCATCCGTGACGACAAGCAGCCGGTCCTTGGGCTTTATGCGCAGGTGCGCGGCGATATCACCGCTGGCGCCTGCCGCAAAGACGATGCGCGGCGTGGTGTGGAAAGCGAAGGGAGCGATGATGTCGGCCATGTCAGGAGATTGCCAGAGCCGGGCCCGGTTTGTCGAGGCCCGCTACGGAACGGGAAATGTGCAATTCTTGACTAAAAAGTAAAAAATCCGGTGAACGAGCAATCGGGGACCCAACGGAACCGGTTCCATTTGATTTTTCTTTGCTCTAGGGTCAAAAGTTCGGAACGATAAAAAGCTGATCAACAGCGGATGGGGACATGGCAGAACCGGCGATTGAACTTGTTGGAATTGATAAGCGGTTTGGTGCAGTTCACGCCAATCGCGACATTCATTTGCGCGTCGAAAAAGGCACTATTCACGGTATTATCGGGGAAAATGGCGCTGGCAAGTCCACGCTTATGTCCATTCTCTACGGGTTTTATCAGGCCGATAATGGCGAAATCCGCATCAATGGCGCGCCGGTCAGGATCAGCGATCCCAATGCGGCCATTGGGCTGGGCATCGGCATGGTGCATCAGCATTTCATGCTGGTTGAAAATTTCACCGTGCTTGAAAATGTCATGCTCGGTGTCGAGGGCGCGCCGCTCCTGAAGCGGGGCATTGCCAAGGCCCGCGCCGAGCTGAAGCGGCTGGAACAGGAATACCAGCTGGATGTCGATCCGGATGCGCTGATCGAGGAATTGCCGGTCGGTCTGCAGCAGCGTGTTGAAATCCTCAAGGCGCTGTATCGCGGCGCTGATATTCTGGTGCTCGACGAGCCGACCGGTGTGTTGACGCCAGCCGAAGCCGATCACCTGTTCCGTATTCTGGAGCAGCTCAAGGCGCAGGGCAAAACCATCGTCCTCATCACCCACAAGCTGCGCGAGATCATGGCCGTCACCGACAATGTGTCCGTCATGCGCCAGGGCTCGGTCGTGGCAACGCGCAAGACGGCGGAGACGACGGTCGAGGAACTGGCCGAACTGATGGTCGGACGCCGGGTTCTCCTGCGGGTGCAGAAAGGCGAAGCGAAGCCGGGCGAGGTCAAACTCTCGGTGGAAAATCTCACGGTGCGCGACAGCCGCGGCGTGGTCATGGTCGACAATGCGTCCTTTACGGTTCGCGCCGGCGAAATCGTCGGCATTGCCGGTGTGGCGGGCAATGGCCAGTCGCAGCTGATCGAGACGGTCGCCGGCATTCGCACCGCCGTGTCCGGCCGCGTGCTCCTGGACGGGCAGGTCATCGATATTACGGGCGCGGCCGATCCGGGCGAATTGCGCGATCGCGGCCTCGCCCATGTGCCGGAAGACCGGCATCACATGGGGCTGGTTCTTGCCTTCGAGGAATATGAGAATTCCATCCTCGGCTATCACGATGATCCGCTCTATCTGAACGGGCCATTCCTCGATATCGACGCCATCAAGGCCGATGCACGCAAGAAGATCGAGAAATATGACATCCGCCCGAGTGATCCGCGCCTGAAGACGGCGAATTTTTCCGGCGGCAACCAGCAGAAGATCGTCCTGGCCCGCGAGATCGAGCGTGACCCGGGCGTGCTGATCATCGGCCAGCCAACGCGCGGTGTTGACGTTGGTGCGATTGAATTCATCCACAAGCGGATCATCGAGATGCGCGATGCGGGCAAGGCCGTGCTGCTCGTTTCGGTTGAGCTGGATGAAATCCGCTCCCTGTCCGACCGCATTCTGGTGATGTTTGCCGGACGCATCGTCGGAGAACGCGACGCGGATGCGAGCGAAGGCGAGCTGGGTCTTCTGATGGCCGGCGTTGAAAATCAGGAGGCGGCGGAATGACCACCACCCAGGCACTTCTCGTCATCGATGTGCAGAATGCCATCGATGATCCGAAATGGGGCCGCCGCGGCCAGCCGGAAGCCGAGGCGCAGATTGCCCGGCTGCTCGGCGCATGGCGCGAGCGCCGCCTGCCGGTCGTCCATATCAAGCACGATTCCACCGATCCGGCATCGCCCTATCGCCCCGGCACGCCAGGCAATGATTTCAAGTCCGAGGTGGCGCCGCAGGTGGGCGAGCCCGTGGTCGACAAGCGCACCAACAATGCCTTCATCGGCACCGATCTGATGGACGTGCTCGATGAACTGCAGGTGCACAGCCTCGTGGTAACGGGTGTCCTTCTCGAAAACTCCGTTGATGCGACCGTGCGCATGGCGGCCAATCTCGGCTTTGAGGTTATCGTCCCGGAGGATGCTGTGGCCAGCATCGATCGCACCGATCATCGCGGCAAGAGCTGGAGCGCGGAAGATGTTCACGCGCTGGCGCTGTCCGTTCTTGATGGCGAATATGCCAAAATCTCCACCTCCGACGCCATCATCGAGGCCCTGCCATGAGCCAGCCCTTTGCCAAACTGCCCGCCTGGGCTGACTATGGCCTGCTGCCGCTGATCAATCTGATCGTGGCGTTTTTTGTTGCGGGCCTCGTCGTTATGCTGGTCGGCGAAAGCCCGATCGATGCCGCCGTCCTGATGGTCAAGGGCGCCTTCGGCTCCGGCGATGGTGTCGGCTACACGCTGTATTATGCGACGAACTTCATTTTCACCGGCCTTTGCGTCGCGGTGGCGTTCCATTGCGGCTTGTTCAACATCGGCGGCGAGGGGCAGGCCTATATTGGCGGCCTCGGCGTTGCGGTGGTCGGTCTTGGCCTCGGCAATGTCCTGCCCTGGTGGATCACCTTTCCGCTGGCCATCATTGCCTCGGGGCTGGTCGGCGCGCTCTGGGCCCTCATTCCGGCCTGGCTGCAGGCCAAGCGCGGCTCGCACGTGGTCATCACCACGATCATGTTCAACTTCATTGCCGCCAGCATCATGGTCTATCTGCTGGTGGGCTATCTCAAGGCGTCGGGCACGCAGGCACCGGAAACCCGTGTCTTCGGCGATGGCGGGCAATTGCCGGGCCTCGGCTGGCTGCTCAGCCTGATCGGGCTGAACATGCGCTCCGCGCCGCTCAATATCAGCTTCCTCCTGGCGCTGGTTGCCGCATTCCTTGTCTGGGTGCTCATCTGGCGCACCAAGCTCGGTTATGAAATCCGCACCATGGGTTACAGCCCCAAGGCCGCGCGCTATGCCGGTATTGGCGAAGTCAGGATCATCGTCATCACCATGATGATATCGGGCGCGCTGGCCGGCATGATGGCGCTGAACCCGATCATGGGCGCGCAGCACCGCGTGCAGCTTGATTTCGTCGCCGGCGCCGGTTTCGTCGGCATTGCCGTGGCGCTGATGGGACGTTCGCATCCGGCGGGCATCGTTCTCGCCGCCATCCTGTTCGGCATGCTCTACCAGGGCGGTGCGGAAATCGCCTTCGACATGCCCAATATTTCCCGCGATATGATCGTCATCATCCAGGGCCTGGTGATCCTGTTTGCCGGCGCGCTGGAGCACATGTTCCGCCCGACCCTGTTGCGCGTTCTGCAGCGGTTCGCCCGGACGAAGCGCCAGTCCACACCGGCCGTTGCCGCCGAGGGAGGTCAATAATGGATAGCTTCACCGTCGTCCTGCAGGTTCTCGATTCAACGATCCGCCTCTCCGTGCCGCTGCTGCTGGCCTGTCTTGCCGGGCTCTATTCCGAACGTGCGGGCATCTTCGATATCGGTCTGGAAGGCAAGATGCTTGCCGGCGCCTTCGCGGCAGGTGCGGCGGCCACCTATTCCGGCTCGGCCTATGCCGGGCTGCTCGCGGCCGTTGTGGTTTCCGTTGCGCTGGGGCTGGTGCATGGCTTTGCCTCCATCACCCATCGCGGCAACCAGATTGTTTCGGGCGTTGCCATCAACTTCATTGCCGCCGGCACCACCGTCATCCTCGGCCAGGCCTGGTTCCAGCAGGGCGGGCGCACGCCGTCGCTGCCCAACGCCGCGCGCTTCAACCCGATCGACCTGCCGGGCGTGGAAACGCTGAACGGCATTCCGGTCATCGGCGCGATCTATTCCGAGCTGATTTCCGGCCACTCCGTGCTGGTCTATCTCGCCTTCCTGCTGGTGCCGTTCACCTGGTGGGTGCTGTACCGCACGCGCTTCGGCCTGCGCCTGCGCGCGGTCGGCGAAAACCCGGCGGCGGTGGATACGGCTGGCATTTCCGTGCCGTGGCTGCGTTACCGCGCGGTGATCTGCTGCGGCTTGCTCTGCGGCATCGCCGGTGCCTATCTGGCAACAGCGCAAGGGGCGGGTTTCGTCAAGGATATGACCGCTGGCAAGGGCTATATCGCGCTTGCCGCCCTGATCTTTGCCAAGTGGCGGCCGGTCCATGCCATGTTTGCCTGCCTGCTCTTCGGCTTTCTCGATGCCATTGCCATCCGCATGCAGGGGCATCCCCTGCCACTCATCGGTGAGGTTCCCGTGCAGCTGATGCAGGCCTTGCCCTATATTCTCACCATCGTGCTGCTGGCCGGTTTCATCGGCAAGGCAATTCCGCCCAAGGCGGGTGGTGTGGCCTATGTGAAAGAGCGATAGAATGAATACAGACCTGTTCGATGCCGCCTTTGCGGCCATGCAGAAAGCGCATGCGCCCTATTCGCAGTTCCCGGTGGGCGCTGCCGTGCGCACCAGCGATGGCCGGATTTATTCCGGCTGCAACATCGAAGTCATTTCCTATCCGGAGGGATGGTGCGCCGAAACCACCACCCTGTCGCATTTCGTCATGGGCGGCGGTGGTACAATCACAGATATTCTAGTGGTTGCAGAAAAGAAGGCGAAATGCACGCCCTGCGGCGGCTGCCGCCAGCGGCTGGCGGAGTTCGCCGGTCCCGAGACGCGCCTGCACCTGTGCGACAATGACGGCGTCGTCGAAACGCTGACGATGAAGGAGATTTTCCCCTACGGCTTTGAAGCGGAAGTTCTGGGAAAAGGAAGTGCCGCATGATTGCGCCTGCCACCGGAGCGCTCATCCACAAGTTGCAGGGCCTGGCGCCGCGTGTCGCGCTCGTCCTCGGGTCCGGTCTGGGATCCCTCGTGGATGCGGTCGAGAATGCCATCCGCATTCCCTATGCCGATCTGCCGGGTTTCCCCCACAGTGGTGTCTCCGGCCATGCCGGGGAAGTGGTTGCCGGCTATCTCTCCGGCAAGCCGGTGCTGATGCTGGCGGGCCGCGCCCACTACTACGAAAAGGGCGATGCCGCGGTCATGCGCCCGGTCATGGCGGCGCTGGCCGACCTTGGCATCGAAATGCTGATCCTGACCAATGCGGCGGGCTCGGTGCGCCACGACCTTGCGCCGGGCAGCGTCATGCTGATTGACGATCACATCAACTATTCCGGGCTCAATCCGCTGATCGGCGAAGCCTCCGATCAGCGCTTTGTCGGCATGACCGCTGCCTACGACAAGAAGCTCAAGGATGCCTTTGTCATCGCCGCCGGTGAGGTGGGCGAGAAGCTGCCGATGGGCGTCTATATGTGGTTCTCCGGCCCCTCGTTCGAAACACCAGCGGAAATCCGCATGGCACGCACGCTCGGCGCCGATGCGGTTGGAATGTCGACGGTGCCTGAAGTCATTCTCGCCCGCTTCTTCGGCCTGCGGGTCGCCGCCTGTTCGGTCATCACCAATTACGGGGCGGGGATGACCGGAGCGGAACTCTCGCACGAGGAAACCAAGGATGTCGCGCCGAAGGGCGGTGCGCGCCTGCAGACAATTATCCGGGCGCTGGTCCGGGAGATCGGCTGATCATGTTGCTGCCGCAGGAAATCATCCGCCGCAAACGCGATGGGCATGCGCTCGATGCGGCGGATATCACCGCCTTCGTCAACGCCATGAGCTCGGGCGCCATCACCGAAGGGCAGGTTGCCGCCTTTGCCATGGCGGTGTTCTTCAACGGCATGAAGCGCGACGAAGCGGTCGCCCTGACGCTCGCCATGCGCGATTCCGGCGATATTCTTGATTGGTCCGATCTGCCGGGCCCGGCTGTCGACAAGCATTCGACCGGCGGTGTCGGCGACAATGTCTCATTGATGCTTGCGCCCATTGCCGCCGCGTGCGGGGCCTATGTGCCGATGATTTCCGGGCGCGGCCTTGGCCATACCGGCGGCACGCTCGACAAGATGGATTCGATCCCCGGCTATCGCAGCCAGCCGGACAATGCGCTGTTTCGCAAAGTCGTGCACGAGGTCGGTTGCGCCATCATCGGCCAGACCGCCAATCTCGCACCGGCCGACAAGCGCTTCTATTCCATCCGCGATGTCACCGCGACGGTCGAATCGATCCCGCTGATCACCGCGTCCATCCTGTCGAAAAAACTGTCGGCCGGGCTCAATGCGCTGGTGCTCGATGTGAAATCGGGCAATGGCGCATTCATGGCGCGCAGCCGCGATGCCGTGGCCCTGGCCGAAAGCATTGTCGCGGTGGCAAGCGGCGCGGGACTGACCACCACCGCTTTGCTGACCGACATGAACGAGCCGCTGGCACTTGCCGCAGGCAATGCCGTGGAAGTGCTCAATGCCGTGGATTTCCTGACCGGCGATCTCCGGGATCCACGCCTTGAAGCGGTGACGCTGGCCCTGGTTGCGGAAATGCTGGTTTCGGCCAAGCTTGCCGCCAGTCCCAAGGCCGCCATGGACAGGGCGCGGGAAGCCCTGAATTCAGGCAAGGCAGCGGAGGTCTTTGGCCGCATGGTTGCCGGGCTTGGCGGACCCACCGACTTCGTCTCCCGCGCCCGCCACTATCTGCCGGTTGCCCCGGTGACGCTGGAAGTGAAGGCACCGCAGGCAGGATATGTCGCGTCGGTGGAAACCCGGGAGATTGGTGTCGCCGTTGTCGCGCTGGGCGGCGGGCGCATCCGTCCGCAGGACCCGGTTGACCACGCGGTGGGCATCACGGCGCTGCAGCCGGTCGGTGCGCTGATGGAAGCGGGCGATCCGATTGCCCTTGTCCATGCGCGCAGCCAGAGCGATGCCGAGGCGGGTGCTCGCGCCATTCTTGCCGCCTATGGTTTCTCCGGCCGCAAGCCGCGCACGGTCAATCCCGTCCTGCGCCGCATCGGCGGAGCATAAAATTCGCTGCATCTGCAGTGTGCGTGGTTCGACAAGCTCACCATGAGGGAGGGCGAGGATTGCAGCCAAACCACTTCCCTCATGGTGAGCTTGTCGAACCACGCACGGTGTTCTTGCGGCAGACCTACTTCGTCCCGTACATGCGGTCACCGGCATCGCCGAGGCCCGGCATGATGTAGCCCTTTTCATTCAGGTGGCTGTCGATGGCCGCAGTGAATACCGGCACATCGGGATGGGCCTTGGTGAAGCGCTCGATGCCTTCCGGTGCCGCAAGCAGGCAGAGGAAGCGGATGTTGGTTGCGCCGCGATCCTTCAGCTTCTGGATTGCCGCTATCGCCGAATTGGCGGTCGCCAGCATCGGGTCAACGACGATGATCAGCCGGTTGACGATATCTTCGGGTGCCTTGAAGTAATATTCCACCGGCTGCAGCGTGTCGTGATCGCGGTAGAGACCGATATGCGCCACGCGCGCGGCGGGCACCAGGTCGAGCATGCCTTCGAGCAGGCCGTTGCCGGCGCGCAGGATCGAGGCGAACACCAGCTTCTTGCCTTCGAGCACCGGCGCATCCATTTCCATCATCGGCGTCTGGATGCGGATGGTGGTCAGTTCGAGATCGCGCGTCACCTCGTAGCACAGCAGCAGCGAGATTTCCTTGAGCAGCCGCCGGAAGCCCGCCGTGGATGTATCCTTGTCGCGCATGATGGTGAGCTTGTGCTGGACAAGCGGGTGGGAAACGATCGTAACGCCCATGGAGAACTCCTACTCGAATTTTCCCCGACCTTAGCTGCTTGCAACCGATCCCGCAAAGTCCGCATCCCCGGCACGCACAGTTTTGTCGCCGTCGAGGCGCTCAATCAGGGCGTTTCGCGTGGTTTCATCGATATAGGCGGCCTTGAGCGCCGTGCGCGTGATCTCCGTCAAGGCGTCGTCGTCACAGCCGAAGAATTCGGCAGCAATGTCATATTCACGGCTCAGATCCGTATGGAAATAGGGCGGGTCGTCGGAATTCAGCGTGACCGGCACGCCAGCCTTGGCCAGCATGGGAAAGGGATGGGACGGGAAATCGGCGTAAACCTGCAGTGAAATATTGGAGCCGGGGCAGCATTCCAGAAGGATTTGCTGCTCCGCCAGCCGCCGCACCAGATCCGGGTTCTCGATGGCGCGCACGCCATGGCCGATGCGCGACGGCCTGATCGCATCGAGCGCGTCGGCAACGCTTTCCCAGCCGGAAAGCTCGCCCGCATGCACGGTGATGCCCAGTCCGGCATCGCGGGCGACATCGAAAGCCCGGGCAAAATCCCTGGGGTGGTGCATGCGTTCGTCGCCGGCCATGCCGAACCCGGTCACCAGCGGATGCGGATTTTCGGCGATGTATCGTGCCGCTTCCATCACCGCGTCCGGCCCCTTGTGGCGCAGCCCCGTGGCGATCATGCGCGATTCGATGCCGGTGGCCGCCTTGGCGCGCCGCATGCCTTCCGCCAGTCCCTCGATATAGGCGCGCGGCGAAAGCCCGGCGCTGATCGCATGGTCGGTGGAGATGAATACTTCCGAATAGATCGCGTCCTGTGCGCTGAGGGACAACAGGTAATCCTCGGTCAGATCCGCGTAATCCTCCTCCGTGCGGAACAGTGCCGAGGCCAGATCATAGGCGCGCAGGAAGGAGGTGAAGTCGTGCCAGACGAACCTGCCGTCGACGATGAAGGCCGAAACATCGGCGCCATATTTGCCGGCTTTTCGCTCGACGAGGGCGGGAGAGGCTGCGCCTTCGACGTGACAATGCAGTTCGGCCTTCAACACCATGGGCGGTCTCCATTCGACAAAATGTGCAGCGCGTCGCTTCATCGCGCAACAGACAATAGCCTTCTGCGTTTCAATCTTCTATGCTCCGCCCGCAAAAGAGATCAGCAGGTAGCACAATGAGCCAGCAACGCACCGGTGCCCATGGCGGCATGGAAACATCCTTCGGTTTTCAGGATGTCGGCGACGGAGAAAAGCAGACACGCGTCAATGACGTGTTTCATCGCGTCGCCAAGCGCTACGATGTGATGAACGATCTGATGTCCGGCGGGCTGCACCGCGTCTGGAAAGATTCGATGATCGCCTGGCTTGCCCCGTCCAAGACATCGAACTGGAAGACACTCGATGTTGCCGGCGGCACGGGTGATATCGCCTTCCGCATCGTCGAAGCTTCGAATCGCAATGCCCATGCCACCGTGCTCGACATCAACGGCTCGATGCTGGGTGTCGGCCGTGACCGCGCGGCGAAAAAAGGCCTTGCTGACAATACCGAGTTTGTTGAAGCCAATGCCGAGGAACTGCCATTCGAGAATGCCAGCTTCGATGCCTATACCATCGCCTTCGGCATTCGCAACGTGCCGCATATCGACCGTGCTCTGGCGGAAGCTTACCGCGTGCTGAAGCCGGGCGGACGCTTCCTCTGCCTTGAATTTTCCGAGGTGGAACTGCCGGTTCTCGACAAGATTTACGACGCCTGGTCGTTCAATGCGATTCCGAAAATCGGCAAGGCGGTCACGGGGGATGCGGATTCCTACCAGTATCTGGTGGAGTCCATTCGCAAATTCCCCCGCCAGGCGGATTTCGCCGAGATGATCCGCACGGCAGGTTTCGAGCGGGTGAGTTGGCGCAACTTTACCGGCGGTATCGCTGCCCTGCATTCCGGCTGGAAATTGTGACGTTCTGAATGAGTAAGTTTACCGCAACATTTCGCCTGATCCGGGCCGGATGGATCATGACGCGCGAAGGCGTTATTTCCGCACTGCCCGCCGAAGGCCTGAGCGGCCTTCCCGCATTCGGCCACCGCATCGCCGGGCTGCTGGCAAGGCGGCGCGCCCGCACGGCCCGCCGTTCTGAGCGCATGTCGCGCGCCATCAACAAGCTCGGGCCGTCCTACGTCAAGCTGGGCCAGTTCCTGGCAACGCGGCCGGATGTGGTCGGCACCGAAGTGGCCGATGATCTGGCACTGCTGCAGGATCAGCTGGATTTCTTCCCGATGGAAGCGTCGGTCAAGGCCATAGAGGGCTCGCTCGGACGCTCCGTTGATGATCTCTATGTAAGTCTTGGCGAACCAATTGCTGCCGCATCCATCGCGCAGGTCCACCCAGCGTATATCAAGACGGATGGTGAAGACCGCAAGGTTGCCGTCAAGGTTGTCCGGCCGGGCGTACGCCAGCGCTTCAACAACGATCTGGAAAGCTTTTTTATGGTGGCGCAATGGCAGGAACGCTACGTGCCTGCAACGCGCCGCCTGCGGCCGATCGAAGTGACGCGCACCCTGGCGCAGACGACGCGGATCGAGATGGATCTGCGGCTGGAAGCGGCTGCGCTTTCGGAAATCGGCGAGAACACCAAGAACGATCCGGGCTTCCGCGTGCCGACCGTCGATTGGGAGCGCACGGGGCGCGATGTGCTGACGCTCGAGTGGATCGACGGCATCAAGATGTCGGATATCGACGGCCTGCGCGCCGCCGGTCACAATCTCGTCGGTCTTGCCGAAACGCTGATCCAGTCCTTCCTGCGCCATACATTGCGGGATGGTTTTTTTCATGCCGACATGCATCCCGGCAACATGTTCGTCGATGATCGCGGGCACATCGTTGCCGTGGATTTCGGCATTACCGGGCGGCTCGGCAAGAAGGAACGGCGGTTTCTCGCGGAAATCCTCTACGGCTTCATCACGCGTGACTATGTCCGTGTCGCCGAGGTGCATTTCGAGGCGGGCTATGTGCCGCATCACCACGACGTGGCGAGCTTTGCCCAGGCTATCCGTGCCATTGGCGAACCCATCCACGGCCAGCCGGCGGAAACCATTTCCATGGCTAAGCTCCTGACCCTGCTGTTCGAGGTCACCGAGCTTTTCGACATGGAAACGCGGCCGGAACTCGTCATGCTGCAAAAGACCATGGTGGTGGTGGAAGGCGTCTCCCGCACGCTCGATCCGCATTTCAACATGTGGAAAGCCTCCGAACCTGTCGTGGGCGACTGGATCCGCCGCAATCTCGGTCCGCAGGGAATTCTTGCCGATGCGCGCGAGGGCGTCGGCGCCCTGCTGCATCTCGCCCGTCAGGCGCCCGAACTCGTGGCGCGCGCTGACCGCCTGTCGAAAGAGATGGACCGGATGGCGGAGCAGGGTTTCCGCTTCGATGACGAGACGGCAAAGGCCATCGGCAGGGCGGAGGCGCGGCATACCCGTTCCGGCCGCGTCGCCCTATGGGTGATTGCAATCTGTCTGGTTATCATCACTTACACCCTTCTTTTCTGAGCTCAATTGCGCTAATGTGATTGCAATGATTGCATTTGATGCAGTCTTTGTTCTCGGAGTGCAATCATGGCGAGCATAACCATCCGCAATCTCGATGACGCGACCAAGGAAAAGCTGCGGCTGCGCGCCGCCGCCCACGGCCGGTCGATGGAAGAGGAGGTGCGCCTCCTGCTTGCGGCGCTGGATGTGCATGCCGGCCCTTCCATCACCCAGATCTCTGCACCTTCGTCAGGGCTGGCTACCGGACCGCTTGCGGGGCGGCATATTCTTCTCATCATCGGCGGCGGCATCGCCGCCTATAAATGTCTCGACCTGATCCGGCGCCTGCGCGAGCGCGGTGCGCATGTGCGCCCGGTGCTGACCAAGGCAGCGGAAGAATTTGTTACGCCCCTGTCCGTCGGTGCACTGGCCGCGGACAAGGTCTTTAGCGACCTGTTCTCCCGTGAGGACGAGCACGATGTCGGGCATATCCGCCTGTCGCGTGAAGCGGATCTCATTGCCGTGGCTCCGGCAACGGCGGATCTCATGGCAAAAATGGCGGGTGGTCTGGCCAATGATCTCGCCTCGGCGGTACTCCTGGCGACCGACAAGCCCGTCCTGATTGCACCGGCCATGAACCCGAGAATGTGGAATCATCCCGCAACACGGCGCAACCGAACGACCCTTGCCAATGACGGCATCCGCTTTGTCGGGCCGAACAGCGGCGAGATGGCCGAAAGCGGCGAGGCGGGCGCCGGGCGCATGGCCGAGCCACTGGAGATCGTCGCCGCGATTGAAACGCTGCTGGATATCACGCCGAAACCGCTTGCCGGCAAGACCATTGTCATGACCTCCGGCCCGACGCACGAGCCCATCGATCCCGTGCGCTACATCGCCAACCGCTCTTCCGGCAAGCAGGGCCATGCCATCGCCGCGGCCCTGGCGCGGCTGGGTGCAACGGTGCATCTGGTCTCCGGGCCGGTCACGATTGCGGACCCCGAGGGCGTGTTCGTCACCCATGTGGAATCCGCGCGCGACATGCGCGATGCCGTGGAACGGTTGCTGCCCGCCGATGCGGCTGTCATGGTTGCTGCCGTCGCCGACTGGCGCACGGCAAATGAAGCGGGCGAAAAGATCAAGAAGCAGCCGGGCGCGGCGGCCCCGGCCCTGCAGATGGTGGAAAACCCCGATATTCTCGCCGGGGTCGGGCACAGCAAGCAGCGCCCGCGCCTCGTGGTGGGGTTTGCTGCGGAGACTCAGGACCTGCTCGCCAATGCGCGGAAGAAGCTCGACAAGAAAGGCGCCGACTGGATCGTTGCCAACGATGTCAGCCACGCCACCGGCGTGATGGGCGGCGACCGCAATGCCGTGCGCATCGTCACGCGTTCCGGCGTCGAAGAGTGGCCCGACATGAGCAAGGAAGAGGTGGCGGAACGGCTGGCCGCCCGGATCGCTGCCGCCTTGCAGACGATCGAGGTGTGATGCCGGAACGCCTGTAAGGTAAGCATATGCTTACGCGATAAGCCGTTTGACTTGATGAACAATAATCTCCAGAAAACCCAATATCATTGTTGAAGACGGAATCCCCATGACCGCCACCACCACGCCCATCGTTGAAACCGAACGCCTCATTCTGCGCGCACACAGACTGGACGATTTTGAAGCGCTACACAGCCTGTGGACGCAACCGGCGGTTTATGAATTCATTTCGGGCAAGCCGTCGACCCGCGAGGCCTCCTGGGGCCGATTGCTCAAATATGCCGGTCTCTGGACTTTGAACGGCTATGGATTCTGGGCGGTCGAGGACAAGGCCACAGGCCGCTATGTCGGCGATATCGGCTTTGCCAATTTCCTGCGTGATATCGAACCGCCCTTTGGCGACACGCCGGAGATGGGCTGGGTTCTCGCACCGGAAATCCACGGCAAGGGCTATGCCAGTGAAGCGCTTGCGGCGGCTGCGGCGTGGGGCGACGGTTTTTTCAGGCAGGATCGGGCCCTGTGCATCATTTCGCCGGAAAATACCGCTTCGCTCCGGGTGGCGGAAAAGACCGGTTTCGCCCGGATTGGCACGGCCGACTATACCGGCGAAACGGTCCTGCTGCTCGAGCGCAGGTTCAAACGCTGATCGGGCAATAGTAGCCGGTCACCGCTTACCACCCTTCACCCTTCTGCGATATGTGGTGAACGATCTGGCAGGGACTGGCAATCCAGAAATCCCGGTGGCCCTCCGGCAGCGCCTCGATTGCGTCGCAGCGGACAACGCCGGCAGCGTCCAGGTGTGTCGCAGCGGCACCGGCATCGTCCGCGGCAATTTCCAGCCACAGTTCCGCCTGGCTCATGCCGGGCGCCCGGTCGATCCACAGCTGGTTCGAACCGAAATGGAACCCGATATGGGGAGGGTGATTGTCGAGGGGTTTCAGGCCGATCACATCGCGGTAGAAGGCGACCGTTGCCTCATACTGGTGCGGCGGAACTTTCATGGCGATGTTGTGGTTGCCTTCGTAGCGCGGTTTCATGCGAGGTCATCCTTTCGGGAGTGTAGTGCGCCGGCGTTGACGCAGCAAAAATGTCATGCGGGCAGCGCCCTGTCATATTCAGCCTCGAGGTGCTCCAGCTTCGCCCAGAAATCGGCGGTTTCGACCCCGTTCAGCACGTTGATCAGCACGCTCAGATGCGTGTGCCAGCCGCTGGCGACGCTGACCATGGCGCCATGATCGGCGAGACGGCTGTGGGTGAGGGTCAGCAGGGTGTCGTCGCCGGCCGCCTGCAGTTCAAAACTCACCTCCGATGCCGTGCCATTGCCCTCTTCCCATGTGAAGGACAGGTATGTCGGCGGCTCGCAGCGTATGACCTTCCCGATATTGCGGTGGCCTTCATATTTCCGGTACTTTTCCGGGGTGGGCGCGGTGGATAGTTCGGAATGGCGGAAGGTCAGTTCCACCGGTCCGCCGGCATGGCCCGCCATCGGCCCCCTGGCGAGCCATTTTCCGCGCTTTTCCGCGTCGGTGAGATAGGCCCATACGCGCTCCACCGGGCCGGGAAGCAGTCGTTCGATGCGAACGGTGCGCGGGGCTGTTGCAATGCCAAGCTGGTCGTTTCCCTGATGCAGGCTCATCGTTCTACTCCTTGGTATCCGGTTTGGATTTGGGGGTCTTGCGGGCCCCGTGTTTTGCGGTCTCGGCAAGCGCACGGTCCTCCGCGCGCAGAATATCTTCCAGATCGTCGAGCCGTTCCTGCCAGAACTGCTCGTAGTAGCGCAGCCATTCCTGCGCTTCGGCCAGCCGGGCCGCCTGCAGGGCGCAGATGTGGGTCCGGCCCTGCACGTGCCGCCGCACCAGCCCGGCCGCTTCGAGCACCTTGATGTGCTTGGATGCGCCGGCGAGCGACATGTTGAACGGCGTCGCCAGTTCGCTGACGGTGCGTTCGCTGGTCGACAGCCGGTGCAGCATGGCTCTCCGCGTCGGGTCGGAGAGGGCATGGAAAACGGCGTCGAGCGTGGGTGTGCTATATTCAACCATAAGGTTTAATATAGTGGCGCGATTTCAATTGTCAACCATTTGGTTGAATAAATGCGCGAGGCTGGTCAGGGTGACGAACAGCGGTCAGTCCGGTTGAAGGGTAAGCGGGCTCAGGCGGCTTTTTCGCGGACCTGATAATCCTTGATCGCGGCGAAGCGGATAGCCTTCCAGCGCTCTGCCTCATAGGACAGCGAAAAGGAATTTTGCGCCAGGAACACCGGATCATTGTCGAGATCGTGGGCGATATCGGCCCGGTGCGCATTGATGAAGCGCTGCAGCTCCGCCGGGTCATCGGCCGAAATCCAGCGCGCAATGGTAAAGCGTGCGGGCTCGAAGCCGACGGGAAGCGTGTATTCGACTTTCAGCCGTTCGGTCAGAACGTCGATCTGCAGGGCGCCGACCACGCCGACAATGGCGGGCGAACCGTCGTCGGGCAGGAACAGCTGGACAACGCCTTCTTCCGCCATCTGCTGCAGCGCCTCGCGCAGTTTTTTCGCCTTCATCGCATCGTCGAGCCGCACGCGGCGCAGGATTTCTGGGGCAAAGTTTGGCACGCCGCGGAACAGGATGTCTTCGCCTTCCGTCAGCGTGTCGCCGATGCGCAAGGTGCCATGGTTGGGAATGCCCACCACATCGCCGGCCCAGGCCTCGTCGGCGATCTGGCGGCTGCGGGCGAAGAAGAATTGCGGTGCCGACAGGCTCATCGGCTTGCCGGTGCGTACCAGCTTGGCTTTCATGCCGCGCGACAGTTTGCCGGAGCAGACGCGCAGGAAGGCGATGCGGTCGCGATGGTTCGGGTCCATGTTGGCCTGGATCTTGAAGACAAATCCGGTCATCTTGTCTTCGGTTGCCTCGACGCGGCGGATATCGGCGTCCTGCGCACGCGGGCTCGGTCCGAAATCGCAGAAGGCTTCGATCAGGTCGCGCACGCCGTAATTGCGCAGCGCCGAGCCGAAATAGACCGGCGTCATGTGGCCTTCGCGGAATGATTGCAGATCGAAGGGATTGCAGGCATCGCGCGCCAGCGTCACCTCGTCGATCCACGCCTGGCGTTCGTTCTCGGGCAGCAGGCCGGAGGCCCCGGCGGCTTCCGGTCCGTTGACCGGTGTCGGCTTTTCCTCTTCATCGCGCCGCCGCACGGTATTGTCCTGCAGGTTGTAGGTACCGGCAAAGCTCTTGCCGCGTCCGATCGGCCAGGTGATCGGCGCGGTGTCGAGCGCCAGTTTCTGCTCGATTTCGTCGAGGATTTCGTAGGGATCGCGGCTTTCCCGGTCCATCTTGTTGACGAACGTGACGATCGGAATATCGCGCATGCGGCAGACTTCGAAGAGTTTCAGCGTCCGCGCCTCGATACCCTTGGCGGCGTCGATGACCATGACGGCGCTGTCGACGGCGGTGAGTGTGCGGTAGGTGTCGTCGGCGAAATCTTCGTGGCCGGGCGTATCCAGAAGGTTGAAGATGCAGTCCTTGTACTCGAAGGTCATCACCGAGGTGACGACCGAGATGCCGCGATCCCGTTCGATGTTCATCCAGTCGGAGCGGGTCTGGATGCGGTCCTTCTTGGCCTTGACCTCGCCGGCGAGCTGGATCGCTCCGCCGAACAGCAGCAGCTTTTCGGTCAGCGTGGTTTTACCGGCGTCCGGGTGCGCGATGATCGCAAAGGTACGGCGTTTCGAAACGGGATGGTCGGCAGAAGACATGAAGCGGCTCAAATTTCGTAATCGTAGGGTTGCGCGCCTTCTATCAGCCGAAGACCCTGCCGTCGACTGTCAATTCGAAATGGGTGTTACGCCCTCTCCAGCACCGGCCCGGACTTTTCCTGTGCCATGAACGGCTCGATGGCGATGCGCTTGCTGTTCTTGACGGTCACGAAACTGTTCGGCGGCACCGGCATCCAGTTTTCCGCTTCTCCGTCCAGCGGTTCGGAGACGACGCACAGGCCCGAGCTCGGTGAGAGCGTCGCCGTATAAAGCGTCGGGGCAAAGCGGTCGGTGGCGTAGCGCACCGCGTAGAGCTGTGTCCCGTCGGAAAATGCCGCGGTCAGCCGGATGAAGGGTGGCACGCCGGCGCGCTCCGCCTCGGCGGTGATGACATTGACCGTCTCCACCAGCGATTGTGCCGGGTCCTTGTCCAGGCCGTGCTGCAGCATCAGCAAGAAAATCAGCTCCGAATCCGTCGATCCCAGCTTCTGCACATAGAGCGCATCGTCGAGCTTGGCTTCCAGCCCGCGCCGCAGCCGGTCGAAATGGCCGATCTGTCCGTTGTGCATGAAACTCCATTGGCCCGAGACGAACGGATGGCAATTGGTCCGGCTGGTCGAGCCGCCGGTGGAGGCGCGCACATGGGCGAGAAACAGGTGCGACCGGATTTGCCGCGACAGGCTCTTCAGGTTCTGGTCGGACCAGGCAGGGAGAATATCGCGGTAAAGGCCAGGTTCCGGCCGCTCGCCATACCAGGCAACGCCGAAACCGTCGCCATTGGTGCGGGTCTTGGCCTCGTGCGCATCATGGCTCTGGGCGATCAGCGAATGGCAGGGCGAAGCAATGACATCTTCGAGATAAAGCTGAGGTCCGAGATAGGCTGCCCATCGACACATGATTCACCCGATTCACTCTTGATCCGACTGACAATAGCGCGTCGCACGGCGCTTGGGAATCGTCAGGTTCAGCTACTGCTAGAAAGAGATTGTGTGTAAACAATGATCCGGACAAATCTTGTGAGTTGACCAATCCGGCGGACTGGTGAAAAAGGTGATCTCATGTCTCAATCATCCGATTCCGCACGTCACGTGCATCCCGCTCTCGGTCTTGTCCGGTTGCCGCATGGGCGGGACCTCGATTTGCCCGCCTATGAAACCCCCGGCTCGGCCGGAATGGACCTGCGCGCCGCAGTGCCCGAGGACCGTCCGCTGCTGCTTTTGCCCGGCCGCCGCGCCCTGGTGCCGACCGGCCTCGTCTTCGAAATCCCGCAAGGCTATGAAGCGCAGGTAAGGCCGCGTTCCGGCCTTGCCCTCAAGCACGGAATTACCTGCCTCAACACGCCGGGGACCATTGATTCCGACTACCGGGGTGAGGTAAAAGTAATCCTGATCAATCTTGGAGATGACGACTTCTACGTCGAGCGTGGCATGCGCATCGCGCAGGTCGTGCTGGCGCCGGTCGTGCAGCTCGAGGTTGAAGAACGGCAGCATGCCAGCGAAACGGCACGCGGTGCCGGAGGGTTCGGGTCAACGGGCACGTCGTAATCGCGGGAGGATAGCATGGACAAGGGCAAGGTTTTCCGTCAGCTGCATCAGGGACCGGAAATTCTGTTGATGCCCAATCCATGGGATCCCGGCACGACCCGGTTCCTCGCGTCGCTCGGCTTCAAGGCGCTGGCCACCAGCAGCGCGGGGTTTGCCTTTTCGCGCGCTCTGCCCGATGGCGGCGTCGCCTTCGATGTCATGATGCAGCATTGCCGCGATCTCGTGGCGGCAACGGATCTGCCCATTTCCGGCGATCTGGAAAAGGGCAAGGGTGACAGCGCCGACAGCGCCGGCGAGACCATCTTCGCCGCCGAAGCCGCCGGTCTTGCCGGCTGCTCCATCGAGGATTTCTCCGGCGACGCGGACAAGCCGATCTATGATTTCGACCATGCGGTCGAGCGTGTCTACGCGGCGGCGGAAGCCGCGCGGGCGCTGAAGAGCGATTTCGTCTTCACGGCGCGTGCCGAGAATTTCCTGCATGGCCGTGCCGATCTCGATGACACGATCAAGCGGTTGCAGGCATTTGAACGGGCCGGTGCCGATGTGCTTTTTGCGCCCGGCATTTCGGATCTCGAGAGTATCCGCACGATCTGTGCCTCCGTGTCGAAGCCGGTCAATGTCCTCGCGCCGGCGTCATTGAGCGTCAGCGCGCTGAAATCCGCCGGCGTGCGCCGCGTTTCGCTCGGGCCGCGGCTGATCACCGCCGCCTTCACCGCCATTCGCGATGCGGCCCGCGAAGTGCTCGACAAGGGCACGTTCGAATTCTCAAAAACCGGCGTGACGTTCGGGGAGCTGCAAAAGCTCTACGCGCAGGACGCAGACAAGGAAGATTAAGCATGACACGCCCCGATCTGGTGATTTTCGACTGTGACGGGGTCCTGGTCGATACCGAAGCCCTTGCCAATCAGCATCTGATCAAGATGCTCAATGCCGCGGGCTATCCCATCACCTTCGATGAGGCGCGCAAGAACCTCTGCGGCATGCCGATGCGCGCGGTGAAGGAGAAGGTCGAGGCGCAAGGCTACTCCCTTGGCGACGATTTTGTCGAGCGCTGGTATCAGGCCATTCCCGTCATTTTCGAAAACGGCGTTGAAGCCATCCCGCACATCGAAACGGTCATCGATGCGGTGAAGGAAGCGCAACTGTCCTACTGCGTGGCCTCCTCCGCAAATGTGGAAAAAATGCACCTGACGCTGGGGAAAACCGGGCTGATCGGCCATTTCCATGATGTGCTGTACAGTGCATCCATGGTGGCGCGCGGCAAGCCGTTCCCCGATCTCTTCCTGCATGCGGCACGGCAGATGGGGGTCGAGCCGTCCCGCTCCGTGGTGATCGAGGACAGCGTGGCAGGAACAACGGCGGGAACGGCGGCCGGCATGCGGGTGTTTTCCTATTGCGGCGATGCGCACGCCGACCGTGAGGGTCTCGTCGCGGCGGGTGGTATCCTGTTTGACGATATGCGCAAGCTGCCCGCGCTTCTGGGCATCGCCTGATGGCCGCGCCACTCAGCGTCGTCGACATGCACACGGGCGGCGAGCCCCTGCGCATCATCACCGGCGGCTATCCCGTTCTGCCGAAAGGCACGATCCTGGAGAAGCGCGCCTATGTCAGGGACAATCTCGACCATCTCCGCAAAATCCTGATGTTCGAGCCGCGCGGCCATTTCGACATGTATGGCGCGCTACTGGTCGAACCGAACCTGCCCGGGGCTGATCTCGCTGTGCTGTTCATGCACAATGAGGGCTATTCGACGATGTGCGGCCACGCCATCATCGCGCTTGGCCGCTATGCCATCGATTATGGCCTTGTAGAGAAGGTCGAGCCGGTCACGACGGTCCGCATCGAATGTCCCTGCGGCATGGTGGTGGCCTCCGTCGAGGTGAAGGACGGCAAGTCCGCCAGCGTGTCCTTCGAAAGCGTCCCGGCTTTCCTGTTTGCCGGGGACCGGACCATCCATCTGCCGCCCCATGGCGACGTGACGTTCGACGTGGCCTATGGCGGCGCCTATTACGCACTCGCCCATTGCAGCCAGTTCGGCCTTGAATTCGGCCGCGATCCCGCGCGCAAATTCATCGAGGCGGCAACATTGCTTACCGAAGCGGTGAAGGACGCCGTGCCGCTGGCGCACCCGGATCACAGCGACCTTGCCTTCCTCTATGGTTCCATCCTCACCGACGGTCTCGACGGCTGGTCGGAAGCGCCGACAAAGAATGTCTGCATTTTCGCCGATGCCCAGCTCGACCGCTCGCCGACGGGGTCGGGTGTGACCGCGCGGCTGGCTGCCATGCACGCCAAGGGCCAGATTCATGCCACCGAAGCGCGGATTTTCGAAAGCATTGTCGGCTCGCGTTTTGCCGGGGCTGTCGCCTCGCTCACCAGGGCGGGAACCTTCGACGCCATCACGGCGCGTGTCTCCGGCCACGCCTATTACAGCGGCAAGGCGGAGTTCATCGTTGAAGACGATGATCCGCTGGGACAGGGATTTCTGGTTCTCTAGGTCGAACACGCATAAATCTGGCTGGAATGATATGAGGCATTTGCCCGGCGACGTCGTCGCACAGCCCCGAAAATGATGAATGCGACAAATACTTGAAGCCGATTGCCAGTGCGGAAAATCGGCGTATTGTCCCGCCGCACAGATTTCACGCAGAGATTGATCATGACACTTGCCGGTTTCATCGCCTATTCGGGCGCCCTTGCCATTGCCGCCGCCATTCCCGGGCCCGGTCTCACCGCCCTCATCGCACGGGCGCTGGGCTCCGGTTTCCGCTCGGCCCTGTTCATGTCGCTCGGCCTCGTCCTCGGCGATCTGACCTATCTGACGGCCGTGGTGCTCGGCCTTTCCATGGTGGCGCAGACTTTCGGAACACTGTTTCTGCTGATCAAATGGGCGGGTGTGGCCTATCTCGCCTATCTTGCCTGGAGCTTCTGGACCGCGGGAATTTCCGCTGAAAAGATTGAAGCCAAGCGCGGCAGCGGCGGGGCTCTCGCCAGCGTGCTTTCCGGGCTTGCGGTTACCCTCGGCAATCCGAAGACCATGATCTTCTATATCGCCCTGACGCCGACGCTGATCGATCTGCACGCCATCACCCCGACCGATTATGCCCTGCTCGCCTGCGTAACGGTTGTGACGCTGCTTGTCGTGCTGGTTCCCTATCTCGCGCTTGCATCCAAGGCACGCTGGTTCCTGCAATCGCCGCGCGCGCTGAAACGGCTGAACCGCACCGCCGCCGCATTCATGGCGGGCGCTGCACTTGCCATCGCCGGCCGGGCGTCCTGACCGTAGAATTTTATTCTAAGGCTGTAGGCATATTGGCATGAAATTCCCGTGATCGGGCTGTTTATGCATAGGCTCGACTATGAATTTTCAAGCTCGCGCCATAAGATGGCTGCCACAGCAATTGAGGGAGCATTTCCATGAGCACGAGTGATGCGCGCAAACCCGGCCGCGGCCGTATCTACAATTCCATTGTCGATACCATCGGCGATACGCCGATTGTCCGTCTTGATAAGCTGGCAAAGGATCAGGGTGTCGAAGCCAATCTGTTGGCCAAGCTCGAATTCTTCAATCCGATTGCCAGTGTCAAGGATCGCATTGGCGTCGCGCTGATCGAATCGCTGGAAGCACAGGGCAAGGCAACGCCGGGCAAGACGACATTCGTCGAGCCGACCTCCGGCAATACCGGTATTGCGCTGGCGTTTGCCGCCGCCGCCAAGGGCTACCGTCTCATCCTCACCATGCCGGAAACCATGTCGGTCGAGCGGCGCAAGATGCTCAAGCTGCTCGGTGCCGAACTGGTTCTGACCGAGGGCGCCAAGGGTATGAAGGGCGCCATCGCCAAGGCCAATGAACTGGTGGAAACCACGCCCGATGCGGTCATTCCCGGCCAGTTCGACAATCCGGCCAACCCTGAGATTCACCGCAGGACCACCGCCGAGGAAATCTGGAACGATACGGACGGAAAGGTCGATATCTTTGTGTCCGGCATCGGCACCGGCGGCACCATCACCGGTGTCGGCCAGGTCCTGAAGCAGCGCAAGCCGGACGTGCGCATCGTTGCAGTCGAGCCGAAGGATTCGCCGGTTCTATCAGGCGGCAATCCCGGCCCGCACAAGATCCAGGGCATCGGTGCCGGTTTCGCGCCGCAGGTGCTCGATACCCACATCTATGACGAGGTCATTCAGGTCTCCAATGAGGATGCCTTCACCTATGCCCGCCTGGTGGCCAAGCTCGAAGGCGTGCCGGTCGGCATTTCCTCCGGCGCCGCGCTCACGGCGGCTATCGAGCTCGGCAAGCGTCCGGAAAACAAGGGCAAGAATATCGTCGTGATCATTCCGTCCTTTGCTGAACGGTATTTGTCGACGGCACTCTTCGATGGCCTCGACGCCTGATAGAACCGATACTGTTTTGCAATCAGCCCCGCCGCGCGCCAAACGCCTGGCGGGGCTGATTGTTTTGCGGCCGCGATCGTTCGGCCGTGATCGAAGCATCGCGTCATCCGGCTGTTCTAAAACAGGCCAATCCACACGAAGGAGCGGCCGTTATGAGCATCACCTGCATTATCAAATATGAGATCGACCCCTACCAGAAGGATGCATTCGAGCACTATGCACGCACCTGGAACGAGGCGATTCCGCGCTGCGGTGCCGACCTGATCGGCTATTTCGCCCCGCATGAGGGGTCGGCCACATTGGCCTACGGGATTTACACCATCGAGGATCTGGCGGCCTATGAGGCGTACCGCGCGAAATTGACGGCCGATCCGCTGGGCCGCGCCAATTACGAATTTTCGCGCGAACGGAAATTCATCCGCCGCGAGGACCGCACGTTCCTGCGCCGGGTTACTGGAAACAATGGGGAATTGATCCGATGATTGCGGTGATTTTCGAAGTGGAGCCGAGGGATGGCCACGAGAAAGATTATTTCGAGCGGGCGGCGAATTTGCGCCCGCTTTTGGAAAAGATGGACGGCTTCATTTCCGTCGAACGGTTCCGCAGTCTTGCCAACGAGAACCGTTATCTCTCCCTGTCGTTCTGGCGCGACGAAGCCTCAGTTGCGGCTTGGCGCCAGACCGAGGAACATCGCGCTGCCCAGAGCGCTGGCCGCGCCGAAATCTTTGCCGATTACCGGCTGCGGATTGCGGCTGTTATGCGTGACTATGGCTTGCGAGCCCGTGATGAGGCTCCGTCTGACGCGCGCGTTTACCATCATGCCTGACCGTGGTTGCGCTGTGCACAGGCGGGGCCGGGGCCGCGCATGTAATGGCGTTCCGGCCGGTAGGACGGTGCAATGAATTCACGGACGACGCGAAGCGTATCGCGCAGTTGAACGAGCATGGTCATATCTTCATTTCCTGAATCTCGATCGCCCGAAAAAACCGGTTAGCGATCATTTAGCTAAAATTTAACCGATAAATATGAACGCTTGCTGAATACCGATGGTTAAGGCCCGGTGAATTCATGGAAAATTAGCTTTAACACCTGAGGCAGGCCGTAATTTCCCGGTTGAAAAGCCAAAAAGAAACCCGGTGTTAACCACCGGGTTTTGTCGATTCTGATTCGCCTTTGAGACAAATCTATGTGCGCTGACTGTCACAGATTGTCGGCGCTACCATGCTGTTAAGACCATCATTACTCGACGATCTGAACGGTCTGCTCCTTGCCGGTTTTCAACGGTGAACGGGCGTCCATGAAAGCAGTTACTTCGCTGAATGTCACATAGCCGTTGTGATCTTTGTCAATTTCCGCAAAGTGGCTCGCAACAAATCCCCAGCTCGCATCATCAGCACCCTTGGCGGTCAAAAGATGATTGGAGTGAACAGTCGCCGCATCGAAGCGCGCCTTCAAACGCTGATGAAGGACTTGCTGAACGGGCGGCTGGGCGCCCTGATCAGTCGTGGTCGACGGAAGCCGCAAGCCGTCGCCTATGCGCAAGATTCTTTCCTGATATGGCGGTATCACTGAAAAGCGCGTGACTTCCCTGGGAAAGGCATGTGCCGAAGGCACAAGCGCTGCCGCTGTTATTGCGCTGCTGACAAAGGCAAATGATCGATAATATTTTTTCATGTTCAAATCCATTCTTGCAAAGGAGATGCTCAATTCGTCGCCACGATTACAGGGGCGCGGGTGTAAAATTCATCCAAAACTTTTTTCATCGGCTTTCGCGCGGCCTCGGAATAATAGAACATGTGCCCGCCCTCAAACAGGTGCATGGGGATAAGTTTGTCCAAGCCGGCTTGTTTCAATTGTGTTTCGGTCTCGAAGAACGGCGTTACCTGATCATAATAACCGTGAAGTGCCATGACGGTCAGATGAGGATCGGCAGTAAGAGCTTGAGTCAGATCGGCAACACCGCCAATCCGCGGTTTTTCATTAAAAGAACTGCGACAGCCGCAATTGATGGCATATGTGCTATTCACTTCCTTGACGCCGCCTGAAACATCCGTTGCATCAGCATTGGCAGAATAATTCATGAATGTTTGCAGATGCGTTTTGACACCATTTCCCAGAACGTCATCATCGAAAAAATCGGGGTCGTAATCGTCAGCGATCATGCGGGCATCGTACGAGCCATGATATTTGGCGGCCGGTCGATTGGTTAAAATATTCCCCTTGAAGAAGTCGCCCCATGTCAATGCCTGATTTCCGCCAATGTTGCGGAATTCCTGCAATACTGGCCCGTGTTTCGTCAGCGCGATATCAGTTCTGGAGGTGGAGGTGGGGAATTCTTTGATCACCGCAATATACGAACTCACTGCGAATTGCCTTATATAGTCAGCATATTGATCGATTGTTCGGTTACCCCGCCAGCTTGCCCCGGGCTTTTGAAAATACTCTGCCGTTATGGCGTTGGTCGGCATTTCTGTATTGCAAGAGTTCATCCCGAAAAATTTGCAAGCTTCTCCTGACAGGTATGGAGAGCTTAAAACCACGCCCGACAGCACGACGGGTGGCTTGCCCGATGGGTCCGGATCGAGATTGCTCGTGCCGGCATCCTCCAGAAGCGCGGCGGTCAGGGAGACGCGGGCACTCCCCCAGGATTCCCCGAGAAGGTATTTGGGGGAACTCTGGCGGTGGTTCCTGTTGGTGTAGCTTGTGATAAAATCGCGCGCGACCTCGGCATCTGCGTTCACGGCGTAAAATTCCTTGTCGGCGTGGGGTGCAATCGCCTTGGAAAAGCCGGTGCCGACGGGATCAACGAAGACAAGGTCCGTGTGATCGAGCAACGTCTCCTCATTGTCGACGACAGGAAATTTCAGATCACTTTTTTTCATGGGCATGAATGGCGCATCAATCTTGATCCGCTTGGGGCCGAATGCCGCCATATGCAGAAAGACCGAGGCATAGCCGGGACCGCCATTGAATAAGAATGTTACCGGGCGGCTTTCATGTGGCAGGTCATCCCGCGTATAAGACATATAGAAAATAGCAGCCTTTGCGTCTTTCCCACCTGTTTTCGGATCCTTCTGACCATAAGCGATGATGTGGCCGGCCTTGGCGGTGTACCAGACGGTCTTGCCGTTCAGCGTCATCGAGTGGCGCTTGACGGAAGGTGTTTCGCTCACCTCAGGCGAAGAGGGCTTGGCGGGGTGGTCATTGACGTTAAACGCGTAATCCTCAGGTGCGAAGAGTTCAAACGCGTCTTTGTCCAGACCGGCGCTCCGCAGGGCGATGGCTGCCTCCTGAAGTTTACCGGCTGCCTTGAAATCACCTGCCTTCTTTCGTGCTGTTTCTTCAATTGATGGAGGTGCAATAGGGGGCGTTACGGGTGTTGTAGAGTGATCTGATGTGTTTTGTGAAACTCTTGTTTCCGGCTTGTCCGGGCTTGTGCCGGGCGCGACAATGACAATCTCAGACGGTTTGGCTTCCGGCTTGACCTTGTCCGGTTCCTTCGTCCCGGCTTCCTCAATCGGCAAAGCTGCGGTAGACGCAGACGGGACGTCAAAGGTTCCTTGTGAAACCTCTGTTTCCGTGTTTTCCTTGTTGCAGGCAGTAAGGCCCAAAAGGGCCACAAGCAATAAAATTCTAACAATCATATTGGCCTCTCAAAATTCGCAAAAATTCAATAGTGCGAATGAGAGGTCAGCTCGGTCAATCGAACGAAAGTCTCGGTTTGCTCATTTAATCATCAAAAATTGATGCCGATATAATATGAGGCAATGCGTATCCGGCATCAACTTTGCCGCGCACGCATTGCCTCTCTTCCCATCACGCATTGCCGATGAGAATGCCCGTAGCCAGCACGAGGCTGCCGCCCAGCACCACCTGTATCGCCGCGCGGAAGAACGGCGTTTCCATATATTTGTGCTGGATATAGGCAATCGCCCAGAGTTCGACGAAAACCACCATCGCGGCAACGGTCGTTGCCGTCCAGAAATCCGGGATCAGGTAGGGCAGGGCATGGCCCAGGCCGCCGATCGCCGTCATCATGCCGTTGGCGAGGCCGCGCTTCAGCGGCGATCCGCGCCCGGACAGCTTGCCGTCATCATGGGCGGCTTCCGTGAAGCCCATCGAGATGCCGGCACCGAGCGAGGCGGAGAGGCCGACCAGAAATGTCTGCCAGGTGTCCTGGGTTGCGAAGGCCGCCGCGAAAATCGGCGCAAGCGTCGAGACGGAACCGTCCATCAGCCCCGCCAGCCCCGGCTGGACATAGGTGAGCAGAAACTGGCGTTTTTCCGTCAGTTTCTCGTCCTGTTGCACCGCATCGGGCGTGTGCTGTTCGCCCAGCCGGTGCGCCAGCGATTCATGGGTTTTCTCGGCAATGGCAAGATCCCCGAGCAGCTTGCGCGTCGAGGCGTCACTGACCAGCTTCACCGCTTCCGTGTAGAAGCGGTAGGCCTGCTCCTCCATTTTCTCCGCCATCTCGCGCACCTTGTCGATGCCGAGCGGCCGCACCAGCCAGTCCGGCTTGCGCTCGAGATAGCCGCGCACATGTTCGCGCCGGATCAGCGGAATGCGGTCGCCGAAACGCTCGCGGTGCATGTCGATGAGCGCCTGCCGGTGCAGGTTCTCCTCCTCCGCCATATCCTCGAAGACTTTGGCGCTCTGCGGGAAATCGTCCCGCAGCCCGTCGGCATAGGCAAGGTAGATCCGCGCATCGTCTTCTTCCGATGAAATGGCGAGCGCGAGGAGCTGCTGTTCCGACAATTCGTTGAGTTCGTGGCGGCGGGGACCGAAGAAGCGGCTGAGCATGACACTGTCCTAATTTAGAATAATTCTAAACTATAGAAAGCAGGCGCGCTTTTCAAGAGGGCGCCCGGGACAATGATGACAATGATTTGGATGCCGAAACGCCGCGCTGGTGCTATGAATGGCCAGACCCGCCCATTCAGCAGCCGAGGACATGATGAACGCGTTCGCCATTGCCAATACCGATATCGTCGATGCCGCCATCCGGCTCAAAGGCCAGCTTGTCACCACCCGGCTGATCGAGTCGGAGGCGCTCAATGCCAAATATGGTGCACGCATCCTGTTCAAGCCGGAATGCCTGCAGCGGACCGGTTCGTTCAAGTTCCGCGGCGCCTACAATCGCATCAGCCAGATGACGGCGGACGAGCGCACGCGCGGCATCGTCGCCTTTTCCTCCGGCAACCATGCGCAGGGCGTGGCAAGCTCCGCCCAGCTTTTCGGCATCAAGGCTGTCATCATCATGCCATCCGATGCACCGCAGTTGAAAATTGCCAATACGAGATCCTATGGCGCTGACGTCGTGCTCTATGACCGTTACAAGCAGAGTCGGGAGGAGATCGCGGCTGAGTATATTAACGGGCGCGGCATGATCCTGGTGCCGCCCTATGACGATCCTGCGATCATGGCCGGGCAGGGCACGATCGGCATCGAGCTGATCGACGAGGCGGAGGAACGCGGCATCGTCTTCGACGACCTGTTCGTGCCGAGCGGCGGCGGCGGGCTGATCAGCGGCATTTCCGTTGCCGTCAAGGCGCGTTCCCCGCACACCCGCATCTGGGGTGTCGAGCCCGATCATTTCGACGATCTGCGCCGGTCGCTGGTGGCCGGCAGGCAGATTGCCAACGAGCCGGGCTACCGCTCGATCTGCGATGCGATCCTGACCCAGCAGCCGGGTGACCTGACCTTCCCGATCAACAAGCAGAACCTGGCGGGCGGCGTCGCGGTTTCCGATAAAGCGGTTGCCGCTGCGATGCGCGATGCGGCGACCTATCTCAAGGTGATTGTCGAGCCCGGCGGCTGCGTCGGCCTTGCCGGCGTGGCGGCACGGGCGGATGAGCTGCAGGGCAAGACGGTTGCCGTGGTCCTGTCAGGCGGCAATGTGGACCTGGATATCTATGGCGGGCTGATCGCCGCGGCATAGGGGCAGGGCTGAATCTGCATGGCAATTGTGCGTGGTTCGACAAGCTCACCATGAGGGATGTGGTTTGGCTGCAAGCCAATCGCCAGCGTTGCTAAATCGGGCTCCCTGCGATCCTCGCCCTCCCTCATGATGAGCTTGTCGAACCACGCACGCGACAGCATGTCTACTTCTCACGCCGTCCGTTCGGGTGACATATGTCCGCAGCGAAAGGACGCCGTCATGGATCCGTTCATTCTGTCGAGAATACAATTCGCTGCGAATATCTCGTTCCATATCCTGTTCCCGACGATCACCATCGCGCTCGGCTGGGTGCTTTTGTATTTCAAGCTGCGCTATCGCCGGTCCAGCGACGAAGGCTGGATGAAGGCCTACCATTTCTGGGTCAAGGTTTTCGCCCTGTCCTTCGCCTTTGGCGTGGTGTCGGGCGTGACCATGAGCTTCCAGTTCGGCACCAACTGGCCGGGCTACATGCAAACGGTCGGCAATATTGCCGGGCCGCTGCTGGCCTATGAAATTCTCACCGCGTTCTTTCTGGAAGCAGCCTTTCTCGGCATCATGCTGTTCGGGTTCCGCCGCGTGTCCAATCGTATCCATACGCTGGCAACCCTGCTTGTCGCCTTCGGCACGACGGTGTCGGCATTCTGGATCATTGCGCTGAATTCCTGGATGCAGACGCCCGATGGTTTCGAGATGCGCGGCGGCAAGGCCTTTGCCACCGATTGGGCCGCCATCATCTTCAACCCGTCCATGCCCTACCGGCTTGTGCACATGCTGCTGGCATCGGGGCTCACCATATCCTTTCTGATCTCAGGCCTGTCTGCCCTGCGCTGGCTACTGGGCGACCGCAGCGATGCCATGGGCAAAGCCCTGCGCACCGGCGTTTATCTCGCCGCGGTGCTCATCCCGGTGCAGATCGTCGCGGGCGATCAGCATGGGCTGAACACGCTGGCGCATCAGCCGCAGAAGATCGCGGCGATCGAAGCCAACTGGCAAACCCGCTCCCATGCGCCGCTGCTGCTGTTTGCCGTGCCTGACGAGACGACACGCGAAAATCGTTTCGAGGTCGCCGTGCCGGATGGTGCCAGCCTGATCCTGCGGCACGACGCTGCCGGTGCCGTACCCGGCCTCGACCAGTTCGCGGGTAATCACCCGCCGGTTCTGCCGCTGTTTTTCGCCTTCCGCATCATGGTCGGCACCGGCGTCCTGATGCTGCTGGTGTCGTGGACAGCCGCGTGGATGCTGTGGCGGCGCAGCACGCTCACGCGGCCGCTTGCGCTCGTGCTGGTGCCCATGGCTCTGTCCGGCTGGGTGGCAACGCTGGCCGGCTGGTACACGGCGGAAATCGGCCGCCAGCCCTGGCTGGTCAACGGCGTGCTCAAAGCGGCGGACGCGCTCGGGCCGGTGCCCGCCGGTACGGTCGCCGCGTCGCTTGCGGCCTATCTCATTGTCTATACCATGCTGCTGCTGGCATATATCGGCGTGATCCTGCGGCTGACGGTCAAGGCCGCCCGTGAGGGCGACCGGCAGCCGGAACCGGGCGTCGAAGACCAGCCGCTGGGCCAGCCGGTGCGGGGAAGCGGATGACCTTTGATCCCGCCATCCTCCTTCCCCTCATTTTTGCCGGGCTGATGGGCCTGTCGATCCTGGTCTATGTCATCCTCGATGGCTTTGATCTCGGCGTCGGCATTCTTTTCGCCGCAACGGACGATGCGGAGCGCGACACCATGGTTGCCGCCATCGGCCCGTTCTGGGATGCCAATGAAACCTGGCTGGTCCTCGCCATCGGCCTGCTGCTGGTGGCCTTTCCCGCGGCGCATGGCGTCGTGCTGCCGGCGCTGTATGTCCCCGTCACCGTCATGCTGATCAGCCTGATCCTGCGCGGTGTCGCCTTCGATTTTCGCGCCAAGGTTGATCTGCATGTGAAGCCGCGCTGGAATTTCGTCTTCGCCGTCGGCTCGATCACCGCTTCCATGGCGCAGGGCTACATGCTCGGCGTCTATGTGCTGGGGCTTGACCAGTCAGCGGCCTGCATCCTGTTCGGCCTGCTGGTCGGTCTTTGCCTCACCGCGTCTTACGCCGCCATCGGCGCCGCATGGATCATCCACAAGACCGAGGGCGCCTTGCAGCACAAGGCCGTCCTCCTGATGCGCCGGTCGCTGGTCTTTGCCGCGCTCGGCATGGTTGCGATTTCGCTGGCGACGCCCTTGGCCAGTCCGCGCATTTTCGCCAAATGGTTTGTGCTGCCGCAGATGATCCTGCTCGCGCCGCTGCCACTGGTCACTGCCGCGCTCTTTGCCGCACTCTGGGCCGTGCTTGCCAGGCTGCCCGCTGCCAATGACCGCTATTCGGCGCTGCCGTTCATGCTGATGGCGGGTATTTTCACCCTCGGCTTTGCCGGGCTCGCCTATTCCTTCTATCCCTATGTGGTGCCGGAGCGGCTGACGATTTTCGCCGCCGCCAGCGCGCCGGAAAGCCTTGGCATCATCCTCGTCGGCGTCATCGTCGTGCTGCCTGCCATCGTCGGCTATTCCATCTTCGCCTACCGGGTGTTCGGCGGCAAGGCGCACGACCTGCGCTACGACTGACGCGAAAAGGTCAGCCGGTCGCGCTCGCGCTGGCTTCCCGCCACGTAGAACTTGTCGAACCACGCGGTGCTTTCGCCCGAGATCGCCTTGGGTTTCTTCAGGGTGATCTGTTTCGGTAGCGCGGCGATTTCCACCTGCATGCGGTTGCGGAAGTTCAGGTGGTCGAACATGCGCAGCGCCTCGATGGCAAAGGCCGTCGCCACCCGCTGATCCTCGATGATGACGAGATGATCGCCATTGCCGGTCTCGCCGGAGGGCGAAAAATTGCTCGATCCGGTGAACACCTTGGCCGTCGGCTTGTCGAAATCCACCACGGCGAACTTGTGGTGAATATTGATGCCGCTGCCGCCGGACCATTCGCTCTTGAACGGCTCCGGTGCATTCTTGGCCAGATAGGCGAAATCGACAAGGCCGTTCTCGCCGCTCGGCTTCTGGATTTCCATCCCGCTCTTCTTGTCCACCACGCCATAGCTGAACAGCGGCTTCTTGATCAGACGGTCCAGCGCCTCGCGCACCGGGCCGGATTTGGTCTGGTTCATGAAGGCGAAGGAATAGAACACCGAGGATGTCGCCTGGTCGATGGCGCCGCCCACCGGCCGCAGCGATAGCTCCGATGTCTTGTGCGGCGAAAAACAGACATGCACCGCCGGGCGGCCTTCGCGTTTTACCGAATGCCAGACTTTCGAAAACGGGTCTTTCTGGAAATTGGCCATGTCAGTGAAGGCCAGCGTGAACATCTGCGCGAACAGGCCCGCCACCGCCTCGTCATCGAAGATGAACAGGTTGTTGGCCTGGATGTAGAAGCCGCGGAACGAAAAATTCATCGAGCCGCCCAGCACCCGCACCGGCACGCCGTTGCGTTTGGCGATCAGCACCTTGTTGTGCTGCAGCCCGCGAAAATGCCCGCGTTTGACCCGGTCCGCCCCGGCGCTGGCAACAAGCCGCGCCGCCGCCTGGGTTTCCGCACTGTCCGGCGCGCCATGCCCGCTTTTTAGTCCGCCGGTCTTCTTGTCCGCCACGCCGGAATCATCGACGATCACCCGCAGGCGGCTGCCGAGCTTTTCCAGCTGTGCCAGAAAATCCGGCTCATTCAGGTCGTAGGCCAGCGCGTCGACCTCGATGGTCGGGTCCTTCACCGCCCAGTCGAGGAAGCCGAACAGCAGCCGGTGCGCCTCGAACCCCAGCCAGTCATAGATACCCGTCTTGGCGATTGCGGCTTTCCTGGCCGCAAAGGCGAGGCCGTCATCCGCATTGGCGGGGATGATGTCATTGGTCAGGTGCAGCCGCTTCTTCTTGTCCTCGAAAGCCTGCGACGAGGCAAAGTTGCGGGTAAAGCCGATATCGAGAAAGCCGTCATAGGTGACGCTGTCATAGCGGATCGGCAGCTCGATCATGGTGCCGCGCACCAGCTTGCCGTCCTGCGGCATGTGCATCTTGGTGATGCGGTAGGTGTAGATGCCGTCCTGCGGCTCATAGGGAAAATGCACCCAGCGGAACATCTGCAGCGGCGCTTCGGTGGTGGGGAACTTGACCCCGCCGGTGACCGCGTTCTTGGCGGGCTCGCCGTAGTCGAAGGCGATGCGGTTGCGTAGGTTCAAAAATGTGTCGCCCTTCGGCTCTTTGTACTCCACCGCGAAACCGACAAAATCATCCTCCGGCGCATCCACGTCGAAGCCCAGCAGGCACATATACTCGCCCCGCCAGAGTTTGACCCGGAAACCATCCGTCTCTTTGAAATTGAAGAATTCGTCCATCATCACATCCCCTGTGTGTGGCGCAGGGGCAAAATATAGCACAGACGATGCAATCTTGTGACGGTCCGGGCGGGCGGATTGCATTTCCCGCTTTGCGTTTTGCCTGTTCACTGCTAAATCGCGCGCATGAGCACTCCACTTGACCACATCCGTAATTTTTCCATCGTCGCCCATATCGACCATGGCAAATCCACCCTTGCCGACCGCCTGATCCAGCAGACAGGCGGGCTCGAGCTGCGCGACATGAAGGAACAGGTGCTCGACTCGATGGATATCGAGCGCGAGCGCGGCATCACCATCAAGGCGCAGACCGTCCGGCTGAACTACAAGGCCAACAACGGCGAGACCTATGTTCTCAACCTGATTGATACGCCCGGCCACGTCGACTTTGCCTATGAGGTGTCGCGGTCCCTGTCGGCCTGCGAAGGTTCACTGCTCGTCGTCGACGCCTCGCAGGGCGTCGAAGCGCAGACCCTCGCCAATGTCTATCAGGCCATCGACAACAACCACGAGATCGTCGTGGTGCTGAACAAGGTCGATCTGCCGGCCGCCGAACCCGAACGCATCCGCGAACAGGTCGAGGAAGTCATCGGCATCGATGCCAGCCAGGCCGTGCTGATTTCCGCCAAGACCGGCCTCGGCATTCCCGATGTTCTGGAAGCCATCGTCAACCAGCTGCCGCCGCCGCGTGAAGGCGACCGCACCAAGCCGCTGAAGGCCATGCTGGTCGACAGCTGGTACGACAGCTATCTCGGCGTTATCGTTCTCGTGCGCATCATCGATGGCGTTTTGAAAAAGGGCCAGACCATCCGCATGATGGGCACAGGCGCCAAATATCCGGTCGAGCGCACCGGCGTGTTCACGCCGAAGATGCTGGCCGTGGATGAGCTTGGACCGGGCGAATTCGGCTTCATCACCGCCTCGATCAAGGAAGTCGCCGACACCCGCGTCGGCGATACCATCACCGAGGACAAGCGCCCGACCGATTCCATCCTGCCCGGTTTCAAGCCGGCGCAGCCGGTGGTTTTCTGCGGTCTCTTCCCGGTCGATGCAGCTGATTTCGAGGATTTGCGCGCCGCTATGGGCCGCCTGCGCCTCAACGACGCCTCGTTCTCCTTCGAAATGGAAAGCTCCGCCGCGCTGGGTTTCGGTTTCCGCTGCGGCTTCCTCGGGCTCTTGCATCTCGAAATCATCCAGGAGCGGCTGGAGCGTGAGTTCAACCTCGATCTCATCGCCACCGCCCCGAGCGTTGTCTACAAGCTCAACATGACCGACGGCACGCAGAAGGAGTTGCACAACCCCGCTGACATGCCCGAGGTGATGAAGATCGCCACCATCGAGGAACCGTGGATCCGCGCGACGATCCTCACCCCCGATGATTATCTCGGCTCCATCCTGAAACTCTGCCAGGACCGCCGCGGCATCCAGATCGATCTCAACTATGTCGGCAAGCGCGCCATGGTCACCTATGACCTGCCGCTCAACGAAGTCGTGTTCGATTTCTACGACCGGTTGAAGTCGATCAGCCAGGGCTATGCCTCCTTCGACTATCACCTCTCGGATTACCGCGAGGGCAATCTGGTCAAGATGTCGGTGCTGGTCAACGGCGAGCCGGTCGATGCGCTGTCGATGATGGTGCACCGCGCCGCCGCGGAAAAGCGCGGCCGCGACCTCTGCGAAAAGCTGAAGGATCTGATCCCCAAGCACATGTTCAAGATCCCGATCCAGGCGGCCATCGGCGGCACGGTGATCGCGCGTGAAACCATCTCGGCCCTGCGCAAGGACGTGACGGCAAAATGCTATGGCGGCGACGTCTCGCGTAAGCGCAAGCTTCTGGAAAAGCAGAAGGAAGGCAAGAAGCGCATGCGGCAGTTCGGCAAGGTCGAAATCCCGCAGGAAGCCTTCATCCAGGCGCTGAAGATGAGCGATAACTGAGGCTTGATGCAAGCCGGTTTTCCCCGCGCCCTGGCGCGGAAGCTCGCCTTTGCTGGCATTCTGGCCTGCGCGGCCGCCTGCACCACGGCGCGGCCGCTGGTGCCGTCGGCGCCTGTCCTGCAGGCGGACAAGCCGGAACCGCTGCCGCCGGAGATCAAGCCGCTGACGGTCGAGCAGGCCGAGCAGGTAGGTCGCTGACCGCCTGATTACTTGCGCGGCTTGGCGGTGTTCAGCGCGACGGCGGCGCGGATGAGCGCCTTGAAGGCTTCCTCATCGATGACATCGCCCTCGTGCAGATCGATGGCGCGCCGGGCATTGCCCTCGAGGCTGGAATTGAACAGCTTTGCCGGATCGGCGAGTGCCGCACCCTTGAGAAAGGTCAGCTTCACCGCGCTCTTGTAGGTCTCGCCTGTGCAGATGATGCCGGCATGTTCCCAGACCGGCACCCCGCGCCACTTCACCTCTTCCACCACCTCGGGGTCGGCCTGCCGGATGAGCGCCCGCACATGCGCCAGCATCGGGCCGCGCCAGTCGCTGAGTTCTTTGATCCGCGCATCGATCAGCGCGGCGGGGTTTTCGGTCTTGGTTGTTGCCGTCTTGTCCATCGTCTTGGCGTTTCCCTTTATGTCGACATACCACCCATGCGCATATTGCACTGCACAATCCGGGCGTGTGGATTTATCCTTGGGGTAACACTACATCGACACGGGTTACACACCAATGAGCTTCATCTTCGATTTCACCGCGCGCGGACGCCGCCGCAAGGACCAGGATTTCCGCAACGCCATGGCGCTCCTCAACGCCATGAGCCCGGCCGACCGCGCCGATATCGGCATCAAGCAGGCGGATTTCACCCGCATCGCCCGGGAAATGTCCCGCCGCTGAATTTGTATGCGGCGGGGAGGACGCTGGCCTCAGCCCCCGCCCGCATGGCGCTTGCTCGCCAGTGCCTCGACCATGATCGCCACGGTTTCCAGATCATCCGGTGACAGCACCCCGATGGCCGCGCGGATGCGCTGCTGCGCAATCGGCTCGGCATCGGTCTCGTCGCCGAACGACAGCAATCTGTCCGGCGTCGTCTGCAGCACTTTTGCAATACGCACGACTGTCGCAAGGTCAGGTTCACGCCTGCCGGTGACGTAATTGCTGTATCGCTTCTCACTTAAGCCAGCGCGCCGCGCCACATCCGCCTGATGAATGCCAAGCTCTTTGGTTCGGAGGCGTAGATTCGATGCAAATGATTCCATGAGAACAATTTGTTCTGGCAAAAACCACAGGTCGATCTACAATGTGACGATTTGATATCGTCTTTATGTGGATACTGCCATGTGTTTTTCCAATTGTTTTGAATGGTTCATTTTCATCATCTGCATTTCCCCGATCTGGGGCACGCTGCTCTTCCATGCATGGGAAGCATCGATCAAGCCGTGGCTGGTTCCGAGGGATGAAATCACTGATATGGCGGACGCGCTTGTTGCCAGGCATGGCGCGTTTGCCGGGTATCAGGCCTGGATCGAGGAGGACTATGCATGGCGGCGTGGCGACATGGTGCGGCAGGGCGTCTGGCGCCGTGTGCGGCGGGAGCTGCGGCGGCGGGGCAGAGGGGGGTGAGGACACGATGCAATCTCAGCACAGCAGCATCACACCCGGGTGAACCGCATCATCCAGTTGGTTTCCCAGGTTTCGCCGCCATCGCGGGAAAACGCCTGTTCCCAGCATGGGGTGTGCTGGCAGGGTTCCCAGAGAAACCGCACGCGCACCGGCCTGCCCTCGTCGGTGTCATCGCCGTAGAACAGGCCTTCATCCTGGTCGAACCGGCCGATAACAGGCGCAAACAGGCGGTTGCTCCGGCTGTCCGCCCAGTGCAGCGACCACGAGCCGTCGCGCGGGTTGAACAGGCGCAGCGTGATCCCGGCAAAGCCCTTGGCCGGAATGTCCATCTCTTCCAGATTGGCCGTGTCCTGCAGCAGCTTGCGCACGCGCGACGTGGCGGGAAATTCATCCCAGTCGTCGCAACCGGCAAAACGCTGTTTCAGCCGCAGATTGCGGATGGTCCAGTCGCCGATGAGAAAATCGAAATCCGCCGCGCTGCCGGTCGTCTGTTCCCTGCCGTCCATGATGCCCTCCCTCGCGCCTGTCTTCCGGGCGCGCGGTATAGCGCAGGGCTGCTGACAACCTTCTGTCAGGAGCGACCGTTGCCACGCCCGCTTTTGCGTCTGGCTGTTGAAAGAGGAGAATGACGGGCGGTCCTGGGAACGCGGGTCTAGGGGTAGTCCGTATGCGATGCTTGCGATCCAAGGACCACCCGCCCCGGCGTTTTCAAGTTTTTGCTCAATGTTCCACCACCGAGCCAAACCTCCCCAGCCGCACAGGTTTTCCTCCCTGCAGGGCCGAAGCGCCGATCCTTTCCCGACTTTCGAAAGTTTCCGGAAGCATTCCCGCCGGAAAGGACACGAGAAGGATAAGCGCGGATGGGACGTGTTGGATAAGTTTCAGCCCAATTATTTTTCACCCCCCTCTGGGCTGCCGGACAGAGGGGGGTGAAACCTATCCAACAGCATCCCAACACAGCAGCTTACATCCCGATGCGGAAATGCTAAGAAGCTCGGCATGACAACGAAACCGCGCATCACCATCCTTTACTGCACCCAATGCAGCTGGCTCCTCCGCTCCGCCTGGATGGCGCAGGAACTGCTGTCCAGCTTTGGCGCCGATCTCGGCGAGGTGGCCCTGATCCCCGGCACCGGCGGCGTGTTCGAAATCCGCGTCGAGGGCGATCTGATCTGGGAGCGCAAGCGCGATGGCGGTTTCCCTGAAGCCAAGGTGCTCAAGCAGAAGGTGCGCGACATCGTCTGGCCCGAGCGCGATCTCGGCCATTCCGACGGGCACAAGGCCGTGGGAGGTCCGGCCAGCAACGAGCGGAGCGAGGCGCTTAAGGGCGGGGCAGACAATGGGGTCCCCGCCAGCAACGAGCGGAGCGAGGCGCTTAAGGGCGGGGCAGACAATGGGGTCCCCGCCAGCAACGAGCGGAGCGAGGCGCTTAAGGGCGGGGCAGATAATTGAGTAAGCCCGAGATTACCACATCAAGGCTGGACGATGCGGCGCGGGCCGGCTGGCTCTATTACGTCGCCGGCAACACACAGGATGAGATTGCGGCCAAACTCGGTATTTCGCGCCAGTCGGCGCAGCGCATGGTGTCGCTGGCCGTGTCGGAAGGGCTGGTCAAGGTGCGCCTCGACCATCCCATCGCCCACTGTCTTGACCTTGCCGCGCAGTTGAAAAAGCGCTTCGACCTCAAGATGGTGGAAGTGGTGCCGACCGATCCGGGCTCGACCTCGACCACGCTCGGCGTGGCCGATGCGGCGGCGGATGAAATGACCCGCTGGCTGAAATCCGAGGCGCCGATCGTCCTCGGCATCGGCACGGGACGCACGCTGAAGGCCGCCATCGAACGGCTGTCACCCATTGAGTGTCCCCAACATAAGGTTGTATCGCTTACCGGCAATATTTCGCCGGATGGTTCAGCCGCGTATTACAACGTCATTTTCAATATCGCCGACAAGATCAAGGCGCGCTCCTTCCCGATGCCGCTGCCTGTTATCGCCTCCTCGCCGGAGGAGCGCGAGCTGCTGCACGCGCAGGCCATGATCCGTCCGGTGCTGGAATTGTCGGCGCAGGCCAATGTCGCCTTTCTCGGCATCGGCGACCTTGAGGACGATGCGCCGCTCTTCGTCGACGGCTTCATTTCGCGCGATGAACTCCTGGCTTTGCGCCGGGCCGGCGCGGTGTGCGAGATCGTCGGGCGGGCGTTCGACCGCAATGGCGTGCCCATCGAGGGCCTCACCAATGACCGCGTGGCCAGTGCGCACATCCCCTCGCGCGAGACGGCGACGGTGATCGCCATCGCCATGGGCGCCAAGAAGCTGCCCGGTATTGTCGCTGCGATTAAAGGCAGTCTTATCAATGGCTTGATTACGGACGAACAGACCGCCGAAGCACTCCTCCGTCCCGCCTGATTTCCACCGTTTTGCTGGAAGCGAAGGTTTGATGCTGCAGCGCAGCATCGATTGCCTCTTGACTTGTTTCGGGATTGTGTGAGTATTTGCCCATAAGACAAGCAATTGCTCATAACATTCACGGGAGGAATGAGATGTTAACGAGAACGCTTCTGCTCGGCGCTGCGTCAGTTCTGGCCATGGCGAGTTTCGCCAATGCCGAAACGCTGACCATTGCCACGGTCAACAATGGCGACATGGTTCGCATGCAGAAATTGACCGACGACTTCACCAAGAAAAATCCCGACATCAAGCTGGAATGGGTCACGCTCGAAGAAAACGTGCTGCGCCAGCGTGTCACCACCGATATCGCCACCAAAGGCGGCCAGTACGACATCATGACCATCGGCACCTATGAAGTGCCGATCTGGGCCAAGCAGGGCTGGCTCCTGCCGCTCGACGGCCTTGCCAAGGATTACAGCAAGGACGACCTCCTGCCGGCGATCCGCGATGCGGTTTCGGTTGACGGCAAGCTCTACGCCTCGCCGTTCTACGGCGAAAGCGCCATGGTCATGTACCGCAAGGACCTGGCTGAAAAGGCCGGTGTGACCATTCCGGAAAAGCCGACCTGGGACCAGATCGCCGAAGCGGCGAAGAAGATGACCGACAAGTCCACCGAGACCTACGGCATCTGCCTGCGCGGCAAGGCCGGCTGGGGCGAGAACATGGCGCTGCTGACGGCCACCGCCAATTCGTTCGGCGCGCGCTGGTTCGATGAAAAGTGGCATCCGCAGTTCGACCAGCCGGAATGGAAGCATGCGCTGAAGTTCTATGTCGACCTGATGAAGGAAGCCGGACCTCCCGGTGCATCCTCCAACGGCTTCAATGAAAACCTCGCGCTGTTCCAGACCGGCAAGTGCGGCATCTGGATCGATGCGACGGTGGCCGCGTCCTTCGTGACCAACCCGAAGGAATCCAAGGTTGCCGACAAGGTGGGCTATGCGCTCTTCCCGACCGGCGGCGTTGAAAACCACGGCAACTGGCTGTGGGCCTGGAACCTCGGCGTTCCCGCCGGCACCAAGAAGGCGGAAGCCGCGCAGAAGTTCATCTCCTGGGCGACCGACAAGGCCTATACGGAACTCGTTGCATCCAAGGAAGGCTGGGCCAACGTTCCTCCGGGCACGCGCACCTCGCTCTATGCCAATGCCGAGTACCAGAAGGCCGCGCCTTTCGCCAAGATCACGCTCGATGCGATGACCGCCGCGAACACCAGCAAGCCGACCATCAAGCCGGTGCCCTATACGGGCGGCCAGTTCGTCGCCATCCCTGAATTCCAGGGCATCGGCACCGCCGTGGGCCAGCAGTTCTCCGCTGCGCTCGCCGGTTCGATGAGTGTCGACCAGGCCCTGCAGGGTGCCCAGGCGCTGACCACCCGCGAGATGACAAAGGGCGGCTACATCAAGTAGAATCCTCCTGGCTCCGGACGGCTTCCGACGCGAATGTCGGATGCCGCCCGGGCCTCCTTTTGCATTATCGTTTTTGATAATTATCGTATCGGAACCTGACCATGGCTACGCTTCAGACACGTGCAACGGCCCGTATCATGATGTCGCCCGCCGTCATCCTGCTCTTCGTGTGGATGATCGTGCCGCTTGTCATGACGCTGTACTTCTCGTTCCTGCGCTACAACTTGCTGATGCCGGGGACCGAGGAATATATCGGCTTTCTCAACTACCAGTATTTTCTGACCGATCCCGCCTTCTTCACCGCGCTTGCCAATACACTCATTCTGGTTGGCGGGACGCTGCTCATCACCGTCATCGGCGGCATTCTTCTGGCGCTGGTGCTGGATCAGCCGTTCTTCGGCCAGGGCATCGTGCGGCTCTTGGTCATCGCGCCGTTCTTCGTCATGCCGACGGTATCGGCGCTGGTGTGGAAGAACATGTTGATGCATCCGGTCAACGGCCTGTTCGCCTGGATTGCCCGCCTGTTCGGCTTCCAGCCGATCGACTGGTTCGCGCAGATGCCGCTGTTTTCGATCATCCTCATCGTCGCCTGGCAATGGCTGCCCTTCGCCACCCTCATTCTCCTCACCGCCCTGCAATCGCTGGACGGCGAGCAGAAGGAAGCCGCCGAAATGGACGGCGCCGGGGCGATCTCGCGCTTCATCTATCTGGTGCTGCCGCATCTGTCGCGGGCGATCACCGTGGTCATCCTGATCCAGACGATCTTCCTGCTCAGCGTCTTCGCCGAAATTCTGGTGACGACCAATGGCGGGCCGGGCATCCAGACGACCAACATCACCTATCTCATCTACATGCAGGCATTGCTGCAGTTCGACGTGGGCGGCGCATCCGCCGGCGGTATCGTCGCGGTGGTCCTTGCCAATATCGTCGCCTTCTTCCTCATTCGCCTCATCGGCAAAAATTTAGAGAGGTAGGATCATGGCCCGCGCAACCACGACACGCAGCAAAGTCATCTTCACCGTCATCGGCTGGACCATCGGTTTCCTGATCTTCTTTCCGATCCTGTGGACGTTCCTGACCAGCTTCAAATCGGAGGGAGCCGCGGTGGCAACGCCGCCGCAGTTCCTGTTCTTTGACTGGACGCTGGAAAACTACCGCGAGGTGCAGAGCCGCTCCGACTACTTCAAGCATTTCACCAATTCCGTGGTGATTTCGGTGGGGTCGACCCTGATCGGCCTGGCGCTCGCCATTCCCGCCGCCTGGGCCATGGCCTTCTCGCCGACCAAGCGCACCAAGGACATCCTGATGTGGATGCTGTCCACCAAGATGATGCCGGCGGTCGGCGTACTAGTGCCGCTCTATCTGATCTTCCGCGACTGGGGCCTGCTCGATACGCGTTTCGGCCTCGTCGCTGTTCTCACCATGATCAATCTGCCGATCATCGTCTGGATGCTCTACACCTATTTCAAGGAAATTCCGGGCGAGATTCTCGAAGCGGCGCGCATGGATGGCGCGTCGCTGATGAAGGAGATCGTCTATGTGCTGACGCCCATGGCGGTTCCCGGCATCGCCTCGACCATGCTGCTCAACATCATCCTGGCATGGAACGAGGCCTTCTGGACACTGAACCTGACCGCCGCCAACGCCGCGCCGCTCACCGCCTTTATCGCATCCTACTCAAGTCCCGAGGGCTTGTTCTGGGCCAAACTCTCCGCCGCATCCACCATGGCCATTGCCCCCATCCTGATCATGGGGTGGTTCTCGCAAAAGCAGCTGGTGCGCGGCCTGACCTTCGGCGCAGTGAAATAGGTTTCAGCCTTTGGCGCAGCCAAAAGAGATGGGAAGAATATTATGGGAAGCATTACACTCGAAAAAGTATCCAAGTCATTTGGAACCACCTCGGTCATTCCGCACATCGATCTTGAAATCAACGATGGCGAGTTCGTCGTGTTTGTCGGCCCGTCCGGCTGCGGCAAGTCCACGCTGCTGCGCATGATCGCCGGTCTCGAGGATTTGAGCGGCGGGCGCATCATCATCGACGGCAAGGATATGTCGAGCGAGGCGCCGGCCAAGCGCGGCCTGTCCATGGTCTTCCAGTCCTATGCGCTCTACCCGCATATGACCGTCTACGGCAACATCGCCTTTCCCCTGAAAATGGACGGGCAGGAAAAATCCGTGATCGACAAGAAGGTCAAGGATGCCGCGCATATCCTCAACCTTACCAATTATCTCGAACGCCGTCCGGGCCAGCTTTCCGGCGGCCAGCGCCAGCGTGTTGCCATCGGCCGGGCGATCGTGCGCCAGCCGAAGGCATTCCTCTTCGACGAACCGCTGTCCAACCTGGATGCGGCGCTGCGCGGCAATATGCGGCTGGAGATCAGCGATCTGCACCACCAGCTGAAGACGACGATGATCTACGTCACCCACGACCAGGTGGAGGCGATGACCATGGCCGACAAGATCGTCGTGCTGAATGCCGGGCGCATCGAGCAGGTGGGGTCGCCCATGGAACTCTACCGCAGCCCGAAGAACGTGTTTGTCGCCGGGTTTATCGGCTCGCCGCGCATGAACCTCATCGAAGGTGCGGAAGCCGCCAAGCACAATGCGACGACCCTGGGCGTGCGCCCGGAACATATCCGCATTTCCGCAACGGAAGGTGCCTGGACGGGCAAGGTTGGCGTCACCGAACATCTCGGTTCCGACACGTTCATCCATACCCAGATCGATGGCATCGGTCAGGTGACCGTGCGCACCGACGGTGACTTTGACACGAAACACGGCCAGCCGATTTTCCTCACGCCGGATCCGGCGCGGCTGCATCGATTTGGCGCGGACGGACAGGTGATTTGACATGAGCAGACTGGCAGGCAAGACGGCATTCATTACGGGATCGGCACGCGGCATCGGCCGGGCCTTTGCGGAGGCCTATCTCAAGGAAGGCGCCGCCCATGTGGTGATTGCCGATATCGATCTGGCGCGCGCGCAGCAGACCGCGACGGAACTCGGCAAGGGCGCGCATGCGGTCAAGCTGGATGTGACGGACCAGGCTTCCATCGATGCCGCCGTCAAGGAAACCGTCGACCTGTTCGGCGGCGTCGACATCCTCGTCAACAATGCGGCGCTGTTCGATATGTCGCCGACTGTCGAGATCACCCGCGCCAGCTATGAAAAACTGTTCGCCGTGAATTTTTCCGGCACGCTGTTCACGTTGCAGGCCGTAGCCAAAACCATGATCGCACGCGGCAAGGGCGGCAAGATCATCAACATGGCGAGCCAGGCCGGCCGCCGGGGTGAAGCGCTGGTCGCCATCTACTGCGCCACCAAGGCCGCCGTCATCAGCCTGACCCAGTCCACCGGACAGGACCTGATCAAGCACAGGATCAATGTCAATGCGATTGCCCCCGGTGTTGTCGATGGCGAGCACTGGGCCGGGGTCGACGCGCTGTTTGCCAAGTATGAAAACCGGCCGCTCGGCGAGAAGAAGCGTCTGGTCGGCGAGGCGGTTCCCTATGGCCGCATGGGCACCGCGGAAGACCTGACCGGCATGGCGGTTTTCCTCGCCAGCAGCGACAGCGATTACGTGGTGGCGCAGACATACAATGTCGATGGCGGCAACTGGATGAGCTGAGCGAAAGCCCGGCTCCTGCTGCGCCCTGAAAACGGGCGCAGACGCAGCTTCATTTGAAAAAAGGGGTTAGGCCCGATGACTGTTAAACTTTCCAAAAGCGCGCTGTCGCAGCTTCCAGCCAACGTCGCTGTTCCCGGCTACAGGCAGGCCGATCTGACGGCCGGCATCATCCATTTCGGTATCGGCAATTTCCATCGCGCCCATCAGGCCGTCTATCTCGACGATCTTTTCAACGCCGGCAGCGATCATGACTGGGCGATTGTCGGCGCCGGGGTCCTGGCGTCGGACGAAACCATGCGGCAGAAACTGCGGGAACAGGACTGGCTGACCACGGTCGTCGAACAGGACAGCGGTCATCGCACCGCACGCGTGACCGCATCGATGATCGACTACCTGAAACCGAGTGAGACGGAAAACACCATTGCGCGGCTTGCCGATCCGAAAATCCGCATCGTGTCGCTGACTATCACCGAAGGCGGTTATTTCATCGATCCGGCCTCCGGCGTGTTCAACCCGCAGCATCCTGCAATTGTGGCCGACGCCGCCAATATCGGCGATCCCAGGACCGTGTTCGGCCTCATCCTCGCCGGGCTGATGCGCCGCCGCGCCGAGGGCACGGCGCCTTTCACGGTGATGTCCTGTGACAACATTCCCGGCAACGGGCACGTTACCAGCGATGCCGTCAGCGGTCTTGCGGCGCTTGTCGATGCGGATCTGGCCAAATGGGTGAAGGACAATGTCGCCTTCCCCAACAGCATGGTCGACCGCATCACCCCGGCAACCTCCGACCGCGAGCGCGGCATGCTTGCCAGCGATTTCGGCGTCGAGGACAATTGGCCGGTGTTCTGCGAACCGTTCAAGCAGTGGGTGCTCGAGGATCATTTCCCGACCGGCCGCCCGGCACTGGAAAAGGTCGGCGTCACCTTCGTGAGGGATGTTGCGCCGTACGAGCTGATGAAAATCCGCATCCTCAATGGCGGCCACGCGACCATTGCCTATCCCGCAGCGCTGATGGACATTCACTTCGTGCATGAAGCCATGGAGGAACCGCTGATCCGCGGCTTCCTCGGCAAGCTCGAACGGGAAGAGATCATTCCCGTTCTCCCGCCGGTGCCCGGCATCACCTTCGAGGAATATTACGACCTGATCGACCGGCGGTTCTCCAACCCGAAGATCGGCGATACGATCCAGCGCCTGTGCCAGGACGGGTCCAACCGCCAGCCCAAATTTATCCTGCCGACCACGGCGGACCGCTTGAAGGCGGGCAAGAGCATCACCGGTTTGTCGCTGGTTTCCGCGCTCTGGTGCCGGTTCTGCGAGGGAACAACCGATAGCGGTAAGCCGACGAATTATCTTGACGCCAACGCCGAGCGATTGAAGGTGGAAGCGGTAAAGGCCAGGAGCGATCCCAGGGCATTTCTTGCGATGAGCGATATTTTCGGCGATGTCGGTACGTCGCCCATCTTCGTCGAATCGTTCTCGCGAATTTTGAAAACCCTTTGGGACAAGGGTACGCGCGAGACCCTGACGCTTTACCTCGCAGACAAGCTCTGACGCCATGACCAAGCCCGCTCTTGTCATTTTCGATTGCGATGGTGTCCTCGTCGACAGCGAGCCGATCTCCATTGCTGTCCTGCTCGAGATGATTTCCCGAAGCGGCACGACGCTGTCCGAGGAAGAGGCCTACGAGATGTTTCTCGGGCGCAGCATGGCGACGATCAGCAAAATCCTGCATGAGGATTATGGTTTTGCCGCCAGCGCGGCCGACCTGGAGGATATGCGCGCCAATCTCTACGCACGGTTCCGTGCCGATCTGAAACCGATCCCCGGCATAGCCGAGACGCTCAATACGCTCGATCTGCCGCGTTGCGTTGCCTCGTCGAGCCAGCCCGACCGGATTCGCCTGTCGCTTAAGCTGACAGGCTTGCTCGATCTGCTGGAGCCGAATATTTTCAGCGCCACCATGGTCAAGCACGGCAAGCCGGCGCCGGACCTGTTCCTGCATGCGGCGCAGGTCATGAACACGCCGCCGGAAGACTGCGTGGTCATCGAAGACAGTCCTGCGGGCATTGAAGCCGCCAAACGGGCAGGCATGCGCGTCTTCGCCTTCACCGGTGGCACCCATGCGCGCGGCGGCCGGCTGGAAGCAGCGCTTGCGTCTCTCGAGCCAGACCTTATATTCGGCGACATGCTGGAATTGCCCGGCCTGTTGTCATCACTACAGGCCCGAACAAACGTTCACTAGTGGAACGAATTTGACATTCGCATCCCATTTGACATCACGCGAGATAGGCGAATGTCAAATTCAAAGTTCCACTAGAATCGTGTACTTGCTAGTGGTCCTTTGATTCTGATATTTGCCTGAATGGCTTGTATCAATGGGGTGCAAATATCAGAATCGGACCACTAGAGCGTTCCGGTTCACGACAAGCCGGAAGGTTCGAATGCCAGATTTTGTATGTGCTGTGGATGTGGGAACGGGAAGCGCCCGGGCGGGCATTCTTGATATCAAGGGGAATCTGTTGGGGCGGGTGGAACACCCGATCCTGATGAACCGCCCGCTGCCTGACCATGCCGAACATGATTCGGAAGACATCTGGAAGTCGGTCTGCATCGCGGTGCAGGGCGCGGTCGCGGCGTCCAAGGTCGATCCGTCCGATATCACCGGCATCAGTTTCGACGCCACCTGCTCGCTGGTTGTGCGCGACAGGGATGGCAAGCCGCTGACTGTCTCGACAGGCGGAGACAACCGCTGGGACACGATCGTCTGGCTGGATCACCGGGCGCTCGACGAATCGGATGAATGCACGGCAACGGGCCACGACGTCCTCAAATATCTCGGCGGGGTCATGTCGCCGGAAATGCAGACGCCAAAGCTGATGTGGCTCAAGAGGCATCTGCCCAACTCCTGGGACAAAGCCGGATATTTTTTCGACCTTGCCGATTTCCTCAGCTGGAAGGCGTCGGGATCGCTCGCACGGTCGCAATGCACGATCACCTGCAAATGGACCTATCTGGCCCACAAGGAACCGGGCTGGCAGAGCGATTATCTCCAAGAGGTCGGCATCGGCGATATGGTCGAGCGCGGCAGCCTGCCGGAGCGGGCAAGCCCGGTGGGGACCGATGTCGGGCCATTGACGCCGGAGGCTGCAAAGGCACTTGGCCTTACCACGCGCTGCCATGTGGGCGCGGGGCTGATCGATGCCTATGCCGGGGCGCTCGGCGTCCTCGGCGGCTTCGCCGGCGATCTCTCGCAGATCGACCGGCATCTGGCTTTGATTGCCGGGACCTCCAGCTGCCTGATGGCGCTGTCGCAGGAGCCGATTTCGTTCAACGGCGTGTGGGGACCCTATTACGGCGCCGCTTTGCCGGATTGCTGGCTGAGCGAGGGCGGACAGTCGGTTTCCGGCGCGCTTCTCGATCACGTCATCCGCTGGCACGGGGCTGCGGGCGAACCCAACGCCGCCCTGCACAAGAAGATCACCGACCGCGTCATGGAACTGCGGGAAAAGGAGGGGCTCGATCTGGCCGGCCGCCTGCATGTCCTGCCGGATTTTCATGGCAACCGCTCGCCGCTGGCTGACCCGCATGCGGTGGGCGTCATCAGCGGCCTGACGCTGGACGCCTCCTTTGACAGCCTGTGCCGCCTCTACTGGCGCACCTCCGTCGGTATTGCCCTTGGCGTTCGGCATGTCCTCGATGCGCTGAACGAGCGCGGCTACGCCATCGACACGATGCATGTGACGGGCGGGCACACCAAAAACCCGCTGCTGATGGAACTCTATGCCGATGCCACGGGCTGTACCGTCATCACGTCGGCTGCCGAAGATGCCGTGCTTCTCGGCACGGCGATGGTCGCGGCAACGGCGGCCGGGCTTTACCCGGATCTGCCCGCCGCCTGCATGGCGATGAAACAGGGCGGGCGCCCGCGCCAGCCCGAACCGAAGGCGCGCCAGCGCTTTGACCGGGATTACCGCATTTTCCTCGAAATGCATGCCCAGCGCAAAGTGCTGGATTCCATGCAGTAGGCCCCAGCTTCCGGTTCTAGTGCGCTTCGTCCCAATTGTGTGCGGCGCGCGCATCCACCTGCAGCGGCACGGACAGGGAAATCGCCGGCATCGCAGCATTGACCATGATGTCGCGAATGATCGGAATGGTCGCGTCGACTTCGCCTTCCGCGGTTTCAAAGATCAGTTCGTCGTGCACCTGCAGCAGCATGCGGGCCGAAAGCTTTGCCTCGTTGAGCGCCGGTTCCATGCGCACCATGGCGCGGCGGATGATGTCGGCGGCCGAACCCTGGATCGGCGCATTGATCGAGGCACGCTCGTTGAAGGCGCGAACCTGCGGATTGGATGAGCGGATTTCCGGATAATGCGCCCGGCGCCCGAAGATGGTTTCGACATAGCCGTTCTGCCGGGCAAAGGCCTTGGTCGCCTCCATATAGTCCTTGATGCCGGGAAAGCGCTCGAAATAGGTGCGGATATATTGCCCGGCTTCTTCGCGCGGAATTGACAGCTGGTTGGCAAGGCCAAACGCGGAAATGCCGTAGATGATGCCGAAGTTGATTGCCTTGGCGCGGCGGCGCACTTCCGAGGGCATGTCCTTGACCGGAACGCCGAACATTTCCGATGCGGTCATCGCATGAATGTCGATGCCATCGGCGAAGGCCTGGGTGAGCTGGGGAATCTCGGCGACATGCGCCAGGACCCGCAGCTCGATCTGGCTGTAGTCGGCGGAAATCAGCTTGTTGCCCGGCGCGGCGATGAAGGCCGTGCGGATCTTGCGGCCTTCGCTGGTGCGCACGGGAATGTTCTGCAGGTTCGGCTCCGACGAGGACAGCCGCCCCGTCGAGGTCGCGGCCATGGCATAGGACGTATGCACCCGCTTGGTATCGGGATGGATATAGCCGGGCAGGGCGTCCGTATAGGTGGATTTGAGCTTGGTCAGCTGGCGCCAGTCGACGATCTTGCGCGGCAGTTCATGCCCTTCCGCCGCAAGGTCTTCCAGCACCTGTGCCGATGTCGACCACTGCCCGGTCTTGGTCTTCGAACCGCCGGGAAGGCTCATCTTGCCGAACAGGATGTCGCCCAGCTGTTTGGGCGAGCCGATGTTGAGCTTTTCCCCGGCAAGCTGGTAAATCTCGTGCTCGATGGCGGCTGCCGCCTGCGCCAGATCGCCGGAAAGCCGCGACAGGATTTGCCGGTCGACGGAAATGCCGCGCTCTTCCATCCGCGCCAGCACGGCAACGAGCGGGCGCTCCAGCCGTTCATAGACCGAGACGAGCCCATCCTCGACCAGACGCGGCTTGAGCAGGCGCCACAGGCGCAGGGTGACATCCGCATCTTCGGCGGCATAGGCGGTGGCGCGGTCGATATCGACCATGTCGAATGTAACCGATGACTTACCGCTTCCGGCCACATCCTTGTAGGCGATGGGCGTGTGGCCCAGCCAGCGCTCGGATAGGGCATCCATGCCATGGGTGCCTTCACCCGCATCGAGCACGTAGGAGATCAGCATCGTATCGTCGAAGGGGTGCGGATCGATGCCGTAGCGGTGCATGACCAGCCAGTCATATTTCATGTTGTGTGCGATCTTGAGCACCGAACGGTCCTCGAGCAGTGGCTTCAATACGCGCAAGGCATCGTCGAGCGGAATCTGTCCTTCGACGGTGCCACCGCCGAGGAGATCGCCATTGCCGGACTTGTGGTTGAGCGGGACATAGGCGGCGTGCCCCGGCCGGATGGCCAGGGAAAAGCCGACCAGCTCGGTCTGCATCGGATCGAGCGAGGTGGTTTCCGTGTCGAACGCCACCAGTCCGGCTTCGGTCGCCTCGTCTATCCAGAGTTGCAGCGTGGCAAGATCGCGGATGCAGGTATAGGCTGTTGTGTCGATCTTCGAAGCCAGCGCTTCGTCACCGCGCGCCTTGATCAGGTCGGCGGGCAGCATTGCGCCGTTCTCCGCTTTGTTCGGACGGGCCGCGGCCGGTGCAGCCGGCGCAGACGCGCCGGCGGTTTCGCCAGGGATTTCAACGTCGGGTCCGTGCGCCTCGGCGACGGTGTCCACCGCGACCTCAGATGGTTCGACGGCGGCGGCATCGATGCCCGTCGCTTCGGCGGCGCGCCGGGTGAGGGAGGTGAACTCCATGGCCTTGAGGAAGGCGACCAGCTTCGGTCCATCCTGCGGCTCAAGCCCGAATTCATCGAGCCCGACATCGATGGGGGTGTCGGTCTTCAGGGTGACCAGCTGGCGTGAGATAAGCGCCTGTTCGCTGAATGCAATGATGTTCTCGCGGCGTTTCTGCTGTTTGATTTCGCCAGCGCGGGACAGCAGCGTATCGAGATCGCCGAACTCTTCCAGAAGCTGGGCAGCGGTCTTCGGCCCGATGCCGGGAATGCCGGGAACATTGTCGGTGGAATCGCCGGTCAATGCCTGCAGGTCGATCATCTTTTCCGGCGGCACACCCCATTTCTCGACGACGTCGGGAATGCCGATCTGCTTGTCCTTCATGCTGTCATACATCGACACCAGCGGGGTGACGAGCTGCATCAGGTCCTTGTCGGAGGAGATGATGGTGACTTCCGCGCCGACAGCTTCCGCCATCCGCGCATAGGTGGCGATCAGATCGTCCGCCTCGTAGCCTTCCTTTTCGATGCAGGGAAGGTTGAAGGCCTTGGTGGCCTGGCGGATCAGGCCGAACTGCGGAATGAGGTCTTCCGGCGGGGCCGAGCGGTTTGCCTTGTATTCCGGGTAGATTTCCTTGCGGAAGGTGTTCGACGAATAGTCGAAAATGACGGCGAAATGCGTCGGCGTCACCCGGACCGAGGTGTCCCTGGCTTCCCGCAGCAGCTTCCACAGCATGTTGCAGAAACCCGACACGGCGCCCACCGGCAGGCCATCCGATTTGCGGGTGAGGGGCGGCAGCGCATGATAGGCCCGGAAGATATAGCCGGAGCCGTCGACGAGAAAGAGATGATCACCTTTTTTCATGGTGCCTACGATTAAATGATCATCCCGCAAAAGGAAATGATCTGTCTTTCCCATGCACCGAAAGATCGCGGGATAGCCGACTCCTCCTGACAAAATCCGCCGGGCCGCCGCAGCTTATCGGGAAGGTTTGGCCTTCTGCGGATGGATGGTTTCGCCGCGCGCCAGCATGGCAACGAATTTTTCGATGCGCTGCAGGCGTGTCTCGGGTTTCTTGGCATCGTTGACGCGGTAGATGATGGCGTAGCGGTTCGCGCTGCTCAATGTCCCGAACATCTGCTTTGCCTCGGCATTCACGTCGAGGGCTGCCTGCAGATCGTCGGGTATCGTGGCCTTGCCTTGCGAAAGATACGCCTTGTCCCAGCGTCCATCGGCCTTGGCCCGTTCGATTTCCGCAAGGCCGGAGGGTGTGATGCGATCCTGTTCGATCAGCTCGAGGGCGCGCTTGCGATTGATGTCGGACCAGCCGCTTGCAGCCTTGCGCGGCGTGAAGCGGATGAGCCAGTGGTCTTCATCGAATGCATCGATCTGGCCGTCGATCCAGCCGTGGCAGAGCGCACCATCGATCGCATCCTGTTTGGACAGGCTTTTGATCCGCGCGGTCTTCTTGGAAAATTTGAGCCATGCGCCCGGCGATGCCGCATGATTGGCGGCCAGCCACGCCTCCCAGTCCGCGCCTGCCGGAAAGAACAGAACCGGCAATTCTGTCGTTGCTTTCGCCATGGAATTCGCCTCCGCTCACGACAGCTTTATGCCGGATCAGACGGGTCTTGAACATATCACTTATGCATCACGCGTTTGTTACAAAGATGTAATGTTCCGTGCCCTTGAATTGCCATGGTTTGAGGCCCAAATCCTAGCTGTCGACGATAGATCGATGTCCGGGATTTAAGGCTCGTCCCCCGCCTGCCCCGGACTTGCGGTGACCTCATCCCCCCTCTCCGGGTCGCCGCATCTGAGTGTAGTGATCTGGTCGCCTGTGGTCCCCCCGCCACGGCGGCCATTTCTTTTCCGGCTCCACTTTTTTCTGCCGCGTTCCTGAAAATGGGCTAAGAAGAACTCCCTTCACGAATCCCGGTCCAACAAATTCAGGAATTACCATGTCAGCGCTTGAACCTGTCTTGAACGCCCTTGATGCCAATCTGGATAAAAGTCTGGAGCGGCTGTTCGAACTGTTGAAGATCAAGTCCATCTCGACCGATCCGGCATTCAAGGCCGAATGCCGCAAGGCTGCCGAGTGGCTGGTCGCCGATCTGAAGACCATCGGTTTCGACGCCAGCGTGCGCGACACGCCGGGGCATCCGATGGTTGTGGCGCATCATGAAGGGCCAAGCGCCGATGCACCCCATGTCCTTTTTTACGGTCACTATGACGTGCAGCCGGTTGATCCGCTCGAACTGTGGGAAAACGATCCCTTTGCCCCTGCCATCAAGGATATGGGCGATGGCCGCAAGATTCTGACCGGCCGCGGCACGGCCGATGACAAGGGCCAGCTGATGACCTTCGTCGAAGCCTGCCGCGCCTACAAGGACGTGCATGGCCAGCTGCCGGTCAAGATTTCCATCCTGTTTGAAGGAGAAGAAGAGTCGGGATCGCCGTCGCTGAAGCCTTTCCTCAATGCCTGCAAGGACGAGCTCAAGGCCGACTTCGCCCTCGTGTGCGATACCGGAATGTGGGACAGGCAGACCCCGGCGATTTCCGTCGGCCTGCGCGGGCTGGTCGGCGAGGAAATCGTCGTCAAGGCTGCCGATCGCGACCTGCACTCCGGTTCCTTCGGCGGTGCGGCGGCAAACCCGATCCACATTCTCACGAAGATTCTCGCCGACCTGCACGACGAAACCGGTGCCGTGACCATTCCCGGCTTCTATGACGGTGTCGAGGAAACCCCGACGCAGATCCTGCAGACCTGGAACGGACTCGGCTGCACGCCGGAAAACTTCCTCGGCCCCATCGGCCTTTCCATTCCCTCGGGTGAAAAAGGCCGTTCCATCCTGGAACTGGTCTGGGCGCGCCCGACCGCCGAGATCAACGGCGTGATCGGCGGTTATACCGGACAGGGCTTCAAGACTGTCATTGCCGCGCAGGCATCGGCCAAAGTGTCGTTCCGCCTCGTGCACAAGCAGAACCCCGCCAAGATCCGCGAAGCCTTCCGCGCCTTTGTGCGCGAGCGCGTCCCTGCCGACTGCTCGGTGGAGTTCCATGAGCATGGCGGCTCGCCCGCCATCCAGCTGTCCTATGACTCGCCGCTGCTGGCCAAGGCCAAGACTGCCTTGAGCGACGAATGGCCGAAGCCTGCCGTGCTGATCGCCATGGGCGGATCGATCCCGATTGTCGGCGATTTCCAGAACATGCTGGGCATGGAATCGCTGCTCGTCGGCTTCGGGCTTGAGGACGACCGCATCCATTCCCCCAACGAAAAATACGAGCTGAATTCCTTCCACAAGGGCCAGCGTTCCTGGGCACGCATTCTTGACGTGCTGACGAAATAAACCGGAGAGATTTGATGACCATCCGCTTTCACCGCAATGATCTGCCCGACCTTGCAAACTATCAGGTCAATGCCGTTGCCATTGATACGGAGACGCTGGGGCTGAACCCCCATCGCGACCGGCTGTGTGTTGTGCAGATTTCACCCGGTGACGGCTCGGCTGATGTCATCCAGATCGACAAGGGGCAGACATCTGCCCCCAATCTGGTGAAACTTCTTGGTGATGCCGCCATCACCAAGATTTTCCATTTCGGCCGGTTTGATCTTGCCGTGCTCTATCACGCCTTCGGTGTGATGCCGCAGCCGGTCTTCTGCACCAAGATCGCCTCGCGCCTGACCCGCACCTACACGGACCGGCATGGCCTGAAGGAGATTTGCAGCGAATTGCTGGATATCAACCTGTCCAAGCAGCAGCAGTCGTCGGACTGGGCGGCGCCGGAACTGTCGCAGGCTCAGCTGGAATATGCGGCATCCGACGTTCTCTACCTGCACCGGCTGAGCGCCATCCTGATCGAGCGCCTGAAGCGTGACGGACGGGCGGAAGAGGCTGCCGCCTGCTTCCAGTTCCTGCCGACGCGGTCCAAGCTCGATCTGATGGGCTGGGACGAACAGGATATTTTCGCCCACAGTTAAACGGAAAACGGCTCCTGCTATTCTGCAGAAGCCAGCGCGCCCCTGCCTTGCGGCGTGGGCGCGCGGTCGATATGCGCCCATTGCGGCCGTTTGAACAGGAACCGGCCATAGCCGATCCATTGCACCAGCCCATAAAGGATCACCGGCCCCAGGACGCCGCAGACGACGGTCAGGAGCGAAATCGTGCCGATATCGGTGATGACGCCGGACTTGAGCAGGATGGTTCGCGCCACCGCCATGGGCAGGAAGAAGGCCAGGTAGACAACAATGGAATGGGCGCCGAGCCAGCGCAAAGCACGCACAAGCCATTGTGCAACGGGTACCGAGCCCAGTCGCGCCAGCAGCGCAGAGACCGAAACAATGGCCAATGCCCCGGCAAAACCGGCAAGCAGCGAAATGATGGGCACATTGCTCCAGCCGCCGAGCCCGCCGGATGTATAGGCCTCCAGCGGTATCCAGGCGGCAAAGGGTTGCGATGCCGGGTGAAACACCAGCCAGCCATTGGCGAGCGCCCATACGCCGAGGATGGCAAGGGCGGTGAGTGGCCGCTGCCGCAGCCATTGCGCCAGATCGAAAATGACGGGTGCAAAGGCGTAGCCGGCAAAGAAGAAGACATAGCGGCTGCAGAATTCGTCGAGGACCAGCCATCCCGTATGGATGGGGACGGTTTCAAGCGCGGCGGCAATGGCGAGGATGATCCAGACATTGACGGATCTGACGAGGCGCGTGACGACAAAGAACACCGGCAGCAGATAGATGAACCACAGGGTGCCGAAGGGCTGGACGAGGGCAAGGAGATAGGCGCCGACAGCGCCGCCGGGGCCGCTGTCGGCGATAATGCCCGGCGCCTTGAACAGGAACTGGATCGTCAACCACAGCAGGTAGAAATAGGCGAAATGGATGATCTTGCGGTCGGCATAGCGCAGCCATGGCCGGTCGATCACCAGTCCGAGGAACAGGCCCGAGATCAGGAAGAAGTCCGGCATGCGGAATGGCTGGGCAAAGGACACGACCGGATGCATCCAGCCGCGGGCGCCGGCATCGTCCTCGACACCAAGCACCGAGTGCATCATGACGACAAAGATGATGCAGATACCCTTGGCGATGTCGACCCAATCGACACGTGTTTTTTCGCCCGTGCTCATCGTTGTTTTTGTTCCCCCGCGTTTTACTCTCTTTGATACGCGATATTTCAAAACGGGAAGTAAAATTCAGGTGATGCGCGCAGAAATGACGGTCGGATCACGTGTTCGAAGGGCCGATTGCCCCGGAAAGACCCGGTTGCTGCATCCGGATACAAAAATGCCGGGCAGAAGCCCGGCGAATTGTGAACGCAAATGCGTCCAGAGGGGAACACGCAACGAGCGAAAAATGGGAGGAGAACCGCTCGTTACGCACCACCAAAATATGCCTGCCGCGTTTAATTTTCAAGGGCGCAAGAATAATAATCTTTTCGCGCGCCAAGATTTGACAGAAAACGACAGCGGCGCTGCGGCGGCCTGAACGCGGTTTCAGTTGACGGCGGCACCCGCCGGGGTGGGCGCGCCGGTCGCGTCGAGAGGCTCCTTGCACGTCCCGTGACCGCGCAGCTGGCAGCCGCCGAGGCGATACTGTGCTTCGGATTCGGGCGAGGGATTCAGTCTGGCAATGGCACCGCCACCGCAACCGCCGAGGATGATCGCAGCGCAGGCAAGGACCACAAATCGCATTTTCCACTCCATTCCTAATGAGCGGGAAGCTAACGGTCCGGCGCGGATTTCTCAAGCGCGAACCGAACCGTTCGCCTTCACGCATGCTCAGTTTGATGCCATCGGCCGAATTTAACCGCACCTTAAATCGCCGCATTTACCCTGCAACGCGTCGCGAAGGATTTTGCGGCACCGATTGGGGCGGGTATTTCAGTCAATGGCACCACGTGACAAGGGCAGGCAGCGCATCGAGCCGGGGTTCAGTTCGGACCGCCGTTCCGATGACGATGACATGCGCGCCGACCCGGAGGACAGACCCGTGCGAAGCCAGAAGCGCCGGACCTCATCGCGCAAACCCGCCAAGTCAAGGCGCGGCCGCTCCAGCCGCCGGCAGGGTGGCGGTTTCCTGGGTCTCATCCGCCGCACCATCTACTGGTCGTTTGTCCTGTGCATCTGGGGCGGTATCGCCGTCGCGGGCACGGTGATCTATTTCGCCGCCAAGATGCCGCAGACCACCACCTGGACGATCCCCGACCGCCCGCCCAACGTGAAGATTGTTTCGGTCGAAGGCGACCTCATCGCCAATCGCGGCGCCACCGGCGGCGAGGCGATTGGCCTGCACCAGATGTCGCCCTACCTGCCGCAGGCGGTGGTGGCGATCGAAGACCGCCGCTTCTATTCGCATTTTGGTGTCGACCCCGTCGGCTTCGTCCGCGCCATGGCGACCAATGTGATCTCGGGGCGCCTGGTGCAGGGCGGTTCGACCATCACGCAGCAGCTGGCGAAGAACCTGTTCCTGACGCCCGACCGCACGCTGGAGCGCAAGGTTCAGGAAGTCCTGCTCGCCCTCTGGCTGGAGCACAAATACTCCAAGGACCAGATTCTGGAGATGTATCTGAACCGGGTTTATCTCGGTTCGGGTTCCTATGGCGTGGCCGCGGCCTCGCGGCGCTACTTCAACAAATCGGCGCACGACGTCAACCTGTCGGAAGCGGCTGTCATTGCCGGCCTGCTCAAGGCGCCTTCGCGCCTGTCGCCGGCGCGCGATCCGAAAGCCGCCGTCGAGCGTTCGCAGCTGGTGCTGGCGGCCATGCGCGACCAGGGCATGATCGGTGACAAGGAGCTGACCGTTGCCATGAAGCAGCCGGCGACCCGAGCTGCGGCCTATTGGAGTGGCTCCGAGCATTATGTCGCCGACCGGGTGATGGAGGAATTGCCCGAGCTTATCGGCGATGTCCGTGCAGATGTGGTTGTCGACACCACCGTCGATCTCGGCCTGCAGAAGCTGGGAGAAGCCTCGATCCGCGATCTGATCCAGAAGAACGGCGACCGGCTCAATGTTTCGCAGGGCGCGCTGGTCTCCATCGATGGCACCGGTGCGGTGCGGGCGCTGGTGGGCGGCTATGACTATGCCAACAGCCAGTTCGACCGCGCCAGCGAAGCCAAGCGCCAGCCCGGCTCGACCTTCAAGCCTTTCGTGTATCTCTCCGCATTGGAGCAGGGGCGCACGCCGGAATCGGTGCGCAACGATGCGCCCATCCGGATCGGCAACTGGACGCCCGGCAACTACAACGGCAAATATTTCGGCAAGGTGACGCTGGCGGAGGCGCTGGCCCGGTCGCTCAATTCGGTATCCGCCCAATTGGTCATGGAAGTCGGCCCCAGCACCGTTGTCGATACGGCGCATCGCCTGGGGATCGTTTCGACCCTCAACGCCAATGCCTCACTGGCGCTTGGGACCTCGGAAGTCACGCTGCTCGAACTCACCGATTCCTTCGTGCCCTTTGCCAATGACGGCTACAAGGCGCCCGTCCATCTGGTCCGCCGCGTCACCACGCATGAGGGCAAGGTGCTGTATGAATTCAAGAATCCCAAGCAGGAGCGGGTGATCAGCGAGCGCAATGTCGGCATGATGAATGCCATGCTGCGCCAGACCGTCGAAAGCGGCACGGCGACCAAAGCCAAATTCGGCTGGCCCGCTGCGGGCAAGACCGGCACCAGCCAGAATTTCCGCGATGCCTGGTTCATCGGCTACACCTCGAACCTGACCACGGGCGTGTGGTTCGGCAATGATGACGGCAAGCCGACCAAGAAGGTCACCGGCGGCGCACTGCCCGCGCTGGCCTGGAAGGAATTCATGGTCGCCGCGCACAAGGGCGTGCCCGTGGCTGAGCTTCCCGGCAATTACCGCGTCAATGAAACCGTCATCGACGGCAACGATGCCTTGCCCGGCGCGGATGTTCCGGCGGCCGAAGGTGTGCCATCGGCCCAGCTCAATCCGGGCGGGCCGGTTCCGCCGGTGGGGCTGGACGATCAAACCGGATCGACCCATCCGACGCCGCCGGTCGGCGTGGGCGGCAATGGCCAGAAGCCGCGCAAGACCACGCTCTTCGACCTGATCATGGGCAACTGACCGGCAAGCCGTCCGGTCCGTGCTTCCCTACGCTCGCATACAGCTTCTGAAAACCCCCTGACGCGGCGATTCCAAATGTCGCTTGACAAGTCGCGACTCTTGTCCTCGTATTATGAAAATCCATTATTAGATATTCTATTCCATAGTAATGGATTAAAACATAATATTCGCTTGACGGATAGGGGAACGAAAAATGTCTAAAGTATTTTACGCGACGGTCGCTGTGGCCGCGCTGCTCGCATTGCCGTTCAATCAGGCTTTCGCGCAGGACAACAAGAGCAAGCTCGATGAGGTGCTGGCCCGCGGCCATCTGGTTGTCGGCACCGGCAGCACCAATGCGCCATGGCACTTCAAAGGCGCTGACGACACGCTGCAGGGCTTCGATATCGACATGGGTCATATCATCGCCAAGGCGCTGTTCAGCGATCCCAGCAAGGTCGAGTTCGTCAACCAGTCTTCCGATGCCCGCATTCCCAATATCACCACGAACAAGGTGGATATTACCTGCCAGTTCATGACGGTCACGGGAGAGAGGGCACAGCAGATCGCCTTCACCATACCGTACTACCGGGAAGGTGTCGGGCTGATGCTGAAGGCTGACAGCAAGTATGCCGACTACGCCGCGCTCAAGGCGGCGGGTTCTTCGGTGACAATCTCGGTGCTGCAGAATGTCTATGCCGAATCGATGGTGCATGCGGCCCTGCCTGGCGCCAAGGTCGACCAGTATGAATCGGTCGATCTGATCTATCAGGCGCTGGAATCCGGCCGTGCCGATGCGGTCGCCACGGATCAGTCGTCGCTTGCCTGGTACATGACCCAGAACAAGGATCGCTACAAGGATGCCGGCTACGGCTGGAATCCGCAGACCTATGCCTGCGGTGTCAAGCGCGGCGATCAGGATTGGCTGAACTTCGTCAACACGGCGCTGCATGAGGCGATGACCGGTGTCGAGTTCGATACCTATGCGAAATCGTTCAAGACCTGGTTCGGCAAGGACCTGACGCCGCCGCAGATCGGCTTCCCCGTCGAATACAAGTAGTCAACCGGCGGCTCCAGGGTCGTCTGGAGCCGTTTCTCCTTGTCTTGCGATAACGGGGACGTTGTTCATGGGCTATACGCTGAATTTTGCTGCCGTCTGGCGCAGCTTCGATGACCTGCTGTTGGGGCTGGCGCTCAGCCTTGCCCTGGCCTTCGGCTCCATCCTCATCGGCGCCGTCATCGGGTTGTGCACGGCTTTTGGTCTGATATCCAAAAACGGCCTGATAAAGCGTCCGGCCGGGGTCTACGTCTCCATCATCCGCAACACGCCGATCCTCGTGCTTGTGCTGTTCACCTATTTCGCGCTGCCCCAGTGGGGTTTGCGCCTGGGCAAGATCGAAAGCTTCGTCTTCACGCTCGCCCTCTATTCCGGTGCCTATCTGGCGGAGGTGTTTCGCGCCGGACTGCTGTCGATCCCCGCCGGCCTGCGCGAGGCCGGCCTCGCCATCGGCCTGACGGAAATGCAGATACGCACGTCGATCATCGCGCCGCTGATGTTTCGCAATATCCTGCCGTCGCTCGGCAGCACGATCATCTCGCTGTTCAAGGACACCTCGCTGGCCGCGGCCATCGCCGTGCCGGAACTGACGTTCGAAACGCGCAAGATCAATGTCGAAACCTTTCGCGTCATCGAGACATGGATGGTGGCAAGCTGCCTCTATGTCTTTACCTGTTCGATCCTGGCCGCACTGATGCGCATCGTCGAACGCCGTCTGGCCTTGCCGAGGTGATGTGATGGATATTGTTCATTTCGCGGATGTTCTCTGGCTGGCGCGCTGGCCGATCCTCAAGGGTATCGGCGTCACCCTGTCGATTTCGCTGCTGGCGATCTGCTGCGGCACGGTGCTCGGGGTTGGTGTTGGTCTGGCGCTGACCTATGCCAGGGCACCGCTGCGCTGGATCGTGCGCGGCTACACGGATTTCATCCGCGGCACACCGGTCCTCGTGCTGGTTCTCGCCAGCTATTACGTGCTCGGCACCATCGGCCTCGACCTCGGGCCGTTCCAGGCAGGCATTCTCGCGCTCGCCGTGTTCTGCAGTTCGCATGTGGGGGAGATTGTCCGGGGCGCGCTGCAATCCATACCTAAGGGGCAGACGGAAGCCGCCAAGGCCATCGGCCTGACCTTTCCGCAGACCTTCGCCTATGTGCTCGGTCCGCAGGCGCTGCGCCAGGTGCTGCCAGCCTGGGTCAACACCGCCGCTGAAATGGTCAAGGCATCGACCCTCTTGTCGATTATCGGCGTGGCCGAATTGCTGCTGCGCACGCAGGAACTGATTTCCAGAACCTTCATGAGCCTCGAATTCTATTTCTTCGCCGGCTTCCTGTATTTCGTCATCAACTATGCCATCGAACGTTTCGGCCGCTACGTCGAACGCAAGATGGCGGTTCCGTCCTAAGGGGATTCCGGGATGCCAGACAATCTTCTTGAAATCCGCAACCTGCACAAGAGCTATGGCGAGGTGGAAGTCCTCAAAGGCGTCGACTGCAGCATGAAGCAGGGCGATGTCGTCAGCATCATCGGGTCGAGCGGCTCCGGCAAGACCACCATGCTGCGCTGCATCAACATGCTGGAAGAATTCCAGGGCGGGTCGATCAGCATAGACGGTCAGGAGATCGGCTATGAGATGGTCGGCGGCCAGCGCCGGCGCAAGAAGGAGAAGGAAATCGCCCGCCAGCGCGCCCTGACCGGCATGGCTTTCCAGCAGTTCAACCTGTTCCCGCATATGAGTGCCGTGCACAATGTCATGCTTGGCCTGGTCAAGGTGAAGAAGCTGGACAGGGACGAGGCGCGCACCATTGCGCTGAAATGGCTGGATCGTGTCGGCCTGCTCGCCCGTGCTGATCATTTTCCCGGGCAATTGTCCGGCGGCCAGCAGCAGCGTGTCGCCATCGCCCGCGCCATTGCCATGAATCCCCGGTTGATGCTGTTCGATGAAGTCACCTCGGCACTCGATCCGGAACTGGTGAACGAGGTGCTGCAGGTGATCAAGACACTGGCGCAGGACGGCATGAGCATGCTGCTTGTCACCCACGAGATGCGCTTTGCCTACGAGGTCTCCAACCGGGTGATCTTCATGAACCAGGGGCTTATCGGCGAGGAAGGCAACCCGCGCGACATGTTCCACAAGCCGCAGAGCGAGCGCCTGGCCGAGTTTTTGAAGACGTCGAGTTTTTCCTGAACTTCGCGATGTTTGTTCGCAGGCACACGTCAAAATACCGGCGTGCACAGTTCCCTTTGGGCGGCGCTTGCTCTATGGCTCATGCAAACGGAGTTTTCCCATGAGCAGCGATGAAGCACGCAAAGTCCTCGTCTTGACTGGCGCAAGCCGTGGCATCGGCCACGCCACGGTCAAGCGGTTTTCCCGCGCCGGCTGGCGCGTCATCACCTGCTCGCGGCAGGATTTTTCCGATGATTGTCCCTGGCCTGCTGGTCCCGACGATCATATCAAGGTGGATCTCGCCGATCCCGCCGATGTGGATCATGCCGTCCTGGAAATTCGCCAGAGGCTGGAGATCGAAGGCGGCAAGCTGCATGCCCTGATCAACAATGCCGGTATCTCGCCCAAGAATCCGGGCGGTGACCGGCTGGATTCGATCGAGACCCCCATGCACACATGGTCGACCGTGTTTCAGGTGAATTTCTTCGCACCCATCATGCTGGCGCGCGGCCTGTTCAAGGAGCTGGAAGCGGGCAAGGGTTCGATTGTCAACGTCACCTCCATCGCCGGAAGCCGCGTGCATCCCTTTGCCGGAACGGCCTATGCGACATCGAAGGCTGCGCTGGCATCCCTGACGCGGGAAATGGCCTCGGATTTCGGCCCGCACGGCATTCGCGTCAACGCGATCGCGCCGGGCGAGATCGATACGGCGATCCTGTCGCCGGGCACCGATAAGCTGGTGGAACAGCTGCCGCTGCGCCGTCTCGGCAAGACCGCTGAGGTTGCCGAGACGATCTATTTCCTGTGCTCCGAGGCATCGTCCTATGTGACCGGATCGGAAATCCACATCAATGGCGGCCAGCACGTCTGATGCTTGAAGGGGGGTAAAAACACTCCCTCAAACGTAGCGGTTGACCACGTTCTCCAGATATTCCTGGCGGCCGGAGCGCGGCTGCGGCTGGATTTTCTTGTCCTCGACATGCTTGGCGATATCCTCAAGCGACAGCTTGCCCGACAGCATGGCCTGTGCGTCAGGCTTGGCCCAGCCCGCATAGCGCTCCTCGACAAACCCGGTGAGGGCCTTGTCCTCGACCATTTTCGCCGCTGCCTTGAGGCCGCGGGCGCAGGTATCCATGCCGCCGATATGCGCGATCAGCAGGTCCTGCGGATCGAGCGACTGGCGGCGCAGTTTGGAGTCGAAATTGGTGCCGCCCGTGGTGAAACCGCCGGCTTTGAGGATTTCATAATAGGCCAGCGCCACCTCGGGCACGTTGTTGGGGAACTGATCCGTATCCCAGCCCGACTGGTAATCATTGCGGTTCATGTCGATGGAGCCGAAGATGCCGAGCGCCGCAGCGGTTGCCAGTTCATGTTCGAAGGAGTGGCCGGCAAGAATGGCGTGGCCCTGTTCGAGATTGACCTTGACCTCGTTCTCCAGACCAAAGCGCTTGAGGAAGCCATAGACTGTCGCCGCATCGTAGTCGTACTGGTGCTTGGTCGGCTCCTGCGGCTTCGGCTCGATGAGGATCGCGCCCTTGAAGCCGATCTTGTGCTTGTAGTCGACGACGAGGCTGAGGAACCGGCCCATCTGGTCGAGTTCGCGCTTCATGTCGGTGTTGAGCAGGGTCTCGTAGCCTTCGCGGCCGCCCCAGAGCACGTAGTTTTCGCCCTTCAGCTTCTGCGTGACGTCGATACAGGTTTTCACCGTTGCTGCCGCATAGGCGAAGACATCGGGATCGGGATTGGTGGCTGCACCGGCCATGTAGCGCCGGTTGGAGAAAAGATTGGCGGTGCCCCAGAGCAGCTTGGTGCCGGTCTTTTCCATCTTGCCCGCAAAATAATCTGCAATCTCGTAGAGGCGCTTGTTGCTTTCGGCGAGAGTCTCGCCTTCCGGACGGACGTCGGCGTCGTGGAAGCAGAAATACGGTGCGCCCAGCAGCGAGAACATCTCGAAAGCCACGTCGGCTTTCAGCTTCGCACCCTGCATCGTGTCATTGAACCACGGACGTTCGAAGGTCTGGCCGCCGAAGGGATCGCCGCCCGGCCAGGTGAAGGAATGCCAGTAGGCGACCGCAAAGCGCAGATGGTCTTCCATGCGCTTGCCATTGATCAGCTCTTCGGGATTGTAAAAACGATAGGCAAGCGGATTGGTGCTGTCCGGCCCCTCATATTTGACTGGTTTGATGTCACCAAAAAATCCGCTGCTCATGATTGAACTCCCTTTAATGCTGGATAGAGGTTGTGGTAGCGCCGGTAGGCGATGTCGAAATCGGCGGTGAGACCCTTGTCGGGCTCGATGGTCTTTTCCGTTGCGGGCTGTGTGCAGATGGCACGCGGATCGGCCTTTTCCGCTGCGATGAGGCCAAGCCGTGCGGCACCGAAGGCTGCGCCGAAATCCCCGTCGGCAGGCACGTCGACGGGAATGTCGAGCGCCGTGGCAATGGTTTTCAGCCAGTAGGCGGACCGCGAACCGCCGCCGACGGCGGTCACCCGGTCAAGCCTGGTGCCTGCACTGGCAAGCGCATGCAGGCAATCGCGGAAGGCAAAGGCGACGCCCTCAAGCACTGCCTGTGTCAGGCTCGCCCGGTCGCTGGCATGTTCCAACCCCTGGAATGAGCCACGGATGGCGGAATCGTTGTGCGGGGTGCGTTCCCCGGAGAGATAGGGCAGGAAGGTCACGCCGGAAGGGGCTCGTAAATTGTCACCCAATTCGTCGGTCAGTTCCGCCGGCTTGCGCGCGGTGATGCCGGCATACCAGTTGAGCGCATCGGTGGCCGAGAGGATCACGCCCATCTGGTGCCACGTGTCGGGGATGGCATGGCAGAAAGTGTGAACGGCACTGGCCGGGTTGGGCAGATAGGCATTGTTGGCGGCAAACAGCACGCCGGATGTACCGAGCGAGACGAAGGCATGGCCTTCAGCCACGGTGCCCATGCCGCAGGCGGAAGCGGCATTGTCCCCGGCGCCGCCGGCAACAACCACCCCGTTGCCCATGCCCCAACGCGTGGCCAGACTGGCTTTCAGCGTGCCGGAAACCTCGGTTCCCTCGACGAGGGATGGCATGTGGCTCCTGTCGAGTCCGGATGCACCGAGCAGCTCGTCCGACCAGGCGCGTTTGCCGACATCGAGCCAGGAGGTTCCCGCCGCATCGGACATTTCGGAGACGTGTTCGCCGGTCAGCCAGAGCCGCAGATAATCCTTCGGCAGCAGCACCCGCCGCAGTTTTGCGAAAATCTCCGGCTCGTTGTTCTTCACCCACATCACTTTCGGTGCGGTAAAGCCGGGAAAAACAATGTTGCCGCTGAGCGCGCGAAAGATCGGGTTGCCGTCGAGTTCGGCTGCTTCCGCATGGCTGCGCGTGTCGTTCCACAGCATGCAGGGCCGGAGCACGCTGTCGTTGCCGTCAAGCAGCGTTGCACCGTGCATCTGGCCGGACAGGCCGATGCCTTTCACAGCAGCCAATTCTTTGGGATGACTGGCCTTCAGCGCGGCAATGGCATCTTCCGTTGCGCTGATCCAGTGCGCCGGGTCCTGCTCGGACCAACCGGAATGCGGCCGTGAAACATCCAGTGTTCCTGTGCCGGAGCCAATGACGGATTGCTTGTCGTCAATCAACAGCGCCTTGACGCCGGATGTGCCTAAATCGAGACCGAGATACATGGAGGATCCTTTGAAATGTGGAGGCTAGATCGCCCGCCGCAGCGGTGCTTCACGCAGATCGCCGGGGGCGAAAAGCTGGGTATCGAGATGCAGCAGGGACGTCATCATGCAGCCCTGCAGGATGAGCGGATGCTCGTCGGGATAGCAGCGGATGGTCAGGTCAGGCTTGCCGCCCCAGCCGGTCGTGCCGGATACGATTTCCCGCAGGTCCGCCTCGATGAGGTCGAAGACACCGGCGCCGGGCCCGACAAGCGCGATGGGCACGGGATCGATCAGCGAGAAAAGACTGCGCAGGCCGGAGCCGATGGCTTGTCCCGCCTTGCGGAATGCCGCCCGCTCCGCACCGTCGCGGCTGCGGGCACGATCGGCCACGGCATTGAAGGAAGCGGCATCGACATCCTGGGCCGGCTGGGCCTGTTCGTCCTCGCCCGCTGTCCGGCGCAGGATGGCATAATCACTGGCATAGGCCTCGATGCAGCCGTGGCGGCCGCAGCGGCACAGCGCGCCGTTGGGGACATGCAGCATATGGCCGAATTCGGCACCCGAAGACTGGACGCCGAGAAACGGCTTGCCCTTGAGATAAAGGCCCATGCCGATGCCGTGCGACAGGAGGATGGCGGCAAAGTCTTCGGCGTAATGTTCCGGATCGGTCCAGCGCAGCGCCTCGGCAATCATGCTGCAATCATTGGCAACCGCAACGCTGACGCCGTAGCGCGCGGAAAGGATTTCGCCGAAAGCCACATTGATGTCGGGCGTGATCGGCGACCAGAGCATGGTCGCGCTGGCGGCATCGGTGACACCCTGCACGCCCATGGAGATATGCATGAGCCTGCCCGCGCTGCCCGGCATGGCAGCGAGCAGGCCGTCAAGCATTTCGCAGATCGCCCGGGTCAGGTCGCCGGCGCTCGCATCGAGCGTCGGGATACGGCGGATTTCCTGCGCGATCACCTGTCCCTTGTAGTCGAACAGCACGGTGTGGGCGAGGTTGAGCGCCAGTTCAACCGTGGCGATCGTCGCGATTTCCGGGTTGAGCGTCAGGGCCACCTGCGGGCGGCCGCGGCGATTGGCCGTGACATCGCCGTCGCGGCTTTCGTTGACAATGCCTTCGGCGATGAGGGCCGTGGTGATGGCTGAAACCGTCGATGCGCTGAGGCCGGTCTGGGCCACGATATCGGTGCGCGAGAGGAGATCATGGCCGCGCAATGCGGCCAGGACGAGCCTGCGATTCTGACGCCGGACATCGTCCGGCCGGGCTATCTCATCTACCAACGAACGATCTCCTCCCGAAATCTTTTTTTGATGCGATGCAAAAATATTGTTGCAACGCAATAACTTAGCAGATCAGATTCTATGTTGACATGGAAATGAAATTAAGTCACTATTTTTTTCGAGCCTCGAAATAAAGAGGTTTGGGTGACTGGCCGGAGGTGAAAGGCCTGACATCCGACGGGATCAACGTGCCATGTGCACTGGGAGGATTATCATGAAAAAATACGCAACCGCTCTGGCGGGTGTTGCTCTTGCCGTTTCTTTGGCCGGCCCTGCGCTGGCGAAAGACAAGATCATTGGCGTGTCCTGGTCCAACTTTCAGGAAGAGCGCTGGAAGACAGATGAAGCTGCCATCAAGAAAGCGCTTGAAGCCAATGGCGACAAGTATATTTCGGCCGATGCCCAGTCTTCCGCTTCCAAGCAGCTCACCGACGTTGAAAGCCTGATCGCCCAGGGCGCCAATGCCCTGATCATCCTTGCGCAGGATTCGAGCGCAATCGGACCAGCTGTTGAAAAGGCGGTCGCTGAAGGTATTCCCGTCGTCGGCTATGATCGCCTGATCGAAAACAAGGATGCGTTCTACATCACCTTCGACAACAAGGAAGTCGGCCGCATGCAGGCGCGCGGTGTCCTGGCTGTGAAGCCGGAAGGCAATTACGCCTTCATCAAGGGCAGTTCGGCCGATCCGAACGCTGATTTCCTCTTCTCCGGCGCGCAGGAAGTTTTGAAGGACGCCATCGCGTCCGGCAAGATCAAGAATGTCGGCGAAGCCTATACGGACGGCTGGCTGCCGGCCAATGCCCAGAAGAACATGGAACAGTTCCTGACCAAGAACGACAACAAGATCGATGCTGTCGTTGCGGCCAATGACGGCACTGCCGGCGGCGCCATCGCTGCCCTGCAGGCCCAGGGGCTTGCCGGTACGGTGCCCGTATCCGGTCAGGATGCGGATTTCGCCGCCCTGAACCGCATTGCGCTCGGTACCCAGACCGTTTCGGTCTGGAAAGACTCGCGTGAACTGGGCAAGGAAGCAGCCGGTATCGCTGCGGCACTCGCCGACGGCAAGAAGATGGGCGACATTCCGCATGTGCAGAAGTTTGCCGGCGGTGCGAACAAGGTTGAAGTCAATGCCGTGTTCCTGACGCCCGTTCCGATCACCAAGGACAACCTCAACGTCATTATCGACGCGGGTTGGGTGAAGAAGGATGTTGTCTGCCAGGGCGTCAAGGCCGGTTCGGTCGCAGCCTGCAAGTAAGTCCTGAATAATCTGCTAATATTGAGCGCCGCTGGTCCACTGGATCGGCGGCGTTTTAAAAAGAACCTGAAACTGGGGAGAGACAAATGAGTGATCCGGCAGTCAGTATTGACCGGGCCCGCGCCTCCGAACTTGGCCTTACCGCCCGCTTCTTCAAAGCCACCGAACTTGATACCCGGCTTCTGGGTATGATCGGTGCGCTGGTTGTCATCTGGATCGCTTTCCAGGTTCTCTCCGGCGGCCAGTTCCTTACACCGCGCAACCTGTGGAATCTTTCCGTGCAGACGTCATCCGTTGCCGTGATGGCGACCGGCATGGTGCTGATCATCGTGACGCGCAATATCGACCTGTCGGTCGGTTCGCTGCTGGGTTTCATCGGCATGATCATGGGCGTCATGCAGACGGAAATGCTGCCGAAACTCATCGGCTTCGAACATCCCGCCACCTGGATCATCACGCTTGGCATTGGCATTGTCGCCGGTGCCGTCATCGGCGGCTTTCAGGGCTTCATCATCGCCTTCCTCGGGGTTCCTGCCTTCATCGTGACGCTCGGCGGCCTGCTCGTCTGGCGCGGCGCCGCCTGGTGGGTCACGTCGGGCCGTACGGTCGCACCGATGGACTCGACCTTCCGCCTGATGGGCGGTGGCCCGGAAGGTTCCATCGGCTCCATGTGGAGCTGGATTCTCGGCATCGCCGCCTGCGTCGCCATCGTGATCATGGTGGCCAACAGCCGCCGGCAGCGCCAGCGTTTCAATTTTCCGCGCCGTCCCGTCTGGGCCGAAGTGTTCATGGCTGCCATCAGTTGCGGTCTGGTGCTCGGAGCCGTCTCGATTGCCAATGCCTATTACTGGCCCATCGGCATCGTGCGCAAATATGCCGATGCCAACAACATTACCATTCCCGACGGCGGCCTGTTCATCTCGCATGGCATTGCCATACCGGTGCTGATTGCCGTGGCAACCGGGATCATCATGACATTCGTGACCACGCGCACGCGCTTCGGCCGCTATGTCTTCGCCATGGGCGGCAATCCCGAAGCTGCCGATCTGGCCGGTATCAACACGCGCTGGGTCACCATGAAGATCTTCATCATCATGGGCATTCTCTGCGCCATCGCCGGTGCGATCTCGACCGCGCGCCTCAACGCGGCAACCAATGCCCAGGGCACGCTGGACGAGCTTCTGACCATTGCCGCCGCCGTGATTGGCGGAACGTCGCTGGCCGGCGGCGTCGGCACCATCGCCGGTGCGATGATCGGCGCGCTGCTCATGCAGTCGCTGAGCTCGGGCATGGTGCTTCTCGGCCTCGATACGCCGCTGCAGAACATTGTTGTCGGTATCGTTCTGGTGATCGCCGTCTGGCTCGACACCATCTATCGCCGCCGTACCGCGTGAGGGAGGAAAGATCATGAGCACTGCACAGACACCTCTCATCGACATGGACAATATCTCGATCGCATTCGGCGGTATCCGCGCGGTCGACGGTGCGTCCGTCAATCTCTATCCGGGCGAAGTGGTGGCCCTGCTCGGCCACAACGGCGCCGGCAAATCGACGCTGATCAAGATCCTGTCCGGTGCCTACAAACGCGACAGCGGCACGATCAAGGTCAATGGCGAGGAAGCCTCGATCGGCAATCCGCGCGATGCCAAGGCCTACGGCATCGAGACGATCTATCAGACGCTGGCCCTGGCCGACAATGTCGACACGGCGGCCAATCTCTATCTCGGGCGTGAACTGATGACGCCGTGGGGCACGCTCGATGACGTGGCCATGGAGCACAGCGCGCGCGAGGTGATGGGGCGGCTCAATCCGCGCTTCCAGCGCTTCAAGGATCCGGTCAAGGCCCTGTCCGGCGGGCAGCGGCAGTCCGTCGCCATTGCCCGGGCGATCCTGTTCAATGCCCGCATCCTGATCATGGACGAGCCGACGGCGGCGCTGGGCCCGCAGGAAACCGCGCAGGTGGGCGAACTGATCAAGCAACTGAAGAGCGAAGGCATCGGCATCTTCCTGATCAGCCACGACATCCACGATGTCTTTCATCTCGCGGACCGGGTGGCTGTCATGAAAAACGGCCAGGTGGTCGGCACCGCCAAGGTGGGGGATGTCACCGAAGATGAAGTGCTCGGGATGATCATTCTCGGCAAATGCCCGCCCGGTGCCATACCCGGACCCGGCGCCGTGAACTGACAATTGCAACCGCTATTGGTGAACAATGAAAAGGCCGCATCAAGCGGCCTTTTCATTATCAATATCTGGAAGCGCCTTAGATCGCTTCGACCTGCTGAACTTCCGGCACGAAATGCTTCAGGAGGTTCTGGATGCCATGCTTTAACGTTGCTGTAGACGACGGGCAGCCGGAGCAGGCGCCCTTCATGTGCAGGTAAACCGTGCCGTTCTCAAAACCGCGGAAAGTGATATCGCCGCCATCCTGCGCAACGGCAGGGCGCACGCGGGTCTCCAGCAGTTCCTTGATCGTGTCGACGATCTCGGTGTCGGCCGTGTCGAAAAACTCGCCGTCGCCTTCCAGCTGGGCTGTGGCGGCGACCGATGTCGCGCTCGCCATGACAGGCGCGCCGGACATGAAGTGTTCCATGATCGCGCCGAGGATGGCCGGCTTCAGATGCTGCCATTCCGGGCCTTCGGCCTTGGTGACGGTGACGAAATCATAGCCGAAGAACACGCCCGTCACGCCGGGAACGGCAAAAATCTTGGCGGCGAGCAGCGAGGCTTCCGAAGCGGTTGCCGCATCGCGGAAATCTGCCGTGCCTTCCTCAAGCACAACCTTGCCAGGCAGGAATTTCAAGGTCGCCGGGTTGGGCGTTGCTTCGGTCTGGATGAACATGGCGGATATCTCGCGTGTCTAGTTTAGAACGGTTCAAAGGCATATAGGCCTTTCGGCCAGTCTCTTCAAGGCAAGAGTGTATCACGGTTTCAAGATGCAATCATGTGATTGCGTCAATATCCTCGTTTGAGAGATTATAGGGCACGACGGTGACGGGAATCGAGAAGGATTCGCGCCCGGCCAGGGTCTGAACCAGCGGGCCGGGCCCATCCTTGCCGGAACCGGCCGCCAGAACCAGAATGGCGATATCCTGGTCTTCCTCGATGAGCTTCTGGATCTGTTCGGCGGTAATGCCTTCGCGCACCACAAGCTCGGATTCGATATTGATGGTTTCCCGCACCGAAGCGGCAAACTTGCTCAGCGTCGAATGCGCCCGTTCCTCGGCTTCCGCCCGCATGATCTGCTCGACCCCCAGAAACTGCTGGAAGTCGGCGGAGTCGATGACAAACAGCAGGACCAGCACGCCGTTCGTGGTCTTGGCGCGGCGCGAGGCATAGGCAACCGCCCGCTCGCATTCCGGCGTTTCGTCGATCACCGCCAGGAACTTGCGGCGGTGCCCTGCTTCACGGCTGAGACGTCTTGATACCATCTGTTCAACCTGCCCTGACTGTTGAGCCTAATCCTGAAGGAATCCGACAATATCACGCACATTGCGCATCGTCTTCTCCGCCAATATAGCTGCACGCTCGCCGCCATTTTTCAGCACGGAATCGATATAGGCGGTATCGGCGGAAAGACGGCGCATCTCGCTGGCAATCGGCGCCAGCTTTGCCACGGCCAGATCGGCCAGCGCCGGCTTGAACACCGAGAACTGCTGGCCGCCGAAATCGCGGATGACGCCCGCCTTGTCCGTATCGGTCAGGGCGGCATAGATGCCGACAAGATTGTCGGCTTCCGGGCGATCGTTCAGGCCCTCGATATCCGATGGCAAGGGCTCGGAATCCGTCTTTGCCTTGCGGATCTTCTTCGAAATCGTGTCCTCGTCATCGGTCAGGTTGATGCGTGACAGGTCGGATGGATCGGATTTCGACATCTTCTTCGTGCCGTCGCGCAGGCTCATCACCCGCGCCGCCGGACCGCCGATGACCGGTTCGGTCAGCGGGAAAAAGCTCTGGATCGTTTCATCGCCGGACTGGGTCTCGATGCCGAGGCCGAGTTCCGCAATGCGATCGGAGAAGTCCGTGTTGAATTTCTGGGCGATGTCGCGTGTCAGCTCCAGATGCTGCTTCTGGTCTTCGCCGACCGGCACATGGGTGGCGCGGTAGACAAGGATATCGGCCGCCATCAGGTTGGGGTAGGCGAAGAGGCCGACCGAGGCGTTCTCGCGGTCCTTGCCTGCCTTGTCCTTGAACTGGGTCATGCGGTTCAGCCAGCCCATGCGCGCGATGCAATTGAACACCCAGGCAAGCTCGGCATGCTGGCGCACACGGCTCTGGTTGAAGACAATATGCTTCTCGGCATCAATGCCGGCGGCGAGGAACGCGGCGGTTACTTCGCGCGTGTTGCGCTGCAGCTCGGCCGGACCGCCCCAGACGGAAACCGCCTGTGTGATGGCGTGCTGGTCGACCACGCAGTAGATGCAATTGTTGTTTTCCTGCAAGGCAACCCAACGCCGCACCGCTCCCAGATAGTTGCCGAGATGCAGATTACCGGTTGGCTGGACACCGGAAAAGACGAGCGGCTCAAACGTGCTCATGAACAGTCCTTGATCGTTCGGGGACCGGGCCGTTCCGGCCCGGTGGCAATGGAGAGGAGGTTTTGGCAGAGCAGGGCGCTCTATTCAAGCCCTATCGGGATGGCGAAGGCTATTTGAGCTTCAGGAGACGCTCATGCCGCAGGGCCCTCCGGCGGCAAAACCGGTGCTTTGGCGCCGCGTTTCACATTGCGGCGGATCATGCCGAAACTGGCGCCGCCGGTTGCGAAGGCCAGGACGAAATAGACAACCATCGACAGCATGATCAGGCCGAAGACCACGGGGGCCTGGATATGCACCGGCGTGTGGGAGGCAAGATAGGGCGCAGCCCAATGGATGGCGTAATACAGGGCAACAGCCATGGCTGCGGCGGAAAAGATCAGGCGCGGAATGCGGGTGAGCAGCGGGATATCGCGGCCCCAATGTCCACGCCACACCAGCGTTGCGAAGAGGAGAATGGCATTGACCCAACCGGCCGTCACTTCGGCCGTGGCAATGCCGGTTTCGGCCATCAGCGGAAACAGCGTCAGCGCCATGCTGACATTGATAACAACGGAAACCGCTGCAAAGATCATCGGTGTCTTGGTGTCTTCGCGGGCGAAGAAGCCGGGAATGAAAGCCTTGATCAGCACGAAGGCGGGCAGGCCAAGGCCGTAGACCGCGAGAATATTGGACACGCGCCGCGTCGATTCGGCGGTGAATTCACCGCGCTCGAGCAGGAGGCGGATGATCGGCTCGGACATGACCAGCAGCGCCGCTGCAGCCGGCAGCGTCAGAAACAGGATGAACTCGACCGACCGGTTCTGCAGGCTGCCGGCTTCCCTGTGGTTACCGGAGCGCAATGCACGGGCAAGCTCGGGCAGCAGCACGGTTGCAACGGCAATACCCACCACGCCGAGGGGCAGCTGATAGACCCGGTCGGCATTGGCGAGCGACGTCACCGCGCCCTCCTTGCCGGAAGCGATGTTCGTGTTCACCAGAAGGTTTATCTGGGTGATGCCGCCGGTGATGGCCGCGGGCAGGGCCAGCACCAGCAGGCGCCGCACATTCGGCGTGAAGTGCGGCAGCCGGAAGCCGATGGAAATGCCGGCATTGCGCACGGCAAACCAGACGATGGCCAGTTGCACCAGTCCCGCCGCCATGACGCCCCAGGAGAGGCCGTAACCGATCGTGATGCCGTCATGTCCCTTGTACCAGGCATAGGCGAGCACGCCGATCAGGATCACGTTGAGGAAAACCGGAGCGACGGCAGCAGCAAAATAGCGGTGCAGCGAGTTCAGCATGCCACTCATCATCGCCGCCAGCGACATGCAGGCCAGATAGGGAAACATGATGATCGCCATCGACACCGTATTGCCGAACTTCACCGGGTCGTCGAGGAAGCCCGGCGCGATCACCGTGCGCACAATCAGCGGCATCGACAGTTCCATCAGAATGGTCAGCGCCATCAGGACGGTGAACAGGACGCCGAACACCTCCTCGGAGAAGCGCTTTGCCCCATCCATGCCGTTCGCCTCGATCTCCTTGGCAAACAGCGGGACGAAGGCCGCGTTGAACGCGCCTTCGGCAAACAGGCGGCGGAAGGTGTTGGGGAAACGGAAGGCGGCATTGAAGGCATCGGCGACGGGGCCGGTGCCAAGCGCCGCTGCCATCAGCATTTCTCGCGTCAGCCCGAAGACACGGCTCATCAGGGTACCGGAGGCCACCGTCGCGAATTTTTTGACCAGACTCATATCTGTTCCAGATTCCGAATAAACATGGGTGCTGAACCTATTCTGCCGACATCAGGATGTTGTGCCGCTGCGGCTGGGCCGTGGTGATATCGCCTTCGCCGAACAGGGCGAGCAGCTTCTTGCGGATGCGGTTCTGCCGCGCCCCGTTGGTGACCTGGTGGCCGACAAGATCGGTGACGTAGAACACGTCGATGACCTTTTCGCCGAACGTCGTCACATGCGCCGAGGCGATGTCGAGGGACAGATCGGAAATGACGCCGGTGATCTCCGAGAGCAGACCCGGACGGTCCAGTCCCTCGACCTCGATAACGGTGAACTTGTTCGACAGCGTGTTGTTGATTTCGACGCGCGGCGTGATGCGGAACGCCTTGACCGCGCGTTTCGGCTTGGTGCGCGATGCCAGCATCTCCGGCAGGTAGGACTTGCCGGACAGTACATCCTCGATCAGGCGCCCCACCCGCATGGCGCGGCGGCGCTCGTCGTCATCGGTCGGGAATTCGCGGCTGATCAGGATTGTATCGAGCGCACGGCCGTCGCTCGTGGTGAAGATCTGCGCGTCAACAATGTTGGCGCCAGCGGCAGCGCAGGCGCCGGCGATGATCGACAGAAGGCGGGGATGATCGGGCGAAAGCACCGTGATTTCGGTGACACCTTCGAAATCATGGGTTTTGACCATGGTCGCCAGGGTCTTTTCCGAACTGTCGGATTCGCGCACGAAATTGGCATGGCGGATCTGGTCGTCGAGGCTGACCGTCAGCAGGTAGTTCTGATAGTGCAGGGCAAGATAGGACTGGCGCTCGAGCTGCGGCCAGGATGACAGGGCATGTTCGAGCTGCGCGCGGGCGTGGTCGGTGCGTTCCTTGCGCGACACTTCCGAGAAACCGCCGGTCAGCATCAGTTCGGTTTCGTAGAACAGGGTGCGCAGCAGCTGGCCCTTCCAGCCGTTCCACACGCCCGGCCCGACCGCCTTGATATCGCAGACGGTGAGGATCAGAAGCAGTTTCATCCGGTCGAGCGTCTGGACGATCTCGGCAAAGTCCTCGATGGTCTTGCGGTCATTGAGATCGCGCGACTGGGCGACCATGCTCATGGTCAGGTGCTGCTCGACCAGCCACGACACGGTTTCCGTATCGGACTTGGACAAGCCCAGACGCGGGCAGACGCGCTTGGCGATGCGCGCACCAGCAAGAGAGTGGTCTTCCGGCCGGCCTTTGGCGATATCATGCAGCAAAAGGGCGACATAGAGGAGTTTGCGGTCCTTTTTCAGGGCTGGCATGATCTGGTTGGCCAGCGGATGCTCATTGCTGAGGTCGCCGTGATCGATCTCGGACAATACGGCGATGCAGCGCAAGAGATGCTCATCGACCGTGTAGTGATGATACATGTTGAACTGCATCATCGCGACGACCTTGCCGAAATCCGGGATGAACCTGCCCAGCACGCCGGATTCATTCATGCGCCGCAGAATGAGTTCGGGATTACGCTCGGAAGTCAGGATTTCAAGAAACAGGCGGTTGGCCTCGGGATTTTCGCGCAAATCCGCCTTGATCAGCGACAGGGAACGGGTCACCAGCTGCATCGCATCGGGGTGGAGTTCGAGCCCATGCAGATCGGCCAGGTGGAACAGGCGGATGAGGTTGACCGGATCCTTCTGGAAAACGCCGTCATTGGCGATGGTGATACGGTGGTTGTCGACGACGAAATCCGACGTTCCCGGCAGTTTGCGCTTGCGGCGCGAGAAGGTGAGGAAAATCCGGTTGAAACCGGGAACATGTTTTGCCTGCTCTTCTTCCAGCGCGGCGCAGATGATGCGCGTCAGGTCGCCCACTTCCTTGGCGACGAGGAAGTAGTGCTTCATGAAGCGCTCGACATCGCGCTGGCCGGGATGTGCCGTATAGCCGAGCCGCTGGGCAATCTCGCTCTGGATGTCGAAGGACAGCCGTTCCTCCGCCTTGCCGGTATAGAAATGCATGTGGCAGCGCACCGCCCATAAAAGGTCTTCGGCCTTGCGGAAAATATTGTGCTCGGCGCGCGACAACACCCCGAGCTTGACCAGTTCGTCACTGGTCTTGACGTGGTAGTAATATTTGGCGATCCAGAACAGCGTGTGCAGATCGCGCTGGCCGCCTTTGCCTTCCTTGACGTTCGGTTCGACGAGATAGCGGGTCGCACCGGCCTTGCGGTGCCGTTCGTTGCGCTCGGTCAGCTTCGCCTCGATGAAGGCCGGTCCTGTCCCCTTGACGACTTCCGTATCGAAGCGGCGCACCAATGTGGTAAAAAGCTCGTCATTGCCGCAGACGTAGCGGGCTTCGAGAATACTGGTGCGGATGGTCATGTCGGCGAGCGACTGGCGGATGGATTCGTCGACATTGCGCGTGGCGTGGCCGACCTTCAGGCCCATGTCCCAGAGCATGTAGAGGATATACTCGACCACCTGCTCGCCCCACGGGGTCTGCTTGTAGGGCAGCAGGAACAGAAGGTCGATATCGGAACCGGGCGCCAGCCCGCCGCGGCCGTAGCCGCCAACCGCCACCACCGTCATCCGTTCTGCCGTGGATGGATTGACCGAATGATAGACATGGGTGATCGCAAAATCGTAGAGCGCCGAAATGATCTGGTCCATCAGATAGGACAGGCGCACGGAGCAGCGTGTGCCGCCGCCGTCTTTTTTCAACATCTCCTCGGCAGTCTTGCGACCCGAAACGAGTGTCTCTTTCAGGAGCTGCAGCACGTCATTGCGATTGACGGAAGCGGCGCCTTGTTTTTTTGCCGCCTTGACCAGATCTTCAAACTGACGATGAAGTTTGGCCGGACTGACGATCTGTTCCAGTTTCAGGTCTGCGCTCATGAACACGACTTTATGAATGATGGCCGCACGCTATAGCGCGTATTTGCCATAAACGAAATGCTTACCTTTGAAGACACTGTACCCGCTAGTGGTCCGATTCTGACATTTGCAACCCATTGATACAGGCCATCCAGGCAAATGTCAGAATCAAAGGACCACTAGCAAGTAGATGGTCCTAGTGGAACTTTGAATTTGACATTCGCCTATCTCGCGTGATGTCAAACGGGTGCGAATGTCAAATTCGTTCCACTAGGGACAGACGTGCCCCTAAGTCTTCACGATGTCGGGTTTGTGGCAAGGCCTTTCAACCGGTAGAGCGCGTCAAGTGCCTCGCGCGGCGTCATTTCATCGGGATTGACCGTCGAAAGGGCCGCCAGCAATGCGCTGTCCTTGCCTTTTACGGGGGCTTTCACCTCGCGCTTCACCTCAACGGAGAATAGCGGCAGATCATCGATCAGCTTGTCAGCCTTACCCGAGGTTTCACCGGCTTCCAGCTGGTGCAGAACGTCGCGGGCGCGGTTGACCACGGCTTCCGGCAATCCGGCGAGCCGCGCCACCTGCACGCCATAGGAGCGGTCTGCGGCGCCCTTGGCCACCTCATGCAGGAAGACGACGTCGCCGTCCCATTCCTTGACCCGCATGGTGACATTGCTCAGGCGCGTCAGCTTTTCCGACAGCGCGGTCATTTCGTGGAAATGCGTGGCGAAAATTGCCCGGCACTGGTTCTTCTCATGCAGATATTCCACCGCTGCCCAGGCGATCGACAGGCCGTCGAAGGTCGCGGTGCCGCGGCCGATCTCATCGAGAATGACCAGGGAATGGTCGCTGGCCTGATTGAGGATGGCGGCTGTTTCCACCATCTCCACCATGAAGGTCGACCGGCCGCGCGCCAGATCGTCCGATGCGCCGACGCGCGAGAACAGCCGGTCGACAATGCCGATATGCGCTGAACCGGCCGGGACGAACGATCCCATCTGCGCAAGAATGGCAATCAATGCGTTCTGGCGCAGGAATGTCGATTTACCGCCCATGTTCGGTCCGGTCAGAAGCCAGATCGCGCCTTTGGCCGCACCCTCGGGCGAGAGATTGCAGTCATTGGCAACGAATGGATTGGCCGCCTGCCGGCGCAGCGACTGTTCCACGACGGGGTGACGCCCGGCCACGATCTCGAAGGCGAGGGTGTCATCGACCAGCGGACGGCAATAGCCCTGCTCTTCGGCAAGGGCAGCGAGCGATGCCGAGACGTCGAGGGTTGCCAGCGCTGCAGCGCCGGCGCGGATTGCGTCGGCATTGGCAACCGTTTCCCCGGTCAGCGCGTCGAAAATGCCCAGTTCAATCGACAGCGCCCGTTCGGCGGCATTGGCGATTTTGGTTTCGAGTTCGGCGAGCTCCGTTGTCGTGAACCGCATCGCATTGGCAATGGTCTGACGATGGATGAATTTGCCCTTGGCCTCATCCGTGTCGGTCATCACGGACGTATTGTTCGCCGTGACCTCGATGAAATAGCCGAGCACATTGTTATGCTTGATCTTGAGCGAGCGGATGCCGGTCAGATCCATGTAATCGGCCTGGAGACCGGCAATGATACGGCGGGAGTGGTCGCGCAAGGCGCGCATCTCATCGAGTTCCGCATTGTATCCTGGCCGCACGAAGCCGCCGTCGCGTTTGAGCAGAGGCAGTTCGTCATCCAGCGCCCGGTCAAGGTGAGCGGCATAGTCGTGGGGCAGGCTGCCAAGGCAATCCCGAACGGCGGAGAGTTCGGCGGGAAGCACTTCCCTGCCCAGGAAAGAAGCGATTTGGGCGGCAGCCTCGAGTCCGCGCGCGAGTGCGCCGAGATCGCGCGGGCCACCGCGCCCGACGGCAAGGCGCGACAGGGCGCGGGGCATGTCCGGCACGCCCTTCAATGCTTCGCGGGTCAGATCGGCGAGGGATTGTCCGGTGAGAAAGCAGGAGACGGAATCGAGCCGCGCCGCAATGGCGGCGGGATTTGTCAGCGGCGAGGTCAGCCGCTCGGCCAACAGCCGGGCGCCGCCGCCGGTAACCGTGCGGTCAATGGATTTGAGCAGGCTGCCATCGCGATTGCCCGACAAGGTGCGCAGCATTTCCAGATTGGCGCGGGTGGCCGGGTCGATGAAAAGCGTGGAGCCTTCCGATTCCCGCTCTGGCCGCATCAGCGGCGGGCGTTCCGAAATCTGCGTCTTTTCCACATAGGCAATGGCGCCCGATATGGCTGACAGTTCGGCGCGCGAAAAATGGCCGAAGCCGTCGAGCGTGGCCACGTCGAAATAGCGCTGTATGCGGTTTTCCGCCGTGGCGCTGTCGAAAAGGCTTGGCGGCTGCGGGCTGACCGAGCGCCCGATGACATCGAATGTCGGGCGCAGGTCCGGATCGTGAAACACCGGATCGGCAACGATCAGTTCGCGCGGATCGACGCGCAGAATATCGGCAAGCAGCCGCGACGGATCGGTTTCGCTGACCCGGAACGTGCCGGTGGAAATATCGATCCAGGCGAAGGCAAACTGGCCCTGCGCCGCGCCTTTCACCCGTCCCAGCGTCATGAGATAGTTGGCTTCGGAGGGATCGAGCAGCTTTTCCTCGGTGAGCGTGCCGGGGGTGACCAGCCGCACGACATCGCGCTTCACCACGGATTTCGAGCCGCGCTTGCGCGCTTCAGCCGGGTCTTCCACCTGTTCGCACACCGCAACCCGGAAGCCGCGCATGATCAGCTTCTGCAGATAGTCGTCCGCCGCGTGCACCGGTACGCCGCACATCGGGATATCCTCGCCCAGATGCTTGCCGCGCTTGGTCAGCGTGATCCCGAGCGCGCGGGACGCGGCTATCGCATCGTCGAAGAACAGCTCGTAGAAGTCGCCCATCCGGTAAAACAGCAGGCTGTCCGGATTGGTCGCCTTGATCTCGATATACTGCTCCATCATCGGCGTTGGGCGCGCCGAGCTGTCAACCTCATAGGATGGTGTTTCCGCAGTGAATGGCATGTCGGCCAAGACGTTCTCCTGATTTTGACCGATTCCGATCAGAAGACCAATCTATGCGCTATCGGGAACTTTACACACCGTGCAGGCGCATCATCGGCGGTTTTCTCCACAGATGATGTTCGTCCTGCATGAGGCGAAAGTGGAATTTCAGTCGAAACGCTTGGCGTTCGAGATGTAATGGCTGACGTAGCGGGTGGAAATGCGGCTGACCGGCAGAATGATCAGCACGTCGGTCGTGCCGAAATCATGATCCACCACCGCACCGTCACCGATCATGGCACCAAGGCGCAGATAGCCCTTGATCAATGGCGGCATGGCGAACAGGGCAACCTTCGGATTGACCGCTTCGCTGGGAACGAGGTCCATCGGCTGATACAGCGATGGCAGGGCCTGGACATCCCAGTCCGGCGTTGCGCGGCAATTGTGATGCAGGAACGACAGCGGCAGGGCATGCGCCGCCGGCACCGTTCCCTGGAAGGATGCGCAGCCGAACATCACGTCGATGGAGTGATAGCGGCAATAGCTCCAGATGCCCTGCCACAGCAGTTCGACCGTGCGCTTCGAGCGGTATTCCGGCAAAACACAGGACCGGCCGAGCTCAAGGAAATGCATCTGCGGCTTGGCAGCTACCAGACTGTCGATCGTATATTCGCTAGCCGAGTAAAAACCGCCTGTTTTGTGGGCAACTTCCGAGCGCATCAGCCGGTAGGTGCCGACGATCTGCTTGTGCTTGGGGCCAATGATCGAGGTGTCATAAACCAGGAGGTGATCGCATACGGGATCGAAACGGTCTGCGTCGCGTTGCTCCAGGGAAGCCGAGCCCTTGGCGCCGAGTTCATCGAAAAATACCTTGAAGCGCAGCTGCTGGGCAGAGACGATTTCGGCTTCGGTTTGCGCAAGGCAAACTTCCATCGTCCCAATGCGTCCAAGCACCGCGACAAGGTGTGGCGCCGTAAACGGCGAGGGTGTTGAATCAACCTGCGACATCGTGTGCTGATCTTTAAAGATAGACGCAGGTTCAAGCAAGGCGAAGCTCATAACGATTCGCTCTCATCATGGTTGATCGGCAATCACTAGGTGCTTGAATACAACAATTGGATGACGGGCGCATGACGCGGGGGACACCGCAGATGCTGGGTTTTCCTCAGTTTCCCCCAGCTTGCCCCTTTGGCGTCTTGCGCTCGCGCAGCCAGACAAAAATTTCTTCAAGCACGACCAGTGCGGCGCCGACGGAAATGTAGGCATCGGCCAGATTGAAGACGGCAAATGACCATGACGGCAGATGGAAAAGAATATAATCAACGACATAGCCAAGCAGGCTGCGGTCGATCAGATTGCCGATGGCACCGCCGATGATCAGCGCAAAGCCGATGCGCGAGATCCAGCGTGCCGGTACGGTGCTCCACCAGAGATAGCTGACAAAGGCGATGACGACGACGGTCAAGCCGATCAGGGCGAGGTCGTGCATGCCGCTGAGCATCGAAAATGCAATGCCATTATTGTGAACACGAAAAAGCGCCAGAAATGGCAGCAGATCGATCTGCTGCTGGTAATCCATGCCGGTCTCGACGAGATATTTGATGATCTGGTCGCTCGCCACGGCAAGCACCACAATCGCCAGCAGGCCGAAGAAGGATTTGCTTTTCATGGAGGTTATTTATCCTGTTTGCCGCCATCGAGTGTCAACGCCTCGCGGCGGATCTCGAACAGCATGACGCCGGTGGCAATGGCGAGATTGAGCGAATCCGCCCGGCCTTCCTGGGGAATGCGGGCCAGCTTGTCACAGGTTGAGGCCAGCGTGTCGGGGAGGCCCTGCTGCTCATTGCCCATCAGCAGAATGACCGGCTTGCCCTTGTAGGGAATCGTCCGGTAGTCGACAGCGCCCTTGAGGTGCGTGCCGACGATGAGTCCCGAAAATCCCTTTCGCCAGGAAAGGAATTCCGTTTCGTTCGTGCGTATCAGCGGGACGGCAAAGACCGAACCCATGGTGGCGCGCACGGTTTCGAGCGAAAACGGGTCCGTGGTGTCGCCGATCAGGATGATACCCTTGGCGCCTGCCGCATCGGCTGTCCGGATGATCGTGCCGAGATTGCCCGGATCGCGCACCCGGTCGAGCGCGACGTAAACATCGTTGCCCTGCGGTCGGGTGGCCGACAGGGGCTGCAGCTGCTGCTCGAACACACCGACGACCATTTGCGGATTGTCGCGCCGGGTGATGGCGGAAATCACCTTCTCGTTGACCTCGAGCACGTCACCGCCCTTGGCAATCGTGCGGGCTGCCACCTGCTCGACAAGGGAATTGCCCTTGCCGGCCTTGGAATAGACAAGCGTCTTGATGACCCAGCCGAGATCGAGCGCGTCGATGACGAGTTTCAGGCCTTCGGCCAGAAACACACCTTGCTGGTCGCGGAACTTCTTCAGCGCCAGGGATCGCAGATCCTTGACGATCGGGTTGGTCAGGCTGGTGACTTCCTTGACCTTGCCGGGCCGCGCGATGGAGCTGCCGTGCTGGCGGTCGTCATGTCTGGTCATTTGGCACCCCAGCGGCTGAACAGGGACGTGGAAAGGGCGCGCCCGGAAGACCGTTCGCGCAGGATCAGTTCGCCGGACTGCACTTCGCCGCCAAGACCGGTAAAGGCATCGCGCATCAGCTCGTGAATGGCAAAGAACGATGCGCGGATGGAATAGGCGGTCAGCACCACACCGAGCGGATTGGGCGTCAGGATCGACCGGCACAGATCGACCATATCGGGCAGATTGTCGAAGAGCTGCCAGACCTCGCCATTCGGGCCGCGGCCATAGGCGGGCGGATCGAGCAGGATGATGTCATAACCGCTGCCGCGCCGCTCTTCGCGGGCGACAAACTTCATAGCATCCTCGCAAATCCAGCGGATGGGCTTGCCGGAAAGTCCGGCCATTTCCTGGTTTTCGCGGGCCCAGACGATCGCTTTCTTCGAGGCATCGACATGAGTCACCTCGGCGCCCGCACGGGCGGCAACGAGCGAGGCGACGCCGGTATAGCCGAAAAGATTGAGCACCTTCACCGGGCGCTTTGCACCGCGAATGAGGCTGTCCATGTGCGACCAGTGCGTTCCCTGTTCGGGAAACACGCCCACATGCCGGAAGGAGGTGAAGCGGCCGAAGAAGGGAATGCCCTCATAGGCAAGCGGCCAGGTTTCGCCGAGCGGCACTTTGGGGAAATGCCAGCGTCCGACGCCTTCCTCGTCCGTATTGCCGGTAAAGATCGCGTCAGCCTTGTCCCACTCGGCCTTGTTCCAGGCCGGGAGCCAGATGGCCTGGCCTTCCGGGCGGATGATCCGGTAGGGACCATATTGTTCGAGCTTGAGGCCGTTGCCGCTGTCGAGCAGCGCGTAATCATCGGAGGGCAGCGTTTCGAGGACCAGTCCGGTCTTTTCTGTCGGGCGCGGGCCGGTATGGCGGGTCAGGACCCGCTTGGGCAGCGGTTCGGAACGCGGCGCTGCCTTGACGCGCGCATCATTGTCCGCCGGGGCAGAGGGTTTGGCAAATTGCGGGCGGGGTTTTGTCGCCTGCTGCCGGTGCGGCGCAGCTTTCGGTCCCGCGCCTTTCGGGCCGGTGCCCTTGGCCTTCCTGATTTTTCCGCCAGACGATTTCAAACCGTTATGCCCTCATATGCCCTTGGCCATCGCTCAATGGTGGTTTCCTATGCCAAGATGAGGAAAGGCGAAAGCAAAAACACTCAGGCAGAGGCTGCAATCGCCTTTTCATAGACCAGAATGCCGGCGGCAAGGTCTTCCAGCGCAGCGCCGACCGACTTGAACAGGGTGATTTCATCGGGCGACTGACGCCCCTTCACCGTTCCGCGGGTGAGATCGAACAGATCGCCGATCACGTGGCTGTCGCCGATGACGCCCGCCTTGATCGGCTGGACGAGGTCGCCGCCTTCCTTCAGCGCGCCTTCCCGGGTGTCGACAAACACCCGCGCGCGCTTGACGCACTCATCGTCGCTTTCCCGCATGGTGGGGGTAAAGGCACCGATAAGATCGACATGCGCGCCCTTCTTCAGATGCCTGCCGAGAATAAGCGGTTCGGTCGACAGTGTGCCAGCGGCGATAATATCGGCGTCGGCGATGGCCGCATCCTTGTCGGTGACCGCCTTGGCGTTGAACCCGTCAGCGACAAGATCCGCCGCCACTTTGCGCGCATTGTCGATGCTGCGGTTCCAGATGGAAATCTCGCGGATCGGTCTGACGGAGCTGTGCGCGCGGGCAAGAAAGCCCGAGAGCGCGCCGGCGCCAAGGATAACCAGTTTGGATGCATCTTCACGGGCGAGATAGCGGGCGGCAAGGGCGGAGGCGCCTGCGGTGCGCCATGTGGTCAAACGCTGGCCATCGATGAGGGCCTTGGGTTCCCCGGTCTTGCCATCGAGCAGCAGATAGACGCCCATGACGGCCGGTTTGCCGATGGCCCCATTGTCAGGCGACACCGTGACGATCTTGACGCCCATATAGCCCTTCGACGAATCGCCGAGCGCGTCGAAGTCCGACCAGGCCGGCATCAGCAGAAGCGTCGATGCGGCGCCATCGGGGCGATCAACCGTGTGATGGTGGCGCACGGGCTGGATAACGCCCTGACGGAACGCCGTTTCAATGGCGTTGATCATGTCCGGCCAGTTCAACAGCCCGTCGACGTCAGCCGGAGAGACCAGTTTCATTGCAAATCCTTGACAATACGCTGCTTAGTGCAGGGAGGGAAGGTTGGGCGTGGACTGCGTGGCCGCCGATTTCCGCGCTTCCATGCGCAGGAGTTCGGTTTCCTGCTTGCGCTGGCGCGCCAGTTTGCGGTGCCGGCCCTGGTTGATCCAGGTGGCGAAACTGCCAAGGATCAGCCCGACGAAGAGAGCAAGAAACAGCCAGACGAAGAGGGGTGCGGCATAGGACAGGCCGGGATTGCCCGGATTGAACGGATCGATCGTAAAGGTCACCAGCCCGCGATTGGCCACCGACAGTGCAATCAGGATAACTGCCAGCGGCACGAGAATGAGGACGACAACGACGCGATTGATCATATCTCTCTCCAGGGTAACAGCACTTCACGTATCATCAGGCTATGAAGCCGCCCCAGCTTGTTGCTGCATTCAGTCGGCGTTCAGCCGGTCGCGCAGCTCTTTGCCGGTCTTGAAGAATGGCACCCACTTTTCCTCGACCTCGACGCTGTCGCCGGTGCGGGGATTGCGACCGCTGCGGGCGGGGCGGTTTTTCACCGAGAATGCACCGAAGCCACGAAGCTCGACCCGATTCCCTTCCGCAAGAGCGTCGGTGATCTCGTCGAAAATGGCGCCGACGATATTCTCGACATCGCGTTGAAACAGGTGCGGATTGCGGTTGGCAATGATCTGGACGAGCTCTGATTTGATCACGGCATAATCCCCTTCTGGTTCAAGTTCAAATGACACGGCCATTATGACTATGTCACTGATCCTGTAAGCTTAAATATTCTATTGCGCCCCTACGGGCCTGCCGTCAACGTGCCAAACAGAAACGAGCCCGTCAAGGAAGATGCGATCACCCGTCAAATCGCGCAGCAACCCGGTGCTTTCCTGCGGAATACCGAGATATTGTGCCAGCATTTTCAGCGCGGATTGGGACAGAAACGAGCTGAAGGTTGTCTTTTGTGCGGGTTTCCATTCGATGACAGGCAATTTCTCGTCAACGCCCTTGGTTTTCAGCCAGGCAATCGACTTGTCTTCCCCGCCAAGTTCGTCGATGAGTTTGTTGGCCAGCGCCTGTCTGCCGGTGAAGACCGATCCGTCGGCCAGCGCAAGCGTCTGTTCGCGGGTAAAATTGCGCCGTTCCTGAACGATTCCGACGAACCAGTCATAGGAATCCATGATCATGCGATGGATCATGGCTTTGGCTTCGTCGCTGGCGGGGTTGAAAAAGTTCGGTTCGGCTTTCAGCGGACTGGATTTGATTGTCTCCACCTTGACGCCGACCTTCGTCAGCAGCTCGGAAATATCGGGATACTGGAACAGCACGCCGATCGATCCGACGATGGAGGACTGGCGTGCGACAATATGGTCCGAACCGCTGGCAATCATGTAGCCTGCCGAGGCCGCCAATGTTCCGACCTGCGCAACAACGGGCTTTTTCGCGGCGATCTTGCGCACGGCTTCATAGATGGCTTCGCCGCCTGCCGTGGTGCCGCCCGGTGAATCCACCGAAAGAATGACGCCCTTCACAGCGGTGGAATCGGCGACTTCGCCCAGACGCTTGATGAGTTCGTCATTCTCGAAAATCGTGCCTTCAACACGGATTTTGGCGATATGCGCTGCGGTTTTGCCGGAAAGGCGGTCGGAACCGGAGAGAAATCCGTAAAGCCCGATCAGGGCGAGCGCGACAACCAGAAGGGAAAGCACACGCCAGAATGTCAGCTTGCGCCGGAGACGGCGCCTGTCGATGATTGCGTCAGCTGTGTTTGCCATCGTATCGTCCGTTTCCTGTGCAATTCAGTGCAAGCATTCTTCTGCGGCAACATTCCGAGGAAGTCCAGACCCCGGGGTTCAGCACATTGCCCCATATAGGCAATTGGCGCGGCACCTTGTATATGAGTGGATGACGGCATATTTGTTCGATCAAATGCAACGTGTCCCATAGACCCTGGTTCATTTCATCGAAAAATAACCATATTGGCGTTCAACTAACAGGGCGCCAACACATCGCAATCGGTAGTATAGCCAATACATGTCCATTGAACTGAAACATACGCATCCAAACGGCGATGCAACAGCGGCTGCTGCGCAGCATGCGGAAGTTGCGCGGCAATTTTCTGCCACCGAGAAGGATTCGCACGTTTTTCGCGCTGCGGAACGCCATTCGCGGCGCGTGCGCTTCATGAAATTTGCCTTGCCTGCCGTCGCCGTGATCGGCGCTGCGGTTTTCTCCTGGTTCACATTTTTCTCCACGACGAACATCCCGAGCAATATCACTTTGGACAGTGCGGGCATTCAGGATGGCAAGCTGGTCATGACCAATCCCAAACTGGATGGCTTTACCAAGGACAAGCTCCCCTACAAGATGAGTGCGGAACGGGCGCTGCAGGATGTCGGCAACAGCTCGCTGATCACGCTTGAGAATATCAGCGCGGAAATTCCGGTTGGCCAGGATCTGCGGGCGCAGGTCAACGCCAAGGGCGGCCTTTACGACAATGCCAACCGCCAGTTGAAGCTTGACAACAACATAACGCTGACAACCTCGGACGGCATGAAAGCACAGCTGAAATCCGCCGATATCAATATACAAGAAAACTCGATGTCGACCGATCAGCCTGTCAAGATCGAAAATAGCAGTGCCAGTATCGTCGCAGACAGTATGAAAATTACTCAGAGTGGCAAAGTAATGGTCTTTGAAAAGGGGGTCAGGCTTGTCATTCAGCCCGCAAAGCTGCATGAAGGTCGCAACGAAGCCAAATCACCGCAGTGATTGCCGGCCAGGTGGGGATATCCCGGATTTAGGAGATTGAGACAATGTCGCGCGGGACAAGACTGATCAGCATTTCGACTGTTGCATTGGGCATTTGGGCATCCTCCATGATTGGTCCTGTTGCAGCGCAGGATGCGAGCAAGGCCGGCGGCCTGAACAACGGCATGAAGCTTTCGAGTGATCAGCCCATTCAGATCGATTCCGATCGCCTCGACGTGCATAATGATGTGGGTACTGCCACCTTCACCGGCAATGTATCGGTCACCCAGGGGACGACGCTGATGAAGGCGGGTTCCATGATCGTTTACTACGTCAAGAAGCCGGAAAAGACCGACGCGGAAAAAGCCGCCGACAAGGCAGCCACCAAAACAGAGACCAAGGCAGCCGCGCCTGCGGGTGCAGGCGCCCAGGACATCGACCACATCGAGGTCAATGACAAGGTCTACGTGAAGTCCGAAGATCAGGTTGCCACGGGCGACCATGGCACGTTCGACATGAAGACGCAGGTTCTGGTTCTGACCGGCAGCAAGGTCGTTCTCTCGCAGGGCGATAATGTTGGCGTCGGTTGCAAGCTGACCGTGCAGATGAAGAGCGGTCAGGCCCAGCTGGAAAGCTGCAAGAATGGACAGACCGGCCGCGTTTCTATCGTCGTTGCGCCGAAGAGCGCTCCGAAGAACTAGGCCGGCGGTATAAGTGTCCCTGTTTTCCCGTCGATCCGCAAAGACCCCCACATCGCCAGATGCGCGCATTTCCCAGGAGATGCGCGCCGCCGATCCGTCGGCGACGGACCGGATGAAGGGGACGCTTGTCGCCCGCGGCATCACCAAGAGCTATAATGGCCGTCAGGTGGTCAATGGTGTTTCCTTCGGTGTGCGGGCCGGCGAAGCGGTCGGTATTCTCGGCCCGAATGGCGCCGGGAAGACCACCTGTTTCTATATGGTCACCGGCCTGGTGCCGGTCGACAAGGGCAATATCGAAATCGATGGCTTTGATGTGACGACGATGCCGATGTATCGCCGCTCGCGCCTCGGCATCGGCTATCTGCCGCAGGAAGCCTCGATTTTCCGCGGCCTGTCCGTGGAAAACAACATCAAGGCCGTGCTCGAAGTGGTCGAGAAGGACCGCACCGCACGGGCGCAGGAACTGGATTCCCTCCTGGAAGAGTTTCATATCGCCCATCTGCGCAAGGCGCCGGCGCTTTCCCTCTCCGGCGGTGAACGCCGCCGGCTGGAGATTGCCCGCGCCTTGGCCTCACGGCCCAATTTCATGCTGCTTGACGAGCCGTTTGCCGGCGTTGATCCCATTGCGGTCTCCGATATCCAGCAGCTCGTCCGCCATTTGACCAGCCGCGGCATCGGCGTTCTCATCACGGACCACAATGTGCGTGAAACGCTGAAGCTGATTGACCGCGCTTACATCATTCATGCGGGGCAGGTTCTGACCCACGGCCGTCCGGACGAGATTATTGCGAATCCGGATGTCCGGCGTCTTTATCTCGGTGATCAGTTCAAGCTCTGATTTTATCAATTTCTGGCAGATTTTTGCCAGAAATTACCCGCCCCTGCGTGAATCGAGATGAATCTTTCCGAAAAGAGTCGTTTTTTGCCTTGCTGGAATTGACAAGCAAGGATTGGGCCATTTCTGTACGTTGAGAAGAATTTCGTACAGGAGTACCCGCGTTCACCATGGCCCTGTCGCCAAAACTCGATCTGAGACAAACCCAGTCTCTGGTGATGACGCCGCTGCTCATGCAGTCGATTCGGCTGCTGCAATTGTCCCATGTCGAACTCGAGCAATTCATCGAGCAGGAGATCGAAAAGAATCCGCTGCTGGAGCGCGATGAAACGGCAAATGAACATTTTTCCTTCGAAAGCCGGGATACGTCCGATGATCGCGGGCCGGGAGAAGCCGGCGACTATTCGCGCGGTGTCAATCATGGTGACGCCGACGAAAGCCGCGATGGCGGCAGCGCAAGTGAGCAGAACGACCATTGGCTTGTCAGCGGCGAGTCGACCAGTTCAGGCTCCATGTCCGAGACGTTCGACAGTTCTCTTGAGAATATTTTTCCGGATGATCCTGGAACCCACGACTTCATCGCTGGCGATCTGGCCTCGCAATGGAAATCGTCATCGGGTGACGGATATGTGTCGACGGGCGGCGAGGGGTTCAATCTCGAACAGGTGACCGCATCGCCGTTGACGCTGCGCGATCACGTCGGCGAGCAGATCATTTTTGCCTTCGAGGATGCGGTGGACCGCCTGATTGCAGCGGAACTCGCCGATTACCTCGACGAAATGGGCTATCTGCGCGTCGATGTCGAGGAGATTGCCGGACGGCTGGGCACCGATGCGGCCCATATCGACAGACTGATCGCGGTTTTGCAGACATTCGAACCGGCGGGGCTGTTTGCCCGTGACCTGGCTGAATGCCTGGCTCTGCAACTGCGTGCAAAAAACCGGCTCGATCCGGCGATGACGATGCTTCTGCAAAATCTGGAACTCCTGGCGAAACGGGATTTTCAAAGCCTGAGAAAGCTGTGCCGGGTCGCCGATGCCGATCTGCTCGATATGCTGCAGGAGATACGCCTGCTCGATCCAAAGCCGGGAACGGCCTTCTCCTCGGGTGTGGCCGACAGCATCATCCCGGATGTGCATGTCGACATGGCGCCGGACGGGACGTGGAATATCGAGCTCAATCCGGATGCTCTGCCGCGGGTCCTCGTCAACAACACCTATTATGCGACCATTGCAAAGGTAACGGCTTCCCCGGCTGAAAAGGGGTTTCTCAGCGAATGCCTGCAAAATGCCAACTGGCTGACGCGCAGCCTGGATCAGCGCGCCCAGACCATTTTGAAGGTGGCGACGGAAATCGTGCGCCAGCAGGCGGAGTTCCTGCAATTCGGCGTTGCCCACCTGAAGCCGCTCAATTTGAGAAATGTGGCTGACGCCATCGGCATGCACGAGTCGACCGTCAGCCGCGTCACCGCCAACAAATACATGCTGACGAAGCGCGGCGTCTTCGAGTTGCGCTATTTTTTCAATGCGGGGATTTCGGCCACCGAAGGCGGCGAGCAGCATTCCTCCCAGTCCGTGCGGCATCAGATCAAGCTGCTGATCGACAGTGAAAAGCCGGACGATATTTTATCGGACGACACGATCGTGGATCTTTTGAAGGGCCAGGGCGTTGAGATTGCACGGCGTACGGTTGCCAAGTACCGCGAGGCGATGAACATCGCATCCTCGGTGCAAAGGCGCCGGGAGAAAAAAGCGGAGGCTTCTGTGCGCAAGGGTGACGGAAACTCTGGATTCATCCGCCGCACAGGTGTAGAATCGAGGCGAGCGGGTAAATGAACCGAGCCATAGAAGCTTGGTCAAGGGAGAGTGAAGCGCCGGTGATTTGCATCGATTGAAGCGAAAGCGCGCCTTTTGGAGATGAAGAATCAGAAAGTGAAATGTGATGGATCACTCGCATGGAATGTGCGGGATGTCTTTGCTCGTCTCTCAACAACAGTGTAGATTGGCTCGGGCAATGAAAAGTCACAATGAAGGTGAGGTATCATGAGTCTGCGTGTATCTGGGAAACATATGGACATTGGTGACGCTTTCCGCATTCGCATTGACGAACGGATCGGTGAGATGGTGACCAAATATTTCGATGGCGGATATACAGGCCACGTCACAGTGGAGAAACAGGGGTCGCGCTTCATCGCCGATTGCCTGATCCGTCTCGATACCGGCACGGTGCTGCAGGCAGCGGGCGAGGCACAGGATCCTCAGCTTGCTTTTGATGCAGCCGGAGAACGCGTGGACAAACGCCTTCGCCGTTACAAGCGGCGTCTGAAATCGCATCAGGCGCCCGGCTCGAACGGTGTTTTCGACGATATTTCCTACCGGGTCGTCGCCCCTGTACCGGATGAAGATGAGGATATTCCGGAAGATTACGCGCCGACAATCGTGGCTGAGACATCGATGGCGCTCAGAAGCATGAGTGTCGCATCCGCCGTGGTCGAGCTCGATCTGAAAGATAGTCCAGTGGTTGTCTTCCGTAACTCTGGCAGTACGCAGGTGAATATCGTATACCGCCGCGCTGACGGCAACATCGGCTGGATCGATCCATCGGCCGTGGCCGGTCAGAACGGCGCCGGGTCTTAGGCGAAATTTGAACTACCGTCCGCGCCCAAAGCGCGGACGGTAACAGGAAGGAAGAGAATAATGGATCTGGGTGACCTCATTCAGCCCGACGCTGTCCTGCCCGCATTGAAAGTCAATTCCAAAAAGCAGCTTTTGCAGATCATGTCGGAGAAGGCTGCCGCCTTGACCGGTTTGACGGAGCGGGAAGTGTTTGACACCGTCCTGCAGCGCGAGCGCCTTGGCTCGACCGGTGTTGGCAATGGCATTGCCATCCCGCATGGCAAGATCAACAGCGTCAAACGCATCACCGGGGTCTTCGCACAGCTCGAAACCCCCGTGGATTTCGAAGCGCTGGACGATCAGCCCGTCGATATTGTTTTTCTTCTGCTGGCGCCGGAGAATGCCGGCGCCGATCATTTGAAGGCCTTGTCGCGGATTGCCCGCATGCTGCGCGATCCCGAGCGGATTGCCAAATTGCGCACCGCCCATGATGCGACCCTTATCTATGAATTGCTGACGGCGCAGCCTGCCTCCAACGCCGCCTGATTCTTTTGCATCTTTTGACGAAAAGCCGCCTCCGGGCGGCTTTTTCATGTTCCCGGGGAGTCAAGCTGCCGAAATCCGCCGCCAGGGAATTTGCCACCCGAGCCGCACGCCCAGCGTACCGCAGGCAATCAGCAGCATGCCGGCGGCTTGTGCCATTCCCAGCGGGTGTCCGTAAATCGCCCAGTCCACGATGATGGCGACGATCGGATAGATGAAGGTCAGGACGCCGATGACCGGCGTCGACAGGCGCGGATAGGCTGAATAGATCAGGATATAGGCAATGCCCGTATGGAGGATGCCGATACTGGCCAGCCAGCCCCAGGATGCCAGCGGCACGGGCTCCGCCCAATTGGCAAAAGGCGCGAGCATGACGATGCCGACGATGGTCTGGCACAGCACCGTGATTTCCGGCCGTTGCTCGCCGAGGCCCTTGGCGAGAATGGTTGCGGCGGCATAAAGCATCGCGGCACCAAGCGACATGACGATCCCAAGGATCCATAGCGTGCTGACCGGTGCCGTCGCGCCGACAAGGCCGCTGGCCAGGACGACGCCGAGAAAGGCGCCGAGCATCCAGACGATCTGATCGACGGTGATGCGTTCCTTCAAAAGGGTTGCGCCGATGAGAACAACGAAGAACGGCTGGATGTGATAGATGATCGTGGTGGTTGCAATCGACGTCATGCGGAATCCGGCAAAAAACGATACCCAGCTGAGTACCATGCAGATGCCGCCGAGCGCTGCCCGGCCCAGCCGCGGCCAGGAGAGGGTCCGGTCGGGAAGATAGCCGCGCAGGAAACACCAGGCTGCGAGGAAGACCATGCCGAAAACACAGCGCCAGAAGACGATGGTGACCGGATCGAGCCGTGTTTCCGTTGCAAAGGCACCGACCGTCCCGATGATGGCCATGGCGATGGCCAGCCGTGCTGCAGGAAAACGATCGGATATCGGGTCAAGCATGTGGGTCATTCCCGTGGAAAAGGATGCCCAGTTAGCGCCGTTGGCTGCCACCAAACAAACGAATAGATTTGGAACAAACTATTCGCTATATTGATGGCATTATGGCTGCACCCCTCGACCTCGATCTCCTGCGGACCTTTGTGACTGTCATCGAAACCGGCAGCCTGTCGGCGGCTGCCCCGCGTGTCGGCCGCAGCCAGTCGGCCGTCAGCATGCAGATGCAGCGGCTGGAACAGGCAGTGGGCAAACAGCTGCTTATTCGCAACCCCCGGTCCGTCGAGCCGAATCTGGCCGGCGAGAGTTTTCTCAATTATGCGCGGCGGTTGCTGCGATTGTCGGATGAGGCCTGGGCCAATGTCACCCGCCCCGAGGAAACCGGCAGCGTGCGGCTTGGCGTGCCCGATGACTATGCGGCATTCCTGCTGCCGCCCGTTCTGTCGCGGTTTGCCGAGGAGCATCCGCTGGTCACCGTCGAACTGGTCTGCGAGCAATCCACCTCGCTGGTCAAGGCGATCGATGAGGACCGGGTCAATCTGGCGATTGTCACCCGCGGGGCCACCCAGCCGCTGGAGGTGATCCGCCGCGAGCGCTTGATCTGGGTGGCATCACCGACCCATGTCGCCTGGGAAAATGACCCGCTGCCCATCGCCCTGTTTGAACCCGGCTGCGCCGCGCGCATGAACGTGCTGGACGCGCTGGGGGATGCGGATCGCAGCTATCGCTGCACCTATTCCAGCGCCAGCCTGCTCGGACTGATCGCCGTGGTGCAGGCCGGGCTGGCGGTGGCTGCGCTTGCCGCGTGCAGCGTGCCGTCGACCCTGCGCGTTATCGGCGAGAATGAAGGCCTGCCGCCGCTGCGTGATCTGGAAATCGGCATCATGCGCAGCCCGGTGTCATCCAGTCCGGCCATTGACCGGCTGAATGATTTTCTGCGCCGCGAATTGGCGCAGATTGCGTAAGATCAGTCAGATCCACACGTCGTTCTGTGCTGTCCGCTCACCGCCCTCGTGGCCGGTATTGAGCACGCCCCGGGGTTCGATCAGGATCAGCCGGACTTCCCTTTCGGCATAGGGCTTGTGCTCGACCCCTTTGGGGACGACATACATTTCACCCTGCCTGATCGTCACGAACCCGTCGCGGAAATCGATGCGCAGTACCCCGTCCAGGACAATGAACGCCTCGTCGGTTTCCGGATGATCGTGCCAGATGAAATCACCCTCGATGCGGACGATCTTGAATTGGTAATCGTTGAGTTCCGCCACCACTTTGGGTGACCACTGTTCGGAAAACAGCTTGAACTTTTCGGAGAAATTGATGGCCGGATAGGATTTTGGCTGGACCGTTTGCATGCAGGACTCCTCTGGGCAAATGCCAGCGGAAGTTATGCTTCACGCGAAAGCAAACGTCTTGGACGTTTGTGCGTGCGTTATTCCGGCCGCTTGGATTTCCGCCCGTAGAGTTCCAGCCGGTGATGGATGATGTCATAGCCGAGCGCGCGGGCGATCTCTTCCTGCAGTTTCTCGATCTTGTCCGACTGGAATTCGATCACGTCACCCGTATCGACATCGATCAGGTGGTCGTGATGCTCGCCATGGGCCTGTTCGAAGCGTGACGGGCCGCCATTGAAGGCGTGGCGATGAATGGCGCCCATTTCTTCCAGCAGGTTCATGGTGCGGTACACGGTCGAAAGCGAAATGCTGTCATCGATCTCGATGGCGCGATGGAAAATCTTCATCGCATCCGGGTGGTCTTCGGTGGAGGTCAGAATATCGAGAATGATTCGGCGCGGGCGGGTGATCCGAACGCCTGCCTTGCGCAGCTCCTTCTCGTAATCCGGCTTCTGATTGATAGCATGTTTCATGCGCGGGATTATGCGCCAGAACGCGCTCAGTTGCAAAGATTCTCAACTGGCCTCGGGAAATACGGGCGTTGGTACACAGAATTTCGGCGTCGGACCTTCCGCATATTGCGGGAAACGGGAATGGATTTCTTTTTGCAAATCATTCGCATTTGCATTGACGCGCCTCCCGCAAGCCGTTATGGAGTAACAATGGTGACGAAAAAGCTCACCATTTTCCCGGTTTGCTGGAGGCGAGATGAGATTTTCCCGACTGTTGATTGCTGTTTTCGCTCTATTAACGATTCTTGGCCCGGCATCCGCTGCCGATGGCAAGAAGTTCAAGGTGGTCACCACCTTTACGATCATCGCCGACATGGCCCGCAATGTTGCGGGGGACGCGGCCGACGTGGATTCGATTACGAAACCCAACGCTGAAATTCATGATTACCAGCCGACACCCGGCGATATCCTGAAGGCTCAGGATGCCAACCTCGTCCTGTGGAACGGCTTGGGTCTGGAACGCTGGTTCGAAAAATTCTTCGGCAACGTCAAGAATGTTCCGAGCGTCGTTGTCAGCGAGGGTGTAGAGCCGATGGGCATTTCGGAGGGGCCCTATGAGGGCAAGCCGAACCCGCATGCCTGGATGTCGCCCAATGCCGCGCTGGTTTATGTGGAAAATATCCGCAAGGCGCTCGGCAGGTATGACCCGGCCAATGCCGCCGTCTATGACCGCAACGCCGCGGCCTATTCGGAGAAGATCCGGGCAACGGTTGCGCCCATCCGCGATAGTCTCGCTGCTGTTCCCGCCGAGCGCCGCTGGCTGGTGACGAGTGAAGGCGCCTTCAGCTATCTCGCACGCGATTTCGACATGAAGGAGCTTTATCTCTGGCCGATCAATGCCGATCAGCAGGGTACACCCCAGCAGGTGCGCAAGGTGATCGACAAGGTTCGTGCCGAGAAAATCCCGGTGGTTTTCAGTGAAAGCACGATTTCCGCTTCGCCCGCCAAGCAGGTCGCCCGCGAGACCGGGGCCAAATATGGCGGTGTTCTCTATGTCGATTCGCTCAGCGATCCCGATGGTCCGGTGCCCACCTATCTCGACCTTCTGCGCGTCACGGCACAAACCGTTGCCAAAGGCTTTACCCAGTGAGTGCGTCCTCCCAAGCGCTCGCCGGCCCCTCCGCTGCAAAGCGGGGGGCTGGTCTTTCCGTGCATGACGTGACCGTGACCTATCGCAATGGCCACACGGCTTTGCGCAATGCCAGCTTCGATATCCCGCGCGGGTCGATCACCGCGCTGGTCGGCGTCAATGGCAGTGGCAAGTCCACCCTGTTCAAGGCCATCATGGGCTTCGTGCCCCTCGCCAGGGGATCGGTCTCGATCCTGGGTGAACAGGCGGGACGGGCGCTCAAACGCAATGTGGTGGCCTATGTGCCGCAGAGCGAGGATGTCGACTGGAATTTTCCGGTTCTGGTCGAAGACGTCGTGATGATGGGACGGTATGGCCATATGAATTTTCTGCGCATGCCGAAAAAGCGTGACCAGCACATGGTGACTGCCGCGCTGGAGCGGGTCGGCATGACGGATTTCCGCAAGCGCCAGATCGGCGAGCTCTCGGGCGGTCAGAAGAAGCGTGTCTTTCTCGCCCGCGCGCTGGCGCAGGAAGGCGATATCATTCTTCTGGACGAGCCCTTTACAGGCGTCGACGTGCGGACAGAAGAGGCCATCATCGGCCTTTTGCGATCCTTGCGCGATGACGGCAAGGTCATGCTGGTCTCCACCCACAATCTCGGCAGCGTGCCCGAATTCTGTGACCGGGCCGTGCTGGTCAACCGTACCGTCCTGGCCTCCGGACCGACCGCAGAGGTGTTCACGCAGGCCAATCTGGAAATGACCTTCGGCGGTGTGCTGCGCCACTTCATCCTCGGCGGGGTTGATCTGCATGCCGATGCGGATCCGCGCAGCGTGACGGTGCTCAGCGACGATGAACGCCCCTTCGTGATCTATGGTGAACCCAAGGGGAAAGGTAAGCCGCAATCATGATGCAGCTGCTTCTCGAACCCTTTTCCTACAACTATATGATCAATGCCATGTGGGTCAGTGCGCTGGTCGGCGGTGTCTGCGCATTCCTTTCCGCCTATCTCATGCTGAAGGGATGGTCGCTGATCGGCGATGCGCTCTCCCATTCCATCGTGCCCGGTGTTGCCGGGGCCTACATGCTCGGCCTGCCATTTTCCATCGGCGCGTTCTTTTCCGGCGGTCTCGCCGCAGTCGCCATGCTGTTTCTCAACCAGCGGACAAAGCTTAAGGAGGACGCCATCATCGGCCTGATCTTCACCTCCTTCTTCGGGCTCGGCCTGTTCATGATGTCGCTGTCACCCGCCTCGGTGAATATCCAGACCATCGTGCTCGGCAATATCCTGGCGATCACGCCGGAGGATACGCTGCAACTGGTCATCATCTGCGGGGTGTCGCTGGCTGTCCTCTTGGTCAAATGGAAGGACCTGATGGTGACATTCTTTGACGAAAATCATGCCCGTTCCATCGGCCTCAATCCGCCATTGTTGAAAATCCTGTTCTTCACGCTGCTCAGTGCATCGACGGTGGCCGCCATGCAGACCGTGGGGGCGTTTCTGGTGGTGGCGATGGTCGTCACCCCCGGCGCAACCGCCTATCTCCTGCATGACCGTTTCCCGCGCCTCATCCAGACCAGTGTGCTGATCGGGGCCTTGACCAGTTTTATCGGCGCCTATCTCAGCTATTTCCTCGATGGTGCGACCGGCGGGATCATCGTCGTGCTGCAGACGCTGGTCTTTCTCACCGCTTTTGTTTTCGCACCCAAGCATGGAACGCTCGCCGCGCGCCGCCGTGCCCGGCTGGCATTGGAGGAGGGGCTATGAGCGACCTGATCCAGCTTTTGTTGCAGCCGTTCAGCTTCGGCTTCATGCAGCAGGCCTTTGTCATCACGCTTCTCGTGGCAATCCCCATGGGCCTGCTCTCGCCCTTTCTGGTTCTGAAGGGCTGGTCGCTGATGGGGGATGCGATCTCGCATGCGGTGCTGCCCGGCGTGGTGCTCGCCTATATCGCGGGTATCCCGCTGGCAATCGGGGCCTTTGCGGCAGGCATGATCTGCGCCCTTGCCACAGGCTTCCTCAAGCAGAACAGCCGGGTGAAGGAAGACACGGTTATGGGCGTGGTCTTCTCCGGCATGTTCGGCCTTGGCATCGTCCTCTACACCAAGATCCAGTCCGACGTGCATCTCGACCATATCCTCTTCGGCGACATGCTCGGTGTGGCATGGCGCGATATCGCCGAAACCGGGGTGATAGCAGCCGTGACCCTGCTGGCCCTCGGCATCTGGCGGCGGGATTTGCTGCTGCATGCCTTTGATCCGCAGCACGCGCAGGCCATCGGTCTGCCGGTCAAATTCCTGCACTATGGCCTGCTCTGCATCCTGTCGTTGACCATCGTCGGCGCGCTCAAGGCTGTTGGCATCATCCTTGCCGTCGCCATGCTGATTGCGCCGGGCTCCATCGCCTTCCTCTTGACCAAAAGGTTCGAACGCATGCTGCTCGTATCGGCACTTGTTGCCGTTTCAACATCGTTGGCCGGTATCTATCTGAGTTTCTTCCTCGACAGCGCCCCGGCGCCGACCATCGTACTTTTGCTGACGGCAAGCTTCATTCTGGCCTTTGTCTTCTCCAGAAAAGGAACCGCCGCCAGCGCGGAAGCACAGGCGGCGGAATAGGTTCGTCAACTCAGTCAGCGGCCACCAAGCCGCTGGCTATTTTCCCGGCACGACTTCCACGAGTACCGTGTGTTCGCCCGATGTCTCCAGCGGAATGCCCGCATCGGCTTTGGCCAGCTTCTTGCCGTCCACAGTGATCTTCCTGCCGCCCTTGGCCGCCGGTTTCACCTCGACATTATAGCGCGCCTTGCCGTTGCGCAGCACGAAGCTGAAGCCGTCGGTCCATGCCGTCGGCAGGGCGGGATCGACGAACAGCCGGTCATTCCTACGGCTGATGCCGAGAATGCCTTCCGTTGCCACGCGGTAGAGCCAGCCGGCAGAACCCGTGTACCAGGTCCAGCCGCCGCGCCCGCGCATCGGATCAACCGAATAGACGTCCGCAGCGACGACATAGGGCTCGACCCGGTAGGACTCGGCCTTGTCGGCATCCAGCGAATGGTTCACCGGATTGAGCTTGCTGAACCAGCGATAGGCTTCGTCGGCATTTCCAAGCTTGGCCATGGCCAAGACTGCCCAGGTTGCGGCATGGGTATACTGCCCGCCATTTTCACGCACACCCGGCGGATAGCCCTTGATGTAACCGGGCTCATGCCGCGTTTTGTTGAACGGCGGTGTGAACAGTTTGATGATATCGACCTCGTCATCGACCAGATGCGTCGCAACGGATTGCATGGCCTGCTTGGCGCGATCGGGATCACCATAGCCGGAGAGAACGCTCCAGGACTGGGCGATGGAGTCGATCCGGCACTCGTCGCTGGTCTTGGAACCCAGCGGCGAACCATCGTCGAAATAGCCGCGGCGATACCATTCGCCGTCCCAGCCATCCTTTTCCAGCGCCGCCTTGAGGCTTTCGATATGGGCTTCCCACCGCTTGATGCGGTCGGCATCCTTGCGTTGGCGGGCAATCGGCAGGATATCGCGCAGGGTGCTGATCAGGAACCAGCCCAGCCAGATGCTCTCGCCCTTGCCCTCTTCGCCGACCCGGTTCATGCCGTCGTTCCAGTCGCCGGTGAGCATGAGCGGCAGCCCATGCGCGCCGGTGCGGGCGATTGCCAGATCGAGCGCGCGTGCCGCGTGTTCGTAGACCGTGACTTTATCAGCCGCGATTGTGGGCTGATAGAAAGCATCATGCTCGCCGTTTTCGAGAGCCTTGCCTTCGATGAAGGCGATCTGCTCGTCGAGGATGCTCATATCGCCGGTCACCGACGTGTAGTGGGCAATGGCATAACCGAGCCACACCACATCATCGGAAATCATCGTCCGCACACCGGCACCCGATGTCGGCAGCCACCAGTGTTGGACATCGCCCTCCTTGAACTGGCGGGCGGCGACATTGAGGATCTGGTGCCGGGCCAGTGACGGGTCGAGCACCAGCATGGACAACGTGTCCTGCAGCTGGTCGCGGAAACCGAAGGCGCCGCTGGCCTGATAGAAGGCCGTGCGCGCCCAGATACGGCAGGCAAGGCTCTGATAGGGCAGCCAGCGGTTGACCATCACGTCGAATGCATCATCAGGCGTATCCACCTGCAGGCCATCGAGGAAGCCGGTCCAGATTGCCTTGGATGCCGCAAGCGTCTTTTCAAACGGGCGCTTCAACTGTTCTGCGAGAACATGCCGTGCCTCGTTGGCACCGGCGGTATCGCCGATGTAGAACAGGATTTCCCTGGTTTCGCCCGCCGCGATCTCCACATCGACGGCAAGCGCCGCGCAGGGATCGCCCCCCGCCTCGACGACGTTGGACAGGGTTTTTGCCTGCAGGACGGCAGCCGGCTGGTCCACCGATCCCAGGGGCCCGAAGAACTCGGTCCGGTCCGATGTCACCGATTGCGGCTTCACGTTTGCGGCGAAGAATGCCACGTGATCCTTGCGGTCGGTGCCGTAGGGATTGCGGGCAAAGAGCGCGCCGCTTTCCGTATCATGCGACGGCACTATGAACGGAGCCGTCTTGGCGCGGGAATTGCCGAGCATCCATTCGACGAAGCCATAGACACGCAACTGCTTGGCTGTCCCGCCATGGTTGGTGATCTTGAGGCTGGACACGCGCACCGGCATGTCCGTATCGATGGTATGGGTCAGTTCAAGGCCGACATTGCCGTGACGCGACAGGAATGTCGAATAGCCCTGGCCGTGCCGTGTCTCATACTGAACCGATGGATCGCGCAACACCGAGGCGGTCGGCGAGAACGCGGTTCCCTTGTCCAGATCAACGACATAGAGCGCTTCGCCGGAGCGGTTCATCACGGGATCGTTCGACCACTGGGTCAGCTGATAGTCGCGGCTGTTGCTCGACCAGGTGAAACCTGCACCCTCCGCCGACACGTGGAAGCCGAAGCCCGCATTGGAGATCACATTGATCCATGGCTGCGGCGTGGTGGTCCGGTCGGCAAGACGGACGACGTATTCACCGGTCTTCATGTCAAAGCCGCCAAAGCCGTTCCAGAAGGCCAGGTCATTGCCGTCTGTTTTCAGACGGCGCTTGCCCACCAGCTGCGTCGGTGCCGGCGCGATGCTGCGCATCTCGTCAAGGCCGGTATCACCGGTCGCCAGAGCCTTGCCGGCCGGTATGGCGGCAACCGGCTGCAGGTCGGCGGACAGTTCCTCCGTGCGCTTCAGTTGTTCAACCAGCGTGCCGTTCTGCGCGTGCATGACAATGCGGGCAGAGGCGAGCAGCGTGTTGTAGCTCGCGTCGCTCATCTGGTCCTTGCGCACGGTGAAGATGTGGACGCGCGGGCCATACTGGCCGCCGCGGTTGCGGCTGTTCTCGCAGATCGCTTCGAGCCCGCGCTGGAAGTCCTGGGCGTAGGAGAAGGAACGTTCGTTGATGACGACAACGTCAACCACAAGCCCCTTTGCCCGCCAGTATTCCTGCGCCTTCAGGACGTTCTTCAGCGTGTCCATGTCGGCTTCGTCATCGATGCGCAGGGCAAGGATGGGAAAGTCGCCGGAGATCGACATCGGCCAGAGGTCGGACTGGCTGCCAAGGCCGGAAGCGATGCTTTCGGCGGGCATGCGCAGGGCCTTGTCCGGATAGATCAGGCTGGTGGCGACGCGCTGGAAATCGGCCGCCTCGTCCGGATTGATCTCGATATGGTGCAGCCGCACCTGCGAGCTTGTCCAGGACAGCGAGAATTCGCGAGCGAAGCAGTCCGGATGCCGGAAGCGGGAAACAACCTCCTCCAGCTCGTGCCGGTCCGGGCCGACAAGGGTCCAGAAAACCAGCGTGACGCGCTTGTGCGCGGGAACGCGGACGCGGCAGCGCAGTGACGCGATGGGGTCCAGCACAAAGCCCTGGCTGCCGTTGAGGGTTACACCTTCGTCGAAGGCAACCGGGTTGCGCAGGTTGCGGCCCCGGCCGATGAAGGCCCGGCGGTCGGTTTCCGCCTGGATTTCACGCATGGCGCCTGATCCGTCCGTGACCACGTGCGCCACGTGAATATCGGGTTCGTTGCTGCCGCGCTTGCGGCGGGTGGCGTAGATCGTGTCGCCGCGCGGAACGATCTCGGTTTCCACGAACATCTTGGCGAATGCCGGATGTGCCGTGTCCGTATCGTCTGCGGTCAGAACCAGTTCGGCATAGGAGGTCACTTCAATGATCCGGTCTTTCGTGCCGGTATTGGTGATGATGATGCGGCGGCCTTCGCCGTCGGAATCCGAAGCGACGATGGTTTCCACCGTCGACTGGATCGTGCCGTTTTCCTTGACGAACTCGGCCTTGTAGTCGGCGAAGATGGTTGTGCTCTTTTCGCCGGCCGCCCTTACGGGATCGCCGGTTGCCGACCACCATTCACCGCTGTCGAGATCGCGCAGGAACAGGAATGTTCCATAGCCGCTTTCCAGCGGATCCGGCTGGAAGCGGGTGATCGCCAGGCCATTCCAGCGGCTGTAGCCGCCGCCATTGGCGGTGACCATGACCGAGTAGTGGCCGTTCGACATGATCTGCGTGGCGCGTGGAGCGGAAAGTGGGTTCTTGATGAAGCGGATGGAGGCCGTTTCTTCGCCGCTTTCCACGGCCTTGCGCATCGGATTGTCGGCCTTGGCCTGCAGGACAGGGATTTCGCGCGGTGCCTTTTCCTGCAGCAGCAGTTCGGCGGCTTCGATGACGGGATCCGAGTGGAAACGGTCGCGCATGCGGCCTTCGAACACGACATTGTTGACGGCAACGATCGACATGCCGTGATGGTGCGCCATGTAGTTGCGCACGATGGCATATTCCTCGTCTTCGCGCACGCGGGAGCGGGTGAAGTCGACGGCATCATAGAAACCGTACTGACCGAGCGCACCCATCGCGCGCAGGCGTTTCAGATTGGCCACGGCTTCCGCCGGGCGATACTGGCTCGCCATGATGCTGGCATAGGGCGCGACCACATAGTTCTTGGACAGGCCGCGTTTCAGTCCCAGCGTCGGGACGCCGAAATTGGTGTACTGGTAGTTCATCTCCGGATCGCGCGCATTGTACGCGGCTTCGGAAATGCCCCACGGCAGGCCCTTGGAATCACCGTATTCGATCTGGCGCTGGACGATCAGCTTGTTGGTCTGATCCAGCATCGAGCCCAGCGGTTCGATCATGACCAGCGGCGGCATGAGATATTCGAACATGGAGCCCGACCAGGAGATCAGCGCACCACGCCAGCCAACCGGCACCAGGAGACGGCCGAGGCGGAACCAGTGATCGACCGGGATATCGCCCTTGGCGATGGCAAACAGGCTGGCAAGACGCGCTTCCGAAGCGAGAAGATCGTAGCAACTCGCGTCCAGCTCGTTGGTATCGACGCGGAAGCCGATCGACAGCAGGCGCCGTTCCTTGCGTTCGAGGAAGGTGAAGTCGGTGTCGAAGGCCAGTTGGCGGGCGCGGGTGGCCAGCGAAACCAGCCGCTCGCGCAGGCTGTCGGTTCCCTCGTGGGTGCCGATGGCGTCATCCGTATGGGCCTGGCAGGTCTTGACCAGAATCAGCGCCCAGCCGTTTGCAGTGGTGCTGAGCGGGCTTTCGAGTTCGCCGTGCAGTTCTTCCGTCAGACGCTGGATGTCACCGGCGAACAGCGAAAGGTTGATGGTGCGCAGCGATGCCGTTTCCGGCTCTTCCTTGATGGTCGTGATGGCTCGGCGGAAATTGGCCACCCGCTCGTCAAGCCGGCGGCGCAGGGGCCGCAGGACGCGGCGTTCATCGGGAATGTCGTTGATCGCCTCTTCAAGAATATCGCTGACATCGAGAATGCCGTCGAGATCGCTTTGCAGATAGACGGATGGGGCCTCCGCCCATTTTTCCAGCGCGGAAGACAGCGCCACCAGATGGCCGGCAAGATTGCCGCTGTCCACCGACGAGACGTAGAGCGGCAGGAGCGGCCGCAGCGTGGTTGTTTCGTACCAGTTGTAGAGATGGCCGCGATACTTCTCCATCTTTTCCAGCGTGGAGAGCGTGTCGTCGATACGGGTCAGCGTCTCGTTGAAGCCGATCCAGCCGAAATCCCGGGCCGCCACGGTCGACAACAGGTACATGCCGATATTGGTCGGCGATGTGCGCGTGGCGATAACCGGATGCGGGTCCTCCTGGAAATTATCAGGCGGAATGAAATTCTGTTCCTTGGTGACGAACGTATCGTAGTAGTGCCAGGTGCGGCGGGCGAAGCGGCGCAATTCGCTCTTGTCGGAAGAACGGACATTGAGATCATCGAGCGGCTTGGCCGAACGGCTGACCAGCCAGGCAATGATCGGCGAGAAGAACCAGATCACGGCAAACGGCACGGCCAGATACCAGGCACGGCTGTGGGTAGCCAGCGGCAGCGTGATGGCGACGGCAGCCACGATGATCGCGGGCCACATCAGACGGGTATAATACTGCAGCGTGTCAGGGGCGCTGGCTTTCGCCTGTGCCGCCGCACGCCATTCCAGCAGGTTCTTGCGCGATATGAAGACGCGGTAGAGCGTGCGTGCGATGGCATCGGCCATCAGGCAGGCCATGTTGGCAATGAAGGTGATGCGCAGGGCGATATCGGCGGCGCCCGAGAAAATATCGGTGAGGATCGCCTGGAAATGGCCCTTCAGCGACAGGTTCATGTTTGTCGGAACAAGATTGGTGAACAGGATCATCGTCGGGACGATGAACATGCTGAAGATCATGAAGAACTGCCACAGGGCAGCGACGCCGGGCGGCAGCAATGTCCAGCCGGCGATGGAGGCGATGATCCAGAAGACCGGCGTCAGCGAGCGGCGCAGATTGTCGGTCATCTTCCAGCGCGTGACGGCGGTCACACCCGGCTTTGTGCTGAACAGGTAGGGCAGGAGCTGCCAGTCGCCGCGCGTCCAGCGATGGTGGCGCGAGATGTCGACATTATAGCCTGTCGGATAGTCTTCAACCACCTCGACGTCACTGACGAGCGCCGCGCGGGCATAGCCGCCTTCCAGAAGATCATGGCTGAGAACGGTGTTCTCGTCGATCTTGCCGTCGAGCGCCAATTCGAAGAAATCGACATCATAGAGGCCCTTGCCGGTGAATGTCCCTTCACCCAGCACGTCCTGATAAACGTCCGAGACGGCAAAGACGTAGGGGTCGATACCGCGGTTGACCGAGAAGACGCGCTGCAGGAACGAGGCATCGTCACCGGTGGTCAGCGAGGGGGTGACACGCGGCTGCAGGATCGCATAGCCGCTGGTCACGCGGCCGGATTTTTCCTTGTAGATCGGGCGGTTGAGCGGATGGCTCAGCTTGCCCGCCAGGCGGTTGACCGAATCCGGCGTGAGGCGCGTATCGGAGTCGAGCGTCATCACGAATTTGATGTCGCCGGGCACTTCCTCATTGCTGGGGAAATAGGTTGTGTCCTTGTCGCCGCGCAGCAGGAGGTTCAGCTCATGCAGCTTGCCGCGCTTGCGCTCCCAGCCCATCCAGCGGCCTTCCTGCGCGTTGTACAGGCGCTTGCGGTGCAGGAGGAAGAAGCGCGGGTTGCCGCCCTGCGTATAGTGCAGATTGAGCGCAGTGACCTTTTCCCGGGCGTAGTCGAGAATGTCGAGATCGTTCTCGTTCTGCTCGACCTTGCTGTCCGCCCAATCGGTGAGCAGCGCGAAATAGATTTCGCCGCGCGGATTGGTCAGATAATGCACTTCGAGGTTGCGGATATGCTCGTCGACGGAATCGCGCGAGGTGATCAACGTCGGCACTGCGACGAGGGTCTTCGCCTCGGGGGGCAGGCCATTCTTGTATTCAAAACCGATCAGCCGTGTCGGCGGCATGAACATCGGAATGATCCAGTTGACGAAACCGTTGGCGGTTTCCATCGTCGGGAACACCGCCAGGACCGTCAGCAGCAGAACCGTATCGCTCGGCAGGCCGTAACGGCGCAGCCAGTAATGGATCAGGAACAGAATGCCGATGGAAATGACCGAAGCCGGAATCCACAGGCCGGCAAGGCCGAGTGTCTTGTAGAACCGGACCCAGCGCTGCAGCACGGTTGGGGTCGAGCCGCAGGTTTCTTCCAGCTCCGAGCGGCCGTCGCCGGCGAGATAATAGCCGACGTCGCGCTTGCGCTGCACGGTGACGCTCTTCTCGTCCCCCTTGGTTTCGGCGCTGTGGTGGGCGAGGTCGAGGGCGGCCTGGGTGATGTCCTGCTCGCTCTTGCCCGAGCGGCGCGCGATCTTTTCAATCGCCACGCGATAGGCATTGCGGGAATGGAAATCGAGCGCATCAAAATTGGAATGTTCGCGCAGCACCGCATCGACGCCGCTGACCGTCTCGAACCAGGTGATCCAGTCGACGTCGTCGATAGCCTTCAGGCTGCGGATGAGGTTGCCCATGGTCACGCCGCCGGTGGACTGGCGCGTATGTTCCTGGATGATGGCGTCTTCGGCGTCGCTGCCGTTCTTTTCCAGCTCTTCCTCAAGCCAGGCGACAGCCGCACCGGAATGCATGGCGCCGCCGCGCAGGCGGTAAAGCAGATGGGTGGCGAAGGTGCTGTCACGCGCGGCAGTGGTATACTGGGCCAGAAGCTGCGGCAGGGTATCCTTGTCGGCGTTCAGGGTGATTTCGTCGGCAACGCTGTTGGCATAGGCGCGCATGCGCCGCGCCCGTTCGACGCGCAAGGACAGCCGGCGGGCGTTTTCGATGAGAATGAAGCGCACGGCGGAGGGCAGGGCCCAGAGTTCGCCGATATGCAGGGGCGCAACCGTCTGGAATCCTTCGACCACCGCTGTCAGGCTGTTGAGCGAGAACTGGCTGTCCGTATGGGCCGCATAGAGCCAGGCCAGCGCCATGACGCGCGGGATTTCCGGCTTGCCGGCCAGCGGCGGCAGCTGGCGGAAAAACTTCTTCGGAAGATCGCGCTCCACCTGCTGGATGTTCTGGTCGACGAGGTAGTAATTGTCGAGGAGCCACTGGGCCGCCGGAGTAATCGTCTCGCCCTTGCGTGCAGCCGCGTCGGAGGAACGATAGGAATGGAGGATCAATCGGGCATTTTCAACCGTGCGCTGTTCGAACACCATCGGTTCGTAGTCGGGCAGGCGGATATCTTCTCCGCGCGCCACGCGCGCGCCCAGGTCCCGCAGGTCGTCAATGGATTTGTAATGGGCTCTGATTGGATTGGGTTGGACCGAAAAAATCTGACCAACGGCATTCTTCTGTGGTGTGAAAGATTTAAAAAAAGACAGTAGGGCCATTTGCCTTCGTTTCGGTTGTGAAGAAAAAATCTTCAGGGCTGCAACACAGACGATAATAACGGGTCGACCGACCCATGGAGAAGTTTACGATCTAATCGGGTACGATCAACTAAGCTACCACCACTTTCATCCTTGCCGATCAGTTTTGATGAAAATGAGTCAGATTGCCATTTGTTTATCTTAAGCAATTCGTAGCGGGCTGCACAGAGGCACAGTGCGCAAACTCCTTTGCAGCTGTTTGCGAACGGGCATGGGCTTTGTGAACAGACTGTTTCTGTTCTGGTGAACAAGCATATGACGGCCGGGCAGCAAAAAGCCGGAGCTCATGGAACTCCGGCTTCGGGGGCAAAGGCCGAAAGGGTCAGGCCTGCGGAAAGACCCGCCAATGCTTCGGCCGAAAGGCGATGCGGCTCTTTTCCCGGGCCGGATGATCGGCCGGAATTTCAATCTCGACGCGTTCCGCCGCGCCGCCAATTTCGAGCTCCACGCGCCTTGTCGCACCGACACGGCGGCTGGCAATGACGGTTCCGGCAATGCAGCCGCCGCAGCCGTCGATCAGCTCGACATCGTGCGGACGGAAATAAAGCGTGGCGTTGCCGTCGGGTGCATCGCTTTTCAGGCCGAGTGTGCGGTCCGCAAGCCATACCTCGCCATTGTCGATGCGCACGGTCAGCGAACTTGATTCGCCGATGAAGCCATAGACAAACGGCGAATTGGGCGTGTCATAAACCTGATCCGGCGTTCCGATCTGCTCGATCTTGCCCTGGCTCATCACCACCACGCGGTCGGCGAGCTCCAGGGCTTCGTCCTGGTCATGGGTCACGAAAACCGTCGTGTGCATGGTCTTGTCGTGAATTTCCCGCAGCCAGCGGCGCAGCTCCTTGCGCACTTTCGCATCCAGTGCGCCGAACGGTTCGTCGAGCAGCAACACGCGCGGTTCGATGGCCATGGCGCGGGCAAGGGCAACGCGCTGGCGCTGGCCGCCGGAAAGCTGGGCCGGATAGCGCTTTTCCAGGCCGCCGAGCTGGACGAAATCGAGCAGCTCGGACGAACGGCGGCGGATTTCCTCATTGCTCGGCCGGCTGGCGGAGGGGCGAACCTTGAGCCCGAAGCCGACATTATCGATCACGGTCATATGGCGGAACAGGGCGTAGTGCTGGAACACGAAACCGACATTGCGCTCCTGCACGGATTTGAGCGATGCATCCTCGTCGCCGAAAAACACCTTGCCTTCGGTCGGGGTTTCCAGCCCGGCGATCAGGCGCAGAAGCGTCGTCTTGCCGGAACCGGAGGGGCCGAGCAGTGCAATCAGTTCACCCGAATTGATATCGAGCGATACGTCGTGCAACGCCGGGAAGCGATCGAATTCCTTGCGCACACCACTTACGCGAACGTCCATGTTTATTCCTCTCAGTGTCCGCCATTGGCTGCCAGTTCCGCACCGTATCTCAACTCCAGCAGGGTCTTGAGAACGAGCGTCACCAGCGCCAGAAGCGCCAGAAGCGAAGCCACCGCAAAAGCAGCGACCGTATTGAATTCATTATAGAGAATTTCGACCTGCAGCGGCATCGTGTTGGTCAGGCCGCGAATATGGCCTGAAACGACGGATACCGCGCCAAACTCCCCCATGGCCCGGGCGTTGCACAAAAGCACGCCGTAGAGCAAGCCCCATTTGATGTTGGGGAGGGTGACATGCCAGAAGGTCTGCCAGCCGTTCGCCCCGAGGGAAAGCGCCGCTTCCTCGTCGGTCGTGCCTTGCTCCTGCATCAACGGGATGAGTTCGCGTGCAACGAAGGGAAATGTCACGAACACCGTCGCGAGCACGATGCCGGGAACGGCGAACAGGATCTCGATTCCCTGTGATTTGAGCCAAGGGCCGAGTGCGCTGTGCGTGCTGAACAAGAGCACGTAGACGAGACCCGATATTACAGGGGAAACCGAGAACGGCAGGTCGATCAGCGTCGTCAGGAATGCCTTTCCCTTGAACTCGAACTTGGCAATGGTCCAGGCCGCCACCACCCCGAAGACGAGATTGAGCGGAACGGCAATGGCCGCCACCAGAAGGGTCAGGCGGATCGCGGCGAGCGCATCATGGTCGGCGAAAGCTGCGAAGTAGGCGGCGGGGCCCTTGCGGAAGGCCTCGAAGAAAACCGCGATCAGGGGCAGAAGCAGGAACAGGCCGAGAAAGACCAGCGCCACGCCGACGAGGATGAAACGCGCCGTGCGGCTCTCGGTGGTTGCCGGATGCCAGACATTGGATGCGGCTTCCGGCGGTTGCGGCAACTCATGTCGCATAGCCATACCTCCTGCGGCTCCAGGCCTGGATCAGATTGATGACGAAGAGCATCGTGAACGAAATCAGAAGCATGATGGCGGCGATGGCCGTTGCGCCGGTATAGTCGAACTCTTCGAGGCGAATGACGATCAGCAGCGGTGCGATTTCCGAGATATAGGGAAGGTTCCCGGCAATGAAGATCACCGAACCATACTCGCCGACCGCGCGGGCGAAGGCGAGGGCAAAGCCAGTGAGGATTGCCGGGGTCAGGCCGGGCAGCAGCACGCGCGAGATGGTCTGGAAGCGGGTCGCGCCGAGGGTGGCCGCCGCTTCCTCCACTTCCTTGCGGATTTCTTCCATGACCGGCTGCACCGTGCGCACGACAAAGGGCAATCCGATGAAGATCAGCGCGATGGTGATACCGACAGGCGTGAAGGCAACCTTGATGCCCAGCGGATCGAGCCAGCGGCCGATCCAGCCATTCTTCGAATAGAGGGCTGTCAGGGCAATACCGGCAACGGCGGTGGGCAGGGCGAAGGGCAGATCGACGATGGCATCGATGATCCGGCGGCCGGGAAAGCGGTAGCGCACCAGAACCCACGCAACGATAACGCCGAACACGACATTGATCAGAGCGGCGATCAGCGATGTGCCGAAGCTGATTTTCAAGGCGTTCAGCGTGCGCGCGTCCGTCGCGACGTGCCACATGCCGCCCCAGCCCAGCGAGGCGGAGCGCCAGACCAGTCCAGTCAGCGGAATAAGGACGATGAGGGTCAGGTAGGCAAGAGTGAAGCCGAGCGTCATCCCGAACCCTGGAATAACACTCGGCCTCTTAAACCGCCAACCTGCCTTGGCAAGGTTGGAGATCATGCTGTTACTTTTTCGGCTTGTAAATCTGGTCAAACGTTCCGCCATCTCCGAAGTGATAGGGCTGTGCTTTTGCCCACCCGCCGAAGATTGGATCATCGATTGTCACCAGTTTCAACTCCGGCAGTTTTTTCAGGAGATCCGCTGATACCAGCTTGGGCTCGGAAGGGCGATAAAAGTGCTTCGCTGCAATGGTCTGGCCTTCTGCCGAGTAGAGATACTGGAGATAGGCTTCAGCCACCTTGCGGGTGCCCTTGGCATCGACATTGCCGTCGACAACGGCAACGGGCGGCTCGGCAAGGATGGATTGCGGCGGCACGACAATGTCGAATTTGTCGGCGCCGAATTCATCGGAGGCAAGATAGGCTTCGTTTTCCCAGGCGAGCAGCACGTCGCCAAGCTCACGCTGGGCAAAGGTCGTGGTCGACCCGCGTGCGCCCGAGTCGAGGACCGGGACATGCTGGAACAGATTGCCGATATAGTCCTTGATCTTGGCTTCGTCGCCACCGTATTGGCCATTGGCCCAGGCCCAGGCCGCAAGATAATTCCAGCGTGCCCCACCCGATGTCTTGGGGTTAGGCGTGATGACTTCGACCCCATCCTTGATGAGATCGCCCCAGTCCTTGATGCCCTTCGGATTGCCCTTGCGCACCAGGAAGACGATGGTTGACGTATACGGTGCGGAATTGTGCGGATATTTCGTGCGCCAGTCAGGATTGATCTTTTTCGTTGCCTTGGCGATGGCGGAGATGTCGCTTTCAAGCGCCAGCGTCACCACATCGGCATCGAGCCCGTCAATCACCGAACGGGCCTGCGCGCCGGACCCGCCATGCGATGTCTGGATGGTCAGCGTTTCCCCGGTATCCGCTTTCCATTTCGCCGCAAAAGCCGCGTTATAGTCCTTGTAGAGCTCGCGGGTCGGGTCATACGAGACGTTCAGCAGCGTCGTATCCGCATGGGCGGCAGACAGCGATTGAAAGGAAACTGTTGCGGCGAATAAAGCAGCCGCAAGCGATAGGGATATACGGGAATGTTTCATGCCTGCCTCCGTGTAGTGTGACCTAAAGCGTAGCAGAGCGCCCCGCAGAGCGGGCGTTGGAAAGAATTCCTTTTATATCGATAAATTAGAAAATTCTACCTGAATACCATAGTCTACAGAAATGGTAGTCTATTCCGGATCGGTGGTGGAATTTGACCGCAGCAGGATTCTTTCCCGGCGGCGAGGAAGTGGTACCGGCCTGCGGCCGGTACCGGGCTGGAGGCCCTTATTTGCGGATCAGCAGGTCAACCGGCGTGATCTCTGCAACTTCGGTGTATGTGCTGGTCACTATCCTGGCTTCGATCGAGGCGCGCACCTTGAGTGGCGTGACAAAGATCGCCAGTGTCAGCAATGCGGTGGCGGCGATTGAAAGGCGTCGTTCCATGCGTGCGTTGATGATCATTGGTTTTCCCCTTCGTCCTAGTGGTATTTTGCCCGCAGCGGGCGGGAAATGATGTCGTCAATGGCAAATTTAGGGATCGGCAAAAGCACCTGATCCAGCTCGGCGAGCGTTTCGGCAAAACCGATGGCTGCATTCTCAACCTCTTCCTGGCGGGAGGGGCATGCCATGGCATTGAGGCAGGTTCGTGCCGCAAGCATGTCGCAATTTTGAAGTCCGGCGATCAGCCCCAAAGTCAGACATTCTTCCTTGCATACATGGTGCGAGCCGAATGGAAATGTCTTCAGCGGGCACAGGGCGCAGTGGCGCAAGGTGCGGATGAAGAACGAGAGTTCCGACAGGGCGCGGTTGCCTGCACGGCTGCCGAGAATTTCGCTGTACAGGCCAAACGCCATTTCCCAGGCGATCACCGAACCGGTTTCAAAACCGGCAGTCCACCGGCGATAGCCTTCCAGCACGAGCTTCTCCGGAGCCCGGTCGAAATAGCAGCCTGTCCCTTGCCCTGCTTCAGATGCGCGTGGATACATGCCCACTCCCATCCTGTTCATTGTTGCGGCATGGGCGGGCAACGGGCTGCGTCAGCCGGTTCAGGCCGGGTGCGGGACGTGGAAGCTGCGCATGCAGCATGAAAACCACGCGCAGGCGTGGCAGAAAAAGACCTATCATAGGGTCCTCCAATCGAACGGGTTCAAGGCCCAGACATCAAAGGTATGCACTCGTGTGCTTGTGCATAAAGGCAATGACTTATTCCAAAGTCAAATGATAATTTTTGAAAAGCATGAAAAATATCAATAGCTTAGAATGATTCTAGGAAATTATGAGTTTTTTAGTAGACAATTGTTCTGGCAAGCTGACAAATCATCGCACCCCGAGGGCGCGCGACGGTCTATTCCTTGCGTCATCAAGCCGAATGTCTTCTAGAGCTGTGTGACCATGCGGTGCGAGGCGGGGTGGATCATCCGCACGAATGTGATCGGCTTCTGCGGCACGAAGGTGACGCGTTCCACAATGAACACGGCGTCCTTTTCGCTGACACCGAGAATATCAGCCTCCTGCGCGCTCGCCACACCGGCGTGAAAGACGATCTCGGCCTGCGAGAACGGTGAGTGGGTCACCAGCCATTCGTTCGGGCTGATGGTCTCGAATGTCTCGCCGCGAATGGAAGGCACAGCATCGAGATTGATCCAGCGATCCTCATATTGATACGGCTTGCCGTCGGAGAGGTGCAGGCAGCGCACGTGCAGCATGTCCTTGGCCTTGGCGAGGCCCATGCGGCGGGCAACATCTCCCGGTGCTTTTTCCACCTGGTTGGAAAGCAGCCTGAACTGGTAGGCGCCGCCCTTTGTCTCGATTTCCTGCCTGACGATGGGAATGACAAAGCGCGCTTCCCGCATCGGGTGCAGGGCTACCCGGGTTCCGGCCTTGCGCTTGCGCACGAGGACGCCGCCCCGCGCCAGTTCCTGCAAGGCGCGGTTGACCGTGGCGCGGGCGCAGCCGAATTCAATGGACAGCACTTCCTCTCCGGGAATCAGTGCACCGGGTGCCCAGACCCGCTCGGCGATGCGCCGGGCCATTTCCGCTTTGATGGCATGGAAGGATTTTCGCGCTGTTGCCGTCACACCCGCTCCAGAACCGACGCAAGCCGCGTCTTGTAGGTTGCAAAGATTTGTTCCCGCGCGTGGTGGCGTCCCTCATGCACCACATGACGGCCCGCCGACCACACATCGGTCACCGCGTGTCTGTCGCCTGCAAAAATCCAGCCGTCAAGCAACCGGTCACCCCGGAGGCCGAGGATCGCGGGATTATCGGCATCGAGTGCAACCATGTCGGCCCATTGTCCAACGGCAAGACTGCCGCCATTACGGCCCAAGGCCTGCATTCCGCCCGCAAGCGCGGTGTCATAGAGCGTACGGCCGTTGGATTTGCCGTCGACGGAAAGCGTGACCCGAGAGACATCGCGCAAACGCTGGCTGTATTCGAGCTGCCGCAGTTCTTCCGATGGTGAAATGCGGATGTTGGAATCCGATCCCGTACCGAACCGTCCGCCCGCACCCAGGTAGCGCACGCCATCAAAAATGCCATCGCCGAGGCTTGCCTCGGTCAGCGGGCAGAGGCCGACCACCGCGCCGCTGGCAGCAACGCGCAAAGTTTCTTCCGGTGTCATGTGCGTCGAATGAATGAGGCACCAGCGCTCATTGACGGGCAGATGGTCAAGCAGCCAGCTCATGGAGCGCTGGCCATAGGCTGCCTGGACTTCTGCCAGCTCCGGCAGCTGTTCGGCGATGTGGATGTGGAAGGGCATGGCGGCAAACCGGCGCTCCAGCTCCAGAAGGTCGCGTTCGCTGACGGCGCGGATCGAATGCGGTGCGACGCCGAAACCCGCATCGGGACCTGTTTGCCGCGCGGCCTTTTGCGCGGCCTGCGCCAGTTTGGAAAAGCGCTCGACATCATTGCCGAAACGCAATTGCCCGCCCGCCAGCGCGCGTCCGTCGACGCCGCCCTGCGCATAGGCAACCGGCAGCAATGTCAGGCCGATACCGCTCGCACTGGCGGCAGCGGCGATGCGCTCCGACAATTCGCCGAGGCTGGCATAGGGAGTGCCGCCCGGCTGGTGATGGACATAGTGAAATTCGGCCACGCTGGAATAGCCGGATTCGAGCATTTCGACGAATGCGAAGGCGGCGATCGCTTCGATGTCATCAGGGTCGAGAATGTCGAGGAAGCGGTACATGATCTCGCGCCACGTCCAGAAACTGTCGCGGCCCGCCGGGCTGCGCGCTTCGGAAAGGCCGGCCATGGCCCGCTGGAATGTGTGGCTGTGCAGATTGGCCTGCGCCGGGAGAAGAACAGCGGTGCGATGACTGTCACTGGGCGCAGTGCTGTTTGCGTCCACCGACACGATCTGCCCGCTCGCGCCGATCTGCACGAGGACGTCGCGTTCCCAGCCTTTTTCCGTGAGGGCCGTGCTCGCAAAAACAGATTTTTTGGCTTCGCTCATTTCTTCTCTCATCCCCGGATTGACATAATATGTATATACATAATAACGTCATGAGCAAGCACTAATGGGGATGGTATCAAGGCCGATGAGAAAAATTCTGTCCGGATTGAGGATCGCGACGCTGGAGAATACCGGTGCGCCCTATGGCCTGATCGACGCGGGTGCGATCGGCATTGAAGGGGATCGTATTTCCTGGGTTGGCACTGCTGTTCCGGATGACTGGAAAGCTGTCGAGGTGCAGGATTTCGGCGGGCGGCTGGCGACGCCGGCACTGATCGACTGCCACACCCATCTGGTTTTCGGCGGCAACCGCGCCCGTGAGTTTGAAATGCGCCTCGAGGGCGCCAGCTATGAGGAAATCGCCCGGGCTGGCGGCGGCATTGTTTCCTCGGTGAAATCGACCAATGGTCTATCGGAAGATGAACTTGTCGCGCAAAGCCTGCCGCGGCTTGACACCCTGCTGGCGGAGGGCATTTCCACCGTTGAAATCAAATCCGGCTACGGCCTCAACATCGAGACGGAGCTGAAAATGCTGCGGGTGGCGCGCCGCCTCGGCACGCTGCGTCCCGTGCGCATCCGCACCAGCTATCTCGCTGCCCATGCGGTGCCGCCGGAATATCGCGGCCGCGCGGATGATTATATCAGCGAAGTTGTGCTGCCGGGTCTCGACGCTGCCCATGCGGAAGGTCTGGTCGATGCGGTCGACGGCTTTTGCGAAGGTATTGCCTTCTCGCCGGCCCAGATCATGCGTGTGTTTGACCGGGCGAAAGCTCTTGGCATTCCGGTCAAGCTGCATGCGGAACAGCTGTCCAATCTCGGTGGTGCCAAGCTTGCCGCATCCTATGGCGCACTGTCTGCCGATCATCTTGAATATCTCGACGAAGACGGCGCCAGGGCCATGGCCGCCGCAGGCACGGTTGCGGTGCTTCTGCCCGGTGCCTTCTATGCATTGCGGGAAGAACAGGCGCCGCCGGTCAAAGCCCTGCGCGACGCCGGTGCCCGCATCGCCATAGCCACGGACTGCAACCCCGGTACGTCGCCGCTGACATCGCTGCTCCTGACCATGAACATGGCCTGCACCCTGTTCCGCCTGACCGCCGAGGAAGCGCTGGCGGGTGCAACGCGCGAGGCAGCGCATGCGCTGGGGTTGCAAAACGATCTTGGCACCATCGCTCCCGGCAAACGCGCCGAAATCGCCATCTGGAACGCCGCCCAGCCCGCAGAACTCTGCTACCGCATCGGTTTCAATCCCCTCCACCAGCTCATCTTGAAGGCTTGACCATGACTGTCGTCCTCCACCCCGGTTCCGTTCCTCTGGCTGAACTGGAAAAAATCTATTGGCAGGGCACGCCTGTCCGGCTCGATGCATCGTTTCATAAGGGGATTGCAGCCGCAGCTGCGCGCATCGCCGAAATCGCAGCCGGCAGCGAGCCGGTCTATGGCATCAACACCGGCTTCGGCAAGCTTGCTTCGATCCGCATCGACGCCGCCGATGTGGGGACGCTCCAGCGCAATCTGATCCTGTCGCATTGCTGCGGCGTCGGCAATGCGCTGCCGGAAAACATTGTCCGCCTGATCATGGCGCTGAAGCTGATTTCGCTCGGCCGCGGTGCTTCGGGCGTGCGCCCGGAACTGATCGGCCTTATCGAAGCGATGCTGGCAAAAGGCGTCATTCCTGTTATTCCCGAGAAAGGTTCCGTGGGCGCTTCCGGCGATCTGGCGCCGCTGGCGCATATGGCTGCGGCAATGATCGGCGAGGGCGATGTGGTGTTCGGCGGTACGCAGATGCCAGCCGGGGAAGGTCTTGCCAAGGCAGGCCTGAAGCCGGTGGTACTTGCCGCCAAGGAAGGGCTCGCGCTCATCAACGGCACGCAGGTTTCAACGGCGCTGGCGCTCGCGGGCCTGTTCCGGGCGCATCGCTCTGCACAGTCGGCCTTGATCACGGGGGCCCTGTCCACCGATGCGGCGATGGGTTCCTCAGCGCCGTTCCACCCCGATATTCACACCCTGCGCGGCCATCGCGGCCAGATCGATACGGGCGCCGCGCTTCGCCGCCTGCTCGAAAATTCGCCGATCCGCGAAAGTCATATTGAAGGCGACGAACGCGTCCAGGACCCCTACTGCATCCGCTGCCAGCCCCAGGTCGACGGCGCCTGCCTCGATCTCCTGCGCATGGCGGCGCGGACGCTGGAAATCGAAGCCAATGCGGTTACCGACAATCCGCTGGTTCTCAGTGATGGCTCGGTGGTATCGGGCGGCAACTTCCACGCGGAACCTGTTGCTTTCGCCGCCGATCAGATTGCGCTTGCCATCTGCGAAATCGGCTCGATCGCCCAGCGCCGCATCGCACTGCTGGTCGATCCGGCATTGAGCTACGGCCTGCCTGCTTTCCTTGCCCGCAAACCGGGTTTGAATTCCGGCCTGATGATCGCCGAGGTCACCTCAGCGGCGCTCATGTCGGAAAACAAGCAGATGTCGCATCCGGCCTCGGTTGATTCCACGCCGACCTCGGCCAATCAGGAAGACCACGTGTCCATGGCCTGCCACGGCGCGCGCCGCCTGTTGCAGATGACGGACAATCTGTTCTCCATCATCGGCATCGAGGCACTCACCGCCGCGCAGGGTATTGATTTGCGCAGCCCGCTGCAGACCAGCCCGGAACTCACCCGCGCCCATGCCGCGATCCGTTCCGTCGTGCCGACGCTGGACGAAGACCGCTACATGGCGCCGGACCTGAAGGCCGTGTCCGATCTCATTGGTTCCGGGACGCTCAATGCCGCCATCTCCCCCGACATCCTCCCAGCACTGGATACCGGCCTATGAGTGTTGTTGACGTCAAGCAGGGGGCGTCCCCGGTCATTCTTGGCCTGCCGCACACCGGCACCGAGATTCCGGCCGATATCTGGGCACGGCTGAACGAGAACGGGCAGCTGCTGGCCGATACGGACTGGCATATCCATACGCTTTATGACGGGCTTCTGCCGGAAGCGACGACCGTTCGTGCCACCTTCCACCGTTATGTGATCGATGCCAACCGCGATCCGGAAGGCGTCAGCCTCTATCCCGGACAGAACACCACTGGCCTCATCCCGGAAACGGATTTCGACGGCAGGGCGATCTGGCGTGACGGCGAAAAACCAGCTGCCGCCGATACGCAAAAACGGCTTGAGCATTTCCACAAGCCCTATCACGCCGCCCTGGCGGCGGAAATCAAGCGCGTGCAGGGCATTCACGGCCTCGCCATTCTCTATGATTGCCACTCCATCCGCTCGCACATCCCGTTTCTGTTTCAGGGCAAGCTGCCGGATTTCAACATCGGCACCAATCAGGGCGCGAGCTGTGCCCCGGAGGTGGCGGCAGCCACCGGCCGGTTTGCCTTTGCCGCACCGGGTTACGACGGCGTGATGAACGGGCGCTTCAAGGGCGGCTGGACCACGCGCCACTACGGCAAACCGGAAAAGGGTGTGCATGCCATCCAGATGGAGCTGGCGCAGTCCACCCATCTGCAGACCGAAGCGCCGCCCTTTGCCTATGACGAGACGAAGGCCGAGCGCCTGCGCAAGCATCTCAAGGACATTCTCGAAAATCTCGAACAAACCGCCTTCAAGCTCGGGAGCTTAAAATGAACAATCCACGTCACAATATCCGTGAAATCCGCAGCCCCCGCGGTCCGGAACTCAATACCAAATCCTGGATGACAGAAGCGCCCCTGCGCATGCTGATGAACAATCTTGATCCGGATGTGGCCGAAAACCCCAATGAACTGGTGGTCTATGGCGGTATCGGCCGCGCCACGCGCACATGGGACGACTTCGACAAGATCGTCGCGACCCTGAAGACCTTGAACGAGGACGAGACCCTGCTGGTGCAGTCCGGCAAGCCGGTCGGCGTGTTCCGCACCCATGCGGATGCGCCGCGCGTCCTCATCGCCAATTCCAACCTCGTTCCCCATTGGGCGACATGGGATCATTTCAACGAACTGGATAAGAAGGGCCTGGCCATGTACGGCCAGATGACCGCCGGTTCGTGGATCTACATCGGCACGCAGGGCATCGTGCAGGGCACCTACGAGACCTTCGTCGAGGCGGGCCGCCAGCATTACGGCGGCAATCTCAAGGGCAAGTGGATTCTCACCGGCGGCCTTGGCGGCATGGGCGGCGCACAGCCACTGGCCGCTGTCATGGCCGGTGCCTGCTGCCTCGCCATCGAGTGCAATCCGGATTCGATCGATTTCCGCCTGCGTACCCGTTATGTCGATGCCAAGGCCGAAACGCTGGATGAGGCGCTTGCAATGATCGACCGCTGGACCAAGGCCGGTGAAGCCAAGTCCGTCGGTCTCCTCGGCAATGCAGCGGAAATCCTGCCGGAACTGGTGCGCCGCGGCGTACGCCCCGACATCGTTACCGACCAGACCTCGGCGCATGATCCGATCAATGGCTACCTGCCCAAGGGCTGGTCGATCGCCGAATGGAAGGCCAAGCGTGAAAGCGACCCCAAGGCTGTCGAAAAGGCTGCCCGCGCGTCGATGCGCGAGCATGTGGAGGCGATGATCGCTTTCTGGAACGCCGGCGTCCCGACGCTCGATTATGGCAACAATATCCGTCAGGTCGCCAAGGACGAAGGACTGGAAAATGCCTTCGCTTTCCCCGGCTTCGTCCCCGCCTATATCCGTCCGCTGTTCTGCCGCGGTATCGGTCCGTTCCGCTGGGCGGCGCTGTCGGGCGACCCGGAGGATATCTACAAGACGGACGCCAAGGTGAAGGAACTCACCCCCGGCAACACGCATCTGCACAACTGGCTCGACATGGCGCGCGAGCGTATCGCGTTCCAGGGCCTTCCCGCCCGCATCTGCTGGGTCGGCCTGGGTGATCGGCATCGCCTTGGCCTTGCCTTCAACGAAATGGTGCGCACGGGTGAACTCAAGGCACCTGTGGTCATCGGCCGCGATCACCTCGATTCCGGTTCCGTCGCCTCGCCGAACCGCGAGACCGAAGCGATGAAGGACGGTTCGGATGCGGTTTCCGACTGGCCGCTGCTCAATGCCCTGCTCAACACGGCATCGGGCGCCACATGGGTGTCGCTGCATCATGGCGGTGGTGTCGGCATGGGCTTCTCGCAGCATGCGGGCATGGTGATCTGCGCCGACGGTACGGATGATGCCAAGCGCCGCATCGAACGGGTTCTGTGGAACGATCCGGCCACCGGCGTCATGCGCCATGCGGATGCGGGCTATGAGATCGCCATCGATTGCGCCCGGGAGAAGGGCCTCAACCTGCCGGGTATTCTCGGCTGATGCGCATCCTGCGTTCGGCCGGGCACCGGCAGATGCCTTGGAAAAACGGCAAGGGTGTCACCACCGAGATTGCCGTTTTTCCCGAAGGCGCATCGGTCGACAGCTTTGACTGGCGTATCAGCATGGCAAACGTTCCGGCTTCCGGCCCGTTCTCGGCCTTTCCGGGTATCGACCGGGTGCTGGCCGTGCTGGAAGGTGAGATGGTGCTGAGTGTGGATGGCCAGCCACCTGAAACGCTCGGTCTGTTGTCTCCGGCGATTGCCTTTCCCGGCGATGTCCCGACAGGCGCGGTGGTGCTGCGCGAGGTCACGGATCTCAATGTCATGGTCCGTCGCGGGACGTTTTCGGCGCGGGTTCGCAGGGTGGTTGATGCGTCAATCAAGGCGGATGCTGCGCAAACATTCGTAGTTCTGCGCAGTGATGCGAAGCTGACTTCAGGCGAAACACTCGGCTCGGATGATGTATTGCATCTCGCCGGCGCCGAAACGGTGACGTTCAAAGATGTGCCCTCGAGCGCATGGCTGGTGGAGATTAATCGTCTACCTGCGTAGGCGATCCAGCATTTGTCGCTTTGCCGCATAGATTTCCCGCGCAAGCTGCGTTATCTGGTTAGCCGGAACCGCAAAACGGGGATGTGATGCGCAGATACGGATACGATTGGCAACTGGCGGTGCGCATGCTGTGCGCGCTGGCGCTTGTCTTCGTCGCCTTTGCCCATCAGCCGGTCATTGCGGCATCCAATAATCAGATTGATCTTGCCGCCTATACGCTGCCCGACGGCACTGTTCCCGTGCTCTGCCTTCCCGGTAGTGGTGACCAGAATCCGCACAAGAGCGCATGGCACGGCACGGGCTGCGAAGCCTGCCGTATTTCCGCATCGTTCATTCTCCCTGTTCCGCCTCACACCGGCGGTCAGCGTGTAGAACCGGCGGTATCGCTCGCCATCAAGCGCGAAGCGGTGCTGATTGCCCGCAGCCTCTATCCTCCGGCAGCACCGCCCCAGGCTCCCCCTCTCGTCTGACACAAACTTTTCGAACGCTGGTCCGCCACCGGTCGGAAAGGTTGCGCCGTTTTGGGCGCGCCCATTGGTCTTTCACAGGCCAACCATTGTTGCTGTCAGACGATTGGAACACGCATGAGCGTCTCAAGCATGGCTTCGCAGAAGCCCAAGGACATCAGTCAATCCCTCTACCGCGCCATCTGGCGCTGGCATTTTTTCGCCGGCCTTCTGGTCATCCCCTTCATGCTCAATCTCGCCATCACCGGCGGGCTCTATCTCTTCAAGGATGAAATCGACAACACGGTGTTTGCCTACCGCAATGTCGTCACGCCGCGCAGCGAGGTGCTTGCGCCGTCGCTGCTGATCAAGAACGCCGAGGCTGCGGTCCCCGGCGCAACCATCCTGCGCTATCGCGACCCCTCCACGCCGACCCAGTCCGCCCGGGTTATCCTCGGTACGGATGCCGGGAAGGTCCTTGTTTTCGTCGATCCCTATACCGGCTCGGTGCTCGGCAAGGTTGCCGAGAAGCAGGAATTCAATTGGGTCGTGCGCAAGATTCACAGCCTCGTCTATTTCGGGCTGGCGCTTGACCGGGTGGTCGAGGCCGTTGGCGGCCTCGCGCTGATCCTTGTCGTCACCGGCTTTTATCTGTGGTGGCCGCGCAAGCAGAAGGGCGGCGTCATCACGGTTCGCGGCACGCCCGACAAGCGCATCTTCTGGCGCGACCTGCATGCGGTGACCGGTGCTGTTGCCGGGGCTCTGATCTTCTTCCTTGCCATCACGGGCATGCCCTGGTCGGCCTATTGGGGTGACAAGCTCAATGCCACCCTGGCGGATAAGGGCCTCGGATACCCCACGCAGCTGTGGAACGACGTTCCGGTGTCGAAAATCCCGACAAAGGATGTGCTGACCGAGGCGGGCTGGACCATCGAAAACGCCCCGGTTCCGGCATCGACAGCCGATGGGGTGATGAAAAGCATCGGCCTTGACCGGATTGTGGCGTCCGCCAGGGCAGAAGGCATCACACCGGGCTTCGAGGTATCGCTGCCGTCCGGGCCTGAAGGCGTCTATACCGCGGCGATTTTCCCGGACGATATCGCCATGCAGCGGACGATCCATTTCGATCAGTACAGCGGCAAACCATTGGTCGATCTGAAGTTTGCCGATTATGGCGCGGGTGCCAAGGCCATCGAGTTCGGCATCGGTGTCCATATGGGACAGTATTGGGGCCTCCTGAACCAGATCGTCATGTTGGTTACGTGCTTTGCCATCATTCTCGCCGCTGTCTCGGCCGTGGTCATGTGGTGGAAGCGTCGTCCCTCGGGGCGTCTGGGGGTGCCACCCATGCCATCGCAAAAAAGCGTCTTTGCCGCGTTGACCCTGGTCATCCTCGGCTTCGGCGTGCTCTTCCCGCTCACAGGTTTTGCCATTCTCGCCATGCTGGTTCTCGATCAGTTGATCCAGCGTGTTCCTTCCCCGCTCAAACGCGTATTCTCATAAACAACGGAACTGGAGAACGTCCATGAAATCCACTCTCAAATTTGCTGCCCTCTTGCTGGCAACAACCTTCGCCGTACCTGCATTGGCCCATGATCACTCCGCCATGAGCAAGGGCGATGCTGCCAAAATGCAGAAGCATGAAGCCACGGACGCGGTCAAAGTCGGCAATCTCGTGTTCACCGATGCCTTCACCCGCGCCACATTGCCGGGCGCCAAGGTTGGCGGCGGCTATATCTCGATCACCAACGAGGCCAAGGAAGCGGACCGCCTGCTGGGCGGCTCCAGCCCGGTTGCCGCGCGCGTCGAAGTCCATGAAATGAAGATGGACGGCGAAGTGATGAAGATGCGCAAGCTTGCGGACGGTGTGCAAATTCCCGCGGGCGGAACCGTCGACCTCGAGCCGGGCGGCATGCACCTGATGCTGCTGGAGATCAAGCAGCCCTTGAAGAAGGGCGAAGACGTCCCGGTAACCCTCGAATTCGAGAAGGCCGGCAAGGTTGAGCTCAAACTGCACGTGGAAGCTGCCGGCGCAACCTCCATGGAGCATGGCCAGTGATGAACGTTCGCCGCGTCCGCATTGCACTGTGGTCGGTCATCGCCGTTCTGATGATCTTCCTCGCCTTCACCTATTACAGCGCCCGCAAGGGCAACGAGATAGAGCCGGTGAAGCTTGGTGTGCCGTTTTCACTGATCGACCAGAATGGCGCGCCAATCACCGAAGCGGCATTCCAGGGACATCCGACGGTGCTGTTCTTCGGTTTCACCCATTGTCCCGAGGTTTGCCCGACAACGCTGTTCGAGATGGCGGGCTGGCTCAAGGCATTGGGCGATGAAGGCAAGGATTTGCGTGTTTTCTTCATCTCTGTGGATCCCGAACGGGATACGCCCGAGGTGATGAAGGGCTACACGGCCGCCTTCACCGACCGGATCACCGGCATCACCGGCGATCCCAAGGAAGTGGAGAAGGTTATCAAGGGTTGGAAGATCTATGCCCGCAAGGTGCCGACGGAAAATGGCGATTACACCATGGACCACACGGCATCGGTGATGCTGCTCGACCGGGATGCCCGCCTGAAGAGCACCATCGACTACAAGGAAACCACCGATGTGGCCCTGAAGAAGCTGCGGCTTCTCATCGGCTCCTGAAGTTTTTCCTCCAAACTAGAATGAGACCGGCATCTGGTCTCATTCTTTTCGGCCCTTGCCTTTCCTGAGCACCACCAGGTCAAGCGCGTTGAGGCGCGAAGACTCGGCAACAGCTTCAATGGCAGTGATCCTGTCCCCTGCAATCGTCAGGTTCAGGACCACGTGCAACCTGCCTTGAACCTTGACCACGAGACCAAGCACGCCATCGACAAGCGCCGGCACTGCACCCTGTGCGCGTCCTTTGAACGTATTAGCCACGGCTTCCGCACCGCGAATTTCCGACATTGCGCCCAATTGCACCGCCGCTTTGTCCGCACGGAAGACTACATCCGGATCGAGCACGGCCAGAAGCGCGTTGAAATCGCCACCGCGGGAAGCCGCCAGAAAGGCATTCACGATCTCGCGCTGGCGGGCAAGACTGCGGGCCGGAATGGTATCCGTTCCCTGCACCCGGCGACGCGCCCGGCTGGCCAACTGCCTTGCCGCTTCCGGCGTGCGATCGACAATCGGCGCAATCTCGTCGAACGATATGCCGAACATGTCGTGCAACACGAAAGCCAGCCGCTCCGCCGGGGCCAGCCGTTCGAGCACCACGAGCAGAGCCGCCCCCACCGAATCTGCCATTACAATGTCATGTTCGGGATCGCCGCCTGACTCGCGGCCTGCCACGGGCTCTGGTGTTTGCGGAGTCAGTTGGTCCTCGCGCCGTGATGTGCGCGAGCGCAGCATATCGAGGCATACGCGTGAGACGACAGTTGTCAGCCAGCCAGCCAAGTTGCCGACGTCGTCCGTATGCGCCCGGCTGAAGCGCAGCCAGGCCTCCTGTACGGCGTCATCGGCTTCGGTCATCGAGCCGAGCATCCGGTAGGCTACCCGCCGCAGATGGGTGCGATTGGCCTCGAATTGCTCGGTCAGAAATTTTTTCTCGTTCATCTGTCACGTTTCCTCGTCCTGTTCCGTCAAAGCAATGACGAACGAAATCCGGCCGATGTGACAAGAAATCGGGTCCGGGAAACCGTCAAGAGCAAAAGCCCGGATATCTGGTTTCGGGCGTCAGTCAAACAAGAGGAAAAAATGATGCAAGCACGTATGAGCAACCCGGCAATGATCAACCCTGAAGCAATGAAAGCCCTGCAGGCACTGGCTGCGTCCACCGGTGACAGCGAGTTCCCGAAAGGCCTGCTTGAACTCGTGCATCTGCGCGCCAGCCAGATCAACGGCTGCAGTGTCTGCGTCGACATGCATCCGCGCCTTGCCCGCAAGGCAGGTGAAACCGATGAACGGCTCTTCGCCGTGTCCGTGTGGCGCGATACGCCGTACTTCTCAGAGGCGGAGCGCGCCGCCCTGGCCCTGACCGAAGCGGTGACCCGTGTTGCGGATCGGGCCGATCCGGTGCCGGATGACGTCTGGAATGAAGCCGCCAGACATTTCGATGAAAAGCGGCTCGGCAATCTGGTGCTGGCCATCGCCAACGTCAATGTCTGGAACCGTCTCAACATCGCGACCCGGCAGGTGCCAGGCGTATGGAAAGTCTGATCTGCTTGCGCGGATTGCTCTGCAGACCGCCTCGTTCAACGCGGCGGTTCGCGCGCGAAGGTACGCTTTGCCCCATTGGCGTTTCTGCTCAACTGCACTATGTGAAGCGGTAAGAAACAAAAGGGACAGCAAGCATGGCAGGCGTGAGCAAAGATCAGGTTCTCGATCAGCTGAAGACGGTGACCGGGCCTGATTTCAACAGCAACATTGTCGATCTGGGACTTGTCTCGGATATTTTCATTGCCGACAACAAGGTGTTTTTCTCCATCACTGTTCCGGCGGCGCGCGCGCAGGAACTGGAGCCGCTGCGTGCCGCTGCCGAACGCGTTGTCAAGAACATGCCGGGTGTCGCCGGGGCCATTGTCGCCCTGACCGCCGAAAAGCGCGGCGGTCCGACCAGCGATGACGCGGTGCCGCGTCCCGCACCGGCAGCACCGCAACGTCCCGCGCAGCGTCCGGCACCAGCCGGTGCAGTCCCGCCGCCGCGCGTTCCGGCCCAGCCGCAGTCCGGGCACGGCCATGCGGCCGCGCCGGTCAAATCGGGCGTTCCCGGCGTTGGCGCGATCATTGCCGTCGCCTCGGGCAAGGGCGGCGTCGGCAAGTCGACAACGGCAGTCAATCTGGCGCTTGGGCTGCAGGCCAACGGCCATCGTGTCGGCATTCTCGATGCGGATATCTATGGCCCGTCCATGCCGCGCCTGCTGCATCTCTCCGGCCGCCCGGAAGTCGTCTCCGGCCGTGTGCTCAAGCCCATGGAAGGCTATGGCCTGAAAGTCATGTCGATCGGCTTTCTCGTCGATGAAGAGACCCCGATGATCTGGCGTGGCCCGATGGTGATGTCCGCCCTGACGCAGATGCTGCGCGAAGTGCAGTGGGGCGATCTCGACGTGCTCGTGGTCGATATGCCACCCGGCACCGGCGATGCGCAATTGACCATGGCGCAGCAGGTGCCGCTTGCAGGCGCTGTCATCGTCTCGACACCGCAGGATCTGGCACTGATCGATGCGCGCAAGGGGCTCAACATGTTCAAGAAGGTCGATGTGCCCCTGCTCGGCATCGTCGAGAACATGAGCTATTTCATCGCGCCCGACACCGGCAATCGCTACGACATTTTCGGCCATGGCGGCGCCAAGGCTGAAGCTACGCGTCTCGGCGTTCCCTTCCTCGGCGAGGTGCCGCTGGTGATGGAAATCCGCGAAATGTCCGATGCTGGAACGCCCGTCGTCATCAGCAATCCGGAGGGACCGCAGGCGAAGGTCTATCGCGAGATTGCGGCCAAGGTCTGGGATCAGCTGCAGGCGGCGAAAGCCAATCCCGGCCGGACGGCGCCGGCGATTGTTTTCGAGTAACCGTTTGCCATAGGCCTTGGCCGGGAGGCCCGCAAACGACATTCCCGGCCTTGATCCTGTGTGCTCATCCTCACATGTTGTACATCCGCTCAACGCGATGGAGAACAGGGCAGGTGTTATTAAATCATTCTCTTGGACTTAAGATGAATTGACACTCATTGGCTTAAGGAAATAATCCGGCTCCGTATTCAATCGTTTCAAATCGCTTTGGGAGGAGCACGGTTTGAAAGCGCGGTTGTTGCAATCGCGCACGTGTCAGACGCGACATCCATTTTTCAATTCTTAATTTCAAGCACAAATTTAAAAGCAAAATTCATTTGGGAGGAACCAATGATTTTCAGACGCGTCCTCATCGCCGGACTTGTCGGCAGCGCTATGCTGGCGGGTTGCAATAATGCGGATGACAAGGCTCCGGCAACGCCTGATGCGCAAGGCACCTTTGCGGAAGACATCAGCCCGCTGAACGGCGGCGTGGACCAGGCAACGATCAAGGGCCTTAAAGACACTTTGGACACCCTGCAGGCGAACACCGTCATTCTGCAAGGGGACGCCGTGACCTCGAAAGAGACACTGGTTGCACTCAAGTCCACCATCGAACTTTTGCAAAGCCGGGCCGGCCAGACAGAAGCCTCTGTTGCCGCGTTGACGGAGCTCGGCCCCCGCATCGACAAGCTGGATGCCGGCCTCAAGTCGCTGACGGACAATTTCAAAACTCTGGATGGGCGAACGGCGGCCACACAGGCTGATATGGATACGCTTAAACCATTGCGGGAACAGTTTACGGCACTGAAAGACGATTATGGCAAGGCGATCAAGCTGAAGCTGGAAGCGGCGGCTCTCGCCCCGCTGCTTGCCGACATCGATCTGCTGAAGACCGGCAAGGCTGATGCAGGGAAGCTTGCGGATTTGCAAGTAGAGCTCGACGGCTTGAAGGATGCGGTCGACAAAGCAAAGCTTGGAGCATCTTCAGCCGAAGACTTCAGCAAACGCATCGCCGTGCTGGAAGGGGCACTCGGCGTTCGCGTCGATGCCGCCTTGACACACTATGTCAACCCGCTGATCGGGTCGGGTCAGTCGCCTGCATCGGATGTGCCGGGAGAAACCGAGAGTATGCTGGGCGGCTTTGTCAATCCGGGTGCCAATGTACCTTTCGGCATGGTTTCCTGGGGGCCGGAGACGGATGTGATCAGCGGTGTGTGGTCCCCGCGTGGCTATCACCATGATTCGGACGTGATCCATGGTTTTCCCATGATCAATCTGAGTGGCGTCGGGTGTGGTACATACGCTCCATTCAAGGTTCAGCCCGTGTCCAATGCGTCGGATGGGAATGCCACATTCAGTCATGACAAGGAAACCGTCCATCCGGGCTATTATCAGGTCATGTTTGACAACGGGATCAAAACCGAATTGACAGCAACAACGCGCACCGGATTGGGGCAGTTCACTTTCCCCAAGGATAAGGGGGCTTTGCTGAAGTTTACCAGTCTAAACGACGTGAAGGTAGACGTTGATGCGCGCACGATTTCCGCCAAGACATCAGGCGGCGGGTTTTGCGGCAGCCCGAGCTACAACATCTATTTTTTCGCGCAGTTCGACCAAGCCTTCACCGCCGATAAATCCAGCTCTATTTTGACCTTTACGGCCAAGACGGGGGAGGCAACCACTATCGTTATGAAGGCCGGTGTTTCGTATGTCAGTGTTGCCAATGCCAAGGGCAATCTGGGGGCGGAAAGCGCTGGGCTTTCCTTCGATGAAGCGCGCAAACACGCTGATTCTGACTGGAACAAACGTCTGAATTCCATTCAGGTCACAGGCGGCACCGACGATCAGAAAAAGATATTCTACACCGCGCTCTATCGTTCCTTTTTTGCCCCTTCGGTCTTCAGTGATGTGAATGGTGAATATGTAAGTTTTGACGGCAAGGTAACTGTGGAGAAGGTTGAAAGGGACAGGGTCCATTATACGACGTTCTCCAGCTGGGACTCCTATCGCTCCCTTGCGCCCATGCAGGCTTTGCTCACTCCCAATGAGGCGGCAGACATGGCGCAATCCCTCATTAATGATGCAAAACAATGTGGCGGCGTGTTCCCTATGTGGGTCGAGGGGACATCCAACAGCAACATCATGCCGGGCGACGGTGCTTCCATCATCGTCGCGCAAACCCATGCTTTCGGTGCACAGAACCTTGATACCGCTGCCGCACGCAAGATCATGCTGGACATGGCGAAGGGGGTTAAAACGACGTGCCGGGGTGTAACCACTCTGCCTCATGTGGCTGAATACGATAAACGTGGTTACCTCGGACCCGACGAGGGGCAGCATAAATATGAGAACACGCCGACCTCCAATACACTCGAATATGCCAGCACAGATTTTGCCATCTCCCGCTTTATTGCGAGCCTTGATAAACAAACCAGCCAACTCGTTGCAGGTGGTGGATCGGACGACGCGACCAAACTGCTAGCACGCTCGAACAATTGGACAAACCTGTTCAATCCGGAATGGCGCAAGGTAAACGGCCAACCCTATCCGCAATTGCAACCGCGCAATGCGGATGGCACATGGTCAAAATATACACCAGTTGATAGCAAGACTAATTACCGGGAGGGCAATGCGGAACAATATACGTATATGATGCCTCACAATATCCGAGGGCTCCTGCGTATGCTGGTGAAGGACAAGACCACCAATCCGGATTTGGAAACCGATGCGATTGAGCGTCTCGACACTTTCACAAAATATGTCAATGCTGCCACGAACTCACCCTATCTGTGGGTCGGCAATGAGCCGGGTTTTGCTACGCCCTTCTTTTATAATTGGACGAGCCAACCTTACAAATCGCAGACACTTGTTCGCCGGATTCTTGGCAGAAACTATACGAACGCCCCGTCGGGGCTACCTGGAAATGACGATGAAGGCGCCACCTCCGGCTGGTATGTCTGGGGCGCACTCGGCCTTTATCCGGAAATTCTGGCTGTACCCGGCTTGACCTTGACCAGTCCCATTTTCGAAAAGGCTGTGGTCTGGCGGGGTGACAGGAAGCTGGTCACGATCACAGCGGACAAGCCAGCCTCGACCTATATCCAAAGTGTAAAGCTCGACGGCAAGTCCTATGACAGTACATGGCTGCCGATTGACCCATTTGCCAAACAGCCTGTAACCCTCGACTTTGCTCTTGGTGACAAACCGAGTTGCTGGGCATCAAAGCCGACAACAAACATACCGCCATCCTTCGGCCCGGATGGCAAGGACGTGCCAGTGTTGACGCCAGCGGCGGCATGCAGCCCGCCGCAATAAAGCTTCAGACAACAAAAGGGCCGCAAACGCGGCCCCTTTGTTGTCACCGACTTGGAAAATCAGGTAATCACGCTCGGCTTGTCGCGGCCGGTGCGGGTCTTGATTTCAGTCAGGTCGTCGGCGGCGCGGATGAGATCGGCAAGCGCGCTTTGCGTTTCAAGATCGTGGCGCGCGGCATCGGCCTCGTAGCGTTCGATGTAGAGCCGCAGCGTTGCGCCCGACGTGCCTGTCCCGGAAAGGCGCAGGACAATGCGCGATCCGCCCTCGAAGAGAATGCGGATGCCCTGATGCTCGCTCACCGATTTGTCGACGGGGTCATGATAGGCGAAATCATCGGCCGTGGTGATTGTCAGGCCCTGCACGGTCTTGCCCGCCAGTGTTGGCAGCTTGGCACGCAAGGCGTCGATCAGGCTGTTGGCCGCGCCTGAATCCACTTCCTCGTAATCGTGACGGGTGTAGTAGTTGCGTCCATAGGCGGCCCAATGTTCCCGCGCGATCTGCTGGACGCTCTCCTTGCGCACGGCCAGGATGTTCAGCCAGAGCAGCACAGCCCAGAGGCCATCCTTTTCGCGCACATGGTTGGAGCCGGTGCCGGAGCTTTCCTCGCCGCAGATCGTTGCCATGCCGGCATCGAGCAGGTTGCCGAAGAATTTCCAGCCCGTCGGTGTTTCATACATGCCGATCTTCAGCTTTTCGGCGACGCGGTCGGCCGCGCCGCTGGTCGGCATGGAGCGGGCAATGCCCTTCAACCCGGCCTTGTAGCCCGGTGCGAGATGGGCATTGGCGGCCAGCATCGCCAGCGAGTCGGACGGCGTGACGTAGATGCCCTTGCCGATGATCAGGTTGCGGTCGCCGTCGCCATCGGATGCGGCGCCGAAATCCGGACCGTCCGGCGACATCAGCAGGTCATAGAGATCCTTGGCATAGACGAGATTGGGATCGGGGTGATGCCCGCCGAAATCCTCCAGCGGCACGAAGTTTACGCAGGTTCCATCCGGTGCCCCGAGGCGGTGTTCAAGGATTTCCTTGCCGTAGGGGCCGGTCACCGCATGCATGGAATCGAACCGCAAGGTGAAGCCGGACTTGATCAATGCGCGGATCGCATCGAAGTCGAACAGCGTTTCCATCAGTTCGGCATAGTCCGAGACGGAATCGATGATCTCGACATCCATGCCGGCAAGCTGCTGCTTGCCAACGGTGTCGATGTCGATATCGGCGGCATCCGCGATCAGATAGCGGTCGATGACCTTGGAGCGGGCGAACACCGCTTCGGTGATTTTTTCCGGGGCAGGGCCACCATTGCTGATATTGTACTTGATACCGAAATCTTCGGTCGGCCCGCCGGGGTTGTGGCTGGCGGACAGGATGAGCCCGCCGAACGCCTTGTACTTGCGGATGACATTGGACGCCGCCGGTGTTGAAAGAATGCCGCCCTGGCCGACGAGAACGCGGCCAAACCCGTTGGCAGCGGCCATTTTCACGGCAATCTGCACGACGTCGCGATTGTAATAGCGGCCGTCGCCGCCGATTACCAAGGTCTTGCCCTTGAAACCGTCGAGGGAATCGAAGACCGACTGGATGAAATTCTCGACGTAGTTCGGCTGCTGGAATTCGGGAACCTTCTTGCGCAGGCCGGACGTTCCCGGCTTCTGGTCATCGAACGGCGTGGTGGCAATGGTTTTGAACATGTGGACCTTCCCGGTTATGCGCATCGGCAGCAATCTATGAGCGCCTTGTCGATCAGGTCAACACGGCAAAAATCAGTTCGGCAAATAAATCGGATTGCGGCGGCCGGGATAGGTTTGTCTACGTCGCCGGTTTGTAGTAACATATCTACAATTCAAAGAGGTGCGTGATGGGCATTACAACTGTTTCGAGCAGAGAATTCAATCAGCATGCCAGCGACGTCAAGAAGGCGGCAAACAACGGCCCCGTGTTCATCACGGATCGGGGCAGGCCCGCCCATGTCCTCCTGAGCATGGAAGAATATCTGAAGCTCACCGGGGGACAGGAGAGTCTTGCCGACGTCCTGGCGCAACAGGAACCCTCGGATTTTGATTTCGAAATACCCAGTCTGAATGTCCGGTTTCGTCCGGCTGATCTGTCCTGATGTTTGTTCTGGATACCAATTTCATTTCCGAAATGCGCCGACCGGACAGAGCCGATGCGAACGTCATGGCTTGGGCATCGACCATACCTTTTTCGCATTTTTTCCTATCGGCCATTACGATACTGGAGATTGAACAGGGGCTGCTGCTCGTGGACCGGCGGGATGCGCAACAAGGGGCGATCCTGCGCCTATGGCGGGACAATTGGGTGTTGCCTCGGTTCGAGGGAAGAGTTCTCGCAGTGGATACGGCTGTCGCACAACGCTGCGCGCACCTGCACGTCCCGAACCCTCAAGCGGAGCGCGATGCGCTTATCGCTGCAACGGCCCTGGTCCATGGCATGGTTGTGGTAACCCGCAATATTGCGGATTTTGCATCAACAGGGGTCAAGACCATCAACCCCTGGAGCGTGTGAAAAGGCCGCCGAAGGGGCAGCCTTTTCAAGCAATTCATAAGCCGGAGAATTAGAGAACGACGACCTTCGCACCCACCTCGGCGCGGTTGAAGAGGTCGATGATGTCCTGATTCATCAGGCGGATGCAGCCCGACGACATCGCCTTGCCGATGGACCACCATTCCGGCGTTCCGTGCAGGCGATAGCCGGTATCGCCGCCCTTGTTGAAGAGGTAAAGCGCACGGGCGCCCAGCGGATTCTGCAGGCCCGGGTCCATGCCCTCGCGGAATTCGGCCAGTTCAGGCTTGCGCTTGATCATTTCCTTCGGCGGCGTCCAGGTTGGCCATTCGCGCTTCATGGCTATGCGCGCCGAACCCTGCCATTCAAAGCCCTGCTTGCCGACGCCGATGCCGTAGCGCATGGCGCGTCCGTCGCCGAGGACGAAGTAGAGGAACTTTGCCTTGGTATCGACAACGATCGTCCCTGCGGCTTCACCGCCATCGTAGCGAACTTCCTGACGCAGGAACTGCGGCGGAATCTTGGCGCGGGGAATGGCTGGAAGCACATAACCGGCGTCAGTCACGGAGGAATAGGAGGCAGTGGAATAGTTGAAGCCGATCGTGGAACAGCCCGTCAGAGCAGTTGCACCCATCAGTCCAACTGCAAGGACGATTGTCTTGAGTTGCATAGTCACCCCATCAAGTATTGGCCGAATCTAAGGCGATTCAGTTGTCTTCCCTCATTACTGCCATTATTGTTAATGCTTGATTAACCGTAAAGCGTAGTTTTCTGTTAACCATACTTATCCTCAACCAAGTGGTGCATTTTTGCCGTATGCGGTTGTAGCGATCTCAGCGATACTTGCATCATGCCCCTTGTGATTCCCGGTCAGACCAGCCCGCTCATCGATGGTCGTCAGTCAGAGAACGCCATGCTGGTGCGCCGCGGCGTGCAGCGGCTGTTTCTTGAGCTGGGTCTGGCGGTGATGCCGGAGTTGCCGCTGGCTTCGGGCCGGCGGGCCGACCTCGTTGCCATGTCGCGCACCGGTGAAATCTGGATCGTCGAGATCAAATCATCGATCGAGGACTGGAAGGTCGACAAGAAATGGCCGGATTACCGGGCCCATTGCGACCGGCTGTTCTTTGCCACCCATCCCGGCGTTCCCGCGGATATTTTCCCGCAGGACTGCGGATTTATCCTGTCGGATGGCTATGGCGCGGAAATCCTGCGCGAAGCGCCCGAGCACAAATTGTCCGGGGCGACGCGCAAGGCGATGACCCTGCGCTTTGCGCGGGTGAGCGCGGCGCGGATGACACTGGCCGAATTGTCCGGAATTCACTTGCCCGAAACGGATATGGAATAGTTCAGCGCGGCGCGCGCTTTGCGAGGATGCGTTGCAGGGTGCGCCGGTGCATGTTGAGGCGGCGGGCCGTTTCGGAAACATTGCGGTCGCACATCTCGTAAACGCGCTGGATATGTTCCCAGCGGACGCGATCCGCCGACATCGGGTTTTCCGGCGGGGCAACCTTGGCACCGGACCGGCGGGTCAGCGCGGCAAACACCTCATCGGCATCGGCGGGCTTAGACAGGTAGTCGATGGCACCGAGCTTGACGGCGTTGACCGCTGTCGCAATGTTGCCGTAGCCGGTCAGGACAATGGCGCGGGTGTCTTCGCGGCGAGCCCGGATTGCCTCGATGATATCGAGGCCGTTGCCGTCGCCCAGCCGCATGTCGACCACGGCATAGGCCGGTGCGTGCGTCTTGACGCTGGCAAGTCCCGCCTCGACCGATTCAGCCGTTGCAACGGTGAAACCACGGGATTCCATGGCACGCGCCAGGCGCTGCAAAAAGGGCTTGTCGTCGTCGACCAGCAACAGTGTCCGATCGCCGCCTATGGCCGCAATATCGTCCTGATCCGTGTGTTCCATCAGGGTTTCCTGCTCATTTCTTATAAATATACTCCGTTAATGGTTTGCAATGAACAAAAAGTCAAAGGTTATCCGTTTTGTTCATCAAGTTGATTGCGCGGCCATGTCACGACAACTTCTGCGCCTTGCCCCGGATCATTGCGATTGCGGAAGGTGATGGCCGCACCGGAACGCTCCAGCAATGTTTTGGCGATGAACAGCCCCAGCCCCAGCCCGCCGCCATGTTCATTGGTCTCGCGGTCGCGGCCGGTGGTATAGGGCTCGCCGATTCGGTCGAGAATATCAGCCGGAAAACCTTTGCCGTCATCGGCAACGACGATCTGCACCGTCTTGTCGGTCCAGCCCCAACTGACCTGAATGGTTTCGCGGGCAAAATCCACCGCGTTCTCCACCAGATTGCCGAGGCCGTAAATGATTCCCGGATTGCGGCGGATGACCGGTTCGTTGCCTTCGCCGCGCAGCTTCGTCACCTCGATGCTGATGCCGAAATTGCGGTTGGGCTCGATGACTTCCTCGATCAGCGAGGAAATCTTCAGCCGCGACATATGTTCCTCGCTTTCCGAGGACAGGCTGGTCAGGCGCTTGAGGATTTCCCGGCAGCGATCGGTTTGCGAGCGCAGGAGTTCGATATCCTCGGCAAAGCGATCGTCCTGCGCCAATGCCCGCTGCATTTCCTTGGCAACGAGCGCGATGGTCGCAAGCGGTGTGCCGAGTTCGTGCGCCGCCGCCGCAGCGAGACCATCGAGTGCGGAAAGATGCTGCTCGCGCTGCAGGATCAGTTCGGTCGCGGTGAGCGCATCCGCCAGAAGCCGCGCTTCTTCGGCAACGCGGTAGGCATAGACGGCGGTGAAGACCAGCGCCGAAACAACGGAACACCACACCCCTGCAATCAGCACGAACGGCAGCTGCAATGCCTGGTCGGGGTACCAGGGCAGGGGCAGATGGAAATAGGCGAGAGCGGTCGCGCAGACCGTCACGAGGACACCGAGCGTCACGGTCGATGAGGCGGGCAGCGATGTTGCGGAGATGATGACAGGGACGATCATCAGCACGGCAAAGGGATTCTGCAGCCCGCCGGTCATGTAGAGCAGACCCGCCACCTGCAGGATATCGAAGGCGAGAACCGTGATGGCCGCCCGCGGTTCAAGCCGGTGATTGATCGGGTAGCGGAACGACAGGAGGAGGTTCAGCCATGCCGAGCAGGCAATCAGCGCAAAGCAGATGCTGACCGGGAAGGGAAACTTCAGGTAGAGCGCCACGAAGAGAACTGCGATGCTCTGGCCCGCAACGGCCAGCCAGCGCAGGCGGATCAGCGTCGTCAGCCGCAGCCGCCGCGACAGGTATGAGGAACGTATGCTGAATTCTTGAACCATGGGCGAGCTTTAGAACAAACCCGATGCAAAGGGAATTCTCGTTTTGCATCGTTTGCGGCTCGCCTATGTTCCGCGCGGTTTGGCCCGGGCCGTGGGCAGTGCCTGCGCCGGGTCTTCCGGCCAGACATGCCGGGGATAACGCCCGCGCATGTCGCTGCGCACATCGGCCCACGATCCTTTCCAGAAACCGGGCAGGTCACGGGTGATCTGGATTGGCCGGTGCGCCGGTGAGAGAAGTTCGAGCAGCAGCGGGATTGTGCCGCCGGCAATGGCAGGATGAACCCCGAGCCCGAACAGTTCCTGTACACGTACCGCGAGAACCGGGTCGTCCGCATCGTAGCGGATCGGAATGTTCGAGCCGGTCGGCACCGCGAAATGCGTCGGAGCCAGCGCGTCGATCCGGCGCTGCAGATCATGAGGCACCAGCGCGCGCAGTCCCTCGCTCAGCACATGCGCCGGAATCTGGTTGAGATTGGCGGTTCCCGGCAGGAACGGTAGCAGCCAGTCATCCAGCATGGCAATCAGATCCGCATCCGCCATGGATGGCCATGGAGCGCCGAGGCCCTTGTGCAGCCATGCGAGACGGCGGCGCAGGATCGTCGCTTCCTTCGACCAGGGCAGGATATCGAGACCATGGCTGCGCACCGCCTCGACGACGCCCTGATTGGCCTGGTCGCCGCTGGGGGCGGGCAGGGTCTTTTCCGACAGGGCGATGGCCCCGATACGGGTGGCATCGCGCGCCTGCAGGGCATTGCGGTTTGCGTCGTAGCTGACCTGCCGGCCGCTGACGATGCGATCGCCCAGCGCTTCGCGGATGTCGGCTTCGGTTGTTTCCGCCGCTGCCAGTATCCGGGCCTTGCCGGCTCGACCCGCCAGATCGGCGACGACAAGCCACGGCGCGCGCGCCAGCGAGGTCGCCGCATCCATTTCGCCGCCGCGGCCGTTGGCCAGCGTGAACTGGCCGTTGCCGCGCGCCTTGGCAATCCGGTCGGGATAGGCATCGATCAGCAGGCGCCCGGCACTTTCCGGCTCCATCCCCTGCACAACATCACGTCCGGCCAGCCGCTTTGCCAGCCCGCGCGCCCGCGTTGCCCGCTCGCCGCGTTCGCGCTGAAAACGGCTAAGCCGCACGTCGAGGTCTATGTCATTGCCGCCCAACCCGCGTTCGGTGAGGAGCACGGCGAGGTCCGCCGCGCGCCCGCCCTGTCCGCGTTCCCGCGCCGTCAGCACCATATGGGCAAGCCGGGCCGGCAGGGCGAGTGCGCGCATGGCATGGCCCATCGGGGTGATGCGGTCGCTGTCCAGCGCACCGAGATTTTCCAGCAAGGTCTTGGCTTCCCTGATGGCCGGGGCGGGCGGTGCATCGAGAAAGGCCAGACTGCGCGGATCGGCAACGCCCCAGGCGGCACAATCAAGCACGAGGCCGGTCAAATCAGCCTCGAGAATTTCCGGCGGCGCAAAGGCCTCCAGCGCCGCCGTCTGTTCCGCGCGCCACAGGCGCAGGGCAATGCCCGGTTCCGTGCGTCCGGCACGACCCGCCCGCTGGTCCACTGCCGCCCGCGCCGCCCGCACGGTCTCCAGCCGGGTCAGGCCGGTGGCCGGTTCGAATTTCGGCAGCCGCGCCAGGCCGCTGTCGATGATGACGCGCACGCCGTCGATGGTGATGGATGTCTCGGCAATGGATGTCGCCAGCACCACCTTGCGCCTGCCCTGGGGTGCGGGCCGGATCGCTGCATCCTGGTCGCGGCCTTCGAGCGCACCATAGAGCGGCACGATCATCGTGTCCGCACCCACGCGCCCCTCCAGCGCTTCGGCGGTGCGCTCGATTTCACGCTGTCCGGGAAGAAACGCCAGAATGCTGCCGGTCTCGGTGGCCAGCGTGTCGCGGATTGCCCGCGCCATGGCATCTTCGATCCTCTCGTCCGGCTTGCGCTCGCGATAGCGCGTTTCGATGGGAAAAGAGCGGCCCTTGCTTTCCAGCACCGGCGCATCGCCCAGAAGCTGCGCCACGCGCGCGCCGTCGAGCGTTGCCGACATGACGAGAAGCTTCAGGTCCGGCCGCAGCGCCGCCTGCACGTCGAGTGCCAGCGCCAGGCCGAAATCGGCATCGAGGCTGCGCTCGTGGAATTCGTCGAACAGCACGGCGGCGACACCGGCAAGATCGGGATCGTCGAGGATCATGCGGGCAAACACACCCTCGGTCACCACCAGGACGCGTGTCCTGGCCGAAACCTTGTTTTCCAGCCGCATGCGGTAGCCGACGGTGGCGCCAACCTCCTCACCCAGCAGGCTGGCCATGCGGCTGGCGGCGGCGCGCGCGGCAAGGCGGCGCGGTTCCAAGAGGATGATGGTCCGGTCCCCGCGCCATGGCGCGCCGAGCAGATGCAGTGGAATGAGCGTCGTCTTGCCCGCGCCGGGCGGCGCCACGACAACCGCCGCCGTGCCGCCCGCCAGCGCTTCATCCAGCGCGGGAAAAATCTCGGTGACAGGCAGGAGAGGCAGGTCAGGCACGGCAAAATCCAGTGGTGAAATCTCCTGCCGTTTTGACAAGGTTTGCCGCGCGAAGTCCATTGTTTTCTCTGCGATGGCCGATGGATGCGATCGGTCACCCCCCTTCAGCGTTTCCCAAGTTGTTGAGACTTTCGCTCAATTGACACTGCCTCGCTCCGTTTTGCACCTTGGCCGCTTTCATAAGCACTTTTCAAACTGGGGAATTTTTCACACATGAAATTACGAATTCTCTCGCTTTCGATTCTGGCCGTCTTGGCCGCATGCAACAATTCATCCGACTCTCCGACAACGACCGATCTATCAGGAGGAACGTTCGATTCACCCGTAGAGCGTGTACCAAGCGCTGTGGCCGCACCAACCATTTTGGCCGATGTCGACCGCCCGCTGGAAGACAACACGGTCTATGGCGTCAAGGCTAACGATTCCATTGAACTAAGCCAGGTGAGCGAAGTCACCTCACTCATGCATCATACGATGAAAATCAAGGGCGAAGCTGTGAAATTCACCGCCCGCGCCGGGCATCTGGTGGCTTATAAACCAGCTGTCGATGGAGGTGCCAAGGACCCGCAGGCGGCTATATTCTACACCACCTATACTAGGGATGATCTGCCAAGGGAAAACCGTCCCGTCACCTTCTTTTGGAACGGCGGGCCGGGATCGTCGTCGAAATATCTGCATCTCGGCTCCTGGGCGCCGAAACGCATGGTCATCAACCCGCCAGTCATCCCGCCGGACTATTTCGAGAAAGACCAGCCCACATTCCCGGTCATCGACGATGCGGAGACGCTGCTGGACCAGAGTGACCTTGTTTTCATCGATCCGGTTGGCACCGGCTTTTCCTCCGCTATAGCGCCGCACCGCAATGACGAGTTCTGGGGCATTGACAGCGATCCGAAGCTGCTGCGTGATTTCATCACCCGCTATATCAACACCTATAACCGCCAGAGTTCGCCCAAATATCTCTATGGCGAATCCTATGGCGGCATCCGCACGCCAATCACCGCCCGGCTTCTGCTCGAAGCGGGAACCGCCAACTACCTGCCCGATCCCTCAGGCAAGCCGCCCGTAGTGCTCTCAGGCATTGTCCTGCAATCGCCTCTTCTGGACTACAACAGCGGCTGCGATCCGTATAAAGGTGTATCCTGCGAAGGGCTTTTGCCGACCTATGCGGCAACCGCTGATTATTTCGGTCTGACGTCCGCGCGGGGCAAGCGCCCGTTGGAAGATTTTTTAGCCGAAGTCCGCAAATTCGGGGGAACCTCTTACCGTACCGTGCAACAGACGATCATCAGCAAAATAGCCAACCCGTCGGGCAAGACTCCGCAGCAGGACTACCTTGAGGAATTGGCGAAGCCTGATCCAAATGACTTCAGGCATCTGTCTGAAGAAGCGAAAGAAGAGAAATTGAAGTTCCTTGACGCTCTAGCCCCGACGCCTGCAAAGGCGTTTATTGCCGCAGCGTTGGAGATCAGTTTGGGGGCCCAAGGACAACCGTTGTTTGCGCTTACCAAATCGTGTGCTCAGTCGCAGGCAAAAGGAGCTGCTATAAGTTCATCGCCGACAGCCGCTGCCGTGCCAATACCGCCGATCGAGATTGATGTCGATATATCGAGTTTCAAGCGCGAGCTGCTTTCCGGTAAGGAGTTTGTTCTCCTTAAACAATCATTAATAAAGCCTTCAACAGAAAAATCGGTAAAAAGCGGAGATTTCTTCGATACTTACATTAATACCATAACGAACATTCAACCGTTATTTGGCGATCCATATCTTCAATTGAGATGTATCCAAATAAAGGCCTGGTCTAACTATGTATCATCTCCCGACGGATCCAAGTATTTGAAGGATTTGCACAAGTACACTGGCTTGAATCAACCTGGAGACATCGTGGATAGCCCATGGGTGAAACACCCCAATATGGGTGAATTCACATTTCTCAATCAGCTAATTCCTGGGTACAGTTTCAATGTTTACGACGCGCGCACGGCCGTGCCAGGCATGAACTATGATCCAAGTTTCGCTGACTCAGCTGGTGGCGACGCTGCCATTGCCGACCTGTTGCCTCATTTTGTCGGATATACCAACAAGACAACAAATTACATAGGGTTGAACCATCATATTCTTCAATCCTGGGATTGGACTCCCGATCCGGAGGTGAAATTCAGCACCAGCCGCTTGCGAACGAGTATCCCGGATTTGATCGAAAGTCTGACCCTGCAAAACGACCTGAAGGTACTTGTCCTGCATGGCTATACAGACATAATCACGCCCTTCCATCAGACGGAACTCGATCTGGAAAATGCCGGATTGATGGATCGCGTTCCGGTGAAAACCTTTGAAGGTGGTCACATGACCTACAGCAATGAAGCGTCGCGGGGACCGATCAAGGCTTTATTGGACCAATTCTATTCGGGCAAGATCGGTGGGCCAGTCGAAGGATTTACGCCGAGCCATCCGGTAGCTCCACTGGCCAGCGCTACACCTCCGGCAAGCACGCCTACCGCCACAGCTCCTACGGTAACCACCCCCGCTGCCATCCCAGCTATGGTGGCTAAACTGCTTGCTGAGATGAAGGAAGTTCTTGAAATCGCAGAAAAAGTATCTCCTGAGAAATTGAGCCCAAGCGACGTTGGTACACTGAAGAGATTGAAAAATATGTATGATTTAGTTTCAATTGCACCAGCTTTGCTGAAGAACAAGTCTCCTGATGAGTTGGAGGAAAGCTGTAAGGAATTGGTTGAGGCCAAAACTTATTTGAAGGGCTTGTTGCTTCCCGTTGAAGGACCTCCCGTGGCAACCACTCCTCCAGTCGTCGTGCTTGCAGCCCCTCCTCTGGCAAACCCCGTTATCCCTCCGGCAGCAACTACCCCAACTGCATTGTTAGCGGAGATAAAAGTGCTTATTGACAAGCTAACCCCGCATAAATCGAACCCAGAAGTGGAGTCTTATCTAGAGAAACTAGAAAAGATTTATACTACCGTTACGAAATTGCCAGCCACCCCCGATAACGACCAGATATTTACGGCAACGAAAATAGCGGTCGATAACATAAAAGTGATACTTGCTAAATTTCTTGGCGGGCCTCTACCCGCTACCACTTCGAGCCAATCAGCTCGGTAAAACCAGATGTTAGTGCTCAGAAAAATGGAAAATTGTATCATGACACACAATCGGTTTTTGATTTTTTTAACGGTTGGCTGCGGGTTTGCTACCATCAATATATTGCCAGCGGCGGCGATGAATTTTGGCATGACCGCGCCTGCCATTCATGCCACGCTTGACCGGGCCAAGCTGGATAAAGGTAATCTGCATAAGGTGAATGATTATCTGGCGGCCCCGCCGCCCTATCCGGAAGGATATGTCCCGCCCAAGCTGGATCAGGAGGGTCTGCAGGCGCAAGTCGACGGGCATCTCAAGGAAATGTTCGACAAGGCCGCCGATCCATCCTCGCATCTCGTCACCATGGCGGCAGCCAAAAATACCGGATGGGGTTTCGTCTCGGACCATTTCGCTGAGATCGACGCGAACCAGGATGGTTTCATCACTTATGGGGAGTATAAGCGCTTTCTCGATGCGCGTTCGCCGGTGAAGCGCCAGCCGAAGGGCGATGTGCAGGTTGTCGAATAGGGCCCTCGTGACAGGGCATTTGTCTGAGGAAGGCCCGGATGCAGCAATCGGCGGCATTTGCGCAAGCAAATGTCGCCGATTTGATTGACGATCCCCGGTGTGATCCTGATAGTGCACAACTGCAAATCAGTAGACCGCATGTTGAAAGACGCATCAGGGAGAATTCGCATGAAATCGCGCGCCGCCGTTGCCTGGGAAGCCAGGAAGCCACTGACCATCGAGACCATCGAGATCGGCGGGCCGAAGCCGGGCGAGGTTCTGGTGGAAGTCATGGCCACCGGCGTGTGCCATACGGATGCCTATACGCTCTCCGGCCTTGATTCCGAAGGCAAATTTCCCGCCATTCTCGGCCATGAAGGCGCGGGCATCGTGCGCGAGCTCGGCGCAGGCGTCACCTCGCTGAAGGTTGGCGACCATGTCATTCCGCTCTACACGCCCGAATGCCGCCAGTGCAAGACCTGCCTGTCGCAGCGCTCAAACCTGTGCACCTCCATCCGCTCGACTCAGGGGCAGGGCGTCATGCCCGACGGCACCAGCCGCTTTTCCTGCGATGGCGGCGAAGTGTTCCATTACATGGGCTGCTCCACCTTCTCCAATTTCACCATCCTGCCGGAAATTGCGCTGGCCAAGGTGCGTGAGGACGCGCCCTTCGACAAGATCTGCTATATCGGCTGCGGCGTGACGACCGGCATCGGCGCGGTGATCTACACCGGCAAGGTCTGGCCCGGCGCCAATGTGGTGGTCTTCGGTCTCGGCGGCATCGGCCTCAATGTCATCCAGGGCGCGCGCATGGTTGGCGCCGACAAGATCATCGGTGTCGATCTCAACCCGGCCAAGGTCGAGATGGCGAAAAGATTCGGCATGACCCATTTCGTCAACCCCAATGAGGTCGGCAATGACAAGGTGGTGCAGGCCATCCAGGACCTGACCGATGGCGGCGCGGATTTCTCCTTCGATGCAACCGGCAATACCAATGTGATGCGCCAGGCGCTCGAATGCTGCCATCGCGGCTGGGGCACCAGCATCGTCATCGGCGTGGCGGAAGCCGGCAAGGAAATCGCAACGCGGCCGTTCCAGCTGGTCACCGGGCGCAACTGGCGCGGCACGGCCTTCGGCGGCGCGCGCGGCCGCACCGACGTGCCGAAAATCGTCGACTGGTACATGGAAGGCAAGATCGAGATCGACCCGCTCATCACCCACACCATGCCGCTTGAGGAAATCAACACCGCCTTCGACCTGATGCATGAGGGCAAGTCGATCCGCTCGGTCGTCGTCTTCTGATGACCGGTGACGGCTACACGGTGGATGTGCGCGGGATGGATGAGTTCAGCCCGCGCGATCTCTATGCCATGCTGCGCCTGCGGGTCGATGTCTTCGTCGTCGAGCAGACATGCCCCTATCCGGAACTTGATGGCAAGGATCTCGACGCGTTGCACCTGCGGCTTCTCCTCGGGGATGAACTGGCGGCGAGCGCCCGCCTGCGCCCGCCGCATGGCGGCATGGATGCGGCGCGCATCGGCCGGGTCGTCGTCTCGCCCGCGCATCGCGGCAAGCGGCTCGGCGAAAAGCTGATGGCCGAGGCCATTGCCGCCTGCGAAACCCGCTTTCCCGGCCGCCCCATCGCACTGTCGGCGCAAAGCCACCTGCAGCGGTTTTATAAATCCTTCGGCTTTCTGCCGGTGTCGGGCGAATATCTGGAAGATGATATTCCGCATGTCGACATGCAGCGGCCGGTGACGGCGCAAACGGCGGGGTAGAAGGCGATGCTGCACCGGCACAATCCCTTTTACATCGCAGCTGTTGCCGGTCTCGCCGCGCTGGCGCTCGCCCTGGTGTTCTACCCGCACCTTGCCTATGTGCTCGGCGCAAACACCTTCTTCATCGTCTATCTCATCCTGACAGCGTTCAAGATCCGCCGGCTGACGGCGGATTTTCTCAGGAAGAATGCTGCCCGTTCCGACGAGCCCATGGCGGTCATTTTTGCCGTTACCCTCGGCACGGTTATCGTGGCGGTGGGGTCGCTTTTCGTGCTGATCAACAGCGGCAAGCATCCGCAGCTGATCAATCTTGTTCCCGCGCTGGCCGCCGTGCCGCTGGGTTGGGCGACCATCCATGCCATGGCCGCCATCCATTATGCGCATCTCTACTGGCAGCCGGATGAAACGGCAGAGGGCACCAAGGACAAGCCGCGCAAACATGTCGGCGGGCTGGATTTCCCTGGCGAAAAGGAGCCGGGCGGCATCGAGTTTCTGTATTTTTCCTTTGTCATCGGCATGACCGCGCAAACCTCCGATACGGCGGTCACCAGCACCGAAATGCGCAAGGTCAACCTGCTGCACGCCATCGTTTCCTTCTTTTTCAACACGGTGCTTGTGGCAGCGGCGGTCAATGTCGCTGTCGCGCTCGGCCAGTAATCAGCTCAAAAAACCACGGGAATTGTCATGGAAACGCTATCGATCGCCAGGAGTTTTGAAGGCACGCAGGGAGTCTATCGCCATCGCAGCGATGCCTGCCAGTGCGACATGACCTTCGCGGTGTTTCTGCCGCCGCAGGCCAAGGATGGTCCGGTGCCGGTGCTGTGGTATCTCTCGGGTCTCACCTGCACCCACCAGAACGTCATGGACAAGGGTGAGTATCGCCGGGCGGCGGCCGAGCACGGCGTTGCCATCGTCTGCCCGGATACCAGTCCGCGCGGCGATCACGTGCCTGATGAAAAGGACAATTGGCAGTTCGGGTCAGGCGCCGGTTTTTATCTCGATGCGACCGAGGCGCCCTATGCCGACAACTACCGCATGGCGAGCTATATCGCGCAGGAACTGCCGGCGCTGATCGCCGCCAATTTTCCCGTCGATATGGCGCGGCAGGGTATTTTGGGCCATTCCATGGGCGGGCATGGCGCCATCACGCTGGCGCTGAAACACCCCGGACGTTACCGCTCCGTTTCCGCCTTTGCCCCCATCGCCCGGCCGGGTGTCGCGGGCTGGTCGCGTCCGGCCTTTGAAAAATATCTCGGCACCGACGAGACGGCGTGGCGTGCCTATGACAGCGTGCTGCTGATCGAGGATGGTCACAGGCTGCCGGAACTACTGGTGGATCAGGGCAAGGCTGATGGTTTTCTCGACGACGGCCTGCGGCCATGGCTCCTGGAAGAGGCGTGCCGGCAGGCCAATATTCCGCTGACGCTCAACATGCGCGATGGTTACGACCATTCCTATTTCTTCATTTCCACCTTCATGGCCGATCACGTCGCCTGGCATGCGGCGCGGCTCGGTTAGGCCACGGTCTTACGGGCGCAGCGTCCTTGCCATGCGCGGGTCGCCGGCAAAGATCGCGCGGCTGAAACCCAGCCGGATGTCCGGCTGGTCGCAGATGGCTTTGACGCCATAATCGGAAAACACCAGTCGCCACGTCGTCGTGTGCGTGGGGCGCGGCATGGCAAAGGCGCCGCAGGAGAGCAGCGCCAGATTGGCGCCGCCCGCGGGGTCGCGCACCGACTGGTAGCGGATGATCTCGATGCCCGCCTGATGCGCCGCGTCGGCCAGCGCAAGGCAGGCCGTATAGTCGGTCAGGTGCGCCCAATGCTCCGCATGCCGGGCAAAGGGCTGGGCCAGCAGATCGATACCGCGCTTCGTCGCATAGCGGCTCTCGAAAGCGGTGAATTCCAGTGCATTGCGCGGCCAGGGCGTCCCCGGGCTCTCGCTGAAGAACAAGAGCCGGTAGAATGCCGTCTCGGCGACGGCCGTTTCAACCACTTCGCTGGCATAGAACACGCCGGGGGAATAGCCCTCGCGCCGGAAGCGTGAATTGCCGGGATAGCGGCCATAGCGAAAGGGCGTTGCCAGGAGATAATCGAGCCGGGCGCAATCCGGCGGCAGGGGCGGCTTGGTCGCTTCGATCTCGTCCTCAAGCAAAGCCTGCTCGTCGAGCGTATCGACAAGTTTCATGGTGGAAACGCGGTGTTGCGCCTCAACGAGACGCCAGCAGGCGCCATGCCGGTCGCGCGCCTCAGATCGGAGCGCGTCGGGCGTCCAGATAGGCAAGGACATGGGCGAGACCGTCAATGGTTTTGATGCGGTTGAGCGGCTTGCCCCCCAGCATGCTGTTGTCGGTGCGGATCCACTGCCGGGCGACGCTGTCGTCACCGCCGACAATGGCGTCCAGCGAACGGTAGAGCCGGATGAAAAGCAGCGCCAGCTCATAACTCTTGCCGGTGAGCGGCGTGCCATCCTCGCTGCGCTTCAGGCGCGATATGCTGGGCTCCGACAGGCCGACCACGGTCGACAGTTCCTTGGCGGTCAGCCCGAGCAGTTCGGACGACCGCAGCAAAGCCTTGGAAACAACGGCGGTCTTGCTGGTGTGTTCCGGTGTGCGTTGGGTGAGTGCCGACATGTCTATACCTTTCATCTGAAAGGAATGTAGCTTTAATTTCAGATGAAATCAATAGGCAGAGATTTTGGTTGTCTGGAAGCCATTCCCTACCGCCTTGCCGAAACCGCCATGGGCAAGCCGCCATCGGGCTGCGTGGTCAGTTTCTGCACCGGCCATGGCTTTGCCGTGCCCACCGTATCGAAACGGTATCTGTGCAGCAGCGTTGCCAGCGCGATGATGGCCTCTTGCAGCGCAAAGCTGGCGCCGATGCACACGCGCGGTCCGGCGCCGAACGGCAGGTACTGGAAACGGTCGATTTTATCGCGGTTTTCCGGATGGAAGCGCGAGGGCACGAAGGCTTCGGGATTGTCCCAGTAGAGGCGATGGCGATGCACCGTCCATGGCATGACCAGAATGGCTGACCCCTTGGGAATATGCAGATCCTTGTACTGATCGTCCTCCACCGGCTCGCGATTGATCGAAGGCGCCGGCGGGTAGAGGCGCATGGCTTCCTCAAAGGCGGCCCGCGTGAAGGGCAGGGCATTCAGCCAGTCATGCGGCGCCGGCAGCGGGTCCTGCTGCATGAAGGCGTCGATTTCCTGCTCGATCAGATCGCGTTCCCATGGCGCCTGTGCCAGCAGATAGAGCGTCCAGCCCAATGCGCGTGCCGTGGTTTCATGCCCGGCGCCGATGAAGGTGATGATATTGTCTTCGATCTCGGCGCGCGACAGCCCGTCCGGCCCTTCCGCGCGCAGCAGCAGCGTCAGGAAATCGTTGGGGACGGCGTCGCCATCCCGGTCCATGCGCGCCTTGCGCAGGACGATCGTCTCGGCAACGATCTTGCGGAAGAAGGCCAGCGCCCTGCGGCCGCGGATCTGGGTGAAGCGCGGCAGCCAGCTCGGCGCACCGAGGAGGTCCAGCGGATCGACGCGCCCCATTGTCTCGAACAGGCGGTCGACTTCATGGGCGAATTCGTCGGGTTCACCGGCAATTTCGCCGGAAAACAGGGTTTCCGCCAGGATATCATAGGTGAGCATCGTCATGTCGCGGGACACATCGACGGTGCCTGCAACGCTTTCATAGCGTTCGGCAAAGCTTTCCGTGGTCCGCTTCATCGCTTCGGCAAAACCGTTGATGTGGCGCGGAGTAAAAACGGGCGCCATGGCCCTGCGCGAGCGTTTCCAGGTCTCGCCTTCGGCTGTCAGCAGCCCGTCGCGCAGGATCGGGCGCAGGATGCGCTGGCGCACCGCCGCCATCTTGTAATTCTTGGCATTGTCGACGAGGACGTGGCGGATCAGACCGGGATCATTGGCGATGATCGTGTGCTGGAAGGCCCAGTCGATGGATACCCATGGTTCGTTGTAGGACGGCTCTCCCCACAATTCGAGCGGATTGCGGTAAATGGTGCGGATCAGCTCGATCGTGCCGACCGGGCCCGTGCGCGGCACCGGTGCGGGGGGAATGAATGCGGTTCTGACAGTGTCCATGTGGCGGCCTCCAGACCCACGATGTGGGGATGTTGTTTCCCGATGTCCAGCCATCCAACCCCGATTCCTGCAATGTCCTGGCCCTTCGCCGGTTCGCCATCGGCTTATCGACCAATGGCTAATTGACGAGGTAGGGTCGGGCAGGGTGTACTCATCCCATGCACCGCCATTTTTGTGAGACAGTCGAAACGACTGGCCGAAAATCAGATTTGTTATCAGTTTTATCTCATTATATCAATAGCTTAAGTATTTTATCGATTTTTATTATGAGGTTGTGACCATGGCTTTCCGCCTGTACTGGCCCCTGCTGGCGGTGTTTCTCGTCTCCTGCAGTGGCGGCTCCGATTCCGAAAAATCCGCTTCAACCGCCTCGTCAGGAACTTTTACCGCCCCCAAGCCCGTGCAGCCGGTGCCCGGGAGTGCCGTCTTTGCCTATGAGCCTTACGATGCGGTTGAGCGCCTTGCCGTGAGCGAAACGCCCTCCAGCAAGGCGCAGACGATCAACCTCAAGGGGAGTGTGATTCCGTTCACCGCAACCGCCGGTCATATGATCGCCTATGACTGGGAAAGTGCCCCGCCGAAGCCGGTTGATCTGGCGCGACTCGATGCGCAAGCCGCCATTTTCTATACGGCCTATACGCGTGACGACCTGCCGCGCGAAACCCGCCCGGTCACCTTCGTGTTCAATGGCGGGCCGGGCGGCGCTTCTGCGGATCTGGACCTTGATTTTCTTGGACCGAAGAAAATCGATACGGTGTCACCGGAACTGAAGCTGCTCGATAATCCCGATACGCTGCTCGACAAAACCGATCTTGTGTTTGTCGATCCGGTTGGAACGGGTTATTCCGCAGCGATCCGGCCGTATGAAAACGCGGATTTCTGGGGCGTCGACAGCGACGCCAAGGTCCTGCGTGACTTTATCACCCGTTACATCAACCTCACCGGCCGGCAAAGCTCGCCGAAATATATTTACGGTGTATCCTATGGCGGTGTGCGTGCGCCGATCATCGGGCGCCGCCTCATCGAAAGCGGCAGTCGCGATTATACGGCTGGCCCGGACGGCAAGCCGGCCAATATCCTGGCCGGATTGATCCTGAACTCGCCGATGCTGGACTTTAAAACAGACTGCCGCCAATCCAACTTCTCCTGCGGGGGAGCGCTGCCGACCTACGCCATGATTGCCGCCTATCACGGCAAACCCGCCGGACGTCAGGATCTGACGACCGAGGATCTGAAAACGGCCGATCCAGCAACTGCGGCGTCAAAGATCGCGAGATTTCTGTCGGATGTCCGCACATTTGCCATCACCTTCAACAGCCTGTATCCGGCCGTATTCCCGGGCGTTTCGCAAGCGGCTTCTGAGCGAATCCAATGGGACGCCTACCTCAAGGCACCCAACTGGTCCGTTTCGGACGCAGGTCAACCCAATGCTGAAGATTTCCTCAATAGGCTCTACTCGCTTACCGGCATAGGCAAACCGTACCAGAAAGGGAATGTGTCCAAGGACAATCCCTGGATCGAAACGCCCAACCTCAATCCCATGCAATTCCTTGAAAAGTTCGATCCGGTGCAGGGTAAGCTTGTCATCAATGACGGACGGGAGTTTTTGTCCAGACAGGCAATCGATCCCTCGCTGGATCGGGCCGATATTTATTATGATTTCATAAAAACCTATCAGGCCGGTTTCATGAACTACAGGTCGACGTCGCCTTATCTGGGTCTCAACGGAGGCATCATCGATAACTGGAATTTTGAACCTGATCCAAGGCTGTCTGGTGCCGAAGGCAGGTTGGGAACCAGTCTTCCGGATATGGCTTTTTCCTTGACCTTGAACCCCAGCCTGAAGGTTCTCATCCAGCACGGCTATTACGACCTCAACACCGTGTTTCATCAGACGGAACTGAACATAACGCGCGCTGGCTTGGCGGCCAAGGTACCGGTCAAAACCTATGAGGGCGGTCACGGCGTTCCGTCCGGCAAGACCCGTTCCTATGAGCGTGTCATGCAGGATCTCGATGCATTCTATGCCCAGCCCCAGACGAACATGATTGCCGGATTGAATGCACCCCGCGTGGAAAGGGATGGCCATGAGTAAGTTTGCTTTGTCGATGGTCACGGTTTTGCTCGCTGTCAGCGCACAAGCACCGGGCTCCCATGCCGGGGATTCCATCAGTTTGACTCGGCCGGATCCGGACATGCGGGCGCGCGCGCTGCGCGCCATTCCTCCGCATGACCAGCCGGGACAGGGAAATCCGGAGCCGATCACGCCGGAGGGCGTGGACAGCGCCATCGACCGCCGTATCCGTTCTCTGTTCGACCGGGCGGCTGACCCTGCCACGCAGCGTGTCACCGTCGCTTCGGCGGAAAAAGCCGGTGTGGGCTATTTTTCCGATCATTTCCGGGAAATCGATCGCGATGAAACCGGCAGTCTCGACTTCGCCGAGGTCAAGGCGTTTTTCGACGCCCAGTCTCCCATTGCAAGGCCGGCGCCGACCGGAATCCAGATTATCAGGTAGCGTGCACCGCTGTGTTCCGGTCCGTGGCGTGCCGCCCGGAATGAATTGCGCGAGAAGGCGGGCCGGGCTCAGCCTTAATCTGTGCCATAGTGCAAGGTTCAGGCACGGATTTCCGCGTCGATCAGGCGTTTTTTAGCCATGATCCGTGGATAGCCTATAGGCTAAGAATTGGAAAAACGTACATTAACCACTATATCTAGGTTTGCAGCCGGGCATGATTCGCCCGGGTCCTTCACGCCAGTTCACGGCGCCAAGAAAAGATTGAATTTATATGAGTGATACACCTGAGATGACGACCGGAACTTCACCGGAATATGGTGCAGATTCTATCAAGGTTCTCAAGGGGTTGGATGCTGTCCGCAAACGCCCGGGTATGTATATCGGCGATACGGACGATGGTTCCGGCTTGCACCACATGGTCTATGAAGTCGTCGACAACGCCATTGACGAGGCGCTAGCCGGTCATGCGACGCGCGTCACTGTCACGCTCAATCCCGACGGGTCCTGCACCGTCACGGACAACGGACGCGGAATTCCCACGGATATGCACGAGGAAGGCGTCTCCGCAGCCGAGGTCATCATGACCCAACTGCACGCCGGCGGTAAGTTCGATCAGAACTCCTACAAGGTGTCGGGCGGTCTGCATGGCGTGGGTGTTTCCGTGGTCAACGCCCTGTCGGTCTGGCTGCGCCTCAAGATTCGCCGTCAGGGCAAAATCCATGAAATGAGTTTCACCCATGGCGTTGCCGATGCTCCGCTGCGGGAAATCGGCGAGTCCAATGGCGAGACCGGCACGGAAGTGTCGTTCCTGCCCTCGACCGACACATTCACCATGGTCGAGTTCGATTTCAAGACGCTGGAACATCGTCTGCGCGAACTGGCTTTCCTGAATTCCGGTGTTCGCATTCTTCTGGCTGACCGCCGCCATGCCGATCCGGTCGAGCTCGAGCTGTTTTATGAGGGCGGGCTGACGGCCTACGTCAAATACCTCGATCGCACCAAAAAGGAACTGGTCAGCGAACCGATCTATATTCGCGGTGAACGCGATGACACCACGGTGGAAGTCGCCATGTGGTGGAATGACAGCTATCACGAGAATGTTCTGTGCTTCACCAACAACATTCCGCAGCGCGATGGCGGGACGCATCTCGCCGGTTTCCGCGGTGCGCTGACGCGCCAGATGACGGGCTATGCCGAAAACACCGGGCAGGCGAAAAAGGCAAAGGTATCGCTGACCGGCGATGATTGCCGTGAAGGTCTGACCGCCGTTCTCTCCGTCAAGGTGCCGGACCCGAAATTCTCGTCGCAGACCAAGGACAAGCTCGTTTCATCCGAAGTGCGCGCGGTCGTCGAAAGTCTCGTCAACGAGGCCTTGTCGAGCTGGCTGGAAGAACATCCCGCCGAAGGCAAGGTTCTGGTGGAAAAGGTCATTCAGGCTGCATCCGCCCGTGAAGCTGCCCGCAAGGCGCGCGACATCACCCGCAAGAATTCGCTGAGCATCAGCTCGCTGCCCGGCAAGCTTGCCGATTGCCAGGAACGCGATCCGGCCAAGTCGGAAATCTTCATCGTCGAGGGCGATTCCGCCGGTGGTTCGGCCAAGGGCGGCCGCTCGCGCCAGAACCAGGCGATCCTGCCGCTGCGCGGCAAGATCCTGAACGTCGAGCGTGTCAAACTCGACCGCATGCTCTCCTCCGATCAGATCGGCACGCTGATCCTGGCGCTGGGAACCAGCATCGGCAAGGACGAGTTCAACCCGGACAAGCTGCGTTACCACAAGATCATCATCATGACCGACGCCGACGTCGACGGGGCGCATATTCGCACGCTGCTGCTGACATTCTTCTTCCGCCAGATGCCGGAACTGATCGAGCGCGGCCATATCTATATCGCCCAGCCGCCGCTTTATAAGGTGTCGCGCGGCAAATCCTCGCAATACATCAAGAATGAAGCGGCCTTCGAGGAGTTCCTGATTGATTCAGGCCTTGAAGAAGCATCGCTGGAGTTGACCGGCGGCGAAGTGCGGGCCGGTACCGATCTGCGGTCTGTCATCAATGATGCGCTGGCTGTCCGTCATCTGCTGCTGGGTCTCAACACCCGCTACGACCGTGCCGTCGTCGAGCAGGCGACCATTGCCGGCGCGCTCAATCCGGAAGCCATTTCCGATACGCCGCGTGCCGAGCTTTTGGTGAAGGAAGTCGCTGCCCGCCTCGACCTGATCGCCGAAGAGACCGAAAAAGGCTGGACCGGCCGGCTTGCAACCCCGGATGACGGTGTCGACGGCTATGTCCTGGAGCGTTCGCTGCGCGGCGTCAAGGAAACCGTGACGCTCGACATGGCCTTGATCGGTTCGGCCGATGCACGCCAGCTCGACCGCTATTCCCCGCGCCTGCAGGAAGTCTACGGCAAGCCGCCTGTCCTGCGCCGCAAGGAAAAGTCCGAATCCCTGGCCGGACCGATTGCCCTGCTCGAGGCGGTCTTTGCCACGGGCCGCAAGGGCCTGTCGCTGCAGCGTTACAAGGGACTGGGGGAAATGAACGCCGATCAATTGTGGGAAACCACGCTTGATCCCAATGCCCGTTCGCTGTTGCAGGTCAAGGTCAATGACGCGACGGACGCCGACAGCCTGTTCTCAAGGCTGATGGGCGATGATGTCGAGCCGCGCCGCGAGTTCATTCAGGACAATGCGCTCAGCGTTGCCAATCTGGACGTCTGATCCCGGACAATAGTCCCGGCTGCGGGCGTTGCCGTCAGGCCACCGCCCGCAGGTCAAAATCGGCGTGAATGATGTCGAACGGCACGCAAACCTTTGCATCCTCGGTACGTTCGACAAGACCCCAATGGATCAAGGCTGTTACATCGTCGTGAACCCGCTTCACATCGCGCCGGAGCGAGCGGGCAAGACCGCGAATGCTGGACGGACCTATCTTTTGCAAATGCTCGATCAGTTCCCAGCGTTTGGGCGTGATGATTGAAAACAGTTGGGCCGGCGAACTGAAAGTGAATGTCGCAACCGGATCGGCGCTTCCCTTGTTCCAGATGTTGGTAAATTCCTTGGCAGCGTCACGCATGACGGCGTTCGTATCGCTGCAGATCTGGATCGCTGCCCGTCTCATTGAGGTATTCTCCTGTCAATTTCCGAATAAAAATTGGTGATCAACGCCTCGACGGAGATGAAGCGATACGGATATTCCCGCCCATCGAGATGGCAGGGATCGCCTTTCCTCTCTCATTGTCGTATCCGACAATCCGCCTGCCGTGCCGACCCCAGAAAAGCCGGTATTTGTAAGGATGCACGCTTCCTTTGACCGGTATGGGAACGGACCAGATTATCATCTCCATGATGGAGCCATCAGCGAATATGCTCTTGTGCCGGTAGATCAGTTTGGCGCCGATGTTGTCAATCATGCCAACGCGCCCCCCCGTTGTCAATCATGCCAACGCTCTGGCAATATTTCACCTTCCTATGGGTAGCAAGTTGGCAATCCGCAGCCACGATCCACAGGTTGCAACCCGTCCGCATGGGCGGCCCGGCACAAATGGGGTTGCTCTTATACTTTTGTACAATTCCTATCTTGCCTGTTCCTCTGCGACATGATCTTTTGTCCAAGAAGAAGCACGCAGCACCGGACGTTGATGAAACGATTTATCGGTGGGCGTGCCTTGTTGGGTAACCTGAGTGGGAATTGAAATGCAGCCTGTCTTTGATGGTCACAACGATGTGCTTTACCGGTTGTGGAAACATTCAAAAGACGGCGCCGACCCGGTCCGCGAATTCATTGAAGGCACCACCTCAGGCCATATCGACAAGAGCCGCGCCCTGAAGGGCGGGCTCGTTGGCGGCCTGTGCGCCATCTATGTTCCGTCAGGCGATCTTGCCTTCAAGGCGCCCGATGCCAAGGGGCATTATTTTACGCCGCTCGCTGCGCCGCTCGAGCGTGCACCCTCCCTCGACATCTCCCTGGAAATGGCCTCGATTGCGCTGCGTCTGGAACAGGCCGGCGGATGGAAGCTGTGCCGTTCCACCGCCGATATCGAGGAGTCGGTGGCCAACGACCAGTTTGCCGCCGTTCTGCACATCGAGGGCTGCGAAGCGATCGATGCCGATCTGGCCGCACTCGAGGTTTTCTATGCGGCGGGGCTGCGCTCGCTCGGGCCGGTCTGGAGCCGCAACAATGTTTTCGCGCACGGCGTTCCCTTCGCCTATCCGTCAGACCCGGATACCGGTCCCGGTCTGACGGCGGCGGGCGAGGATCTGGTCAGGGCGTGCAACCGCCTCGGCATTCTCGTTGATCTTGCCCATATCACGGAAAAGGGCTTCTGGGATGTCGCCCGGATCAGCGATCAGCCGTTGGTTGCCAGCCATTCCAATGTTCACGCGCTCACGCCGATCGCACGCAATCTGACGGACAAGCAGTTCGATGCCATTCGCGAGCGCAAGGGGCTGGTTGGCCTGAACTATGCGGTCGCGATGCTGCGTCCGGACGCCCGCGAGAATGCCGATACGCCGCTCAGCGATATGGTTCGCCACATCGACTATATGGTCAATCGCATGGGAATCGACTGCGTGGCCCTTGGCTCGGATTTTGATGGTGCTAAAATCCCCAGCGAAATCACTGATGCGGCGGGCAATCAGGCGCTTGTCAAAGCGCTGGCGGACGCTGGATATTCAAATGAGGATCTTGCAAAGATTTGCTACGGAAACTGGATGCGTATCCTGCGGTCCGCTTGGCATGAAACGAACTGAAACAACACAAAAAACAGGGGTGACTATTATGTTGATCAACCAGTTAAACGCGAAATTCCGGCTGCTTGTCGGAAGTGCGGCGCTCTCCGCGCTCGTGATATCCGGCGTGCCTGCATGGGCCGCAACGCCAGCCGATACGCTGGTCGAAGCTTTTGCCATCGACGATGTGATTACACTTGATCCGGGCGAGGCCTTCGAGCTCACCATGGGCGAGATCAACGGCAATACCTATGACAAGCTGGTGCGCCTCGACATCAATGACCCCTCGAAGATCATTCCGGACGTTGCCGAGAGCTGGACGGTTTCCGACGATGGCCTGACCTATACGTTCAAGCTGAAGCCGGGCCTGAAATTTGCTTCCGGCAATCCACTGACGGCTGAAGACGTCGCCTATTCCTTCGAGCGCGCCATCAAGATCGACAAGAGCCCCGCCTTCATCCTCACCCAGTTCGGCCTGAAGCCGGACAATGTCACCGAAAAGGCCAAGGCAACGGATCCGAGCACCTTCGTTTTCACCGTCGACCAGCCCTATGCCCCGAGCTTCGTGCTCAACTGCCTGACATCGACGGTTGCATCCGTCGTCGACAAGAAGCTTGTCTCGCAGCATGTGGTCGACAATGACTACGGCAATGCCTGGATGAAGACCAATTATGCCGGTTCCGGCCCGATGAAGATCCGTGACTGGCGCGCCAACGAAATCCTCGTTCTGGAGCGCAACGACAATTATCACGGCACCAAGGCGCCGCTCAATCGCGTGATCTACCGCCATGTCAAGGAAAGCGCCACGCAGCGCCTGCTCCTGGAAAAGGGCGATATCGACGTTGCCCGCAATCTGGAGCCGAACGATCTGGAACAGGTGGTCAAGAACAGCGACATCAAGACGACCAGCGCAGCCAAGGGCACGATCTATTATTTCAGCCTCAACCAGAAGAATGCGAACCTGGCCAAGCCGGAAGTGCGTGAAGCGCTGAAATACCTCGTCGATTATGACGCCATCGGCGAAAAGCTGATCAAGGGCATCGGCGAAATCCACCAGACCTTCCTGCCGAAGGGCATTTTGGGCGAGCTGGACGAAAAGCCCTATTCCCTCAACGTGGCGAAGGCCAAGGAACTTCTGGCAAAGGCCGGCCTGAAGGATGGTTTCTCGGTGACGATGGATGTGCGTAACGGCCAGCCGGTGACGGGCATTGCCGAATCCGTGCAGCAGACCTTTGCCCAGGGCGGCGTGAAGCTGGAGATCATTCCCGGCGACGGCAAGCAGACGCTGACCAAATACCGCGCCCGCACCCATGATATCTATATCGGTCAGTGGGGCGTGGATTACTGGGATCCGAACTCCAATGCGGAAACCTTCACCAGCAATCCGGACAATGCCGATACGGGCACCAACAAGACGCTCGCATGGCGCAATGCCTGGGATGTGCCGGATCTGACCAAGGAAACCAAGTCGGCCCTGCTGGAACGCGATACTGCCAAGCGCGCCAAGACCTATGAGGATCTGCAGAAGAAGGTTCTGGCAACCAGCCCGTTCGTTCTCCTGTTCCAGCAGACGGAAGTTGCCGGTATCCGCTCGAATCTCAAGGGTTTCAAGCTCGGACCATCTTTCGATACCAATTACGTTTTCACCGTATCGAAATGATCAGGGCAAGCGCCCAAGGCTGAAATTATGACGACCACCGAAACACAACTGGAGGCCAGGCGTTCAGGCGCCTGGGCCTCCGGCCTTGCCATTGCTATTGGCCGCTTCGTGCTGATTGGCGCGATCACGTTCCTCGGCCTTCTCGCCGTGACCTTCTTTATCGGACGGGTCATTCCCATCGATCCCGCCCTGGCGATCGTCGGCGATCGGGCTCCGGCCCATGTGGTCGAGCGCGTGCGTGAGGAATATGGCCTGAACCTGCCGCTCTATGAGCAGTTTTTCATCTATGTGAAAGGCGCGCTGCAGGGTAATTTTGGCAATTCGGTCTTGACCTCCAATCCTGTCATGACCGACATCCGCCGGGTGTTTCCCGCCACCATGGAGCTTGCCACGTTCGGCACGCTCATCGGCACGCTTTTCGGCGTACCGCTTGGGGTCCTTGCCGCGGTCAAACGTGGCAGCCTGATCGACCAGATCGTGCGTCTTATCGGCCTTATCGGCTATTCCATGCCGATCTTCTGGCTTGGATTGCTGGCGTTGCTGGTCTTTTACGCCAAGCTTGGCTGGACTTCGGGGCCGGGCCGCATCGACGTCATCTATGAATACACCTTTACGCCCATCACCGGCTTTTATCTTCTCGACGCAGTGCTTCAAGGCAATTGGGACGCCTTCTGGAATATCTTCTCATTCATCATCCTGCCCGCTTCGCTGCTTGGTTATTTCTCGCTTGCCTATATCAGCCGCATGACCCGCAGTTTCATGCTCAATGAGCTGGAACAGGAATATATCGTTGCCGCCCGTGCCAAGGGCCTGTCGGAAACCCGCATCATCTGGGCCCACGCCTTGCGCAACGCCGCCGTGCCACTGGTGACGGTCATTGCCCTGTCCTATGCCAATTTGCTTGAAGGTTCAGTCCTGACCGAAACCGTCTTCTCGTGGCCGGGCCTCGGCCTGTACATCACCAATTCCCTGCAAAACGCGGATATGAACGCGGTCCTTGGCGGCACCATCATCATTGGCGCAGTGTTCATTGCCATCAATCTCCTGTCTGATCTTCTGTATCAGGCGCTTGACCCACGGACGCGCGCACGATGAGCCAGACAATCCATACACCGCCTCCACCCATGTCACGCCGTCAATGGCTGATGAGTGACCGTCCGCAATCGCGCTTGCAGGCAAGGCTTGGCCGCGCCTATCTGGTGTGGGGCCGCTTCGCCAGCAACCGGCTGGCGCTTGCCGGCCTTGCCATTATCGTCGCCCTGCTGGTGGTTGCAGCTTTGGCCAATGTTCTTGCGCCACATTCACCCGTTATCGGCGACCTGCGCAATGCGCGCCTGTTGCCACCCGGTGGTGATTATTGGCTCGGCACCGATGATCAGGGCCGTGATATTCTCTCACGCCTCATCTATGGCTCGCGCCTCACACTCTATGTCGTGATACTCGTAGCGATCATCGCAGCACCCATTGGCCTGATCGTCGGCACTGCCGCGGGTTATGCGGGAGGCTGGGTCGATTCCATCCTCATGCGCCTCACCGATATTTTTCTGGCCTTCCCAAAGCTTATTCTTGCGCTTGCGCTGGTCGCAGCCCTGGGACCTGGCATCGAAAATGCGGTCTTTGCCATCGCCGTGACGTCCTGGCCACCCTATGCGCGTATCGCGCGGGCCGAAACACTGACGATTCGCAATTCCGACTATATTGCAGCTGTCCGCCTGATGGGGGCCTCGCCGGTCCGCATCGTCCTGCGGCACATCATGCCGCTCTGCCTGTCGTCGCTGATTGTCCGTGTGACGTTGGATATGGCCGGTATCATCCTGATTGCCGCGGGTCTTGGCTTTCTTGGTCTCGGCGCTCAGCCGCCATTGCCGGAATGGGGGGCGATGATTGCGTCGGGCCGCCGTTTCATCATGGATCAGTGGTGGGTTGCCGCAGCACCGGGCTTTGCCATCCTGATCGTCAGCCTTGGCTTCAATCTGTTGGGCGATGGCCTGCGCGATGCGCTTGATCCGCGAGGCAACAACCAATGAGCACCCTTTTGACTGTCAAGGACCTGCGGGTCCAGTTTCCGACCCGGACGGGTGTGGTCGATGCCGTACGCGGCGTATCCTTTACGCTCGGCCGCGAACGTCTCGGTATCGTCGGCGAATCCGGTTCGGGCAAGTCCCAGACCGGGCGCGCCATCATGGGGCTGACACCGCCGCATGCGAAAATTACCGCGGAGACGTTGAATTTCGATGGCATCGACCTGCTGAAAGTCTCGGCTGCCGAACGGCGGTCGCTGCGCGGCAACCGGATTGCCATGATTTTGCAGGACCCGAAATATTCGCTCAATCCGGTCATGAGCATCGGGCGGCAGATCGTCGAGACGCTGCGCACCCACGAACGGGTCAGCAAATCCGAGGCGCGCAAGCGCGCGCTCGACATGCTGGCCGCCGTGCAGATCCGCGATCCCGAGCGCGTCTTTGATCTCCATCCGCACGAGGTTTCGGGCGGCATGGGGCAGCGCGCCATGATTGCCATGATGTTGATCACCGGCCCGGAACTGCTGATCGCCGATGAACCGACCTCGGCGCTCGACGTGACTGTCCAGCTGGATGTTCTTGCCATCCTCGACAATCTGGTGCGCGATCGCGGCATGGGGCTGATCTTCATTTCGCACGATCTGCGGCTGGTCTCGTCGTTCTGCGACCGGGTCATCGTCATGTATGCGGGCCATATCGTCGAGGAGATCGCCGCCAAGGACCTGCACAATGCCAAACATCCCTATACGCAGGGGCTTCTGAACTGCATGCCGAAAATTGGTGCCGATACCCATCCTCTCCCTGTCCTTGATCGCAAGCCGGAGTGGGCGGCATGACGACATCTCCTGCCAAAGCGCTTGTCGTCGACAAGCTTGAAGTCACGTTCGACCGTTTCCGTGCCTTGCGGGGTGTCAGCCTCGATGTGATGCCGGGTGAATCCTTCGGGCTCGTCGGTGAATCAGGCTCCGGAAAATCGACATTGCTGCGGGCGGTTGCCGGGCTTGCGCCGACCAGCGGCGGCTCGATCACCGTGAACGGCAAGCTGCTGGACAAGAAGCGCACCAAGGCGTTCTATCGTGAAGTGCAGATGGTGTTCCAGGACCCCTATGGTTCGCTGCACCCGCGCCAGACCGTCGACCGGCTTCTGCTGGAACCACTGGCGGTCCACGGATTTACCGACATTGAAAAGCGAATCCTGCGCGCGCTCGACGAGGTGGGTCTCGGCTCCAGCTTCCGCTTCCGCTACTCGCATCAGCTGTCCGGCGGCCAGCGCCAGCGTGTCGCTATCGCCCGGGCATTGATCCTGGAGCCGTCGATCCTGCTGCTCGATGAACCAACGTCGGCGCTCGATGCATCCGTACAGGCCGAAGTGCTGAACCTGCTGGAACAGATACGCCGCGACCGCAAGCTGACCTTCCTGATGGTCAGTCACGATCTGGCGGTGGTCACCCACATGTGCGACCGGCTGATGGTCATGCAGAGCGGTGCCGAGGTGGAGCGCCTTTCCGCCGCCGATCTTGCCGCCCGCAAGGTGACGCAGGCCTATACGCGCAATCTGCTCGTTGCCAGCGAGGGTTTTGTGCGGCCGGGCGCACCCGCTGCCTAGGTCGTGCTTTATCGGATTTTTACCATGGTGCACGACTTATCGCAGATTGAGACAATCTGAACGAATTTGCTAAGCAGGCATTTACGGCATGGCCTTCATGGTTCGCTCAACAACCGGAGCGGGCTATGAGCAAATTCAAACAATTCCTGAGAGACAAGCGTGGGGCCACGGCACTGACCTTCGGTCTGCTGCTTGTGCCGCTTATGGGCATGACCGGTCTTGCCCTTGACTATACCGTTGCCTCAAATGAAAGAGTCAATTTGCAGAACGCCGCTGACACAGCGGCGCTGGCCGGTGCGTCCGTCTTCACGGGTGGCAACGCACAGGCTGCCGAGGACAGGGCACGGGCCTTTTTGCGTGCCAACCTTGGGGACAAGGCCAGCGCGGTCAGTGTCAATTTCAGTGCAAAGGACCAGAAGGTTACCGTCAATCTGGGAGGGCAGACCAATACCCTCTTCATGTCGTTGCTGAACCAGAAGTCAGTCCAGATTGGTGTAACTTCAACTGCGCTGGCGCCGTTGAAACCGTCAGAAGCCAAGATCATTTTGAAGGACATGTACGGCATTTGGGCCAAAAAGGTTTCGATTGTCGTCACTCGCCCTGGTTCAAATAAGGAAGTGACGTTAGGCACCGTGTTGTATGAGGCCAAAGACAAGACTGCCCTCAATTGGCGAGGAACAGGGGTCAAAACTATGAGTCCGGCTGACGGTAACGTTGTGCTCGGCGACTACCAAACACTGTATATCAAGATGGAAGTCAAAAAGGACGGTTGTGATGTCGGCCGTTATAATTCCACAGCTAATACAAACACCGTTACGTGTAAAACTGCATCGAGCGGATATAAGAATTATGATGCAACATACCAAACCAACGATGGAAATACTGTGGATCATCTCTTCGTTGACGGTGTGCAGCTGAAGAAAAATGGTGATACAAAGTTAACGGATCTGCTCAGTTGCGATAAGCAATCTCACGAACATGCTTGGGAAGATGGCGGTGGCTGGGACCAGCAAGATCTTTTCTACACGGTTATTTCCGGGTGCAAAGCTGTTGATGGTGAGAATGTCCGACTGACCAACTAATGCCGGCAATCCTCAAGCGGCGCGATTGACTTTACGCCCCCGCCGCTCCATCATGACTTTATTCCGAGGGGGGCACTGTACAGTGCTGAGATAGCGTCGAGCTGGACCCTTGAACCTGATCCGGGTTATGCCGGCGTAGGAACGGGAATTGAGCATTCTTCACGCACTCTGCCTTGTCTTCGCACATATCCGGATCTCCACACGTTTGATGGAGTCCTGCAGATGCCGTTTTCGCTGAACCACCAATCGCCGAGTCTGTGACGGGCCGCCATGCGCATGCTCGTCCGCATCGCCGGAGCCCTGCTGGCTGTGCTTGCGTGCTGGCAGCTCGCTGTCTGGATGCTGCAGCCGCCGCGCTTCATCCTGCCTGGCCCCGGTTCTGTCATTGCCGCCCTGGTCGAGCAGCAGCATTATCTCCTGAGCAACGCCGCCATCACGGTGCTTGAGATCGTGCTCGGGCTGTTCTTCGGTGCCATCGCCGGAATCCTTGTTGCGCTTCTGGTGGCCGGCCTGCCGGGTTTCGGCCAGATCGTCTGGCCTCTCCTGCTTGTCCTGCAGGCGCTTCCGGTCTTTGCCATTGCGCCGCTTCTGGTTCTCTGGTTCGGCTTCGGCCTCGCATCGAAGGTCGTCATGGCCAGCCTGATCATCTTTTTCCCCGTCGCCTCGTCCTTTGCCGATGCACTGCGACGGACCAGTCAGGACTTGCTGGATGCCGCCGCCCTGACACAGGCCTCGCCGCTGGCGACACTGTTCCTCATCCGCGTGCCCAGCGCCTTGCCCGGCCTCGGTTCGGGCCTGCGTGTTGCGGCGGTCTTTGCCCCCATTGGCGCCGTGATCGGCGAATGGGTCGGTGCCTCGCGCGGACTTGGCTTCGTCATGCTGCAGGCCAATGCCCGCATGCAGACCGATACGCTGTTTGCCGCCCTCATCATCCTCGCCGTTCTGACCATCGTTCTGCGTTTCCTCGTCGATGCCTTCGCCGCACGTCTCACGCCCTGGGTGCAGGCATCATGACCGCCCCGTTTTCCCGTCCCGTTGATAAAGGAATGCCCATGTTTCGCCGCCGCGCGTTTGCCCCCGCCATCATCCTGCTAACCGCCTTGTCTCTCCTCGCATCTCCCGCCGCAGCGGCAGACAAGCTGTCTGTCCTGCTGGAATGGTTCGTCAATCCCGACCATGCGCCGCTGGTTATCGCCCGCGAAAAGGGCTTCTTCAGCGAAGCGGGACTGGACGTGGACCTGATCCCGCCGGCCGATCCGGCAGCGCCGCCGCGCCTCGTGGCGGCCAAGCAGGCGGACATCGCCATCGGCTATCAGCCCAACCTCTATCTCAGCCATGATGAAGGCCTGCCGCTGGTGCGTTTCGGCACACTGGTGGAGACGCCGCTCAACACGGTGACCGTCCTCGCCGATGGCCCGATCAAGAGCCTGAAGGACCTGAAGGGCAAAAAAGTCGGGTTTTCCGTGGCTGGTTTTGAGGATGCCATGCTCGGCGCGATGCTGAAATCCGAAGGCCTGAAGACGGGAGATGTCGAGCTGATCAATGTCAACTTCGCCCTGTCGGCATCGCTGATCGCCAATCAGGTGGATGCCACGGTGGGCGGCTACCGCAATTTCGAGCTGACGCAGATGGCGCAGGAAGGCCACAAGGGAACGGCATTCTTTCCCGAGGAGCATGGCGTTCCCGTTTATGACGAGCTGATCTTCCTGACCCATCCCGATCTGGCGAAAGACGACCGTTTGAAACGTTTCATCGGCGCCGTGGAAAAGGGAGCGATCTATCTGACCAACCATCCCGATGAGTCCTGGTCGCTGTTCGTCAAGGCCTATCCCGATCTCGACAATGCGCTGAACCGGCAGGCATGGATCGATACATTGCCGCGTTTTGCCAAGCGTCCGGCCGCCCTCGACCGCAGCCGTTACGAACGGCTCGGCGTGTTCATGCACGAGGCGGGGCTGATCAAGTCCGTACCCAAGGTGGATGACCTCGCCGTTGAACTGCAGTGAAACGATTTATTCGGAGAAAAAGACCATGCCAAAAGTAGATTTCCGCCTGAATGCCATTGTCGATGTCGATGCCATCGGCGGTGATGCCGATCTGGGTGCCCTGGCTTTGCAGGCCGCGCGGGGCGGCGCCACGATCATCCAGTATCGCGACAAGAACTCGCCGACGCGCAAGATGGTGGAGCGCGCCCGTGCCATCCATGCGGCCCTGCACGGCACAGGCATCCCCCTGCTTGTGAATGACCGCATCGACGTCGCGCTGGTGGCGGGTGTCGAGGGTGTGCATATAGGGCGCGAGGACATGCTGGTCGCCGACGCCCGCACGCTGCTTGGCCCCGATGCAATCATCGGCCTGACGGTGAAGAATGAAGCGGATGCGCAGGCGGCCATAAGCTCTGCCATCGACTATGCCTGCGTGGGCGGCCTGTTTGAAACCCCTGCCAAGCACAACCCCGACGGTCCGATCGGTTTTGACGGGTTTGCCCGGCTGGCCGCCATCATCCGCGCGGCAAAGCCCGACCTGCCGGTCGGCGCCATCGCGGGCATCGATCTCGGCCGGGTCGCCCCGGCTATTCGCGCGGGTGCCGATGGGGTTGCGGTGATTTCGGCGATCTTCCGTCAGGCGGATCCGCGCGCCGCCGCACAGGTGCTTCGCGATGCCGTCGACGAGGCGTTGAGGGCAACCGCATGACCGCCATTGCCCTGACCATCGCCGGTTCCGACAGCGGCGGCGGCGCCGGTATCCAGGCCGACATCAAGACGTTCTCGGCGCTCGGTGTCTATGGCACGAGCGTGCTGACCGCGATCACCGCACAGAACACCCGGGGCGTCACCGCCATCGAGAACCTGAGCCCGGCTATCATCCGCGCCCAGATCGATGCCGTTCTCTCGGATATCGCGGTCGGGGCGATCAAGATCGGCATGGTTTCCACGGTCGAAACCATTGACACCATCGCGGAAGCCTTGAACCGCTGGCAGCGCAAGGCAGTTGTCGATCCGGTGATGGTGGCAACATCGGGCGATCGGCTCTTGCAGCCGGAGGCGGTGGAGGCGCTGCGCCAACAGCTCCTGCCGCTGGCACTTGTGCTCACGCCCAATCTGCCGGAAGCCGCGTTGCTGACTGGCACCCGCGTAGCGGAAACCGAACGGGAGATGGCGCGGCAGGCGGAGCTGCTGCTGAAGCTTGGCCCGGCGGCGGTGCTGATCAAGGGCGGTCACGGGCATACAAGCCTCAGTACCGACCTCTTGTTCGACGGTGCGTCTATCACGCGCTTCGACGGACCGCGGCTCGCCACCACCCATGACCACGGCACGGGCTGCACCCTGGCGGCGGCGATTGCCAGCGGGCTGGCCAAGGGTCTTGATCTGCCGGCGGCAATCGGCGAGGCGAAAGCCTATCTGACGGCAGCCATGGCTGCCGCCGACGGGCTCAATGTGGGTCAGGGGCGCGGCCCGGTGCACCATTTTCATCGCTGGTGGGCGGCGTAGCTGCCGCCCCCGCATTGAGAATGCGCTGGTAGAACAGGCCGACGCCAACCAGCGACAGACCCAATCCGATGAAGGAGAGGGCCCGCAGGATGCCTTCAAGGTTCGACATGTCGAGCAGGAAGACCTTGGCGATCACAAGGAACACGATCGGAGCCGAGATCAGGCGCAATGGCCTGTTCTGCCGCCACGCGCCCAATCCGAAGAGGCCAAGGCCGAACAGCAGCCAGACGGCCGAGTAGGTGAACATTTCCATCGAATCCACGCCCTTCCACAGATGAATGCTGCTGCCCCAGAAGAATACCCGGATGGTGAGCGTCACCCATGTGAACAGCATGAGGCCGGACAGGATTGCCAGGGCCATGGCATAATGCCGGGGGCGGTTGGCCTGCGCCATGACCAGCGGCAAGCCGAACAGCTTTATCTGCGGTTCGCCGAAAGCGTTGAGCGCCACGAGGGCCGCCAGAAGGCCCGGCAACAGGTAGCCCATGAACAGGCTGTTGAAGATCAGGCCGCCGCCGACCGAGCCATCAAACAGCGGATTGAGGAGAATGAAATGCTGGGTGACGGCCACAAGGATGCCGATGTAACCGACAATGAGCGCGGCGATGCGGTAGAGCCAGTCCTGGCCGCCTCGGCTCAGCATCATCAGCGACAATGATCCGCCGAGTGCGATGAGCGTGTAGAGTGACTGCTCGCTCAACGTTACATCGCCGCCGCTGTCGAGCGTGCCCCCGTTCATCCAGTGGCGGACGAGGATATTGACGAGCACGAAGCCTGCCAGCACGGCAAGGGCCTGTGCAAGCCGGTAAGCGGTGTCCTTGATCCCTTTGGCCAGCACGAGCTGCGCAACGATCATGGCCGCGAAGAAACCGCCGTAATTGAGCAGGAGCTGGTTGAAGAACGGCGTGGTGGACAGGCGGTCGCTGCCGACGATCGTCGGATCGAAGAGAATATGCCCGAGGATGACAACGGCAAACACCGCCGGCGCAAAGCGCAGCACCGGTGCAAGGCGGGTCCGTGTGGCGAAGGCATAGACAACCGCCAGGGCGCAGGCGGCCAGAACGCGCCATTGCGGGTCGAACACCACGAAAAGGGCGAGCACAGCGAAACCGATGGATGCGGCGTCAAACAGCCATGCCGGGGATGCCGGCTTCACATCGTCCTTCCACAGGCGCGTCAGCCATGTCGCAGCGCCGAAGCCGGTGATTGCGAGCCCGACGGTGAGTATTTCTTCGGTTGCGGCAGGTGTGTTGCCGAAGATATAGAGCATCACTGTGATCATCACGAAGGGAATGGCGGTTCCCAGCGCCGCATAGGCAAGGCCGCGCACGATATCAGGCAACCGCGCAAGCACCGTTGCCGCAAGAACACCAATGGCGGTGAAGGCAAGTGCGATGACTATGGCAAAGCTGCGATATTTCGCCGGATCGTAGAGCGACAATCCCGAACTGTTGTAGCCGCTGTCCAGCAGATGATGCATATCCGCGAGGGAGAGCGGAACAAGCGCGATGAGGGCGGCTGGAACAAGGAAGGGCAGGGCCCGGCGTATCAGGAGCGGTGCCAATGCCGACACGGCAATAATGAGTGTTGCCAGGACCAGATAGCGCGACGATGCCAGTCCGAAAAGATCGTGCGAGACATAGCCAAGACCGAGAAGAACCACACCGGCGGCACCCGCTATGGTGATAGGATCGTACCAGGGTTCCTCGGTACGGTCGAACAGGGTGTAGCCGGCCGGCTTCAGATGGCTGAAGACGGAGAGGGCCAGCACGCTGACCGTCAACAAGCCAAGGGCCCCGCCATTCGGCATGGGGTCGAACCCGGTATAGGCCGCCCCCCAGAGCGCCGCGAGAAGTATCGCCGCGCCGCCGATCAACGGCCATGCCTTCGCCCGGGCGAGGACAACCGCGACGAGCGTGACGACCGACAGATAGGTCATGAAGCTGTAGGGTGCCGGTGCCTGTGCATTGACCAGTGCCGGTGTCAGGTAGGAGCCGATAAGGCCAAGGCCGGCAATCCACGGGCCGTGTTTGATGGCGAGGGCAAGGGTGGCAAGGCCGACGGCGCCCAATGCGAGAAAGGCGGTCGAACTGCCGATAAAGCCATAGATGCCGTGGGCGGCATAGACGACGGCAAAGAGGGCCGCTGATCCCGCGGCGGTGAGAACACCCGGGATATAGTCCGGGCCCTCGACGGACAGGCCAAGCGGCTTTTCCTTGCGGCGCAGATATTCACCCGCGCCAAGAAGCAGCAGGCCGAAAATCGCACCAAGACAGAGCCGGATACCAGGGCCGAGCAGTTCGTTCTCGATGGAATACTGGACGACGAAGATACCGCCAAGGAACAGCGCAACGCCGCCGATCCACACGGGCCAGTTGCGGCCAAGCGACCGCTCGAAATCGCCGTAGGTCTTCTTTGGCCGGGCTGCCGGTACGGATGGTGCCGGTGTTGCGCGGACGGTGACAGGCGTTGCCGACGGCTTGCCCGACATGATTTGCGCCACCTTTTTCGGGTCCAGCCGCGCTGATGCCATCATGGCCGGTATCGGTGTTCCCACGGGCTCGGCCGGGGGAACTGCGCGTGCCGGTGCCTCCGTCAAGGCCTCGTCGGCCCGGAAACGGCGAATCGGCTTTGCGGTATCGCTGGCTGCCGGTGCCGGTTGCGTTTTTTCCGCAATCTGCCGTCGCAATTCTTCGACCTGCTTGCGCAGCGCGGTTACTTGCTGACGCGCCGTGGCCGCTACAACCAGTGCGATGATCGACAGAATGATGGAAAGACCCATGTGTGTGCTCCAGATTGAGCACACAACGCCATGAATCGGCTCATTATTCAACTAGGCGTTGATAAGTGGGGTTTATAGCCCGTAAGGGCGATCAGCCGGAATGGCGATAAAGCCGGGACGCACGGGAGCCGGGTCCGGCGCATAGGCCACCGTCTGCACCGTCGCGGCCGGCTGGCTGATTGCGGGCACAGGTGCCATGGGCAGCGAAGCAATCTGCGTGGACTGGACAGGCGTGGTGCCGCCCTTCAGGCCGGTTTCATCCAGCATGCCCTTGCGCTTGGCCTGATAATAATAGCCGCTGGCATAGAGGCGAACAGCGCGGTCAAAATTGCGGTCGGCAACCTTGTAGGCACCGGCCAGGTATTTCACGCCGTATTTGAGGTTGGTTTCCGCATCGAGCAGGTCCTTTGGCGTGCCGTTGTGCCCCATGGCGCGGGCGGTGGACGGCAGAATCTGCATCAAGCCCCAATACTTGCCGTTGCGGGCTTCCGGACGGCCACGGCTTTCGCGGTGGACAACACGGCGCACCAGCGCTTCCGGCACCGCATAGGCGGCAGAATATTGTGAAATCAGATTGTCGACCCGCGGGCCGTAGGTCTCTTTCTTTGCCGGTGCGGCAATTTTAGCTGTCTCGGCCGGGGCAACCTGCGCCGTGGCATTGGCGGTTGCGAGGGCGGCCGGGTTGGCCGCGGGGCCGGCATAGGCCATCTGTACAGGCGCGCCGGTCACGGTCAGCGCGGTGGTGCGCGGTGCAGTCTCAGGAACAGGAATCGACGCTGTGCTGGTCGGCAATGTCGGGTTGGCCGTGGTGCAAGCTGCCAGGCTCAGTACCAGACCGAGGCAGGCGAGCGGGCGCAGCAATCGAATGTTTGAAACCATTGTCCACCAGTTCTGAGCGACCGTTTACGGCCTGTTAATCTCTTCTCATAGCCTGTTCGGCGGCTTCCCCGGCAATCACTTTCCGCAACACTCTGTAACAAATGCCGTTTCCACAGGTCTGCAGGGCGATTTTTGGACGCTCCCCGGCCGCTGGCGGCCGCTGCGGATGCTCCCGGTCCCGATCAATCCGCGCGTGTTGTTTGTCCGCCATTTTCTCGATACGATCGCCGTTATCACCATTTCGGGACGGATCACATGAAGACAATTGCTGCCACCCTTTTCGGCCCGGAGGATTTGCGTATGGCGGAACATACGCTCTCCGCGCTGAAGCCCAATATGGTGCGCATCCGCTTCGGCGCAGGCGGCATTTGCGGCTCGGACATGCACTATTTCCGTCATGCGAGGACCGGCGATTTCGTCGTGACATCGCCGCTGATCCTCGGTCACGAAGTGGCGGGGGAGGTGATGCAGCTGGGGTCTGAAGTCACGGGGCTGAGCATTGGCGACCGTGTCGCGGTCAACCCGTCGCGCTGGTGCGGCACCTGTGCCTACTGCCACGAGGGACGCGCCAACCTGTGCGAGAATATTTATTTCATGGGCTCGGCATCGAAGACGCCGCACATGCAGGGCGGCTTTGCCAGTTTTTTTGATGCAACGCCGGCGCAATGCGTGAAGGTGCCCAGGGATTTCCCGTTTCAGGCGGCGGCGCTGGCCGAACCGCTTGCGGTGTGCCTGCACGCGGTGCGGCGGGCGGGACACGTCAAAGGGCATTCAGCCATCATATTCGGTGCGGGTCCGATCGGGCTTCTCACCCTTCTGGCGCTGAAACATGCCGGTGCGGAATCCGTCGCGATGGTCGATCTCGCCGCCGCTCCGCTGAAATTCGCGCTTGAACTGGGTGCCGACCGGGTGTTCGACCTGTCGGAAGGCGAGGACAAGCTTGCCAAACTGGCAGTCGCGACGCCGTTCGATGTCGGCTTTGAAATTTCCGGAACGGCCGCTGGCCTTGCCTCGGCCATCCGCACCGTGCGGCGCGGCGGTACGGTTGTGCAGGTCGGCAACCTGCCCGGCGGCTCTATTCCGGTGCCCGCCAATGCGGTGATGGCGCGGGAACTCGACCTGAAAGGCACGTTCCGTTTCGGCGAAGAATTCTACGAAGCCGTTGAACTGATCGTCTCCGGAGAAATCGGCGTATTGCGGCTTGTCACGGGTGAATTCCCGCTTGAAGAGGCCCCCGAAGCCTTCGCCGTGGCGCTGGACAGATCGCGCAGTGTCAAGGTCGTTCTGACTGCCTGAGGGCCCGGCGACCATTTGCCGTCACGCCACAGCTTGGTCTGGCGGCGGAAATCCGCTAACAGGGTGGCAGAGCAGCGGATTATTAACAATGATGCGCTAAAAACCATTCATCTCCACCTTTGGAAATCAGACCGCTCAAAATGAACGTGCCGCGTGTTTTTTACCCTCTGTCATTGATGTCAAAATGTGTGGCATTGTTTGTTCTGGTTGTTGGCGTGGCGAGCGGTTGCACGACCACGTCGGCGCTGCAGCCGGTCGCAACGACCGTGCCCGCTTCCATCACGGAAAAGTCCGCGTCGATTGTCGTCGATGGCAGTACCGGTGCGGTGCTTTACCAGGCCAGTGCCGACCTTCCGCGCATCCCGGCCTCGCTGACCAAGATGATGACGTTGTATCTGACGTTCGAAGCGCTGGAATCCGGCCGTCTTACCAAGAACACGGTCATTCCCGTTTCCGCTCACGCCGCTTCCCAGGCGCCGAGCAAGCTTGGCTTCCGGCCCGGTCAGTCGATTGATGTGGATACGGCGATCAAGGCGATCGTGGTCAAGTCGGCCAATGACGTTGCCGTTGCGCTTGCCGAAGCCATTGGCGGCTCTGAACCGCAGTTCGCCGCATTGATGACGGCCAAGGCCCGGCAGCTCGGCATGAAGGGCACGACGTTCAACAATGCCTCGGGTCTGCCCGATCCCATGCAGGTCACCACCGCCCGCGATATGGCGCTGCTCGGCATGGCGCTGCGCCGGCATTTCCCGCAGCAATATTACTATTTTTCGCTGCATGACTTCATGTTCAACGGCAGGCTGGTGGAAGGCCACAACCGCGTCCTGGCAAAGCTCAACGGTGCCGATGGCATCAAGACAGGCTATGTCCGCGCCTCCGGCTTCAACATCGTCACATCGGTGAATGACAATGGCCGCAAGCTCGTTGCGGTGGTGATGGGCGGCGACACGGCAAGAGCGCGCGACCAGCAGGTCGTCGATCTGGTCCATAGCTATCTGCCCATGGCTGCCTCACGCTGACCCGCCTCATGCGGTCAGGACTTGCCATGCAGCGCGCAACCGTTGCATGGTTCCACGGAATGCGACTCAGAATTCAGCGCGTGCCATGGCGCTGATCGGAGGAAGATCGCCCGATGTGGTCCTATGTGCGCAATCTCCCCAGCAAGGCACGCGCCTGGATAACCGCTGGCCTCGGCACGTTTGCCGCGCTCGCAGTGGCCGTGGCCCTCGGAGTATTCGAAGCGCAGCCGCAGGCTGCCGTCAGCCAAATTCTTCCCGGACAGTCGCTTGATGCCGGCAAGTGGCGCATCAAGCCTCTGAAAGTATGGGTGACGGATCAGAAAATCCATGGTCTGACGCCGAAGGCGGATCAGAAGGCACTGGTGCTTGAGGTCGAGCTGATGAACCGGACAACGCGGTCGGACAAAAGCTACTACAGCACAGTCCATCTGCCTCCCGGAATTGGGGCAAAGGCGGAAAAACCGATGATCTATCTTGTGCGGGATGACGCGCTGATGCCGGCGCTCCAGCCGGGACTGCCGGAAAAAATGGCCTATGTCTGGCTGATGCCGGCAACGGCGATACCCGAAGGCCGGATAGATTTCAGCATCGAGGCGGAGAAGTTCAAACAACGCGATAATTTGTATGGCATGCCCGGATGGTTCAACGCATACACGGCAGCCAAGGCCAGTCTGGCTCTCGCCGGAGGACAGGGCTGATGCGCCCGCTCGGCAATATTCTGGTGGTCTGTCTTGCCGTCATTGTGCTGTATGCCATGCAGCAGACAAAGCCGCATTACGAGGATTTGACCGGCCCTATCCCCGCCTATGGCAAGATGCATGAAACGGTTCATACCCGGCTGGTCGACCTCAGGCTGGACCAGGTGGATTTTTCCCGCGAACTGGCGTTCACGCAGTACGGGCAGCGCAAGACACTGACGACATCGGGCCTTTGGGCTGTGGCGACAACGGAATTGGCGGCAACGACTGCATCGACAACGGTTGCTGCAGCGACATGGGTGGGCCCGACGGGCCTGCATTACGAAAAAACCGATCGGATCGGCACCCTGAGCAGCCAGATGCCGCCGATGCTTGATCCGGGCATGCCGAGGAAAGTTCGTTTTGTCTTCGAGATACTGCCGGATCAAGTGAATGGGGCAACGTTCACGCTTTCCAGCCGGATGGCGCCACGGCTCGATTCCGAGGCACGCATCGCCATCGATGATTTCAGAAAGTTCAACGACGGCCAACCGCTGATAGCGGACAGCTATGATCTTGCAAAACCCGTGCCTGTTTCAGGGAACTGATCGCATGACCCTTGCGCTTGACGAGACGCCGGATCTTTCGGAACGCCGCTGGCGCCGGCGCAGCCTGTGGGCGCTGATGCTGCTCATTCCTCTTGCGCTGTTCGTCGTGTCGTACAGCGATGTCAAGGAAATGGGAAAGAGCAACAATGTCGTGCCGATTGACGTCGCGGCTGGCCAGAGTGCCCGATACGGCGGCAGCGACTGGCAGTTTATCGAGCTGCGCACGGTCACCGAGGGCTTGAAACCGGGGGCATTGCCGAAAAATGCCGTTCCGGTCATTGCGCGTTTCATGGTCGAAATCGGCGATCCGGACCTGAAAAATCTCTGGCTGATGTGTTCGATCAGGCTTGTGGACGCAACCGGGCGATCCTGGTCGCCAGCTTCGGTGCCCGGCCTGCCGCGTCCCGCCGAGGGTATAGAAACCTGCACCTCGACCATCTTTGCCGGGGGCAGCCAGGGCATGCGGCGGGTGGTCGAGGAGACCTATCTTGTCCCCGCCAATGTCGTTGGGGAGCTGAGACCGACCATCGGCATGCGCAGCGAGCGGCCCTACTATCTGCGCTTTGCCCGTCCGCAATAGTTGGGCTAGCTGCTGGCAGCGACCGGTTCCGCCTCTGCTAGCTGCGGATTGCGCCGCATCGAGAATGCCGTTTCCATAATTGCGGCAAGAAAGCAGATGCGCAGCGGTTCGATCAGTATCCCGGTCGATGAATCCTGCAGGGGGCTGCCAAACAGGAAGCTGACACCGTTGGAAAGGGCTTGCCAGACGTCCAGCGCATGCGGGCCGATCAGCCGTGCGGTGCCCAGCCACATCCAGGCGGCGGCCCACTCAATGAAACGATATCCGAGGATCAGCGTGAGGATGAGGAGCAGTCCGGCGTTGAGGGTCAGCTTGACGCCGTTGGCGATGGGCAGGTAGCGCGAGCGGTAGCCGCCAATGAAATGCTCCACGAAGTCGCGCAGGAATTTCGGGATCGATTTGTAGCGCTCGCCGAACTGTTCGACGCGGCGGTGCAGATGCAGAAGTTCTTTTTCGTCGCGCACGTCGTAACCATAGACCAAGGCCACCATCACAAGCCAGATCACCGGTAACAGCGCATGGAAGAACAGGCCGATCGCGACGGTGCCGAACGCTTCGGGAACCTGCTCGACGGGTATGAGTGCTGCGGCGTGGGTCGATGCAACCGGCTCCGGCAGACCGGCAAGCAGGGATTTGGCGTAGGTCCAGAGATTGCCTTCGCTCAGGGCTTTCATCCAGCTGTCCTTCCAGCGGCTGATGATGTAGAGGCCGATGAAAACCCAGTTGGTCTCGCACACCACCATGATGATCTGCCAGATGGAACGGCCAGTCTTTTCCTTCATGGTTTTTGCCAGCTTGCGGATGACCCAGGAGATGGCAACGGACAGAAGCAGCCATTTCGAATCCAGCACATCAAGCACATTGCCGCCGCTTTCGCCGAAGGGCATCTGGTCGAGCGCGGCGCGTGAATACTGCCGCACCGTATTGCCCAGAAAGCCCCAGGCGGCGTAATAGGCAAAGAACGGGATGAGCGCGACAGAGACCATGGCGGCCAGTCTCGAAAATCCGCGGCGCGTGTCATCGTCCGGGTCCGCCGTCGCGACGTTTTCCTGTGCCGCGTTCAATGCCGGCAGGCCGGGCCGGACAATCTGGATCATGGAAACGGTTGTCACAAGCTGCGCAAGAGCCACCAGTGTCAGTAAGGCCAGTCCCGCATAGTGATTGATGTAGGCAGCGTCGACGGCCAGTTGCATCAGCACATGCGATGCAATGACCCCAAGCAGCAGGACGGCAAAAAGCTGTGGCCAGAACCTCAGCCACAGCCGGAATGTCAGCTTCAGGGGCAACATAATGTCGGCCAGCATGATCAATTCCCTGCGAATCTCATGCGGACTGTATCAAAATCGCGGGGCGTGTCACCCCGCGGGGAAAGGCTCTAGGTCGCAGCAAGAACCTGCGTTGCAGCGCGCCGGTCGAGCGCCTGGCTCCAGAGTGTCAGCCCAAGGGCGCCGACCACGAGAATGGCGCCGACCCATGGTGTCGCGCCAAGACCGAGGGGCGACGCCACGATGATGCCGCCGAGGAAGGCACCTCCGGCAATGCCAAGGTTGAATGCGGCGATGTTGAGTGCCGAGGCAACGTCGACCGTCTCCGGCGTGTGGATCTTCGCCAGCTGCACCACATAAAGCTGCAGGCCGGGGACATTGGAGAAGGACAGTGCACCGAGGGCGGCCAGCGTGACCAGCGACCAGACCGGCGAGACAGCCGTGAAAGTGAAGATGGCCAGCACAAGCGCCTGCAGAGCAAACATCACGACCAGCGCGCCAACCGGGTTGCCGTCGGCCACACGTCCGCCAACCATGTTGCCCACGGCAATCGACAGGCCGTACAGCACGAGGATGAGACTGACAGTCGAGCCTGCATAGCCGGTGATTTCCTGCAGCACCGGGGCAAGGAATGTGAACATAACGAAGGTCCCGCCATAGCCGAGCGCGGTCATGGCAAAGGCGAGCAGCAGGCGTCCGCTGCCCAGCACGCGAACCTGGTCGATCAGGCGTGCAGGAGCGGCCTTGGCGATGGTAGCAGGCAGAAGCACGGCAATGGCGATGAAGGCGATGACACCAAGGCCGGCAACCGCCCAGAATGTTGCACGCCAGCCCAGCTGCTGGCCGATGAAGGTACCAAGCGGAACGCCGGTGACGATGGCGACGGTCAAGCCGAGGAACATCATGGCGATGGCCGATGCGCGCTTGTTGGGTGCAACCAGATCGGCGGCGATGGTGGCACCAACCGAGAAGAACACGCCATGCGCGAAGGCGCTCAGCACGCGGGCGACGAGCAGCAGTTCATAGGTTGGCGAAAGCGCCGCAGCGGTATTGCCGACGATGAAAAGCGCCATCAGGCCGAGCAGGAGCGGCTTGCGCTCGATCTTGCCGGTGAGGGCGGTCAGAACCGGTGCGCCGAAGGTGACACCCAGCGCATAGACGCTGACGATGAGACCGGCGAGCGGCAGGGTGATGCCGAGATCGCCGGCAACGGTGGGCAGGAGGCCAACGATCACGAATTCTGTCGTGCCGATGGCATAGGCGCTGATTGTCAACGCCAGAAGTGCGAGAGGCATTGTCTTGTCCTTTGAATGGCAGGCGGGAATTCGGTCCGGCCCGCGAATGGAATGATGACGGATGGCAATCCGGTTGCGCTGAATATGGTCGAAGCGCATTCCATTGATAATCGTGTGATATCGCGGGATAATCATGAATTGAATTCATGGATCAGGGCGATGCACACGCAAGGCTTGTTATCGGCACCGGTTTCATGAAAACTTGTGTCAACCGAGGTCCCCATGACTCTTGCTCTGCCAGTCCTGTATTCTTTTCGCCGCTGTCCCTATGCCATGCGGGCCCGGCTCGCCATTCAGGCCGCGCACCAGGCCTGTGAGCTCCGGGAAATCGTATTGAGAGACAAGGCGCCGGAGTTTCTCGGTGTTTCGCCATCGGGAACGGTGCCGATGCTGCTGCTGCCCGATGGGACAGTGATTGATGAAAGCCTCGACATCATGCGCTGGGCCTTGAGCCAGCATGACCCGGAACATTGGCTTGAGGTGGATGATGGCGGCTGGATTGCCCGCAATGACGGACCGTTCAAGCGCAGCCTTGACCGCTACAAATACCCAACCCGCTTTGATAAAACCGATCCGCTGGCAGAACGCGAAAAAGTCGTGGCAATACTGGATGAATACGAGGAACGGCTGGCCTGGTCGCGCTGTCTCTTCCGGGCGACGCCGTCGCTTGCCGACATGGCGATCCTGCCGTTTGTCCGGCAGTTTGCCAGCGTGGATGCGGACTGGTGGAGCGGGCTTGCCCGGCCGCACGTGAAGCGGTGGCTGGATGAGTTCGTGTCATCCGGCCGGTTCGACGCGGTGATGCTGAAATATCCGAAATGGCAGGCAGGCGATGCCCCGACCCTTTTCGGCAAGGCCTGAGCATCGATTGCAACGGCTTCGAGCGGATGAAACGTTTCAATCCGCTTGAATGGCCTTTGCCGGCACGCTCTTGTTTTTCAGGTTCAGAAGGTTGCCCGAAAGGATGAGGGCTGCGCCGAGCGCCGTGTAGATATCGATCCGTTCCGCATAGATGAGCCAGCCCAGCACGGCCATGAGCGGCACGCGCAGAAAGTCCATCGGGATCACCACGGTGGCATCCGCATAGAGCAGGGCCTTCGCCATGCAGAAATGCGAGAATGTGCCGGTGAAGGCGATGATCACCACCCAGGGCCAGGCATGCAGGGTCGGCCACTGCCAGACATGCAGCGCCGGCAGCAATCCGATGGCTGACTGGATCACCAGCATCCAGAAGATGATTTTCACCACGCTTTCCGTGCGGGTCAGGGATTTGACCATGGTGAAGGAAATGCCGAACGTGAACGCCGCGCCGAGCACGATCAACTGTCCCATTTCGATCGTTCCGATGCCGGGGCGCACGATGATGACGACACCGATGATGCCGAGAAGGATCGTCAGCGTGCGCCAGAGATTGAACCGCTCGCCGAGAAAGGCGACGGCCATGACGGCCGTCCAGGCCGGTGTGGTGAATTCAATGGCGATCACCTGCGCCAGCGGGATCATGGACAGCGCCTGCAGCCAGGCGAACTGGCCGGCATAGTGGGCGGTATTGCGTCCGACGTGCTGCCAGATGCGGCCGGTCCGCATGGCGCGCACGCCGCCGGAAGACCGGATCAACGGATAGAGCATGGCCAGCCCGATCAGCGACCGCATTTCCATGATCTGGAAGACGTTGAGTTCCTTTGAGGCTTCCCGGCCGGAGATCGCCATCATGAGAATGGCGGCCAGCGACCCGGACATCCAGAACGCCGCCTTCAGGTTTGATGGCTTGAATTCCATGGCGGCCGCTATTTCGCGTAGACGCTGGCGAAATCCGCAAAGCCCTTCACTTCGATCGGGTTGCCCGAGGGATCACGGAAAAACATGGTCCATTGCTCGCCCGGTTCGCCCTTGAACCGCACCACGGGAGGCATGACGAAGTCGACCTTTGCGCGTTTGAGCCGGTCGGCAAGGGCATTCCAGTCTTCCAGCGGAAGAATGACGCCGAGATGCGGCATGGGCACCATGTGATCGCCCACCTTGCCGGTGTTGGTCGTTTCGAACGGCTTGCCGAGATGCAGCGAGATCTGATGACCGAAGAAATCGAAATCCACCCAGCTATCGGTGCTTCGCCCCTCGGCACAGCCAAGGATATCGCCATAGAAGCCGCGCGCCTTGTCGAGATCATGGACGTGGTAGGCAAGATGAAACAGCGAGCGCATGGGAAGAATCCTGAGAAACGGGGATGATGGCGAAGCTATCAGCAACTGAACCGGCAATGCAATGCACGGTGGTTCGAAATTGCGCGAAGCATCCGGTGCCGGCAGCACGTCCGGATATTGCAGCGTGTGGACTGCTGTTTGCATGGAACAAAAATAGCCAGCAAAGAGTTTTGCCACGCTACGATCGTTCTGATCCCGAAAACAGGAAATTTGCAATGTCCATTCTTATCAGCCTTTTGATCACCGTTCTGGTGATCTTTCTTGTGCTCTATCTCGTCCAGATGCTGCCGCTCGATGGCCGCGCCAAACAGATCGTCCAGGTGATCGTTGTGGTGATCGGGATTATCTCGCTGCTGCGCTATCTCGCAGTTTTCTAGGGATCGCTGCGGCGGGGCTCAACGCTCTGCCGCATCCTTGCTATATCTTTACCGCACCGAGCTGCCCCAGCATCCAGTCGCGGAACGCGCGGATTTTCGGGACATTCCGCCGGGCTTCCGGATAAACCAGCCAGTAGGCGTGCTCTGACGATCCCACAATATCGAAGGGTTGGATAAGCTGTCCTTGTTGCAGCTCGGGCTGGAAGAAGAACGGTGTCAGTATTCCCACGCCCTGTCCGGCCAGCACCGCCCGCCCTTCCAGATGCTGATCGCCCAGCCGATTGCGCAGGTCGCCGCGCAGGGCCGGCTTTTCGATACCCACCAGGCTGAACCAGATGTTCCACCAGGGGTCGCCGGGGTCGAGAATGGGCAGTTTGAGCAGGTCGGTCGGTGTCTTGACACCGCCGACCGAGGCGGCGAGTGCCGGTGACAGCATGGGCGTGAAATAGGCCTGGAAAAGCTTGTGACAGACCAGGCCGGGCCACTCCTTTGTGCCGCTGCGAATGCCGACATCCGCCTCCTGACGCACGAAATCCGTCATTTCGCGGCCGGATTTCAGCCGTACGGCCAGTGCCGGGTTCTCCATTTGAAACGAACCCAGCCGCGGAACCAGCCACGTGGCGGCAAAGGTCGGAATCGTCGCGATGGTCAGGATGCCGTCGGCGCTTTCGCGTGTCGTTGCAAAGGCGGCACGCAGGATTTCGAATGCCTCGGTCGTTGCCGGGGCCAGCCGCGCCCCGATTTCCGTCAGGACAACCTGACGCGGCAGCCGCAGAAACAGCGGCGATCCCACCCGCTCTTCCAGCAGTTTGATCTGATAGCTGACGGCGGCTTGCGTCATGCCGAGCTCCTCCGCCGCCTTGGTGAAATTGCCATGGCGGGCAGCGGCCTCGAAAACACGGATAGCGGCAAGGGGCGGAAGATTCATCGGCATGATCCATAAGCTGTCCTTATGGAAGATACTCGTCGTTTTGTTGGAAAACAAGCGCGAACAGGCGCATTGAATGCAGACCCAAGACATGAACGTCGCATACAAACCGGAGTTGAGGTCATGAACCCCTCACCATCGCACTGCACATCCATAGACAACCCCGGATCCCGCTGGGGTTGGTTCGCGACCCTTAGGCGGGCGCTGGTAAGGCCCACCGTGCCGATCACCGTCAATGCCGGGGATTTTTCCGATCACATGCTGCGCGACATCGGCATGAGGGACGGCCGTCCCGGGCGGGGGGACCTGTTCACATCGCACCCCGATCTGAAGAAGGATATTTTCAAAGGGTCCGTCTAAGCGTGCCGTTCAGGAATCAAAGTCGACTTCCAGCTGCTTCTCGAGGGCGACAAGGTCCGCGGGAAGCGGCATGCCCATGGCTTTCAGTTCGTTGAGATGCTCACGCAGAGTCTCGTGAATTTCATGGGCGTCTGCCGGCCGTTGCACCATCTCTTCAAGCAGGAGTGCGATCTGTGCCTTGATGTCTTCGAACGCCATGATTTTTCCTTTCAACGCAACCGCAAAGCCGGGTTTTTACACCTGCACACATGCTAGCAGATTATTGTGCGCCGGAATATTGCGTATCGGAAACCTTTTCCATCCACTCGACGGCATTGCCGTCCAATGCCTCCTGCATGGCGATGTGCGACATGGAATTTGCCGGACCCGCACCATGCCAGTGTTTTTCGCCGGGCGGAATCCAGACGACATCACCAGTCCTGATCTCGCGGATTTGCTCGCCCCAGACCTGCGCGAGGCCCGCACCGGAAACCACATAAAGGGTCTGTCCAAGCGGATGGGTGTGCCATGCGGTTCGGGCGCCCGGCTCGAAATGCACGACCACGGCGATCAGCCGCGCCGGGGAAGGGGTCTGGATGATCGGGTCCTGCCAGACTGTGCCGGTGAACCATTCTTCCGGCGCGCGGCGCGTCGGTATGGAGCCGCTTGATTTTATGTCCATTCGGTTTCTCCCCGGGTTTCGGCCGGATCGGCCGGAGGCTGGCTTTCAGGCAACGGCATCGTGCTTGCCGAGGCGATGACGGAGTCGAGAAAGCCGGGGAAGCGATTGTCGAGATCGGCACGGCGCAAGGTCAGAAACCGTTTCGTTCCATCGGGCCGCACATTGATCACGCCTGCCTCCCGCAGCTTGGCGACATGATAGCTCAGGGCTGTTTTGGAACCAAGCTGGGTAAATTGCCCGCATGTCATGGCGCGTTCGCCGTTGCGCGCGAGAATGGCGATGATGTTCAAACGCGTCTCGTCGCCAAGCGCTGTGAAGATGGCGGGAAGTGAAATCTCTTCAGCATCCGGATGAAACAGGGGATGGGTCATGCCCTCCTACGTAGCAAGTACGCGGGAAAAGTTCAATGTTCAATAATCGTTGAACTTTGTTCTTGACTTCACATGCCGGTGAGCTCAATAGTTCAAGGATCATTGAACAAAGGATATCTCCCATGGACATTCGCCTTGTCGGTCTGGCGTTGGGTACATTCGCCATTGGCATTGAGGGTTTTGTCGTCGCCAGCCTTCTGCCGCAGATTGCCGGGGATACCGGCGTGACGCTGGTTCAGGCCGGCTATCTCGTGGTCATGTTCGCGCTTGCCTATGCGCTGGGCGCGCCGGTTCTTGCGGCTCTTACCGGGTCTGCAGACCGCCGCGTTATCCTGGCAGGCAGTGCCACCACCTTCGTCATCGGGGCAATTCTGGCGGCATTTGCTCCGTCCTATGCGTTTCTCACGGCCGCCCGGCTGCTGATCGGCATGTCGGCGGGCCTATACGCGGCCACGGCGCAGGCAACGGCCGTCGCCATCTCTGAATCGCATCACCGGGCGCGGGCGATTTCCGTCATCGTCGGCGGGACCACGCTGGCGGTGGCCTTCGGTGCGCCGCTTGGCGCGCTGATCGCATCGTTTGCCGGCTGGCGCGGCACCTACATCTTCATTGCCCTGATCGGGGCGGCCGCGACAACCTTCGTCTGGTTTCTCCTGCCGCGCGGATTGCGCGCCGACCGCTTGACCCTGCGGCAGCGGCTCGGCGTGATCCGCCACCCCGGGCTCTTGCCAGCGCTTGTCACCATGCTGCTCTACATGGCCGGCGGCTTCATCGTTTTCACCTATATCGCCGCCATCGCGGTGCAGGGCACCGGCCTTTCCCGCGCGATGGTGCCGCTGGTGCTGCTGGCCTTTGGTCTTGGTGCTGCGCTTGGCAATGTTGTCGGCGGACAATTGTCGGATCGCTTCGGCCCGACGCGCACGGTGATCGCCGCCTCCTTCCTCAATGCCGCATCGCTGATGGCGATCAGCTGGATCATGCAATGGCCGCATGAAATCGCCGGTCCTGCGCTGATGACGATCATGGTTCTCTGGGGAATTGCCGCCTGGATGTTCCCGCCCGCGCAGGCCAGCCGGGTTCTGGCGATCGCCCCGGAAAGTGCGCCGCTCGCGCTGTCGCTCAATGGCTCGGCGCTCTATCTCGGCATTGCTTCGGGGTCGTTCATCGGCGGGCTGATCATCGCCAACCTGGGCCTTGAATATCTGGGATGGATCGGCGGCGCCTTCCCGCTGCTCGGGCTCGTCGTGATGCGGCTCGCCAGCGTCAACGCGCGCAAGACCGAACTTTCCGTCGCCTGATCCCCGGCGACCGAACAAAGGCTGGCCGAAACGAAACCCGTTCCGGCCAGCCTGGTGTTTATGAAGAAGATTTCAGGAGCGAAGCAATCTGCTGCGTGCTGGGCACCTGGCCGTTCGGCGTGAGCTGGTCGACCACGCCCGGCAAGATCTTCGACAGCTGCGCGAGAAGGTCTTGTTCACTCATCCCGGTTTGCTGGGCAATCTCGCTGATGGTTTTCTGGCCGAGCGCGCTGCCCAGATCGCCGGGTGCGATGGGCTTGTTTTCACCCGGCTGAAGCCAGGAATTTGCCGTCTCGCCATGGCCCGCATTGGTCAGGCTGTTCAGGAGACCGCCGAGCCCGCCGAGAAGCCCGCCGCCGGCTGCTGTATTGCCGTTGTCGGCCGTTTGTGGATTGTCGGGAGCCTGCGCGGGCTGGCTCGAGCCGCCGCTCAGCATTTTACCGACCAGAAGTGCTCCAAGCGCAATGATCAGCGGCTTCGATATATTTCCGCCTGGTACCGCATTATCGAAAATTCCCATCTCGATCTCCCTTCTATATTGCTCGGTTTCAGCTCAAATCCGTCGTTCTCCCCCGCAAAGATATTTGTTCATTCCGGGAGAAAGCACAACCATCTTGCTTTTATTCAATCTATGCGAAAACATGACGACATTAAGCCAATGGATAGGAAGGAATGTTCGCATGTCTGTTATCGGTTGGATTGTACTTGGACTTGTTGCTGGATTTATTGGCAGCAAGATCGTCAACAAGAGCGGTCAGGGCTTAATCCTTGACATCGTTCTGGGCATTGTCGGCGCTGTCGCCGGCGGCTTCATTTTCAGCTTGCTCGGTGCCACCGGCGTCACCGGCTTCAACATCTACAGTCTGATCGTCGCTGTTATCGGTTCCGTCGTCGTGCTCTGGCTCTATCACGCGATCACCGGCAACAGATCTGCTTGACCTGAAACCGCTTGCTTTTTGGAATGAACAGCGTGGCATCCGTGCCGCGCTGTGACTGTTATTGCAGGGCAAGGAAAACAAAACACCCACATGGTGCGGCGTCCATTCTCGCCTCAGTAGGACGCGATGATCAAGGCCGGGTCTGGCGCCGGTTATCAGCGCCTGTCATCCAACTTGCGGGCTTGCCACTCATTTCTTGGAACGATCCCGCCAATCCTGAAGGTGAATGAGACCACCCGCGTTGCGCCGGCATCGACGGAACATTTGAAATCCAGATTGTACCAGTTTGATCCGAGGCGAAACGCGGCGCCTGCACCGTTGAACGACGTCTTGGACGTGATCCCTCCCGCAGGGCCATTGGGAAGGATCGCATCCCGCGATGCAGTGCTGGGTTTTGAACTCAGCATCGCCAATGCCTCCGATGTACAGAGGCTTGCAAGGCGCTCTTCTGGCGAAAGCCTTGCGACGATCTGCGCTGTCCGTGGGTCAAGCCCCGAGTTCGGCAGGAATTTCTGGCTCATATTTGAGAATGGATTGGAGCTGGGTGCGGTTTTGGAACCGTTCGGTTTGGATGCCTGATCTGACTTCTTTGGCGTAGGCTCTGATTTCTGTTGCGGAGTGGGCATATTGTTGACCGCGTTGGTCGGAGCCGGCGACTGTTGCGTTGCCTGTCCCGCCGTTTCGCTGGGCATGGGCGCCGACTGCACATCAGGTCTCGGGGTTTCTGGCGCAGCCGGTTTGCTCTCCAGCGGCAGCGCGGCTGGAGCAGCGTCCATTTTCGCTTGTGCTGCGGGTGAGTCTTGCGGGGTTGATGCCGCGTCTTGAGTTGTACCGTCGGCGGGTGGCGCCGCTTCGGAATCGGCAGCATCTCTTTCTGATCTCGGGAGAAGCTTGAGAAGACGTTGCGAAGAGGCGGCCGCTGCGGCGGGGGCCGGGGCGGGCTGCGGTTTTGGCGCCTCTGCCTTCTCTTCCTTCTTTTCCGGTTCCGGCTTTGGCTGCGGTTCGGGTTCTGGCGGCGGAACGACCTTCACCTCCACGCTTTCCGGCTCCGGCGGTGTGGTTTTCCATTGGGGAAGCTGGAGAAATAGCAATGCCGCCACCAAAAGATGCAGGGCGAGGGACGTCAGGACGCCCCCTCCAACTTCGTCCCGCAGCTTTTTGGCGAACACTAGCATTGCTTAAACGATTATCGACCGCATGCCTGAAACCTAGGAGCTTGACCGGCCCGCAACAAGGGGGAAGGACGCAGGCCGGTTCCCTCTATTTCAACAGTGCGGCAATGGCCGGCTTGTCGGCCGCCAGTTCCAGCGCTGTCTTGCCACCTGCAGTCCTGGCAGATTTATCCGCTCCGTGCTTGAGCAGAGCCTGAACCACGGCAGGATCATCGCTGTAACTTGCCGCCATGTGCAGCGGCGTCATCTTGTCGTAGTCACCGACGAAGTTGACCTTCGCGCCCTTGGAAATCAGCAGATCGATGACGCTTGCCGGGCCGTAATAGGCTGCAGTGTGCAGGGGTGCCCAGCCCTCCTGGGTCTTCAGGTTCACATCGGCACCGCAGGCCAGCATCTTGGCGACAAGATCGGCTTTCTTGTCGCGGATCGCGATGCTGAAATGTGTGTCGCCGCCCATATCCCGCCCGTTCGGATCGAGTTTTTTGCACTGCGCGGCCGTGGGCGCCGCGCCGGCGCCGGAAACCGGAACAACCGCACTCAACGCCGTCAGAGCCAACCCGAACAGGGCCACATTTGAAAACAATCTCCGCACGCTGTCGTCCTCACCAATTTGGATTGCGTCCGTCATCCGCGACGGATCGATCCCTGCTTTCTACAGGGCTTCGCGTCCGCTGGGCAAGGGAGGAGCAGCGCATTCGGCAAAAGGCCCAAGCACGTCCCGCGGCTCATGTCGCGGGACGTGCTGGCGGTCAAGCGGGTCTACCGATTGCGCCGGATTCCGGCCGCACCACCGACCGCTGCGGCGAGGGCGCCGATCAGCATGGCGACAAAGGCTGCAAAACTGCCGCTTACGGCAATCTTTGCCGACTTGTCGGCGGCCTGCTTGGCCTGAGCCTTCAGTTCTTCAACCTTGGCCGTGGCTTTGGCCTTGAGGTCGTCGATCTTGGCAATAGCGGCATCGTATCGCTTGTTGGCTTCATCGGGCGAAATGCCCAGCTGTGCTGCAATGATGGCCGTCACGCGCTGTTTGGTTTCCTGCGATGTCTCTTCACCCAGCGCATGACTGGTCAACGCCGATACGACTTCCTTGCGGGCCTGTTCCGGCGTCAGGGATGTGGTCCCCGAGGGATCGCGGTTGAGCGCACCGTCTACCAGACGGTCGACCTCCGCGCCGGCCTGTTCCTTTGTAATGCCGCTGGCTTGAACAGCCTGCGGGATCATGTCCTTGGCGGTCGAGGCCGCGCCGGACATGGCCTGACCTGCTGTCGATCCGACCGAGGACGCGACGCTGCCGAGGACGCCGAAAGCCCCGCCGACGGCGGTGCCAAGCAGATAGAGTCCGATAGCCAGTCCCGCGGCCCAGACAACCAGACCGTGCAGCACACCGCTCCAGCGCGCGTACTGGCCGGAAAAATAGGCAGCGACGTAACCGCCGATAGCCAGGGCAATAATCATCGCAACGGCGCTCCAGATACCGCCGCCGATACCCAGGCCCTGCGCGGAAGCGCCGTCGCCGGTGGTGCTGACCGTGCTGAGGCCAATCCCCAGACCGAGGGCTGCGAACATCACCTGGACGGCGATGGTGAGAAGCGTTCCGCCAAAAATACCGCCCCATGCGAGGCGCTGTCGGTCAACCGCGATTGTATCCACTGTGTCCCGATCATACGAAACCATGGTGTGTCTCCATTCATCCTGTTCTTCAGATAAAATCCCTGCGGGGCTGCAAGCTCCCGGCGAGATCAGGATGGAAACACACCCGGATACCGTTGGTTCCAGATCGGTAGCCGGATATATTTTGCACGGGCGTGGGAACAAAAGCGGCGTACGTGTATGCCTGCGCGGTATGCGCAGGCTGCAAGGCAGGTGTACAGATGGTCTGGAAAGCGGCTGGCGTCAGGCCAGGCTGCGCGCCTCGCGAAACGTGATGAGCCTCTTGCGGCCTTCATCCCACAGGACCAGTTTCACGCAGCGCAGGCTCTGCAGAATGGTAATACGCCCGACATTGCTCAGTTCCGGATAGTCCCGCAGAACTTCCGGCAGCCGGTAATAGGGCACGCGGCTGGAAAGATGGTGGACATGGTGGATGCCGATATTGCCGGTCAGCCAGCGCAGGGGAAGCGGCAGGACGTAATGCGAGGAACCGTGCAGGGCGGCTTCCTGGAACTGCCAGTCAGCGCCTTGCGACCAATGGGTCTCCTCGAACTGGTGCTGGACGTAGAACAGCCAGATGCCTGCAGCCCCGGCAAGAACGACGATGGGCAGATGCACCATCAGGAAGGGAATGACACCCACCAGCCAGATCAGAACGGCCGCCAGCAGCGCAATGGCAAAATTCGTCGCCATGGTGGAGATCCAGGGCTGGGCGCCGGAGCGCATCATGCCGAACGGCAATCTCTGTTTGAAAATGAAAAGCCAGGCCGGCCCGATGCCGAACATGATCACCGGATGCCGGTACAGGCGGTAGCCCAGGCGGCCCCAGCGGGACAAGGCCCGGTATTCGGCGACGGTCAGGGTCGTGATATCGCCGACACCGCGCTCATCCAGGTTGCCGGCCGAAGCATGGTGCAGTGCATGCGCACGGCGCCAGTAATCATAGGGGGTCAAGGTAAGAACGCCGATCGCCCGGCCGGTCCAGTCGTCGGAATGCCGGTGGGCGAAGAAAGAACCATGGCCGCAATCATGCTGGATCATGAACAGGCGAAGCAGGAAGCCGGCTGCCGGAATGATGAACAGCAACCCCCACCAGAAACCGTAGTGGACGGCAGCCCAGCAGACCGCCCACAGGATTGCGAAGGGAATGACCGTCACCGCAAGCTCGAAAATGCTGCGGCCGCGGTGCGGTTTGCGATAATTCAAAAGGATTTTCGGCCAGGCTCGGCCGCCTAATCCAGCTTCGGAAATGGGAGAGGTGTTTTTCATCGTCTATCATAGGCTTGCGACATGGGGCGACACAAGAGAGCTTCCCGTTCTTTTGTCGTAATAGGCAGATTTATGTGTAAATCCGCTGCGTCATCACGGAAATCGAGGCAGAGCCGATTGGGTGCGACGTGACAGTCCCCATTTGGCTTCATGGTGGCCCTCCGTCCTGTATCGACAAACGACGTTTCAGGCTCAGGAGGCTGAAATATTTTGGGCGAATGGCGTCGGATTTGCACGGGCCTCAAGATATCGGGTGATTTCATTCAGGGGCATCGGCCGTCCAAACAGATATCCCTGCTGTACGAAACAGCCGCAACTGGTCAGCCTGAGCGCCTGGCTTTCCGTCTCGACGCCTTCGGCGATGACGCGGAGTTCCAGCGCCTGTGCGAGCTGAACAATTGCCTTGACCACGGCTTCGGCCTGCTGGTCAGCACTGATGTCTCTGGCAAAGGAACGATCGATCTTGATGACGTCCAATGGCAAGCGCCTAATGTAAGAAAGGCTCGAATAGCCCGTTCCAAAATCGTCAAGGGCAATTCGGATGCCGAGCGCGCGAAAGCGGGAAAGGCATTCCTGGGCCTGCTCGAAATCGATGAGCAGCAGGCTTTCCGTGATTTCCAGTTGAAGGGCGGAGGGAGGGAAGTGATGATGGGCCAACGTCGCGGCGATATGTTCGACAACCGAGGAGGAACGCAGGTGACGCGGCGACAGATTGATCGACACGTAATCGAGATGACCGTCGCGGATGAACGGGTGCATCTCCCGGCAACAGCGATCGATCATCGCCCGGCCAAGCTCGACGATCAACGAACTTTCTTCGGCCAGCGGAATAAACAGGCCGGGAAGAATGAGCCCCCGCTCGGCATGCTGCCACCGCGCGAGCGCCTCCACCCCAACGATTTCGTTGCTCTTGGTGGAGATGATTGGCTGGTACCATGGCTCGATCTCTCCCGCCGCCACCGCGGTGCGCAGTTCTGCTTCCAGGCCCTGGCGGCTCTGAAGCTCGCCCGCCATGGTGTCGTCGAACTCCGTCCATGTCGAGCGTCCAGCCGACTTCGAATGGTACAGGGCGAAATCGGCAAAGCGCTGCAGTGTTGGTGAATCCACGGCATTGCGGGGGAAGCTTGCAAAGCCGACCGAGCAGCTGACGATCAGCTGCAGGCGGCCGCAGTCGATCGGCCTGCTCATGACCTCCATGACGTCTGCCGCGATCTGGCGGGCGCGTTCGCTGTGAGCCGGTGTCACGCAGATGACGCCAAACTCGTCGCCGCCCAATCGTCCGGGCACCTCTCGCTCCCGGCAGATTGCGCGCAACCGAGCAGCAACTTCCAGCAGCACCGCATCGCCGACGGCATGACCGTAATTGTCATTGATCTCCTTGAACCGATCGAGATCGACAAACAGAAGCTGTACCATGCCGCTTTGAACGCGAGCCTCCCGGATAGCCGCTTCCAGATCGCGCGTGAAACTGACCCGGTTTGCGAGCGTGGTCAGAGGGTCGCGCTCGGCAAGGAACAGGGCCTGCTGGCGAGAAACCTCCAATTCGTGCGTGCGATCGAGGACGCGCATTTCAAGATCGTTCGCCAGCACCGTCAGGTGGTTGTTGGCGTTATACAATTCCAGCGACTTCGCCTCCAGCAGCCATTCCGCCTCTTCGCGGGCTCGGCGTTCCCGTTTGAGGCGCCGTTCGAGACGCGCAACGCGATCGCCGGGCGTGTCGGTTTCCAGCATTTAGGCTATCGCATCCGTCTTCTGGATTGAGAACCGGACGAATTTCTCGCCATCGTGTTCGTGCGCGCTTCGCTCTATAAGCACGGTCTCGCCATAGAGCTGAGCCGCGCCAAGAATGAGGCCCGAGGCAAGCGCCGCGAAGGGACGATTGCTGCGATAATCGAGGTGCATTGCCCCCGTCCCAAGGCGTTCGGCCCGGAATTCCGGCAGCTCGGCATCGGGGTAGAGTTTTCGTACCTCCACGTGGATATGGCTGTCGATGCTTTCGAGGAAATCAAACAGGGTGGCTGCGGTCTTGAAGAAGTCAGGGAATGAAGCCTTGAAACGTCCGATCAAATGTTGACCGAACAAATCCAACAATTCGTTTGGCGGCGTGTTGCTTTGCGCAGACAAGTTGGTGACAAGCGATTGCATCTCCTTGTGGTCGTAAGTACCCACCGCAGTATAGGCGCCACCACTCGGCAGGTCGGAAGCTTCGATGAGATCATCCACGGCATCCGCCCCGTAGATATGCTCTACGAAACCCAGCAATTCGGTGAATACCATGCCCTTCATGTTGTCCCCCCTACCTGACCATTGAATCATGTCGATTTCTAACGATAAACTGCAGGAGAAAATGCATAATTAATAATCTAATTAAGAATGAAAGAAAGTTTTCCACACAGTACTTTATGTGGGAACGCGTGGGATAAATATAGATGCTTTATTTAATTGGTTCTGCTTCAATGATCATGCGGTGACATCCGCGTGCGGGTTTCCGGTCGATCGAACCCGCCTGAAAACATGCAATGGCGACCGTGCGTCTGCATCGCACGCCATGTGACAGCACCCGCAGCCAATTAAATTTAGTAAAAACCTATACTTAGGTGTAGGTTACAACCGAGCGTCCTTGTGTCTTGCCATGCGCCAGATCGAGCAAGGCGTGCTCCACATCGTGAAGGGGGATCTCGTTTATGTGCATGAGCAAAGGTTTCTCTGCATGCATGCGCAGCAATTCCCGCATTTCGAGACGCGTGCCAACACTTGTTCCCGTAATGACAACACCCGTTCCCGTGAGCCACTCCTGACTGATGGGCACGGGTTGCGAAACCATTGCCGTGGCAACGATTCGCCCTCTCGGTTTGATGCCCGCGACCATCAGCGGCCATGTGGCTGCTGACGGAGCAAAATTGATGCAGGCGTGCATGCCGCCCATCGCCTTTAATGGCTCAACGGCGCTATCATCGGCCAACAGGGTTGCATGCGCGCCCATTTTCCGGGCGAGGGCAAGCTTATCCTCGGCAATATCCAGGGCGACAACGCGCACGCCGGCGCGAACGGCAATCTGGATGGCGTATAAGCCAAGGCCGCCGCACCCAAAGATTGCGCATTGCATGCCAGCTCTGAGGCCCGCGCGGCGGACGGCGGAAAACGCGGTTACACCCGCGCACATCAAAGGGGCAGTCGACACCGCATCGAGTTTGCCGGGTATCGAAACGGCATATTGCGCATTGACAATCACATATTCGGCAAAGCCGCCATTCACATCAAACCCATGCGCCCGCTGGCTCTGGCAAAACGCTTCCTGCCCGGCCAAGCACTCGTCGCAATGACCGCATGTGTCGTGCATCCATGGCACGCCAACGCGATCACCGACCCTGAAATTGCTCACGCCATCGCCCAAACCGGCAACCGTACCGATGCCTTCGTGCCCCAGGATCCGAGCGGGCGCATTGCCGCTGGCGGGCCGCACGCCGCCTTTCCAGATATGCAGATCGGTATGGCAGACCCCACATGCTTCCAACTTGACCAGGATCTGGCCATATTCCGGCTGCGGCACGGGGAGACATTCGAGCTTCAGCGGCCCGTTCGCGGTGCCGTCAAACAATGCCGCGCGCATCATTGGTTTTGTCGTTGCACTCATTTGACGAGGGCGTCCCTGACTTTGGCGAGCGCTGGCGTTCCGTCCAGTGCAGTCACACCGTTCAACCATTTCTCCAGATTTTCCGGCTTGGCATGGATCAAAGCGGTTGCAGCCGCTTCGGCGGTTGCGCCACCGTCAAGCATCATTTTCATGCCTGCATTCTCCTGATCCACATCAAAGATCAGATTCTCAAACAGTTTTGCCACGTTGGGACAGTCCGCGGCATAACCCGGACGCGCAAGAGTCCAGACGGTTGAGCCGCCGAAATCAGGCCCGAATTCTTCGTCGCCGCCTGTGAGATAATCCATCTTGAGATTGAGATTCATGGGGTGCGGCTGCCAGCCGAGAAAAACGATCCATTCCTTGCGTTCCACGGCACGTTTTACCTGCGCCAGCATGGCTTGCTCACTGGATTCAACGATTGTCCATCCTGAAAGGCCATGTGCGCCTTTTGCCACCATATCGAGCAACGGCTGGTTCGTTCCCGGTTCAATGCCATAAATCTTCTTGCTGAATTGATCCGGGAATTTGGCGAGATCGTCGAACGATCTTACGCCGGCAGCGGCGACATAGTCCGGCACAGCCAGAGTGTATTTTGCACCGGTCAGGTTGGTTGCAAGAACATCAACCCATTTCTTGTCGAAGAAATCTTTGAACTCGATATTCTGCGCAGGCCGCCAGTTGCCAAGAAAGACATCGATCTGCCCGCCCTTAAGACTGGCATAGCTTACACTGAGGCCAAGCAAACTGCTGGTCATCTTGTAATTCATGGCTTTCAAAAGAAGCGACGCAGTGGCCGTCGTCAGTTGAATATCGGTCCAACCGATATCGGCGGCTCTGACGGTTGCACAGGAAGGGGCGTCGGCCCTGGAAGTCGTGATGCCCGCCGCCATCAGGCCAGCAGCCAATGTTGCTGAAACGAGTTTTCTCATGCTGTTCCCCTTTGGATTTCTAACGTGAGTTGCAGCAGCATCGCAGTCGGGAATTATTTGTCAATTCAAAAAATTGTACGAGCATACAAAAATTTGAACGGTATAGTTGCATGGAGAATCCAATCAAGGTTTGGCGTGGCATGAAGCGATCGATTGAAGACATCAGGCGGCAGGAGTTGATCGAAGGTGCTTACCGGGCATTCCTGCAGTTCGGTATTGATGGTTTGACGACGGCACGTATCTGCAAAGAGGCGGGCATGTCGCCGGGTATTCTGTCCTATTATTTCAAGAGCAAGGACGAGGTTCTGTTCTGGATGGTGCGTCATGCCAACCGTGTCATCATGGATGAAGTGGTCAACCGCATGAAGCAGGCAACCACGCGGTGGGATCGTCTGATGGCGATCGTGGAAGGAAATTTTCCGGAAGACCTCTTTGAGCAGAATGTCGCCAATGCCTGGCTTTCATTCTACGTTGCAAGTGCAAAGGATGTGCAGCTTGAGCGTCTGCAGCGGCTCTTTCATCGACGGCTGGCATCCAATCTGAGCAGTTGTGTTTGTCATCTCGTTGAGGGGGAGCAAATCCGGCATTTCGTTGCGGCCGTAGCGATCCTCATTGATGGTACTTGGCTTCACAGGGCTGCTATCCACAGCAGGATGACGTCTGCGGAGGCCATTTCGCTCATAAAGTCTCAAATTGAGAGTACCCTTGGATCCGATGTGGTGACGGCTGCCAAAAACACGCCTGTTTCCCCGTAGGGTCGCAGGAGAAAAGCCTCAATCAGGTTCGTTCGAGCAAAACGCTCCGGGTGGTGCGGTTGAGCAACGCCACCTCACGGACAATGGTTCGTTTACGCTGACCAGCGGCATTTTCGCCGATGAAGCGTGGGCGGGGGTCGCCATTGCGTGTTTTCAGGCGAGTTCGATCGACCGGAAGCCCTGTCGCGCTCGTTCCTGTTTTCGCAACGGGACGGGAACGCTCCGCACGGTTGTTCAATCCTTTGCGATCTCGATTGGAAGCCGATGGTTCTGATAAGTCAGGGCTGCTGCTCCTCACCAGATATGGCGCACCGAAGAAGGTAAAGATGAGAACTTTGTTCTCTTTGCAGAGCGACATTAAAGCCCCCGTCGTCAATTCTCGGCCCTCACGCCGCGAACACGTCGCAAGCGGCATGAGTGTGGGTTAGAATAAGGATACGGCTCTCAGAGTTTGCCGCAGCATCTGCCGCATATTGCGCGCCTTGGTGGGTCTTTCCGCAGCCACCTGGTGCCTCTTGTTGATTTCCATATAGAGTTGACCCTCTTTGCCATTTCGCGCTGAGCCACCAAACCTATTGAAAGCTTATACTAGTCTGCGTGTTATCTCGATCATCCATGGTCAGTCGCGGATGGAAAAGTGGGTCAATTGATGGTGCAATCCAACAGACTAACGTATTCAGGCGACATCAGACGAATCTCATGTCCCGAAGAGACAGAAATCCACCCAAGGTGGTGAGCGTCGCAGCAGGCTTGTATCGCTATAACGCACGTCGGAAGTTTGGTGATAAACTCCATCAGAGTCTGCCGCTGCATCGTTCGACGCAAAAATCGCGCTTCCACGCTCGTCAACGCCAACAACGCTGTGGCTATTCTTCCCTCATAACGGAGACATCATACTCGATGTTCTCGGAAGGGCGGGCCATCCCATCATCGACACTATGCGCGTTATAGTTCATGTATATTGATGTCCAACTGAATGCTGGGGGCATCCATGGCACACCTCACGGATCACATCATTCTGCGCAGCGCGACCACTGATGATGCGAGCGCGCTCTCCAGCTTTGCAGCGCGGTGCTTTCAGGAGACCTTTGGTCCTGACAACAAGCCGAGCGACATGAAGGCATATCTTTCCAACGCTTTCAGTCCAGCGATTCAAGCTGCGGAGATTGCCGACGACGCGGCAATCGTAATCCTGGCTCTGGACGACAGAGCCACTACCGGCCAGCTGGCCGGTTATGCGCATCTCGTCACCCACGACACCGACATCCAGCTCAAGCGACTATACGTGGATGCATCGTGGCAGGGTTGTGGGCTCGCCACACGTTTCATGGATCGAATCTTTGAGGAATGCCGCTGGCGCGGAACGGATCGGCTTTGGCTCACTGTTTGGACGCAAAATCATCGAGCGATCGCGTTCTATGAGAAGATCGGCTTTCGTGTGTCGGGAGCGGAGACGTTCATGCTAGGCGAGGATGCGCAAACGGATCATGTCATGGAGATGGCGGTTCCACAGATCGTCACACGAATTTCAGACTGAGATACTATCACCGAGAATGGTCACTCGTTGCTGAAGGCTGCGATAGCAATCGCTCTCTGAAATCAGCGTTGGGATTGTCAGCTATTCAGCTATATTGAGAAGTTCCGCGGCAAGAGAAATGTCGGAGAAGGGCACCGGAGGCAGTAGAGAGTTTCCGTGGCGACCTGCTGCTTCGCAATCCGGAAGCAGGCACAGGAACGACGGCCGATTTATTCGAATGACCCCTAAAGAGAATTTCGGTCATCCGCGCCGTCAGCCTGGGGTTGATTGCGGCAGAGAGCGAAATGACACCCTAAGGTGTTGGCCATGTCTCCGGCCCCGGAAGGCCGATAGCGCACCCTCATTCCAACCGAAGACGTGCAATGGCCACTAGGACCAACTTTGGGTCATTCGGATACCCCGCGGCGGATGGATTTCCCGCGGCTCATACGTCGATTTACGGTGCTGTAACCGTTGCGTACTTGTTCGCAAAACCGGGTGGGTGAACAACTTTCTCCAGTTGAACGGTCGCGCTTGACCAGCAATTCAAAGGAGCCGGTGTGGGCACTTTCGCCGTAGTTGTTCGCCTGAGGTCTGCCCTATTTGCCTCCGTTGCCATGGCAATGCTTGTTTCTCCTGCTTTGGCTCAATCGCCAACGGTTCCCGAAATCAGCAAGGACATCCCCGAGGGTCCGGTTTCCGGGATGCGTCTACCTGAGGCCTATGTTCGTGATGTCGCCCGGCTCGCCTATCTTTGGGGCTGGCCGCTCGTCAACATGCATAACCGTCACCTCGTCTTTGAGAAAGTGCCTGAGAACGGCCTCGGCGATGGCGTCCTGCCGGTTGGGCCACTAAACCGTGTCACGATGCTGACCGACTACATCAAGCCAGAAGAACGTGCAGTCGCGACGCCGAACCAGGATGTGGTCTATGGCTTCGGGATCATGGCGCTGGAGAAGGAGCCTGTCGTCTTCCAGGTGCCCGACTTCGGAGATCGCTTCTGGGTCTACCAGCTTGGCAACCAGCGCACCGACACCATCGGCAGCATGGGCAAAATGTATGACAGCAAGCCTGGCTTCTACATGGTGGTCGGTCCCAAATGGAAGGGTGACGTGCCGTCCGGCATTAACGGCGTGTTCCGGTCGCCGACGAATCTCGCCTACATCATACCGCGTGCTTTCCTCGATGACACCAAGGAAGACCGCGCCGCCATCCAGCCCGCCATCAGCCAGATCATGTCCTACCCGCTCGGCGAGTTCGACGGGAAGATGAAGACCAAGGACTGGAGCAAAATTCCAAAGCTTGCCGACCCCGCAGGCGGCAAGCAGGGCGGCGGGGGCGAGACGCAGTGGGTGAAGCCGGAGGCATTCTTTGCCGAGCTGCCGCAGGTGATGAAGGAAGTGCCACCGCAGCCTGGCGAGGAGGCGCTATACGCCTGGTTCGGATCATTGTTATCCGCAGCATCAAAGGACCCGAAAGTCGCGGCAACGATGAAGCAGGCGGCTGTCGAAACCGACAAGAATCTGATGAAGACGATACACAGCTATTCCTATGCCGGCGTTCCGGTGGGTAATGGTTGGGTCTCTCCGATGAACGGTGCCGAGTTCGGGACCGACTATTTCAGCCGCGCTGCCGCTGCCAAGGCGAATATCTTCGTCAATCCCCGCAAAGAGTCGGCTTACTTCGGACAGGAATATGACATGAAGGGCAAGCGGCTGAGTGGAGCGAATAGCTACGCCGTCACCTTCCCCAAGGATGAGCTTCCGCCCGTCGACGGCTTCTGGTCCATGACGCTCTACGACGAGGATCACTTCTTCGCGCCCAACAAGATCAACCGCTTTTCGCTCGGCACCAAGAACAAGGACCTCGTCTTCGGCCCGGATGGTTCGCTGACCATCTACGTGCAGAATAGTCAGCCCACGGGCGAAAAGGCGAGGAACTGGTTGCCCGCGCCCAAGGGCAATTTCGAGCTGTTTTTAAGGGCCTACTGGCCGAAGGCTGCCATCATGGAGAACAAATGGTCGCCCCCACCTGTCACTAAGACGAACTGAAGCCGTCGCGATCCTCGGACATAGCGCGAGAGGCGGACTGCGATATTGCAATTTTTTGGAATCAGGAGCGGAAACATGAATAGACGAGCAGGCCTCATTTGTACGGCCGCGGCCGCGCTGCTGACTATGTCAACGGTTGCGATTGCAGAGACCACGGCGGTCCCGGAACAGATAACGACACCGGACCGAAGCGATAGCAGTCTTGGGCCCCTCGACTTCAAGGATGGCGTTCCGACGCTCGCCACCTCGCAGAAGATGTACGACTACCTCGACTTCTCGCGGGGTGTCGATACGTTCCTGAATGCCTTCGGCGGCGTTTCAATGTATGCGATCAGGCAAGGATTCCGCGACGCGGGCGTTCCCGACAATGCCGTGCTGATCTTCTCGAAATTGATGGACTCCAAATCACTGTTCCTGACAGCAAACAACGACACGATCTACTTCTGGAGTTACGTCGATTTAAGCAAGGGACCGCTGGTCGTGGAAACACCACCCAACACTCTCGGTATCTTCGACGACATGTGGTTCCGATACATCTCGGATTTCGGACTTGCGGGACCCGATCGTGGGGCTGGCGCGAAATACCTCCTGCTGCCGCCCGGTTATAAGGGCCCGCTTCCCGAGGGCGGATATTTCATCGGCCATTCTCGCACGAATGGCGTCGGTGTGATCGGACGTGCATTCCTCGACGACAATGACCCGGCACCCGCGGCAGCCCGCATCAAATCCGGCCTGAAAATCTACCCGTACGTTCCCGGCAGTTACGGCTCCAGCATCAGCAGTTTTCTGACGGGCAAAGGCCCGCTCGGACAGATCGCCGACCCAACCACGCCGCAGTTCGTTGAGGGGACGGGCAAGGTCATGAATACCATCCCACCAAACGACGCTTCTTACTACGATATGCTGAATGCCCTTGTTCAAAGTGAGTCTGCAGACGCGCTTGATCCTGAGATCGCAGGGCAGTTTGCCGCAATCGGCATCGTAAAGGGCAAGGAGTTCAAGCCGGACGAGCGCATGCGTAAGATTCTGGTGGATGCCGCGGCGGTCGGAAACGCGGCCAGCCGCACCGTGGGTATCGCTCCAAAGCCGGAGCTGGGCTTCAGCTACTATCCTGACAGCAAGTCAAATTGGAGCAATCCGCTGTTCGCAGGCGGTTATGACTTCATGGCACCGCCTCCGGAGGTGACGAAGGACGGTGTGAAGCCGTATCCTGTAACCGGCGGTCGGACGCTGGACGGGCGCACGTCGTTCTTCTACCTGGCCACTGTCATCACGCCGGCCATGGTGATGCGGCTCACCAACGTTGGCTCGCAATATCTTGGCACCTTCTATGACAGCGACACCAAGCCGCTCGACGGCGCGAAGACCTACAGGCTCGACTTGCCAAAGGATATCCCTGCCGCCAAGTTCTGGTCGGTGACGCTCTACGACAACCAGACGCGATCCATGCTTCAAACAGGGCAACCATATCCGCGTGCGGGCAGTCAAGCCTATCCGACTTCGGCTGCAGTCGCGAACGCCGATGGCAGCACCAGTATCTACTTCTCGCCGGAAAAGCCGAAAGATGTCGCCGATGGAAACTGGATACAGACGGTGTCCGGAAAGGGATGGTTTCCTCTTCTCAGACTTTACAGTCCACTTCAGCCCTTCTTCGACAAGACATGGCGGCCAGGGGAAATCCATATCGTCCATTGAATCTGGGCACCCCAAACACGTGGCCTAAATCTCAACAAGGTGGAAAGCAGTGACGTTTATGGCTGACGGGTGATCGGGTCATGCTTGCCGGATATCAGGCCGATACTGATCATGTGTCAACCTGACATCACCATAAGTATAAATTGAAAGGCGCCTCGCATCTTGCGTTGCTGATTCATAAATCTCAGGTATTTTCGAGTAAAACTGAAGTATATTTGTTGATTTACTGATAGATTTCATAGTTGTTTTTGAGGTGAATTTAGAGGTGGAAATATAAGGTATGCGCGAGATTAGAAGTTGCAGATATCAGCAAACTAATCCGGGGGGGATAACGCAATGACGACTACAAGCCTGAGCACAATCATCTCACCACAAAAGGCCAGCAACTGGCGCGCGCCACTCAAGCTGTTTGGGAGTACATTCCGCAGTTTCAGTCGTGTATTACTGTCGACTACCGCGCTCATCCCAGTGCGTTTGGAAAGGCAATGCCGGCATGGTGAACACCGTGTTGTCCCCTTGAATGTAGGCGTGCTCGCAAAAGTCAGGATATTGCTGGACCGATTCTCCCCGCTACTTCTTTTATCCTCATGGCTTCTTCTGCCGGTCGCTTGGGCAGAAGCGCAGACGGTACTTCCATCCGGAACAAATGAAGTAGTGTTGACCGGCTATCCCACAGGCAATCCATTTACCATCGCGAGCGGAACGACCATCTCTCCTACATCCAACAGGTCTGCGATATTCGGAGATTCCTCACAAATTTGGACTCTAAATACAGATGGTACCATTGCCAATAACACGATCGGCTACGTCAGCGGCGTTCAATTCGACAATGGAGGCAGCGTCGCCAATGGCATGTCCAACCCATATGCGCAAATCTCCGCTTACGGCAACGGCATCCTCATAGGAGGGGCGAATCCCGCTACGGTCAACAATGGGGGGAGAATCCTTGGTGGATTCGTAGCAGGCGGAGCAGCCATCAGTTTTCTGAACGGTGGAACAATCACGAACCTGTCTACCGGGGTCATTTCTGCGGGTGTTGCAGGCAACCCTGCGGTTAGGATTGCCGGGTCCTCGGGTTCCGTCGATAATTCTGGTTTGATCTCGGCAGATGCGAACGGGTACGGCACATATATGACGGCTGGCGGTAGCGTCATCAACCGGGCAGGGGCGACTATCACCGCCGGTGCGAGCGGAAATGGCGGTTATGGTGTTTGGTTCTCGGGCGGCTCCGGGTCGGTGGAGAATTCCGGAACAGTCAGCGGAGGGCAGTACGGCATCTATGGAGGCAATGCTTTAACGGTCACCAATCAGGCAACGGCAACGATCAGCGGCAATTTTTCTGGTGTCGCCACTTCCGATATCGCGGCGATATCGAATGCCGGCACGATCAGCGGTGGTGTTTATGGCATCGTTGCCGGAGTGCCGAATTCAGGCAAAGGTTTCACCCTTGCCAACAGCGGTTTGATCGCGGGCTCGAATGCCGGGGTAAGCTTAAGCACGGGTTCAAATGCCACGGTCGCTATATCCATACTGAATTTGGCTGGGGGCAAGATTCGTGCGACGGGAGCCGGCAGTTACGGAATAACCACCTTGCATGGGTCAACTGTGGTCACCAACCAAGCGGGTGCGACGATTGCGGGTTCGGGAGCGGCGATCGCTGGAATGGACCTGTTCACCGATCTGGTTGTGCAAAATGCAGGAAGCATTTCTGGCGGCACGGCTGCAGGCATCTGGTCTTACGGAGGCGGCGAGATTACCAACCAAGCGGGCGCAACGATTACCGGCGCCGGTGGCGTTGCGTATGTTCGCAGCCGTTACAATACCGGCAATATTTTGACCAATGCAGGGGCGATTGACGCGACATCATTCACTTTTGTGGCTGGCAACGGTGCGACTGCCGGTGCAGGCGCAGGCGTTTATATCGGGGGCGTGTACAAGCCGGTTGGAGCTCAAGTCAACAACCTGGTTGGTGGATCCATCGCTGGCACTGTCTACGGCATCTACAGTGGTGGCGCGTTCAGCCCGGACGATGCAGGACCCGTCACGGTAACGAACGCAGGCGCGATTTCGGGCATCACTGGTATATCCTTTAATAGTGCCGTAGGCACGGTCGTCAACACGGGCACAATTACCGGCTATGGTGGAACGGCAATTCAATTTGATCAGGGCGGGGCTTTCCCCAACAGCGTCACGCTTGGGACTGGATCTGTGCTGAACGGTAATGTTCTTGGCGGCGCGGGTAATGATGCTCTCATCCTGCAGGGTTCAAACAGTGAGAACGCGGGCAAATTCGTCAACTTCGAGACGTTGTCGATGCAAGGCGTCGATTGGACGCTTTCTGGAGCGGGAATCTTTTCAACTGGCTCAGAGATCGCGAACGGCATATTGCGCGTCCTGGGCACGCTGACAAGTCCCGCATTGACGGTGCAGTCCGCAGGTACGCTTGCTGGAACAGGAACGGTTGTAGGCAACGTGGAAAACTTTGGAACGGTGTCACCCGGGAACTCGATCGGCACCCTGACAGTTGTTGGAAATTATGTAGGGCAGAACGGTATTTTAGCAATTGAGAGTGTGCTTGCGGCGGACAATTCGCCCGCCGACGTGCTGGCCATAAGCGGTGGCAAGGCTACGGGAACGACCAATATGGTCGTAACGAATCTTGGCGGTCAGGGCGACCTTACGACCGGCAATGGCATCTTGGTCGTTGACGCGTTGAACGGAGCCACCACCGCACCGTCCGCATTTTCGCTAAGAGCTCCCGCGGTGGCCGGTCCATATGAGTACAGTCTGTTTCGTGGCAGCGCAGACACCAGCGGGCTGCAAAGCTGGTACTTACGTTCAGATCTTACGCCCGTGCCTCCAACACCCCCGGTGCCTCCTTTGCCGCCGGAACCGCCAGTCCCGCCATCACCAACGCCGCATTACCGCCAGGAGGTCTCGCTTTATGCGGCCATCCAGCCAATGGCAGCGATCTACGGTCGTCATCTCATCGACAGTCTGCATGAGCGCGTCGGTGAGGAGGAGCAGCTGCAAGGTAGTAGCGCACTCGGCGGCGTTCCAAGTTCGGGCGGCGGCGGATGGGGACGCTTTATCGGCCATTGGGGGCATCGCGATGGCGATGCACAAGGCATCTATGGCGGCGCGCCCGAATTCAGCTATGGCTTTGGTGCCCTACAGACGGGTCTCGACGTGTACCGCAAGGAAAACTCCAACGGCACCCGTGATCATGCCGGGCTTTACTTCGCTTTCGGCCACGGCGAGGTTGAAGTCACCCACACGATTCCTGCCCTTGGTGCAAAATTCAAGGCGGGTAACGATAACTTCGACGCCATCACGCTTGGCGGTTACTGGACGAGATTCGGCGAAAACAATTGGTACCTCGATGGTGTCGTTCAGGGTACATGGTACGATGTCGTTACCCATTCCTTGCGTGATACACTGATTGGTTTTCCTGACCAAGACGTGTCGGGCTTCGGGCTCGCCATGTCGCTGGAAGGCGGCTACCCGTTCGATATAGGCGGGAACTGGAAGCTCGAGCCACAGGCCCAAGTAATATACCAGAACATCAATTTCGATTCCTTCAATGACAGCGCGGCAAATGTCAGTTTTGATCGCTACAATTCGCTGCTCGGGCGTGTCGGAACCAGACTTTCTCGCACTTGGACTTCCGAAGTTGATCCGCGTCTGCAGCGGACGTTCTGGGGACAGATCAATGTCTGGCACGAGTTTCTTGGTGACACCACGACATCACTATCTTCCGCAAGCGGCCCGGTCGCGTTCAGCGCCAGTCTTGATGAAACATTCATCGAGTTTAGTGTGGGTGGCACCCGCCAGCTAACCCCCTCTACCAGCTTTTATGCCAACGCCAACTTTGAAACCACGTTCGATGCCCGCAGCTATGGTATCGACGGCAAAATGGGGCTGAGAGTCAATTGGTAACGATGGCTTGATGCAAATCGATGGGATGGAAGGCTCCCGCTCCGCCAGTGCTAGATCGGCACCGGTTAGGATGGACAAACCGGGAGTGTTCGAATGGAAGAGGCGATCTGTGAGGCGGTGATGCGCCCGACGATGCGCTTCGTGTCGATAAAATCGGTCGAGCAACAATCGGCGGCGATGTTACACCGCTCACGGGCTCTCCTAATCAAGCAGCGGACGATGCTGCCGAATGCGATCCGCGCACATCTGGCCGAGATCGGCATATCAACCGGGGCCGGGACCAGCCAAATGGCCCGTGTCATTCGGGAACTTGTGCAGGGCGAACGCACCGATCTGCTGGAACTTGCCCGGTTCGTGCTCGAAGCACTGGCCAACCTGGTGCAAGATCTCGCGCAGCGGCTTCAGGAGATCGAAAAGAAACTGATCTCATGGCATTATCGGAACGATCTCTCGAACCGGTTGGAGACCATTGCCGGAGTGGGCTTAGTGGCTCGACAAAATTCATCGGGCGGCAAGACGCGTCTTGGTCGCATCAGTAGGCAAGGAAATCGATATATCCGGCAACTGCCAATCCTCGGCGCGACATCAGTGCTGCGATACGTTCGTCGTGACCGAGGCGGCGGCACAAGCTGGGTCGGTGGGTTGTTGCGTCGCCGAAGGCCAGCAGTCGACAACAATGGCTGCATCAAAGGCCGGACACACGACTGCACTCGAGATGTGCTGCATGACCGAACCAGTTTCGCTTAACGCCGGCGCCTTGCACACACTTCGCTAAGCTCTCTTTCACACCTGCCGGACGATGGAACCGATTGTGTTGACGACAATGCGCGCAGCCGTCAGCGCTGACATGCCGTCAATGTCCGCGGGCGGATAGAGCTCGACAAGATCGAATCCTGCGATCCTTGCCCGCTTGCCGACACCTGCTATCAGATCGATCACCTGCGTGTAGGTGAGGCCACCAGGGGTGCGCGCCGCCACGCCAGGCATGATGCTGGGATCGAGGCTATCGCAGTCGAGCGTGATAACCACCCGCGCACCTTGCGGAATATGCCGCAGAGCGGCTTCGACGCCGTGGGCGTGAATCTCGCGGGCCGTTACAAAGTGGCTACCATAGCGTCGTGCTGCGTCGACATCAGCCAGACGTGCGCTGCCAACACTGCGCAGGCCGGCTTGCACCATGCCCGCGACATGCGGCATCTCGCTTGCCCGACGCATAGGGCTGGAATAGCCGTAGCGTTCGCCGTGGACCTCGTCGCGCCAGTCGATATGGGCATCGATCTGCAAAACCCAGACAGGACCATCGTCTCTAAAGCTGCCAAGAAAAGGAAATGTCACAGAACAATCGCCGCCGAGCAGGATAGGTACAGCCTGCAAAGCCAAGGCTTCACGCGTCTTTGCCTCGATGCGTGCTCGGTTGCCTTCATTGTCATGCATGGTGGTCTGGACGTTGCCAACATCCACGCAGCATCCCGGCTCGCCGTTAAAAAGTGGCCCTCCAAGATCAAAATCCCAGTGCTCGACAAGCGTGGCATCGTCCTGGCTTGCAGCGCGAATGGCGTCAGCGGCCAAGGTGTAGCCGCCACTATCCTTGCCCGGATAGGTGCTGCCGTGACCAACGCCAAAAATCACGATACGAGGCGTGCGGTCGTCGCCAAGGTGAGCGGGGAAGCCGAGAAAAGAGGATGAGATGTTCATTGGGCTGTCCTGAAAAGGTGAAATTCTAGTGTTAAGCACGCATGGTGGTGTCGTTCGACGGCTACAAACCGGAATGGTACCGTAACATAACGCCGGCCATCTCCTGCAGGTATCCGATGGCCTGTTGTGGTCTATCGGTTATGCTGACATCGTGCGTTCTGATGGCATGAGATGGGAGCGCCTTGCGTTTCCGAGGAATTCCAGGATCGGATGATTTACGATAATGCCTGGCGCCAACGAGGGGATGGGTCGACGCAAGCGTGTGGGCGAGTAGTGTTGCGGAAATGATAAAAAAAGACAGAATACGCTAAGTGTTGCCGCTCTGGCCGAATGCCATCTTGGCGGAGCTGTGGCTGGGGCCACTTGACCGCGGTACAGGCTTGCAAATCAAAACAGAAATCGTTGAGATGGAACTTGACGCGGTGCTCAAGAATTTTCTGCCGGCATTGCGGCAACGCGGACTTAAAGTCGGGATCTGCTTCGATCAGGCAAGCGACGGACGCATTGAGTCCGTCCACAAGGTGATCGCCGATATCAGGCATGAGATCCAGACGGGGTTTTCCTACCTGAAACCCTGACGACGGACATGGAGGATCAGGTCGAAAGGCAGATCATGCCGCCGTGGCTCCATGGACAGGCCTGGCCTCGCATTCTACCGTGGCGCGAGAAGAACGTGCTTCGGATTTACCCAATGTCGTGTCGTGAGGGCATGTTGAGTATGTGCTCAGCAAAGAAGAGATTGATAGCGTTTGAAGTCCCATGAATAGGACGCCATCAAACCCGCTTGGTCGACAACACTTCAAATGTCTTGGCAAGGGTGGCAACAGACCGGTCGTAGTCGGCGAGAGCAAGGCACGCGATCAGTGCATCAACGATCGCGAGTTGAGCAATCCGGCTGGTCATAGCCTCCGTTCGGAACTGCGTCTCGCGTGCCAGCGTATTCAGCACGATATCTGCATGCGCTAGAAGCGGCGACTTGCCGAAGTTCGTGATGGCAATGGTCGTTGCGCCTGCTTCCTTGGCGAGCCTTGTAGCGGTCAATGTTTCTATGGTGCTGCCGGAGTGCGAAATTGTAATCACTGCGGTCGATGAGTCAGCCAGAGATGCGGTGATCGCCTGAACATGGCTGTCGACGCTTGCGCGCGATTCTATGCCAATGCGCAGCAGCCGATAATTGGTATCCTCCGCAATGGTGGCGGCGCTGCCTATCCCGAATACCTCGACACGGCGCGCGGTTCGTATCACCTCGACGGCGCGGGCCAAGGAATGGACGTCGAGGGCATTCTGCGTGTCACGCAAGGCCTGCAAATCCGACTGAAATACCTTTTCGATCACCGCAGCCGTATCATCATCCGGGGTCAAATCCTCGTGGATAAATTGCACAGGTTGCACCAGTTCACGCGCAAGGGAGAGCTTGATCTGTTGGAACCCACGGGCACCGATGGTCTGGCAAAAACCGATAACGCTTCCCTCGCTCACTTCTGCCCGTTCTGCGACCTCGGTCACGGACATGTGCACGACGTCGGCGGCGTTCTTCGTGATGAAATCCGCAATGCGGCCGGCAGCCGGCGCCAGGTCCTTTCGAATTGCCTGAATACGATCAATAACCCCGGAAAACGCTTGTCCACCCGATGTCTTTTCCCGGTCACTGGTCATTGTCGCCTCACGTTCTCAGAGCTTCAGACTGTGGCTAGTCGAAGCGGTTGCCTTATGATGCCATTCTGTACGAGATGGAACCGCATTCCGAGACGGTGTGCACCAAGACCGTCAGTTTGCGGATTGTCGCCGATCATCACGGCTTCTGACGGCTCTATTCCAAGCCTTTTGCACGCCAATTCAAACAGGATGGGTTCCGGTTTGCCGATGATGATGTAATCGCGCGCGCCGGCACAGGCAAGAATTGCTGCCGCCAATGCGCCGGTCTCCGGCACCGGCTTCCCATCCGTGCCGGGATGGCTGAGATCTGGTGCTGCCACGTAAAACTCGGCGCCATCCGTGAGTGCTCCGGCTGCGGCTGCGAGTTTGGCATAGGAGAATTGCCTGTCGCGGGCAACGAGAACGACATCCGGCTTCGGCGCGTCGAGGCAAAGACCCTTGTCCTTCGCATAGGTTTGCAATGCGTGGCTTCCGAGAAGCATGACAGCTCCACCAGGATAGCTCATCGCTATCCGGTCAATGGCGCATGTTCCTGCCAGGACGATCCCTTCCTCGGCAATCTCCAGGCCGAGCGTATGCAACATGTGCGATAACTGGTGCGGCGTGTGTTCGGCATTGTTGGAAACAAGAACATGGCGCCCGGCAACGGCTTTCAACAGCCAGCGCGCATCCGGCAGGATCGTCCGGCCACTCAGCAAAGTGCCATCAAGATCAATCAGGTAGCCCCTGGCATGCAAGTCGAATTCAATCACGGTTCAATCCTCGATTCCGGGAGATGAATGGACTGAGGAAAACTCAATGTCAACAATTATAAATAATGAGTATAGTTCATAAAACTGTTACGAGCGGTGTTTAATCCTTGGGTAAAGAGTGACCTAAAGGAGCAGGCATGAAGATCGCGATCATCACAGATATCCATCATGGGCCGCAGTCCCATACCAAGGACGCGAATTGGAATGGCTTGCCGTTTGTGCGCCAGTTCATTGATCGGGCAATCGAGGAGAAAGCCGATCTCGTGCTTGATCTTGGTGATCATATTTCAGACACGACCCACGAGAATGACTATCGCTGTGCCACAGAACTTGCCGAGATCTTCAAGACGTTCCCAGGCAATCGCGTTCACATCCTCGGCAACCATGATGTGAACAATCTGAGCATTGCTGATAATGAGGCGATCTTCGGACAATCGATGCAAAGCAGCGTGCATGATCTTGGCGCGTGTCGTCTGATCGCATGGCAGCCCGATGTAAAGATCCAGATGGGCATTGGCTTTTCCAAAGCAGAACCTCACCTTGAATGGCTGGTTGAAACGCTGAATGCGGACGACCGCCCGGCCATCATCGCGACCCATGTTCCACTGTCTGGACACTCCCAGATCGGTAACTACTATTTCGAGCGCAATGCGCACTATTCAAGCTATCCGGACCATGCCGTTGTCCGGCGCGCTGTCGAGGCGACTGGACGGGCGGCACTTTGGCTCTCCGGACATGTTCACTGGAACACGGTCACCAATGTGGGCAATGTGCAGCACATCACCATTCAGTCCCTGAGCGAACGGTTCACGACCATGCCCATGACGGCATGCGCCTACGCTGATCTCGATATCAAGGACGACCAATTCACCATTGACGTCTTGGGTAACGATCCCTTCCACGCCCGTTTACCCTTCCGCAAATCCGATGACCGTCCGTGGGTGGTTCCTGTTCCACCTTTCACGGAAGCCGATCGCACTATCGAACGGGAGCGGCTTCGTGCTTGATTTTCTCGCCAGGCGAATGATCGGGGCAATCATCACGCTATGCGTGGTCATCGCCGCCGTATTTGCCGCGACCCGTCTGTCGGGTAATGCGATGGATTATCTTCTGCCGCCCGGAACGGATGCTGCGACGCGGGCAGCCATGATCCAGCATTTTGGACTCGACCAGCCTCTCTGGAGCCAGTTTTTCCATTTTGTCCGGGGTTTGTTCAATGGCGATTTTGGGATCAGTCTGTATGAGCGCCGGCCCGTCGCAGATATCTATGCGGAGCGGCTGCCCAATACGCTGATCCTTTTTGCCTATGCATTGTGCTTTTCGCTCGCTGTTGGTGTGCCGCTCGGGATCTTTGCGGCACTGAAACGGGGCAGTGCGGTAGGCTCGGTCATCATGGGATTGGCGTTTCTCGGATACGCAACGCCAAACTTTGTCCTGGCGATCCTGATGATCCTGTTCTTTTCCTTGAAACTACACCTGCTTCCGAGTTCAGGATCGGCAACGCCATTGCACTTCGTCATGCCGGCATTGGTCCTTTCGGCGCTCATGCTCGCCGAAATACTGCGGTTCACCCGTAATGCGATGCTTGATGTGATGAGCCAGGATTATATACGAACCGCCCGGGCCAAGGGTATGTCGCGATTTTCCGTCATCGGTAAGCACGCTCTTCGCAACGCAGCAATACCGGTTGTAACGATCATAGGCTTGCAGATCGCGGGGATGGTCGGGCGTTGCGTCCTGGTCGAAGCCATCTTCGCAACAAAGGGCATCGGCGATCTCATCGTCCACGCCGCCATAGGCAGAGACTACCCCGTCCTGCAGTTCGGCGTCATCTTCATAGCGAGCCTCGTTGTATTCACCTCGGTCGTCATCGACCTGCTTTATGCCCTTATTGATCCTCGTGTGAAGGTAACCGTATCATGAGTGAGCTGACAGCATCCGCCGCATCCATCCCCCTGAACACAACGGCCGCACGGGCCCATCGACGCAAGACTGGGATTGCGCGCCTCTGGTCAAGAGCTGGCCTGATGCCTCGGATCTATATTGCCGCCTTCGCCTTGATCCTGGTTGCCGCAATTGCTGGCCCTGCGATCGCACCTTTCGATCCCAACGCACAGACACTGCTGGCACGACTGCGTCCGCCAGTCGGCTTTGATCGCGCCATGGCAATCCATCCACTTGGGACAGACGAACTTGGGCGGGACTTGTTGTCGCGCACATTGTCGGGGTTGCAACTGACGATGCTGATCGCACTCGCCGGCAGTTTCATCAGCCTGGTGGTCGGGGTCGCATTCGGAACTGTCGCTGGTTATTTTCGCGGCCGCCTTGGCATGTTTCTTGTTGCTGTGGTTGACGTGCAGATGGCCGTACCTTTCACCCTCATTGCACTTCTCGTCATCGCGACACTCGGTAACTCGCTTCCGGTTCTAATTTCGGTGATTGGTATTTCCGGCTGGGAAGTCTATGCGCGCTTGGTGCGTGCACAGGTGCTGTCCATTTCCCATCAACCGTTTGTCGAGGCCGCACGGGCCGCGGGTGCATCGCATAGCCGAATTCTGTTCCGCCATGTGATCCCCAATGTTTTCTCGCCGATCATCGTCATCTGGACCATGACCTTCTCGGCACTGATCCTGCTGGAATCGTCGCTCTCCTTCCTCGGTCTTGGTGTTCAGCCTCCAACTGCAACGCTTGGGTCGATGGTCGGTTCGGGCCGTGATTATCTTGCTACGGCGCCTTGGGTTGCCGTGGTGCCATCGCTGGTCATCATGTTCATCTCGCTTCTGGTGCTGCTGATTGGCGATTGGCTGCGCGACGCACTCGACGTCAAGCTCAAGTAAGCCCCTGGCGGCTGCGCCCGCCTGGTGTGTTCGACACTGATACCAATTCGATTTTTGTGCCCTGCCGCGCTGCGCGTTGGACGGAAGGGATAATTTTACCCGCAAAGGAACCTGATATGAACCCTAGATTCACGCTTGCGCTGGCTTCGGCGCTGCTTCTTTCCACCTCTGCAATTGCTGCCGACCTGCGGGTCGGCGTGCAGAACCTTCCCCCGTTCCTCGATCCCGGCAAGGATTTCAGCAATACCGGGTCGCAGATGTATTACAACGCATTCGATCCATTGATCGAGAAGGACTATTCCAAGCCGGAAGCCGTTTTCAAACCCGGTATTGCCACATCCTGGAAACAGGTTTCACCAACGGTTTTCGAGGTGAAGATCCGCAATGACGTCAAGTTCCAGAATGGTGATCCTCTGACGGTCGACGATGTTGTATTTACCTTTGAACGATTGCTGAAAGACATGACTCCTGAGTTTGCGGGAATCCACCGGCAGTTTTTTGCGAATTTCATCAATGTCGACGCTCTGGACGAGTCCACGGTCCGCTTCACGACCGAGAAGCCGGAACCTCTTTTCGAGACACTCCTGAATACCTCCGAGGGCTCGATTGTGCCAAAGAAATACATCATGGGCCTGACCGGTGATGCGAATCTTGCAGAAAAGTCCGACTTCGATGCTTTTGCCCTCAAACCGATTGGTACAGGCCCGTACCAGATTGCGGACTACACGCCGAACGAGAGCCTGACCTACAAGCGGTTTGATGGTTTCTTTGGCGACAAGGCACCGTTCGAGACTGTTACCGTGCGCCGCATTCCGGAAATGGCGGCACGCACCACAGCGCTTGCCAATGGTGAAGTCGACATGATCACCAATGTTCCGCCGGATCAGCTCGACGCGATCTCTTCCAATCCTGCGCTCAAGGTTGAAGGGGCGGTCACACCACTTTTCCATGTGGTTATTTTCAACACGAGAAATGGTGTGCTGAAGGACAAGCGTATCCGCGAGGCGCTCAGCATGGCGATCGATCGCGATTTGCTGAATGAGTCACTCTGGCTTGGGAAGGCCGTCGTCCCGGGTACGCATACCTATCCCCAGTACGGGCCGCTCTACATGCCTGAATTGAAGACCTTCGAATACAATCCTGAGAAGGCGAAACAACTGCTGAAGGACGCTGGCTATGATGGCTCACCGGTCCGTTACGACACGGAAGCCACCTACTATACCAACGGTCTTCTCGCAGCACAGGCGATCAAGGAGATGTGGGCTGCAGTTGGTGTGCCGATGAACATCAATGTGACGCCGAAATGGACCGCCGCCGATCCGGACATGAATTCGCGCAATTGGTCGAATCCAATGTATTTCGCCGATCCGGTCGGCTCCTTTGGCACCATGTGGGCGCCGAAAGGTGCTGGAACGGAAGCCTCCTGGTCAACCACGCCGGTCTATGATGCCATGTGGGAACGTTTTCGTTATTCGACGGATGTGAACGAGCGCAAGAAGGCCTATGCCGAGATGATGAATTATGTGAAGGACGAAGCGCCGTTCATCCCGCTGTATCAGCCGTTCGAATCCTATGGAATGAGCCGGAAGCTCGACTGGAAGCCGTTACCGGGGCACATCCCTTACGTCCTTGACTTCCGTGCTGGCGCCGTTTCCATCGCCACCAACTGAGGCCGCTTGCGCCGCCGGGCTTCGTGCCTTCCGGCGGCGCTCATTCTCCAGCTATCGAGGGGTCACCATGAACAAGCCGCCACTGCTTTCCATCGAAAACCTGTGCATCAGTTTCAAGACCGGAAGCGGCCGACTGCTTGCCGTGGAGAAATTGTCTTTCGATGTGTCTCCCGGTGAATGTGTCGCCATCGTTGGCGAATCCGGATCAGGGAAGTCAGTCACGGCGATGTCCATTCTTGGCCTGACCACCTTCAACGGCGGCGTCATCGAGCAAGGGACATTACAGTTCCGCCAGCGCAATGGGGAGCTTGTCGACCTGGCACAGCTTCCGGAAAGGCAACTCGAAAGCATCCGCGGCGATGAAATCGCAATGGTTTTCCAGGAACCGATGACCAGCCTCAACCCAGTTTTTACCGTGGGTGAGCAGGTGGCGGAGGTTGTCAAGCAGCACCGTCAAGTTGGCAAGACTGAAGCGTCTGCTCGTGCGCTCGAACTTCTGAAGCGTGTGCAGATTGCGGAAGCTGAGACCCGCTTCCGGCAATATCCGCATGAATTGTCAGGTGGAATGCGGCAACGTATCGTCATTGCCATGGCTCTTGCATGCTCGCCACGTCTGCTGATTGCCGATGAGCCAACGACAGCGCTGGATGTTACGATCCAGGCGCAGATTCTTGATCTATTAAAGGAACTTGCCAGACAGGATGGTTTATCGCTGTTGTTCATTACGCACGACATGGGTGTGGTTGCCGAGATCGCTGACCGGGTTATCGTCATGCGGCAGGGCTGCAAGGTTGAAGAAGGGCCAACGGAAACACTGTTTGCCTCTCCCGTCCAACCCTACACGCGCCAACTCCTCGACGCGGTTCCAAGACTCGGGGCAATGGCGTCGTTTGCAGAGCCGCGTGCGTTTGGCGATCATCGGCCAGACCTGGTTGGGGATAAACCGGCCAGATTGCCTCTGTTGCGGGTTCGCGATCTCGTGAGCCGGTTTCCAGTGTGCAAGGGCGCTCTGCAGCGGCATGTGGCAAATGTTCATGCTGTCGAAAACGTCTCCTTTGATCTGGCGCAGGGAGAGACCCTTTCCCTCGTTGGTGAATCCGGCTGCGGCAAATCCACCACCGGCCGATCCATACTTCGCCTCATAGAACCTCTGTCCGGAACCGTTGAACTGGCGGGCGAAGATATATTGGCCCTGAAGGGCAGGGAGCTTCAGGCGCGCAGGCGCGACATGCAGATCATTTTTCAGGACCCCTATGCCGCGCTCGATCCAAGGCTGACCGCGTTTGATCAGGTTGCCGAACCCCTTGTCATCCACAAGGTGGATCAAGGGTCTGCCCTTCGCGACCGCGTGGTCGCACTGATCGAGCGCGTGGGGCTTTCAGCCGAACATCTCGATCGCTATTCGCATGAATTTTCCGGCGGCCAGCGCCAGCGCCTCTGCATCGCCCGGGCTCTGACACTATCGCCCAAACTCATCATTGCCGACGAGCCTGTTTCAGCACTCGACGTATCGGTTCAGGCACAAGTGGTCAATCTTATCATCGAACTGCAGGAGGAACTGGGGCTGTCATATCTGTTCATCTCTCACGACATGGCCGTCGTCGAACGGGTGAGCCACCGGGTGGCCGTCATGAACATGGGACGCATAGTTGAGATAGGCTCGCGCGCGGCTGTATTCGGCAATCCGCAGCATCCCTACACGCAATCCTTGCTGGCGGCTGTTCCCAGCACCGACCCTACAACGAAAAGGAAAGTTCCGGTGGCGCCTACTCAGCTCGTTTCGCCGGTTCATCCTGTTGGCTACCTCCCGCCCGAGACAAGGTTTGAGCGCATCTCTGCGGATCATCACGTGCTCGTAAACTGAAGACAAATCGAGCGTGGGGAACACTTAGGCAAACAGGCGGATGATAGGCTTTCGACGAGTTTCTTCCCGTCGAGCATAGCAAAAATGCCAGGAAGGATGCCGCAGTATTGCCGCTCACTGCTGGTGGAATACGCAAAGATAAAACAAAATATGTGGGGCATTTCGGCCACAATGACAAACGTATCGCATCAGAATAGGGGATTCTTGCGAGCAATCAATTTCTTTCGTACGTTGAAGTTGTAGCAATGATTCCGTTGCGCAGCGCTATCAATATTTAACGGCAAGAATGGACGGGGATCATACATGCAGAGGCCATTGAAAATGCATTCGGCACAATTGCTTGCAGCAACGGCCCTCATTGGGACGTTTGTATTTGTCGATACATCGTTTGCAGCTTGTACCACCGTTGGCGGAGTGACGACGTGCGATACGACCGCCCCCAATCCTTGGACTACCAGAGTCGGAAACGGCCCGGCCGCGAGTGAAGACAACCGAACCCTTATTGTAAAAAGCGGAAGCCAGATCAATTCCGGCAATGACAATGCTGTCACGTTCCGCGACAATGCCAATATCACCGTTCAAAGCGGCGCTACGGTCAGCAATTTTGCCACGACCACCGCTGGCCAATACAACACGGGCGGCGACACGGTCGAGGTTCGCAACAATTCGACAATAACCGTCGAACAGGGAGGCCAGATTCTCGCAGCAGGACCGCAGAACAGCGGCGAGGCGATCAATCCGGAAGGCTTCGGCAATACAATTATCAACAATGGAACGATCAGGGGCACGAACTCCGCTGCCATCTGGTTTCAGAACACAACTGGCTCCAACACCGTCATCAACAACGAGACCGGCGTCATTCAAGCGCCCGGTAACGTCATCGGGGCGTCGGGCAACGGCTCCGTGGATTTCACCAACAAAGGCATGGTGATCGGCAATCTCGTCTTTGCGGGCGGTAATGATACATTGCGGCTCTACACGGGCTCGACCATCACCGGCAACTTCAATGGCGGCGGCGGCAACAATACTATTTTTCTCAGTGGAACCGGGCAATCGTCGCTGCCCGGCAACATGGCCAATTTCCAGACGCTGATCAAGAACGATACCGGCACGTGGACCCTGACCGGAACGATTACCGGCGTAACGGCCTCTACGGTGCAGGAAGGCACCTTGGTCCTGACCGGCAACAATACGAATTACACGGGAACGATTCTTGTTGCTCCCGCCGGCACACTCGAAGCGCGGGCCCAGAGTCTGCCACCGACCGTTACCGACAACGGCCTTGTGCGCTTCAACCAGCCGGATACCGGAACCTATAGCGGTCTTATTTCTGGCACAGGCGTTGTGGAAAAGACTGGCGCGGGCGTCGTCACCCTGGCCCCGACAGCTCCAGGCGGCAATACCTATTCCGGCGGAACACGGATCAATCAGGGTGTTGTCGCTGTCGGTGTCGATAATGCATTGGGCGCTTCGAACGGGGGCATCACGTTCAACGGCGGGACGCTGCAGCTTAACAACAGCTTCAATCTAGCCGCAACGCGGGCCATCGTCGTCAACGCGCCCGGTGGCACGGTTGATACGCAAGGGTATACCTCGACCGTTAGTCAGGGCATCACGGGTGCAGGCGCGTTGAACAAGGCTGGCTCCGGGGCGCTTATCTTGACGGGCAACAACGCCTATACTGGCGGAACGACGATTGCAGCCGGCACGTTGCAGCTCGGCAATGGCGGCGCGAGCGGCAGCATTGTCGGTAATGTCACCAACAACGGTGCCCTTGCATTCAACAGGTCCGACACATCCACCTTCAGCGGTGTGGTTTCCGGTTCCGGTTCCGTTGCGCAGATTGGCACCGGCACGACAATTCTTACTGCGGACAATACTTACACCGGCGGCACTACGATCAGCGCCGGAATCCTGCAGCTCGGCAATGGCGGTACGAGCGGCAGTATTGTCGGCAATATCACCAACAACGCTGCCCTCGCGTTCAACAGGTCCGACACGGCAACCTACGCCGGCGTGATTTCGGGTTCCGGTTCAGTTGCGCAGATTGGTGCGGGCACCACGGTTCTGACTGGGGACAGCAGCTATACCGGCGGCACAACGATCAGCGCCGGGACCCTGCAGCTCGGCAATGGCGGTACGAGCGGCAGCATTGTCGGCAATGTCACCAACAACGCTACCCTTGCATTCAACAGGTCCGACACATCCACCTTCGGCGGTGTGGTTTCCGGTTCCGGTTCCGTTGCGCAGATCGGCACTGGTACCACCATTCTCACCGCCAATAACAATTACACCGGCGGGACAACGATTTCAGCCGGGACGCTTGCCGTCGGTGACGCAGCCAATCCGGGCGCAGCGCTTTCTGGTGGCGGACCGATCAACATCGCATCGGCAGGCACACTCGCCGGCTTTGGCAGCGTTACTGGCGATGTCACCAATGACGGTACGATTGCCGTCGCCAATGCTCTGCCCGCATTCACATCCGGACCAAACGGCAATTTCACCATCAACGGAACGCTGACCAATCGTGGCCATGTTCAGCTTGGCGGCAACGGCGTCGGAAATACCCTGAATGTTACCAACTATGTCGGTCAGAGCGGGACCATAGGTCTCAACACCTACCTCGGTACCGACGGCTCGCCGTCCGACAGGCTGATCGTCAATGGCGGGACTGCGTCCGGCTCGACGGCATTGCAGATAACCAATGTCGGCGGTCCCGGTGCAGCAACCACCAACAACGGTATTCTTCTTGTCGATGCTGTGAATGGTGGAACGACCGCGCCCGGTGCATTCTCGCTGGCTGGACCCGTTGCAGCTGGAGCGCGCGAATATGTGCTCTTCAAGGGCGGCGTCACAGGCGGCACCGCGCAGAATTGGTATCTGCGGTCTGCCATTACACCGCCGGACGAAGGCGTACCACCGGCAGTGCCCGGCGACACTGCCGGCGGCACGCCACTACCCCCGACGCCGGGGGATCCAAACCCGCAGCCACCCAATCCCGGCGCAACGCCGGTTATCCCCACCAATGGGGAGGCCGTTCCGCTTTACCGACCGGAAGTGCCCACCTATACCGTTGTCCCGCCGGCACTACGGCTGGCCACGCTGGCCACGCTCGGGACCTTCCACGAACGACGGGGCGAACAGAGCGTGTTGACGACCGGAGACAATTTTTCTGCGGCTTGGGGCCGCGTCTTCGGACAGGACATCGAACAGAAGTGGTCTGGCACCGTTGACCCATCAATCGACGGATCGATATGGGGCGGCCAAGTCGGCCTCGACATTCTGCGCCGGGATAGCGGCAACGGTCACCGCGACACCGCAGGTGTGTTCTTCGGGTATTCGACGATCAACGCCAAGGTAAAAGGCCAGGCATTGGGTTGGAACGATCTGAGCGTCGGTGATATCAATGCCGATGTTTCCAGCCTCGGCGGATACTGGACTCATATCGGACCGACCGGATGGTATGTCGACGGTGTGCTGATGGGGTCATGGTTCAACGGTAGCGCCAAGACCAATCGCGGTATCGGCATCGACACAAACGGCAGCGGCATTACTGCTTCGTTGGAAGGTGGCTATCCAATATCTATTGCTCAGGATTGGGTGCTTGAGCCGCAGGCACAGATCATCTGGCAGGACCTATCCATCGATAATCAAAACGACGGGTTTTCGTCAGTCAATTTCAATACCGACAACAGTTGGACCGGACGCGTCGGCATGCGCCTGCAAGGCAACGTCGAGACCTCCGCAGGTTTGCTTCAGCCTTATCTGAAAGCCAATCTTTGGCATGCATTCGACGGCAGTGACCGCGTCCGATTTGGCTCGGATATCATCAGCACAGACTTCGGAGGGACCTCGCTGGAGCTTGGTGGCGGTATCGTGGCGGCAGTTGCGAAAGACGTCAGCCTCTACGCAACGGCGGACTACACTTTTGAAGTCGACGGTGAAAAGCAGCGGGTTATCAAGGGAAATGCAGGCATTCGGGTACATTGGTGATTGCCCGGCTCGCTCCCCACTCTCGCAGGCGCCATAGGATCGCTCATAGTCTATAATCGCTTCCATTTTGAAAGCATAAAAATTTAGCAAATTCAGCAGTTTGCAGAAGTTCTGCTGTCTTAAGCATCGACTGGTTCCGAAACGGAACCAGTTCTGAAATACTTTTGGGCATTTTTATAGGAAACAGCTCGCCAAGCGGCCTTCCGAACGCAAGTGAATGTCGCCCCGATGACAGCGTTGACTGCATCGCAACGGGAGCTGGCATTGTCATGATGAAACAGAGATCCAATGGAAATGCATTCGGTTGTGATCGCCCGGAGCAAAGGGTTCGTCGCGCTGTGCTGAAGGTGGATTACAGCCAGGAAGGTCATCCGGAGCACTTAAAGACATCGTGTTCCGCAGTAAGGGCAGAGCAGGAAATCCAATGCCCTCCTCATATTTTGCTGCCGGTCTGGGTCGGCGTGATCGCGGTCTGCCTGTTGTTTTGGGTATTCATCGCGACGCTCTTGCTGGATTTCTGAGACCGCTAATGCGCTGCGACGCTCCCCACGAATGACATTCACGGTCCTTCGACCGGCCGCGCTCTTTGGCCAATTGGGAAACGGAAATTCGAGCACGCCTACGGACCTCTCAGGTCGATATGCTTAAAAGGAAATTCAAATGCTTAAATCAGTTCTACTTTCTCTCGCGGGAGCTGGCATTGCCGCGCTCGCAATCTATAATCCGGCTTTCGCCGCCGACAGTGGGCTCCCAGGCGGTGCAACATCATTGCGCGAACAGTATGGCGCCTGGACCGTTATCTGTGGTGTCGATGACAAGCAGGCCAAGAACTGTGTCCTTCAACAGGAACAAGTTCGTCAGGTTAAGAATAGTCCAAGTCAGCGCGTTCTCGCCGTTGAGATTCAGCCAAAGGGGAAAGAGGCCGACGCTCTTTTGGTGTTGCCACTTGGTCTTAAGCTGGTAGGTGGCGCCGTACTTCAAATCGATGATGGCAAGGCCAGTGCGGCCAATCCATTTCGAACATGCGTTCCGGCAGGTTGCATTGTCAGCGTCAAGGCCGATGCCAAAATGTTAGCTCTGCTGGGCAACGGTAAGTCGCTGGCGGTCAAAACCACGACCGACGATGGCAAGGAAGCGAATTTTGCCATCACCCTTGATGGGTTCCAAAGCGCACTCAACCGCGCTGTCGCGCTGAAAAACTAAGGCGACCAACTAACTGAAATCATGCGGCGGGCTCTTCATCGGAAGAGCCCGATGCTTCGCCACGCCGGTTATCGCCAATTTACACAACAATCAAACGATCCAGCTGCCGGCCAATGGTGTCAGGCGCACAACAGCGAGTTCATAACATGCAAATGAAATCTAAAAGCAAAGGAGGGCTCTCTATCAGCTCCTCCATCAAGCGACTGGGGCTGTCCACGGCACTCGTATCCGTGTTGGCTGTTCCAGCATTCAGTCAAAGCTATGACCTCGTCATCGATACAGACCAGACATCTGCGGTGCAGCTTTCTGCATCTGGTGGTTCGGTTCTGGTACAGGAGGGGGTGACGGTAAGTCCCAACACGTCAGCCGCCGATTTTGCTCTCGGTGGACTCAACGCCCTGAACTGGACTGTCGTCAATAACGGAACGATCAACTACGACCCCGGAAGTGGTGGATATGGCGTTCAACTGGTTGGCGACACGAGCGCGGTCATAAACGCGGGCTCTATTTATGGCAGTTATGTTGGCCTACAGAGCGGAACCAATTACCTCGGCAATCTGGATGCAATTTCAGTCACCAATCTTGCGGGCGGGACGATCAGCGGTGCCAGTCAGGGCATCTTTGCCTGGGATGGTCTGAAGGTTGAAAATCACGGCACTATATCAGGCGGGTCGGTCGGCATATACGGCACCGACAGCGGCAAAACTGGTGGAGATACGACGAAATCCATTGCAAATTATGGGACCATCTCTGGTGGGAACGTCGCAATCTCATTGTCAAATGGCACCGAAATTCTCAACGCCGCTGGCGGCCAGATTCTTGGCGGGGCCAATGGCGATGGCATCGATGTATCGAATTCAAACTCGTTCAACATCACCAATGAAGCGGAATCCATCATCCGTGGTGGCCGTCGCGGGATAAACTCGGCCTATTTCGGTACATATGTCAATCTGGATAATGCCGGGACGATCGAGGGCGGGACTGGCGCAGGCGCGTACCTTTACGCCAGCAGCACTGTCAACAACAGGGAAGGCGCAACCATCAGCGGAGCCGGTGGTCTTACGTTGGGGCGTCTTTCTTATCATAGCCTGACCAATGCCGGCACCATCGTGGGAACCGGTACGAGCCTTGTTGAAGGAAGCATCTTCTATGACGATCTCGGAGCTGGTGCGGGCATTTATATTGGCGGCGGCTTTGCTGTCATCCAAAATCTTGCGCCCGGTCGCATCGAGGGAGGCGCTTATGGCATTTATACGGGTGCCCTGAATGGCACTGCTGCTGGTTATTCTTCCATAGACAATGCGGGCACAATTACCGGCAATACCGGCATTGGCGTTGATGGCGTCGGTATGAGCATCGTCAATTCCGGTACGATCGAAGGGACGGGCGGCGTTGCCATTGCCTTTGCCCAGTCCGATTCGTTCAATTGGAACAGCCTGCAGCTCAAGACCGGTTCCGTCATCAAGGGCGATGTCATTGGTAGTGTCGGTGACAGTGCACGTAATACGCTGGAGCTGACCGGAACAGGAAGCGAAGATATCTCGAAGTTCAAGAACTTTCAGATTTTGCGACTGAATAGAGATTCGATGGATCCGGATTATACTCCCGCCAATTGGACATTGACGGGTTCCAGCACCTTCTCTGAATCGGCTTCGATTAACGGCGGAACGATGGTTGTCGACGGCGCTCTGACGACCCCAAATTTGACCGTATATGACGGGACGTTAACCGGGTCTGGCATGATCGTTGGTGATGTCAGTCTTGGTTACGCGGCAAGACTTGCCGGCCGCCAGGGTCAGGTTCTGACGATCGATGGCAATCTTGCGATGAGCGATTATGCCAATGTTGACGTGGCACTGGGCGCGCCAAGCAGCAACGGCTTGTTCGACGTGAAGGGCGATCTGACAATCGGCGGGAAGCTCAACGTCTCTGATCTTGGCGGATTCGGCGCGGGCGTTTACCGTATCTTTGACTATGGTGGTTCGCTCACCGATAACGGCTTCAATCTGGGAACATTGCCTGGCGGCATCAATTCGGCTGATCTTTCAATCCAGACGGCGATCGATAAGCAAGTCAATCTGATCAGTGCTGCGGGTGTGAAGCTCAATTTCTGGGATGGAACGATCACGCCTGTCGACGGCCATATGCAGGGTGGCGACGGCGTGATTGCCGGCGGCGATGGCATCTGGGACGCTTCGAACGTGAACTGGACGGACGCCAATGGAGCGATCAATAGCCAGTGGAATGGTGAATTCGCTATCTTCCAGGGCGCGGCAGGAACTGTGACTGTTGATAACAGCAAGGGCCAAGTGGCCGCTGCGGGCATGCAGTTCGCAACCGATGGCTATGTCGTCGAAGGTGATGCAATCGAGCTCACCGAGAACGAGAGTGTTGTTCGCGTTGGTGTTGGCTCACGTGCTGGTGCGGATATGACCGCGACGATCAAATCGGAACTGACCGGTTCCGGAGGTCTGGTGAAGACCGATTACGGCACACTGATCCTTACGGCCAATAACACCTATACCGGCGATACGGCAGTGAAGGGCGGCGCGCTTGTCGTCGGCACGGCGACAAGCATGGATGCTGCGCTTTCCGGTAGCACGCAGGTGAATGTATCAGCCGGTGGCGCGCTCGGCGGTTATGGTAGCGTTGCAGGCAATGTGATCAATGATGGCGTGATTGCGGTCGGCGATGCTATCGGTTTGATCGGTGGACCCAAGGGCGAAGCCAACTTCCGTATCCTCGGCGATCTCGACAATGGCGGTACCGTCATTGTTGCCGGCTCCGGCATCGGCAACCAGCTGACTGTTGGCGGCAACTACATCGGTAGCGGCGGCACATTTGTTCTCAACACGGTTCTCAACGAGGGTGGTTCGAATGCGCAGACCGATAAGGTTGTGATCGCAGGCGACACATCCGGCACCGGAAAGATCGCCATTAACAATGTGGGCGGCACAGGAGGATTGACAGGTACCAATCCGACCGACGGCATCAAGATTGTGGAGATCGGCGGCGAAAGCAATGCAGAATTCAAGCTGGCGCATGCCGTCGTCGCAGGCATTTACGACTACGGTGCCTACAAGGCCGACGGCCAGAACTGGTATCTGCAGTCGCGTGAGGGTGATCCAACCGACCCCGGCAATCCTGGTGGCCATGTCGTCGATACGGTTCCGGGCTACAACACGGCACTTGCCGGAGCACAGGAGCATGTCCTGACCACGCTTGACACTTTCCACGAGCGTGTTGGTGAACTGCGATCGGAGGAAATGGAAGATGGCTTCCATGCCTGGACCCGCGGCATCGGCAAGACCGGCTCCTATTCGCCGAAGAGCATCACCGGCTACAATGGCCACGGCTTTGATATGACCACAGGCGGCGTGCAGGTTGGCGGCGACTATTCGCTTGGCGGTGTGTTCATCCCTGGTGACAAGTTGACCGTTGGTGTGTTCGGTGAATATGCCCATTCGAACTTTGATGTTCGTGGTCGTACGGCAAGTGGCTCGATCTCCAGCAAGGGCGTTGGGGCCTATGCGACGTGGCAGCAGAATGCCCCGACCGCGACCAAGCCGGGCACCGGCGCCTATGTCGATGCGGTCGTCAAGCAGGATTGGCTTGATTTGGGTGTTTCAGCAAAGTCCGTCTCCGGCTTTGACATCGGTCACTCGTATAAGGGCCGGGCCACCTCGGCATCGATCGAAACCGGGTATGGCTTTGATCTGGGCAACAATGTTGTTCTGCAGCCGCAGGCACAGCTGACCTGGTCGAAAGTGACCGCGGACAATTTCACCGACAGCACCGGCGTTGCTGTTCGTGGTCAGGAAGCCGAAAGTCTGCGCGGACGTCTCGGCATTCGCTTGGAAAAGACCTTCTTCTTTGGTGATGATCAGGACGAACAGGTCTCCCTGATGCCAGTTCCGGAAAAGCCGACAAAGGGCAAGGCCAAGGCCAAAGCCAATGGCAAGGTGAAGACCAAGGTTGTTGCTGCACAGCCGAAGAAGAACAAGAAGTTCGTCAAGTCGGTCACGACTTATGTCGATGCCAATGTCAAGCATGAGTTCAAGGGCAGGAACGGTCTCATTGCGTCCGACAATGCCATTGGCAATGACATGCGCGGCACACGCTACGATGTTGGCGTCGGCGCCGTTGCCAAACTATCCAAGAATGTCGGCCTGTTCGGCCGGGCATCGGTCGAGTTTGGTGGCAGCACCAATGTGGCAGGCACGGTCTCGGGCGGTCTCAAGATCACCTGGTAACGAAAACCGGAAGCCAGTTCTTAACGACTTCCGGACGCAGCACCTGCCCGGTTTGACTTCCGATTACCGGGTAGAAATGGTGCACATTGTTCCGGCCGAATGCTAGAAAAGCATTCGGCCGGAATACTGGCTAAGGCAATGTTACCCTCTGCTGAATTGCGATGATTTCCATTCATCTAGCCAAGCCCACCGAACAGGCGCTCCTTCTGAGGAAATCAGCAAATGTGATGCAGTTTTGATTGCGAAAAGTAGCGCACTATTGGAAACCGTGCAGTTCCTAGTGCCTTGTGAATAGCATCCGTAGATACACTAATATAAGTGAAGTCAACGGATGGGAAGATTGTGCGACATACCCCGAGCCGCTGAAAGTTGCTATTGATAGCGGGGCATAATCTGGAAAGGCCGATCGCCTATGCGTGCGTTGAAAAAATGAGTGCTCATAGAAGAATGGACCGGCGGACGATTGCCTCTTATTGGGCGGCTGTAATTTTTGTCATTTCGATCGCCTTTATCGGCGCAGCCACGATGATCTGGCAGGATTATCATAGCAGGATGAACGCGGCGAGCCAGGACGCAATGAATCTGGCGAGAGCATTAGCGGAGCACACCACTCAAATATTTGTCTCACTGGATGCACTCAGCCGTGCCGTAGTGGAAGACAGTACCAATCCGATCGTTTCACGGGACATGTTGTCTGAAGTGTTGACTCGTCGTGCGAAAGCCGAACCGGCCGCGACCGCCATCGCCATCGTAGATAAGGTTGGGCACGTTGTGGCGAGCAACGTTCTGACCTATCCAGTTGGCCTGGATATGTCCGCGGACACCTCATTTAAGATACTGAGCACGGAACCGGGACTGGCTAGATATGTCAGCCCACCCTATCAGACAGAATTTGGAGGAAGAAAGGACTGGAGCGGCTGGACAATGAACTATGCCCGCAAAATTCCTTCCGAGGACGGGAGCTTTAATGGCTTCATTCTGATCGTTGTTGATGGGCCATTTCTTTATGGATTTTACAATACACTTCAGGAGGAAAGCGGACGCGTTGTCGGCCTTGTCGGACAGGATGGCATTGTTCGTGCTTCCAACGTTACAGAGGTGATCGGAAGGAACCTTAGTGTGTTGGCCCAAACCGTCATCAGAAACGGTGGAGGGATCGTTGTTCGCCCTTCCGCAAGAACGGGTATCGAGCGGATATTCGCCTATAGCAAATCATCCGCTGCCCCGCTTCTCGCCTATGTCGGGGTTCCAACTGGGCCCATTTATCGGGCCTGGCTAACGGCATCGGGCATTATTGTCACTGCTCTACTCGCATTGTTTGCAGCGCTCGTTGCACTTGGCATTATCTTGGGAAAATACATCAAAAATCGCGCTTCACTGATGTCAAGCACGCTCGATATTGCGCGGGAGCGCCAGGAGCGGGAGTTTCTGGAATCGATCCTGAATACCGGTGGTGCACTGGTGGCTGTTACAGATGCTCAGGGTCGATTCGTTGTGGCCAATTCGGCTTTTCGAGAAATCTTCCAGCTCGAGAAAGTTCAACCTGCAGCGGCGGACGCCGGTACCAATCCTCTTGAATATGCGCTTGGCTATGAATTGCAGTCCATCATCGACCGGTTGCCCTATCAAACAAACCGCAATGTTGTTTCGCGCAGTGGTCAGAAGCGTGAACTCTCGTGGACGGTAACGCCCATTCGCACCAATGACGGATCAATTAAGAACCTGGTGGCGATCGGCTTCGACATCACCGAGCGGCGTGCGGCCGAGCTTGCGATCTACCAGTCCGGCAAAATGATTACGCTCGGTGAGATGGCAACAGGCATTGCTCACGAAATCAATCAGCCATTGGCAACAATCACCATGGCGCTCGACAATCTCCGCGAAAGGATCAAAAGGGGTAACGCAGAGCCGGATTTCGTTGATACCAATCTCCAGTTGGTCAGTGAACAGATTGAACGAACTGCCGCGATTGTGGGTCACATGCGGATATATGGTCACCGTACTGACGGACGTGCGCACCCGCTTGATCCGGCTCGTGCCATAGACGGAGCTCTGTCGCTGGCGCAAACGCAGATAGAGAATTCGGGAATTAAAATAATAAAGAACTATAAGCTTGGTCAGTTTCAAATACTGGGTGATCTGACGCTCTTGGAACAAATCCTGCTGAATATCCTCTTGAATGCCCGTGATGCGATCCTTGAAAAGCCAAGCCTCGTGAACGCGGTATCTGAATCCAATGAATGGATCGAGGTCAGTATTGCTGATGGCAAACATCCGCACATGATCGAGATAAGCATTACGGATTCAGGTCCCGGAATCGCACCAGCAAATCTGGACCGCCTGTTCGAACCGTTCTTTACGACGAAACCGATCGGCAGTGGTACGGGATTGGGATTGTCACTCAGCTATGGAATGGCACGTGATCTCGGCGGCAGCATAGAAGCTCGCAACACAGGCAGTGGCGCAGAGTTCCGCATTCTGATGCGAGAATATGAAAGTGCAGAATCCGATGAACAGTTGTCTATGAATTAGAAGGCAAAGCACATGAGCGTTCCCATCACTGTTGCATCGAAATCGAGAGTGCTGCTCGTGGACGATGAAATCGCTTTGCTTGGTGTGCTGGGCACGGCACTGACCGATAGCGGGTACGATTGCATTCGTGCCAATACGTCCTCTGATGCGCTCCGCTTTCTGGCGACGACGCCTGATATCGACGTCATTGTCAGCGATATCCGCATGCCCGGTATGAATGGAATTGAACTGCTCAAAACAATACGTGAGCGCTATGAAGACCGGAAATGGCTTCAGGTTATCTTCGTGACTGGTCACGCCACCATCGATAACACGGTTGCAGCGCTGCGACTGGAGGCAGTGGATTTTCTCCATAAACCTGTGCGCAGGGAACAATTACTTGCAGCAGTTGAGCGTTGCGCGCAGCGAGCCAAGGAGCACCGGACCGCTGCAAACGCCTGGCAAGAAGGAAGAGTGCATCTGGAGCGTATCAGCGAGGAGGCCAGGCGACTGGCTGAGATGCTGATGTCGTTTCCGGAAAAGATGCAATCTGCAGTTACCCCGGCAGAGATAAGCAGCAGCAAAGCAAGTGATGATGATAGTCCATCTCCGGAGCGGTTGCTCGAGCTTCTCCAAACACGTGACATTCGTACTCGTTATTTTACCGATAAATTGTTTGCAGATCCTGCTTGGTACATGCTTCTCGACCTTATGGAGAATCGTCTGTTGGGACGCAACGTGTCGATCTCAAGTCTTTACATTGTGTCGGGAGTTGCAGCGTCTACCGCCTCACGCAGGTTGGATGAGATGGAAGAATCGGGATTGATTGAAAAGTGGAATGATCCTGATGACGGGCGCCGTCAATATGCTTCTCTGACAGATCGCGCGGTGGAATTGCTCAATTCATACCTTTTTACATTGCACAGGCAGCTGCGCTAAATTTGTTCAGCTGTTTGGTAAAGGCAGTTCTGAAAACGAGCTTTCACAATAAGTTCTGATCTCATCGTTGAGGCTTCTGCATTTTAGCCTTCATAACTCGACTACTTGAGCAAATCCGTTCGGTTGTGGTGTAACATTTATATATATAATTCAATTACTTAGACAAGTATTTCTCCACGTGGATACAGTTGCTTCCAATTTGGAAGCTGTTTCCCGTGACGATCAACGGGATATGCGGGATGTAACGGCCATTCCGGCCTCTCAAGTTAATCGAAAGCATCGCCGGTAACGCAGCTTGTTGTTGCTCGTATCGGAGTTGACTTTGACATGACAAATCCAGAACCACGAACGATCCTCATGGTTGGGGTCGATGAGAAAATCAGGCCAGCATTGGTCGCCGCTTTCGAGGCGTTGGGTGGTCGGGCATATTGGCTTGATGTTCCATTTGGCGTTCCCACAGACGGGACAGGTATTGTGTCCACCGAAGGCGAAACTCGACTAGTCGAGGATCTGGACTGTGTGTGCCAGGCAATCGGTCATGTTGACGTGCTTGTTAATAGTGTGTCACTCGACGAGCAGGTCATGACCACCCCACTGCCTTCCTATACAGCCATTCACACTTCGGCCCTCATGCAGCTGTCCCGGCCTTTGAAGGCCGTGCTACCCGGTATGATCATTCGCCAGCATGGCCAAATGGTTACGCTTGTCACTTCTGTCTCCGACACCGTCGACACTGAAACATACGATGCCGTGGCAACAGCTGCGGCAGCGATCGACCAGCGCACGAGCGCGGCACTCAATGGAGACCAAATCAAAACCGATATATTGCTTCATCGCAGTTCTTTTAGCGAAGCCCACAAAACGCTCCTCATGAAGACCATTGTTGAGTTGGCAATGCCAAAAAGGGGTCATGACAAGAGTGTGCCGGGATGATTGTAATATTGGCAAAGGCATCATTTCGTGCTGACAAGAATGCCGGCCTTGTCAGGCTTCCCGGATGATGCCGAAATCTCACAAGGAGGAAAGTGCATGCGAGATTGACCGCAAGAGCACCGAGCCCTGTCAATGAAAGGGATAAGGGATCCTGATCAATCGCCCCTTTGTCGTTACGGAAAAGGGCGTGCGTCTTCAGCTTCTGCTCAAGAGCTATCTCCAATCTGCAACCCAGCGCGCCGACCGCAACAAGCATCAGATCGAAAAGCTGCGCCAGTCGCACCGCGATGTCCAAGCGGCCTTAACGCGACTACTGGCATTGGTGGAAAACGGGCTGATGGAGGCCGAGGACCCGAATCTCAAAGTTCGTTTGCTGGGTCTAGAACTTCAGCGCGATGACCTGTCCATCGAAATCAAAGAACTTCAAGAGCGGCTTTCATCGAACCAGGCTGAAATCACGCCGGAGCGAATCGAACAATTTGCCAAATTGCTGCGAGCCCAATTGGAGAACGGCTCTGCGGAATTCCGCCAAGCTTATGTTCGAATACTCATGCAGGAGGTAAGGGTTACAAAGAAGGAGATCAGGATCAGCGGATCGAAATCTATCCTTGCAAAAGCTGCTTCCCTACGTTGGGGCAACTCCGCCAGTAGTTCTCTCTTTTGTTCGAGAATGGCGCACCCGACAGGATTCGAACCTGTGACCTCTGCCTTCGGAGGGCAGCGCTCTATCCAGCTGAGCTACGGGTGCATGAGGCTGCGATAGCTCGCATGCGCGAAGCGGTTCTAACCGATGCGGGGCAAGGCTTCAATGGCGAATTTCGCACCTTCCCGAAAGAAATGATTGTGCCAGCCGCACGCCGTGCATCGGACAGGTCACCATTCCCAGACAAACCGACGCATTGGCCGGTCACAGCGGCTGTAGCCGCGTTCATTTATTCCCGGCTGAATGCGTCGATGAGGAAATCGAGAAAGGCGCGGATTTTTGGCGCGACGTGCTGCCGGGACGGATAGATGGCATAGAGCGTGGTTTCCACCGTGCTCCAGTCATCCAGCGCCGATTGAAGCCGGCCCTCCTTCAGGTCGTCTGCGACATAGGGATAGGGCATCAAACTCACGCCGAAGCCCGCCCGCAGCGCGTCACGCACAGCAAGGCTTGAGGTGACCGAGTATCGGCTGTTGACAATGATACTCTCCGTGCGGCCGAACTTGCGGAACTCCCAAAGGTCGGCATGGCCGGAAAGGCTGAACCGGACACAGGTGTGCGCCTTCAAATCCGACGGTTCTTCAGGTTTGCCGTGCGCCTCGAAATAGGAGGGCGCCGCACAGAGGACATGGGGCATGACGGCGAGTTTTCGCGCGATCAGGCTGGAATCCTCCAGATTGTCGCTGCCGCGAATGGCAAGGTCAAATCCTTCCCGGACGATGTCGACCCGCCTGTCGTCGAGATGCAGATCGAGGTGCAGGCCGGGATAGCGCGACAGGAAACCGGGAATTGCGGCCGAAAGCCGTGTCAACGTCACCGTCATCGGTGCGCTGACCCGCAATGTGCCGCTTGCTTCCGCCTTGATCGGACACAGGGCTTCGTCCGCCTCGGTCAGTGCATTGAGCCCGCGTATCACATGCTCCAGATAAATCCGGCCTTCTTCGGTCAGCGCCATGCGCCGCGTCGTCCGGTTGATGAGCCGAACGCCCAGATGCGCCTCCAGCTCGGCAATGTTCTTGCTGATGGCAGGCGGCGACAGGCCGAGACGGCGCCCGGCTTCGGCAAAGCTGTTGCGTTCCGCTACCTGGCGAAAGACCCGCAGGGCCGTGAGATGATCCATGTCATAGTTTTCCAATAGTGAATTATCACTTTCATATATCGCATATTATCATCATCAGGTGAATTATATATTTGATGTCAAAGCCACATACCAAGTTTGGAACGACGTGATGACCAACCCTACAATCGCTCTGATCGAACAGCGTGTTTCAGCCAATCGTTTCGATGCCTCGCACACGCTGTCGGATGCGGAAATCAGGGAGCTGACGCGTCTGGCAACGCGTGCCCCGACCGCTTACAACCTGCAGAACTGGCGCTTCATTGCAGTGCGCGCACCGGAGTCCAAGGTCCGATTGCAGCATCTGGCCCACGGTCAAACCAAGGTGCGCGATGCCGCCGTTACGTTCATTGTCTGCGGGCAACTTCCCGACCACGCAGCCCTTCCCGAACGGTTGCGTCCCTTCATCGAGGCTGGTTTCATGCCGGCCGACATGGCCGCGGTATGGCAGGAAGGGGCCCGCACACAATATGCCGATCCTCAGACAGCGCGCGATGAAGCCGTGCGCTCGGCGAGCCTTGGTGCCGCAACTCTGATTTTTGCCGCCGAAGCACTGGGCCTCGTCTCCGGCCCGATGGTCGGATTCAATGCCGAAGGCGTTGCGCGCGCGTTCGGCCTTGGGCCGAATGAAGTGCCGGTGATGCTCGTCACCGTTGGTCGCACCGCGCCCGGAAACTGGCCGCAGAAGCCCCGCCGTCCCCTGGCCGAGGTTCTGGAACTATCATGAGCGCGCGCGGTTCCGACCTTCTGCTGACGGCAATTGCCCCCATCATCTGGGGCAGTACCTATATCGTCACCACCGCGTTCCTGCCGGGCTTTTCTCCGATGACGGTCGCCATGCTGCGCGCCTTGCCGGCAGGACTGCTGCTGCTCCTGATCGTTCGGCAGCTTCCGGCCGGCATCTGGTGGCTGCGCAGTTTTGTTCTCGGCGCCCTCAATATCGCTATCTTCCTGAGCATGCTGTTCATCGCCGCCTACCGGCTTCCGGGCGGCGTTGCTGCGACGGTGCTGGCGGTCCAGCCATTGATCGTGGTTTTTCTCGCCTCGTTCGTTCTCGCCAGTCCGGCCCGCCCGGTATCGATCTATGCCGCCCTTGTCGGGATCGCCGGTGTCGCGCTGCTGGTGCTGGCCCCCAATGCGGCGCTCGACGGAGTTGGTGTCGCAGCGGGCCTTGCCGGAGCGGTCTCCATGGCCCTCGGCAATGTATTGACCCGCAAGTGGCAACCGCCGGTGTCGCTGCTCACCTTCACGGCCTGGCAATTGACGGCCGGAGGGCTGCTTCTCGTTCCGATGGCGCTGCTTTTCGAGCCGCCCATGCCGTTCCCGAGTGCGGCCAATCTGCTTGGCCTGGGGTGGCTTGGGCTGATCGGCGCTGCCCTGACCTATGTCCTGTGGTTCCGGGGGATTGCGCGTATGCAATCCGCGGTGGTGTCCTTGCTCCTGTTCCTCAGCCCGTTGACCGCCGTGCTGCTCGGATGGATGTTCCTCAATCAGACATTGACCTCACCGCAGATCGGGGGTCTCGTTCTCGTCATTGGCAGCATCTGGCTCGGACAACGGGCCAGCGCGGTTCCGGTCTCCGCCCCCGGAGCCGTTGAAACCCGCTAGGAAAGTCGGCCAGCTGCCTACCGCAGGAAGCGGCAAACCTCATTTTCTCCTGCCTGGGCGAAAGGCATCAGACCAAAGTCGAATTGTGTTCCGCGTTCGCATGATATTTACAACTTGAACGGTTCTTCGGGCGCTGCGCAATCGAGGCAGGGCGCGCGGTCATATTACAAAGTTTTCATTTCAGAATTTTCAGTTTTACCGATTTCAAGGTTTCGCCAGCAGTGATGAATGCGTCTGGATCCAATGAAAACATAATCGAGGCAGGATTGGCACCCGGGCCGGACAGGCGCTATTTCAGCGAAGCCATCCGCTGGGAAAACGATGTCATCCGCACCGTGAAGCGGTCCCGGCTGACCGCGTGGCTGGTGGCTGTCATCAGCTTTGCCCTGGCCTGCCTGACGTTGACCTGTCTCGCCTTGCTGCTTCCGCTCAAGAGCTTCGAGCCCTATGTCATCGAAGTCGACAAGACAACCGGATTTATGGAGATAAAACAACCACTTGCCGACGGTGATCTGACGCAGAACGAAGCGATCGCGCGCATGTATGTGGTTCGTTACCTGAAAGCACGCGAGACCTATGATCCGGCAACGGTGAAAGACAATTTTGATCTTGCCCAGCTGCTGTCGACACGTGATGCCGCGCGGGATCTCTTTGCGCTCTACAGTCCATCCAATGCGGACAATCCGGTGACGCGCTTCGGCCGCGAGACCCGGGTGGAACTGAAGATCAAATCCATACAACTTCCCAACAGGCTTACGGCCGTGGTCCGGTTTTCCACACAGCGGACAGGCCGCGAGTCCGGCGCAGAGGAACACTGGGTTTCTCTCCTGCATTTCCAGTATTCCAAAGCGCCCATGCCCAATGAATGGCGGTTCGAAAATCCGCTTGGTTTTCAGGTCGTCGACTATCGCCGCGATCAGGAAAGCCTGTCCGGCCAAGGCACTCCCGGTGACCGGTACCAGCCATGAGGACACGTGCCCGCGCCTGCATGGTATTGCCGGTTGGCGTCGCAATAACGATAGCGGCGGTCATCCATGCGGCGCAGGCGGAAGTAGCGCCGCGGCGTGGCACCGCGGATGCCCGTGTCAGGACGGTGAGTTACAACCCCAGCAACGTCGTTGCGGTCGATGCAACCTACGGTGTGTCGACGATGATCGTTTTGGGCGACACGGAAAAAATCGAAACGGTTGCCGTTGGCGACAGCATTTCCTGGAAAATCGAGCCTAACAAGAAGGGCAATATCATTTTTCTCAAGCCGGTGGAGCCGAAAGCCGCGACGAACATGAACATCGTCAGCGACAAGCATGTCTACACCTTTGTCCTGCGTGCACATCCGGATTCGCAGTCTGATCAGACCTACATGATCAAGTTCCGTTATCCCGACGTGGAGATGGACGCCAAGCTTCTGGCCCAGGCGCAACGGCTGGTATCGGAACCAAACCGCGCTGGGTTCCGCCATGAAGATGCCAATATGGATTATCATTTTCGCGGGGACCGTGCGCTTAAACCGGCCGAGGCTTTTGATGACGGCGTCAAGACATGGTTCCGGTTTCAGGGCGATGTTCCGGCGATCTTCAGTGTTGAAGGAGGCAAGCGCGAGATCCTCGCCAATTACCGGCGTGAGGGAGACTATATCGTTGTCGACAAGATTGCGAAGCAGTGGATGCTGCGGCACGGCGATTATGCGACCTGCCTGTTCAATCTGAACAGGAAAACAGCGCCATCGATTGTCGCCGCGCCGGCCGTCATCGCCGATGCCCCCGCCTCCAAGCGGCGCTGGAGATAAGCGATGCCCGATCTCGACTACCATCGCAGTCTGGATATCGAGGCAGGGACAGGTTCCCGCCTGCTGGAACCAAAGCGCACATTGCGGGCCGGCATCGTTGGCCTATGTCTTGCGGCAGGGGCAACCGGGCTTTTTGCCTTGCCGCTGTTGGGCCACCCGCGGCCGCCGCAAGGCGAGCGCGCGGTGTCCGACGAAGCTTTCCTGCCATCCCGTGCGGGCCAGCTCAATCTCACGCCGCCGCCCGAACGGAACGCAGCACCGCTCCTGCCGCAAGCCGCGGCGGTGATCGAAAGAAGGGCGGGCAACACTGACGATTCGGAAAGTCAGCGGCGCAGCGCCGAGGAAGAAGCACGCCGCCGTGCCGAGGCGGAGGAGGCGGCCTATCATGCGAAGCAACAGGACCGCTACCGTTCGCCGATGATCGTTTCGGAACTGGGCACCGCGGGTGAGCCGGCCCACAACGAGAGGGGTGCCGACGAGAAACCGAAAAGCCCGGATACGTTTCAGGCCACCAATCCGAACGATCAGTTTCTCGCCTCCCTGTCCGGAAAATCCGCCGAAACGGCCAAGGCTGAAAAGAACCCGCGCATCGACGCACTGGTGCCGCAGGGCACTATTGTGCGGGGTGTCCTCGAAACGTCAGTCCAAACCGACCTGCCGGGAATGGTGCGGGCCATAACCACGGATGATGTCTGGTCGTTCGACGGAAGGCGGATTCTCGTGCCATCAGGCACGCGGCTGATCGGCGAATACAACGCCGGACTGGCGCAGGGGCAGACAAGGGCTTTCATCGTCTGGACCCGGCTGTTGCGGTCGGACGGCGTGTCCATCAATCTCGGTTCCATCGGAACGGATGAGCTTGGCCGCTCCGGAATGAGCGGTCATGTGAACAGGCATGTTTTTGAGCGATACGGTTCCGCGATCCTGCTCAGCGCGATTTCCGCCGGCGGTCAAATATTGGCTTCCACGGACACGTCGTCCAGCCTGAATTCAGGCCCGGTGACGACAACCTATGTTGATCCGAAGACCAATGAAGTCCGGACCGTCACGACCCGTCCCAATATCGATATCGGCGCGAACATGGCGGCAAAGGGCGCAGCGGTTGCGGCGCAAACCTTTGCTCAGGTCGCAGGGGAGGCCTTGAAGGGGTCACTGAACATTCCACCCACGATCACCATCAATCAGGGAACGCCGGTAGCCATCTTTGTCCGCCGCGATCTCGATTTTTCCGATCTCTACACGGATCCGGTGCGCGAAAAGCTGCAGGAGCTCAAAAGGGGGCGCGACGGCTATGGACAATAGAAACCCGCACACACCCGCTTTCCGGGGTTTTGTGTGGCGCGAGGCTTCCTGATGGGCATGGTCTCCCGCAACGACGATCTGATCTCGCTGGCCTTTGCACCACTGCAATCGCTGCTGGAAAGGCAGGATGTCATCGAGATCTGCATCAATGAACCGCACAGGGTTTTCGTCGAATATGGTTCAGGCGTGCTGCAGGCGGGTATGGTTGCGCTCAACCTGCCGGAGCTGACCCGCGAGCGGATCTGCTTCATGGCGGAGCGGGTCGCCGCCGCCAGTCATCAGTTTGTCAACGAAGAAGAACCGCTGCTTTCCGCATCCCTGCCGGATGGTTCGCGCGTTCAGGTGGTGCTGCCGCCCGCGGCACCGGACGGAGGCGCCATTGCCATCCGGCGGAAGATCGTTCGTGATCTGTCACTCTCCGACTATGCCGAGGCCGGTGCGCTTCTCCGCGCGCGGGTGACCGGCGGGGCCGATGTCTTGACCGACGAGGAACAGGCCCTGTGCGGCCACCTCGATGCGGGCGATATCGCGCAATTCCTCCATTTGGCGCTGCGTCACCGTATCTCCATGATCATTTCAGGCGGGACGGGAACGGGAAAGACGACGTTTCTCAACGCCTTGATGCGGGAAATACCGGGGCACGAGCGGATCATCACAATCGAGGATACGCCCGAACTCATGCCGCCGCATGGCAACCATGTCCGGCTGATCGCATCACGGGGCAATCAGAACATCGCACAGGTGGACATGCGGCGTCTGGTGGAAGCGTCGCTGCGCTTGCGCCCCGACCGCCTGCTCCTCGGGGAAGTGCGCGGCAGCGAGGCGCTGGATTTCCTGCAGGCCATCAACACGGGGCATCCCGGTTCGCTTTCCACGGTTCACGCAAATTCTCCGCGTGCGGCCTATGAACGCTTGGCAATGCTGGTCATGCAAAGCGGCTTTGGCGGGAGTGGCGGTCTTTCAAAAGCGGAAATCATCGATCATCTGCATGCAACGCTGCCGATTGTCGTGCAACTGGGCCGTAAAGAGGGGCGGCCCGGCGCCGTGTCCGAGATTTTTTACGTTCCCTATGTCAGGCAGACCGGGCGCCCCGCTGCCGTACAGGGAAACATGTTGTGGAACGCCTCCGGCCGTCGCGCGCGCGGTGCCCCATGAGCTTTGTGGCAAACAGGTCCAGCAGTCCTGCTGCCGTCGACACAGGCCGTTTTGCCCGCACAGCTCATCGGCTGATGCGGATTCTGATCGGTCTTTGCCTGCTTGGCCTGACTGTCCCGGAAGCAGCCCGCGCCGTCGAAGCCAACGATCCCGGCATGCCGCCGGTCAAGATCACGGCGTCCGGCGAAAGAACCACAGCACCGCAACCGGCGGCGGATATGGCGGTATGCCAGTTCAAACGCGTGCCTTCGGCCGAAGATGGCAAGGCGCTGGTCCAGCGCATCGCCAGGGAGGAGCATGCCGATGTGGCGCTTGCCGTCGCTGTGGCCCGGCAGGAAAGCGGCTTTCGTATGGATAGCGTCTCCAGCGCCGGTGCCATCGGCCTGATGCAATTGATGCCGGCAACCGCACGCCGGTTCGAGGTGGATATTTGCGACCCGGAGGACAATGTCCGTGGCGGCGTGCGGTATCTGAAACACCTGCAAACCAAATATGCCAATCCGCTCTATGTCCTCGCCGCCTACAATGCCGGCGAGCTTGCCGTGGAGCAAAGCGGTGGCATTCCGCTTTATCCCGAGACGGTCCATTACGTCGCGGCCGTGCTTTCGGACGTCTATGACTGGCGGCCACTCGGTGACCGCAAAGTGCCTGGGAAAGCCGCCCATCAAGGCAGGAAAGCGCCGGACAAACCCGATGCAGGCAGTATCGGCGCATGGACGCAAGGATTTGTTCTTCACGTGGAGTAATCAAAGTGTTTTTTCATTCGTTCATTTTCAAAATCGCCCTGTCGCCGTCGCTCGCCGGGCGTATCGTCACCCGCGGGATAGCGGCCTGGATAACGCTTTGCGTTCTGGTCCAGGGTGCCCATGCCCAGACGGGGCTGCAGCCGGTGCAGTCTGTCCTGCAGACCCTCATCGGCATTCTCACCGGGCCAATTGCCTCAATGATCGCCATCCTGGCCGTCATCAGCTGCGGGTTTCTCGCCTGGACCGGGCGCTTCACCTGGGGCATTGCCGGGTCGGTGATCATGGGGATTGTCCTGGTGTTCGGGTCGACGCAGATCGTCGCCTTCTTCCAGAGCGCATTGGGGCACTGAGATGATCCCGGATGATGCGCCAGATCTCGTGCCTATGGTCAAAGCCCTGACCCGCGCGCCGACGCTGTTCGGGGTTCCCTACATGTTCGCCATGTTCAACATCGTCGTGACGGCATGCACATTCCTGGCAACGAAGAACCTGCTCATGCTTTTGCTTGTCCTGCCGATCCACAGCCTTGGTTATTTTCTGACACTGCTGGACGATCAGATTTTCACCATCCTGCGCGTGAAGATGTCGAAGGCACCGCCGCAATCCAAAGCGGTCTGGGGCATCAGAAGCTATGCAGCCGGTGACCGTCCATGACCAGCCGTCCCGTCCGCCGGGAGATGCGGTTCGGTTCGTCGAGCCAGCGCGAGCGCTCCGTTGCGGCGCACATCCCCTATACACGCCATGTGGATGACACGGTGTTGCGCACCCGGGATGGTTATCTGCTAAGCGTTCTGAAACTCGACGGCTTCTGTTTCGAGACCGCCGATATGGCGCAGCTGAACGGCAAGCTTGAAGCACGCAACACCCTGTTGCGATCCCTCGGCAGCAGCCGCTATGCCGTCTATGGCCATATGATACGCCGCCGCATTCAACCGGGCCTCGCGGGCAGGTTCGACAACCCCTTCGCCGATGAATTGAACCGGCGATACATGGCGCAACTCGAGCAGCATCGCATGTTCGTCAATGACATGTATGTCACCATCGTCCGCCGTCCCCTGCGCGGGCAGGTTGGCGTCATCGACAAGGCGACGCGGCGCCTGTTTGCCAAGGCGTCCGATGATGGCGGGGCCTCCGGCGAAGCGCAGGATCTGCGCGAACTGCAGGATGCCGTTCTCAACATCCGGGATGTCCTGCAGGATTACGGCGCGCGATGCCTTGGTATTCGCGAGCCGCAACCGGGGGTCTATTTTTCCGAACCGCTGGAGTTCCTCGTCCAGATCGTGAATGGCCTGGAACCGGTCAAAATGCGGTTGCCGCGCATGCCGCTTGACGGGGCGCTGGCGATGAAACGGCTGCACTTCGGCCGCAATGCCATCGAGTTCGTCGGATCGACCCCGCCTGATAACAGCAGGCTGGGCGCCATGCTTTCCATCCGGGAATATCCCCCCTATACCGGACCGCTGCTGCTCGACGGGCTTTTGAAGGTCCCGCATGAGTTCATCGTCAGCCAAAGCTTCGCGATCGTCGACAAGCCTGTGGTGCAGGCGCAGATAGAGCGCGTCTCCCGGCAGATCGCCATGGCCGATGAAGCCGGTTCCGTGGTGGGCAGCCAGCTCAACAGCGCCCGTGATGAATTGCTGGGCGCGCGTTCGATTTACGGCAATCACCATTTCTCCATCATGTGCCTCGGCGACGACAAGGCAGAGCTTGATCACTGCATCCGCGCCGTCGGCGCCACCCTGACGGATCAGGCCATTCTCTGGTTGCGCGAAGACCTGAATTGCGAACCGGCCTTCTGGGCGCAATTGCCCGGGAATTTCTCCTATATCGCCCGCTCGGCCATGATCTCCTCGAAGAACTTTTCCGGGTTCCTGTCATTGCATAATTTCCCGAGCGGCAAATCCGACGGCAATCATTGGGGCAGCGCCATTTCGTTGCTGGAGACGACGAGTCAAACCGCCTATTTTTTCAATTTCCATGTGCGCGATCTTGGAAATTTCACCATGATCGGCCCCTCCGGCTCCGGCAAGACGGTGGCTCTTTCGTTTCTGATGGCGCAGTCGCAACGCATCGCGCCAAAACCGCGCTGCATTTTCTTCGACAAGGATCGCGGTGCCGAAATCTTCATCCGGGCACTGGGAGGTAATTATGCCGTCCTGGAGCCCGGAGAGCCCTCGGGCTTCAATCCGCTGTCCCTGCCTGACACGGGACCCAACCGCGAGTTCCTGTTCCAGCTGTTTTCGCTCATGGTGCGGCGGCCGGATGGCGCAAGGCTGCCCGCCGGGGAGGAAAGCGTCCTCCGCTCGGCCATTGCGCAAATCTTTGCCTCAGGTCCGGACATGCGCTCGTTGGGCGCTTTCGGTTCCCTGCTGCGCGGGCGCCTGCGCGCCGGCGGCGATGATCTTCTCTCCCGTTTCGACAAATGGCTGCGCCCGGACCAGCTTGGCTGGTTGTTCAACAACCCCAGGGATCACTTCACATGGTCCGATGTTGCGGGATTTGACATGACAAAGGTGCTCGATGACCCGCTCATCCGCAGTGCGGCGCTGATGTATATTTTCCATCGGCTGGACGAATTGCTCGACGGCAACCCGCTGCTGATTTTCCTGGACGAGGGCTGGCGGCTTCTCGATGACGATATTTTTGCCGCCTTCATCAAGGACAAGATGAAGACCATCCGGAAGTTCAACGGCGTTGTTGGCTTCGGCACGCAAAGTGCATCGGACATCGCGTCCTCTTCGCTTGCCAATACGCTGATGGAGCAGAGTGCAACGCACATCTTTTTCCCCAATCCGCATGCCGATCTGCAAAGCCACACCACGGGCTTTGGTCTCTCGGCCCGGGAAATCCAGTGGATACGGACAGCCGACGCGTCAAGCCGGTCGTTCCTGATCAAGCATGGACAGGAATCGGTCATCGCACGCCTGCGCCTGAACGGCATGGATGACCTGATCAAGGTTTTATCCGCCCGCGCCGATACAATCGAGGAACTGACTGCCCTGCGCCGTCATCTGGGTGATGATCCGCAGAAATGGCTGCCTGCCTTTTGCCGCCCCGGAGACAAGACATGACGTTTCGCACCATCTGCCTGCTGCTCTGCATCCTGATGACGGGCACCGCCTGCGGGAGCGATCAGAGGTTGAAAACCCCCTGTTCCCCCGGATTGTTCTCGTTTGCCGCAACGACACGCGACTGCGGGCCGCTCAGGCCGGTGAATGAAGCGCTGGTTGCCTTGTTCGGGTTTGAGACCTGAACCATGGCCTTGCCGGAAGCACCCAATTACATCGCTCTGATGTCGGACAATATCGATCGTCTCGGCAGAAGTTTCACGGCGTCCACATACGGGGCTTTTGCCGGTCAACTCACGCCTGTCTTGTCCGGGCTGCTGGTGCTCTACCTGGTATTCTGGGGATTCCGGTTTTGGCAGGGCCGGGGTGAAAGCAGCGTCATTGACATCGCCTTCCGCCTGTTTCGCATCGCCATCATCTTCTCGATCGCCACGGGGTGGGGACCAATTCAAACCTTGGCATATGGTGTGATCTCGGGCATTCCCACGGCCATCTCTGCGGTCATGATGAACAACATCGTCAATGTCGGGCGTGGCGCCATGTCGCAAACGACGGTAGAACGGGATCTCCATGATTTTTATCAGATAGCGCTGCTGGCTTCGGCGCGGATGTCTGCGCCGGCCACGGGTGTGGTCACGCCAGTTCCGGTGGCAAAACAGGCGCCGCCGGACGCCGATCCCGCAGCCAAATCCGGCCCGGGCAACAGGGGAACGCCGCCGGCAGACGGGCTATTGTCTTCCCTGCATTCCGGCATTGTCTGGATCGCGGCAGCCTTGTTTGTCGGATATGCGGTTTTCCTGATGCTGTTCTCGAAGCTCGCATTGTGGATTGTCCTGGCTTTGGCCCCCGGTTTCATTGTGATGCTGTTGTTTCAGGGCGTGTCGCGGTTCTTTTCCGGCTGGCTGAGCGTTGCCATTCAGACAATGCTCGTGCCGATTTTCTTCTATGCGTTTTTGAGTTTCTTCCTGCTGATCATCAAAGAGGTTGTGATCGCCTTGAAAGTGTCGATGGATCAAGGGGCGGTTCCAACCATCAAGGAAATCGCACCCTTTGTGCTGGTCTGTTTTTCGGGATTGTTTCTTCTCGCACAGATTGTCCCATTGAGCGCCCGCATAGCCGGCGGTGCGCAACAATGGATCGGCGATGTTTTGCAAGGCGGGGCCGGTCGGATATTCCCTGCCTCCCTTGCCGCCGAGCGCGGAAACAGCGGGAGGACGATCCGCACAAAACCATCGGGCATGAGCCCGGTTCCACCGGGGATGCAGGGCGCCCCGTCATCCCTGTCCGAAATGAACGATACGTTGATACGGGATATTCAGGACCGGAACCTTGCGATAAACCGGCAGACCCGCAACCGGTAGTGCTCCCCGCCGAGGCAGGTCAAGAACGCAGATGATCAAGCGTCAAAACAAAATGATGCCAGTCAACGGCGTCCGCTGACCAGCATCATTTTAAGGGTCGTTCAAATCAAGCCGCTGTTGTTACATCTTCTTTGCATGATGACGATGATGGCGATGATGCTTCTTCATGTGGCGATGATGCTTCTTCATATGATGATGCTTCTTCATCGGTGCTGCCGATGCCGTGGTGCTGCTGGTGGCGAGCACAGGCGCAGAGAATGCAAGGGCAAGTGCAAGACCAAGTGCTGTGTAGAGTGACTTTTTCATAATGCCGTTTCCTCTCAGTTGGGGCTGTTGTGATGCAACCGTCAATTATTGGCGGGTTGCACACCGAGTACTTTCAGTGCTTTTGCAAAGGTCCGTATGCCCTGTGCCTGCCGATTGCTTGCACAAAAGCGGATAGCCTTTTTCTGCAGTGATTTTGCCTTGGCCGCCCGGGGAGCCTCGGCATGCTCGATGATTGCTTGATGAACCTCTGCCTGGAATTTCACGCAAAGCTCTTTGCGTGACGGTGGTCGCTCTGCAGCAAATACACTGTCAGCGCTTGTGGAGAGCATCATTCCGGCTAGCAGTATTGTTGGTAAAGTCGAAATATTTCTCACGGCCACCTGCGGGAAGAAGAAATGTATTCTTCTGTGATTCGAGAATACAAAATCATTTTACTTGCTCTTTATGGAGCGGGAACATTGCGACAATATTTCCGGTTTGTAGCGTTTTGTTTCCGTGATGTTTCTAAAATGAGGCGGCAATATTCCAGCGCATAAAGCAGTCCCGCGCCTGAATGGTTTGTCGCGGGAAAAGGTGGGCCAGAGGTGCCGTGCGTCAATCGATGGAACGCGGCTCCCCTGTGCGGCGCCGCGTCCAGAACGATGTCAGAGTGCGACGAGTTTCTTGTCCACCGGTTGCGTTCCGTCGCTGACGAGATGCCGGAAACCCTCCATCGGGCCCGGCATGCCCAGATAGAATCCTTGCCCGGCGCTGCATGATTCGCCCATCAGGAACTCCAGCTCGTCCGGGGTTTCGATGCCTTCAGCAAGAACCGGCATGCCCAGACCCCGGCCAAGGCCGAGCACCGCCTTGACGATGGCGGCAGCCTGTTCATTCTTGTCGACCGATTTGATGAAGGAGCGGTCAATCTTGATCATGTCAAACGGGAAGGCGCGGACGTTCGACAGCGAGGAATAGCCCGTACCGAAATCGTCCATGGCGATACGCACGCCGAGTGTCTTCAACTGGCGCAACGTGGTCAGGGCGCGGTTGGTATCCTTTATAAGTGCGGTTTCGGTGATCTCGAGCTCAAGCCGGTGTGCCGGCAGGCCCGTATGCAGCAAGGCGCTGTGTACGCGCTGGGTGAAATCGTGGCTGTAGAGCTGCACGGCAGAGACATTGACGGCAACAGACAGGGGCTTGTCCCAGCTGGCCGCTTCTCGGCAGGCTTCCCGCAACGCCCATTCGCCAAGCTGCAAAATGATACCGCTCTCTTCGGCGATGGGGATAAACACCGTAGGGGAAATATCGCCCTGGCGCGGATTGTGCCAGCGCATCAGGGCTTCGAAGCCGGTGATCGCGCCTGTGTCCATCCGTATCTGCGGCTGATAGACCAGCCGCAGCTCATTGCGCTGCAGGGCATTGCGCAGGTCGTGCTCTATCAGGCGCCGTTCCCTGGCCTGGGCCCCCATTTTTGCTTCAAAGAAACGATAGGTGTTGCGGCCTTCCGCCTTGGCCTGGTAAAGGGCCGTGTCGGCCTGGTTCAGCAAGGTTTCGCGATCGGTCGCGTCGACAGGAAAGATGGCAATGCCGATGCTGGTTGAAATCAGGAAGCCGATCGGGGAATTCGAATTCTCCGACTGCAGTGCTTCGAGGATTCTGTCAGCCAGGCGGCAGGCCGCCGTCGGTGTGACGAGCCCGGGGACGAGAACGGCGAATTCATCGCCGCCAAGGCGCGCCAGCATGTCGTCCTTGCCGAGCAGCCGCGTGATCGCGCCTGAAACCCGCTGCAATATATCGTCGCCGGCCGCATGGCCGAACAGGTCGTTGACCTCCTTGAACCGGTCAAGGTCCAGGCAGAACAGCGCGAGATAGGTTTCTTCGCCGCTTGCCGCAGTTGCAATCAACTGGTCGAGACGGGCATTGAAATTGCGGCGGTTGGGCAGCCCGGTGAGTGCGTCATGGTGCGCGAGATAGCTGATGTGCGCCTCCGCTTCCTTGCGCGAACGCAGGTCGCGGACCGCAAGAGCGCGATGCCATTTGCCATTGAAGTCGATCGTGTGGGCGATGAGTTCCACAGGGACGAGTTGGCCATCGCCGCCCACAAGATCGGCCTCGATCAGTTCATTCTGATCACTCAGCAATTTGGAGCGCAGGCGCGTATCGGGCAGGAAGGTTGCCAGCGAGATGCCTTCAAGGGAGGCGCTCTCCATGGTTGCCAATGTCAGGAAACTTTCATTGGCGGTTACAATGATGTCTCCGTCGCAGATGACCAATCCTTCCACTGCTGCGTTGACCAGCTTGTGCATGCGCTGCAGTTCGAGCCTGTTTCTGCGGTTATGAACGTCGACCGTGAACGCAATCGAACTGGCGACGAGAATAAGGGTGCTCACCAGCGCCACGGTTATTGCAATAAGGCTGGCGGGTAGTGCATTTGCCGGAACGGAGATGGACGAATCCGGAATGATCGCGACCGCACCCATGGCAATGAAATGGTGGCTGCAAATCGCCAGGGTCAGCATGCCGGCTGCCGCATGCCGGGTTTTGTCCTCCGCTTTGGCCAGCGCCAGGCGGACGGCGAAAGCGCCAAGGACAATGCCGGTACCAATGGACACCGCGACAAGAGTGGGGTCCCAGGCAATTCTGCCTTCAACCTCAAAGGCAGCCATGCCGGTAAAATGCATGGCGGCGATACCGGCGCCGATAATGGCGCCGCCGGCAAGATCCGCATTCTGCCATCTGGCGGTGATTGCGGTATGCGCACCAAGACCTGTGACGAGCACGGCTATGACGAGGGATAGTATGGTGAGAAGGCCATTATAGCCGTTGGGCAGGCCGGGTGAAAACGCCATCATCGCAATGAAATGCGTGGCCCAGATGCCGAAGCCGCAGGAAACCGCGGAAACGCTCAGCCAAACGGCCTGATGTGCCGAGTTGCGGGCGTGGCGAAGAAGATCAACAGCTGTCAGGCAAGAAAAGATACAGATGGCGGCGGCAAGAAAGACAAGCCTGATATCGTGCTGATTGACGATACAATTGTATACTGTCAACATACGTTTGTTCCCTGCTTTGAATTCTTTTCTTGGATAACTCTATTGTTTGTCATCTTAAGTCTAACTTAAGAGGAGAGTTATTTGCCGTTTTGAACAGGTTTGAGATGGTCAGAGTGATATTTAAGTAAACAAATATAAAATGGGCATAAGAAGTATTTATGCAAATGAATGGATGGGATTATCCAAAGTATAAAATTTTAATAAAACATGCGGCCTGCTGGCGACGACTCCATTCGAATAGATGCAGCTTTGGTCTTGTCTCCACAATAAGAAGCCCCCGGACTGAAAGGCCGGGGGCTGTATTGTTGCAGTCAGGGATATCGATCAGTCGATGTCGAAGGAAACACCCTGGGCCAAAGGCAATGCCTTGGAGTAATTGACGGTGTTTGTGGCGCGGCGCATATAGGCCTTCCAGGCATCCGAGCCGGATTCGCGGCCGCCGCCCGTTTCCTTTTCGCCGCCGAAAGCGCCGCCGATTTCAGCACCGGATGTGCCGATGTTGACGTTGGCAATACCGCAGTCCGATCCATCCGCGCTGAGGAAGCGTTCGGCTTCCTGCAGGTCGAGGGTGAAGATGGACGACGACAGGCCGGCACCAACCGCGTTGTGATCGGCAATCGCCTTGTCGAAATCGCTGTATTTCATCACGTAGAGGATTGGAGCAAAGGTCTCCTCCGTCACCGGACCGGCCTGCTTCGGCATTTCGATAAGGGCAGGACGGACGTAGTAGGCATTCGGATGCGATGTATCCACGCGGGCGCCGCCGGTAACCTTGCCGCCGTGGGCGACGGCTTCCTGCACTGCCTTCTGCATGTTGTCGAAGGCGGCTTTATCGATCAACGGGCCGACGAGGGCCGATGTCTCGATCGGGCTGCCGACGGAAACGCTCTCATAGGCCTTCTTCAGGCGCGGGACGAGCGTGTCGTAGACGCTTTCGTGCACGAAGAGGCGGCGCAGGGTGGTGCAGCGCTGACCAGCCGTTCCCATGGCACCGAAGGCGATAGCGCGCAGCGCCATGTCGAGATCGGCTGACGGGCAGACGATACCGGCATTGTTGCCGCCGAGCTCAAGGATCGAACGGGCAAAACGCTTGGCCAGACGCGGGCCGACTTCACGGCCCATGCGGGTCGAGCCGGTTGCCGAGACGAGCGCAACCTTGGGATGATCGACCAGGGCTTCGCCGACGGTCCGGTCGCCCATCAATGTCTTGGTCAGGCCGGCCGGCACGTCACCGAAGCGCGCGACCGCGCGGTCGAAGATGGCCTGGCAGGCGAGGGCGGTGAGCGGTGTCTTTTCCGATGGCTTCCAGACAACGGCATTGCCGCAGACGAGGGCAAGCGCCGTATTCCACGACCAGACGGCAACCGGGAAGTTGAAGGCGGAAATGACGCCGACAACGCCGAGGGGATGCCAGGTTTCCATCATGCGATGCCCTGGACGTTCCGTTGCAATGGTCAGGCCGTAGAGCTGGCGGGAAAGGCCGACCGCGAAATCGCAGATGTCGATCATTTCCTGCACTTCGCCGAGCCCTTCGGACGGGATTTTTCCCGCTTCAATCGAGACGAGGCGGCCGAGTTCCGTCTTCAGCGCCCGCAGCTCTTCACCAAAGAGGCGAACGAGTTCACCGCGCTTGGGTGCCGGAACAAGGCGCCATTCGCGGAAGGCCGCATCGGCCTGTTCAATGGCCTTGGCTGTATCGGCCGCCGAATGAATGGCAATATCGGCAATCTTCTCGCCGGTGACCGGGCTGTAGGAAGCCATTGTTCCACCGGTATAGGCGGCTTCGGCCACGCCAAGCTTTGCGAGGAGTGTTTTTACGTCTTGAGCAATCGTCATTTTGCCTTCCCTTTACATATCTTTTATCTGACCGTGCGGTGAGCGCCGGACTTTTGCCGGAGAGGCCGCAATAAGGTCAAATGAGTGTTCAACTTGCAAGTGCCGCAGGGCGCAGTATTTGTAGGCATTGTTGGATGGAGGCCTGTTCAAGCCCGGCATAATGGGCAAATTCGTCGAGGACCGCCGTACCGAGGTCGGTCTCGAATTCGCGCTGGCTGGGGCTGGCGACAAATTTCTGGCTGGCTTCGTCACCGAGATTGGACTGGAAAATACCCGCTGCGCTGACGGGGAGAAAATCCTCGTAGACGATAGGGTCGAACCGCACGGCACCGCGTGCGATCAAGGTCTCGATATCCCCAGCCTCGCGCGTGGTCACGCGGCCCGCAAAGCTCTCGACGACCGAATAGCGGAAATAGCCGAGACCGTCGCGGCGAATGTCCGCCCAATTGTCGGGAAACGCTTTGAACGTGTCCGACAGGGCGGCGATATAAGCTTTCGCGTTGGAGCCATCAGCCGCCGGACGAATGATCTTGCGGGTGTCATTCAGCAGCCTGTCATAGAGGGCCCGCCCCTTCGGTGTCAGTGCAATGCCGCGCTGTTCGATTTCGCCAAAGCGTGCGGTATGCGAGCCCGTTTCCCATGTGCCGTCGGAATTTTGAAACGATACATTCTCCTCCAGCGCCTTGAACGATGTCTGGCGCAAGAGGATGGGGCAGGCGCGCGTGGGCGGGCCTTCAATAACGGCCTTGGGAGAAATGCCGTGTTCCGGCATCAGATACTGCACCGCATCGATGTCGAGCGTGCGCGGCGTCAGGTGATTGATGTGCGGTCCCTTGAACGAGACGACATCGGCAATGAGCCGGTGGGCATCGTGCAGGCGCTGGTAAAGCGTGCCGCTGACGCTCGCCCGGTCGTGCCAGCGAAATGTCTCGAGAATCTCGCTCACGAATATTGCCGCGTCGTCAGAACCAAGGCCGCCCTCAGCTTCTGCCTTTTCAACGAGCGCAATGGCCTTGTCGGTGAAAATCCGCCGCGCATCCAGAATGGCGCGCGCCTTTTTCCGCAAGCCGGCATCGCCGATCAGGTTGAGGCGCAGCAGCGACGTGAACACCCGAAACGGATTGATCTTCAGCGCGGCGTCATCGACCGGACGGAAAGCCGTGGAATGGACGGGAACGCCTGCCTCGCTCAAATCGTAATAGCCGACGGGATACATGCCCATAACAGCGAAGGCGCGGCGCAGCATGGACAGCTCTTCCGGCGTGCCGACGCGGATCGCGCCGTGGCGCTCTTCCGATATGCGGTCGAGCGTATCGGTTTCCTGCAGCTGGTCTTTCAATTCCGGTGAAGCTGCCAGTGTCTTGCTGTTCACCTCGGCAACCAGGGACATGAGTGTGCCATAGGCAGGAACCTCTGTCCGGTACATGGATGACATGGCGGCCGAAAAGGACGCCCTGATCACGTCGGATGACGTAAACGTGCCTGATTTCATCGTGTTCTGTTCCGCTTTGTTGCTGCAACAGCATAAACTATCGCTGTCATGCTCAAACTGGATTATACAGTGATGATATCGCCAAAGATTGCGATGAATTGAACTAGGTTGATGCGAGATAAGAATGAAGTTGAGCCGCCGTCTGATTCCTGACATTGATATCCTGCAAACCTTCGAGTGTGCGGCGCGCCATGGCAGCTTCACGCAGGCGGCAAAGGAGCTGAACCTCACCCAGAGTGCCGTCAGCCGCCAGATGAGCGAGCTGGAAAGCCAGATCGGCGTCCTGCTTTTCGAGCGCATCCGGCAAAGGGTGGTTCTGTCCGACGCCGGGCAGAAATTCCTGCCCGAAGTGCGCCGCCTGCTTGGGCTGACCGAGGAAACCATGCTGCGGGCCATGGCGGCATCGCAATCGGCGTCATCCCTGAGCATTGCAACATTGCCGACCTTCGGCAGCCGCTGGCTGATGCCGCGCCTGCCGGATTTTCTGCGGCTCTATCCGGATATGGCCTTGAGCGTTGCATCGCGCTCGCAACCCTTTGATTTCGAGGAAGAGCCCTTTGATCTGGCAATCCATTATGGTCAGCCGGTGTGGGCTCATGCCACCTGCACATATCTTTGCAGTGAAATGATTGTTCCCGTCGGCAGCCCGGAACTGCTGGCCACCAATCCCGTCGTTACCCCGGCCGAGCTTGCCGGCTCGGCACCGCTGCTGCACCTTTCGACGCGGCCGAAAGCCTGGGCCGACTGGTTTGAATCGGTACAGGCGGAGGTAGTCAGCCCCTACAAGGGCCATCGCTTCGAGCATTTTTCCATGGTGATCGAAGCTGCGCTGGCGGGACTCGGTTTTGCCCTGGTGCCGCGTTATCTCATCGAGCACGAATTGGCATCCGGCCGCCTGCAGGTGTTGTTCGATCAGCCGCTGACGACAGAGAACAGCTATTATCTCGTCGTGCCGGACCACAAGAAGGAAAATCCGATGGCCCAGAGCTTTTTTGCATGGATCGCCGATCAGGTCAGCAAACGTCCCTAGGGTCCAGACCTAGTGGGTCATTCGCCCGCCGCATCACCTCTTCAACGAATTTCACTTTCGTCGCCGAAAACGCGGCTTATAAGCAGAATGGACGATGAGTCTGTGCAAGATTGCCGGCAAAGGCCGGACCGACCTGACGGTGACCCCATGCTGAATGATGAACGCTCCCACGGCCTCTGGGAAAAGACCGCGCCGCCCGCGCCTGCAACACAGAAGCTGGCGGGCAATATTTCCGTTGATGTCGCCGTCATCGGCGCCGGTTTTACCGGATTGTCCGCCGCCCTGCATCTGGCTGAAACAGGCTCAAGCGTTGCCGTTCTCGATGCCGTCGACATCGGCTATGGCGGATCAGGCCGCAATGTCGGTCTGGTCAATGCCGGCATGTGGGTGATGCCCAATGACCTGCCGCAGGTTCTGGGCCAGGTGCATGGCGAACGTTTGCTGGAACTGCTCGGCAATGCACCGCAATCCGTGTTCAACCTTGTCGACAAGCACAAGATCGCCTGCGAACTCGAGCGCAAGGGTACCTTGCACTGCGCCGTCGGCAAGAGCGGCGTCAAACAGTTGGAACAACGGGCTGAGCAGTGGCTGGCACGCGGCGCGGCCGTCCGCCTGCTGGGCGCAGAGGAAACCGCAGAGAAGGTCGGCTCGACCGCCTATGCCGCTTCGCTTCTGGACAATCGCGCCGGCACGATCCAGCCGCTGGCCTATGTACGCGGTCTTGCAACCGCTGCCATTGCCGCTGGCGTTGCCGTCCATACGGGAACCCCGGTGACATCCACGACCCGTTCCGGCGACCGCTGGATCGTCAACACACCGACCGGAACCGTGTCGGCCGAGTGGGTTGTCGTCGCAACAAACGCTTACACGACGTCACCCTGGCCGGAACTGCGAGCCGAACTCCTGCATCTGCCCTATTTCAATTTTGCCACGACGCCGCTGCCGGAAGACGTGCGCAACACGGTTTTGCCCGAGCGCCAGGGCGGCTGGGACACCAAGGAGATACTGAGCTCGTTCCGGATGGATCAGCGCGGCCGTCTGGTGTTCGGCAGCGTGGGGGCGTTGCGCGGCACGGGAATGGCCGTCCACAAGGCGTGGGCTGCCCGGTCGATCCGCAAACTGTTCCCGCAGATCAGGGATGTGACGTTTGAGGCGGGCTGGTACGGCCAGATCGGCATGACCAACGACAACCTGCCGCGATTCCACACCCTCGCGCCGAAGATCATCAGTTTCAGCGGTTACAACGGACGCGGCATCGCTCCGGGTACGGTCTTCGGCCGGGTCCTGGCTGAACACATCGCCGGCAGGATATCCGATGCCGACCTGCCTTTGCCGGTGACAAAACCCCGGGAAGAAGGCCTGCGCACCCTGCGCGAAGGATATTACGAAGTGGGTGCCCAGCTGGCGCATTTCGTTGGCAACCGGGTTTGAAGGCGCTCGCTTGATCTGATTGCTGCATTTGCTTGCCATTCGCGCGAACCCGACATATCTCTTATGCATGGACAGCAAGAAGCCAATGCGGCACACAAGACCCAGTGTCTCAGCCAGCATCCTCGCGGCGGTCAAGAACCGCAACAAGCGCCCGACTGGCGTGACCAAGGTCGTGCGGAACGACACGGTCATTGCGTCCTACAATGTCCATAAATGCGTCGGAATCGACAAGAAGTTCGATCCTGACCGCATTGCCCATGTCATCGGCGAACTTGGCGCAGATGTCGTCGCTGTGCAGGAGGCGGACAAACGCTTCGGCGAACGGTCCGGCCTGCTCGATCTTGCCCGGCTGGAACGCGAGAACAATCTTGTGCCCGTGCGTGTGGCATCGCTCTACCCCAAGGGACACGGCTGGCACGGCAATCTGCTGCTTTTCCGTGAAGGTGTCGTGCGGCGGGTGCAGCAGCTGACATTGCCGGGGCTTGAGCCGCGTGGCGCTCTGGTGGTCGACCTTGATCTCGAAGCTGGTCCTCTGCGCATCATCGCCGCGCATCTTGGCCTGCTGCGGCATTCCCGCATGCAGCAATCCGAGGCGATCCTCGATGCTGTTCATGCGGATCCATCACGCCCGACGCTTCTGCTCGGCGATCTGAATGAATGGCGTGTCGGCAGGGGATCGTCATTGCATTTCCTGCATCCGGTCTTCGATCCGATGAAGAATGCAGTGCCCAGTTTCCCCTCGCGTTTTCCGGTTCTGGCGCTGGATCGCGTGCTCGGCCATCCGCACAGTCTGGTCACCGGCATCGAGGTGCATGACACGCCGCTTGCCCGCGTGGCATCGGATCACCTGCCGATCAAGGCCTATGTCGACCTGAAGGGAGCCCTGGACGAAACGGCGGAGATCAGAGATAGGGCGAGCCTAGCCAGATAATCCGGTCGAGCAGCCGCACCCAGAATGAACGGGCGCGCAGGCTCTGCAACAGGACCGGCTTTGCGGTTTCAATGGCCGTCTCGATGAGCCCTTCCACTTTTTCTGCAAATGCCGCGTCTATGATCTCCAGGTCAACTTCGAAGTTGAGGCGCAATGACCGCGGATCAAGATTCGACGACCCGACATAGGCCCACTGTCCGTCAATGGCCAGAAGTTTGGAATGGTTGAAATTGCCGCTTGCCCGCCAGATGCGGCAATGGCTCTTGAGAATCTGGTCGAATTGCGCGGTCATCGCGCGATCAACGAGTTTCAGATTGTTGACCGCCGGCACGACGATATCGACCTCGACGCCCCGCCGGGCTGCGGTCACCAGAGCGCTGATCAGTTCGCGATCCGGCAGGAAATAGGGCGACATGATCCGGATATGGTTTCGCGCCACGGAAAACGCCCCCATCAACATGCGATGATTGGCTTCCACGCTCTTGTCCGGGCCGGCCGGGACAGCCCGGATAAAGACGGGATCGCCCGCCGGCGTGTCCGGCGAAGCGATCAGCCAGGGATCGCCAGCCAGCTGTTCACCCGTGGTGAAGCGCCAGTCTTCCGACGCGATATGGAAGAGGTCGGTGACGATCGGGCCGGTCAATCTGAAATGGGTATCGCGCGCATGGTCCTTGCCGGCAATTTCTTCGGAAAAACCGGCGCGAATGTTCATGCCGCCGGTAAAGGCCGTTGTCCCGTCAACAATCAGAATCTTGCGGTGGGTCCGCAGGTTCGCATAGGGCAGGCGCAAGCCGATGATGATGTTGCCGTTGAACACGTCGGTGCGCACGCCGCCTTTTTTCAGATATCCGACAATACTCGGTATGGAATAGCGGGCTCCGACAGCGTCGATGAGAACACGGACTTCAATGCCGCGCTGAACGGCAGCAATCAGCGCATCTGCCACGCGAAAACCGATCTTGTCCCGGTCGAAAATGTAGGTCTCGAGCAGAATGCTGCGCTGAGCAGCGTTGATATGGTCGATCATCGAACGGTAGGCATCGTCTCCGCTTTGCAGCATGGCGACGTCGTTGCCGGTTGTCAGGCGGCAGCGGCTCACCCGGTCGCCGAGCGTTTTCATGGCGGCAAAGCGTTGCCCGAAATGCGCAAGGACATTCCCTTCGTCCGCATCGAAACGCATCAGGTGATCCTGACCGATTTCGTGCAGGAAGGCGCGCTGCGAGCTTATGGAGGAGCGCCTGATCCGGTTGATGCCGGCGACCGCATAAATGACCGCGCCGATCACCGGGGAGAGGATGATGACGCCGACCCAGCCAATGGCCGCACGCACCTCCTCCTTCGTCATGGCCGCATGGACCGCGGCGGGAACGCCGAGGACGATGGAAAGGACAAAGAAGATCTGGGGCCAGTAGGTGGGAAGATAATCACTCATTTGCGAGTGTCATATCACGATATTGAATCCCGGCGCGAGCGCCATTCGGCGAGAGAGACGGGTTGATCCGGTATGCGGATTTCAAAACTTGTGCCCGCGCCTTCGCCGCCGCGCAGTTCAATGGTGCCGCCATGCGCACGAACCAGCTCGTGCACAATGGCAAGGCCGAGCCCGGTGCCACCGGAGCGGGCCGAGCCCTTGAATGCGGTGAACAGGTTCTCGCGCGCCTTGGGCGGCAGTCCCGGACCGGTATCCTCAATGCCGATGATCGATGTGGCGCCAATTTGTCCTGCCGTAATTGTCAGCCGTTTGACGATGGAGATGTCATCACCCGTAACGCCGCTCATGGCTTGAACGGAATTGCGGCAGAGATTCGAAATCACGCGGAAGAACTGATCCGGATCTGCGTCGACCTCAAAACTCTCCGGTACGAGGTTTTTGAATTCAATCCCCGACTTTGTATCAAGATTGAGCATTTCTTCCACGTCGCTGACGATGGTGTGCAGCTTCACCCGCCGCCGCTGTGGCGGCGGCTCCTGTGTTCCGCCATAGGCAAGCACGGTCTGGGAGTAGTTGATGGCTCGGTCGATCGTCCGTACGAGTTTCGGCACCATGCGCTGAATGGCGGGGTCGCTGGCATTGGCGAGGTGATCGGACATGAGCTGGGCCGACGCAAGAATGTTGCGCATGTCATGGTTGATTTTGGAAACGGCAAGGCCAAGGTCGGCCAGGTGTTTCTGCTCGGACAATGTGCGCTGCAAGCGCTGCTGCATGTCGGCCAGCTCGCGCTGGGCAATGCCAAGCTCGTCCTCGCGATTATCCGGCTGGATGACCCGCTGCGGATCATCCGGCTGCTGGGCAAAGGCCAGCATGTTCGCACTCATGCGCTGGATCGGCCGGATAAGCAGGTGGCTGATGGCAAGGAAGACCAGGCCGGCGGTAATGACCGAAATGAACATCGAAATCAGCGTCAGATTGCGGGCATAACGCAACATCGCGTTGCGCAGGGGCGCATCGGACGTGATGAGCTCGATGACTTTTCCCGTCTCGCCGATAGGACCGTAAACGCGGATGATGCGGTTGCCACCATTGATGAGCGTATCGAATGCGTCGCGGATCGTGGTCAACGGGTCAGTGACCGTCATGTCGATGTGCCGGTCGACCTTGGACGGCATGTCCGACACCGCCAGCAATCGCGACGCGCCCATTTCGCGCAGGGCAATCGCCTTGGTGCCCGTGGCAAGAAGCACATCGTTCTGTACGCTCTGCGGAATATCCTTGTCGTCGCTTGCCGCCAGCACGACACTCGCTGCCGCAACGGTATTGAGGCGGTCCGAAAGCCAGCGCATGCGCATATCGGCCATGGTCGGAACGAAAATCATCACTTCGGCCAGCAGGCCGAACAGGATGGTGAGGCGCAACAGCTTGCCCGAAAGGCGTTTGAGGATCGGCAAGCGCCGGCCCGCGTGCTGCATACGCGCGCCTGCCGGTTGCTGATCCTGTTGCGTTACCGCCATATTTGCTCCATCAATACCCGATGTAGGACAAACGTTGCGCCGGTACAATAAATCACTTCCCGATTTTTGCCTATGCGTGAAATGTCCGGTATCAATTGACTTCTCGGTATCATGCCTCTATAAGCCGCGCACGTCCGGGTTGACCGCCCCGGCGGCGTGTTGTTATGCGCCAATGGCGGTCCTGATATGCTCCTGTCAAAGAACAGACCACAAGAAGGGCCGCACACCGCGGTGTTAAACAAATGAAGCGTACTTATCAGCCATCCAAACTTGTCCGCGCACGTCGTCACGGGTTTCGCGCCCGTATGGCTACTGCAGGCGGCCGCAAGGTTATCGCAGCACGTCGTGCTCGCGGTCGCAAGCGGTTGTCGGCATAAGGCGTTCCGCGCAGGTTTGCGCGGTTGGCCGAAGTTGGCATTGCAGGAATGAATGATCAAAAACCACTCCGCCTTCGCAAGAGAGCGGAGTTTTTGGCTGTTCGGGCCGGAGAAAAACGCCGCGGCGGCTTTTTTCTGCTCGAAGTCAAGGAGCGCGAAGACCGGCAAGGTCCGCCGCGTGTTGGTTTTACAGTCACAAAAAAGAACGGAAATGCCGTTATCCGCAATCGCATCAAGCGCCGGCTGAAAGAGGCCGTACGCGTCAATGTTGCAGGTGACATGGCCCCCGGAACCGACTATGTGATCGTTGCTCGCCGTGACGCGCTTGATGCGCCATTTGCGGACTTATCCCGGGAACTCTCGAAACGGGTTTCCAAAAAATACCAAACCGGCGTTTCCCCAAGACATGACCGGCCCAACAGGACCCGATAATGGAAACCAATCGTAATTTCTTTATCACCATCGCCTTGTCCGTCGTTATTCTGGGACTGTGGCAGGTGTTCTATATGGGCCCCAAGATCGAGGCCGAGCGGCAGCAGGCACAGATTGAAGCCACGCGCCAGGCGCAGACCAAGGCCGCCGGGCAGCCCGCGACGCCAGCCGGTACGCCAGCAAGCAATCTGCCGGCATCCACACCCGCCGCACCCGGTGCCAATATTCCCGGCCAGACGCCGGATTCCGCTCAGGCCGGCAGCATCACCCGTGCCGCCGCGCTCGGGCAGACGTCGCGTGTGCAGATCGATACGCCAAGCCTCAGCGGATCCATCAGCCTGACCGGCGCGCGTCTGGATGACCTGCAGCTCAAGCAGTATCATGAAACGGTCGACAACAATTCACCGACCATTCAGCTGTTAAGCCCTTCGCAAATGGCAGACGGGCAATTTGTCGAAATCGGGTTCACCGGCAATGAGACATCGGGCACGGTTCCTGGCCCGACGACCGTGTGGACAGTGGACGGCAACAGCAAGCTTAGCCCGTCGACCCCGGTTACCCTGACGTTTACCAACGAAAGGGGCCTGGTTTTCAAGCGCACCTTCAGTGTCGACGACAATTATATGTTCACGGTCAAGGATGCCGTGACGAACGGAACCTCCGTGCCGGTTTCACTGGCCTCGTACGGTCGTGTCACGCGGTTCTACAAGCCTCTGCATGCCAGCACCTATGTGTTGCATGAAGGTCCGATCGGCGTGATCGCTGGAAAGCTGGTCGAATACAAATTCGCGGCAATCGAGAAGGAAAAAGAGGTTTCTCCGGAGAAAACGGACACTGGCGGCTGGATCGGCATCACCGATAAATATTGGGCCGCTGCGCTTGTTCCATCGCAAACGAAGCCTTTCAAGGCGCGCATGTCCTACTTCGACAATGGCCGTCCGCAGTATCAGAGCGACTATCTGTCCGATCCGACAACGATTGAGCCAGGTCAATCCACAACGATCGAGAACCTCGTTTTTGCCGGCGCCAAGGAAGTTGGCAAGATCAATGGCTATATGAACAACCTGCATATTCCGTTGTTCAAGAATCTGATCGACTGGGGCTGGTTCTACTTCATCACCGAACCGATGTTCTATCTCATCGACTGGCTGTACAAGGCCATCGGCAACTTCGGCGTGGCCATTCTCGTTGTTACGGTTCTGCTCAAGGCGCTGTTCTTCCCACTTGCCAACAAGTCCTATGCGTCGATGGCGCGCATGAAGCTGGTTCAGCCGAAGATGACCGAAATCCGCGAGAAATATGCGGATGACAAGGTCAAGCAGCAGCAGGCCATGATGGAGCTCTACAAGACCGAGAAGATCAATCCGATCGCTGGTTGCTGGCCCATCCTGATCCAGATTCCGGTCTTCTTCGCGCTCTACAAGGTGCTGTACGTCACCATTGAAATGCGCCACGCGCCGTTCTTCGGCTGGATCCAGGATCTGGCCGCGCCGGATCCGACATCGGTGTTCAACCTGTTCGGTCTCATTCCATGGACTGTTCCGGCGTTCCTGATGATCGGTGTCTGGCCGCTGATCATGGGTGTGACGATGTTCCTGCAGATGCGCATGAACCCGACGCCTCCCGATCCGACGCAGGCCATGATCTTTAACTGGATGCCGCTGATCTTCACGTTCATGCTGTCCAGCTTCCCGGCCGGTCTGGTGATTTACTGGGCGTGGAACAACTTCCTGTCGATCACCCAGCAGGGCATCATCATGAAGCGGCAGGGCGCGAAGATCGAACTGTGGGACAATCTTGCGGGGCTCTTCAAGAAGAAACCCAAACCCGCGGAATAGGCGGGTTTCACTCGAATGCCGAAAGCCCCCGCGTCATACCGGGGGCTTTTCATTTGCCGGTGAACGGCGCCGTTCAGTTGACAAGGCGGCGATAACATTGAATGCAGGTGGCTGCGGCCACCCCATGAACGGACGGAAAACAACGTGAGCGAAACCAACGACAATACGAACCGGCTGATCGAGAAGGGCCGGATGCTCTTTGCGCAGGGCTGGGTTTTCATTCGCGGCGTTCCGTCCATGAAATTCCTGCCGCCCGAAGGGCCCATCGAAATCGCCTTCGCCGGGCGCTCCAATGTGGGCAAGTCGTCGCTCATCAATGCGATCATCGGCCAGAAAGGTCTGGCGCGCACCTCCAACACGCCGGGGCGGACGCAGGAACTCAACTATTTCGTCCCGGATGGCCATTCCGGTGAAAATGGCGATCTGCCGCCGCTCGCCGTGGTCGACATGCCGGGTTACGGTTTTGCGGAAGCACCGAAGGAGCAGGTCGATGCATGGACGCGGCTTGTCTTCGATTACCTGCGCGGCCGTACCACGCTGAAGCGCGTCTATCTGCTTATCGATGCCCGTCATGGTGTGAAGAAGAATGATGCGGAAGTGCTCGATCTCCTGGATCGTGCGGCGGTGTCCTACCAGATCGTTCTGACCAAGATCGACAAGATCAAGCCTGCCGGTGTGCCGCGCCTCATGGAAGAAACGGCGCAGGCCATCAAAAAGCGCGCCGCTGCCTATCCAACGATCCTTGCCACATCGTCGGAAAAGGGCGGCGGACTGGATGAGCTGCGCGCTGCAATCGCGCTTCTCCTTGAATAATAGAGCCTTACCAGCTTCCTTGATTTCAGATGCTGCTCACAGCGCCCGCTGCGACGACAGCGCCGGTGGGCGCTCCGCTTGGAGAGCCGCCTGCCGGTTCAACCGAAATGGCCAGGGTCGTTCCATCCCGCAGCTTTGCGGCAGTTGGCGCGGGTACGTCGAATTCCGTCACCTTGGGCGATTTGAGAACGCCCAGCGATACCGGAGCGTCCTTTCCCGCAATCAGCCAGAGTTCCAGCGACTTGTTCTGCGGAATATCGCCTGAAACCAGCGTAATCCTGAGCTTTCTCGACTTGCCGTCAAAAACAGCAAGGCTTCGCATTGGACCGCTGTCGCTTGCCATGGAGGCAACAAGCTGCACAGGAGCTGGTCCGGTTTGGCGCAGAACGTACTCCCTACCGAAGTTGAACAGGACCAGTGCAAGCGCTGCAACGGCAACCGTTCGCCAGAATGCCAGGCTGTTCCAGAAGGAGGCGCCGGCCGCCACGCGGCCCGAGTCGATGCCAAACAGCCGCTGATCGATCTGGCTCTTCAGATAGCTGGGCGCCGTCACCGGCTGAAATTGCACGTTCAATGGGTCGAACCGGTTCTGCCAGTCGGATACAAGGCGCGCAAAGGAAGCATCGGTTTCGATGCGGCGGGCGGCGTCCTGCCGCTCCTGATCCGGCAGCACGCCCAGCACATACTCGGCTGCGACGAAATCGTCGCCTTCCGGCATTGTGTCATCGGGTGGTATCGTGCTCATCGTTCCAGACATTCCTTCAGTTTCATCAGGCTGCGCCGCAGCCAGGTTCTCATTGTATTCAATGGCACCCGATGGCGGATCGCCAGGAGATCATAGCTCTCGCCGTTCAGATAGGCGCCCCGCACGGCCGCAGCCCGGTCAGAATCCAGCTGATCGAGACACTCGTTGATGCGCTTTGTTTCACCGGATGCAATGGCAGACTGTTCGGGATTGAGGGACGGTTCCGCGAGACCGACCGCCTTTTCCAGTTCGGCTGTTGCTGGCTTGCGGGCACGCAGTACGTCAATCGAATGATTGCGCGCAATAGCCACCAGCCACGAGATGGGGCTTGTATCCGCGACGGCAAACCGGTCAGCCTTGTTCCAGATCTTGACGAAAATATCCTGCAGTGCATCCTCTGCTTCCGAGCGATTGCCCAAGATACGCAGGCATACGCCGAATAGTTTCGCGCTCGTGGAGGTATAAAGCTTATCGAACGCCGAGCGATCCCGCAAAGCGACCCGTGAAATCAGCTCTGATATGCCTTCGGGTGTCATGCGACCGGCGTTTCCAACTCTTTGACTATCCAGAGTCCTGCCCCTAAGTTAAATCTGCGGATATGTTGTCCTGTCAATGGGCCGCATGCAAAAACGTTCCCGCCCACCCTAAATCATGTTTGCCCATGACCGTCTTTAGGGTTATGAGACCCCGTCCTTTTCAAGCTGGAGCTTGCTTCCCCCATGTCCGAGACTGAGCACACCGCAGAAATTCAGGCAAGCCTTCTATCCGCGGCTCTTCCCTATATGCAGCGATACGAAAACAAGACCGTTGTTGTGAAATATGGCGGCCATGCCATGGGCAACGTGGAGCTTGGCAAGGCCTTTGCCCGCGATATCGCCCTGTTGAAGCAATCCGGTATCAATCCGATCGTTGTGCATGGCGGCGGCCCGCAGATTGCATCGATGCTTGCGCGCATGGGCATCGAATCGAAATTCGAAGGCGGCCTGCGCGTTACCGATGCGAAGACGCTCGAAATCGTCGAGATGGTTCTTGCCGGTTCGATCAACAAGGAAATCGTTGCGCTGATCAATGCGGAAGGCGAGTGGGCCATTGGCCTGTGCGGCAAGGATGGCAACATGGTCTTCGCCGAAAAGGCCAAGAAGACGATTGTCGATCCTGATTCCAATATCGAGAAGATTGTTGACCTTGGCTTTGTTGGTGAACCGGTCGAAGTGGACCGCACCCTGCTGGACCTGCTTGCCCGCTCGGAGATGATCCCGGTCATCGCTCCGGTTGCGCCAGGCCGCGACGGCCATACCTACAACATCAATGCCGACACCTTCGCGGGCGCCATTGCCGGTGCATTGGCCGCTTCGCGCCTGTTGTTCCTGACGGATGTCCCCGGCGTTCTCGACAAGGACAAGAAGCTCATCAAGGAACTGTCCGTCGGTCAGGCCCGCGCGCTGATCAAGGATGGCACGATTTCAGGCGGCATGATCCCCAAGGTCGAAACCTGTATCGATGCGATCAATCGCGGTGTCGAAGGGGTCGTCATCCTCAATGGCAAGACCCCGCATTCGGTTCTGCTCGAACTCTTCACGGAACGTGGTGCGGGAACGCTGATCGTTCCCTGATCATCGTTTCAGATGGTCGAGCGGAATTTTGCCCGGCCCCTTGATGTTCTGCAGCACGAGTTGGGTGTGCACATCACGCACACCCTTGAGGCGCATCAGCCGATGCATGACGAAATCGTTGAGATCATCGACGGTGGGCACCATCACGTGCAGCAGGAAATCGTGCTCGCCGGTCATCGTCCAGCAGGATGATACTTCGTCCATGCGCTGTATTTCCGTGATGAACCGTTCCGGCGATTCATCGCTGTGCGATGTCAGCCGCACCTGAACGAAGACTTCGACCATGAGCCCGATAGACCGGCGGTCGATCACGGCGGCAAAGCCTTTGACGACGCCGGTTTCCTGCAGGGCGTCAAAACGTCGACCGCAGGGCGTGGCCGAAAGCCCGATGGCCTGCGCCAGATCGGTGATGGGCACCCGGCCATTGTCGCGCAGGACCTGCAGCATCTTGATTTCAAATTCGTCAAATCGAGGGGATGTCACTTGTTTTTCTCCAGGATATTATATTTTCCTCTCCAGATAGTGGTTCATTGAGGCAATAAGGTCAAATTCACTTGATTTCTCGGAGTATTCTGGATGTCAGAATGGGAATCGAGGAGGAATTCATGACCATCAGTGTTGAGGCCTATGCCCGTGAATGTGCGGCACAAGGGTTGCGCGGCGACTATCACGCCTGCCAGCCGGATTTTACCGTCGAACAGCAATATGACTACTCGGCGGAAGATCAGCAGGTGTGGCGCACCCTCTGTGACCGTCAGACAAAGCTCACGTCGCGGCTTGCCCATCACAGTTACCTCGACGGCGTCGATGCGCTGGGCCTGCTCGACCGTATCCCCGACTTTCATGAAGTAAGCGAACGGCTGCGCAAATTGACGGGCTGGGAGATCGTGGCGGTCCCCGGTCTTATCCCGAACGAGCCGTTCTTCGATCATCTTGCCAACCGCCGCTTCCCGGTCACCAACTGGCTGCGCAGCAAGAAGGAACTGGACTACATCGTCGAACCGGACATGTTCCATGACTTCTTCGGCCATGTTCCCATTCTCAGCCAGCCGGTGTTTGCGGATTTCATGCAACTCTACGGTGAAAAGGGTGCCGCTGCGGTCCAGATCGGCGGTGAACAGATGGTCGCACGGCTTTACTGGTATACGGCTGAATTCGGTCTGATGCAGGAAGAGGGCGCCCCGCTCAAGGCTTTCGGCGCCGGCCTGATGTCATCGTTCAGCGAATTGCAGTTTGCGGTCGAAAGCCCGGATGCCCACCACGTTCCATTCGATCTGGAAACGGTCATGCGGACCGCCTACGAGATCGACAAGTTCCAGCGCGCCTATTTTGTTCTCCCAAGCTTTGCCGCGCTGCGCGATGCCTTCGAAACCGCCGATATGGCCACCCTTGTTGCCCGGTGGAAGGACAGCCCGCCGCTGGACCCGTCGGCAATCTAGGCTGCGGTTTTCATCGCTGGTTTCACGATGACGCAGTTGCGGCCATTGCGCTTGGCCTCGTAAAGCCGGCGATCGGCGGTCTGGAAATGATCGGCGATCGCCCCTGTCGAGACATCGATAACCCCGCCAATGCTGACGCTGAGCGGAACCCGCTCATTTTCAGGCGTCCGGAATTCAATCAACGTCACATCTTTGCGAATGATTTCGGCAATGGCGCGTACCTCATCCTCGTGTTCCGTGGCCAGGAAAACCGCAAACTCTTCGCCGCCGATGCGGCCGATGCTGTCGTTCTCGCCGATGCTGCGTGATATGCAGTGGGCAATGGCGGTCAGCGCTCCATCGCCATTGTAATGGCCGTGCTGGTCGTTGATTTTCTTGAAATGATCCGCGTCAATGATCAGCAGGGATCCGGGTATCTGCCGGCGAGCCCTGTCCACATGGGTGAAAAAAGCTTCACGGTTGAGCAGGCCCGTCATGCTGTCGCGCGAGGCTTTCTCCAGAAGCTTGGCATTGGTTTCCTCAAGCTGCAGCATAACCTGACTGAGTTGAAGCAGGGTCACGCGCAGTCGCTCGGACTGCCGGAACACCATCAGCGAGATCGGCGGGGTAATCGTCAACGGACAGATCGTGGCGATCACGAAGCCCATTTTGTTGTGCATGTCGAAAGCACTCATGATGCTCCCGGTGATCAGCAAAGAACAGACAATCGCGATCAGTGTGACAAGCGCACATTTGTACAGAATTCTGAACATTTCACCCCTAATGCTGCTACCTGATTACTATGCTGCATTCATGAAGCGGCTGTTAGCGGAAAATGTAAAAACGGTCGTAGTTCGGACTTTTTTCGTCTATTGAGTCGTTATGGCAACAGACTGCCTGTCCCGTTACCGATGTCCCTGCAATGGCGAGTATGCATGACGAAAAATCCCGATCCTCTGAATTTTGCCCATGTAACGGACTGGGTGTTCGATCTGGACAACACGCTTTACCCGCATCATTCCAATCTGTTTTCGCAGATCGACGTGAAGATGACGGGCTATATCGCGGATCTCCTGCAACTTTCCCACGCGGATGCCCGCCAGATGCAAAAGCAGTTCTACAAGGATTACGGGACGACCCTCAAAGGGCTGATGGATCGCTACAACATCGATCCGGACGACTTTCTGCAGAAGGTCCATGATATCGATTATTCATGGCTGGTTCCCAATCCGGCACTGGCCATGGCGATCAAACATCTGCCGGGGCGCAAGTTCATTTTCACCAATGGTGACCGTGGCCACGCAGAGCGGGCGGCACGGCAACTCGGTGTGCTCGACCAGTTCGACGATATTTTCGATATTGTCGCGGCCGAACTGATGCCCAAGCCGGCGCGGCAGGCCTATGACCGCTTTCTTGATCTGCACGGGATTGATGCCAAGAGCAGCGCCATGTTCGAGGACCTCGCGCGCAATCTGGTCGAGCCGAAGGCGCTCGGCATGAAGACAGTCCTGATCGTGCCGCACAATTTCGAACCGACGTTCTCCGAGATATGGGAACGCGATCCGGACTATACCGATCATGTCGATTACGTGACCGACGATCTCGCGTCGTTCCTCAATGCGATCCAGCCGGGGCAAGTCCGCGCAGGCATGCCCGCCTGAAGCGATTTACATCGGTCGAAGCAGTCATCGACGCTGCGGGGTACCGGGTCCTGGCCCGGCTCCCGCAGCCGCGATGAGGCAGAGGGTCAGGGCAGCTCGTAGAAGGTCTTGATCACGTCCCACGCCTCTTCGGCGTCATCGACAAAGGTGATCAATTCCCTGTCCGACGGCGAAATGACACCCTGTTCGGCCAGGAATTCAAAATTGATCGCCTTTTCCCAGAATGACCGGCCGAAGAGGAGGACCGGGATGCGCTCCATGCGCCCTGTCTGGATGAGTGTCAGCGTCTCGAATGTCTCGTCCATGGTGCCGAAGCCGCCGGGGAAAATCGCAAGCGCTTTTGCCCGCATCAGGAAGTGCATTTTCCGGATGGCAAAATAGTGAAAGTTGAAGCAGAGCTCGGGCGTCACATATTCGTTCGGCGCCTGTTCGTGCGGCAGGACGATGTTGAGACCAATGGTCGGCGCTCCGATATCGGCTGCACCGCGATTGCCCGCTTCCATCACGCCGGGACCGCCGCCGGTAACAACGACAAACTCGCGGTTGTAGGTGGTCGCGGAATAGGTCGAGCACAGCTGGGCGAACTTGCGCGCCTCGGCATAATAGCGCGAATTGGCTTCAAGGTTCTTCTTCTGCACTTCGTTCTTCGCGGCCCAGGCTTCACCGCCGGGCTCGGGAATACGCGCGCCGCCGAAAAGCACGACTGTCGAACGGATACCCCGCTGGGTCAGTGCCATTTCCGGCTTGAGCAATTCAAGCTGCAACCGTACTGCGCGCAGATCGCGGCGTGTCATGAACTCCGGATCGGCAAAGGCAAGACGATAGGTGTCCGATTGTGTTTGCGGGGTCTCGGGAGCGGTCTCTACCCGCCGTACGGCTTCGGTGGAGTGGGAAAATGGCGTCCAGCCGTTTTTTTCATCGGTATTCAATTATATTCTCCTTCTGCGGACGCAAGTGACGCTTACAGACATTAAATCCTATTCGTCGTCCAACATTGTGGCGCTGCGATTGACCCTCTCACAGACTTATCTTACTAGGCCTTACATCAGCCTTAACCGCCCGTGCAATGGAGTGACCTGAAAATGTCCAAGCCCGACCTGGCCAGTCTTGAAAAGACCATCAACAAGGCCTTTGACGAACGCGATGCCGTGAACACCGAAACGCGCGGCGAAATACGCGATGCAGTTGACACGTCATTGCTGCTTCTCGACAGTGGCGAAGCCCGTGTTGCCGAACGGCAGGCGGATGGTGCATGGACCGTCAATCAGTGGCTCAAAAAGGCAGTGCTCCTTTCCTTCCGTCTCAATCACATGGGCATCATCGACGGCGGACCTGGCGGTGCACCGTGGTGGGACAAGGTTCCCTCCAAGTTTGATGGCTGGGGTGCGACCGAGTTCAGCAAGGCGGGCTTCCGCACGGTGCCGAGCGCGATTGTCCGCCGTTCGGCCTATATTGCTCCCGGTGCCATCCTGATGCCTTCCTTCGTCAATCTCGGCGCCTATGTCGGCGAGGGGACAATGGTGGATACATGGGCCACGGTGGGCTCCTGCGCGCAGATCGGCAAGCACGTGCACCTTTCCGGCGGCGTCGGCATCGGCGGCGTTCTCGAGCCCATGCAGGCAGGCCCGACCATTATCGAAGACAATTGCTTCATCGGCGCCCGCTCGGAAGTGGTCGAAGGCTGCATCGTGCGCGAAGGCGCGGTCCTCGGCATGGGCGTGTTCATCGGCAAATCGACAAAGATCGTCGACCGCGCCACCGGCGAGATTTTCTATGGCGAAGTTCCGCCCTATTCGGTCGTTGTCGCGGGCACCTTGCCGGGCAAGCCTTTCCCGAACAATGAACCGGGCCCGAGCCTCTATTGCGCCGTCATCGTCAAGCGCGTCGACGAGAAGACCCGCTCCAAGACCTCGATCAATGAATTGCTGCGTGACTGAATAGGCGATTTACATCTGGACAGACGGAGATTCCCGACAGAAGCTGGTACCCAAGCCGATTCCATCTCAGCTGAGGTACCAGTATGACTGTGCAGGCTTCCCTTCTGACCCGCGATTATGACGCCAAGCGGCGCCATGCCATTGCCGCCGCCACCATCGGCAATGGCCTCGAATGGTTTGATTTTACCGTCTACGGCTTCTTCACGCCGATCATCGCGCGCTTGTTCTTTCCCGCGATCAATGACCTGACCTCGATCCTGCTCACGGTCGGCACATATGGTGTCGGCTTTTTCATGCGTCCGGTCGGGGCTGTGGTTCTCGGCGTCTACGCCGACCGGAAGGGGCGCAAGGCGGCACTGACCCTGACAATCCTGATGATGGCGTTCGGTACGGCACTGCTCGGCTTTGCGCCGACCTATGCGCAAGCAGGCATTGTCGGACCGCTGGTTATTGTTCTGGCGCGGTTGATCCAGGGCTTTTCCGCAGGTGGAGAGATCGGCGGCGCGACAGCTTTTCTCATCGAATACGCGCCGCCGGAAAAACGCGGGTTCTATGCCAGCTGGCAGCAGACAAGTCAGGCGCTGGCCGTCGTGCTCGGTGGTATCTGCGGCACGATCATCACGCACGCGCTTGATCCGGCAGCCATCGACAGCTGGGGCTGGCGTGTGCCGTTCCTTCTGGGTTTGCTGATCGGACCAGTCGGATTCTACATCCGCGCCCGCGTCGACGAGACGCCGGTCTTTACCGACAGCCACACGCAGAAGAGCGAGTCGCCGCTGCGTGATGCCCTGCGGGATCACCCGCGCGGTATCGCATCCGGCTTTGGCGTCACCATTCTCTGGACGGTATGCACCTATGTGCTGCTGTTCTACATGACGACCTATGCGGTCAAGCAGCTCAACATTCCGCTCGCCGATGCATTCGTTGCCACGACCATTGGCGGGCTGGTGCTGATGCTGGGTTGTCCCATTGCCGGGGCCTTGTCGGACCGCGTGGGGCGCAAGCGGCTGTTGCTGGCCGCCGCCATTGCCATCGGTGTTTTGATCTATCCGCTGTTTGCCTGGGTCAATGCCAAGCCCGATCTGATGACCCTGGCCATTGTCCAGGGCATTCTCGGGCTGCTTCTCGCCGCATTCACCGGTCCGGCACCGGCGCTGCTGGCCGAGCAGTTTCCCGCCGGGCTGCGCTCCACCGGGCTGTCACTGGCCTATAATTTCGCCGTGACGATTTTCGGCGGTTTTGCCGCTGTCATCGTCACGCTCCTGATCGAGGCGACAGGTACGAAACTGGCTCCGAGTTTTTATGTGATGGCGGCGGCGCTGGTGAGCGCGCTGACGCTTCTGACCATGAAGGACAAGACGGGAAAGCCGATCGACTGAACCGTTTACGCGACAAATTTCTGGCGGATCTCGGCCACCGCGTGGCAGCGGACCGGCTGCCCCTCAGCCTGTTTGACGCAGGCAATGACCTTTTGCGCCAGGGGCGTGGGGACATTCTTTTCCCGAGCCAGTTCCACGATGACACCCTGGAGGTAATCGATTTCGGTGGTCCGACCGCGGGAAAAATCCTCCCACATGGATGAGCGGGCACGCGGGTCGATGGCCAGCATCCTGCGGGCGATGCGGCGGAAGAGAAAATCGGGCAATCGCAGAATCCATGGGAGTATCGCGGGTGATACGCCCTGGACCGGGGCTGCAACAATGCCATGTGCGCGCATGACCTTGAGGCCTTCGCCCATCTGATCGGCAAGCAAGACGCGCCAGTCACGGTCTGCAAGCTGTGCGGCAAGCGGCAGGTTTGATAGGGCGTTGAGCGCGTTGTTCAGGTTCATCATCAGCTTGCCCCAGAGAATGCCTTGCATATTGTCGTGGTGGCTGACCGGAAGGTCCGGCGTCGACAGGGCTTCGGCCAGGCCTTCGACCTTGTTCTCGATAAGGATCGTGCCCTGCGTGGTGCGGCGTACGCTCAGCGGCAGTGCGCCCGCATCGGATTGGACAACGTTGAAAGGCACCATCCCGGCAATCACAGTCATGCTCTCCGGGAGGTTCTTTTGCAGAACGTCGGCGTTGCCAACGCCGTTCTGCAGGCTGACGACAATGCTGTCTGCAGGAGCGTATCTGGCAATCAGCCCCGCCATCTCTTGCGTCGCGCCGCTCTTGACCGCCACGAGAATGATCCGCGCCTTGTCGAAGGCAGTGGCAGGGTCCTGCGTGAGGGAAAGTCGGTCCGGCGATAGCAACCGCTCCGTGCCGTCGAGATTGACCACCTTCAGGCCGGCGCGCCGGATTTCGTCCGCCACGCGGGGCCGCGCCAGGAACGTGACTGCCTTTCCAGCGGCGGCAAGCTGCCCGCCGACATAGCAGCCAATGGAACCGGCACCTGCGACAACAATGCGGCTGGCGTTTTCAAGCATTGGCGGGCCCCGGTTTGACGCAATCGTCAGCCATTAAAACAGATGCACGCATTGTGATCCAGTGCGTGACAGGATGCTGCTTTTGGATTATCGCTTTGCACATGACATCCTCGACAGATCCCGTAAAAAACCTCGCCCAACTCATTGCTTGTCCGTCGGTTACGCCAGCGGAGGGCGGTGCTCTCACCACGCTCGAAGCCATGCTGGCGCCGCTGGGCTTTTCCGTCGAGCGCCCCACCTTCAGCGAAGACGGGACACCGGACGTGGAAAACCTCTACGCCAGACGTTCGGGCAACGGGCCGCATCTGATGTTTGCCGGTCATACCGACGTTGTTCCCGTCGGTGACGCGGCGGCCTGGACCTACCCGCCTTTTTCGGCGGCGATCCACAAGGGCGAGATGTACGGTCGCGGTGCGGTGGACATGAAGGGCGGCATCGCCTGCTTTGCCGCCGCCGTTGCCCGCCATATCGCGAAGAACGGTGCGTTGAAGGGCTCGATTTCCTTCCTGATCACCGGCGATGAGGAAGGCCCGTCGATCAACGGTACCGGCAAGTTGCTGGAATGGGCCAAGGCGAGGGGCGAAACCTGGGATGCGGCCATCGTCGGCGAGCCGACCAATCCCGACAAGCTTGGCGACATGATCAAGATCGGCCGGCGCGGTTCGCTTTCGGGAACAATCACCGTCCATGGCGTCCAGGGGCACGCGGCCTATCCGCATCTGGCAGACAGCCCGGTTCGCGGGCTGGTGACGCTGGTGGACAGCCTGCTTTATCCCGCTTTCGACAAGGGGACGAAGAACTTTCAGGCGACCAACCTGGAAGTCACGACGATCGATGTCGGAAATCCGGCGGTCAACGTCATCCCGGCCAAGGCAACCGCAACGTTCAATATCCGTTTCAACGACACATGGACCGATGAGACGCTGATGGCGGAAATCCACAACCGTCTCGACAAGGCATCCGGACGCCGCAAGCTGCGGCCGGGCCGGAAAACGGCGGTCAATTACGAGCTTGTCTGGCGCGACCGGCCAAGCCACGTCTTTCTCACCCATGATGAAAAACTTATCGGCACGCTGACGGCTTCGGTCGAGGCCGTGACCGGCAAGCGGCCGCAGCTGTCCACCTCGGGCGGCACCTCCGATGCGCGCTTTATCAAGGATTATTGCCCGGTGGTCGAATTCGGGCTCGTGGGGCAGACCATGCACATGGTGGATGAGCGCGTGGCGGTCGCAGACCTGGAAACGCTGACACAAATTTACGAGCGGTTCATTGCCGACTTTTTTGCCTGAGTGGCCATGCTGAATTTTGAAGACATCCAGCGTTATTTCTGGGGCTCGTGGCGGATCATGAACGGCCATGCCGACGGTCTGGAATTGTTCGACCTTTCCGAAGACGGCTTCTGGCAATCATTCCAGGCCATCACGGTGTCGCTGCCACCCCTGATTTTGAGCTGGATTGTTTTTGCCAATGATGCGGTGGCCTTCCGGCCAGAAACCGGAACCCGGTTGTCCCTGATCGGCCGGATCGCCTTTGTCGATTTGACCGCGTGGGTCCTGCCATTGGTGGTGCTGCTTTTTGTTGCACCGCGAATTGGCCTGCGCAACCGTTTCAGTGTCTATGTGATCACCAGCAATTGGGGTTCCGCATTGGTGAACTGGCTGGTTGTGCCCGCCACACTGGTTCATATTTTCATGCCGACCCGGCCGCAGCTCTCGCTGGGTGTCGACCTCGTCCTCAACGCCGTTGCGCTTGTTTTGACCTATCGATTGACGCATGTGGCATTGAAGAAAACCTATGCCTATACGACTGCGTTCTTCGCCATTCTGGTCACAGGATATATTGTTCTGGTGGTTGTTCTTCAGAGTGTGCTGGGCATTGCCATGCCGGAGCCGGTCACACTCGGATAATCCACGCCGACGAGGTAGAGCCCGTAAGGCGGCGCGACAGGACCGCAGGCCTTGCGGTCCCGGGCGGCAAGGGCATCGCTGACATCATCGGCTGTCCAGCGCCCGCAACCCACTTCGTTCAACGTTCCCGCAAATGAGCGGATCTGGTTGTGCAGGAACGAGCGCGCGGATGCCCTGATTTCGATGATTTCCCCGTTGCGAAGCACACTGAGGTGATCGAGCGATTTGACCGGGCTTTTTGCCTGGCACTGGGTGGCGCGAAAGGTCGTGAAATCATGGGTTCCGACCAGCCGTTGTGCCGCCTCGTGCATTGCCACCGCATCGAGCGGCTTCTTCACCCACCACGCGCGGAATGCTTCCAGCGGTGCCGGCGGACGGCGATTGATGATACGGTAAAGATAATGCCTGCCCGTCGCGGAGAAACGCGCATCGAAATTCTCGGTCATCCGCTCGACATTGATGATCCCGACCGTTTCACCGGCCACGACCAGATGGGCGTTGAGCGCCTCGCGCACCTTGGCGCTGCTCCAGTCCTTGGTCAGATCCACATGGGCAATCTGGGCAATCGCATGCACGCCGGAATCGGTGCGGCCCGCAGCGCCAAGGGAGATGGTTTCGCCGCAAAACTTGAAGATGGCCTGCTCGATGGCTGCCTGAACGGTATGGCCGTTTTCCTGCCGCTGCCAACCCGCATAGGGGGTGCCGTCATATTCGATGGTGAGTTTGTAGCGCGGCATCAAAGGCCCTCGAACGCTCTGGAATAGACCAGCGTTCCCGACAGAGGTGCATCAGCGAAAGCCAGCGCCTGGAGATACTCGCCCTGATATTGGCTGGCAAAACCCGATGCCCGTTCATTCGTATAGCCGAAGCGGCCGTAATAGGCGGGATCGCCGAGGACAATGGAAAGGGTTTCGCCCATGAGCACCAATTCCTGATGCGCGGCCCTGATCAGTGCCGATCCGACGCCTTTGCCCTGGTGACCGGAGACGACACTGAGCGGCGCCAGTGCAACCGCGTCAAAGCTGGTTCCATTCTCAACGCGCAGCCTTGAAAAAAGGATGTGGCCCGCCAGGGCACCATCGAACTCCGCAACCAGTTCGAGCACGATATCGCCGTTGCTACTGAGTTGCTCGACCAGCCTTGCCTCATCCGGTCCCGCAAAAGCGTCTTCGACGATAGCGGAGATCAACGCGCGGTCCGCGGGCTGTACGCGACGAATGGGGATGCTGCTCATGGCAGCTTCGCCCCTTGTGCAATCTTGGCGCCGCGCTGGAATTCCTGCCCGTCCATCGCCTTGCCGCCCGCCCGCTGCAGCGCGCGCAAACGCACTGCACCTTCTCCGCAGGCAATGCGCAGATCGTCATCAAGCACCGTGCCCGGCACGCCGGCACCGGTTGCAAGCAGCGAGCGCAGCAACTTGACGCGTTCGAGGCCGTCACCGATCTCCATCTCGCACCAGGCGCCCGGAAACGGTGCCAGACCACGTATACGATTGTGGATGTCAATGGCCGGCATGGTCCAGTCGATGCGGGTTTCAACCTTGGTGATCTTCGACGCGTAGGTGACACCGTCTTCCGATTGCGGTGTCAGGGTGAGGCTGTCCCGTTCCAGCGCGGCCATGGCGCGCACCATCAGGTCGGCGCCGATCATGCTGAGCTGGTCGTGCAGCTCGCCCGCGGTCGTGTCGGGTGTGATCTTGACCTTTTCGGCCATGGCGACCGGGCCGGTATCCAGCCCCTCATCCATTTTCATGATCATCATGCCGGTTTCGCTGTCGCCCGCCATGATGGCCCGCTGGATCGGTGCGGCGCCGCGCCAGCGCGGAAGAAGCGAGGCATGGCCGTTGTAGCAGCCAAGGCGCGTGCCTTCGAGAATGGCGGTAGGCAAGATCAGGCCATAGGCCACCACGATGGCAACGTCCGCATTGAGATCGCGGAACGCCTGCTGTTCCTCGGGGCTGCGAAGGCTTTTGGGCGTGCGCACTTCAATGCCGAATTCTTCGGCATTGCGATGAACGGGCGAGGGGGTCAGTTCCAGCCCGCGCCGGCCTGCCGGACGCGGCGGCTGACTGTAGACGGCGACGATCTCATGGCCCTGGCCAATGAGCGCGTTGAGAACCGGCACGGAGAATTCCGGGGTTCCCATGAAGACGATACGCAGGCTCATGGCTTACACCGCCAGCCGGCTCGGAACGCGATCCTTGGCAAGCTTCTTGAACTTCTTCACCACCATTTCACGCTTGAGGCGCGAGATGTAATCGATGAACAGAACGCCGTTGAGGTGGTCGATCTCGTGCTGAAGGCAGGTTGCCAGCAAACCGTCCGCCTCGATCTCGTGCTTCTTGCCTTCGATATCGAAATAGGCAACGCGCACTTTTGCCGGACGTTCCACTTCCGCATAATAATCCGGAATGGACAGGCAGCCTTCTTCATAGACGTTGCGTTCGGTGCTCGACGACAAAATCTCAGGGTTGATGAAAACCTGGGGTGCCTTCGGTTCGTCTTCCTTGGCAAGGTCGATCACCAGCATGCGCAGCGGTTCCGCCACCTGAATGGCGGCAAGGCCGATCCCCGGCGCATCATACATGGTGTCGAGCATGTCGTTGGAGAATTTGCGCAAATCGGCGTCAAAGCGCTCCACGGGTTTGGAAACCTGGCGCAACAGCGGATCGGGAAGAATGACAAGCGGTTTGATAGACATGAGCATCACCTAATATCTCGGCTTTCAACCGTCAATCCCGGCATAAATGGCATTTGTGAAAATGTTCTCGTTTTGATCTCACATTTGCCATCCGAATCGGTTAGTCTGCTTCCCATGGAAACATCACATTCACTCGACCAGCCACTGTTTCAGCTCGGTGCCACGTCGATATCGGTCGGTAGTGCACTGGTAATGGCGGCTGTCATCGTTGCACTTGCCATTGTCCTGTGCGGGATCGCGCTGTGGCGTTCGGCACGGGTACGGCTGATCGCGGAATTCCAGGCGGAAGACCGTGCGCGTGATGCGGAAGTGCGGATGGCCGAGATCCTGAAGAGCCAGTCAGAGATGCAGGGCCGCATGCAGACCATGGCGGAACTTTTCGGTTCGCGCCAGGCGGAGCTCAACCAGTCGATCCGCGAGCGCCTTGACGGCATGACCAGCCGCATCGGCCAGACCATGACGGAGCAGACGCAGTCGACCCATGAAAACCTGGCCAAATTGCAGGAGCGGCTGGCGGTCATCGATACCGCGCAGAACAATATCCAGTCGCTGGCCGGACAGGTTGTCCAGCTGCAGGCGATTCTCGCCAACAAGCAGACGCGCGGCGCTTTCGGTCAGGCGCGCATGGAAACCATCATTGCCGATGGCTTGCCGCAAGGGGCCTATGAGTTCCAGGCTACGCTTTCCAATGGAAGCCGGCCGGATTGTATCGTCCGCATGCCGAATGGCGCCCCCAATCTGGTCATCGACGCCAAATTTCCGCTGGAAGCATGGAACGCCATCCGCGAGTCCGAGACACCGGATACGAAGAAACTGGCGCTTGCCCAGTTCCGCCGGGATATCGAAATCCATATTCGCGATGTTTCAGAGAAATACCTGATCAATGGCGAAACCCAGGATACGGCATTTCTCTTTGTCCCATCGGAATCCATCTTTGCCGAAATTCACGAGAATTTCGAAGGCATTGTGCAGAAGGCCCATCGTTCGCGCATCGTCATCGTATCGCCGTCGCTGCTGATGCTGTCCATTCAGGTCATTCAGGCGGTGCTCAAGGATGTGCGCATGCGCGAGCAGGCACATCTCATCCAGGGTGAGGTGATCCGCCTGATGGAAGATGTCGGGCGCCTGGACGACCGGGTCCGGCGACTGCAGACGCATTTCGGTCAGGCGAGCAAGGATATTGACGATATTCTCGTCTCGTCCAGCAAGGTGACGAAGCGCGGCCAGAAGATCGAGGCGCTGGAGTTTGTCGATCCGGCGGCCGGCGAACCCGCGAAGGGGCCGGATGCTAACAGGTCGGCAGCATCGGCAACGGGCCAGTTGCGCCTGCGCGTGGTGGATGAAGATTAGCCCTCAACGATTTTTTGCCGCCGCGTCTTCCAGGTACTTGCAGTCTGCGGTTTGACGAAGACGGACACGATGTCCGGGTTGGCCTGACGGATTGCTGTTTCGATACGCTCGACGCAGGCTTCGATGTCGGGTGCGGTAAGATGATCCTCAAATTCAATGCTGAGCCCGGCAACGATCTGCTTGGGTCCCATATGGACGGTCAGCACGCCGTTTGCCTGCTGAATGGCCGGATCTTTGCCCGCAATATCAAGAATCTGCTGTTCCGCTTCCGGCAGCGCCGACTCGCCGATCAGCAGGCCCTTGCTTTCCCGGGCGAGGAAAATTGCGGTTGCACCGAGGATGATGGCAATGCCGATGGAGGCAACCCCGTCGAATTCGGGCATGTCGAAGAATTGCGCCGCTGAAATGCCGGCAAACGCTACGATAAGTCCCAGCAGCGCAGCCGTATCCTCAAACAGGACCGTAAAGACGCTCGGGTCCTTGCTCTGTTGCACGGCTTCGAGGTAACCGAGTTTGCCTTTCATGGTTCGGAATTCTTTCAGCGCGACTGTCCATGAGATGCCCTCGAACAGCAGCGCAAAGCCAAGCACGACATAATTGACAGTGGGGTTTGCGACGGGCTCCGGCTCGAGAATGTGGATGAGGCCTTCATAGAACGAGACACCGGCACCCACGGCAAACACCAGCAGCGCAACGATGAAACTCCAGAAGTAAAGCTCGCGTCCATGGCCGAGCGGATGCGCCTTGTCGGCTGGCTTGGCGGCCCGCCGCAGACCGTAGAGAAGCAGGCCGCCATTTCCCGTATCCACCAGCGAATGAACGCCTTCCGACAGCATGGCGGAACTGCCGGTGAAGAAGGCGGCAATGAACTTGGTTGCCGCGATCAGAAGATTGCCGAGGATGGCGGCATAGATAACCTTCTTCGATCCCGCATGACTGCCAGATTGTGATGCCATAGAAGCCCCCTTTTCCCACGCGTCAACGTAGCAGGAGTTGAATGGTTCCGGCAGTGTTGTGCTGTTGCGGCGGCAAATGGTCGGAATGACGCTAGTCGTTGGTGCCGTCATGGGATAACCCTGCCACAAACGGCGCAGGGCATCATGGCTGATTCACAGGTAGAGAACGCAATTTTCCTCGGTATTGATACGGGCGGCACCTATACGGATGCGGTTCTTTGGTCGGAGGCGCGCGGCGTTATCGCCAAGGCCAAGGCTTTGACGACGCGCCACGACCTGAGTGTCGGCATCTCCGGCGCGGTCGAGCGCATTGTCGAAGAGGCTTCGGTTGATCCCGGCCATATCCGCCTTGTGTCCATGTCGACGACACTGGCCACCAATGCCCTTGTCGAAGGGCAGGGCGGACGGATCGCGCTTGTCATGGTCGGGTTCTCGCCGGCCGATCTGGAGAAGGCGGACCTCGGGTCTGCCCTTGGCTCCGATCCCGTCGTCTTCCTGCCCGGCGGGCACGATGTCTATGGCCGCCCGCAACCTTTCGATGTCTCGGCGCTGCAGGAGGCCTTGCCGCGCCTCAAGGAGGAGGTGACGGGCTTTGCAGTCTGCGCCTATTTTGCCGTGCGCAACCCCGAGCATGAAATTGCCATTCGTGATCTTGTGCGCGCTGAGACGGGTTTGCCTGTTACCTGCAGTCACGAACTTTCGGCCAAGCTGAACGGTCCGCGCCGGGCCCTGACAACGGTCCTCAATGCGCGGCTCATCGCCATGATTGACCGCCTCGTCGCGGCGACGGAAGGTTTCCTCGACCGGCGCGGCATTCATGCGCCGCTCATGGTGGTGCGCGGCGATGGCGCACTGGTCTCGGCGGCTTTTGCACGGCATCGCCCGATTGAAACGATCCTGTCGGGACCGGCTGCCAGCCTTGTCGGTGCGCGCCACATGACGGGTCTCGACAACGCCATCGTGTCCGATATTGGCGGGACGACCACGGACGTTGCCGTTCTTGACAATGGCCGTCCACGGCTCGATCCCAATGGCGCCACCGTTGGCGGTTTCCGCACCATGGTCGAGGCGGTCGCCATGCGCACATTCGGGCTGGGTGGCGATTCAGAGGTGTCGCTGGACGACAATGCCATGGCACCGCGCATCATGCTTGGACCAAGGCGGCTGGTGCCGCTGTCGCTGCTTGCGGCTAATCACGGTGCCATCGTCATCGATCATCTGGCGCGGCAGGTGAAGACGGCCAATCCCGGACGCCTGGATGGCCGGTTCGCTCTGCTGACCGGCGTTCCCGAGCAAATGGCATCCGGATTGAGTAAGGGGGAAGCCGAGCTCTATCAGCGGATTACCCGGGAACCGCAGCCGCTCGACCGGCTCCTGAACTCCGTATCCCAGACCGCGACGATCAACCGGCTGGTCGCGCGGGGACTTGTTCATCTCTCGGGGTTCACGCCGTCCGATGCCTGCCATGTTCTCCATCTGCAGAACAATTGGAACGGCGAAGCGGCGCGCTATGGCGCCATTCTCTATGCCAGGCGCAAGGACGGCGCGGGCCGCCCGCTGTGCGATACGCCGGAGGAAATTTCGCGGCGTACCTATGACGCGCTCATCCGCCGTTCATCGGAAGTGGTGCTGGAAACCATCTTTGCCGAGGATGGATTGGATGGACCTGACATGGTAGCCAGTCCGCTGACCCAGCGCGCGCTTTCCGGGCAGGGCGGTATTGCCGGCGTCAAGCTTGATATTGACCGGCCGCTGATCGGCTTGGGTGCTTCCGCTCCCGTCTATTATCCCGCCGTTGGAGCCATGCTGGGTGCGCCAAGCATTGTTCCCGTCGATACGGATGTCGCCAATGCGCTCGGTGCCGTGGTCGGGCAGGTGCGCGTATCGGTCGAAGCCTACATCAGCCAGCCCGCCGAAGGGATTTTTCGCGTGGCAGCGGGGGAGGCGGTGAAGGACTTTCAGGAGGAAGATCTCGCGATTGCCTTTGCCGAAGAAACGCTGCAAGGGCAGGTTCGCAGTTTCGCGCTGGAAGCTGGCACCGACGAGGCACAGGTCACCATCGTCCGAAACATCAGCGCTGCGACCGTTGAAGACCAACGAAAATTCATCGAAGCGGTGCTGGTCGCAACCGCAACCGGCAGGCCTCGCATTGCCCACTGATTGATTGTTTCCCTTCTGGCATAAATCATGTTCATTTAGGCCGAATTGACGAGGAATGCTTTGGTGTGTTCAAGGGTACGCTAACAGAAAATCTTAAGGAGTATGGTATGAGCGAGCGGGTCGAGATCGATGGTCTGAAGGTGGCGAAAGAGCTCTACGACTTCGTGGCTAATGAAGCGGTGGTCGGAACATCGATCAATGCCGACGCCTTTTTCCAGGGTCTGGCAGCAATTGTCGATGATCTGTCGCCCAAGAACCGGGCCTTGCTCGCCAAGCGCGATGCATTTCAGGAAAAGCTCGATGCGTTCTATCGCGAAAAGCGGCAGACAGGATATACGCCAGAGCAATATGAAGCGTTCCTGCGGGAAATTGGCTATCTGCTGCCCGAGGGCGGAACATTCTCCGTCTCGACCGACAATGTGGATCCGGAAATCGCGGTAACGGCCGGACCGCAGCTGGTGGTGCCTGTCATGAACGCCCGCTATGCGCTCAACGCGGCCAATGCGCGTTGGGGTTCGCTTTACGATGCGCTCTACGGCACCGATGCCATTCCGGAAACCGAGGGTGCAGAGAAGGGCAAGGCATTCAATCCGCTGCGTGGCGCCAAGGTCATCGCTTGGGCCAAGGCCTTTCTCGACGACAGTGCGCCGCTCGATGGCGCACACTGGGCTGATGTGACCAGTCTTTCCGTTGATCATGGCACGCTTGTGCTCAAGACCGCCAAAGGGGTTTCCCCGTCGCTGAAGGATCAGGCACAGTTCGTTGGCTATAAGGGCGATGCTTCAAGGCCATCCTCCATTCTCCTGGTGAAGAACGGCATGCATGTGGAGATCGTCATCAACGCCGATCATCCCATTGGAAAAACCGACCCGGCCAATATTGCCGATGTGGTGCTGGAATCGGCACTCACCACGATTCAGGACTGCGAGGATTCCGTTGCTGCCGTCGATGCGGAAGACAAGGTTGTTGTCTATCGCAACTGGCTCGGCCTGATGAACGGCGATTTGCAGGATACGTTTGAAAAGGGCGGCAAATCAGTCACGCGCAAGCTCAATCCCGACCGGGACTACACGGGGAAAGACGGCAAGCCGCTGACGCTGCCCGGCCGTTCGCTCATGCTGGTGCGCAATGTCGGTCATCTCATGACCAATCCGGCCATCCTCGACAAGGATGGCAATGAGGTGCCGGAAGGCATCATGGATGCGGCAATCACCGGTCTGATCGCCCTGCACGACGTCGGCCTCAAGGGCCGCCGCATGAATTCGCGCGCCGGTTCGATGTATGTGGTCAAGCCGAAGATGCATGGTCCGGAAGAAGTCGCCTTTGCCTCGGAGCTGTTCGGGCGCGTTGAAGCCCTGCTCGGCATGCAGCCCAACACGATGAAGATGGGCATCATGGATGAGGAGCGCCGTACGACGGTCAACCTCAAGGAAGCCATCCGTGCGGCGAAGGAACGGGTTGTTTTCATCAATACCGGGTTCCTCGACCGCACCGGCGACGAGATTCACACCTCGATGGAGGCGGGTCCGATGATCCGCAAGGGTGATATGAAGCAGGCATCGTGGATCGGCGCCTATGAAAACTGGAATGTCGACGTCGGGCTTGAATGCGGCCTTTCCGGCCACGCGCAGATCGGCAAGGGCATGTGGGCCATGCCGGACCTGATGGCGGCCATGCTTGAACAGAAGATTGCCCATCCGAAGGCCGGTGCCAACACCGCGTGGGTGCCGTCGCCGACGGCCGCCACGCTGCATGCCACCCACTATCACAAGATTGATGTGGCCGAGGTACAGGCAAAGCTGAAGACGCGCGGCCGCGCCAAACTCAGTGATATCCTGTCGGTGCCGGTCGCTTCGCGGCCCAACTGGACACCGGAAGATATCCAGCGCGAGCTCGACAACAACGCCCAGGGCATCCTGGGGTATGTCGTACGCTGGGTGGATCAGGGCGTCGGCTGCTCCAAGGTGCCGGACATCAACAATGTCGGCCTGATGGAGGATCGCGCCACGTTGCGCATTTCCGCCCAGCACATCGCCAACTGGCTGCATCACGGCGTTGCCGGCGAGGCGCAGGTTCTGGAAACGCTGAAGCGCATGGCCGGGGTCGTCGACAAGCAGAATGAGGGCGATCCGCACTATCAGCCGATGGCCGCCGATTTTGACGCATCGGTGGCGTTTCAGGCCGCTTGCGATCTGGTGTTCAAGGGGCGGGCACAGCCGAACGGCTACACCGAGCCGGTCCTGCACCGCCGCAGACTGGAACTGAAAGCCAAGCGCGCGGCTGCATAGCAGCCGATGCGCGCTCTTCGCCTCCTGGCCCTGGTGTGTCCGGCATTGTTGGCCGGGGCGGGGCTTGCGAGGGCACAGGGCGCAGAACCGGCCATTGAAATCCTCAACTGGGGGCTGACGCGGGCGAAGGATGTCGGCACTGAAGCGGCACCGGATACGCCGACAGGCTATAACCGGCTTGTCGACGGGCCGGTGGACGTTGTCAGGGCCGACAAAATAACCGCCTGCCTCGGGACCAGTTTCGGCGTGATGTATGCCGCGTTCAATGTCCCCGATTTCCAGGTCGTGCCGATCGTGATCGTTGTCCGGCATCCGGTGATTCACACGCCTGATGGCCGCAGCATGCAGCGCAGCAGCTGGCCCGACGGCGCTATCCGGCAGCAGCGCTATGCGGGCTGGGTGTTCGAGAAGAGCTACGAACTGGTTTCCGGTGTCTGGACCTTTTCCCTGCAGGACACGCATGGGCGCGAGTTTGCCACCAGGAGTTTCGACGTGACCGCCGGAAGCTGCCCCATATCCTGACAATGGCCAAGCCCGTTCAGATATCGTGCTGGATCGGCATTTCCTCTCCCTGCGGCGACGCGGATCGCGGGAATTCGCAAATAGCAATTGTCACGGAGCAAAATTAGACTATTTGATAACCACGAAAACTCCCGTGTCTCTCATATAATCTGGCGATTGGGTTTATCCATGAGCGATTTGCCCCATTCAGTTCTTCAGGACGCCCATCGGCTGGCTGCCCTTGCTGAATATGATGTCCTCGATACGCCGTCAGAGCCGGCATTCGATAATATTGTCTCTCTTGCCAAGCAGATTTGCGAGACACCGGTTGCTTTGATCAGCCTGGTCGCCGGAGACCGGCAATGGTTCAAGGCGCGGTCAGGCTTTGAGACTTGTGAAACCCCTCTGGAGCAATCGGTTTGTGCGCATGCGCTGCCGACGGGCTCCGTCCTGATTATTCCGGATCTCACACTGGATGAGCGCACCAGACACAATACCCTGGTGACGGGAGAACCCCATATCCGGTTCTATGCCGGGGCCGTTCTCAACACACCCAGCGGTGAAGCGATCGGAACCCTGTGCGTGATCGACAGCGTGCCGCGCCCCGGCGGGCTGACCGATGCGCAGACCGAGGCTCTTCAGGACCTTGCCGAGCAGGTCATTACCATCCTCGAACTGCGCCGGGTTCTGGAAGACCGCAACGACGTTGTTCTCCAGCAGCGGCGTTCGATTCGCTCCAGCCTGAAACGGGCCCTGTCGAGTGAAGCGGCGCGCAACAAGCAGTACAGGGTCGATGGATGGCTTGGTCCCGCGCAACAGGCGGGGGGCATCGGGGCATTCGAACTCAATCTCAAAACCAATATTGCGCGCGTTACGCCGGAAATGTGCCGGTTATACGGACTGCCGGAGAGCGAGCAATATTCCGCTCCGACGTTCGAGGTGCTGACCTATGCGGACGACAGGCATCTGGTCTCCGATCAACCATCGCGCCTTGATGGAAACGTCATGCTTGATATCGAATACCGGATCCGCCGTGCCGATGACGGGTCGCTGCGCTGGCTGAGCCGCCGTGGCGAGCTTGCCTATGATGACGTTGGTCAACCCGCGTTTTTCCGCGGCACGGTCCAGGATGTCACCAAGCGCAAGCAGGCGGAAATCCGCCAGGCTGCCCTTCTCGAACTGGGTGACAGTATTCGCGACGCCCATACAACAGCCGAAGCTGCGGAAATTGCCTCACGGATTCTCGGTGAAAACCTGAATGCCGGTCGTGCGGGATTTGCCATCATCGATTTGACGGCGGATCTTTTCAATGTCGAGCGGGATTGGACAGCGGCCGCACTGAAGTCCATGGCCGGCCGCCACTCGCTGGTGAACTTCAAGGCGACGATCAAGAACTCGCAGATCGGGATTCCGATTGCCGTCTCCGACATACCGGGAACGGACTGGCTGGCGCAGGACTATGACGGCTATGCCGCCCTTCAAGCCCGGTCGTTCATCAATGTACCGCTGATGCACGCCGGTGAACTCGTGGGGCTGATGTTTGTTCACGGCGAGAATCCGAGGGATTGGCAGACCGACGAGATTCAGTTTGTCGTCAGCATTGCCGACCGAACCTACGCGGCGATTGCCAAGCTGCAGGCCGAGCATGAACAGGGTATTCTCAATCAGGAATTGAGCCATCGCCTGAAAAACACGCTTACCATGGTTCAGGCCATTGCAACGCAAACGCTGCGCGATGCGCCGCAGGACGCGGTCGAGGCATTCAAGCAGCGTCTGATGGCACTCAGCTCGGCGCATAATGTGCTGCTGCACCAGAACTGGTCGGCCGCGCGTATCCGCTCGGTGCTGGAGAGCGTCCTGGCGCTGCACGGCGAAACAGCGCAGTTCGTCTTGCGCGGACCCAATCTCAATCTCGGGCCAAAGGCCGTTCTTTCCCTGTCGCTGCTGCTGCATGAACTTGCCACGAACGCACTGAAATATGGATCGCTGTCCAACAGGCAAGGCAAGGTGGAGATCAGTTGGGAAATCCAGCGTGCTCCGTCGCAGATGGAATTTGTCCTGACGTGGCGCGAGAGCGGCGGCCCGGCCACAACTGCTCCCGAAAAGAAAGGATTTGGCTCGCGCCTGATCCGTTTCGGCCTGTCGGGCACCGGGGATGCCGATATTCAGTATGAGAAAGAAGGGCTTGTGGCGCGGTTCAAGGCACCGCTGGCACTGATCATGGACAATTGATCAAGATCTTTGGTCAATCCGCGCGGACGGTCGGCGGAGCGTGGGTCGACTTTGGTATGCATTGTTTGCCGCATCATTCGATGCTAAAATCATGCCTGAACCAGGAAGCCGGAAATGCGCACCACACTTGCTCTTGATGATGAGCTTATTGCCAAAGCACAGGATTTCACGGGATTGCATGAAAAGTCCGCCCTCGTTCGGGAAGCCCTCAAGGCTTTGATCGAACGTGAAAGCGCACGCCGGTTGGCGCTCCTTGGAGGGAGCGAACCAGGTTTGAACACGATACCCCGCCGCCGCATCGGATCGGACGCATAGGCGTGATCCTCGCCGATACATCGATATGGATCGATCATTTGCGCGTTGGCGATGCCGAATTAAAACTGCGTCTCAACACCAATCAGATTATGGTTCACCCATTCATTGTGGGTGAAATTGCTTTAGGCATTTTACGGCAACGTGACCTCATCCTGGCTGCCCTTCGTGATCTGCCGAAGGTGAAAATAGCCAACGAGGAGGAAGTCCTGCATTTTATCGATGCCGAAGCGCTGTTCGGTCTTGGTATCGGCTATGTCGACGCGCACTTGCTGGCGGCAACGCGGCTAACACCCGGCACGCGGTTGTGGAGCAGAGACAAGAGATTGGCTGCCGCTGCCGCTCGCCTGCAACTCAACGCTGACTTTCCGTGATGCGGACAAGGCACAGGATTCAGTGTTCGCGATCGGGGCGGCAATCAGCAACAGGACTGAAAAGCCTCGTGCAATTTTGTCCAGATTAATGCGTGCCGCCCCGAACACTACTTGTTTGCTGGCTGATTCTTGTTTACGCGATTGGCCATGAAACTGCTTGCGCTTGATACGGCCTCCACTCTTTGCTCCGTTGCTGTTCTCGATGTCGAAACCGGGACTGTGCTTGCCGCAATAAGTGAGGATATTGGCAAGGGACATGCGGAGCGTTTGATGGCCTTCATTGAACAGACGTTGAACCATGCAGCGGTACCGATCAGTGCCATCGGCAAGATCGCGGTCAGCATCGGCCCCGGATCGTTCACCGGCGTGCGTGTCGGTGTTTCCACGGCGCGCGGCTTTGGTCTTGCCTTGCAATGTCCGGTCGTGGGTGTCAGCACGCTTGAAGCACTGGCTTTTGACGCACGGCGTGTGTTTCCGGAACGTCCCGTCCTATCGATTATCGATGCACGGCGCGACGAGATCTATGCGCAGTTCTTTGCGCCGGATGGTTCTGCCGGCTCGGTGCCCGGTGTGACAACCATACCGGACGTGTTCTCTGCCTTGTCGGAACGGCCGGACGATGTCGTGTTGTCCGGTTCGGGCGCGGCCCTCGTCAATGATGGCAAGGAACACAAGCTCGATGTGGCCGTAACCACGTCGACGGGAACGATTGAAGCCTTTGCCCGGCTGGGCGCTCTGCGCGCGGTTGATGGCGAAGCGCCGAAGCCGCTCTATCTGCGCGGGCTCGACGTCAAACCGCAGCAGGGTTTTGTCCTGCGAAGGAAGGTCTCGGAATGATGGGCTTTCCCCTGGGTAATCTGCGCAACCGTCCTTTTGTTATTGAACCGTTGGCAAGCACGGATTCGATTCACCTGGCAAAGCTGCACGCCCTGACGTTCAGCCAGCCATGGAGCGATGAGGAATTCCATGCGCTGATGACGCAAGGGAATGTCTTCGGCTTCATTGCGCGGGAAGAGGGCAGGCGATCTGCGCCTCCCGGCGGCTTTGTGCTGGCAAGGCTCGTTGTCGACGAGGCGGAAATCCTGACGATTGCGGTGGCGCCGTCCGCGCAACGGCGTGGTCTTGGCCATGCCTTGATGGACGCGACCCTGCGCCATCTGCACAATGCCCGGGCGGAAATGCTGTTTCTGGAGGTTGACGAGACAAATATGCCGGCCCTGGCGCTCTACCGCCGTCTTGGATTCAAGCAGGTGGGCAAACGTCCCGGCTATTATGAAACTGCGGGCGGCCGTTCCGCGGCCCTGACCATGCGCCGTGACCTGAAGCGGGCGCGCTGACATGATGTCCTGGGTCCGTTTTACTGTCACGGCAACGGCTTTTGCGCTGGTCACCCTGATCTCGGTGCCATTGCAGTACTTTTTCCTCAAGGCCGGCTGGGGCTTGCGCAAGCGGTTTCCGATTTTCTATCACCGCATCGTTGCCAAACTGCTTGGCTTGCGCATCCACATGCATGGGGACATGGCAACGCAGCGTCCGCTGCTGCTGGCGGCCAATCACGCATCGTGGACCGATATCGTGGTGCTGGGGGCGCTCAAGGAATTGTCCTTCATCGCCAAGATCGAAGTGGCAAGCTGGCCACTGTTCGGCATGCTCTCCAAACTGCAGCGCTCCGTCTTCGTGGAGAGGGAAAAGCGCGGCAAGACCCATGATCAGGCGAGCGAGATTGCAACGCGTCTGGCCGCCGGTGACGTCATGGTGCTGTTTGCCGAGGGAACCACGTCCGACGGCAATCGTGTCCTGCCCTTCAAGACCTCGCTTTTCGGTGCCGCCCAGGTGGCAATCCGCGAAACCAGCGTGGAAACAGTGACGGTGCAACCCGTCGCGATTGCCTATACGCGGGTGCATGGCGTGCCGATGGGCCGCTTCCATCGCCCGATCATTTCCTGGCCGGGCGACGTGCCGCTGGGACCGAGCCTGATCGGGCTTTTGAAGGACGGTGCGATCGATGTCGATGTCTGGTTCGGCGAACCGATGACCATCGACAGCAAGACAAACCGCAAGATGCTGGCACGGTTGATGGAGAAGCGGGTGAGGGAGATGATGTTGTCGTCGCTCCTTGGCCGGGATCTTGTCACGGCGGCGGGAGAAACGCCGGAGTCAGCCATTCCGGGTGACTCTGCTATTCTCAAAGGCCTCAAAAAGCTTTAGAAGCCTCGCATGGACGATATCAGCACCCCGCATAAACCGGACGAGACATCCGGAACAGTACCCATTTCGCCAGCACTTGCGAACACGCGCAAGGTCTATGTGAAGACCTATGGCTGCCAGATGAATGTCTATGACAGCCAGCGTATGACGGACAGTCTGGCGGCGGAAGGCTATAGCCCCACCGATACGGCGGAGGACGCTGATCTGGTGTTGATCAACACCTGTCATATTCGCGAGAAAGCCTCGGAAAAACTCTATTCGGCGCTCGGCCGCCTGCGCAAGATGAAGGACGCCCGCGCCAAAGAAGGCCGCGATCTGACCGTCGGCGTTGCCGGTTGCGTGGCACAGGCAGAAGGCGACGAGATCACCCGCCGCGCGCCGGTGGTGGATCTGGTGGTCGGTCCGCAGACCTATCATCGCCTGCCGCAGGCGCTTGCCCGCGTGCGGCAGGGCGAGCGGGTCGTCGAGACGGAATATGCGATCGAAGACAAGTTCGAGCATCTGCCGGCTCCCCGCAAGGAGCAGACAAGAAGCCGTGGTGTGACGGCTTTTTTGACTGTCCAGGAGGGGTGCGACAAGTTCTGCACATTCTGCGTTGTGCCCTACACCCGCGGTTCGGAAGTCTCGCGACCGGTCGCGCAGATCTTGAAGGAAGCCGAAAAGCTGGCTGATGCCGGTGTGCGCGAACTGACCCTGCTCGGCCAGAACGTCAATGCCTGGCATGGCGAAGGCGCCGACGGGCGCGAGTGGGGATTGGGCGAGCTGCTCTACCGGCTGGCTGAGATACCCGGCATTGCGCGCCTGCGCTACGTGACCAGCCATCCGCGCGATATGGACGACACGCTGATCCATGCCCACCGCGACTTGCCCATGCTGATGCCCTATCTGCACCTGCCGGTACAGGCGGGGTCGGACCGCATTCTCAAGGCCATGAACCGCAGGCATACGGCTGCGGAATATGTGCGGCTGATCAACCGGATTCGCGAGGCGCGCTCGGACATTGCCCTTTCCGGGGATTTCATCGTCGGCTTTCCCGGCGAGACCGACGAGGATTTCGAGGCGACGCTGCAGATCGTGCGCGACGTCACCTACGCCGCGGCTTATTCGTTCAAATACTCGCCCCGCCCCGGCACGCCTGGTGCGGATATGGAAGATCATGTCCCCGAAGCCGTGAAGGACGAAAGGTTGCAGCGCCTGCAGGCACTGCTGTCCGAACAGCAATATGCATTCCAGCGCAGTCTGGTCGGTCAAACCATGGACGTGCTGATCGAAAAGGCCGGGCGGGAACCCGGACAGATGGTTGGCCGATCTCCCTGGTTACAACCTGTAATTATCGATGTACATGGGGGCGAAATCGGCGACATAATCAGGGTACGAATCATCAGCACGGGAACCAACAGCCTGATTGGGGTTCGTGAGATGGAAACGACGAGCGACGGGACTATATAAGCACTGAACACCTTTTGGTAAGGAGAGCCGATTGACCGCCACCGAAAAGCTGAAACCCGCTCCGTCAGGGGCCTCGGATCTGGCGCATATCGTACTGACATTCGACAATAACCGGCTGGCAAGCGCCTTGTTCGGTCAGTTCGACGAGAACCTTGCCCGCATCGAGCAGAAGTTGGGTGTCGATGTCCGCTCCAAGGGAAACCAGCTTGCGATTCGCGGTGAACCGGGCGCGACCGAACAGGCCCGAAGGGCTCTCGACCAGCTCTATGAACAGCTGCAGAAGGGCCATGATATTTCGGCATCCGATGTGGATGGCGCTTTGCGCATGGCTATTGCCGCCGACGATCAACTGACGCTTCCCAGCATGGAAAACAAGAGCAAGATGGCTGCAGCCCAGATATCGACCCGCAAGAAGACGATTTTTGCCCGCACGCCCACACAGGATGCCTATATGCGGGCACTGGACCGCTCGGAAATGGTGTTCGGCGTCGGCCCTGCCGGTACCGGCAAGACCTATCTGGCCGTTGCCCATGCCGCCATGCTTCTGGAACGTGGTCTGGTGGACCGGATCATTCTGTCGCGTCCGGCCGTGGAGGCTGGTGAACGTCTTGGCTTCCTGCCCGGCGATATGAAGGAAAAGGTCGATCCGTATCTGCGGCCGCTCTATGATGCGCTGTATGACATGATGCCCGCCGACAAGGTCGAGCGGGCCATTGCTGCCGGTGTCATCGAAATTGCACCGCTGGCTTTCATGCGCGGACGCACGCTGGCGCATTCTGCCATCATTCTTGATGAGGCGCAGAACACGACAGCCATGCAGATGAAGATGTTTCTCACCCGCCTTGGTGAAAACGGACGCATGATCATCACCGGTGATCCCAGTCAGGTCGATCTTCCTCCTGGCCAGAAATCCGGTCTGGTTGAAGCGCTGAGAATTCTCGACGGCGTCAGCGGTATTGTCACAGTCCGCTTCTCGGATGTGGACGTTGTCCGCCATCCGCTTGTTGCGGCAATCGTCCGTGCCTACGACAAGGAAGGCGCCAAGCCCTGAGATATTTCGATCACTCCATCCCGTTGGCCGTCTGATGCGATTTTCTGCACTTCCGGCGTTTATGGACTACAATGTCCACGGCGCTCCGGTTCTTGAAAACCGCGCTATCCGACTCAACGGGCCGAGTGCTCGAAAGATATCCAACGCTTGATGGTACAATTTTGATCGATACCGATATTCTCGTTGAAACCGACGGCTGGCCCGAGGAGGCCACCCTGCAGGCGCTTGCCGAAAAGGCCATTGCTGCTGCATGGCAGACATTGGATGGCGGCCCGCAACCGGTGAGTGAACTCAGCCTCGTCTTTACCGACGACGCGGCGATCCGCGAACTCAACAATGACTGGCGCGACAAGGACAAGCCAACCAATGTGCTGTCATTTCCCGCCTTTCCGATCAAGCCCGGCCAGAAACCCGGCCCCATGCTCGGCGACATCGTCATCGCACGGGAAACGGTCGAGCGTGAAGCTGCCGATGAACAGAAACCTTTCGACCATCATTTGACGCATCTGATCGTGCACGGCTTTTTGCATCTGCTGGGCTATGATCATATTATCGAGAGCGAAGCGGAAGAGATGGAAGGTCTGGAGCGTAAAATTCTCGCGCATCTTGCCATTCCTGACCCATATGCGCTATCGGTCACTGACGATCAATCCGATTGAGGACCATGTCTGACACGTCGCACCAGAACGATCCTGCCGCGCCCGCCAAGGGCATAACCGGGCAGGAGAGTGACGCCGAGGGGCAAAGTAGCACCAGAGCGCCCGCAACCGAAAAGCGCTCGCTTCTCACTGCAATTTTTCCATTTCTGCGCGCTCGCCCGGGCACATCCCTGCGAGAGGATATCGATGCGGCGCTGGCGGGCACGGATAATGGCGATACGGCGTTTTCGCCGGAAGAACGCGCCATGCTTCACAACATCCTGCGCCTGCGCGAATTGCGCGTGGAAGATGTGATGATCCCTCGCGCCGATATTGAGGCCGTTGATATCACCACGACTCTCGGCGATCTGCTGGAGGTTTTCGAAAAATCCGGCCATTCGCGCATGCCGGTTTTCGCGGAAACCCTGGATGATCCGCGCGGCATGGTGCATATCCGTGATGTGGTCAATTACATCACCAAGATTTCCAGGGTGAAGACCCAGCGCCGAACTTCGGCGAAGGCACCCAAGGCACCGGCTGCTGCCAAGTTTGATCTGAGCAATGTCGAACTGACCAAGACCATTGCAGAGCTCAGTCTCATGCGGCCGATCCTTTTCGTGCCGCCCTCGATGCTTGCCAATGACCTGATGGGCCGCATGCAGGCACAACGCATTCAGATCGCGCTGGTTATCGATGAGTACGGCGGGACCGACGGCCTGGTGTCGCTGGAAGATATCGTCGAAATGGTCGTCGGCAATATTGAAGACGAGCACGACGACGACGAAGTGATGATCATGGAGGAGCCGGAAGGCGTCTTCATCGCCGATGCCCGCGCCGATCTTGAAGAGGTCGCCGGAAAGATCGGGTCCGGCTTTGTCGTTGGCGAGCATGGCGAAGACGTCGACACGGTCGGTGGTCTGATCTTCTCGATTCTCGGGCGTATTCCCGTGCGCGGCGAAATGGTCCAGGCGGTTCCGGGTTATGAGTTTCATGTGCTCGAAGCCGACCCGCGCCGTATCCGCAAGGTTCGCATCGTGCCGCTGCGCCATGCCGAGCGCCGCCCGCGTCCTCCGCGTCCGGGCGCGGCGGATGAACCCGCTGAAATGGACGAATGATTGGCGCAAGTCTCACCCGCTAATACTGACGAAAAATCACCAAGGGTGGGGCATGGCATGATCCAGCGTCTGGCCGGAGAAATCATCCTGCTGTGGGGATGGAAGCGTGTTGCGCTGGCGTTTTTCATGGGTGCGCTGGCCAGTTTCGCGCTGCCGCCCTATGATTTTTTTGCCGTCTGCTTCATCTCCTTTCCGGTTCTTGTCTGGCTGATTGACGGTGCCGTCGACAATGCGGGCGCCGGGCCTCTCCGCAGGCTTTGGCCGGCAGCCATGATTGGCTGGTGGTTTGGTTTCGGCTATTTCGTCTTTGGCCTCTGGTGGCTGGGGAATGCACTGCTGGTGGACGCTGCCGGCTTTGCCTGGGCAATTCCGCTTGCTGTGCTTGGACTGCCGGCCGTTCTCGCCGTTTTCTACGCTTTTGCCGCAGCGCTGGCCCGGCTGTTCTGGAGTGAAGGGATGGGCCGTGTTCTGTCGCTGGCGTTTGCCTTCGGTATTACCGAGTGGCTGCGTTCCATTGTGCTCACCGGTTTCCCCTGGAATGCGATCGGTTATGCGGCGATGCCGGTTCCCGTTCTCATGCAGTCATCGGTTTTTGTCGGCCTCCTGGGCATGAATGCGCTGGCCGTGGCGGTGTTTTCCATGCCCGCCCTGCTTGCTGGCCGCCGGGATATCAGAACGGGCCTGGTTGTCGCGCTGATCCTGGTGTGCGCCCATGCGGGGTACGGGTTTTACAGGCTGCAGACAGCCAGCCTTGTCGCAAAGGGCCCCAATGTTCGTATCGTTCAGCCGTCGATCGCGCAGGATCTGAAGTTTGACGTGGAAGCACGCCGCGATATTCTTGATAAATATCTCGCCATGAGCGGCAAGCCACCCCGATCCGGTGCGCCCGCACCCGACGTGATTGTCTGGCCGGAAACAGCGGTCCCCTATATCCTGACGAAAACACCCGACGCGTTGCGGGCCATTGCCGGAATGCTGAAAGAGGGGCAAGTCCTGCTCGCCGGGGCCGTGCGGATGGAGGAGCCGGGAGGCAATCAGCCGCCGCTGTATTACAACACGATCTACAGCATCAATGATGCCGGTGAGATTACCGGTGCTGCCGACAAGGTGCATCTGGTTCCGTTCGGGGAATATCTGCCGCTCGAAGGCATTCTGCGCAGCCTGGGTTTGAGCGAAATTGCTGGAATGCCTGGCGGGTTTACCGCAGGCGCCTCCAAGCAGTCGCTCAAGGTGAGCGACAATCTCACCGCTTTGCCGCTCATCTGCTATGAAGCGATCTTTCCGGCTGAAATGGGGTATCAGGGGCCGGCGGCCGACGCGATCATCAATGTGACCAATGATGCATGGTATGGCGATACGCCGGGTCCGTATCAGCACTTCCGCCAGGCGCAATTGCGCGCGGTCGAGCAGGGTTTGCCGCTTGTCCGCGCCGCCAACAATGGACTATCAGCGGTTGTCGATCCCTACGGTCGAATCATCGATGCCCTGGCACTGAATGCAGTGGGTGTGGTCGATGTGGCGCTTCCCGGTAGGGTTCAACTACCATTAAGTGAAGGCTTACGCAGATTTCAATTTCTGATTGTACTCGGTCTGCTTTTTGCTGCCGTACTGGCGTATTTTTATCGGGATAGAAGGCGTCTCGGTTGACTTTTTTACCTTTGCCCTGTCGAATACCGTTATATTTGGTCTGTTGATACATTGATGATAAAATTAGTTTTCAGCCCCATTTCATACGAATGAGATTTTCATGCCCGATAATAAAAAGCGACCGAACCCAGTTGACGTCCATGTGGGCGCCCGAATCCGTCTGCGCCGGAACATGGTTGGCCTCAGCCAGGAAAGACTAGGCGATAGCCTGGGAATTACATTTCAGCAAATTCAAAAATACGAGAAGGGTGTCAACCGGGTAGGTGCCAGCCGTCTGCAAGCGATTGGCAACGTTCTCAACGTACCCGTCACGTTTTTCTTTGATGATATGCCCGACCAGCCGGAGAAGGTGCAGGGGTTCGAGGAGGAAAGTGACAACACATACGTGGTGGGCTTTCTCAACAGCTCCGAGGGGATACAGCTTGCGCGTGCCTTCGCCAAGATCGGCGACCCGAAGATTCGCCGGAAAATCCTCGATCTGGTGCGGACATTGAGCCACGAAGAAGATCCCGAAGGATAGATTCCCGTTGGCCTGTCGATCTTTCCGTTCAAACAGTAGAAAAATTCTTCCAATGCTGTTTGTTTGAAAACGAAAGCGATTGACTGAATCCCTGGACCTTGGCAAACACTACGCAGGCTCGTTCCCTGTGGAATGGGCGTACGTTTGTTTCAAGAGGGGTTTCCCGTGACACGCAGTTCCTATCTTTTTACCAGTGAGTCTGTATCGGAAGGTCATCCAGATAAGGTTTGCGACCGTATTTCCGATGAAATCGTCGACATGATTTATAAGGAAGCAAAGAAGACGGGTGTTGATCCGTGGACTGTGCGTATTGCCTGTGAAACCTTGGCAACGACCAACCGGGTTGTTATTGCCGGTGAAGTGCGTGTCCCCGACACGCTGCTCAAGAAGGACAAGAACGGCGCCGTTGTTCATGACGCCAAGGGTCATCCGGTCATCAATCCCTCCCGCTTCCGCGCTGCCGCCCGCCGTGCGATCCGCGATATCGGCTATGAGCAGGAGGGCTTCAGCTGGAAGACTGCAAAGATTGACGTGCTGCTGCATCCGCAGTCGGCCGACATTGCGCAGGGCGTCGACAATGCATCTGACCGTCAGGGCGAAGAGGGCGCAGGCGATCAGGGTATCATGTTCGGCTATGCCTGCCGGGAAACACCGGACCTGATGCCGGCTCCGATCTATTATTCGCACAAGATTCTCGAGCTTCTCGCCGCCGCCCGCCACAAGGGCGAGGGTGAGGCCGGCCGGCTTGGCCCCGATGCCAAGAGCCAGGTGACGGTTCGTTACGTCGATGGCGTAGCGGCGGAAGCGACGCAGATCGTTCTTTCGACACAGCATCTGGATGCCAGCTGGGATTCCAAAAAGGTTCGCAAGGTCGTTGAACCCTACATCCGCGAAGCGCTTGGCGATCTCAAGATTGCCGACAATTGCGTCTGGTACATCAACCCGACCGGCAAGTTTGTCATCGGCGGACCGGACGGCGATGCAGGGCTGACAGGCCGCAAGATCATCGTGGACACCTATGGCGGCGCGGCGCCCCATGGCGGCGGTGCATTCTCCGGCAAGGACACCACCAAGGTTGACCGCTCTGCTGCCTATGCAGCGCGCTATCTCGCCAAGAATGTTGTCGCCGCCGGCTTTGCCGATCGCTGCACGATCCAGCTGTCCTATGCCATCGGTGTTGCTCAGCCTCTGTCGGTCTATGTTGACCTGCATGGCACCGGCAAGGTGAATGAAGATGCCGTGGAAGCTGCCCTGCGCAAGGTCATGGACCTTTCGCCGACGGGCATCCGCAAGCATCTTGACCTGAACAAGCCGATCTACGCCAAGACATCGGCCTATGGCCATTTCGGCCGCAAGCCCGGTCGTGACGGTTCGTTCTCCTGGGAAAAGACCGATCTGGCCAAGCAGTTGAAGAGCGCACTGGCTGCGTAAGCAGCCAGTTTGATTGAAGATGATGACAGATACAGAAGAGCCCAGGCGCGAGCGCTCAACGGAAGCGTTTTTCGGCAGACGCAATGGCAAGACACTGCGGCCCCTGCAACGCTCCATCCGCGACGAGTTGCTGCCGCTGCTGAAACTGGATCTGTCGGAACCTGCACCCGGCGACCTTCGCAGTCTTTTTACTGCGGAGGTCGACAAGGTCCGGCTCGAAATCGGCTTTGGCGGCGGCGAGCACCTGCTGCATGAAGCTGCCCGTTTTCCCAAGTCCGGCTTTATCGGTGTCGAGCCTTTCGTCAACAGCATGGCAAAGCTGGTTGTCGATCTGCACGAAAATCCCCTGCAGAACATTCGCCTGTACGACGACGATGCAACGCAGGTCCTGGACTGGCTGCCGGACGCATCGCTTGACGGTATCGATCTGTTTTATCCGGATCCTTGGCCGAAAAAGAAACATTGGAAGCGCCGTTTCGTCAGCCAGAAGAACCTTGACCGTTTTGCCCGGGTATTGAAGCCGGGCAGCCCGTTCCGTTTTGCGTCGGATATCGATACTTACGTCAACTGGACATTGCAGCATTGCCGCGCTCATGGCGCGTTCGTGTGGCAGGCCGAAACATCCGCCGACTGGCACACGCCCTATGAGGCCTGGCCCGGCACCCGCTATGAGCAGAAAGCGCATCGCGAAGGGCGTGTCGGTGCTTATCTGACTTTTTCACGCCGCTGATTTGCCGATCCGGCCGATATTGGCCGGTCTTCCCCAATACGTGACAGCTTCCAGACAGTTTTCTCCTGTCAATCTGAGCATGAGGAGACCGCTGGGAGGCTGTCCTATAGTTTATTGGTGTACGTTGAATTGCGCGCTTGGCGTCAGTTCATGGCTTTGACTGTTGCCGCCTCCCGGCTTCTTCAAAGAACCAGCAAAACAGACGGCGGAATGCTGTCACGGGAGGATTTCTACAATGCGTAAAATGTTGCTTGCTTTCGCCGCTGCCGGCGCGATGATTGTGTCGGGTTCGGCCTTTGCTGCCGACTACAAGATCATGGCACCGGCTGCGCCCGGCGGTGGCTGGGATCAGACCGCCCGTACCATCCAGTCCGTGCTGCAGGATGAGAAGATTTCCGGAAGCGTTCAGGTAGTCAATGTTCCCGGCGCCGGCGGCACCATTGGTCTTGCCCAGTTTGCCAATTCGGCAAAAGGTGATCCTGCGCAGCTGATCGTCGGCGGTTACGTCATGGTCGGCGCCATCCTGACCAATGCGTCGCCGGTCAATCTCAGCCAGGTTACCCCCATCGCCCGGCTGACCGGCGAATTCGAAGCGCTGGTTGTCCCCGCAGCGTCGCCCATCAAGAACATGGCCGATCTCGTGGAAAAGCTGAAGTCCGATCCAGGTTCGGTGTCGTGGGGCGGCGGCTCGGCTGGCGGTACGGACCACATCACGGCGGGCCTGATCGCCAAGGCAGCGGGTGTTGACCCGACCAAGGTCAATTATATCGCCTTCTCCGGCGGCGGCGAAGCGCTGGCTGCCATTCTCGGCAATCAGGTGACGGTGGGTATTTCCGGTTATGGTGAATTCGAATCGCAGATCAAGGCTGGTACGCTGCGCATTATCGGCATTTCCAGTGATGCGAAGGTAGCAGGCGTCGATGCACCGACGTTCAAGGAGGGCGGCATTGATGTGGCCATCCAGAACTGGCGCATGGTTGCTGCGGCCCCCGGCATTTCCAAAGAACAGGAAGCTGTGATCAGCACCGATGTCGAGAAGATGGTGAAGTCGAAGGCGTGGCAGGATCAGCTTGCCACCAAGGGTTGGGCAGACACCTATCTTGCAGGTGATGCGTTCAAGACGCAGCTGGCGAAGGATACCGAAGCAACATCGGCAATCCTGAAAGATATCGGCCTTGTAAAATGACAAACAACGTGTCCGCATCCGCAACGCGCCGCCCTGATCGGGCGGCGCTTGTTGTAGCCGTCGTTCTCGCCCTGGTTGCGGCTGTCATTGTCTACAGCACCGCGACCGCCCACGGCGGAAGCACCACGCGCATCGGTCCCGGCGCATTTCCCTACACCATATCCGGCTGTCTTTTCGTGCTGTCCGTCTGGACCGGCATTGAAGCCTGGCGCGGGGATTTTCCCGAGCGCGAAGCGCAGGAGTTTGGCCCTGTCATCTGGATTGTCGGCGGGCTTGCCGCGCAGATGCTGCTCCTGAACACGGTCGGCTTTTCCATTGCAACCGGCATATTGTTTGCAGCAACAGCCCGCGGTTTTGGCAAAAGGCCGCTGTGGAAGACCATTCCGATCGGGATCGCCCTTTCTTTCGTCGTCTGGATCATTTTCGCCAAGGGGCTGCAATTGTCGCTTCCTGCCGGGCCGCTTGAGCACCTCATTTAAAAGGCATCACAGCCATGGATACATTTACACTCCTCGCCCACGGCTTTCTGGTCGCGCTGGAGCCGATGAACCTGTTTTACGCGCTCGTCGGTGTCACGCTCGGTACCGCTGTCGGCGTTCTGCCCGGCATCGGGCCGGCGCTGACGGTGGCGCTGCTTTTGCCGGTCACCTACAAGCTTGACCCGGCGGGTTCACTCATCATGTTTGCCGGCATTTACTATGGCGGCATGTATGGGGGCTCGACCACGTCGATCCTTTTGAACACGCCGGGGGAAAGCGCTTCCATCGTCACGGCGCTTGAGGGCAACAAGATGGCCCGCGCCGGCCGCGGAGGCCCTGCGCTGGCAACGGCCGCCATCGGTTCCTTCGTTGCCGGCCTGATCGCAACGCTTGGGCTTGCGCTGATTGCGCCGACAATCGTCAAATTTGCCCTGTCGTTCGGTCCGGCCGAATATTTTGCCCTGATGATCCTGGCGTTCATGACCGTATCCGCCGCCTTCGGCGATTCAACCCTGCGCGGGCTCACGGCGCTCTTTCTCGGGCTTGCCCTCGGATTGGTTGGTATCGACCTCCAGACCGGGCAGGCGCGGCTGGCTTTCGGTATTCCCGACCTTCTGGATGGTGTGGAAGTCACCACCCTTGCTGTTGCCCTGTTTGCAATCGGCGAGACCCTCAGTGTCGCGGCTGCCCGCTACGGCGGGGATGAAAAGATCGAGCCGGTCAAGGGATCGGTGTGGATGAACAGGGAAGACTGGTCGCGGTCATGGAAACCATGGCTGCGCGGCACGATCATCGGTTTTCCGATCGGCGCCATGCCGGCGGGCGGCGCCGAGATCGGTACATTCCTGTCCTATTCGGTGGAGAAGCAGCTGGCGAAGAAGCCGGAGGAATTTGGCCATGGCGCCATTGAAGGTGTGGCAGGTCCGGAAGCTGCCAACAATGCATCGGCTGCCGGAACACTGGTCCCGCTGCTGACGCTTGGGCTGCCGACGACGGCAACCGCAGCGATCATGCTGGCCGGTTTCCAGCAGTTCGGTCTGCAGCCCGGACCGTTGCTGTTCGCCACCAATCCGCAGATTGTCTGGGGATTGATCGCCAGCCTTCTCGTTGCCAATTTCATGCTGCTGGTGCTGAATCTGCCGATGATCGGGCTCTGGGTGCGCTTGCTGTCCATCCCGAGGCACTGGCTCTATGCCGGCATTCTCGTGTTTGCCACGCTTGGCACCATCGGCGCCAACCCGTCGACATTCGAGCTTGGCATGCTGCTGGCATTCGGTGTCATGGGGTATATTCTGCGCCGGTTCGGTTATCCGATTGCGCCGGTTGTGGTCGGCCTGATCCTCGGGCCGATGGCCGAGCAGCAATTGCGGCGCGCATTGGCGATCAGCCAGGGCGACGTTACCGTGCTGGTCGGGTCGCCCATTGCGATCATTCTGCTGGTGTTGGCGGTCTGTGCCGTGGTCGTGCCACTGATTTTGCGGGCACGGGGCAAAGGCAAGGTACTGTCGCAGCTTGCTGCGAACGAGGACTGATCAGTGATCAGCCCAGTCCACCGGGATATTAATTCCGGTGGATCGTGCTGAACTGAACAGGGTCAATGCCAAGATTGTGCAGATCCGACGGGATCGGCTGATGACCGAGGCGTGTTGCAGAAGCAACAGCAACGGCACTGCCGAATACGTTGAGAAAGCGGCTGATCTTGTAAGGCATATGTCTCTTGGTCATGGCTCATTCCTTTCGCAGTTATATTGCGATGCAGCATAGATAGGGGAGTTGGCTCGAAAGGGTTAGGCCCCGCAGCGCACGGCAGCCATGCGAAAATGCATTGCGGTGGCATGAATTCGGCATTTTCGGCCCTTACAAAACCCTGAATCCATTTGTTTGGATGATTTTTGACCAATCCGGCATATCGCCGTTTGAACGGCCGGCCCTTGCAACGCGGGAAGCGGTATGTGCGGCTGCATGCGGCGTTGAAATCGCCGAACTGTGGCGGACGCGCAGAAATTCGTCACAGAGCTTGAAACTCTCCCCTCATTTCGATATATAGAAGTCATATTCTTGGTCGATAGAACAGGGGTGGGTCCACACAGGTCCCGCTCTTTTTTGTTTCTTGGGGCCGAAACAGGGAAAATTCTGCGTGACAGACGGCACCAAAACAGAACACCAAGCGGTTGAAACAACCGCGCATGAAGAGCGCATTATCACCGAGACGGGCGTCGATGCCCGTATTGCTGGTATTATCGAGCCAGTGCTGGAATCCATTGGTTTCCGCCTTGTGCGTGTTCGGCTTTCCGGCCTGAACGGCCTGACCTTGCAGATCATGACGGAACGTTTCGATGGCACCATGACCGTCGAGGATTGCGAACTGGTCAGCCGGACGATGTCGCCGGTTCTCGATGTGGAAGACCCTATCGACCGTCATTACCACTTGGAAGTATCGTCGCCGGGTATCGACCGCCCGCTGGTGCGCAAGTCGGATTTCAACACGTGGTCCGGTCATGTCGTCAAGGTTGATACATCTGCGGTTCTGAGCGGGCGCAAGAAATTTCGCGGCCGCATCGCTGCCGTTACCGATGACAGTGTCACGATAGAAAGCGATCAGGCGAGTTATGGTGATGAGCCGGTGATCGAGGTGCCATTCGAGTTGATCTCGGATGCACGGCTCATTTTGACGGACGATCTCATTCGCGATGCCTTGCGTCGCGACAAGGACTTACGCGAAGGCCGGATTCCCGAGGAGGGCGCTGTATCGCCTGACGACGCCGAATCCGCTGAGCGGGAACAGACAAAACAGGATTGATCTTCATACGCCGCGGGAGAAGCGGTGCGATGAACCCCCAAGGGGAACTTCAAGGAGAAAGACATGGCAGTCAGTGCAAACAGGCTAGAACTTCTGCAGATCGCCGATGCGGTGGCCCGCGAGAAGTCGATTGACCGCGAGATCGTCATTGCGGCAATGGCCGATGCCATTCAGAAAGCCGCGCGTTCGCGTTACGGTCAGGAAACCAATATCCGCGCCGATATCAATGCCAAGACCGGCGAGATCAAGCTGCAGCGCCTGCTGGAAGTTGTCGAAGATGTTGAAGATCCGGTGACGCAGATCAGCATGGATGCCGCGCGCGACCGCAATCCCGATGCACAGCCCGGCGATTTCCTTGCCGATCAGCTGCCGCCGATGGATTTCGGCCGTATTGCCGCCCAGTCCGCCAAGCAGGTTATCGTGCAGAAGGTGCGTGAAGCCGAGCGTGACCGCCAGTATGACGAATACAAGGATCGTGTCGGCGAAATCATCAATGGCAGCGTCAAGCGCGTCGAATACGGCAATGTGATCGTCGATCTCGGTCGTGGTGAAGCCATTGTCCGCCGCGACGAACTGATCCCGCGCGAAACATTCCGCTACGGGGACCGTGTTCGGGCCTATGTCTATGACGTGCGCCGCGAACAGCGCGGCCCGCAGATTTTCCTGAGCCGCACTCATCCGCAGTTCATGGCGAAGCTCTTCACCATGGAAGTGCCTGAGATTTATGACGGCATCATCGAAATCAAGTCGGTTGCCCGTGATCCCGGCTCGCGCGCCAAGATTGCGGTGATTTCCCGTGATTCCTCGATCGATCCTGTCGGTGCCTGCGTCGGTATGCGCGGTTCGCGCGTTCAGGCTGTCGTCGGCGAGTTGCAGGGCGAGAAGATCGACATCATTCCGTGGTCGCCTGAACCGGCGTCCTTCATCGTCAATGCGTTGCAGCCGGCGGAAGTTTCCAAGGTTGTGCTTGATGAAGATGCGGAACGTATTGAAGTTGTGGTTCCGGATGACCAGCTATCCCTGGCAATCGGTCGTCGCGGCCAGAATGTGCGCCTTGCATCGCAGCTGACCGGCTGGGATATCGATATCCTCACCGAGCAGGAAGAGTCGGAACGCCGCCAGAAGGAATTCGTCGAACGCTCCAACCTGTTCATGGAAGCGCTTGATGTCGACGAGATGGTCGGTCAGGTTCTTGCATCGGAAGGTTTTGCCAGCGTCGAGGAAATCGCCTATGTGGATGGCGATGAAATTTCCTCCATCGATGGTTTCGATGAGGAGACGGCAAGCGAAATCCAGCAGCGCGCCCAGGAATATCTCGGCCGCATCGAAGCTGAACGTGATGCCCGCCGCAAGGAATTGGGTGTTTCGGATGAACTGCGCGATCTGCCTGGCATGACGAATGCCATTCTGGTTGCTGTCGGCGAAGACGGCGTCAAGACGATTGAAGATTTCGCCGGTTATGCGGTGGATGAACTGACCGGCTGGCGTGAGCGCAAGGATGGTGAGACAATCAACCATCCCGGCATTCTCTCGGCTTTCGAAGTCAGCCGTACCGATGCGGAGCAGATGGTTCTGACAGCGCGCCTCAAGGCCGGCTGGATCACCGAAGACGATCTGGTTGCTGTTGAGACGGATGAAGTGCCGGACGAAGAGGTCGCTGGCTGAGAGCGAGAGGCCTTTGTACGTGGAACCGGAAATGAATGACAGGACATGCATTGTCACGCGCGAAGGCGGTTCTGTCGATGACATGATCCGGTTCGTCGCAACCCCGGACGGGGCGGTTGTCGCTGATTTGAAGCGCAATCTTCCCGGGCGGGGGTGTTGGGTGAAGGCCCAGCGGCGTTATATTGATGAAGCGGTCAAGCGAAAGCTCTTCCCGCGCGCATTGAAAACCAATGTGACTGTCCCGGACGATTTCGGGTTGGTTGTTGAGCAGATGCTGGTAAAATTCGCGCTTGGCAGTTTTGGGTTGGCGCGCAAGGCCGGTGTTGTGGTAACAGGGGCCGCAAAAGTGGACTCAGCTATCCGCAACGGCACCGCAGCGATGGTTCTTCATGCCCGTGAAGCAGCGGAAGATGGCATCCGCAAGCTTGACCAGGCCCGCCGTTCGGTAGTTTATGCCGGCGGACCGGAAATTCCCGCCCTTTCATTGTTTGAAAGCAGTGAAATGGATTTGGCACTAGGCGGGGTAAATGTGATACATGCTGCCGTACTCAAGGGGAAGGCAGCTGCCGGGTTCGTCGAGCGAGCTTGGCTGCTACAGCATTTTCGCGATGGCCGTACGGATCTGGCCGACGCTAAAGCGGCATCTGCCGCGAAGGAAACGGAAACGGAATGAGCGATACAAAATCGACAGACGACAAGACGCTTGGCGTCAATAAAAAGACCCTGACCCTGAAGCGGCCTGGCGTTGAACAGAGTACTGTGCGTCAGAATTTCAGTCATGGCCGCACGAAGTCTGTTGTCGTTGAAACCAAGAAGCGCAAGTTTAGCCTTCCGGATCAGAAGCCGGAGGTAACGCCTCCTGCTGCGCCTGCACCGGCAACACCGGCGCCAGCATCCGCGGCACCTGCTCCTTCTGCACCGGTTGTGCGCCCGGCGGCCCCCCAGCCGGCCCCTGCACCCGTGCAGGCGACGACATCAACTGCTGCTCCTGCGCCAGCGCCGCGTCCGGCGGCTCCTGCGCCAAGCACGTCTGCAGCTTCTGCATCCGCGAGCGCGCGTCCCGCTGCTCCGGCACATTCGCAGCGGCCTGCCCAGCAGCCCTACCGTTCATCGCGTCCGAACGACCGTTCGGGTATGGTGCTGAACACATTGTCGACCGCCGAGCTTGAAGCCCGCCGCAAGGCACTCGAGGGTTCAAAAGTTCGTGATGCGGAAGATCGTGCGCGTGCGGCCGTCGAAGCTGCCCGCCGTGCGGAGGAAGATGCTTTGCGCGCCAAGGAGCGCGAAGAATCCGCCCGCCGCCAGGCCGAAGAAGAAGAGCGCCTGCGCAAGGAAGCCGAAGCCAAGCAGCGTTCGGAAGAGGAAGCCCGCAAGCGCCAGCCTGAAACCGCGAAAGCGGCTGAAGATACCGCTGCGCCGAAGGGTGCCGTCCGCAAGCCCGTCGCTGACGAGGAAGAAGAACGTCGTGGTCCTGCGGGTGCCCGCCGTGGCAGCAGTGCCGCTCCGGCAAAGCCGGAAGTGCGCACACCCAAGGTTGTCAAGGGCGAAGACGAGCGTCGTCGCGGCAAGCTTACCCTGGGTACGGCGCTGAACGATGAGGGCCGCAGCCGTTCGCTGTCCGCGATGCGCCGCCGCCAGGAAAAGTTCAAGCGTGGCATGCAGCAGGACACCCGCGAGAAAATCGCGCGCGAAGTCATTCTGCCGGAGACCATCACCATTCAGGAACTTGCACAGCGTATGGCCGAGCGTTCGGTTGACGTCATCAAGTTCCTGATGAAGGAAGGCCAGATGATGAAGCCGGGCGATCTGATCGACGCCGATACGGCTCAGCTGATTGCCGAAGAATTCGGTCATACGGTTCGCCGCGTTGCGGAATCCGACGTTGAAGAAGGTATCTTCAACGTGCAGGACGACGAAGGTGCGTTCGAATCCCGTCCGCCTGTTGTCACGATCATGGGTCACGTCGACCACGGCAAGACATCGCTGCTCGACGCCATCCGCAAGGCCAATGTGGTGTCCGGTGAAGCCGGTGGCATCACGCAGCACATCGGTGCCTACCAGGTCGAGCAGAACGGTCACAAGATCACGTTCATCGATACGCCCGGTCACGCCGCCTTTACGGCGATGCGCGCACGCGGTGCACAGGCCACGGATATCGCTATCCTTGTGGTTGCCGCCGACGACAGCGTGATGCCGCAGACGATTGAATCGATCAACCATGCCAAGGCAGCGGGTGTTCCGATCATCGTGGCGATCAACAAGATCGACAAGCCGTCCGCCGATCCGCAGAAGGTCCGCAATGGCCTGTTGCAGCACGAAGTCTTCGTGGAATCGATGGGCGGTGAAACACTCGACGTGGAAGTGTCGGCGAAAACCGGTGCTGGTCTCGACAAACTGCTCGAAACGATCCTGCTCCAGGCTGAAATTCTCGACCTGAAAGCCGATCCTTCACGGACGGCCGAAGGTGTGGTCATCGAAGCCAAGCTCGACCGCGGTCGTGGTTCGGTTGCGACCGTTCTCGTCCAGAAGGGCACATTGCGTCCGGGTGACATCATCGTTGCCGGCAGCGAATGGGGCCGTGTCCGCGCCCTCGTCAATGATCGCGGTGAAACGGTCAAGGAAGTCGGTCCGGCAACGCCGGTCGAGGTTCTGGGTCTTCAGGGCCCGCCACAGGCTGGCGATCGCTTTGCCGTGGTGGAAAACGAAGCTAAGGCCCGCGAGATTTCTGAATACCGCACGCGTCTTGCCCGTGAAAAGGCAGTGGCACGTCAGGCTGGCTCGCGCGGCTCGCTCGAACAGATGATGAGCCAGTTGCAGGTCACCGGCCTGAAGGAATTCCCGCTGCTCATCAAGGGCGACGTGCAGGGTTCCATCGAAGCCATTGCCGGTGCGCTGGACAAACTCGGAACCGACGAAGTTCGGGCACGCATCATCCATTCGGGTGCTGGCGGCATCACCGAGAGCGATATTGCTCTTGCCGAAGCCTCCAATGCTGCGATCATCGGCTTCAACGTGCGTGCCAACAAGCAGGCACGTGACCTGGCCGAGCGTGAAGGCATCGAGATCCGCTACTACAACATCATCTACGATCTGGTGGATGACGTGAAGGCAGCCATGTCCGGCCTGCTGTCGCCGGAACGCCGCGAAACCTTCCTCGGCAATGCGGAGATCCTCGAGGTCTTCAACATTACCAAGGTCGGCAAGGTTGCGGGTTGCCGTGTCACGGAAGGCAAGGTCGAACGTGGTGCAGGCGTACGCCTTATCCGCGACAACGTTGTCATTCACGAAGGCAAGCTCAAGACGCTCAAGCGCTTCAAGGACGAAGTGTCCGAAGTGCCTGCGGGTCAGGAATGCGGTATGGCGTTCGAGAACTATGACGATATTCGCGCAGGCGATACGATCGAAGCGTTCCGCGTCGAACACATTACCCGCACACTTTGACGCCAAGCCCTTGCGAGGGCAGCGTTTAAATCATCGATAACAGGATCGCCGGAACAAAAACCGGCGATCTCCTGTATCTTGGGATACGATAAATATGTCTCGTTTTGCCTCATCGTCCGGCCCCTCACAACGCCAGTTGCGCGTCAGTGAGCAGGTGCGTCACGCGGTTTCTCAGGTGCTTCAGCGCGGTGACGTGCGTGATGACACGCTGGAAAACGCCGTTGTCGCCATTTCTGAAGTGCGCATGTCGCCGGATCTCAAGATCGCCACCTGCTTTGTCTCGCCCATTGGCGCGAAAGACAGCGATGCGGTGATTGCCGCGCTGAACCAGCATGCGAAATTCATCCGCGGCCGGGCAGCGGCCTATCTGAAGCAGATGAAATACATGCCGGAGTTCCGGTTCCGCATCGACTCGAGCTTTGACAACTACGCCAAGATCGATGCGCTGCTGCGCAAGCCCGAGGTGACCCGCGATCTCGATGATCATCACGATCACGATGATGATCATGACGATCCCAATCCCGGCGATGTGCCGGGACATGGCCCTGACGGCAACGGAAACAATTGAATGTCGAGACAGCGCAAGAAAAAAGGCCGGCCCGTATCCGGCTGGCTGATCTTTGACAAGCCGAAGGGCATGGGCTCGACCGAAGCCGTCTCCAAGATCAAGTGGCTGTTCAAGGCTGAAAAAGCCGGACATGCCGGAACGCTCGACCCCCTCGCATCTGGCATGCTGCCGATCGCGCTGGGCGAAGCGACGAAGACCGTCCCCTATGTCATGGACGGCACCAAGATTTACCGCTTCACGGTCACGTGGGGGGCTGAACGCACCACGGACGACATGGAAGGCGAGATCACCGTCACATCGGAGCATCGTCCGGACGAGGCATCGATCAAGGCCATTCTTGCCAGATATACCGGTGTGATTCAGCAGATTCCGCCAAAATTCTCCGCCATCAAGATTGCCGGCGAGCGCGCCTATGATTTGGCACGCGGCGGTGAAGACGTGGAAATTCCTTCGCGCGAAGTCGAAATCGACCGGCTCGAACTGATTGAACAGCCCGATGCATCCACCGCGATTTTCGAAGTCGAATGCGGCAAGGGCACCTATGTCCGCTCGCTCGCCCGGGACATGGGGCGGGATCTCGGTTGTTATGGTCATATCTCCGATCTGCGCCGCATTGAAGTTGCTCCCTTTGACGAACAGGATTTCGTCACGCTCGAAGAACTGGAAGCGGCCCATCCGCCGGCGCCTGCCGAGGGTGAGGAAGGGGAGGACCGTTCCTACGAAGCCATCGAGGCGCGTTTCTCGGTGATGGATGCATTCCTGATCGATACCGGCGCCGCGCTGGAGAGCCTGCCGCAGGTCGCCCTCTCCGACGATCAGGCGCACCGTATCCGCATGGGCAACCCGGTCATCCTGCGTGGCCGCGACGCGCCGGTGGAGGCTGACGAAGCCTGCGTGACGAGCAAGGGTAAGCTTCTTGCCATCGGCTTCATCGAACAGGGTCAGTTCAAGCCCAAGCGCGTTTTCACCGCTTAAGCTTTTACGTAAACCCAGGCATCGGTTCCTGATTTCAACCGCACTTCGATGCGTTTGTAATCGGACACTTCGTAGGCGTCCGCCGCAGCGAGTTCGCTCGCCGTGATCTTGAAAACCGTCCCCGCGACCTCGTCGCCGGAATCGCCGCTTGGCACGACGATGGGATGGAAATTGCTGCCGCTGGCACGGATGACATCGGGATCGGTGATTTCGATCATCGATTGCCTGAAACCTGGCATCGCATCCGGCGTACCTTGCAGAAGGCGGCCGAAGGAAGACAGCTGGACACCCTCCTGCTGCAGGGTTCCGTAGGAAAACAGATGGATCGCCGGTGTATCATTCATGCTGTGCTCCTCTGGCGCTTCGTCCTTATTGGCGAATATCATTCCTTGATGCAACTGTAGGCTGCGGTGTCGTAGGGCAGGGTGACCTCCGCTTTTCCGGCGAGCGTCGGTTCGTTTGCGATAAGGGTGCGAACGTCGGCGGCAACCCGTTCCTGTTTCTCCGGCGGCAGGGCGGCGATGAAGCTGGTCGACAGCACCCGGTTGACGATGACGTCTTCTGGCGCACCGGTATGGTTGTTGGAAAAGTGATGTTCCCTCAACGCGCTGAAGCCATTGAACGGAAAAGGCTTTTTCCACTCACCGGTATGGTGCCGCGGCGTGTCGCCTTCGTAGGGCGCAAAGATATCGGCGAGTTTTGCCACCCAGGGAATACGCGCGTCCCGCGTGTTCCACACCAGCCCGAGACTGCCGCCGGGTTTGAGCACCCTGTGGATTTCCGTGAGTGCGGCTTGGGTGGCAAACCAGTGGAATGCCTGCGCACAGACGACCGCGTCCACGGATGCATCGGCAAGAGGGATCGATTCGGCTGTGCCTGATTTGGCCGAAATCTCGGGATGTTCATCGGTGAGTTTTTGCAGCATTTCGGCAACGGGTTCAACGGCGATGACCGCAGCGCCTGTCGTCATGAGCCGGCGCGTAAACTTGCCGGTTCCGGCGCCGAGATCGACAACGGTCTTACCGGGTTCCAGATCCAGTTCATCGCGCAGCCATGCATCGAGCGCCGGCGGATAGTCCGGACGGCCCAGGACATAGCTGTCGGCCTTAGCGGCAAAACCCGTGGCAGCGGCGTGATGAATGGTGTTCATGATTTTACTCCGGATCATTGGCCCGCCAACCAGTATGGAAAGGCGGATTGGCGGAATCGGGGCGGGCAGGGATATGCCATGCTCACGCCGCAGTTCCCGTCTAATATAAGATGGCAAAATGTATATGACCGTTTTGCCCCCGGTTCGACAGCTGAAAAGCGGTCGAATCATTTGCGGCTGGTAATTTGTCACATTTTCGACTATACGGCCCGCAGCGACAGGCTTTGCCTGCCGCTTTAACCGGCCCCCGCTGGACGACATCCCGGCCGTGGGCATCCCGTTTTCCCTTCAAAAGAAAGGACATACGATGTCGATTACCGCTGAACGCAAGCAGGCACTGATCTCTGAATACGCAACGAAGCCAGGCGACACCGGTTCCCCGGAAGTCCAGGTTGCAGTTCTGACAGAGCGCATTGTCAACCTGACCGAGCACTTCAAGGACCACAAGAAGGATAACCATTCCCGCCGTGGTCTTCTCAAGCTCGTCTCGACGCGCCGCAGTCTCCTTGACTACCTCAAGGGTGTAGACGAAGGCCGCTACCAGACGCTGATCGAAAAGCTCGGCCTGCGCCGCTAACGGATTGGACCGGCGGGTGCGTTCAGTCGCTCCGCCGGTCTCTGTTTATCCCCGATAGGGATGAACGCTACCATGAGGCAGGTCATGGGGCAGGATTGCAGGCAACTCGGCCATACGAGTTGCACGTTGTCTTGCCCGTGATTGGTCTGAAACGAAACGGGCGAAACATGCTGCATCAAAGGGATGCGCGTATTTCCCCACTGAAGGACAAGATATGTTTAATCAACACAAAGTTGAAATCGAATGGGGCGGTCGTCCGCTCATTCTGGAAACGGGCAAGATTGCCCGCCAGGCTGACGGCGCAGTTCTCGCCACCTACGGCGAAACCGTCGTTCTCGCCACCATTGTTTCCGCCAAGGAACCAAAGCCAGGTCAGGATTTCTTTCCGCTGACCGTAAACTACCAGGAAAAGACCTACGCAGCCGGTAAGATTCCAGGCGGCTACTTCAAGCGTGAAGGCCGTCCGAGCGAAAACGAAACACTGGTTTCGCGCCTGATCGACCGTCCGATCCGCCCGCTCTTTGCCGATGGCTACAAGAACGACACACAGGTTGTCCTGACGGTTATCCAGCACGACCTCGAAAACAATCCTGACATCGTTTCGCTCATCGGTGCTTCCGCAGCGCTGACACTGTCCGGTGTTCCATTCATGGGTCCGATCGGCGGCGCACGCGTCGGCTACATCGGCGGCGAATACAAGCTGAACCCGACCATCGACGAAATGGTTGAGTCGAGCCTCGATCTCGTTGTTGCCGGTACAGGCGAAGCCGTTCTGATGGTTGAATCGGAAGCCAAGGAATTGGCTGAAGACGTCATGCTCGGTGCCGTGATGTTTGGTCACAAGAGCTTCCAGCCGGTTATCGACGCGATCATCAAGCTTGCTGAAGTTGCTGCAAAAGAGCCACGCGATTTCCAGGCAGAAGATCTTTCTGCTGTTGAAGCTGCGGTTCTCAAGGTTTGTGAAGCCGATCTGCGCGCTGCCTACAAGATCACCGACAAGCAGCAGCGTTATGCCGCTGTTGATGCGGCCAAGGCAAAGGTCAAGGCACACTTCTTCCCGGAAGGTGTTGAAGAGCCGGAATTCTCCGCCGAACAGATCGCAACCGTGTTCAAGTCGGTTCAGGCGAAGATCGTTCGCTGGAACATCCTCGACACGGGCGGCCGTATCGATGGCCGCGACCTCTCGACGGTTCGTCCGATCGTATCGGAAGTCGGCCTTCTGCCGCGCACCCACGGTTCGGCCCTGTTCACCCGCGGTGAAACACAGGCCATCGTTGTTGCAACGCTCGGCACCGGCGAAGACGAGCAGTATGTCGACTCGCTGACCGGCATGTACAAAGAAACCTTCATGCTTCACTACAATTTCCCGCCCTATTCGGTCGGTGAAACAGGTCGCATGGGTTCGCCCGGCCGTCGTGAAATCGGTCATGGCAAGCTCGCCTGGCGCGCTATCCATCCGGTTCTGCCTGCCAAGGAACAGTTCCCCTACACGCTGCGCACGGTTTCGGAAATCACCGAATCCAACGGCTCGTCCTCAATGGCGACTGTCTGCGGCACATCGCTTGCCCTGATGGATGCCGGTGTTCCGCTGCTCCGTCCGGTTGCTGGTATTGCCATGGGCCTGATTCTCGAAGGCGAGAAGTTCGCTGTTCTGTCCGACATCCTCGGCGACGAAGATCACCTCGGCGACATGGATTTCAAGGTTGCCGGTACTGAAAGCGGTATCACTGCCCTGCAGATGGACATCAAGATCGACGGTATCACCGAAGAGATCATGAAGGTTGCTCTGGGTCAGGCAAAGGACGGCCGTCTGCACATCCTCGGCGAAATGGCCAAGGCCATCACCGAAGGCCGTTCGGAACTCGGCGAATTTGCACCGCGCATCGAAGTCATGAACATCCCGACCGACAAGATCCGTGACGTTATCGGTTCTGGCGGCAAGGTCATTCGTGAAATCGTCGAAAAGACCGGTGCGAAGATCAACATCGAAGACGATGGCACGGTCAAGATCGCGTCCTCCTCTGCCAAGGAAATCGAAGCCGCTCGCAAGTGGATTCATTCGATCGTTGCTGAGCCTGAAGTCGGCGAAATCTATGAAGGTACGGTCGTCAAGACCGCAGACTTCGGCGCATTCGTCAATTTCTTCGGTCCGCGCGATGGTCTGGTCCATATTTCCCAGCTCGCTTCCGAGCGCGTTGCCAAGACCTCCGATGTGGTCAAGGAAGGCCAGAAGGTCTGGGTCAAGCTCATGGGCTTTGACGAACGTGGCAAGGTTCGCCTGTCGATGAAGGTTGTCGACCAGGAAACGGGCAAGGAAATCGTTCAGGAAAAGAAGCAGGCTGAAGAAGACGCTGAATAAGCCTCTTGCTTTGACGTGATGAAAGCGCGCCCCCGTGGCGCGCTTTTTTCTTGGCGGGGTTCGATTGGCATGGAAAGTTGCCATTCCAGTCAATTCCGCTTCAGACAGACCTATTGATGGATGGACATTGCCATGGCCAACGGCGCACTCAAGACGCTCTTTCTGCCCTTTGAAGACGGGATATTGCCGGTTCCCGGCGCAGGCAGCGCATGGCTGTTTCTTGGCGCCGAGGTGGAGCGTGATATCGATCCTGCGTGGAAAGATGTCCTGACAGCCCTTCAACCATTCAGGCCGGATTACAACGCCTTGCAAAAGGCGGGCTTCCAGGCGGTTTCCCGTCTTGAGGGCAAGGAAAGCTTCAAGGGCGCGCTGATCCTTCTTGGCAAGCATCGTGGGCGCAATGAGGCATGGCTGGCGCAGGCTCTGCGCCATGTCGAAGCGGGCGGCCTGATCGTGGTGGGCGGCGACAAGAAACTTGGTATCGACAGTTTCCGCAAGACAGTCGAGAAATTTGCGCCGGTCACCGACCGGCTGTCCAAGCACCATGCGGTGGCTTTCTGGTTTACCCGCCCCGAGGCTGTCAATGAGGCACAGGTGGAGGCGCTTGTGGCTGAACCGACGCTGGTCGATGCGCGTTTTACCACCGCACCCGGCATGTTTTCCCACACGGCCATCGACAAGGGATCGGCGCTGCTGGTGAAACATTTTGCCGGACGCATCAGCGGTCATGTCGCCGATTTCGGCGCCGGTTGGGGCTATCTTGCCAGCGAAGTCCTGAAACATCCGGAAAAGCTGAAATCGCTGGCAGTCTATGAGGCGGATTTTGAAGCATTCGAAGCGGCAAAGCTGAACCTTGCCGGAGCAACCGAGCTGCCGTTGTCATTCCACTGGCACGACGTCAATGGCGAAGCCATCGCCGAGATTTACGACACGATCGTCATGAACCCGCCATTCCATGCGGGACGCAGTGCCGACCCGACCATGGGGCAGGGTTTCATTGCGGCTGCCGCCAAGCGGCTGAAGCCGGGCGGCAGACTGCTGCTCGTCGCCAACCGCCAGATGCCCTACGAGGCGGGCCTGAAGGCACTGTTCCGCTCCGTCCTGCCGATCGAGGACACTGCCGGTTACAAGATCATCGAAGCGAAAAAATAGTCAGTTCAATCGCCGCCGCCGGATACCGCACAGCCTCGTTTCTTCGATGGCCGCCTCGCTCATCCACGCCATGGATTTGAGGCTGACGACGATCCGTTGCAGAATGGCGGGACGTGGACCCCTGCGCCAGGTATCGCTGGAATAGAGCGCTTCCTGCGAAGCGTTGAGGTGATCTAGATTGTCATAGGCGCGCACGAGGAAATAGGCATCGGGGTGATGCTCCGATTGGCCGAAGTCGACCACGTCCATATCGATGGACTGGTGTATGGGCAGGCTTTCCTCGCACACCAGTTTGTGGAATTCGGCTCCTGTTCCCGGGCGCAGGCTGTAGATAAGCGTTTCAACGAGGCGCATGGTGGGTCTCCTGACATTCCTGACGAAAAAGGGAGGCCCACTTTCAACAAAAATCCCGCAAAACCAAGCCTGGTCTCACGGGACTGCTGTCAATTCTGGCAGGAGGGTTTATTCCTTGCCGTCGTCGGATTTCTTCAGTTCTTCGAGCGTTGGCATCGATACGATGTTGTAGCCGGAATCCACATAGTGGATTTCGCCGGTCACGCCGCTCGACATATCCGAGAGAAGATAGAGCGCCGAGCGGCCGACATCGTCGATATCGACAGTGCGGCGCAGCGGCGCGTTGCGCTTCTGGTAGGAGAACATGGCGCGTGCGTCGCCGATGCCGGCGCCAGCCAGCGTGCGGACCGGACCGGCGGAGATCGCGTTGACGCGGATGCTTTCCGGACCGTAATCGGCGGCGAGATAGCGCACCATGGCTTCAAGGGCAGCCTTGGCCACGCCCATGACGTTGTAGTTCGGCATGACGCGGGTCGAGCCGCCATAGGTCAGCGTCAGGATGGAGCCGCCATTCGTCATCAGTTTCGAAGCACGCTGCGCCACTTCCGTGAAGGAATAGGCTGATATCACCATGGTGCGGCTGAAATTGTCGCGCGTGGTTACATCGGCATAGCGGCCCTTGAGCTGCGACTTGTCGGAAAAGCCGATGGCATGCACGACGAAATCAAGCGTGCCCCATTCCTTTTCCAGGGTCTCGAACACGGCGTCGACGGTTGCGATATCCTCGACATCACAGGGAAGCAGCAGCTTGGAGCCGAGTTGTTCCGCGAGCGGTGCAACGCGCTTGCCGAAGGCATCGCCCTGATAGGTGAAGGCGAGTTCAGCGCCGTTGTCGGCCAGTTCCTTGGCAATGCCCCAGGCAATGGAATGGCTGTTCGCGACCCCCATAATGAGACCGCGTTTGCCTTTCATCAGTTCACCCATATTCTTCCCTCTCAACCCTGGAAACGCTGGAACACCAGCGTTGCATTGGTGCCACCAAATCCGAAGGAATTGGTCAGCACCGTATCCAGTTTGGCATTGTCGATCCGCTTGCGCACAATAGGCATGTCCTCGAATGCCGGATCGAGTTCTTCAATATTGGCGCTCTCGGCGATGAAATTGTGGTTCATCATCAAAAGCGAATAGATTGATTCGTGCACGCCGGTGGCACCCTGCGAGTGCCCGGTCAGTGATTTTGTCGCCGAGATCGGCGGGCAGCCGGCCTCCGCCGTGCCGAACACTTCGCGAATGGCTTCGATCTCCTTGAGATCGCCAACCGGTGTCGATGTGGCGTGCGGATTGATGTAATCCACCTTGCCCTTCACATTCTCGATGGCCATCCGCATACAGCGGGCGGCGCCTTCACCGCTTGGCGCAACCATGTCGGCACCGTCCGATGTCACGCCGTAACCGACGATTTCGCCGTAAATCTTGGCGCCGCGCGCCCTGGCATGTTCCAGCTCTTCCAGAACCAGCACGCCCGCGCCGCCGGAGATGACGAAACCGTCGCGGTTCTTGTCATAGGCGCGCGATGCAACCGAAGGCCGGTCGTTGAACTTGGAGGACATGGCGCCCATGCCGTCGAAAAGCACGGAAAGCGTCCAGTCGAGATCTTCGCAGCCGCCGGCAAACATCATGTCCTGCTTGCCATACTGGATCATCTCGAAGGCATTGCCGACGCAGTGATTGGACGTCGCGCAGGCCGATGAAATGGAATAGTTGACACCCTTGATCTTGAACCATGTGGCAAGCGTTGCCGATGCGGTCGAAGACATGGCTTTCGGCACGGCAAACGGGCCGACTTTCTTGGATGAGCCCGATTCGCGGGTCTTATCGGCAGCTTCGACGATGGTGCGGGTGGATGAACCGCCGGAACCCATGATGATACCGGTGCGCTCGTTGGAAATCTGACTTTCATCGAGACCGGCATCGGCGATGGCCTGGTCCATGGCCACATGATTCCACGCGGTTCCCCCGCCATGGAAGCGCATGGCGCGCCGGTCGACCAGCGTTGCCGGATCAAGCGTGGGAGCGCCGTGCACCTGACTGCGGAAACCGTATTTTGCATAGTCTTCCGCGAAGACAATACCCGATTTCGCTGCACGCAGGGATTCCAGCACCTCCTGCACGTTATTTCCGATAGAGGACACGATACCCATCCCCGTCACAACCACTCGCCGCATTGCGATCTCCTTGAAGGTGCTGCGCTGACCGATAGGGTCAGGCAGCGCTTTCCTTGAATAGGCCAACCCGCAGGTCGGTTGCCTTATAGATAGTTTCGCCGTCGGCTTTTAGCCAGCCGTCCGCAATGCCCAGCACCAGACGACCGCGCATGACGCGCTTGAAGTCGATGCCATACTCGACAATCTTGGTCTTCGGGGTGACCATGCCGGTGAACTTGACCTCGCCGGTCGACAGCGCGCGGCCCTTGCCGGGCTCGCCGAGCCAGCCCAGATAAAAGCCGGTCAGCTGCCACATGGCGTCGAGACCAAGGCAGCCCGGCATGACGGGATCGCCAATGAAGTGACACGGGAAGAACCACAGGTCCGGCTTGATGTCGAATTCAGCACGGATATAGCCCTTGCCGTTTTCGCCGCCGGTCTCGGAAATCTCGGTAATGCGATCAAACATCAGCATGGGTGGAGCTGGCAACTGGGCATTGCCCTGACCGAACATCTCTCCGCGGGCACACGTAAGGAGCTCTTCGTACCCGTAGCTTGATTTCTGTTCTGGCATTCTGTCTCCCATCAATTGCTTCAGTGCTGGCGCTTTTGCGCGGGCGGACCCTATCACAGAGTGTTTCTCGCTGAAAACGGTCTGTTGGCTTATCCCTAACGGAATGGCTGAATTGCGGCCTATTGATCGATTTCGCAAGACGGCATATATCAATGATGTAACACGATAGACAACAGTCTATGGTGAGACTTTTGATATCATTTAACGGAGTGGCAGACGGGCCATGCATATTTCTTATGAGATTGATGCCGACGTACCCTTGCAAGAGCGCCTGCGCTTTGCGGGTTTGCGTCCCACCCGTCAGCGTGTAGCGCTTGCCAGTCTGATCTTTGCCAAGGGCGATCGTCATCTTTCGGCGGAAGAACTGCATGAAGAGGCGCTCGGCGCCAATGTGCCTGTTTCCCTTGCGACGGTCTACAATACCCTGCACCAGTTCACCCAGGCAGGCATGTTGCGCATCCTCGCCGTCGAAGGCGCAAAAACCTATTTCGATACCAATGTTTCCGATCACCATCACTTTTTTGTCGAAGGCGAAAATCAGGTGATCGATATTCCGGATGGCTCGGCCATGGTCGGCCATCTTCCGCCGGTGCCGGAAGGCATGGAAATCGTCAACGTGGACATCATCATCCGCCTGCGCAAAAAACGCGGCTGATCCAATCGCATATCAATGATGACGGATTGTGCAGTCTGACGGGCATGTCAGGCAAGCCCGCCCGGATTCTATGGATTAATCAAACTTCTCGCCGGGATAGGCACCCCAGATATCCGATTGGCGCATCCAGCCGCTGGCACCGCTGAATACCAGCCGGCACCAATCCCCATTGCACATCTTGAGGGTTGCCAGAACGCCGGGCTGCACCTGCGCCACGATGCCCGCCTTGTCATCGGCGCTGCGATAGACATTCAGCATGACATTGTCCTTGTCACGCTGCCACGGGGCTGTCATCGCGGTGCGCTTGCCGGAGAGGAGGGACTGATAGACCCAGCCTTCCGTTCCCTCGGAATCGCGAATGCGCCGCCAGTTGTCATATTCCTGGACGATTTCCACCGGCAGGCCCGATTTCAGAAACAGCCAAGTCACGGCGTAGTCGCGCCCCGGTCCGACGCGCAAATTGACGCGGCCGGGTTTCAGGCTGACAAAACGCGGCAATGGCAGGCCGCTGGGGCCAACCTGTTGGGCGGCATAAGCCGTGGCAATGCCGGGAATCGCCGCGGGAACAGCGAGGGAAAGGGCCGACGCAATACCGGCGGTCAGTGTGAAAGAACGAATAAATGAGATGCCCAACAAAATCAGTCCTTCATCGTTCTGAGCTCTTTTCCGGCAATTATGCGGTTGAACAAGGAACGATCCCTATTTTTCTTTGTCTTTGACGCGCCGCCTTGATAGACAAGTATCGGAGCTCAAGAGCAATTGCAGTTTGCAATGACTTGGTTAAAGAGGTCTCAATATCATCGGAAAAAGGGAGGGGAATATTGGTTAACAAAAAGCCTCTGGTCGTCATCACCCGAAAACTGCCCGATTCCGTTGAGACGCGCATGCGTGAACTCTTCGAAGCGCGGTTGAATGTCGATGACCGGCGGTTGTCAAAGGCGGAACTGATCGAGGCCGTCCAGCAAGCCAATGTTCTCGTGCCCACGGTTACCGACCGTATCGATGAAGAGATCATCAATGCAGCCGGTCCGAATCTCAAGCTTATCGCCAATTTCGGCAATGGCGTTGACAATATCGACGTTCCTGCCGCCGCCAAGCGCGGCATCACTGTCACCAATACCCCCAATGTCCTGAGCGAAGACACGGCCGACATGACTATGGCCCTGATGCTGGCTGTGCCGCGGCGCTTGGTGGAAGGCGCATCCATTCTGCTCGATGACGGCAAATGGGAGGGCTGGGGCCCGACCTGGATGCTTGGGCGGCGTATCTGGGGCAAGCGCCTCGGCATTGTCGGCATGGGCCGTATCGGCACTGCCGTTGCCCGCCGCGCCAAGGCTTTTGGCCTGTCGATCCATTATCACAACCGCAAGCCGGTCAGTCCCAGGACAGAAGTCGAACTGGAAGCAACCTATTGGGACAGTCTCGATCAGATGCTGGCCCGAATGGACATCATCTCGGTCAACTGTCCGTCCACTCCAGCCACGTTCCATTTGCTCTCGGCGCGGCGGCTGGCGCTGATGCAGCCTTCCGCTTTCATCGTCAACACGGCGCGCGGCCAGATCATCGATGAGCAGGCGCTGATCGCCCAGCTAGAAACCGGAAAGCTCTCCGGCGCGGCGCTTGATGTCTTCGAACACGAGCCTGCAGTCAATTCAAAGCTCCGTAAGTTGGCCAAGGCGGGCAAGGTCGTCATCCTGCCGCATATGGGTTCGGCAACGCTGGAAGGCCGCATCGACATGGGCGAGAAGGTGATCATCAATATCCGCACCTTCATTGACGGGCATCGTCCGCCGGATCGGGTTTTGCCCAATCTCGTTTAAGCCGGTGTCGCTGGCAACAACGCGAATTATTGAACGCTGACCATCCCGGCAACATCAATCGCGAGCGTTTGATCGGTCAGGTGGGTAAACTCCCTGCGGTCGAGTTTGACAGCCATGGGCGTTGCGTGGCCCATCTCCTGCGCAACAATCAGGCCCAGGAGGAGAATGGCGTCGGGCTCATGCAGGATGATGGCGGCGGGTGCGAGACCGGCAGAAACGAGTTCCAGAAGCACGGCTGCCGCCGATGATGACCCGATGGTTCCCGGTAGGCACAGAACCTTGCCGGTGATGGCGATGCCGTGCTGGGGATGGCGCACGTCGGCGATCCGTCCGGTCTTGGGATTGACGCCGCCCCAGAAGCTGATGGGGGCTGTCAAAACCAGCGCCTCTGCCAGAGCTGGCTGGCCTTGCACAAGAATTTCTGTTTGAAACCGGTTCATTCGGTGGCTCCAAACACTGGGTGCCCGGTAACGGCACTTTCCACACATTCGGCCATGGAGCCGTAAATAACGCCATAACCCGTATTCCCCGGCGCATAATGGGCAAACTTTCCCGAATTGGTCATCAGCACGGCATTGTCGATATCGGGCAGGATGGGCGTGACGACGACACAGGTATCGGCGACGATAATGACGCCGCTCTGTTCCAGTATCAGGCGCTTGCCGCTGCTTTCGAGCGCGGCGAGGGCATGGCGGCCGGTGCAGGCATAGAGCGGAACATGGAGACGACGCCCGGCGATCAGCCGCTCCAGGCGATCAAACTCGGCGCCGGAAAGGTGCGGGCTGCCGATGGCCACGGCATGGATGGATTCGGCGCTGGCCGCTGTGGACAGCCTGCGCCGGGAATCCCCAATCATGTCGGTGGTGACCTTGATCACCGTTTCCGGCGCCCGATGATGCAGGGCGGTCGCAAGGTCCGGCGCTTCGGGCGTAACGCCGGCCACGTGGAAAAGCCCGACGGCACCGGCGGAGGCCGCTGCTGCGCCAAAAGCTTTCAGCGCATCTTCTCCGGGATGATGCTCGATACCGGTGACAACACCCACGGCATCGCCTATTTCCCGCCCGTAAAGACTGCCAAGGATCGGCCACGCGGCCTCGGATGCCAGGAACTCCGCGTCCAGCCCCGATACATCGAAGACGATTCTGGCCCGGCGGTTTTCCGGGAGATGAAATCCGTAGTACGGGGCGTAGCCTGCAATCGCGCAGGCGATATCGAGAAAGTCGCCATAGCGGTTGGTCCGCGCGCCGAAGACGGAATTGCAGAAGACCACCGCATTGGATTCGCCCCAGGCGACGTCGCTGCCGTAGGCGGGGCGATGCCCGGCCTGATAGGGCGCGCATGTCCATGTCGGTTCGCAGCCAAGCGTCCGGTAGGCATCCATCATTCGCCGGGCCATGCCGCGCTCATGCGGCTCCAGCCGGTTCTTCGAACAGCCGGTCAGGTCAAGTGAGCCGACATTGAGCGTGGCTCTCACAGCAACCCTTGCCCCGCCTTCCACGAGCTTCTCGGCAAACAGCGTGCCGGAATCCCCGTGATAGAGTGCGCCGTCGATATGGGCTGAGGCAATGGGAATGAGCGACGGGGCGCCCATCAAGCGGGCTGTCGCCGCGACAATGCGCAGAGCCATCGCCGCACCCTCGCCGCGTGCACCATTGGCGATTGCCCTTTGCTCCGCAGTCAGCTCAAGCGCCATGGCGAAGGACCTTCTGTCCGGTCACGCCGCAGCTCCGGCGGTGTTTGCCTTGTACCTGATCGTCTCGAAGCGCGAGCTCAATGCATCGTAAAGCAGCAGCCTGCCGATCAGCGGCTCGCCGATACCTGTGATCAGCTTGATGACTTCGGTGGCCTGCAGGCTGCCGATAACACCGGGGAGCACGCCGAGAACACCGGCTTCCGCGCAGGCAGGCACGAGACCTGGCGGCGGCGGGGAAGGGAAGAGATCGCGATAGGATGGGTTCTGTTCGCCCTTGCCATTCCGTTCATAGGGTTTGAGCGTTGTCAGGGAGCCGTCGAACCGTCCGAGCGCTGCGGAAACCAGCGGACGTTTTCCCGCTGCACAGGCATCGGCAAGCAGATAGCGTGTGTCGAAATTGTCCGAGCCGTCGACGACGATGTGATAACGGCTGATGAGATCGGCGGCGTTATCGGGTGCAATGCGCGTTTCATGGGCTTCGACCGTAACGTGCGGATTGATCGCGGCAATGGCGCGGACGGCGCTTTCGACCTTGGGCGAGCCGACGAGGTCGGTGTCGTGAATGACCTGCCGCTGCAGATTGGACAGCGAAACCCGGTCATCATCGACAATGCCAAGCGTACCGACGCCTGCGGCCGCCAGATACTGCAGCACCGGCGCGCCCAGTCCGCCAGCGCCCACGACAAGCACGCGGGCGCGCTTGAGCTTCTGCTGGCCGGGACCGCCGATCTCCGCCAGGATGATGTGACGGGCATAGCGTTCAAGTTCGGTGGAGGTGAAGGCAGGGTTTTCAGGGTCGCTCATGGCGCTACATTAGAACAAGATGGACCCCGAATGCAGCATCCGATTTGTCTCAGGCAAGAAATTTCAACCCGGCAATGCCGGAGACGATCAGGCCGATGCAGACGAGACGGATGACCGTTGCCGGTTCTCCGAAAAGATACATGCCGAGCAGCGCGGTGCCGACCGTGCCGATACCGGTCCAGACCGCATAGGCGCTGCCCACGGGCAGCTCACGCAGGGCAAGGCCCAGCACGAGAACGCTGATCACCATGCTGGCGCCGGTCAGTACCGACGGCGTCAACCGGGTAAAACCGTCGGTGTACTTGAGCCCGATGGCCCAGCCGATTTCAAAGAGTCCTGCGACGACGAGATAAATCCAGGCCATGACGACCATCCTTTTCCATGTGCGGGCCGTCCCGGCTTGTGTTCAGACGCAGCCTTTTACGGCCGCGAGGAGGTCGTCCTCCAGAGTTCTATCTAGGCTGGCGGAATTGCCGGGGCAAGTTTCCGGTCGCTGAGTAATTTTGGTGTTTAACATCAAGCGGAATGAACGAAGATCATCCCCAACGATACCCCGGATACCACACTCCAGCCGGGGCGCAGGCAAACGCCGCCAAAGCGGCGGCGTTCAGAGGTTCGTAACAAGGAATCGGAGCAGTCGGGCGCCTATGGGCGCTTGGGTATATCGAGACCGCGCTGCACCGCCGGGCGCGCAAGCCCGCGCTCGAGCCAAGCCGGGACATTCTTCAGGCTGGCATAGTCGACCAGATCGCCCGCACCATAGAAGCCAACCAGGTTGCGCACCCAGCCAAGCGTGGCGATATCGGCGATGGTGTAGTCGTCATCCATGATCCACTGACGGCCTTCAAGGTGCGTTTCGAGCACGCCGAGCAGACGTTTCGATTCAGTCACATAACGCTCGAGCGGACGTTTGTCCTCATACTCCCGGCCGGCAAACTTATGGAAAAAGCCGACCTGACCGAACATTGGGCCAATGGCAGCCATCTGGAAGAACACCCACTGGATGGTCTCGTAGCGCCGGGCCGGATCAGCAGGCAGGAGTTTGCCGGTTTTCTCGGCGAGATAGAGCAGGATCGCGCCGGATTCAAACAGCGGCAGAGGCTTGCCGCCCGGACCATCCGGATCGATGATCGCGGGAATCTTGCCGTTGGGGTTCAGTGACAGGTATTCCGGCGTCCAGCTTTCATTCTTGCCGATATCAACGAGATGGGTCTCATATGGCAGCCCAAGCTCTTCCAGCATGATGGATACCTTCACGCCATTGGGCGTCGGCAGCGAATAGAGCTGAAGGCGGTCGGGATGCTGTGCCGGCCAGCGCTTGGTAACAGGGAAGGCAGAAAGATCAGACATGGGAATTCCTTTGTTGGATCAAGGCACCGGGCCATAGCAGCCCATGTGTCCATGGAGGCCTTGTTTCACGGGATTGTTGCAGAAAGAATTCGATTCTCCGGCATGCTAACACGGCCGCAGGCGGGCTTGCCATCACCCGCTCTATCCGGCGTGCACTTCTCCGTGCGACACGTCAAAAAACTGCGCGCGGCCGGCAAGGCTGGAAAACAGCGAGCGGTCAGTACCCGTCATGAAGGCCTGTCCGCCAAGGTCTTCGATGATGTCAAAAAGGGCGGCGCGGCGGCCTTCATCAAGATGGGCGGCGATCTCGTCCAGAAGCAGGATGGGTGCCATGCCCGCCAGTTCTCCCGTGAGGCGCGCGTGCGACAGGATAAGGCCGATGAGCAGGGCTTTCTGCTCGCCGGTGGAACAGAGTTCGGCAGGCATGGCCTTGGGCCGGTGGCGTACCAGAAGGTCGGAGCGGTGCGGACCATCCAATGTGCGTCCCGCCGCCCGGTCACGGCTGCGTCCGTCGTGCAGTGCCCGGCGAAAGGCCTCCTCAACGTCTGTTGCCGATTCGATACCGATGCGTGCTTCCAACTCGCCGTCGAGGATGCAGTCGGCCTTGGGGAAGGGACTGTCGTCCGGCAGCCGCTCGATCATGCCGTTGATCAGGCGCATGAGCTCGGCCCGGGCAGCGGCAATCGCGATGCCGAGCTCCGCCATGGGAGTTTCAATGGCGTCAAGCCAGGCGCCGTTGCTGCGCTCTTCCGTCAGCAGGCGGTTGCGGCTGCGCATGGCCTTCTCATAGTCGAGCACACGGCGGCCATGCGCCGGATCGATGGCCAGCACCATCCGGTCGAGAAAACGCCGCCGGTCCCCGGCCGCACCGGTAAAGAGGCCGTCCATCGAGGGCACCAGCCAGAGGATGCGGGAATATTCCAGGAGGTCGTCGGCACTGGATGCGGTGACACCATTGATGCGCACCCGCCGCGCCGTATCGCCCGGTGCATTGCCTGCAAGTCCGGTACCGACATCCACGGAGCCCTCCTCGGTCTCGATGGCCGCATGGATGGCAAAACCATCGGGCGCGTCATTGCGGGTGACATCCGTATAGGTGGCGCGGCGCAAACCGCGGCCGGGAGAAAGAAACGAGATGGCTTCCAGCAGATTGGTCTTGCCCGACCCGTTCTCGCCGGTCAGCACCACATGCGACGGGCCGAGCCGCAATGACAGGTTTTCGTAATTGCGGAAATGCGCAAGCTTCAACCGGCTGATCGAAACGCGGGCCGGTTTGCCCGCGTCCGTTCTGGGATCATCGGTCACAGCGGGATTGTCCGTTTGCGTCAAACCCGCATCGGCATGAGCACGTAGAGCGCATTCGCATCGCCTGTATCACGCACCAGTGTCGGCGAGCCGGCGTCGGCCAGCATGAAGATCGCTTCCGTGCCGGAAAGCTGGGCAGTGATGTCGAGGAGATATTTGGCATTGAAGCCGATCTCGATCGGATCGGAGTCATAATCAGCCGCAAGCTCGTCCGTGGCGCTGCCCGAATCCGGATTGTTGACTGTCAATGTCAGCTGGCCATCGGCAATCGTCAGCTTGACGGCGCGGCCGCGCTCGCTCGAAATCGTCGAGACGCGGTCAACGGCAGACGCGAAGCTCTGGCGGTCGATGGTCAGTTTCTTGTCGTTGCCGGATGGAATGACGCGCTGATAGTCCGGGAATGTGCCGTCAATCAGCTTGGAGGTCAGAACCACCGAGCCGATGGTGAAGCGGATCTTTGTGTCCGACAGTTCGATGGTCACGGCAATGTCCGGATCATCGACAAGCTTCTGCAGCTCGGCAACGGTCTTGCGCGGAATGATGATGCCGGGCATGCCTTCCGCGCCGGAGGGCGCTTCCAGCTCGGCGCGGGCCAGACGATGTCCGTCCGTGGCCACGGCGCGCAGCTTCAGCGAACCCTCGCTCTCGATGGCATGGAAATAGATGCCATTGAGGTAATAGCGGGTTTCTTCCGTGGAGATGGCGAATTGCGTCCGTTCGATCAGGCTTTTCAACGCCGTGGATGTGATGCGGAACGTGTGTGTGAAGGATCCTGCGGTCAGTTCGGGGAAATCCGATTGCGGCAGGCACTGCAGGCGGAAATTCGACCGGCCCGAGGTCACGGTCATGGAATTGCCGTCGGCATTGGTTGCCAGCATCACTTCCGCGCCGTCGGGCAGCTTGCGGACGATGTCATAGAGCAGGTGGGCCGGCACGGTGGTGGCACCGGATTGTTCGATTTGCGCGGCAGTGGCTTCGGTGACTTCAAGGTCAAGGTCCGTGGCCTTGAGGGCAAGGCTTGCACCCTCGGCATGCAGAAGAACGTTCGAAAGGATCGGAATGGTGTTGCGTCGTTCGACCACGCGATGAACATGGTTGAGCGACTTCAGAAGATTGGAACGTTCAAGAGTTACACGCATGATAAACCGGTCTCACTGTCTTATTCGACCCAAAGCCCGTGAGGGCCTGCGGCGCTTTTTCTGGCGAGAGGGCGAAGTTCCCCCAAGGTCAAGCAAATTGGCAGAAAGTCACCCTAAAAAGCAAGCCTGCGGCTGGCTGCAACGCACCATACCGCAGGCTTTCTGTTGATAAGTGGCGAAGTAGCCTTATTGGGCCTGGTCGTTGATCAGGCGCTTCAGGAGCTCGAGTTCCTGCGACAGTTTCTGGTCCTTGCCGACAATATCTTCGATCTTGCGCACCGCATGCAGAACGGTTGTGTGGTCACGGCCGCCGAAACGCCGACCGATTTCCGGCAGCGAGCGGGGTGTGAGCATCTTGGCAAGATACATGGCGATCTGGCGCGGCTTGACGATGGTGCGCGTGCGCCGGTTGGACAGAAGGTCCTGCTTGGAGACGTTGTAATGGCGCGCAACGATGCGCTGGATTTCTTCGATGCGGATACGCTTGGCCTCACCGCCGCGCATCAGATGGCTGAGCAGCTCGTCGACCCGGTCGACCGACAGGTTCGGCTCGAAGGTCTGGCGGAACAGCAGCTGGTTGAAAGCGCCTTCCAGCTCACGGCCGCTTCCGGTGACGGACTGGGCGACGTGATCGAGAATCTCCGGCGAAATATCCAGGGACTGGTCTTCCTGCTGGGCGGCAACCAGGCGGCGCTTGAGAATCTCAAGGCGCATCGCATAGTCCGGCGAAATCATTTCAAGGGCAACACCGCCCTGCAGACGCGAACGCACGCGCGCATCGAGCGATTCCAGCTCTGACGGCGGGCGGTCAGCGGCAACCACGACCTGCTTGGCACTGTCGAGCAGCGTATTGATCAGATGGCAGAATTCGTGCTGGATCGATTTGCCCTGCAGGAACTGCATGTCATCGATGATCAGGAGATCGATATCGCGCAGCTGTTCCTTGAACGACAGCGCGTTGTTGTCGCGAATAGCCGTTGCGAAACGCCACATGAAATATTCGGCAGTCAGGTACACCACGCGGGCGCGCTCCGAGCGCTTCAGGGCATCGGCGGCGATGGCCTGCAGCAGATGCGTCTTGCCGAGGCCGACGGAGGCGTGAATGAACAGCGGATTGAAACGGACGGCACTGGCGCCGGCATCCGCAATGGTGCGCGCAGCAGCCAGGGCCACCCGGTTTGGCGTGCCATCAACAAATGTCTCGAAAGTGTAGCGCGGATCCAGCGGCGAACCGAACACGGAGTTCTGTCCCGGGCGATCCGTTGCACGGTCGGCAAAATGTGCCGGTGCCTTCTTGTCCTGCGATGTGCTGCCAACGGGAAAAACCGGCTTGTCGCGGGCAATCGCACGCTGGTCGGCCCGCAAGGCAGGCTCTGCCTCAAGCGAGGGGCGGCTGGCGCGGCTGGCGCTGCGGAAAACGATCTCCACCTTCAGGACCTGCTCATCCTCCTCATGCCACAGCGTGTTGATCATGTCGGAGTAGTGGTTGTTGATCCAGGAACGAAGAAATGCGGTCGGCACGGAAAGGCGAACAATGCTCTTGGATGTCTCATCCAGCTTCAGGCGGCCGAACCAGCTGGAGTAAACTTCATTTCCGAGTTTGGCTTTGAGCTTGGTCTTGACCCTCTCGAAAATCGTCTCGCCCTGGCTGCCGGCCGATACCATACTTTTCCCTTCGTCCATATGGAGCGGGACCATGGCTGCATTCGTGCCGTTTTCCATTATTCCGCTGGTCATTGTCATTGCCTCATCCTGATATTTATCTGTTCGGGCTTGATAGTGCCCGTGTTCGCATGTGGACCGGTCCATGACCGGTTGCAGTCCTCAAGAGCCGGTCACCCCTATGACCGGCTTTCAATCTCCTGGAGCTAATTGTTGGATAAGGTCAGGGACGCGTAGTACAGGTCTGAACAATCTCGCACCGAAATTCTAAAAACCGCCACGTCCACATCCCTTTCAACTTTGGCGCAAAAAGACTCACGCCCGGCTGATGCCAGCGCCGCCAACTTGCTTCTTTTCTGAAACGATCCAGGGTCGTACAACCCGGATACCCGACAAAAACGTACTCGTTACGCAAACGAAAAATCTGCGTCCGAACCCACTAATTTGATAAGCCTGTTAAATGGGTTTTTGCCCACCCCTTCGATGTCTGGACCTTACAAAAACCTTTGCAGGGAGGGCAAGGGCAGGCGCGCCGCTTTTTTAGTGAATTAAAGGTTAACGCTTTTGCGTTTTTTTTAACTACCTCCGGTTGGGCAGGGAAAAAGCCTTCGGATTCAAAGCCTTTTTTGGAATGCCGATTTTGCTGCACTGCGGACTCACGCGATCAAAAAAAAATATTAAATTATCGCTTGACATAGGCTGGGGTGACAGATTCTTCCGGCTAGGGTCTGGCGATTATGGCTACCTGCCGTAAGTCATTGAAATAAAACAAGAAATGATGGTTGTCGCTTTTTGTATGAAACTATTTATGACCAGCATATGTCAGGGTTTTGATATGCCACAATCTTTTTCATCGGAAACGAATTTATGCCCAAAAAAATGGCAAATAAAAAACCCGGCTAAGGACCAGCCGGGTTTAAAATAGATTATTTATGTCTGATTAGGCAGACATGCCCTTAAGGCGCTGTGCGAGACGGGAAACCTTCCGGGATGCCGTATTCTTGTGCACGACACCCTTCGTGGCAGCGCGCATCATTTCCGGTTCAACAGCCTTGAAGGCTACGGAAGCGGCTGCCTGATCACCGCTTGCCACCGCATCTTCGAACTTGCGAAGGAAGGTGCGCACGCGTGAGCGGCGGGATTTGTTTACTTCGGTGCGGGCTTCAATCTTACGCGCCGCTTTCTTGGCCGAAGGAGTGTTGGCCATGATGCCTCTCTTTTCTGTCAGCTACTCGGCAGCATCAACGCGGCCGTCACAAAATAATAGGGTGGCCGAGGGGCCACCAAACGTTGTCGGGCTTATAGATCACGTTTCCGGTTGCGTCAACTTGGAATCGTCGCCTTGCCGGTGGATATTTCGGCCTCAGCGATTCTTGAAATTCGGCGCGCGTTTTTCCGCGAAGGCAGCCATCCCCTCCTTCTGGTCTTCCAGCGCAAACATGGAATGGAAGACACGCCGTTCGAATCGCAGGCCTTCCGACAGGGTCGTTTCATAGGCTCTGTTGACCGTTTCCTTGGTCATCATGGCGACAGGCAGCGAGAAGGACGCGATTTTCTTGGCAGCCTTCAGCGCTTCTTCCACAAGCTCGCCCGCGGGGACAACACGCGAGACAAGGCCGCAACGCTCCGCTTCCGCCGCATCCATCATTCGCCCGGTCAGGCACAGATCCATCGCCTTGGACTTGCCGACAAAGCGCGTCAGCCGCTGTGAGCCGCCCATGCCGGGCATGACGCCGAGGGTGATCTCCGGCTGGCCGAATTTGGCGGTATCGGCCGCGATGATGAAATCGCACATCATGGCGAGCTCGCAGCCGCCGCCCAGCGCATAACCGGCCACAGCGGCGATCAGCGGCTTGCGCAGGCGCGTGACCCGCTCCCACTCGCTGAAATAATCGCCGAGATAGGCATCGGCGAAATCCAGTGTCTGCATTTCCTTGATGTCGGCGCCTGCGGCAAAGGCCTTTTCCGAGCCCGTGATGACGATGGCACCGATACCATTGTCCCGGTCGAAAGCTTCAAGCGCTGCGCTGAGTTCGCCGAGCAGGGCGGAGTTGAGTGCATTGAGCGCCTGTGGACGATTGAGCTGGATGAAACCAACTTTCTCACGCGTCTCCACAATGATGTTTTCGTAGGCCATCCGGATACTCCTCCTAATGCTGGCAGATCGGGCAGAAAAACGTCGAACGCCCGCTTTGGACGATGCGGGCTATCGTGCCATCACAGGCAGGACGCGGGCAAGGCTCGCCTTCACGGTCGTAGACAGAAAATGAATGCTGGAAATAACCGAGTTCTCCGTCCGCCTGCCGGTAGTCTTTCAGGCTGGAACCGCCTGCCGCGATGGCATCGGCGATGACGGAACGAATGGAGGTGGCAAGCCGATCCGCCATGGGGTCCGGATCGCCGCTTTTCCCGGCAATGGATCCGGCCAATCGCCGGGGTGATAATTCGGCACGCCACAGGGCTTCGCAGACATAGATGTTGCCGAGGCCTGCAATCAGCTTCTGGTCGAGCAAGGCTGCCTTCAGCGGCGCATTCCTGTCGGCGAAGAGCCTGGCCAGCAATGCGCCGTCCAACCGGTTGCCTGTTGGCTCGATACCGAGGTCTTGTATGAATTTATGGGTGTTGAGCGCTCCTGGCTCGGCAAACAGCATGAAGCCGAAACGGCGCGGATCGTTGTAGACGATCCGGCTTCTGATCCCGTCTCTTGATTGCACATGGATCACCACATGGTCATGGGTCGTGTTTCTTGACCGGTCATGATGGAAGACACCCGGTGCCGTCTCTGCCCCGTCCTGTTCGATGCGATAGGAGCCGGACATGCCGAGATGACTGATCAGACCCAGTCCGTCATCCATATGCATGATGAGGTATTTCGCACGGCGCTCGAGCGAGTCGATCGTGCGTCCGGTCAGCCGTTCGGCAAACCGGTCCGGAAAAGGAAAGCGCAGATCCGCCCTGCGCTGCTCGACACGCGCAATGGTTGCTCCCTCCATGAAAGGCTGCAATCCGCGGCGGACGGTTTCGACTTCGGGAAGCTCAGGCATGGGATGCAGTGCCCCGCAGGAAGCTTTTTCCGTATGGGCCGGGCGCAATGGCAAGATGGGCTGCGACTGTCTCGCCAATATCGGCAAATGTCGTGCGGATGCCGACAGATCCATGCGGCAGGTCGGGCCCGAAGCACAGAACCGGAACGCGTTCACGCGTGTGGTCCGTTCCCCTGAAGGTCGGGTCGCAGCCATGGTCGGCGGTCAGGATCAGGAGATCGCCGGGTCGCAGTTTCGCCATGGCCTCCGGCAGCCGCCGGTCAAAGGCCTCAAGCGCGGCGGCATAGCCGGGCACGTCGCGGCGGTGTCCGTAGAGCATGTCGAAATCGACAAAATTGGTAAAGACGAGATCGCCGTCCTGTGCGTCGTCCATGGCAATCAGCGTTTCATCGAACAAGGCCATATTGCCGTTGGCCTTGCGCACCTGGGACACCCCCTTGTGCGCATAGATGTCACCGATCTTGCCGATGGCGATGACCGTACGGCCCGCCTCCGTCAGCCTGTCGAGCAAAGTGGGTTCCGGCGGCGGCACCGAATAGTCGCGCCGGTTGCCTGTGCGCTCGAAGGTTTGCGTGGTTTCCCCGACAAACGGACGGGCAATGACCCGGCCGATGTTCAGGGGGTCGACCAGTTCACGAACAAGCACGCACAGATCATAGAGCCGGTCCAACCCGAAATGTTGTTCGTGCGCGGCGATCTGGATAACGGAGTCCGTGGATGTATAGAATATCGGCTTGCCGCTGCGAATATGTTCTTCGCCATATTCCTCGATGACCTCGGTGCCGGAGGCATGCTTGTTGCCCAGAATGCCCGGCAGGCCGGCGCGCCGCACAGCTTCGGCAATCAATGTGTCCGGAAATGTCGGGATTGTCCTGGGAAAGTAACCCCAATTGAAAGTGACCGGTACACCGGCAATTTCCCAATGCCCGGAGGGGGTGTCCTTGCCATTCGACACTTCCTCGGCAGCACCCCACAGCCCGACAGGATCGGCGGCCGGTGCGGGGATATTGATACCGGAAGCGAGATTGGCGGCATGAACAAGGCCCAGTGAACTCAAATGCGGGAGAGTGAGCGGGCCGGAGCGCAGGCCGTCCTTGTCGCCGCGCCCGTCGGCGCAGGCTTCCATGATATGGCCGAATGTCGTTGAACCTGCATCGCCGAAAGCTGCTGCATCCGGCGCACCGCCTATACCAAAAGAATCGAGCACAAAAAGAAAAGCGCGAGACATGCCTCACTCCATCAGAACCAGAATCCACAGATAGGTGAAACTGACGCTGATGACAAACACCATGTGCGCAGGCGGTTGTTACGGCAGGCTCCGGCTATTCAGCAGTTGGTGCAGGCTACCGCGTCCGCGCCCTGACGGATTCGGCCATAGATCATCTTGCCCATGACGATACCTGGGCCGCTGGTGCCTATGGACGTGTTGACGGTGTCTTTCATTGTCCAGGCAACGAGCGGAATATAGGCAATGCTCGTTTCAACGCGCACAAAGTTTGACGTGGGAATCTTCAGGTTGGGATCGATGGTGATGGTACTGCCCTTGGCATAGGGCGTTGAGATGGTTTGGCCCCGTTTGCGCTGCGACCACGCAACCGTGGCGTTGCCGTTTACGTCCACGTTGATGGATGTAATGGTGATTGTCGGCAGGTCGCGCCAATAGGGCAAGAGGATGGAAGTCCCGATTTCCATGATATCGGCGATCTTTTCCTTTGTGATGGATTGTTGCTGTGTCACCAGATCGCCCACCATCGCTCCGGCCCGCGCCAGCTTCTTGTTCACGTCGAATCCGTTGGTGATTTCAATGCTCCCGAGAAGAAGCATGATCATCACCGGCGCAATCAATGCAAATTCCAGTGCGGCAACACCTCGGCGGTCTTTGCCGAACGCAGCCAGGATGCGCCTGGAAGCGGCCATTTTTTCACGGATTCTTTTGAATGGCGGCATGGCGGGAGCCTTCGCGGAAGAAAACAGGTGATTGGTTGTTTGGCGACGCATCAGAGGTACGGTTCATTTTGCCAGGTGGCGGTGGAGAACAGCAGGGTTTTCCCCTGGTTCTTTATGCTTGCGATACGGGTTTTCATCAAATCCGTCAGAATGGGCCAGCGATAGAAAATCCGCAGCTGATTGATCGTGCCAGCACCGCCCGGATTGACTTTCAAGGTGCTGACATCGACGTCATTGTTCGATGTGAGCGGGACTGTCGTGGGGACGGTTTTGAATGTCGCATAGGTCTGCAGGTCGACCACCAGATCGGGGCAGGGCGTGGCGGCCATGAGCAAGCGGGGACAAATCAGTGCCTTCAATTTTGTGGCGTCACTGACATCCGTTGTCCTCAATTGCCCGGTGCGCAACTGGCGCGCAATATCATCGACCGTATTCGACATGACCTGCTCGGCGGTGAAGCTGAGAGTAACTTCGACAACGGCAAAGATCAGGAGAAAGAAGGGAAGGGCGATCAGGGCGAATTCAATGGCAACACTGCCGCGATTGTCTTTGCGAAAACCTGTGAACAGTGAGCTTTTTCTTGCGAAGCGCGTGCTTTCCGGCAAATCGGAGTTTCCGCGTTCTTCACCTCTGACAGCTTCCTGCATCATCACTGGACCTTCTCCGTCTCCCCGCCACGGACAAAGCTCTATCAGGCAGATATTAGAATCTCGTGTGAAGGAACGTGCAAATTGTGATGAGTGAATTCACGCTTTCTCAACTGTGATGCAAGCGCCGCGGCAGGCCGGTCAGTTCCCGCCAATTTCCGCGTCCGACTTCTTCTCCGCTGCCGTCTTCTGGGATGTCTCGCAAAAGGGAGAACAGGAGAGTGTTTGCACAAAGGCGCGCCGGTAGACGCGCACAGTGTTGGCGACACTGCGGCTGACGAGAACCTGGTCATCGACGATTGCTCCGCCTTCAGCATCCATGATGACGATATTGGTCATGCCGAAGCCTTTCCCCGTCAAGACGACGGTTCGGGAATCCTTGACAACTGCGTCCGCTATTTCAGGATCGCCAACGACAACCGTATCTGCGGGGCGCGCAAGCTTCAGCACGGTTGCCTGGTTCATGACCACGTGGATACCCGTGTCAGCATGGGCTTGCACGCTTCCGGACAGGGCAGCAGCGAGCATAAGTGCGATCATTGTAGCATGCTGACTGAAACGTCGTTGGCCGTTGTATCGAACCATGGGAGTGCCCTTCGCAAAATCGTTGAATGAACGATGCCGATGATTGGTGAAGGAAGCCTTAAACCTGTGAACTTATCATTAAGTATAATTGTGACGGCTGCTCTGCCCGTGGTGGCACGGCGGTAAGGCTTTTCGAAACGGGGGATTTTACCGTTCTCCTTCACCCTTTCGTAACGGTCTTTCTTAAGCTGAAAGCAATGCGCCGGGGATATTGTTCAAGACATCACGTTACAGAGTTGGCGACCGTGCGCGGTTGCAGACATGCGGGGGGAAATCATGATGTTCAATGCAAAGCGCCTCGCTCAGTCGGACGATAATATATTCACCGGTTTTCCCCGGAACAGGTCGGGTGCGACAGCTATAGAATATGCTTTGATTGCCGGTATCATCTCCATTGGCATCGTTGCTGGCGCCGGTACGCTCGGAACCGCTGTAAAGGCAACCTATGATGGCTTTGCCACGACGGTGAGCAATGTCACCAAATGAGGGTCTTGCACGCGGGGATTGTGACATGCGGGATGGCTCTGCCCCTTGGTTTGAAGGAACGGCGCGATGATTGAAGCAGCAATACTGATCGTTTTCCCCTTCGCCATGGCCTTTGCAGGGACATCGGATCTTTTGTCGATGACGATCCAAAATCGTGTATCGCTTATTCTGCTTGTCGCCTTCGCCGTTCTGGCGCCCATGACCGGGATGCCTTGGGATATCTACGGACTGCATTTTGTCGCCGGGGCTGTCGTGCTTGCCTTCACATTCCTGCTGTTTGCCACGGGAACGATGGGTGGTGGTGACGCCAAGCTCATGACCGCGACAGCGGTCTGGATGGGATGGAACATGGATCTGGCCGGCTATCTGCTGGTGATGTCATTGCTCGGCGGCGCGCTTACCCTGGCCATCCTCAAGTATCGGAACTCGCACTTTGCCATTGTGTATTCAGGTCGCTTGGATTTCATGCAGCGATTGGCACAGAAGAACGAAGGCGTTCCCTACGGTGTTGCCCTTGGCGCTGCCGGTCTCATCATGTTTCCATCCTCACCCATGTGCGTCTGGGTCATAGACCGGTTGGCCCATGCCTGACGGCTTTCGGTCGCCCAAGGGGTGATCGGCCATTGAAACGGTGCCGCTTCGTGGGAGACGGCACAAACAGACGCAGGTGAGCGTCGTTTTTTGTCCTTTTAAGTAAACTGTTAACCATAATTACACGATTGCCAAGTCAAGGTGCAACCCTGGGTAAATTAGACAAAAGTCTATTGGGGTTCATCGATGCAAAAGGCACGCGTTGTTATTCTCATCGTGGCGATTACAGCCGCCGGTGCGGCTGGCTATATCGCGACGAATATGAAGCCTGATGCACCGGTTGTCGTTGAAACAGTTCCCCTGCCACAGATTGAATTGCAGGATGTACTGGTTGCCACGGATGGGCTCGGCGTCGGTGCCGAAATGCGAAACCAGATGCGTTGGCAGCCCTGGCCGGTGTCCGCCCTTGCCGATGGCTACATCAAGCGCTCGGAACGGCCCAACGCCGAGGAAGAATTGCGCGGTTCCACCGTCCGGCTGCAGATATTTCCGGGAGAACCCATTCGGGAAGCAAAACTGATCGGCAAGGGCCAGAGTTTCATGTCCGCGCAATTGCCTTCCGGAATGCGCGCCGTGGCAACGCAGATTGCCGCGGATACGTCGGCCGGCGGTTTCATCCTGCCCAATGATTATGTCGACGTGATCATGATCCGGCAGATCGATGGAGAGCAGAAGCAGTTCGCGACAGAGACGATCCTGAGCAATGTCCGGGTTCTCGCCATCGACCAGACAATCCAGGAAGACGAAACAGGCCAGAAAAACAAGGTCGGTTCCACGGCAACGCTCGAGCTGACGCCGCAGCAAGCGGAGATATTGGCTGTGGCCCAGCAAATGGCGAGCCGCATGACATTGGTCCTGCGGTCCTTGCAGGATGCACAGGAGCCGACGGGGCCGGGTGCGGAATATCTCGTCAATTCACCCGGCCGGGCCGGGAACGTCAAGCTGATCAAATCCGGGACTGTCACTGAAATATTGGGGCGCAAATAAAATGGGTTTCGGAGCAATTTTCAGAATGGGTAGATCTGGCAATCGCGCGCATCGGTTTTGGAAAGCCGGACTTGTCGCAGTCGGCTGCTGCATCGCTCCCTTGCCAATCCAGACCGCCGCCGTGGCGCAGAGCAATGTGGTCAAGTTGAATCAGGGGCAAGGCGCGCCAAAGCGGATCAGTCTTGCGCTCAACAAGTCATTGGTGGTCGATCTTCCGGCAGACGCCTACGACATCCTTGTCGCCAATCCGACGGTGGCTGATGCCGTGACCCGCACGGCCCGCCGTATTTATCTATTCGGAAAACAGGTCGGCCAGACCAATGTTTTCGTTTTTGGACCGAATGGCGAACAGCTGGCCAGTTTCGATCTGGTAATCGAGCGTGATGTTGCCGGGCTTGAGGGCAGTCTCAAGAAGTACATTCCGGATTCCGATATCAAGGTCGAACTCTTGAATGACAACGTCATCCTGACAGGTACGGTGCAGACGCCGCTCGATGCCAAGCGGGCCACGGATCTGGCAACCCTGTTGGTCACCGGCGGTGAAGCCACCACGGGCCAGTATCAACAGACCGCCACTGCCGGCGGCAATGGCAGTAGCAGCGTTATCATTGGTGACCAGAACGAAGCGCGGCAGAAGAGCAAGATCGTCAACCTTATCCAGATTGCCGGTGAAGATCAGGTGACGCTCAAGGTCACGGTTGCGGAAGTCAGCCGTTCCGTGATGAAGCAGCTGGGCGTCAACATGGTCGGATCCACGAAATCCGACGGCATTCTGTTCGGCTCGGAGAATTTGGCTTCCCTTGTCGGCAAGGGGCTAAGCAGTTCAGGCGCAAGCATTCCCATATCGATCGGCAGTGCGACGATCGACTCCTATATCAACGCCATGGAACTGGCCGGTGTGATGAAAACCCTCGCCGAACCGACGCTGACGGCGATTTCGGGTGAAAAAGCCACGTTCCGCGTGGGCGGCGAATATAACATGATCAATGGCTCCGATGTCGATGACAAGGGAAAAATCACGTACAACATTGGAAAGATCGATTACGGCATCGGCCTTGAATTTGTGCCCGTGGTTCTTTCTCCGGGGCGTATCAGTCTCAAAGTGCGTACGTCCGTATCAGAACCAACCATGGAAGGGTCGGTTTCTCTGAGTATCGGTCAGACAAAGCCTTCGACCAACGTCATTTCCATTCGCAAACGCCTGGCTGACACGACCGTGGAGCTTCCCTCCGGCGGATCCATGATGATTGCCGGCTTGATGCGGGATGATGCGAGACAGGCTATTTCCGGTCTTCCCGGGCTCTCCAAAATACCCGTCCTTGGCACGCTGTTCCGCAGCCGCGAATTCGTGCGCAACGAGACTGAGCTTGTCATCATCGTCACACCCTATCTGGTGCGGCCGGTTGCCCGTAGCGCCCTTGCCCGGCCCGACGATAATCTCAATCTTGCCAGCGATGCGGCCGGGATGTTCCTCGGAAAAGTCAACCGGGTCTATGGGACAAAAGCTGCCACCCCGCCCACCGGCCGGTATGAGGGTGTTGTCGGATACATCTACAAATGAGCAAGGACCCTGCCATGTCAGCCCTGAGGAAATTGAAACCGATGAAACCGGTGCTTGCGCTTCTCGCTGTTGCTCTGCTTGCGGGATGTGCGGATCGCGGTACGACCGTCGGCAGCATCCCGGACGATTACCGGACCAATCATCCCATTGTCATCTCAGAAAAAGAGCAGGTTGCCGATATTCCGGTCGGCCATGCCGACAACAGGCTGTCGATCACCCAGCGCAGCATCGTTCAGAATGTTCTGACCAATTATCACGCCAACGGTTCGGGCGTCATTCACATACTTCTGCCGTCGGGTACGCCGAACGAGCACGCGGCGAGCCGCCTGCGCGATGACATTGTCGCTGTGTTGCGCAGGAGCGGGGTAAAACCGTTCAATATTTCCAGCGAGCGGTATCGGGCTGACCCGGCTGATTCGGCGCCGATCCGCCTATCCTACTCGGCAATGACGGCCTCGACCGGGCCTTGCGGTCAGTGGCCCAAGGATCTCCTCGAAACAGCGGATAACAAGCACTATGCGAACTTTGGCTGTGCCAGCCAGAACAATCTGGCGGCGCAGATAGCCAATCCAGCGGATCTTCTCGGGCCAAGGGCGTCGACGACAATCGATGCAGAGCGTCGCGGCAAGGTTATCGATGCGTACAGAAATGCCACACAGCCGGCCCCGATCGTCACGCAGGAAGTACAATACTAGGTGCTGAAACAGACCTTTCGACAAAACGCGGAATGCTAAAATGAGCCAGCTGGCCTTTGAAACAGACAATCAATTCGGGGATGCCGAGGGCCGGCCGGCCGGTACGGGGCTGCACGCCTTCCGGCCAATTCCCCGGATCTCGATACAGGCATTTTGCGAAAGCGACGCTGTTGCGCAGCAGATATCGCGTGCAAGCGAAGATCGCCGCATGGCGAAGACCCACGCACAACTTCACATGGGCGGAACAGCAACGGCTGTCGAACTCTTTCAGACCGTGCCAACACCCAATCTGATCGTTCTGGAATCATCGGCTGCCCCGCGTGACATGCTGGAACAACTCGCTGCCCTGTCGGAGGTTTGCGATCCAAGCACCAAGGTGGTGGTCATCGGACATTACAACGATGTTTGGCTTTACCGCGAGCTGATCCGCAATGGCATTTCTGAATATATGGTCGCGCCGGTCAATCTGGCCGATATCATTGGTGTGATTGGCGGTCTCTTTGTTGATCCCGACGCAAAGCCGCTGGGAAGCTCCATCGCATTCATCGGCGCCAAGGGCGGTGTCGGCGCCTCGACAATGGCGCATAATATCGCTTGGTGCATTTCCTCGCTGTTCAAGAACGAGGTGGTCATCGCCGATATGGATCTGCCTTACGGCACCGCCAACATCAATTTTGACCAGGACCCGCCGCAAGGCATAGCGGAAGCAGTATTCTCGCCCGAACGCATCGATGATGTTTACCTCGACCGGCTCCTGGCGCAATGCGCCGAAAACCTGTCACTGCTTGCAGCGCCGTCGACCCTCGATCGCGTCTTCGATTTCCGCGAGGATTCCTTTGCCCATCTGATTGATGTGGCCCAAAGGTCCGTTCCGCACGTGATTCTGGATATTCCGCACACGTGGAACGGCTGGACCCGCACAACCCTGGCGCGTGCGGACGAGATCGTGATTGTAGCGTCGCCGGAACTGGCCAATTTGCGCAACACAAAGAACCTGCTGGACACGTTGAAACAGCTTCGCCCCAATGACGGGCCGCCGCGCCTCATTCTCAATCAGGTCGGCATTCCCAAACGGCCGGAAATCGCACCCGCAGATTTCTGCAGCCCGCTGGGGATTGCGCCGATCGGCGTGATCCCTTTCGAACCCGCATTGTTCGGGAACGCGTCAAACAATGGGCGGATGCTTGCGGAGACCGATTCGTCCAATGCAATTGTCCAGAACATCAATGAGATTGCCCACATCCTGACGGGACGGTTGGAGCTGAAGGCCAAGAAGAAGCCGGTGCTTTCCACGGTCTTGTCCAAGCTGAAGCGCAAGAAATGAGACTGAAGGAATAGACCCATGTTCGGCAAACGCGGAAGTACGGGGGAAGGCCGCCCGGTCCAGGAGTTCCGGGCGCTTGCGCTTGAGACGGCGTTGCCCACGAATCATGCCTCGCTCGCCGCGGAACCGGCAAAGCTCCCTCGGGATATTGCTGAGGTAAAGCGTTTGGCGGTTGTCGAGCAGCCGCCAAAGCCGGCCGCACCACAGCGCGAAAAGAACGAGAGCTACTACGATACAAAATCGCAGGTTTTTACGGCCCTGATCGATACGATCGATCTCTCCCAGCTGTCCAAACTCGATCCGGATGTGGCGCGTGAGGAAATTCGCGATATCGTCAACGATATCATCGCCATCAAGAATTTTGCCATGTCGATTGCCGAGCAGGAAGAATTGCTCGACGATATCTGCAATGATGTTCTCGGCTATGGTCCGCTGGAGCCCTTGCTTGCCCGTGACGATATCGCCGACATCATGGTCAACGGGGCGCGCAAAACCTACATTGAAGTCCTTGGCAAGGTCCAGGAATCGGGGGTCCGTTTTCGCGACAACCAGCAACTGCTGAACATCTGCCAACGCATTGTCAGCCAGGTTGGTCGCCGCGTCGATGAATCCAGCCCCATATGCGATGCGCGTCTTCCGGATGGCTCGCGCGTGAATGTCATTGCGCCGCCTCTTGCACTCGATGGACCGGTTCTCACAATCCGCAAGTTCAAGAAAGACAAACTGACCCTTGATCAGTTGGTGCGCCTGGGAGCGATCTCGCCACCCGGTGCCGAACTGCTTCAGATTATCGGACGCGTGCGCTGCAATATTGTTATTTCCGGTGGCACGGGCTCGGGCAAGACCACGCTTTTGAACTGCCTGACGAATTATATCGACCGGGATGAGCGCATTATTACCTGCGAGGATTCGGCCGAGCTTCAGCTCCAGCAGCCGCATGTGGTGCGTCTTGAAACGCGCCCTGCCAATCTGGAGGGGGAAGGTGAGATCACCATGCGTGACCTGGTCAAGAATTGCCTGCGCATGCGTCCTGAACGGATCATCGTCGGTGAAGTCCGCGGACCGGAGGTGTTCGACCTTCTGTCGGCCATGAACACCGGTCATGACGGGTCGATGGGCACCATCCACGCCAACAGCCCGCGGGAATGCCTCAACCGCATGGAATCCATGATCGCCATGGGCGGATTTGCCCTGCCTCAGCGCACGGTGCGGGAGATCATTGTCGGTTCTGTCGATGTCATCATTCAGGCCGCCCGTCTGCGCGACGGTTCGCGCCGCATCACGCATGTGACCGAAGTTGTCGGCATGGAAGGGGATGTCATCATCACGCAGGACCTCATGCTTTACGATATCGAGGGCGAAGATGCGAATGGCCGGCTCATTGGAAAACATGTCTCGACTGGCATAAGCCGGCCGAAATTCTGGGATCGTGCCCGTTACTACAATGAGGAGCACAGGCTCGCCAAAGCCATCGATACAATGGAATTGCAGTCATGATGCACACCGCACGGCGGGAGACCCATCATGTTCGGGCTTGATCTTGAACAACTCACCTTCGTGTTGCTCGCAACGACTGCGGTTGCGGCGCTCGCCTATTTCTTCGTTTTCGACAACATTGAACAGCAGAAAAAGTCAGATGAACGGCTGAAATCGGTCAAGCTGGCCGCGATCGACGGTTTGAGCAAATCAACAGCCAGAGACAAGCAGGTTGAAGCAACAAGGCGCCGCAAGTCGGTACAGGACACGCTGAACGATATCGACCAGCGGCAAAAACTGCGTGACAAGAACATCAAGTCTCCGCCGCTGAAAATGCTGCTGCAACAAGCGGGCATGAAGGTGACCGTAAAGCGGTTCTACATCTATTCGGGCATCGTCGGGTTGCTGCTGGTTGTGCTCCGCACGTTCTTCGGCGCCCCGCTTTATCTGGCGCCAGGCTTTTTCCTGATCGGTGCCTTGGGGTTGCCGCGCGCATTCGTCTATTTCAGGCGGCGGCGGCGCGTGGCGGCTTTCCTGCATGAATTTCCCAATTCCATCGATGTCATTGTTCGCGCCATCCGATCCGGTCTGCCACTCAATGACGGTATTCGATTGATCGCGCAGGAAGCCCATGAACCGGTTCGCACCGAGTTTCGCCGGATTGTGGATATGCAACAGGTTGGGGTGAGTATTCCGGAGGCGGCCATGCGGATGTCGGAATACATGCCCTGTCCGGAAGCAAGCTTCTTCGGCATCGTCATTCAGATTCAATCACAGGCAGGCGGTAACTTGTCGGAAGCACTTGGCAATCTTTCCAGAGTGCTGCGGGATCGGAAGAAAATGAAGGCAAAGGTTCAGGCCCTGTCGATGGAAGCCAAAGCGTCCGCCTATATCATCGGCGCCTTGCCTTTCGTGGTTGCATGCCTCGTCTACTTGTCCAGTCCTCACTACATCATGGTTCTGTTCACAACCGATATGGGCAACATGATCATAATATGTGCCGGGATATGGATGTCCATTGGCATCGCCGTGATGCGCAAAATGATCAACTTCAAGTTCTGAGCGGAGTAAGCGCGGTGTTCTCTTCCCTTCTCAAAGCCGTGCAGGACAATCCGGATACGGTCCGGACCGCCCTTGTTGCAATCTCAGCCTTTGCAACGGTGGTAACGGTTTTCCTGCCAAAGCTTCGCACTTCCGTGTTGAAGACGCGGATGAAATCCGTCGCACTGGAGCGTGACCAGTTGCGCGCCAAGGATCGAACCCGCCTTGCCACGGAAAGTATCAGCCGCCACAAGGCCGCGTCGCAGGGTAGCCTGCGCATGGTGCAGAGGCAGGGCGTTCGCCAGTTCGTGGAAAAGCTGGACCTGCAGCGGGCGCTTGCCGATGAAAAAACACTGGCATCCCTGCGAACGGCCGGGTTTCGCGGACAGAATGCTTTGAATCTGTTCTTGGCGGCGCGCTTCGGTCTGCCATTCCTGACACTCAGCCTGACTGCCTTTTGGGTGTTCGGTATGAATGGCCTGATCCAATACCCGACGATGGTCCGAATACTCGTCTGTCTCATCGGTGGTTATGCCGGCTTTTACGCGCCCAATCTTTATGTGAGCAATGCAGGCAGCAAGCGCAAACACTCGATCCAGATGGCGTGGCCGGACTCGCTCGATCTCATGCTGATCTGCGTTGAATCCGGTATGTCCATCGAAGCTGCCTTCAAGAAAGTCTCAGAGGAGATCGGAGTCCAGTCGACCGCCCTGGCGGAAGAGTTCGTCCTGACGAACGCCGAATTGTCCTTCCTGCCCGAGCGGCGGCAGGCCTACGAAAACCTTGCCATGCGGACGGGGCTTGAGTCGGTCAAGGCCGTGGTTCAGGCACTGACGCAGTCGGAGCGCTATGGTACGTCCATTGGTGGCGCATTGCGTGTCTTGTCTGATGAAAGCCGCGAAGCCAGGCTGAACGCGGCGGAAAAGAAGGCGGCAGCCCTGCCGCCCAAACTGACGGTTCCGATGATCCTGTTTCTTCTGCCCGTGCTTTTTGCCGTTATTCTCGGGCCCGCTGTGATCCAGGTCTCGGCGCAGGGCGGGCTCTTCGGGACGGCCCTTAAATAAGATCAAATAAGATTGAGGCCTGCCCGCAGCCCGAGAGAAAAGGCCGTCTGATCCAAGCGGCCTTTTTCCTGCTTTGTCAGCTGTTGGGCTTCTTCTTGTCTTTGAGCATCGTCCAGGAGTTCTGCTGGGCGAGCATGGACCGCAGATATTTGACGTTGGCTTCCGCCTGTTGCGGCGAAAGCTCCTGCTTCGCAATCGTTTCCGCTTCGGGAAACCGTCCTTGAAGTCCGACCACGAGCGCCAGATTCTGCCGGACGCGGCTGTCGGCACCCTGTGCGTTAACCGCCCTGCGCATGTAGGTTTCGGCTGTATTCAATTCGCCTGACAGCACATACGACATTCCGAGATTGGATAGCAGCGATGCCTCGTTCGGATTGAGGTCCATGGCCTGCTTGTAGATGTCACGGGCTTCGCCGGTTTTGCCAAGCTGGTCGAGGATCGCAGCTTCAGCGGAAAGCAGTTTCCAATCCGGATATTCAGGCGTCTGGGCGCGGCGAACTGCGTCAAGCGCCGCTTCGAATTCACCGCTGCTTGCCAATGCCTTGCCGTAAGCGGCCAGAACCTCGCGGTCCTTCGGATAGGCGATAGCAAGGCTGCGCATGACTGCAAGCGCCTGATCGTTTCGCCCCATCATGCGCAGCACCGCAGCAAAACTCATGGCTGTGGCTTTGTCTTTCGGGTTGCTTTGATACCGCGCTCCCAGGCTAGTGGAGGCCTGCGCAAGCTGCTGGGCGTTCATATGATCAAAATTGCCGGTGGGACTTGCTGTCGATGCCGCTGGCGCAATGGAGCCGGTGGTTGTCTTGTCGGTGGTGGCGCAACCGGAAATGCTCATCGCAAAGGCAGCCACGGTTACGGAAAAAATGAGCCTGCGGTTGCGTTGAATAATCCCTGCGCTTGTCATAGTTTGCCCCGTCAGATCCCAGCGCACATCCATTGGTGCGTTAACCAATCCCATGTGAAAGAAATATTCTGTTAACCCTAACGGACCGTTAATGACGCCGCCTTTGCCGGCGCAAAAGCAGAAAATTGACACCAGGAGCAAACGATCATGCCTGCCGAAATCACCAAACAAAAATCATCGGATAGCAAGCCTGTCTGGTTCGTGGCGAAGGGCGGGCTGGAAGCGCTTGGACTTGATCCGGCAGCACTTGCCTGGGCCAGGGCAAACGGGTTCGAAGGGCAGGCCGGCCGGCTGCTCATTGTTCCCGGCGAAAACGGTCAGATCGCCGGCGCATTGCTTGGGACCGGCAAGGATGACAATCCTCTGGCGGCAGGCAAACTCGCGCAGGCTTTGCCGAAGGGCGCCTGGCATCTGGCAGGCCCTGTCAGCGCGCCTGATCTGGCCGCTCTCGGTTTCCTGCTCGGTGGTTACAAGTTCACCCGGTACACGAAGAAGGATGATGCGGAGATCGCGCTGATGCTGCCGGAAGGCGCTGATAAGGCCGATGTGAAGCGGCAGGCGAGGGCGGTGACGCTCGCGCGTGACCTCATCAATACGCCGACCAACGATATGGGCCCCGAGGCGCTGGAAGCTGCCGTGCGCAAGGTCGGCGATGAGCACAAGGCGTCTGTCAGCGTGATCAAGGGCGATGCGCTGCTCAAGAAGAATTTTCCGATGATCCATGCCGTCGGCCGCGCCGGAAGCGAGGAGCCGAGACTGATCGATCTGGAATGGGGCAAGAAGGATGCTCCGAAGGTTACCCTGGTGGGCAAGGGCGTCTGCTTCGATACCGGCGGTCTTGATATCAAGCCCGCCAGCAGCATGCTTCTGATGAAGAAGGACATGGGCGGTGCCGCCAACGTGCTGGCCCTTGCGAGCATCATCATGGATGCGAAACTGCCGGTCCGCTTGCGCGTCCTCATTCCCGCGGTGGAGAACTCCATCTCGGCCAACGCCTTCCGTCCGAGCGATATTCTGACGAGCCGCAAGGGCATCACCGTCGAGATCGGCAATACCGATGCGGAGGGACGCCTCGTCCTCGCCGACGCACTGGCATTGGCCGATGAGGAAGAGCCGGAAATCCTGATCGACATGGCGACACTGACGGGCGCAGCGCGTGTTGCACTTGGTCCGGATGTGCCGCCCTTTTATGCGACCGATGAGAGCTTTGCGGCTGATGTGGCCAAGGCGTCCGAAGCCGTGGCCGATCCCGTCTGGCGCATGCCGTTGTGGCAGCCCTACGAAGCAAGGCTTTCATCCCGCGTGGCCGACATCAACAATGTGACGACCGATGGCTTTGCCGGATCGGTGACAGCGGCGCTGTTCCTGAAGCGCTTTGTCGAGAAGACCAGAATCTGGGGTCATTTCGATATCTATGGCTGGAACCCGGTGGAGAAGCCGCATTCTCCCGTTGGCGGGGAAGCGCAGGCCATCAGGGCGCTTTACCATGTGTTGAAGGCGCGTTTTCCCACTGGGAAATAACGGAGATTCGTCAGTCTGCGTCCGGCGGCAAATTTATCGAATGCTGTCGGATACACCTGCGCCCGGCTAAGAAGCCGCCGACCGATTATGACGGCTTGCACTTCGCACCGCGAGGAATAAAATGATACGGAACCGAAATGATCTCGGAAGCCGTTCATGCAGATTGAGTTGAAGCCGTTTCAGGCGCTGACATTGTGGAAGGAAATTGCCGTCTCCGAAGTGCGGGATGACGCGCATGACCTGACGATGCGGCAATTGGCGGTGCTGCTGACGGTTTATCTGGAGCCGCCGCCGCACACGATTCGTGGTATGGCTGCCAAGCTCAAGGTGACGAAGCCGGTGATTACCCGCGCGCTGGATACAATGGGTGGTTATGGATTGGTGGACCGGCACCGTGATGAAAAAGACAAGCGCAACGTTCTCGTCAAGAGAACGGTAAAAGGTGCGCTCTATGTTGAAAAGCTCGGCGATCTCGTCATCGCCAAGGCAAGAGGATTACCCCTGTGACATTGGATAAACGGTTGAACGCGTTCCGTCCCGATCTGGCGGACGAAAGCCTGCGTGGGCAGGTAGAGGCGGAACACTTCGTGGAAGGCAAGCCCATGCGCATTGCCGATCCGGTCGTTGATGTGCGTGGCGCAGCACGCGGCGATGCGGGTGTGACCACGCAGTTGCTGTTCGGCGATGACGTCCTGGTGTTCGAAGACAGCAATGGCTGGTGCTGGGTCCAGAACGAACGGGACGGATATGTCGGCTATGTCGTCGATACGGCGCTGGACAAGCGCTATGACGAGCCGACGCATATCGTCATTGCGCCGCGCACATTTGTCTATCCGGGATCTGACCTGAAGTTCCCGCCAACCAATGCACTGTCCATGGGATCGCTCGTCACGATAAAGGGCGGCGAGGAACGCCGTGGAACGCTCTACGGCATCCTGCCAAGCGGCGAGGCCATCATTGCCAAGCATCTCGTTCCGATCAATGAAGTCACCGACGATCACGTGGCGGTTGCCGAGACCCTGATGCACACGCCTTATCTGTGGGGCGGCGTGTCCGGTTTCGGAATTGATTGCTCCGGTCTGGTCCAGTTGTCACTGCTGATGACCGGCCAGTCCGTTTTGCGCGACTCCGACATGCAGGCTGATACGATCGGCGATGCGATCGAGCCGGATGCAAATTACAACAATCTGAAGCGCGGTGATTTTGTTTTCTGGAAGGGCCATGCCGCGATGATGGCCAGCCATTCCATGCTGCTGCACGCGAGCGGTCATACGATGAGCGTGACACTTGAGCCTCTGCACGATGCCATCGAACGCATTGCCTATCTCTATGGCAAGCCGACAGCGGTACGGCGGCTCTGATTTCACCCCCTCTGGCGGGCCAGAGGGGGATAACCACAAGCTCTCCGCTTGCGTCTTATGCCGCCGATAGCTCAGCCACGTGCTGGAATGTGCGGATGATCTGCAGGCAGGCGCGCGCCGCTTCCTGTCCTTTGACCAGGAAATGCCCGGTGAAGAAGTCGATATGCTGGGCGGTTTCCTGGAAATGATGCGGTGTCAGCACGGCTGACAGCATGGGAACACCGGTTTCCATCTGGGCGGTGAGAAGCGCATTGACCACAGTTCCGGCGACGAAATCGTGCCGGTAAATGCCGCCATCGACGACGAGACCTGTTGCGACAATCGCGTCGTACTGGCCGGTTTCGGCGAGCTTCTTGGCCAGCAGGGGAATGTCGAACGATCCCGGCACGTCATAGACGTCAAACCGACCGGCAGTGACACCCTGGCTTTTGAGTTCGCCTTCAAAACCGATACGGCACTGGTCAACGATTTCCGCATGCCATCGCGCCTGGATGAAGGCGATGCGCGGGGCGAAATGTGGGGTATTGTTATTCTGGAACTGATCCATGTCGGTCTCCTCAAGAGTTGACGTGAATCAGGGCACAACCAAAAACGGTCAGGGACTGCCGGAAAGGCAGCCCTTGCTTTCAGTTGTTCTCTTTCATCCGGACTATACCGTCGGCTTCGGAATTGCACCGAAATCTGCTGACCTTTCCGGCAAACCGGAAAGCGCTCGCGGGCTCGCACCTGACATCTTTCGACACCCAGTGATTACCGCCGGTGGGGAATTGCACCCCGCCCTGAGAACACTTGCGCGGGCAATCTATCCGAAGGTTCTGGGCTGTCAAAGCCAAATTTTTCTAATACTGGGCTTTCCGGTCGACAATATTTTTAAGCGGCTCGCCGCGCTCGAAGGATTCGATCTGGGCGACAATCTCCGGAACCAGCGCCGACGGGCTGGAGCTTGCGGCCGCATGCGGGGTGATGATGACCTGCGGATGCGTCCATAACGGGCTGTCTTTCGGCAGGGGTTCCCTGTTGAACACATCAAGCGTGACAGCCGACAACATGCCACGTTCCAGCGCGGCCAGGATATCCGCCTCGTTCTGCAGCCCGCCGCGACCGGCATTGATGAGAATCGGCGCGCCGAGCGGCCCATCCGCCTTCATCTGGGCAAAAAGGCTCATCGACAGGATACCCTTGGTCTCCGGTGTGAGCGGCAGCAACGAAACGATGATATCCGCATCCTTCAGGAAATCCTTCAGGCCATCATTGCCGAAATGGCTGGTCACGCCTTCGACACTCTGGGGACGGCGGCTCCAGCCGCTGACCTTGAATCCCAGCATTCGCAGTTTCGAGGCCGCATCCCGGCCAAGCACGCCCATGCCGAGTATGCCGACATTGACCTCATGCGCCGCCGGCTGGCGCCGGTCCTCATGCCAGACCTTGCCGGCCTGCTGCTGCCGGTAGCGCAGGCCGAGGCGGTGGTGATCCAGCACCTGCCAGACCACATATTCCGTCATGCGCATCGTCAGATCAGGGGATACGATGCGCACGATAGGCACATCGGGAATCTTGTCATCATGGAAGACGTGATCGACACCTGCGCCCAATGAGAAAATGACTTCGAGGTTCGGCAGGTCCGCGAGGGAACCGGGGCGCTGTTTCCATACCAGTGCGTAGCGAACCTTTTCCTTGTCCGTATCGGTGTTCAGGACAAGTTTGCGCTGCGGGGCGTTCTTGGCAAACTCCGATAGCCAGACCTCCGGGTCCCATCCCGTTACAGCCAGAAAAATCGTGTCGCTTGTCCCGGTCATTCGCTTACTGCTCCCTGTTCCGCCGTTTCTATCCTGAAGGCCGCTGCCATCAGTGCTTTTGTATAATCGCTCTTCGGATTGGCGAAGATCTCCTCCGACGGGCCATATTCAACCGCTTTGCCATTGCGCATGACAAGCACGTCATTGGCCAGCGCTTTCACCACCTTGAGATCATGGCTGATGAAAAGATAGGCCAGATTGTGCTTTTGCTGCAATCCGCGCAAGAGGTCGACCACCTGTGCCTGCACGCTCATGTCGAGCGCCGAGGTCGGCTCGTCCAGCATGACGAAGCGCGGGTTGAGCACCATGGCCCGGGCAATGGCAATGCGCTGGCGCTGGCCGCCGGAAAATTCATGCGGATAGCGGAAGCGGTTCTCCGGATCGAGATTGACCTCCTTCAGTGCGGCAACGACGCGTGCATCCCGCTCGTCTGCCGACAGTTTCGGCTCGTGCACGGCAAGGCCCTCGGCCACGATATCGGCAATCGACATGCGCGGCGACAGCGAACCGAACGGGTCCTGGAACACGATCTGCAGCTCGCGGCGCAGCGGCCGCATCTGCTTGAAGGAGAACTGGTTGATGTCCTTCTCGCCGAAGCGGATGACGCCCTGAGAGGAAATCATGCGCGACAACGCAAGCCCGAGCGTGGTTTTGCCCGAGCCGGATTCGCCGACAACGCCAAGCGTCTGTCCGGCGCGGATGGTCACATCGATTCCATCGACCGCCTTCACATGATCGACAGTCCGTCGCAGGAAACCCTGCTTGATCGGGAACCAGACCTTCACCTGCTCGCCGCGCATGACGGGCGCGGCGGACAGATCAGCGGAGGGGGGATTGCCTTTTGGTTCGGCGGCAAGCAGATGGCGCGTATATTCATGCTGCGGATTGTCGAAAATCTGCCTGGTAGGACCGGTCTCGACGATTTTACCCTTGGTCATGACGCAGACGCGATCGGCAATCTTGCGGACGATGCCGAGGTCATGCGTGATGAACAGCATGGACATGCCCTGCGCCTTCTTGAGGTCGGCAAGCAGTTGCAGGATTTGCGCCTGCACGGTCACATCGAGCGCTGTGGTCGGCTCATCGGCAATCAGCAGCTTCGGCTTGTTGGCGAGCGCCATGGCAATCATCACACGCTGACGCTGGCCGCCGGAGAGCTGGTGCGGATAGGCATCGAGGCGTTTTTCCGGTTCGCGGATGCCCACTTCGTGCAGAAGCGCTAGTGTGCGTTGCCTCGCCGGTTTGTCAGCCATGCCCTGGTGCAGTTTAAGAACTTCGACAATCTGCTTCTCGATCGTATGGAGCGGATTGAGCGAGGTCATCGGCTCCTGGAAGATCATGGTGATGTCGTTGCCGCGCACACGCCGCAGATCGTTCTCGTCGCTGTCCAGAAGGTCCTGTCCGTTGAACAGGATCTGGCCGGAGGGGTGCGAGGCCGGCGGGTAGGGCAGAAGCTTCAGGATCGACAGGGCCGAGACCGACTTCCCGGAACCGGATTCGCCGACAAGCGCAACCGTCTCGCCCTGAGCGATGTCGAACGAGATATGATCGACGGCAATCGACTGGCGGCCGTTCTGGGTAAAGGCAACCGAGAGATCACGGACGGAAAGGAGGGGGGACGCACTCATTTGAAAGCCTTGCGCGGATCGAATGCGTCACGGGTTGCCTCACCGACGAAGATTAGCAGCGACAGCATCAGCGAGATGACGACGAAACCGGTCAGGCCAAGCCATGGCGCTTGCAGGTTGTTCTTGCCCTGGGCCAGGAGTTCGCCGAGCGAGGCAGAGCCCGGCGGCAGGCCGAAACCGAGAAAATCGAGCGAGGTGAGCGTCGTGATCGATCCGTTGAGGATGAAGGGCAGGAAGGTAAGCGTGGTCACCATGGCGTTGGGCAGCAGGTGACGGAACATGATTGTCCGGTCACGCACGCCAAGTGCACGCGCGGCATTCACATATTCGAAATTGCGGGCCCGCAGGAATTCAGCGCGGACGATGCCGACAAAATGCACCCACGAGAACAGCAGCATGATGCACAGCAGGATCCAGAAGCCGGGCGGCAGGATCGAAGCCATGATCAGGAGAAGGTAGAGCGTGGGCACCGAAGACCAGATTTCAATGAAGCGCTGTGCCAGAAGATCGAGCCAGCCGCCGAAATAGCCCTGCATGGCGCCGGCCGTGACCCCGATAACCGCAGACGCTGCCGTCAGGATCAGCCCGAACAGCACGGAAATGCGGAAACCATAGAGCGCCCGGGCAAACACGTCGCGCGCCTGATCATCCGTGCCCAGAATGTTCATGTTGCCGAACGTGCAGTTGGCGTCGTTCACACCCTGCGGATAGCGGGCACATCGCTCCTCCGGCGTATAGAGCCAGAACGGTTTTGACGGCGCCGTATCGGGAAGCTCGTTGTTGACGGTGCGGTAGGAATAGCGGATCGGCGGCCAGATGGCCCAGCCATTGGCGTTGATCTCGTCCTGGATCACGGGATCGCGATAGTCGGTCACCGCATAAAAGCCGTTGAACTTCTCCTCCGGATAATCGACGAGAACGGGAAAGAGGATCTCCCCCTTGTAGGAAACAAGGATCGGCCGGTCGTTGGCAATGAACTCGCCGAACAGCGATCCAATGAACAGGAACAGGAACAGCCACAAGGCCCACCAGCCGCGGCGGTTGGCCTTGAAGTTCTGCCAGCGCCGGGCATTGAGCGGCGACAGGCGCGGGCGGCGAACGGCAACGGGTGAGGGCTGGGTGCCAATGCTTGTATCGGTCATCAGACGTCCCTCCGCTCGAAGTCGATACGCGGGTCGATCCATGTATAGAGAAGATCAGACAGGAGACTGACGACGACGCCGACAAGGGCGAAAATATAGACCGTGGCGATCACCACCGGATAGTCGCGGTTGATGATCGATTCATAGCCAAGCAACCCCAGTCCATCCAGCGAGAAAATCGCCTCGATCAGCAGCTGACCGGTGAAGAAGATCGAAATGAAGGCGCTGGGAAAACCGGCAATGACGATGAGCATGGCGTTGCGGAACACATGTCCATAGAGAATCTTGCGCTCGGTCAGGCCCTTGGCCCGCGCCGTGGTGACATATTGCTTGCGGATTTCATCGAGGAACGAATTCTTGGTCAGAAGGGTCGTCGTGGCGAAGGCCGACAGCAGCATGGCCGTCAGCGGCAGGGCAATGTGCCAGGCATAGTCGACGATCTTGCCGAAGAACGAGAGTTCGGCGAAATTGTTGGACGTCAAACCGCGCAGCGGGAACCAGTCGAAGAATGAGCCGCCGGCAAAAAACACGATCAGCATGATGCCGAAGAGGAATCCCGGTATCGCATAGCCAACCACGACAACGGCGCTGGTCCACACGTCGAAGGCAGAACCGTCCTTGATGGCCTTGCGAATGCCGAGCGGAATGGAAATGGCATAGGATATCAGTGTCATCCACAGGCCCAGCGATATCGAGACCGGCAGTTTCTCCTTGATGAGCTGCACGACGCTGATATCGCGGAAATAGCTGTTGCCGAAATCGAAACGCAGGTAGTTCCATACCAGGATACGGAACCGCTCGAGCGGCGGCTTGTCCAGGCCGAACTGCTTTTCGAGGCTAGCTATGAAAGCGGGATCGAGGCCTTGAGCGCCGCGATATTTCGAGTTGGCCGTACCAAGGCCGAGCGATTCATGGCTCTGACCAAAATCAGCACCGCCGCCACCGATGCGGTCAAGCGCGTTGCCGCCCTGTCCGGTGAGTTGGCCGATAATGCGCTGGACCGGACCGCCGGGGACGAACTGTACAATCACGAAGCAGACAAGCAGGACTCCGAACAGGGTCGGTATCATCAGAAGCAAACGCCGTAGAATATAGGCTCCCATTAAGACGGTGCTCCAGGAGATATCATTTTAAATCTTGCCAATTGCCTTTGCCTTTGCTTCGTCAAGCCACCATAGCGTTTCAACCGGAAAGCCATAATCGGGTTTGGGCTCCTTGAAGCCGAACATATCCCAATAGGCGATGAGGTGATTCGCACTGTACCAATTTGGAATCCAGTCACGCCTTATACGCAAGAGCCGATCCAAAACACGCATAATCGTGACCAGTTCTGCCCGTGACTTCACCTCACCGACTTTCTGGATCAGCGCATCGATGGCCGGATCCGCAATACCCGCGAAGTTGGTCGATCCGGGCATGGCAGCCGATTTGGAGCCAAAGATGGCCTGCAGGCTCTCCTGTGTCGGCGTGGAACCAAGGGAGTAGGCAGCGCCCATCATATCGAAATCAAAGTCCTGCAGCCTGACCTGATACTGCGCCGGATCGACCAGTCGCAGGGTGGCATTGATGCCGATGGCGTTCAGATTGTTGATGAAAGGTGCCGACGAGCGTGTGAAGACTTCCGCCTGGATCAACATTTCCAGGTTGAGTGGTCTGCCGCCGGCATCGGCGAATTTGCCGTTCTGCCGCGTATAACCCGCCGCGGTGATCAATTCGACCGCGCGGCGCAGATTGTTTCTGTCGCGGCCCGAACCATCCGATACGGGTTGCAGGACCGCATCGCCGAAAATCTCCGGCGGCAGCATGTCGCGCAGCGGTTCCATGATGGCCAGCTCTTCGGCGGAAGGTTTGCCTTCGGCGCGAAATTCCGATTTCTCAAACAGCGATTGCGACCGGTTGTAGACATTGTAAAAAAGGTTCTTGCTGGTCCATTCGAAATCAAAACACAACGTGATGGCTTCGCGCACCCTCGGATCGCGGAACTGTTCCCGGCGCTGATTCAGAGCCCAGGCCTGCATCACCGGCCGTTTTTCGCTGGAGAACTCGCGTTTGACGACACGCTTTTGCTGAATGGCCGGGAAATTGTACTCTGTTGCCCATGTCTTCGCGACGGACTCCGAACGCCAATAGATATCGCCTTTCTTGAAGGATTCGAAATCCGGTTGCCGGTCGCGAAAGAACTCGATGCGGATGCGGTCAAAATGGTTGGAGCCGCGTTGAACCGGCAAATCCTTTGCCCAGTAATCGGCAACGCGCTCGTATTCAATCGTTTGACCGGCAAGGATCATGCCCGCGCGATAGGCTCCCGAGCCGAGAGGCGCTTCCAGCGTCGATGCGCCGAAATCCCGCGTGGCGTACCACGCCTTGGAAAAGATCGGTATCCCTGCCGCTATGTCGAGAATGGCGCGACCGGAATGCTTGCCGGAAAAGGTCAGACGCACTGTATGGTCATCCTCGGCGACAATTTCGGTGAGCTCCGCCATCATCACCACGAGATCGGGATGCCCCTTTGTCTTGAGCGTCTCATAGCTGAACACCGCATCGTGGGCCGTCAGGGGGGAGCCGTCGTGAAAATGCGCTTGCGGGCGCAACTTGAAAATGAATGTCCGCTTGTCCGGGGAAACCGTAACGCTTTCAGCAACCAGGCCATAAATGGAATCGGGCTCGTCCAGCGCCGATGTCATCAAGGAATCAAAGCACAATTCCACACGTGGCGGTGCATCGCCGCGTGCCCCGAAACCGTTCAGCGTGTTGAATGTCTGCGTCGACTGGTTGAAATACCATGTCGGCGGCGAGAAGCAGAATGTACCACCCTTCGGCGCATCGGGATTGGTGTATTCGAAATGCGTGAAATCCTTCGGATATTTGAGCTCGCCAAAGGCGGAAAGACCATGCAGCGGAACATCCGTCTTCACATCCGCCAGTGCCAGACGCGGAGTGAGGGCGGACAAAGCCGCTGCACTGGAGTATTTCAGCAGATCGCGGCGATTGAGACGCCCGGCCATCATTGCGCGTGGGCTTTCAGAGCTTGTTCCTTGGCAGGGTCAATCCACCAGGAAAGCGGGTCGACACCGATATAATCCGGTTGTTTTTCAGGCATGCCGAACTTGTTCCAGTAGGCGATCTTGACCCTGTCGTCATACCACTGCGGAACAACATAGTAATTCCACAGCAGAACCCGGTCGAGCGCATGGGTTGCGGCAACAAGCTCTTCGCGGTCCTTGGCAAAGATGACCCTGTCGATCAGCTTGTCGATGGCCGGGTTTTTGATGCCCATGTAATTGCGCCCGCCAGGCGTGTCGGCGGTGCTGGATCCCCAGAAATCGCGTTGCTCGTTGCCTGGCGACAGCGTTTGCCCGATCCCGGCGATTGCCATCACGTCAAAATCATAATCATTGACCCTGGCCGCGTACTGGGCAGCATCGACAGCTCGTATTTGCGCATCTATGCCTAGCTTGCGCAGATTCGTCATGAACGGTCCGATCGTACGCTCATTGCCCGGATCGTCCGCCAGAAATTCGATGGTCAGAGGTTGACCAGTCGCTGTATTGACGAGCTTTCCATTTTTCTGATCATAACCAGCCTCCCGCAAAAGCGTGACGGCCTTGCGCAAATTATCGCGTTGCGCCTGCGGCGTATCAGAAACCGGGTTCTTGAATTCCTCTTTGAAAACCCCTTCCGGTACTTCACCTTTAACCGCTTGAAGTATCTCCAGCTCTTTGCCTGTCGGGACGCCGCTCGATGCGAGTTCCGTGCCGGAGAAATAACTGTCTATTCGCTTGTATTGACCGAAAAATGCATTCTTGCTCATCGATTCAAAGTCGAAGGCGAAATTCAAAGCTTCGCGTACCTTGATATCCTTGAATTTGTCGCGGCGTGTGTTCAGGAGAAATCCTTGCATGCGACCAGACGACCGCTGTGGATACACGGCCTTGACGACATCACCCCGGGTGAATGCCGGGAAATCATAGCCACGCATCCAGCGGCCGATGCTCGGCTCGCCGCGGTAATCCTGGAATCCCCCCTTCTTGAAGGCTTCCCACATGGCGTTTGCGTCCCGGAAATATTCATAGCGAATACGATCGAAATTGTTGCGCCCGACATTGGTGGGGAGATCCTTGCCCCAGTAATCGGCTACCCGGCTCCATACGATGGTCTTGCCGAAGTCGACGCTTTCGATTTTGTAGGCAGCCGAGCCCAGAGGGATTTCCGTCGTGGGCTTGGTGATGTCGCGCTTCTTTCCGGATTGATCGGTGCCTTCCCACCAGTGCTTTGGCAGTACGGGAAACTCGCCGACAATGCTGGGCAACTCACGGTTCCCGCCGCTCGCAAACGTGAAGGTAACCTCTCGGTCCCCGGTCTTCTCGGCCTTTGTCACATCATGATAATACTTGTTGTAAATCGGGCTTTGCGCTTTCAGGGTATCGAACGACCAGATGACGTCATCGACGGTGATGGGTTGTCCATCATGCCATTTTGCAGCGGGGTTGAGGCGGAACTTTACCCAGGAAAAATCATCTGGGTAAGCAACTGCTTCTGCGAGAAGACCGTAATTTGTTGCCGGCTCATCAAGCGCCCGGCTGAGAAGCGTATCGTAGAGATATCCACCCAGGATTGTTCCGCCCGGAAGCCCCGCCGCAGACGTTCCCTGGACGACGAAGGGGTTGAGGCTGTCAAATGAACCTTGAGCAATTTGATTCAAGGTTCCGCCTTTGGGCGCATCGGGATTCACAAAATCAAAATGCTTGAAGTCCGGCCCGTATTTCGGCTTGCCCAGAGCGCTGACCGCCGTCCGCCATTCAGCATCCGCAGCCCGTGCATTCGATAGGGGAATCACGGCTGTCATGGCAAGGAGCGCGAGGCTGGCAACGAGCGGACGGAATTGCAAATCAGATCTCCACGGTTCTCTTTTTTGGTCAGTCTAAGAGAAAATGCGGCGGAGAACAGACCTTCGGCAAAAAAACACGCAGTCTTGATAGGATCAGGCTGACGGATACAAAAAAGCCGGGCACTGGACCCGGCTTTCCCTTGGAATTGACGGCTGACTTATTTTGTCGGTGCCGGCGCAGCGCCATCTGCAGGCTTTGCTGCATCGGCTGGCTTTTCACCGCCGGCTGGCGCGGCATCGGCAGCAGGCAGCGGCTTTGGACTGTCGGAGAGCGTGCGCAGGTAAGCGATCAGGTCTGCGCGTTCATTGTCCTTCTTGTCACCGGCAAAGCCCATGGCAGTGCCCTTGATATAGCCCTTGGGCGAGGTCAGGAAGTGATTGAGATGGTCGAATGTCCAGAGTTCCTTGCCGCCCTTGGAGAAATCCTTGATGGCGCCGGAATAGCTGAAGCCTTCATGCGTGGCCATGGGACGGTCGACGATGTCCCAGAGGTTCGGGCCGACCTTGTTGGCGCCGCCCTTTTCGCCGGTATGGCAAGCCTGGCAGCGCTTGAAAATCGCTTCACCGCGCGTCGCGTCCGCCGATGCGAGCAGGGTTGCGATCGGCACGGCCGCAGCTGCTGCGGCTGGCGCGCCGGCTTCACCTTCACCGCCGGCTTCGGCAGCCTGGATGATAAAGCCGGGTTTTTCGGGCGCACGGGAATCAAATAAGAAATCCGAAAGGATGCCCGCTGTCATGACAACGAAAACTGTTGCCAGGAACGCCATGGCATATTTGTTGAATGCGCTCGAATCCATTGTCGATCATTGCTCCTCTTGCGGAGGTTCTCATTATCTGGTCAATGCAGACCGCTGCACAACTTGACGAGAGTCCCCTCGTGATCGCGCGGAAACTAGGTCTTTTGCTCAAGACTTGCAACACATATAAGGGCAGTTCTGCCTGAGACTTTTTGACACCGTAGGGTGCTTGTGACGATGAAAATATTGACCCTGATTCCCGCCCGCATGGCCTCCACACGTTTGCCCGGCAAGCCATTGGCCGATATTGCCGGCAAGCCGATGATCGTGCATGTGGCTGAACGTGCCCTGGCGGCCGGTCTTGGCCGTGCCGTTGTTGCCACGGATAGCGCCGAGGTGAAGGTGGCGGTCGAAGCCCACGGGCTTGAAGTGGTCATGACACGCAGCGACCATGAATCGGGTTCGGACCGCATCTATGAGGCCTTGCTGGCACTTGATCCGGAAGGCACTGTCGATGCCATCGTCAATGTCCAGGGCGACCTGCCGACCATCGATCCGGAATTGGTCAAACGCGCGCTCCTGCCGCTGCGTGAAGGTCCCGCCGATATCGCCACATTGTGTGTTGAGATCACCAGGGAAGATGAAAAGACCAATCCGAATGTGGTGAAGATCGTCGGGTCAGATATCGGCACCGGGAAAATGCGCGCGCTCTACTTTACGCGGGCGACGGCTCCCTACGGCAACGGCCCGCTCTACCACCACATCGGTCTGTATGCCTATCGCCGTGCAGCTCTGCAGCGATTCGTCAGCCTTGGCCCGTCACCGCTCGAACAGCGCGAACGGCTGGAACAGCTGCGCGCGCTGGAAGCCGGCATGCGCATCGATGTCGAGATCGTTGATTCGGTGCCACTGGGTGTGGATACCCAGGAAGATCTTGAGCGGGCACGTGACATTCTTACTTCAATAAAGGGCAATTGATTATGGCCAAGACCAACCGCATCTCCTTTCAGGGCGAACCGGGTGCCAATTCCGACACCGCATGCCGCAACATGTTTCCGCACATGGAGCCGTTGCCATGCCCGACCTTTGAGGATGCGTTCAATGCGGTTGAAAGCGGTGCTGCTGATCTGGCGATGATCCCGATCGAGAACACGATCGCCGGACGTGTCGCGGACATCCACCACCTCTTGCCGGAATCGCGCCTGCATATTGTCGGCGAATACTTTCTGCCGATCCATTTTCAGCTGATGGTTCTGCCGGGCACCAAACGCAGCGAAATCGTCACGGTTCACAGCCATATCCACGCGCTGGGCCAGTGCCGCAAATACATCCGCAAGAACGGCTGGAAGCCGGTCATTGCCGGGGATACGGCAGGTGCGGCGCGGCTGGTCTCCGACGTCAAGGACAAGACGATGGCGGCGCTCGCACCGCGGCTCGCCTCCAGCCTTTATGGTCTCGATATCCTGGAAGAGGATGTCGAGGACACGGAAAACAATGTCACGCGCTTCGTTGTCCTGAACAAGACGAAAAAGTGGGCGCCGCGCACATCCGACGAACTGATGATGACGACCTTCGTCTTTCGCGTGCGCAACGTTCCGGCGGCGCTCTACAAGGCGATGGGCGGCTTTGCCACCAATGGCGTCAACATGACCAAGCTGGAAAGCTATCAGATTGACGGCAAGTTCACCGCCACGCAGTTTTACGCCGATATTGAAGGGCATCCGGACGACAAGAACCTTGCCCATGCCCTGGAAGAACTGGAATTCTTCTCCAAGGAGGTGCGGGTTCTCGGAGTCTATCCGGCGGATACCACGTTTCGCAGCAGCCAAGGTGAGGAAGAGTAGATTGACGGTCTAATCCTCCCAGTTTTCAACGCTGAGTCCCTCGACCCTCTGAAATTCACGGACATTGCGTGTGATTAGGGTCAGAGACCGTGCAAGGGCCTGCCCTGCGACCAAAACATCGTAAGGGCCGATGGGACTGCCCGCGCGCGCAAGCTTTGCGCGCAACTCGCCCGCATGTCTGGCGTCGTCCAGATCAAACTCAAGTGCCGGGAATTGCAAGCTTTCAACAAGGCCGACATTCTGAACGGCGCGCTGTGATTTGTAGGCTCCGTAAAATAGTTCATGGGCAACAATGGCCGAGATTGCAAAATCCTGCGGCTGATGTCGACGCAATCGGCTGTGCAGCCGTTCATTGCCTTTCAGCAACGCAATGATGGCGTTGGTATCAAGCAAGAATTTCATTTGAAATAGTCGAGATCAGGTCTTTCCTGCGGTACTGGCTTCTCGCTCGCAGCTTTCACAAAGTCGTCGTCTAACGGGCCTGTAAGGGCATCCAGCCAAGTCCAATTTTCCGGCACCGGCTCAAGAATCACGGATTGCCCGTGACGCCGTATGCGAACCTCTGTGGCGTCAAATCGGAACTCCTTTGGAAGGCGCACGGCCTGCGAGCGTCCGGACCAGAAAATTTTGGCTTTTTCCATGTCGCACCTCTTTTGAGATATGACAATGATATATACCAATTGGGAGATATTTTCAATTCAACCTTGGTAGGGCTTAAACCCCGCTCTCAACCCAGCTGCGGATCAGATGGGCGGCGATGGCGCCGGGTGGCGGCGTCATCAATCCTTCCGGGTGTGTCCGGTCGAGCATCAGGGCGACTTCATCGCGTGTGAACCAGCGGCCCGCCTCCAGCTCAGCCTTGTCGAGCGTGTAGTCGTCGGACAAAGCCTCCGCATGGCAGCCGATCATCAGCGAATAGGGAAACGGCCAAGGTTGCGATGCGTGATAGACCACCCGGCCGATAGGCAGGTTGGTTTCTTCCAGCGTCTCGCGCCGCACGGCATTTTCGATGGTTTCCCCTGGTTCAATGAACCCGGCAAGGCAGGAATACATGCCCGGTCCGAAATGGGGTCCACGGGCCAGAAGACATTTATCGCCGCGCACCACCATCATGATGGCAACCGGATCGGTGCGCGGGAAATGCTGGGCGTCGCAATTCGGGCAAGTGCGCCGGTACCCGCCATCGCGCATCACCGTTTCCGTGCCGCAGCGTCCGCAGAAGCGGTGATTCTCATGCCACGTCAGCAGCGAAACGGCTTGCGCCATGGCGCCCAGCTGATCTTCGGGTATGAGGCCTTGCGTGTAGACAGGGCGGTATTCAACGGCCTTGATTGTCTCGGGAAGGGTTGCCAGATCGATACCGCTCACAGCAGCGAGAACCGGCATGTCCTCCTGCATTCCCAAATAGATTGTCCTGTTTGGATTGGGCAGCAGCGCGGCGGCTTCTTCAAGGCCGAAAAAGGCATTGCCTATGTCATTGCCCTGCGACAACAATATCTGGCCTTGCCCGATCAGCAGCATGCGCGCCTTTGCATCTGCAAGCGCGACCGTCACCACATCATCGCTGCGGTTTTCAGCGTGGCGGTTTATCCTGTTGCCGGCAAAGCCGACGAAGCGGCTCGCTTCCGCTTCCGGTACATCATAAAGGCGAAATGACATAAGTGGGGCTCCAGAAGACCGGTCCGGAATGGGACTGTGTGATGATGCTGATTAGATAGCGTTGAGAATGGCGTTCGCAAAGTCCCGTGCGTCTTTTTCGCCGTAGGGTTCGCGCGTGCCATAGCCCCAGACGGGACCGGGCCATGCCGGATCTCCGGTGTTGCGAGCGATGATATGCAGGTGCAACTGCCGGACGATATTGCCGAGAGCACCGGTGTTGATCTTTTCGCAATTGACGACAGCCTTGAGCGCCTGTGCGGCAATGCCCGATTCAAAGACAAGCATTGTCTGGTCGAGGGGGGTAAGGTCGTGAATCTCGCTGATATCAGCCCTTTGCGGCACGAGAATGAGCCAAGGCCAGCGCCGGTCATTCATCAGGCGCAGATCGCAAAGGCCCAGCCTTGCAATGGGAATCGTATCAGCTGCAAGTTTGCTATCGAGTATGAACGTCATGATTTGCAACAATTAGCAGTTTTTTTGTCGTCCCGCTTGCTTTTTGCGCAAAGATTGCCGATATGAGCCTCGGGAGGTTGGTGGTGGACGAGCCACTCGCCAACCGGGTCAGGTCCGGAAGGAAGCAGCCCCAACGAGCCAGGCACGGGTCGCCGTGCCAGCCTCCCACCTTTATCCTCTTTAAAGCCGTGATCCGGCATTGACGCTGCGGTGTGCAGCGGTACAAACTTGCCTGGTGGAACGAATTTGACATCACGCGAGACATGCGAATGTCAGAATCGGACAATTAGCGCCATGAAGAGTAATGCAGGAGCGGAATCAACCGGGATGGACACCAAAACGGCAGATAGCGCCTATCGCGTGCTTGCCCGCAAATATCGCCCGCAGAATTTCGACGATCTGGTCGGTCAGGAGCCGATGGTTCGGACCCTGACCAATGCGTTCGAGACCGGCCGCATTGCGCAGGCGTGGATGCTGACCGGTGTGCGCGGTGTTGGCAAGACCACCACTGCCCGCATTCTGGCCCGCGCCCTCAATTATAAAACAGCTGAAATCGACAAGCCAACGATCGACCTGTCTGTTCCCGGTGAACATTGTCAGGCGATCATGGAAGGCCGCCATGTCGATGTCATCGAGATGGATGCGGCCTCGCATACGGGTATCGATGACATCCGTGAAATCATCGAGCAGGTTCGCTACCGCCCGGTTTCGGCCCGGTACAAAGTCTACATCATCGACGAAGTGCACATGCTGTCCAATCAGGCTTTCAACGGCCTGTTGAAAACATTGGAAGAGCCGCCGCCCCACGTCAAATTCATCTTCGCCACGACCGAAATCCGCAAAGTTCCGATCACGGTGCTATCGCGCTGCCAGCGCTTTGACCTGCGCCGTATCGACGCGAACATGCTGACGGCGCTGCTGAAGAAGATCGCCGACAAGGAGAGCATCACGGTTGATGCCGCATCCCTGGCGATGATCGCCCGTGCGGGCGAGGGTTCGGCGCGCGATTCCCTGTCGATCTTCGATCAGGCAATCGCCCATGGTGCGGGCAATGTCGACGCCGAGACCGTACGCTCCATGCTGGGGCTGGCGGATCGCGCCCGGATCATCGATCTTTTCGAGATGCTGATGCGCGGTGATGTGGCTTCCGCCCTGCGCGAGTTTCGTGCCCAGTATGATGTCGGCGCGGACCCCAGTGTTGTTCTTTCCGATCTTGCCGACTTCAACCATCTGGTGACGCGTATTCGCTTCACCCCGGATGTCGCGGACGATATCTCCCTGTCCGAGGATGAACGCCTGCGCGGCCGGGATTATGCCGAAAAGCTTTCCATCCGGGTCCTCTCCCGGACATGGCAGATGTTGCTGAAAGGCATTGCCGAGGTGGATGCGTCCAATCGCCCGGTCCAGGCTGCAGAAATGCTGTTGATCCGGCTGGCGCATGCAGCCGATTTGCCGACGCTGGATGAAGCCCTGAAATCGCTGGAAAATGGGGCGTCTTCCTCCCTGCAGCCGCGAAGCGATGGCCCGCGTCCCGGCAATGGCGGCGGCGAGACGATGAACCGCGCTGCGCCGGCGGACGCTGTTGCACCGATGCGCGGTTCCGTTGCCTCTGGTGGTGGTGCAACCATGCGGCTGGTCGAACAATCAGCACAGCCTGTGCCTGTTGTGCCGGTGCAACCGGCTGCCGAAGAACTGGCGCCGGCCGTTCCCGTCACCAGCATCGCCGATATCGTGGCGCTCGCCGACAAGCAGCGCAACATGCAGTTCAAGATACTGGTCAAGAACTGTGTGCGGCTCGTTAGCATCAAGCCGGGACGGCTCGAGATCAATCTGACCGACGACGCGCCAAAAACACTTTTGACAGACCTGTCACAGAAACTCAGCGAATGGACCGGTACGCGCTGGATGGTATCCCTGTCGCGGGAACAGGGTGGCCGGACCATCAATGAAACCGAGACGGCCCGGCGCGATTCCATGCTCAGCGATGCGCGCGCCGATCCGGATGTCGCGGCGATCCTGTCGCGATTTCCGGGTGCCAAGATTATCAATGTACGGATCGCAACACCCGCCGGGCAGGCAGGTGGCGACCCCGACGGCATGGACGGGATCGGCTCCGGCGATGACACGCTGGCCCCCGTCGAAGAAGATGATTGATCAAAAGGAGTTTTTCCCATGCGTGACATTATGGGCATGATGAAACAGGCCAAGGAAATGCAGGGCAAGATGGCTGCCATGCAGGAAGAAATCGCGGCGCTGGAGGCAGAGGGCCATTCCGGCGGCGGTCTCGTCACCGTCAAGCTGTCCGGCAAGGGGGCGCTGACCTCGCTCAAGATTGATCCATCGCTCTTCAAGGAAGATGATGTCGAGATTCTCGAAGATCTGATCATCGCTGCCCATAACGAGGCAAAAGCCAAGGTTGAAGCCATCATGGCGGAAAAGACTCAGGCACTGACAGCGGGTCTGCCGATCCCTCCGGGCTTCAAACTGCCGTTCTGATCAGGTTCTGCACAATCACAAGTTTATTGGAAATAGCACTGCGATAGTTTATGTTGCTCTTGGAGTGGATGATGAGCTTTCGCCCATCACCCGTTTCCTTATTTAAATTGAACCCGGACGGTCCATGACCAGCTCGTCCGGGTTTTTCTTAAAACAAGTGTGATGCTAAACGGAAAGATCCGCATAGAGTCACCTCCAAGTTCAAAGGCAAGGCTGTTGCCGCAGTCGGGTAGCCCATTCTCCCGATGCACCGGCTGACACGGTGTTGCTGCCTCTGCCCTCAAACTGTGATCACGCTTTTCAGCGCCCGTTCGATCATTGCTTGGTTGGTGAGTGGCAACAACGAATGCAGAGTTGTAAAATAGCGGTCTCTTTTTCGCTTGGGTTGAGTTCGCGGTGCGTCTCCGATTCCCTATGGGCAAAATTTGCTTTAAACCGGCGATATGTCGAAACGAATCGCCGGTCCCGAAATTGAACGCCTGATCCAGCTTCTGGCCAAAGTGCCGGGGCTCGGGCCGCGTTCCGCCCGCCGCGCCGCGCTGCATCTCATCAAGAAGAAGGAAGCGCTGCTGATCCCGTTGGGTTCTGCCATGCAGGACGCAGCGGACAAGGTGCGTATCTGCTCCACATGCGGCAATGTCGATACATCTGATCCGTGCATGATCTGTACCGATCCGCGTCGCGAACGGGCGACGCTGATTGTGGTCGAGGATGTTGCCGACCTTTGGGCGCTGGAGCGGGCCGGTTCAATGAATGTCCGCTATCATGTGCTTGGCGGACGGCTGTCGCCGCTGGATGGTGTTGGTCCAGACGATCTCAACATCGGCAGCCTTGTCAGCCGCGTGGCGGAAGGCGAGATCAAGGAGGTCATTCTCGCCGTCAATGCGACGGTCGAGGGGCAGACGACGGCTCATTACATCACTGATCAGCTTGCGGATTTTGACGTGCGTATCACGCGGCTGGCGCATGGCGTTCCGGTCGGCGGGGAACTCGACTATCTGGACGAGGGCACGTTGGCCGCTGCCCTGCGCGCGCGGACCTCTTTATAGGGAGAAGGCTTTTGATCAGACGTCCGATGCGACTTGCCCTTGCGGCGCTGTTTGCGACCTTTCTCCATGCAACAGCCGGGTTGGCCGCGTCAAAACCGGAAGTTGAAGCACAGTTCCGGGCATGGCTTGTCAACGATCTTTGGCCCGAAGCCAAGGCGCAGGGTATTTCCAAAGCGGTTTTCGATCAGGCGTTTTCGGGCGTCACGCTCAATTTCGATCTGCCCGACCTGGTCATGCCGGGCGAAAAACCGCAGACGCCCAAGGAGCAGCGGCAATCCGAGTTCGGCTCTCCCGGCAAGTATTTCAACGACAAGACAGTCAACGCGGTGACATCGGGTGGCGTAGCGCGGTCTGGCCAGTATGCCAAAATCCTCAAAGCGGTTGAAAGCAAATATGGCGTTCCGGGGCCGATCGTTCTTGCCATCTGGGGGCGCGAAAGCGGTTATGGCAGCGTGAAAATCCCTTACAACGCCTTTGCCGTCCTCGGCACAAAAGCCTTTATGGCAACGCGCAAGGACATGTTCCGCAAGGAGCTCTTGGCTGCGCTCCAGATCGTGGAAAAGGGCTATATCGGCGTTGCAAGCATGAAAAGCTCGTGGGCAGGTGCGCTGGGCCAGCCGCAATTCATGCCGACATCCTATCTCGAACATGCAGTGGATTTTGACGGCGACGGCAAGCGGGACATCTGGAATTCCGTTCCCGATACGCTCGGTTCCATCGGTCATTATCTCGCGCAGTATGGATGGCAGCGCGGCCGCGACTGGGGCTATGAAGTCAGCGTTCCGCAGACTGTCAGCTGCTCCCTGGAAGGCCCGGATCAGGGCAAGCCTTTCGCCGCATGGGCCAAGCTTGGCATCACCCGGGTCAACGGCAAGCCGTTTCCGGCCAGCGAAACCAATCGCGAGGGCTTCCTGTTGATGCCTGCCGGGCGTCACGGCCCGGCCTTTGTGGTCACCAAGAATTTCTACGTGATCAAGGAATACAATATGAGCGATCTCTATGCGCTCTTCATCGGGCATGTGGGTGACCGCATCGCCAATGGTGCGAAGGGTTTTTCCGCCGGTTGGGGTGATGTCGGCGGGCTCTATCGCTCGGACATTGCGGGTTTGCAGAAAGCGCTGGAAAAAAAGGGTTATGACGCGGGCGGAGCCGACGGTTTCCCCGGCTTCAAGACACGGCGATCCATTGGTGATTGGCAAACGAAACAGGGCCTGCCCGCCACCTGTTTTCCCGACAAGGATCTCGTCAAGGCGATCCGTTGAACGCCGAGGCAATATCAATCAGATGTCTGAGCGCCGGCGACGGATCGTCTCGGCGCCAGACAAGCCCGGTCTCGATCCGTGGCGGCGTGCCTGACAGTTTCAGGTAGCGAACGCCGGCACGGCCAAGATTCCGCAGCGATTCCGGCACCAGCGCGATTCCCATCCCCGCTGAGACCAGGCTGATGATTGTCTGCATCTGGATGGCTTCCTGCCCGATGCATGGGACGGCACCATTGCCGGCATAATAGCCGGTGATCAGATCGTGAAAGGCCGGTGCGCTGCGGCGGGGAAAGATAATCAGTGGCTCCGATAGAGCGCCTTTGATGTCGAGCGCTCCGTTGGAGAGAGCCAACCTGCCTGATGCCACCCATTCCTCCGGGACCGCAGCGACAAGTTCCTCCTGAAGCAATGACAGATAGGTGAGAGAAGCGTGAAGGCTGGTCTGCGACGGCGGGATGATCAAGCCGGCGTGAATGTCTCCGTTCAGAAGCGCTCCGATCTGCACGTCACTCGTTGCCTCCTGCAGGGCGATCTGCACGCCGGGATAATCCGTCTTGTAACGGCCGAGCAGTGCCGGCAGCAGGCTGTAATCGGCTGTGCTGACGAAAGCGAGTTTCAAACTGCCCATGGTGCCGTGCGCGAGCTGCCGGGCAACGCCGGGGAGCGCGCCTGCTGCGTCCAGAACCTTGCGCACATGGTCCAGCCATTGGGCGCCCGCAGGCGTCAGCGCGACGCTGCGCTTGGTGCGCGTGAACAGTTCGATGCCGATCTCCTCTTCGAGCGCGAGTATGGTTTGGCTGAGCGGCGGTTGGGTCATGTTGAGCCGCGCCGCAGCTCTCCCGAAATGCAGTTCCTCGGCAACAGTGATAAAGTAGCGCAGCTGACGCAGATCCATGCCGCATTTCTAATATAAAATACGACCTAATCAAGTGTGAATTATATATTTCACACGTGTTTGGAAGCGCTCTAAACAATAGGCAATCCGGTCTTGGACCAAAATATCCCAGTGGAGAAACAGTCATGGCAGTCAATGAACGCTCGAAACACATCACGCAGGGAATTGCGCGCTCGCCCAACCGGGCCATGTATTATGCGCTCGGGTATGAGAAGGCGGATTTTGACAAGCCGATGATCGGCATTGCCAATGGCCATTCCACAATCACGCCTTGCAATGCCGGTTTGCAGCCGCTCGCCGATGCGGCGGTTGCTGCGGTCAAGGCTGCGGGCGGCAATCCGCAAATCTTCGGCACGCCGACCATCTCCGATGGAATGGCGATGGGCACGGAGGGCATGAAATACTCGCTGATCTCACGTGAGGTGATCGCCGATTGCATCGAAACCTGCGTGAACGGTCAATGGATGGACGGCGTTCTTGTGCTGGGTGGCTGCGACAAGAACATGCCCGGCGGCATGATGGCCATTGCCCGGACCAATGTTCCGGCGATCTATGTCTACGGCGGCACGATCAAGCCGGGTAAATGGAAGGGCAAGGATCTTTCCATCGTTTCCTCCTTCGAAGCCGTGGGTTCCTTCATGGCGGGCAAGATGAGCCAGGAAGATTTTGAAGGCATCGAGCGGCATGCCTGCCCCTCCACCGGTTCCTGCGGCGGCATGTACACCGCCAACACCATGAGCTCTTCGTTCGAGGCACTGGGCATGTCATTGATGTCCTCGTCGACCATGGCCAATCCGGATGCCGAAAAGGCGGACAGCACCGCCGAATCAGCACGCGTTCTGGTCGAAGCGGTGCGCCGGGGTATCCGGCCGCGGGATATCATCACCCGCAATTCCATCGAAAATGCCGTATCGCTGATCATGGCCACCGGCGGATCGACCAATGCTGTGCTGCATTTTCTGGCCATCGCCCACGCGGCGGAAGTCGAATGGACGCTGGATGATTTCGAGCGCGTGCGCCGCAAGGTTCCGGTGATCTGCAACCTTCGTCCTTCCGGCCAATACATGGCTGTGGACCTGCACCAGGTCGGCAGCATCCCGCAGGTCCTGAAAATCCTGCTCAATGCCGGGTTGCTGCATGGTGACTGCCTGACGATCACCGGCCGGACCATTGCCGAGGAACTGGCCCACGTTCCCGATGCTCCGCCCGTCGATCAGAACATCATCAGACCCATCGACAAGGCTCTCTACAAGGAGGGACATTTGGCTATCCTCAGGGGAAATCTGGCGACGGGTGGTGCTGTTGCAAAAATCACCGGCCTCAAAAACCCGGTTATCCAGGGCCCCGCACGGGTGTTCGATGACGAGCAATCGGCGATGGACGCCATCCTCTCGGACAAGATCAGGCCGGGCGATGTGCTGGTCCTGCGTTACCTCGGCCCCAAGGGCGGACCCGGCATGCCGGAAATGCTGGCGCCGACATCGGCAATCATCGGACGCGGTCTGGGTGAAAGCGTCGGGCTCATCACCGACGGACGGTTCTCCGGGGGAACCTGGGGCATGGTGGTCGGCCACGTCACGCCGGAAGCGTTCGAGGGCGGCGCAATTGCCCTCGTCAGGGAAGGCGACACGATTACCATCGATGCCCACAAGCAGCTGCTGCAGCTGGAGGTCAGCGATGCTGAACTCGAAGAGCGGCGCAAGCTATGGCGGCAACCAGCACCACGCTATACGCGCGGGGTGCTGGCCAAATTTGCCAAGTTGGCCAAATCCGCCAGTGAAGGCGCCGTCACGGATTAAGGGCCGGACTCTCCTATTGTCGCGAAGGCAAAAACAGTCTGTCAAAGCATGGGTGGTATGAATGCCACCCATGAAATGCGATCCTGACATGCAATTGAATAGTCAGGAAATCCGCACATGCCAGCCTTGGTGAATGGACAATGGAACAAGGGCGACGTCGCCGCCAGTGAAATGAAAGATGGAGCCTTCCACCGCGAGCCGACCCGGTTTCGCAACTGGATTACGCCAGATGGCGTGCTCGACAAGGAGGGAACGCCAACCTTCAAGGCTGAGGCCGGGCGCTATCAGCTCTTCGTTTCATATCTGTGTCCCTGGGCTTCGCGGACGCTGATCTTCCGTCATCTCAAGGGGCTAGAAAACATCATCAGCGTTGCGGTTGCCGAGCCCGCGCTCGGTGAAAACGGCTGGACATTCACCAATCTCGTCGATGCCGGGCAAAAAGCGCCGCCGATCCATTATCTGCACCAGCTCTACACCGCCAGCCTTGCGACCTATACCGGCAAGGTTTCAGTGCCGGTGCTGTGGGACCGCCGTGAGGGGCAGATCGTCAACAACGAGTCTGCCGATATTATCCGCATTCTGAACAGCGCTTTTGACGGACTGACCGGCGATAAAAGGGATTTCTATCCAGAAAGCCTGCGGCCGGAGATCGAGCGGTGGAACGGCCTCGTCTATGACAACATCAACAACGGCGTCTACCGCGCCGGCTTTGCAAAGTCACAGGCAAGCTATGACGAGGCCGTGCGTGATGTCTTTGCGGCGCTTGATCGCGTGGAAGCCCATCTGGCCGATCATCGCTATCTGGCGGGGCAGTACCTGACCGAGGCCGACTGGCGGCTGTTTGTTACGCTCGTCCGGTTTGACGCGGCCTATAATGGCGTCTTCAAATGCAACATCCGGCGGCTCGAGGACTATCATCATCTCTCGCATTATCTGCGAGAGCTCTATCAGTTTGAAAACGTGCGCGAGACGGTGAAAATCGATCATATCAAAGCCGGGTACTATTCCATCGCCTCTGTGAATCCGACGGGTATTGTGCCTGCCGGTCCATTGATTGATTTCGACCGGCCGCATGATCGCGAGCGCCTGATGGGTAAGGGTATTGCCATGCGCTAATGCATCGAAGGACAAGATTTGGAACAAAGAAGCCCGGTGGCCGGATGAAAATGTCCGGCCATCGGGCTTTTTGCATTGCAGCACAATTTTCCCTGTTTTTTGGCTTGTCAGATATACCCATATGTGAAAATAATATTTACAAAAGAAGATGGAGGAGGCGAGGACAATGAAACACCCGTTCGATTTCAGGTGTCTGGAACAGCGCGGAACTGTGCACGAAGATCAGGGCGGGGTGCAGCTGTGACCGGGTTTTCACCGACTGTCGGCGTCTCCTCGACGCATCCGAAGAACATGCCGGCCGATCATGCGGCTTTGCCGGTCTGGAATGCTGAAAACTGGTTTTACGAGGATTGGCCTGTCGGACAGAAAATCCGTTCGCTGCGGCGGACGATTTCGGAAAGTGACAGCCACCTCTTCAACACGCTGGTCACCGACATCCATCCCTATGTGCAGGATCAGATGTTTGCGGAAAGCGAAGGCATTTTCGGCAGGCGGCTGGTCGCCGGTGCCTTTGTCTTTTCCGCCGGGCTTGGCCTTGTTGCGACCAACTGCGTCAACGCCTTTTCCTATGGTTATGACAAGCTGCGATTCATCAAGCCCGTGTTCCTGAACGATACGATTTATACGATCAGGACCAATCTCGATAAGCGCCCGCGCTACAAGGATTTGGGGCTGATCCGCGCCAGCTATGAAGTGTTCAAGAACGAAGGCGAGCTCGTCCTCTACTGCGAGCATCTGCAAACGGTGAAATACCAGAATCCCGCCGATTTTATTGGAAAGACCGAGAAGTGATGACCACGGACAATGCTGATCTGCCGCTTGCCGGCCTGCTCGTCGTTGATATGAGCCAATTCCTGTCGGGCCCCTATGCCTCGCTGCGCCTGATGGATCTTGGCGCGCGGGTCATCAAGATCGAGCGCCCCGACGGCGGCGATCTCTCACGCCGGCTCTATCTGAGCGATACCGAAATCGGCGGTGACTCGACGATTTTTCATGCGATCAACCGTGCCAAGGAAAGTCTTGCGATCGACCTGAAAAGCGAGGGCGACCTTGCTTCCCTGCGAAAACTGCTCGGCAAGGCCGATGTCCTCATCCAGAATTTCCGCCCCGGCGTCATCAAGCGACTGGGACTGGACTACGACGCGGTGAAAGCCATCAATCCGCGGCTGGTCTATGCCAGCATCAGCGGCTACGGCGAGGAGGGACCTTGGGTGAGCCGTCCGGGACAGGATCTGCTGGCGCAATCGCGCTCCGGCCTGATGTGGCTGAATGGCGATGAAAGCCAGGGCCCCGTGCCGTTCGGGCTTGCGGTCGCCGACATGCTGGCGGGTGCCGCCACGGTTCAGGGGGTTCTTGCAGCCTTGGTGCGGCGCGGGATCAGCGGAACCGGCAGCCATATCGAAACAAGCCTGCTGGAATCGCTCATCGATTTCCAGTTTGAAGTGCTGACCACCCATTTGAATGACGGCCGCCGGCTGCCCAAGCGCTCCGACTTCCGCAGTGCGCATGCCTATCTCTCCGCCCCATATGGCGTTTACCCGACCAAGGACAATTATCTGGCCCTTGCCATGACGCCGTTGCCCAAGCTTGCTGACCTTCTTGGTCTGGATGAACTGGCACCCTATCGCGATACGCCCGCCAGCTGGTTTACCGCCCGGGATGAGATCAAACGCATCATCGCTCAAAAACTCGCCACGCAGGAGACCGAGCATTGGCTTTCGATCCTCGAACCTGCCGATATCTGGTGCGCGAAAGTGCTGAACTGGGAAGAACTGATGGCAAGCGAAGGTTTCAAGGTTCTCGATATGCTGCAAAGGGTGGAACGGGCGGACAATGTTTCCATTCTCACGACGCGGTCGCCTATCCGGGTCAACGGCAAGCGGGCAAAATCCGACCGCGCCGCGCCGCGCATTGGCGAACACAGCGAGGCGATCCGCAAGGAGTTCGGTCTGTGAGCGATATCACGTTGAAAGGCATGACGTGGAGCCATCCGCGCGGCTTTGACCCCATGGTTGCCTGCTCCAGGCTCTGGCAGGAAAAGACAGGCGTCACAGTGGAATGGGCCAAGCGCTCGCTGCAGGATTTTGAGTCCTTTCCAGTCGAGGAACTGGCGCGAACCTATGATCTGATCGTCATCGATCATCCGCATGTCGGGCAGATTACGGCAGAGAACTGCCTCGCCCCGCTGGATGTTGTCGGCCGGGAGGCGGAGCGCCGCACGCTGCTCGAGGGCAGTGTCGGGCAATCCTACCCGAGCTACCACTGGCAGGGACATCAATGGGCATTTCCGATCGATACGGCAACGCAGGTTTGTGCCTGGCGCCCCGATCTTCTGGAGCGGTCACCCGGCAGCTGGGACGAAATGCTGGTTCTCGCCCGCGCAGGCAGGGTTCTTCTTCCGCTCCGGCCGCCCCATTCGCTGATGACCTTTTACACCCTGAGCGGAAACATGGGGACGCCCTGCGCCACGACAACCGGAGAGCTGATCGAACGGCAGCATGGGGTTCGTGTGCTGGAAATGATGCGCGAGATCAGTGCCCTCGTTGATCCCGCATGTTTCGAGATGGATCCGATTGCCGTGCTTGAACGGATGGCCGAGGCCGGATCGGCGGTCGCCTGCGCACCGCTGATCTATGGCTACGTCAACTACGCCATTCCGGGATTTCGGCCGCATCTTGTGGCCTTTGCCGACATTCCAACCGCGGGCAACAGCGGACCAATGGGTTCTGCCCTCGGCGGAACCGGGATTGCCGTTTCTGCCTTTTCCGAACACCGGCAAGCGGCTGTCGATTTTGCCTACTGGATTGCCAGCGGCGATGTCCAGCGTGGTCCTTATGCGCACACGGGCGGCCAGCCGGGGCACGCTGACGCGTGGGAAGACGAGGCGGTGAATACGGCGACGTCAGATTTCTACACCGCGACGCGCCGGACACTGGAAGCGGCGTGGGTGCGCCCGCGCCACAATGGCTACATGGCGTTTCAGCAATCGGCGTCGGATCGCCTCAACGCGGGTTTGCGCGGTCACCATGGGGCGGAAACCATTGTTGATGATCTCAATGATCAATTCCGCCGCAGTTTCGGCGCGTAGCGTCAGCCCTTGCCGGCGCGCATTTGTCCGGAGCGGCCATAGTCGCTCGGGCAAATACCGATGCCGCGCTGGCATTCGGGCGGGTTTTTCCCCGTAATCTCGGTTTGCCGCGGCGTCCATGTCGCATAGGTTGAGCCACAGGCAGACAAAGCCAGGCCACATAGGAGTGTCGCGACAGTGATGAATTTCATTCTAAGACCTCGACCCAAACAATGAAGGTCACATCTGCCGCAAATGAAGCTGAATGTCAAAGCAGCAAGGGTGTGTGCGGGGTGGATTGCGTCAGGCGTATCGCTTTTCGGGCCGGGTGTCCGTTCCGCTGACGTCCGGATGGGCATTGACGGCCGTGATCACCGCAAGAGCGGCGAGCGAGTTTACGCTGCGATTGCCGCGGTTAAACGCGGTCATCACGGTCTCCGCGATAATCCTCGCTTCGTCATCTGTACTCGACTGCACGAGAAGGGTGGCAGCGGCCCTGTTGTAGGCCGCCAGCATCAGGTCCCAATCATCCTGCGAATAGGCTGGCTCTGGAGGATTTGTGAAAGGCATGGGGAATAGTCCTTTCCTGAATCGAATGAAGTCCCGCTTGGGAAAAAAGCTAGCCCTTCAAATGCGGCATGGCAATTCGAAACGATTTGTTGCGGCTGCGGAAGAGCTTACCGCAGTGCAAACAGACGAGCGGCATATCGGAATATGGCAGATGACGTCACGGGTATTGAGCCGGCTTCCACAGGCTGCGGGACGCCGGTCCCGAGCCCGCTACATCGTGTTTTCAGCGTCGGTTCTGGCTTGGATATGCCGCGAAAGCCGGGCCCATCTCTGGCTGAACCAGGGCGTGACAAGTGAAACCTTTTCAAAGTGTTGGCTGGAGAAGGACGGCTTGGTCTCTTCGAACGTCCAGACCTTGAAGTTCGTCAGCTGGTGCGGCCCGAATGTATAGATAAGAGGGATATCAGCGGCGTCCCGCCCACGGGCGACAACGATGCGGCCAATGCGGCGCTTGTTATGGCGCGCGTCGAATGTGTGCCACTTACCGCCGAGATAAACTTCGAACCAGGCGTTGAAATCCATGGGGGCGGGATCGGCGGGAACGCCGATATCGCCCATGTATCCGTTGACGTAACGGGCCGGAATGTTCATGCAGCGGCAGAAGGCCACGGCCAGATGCGCAAAGTCGCGGCATACGCCGACCCGCTCTTCATGCGCTTGCGCGGCGGTCCGCGTGGCCCGGGCAAAACCATAGCTGAACGTCAGGCGCTGATTGACGTAATCACAGATCGCCTGAACACGTGTCCAGCCCGGCTCCACCTGACCGAAGAGGTTCCATGCCAGATTGCTGAGCTCGTCTGTTTCGCAGTAGCGGCTTGCCGACAGAAAGGCCAGACACTCGGTCGGCAACTTGTCGACAGTCAGCTCCCGGGCATCGCCGTCAACAGGGTCGGGTAAGCCATCATCCCGCAGCACCGCGTCGTATTTCAACGATAGATTTCCGGCAGGAGCCAGAAGGCGCAGGCAATTATTCCCGAAGAGATCGCGAAAATTCTCCAGCTTCACACCGGGTGTTACGACGGGGCCGCGTTCACAAACAATGTCGGAAAGCCGGTCCGACTCCAGATTCAAATAGGTCGTCATAGGTGTTGGTTCGTTGCATTGAATAGCAATTTCATATCCGACACGGATCAACATGGCGCATCCTTTTGGGGTTTTGAGGAAAACGCGACAATGACGGTTTGGGTTCCTGTCCGGCGAAATAAAATATCGCGCGAGGACATCCCTGCAGGGTCCTTCAGCTTTTGTTGACCATAGGCCGGTAAAATCTGAAACGAATGCGCGTGAAGCCCGTTATGCCCAGAGAGCGCCATCGCGGAAAACCGGTGGATACCCGTATGACAGGCCGCTTTGAGGATTGGGTGCGCATTGGAAGGTGAATGCCAATCTTGCTCCAGAAATGGTTGGGAAGGGCTATGGCAGTAAAACACGGAACATCGCATCGACGGGTCGCCGCTGTCGTCCGCGCGCAGATCACGCGGCAGGAGTTCCGCAATGCGGTACAATCCTCCCGGCCGTCTCAGGCCGACCGGGAACTCCCTTCCCAGCTCGTCGAGTTGCTCAAACGCCTGGAGAAGGCCGAGAAACCCAAACGATAGCATTCCTGTGAAAAGCCCGGGTCAGTTCCGGCTGGCATCCTGCATGACCTTGCCCTGGGAGGCGAGGTGCGGGTAACGGCCATATTTTGCCGTGTGGTTGACAAAGCTGCCAAACGACAAGGCAAACGTCAGGAAGATGAAAAAGACGATGCCAAGACGCTGTGCAAGCATGGCGGATACCCCCTTTGTAACTGGCGCAACAATATGCGGGGCAACCTGAACAGACGTGGAATCCGTTGTTCATCCAGCGTTTCGATTTGCTAAAAGTCTATGAAATTTTCGCTTGTGCCGAGGGTATTCCGGCCTTGCCTGCGGTGTCGGGCGCGGCTGCGGTAGCGGGTTTTCTGACCGACCAGCGGTGATGCAGCCGTGCCAGCATCAGGTAGATGACGGGCGTCGTGTAGAGGGTCAGAACCTGCGAGACGATGAGGCCGCCGACGATGGTGATGCCGAGCGGGCGGCGCAGCTCGGTGCCCGGACCGGTGGCAATGATCAGCGGTATGGCGCCCATGATGGCGGCGAGTGTTGTCATCAGGATTGGCCGGAAACGCTTGAGGCAGGCCTGGTAGATGGCCTCTTCGGCCGAGAGACCGGAAACCCGTTCGCCGTGCAGGGCGAAATCCACCATCATGATGCCGTTCTTCTTGACGATGCCGATCAGAAGGATGATGCCGATGAAGGCGATCAGTGTCAGGTCCGTGCCCGTCACCACCAGCGCCAGCAGGGCGCCAAGCCCGGCAGACGGCAAGGTGGATATGATGGTCAGCGGATGGGCGAGACTTTCATAGAGAATACCCAGCACGATGTAGACCGTCAGCAGGGCTGCCAGGATAAGCAGGGGCTGGCTGCCCGTGGATTGGGTGAGCGATGCCGCATCGCCGGCAAATTCCGCATGCAGCGAATCCGGAAGATGCATTTCGAGCACAGCCGCCTGCACCGCATTGTTTGCCTCTTCCAGTGACGTTCCCAGAGCCAGATTGTAGGAAATGGTGACGGACGGAAACTGGCCCTGATGGTTGACGACGAGAGGCGCCAGCGTGCGCTCGATCCTGGCCACGCTGCTGAGTGGCACCTGAATTCCACCGGTTCCTGTGACGTGCAGATTGGCGATCTGTGCGGGGTCCCGTGCATAGTCATTGTTCGCTTCGATCACCACGCGGTACTGGTTGCGTGCGGAATAGATGGTTGAAATCTGCCGTTGCGAAAAAGCATTGTTGAGCGCGCTGTCTATATCGCCGATTGCTACCCCCATCCGGGCTGCGGCAACGCGGTCAATGGTGACATTGGCCTGCAAGCCGTTCGGCTGGCGGTCCGTCGCAACGTCGGTCAACCCCGGTTCCTGCTTCAGGCGGTCGAGTATCTTTGGCGCCCAGGTAACCAGTTCGTTGTAATTGGCATCCCACAGCGTGAACTGATATTGCGACTGGGTCGAGCGGCCGCCGGCACGGATGTCGCCCGGTGAAAAAAGGAAGGTCGAAAGGCCTGCCACGGATGCAAGCGATTTGCGCATGCGGTCGATGACGACAGCGGTCGGATCACGTTCTTTCTCTGGTTTCAGTGAAATCAGCAGCTGTCCGCGATTGACGCCGGAGGAAAAACCGCCGCCGCCCACCGAAGAGCCAACGCCCGCAACGGCCGGGTCCTGGCCCGCGATCGCCGCCGCCTGCCGTTGCAACAGCACCATGGCCGGATAGGAGATGTCGGTGGAGGCCTGCGTGCCACCCATGATGAAGCCCGTATCGTCCTGCGGGAAAAAGCCCTTGGGGACCTTGATGTAGAGAAAGACCGTGATGGCCACGCAGGCAAAAATCACGAGAACAGCCAGAACCCGGTGATAGAGAACGCTCTTCAGGGTGCGGCCATAGAAACCGATAACCGCATCCAGCGTGCCTTCGACGATACGGCCGAAAATACCCGGGCGTGCATCGGTGGCATGGGCCTTCAGTCTGTGTCCGCAGATCATGGGCGTGACGGTCAGCGATACCACGGTGGAAACCGCAATGGTGAATGCAAGCGTCAGCGAGAACGTCTGGAAGAAACGGCCGACAATGCCACCCATGAAGAAGAGGGGAATGAAGGCGGCAAGCAAAGACAGGCTGATCGAGACAACGGTGAAACCGATCTGCCGCGCGCCTTCGAGCGCCGCGCGCATCGGCTTCATGCCCGCTTCCAGATTGGCATAGATGTTTTCGATCATCACAATGGCATCGTCGACAACGAACCCGACGGACACGGCCAGCGCCATCAGGGAAAGATTGTCGATAGACAGGCCCCAGGCCCACATGGCGGCGAATGTACCGGCCAGCGACAAGGGCACCGTGACACCTGCCGCAATGGTCGGTGTCGCGCGCCGCAGGAAAACCATGACGACCGCCATCACCAGGCAAATGGTTGCCAGAAGGGTCCACTGCATATCGTTGACGCTGGCATGGATGGTCGTGGTCCGGTCCGAGAGGACGGCGATGTCGATGCCCGGAGGGATCAGCCGTTTCAGATCGGGCAGCAATGTCTTTACCGCATCGACGGTGGTGATGACATTGGCATTGGCCTGCTTCGTGATGTTGAGAAGCACGGAGGGCTTGCCGTTATACCAGGCATCCGAACGGCTGTTTCTCACGCCCTGGTCGACCGTGGCGATATCGGAAAGGCGCACGGCAGTTCCGTCGCCGCTGCGGATAATGACGCGGCCGTAATCCTCCGGCGTTTTCAGTTGCGCATTGGTGCCGATCGAGAAGGCAAAATCGGCGCCGTCGATGGAGCCGACCGGTTCGGCAACATTGGCGTTCGTGATCGCCGTGCGCACGTTGTCGAGTGACATGCCCATGGCAGCCAGCCGGTCTGGATCGAGGCGGATGCGCACAGCGGGCTGATCAGCGCCGCTGGCCGTCACTTCGCCGACGCCGTCGACTTGCGAAATGCGCTGGACGATAACCGTGTCTGCCGCATCATAGATGGCGCTGGCAGAGATCGTATCCGACGTCAGCGCCAGGATGAGGACCGGTGCGGCTGCCGGGTTGACCTTGCGGAAACTGGGCAGTGTCGGCAAATCGGACGGCAAGTCGGTTGCCGCCGCATTGAGCGCGGCCTGCACATCCTGTGCGGCACCATCGACATCGCGCGACAGATCGAACTGGACTGTAATGTTGGTTGATCCGAGCGAACTGACCGAGGTCAGTTCGGTAACGCCGGCGATGGAGCCCAGGCGGCGTTCCAGCGGAGCGGCGACGCTGGCGGCCATTGTGGCCGGATCGGCACCGGGACGGCTGGCCGACACGCGGATAGTGGGCAGGTCGACCGAGGGCAGGCTGGCGACCGGCAGAAAGCCATAGGCGACAATCCCGAGGATCAGCAGCCCCAGCGCCAGAAGCGTGGTTCCAACAGGCCTGCGGATGAACGGGTCCGAAATGTTCATAGGGCGCCGTCCGTTTCAGGGGCGGGCGTGCCGGTCGGCCGTCCGACGATGCGGCTGCGCAGCCGTTCGAAGCCGAGATAGATGACGGGCGTCGTATACAGCGTCAGAAGCTGGCTGAGGACGAGACCGCCAATGATGCTGATGCCAAGCGGGATACGCAGTTCCGATCCTGTCCCTTGGGCAAGCGCCAGCGGCAGGGCGCCGAAGAGCGCCGCGAGCGTGGTCATCATGATCGGGCGGAAGCGCAGGATCGACGCTTTGACAATCGCCGCGCGCGGATCCAGCCCTTCGGTTCGTTCCGCCTCGAGGGCAAAATCGATCATCATGATCGCGTTCTTCTTGACGATACCCATCAGCAGCACGATGCCGATAAGCGCGATGATGGACAGGTCCTGGCCAAATACCATCAGTGCAACCAGTGCGCCGACACCCGCCGAGGGCAGTGTCGACAGGATGGTGATCGGATGGATCGCGCTCTCGTAGAGTACGCCAAGCACGATGTAGATCGTGACGATAGCCGCGAGGATCAGCCATGGCTCACCCGCCAGAGAGCTGGCGAACTCGGCGGCATCGCCGGAATATTGCCCACGGATGGAGTCGGGCAGGGCGATTGCCTTTTCGGCCGATTGGATTGCGGTGACGGCGTGGCTGAGCGATGCCCCCGGAGCAAGGTCGAAACTGACCGTAACGGCAGGAAATTGCTCGTCGTGGCCGATGACGAGGGGAGCCGTCGTGAACGAGGCAGTGGCAAACGCGCTCAGTTGCACCTGCGTACCGTTGGCGCCGCTGACGTAAAGCTTGTCCAGCGATTTCGGGTCTGCCTGATATTGCGGCGAGGCCTCGAGGATGATGCGGTATTGGTTCGCCTGTCCGTAAATGGTGCCGATCTGGCGCTGCCCGAAGGCATCATTGAGGGTGTCGCTGACCGCCTGCATCGACACACCTAGCCGGGATGCGGTTTCCCGATCGACATTGACGAAGATGCGCCCGCCGCCCATTTCGACTTCCGAAGCGACATTGACAAGAGACGGATCGCGCTGCAGTTCCGTTGCAAGCCGCTGCGCCCAGTTGACGACAGTCGCTGTATCCGTGCCGGTCAACGTATATTGATAGGGCGCACGGCTGGTCCGGGTGCTGATGCGGATATCCTGCACGCTTTGGAACGTGACCTGCACACCGGGAATACCGGTGGTTTCGCCGCGCAGGCGATCTATGATCTGGATGGCGGAATCCGACCGCTGGTCCTGCGGTTTCAGCACAAGGCTGAGCGTGCCGGTGTTGGGCGTGAGATTGGTCGTGCTGGTTCCGACGACGGAAACAACACCGGCGACGTCGGGATCGTGCTGCAGCCTGTCGGTGACGATAGCCTGGGTCCGCTTGATCGCCTCGAACGAGGTTGTCGGCTCGGTTTCGATGATCGCCGTTATCAGCCCCGTATCCTGCGAGGGCAGGAAGCCTTTGGGAATAATGACATAAAGCGCAATGGTCGCCGCCAGTGTGATGGCTGTCAGCAGCAGCATGAGCTTGCTGCGGTCCAGCGCCCAGAGAAGGCTGCTGCGGTAACCCGCTATGATCCGGTCCATCCCGCGGTCAATGCCATGCAGAATGCCGCGGCGTTCGCCTTCGCCCTTGCCGTGCAGGATGCGGGCGCACATCATCGGCGTCAGCGTCAATGAAACCACCGCCGACACGACAACCGCTATCGTCAGCGTCAAAGCAAATTCGCGGAACATGCGCCCGACAATGCCCGTCATGAAGAGCAGCGGAATGAACACGGCGATCAGCGAAACGGTCAGCGATATGATGGTGAAGCCGATCTCGCCCGCGCCCTTGAGCGCGGCATCCAGCGGACCTTCGCCATCTTCTATGTGACGCACGATATTCTCGATCATCACGATGGCATCGTCGACCACGAAGCCGGTGCCGATGGTGAGAGCCATCAAGGAGAGATTATCAAGGCTGAACCCGGCAAACCACATCACGCCGAATGTCGCCACAAGCGAGAGCGGCAGGGCAACGCCCGCAATGATGGTGGCCCGGACAGTCCGCAGGAAGATGAAGACGACGAGGATGACAAGCGCGACACTGATGGCGAGGGTCATCTGCACGTCATGGATCGATGCGCGGATGGTGTTGGTCCGGTCGTTCACCACATCCAGCGTGACACCGGCCGGCAAGGCCTGTTTGAGCCGTGGAATCTGTTGCAGCACGCGCGAGACCGTATCGATGACATTGGCACCCGGCTGGCGCATGACGTCGATGACGACCGCCGGCTGCCCCTGGTACCAGGCGCCGACACGGGCATTCTCCAGCCCTTCAACAACCGTCGCCACGTCCTTGAGCAGGACGGGGGAACCATTCTTGTACGTCACGATGATCGCGTTGTAGTTCTGCGGATCGACAATCTGGTCATTGGCCGAAATGGTATAGGACTGATGGGTGCCATCAAGCGCGCCCTTGGCACCGGCAACGCTGGCATTGGTGATCGCCGTGCGGATGTCTTCGAGCGATATGCCATAGGAGGCAAGCCGCGGCAGGTCTGCCTGTATCCGCACCGCCGGCCGCACGCCGCCCTGGATATTGACATTGCCGACGCCAGTGACTTCGCTCAGGCGCTGCGCCATCATCGTGTCGGCAAAATCGCTGAGGTTACGGATCGAATAACTCGTCGAGCGCAGGGCAAGGGTGATGATCGGCGTATCGGCGGGATTCACCTTCGCATAGGTCGGCGGGTAGGGCAGGGTTCGCGGCAGCATGGAACCGGCGGCGTTGATCGCAGCCTGTACATCCTGCGCTGCCCCGTCGATATCCCGGTCGAGATCGAACTGGAGGGTCACCTGGCTGATGCCGAAAGCGCTGGACGAAACCATCGACGAAAGTGAAGGAATTTGCCCCAGCTGCCGTTCGAGCGGCGCGGTAACGAGCGAAGCCATGGTGTCGGGATTGGCGCCCGGCAGCTGCGTCGTCACCTGGATCGTCGGAAAGTCCACCTGCGGCAAGGGGGCAACCGGCAGCGCGAGATAGCCGAGGATACCGCCGAGCAGGACGGCAATCCCCAGCAGCGAGGTTGCGATCGGACGGTGAATGAAGGGGGTGGAAACACTCATTTCGCGGTTCCGTTGTCAGCCTCTTCGCCGTTTGCGCCAGCATTCTTCTGGTTGCGCCGTTTGTGTTGCCGTTCGCCGCTCTTGGGTGCGCCCGCCGGTTGTTTGTCATCGGCCGCCGGGGTGCTGTCCGGTGCAGGCGCAGCCCCCTGATCCCCGGCGCTGGTCACCTGCACCTTGGCGCCATCCTGCAGGCGGGCGAAGCCGGTGGTGACAATGCGGTCGCCGGCTGCGACGCCATCGGTAATGACTGCCTGCACATCGTCTTGCTGTCCCACGGTGACCGGGCGCATGGCAACCGTATCGCCCTGCTGGAGCAGATAGACAAAGGTTCCCGATGGCCCGCGCTGCACCGCTGCTGTGGGGACGACAATCGCGCCGCTCAGCGTCTGGACAAGCAGGCGCGCATTGACGAATGCGCCGGGCCAGAGAACGAGTTTGTCATTGGGGAAATTGGCCTTCAGCTTCACCGTTCCCGTTGTCGGATCGACCTGATTGTCAATGACGGCAAGCGTGCCGTTGTCGATGACGGTTTTGCCGTCTCCGGAAATGGCTTGCACGGCCAGTGTGCTGGCCGAACTTGCCCGGTTGATCTTGCTCAATTGCTGTTGGGGAATGGCGAATTGCACCGATATCGGCTTGATCTGCGAGAGTGTCACGATGCCCGTCGCATCGGAGGTGCTGACGATATTGCCGATATCGACATTGCGGATGCCGGTGCGCCCGTCAATGGGCGCGCGGATGACCGTGTAGTTAAGCGTTGCCTGCGCGCTTTCGATGGCGGCCTCGTCGGATTTGATCTGCGCTTCGTATTGCGCCACCAGCGCGCGCTGCGTGTCTGCCTGCTGCTGGGTGCCGGCATTGGTCTGGGCAAGCTTGGTATACCGTTCGAGGTCAAGCCTGGAATTGGCAAGGAGTGCCTGATCCTGTGCCTTCTTTGCCGTCGCCTGGTCGAGCTGCGCCTTGTAGATCGCATCGTCGATGCGGGCGAGCACGTCACCCGCCTTCACGTCCTGCCCTTCCTGGAATTCGATGGCCGCCAGCTTGCCGCTGACCTGCGAGCGCACCACCACGGAATTGAGAGGCCGCACCGATCCGACGCCATCGATATAGACCGGGACATCGGCGGATTTGGCGTCAGTCACCAGGACAGGCGTGGGGCCGAGGCTCTGTCCGCCACCGCGCCGTGATCCGCCCCGGCGTCCGGTGTCACTCTGGCCGCCGGACGGGGCGGCAGCATTCTGCGCCGCAACGCCCAGACCATTTGTCCACCAGCGATCCCGCGTCACATAAGCGCCTGCACCCAGCGCCGCAATGACCAGGATCGATACCAGGACACGCGATTTCGATACCATTCATTCACCTGTTCTTGTCATCCCTCGAAAGGGCATAAGTTAAACAGGACATTAGCGGGTATTGGGGTTGCTTGGAAATTGCCGCAGCCATTAAATTTTGTCCATATTCGAGCCGCTTTTGCTTGCGTCCATACGCCGTTCAAGGCTAGGAACAATCCGAAACAGATCGCCCTTCTCAAGGTGCCACTTGCTGACTGCCACAAGGCTCTATATTGCGTCTTTCGCCCTGACGCTCGTCGCCCTCTTTGCCGTCCTGCAGCTAGGACTGCTTTCGGCTCTGCTATCCGGACTTCTTGTCTACAATCTTGTTCATCTGGCCGCGCCCCAACTGGGTAAACTGGGTGTTTCCAACAGCTTGACGAAGACCGTGGCGCTGGCCCTGCTGGCGATCATTTTCATTCTTCTGATCGTTGCCGCCGTGGTCAGCGGACTCGGACAATTGACCAACGGCACCGAAGGGGTTGTCTCGCTGTTCAAGAAGATGGCTGAGATCATCGATACGGCGCAGGTTCACCTGCCGGACTGGGCGAAGGCGTATTTCCCGGCCAGCCTCGACGAGCTGGAATCCATGGCGGCCAAGTGGCTGCGCGAACATGCCGGCCAGCTGCAGCTTGTCGGTCGCGATTTCGGTGTCCTGATCGTTCGCGTCATCGTCGGCATGGTGATCGGCGGCATGATCGCGCTGAGCACGGTGAATGTATCGCGCGAGCCGGGCCCTCTGGCTGTCGCGCTGGTCGAGCGGGCCAGCCTCCTCAGCGGCGCGTTCCGCAACATCGTTTTCTCGCAGATCCGCATTTCGGCGCTGAACACGTTCCTCACGGCGATCTACCTCGTCGTCATCCTGCCGATCCTTGGCGTGCACCTGCCGCTGGTCAAGACCATGATCGTCGTGACCTTTGTCGCCGGTCTCCTGCCGGTCATCGGCAACCTGATCTCCAATACCATCATCGTCGTTGTGGGTTTGAGCGTGTCGTTCATCGCTGCCGTCGGCTCGCTCGCCTTTCTCGTCGTCATTCACAAGCTCGAATATTTCCTGAATGCCCGGATCATCGGCGCCCGGATCAAGTCCCGCTCCTGGGAATTGCTGCTCGCAATGGTAGTGCTGGAAGCGTGGTTCGGCGTGGCCGGTCTCGTCGCCGCCCCGATCTATTACGCCTATCTGAAGGACGAGCTGACGCTGCGCAAGCTCATCTAATCCGCCGGGTCGGTTGGGCTGCGCGCAAACAGCTGTTCGAACCCATCGACATATTTTTCAAAAAGCTTGGAGAAGATTTCGATGTCCTCGGGCGACCAATCGGCGACCACGCTTTCGACAATGGACTGCTTCAGCGCGTGAAGTTCGGCGACCAGCCGTTGTCCGAGCGCTGTCATGACCACGACGATCCGCCGTGCATCGTTCTGCGAAGCCTTGCGGCGCAATACGTTCTTGGCGACCATCTCGGCCACGATGCGGCTGGCGCGCGAGGGGTCGATCCGCAGGGTTTCGGCAATGACGCCGACCGTCACCTCACCGGCGAGTTTGCCGCGGCGGACCGCATCGAGAACGTCGAGATGGGTCAGTTCGAGACCGGGCGCCAGCTTCTGGATGGCAAGGCGGCCAATCACCCGCCGGCCCGTCATCAGCCGCATGCGGGTCATCACCCGCCCGATGCGCAGGAGATCATCATTCGACCCGGTTTGCGGGGTTTCAATTTTTTGCGTCGTCGTGATTTCTGTCATGATTCCAGCATAACAGATGCCTGTCGGCATTAAAATATGCAAAAGGCATTAAAGTGCGATTGACATATGTATGCTAATAGCACATAAATTGTGCCAATCAAAACCGGATACCCCCGCTCCATGAACATGACCAACACGTTCGAGCCGCTCGTTGCGGACCCGCGCAAGCGGCTGATGCTTTTCTTCTTCCTGATGGCGGCCATGTTCATGGCCGTGCTCGACAACCAGATCGTGTCGACGGCGCTGCCGACCATTGTCGGCGAGTTCGGCGAGCTCGAGCGCTTCGCCTGGATCGGCTCAGCCTATCTGCTTGCCGTCAGTGCGGTGATGCCGGTCTATGGCAAGCTGGGCGACCTGTTCGGGCGCAAATATGTGATGATCGCCGCCATATCCATCTTCACGCTGGGTTCGGCGGTCTGCGGTCTTGCCATTTCCATGAACACGCTGATTGCAGCGCGCGTGCTGCAGGGCCTCGGCGGCGGCGGCGTCATGGTCTCGATTTTTTCTGTTACTGCCGATCTGTTCGAGCCGCGCGAGCGCGCCCGCTACCAGAGCTATATCAGCCTTGTGTTCATGGCTTCCGGTGCCATCGGCCCGGTGCTCGGCGGCACGATGAGCGACCTGTTCGGCTGGCGTTCGATCTTCCTGATCAACCTGCCGATCGGCATTGCCGTGATTGCCGGGCTGGCCTTCATGCTGCCCTACCGCAAACCGGCGCGCCGGCCCAAGATCGACTATGCCGGTGCCGTTCTGCTCGCCCTGACCACGACCAGCCTTGTTCTGGCCGCCGATGGCGCCCAGCTGTTCGGCTCGCTGCTGGCACCCCAGACTGTTTCGCTTGTGGCATTTGCCGTCCTTTGCGCCACGGCATGGATCCTGGTCGAGCGCAACGCGCCCGAACCGATCATTCCACTGTCGCTGTTCCGCAATTCGACCTTCACCCTGTTCCTGATCATTTCGATCGCCAGCGGTTCGATCGCCATCGGCATGGTCAATTACTTCGCCTTTTTCCTGCAGACCACGACGGGCCTGTCCCCGTCGCTCGCAGGGCTGCTGTTCATTCTTCTGACGGGCGGCATTGTCGGCGGCTCGCTTCTGACCGGCCGGCTGATCTCGACCACCGGCCGCTACAAATACCTTTCCGTGGCCAGTCTCACGCTCAGTGCCATTGCCTTTGGCCTGCTCACTCAGGTGCATGCCGGAACGCCCGTGGTCATCATCGGCCTGTTGATGCTCATGCATGGCGCCGGCATTGGCATCGGACAGCAGCTTCCGATCATCGGTGTCCAGAATACAGCGGGCAGCCGCGATGTCGGCGCGGCGACCGGTTCCGTGTCGCTGGCCCGCATGGCCGGTGCCTCGATCGCCATATCAGCCTATGGCGCGATCATCGCGGCCAACCTGCCGCACGGTGCCGGTGCCATTCCCGGCGTCAGCAATATCGGCGAGCTGACGCCCAAGATGATGGCGGCGCTTCCCGAGGAAACGCGCCGGATGCTCGCCGACAGCTATGCCGCTGCCTTCACGCCGCTGTTCCTGACGGCAGCCTGTATCGCCCTGTTCGGATTGCTGATGGCATTGCTCCTGAAGCCGGTGCAATTGCCCGTGGCCGCTGCGGCCAAGAAGCTGGACGCGGCCGTGGCCAAGGCGGCGGAATAGGAGAGGTTCCGCCGTCGGTTCAACGTCCCGCCAGCTTTGTGCGCGGTGCGTGGTTCGCCCTTCGACAAGCTCAGGAAGCTCACCATGAGGGAGGTGATTTGGTTGAAATGCCAATCGCAAAGGTTGCAGAATGGTGCTGCCTGCAATCCTCACTCTCCCTCATGGCGAGCTTGTCGAACCACGCACCGGAGGTTTTGCAGTCTTCAATATACAAACCGATACCCTAACCCCTTCCACCCGCTTCACTTTCCCACTATGGTCCGCGGTGAGGCCGGTCGAAACGGATCGGTCTTGGGGCTTAGAAACCCCACCGCAAGCGGTTGGCATCAACCGCAATGATGCCTCCTCAGCCCTATGGCCGGGGAGGTCTCGGCGTATGTCCAGAGCTTCGGCTTAAAGGCCGTGGCGGTCGTCTTGCGGCGGCTTTCTAACTCCCCGGTCACCAGAGGATAAACCTCGGGTGACCACTTTCCTCGCGAGACAAGGGAGTGAACATGGACAACTACAATTTCTGGTCAGACCTGCTCGACACGTTCCAATCCTCGCCCGATTAGATCAAGGCGCTGTGGCTGCTGATTCCGCCGGCCTTCGTGCTGGGGCTGGTGGCGCTGACGCTGCGCTTTCGCATCGAGAGCAGGAAGGTGGAACGGGGTCTTGACGGTGAACTAGTCTACTCCATTCACCGCGATGCGGGCAACCAGCTGCATGTTGTCAGCCATATCCCGCTTGCCGGAGGCAAGACGCCGCTGCTGCTGCTCGATCCCGCAGAAACCACAGAAGTGGTGCGCGATTTGATCGGCAAATAGGACAGGCATTTCTCCAATAGAAAATCAGGCCGGGTTTGCGCAGTCCATCATCGGGACTGCGGCGCGGGGAGAGCGGCGGCTTCCAATTTGGAGGATTGTGCAACAAGCCTGCAGGATTGCGCTATTGCTCCGGGCCTATCCTGCGGCATAGCTGTTTGCCCTACTCATCTCGTCATCTCAAAAGGAATCATTCATGGCTCTTGCTAAAGGCTATGCGGCAACCGACGCCTCCAAACCGCTCACCCCGTTTGTCTTCGAACGGCGGGAACCCAATGACGATGACGTCGTCATCTCGGTAAAATATTGCGGGGTCTGCCACTCCGATATCCATCAGGCACGCGACGAATGGGGTGGCTCCAAATTCCCCATGGTGCCGGGTCATGAGGTCGCCGGGATCGTGGCGGCCGTTGGCGCAAAGGTCACGAAGTTCAAGAAGGGCGACCGCGTCGGTGTTGGCTGTTTCGTCAATTCGTGCACGAAATGCGCCGCGCGCGATGCCGATCTCGAGCAATACATGCCGGGCATCGTCCTGACCTACAATGACGTTGAAGCCGATGGTGTCACGCCCACCCAGGGCGGCTACTCGGATTCCATCGTGGTCAAGGAAGGTTATGTCCTTTCCATTCCGGACAACCTGCCGCTCGATGCCGCCGCTCCGCTGCTGTGCGCCGGCATCACGCTCTATTCGCCGCTGCGGCACTGGAAGGCGGGTCCGGGCAAGAAAATCGCCATTGTCGGCATGGGCGGACTTGGCCATATGGGCGTCAAGCTGGGTCACGCGATGGGGGCGGAGATTACGGTGCTTAGCCAGACCCTGTCGAAACAGGACGATGGGCTGAAGCTCGGCGCAAGCCACTATTATGCAACCAGCAATCCCGAAACGTTCAAAACTCTTGCGGGAACCTTTGACGTCATCATCTGCACCGCCGGTGTGGCGATTGACTGGAATGCTTATCTCGGCCTGCTGAAGATCGACGGCACCATGGTTCTCGTCGGGGCACCGGAGCACCCGGTTCCCGTCAATGCCTTCTCGGTGATCGCCGGACGCAAGAGCCTCGCCGGATCGGGTATCGGTTCGATCAAGGAAACCCAGGAAATGCTGGATTTCTGCGGCGAGCACAACATCGTTGCCGAAATCGAGACCATCGATATCAAGGATATCAACGAAGCCTATGAGCGCGTGCTCAAGAGCGATGTGCGCTACCGCTTCGTCATCGATATGGCCACCCTGTAACCATCGGGTGGCTTGCCGGAGGGCGGTTGAAGCCAGCCGCCCGTCCGGGAAAAATGCGGTGCATCACTGTGCTGGTGTAAACACCGCACAGGGCACGGCAATACCGCGCAGCCGGTGCTCGCCGAGCGGGATCAGCGGCTGCGCCGTTTCCGCCGCGAAGGCGCCCGAAAGCAAGACGGTGTGGCCAAGCGGGCGGCACAGGCCCTCCAACCGGCTGACCAGATTGACGGCGGGGCCGATGGCCGTGAAATCCAGCCGGTCGGCCGTACCGATATTGCCCCACAGCATGTCGCCGAGATGCAGTGCCGTGCCGAACGACAGCGGCGGCACACCCCGCGCGGCGCGGTCGCGGTTGAGGTGGTCCATCCCGGCACGGGCAGCGGCGACCGCACGCAGCGCCGCGCCGCAGGCGCCGGCAGCATCACGCTCGCCAATCGGAAAAATCGCCAGAACGCCATCGCCGATGAATTTCAGCACCTCGCCGCCAAAGGCATGGACGGCACCGGCGATCCGATCGAACCACGCGTCGAGTGCGGCAATCACGTCCTTCGCTCCTGTTGTCTCCGACAATTCGGTGAAGCCGCGAAGATCAGCGAACAGCAGGGCGGCCCGGATGGTCTCGCCCGGCTCGCGCCGCAAACGCCCGGCCAGGACCTGCGTCGCGCTGCGCCGGCCGAGATAGGTGGTCAGGAGTGCGGTCAGCGTCGAACGCGCGGCCAGCAATGCCAGCGGCGCAGCGGCAAAGCGGGCGGCCTGGCGCAGCAGGTCCGACTCCTCCCCGGTCAGCGGGCGGTGTGCGGCCCAGCCAAGCATGGCACCATTGGCGAAATCCTCCTGCACGGTATTCGTCCCGAGGCTGGCCAGCCAGTTGCCGGCAAGGTTGGCGTCCTGGGGCTCGGCTGGACCGGCCAGGCCCAGCGCCTCGATCACCTGTCCCGTGTCGGCGCGCCAGAGCCAGGTGCGCCGTCCAATGACCGGATGTGGTGCCGCCTGGGTGAGCGTGCCGCCGGCCAGCGGCAGGCCGTCGGCGATGAGCCGGGCCGCGAGCGCCGTCAGAAAGGCATCGCCATCCGGCATACCGGTCGCTTCGTCGACGAGAAAGGAAAGAGCGGACGGCAACTGCATGCCCGCCATCATGCAGCGATGCCGGGTCCCTGTCATCCGCTTTTGTTTCTTGCGCGAAATCCCGATTGGCTTACATTGCGCGATGCCGAAGTGAGAATGCGTCCTGTTGGGAGGAGATCGCCGATGACCGAGACGCTTCGCAATGAAATCGAGATTGCCGCCCCGCAGGCGACGGTCTTCGCCTTCCTCACCGATCCCGACAAGATCCTGCGCTGGATGGGGACGAAAGCGACAATCGAGCCGCATCCCGGCGGCATTTATCTCCTGAGCATCAACGACGCGCACACCGTTCGCGGTCAGTTCACCGAGGTGATTCCTGTCCACCGCCTCGCCTACAGTTTCGGCTGGGACGGGCATGAAAATGTGCCGCCGGGGTCGAGCCTGGTCGAGATCGACCTCATCGAGAAGGAGGGAGGCACGCTGGTGCGCTTCACCCATAGCGGGCTGCCGGACGAGACGGAACGCGTCAACCACGAAAAGGGCTGGAACCACTATCTGCGCAGGCTGGTGGTGGCGGCAGCGGGCGGCGACCCGGGACCGGACAAGCCGTTCAATTCCTGAGGTTCGCGGACAATGGCGATGGCACACCATGCGGTGCGAGACCATGCATGGGACATGCCCAAGGAAATCCCGTCACAATTGTAACTCCCATGCTTTCGGTATCCGGCCCTAAACTCAGGACCGGTAAGCAACATGTCGCACCGGCAATGACGGACGACAGGCAACCGACAATCGAAGGAGAAGAATGATGACATCTCATATAACTGGAACGCGCGAGGAATGGCTGGCTGCGCGGATCGACCTGCTCAAGGATGAGAAGGATCTGACGCGGCGCAGCGACGCGCTGACACAGCGGCGCCAGGAACTGCCCTGGGTTCGCATCGACAAGGAATATCGGTTCGATACCGATGCGGGAAGCGCCTCGCTGGCGGATCTGTTCAAGGGCCGTTCGCAGCTTCTCGTCTACCACTTCATGTTCGGACCCGACTATACCGCCGGCTGCCCGTCCTGCTCGGCGATCGCCGACGGGTTCAACGGCGTTACCGTCCATCTGGAAAATCATGACGTCGCCTTCTCGGCGATATCGCGTGCACCGCTGGCGAAACTGCAGGGTTTCAAACAACGCATGGGCTGGAGTTTTCCTTGGGCTTCGTCGTTCAACAGCGATTTCAACCAGGATTTCAGCGTCTTGTTCACGGAGGAGCAACAGCACAACGGCGGCATAGAATACAATTTCCGCCGGGAGGCACCGGCGCCCCAGTCGCCGGCGGGCAAGACCGTGCAGCAATGGAAGCTGCGCGGTGAAGAAGGGCCGGTCGATCTGATGGCGGCCATGACAGGCACCGATGCTGCCACCTTCACCCGCGACCGGCCGGGGCTGAGCGCTTTCGTGCTCGATAAGGGCGTCGTCTACCACACCTATTCCAGCTATGCGCGCGGCCTCGACGGCATCTGGGGTATGTATCAATGGCTGGATCGTGCACCGTTCGGCCGGAATGAGAACGGTGTCTGGTGGCGCCATCACGATAAATACGGTCAGGGTTGAACGTCGATGTTCCGCCCGGACTCCGGCAGCGCGTCTGATCCCGGCATTGCCGGCTGGCTGCGTCTCGCCGCGGCACCGACATTCGCTGTTATGGCGCTCGTCACAGCCCTCTCCGGCGACGCCGGCATGATCTGCTCGGCGACGCAGAATGCATCGCCCTTCAGCGGCATGACCCTCATGTATGTGCTGATGAGCATTTTCCATGGGATGCCTTGGCTTAACCTGCTGGCACGGCTGAGACATGGTGCTGCCCGTCAAGTTTGATCCAGAGCGGGCAAACAACATTAAGCCGGCGCGCGGCTTCGCGCGCCGGTCTCGAAAACCGGGGTGAAGATCAGATCAAGGGGATGGCGAGACTCGCCTTGACGCGGTCCATCACCACAACCGTGCGGAAGCGTTTGACATTGTGGTTGGCAAAGAACAGCCGCCGGGTCAGGCCTTCATAGGCGGCCATGCTGGCCACGATGATCACAAGCATGAAATCGGCCTCACCGGTGACATAGTAGCATTGCTGCACCTCCGGTGCGGCGGCAAAGCTCTTTTTCGCCGCATCGATCAGATCGATGCGCTCGCTTTCCACCTCCACTTCGACAAGGATCGTGATCGGCTGCCCGAGCCTGGCGGGGTCGAGGACGGCAACATTGGCCTGAATGACGCCGCTTTCCTCCATGCGCTTGATCCGGCGCTGCACCGCCGGAGCGGAAAGGTTGACCGCTTCGCCGATGACCCGTTGCGGCGTTGCATTGTCCCTCTGCAGGATGTCGAGGATCGCAAGATCGAAATGATCGAGCTCGGCTGGCGCGGTCAGCAGTGGTTTGGCCATGGAACACCTCCTTCATGCAACAAACTTGCGCAAGACACGCCAAATAAGAGCGCTTTTCTCGCTTCAAGCGCACTATAAATGCGTAAACGGCAGGAGTGAAAGAGCAATGTTGATCCTTAACCGGCATTCCACCCACAATGAGCCGCTCGACCCGCGCGACGCGGAAACCCTTGGTGTCGACGCGGCGGCGGAAGTGGAACGGTATCTGTCCCATCGGGACAATCACGCGCCGACGCCGCTGCATGCACTGCCCGCGCTGGCCGCCGGTCTCGGCATTGCCGCGCTCCACGTCAAGGATGAGGGCACGCGCCTCGGTCTCGGCAGCTTCAAGGCGCTGGGCGGCTCCTATGCCGTGATCCGGCTCGTGCTCGAGGAAGCGGAGCGGCAATTGGGCCGAGCCGTGGATATTGCGGAACTCCACACGCCGCCCGTTCGCGCCATCGCCAGCGGCATGACCTTCGGCTGCGCGACCGATGGCAATCACGGCAAGTCCGTCGCGGCGGGGGCCCAGCTTGTGGGTGCGCAGTCGGCGATCTTCGTGCATGCCGGGGTGAGCGATGAACGGGTGGCGGCCATTGCCCGCTACGGTGCCGAGATGATCCGCGTCGACGGCACCTATGACGATTCCATCCGGGAGTCGGCGCGGGTATGCGCGGCCAATGGCTGGACGGTTGTGTCCGACACTTCCTGGCCGGGTTATGAGCGCATTCCCGGGCTGGTGATGCAGGGCTACACGGCCATCGTCCGCGAAGCCTTGCGTGCACTGCCGCAAACGCCAACCCACGTCTTCGTGCAGGCCGGTGTGGGCGGTGTTGCCGCGGCACTCGCAGCATATCTGTCGCTTGTTCTTGGAAAAAAACGTCCAGCCTTCATCGTGGTCGAACCGGCCCGCGCCGCCTGCATTTTTGCCAGCGCGCAGGCGGGCGAGGTGGTCCAGATCGCCCACGGCGAAGCCACCGTCATGGCGATGCTCGAATGCTACGAGCCGTCACCCGTGGCCTGGCGTATCCTCTCGCGTGCCGCCGATGCGTTCATGACGGTTGAAGAGGAAGGCGCTGTCGCGGCAATGAACCGCCTGGCCCGGCCGCTGGGAAAGGACATGGCCGTCGTTGCGGGCGAAAGCGGCGGCGCCGGTTTGGCTGGCCTGCTCGCTGTTGCCGAAGATCGCGATTTGCGCAAAGCCATCCATCTTGATGCCGGTTCGCGCGTGTTCATTGTCAACACCGAGGGGGCGACGGACCCGGCGCGTTACACACAGCTCGTGGGTTTGGCGCCTGAGATGGTTTTGCGCGCTGCAAGCTGATCGTGCGTGGTTCGACAGGCTCACCATGAGGGACGTGGATGGCTGCAAAGCTAACCGCAAACATTGCAGAATATGGCTTCTTGCAATCAACCCAGCCCCCTCATGGTGAGCTTGTCGAACCACGCAGAGCCGGGATGCCAAGCATCACCCAACTTCGATTTAAACTCGTATTAAATGGTGCTATCGATTGCACGCAGTGTGTCGGTGAACATTGCCGATGGGTCGATTTCCAACGCGCGCGCAAGTGCGATGAATTCAATGATGTCGAGACGGCGCTCGCCACCTTCAATCTTCGCCACATAGGATTGCGGCTTTTGCAACCGGTCTGCAACGGCCTGCTGGGTAAATCCCTTCGCCCGTCGAGCGGCAACAAGAACAGCCAAGAAATCGGCATAAGGCTCTGAATGAAGGGACTTTGTCATGTGCTCCAACCAACAACTGGAGCATTGTGATTAATCCCACTTTCGGATTATCCCATTATAGGATATTGTCGTCTTTTCTAGTAGCAATGATTTCGAGCGCGTCGTGGATACCTACAATTTCTGGCAGGATTTTTTTGACACGTACCAATCGCTCTCCGATTGGCTGAAGGTGCTGTGGCTGATCGTTCCGCCTGCCTTCGTGCTGGGGCTGGTGGCGCTGACGCTGCGGTTCCGGCTCGCAAGCAGGCAGATGAACAGCGGTCTTGATGGCGAACTGGTCTATTCCATCCGTCGTGATGCGCAAAACCGGATCCATATCCTCAGTCACATGCCGCTTGGTGACAGCAATCCACCACTGCTCTTGGCTGACCCTGCGGGTCGTGACAAGGCGGAGCGCGGCCGGGATGACGGCCTGGAGCAGCATATTGCCTGAACTTCTTAGGGATGGATGGCCCTGAGCGTGATATGATCCTTCCATTGTCGCGTCCGAAAAGGTATGAGCCGCGTATGTCCAGTTCCATGTCATCACTCGAAAACGCTGCAAAATACCTCTCGCCCGAAGACAAGGCGCAGTTCGTCAAGATCAAGCGCGAGATGGAAAAAGCCGGCGCTTCCAGGAAAAGCATCGAAGAGCGTTTGAACGCCTTCATCTGGGATGTGATCGAGTCCGATGATGACGAGGAAGAGGAAGAATAGGCATCCCTCTTTCAAGGCCTCGCGCCGCCGGATTTGATGAAATCCACGAATGCGCGCAGCGGAGCCGGCATAAGCCTGCGGCTCGGATAGTAGAGGAAGGGGCCTGAAAAACTCTGCCACCATTCGGCGAGTACGGGCTGGAAGGCGCCGCTTTCGAGGCCTTCCGTCAAAAATTCCTCGAATGTACTGATGATGCCGAGTCCTGCCAGCGCTGCACCGAGTTCCAGATCCATGGTGGAGGCGATCAACGGTCCCGTCGGGTTGACCTTCACCAGCTCCCCATTCCGCTCGAACTCCCACGGCGCAATGGCGCCGCTGGCAAAGCGGTGGCGTATGCAGGCATGCTGCAGCAGGTCCTTCGGGTGCTGCGGTTCGCCGTGCTTTTCCAGATAGGCCGGTGTTGCAACGCAGATGAAACGCTGGATGCGCGGGCCGATGGGCACGGCGATCATGTCCTGCTCGATGCTTTCATCATAGCGGATACCTGCGTCGAAACCGGCTGCCAGCACGTCGATGAAGGTGTCGTTGGTGGTTACTTCCAGCCTGATCCCCGGATGTGCCGCGAGGAACCGGTTGACAATCGGCGGCAGGATGCAGTGGGCGACGATGGTGGGAACATTCAGCTTCAGCGTTCCCGTCGGGCTATCGCGAAAACTATTGAGCGCATCGAGCGCGCCGGTGATCTCGCCGAGTGCCGGCGTCAGCCGTTCGAGCAGGCGTGTGCCTGCCTCCGTGGGCGTAACGCTGCGGGTGGTGCGGTTGAGCAGGCGCACGCCGACACGCTCTTCGAGCCGGCGGATGGCATCGCTGAGCGACGAGGCCGAGACACCGCGCAGCTTGGCGGCGCCGCGGAAGCTGCGGGCTCGCGCCACGGACACAAGCGCATCGAGATCGCTGAGATTGGGATCGTTCATTGTTCGGTTTTCCGTACAGCCCGTACATAGTAGGATGGATTATCGCACAAATGCCCTTGGTTTATAAAGAGCCAACCTGCCGCAGGAAGTGCGGCGGCAAAAGGAGTTCGACAAGATGCAAATTCGTCCATTGGGTGCAACCGGTCCACAGGTCTCGACATTGGGTCTGGGCTGCATGGGCATGTCCGGCATATACGGTCCCGCTGACCGTGCCGAGAGTATTGCAACCATTCACGCGGCGCTGGAAGCGGGCATCAACCTGCTCGATACCGGCGATTTCTACGGCATGGGCCATAATGAGCTGCTGATCAGCGAAGCGCTCAAGGGCACAAAGCGCGATCAGGCGATCCTCAGCGTCAAGTTCGGTGCGCAGCGCGACCCTGCTGGCGGCTGGATCGGCTTTGACGGACGGCCCGCGGCGGTGAAAACCTCGCTCGCCTATTCCCTGCAAAGGCTGGGTGTCGACTACATCGACGTCTATCGCCCGGCGCGCCTTGATCCGAATGTGCCGATCGAGGAGACAGTCGGTGCCATCGCGGAGATGGTGAAGGCCGGGTTTGTCCGGCATATCGGCCTGTCGGAGGTTGGACCCGAAACCATCCGCCGCGCTGCCGCCGTCCATCCGATTGCCGATCTGCAGATCGAGTATTCGCTGATTTCGCGCGGTATCGAGGACCGTATTCTCACCACCTGCCGGGAACTGGGCATCGGCATCACCGCCTATGGCGTGCTGTCACGTGGCCTGATCAGCGGCCATTGGCGCAAGGATGCGGCTGGTCCTGCCGATTTCCGTACCCACAGCCCGCGCTTTCAGGGTGAGAATGTCGACAAGAACCTGCGTCTGGTCGATGCGCTGCAGGGCATTGCCGAAGCCAGGGGTGTCACCGTGGCGCAGATTGCCATTGCCTGGGTCGCCGCGCAGGGCGATGACATCATTCCCGTTGTCGGCGCCCGCCGCCGGGATCGCCTGAGCGAAGCACTGGGCGCGCTGGATCTGACCTTGTCCGGGGATGATCTGGAGCGCATCGAGCAGGCTGTGCCGAAAGGCGCTGCGGCCGGAGAACGCTATGCCGCCGCCCAGATGGCGCATCTCGACAGCGAAGCGGGCAGCCACTGATCGGCCTTCGCCGATTGGTCCTGCAAAAATCTAATGGATGGCCGTGTGCACCCGGCCATCGTCCGGCGGGGCAAATGCGGTGGCGATGCGTGCGCCGATATAGTTCTCGATGTTTTCCACGTGGCTGATCTGCTTGCGGAAATCCGTCAATCGCGCGCCTTCAAGATCGGTTCCGGCAGGCAGCGGTGTTGCGGTCGGGTCGTAATATTTATCGCCGATGCGCAGTTCGTAGTAGAGATGCGGGCCCGTGGAGAGGCCGGTCGAGCCGATATAGGCAATCACCTGCCCCTGGCTGACACGCTGGCCGACTTTCAGCGATGGCGGGGTTCGCGAAATATGCGAATAGGTGGTGAAGAACCCGCCATCATGCTTGATGCGGACATATTTGCCGTAGCCGGATTCCGATGAGATCAGCACCACCTCGCCATCGCCCGCCGCGAGAATGGGCGAGCCGAACGGCGCGGCGTAGTCGACACCGTTGTGGTGCTTGCGCACTTTCAGGATCGGGTGCGTGCGCCAGGCAAAACCATCGCCGAGCCGCCCGTTTGGAACCGGGTTTTTCATCAGGGTCTTGGAGGCCGACTGGCCGTCCTCGTCGAAGAATTCCGCCTTGTTGCCGGGCGCTGCGCGGAAATGGTAAAATCGCTTGGTCTTGTCCTTCGTGTTGAAGGTCACGGCAACAGGCTCGGATTCGCCCTGTTCATTGGTGCGGAACACCAGTTCGACGGATTGGTCGAGCAGAGCCGCATCGGTCAGCTTGATGCCGTTTTCCTTGGCAAGCTGCAGGATTTGTCCCGCCATGTGGGCCGGAACATTCAGCTTTTCCAGCTGCTGCATGGCGGCGGGAAATTCCTTTTCGGCCGCCTGCGCCCGGTCGTCCCTGCGCGTATCGGGGCTGGTCACATCGGCGCTTGCCATGTGGGCATCATGGGCGAGGCGTTCGAACTGCCGCGGGTTGCTGACACGCCGCAGAATGCCGCCATCGTCGCGCGCCAGATCGGATGGCGGGCTGTCATGCCGGAAAAGCCGCGCCATCAGCAGCCGCTCCGGCGCATCCTTGCGCGGCGCCTTTTCCAGGAGAAGCTCGATCCGCTCCGGCGACGCGCTGCTGCTGGCCGTCAGTGCCGTCTGCAGCGCCGCCCGGTCCTCGTTGGTCATGTTGGCTGCGGCCAGGAGACCGCCGATGTCTCCGCCCTGGGTGGGCAGGGCAACCACCTGTTCGACAGCGGGGGCGGGCTGCACCTTGGCCGTGCTGACATTGATCGGCGTTCCGCGCACGAGAATGCGTTCTTCGCCCAAGCTCGCCAATGCCACCGGCATGGCCGTGGTTTTGGTCTTCGTGGATTTCTCCGTCAAAATGGACCGGAACGGATCGGTGCTGGCGGGCGGAAACCGCTGGGCGAGTGCGGCGGCATGGCCCGCGCCGGTCCGCGTCTGCGCTTGCTTGTTCGCGCCGATCTTGACCTGATGATAGGCGAATTTTTCCGTCGAACCGTCCGCCTGGCTTTCCAGCACCTTGGCCACCGGTGCCGCCTGCACGATGGCGGGCGGGGGGAGGCGGTCGCCCTTCGGCGCGGCTGCCGGCCGCGTGCGCAGCGGTGCGGCAATGGCGGCTATGGCCACGGGCGGGCGCCGGTTCATGACGGTGAGGACGCCCGCAAACATGGCGGCAGAGGCAATCCCGGCGACCAGAATGGCCGAGAGGAAGCGCGCATGGGTGAAAAGCGAAAAGCGGACAATGCGCGATATCTGGCGGATGGCGCCAAAATTATCGTCGATTGCCTGTTCGATTCTGCTTTTTGCGTTTGATCGCGTCATCAGGTCCCGTACGTCACGCTTCCATTGCGCGCGAGGCTATTGTCTAACATGGCAATATCGAGGCACGCGGAACTTTATCCCCAACAAACCGCACTGCGCCCCCTTATAAGGGCTGATTTGGCGATTGGCGAGCAATCATTTGCCGATGAATTGTCTGTTCAAAGCTCCTGACATCAGGATGTCAGGAGCCCTGTTGTAGGCTGAAACAGCACCGCGGGAAATTGGACTTTCGATGAACGAGCCTTGCAATACGGCCGGAATGCCTGAATTTGAAGTCAGCGATCTTCTTGATACGGATGTCGTGTCGCTGAAGAATGTCCGCTGCCACGGCCATTGCCGGCATCGCAGCGCCGAGGAATGCACATCCGCCACCCACCTCGTTTTCCCCTATCGCGGGGTCTATGTCAGGCATGTCGGCAGCGGGCAGGCGGTGGCCGATGCCAACCACGTGCTGTTCTTCAATGCGGGCGAGGGCTATCAGGTCAGCCACCCCGTCCGCGGCGGTGACTCGAGCCTGTCCATGGCGTTGCCCGAAACGGTTTTGCAGGAGCTGGCGCCGCCGTCCCTGCTGAAAAAGGGCGGTGAGTTCGGGTTTTGCGGCCAGCACCAGCGCATCGACCCGCGGGCGCAGGCGCTGGTGGCACTCCTCCGGCACCATCTGGAAAACGCCAGCATCGAGCCGCTGGAAGCGGAAAGCCTGCTGCTGACGCTGGTGTGCCGCAGCCTTGGTCCGCGCACCTCACACGTGCCACGCGCCAGCTTTGCCCGCAGCCGTCTGGCCGACAGGGTCAAGCTGCTGCTGGCGGGCGATCTCTCCCGCCGCTGGACCCTGGCGGACATTGCCCGGGAGATCGGCGGCTCACCCGTCTATCTCACCCAGGTGTTCCAGCAGGTCGAAGGCATGCCGCTCTACCGCTATCACCTGCGCCTGCGCCTTGCCCGCGCGCTCGATCTGCTGCCGCGCTCGGATGATCTGACGGCGCTGGCGCTCGATCTCGGCTTTTCCAGCCACAGCCATTTCACCGCGGCGTTCAAACAGGCCTATGGCCGTTCGCCCAGCGCCTTTGTCCAGTCGGCGCACCCCGGAAACAGCTAAAGATCTCGATAGCAGCGAAACGCCCGCGATGGTCTCCTGCACCTGCCCGATAGGCGGGTAAAAGGAGGTGAGATCATGAGCCAGAAAACCTGTGCCGTCTGCGATGACGCGCTGGATGCGACCATCATCGAAGTCAAGATCGGCGACCAGACCGTGGAAGTCTGCTGCGAGGAATGCGCCGGCAAGCTGCGGGAAGCCGCCCCGAGGAAGCCGTCATGACCGTGCAGCAGTTTCAGGCTGCCCGCAAGCACGTGGATACGCCGTCCGGGCGTATCCATTATGCCGAGGCGGGCACGGGCCCTGTTGCGCTTTTCGTCCATGGCATTCTCGTCAACAGCCATCTCTGGCGGCATCAGCTGGCCGGCCTGTCGGATATCCGCCGCTGCATTGCCATCGACACGCTCGCCCACGGTGCGACGGAGGCGTCCGCGACGCAGGACCTGTCCACCGCCGCGCAGGCGGCAATGCTGGCGGAGTTTCTCGATGCGCTTGGCATCGATGCGGTCGATCTCGTCGGCAATGACGGCGGCGGCGCGGTGTGCCAGATCTTTGCCGTCAACCATCCAGGCCGTGTCCGCAGCCTTACCCTGACGGACTGCGACACCCATGACAACTGGCCGCCGCAGGCGTTCCAGGGCTTCGTTGACCTGTGCGCGTCGGGCGGCCTGCGCGATACGCTGGCGGCGATGCTGGACAACAAGGACATCTTCCGTTCGCCCGGCGCGCTCGGCCCCTGCTACGAGGACACGGCAAGCGTCAGCGACGCGACGATCGACATCTATCTCAAGCCCTATTTCTCCGCGCCGGATCGCATCCGAGGACTCGAGCGTTTCGTTGCCGCCTTTGACAACGGCCAGACCGTCGCCATCGAGCCGAAACTGCGCTCGCTGGATGTGCCGACCCTGATCGTCTGGGCGACCGATGACGTCTATTTCGACCGGAAGTGGGCCCATTGGCTGGCCGGGCGCATTCCCGGCACGCGCCGCGTCGTCGAGTTCGAGGGCGCCCGGCTGTTCTTCCCCGAGGAGCGGCCGGAAGCATTCAACCGTGAATTGCGCGCGCATTGGTCCTGACCGGCGCTCGCGGTTTGCGTGGCAACGGCATCTCCCCCTTTCCGGGGGGGCAATGGACGCACCAACCGGGAAACCAGAATGATGGAGGCTGAAATGGCCGATTTGATTTCACATGTCATCACCGGGATGAAGCGCCTGTCCGGCCCTCTTGCGCGGCGCTGGCGCAAGGCCCGTACGCACCGGCATATCAACGAGCTTCCCGACCATATTCTTGACGATATCGGCTGGCCGGATGCTTATATGGACCGGCGGGTCAAGGAAGATGCTCCCCCAAGGGCGAAGATTGTCTCAAGCAAGCAGTGTCGGAATCCCGCATAGCCAATCGTCTTCAGGACGCAGAAGCGATGGAGAACCGCCATGACGATAACCATTACCGCCTTTGAACGCTCACCCGACAAGGGCCAGGGCCTGGCGCGCGACATGCGCGTGCGCTGGGCGCTGGAAGAAGTCGGCCAGCCCTACACCACCAGACTTGTCTCGTTCAACGCGATGAAGGAGCCCGCGCATCTGGCGCTGCAGCCGTTCGGACAGATTCCGACCTATGAGGAAGACGGGCTCGCTTTGTTCGAATCCGGGGCCATCGTCTTGCATATCGCCGGGCGCAATCCCGGCCTCCTGCCGGATGATGGGAATGCGCGGGCGCGCGCCATCGCGTGGATGTTTGCCGCTGTCGCCACGGTGGAACCGCCGATCCTCGAGCGTCAGGTCGCCCTGTTTGCGGAGGGGGACAGGAGCTGGCGCGCGGAGCGCATGCCTCTCGTCGACAACCGCATCCGGGACCGGCTCGGCGAAGTTTCCACCCGGCTTGATGATGCCGAGTGGCTCGACGGCGCGTTCAGCGCCGGGGACCTGATGATGGTGCACGTGCTCATCCGGCTGCGGGCGTCGGGGATACTGGCGGAATATCCGAGCCTTGCCGCCTATGTCGCGCGCGGCGAAGCGCGCCCCGCCTACCAGCGCGCCTTCTCAGCCCAACGGGCGGTGTTCACCGCCGCATCGGATCGCGATTAGGGCGCGATAACACCTAGGCAACTGCCTTGCGGTAGGCCGTGACGGCAAGCCAGATTGCGGAAAGCAGGAAGTAGAATGCGCCGAACGCCGCATAGGGAGCAATGTCCAGGATTGTCGGCGCAACAGTGCCGATGGATCGGCTGATCATGAAACCGCCGGCAAGGGCGGATTGCGCGCCGCTCAGGATCATCGGCCATTGCGCGCCGTAGTGACGCCAGCGTTTTATTCCCGTGTTCAACTGCAGCAGACCTGAAAAGATCGCCCAGCCGCCAAACACCGCCAGAACGGCATACATGCTGCTGCTCAACGCTGCGATAACGGCGAGCGTCGTTATCGTGCTGACCGCGACATTCAATGCTTGGGACGGGTTGGCTTTCAGGCCGCCATTGACACGGGCATCAACCAGATTGGCGAGGGCGTCCCATGCCGGGTAGATGACGAGCAGAACCACGGCGAGAGCGGGTTGCGCACTGAAGAGAATGGCGGCGGCAACCCATGCGGCGGAGAAGATGGCGCGCGCAAAATAATAGGTTCGCAGCCAGCTGGACGGGGTTGAAGATTGGCTTTGCATTGGCAGATTCCTTGTTGTGATCTACCTACCAGTAGGAAGGCTGTACTTGTGAGTCAACCCGGTGCTCGAACACCTCATTGTGAAAAGCGGGAGCGATGCACAATCTTGACATCCAGCCTACCAGAAGGTAGGCAGCGCTATGAAATCAATGGCTTCGACTTCAGAAAAGATTCTTGATATCGCGCAGTCTCTCATCGTCGCGGGAGGCTATAACGGGTTCAGCTATGCCGATATCTCGGCTGCGATCGGCATCCGGAAGGCGAGCATCCACCATCACTTTCCGACGAAGGCGGAACTGGTCGCGGTGCTGGTGGACCGTTACAGGCAGCAGGCCGAAACCGGTCTGCAAGCGCTCCGCGCGCAGGTCGCAAGCCCTGCCGAACAGTTGCAGTTCTACCTGAACTACTGGGACACATGCATTCGCGATGCCTCGCAGCCCTTCTGCGTCTGCGCGATGCTGGCTGGCGAGATGCCGATGCTGCCCGATGAGGTCGCATCACGCGTCCGCGCGCATTTCCAAAGTCTCGCGGCATGGCTTGCGTCGGTGCTGAGCGCCGGAGCGCAGCAGGACCTGTTCCGGTTGAACGGGCGGCCCGAGGAGGAGGCCCAGATTCTGATGGCCTCGGTTCACGGGGCCATGCTCTCTTCGCGGGCTTTTGGCGATCCCGGATTGTTCATTGCCATCATCAGCACGCAGGTCGCCAAGCTGACGAAATAACCAGCGCAGATGGCCTCCGAGGCGGCTTGCTTGGCCGCCAATGTCAGCATTGGAGCTGCCTTGTGCGCTGGCAGGTGGCTATGCGGGGGCGAGAGTTATGTCCTGCAAGGCTAGAATTCTGTTGCTCTTGATTGATTGGTAAGCAGCGCTGCCGCCGTGGTTCCAAGAACTTCCGCGATCTTGGCGACAATCGTAATGGTTGGATTTCGCGTTTCCCGCTCGATGCCCGAGATATAGGTGCGGTCAATATTTGCTTGAGCCGCGAGCTCTTCCTGAGAAAGATGCAGCTGCTGTCTGCCAAGCCTGACATTGCGCGCCAGAATTCCGCGAACGTTTTCCATTCTGCGGATTGATCACGCTGTAGACAATAGTCCAACGGATTATAGTCCACAAAAATGCTTCCGCTTTCAGTCTGTTGACTATATTCTACATACTGTCATGTAGCGGAGGACGGCAAATGTTGGATATGATTTTCCGAGGTATAGCTTTGTTTCTGCTGATCTTCTGCGGCAGTCAGGTTGTGATTTTCATTGGCCTCATCCTATGGGTGTTTTGGATAGACGCTATTAAGCCGAGAATGATCCCGAAAGCTGAGATCGACAGCATGGCAGGTGACATTATTGCCAGCTACGCCGACCCGGAACGTGAGGCTTTCGCCCGACATGAGCGCGTGTGGTATCGCAGCGACGGTGCGGAGCAGACTTACTGGTGGCGCGTGCGGAAAGTAGTTAGGAAGCGTCTGGCGCAGTCTTGAAGCCGCCATTCGAAAAACGAGCCATATCCCCGGGTCGAATTACCGGCGCGCGCAACTATATCAATGGGGAGCTGGTGCCGCTTCCCGGAATCGAACCGAGGACCCCATCATTACGAATGATGTGCTCTACCAACTGAGCTAAAGCGGCAGGGAAGGGACTTCCCGATCCCTGGACCGGCCATCGGAATGTGCCGGAGGGATGACGCGCCTGATAGCGTTATTGCATGCGGATTGCAAGCCTCGTCATGCCGGCTTTTGGCTGAAACCGCGAAAATCCCTGTGCTCACCACCTCTTGTCCCGCAGTACAGCCAGATTGGAATATTTCCATTTTGCCGATAGACAAGCGTGCAGGACAGGTTAAACTTTCGGTTGTGGTCATGCGGCCTAGGGAGGGGCGGTGACCAAGGCGTTCTGGGAGGAACCGATGGCCAAAGTCGAACTGGTGGTCAATGGGCGCGCCGTCAAGGGCGAAGCCGAAGACCGCACGCTGCTTGTGCATTTCCTGCGTGAAAATCTGGGACTGACGGGAACCCATGTGGGGTGTGACACCTCGCAATGCGGCGCCTGCGTCGTGCATGTGGACGGGCGGGCCGTCAAATCCTGCACCATGCTGGCGGTGCAGGCGTCCGGCGCCGAGGTGACAACCATCGAGGGCATTGCCCTCAATGGCGAGTTGCATCCGGTGCAGACGGCCTTCCGCGAACATCACGGCCTGCAATGCGGTTTCTGTACGCCGGGGATGATCATGTCGTCGGTGGATATGATCCGCCGCCACCCGGAAGGGCTCGACGAAGCCACGGTGCGTGCGGAGCTGGAAGGCAATATCTGCCGCTGTACCGGCTACCACAACATTGTTCAGGCCGTGCTCGACGCATCGGAAAAAATGGGCAAGGGCGCCGTCAAGGCCGCCTGAGAAATCAATTCACGTCGTGCAGTCCGCTTCCGGCCAAACAGACAATTGAGACATTTTGGCGAGGCGCCTGCGACAGGGAGGTAGTGTCATGGGTGTCGAAGGCATTGGATCACGCGTTCTGCGCAAGGAGGACAAGCGGTTCCTCACCGGCAAGGGTCGCTATACCGACGATATGGTGGTGCCGGGGATGAAGCACGCGGTCTTCGTGCGCAGCCCGCACGCCCACGCAAAAATCACCGGGATCAGCACGGGCGCGGCACTCAAGATGCCCGGCGTCATCGGGGTGCTCACCGGCAAGGAATTGAAGGCCGACGGTATCGGCAATCTCATCTGCGGCTGGATGATCCAATCGAAGGACGGCACGCCGATGAAGATGGGCGCCTGGTCGCCGCTCGCCACCGATACGGTGCGCTATGTCGGCGATGCCGTGGCGATCGTCGTCGCCGATACCAAGGGCGAGGCGCGCGATGCCGCCGAGGCGGTGGAAATCGCCTATGAGGAGCTGCCCGTCGTGGTCAGTGCCGTCGAGGCGCTGAAGCCGGGCGCGCCGCAAGTGCACCCGGAAGCGCCGGGCAACCTGATTTTCGACTGGGATATCGGCGATGAAAAGGCGACGGCTGACGCCTTTGCCCGCGCGGCGCATGTAACGACGCTCGATATCGACAACAACCGCCTCGTGCCCAATGCCATGGAGCCGCGCGCGGCGCTCGGCCAGTACGATGCGGCGGAGGATCACTACACCTGCTGGACCACCTCGCAGAACCCGCATGTGGCGCGGCTGGTGATGAGCGCGTTCTATAATGTCGCCCCGGAGAACAAGCTGCGGGTGATCGCGCCGGATGTCGGCGGCGGTTTCGGCTCGAAGATTTTCATCTATCCGGAAGAGATCGTCTGCCTGTGGGCATCGAAGAAGACGGGCGTTCCGGTCAAGTGGGTGGCGGACCGCACGGAAAGCTTCCTGTGCGATGCGCATGGGCGCGACCACGCCACCCATGCGCAGATCGCCTTTGACAAGGACCACAAAATTCTCGGCTTGAAGGTGGAAACCATCGCCAATCTCGGCGCCTACATGTCGCTGTTTTCGAGTTCCGTGCCGACCTATCTCTATGCGACGCTTCTGTCCGGCCAGTATGACATTCCGGCGATCCACGCCAATGTGAAGACGGTCTACACCAACACGGCGCCGGTCGATGCCTATCGCGGCGCCGGGCGGCCGGAGGCTTCCTATGTGCTGGAACGCATCATGGAGACGGCGGCGCGCGAGCTGAAAATATCGCCGGCGGAATTGCGGCGGCGCAATTTCATCCGCGCCTTCCCGCACCAGACGCCTGTCATCATGGCCTACGATGCCGGGGATTTCGACGCGACGCTCGACGCCAGTATGAAGGCGGCGGACTATGCCGGTTTCGAAAAGCGCCGCACGGAGGCCGCCGGCCGCGGCAAGCTGCGCGGCATCGGCATGAGCTGCTACATCGAGGCCTGCGGCATCGCACCGTCGGCGGCGGTCGGGGCGCTGGGCGCCGGTGTCGGCCTGTGGGAAAGCGCCGAGGTGCGGGTCAATGCCGTCGGCACCATCGAAATCCTCACCGGCTCGCATTCGCACGGGCAGGGGCACGAAACCACGTTCGCCCAGCTGGCGGCGGAGCGTTTCGGCGTACCGCTCGACAGCATTTCCATCGTCCACGGCGACACGGACAAGGTGCAGATGGGCATGGGCACCTATGGCTCGCGCTCCGGCGCGGTTGGCATGTCCGCGGTCGTCAAGGCCATGGACAAGGTCGAGGCCAAGGCCAAGAAGATCGCCGCGCACCTGCTCGAGGCAGACGAGGCGGATATCGAGATCAAGGACGGCAATGTCCGGGTGGCGGGGACGGACAAGTCGCTGCCGTGGTTCCAGGTGGCGCTCGCCTCCTACACCGCGCACAACCTGCCCTCCGGCATGGAGCCGGGGCTGAAGGAAACGGCGTTCTACGACCCGAGCAATTTTACCTTCCCGGCCGGCTGCTACATCTGCGAGGTGGAGATCGATCCGGAAACCGGCACGACCAAGATCGTGCAGTTCGTTGCCGCCGACGATTTCGGCAAGATCATCAATCCGATGATCGTCGAAGGGCAGGTGCATGGCGGCCTGGCGCAGGGCATCGGCCAGGCGCTGCTGGAAGGCACGCATTACGATGAAAGCGGCCAGCTGCTGACGGCGAGCTACATGGACTACACCATGCCCCGCGCGCAGGACCTGCCGTCGTTCAACATCATGACGACGGAAACCCCGTGCCCGTCCAATCCGCTGGGGATCAAGGGCTGCGGCGAGGCTGGCGCCATCGGTTCGCCGCCTGCCGTGATGAATGCCATCACCGATGCCATCCGCAACAACAGCCTGAGCATGCCCGCGACCCCGCAAAAGGTCTGGGCTGCCATTCAGGCGGCGAAATAGGGAGATGTGCCATGTATGAAACCCAGTATCATCGGGCCACTTCGGTCGAGGACGCCGCAAGGCAGATGGGCGCGGCCGAGGACGGCAAATTTCTGTCTGGCGGCATGACCCTCATCCCGACCATGAAGCAGCGGCTGGCGTCACCGAGCCATCTGATCGACCTGCGCCATATTCCCGGCTTGAAAGGCATCACCATCACGGGCAAAACCGTGCGTATCGGCGCGGCGACCACGCATTATGACGTCGCGACCCATGCCGAGCTGGCACGGCTCTGCCCGGCGGTCACGCATCTCGCGGCACATATCGGCGATCCACAGGTGCGCAACATGGGCACCATCGGCGGCTCGGTCGCCAACAACGATCCGGCGGCCGACTATCCCGCGGCGCTGCTCGCCCTCAATGCAACCGTCATCACCAGCGCGCGCTCGCTTGCCGCTGCGGATTTCTTTGCCGGGCTGTTCGAAACGGCGCTGGAGCCGGACGAGATTGTCACGGCAGTCGAATTCACCGCGCCCGACAGGGCGGCCTACAAAAAGTTCCCGAATCCGGCGTCGCTCTATGCCATGGCCGGCGTGTTCGTTGCCAAGGCTGGCAGCGAGGTGCGGGTTGCGGTGACCGGGGCTGGCGATAATGGCGTGTTCCGGGCGCAAGCGCTGGAGGCGGCTCTGGCAAAGAGTTTCAGTGCTGCGGCGCTGGACGGCGTTGTGGTTTCCGCCGATGGCCTGATGTCCGATATGCATGCCTCGGCCGACTACCGCGCCAATCTGGTGAAGGTCATGGCCAAGCGTGCCGTGGCGGAGATTGCGGGCTAGGCCTGCGGCTTCTCACGTCTGTCGCAGCACGATCACCGCATAGCGGCAGGGCTCGTTCGTCTCATTGGCGAAGACGCAGTCATTGGGGGTGCCGAGTTCGAGACAATCGCCCTCTTCGAGCCGGTGAAACGTTTCACCCTCGGTAAAGCTCAGCACGCCGCTTAAAATCCAGATCAATTGCCGCTGGAAGGTATAGGCGGACGCGGGGAGTGCCACCCGCGCCTTTGCCGGCAGGTCGACATGCACCACATCCATGGGCAGGTCGGAGGCAGGCGAGACATGGCGGCGGATGTAGCCGGTTTCGGGATCGGTCCACAGCGGCTGGTCCTTGTGGCGCAGCAGCCGTCCTTCCTGCATTTCCGCCCGCGCCATCAGCGTCGACATGCTGAGGCCGAAAGCGCCTGAGAATCGCGCCATCAGCATGGCCGTCGGGCTGCTCTGGCCGCGCTCCACCTTGTTGATCATGGCGCGTGACACGCCGGATTTTTCCGCGAGTTCCGTCAGCGACCAGCCGCGTATTTCCCGCTCTATCCGGATGCGGGCACCGATTTTTGCATCGACATCGTCTATTTTATGAGACATAATGAAACTATAGTAGACGATTGAAAGGGATGCAAGTCGTGATCGTGCGTGCGGCCAGTGAGGCGGATCTTCCAGCCATTCTCGAGATTTACAACGACGCGGTGCTGAACACCACGGCGATCTGGAACGAAACGCAGGTCGATCTGGCTAACCGCAAGGCGTGGCTCAGCGAGCGGCAGTCAAATGGATTTCCGGTGCTGGTCAGCGTCGATGATGATGGTGGTGTCACCGGCTATGCCTCGTTCGGCGACTGGCGTGCTTTCGATGGCTATCGTCACACGGTCGAGCATTCCGTCTATGTGCACAAGGCGGCGCGCGGCGGCGGGATCGGCAAGGCATTGATGCTGGCGCTGATCGGCAAAGCCCACGAGCTTGGCAAGCACGCCATGGTTGCCGGTATCGAGTCCGGCAACGCGGCGTCCATCCGCCTGCACGAAAAACTGGGCTTTCAGGCGGTGGGCCATCTGCCGGAAGTCGGAACCAAATTCGGCAAATGGCTCGACCTGACATTCATGCAGATCGTTCTGGATAATGCTCCGCCGCGTTAGGCGGCGCAGAGTTTTGCCTTCGCCTCGTGGTATTCGCGTTCCAGCCGTTCAACATATTCTGCGGCGCCGGTTACTTCCTTGATCGCGCCGATACCCTGGCCGCAACCCCAGATATCTTTCCAGGCCTTGGCACCGGTGGTTGCCGCTTCGAAATCCATCTTTGAGGGGTCGGCTTCCGGCAGGTGATCGGGATCCATGCCGGATTTGGTGATGGACGGCTTGAGATAGTTGCCGTGAATGCCGGTGAAATAGTTGGAATAGACAATGTCGGATGAGACGGAATCAACGATCATCTGCTTGTAGGCATCGACTGCCCGCGCTTCCTTGGTCGCAATGAAAGGCGAGCCGATATAGGCAAGGTCCGCACCCATGGCCTGTGCTGCCAGGACGGCCTTGCCCGTGGCGATGGCGCCGGACAGCAGCAGCGGCCCATCAAACCATTCGCGGATTTCCTGGATGAGCGCGAAGGGCGACAATGGTCCGGCGTGCCCGCCTGCACCGGCGGCAACCGCGATCAGCCCGTCCGCACCCTTGCGGATGGCTGAGTTGGCGTGGCGGTTGTTGATGATGTCGTGCAGCACGATCCCGCCATAGGAGTGGATGGCAGCGTTGACTTCCGGTACGGCGCCGAGAGAGGAGATAACGATCGGCACCTTGTATTTCACGCACATGGAAAGGTCATGCTCGAGCCGCTTGTTGGAGCGGTGCACGATCTGGTTGACCGCAAACGGTGCTGCCGGGCGGTCCGGGTTTTTGGCGTCGTGGTCGCGCAGGCCTTCGGTGATCTCGGCCAGCCATTCGTCGAGCTGGGCCTCGGGCCGTGCGTTCAGGGCGGGGAAGGAGCCGACAACGCCAGCCTTGCATTGCGCCAGCACGAGGGCCGGATGCGAAATGATGAACAGCGGCGCGCCGACAACGGGAATGCGCAGCTTTTTCGTCAGGATTTCGGGCAATGCCATGTGTTTCCTCCCATGGAATAAATTTTGACGTTTCCGTAAACGTAACTCTTTTTATCAGACCGCGTGCCGTGATCAAGCGAAAGGTTGGCGCGATTGCCTGCGCCTGATCAAAGGCGTGTGAGCGCGGGCGATGCATTGATCTCAGTAAAGATGATCCGGGTGCCTCACCGCAAGGGCGATCGCATCGGCCACTTCGTCTTGCCTGTCCCGCAAGATGCTGGTGGCCACGCGGATATGCGGCGACGGGTTCACGACATATTTGCGGCCGATGCCCACCGCGATTCCACGCGCTGCAAGGGTCACGAGGGCAAATTGTTCCGAAGCCACGGGAACCCAGAGGCTGAACCCTTCGCCGCCGGAAAGATGAACACCGCGCTCGCGCAGTGCCAGCATCAACCCCTCGCGCCTCTCCCGATAGATACCTCTTGCCCTCTGCAAGCTCAGCAGTGTTGCCGCGTCCTTGATCAGGAAAGCCACGGCTGATTGCAGCACCCGGCTGGTCCAGCCTGCACTGAAGCTGCGGTAGGACTGGATCTGTTCGACGATGCGCGTCGAACTCGACAGGACTGCCAGCCGCAGATCGGGGCCGAGGGATTTCGAATAGGAAACGATGTGAATGACCCGGTCCGGAAACCGGTCCCCGAGGCTGATCGGTGGCAGGGACGAGATATCGCCGACACCGTCATCCTCGATGATGAGCGCGTCGCTATCGGCAAGGACATCGCCCAGCGCCGCAAGCCGTTCCCGGCTGACACCCCGTCCGGTCACCGCGTGGGTGCGTGGCTGAAAAAGGAACGCAGCCGGCTTGCGTTTGAGGGCCTCCATCAGAGCATCCGGCAGCGGGCCGTTCTCATCGCACGCCACCGGCAGGATGTGCGCGCCGAGATCCTCGAGGATGTCGAGAAGCCTGAGGGCTGTCGGCTCCTCGATCGCCACGAACGATCCCGGCATGACGAGCGCATGCAGAAGGGCATAGACGGCGTTATAGCCGCCATTGGTCGCGAGAAACGCCTCCGGCCTGCAGGGCCAGTTCGGTTCCACTGCCGCCTGCAATTCAGGCAGTATCGGGACGCGCTGGTAACTGTTCAGCGCTTCCGCCGTAGCGCCATGTTTCAAGGCTTCTTCAAGAGGCGGAAGCACATCCACGTCAGGCGATGCGATGGCAAGGTTGAGCACACCATCGCCGTAATCGCCCGAACTCGCCAGCCGCAGGGGTCTTGGCGCAATGCGGTCGCCGCTGACCCATGTGCCGTTGCGCCCGCGCCCAGTGATGATCTTCTGCCGCCGCAGCTCGCTCCATGCTTCCGAAACAGTCGCCGGGCTTATGCCGAGCGTATAGGCGAGATCACGGATAGCAGGCAGTTTGGTGCCGACGGGAATGGCGCCGGCGCGGATCAATGCGCTGGTCTCGATGGCGATGCCGCGCATCGTCCGGTCTCGCAATTTCTCTGCAAACCACTGAACTGAGGCCAATTCGCTCATATCTGTCCCTCTTTTAAATGTTCAGTAACGTAATAGTATTTGATCAGTCAATAATGAACATTTAGCTTCCCGCATGAAAACCGAAATTGCAACGAGGAAATGTCTTGCGTATCACTGTTCGATTGGCTGTTCGCGATTGGGATTATTATACGCCGCTGGCGTTGGGTGACGTTACCTCCGAGAGACTGGATGTCAAAGTTGATCGCGTCGGCACGCTGATCGGCAATGTCGCCGCCGATCCGCATCACGATGCGGCTGAAATGTCCTTCAGCCGCTATGCGTCGGCGCGTGCCAATGGCGAAACCGATGTCCTTGGCGTTCCCAACTTTGTCATGCGCGGCTTTCGCCATCGCTGCATCATCACGGCCAGGAACAGCCCGGTTACCCGGCTGGAACATCTGGCGGGCAAGAAGATCGGCGTGACCGGCTGGCGCGATTCCGGCAATACCTGGACCCGCGCGGCGCTTTCCCATGCCGGCGTCGGTATCGAAGACGCATTCTGGTATGCCGGCCGCCTGACCGAGGCCCATCCCATCACCGACAGGCTCGACGGTTTTGGCCGCCCCGGCCGCATCGAAGCGGTGCCGGGCGAGCGGCCGATGATGCAGTTGCTGGAAACCGGCGAACTTGACGCCGTATTCACGCCGTTCATGCCGGAAGGCTTTTTTGGCCCCGCTTCCAAATTCCGCCATGTGCTGACGGATTTCCGGGCAGAAGAACTCGCCTATTTCCACGAGGTTGGCTACATCCCCGGCATGCATCTTCTGGGCCTGAAAACATCCTTTGTCGCCGAGCATCCCTGGCTGCCGGATGAGCTCAGCAACCTGCTGGATGAATCCCAGCGGGTTTGGCTGGAGAAGCGGCGCAAATATGCCGATACCACGCCATGGATCATTGATGAGCTTGGCCACGTCGCCCGGGATTTGCCTGCCCACTGGAACGACAGCGGGTTTGCCGTCAACGAACGGATGATCGCCGATTTTGCCGAACAACTGCACCTGCAAGGATTGACACCGATACTGCTCTCGCCCGCCGACCTTTTCCCGCATTACAGCGGCCAGACTTCCGGCTCCACCAGCCGCACGGGAGTGCCGGCATGAGGGTCGCGCTGGGTCAATTTGCCGTCAGCAAGGTCTGGCAGGAAAATGCCGACATCTGCACGACGCTGATGCGCGATGCGCATGCGGGCGGTGCCGATCTTCTGGTTCTGCCGGAAGGCATCCTTGCCCGTGACATCACCGATCCGGATATCGTGCTGAAGACGGCGCAGCCGCTGGATGGCCCGTTCATGACGCAATTGCTGGCCGAAAGCCGCAACAGCGACATGACCGTGATGATGTGCGTGCACGTTCCAACAGGCGGTCAGCGCGTCTTCAACAATCTGGTGACCATCCGCGGCGGCGAAATCGTCGCGCAATATCTGAAGCTTCATCTTTATGACGCTTTTGCCGCCAAGGAATCCACCAATGTGCAGCCGGGTGGCGAGATTCCCGGTCTTATCGAAATTGCAGGGCTCAAGCTTGGCCTCATGACCTGTTACGACCTGCGCTTTCCGGAACTGGCGCGCCGCCATGCGGTGGATGGCGCGGATGTGCTCATCCTTCCCGCCGCATGGGTCAAGGGCCCCGGCAAGGAGGCGCATTGGGAGGTGCTGGTGACGGCGCGGGCGCTGGAAAACACCTGCTACATCGTTGCCGTGGGTGAGTGCGGCGAGCGCAATATCGGTGCCAGCATGGTGGTGGACCCGCTCGGCGTGGCCGTCGTGCGGGCGGGGGAAGGCCCCGCACTGATCTTCGCCGACATCGATCCCAAGCGCATCAGTCATGCGCGTGCGGTCCTGCCGGTTCTCGCCAACCGTCGTTTTGCCCGGCCCGAACTGGCCGATACGACTGCCTGAACGCAATAGGTTTTCAAAAGATATAAAAAGGGGAATAATAATGAAATTCAAACACCTGACCTTTACCGCGCTGTTTGCGGCAACTCTCGTCGCTGCACCCGCAATGGCCGCGGAGGTGGCCATCGCCAAGCAGACGGTCAACGAGGCACTACGGGCCAAGCTGCCCGAGGAAATCCGCAAGGCCGGAAGCATCACCTCGGTCAACAACGGCTCCTTCCCACCCTATGAAATCGTCACCGGCAACACGGAAATGCAGGGCGCCAGCGCCGATCTGACCAAGGCTGTCGGCGAGTTGTGGGGTGTCGAGATCAAGCACGCAACGGTCAGCGGCCTTCCGGCGCTCTTGAGCGGCATCAATTCCGGCCGCTACCAGTTCGCCATGGGCCCTGTGGGCGATTACCCCTCGCGCCAGGGTGCCAATGATTTTGTCGATTATGTGCAGGAGTTCGTGGTGTTTGCCGTGCAGAAGGGCAATCCCAAGGGCATCACCTCGCTCGACAACACCTGCGGCAGCCGCATTGCCGTCATGGCTGGCGGTTCGGCGGAAAAAGTCATCAAGGAGCAGGCGGAGAAATGCACCAAGGATGGCAAGGCAGCCATCGAGGTCCAGTCCTTCACCGACCAGCCCACTTCCATCCTGGCGGTTCGCTCAAAACGGTCCGACGCTTTCTTCTCGTCGCAGGCGCCGCTGATCTATTTCGTCGAGCAGGCCAATGGCCAGCTTGAGCTGACGGGCACCGGCCTGAAAAACGGGTTCGACGATATTTTCCAGGGCGCCGTGGTCGCCAAAGGTTCGCCGCTTGGTGGCGTCCTCCTGGAAAGCATCAAGACCCTCATGGACAATGGCACCTACGCCGCCATTCTGAAGAAGTGGGGCCTTGAGAAGAACATGTTGAAGGAGCCCGGGATCAATCTCGCGGGCAAAGCTGCAAAATGACCGGAAACACGCAAACATTGGCATCGCCCGCAAAGGGCGATGCGGAGGCTGCGCTTCGCGATGTGGCGAATGCGCATAAGCCCTTTCGCACGGATCGCTGGCTCCTGTGGGGCATCACGCTTCTCATTGCCGCGAACTTCCTCTGGATCGTCGCCAACAACCAGAATTTCGGCTGGCCGATCGTGTTTCAATGGTTCACCGAAGCCACCGTGCTGCGCGGCCTCTATGTCACGCTTGGCCTGACCGTTGTTGCCATGGCCATCGGCGTGGTCATTGGGCTGGTTCTTGCCATTGCCCGCCTGTCGAACGACCGGCTGGCAAGTTCCCTGGCGGGGCTTTACATCTGGTTTTTCCGCGGGACGCCGCTGCTGGTCCAGCTGATCTTCTGGTACAACCTCTCGACGCTTTTTCCGGAAATTTCCATTGCCATTCCCTTCGGCCCGACACTGGCGAGCTGGAATACCAATGATCTGATCACGCCGATGACGGCGGCCATTGCCGGCCTTGCGCTGAACGAGGCCGCCTATATGGCCGAAATCATTCGCGGCGGTCTTCTGTCCGTCGACAAGGGGCAGATCGAAACCACCGAAGCTTTCGGCATGACGCGCACCCGCGCCCTCAGGCGCATCATCATCCCCCAGGCCATGCGGTCCATCGTGCCGCCGACCGGCAATCAGCTGATCAGCATGATCAAGGCGACGTCACTCGTCAGCGTCATCGCCATGGCCGATCTGCTCTATTCGGTGCAGGCGGTCTATAACCGGACCTTCGAGGTCATCCCGATGCTGATGGTCGCCGTCATCTGGTATCTGTTCATCACGTCGATCCTCAACGTCGGACAGGGCTTCATCGAGCGCTACTACGGTCGCGGCGAACGGGGCTCTTCAACGGCCAGGAAACAGGACAAGGTTGCCGCTGCCGCGTTGAGCGCCGTAGTGCCAGCCCTGGCGCAGGAGGCAAGCAAATGACCGCGCAGTTTTCCATGAATGGCACCGAACCGGGCGAAGCGCTGGTGCGGGCCCGCAATGTCCACAAGTCTTTCGGCGACGTGGAAGTGTTGAAGGGAATCGACCTCGATGTTGCCCCTGGCGAAGTCGTGGTTGTGCTTGGCCCTTCGGGCTCGGGCAAATCTACGTTCCTGCGCTGCATCAACCATCTGGAGGCGATCGACCGCGGTTCGATTGTCGTGGCCGGGGAACAGATTGGCTATTCCCTGCGCAATGGCCGGCTCAACAAGCTGCCGGCGCGGGCCATCGCCGTGCAGCGGCGCCAGATCGGCATGGTGTTCCAGCAATTCAACCTTTACCCGCACATGACCGCCCTGCAGAACATCATCGAAGCGCCCATCGGCGTGCACAAGCAAAGCCGCAGGGAAGCCACGGAACTTGCCATGGAACTGCTGGCCCGCGTCGGGCTGACCCACAAGGCCGATGCCTACCCCCGGCAATTGTCCGGCGGTCAGCAGCAGCGCATCGCCATCGCACGCGCCCTCGCAATCCGGCCCAAACTGATGCTTTTCGACGAGCCGACCTCGGCGCTCGATCCGGAACTCGTCGGTGAAGTGCTGGCCACCATGCGCGATCTGGCTGACCAGGGGCTGACCATGATTGTGGTCACGCATGAAATCGGTTTTGCCCGGGAAGCCGCTGACCGGGTGGTCTTCATGGATGGCGGCTACATCGTCGAACAGGGCAAACCCGAAGACGTTCTCGGCAACCCGCAGCATCCCCGCACACGGGCGTTTCTCAGCCGTTTCATCTGAATATCGATCCCCCGGCCGTCCGCTCGCGTTCGATGCCGGGGATATTCGCTTTGTATAGAGCGCCAATTCGGGCGAAAACCGCCATCATTGCGCCGCGGTAGTCTTGAATAAGCAGTCAAATCGTCTATGCCTACCCGGGTCATACGAGCTGCTTTGAAGGGGAAATCGTCGAGTTGGAAGCGATTGAACAAGCCATCCGAAATGCTTTCGCCAAAGCGGATGTGAGCAACCCTGCCGTTCGTCAGAAAATTTACGAATCAGCCTGGACCGCGCATGAGCGTTCGCTGATCGCCAACGGCGCGCTGGATGAGGCCGAGCGTGAAGAGCGCCGGGAGCATCTGAAGGCCACGATCACACGCATAGAGGGTGAATCGCGCGACTCTTCGCGTGTTGCGCCGGAACCCGTCGCGGAACGGCGCGAGCCTTCCATGTCGGCGGGCCCCGCGCAATCCAGGCAGACAACATCCGGCCGCGTCGAACCCTCCATGGGCGGATCGCTGGATTCCGACCTCGGCCCGACGGACAACAGCCGCGCCGACAATTACCGGCCCGCCTACAACCAGCCGCGTGTCAAGAAGACCCGCGAACGCCAGAAGGCGCGTGGCCTGAAGAAATTCGTCATCATGGTGGCGATCCTGCTGGTAGCCATCGGCCTTCTCTGGCTTGTTGCATCGGGTCTGATCAATTCGAAGCCATCGGGCAGCACGCCGCCTTCGTCGAGTGCCGGTCCTGCCGTTGGCAGCCACGAGCCGATGAAGGGCGGACAGCTTGCCGCGGATGGCAACTGGATTTCAATTTTCGACCCGTCTGACATGACCCGCGTTTCGATGGCGGGCCGGGCGACCGCCAGCGTTGCCGGCGACAATCTGCAGAAATTCGTGCGCATCAAGTCGCCGGGGGAGAACGACGATATCAGCTTCCAGGTCGGGCAGGGCGTTCTGCAGCAACTGGCGGGCAAGCATGCCATCTTCGATATCATTGCCAAGGCCGAGGACGGTTCCGCGACGCAGATGGCGGTCAGCTGTGATTTCGGTACCCTCGGCGATTGCGGACGCAAGCGTTACGACGTGACCGATGCGAGCAACGAGTATCTGTTCGAACTGCAATTCCCGGAAGGCAAGAAGCCGGGTGCGGGTGGTATCATCAAGATCAACTCGGACATTGCCCGCACGGGGAAAGCGATCGATATCTTTTCCATCCGCGTGCTGGTTGCGAACTGAACCAGCATGGCGCGGGCGTTCCTGTCCTCGGGTGATCTGATTGCGGACCGCCGCGCTTCCTATGCCGACATGCTGTTCGAGTCCGGTGATCACGTGGCCGCCGCCGATCTGATGCGGCAGGCGCTGGACATCACGCCGGAATGGACCGCCGGACTCTATCGCCTGGGCGAAATGGAGGAAGCCGCGGGTGACGAGGACGCCGCAGCCGAAACGTGGCGGCGCCTGCTGGAACTCGATCCCGACGACCGCTTTGGCGCGACGTTGAAACTGGCGGCCTCGGGCTATGCGGTGGTGCCGGACAATCCGCCGACGGCCTATGTCGAGACGCTGTTCGATGCCTATGCCCCGACCTTCGAGACGGCGCTTCTGGACAAGCTGCACTATCGCGTGCCGGAACTGCTGGCCAAGGCCATCAAGGCGGTGGCGCCCGGAAGACACTATCTGTCCATGCTCGATGTCGGCTGCGGCACCGGGCTGATGGGCGACTATTTCCGGGCGGATGTGGATCATATGGCAGGCATGGACCTCTCCGAAGCAATGCTGCAGAAGGCCGAGGAAAAGCACGTCTATGACCGCCTCTTCAAAGGCGATGTCAACGAACTCGATTATCCCGCAGGTTCGGCCGATCTCATTATCGCGGCGGATGTGTTTGTCTATGTCGGCGATCTCGACAGAGCCTTCGCCCGTCTTGTCCACGCGCTCGGCCCCAACGGGCTGTTTGCCTTCTCGGTGGAAACCCATGCCGATGATGGCGAACTGATCCTGCAATCCTCGCTGCGCTATACCCATTCGGAAGACTATGTCCGCCGCCTGCTGGCCGAACATGGCCTTGCTCCGGCAACGATCGAGCGCGAGGCGATCCGCTTTGACCGGGGTGAGCCCCTGCAGGGGCTGATCGTCGTTGCCGGGCGCGCCTGATCAGTCTTTCCTGAACATCAGGCGGCCCATCCAGCCGGTAATCACGGCCAGGAACACGGCAAACAGACCGTAGAGCAGGCTATTCTCGTGCGCCGCCTTGTAGATGCGGTATTCCAGCCCGGCTTTCACGATATTGAGGCTGGTCGAGCTTTCGCGCAGGAATTCGCCATTGCGGAACAGAAAGGCCCGCGCCTGATGCTTGCCCACCGGCACATTGGCAGGCAGGGACAGCGTTGCGCGGAACAGGGTCGATGACAGGAACTGCACGTCACCCGGACGCTGGCTGTACAGGTTCTGCTTGAGCTTCAGCCTTGGCAGCTCCTTGGTGAATTCCCGCAGCGATGCGCTGGAGCCGAAGCCGTCGGGCATGGGCTCGTAAAAGATATTGTTCACGCCGAGTGACAATTGGGCAAATGTCTTGGGAACGGCGATGTCCTGAAGGTTCCGCGTCGAGGCCAGGGAATAGGATGCCGGAATATGCTGGAACGACACCGATTCCGCATTGATCCAGACGCCGAAAAACCGGTCCTTGCGGCGCACGACGAAATCGCGTTCGGGCCCCTGCAGGATCACGACGATATCATAACGGCCCTGCCGCTGGATCAGCGGGTCGGCATTGTCGAGCGCGCCGAAGACGGTCAGGTCCGTGCCGCGAAAGCCCGAGGTGATGGCGATGGTATCGGTCGACAGGCCAATCTCGATCGTTTCCTTGTTCCCCGGCAACTGCTGTGCCATGGCCGCGGACAGCGACGCCAGGATGAGAAGAAGGGCGGTTGCCAGTATTCTCATGATGCCCCCGGCGCGGCAAGCGCGATGGCGATCGAATAGAGATCGTCGGGGGTGACAAAGAGTTCGATGGCAAGGCGCAGGCCCACCGCCAGAACCAGCGTGGCCAGCAGCGCACGCAATTGTTCGCCGCGCAGTTTTTGCCCGATGCGGGTGCCGTACTGCGCGCCGATGACGCCGCCGCTCATCAGCAGAAAGGCCAGCACGATATCGACCGACTGGTTGGTCGTTGCCTGCATGACGGTGGTGAAAGCCGTCACGAAAACGATCTGGTAGAGCGATGTGCCGATAACCACATTGGTCGGCACTTTGAGAAGGTAGATCATGGCGGGGACCATGATGAAGCCGCCGCCGACGCCCATGATCGACGAGAGGAAGCCGATGGCCGCGCCCAGCGCCAGGATCGGGATGATGCTCACATAGATCTTCGAGGCGCGAAACCGCATCTTGAAGGGCAGGCGATGCACCCAATTGTGCTGTCCCGGTTTCTTGAGACTGGCAAGCTGGCCGGCCCTTGTCCGGCGCATGGACCTGACGCTTTCCAGCAGCATCAGTCCGCCGATCGTGCTCAGGAAGATCACGTAGAGCAGCGACACGATCAGGTCGAGCTGGCCGAGTTCGCGCAGCAGGACAAAGACGTAAATGCCGACGCCCGCGCCCACCACGCCGCCGATGACAAGCAGCGTTCCCAGCTTGACGTCGAGCGTGCCGCGCTTGAAGTGCGACAGCGCACCGGTGAAGGACGAGGCAATAACCTGGTTCGCGCCGGTGGCAACGGCAACGGCGGGCGGGATGTTGTAGAAGATCAGCAGCGGCGTGATGAGAAATCCGCCGCCGACGCCGAACATGCCTGACAGGAATCCAACCGCTGCCCCCATGCCGAACAGCACGAAGATATTGACCGAAATCTCGGCTATTGGCAGGTAGATTCCCAATTCAGACCCCGAACCCATCACGGCGTTATGGCGATTGTTCGCACACCATGATGACAGAAATTCTTTAATGCATTCTGCGCGCAGGCTGACACAGAATGCGTTAAAGTTTCTTGCCCTCAGCCGCGCGCCAAGTCAAACAATGACTGCTGGGGCGTCAACGTGTTGCCCCAAACACGAACCCATGTGTCGCAACAGTCGCCTTGGCCGGTTCAGGTGTTCTTTTCGAGCAGCCGCTTGACCAGGTCCTTGTCAATATTGCCCGTTGGCTTCAAGCCGTTGCTCTTCTGGAACGCCATGATGGCATCGCGGGTTTTCGTACCCATCTTGCCGTCCGAGCCGCCGGCGTCATAGCCATTCTTGTTGAGGATCAGCTGAATGTTGCGGACGGCTTTTTCCATGTTGATCGAACCGGTGGTGGTCGGGCTCTCGCGCCATTCCTCCGGCACGCTCAAGGCATTGCTTTCCGGATTCATCTGTTTTGGCTTCCACAGAGCGGTGGCTTCGCGGGCCCGGGTCAGCTGATCGGAGGTCATGGCCTTTGCCACTTCGTCGCGCTTCTGGCCGGCATCCTTGTCACCGGCATTGGCGGCAAGCGCAAACCATTTATAGCTTTCTTCCAGATCCTGCCGCATCCCCATGCCTTTGGCCGACAGGATGGCGAGGTTGAACTGGCTGTCCTTGACGCCGAGTTCGGCCGCCTTGGTAAACCACATGACCGCGGATTCATTGTCCGGCGCGCCATTCGCTCCGGCTGCGAACAGCACGGCCAGATTGTGCATCGCGCTGGCATTGCCCTGTTCGGCGGCCAGTTGGTAATAGGTCTTTGCCTTGGCAAGGTCGCGCGGAACGCCGAGACCCTTTTCGGCAAAATTCCCCAGGCGGTATTGTGCAGGCGCAAAGCCCTTGTCGGCGGCAAGCGTGTACCATTCGGCGGCCTTGGCGTAATCGCTCTGGACGCCCCGGCCTTCCATGTAGCGGTCGCCGATTTCAAACAGAGCCTTGGTATTGCCGCTGGCCGCCGCTTCGCGCAGCGGTTCCGGGCCTGCTTCGACCGGGATGGCAGGAATCTGGCTCACGCTCGTATCGACCTTCGCCGATGCCGGGACATCCGTACCGGAAGACTGGGCGGCAATCAGGCTGCCCACGGTTTCCTGCGTTGGTGCCGGTGCAGCGGTTTGCTCCTGGTTCGGGGTGTTTCCGGCTGCAGTTTGCGGTGCGGGGGCAGGAGCGGACGGTGCCGGTGCTGCAGGAGCTGCCGATGCGGCAACCTGCGCCTTGGGTTCGACTGTCGGCACCATCGGCGCAGCGACGGAACCGGTATCGCCGTTCACTGCTGCGGGGCCGCTGAAGAAGGCGTTTTTGAGTTGCAGGCCCGCGATCGCAATCATGATGGCGCCGATGGCAAGGAGAATGGGTTTGCGCTGGCGGGCCAGCAGACTGCCCTTCTTGCCCTCCGCGCTATCCCTGCGGCTGGAACCGCGTGTCTGGCTTTCGACTTCCGCTGCCGCTGCCTGCGCGGCGCGGCGGGCTGCGGCAATGAAATCCGCCTTGCCAATGCCCGTATCGCCGCCAAGGCTCATCTCGCGGCGTTCGTCACGCACGCGCTTGAGGATGGAGTTGAGATCCGGCATGCCCGAGCCGGGTTCAAGCGGCCGGTTGAGAATTTCGGCGTCAAGATCGACCTTGTCGTCGATCTTTTCATCGCTGCCGATTGTCTCGATGGTTGGTTCCCGATGCACCTGTTCCTGTTTGCTGCGGGATTTCATGCCGCGGGTCAGGCTGCCCAGCAGGGATTTGCGCGCCGGAGCCGCCTCTTCCAGCTGGTCAGCGTCGTCTGCGGCCATTGTCATGTGCGCCGGTACATCGTCCAGCTTGGAAAAGACCGGGGCTTCAAAAGCGGTCTCGGCGTCGCGGTATGGTGCCTCATAGGCATCAACCCCGGTCTTGGTTTTGGCGACCGCCGTGACATGCGATCCGACGACAGCGCCGTTCTCCAGGGAGCCAAGGCGGTCAACGATCTTCAAAAGCGTGTCATGAATGGCCTCGAAAGTCTTGGAATTGCGGTCTTCCGACTTGCGGGCAAGGCTTTCCAGCGTTTTCAGATCGTCGGCAAGCTCGCGGGCGATGACGCCGTCATGGGCGTTGCTGAAATTGGCCGAATTGCGGATGGCTTCCGATGCCGCCTGGCGTGCAGCTTCCACGACGAAGTCGCGGTTCATGGCCATCGATTCCTCGATGGCGTCGAGGCGCGGCGGGATGGCTGCAAATTCCGCATAACGATCGTTGGAATGCGAGAGATGCTCGGCAAGACCGGCAATCTGCAACTCGAGATTGCGGATGGCATCGTTCGAACCATCGACCTGCGGCACGTTCTGGGCGATATAGCGCGCCATGTCGTCAAAGCGGGCTTCGAGATTGTCGGTCAGCCGGATGTCGCTGTGCTCGGCCATCATGTGGTGGTCATCGAGGCGGCGGGTCAGCTCTTCGAAGCGCTGGTCGATCTGGTGCATGAATGCCGGATCGGCGACCGGTGCCTGCTGGGGCGCTGTTTCCAGACGATGGATGATGTGCAGGACCCGGTCTTCCAGATCGCGGAAATCAGAAATGCTGATGGAGGCCGGTGTATTCTCCAGATGACGGGTGACGGACGACAGCTGTTCGGATAGCGCGTCAAGATTGATGGCCGGTGTTGCGCGCATCGCTGCCAGATGATCAACGCGCTCGGCCAGTTCGCCCATGCGCTGCAGGATTGTGTCCGAGGTGCGGTCGTAGGCAACCGCTTCGACCTTGCTGCTCAGGGTTGCGATGCGTGCTTCCAGCCGCTCGAACGCATCGGTGTCAATGTGATTTGCCTGGGCAGGGCGGGCCGTTGCCACGATGGCGCGGCTGATTTCATCGAGCCGCTCGTCCATCTGGCGCATGAAGTCGCCATTCACGCCTGATGCTCCCGTGCGCGACATCTGCTCCACGGCGCTTGCCAGTGTCTTGAGCTTGTCTTCGACCTTCTTCAGCGGAATCGATTGCGGCAATACATCCACTGCCTGGCGGATCTGGTCGAGCCGTCCGCCCAGCGGATGATCCTGACGGAAGGCGTCGAAGCGTTCGTCCATCGCATCCCAGCGATTGTTCAGGCTTTTGACCGATTCTTCGCGGGCGAGTGTCGTAACGGTGCGCTTCAATTCATCAAGATCGCCGCGCAGCATCGACAGATGACCATTATCCGCGCGACCGGACCTGTCGTCCAGATTGCGGCTTGCAGTTGACTGGTGCAGGCGCTGCAAGGTTTCCGTGTGCGGTTCGGCATGATGCCGGGCCGGTGCACGGGCATCGTCGCGCATTTCTTCGCGCAACTGCTTGATCCTGGCCGCAATGGCCGAAAGGTCGTGCTTGCCGTTGTGGGGCTTGCTGGCAAAGGACGGCAGGTCGTCGGATGGCTTGTGTCTCGGCGCCGATGCCGCGCCGGCGCGGGAAGCCAGTGCGGCGAAGCGGTCGGCAATATCCGTCTGGTCGTGGTCGAAATCCGGATCCATCGTCTCGCGCAGCTGGCTTTCCAGCGCTTCGAGCGTGCGGTTGATACTGTCGAGCGATGTGGTCTCGCGGCGTGACCGGTTCACATTGACCTGTTCCAGTAGTGACCTTTGGTTCGTCATGGACGCCTGCTTTGCCGTGTTTACGCCAGTGATCCGGCGGGTTAATTCTGTTCCACGGGGCAGGGCCGGAAGCGCTGGCGATGTTCGCCTGCCATTCTGGCTTTGTCTGGTCTCGGTCTTCCGAAGCTCAAGAATGCGTTCTGCACATTGCCAATCCGGAAAGCCGGGACCGTTTGCCCCATGCGGTCCGACAAGCCGTGAAAAACAAATCACTCATAGACACGGTTTACCGACACCGTGACATTGGCGAAACGTGGTAAACAACTGGTTAAGAGATGGGCCGGAAGCGTTAAAAATGTGATACGCTGGCATTGTAATTCATAGACGCGGCACCAGCCGAAATCGCTGGAATCCATCTCTCATCGCCATCGTCTCGTTGAACAGGGCATCCCATTCAGAAAGATTGATCCACAGGAGCAAAACTTCACAAAATTTTGACGTTTACGGAAACGTCAAAATTTGTTAAAGAGATGGAAAATCCGACGGCACCGAAGTCTCCGGGCCGTTTTGCTCGTTTATGTTTTGGAGGAAACTGATGCCGAGTTATCGCGCGCCCGTTGAAGACACGCTTTTCATTCTGAACGATGTTCTGGGCTATGAACGCTACAACAACCTGCCAGGTTTCGCCGATGCATCGCCCGATATCGTTGCGGCAATCCTGAGCGAAGGCGCCAAGCTGGCCGAAAACACGCTGTTTCCGATCAACCAGTCCGGTGATCACGAAGGCTGCGTGCGTCATGCGGACGGCACGGTCACCACACCCAAAGGCTTCAAGGCCGCTTTCGATCAGTACCGCGAAGGCGGCTGGATGAGCCTGGCCATACCGCCGGAATTCGGCGGTCAGGGTCTTCCTTACGCGCTGCATGTTGCGGTTGGCGAATACATGTCCTCGGCCAATATGGCGCTGGTGATGTATCCCGGCCTGACGCAGGGCGCGATTGCCGCGATCCTGACGCATGGCACCGACGATCAGAAGCAGACCTATCTGCCGAGAATGGTCGATGGCACCTGGACCGGCACCATGAACCTCACCGAGCCGCATTGCGGCACCGATCTGGGCCTGCTGCGCACCAAGGCCGCGCCCAATGGCGATGGCTCCTACAAGATTTCCGGCCAGAAGATTTTCATCTCTGCCGGTGAGCATGACATGTCGGAAAACATCATCCATCTGGTGCTTGCCCGTATCGAGGGTGCGCCGGAAGGCGTGAAAGGCATTTCCCTGTTCATCGTGCCGAAGTTCAATCTCGACGACAGTGGCAATGCCGGTACCCGCAATGGTGTATCCTGCGGCTCGATTGAAGAGAAGATGGGCATCCACGCCAATTCGACCTGCGTGATGAACTATGACGAAGCCACGGGCTACCTGATCGGCGGCGAGAACAAGGGTCTGCGCGCCATGTTCACGATGATGAACGAGGCGCGTCTCGGCGTTGCCCTGCAGGGCCTGTCCATCGGGGAAATCGCCTACCAGAACGCGGTGGAATATGCGCGCGAACGTCTCCAGGGCCGTTCGTTGACCGGACCGAAGGCGCCGGACAAGAAAGCCGATCCGCTGATCGTGCATCCGGATATCCGCCGCATTCTGATGACGATCAAGTCGTTCAATGAAGCGGGCCGCGCCTTCATCCTGTGGTCCGCGCTCAAGTCGGATGTCGCGCACCGTTCCGACGACGAGGGTGACAAGCAGATTGCCGATGACATTCTTGGCCTGATGACCCCGGTTCTCAAGGGCGTCCTGACGGACAAGGGCTTTGAACATGCGGTCATGGCGCAGCAGGTCTATGGCGGTCACGGCTACATCGAAGAACACGGCATGAGCCAGTATGTGCGCGATGCGCGCATTGCCATGATCTATGAAGGTGCCAATGGCGTGCAGGCGCTCGATCTCGTCGGCCGCAAGCTCGGCGCCAATGGCGGCCGCGCCGTCATGGCGTTCTTCAAGGAGGTCGGTGATTTCTGCGAGGAGAACCGCAACGATGAAAAGCTCGCCTTCTTCACCAAGCATCTGAAGAAAGGCCTCAATGACCTGCAGGCCGCCTCGATGTGGCTGATGCAGAACGGTATGGCGAACCCGGACAATGCCGGTGCAGCGTCGACCGATTACATGCATCTCTTCGGTCTGGTATCGCTTGGCTACATGTGGGCGCAGATTGCCAAGGCATCGCATGCGAAACTGGCGGAAGGTGCCGAGAAGAAGGATTTCTACGAGACCAAGCTCGTCACCGGGAAATTCTTCATGGAACGCGTCATGCCGGAAACATCGGCGCATCTCGCCCGCATCCAGACCGGTGCGGACACGATGATGGCGCTGACGGCGGAGGCATTCTGATTGATGCAAAAGGGAGCGGAGGCTCCCATATGCAGCGAAAGGTGATTTCTAGGGAGGTTAGAGATGTCTATTCGGCCGGAAGACGTGTTGGGCGTGCCAAAACCCGACTGGAAGACTGACGATGTGGTGATGCTGCAGGACATGGCTTCGAAGTTTCTCGAAGCCGAGGTGCTGCCGCACTACGACCGTTTCGAGAAGCAGGAAATTTTTGACCGTTCCATCTGGGAGCTTGCCGGCGAGAACGGGCTTCTGTGCGCCTCCATGCCGGAAGAATATGGCGGTGCCGGCGGTACCTATGCCCATGAAAGCGCCATCCTGGAAGCCATCAGCCATGTTGGTGTCGATGGCTTCGGCATAGCCCTGCACAATTCAATCGTTGCTCCCTATATTCTGCATTATGGTTCGGAAGAGCAGAAGAAGAAGTGGCTGCCGAAGATGGCGACCGGCGAACTGATCGGCGCCATCGCCATGACCGAGCCGGGTGCCGGTTCCGACCTTCAAGGCGTGAAGACAAGCGCCAAGAAGGACGGCAATCAATACGTCATCAACGGATCGAAGACCTTCATCACCAATGGTCAGCTCGCCAATCTGGTTGTCGTCGTGACCAAGACGGACCCGTCGCAGGGCGCCAAGGGCACATCGCTCATTGTGGTCGAGACGGACGGACAGGAAGGGTTCGAGCGCGGACGCAACCTCGACAAGGTCGGGCTGAAATCGAACGATACCTCGGAACTGTTCTTCAACAATGTCCGCGTGCCCACAGCGAACCTGCTCGGAACCGAAGAGGGTCAGGGCTTTGTACAGCTGATGCAGCAACTGCCGCAGGAACGTCTGCAGATCGGCGGCACCGCGATCGCCATGGCCGAGCGCGCCATCGCGATTACCTCGGACTATGTCAAGGAGCGCAAGGCCTTCGGCAAGGCGGTCATCGACTTCCAGAATACCCAGTTCAAACTGGCCGAAATGAAGACGGAAGCCACCATCGGCCGCGTCTTTTACAATCACTGCGTGGAACGCCACGTCAACGGCGGGCTCGATCCGGTCACTGCCTCCATGGCGAAATACTGGTTGAGCGACCTGCAGAACAAGATCGTTGACGAATGCCTGCAATTGCATGGCGGCTACGGTTATATGAACGAATACCCGATCGCACGTATGTTCCGCGATGCCCGCGTCCAGCGGATCTATGGCGGAACCAATGAAATCATGAAGCTTTTGATCGCCCGCAGCCTCTGAGGTGCGGTTCGAAAAGGGAGAATGAAATGGCCGAAGCATATATTTATGACCACGTCCGCACGCCGCGCGGCAAGGGCAAGAAGGATGGCAGCCTGCATGAAGTGCCCGCCGTCCGTCTCGGCGCCAAGGTGCTGGAAGCGCTGCGCGACCGCAATGGTCTCGACACGGGACTCGTCGACGACATCATCTATGGCTGCGTTGATCCCGTCGGTGAAGCCGGCGCTGTCATTCCGCGTTCATCGGCTTTCGAAGCCGGATACGATTTCAAGGCGCCCGGCATGCAGATTTCGCGCTTCTGTGCCTCTGGCCTCGACGCGGTGAATTTTGCCGCCGCCAAGATCGTGCAGGGTGCCGATGACATCGTCATCGCCGGCGGCGTGGAATCCATGTCGCGCGTCGGCATGGGCATGTCCGGTGGTGCCTGGTACATGGACCCGTCGGTGGGCCTTCCCGGCTATTTCATGCCGCAGGGTGTATCGGCCGATCTGATCGCCACCAAGTATGGTTTTACCCGCGATGATGTCGACGCCTATGCCGTCGAAAGCCAGAAGCGCGCCGGGGAAGCCTGGAAGAAGGGCTACTTCAAGAATTCGGTTCTCAGCATCAAGGACCAGAACGGCCTGACCATCCTTGACCATGATGAACACATGCGTCCGGCAACGGATATGCAGGCACTGGCCTCGCTCAATCCATCCTTCGTGATGCCGGGTGAAATGGGCGGCTTCAATGCCGTTGGCATCCAGGCACATCCGGAAGTTGAGACCATCAACCACGTACACCACGCCGGCAATTCCTCCGGCATTGTTGACGGTGCCGCTGGTGTCCTGCTCGGCTCGAAAAGCGCCGGCAAGGCATTGAGTGCCAAGCCGCGCGCCCGCATCCGCGCCTTTGCCAATATCGGTTCCGATCCGGCCTTGATGCTGACCGGTCCGGTCGATGTGACGGAAAAGCTGCTGAAGCGCGCCAAGATGAAGATTTCGGATATCGACCTGTTCGAACTGAATGAAGCCTTTGCGGCTGTTGTGCTGCGCTACATGCAGGCCTTCAACATTCCGCGCGACAAGATCAACGTGAATGGCGGTGCCATCGCCATGGGCCATCCACTCGGTGCAACCGGTGCGATGATCCTCGGCACGGTGCTTGATGAGCTGGAGCGCCGCGATCTGAATGTGGCCTTGGTCACCCTATGCATTGGTGCCGGCATGGGCACCGCAACGATTATCGAACGCGTCTGAGGGAGAGCAGAAGATGAGCTATACAAACTTCAAATTCGACGTCGACGCGGACGGCATTGCGCTGGTCACCTGGGATATGCCCGACAAGTCGATGAATGTCTTCACTGAAGAGGTGATGAAGGAACTCGACGCTATCGTCGACCGCGTTGCCAAGGACGAGGCGATCAAGGGTGCAGTCATCACATCCGGCAAGGATACCTTCTCCGGCGGCGCGGACCTCACCATGCTCAAACGCATGTTCCAGCTGTTCCAGGAGGAAAAGGCACGGGATCCCAAGAAGGCCGTCGAACTCCTGTTCGAAAACACTGGCAAGATGGGCGGCCTGTTCCGCAAGCTCGAAACATCGGGCAAGCCATGGGTTTCGGCCATCAACGGCACCTGCATGGGCGGCGCATTCGAAATGTCGCTGGCCTGCCATGGCCGCGTTGTTTCCGATGATCCATCGGTGAAGATGGCCCTGCCTGAGGTGAAGGTCGGTATTTTCCCGGGTGCCGGCGGCACGCAGCGCGTTCCGCGCCTGACCAACCAGCAGGATGCCCTGCAGATGATGACGACGGGCTCCAGCCTGACTGCTGCGCGTGCGAAGGCCATGGGTCTTGTGCATGAAATCGCGCCGGCCAAGAAGCTCGTCGAAACCGCCAAGAAGATGATCAAGGCCGGTTTGAAGCCAGTCCAGCCATGGGATGAAAAGGGTTTCAAGCTCCCCGGTGGTGCGATCTATTCGGCAGCGGGTGCCAATCTCTGGCCTGCCGCCACGGCCATCCTGCGCCGCGAAACCTATGGGAATTATCCCGGTGCCGCAGCGATCCTGAAATCCGTCTACGAAGGCCTTCTCGTGCCCTTCGACACGGGTCTGAAGATCGAGCAGCGTTACTTCACCAACATCCTGCAGAGCACGGAAGCGGGCATGATGATCCGCTCGCTGTTCGTTTCCCTGCAGGAACTGAACAAGGGTGCGCGCCGCCCGGCCGATGTCAAGCCGACCAAGTTCAAGAAGGTCGGTGTCATCGGTGCCGGTTTCATGGGGGCGGGCATTGCCTTTGTCACAGCCAAGGCCGGGATTCCCGTTGTCCTGATCGATCAGACGCAGGAAGCCGCCGACAAGGGCAAGGCGCATACGGCTGACCTGATCACCAAGGATATCCAGCGTGGCAAGGCAACTGCGGAAGACAAGGAAAAGCTCCTTGGCCTGATCACCGCCACCACGCAATATGCCGAGCTTGACGGTGCCGACCTTGTGATCGAAGCCGTGTTCGAGGACCGCGACGTCAAGCGCAAGGCAACGGAGCAGGCAGAAGCCGTGCTGAAGCCTGCGGCCGTGTTTGCCTCCAATACCTCGACCCTGCCGATCACCGGCCTTGCCAAGGTATCAGTGCGCCCGAAGAACTTCATCGGCATCCACTTCTTCTCGCCCGTCGACAAAATGATGCTTGTCGAGGTTATTCTCGGCAAGAAGACCTCGGAAAAGGCGCTGGCTGTCGCACTGGATTACGTGCGTGCGATCAAGAAAACCCCGATTGTCGTCAATGATACTCGCGGTTTCTACGTCAATCGCTGCGTCCTGCGCTACATGTCGGAAGCCTACAACATGCTCGTGGAAGGCGTTCCGCCGGCAATGATCGAGAATGTTGCCCGCATGGCAGGCATGCCGGTCGGGCCGCTCGCGCTCAATGATGAGACGGCCATCGATCTGTCGCAGAAAATCCTCAAGGCGACGCTTGCCGATCTCGGACCGAAGGCCGTCGATCCGCGGCATGTGGAACTGGTCAACACGCTGGTCGACAAGTACGACCGCCGTGGCCGCAAGAACGGCAAGGGCTTCTATGATTATCCGGCCAAGCCGGCCAAGAAGCATCTCTGGCCGGAACTGAAGACACTCTATCCGCAGCAGGACGCCGACAAGATCGATGTGGAAGTGCTCAAGCAGCGTTTCCTCTTCACCATCGCGCTGGAAGCGGCGCGGGTCATGGAAGAGGGGATTGTCACCGATCCGCGCGAAGCGGATGTCGGCTCGATCCTGGCGTTCGGCTTTGCGCCTTATACGGGCGGAACGCTGTCCTATATCGATGGCATCGGCGCGGCGAAGTTCGTGGAAATCGCCAAGGGCCTGCAGCGCAAATACGGTGCCCAGTTCAAGGCGCCGAAGCTGTTGCTCGACATGGCCGAGAAGGGTGACACCTTCTATGAACGCTTCAATCCCTATCCGGTTGAAGCCAAGAAGAAAAAGGCTGCCTGACTGAGATATGAGGGGATCACTTGCTGATCCCCTCATTGCTGTTGGTGCGTGGTTCGACAAGCTCACCATGAGGGGAGTGATTTGGCTGCAAGGCTAATCGCAAACGTTGCAGAATATAGCTCCCTGCAATCCTCGCCCTCCCTCATGGTGAGCGTGTCGAACCACGCACGGGTCCTCTCGCATTATAAGAAAGTTTTCCGCGTTTTATCTCGACTTTTCCCCAATTCCCTCCTAAAACTTTAGTGAAGGTATTTTTTCCTTTATCTGGAAGAGTCCCATGTTCTCACATGACCGTATCTGGGCGGCCATCGATGCGCTGGCGGAACGTCATTCGCTTTCCGTTTCGGGACTGGCGAAGCGCGCCGGGCTTGATCCGACCACGTTCAACAAATCCAAACGTTATGCGGTCGACGGTCGTGCCCGCTGGCCGTCGACGGAGTCGCTGGCCAAGATCATGGAAGCGACGGGCGCTTCGCTCGATGAATTCATGACGCTGGTTGTCGGCGGCAAGGGTACAAGGGCCGGCATGGGTGCCATACGGTCCGTACCGCTTCTGGGGTTTGCCCAGGCGGGCGCCGGCGGCTTCTTCGACGATGGGGGATTCCCGGTCGGCCAGGGCTGGGACGTGGTTGAGTTTCCCGTTGGTTCCGGAGAAGCGGTTTATGCGCTGGAGGTTTCCGGGGATTCCATGCTGCCGCTTTATCGCGACGGCGATACGATCATTGTCGCCCCGGGCGTTCCGGTGCGCCGCGGCGACCGTGTCGTTGTCCGCACGAAGGAAGGCGAGGTCATGGCAAAGATTCTTACGCGCCAGACCCCGCGCACCATTGAACTGCAATCGATGAATCCGGAGCATGCCAACCGGACGTTTGATGCGGTTCATATCGACTGGATTGCCCGAATCCTGTGGGCCAGCCAATAACAGGGAGCCATTTCCCATGCGCCGGATGCCGCTTTACGTTCTGACCATTCTGGTCGGACTTTGTCTGGCCTATGTTTTTGTTTCCCCGTTCTATATCGGGCTGCCAGCGGCAGGGGTAAGCGGGCAGGACGTGACGATTGCCCCCGAAAATTTTCAGGTGCCGGCTGATGCAGCTGGGGCCGCGCCGGACACACCGCCGCAACCGCCGGAATCTGTATCACCCCCAGCACAAACCGCCACTGCCGCGCGGCAGGTCGATCCGGATGGATTTTCGATGGCCGGCAAGGAATCCGGGCCGTTGCAGCGTATTGAACCACGCCAACCCTTGAGTGACATGGGCCACGCGACCCCGCCTGCACCCCCTCCGCCTCCCGTGCCTGTCGATACGACGGCACGGCCCAAACTGCTTTACCGCCCGGTAGCGACGGCCGCGGGAACCGTGGATGTCTCAGGCTACAGGATCGCCATCGAGGGGATCAATGTCGTGCCGCCGGAAGAAACATGCGCTGTCGATGGCGGGACGTCGTGGCCATGCGGCACGGCGGCGCGCACTGCCTTTCGCAACTGGCTGCGTTCGCGCGCCATAGAATGCAATGTTCCCGACCTTCCTCCGGACGCGCTCGTTGCCACCCAGTGCAAGCTTGGTACGACCGATCTGGCCGCATGGCTTGTCGACAATGGCTGGGCGAGAGCCAGTGACGGCTCGCCCCTGGCCGATAATATGAAAAAGGCGCAGGAGGCAAAACTCGGCATTTTCGGCAGTCCGCCGCCATCGCTTCCGGCCGCCAGCGACTTGCCATCTCCCGTTGCTATCGGCGACCTGCCGCTGCCATCGGCAGAACCACAGCCGGCACCGCTGGCTGTACCCGCTCCGGATGCGCCGTTCCCGCCAAAGCCGCAGTAGAAAGGTTTGAGGTGTCAGCCTTCGTGGCAGACGGCCTCGATATTGTGGTTGTCCGGATCACGCACGAAGGCGCCATAATAGTCCGGATGGTAATGGGGGCGCAGTCCTGGCTGGCCATTGTCGTTGCCTCCAGCTTCCAGGGCTGCCTTGTGAAAGGCATCGACGAGTGCGCGCGTGTTGACACGAAATGCAACGTGCGCCGGTGGATTGTTCGCGATGCCGCTGGCGATCCAGAAATCGGGCTTGCCGCCTTCGCCAAAGCCGGCAACGTCGGCACTCCCGGTCACGGATGCCGGGAACTCGAGGATCAATTCATAGCCAATGGCCGCGAGGGCTTTCTGGTAGAACTTTTTGCTCTCGTCGAAATTGCTGACATTCACTCCGATATGGTCAATCATTCCGTCCTCCCTCGATTTTGCTCCAGATATGGAGCAATTATGCCAGTTGGCCCATCAACGCCTTTTTAATGAGGGCCCGCGTTTCGGCGATACCGTAAAGCGCGACGAAGGAACCGAACCGCGGCCCGCGTTCCTGTCCGATCAGCACTTCATAGAGCATCTGGAAGAACGACACCGATACGCCGGGCCCGCCTTCGGGGCTCTTCTTGGTGTGATCCTGATAGCGTTCGATGCCACGGGCAACATCCAGCATGGCGTTCTGGATGGCATTGCCATCCGCATCCGCCGGCAAGGTGGCAAGCTGCGCATCAATACCCTTCAACGCCGCGAGCTCAACGTCGTCCGCGGGGCGGAACTTCTTGGTCGGCTTGACGAAATCGTTGAAGTAACGGATCGCATAGGTGACGAGCTCGTTCAGCTTCGGATTGTTTTCCTGCGTCACGCCGGGCGCATAGCGGGAGATGAACCCCCAGAGAACATCGGCATTTTCGGCATTCGACGCGCTGACGAGGTTGAGCAGCATGGCAAAGGGCACCGGCATGTCGAGCACGGGCGGATTGCCGTAATGCTGATGCCAGACCGGATTGCCGAGGCGCTCCTTCCATTCCTGCCGCTGATAGGCGGACAGGAAGGTGAAATACTCGTCCACGGCCTTCGGGATCACGTCGAAATACAGCTTCTTCGCCGTCTTCGGCTTCTGGAACATGTAAAGCGCCAGACTTTCGGTCGGCGCGTAGGTCAACCAGTCATCGATGGTCAGGCCATTGCCCTTCGACTTGGAAATCTTCTGCCCCTTGTCATCGAGGAAGAGCTCGTAATTGAAGCCTTCGGGCGCCCGGCCGCCAATGGCGCGGCAGATCTTGGACGACAGGGTCACGGAGTCGATGAGATCCTTGCCGGCCATCTCGTAGTCAACGCCAAGGGCGGTCCAGCGCATGGCCCAGTCGGCCTTCCACTGGCACTTGACCTTGCCGCCGGTCACTTCCGTTTCGACATGCTCGCCGGTATCGGGGTCCTCATAGGTGATGGTGCCCTTCTGCACATTGCGGGCGATCATCGGGACCTGCAGGACAACGCCGGTGCGCGGGCTGATGGGCAGGAAAGGCGAATAGGTTGCCCGGCGTTCCTCACCCAGGGTGGGCAGGATGATGTTCATGACATCGTCATAGACTGCCAGCATCTTGAGCAATGTCTCGTCGAACCGGCCGGAAGCGTAATAGTCCGTTGCCGAGGCAAATTCGTAGTCGAAACCGAAACGGTCGAGAAACGCCCGCAGCCGCGCATTGTTGGCCGCACCAAACGATGGATACTCGTTGGAGAACGGGTCGGGAATGCGGCTGAGCGGCTTGCCCAGATGCGACGTCATCATCTCCCGGTTCGGCACATTGTCCGGAACCTTGCGCAATCCGTCCATGTCGTCCGAGAAGCAAAGGATCTTTGTCTTGACGCTGTCCTTCGTCAGGACGCGAAAGGCGTGGCGGACCATCGACGTGCGCGCGACTTCGCCGAACGTGCCGATATGCGGCAGGCCGGACGGGCCGTATCCTGTCTCGAACAGGATCGAGTCGGGATAGCCGGACTTTTCATAGCGTTTGATGATCTTCTGCGCCTCTTCGAAGGGCCATGCTTTGGCCTCTGCTGCCGCCGCGATCAGCTCGGGGGTCAGTTCGATTTGGGTGTTGGGGCGCGAAGTCATTCTTGGTTTCCTGTTTTCCTGCCATGTGGTGAAGCGCGCGGACACTATGGCGGCAGCTTCGCCGCGTCAATTGCCACGGCGTCTCACAAGGCTTTTGCATGCGGTTTCAATAAAAATCGACGGGGAAGTACCGTAGATAGAGTTCGGAGGTCGTGCCCTTTTCCTCCATGGATTTCAATGCAAAATTGAAGGCATCGACCAGATCGGTGTTCTTCGCGGTTGCGGCAATCATCATGCCGTCGCCCAGAAACTGTGGTGCGATATAAGGCCCGCCGGAAAATGTGCAGCAATTCTGCGCTTCCGGGCTGCCGATCCAGAACGACAGGTCGGATCCGTCTCCAAAAACCGCATCGATTTTCTTGTCGCGCAAATCCTTCAGCATCAAGGCGCGTGTGGGATAGCCGACCCATCTGTCCCTGGGGAAGTAATCGGCGAAAATCGCCTGATGCACCGACCCGTCCACGACGCCAACCACTTTCTTGTCGAGCTTGTCTGCCAGAGGTTCCTCCAGCGTCGTTTCCTTCAGGGTGACGAAACGGGCAGGCAGCCGCATGTAGGGGGCGGTGAATGCAAACTTTTCACGCAATTGTGTCGTGGGCTTCAATCCGGCGATAATGGCCTCGGCTTCGCCGTTTTCCACGGTCTGCTGAAGTTCATTCCATGGACGCGCTTCGATCTGGCAAATCGCGGTCACATTCAATTCGCTGCAGATGGCCCGCACCAGATCGATGTTGAAACCGGATATCCGTCCGCTGGCGTCGATGAAATTGAACGGAGGGTAATCCACCGTGGTCACAAACCGGATGCGTTCGACCGTCGAAAGATTTGGCTTGGCAACATGTTCCCGGCCATCCCAATAGTGCGGGAAATCCGATGCTGCACTGAATTGTGACAATCCTGCCCCAAGGAAAACTGCCGTGCAAAAAGCGATTGTGCGGATATGCATTCGATTTGAGATGCCCATGTGATTTGCCCGAAGAGTAGCATGGGTGATCCTGAGATGACAGGTTTGATGGCCGTCCTGTGCCGCTGCACGGAGTGATGGGCTGCAATAGGTGCCGTTCTTCGACTTATGAAGAATTGCCATTGGTATAAAGAGACGTAACAATATTATTCTTCGCTTATAACGCTATAGATTGTTCCGAATCTTATTTTCAATTATGAATTGTGAGTTGAGTTCATGCTGTTGGCGTTTCCTCTACAGAAAACACGCGCCTTGACGATCGATAATATTCAAAGATCAGGCTCTCGGTAGAGGGAAGATGCTGCATCGAGACCTCGAAGTGGCTCTGGCCGCGCGTCTCCATCGCGCCGGATTGGCAAAAATCCTGATCGTACGGGCCTTCAGGGATTCCATTGCCGGCAACACGTCCTTTATCGACGAACTCTACGCCAGCGTTCGCGGCAAAGATGCGCTGATCGGCCAATGTATCGCCGACATAACGGGACTGGCTTTTGAAGCGGCACCGCAAACAACCGGCATTTTTCTGCGATCGGGCCCGGATATCACCATTCTGCCGCACGCACGCATTGCGACGACACTCAACCACGACAGCAATGCATTGACCTATATTGCGCCGACAATCGCCGACATTGCCGTAGTCAAACGCCATCTGTCGAGCCGCAAGGAGCTGGCTGGCCGCTTGAGCGTGACCACGCCCTCAGGGGTGCGCGAGCTTCTCAGGGCCGGGCATCAGCATCTGCTCGCCGATAGAGCCGCAAGAATGATCGAAGACTCCCGCTGCGAATACTCGGCCAAAACTGTCCTGACAGGCCAGCAAGGCATCCTGATCGGCATATTGGCAAGCTGTCTGCTGCTGGGCGCCTTTGAGAAGCAGCAACTGAGCTGGAAGGGTGCGCATGTCATCCTCTCGCTGTTCTTTCTTGCCTGTGTCCTGCTGCGCCTCGTGGCATGCAAAAATGCGCGTGGCGACAATCCGTTGCCCCTGCTGGCAATAAATCCTGCAGAGCTTCCGATCTACACGGTTATGATTGCACTGTATCAGGAAGCAGACATTGTTCCGCAGCTCGTCAGAGCCATACTGGCGTTGAACTGGCCGCGTTCAAAGCTTCAGGTTCTCTTCCTCTGCGAAGGGGATGACGCGGCGACACTCGCCGCATTGAGGCGCCAGGGGCTGCCTCAGTCCTTCGATATCATTTCCGTATCCGGATATGGCCCGCGGACGAAGCCAAAGGCGCTCAATTACGGGCTCCTGCTGTCGAAGGGAGCGTTTGTCGTGGTCTACGATGCAGAGGATCGCCCCCACCCAGACCAGTTGCTGGAAGCCTTTCAACGCTTCCAGCGCGCCGATGAAAAGCTCGGCTGCCTCCAGGCTCCGTTGACGGTCGCCAATGCCCATGAAAGTCTGGTCGCGCGTCTGTTTGCCTTCGAATATGCGGCGCACTTCCAGAGCTTCCTGCCGTGGCTTGCGCATCGCGGGCTGGTCTTGCCCCTTGGCGGCAGCTCCAATCATTTTCGTTCCGATTGCCTGACCGCCATCGGAGGGTGGGATCCGCACAACGTCACGGAGGACGCGGAGCTCGGAACCCGTTTGGCGCGTCTGGGGTATCGGACGGATATGATCGAACGCGCGACGATCGAAGATGCGCCAACTGAAATCGGCATCTGGTTTCGCCAGCGAACGCGCTGGTTCAAGGGCTGGATGCAGACGTGGCTTGTACAGATGCGCCAGCCGTTTACCCTTCTCGTCCAGTTGGGCATTCTGCGCTTCGTCGTCTATCACCTTCTGGCGGTGGGGATGATCGTTTCATCCCTGCTTTATCCCGTCACGCTGCTGTTTATGCTCTCGGTCACCTTGTGCTGGCTTTCCGGAAGCGATGTCTTTGCGCTGCATCGGGATATTCTCTGCATCGATCTCATCAATATCGTGATGGGGTATCTCTCGTTCCACCGGCTGGGGCAGCGCGCGCTGGCGGGCAAGGGAATGCCCGGCAGGATACTGCCATGGATACCGCTCTACTGGTTGGTCATGTCGCTGGCGGCATGGCGCGCCTTGGGGCAGTTGAACACGCGGCCTTTCCTATGGGAGAAAACGCCGCATCGGCCCGCACAATCTACTCAAGAAACCCCGGACCGGAACCAATGATCAGAGCGTCTTCATTGCCGATCACCCCGACATCCCGGCCCTTGTAGGGCAAGCTCAGCAAAACCCGGCGGATAACGGCGATGCGGGCGCGGCGCTTGTCATTGGAGCGCACCACGGTCCACGGGGCATGGGCCGTATGGGTCCGGGCCATCATTTCGTTCCGGGCGTTGGTGTAGTCATCCCATTTTTCGGCACCGGCAATATCCATCGGCGAGAACTTCCAGTTCTTCAACGGGCTGTGGCGTCGATCGTGAAAACGTTTCAACTGCATGATCTGGCCGATATTGAGCCAGAACTTGAAGAAGAAGATACCGTCGGCAACGATCATGCGTTCGAAGCCGGGTGTTTCCTCGAGGAACGATTCATGCTGTTCCGGCGTACAGAAGCCCATGACGGGTTCGACACCACCGCGATTGTACCAGGAGCGGTCAAACGTGACGAATTCGCCCCTTGTCGGAAAATGCGAGACGTAGCGCTGATAGTACCATTGCCCGCCTTCGGTTTCCGTGGGCTTGGGCAGGGCAACGTTGCGCGCATTGCGTGGGTTCATGTACTGGCGCAAGGTAAAGATCGTTCCGCCCTTGCCGGCGGCATCGCGCCCTTCGAAAACGGTTATCACGCGGCCGCCGGTTTCCTGCAGCCAGCTCTGCATTTTGACCAGTTCAATCTGCAGCTGTTCGAGTGTTTTTTCGTATTCGGCCCTGTTCATTTTATCCGTGTAGGGAAAGTCACCGGACGCAAGGGCGCCGTCGTCAATCCAGTCCGGCAGTTTGGCATCGTCGATATCGAAACTCCGCTTCTTCCCATCGATCCTGAGTTTAAGCGTTGTCTTACCGACATGCGGCTGGTCGGATTTCTCTTTCGAATTTTTGGCCAAGACAGTCTCCCTCAATTGACATGAAGCCATGTTATTGGGACAGCGTTGTGGCGTCCAGTGTCGATGACAAGCATGGCAGGGCAGGGAGTTGAACGCATGAGCATATTCGGTTCAGGGCAGGAAAGCCGCGGTTTGCGGCAAAGGGCGATGCAGCGGATCATTCGCGCGCGCTATATTCTTGGTGCCGCTGCCTTTCTCACCGCGCTCGTTCTGAATTCCGGCGTGTCCTGGTGGCTGAGCTTTGCCATTCTGATGCTTCTGCTCCTGGGCGTGGTCGCCTTGTCGGCAAGCATTCCGCGCAGCGACGACACCACCCGTGCACAGCCGGTCAGCGATCCGGCGATCTTCCGCCTGTCCGGTCAGCAGCTTGCGGCGCAATTGCCCGATCCCCTGATCATCTTTGATCACGAAGGGACAATTCTTTACGTCAATCCGGCGGCCAACGGCGCTTTCGGGCCTCTGGCGCGCGGCGGTACGCTGCTCCTGCATTTCCGCGCACCGGAGATGCAGACGCTGGTCCAGTCGGTCATGTCGGATGCGCAGGCCGGATCGATTGATTATTCCGAGCGTGTCCCGGTTGAACGCTGGTATCGCGCCACAGTGCTGCGTTTGGACCAGGGCGGTTCCGACCGCCAGTATCTCCTGTCATTCCGCGATCTGACCGAGGCGCATCGTCTGGAGCGCATGCGCTCGGACTTCATCGCCAATGCCAGCCATGAATTGCGCACGCCACTGGCGTCACTCAGCGGTTTCATTGAAACGCTGCGCGGTCCGGCGCGCAACGACGCCGTTGCCCGCGACAATTTTCTGGAGATCATGCAGAAGCAGGCTGAGCGCATGGCACGGCTCATCGATGATCTTCTGTCCCTGTCGCGCATCGAAATGAAGGCCCATATCGCGGTGAAGGACCAGGTGGACCTGACCATCGTTCTCAATCATGTGGTGGATACTCTCCGCCCGCTCGCCACGCACCTCGACATTGAAATCGAACGCCATATCGATCCCGGGCCGGTCATGGTCCTCGGCGATCGGGATGAACTGACGCAGGTTTTCCAGAATCTTCTAGAGAACGCCTGCAAATACGGCCAGTCCGGCAAGAAGGTAGTTGTCGAGCTTAAAAACAATGGCGAGGGGATCAAAGCCACTATTCAGGATTTTGGCCCTGGCATTCCGGAAGAACATATACCGCGGCTGACCGAGCGCTTTTATCGCGTCAATATCGAGACCAGCCGGGCCCAGAAGGGCACGGGTCTCGGTCTGGCAATCGTCAAGCACATCCTTACGCGGCACCGGGCCCGGCTTGTCGTTCGCTCCCGCGTTGGCGAAGGCTCATCGTTCACGGTTGCCTTCGGTCCGCAGAAAGCCAAGGCTTGACGCCAATAAAAAAGGCGCCTGACGGCGCCTTTCCCTATACTATGTGCCTTGCAGATTACCGAGCGCGGCGGCGATCGGACGCCGGCTGATAGGCCAGGCGGGCATGATAGGTGCAGTACGGGCCGCCTTCGCCGACATCATTTCCGCAGAAGTGAAAATCAGGCTGCAACGGATCGCCCATCGGCCACTTGCAGGTGCGCTCGCTGAGCTGCACCAGTTCGAGACGCCGCGAGATCGGCACCACGACATCCGTCGAGGGCTTCATCACGGTCTGCGTAACCGTGTCGACGAAATATTCCTGCTGCAGCGCTGTTGCGCCAACGCTCTTGGTCACAACACGGCTCGTCATCTGCGCCGACGTGCTGACGCTGCTGCGATGTCCGGCTGAAGCGGTCGTGTTGACTTTCTTGCTGCGTGTCTGGGTCGATGTGGTCTTGCCGCGGCCTGACAGTTTCAGGCGGTGCACCTTGCCGATGACCGCATTGCGGCTGACGCCACCCAGCTGTGCTGCGATCTGGCTTGCGCTCAGACCTTCGGCCCAAAGCTTCTTCAGCTGTTCTACGCGCTCATCTGTCCAGTTCATCTTCCTTGGCTCCGTATTGTGCGGACTCTAGGCTGAATCCTTCCCTCACATCTGGATTGCTCCAGATTGCAGATACTATATCTATCCAGGTGACGAGGTCCGCCGCACGAAATCTAGCTATTCCGTTTCTCAAGCTACAATATGCGATGACTCTGTGACAAGAGTCGGGCGTGGGAAGCGGCTTGCTTTTTTGGGTTTTCCCCAACTTGCGCGAGAAAACGCGGCATAAATGACATTTCTTGCAGATCATGTCGCTTTCCGTATGGTCGCTTGGCTACAGATTTGAAAACCTTATGGAAAGACCGCCTCGCGCGGACGCACTGTCGCGGCTATGTTTTTGAAGTGTTCATTTGACAATTGCGGATTGAATGATGATATTACCAGCGTCAGGCCGCCCTTGTGGGCGGCTTTTTGATTTCATCGCTGCCGGTTTCTTCTTAGCAAACAGCAGATCAAAACAGGGTATTGGAGGCCCGAAACGACATGACGGACGCAAACGCGCAACCGCTATACGACACTTTTGCTCGTGCGGATCTGCGCTTTGAGCGAGGAGACGGTGTTTGGCTGACGACCGAGAGCGGTGAACGCTATCTGGATTTCGCTGCCGGCATTGCCGTCAATTCGCTGGGTTATTCGCATCCGCATCTCGTCGAAACCCTGAAGACCCAGGCTGACAAGCTCTGGCATCTGTCCAATATTTATGAAATTCCGGGGCAAAGGCGTCTTGGTCAGCGTCTCGTGGACAACACGTTTGCCGACAAGGTGTTTTTCACCAATTCCGGGGCGGAAGCGCTGGAATGCGCGATCAAGACCGCCCGGCGCTATCACTATGTCAACGGTCACCCGGAACGGTTTCATATCATCACGTTCGAAGGCGCGTTCCATGGCCGGACGCTGGCGACGATCGCTGCCGGCGGCCAGGAAAAGTATCTCGAAGGCTTCGGCCCCAAAGTCTCGGGCTTCGATCAGGTGCCCTTTGGTGACGAGAAGGCATTGAAGGCGGCCATTGGTCCCCAGACCGCTGCCATCCTGATTGAACCGATCCAGGGCGAGGGCGGTGTGCGTCCCGTGCCGGATGAAGATTTGCGCCGCCTGCGCAAGATTTGCGACGAGAACGGCCTGCTGCTGATCCTCGATGAAGTTCAGTCGGGTGTCGGACGCACGGGCAAGTTCTTTGCCTATGAGTGGTCGGGCATCACGCCCGATATCATGGCTGTCGCCAAGGGCATCGGCGGCGGTTTCCCGCTTGGCGCCTGTCTCGCAACGGCCGAGGCAGCCAAGGGCATGACAGCCGGCGTGCATGGCACGACCTATGGCGGCAATCCGCTCGCCATGGCCGTCGGCAATGCCGTGCTCGATGTCATTCTCGCCGACGGCTTTTTCGAGCATGTGCAGCAGGTCGCCCTCTTCATGAAGCAGGGCCTTGCCTCGATCTCCGATCGCTATCCCGAGGTCATTGCGGAAGTACGCGGCCGCGGGCTGTTGATGGGCATCAAGAGTGTTGTTCCCAATACAGCGCTCGTTCAGGCCCTGCGTGACGAACACTTGCTCACCGTTGGTGCCGGCGACAACGTCATTCGGTTGCTGCCGCCTTTGGTCGTGACCGAAGAAGAGGCCCGCGAGGCCCTTTCCCGGATTGAAGCCGCTGCCGAACGTCTGTCGGTCACGGCCCGGCAGAAGAGTGCGTAGGGAACTGTCATGACAATCAAGCAGGACCTCCGTCACTTCACGGATATCTCGGCGCTTTCTTCCGGTGTGTTGCGTTCCATTCTTGATGATGCGCGCGCGCGCAAGAACCGCCTCAAGGCAGGCAATATTGAGAAGCCCTTTGCAGGCAAGGTGCTTGCGATGATTTTCGACAAGCCTTCGACGCGGACCCGTGTGTCCTTCGATGTCGGCATGCGCCAGCTGGGCGGCGAAACCATCATGCTCACCGGTTCCGAAATGCAGCTCGGCCGCAGCGAGACCATTGCGGATACGGCAAAGGTGCTTTCGCGCTACGTCGATATCATCATGATGCGCACGACGACCCATGACCGGCTGATCGAAATGGCTGAGAACGCCACGGTTCCCGTCATCAATGCCCTGACGGACGACACGCATCCATGCCAGATCATGGCCGATATCATGACGTTCGAAGAGCATCGCGGTCCGGTCAAGGGTAAGACGTTTGCCTGGACAGGCGATGGCAACAATGTGCTGCATTCGCTCGTCGAAGCGGCTGCGCGCTTTGATTTCAACCTGAATATTGCCACGCCGGAAGGCAGCGAGCCCGAGAGCAAATATCTCGCCTGGGCCAAGAGCGCCGGCGGCAATGTCAAGCTGACGTCCGATCCTATCGCGGCTGTCGAGGGCGTTGACTGCATCGTCACCGATACATGGGTTTCGATGGGACAGGAAGGCCGTGCGCGCGGTCACAATGTGTTCATGCCCTATCAGGTCAATGATGCCCTGATAAGGCACGCGCATCCCGATGCCCTGTTCATGCACTGCCTGCCTGCCCATCGCGGCGAAGAAGTAACGGATTCCGTTATTGACGGGCCGCACTCGGTCGTTTTCGATGAAGCCGAAAACCGGTTGCATGCACAAAAAGCCATTCTAGCCTGGTGTCTCGAAGGAGGTCGCCCGCGTGTCTGATATGCCTGACATCACCAAGCGCTCCGACGAATACGTCTTCGCCGGGGACGATGCGGTTGTGCCGTTCCAAGTCGAGACACTCGATGCCCGCGGCCGCGCCGTGCAATTGGGTGCGGCACTGGACGATATTCTCAGCCGGCACGACTACCCGGAGCCGGTTGCAAAGCTCTTGGCCGAAGCGATTGTCCTGACCGTGCTCTTGGGAACGTCACTGAAATTCGACGGCAAGTTCATTTTCCAGTCGCAGTCCGATGGGCCTGTCGACATGCTGGTGGTTGATTTCCGCACGCCGAATTCGGTGCGTGCCTATGCCCGCTATGACGAAGACCGGCTGGCCGAGGCGATCGCCGCACACCGGCTTTCGCCGGAGCAGTTGATGGGGACGGGAACGCTGGCGCTGACGGTTGATCAGGGCGAGTACACCCAGCGCTATCAAGGCATCGTTGCACTCGACGGTTCCAACCTGGAGGAAATAGCCAAGACCTATTTCCGCCAGTCGGAGCAGATTCCGACCGATATCCGCTTGTCCGTCGCCAAGCTCATAGAACGCGGCGAGGATGGCAAACCCGTCGAGCAATGGCGCGCCGGAGGGCTGATCGTGCAGTTCCTGCCGGAATCCGAGTTGCGCATCCGCCAGCGTGATCTGCCTGCGGGCGATGCGCCGGATACCGACGAGGATGAGGACGATATTGAAGAGGACGATGATTGGGCTGAAGTGAAGGCTCTGGTTGCGACCATCGAGAGTTCGGAACTGACCGATCCGCAGGTGGGTGCCGAACGGCTGTTGTACCGCCTGTTCCATGAACGCGGCGTCCGCGTATTCGACGCCGTGCCGGTGAACGACGATTGTTCCTGCTCGCGTGACAAGATTGCAGGCGTCCTTTCCGGATTTACCGCCGAAGAGATCACGGACAGCATCGAAGATGGCAAGATCAGCGTGACCTGCGAGTTCTGCTCGACCCATTACGAGTTTGACCCTGCGGAATTCCTGCCAAAGAACTGATCATCCGAACGAGGATTGCCCCTGTGGACGTACGCGACAGCAACGGAAATGAGCTTCAGGATGGCGATTCCGTCACCTTGATCAAGGATCTGAAAGTCAAGGGAACGTCAGAGACGATCAAGCGGGGCACGCTCGTCAAGAATATCTGCCTGAACGGCCGCGAGGGTGAAGTCGAGTGCAACACCAAACAGGTCAAAGGCCTGGTTCTGAAAACGGAATTCGTCAAGAAGGCGTAATGCGACGTCACAAGCGCCGCACGTGAATTGCTATTTCAGCAGCCCGTTGGCGATCCGCCAGGATACCAGCGCCTCGTGGGCAGCGGTGACGGCAACCAGGACAATCAGGAACGCACCGATGATCAGCCACAACGGCCACGGCTTCGCCGAACGTTTGGCGAAGAGGCCGACGACAAGGCCCGGCACAAGCGCCAGCGCCAGAAGTTCCGGCATGCCGGCCTTGCCGGCCTGAATGCTTGGCAGGGCATAGCCCATAAAAAGTGCGCCGACACCAATGGCAAAGGTAACGACGGAGCAGGCAAGCGCCTTCAGGTACGGCATTTCAGTTTGGCTGGTCATCAGGGCGTGTACTCATGCATGTGATCAAAATGGCGCTCGCAACGATTGCGCTCTGCAAAGGCAACAGTCCGGTCTAGAATTAATTCAATGTCCGCAATTGATCCGGCAAATCAAGCGAAAAAGCCGGTATCTCGATGTCGAACAAGTTTCCGGTTTCGCTTTCCATGGAATAACGGCCAACCATCACACCAGATGTCGTTGTCAGCGGGCAGCCAGAGGAATACTGGAACGAGTCTCCGGGATTGAGCACCGGCTGTTCACCGATGACACCAGGGCCGCGAATCTCTTCGATCTGGCCGTTCCCATCGGTGATTTTCCAATAGCGTGCCCGAAGCCGGACGGTGCCGTCGGATTCATTGGCGATTGTAATCCGGTATCCCCAGACATATCTGTTTTCTTCCGGATTGGACTGCTCCTCCAGATAGAATGGCTCTACGATTACTTCAATATTCTGAGTGACTGCGCGATACATGATAAACCTTGTCTTATCAATGATATTGCGGGTCGTGGCCGTCTCGTCAACCATTACAATACATAAAGATGATTAAATTTAATGTGAATAGCCAACATTCTGCAACGTTTATACTTAAATATACCGTTCCCGCACTGAAATTGGTTTCAGTGCGAGATTGGTTCTATCTTACTTGGCTGCCTTGAGGGCAGCATCGAAATCCTCGATCAGATCGTCGGCATCTTCCAGGCCAACCGACAGGCGCAACAGCCCGTCCGAAATGCCAAGTTCTGCACGTGCTTCATCTGTAAGGTTTTTGTGCGTGGTTGTCGCGGGGTGTGTGATGAGACTCTTCGAATCTCCAAGATTGTTGGAAATCCGCACCACTTCCAGTCCGTTCTCGCAATCAAAGGCCGCCTTCTTGCCGTCCTTGAGTTCAAAGGCCACGAGTGTGGAACCACCGGTCATCTGTTTGGCGATGATGTCCGCCTGCGGGTGATCCGCACGGCCGGGGTAAATAACCCTGGAAACTGCCGGATGGTCCGCGAGGAAGTCGGCAATTTTCGCCGCACTTTCGGTTTGCTGGCGGACGCGGACGGGCAGGGTTTCAAGACCCTTCAACATGATCCAGGAATTGAAAGGGCTGAGGCCCGGACCGGTGTGGCGGAAATATTCGTGGAGGTTTTCGTCAATCCACTTCTTGTCGGAAAGGATGACGCCGCCAAGACAGCGTCCCTGGCCTTCAATGTGCTTGGTGGCCGAGTAGACGACGATGTGGGCGCCAAGTTCCAGCGGCTTTTGGAACAGCGGGGTCGCAAACACATTGTCGACGATCAGTTTGGCGCCGACGGAATTGGCGACCTTGGCCACGGCGGCAATATCGACGATCTCGAGTGTTGGGTTGGTCGGGCTTTCCAGGAACAGCGCCTTGGTGTTCGGGCGGATGGCCTTTTCCCAGTTCTCGGCTTTGGAGCCGTCGATCAGGGTGAAGTCCACGCCATATTTCGGCAGGAGCGTCTCGATGATGTAGCGGCACGAGCCGAACAGGGCGCGCGCTGCCAGAACGTGGTCTCCGGCCTTGACCTGACACAGGATTGCCGCCGCAACCGCAGCCATTCCCGAAGCCGTTGCGCGCGCATCTTCCGCGCCCTCAAGCGCGCACATGCGCTTTTCGAACATATCGGTGGTCGGATTGGCGTAGCGTGAATAGATGAAGCCGGGTTCTTCGCCTTTGAAGCGGGATTCGGCAGCTTCCGCCGTGTCATAGACAAAACCCTGAGTGAGGAAGAGGGCTTCCGATGTTTCACCGAAACCGGAGCGCAAGGTTCCGGCATGAACGAGTTGTGTCGCGGGGCGCAGCTTACGGGTTGTGGTCATCGTCTTCTCAATCTGCCAGAATCTGGCCAATAAAAAACCGGCCTTGCGGGAATCGCAAAAAGGCCGGACGAGACCGGGCCTCTTTTAGCAAATTGTTTAACGTGGCTGCAAGCCGGCCGGCCAAATCACCACGGGATAAAATTGCTTTAATCCTCTTGGCGGCTTGCGTCAATCGGGTGAGACGCTAAAGCTTTTGGGAAATTATATGAGGTTTCGGCGGTCGATATGAGTATACGTGAAGCGGGCATTCTGGCAGATAGCGGCATCAGGGCATTGCATCAGGCCGGTGCACTGAAAACCGAGCGTGATTTCGACGCTGATCAGATCCAGCCGGCCAGCCTGGACCTGCGCCTGGGCACGAAAGCCTATCGCGTGCGCGCCAGTTTCATGCCGGGGCCCGGAACCCCCGTCATCAACAAGCTGGAAAAACTCAAGCTGCACGAGATCGACCTCAGTCACGGTGCCGTGCTGGAAACCGGCTGTGTCTATATCGTCCCGCTGCTGGAAAGCCTGGCGCTGCCCGCCGGGGTTTCGGCATCGGCCAATCCCAAGAGTTCGACCGGGCGTCTTGATATTTTCACTCGCGTCATTGTTGACGGGGCACAGGAATTCGACAAGGTGCCGGCGGGATATAATGGCCCCATCTATCTCGAAGTCAGCCCGCGTACCTTCCCGATTGTCGCGCGGGCAGGATCGCGTCTCTCGCAGATACGCTTCCGCACCGGACGGGCACAGCTCGACGAGACGGAACTGACCGCACTGCATGCAAGTGAGACGCTCGTGGCGTCGGACACGCCGAACATATCGGGCGGCGGCATTGCCCTGTCCATCGATCTGACCGGCGATGCGAACGGCCTCGTCGGTTATCGCGGCAAGCACCACACGGGCGTGGTGGATGTCGACAAGCGCGGGGCGCATGACCTCTTCGATTTCTGGGAGCCGATCCATGATCGCGGCGCACGCGAACTGGTGCTCGATCCCGATGAATTCTACATTCTCGTGTCGCGTGAAGCCGTGCATGTTCCTCCGCTTTATGCGGCGGAGATGACGCCGTTCGATCCGCTGGTCGGCGAATTCCGCGTGCACTATGCCGGGTTCTTCGATCCGGGTTTCGGGCACACCGCCGCAGGCGGAACCGGCAGCCGCGCGGTGCTTGAAGTGCGCAGCCACGAGGTGCCATTCATTCTCGAGCATGGCCAGATCGTCGGCCGCCTGATCTATGAACATATGCTGGAGCGGCCCAAGGCCCTTTATGGCACCGACCTCGGCTCGAATTATCAGGCGCAGGGCCTGAAACTCTCCAAACATTTCCGGTCGTGAGCTGCGGTTGATTGACAAGACGCCGATTTGACGGGCCTAGATGTATTCCTGGGATTTGTCATGCAGGATTGGAGGTTTGCGATGCCTCGGAAAACCGGCTCGAAACGGCGTGCAGCAGCTGTTGTGCTCGCTATTCTGACGTTCATTGCGCTATTGCCGCTGTTGTCGGTCTTGGTGACCTATGCGATCGCCAATACGCTTGGCTGCACGGTGGATGAGAACAGTGTTCACCCGTGTCTGCTGGCCGGCATCGACATTGGCGATACGCTTTACACCATGGGCGTGCTGGGCTGGCTGATGATCCCGGCCGCGCCGCTTCTGCTGATTGCGGTGCTGGGCTGGATCGGCCTTGGCATTGTCGCCATCGCCGGCCGCATGCGCCGTAGCTGATATACATGCTGTTTGCAGGGTGATGTGCGAATCCGGTTGACTATCGATCCCGGCTGCTTTTCATTCCGGTTATCTGCCCCGAGGCAAGTCCGCGGGCATAGGCGGGTGTAGTTCAATGGTAGAACGGCAGCTTCCCAAGCTGCATACGAGGGTTCGATTCCCTTCACCCGCTCCATCCCTTGTTTGCATGGAACGCAAGACGGCAGCAAGGATGCCGCCTCGCGTTGAACCGGTTGTCAAATATTGATCTGCTCCAGCCACTTGCCACGTGATTGCGCGATTTCCTCGGGTTGATCTTCCGGTGCATTGTGTTTGGCGGCATCGCAATTGACAACGCTGAGGTTGGCATAGTTGGCCCTGCACCAGGCTACCATATCCGCCCCGATCGCCAGGTTTTTTCCCGATCCTTCGAACGCATTCAACAGAACTGGGAAAGCGTCGCCGGCAAAGAGAATATCGACGTTTTGACGTCCACTCTGCAGCTTGTGCTCGAAAAATTGCCTCGCGGTGAATAGACCCGCCTGCTTTTCGCTTGCTGCGGTGTACTTGTTTGAATGTTCATCAACAACGGCGTAGTGTGGAGCGGGATAAACTGGAGGGAGCTGTCATGAAGAATATTCTTTCCCTGGTGGCTGCCGGCCTCATCGCGCTGGTGATGGGCCTGACATCAATCGTATCCGCGCAGGCCTCGCCCATCTCCGTCCAACGCGCGCCGATCGCTTCGAATGTGGAACTGGTCAAATACAAGCACAATCGCGGCAGGCATTGGGGCCACCGCCATCATTATCGGCACGGCTGGAGAGGTCATCACCATCGCCGCCATCACTGGAACAATCGGCACCATCGGCCCAGCTATTGGAAGCACCATCGTCATCACAGGCACTATTATCGCTATTAACGCCTCATAATGGCCCTAAACGGATTATTAACGTTCCGGTGGGGGAACGATCACCGGGACATATTGAGGAGATGGGTATGACTCTTGTGAAGCGCGGTTTTGTTGCCGTTGCATGTTTTGGTTTGCTGGTTGCCGGCACTGCACTCTCGACGACCGGCAATTACAGCCTTGTCGGTTCTGCACTGGCCAAAAATGGCAATGGCAACGGTGGCGGCGAGGGCGGCGGAAAAGGCAATGGCGGCGAAGGCCATGGCAATGCCAAGGGCGACCACGCAAATGACAAATCCAAGACCAAGGAAGCAGATCTGAGCGACAGGGATCTGGACAAGAATACCTTGGGTCCGCTTAACGCAGCACATGCATCCGCGCGGGCACGGGAGCGGGCAGCCCCCAATTCCTCCGTCGGTAAGATCGCCGCTTACGAACGCAGCCGCGAAGCAGCCCTTGCCATTACTGATCCCACGTTGAGGGAGCAGGCCCTCGAAGCCGCTGAAGCCAAATTGAGCACGGATTTCCATCGGACACTCACGACGGCGCAAATTGACAAAGTGAACGACCTGTTGGACGCCCGCCGCTGAGACCGAAATGGCCAATCGACAGGATTGGTGCGATATTCCAAAGCCCCCGTATCTCCGGATGCGGGGGCTTTTGCAATTGAGGTGGTCCTCGCGCCGGATATTTTCGGCTACGGTGATCTGTTTTGCCGCTTTGAGCGCGCCCGCAACACTGCGCCAACGCGCCTGAGTGGAGATGGTATGAGCGCTTGATACATGGCCTTCAAACTCACGAGGATATTCGTTGACGTTGAAATTTCACGATCGAGTTTATCGATTTTCGTGGTCAATGTTTGAGCGAGCGTTTCCATGGAATGTGAATTGGGCAGATGACGCTCTGTCACCGAATGCAGTTCGGCAAGGATCTCTGATTTTGATTGATCCAGCATTTGCCTGAGAGTGTCTGTTTCCGGCATCCAATGCATTTCAGAGGCGATACGAAACCAGGTTCTTTTTTCCGCGGTTGCAACGAGTTCCTGTGCCCATTGGCCATTGGCAAGACCGAGCGCAGGCAGGCCGGGTGATCCTGCCTTGATAGCCGAACGGTAGAGCTTTTCGTATTGGGAGACATATTTGTCCGCCGGCGAATGCTCACGCAGATATTCGGCTACATTTGCCGCATCTTTCGCGTCGTAATGCTGGATCGCTTCCTGCAACAGCCCGACAGTTGTCGGTCGGGCGAGCAACCGCACACCAAAATTATTCTTCCGCCAGGCGGCGACATTGCGGGTCGTGAGAAGTCCGGCAAAGCCGCGACCATCACATACAACAACCGCACATCCGACAAAGGCCGCTTCCAGCGCCATGCGCGCCGTTGCAAAGACCAAATCATATGTGAGCAATTCCTTCTCGAGCGCATCGGAAAACTTGCCTGTTCCAGGGCCCAGCTCGTCAAGTGTCATGGTCTCTGCGGCACACGCGCGCCGCACCAATTCAGCATGACCGCTGGCCTTGGTAAGCAGGAGCGCCTTCCGGGGGCGGTCCGGAAGAGGGGGCCTTGCGATAAAACGCGCTGAATCAACGGCGTTTTCTATCGTGGTCAAGCGATTGGCCGGGATGCCTCTGGACAAGCATTTGTCTCTGCACGCTGCATCCACGGCGACATAGTGCTTGATCTGCGGGTGCAGCAAGGGGGCTTCGATCTCGAACACGGAACTGTGGCAGGTGTAGACGACCGGCACGTCGGGAAAACGTGCCATGGCAATAAAGCATGGGGACACATGGTGTGCATGAATGACATCAGGCCGATAGGGTATCTGATCTATCGCATCATAGATTTGATGTCCCTTCTGTATCATCCAGTTGGTGTCGCCGACCAATGTCGGGGCAAAAATCATAACGTGGTGACCTGCACCTCGAAGTGCGTCAGCCAACAGTTCAACGACACTTTCGGATCCGGACCGCATTCCAAAAACAAAATTTGTAATAAGAACACGCACTTTATATTTCCCCGATGCTTTTGTTGCGCAGCTATGGTCTATTTCACCAATGCAGAATAAACAAACACTAAGTATTCTTCTTTTGGCGCATCCCGGGCATGAGCTGCGCATTCACCATTGGGTGGAATTGAACAAGCCCCTTGTTTTCTTTCTGACAGACGGGTCTGGAAGCAAGGAACAGTCCCGAACGCATTATTCCCGGGAAATCATCGAAAAAACTGGATCCGCTGCGGGCGCGATATTTGGCGATATTTCGGACAGGCTTTGGTACGATGCGCTGGCACGTCATGATCACGGGTTTTTCGCGGCGGTGATCGCGTCAATTGAGGCTGATATTGGAGAGCATCATTCTTACAGAATAGTTGCGGATGCACGTGATGGATACAATCCAATCCACGACCTGGCATCGGCCATGGGCGCGATTCTGCAACTGCGATTGTCCGCGCGCGGCAAACCGGCCGAACTCCTCTTTTCCGCCGCGACGGCTGGAGCAAAGGGCGATCGCGTCTGCGAGCTGGTTTTGGATGGGGAAGCCCGCACGCGAAAATTGGCGGCGGTGGCGCGTTATCTTCCACTGGTTGATGAGGCGCGCTCTATTTTGAAACAGTATCCCGCCGCGATGGACAGGGAAGTGCTGATTTCTCAAGTCACGGATTGGCACACACCGAAAAATCCCGAGTGGGAGGAAATCGGACGTGAAAGGGTTGCGGCGGGTATTTATCAATCCTGCTTGACCTATGAAGATCACTTTTTGCCAGTTGTTTCCAAGTTGTTCGAAGAATGCGGCAAGTAACGCGATCATCTTCAGACGCACTGTGATCGAGGGCACTCTTCACACGATAATGGCCTGACGGGAATATCCTGCCTGGTGGTAAGCCCGACCCGGCCGGAATGGTTGTACTCACGATGGAATGCCAATATAATATGGGGACGCGGGGGCTTGGCTGTTTTTGGGCGTCTCACATCATGCGTAAACTGACATTTGAATCTGTGACCGTAGAGACCAGGCAGATAGGCAAATACCGAAGTATAGCCTCGGTAAAAGAAGCCGCTGAATTTCTGTCGGAGGATTGGCCGGCCCGGCACGGACCGAGCTATCTCGCCGCACAACAAATATGCCACGATGCCCTGAATGGCGAAAGAACGGTCGGCGAAGCCCGAAAAGCCTTCATTGCGGCGGCAAAAACGGTCGATATTTTCGTGCAGGATCGGCATTGAAACCAATCTGACCGTCTTGCCGGCTACCGCCAGCCTTATCCGGGATATATTTGGACTGGAACGCTTGGCGAATCCGCTATCGCTGTGCAATTGCTTGAACCGGGCCGCATATGGCCATATGTGAACACCATCGCTGCAATTGCCGCCGCCGCTATCGGAGTATCAATGTCGGACAAGATGAACCGTTTTCTGGGAGACACGCCGGGCCGTGTTCTGCTCAAGCTCATTCTCGTATCGCTTTTTGTCGGCGTGATCATGAACGCGTTCAACTGGTCGCCGCTCGATATTCTGTATGGCTTCGAGAACTTTGCCCGCCGCATCTGGAACCTCGGTTTTGGTGCCATCGAGCGTTTCGCCGGTTACTTCCTCTTGGGCGCGGTCGTGGTTGTGCCGAGCTTCATCATTTTGCGGTTGTTGAGCTACCGGCGTTAAACGCAAAAATATCACCTTGGCCTGAATGAGCCACAATTGCTGGATATCGGCAGTGCGTCTCATTCAGGAATTGCTTATGCCCGACCATAGATTTCATTTGTCACGCCGCAGCGTGCTTGGGTTCGCCGCCGTCTCGGCGCTGTTGCCGCTGGCCGCCTGCCAGACAGTGACACGCACGCCGGGGAAAAGTGCCGGTGTATCGGCGTCAGCGACATCGCTTGTGCAGAATATACGCTCTTCCAATGGATTGGCTGGCCTGACCGCCGATTCTTCGCTGGAAAGCGCCGCACTGCAGCAGGCGGGTTACATGGCCAGCGCCGGCCGCATGTCCCATACGACCGGCTGGGGGCGTGATTTTGCCACCCGTGTGCGGAACAACGAGATCCACGGCATTGCTGCGGAGAATATCGCCGTCGGCCGCATGGAACTCGACCGGCTCTTTGCCATGTGGATGGCCTCGCCGCCGCATCGCCGCAATATGCTGGATCAGAAGTTCACCCGGTTCGGTCTTGCCTATTCTGAAGCTGCCAGCGGCAGCAGCCAGCGGTATTGGGCGCTGGTCCTTGCCAGCTGAACTATCGGCCGGGATTGGCCGATAGTTCTGGAAAAGCGCCGCGCGCAATGGCATAGGATATCGATAGCCCCTCTGGCGTCTTTCCCGGTGTCCCATGTCAACGCAAGTGTCCAATCCTGATGGATCAAAGATCGTTCGCCCGTTCGAGGTGACGAACCGCCTGATGCTGTCGATCACGATTCCCGTGATGCTGGCATCGTTGACGACGCCCTTGCTCGGTCTCGTCGATACGGCTGTCATTGGCCAGCTCGGCGATCCGCATCTGCTCGGCGGCCTTGCGATCGGGGCTCTGGTTTTCGATTTTCTCTTCTCGACCATGAATTTCCTGCGCGCCGGAACAACCGGGCTGGTGGCGCAGGCGATGGGCCGCCATGACAATGTGGAACAGCAAGCGGTGTTCTGGCGGGCCATCGGCATAGCCGTGCTTGTCGGCCTTGTTTTCATTGCCGTGACGCCGCTGGTGTTGACTGCAACGGTTCGCTTCATGAACCCGGATCAGGCAGTCGCCGACGCCATGTCCACCTATGTGTCGATCCGGCTCTTTTCCTCGCCGATGGCGCTTGGAAACTTTGTCGTTCTCGGTCTGCTGCTCGGGCAGGGCAAGGCGATGCAGGGCCTCTACCTGCAATTCCTGCTCAACGGCGTCAATGTGGTCATGACCTGCTGGCTCGGTCTGGTCATGGGCTGGGGCGTTGCAGGCATCGCCTGGGGAACCGTGCTTGGCGAAAGCGTCGCGCTGGTTGTCGGCTTGACCATGGTCTATTGGCAGTTTCGGGCCGTTCCCAATCCATCGCTTGCGCGCATCCTTGATATGCCGGCCATCCGGCGGATGTTTGCGGTCAACCGCGATATCATGCTGCGCTCGTTCTTCCTGCTGATCGCCTATGCCTATTTCACCCGTGCTGGTACCGAGGCCGGTGCCGTGACCTTGGCAACCAACGCCGTGCTGATGAATTTTCTGCTGATCTCGGGCTATCTCATCGATGGCGTGACGACGGCAGCCGAGCAGATTTCCGGCCGTGCCGTCGGCGCCCATTATCGCCCGGCCTTTGATCGCGGCATCAAGCTTTCATTCCTGTGGGGGCTGGTCCTTGCTTCGCTGATGGCGCTGTTCTTCCTCATCTACGGCAATGCCATCGTGGCGGTTCTGATCAAATCTGCGGATGTGCAGGCCATGGCCGCACTCTACATGCCGTGGGCGGCCCTGGCGCCCGTTACCGGGCTGCTGGCCTTCCATATGGACGGCGTATTCATCGGGGCCACCTGGTCGCGCGACATGCGCAACATGATGCTGCTGTCACTTGCCGGGTACTTCGCCGCCTATTTCATTCTGCCGCAGTTCATGGGCAATCACGGGCTCTGGCTGGCGCTTCACCTGTTCCTCGGGCTGCGCGGTCTGTCGCTGCTGGCGATCCTGCCGCGGCGGGCGCGGCTGCAGTTCGCCAGCTAGATCGTTCAGGAGCGCTGGCGATCGGCGCGAGCCAGCGCGTGCTGGATCAGCCGGTCCACCAGTTCGGGATAGGGAATGCCGCTCGCGCCCAGTGTCTTCGGGTACATGCTGATATTGGTGAAACCCGGTATGGTGTTGACCTCGTTCACGACGGCGCTCATGTCCGGCCGCAGGAAGAAATCGACCCGTGCCATGCCTTCACAGCCGAGGGCCCGAAAGGCCCGGCCTGCCATGTCCTGCAGCTGTTCCCGGACAGGTGCCGGAAGGTTGGCCGGAATGGACAAGGCCGCGCCATCGGCATCGATATACTTGGCTTCATAGGTATAAAAGCCATGGCTGGCGGCTGGAGCGATCTCGCCGGGAACCGAAACGGTCAATGAACCGTCGCTGTGTTCGAGAACACCAAATTCGATCTCGCGGGCCTGGACAAACTCCTCGACGATGACCTTGCGGTCGTGCCGGAATGCCTCCTTGACGGCGGCCTCGAAAGCCTCGGCTGTGGCAGCCTTGCCAACGCCGACGGACGAGCCCTGCCGGGCGGGCTTGACGAAGACCGGTGTGCCAAGCTCGCGCGTGATGTCATCATAGCTGGCGGTTTCGCCAAACCGGAGTGTCACGCCCTTGGCGACGGGCAGGCCGGCCTGCTCGAGCAGGCGCTTGGCAATGTCCTTGTCCATCGCCGTTGCGGAGCCGAGAATGCCGCAACCAACATAGGCCACATCGGCAACTTCCGCCAAGCCTTGCACCGAACCGTCTTCGCCGAAGAGGCCGTGCAGCACGGGAAAGACCACATCGACCGGCGGTATTTCATGCGGTGCGCCGCTTGCCGGAATAACGAGAAGCCGGCCTTTCCCGCCGGGCAGCAGGCTGATTTCAGGTCCGGTTGCCGGAACAGCCTTTGGCAGGCCGCCATCTTCAAGCGCGACAAGCAGCCATTGTCCGGTGCGGGTGATGGCGATGGGCACCACCTCGTATCTTGAGGTATCGATTGCCTTGACGACATTGCCGGCGGAAAGCAGGGAAACCTCATGTTCGGCCGAACGGCCGCCGAATAGAACTGCCACCCGTCTCTTGCGCGTCATCACTCTGTTTCCATTTCGCTGGAGTTTATCGCCGTCATCCGTTGGATTGCGGAACAGTGGCAAAATTACGCTCTGTCGTCAGGCGGGAATGTCTTTCGCTGCCCAATCCGCAAGGTCACGATCCCGCAACGCGCTGATATTGCCCACGCCATCGCGCTTGAGCGTGGCGGACATCTCCCTGAGGATTTCAGCAGCGAGCCCGGGGCCACGATAGATCATGCTGGTATAGAGCTGGACAAGATCGGCACCCGCGCGAATCTTGGCGATTGCCGTCCTGGCGCTGTCGATGCCGCCGACACCGATGATCGGCAGCGCGGGGCCAACGCGCTGGCGCATCTTTGCCAGAACAATCGTGGAGCGATTGAAGATCGGCGCACCTGACAGGCCGCCGGTCTCGGCCGTGTGTTGCGGGCTGCGCAAACCCGTGCGTGACAGGGTGGTGTTGGAGATGATCAGGCCGTCCAGCGGATGCAGCGCGATTTCGGCAGCAATATCGTCGATGCTGGCTTCAGGCAGATCCGGCGCGATCTTGAGAAAGACCGGGCGCCGGACACCGGATTGGGCTGCAACCGTATCGCGGGCTTCCAGTACCTTGCCGAGCAATTCCTTGAGGCTGTCACGGGCCTGCAAATCCCGCAGGCCCGGTGTGTTGGGCGATGAGATGTTGGCGGTGAAGTAGGCTGCAAGCGTATGGAACTTCCGGATGCCGGCGACGTAGTCAGCCACGCGATCGGTTGAATCCTTGTTGGCTCCGATATTGACCCCGACAATTCCCGGACGGTTCTTGCGCGATGACAGCCGCTGGAACGCGGCTTCGTGGCCTTCATTGTTGAAGCCAAGGCGATTGATCACGGCATTGTCGTCGACAAGGCGAAAAATGCGCGGCTTTGGATTGCCGGATTGCGCCAGCGGCGTAAGGGTCCCGATCTCCGCAAAGCCGAAACCGAGCTTCAACAGGGCGTCCGGCACTTCCGCGTTCTTGTCATAGCCGGCGGCCATGCCGAGAGGATTGGGAAATTTCAGCCCGGCAACGGTAACCTGCAGGGCAGGGCTGTCCGGCAATGTGCATCCCGGCACCAGGCCGGTCTTCAATGCCTTGATCGACATGCCATGGGCGTCTTCCGGGTCGAAGGAAAACAGGACCTTGCGGCCCAGCGACTGAAACAGTCCGCTCATGCATTCATCTCCGGAAACTGGTGCTTGCCATCGGTGTCAAGCGGCAGCGGTTTGACCCACAGGACGGCCGCCATCGGCAAAGACGCGTAGAGGTGCGGGAAGAGGTCGCCGCCGCGGGAAACCTCGTATTTCAGGGCATCGCCCAACCGGTCGGTCTCGACGGCGACCAGCAACAGGTCATCCTGTCCGGCAAAGTGTTTGCTCGCCGTTTCCACCGCCTGTGCAGCGGTGGAGAAGTGGATATAGCCGTCGGCATGGTCGATCGGCGCGCCATCAAACACGCCTGCGGCTTCAGCCGCTTGCCACAGTGCCCGTGGGGCAATCTTGTAAATCAGTTTGCTCATGCGGATTTACTAGACGCAAAACCGCAATACGCAAAGAGTAGACTGCTGCCGGTAACAGAAATCTCGGCGCTCATTCCTATTTTCGGCGTATTATCCTCTCAAGCTTGAGGTTCAGCATTTCGGAGGTCTGTCATGTCACGCACACGAACACTGCTGGTCGCTGTTGCGGCTGTTCCGTTCCTCGCAATCGCAGCCTCGAGCGGCGCGGCGGCCGAGGAAACCACGAATTATTCCCTGGAAAAAACCGATACCGGTTACATCAGGATGAACAACAGGACCGGAGAGATGTCCATCTGCCAGGAAAAGTCCGGGCAGCTGATCTGCAAACTCGCTGCGGATGAACGCAGGGCCTACGAGGAAGATGTGGCGGATCTGAAGACCCGTGTTGCCAAGCTGGAAGACACGGTCGCCAGCATGGGCAAGATTCCGCCGGTTGTCCGCGATGCGCTTCCTTCCGATGAAGAGTTCGAGAAGGGCATGAATTACATGGAGAAATTCATGCGCCGTTTCATGGGGATAGCCAAGGAATTCCAGAACGATAACAGTGGCTCGAAGTCGCAGCAGGCCCAGCCGCAGAAAACCTGAAACGGGTAAAATCTGGGCCGATCTGTCAAGGCATGTTTTCCACGGAAAACGCCAAAACCTTTGCTCCAAAGATCATTTTGTTCTTGATTTGTTCGCGTTTTTATACGACTTTAGTCCCTCGCTAATGGACGCTGGAGGGATAGGATGAACGAGGGGCCAAGACTGATCGGTGAAATTTCCATCCGGCTTTTTGTGCGCCACGGCGACCAGCAAATGGCCATGGATTTTTATGAGAATGTATTCGGCGCGCGGGTGGTCGGGCGCCCGTATCTGCACAATGGCGCGTTGATCGCCGCGGAAATGCGGATGGGTGCGTCGGTGATCATGATTGTCGGTGCCAACCCCAAACGCGATGCGGATGCATCGCTGGGCGGGCCGCGTTCTGTCCACGCGATTGGCGCGACGCCTGTCATGCTCGATATCCATGTTGACGACGTCGACCGTGTCATGCACCACGCCACGGCGGAAGGCGGCCATGTGCGCAATGCCGTCGAGGAACTGGACAATGGTGACCGCGTCGGCGTGCTGACCGATCCCTTTGGCCATTTGTGGGTGGTCAAGTCACGCCGCAAGCATCTGGCGGCATGATCAGGCAACCGGCCGCCGAAACAACCGGTTGCCTGTGTTGCTGTCAGGCTGCAAATCTTTTGGTTGCAGCAATCAGTTCATGTACAATGCCCGGTTCCGTGACGGAATGCCCGGCATCTTCGACAATGCGAAGGTCGGCTTCCGGCCAGACCTTTTTCAGATGCCAGGCGTTCAGGAGCGGCGTGCACATGTCATAGCGGCCGTGCACGAGAACGCCTGGAATTTCGCGGATCAGATGGGCATTGCGCAGGAGGTGGTCATCCGTTTCGAAGAAGCCCCTGTTCTGGAAATAGTGGCATTCGATGCGTGCAAACGCGATGGCGAAATGATCGCCGGCAAAAGCCTCTTCCCGCGCCGGATCCGGCAGGAGGGAAAGCGCGGAACCTTCCCAGCGTGCCCACAATTTGGCGGCGGCCAGGCGCACGGCCGGGTCCTCGTCGGTAAGGCGCTTGTAATAGGCCGCGATCATGTCGCCGCGTTCTGCCTCCGGAATGTGCTCCTGATAGGCTTCGAAGCGGTCGGGATAGATGATGCTCGCACCGTTGGAATAGAACCATTCGATTTCGAAACGGCGGATCATGAAGATGCCGCGCAAGATCAGCTCGCTGACATGGGCGGGGTGGGTCTGCGCATAGGCAAGAGCCAGTGTCGACCCCCACGAACCGCCAAAAACCTGCCATTTATCGATGCCGAAATGGTTGCGGATACGCTCCATGTCCGCCACAAGATCCCAGGTGGTATTCTCGCGCAGTTCAGCATAAGGCGTTGATTTTCCACAGCCGCGCTGATCGAAAAGAATGATGCGGTAGAGTTCCGGATCGTGCAGCCGGCGCATGGCGGGGTTGATTCCGCCGCCAGGGCCGCCATGGATCATGATGACCGGTTTGCCCTGTGGATTGCCGCATTCCTCCACGTGAATGCTGTGCAGATCAGACACGGCGAGCATCTGCTCGGCATAGGGCTGGGTCTCGGGGTAAAGTGTATTCGTTATCATACATCTTTCTTTCGAAAAGTGGCGAAATAGGTCTATGATTACGCGGGATTAAGGTTTTGCCAAGTCAATTCATGTGTTTAGCAGACATCTACGAACAGTCCGCATTGGTTTTGAACTTTCCTGCGCAATAGATTTATCTTGATATATCAGGAAAATGCGCTTTAGTCGCTAATATTAAAACGATTAGATTTTCAGATGTTGCAATTTCAAAACGGAGACTTTTCAGGCATGAGATTTAAGTTTGTCATTGTGGACGATCATCCGCTTTTCCGGGGTGCGTTGAAAGCTGCACTTATGCTGCAGACAGGCGACGCGGATATTATCGAGGTCAGCGATCTGGAAAGTGCCAAAAGGCACATCCTCGATGCAGCCGACGTTGATCTTGTGCTGCTCGATCTTGCCTTGGGCGGCGTCAGCGGTCTGACTGGCTTGATTGCTTTGCGTTCGCTGCACCCGAGCGTGCCGATAGCGATTGTTTCGGCAACCGATGATGCCGTTACCATCCGGACGGCGCTTGCGCTCGGCGCCTCGGGCTTTATTTCCAAATCCTCAACCCTTGATGAGATTGCCGATGCCATCGGCAGAATACTCGATGGCGAGATATGGTCGCCGCTGACCGGTCAGGGCGGGGGACAACTGGATCAGGAACTGTTCGAGCTGGTCGGCCGCTTGCGCCGTCTTACTCCGCAGCAAGGACGGGTTCTCGGCATGATGGCCGACGGTATGCTCAACAAGCAGATTGCGCATGAACTCAATGTGTCGGAAGCCACGATCAAGGCGCACGTTTCTGCGGTTCTCTACAAGCTTGGTGTTGAAAGCCGGACACAAGCGGTCATTTGCTTGTCCCGTTTCAACAGCAGCCCCGCGCCCCTGAACTCCAGAACGGTGGAGTTTCATTAGCGCGGGCGATCATTCAGGCGTCCGCAGGGGTGTTTTGAAGATGGGATAGCAGCGATCGCAGGACAGCCGGCCGCACGGGCTTGTTGATCAACGGGATAGCTGCGGCGGCAGCACGGTCGCGCAATTGGCTCGACCGGTCAGCGGTGACGAGGGCGGCTTGTATGGGATACCCGTACTGGCCGCGCAAATACCCGATGAGGTCAATTCCGTTCTCATCTTCGAGATTGTAATCGGCAAGGATCATATCCGGTGCTTCGCCAAGGTTTTGGCATAGCGCCTCCAAGCCCTTGCCATTGGTCAGGACCTCCACCGCACAGCCCCACGTCTGCAACAGCTCCTTCATTCCGGCAAGAGAACGTTCGTCGTCATCGATGCAAAGAACCCTGAGGCCATCCAGCGCGCGATTGGGCTCCGAAGCCGCTGGATTTTTGCTGACCGGCAGCACAGCATCGGAGCATACCGGCATTCTGACGGAGAACACCGAGCCTTTTCCAACGCGGGAAGATACGCCGATGGACATCCCAAGCAGTGCGGCGATGCGCTCGACAATCGACAGGCCAAGCCCAAGTCCATCCGATTCCCTCATGCCGCGGGAGAGCCGGGAGAATTCACGGAAAATGATGTTCAGTTCGGTTTTGGCTATGCCTATACCCGTGTCGAAGACTTGAACCTCGATCATATCGCCGCGACGGCGAACGCCCATGAGTATCTTGCCCGATTTGCAATATTTGATGGCGTTCGAAACAAGGTTCTGGAGAAGCCGCCGCAGAAGATGAGGGTCGGTTGCAACGACAACCGAGCTTTCAACCAGTTTGAACTCCAGCGCCCTTTCCTGCGCCACCGGCAGAAAATCGCGAAAGACCTGCAAGAGGATGGTGTTCAATGGAATGGTCGATATCTCAGGCCTGAGGGCACCGGCATCAAGCCGTGAAATATCCAGCAACGCGTTGAAGATCGACTCGACCGCCTCAAGGGATGAATTGAGGTTGGTCGCAAGATCCTTCAGCTGCGGCTTGGCAAGCTGTTCCGTCAGTGCCGAGGCATAGAGACGGGCTGCGTTGAGGGGCTGCAGAATATCATGCCCCGCATCGGCCAGAAAACGTGTCTTGCTGATATTGGCGTCCTCGGCACGGCGCCGTGCCTTGGCCAGTTCCTGATTGGCAAGTGTGAGCGCCTTTGTACGTTCGCGCACCCGCGCATCAAGGCGCTCATTGCTTTGCCGCAATATTCTGTCTGTTTCGACAGTCTGGGTGACGTCGGTAAAGGTTGCCACCATGCCACCGTCCGGTATGGCATTGGCCAGAATGTCGATGATCCGGCCCGAATTGCCAAGGGCGATGCGCCAGCGCGCGGGCAGCGCTTCCAGCTCTTGCAATGCGCCGCCGCCGCTTGCAACAGCGTTTCTCTGCACAAGGAGAAAGGAAACAATTGCGTGGAACGGTGTGCCCATGCGCTGCAGGCGATCGGGAAGATCGAGCATGAGCGGAAACGGCCGGTTCCAGCACATGAGCCGGAACTGCCGGTCGAAAACGCCGATCCCCTGATCCACCCGGTCTAGCGCCGTTTGCAGCAGGTCGCGGTTTTGCACCAGGGCTTCCGTCGCATGATCAAGCAGTATCTGCGTCTGTTTCTGCGCCGCTCCGGAGGGACCCATCGCAAGGGACAGGATCAGCCGGGCGGACGGCGAGCCGACAATGCTGGAAAGCAGCTGTTCGGAGAAATGCACCGTTTTGAAATCGGCCGCGCCTTCCAGGGCAATTCCTTCCTGGTCATGAAAGGCATTGAACGCAAGGCGGGTTTGTTCAGCGCCGATGTATCGGGATATGGTGTCCTTCAACTGATCGACAGTCACGTTGGCATGATGATTCCTGCTGGAAAGAGCGGCTTCTCCCGTTTCGGGGATGAAAATATTGGCTTGGATGCGCTCCAGCGGCGACGCGCTTTTTGACAGCGAGCCAAGGATGAACAAAGCCAGGTTGGCAGTCAGGCTCCACAGCAGCCCGTTCACCACGGGACTTGCGTCCAACCCCAAGAGATGATGCGGGCGCAAGAGACCGATGCCATAGGGTCCACTGGTGACAAGGGAGCAAGATTCATCAAGCCAGGTGGGGAGAAGCATGGTGTAAAACCACACGGCAGTGCCTGCAGCCATACCCCACCATGCGCCGCGTGCTGTTGCCCTGCGCCAGCCAAAACCGCCGAGAAAGGGTGGCAGCATCTGCATCAGGCTCACCGCGGAAATGAGCGAGAGCTCCGCAAAGTCAACGTAATCCATTATCGTGAACTGGTAGGCATAGGCGGCAAGCAGAATGGCAATGATGGAACAACGCCGGATTTTTGGAATGATTGCCGTGTAATCGTCCTTGCCGGCCGACCCCGCCCGCCTTGGCCAGTTCAACAGGGTCGGCAAAATGAGGTCGTTGGAAATCATGATGGACAGCACAATGGTAGGCAGTACCAGCATGGTGGCTGCAGCCGAGAGACCGCCAGCGAAAGCCAGAATGCCCAGCCAGCTTTGATGCGCCCGCAGAGGGAGTGAAAGAAAATAAAAATCGGGAGAGACATCGGACGGCAGGATCCAGTTGCCAATTGCCGCAAGGGGCAAAACAAGAAGACCGGCAATCAACAGGCATGTCGGAACCAGCCATCGCGCGGCCGACAATTCCCGTCTGCTCCTGTTTTCCACGACCGTGAGATAGAATTGACTGGGTAGAAGCAGCGTTGTCGATGCGCCGATCAGCGCGAGCGCGACAACATTCGCCAACGAGATGTGTGCCTGCAGTGCGGGGATGGCAGTATTGCTGCCAGCGAGGTGGCTGAGCAATTCGCCGGGTGTGCCGAAAAGAAACGTCGTCGCGGCGATGCCCACTGCTATGAAGGCAATCATCTTCAAAGCGGAATCGCTGGCCAGCGTGCGAACAATGCTTTCATCGCGATCCATGGTTTGCGGCGATTTTTCGCTGTTGTGGATGACGAACAGGGCGATGACGCACAGGAGGCCCCAGAGCAGCCAATGGGGTTCGTGGGCCCTGTCCGCACTATGCGGGGTAAACGTGCCGGCAAATACCTCGAAGAGATAATGCACTGCTGTGAGCTGCAGGGCGAGGTAGGGAACGCCGCCAACCGTGACAATGATCGTGACAAACGCCGTCACCGAGAAACTCTTGCCATAGCGGGCGCCAATCAGGTCGGCGATGGAGGCAATGCCCTGCGATTGCGCAAGTTTGATCACACGATGGAAGAACGGAAAGCCCAGGGTAAAGGCCAGAGCTATCCCGATGAACAGCCCGGCAAATTCAATGCCGTTTTCGGCGGCATATCCAAGGCCACCATAAAACAGCCAGCTGCTGCCGCCCGATGCAAGACTGAGCGCATAGATGAACGGCCGGTCGACCTTCTGATCAAGGCGATTGCGCCGGCCGATGGTTTTGACCCGCACATACTGTGCAATGAGATATAAAATCGCGACAAGCGCTACAGTCCAGCCCGTCATGGGCTTCAACCTTCCATAAATTTGCGATGAACGTGTTCATCAAAATGAATTAATTTTAAAACCTGCCCGTCGAAAACACTTGAATAACCAGGGTTGCTCGTTCGGAAAATAAAACTTTATATTAATAAATTAGGAACATCTGTTACTGTCAATCTGTGGTGCAACTTGCATCACTGGGGACTGACAGCTTCCAATTAACACGGAATACTGGAGAGTGGTATATCATGCTAAAGGAATTCAAAGAATTTGCCTTGAAGGGAAACATGGTCGATCTCGCCATTGGTGTGATCATCGGCGGTGCTTTCGGCAAACTTGTTGATTCGATCGTGAACGACATCTTGATGCCAATCATCGGGCTTCTCACCGGTGGTGTCGACTTCTCCAATATGTTTATCCAATTGGCAGGTGCGCCCGCTGCGACGTTGGCCGCCGCACGCACAGCCGGTGCAACACTTGCTTACGGCAACTTCGTCACCCTGCTGATCAACTTCCTGATCATTGCCTGGGTTCTCTTCATGGTGGTGAAAGCCATGAACCGGCTCAAGAAAAAGGAGGCTGCGGCCCCTGAAGCTCCGGCTGCACCGACCAAGGAAGAAGCCCTGCTGACCGATATTCGCGATCTCCTGGCCAAGCGCTAGGACTTTCCGCATTGGTTCAGACACCCCGGCCTGGTGCCGGGGTTTTTGTTTGCCTGATTGTCAGGATGACGTCAGCAGATCATCAGCATCGGTGATGGGAACATCACAAATATCCGCGTGATTGTTGCGCTTCGTTGCGTTAGGTCTGCCTTTGAACGGGATGTGCATTTGGCACTGGAGATATGTATGGGTCTGATTGAACATTTGCGCCATGAAGCTGCGGTCGCGCCGGAGAGCGGCATTGTTGCGGTGATGAACCATGGCAGGCGCCAGGACGGCGTCATTCCCCTCTGGGCGGGTGAGGGCGATCTGCCTACGCCGGATTTCATCAGGGATGCGGCAAATGCAGGCCTGGCCAATGGCGAGACCTTTTACACCTGGCAGGCAGGCATTCCGGAATTGCGGCAAGCACTGGCCGATTATCACAAACGCCATTTCAATGTGGATCTGCCCGTCGATCATTTTTATGTCACGGGTTCCGGGATGCATTCGATACAATTGGCCATCCAGGCCACGGCCGGGGCGGGAGACGAGGTCGTCTATGTGTCGCCGGCGTGGCCGAATTTTGCCGCTGCCGCCGGCATAGCGGGTGCAACGCCGGTTCCGGTAACGCAGGATTTCACCGGCAATGGCTGGACGCTTGATCCGAAAAAAATCCGCGACGCGATCACTCCCAGGACGAAGGCACTGTTTATCAACTCTCCATCCAACCCATCCGGGTGGACCGCTGATATCGAGACATTGCGCGAGATATTGCAGATCGCCCGCCAGCACGGTCTGTGGATCGTCGCCGACGAGATCTACACGCATTTCTATTACGGTGCGCGCCGATCCCCCTCGTTTTTCGATGTCATGGATCCCGATGACCGGATTATTTTCGTCAACAGTTTTTCCAAGAACTGGGCAATGACCGGCTGGCGTGTCGGCTGGATGACCGTGCATCCCGCCCTTGGCAAAACCGTCGAGAACCTGATCCAGTATTCCAATTCAGGCGTTGCGCAGTTCATGCAGCGCGGTGCTGTCGCCGCCCTCGATCATGGGGACGAATTTATCCGGATGCAGGTGGAGCGTGCGCGCAAGGCGCGCGATATTCTTTGCGCCAAACTCGCAGCGACGGGCAGGGTGCGCATGTCGCCGCCGGCGGGCGCCTTCTACCTGCTGTTTGGCATCGAGGGCGTTTCCGACTCCTATCGCGCAGCCTTTGACATCGTCGATGAGGCAAAGGTTGGCCTTGCGCCCGGAACGGCTTTTGGCGATGGTGGCGGAGCCTTCCTGCGACTGTGTTTTGCCCGGCGTATAGATCAGGTCGAGGAGGCTGCCGATCGCCTCGCAGACTGGATCAGGAAACGTTGAATCGCTTACATCTGAATAATACCCAGGCCACCATTCTTTCGCTCCTCATCGCTTCAGCCGGCGCCTTCAGCGCCGGTTTTGCAGGCTTGCCCATCCCATTCCTGCTCGGGTCGACACTTGCGGTCACGGCTGCATCCCTTTCCGGTGTCCGTATCCATCTGCCCGACTGGCTGCGTGTCTTTGTCTTCTTCATGCTGGGTATCCAGGCCGGGTCCGGCGTTTCCGCCGATACCGTCAATCAGATGGTGCTGTGGCCCGTCAGCTTTTTCATGCTCTTCGTGGCGCTCATCGCGGTGACCGGACTGACCTATGTCATGCTGCGCAAGGGCTTCGGCTGGGATGGGCCCACCGCGCTGTTTTCATCGTTGCCGGGAGCGCTTTCCTTCGTGCTGGTAGCCGCCATGGGAACGCAGGCCAACATGGTCAAGATTACCGTCGTTCAGTGTATCCGCCTGTTGCTCCTCATCGGCTTTCTTGCCCCGCTGCTTGCCGTCATTGCCAGGAATGCGCCGCATGTCGTGGTGGAGATGAACGATCACTGGACAGTCCAGGAAGCGCTCATTCTGTTTGTCTGCGGCCTTGCCGGGGCGCTTCTCGGCCAGTACACGCGCGTTCCCGGCGGCATGATGCTCGGTGCCTTGCTGGTAAGCGCGGCATTGCACGCCGCATCGGTCGTGACAGCGGTGGTCCCGCGCTCGATCGCGGATATCGGGTTGATCATTCTGGGCGTGCTGATCGGGTCGAGGGTGGGTGCGGAGCATCGTACCCAGCTCGTTCGCTATCTGCCGGCTGCCCTTTGCGCCTTTGTTCTCGGAACGGCCGCCTCTTTTCTGGCAGCCCTGGCGGTTTGGTACATCCTGGATATCCATCCCGCACAGATCGCCCTGGCCTTTGCGCCGGGGGCGCTGGAAGCGCTGACGGTGATTGCCTTTTCTCTGGGCGTCGACCCGTCCTATGTGGCGTCCCACCACGTGGCGCGATTTCTGATGATCGCCTTTGCCGTGCCGTTTCTGGCGCGCTGGCTGAACGATACCGATGCCAATAAATAAGCCCGCCATTTCATTGAAATAGCGGGCTTACGCGATTTCAGGAAAGCGTGGCTTCAGCCGCCGGCTTTGGAAACAGCAAGCGTCACGACGCGTTCGCCCGTCTTGACCGACGGAGCGCTGTCCTTGGCGAAGGGAATGCCAAGCGCCGTCCAGACCTCGACCAGCGCGTCCTTCAGTTCGAGCACCAGTTCATCGGAGTGGAATGGCGTCGGCGTGACACGCAGGCGCTCGGTGCCGCGCGGGACGGTGGGGTAATTGATCGGCTGGATATAGATGCCGTGCACCTGAAGCAGCCGGTCGCTCGCCATCTTGCACAGTTCCGGGTCGCCGACATGGATCGGGACAATATGGGTCTGCGACTGCATGACCGGCAGGTTGGCGGCGGCCAGGACATCCTTGGTCAGCTGCGATTGCTGCTGATGCAATCTGCGCTCTTCCTGCGAAACTTTCAGGTGGCGGATCGATTGGGTAGCCGCTGCCGCGATCACGGGGGGCAGGGCAGTGGTGAAGATGAAGCCGGGCGCATAGGAGCGGACGGCATCGATCACGGTCTTGGGGCCGGTTATATAGCCGCCCAATGTGCCGAAAGCCTTGGCCAGGGTTCCTTCGATGATATCGATGCGATCCGATAGGCCTTCCTGATCGGTGATGCCGCCACCGCGATTGCCATACATGCCAACCGCATGAACCTCGTCGATATAGGTCATGGCATTGTACTTCTCGGCCAGATCGGCAATGGCCGCGATGGGGGCGATATCGCCGTCCATGGAGTATACCGATTCAAACACGATCAGCTTGGCGCGTTCCTTGCCGGCCGCCTTCAGCAGATCTTCGAGATGCGCCACATCGTTGTGGCGGAAAATCTTCTTTTCGACGCCGGAGCGGCGCACGCCTTCGATCATCGAGGCATGGTTCAACTCGTCGGAGAGGATCAGGCAATTGGGCAGAAGCCGCGCAATCGTCGAGATCGATGCCTCGTTCGACACGAAGCCCGAGGTAAAGACCAGACCGGCTTCCTTGTTGTGAAGGTCGGCCAGTTCGTTTTCCAGCTCGACGAGCGGATGATTGTTGCCGGAGATATTGCGCGTGCCGCCGGCACCGGAGCCCATGCGGCTCGACGCATCGTGCATGGCCGCGATAACCGCGGGATGCTGGCCCATTCCCAGATAATCGTTCGAGCACCATACGGTGATTTCACGTGTGGAATCGGCAGTACGCCAAAGCGCGCGCGGAAATCTCCCCACGATCCGTTCCAGATTGGCAAAGACCCGATAGCGCTTTTCAGCGTGCAACTGGTCGATCGCGTCTTCGAAAAACCGACGATAGTCCATGAACTGCTCCTGTATCCTGGACTTAGTAGCTTTTTTGCGGGCTAAAATCCATGACGGGAAGGTGGGCAATTTGCCACGCTTGGCAAATGGCGAGTCTGCCAGCGGGCTCCGACACTATAACGTCGAAAGAGCGCTGGCGATATGGGGAACGCCGGAAACCCGTTCTGCCCGCTCCCGAGGCAGGATGGTCTGCGATTCTTTCGCCACGTTATTTTTATGATGCATCTTCAACGCTTTGCAGACCAGCCAAAATGCGGCAAGATACCGCAATAGAGCTGTTGGCGTGGTTCAGGGGGGATGGCAGATGACAGTACTCATAACCGGGGGTGCGGGCTATATCGGCAGTCACATGGTCTGGGAATTGCTCGATTCCGGTGAATCCGTCGTGGTCATCGATCGCCTCTCCACCGGGTTTGAATGGGCGGTCCCTGCGGAGGCCAAGCTTATCATTGGCGACATTGCCGACCAGCATCTCGTGCGCGATACGATCGAACGCAACTATGTCGACGCGGTCATCCATTTCGCCGGTTCCGTCGTGGTGCCCGATTCCGTTCGGGATCCGCTGGCCTACTACGAAAACAACACCTCGAAATCCCGCACCTTGATTGAAGCGGTGGTCAAGTCCAACGTGAAAAACTTCATCTTTTCGTCGACGGCTGCTGTGTACGGCGATGGGGGGCTGGAGCCCGTTACCGAAGAGACGCCGCTGCTGCCGCAATCGCCCTATGGCGTTTCCAAGCTGATGACGGAATGGATGCTGCGCGACACGGCGGCGGCACATGATTTCCGTTATACGGCGCTGCGCTATTTCAATGTGGCCGGGGCCGATCCGAAGGGCCGTTCCGGCCAGTCGACGCGCGGCGCGACTCATCTGATCAAGGTTGCCTGTGAAACGGCATTGGGAAAACGGCCTTACATGGAAATTTACGGTCACGACTTTCCGACGCCGGATGGCACCTGCGTGCGTGACTATATTCACGTCAGTGACCTCGTTGCCGCCCATCGGCTGGCATTGGACCGGCTTCGCACCGGGGCCAGCAGCATCGTTGCCAATTGCGGCTATGGCCGAGGATATTCGGTGCGCGACGTGATTGAAAGTGTCGAGCGCGTTCATGGGAGACCGATTGACGCGCGCCTGACGGATCGGCGGGCGGGCGATGCCGCATCCGTTGTGGCCAATAGCGCACGGGCGCGAAAGGACCTGGGCTGGGAACCCGGTTTTGACAATCTTGATGTGATCGTCGAAACGGCGCTGGCGTGGGAAAAGGGTCTTGCCAGCCGCAATTCAGGGCGCTGACTGTCCTGTTTGCGCAGCGCCGCTGCGCGGGATGCCGTACTTTCGGTCGTTGAATCGACCATGCGGCGGAGAGACACATTGTTTTAACATGCGTCATCCTAGAAAAGGGGAACCTTCTTCGCTGGGAAGGTGTTTAGTTCAGGACCTTGAAGACCACGAAGTAGAGTTGGAGTAATGCGATGGACGGCGCCAACCGGACCAACGAAAAACAGCTATCCAGGATTATGCGACGACAAATTTCCCAGTCGTCCTACCGGACCGCTATACGCGCCGCCGGTATCTACAAGGTTGATGATACCGTGCCGGAGAGCCTGCTCGACCAGCTCCGCCGCCTGGACGAGGCCGAATACAAGCAGGCAAAATAGACAGCCCCCCAACGGGTATATGGGCGTCCCCGATTAAAATCAGCATCACTGCCAAAGCGGATCAAAGAGGTGGACGCGAATCCACCTCCCGAGATTGCGTTGCGTCAGGCAGCCAGAGCCAGATGACTGGTCTGTTCCTGAGCCGTGGCGATTGCCTTGGCTTCGGCTTCAGGTCCCATGCCAACACCTTCGATGCGAATGACTTCGACGTCGGTCATGCCGAGGAAGCCAAGCACGGACTTGAGGTAAGGTGTCGCGTGATCCAATGCGGATGCTGGGCCAGCGGAGTAAATTCCGCCCGATGCGATCACCAGATAGACCTTCTTGCCAGTGACAAGACCTTTGGGACCATCTTCACCGTAGCTGAAGGTTTTGCCGGCGCGGGCGATGTGGTCGATCCATGATTTCAGCGTTGAAGAAATGCTGAAATTGATGAATCCCGTCGAGATGACGATGCTGTCGGCGGCAAAGAGTTCATCGACTGCCTGATCCGAAACCGAGACAACCCGCTGCTGTTCGGCGGTGCGTGCCTCCACGGGGGTGTAAATGCCGGCCGTGTAGTCGGCATTGATGTGCGGCAGCGGGTGGCTGGCAAGGTCGCGTGTGACGATCGTGCTGCCCGGTGTTGCCTGCTGCAGCTTACGCGCAAACTCCGTGGCGACCTGTGTCGAGTGGGAAGCCGCGCCGCGTGGGCTCGAGGTAATGAGAAGTATGGACGACATGGTTTTGGTACCTTCCAAAAAGGACAATGAATTGATGCCCGTAATTTGGTGCTCGACATCCATTTAGAAAACTGGGAAAATATCTATCAAACCCATCTATGGATTAGATAGATCATGCAGCCAAATCCGACTCTCGATCAGCTCCAGGTCTTCCTTGCCGTTGCCGATACCGGCAGTTTTTCCGCCGCTGCGCGCCATCTCAACCGGTCTCAGTCGGTTATCAGCTATACGATTGCCAATCTGGAATCGCAGCTGGAGCTGCAGCTGTTTTCCCGCGGTGGAACCCGCGAACCGCGTCTGACGGAGGCGGGTGTCGCCATGCTGGAGGACGCCCGGCGGATGGCATCGGCGCTGCAGGGACTGCGGGCGCGTGCCGAGGGTCTCAAGGCGGGGCTGGAGGCGGAGATAGCGATTGTCGTCGATGTGTCCGTGCCGTCGCCGGTGCTCATATCCGTGCTGAAAGCCTTCCAGGAACAATTCCCGACCGTGAGCCTGCGGCTGCATGTCGGGGCGCTCGGCATGGTATGGGATCTCGTGCAAAAACGGCAGGCGGATATCGGCATTGGCGGGCCGCCGGTCCAGGCCAGCGATGATCTCACGACGATCCGGGTTGGTGAGATGACCATGACACCCGCTGCCGCGCCGGATCATCCCCTGGCCCTGTACAAGGGGCCGGTGCCGCTCTCCTTCATCCGCGATCATGTCCAGCTTGTGGTGACTGACCTTTCCGAACAGACCAAGGGCCGGAACTTTGGCGTTTTCGCATATCGGACGTGGCGGCTGACCGATGTGGGTATCAAGCATGAGCTGATGGTCGCCGGATTGGGCTGGGGCGGCCTGCCCAAGTGGATGATAAAGGACGACGTTGCCGAAGGCCGGTTGGTGGAACTCGACCTTGAACCCTATCCGGAGAGCCACTACTCGCTCTTTGCCCTCCACATGGCCGACCATCCCCTTGGACCCGCCGCAAAATGGTGGGTCGAGCGATTCGCGCGGGAAATGGCCGCATGCGCTTACTGACCGGGGAAATCAGCTGTTCTTGCCGATGCGTCCCAGATGCGTGTCCTGAAATGCGCTGAAGAATTTCAGGCCGTATCCAAGCGCCCGATCGATGGCGATGTGAAAAATCCATATCAGGCCGATCGACAGGGCAAGCTTGGAGCCTGACCACCAGCCTAGGGCAAACAGGATGATCGGCACGACGTAGAGATGCGCCGCATTGTAGCATATCGCGCCGATTTTCGGGCTCTTGAGATAGCCGAGCATCGAGATGTCGGGAACAAGCAGCAGGACCATGAACAGCCACCAGCTTGAGCCGAACAGGGCATAACCGGCGATGGCAAGTATCGCCACCATTGTTGCTTCAGCGCGCAGCAGGATGGACATGATGGGCAAACAAACTCCGTTGCAAGGCGTCAATCTATAGGCCGATTTTTGCTCGCGGCAACCCAGGCGTCATGTTGAAAATGTTATGTACAGATTCCGAGACAAGCATGTTCGCCGGAGCTAAAATTGGCGCTGCAGCTGTTTCTCATATATTCGATGGATGCCGTCATATGTCATGTCCAAAGTTTCAACCCGGTCCACTTTCATTTGAGTTCGCATAAAATGCCCATACCCATCCTGATGTACCATCAGATCGACAAACCGGCAGGGCGCGGCAGTCCGTTCCGCTATCTGACCGTCGATCCGGCCAACTTCCATCGCCAGATGAAATGGCTCAAGCGCATGGGATATGCCGGATTGTCGATGCGGGATTTGCAGCCCTATCTGGCGGGCCAAAAGACCGGCAAGGTGGTGGGTATCACCTTTGACGACGGATTCCGCAACGTCATGACACATGCGCTGCCGGTGCTGGATGCGCTTGGCTTTACCGCCACGAATTATTTTGTCAGCCGGCAGATCGGCGGCTCCAACATATGGGATGCCGACGTCGGCGTCCCCCATTCGCCCTGCATGTCCCGCGCGGAAATGCTGGAATGGGCGGCGTTGGGGCATGAAGTCGGTGCGCACACGCTCGATCATGTGCACTTGACCGAGGTCAGCCCGGACGAGGCGCGGCGTCAGATTGCCGATGTGCGCCGTGAACTCGAAGATATGCTGGGCAGCGTGGTGGATGCCTTTTGCTATCCCTATGGCGATTTTGCCGGGGAGGTCAGGCAAATGGTTGAGGAGGCGGGATATACCACGGCGACCACCACCCAGCGCGGCCGGGCGACACCGCAGCATGATATGCTGCTCCTGCCCCGCAAGATCGTTCGGCGGACCGATGGCTGGCTCAACGTCCTGCGCAAATCCGTCACCGGTTGATGATGGGAAATCCTGTGTCCGCAGAAACGGTGAGGGAACGCAGCATCTGCGTCGGGACCATCACACGCAATCGGCCGATGATGCTGAAGAGCCTCTTCGAATCCTATGCACGGATGCAGGTTCCGGCGGGTACCATCATCCGTTTTGTCGTGGTCGAGAACAATGACCAGCCAACCCTTTCCGACGTGGTGGAAACGTTCCGGGCACTGCTGCCGCAGTCCACCGTTCAGTACGAAGTTGAGCCGCGTCTCGGCATTGCCTTTGCCCGCAATCGGGTTCTGGACTGTGCGCTCGATGCCGGCGATGACCTTTTGACCTTTGCCGACGATGACGAAACCGTCGAACCGGACTGGCTCGTTCAGCTGCTTGCCGAGCGTGACGCCTTTGATTTTGATATTGTCGGGTCTCCGGTTCGGCTCGCGCCGCATGGTCCGGATGTGACGGTGTGGCAGAAAATGATCTGGTCCGGCATGGACCGCGCCAACCGGAACAGCGAAGCAAAGTATCTGCGCAGGCGCAATGCCGGACAGGGCGACCGGATACGGATTGCCACCGGCAGCTGGATGGGAGATCTGGCATTCTTCCGCAGAACCGGCGTGCGTTTCGACAATGCGCTTGCACTGGCCGGCGGCGAGGATTGGCGTCTTTGGGCGGACGCGCGCAGGCTCGGTGCCAAGACAGGCTGGACCCCGGCGGCCGTCGCCTATGAAACCGTACCGCAGGACCGGCTGACCTTCGCCTATCAATACCGGCGCAGCCGGGACATCAGCATCATTGAAATGGGCACCAAGCTGAACAAGCACAGGGCCGCAACGCTCCTGCGTTTGCCTGGCTCGCTCATTGGCCGCCTGCTGTCGCTTTGCCTCTACCTGATCGCCGTGCCGTTCACGCGGGGAAGAACACTGGTCAAGGCGGCAGCGCGCCTGGGCAGTATCGTCGGCGTCCTGCGGGCATGCATGGGCAGCGAATCAGCCCACTACAAGCGCGTCAGCGGAACATGACCCCTGGTCAGCGATCAGACTGTGTCGTCAAAATGATCTGTGGATAACGTGCGCACACGGGATGATCGCCCGATCATCGAAAAAACTGGTGCTGCGAGAGAGGATTGAACTCTCGACCTCTCCATTACCAATGGAGTGCTCTACCACTGAGCTACCGCAGCTTATTTGCGAACGCGGCGGACTTCTGCCATATCATTGCTCAAATCGCAAGCAAGCAATTGTAATCTCTTGGGCAAAATATCAGTATTTGCCAAAAGCCCCGTATTTACGTGGATAAAAGCCGCGTTGGGGCGCACGGATTTTGAAAGATAACTTATGACATCGCCGTCTTCGAAAAACCCGAATTCCGAGCAAACAAGCCGTGAGAAGCGGCGTTCAGAACAATTGCGGGCGAATCTGGCGCGGCGAAAACAGCAAATACGTTCCCGGCGCTCCGGGGCTGCAGATGACCGGGACGAGGGAATCACCGCTGCGGAACAGACATCCTCCGATACCCCGTCTTCGGAATCTTGACCGGTCGCGCTGCGATCGAAGCATTTCTTGAACCATTCTCTGCGATGGTTTAGATCAACCGGCTCTGCAAAGGGTCTCAACGACAGGACGGGTCTATCCCCGCGAAAGTGACACATTATGGATCGTATCAAGATTGTTGGCGGTAATAAGCTCAATGGCATCATCCCGATTTCCGGTGCCAAGAATGCGGCCCTGCCGTTGATGATCGCGTCTCTGCTGACGGATGATACGCTGACGCTCGAAAACGTGCCGCATCTGGCCGATGTGGAGCAACTGATCCGCATTCTCGGCAATCATGGCGTCGATTACTCGGTCAATGGCCGCCGCGAACGCCAGGACGGCGCCTATTCCCGCACGATCCACTTCACTGCCCGCAATATTGTCGATACGACCGCCCCCTACGAACTCGTGTCCAAGATGCGCGCCAGTTTCTGGGTGATCGGGCCGCTTCTGGCACGCATGGGCGTTGCGACCGTATCGCTGCCGGGTGGCTGCGCCATCGGCACGCGTCCGGTCGATCTGTTCATTGACGGTCTGCGGGCGCTGGGCGCCGACATCGACATTGAAAACGGTTACGTCAAGGCCAGCGCCAAGGGCGGCCTCGTCGGCACGCGCTTCACCTTCCCGAAAGTATCGGTCGGCGCCACCCATGTGCTGATGATGGCCGCGACCCTGGCCAAGGGCGAAACCGTTATCGAGAACGCCGCACAGGAACCCGAAGTCGTCAACCTCGCAGATTGCCTCAATGCCATGGGCGCCCGCGTCAGCGGTGCAGGCACGCCGACCATCACCATCGAGGGCGTGACCAGCCTCTCCGGTGCGCGGGTTCGCGTCATTCCCGACCGTATCGAGACCGGCACCTACGCCATGGCCGTTGCCATGACGGGTGGTGACGTGATCCTCGAAGGCGCCGACGCCAGCCTCCTCAGTGCGGCACTGGAGACGCTCGGACAGGCCGGTGCGGAAATTTCCGAAACAAATTCCGGTCTGCGTGTTGTGCGCAATGGCCATGGCATCATGCCGGTCGATGTGACCACCCAGCCGTTCCCGGGTTTCCCGACCGATCTGCAGGCACAGTTCATGGGCCTGATGACCAAGGCCAAGGGCACGTCCCACATCACCGAAACCATTTTCGAGAACCGCTTCATGCACGTGCAGGAACTGGCTCGCCTTGGCGCCAAAATCTCGCTTTCGGGGCAAACGGCCAAGATCGAAGGCGTGGAGCGTTTGAAGGGCGCGCCGGTCATGGCGACGGATTTGCGTGCATCGGTTTCGCTGGTTATCGCCGGTCTGGCCGCCGAAGGCGAAACGACGGTCAACCGCGTTTATCACCTTGATCGCGGCTTCGAGCGTCTGGAAGAAAAACTGTCCCGTTGCGGTGCGGTTGTCGAGCGTATCAGCGACTGATTCCCGGCTGTTTTTTCTGCTGGCGCACTTTCTCCGCGCAGCAGAATTCCATTTGCCTGAACTTTCCTCTAACAGGGAAGGGAGCATGGCGTGTTTTGCGCGCCATGGTCCTGAAAAGTTATGCAAAGGGTAGACATGGACACTCTCAAACTCATCGCGCTTGATGAGGAAGATCTGCAAATCCTTTCTGCGCATCTGCAGGATTCCGTGCTGAAAATAGCCGATATCGATTATCTGCCGGCCGAAAGCCGTCTGGTGCTGGCCGTCAACCGGTTTGTCTGGGAATTGGCCGCCGATGGCAAACGCCACCGCAGTTTTGAACGTCGGCGCACGGCGCTGCATTTCGCCCGGGTGAAAAGTCTCAAGGCAACCGGCATCGACCGCCGCTTCAAGGACGACGTGCTTTCCCTGCTGGCGATCCGCTTCATTGTTGGCGATGCGCCTTCAGGCGTGATCGAGCTGACATTTGCTGCCAACAGGGCGTTGCGGCTCGAGGTGGAAGCCATCGAGGCCCAGCTGACCGATCTCGGACCCGCATGGGAAACCGATTTCAAGCCGGAACACGAAGCCTGACAGGCAAGAGGAGCAGTTATTGTGGTTTTGGTGTTGAGGCAGTCCGATCCTGATTTTGAATCCCGGTTTTCCGCGTTTCTTCTGACCAAGCGCGAAGTATCGGAGGATGTGGATCGCGTGGTTGCCGATATTATTCATCGGGTTCGCACCGAAGGCGATGCGGCGCTTATCGAGTATTCGCAGCGTTTTGACCGTATCGACCTTGTGCAGCATGGCATTGCCATCACACCAGCCGAAATCGATGCGGCGATGGCGGTAGCGCCGCTGGAAACCGTCGAGGCGCTCAAGCTCGCCCGCAACCGAATTCATTCCCACCACCAGCGGCAGATGCCGCAGGACGACCGCTACACCGACGCACTGGGTGTGGAACTCGGGTCGCGCTGGACGGCGGTGGAATCGGTCGGGCTTTACGTGCCGGGCGGCACGGCCAGTTATCCGAGCTCGGTCCTCATGAACGCTGTCCCGGCCCAGGTTGCCGGCGTCGAGCGCATCGTCATGGTTGTGCCGTCTCCGGACGGAAAGCTCAATCCTCTGGTTCTCGTGGCCGCACGCCTTGCCGGCGTTTCCGAGATTTACCGGGTAGGCGGTGCACAGGCAATCGCCGCGCTGGCCTATGGCACGCAAACCATAGCACCGGTGTCGAAGATCGTTGGTCCGGGCAATGCCTATGTGGCCGCTGCCAAGCGCCGCGTTTTCGGCACAGTCGGCATCGATATGATCGCAGGTCCGTCGGAGGTTCTCATTCTGGCCGACAGCGACAACGACCCGGACTGGATCGCTGCCGATCTTCTGGCCCAGGCCGAGCACGATACGGCGTCGCAGTCGATCCTGATCACCGACGACGAGGCATTCGGCAATGCTGTTATCGCCGCCGTCGAGCGCCAACTGGCAAAACTACCCCGGACGGAAACGGCAAGCGCCAGCTGGCGCGATTATGGCGCGGTGATCCAGGTTCAGGATTTGCACGCTGCACTGCCGCTGGTCAACCGCATCGCGGCCGAGCATCTGGAAATCGCGACCGCTGATCCGGAAGCACTGCTGGCGGGCGTGCGCAACGCAGGGGCCATTTTCCTTGGCCGCTATACGCCCGAGGTGATCGGCGACTATGTCGGCGGCTCCAACCATGTCCTGCCGACAGCGCGGTCAGCCCGGTTCTCTTCCGGCCTTTCGGTGCTTGACTATGTCAAGCGAACGTCCATCCTGAAGCTGGGTGTGGAACAGTTGCGCGCTCTCGGGCCGGCGGCGATAGAACTCGCGCGCGCCGAAGGTCTTGATGCGCACGGCAATTCCGTCGCCATTCGGTTGAACCTATAGGGTGACAATGACAGCAACGGGCAATACCGATGCGCGATTGATCGATGTGGAGCTGGACGAGACCATCGGCCGCTCCACGCCCGATGTCGAGCATGAGCGCGCCGTTGCCATCTTTGATCTCATCGAGGAAAACAGCTTCCGTCCTGTCAATGACGAGGGGATGGGCCCCTATCGCCTGAGACTGTCACTGATCGAGTCGCGTCTCGTCTTTGCCATTTCGCGTGAGGCCGGTGACGATGTGGTCACCCATATTCTGTCGCTGACGCCATTGCGCAAGGTGGTGAAGGATTACTTCATGATCTGCGAGAGCTATTACGAGGCCATCCGCTCATCCAGTCCAAGCAAGATCGAAGCCATCGATATGGGGAGGCGGGGGCTGCACAATGAAGGATCGCAAGCGCTGATGGATCGCCTGAACGGCAAGATCGAGGTGGATTTCGATACCGCCCGCCGCCTCTTTACCCTGGTGTGTGTGCTGCATTGGCGGGGATGAGCGGACCAGTGGGCGCCGAACCCGACAAGCTCCCGGACGGGCAGGAGCCTGCCAAACGGAGCATGCCCGGTGCGGTGCTGTTCATCTGCGGTATGAACTCCATCCGTTCGCCCATTGCCGAAACGCTGGCCCGCAGCCTGCTGCCGCCCCGGGTCTATGTTGCCTCGGCCGGTGTGGAAAAGGGCGAACCGGACCCATTCGTCGATGCCGTGCTGGAAGAACTCGGGTTGAAGCGCATTTCCCTGCACCCGCGCACCTTCGAAGAGCTTGAAGACGACTATTTCGACCTGATCATCACGCTGTCGCCCAAGGCCCATCACATGGCGCTGGAGCTGACGCGAACGACATCGGTCCATGTGGAATATTGGCCGACACCCGATCCGACGCTGGTGCGCGGACGCCGTGACCAGATCATGGAGGCCTATCGCGACGTGCGCGACAACCTCAAACACCATATTCAAGCGCGTTTCGGCTAGGCAATTCGAACGTTTGTCAGCCCGTGCACAATTGCATTGAACTCCCTTGTTCACAAATGCCGCGCAATACTATAGGTTCCGCCCAAAATTGCGGTCGAGTGTGACCGCAAATTCCTTTCTGGAGATAGAACTACGCATGGCGAAAGAAGAAGTACTAGAGTTTCCCGGTCTCGTGACGGAGCTGCTGCCCAACGCGATGTTCCGGGTCAAGCTTGAAAACGATCATGAAATCATTGCTCACACGGCCGGCCGTATGCGCAAGAACCGCATCCGCGTTCTGGCGGGTGACAAGGTCCTTGTCGAGATGACCCCATACGATCTGACCAAGGGTCGCATTACCTACCGCTTCAAATAACAGTCCTCCCGGCTTCGGCCTGACTTGTCCGCAGGACACGAATTTCCAGGAATGCGTTCATGAGCGATCAACACAAACTGGTTCTGGCATCCGGCTCGCCGCGCCGTCTGGCGCTGTTGGGCCAGATCGGCCTGGAGCCCGATCGCCTGTTGCCCGCCGACGTGGATGAAACGCCTTTGCGTGCCGAGCACCCGCGTTCGCTCGCACGCCGTCTGTCGCGCCTCAAGGCCGAAAAGGTGGCAGATGAGTTGAAAGGTGACGCGGACCTTGGCAAGTCCTACATCATCGCTGCCGATACCGTAGTGGCGGTTGGCCGCCGCATTCTGCCCAAGGCTGAAATTCTCGACGACGCAACCAACTGCCTGCGCCTTTTGTCCGGCCGTTCGCACCGCGTTTTCACGGGTCTTTGCCTTGTCACGCCGAAGGGCAAGATCCGTCAGGATCTGATCGAAACCCGGGTGCGCTTCAAGCGTCTTTCGCGCGAGGAGCTGGAGAGCTATCTTGCATCGGGTGAATGGCGCGGAAAAGCCGGTGGCTACGCCATTCAGGGGCTTGCGGGCGGTTTTGTGGTCAAGCTTGTCGGCTCCTACAGCAATGTGGTCGGCCTGCCGCTTTACGAGACAGCCGGTCTCCTGCATGGCGAGGGTTATCCCGTCTATGCCAACTGGCAATCATCGGCACACTAGGTCTTGGACTGATGGACGAAAACAACAGCGCGGCGAAGGTAACGCCATTGCGGCCGACACGGCCATGCCCGGAATGCAAGCGGCCGTCACAGCGGGAGCACTATCCCTTCTGCTCGAGCCGCTGCCGCAATGTCGATCTCAATCGCTGGCTGACGGGTGCCTATGTTCTTCCAGCGGTTGAAAGCGCCGACGACAGCGAAGACGACACCGAACGCTGAACGCACCGCCGTGAAACGTTTCAGAGCTTGATCACACGCGGTGTGGCGGGCTGTGCCAGCACGATATTGATCGCTCGCAGTACGTGGATGCTGTCGCTCAGGGGCATGGTCCTTGCGCTTGTTTCACCCTTGCGCATGGCGTCCATCACCGCCATGGCTTCAAACTGCCGGCCGTTGCCTTCAAACGGATAGTCTTCGCTCCTGCGCCCGGGGACCAGCAGGCGATCAAGCAGCCTGCCAAGCAGGCCTCCCGACCGTTTCAGCGGGCCGAAGGGTGTCGCAACCAGGAAGGGCCGGTACATCGTCAGCCGCTGCGCCTTGTCAAATGGGGCATCCAGCCGCAGCGTGCCCTGCGTTCCCTCGATGACGCAATGATTCGCGCCGTCGCGATCAAAACCACAGGACAGGATCGCGTCGGCCCCATCATAGTGCAGCGCTATTTCCGAGCTCATATCCACGCCATTCGGCGCGGCGTGCCACAGGCCGGATACTTTTTGCGGCTGGCCGAGAAAATGCATCGCCAGGGAGACGCCGTGGATGCCGAGGTCAAGCGTGGCACCGCCGCCGAGGGACCGGTTGAACAGCCGGTTTTCCGGGGTGTAATCCTCGGCATGGGCGAGTTCCGCGGTGATTCGGCGAATCGTTCCGATCTCGCCCGCATTGATTTTCGCTTTGGCCGCCACGACAGCCGGCAGGAAGCGGGTCTCCATGGCTTCCATGGCAAAGACCTTGATCCGGGCTGCTTCGCGCTGGATGACCGAGGCTTCCGTGTGGGATGGCGCAATGGGCTTTTCCGTGAGGATGGCCTTGCCCGAGCGCACGGCCTTCAGGGCCTGCGCCAGATGGATGGAATTGGGTGTTGCGATATAGACGGCATCGACGGCCGGGTCCGCCAGCAGGGAATCAAGGTCGCCAAAGGCGCGCTTGCTGCCAAATGCATCGCGGAACTGCTCGGCATTGGCGAGCGAGCGGGAATAATTGGCGGCGATGAAAGCCTGCGGAACAAACGCAAGATCGGCGGCAAATCGCTGAGCGATCTCGCCGCTGCCGATGATTCCCCAGCCAAAAGCACTGCTCCTGGCAGCTTTGTCCCCCGTTTCATCCATGAAATGCGAATCCTGTCTCTTTGGATAATAAACAACGCATCAATGCATGCTGTTTGCAAGAGGCAGAAAAACGGCAAAAAATTCGTCAGTTGATGCTGGACAGGGGGATTTTTAGTGTTATAACCCACCCGCTTCTGACGGAAAACCAACGCTGTCAGAAAGGCTTGCCGGATAACGGAAATGCCTGAAGTGCCCAGATAGCTCAGTTGGTAGAGCAGCGGATTGAAAATCCGCGTGTCCGTGGTTCGAATCCGCGTCTGGGCACCACTTCTTTCTCAATAAGATCAATAGTTTGCTTGATAGCCACGTCGGACGTCAGCCGATTTCATATTGCGTCGTGGTGCAGCAGGCATGAGGGCCATAGAAAGCAATCACTTATATGATCGGCCTTCGCTTATACCGTAATGCAAGTAATGTTCACGTGGATTCACCGCGGCAGCAGCGACGTCCTGATTGAGTTCCAGATACCTGTTATCTTCGAAGTCACGCGGCAGCCTTTGGCTGTTCAAAACAGTTGGCCATTCCATCATTTCGTTTTCGTGCGGTGATCCGAGGATTGGCGATACCTGCAAACCATGACGCCATTGTATGAAATTAAAGGAGAGCTGGTCGCGTTTGGAGAACTTCAGCACTTCCTCATACCACGCATTCATTGCTGCAACGACCCGCCGCTCATTGTGCTTGCGCAGCAGGAGCGTTCCGACATTCAAGCCATTGGTCTGCGGATAACCTAGCTCTCGATAGAATGCCATTTGCTGTTCGACGATAGATTTTCTGTCATATCCGATATCAGCGACAACCCTGGCCTCCTCGTAGGCACAATCTCTCTCGGGATGAACAAACGCCTGCATCATATCTCTCGAGGCCGCAAACGCATCGAATATGGCCGATACCGGCTTTTTCAGTTTCACCGTATTGTCGAGATAGAGACTGTATTTGTGGTCGGGGAAATACAGATGCGGTCGAATTTTATAGCCTTTGGATGTCCTGTGCGGATCGAGCGATGAGGCGGGCACGTGAATAACCCGCCAAAAATCTGAGGACAGTTTCGGATCATCTGTAAAGCAGACGAAATCTGTATTCTCTGGCCGGTCGTACTCAAAATCTGCGAAACGTTCGGAATACCCAAAAAGGCAAGTATAGACAACGCGCCGCTTATTTTCACGTCGAACTGCACGGAGAAATACTATTCGAAGCTTCGAGAGTGACACCATAATCGTCACTAAATCAGCGGTTGTAAAAAGGCAATACACTCACAGGTCCGCCGCCGCGATTGCGTGGTTTGCGGGAAGGGCGCGTGTCCCTGTGGATTGTCTCTGGTTTAAAATTGATTCACTACGTATATCGATTTTCCTGTCGTTTCCGTTCAGAAGGTGACTTATATCATTCAAGCGCCTATTTTCTCTGATGAGAATGGCGCTGGCATTGGCCAGGGAAGTGAATTTTGCTGGTGGGGCAATCCTGGATGATTGCAAATCGGGACAACCGTTTGAGATGATGTATCGGAGTATAAGGCAATTTGCCGCCGCACTGGCGTGCGCTGGTCTTGTGACCGCCACTGCCCACAGTGCCTTTGCGGCAGATTCTGACCCGATTGCCAGTGACGGCAAGCCCGTCAATCCGGCGCGCTGGATCGTGACGGTTGGCGCCAGCGTCGAATATGGCAGCAAGTTTGAAGGTGCGCGCGCCAACGGCTTCGGTTTCATGCCGTCCTTCGATATCCGGCGTGGCGATGAGCCCGAGGGCATGAGTGCGCCCGACGACAATATCGACTATACGCTGCTGACCCTCGGCGGGCTGGAGATCGGCCCCGTCATCGGTTTCCGGTCCGGCCGTTCCCATTCGGATGACCGGGGCTTTGTCGGCCTGCGCCATGTGTCATGGACCGTGGATGGCGGCGTGTTCGCGCAGTTCTGGCCGATCCAGGATCGTTTGCGCGTGCGCGCCGAGGTGAGGCAGGCTTTCAATAATTCTGAGGGGCTCGTCGCCGATCTCTCGGCCGACGTATTCCAGCGCTATAATAAATTTCTGTTCTCTGTCGGCCCCCGCCTGTCGCTTGCCGACAGCACCTATATGCGCAACACCTTCGGTGTGACGGAAGAGGAATCCCACAACAACCACCGCGTCGAGCCGTACACGCCCGGTGGCGGGGTCAAATCATACGGGATTGTCGCCGCCACCACCTACTCATTCTCGGATGCGTGGAGCGTTCAGGTGTTCGGCCGGTATGACCGGCTGGCGGGCGATGCGGAGGATAGTCCGATTGTGCCGAAACTCGGGTCCAAGGACCAGAAGGCAATCGGCGTGACCTGGAATTACTCATTCGGCGTCGGTCACTGAAGCAGGCCGATAACGGCCTGCTCGATTAAGTCCACATAAATGCAGCTGTTGAAAGGCTCAGTCGCAGGCCTGCCACGCGACGCGGCGGATGTCCGAGCGGGCGATGCCCAGGTCGGCGAGATTGCGATCGGTGCACAATCTCAATTCATACAGGTTCTGACGATACTGGCGCCACTTCTGGATATGGTTGCGAAGGCTCATTTGGTATTCCCCTTATTTTTGACCAACCTCCCAAGGAAATAGTGCGACGCGTTCGGCCACATGAAAATTGCTAATGTTGCATGGCAGCAATGAGCATGCTGCATAGCAATATAACCGGCAATCCGAACCCCCTTTTGAATTTTCTGCAGGCGGCGTTATAGACGATGCAGTTCATGTGTGAGGGGAGGATGCCTTTGTCTCAATCGGTCGGATCAGTGCGTGATAAACTGGAGCAAAGCCTTGCAGCCATCGCTGCTGGAGACGGGCATGCCTTCGTCAAGCTCTATGCCGCCACCGCACGGGCGGAGGCGGATGCCTCGGACCGACGGATGCGCGAAGGGACCAGCCTTGGCGGCCTCGATGGCCGGATCGTTTCGATCAAGGATCTGTTCGATGTGGCTGGCGAACCAACCCTGGCTGGCTCGCGCATGCGCCAGAGTGCGCCTGCCCCGGCCAGGGATGCGGTGATCGTCGAGCGTTTGCGGCGCTCCGGCGCCGTTATTGTCGGCAAAACCATCATGACCGAGTTTGCCTTCACCGCCGTTGGCCTCAATCCGCACTATCCCATCGCCGGAAATGCCCGCGACAGCAGCCGCATTGCCGGCGGATCGTCAACCGGCGCCGGGATTTCTGTCGCCGATGGCACGAGCGAGATTTCCATAGGGTCGGACACGGGCGGGTCCATCCGCATTCCCGCCGCGCTCAATGGTGTTGCCGGTTTCAAGCCCACGGCAAAGCGCATTCCCCTGCAGGGTGCGTTTCCGCTGTCGCCAAGTCTTGACTCCGTTGGTCCGTTGGCGCGCTCGGTCGCCGATTGCGCCGTGGCGGATGCGGTGATGGCGGGCGAGGCCCCGGATGTCCCTGAACCGCTGTCCCTGACCGGCCTGCGCATCGGCCTGCCGCAGGGGGTGGTTCTCTCTGCACTGGAACCGGTTATCGCTCGGGCATTCGAGGAAAGCCTGCTTCTATGCGAAAAAGCCGGAGCGATCCTGGTGGAATGCACGCTGGATGAACTGGTCGATGAAATGGCTGAAGCGACGTCGGTCGGCTCCATTGCCGGGATCGAAGGCAGCCGGGTTCATGCGGACTGGCTGAATGAGACGGGGCTTGATGTGGATCAGCGCGTCCAGAAAACCTTGCGGCGACGCTTGAGTGTTGCGGAAGCCGACTACATCGGCGTGATGCAAAAGCGGCAGGCGCTGGTGCGAAAAATGGACCGGTATATTGCCGCCTATGATGTCCTGGCTCTGCCGACGGTGCCGATGACGGCTCCGCTGATCGCCGACGTAAGCGAGAACGAGGAATTCTACAAACGGACGGAAGGCCTCTTGTTACGCAACCCGCAGATTGCCAACCAGTTCGATTTGACCGCGATCAGCATTCCCATGCCGGGCCTGGCATTGCCCGGGGGGCTGATGCTGTTTGCCCGGCATGGCGCGGATCGTCGCCTGTTGTCGATGGCCATGTCCGTGGAACGATTGTTCGGCTAGGCCCGCCCGGAGAAATTTGCACGGGAGGCGGAAATAGCGCTCGCAATTTTCGGCAATCCCGTCAGGATACGCGTCGATTGATCCAAGACAATGCCAGGCCTTGCTGCTTCACCGCACAATCGGGCCGCCAACCATCAGTGAAAGTCTCTTCCGTGATACGCCATTGTGTTTTTATTCGTTTTCGCGGTGATGTCGCCGCCGCTACCCGCCAGGACATATACAACGATCTTGCAACGCTTTGCGGAAAACTGCCCGGCGTCCTGTCCTTTCATGCCGGTGCCAATGTCAGTCCGGAAACCGGCATGGACAAAGGCTTCAGCGAAGGCTTCATCATCGATTTCGCCGATGCGGATGCGCGTGACACCTACCTTGACGACGCCGGGCACAGGGCTATCGGCGGGCGCATTGTTGCCGCCGCTGCCGACGGCGTTCAGGGTGTTTTTGTCTTTGATCTGGATATGTGACGCGCATGCAGGATAAGGAATTTTTCAAAAAGCTGTTTGAAGCCGCCGTCGCCGCCGCTGATCCGCAGCGCACGATTGCCGCGCATCTGCCGGAAAAGCCCAAGGGCCGGACCATTGTGATCGGTGCGGGCAAGGGATCGGCGCAGATGGCAAGCGCCTTTGAAAAGGCCTGGGATGGCCCGCTGGAAGGCCTGGTGGTCACCCGTTACGGCTTTGGGGTTGCGTGCGAGCGCATCGAGATCATCGAAGCTTCGCATCCCGTGCCGGATGCGGCGGGTCTTGTTGCCTCGAAGCGCCTGCTCGAAACCGTTTCGGGCCTGACCAGCGATGATCTGGTGGTCGCACTGATCTCTGGCGGCGGGTCGGCCTTGCTGCCATCGCCGCCGGAAGGCATGACCCTCGATGACGAGATCGCGGTCAACAAGGCGCTGCTCGCTTCGGGCGCACCGATTTCCGCGATGAACGCCGTGCGTAAACATCTCTCCACGATCAAGGGCGGAAGGTTGGCTGCGGCCGCCTATCCCGCCCGCGTCTTTTCATTGATCGTGTCCGATATACCCGGCGACAATCCGGCCTTTGTTGCATCAGGTCCGACCGTTGCCGACGCCATAACCCGTGAGGATGCCCTGCGGATCGTCGAGCGCTACAGTCTCGCTCTGCCGGCGGCAGCCCTGAAACACCTGCAGTCGGCAGCGGCCGACGCGCCCAAGCCGTCAGATGCGGTATTCGCGGCGCATGAGCACCGGGTCATTGCCTCCGCTGCCGTTTCGCTGGAAGCGTCGGCCGATGCCGCCCGTTCACTTGGCGTGGAGGCGGTCGTGTTGTCCGATGCCATTGAAGGCGAGGCGCGCGAGGTGGCGCACGTGCATTCGGCTCTGGCCAAGCAGGTGCTGGCCAAAAATCAGCCGTTTGCCAAACCCGTGGTCCTGCTTTCCGGCGGTGAAACCACCGTGACCGTGCGGGGAAAAGGCAAGGGCGGCCGCAACAGCGAGTTCCTGCTGTCCCTGGCGCTCGATATCGACGGATATGACGGTATCAGCGCCTTTGCGGCGGACACGGACGGGATCGATGGCTCGGAGGACAATGCCGGGGCCTTTGCCGACAGCGGCAGTATCGCGCGGCTTTTGGCGAAGGGGCTCGACGCATCCGCCTATCTCAACGGCAATGATGCCTGGTCGGCGTTCAATGCCATCGGCGATCTCTTCGTCCCGGGGCCAACCGGCACCAATGTCAATGACCTCAGGGCGATCCTCATTCGCTAGGGAACGCGGGCCCGGTTTTCAAGGACCGGGCCCGCGCTTTATTTGACGCTCGATGGCTTGGATTGGGTGGTCAAGCGGGCGCGATTGTCCTAAGTGTCGCTTGGGCGGCTCTTTCATGCAAACAAAGGAATGTCGAATGCGCATTGCATTACCCTTGGCTGTCTTGTCTCTTCTGGCCCTTGCGGCCTGCAGCACAAGCACGAGTACCAGCACGAGCAACAGTCCGAAAGCAGCAGCGGATGCCCTGTCGCCGGCGAAGGACACGCATTTTGTTCCGCCACCCAAGTCCCTGACCCAGAAGGCCGTTCCGTCAAAGGTTCCTGAGACACCGGGCGCCCAGAACGCGGTGCAGTAAAACCTGGATACACCTTCAAAGACTTGAATGTTTTTCAAAGCACCGGCCCGCGAGATCACACTCTGGCCGGTGTTTTCGTCTGGCGCGTTGCATGAGGGGAATGTGGGAAGCCCTGAAACAACAAAACCCACCGCGGGAGGAGGTGCGGTGGGTTTCGTTGGTTATGGAAGGCCTTCTGGGAGGAGAAGAGGCCGACCGTTTCGACAGAGCCGGGAGGAGGTGACGCTGTCGAAAATTCCTGATCCAACAATAACTCCATTGATGTGATTTAATACAGATAATATTGCATAGCAGCAATGCGTCTGGTGCAATGCAGCAAAGAAGCGTTCAATTATCACCTGGCCATCACGCCGAGTTGAGCGCGCGAACGGAACTTTCGGGCATCCTGATTCGTTAATGCTTCGTAAAGAGGCCGATGATGAAAGCATCGGACCTCCGCAATCGAGGCCGAGAAGATGCGTAAAATATCTGCGTCAGTCCTTATGGTAGCAATGATAGCGTCGGCATTGTCGATCCAGCCGGCAGGAGCCTTCAGCATGAAGGGGCAGGCCGCAGCGCCGTCCGAGGCCAGTGAGATCTACAACAAAAAGTTTGAACGGGCCGCCTTGCTGGAAGCCAAAGCCTATATTTGCGGAACCGACAGTGCGGCAAGTTTTGCCGCGATGAAAGCCGGAATGGCCGAGACCGGATTGCCGGAAGATATCGCCGTCGAAGTGGTTTCAGACCTTGCTTCCGGCCTGATCGACAAGGCGGTGAAGTCGGGATCAAAAGAAATATGCGGAAAACCACGGCTGCAAATCTCCCGGCTCTGACCGATAAATTTGGGGTCGGAAAAAATAAATGAATGCATTCATGATGTTGTTCGTAAGTAATTCTAATTTTATATAAATTTGAATCAAGGTAAGAAGCTATTGCCGAAAGTTGTGATCATTGCGGGGCTTTTCAAGCGGTGAATTTTGCTAATAATACCGTGAGAAAACTTTCAATATAAACTGCAAGAACAATTAACTACTGAGGAAAATATCCATTAATTGTGCCGCAGAGTTTGTTGATCGTGCGGTCTGCAACATGGATTTTTATCTGCAATAGTGTGAATGTTTCAATGAAAAGAAAAAATGGTAGTGCCGCTGGTGGGATCTGGAGAGAATAGCATGAACAAAAGAGTTCAAACGCTGAAAGTATTGAAAACAGAACTCTCGAAACTGTGCGCTATTGCCGATGGTGAAGGCTTTGAAATGATCGCCTATTTCATTGAAACGGCTATCCGTGAGTGCGATGAACAATTGTCCCAGGAAACACGCGCGCTTGTTGGAATGGAATTGCGTGCCGAGGCTGCCGGTCTGCGGGTCCTGAAGAACTGAATGCTGGTCCAATTCAGGGCGCGGGGATTCATTGTCTTCCATTGAACATGGCTTCAAATTTTGTGAATCATGAATCGGTTGCCGCGCATTGTGCGCGATGATTGCTCGCCTATATGAAGGCAATGACCCCACTTTCCGTCCTCGACCTTTCACCGGTTCCCGTTGGCAGCACGCCAGGGCAATCCCTTCGCAATTCGCTGGATCTGGCCCAGCATGCCGAACGTCTCGGCTACAACCGATTGTGGCTTGCCGAGCATCACAACATGCGCGGCATTGCGAGTGCTGCGACAGCCGTCGTCATCGCGCATGTGGCTGCCGGCACCTCGACCATTCGCCTCGGCGCCGGCGGCATCATGCTGCCGAACCATGCGCCGCTGATGGTGGCGGAGGCTTTCGGCACGCTCGCGGCGCTACACCCCGGCCGCATTGATCTCGGCGTCGGTCGCGCGCCCGGCACAGATCAGATCACCGCCCATGCCCTGCGCCGCAATCTGGAACAGGACATCAACGGTTTTCCGCAGGATGTGGTGGAACTGATGGGCTATTTCCGCGAACCGGAACCGGGCCAGAAAGTCCAGGCCGTACCGGGTGCGGGCCTCGATGTTCCGGTCTGGATTTTGGGTTCGAGCCTGTTTGGCGCCCAGTTGGCGGCAGCCCTCGGGCTGCCCTACGCCTTCGCCTCGCATTTTGCCCCGGCCGAAATGGAGCGGGCAGTGGAGATTTACCGGGCAAGGTTCGAACCGTCCGAACATCTGGAAAAGCCCTATGTCATGTTGGGGCTGAACGTTTTTGCAGCGGAGACGGATGACGAAGCACATTTGTTGAAAAGCTCGCAGCAGCAGGCATTCGTCAATCTGCGCACGGGTATGCCGGGGCCATTGCCCGCGCCTGTCGAAGGTTACGAAGAAACACTCGACCTGCACGCGCGGGCGATTTTACGCCAGTCGCTGTCCTGCACGGTTGCCGGCTCACCGTCGACCGTCAAGGCGGGTGTCGAAGAGTTCATCCGACGCACAGGTGCCGATGAAATCATGGCGACGGGCCACATATTCGATCACAAGGCGAGGATTCGGTCCTACGAAATTCTTGCCGAGGTCATGATCGCCGGTCAGCAGGCCGAGCCTGCACGGGCCAGCGGCTAAGGCCGCAGACCCCCTGCGGTCTCAATGAATGCGATGACCTCATCAAGCCCGTTGCGCCGCAGCATGTCGGTGAAAACATAGGGCTTGGCCCCGCGCTGCAGCTTCGTGTCGGCTTCCATGACGTCAAGATCGGCGCCGACATAGGGCGCCAGATCCTTTTTGTTGATGATCAGGAGGTCGGAACGGGTAATGCCGGGGCCGCCCTTGCGCGGTATTTTTTCGCCCTGGCAGACCGAAATGACATAAATGGTCAGGTCAGCAAGATCGGGCGAGAATGTTGCGGCGAGATTGTCACCGCCGGATTCGATGAAGACGATATCGAGGTCCGGATGGCGCTTGTTCATCTCGGCAATCGCCTGCAGATTGATCGTGGCATCCTCGCGAATGGCGGTATGCGGACAGCCGCCGGTCTCCACACCCATGATCCGGTCTTCCGGCAGGGCCTGCAGGCGGCTGAGGATCAGCGCGTCTTCCTTGGTATAGATGTCATTGGTCACGACGGCGACGGAGTAGCGGTCGCGCATCGCCTTGCACAGCATTTCGGTGACCGTGGTCTTGCCAGAGCCAACGGGGCCGCCAATCCCGACACGAAGCGGTCCATTCTGTGAGATCATGACCGGAAAACCCTTGAATATTGTGTTTCATGCTGCATCGCCATGATGTCCGATAGGACCGCTGCCGATCCCAAATCATCGGGGCTTGAGGCGGCGGCGCGTTGCGCAACCGCCAGGATCGGCTGTTCCAGTGCCGCTATCAGCGCGACCCCGTGGCTTTGGCCAAGCGGAACAAGCCGTACCGCACCCTGAATAAGGTTGGAAAGGACCGCATGCAGAAAGGCGGCCAGCCCCGGCTGCAGCGCCACGCCATTGCCGGCAGCGGCAATGGCAACCGCAACGGGGTAGGGCATTTCGCTGGTCGTGCCCGATTGGTCTGCTGCCCAGTGCGCGATGGCTTGCAGGAAAGCGCTGCCTTGCAGCATGGTTTCCATGTGCCGTTCCTTCGATCCGGCCATGGCCTCGCCAAGGGTTGCAATGGACTGGCAATCCCCACCTTCCCGCGCATCATGCCAACCGGCGGCAAACAGCACGGCGTCGTTCCAGACGGAGCCGTGCTGCAGGAGGTCGATCAGCCATGTATGCAGCGTATCCTTGTCGCGGATCAGTCCGTCATGGACTGCCCGTTCAATGCCATGGCTGTAGGAAAAGGCACCGACGGGAAAGGCCGGGGACAGCCAGGTCATGAGCCGCAGCAGCGCGGTGTTTGCGGTGAAATCAGTCATGGGAGTGATGGTGATGTTCATGGCTGTGATCATGGTGCTCGTTCGCATGGTCGTGGTGATCGTGATCGTGACCACTATGATAGGCACCGCGCAGCGGATGGAATGGCGCAACGATCTCGGTCACCTTGGCTCCAAGACCTTCCAGCATGGCTTTGATCACATGGTCGCGTAAGATGACGATGCGGTCTTCTTCCAGCTGCGCCGGCAAATGGCGGTTGCCAAGATGCCAGGCCAATTCTGACAGGTGCTGCCGGTCGCGCGGCGTCACTTCGTAGAGGACTTCCTCGGCGGCGATAATCTCGGCCATCCTTCCATCTTCGAGGACAAGGACGTCGCCATGGGTGAAGGCGATGGGATCGGGCAGGTCGATCAGGATCTGCTCGCCCTGTTGCAGGGTCAGGACCTTGCGGCGCAGATGCCTCTCGTCATGCGCCAGGACGATATGGTCGAAGGGCGTGCCTGTGTAGTGACCGGTATGCGCATGGCCTGTGACGCGTTTCATGGTTCATTCTCCTCAGAACAGGAAGTAACGCTGCGCCATGGGCAGCACTGTCGCCGGTTCGCATGTCAGAAGTTCGCCGTCGGCGCGCACTTCATAGGTTTCAGGGTCAACTTCCACATGCGGTGTGGCGTCATTGTGGATCATCGATGCCTTTGAAATGCCGCCACGGGTGTTCTCGACGCCGATCAAGCGCTTGTCCGTTCCAAGCGACTGGCGCAGGCCAGCCTCAATCGATGCCTTGCTGACAAAGACAACGGAGGAATTGGAGACATTCTTGCCGAAGGTGCCGAACATGGGGCGGTAATGCACCGGCTGCGGCGTCGGGATGGATGCATTGGGGTCGCCCATCGGCGCGGCGGCGATGGAGCCGCCCAGCAGCACCATGTCGGGTTTGACGCCGAAGAAGGCCGGATTCCACAACACGAGATCGGCGCGCTTGCCCACCTCGATCGAGCCGATATGCCGGGATACACCCTGCGCGATCGCCGGATTGATCGTATATTTGGCAATATATCGTTTCACGCGGAAATTATCGTTGTCGCCGGTTTCCTGCGGCAGGCTCCCGCGCTGACGCTTCATCTTGTCGGCGGTCTGCCATGTGCGGATCAGAACTTCGCCGACGCGGCCCATGGCCTGGCTGTCCGATGAAATGATCGAAAAGGCGCCGATATCGTGCAGGATATCTTCGGCCGCAATGGTTTCCTTGCGGATGCGGCTTTCGGCGAACGCCACGTCCTCGGGGATCGACGACGACAGGTGATGGCAGACCATCAGCATGTCGAGATGTTCGGCAATGGTGTTCTTCGTGTAGGGTCGTGTCGGGTTCGTCGACGAGGGAATGACATTGGGCAGGCCGCAGATCTTGATGATGTCAGGTGCATGCCCGCCGCCTGCGCCTTCCGTGTGAAAAGCATGGATCGTGCGCCCCTTGAACGCGGCAACCGTATCCTCGACAAACCCGCTCTCGTTGAGCGTGTCCGTATGGATCATCACCTGAACGTCGAACCGGTCGGCAACGGTGAGGCAATTGTCGATGGCAGCCGGCGTGGTGCCCCAATCCTCATGCAGTTTCAGCGAACAGGCGCCGCCGAGGATCATCTCCTCCAGCGCTTTCGGCTGCGAGGCATTGCCCTTGCCCGATAGCCCGAGATTCATCGGAATGGAATCGAAGGCCTGGATCATCCGCGCCAGATGCCATGGGCCCGGCGTGCAGGTGGTTGCCAGCGTGCCGTGTGCCGGGCCGGTGCCGCCGCCGAACATGGTGGTCACGCCGGACATCAGCGCTTCGTCGATCTGTTGCGGGCAGATGAAATGGATATGCGCGTCCATGCCGCCAGCCGTCAGTATCTTGCCCTCGCAGGCGATGATTTCCGTGCCCGGCCCGATAATGATGGTAACGCCCGGCTGCGTGTCGGGATTGCCGGCCTTGCCGATGGCGGCAATCAGCCCGTCCTTGAGCCCGACATCCGCCTTGTAGATGCCGGTATGGTCGACGATCAGGGCATTGGTGATGACCGTATCGACGGCGCCGTCAGCCCGGGCCACCTGGCTCTGTCCCATGCCGTCGCGAATAACCTTGCCGCCGCCGAATTTCACCTCTTCGCCATGGATGGTGAAATCCTTTTCCACTTCAATGAACAGCTCCGTGTCGGCAAGGCGCACCTTGTCGCCGGTTGTCGGGCCGAACATGCGGGCATAGGCGGAGCGGGAGATTTTAGCGGGCATGATGGTTCCCTCCTGGGCTGTAGGTCTGGCACGGTACGCGCACGGCGGCGGGAGACCGGAGCCACATTCCGGCCACGATATCGCCCCGGAATGACCCGATAACCGACCGCTTGAGATCGAATTCCGCAGGTGAACTGCGCCCGTCATCAAAAGATGATCGTTCGCCAATCACGTGAAAGGAAAAACGATGCGAAAGATGATGATCCTGGCCATGTGTGCCGCTTTCCCGCTCGCCACGTCCGCCGCCTATGCGCAGACTGCGGCACCAGCCACGCAGCAACCGGCCAGCAAGGCCCCGGCGCAATCCGGAGCGGTGCCGATCACGACGATCAACATTGTCGATATCAACGAATTGCCGGAGGGGACGAAAACCCAGGTCAACAATGCCGTGGCCAAACGCTCCGACAAGGACATACAGCAGCTGCGCACCTCGATCGATGCATCGCCGCAAGTCTCCGCAGCCCTGAAGGAAAAGGGCCTGACGTCGGCGGCGGTGGTTGTCGCGAGCCTCGATTCCAAGGGCCTTTTGACCCTTGTCACCAAAAAGCCGAGCTGACCGCGCGACAGAGCATTGGGGAAGCTGGTCGGTCAAAGCTTTCCCATGATCTTTTGCTGGAACCCGTAAACGGTCCTGTTGCCGCCAAGCGGCACGAGCGTCACGTCGCGCTCCTGTCCCGGCTCGAACCGCACCGCGGTTCCCGCCGCGATATCCAGCCGCATGCCGCGTGCCTGAGCACGGTCGAATATCAGCGCATTATTGGTTTCGAAGAAATGATAGTGCGAGCCGACCTGCACGGGACGGTCGCCGGTGTTTGCAACCTTTAGTGTTATAGTGGTTGCGCCGGCGTTCAGTTCGATCTCGCCTGCGGAAGGAATGATTTCACCCGGGATCATGGTGCCTCCTAACGGATCGGTTCGTGAACGGTGACGAGCTTGGTGCCGTCGGGGAACGTGGCTTCCACCTGAATGTCGTGGATCATCTCGGGGATGCCTTCCATCACCTGGGCACGGGTGATGACGTGGGCCCCGGCTTCCATGAGTTCGGCGACCGAGCGGCCGTCGCGCGCGCCCTCCACGACAAAATCCGTAATGAGCGCAATGGCTTCCGGATGATTGAGCTTGACGCCGCGTTCGAGGCGGCGGCGGGCGACTATTGCCGCCATGGCAATCAGGAGCTTGTCTTTTTCACGGAGTGTCAGGTTCATTTTGTCCTCTTGGCCATCCCATGTTTGTTCCGTGCGCCGCGGTCCAGGCCCTAGATTGACCAGACTTTAGGCACGCCTGCCTTTTGATTCAGCAGTTCGATCAGCGGTATCAGCCGTTTCCGCAGGGAATAGGCATCCTCATCCACCAGCCTCGCAAGAAGCTTGCCAGACCAGGCAGAAGCGCCGCCTTTTTCACCGATTATTTTTCGCGCCGGCTCCAGATACCGCTCCGCATCGTGGTCGAGCAGCAGGATGGTGGCCATTGTCCGCATTCCGCCGAGCAGGGCAGGCCGGGCAAGCATGGCTGCCGTATCGGGACCAATCGCAAAGTCTTCGGCGTGAACCAGCCTGTCCTGCCGGTAGATGCGCCAGCGGTCACGGAACGTGCAGGTCTGGACGTCCTCGCCCATCGCCTTGCGGCCGAACACCACCGGCTCGATGATCAGCGCGCGGCCCGTTCCGGCAAGCCGCGCCGTCAGCGTTCGCTTCAGGGCGGAGCGCTCAAACAGGATCGTCTCCTGCGGCAGCCAGGCGAGACTGGCGTTCTCGCCAACCGACAGCGTGGTTTCCACCTGGGCGACAGAAAACGAGGCTTTGTAGATACGCTCGCAGGCCTGCGTGGTGATCTGCGCGTGGCAATCATTGCCCGCGTCGAACTGCCAGCGCATGTCGTCGCCGCCGGTCAGGCCGCCGGATGTGTTGATCATCACGGCTTCCAGCGCCGCATCGTCCCGGTCCGGCAGCCGGATTTTCGCGCAGCCTTCCTGATAGAGCGTGGCGATGCGCGTACGCCCATTGACGGGTTTCACCGCCAGCCGGGCGTGCCCGTAGGCGCGCTGCGGCCTGGTTTCCGGTATCAGGTCAAGGGACGGGTGAACGTTCATACCGCAAGGCTAGCGCAGCCCGGCGGGGTGGGAAAGCTCAAACTTTCCCAAGTTCGATGGCGCGCTGGTGCGCCGCATGCACGGCCTCGGTCAGAAGGTTCTTCAGCCGGTCCTCGCCCATGAGCACCTTCAGCGCCGCAGCGGTGGTGCCGTTGGGGCTGGTCACCTGTTCGCGCAGCGTCGTCGGGGTGTCTGCGCTGGCCGCAGCCAGCGCACCGGCGCCATAAACGGTCTGCATGGCGAGAAGGCCGGCGATCTCCCGCGTCAGCCCGGCGGCAACACCGGCCTCGGTCAGGCCTTCGATGAAATGGAACACATAGGCAGGCCCGGAACCCGAAACGGCCGTCACAGCGTCGATCAGGCTTTCATCGTCAACGGAGGCGACAGCGCCGCTGGTTTTCAGCAGCCTATCGACAAATGCCGCATCGTCGTCACCGACATGGGGATTGCGGAAGGTAACGATCATGCCCTTGCCGATTGCCGCCGGGGTGTTGGGGATCGTGCGAATGATCGCGGTCTTGTCGCCCAGATGCTTCTCGAAAAAGTTTACCGTAATGCCGGCAGCCACACTCACGAATGTCGCGTGTTCCGCAAAGCGCTTGTAGGCGGGCAGGACGTCGCCCATCACCTGCGGCTTGACCGCCACCAGGATCACCCGCGGCTGAAGACCGGCGGCAAGCGATGCGGCGCCCGCGACGGCATTGACCCCGAGTGTCGCTGCCCGATCCCGCAAGGCATCAGTCGGTTCGACGACGTGGACCTGTCCCGGCTTCAGTATGCCGGCATCCAGCCAGCCCTTGAGCATGGCGAAACCCATATTGCCGCAACCAACCAGAACCACGCTGTCAACCATCTGTCTTCTCCCAAATCATGTGGCCGCACTTTGATCCGGTCCTAAGCGCCGGGTCAACTGGGCAACCCTGCGGCCGGTGCACCGATCATTGAAATAATGGGAGACACCGCGACACCGCAGGGCATCTTCGGATAAATTCCCCGGTGTTTCACCAATGATTAACGATTTATTTCCCATAGAACTTTAGGTTGGGTTAACCGTAAGCCATGCTTCGGGGGTAATGTATTGAACGGTTCTTATGGAGTGCGGACAGGAATGGGTGATCGGGACAACGGGATAGACAAGCGGCCACGACGCTCGCTGCTCTCGTTTGCCAGCCAGCCGGAAACGGCGGGCAGTGCGCCCGCACGCGTGGCGCCTGCAACACCCCCGCAAGCACCCCGCCGCGAAGACGATCTGGAATACTATCAGCGGATGCGGGCGCTGCGTCTGGCGGCCAGCAGCGAAATCACGCAGATCCCCGCGCCGGAGCCCGATAATGCCCTCACGGATGAAGACGCCGAGCAGATCGCCATCGATCGCATGCGTGCCGACATGGCGGCCATCAAGGCCGAACTCAACCGCCGGATCGACGATAACGCATCCGTCGCGCCGGTTTCGCCGACGGTTGCCGCCGATATACCCGTTGCACCGGCGACAAGCCCCCTTAAGCCTGTTGCTGACAACCATGTCGCGATGAAACGGTTCATCGAGCCGTCCAACGCCCTCAATCGCGTCATCAATTCCAAAAAACTGATTATCGCGACGACCCTGATCGGCACCTTGCTTGGTGCCGGCTATGCGATGACAATGCCGAAGCTCTACCCGTCAACCGCTGAACTGCTGGTAGACCCGAGCAACATCCCGTTGAGCGGGAAAGCGCCTGTGCCCGGTCAGCTGCCGACCGAGGCATCCCTGGCCATTGCCGAGAGCCAATTGCGCGCCATCCGCTCGAACCGTGTGCTTTCCCAGGTGATCGACCGGACGGGTCTCGCCAAAGACCCAGAATTCAATGGCAATCTGAAGGACAAGGGCTGGCTTGCGGCCGTTCGCGAGCTTTTCTCCACCGACAGCACGCCGGACACAGCGTCACGCGAAGCATTGCTGGTGCGCAATCTCTCCGACAATCTCACGGTCGGGAGGAGCGCACAGAATTTTGTTTTCGATATTACTGTCAGATCCAGCGATCCGCAGAAATCCGCGCGCCTTGCCAATACTCTGTCCGATGTCTTCATCGAAGAGCAGGGCAATCCGTCACCGGGTGCGGGAGCAGCGGCCCCGCTTGCCGGCCGGCTGAATGAACTGCGCAGTGCTGCGGAAGATGCCGAGAACGCGGCGCAGAAATTCAGGATCGACAACAATCTCGCCGATGCCCAGGGTGGACCGGCTGACGATGTTGCAAAGGCGGGCGATGCGCTCGCCGCCGCCCGCGATCAGACAATAAAGCTCAACGCGCAGGCTGCCGCCATTCAAGGCGCATCGGTGGATAGCGTTCTCGGCAACACGGTGCCGGATGCGTTGGGGTCCGACGCGATAGCAGCTTTGCGTTCGCAATATTCGGTTCTCAAGCAGCAGGCCGATGCGCTGGCGATCAAGCTTGGACCGCGCCATCCGCTGCTCATACAGGCGCGGTCGGAAGTCGAGGCAATCCGCAAGGAAGTGCGCAGCGAATTGAGCCGCATGGCGGTCTCGGCGCAGGCCGAACTCAAGCGTTCGGTGCAGCGGGAGCAGGATCTGGCAAACCAGCTTGCGCAGCTCAAATCGCGCACGGCCGGAACAAGCGGGGACATGACCCGGCTGCGAGCGCTGGAGCAGGATGCCGCAACAAAGCGCGCGGCCTATGACGCCTATGCGCAGCGCGGCCAGGCAAGCGCGCAAAACGCCGATATGAGCGGCACCAGTATCCGGGTTGTTTCGCCAGCGCAGCCATCCGCCGAGCCCGCAGGGCCGTCACGCGGTGTTCCCGTGATTGGCGGCATGCTGGCTGGCCTGCTTGCCGGACTGGGTGTCGCAATGCTGCGCGGGTGGGGTGCCCGCAACCGACCTGAGCCTTCACCAGCCGGTGCCGGAAACGACGGCCCGTTTGATTCGGGTCCGCCGTCGGGCGGAAAGCGGACGGAACATGGCACGGACAACACGGTTGCAGCGCCCGCCGAGTCACGCCTGGGTGCTGCCATCAAACAGGCCCAAACGCGCAATTCCGCTTCTGATGCGGCTGAAATGGCCGATGAAGATGCGGCATGGGCCGAGGATCAGGTCGCGGTTGCGCAGCTTCTCTACGAATATGCCGACATGCATTTCGCCCCGCGTCATCACGACAACTCCAATATCGAGGACATGCTCGCCGATATTGCCGAGATTCGCGATGTGTTGCGGCAGCGTGCCGCCGGAGACTAAAGCCGAGTTCAGTGCAGGCGCGGCGTGGGGCCCATGCCCTTGTCGTCAATGACGTAGCCGCGATAAAACCGGTCGAGCGTGAACGGTGCCGACAGCGGATGCGGCTCGTCCTTGGCGATGGTCCAGGCGAAGCATTTGCCGGAGATTGGCGTTGCCTTGAAGCCGCCGTAACACCAGCCGGTGTTGAGATACATGCCCGGCAGTGGTCCGGTGGTGATGATGGGGGAGCCGTCCATGGACATGTCCATGATTCCGCCCCAGGAGCGCAGCAGCTTGACGCGGGCCAGCGCCGGCATGAGGGCGACGAACTCGCTCATCACATCTTCCACCACGGGCAGGTTGCCACGCTGTGCGTAGGAATTGTAGCCGTCGATATCGCCGCCGAAAACCAGCCCGCCCTTGTCCGACTGGCTGAAATAGAGATGGCCGCCGCCGAATGTCGCAACCGTATCGACGACGGGCTTGAGCGCTTCCGAAACGAAGGCCTGCAGGACATGCGATTCCAGCGGCAGCCGGTCAACACCTGCCCGGCGCATCAGCTCGCTGGTGTGTCCGGCGACGGCGCAGGCGGTCTTTTTCGCATTGATCGGACCGCGTGTGGTCATGACGCCGGTGACCTTGTCGCCGTCCTTGATGAAGCTGGTGACTTCGCAATTCTCGATGATGTCGACGCCGAGCTGGTCAGCTGCACGCGCATAGGCCCACACTACGGCATCATGGCGCGCCGTACCAGCGCTGCGCTGCATCAGGCCGCCGATAATCGGAAACCGCGCGGATGCGCTGGTGTCGAGACCGGGTATGAGTTTTTCCAGCTGTTTGGGATTCATCAGTTCGCAGTCGATGCCGTTGAGGCGCATCTGGTTGCCGCGCCGGATATAGACATCGAGCTGCGGCAGGTTGTGCGCAAGATTGACCACGCCGCGCTGCGAGAACATCACATTGTAGTTGAGGTCGTGCGACATGGTCTCCCAGAGCTTCATCGATGCCTCGTAGAAGTGCTGGTTTTCCGTCAGGAGATAATTGGATCGCACCGCCGTCGTGTTGCGGCCGATATTGCCGGAACCGAGCCATCCCTTTTCCACCACGGCGATATTGCGGATGCCGTGTTCCTTGGCCAGGTAATAGGCGGTCGCCAGCCCGTGTCCGCCGCCGATGATCACCACATCATAGGCCGGCTTCGGATCGGGTTTGCGCCACGCAGGCTTCCAGTCCTTGTTGCCGTTGAGGGCGTTCTTGAGAAGGGAGAAAGCGGAATAGCGCATCGACGAATCCAGTTTGCAGGCGGAACAGTGTGATCATGCGTGGTTTTGGCGTATTCGCAAGCCCCAGAACCATCCTTGGGTCACATCATCGCATTGCCCTTATGGGCCGCTTTCGTTATTGCGTCAGTGAACGCCGTTCTGGCGGTATTGTATTGCCTAAGAATCCTCAGAATGACGTCCATTCCCGAAGCGCGATGCCCAGGAGCAGCACATGGCAGTGACGATTGATGGCAAGCAGATTGCCGAAGACGTGGTTTCAAAGGTCAAGGCGTCCGCCGCCGAGCTGATTGAGGTCACTGGCATCACGCCCGGTATTGCCGTGGTGATCGTCGGCGAGGACCCGGCCAGCCAGGTCTATGTCGCCTCGAAGGGACGCAAGGCCAAGGAATGCGGCTTCCATTCCGTGCAGCACACCCTGCCGGAACAGACGAGCGAAGATGAACTGGTCAGGCTGGTGGAAACGCTCAATGCCGATCCGGCCATCCATGGCATTCTCGTGCAATTGCCTTTGCCCAAGCACATCGATTCCGGCCGCATCATCCAGACCATTTCGCCCGACAAGGATGTCGACGGCTTCCACTTCATCAATGTCGGCAAGCTGGGGACCGGCGAGCTCGACACCGCATTCGTCCCCTGCACGCCCGAGGGCTCGATGCTGCTGATCGACCGCATTCTCGGCCGTGATCTCTCTGGCCTCAATGCGGTGGTTGTCGGCCGTTCCAATATCGTCGGCAAGCCGATGTTCAACCTGCTGCTCGCACACAATGCCACGGTCACGATTGCCCACAGCAGGACGAAGGATCTGCCAGGCCTTTGCCGCAATGCCGATATTCTGGTGGCTGCCGTCGGTCGTCCGCAGATGATCAAGGCGGACTGGGTGAAGCCGGGCGCGACTGTCATCGATGTCGGTATCAATCGCATTCCGGCTCCCGAGCGGGGTGAAGGCAAGACGCGTCTTGTCGGCGATGTCGATTTTGCCGATGTGGCTCCCGTCGCCGGCGCATTGACGCCGGTTCCCGGTGGTGTCGGGCCGATGACGATTGCCATGCTGATGGCCAACACGCTGGTTGCCGCCCACCGCAGTGCCGGAAAAACACCGCCCCGCTTCTAATTCATTGGTTTGCAACCGGATTGTCGTTAGAACAGCATATGCCCGAAGCCCTCAAGGTCAGTAGAACCTTCGCTTTTCTGCTTGTCGACAAATTCCCGATGTTCAGCCTTGCCGCTGCCATCGATACGATGCGCACGGCCAACCGGATGGCGGAAGAGCCATTCTACGGGTGGACCACCGTGTCCGCCACGGGTGCGCCGGTCACCGCATCCAACGGTCTGCAGATCAATGTGCAATATTCGCTGGCGGAGCTTCCCGCCGCCGATATTTTCTTCATCTGCGCCGGGCTGACCACCGAGTTTGAAGAAAAACCCAAGGTGATTGCAGCGCTGCGCAATCTCGGGCGGCGCGGTGCGGCGCTGGGCGGGCTCAACATCGGCAGTTACATCCTCGCCGAAGCAGGCCAGCTCGAAGGGCATCGCTGCACGATCCATTGGGAAAACCGCGCCGGTTTTCAGGAGCGTTTTCCGCAGATCGAATGCACCGGCAATGTTTTCGAGATCGACCGCAAGCGCTATACCTGCGCGGGCGGGACGACCTCGATCGATCTGATGCTGGAGATCATCCGGCAGGATTTCGATCCCGGCCTTGCCAATGAAGTGGCCAACCAGTTCCATCATGAGCGCATCCGCTCGCAGACGGATCGCCAGCGCATCGGGCCCGAGCGGGACCTGACCGGAAAATCCGAGAAGCTGCGCAAGATCGTCGAGCTGATGGCCGACAATCTCGAACAGCCGAAATCGGCGGTGCGGCTGGCCAAGGCCGTGGGTCTTTCGGTCCGGCAGGTGGAGCGCTTGTTCCTGCGCCATCTCAACATGACGCCGGGGCGCTATTACATGAGCCTGCGGCTTGAGCGGGCGCGCGAGCTGCTACGGCAGACGCATTCGCCTATTCTCGACGTGGCGCTGGCAACGGGATTCACGTCCCATTCCTATTTTGCCCAGAGCTACCGGGCGCAGTTCGGGCGCTCACCCTCCGATGAGCGCCGCACCACCTATTGATCAGCCGAAAACCGACGCGCCTTCGTCGGCGCGGCCCACCACGTTGCGGAAGGCGGCGAACAGTTCGCGGCCCATGCCGTAGCTGTTGTGGCTGAGATCCACGATTGGGTCAGGACGCGCAGCGAGAACTTCAGGGTCTTCCAGCACATCAAGCGTACCGATTTCCGCGTCGAGCCGCACCATGTCGCCGTCGCGGATCTTGGCGATCATGCCGCCACTCAATGCTTCCGGGGTCACGTGGATTGCAGCAGGCACTTTGCCCGAGGCGCCGGACATGCGCCCGTCCGTCACCAGCGCAACCATATGGCCGCGATCCTGCAGGACGCCGAGCGGCGGCGTGAGCTTGTGCAGTTCCGGCATGCCATTGGCTTTTGGACCCTGGAAGCGGACAACAGCGACAAAGTCACGGTCGAGCTTTCCTGCCTTGAAAGCGTCCTGCAGCGCCGCCTGGCTGTCGAACACGATGGCAGGCGCCTCGATAATGCGCCGTTCCGGCTTGACTGCCGATGTCTTGATGACGGCGGTGCCGAGATTGCCTTTCAGCATTTTCAGGCCGCCGGTTGCCTGGAACGGCTCCTTGACCGTGGACAGGACCTTCTTGTCGGCGCTTTCACTCGGGATAGGACTGCGTTCCACGGTGCCGTTTTCACCGAGCTTGACCTCGATGGTGTAGGCACGCAGGCCTTCGCCCCAGACGGTTTTCACGTCCTCATGCAGCATGCCTGCATCCAGCAATTCGCGGATGATGTAGCCCATGCCGCCCGCTGCGTGGAAGTGGTTCACATCGGCGAGGCCGTTCGGATAGACCCGCGCCAGCAGCGGCACCACGTCGGAAAGGTCCGAAATATCCTGCCATGTCAGCTTGATGCCCGCAGCCGCCGCCATGGCGACGAGATGCATGGTGTGGTTGGTCGAACCGCCCGTGGCATGCAGCCCGATAACGCCGTTGACGATGGTCTTCTCGTCGATCATTTCGCCGACCGGCGTGTATTCATTGCCGAGCGCGGTGATGGCAAGGGCGCGCTTGGCGGCCTCGCGTGTCAATGCTTCGCGTAAGGGGGTGCCGGGATTGATGAAGGACGAGCCCGGCGTATGCAGCCCCATGATTTCCATGAGCATCTGGTTGGAGTTGGCCGTACCGTAGAAGGTGCAGGTTCCCGGCCCGTGGTAGGATTTGGATTCCGACTCCAGCAATTTATCGCGGCCGACTTTGCCTTCCGCGTAGAGCTGGCGTGTCTTTGCCTTCTCGTCATTGGGAAGGCCCGTCGTCATCGGACCGGCCGGGATGAACACGGCGGGCAGGTGACCGAATGTCAGCGCGCCGATGACGAGGCCCGGCACGATCTTGTCGCAGACACCGAGATAAACAGCTGCATCGAACATGTCGTGCGACAGGCCAACGGCCGTCGCCATGGCAATGACATCGCGGGAGAACAGCGACAGGTCCATGCCCGGCTGTCCCTGGGTCACGCCATCGCACATGGCCGGCACGCCGCCGGCAACCTGCGCCACGCCGCCCGCCTCGTGCACGGCCGCCTTGATCAACTGCGGATAGGTTTCGAATGGCTGATGCGCCGACAGCATGTCGTTGTATGAGGTGATGATACCGATATTGGGCACAACATCGCCAGCCAGCGCAGCCTTGTCAGATGGTCCGCAGGCAGCAAAGCCGTGAGCGAGATTGGCGCAGGCCAATGCAGTGCGTTTCGGCTTGTGGGAAGCAGCTTCGCGCAGACGGTCGAGATAGACATCGCGGGTCGGGATCGACCTCTCACGGATGCGGTTGGTAATGCTTTTGACCCTTTGCAGGACGGTCATCGGTTTTCTCCTTATGGAGCCCAGAAAATCTCAAGATTGATGGGTGTGTGGCGCAGGACAGCGCGAACGGGCATGTCAGCGGTTGCCCCGTCGCCAAGCGCCTTGTCGAGGACGGCTTTTTTGCCGTCGCCTTCGATGTGCAGGACAACGAACCGGGAATGAACGATCACCGGCAGGGTGAGTGTCAGGCGCGGCTCGCCGGCGCCTTCCGCCTGCATCGGCAGGACGAGCGCCGGCTGCGTCATCGAAATCGCGTCGGCAAGGCGGTCGCCGCCGGGGAAGAACGAGGCCGTATGACCATCGCCGCCCATGCCAAGTATAGTCACGTCGAAAGGCTGGCCCAGTGCGGCGATGGCGGTCGCCGCGGATTGAACCGCAGCGTCCGCATCCGCAGACGCATGATAGAGCCCGACGAAATTGGCCTTCGCTGCGGCATTCTGCAGAAGCAGCTCCGTCACCAGCTTCTGGTTGGAGCGCTCATTGCTTGGCGGCACGAAACGTTCGTCCACCAGCGTGACGGTGATCCGGGTCCAGGGCAGGTCCTTGACCGACAGCGCCTTGAAAAAGCGGGCAGGGGTGGTTCCGCCCGATACGGCCAGAACCGCCTTGCCGCGCGCATCGCATGCGGCCTGCAGGTGTGCTGCAACACTGGTCGCCAGTGCTTCCGCAAGAGCGTTTCCATCGGCAAAACTGTTCAGTGTCTGCTGCATGATCATGTCTCGTGCCAGGTGCGTCCGTCGCGTTCAATCAAGGCGATGGCCGCGGATGGTCCCCATGTACCGGCGGTATAACCTGCTGCGGACTGGTCATTGTCGGTCCAGGCTTTCAGGATCGGATCGATCCAGCGCCATGCGGCAACAACTTCGTCGCGGCGCATGAACAGGGTCTGGTTGCCGCGCACCACATCCATCAGCAGGCGTTCATAGGCATCGGGGCTGCGCACCTGGAACGATTCCGCAAAACTCATGTCGAGCGGAACGTGGCGCAGGCGCATGCCGCCCGGACCCGGATCCTTGATCATCATCCACTGCTTCACGCCTTCATCGGGCTGCAAGCGGATCACCAGCTGATTGGCGACGACCCGGCCCGCGCTCTCGCCAAAGATCGAGTGCGGAATGGGCTTGAACGAAACGACGATTTCAGAGGCCCGCGTGGCAAGGCGTTTGCCGGTGCGCAGGTAGAACGGAACGCCGGCCCAGCGCCAGTTGGCGATCTCGGCCTTGATGGCGACGAAGGTTTCCGTGTTGCTCGTCGCGCCCAGTTCTTCCTGATAGCCCTTGACCGGGCCGCCGGCGGACGCACCGGCGCGGTACTGGCCGCGCACGGTCAGCTCTTCGGCATTCTTGCCATCGATGCGGGCAAGCGAGCGCAGGACTTTCAGCTTCTCGTCGCGCACGGCATCGGCATCCATGGATGCGGGAGGCTCCATCGCAACAAGGCAGAGAAGCTGCAGCATGTGGTTCTGCACCATGTCGCGCAGCGCACCGGCCGTATCGTAATAGCCGGCGCGACCTTCGAGGCCGACCGCTTCCGCGACGGTGATCTGCACGTGGTCGATATGCGCCGAGTTCCACAGGGGCTCGTACAGCGCATTGGCAAAGCGCAGCGCCATCAGGTTCTGCACCGTTTCCTTGCCGAGGTAGTGATCGATGCGGAAAATCTGCTGTTCGTTGAAGACGCTGCCGATCGTGTCATTGAGCGCAATGGCGGATTTAAGATCGCGGCCGATCGGCTTTTCGACGATGATACGGGTCTGATCGGTGATCAGCTCATATTTCTTCAAGCGGCTGGCAATGTCGCCGAACAGGCTCGGGCTGACCGCGAGGTAAAACGCCCTGATCTTCCTGTTCGCGTCGCCAATCGCGCTCTTGAGATCGTCCCAGCCATTGTCCGATGTCGCATCGACGGCAACATAGGACAGGCGCTGCAGGAATTGCTCCACCTGCTTCTTGTCGATCTCTTCCGGTTTGACATGTTCCTTGATCGCGGCTTCCGCAAACTTGCGGTAGTCGGCATCGGACATGGCCGAACGCGATGCGCCAATGATGCGCGTGGGCTCCGTCAACTGTCCGTCCCGCTGGCGTTGATAGAGCGCGGGGATCAGTTTGCGCTCGGCAAGATCGCCGCTGCCGCCGAAGACGATGCAGTCAAAAGGTTCAACCGGGATAATCTGGCTTGTCATAAGATTAAGTCTCGCTATGCCAAAAATAGGTGTTCCGCTGATGCAGGCCTGTATAATCTAATCGATTTAAAAAGGCCAGCACCGATCCGTCTTCTGCGTCAAAATGCATTCCCAAGACGGTTCAATTCCAATACCATCGGCGCAAAGCAGGAACCCGTCATGGATCAGAATCTCTCTCGAATTGTCGCACAGGATAAGAATTTCCTGAATATCATTAATGGCCGGCGGGTCGCCGCACTCTCGCAGGAAACGATCACTGTTTTGTGTCCGTCCGATGGTTTGCCCTTCGCCACCATCCCGGCGGGCAATGCCGATGATGTGGATCGCGCCGTGCGCGCAGCGCGGCAAGCCTTCGAACACGGACCCTGGAGCCGGATGCCGGCTTTCGAGCGTGGCCGCCTGCTGACACGGCTCGGCCAGCTCGTCGAAGAGCATGGCGACGAACTTGCGGCGCTCGAATCGCGCGATACCGGCAAGCCGGTCCGTCAGGGCAAGGCGGATGTCGCCGCGACCATGCGTTACTATGAATTCTATGGCGGTGCCGCCGACAAGATCCATGGCGATACCATTCCCTTTCTCGACGGCTTCACGGCGCTGACGCTGCGCGAACCGCACGGCGTGGTTGCCGGCATCATTCCATGGAACTATCCGATGCAGATCATGGCGCGCGTGGTTGGCGCCGCATTGGCGATGGGCAACACGCTGGTCATCAAACCGGCCGAGGATGCCTCGCTGTCCGCCATCCGCATCGGTGAACTGGCCATTGAGGCAGGATTTCCCGATGGCGTTCTCAATGTCATCACCGGTTATGGCCGTGATGCTGGTGCCGCACTGTCATCGCATCCGGGGATTGATTACGTCACCTTCACCGGTTCGCCCGTCACCGGGACCGCGATCCAGCAGGCCGCCGCCGCGAACAATCGCGGCGTTACCATGGAACTGGGCGGCAAGTCACCGCAAATCCTGTTTGCCGATGCGGACGTGGAAAAGGCCCTGCCGGTTCTGGTCAATGCCATCATCCAGAACGGCGGTCAGACCTGCTCGGCGGGAAGCCGTATCCTGATCGAGCGTCCTCTCTATAATGACGTCGCTGCCGCCCTTGGCGAGCGCTTCAGCAAGCTTGTCGCCGCACCGCACGATATGGACCTTGACCTCGGCCCGATGGTGAACCCGGCGCAGAAGTGCAAGGTCGAGAACTTCATCACTTCCGCTGCCGAGTCCGGGATCGAGGTTGTTGCCCGCGGCTCCATTCATGTCGAAGCGCCCGTGGAGGGCTACTACGTCGCTCCCGTGCTTTTCGGCGCTGTCGATCCCGCGTCGGTTCTGGCACAGGAAGAAGTGTTCGGGCCGGTATTGTCGCTTTTCGCATTCGATGATGAAGCGGATGCCATCAGGCTTGCCAATGGTACCGATTACGGTCTCGTCGCGGGCATCTGGACCCGGGACGGTGCCCGCCAGCACCGTGTCGCCAAGAAAGTTCGCGCCGGACAGGTTTTCGTCAACGCCTATGGTGCTGGCGGCGGCGTCGAACTGCCGTTTGGCGGTTTCAAGAAGTCCGGTCACGGGCGGGAAAAGGGCTTTGAAGCGCTCTTCGATATGTCCGCAACCAAAACGGTCGTGTTCCGCCACGACTGACCGGGCCGACACCCGGAACAATCCCATTCAAGATCAATAGCATGAGGAAATGACATGACCCGTTTGGCAGGCAAGACAGCGATCATCACCGGCGCAGCCGCCGGTTTCGGCGAGGGAATGGCGAAGCGCTTTGCCGAAGAGGGGGCCAATGTCGTCGTCGCCGACCTGAACCACAAGGGTGCGGAAACGGTTGCTGCCGCCATTGGAAAAAAGGCGATTGCCGTAGAGGTGGACGTTTCGCGCAAACACGATATCGATGCGATGGTTGCTGCCGCAATGGATGCATTCGGCCGCGTTGACATCATGATCAACAATGCTGGGTTCACGCACCGCAATGGCTCGATGCTCGAGGTGGATGAAAGCACCTTCGACCTGATTACGGCCGTGAATATGAAGGCGATCTACTATTCAACGCTTGCCGTGGTGCCGATCATGGAAATGCAGGGCGGCGGCTCCATCATCACCACGGCGTCCACGGCTGGCCTGCGTCCGCGTCCCGGCCTCACCTGGTACAATGCGTCCAAGGGCTGGGCCATCACCGCGACGAAATCCATGGCGGTTGAACTGGCACCGAAGAATATCCGGGTCAATTGCCTGTGCCCCGTGGCGGGCGATACCGCGATGCTCAGCCTGTTCATGGGCGAGGACACGCCGGAAAAGCGCGCGCAGTTCAAGGCTTCGATCCCGCTCGGCCGCCTGTCGACACCGCTGGATATCGCCAATGCGGCCCTTTGGCTCGCTTCCAGCGAGGCCGAGTTCATCACGGGCGTGGCGCTGGAAGTCGACGGCGGGCGCTGTATTTAGACGGGATCAACTGATTTTGTCTTGAACGGGAAGCAGATCGGCCTACATCCGGAGTGTCGTCCAATTTCCCCAATGGCTGTATCCGGCTGATCGTGGTCCGATCAGCGGCGCGGCTCATCCTTCAAGGACATGATCATGACATCGAAACCCGTCTGGTTTATCACTGGCTGTTCAACCGGTTTTGGCCGCGAGCTGGCGCGCCATACGCTTGAACTGGGTTATCCCACCGTCATCACCGCACGTAACCCCGCACAGGTCGAAGATCTGGCGCGGGGCAATGAAGACAAGGCACTTGTCCTCAAACTCGACGTGACCAATGCGGACGATATTGCCGCTGCCGTCCAGGCGGCGGAAGCCCGCTTCGGCCGTATCGATGTGCTCGTCAACAATGCCGGTATCGGCTATTTCGGTTCGCTTGAAGAGAGCGACATCGATGAAGTGCGCAAGATGTTCGAAATCAACGTCTGGGGTCTCGTCAACATGACCCGGGCCGTCCTGCCCGTCATGCGCAAGCAGCGGTCAGGGACCGTCGTCAATATTTCATCGATTGGCGGTCTTGTGGCCAATTCGGCCGTGAGCTTCTACAATGCCACCAAGTTCAGCGTCGAAGCGATTTCGGAAGCCCTGTCCAAGGAAGTCGCGCACCTTGGGATCAAGGTTCTGATCGTGGAACCCAGTGGTTTCCGCACGGACTGGGCCGGACGTTCGGCCAACGAGGCACCCACGACCATTGAGGATTATCGCGAGACGTCCGATCAGCGCATGCAGCAGATCAGGACATCCAGCGGCAATCAGCCGGGCGATCCTGTGCGGGCGGTCAAGGCGATCGTCCAGGCCGTGGAAGCGGACACGCCGCCCCTGCGCCTGCTGCTTGGCAAGTTTGCACTCGCCGGAGCCCGCAGCAAGATTACCGAACTGCAGCGGGATTTTGATGCCTGGGCCGAGGTAACCGAAGGCGCCGATGCGCCGAAGGGATCCTGATCAAGCGAAAATGGCCGGCATTGCCGGCCATTTTTCATTCCGGCCTAAATCAGTTGGCGCAGGATCACGAACAGGGTGAATGACAGGGCAATCGACACCGGCAGTGTCAGCACCCAGGCCATCAGCAGGTTGCGCACCGTCGACATCTGCAGGCCCGAGCCGTTTGCCACCATCGACCCCGCCACGCCTGACGAGAGAATGTGGGTCGTGCTGACCGGCAGGCCCAGCGTGTCGGCAGTGAAGATCGTGCCCATGGCAACCAGTTCGGCCGAAGCACCCTGCCCATAGGTGAGGTGCGTCTTGCCGATCTTTTCACCGACGGTGACGACAATCCGCCGCCAGCCGACCATCGTGCCCAGACCGAGGGCCAGCGCCACGGCAACCTTCACCCAGGTCGGGATGAACTTCGTCGCATTGTCGATGGCCTGGTGATAGGTCTTGATGGTGGCAAGGTCGGCGGGCTGCATCGGCAGCAGTTTGGCCTTGTCGATCAGCTTCAACGCTTCGCCGGTCAGATACATGTTGTTGCGGGTGTTGCTGACCATGCCGACCGGAACCGTCGACGCGGAGCCATACGGCGATATGCTGGCATTGGTCTGGTCAATGAACTGGCGCAATGCGACGGTGGTTTCATCGCTCCATGTCTTGTTGCGCACCGCATTGCTGACCACCGCATTGGCATCGGTGACGGTGATGCCGGGCTTTTCATAGGAGCGCAGCGTTGTCGCGGCTGCGGTCGCGGCGGACTTGTAGGCTTCGAGATAATTGATGTCCGGGGTGCGGTTGAGCGCGAAGGATGTTGGCACCACGCCGATCAGGATCAGCATGATCAGGCCCATGCCCTTCTGGCCGTCATTGGAGCCATGGGCGAAGCTGACACCGGTACAGGTGAAAATCAGCAGGCCGCGGATCCACAAAGGCGGAGGAGTCTGGCCTTTCGGTGCTTCATAGAGGGCTTTGTTTTTGATCAGCAGCCGCATCGCCAGCAGCAGCAGGGCGGCCATGCCGAAGCCGACGAGCGGCGAAATCAGCAGCGACATGCCGACTTCCGTGGCCTTCGACCAGTCGACACCGCTGGTGGCAGTGCCTGTCGGTGCCAGGAACTGATTGGCGAGACCGACGCCGACGATCGAACCGATCAGCGTGTGCGAGCTGGAGGCGGGCAGGCCCAGATACCAGGTGCCAAGGTTCCACAGAATGGCGGCGGTCAACAGCGAAAACACCATGGCAAGACCGGCGCTCGAACCGACCTGCATGATCAGTTCCACCGGCAGAAGCGAGATGATGCCGAAGGCAACGGCACCGCTTGCGGTCATGACCCCGAGAAAATTGAAAATGCCCGACCAGATCACGGCGATCTCGGCGGGCAGCGAATTCGTATAGATCACCGTTGCAACGGCATTGGCGGTGTCGTGAAAACCGTTGACGAATTCAAAGCCCAGGGCCGTAACCAGCGCAAGCCCCAGAAGAATCCACGGCACGGCGACCGAACTGGTCAAATCCTGGGTGAGTGAATATCCGACATAAAAAAGGCCGCCGATCAGGATGGCGACCACCGCATAATTAGGCCAATTGCCTAAATTGCTTGGTTTGTCGAGCGGGTGTTCGTCTTTCAACAGACGTGTGTCAGTCGCATTGCTTACCGTCATCAGGAAATCCCCAGTATTTGCTTCAAACACTAGGGGGAACGCTAAGGCCGGCGCGTGAACTCTTGATGACAACTTGCGCGCGGACGTTTGAGCGTCTAACGCTTGAGACAGATAAAAACTATGGAAACGCCATGCATAAGGTTGTCATAAGCGGTACCGGTGTCTTTACGCCGGAACTCTCCATCAGCAATGCCGAACTCGTTGAAGCATTCAACAGCTATGCCGCGCGGCAGAATGAAATCCATGCCGATGAGATTGCGGCAGGCACGCGCGCACTGATGACGATGTCCGCGGAAGACTTCATCGTCCGTGCATCGGGGATCGAGCGGCGCTATGTGCTCAACAAGTCGGGAATTCTCGATCCGGCGATCATGCATCCTGTCCTGCCGGAGCGCAGTGACGATGAACTGTCAGTCATGGCCGAAATGGCGGTCAAGGCGGCAACCGCGGCGCTGGCCAAGGCCGGCCGAACCGCTGCCGACGTGGATGCCGTGATCTGCGCCGCCTCCAATCACGAGCGCCCCTATCCGGCGATTGCCATCGAGGTGCAGGAAGCGCTCGGGATACAGGGTTTCGGCTTTGACATGAACGTTGCCTGTTCGTCGGCGACATTCGGCATCCAGGCGGCGGCCGACATGATCCGTTCGGGATCGGCCCGTGCCATCCTCATGGTCAACCCGGAGATTTGCTCCGCCCATCTCGAATGGCGTGACCGCGACTGCCATTTCATTTTCGGCGATGTCTGCACGGCGGTGCTGCTGGAGCGCGACGACCTTGCAACCGCACCGGACCGGTTCGAGATCATCTCGACCCGCTGCCTGACCCAGTTCTCCAACAATATCCGCAACAATAACGGGTTCCTGCGCCGCACGCGCGAGGGCCACATGACCGACCGCCGCGACATGCTGTTCCGTCAGGAAGGCCGCAAGGTGTTCAAGCAGGTCGTGCCGATCGTCTCCGACCTGATCCTTACCCACCTTGCCGACGAGAATATCGCACCGGCGCATCTGTCGAGGCTCTGGCTGCATCAGGCCAACAAGGGCATGAACGATCTGATCGGCTCGAAGGTGCTGGGGCGTGAACCGGAAACGGGGGAACAGCCGAATATCCTGCAGGACTATGCCAATACGTCTTCGGCAGGATCGATCATCGCCTTCTCCCAATATTCCGACGACCTTGCACCGGGCAGTCTCGGCGTCATCTGTTCCTTCGGTGCCGGCTATTCCGTCGGCAGCGTGATTGTGAGGAAGGTGTAGCTTGGCGGCATCAGAGCCTGTCACCACGGCGAAAACGTTGCGGCCAGATCCGTCGGAGTTCCAGTCAGGTGATTTTGTGTGGCCGAAGAAGCCGGGGGTTATCGTTCCCTATTCCGCGGCCTACGCGCCTGACATGCGGCAGGTTCCAACCGATTTTTACGACAGGCAAAAATTCGAGACTGAGAAGCGTGCTTACCTGGAGCAGGTGGCGAAATCCGATCCGGATTTCACCGCAGCGCGGGAAGCCCGGCTCAACAGGCTGGATTTTGAAGAGTTCGCAAAACTATATCACGGGCCGCAAAAGCTGAGCAAGGAATCGCTGGGGACGGGATCAATCGTCTACGTCGGACATGTCGCTATTCTTGAAATTTGCGATGGCAAGCCGTTTGTGATCGAAGCCGTTTCCGGCAGGGGCGTTGTCAGGCAATCCTATGAAAATTGGCTTGCTTCCCGTCCTGGGGAAGAGGTCTGGCATGGCCGCGTTGCGGACCTGCCGCAGGAACAGCGCTCGGAAATACCAGCCGAAGCAAAAAAATATCTTGACCGCCCCTATGAATTCTTCAATCTGGATTTGAATGACGATTCCGGCTTCTATTGTTCCAAGCTTGTCTGGCTGGCGATCTTCCGCAGTTTGCAATTTGCCATCGATGACGATCCTGAGAGCGAGAGATTTTTCTGGTTCTCTCCCAAGCAGTTGATGAACGCCAGGCGAGTCGAGCTTCTCTACAGTCCCGGAAGCTATTTGGACAACTGAGGCTTGTTTGAAAGCGAATATCGCTCGGCGTCCCTGATTTCAGACAGGTGAACAAGTGCCGCCGCCGCTTTGCCCGCCGCCTCGACATAGCTGGCATCACGATGGACAAGCATGATGGAAAAGGCCCCGTCCATCAGCAGCACGATCTGCCGGGCGAGGGCTGGCGGCTCTTCCACTCCGGCTGTTGCCAGAACATCCGCCAGCCACGCCTCGAATTTCTTCTTGTGCGCGGAACCGATCTTGATGGCGGGGTGGCCGGGCATGTTGACCAGTTCGGCAGCTGTCCGCAGGAAACCGCAGCCCTTCCATTTTTTGTGCCGCGCAGCCCTGGCCAGATGGGTGAAGATCGCTTCGACCTTGTCCGCAACCGTGCCGTCCGCCGCGTTGAACCACTTGGCAAACAGCGCAAGATTGGGCTGGTCGCGCGACTGGAGATAGGCGGCAACCAGATCGTCCTTGCTCTTGAAATGATAGTATAGCGTCCGCTTTGTGAGCTCCGCCGCTTCCGCAACGGCATCCACGCTGACAGCACGAATGCCCTCCGCATAGAACAGGCGGCTGGCAGCATCGAGAATGCGGTCGCGGGTCGGGTCGGATGTCTTTGGCATGGCGATAAAGTATACTAACCAGTGAATATACACAATGCGCATGGAGCATTACATCTTCGGCCTTGATCCTTCCCAGTGAAAGGCAAAATCGATGTCCGATCCCGTGCTCTTCGAAATCAACGGCAATATCGCGTTTCTGACCCTGAACCGGCCGGAAAAGCTCAATGCCCTGAACTACGCAACCAATGATCTGCTGCTGCAGCTTCTCGATCGCATCGAGGATGATCCCGGCATCCGCGCCGTCATTCTGACAGGCGCGGGCGACCGGGCATTTTCGGCGGGCGGAGACATTCATGAATTCTCGCAGAGCATAGGCGAAGGCATCGATATCGCCGTCAGGGCGTTCGTGCGGCGGGGGCAGGCGATGACCGCGCGGATGGAGGCGTTTGGCAAGCCGATCATCGCTGCCGTCAATGGCATTGCCTTCGGCGGCGGTTGCGAAATCACCGAGGCGGTGCATCTGGCCGTTGCGAGCGAGCGGGCCGTGTTTGCCAAGCCCGAAATCAATATCGGCATCCCGCCGACCTTTGGCGGTACCCAGCGCCTGCCGCGCCTTGCCGGCCGCAAGCGCGCGCTGGAACTGCTGTTGACCGGCGATACCTTTTCAGCGGCGAGAGCCCTGGAACTCGGGCTGGTCAACAGGGTGGTTCCCCATGAAGACCTGCTTCCGGCAGCGCTTGAGCTTGCCGGCCGTATTCTGCGTCATTCCCCGGTGGTGGCTGCGGGCATCATCACCGCCGTCACACGCGGGTTGAACATGCCCATCGGCGAGGGGCTGCAGATGGAAAGCGAACAGTTTGCCCGCGTCGCCGCCTCGCACGATACGCGGGAAGGGTTGAATGCCTGGATCGGGCGGCGGGCCCCCGTGTACCGGGGGAACTAGCTGGGATTCAGATCCGGTCCATCAGGGCATACCAGCTGAGCGCGAGAAACAGCAGCGGCGCGCGGAAGGTGCGCCCGCCCGGAAAGGCCGGTACTTTCAGCTCTTCCAGCAGTTTCAGGCGGTCGCGGTTGCCGGCGACGGTCTCGGCATAGAGCTTGCCGACATAGTTCGACAGCATCACGCCATGACCGGAATAGCCGCCCGCCGAAATGACGTTGGGCATGACTTCGCGCACGAAAGGCTGCCGGGGCAGGGTGATGCCGACGGAGCCGCCCCAGGCCTGCGTGATTTCCACGTCGGCGAGTGCCGGATAAATCTCGGCGATCTGCCGGCGGATATGGGTGCTGATATCGAGCGGATTGTCTGCGGTATAGGCTTCCCGTCCGCCGAACAGCAGCCGCCCATCCTTGGAGCGGCGGAAATAGCGCACGACAAAGCGCGAGTCGTCGACACTTTCGCCGCCGGGCAGGACCGGACTGTCTTGGCCAAGCGGCACCGTGGCGCCGATGAACGAGCGGATCGGCATGACATGCGAAGCGCTGATCGGTTCGAGGTTGCCGCCATAGGCATTGACCGCGATCAGGCATTTGGCGGCCGTCACGTTGCCTTTGGCCGTTGCCACCGTCACCCGTCCGTTCTGCGAGGTGATGCCGGTAACCCGGGTATTCTCGTGAAGACGGGCTCCGGCCCGGGCTGCTGCTTGTGCTGTGCCAACCACAAGTTTCATCGGCTGGATATGACCGGTGCCCGCATCGTAGACACCGCCGAGATAGCGCGTGGAGCCGAGGCGTTCCGCTGTCTCCGCCGCATCCATGTAATGAATATGCGGATAGCCGAAACGGTTTGCCATCAGTTCCGCGTGGGCGCGGTAATCTTTCAGATAGCGCTTCTTGTGCACAACGGACATTTGCCCCGGCACGAATTCGATGTCGATCTTGTGCGTGTCGGCGAACTGCAGAAGGTGCGCCTTCGCCTCTTCGGCAAGGTCGAACAGCGCCTTGGCGCGGGTAAAGCCATACTGTCCTTCCAGCTCCTCCGCCCAGGCGCGCTGCCCGGTGCCGAGCTGACCGCCATTGCGCCCGGAGGCGCCGTCACCGAAACGGTAGGCTTCCAGCAGGACGACGTCGACACCCGCCGAGGCGAGGTGAACGGCGGCGGAAAGGCCGGTAAAGCCGCCGCCCACGATGACAACGTCGGCGGTGCGCGAACCGTCCAGTGCCGGATATTCGGTGCGATCCGCAATGGTCGACTCATACCAGGAGACGCCGGGGGAAATCGGTGACTGATAGGGCATGTTATGAAGCAATCTTGTTTGCTGGTTTGCTGCGCGACCATTGTGCGTGGTTCGACAAGCTCACCATAAGGGGAAGGTATTGGCTGCAATGCCGATTCTGCGATCCTCCATCTCCCACATGGTGAGCTTGTCGAACCACGCACAGTGCTCCTGCAACCAAAGAAACCTCACTCAAATCAGACGTTCAACAGCAGATATTCGCGCTCCCATGGACTGATAACCTCCATGAAAGTCTCGAACTCCGCCCGTTTGATGGCTGCATAGGTGATGGCAAAGGACTGTCCCAGCATGGCCGTCAGGTCCTTGTCCTGCTCGAACAATATGGTCGCCTCGATCAGCCCGCGCGGCAGTTCGATCAGATTGTCATTGACCGTGGTCGAGGCCGGTGCATCCGGCTCGATCCGGTTGTTCATGCCGAGCAGGCCGCAGGCGAGGGACGCCGCCAGGGCAAGATAGGGATTGGCGTCGGACGACGGAATGCGGTTTTCCACACGCCGGGCATTGGGGTCCGAACGCGGCACGCGGAAGGCCGTCGTGCGGTTGTCATAGCCCCATTTGACATTGACCGGCGCAGAAGCCGCCGGTGTCAGCCGCCGGTATGAATTCACGTAAGGCGCGAACATGACCAGAGAGGCCGGAACATGCTTCTGCATACCGCCGATGAAGTGGCGGAATGCCTCGCTTTCACTGCCGTCGGGATTGGAAAACACGTTGCGCCCGGTCTTCTTGTCGACGATCGACTGGTGGATATGCATGGCCGATCCGGGCTGGCCCTGGATGGGCTTGGCCATGAAGGTTGCATACATATCGTGCTTCAGCGCCGCTTCGCGGATCGTGCGCTTGAACAGGAACACCTGGTCCGCAAGCTCGACGGGATCGCCATGGCGCAGGTTGATTTCCAGCTGCGCCGCGCCTTCTTCATGGATCAGCGTGTCGATCTCCAGGCCCTGGCCCTCGGAGAAATGATAGATATCGTCGATCAGTTCATCGAACTCGTTGACGCCGGCGATGGAATAGCCCTGGCCGCCGCCGATGGCACGGCCGGACCGGCCGACAGGCGGGGTCAGCGGATAATCGGGATCGGGGTTCTTCTTGACGAGATAGAATTCGATTTCCGGAGCCACAACCGGCTTCAGGCCCTTCTTGCTGTAGGCGGCCACAACGCGCTTCAACACGTTGCGCGGGGTGAATTCCACCGCAGCGCCATCCTTGTTCACGAGGTCGCAAATGACCTGCGCGGTCGGGTCGCTCTCCCACGGCACGACCGAAAGAGTCGAGAGGTCAGGCATCAATTTCAGATCGCCATCGTCTTCCGGATAGGAAAAGCCGTAACCGTCTTCCGGATAGTCGCCAGTGATCGTCGCCATGAAGACGGCGGATGGAAGTGCCAGTGACGTATTGGACGTGAATTTCTTCGACGGCATCATCTTGCCGCGGGCAACACCAGCCTGATCAGGCGTGATGCATTCAATGTCTTCGATATCCCGCCAGGCCAGCCATTCGGAAGCTTCGCGCCAGTTTTTCACGCCGCGTGTGGCTTTGACATAGGCAGGCGTGCGCCGCCGCGTTGAAGTCCGTGCGGGTTTCTTCTCAGGGGTTTCAGAAGGCATCAATCACCAGAATTTATTACGGTTTTCGGATGATAGATCAAAACTCATCGCTATGGGAAGGCTGGCGCGAGAAAATTGTGGTCGTGTTTTTTGCCGTCAAAAACCAAAACCGTCCGCAATCGCTTGCGGACGGTGCAAAGGTACGAAGCTGAACTCTATGCGGCGTGTTTCGGCGTAACAGCAAGCTGCACACCCAGCGCCTTCAGGACGCCAAGCAAGGTGGTCAGTTTGGGATCGCCCTTGGCGCTCAGCGTTTTGTACAGGGCTTCCCGCGTGACACCTGCTTCCCTGGCAATTTGTGTCATGCCTTTTGCGCGGGCAACGATTCCAAGGGCGTCGGCAATATAGCTTGCATCGCCTGTTTCAAATGCATCGCTCAAGAGTTCGGCCTGTGACTCCGGCGTATCGAGATAGCGCGCCGGGTCGAAGGGGGTTGTCCTGATCGTCATTTTTCTTTCTCCAAATCCGCAGCGAGAGCTTTAGCCTTCCGGATGTCTTTCTGCTGGCTGCTTTTGTCGCCACCGCACAGAAGAATGATCAAGACCGTTCCATGCTGGACAAAATAAAGGCGATAGCCGGGGCCGTGGTGAAGACGAAGCTCGCTGATACCCTCGCCGACAGGCTGCACGTCGCCGCTGTGCCCATGCCGAAGACGCACAATCCTTTGCGCTATCATATGCCTGGCGTGCCTGTCCTTCAGGCGATCCAGCCAATCCGCGAAGACCTGGGTTTGACGTATCTCAAGCATGTAATAATTAGATTACAAATGCGATGACGTCAATCAATCCAGACTTTCGGGTAATTCGCCGTCAAAAACCAAAACCGTCCGCAATCGCTTGCGGACGGTTCAGCGCGCCGTGCTGGTTCCAGACCGAAACCAGAGAAGGCCACGGTGAGCTATTGCCGGGTGACGACCACCGGGATCAGCAGGTCGCCCCAGTTGCCGTCGCCGCCATGGTGGCGGGCGGAGCGGACCAGCTCCACGGACACGCCGGCATCCACTGCCTTCATGACGGATTGGTTGAGGCGATGCAGATCATTCGCGACCATGCGAATGACAGCCTGCTGGTCTGCATTCATGGCCGATGATTGCTCCTCGGCCCGTTCCTTCACGCGTGTCTGCGGTGCCATGATGATGCTCCTTGTTTCTGGCGTTGCAGTGGAACAATCAAATGATTGTCCCGTATGGACCGGCGGCATGTAAGGGCCTCGCCGACGGTCCGGATTGGGTGCCTGTTACTCGGCTGCCGGACGGAACTGTGCCGTCTCGGTCGATTCCTTCATGGCCGTCGTCGACGACTGACCGCCCGTGATGGCCAGCGAGACCGCATCGAAATAGCCCGTACCAACTTCGCGCTGGTGTTTCGTGGCGGTGTAGCCGTTAACCTCGGCTGCGAATTCCGCTTCCTGCAGCTCCGAATAGGCGGACATCTGACGATCCTTGTAGCCGCGTGCCAGCTCGAACATGCCGAAGTTGAGCTGATGGAACCCGGCCAGCGTGATGAACTGGAACTTGTAGCCCATTGCACCCAGCTCGTGCTGGAACTTGGCAATCGTCGCTTCGTCCAGATGCTTCTTCCAGTTGAACGACGGCGAGCAGTTGTAGGCGAGCAGCTTGTCTGGATGTTGCTTGCGCACGCCTTCGGCAAAGCGCTTGGCCTGTTCGAGATCCGGCTTCGACGTCTCGCACCAGATCAGGTCCGCATGCGGCGCATAGGCAATCGCCCGGGCGATGCAGGAGTCGAGACCGTTCTTGACCTGATAGAAGCCTTCCGTGGTCCGTCCCGCATCATAATCGACGAAGGGGCGGTCGCGCTCGTCAATATCCGAGGTCAGAAGCTTTGCGGCTTCCGCATCCGTGCGGGCGATGACCAGGGTCGGCGTTCCCATGACGTCGGCAGCAAGCCGCGCGGCATTCAGGTTGCGGATATGGGCAGCGGTCGGGATCAGAACCTTGCCGCCGAGATGGCCGCACTTCTTTTCCGATGCCAGCTGGTCCTCATAATGCACACCCGCTGCACCGGCCTCGATGAAAGCCTTCATGATCTCGAAGGCATTGAGCGGGCCGCCGAAGCCGGCTTCCGCGTCGGCAACGATCGGTGCGAACCATGTATCGACTGACAGGCCCTTGCCTTCCGCGGTTTCGATCTGGTCGGCGCGCTGCAGCGTCTTGTTTATGCGTTTCGCAAGCTCCGGCGCAGCGTTTGCAGGGTACAGTGACTGGTCAGGATACATGGCGGAAGCGGTATTGGCGTCGGCTGCAACCTGCCAGCCGGAGAGATAAATCGCCTTAAGGCCCGCACGCACCATCTGCATCGCCTGGTTGCCCGACAGAGCGCCAAGGGCATTGACGAAGCCGTCTTCGTGGATGAGTTGCCACAGTCGGTTGGCGCCGTTTTCAGCAAGAGTATATTTGATCTGAACCGAACCGCGCAGTTTTTTGACATCGTCAGGCGTATAGGGACGTTCAATACCATCGAACCGACCTCCCGGAGCATTGGGTACGAGATTGTAAAAATCAGTCATTATCTTTCTCCAGCTTCTGTTGACGCGATCGCAGACAGGTCGTTTGGGAGTTTCGATGGCTGCGTTCATGTGACTGAATTTACATTGCGGTGCAGTAATTCCAATAAATATCGCCGTAATTGGCGGATTTATCGAGTTAGCATGTCTCTGCTTTGACAAATATGATTTGTAAATCTGTAAATTTTGTAATATTGGTTGATTGCCTGAAATTGTGTAAATTTTGTCAATATTGCTGACATAAGGGGTGGAAATGGCTGAAGGCAAGATTTTCGCCGGTCCCCGCATCCGGCGCATCCGCAATGAGCAGGGGCTGACGCAGACGGCCATGGCCGAAGCGCTGGGCATTTCGCCGTCCTACCTCAATCTCATCGAGCGCAACCAGCGTCCGCTGACGGTGCAGCTGCTGTTAAAACTGTCATCGACCTACAAGATCGAACTCGACACGCTGCAGGCCGAGACCGGCTCGTCCATGGCGGCACTGAAAGAAGTGTTTTCCGATCCTTTGCTCAATGGTGAATTGCCCGGCGACCAGGAGCTGATCGAGATCGGCGATGCCGCACCCAATGCGGCAGCCGGTGTCATCAAGCTTTATCGCGCCTATCGGGAATCGCTGGAGCGCCTGTCCGACCTCTCGGGAATGCTGGCAAAGGAAGGGCATGTGCCGTCGCTGTCGGCGACGCGTTTGCCGCTCAGCGAAGTGCGGGAAGTGCTGGAGCGCAAGCCCAATCATTTTGCCCGCACAGAAGGGGAGGTCGACAGCTTCATCCATCTGATCAAGCCGGGCGATGATCTCTCAGGCGCCTTGAAGGCATGGCTGAAAAGCGAGCATGGAATCACGGTGCGCGTCCTGCCGGTCGCGACCATGCCGAACTGGCGGCGGCGCTATGACCGCCATTCGCAGCGCCTGTTCATCTCGGAACGGCTGTCGCCATTCGATCAGCTGCGTGAACTGGCCATCGAGGCGGTGCTCATCCGCATGCAGGTGGTCATCGCGGCGGAGATCCAGGAGCTGAAGCTATCCTCCGACGAAGCGCGCCGCATCGCCCGGTTCGAATTTGCCCGCTATGCCGCCCAGGCCCTGATGATGCCGTATCAGGCGTTCCAGACCGCTGCCCTGCGCGCCCGCTATGATGTCGATGTGCTGCGCTCGCGTTTCAATGTCTCCTTCGAGCAGGCGGCCAATCGGTTGACGACCCTGCAAAGACAGGGGGCTGCCGGCATTCCGTTCTTCATGCTGGAGGTGGATCATGCGGGCAACCGCTTCCGCCGGGCCGGGGCACAGGGCTATCCGCAATCGCGCTTCGGCGGCGAGTGTCCGAAGCTGGCGGTGCATGCCGCCTTTGCCCAGCCGGGGCAGATTCTGGTGGAAGCCATCGAGATGCCGGGTGGCGCTGAATTCATGACCATTGCCCGCACGCTTGAGGGGCCGCAAGGCAGTTTCAATGAACGCCCGCGGCGCACGGCGATCCTGCTCGGCTGCGATATCGGTTTCGCCGATGAAACGGTTTATGGCGCTGCGCTCGGCGGCAGGAATATCGGTGCGACGCCGGTCGGTCCGGCCTGCCGTCTCTGCGAGCGGTCCGCCTGTCTTTCGCGTGCCGAGCCGCCGGTCACCCGTCCGCTGGGGCTGGATGAGATGGTGACGGGCCTGAGTGCTTTCGATTTTCAATGATGCCGCTGGATTTGCGGGCGAAAACGATGCAGAAAGCGACAATCGCCAGTCGTTTCCCAAACTCACCGCAGATTTGAAATTTGGCATTGTACCCGCATGAGTGTTTCGTCCGTCCCGCTGCCGCCGGTTGCTGCGCCCGATCCCGCAAAGAGCGCGTCGGAGACCGCGGTCGGCTGCCTGCTGGTTGCGGGCTCGGCAATCGCCTGGAGCACGGGCGGTGCTCTGACCCGCTTTCTCGATACGACGGATAACTGGACCGTGGTGTTCTGGCGGTCGGTATTCGCCGGGCTTTTTCTTTTGTGTTTCATGCTGGTCCGCGATGGTCCGCACGGAACGTTGCGGCTGTTCCGCAACATGGGGCTGGCCGGGGTGGGCGTCGGCATCTGTTTTGCCATCGCGTCGTCCTGCTTCATCGTTGCCCTGTCCTACACGACGGTCGCTAATGTCCTGCTGCTCCAGGCGGCGGTGCCGCTGCTGGCAGCGCTGATTTCCTGGGTGCTCTTTCGCGAAAGGGTCAGCCTTGCAACCTGGGGTGCCATTGCCGTGGTGATTGCCGGCGTTGCCATCATGGTTTCCGATTCGCTGGATGGCGCAGTTTCCCCCATCGGCGACCTTCTCGCCTTGCTGATTGCCATCGCCTTTGCGTCCGCCACGGTGATCACGCGGCGCAAGGCGCATCTGCGCATGACGCCCGCGGTTTTTCTCGGCGTGGTGATGGCCGCCTGTGCGGCCTCGGTGATGAGCGGATCATTCTCGGCGAGCGCGCGGGATTTCGGTTTCCTGTTTGCTCTTGGGGCTGTCAATCTCGGTCTTGGCCTTGCTCTTTTCGTCAGTGGCGCCCGTCTTATCCCCTCGGCGCTCGCCGCATTGATCGGAACGCTCGAGCCTGTGCTTGGGCCCGTCTGGGTCTGGCTTTTGCACAATGAAGTCCCGACGCAGCGCACCATCATCGGCGGCGGTATCATCCTTTGTGCGTTGCTCTTTCATCTGGGCTGGGAATACCGGCGCCAGCGTGCGGCTTCGACACGAAAGCCACCAGCCTGACGCCGTGCGCCAAAATGCGGCGATCAAAATTGCGTTGATCAGCAACTTTAGATGAGGGAGTTGCTGCAACCCTGTTGACGAAGTGATCGCAATCTAAAAAGGTAGGGGAAATTTGGGAACCCCTGGCACGGCTGAAAGATCAGGTGCCAGCAGCATGGAGGCATTTTATGGGTATCAAATCCATCCTTTTAACGGCCACTTTCGCCCTTGGGCTTGCCACGGCAGCCGGCGCGCAGGAACGCGTTGTCAATGTCTACAACTGGTCCGATTATATTGATGACAGCATCCTGGCTGACTTCACCAAGGAAACGGGCATCAAGGTTGTCTATGATACCTTCGACTCCAATGAAATCCTCGAAACCAAGCTGCTGGCAGGCGGAACCGGTTACGACGTTGTCGTTCCGACCGCATCCTTCCTGCAGCGCCAGATTGCCGCCGGTGTGTTCCAGAAGCTCGACAAGTCGAAGCTGCCGAACCTGAAGAACATGTGGGATGTGATCAACCAGCGCATCGAAAAATATGATCCGGGCAATCAGTACGCCGTCGACTACATGTGGGGCACCACGGGCCTTGGCTACAATGTCGACAAGATGAAGGAAATTCTCGGAACGGATGCGCGTCCGAACTGGGATATCCTGTTCAAACCGGAAATGGCGGCCAAGTTCAAGGATTGCGGTGTCCATGTGCTTGATTCTGCCTCGGATGTCCTGCCGTCCACGCTGGCCTATCTCGGCCTCGATCCGGACAGCAAGAATCCCGACGATCTCGCCAAGGGCGCGGACCTGTTGACAGCGGTTCGCCCGTCGATCCGCAAGTTCCATTCGTCGGAATATATCAATGCACTCGCTGCCGGCGATATCTGTCTGGCACTCGGCTATTCCGGCGATATCCTGCAGGCCAAGTCGCGTGCGGAAAAGGCCAATGCCGGTGTGAAGCTGGACTACGCCATTCCGTCGCAGGGTGCGCAGATGTGGTTTGACGTGATGGCCATCCCTGCCGATGCACCGCATGTGGCCGAAGCGCACGAGTTCATCAATTACATCATGCGTCCGGAAGTTGCGGCGAAAGCCTCGAACTTCGTGTCCTATGCCAATGGCAACAAGGCCTCGCAGGAATTCATCGACAAGGCCATTCTGGAAAATCCGTCGGTCTATCCGGATGCGGCCACATTGGCCAAGCTCTTTACCGTGACGCCTTATGACACGAAAACGCAGCGAACCGTCACGCGGCTCTGGACCAAAGTGGTAACAGGCCAGTAAATCTCGAGAAAACCCCGGCAGAAAATGCCGGGGTTTTTAACGTCAAGACCAAAATGCCGGGGCAATCATGAAATCACTGGGAAGCTTTCGCCGTAAATTCGCACCTTGGAATGATCCTGAAGCAAAACCCTATATTTCCTTCGAGAATGTAACCAAAAAGTTTGGTGACTTTACCGCTGTCGATGACTTGTCCCTGACGATCTACAATCGTGAATTCTTTGCCCTTCTCGGCGCATCCGGCTGCGGCAAGTCCACGCTCCTGCGCATGCTGGCCGGATTTGAAGAACCGACCTCGGGCCGTATCCTGCTGGACGGTCAGGATATGCGCGGCATCCCGCCCTACAAGCGGCCGGTCAATATGATGTTCCAGTCCTATGCCCTGTTCCCGCACATGACGGTCGAGGGCAACATCGCTTTCGGTCTGAAGCAGGATGGCATGCCGAAGAATGAAATCGACGCGCGTGTTGCGGAAATGCTCAAGCTGGTCAAGCTCGAGCAGTTCGCCAAGCGCAAACCGCATCAGCTGTCCGGCGGCCAGCGTCAGCGCGTGGCGCTTGCCCGCTGCGTTGCCAAACGGCCAAAGGTCCTGCTTTTGGATGAACCGTTGGGGGCACTCGACAAGAAGCTGCGTGAAGAAACGCAGTTCGAGCTGATGGACCTGCAGATGAAGCTTGGCCTGACCTTCGTCGTCGTGACGCACGACCAGGAGGAGGCCATGACCATGGCCGATCGCATCGCCGTCATGGACAAGGGTAAAGTCAAGCAGGTGGCAACGCCCGCGGAAGTCTACGAAGCCCCGAATTCCAAGTTTGTGGCGGATTTCATCGGCAATGTGAACATGTTCGAAGGTACGGCCTCGACAGTGATGCCCGGCAAGGTCGACATCGATGTCCCGGCCGACAGGATCACCATTCGCACGGATGCAACGCGCGACTGTTCCACCGGCCAGTCCGTCGGGTTTGCCATCCGCCCGGAGAAGATCCGCCTCAGCCGCAAGGAACCGGCAAACACTGCCGTCAACGCGGCGCATGGCGAACTCTACGATATCGCCTATTTCGGCGACATGACGGTTTTCCACGTCCGGCTTGAAAGTGGCCGGATCATCAAGGCTGCCAGTTTGAATGCGGTGCGCACGGTCGAAGACCCGCTTGGCTATGACGACAAGGTCTGGGTCAATTTCGATACCGACGCCGGCATCCTGTTGACGGCTTAGGGGGCTGCCATGCAAAAATTGATCGCGTCCGTCGTCAGCCGCCTCGTCATCAGCGTTCCCTATCTGTGGATGCTGATTTTCTTCCTCATCCCGTTCATCATCGTCTTCAAGATTTCACTCTCGCAAGTGACGATGGCGATACCACCCTATACGCCGACGATTGATGTCTGGGCGGGCTGGCAGGGGCTGATCAACAGCGTGTCGCAGTTCTCCTGGGACAACTATACCTTCCTCGGCAGCGACCCGCTCTATGTCAAAGCCTATCTGTCCAGCGTGATCATTGCCGCCATTTCGACATTCCTGACGCTGCTGGTGGGCTATCCCATCGCCTACGGCATGGCGCGCGCGCCCGCCACTGTCCGGTCAACCCTGCTGATGCTGGTGATCCTGCCCTTCTGGACAAGCTTCCTTATCCGCGTCTATGCGTGGATCGGTATTCTCAAGCCCGAGGGGCTGCTCAACCAGTTTCTCCTATGGGCCAATGTCATCCACACGCCCCTGAACATTCTCAACACCAATACCGCGGTGCTGATCGGCATTGTCTATTCGTATCTGCCGTTCCTGGTGCTTCCGATCTATTCGACGCTGGAAAAGATGGATTATTCCCTGGTTGAGGCGGCGGAAGATCTTGGCTGCCCGCCCATCACCGCCTTCTGGAAGATCACGTTCCCGCTGTCGCTGCCCGGCGTTGTCGCCGGATGTTTCCTTGTCTTCATTCCGGCCGTCGGCGAATTCGTTATTCCCGATCTTCTCGGCGGGTCGGAGACATTGATGATCGGCAAAACCTTGTGGAACGAGTTCTCCGCCAACCGTGACTGGCCGCTGTCTTCCGCGGTCGCCGTGGTTCTGCTGGCGCTGCTCGTCGTGCCCATCGTGCTGTTCCAGCGGTCGGAAGCCAAAGCCCAGGAAAGCGAGAAGTGACATGAACACCACCTGGTCCCGCTTCAATATCGTTTCGCTGGTCATCGGTTTCGCGTTCCTGTACCTGCCGATCGTGCTGCTGGTTGTCTTCTCGTTCAATGAATCCCGCCTCGTCACCGTCTGGGCCGGCTTCTCGACCAAATGGTATGTGTCGCTGTTCAACAACAAGAGCTTTATCGATGCGGCGTGGGTGACCATCCGCGTCGGGTTGATCTCGGCGACCTTCGCGACGATCCTGGGAACACTCGGTGCCCTCGCGCTCACCCGCTATACCCGTTTCCGCGGGCGGATGCTGTTTTCAGCGATGATCTATGCGCCGCTGGTCATGCCCGAAGTCATCACCGGCCTGTCGCTGCTCCTGCTGTTCGTCGCCATTGGCTTTGACCGGGGTATCTGGACCGTCACGCTCGCCCATATCACATTCACCATGTGTTTCGTGGCCGTCGTGGTGCAGTCGCGCCTGGTCACGTTCGACCGTTCGCTCGAAGAGGCGGCCATGGATCTCGGGGCGACGCCGGTCACCACCTTCTTCAAGGTTACCCTGCCGGTGATCATGCCGGCGGTGGTATCCGGCTGGATGCTCGCCTTCACGCTGTCGCTCGATGATCTCGTGATTTCAAGCTTCACTTCGGGTCCCGGTGCCACCACCCTGCCCATGCGCATTTACTCGCAGGTGCGTCTCGGGGTGACGCCGGAGATCAATGCCGCCTGTACCATCCTGATTGCCGTCGTCGCGGTGGGGGTGGTGATCGCGTCGATTGCCAATAAGCGCCGCGAGGTGCAGAAGGCGCGTGACGAGCAGGCCGCTGCCCGTCACTAACCTCTCGATGCACTAATTCGCCGGTGCGATGATCGGCGAGATAAACGGATTGTCCCAGGAACCGCCGATAAAGAAGCGCGTGTGATTGAATACTGGCGCAGGCTTCTGCTCGGCGGGTGCGGCTTGCGCCGTCGCGTCAGCGGGCGCTGCAGCAGGGGCTGCTGTTGCCGCTGGCGCCGGTGCGGGTACCGGTGCCGCAGCAGCAGGAACAGGCACCGCATAGTCTCCCGTCAAGGCCAGGCTTTTGCCGATAAGGGTGACAATGCCGGCAAAGCTCAGCACGCCGGATTTCATCTGGACTTGCGCGGTCTCGAGGGCCGCCACGCCGTCCATGATATTGGCCTTGATCTCCATCCGGTCGAATGCCAGCCAGGCGTCGGTTTTCTCGTTCAGGCTGAAAAACCGGTCCGTTTTGGCCCGGTTGAGCAGATTGTTGAAATCGATGCTTTTGATCTGCCCCGTGCCGAAGCGCATGCTGAGGGTGCCCTTGGCGTTCTCCATGGCTGACGACCACCGGGAGATCGGTCCCTTGAGAAGAAGGGATATCGTGCCTTTGCCGAGCTCGAACCGGTTGCCAAGCCCCAGCAGCGGAGCGATGGCCGCGCTGTTCACATCCGTGCCGTTGAGACGCAGTTCACCCGTGGCGCCGCCATCGCCTTCTTCGGCCAGCTGGAAACTTGCGGCAATGGAGCCATTGAAGGCTGCGGCCTCGCCGATGTCGAAAATGGCCCGGCCGTTGCGAACCTGCGCGGTTGCGGCAACGTTCGTCAGATTGACCGAGCCCGCCGTGGCCTTCTGGGTGGAGACGCGCAGGTCCACATTGGCCTGCTTGAGGAAGCGGGTATCGATAACCGCATTGGCGTTGGCCGATCCGTCGGGCAGCGGCATGAAGCCTGACAGCACGGAGCGGAGGTCAAGCGTCTCGAAGGCGAGCGTGCCGGTGATGCTTGGCGTTCCATCGTTCAGGACGATTTCAATGCCGCCCTTTGCCGGATTGTTGTTCAGGGTTGCCGTCAAACCGTCGAGCTTCATGCGGTTGGCGGAGCCGGAAACCGTGGCGTCGAGGGCGAAGCTGCCAATCGGCGCGCCGGGAATGGATGGGGTCTTCGACCATTCCAGCGTTCGGCGCAGGGACGGGGAGGTCAGCGACAGGGTGCCCTGAAAGAACTGGTTCTTGGCAATATTGGCCGAGCCGTTGAAAGCAAGGGTGAGCGGCGTCGATGTCAGGTTTACCTGCAGCGGGCTGGTGCCGCCGGCCAGCAGCAGCAGCGCCTTGCTGGCGGAGCTGTCGATCTCGGTTTCCTCGCCATGCCAGATGGCATTGCCGCGGAAGCTGGCGACGCCCGAGGTCTGCGGCCATTCAAAAACGCCGCTGATGCTGGAAATCTGCTCTTCCGACCCGTTGAGCGGCCGCTTGAAAGTTACCATCGCATCTTCAAGCCGGATACGTCCGAACGGCTGCGACGACACATTGCTCATATCCGGTTTTGCCGGATTGGCCTCGATGGCAGCCCGTGCCTCGCGCATGACGTCGCCGATGCGCCCATCGGTTTTTGCCAGGGATTCGCCGATCTGCGACAGGCTTTTGATCGGCTCGTCGATGACAAAACGCGGCCGGATAATGGTTGTCTCGGTGAATTCGGTCCGGCCCATCAGCGCGGAAAGCAGCGACAGATCGACTTCGATGCGCTCCGCCTTCATGAAGGGCGTGCCTTCACTCTGCCAGGGATTGCGGATGGTCACGTCGGCGAGCGAGGCGGAAAAGACCGGAAAGAACGAAATTTGCGGCGTCTGCCGCGATTCGACACTGTAGCCGGTCCAGTTGCTGAGTTCCTGAATGAGCCGGGCACGGATGACATCCGTGCTGACGAGATAGGGAATAGCGGCGAGAAGTCCCGCGGCGACGAGAGCCAATGCGATGATTGTCGCGAATATGTTCCTCGGCCGGTACCAGGACATGAATATTCCGATGTCTGCTGTTCTTCCGGCTGCACGCCGGAAGGTTTTACGCTTCTCCATCTACGGTTTAGCGATGATGCGTTGCAATTCAAGGGCCAGAGATCGTCAGGCGCCAATTTGTTGCAGAGCGTTTGCCATCGCATTGCGGACTGAATGAGGCGATGGGAAGCTGTCTTACAATTTTCAGTCGGCGAGGACGCGGGTTGACGGAAAACTGATTTCGACCATCGTGCCGCGCCCCGGCGCGGAATCGATGGCGAAGCTTGCGCGGTTTGCCTCGGCCATGGCCTTTGTTAATGGCAGGCCGAGACCCGTGCCGTCGGTGCGCGCATGTTTGGGCGTGGTGATCTGTTTGTAGGGGCGCAGGGCCTGTTCGACTTCCTGCCGCGTCATGCCGATACCGGTATCGCGCACCCGCAGGAGCACGTCGCCGCTGGGTTCGTAACTGGTCGAAACGATCACCTGTCCGCCCGGTCCGGTAAAACGCACGGCGTTCGACAGGAGGTTGAGGGCAATCTGGGTGATCGACCGCTGATCGGCGACAATATCGGGCAGGCGCGAGGTAAGGCTGGAGCGGATGATCACCCGCTCGCGGTTTGCCTGCGGCTGCATGATCGCCACGGCCTCGGTGAGGGCGTCGTTCAGCGAAACCGCCTGGAAGTCGAACTCCACCGCACCCGCCTCGATCTTGGAAATGTCGAGGAGGTCATTGACCAGCGACAGAACGTGATTGCCGGAACGGCTGATATCGTGGAGATAGTCGCGATACCGCTCATTGCCGACAGGGCCGAATTTTTCGTCGGCCATCAACTCGGAAAAACCGATGATGGCATTGAGCGGCGTGCGGATCTCATGGCTGATCCGGGCGAGGAATTCGCTCTTCTGGCTGGAGGTGCGCTCTGCCTCGCGCTTGGCGCTGAGCAGCTCTTCCTCGGCCTGTTTCCAATGGGTGATGTCCCGCAACACGACGCAAAAGCCTTTTGACGCATCGAGCTTGCCGATGGTCATGAACAGCGGGATGAACCGCCCCTTGCTCTCGCGGCCGATGACCTCGCGGCCGTCATTGAGAACGCTGGCAACCCCGTTGTCCGACAGGCTGCTGACATAGTCCATGGCCGTCCGCTGGCTCTCAATGGCAAAGAGCAGGGAGAACGCCTTGCCTTCCACGTCTTCCGGATTATAGCCAAACAGCGCCGCCGCCGAATGATTGACCGAACGGATGGCACCGGCGGAATCAAGCAGGATAACCCCATCCGTCGCGGTATCCAGAATCGCATTCAGCTCATCGATGCGGGTTTGCAGGAGCTGCCGCTCGCTGTCGTCGAACCGCTGTTCGGGCGATTGCACCACGGGCGGCTGCGCCTCGGGCGACAGGGCCAGCAGCAGGGCGCGTTCGCCGTCCTCGTCCCAGCGCACGGCCTGAAGGTGCGCCTGGACGCGCCGGGTCGTGCCATCGCTCAGACGCAGGTTCACACCGTCCGCCGTCTCGCTGTCGGCCTGTTCCGGATTCTCGGCGAAAAGTGCATTCAGGCCGCCTGCCGCGTTGATGCTCGCATGCGTTGCATAAAGCGTGGCGTCGAGCAGGGCCGTGTTGGCATAGAGAAGAATGCCATGGCGATGGATGAGGACCGGAAGAGGCAGGGCCGCCAGAACAGCGGTATCGACGCCTTGCCGGGCTTGTGTGCGGATATTCTCGGCAAAATCCGTCTGCGGTGCCGGATCGGCTGCAGTTGCCTTTGCCTCTTTGTCTGCCGACACGGTGAAACCGGGGCCGACGACTTCCGCATCGGGAACCGGCGGCACGACCGGATTGGGCACTGCCGGCTGATCCGATGGCGCTTCGGCGTTGGTTACGGCAGCCGCAGGGGCAGCTTCCTTCGGGTTGTCGGCCAGAACTTCGCGGCGCAGCCGTTCGGCGATTTCCCTGAAGGCATTGCGTTCCGCATCGTTCAGGCGCCCGTCATCGCGCGGAAGACGGTTGGTCTTCAACGGGATGACATTGCCTTCGATGATTTCAGCCCTGGCTTCGTCGCGGGCAGGCTCAACCGGTGCGGCCGGTGTGATGGCAATGGCGGGTTTTTCGCCATTGAATGCATCGACGGGAGCAACGGGCTTGGGCGCGAGCGCCTTGCCGATCGCCTCGGGATCGGTCGTAACGTCACCCATGCGGGCAACGCCGAACCCGCGAAAGCCCATGAACACCCGCTCGCGCGAATAGATCGGCAGGGCCGCCAGTTCGATGGGCACGCGTAAATCGGTGCCTTCAATCGGCCACAGGACGGAGCGGCCCGACCATGTGTCGCGCCGTTCGAGAAGTTCAGCAATCTCGCCGCCGCTGTCGAGCCCGTAGACGTTGGCGACGTCGCGGAAGGATTTTCCGATGACCGCCGCCGAGTTGGGACCTACCGCGCCGACAAATTCGGGAGATATTTCGTCGAAATGCGCATCCGCATCCACCTTCCAGACAAAACGGACAGGGTTGTCGGAGGGCCTGTACTGAAAAGGTTCATCCTCGGGCGCCGCGTTTTCCGCCTGTTGCCCCGCTGGTTCAACGGCAGTGGTGCTGTGCGGCGGTTCCGTGGCTTCGACGCCGCTGTCCCGGACATCATGGACAACGGTGATGGGCGGTGCCGCGGGCGGTTCGGGCTGCTTGTCCGCGGCTTTTACCGGTTGCTCTGCGCTTGCATGGACGTCGCGGATGGCGAAGAGAAGATGCAGGGCAGGGCTGTCGGTCAGCCGCGCTATGCCGGCCGGCACAAAACCGTTGGCTGTCTGCACCGGGCGTTTCACCAGCCGGTTGCGTTCGAGGCGCACTTCGCGCACCAGATCGCCCAGCATCTTGTCGTTGAAGCCGATGCTGCGGAACTGCTCGGAGGCTGCCAAGACCGTGCCGGCGGCATCGATCATGGCCGCATGGGTGGTGCTGTCTCCAAAGCCCTTGATGGCCAGCGCGGCGATCTCCGCTTCGGATGTCAGTCGAGCCGTATTGGCGATGGACAGCAGGATGGCGGCTTCGCCGCGCGGCAGGGTCAGGTCGCTTGCCTGGAATGTCAGGATGCGGCTGGCCAAGCCGAAGGCCACGCGCAATGACACCGTGCGGCCATGGCCGATGGCAGGGAAACCGTCGAGCGCCATGAGCTGGCGTCTTGCCTGTACATTGAGCACGGAGCCGGCATCGAGAATATCGTCGATGGTCGCATAGCCAAGCGCGTTTGCACCCTGGCCATTCGCCCAGATGACATTCTCCAGATCCGGCGAAATGACCACAAGCGCATCGCCATTGGCAAAATGCTCGCGAATTTCATCCAGAACGGCAATATCGATGAATGGGTAAGTTCCAGACGTCATCGTTTGACCGGTGCACTCCACAATAAAGCATCCGCTGTCTGCGGATTGTCTTAATACTCTGTTAATAATCGTCTGGCGATCAATCGTCCACTCACAGTCCCTTACGTCACACGTCTTTCTCTTGGTTTAGTTAACTTGGAAGACGCTCCACAAAAATATTTGGATGAAAAATCAGACGTTTGATTGTGCGGTGCGAAAGAAATGTTGCAATGCACAATAAATTGGGTTATACACGTGTCATGAATTCACAAGCAGTCGCATAGACCGGCTGCACATGGAAGGAACATATTATGAGCAAGACCACCAAACAGACTGCTGATGCGTTCTCGATCCCTGCCTTTGATGCGACCGCTGTAACCGATCAGGTTCGCGAATTCACCGAGAAGGGCGTTGCCCAGTCCAAGGAAGCCTATGCCAAGATCAAGGATCAGGCCGAAGCTGCCCAGAAGACACTCGAAAGCACCTTTGAAACTGCACAGTCGAACACTGCTGCTCTCTCCCTCAAGGCTCTGGCTGCGCTGCGCGCCAACACCGAAGCCAGCTTCGCTCATATCGAAGCCCTGATCGGTGTTAAGTCTTTCGGCGAAGTCATCGAACTGCAGAGCGCATTCGTTCGCAAGCAGGCTGAAGCCCTGACCGACCAGGCCAAGGAATTCCAGACAGTTGCAACCAAGGCTGTTGAAGAAATCTCCGCTCCGGTCAAGTCGGCTGTCGAGAAGGCAATCAAGGACGTCAAGGTCGCCTGATTTAAAGGCCTTTGATGAAAAAATACTCCGGCGGCACTCCTCCTCCCAGCCGCTGGACAAGCAAGACCCGATAGTTCCTCCCGTATGGGTCTTGCATTAATGGAAAAGGCCGGTTCCTCCCCCGGCCTTTTCTTTTTTGTTGGTTTTTACCTTTCTGTTGCATCGGGTGCTTGCCAAAAGCATCAATCTTACGTATGTGACCCCTGTCGAAAAGAAGACGGTGCGCGGTCGTAGCTCAGTTGGTTAGAGCGCAGGATTGTGGCTCCTGAGGTCGGTGGTTCGAATCCACCCGTCCGTACCACTTCTTCCCAAAGCTCCCTAAAATACAAAGCCGAATGAAACCAGCCGTGACTGCGGTGCGGCGTCTTTGTGCGCTGCGGCTGATGCCGTGAACCGGCAGCTGCGCCTGTTCTCAAGCCGGTCTCGCCGCCCGCTGCATTCAATCCCTGCATGGTAAAAGCATTCATCGTCAATTGATCCCGGCGGGCGTTCATGCCAATGAAAACCATGCGCATATTGCTGGTTGAGGATACGCATGATGTGGGGGAGGCTATCGCCAAGCGTTTCGAGGCGATCGGCCATGCTGTCGATTGGGAAACCGACGGCCGTGCCGCAGCGGAAATCATCGATTTCACTGAATATTCGCTGATCATCCTCGATGTCATGCTGCCGGGCATGGACGGCTTTGAGATTCTCAAGCGCCTGCGCAGATCCGGCAATGCCGTTCCCGTCCTCGTGCTGACGGCGCGTTCCGAGATCGAGGACCGCGTCGGCGCCCTCGATCTGGGGGCGGATGATTATCTCGTCAAGCCCTTCGATTTTCGCGAGCTTGAAGCGCGCGCCCGCGTGCTGATCCGGCGGCGCACCGGCGGCGAGGCAACCAATCTGATCAAATGCGGCGATATCGCCATCGACCGCGGCGCACGGTCCGTCCATGTCGGCAAGCGCGAAGTCCAGTTGAAGCGGCGCGAACTGACATTGCTTGAAGTCATGGCGGCGCGGCCCGGCCGTGTTTTCAGCAAGGACGAACTGCTCGACCAGATCTTCGGGTTCGACGAGGCCGCCAATGCCAATGCCATCGAGCTCTATGTCGGCCGGTTGCGCAAGAAACTGGAAGGCGCGCAGGCGCGCATCGTGACGGTGCGCGGGCTCGGCTATCAACTGGTGGCCGGCGATGCAGCATGAGCCGTCCCTCTTTGCCCGTCTGGCCCGGCGTATTTCGCTGGTTCTGGGTATCGGTGCGGCGATTCTTGTCAGCGCGGCCTGGTATTACGCGGAAACAGCGGCCGACAAGGCCTATGACCGGCTGCTTGTCGGCGCTGCCCTGCAAATGGCCGAGAGTCTTTCCGTTGAAAGAGGCGCGCTCAGCGCCCGTTTGCCCACATCGGCATTCGAATTGCTGGGACTGGCCGAACGCGACCGGATTTTCTACCGCGTCATCGATACCAACGGCAAGACCGTGACCGGATATGACGATCTGCAAAACCCGGCGCCACCGGATGGCGCGCGCGACGCCGTCAGCATCAGCGAAGGCATCTACAAGGGCGAGGCGGTGCGCATTGCCCGCGCCACCCGCGTGCTGGCGGACCCGTCGGTGACGGGGCATGCCTATGTCGTCGTGGCGCAGACCAATGAGGCGCGCTCCGCCCTGACGCGGGAACTGACGCTGCGTGCCACCATCCTTGTCGTCGTCATGAGCTTTCTCGCCTTTGCCGGTGCCATGCTGGCCATCCGCTATGCCTTGCAGCCCGTGGAGCGATTGGGGGCGGCTGTGCGCCGCCGTGACCCGCATGACCTGACGCCCGTCTCGGTCGGCGTTCCGCGCGAACTCGATCCGTTTGTCAGTTCCATCAATCATTTCATGGGCCGCCTGAATGAACGTGTCGACCTGCTGCAGCGGTTCATCGCCGATGCTGCCCATCAGATCCGGACACCGCTGACGGCCCTGTCCGCGCAGATCGACCTTCTCGGACACGACAAGCTGGACAAGACCGGACGGCAGCATTTCGAGCGGGTGCAGCAGCGCACCGGCGAGCTGGCGCGTCTGACCAACCAGTTGCTCAGCCACGCCATGGTCATCCACCGCGCCGACTCCATCCAGCTCGAGCCGATCAGCCTCGTCGATGTGGCCCGCCGTGCCTACCGCGCCGCCATTCCCATCACCGTGGACCCCGATATCGTCATCTCGTTCGAAGCGCCCGATGACCGCCCCTTTGTCCTCGGCGATGCGGTCAGCCTGCGCGAGGCTATCGTCAATGTCATCGACAATGCCCTGCGGCACGGAACGGATCAGCGGCTTGAGGTGCGGGTGCGCTCCGATGCGCTCGACGCCTATGTCGAGGTCGAGGATGACGGCCCCGGCATTCCGCCGGAGGGCTGGGAAAAAGCCACCCAGCGTTTCGCGACATCGAAATCGCACGAAGGCAGTTCCGGCCTCGGCTTCGCCATTGCCCAGGAAGTCGTCAATGCCCATGGCGGCACGCTGGGTTTTCGCGCACGGGACGAGAAGAGCTTCACGGTTATCCTGACATTGCCGTTGCACAAGGGGCCCGCGAAATGATGAAACGTTTCACGGCCGCCCTGATTGCCACGATCCTAGCCCTGACATCGCAGGTTCTGGCTGCAACCGACAATCATACGCGATTTCCGGCGCTGCAGACGGAAACCGGCAAGCTGACGATCTATTCGACCACCGATCTGGCCGCCATGAAGCCGCTGATTGACGATTTTCAGCGCACCGCGCCGGGCATATCGATTGATTACATCGAGTATCTCACCAATGAACTGCATGCGCTGGCCAGTGAGGCCTGCCGCAAGGACGAGCCGCTCGGAGACCTGCTCCTGTCGTCGTCAGTGGATCAGTTGCTGAAACTGGCCAATGATGGCTGTGCCGCGTCCCACACATCGCCGGAAACGCTGCGTGTGGCGGATTGGGCCAACTGGCGCGACGAGGTTTTTGGTTTCACCTATGAACCGGCCGTCTTCGTCTACAACACCCGCAAGGTGCCGCCGGCCGAGGTGCCGCGCACCCATGTGGAACTCGCCGACCTCCTGCGCGAACGTCTCGATTACTATCGCGGCCATGTCGGCACCTATGATATCCGCCTCTCGGGCATCGGCTATTTGCTGGCCTTCAACGACGCCCGGCAGACGAACACCGTCTTTGGCCGCTTGCTGGAAAGCATGGCACGCGCTTCAGCGGTGGCGCGATGCTGCACCGGCGAAATTCTCGAGGAGGTGGCGAGCGGCCGCCTCTATATCGGCTACAACATGCTGGGTTCCTATGCCTATGACGCGGCGCGAAGGCATCCCGACCTCAGGGTTGTCGTGCCGCGGGACTATACGCTGGTGCTCAGCCGCGGAGCGCTCATTCCCAAATCCGCAGAGCGCAGCGACCTCGGCGCGCAGTTTCTGGATTATCTCCTGTCGGAGCGCGGCCAGTCGATTGCGCGGAGCAATGCGTTCTATTTTTCCGAAACGGGCGGCCTGCCGCCGGATGTCGACGGGCCGCAGAACCTGAAGGAATCGGGAATCGCGCAACCCATCCGCATCGGGCCGGGGTTGCTGGCAGTGCAGGATTGGGCGCAGAGACAGCGCTTCATCGAGGATTGGTCGCGCTCATTGATCGAGCTCAACAGTCCGGAATGGACACGGGAGTAAATTAAAAAAGCGAGCCTTGGTCCGTGCCGGGCGCGGCAGGCTTCTTTGCCGGAGCCGGGCGTTCCGGCTTTGGCCGCACCGGATTGGCTTCACCTTCCCCGGCCACGGCTTGAACCTCGCCATCCTGGAAGCGCAGCGTCAGGTGATCGCCGCTGGCAATGGCAGCGGCGCGTTTTACAGGTGCGCCCGCCGTGTCGAGCACGATGGCAAAACCGCGCTCGAGTACGCTCTCGTGCGAAAGGGTCTTCATCAGCCGTTCGAGTTCGCTGCCGCGTCGCCTGGCCCGATCAAGCGTGATGCCGATGGCCTGATCCTGCCGCCGTTCCAGCTGGGTAAGCGATTGGCGGCCCCGCACGGCAAGGCGGGCAATCGGTTCAGGCGACAGACGCTGGGTATGACGGGCAAAGACAGCGCGCCGGTCACGCAGGAAGACGCTCAGGCTGCGCGGCAGGCGGTCGCCGAAAACAGTCACTTCCCGCTGCTTTTCGCGGAACCGCTGCTGCAGCACCCGCGGCGACAATTGCCGGGCGCGACCATCGAAATGCGCACGCTTTTTCTGGGTGTTCGCCTGCAGGGCGCGGCCGAGTCGGGCGGCGGTTTCGTCGAAATGCCGCCGGGGCAGGGCAAGCAGCTGGTCGGCGGAGGGCAGGGCGCGCGACAGGGCGCGCTGGGCCTGACGGCGATTGTCAAGGTAACGCGACATGCCCGCCGCCAGCCGCGCGCCATAGGTGGCAACGCTCGCCTGCAGGTCAGCCCGCACGGGTACGGCCATCTCAGCCGCGCCGGTCGGTGTTGGAGCACGGACGTCGGCGGCAAGATCGATCAGCGTCCAATCCGTTTCGTGCCCGACGGCTGAAATGACAGGAATATCGGAGGCCGCAACGGCGCGCACGACGATTTCGTCATTGAACCCCCAGAGATCTTCCAGGCTACCGCCGCCACGTGCCACGATGAGAACATCGGGCCGGGGCAAGGCGCCGCCCGGCTGCAGGGTGTTGAAGCCATTGACGGCGGCGGCCACTTCCGCGCCGGAGGTTTCGCCCTGCACGCGCACCGGCCAGACCAGCACATGCAGCGGAAAGCGGTCGGTAATGCGGTGAATGATATCGCGGATAACCGCGCCGGTCGGCGAGGTGACCACACCGATGACGCGCGGCATGAAGGGCAGCAATTGCTTGGCGGCCGGATCGAACAGGCCTTCGGCGCCGAGCTTGCGCTTGCGTTCCTCCAGAAGCGCCATCAAAGCCCCGGCACCGGCCGGTTCCATCTGCTCGATGACGATCTGATATTTCGACGAGCCGGGATAGGTGGTCAGCTTGCCCGTCGCGATGACTTCCATGCCCTCTTCAGGCTGGAATTTCAGCCGGCTCATGCTGCCGCGCCAGACGACGGCCTCGATACGGGCCTTGTCGTCCTTCAGGGAAAAATAGGCATGGCCCGACGAATGGGGGCCGCGATAACCGGAAATTTCGCCGCGCACGCGCACATGGCCGAACGTGTCCTCAACAGTGCGCTTTAGCGCTCCCGAGATTTCAGATACGGAATATTCGGCAACGTTGGACGTCGATTCGGACTTTTCGGTCATTCCCTATTCCTAACGGGGTGATGAATGGCGTCAAGTCTTGGAGGCCTGTGTTGCAGGGCCGGGGGATGAAAAGGGGAATGCTCATGACGCAACGTCTCAGTCTGCGCCATTATCTGATGATCGGCGCCGCGATGATCGCTCTGACCGCCATCATCCTGCTGTGGATGGGCCGCAATCCCATCTGCACCTGCGGAACGGTCAAGCTCTGGGTGGGCGAAGTCAATTCGTCCGACAATTCCCAGCACATTTCCGACTGGTATTCCCTGTCGCACATCATCCACGGCTTTCTGTTCTACGGCCTTTTGTGGCTGGTTGGGCGCAGCAAGCCGGTGGGCTTCCGCCTGCTCCTTGCCATTGTGGTGGAAGCAGCGTGGGAGATTTTCGAGAACACCGACATGGTCATCAACCGCTACCGTGAGGCGACCATTGCGCTTGGTTATACCGGGGACAGCGTGCTGAACTCGGTGTGCGATATCCTGTTCATGGTGATCGGCTTTTTCTTTGCCTCCCGCGCGCCGCTCTGGCTGACGATCATCATCGCCATCGTCTTCGAATTGCTGGCGGGATATGTCATTCGTGACAATCTCACACTTAATATCGTGATGCTGGTCTATCCGCTCGATGCCATCAAGGCATGGCAGGGCGGGCTGTAAGCAGCCCTGCCTGCTACCAGCCCGGAACCAGCTCTGTAGAGCGCACCTGCCGCAGGCGCTGGTTGACCTGGTTTGGCGCGGCCGCCGGCGCCATGCTGACCGGGGTTGGCATCGACAGGTTATCGAGGCTTTCGACGATATGCTGCGCCAGCGCATCCACGATGGCGGAGGGCTTGGTGTGGCCGCGCATGATGCCGATGCCGAACTCAGGCAGGCGGCCAAAGCCGTCGGCTTCGGTGAGCACACGCATGCCGGGGCGCAGGGCGCATTCCGGCAGGATCGAGACGGCAAGGCCGGCAAGCACCGCTGCTGCCAGGACCGTCGCCGACCAGCTGGTGAACAGGATGCGATAGTCGTGATGCATGGTGTCGAGCACGTCGATTGCCGCGGCGCGCCAGATGCAGGTGGGTCGGCCAACGGCAAGCGGCAGCACCTTCTCCTCATGCACCGTATGGTGCGCCGAGGTGACCCAGAGCAACTGCTCGCTTCGCACCACTTCCGAACGGCGCATGTCGTCGCACTGGGTGACCAGCGCCAGATCAAGCTGCCCCTTGCGGATCATCTCGTCGAGATTGACCGTGGGTTCGCACACCACCGAAAGTTCGACACGCGGGTTGGACCGGGAAAAGCGCGCCATGATTTCCGGCAGGAAGCGGTCGGCATAATCGTCGGGCGTGCCGATGCGGATATGGCCCTGCAGCTGCGTGTCGTCAAAGGCGGCGATGGTTTCACCGTTGAGCTGCATCATGCGCCGTGCATAGGCCAGCAGACGTTCGCCGTCTTCGGTCAGCTTGTTGGTGCGGCCATCGCGCTCAAACAGTGCCTTGGAAACCCGCTCTTCCAGCCGGCGCATCTGCATGGAGACCGCTGACTGAGTCTTGTTGACCGCATCGGCAGCTCTGGTGAAGCTGCCGCTGTCGGCAATGGCGATAAATGTCTGCAATTGGTCAAGATCAAGAGGCGCACTCATGGCTTTGCTCCCGGACGGTTCAATCCATCATTATTATTGAACGTTTACATGAAAAACATTCGTTTGAATAATCAATTTTTGTGGATCATTCTACGGATGTTCAGGAGACGCCTGTGTTGAAACGATACCGGGCGTAATGCGTAGAAAATGGTTTCCACGCGATTCAACCCTTCTTGATCAGCGCCATTCAAAAAAGGAGTAGGGCGATGACGACGACAACGAGAACGACTGAAGTAAATGGATTGGTGCCCGCGATCACTTTCGCGCTGGCTCAGGCCTTTGGCTTTGTCACCCGAATGATCGTCGCCCGCCGCAATCGCAAAACGATTTTGAGCCTCGGTGAGTGGAACGATCAAATGCTGCATGACATCGGTGTCACGCGCGGTGATCTGCATTCGGCCCTTGGCACGTCGCTGCTTGAAGATCCGAGCGAAAAACTGGGCGCATTGGCCGATGTACGGGCCCGTTTGCGCGCAGCACGCTCGATCAGCTGAGCATCGATTTTGACGGTTTAGCAGGCGTCCCATTCACACCGGAATCCCCTCCCGGTGCCCCGCCTGCCCACTGCCCGGCCTTCTGGCCGGGCTTTTTCTTTATGGGGCCGACTATTTGTTGCGATCCATGCCGCGCAGATACTGGTCGAAAATGGATTCCACACCCTTCTGATACTGCTCGTTGGTTTTCCGGCCCGTTTCGAACATCTGGTCGAGGACATCCTTGAACGGATTGTTGGCAGCGGGCGGCTGGTCCGGCTGCCGGGGCTGAGGCTCCGGTGCCGTGCGCTGTTGCGCGCCGCCGCCGAGCATATCGCCGAAGATTTTGCCGAGGGGATTGTCGCCGAACGGGTTCTGCGCGTTTCCTGTCGGCTGCTGCCCTTGCGGCGTTGCGCCGGGAAACCCGCCGCGCGTCATCTGTTCGAGGATTTGGCCAAGCGGATTGTTACCCCACGGATTGGCCTGGCCCTGCGGCTGCTGCGGCGCTCCGGCAGCGCCGCCGCCGAGCATGCTTTCCAGAATCTGGCCCCATGGGTTGGCGGCGCCCGGCTGGTTCGGGGCGGTCTGGCCGCCGATGCCACCGCTTTGCCGCATCATCTGCTCGATGAAATCGCCAATGACATTGCCGCCGCCGAGCCCGGCCGCCGCAAACTGGCCCGTCGACTGCTTGTAGAGCCCGCCCATCGTCATCGATGCGAGCACGGGCAGCATCTGCTGCAGCGTGCTGACAGCGATCCCGGTCATTCGCGCGGCATGATCGGCGACGGCACGTGATAATTCCTTCGAGCCGAACAGATTGTTCAAAATGGCATTGCCGTCGGCAATGCCTGCCGGATTGAAGGCCGCCTGCGGATTATCAAAATAATTGACGTGCTGGCCCGACGACAGCGACTGGATGAAGGCGCCGACACCCATCGGATCGGCGGTATTGCGCTGCAAGCCCTGCGAAAAGGCGGGCATCAATGCCTCGATGGCGGCGATTGTCTGTTGTTGTGAGAGCTGAAACTGGCGGGACAATGCCTCCACGGCCTGCCCACCCTGTCCCTTCAGGAACATGTCTACGAGATTCATGGCGCCGATCCTCCTTCGGGCTGATGCACGAGAGAAGAGTAGCCCTGCCGATAAGCAAAGTTCAATCTTTTTATCGGCTTAGAAGTACTTCGCCAGATTGTTCCTGATGCGCTCCAGCGGATCGACGGCGGGATCGCCTGGCGTGAATGTTGCACCGGTAATCGTTTCATAGGCCTGGATATAGACCTTGGTCGTCGCGTCGATCATATCCTGCGGAATCTCGGGGATATCGTCCTTATACGGATCGCAGCGCTCGACCACCCAGGTGCGGATGAAATCCTTGTCGAAACTGACCGGGCGCTTGCCCGGCGCATAGCTGTCGGCAAACCAGTAGCGGCTGGAATCCGATGTGTGGATTTCATCGGCCAGCACGATGTTGCCATCCGCATCCGTGCCGAATTCGTACTTGGTATCGGCCAGGATGAGGCCGCGGCTGGCGGCGATTTCCTGTCCGCGCGCGAAAAGCTTGAACGCATAGGCGGAAATCGTATCCCACTGCTCCTGCGTCAGCAGCTTCTGGTCGAGTATTTCCCGGGCGGTCAGCGGTTCGTCGTGGCCGCCATCGAACGCCTTGGATGTCGGCGTGATGATCGGTGCGGGAAGCTTTTCGTTGTCCTGCAGGCCGTTGGGGAAGGTCGTGCCATACATCTCCCGCTTGCCGGCCTTGTAGAGCGTCAGGATCGACGTGCCGGTGGTTCCGGCGAGATAGCCGCGCACGATGATTTCGACCGGCAGGATATCGAGGCGACGGGCAACCACGACATTCGGGTCGGGATAATCGAGCACATGGTTGGGACAGATATCCTTGGTCTGCTCGAACTGGTAACGCGCGGTCTGCGTCAGCACTTCGCCTTTCAGCGGAATGCAGGCAAGAATCCGGTCAAACGCGCTGATGCGGTCCGTGGCGATAATGATGCGCCGTCCATCCGCCAGATCATAATTCTCCCGGACCTTGCCGCGGTAATAGTTCGGCAGTTCGGGAATGAAGGCTTCAGTAAGCGCTTTGTGTGTGGGCATGGTGTGAAGAATCCGCGTCAGACAATCTGGCTTCCGCATAACACATAAGTCGGGGAACGGGAGTCAAATTCTGTAGCTAGCGCCCGCCGGTTACATCGAGAAGCGCCCCGGTCACATCGGACGCGGCATCGCTGAGCAGCCAGACGATGGATTCGCCGACTTCGTCAGCCGTGCCCGGCCGCCCGAGCGGTGCCGTCACGCCGAGGCGCTGGGCCCGGTCGGGCTGGCCGCCGCTGGCATGAATGTCGGTCTCGATCAGCCCGGGGCGGATGGCATTGACGCGGATGCCTTCGGGGCCAACTTCCTTGGAAAGGCCGATGGTCAGCGTATCCATCGCCCCCTTTGATCCGGCGTAGTCGACATATTCCGATGGCCCGCCAAGACGGGCGGCGGCGGATGACAGGATGACGATTGATCCACCCTTGCCGCCGCGAGACCGCGCCATCCGGCGGACACCCTCGCGGGCGCAGATGTAGGCGCCGAGAATGTTCACATCGAACATGCGCTTGAGACGTTCGGTGTCGATATCCATCAGCTTGGATGCGGGCGCTACGATACCGGCATTGACGACGAGGCCGTCGAGCGGGCCGAGTTCCTCGGTCTGCCTGAACATGGCGATGACGTCGGCCTCGTTGGCCACATCGCCCTGTATGGCTTTTGCCTTGCCACCCGCTGCCATGACTGCCGCAACGACGTCGTCAGCAGCGGCCTTGTTGCCGATGTAATTGACGCCGACCGACCATCCCTTTTGACCGGCAAGAATGGCCGCCGCACGGCCAATGCCACGGCTCGCACCGGTGATCAGGATGGTCTTGGTCATCGCATGTCTCCCAAAGGGTGGAATTAGTAGGCATACTCCAGAAAGGCGGGTTCAACCGAGCCGCCCCAGACGGTGTTGTATTGGCTAAGCATCTGCTCGGCGGAGGTTGTACCGCGTGCGACAACTTCCTCAAGCGACGCGAGATAATGCGTCTCGTCAAAGCCTTCGCTGTTGAGCAATGCGCGGTTTTTCAGGCCAAGGCGCGAAATCGCCAGCACGTCGCGGGAAATGTCGTGCACCGAGCGGTTGCGCAGCGTGGCGCGCAGGCCTTTTGCCGGCACCTCGTCGCGCAGGGCCTGCACTTCCGGGTAGGTCCAGTCGCGGGTGAGGGCTTCCGCGGCATCCAGTGCCTCGGCGTCGTAGAGAATGCCGACCCAGAATGCCGGCAGCGCGCAGATGCGCCGCCACGGGCCGCCGTCGGCGCCGCGCATTTCAAGGAAGCGCTTCAACCGTACTTCCGGGAACAGCGTTGAAAGATGGTTCGTCCAGTCGCCCATGTTGGGCGTGGCGTCCGGAATGGAATCTTTCAGCGCGCCGTTCATGAACTGGCGGAAGGTCACATGCGTGCAGTCATGGTAACGGCCATGGCGCAGGACAAAATACATCGGCACGTCGAGCGCCCATTCCACGTAATCGGCAAAGCCGAAATTCTCGTTGAAGATGAACGGCAGCACACCGGAGCGGTTGTTGTCCGTATCGCGCCAGATATTGGAGCGCCAGGACAACAGGCCGTTCGGCTTGCCCTCGGTAAACGGCGACATGGCGAACAGCGCCGTGGCGATGGACTGCAGTTTCACCGAAACCTGCATCTTGCGGCGCATGTCGGTTTCCGAGGCGAAGTCGAGATTCACCTGGATGGTACAGGTGCGGTACATCATGTTCAGCCCGTCCTTGCCGACTTTCGGCATATAGTTGGACATGATGTTGTAGCGGGACTTCGGCATGCGCGGCGTTTCCGCCAGGGACCATTTCGGACTGCCGCCAAGACCCAGGAAGCGGATGCCGAGCGGCTCGGCTATCTCGCGCACCTGCGCCAGATGCGCATTGGTTTCGCGGCAGGTCTGGTGAATGGTGGAGAGCGGTGCGCCCGACAGTTCGAACTGGCCGCCCGGCTCAAGCGAAATAGCGCCCTGGCCGGTCGGTTCGACGAGGCCGATGATATTGCCTTCGTCAATGATCGGTTCCCAGCCCAGTTTCGACTGCATGCCTTCCAGAATGGCCCGGATGCCGCGCGGACCGTCATAGGGAACCGGGCTGTTGTCTTCGGTATAGAACGGGAATTTTTCGTGCTCTGTGCCGATGCGCCATGCGGATTGCGGCTTGGAGCCCTGGGCGAGGTAGGTCGCCAGTTCTTCCGTGCCGGAAAGGGGCGTCTCGTCTGTTGTATCGCGCGCCATGGATGGTGCTTCCCCACTAGAATTTTTGAACTTGCGGCGTGATTGGCTGTTTTCGGAAACGAGCGCAAGCAAATTTCGCTGATGCACTCATCAAGAGAATTTGTAACTCACCAATCGCCGATCGTCGCCTGAATAAGCGCGAGTGCGGCAACGGCGGCAGTGTCGGCGCGCAGAATGCGTTGACCCAGCGGAATGGCGGTGACGAACGGCAGCTTGCGCAGGGTTTCGCGCTCCGCATCCGAGAACCCACCTTCCGGCCCGATCAGAACGCCAAGCGGCCCGCGCGGCAGACTTTGTAGCAGCGGCAGCGGGTTATGGGTATCATGACCTTCGTCGCAGAAGATAAGGCGTCGGTCCGGACCCCAGCCATCCAGCAGTTTCTCGAGCCTGACCGGCTCGCGTGTTTCCGGGATGGCCAGAACGCCGCATTGCTCCGCCGCTTCGATGGCGTTGGCCTCGATCCGATCCATGCCGATTCTGGCGACCTGCGTGTGCTGGGTAATCACCGGTTGCAGAACCCCGGCGCCCATTTCGACGGCCTTTTGCACGAGGTAGTCGAGCCGTCCCTGTTTGAGCGGGGCAAAGCAGTAGATGAGATCGGGTGATTCCAGCTGCCCCCGCGTCAGTTCAAGCGGCTCCAGCGCCAGCTTCTTCCTGCTTTCAAAGCGCAGGGCAGCGCGCCATTCGCCATCCCGACCGTTGAAAACGAGGATTTCATCGCCGTCCTTCATCCGCAGCACATTGGCGAGATAGTTGACGGCTTCCGCCGGGGCGTCCGCCCGCCTGCCGGCCGCCAGATCCGCGGTAATATAAAGCCGTTGCATTCTGTAATTTGCGCGCATGGGAGATGGATGCCAGAGAGGGGATGGGGCGGTCAAGCAGGCGATGTCAGCCGAGAGGCGGCAGGCGTCGTTTCACCGGCGAGGATTTGACGATGGAGGTGTTGGTTTCGGCCTTTTCCGCCAGCCGGTCGAGCAGCGTGTCCAGCTGTTCCATGGTGCGGAAATGCAGCTTGCCGACAAAGCAATCGTCGCCCGTCACCTTGTCGCATTCGGTGATTTCAGGCATCTCCTGGATCAGCCGCTCGACAATATGCAGCATGCCGGGCAGGGGCCTGACCCGCACGATGGCTGTCAGATTATAGCCGAGCGCCGCCGGGTCGATATCGACGGTGAAGGCGCGGATCACCTTCTTTTCCTCGAGCCGCCGCAATCTCTCGGACACGCTGGGAGACGAGAGCCCGACTTTCTGGCTCAGTTCCTTCAGCGAGATTCGCGCATCTTCGATCAGGATGCCGAGGATGGTCTTGTCCATTTCATCGAGCATAGCAACCTCGTAAGGCAGATCAGGCGTTTTGCCTGCATTAAACAGGTCAAGCGAACTTTACGCCTTTTTCCATATATATCAAACTACCATTGCTCCGAATAGTCTCGTGGTGCGAGACGAAAGGACAGGTGGCATGGAACGGGATATGGCGAGAGGCAGCGTGGAAATGACCGCTGCGATGATGATTTCGGGCACGATCGGCTGGTTCGTGCTGATGTCCGGTCAGCCGGTCTTATCAGTCGTGTTCTGGCGCTGCGCCTTTGGTGCACTGACATTGCTCGGCGTTTGCGCCGCACTCGGTCTGCTGCGTCCGAATGTTATTTCTTTGAAGCTGTTCGGCCTTGCTGTTCTTGGCGGCATCGCCATTGTCCTCAACTGGGTTCTGCTCTTTGCCGCCTATTCCCGTGCGTCCATTGCCATTGCGACGACGGTCTACAACGTGCAGCCGTTCATGCTCGTCGTGTTGGGCGCCCTGATCTTCAAGGAGAAGCTGACATTCACCAAGCTGTTCTGGCTGGCGGTCGCATTTGCCGGCATGCTGCTGATCGTTCAGGCCAAGCCCGGCGGCGGTTACACGGGCACGAACTACATGGCCGGTATCGGCCTGTCGCTGGGTGCAGCCTTCCTCTACGCCATCGCATCCATCGTGGCCAAGCGGCTGAAGGGCACGCCGCCGCACCTGATTGCGCTGATTCAGGTCTGTGTCGGTATCGTGCTGATGGCGCCGCTTGCTGATTTCAGTGTCATGCCGAAAGGCGCAGCCGAATGGGGCAGCATCGTCACGATCGGTGTCGTTCATACGGGATTGATGTACATTCTGCTGTATAGCGCCATCCAGAAGCTGCCGACCCATCTCACGGGATCGCTGTCCTTCATCTATCCCATCGCTGCCATTCTGGTTGACTATTTTGCCTTCGGGCATCAGCTGCAACCGATACAGTTCCTGGGTTCTGCAGCCATTCTCGTCGCAGCGGCCGGCACCAGCCTTGGATGGAAGCTGGGCCGGTCGGTGCCGGCAAGTGTCAAAATCTGATCGCGGATACCACTTGATTGCCATGCTACATTTGTTCTATATGCCACTAAAGAGCATATTATGTCTGACGTATATAGAGCAGGAACATGGAACTCCGTGCACTGAAACGCAGCGAGATCGAACAGGTCTGGACCATCGATCGCCGCGAGATCATTGAAAACCTTTATACGCTGCGGGGCGGCAAGCTCGTCCTGCATGCGGAATATTTTGATGTTCCCGGCTGGGAAGAAGGCGAGGCGAAGAAATACACGCCCCTGCTGCAGGAAAGTTTCGATCGGGGTGGAAAATTCTTCGGCTTCTTCGACGGCGATACACTGGCGGGCGTTGGGGTCGTGGATACCATCTGGCGTGGCCCCGGGAAGGATCTCCTGCAGTTGAGTTTCCTTCATGTCGGCAATGACTATCGCGGCCGGCGCTTGGGTGTGCAGCTCTTTGAGCACTGCAAGGATGTGGCCAGGGAAATGGGCGCACGAGGGCTGTACGTTTCTGCGATACCATCCGAAAATACGGTCAATTTTTACCGGCGTCTCGGTTGTGTCGTCACGGAAGCTCCAGACGCGGATCTGGCGGCCCTGGAGCCGGACGACATTCAATTGGAATGCATTTTCAGATAGAATAACGCATATGAGTTATATCCCCAGAACGACCGGGATATAACCGGCGGCCAAAGTCCGCACCGTCGAGGGCGGTGTCAGCAGGCTGATATCCCTTGTGGGCGGCGGGCAGGCCTCATAGCCATCCCACGACCAGAGATAGGTCTGGCCCCGATGCACCAGATAGGCATTGTCGCCGGAGGCGATCATGCTGCCGTCCGGCAGGTCCAGGATCGCCGTTGCAAGCGGGTGGTGTTTCTTGCCGCCGTTCCCCTCGACGCGCTCCCCGTGCAGCACGCGATCCATTTCCGGCGCCGATGGTTTGGCCATGCCATCGGCCCATGCGGCCTGAAAAGCCTTCGCCCGTTGCCGCTGGCAATAGAAGCATGGGCGGTGTCCGGCGCTGAGCGCCGTCGCTTCATCGAGGAAGAACAGCTCGGTCCAGCTTTGCCGGGCCATGACGGCGCGCCGGACGTTCCTGAAGTCGCAGACGCAGATGATCCACGCTCTCGTCGACCAGCGCCGTTTCAGCAGGGTGCGCGTTGACGGGTCGTGGATGATGCCGCGATTGCCCATAAAGGTCCCGCGCTGGGGAACGGCGGTGATATCGCCGAAGGGTGTGACACGGTTTTGCAGGGGCATTTGATGGCTTCCGGCTGTGAGGGGTCCATGCTATCGCAGGATCATCGTCAATGCGATCATCAGGCAGGTAGAATGCGCGTTCTCGTTGTACAGAATTATCAGAATACCGGATTGGGACTGGTTGGACAGGCCTTGGCGGAGGCCGGTGCACAGATTGATCTGGTGCAGGCCCATACCGGTGAACCGCTGCCTGCCGATGATGCGGGTTACGACGCACTGATCTCGCTCGGCGGCGATCAGAATGCCCTTGCCGACGACCAGTTTCCCTATCTTCCCGCGCTTGCCAGGCTGATCCGGCGTTTTGGCGATGCGGACAAGGCGGTGCTTGGCATCTGCCTGGGCAGCCAGCTTGTCGCACGCGGTTACGATGCCGAAAACATTCTCGGACGCCCGCAGGAATTCGGCTGGCATGCGGTCACTGCGACGGCCGAAGCGGCAGCCGATCCCGTGCTGTCCGCTGTTCCCCACGCCTTTCCGATCTTCCATTGGCACAGGGATACATTTTCCCTGCCGGAAGGCGCCGTGCATCTCGCTTCGAGCGCGATGACGCGCAATCAGGCCTTCCGCATCGGGCGGGCGGTGTACGGCATCCAGTTCCACTTCGAGGCGGACACTGCACTGGTCGAGGAATGGCGGCATGTTTTTCACGACGAGATCATGAGGGACAACCCGGCCTGGCTTGAAAACTATCCGGCGCGGGTCGCGGAAAGTGGCGCTGCCGCCGATGCCGCGGGTCTTGCTTTGGCGCGCGCCTGGGTGGCGCTGATCTAGCGGCGGGCGATTCAGTTGCATCTGTGCAACAGGCAAAATTTGAATCAAATTGCCCCGTCGGTATTCATGGGGAGCGTGGCTTTCGTTCACTTGCTGGAAAGAATTGTGCGCTGTAGTTGCCGGGCCGGTTAGCTGGCATGAAGCCAGGCCGTAGAGACTGATGGAAACGCCCGAATGACTATGAAAAGTGCCGCCCTTTTGACCGCAATGATGCTTGCATCGATCCTGTTCATGGGCGCCGAACTGGTATCGGTTGATGCCGGAGGCCGCACCGTATCGAGCGACGGCTACGGAATCAGCTCCGCTTCGCGTTAAGACTTGTTCTAGACAATCGCTTCCAGAAAAGACTTGCCTTCAGCGTCGATCTTGATGGCGCTGAGGCGCCCGCTGGCATAGGCGCCGGTATCGAGATTGACCCGGTTCTGCCGCACTTCCACATCGCTGGCCGGTGTATGGCCATGCACGACAACCTTGGAATGCAACCGGGGATCGTCGAGAAATTCCCAGCGAATCCAGATCAGATCTTCGGGATTTTGCCGGTCGAGATCAACGCCGGGTCTGATGCCGGCGTGACAGAAGAAAAAATCGCCCAGTGTCATCGAGCGCCGCAAACCGCGCAGAAACTCCACATGGGTTGCCGGCACGGCGCGCAGCAGGGCGGAGCGTCCCGCCGATACCGAGGCCGGATCGTCAAAATCGATCGTCACGCCATAGGAGCGGGCCGTCTGCCTGCCGCCGTGCCGGGCGAAGATTCCATTGATGTCGCCGGTGGCCAGAAAATCCAGAAATCCGATATCGTGATTGCCCGCCAGCGTCAGCATGCGGTGATTCTTCCTCTGGGCATTGACCAGATGGTCCAGTACCCCCCTGGAATCCGGGCCCCGATCCACATAGTCGCCAAGATGCACCGCCACCCAGTCGAACGGCGGCGACTTGGCGTTTTCGGCCAGAATGCGCCGGTGCATCTCCTGCAGCAGATCGAGGCGGCCATGCACGTCGCCGATGGCATAAACCCGCAGGCGGTCGGGACCGCGCGCATGCTTGAAGTCGACTGTCTTCATGGGCGGTCCAGCTCCCTCTGCCTGCGCCGTAGCCGCGACGTTTCCTGCCAGGCATTGCTGCGTGCCGCGTCCTTTTGTGCCTGCTCGATAAAGTCGATGTGCCTGTGCACGGCAGCCCGCGCGCCCTCGGGGTCTGACGCCATGATGGCATCGGCGATGGATGTGTGCTGTTGCAGCAGCTTTTCCCGGGCGCCTGGAAAACCGTAGATGATGGTACGATTGTAGAACACATCGTCGGCGAGAAGCCGGTAGCACGACCGCAGCGTGTGCAGCAGAATGATGTTGTGGGCGCATTCTCCGATGGTGCTGTGCAGTTCGACATCCAGCTCGGCTTCCCTTTTGAAGTCATCGGTCTCGTAGGCGCGCTGCATCGCGTCAACAATCCCGCGCAAAAGCAGGCGGTCATCATCCGTTGCCCGGCGGGCGGCATACTCCGCTGCGATGCTTTCAATCTCCCGGCGGTATTCGAGATAGTCCGCCGCGGCCTTCGGATGGCTCGAGATCAGGTCCATGACGGGCTTGGAAAAAACCTCGCCGATGACGTCGGCAACGAACGTTCCGCCGCCGTGGCGGACGACAAGCAATCCCTTGGCCTCCAGCACTTTGAATGCGCTGCGCAGGATCGGGCGGGATACATCGAATTGCACAGCAAGGTCCCGTTCGCCGGGCAAACGGTCGCCCACGCGCAGAACACCCTCAAGGATCAATGTTTCGATCTGGCTGACGATGTCGTCGGCCGTTCGGGAAGAATGGATGCGGGCAAAGACCGGGCTGCTCATGTTGAAAGTCGTCCGCAGGAGTGATGTGTCGTGCCAGCGTATCGGCAAATCACGAAACTGGTCAATTCTTTGATCCAGTGGGCAAGCGTCGCATAGCCGCAGCCTTCCGGCGCAAAGGAGCATTGAAAGGGCCGGCCATTGCGTTCACCATCTTGTGAACAGTCTATACCAAGGGGCCGATATGAAGGGGAAAAGACTGAAAACCGCAGCGGCGTTTTCAAATTCCGCCACGAGTCCGGGTGTGATGGGCTTTCCGGGGCATGCGGAGCGTTCCGTGGCGCTGGGAGAAGTGCATGCGCGGCCCTATCCATTGATCGATACGCCGCGCATTCTTATCCAGCTTGCATTCATGACCGAGGGCGGGTCCACCGTCGATCATGCGGTTCTGGCGGAACTCAGCCGCAGCATAGGTGTAGCCTCTCCGGCGCGCGATGCCCGTCACCACATCATGCCCTGGGGCAATGGCACGCTGCGCTGGGAGCGGCACACGGAATTCTCGACCTATCTGTGGGAAGGTCCGCTGCCGCGCACCGGCCAGGCTGCGCAGCATCCCTTCGGAGAAGGCTTCAATCCGCCTGGCACGGTGATCGACGGTGTGCGGCTGGAGATCATCCGCAAGGACGCCGGCGCCGCGGCTTTGATTGAGGCATTCGATCCGACGAGCCTGTGCTATAGCGATGTCGAGAACGGACTTGCCTCCATTGTGACGGATTTCCGGCAGGACGGTGACGGGATGACCCGCATTCTCATCCTCGATGATGGCCTGTCGCCCGCCCGTGCCGGCGCCTTGTCGCAGCGTGTGATCGAAATCGAGACCTACCGTACCCTCGCCATGCTCGGACTGCCGCTGGCGCATTCCCTGTCGCCGCGCATTCGCCGCATCGAAGACCGCCTGGCGGGCCTGACGACGGAAATGCGCGCGCCGGATGCCGACAATCACAAACTGTTGGACGAGTTGACATCGCTTGCGGCGGAACTCGAAGCCGATGCGGCCTCGAGCCTCTACCGGTTCGGAGCGAGCCGGGCTTACAATGGCATCGTGCTGGAACGGCTGGCCGCGCTGCAGGAAGAGCCGGTGACCGGTTATGAAACCTGGGCGGCGTTCATCCAGCGGCGCATGGCGCCGGCCATGCGCACATGCCATTCCGTCAGCGGAAGACAGGAAAACCTGTCGGAAAAACTGTCGCGCGCCGCCACGCTGCTGCGCACGTCGGTGGATGTGGAACTGGAACGGCAGAACCGTGATCTCTTGAGCTCGATGGACCGGCGCGCGCAATTGCAGCTGCGCCTGCAACGGACGGTGGAAGGCCTGTCGGTGGCCGCGATTTCCTACTATGTCGTTGGTCTGTTCTATTATCTTGCCAAGGGTGCCGAGGCATATATGCCGGAACTGCACTCGTCGGTTGTCACGGCGGCGTTCGTTCCCATAGCGATCCTCGCCATGTGGTTCGTGGTGAAATCGATCCGCAGATCGCACAAGGATGAATGATCAGACCCGGTCCCACGGCGCCACGGGGCCGTAGAGGCCCGCGAGATAGTCGATGAACACCCGCACCTTTGCCGGGAGAAACTGCCGCGAGGGATAAATCGCATAAATCGCGATATTATGCGAAGCGGCATAGTCGGTCAGCACGCGCACCAGCTGGCCGGCGGCAAGCTCCGGCCCGATATCCCAGGTGGAGCGCAAGGCTATGCCAAGCCCGCCAAGCACCGCGGCGCGCACCACCTCGCTGGAATTGGTCAGGATCGGCCCGGTCGGGCGCAGGGATACGCTGCCATCCGGTCCGTTCAATCGCCAGGGGTCGCCGTTGTGGGCGGCGAGGCAGATGTGGTTGTCGAGATCGGCAATGGAGCGCGGGGCTCCGTGTTCTGCGATATAGCGCGGCGACGCGACAAGATACCGTTGCACCGGCGCGAGCTTGCGCGCCACCAGGCTGGAATCGGACAGTTCGGCAATGCGGATGGCAAGATCATAGCCTTCCCCGACGATATCGACGAATTCATCCGTCAGCACGAGATTGATGGACAGATCGGGATTGGCCCGCATGAAGGGTTCGAGATGCGGCGCAATATGCATGCGCCCGAACGTGGTGGGCGCCGAGACTTTCAGCAGGCCATGTGCCTGTTCGGAACGGCGCGATACGAAAGCTTCCGCTTCCTCGACGCCCGACAGGATCGCCAGGACCCGCTCGTAATAGCCTTGCCCCGTTTCGGTCAGGGCAATCTGCCGGGTGGTGCGCTGCAGAAGGCGCGTGCCCAGCCGTTCCTCAAGCCGCCGCAGCCGCTTGGAAATGACGGCGGGCGATACGCCGAGCTCCCGTCCTGCCGCCGACATGCTGCCGGATGAAACCACGCGCGCAAAAATTTCCATGTCATTCAGATGATCCATCGGCGCACTCTTTCCGCGGGATCAGTACAAGGTCAAGCCCCTGAAGGGCCTGCCGCCCGGCGATAGGCGATGGCGCGCAGCAACGGAACGCAGGGAATGTACAGCATCGCGCCGGAAATCCAGACAAAGCCGCTCCAGTCGGTCCGGGTGGCGGCGTAGATGGCGGTAAACGCCACCGGCCCGATGATGCCGGTCAGGCTTGTTGCGCTGGCAAGGATGCCCTGGACTTCGCCGAGCCTGGTTTCATCCACCTGCCGCGTGATGATCGACTGGAGCGCGGGGATCTGGCCAACAAGCTGCATGAGGGTGAACACGACAATGAGCGGCGTCAGGTTTTTGATGCCGGTCGCCCAGCGGAAACCGCCGAGCGGATTGAGGTTTTGGACCGCAAGCAGCGTTTTTACACCTTTGCTGGTTTCCGGCAGGAAGAAGAGCGCGAGCAGGAAGTTGACGCCGTTGAGCGCCATGGCCAGCAGAAACGGATAGTGGATGCCGAATCCTCCGGCAATGCCGCCGAGCAGGGGACCGGCGATGAAACCGAGGCCGAAACAGGCGCCGATCATGCCGAAGCGCTGCTCGGTCAAGCCTTCCGGAAGCTTGAAAATGTCTCGCCGGATGAAGGTTTTGAATTCGGGCTTGTCGCGCTTGTTGCGGGCTTTGAAAGTCTGCTGTGAGACGCGTCACTTTGGCTGTGTGCCACCTCCGTTCAACAGTTTAGACTGTTTACAAACTCGAACGGACACTGGTAAACATAATTTACCAGTTGATGGAGTTTGCTGGGAGGAGGTTTCATGTCCGGATTGGTGATGCCGAAGGCCGATGCGGCGACCATGTCGCGCCGCAAGGAGATCGTTGCTGCCTTGCAGGCCATCGTTCCGGGTGAAGGCGTTGTCGACGTTACCAACGAAATGCGCGCGTTCGAATCCGATGCACTGACCGCCTATCGCCAGCTTCCGCTCGTCGTCGTGCTGCCGCAGACCGTGCGGCAGGTTTCGCAAATCCTGAAATATTGCCACGACAACAATGTGAAGGTCGTGCCGCGCGGGTCGGGAACATCGCTGTCTGGCGGCGCCCTGCCACTCGAAGACGCGGTGCTGCTGGTCATGTCGCGGTTCAACCGCATCCTTGAAATCGACTATCCCAATCGCGTCGCTGTCGTGCAGCCGGGCGTGACCAATCTCGGCATCACCAAGGCGGTGGAGCACGAAGGTTTCTATTACGCGCCGGACCCGTCATCGCAGATCGCCTGTTCGATCGGCGGCAATGTCGCGGAAAATTCCGGTGGCGTGCATTGCCTGAAATACGGGCTCACGGCCAACAATGTCCTCGGGCTGGAGATGGTTCTGATCAGCGGCGAGGTCGTGCGGCTTGGCGGCAAGCATCTCGATTCGGAGGGCTATGACCTGCTCGGCCTGATGACCGGCTCGGAAGGGCTGCTCGGCGTGGTGACGGAAGTCACCGTCCGCATCCTGCAAAAGCCCGCAACGGCGCGGGCCTTGATGGTCGGGTTTCCCTCAAGCGAAACCGCCGGGCAATGCGTTGCCGATATTATCGCTGCGGGCATCATTCCGGGGGGCATGGAAATGATGGATCGTCCGGCGATCCACGCCGCCGAGGATTTCGTCCATGCGGGCTATCCGCTTGATGTGGAAGCGCTGCTGATCATCGAACTCGACGGCCCGGCGGTGGAGGTCAACCACCTGATCGACATGGTCGAGAAGATCGCCGGCAGGAACGGCGCGTCCTCCTGCATCATATCACAGAGCGAAGAGGAGCGGATGACGTTCTGGGCGGGCCGCAAGGCGGCCTTTCCGGCCGTCGGGCGCATTTCACCGGATTACCTCTGCATGGACGGCACGATTCCGCGCAAGGAACTGCCGCAGGTTCTGGCGGGCATGCGCGCGCTTTCGGAAAAATACGGGCTGCGCGTCGCCAATGTCTTCCATGCGGGGGACGGCAATCTGCATCCGCTCATCCTGTACGACGCCAATATTCCTGATGAACTGCGCAAGGCGGAAGATTTTGGCGCCGATATCCTGCGGCTGTGCGTCAAGGTGGGCGGCGTTCTCACCGGTGAACATGGCGTGGGCGTCGAGAAACGTGAGCTGATGCCGGAAATGTTCAACGAGATCGATCTCAACCAGCAGATCCGTGTGAAATGCGCCTTCGACGACAAGCACCTGCTCAACCCCGGAAAGGTTTTTCCGCAGTTGCATCGCTGTGCCGAACTGGGGCGGATGCATGTGCATCGCGGCCAACTGCCCTTTCCCGATATTCCGAGATTCTGATCGATGCTGTTGAAGATATACACGTTTGAGACCATGGCGCTGACATGACCATATTGACCCCTTCAACCGAGACCGAAATTGTCGAGGCGGTGCAATGGGCATTGTCCGAGGGCGCGCCGGTGGAAGTCTGCGGCCATGGGTCGAAGCGTGGACTTGGCCGTCCGCTGCAGACCGAGCACACGATTGCCTTGTCGAACCATTCCGGCGTGACGCTCTATGAACCGGATGAACTGGTATTGAGCGCCAGGGCCGGAACACCCATCGCGGAGCTGGAAGCCCTGCTTGCCTCCAAGGGCCAGGCCTTTCAATTCGAACCCATGGATTACGGACCATTGCTGGGACAGGCGGCGGGGCAGGGCAGTCTTGGCGGTGTCCTTGCCGCCAACCTGTGCGGTCCGCGCCGGTTGAAGGCGGGGTCCGCCCGCGATCACGTGCTGGGCGTACGCGTCGTCTCGGGGCGCGGCGAACTGTTCAAATCAGGCGGCCGGGTGGTCAAGAATGTGACCGGCTATGATCTGTCCAAGGGCATGGCCAATTCGTGGGGTACCCTTGGCATTGCCACGGAAATCACCTTCAAGGTCCTGCCTGCGCCGGAGACGGAGACGACACTGGTCGTTCGCGGATTGATGGATGACGAGGCCGCACGGGCCATGGCCATCGCCATGGGATCGAGCGGCGAGGTGGCGTCTGCCGCGCATTTGCCGGTGAACATTTGCGGACGGTTTATCGAGGGCGTTCTGAAAGGCGAGTCTTCGACACTGCTCCGGCTGGAGGGCTTTGCCCCTTCCGTTGCCGACCGTGTGGCGATGCTGCGCGGCCTGCTGTCGTCCGCTGGTGCCATCGAGGAAATTTCCGGGAAGATATCGCGCAAGCTCTGGCAGGAGGTGCGCGACGTCATTCCGTTCGCCGATGGAACCGAGCGGCCGGTCTGGCGCGTGTCCATGGCACCGATGGAAGCCCACAAGCTGGTGGCATCCATGCGCATGGGCGCTGCGGCCGATGCCTATTATGACTGGCAGGGCGGACTCATCTGGATGCGGCTCGACGGTGAACCCGAAGCGGAGGCAGTCCGGGCCCTCGTCCGCAAATATGGCGGTGGCCATGCCACGCTGGTGCGCGCGCCCGACGCGGTCCGCGCGGCCACAGCCGTCTTCGAACCGCAGCCCGCAGCACTGGCGGCCCTGTCGAAGCGGCTGAAACAGCAGTTTGACCCGGACGGTATCCTCAATCCCGGCCGCATGGTTGCAGGAGTGTAGCATGCAGACCAACTTCACCCCGCAGCAGTTGCTTGACCCCGGTGTTGCCGAATCCGAAAAGATCCTGCGCAAATGCGTTCATTGCGGGTTCTGTACCGCCACATGCCCGACCTATGTCACGCTGGGCAACGAACTCGACAGCCCGCGCGGCCGCATCTATCTCATCAAGGACATGCTGGAAAACGGCCGACCTGCCGATGAGCAGATTGTCAAGCATGTCGATCGCTGCCTGTCCTGCCTTGCCTGCATGACCACCTGCCCGTCGGGTGTGAACTACATGCATCTGGTCGATCATGCCCGTGCCCACATCGAAAAAACCTATAAGCGCCCCGTGATGAACCGTTTCATCCGGGCGCTGCTGGCGTTTGTTCTGCCGCATCCCCAGCGCTTCCGGCTGTCATTGACGGCGGCGAAATTCGGTCGTCCCTTGGCGCCGCTGTTCCGGTCCATCCCGGCGCTGAAACCGGTTGCAGCCATGCTTGAACTCGCGCCGAAATCCGTTCCGGCAAAATCACGCTTTGCCGAACCGGGCCTGCACAAGCCGGCGCGGGAAAAGCGCGGCCGTGTCGCCATCCTGACCGGCTGCGCCCAGCCGGTGCTGAAACCAGGCATCAACGAGGCGACGATCCGTCTTTTGACCCGCCTCGGCGTTGAAGTCGTCGTGCCGAAGGGCGAGGGCTGCTGCGGCTCCCTCGTCCACCATATGGGCCGCGATGAGGCTGCGCTGGATGATGCCCGCCGCAATGTCGATGTCTGGACGCGTGAGTTGAACAGTGGCGGGCTCGATGCCATCATCGTCACCGCTTCGGGCTGCGGCACGACGATCAAGGATTACGGCCATATGCTGCGGCTCGATCCGGACTACCGCGACAAGGCGGCTGTCATCTCCGGGCTTGCCAGGGATATTACCGAATATCTGACGACCCTCGATCTGCCTGCGCCGTCGCAACCGGCGGATCTCGTCGTCGCCTATCATTCCGCCTGTTCGATGCAGCATGGGCAGAAGCTGACACGGCAGCCGAAGGATTTGCTGAAAGCCGCCGGCTTTACCGTCCGCGAGCCCGCCGAGGGGCATCTTTGCTGCGGATCCGCCGGGACCTACAACATCATGCAGGCGGAGATTGCCCGCACGCTGCGCGACCGCAAGGTGAAAAACATCGAGGCGACCGGGGCAAGCGTCATTGCGACGGGCAATATCGGCTGCATCACCCAGATTGCCAGTGCGGCGAAAATGCCCATCGTCCACACGGTCGAATTGCTGGACTGGGTCTATGGCGGACCGCGGCCCGAAGGCGTGCATGCGCCTGTCTTGCGCGCTGCCGAGTAGGCAAAAGAAAGGCGGTGGCTCCTATGGAACCACCGCCCAGTTTCGGCACCGCCCCCGGTGCCGTCCCCACTAACTCTCACATCACAACGACTTTTGTGCCGACTTTGACGCGTTCGTAGAGATCCGTGACATCCTCATTACGCATGCGGATACATCCGCTGGAGACGGCGTGGCCGATCGTCCAGGGCGCGTTGGTGCCGTGAATGCGATACAATGTATTGCCAAGATAAAGCGCGCGGGCGCCGAGCGGGTTGGCCGGGCCGCCTTCCATGTGAACCGGGAGAATCTTGCCCTTTTCTTTCTCGCGCTCGATCATCGAAGCAGGCGGGCGCCAGTCCGGCCATTCCGCCTTGCGTGTGATGTTGTTGGTGCCGTTCCAGCCAAAGCCTTCCTTGCCGACGCCAACACCATAGCGGCGGGCCTGGCCATCGGCTTCGACGAGAAAGAGGAAACGCTGGGAGGTATCGATAACGATGGTGCCGGGCGCCTGGGGTCCGTCATAGGCAACGGTCTGCGGCAGGAATTTCGGGTCCATGCTGCGTTTCTTGGGTTGTGCTTCCGCCGCGGGTTCAGCCGGGCGGCGGAACGACACTTCGCGCACGGCCGGGTTGGCCGCCTCTTCGGTCCGGGCGGGACGGCGTGCCTCGCGGCGATGCACGCTTGAGCCGCGTGCCGGCGGGTCGCTCAGGACAACGCGGTCGCGTATATTGGCCGAGGTGCCAATGGGGCGTTCCCGCAGCTGCATCACCCACGGCGCGGACAGGTCGGGGCTCATCACCACCGGCGGCCGGGTCGCGTAGCGCTCGCTGGCATTGGCGTGGACAGTAAAGGCGGTCAGGCAGGAGGTGACAAGCAGCAATGCGGTCTTCATCGGGCAATTCTCTTGGCAATCAACGCTCCTGACAGGATTTGTCAGGTTTCGGATTGAGTTTGCGCGCGTGGCGGTAGAAAAAAGTGAACGAGGATCAATAAAAACCGATTCTTTCCGGAAACTATTTGTTGTGGTTACCGGATGGTTTCGCACACTGGTTAATGCCAGGTGAACATGTTCCGGAAGGACAGGCAGATGACGGAAGAAGCGCCGGTAAAGACGGGTTTGATGACAGGCGATGATGGTGAAACCAGATGTTCCTGGCCCGGAGCGCTGCCGGAATATATCCACTACCACGATCATGAGTGGGGACGGCCCGTAACGGACAACTACCGCCTTTTCGAAAAGATATGTCTGGAAGGCTTTCAATCCGGCCTGTCGTGGCTGACCATCCTGCGCAAGCGCGAGAATTTCCGCGAGGCGTTCGACGGTTTCGATTTCGAGCGCATCGCCCGCTATGGCGAGAAGGATATCGAGCGGCTGCTGGCCAATGCCGGGATCATCCGCCATCGCGGCAAGATTACCTCGACCATCAACAATGCCAGACGCGTCCTTGAGCTCCTTGAGGAGAAAGGTTCGCTTGCCGCCTATTTCTGGAGCTTTGAACCGCCTGTTGATGAGCGACCCAGAATTGTCGATTATGGCACGCTGATGGCCAATCCGACGACACCGGCGTCGGTGCGCCTCTCCAAGGATTTGAAGAAACGCGGTTTCAGCTTTGTCGGACCCACCACCATGTATGCGCATATGCAAGCCATGGGGCTGGTGAACGACCACGTGGAAGGCTGCAAGTGCCGGGCGGAGATCGAAAAAATCCGCGCCAATTTCAAACGGCCTGTCTGATCCATCTGTAGTAAACTGAAAACGACATGCGGGCTTGCTTTGCTGCGGCAATTGCGAGCCGGTAATTCCTTGCCCTCCATGCCCTGATCGGTTAGAGCAAACTCCAATTCAAAGTTGATACTTCAAGGCATCGGATCAAAATCATGACAACGAAGGCAGACAGGTTGAAGGCGCGGCTGCCGCGCGGTTTTGTGGATCGGGTTCCCGATGATCTGCGTGCTGCCGACACGATGATGGCCGACATCCGCAAGGTCTATGACCTCTACGGTTTCGAGCCTGTGGAAACACCGCTCGTCGAATATACCGATGCGCTCGGCAAGTTCCTGCCCGACCAGGACCGGCCGAACGAGGGCGTGTTTTCCTTCCAGGACGATGACGAGCAGTGGCTGTCGCTGCGCTACGATCTGACGGCGCCTTTGGCGCGTTTTGTGGCCGAAAACTTTGAGAGCCTGCCAAAGCCCTATCGCAGCTATCGCGCGGGCTGGGTATTCCGCAATGAGAAGCCGGGTCCCGGCCGTTTCCGCCAGTTCATGCAGTTCGATGCCGATACGGTCGGCGCGCCCTCCGTCTCGGCGGATGCGGAAATGTGCATGATGATGGCTGACGTGATGGAAGCTGTCGGCATCAAGCGTGGCGATTACGTCATCCGCGTCAACAACCGCAAGGTGCTGGACGGTGTGCTGGAATCCATTGGGCTCGGCGGTGATGACAAGATGGGCCAGCGTCTGGTCGTGCTGCGCGCTATCGACAAGCTCGACAAGTTTGGCGTTGACGGCGTGCGTCTTTTGCTCGGCAAGGGCCGTCTTGACGAAAGCGGCGACTTCACCAAGGGCGCGGGCCTCGACGAGGCGGCGATCGCCAAGGTGCTGGCATTTACCTCAGCCGGTGGCGCCAATGGCAGTGAGACCATTGCCAATCTGGAAGCCGTTGTCGCCGGAAACGACAAGGGTGTCGAAGGCGTTGCCGAACTGGCGACCATCGAGGCTCTGTCCTCGGCTGCCGGTTATGGCGCGCGCATCCGCATCGACCCGTCCGTGGTGCGCGGTCTCGAATATTACACCGGCCCTGTCTTTGAAGCCGAACTGACCTTCGACGTGACCAATGAGAAGGGCGAAAAGGTCGTTTTCGGTTCCGTTGGCGGCGGCGGCCGTTATGACGGTCTGGTGTCGCGCTTCCGCGGCGAGCCCACGCCGGCAACGGGCTTTTCCATCGGTGTATCGCGTCTGATGACGGCGTTGAAGAACCTTGGCAAGCTCGATACCTCGGATAATGTCGGGCCGGTGGTCGTGCTGGTCATGGACCGCGACACGGCAAGCCTCGGCCGCTACCAGAAGATGGTTTCGGACCTGCGGCAGGCGGGCATTCGCGCCGAAATGTATCTCGGCGGTTCCGGCATGAAGCCGCAGATGAAATATGCCGATCGGCGCGGCGCACCCTGCGTTATCATTCAGGGTTCGCAGGAACGCGACAATGGCGAAGTGCAGATCAAGGACCTGATCGAAGGTGCGCGTCTTTCGTCCGAGATCGAGGACAATACGGTGTGGCGTGAAGGCCGTCAGGCGCAGATCACTGCCAAGGAAAGCGATCTCGTCGCGGAAGTGCGCAAGATTCTCGAAGCCCAGGCTGAGGATCGCGCCAACGCCTTGAAGGCTGGCTGATCCGCTATGACCGGTTCCCGCGCTCCTGTCTTTGCCAGTGACCTTGCCGCGCTGATTTCCGCGCGGGATGCGGAGCTTGTGGATATTCCGGTCATTCAACCAGCCGACCAGTTTCTCGACATGGCAGGCGAGGATTTGCGCCGCCGGATTTTCCTCACCGAGAACGAGAACGGCCAGAGCCTGTGCCTGCGCCCGGAATTCACCATACCGGTCTGCCGCAACCATATCGAGCTCAATGCCGCGACGCCCAAGCGTTATGCCTATCTGGGGGAAGTGTTCCGCCAGCGGCGCGAGGGCGGCAACGAGTTCTTTCAGGCCGGGATCGAGGATCTGGGCGATGCCAACCGCGCCCGTGCGGACGCCCGTTCGCTGGCCGATGCCATTGCCTCCATCCGTCTTGTCGCGCCGAAGGCTGAACTCGAAACGCTGCTCGGCGATCAGGCGATTTTCGAAGCGGTTCTCGCGGCACTGGGCCTGCCGCGCGGCTGGCAGAAAAAGCTGGCGCGCGCCTTTGGCAATCCGGGTCAGCTGAAGGGCCTGCTCGCCGATCTTTCGTCCAGCCAGAAGAACGGTTCTCTGCCCGACCGTCTCACTGCGCTGGTAGCGGACGGTGACGAGACCGGACTTGCCGCCGCGCTGGAGCAGGACATGCAGGTGGCGGGTATTTCGCCGGGCGCCGGGCGCAGTCCGCACGAGATTGCGCGCCGTCTGATCGAAAAAGCCAATCTGGCTTCGGTCAAGCTGCCGGCACAGGCCTTTGCCGCGCTCGAAACATTCCTCGCCATCCGGGTGCCATTGCAGACGGCTTCAACACACCTGCGCACTTTCTCGCGGGCCAATGAATTCGACCTCGGGCCGGCGCTCGACCAGTTCGAAGCCCGGGTTGTCGCCGTGCGCGAGGCGGGAATCGAGCAGGAAAATATCGTCTACGATGCCGCTTTTGGCCGTCCGCTCGATTACTACACCGGCCTTGTCTACGAGACCCGCGCGCTCGCCAGTCCTGATCTTGGCGCCATTGTCGGCGGCGGGCGCTATGACCGGCTTTTGACCATGCTTGGCGCCGTCGATTCCATTCCCGGCGTCGGTTTCTCGATCTGGCTCGACCGGCTCGAGAAAATTGCCGGAGATGCGCGATGACCATTACCCTTGCGCTTCCCTCCAAGGGCCGCCTCAAGGAACAGGCCCTTGAGGTCCTTGAAAAAGCCGGGCTGAAAGTCATCCTGCCCAAGGACCAGCGCAACTATCGCGCGCAGGTCGAGGGTGACAGCAGGATCGACATCCTGTTTCTGTCGGCCTCGGAAATCGCCCGCGAGCTTGGCTATGGCAGCGTTGATCTCGGGGTAACCGGCGAGGACCTGATCCGTGAGAGCCTGTCGGCAGCCGACGAGCGCGTGCAGATCGAAGCGCGGCTTGGCTTCGGCCATGCGGATGTGGTCGTGGCCGTGCCCGAAGTCTGGTACGACGTGTCAACGATGGCTGACCTTGACGACGTGGCTGCCGAGTACCGCCAGCGTCACGGCCGGCGTTTGCGGATCGCCACCAAATACTGGCGCCTGACCCAGCAGTTTTTCTCGCAGATGCACGGTATCCAGGTCTACCGCATCGTTGAAAGCCTTGGCGCCACCGAGGGCGCTCCGGCATCAGGATCCGCCGATATCATCGTCGATATCACCTCGACGGGCTCGACCCTGCAGGCCAATCACCTGAAGGTTCTGGAAGACGGCATCATCCTCAAATCCGAGGCGTGCCTCGTTTCCTCGCGCCGCAGTGCCGATCCGACGGCGGTTGCGGCTCTGGCGCAACGGATACAGGCCGCGATAGCGCGCGGCTAAGCATCAACTATCCGTGATATCACGTGGCTTTGTAACTTTTACGGCCGCTCATACGTATTTCCCAACGAGATGACTGATATGTTTCGGTCATCCTGTTCAGGGAGACTTTGTCATGATGACACGCCGATCGCTTTTTGGCGGAGCTGTTCTGGGACTTGGAGCGCTGATTGCCGCGCGCTTTTCCTCCCAACCCAAAGCCTATGCAGCCGGTACTTTTGAAGTCGAGCATACGGATGCCGAATGGAAGAAGCTGCTCACCTCAGACCAATATGATGTGCTGCGCAAGGAAGGCACGGAGCGCCCGTTCACCAGCCCGCTCAACCATGAAAAGCGCAAGGGGACATTTGCCTGTGCCGGGTGTGATCTGGCGCTCTTCGATTCCGACACCAAATTTGACAGCGGCACCGGCTGGCCGAGTTTCTGGGCGCCGATCAAGGGTGCCGTGACGGAAGTATCGGACAGTTCCTTCGGCATGACACGCACCGCCGTCAACTGCCACCGCTGCGGCGGCCATCTGGGCCATGTCTTTGACGACGGGCCGCAGCCGACCGGTCTGCGCTATTGCATGAACGGCGTTGCCCTTACCTTCAAACCAGCCGCCGCCTGATATCCGGGAAAGGATTATCGATATGAAATTGCGTCAAATTCTGCTCGCTTCCTGCCTCATCTTCACGCCGGTCACTGCCTTTGCCGAAAGCATCACCATGGTTCCGCCACCCGCCATGGACCAGACGGCAACCGCAAAGACGGAAACGATCGTTCTCGCCGGCGGCTGCTTCTGGGGCGTGCAGGGTGTCTACCAGCACCTGAAGGGTGTCACCAATGCCGTGTCCGGTTATTCCGGCGGCAAGAAGGAAACCGCGAGCTACGAGATTGTCAGTTCCGGCAACACAGGCCATGCGGAATCCGTCGAGGTGACGTTCGATCCCAAGGTGGTCAGCCTCGGCAAGATCCTGCAGGTCTATTTCTCCGTAGTGCACAATCCGACAGAGTTGAACCGGCAGGGCCCGGATTCGGGAACGCAGTATCGCTCGGCGATTTTCACCACGAATGAGGATCAGGCGAAGATTGCCAGCGCCTATATCGCCCAATTGGACAAGGCAAAGGCCTATTCGGGACCGATCGTCACCAAGATTTCCGCGCTGGACAAATTCTATCCCGCGGAGGGCTATCATCAGGATTACGCGACGCTGCATCCTTCGCAGCCCTATATCGCCTATTATGATCTGCCGAAGATCGAGGGGCTCAGCAAACTCTTCCCGCAGGACTACCGGGACAAACCCGTTCTGGTCAGCGAGGCGAAAGCGTCAAACTGACGGGAAACCGGGACAATAAAAAGGCCGCGTTAAGCGGCCTTTTCTATGTAACATGGATCGATTTCAGCGAAGCTTGGCATCGACCGAAAGCGTGCCTGCACCATGCTGGGCCAGAACGAAGAAACCGCCGGCGATTGCAAGGTTCTTGAAGAACTGGATGCTTTCGAAGGGTGCCCAGTGACCGACATAGGCGGCGCCGAGTGTAAAGAGGCCGAGAAGAATGGCTGCGTAGCGCGTCTGGAAGCCGAAGAGAACGGCAAGGCCGCCCACGAGTTCGACGAGACCGACGATAGCAGCTGTTACGGTTGGCAGCGGCAGGCTCTTGGCTGCAAAATATTCAGCCGTACCGGCCAGGTTGGTCAGCTTGCCATATCCCGCCGGGATGAACAAAAGAGTCAGCAGAATGCGGCTGATCAGCGTGACGATGGCATTGCTGGACGTTGTTGAGTTGGCAAGTGCGTTGTCTGACATGGGATCGTTCTCCAGAGTTTGTCGTGACAATCGAATACCTAAATTCGATTGTCAAACAAAGCCACTATTTTCTCGACGCATTGTTCACAATGAAATGATTTTCTCTTCTCATTCCGGTGCGATCATGCGTTCCGGGCGAACGAGACGGTCATAATCCTCGGCCGAAACGTGGCCGCTGGCCAGTGCTTCCTCGCGCAAGGTCGTGCCATTCTTGTGGGCGGTCTTGGCGATTTTGGCTGCATTGTCGTAGCCGATGGCGGGCGCAAGCGCCGTGACCAGCATCAGGGAACGCTCAAGCAGGTCCTTGATGCGCACTTCGTCCGCTTCGATGCCCTCGACGCAATTGTCGGCGAAGGACACCATCGAATCGGCAAGCAGGCGGATCGACTGCAGGACGTTGAGGGCAATGACCGGCTTGAACACGTTGAGCTCGAAATGGCCCTGGCTGGCTGCAACCGTCACAGTCGTCTGGTTGCCAAACACCTGTGCTGCAACCATCGTCAGCGCTTCCGCCTGGGTCGGGTTGACCTTGCCCGGCATGATCGACGAGCCCGGTTCGTTTTCCGGCAGCTTCAGTTCACCGAGGCCAGAACGCGGGCCTGAACCCAAAAAGCGGATGTCGTTGGCGATCTTGAAGAGATCGGTGGCAAGCGCGTTCAGGCTGCCGTGGAAGTTGGCGAGCGCGCCGTGGCTGGCAAGCGCTTCGAACTTGTTCGGTGCCGTCCTAAAGCTGAGACCGGTGATATCCGACACCGCTTCGGCAAAGCCCGTATCGAAACCAACCGGTGCATTGAGGCCGGTGCCGACGGCTGTGCCGCCCTGCGCCAGCAGGAACACATCGGCAAGGCTCTGTTCGATGCGCTTGCGGGCATATTCCAAAGCGGCGCGATAGCCGGAGAATTCCTGGCCGAGCGTGACTGGTGTCGCATCCTGCGTGTGCGTGCGGCCGATCTTGATGATGTCGGCAAAGGCCTTTTCCTTCTTCGCGAGCGCCGCGGTCAGATGGTCAAGGGCAGGATAGAGCCGCTTGGTCGCCTCGACGGCGGTGGCGATATGGATGGCGGTCGGGAACGTATCGTTCGACGACTGGCTCATGTTGACGTGATCGTTGGGATGAACCGGCTTCTTCGAGCCCTTTTCTCCGCCGAGCATCTCGATGGCGCGGTTGGAGATGACTTCATTGGCGTTCATGTTCGACTGGGTGCCGGAACCGGTCTGCCAGACGACGAGCGGAAAATGATCGTCCAGCTTGCCTTCGATGACTTCTTCCGCCGCAACGGTGATGGCGCGGCCGGTGACTTCATCAAGCTTGCCGAGCGCCATGTTGGTCTCTGCGGCAGCACGCTTGACGATGCCAAGGGCGCGGACGAGCGGGATCGGCATTCTTTCGCCGCCGATCTTGAAATTATGCAGCGAGCGCTCGGTTTGCGCGCCCCAGTATTTGTCCGCGGCGACTTCGATGGGACCAAACGTATCTGTTTCGGTGCGGGTATTGCTCATCGTGCTTTCTATCCTGTTGGAAGTTGCCGGAAGAACTACTGCTAACCTCCGCGCGAGGCAAGGTTTGCCAGGAGAATGTTGTTCTGGAAATCGTTCGGCAATGGGATAAAATCGATTATACGGCGTTCTGCGCAAATGAAAATTTCGGCAAGGTTACCCATGAATTCACCCCAGGAGACGCCTGTTCTTGCCAATTGCTCGGGACAGTATCGTGAGTCGGCGCCCCAGGCAGCGCTGAGGCCGCATTTTCTCTGTGTCTGGAGCCATGTAAGCCCGCTTGCCTGGGGAAAGCCGGTGACCGTTGTCCCCGATGGTTGCGTCGATATTCTGTGGTCGCAAGGCCGTTTGAGCGTGGCCGGTCCCGATATCGCACCCCATGTGGTTGATCCGGGTATTACGAGCGTTGTCGGCATGCGCTTCGCGCCGGGCGCTGCCGCAAAATGGCTCGGCCTGCCCATGTCCGAACTCGTGGGATTGCGCGTTGATCTCGGCGAATTGTGGGGTGCAAAAGCCGAGGCGCTTGTGGACACGCTGAGCCCGGCGCAATCGGAGACAGAGGCAATGCAACGGCTGGAATCGGCTATTGCCGCAATGGCGGGTTCGATGGACCGGCCTGATGCGGTCATGGCCCGTACCTTTTCGGCGCTCGGCCGGGTGGGTGAGGGTTCGCACGTATCCCGGCTCGCAAGGCTTCTCGATATGAGCGAACGCACGTTGCGGCGGCACTGCCGGACGCATTTCGGTTATGGTCCGAAAACACTCGAACGCATCCTGCGCTTCCAGCATTTCCTCCGTTTGGCACAGTGCACGCCGGAAAGCAGCCTTGGCATGCTGGCATTTGAGGCGGATTATGCCGATCAGGCGCATTTGAGCCGGGAGGTAAAAGCGCTGGCGGGCATATCGCCCGGCGATGTCGTGCAGCAGATGGCGGCCTGATTGGCCGTTTTGTTCAAGACAGGCCGGTGCGATAAGCGATAGGTAACATGCAAATGGGGAGGACAGGCCGTGGTGACGCGTGACTCGCGAACTCTACAGGTTTCCATCGAACGGGATTGGCATGCGGTCTACGACTTCGCGTCCAATCCGGAGAATGTGCCGAAATGGGCATCCGGGCTGGCATCCGGTTTGCAAAAGCTCGGGGATGAGTGGCTTGCGGACGGGCCGGTCGGGAAGCTGCGCATCCGCTTCGCCCCGTTGAATGCCTATGGGGTTCTGGATCATTGGGTTATGACGGAGACCGGCGAGGAGGTCTATGTGCCGTTGCGCGTGATCCCGAACAATGATGGCTGCGAGGTCAGTTTCACGCTGTTCCGCATGCCTGACATGAGCGAAGGCAAGTTTGCGGAAGACGCCGCATGGGTTTTGCGAGATTTGACGGCATTGAAAGCCGTTTTGGAAACGCAGCAGATATGAAGGACGGATGATGGCTCAATCGGGCAGGGACAAACGGATCGACTATATCGAATTCAACGTCAGCGACGTCGGCCGCATGCGCGCATTTTATGGCGAGGCGTTCGGCTGGACATTCAAGGATTACGGTCCGGAGTATTGCGAATTTTCCGATGGCAATCTCACGGGCGGCTTTGCCGTCGGCGGTGACGTGCGAACCGGCGGCCCGTTGGTCATTCTGTTCGCCGATGACCTTGCCGATGCCCAGAAACGTGTCGAAAGCGCCGGCGGGAAAATCGTCAAGCCTATTTTTGATTTCCCGGGCGGGCGGCGCTTTCACTTCGCCGACCCCGATGGCTATGAACTCGCGGTCTGGTCCGACAAATAGACAGGCCGTTCAGGCGGCCAGTTTCAGCATGTGCGCGTCGTAGCGCTCCATGAACTGGCGCAGCAGCTGCGGATATTCCGGCGTGACCGCCGCCTTGACGCTCGGACGCTCCGACAGGGCCTGGCGCCACGCCCGGACCTTCGGGTAAGCGGCAAACACGCCATGTTCTGTGAGTGTGTCGAAGGTGTCGAAATAGCGGAAAACGGGGGCGAACACCGCATCGACAAGGCTGAATGTCTTACCCGCAAAGAACGGCCCGTCGCCGAGAACCTCTTCGAGGCGGGCAAACTTGGCTTTCAGTGTCGCAAGCTTGTCGTTGAACAGCGCCGCATCCCCTGTGGTTTCCAGTGACCAGATATCCGAAAGGATGGTCGAGCCGAATTCCATCCAGCCACGATGGCGGGCACGCTCGAGGGCATTGTCCGGATGCAGGCGCGGTTCACCTTCGGTCTCTTCGATATATTCGGCAATGACCGTGCTTTCGAACAGGACAGCCTCGGAGCCATCGTCCTGTTCCACCTTCAGCAGCGGGACCTTGCCCAGCGGCGATATCTTGAGGAACCAGTCCGGCTTGGCATTGAGATCAATGTAAATCTTCTCGAAGGGCACGCCCTTTTCCGCCAGTGCAATCGCCGCGCGCTGCACGTAGGGGCAAAGGAGATGGCTGATCAGGGTAAGTTTCTTGGTCATGGCGGGTCTCCCTATTCGTGATGGCTGAACAAGCAAAAAGGGCGGCCGTCGAAACGGCCGCCCTTTGGAATTTATGCGGAGCGCGCTGCCTTCAGGGCCTTGCCCCACCAGACGAGCTGATCGAGCTGGTTGGTGGCTGCCTCATTCAGATGGGCATAATCGCCAAGCGTCTTTTCGCCCTTGACCACGCTCAGATATTCCGGGAACGAGATGTGGATACCTGTCTTGACCGAGGCTGCACTCATCTCGACGAAAATCCCGCGCAGGTGCTCGATGGCGCGTGCGCCGCCGACACCGCCATAACCGACGAAACCGACCGGCTTGTGGATGAAGTCGCCAAGATCGATCGCGTTCTTCAGAACTCCCGTTGGTGCGTGGTTGTATTCGGCGACCGTAATGACATAGGCATCGAATTCACGCAGCTTCTCCTTCCAGCGTTCCGCCGTCTCGCTCTGTTCCGTGGTTGCGCGCTCTTCACCGAAAAACGCCATCGGATAGTCGATGAGATCAAGGATTTCGACCTCGACATCGTCGCGTTTGCCCGCAACGTCGGCGATCCATTTCGCCGGGAACTCGGCAAAGCGGCCAATGCGCGTGCTGCCAACGATGATGCCGATCTTCAGTTTCGTCATATTCAGAATTCCTCAGGTTTTTTGCTGTGGTAACTATTGGTTACTGGCGCTATATAAGTGACTGTTGAAAATACCCGCAAGGAGGCACTTTTTTGAAACCGAAGCACTTCCAAGTAACCTCTGCCTGTACGGCGGTGAATCACATTCTGGCCCGTGTCGGTGACAAATGGACCGTGCTGGTTATCAACTATCTGGGCAATGGTTCAATGCGCTTTAACGAGCTGAAACGAACCATCAACGGAATTTCGCAGAAGATGCTGACCAGCACGTTGCGCGGGCTTGAGCGTGACGGCTTCGTCACCCGGACCGTCTATCCGACCATTCCGCCGCGCGTGGATTACGAGTTGACTGATCTTGGCCGTGAACTGCTGGTGCCGGTGCGCGGGCTGGCAGATTTTGCCATTCAAAACGAGCAACGTATCGCCAATGCGCGGGCACGGTTCGACAACGCCACCGGCGTGGCTGACATTGCCGCATCATTCGCCCACGCAGCTGAGTAACGCGTTCATCACTACTCTTGAAAGTAAGGTAAAAATGCCTTACTTTGTTGTGGGTTAAACAGGTGGCGATGTGATGAGCGTACTGACAGTGACGGCAAAGGGCCAGGTTACTCTTCGAAAAGATGTACTTCAGCATCTGGGTGTGCAGCCCGGCGACAAAATCGTGGCAGAGCTTCTGCCTAATGGAAAAGTTGAGGTTCATGCCGCCAAGCGGTCTGGTTCGATAGAGGATTTTATCGGACTTCTAAGCCGCCCGGATCAAAAACCGCTCAGCGTCGAAGAGATCAATGAGATCATTGCTGACGGATGGGCTGGTCTCAAAAAATGAAGGCCACGCTTGATACCAACGTTCTCCTCAGGGCCGTTGTTCAGGACGATCCGGTCCAGTCCGCCACCGCAGCCAACCTGCTTAGAGACGTTGAATTGGTGGCTGTCAGCACGACATCCCTGTGTGAATTCTGCTGGGTGCTCGCCAGAGGCTATAAGTTTGATCGAAGCGATATTGCGCGAGCCGTGCGTGCATTAACCGAAAGCGAAAATGTGGCCTCCACCAAAGCTGCCGTCGAGGCCGGTCTTGCGGTGCTCGATGCGGGTGGTGACTTTGCCGATGGCGTGATCGCCTTCGAAGGGCAGCGATTGGGCGGTGAAGTATTCGTCACTTTCGATAAAACTGCTGCCACTCTCGTTGGAGCAAGTGGTGTGTCGGTAAAGCTCCTATCGGCTTAACAGGCTGTAACCGAGCGATAATCCTCTTCGATAGAACCCTGCTTAAAATACAGACAACAAAAAAGGCGGGCCAAGGCCCGCCTTTTCCGTATGCGATTGGCGTGGACTGATTAGAAGTCCATACCGCCCATGCCGCCCATTCCGCCACCTGGCATCTGGGGAGCGCCGCCATTGTCCTTCTTCGGAGCTTCGGCGATCATGGCTTCTGTCGTAACAAGAAGACCGGCAACCGATGCTGCGTCCTGCAGAGCCGTACGAACAACCTTGACCGGGTCGACGATGCCCATGACGATCAGATCGCCATACTCACCATTGGCCGCATTGTAGCCGTAGGTTTCCTTCTTGCTCTCAAGGATCTTGCCGATAACGATGGAAGCTTCATCACCTGCGTTCGTTGCGATCTGGCGAGCCGGAGCCTGCAGCGCACGACGAACGATGTTGATGCCAGCGTCCTGATCGGAGTTTGCACCCTTGAGTGTCAGGTTTGCCGAAGCGCGGAGCAGGGCAACGCCACCGCCGGGAACGATGCCTTCTTCAACAGCAGCACGTGTTGCGTTGAGAGCGTCGTCGACGCGGTCCTTCTTTTCCTTCACTTCAACTTCCGTTGCACCGCCAACGCGGATAACGGCAACACCGCCAGCGAGCTTGGCAAGACGTTCCTGCAGCTTCTCACGGTCGTAGTCGGACGTGGTTTCGTCGATCTGCTGCTTGATCTGGCCGACGCGGGCGTTGATTTCGCCCTTCTTGCCATGACCGTCAACGATCGTGGTGTTTTCCTTGGTGATCGACACCTTCTTGGCGCGGCCGAGCATGTCGAGCGTAACGCTTTCGAGCTTGATGCCGAGATCTTCGGAAATAACCTGACCACCGGTGAGGATCGCGATGTCTTCCAGCATGGCCTTGCGGCGATCGCCGAAGCCAGGAGCCTTGACGGCAGCAATCTTCAGGCCGCCGCGCAGCTTGTTGACAACGAGCGTTGCAAGAGCTTCGCCTTCGACGTCTTCGGAGATGATGACGAGCGGCTTGGAAGTCTGGACGACAGCTTCGAGAACCGGCAGGAGAGCCTGGAGGTTCGAGAGCTTCTTCTCGTGCAGAAGGATGTAGGCGTCTTCGAGGTCAGCAACCATCTTTTCAGGGTTGGTGACGAAGTATGGGCTGAGGTAGCCGCGGTCGAACTGCATGCCTTCGACGACTTCGAGTTCGGTGTCAGCGGTCTTGGCTTCTTCGACGGTGATAACACCCTCGTTGCCGACCTTCTGCATTGCCTTGGCAATCATTTCACCGATTTCGGTCTCGCCATTGGCAGAGATCGTGCCAACCTGCGCAACTTCTTCCGAAGTCTTGATCTTCTTGGCGCTCTTGCCGAGCTGCTTGACGACTTCTGCAACAGCAAGATCGATGCCGCGCTTCAGGTCCATCGGGTTCATGCCGGCAGCAACAGCCTTGCCGCCTTCCTGAACGATTGCCTGGGCCAGAACAGTCGCAGTCGTGGTGCCGTCACCGGCAATGTCGTTCGTCTTCGAAGCGACTTCACGGACCATCTGTGCGCCCATGTTTTCGAACTTGTCTTCAAGTTCGATTTCCTTGGCAACGGTTACGCCGTCCTTGGTGATGCGCGGAGCGCCGAAGGACTTGTCGATAACGACGTTGCGGCCTTTCGGGCCGAGCGTTACCTTGACAGCGTCAGCAAGGATATTGACACCGCGCAGCATGCGCTCACGCGCGTCGCGGCCGAATTTTACTTCTTTGGCAGCCATTTTATCTCTCCTGGGATTGAACCCGGTTTGATCGAAATTCGTTGATTAAAGGGTAAACCGGCTGATTAGCCGAGGATGCCCAGAATGTCGGATTCTTTCATGATCAGCAGATCTTCGCCGCCGATCTTGACTTCCGTGCCCGACCACTTGCCGAACAGGACATGATCGCCTGCCTTGACATCGAGCGGGATGAGCTTGCCGGCTTCGTCACGAGCGCCGGTACCGACGGAGACGATTTCGCCTTCCTGTGGCTTTTCCTTGGCAGTATCCGGAATGATGATGCCGCCTGCAGTCTTTGCTTCGGATTCGATACGGCGTACGACGACGCGATCGTGAAGCGGGCGGAACTTGGTCTTGGCCATGGTTAGAACCCTTGATGTTGGTGTCAAAACGGTGAAGCGAACGAGTGATCGTCCGCGTTATTAGCACTCACAAGTGACGAGTGCTAACTGGGCTCGGAAATAGTGGGCAGCCATGGAAGAGTCAAGGGAGAGGTTTGCCGAATTTTCGGCGAATGACTGAAAAGCAATGCACGCCGGCGCGTCTTCAGCCACGCAAAATCATCCCATGCAATTGTGAACCAATGATGACGCGTCTGCGGCTATGCGGCCCGCGACCGCACCGTTGCAGCCTTTGCCGCTTCGGAACGCAGATGGGTATCTCCCCAGACCTTGAGGGCCAATATGATCGGCTCCAGGCTGCGGCCATGTTCCGTCAGGGAGTATTCCACCTTGGGTGGTACCTGTGCATAGACCTTGCGTGTGATGAAGCCGTCGGCCTCCAGCTCGCGCAGCTGGTTGGTCAGCATGCGCTGGGTAACGCTGTTCAGGTGACGGCGGATTTCGTTGAAGCGCAGCGTACCGGACATCAGGTGAAAAAGGATCATACCCTTCCATTTGCCGCCGATGAGATTGAGCGTTCCTTCCACCGGACAACCCGGTGCGCAATCAAAATTCGTATGGCGGATGCGCGGCATCACGGTATCCTTTATGACACTATATGCAATTTATGTGCATTCTTGCACTGTTCGAACATAGCGCGCATTTGAACAGCGTCAACTTATCTGGAGAATGCCTATGCGCGCCGTCGCCTATTATGAACCGCAGCCGATCACTGCGGAAACCTCACTCGTCGATATCGATCTGCCCAAGCCCGAAGCGCAGGGGCGCGACCTTCTGGTCGAAGTGAAAGCCATATCGGTCAATCCCGTCGATACGAAAATCCGCGCAGGTGCAAAGCCGGAAGCGGGCCAGCCGAGAGTTCTCGGCTGGGATGCGGCCGGTATCGTTACAGCGGTGGGGCCGGATGTCCGGCACTTCAAGGTTGGCGACGAGGTGTTCTATGCGGGAGCGGTGGATCGCCCGGGAACCAATGCCGAGTATCATCTTGTCGATGAGCGTATCGTTGGCACGAAGCCGAAGTCCCTCGATTTCAGCGCCGCGGCTGCCCTGCCGCTGACGTCGATTACCGCATGGGAAATGCTGTTTCACAGGCTCCACATCGACATACCGGTGGTTGGCGCAGCCAACGCCATTCTGATTATCGGCGGTGCCGGTGGGGTCGGTTCGATTGCCGTGCAGCTTGCGCGCAAACTGACCAACCTGACGGTGATCGCCACGGCCTCGCGCCCGGAAACCCGCCAATGGGTGGAGGAACTGGGCGCCCATCATGTCATCGATCATTCAAAGCCGCTCGCCGCGCAGGTGGAAGCGCTCGGTCTCGGCGCACCCGCCTTTGTCTTTGCGACGACAAACTCCGATACGCATCGCACGGAGATTGCGGCACTGATTGCGCCGCAGGGCCGGTTCGGCCTGATCGATGATCCGAAAAGCTACGATATCATGCCGTTCAAATGGAAAAGCGTTTCCATCCATTGGGAGGTGATGTTCACCCGCTCGCGTTACGATACCGCCGATATCGAGGAGCAGCGCAAGCTGCTCAACAGGGTGGCGGAACTGGTGGATGCCGGCACGCTGCGCACCACACTTGCCGACAATCTCGGACCGATTTCAGCCGCCAATCTGAAGAAGGCCCATGCGCTTATTGAAAGCGGGCGAGCCCGCGGCAAGATTGTCCTGACCGGCTTTTAAACAACTGCGGCGGGCAGGGCGTCCATGCTCTGCCCGCTATCGCTTTATCGCGCAAACCGCAGCCAGCCAATGATGGCCACCGCGAGATAGGTGCCGCCGCAGATGAGGAGGAGATCGCCGGCGCTGACGCGGCTGCTCATCATCGGGGCAACGAGCATGCCAAAGAGCATGCCGGCGTGAGAGGTCACGATATAGATGCGTGTGGCCGGTGCGATATCGGCTGACGGCAGCAGGGTCTGGCGCAGGGTTGCAAAGGCGACGTCCTTGAAGGGGCCGCCGAAACCCGACACTCCCGAAGCGATGACAAAGCCGATGAGACGCCAGTGCACAGGCATGGGTGCAAGGGCGGCCAGCGCCATCAGCAGGATACCTGTGCCGGTTGCACACACGCCGAGATAGATTATCCGCGCCGGATGTTCCGGCATGGGACGGTTGCCAACAATGAGATTGGCGATGAGATTGCTTACCCCGAATGCCGCGATCACCAGACCGTAGAGCCCGAAACCGGTTGTCAGCGACGCATCGAACTGGCTGGAAATGATCAGGGGAACAGCGAGGAAGAAGGCCACATACCATGCACCGCCGATGAAGGCATTGCTGTCGAGCAGGAAGCCGAGCAGCGGTTGCCTGTGCATGGCGCGATAACCATAGGACAGGCTGGCGAGCGGGTGTTTTTTCTGCTGGTTCACGGGCGGCGCGACCGGTGTCGAAGACAAAGGCAATGCCATGATCGCTGCCGCTGAAAGCAGGAAGCTCAGGGCATTGGCGGTGAAGAAATGAATGGGGGAAATGATCGCGCCAGCCAATGCAATCAGTCCGGGACCAAGCAATCGCGCCAGCCGGTTCGTCGCATCGAGCAACGCATTGGTGCCGGCCAGCAGGCCCGGTTCATTGGCGATCAGCTGCGGCAGAATGGTCTGCAGCGCCGGCAGGAACAGGGCTTCACCGGCGGCAAGAACCGCGACGGCCAAGGCAAGCACCCAGGCGTCCGGTTGTCCTTCGATCATCCAGACGAGAACCACGAGCACCAGGACCGCGCAGCGGCAAAGGTCGGCGCCGATCATCGTGCGGCGGCGGTCCCAGCGATCCGACATGGCGCCGCCCAGGAACAGGACGGCAAGGATGATCGCCGATTTGACCGCGGCGATGTAACCGGCGGCCGGGCCGAATATATCAACGGCAATCCAGCTCAGCGCGACCGTGTAGAGTTGGTCGCCGATGGCGGACAAAGCAAGGCCGGACCAGAGCAAACCGATGGAGCGTCGGCGAAGCAGTGTGATGAATTGCATGGGGCGAAAACAGGCTTGCGGAGGAACAATCCGGTCAGACTAGTGCAAAATCTTTGCAGTGAATATGACGACCCTGACGGTTTATGTCAGGAACCTTCAACCGTCTTCGCGCACGTGGTGGGCCATATCCATCAGCATGCCGCTGACATGCGCATCGGAAAGCGCATAGAAGATTTGCCTGGCACGCCGGTCGCCGCGCACGAGGCGGGCGCTGCGCAACAGGCGCAAGTGATGGCTGACCAGCGATTGCGACAGGTGAAGGCTTTCCGCGATATCGCCGACGGATCGCGGCGCATCGAGGCAATAGAACAAAATGCGCAGGCGGGTCGGATCACCGAGGAGTTTGAAGGTTTCAGCCAGGCTTACGGTGTCGGATTCGGTTGGCATCGTCATGGCTGTCTATGCTTGTGTCCCGCGTGGCTGTGATCGTGGCTTGCGTGCTTGCCGTCCGTCTCGTGATCTCCCGAGGCGGATGCCGGCTGTAGCCCGATTTCGCCTTCGTCATGCGGCATATCCGGCCAATCGATGGCGATGGTGGCATGCTGGATGTCGAAGCGTTTGGCGAGCTCCGCCTCGACGGTCTTCACAAGATGGCGCGGGTCGGTGCCGTCCTTTGGCTGGACATGCAGCGTGGCAAGCGCCTTGCCTGACGTGATCAGCCAGACATGCACGTGCCTGACGGCGGCAAGCCCTGTAACCGCTCCCATGAGATATGTCTGGATTTCTTCCGGTTTGGCATTTTCAGGCGCGCCTTCCAGCAGGATGTGCAGCGCGTTGCGCAGCAGGGCCCAGGCGCTGCGCAGGATCAGCACGGAAACCAGGATGGAGAGAATCGGGTCGATGGGCGTCCAGCCGGTAAAATAGATGACGATGGCTGCGCTGATGGCGCCGACGGAGCCGAGAAGGTCGCCCATGACGTGCAGGACGGCGCCCTTGATGTTCACGTGTTCCTTGTCGCCGCGGGTCAGGATCCAGAACACCAGCATGTTGATGAGCAGCCCGATGACGGCCACGAGGAACATGGGGCCCGCCAGAATTTCACCGGGTGAGCGGAAGCGGTTGATCGCTTCGATGGCGATCCAGACGACAATGGCAAAGAGCGCGATGGCATTGATGAGGCCGGCAATAACCTCGAAGCGCAGATAGCCATAGGTGCGGCTTTGGTCTGCCGCGCGCTGGCCAAAGCGGAACGCGGCATAGGACAGGGCGAGTGCGCCCGCATCCGTCAGCATGTGTCCCGCATCGGCAATCAGCGCCAGCGAACCGGACATTACGCCGCCGATCACCTCGATGATCATATAGGAGAACGTGATGACGAAGGCGATCAGCACCTTGCGCTGATTGTCGTTGTTTATTTTGGGGCCATGGTCGTGCCCTGCGTGCGACTGCGACATTGTTCCGGCTCGTCCCGTTGATGACATACAACATATAAATACATGTTCATATGTTGTATGTCAATCGCAGCGGGTCCGAACGGCAGTGTGTTCGATCCGCCGGAAGGGCCCCGGCGGATCGTCATCGGCGCGATCAGGCGGCCAGCCGCGTTCCAGCCTCGTCCAATGTGATATGGCCGAGGAATTGTCCGCTGGTAAAAGCCGGGGTTTCATCCTCGATGGCATGGGCAAAAATCACGGCCTTTTCGGCTTCCAGCTTCTGCAGATAGGCGTGAAGGCCGGGATACTCCGTTTTGAGGTCGAAGAGACCGAGATCCTCGCCCCAGCGGGCGATGCCGATCATGTAGGCGTCGGCAATCGTCCTGTTGGCGCCGACAAGCCAATCCCGCCCCAGCAGATGGGATTGCAGATGGGCATAGCCGGAGGCGGCCTTCTCCCGCGCCAGGTCGCGCAGTATTTTGATCGCCGGATCGCCCTCTTTCAGCTTGTAGGCGGTCCAGGCCGACGAAAAGGCCGAGTGAAAGCTGGTGTGCAGATAGGCCAGCATCTGGTTGAGCCTGTCATGCGCCTCGGTGCCCTGGGCAAACCCCAGCTGCCTCCCAAGATCGCGTGCGGCGATGTTGTGGAGAATGGCAAAGCTTTCGCGCAGGCTCCTGCCGTTTTCCAGAAGCAGCGTCGGTGTCTGGTGCATGCTGTTGACGCGGCCATAGATTGCGCTCTTTGACTTGGCCAGCATGTCGATACGGGCAAGACGATAGGGTTGGCCGAGCCATTCCAGCGCGACGATTGAACCGAACGAGCAGCCATGCGGCACGCCATAAAACAATACGGGTTCCATTTTCATTTCCTCATTTTTTGAATGTCATACCGCGGTGAAAATGAAGATGGCGATATCGGTAACTATTGTAAAGAAGGCACAAAAATGTCATGTTGGTACAAATTTTATACCAACAGTCGGATGGAATGGGCGTCATGAAAGACCTGGTTTCCAAATGCCCCGTCGAAAATGCCATGCTGGTGCTGGGCGGGCGCTGGCGCATCCTGCTCATCTACTATCTGCTGGAGGGAACGAAGCGTTTCAGTGAGCTGCGCCGTGACATGCCGAAAATTTCGCAGCGCATGCTCACCCTCGACCTGCGCGCCCTCGAAGAGGCCGGCTACGTGACCCGCACGATCATTCCGCAGGTTCCGGTGCGTGTCGAATACAGCCTGACGGAGGAGGGGTGGGGCCTCAAGACGCTGGTCGAAGTGCTCGGCGAATGCGGTGACCGGCTGGCCAGCCGCGGCTACGTCAAGGCTGCAGCGTGATTACCAGGGGTGCGTGGTTCGACAAGCTCACCATGAGGGAAGTTTGTGGGCTGCAATCAAACCACCTCCCTCATGGTGAGCTTGTCGAACCACGCACGATTGTTCTGCCACATTCCAGATGAACTGAAGAGCCAGAAGCGACAATCACAGGTGACACGATTGCCGCTATCGGCTAAGCGATGCCATCTTATTCGCTCCGGCAATCTGAAAGGACCGGCATGACCGACATGGTACATTTGCAGCGTCTCGATGCGCTCAGAGACCGATATGATGTTCTCCTGTGTGATGTCTGGGGTGTTCTGCACAATGGTATTGATTCCTTCGCCGCCGCATCCAACGCGTTGCAGCGGGCACGGGAAGCCGGGCAGACGGTGATCCTGATCACCAATGCGCCGCGGCCATTTGCCGGTGTGGCCCAGCAGATCAAGATGCTCGGTGTACCCGACGCCGCCTATGACCGCATCGTCACATCGGGCGATGTCACGCGCGACCTGATCCGCAACGCGCCGCGCCGCGTGTTCCATCTGGGGCCGGAACGCGATGAAACGTTGTATGAAGGGCTTGATGTCGAGCTGACCGAAGAGCGTGAAGCGGATGTCGTGGTCTGCACCGGCTTTTTCGATGATGATGCCGAAGGTCCGGACGACTATGCCGACATGCTCACGCGCTTTCGCTCGCGCAACCTGCCGTTCATCTGCGCCAATCCCGACATCGTCGTCGAGCGTGGCGACCGGCTGATCTGGTGTGCAGGTGCCCTGGCGCGCGATTATGGCCAGTTGGGCGGGCGCACGCTCATTGCCGGAAAGCCGCATCGCCCCATTTACGAAGCGGCCATTGCCGCGGCGGAGGCCGTGCGCGGCGGGCCTGTCGACCTTGCGCGCGTGCTCGCCATTGGTGACGGCATGTTGACGGATGTGAAGGGCGCCGATCTCTTCGGAATCGATGTGCTCTATATTTCCGGCGGCATTCACGCCGGCGATTATGTGAGAGGCGGCATATTTGATCTGGAAAAGCTGCTCGCCTTTCTCAAGAAGCACGGCAGCAACCCCGTTGCCACCATGCCGGCTCTCGCCTGAGGTACACGCACCATGCCGATTCTACGCCTGACCGACCCTTCGCATCTGCCGCAGCATCTGAAGGGCGCCGTGGTGGCGATCGGTAATTTTGACGGTGTGCATCGCGGCCATCAGGCTGTTCTGGGGCGGGCGCTTGATGCCGCCAACACCGCCGGAAAGCCTTCGCTGGTTCTGACCTTCGAGCCGCATCCGCGCAGCGTCTTCGTGCCGGATCAGCCGGTCGACCGGCTGACACCCGCGGCGGAAAAAGCTTCCATCCTGGAAGCCCTCGGTTTCGATGCGGTGGTGGAATGCCATTTCACCCGGGATTTCTCACAGCTTACGGCCGATGTGTTCGTGGACGAGATTCTTGTTGCCGGTCTTGGAGCGAGCCGCATCGTGGCGGGGTTTGACTTCCACTTCGGCAAGGGACGCCAGGGCGGTCCGGCCTTTCTCATGGATGCCGGGGAAAAGCGCGGCTTTCAGGTCACGCTCGTCGATGCGTTCCGCGACGAGGGCGGGCAGGCCATTTCATCCAGCCGCATTCGCGAACTTCTGGGTGCGGGCGACATTGTCGAAGCGTCGGGGCTTCTGGGGTACCGCCACCGGATTCGCGCGGAAGTGGTGCATGGCAAGCAGCTTGGCCGCACGATCGGCTTCCCCACGGCCAATATGGTGCTGCCACCCGAGACGCATCTGCAGGAAGGCATTTATGCCGTGCGTTTTCGCCGTGCGGACGGCACGCTCCATGACGGTGTGGCCAGCTTTGGCCGCAGGCCGACCGTGGATACCGACGGCGCGCCGCTGCTCGAAACCTATGTCTTCGATTTCACCGGCAATCTCTACGACGAAATCTGCGCGGTTTCGTTCTTCGGCTATTTGCGCGGCGAGGAAAAGTTCGACGGGCTTGAGCCGATGATGCAGCAGATCAGGCGCGACGAGGAAGAAGCGCGTGCTCTGTTGCAGGGAGTGAAACCGTTATCCGCTCTGGACGACACGATTAATTTTCGATGAAACGGTAAATTGTTTACCATAAGAATAAATCCAATTTTATCTATCCTTCGCTAGCGTCATTCTCAAATCTGCCGCCCTCCCAGGCGAAATTTTGGAGTGATTTCATGCATGTTCGTCTCGTCGCCGCTCTTTCGGGCGTCCTTATACTTGCCGGTGCCGTCCCGGGCTCTGCCGATGATTATTATTACGAAGGCCAGCAGAACCAGACGGCGGCTGCGCCCCGCCAGCATTGGTGGTCGGGCGACTGGTACCTGACCCTCGGCGCCAAGGGCTTCATCGCTCCGCGCTATGAAGGCGCCAAAGACTATCTTCTGCGGGCCGCGCCGGTTATCTCGCTGGGCCGTGCCGGAGCCGCCGCCCGTTTCAGCTCCCTCAATGACAATGCGTCGATCGGCCTGATCGATACGGGCGTGTTCCGCACCGGTATCACCGGCAAGCTGATCACCGGCCGCGACAGCGGTGACGCGAATCTCAAGGGCGTGCATGATGTCGATTGGGGTGTCGAAGTGGGCGGCTTCGCCGAATTCTATCCGACGGACAATATTCGCGGCCGTGTCGAGGTGCGCCGGGGTATCGGTTCGCATGACGGCGTCGTTGCCGACTTTGCCGTCGATGCCTTCAAGGACCTGACGCCGACCGTGCGCGTTTCGGCCGGGCCGCGCGCCACCGTGGCGTCGCGCGATTACTTCAAGCAGTATTACGGGGTGAACCCGACGGAAGCGGCTGCATCCGGTCTGTCGACCTACCGTCCCGATGGCGGCGGTCTCAAATCGCTTGGTCTCGGCGGCCAGATCACCTGGAAGGCGACGGACAAGATCGAAACCAGTGCCTATGCGGAGTATAGCCGCCTGATGGGACCGGCGGCCGATTCCAGCATCGTCAAGGAGCGCGGGTCGGCCAATCAGGCGACCTTCGGCCTGCAGGCAACCTACCGTTTCGACTTCGCGCTTTGACCGATATATCGGGCTGACGCGAAGTTTATTGCGTCAGCCCCTTTATTCTGGAAGCAGTGATTGCTAAAAGCGCGCTCATGAAAACTGTTTCCTGGACCCTTGCACAGTCCATACCGCTTCAGACACCACGAATTACTGGCCCGGCCTTCCGGTTTGCCTGAAGCCTAGGCTTGCGGGTGCGGAAGGTCCGGGTTTTCCGGATGCGCCATTGCGCTCTTTTTTGATTTTCGTCACATCTTTGCCTGCTGCGATCACGCGCGGGCCTGTTCACAAGCTGGAAAAATGACCGACACCGCCAACCCACTCGACTATTCGAAAACACTTTATCTGCCGCAGACAGATTTTCCGATGCGCGCCGGCCTGCCCGCCAAAGAGCCGGAATTCGTCAAGCGCTGGGGCGAGATGAATCTCTACAGGAAATTGCGCGAAGACGGGAAGGGGCGCCCGCTCTATGTGCTGCATGACGGTCCTCCCTATGCCAATGGCAATATCCATATCGGCCATGCGCTGAACAAGATCCTCAAGGACGTCATCACCCGCTCGTTCCAGATGCGCGGTTTCGATTCCAATTATGTTCCCGGCTGGGATTGCCACGGCCTGCCGATCGAATGGAAGATCGAGGAACAGTACCGCGCCAAGGGCAAGGACAAGGACGACGTGCCGATCAACGAATTCCGCAAGGAGTGTCGTGAGTTCGCCGCCAATTGGATCAAGATCCAGTCCGCCGAATTCAAGCGCCTCGGCATCGAGGGCGATTTCGACAATCCCTATACGACGATGGCTTTCCATGCGGAAAGCCGCATCGCCGGGGAATTGCTCAAGTTCGCCATGTCCGGCCAGCTCTATCGCGGTTCGAAGCCGGTGATGTGGTCGGTGGTCGAGCGCACGGCGCTGGCGGAAGCCGAGGTCGAGTATCAGGACTATGAAAGCGACACCATCTGGGTGAAATTCCCGGTCGCAGATGGGGCGGGCGATCTTGGTGCGGCGCATGTGGTGATCTGGACCACGACACCATGGACCATCCCGGGAAACCGTGCGGTCAGCTATTCCCCGCGCATTGCCTATGGGCTTTACGAGGTCGAAACCGCTGAAAATGATTTTGGACCCCGGCCGGGCGAAAGGCTGATCTTCGCCGACGCGCTTGCGGAGGAATCCGCGGCCAAGGCCAAGCTGACCTTCAAGCGGATCAAGACCGTTGCGGCCGACGAGTTTGCCGCCATGACCTTGGCGCATCCTTTCAAGGGGCTGGGCGGCGGCTATGAATTTGTGGTTCCGCTGGTTGCCGGTGATCACGTTACCGACGATGCCGGTACGGGTTTCGTGCATACCGCCCCAAGCCACGGCCGCGAGGACTTTGACGCCTGGACCGCTGCTGCGCGTGAACTCGAGGCGAAGGGTATTTCTCCGGCTATCCCGTTCACCGTTGATGATGCCGGTTTCTATACCAAGGACGCTCCGGGCTTTGGGCCGGACCGCGAAGGCGGCGCCGCGCGTGTCATCGACGACAACGGCAAGAAGGGCGATGCCAACAAGGCCGTCATCGAGGAGCTTATCGCGCGCAGTGCGCTGTTTGCCCGCGGCCGGCTGAAGCACTCGTATCCCCATTCATGGCGTTCGAAGAAGCCGGTCATCTTCCGCAACACGCCGCAATGGTTCGTCTATATGGACAAGGATCTGGGCGATCTGACCACATTGCGTTCGCGCGCCCTGGCGGCGATCGACGAGACCCGTTTCGTACCCGCCGGCGGCCAGAACCGGCTGCGTGCCATGATCGAAGACCGTCCCGACTGGGTCCTGTCGCGCCAGCGCGCCTGGGGTGTGCCGATCTGCGTGTTTGCCGATGAGAATGGCAACGTGCTCAAGGACGATGCGGTCAATGCCCGTATTCTCGAAGCATTCGAGCAGGAAGGCGCCGATGCCTGGTTTGCCGAAGGCGCGCGCGCGCGTTTCCTTGGCGAAAAGGCAAACGAGCCGTGGGTGCAGGTGCGCGACATTCTCGATGTCTGGTTTGACTCCGGCTCGACCCATGTCTTCACGCTTGAGGACCGCCCTGATCTGAAATGGCCTGCCGATGTCTATCTGGAAGGCTCCGACCAGCATCGCGGCTGGTTCCATTCGTCGCTGCTGGAAAGCTGCGGTACCCGTGGCCGGGCGCCCTACAGCACCCTCGTCACCCATGGTTTCACCATGGACGAGGAGGGGCGCAAAATGTCGAAGTCGCTCGGCAATACGGTCACGCCGCAGGATGTGATCAAGGATTCCGGCGCCGATATCCTGCGCCTGTGGGTCATGACCACGGATTATTGGGAAGACCAGCGTCTGGGCAAGAACATCATCCAGACGAACATCGATTCCTATCGCAAGCTGCGCAACACCATCCGCTGGATGCTTGGCACCCTGGCCCACGATGCCGGGGATGAAATCGCCTATGCTGATATGCCGGAACTGGAAAAGCTGATGCTGCACCGTCTCACCGAGCTCGATGAGGTGGTCCGCTCGAGCTACGATGCCTTCGAATTCAAGCGCATCACGCGTTCCCTCATCGATTTCATGAACGTCGAATTGTCGGCGTTCTATTTCGATATCCGCAAGGATGCGCTGTATTGCGATGCGCCGTCCAGCATCAAGCGCCGTGCGTCCCTGCAGGTTGTGCGTCACCTGTTCGACCGTCTGGTGACCTGGCTTGCGCCCATGCTGCCGTTCACCACGGAGGAAGCCTGGCTCGACCAGTATCCCGCCGCCGTCTCGGTTCACCTTGAGCAGTTCCGCGCGACGCCGTCCGAATGGAGGAACGAAGCCCTGGCCGAGAAGTGGCGCAAGGTGCGCGATGTCCGGCGGGCCGTCACCGGCGCGCTGGAGCTGGAGCGGGCGGACAAGCGCATCGGTTCGTCGCTCGAGGCTGCGCCGGTGGTCTTTGTCGCCGATCCGGAATTGTTCGCTGCCGTTTCCGATCTCGATATGGCTGAAATCTGCATCACCAGCGCCATCACGATCAGGAACGAAGCCGCTCCGGCCGGGGCATTCATTGCCGAGGACGTGAAGGGCGTGGCGGTCGTTCCCGAGCGCGCATCGGGTACAAAATGTGCCCGTTCATGGCGTTATACCCATGATGTCGGCTCCGATCCGGCCTATCCGGATGTCTCGGCCCGCGATGCGGCGGCACTGCATGAACTGGCAAAACTCGGCAAACTCGCCATTTAAGTGTATAAATGCGGATCATTCTCTGGATGATCCGCATTTTGCTTAACAATAGGTTGCTTCGGCTTGCTTATTGGGACGGGCCTCATGTAAAAGGCTTGCCATTGAGTTGCCTGATTTAACAGGCAGGGCATTGATCAAGCATATTGACTCGGCGGAGTCGGCAATATGAGCTTGAGGCGAAAGTGGCGAGTATGGATTTGAACGGACGTATTACGGTTCTTGGTGCAATGCTGGCGTCCTTGACGCTGGCCGGGTGCATGTCGTCACCAACCTATGGCACCAACAAGACATCTGGCAGCCAGTTGCTGGACGACGTTTCCAATATCGCTTCGTTCGGACCCAAGAAAAAAGACCCGATAACCTATAATCCGCGCCCGGATCTCGTTCGCCCTGTCGCTGGCAAGCCAGGCCAGTTGCCGGCGCCGCAGGAAAATGCCGTCGCCGCGAACGGTGCGAAGTGGCCGGAATCACCGGAACAGCGGCGCAAGCGTTTGCGTGATGACGCTACGGCCAATCAGAACAATCCCAACTATGTGCCGCAAATCGAAAATGACACGCCGCCCGCAACAAGGGCTGTCGATAATGGCGAGCACGGCGTCTACAACGACAGAAACCCGCCGCCCTCGGGTGTGAGCACGGCAAGCAAGCAGTCTGCGGAATTCCGCGCCCGCCGCCTGGCTTCGACCGCCGGCTCGGCGACCACGCGGCGTTATCTGAGCGAGCCGCCGCTGGCCTATCGCGCCCCGGCGCCGACAGCCGCTGCCGATGAGCTTGGTGAAGACGAAGCCAAGAAGGAACGCGACCGCAAGGCCGCTGCCCGCAAGGACAAGGGCTTCAGCTTCAAGAACCTCATTCCCTGGAATTGATGCCACCGGAATTTGAACCGCTGCATGACACGTGAAAGGCTCCCTCAGGGAGCCTTTCTTTTTTGGACGTCAGAAAGCGTCTTGCCTTTGCCTTGATGTACCGAGACTATTGCGTCACAGCTTGTCAGTTGAGGGCCACCGATCTTGCGTCTTTTGCGTCTTCCCGGATTGATTATTCTCATTCTCCTGACAGCCTTCGGTTTTTTCTGGGGCGGATTTGCGCTCTGGTATCAACTTCCTCTGGACCTGCCCGGTGTGACCGGCGGTGTAATTGTCTGGGGCCTGATCGGGCTTGTGGTTCTTTGGCTCGAGGTAACGGGGCGGGTGCGGCGCGCCCTGATTGTGCTCATTCCGGTCATGGCGGCCCTCCTGTTCTGGTGGAGCACCATAACTCCGTCGCTCAATCGCATCTGGGCGGATGATGTGGCGCAGACCGTTACGGGAACACTGGTCGGCAATCATGTGACGCTGGCCAATGTCCGCAATTTCGAATGGCGCAGCCAGACGGATTACACGCCGCGCTGGGAAGTCCGGTCCTATGATCTGGAAAATCTGGCTTCGGTGGATGTGTTTTTGTCGTACTGGTCGAGCCCGGCCATTGCGCATACGCTGGTGAGTTTCGGTTTCAACAATGGCGATCAGGTGGTTTTCTCGGCCGAGATCCGCAAGAAGCGGCACGAGCAGTTCTCGGAAATCGGCGGCTTTTTCAAACAGTTCGAACTGGCGATGATCGCCGCCGACGAGCGCGACATCATCCGGTTGCGCAGCAATATCCGCAAGGAGGATGTGTATCGGTATCGGGTCAACCTGACGCCGGAAATGCGGCAAGCGCTGTTTCTGTCCTACCTCGACACCGGCAACCGGCTGTCCAAGCAGGCGCAATTCTACAATACGGTGACGGCCAATTGCACGACGGTGATTTTTGACATGATCCGGGCAATCACCCCCGGAGTGCCGCTGGACTACCGCGTCGTCCTTTCCGGTTACCTGCCTGGCTATCTCTATGATCTGGGCGCCATTGACCGGAGCAGGCCGCTCGAAGCGGAGATCGAGGCGGCTTCGATCAACCAGCGCGCCATGGATGCCGACAAGGCGGAAGACTTTACCGCCCGGATACGCGCCGACAATTAGAGCCTTTCCTGCTTAAATAGAATCGTTCTGCCGGAGGGAATTTGGTTCAAGGTCGAGGGGTTAGGCGAGACCGATGTCTTTCCATCGGGCGAAGCCGAAGCCCGATGGGATTGGGCCAAATTCACCCGGCCCTTCGGGTTTCCGGCTGGCGGACACCCACTTTGTCAGGCAGCTTCGTCCGATGGGTAAACATCGGTCTTGCTACCTTCCTAGTGGATTGTCTCGCCATCCGGGAAACAGAACGGGTTCTATTTAAGCAGAAAAGGCTCTAAAGCCGCTTTGCGCGGAAGAATTCCTTGAGGATGGTTTCGGCTTCCTGCTCGCGGAAGCCGGAATAGACCTCCGGCGCGTGATGGCAGGTGGGCTGGGCAAAAAATCGCGCGCCGTTTTCCACGCCGCCGCCCTTGATGTCCTGCGCCCCGTAGTACAATCGCCGGATACGGGCGAAGGAAATGGCGGCAGCGCACATCGTGCACGGCTCGAGCGTGACATAGAGATCGCAACCCGTCAGACGCTCATCGTTCAGCGCTTCGCAGCCCTGCCGGATGACCAGAATCTCCGCATGGGCGGTGGGATCGTTGCGTTCCCGGGTGCGGTTTCCGGCCTGGGCCAGAACCACACCGTCCTTCACCAGAACGGCACCGACGGGCACTTCGCCGCGTTTTGCCGCTGCCTTCGCCTCGGCCAGGGCAAGGTCCATGGGTCCCATAGGATCAGTTTTTTGGTTCACGCTGCACTCATGGTCCAGAATTTACTCGCAAGCTGCCGTCATAGCTGGTAGTTAGCCCCGCTGAAAGGCAAACATTCCATGACCAGTTCAAATGATGACGGAAAGGGCGGTAAACGTCCCTTTGAAAAGCGCAGCTTCGACAAGAAGGGCGCCGATGGCGGCCGCGGTGGCCGTCCGGCTCCGCGCAAGTTCGATGACGGAGCGCGGGATCCCGCGACGCGCGGTCCGCGCAGATCATCGCATGAGGAAGCGCCGGTCGACGACAGCGAGCGCATCGCCAAGCGCCTTGCCCGCGCAGGGATAGCCTCGCGCCGCGAAGCCGAGACAATGATTGCTGCAGGCCGTATCTCGGTCAATGGCAAGGTGCTTGCCAGCCCCGCGATCAATGTCAAGCGTGAAGACCGCATCGAAGTCGACGGCAAGCCGTTGCCGCAGAAAGAACGCACGCGCCTGTGGCTCTACCACAAGCCGGCCGGTCTGGTGACAACCAACCGCGATCCGGAAGGACGCCAGACGGTTTTCGAATCCCTGCCGAAGGATATGCCGCGTGTCCTTTCCGTCGGACGTCTGGATATCAATACCGAAGGTCTTTTGCTGCTGACCAATGATGGCGGCCTGTCGCGCGCCCTCGAACTGCCGTCCACCGGCTGGCTGCGCCGCTACCGCGTGCGTGCCCATGGCAGCGTGACCCAGGAAAAGCTTGATACGCTGAAGGATGGCATTGCGGTCGAAGGCGTGTTCTACGGCGCGATCGAAGCCACGCTCGAACGCGAGCAGGGCTCCAATGTCTGGATCATGATGGGCTTGCGCGAGGGCAAGAACCGCGAAGTCAAGAATGTGCTCGGTGCGCTTGGCCTGTCCGTCAATCGCCTGATCCGTATCTCCTATGGTCCGTTCCAGCTTGGCGATCTGCCGGAGGGTTCGGTGCGGGAAATGAACGGCCGCACCCTGCGTGACCAGCTGGGCGAGCGCCTGATCGAAGAATCCGGTGCCGATTTCGAGGCGCCGATCATCAATGTCTTTTCCAACGATGCGGTGAAGGGCGAGGCGGTACAGCAGCCAGCTGCCGCCGATCGTCCGGCGCGCCGTTCCTCCGAATGGATATCGAGTGCACCGGTGGCGAAAAGCCGTGGCCCGCGCAAGTCCAAGGACGAAAGGCGCGAAGAAGGCCTGTCGCGCCTGACGACCGATCGCAGCGAACGGCCTGGAGCCTCGCGCGACGCACGCGGCGGCCGCGACGAACGTCCGGCCCGTGCACCGCGTGCGGACGACCGCAAGCCGCGCGATGCCGCAGGCCCCAAGGGTGCGCGCGGCGCAAAGGCTGAAGAGGCCGCGCCTCCACGTGCCCGTTCGGCCAATGTCTGGATGGCGCCGGGTGCACGCCCGGTTGGCAAACCCAAGGCAAAGACCGGAGAACCGCGCGGCGAGCGCCGCCATTCCGATGCACCGCGCACGGAACGGCCGCGCCGTTTCGAGGAAGGTTCCGCGCGCCCTGCGGGGGACCGGCCGCAGCGTGAGCGTCCTGCCGGTGCCTATGCGGGCGGCGACAAGCCGCGCAGCTATTCCCCGCGCCCGCCCCGCGGCGACGATGACAGAGCCGAGCGCCCGAAGCGTTCCTTCGGATCGGATCGGCCGGAAGGTTCACGCGATGGCCCGCGTCCACCGCGCCCGCCACGGGTGGGCAAGCGCGAACGCGCCGAACTGAAGGAGCGGGAAGCAGCTGGCGACAAGCCGTCCTTCCAGTCCGAGCGCCCCAATCGCGCCGAACGTCCATACGGCACCAGCGGCCGCCCAACCCGGCAGGATGGCCGCTCCGGTGACCGGCCCTATGGCGGGCCGAAAGGCGCGGCACCGCGTGGTGCGCCATCAGGTGCTCCCAAAGGTCCGCGCGGCGGTTCCGGCGGCGGCGCAGGCCGTCCGCCACGCAAGCCCAAGCCATAGGCGTGGACTTCATGCGGATTGTCGGCGGCAAATTTCGCGGGCGGGCATTGGCGACGCCGAATACCAATGCCATCCGGCCGACCACGGACCGGACGCGGGAAAGCCTGTTCAACATTCTGGTGCACAATTATCCGGAAAAGTTTGAAGCGACCCGCGTGCTGGATCTTTTCGCCGGAACAGGCGCCCTGGGGCTTGAAGCCATATCGCGGGGCGCGCGCTATGGCGTCTTCATCGAGGAGTCTACGGAAGGGCGCGGCCTGATCCGCACCAATGTCGAAGCTTTCGGTTTGCTGGGAAACACCAAGATTTTCCGCCGCGATGCCGCCAAACTCGGCGATGCCGGCACGATCGAGCCATTCGATCTCGTTTTTGCCGACCCGCCCTATGGCAAGGGCCTAGGCGAACTCGCCTTCAAATCCGCTCTTGAAGGCGGCTGGCTCAATCCCGACACACTTCTCGTGCTTGAAGAAGAAGCCGAGGCCGTGATCAACCTGGATTCGCGATTCTCGGTGGCCGAAGAACGCCACTACGGCGGAACAATCATACGATTTGTCACGTTGAACGGCTAAGCAGACGACCGGACCGGAAAACTTCCGGCTTTGAACAGAATTGCGAAGGAAGATTGATGTCGCAAATAGTGAGCCGTACCATTGCGGCATTGGTTTTGGCCGGAACAGTATCGACCGCCGGTTTCATTCTTCCCGCACATGCCCAGACGATGGCGCAGCTCACCGCGGAGGTCCAAAAGGCCGATAGTGCCGGTGTCTCGTCCTTCCATTTGGACAATGGTCTGGAAGTGGTGGTGATACCCGACCATCGCGCGCCCGTCGTCACCCATATGCTCTGGTATCATGTCGGATCAGCCGACGAAGATCCGGGCAAGTCGGGCATTGCGCATTTCTTCGAACATCTGATGTTCAAGGCCACCAAGACCTATCCGGCCGGTGAATTCTCCCGCAAGGTGGCTGAAATCGGCGGCCGCGAGAATGCGTTCACCTCCTATGATTACACCGCTTTCTTCCAGCAGGTGTCGCCGCAGGCGCTTGAAATGGTCATGACCTATGAGGCGGACCGCATGGAAAACCTCATCCTGAACGAGGATGTGGTGAAGACCGAGCGCGACGTGGTGCTCGAAGAGCGCCGGTCGCGCACTGATACCAATCCCGCCGCCCTGCTGTCGGAAGAGGTCAACGCGACGCTCTATCAGAACCACCCCTACCGCTTCCCGGTGATCGGCTGGTTGCACGAGATGCAGCAGCTCAACCTCAAGGATGCGCTCGCCTTCTACGAAAAATTCTACACGCCAAACAATGCGACGCTGGTTGTCTCGGGCGATGTCGATGCAGCGGCGGTAAAGGCGCTGGCGGAAAAGACTTATGGCAAGGTGCCGCGCCGTTCGGAACCCGGCAAACGCATGCGGCCGCAGGAACCGGAACAGAACACCAAGCGCACCGTATCCCTTGCCGACCCGCGCGTGTCGCAGCCAAGCTTCCAGAAAATATGGCTGGTGCCATCCTATAACAATGCCAAGCCCGGTGAAGCCGAGGCGCTTGATCTCCTGAGCGAAATCCTCGGCGGGTCCACGCGCAGCCGCGTCTATCAGGCACTGGTCGTGCAGGATGGATTGGCCGCCAGCGCCGGCGTCTATTACCAGGGCGGCGCGCTTGATGACGGCACGTTTGCCGTCTATGGCGCACCGCGCGGTTCAGCCTCCCTGCAGCAGGTGGAAGCCGGCGTGGATGCGCAGATTGCCCGCATCATCAAGGACGGCATTACATCAGATGAACTGGAGAAAGCCCGCAACCGCTTTCTGAAGAGCGTTATCTTTGCCCGTGACAGCCAGGCGGGCATGGCCCGCATCTATGGCTCGACGCTGTCGACCGGTCAGACGATCAAGGACATTCAGGAATGGCCGGATCGCATCCAGGCGGTGAAGGTTCAGGATATTCAGGACGTGGCCAAGCGCTATCTCGTCGATTCGCGCTCGGTGACCAGTTACCTGATGCCGGAGAACGGCAAGCCTGACGAGAAGATACCGTCGACGGGTGAGACCGCGCCGATGCAACCACAGACCGAGGGAGTCATCCAATGATCCGCCTGTTGACACCCGCTTTCAAGCGGATGGCCGCCGCCTTGCTGCTGGTCATCCTCGCCGTGGCACCGGTCTATGCGGTGGAAATCAAGGAAGTCGTTTCTCCCAAGGGGATTCGCGCCTGGCTGGTGCAGGATGATTTCGTTCCGCTGATTGCCCTGCGGTTTTCCTTTGAGGGCGGTTCGGCGCAGAACCCCAAGGGCAAGGAGGGCCTCGCCAATCTGATGACCGGGCTTTTCGATGAGGGTGCCGGCGATCTCGATTCCGATGCATTTCAGGAGAAGCTCGACGATGTCGGCGCTGAAATGGCTTTCAGTGCCGAGGATGACCGTATTTCCGGCGCCATGCGCATGCTTGCCGACAAGCGCGATGAAGCGGTCGATCTCTTGGCGCTCGCCGTCAATAAGCCGCGCTTCGATCAGGCGCCGATTGACCGGATCCGCCAGCAGGTGGTTGCCAACATCAAGGCCGCCGAGCGCGATCCGAACACCATCGCCGGCCGCAAGTTCGCCGAAGCGCTGTATGGCGATCATCCCTATGGCCGCCAGTCGCAGGGCACCGAAGCCAGCCTGGCATCGATCACCCGCGATGATCTCGCCGCTTATCACAAGCGGGTCTTTGCCCGTGACCATCTTATTGTCGGCGTTGTCGGTGCAATCAGTCCGGAACAGCTGGGACCGCTGCTCGACAAGGTGTTTGGCGATCTGCCGGACAAAGCCCAGCTTGATCCGATTGGCGATGCCAAGCTGGCCTTGGGCAAAACAACCCGCGTCGATTATCCCCTGCCGCAGACATCCATTTCCATGGTTTATCCGGGCGTGCGGCGCCAGGATGCGGATTTCTTCCCGGCCTACATCATGAATCACATTCTGGGCGGCGGTACCTTCTCCTCGAGAATTTACAGCGAAGTGCGCGAGAAGCGCGGTCTTGCCTATTCCGCCGGTTCCGCCCTCATCAGCAGGGATCACATGGCCGCCCTGACCATATCCACGGCAACCCGCTCCGACCGGTCCGGGGAAACCCTGCAGATCCTCAAGGATGAGGTTGCCCGCATGGCCAAGGACGGTCCGACCGAGCAGGAACTGGTCGAGGCCAAGAAATATCTCGTCGGCTCCTATGCCATCAACAATCTGGATTCGTCATCGGCCGTCGCCAGCACGCTGATCGGCCTGCAGGATGAGCATCTGGGCCGCGACTATATCGACAAGCGCGCGGATCTGATCAATGCTGTGACATTGGATCAGGTGAAGGCAGCGGCGCGGAAACTGCTTGAAACCGATCCGGCCATTCTGATCATCGGGCCGCCCCAATCCTGATCAGCCGGGGATATGTCATGAGCGCACGCGATCTCGAAAGTGTTTCCGGTTCTGCGGGAACCGGCGTCGTCAGCAGTTCGCCAAGCTTTGCGGTTGCTTTTGGCGGCGGCGGGGCGAGGGGACTGGCGCACATCAATGTCATCGAGGCGCTGGACGAACTCGGCATCAGGCCGGTCGCCATTTCCGGTTCTTCCATCGGCGCCATCATGGGCGCGGGCATGGCAGCGGGCATGTCCGGCCGGGATATACGCGACTATGCGGTGGCAACATTGTCGCGGCGCGCCGAAATCGCCGCGCGGCTCTGGCGCCTGCGCCCGGCGACCTTTGGCGAAATGTTCGGCGGCGGCATCCGCTTCAGCCAGTTCAACATCGAAAAGCTGCTCAAGACATTCCTGCCGGAACAGATACCCGATACGTTCGAGGAACTGCCCATTCCGCTCAGCGTCACCGCAACGGATTTTTACGGTCAACGGGAAATTCCCATCCATCAGGGCGATCTCTTCAACGCCATAGCCGCTTCCGCGGCCATCCCGGCGCTGTTCCGTCCGGTGCGCCGCGACGACCGTGTGCTGATCGATGGTGGCATCTACAATCCGGTGCCCTTCGATCATCTCAAGGACAAGGCGCAGTTCGTCATCGGTATCGATGTGGTCGGCGGCCCGGAAGGCGACGGCCGCAAGTTTCCGTCGTCGATTGACGCGATGTTCGGCGCGAGCCAACTGATGATGCAATCGATCATCGCCACGCGGTTGCGGACCGATCCGCCGGCAATTTTCCTGCGGCCCAGCGTTGCCCGGTTTGGCGTGCTGGATTTTCTGCGGGTCGAACAGGTGCTGAACGAGTCGATCGGTATCAAAGATGAATTAAAGCGGGCTGTTGATGCCGCCATTGCCTATACGGAACATGCCGAACAGGAATAGCGGCCTATAATCAAGAGGTGGCCTGTTCCGTTGGCCGCGTCCATTCACAGGAACGACAGGACCTCGAGATAGACGGCCCACCAGAAACCTATTCCGAACGCCGCCATGCCATACCACAGGAGTGCCATGGCAAAACGGTTGCGCTTTCCTGTCCAAAACCCGCGATGCAGGGCGGGTTTTGGTTTGTCGGCGGCTGCAAGTGCGAATGTCACCATGATAAATGAGCCTGACTGAGTGTACGTTCGTCGCTTTTTATCAGGATCAGGGTTTCATCTGAATCCGTAGTCTTACCGACCTCACTCCGCCGGCTCGGGATCGGGAAGCATCTCTTCCGTGTCGATGCGCTTGGATTCGCGGGTCGGCTTGATCAGCGGCTCCGGCGTGACCGGGCGTGTCAGCAACAGGTCATTGCCCGCCATCAGGCCTTCGGCCGCCTGGATGTGCAGCCGATCCTCGTCACGGCGGCGGATGTCTTCCATGATCTCGTAGGCCACATCTTCGCTGGTTCCGAGCTCTTCGAGCGTGCGGCGGCCGAACAGCAAGCCTGATTCAAAGGTCTCGCGCAATTCGTACTGCACGCCGCGGGCGCGCAGTTTCAGCGTGTGGCCCCGGTCATAGGACCGCACGAACAGTTTGATATCGGGATATTCCGACTGGATGAGCTCGACGATCCGGTCGGTGGTCTCCTTCTTGTGCGTGCAGATGGCAACGATTTTCGCCTGGCGGATACCGGCTGCCTCCAGCACTTCCTTGCGCGTGCCATCGCCGAAATAGATGCGGAAGCCGAATTTCGAGGCGGCGCGGATGCGGTCGGCCGAGGCATCGATCAGCGTGACGCTGGTGCCGCCCGCCAAAAGGATCTGCGCTGCGATCTGCCCGTAGCGGGAAAAGCCGATCATCAGCACGTCGGCACCGGCAGCACCGTCGAAATCCTCGTCGATCTGTTCTTCCGCATGGGCGTCGACGAGGAAGCGGTTGCCAAGGGCGACCGACAGCGGCATCACGGCCATGGACAGCGTGACCACCGCGATCATCTCCGATGCCGTCGAGGTGCTGAGCAATCCGGCCGCCGCCGCCGTGGTGAACAGGACGAAGCCAAACTCACCGCCCTGCGGCAGGAAGAACGCGATGCGGGTCGCGTCATTGTGATTGCATCGGAAGAGCCGCGCCAGGATGTAGACGACCAGAGCCTTCACCGCCATGAACACGGGCACCGCAAGAAGAATCGCCTCCCAGTCGGCAAGGATGACCTTGAGGTCAATCGACAGCCCGACGGCCATGAAGAACAGGCCGAGGAAAATACCGCGGAACGGTTCGATGTCCGCCTCCAGCTCGTGCCGGTAGGACGATTCGGCCAGCAGGACGCCGGCGATGAACGCGCCCATGGCCATGGACAGCCCGGCAAACTGCATCAGCAGCGCGGCGCCGAGCACGACGAACAGGGCGGCGGCAATCATCACCTCGCGCGCGCCGGTATTGGCAATGAACCGGAACAGCGGATTGAGGAGATAGCGGCCCACCGCAACGATGGCGCCGATGCAGATGATGGCGATGAGGAATTTACCAAGCGGATCCGCCTGATGCTGGGCGGAACCGGGTGCAAGCACGGGAATCATGGCCAGCAAGGGAACGATCGCCAGATCCTGGAACAGCAGGATGGCAAAGGATGTCTGCCCGTGCGGCATATTGGTCTCGCCGCGCTCTTCCAGAATCTGCATGGCGAACGCCGTGGACGACAGGGCAAGGCCGAAGCCGATGACCAGAGCCGCCTGCCAGTTGACGAGATGGAAGGCGAGGATGAGCCCGGTCAATGCCGCACCGGAAACAATGACCTGCGCCGCACCGAGGCCGAAAATCGCATGGCGCATGTTCCACAGGCGCGTGGGTTTCAATTCGAGGCCGATCACGAACAGCAGGAAAACCACGCCCAGTTCGGAAAAATGCAGAACCTGTTCGCCATCGGTGATGAGATTCGCCAGCGGCCCGATCAGCAGGCCCGCCGCGAGATAACCCAGCACCGTCCCAAGCCCGAGCCGTTTGAACAACGGGGCGGCAATGATCGCCCCAGCCAACAGAGCCAGAGCCTGAAAGTAGAGATTGCCGCTTTGTGAAAGCATGAGCCTGACCCAGTCTGTTGCGAATGTTACCAGTGTTTGCCTTGATAGACCCCAATTTGCACCATATAGGAGGCAGTGCATTGTCTGATCATTGGTCAGATATGTCCTTGCATCCTATCATGCAATCAACTCTAGGGATGAATATGATCGAGCCGGCCAATTCCCGCGAATTCGTTGACAATGCTGCTGCGCTTGTCGAAGCCGCCCGCCGGGCCGGAGCCGACGCCGCCGATGCGGTTGTCGTGCGTTCGCGGTCCACGGGTGTCAGCGTCAGGCTTGGCAAGGTCGAGGCGACCGAATCGTCGGAAAGTGACGATTTCTCCCTGCGCGTCTTTGTTGGCAGGAAAGTGGCAAGCATATCGGCAACCGCCGGTTCCGACCCGAAAATTCTGGCCGAGCGCGCCGTCGCCATGGCCAGGGTTTCGCCGGACGATGCGTTTGAAGGCCTGGCTGATCCAGCCAATCTGGTGCGCACCATCCGTGATCTTGATCTGTATGATCCGACCGTCGTTGCGGCAGCGCGGCTGACCGAAGATGCATTGGCTGCGGAGGCTGCCGCCCTTGAAGTTGACGGCGTTACCAATTCCGGCGGTGCGTCGGCTTCCGCCGGGCTCGGCGGCATGGTTCTGGTGACATCGGGCGGGTTCGTCGGCCATTACATGGGGTCGCGCTTTTCCCGTTCGGTCAGCGCCATCGCCGGTACGGGTACCGGGATGGAACGCGACTACGATTTTTCCTCGCGCCAGCATTTCGATGCGCTCGAGGACCCCGCAGCCATCGGCCGTTCGGCCGCCGCGCGCGCGGTCAAACGCCTTGGCGCCCGGCAGGCCAAGACCGGCGTGGTCAATGTGGTTTACGACCCGCGCGTGGCACGCGGCATCGCGTCCCATCTTTCCAGCGCCATCAATGGCGCATCCGTTGCGCGCAAGACCAGTTTTCTGAAAGACCGCATGGGCCAGAAGATTCTCGCGGACAGCATCAATGTCACGGATGATCCGCTGCGCATCCGCGGCTCGTCCTCGCGGCCCTTCGACGGTGAAGGAATTGAAGGCGAAGCACTGACCATGGTCGAGAACGGTGTTTTGAAGCACTGGTTCCTGTCCACATCAACGGCTGCGGAATTGGGGCTGAGCACCAATGGCCGCGGTGTGCGTTCAGGGTCGACCGTTGTTCCGTCGTCCACCAATTTTGCCATCGAGCCGGGGGATGAAGCGCCCGAGGCCCTGATCCGCGCTGTCGGCAATGGCTTCTATGTCACGGAGCTTTTTGGCCAGGGCGTCGATATGATCACCGGGCAGTACAGCCGTGGCGCGTCCGGTTACTGGATTGAAAATGGCGAACTGGCCTATCCCGTCAGTGAAGTCACGCTTGCCTCCAACCTGAAGGATATGTTCCTGAACATGGTCGCGGCGAACGATATTGACCGTAACTTTGGCGTCGCCAGTCCGACACTCCTGATCGAAGGCATGACTCTTGCCGGCAAGTGAAAAAAATCGCGATGATCTAGCCCTGATCCGGGAAGCGGCGGAAGGCGCCGGGCGTATCGCCCTGTCCTATTTCCGCCAGGACCCGCAGGTCTGGATGAAGACCGGCAATTCGCCGGTGAGCGAGGCAGATCTTGCGGCGGACAAGTATCTCAAGGACATGCTTCTGACGGCCCGGCCCGACTATGGCTGGATTTCCGAGGAAACCCTCGATGACCGCGCGGCGACAGCGCGACGGCGCTTTTTCGTCGTCGATCCCATCGACGGTACGCGCGCCTTCATCGAAGGGTCGGATGTCTGGTGCGTCAGCGTGGCGGTTATCGAGGATGGCCGGCCGGTGGCCGGTGTGCTGGAATGTCCGGCGCGCGGCCAGACGATCACAGCGCTTCCAGGGCAGGGAGCTCAACAGAACGGCACAGCCATTCATGTCAGCACCAGCGGCGTTCCGTTCAAGGTCGCGGGTCCGGGGCCTTTCCTGAAGAAGCTGCCGGACCATTTCCAGCAATCCATGATTGCCGCGCCCTACATCGCTTCGCTGGCCTATCGCATTGCCATGGTTGCCCGGGGTGACATTGCTGGGACCTTCGTCCGGCCGAATTCCCACGACTGGGATCTGGCGGCGGCGGACCTGATCCTTGCAGAGGCGGGCGGCCATGTCCTGACGGCAAACGGCAAGCCGCTGACCTATGGTTTGCGCAACAATGAAACGGGCGATTATCGCCATGGCGCGCTTGTCGCTGCCAGCGGTTTATTGATGGACAACATGTTGGACGTTGTCGCCGAAACCGCCTTCGGTTAAACAGACTGAAAATTCAACGATTGATCACTGAACGGATGGGCGACCATGAGCGAAAATACAGCAGAACCGAAGCAGTTGCTTCACCTGGTTTTTGGCGGCGAACTGAAGAAGCTCGGCGGTGTTGAATTCCGCGATCTGGAAAAGCTGGATATCGTCGGCATCTACCCGAATTTCGAAACGGCACAGCGCGCCTGGAAGTCCAAGGCCCAGCAGACCGTCGACAACGCACATATGCGCTATTTCATCGTGCACATGCACAAATTGCTCGATCCCGACACGGGCAAGGCAAGCTGACCGGTTCTCCGGTCACGCATTGACAACGGCATGATTGACAACAGCACAGCAACCGCCAAGGCGCCCCGCAAGAAGAACGGGGTGCTGAAACGGTTTTGGCGTTCCATCCGGGGCCCGCTGGCGAAGTCGCGTTTCGTCCGCTTCCTCGTGGTCTGGCTGATTACCCAGTTCTTCCGGCTGGTGAATGCCACCAACCCGCGTCTGCCCGGCTCGTCCGATCTGGAGGATATGAAGCGGGGCGGTGAGCCGTTCATTGCCGTGGCCTGGCATGGCCAGCATCTGATGGCGCCCTTTCTGATGCCGCGCGGCGTGCGCTTCGCCGCCATGTTCTCCAAGAGCAAGGATGCGGAACTCAACGCGCGGGTGGCCGAACGGTTCGGTGTCGAGATCATCCGCGGTTCCGGCGGGCGGGAGCCGACGAAAAGCATCGAAAAGGGCGGGGTAAGGGCCTTGCTCGCCCTGAAAAAGGCATTGAAGGACGGTAAGACCGCGGCAATGATTGCTGATATTCCCCATGGGACACCCCGCGATTCCGGTCAGGGGGTCATTCTCCTTGCCAAACTGTCGGGCCGCCCGATCATTCCCATCTGCTATATGACGTCGCGCAGGAAAATTCTCGAGAAGAGCTGGGATAAGACAACCATTCCCTTGCCATTCGGCAGGTCAGGGTTGATTGTCGGCGACCCGATCTTTGTCCCCGAGGATGCCGATGATGCAATGCTTGAAGCCAAGCGTGTCGAATTGACCGCCAGCCTGAACGCCAATACGGTACGGGTGCAGGCGCTTGTGGATGGCCGGGCATGAGCGAACGGTGGGCGCGCATTGTCCTGAGCACCTATCGCTGGGTGGGTGCCATGGTCTTTCCGGCTGTCGGCGCCTATGTCGCCTTCCGCGCCAGCAAGGGCAAGGAAGAACGCGGACGTCAGGGTGAGCGTTATGGCGTGGCCAGCGTTGCACGGCCGGCGGGACCGCTGGTTTGGGTCCATGCGGCGAGCGTCGGCGAAACCTCTGCCGTCACGCCGCTGGTTGAAACCATCGTCGACATGGGAATCAATGTCGTTCTCACCACCGGGACCGTGACATCGGCCAAGATGGTGCAGGAACGTCTGGGTGACCGGGTCATCCATCAATATGTGCCGCTCGACCTGAAGCCGGCGGTCGACCGGTTCCTCAGCCACTGGCAGCCCGATCTCGCCGTTATCTGCGAATCCGAGATCTGGCCGATGACCATTCTTGAACTGGGACTGCGGCGGGTGCCGCAGGTTCTGGTCAATGGCCGCCTGTCCGACAAATCCTTTGCTGCCTGGCAGAAACGGCCGTCCATCGCCGAAGCGCTGTTTGAAAATCTCGCCCATGTGGTGGCCCAGTCCGACATTGACGGCGAACGGTTCCGCGCGCTCGGAGCCCGTCCGGTCACGGTATCGGGCAATCTCAAAGTCGACACCGCAATCCCGCCGGTCGTGGAGTCGGAACTCGAGGCTCTGCAGAGGCAGATCGGCAAGCGCAAGACCTGGGCAGCGATTTCCACCCATCAGGGTGAGGAAGATGTCGTCGCACAGGTTCATCACATGCTGAAGGTCAGGCATCGCGACCTCCTGACGATCATCGTGCCGCGTCACCCCGACCGCGCCCCGGCAATTGCCGAAGAAATCGAAAAGCTCGGCATGAAGGTGGCATTGCGCAGCCGCGGCGATGTCATCGCGCCGGATACCGACATCTATCTCGGCGATACGATCGGCGAGATGGGCCTGTATCTGCGGCTGACGGAAATCGCCTTTGTCGGGCGGTCGCTCATGGCGCAGGGCGGCCAGAATCCGCTGGAGCCCGCCATGTTGAAGACGGCAATCCTTTCGGGCCGCAACGTGCAGAATTTCCGCGATTCCTACCAGCGCCTGATCAAGAATGGCGCGGCCAAGCTCATCCGCGACAAGGACATGCTGGCTGGGGCCGTCAACTACCTCTTCAACAATCCCGCTGAACGCCAGGTGATGATTGATGCGGGAACGAAGACGGTCGAGGACATGCGCGGTTCGCTTGATCTGACCATGACGGCGCTCGAGCCCTTCATCCAGCCCTTGGTGCTGAAGGCGCGGTTGAGCGCGCGTGAAGGTGGCTGGAAATGACCAGCGAAGCGCCTCCTTTCTGGTGGGAAAAGCCGGATTGGCGCGCGCGGGCCCTCAGCCCCCTGTCAAAGATTTACGGTATGGTTGCCGGACGGCGCATCCGCCGCGCCAAGCCGCCTGCCGTGTTGGTGCCGGTGCTTTGCATCGGAAATTTCACCGTTGGGGGCGCGGGCAAGACCCCGACGTCCATTGCCTTTGCGCAGGCCGCTGTTGCCGCTGGTCTCAAACCTGGCATTGTCTCGCGCGGTTATGGCGGCGCCTTCTCCGGACTGCACCGGGTCGATCCCGATCACGACAGCGCCCGGCATGTCGGCGATGAACCCATGCTGCTTGCCCGCCATGCGCCGGTGGTTGTCTGCGCCGACCGGTTTGCCGGGGCCACTGCACTGCAGGCGGCGGGATGCGATTTCATCATCATGGATGACGGGTTCCAGAGTGCCCGCCTGCATTTCGACTATGCGCTCATGGTCGTCGATGCGGGGCGGGGTATCGGCAACGGCCACGTCATTCCCGGCGGCCCGCTGCGCGCGCCACTGACGGATCAGCTGGTGCGCACCGATGCCCTGCTCAAGATCGGTTCGGCCAATGGTGCGGACCAGCTTGTCAGGAACGCCGCACGTGCTGCCAAGCCGGTGTATGAAGCCACGCTCCGGCCCAAGGCGGCGCTTGCGGTTGCGGGCAAACCGCTGCTCGCCTTTGCCGGCATTGGCGATCCCGCGAAGTTCTTCCGCACGCTGGAAGAAGCCGGTGGAACGATCAAAGAGGCACGTCCCTTTCCGGATCACCATCCCTATACGGACGAGGAAATCGCCGATCTCCTCAAAAGTGCCGATGCGGACGGTTTGACCCTGATCACCACGGCGAAGGATCATGTCCGCCTGCTCGATGGCAGCGAAACCGCCAGGGCATTCGCCGCGAGAACGCAGGTGCTGGATGTGGAGCTGGTTTTTGCGCACCCGCGGACCGTATCGCGCGTCATCAGTGAAACCCGGGAAAGGGCGCGCCTGCGAACGATCCGGCGCCTATAATCCGCGGCGGAAGTTGCGTATGCGTGGCGGCGTTTCACCCATGGATATATCCATGGAGCGGCCGGTTGTCTGGCTGTATTGCCGGTCATTTGCAAAGAGGATTCGCCCTGGCGTGCCGATCTGCACTGACAGGGCTACCTTCGGCGCCGATTTCGCCGCCGGGATTTCAATCTCGTAGGCAATGGGGAAATAGCCGCTGCGGCCCAGCGTGAAGCTTGTCTCGCCGATCACCGGCATGGGTTTGGAGTTGCCGTTGGTCGCATCATAGGCGGTGATGTAAACGAGGGAGCTTGGTGAAAGCCGTGCCAGCGGCGAGCCGCGCAGATAGCCCTTGATCGTCTTGGTCGGTCCGCTATAGGCCGGTTCGCGTTTGGCACCCATCGTGGTGCAGCCGCCGGCCAGAAGCGCGGTCGCGGCAAGGGCCAAAAGCGTGGACCGGCGATTGATCACCGGTCAGGCCTTGCTGCGCTGGCGCAGCGATGGGTTCATTTCAAGCTCGCGCTCAAGCGAAATCGTTGCATCCGCATAGGCTTCCTGGCGGGCAACGCTCCAGTACCGCAGTTCATCCAGCGCGATCTTTTCCGACGTCACGGCGCAGAGCACGTAGGAGCCCGGCGACAGGACCTGAAAGTCGCCGTCGAGGTAGCGTATCTTGGCTTCGCGTGAGCCGGGGCCTTCAAACCTGTTCATTGTCCGGTGGTTTCCAATTCTTTTCGTCAGCTCATTTAGGCGGCAGATGCCCCGCGGGTCAAGACGTCAGCGCCTGCCGAAAAGCCGCTCGATATCCGTGAGCTTCAGTTCGATGTAGGTGGGCCGGCCGTGATTGCACGTGCCTGAGCCGGGCGTGTCTTCCATCTGGCGCAACAGTGCGTTCATCTCGTCCGGCTTCAGCCGCCGGCCGGAACGCACGGAGCCATGGCAGGCCATCGTGGCGGCAACATGGTCGAGAATGGCCTTCAAACCGTCGGATGTATCGTGTTCGGCAATCTCGTCTGCGAGGTCGCGGATGAGCTGCTGCACGTCGATCTCGCCCAGCATGGACGGGGTTTCCCGCACGGCGACCGCACCGGGACCGAAGGCCTCCACGCCCAGACCGAAGCGCAACAGGGTTTCCGCATGGGCCACCAGCCGCTCCACGTCCTCTTCCGGCAGATCGACGATCTCGGGAATGAGCAGCATCTGCGCGGGCAGGGGCCTTGAATGCAGCGCCGTCTTCAATGCCTCGTAGACAAGCCGCTCATGCGCGGCGTGCTGATCGACGATGATGAGACTGTCTTCCGTCTGCGAGACGATGTAGTTCGCATGTATCTGCGCGCGTGCAGCGCCGAGCGGCGCGGCCAGCAGGGCTTGCGGCACCTCTGCAGTGCTTGCCCGCGTATCGGTGGCCAGCACGTCCGCTTCAGCCAGGAAGCCGCGTAGCGGTTCCGCAAATCCGTTGCCCGCATGGGATGGTGCCGGGTCCGGTGTGATGGGACGAAAGGCAGACTGCTGGGTTGTATAGTTCTGGTTGACCGACGGCGAACCCTGCCAGTGCGGTGCCGGTTGGGCCGGGCGCAAAGGCTCCGCTCCGCCGAGCCGGAAGGACTGCAGCATGGCTTCCGCCCCGCTGGTGGCAGCGCGAATGCCGGACTGGCCGAGCGCCTGGCGGATCGCACCGACGATCAGCCCGCGCACCAGGCCCGGATCGCGGAAGCGCACATCGGCCTTGGCCGGATGCACATTGACGTCGACCAGCGCCGGATCGAGGTTGAGGAACAGCACCACGACCGGGTGCCGGTCGCGCGAGATCACATCCGCATAGGCGCCGCGGATGGCGCCCCATATCTGCTTGTCGCGCACCGGCCGGCCGTTGACATAGGCAAACTGATGCAGGCTGTTGCCGCGGTTGAAGGCCGGTATCCCGGCAAACCCGGTCAGACGCACTCCGTCACGCTCGGCGTCGATGGCAAGCGCGTTCTCCGGGAATTCCCTGCCCAGCACCTGCGAAATCCGTTCCAGCATGCCGGCGGAGCCAATGCCCGTCGCCGCAAGCTCGAGCGGCGTGCGGTCGCTGCCCGCCAGGGAAAAGCGGATATGCGGGAAGGCAATGGCAACCCGCTTGACGATATCGCTGATGGCGGAGGCCTCAGCCCGGTCGGTCTTCATGAATTTCAGGCGCGCGGGTGTAGCAAAGAACAGATCGCGCACCTCGGCAATCGTGCCGTTGTTCATCGCCGCCGGGCGCGGTCCGTCCATATGGCCGCCATGCACGCTGATCTCAAAACCGGAATCGGCCTGTGCCGTGCGGGATTTGACCGACAGGCGCGAGACCGAGCCGATGGAGGGCAGGGCCTCGCCGCGAAACCCCAGCGCCCGGATATCATGCACGTCATCCGTCAGTTTCGATGTGCAATGGCGCGAAACGGCCAGCGTCAGTTCATCCGATGGGATGCCCGATCCATTGTCGGTGATGCGGATGAGGTTCTTGCCGCCGCCCGCCGTCACCACTTCGATGCGGGTTGCCCCGGCATCGATGGCGTTTTCGACAAGCTCCTTCACCACGCTTGCGGGGCGTTCGATGACTTCACCCGCAGCGATCTGGTTGATGATGGTTTCGGTAAGCTGTTTGATGGCCATGCCATACATATAGGGGATTCGTCCGGCGACGGAAATTGTTCGCTGCCAAAGCGCACCGGAATATATTTTAAGCCAAAACTATCTGGTCATCGACGCGATTTTGGTGCTAGGTCTGGGAAAAGCATTATGGAGGAAATTACATGGCGCATTCCAAAGCTTCCTTTGTCTGGACGGATCCGTTTCTGCTGGAAGATCAGTTGACCGAAGACGAACGGATGATCCGGGACAGTGCGCGCGCCTTCGCGCAGGGAGAGCTGGCACCGCGTATCGAGGAAGCCTATCTTGAGGAAAAGACTGATCCGGCGCTTTTCCGCATGATGGGCGAGGCCGGGCTTCTGGGCGTCACGTTGCCGGAAGAATACGGCACCGCCGGTGCGTCCTATGTCGCCTATGGTCTGGTTGCACGTGAAGTCGAGCGTGTCGACAGCGGCTATCGCTCGATGATGAGCGTGCAGTCCTCGCTGGTCATGTATCCCATCTACGCCTATGGCTCGGAAGAACAGCGCAAGAAATATCTGCCGAAGCTGGCTTCGGGCGAGTGGATCGGCTGCTTTGGCCTGACGGAGCCCGATGCTGGTTCCGATCCCGCCGGTATGAAGACACGCGCCGAGAAGGTTGCCGATGGCTACCGGATTTCCGGTTCAAAAATGTGGATTTCCAATTCACCCATCGCCGACGTCTTCGTGATCTGGGCCAAGTCCGATGCGCATGACGGCCAGATTCGCGGCTTCGTGCTCGAGAAGGGCATGAAGGGGCTTTCCGCTCCGAAGATCGGCGGCAAATTGTCATTGCGCGCGTCGATCACCGGCGAAGTCGTCATGGACGGCGTTGTCGTCGGCGAAGAACACCTTCTTCCCAATGTTTCAGGCCTCAAGGGGCCGTTCGGCTGCCTCAACCGTGCCCGTTACGGCATTTCCTGGGGTGTGATGGGGGCCGCGGAAGATTGCTGGCAGCGCACGGTGCAATATGGTCTCGACCGCAAGCAGTTCGGCAAGCCGCTGGCGGCCACCCAGCTGTTCCAGAAGAAATTTGCTGACATGCAGACGGAAATCGCGCTGGGCCTGCAGGCGAGCCTGCGGGTCGGGCGCCTCATGGATGAAGACCGGATGGCACCGGAGATGATCAGTCTGGTCAAGCGCAACAATTGCGGCAAGGCGCTGGATATTGCCCGCGTTGCCCGTGACATGCATGGCGGCAACGGCATCCAGATCGGCTATCACGTGATGCGCCATGCGCAGAACCTTGAAACGGTCAACACCTATGAGGGCACGCACGATGTGCACGCGCTCATTCTCGGGCGCGCCCAGACCGGCATTCAGGCATTCTTCTAGGAATGGCCGACAGGCTCGTCCTGCTTGGAACCAAGGGTGGCCCGGCAATCCGTCCGGGCGGCCCGTCGCCGACATCGTCGCTGCTGGACATATCCGGACGGCGGATCGTCATCGATTGCGGCCTTGGCGTCACCCGGGCCTTGGTCAATGCGGATCTGTCACTCAAGGATCTGGATATGATCCTGATCACGCATCTGCATTCCGACCATGTGCTCGAATTCGGCCCGCTCGTGCATACGGCATGGACGTCGGGGCTGGCGCACAAAATCACGGTCTACGGCCCGGCCGGAATTGAAGACTACTGGTCAGGCTTCCTGCAATCCATGCGCTACGACATTGATCTGCGCATCGAGGACGAGGGGCGGCCCGATCTGCGCGATCTTGTCGATCTGCAGGTCTTCGCCGATGGTTTGGTCTATCAGGGCGCGAGCCTGACGATCACCGCCTTGCGCGTCGATCACCCGCCGGTTGTCGATTGTTTTGCGCTGAAGATCGAAGCATCAGGCAAATCCATCGTCTTTTCGGCGGATACGGCCTATTTCCCGCCACTGGCCGGTTTTGCCCGGGGGAGCGATATCCTCGTGCATGAAGCGATGCTGCCGGAAGGCGTGGACCGTCTCGTCGCGCGGACGGGCAACGGCGCCCGCCTCAAAGAACATCTTCTCGCCAGCCATACGCTGGTTGAAGATGCCGCGCGGATCGCGGCGGCCGCCGAGGTGAAGCATCTTGTGCTGCACCACCTCATTCCCGCCGACGATCCGCAATTCGACGAAGCCGACTGGATTAAAGCTCTGGATGGCAAGTGGGATGGCCGTTTGACCATCGGCCGCGACGGTCTGGTCATCCCGCTTTAGACATCAGCCATTCCGGGCCGAATGCAGCTTTTCCAGTGCCGCCAGCAGAATGCACAGCGCGATACCCTGCGAGGCCAGTTCCACTTCCTGCAGGGAAGGGAATGTCGGCGCCAGCCGCAATGTGCGGTCATGCGGGTCCTTGCCGTGCGGTGAGGTCGATCCTGCCGGCGTCAAGGTCACCCCTGCCTGCTTGGCCAGTTCGACCACATGCTTGGCCGTGCCTTCCATAGCATCGACGCAGATGAAATAGCCGCCCTGCGGCTTCGACCATTCGGCGACGCCCGTGCCGGCGAGGCGCTTTTCCAGGGCTTCGTTGACCATGTCGAATTTCGGCGCGATCAGGGCGCGATGCGCCGCCATATGCTTGCGTATGCCGTCCTCGTTCTTGAGGAATCGCACATGCCGCAGCTGGTTCAGCTTGTCCGGTCCGATTGTCCGCTTGCTGGCGCTGGCAAGGTACCAGCGCACATTGGCTGCTGACGAGGCGAAGAAGGCAAGGCCGGCACCCGCCAGCGTTACCTTGGACGTGGAGGCGAAGACAAAGGCGCGGTCGGGATGTCCGGCATTTTCGCACAGGTCGAGAATATCCGGGATCTGATGCTCGGTTTCCGTGAGATGATGCACCGCATAGGCATTGTCCCAGAACAGGCGGAAATCAGGAGCACCGGTTTTCATCGCGGCAAGACGTTCGATCACCGCGTCGGAATAGGTTTCGCCCGACGGGTTCGAGTATTTCGGCACGCACCACATGCCCTTGACGCTCGGATCGGCAGCGAGTTTCTCGACCATGTCCATGTCAGGCCCATCGCCCTTGAGCGGTACGGGCAGCATGCGGATGCCGTATTCCTCCAGAATGGAGAAATGCCGGTCATAGCCGGGCACCGGGCAGATGAAAGCCGGGGCTTCCGTCTTCTGCCAGGGTTCAGTGCCGCCGGGAACGCCCTTGACCCAGGCCCAGAGCAGGCAGTCGTGCATCAGTGCCAGACTGGAATTGTCACCGACAACGATCCGATCCGGCGAGGTGCCGAGCGTCGGCGCGAACAGCGTGCGCACTTCCGCCAGTCCCTGCAGATTGCCGTAATTGCGGGCATCTTCACCGGCTTCGCTGAAGTGATCGCCATTGCCGGGCAGGGTCAACATGCCGTTGGCGAGCGCCAATTGCTCGGGGCTCGGTTTGCCGCGGGTCATGTCGATTTTCAGTCCACGGGCACGGAAGGCCTCGTATTCTTTCAAAGTCTTTTGGCGCAGGGCGGCGAAATCGTCACTGTTCAGATCGGCAATACGGCTCATGGGAACGTCAGCTCTGTTGTCTATAGGCTTGGGGAGGTCAACGGTAAGACGGCTGCGGGGTCCGCAGCCGTCCTTGCATGGTCAGCCTTTCTGCTGCTGAACGATGCCGTAAATATTGGTCGAACGGGCGCCGGAGCGGCAATAGGCCAGCACCGGGCCTTCCGCTTCTTCGAGTGCGGCGGCCATCGCGTCCACGTCGTCCTGGGTCAGCTGGCCTGAAACCACGGGGACGTAGTAGATCGGGATGCCTGCCTTTTCGGCGACCTTGGCGATTTCGGCGAATTCCGGCTGATCCGGCGATTCACCATCGGGGCGGTTGCAGATCAGGGTCTGGTAGCCTGCCGCAGCAATATCGCGTACATCGTCGGGTGAAATCTGCCCGGTCACGGCAAAGCCTTCGTCAATCTGACGGATATCCATTTTCTTTCCTTGAGAATGTGATTGGTGGCAGCACCATACATCAAACGCTGACCAATGCTACATCAAAGCCAATTGATCGGAGCCGCAAATTGCGAGCATTGCTCCATAAATAGGCATATGCGACTAATTGATAATAATATAGGCATTTGATTGCCGAAACGGTGCTGGCCGCACCGTTGTTTCCGCCGCTGCGGTCTTCATAATATTCAAGGCCTGTGGCGCTTGACCGTTGTAATCTCGGGCTAATCCAAAGATTTCACACGAGCATGACGCTGCAATCCGCAGTTGGCACGGTCGTTGCATAGTATTCCCTCGGTACAAACAACCATAAAGAGGGGTTTACCTGAATGTTCAGTCTAACAGCCAGATTTATTGGAACCTTGGCGGCCGCCGCCGTGGGAGCGACACTGACCCTTGCACCGGCAAAGGCAGCCGAGGACACAATCAAGGTCGGTATTCTGCATTCGTTGTCCGGTACGATGGCGATTTCCGAAACCACGCTCAAGGATACGATGCTCTTCCTCATTGACGAGCAGAACAAGAAGGGCGGGGTTCTCGGCAAGAAGCTTGAAGCCGTCGTTGTCGATCCGGCGTCGGATTGGCCGCTGTTTGCAGAAAAAGCCCGTCAGTTGATCGAACAGGACAAGGTTGCGGCGGTTTTCGGCTGCTGGACATCGTCCTCGCGCAAATCCGTGCTTCCGGTTTTCGAGGAACTGAATTCCCTGCTGTTCTACCCGGTTCAGTATGAAGGCGAGGAAAGCTCGCGCAACGTCTTCTACACGGGCGCTGCACCGAACCAGCAGGCCATTCCCGCCGTGGATTATCTCGCCAAACAGGAAGGTGTGGAGCGCTGGGTTCTCGCCGGCACGGACTATGTCTATCCGCAGACCACCAACAAGATCCTGAAGGCCTACCTCAACGCCAAGGGCGTGAAGGATGAGGACATCATGATCAACTACACGCCGTTCGGTCATTCCGACTGGCAGACGATCGTGTCCGACATCAAGAAATTCGGCTCGGCCGGCAAGAAGACTGCCGTTGTTTCCACCATCAACGGCGATGCCAATGTGCCGTTCTACAAGGAACTCGCCAACCAGGGCATCAAGGCCGAAGACATTCCCGTTGTCGCCTTCTCGGTGGGCGAGGAAGAGCTGGCCGGTCTCGACACCAAGCCGCTGGTCGGCCATCTCGCCGCCTGGAACTACTTCGAATCCGTCGATTCCGACGCCAATGCCGACTTCATCAAGAAATGGCACGCCTATATCAAGAACGACAAGCGCGTGACCAATGATCCGATGGAAGCAACGTTCATCGGTTTCAACATGTGGGTAAAGGCCGTCGAAGCCGCCGGCACCACCAAGTCGGATGCCGTCATCGATTCGATCGTCGGCGTCTCCGTCCCGAACCTGTCCGGCGGTTACGCGGCAATGATGCCCAACCATCACATCACCAAGCCGGTCCTCATCGGCGAAGTGCAGGCCGATGGCCAGTTCGACATCGTCTACCGGACGCCGGGCCTCGTCGTCGGCGATGAATGGTCCGACTATCTGCCAGGCTCGAAGGACCTGATCTCCGATTGGCGCAAGCCGATGTCGTGCGGCAATTTCAACGTTGTCACCGGCAAGTGCGGCGGCGCGACCAAGACGAACTAAGCGCTAAAATCAGGCTCCGGCTTCGGGTCGGGGGCGACAACGCCGAAGCCAACTCCATCCCCGTCTCGTGGCGGGGATGGAGCTCCTCCCAGGAATTTCAAATCCAGGATTGTTGAATGTCATTGAGCCGCTTCCTGTCCATCATCGCGATACTCGGGCTTTGCCTGTTTCCTGCGGCCGCCGGTGCGCAAGCCATGGACGACGCCAAACTCAAATCGCTGGTCCAGGCGCTGGCCGGTGATAATTTCGACGAGACGAGCAAGGCCGTTTCAGAACTTGCCAAAAGCGGTACGCCGCGCGCCGCTGCCATTCTCAACGCATTGAGTGCCGGCGATCTCTATGTTTCGAAGGCTGACAAAGCGGTGTTTATCGGTACGCGCGATGGCGCGGATTATGCCGCAACCGATCCGCTGAGCGGTGCAAAACTGCCTCCCGTTCCGCGCAACACGGCCGATAAGATCAAGGTCAACAACCGGCTGCGCCGCGATATCGCCGCTGCCATCGGCGGCCTGACACTGATGAGCACCGACGCGGCGGAGCGCCGGTCCGCTGCCGAAGCAATCCTGAAGAACCGCGACCCTGAATCCATTCCGTTGCTGGACCAGGCGCTGTCGGCGGAGAAGGATGCGGGGATCAAGGTGCTGATGCAGCGCGCCAAGGCTGCTGCCGTTCTCAATTCCAGCGCGGCAGACGATGTGAAGATCGCCGCCATTGCCGCAATCAAGTCCGGGAACGGGCGCGAGTCGCTCGGTCTGTTGACGCCGCTCGCCGGCGTTCCGGGACCGGTCGGCGAAGCCGCCAGTGCCGCCATATCCAGCATCAACGCAGAACTCGAAATCTGGAACGGTATCCAGAATGTCATTTACGGCCTGTCGCTTGGCTCGGTCCTGCTGCTCGCGGCTATCGGCCTTGCGATCACATTCGGTGTCATGGGTGTCATCAACATGGCCCATGGCGAAATGGTGATGATCGGCGCCTACACGACCTTCGTGGTGCAGCAGATCATCCGCACATCCATGCCGGGGCTGTTCGAATATTCACTTCTCTTTGCCTTGCCTGCGGCCTTTCTCGTCTCCGGCGCCATCGGCGTCGTCATTGAGCGCGGGATCATCCGCTTTCTCTATGGCAGGCCGCTGGAGACCCTGCTCGCCACCTGGGGCATATCGCTGGTGTTGCAGCAGGCGACGCGGTCGTGGTTCGGTGCCTCGAATGTTCAGGTCAGCAGCCCGTCATGGATGTCGGGCTCCTTCGATGTCGGCATGCTGACGCTGACATGGTCACGCCTCTGGATCATCGTGTTCGCCCTGTCGGTCTTTGCCGTGCTGCAGCTGGTGCTGAAGAAAACCATGCTCGGCCTGCGCATGCGGGCGGTCACGCAGAACCGGCGCATGGCATCGTCCATGGGCATCCGCACGCCATGGGTCGATGCGCTCACCTTCGGTCTTGGTTCCGGTATTGCCGGCATTGCCGGCGTTGCGCTCAGCCAGATCGACAATGTCAGCCCCAATCTGGGCCAAGGCTATATCATCGACAGTTTCATGGTCGTGGTCTTCGGCGGTGTCGGCAATCTCTGGGGAACGTTGGTCGGTGCCATGTCGCTCGGCATTGCCAACAAGTTCCTCGAGCCCTTTGCCGGGGCCGTCCTTGGCAAGATTCTCGTGCTGGTCCTCATCATCCTGTTCATTCAGAAGCGCCCGCGCGGTCTCTTCGCACTCAAGGGAAGGGCCATCGAGGCATGATCACCCAATGGTTTTTCAGACATGGCGACCGGCGCAGCCTGATTGCGATCATCATTCTGGTGGCGGTTGCCTGTCTCGTGCCCGTCCTCAATCTGCTGGTGCCGGACACGTCGCCCTTTCACGTACCGACCTATCTGGTTTCCCTGCTCGGCAAATACCTCACCTATGCACTGCTCGCCGTGGCGCTCGATCTGGTCTGGGGTTTTTGCGGCATTCTTTCGCTTGGCCATGGCGCGTTCTTTGCCCTCGGCGGCTATGCCATGGGCATGTATCTGATGCGCCAGATCGGCCCGCGCGGTGTCTATGCCGATCCGGTCCTGCCGGATTTCATGGTGTTCCTCAACTGGAAGGAACTACCGTGGTTCTGGTACGGTTTCGACAATTTCTGGTTCGCGGCCCTGATGGTCGTGCTGGTGCCGGGCGTGCTGGCCTTCGGCTTCGGCTGGCTGGCCTTCCGCTCGCGTGTGACGGGTGTCTACCTCTCCATCATCACCCAGGCCCTGACCTATGCGCTGCTGCTCGCTTTCTTCCGCAACGACATGGGCTTTGGCGGCAATAATGGCCTCACGGATTTCAAGGATATTCTCGGCTTCAATGTGCAGGCGGGAACGACCCGTTCAGCGCTGTTCGCAGCAACCGCCCTGTTTCTGGCGCTGGCCGTCCTTGTGTCCAGTTTCATCATTCGCTCGAAGCTCGGCAAGGTGCTGGTCGGCGTGCGCGACGCGGAAAGCCGCATGCGCTTCCTCGGCTATCGCGTCGATCGGTACAAGCTGTTCGTCTGGACGGTCTCTGCCATGATGGCGGGCATTGCCGGGGCGCTCTATGTGCCGCAGGTGGGCATTATCAATCCGTCCGAGTTCGAACCCGCCAACTCCATCGAAGCGGTCATCTGGGTGGCGGTCGGCGGGCGCGGCACGATCATCGGTCCGATCATCGGCGCGATCCTCGTCAATTTCGGCAAGACCTACTTTACCGCGGCGTTTCCGGAGATTTGGCTGTTTGCCCTCGGTGCGCTGTTCATCCTCGTCACGCTGTTCCTGCCCAAGGGCATTCTCGGGCTCTATGGCTCGTGGCAAGCCCGCAGAGCCAGCCATGCGGCACAAAAAGACGATGAAGTGCTGCCGCCCGTCGTGAAGCAAAGCAGCAAGCGATTGGCAGAACCCGAACCCCAGGCTGCGGAGTAGCTCCCATGAAGGCCAAGGACACATTGCTTTATCTCGATGGCGTTTCGGTTTCCTTTGATGGATTTCGTGCCATCAACAATCTTTCGCTCGTGCTTCAGTCGGGCGAGATGCGGGCCATCATCGGTCCGAATGGGGCGGGGAAAACCACCATGATGGATATCATCACCGGCAAGACCAAGCCGGACAGCGGCGATGTCTATTTCAACGGCACGGTCGACCTGACCGGGCATGACGAAGCCGACATTGCCATGCTCGGCATCGGCCGCAAGTTCCAGAAGCCGACGGTCTTCGAAAGCCACACGGTGGAGGACAATCTGGTGCTGGCATTGTCCGGGCCGCGCTCGGCCCTGTCAGCGCTGTTTCATCGTCAGAGCAGGGATGAAACCGACCGCATTCACGAAATCCTCTACACGATCCGGCTGTTTGAAAAGCGCCACTGGCTGGCCGCCAGTCTCTCGCACGGCCAGAAGCAATGGCTGGAGATCGGCATGCTGCTCGCGCAGGATCCGAAATTGCTGCTGGTGGATGAGCCGGTCGCCGGGATGACCGACGCGGAAACCGCAGAGACGGCGAAACTCCTGCGCGACATCGCCCGCACCCGCTCGGTGATCGTGGTGGAGCATGACATGCATTTCGTGCGCGAACTCGGCGTGAAGGTCACCTGCCTGCACGAGGGCTCGGTGCTGGCTGAGGGCTCGCTCGATCATGTCAGCAACGACCCGCGCGTTATCGAGGTCTATCTCGGGCGATGAGGCGGTGTGTGGCACATCAATGGGAGGGAATTTCTGATGCTTACGGTTGAAAATGCTTCTCTTCACTACGGCGCCGCGCAAGCGTTGCGCGGCATATCGCTTGAGGTGAAGCCGCAATCCATCACCTGCGTTCTTGGCCGCAATGGGGTTGGCAAGACGAGCATGCTCCGGGCGATTGTCGGCCAGCACCCGCTATCGTCGGGGTCGATCAGCTTCGATGGTGCGCCGCTCGGCAGGAAGCCGCCCTACGACCGGGCGCGGGCCGGCATTGCTTTCGTGCCGCAGGGGCGCGAGATCTTTCCGCTGCTCACCGTGCGTGAAAATCTGGCGACGGGCTTTGCCGCCGCCAGACGCGGCAACCGCAATGTGCCGCCGGAGGTCTTCGAGCTTTTCCCGGTGCTCAAGACCATGCTGGGCCGGCGCGGCGGGGATCTGTCCGGCGGTCAGCAGCAGCAGCTCGCCATCGGCCGTGCGCTGGTCACGCGCCCGCGGCTGCTTGTTCTGGATGAGCCGACCGAAGGCATCCAGCCGTCGATCATCAAGGATATCGGCCGCGCCATCCGGTTTCTGCGCGATCAGACCGGCCTCGCGATCCTTCTCGTCGAACAATATCTCGATTTCTGCCGCGAGCTGGCAGACCATGTCTACATCATGGATCGCGGCGAGATCGTCCATTCCGGCGATGCGGCAAGTCTCGACAGGCCGGAGGTGCGCAAGTTCCTGACGGTCTGAATGGACCACCGCTCTTGCTGTCGGCGGGTAATCATCGATAGAGTCTTCTCGGAGGACGGATTTCGATGATCGACAAGCTGGAATTTTTTATCGCTCTGGCGCGCAACCAGCATTTTGGCCGCGCGGCGGAGGAATGCGGCGTCACGCAGCCAACCCTTTCGGCCGCGATCCGCCAGCTTGAAGATACACTGGGTGTCGTCCTCGTTCAGCGCGGCTCACGCTACAAGGGATTGACGCCGGAGGGCCAGCGCGTGCTCGAATGGGCGCGGCGCATTGTCGGCGATACGCGGACGATGCGCGAGGAAATCCGCGCTGCACGCTATGGTCTGTCCGGGCATGTGAAGATAGCGGCAATCCCCACGGCGCTTGCCATGGTTTCGCGCCTGACGACGCCATTTCGTGAAAAGCACCCCGATGTGACCTTTTCGGTGACCTCGCGCACCTCGCTGGAAGTCCTGACGCTGCTCAGCAATTTCGAGATCGATGCGGGAATCAGCTATCTCGACAATGAGCCGCTCGGGCGGGTGACTTCGGTTCCGCTCTATTCGGAACGCTACCAGTTGATCACCTCCACGGGCAGTACCTATTCGGATCGCGAATTTGTGACCTGGGCGGAGGTTGGTCAGTTGCCGCTCTGCCTGCTCACCCAGGACATGCAGAACCGCCGCATCATCAACAAACATCTGCACGAAGCGGGGGTGGACGTGCATCCGACGCTGGAATCCAATTCGATGATTGTGCTGTTCTCGCACATACGGACCGGCAAGTGGGCGAGCATCATGCCGCTCAACCTTGCGGAAACACTGGGTTTTTCCGAGCCGATCCGCGCTATTCCCATTGTCGAGCCCGATGCACGCCATCTTGTCGGGCTGGTGGCCGCCGACCGCGAACCCCATACGCCGCTGGTGTCCGCCCTGCTGCATGAGGCCCGGGCGCTTGCCATCGAACTCAATATGGTTTGATAGAAATCTTCTATCGACCAACGGGACTGGTATATTGATTAGTTGTGTCGTTTTTGATCTGTTCTAACCTACGAGGAGCATTTAGGGAGGGCGCTGCACGAAATGCAGACCGCAAGTACCGATATCGCTGGGAGAGCGATAGACATTATCAATCAGTTGAAGGGTCAAGAAGGCCCGCTCCTTCCGATTCTGCACGAGTTGCAGGGCGAGTTCGGCTATGTGCCGCAGGAGACTTTGCCGCTGATTGCCCAGGCGCTGAACATATCGCGCGCCGAGGTGCATGGTGTTGTCACATTCTATCACGATTATCGCGATCATCCGGCAGGCCGGCATGTGTTGAAACTGTGCCGTGCGGAGGCCTGCCAGTCGATGGGCGGCGATGCCATGGCGCAGAAAGCCCGCGAGCTGCTCGGCATTGATTGGCATGGAACCACCGCCGATGGCGCCGTCACGCTTGAACCCGTTTATTGCCTTGGCCTTTGTGCCTGTGCGCCCGCCGCCATGCTGGACGGCGAGGTCATTGGCCGCCTGGATGACGAAAAACTCGAAGAAATAGCGACGGGAGTGCGGCTATGACGGTCACATTCTTTGTCCCGCGCGATTCCGGCGCGCTTGCCCTCGGCGCCGAAAAGGTTGCCCGGACGCTGCAGGATGAGATTGTTGCCCGCAATCTCGATGCGCGCATCGTTCGCAACGGGTCGCGCGGCATGTACTGGCTCGAACCGATGGTCGAGGTGGAAACACCGTCCGGCCGCGTGGCTTATGGCCCGGTCAAACCTTCCGACCTGGCTTCGCTTCTCGATACCGGCATGGCTGAAGGCCGAACCCACCCGCTGTGGCTTGGCCTGACCGAGCACTTGCCATTCCTGGCAAAACAGACCCGCCTGACCTTTGCCCGTTGCGGCATAACCGATCCTGTCTCGCTCGATGATTACCGCGCCCATGACGGCTTGAAGGGGCTGGAGAAAGCCCTTGCCCTTTCGCCGCTCGAAATCGTCACCCAGGTGACGGAATCCGGTCTGCGCGGGCGCGGCGGTGCCGGTTTCCCCACCGGCATCAAATGGAAGACCGTCCTCGATGCGGCGGGCGAACGCAAATACATCGTATGCAATGCCGATGAGGGCGACAGTGGCACCTTTGCCGATCGCATGATCATGGAAGGCGATCCCTTCGTTCTGATCGAAGGCATGACCATTGCCGGTATCGCCGTCGGCGCCACCAAGGGTTACATCTATACCCGCTCCGAATATCCGCATGCGATTGCCGTGATGAATGAGGCCCTTGATATCGCCCGCAAGGCTGGCGTGCTCGGCGCTTCGGTGCTGGGGTCTGCCCATGCTTTCGACATCGAAGTGCGAGTCGGTGCGGGCGCCTATGTCTGCGGCGAGGAAACCGCGCTGCTGGAAAGCCTCGAGGGCCGCCGCGGCATCGTCCGCGCCAAGCCGCCTCTGCCTGCGCACAAGGGGCTTTTCGGCAAGCCGACGGTCATCAACAACGTGATATCGCTTGCCTCCGTGCCGGTCATTCTCGACAAGGGCGCGGCATTCTACAAGGATTTCGGCATGGGCCGCTCGCGCGGCACCATTCCGCTGCAGATCGCCGGCAATGTTCGGTATGGCGGGCTTTTCGAAACCGCCTTCGGCCTGACACTCGGCGAAATCGTCGATGATATCGGCGGCGGTACTGCGACAGGACGTCCGGTCAAGGCGGTGCAGATCGGCGGCCCGCTCGGCGCCTATTTCCCGCGTGAACTCTTCGATACGCCCTTCGACTACGAGGCCTTTGCCGCCAGGGACGGGCTCATTGGCCATGCCGGGCTCGTTGTCTTCGATAACAGCGTCGACATGCTGAAACAGGCACGTTTCGCCATGGAATTCTGCGCTGTCGAGTCCTGCGGCAAGTGCACGCCCTGCCGTATCGGCTCGACCCGCGGTGTCGAGGTCGTCGATCGCATCGCTGCCAATATCGAGCCTGAAAAGCAGATCGCGGTTCTCACCGACCTCTGCAACACGATGAAGTTCGGTTCGCTCTGCGCGCTGGGCGGTTTCACGCCCTATCCGGTGATGAGCGCGCTGACGCATTTTCCTGAAGATTTTCGTCCTGCGCCCGTCGCGCAAGCGGCGGAATAGGAGCCCAAAATGTCCCTGATCCACGAAATCGATTTCGGCACGCCAGCCTCCAAATCTGAAAAGATGATCACACTGACCATCGACGGCAATGAGATCACGGTACCCGAAGGCACCTCGATCATGCGCGCCTCGATGGAAGCGGGCATCAAAGTGCCCAAACTCTGCGCGACCGACATGGTCGATGCCTTCGGTTCCTGCCGTCTTTGCCTGATCGAGATCGAGGGGCGTAACGGCACGCCTGCCTCCTGCACAACCCCGGCCATGGAAGGCCTTGTCGTTCACACCCAGACCCAGCGCCTGAAGGACATCCGCAAAGGTGTGATGGAGCTCTATATTTCCGATCATCCGCTGGACTGCCTGACCTGCGCGGCCAATGGCGATTGCGAACTTCAGGACATGGCCGGTGCGGTCGGCTTGCGCGATGTACGTTATGGCTATCACGGCGACAACCACGTCTTTGCCAAGGCCGACAACGCTGCCAATGACCGCTGGCTGCCCAAGGACGAATCCAATCCCTACTTCACCTACGACCCGTCGAAATGCATTGTCTGCTCGCGCTGCGTGCGGGCCTGCGAGGAAGTGCAGGGCACGTTTGCGCTGACCATCGAAGGGCGGGGTTTTTCCAGCCGCGTTTCGCCCGGCATGCACGAACATTTCATCGACAGTGAGTGCGTTTCCTGCGGTGCCTGCGTGCAGGCCTGCCCAACCGCAACGCTGACGGAAAAGTCGGTTATCCAGATCGGCCAGCCGGAACATTCCAAGGTAACCACCTGCGCCTATTGCGGCGTCGGTTGTTCGTTCAAGGCGGAAATGCGCGGCGAGGAACTGGTGCGCATGGTTCCCTACAAGGATGGCAAGGCCAATCGCGGTCATTCCTGCGTCAAGGGCCGGTTTGCCTATGGCTACTCGACCCACAAGGATCGCATCCTCAACCCGATGATCCGCGAGAAGATTTCCGATCCGTGGCGCGAAGTCTCCTGGGATGAAGCCTTCAAGCACGTTGCCAATGAATTCCGCCGCATCCAGTACCAGTATGGCCGCAACTCCGTCGGCGGCATCACCTCGTCGCGTTGCACCAACGAGGAAACCTACCTTGTGCAGAAGCTGGTTCGTGCCGGTTTCGGCAACAACAACGTCGATACCTGCGCCCGTGTCTGCCATTCGCCGACCGGTTACGGCCTGAACAAGACATTCGGCACATCCGCCGGCACGCAGGATTTCGACAGTGTCGAGCACACGGATGTGGTTATCGTCATCGGTGCCAACCCGACCGATGGTCATCCGGTCTTTGCCTCGCGCCTGAAGAAGCGTCTGCGCAAGGGCGCCAAGCTCATCGTCATCGACCCGCGCCGCATCGACCTCGTGCGCTCGCCCCATGTGGCGGCGTCGTACCACCTGCCGCTGCGCCCCGGCACCAATGTGGCCGTGGTCACCTCGCTGTCCCACGTCATTGTCACGGAAGGCCTGTTCGACGAAAAATTCATCCGCGAGCGCTGCGACTGGGATGAGTTCCAGGATTGGGCTGCCTTTGTATCCGCACCTGAACACAGCCCCGAAGCGATCGAACAACTGACCGGCGTGCCGCCGCAGACGCTGCGTGAAGCCGCCCGGCTGTTCGCGACCGGCGGCAATGGCGCCATCTACTATGGCCTCGGCGTGACCGAGCACAGCCAGGGATCGACAACGGTCATGGCCATCGCCAACCTCGCCATGGCCACCGGCAATATCGGCCGCAAGGGCGTTGGCGTGAACCCGCTGCGCGGCCAGAACAATGTGCAGGGTTCCTGCGACATGGGTTCGTTCCCGCACGAGCTTCCCGGCTACCGCCATGTTTCCGGTGAAGCCACCCGCGATATCTTCGACAAGCTGTGGGGCGTCAAATTGCAGGACGAGCCGGGCCTGCGTATCCCCAACATGCTGGATGCGGCCGTCGATGGCACGTTCAAGGGCATCTACATCCAGGGTGAGGACATTCTCCAGTCCGACCCCGATACAAAGCATGTGGCTGCCGGTCTTGCCGCCATGGAATGCGTCGTGGTCCACGATCTCTTTCTCAACGAGACCGCCAACTACGCCCATGTGTTCCTGCCGGGCTCGACCTTCCTCGAAAAGGACGGCACCTTCACCAATGCCGAGCGCCGCATCAACCGTGTGCGCAAGGTCATGAGCCCCAAGAACGGTTTTGCCGACTGGGAAGTTACCCAGAAACTGGCGCAGACCATGGGTCTCAACTGGAATTATACGCACCCGTCGCAGATCATGGATGAAGTTGCCCTGACGACGCCAAGCTTTGCCGGTGTGTCCTATGACCTCCTGGAAAAGGAGGGCTCCGTTCAGTGGCCGTGCAATGAAAAGGCGCCGCTGGGCACACCGATCATGCACATCGAGAGCTTTGCCCGTGGCAAGGGCAAGTTCGTCCGCACGGAGTACGTGGCAACCGACGAAAAGACCGGGCCGCGATTCCCGCTTCTCCTCACCACCGGACGTATTCTCTCCCAGTACAATGTCGGTGCGCAGACCCGCCGCACGGACAACGTGGTCTGGCACGAGGAAGACCGGCTGGAGATTCATTCGCACGACGCCGAACAACGCGGTATCCGCGATGGCGACTGGGTGAAGATATCAAGCCGCTCGGGCGAAACCACCTTGCGCGCGCTGATCACTGACCGGGTTTCGCCGGGTGTGGTCTATACGACCTTCCACCATCCGACGACGCAGGCCAATGTCATCACCACGGATTTCACCGACTGGGCAACCAATTGCCCGGAATACAAGGTGACGGCGGTGCAGGTAGGTGCATCCAACGGGCCGAGTGACTGGCAGGTCAAGTATGACGAGCAGGCCCGCCAGAGCCGGCGCATCGCCCAGACGCTCGACGCGGCGGAATAACCATGGCCGGGCGCCCCACACGGTTGCAGGTCCCGCGCATCACCCGCCGCCGCAAGGGCGAGGGCGATGTCTACGCAACCAGCAGCCGCATGGTGCCCGAGGAAACGCCCGTCGCGTTCAGCTACAACGGCACCACCCATGCGGTGATGATGGCAAGCCCGGCCGACATGGAGGATTTCGCCGTCGGCTTCAGCCTGTCGGAGGGCATTGTTGCCCGGCTCGACGAAATCAGCGAAATTGCCATTGAAGATCATGGCGAAGGCATCGATATCCAGCTGCGGCTGGCTGATGAGGCCGGACAGGAACTCACCGACCGCCGCCGCCGCATGGCGGGACCCGTTGGCTGCGGGCTGTGCGGCATCGAGTCCATCGAGCAGGCGTTGAAGCCGGTGGCTTCGGTCGACGCGACGCGCCTGCAACTGACGCCGGGCGATCTGGCGCAGGCGGTGCGACTGCTGTCGCCGCTGCAGCCGCTGCACAATGAAACCGGTGCGGTGCATGCCGCCGGATTCTATGTTCCCGGCCAGGGTATCGTGGCCGCGCGCGAAGATGTCGGCCGCCACAACGCCCTCGACAAGCTTGCCGGTGCCCTGTGCCGAACCGGCATCAGCGGTGCATCGGGCGCCGTCGTGATCACCAGCCGCGTCTCCATCGAAATGGTGCAGAAGGCGGCAATCATCGGCGCCTCCGTACTGATTGCCGTATCCGCGCCAACGGCCTTGGCTGTGCGTACCGCGCAGGCGGCGGGCATGACGCTTGTTGCGCTGGTCCGCGGCGATGAGTTTGATGTCTTCACGCGTGCCGAGCGTATTCCGATCGCTGTAAATGCCGTGGCGAGTGCAACCGATGACACCGCTGTGTCCGGAAAATCCAACCTGGATCAGGCCTCGCCCACCCTTGTGCAAAGTCCAACTGTTCGATTGGTGCAATATGGATAATGAGAATCATCGGCAGTCAACTGCCGACAAGCTGGTCTATATGGCCAACCAGATCGCCACCTTCTTTCACACCCAGCCCAAGGATGAGGCGGTAGAGGGTGTGGCCGGCCACATCAACAATTTCTGGGAGCCGCGCATGCGTGCCCAGCTCTTTGCCATCCTGGAAAAGGATGACAATGGCCTCGACCCGCTTGTGGTCGAGGCAGCGTCCCATATCCGCAAGCCGGCTCCCGCCTCGGCTTGAACGTTGCAAGGGTGGCATTTTTGGCCGCTCGACGTGCGTTGCCTCTTGATGACCAGAAGGCCGGAGAACACCCGAACAAGAAGACGATCAGGCCGCCCGGAACCGGCCGATAAACTGAAATACTAAAACATGAATCACCGCCATAAGGGCTTGGAGGAGGAATTCACATGTCAGCAACCGACAGGGCAGAGCCGAGGATTTATGAAAACCCGGGTATTCTCGACCGGGAACGCATCGTTGCCAAAGCGGGTTTCAACCGCTGGCTGGTGCCGCCCGCAGCGCTTGCCATTCACCTTTGTATCGGCATGGCCTACGGGTTCAGCGTGTTCTGGCTGCCGCTGTCGCGCGCCATCGGTGTCGAGCAATCGGTCGCCTGCGCGGATCTCAACCTTCTGACAGCGCTTTTCACCACGAGCTGTGATTGGCGCGTCAGCGATCTCGGCTGGATTTACACGCTGTTTTTCGTGCTTCTTGGCTGTTCCGCCGCCATCTGGGGCGGCTGGCTTGAACGCGTCGGGCCGCGCAAGGCTGGCGTGGTCTCGGCCGTGTGCTGGTGCGGGGGTATGGTGCTGGCGGCCATTGGCGTCATCACGCACCAGCTCTGGCTGATGTGGGTCGGCGCCGGCGTGATTGGCGGTATCGGCCTCGGGCTCGGTTACATCTCTCCGGTGTCCACGCTGATCAAATGGTTTCCCGACCGGCGCGGCATGGCGACCGGCATGGCCATCATGGGCTTCGGTGGCGGTGCCATGATCGGGGCGCCGCTGGCTAACCTTCTGATGAATCATTTCAAGGCACCGGATACTGTCGGCGTCTGGCAGACCTTTCTGGTCATGGCCGCCGGCTATTTCGTGTTCATGATGTGCGGCGCCTTCGGCTACCGCATTCCGCCGGCCGGCTGGCGTCCGGAAGGCTGGGCACCGCCGACGGATGCCAAGGCGATGATCACCACGCGGCACGTGCATCTGCGCGATGCCCACAAGACGAAGCAGTTCTGGCTGATCTGGGCCGTGCTCTGCCTCAATGTGTCCGCCGGTATCGGCGTGATCGGCATGGCCTCGCCCATGCTGCAGGAAATCTTCGCGGGCAAGCTCATCGGCCTGCCTGACGTCAGCTTCACCCAACTGGATGCGGGCCAGAAAACCGCCATCGCCTCCATTGCGGCTGGGTTTGCCGGCCTGATTTCACTGTTCAACATCGGCGGGCGGTTCTTCTGGGCCTCGCTCTCCGACCGGATCGGTCGCAAGGCCACCTATTTCACCTTCTTTGCGCTTGGCATCGTGCTCTATGCGCTGGCGCCGACCGCCGCCCATATGGGCAGCCAGGCGCTGTTCGTCGCGATTTTCTGCGTGATCCTGTCGATGTATGGCGGCGGCTTTGCCACGGTTCCGGCCTACCTCGCCGATATTTTCGGGACGCAGTTCGTCGGCGCCATCCATGGCCGGCTGCTGACGGCCTGGGCAACGGCTGGCATCGTCGGGCCTGTCGTGGTCAATTATATCCGTGAGTTCCAGATCAATGCGGGCGTGCCGCGCGATCAGGTCTATGACCGCACCATGTATATTCTCGCGTGCATGCTGGCGCTGGGCTTCATCGCCAATTTTTTTATCCGCCCGCTTGCATCGAAATGGTTCATGTCCGACGCCGAGGTTGCTGCCCTGCAGGCCAAGACCAAGACAGCCGATGCCGGCGCCACCGGCTCGTTCGGCATCGGCCATGGCGGGCTCGACGCCAAGGCGGCGCTCGCCTGGGCCGCCGTGGGTATTCCCATTCTCTGGGGTGTCTGGGTGACCGTCCAGCAGGCGGTCGTGCTGTTCCGATAACAGTGTTCATACGCGTCAAGGCAGGCTCCGTTCGCGGGGCCTGTTTTGCTGTTGCTGGGCGTTGCTATTCTCAAAGCGGATTTGCCTGCAACTTAAGTAGCTCTTGACTGCAACATGCGATCATCACCCTATAAGTCTCATACTGCATATTCTGTTGTTTTTTGTTGAATGAGAATTATATCGGGAACCATATTTCATGTTTTTTCACGACTCTGGCGCGGTGTTTTCCGCGCGTTCTGATCGTTTGTCCAAATTCCGCAACCATCTGATGAGCAGCGTCTGTGCTGCGCTGATCATCGCCGCTGCCGGCCCCGGAGCCCATGCGCAGGAAGCGCCGGCCAAGTATTTCAATGCCGATGGAAGCAGGACGAATGATCTGGAGGCGGCAAAGAAAAGCTGGCGGGAAGATGCGGAATTTATCGGAAAATCGATGGGTGCCTCACCGTTTAAACCGCAGAACTTTCCGCTGCGGGCCATCAATGCAGATACGGCCTATGCAAGAGGATTTACCGGTAAAGGCGTCAAGATCGGTGTCATTGATCAACCTGTCTGGCATGCCCATCCAGAATTTGCCGGCATCGACAAACTCACCGTCGTCCCGATCAGCGGCATCCGCACCTACAGCGATGTTCTTATCCATGTAAAAGCCGGTGATCCATATGTCTATGATGGCAGAGCTTATGTCGACGGAAGGCATGACATTGCCGTTCATGGTACACACGTGGCGGGCATTGCTGCAGGCAATCGCAACGGCATCCATAATGGCGAAGGGATGCAGGGCGTTGCTTTTGATGCGCGGGTCTTTGCCGTTGATAATGGCGATCCGGGCCCGGAAGATGGCATCGTCAAAGGCAATGATGGCGGCGTCTATAGCAAGTCCTGGGATGCGATGATCGACAGTGGTGTTGATATCATCACCAATAGCTGGGGGATCGGCGTTAATCCAAACTTGCCCCGATGGACTTATTCCGAAGCCCACGCGCAGTTTAAGGAGATAAAGGCAATTCTCGGTACACCGGAAGGCGGCGCCTATGATGGTGCTCTCAAGGCAGCGCGTCATGGTATCGTCGTTGAATTTTCGGCTGGCAATGATCACGGCAAAGAGCCCGATGCCATGGCGGGGCTTGCAACCTTTGTGCCCGATGTCGAAAAAAACTGGCTGGCAACAATGAGCCTCAATGCCGATAAGAATAATCCGCAAGGCTATTCGAGGAGTAATTTTTCCAGCATTTGCGGTTATGCGAAATATTACTGCGTTGGCACGCCCGGAACACAAATCAACAGCAGTCTGCCCGATGGCGATATAAGCCGCAAAAAGAATGGCGATGTTCTGGAAGATGCCGACCTGCATCCCATATACAAACTTTACAACGGTACATCCATGGCAGGTCCTGTGGCCACTGGTGCTTTTAGTGTTGTAAAACAGCGCTTTTCTTATCTCGCCAATGGGGAAGTCAATGAGATACTCAAGACCACGTCCACGGACCTTGGCGATGCGGGTGTTGATAAGGTCTTCGGCTGGGGCTTGATCAATCTTGACAAGGCCATGAACGGCCCTGCCCAATTCCTCGGCCGGTTCGATGCCAATCTGGGTGCCGGCGTCAAGGACACGTGGAGCAACGACATCTCGCAGGTGGCGCTGGACGAGCGCAAGCGGGAAGAAACGGAAGAAGTGGCGGTTTGGGCTGTGCGAAAGAAGGTGCAGGGCTGGGAAAGCGGTTTTGGCGAAAAACAGCGCTCGGAACTGGCGAAGATAATCGAACCGCAGTTTTCTTCTGATAAGATCGCTACCGCCGAAGCCCTGTTGGCTGATCTCTTCAAAGCCATGGCCGCGGGAAAACCTTCCCCTGTTTTTGATCTGGAAGCGTATAATCTTGACAAGGGTGCTGCTTATTCTGCGGCTTCAACCGCCGCGAATAAAGCCAATGCCCCAATAAACGCAGCCAACAGCAAAATCATAGCTGATCCGCTTGCATCGGCCCTGCTTGCGGATTTTAAAAAGGCTTATCCGAAAGCAGTCACAACCTACGGAACAGATCCCAGCGCAGATTTTGCAGCTTACAAAGCCGGTCGAAAGGACGATCCGCTCGCGGTGCTGAAACAGAAAATGCTGGCTGAACAGATAACGCCGCTGGAAACAGAATATCAAGTCACCGAGCCCCGCACGGCCTATCTCTCCGGCAAGCTTGCCGATCCCAAATCCTACGATGCGGGGCTGACGAAATCCGGGCCGGGCTCATTGTGGTTGACGGGAAAGGACACGTATCGCGGCGATACGGTGATCAATGGCGGCGAACTTGGCATCGGGCTTGGCGGTTCTGTGGTTTCAACATCGGTCATCAATGATACGGGCCTTTTGACCGTCGATGGCACGGCGGCTGCGGTGACGGCGAATGCGGGCGGGCAGTTGAAGGTCAATGCCACGGGTGCGACCGGCGGTCTCATGCTGAATGGCGGCTTTGCCTCCGTCGATGGCCGCAGCGGCACGACGATTGTCAACACCGGCGGCGTGCTCGGCGGCATCGGCACGGTGGAGCGTCTGGCCATGCATGAGGGCGGCGTGGTCGCGCCAGGCAATTCCGTCGGCACGCTGCATGTGGCAACCGATGCCAGCTTCGACAAACATACAGGCTTGGTCATTCAGGTGGCTGCCGACGGGCGCAGCGACCGTTTGGAGGTTGCAGGCAAGGCGACGCTGCTCGGCGGCGTGGTGACTGTGACGACCGAAGACGGCACGGCACCATTGTCTCCGGCCGAAACGCTCGCGCTGCTGGGTAAGACATACACGATACTATCAGCGGTGGGCGGCGTGAGCGGAACGTTCGATACGGCCCTGCCGCACTATTACTTCATCGGCGCCGCACTCGCCTATGCAGCCAATGACGTCACGGTGAGCCTTGCGCGCAACAATGTTGCCTTTGCCGCTATCGGCGAAACGAGAAACCAGAAGGCGGCGGCTTCCGGGGTTGAGAGCCTGGGTCGCGGCAATCTCCTCTATGACACGGTAGCTGTCTCAACCGTGACGCAGGATCTGCCCGCCGGTTTCTCCGCCCTGTCCGGCGAGGCGCATGCCACCTTGCGCGGCACGCTGCTGCAGGATGCCGGGCTGGTCAGCGGAGCGGCGTCTGAGCGGGTGCGCGCGGCCTTTGACGGTGTCGCCGCCAAAGCCGCACCAGTTGCAACGCCGCTCGCCTATGGTCCCGATGACAAGGCCAAGGGCAAGCAGAGTGCCGCTGAGGCTTTTGATACAGCAACCCCGGTCGCCGCAACCACCGCTTTGTGGGGACAGGCCTATGGCGGTTGGAGCCATGGTGCCGGCGATGGCAATGCTGCCGCCTATAGCAGAAACACCGGCGGGTTTGTCACCGGCATGGACGGCGTGATTGCCGGGACATGGCGGCTCGGTGTGCTGGCCGGTTATGGCTCGACATCGCTGCATGGGGCGGGGTCGTCCGTCTCCGCCGACAGCTATCAGGTTGGCATCTATGGCGGCACGAAAATCGATGCACTGACATTGAGCCTTGGCACGGTGCTGGCGCATCACGAGATCGATACGCGTCGCACGGTCGCCTTCGGCTCGTTGGCCGAGACGGACACCGCCGGTTACAGCGCCAACACGGTGCAGATCTTCGGCGAGGCCGCTTACCGCATCGAGACGCCCTATGCGGCGCTCGAACCCTTTGCCGCGGCGGCCCATACCCACCTGAAGACGGCAGGCTTCAGCGAGACCGGCGGCATTGCCGCCCTGTCGGCGCCATCATCCACCACGGACCTGACGACGACGACGCTGGGACTTCGTGCATCGCGCGCCTTCACCCTCGGCAATGCCGCAAGCCTGACGGCACGCGGCATGGTGGGCTGGCGGCATGCCTATGGCGATGTCACGCCGCAGGCGCAGCTGGCCTTTGCCAGCGGCGGCGAAAGTTTCGATGTCAGCGGCCTGCCCATTGCCGCCGATGCGGCGCTGGTGGAAGCCGGCCTCGCCTATAATATCGGCAGGACCACCACGCTGGGCCTCACCTATACCGGACAGTTCTCCTCCGGCGTCAACGACAATACAGTCAAAGCCGATCTGACGGTCAGGTTTTGAGGCAGCGCAGAAAATAAGCCCGCCAGAGGAACCGGCGGGTTTGATCTGGGCCATGAAGGTCACTTCGCGCGCGGCCATTGCCGGATAGAAATACGATCTTACTCCTTCCATATCGCTGTCCCATTCCGATACGGTTGGCAGGCAGGCTACGCTTAACCTCCGGTGCTCATTTTGTCAGCAACTGCGCAGACCGCATGGATCGAAGGGCAGGTCGGCCAGTTCATCGAGGCCCATGGCTTGCAGTGCCGGGTGAGAGAGCGGATCACGGCGCCAGTGATCCAGCGCATCATGATCGACAGGACTGCTGTCCTCGCTGGGCGGAACGAGAGTCTCTGCAAACCATTTTATTAGCCAGAAAATCTTCATCACACAGCTCCCATGAATCGAGGAATATGCTATTTTGATCCGGTTCTCTGCGGTCAGCAATCAAGAATGGCGATATCTTGATGTAGAAAAACTGGATGAAGAATTTGCATGATGAAGAATTTGAATAGGGTTCACATCAACGGATTGCGCGCCGTCGAGGCAATCGGGAGGCTGGGATCATTGCCGAAAGCCGCCGCCGAGCTTGGTGTTTCGGTCAGTGCGGTCAGCCAGCAATTGATCCGGACGGAAGCACAGATCGGCCATGCGGTGTTCGACAGGACCCGGGCGGGGCTGGTCCCGACCTTCTTCGGCAAGGCGTTCATCGCCCGGCTCGAAGAGGGCTTTCAGCATCTGTCGCGCGCCGTGGCGCTGGCGGACGATGTCGAGCAGACCCTGCTTCTCTCCGTCGCCCCGACCTTCGCGTCAAAATGGCTGGTGCCGCGACTGGGCCGGCTGCGGGCAACGCATCCCGAGATGAAGATCCGCATCGATCCTTCGCCTGGGGTGCTCGACCTGAAGAGTTCCGACATCGATCTCGCGATCCGGCTTGGCAGCGGCGAGTGGCGGGATGGCACGCCGGAATGCCTGCTGCCGCAAAGGATGTTCCCGGTCTGCACGCGCGGCTTTGCCGAACGCCTGACCGGACCGGCGGATATTTTCCGCCAGCCGATCATCTGTTACGAGAACCCCATGTTCAGCTGGGACGAATGGCAGGCCGCTGCCGGGCTCGATGGCCCGCTCGCCTTTGATGGCCCGACATTCTCCGATCCATGGCTGGCGGTCGAAGCAACGATCAGCGGGCAAGGCATCATGCTGGCCTGGGAGCTCTTCGTCGAAGACGCGCTGGCAGACGGCCGGCTGGTCGCACCCTTTCCGCTGCGCGTGCCCTCCAATATCGCCTATTGGCTGGTTTCGCCGAAAAACCGCAAGCCGACCCAGCAAATGCAGCATTTCCAGGCGTGGATCCGTTCGGAAATCGCCGAAGACAACCGCGCTCCCACCGCATGATCTGTTGACAAGTTATACTGAAGTTTGAACAGTGCGGCTCACCACCATACGGGTTGCGTTGGGAGGACTTCATGTCTATGCGCGCGGTTATCGGCTTTTCGGTTTTTCTTCTCTCAGCCTTGGTTTCAGGGGCACCTACCGGTGCCGCCGAAACGAATCGCGACATTGTCACGACCAAGGATGGCGACTATTTCGGTTTTGATCTGCGCACCGAACAGGACGTGACCCTCGACCAGTGCGAGGCGGTCTGTCTGGCCGAGACAAGCTGCAAGGCCTTCACCTACAACCCCAAGGTGAAATGGTGCTTCATGAAGTCCGACTTCAATGAACTGCACAGTTTTCCCGGCGCCATCGCCGGCAAGGTGGTCGAAACGACGAGCGAGCCGGATATCGGCGCGCCGCCAAGACTGGCATTCCTGTCCGACCAGCTTGTGCAGGATGCGCGCCAGGTCAAGACACGTCTCGCCCTGACGGACGAGCAGAAGGGGCAGGGCGCCGCCAGCCTGAAGGAAACGGCCCGCGCGCAGCTCGCCGCCGGCAATATCGAGAATGCGTTGAATGCCTTCAAGGGCGCGCTGGCGGTTTCGCCGGAGGATGCGGATCTCTGGGTGGAGACCGCCCGCGCTGCCAACCGCGCCGACAAGAACACTTATGTCGCCGGCCAGGCGGCGCTGGCCGCCTATAGTGGCTATCTCTTGACGCGCACGACCCAGAGCCGTGCCGACGCTCTCGCGGTGCTGGCAACCGCGTTGCAGAATGCCCAGAACTATCGCGCCGCGCTCAACGCCTACAAGGCGAGCCTTGCGCTTGTCGATGCGAAGACCGTCAACGCCGCCTATCTCGATCTGAAGGCCCGCCAGGGATTCCGTATCGTCAATCACACCATCGATGCGGATAGCGCCGCGCCGCGCGCCTGCGTGCAGTTCTCCGAGCCCTTGGTCAAAATGGGTACGGATTATGCGCCGTTCGTGACGCTGGACGGCGTCGCCCCCAAGGCGGTCGAAGCCAAGGGTAGTGAGATTTGCGTGGAAGGCCTGACCCACGGCCAGCGCTACAAGCTGGCGCTGCGTGCCGGCCTGCCATCTTCGGTCGGCGAAGCGCTGGAAGGCCAGGTTGATCTCGAAATCTACGTCAAGGACCGCTCGGCCGTCGTGCGCTTTACCGGTGACAGTTTCGTGCTGCCCAGCACGGCGCGCCGTGGCATCCCGATTGTCTCGGTCAATACCACCAGCGCCAACCTGAAGCTGTACCGCATTGGCGACCGCGGCATCGCCTCACTGCTCACCAGCTCGCAGTTCCTCACCCAGATTGATAGCTACAACGCCCAGAAACTGCAGGATGAGTCCGGCGAACTGGTCTGGCAGGGGGCGATCGATATCCAGTCCGACCTCAACAAGGATGTCGTCACCAGTTTCCCGGTTGACGAGGCTTTGCCGAAACGCAAGCCGGGCGTCTATGTCCTGACCGCCGTCTCCACCGATGCCCACAGCAATGAATGGGATTCGCAGGCGACCCAGTGGTTCGTCGTTTCCGATATCGGGCTCTCCACCTATACCGGTACCGATGGGCTCAATGTCTTTGCGCGGTCGCTCGCAACCGCCCAGCCGTTGATCGGCGTGGAACTGCAGCTCCTGGCCAAAAACAATGAAATTCTCGGCACCGCGATCACCGACACGGACGGGCGTGCGACATTTACCGCCGGATTGCTGCGCGGCACGGCCGCCATGACACCGGCTGTCATCACCGCCAAGAACGGCGATGCGGACTATGTCTTTCTTGATATGACGCGGGCCGGCTTTGACCTCTCCGACCGCGGCGTGACCGGCCGCACGGCTCCCGGCGCAATCGATGTGCTCGCCTGGACCGAGCGCGGCATCTACCGTGCCGGTGAAACCGTGCACGCATCGGCCCTTGCCCGCGATATCGGCGCCAAGGCGATCGAGAATCTGCCATTGACCTTCGTATTCCGCCGCCCGGATGGGGTCGAAGACCGCCGCATGGTCAGCGATGGCGCAGCGCTTGGCGGCCATACGCTTGATCTCGCCCTGCAGGCGAATGCCATGCGCGGCACCTGGAACATGCAGATCTACACCGACCCGAAGGGTTCGCCCATCGCCGAAAAATCTTTCATGGTCGAAGATTTTGTTCCCGACCGGGTCGAGTTCGACCTGACGAGCGAGGCAAAGGCCATTACCATGGGCACGCCCACGCCGGTCAGTGTCGATGGCCGTTTCCTCTATGGAGCACCGGCGACAGGCCTCACGCTGGAGGGCGAGGTCAGCCTCAAACCGACGCACGAGGATGCCAATTTCAAAGGCTATCGCTTTGGTCTGGCCGATGAACAGGGTAACCAGGACACGCGCATTCCGCTCGAGGATTTGCAGGCACTCGACGAGAACGGCAAGACAACGTTCGATGTGACGCTGAACGAAGTCCCGTCAACGACCCAATTGCTCAACGCCAATATCGTCGTGCGCATGCAGGAGGCGGGCGGGCGGGCCATTGAACGCAATTTGACGTTGCCGGTGAAATCACAGGGCGCGAAGATTGGCATCAAGCCTGAGTTCGATGGGGATCTGGCCGAAAATGCCATCGGCAAATTCCATGTGATCGGCATCGACAACAACGGCCAGAAACAGGCCATGAGCGGCCTGAGCTGGAAACTTGTTGCCGTCGAGCGCAATTACCAATGGTACCGGGATGGCAGTTCGTGGAAATATGAGCCCATCATTTCGACCAAGCTGGTTGCCAACGGCACGGTCGATGCAACCGCCGATGGTGCAGAGATTTCCGTTCCCGTGACCTGGGGCCGCTTCCGCCTGGAGGTTGAAACGGCAGACGTCGAAGGCCCGACATCCAGTGTCGAATTCGACGCGGGATATTATGTTGCCGCCACCTCGACCGAAACCCCGGACGGGTTGGAGATCGCCCTCGACAAGCAGAATTATGCGCCGGGCGATACGGCAAAGCTAAAAGTATCGCCGCGTTTTGCCGGCGAGCTTCTGGTGACGGTCGGTGCCGAGAGCCTGGTGGCGACCAAGCGCCAGAGCATTCCCGCTGAAGGCGGCGAGGTGGAAATTCCGGTCACTGCGGACTGGGGTGCCGGTGCCTATGTCACCGCAACGCTCTACCGTCCCGGCAATGACCGGGACAGTCACATGCCGATGCGCGCCATTGGCGTGAAATGGTTGGGGGTCAATCCGGGGGACCGTAATCTCGCGGTGAAGCTGGATACGCCCGAGAAAACATTGCCGCGCCAGCCACTGAACATTCCGCTTCAGGTGACCGGCGCAGGCGTTGGCGATACGGCCTATGTCACGGTTGCTGCCGTCGATGTCGGTATCCTCAATCTCACCCGTTACGAGGCGCCCAATCCCGATGGCTGGTATTTTGGCCAGCGGCAGCTGGGCCTGGAAATCCGCGATCTCTATGGCCGTCTGATCGACGGCTCGCAGGGTGCGGCCGGCCGTCTGCGCACCGGCGGCGATGGCGCACAGATGCCGTTGCAGGGCAGCCCGCCCACGGAAAAGCTCGTTGCGTTCTTCTCCGGTCCGGTCAAGCTTGACGCGGGGGGCAAGGCCAATGTGAGCTTCGATATCCCGCAGTTCAACGGGACGGCGCGGGTCATGGCGGTTGCCTGGTCCAAGGCCGGTGTCGGCCATGCCAGCAAGGATGTGATCATTCGCGATCCCGTCGTGGTAACGGCAAGCCTGCCGAAATTCCTGGCGCCCGGAGACAAGACGGCGCTGCGGCTTGATATCGCCAATACGGATGCCCCGGCAGGCGACTACCAGTTGCAGGTGACGAGCAATCAGGCCGTCGGCGTCGAGCAGCAGGCGGCCGCGCAGACCGTCAAGCTGACGGCGGGCGGAAAGTTCAATCTGACACTGCCGCTCAAGGGCCAGCAGCCGGGTGACGGCGTTGTCTCGGTCAAACTGTCAAACGCGGCAGGTATTTCGCTGGAGCAATCGCTGAACATTCCGGTCCGCCCGGCGTCGCTGCCGATCACGGTGCGCAATCCCATCAAGATCGCACCGAACAGCACGCTGAAGATCGACCGCGAATTGCTGGCGAGCAGCCTGCTGCAGGGCGCATCGGTCAGCCTCAACGTGTCGCGGTCGTCGGCCTTCGACATACCGGCCTTGCTCATGACGCTCGACCGTTATCCCTATGGTTGCGCGGAGCAGACGACAAGCCGCGCCATGCCGCTGCTTTACCTCAGCGAACTGGCCAAGCAGTCGGGCCTGGCCGACGATGGCGATGTGCAGAAGCGGGTGCAGGAGGCAATCTTCCGCGTCTTGTCCTACCAGTCCTCTTCCGGCAGTTTCGGCCTGTGGGGTCCGGGTTCGGGTGATCTCTGGCTTGATGCCTATGTCACGGACTTCCTGACCCGCGCACGCGAACAGAAATATGACGTGCCGGAAAAGGCGCTCGTCCAGGCGTTGGAAAACCTGCAGAATTCGCTGAGCTATGACGTGAATGTCAAGGATCAGGGCAATCAGATCGCCTATGCGCTCTATGTTCTCGCCCGCAACCGCAAGGCTGCCGTCAGCGATCTGCGTTACTACGCCGATACGAAGCTGTCCGAATTCCCGACGCCATTGTCGCGCGCCCATCTGGCTGCGGCCCTGGCGCTTTACGGGGATGCACAGCGGTCGCAGAGCATCTTTACCAATTCGCTGCAGATGTCGACCAAGGCCACCAATGTCAGCCTTGTGCGCTCGGATTATGGCTCGTCCCTGCGTGACGATGCGGCGGTTCTGGCTCTGGCAGCGGAAAGCCGTCCGGTCCCGGCCATCATTCCGCAGCTGTCGCAGATCGTTGCCAAGGAATGGGAGCGCAAGATCTATACCAGCACGCAGGAACAGACCTGGATGCTGCTGGCTGCCCGCGCCATCCAGGGCGGCGACAACGATCTGAAGCTTGCCATCAATGGCGTGGCGCACGCGGGCGGCTATGCCGCGCGGATGACCGGCGACGAGCTGATCGCCCAGCCAGTCAGCATCACCAACGGATCGACCGAGGCCGTTTCGGCTGTCGTGACAACCGTTGCCGCACCAGCCCAGCCTTTGCCCGCTGGCGGCAATGGCTTCAACATCCAGCGGACCTACTACACGCTCGACGGATCGGAAGCCAATGTCAGCGAAGCCAAGCAGAATGAGCGCTATGTCGTTGTCCTCAAGGTCACTGAGAACAACAACTGGCCGTCGCGGGTGCTGATCACCGATCTTCTGCCCGCCGGTTTCGAGATCGACAATCCCGGCCTCGTCAACAGTGCGCAACTGTCGAATTTCGACTGGATCGGCGAGGTGGAAGCCGCCCATACGGAATTCCGCAGCGACCGTTTCGTTGCCGCCTTCGATCGCAACACCGGCGACAACAGGGAAATCACCCTGGCCTATGTGGTCCGGGCCGTGACGCCGGGTACCTACGATCATCCGGCGGCCAGCGTTGAGGACATGTATCGTCCGCAATTCTCCGCACGCACGGCCACGGGCCGGATGGAGGTCGTGGCGGCACAGTAAACAAACCTTGGCTCAAGACCGGTTGATCCGATGATCACATGGCGCGCATTCTGTATCGGCATCTCCGCCAATCTGGTAGTGGCGACGGCGCTGGCCTTCGGCCTTGATCTTGCCGACAAAAAGTTTCCGCCGCCGCTGGAAAAGGCGGTGGAAGTCTCGCCGGAAGTGGTCGATGCCAATGGCCAGCTGCTCCGTGCCTTCGCCACATCGGAGGGGCGCTGGCGCCTGCGGACGACGGCCGCGGATGTCGATCCGCAGTTCATTCGCATGCTTGTCGCCTACGAGGATCAGCGCTTCTGGCAGCATCGCGGCGTCGACCCCCGAGCCGTGGCCCGCGCCGCACTGCAACTGGTCCGCAATGGCCGCATCGTTTCCGGCGGTTCGACCCTGTCCATGCAATTGGCGCGGCTGATCGAACCGCGGGAAGGGCGCTCGCTTAGCGCGAAGTTTGCCCAGTTGGTGCGTGCGCTGCAGATCGAACGCCGTCTGACCAAGGCGCAGATTCTCGATCTCTATCTCACGCACGCGCCCTATGGCGGCAATCTGGAGGGTATCCGTGCCGCCAGCCTCGCCTATTTCGGCAAGGAGCCGCGCCGCCTGACCGTATCCGAATCCGCCTTGCTTGTGGCGTTGCCGCAATTGCCGGAAAAGCGCCGGCCCGACCGCAATCTCGCTGCAGCAGAGACAGCGCGCGAGCGGGTTCTGGACCGCATGGCCGTTGCCAAAGTGGTGGGTGAGGGTGAGGCCGAACGTGCCGGGCTGGTGCCCATTCCTGCCCGCCGCCTGCAGCTTCCGGCCTATGCCGCGCATCTGGCGGAAGCCGCCTTGCGCCGGGAGCCGCAGGTCAACCGGCATCAGACCACGCTGCGCCGCCCGATCCAGCAGGGCCTTGAAGCCGTTGCCAAGGCTGCGGCGGCCAAGCTTGGCCCCAAAGTATCGATCGCCATGGTCATGGCCGATGCCCGCAGCGGTGAAATCGTCGGCGAAGTGGGCTCTGCCGATTATTTCGATGCCAGCCGCTCCGGCTGGATCGACATGACGCGGGTGATGCGCTCGCCCGGATCAACGCTGAAACCCTTCATCTACGGCCTCGCCTTCGAGGACGGGCTCGTTTCGCAGGAGACGATCATCGAGGACCGTCCAGCCGACTTCTTCGGTTACCGGCCACGCAATTTCGACATGAGCTATCAGGGCGACGTCAGCATCAGGCAGGCGCTGCAACTGTCGCTGAACGTGCCTGCCGTCCGCCTGCTTGACGCCGTGGGTCCGACGCGTCTGCTGGTCCGCTTCCGCCGGGCGGAGGTGAGACCCGTGCTTCCCGCCAATGAAGCCCCGGGTCTGGCGATCGGCCTCGGCGGTGTCGGCATTACGCTGAAAGACCTGGTGCAGCTCTACGCTGCGCTGGCCAATCGCGGCAGGCCCGTGCTTCTGGGGGATGGCATTCAGGGTAAGCCGCAGCCCATCGAAGCCGAACCGTTGCTGGAACCGGTGGCCGCATGGCATGTCGCTGATATCCTGTCGGGTGTCATGCCGCCGCTGGGCGCAGCGCAGCGCGGCATCGCCTACAAGACAGGGACGAGCTACGGCTACCGCGATGCGTGGTCTGTCGGTTTCGATGGCAACTACGTGCTTGGCGTCTGGGTCGGCCGTCCGGATAATGGCGCTGTGCCGGGTATCACCGGTTTCGGCACGGCGGCACCGATCCTGTTCGAGGGATTTGTCAAATCCGGTGTGCCAGTTGCGCCGCTGCCGCGCGCGCCGGGCGGTGCGGTGCGCATCGCGCAGGCGCAACTGCCGATCAGCCAGCGCCGCTTCACCCGGACATCGAGCGGTCTGCTGGCTGCAACGACGCGCGAACCGGCGCCGCAGATCGTCTATCCGCCGGAAGGCGCGCGGATCGAGCTTGGGGCGAAGACCGGCGGGACCCTGTCACCCCTCGCGCTGAAACTGCAGGGGGGGCGGGCGCCGTTCCGCTGGCTGGCCAATGGCAAGCCTCTGCCCGATATGTCGCGTCGTCGTGACAATCAGTGGGTGCCGGACGGAGCTGGTTATTCGACCTTGACGGTCATCGATTCTGCCGGCCGTGCCGCAAGCGTCCGGATATTTGTCGACTAGAAACAAAAAGCGGCGCCGAAGCGCCGCTCTGGTTTGACCGGGATAATTACCGGCCGTGGATCATCGATGCGATGATGCCGGATGCGATGCTGACCATGACGTAGTCATTGTTGACGCGCACCCAATGATAGCCGCGCGGCGGTGTCTTCAGGTGATAGCGATGATAGTCGCGCACCACGTTGCGGCGATAGTTGCTGGGCAGCTTGTGGCCGCGCACCCAGCGCGTCTTCTTCACGACGGTGCGTTCGTTGACGACCCGCTTCTTGACCATCCGGTCCTGCTGCTGGTGGCCATAGCCTTGCTGCTGCTGCGCAAAGGCTGCAGGTGTTGCAATCAGGGAAATGGCAAGGGCTGCCAGGGCGATCTTTTTCATGTTGGTTCCTCGTTCATTGCAGGGTTCATGATCAAACACCATGCTGTTTTACGAGGGGCGAGATGAACCAAAACTGAACGTCAACCTAAACAATTTGTAATGTTTTAAATGGCTTAGCTGGCGCATGCATGGTGTCGTGGATTGGTTGCCCTCCGCCCGTGGCAGCATGCGCGGGGCGGAAGGCACCTGCTTCACAAAGCTCAGGCGTAGCGGCCGATGCCGAGTTCCGATGCGTCGACATCCGGCGTTTTGCCGGAAATAATGTCAGCCAGCACCCGGCCGGAACCGCACGACATGGTCCAGCCAAGGGTGCCGTGGCCGGTGTTGAGGTAGAGGTTCTGGTATCTGGTGCCGCCACCGATAATGGGCGGGCCGTCCGGAGTCATCGGGCGCAGGCCGGTCCAGAAGGTTGCCTTCGACAGATCGCCGCCACCGGGGAAGAGATCGCCGACCGAATGCTGCAATGTGGCTTTGCGCGCATCGCGCAAGGTCAGGTCATAGCCGGAGATTTCAGCGGTGCCCCCGACGCGGATGCGGTCGCCGAGCCGGGTGATTGCCACCTTGTAGGTCTCGTCCATGACAGTGGATTCCGGCGCGCAACTGGCATCGGCGATGGGTACGGTGATGGAATAGCCCTTGATGGGGTAGACCGGCACCGGTACGCCGATGCGGCGCAGCAGAAATGGTGAATAACTGCCGAACGCAACCACATAGGCATCCGCCGTCAGTTCTTCCGTCTCCGTCGACACGCTGGCAATGCGATTGCCGCTGGTGTTGATCGAGGTAACAGTGGTGTTGTAGCGGAAGGTCACACCCTTCTCGGCCGCAAGGGCCGCCAGCTTCTCCGTGAAAATCTTGCAATCGCCGGTTTCGTCGCCGGGAAGACGCAGACCGCCGACGAATTTCTCCCGCACATTGGCAAGGGCCGGCTCGACGGCGATGCAACCTGCGGGATCAAGGAGTTCATAGGGCACGCCGAACTGCTTGAGCACTTCGATATCGCCGCCCGTGCCGTCATACTGGCTCTGCTTGCGGAAGAGTTGCAGGGTGCCCTGACTGCGCTCGTCATAGGCGATCCCGGTTTCCGCACGCAAATCACGCAGCGAGTCGCGGCTGTATTCAGCGATGGGGACCATGCGGATCTTGTTGCGGGCGTAGCGCGCCGACGTGCAGTTGCGCAGCATACGCACCAGCCACAGCGCCATGTAGGGGTCGAATTTCGGCCGCACGACGAGCGGACCGAAATGCATCAGCATCCACTTGATGGCTTTGAGGGGAACGCCGGGACCCGCCCATGGCGAGGAATAGCCGGGAGAGATTTCACCGGCATTGGCAAAACTCGTCTCCAGAGCCGGACCGGGCTGCCGGTCGACCACCACCACCTCGTGGCCCGCCTGGGCGAGATACCAGGCTGACGTGACGCCGACGACGCCACTTCCAAGGACGAGAACTTTCATAAGCGGAACGCTCCTTCAAACAACGCGAGATATGCCAGCCATTTCCGATGCCGGCGCAAGAGTGACTCGCACTCTGGGATGCCGCGGAAATTCTTTCCAGAGTTTTCTTGGGGAATGCGCTGAAATGTCTTGGTTTTTTGGAGTGCGCGCCTGAATTCAGGGCAAAATAAAAGGCCGGGTAAACCCGACCTTCTCAAATTCATCTCTGCTGTCAGTGCCAGTACATCCGTGGTCAAAGACGCGAAGACGAATTATTTTTAGCCAGCCTGAAGCTGGTCAGCAGTCATCTTGCCGGACTTGTTGTCACGAACCAGCTCGAAGCTGATCTTCTGACCGTCATTGAGGCTGCGCATACCAGCGCGCTCAACTGCGGAGATGTGAACGAACACGTCTGCCGAACCATCGTCTGGCTGAATGAAGCCGAAGCCTTTTGTGGAATTAAACCACTTTACTGTTCCAGTGCTCATAATGAACCCTTTCAAGGAATATGTTTTGGTCACCTACCATGCGACTGCACGATAGTTTTAGCTCGATTTTTGAAGAAGGATCGTTGAGAGCGCTTTGGCGCAATAAAACTAATAACAAACTACCAAATACCGATGGGGCATACATAGTGACTGTGAGACATTCCGTCAATGCTGCGCCAGAAAAAATAATTTAATTATAAAAACTTAGCGGAATTCGACTAATGATTCTGATGTTTTTATTGAACAATATTTCGCCAATACCAGCGATCATTGAATAAAGCGCAAGCATTTCCCGATGCGGATAAACGGGTTCACACGCGGCCGCAAGGCCTCGTCAACGTCGGGCATGATAAGTATGGGGCGCTATTTGCCCTTGGTGGCGAGCGTCACCTTTGCCTTGGCCCTTGCCGGCTTCTTGGCTGGCTTCAAGGCGTTCTCAGCTTCTTCTTCCGCTTCCTTGGCCAGACGCAATGCCTTCAGGCGCGCGGTCTTGCTTTCCCACTTTGCGGTCTCGTCATTGATAATGGCGGATGCAGCTGCGGTTGTGGCCAGGCTTTTCTGTTCCGAAGGACTGAGAACCCGCTTCGGGCGGACACCAACTTCAGGCAATTGTTTTGGACTGTGTTTCATCGTGTCTCGCATTTTTGAGCCACAATCATCGCACGCGGCGGTTCACAAGTCTATCGTGCAATCCGATTCTGTCCCGGTGTCCAGCCCCGCGCAAAGCCATAGGACATGGCCAGGGAGGCATATTCAATCTCCCGCAACAGGAACTCACGCTCGGCCAGAAGCGCCGCTATTGTCGCGCGAACATCACCCTGATGATAAGCCAATGCCTCGTCAATTTCGTCGTCCGGCTGTTTCAATATCGCATTCATTGGATTCTCCTTCGCAATCCAGAATGGCACAATCCGGTCCACGTGAAAAGAAATTTGTTCCTGTTTTGTTCTAATTTTACTCTTGACGCGTGTTTCGGGTTGTATTGCTGGAAGAAGGGGAGTGACCGCAGGGACAGTGGTATCCATGTGCGGTGCGGCGCCATCATCGGGATGGCGCCGCACCTGAACAATCGGGTGTTGGCGTGCCAGGCATGCCCTTAGCTCTTGGGCTTGCCCTTGCTGGCGACTTCCGTCTGTTTGCCGATCGAACTTGCAAACGGAACAGCGGTCTTTACCTCTACCTTGTCCTTCTTTGGTTTGCGTACTTCGCGGTTGCTGCGTTGTTGACCTTTAGCCATGGTGGTTCTCCTTCAGGTTTCGGGTAGGGATCGGGGCGGGAAGTGATTAGCCGGGCCGGGACTGATCCTCGAGAAGTGCAGCTTCCAGATCGAAATGGTCGATCGGGAAAACCTGCCGGGTGCCAAGCTTCGACGACCGGGCCGGAACATGGATGTAGGTGGCCACGCGGCGATACGCAGCGCGGGACAACCCGTCAATGAGTTCTTCATCTTGATCCACGTCGTAATCGCCGGCGGGCAATGGCTTGTCCACACCCTTCAACACGAATGGTGCGTCGAAGTGGACGATGGAATGTGATGTGCGCGTGAACATGCCAATCCTCCTTTGGAAGTGGCAAGCAGCGGAAGCTGGCCTGCTGTGTTCTCATCCCGGCGGGTGCCGGAGATCAGTCGTCATGCAACGTTCAAAAAACCGTCGTCATTTTGGAACGAGATTGGCGGGTCGAGAACCTCTGACGCTGCGAAGAGCCAAATCTGAAACGAGGATATCCAAAAGGCGATAGCAAAACAATCGTCATGATTTGCGGTTTATTTGCGGCCCTGTATCTCTGGTGGCGGAACGGTGATAGGGTGCGTCCACTTGCCAAAATACTGCACGTCTAACCGCTGGATCACCGGTCCACAGCGGCCCTATGGCATTTCCGTTGGAGGAAAAATCATGATGTTATTACGAGTGTTGAGCTTTCTGAAAGGCATGAGGATGCCGGTTACCCAAGCACCGGTTGCCACTGTCAAACCAGCCAAGCCCATCCCGTCGGTCAAAAGCAAGGCGCGGCGCGACATTGCGGACAGCGACGGTAAAATACGGCGCCAAAAGCATATGGTTGAATGCAACCGGCTGATCTGAAGCAGGGCGTGGCGCCGCTCCCCGGTGGCGCCGTTCTCAAGAGAGTTCATTCTATCCCAGAACGCCCGCAAAGCTTTTCGTCAGCTTTCCCTGCCGGAACGCCTCGGCGATAAAATCAACGAATACCCGCGTTTTTGCGGGCAGCAGCCTGCGGCTGGCATAATAGATCGATACGGCCCCGGCGTCGGCATACCAGTCCGGCACGAGGCGCACGAGCTCGCCATTTTCTAGGTGCGGCAGGGCAACGGGGGCCGAGAGGATGGTCACGCCCAGGCCGAGCAGAGCCCCCTGACGCATGGCGGCGGGGTCGTTGACCACAATCCTGTCCCGGATATGCGCCGGCATTTCCATGCCAGCGCTGTTGCGCATCATGCGCACCGGAATGCGCCCGGTGCGCTGCTGGCGCAGCACAATCCCGTCCATCGTCGCCAGCCCGGCCGGATCCGCTGGAAATGCGCGGCCCCGCATGTAGGCCGGAGACGCCACGGCTATGAGATGAAGGGTTGCAAGCGATCGGGACACGACACCGGGCAGAAGTTCGAAGCCGCCGCCGATAGCTGCATCGAAACCTTCCGCGATCAGGTCGACCTGCCGGTTCTCGAAATGCCATTCCGGCCGGATCAACGGAAAGCGCTCGAGAAAGGCCGGGAGCAGCGGCATGACAAACCCGATGCCGAGCGTCGGGCTCATGCTGACCTTGAGCACACCGGCGGGTTCGTCGCGATGCGCCGCAACGTTGGCGATCGCCGCCTGCAGATCCTCGAGATTTGTGCGGACCGCCTGCAGGAAGCGCTCGCCTTCCTCCGTCAGGGCCAGAGTTCGTGTGCTGCGATGAAACAGCCGCACGCCAAGATTGCGTTCAAGCATGGCCACGTTCCGGCTGACCGCCGCAGGCGTCAGTGACAGGCGCCGCGCCGCTGCCGAGAAACCTCCGGTTTCGGCGCTGCGCACGAACGACTCCAGATTGGCCAGGGTCTCCATATCCATACCTTCAACTAATGATTGAAAATATTTAAAGCCATTACCTGCTTTTCGTCAATGAATGGATGGCCCATTCTCATGTCATGCAATTTCATGCATTCGCAAAGAGGAACAAGATCATGAGCATTGGTATTATCGGAGCCGGGCTGATCGGCACGGCTTTTGCGCGGACATTGGCCCGGGCCGGTATCGAAGCAACCATTTCCAATAGCCGCGGACCGGACTCGTTGAAGGAACTGGTTGGTGAACTCGGGTCGTCCATCAAGGCCGGCACCGTAGAGCAGGCGGCAAGCGCGGATATTGTCGTGATTGCCGTCAACTGGTCGAAACTGCCGCAGGCTTTGGCCGGTCTGCCCGCCTGGAACGGACGCATCGTCATTAACGCCAACAATGCCATCGAAGCCCCGTCCTTCAAGCCCGTTGATCTCAAGGGGCGCTTGCCGAGCGACGTCGTCGGCGATCTCGTGCCGGGCGCAAAACTGGTGAAGGCGCTCAACCATCTGCCCGCAGCCGTGCTTGCCGGCGACCCCAAGGCCGAAGGCGGTCAGCGCGTGCTGTTCTATTCCGGCGACGATGCGGACGCCAAGGCGAAGGTCGGCGCCCTGTTTGAAAAGCTTGGCTTTTTCCCGCTCGATCTGGGCAGCCTGGCGACGGGTGAGAAGATGGCGGGATTCCCCGGCGGCCCGCTTGCCGTCCTCAATCTGGTGAAGTTCGGCTGACGACAAGCGCAGGGCCTGTCCCACGGGCAGGCCCTTGCAGAATTATGCGGCCGCTGCCGCAAGGCGGCCTGCAGGCCCGCATCGGGCTGGGGCTCATGGCCGCCGATATCGGGTGCATGGAAATGCCCGGTTCCACCTCTCAACATGCTGTCCTGGCCGCCTAATTTGCCTCAGGCACTTTTATATTCGGCAAATGATGTTACATTGGCTTCAACGTTAATGAACAAGCGCCTTGCCTGCGTCCTCCAGAGGTTCGCGCGGCGCCCGAAGGATAAGATTTTGAAAGACCCCGAATCGGGCGCCCGCAAAGCGTCGAATGAAGGGGCGTCTGGCGGTCATACGGTGTCGAATGGCATCCCAGGTCCCGCCAAGAACGGACCCGGACCACAAGGGGATTCTGCGCGTCAACCGCAGGAGAGCCGGTCCGATTCCCAGGAAGGACGCTTCGAGAAAAACCCCAAGAAACGGGCACGCCGCCGTCGGCGCGGCAAGTCGAAACACGGTGCTGTTTCGGCACAAAACCCTGTTGCCTCCGCCGCACCTGCGCATCCGGCGGGAGAAGCCGATGCCGCAGCGCCGGTCAAAACCGGCAAAAAGCGCCGCCCCAACCGCCACAGGCGCCGGGGGCGTTCCGGCGCAAAACAACAGGAAACCGTTGTCGCGGCGACTGTGGAACAGAACAGTCCGGCCAAACCATCCGAACCTGACAACCCGCGGCGCGAACCCAGATATGCCGGTGCTCCGCTCTATGCAGCGCTGGATCTGGGCACGAACAACTGCCGCCTGCTGGTGGCAACGCCGACGCGGCCGGGCCAGTTCCGTGTGATCGATGCGTTTTCGCGCATTGTCCGTCTTGGCGAGGGGCTGGGTGCAACCGGGCGCCTGAGCCCGAATGCCATGAGCCGAGCCATCGAGGCGCTGAAGATTTGCCGCGACAAGCTGGAAAACCACGATGTACGGCGCGCCCGCCTCATCGCCACCGAAGCCTGCCGCCAGGCGGAAAACGGTGCCGAATTCCTGCATCAGGTCAAGCATGAGACCGGCCTTGATCTGGAGATCATCAACCGCCAGACCGAGGCCCGCCTTGCGGTTTCCGGCTGCGGCACGCTGGTCGAGCGCGAAACCGATGCGGTTGTTCTGTTCGATATTGGCGGCGGTTCCTCCGAGATTGCCCTGATCGACCTGTCGGAGCGCCGTTCGCCGCGTCTGGCCGAGCATATCATTGCCTGGACATCGCTGCCTGTTGGCGTCGTCACGCTGGCGGAGCGTTTTGGCGGCCGCGATGTGACGACTGACAATTTCGCCGTCATGGTCAATCACGTGGCGGAACTCCTCAATGATTTCTCGGAGAGGCACAAGCTCGGCGATCTCGTCAACAGCCAGAATTTTCACCTGCTCGGCACCTCCGGAACGGTGACGACGCTTGCCGGCATTCATCTTGGTCTGGACCGCTATGACCGGCGCCGCATCGATGGTATCTGGATGCAGAACGACGACGTGACCGAGATGACGAGCAGGCTCCTGTCGTGGAGTTTTGACGAACGGGTTGCCAATCCCTGCATCGGTGCCGACCGGGCGGATCTTGTTCTTGCCGGCTGTGCCATTCTGGATGCAATCCGCAATGTCTGGCCCAGCCAGAAGCTGCGCGTGGCTGATCGCGGCCTGCGCGAAGGTATTTTGACTGAACTCATGTCGCGCGATGGCGCGTGGCGCAATCGGTGGTTTCGCGCCAATGTCGCGTAAAAGAGGGGCGTACATTCCCAATGGCTAAGACAACAACAGGCGGGCGCGGCGGTACGGGTACGCGCGGCCTGCATACCAAGATCAAGAAGAAGGCGGGCACGATCAAGGAATCGTCGCGCCGCTGGCTGGAACGTCATATCAACGATCCCTATGTGCAGCGGTCAAAGGCCGATGGCTATCGGTCGCGCGCGGCCTACAAGCTGATCGAGATCGACGACCGCTACAAGATCCTGAAAAAGGGTCAGCGCATCATCGATCTGGGCGCCGCCCCCGGTGGCTGGAGCCAGATTGCGGCGGGGATCGTCGGCTCTCCCGAGGATGCGCCGACGGTTGTCGGCATCGATTATCTGCACATCCCCCCCTTGCCGGGCGTGACGCTGCTCGAGATGGATTTCCTCGACGATGCGGCACCGGATAAACTGATCGAAGCGCTGGGCGGGCAGCCGGATATCGTGTTGTCGGATATGGCGGCTCCCACCACGGGGCACCGCCGCACCGACCATATCCGCACGACGCATCTGTGCGAAGTGGCGGCGGACTTTGCGGTTTCCGTTCTGCGGCCGGGTGGTCACTTCCTGACCAAGACCTTCCAGGGCGGCACGGAAAACGAAGTGCTGACCCTGCTCAAGCAGCACTTCAAATCCGTGCATCACGTCAAGCCGCCGGCCTCGCGCGCCGAGTCCGTGGAGCTTTACCTGCTCGCCCGTGATTTCAAGGGCCGGTCTTAAACGACGGTCTATTCGGCAGGCGCGGGCTTCGCATCCGGGTAATGCCCGGATACTTCCGCGCCCGCATCCGGCTTCATCGGCATGAACGAGAAGAATGCCAGCGACGATATGGCGGCCACCAGGAAGAATGCCGTGTGGAAATCCGAGAGCTGCAGCGGCCCGCCATGCAGATTGGTGGACACTTCCAGAATGCCGCCGGCAACCGCAACGCCCAGGGCAATGGATATCTGCTGGGCGACCGATGCGATCGGTGTTGCAAGGCTGGTCTGTTCATTCGGCACTTCCGCATAGGCAAGTGCGTTGGCCCCGGTAAAGAACAGTGAGCGGAAGAAGCCGCTGACCAGAAGCAGGCCAAGAATGAGCGCGGTCGGTGTTTCCGGCGTGAAGAAACCATTCATGGCAATGAAACTTGCGGCAATCAGCGATCCATACATCAGCGCATTGCGGAAGCCCGTCTTGCGGAAGAACCATTTGGTCACGAATTTCATGCCGATGGCACCGGCAGCCGATATGAAGGTCATGAGGCCGGACTGGAACGGTGTCATGCCGAAGCCGATCTGGAACATCAGCGGCAGCAGGAACGGTGTTGCACCGACGCCGATGCGGAAAAGACTGCCGCCAAAAATCGACGCACGGAACACCTGGTTCTTGAACAGGTCGAGCGCCAGCAGCGGTTCCGGAGTGCGCTTGGCATGGATGAGGTAGAGCACCGTCGAAACGATGCCGACGCCGAGCGTCGAGAACCCGACCCATGCGGGGAGCGCCGGCAGGCTGACCACGGAAAGCCCGAACACAACGCCGGATGCGGCGATGCCGCTGAGGAAGAAACCGGGCACGTCGAGCTTGCGCTGGATCAGCGTTTCCACATCCGGCAGGTAACGTGTTGCGAACCAGATGCCAAGCACGCCGATCGGCACGTTGATCAGGAAAATCCAGTGCCAGGTGAAATAGGTGGTGAGGAACCCGCCGATGGGCGGCCCGACCAGCGGCCCGACCAGTGCCGGCACGGTCAACCAGGCCATGGCGCCGACAAGCTCGCTGCGCGGCGTCGAGCGCACCAGAACCAGGCGGCCGACCGGCGTCATCATGGCACCGCCGACCCCCTGCACGAAGCGTGAGACGACGAAGGCCAGCAGCGAGTTGGAGGCTGCGCAGGCGATCGACCCAAGCACGAACACGACGATGGCCGCGCGGAACACATTCTTTGCGCCGAAACGGTCGGCCATCCAGCCGCTGACCGGGATGAACACGGCGAGCGAGACGAGATAGGCGGTCAGCGCGAGTTTCAGCGCGATGGGGCTCGTACCGATGTCGGCGGCAATGGCGGGCAGGGATGTGGATATGACGGTCGAGTCCATCTGTTCCATGAACAGGGCGACAGCGAGCACGAGTGGAACAATGCGATTCACAATGAATTCCAGTTCTCAATAAAGAGCTTCGTCAGCAATCGGGGTCCGTCGCGGGACTCACAATAAAAAGCAACCCTTGCTGGCGCTGCGATAGCACCAGTGTGGCGGGTGCTCAAGCACCGATCAATCAGATGTGATCCAGCACAATACGATTTTCCGCTATGCAAAAGGGAACGGCCCGGCAGCCATGACGTTGCCTGTGCACGATCTCAACCGCAGACCCCAAGACTGCCAGAAGGAGATGAACTCATGACGTCATACGAGATTTCCCGCCGCGACCTGTTTCTTGCATCGAGCGCCATAGCCGGTGGGCTCGCCATGTCGCAGGTCATGCCGGATCCTGCCGCCGCAGCGGTTCCGCTTTCGCCGGTGAAGTCGCCGGGTTTCAAGCGCTTCAAGCTGGGTGAATTTGAGGTCACCACGCTTCTCGATGGCCTGCGCCTGTCCGATGGCCCGTTTCCCACCTTCGGTGCCGATCAGTCACAGGAGAAGGTGGCAGAACTGATGCGCGTCAACTTTCTGCCCGAAACGAAGTTCGTCAATGGTTTTGCCCCGGTGCTGATCAATACCGGTGCTGAACTGATCCTGTTCGATACGGGTTTTGGCGCTGCAGGGCGCGACAACGGTTTCGGCCAGCTGGAAGCCAATATGAAAGCGGCGGGTTACACGCCCGATCAGGTGAGCGTTGTCGTCATCACCCATATGCATGGTGACCACATCGGCGGCCTGATGAACGGCGAAATGCCTGCCTTTGCCAATGCGCGCTATATCGCGGGGCAGATCGAATATGATTTCTGGACCGATCCGGCCCGGGCGGGCACGCCGGCGGAAGCGGGGGCCAAGGGTGTTGCGGCCAAGGTGAAACCGCTGGCGGAAAAGACCACCTTCATCAAGGCGGGTGATGCGGTTGTGTCAGGGATTACCAGCGAAGCGGCTTACGGCCATACGCCCGGCCATATGATTTTCCACGTGGAATCCGCGGGCAAGCGTCTGGTGCTGACCGCCGATACCGCCAATCACTACGTTGCAGCCCTGCAGCATCCGGAATGGGAGGTGGCTTTCGATACGGACCGGGCCAAGGGCATCGAGACGCGCAAGCGGGTGCTCGACATGATTGCCACCGACCGCGTGCCGTTCATCGGTTATCACATGCCGTTCCCGTCGGCTGGTTATCTCGACCGGCAGGGAAGCGGCTATCGCTTCGTGCCGGTGACCTATCAGTTCGATGTCTGACCCTGTCCGGGCGTTGCCGCTGCGGCTTCGGCGCGCTTGCGCCGGATCGCATCCGCAATGAACACCCGTGACAATGCGTGGTAGAGCGGTTCGTGCGAGATGATGCGTGCCGTGCCGTAACCGAGCATGGATGTGCACATCAGGGCAATGACGCTGTCATGGCTGCCGGTCATTTCCAGAATGATGACAAAAGCCGTCATCGGCGCTTGCACCACACCGGCAAAATAACCGGCCATGCCGAGCACGGCGGCGAGGCCGATATTGCTGCCGGTCAGCAAACCGACCGTGCTGCCGAAGCTCGCGCCGACGGAGAGAGACGGGGCAAAAATGCCGCCGGGAATGCCGGAGACCATGGAAAGGAAACTGGCGAGCAGTTTCTCCAGGAAGAAATACCACGGCAGGGCATGGCCTTCCACGGCGCCGCGCGCTTGCGCGTAACCTGTGCCGAAGGTTGTACCGCCTGAAGCAACCCCGATCAGCGCCACGGCGAAACCGCACACAGCGGCGAGCAGCAGGGTACGGCGAAACGGATCGGGTGTCGTCCAGCGCTTGATCCTGCGCAATGCCCTGACAGCACCGGCGCTGAAGCAGGCACCGAACGCACCGCCGCCGACACCGCACAGGATCACCAGAAGCCAGTCGGAAAAGCTGGTTGCAACGGCAACGGATGAACCGAAATAGGTGTAGTTGCCGACAAGCCCGATGGCGGCGAGGCCGGAGAGGATGACGGCGGTCAGAACAAGGCCGTTGGTGCGTGCCTCATAGGAGCGGCCCATTTCCTCGATGGCAAAGACGATACCGGCGAGCGGCGTATTGAACGCCGCGGCAATACCGGCGGCGGAGCCTGCAAGGATGAGCCCGCGCGCCTGCGCCATGCCGCCCCAGCGCGCCACCTGCAGCATCAGCGACGCGCCGACCTGGACTGTGGGGCCTTCACGCCCGATGGAGGCACCGGAAAACAGGCCGACAACGGTCAAAAGGATCTTGCCGAAAACCATGCGCAGAGAAAGCAGCCTGACGCGATCCTCGTGATCGTTGAGATGACGGGCCGCGATGGCCTGCGGAATGCCGCTGCCCTGGGCATTGGGAAAGAAACTGTAGGCCATATAGGCGCAGAAGATGAAGCCGAGCGGCGTGATGATCAAGGGCAGGAATATCGTCCAGCCGCTGGTTCCGATCACGCCATGAAACGTTTCCTGGGCAAGATCCGCCAGCTTGGCGAAGAGGACGCTGATCACACCAATGGCAACCGCCCCCGCCCAGAACACCAGGCGCGGCCGCCAGACCCGCGTGTTGCCCCACATGGCACGGGACCGGCGCAGGAAGGAAACTTTTCGGTAAATCGGGCGCACCACATCTCCTGCGTTCAACCGTCCAAGGGATCGTATGGTCCTAACATGGGGGAAAGCGATGGGCCAGTCTCAACAATTCACCCTTTTGCTGCCAAGATGCATAGGGCATTTTGCCACCAAGGAGGACGTCATGAAACGATTCTTTGCCATGCTTTGTGTCTCACTGTCGCTCGGGGCTGTGTCGTCGGCGGTCGCCGCTTCACCGGAGGAAAAGGTCGATCCGATCGACAAGGCGGCAACGGAATGCCTGAACAGCCCGGCAGGACAGACGACCGTAGGAATGGTCGACTGCTCGCACAAGGCCTTTGTCGCCTATGACAAGCAGCTGAACGAGATTTACAAGAAAGTCCTAGCATCGGTCGATCCGGAATCAGCCAAACAGATTCGCGATGCGCAGCGCAAATGGGTGGCGTGGCGCGAGGCGCAGATCAAGGCCGACAACGGCCCATGGCGCGCCGACCGGGGTTCCATTGCCAGCATGGATATCGAGGCGCTGAATGTGGACGCCGTGCGGGCGCGCATCAAGGAACTTCAATATTATGCGCAGTAGGCGCGGCATCCATCCACCCCTAGAGGGAGATCGCGTATCGCTGATTGCGGAATAAATACGTTTCCACCTTTCCAAACCGACATATCCATGTTACCAGCCCGTGCCAATTCACCGGAACATTACTGACTCGGCGCACCGCCATCGTGGTGCGCTTGTCGCATTTTAAGGAATTGGTTATGGCAAAAATTGTTGAATCCGCGACGGGCGCGCTGGCACTGACATTTGACGATGTCCTGCTTCAGCCGGGTCATTCCGAGGTCATGCCCGGCCAGACTGACATTCGCACCCGTATTGCTCCCGATATCGAACTGAACCTGCCGCTGCTCTCCGCTGCCATGGACACCGTCACCGAGTCGCGCCTTGCCATTGCCATGGCTCAGGCTGGCGGCATGGGCGTCATCCATCGCAATCTGACACCGGAACTGCAGGCCGAAGAGGTCCGGCAGGTCAAGAAGTTCGAATCCGGCATGGTCGTCAACCCGGTCACCATCGGCCCGGACGCAACGCTTGCCGATGCGCAGGCATTGATGCGCGCCCATGGCATTTCCGGCATTCCGGTGGTCGAGAACGCCGGCGAGGGCAGCCGCAAGCCGGGCCGTCTCGTTGGCATTCTGACCAACCGCGACGTGCGCTTTGCGTCCGATCCCAATCAGAAGATTTACGAGCTGATGACGCGTGAAAACCTCATCACCGTGCGCGAAAACAATGTCCAGCACGAGGAAGCCAAGCGTCTTCTGCACCAGCACCGCATCGAGAAGCTGCTGGTGGTGGACAGCAAGGGTCATTGCGTCGGTCTGATCACCGTCAAGGATATGGAAAAGTCGCAGCTGAACCCGAATGCTGCCAAGGATGCGCAGGGACGCCTGCGGGTTGCCGCTGCATCCAGCGTCGGCGAAGACGGTTTCGAGCGTGCCGAACGGCTGATTGCCGCCGGCGTCGACGTGCTCGTCATCGATACCGCTCACGGCCATTCGCAGCGTGTGCTGGATGCGGTCACCCGCGCCAAGAAGATGTCGAACGCCGTGCGCATCATTGCCGGTAACGTTGCAACGGCTGCGGGCACGCAGGCGCTGATCGATGCGGGTGCCGATGCGGTCAAGGTCGGTATCGGACCGGGCTCCATCTGCACCACGCGCATCGTTGCCGGTGTCGGCGTGCCGCAGCTTTCCGCCATCATGTCGGCCGTGGAAGCCGCGCACAAGGCCGGTGTTCCGGTCATCGCCGATGGCGGCATCAAATATTCCGGCGATTTCGCCAAGGCGCTTGCGGCCGGTGCCGCTGCTGCCATGGCAGGTTCCGCCCTTGCCGGAACCGAGGAAAGCCCCGGCGAGGTCTATCTCTACCAGGGCCGTTCCTTCAAGGCTTATCGCGGCATGGGTTCGGTTGGCGCCATGGCCCGCGGTTCGGCGGATCGCTACTTCCAGGCGGAAGTCCGCGACGAGCTCAAGCTTGTGCCGGAAGGCATTGAAGGCCAGGTGGCGTACAAGGGGCCGGTGTCGGGCGTACTGCACCAGCTTGCCGGCGGTCTTCGTGCATCAATGGGCTATGTCGGTGCCAAGAACCTGGAAGAGTTCCGCGACAAGGCGACCTTTGTCCGCATCACCAATGCGGGCCTGCGGGAAAGCCACACCCACGACGTGACGATTACGCGCGAAAGCCCGAACTATCCCGGCGGCAACTGATCGGGGCGCGGAGGCCATGTCTGACAACGCCCTCCGCGACCACTTCTCGGCCATGGCGCGCAACAGCGCCTGGTCGAACCATCGGCTGCTCGGCGCCTGTGCGGGGCTGACGGATGCCGAATTTGCGCAGGAGCGGATCAGTTTCTTCCCGTCGCTGCAGATGACGTTGAATCACAATCTCATTGTCGATCACATCTATCTGGCTGACGTGACCGGCGTCGGCCGCAAGAACATCAGCCTCGTCGGGGATATTCCCTTTCCCAAACTGGCTGATCTCCGAGAAGCGCAGGAGGCGTTCGACGCCGATCTGATCGCCTTTTGCGACAGTCTGAGTGCGCCGGATCTCGACCGGATCGTTATGATCGAATGGCAGGACGGGCAGGTTTCACAGGAGCCGATCCGGCTTATTCTGTCCCATCTGTTCGTGCACCAGATTCATCATCGCGGGCAGGCGCATGCGATGCTGGCGGGAACAAAAGTGCCCCCGCCGCAGCTTGATGAATTTTTCCTGAACTACGATATTGCGCGCCGAAAGGGCGAACCTTTCGCGACTTGACCTCCCTCAAAGGGGGCAGTTCACGGAATAATCTTCCGCGCCCGCAAGTCCCGGAAGACATTCAGGAACATTTCTTCCGTATCGATATGGTCGTGGAAGCCGGCGCGCCGCAGTTTGCTGCCGTCGGCGAAGAAATCGTAATTCCAGCCGAACACTGCATCGCCGAAACCCCATGAAGAAACATCCTTGTACGGCACGTCGGCAAGGCCATGCTTGCGCACCATCATATCCCAGAGCGGTTCCTTGTCGGCCATGACGACATTCAGCGACATGGGCAGGGGTGGGGCAACCTCCAGATCGAAAAACTTGGCAATTTTCGGCCACATCTCGCTCCAGCGGAAGAGATCGCCATTGTTGATGTTGTAGGCCTGATTGCCTGCAGCAGGATTGGTGGCGATGAACACCGTTGCCCGCGCCAGCAGACCGGCATCGGTCATTTCAAGCAGGCTGTCATAGGCTCCGGGCTTTCCGGGAAAGCGCAGGGGAATGCCAAGTTCCTTGGACATCGAGGCATAGACGGCGATTACCGAGGCAAGGTTCATCGGGTTGCCCAGCGCATATCCGATAACGACGGACGGGCGCAGCGCGGACCATGTCCAGCGTTTTCCCTTTTGTGCGGCTTCGAGAAAATCCTGCTGGTCGATGTTGAATTCCGGCGGCATGTGATTGGCATCGCTCTCGCGCGCCGGGGTCTTGAACGGGCCGAGATGCGCACCGTAGACCTTGTATCCCTGCATGAGGCTGATGTGCCGGAGGCCGGGTGCGATGGGTTCAATGGCGTTGACGACATTGATCAGCATGGCAAGGTTCGGCGGCACCAGCTCGGCCCAGGTCGGACGGTCCTGATAGGCCGCATAAAAGATATGGGTGACATCGGTGAGGTGCGCGAGCTTTGCCTTGGCATCCGCCGCATCAAGCAGATCGACGGCGATGTGGCTGAGCCTGCCATCTGCAATCCCGCCGCGCCGGGACAGGCCGATAATCTCCCAGTCACCCAATTCCTTGAGATATGCAATGAGATTGCCGCCGATGATGCCATTGGCACCCACAATCACGGCCTTTTTCATGTCCTGCGTCATTTCAACAGCTCCATATTGGTTGGTGCCGTTAGCATCATCCATTTGCATAGATTTGCGTAGCCTATCAATTGTGATATCATTCATAAGAAAATTTTTGAGGTGATGAGTGGACCGCTTTGCTGCAATGAAGACGTTCGTGCGGGTGGCGGAGCTTGGCTCTCTGTCGGCGGCGGCGCGGGAACTGGGGCTCACGCAACCGGCCGTCAGCCAGCAGATGGCGGCGCTGGAACGTCATCTGAACATGCGCCTTCTGCATCGCTCGACACGCCAGCTGGCCCTGACCGACCGCGGCGAGACCTATTACCAGCGGGCGCGGCATATCCTGCAGACCGTCGACGAGGCGGAAGAGGCGGTGGCTGGCCTCACAGCTTCGGTTCAAGGCAACCTTCGCGTGCATGCGCCTGTCGGGTTCGGCCAGATGCACCTGACGCCGCTGCTGATCGATTTTCAGCGCCAGCACCCGGATTTGACTGTCGAATTCATTCTCGATGACCGCTTTGCCGATCTGGTGGCCGAGGGTGTGGACGTTGCCATCCGGTTCGGCGCACTCGCCTCCTCCGGGCTGGTGGCACGGAAACTGGCGACGTTCGAGCGCATTCTCGTGGCTTCGCCGGATTATCTCGCGCGCCATGGCAGCCCCCTGCTGCCGGAGGAACTGTCAGAGCATCGGCATGTCAGGTTCATCTGGTCGCCGCAGGGCGAGGCGGTGCCGCTGATCGGCCCGGAGGGGCCGATTGTCGTGCCGGTCAAATCAGGCTTTCTTGCCAACAACGCTTTTGTGCTCAATCAGGCTTTGTGTGCGGGCGTGGGGATTGGCGGGGCGCAGGTGCCGCTGGTCCAGCCGTTTCTCGAGGACGGCACGCTGGTTCGCGTGCTGCCCGCTTACCGCTATGCCCCCATGGATATGCACGTGGTCTATGCCTCGGCAAAGTTTCTGCCGCGCAAGGTAAAGGCGTTTGTCGATCATCTCGCGGCTGGCTTGTCCGGAATTCCCGGGTTGAATTAACAGCTTGCGGAAAAAATGAACGTAGACGTAAGATGCGCCAACGTTGGAGGACCCCATGTCGCAGACCGCAATTTTCTGGCCGATGATCGCACTGACCGCGCTGATCTATATCGTCTACGGCCTGGTATTCCTTCGCCGGATGGAGGCGGTGAAGAGCGGCCAGGCGTCGCCCCGCGATTTCAAGCTGCCGCTGAAGGAGCCGGAAGTCAGCGTCACGGTGATCCGCAACCTGATCAATCTTTATGAGCTGCCCGTCCTGTTCTACGCCGTCTGCATTTCGCTTTATGTGGTCAATGGCTCATCGTTTCTTGCCGTCATTGTTGCCTGGCTGTTTGTGGCAGCACGCGTCGCCCACACCGTCGTGCATGTGACGTCGAACCGTTTGAGGCTGCGCCAGCCGATTTTCACCATCGGCTATCTCTTGAACGGTATTCTCTGGGTCATTCTCGCGCTGCATCTGGCGATACCCGCAACGGCTTAGAAAGCGGTGAAGGGATTGCGGGGAACGGCCAGGAACTAAGCCGCCAGATCGTCCAGCTCTTCGGCTGAGATCAGCAATCGCCTGCCACACTCGACAATCGTAGCGGCAAGGGCCTCGAAATCGTCGCGTCTTTCGCTTTGCCGGCGCCAGATCAGGCCGATCTCCCGCGAGGGTTCGGGATCGGCAAAGGCAAGGATGCGCACATTGTTTCGGCTGGCTTCCGTGCGCACGGCAATTTCCGGGATCAGCGTCAGGCCCATGCCATGGCTGACCATCTGCAGCAGGGTTGTCATGCTGGTGGCGCCATAATTGACCAGCTGCCGCTGCTTGACGCTGGTGCACACCGCCAGGGCCTGATCGCGCAGGCAGTGGCCTTCTTCGAGCAGCAGCAGCCGCTCCAGCGCCACGCTCTCCTGGGTCATCGGCGAGGTGAGAATGTCGGTATCATTGCTTGACGTGGCAATCAGAAACCGGTCGCGGAACAGCGGTTTGGCGACAATGCCATCGCTGTCGATCGGCAAGGCGGCGATCAGCGCGTCGAGATCGCCGAGCCGCAGATCCTCGACCAGTTTTGACGTCACCGCCTCGCGCAGCTCGATGGTCAGCTCAGGATAGGCTTCGCGCAGTTCCGGAATGAGAATGGGCAGGAGATAGGGCGCTATGGTCGGGATGATCCCCAGCCGCAGGCGGCCCTGCAGAATGCCGCGCCGCTGCGACGCCAGTTCTTCCAGCGATCGGATGCCGTTCAGGATGCCGCGAACCCGCGGCAAAAGCCGCTTGCCCATATCGGTCAGAACCACCGTGCGGCGCGTCCGCTCAAACAGGGGTGTTCCCAGCCGCTGCTCCATCTCCGCGATCTGCGCCGAAAGCGCCGGCTGCGAAATGCGTGCGAGTTCTGCGGCCTTGCGGAAATGCAGAGTGGTGGCGAGGATATCGAAATAGCGCATCTGACGGACGGAAAACATGATAACCAAATCCTATCAATAATAATTCTAAATTCAATTGGAAACTATGATTGGAATAGTTCTATGGTCACCCCTGAGATCGCAGAGAGCCCGCGCGCCGTGCGATTCTGAAAATAGTGTCAAAAACGAAATTCAAGGAGAAGCCAATGGCTGACCGTCCGACGTTGACAACAACTGCCGGTGCACCGGTATCAGACAATCAGAATTCGAGGACTGCGGGCGAACGCGGTCCTGTTCTCCTGGACGACTATCAGCTGCTTGAAAAGCTTGCCCACCAGAACCGTGAACGTATCCCGGAACGTGTTGTTCACGCCAAGGGCTGGGGCGCATTCGGCACGCTGAAGATCACCGGCGATATCTCCCGCTACACCAAGGCCAAGGCCTTGCAGCCGGGCACCGAAACGCCGCTGCTGCTGCGTTTTTCCACGGTTGCCGGTGAACTTGGCGCTGCCGATGCCGAGCGCGACGTGCGCGGTTTCGCCCTCAAATTCTACACGAGCGAAGGCAACTGGGATCTGGTCGGCAACAATACGCCGGTGTTCTTCGTGCGCGATCCGCTGAAGTTCCCTGATTTCATTCACACGCAGAAGCGCCATCCACGCACCAACATGCGTTCGGCCACCGCCATGTGGGATTTCTGGTCGCTGTCGCCGGAAAGCCTGCACCAGGTCACCATCCTGATGTCGGATCGCGGTCTGCCCGTAGCACCGATGTACATGAACGGTTACGGCTCGCACACCTATTCCTTCTGGAATGACAATGGCGAGCGTTTCTGGGTAAAATTCCACTTCAAGACCCAGCAGGGCCACAAGCATTATACCAATGCGGAAGCTGAAACCCTGATCGGCAAGTCACGCGAAACCTACCAGGAAGAGCTGTTTGGCGGCATTGAACGCGGTGAATTCCCGAAATGGACCGTTCAGGTTCAGATCATGAGCGAAAGCGATGCGGAAAAGACCTCCTACAATCCGTTCGATCTGACCAAGGTCTGGCCGCATGGTGAATTCCCGCCGATCGAAATCGGCGTCATGGAACTCAACCGCAATGCCGACAATTATTTCGCCGAGATTGAACAGGCTGCCTTCTCGCCGTCGAACGTCGTTCCCGGCATCGGTCATTCGCCGGACAAGATGCTGCAGGCACGTGTGTTCTCCTATGCGGATGCGCATCGCTACCGCCTTGGCACGCACTATGAAGCACTGCCCGTCAACCAGCCGAAGTGCCCGGTCCATCACTACCACAAGGATGGCCAGATGAACTTCTTTGGCCAGAAGACCGGCAATGTCGATGCCTATTACGAGCCCAACAGCTTCTCGGGCGCCGTCGAGCAGCCGTCGGCAAAAGAGCCGCCGCTGGCTCTTTCCGGCAATGCGGATCGCTACAACCACCGCATCGGCAACGATGACTACGGTCAGGTGACGGCACTGTTCAACCTGTTCGACGCCGGTCAGCGTACGCGCCTGTTCTCTAACATTGCCGCGGCAATGGGCGGTGTTCCCGGCGCTATCATCGAGCGCCAGCTGGCGCACTTCAAGCGCGTTCATCCCGCGTATGAAGCCGGCGTGCGGGCTGCCCTCAAGGAAGCGCATGGCTATGAAGCCAACGCGATTTCCAACGAAGAAAAGCACGCCGCGGCCGAGTAATCGCTGCCTGCAACAACTTTGTTGTTCAATGTGGAAGCCGGAGCGTGATGCTCCGGCTTTCTTTTATTGGCTTTGCCATGTATGCGAAGCCGGTAGACAAAAAGAAGGAATTCCCATGCGACTTGGCGGACGCCTGCAGGCGGCAATCGAAGTACTGGACGATATTGAGACCCGCAAACGCCCGGCTTCCGATGCGCTCAAGGATTGGGGACTGTCGCACCGCTTTGCCGGTGCGGGTGACCGCGCGGTCATCGGCAATATCGTTTATGACGCCTTGCGGCGGAAATTGTCGCTCGGCTGGCGCATGGACAGCAACGCGGCCCGTCATATTGCCTTTGGCGTGCTCCTGTCCGATGCCGAACTGGTTATCGATGAAATCAATGCCGCGCTGGATGGTGACAAGTTTGCGCCCGCACCGCTCGAAGCCGACCGCATGGCTATCTGGCTGGAGCGTGACCTCGCAGCGGCGCCCGATCATGTGCGCGCCGACGTGCCGGAATGGTGCGTTCCGCATTTCCAGGCAATTTTTGGCGATGCCTGGGTAAACGAAGCCGCTGCCCTCAGCGCCCGCCCGCCGGTCGATCTGCGCGTCAACACGCTGAAGGCCGATCGCGAAAAGGTGCTGAAGGAACTGGTTCGCGCCGGAGCCAGCGCCGCGCCGCTGCTGGAAACCGCCGTGCGGGTGCCGCCGCTGCGCGCCATGGGCCGTCATCCGAACGTGCAGGCGGAACCGGCCTTCCAGCGTGGCCTTTTCGAGGTGCAGGATCTCGGCTCGCAGATCGCCGCCAAACTCAGCGGTGCCAGGCCGGGCGAACAGGTGCTCGACTACTGCGCCGGAGCCGGCGGCAAGACGCTGGCGCTGGCGGCCCAGATGGGCAACAAGGGGCAGATTCACGCCTATGACGCGGAACGTGCCCGGCTTGCCCCCATTTTTGACCGGCTCAAACGGGCAGGGGTGCGCAATGCGCAGGCCCACGCCAATTCCAGCGAACTCATTCCGCTTGAAGGCCAGATGGATCTCGTTCTGGTCGATGCGCCTTGCACCGGTTCTGGCACTTGGCGGCGCCGGCCGGACGCGAAGTGGCGCCTCAGCGAGCAGCAGCTGGAACGGCGTGAGGTGGAACAGCGTGAGGTGCTTGACGCGGCCAAGGCCTATGTGAAACCGGGCGGGCGGCTGGTCTACATCACCTGTTCGCTGTTTGCGCCGGAAAACGGCCAGCAGGTCGCTGCGTTCCTGGGGGCAAACCCTGATTACACCCCGGTCGATACCCGCCCGCTTTGGCAGGAGGCGGTGTCGGCGAGCGACGGTCTCGGGCCCTTGTTCAAGGATGGCAACACGATCCTGTCGCCATTGTCGACGTCGACAGACGGCTTCTTCATTTCTGTTCTCAGACGCGAGAAATAGCGGTACAACCATCCGCGACATTGTCCGCAGGAAAGGTTCTTCCATGTCCCGGTCCGTAGGGTTTCTCTTGTTTCTCGTGTTGGCTGTCGGTGGCGGTCTTGCTATCGGCTATATCACGCTGCCGGGCGAATGGTATGCCGGGCTGGTCAAGCCTTCATTCAACCCGCCGAACTGGATTTTTGCGCCGGTGTGGACGATCCTGTATGTCCTGATCGCCGTTGCCGGGTGGCGGGTGTGGGATCTCGATATGACCTCCGCCCAGCAATTCTGGTGGGCGCAGCTCGTCCTGAATTTCCTGTGGTCTCCGACCTTTTTCGGCTTCCAGCAGATGGGATTTGCCTTGCTGGTCATCGCGCTTTTGCTGGTCTCGATCATCGCCTTCATCCGGGTGACATGGGAGCCCGATAGATCGTCGGCTGTCATCTTCATTCCCTATCTCGTCTGGGTCGCCTTCGCCACGCTTCTCAACGCATCGCTGTATCTGCTCAATCCGGTGTCCTGACATGAGCTTGCCCTATCAACTGGCCGCTATTGGCGGCAAACAGGTGCTGTTCGTCATGGCGGTGGATGCGGAGTATGGGGCGCATCTGCAACGGCTGTTCCGGCCGCTGATGACCGGTGTCGGACCGGTGGAGGCAGCGGTCAGCCTTGCAGCCAATCTGGCGGCGCTGGAACGGGATGGAATCGTACCGGACCTCGTTGTATCGCTGGGATCAGCCGGGTCGCGGACGCTGGAGCAGACCGAAGTCTACCAGGCGACAAGCGTCTCCTATCGCGACATGGACGCTTCGCCGCTTGGCTTCACCAAGGGGGCAACGCCGTTTCTCGATCTGCCGGTCACCGTGCCTTTGCCGCTGCGCATCCCGGGCGTGAAGGAAGCATCGCTTTCAACCGGCGCGAACATCGTCTCGGGCAGCGCCTATGACCGGATCGATGCGGATATGGTGGAGATGGAAACTTTTGCCATATTGCGTGCCTGCCAGCGTTTTGGCCTGCCGTTGATCGGGCTGCGCGGCATTTCCGACGGTGCTGCCGATCTGCGCCATGTTGGCGACTGGACCGAATATCTGCATGTGATCGACGAAAAACTGGCGCTGGCCGTGGAAGCCATGGGCCATGCGCTGGAGGCCGGGGCGATCACGCTATAATTTTTTGATTTTCTTATCGACTATTTTATTGATACTGAAAAGTGATATCATTATGTGGATCTCAACCGGAAGCATCGGGCGACGCTTGCCGCCATTTTTGCCAAACCCGTGCGTGCAGGTATTGCTTGGCGGGATGTTGAGGCGCTCATCCTCGCTTGTGGAGGCGAGATTACGGAAGGGCAGGGCTCGCGGGTTCGTATCGCCCTGAATGGCATCCGCGCGGTGTTTCATCGACCGCATCCGCAAAAGGAAACGGATAAGGGCGCGGTGAAATCAGTGAGGCGCTTTCTGCTGGAAGCGGAGACAAGACCATGAGTACGATGCACTACAAGGGCTATGAAGCGGTTATCGAATACGATGAAGATGCTTCTCTTTTCCACGGTGAGGTTATCAATCTTCGCGACGTCATTACCTTTCAGGGAACATCTGCGGCAGAGCTGAAGCAAGCGCTTGCCGGCTCCATCGAGGATTATCTGGCCTTTTGCGCCGAGCGTGGCGAGGAGCCGGAGAAACCATTTTCCGGTCAGTTTGTCGTGCGTGCGGAACCGGTTCTGCACAAGGCCATTTCCAGTGCCGCGCGCCGCGCCGGGGTGAGTCTCAACAAATGGGTTGTCATGACGTTGGAGCGATCGTTGCGCTAGAGGTTCGGATACGAACAAACACCACAACACAAGGATGATTCCTCTCAAATTGTGAACAAATGCAATTGGCATCCGCGTGTGGTGGAGTGACCCATTGCATCGACTCGGCAATTGCTTTAAAGGCCCGCCATGAACACACCCACTCATCCCGATACAGTCCTCATCGTCGATTTCGGCAGCCAGGTAACGCAGCTGATTGCACGCCGTGTGCGCGAAGCTGGTGCCTATTCCGAGATCGTTCCTTTCCAATCCGCTGACGAAGCATTCCGCCGCATCAAGCCGAAGGCGGTCATTCTTTCCGGCAGTCCGCATTCCACCGTGGATATCGGCAGCCCGCGCGCGCCGCAGGCCGTGTTCGAATCGGGCATCCCGGTTCTCGGCATCTGCTATGGCGAGCAGACCATGTGCGCGCAGCTTGGCGGCAAGGTCGAAAGCGGCCATCATCGCGAATTCGGCCGCGCTTTCCTCGACATTCAGGAAGAATGCGCCCTGTTCGACGGCATCTGGGCCAAGGGGACACGCCATCAGGTCTGGATGAGCCATGGCGACCGCGTCGTTTCCATTCCCGACGGTTTCAAGGTTGTCGGCACATCGACCGGCGCGCCGTTCGCGGCCATCGCCAACGAAGCCAAGAAATTCTATGCCGTGCAGTTCCATCCGGAAGTGGTGCACACGCCCGATGGCGCCAAGCTCCTGCAGAATTTCGTGCATCGCATTGCCGGCATCAAGGGCGACTGGACCATGTCCGCCTATCGCGAACAGGCCGTCGCCGCGATCCGCAAGCAGGTTGGCGACAAGAAGGTAATCTGCGCCCTCTCGGGCGGTGTTGATTCCTCCGTTGCTGCCTTGCTCATCCATGAAGCGGTTGGCGATCAGCTCACCTGTATTCTTGTCGACCACGGTCTGATGCGCAAGAACGAGGCTGCCGATGTGGTTGCCATGTTCCGCGAACATTACAACCTGCCGCTCATCCTCGTGAACGCGCAGGACCGTTTCATCGACGCGCTGGAAGGCGAATCCGATCCGGAGAAGAAGCGCAAGACCATTGGCCGCCTGTTCATCGAAGTGTTCGAGGAAGAAGCCAAGAAGCTTGGCGGCGCGGATTTCCTCGCACAGGGAACGCTCTATCCGGACGTGATCGAAAGCGTCTCCTTCACTGGCGGCCCTTCGGTGACCATCAAGTCGCACCACAATGTCGGCGGTCTGCCCGAGCGCATGAACATGCAACTGGTCGAGCCGCTGCGTGAGCTGTTCAAGGATGAAGTACGCGTGCTTGGCAAGGAACTGGGCTTGCCCGATTCCTTCATCGGTCGCCATCCGTTCCCCGGTCCCGGCCTTGCCATCCGCTGCCCCGGCGGCATCACCCGCGAGAAGCTGGAGATTTTGCGTGAGGCCGATGCGGTCTATCTCGATGAAATCCGCAAGGCGGGCCTTTACGATGTGATCTGGCAGGCATTCGCCGTGCTTCTGCCGGTGCAGACCGTCGGTGTCATGGGCGACGGCCGGACCTACGAATTCGTCTGCGCCCTGCGTGCCGTCACTTCCGTCGACGGCATGACAGCCGACTTCTACCACTACGATATGAGCTTCCTTGGCCAGGCGGCCACGCGGATCATCAACGAAGTCAAGGGCATCAACCGCGTCGTCTATGACGTCACGTCGAAGCCGCCAGGCACGATCGAGTGGGAGTAAGAAAAATTGACGGCCATCGTGTCCCTTTGGCGGGAGTGCGACGAAGCCGTGATTTAATCGTTCGGCGCCACACGAAAGGGCAATCATGAACGACTCCGAGCAGGACAGTGCAAACATAGCCAGGAATTTTGAGGCTATGGGCAATTTCATCGAGCATTTTGGCATCAACCGGGATCGGGGTGAGCGGTGCCGTTTCGACGCCGATGTTATCTTTCAAAGTGCGCGGCTGGCACATGAACACACGCGGGTATATCTCAGCTTTCGCGACGACGATGTTTCGTCCGTGCGGTTTGCCGAGAAGGGCGAGCTCAATCCCGTCTTTGTCCATACGGAATTCCGGGTCACGTCCTCGCATTTTCAGTTTGAAAACAATGAGCTGCAGATTACCGGTTCCTCGCCCAAAGTAGGCACGTACAAGGTCCGCATCATACCATCATAGCTGATCAGGAAAGGCTCTGAGGCATGTTCCGGTGCACGGCTTTGTCGATAGCGGCCTGAAGAGCGTCGCCATCGACGGGTTTGTTGAGCATTTGCAGGCCGCTTTCAGCTATCTGTTTCAAGACGGACGGGGATGTATCGCCTGTCAGCAGGAGCGCCGGAACCGTATAGGTCAGATGGTTGAACAGGTCGGCAATCGCCTCCAATCCGGTTGTTCCGGCGGCCAGTCTGTAATCGGCGATGATCAAATCCACCGGCGTCCGTTCCGGTGCCGAAGCGTGTAGCCGTATCACAGCCGCCGCAGATTTGTCCGCGTAAACCCTATGCCCCAGGACCGTCAGCAGTTGAGTGATGGCGTCAAGAACATCCGGTTCATCATCGACCACCATGATGCAGAGAGAGCCGGAAAGTGCAGCCTGCCGCGCGGGGAGAGACGCCGGCGGGCGCAACGTCAGCGGAACAAGGATCGAGAACATCGAACCGCGTCCCTCCCGCGACACGAGCCTCAAGGGATGACCGAGCAATTGTGCCGTACGGCGGACGATTGCCAGACCAAGGCCCAGCCCCTTGTCGCGATCCCGCGCCGGATTGTTCAACTGGTGGAATTCGTCGAACACCGTTTCCTGCTGGTCGGGAGGAATGCCGATACCGGTATCGAGCACCTGTATCTCGACATTTGAACCGCGCTTGCGGCAACCCAGAAGAATTTTCCCGTGGTCGGTGTAGTTGAATGCGTTGGTGAGGAGGTTTGCCAGGATACGCCGCAGCATCATCGGGTCGGTGTAGACCCAGAGATCGCGATCAGCCAGACGCCATTCGAGGTTGCGCTCCCGCGCGGTTCCGCTGAATTCGTCATGCAGATCATCGAACAAGCGCGACAGTGAAACGGGTTCTTTTGCGCTTGTGACGATGCCGGCGTCCAGGCGCGACATGTCGAGCAATGCATTCAGCAAGCCGCTGAGGTTTCCCGTGATCGATTTTACCCGCTTCGCCAGCGTGCGTGCGTCTACACCGCGGACGTCGCCCCGTTCGCCCAGTGTGGCCAGCGTCGAATTGAAAAGGCTGAGCGCGTGCAGGGGCTGGCGCAGGTCATGGCTTGCCGCCGCCAGAAAACGCGACTTGGCGCGATCGGCCGCCCGGGCCTTGTCCCGCTCTTCCTTCAATTGGGTAATGAGTGTCATGTTCTCAAAACGCAGCAGAACGGTCTCGACCATCGATTTGTATGACACACGGCTGTAGTAAAGATTGACACCGGCAAGGCAAACAACAAACACCAGATAAACGTCATTGATTGCTGCTTCCGCCGTCAGCGCGCGGATTGCCATAGGCAACAGCATGGCAATCAGCGAACCGGCATAGGCCGGCGGAAATGCGGACAGTGATGGAATGGCGCCGCATACCAGGCCGGTGAGTACGATGGTGGTGAAAGCCTGCATTTGCGGCTCTGCCGATAAAAACCCGTACCAGCCAAGCAAACCCCACAATGCGCTCGATGCCCACGACAGGGTTGTGAAACGCCAGGCCCAGGCCGACAAAGCCGTGCCGGCTTGTTCCGCCTCGGATTTAGGGCGCCCGAAATAGCGTCTTGATGTCAGGACACGAGCGATTGTCAGGCAGTAAATCGCCCCCACCCACGACACAAGAAGCTCGCTTTGTACAAAATTCCAGAGAACATACAAAACCGGAAGGGGAATAATGAAGTTGGCAAATAATACTGCGTAAGATTGTCGGTATAAAAGATCGATAAGATGAGGCTGTAAATGTTGATCAATTCTCATTGCTGTTTTAACTCTGGCTCGGGAATGCGAGCATGATGCACGCCGTTGGTTTTTTAACAAGAAGGTACGCCTTATGCTCGAGTTTTCGCGGGTCATCCTTGCTGACGATCATGCTCTTGTGCGTGAAGGGCTCAAGCTCCTGCTTTCGACCATCGACGGCGTGACGGTTGCCGGCGAAGCGGCGGATGGCGACACGGTCGACCGCCTGCTCCGGGAAACGGCCGCCGATCTTCTCATTCTTGACCTTGGCATGCCGGGCGTGAACGGATTTCAGTTCATCAGGAATGTGCGAGCGGCCTGGCCCGAGCTGAAGATTCTGATTGTGACGGCAAATCTGGAACCGCGTTCTGTGCGCGCCGCCTTTGATGCCGGCGCGAACGGCTACTTGACGAAAAGCGGCGACGCGACAGAATTTCTGGCCGCCATCGAGGCCATGCGATGCGGCGAACCCTATGTTGCCGACGAGGTGCGTTTTGCCGTCGACCAGCACGGCAAGCGAGACGGCTTCCATGAGCCCAAACCTGCTATTGCGTCTCCCGTCGAACTGACGCGGCGCGAGCAGCAAATCCTGACCCTTATTCCTCACGGCATCTCCACACGTGATATTGCCGAGCGTCTCGGGATCAGTCCGCTCACGGCACGCAAACATCGCGAAAACCTCATGCGTAAACTCAATCTGCACAGTGGAGCCGAACTGACGGCCTATGCCATCCGTCTTGGACTGTCCGCCGGCTGAACGCCGGCAAGGCCGTGTCCCGTCAGATATTCTTGGTTGCCAATGTGACGCCCAGACCAATCAGAATGGACCCGCAGACCTTTGGAACAATCCATCCTGATCCGGCCCTCGTCATCCGGCCAAGCGTGACCGAGGCAATGCCCACAGCCGCAACGTCCGCCGCTGAAAAGGCGAGATTGACGATGATGCCAAGCAGCAGAAACTGCAGCCAGACTGGAGCACTCAGATTGGCGTCGATAAACTGTGGCAGAAATGTCAGGAAGAATAGCGCCGTCTTCGGGTTGAGGACCTCAACGACGACACTGTCGCGAAAAACACCGGGACCCGCGGAAACGGTGTCTTTATGCCCGCCATTTCCGCCCATGAACATGGTGATGCCCAGCCAGACGAGATAGGCGGCGCCAGCAAACTTGATCACCGTGTAAAGCAGTGGTGCGCTGTGAAGGAGTGCTGCCAAGCCCAGCGCCGTCGCGACAATGTGCACGTAACAGCCGAGATGAATACCGCAGGCAGCCTTCAGCCCGGCACCGGTTCCATGCGTCAGCGTCTGGGCGGTCATGTAGAGAATCGCTGGCCCCGGCATGCAGGCAAAGAGCAATGTTGCCAGGACAAATGGCATCAGTTGTTCGAGCGGCAACATCATTATTCCTCCGGCAGATGGGACCGCTCTCATTATCCGGAGCGATTTTGGTCGATCGCGACATTGATCGAACCAAGCGACGACATCATGCGGAGGGACAATTACGGCCGGAAACGCGCAGGGAACATACGGCACTCGTCGTACTTCGACAGCATGGGCGCCGGAACAGAACGACAGGGTTAACAGTCTGCAACGGAAAGCGCGGGGAGCTTCCCTGCCCTCTGTATGGCACGAAATACGGCAAATGCCGTATGGCTGATCGAATCGCTGGACTATATCCCTCCAACAATTAGAAGTTGTGCTGTCGTTCCCAGGGGGGGCACGGTGGAGCTGGGGGAAACGACCATGAAACTTGCCAGCAAGTGCCGGCAGCACGTTGCCGTGTTGCTTTTAAGCGTATGCTTTTCCGGGACAGCATTCGCGCAAGCGGCAGGCGACCCCACCGATCCAGAGACGTGGCGGACACCTGAGTATAAGACCCAGTTTTGGCTCGATTACATTTTCGCCGATTATGCCTATGCCATGGGCGTGGACGGCAGCGGCGTTAAAGTTGGCGTTATCGATTCAGGTTTTGCCAGAGATCACCCGGAATTTGCCGGACGCTATGATGAGGGTATCACCGTCCAGCCCGACAAGCCCTGGTATGTCGATTCAAGCTCGGTGACGCACGGTTCTGCTGTTGCAGGTGTGATTGCAGCAAACAGGGATGGCAAGGGAATGCATGGTGTTGCGCCAGGCGCGACGATCGTTGCCGTGAATGCTGAAGAGGAAGACGGATATATCGATGCAAAGGCTGTCGTCGCTGGAATATATGGTTTGGTTTCCCGCAACGTGCATATCATCAACAACAGCTATGGCTCAGAAGCTGGAATCACGGATTATACGCCCGACGTCGTCTCTTCGATGTACAAGGCCGAAATCGCCGCGTACAGGCACGCCGTAGCCAACGACACCCTGATGATCTGGGCAACCGGCAACGACAGTCGTAGCCAGCCCTCCATTGACGCTGGGTTGCCCTATCTCATTCCGGAGCTGGAACGCGGCTGGCTGGCAGTGACCGGTTATGATTATGAATATGGCAATCAGTGTGGTGTTGCCAAAAACTGGTGTCTGGCCGCGCCCGCTTATGCCGTCTTTACCGTAGACGGACGAGGCGGGTATCAGGCGATGAGTGGAACGTCCTTTGCGGCTCCGCACGTTGCCGGTGCCGCAGCCCTGGTCAAACAGATGTTCCCTTACATGACGATGGATCAGGTCCGGCAGGTTCTGCTAGGAACCGCTTTCGACATTGGCGCTCCCGGTGTGGATGATGTCTACGGATACGGGCTTCTCGATGCCGGCCGTGCCGTGCTTGGGCCGGGGAAATTTGATTGGGGCGATTTCAACGTCAAATTTGACGGCGGTCAGAGTAGATGGTTCAACGACATTACTGGCGCAGGCGGCTTGGTCAAATCGGGTGATGGCGCGCTGTTGATGTTTGGCGACAGCACCTATGCCGGCAAAACCCGGATTGATGGCGGTACTCTGGCGCTGGCGGGGAGCATCGCATCCGATACGCTGGTAAGCCGTGGCGGCGCCCTTTCCGGAGACGGCATCATTTACGGGAATGTCGACAATCAGGGCATCGTCTATGGCGGCTGGGGCGGCGCCGGCGGAACGCTGACAATTGATGGCAACTATCACCAATCCGCCGATGCCAGCATGCGGGTCAAGATCGGCGCAGCGGCGGGTACCAGCCGTGTCGACGTGACGGGCACGGCGCAGCTTGATGGTGGCACAGTTGATGCTTTCCTCAATCCGGGCACGTTTCGCGGTGATGCCCGATACACGATCCTTGCTTCGGGCGGGCTCACCGGAACGTTCAGCCGTGTGCAGGCTGACTACGCCTTCCTCGACCTGACACTCGGCTACGATGCCACCAATGTCTATCTGAACGTTTTGCGGAACAGGACGGCTTTTGCCGATATTGGCACGACGAAGAACCAGAGATCGGTGGGTGCCGGTGTGGAAAGTTTCGGCGGGCTGGTGCTGTCCGGTACTGCCGGGACAGGCAATCCCGCCGCATCCATCTACGACCTGATTATCGGGTCGAATGCCCATGATGCGCAGACAATATTCGACAAGCTCTCCGGTGAAATCCATTCGAGCGTCAAATCGGCACTGCTCGACGAAAGCCGGTTTGCCCGGGATGTCATCTCCGCGCGGCTGCGCGCGGCATCGGGGGCTGCTCCGTCTCCGTCGATGCCTCTTCTGGCCTACGGTCCGGGTGGTCAGATTCCGGCCGCACCCGATGCGTCCTCGGCGGTCTGGGGGCTGGCCTACGGTTCATGGGGACACCTGTCGGGCAATGCGAATGCTGCGAAGCTCGAGCGCTCCTCGGGCGGATTCTATATTGGGGCTGACGGCGAATTCGGGCAGTCATGGCGCGCAGGCTTTGCCGGAGGATATGGCAGCAGTTCGCTTGACGCTCCGGCACGCGCGTCCTCGGCGTCCGTCGACAGCTATACGATCGCTGCCTACGCCGCTGCGCAGATGGATGCGCTGGCCTTGCGTTTTGGCGCGGCCCACACGTGGCACGCGGTGGAAACAAGCCGTTCCACGGCATTTGGTGCATCCGCTGCCGATTACGCTGCGAGAACGGTGCAGGTTTTCGGGGAGGCAGGCTATGCCTTCGATTACAACCGTGTGGCATTGGAGCCATTCGCAGGTCTCGCCTATGCAAACCTTCACACCGACGGCATCGGGGAAAGCGGGACTGCAGGGCTCAAATCCCGCGGCGACATTGATGACAACGTCTATGCAACGCTGGGCCTGCGTGCCCGGACGGATATTCCCGTCGGTGACACGGCCAAGCTGGCGGCAAGGGGAATGCTCGGATGGCAGCATGCCTTTGGCGATGTTGCTCCGGATACAACATTTGCCTTGGCCGGAGGGTCGCCATTCCCGGTCGAGGGTTCGCCCATTGCGCGGGATGCTCTCGTTGCTGAAGCCGGACTGGATTTCTCGCTGACAAAGGCTGTCACGCTGGGTGTTTCCTATACCGGCCAGATGTCGTCTGCGGTGCAGGCGCATGGGGTGCGTGGTGATCTAAGCTGGCGATTCTGAAAGGGCACGCCGCACGAGGGGCGATGCGAGGGGGCTCTCCGATGATAAGGCGGTCCTCCCGCTATGGCCGTATTGGCGCGGCGAACAGCCCATGACCCGTTTGAAGGCAGTACTGAAGGCGTTTTCGGAGTCATAACCCAGTGACAGGGCAATGGCGGACACGGGATCGCTTGAATTCTCCAGCCTGTCTCCCGCCACCAGCATGCGCCAGCGTGTCAGATATTCCATGGGGGACTTTCCGACGGTCTGCTTGAATTTGAGTGCAAAGGTTGAGCGCGACATGCCGGCCCGTTCCGCCAGTGTCTGCAACGTCCAGTGGCGCGCCGGATTCTCATGCATGGCGTTGATCGCCGCGCCCATTTGCTTATCCGCCAGAGCGAACAGCCAGCCGACGCCGCCTTGCAATCCTCCGGCCAGATGCAGTCGCAGCGCCTCGATCAGCATCATATGGGCCAGGTGCTGCACGAGGAGAAAGCCGCCGGGCTGCCGTTCGCGCAACTCCCGCATCATCAGTTCCACGGGCCAGCGCAACACGGACTGATCCGAGTCTTTGCGGATGTGCACGATCGGCGGCAGCATTCCCAACAGCACGCTTGCATGATTGCCGGTCAGGGCAAAACGGCTGCTGACAAGAAAGCAATCGCCGCCGCCTTTATGCACGGCGATGCCACCATTGCGCGCAGCGGAAAAAACCGTGACAGCCTCGACGGACGACAACGTCAGATCGCTTGCCAGGCGAAACGGCCGACCGTACGGCAACAGGAAGCAGTCGCCCGTGCCGAGGTGCACGGCATCGGCAACGCCCTCCACGGACAGCCAGCATTGACCGGAAACCACGGCGCCACATTTGATACTGTCCCGGCTTTCCGGAAACTGGATCGACCATTCACCCCCGGCATCGAAGCCGGCGGACATGTAATTATGCGGTTTCAGCAGGGACAGGACGTCTGAGAGCGGATCCATGGTCATTCCGGACGATTGCGAAGATAATGCGGACTTTACAGCATAGATCGTATTTCTCCAACCGCCTATCTTCTCCACTACGGCCGTGATTGCGGTCATTTCATTCTAAAATGGAGAAGTGGAATGCGTGTTTTCGTTACCGGTGCCACCGGCTTTGTCGGCTCTGCCGTCGTGGAGGAACTTGTCAAGGCGGGCCATCAGGTGCTCGGCCTTGTCCGCACGGACGCGGCGGTCAAATCGCTTGCCGCCCTCGGCGCGCAGGCGCATCGCGGCGATCTCGACGATCTGCCAAGCCTGCGCGATGGCGCCGCCGCCGCAGATGGAGTGATCCACACGGCGTTCAATCATGATTTCTCGAAATTCGCGCAGAACTGCGAGATGGACCGCCGCGCCATCGAGACGCTTGGCGCTGCGCTCAAAGGCTCGGATCGCCCCTTGCTTGTCACCACGGGAATGGCGCATCTGGGACGGGATCGCCCGGCGACGGAAGAAGACCTGCCCGGCCCGGCTTCCGCGGCTGTGCCCCGCGTTTCGGAAGCGACCGCTGCGGCGCTCGCGGCGGATGGAGTGCGCGCGTCGGTGGTTCGTCTTCCTGCGTCGGTTCATGGTGACGGCGACCATGGCTTCGTACCGCACCTCATCAACCTCGCGCGCGAAAAAGGCGTGTCTGCCTATGTCGGCGAAGGGCTCAACCGCTGGCCCGCGGTGCACCGGCTGGATGCGGCTTCCGTCTACCGGCTTGCCCTTGAACGGGGGACCGGCGGCGACCGTTATCATGCGGTTGCCGAGGAGGGTGTGCTGTTCAAGGACATCGCCACGCTGATCGGCCGCCGGCTGAATGTGCCTGTTGTGGCCAAGACTCCCGAGGCGGCGGCCGAACATTTCGGCTGGTTCGCCGTCTTTGCCGGCATGAGCGCTCATGCCGCAAGCGCACGAACCCGCGAATTGTTGAACTGGCAGCCGAACCAGCCCGGGCTGATGTCCGATCTCGACCGGCCGCGCTATTTCGAAATGTAGGGGACGGAGGCTCCAGCCCTTCAAATCGTCACGACGATCTTGCCGAACTGCTCGTTCGATTCCAGAAAGCGATGCGCATCGACGATCTGGTCGAACGGGAAGGTTCTGGCGATGACCGGCTGCAGGGCACCGGATGCCAGGCCGTCCAGGATGAAAGCCTTGGCTGCTTCCAGCCGCGCGGGATCACCAATAATCTCGTGCACGAGATAGCCCCGCAGCGTCAGGGATTTGCTCAGGACGGTAAACAGCGGGAAAGGGGTCGGTTCCGGGCTCAAGCCGCCATATTCCACGAGGATGCCGCCCGGTGCCATGGCAGCGGTCAGCGGGCCGAATATCGGACCGCCGATGGGGTCGAGCACCACGCGCACGCCGTCCGGCCCGGTGATGTCCTTCAGCCGCGTCTCCAGGTCTTCCTCGGCGGCGGCAATGACATGGGCGGCGCCGAAAGCCAGCAGCTCCTGTTTCTTGCCGGAGGTGCGCGTCACGGCAATAGCCGTCGCGCCAACCCTGTTGGCAATCTGGATCGCCGCAAGTCCCACGCTGCTTGACGCCGCGGTGATGACGATGAAATCTCCCCGGCGCAGCTTGGCGATGTCGATCAGCGCGCCGTAAGCGGTCAGGTAAGGCATCCACAGCGCCGCCGCCTTTTCCCAGCTGAGCCATTGCGGATGTTTGACAACCGATCCGGCGGGGAAGGTCACCAGTTCGCCATAGGCCGGCCAGCGCACCATCGATTTGGGCGGTATGACGCTGACCGTATCACCCGGCGCAAAGTTCTCGACGCCTTCGCCAATCGCTTCAACGATACCCGCTGCCTCAAGGCCAAGACCGGACGGCAAAACCGGCGTCTCGATGTAGGTGCCGGTACGCAGAAGCGCTTCGGCACGGTTCAACCCCAAGGCCTTGACGCGGATTTGAACCTCGCCCGGGCCGGGCTGGGGAATCTCGACATTCTCGATGCGCAAAACCTCGGGACCGCCGAATTCATGGAAACGAACAACACGTGCCATAGTCATAACTCCAAACCATTTGAACGGAATAGGCTATGCCAGCAGGAGAAATGCGGATAAATGGCGCATAATGAAGTTCTGTAGAAACCAGGAGTTTCGAATATGGATCGCCTCGCCAGCATGGCCGTGTTTGTCAGAGCCGTTGATCTCGGCTCCTTTGCCGCGGCTGCGGACGCGCTTGGCCTGTCCGGCCCGATGGTCGGCAAACATGTCCGGTTTCTGGAAGAGCGGCTGGGCGTACGCCTGATCAACCGCACGACACGCCGCCAGAACCTGACCGATTTCGGGCGTGCCTATTATGAACGTTGCCGGGTGATACTGGCCGAAGCGGAGGCCGTGGATGCGCTCGCGGATGATCAGCTGTCCGAACCGCGCGGCCGGTTGCGGGTGACGATGCCCGCGCATTTCGGCCGGCACTGCGTCACCCCCGTATTGCTCGGGCTCGCCCGGCAATATCCCATGCTGGAACTTGACCTGTCGCTGAACGACCGCTTCGTCGATCTCGCCGAGGACGAATATGACCTTGCCATCCGGACCGGCACTCCCGACGACAGGGGCGGCGTGATTGCGCGGCGGATCGCCCGCCAGCATATGGTTGTCTGCGCCGCGCCGGCCTATATCGCGAACCATGGCGAACCACGGGCGGTCGACGACCTTGCCGGGCACCAGGCCATCATGTATCGCCGGTCGGGCCGCATCCGCCCATGGCTGTTCCCGCGCGGCGACCAGCCGCCGGCCGAGGCGATGCCGGTCAATCGCGTGCGGCTGGATGACCTCGACGCCATAGCCGACGCTGCCATGGCCGGCATGGGGCTGGCCTGGCTGCCGTCCTGGCTCATCCGCGACCGGATTGCCGCGGGAACACTTGTGCAATTGCTGCCGGATCAGCCGGATTATCTCTACGACGCCTATGCGTTGTGGCTGCCGGTGCCGCATTTGCCGCTGCGGGTCCGCCTGGCCGTGGATGCACTCGCCGCCGCTTTGCCCCGGCTGATGGGGTGAACGGCGCCCTCAGGCTGCCTGCATTCCGCATAGCGGCGATGCTTCAAACAGCCTGCTGCCAATGGTTCGCGCCCTGTCGAGGTGTATTGCCGGATCCTGCGTTTCCGAATCGAGCAGCAGCTCCGACGTGACGACACAGGCACCGCAATAATCGAAGATGCCGTGATCGATCTGCGTCTTCATGGCATCGAAGTAACCGCGCCGGGTATAGGTTCGCGCATCGGCACCTCCAACGCCGATGAGATGCACCTTGAGGTGGCGGAGCTTCTTTTCCAGGCCGCCGTCCAGGCTGAAGTCGAAAGCCCAGCCATTGGAAAAGACCCGGTCGATCCATCCCTTGAGCAGCCCCGGCATCGACCACCAGTAGACGGGAAAGACCAGCACAACAGCATCGGCACGGTCGATCCGCGCCTGTTCGGCAGCGACATCGGCGGGCGGTGCCGCCCGGGTGCGGTGAACGGCGAGATCGGCAGCGGAGAAGCGCGGATCGAACCCTTCGGCCGCGATGTCGGCGATTTCGTGGGAATTACCGGAACCGCGCAGCGACAAACCCTCCGCGATCTGTGCAGCAATGCCGTGGGTGAGGGATGCGGGTTCGGGATGTGCGACAACGATGAGGGCGTGCATGACAAAACTCCTGTCAACGGATTGCAGATGGCGCGTTGATGTTATATACTTTTGGTAAGTTATAATCTGTAAGTTACTTTTGGTATATAGTGATGTCAAGCACGCGAACGAAGGATGCAACGGCGGCTGTCCGTCCGCGCCGGCGGCTGACGCGGGAGGACCGCTTCCGCCAGCTCATGGATGTCGCCTGGCGGATTGTCCGGGAGGAGGGGACAGAAGCCTTGACGCTCGGCTGGCTTGCCGAAAAGGCTGAGGTGACGAAGCCGGTGGTCTATGATCATTTCGGCACGCGCGCCGGTTTGCTGGCAGCGCTTTACCGGGACTTCGATGCCCGCCAGACAATGCTGATGGACGCGGCGCTCGCCGCGAGCAAACCGGCGCTGGCGGATCGGGCTGCGGTCATCGCCTCGTCCTATGTGGACTGCGTGCTTGTGCAGGGGCGCGAAATCCCCGGCGTGATCGCAGCGCTTGCCGGATCGCCCGAACTGGAGAAGATCAAGCGCGAATATAACGGCGTCTTCATCGAGAAGTGCCGGGTGATGCTCGCGCCGTTTGCCGGAGCCGGGACCATTGCTTCGGCGGGCTTGTGGGCGATGCTCGGTGCCGCGGAAGCGCTGTCCTATGCCGCCGCAACGGGCGACGTCACCGCTGCGCAGGCGGAGCACGAGCTGTTCGAAACCATCATTGCTATGGTTGCCAGGAACAGGTGACGAGACAGGCGTTCGCAAAAATACTTGCGGATTGTTCCCTTTTTGTTCTAATGTGCTCGATCGGAAATGCGGTTGCATTTCGGGAGGTCGGCCATGCAGGGCGAATTGAATCTGGGCGATAACTGGCAAAACCGACCGAAACGGCCTGCTTTGCAGGAGCGGCTTTTCTTCGGCATCATGCTCGATCCCGATATGCAGGAGATTGTCGATGCCTGCAGGACCGGCGTAATCAACGATCATGGTCTGACGCGAAAGAGCTTGATCGGGTCTTGCCGTTTTCATATTTCGCTGCACCACTTGGGGGATCACAAGCGCGTGCCAAGCCCTATCCTTTTCGCGGCCAAGCGGGCCGGGAGCGCCGTGTCCACGCCGCCGTTTGAGGTGGCACTACGCTCGCTTAAGAGTTTCGAGGGTGGCGGGCCGGGCCGGAAGCCGCTGGTGCTGATCGGCGAGGGCGAGGGGTTGACCCGGCTCCACACGATTCTCGGTGCTTGCCTCGAGCGCAACGGGCTGCCGGGCAATCGCGGCGCATTCACCCCGCATTTGACGCTTCTCTACAATTCCCGAACGATCAGCGAACAGCCGATTGCGCCGATCCGCTTTGTCGTCAGGGATTTTGTCTTGATCCACAGCAAGCGGGGACTTTCCGAATACGAGATACTGCAGCGCTGGACGCTGCATTGAAGCGCTCCGTTGCGGTCCGCATTCCTATTTCCTGCTCAGATATTTCATGCCGGTGTCGCACATGACGGTGACGACGGTTGCACCAGGGGCAAGCGTATCGGCCAGTCGCAGCGCCGCAATCACATTGGCTCCGGTGGAGGTTCCGGCAAACAGTCCTTCTTCGCCGGCCAGCCGCTTTGCCATGGCGCTGGCTTCCCCCGTCGAGACCTGTTCGATCCCGTCGGCGATGTCGTCCTGCCAGAGCGGCACGACATAGCCCGCGCCAATCCCGTCAATTTTATGCGCGCCGGTCTTGCCACCGGACAGGACGGGCGATTCCGCCGGCTCCACCGCAACGATGCGGATCTGGTCATTGTATCGGCGCAAGACCTCGCCGGTTCCCCGGAGGGAAGCCGCCGTGCCGACACTTTGCACAAAGCCGTCGATGCGTCCGTTTGTCTGGTCCCAGATTTCGGCGGCCATGGCGTGATAGGCCGCCAGCTGATCCCTGTTGTTCATCTGGTCGGTCCAGAAACTGCCGGGGGTTTGCCTCGCGATGATACGCGCCGCTTCGATCATGTCGCGCGTCAATTTCTCGGTCATGCGTCCGCTGTCGCTTGGCACGATGTGCAGTGTGGCGCCGAGAATTGCCATGTGGTCGAGTTTTTCCCGGGCAAAGGCGTCCGAGGTGACGATGTGCAGGGGATAGCCTTTGACCGCGCAGACGAGCGACAGGGAAACGCCGGTGCTGCCGCCGGTATATTCCACCACGGAGCCGTTGGCAGCTAACCGCCCATCCGCCTCCGCCGCCTCGATCATGGCAAGCGCCATGCGGTCCTTCATGCTGCCGGTGGGGTTTTCGCTTTCAAGCTTCACGAGGATGCGGGCGCCGTTGGCGGGACGGATGGTCCGCAGGGCCAGCAGCGATGTGTTGCCGATGGTGTCAAGGATCGTTCGTTGCGAGGCGTGCATGGTCTCGATACTCCGCGTCAAACTGCACTATCCGGTTCGGGGGGGGCGCAAAAACCGGTTTCCATGTAGATACATATTATGTATATGCATATATCCATGACCTTGGCAAAACAACCGAAAAAAACCTTGCGGACCGACGCCCGCGCGCTGGTTGAGAATTGCGCGGGCTGGAACAGCCGTCTGGCGGCGCGCCGCATCACGGCTTTTCTGGATCGCGAATTGGCGGATCTTGGCCTTAGCGCGGCGCAGCTTGGCCTGATGGCGCAGATTGCTGCCCTGACCGATGATACGCTGGGCGCGCTCGCCCAGCGCAGCGGCCTGGAGCAATCCACCCTGTCGCGCAACTTGCGCACGCTTGAGCGCGAACAACTGATCGAAATCACCCTGGTGGAAACCGACCTGCGTCGCCGCGCGGTGTGGCTGACGGAAACAGGCGCGCGCCGTCTCGAAGCGGCGATACCCGTGTGGCGGGAAGCGCAGGCCAGGCTCGCGCAAGTCGTGCCGACGGATATTGTTCGCCAGCTGGCGGATCAAAGCGAGGCGCTCTGAGGCGGGAAAAGCCTGCCCGACGCGCAGTTGCCCTGATGTTGCAGGGCGCAACCTTGGTGCAATGTGAGTGGCCTAATTGTGTTGCGGCGAATGAAGAGTGCGGGCAGGGCACAGCGATTGCGGCGTATGAAATGGGAACGGGCCTCGCCATGGCGGCCCGAACGGTACTATTTTGCCAAAGCAACGGCCGGTGTCCAAATTCCTTGTGTCGCCATGTTTTAACCCCGTACATGACTGGTCCTGAATAGTGCGTATTTTGCTGGTGGAAGACGAGCCTGAAATGGCCGCTGCCCTTGGGGAGGCTCTCAAGAATTACGACATGATCGTTGATCACGTGGGCTCGCTCGCCCACGCCGAGGAGGCCGTGTCGCTCAACGCCTATGCCGCCATTCTGCTGGACCGGCAGTTGCCCGACGGCGATGGCCTGACCATCGTGCCGCGTCTGCGGGCAAAAGGTGCGGGCGTGCCGGTCATCGTGCTGACGGCGCGCGGTGAGCTGGCGGACCGTGTCACCGGTCTCGACAAGGGGGCGGACGATTATCTTGCCAAGCCCTTTGCCGTGGAAGAACTGCTGGCGCGGCTGCGCGCAGTGCTGCGCAGGCCCCTCAACATGCCCTCGGAACCCCTGAATGTCGGCAACCTGTCCTTTGACCTGATCAACCGCGAAGCCAGCATCGGCGCCAACCGGTTCGACCTGCCGCGCCGCGAACTTCTGGTGTTGGAAACGCTGTTGCGGCGCATGGGGCGCACGGTGCTACGTTCTTCGCTGGAAGAAGCAGTCTACGGCATTGGCGATGAAATCCAGTCGAACGCCCTCGACACCCATGTTTCCCGGCTGCGCCGCAAGCTGACGGAATCCGGCGCCGGCGTTGAAATTCACGCCATTCGCGGCGTCGGCTACCTGTTGAAGCGCCTCTCCTGATGGCGCAGGCAAGGCCGCATTCATTGAAATGGCGGCTCGTCAGCCACCTTGTCCTTCTGCAGGCGGTCATGCTGACGCTGTTCGTGGTGCTGGTGCTCTGTGCGCTCTGGTACACCGGATTTCTCGGGTCGGTCGATCCTGAAGATACGACGATCAACGCCGTGCGCGATTCCATCGGGCGCAGTGCAAATGGCGCCCTCGTCTTGCGCGAAACACCCGCACTGGCGCGCGAGCGGGTGACAAGCCCGAGTTTTTGGTTTGTGGCGCGCGACATGCAGGGACAGACCTTGTCGGAGGGCGAGGTCCCGCCGGAATATGCGCGCATCGGCGATGCGTTGAGCGCCGTGGGACAGGCGCGATTTGGCTGGAATCTCGGTGATCCGCCCCGTTCCAACGCCCGGTTCAAACGCGTGACAACCACCGCCGGCGTGGTCCAGATCCTTGCCGGACCCGGAAGTACAGTCCCCTTCGGCTTTTATCTCTCGGCGCTCGGTACGGTTCTTGCAACCATCATTGTCCCGCTCATCCTTGTGATGGCGCTGGCGACGCTCCTGGTAACGCCATTTGTCGTGCGCAGGGCCCACAGGGGTCTGGGGCATGTGGCGAACCAGGCTGAAAAGATCAATATTGACGAGCGTGGAACGCGCTTGCCGCTGGATGATGTGCCGCAGGAGGTCACGCCGCTGGTGACGGCTGTCAACAGCGCGCTCGGCCGGCTCGACGACGGCTATGAACGGCACAAACGGTTTCTGCTGGATGCAGCCCATGAATTGCGCACACCGATCGCTATCCTGCAGACCCGCCTGGAATCGCTCCCGGCCAGCCCGACCAACGGGCGTCTGCTGGAGGATGTCGCCCGTCTTGGCATTCTCGCTGAACAATTGCTGGATCTGCAGCGACTGAGCCAGAACGGAATGCAATTTGCCGCCGTTGATCTTGTCGCCGTCGGCCGGCGGGTGGCGGCCGATCTCGCGCCGCTTGCCATCGCGGCGGGTTATGCCATGTCGTTTGAACCCGAAATCGCGCGTGTTGCCGTGCGGGGCGATCAGGCGGCGCTGGAACGGGCCATGATCAACCTTGTGCAAAATGCCATCCAGCACGGCGGACGCAAGGGCACCATCACCATCCGGGTGAAGCCGGATGCGGCCGTCGTGGTGGAAGACGAGGGGGCGGGCGTGCCGCCCGATCAGCGCAGTGCCATCTTCGAGCCTTTCCGGCGCCTGCACGCCCGGGATCGCGGCGTCGGTCTGGGCCTCAACCTCGTCCAGGAAATCGTGCAATTGCATCGGGGGCAGGTTGTGGTAACAGAGGCATCTGGCGGCGGCGCCTGTTTCACCATGAAGTTTGCTGCCGCATCTATAATATCGTAACATTCAGTCAATAATTCAGTCCTGTTTAAGCCATTTTGCTGTGGGTATCGTTGCCGCAGAAGGTGCACGCAATCTTCCCTCAATATTGGCGCGCCATACAGATGCAGCCTTAAGAACGTTGGAGCTTGATTTTTATGACGACGGGAAGTGTTTGGACTTTCGTGCGGGCACTGCTGACCGATCCGTTTCGCGTCAGTGCGATTGCCCCTTCGGGAGCGGCCCTTGCAAGATTGATCACCAGCGAAATCACCCCGGCCTCGGGTCCCGTGCTTGAATTGGGACCGGGCACCGGCGTGTTCACCGACGCGCTGCTTGCCCGCGGTGTTCGCCCCAAGGACCTCACCCTGATTGAATACGGTGCCGAATTTGCGCGGCTTTTGCAGGCGCGCTTTCCCGGCATGCGCATCCTGCAGATGGACGCGGCCCAGCTCGACCTGCACGAGTTCTTCGACATTCAGCCCGCCGGTGCCGTTGTCAGCGGCTTGCCGCTTCTCAGCATGACGCAGGAAAAGGTGGCGGCAATTCTCGGCGGCGCATTCAGCAATCTGCGGCCGGAAGGCGCCTATTACCAGTTCACCTACGGCTTCCGCTGCCCGGTGCCAAAACCGGTGCTGGATCAATTGCAGCTGGAGGCTGTCTGCATTGGCCGGGCATTCCGCAACCTGCCGCCTGCGGCGGTCTACAGGATCACCCGCAGAGGTGTCACCACACCTGTCGCCATCTGATCCCCGTCCGGCGGACAGGTGGTGGGTGATCCGAACGATCACCGATCGTAATCGGTCGATCAATTTTATTGTCTTGTCATGCTGCATCGCAGCGATAATGTCCGCGGCATGACCCCACCAGCCTCTTCTCCCGTTCGTTACGCCCTTGGCGGATTTGTCACGATGGCAGTCGCAATGGGGATCGGCCGTTTCATTTTCACGCCGATCCTGCCGGCCATGATGACCGATCTCGGCCTGTCGCCGGGTGATGCCGGAATCATCGCTTCGGCCAATTATGTCGGCTATCTCCTCGGTGCGATCATTGCGGGTTACGGCTGGGCGTCAGGCATGGAGCGCGCCGTGGTTCTGGCCTCCCTTGCCGCCAGTGCGGCACTGTGTCTCGCCATGAGCCTCAGCGACGGCATCATCGTCTTCTCGATCCTGCGGTTCCTGGCCGGCATGGCCAGCGCGTTCATGCTGGTGCTTGCTGCAACCATCGTCTTCAGTCATCTCGCTGCGGCCAACCGGCCGGGTTTGCAGGCACTGCATTTCGGCGGCGTCGGTGCCGGCATTGCGCTCTCCTCGGTGCTGGTGGCGGCAAGCGCCGCAAGCGGCTACAACTGGCGTCAGGATTGGGTCGGTGCGGCTATCCTCTCCATCCTCGGGCTGTTTGCCGTGCTGTGGCTGCTGCGTGAAGGGCCGGTTCGTGCGGGAACCCAAATCAAGGAACCGCCGGTGCGCTGGACGCCCGCATTCCTCAAGATCAACATTGCCTATGGCATTTTCGGCTTCGGCTACATCATCACCGCCACATTCATCATTGCCATCGTGCGCACCAGCCATGGCGGCGCCTCCATGGAAGCGCTGGTCTGGTTCGTGACCGGTGTGAGCGCCGCCCTGTCCGTCTGGTTGTGGGGGCCGCTGCTGCGCCAGGTCGGCCCGTTTGCCGTCGTGGCGCTCGGCATGCTGGTGCAGGCCGTGGGCGTGGCCGCCAGCGTGGTCCTGCCGCCTCCCGTAGGGCCGCTTCTCGGAGGCGTGCTCCTGGGGTTGACCTTCATCGTGATCACCGCCGCCGGTTTTCAGGCGGGGCGGGCCATTCTGCCGCAGTCGCCGCGCCGGGTCATGGCCGTCATGACGGCGGCCTTCGGCATCGGCCAGATCATCGGGCCGCTCGTCGGCGGCTATCTCGCCAATATCACCGGCAATTTTACCATCGCGACCCTTGCCGCCGCCGCCAGCCTCGTCGTCGGGGCGGCCTTTGCGTTTCTTTCCAGAGCGTGAACATTACAGCAATTTAATTGCTGGCGTTCATTCTTTGCCCTATTCGTGGTGGTAGGCTCACATCAAATCAACCCTGATTTGTGTGTTTATGCGAGGGTCCATCTGCCGTGTTTGTCTCATTTTTTCCCAAGCCGAAGTTGTTTTTCATCTCGGCGCTTCTGTGGGCCTTGGCCGCAGTTCTGCTCTGGTATGCCGGAGGTCAACAATTTGGTTCCTACGTGGGACTGGCTCCCGCTGACCCGGCGGTACCTCCCATCGTTGGCATCACGGTCTTTTTCACAAAGCCCTATCTTTGGGTCTATGTCTATTTTGCTGTATTCATTGGTATTTTTTATGCGTTCTGGGCGTGGTATTCGCCTCACCCATGGCAGAATTGGTCAATTCTGGGCTCCGCTCTTATCCTGTTTTCGTCGTATTTTTCCGTCCAGGTCGATGTTGTTTTGAACAACTGGCGCGGCTCGTTCTTCGACATGGTTCAAAAGGCAATGGGCGGTAAAAATGTTGTTGCTGCCACCGATCTTTATGCCGGCGTTATCACGTTCGCGGTGATCGCCTGCGTGGCAATTGCGGTAGCGGTCGCAACGCTTTTCTTTACCAGCCACTACGTCTTCAGATGGCGAACGGCCATGAACAGCTACTATATGGAACATTGGGAAAGGCTCCGGCATATTGAGGGTGCGGCACAGCGCGTTCAGGAAGACACGATGCGTTTTGCATCGATTGTTGAAGGTCTGGGTATCACCTTCATACAGTCGGCCATGACACTGATAGCGTTCCTGCCCTTGCTCGCACAGCTCTCCAGCCATATCGTCGCCTTGCCTGTTTTCGGTGTCATACCACATCCGCTGGTTTTCGCGGCCATTGCTTGGGCAATCTTCGGAACCGGCTTGCTGGCAATGGTCGGGGTAAAGCTTCCGGGTTTGCAGTTTCGCAATCAGAGAGTTGAAGCGGCCTACCGAAAGGAACTTGTTTATGGTGAAGATCATGGCGATCGTGCCCAGCCGCTTGCCGTAAAGGAGCTCTTTGCAAACGTCAGGAAGAATTACTTCCGTTTGTATTTCCACTACGTCTACTTCAACATCTTCCGCTACGTCTATCTGCAGGCCGACAATGTCTTTGGCCTTTTCCTGCTTGTTCCGACATTGGCAGCCGGCACGATCACCCTGGGTATCTTCCAGCAGATTTTGTCAGCGTTCTCGAATGTGACGAACTCTTTCCAATTTCTGGTCAATTCGTGGACGACAGTTATCGAACTGCTTTCGATCCAGAAGCGCTTGAAAGCCTTCGAGGCTACATTGGAGGGCGAGCCTCTGCCATCCATCGATCAGCTTTATCTGGAAACAGGGACTGAACGCTAAGAATGCAGTGACGGGCGGCGGTCAGATGCCGCTGTCCGTTACCTTCCTCCGGTTGATCGCCGGAGCGACGACGGCGGCCGCTTCGGCGCCGGTCTGTTTGAGATAATCGCTATAGGTCGTGCAACGCACGTCAGGCTGCGTGCAGACGTCGGATGTGAAGCGTTCCAGTGCCCGCCAATAGGCGTCGCCGTTCATCAGCGTAAAATGGATGCCGATCTGGAAGGGAATGCGCTCGCCCTTATACTGGCGGTCAAAGGCACCCTTGAACGCGTCATAGGCGCGGTTTTCAAATTCGTTGAGGTGATCCGCCCGCTCGAAGCCGCCGGAATGGCGCACGAACATGTTGTAGTCCATCGCCACAACCGGGCGGTGTTCCGGGCCTTCGCTGATGGTGGGCAGCGCAAACTGATATAGCCCGCCGGCATGGATCGGCAGAGCCGGACCCTTGGAAACGCTGCTGGCGTCAAAGGCATAACCCATGTCTTTCAATGCCGACAGCAGGGCAGGGCTGGCGGAGAGATATGGAGCCCGGAAGCCGCGCACTTCCGTGTCGACAAAGGCTTTCCAACCCTCCGGTTCGGGATCGCTGCCATATTTTGCCCAGGCCGTGCGCAGCACCTGCTTGTAGGCGGTGAATTCCCTGATCCAGTCCGCCTTCGACCAGGTGCGTCCATCAAAGTGGCCGCAGGCGTGGCTGGCAATCTCATTGCCCTCATTGCGCGCCCGCCAGATATTGTCGAGCCGTTTGGCAATGTCGTCCTTCGATGCGGCATAGCCGATATTGGAGCGGCCATTGGATTCGCCGGGGGCCTGATAGGATTTGCGGTCAGCGCGGTCGATCAGAAAGACACAGGAGAGAAAGTAGGTGAATTTGGCATTGGAGCGCTCGGCGAGCGCCCGGCTGCGCTCCCACAGGGCATTGCTGCCGGAATTGTCGAAGGAGATCAGCACATATTGCGGCTTGCTGCCAAGGGAGCCGCGCAGTTGCGTGCCTTCGCTGGCAAAAGCGGGCATGCATGCCGTGAGGGCAAGGGACGCGGCAAGGGCACAAGAAATCAAACGCATAATGCTGATACGACGCTGTCAATGGGAGGAATGATTCTCGCTACAGGGGAATTGTGGCGATGATCGGACGCGTCGATCCACCGCAAGCACCTGTCTTGGAACTGTTCCAACGCCGCTGTACTCTCCCGGCAAACGGGGGAACCGGTCATGCTGGTGCTGATTCTGGGTATTGTTGTCTTTTTGGGAATTCACTCGGTCCGCATCGTTGCGCCGCAATGGCGTCTCGACAAGATCGCCGCATGGGGCGAGAACAAGTGGAAGGGGTTTTACTCCGTCATTTCCTTCCTTGGTTTGATACTTATCATCTGGGGGTATGTGCTGGCGCGGCCTTATTCGCTGTTCATTTATGAGCCGCCGATCTGGCTGAAGCACATCACCCTGCTTCTGATGCTGTTTTCGTTCATCTCGCTGATGATTTCGAATTTCAAGCCGGGAAAGCTGAAGCCCATTCTCAAGCACCCCATGCTGATTGCCGTTAAAATCTGGGCGCTGGCGCATCTCATGGCCAATGGCGATCTGGCGTCGCTCGTCCTGTTTCTGTCATTTCTGGCCTGGGCCGTGGTCGATCGCATTTCCATCAAGCGGCAGGAGCGGGCGGGCCTGATGCGCACGGTGATTGTGCCCGGACCGGTTTCCAACGATATCATGGCCATTGTCGCCGGTGTGGTGCTCTATGCCCTGTTTGTCTGGAAACTGCATGCCTGGCTGATCGGGGTATCACCAGTTTAAACCGCCGGCTGAGGGCTATTTTTCACTTGGCCCTTACATCCCGAGGATTTTCCGACTAAAAGCGCTCTAACTGTGTGCGCGGAGTGGCGAGGGCTGCTTCGCGCATCTGCAATTCATTTCATCGCAGGCCCCAAGGGCACCAATGAGGCACTATGACTGACGACGGCTTTTTCCGTGAGGTAAATGAGGAACTCCGCTCCGACAAGATGCGGGCGTTTTGGAAGCGCTTTGGCGGCCTGCTGATCGGCGCTGCCGTGGCCCTTGTCGTCGGCACGGGTGTTTTCGCCTTCTATGAATACTGGACCGAAAAGCAGGCGTCGAAATCCGGCGACCAGTTTCTGGCTGCGCTCAATCTTGTCCGGGACGGCAAGAATGATGAAGCGCTGAAGACGCTGGGTGAACTGGAAAAGACCGGTTACGGCGCTTATCCCGTGCTGGCACGCATGCGCGCTGCCGGCGTGCAGGCGCAAAAGGGTGACCCGGCAGCCGCAGTGGCTGCGTTTGACGAAGTAGCGGCGGATGCCTCTGTTCCCCAGTCCCTCCGGGATCTGGCAAAACTGCGCGCTGCCCTGCTGCTTCTCGACACGGGCTCCTACGACGATGTTGCCAAACGCGTCGAATCTCTTTCGTCCGACGGCAATCCGATGCGCCATTCCGCGCGTGAGGCCCTTGGCCTTGCCGCATGGAAAGCTGGTCGCGGCGGTGATGCGGAAAAGCTGTTCAAGCAGATTTCCGATGATCAGGCCGCTCCCGCCAATATCCGCCAGTTTGCCGACACGATGCTCGACATGCTTCGCAGCACTGGCGCAGCACCCGCTGCTGCTGCCGGTTAACACAGGAATTTGAGTCTTTGAGTTTCACCCTCGCCATTATCGGCCGTCCGAATGTCGGTAAGTCCACCCTCTTCAACCGGCTTGTCGGCCGCAAGATCGCTTTGGTGGATGATCTGCCGGGCGTTACGCGCGACCGCCGTGTCCATGCCGCCAAACTCTACGATCTGAAGTTCGATGTCATCGATACCGCAGGTCTCGAGGAGGTCCCCAGCGATTCGCTGGAAGGCCGCATGCGTGCCCAGACGGAACTGGCCATCGGGGAGGCTGATCTCATCCTGTTCCTTGTCGATGCCAAGGCCGGTATCACGCCCACCGACGTAACCTTCGCCGACCTCGTCCGCCGTTCCGGCAAGCCGGTTATTCTGGTTGCCAACAAGGCCGAGGCGCGCGGTGCCGAATCCGGCATGTACGATTCCTATCAGCTGGGACTGGGCGAACCTTGCCCGATTTCGGCCGAGCACGGGCAGGGCTTCCCTGATCTGCGCGATGCGATCGTCGAAATACTGGGAGAAGAGCGCGTTTTCCCGGATGAGTACGAGACGAAAGATCCCGAGAGCGACGCGGTCGCCGTCACCATTCCCGCCGTTGCGGGGCCGAAGGACGATCTGATCGGCGACGACATCGACGATCCGGATGCCGAAGACATCCCGGCCTATGATTCCAGCAAGCCGCTCCGCATCGCCATCGTCGGGCGCCCGAATGCCGGTAAATCGACACTGGTCAACACGATGCTCGGTGAGGATCGGCTGCTGACCGGACCGGAAGCGGGGATCACGCGCGATTCCATTTCCGTCGACTGGGAGTGGAATGGCCGCAAGATCAAGCTGTTCGACACCGCTGGGCTGCGCCGCAAATCCCGTGTTCAGGGTAAGCTCGAAAAATTGTCCGTGGGCGATGCGCTGCGGGCCATTCGGTTTGCCGAGGTCGTCATTATCGTGCTTGATGCGACGATCCCCTTCGAAAAGCAGGATTTGCAGATCGCCGATCTGATCATCCGTGAAGGCCGCGCACCGATCATCGCCTTCAACAAATGGGATCTGGTCGAAAACCGCCAGATGGTGCTGGCCGATCTGCGCGAAAAGACCGAACGGCTTCTGCCGCAGATTCGCGGTATCCGTGCCGTCCCGATCTCGGGTGAACGCAACCAGGGCATCGACAAGCTGATGGCCGCCGTTGCCTCGACGGACGAGGTATGGAACCGCCGTATTTCCACCGGTCGCCTGAATCGCTGGATGGAAGGTGTGACGACGCATCACCCGCCGCCCGCCGTCGCCGGCCGCCGTCTCAAAATCAAATACATCACGCAGGTCAAAACCCGCCCGCCGGGCTTTGTCATCTCCTGCTCGCGGCCGGAAGCGTTCCCGACCTCCTATGTGCGCTATCTGACAAACGGACTGCGCGAGACGTTCGATATGCCGGGTGTTCCGCTGCGGCTGGTCCTGCGCACCTCTGATAATCCATTTGCCGGACGGGCAAAAAAGAAGCGCTAGTCTATTCCACTGCAACAAATCCTGCCGCCCTCGTGTTTTTGCACGGGGGCGGTTTGCGTTTGCACGGGTCCGCCAAACCAACCGGCTACGCTCTTTCGCGAGGGCTGTTAACTCTCCATCAAGGTTAATGCTTCATTTTTGCAACCAGTATTGTTCGGTTGTGAGTGGGGTATCGGCGTGCGTTTCTCTGAGTTTTCTAGGGCATTGAAGCCCCTGCAAAAGAATCGGACAAACAGGAATTTTATCGGTCCGGTGATTATCGGCACGGCCATCTATCTGTTCTCGCCCACGATCGTCGCCTATCAGGACATGGCCAGCATGCTGTCGGGTGCCGAATCCGGCAAGGGCCGCTGGACGGCGTATCTGGAAAAGTCACCCGCCGGCTCCATCCAGAAAGCCAATATGTCCCTTGTCGACGACAAGGCCATCACCTCGAGTGTTCCCGCCAGTGGTATCGACGTGCCGGGCATCGGTCCGATCGTTGTCAACGGCACCGGGAAATCACCCGGCGCGACACCCGATGAAGATCGCATCAACCGGGCCGAGAAGCAGGGGCGCATCGTCACCATCAGCAAGAAGGCCCCGCCCAAGGCGTTCAGTGCAGGTTCCATCCTCCAGCGATCGAGCATGCTGATCCGCCCGACCCATGGCGTCGAAGTCGAAATGGCTTTTGCCAAGCCGAAGATCGCCGGCAAGGAAATCCAGATCGCTCTGGCATTTCATAATCGCGCACCGGCCAAGGCCGATCCGCAGGTCTCGCCCATGCTGGCCAGCCTGATCACCAACAACACGCCGGATGTCCTGGCATTGGGTTATGCGCCGGCTGAACCTGATTACGCGAAAACCTCGCCTTTCGACAACATTCTCAATGAGCCAAAGCAACCCGGGCGATTTGTCCCGCAACTGGGGGCTGGCGATCATGCCTGGCTGGCATCACCGCTGCCGCCGGTCGTTTTCACCAAGGAAGAACAGAAATGCCTGGCGACGGGCATTTACTTTGAGGCGAGAAGCGAAAGCCTGAAGGGGCAGGCCGCCGTTGCGCAGGTCATTCTCAACCGTGTCCGCAACCCTGCTTACCCAAAGACCATTTGCGGTGTCGTCTACCAGAACGACGACTGGATCAACCGCTGTCAGTTCTCGTTCGCCTGTGAAGGACGCAAGCTGGTCGTGACGGAACCGAAATACTGGAAAATGGCGCAGGAAATAGCGATGGCTGTTACGTCAGGGCGCATCTTCCTGCCGGAGGTCGGCTCGGCCACCCACTATCACGCCGTCTATGTCCGGCCAAACTGGGCGCACACCATGAAACGCGTCGACAAGATCGGCCAGCACGTCTTCTACCGCACCTATGGCGGTGGTTGGATTTGATGCCACTTGGAAGCTCAGCGAAAACTGCTATATTGGACTTGGAGTGAGGGACAGGCTTTCGCCCGCCCCTCCTTCCTGATTATTTGAATTGAACCCGGATTGACAGCGACCAACTGGTCCGGGTTCTTTTCAATATCAGGGTGATGCTAAGTGGCAGTTTCCACACAGATCACCTCCAAGTTTGAGAGCAAGGCCATTGCTGTGGTCGGGAGGCCCATCGTCCCGATACACCGGTTGGCTCGGTGCTTTCTGCTTCACTCTCAAAACGTCACGAGCGTTATTTATTGTTTGGTTCGCTTTCTGCCGCAAGAAACGCTGGGTTGCGCCGGGGGCGGAATCGGCGATTGAAAAGTTGCATTGCCCCAGCCCTCAAGCGCCCTCGAATGGGGGTGTCGTCCACAGGATTCGCGCGCGATTTTTGCCCTCAGAGGTGAGACATAAAGTCATATTTACCTAAGGTATTGAAATTTCCCGCGAAAATTACCCTTGAGACTCCTGCTTCTGCGCCTTGACTAGCGCGGATCGTAACAATATGTTGCGCGCGACTTCGAAGCGGGGGTGAAGCCTCGCATTCAGCGTGTAAAGGACATGCCATTGGCCACGGGAAACAAGCCCGATCAGTCAGGTTCTGTCGGTAATACGCCGGATGCCGGAAAGCCGCTGACTTCGGATGAACTGGAAAGTCGCCGCCGCGATCTGGAAGCAAAACTGGCTTCAAAGGGCGTAGGCGGGAAGACCGGTTCGAAAGACGAGGGGACGGGGACCGCCTCCGGTGTCGCGCAGGCCATGAAACTGTCGAGCGAATTTATCGCCGGCGTTCTGGTTGGTGCGGGGTTGGGCTGGTTAGCTGACCGATTTTTGGGCACTTCACCCTGGGGGCTGATCATTCTGCTCCTTCTGGGTTTTTGTGCCGGAACGCTGAACATCCTGCGCTCCGCAGGACGTGTGGCGGAGAACCGCGGATTTGAGCTCGACAAGAGCGATGACCGTGAGAAACCGGAATAAGCCTGCGGGCATGGAACGATATAGACGAGGTTAGCGTGGCCAACGATCCGATCCATCAATTCCAGATTGCACGATGGATTCCCATTGATGTCGGTGGAATTGACCTGTCCTTCACCAATTCGTCCGCCTTCATGGTGGCGACGGTTGCGGTTGCTTCGGCGTTTCTCTACCTGACTTCTTCCAATCGCGGCCTGATCCCGACCCGTTTGCAGTCGGTTTCCGAGATGGCCTACGAATTCGTGGCTTCCACGCTGCGTGATTCGGCCGGAACCTCGGGAATGAAATTCTTCCCGTTTGTGTTCTCGCTCTTCATGTTCGTGCTTGTGGCCAATATGCTCGGCATGTTCCCGTATTTCTATACGATTACCAGCCAGATCATCGTGACATTCGCGCTTGCGATCCTCGTGATCGGTACGGTTCTCGTTTATGGTTTCGCCAAACACGGCTTCAAATTCCTTGGTGTTTTTGTGCCGTCCGGTGTTCCGGCGCCGCTGCTGCTTCTCGTGGTGCCGATTGAAATCATTTCTTTCCTTTCCCGCCCGATCAGCCTTTCAGTTCGTCTTTTCGCCAACATGCTTGCTGGCCACATCACGCTGAAAGTGTTTGCTGGTTTCGTGGTGTCGCTGAGTGCGCTCGGAGCTGCCGGTATCGGCGGCGCGATTCTGCCGCTCGCCATGACGGTCGCTTTGACCGGTCTCGAATTCCTGGTGGCTTTCCTGCAGGCCTACGTCTTCACCGTGCTGACATGCATGTACCTGAATGACGCAGTGCATCCTGGCGGTCACTGAGAACGAACTTCGCCGGCGGGGCTCCGCCAAACGCAATCGATCAATAACTATTCTATCCAAAGGAGTTTAACATGGATCCCGTAGCAGCAAAGTACATCGGTGCAGGTCTCGCCTGCTTTGGTATGGCCGGAACGGCCCTCGGCCTTGGCAACATTTTCGGCAGCTACCTCTCCGGTGCATTGCGCAACCCATCCGCAGCTGATGGCCAGTTCGGCCGTCTGGTATTCGGCTTCGCCGTTACTGAAGCTCTGGGCATCTTCTCGCTGCTCATCGCTCTTCTGCTTCTGTTCGCTGTTTAATCAGCAAGCAATTCATACTGGCTGCGCTCTGCGCGGCCAGTATAATATTTAAAGTCAGCAGATCGGGAAATGCCCGAACCAAGGGGACAACATATGTTTGTGTCTTCGGCTCATGCCGCATCCACAACCGCTCAGACCGAGACACCTGCGCATGCCGACACGGCTGCAACGGGTGGCGCGTCTGATGCCCATGCCACTGCGACCCACTCCGAAACGGGTGTGGCGCATAAAGGTGTTTTCCCGCCTTTCGACTCCAGCCATTTTGCTTCGCAGCTGCTCTGGCTGGCACTGACATTTGCATTTTTCTACCTGTTCCTGTCGCGTGTGGTTCTGCCACGTATCGGCGGCATCATCGAGACCCGCCGCGATCGCATCGCAACCGATCTCGATCAGGCTGCCCGCATGAAGCAGGAATCGGATGAGGCGCTCGCCGCCTATGAGCAGGAACTTGCCGAAGCCAAGAAAAAGGCCGGCAGCATTGCTCAGACCGCCCGTGATGAATCCAAGGCCAAGGCAGACGCTGAAACAGCGGAAATCTCTGCTGCCCTGGAAAAGAAGCTGGCTGAAGCCGAGGCAAGCATTGCGTCCATCAAGGACAAGGCAATGGCTGGCGTCGGTGCCATCGCCGAGGAAACGGCGGCGGAAATCGTCAAGAAGATCATCGGTGGAACTGTCGATACGGCAAGTGTTTCCGCTGCGGTCAAAGCCGTGCGCGGTTAAGGAGAAGCATGATGGACGCAACATTTTGGGCCCTGATTGCGCTGGTTATCTTCCTGGCGCTGATGGTTTACCTCAAGGTTCCGGGCGTTGTCGGCAAGTCGCTTGACGGCCGCGCCGAGCGTATCCGCGACGAGCTGGAAGAAGCCCGCCGCCTGCGTGAGGAAGCGCAGTCGCTGCTGGCCGAGTATCAGCGCAAGCGCAAGGAAGCCGAAAAGGAAGCTGGCGAGATCGTTGCCGCAGCGCAGCGCGAAGCCCATGCTATCATTGAGGAAACCAAGCAGAAGACGGAAGAGTATGTTGCACGCCGCAACAAGCTTGCCGAGCAGAAGATCGCCCAGGCCGAGACCGAGGCCGTCAACGACGTTCGCGCTTCCGCAGTCGATATCGCTGTTGCCGCTGCGGGCCGTATCCTCAAGGACAAGGTTGACGCCAAGACATCGGCCGACCTGTTCAAGTCTTCTCTGAGCGAAGTGAAGACCCGCCTGAACTGATTGAGGGCAAATGGAATTTGAGAAAGCCGCCGCGAGGCGGCTTTTTCTTTTGGGCGAAGGAGCGGTTGCCGCTTTAAACGTCCCGGTTCTTCAGCGGTGCGAAACTGAAACGGTGCAGGCCAGCTACCGGTCCGTGGGTTAGCATCGCGCTGCGATGAAACGCTGTTCCGTAGCCTGCATGGGTCTCAAGTCCATAGGCCGGGTAGTGGCGGCCGGCCTGCGCCATCATCCGGTCGCGGCTGACCTTGGCGAGAATGGAGGCCGCGGCAATGGAGACCGAACGCTGGTCGCCCTTGATCATCGCCGTGCCGGGGCAGGGAAGGCCGCGCGGCACATCCCGCCCGTCGATGAGTGCGTGGCCCGGCAGGATGGAAAGGCTGCAGGTGGCGCGGCGCATGGCCTCCAGCGCGGCTTTCAGAATATCTGTCGCATCGATTGCCGGCGCGGCGACACTGGCAATACCCGACGCCAGCGCTGTCTGCAAAATGATGTCGAACAATTCCTCGCGCTTCCTGGCGGTCAGGCGTTTTGAATCGTCAAGACCATCGGGAATCCGCTCGGGATCAAGGATGACCGCGGCGGCGACAACAGGGCCTGCCAGTGGCCCGCGACCGGCTTCGTCGATCCCTACGACAAAAGGCACGCCATCGCGCATGAGCCGGCGCTCCGTCGCAAAATCGGGTTTGCCGGTATCGAGAGGAAGAAGCAGAGAATCAGAACGCGATCGAGCCATGTTGCGGCGAGACTCGCATTCGTTCTGATTCTCTGCAAGGCCCCGATGCGGATGGGGTAGGGCATCGGGACTTCCGTCAGCGGGATGGGGGGCGCCCGACGGATTTTCAGAAACGGGTCGGAGACCCGTTTGATTGGTTAAAACAGCGACAACTGTTCGCTGCCGGCGGTTGGTACGAACAGATCGGTGCGCAGACGGCGCTTGGCGAGATTGAGACCAAGCCGCTTGGCAGCGATTTCAAACCGGCGCCCGATCTGCCAGGCATAGGGACCATCGCCGCGCATGCGCTTGCCCCATTCCGCATCGTAATCCTTGCCGCCGCGCATGGAGCGCACGAGGGAAAGAACATGGCGATAACGGTCCGGGTAGTTGCGCAGCAGCCATTCCTTGAAGATGGGACTGACCTCGAGCGGCAGGCGCAGGAGCACGTAGCCGGCTTCGCGCGCGCCCATGGCATACACGCTGTCAAGCACGCGCTCGATCTCGTGATCGTTGAGACCCGGAATGATCGGGGCCACCAGGGTTCCCGTCGGAATGCCCGCATCCGAAAGGGCGCGCAGTGCCTGCAACCGCCGCGTCGGGGTTGAGGCCCTCGGTTCCATCGTCCGGGCAAGCTTGCCGTCCAGCGTCGTGACGGAAAGGCAGACCTTGGCAAGACCCTTCTCGGCCATGCGGGCGAGAATATCGATATCACGCATGATCAGCGCCGATTTGGTGACGATGCCAACCGGGTGCTGATGCTCTTCGAGCACCTGCAGAATCTCGCGCATGATGCGCCATTTCTTCTCGATCGGCTGATAGGGATCCGTATTGGTGCCGATAGCGATGGTCTTGGCGGTATAACCCGGTTTGGACAGTTCGCGGTCGAGCATCCTGGCGGCATCGGGCTTGGCAAACAGTTTCGATTCAAAATCGAGACCGGCTGACAGGCCCATATAGCTGTGGGTGGGGCGGGCGAAGCAATAGATGCAGCCATGCTCGCAACCGCGATAGGGATTGATCGAGCGGTCGAATCCGACATCCGGCGAGTCATTGCGCGTGATGATCGTGCGCGGCTTCTCGATCTGCACCTCGGTCTTGAAGGCGGGCAAGTCCTCGATTGTCTCCCAGCCATCGTCAAAGACATGGCGCGTTTCCGGCTCGAACCGCCCGGACGGGTTCACGCCCGCGCCGCGTCCGCGCCGGCGTCCATGGTCGATCCGCAACCCGGCTTCGTCGACCAGCACATTGGCATGTTCGGCCCGGCCTTGCCCGAAAGCGGCCTTGTCCGCCTGTACCATGATGTTCATTGACATTCTCCTTGAGACCGGAGCGAGACTGAGTCGCTCATACCGTCGCAACATGAATGTATTCCTAACAAATTATGAGAACAAAGCAAGAACAATCTGCTGAAAAAGGATGATGGAAATTTCAATAATAATACTATAACTGAAATGGATGATTTCCGTCCTGATTGAAACCCGCAATGCCGATGAACCCTTGGCCAGAACGCTCGGCGGACTGGTGGGCGGAGCTGTCGAAGGTGTGTTGAGCGATGTCATCGTCATCGATCACGGCTCGACTGACCAGACTCACCGTGTGGCCGATGCGGCCGGGTGTATTTTCCTGCAGGACCAGACATTGATCGACGGTCTGCGCCGCGCGCGCAGCGACTGGATTTTGTTCATCGAACCCGGTGCGCGGTTGATCGACGGCTGGATCGAGGCTGTCTCCCTTCATGTGGAACGCATGCAGGGGCCAGCCTGTTTCACCCGTTCCCACGCGCATCGGAAGCCGTTCTTCGCGCGGGTTTTCGCGCCCGGAAATCCTCTCGCCAATGGGCTGCTGATTTCAAAGCGTCAGGCGATGGCTTTGTCGGCTCCGGGCAAGAGTGCGGCGGACCTGGCGCGCGGTCTCGCCATGAAGCGTTTGCGGGCGGAGATTATTCCCGGGGCGTTGAAGTAGTCTCAGCCCCGTTTGAGATGTTCACCCAGCCGGGGCATGATCTCGACGAAATTGCAGGGCATGTGGCGGTAGTCGAGCTGGAACTGGAGAATATTATCCCAGGCATCCCTGCAGGCGCCGGGTGAGCCCGGCAGCACGAAAACGAATGTTGCATTGACCACACCGCCGGTTGCCCTGGACTGGATGGTCGATGTGCCGATCTTGTCGTAGGAAATGCGGTGGAATACCTCGGAAAAGCCGTCCATCCGCTTTTCGAAGATCGGCTCCAGCGCTTCAGGGGTCACGTCCCGGCCGGTAAAGCCCGTACCGCCTGTGGTGATGACCACATCCACATCGGGGCTGTTTGACCAGGCAAGCACCTTGTCGCGTATCGCTTCGCGATCATCAGTCACGATGGCGCGGTCCACCAGGCGGTGTCCTGTTGCCGTGATGCGGTCGGCCAGCGTCGTGCCGGATTTGTCGTCATCCAGAGTGCGCGTATCGGAAACGGTCAGCACGGCAATCCCGACGGGTACAAAGGGGCGTGTCTCGTCAATGCGGGCCAAGATCAGTTCCCTTCCATGTTGCTGCTGGTGGCGACGACAAACCACGCGGGCTGGCTTTGGCGCAACCGCATTGCGGCTGCATCAGCCGCCGCGTCATCGCTGTAGAGTGCAAAGCAGGTGCCGCCCGAGCCGGACATGCGCGCGAGCAACGGGTTGGTGTCCAGCAATGCCTGCATGCTTCCGTTGATCGAAGGCGCAAGCTTTTGCGTGGCTGCGAAAAGATGGTTGTCCGTCTGCCGGAGATAGGCGCAAACCTCCGCAAGGCATGTCAGGCGAGGCAGCGCGGGCAGGGGAGGATTGTCGCGGCGGGTCAGCGCGGAAAAGACCTGCGGTGTCGACACCGTCACCCCATTGTTGACAAGGACCATGGGCAGGCGCGGAAAGGTTGCGATGCGCTCGATCTCTTCGCCGATGCCGCGCGCGATCAGCGCCTCGCCGTGCAGGCACATCGGCACGTCGGCACCCAGCGGCAGGCCGAGTGCGGCCAGGTCCGTCAGGCTGGCATCGATAGCCCACAGGGCTGCCAGAGCGCGCAGGGCAGCAGCAGCATCGCTGGAGCCGCCGCCGATGCCGGAGGCGACAGGGAGATGTTTCTCCAGATGGATGGCGACGGGCGTTGCCTGCCTGCCATACCGCCGGCGCAGGGCGTCCCGCGCCCGCAGCACCAGGTTTGTATCGTCGGCGGGAAGGCCCATGCCATAGGGACCGGACAGGGTGAAGGAATCTGCCGCTGCTTTCGTCACGCTCAGCCGGTCGCCGAAACGGGCAAACACGACGAGACTGTCGAGCAGATGGTAGCCATCGTCACGTCTGCCGGTCACATGCAACGCGAGATTGATCTTGGCCGGGGCGGTGAGGCTGATTGTATGGTCAGGACTGGCAAGCATGGACGCTCAGTCTTTGCGCAGGCGGTATTCACCGGTTTCGGGATCCTGGACCAGTGTTCCCTGTGCACGATTCTGTGCCTCTTTTTCGGCCTCGCGCACGCGCTGCGAGACGCGCTGCGCTTCCTTCTTGAACGAACGATAGCCGTAATAGGCGGCGGCGCCGACAAGAGCAAAAAAGATCAATTGTGGCATCGTCTGTAACCCTCGACTACCGATATCATTCCTATCCGCATTCATAGCACGGAGTTCCGGCCTTGCCAAAAAATCCTGCGCCGGTTTACAGGCCGAAACGCGACCAGAGCGCCCGTTCCTCGGCCGCGTCCATCAGCCCATTGGCCAAACCGCTGCCAAGCCCTTCGATCTGCACGCTGGCGGATGGAATTCTGCGCCCGAACAGGCCGCGCGGCTGCGAGATCAGTTTTAGCTTGGTTTTGGGGCCATATTGCGACTGGAGATAGGAGCGCATGTCGCCAAGACCGTCGACCAGACCGAGTTCAACACCGCGTGTTCCCGTCCAGAACTGGCCGGTGAAGAGATCGGCGCTGTCGCTCAGCTTGTCGCCGCGCCGTTCCTTGACCAGATCGATGAAGGTGTCGTGGATTTCCAGCTGCAACGCCTTCAGATGTTCGATATCAGCCTTGTTTTCCGGCTTGAAGGGATCGAGCGTCGCCTTGTTCTTTCCTGCCGTATAGACGCGCCGTTCCACGCCGATTTTCTTGATCAGTTCCGTAAAGCCGAAACTTGCGGAGACAACGCCGATCGAGCCGACGATCGATGATGGATCGGCAATGATCTCGTCACCGGCAACGGCGATCATATAGCCGCCGGAAGCCGCGACGTCCTCGACGAAGACATAGACCTTCTTGTTCTTTTCGGCTGCCAGGTCACGGATGCGCCGGTAAATCAGGCGCGACTGTACCGGAGAACCACCCGGCGAATTGACCGAAATCGCCACTGCAGGTGAATCCTTGTCGTCAAAGGCTTTTTCCAGAACCGATGCGACGGACGCAAGGGAAAGATTTTGCCGGAATTGACCACCGCCAGACATGATGGCGCCATGCAGGCGAACCACTGGTATCTCCACGAAATCGGGGCGCCAGCGGCGCGGCAGCAATTTTCGGATCAATCGGGCCAATGCTTTCTCCTTCTATGCGTTCGGGCACGGGGTTGGGTCATGCGCATGTAAGCGGTGCACATCAAATCACAATGGCACCGTGCGGAAAATGCTACAAAAGTGACGTCAGGCCATTGTTTATCGCCGTTGCACGCTCGGTAAAGCCGTTGCCCGTCTCATGATGCATGATCAGGGCAGGAGCAAGCGTAAGGCCCGCACGGCTGCCGCGAATACCTTTGATAATGATGCGGATGGCCGCATCCTGCGGTCTTGGCTGCACCGGCACGATGACCAGTCCGCCAAAGCGGCGCTGCAAGGCATCGAGCAGTTCGGCTATCGAAGCCGGGCGGGCGATGATGGCCAGCGCGCCGCCGGGTTTGACGATGGCAGCGGCTGTGCGGATCCATTGCTCCATCATGCCGTCGGTCATGACATGGGCTTCCGCCTTCACGGGATCGGGCGTTGCGCGGTCGGTGGGCCGGTTGAAGGGCGGGTTCATGATCACGAAATCAAAGCTATTGTCGGCAAGCCCTGCCGCAACCCGTGCCTTGCCGGTCAGGGTGACATCCGCCTGCACAAGTTCGGTGCGGGCAGCGATGGCGGCATTTTCCGGCAGCGCGAGTGATCTGCGGGCGAAGTCGGCCATGAAATCGGAACGCTCGATCAAGACCGCCTTGGCCTTGCTGCAGCGCGCGAGCACGGCAAGACCTGCCGCCCCGGCACCGGCGCCAAGGTCGGCGACACGGCCGGAAAAATCATCGGGTACGGCACTGGCAAGCACCATGGCATCGACCCCGGACCGGTGCCCCTTCAGCGCAGGCTGGAGCAGGTGGAACCGGCCGCGATGGAACGCATCCAGCGTATGGGGCGTATCGGTCGATGGCATGGATCAGCCGCGCAGCTCGCGCTCGAGGCAGGCGTCTTTGAGCAACCGCCGGACTTCGTCCTCCCGGTTGGCATCGACCAGCACCCGGCGTGCGAGAATGCCGACGGAACCTTCGAGGACGCTCATGTTGGAATCGGCGATAAAGTGCCGGATGCCGGCATCCTTGAGCAGTGATTCGACAAAGGAGATCAGAACAGGATCGTTCGTACGCATGATTTCGATCATTGCCATTACCCATATGACTGGCCCGGAAGTGCCGTAAGTCCTGTAGCATATGTGTGGGCTTTATCACGAATTTGTAACCCCTGCCATTTTTGCGCGCCAATTCGCCGCTTGCGGGTTATAGCCTGTCAAAATAAGGTGTCGCCGCATTATGCGAGAAGTTTAGGAGTTTCGTTTTGGGCGTTGTTGTCAGTCTGGACGATAAGAAGAGCAGCACGGGATCGGTGCAGCCGCTGATTGATCTTACCAAGGCCGACATGGCCCGTGTCAACGAACTGATCCTGTCGAAAGCAGGTTCGGACGTCGAGATGATTCCCGAAGTGGCGAACCATTTGATCTCGTCCGGCGGCAAACGCCTGCGCCCGATGATCACGCTCGCGGCTGCCCGCATGTTCGGTTACCAGGGCGATGGCCACGTCAAGCTCGCCACCAGCGTCGAGTTCATGCACACGGCAACGCTTCTGCACGACGACGTGGTTGACGAGAGCGACCTGCGCCGGGGCAAGAGCACGGCGCGTATGATCTGGGGCAATCAGGCCAGCGTTCTCGTTGGTGATTTCCTGCTCGGCCAGGCGTTCAAGATGATGGTGGATGTCGGCTCGCTCGAAGCGCTCGATGTGCTGGCAACGTCGGCTTCGGTCATTGCCGAAGGCGAAGTCATGCAGCTTGCGGCGGCAAAAAATCTTGAGACAACCGAAGATGAGTATCTGGCGGTGATCAAGGCCAAGACAGCCGCGCTGTTTTCCGCTGCGGCGGAAGTGGGGCCGATCATTGCATCCTCCTCGCGCACGGATCGCCAGGCACTGCGCTCCTACGGCCTCAATCTCGGCCTCGCATTCCAGCTGGTGGACGATGCGCTGGATTACGGCGGCAATGCCAAGGACCTCGGCAAGAACACCGGCGATGATTTCCGCGAAGGCAAGATTACCCTTCCCGTGGTTCTGACCTATCGACGCGGCACGGCGGAAGAGCGCCTGTTCTGGAAGGAAGCGCTGGAGAACGGTGTCAACGACGACAAGGCGCTGGAAAAGGCCAAGGGCTTGATGACCCGCTATGGTGCCCTTAGCGATACGATCCAGCGCGCCCGGCATTTTGGCGGGATTGCCCGCGATGCATTGGCCCCGCTCGATCAGTCGCCGCAGAAGGATGCCCTTCTGGAAGTCATCGACTTTTGCATCAGTCGGGTGAACTGATCCGTTGTGGATCGAACGCCTGCCATGGCCTCTGGCAGGCAATTGCCTTTATTCTTTCGATGAAACTTGAGAGTAGACCGTAAAAAGGCCATGCTTTTCCTGAGGATTCGGGCGATCATTTCATGATGACGACAATGAAGAGGGATTTTGTATATGCAGCGCAGTAAATTGCTTGGCTCCGTGATGGGCGCAACACTCGCTGCCTTGACCATCAGTGTCATTTCCGCACCGGCGGCGACCGGCAAGGATCTGGTAACTGCTGCGGGATCATTGTCCGGCGCCTTCCTCTCTGCCCGCACCGCTGAACGCAGCAATGATTTCGACAGCGCCATTTCCTTCTACCGGCAGGCTCTTGCCTATGATCCGAAAAACAAGGAACTGCGCCAGAGCCTCCTGCTGGTTCTCCTGACCGACGGTCAGTTCAAGGAGGCATTGCCGATTGCGCAGGAACTGAAATCGGTTCCGGAGATCGAACGCTTCTCGCGCCTGGCGCTCGGCATCGATGCCCTGAACAAGAAGCAGTACCAGAAGGTGGATACCCTGATGATGCTGTCGCTCCAGTCGGATCTCGACAGAATGATCACCGGTCTGATTTCGGCCTGGGCCAAGGCCGGGGCGGGCAAGCCCAATGAAGCGCTGGCCATGATCAGCAAGCTGAAGGGCCCGGACGGTTTTGCCCTGTTCAAGATCTACAATTCGGCGCTCATCGCCGACATGGCTGGACAGAAAGACAAGGCGGCAGCGTTCTATCAGAGTGCTCTTGAGGACCGCCCGAGCCTGGCTGCGGCGCCCGATACCTATGAAAGACTGATCGAGGCCTATGCCTCGTTCAAGATGCGCAACGGTGACAAAGCCGGCGCGGAAACGCTGATCAAGGACGCATCGGAAGTGCTGTCCGGCCGCATGGTTCTGGTCGAATTCGGCAAGCAGCTTTCGTCCGGCAAGGCCGTCAAACCGCTCGTGGAGACCCCGCAGCAGGGCGCGGCAGAAGTGCTCTATACCTTGGCAACCGCGATCAACCGCAGCGGAGCGGAAGCTTTTTCCAAACTCTATCTGCAGATGTCGCTACCGCTGCGCCCCGATCACGATGCAACCCTTTTCCAGATCGGTGACATCAGTGCCAAGCTGGAGCAGCCGGAAAAGGCCGTCGAATACTTCACGCGCATTCCTGCCGATTCCGCCTATAACCGCGATGCGGAAATGCAGATTGCCATCAATCTTGCCATCTTGAAGCGCCATGACGAGGCGATCACGCATTTGAACGGACTTCTGGCGGCCGATCCGAAGGATATCCGCACCTACCTTGCCATCGGCAGCATCTATGCGCAGGACAAGAACTACGCCAAAGCCGCTGAAACCTATGACAAGGCTGTTGCAGCGATCGAAAAGCCCGAACGCAACGACTGGATGATTTTCTACCAGCGTGGCATTGCCTATGAGCGGCTGAAGCAGTGGGACAAGGCAGAGCCGAATTTCACCAAGGCGCTTGAACTCTATCCGGATCAGCCGCAGGTGCAGAATTACCTCGGCTATTCCTGGATCGACATGAATATCAAGCTGGAGCAGGGGCTGGACCTGATCAAGAAGGCCGTCGCCTCGCGCCCGCAGGATGGTTATATCGTCGACTCGCTCGGCTGGGCCTATTACCGGATGGGCAATTATGCCGATGCTGTCATCCAGCTGGAGCAGGCGGTGAAGCTGCGTCCCGAAGATGCAACCATCAATGATCATCTGGGTGATGCCTATTGGCGTGCAGGGCGCAAGCTGGAAGCGACTTTCCAATGGGCCCACGCCCGTGATTCCAAGCCTGAGCCGGAAGATCTGGTCAAGATCGAGGAAAAGCTGAAGAACGGCCTTCCCGATGCAAAGGAACCGGGCGTTGCCAAGAATGGCGGCGATGCCCCGAAAGCACCGGAACCTCCAGCGCCGCAACCGGCTCCTGTCCCGGCTCCGGACAACAAGGGCTGATCATCATGGGAAACACGGGTGCTGTTCCCGGCACCCTTGCCATGATTTCCGCTGCGGGTGCCTGGGAAAGCCATTGTCATGGCGTCCTTTCTCTTGACCGGCCAGACGGCACGCCTTAGGACGGGCACTCCATTTCCGTTCGTCAAAAAGGCCTGACCGGTGACCGTCCCATTGCCCGATCATATGCACCCGACCCGTTCGTTCCAGGGTCTCATCCTGACGCTTCATAATTACTGGGCCCAGCATGGATGTGTCATCCTGCAGCCCTATGACATGGAAGTCGGCGCGGGTACGTTTCACCCGGCCACAACATTGCGTTCGCTCGGTCCCAAGCCGTGGAAGGCAGCCTATGTCCAGCCATCGCGCCGCCCCAAGGATGGCCGTTACGGCGAGAACCCCAACCGCCTGCAGCACTATTACCAGTATCAGGTGATCATGAAGCCATCGCCTGCCAACCTGCAGGAGCTTTACCTCGGCTCGCTGGCGGCCATCGGCCTTGATCCGCTGCTGCATGATGTGCGTTTCGTTGAAGATGACTGGGAAAGCCCGACGCTCGGCGCCTGGGGTCTGGGCTGGGAATGCTGGTGCGATGGCATGGAAGTGTCGCAGTTCACCTATTTCCAGCAGGTCTGCGGCATTGAATGCGCGCCCGTTTCGGGTGAGCTGACCTATGGTCTGGAGCGGCTCGCCATGTATATCCAGGGCGTCGACAGCATCTACGACCTGAATTTCAATGGCCTCGAGGGCGATGAAAAGGTCACCTATGGCGATGTGTTCCTGCAAGCGGAGCAGGAATATTCGCGGCACAATTTCGAACATGCCAACACGTCGGTCCTGCTGCGGCATTTCGAGGATGCGGAAGCCGAGTGCGCAGCGCTTCTGCGCGCGGGCGCACCCAAGGACGGCGACAACAGCCCGATGCACCGGATGGTCCTTCCGGCCTACGACCAGTGCATCAAGGCTTCGCATGCGTTCAACCTGCTCGATGCGCGCGGTGTGATCTCGGTGACGGAGCGGCAGAGCTATATCCTGCGGGTCCGCAATCTCGCCCGGCAGTGCGGCGAGGCGTTCCTTTTGACCGAAGCCGGCGGCGTTAATTTCAAGAGTGAGTCCGTATAATGCCCGATCTTTTGCTCGAACTTCGCTCGGAAGAAATTCCCGCCCGCATGCAGCGCAAGGCGGCCGGCGATCTGAAAAAGCTCGTCACCGATGGTCTGGTCGAGGCTGGCCTCACCTATGAAGCGGCTGGTGACCACTGGACGCCGCGCCGCCTCACGCTGGATATCCGCGGCCTGACCGCACGGTCGAAAGACGCGCATGAGGATCGCAAGGGGCCAAGCGTCAGCGCGCCGGAGGCGGCCATCGCAGGCTTTCTGCGTTCCGCCGGCCTGACGGATATTGCACAGGCCCACGTGCACACCGACCCGAAGAAGGGTGATTTCTACGTCGCCCATCTGACAAAGCCGGGCCGGCCCGCCGAAGAAATCATCGCGGAACTCCTGCCAAAAATCATCCGCGAATTTCCATGGCCGAAATCCATGCGCTGGGGGGCAGCCTCGGCAAAGGCTGGCAGCCTGCGCTGGGTGCGTCCGCTTCAGTCGATCGTCTGCATGTTCGGCGGTGAGACCGAAGAACCGGTTGTCGTCGATTTCGAGGTGAGTGGCCTGCGTTCCGGCAATATCACCTATGGGCACCGGTTCCTGAGCAACGGCCAGCCGATCACCGTTCGCCGCTTTGACGATTATGTCGCCAAGCTGGAAAAGGCCAAGGTCGTGCTCGATGCGGATCGCCGCAAGGAGATCATTCTGGCGGATGCGCAGAATATAGCCTTTGCGTCGGGCCTTGAACTGGTTGAGGACGAGGGCCTGCTGGAAGAGGTGTCGGGTCTCGTCGAATGGCCCGTCGTGCTGATGGGCGAATTCGAGGACAATTTCCTCGCCATCCCGCCGGAGGTCATCCGTCTCACCATCAAGACGAACCAGAAGTGCTTTGTCACGCGCAAAGCCGGCGAGACGGACAAGCTCTCCAACAAGTTCATCCTGGTTTCCAACATCGTGGCCAGCGATGGCGGCAAGGAGATCGCCTACGGCAATGGCAAGGTCGTCCGTGCCCGTCTTTCCGACGCGCTCTACTTCTGGACGACCGACCAGCACGATCTGCCCGATATGGAAAAGCTCGCGGCTGCCGCCATCCGCTTCGATCTCGATCTGAAGAAGCCGCTCGATCAGCGCATGGCGCGGCTCGATGCCCTGAATGTAACCTTCCACGCCAAGCTCGGCACCCAGGGCGAACGCGTCACGCGGATCAAGGCGCTGGCACGCGATATCGCGCCGCTGGTCGGGGCCGACCCGGTACTGGCCGCCCGCGCGGCCGCACTGGCCAAGGCCGACCTTACGACGGAAATCGTCGGCGAGTTCCCGGAACTGCAGGGTGGCATGGGCCGCAAATATGCGCTGCTGCAGAATGAACATCCATCGGTCGCAGCCGCGATTGAAGAACATTACAAGCCGCAAGGACCATCCGACTTTGTGCCGAGCGATGCGGTTTCCGTGGCTGTCGCGCTTGCTGACAAGCTCGATACGCTGGTCGGTTTCTGGGCCATCGACGAAAAGCCGACAGGCTCGAAAGACCCCTATGCCCTGCGCCGTGCGGCGCTTGGCGTCATCCGCCTGTTGCTTTCAAGCGACTGGCAGATCGCGCTTCTGCCGCTCTTCCAGGCCGCCTTTGCGCAACTGCGCGAAGACGCCGTCGAAAAGCATGTCGAGCGCTACGAAGCGCAGCAGGCCGCCCAGAATTCTGGCGATGTCGATGGTGAGGAAGATGTCACCAACGCCATTTCCGGTTTTGAAAAGCGCTTGCGCGGCGAGGTGGCCGAGCATGCGCAGCCGGTTCTGCTTGACCTTCTGGCGTTCTTCCATGATCGCCTGAAAGTGCATCTGCGCGAACTCGGCGCACGGCATGATCTGATCGATGCGGTGCTGACCGACGGCGCCGATAATCTTCTGCTGATCGCTCGCCGCGTTGAAGCGCTGGTGGTCTATCTCAACTCGGAAGAGGGCAAGAACCTTCTGGCCGGCACCAAGCGCGCGGCCAATATTCTGAGCGCCGAGGAGAAGAAGGGTACGGTTGTCGCCGATACGGTTGACCCGGCGCTGCTTGCCCTCGATGCGGAAAAGACGCTCTTTGCCGCGATGAATCAGGCTGAGAAGGACGCGGCGCAAGCGATTCAAAAACAGGATTTTTCCGGCGCCATGATTGCACTGAGTGCTTTGCGTGAACCGGTTGATTCATTTTTTGAAGATGTGCTGGTTAATGACGAGAATCCGGCCGTTCGAGCCAATCGCCTGGCGCTGCTTGCCCGTATCCGCACAGCCACGAACACGGTCGCTGATTTCTCGAAAATTGCTGGATAATCAACGGGCAGGCGCGAAAACCTCGCGCTTGTCCGGTTGCCTTGCGCTGGCTTATTGCATGCTGGCGCGCAGCGGCGTCGCTTCGACTGCCAGCAATCCGCTGGCGGCGGCGGGTGCCGCTGGTGCCGGCGTCGCCGTGGTTTGCGCGACCGGTGCTGCGTGTGCTGCCGGCAGTGTCGCTGCATTGGCGGTGGCGATAAAAGAGTCCGGTTTGGGGCCGTTGCCCTGAAGGCGGGCCATGTATTGGCGTGAGCGTTCGCGGCGTTCCAGATAGGCCTGAAGCTTGGCGGCTTCCGCCGCGCGCTGCTCGATGCAGGGCGTGCAGACAGGATTGCCATTGGCATCGAAACTGTCATAGCCGACAAAGGTGACCGAGTTTGGCCGTGCCGACGGGCCCTTGAGCTTGATGGATTCTCCGGCGTGCGCAATGGCCGGTGCGATAAGGGCAGCAGCTATGATGGCAAGCAGATGGCGGAACATGTGGCTCTATCCTCGTTGACCGCCCATCTCTATCAGCCAAACCTTGCTAATTTTTACCACGGGTGGATTCAATTTTACGCATCACCTCATACGGTGAGTTCATCAGCGCAGGCTTGCGGCGAGCCCTGCCCATCGTGTAGGCAATGCGCACGATCGGAGAAGCGCCCTTGGCCGAGACAATAGCACCAGATGAACAGGCAATTCTGAAGGCGGCCCAGACGCTGGCTGCAGGCCAGCTTGTCGCCATTCCGACCGAGACGGTCTATGGCCTGGCGGCTGACGCCACCAATGGCGATGCCGTTGCCGGTATCTTCGAAGCGAAGGGCAGGCCGCATTTCAATCCGCTGATCTGCCACGTTTCGGATATCGCCATGGCGGAACGCTATGCGGTGATCGATCCGTTGTCTCGCAAACTGATGGATGCGTTCTGGCCCGGTCCCCTGACACTGGTCCTGCCGTTGCGGCCCGACACCCATATTCATCCCCTGGTGGCCGCCGGTCTCGATACGGTGGCACTGCGCATGCCGCGCGGTGTCGCCGGAAAGATCATCGCAGCGCTCGGTCATCCGCTGGCTGCCCCCAGCGCCAACACATCCGGCAGGATCAGCGGCACCAATGCCCAGGCAGTCGCCGATGATCTCGGCAGCAAGATTGCCCTGATCCTCGATGCCGGACCGTCCGAGGTCGGATTGGAATCGACCATCGTCAAGGTGGACGGCGACGCGGTTCTGTTGCTGCGGCCCGGCGGGCTTGCCGCCGAGGATATCGAAGCTCTCATTGGTCAATCGCTGCGGCGCATGGACCAGCGTGCCGCGATCGAGGCGCCCGGCATGATGGCCTCGCATTACGCTCCTGCCGCCGGTGTCCGCCTCAATGTGCACGAGGTGCGGGATGGCGAGGCACTGCTAGCCTTCGGTCCGGACCGCGCTGCGGATGCCCATAGGGCGAGCGCGCGCCTCAATCTCAGCGAGACGGGCAATCTGCGGGAGGCCGCCACCAATCTTTTCGATTACATGAAGCGTCTCGACCGTCTCGGCGGTGCCGTCATTGCTGTCGAGCCGATCCCCTTCACCGGACTGGGCGAAGCCATCAATGATCGCCTTGTCCGCGCTGCCGCGCCGCGCGTGCCTCCCATAGAAGAGTTGGAACAGATCAAATGACCCTGACGCCAGACCTTGTTGCCCGTTTTACTGCCATCGTGGGTGAGAAAAACGCCTTGCATGACGCGCAGGACATCGAACCCTACCTGATCGAGCCACGGGAAAAATTCGGCGGCAAGACGGGACTGGTTTTGCGGCCGTCCACCGTCGATGAGGTTTCGGCAATCCTCAAACTGGCGACTGAAACCGGTACGGCCATCGTGCCGCAGGGCGGTAACACCGGTCTTGTTGGCGGTCAGATGCCCGATGAAACGGGCCAGCAGGTCATCCTGTCACTGTCGCGTCTCAACAAGATCCGCTCGGTCGAGCCGGCCGGCAATCTTATCATTGTCGAGGCTGGTGTCGTCCTGCAGAAATTGCAGGAAGCAGCCGAGAAAGCCGGCCGTCTGTTTCCGCTTTCGCTGGGCTCGGAAGGCTCCTGCCAGATCGGCGGCAATCTCTCCTCCAATGCGGGCGGTACGGCGGTGCTGGCCTACGGCAATACGCGCGAGCTCTGTCTTGGCGTCGAGGTCGTGCTGCCGACCGGCGAGATTCTCAACGATCTGCGCTACGTCAAGAAAGACAACACCGGCTACGACCTGAAGGATCTGTTTGTCGGCGCGGAAGGCACGCTTGGCGTCATTACCGCCGCTGTCATGAAGCTCTTCCCGCTGCCCAAGGGCAAGGGTGTCGCCTATGCCGGGCTGAACAGCCCCGAAGACGCCCTGAAACTTCTGGGGCTGGCGCAGAGCCATGCGGGCGCTGCACTCACCGGCTTCGAACTGATGCCGCGCATCGGTGTCGAGTTTTCGGTGGCGCATACGGAAGGTGTGCGCGATCCGCTGCAGGGCGTGCACAACTGGTATGTGCTGATCGATATTTCCTCGTCGCGCTCGGCTGAAGATGCGCGCGAGACCATCGAGGCCATTCTGACGGAGGCTTTTGAGGCGGGACTGGTGGAAGACGCCACGATTGCCGACAGCACCGCCCAGGAAAAATCCTTCTGGCATATGCGCGAAGCCATGTCGATGGCGCAAAAGCCCGAGGGCGGCTCGATCAAACACGACATTTCGGTGCCCGTGGCGCGCATCCCGGAATTTATTGCCGAAGCCGATGCGGCCGTGCTCGCGATGATACCCGGTGCGCGCATCGTGTCCTTCGGTCACATGGGCGACGGCAATCTGCATTATAACATCACCCAGCCCATCGGTGCCGACAAGGAAGCGTTCCTTGCACGCTGGGGCGAGGTGAATGCCCGCGTGCACGGGATCGTCCGCGCCTACAAGGGATCGATCTCCGCCGAGCACGGCATCGGCCAGTTGAAGCGCAAGGAATTGTCGGAAACCAAGTCGCCGGTGGCGCTCGATCTGATGCGCCGGATCAAGGCTTCCTTCGATCCGGCCGGCATCATGAATCCCGGCAAGGTGATCTGAGCGCGCTGTTTCATGGCTTTATCGATGGCGGGGAAGTGTTTCGATGCAAGTCGAGCTTCCCCGTCAGTCTTTTGTTTATCTCTCTTTTTGAAACCTTACCGATGGTCGAATTTCGATAACCATTCCCCGCGATGAGAAATGGTTAACCGCGTTCGTTAAGCCGAAGCGGGGGGATTGGCGCCTATTGTTTCCCCATACGAGACCAGAAAAAATTGGTCCGCTTCTACAGGGAAATACAAAAGAGAAGACCGGAAAACCGGCTCTCAGGATCGACAGAAGGCGTCACATGAAAAAAGCCGGAGCAAAGCCGGTTTGGGCAGGCCAGGAATTCCGGCTCGACCCATTCCACCTGCCACAGACCGTCACCTACGCCACGCGCGATGACCGGGGCGACATTACCTTCTCGCTGCATGAGCGCGGCGCGGTGGTCAAGCGCGTACTGCCGAACAGCAACCTGCCGGTGTCGCTGGCCCTGCCGGTCTGCGCCTTTCAGGGCGTGACGGCCCGTGCCGCCGAGGACGAGCTCGGCGACATCACCGTGACGCTCGAACTGATGCACAGCGATCCGCATCTTTCGGTGCCGTTGCTGGTCGCCCACGATCTCAATGACATCGCCGCGGACTGGCGCGCCTGGTCCAATCTGTTCAAGCTGCCGATGATGCTGGTCGAGGAAGACGGCGAAGCCCGCCAGCTCGAGCAGAGCATCGGACCGGTTGCCGTGGGCGAACCCGTGGAACGCCGCCAGGGCCGTGAACCGCGCCGCCGCCGTCCGCGTTTTCTGGCCCGCCGCAAGATGGGCAATCTCGGACTGCGTCTCGTCGTCGGCGGTGAGGAAATCATCACCTCCGGCAACCGCTGAACAATCGGCTTCACCGTCAATTCCTTCATGCAGCTGTGACATTGGAGTCCTAATCAGGAACCAGATGGAACACAGCGCGTGAAGGATCGGTCCGATGCCAGGTATAGAACGTCGTCATTTTCTGATGGGCAGCGCGGCAACCGCGCTCGCCGCAACAATCGTCAAGGCATCAGCCATGGAAACAGCGGTGCTTCCTGCCGCCAATGACACGGCCATTGCCACGGACCGCGCCTATTGGGCCGCCGTGAGCGATCTCTACGATGTGGAGCGCTCGATCGCCAATCTCGAGAATGGCTATTGGGGCATCATGGCCCGCCCTGTGCTGCAGGCCTATCTGGAAAATACGCAGCGCGTAAACCGGCAGAATACGGTCTATGCCCGCAATGCCTTTGGCAAGGACGCCGAGGATGTGCGCAACCGGGTTGCCGGGGCGGTTGGTGCAGCGCCGGAGGAAGTCGCCCTGACGCGCGGCGCCACCGAAGCCCTGCAAAAGCTGATCACCGGTTACAACAAGCTGCAGCCGGGCGATGCGGTGATCTATTCCGATCTCGATTATGATTCCATGCAGTATGCCATGAATGCGCTGGCGGGCCGCAGGGGTGTCGAGGTCAAGACCTTCGCCATTCCGGAGCCGGCGACGCGGGAAGCCGTGCTGGATGCCTATCGCACCGTGCTGGAGGCGACCCCCAAGGCAAAGCTGCTGCTTTTGACCCATCTGTCCCATCGCACCGGGCTTGTCATGCCCATTCGCGAGATTGCCGACATGGCCCGTGCCCGCGGTGTGGATGTGGTGGTCGACGCGGCCCATTCCTGGGGGCAGATGGATTTCAAGGTAACCGATCTCGGCGCGGATTTCGTCGGCTTCAACCTGCATAAATGGATCGGCGCACCGGTTGGCATGGGCTTCCTGTACATTCGCAAGGAAAGGCTGGCCGATATCGACCGCGATCTGGCCGATGAAGACTGGTCGAAGGACGATATCCGCTCACGTGTTCATACCGGCACGACCAACTTCGCCGCGACCTTGAGCGTGCCTGCCGCGCTTGACCTGCACGAGATGATCAGCTCGAAGCGCAAACAGGCACGCCTGACCTATCTTCGCAACTATTGGGTGAAACAGGCGCGGGCGATCGAAACTGTCGAAATCCTCACGCCCGACGACGACACCATGCATGCCGGCATCACGTCGTTCCGCATCAAGGGCAAGATCAGCAAGGACGATAACAACGTCTTGATGACGGCACTGCGCGACAAGCATCGCGTCCTGACTGTACGACGCACCGGGGTGGCCAAAGGCCAATGCCTGCGGGTTTCGCCAGCGCTCTACACGACCGAGGCTGAGCTTGACCGATTGGTTGAAGGCTTGAGTGCGATCAGTTCAAGCTAAAAGAACGGTTTGACCACCGTCCACAGCGCGCCGAGTACCAGCCCGGCAAAAATCAGCCAGCCGACAACTTTGTTGGAGTGGAAGAGGCGCAGGCATTGTGCGGGATCGTCGATGTCGAGCACCATGATCTGGCGGTACATATGTGCTCCTGCCGCCAGAAGACCGGCAACAGCGGGCATGGGCACTTCCGCCATGGCAAAGGCTCCGAGGAACAGCACCAGCGCACCGCCATAGAGCACCATCAGCGCTTCGCGGGTGCGGCTGCCGAACAGCCGCGCGGTCGAACCCACGCCGACGAGGGCATCGTCCTCCTTGTCCTGATGGGCGTAGATCGTGTCATAGCCGATCACCCAGAGGATCGAGCCGGCATAAAGCAGCAGCGGCGGGAGAAAGTCTTTCAGCGTCGCTGGTGCCCCGAAATGCGCGGACCAGCCGACAAGGGCACCCCAGGAGAAGGCGAGCCCGAGCACAAGCTGCGGCCAGTTGGTGATGCGCTTCATGAACGGATAGATCGCAACGATCACCAGCGAGGCGATGGAGAGAAGAATGGTGAAGAGGTTGAACTGGATGACCACCAACAGCCCCACAAGCGCTTGCAGCACTATGAATATTTTGGCCTGTTTGCGCGTCACCTGGCCCGAAGGCAGCGGACGCGAACGGGTACGCGCCACCTGATTGTCGATGTCCTCGTCGGCCAGATCATTATAGGTGCAGCCCGCGCCGCGCATGGCGACCGCACCGATCAGGAACAGGGCGAGGTGCCAGGGGGAAGGAATGATCGACCAGACGGAATCGCCGACCTTGGCGCCGGCACTTGCCGCCAGGGCGACGGACCACCAGCAGGGCCAAAGCAGGAGCCACCAGCCGATGGGGCGGTCCCAGCGCGCCAGCTGCGCGTAGGGCCAGAGCCAGGCTGGCAGTGCGCGATAAACCCAATGTCCCGACGGCGCGTCGAAAACGCGGCCCCGGCCTTGGCTTGACTGTATGATGTCTTTTTCCGGTGTCATGGCGTGACCTTGCAGCGGGCGCTGCGCCAGTCAAGTAAATTACGCCTGAATTCAGGGCAAATCTGTGATTGCGCGCTTGACCCTTCGCGCCCGAGGCCATACCGACACAGCAACCCCTTCATGCACGGAGCAGAAAACGATGAACGTCTTGCTTATTGGTTCCGGTGGCCGCGAACACGCTCTGGCCTGGAAGATCGCGGCGTCTCCCGTGCTGACAAAGCTCTACTGCGCTCCCGGCAATCCCGGCATTGCGCATGAGGCCGAATGCGTGGCACTCGATCCGGCCGATCACGCCGCCATCGTTGCATTCTGCAGGGAAAAAGCGGTTGATTTCGTCGTCGTCGGCCCGGAAGCACCATTGGTTGCCGGTATCGCCGACGATCTGCGCGCCGCAGGCATTTCCGTATTCGGCCCGTCCAAGGCGGCTGCGCAGCTGGAAGGCTCAAAGGGCTTCACCAAGGATCTCTGCGCCCGCTTCAACATTCCGACCGGCGCCTATGGCCGCTTCAGCGATGCCGCAGCCGCCCGGGCCTATGTGGAAAAGCAGGGCGCGCCCATCGTGGTGAAGGCGGACGGTTTGGCGGCGGGCAAGGGTGTCGTGGTGGCCATGACCGTGCAGGAAGCCCTTGACGCGGTGGACGCCTGCTTTGACGGTGCCTTTGGTGGCGCCGGCGCCGAAGTGGTGGTGGAAGAATTTCTCGATGGCGAGGAAGCCAGCTTCTTCTGCCTCTGCGATGGCAAGACAGCCCTTCCTTTCGGCACGGCACAGGATCACAAGCGCGTCGGCGACGGCGATACCGGTGCCAATACCGGCGGCATGGGTGCCTATTCGCCCGCACCGGTCATGACACAGGCGATCATTGACCGCACCATGCGTGAACTGATCGAGCCGACCATGCGCGGCATGGCGGAAATCGGTGCGCCGTTCAGCGGCGTGCTGTTTGCCGGCCTGATGATCACCGGGGACGGCCCGAAGCTGATCGAATACAACACCCGCTTCGGTGACCCGGAAACACAGGTGCTGATGCTGCGGCTGAAGGACGATGTGCTCCTGTTGTTGAAGGCAGCCGCCGATGGCGCACTGGACCAGATGTCGGTGCGCTGGAACGACGATCCGGCGCTGACGGTCGTCATGGCCGCAAAGGGCTATCCCGCATCTCCGCAGAAGGGCAGCGTGATCCGGGGTGCCGATGCGGCGCAGTCGGACACGGTAAGAATATTCCACGCGGGCACCGCCGAGAAAGACGGCGCGCTTGTCGCCAATGGCGGGCGTGTGCTTAATGTCACAGCGAGCGGCAAAACGGTGCAGCAGGCGCAGGATGCCGCCTATGCTGCGATTGCCCGGATCGACTGGCCGGAAGGCTTTTACCGGCGTGATATCGGCTGGCGCGCTATCGCCCGCGAGAAGGGTGAGGTATAGTAAAAACGCCGCTCATCCGGTTTTCAACATTGACATCGGCGGTTCGTAGCGCAATGTCTCATGCAAATCGGAACGAGCGGTTCGCTGAGCCGAGTCCTCTGTTCAAACTGTCGGAGAAATTCACCGTGTCCATAACAGCCAAGCGAAGCCTCACTGCGATCCTGCTGATGACTTCGGTTCTGACAGCAACGCCTTCCATGGCCGAAACGATTTTCGGTGCGATGTCGAAGGCCTATCAGAACAATTCGACGCTGAATGCGAACCGCGCCGGCGTCCGGGTGACGGACGAGAACGTGGCGATTGCCAAATCCGGTTACCGCCCGCGCGTGACCGGCCAGGTCTCGGTCAATACCGAGCGCAGCAAAATTGATGGCCAAAGGGCAGGAACAAAAAGCTCCTCCACCGAAGGTGTTGAGGTTGACCAGATGCTGTTCGACGGTTTCCAGACCAGGAACAACGTTGCGGCGGCAGAGACCGGCGTGCTTGCGGCCCGCGAAAACTTGCGCGGCAGTGAGCAGACCATTCTGGCGACGACCGTGCAGGCCTATATGGATGTCTACCTCAACCGCCAGATTGTTGCCCTGCGCGAAAAGAACCTGGCATTCCTCAACGAGCAGGTGCGCTCCAACCGTGCACGGTTCGATGTGGGCGAGGGCACCCGCACCGATGTTGCCCAGGCAGAAGCATCGCAGGCGACAGCGGTCAACGACCGCAATACCGCCCGTGCCAATGTGAAGATTGCCGAAGCCACCTACGTCCAGACCGTCGGGGCCACTCCAGGGTCTCTGACTGCGGCGGCAACCGCCAAATCCTTGCCTAAATCGCTTAATCAGGCCTATTCCATCGCCGATGCCAATCATCCGCTGATCGGGGCTGCGAAACTCAACACCGATGTTGCCGGGTATCAGGTCAAGGTGAACGAGGGTGTACTGCTGCCGCAGGCCGGCGCCACGGGAACGCTCAGCCGGACGGATTTTTTCCAGGGCGGATCGGCGACCTCACCCAACAATTCCGCGGCATCGGCCAAACTGAACGTGACGATTCCGATCTATGGGGCCGGTCGAACAGCGGCAACAGTGCGCCAGTCGAAGGAAAATCTCGGCCAGCGGCGCATCGAGGTGGATGTGTCGAAAGACAGCGTCCGTCAGGCCGTTGCCGCCGCGTGGTCAAGACTGGATGCCGCCAGAGCCTCCATTGTGGCGCAGAGGAGCGTTGTGGCCGCAGCCCAGCTTGCGCTCAATGGCGTGATCGAGGAGCGCAAGGTCGGTCAGCGCACAACCCTCGACGTCTTGAATGCTCAGGCCGATGTTATCACGGGTCAGCTCGCGCTGGTGCAGGCAGAGCATGACAGCGTCGTCAGCAGCTATCAGGTTCTTTCCGCCATGGGCCGCCTGACGGCAAAGCAGGTTGGCCTGCAGGTTGCCGAATACAAGCCGGAAGAGCATTTTGACGCCGTGAAGGACAAATGGGGCGGTACAAAAACCCCCGACGGCCGCTGAACAGGTCCTTTGAGTATTACAGTTCCGGAGCGCCCTGGCAGGGGCGTTCCGGATTTTGTTTTACGGGATGCGGTTCACACGCAGGATATCAGAACCCGAGGAGACATCCATGCAGGCAGCGAGTGTTCCGTTTTCTCTGGTGGGCATCGATCATGTGGTCTTTCTCGTCGATGACATGCCGTCCGCGCTGAAATTCTACTACGAGGTTCTCGGCTGCCGGCCTGGCTATATCTATCCGGCGCTCGGGATGGAGCAGGTCTGGTGCGGGTCGGCGCTGATCGTCCTGTGGGACATTACCCACCCCGGCGCCGCCAGTGCTGTTCCGCCGGTGTCGGGCGGGCGCAACGTCGATCATGTCTGCATCGCAACCGGGCCGTTCGATCATGATGCGCTGCGCGCCCATCTCGATGCCCATGGGGTCGAGATCGAGCGGGAGGCGATGCATGGCGGCGCCCGCGGTATGGGGCACTTGTTTTACATCCGCGATCCCTTCGGCAACAAGATCGAGATCAAGGGACCGGCGGTCTATCCGGACGGACGAGGCTAAATCAGCTCTTCTGCAGAGCGAGATGCACACCGAGCCCCACCAGGATCGTTCCGCCGGCGCGCTGCATCAGCCGCTGGGCATGGCTTGAGCGCTTCAGGCGCGTGACCACGGCTCCCGCCAGGATCACGCAGGCCAGGTCGGCGGAAGAGAACATCAGATTGACCATGGTTCCGAGCAGCACGAACTGCAGCCAGACCGGAAACGCCGCCGAAGTGTCGATGAACTGCGGCAGGAACGCCATGAAGAAAATCGCCGTCTTCGGGTTGAGAACCTCGACGCTGATGCTTTCAAGAAAGGCCCGGCGGGCGGATTTCTGCTCCACGCCCGGCATGGTGACGTCGCCATTGACCTTGGCACGAAACAGCGAAATGCCGAGCCAGACCAGATAGGCCGCGCCGCAGAACTTGACCGCGAGATAGAGCATCGGCACGGCATGGAACAGCACCGACAATCCGGCCGCCGCAGCAAACACATGCACATAGCCGCCGAGATGAATGCCGAATGCCGCCATCAGCCCGGACCAGCGGCCGCGCGCAATGGTTTGCGCCGCCGCGTACAGCATGGCGGGACCGGGAATATAGGCAAAGATCGCCGTGGTGATGAAAAAAGCGATCAAAAGTTCGGTGGATGGCATGTGCGGCTCCGGACGTGGGTCCCAAGGGAATGGAACTGGAATTATAGACAAAAAGTGTCCGGGCGGAAGCGGCATTCGGTTTTGGCCGTGAGGCGGCGTCAACATCCGGCAGACATCTTCGAAATGCGATTGACTTCATCTCCATATAGAGATAATTTCTCATATATGGAAAATAACTCGATTGATACCGCTGCTATGGATCAACGCATCGCCAAGCGCCTCAAAGGATTGCGGGCGGAACGCGAGTGGTCGCTGGATGAGCTTGCCCGCCGCAGCATGGTGAGCCGTGCGACGCTGTCCCGGCTCGAAAATGCCGAGGTCAGTCCCACCGCCCAGGTGCTCGGCAAGCTGTGCTCCACCTATGGCCTCACGATGTCGCGGCTGATGCATATGGTCGAGGATGAGTTCGCGCCGCTGATCAGCCGCGATGCGCAAGCCGTGTGGATTGATCCGAGTGTCGGCTTCAAGCGCCGTTCCGTATCGCCGCCGGCGCAAACCCTGGCGGGCGAGATGCTGGAATGCGAACTCGATCCCGGTGTCCGCATTTCCTATGACAACCCGCCACGCCCGGGTCTCGAACATCATTTGCTGCTGATCGAAGGCCAGCTTGAGGTGGCCGTCGATGGTCAGACCCATGCTCTCAATCCCGGCGACTGCCTGCGCTATCAGCTGTTCGGGCCCAGCGCCTTTGCCACATCCGAACATTCCGGTGCACGCTATGTGCTTTTCATGCTGTGAGGCTCCATTGACCAACGATACTGCTGTTTTTGATGCCGATGACATCGAGGCCCATGTGCAGGCGCTCGGCGCGCTCCTGCATGCCTGTGTGCATGGCGGTGCCAGCATCGGCTTTGTCTTGCCGTTCTCGCAAGCGGACGGGGAGGCGTTCTGGATGATGAGCGTGCTTCCAGCGGTCCGGCAAGGCAAACGATTGTTGCTCGTGGTCCGTAAGGATGGAAAGATCGCGGGAACCGGCCAGCTTGATTACGATACGCCGCCCAATCAGCCGCACCGGGCCGAAATCCGCAAGGTGATGGTGCATCCAGATTTCCGCCGCCAGGGAATCGCCAAGGCGTTGATGGTCGCGCTGGAAAGCGCGGCGCACCGGTTGGGGCGGGGTTTGATCACCCTCGACACGCGGACCGGCGACAACGCGGAACCGCTTTACCTCAGCCTGGGTTATCAGATTGCCGGGATTATTCCGGACTACTGCCGTGATCCGTTCAAGGATCATCTCGACGCCACCACCATCATGTTCAAGGCCATCTCGGCCTAATCCTCTGCCGTCTCGAACACCGGAAGCACGCCGAGAATATTGGCCGAGCGCCGGATGATTTCTGCAGCCATCGGCGCTGCGTTGAGGCCGGCGCCGGCGGCGACCTGCCCGTCGACAGGCTTGGGTTCATCGATGATTGTCAGCACGACATAGCGCGGGTTCTCGATGGGGTAGGCGGCGATGAAGGTGTTGAAGCGCACGTCCTTGGAATAGCGTCCGTTGATGACTTTTTCGGCGGTTCCGGTTTTGCCGCCCACACGATATCCGGGAACTTGCGTCCGGCTGGCGGAGCCGCCCGTGCCCTTCTGGGCATTGAGCCGGTAGAGATAGCGCAGATCATCGCTGGTCTTCTTGCTGACCACCCGCTTGGCCATGGTCCGCGCTTCTTCAACGCCGCGCGGCAGGAATGTCGGCGCGATCAGCATGCCGCCGTTGAGCAGGGCTGCGGCACCGACTGCGGTCTGCAGCGGCGTGGTGGCCATGCCATGACCGAAGGAAATCGTGATCGAGTGAACCTTCTTCCAGACTTTCGGCTCTGTCGGCCGCGCCACCTCGGGCAATTCCGTCTGGATCCGGTCGAGCAGGCCAAGCCGGACCAGGAATTCGCGATGCCCTTCGATGCCGACCACATCCGCTTCCTTGGCTGAACCGATATTCGAGGAAAACAGGAATACTTCCGGCAAAGTCAGCACGCGGCGTTTGCCGTGGAAATCGTGGATGGTCTGGCGGCCGATGGTGATGGGGCGGGTGGCGTCGAAGGTGCTGTTGAGATCCACCTTGCCGGAATCGAGCGCCATGGCCGTGGTGAAGGTCTTGATGGTCGAGCCCATCTCGTAGACACCGGCCGACATGCGGTTGAGCCGGTCCTTCTCCAGCGCGTTGAACGGATTGTTCGGATCAAAATCTGGCACCGAACCCATCGCCAGAACTTCGCCGGTATCGGCGTCGAGCACCACGGCGCCCGCTGCAATGGCGCGGTAGCGTTCGACCGCATTGACCAGCACGTCGCGCACCACGTGCTGGACTCTGAGGTCAATGGAGAGCTTCACCGGTGCGAGCTTGCGCGCATGGGCAAGGCCGACATCGCGCAGGTCGGACAGACCCTGCGAGTCGATATATTTCTCCATGCCGGCAATACCCTGATTGTCGACATTGACCAGGCCGAGAATATGCGCCGCCGTCGGGCCACCGGGGTAGAAGCGGGATTTCTCCGTGCGAAAGCCGATCCCGGGTATGCCCAGTGCCATGATCTGGCTCTTGTGCTTCGGCGTCAGGCCGCGCTTGAGCCAGGCAAAGCCGGCCTTGCCCTTCAGGCGGGCGTAGGTTTGCTCGAAATTGAGATCGGGCAGGACGGTGGCAAGCAGTTCGAACGCCTCGTCCGGATCGATGATCTTGCGCGGTTCGGCATAGAGCGAGACGGTGTTGATATCGGTCGCCAGCACCGCACCATTGCGGTCGAGAATGTCCGGACGCGAGGCCAGAATGGAGCCCGTCGGTCCGTTGAAATCCACCGGATCGTCCTTCATGCCGTAAAAGACCAGCCGCCCGCTGATAATGCAGAAAATCCCGATGAAACAGGCCATGATGATCAGGATACGGTTTTGGGCGCGGGCGCTGCGTGGGGTCATTATCTCATTGTGAAACTGTGGATTGGGGCTGATCGCGCAAAGGTAGCATCGTTTGATCAGCTGCAATTCTCACGATTTCCGGAATGTCTTGTTAACCTGAACAAATGCTTAATATCGGTTTTTAGCGTGGATAACTCCGGGAAAATGCCGGTCACCTCTGGTCAAAATCCGGATGTGGCCGTTGCGCGAAACGGACCTTGCACACATTTTCCGCGAAGGCGGCAGGAGGTCCGGATGAAAAAATTCATGCCTGCGCGTCGACCCGAAGGTATTGTAAATTTTACTTATAAATTTGAAATATTTTACAAGTAAAACTGGTATACATATTGTTTTTTGTTTTCATAAAACGACACTTGCTTGTCACATGTCCTTACATATACTCCGCCATCACAGGCTTTTTGGGAGATCATTTCGATGGCAAAAATAGTGGGTGGTGGCACAAGCGACGTTCTGCACGGGACAGATGAGAACGACAATCTCTGGGGTCTTGGCGGCAATGATATTCTCGACGGCGGCGCGGGCAATGACTTTCTCTATGGCGGGGCTGGAAACGACATCCTGACCAGTTCGAGCGGTTTTGACCAGCTTGAAGGCGGTGATGGAGACGACCGGCTGGTGTTCAACGGCGTTGGCGGCGCAGCGCGCGGCGGCGCGGGTATCGACACCCTTGCGGTCGATCTTTCCCACTCTGCCGAACCGGTCACGTTCAACGGTTCCAGCGGCCACCTCTTTTTCGGGGATGCGACGGTTCCGGCCAATCATCTCTATTTCATCGACCTGGAGCGGCTTGAGCTGACGACAGGCGCTGGCAATGACAAGATCATTGCGACGAATTTTTCCCATATCGATGTCAACGCCGGCGCAGGTGACGACCGCGTCGAAGGCGGCGACGGCAATGACCGCATATTTGGCGGTGATGGCAATGACACGCTGTTCGGCGGCGGCGGCAATGATGAGATGCATGGCGATGCCGGCAACGATTACATCGACGGCGGCAATGGCGATGACAGCATCTGGGGCGGTGATGGCAAGGATGTTCTCTTCGGCGGCCGGGGCAATGATTACCTCGATGGCGGTGCCGGCAACGATACGCTGAATGGCGGCGACGGCAATGACACGCTGCTGGGCGGCGCGGGTGACGACATCCTCAAGGGCGGATCTGGCAACGATTTCCTGGATGGCGGTACCGGCACGGACCATCTCTTCGGTGGCGCGGGCGCGGATACATTCATATTCGATGCCAAAACCCTTGGCGGTGTCGACCACATCGCGGATTTCAATGTGGTGGAGGGTGACGTTATCAATCTTCGCGATTTCACCGCGGGCAGCACCGGCATTCACGATTTCGACAGTTTTCTCGCCGCGTCGCACGACACGGCTGACGGCGTCTATGTCAGCTTTGACGGCGATTCCAGCGGCATTCTGATCGAGCATGTGTCCCTTGCCGATCTCTCGCCGGATGACGTTGTTTTTTCTTGAGATTGCGCAAACACGTGGATGAGCTTTGAAGCAGGCGCATGCGCTCACGTGCCTGCTTCTCTCTGAAGATCAGCGCTGCATGGCATAAGCCGGCAGATGGCTCACGTCCGTGCTGGTTTCATCAAAGCAGAAACCGACCAAGCCGGCGATCATCCGGCTGTCCGGGTGGTCATCGGATGTTGCCATCGGTGCTCGCAGGCTGTTCCCGATCGTTTCCAGTGTCAGTTTTTCACTTGCATGTGATTTGGCAATACGGATGACGGACGCCGTCACCATGGTATCGACCGCCTGCGGTGTGTCGCCCAGGCCATCGATAGAGGCCTGCACGGTAGCAGCCAGTCCTTTCGCAGCGGCGATGAGCAGGTCCGGTATCTGCCGCAACCCGCTATAATCGACAAGCGGCGGCTCCATCGACGCCATCAGAATATCGCTGGGCAAGGCAGGCCGCTCGCCGGGTTTCGGCATGTCGTCGGGCAGCACCGCCGGTACGAGGGTGTCGAACGGCCATGCGCGTTTCAGTTCCGCCACCGTCATATCGGCGATGTTCACATCGATGTCGCGGTTCGTGCCATTGGGCCGGTAGGGGCAGCGCGTCTTGCTGCAATTGTTCTGCGAGGCAAATTGCCAGAGCGCATAGTCCTGCCAGTTGCCTTTCGGAAAATGCGGGGCGATATCGGCCTCATATCGCGCATACCAGAGCGGCAGGCGCGACAGGATCGGCAGTGCCAGCCGGTGATCGGCAATATATTTGGCCGTGGTGCCATTGGTGTAGAGCACGGGATAGCGGCCGGTGCGCAGTTTGATCTGTGCGACGAATATCTCGCCGTCCGCCAGCGACATGAACCGGGCGGGATCATTGTCCTCGATATCGATGGCCATCAACTCGTCACTGGTTGGCTCGGCATAATCGATGAAATGGTTTGCCTGTTCTATCGGGTTGCCGGGACGGGCCAGGTGGTAGGAGCCCCATTTCAGGCCGAGGGCTTTGGCCAGAACGCGCCGTGTCTGGTAGAGCTCGCGCGACACCGCATAGTTGCGCCAGATGCGGCGGCATATTTCCTGATCCTTCGCATCGGCGATGCGTCCGCAATGATAGGCGGCAGGCAAGCCATCGGATGCCTTGTGAATGAAGGCGGCAATGCGCGGATCCCTGACGATTTCCGGGAGATTGAATGAATTGTGCTCATAGCCGTCGAGAACGATGGCGCGCTGCTGGTTGGACCAGGGGGTCTGGAACTGGGAGTCCGCACGGGAAGGGGCGCTGGACATCAACGCGGTGACAAGGGCAGCAAGGGCGAAAACCTGCGCTCGGAATGTCAAATGCCTGTCCCTTCACACCTCGTGGTCTGCTGCTTCCGATACAAGCGCCCATGATCGCTGGTTCATGGTTAAAATGCCGTAAAGCACAAGGGTTGATCGGCGAGAACGCCTGTCGGAGTCGCGGGATCATGTGTCTGCAGTGCCGAACAGACCGCGCCGCAGAAAGGTCAACGGGCAGGTTTTCTTACGTTTACGTAAAAATCCACTTGCCTTGCCAGGCTGGGGGCGGCAATGTCTATCCGCAACGACGCAGCATCACTGGATGAGGAGACTTGTGATCAATGTACCGGGCGCCCGTCGAGGAAATCGCACACACACTGAAGAAAATTGCCGGTCTGGATGAGGCCATCGCCGCCGGGCGTTTTGCCGACCTCTCCGACGATCTGGTCGATGCCATCCTGGAAGAGGCGGGTAAGTTCGCGTCCACGCGCGTTGCGCCGCTCCTGGAGGTTGGTGACAAGTATGGAACACCGCTGAAAGATGCCGAAGTCACCATGCCGCCCGGCTGGAAAGATGTTTACAGCGACTGGATCGGCGGCGGCTGGAATGCCCTGACCGGCAAGGAAGAGTTCGGCGGACAGGGTCTGCCGATGATGCTCGCGGTGGCGGCGCTGGAAATGTGGAATTCCGGCTCCATGGCTTTCGGCATCGGACCGACATTGACGCTCGGGGCCATCGAGGCGCTTGAAGCGCACGCGACCAATGATCTGAAACATACCTATCTGCCAAAGCTCGTCTCCGGCGAGTGGATGGGAACCATGAACCTCACCGAACCGCAGGCCGGTTCCGACGTGGGAGCATTGCGCTCGCGGGCCGAGCGGGCCGATGACGGCACGTACCGCATTTTCGGTCAGAAGATTTTCATCACCTATGGCGAGCATGACCTTACGGACAATATCATCCATCTGGTTCTGGCGCGCCTGCCCGATGCGCCTGCGGGAACCAAGGGGATATCGCTGTTTCTGGTGCCGAAATTCCTGGTGAATGCCGATGGTTCGCTCGGCGCCCGCAATGATGTGTTCTGCAGCGGCGTCGAGCACAAGATGGGCATTCACGGCTCGCCCACCTGCACGATGATCTATGGCGATGGTTTTGCCAAGGACGCGGAGCCGGGCGCCATCGGCTGGCTTATCGGCGAAGAAAACCGCGGTCTGGCCTGCATGTTCACCATGATGAACAATGCAAGGCTGGCCGTGGGCATCCAGGGGGTTGCGGTGGCGGAGGCCGCTTATCAGAAATCACTTGGCTATGCGCAGGAGCGCCGCCAGATGCGCGCGCCGGGCTGGACCGGCGAAGGCATGAGCCCGATCATCGAGCATCCCGACGTGCAGCGCAATCTCCTGACCATGAAGGGCCTGACCGGCGCGGCCCGCTCCATCGCCTATGCCTGCGCCCACGCGTTGGATATGGCGCGGACCGGCGCGGATGACGACAAAAGGCACTGGGCGGATCGCGCCAACCTGCTGACGCCGGTCGCCAAGGCGTTTTCCACCGATGTGGGTGTGGATGTCGCGTCCATCGGCATCCAGATCCATGGCGGCATGGGCTTCATCGAAGAGACTGGCGCCGCGCAGTTTTTGCGCGATGCCCGCATTGCCCCGATCTATGAGGGAACCAACGGCATTCAGGCCATCGATCTCGTCCAGCGCAAGCTGCCGCTCGATGGCGGCAACCACGTCAAGACCTATATCGCCGAGCTCCGCACGGTGGCCGAAGCCGTTTCGCTGAGCAACAGTGCCGGTTTCGGCAACACGGCGGAGCGCCTGCAGGCCGGTCTTGACGATCTGGAGGCAACGACGCTCTGGCTGCAGCAGACCCTTGCCGGCGGTGACATCAGCAATGCGCTTGCCGGAGCGACGCCCTATCTGCGCCTCTTCGGCCTCGCTGCCGGTGCAACCTATCTCGCCAAGGGTGCGCTGGGTGGCGACAATACCGGCCGGACGGCTCTTGCGCGATTCTTCGCCGAAAATCTTCTCAACGAAACGTCGGCGCTGAAAGATCGCGTCATCAACGGTGCGCCGAGCCTGCTCGGTGCCCGTGCCGCATTGCAATAGGAAAACTTCATGTCAGATCATATCGTCATCGAGCGCCACGGCGCCGTCCAGACCATCCGGATGAACCGCCCGGACAAGAAGAATGCCCTGACACGGGCCATGTATGCGGCCATGACCGCAGCGCTGGTGGAAGGCGATGCGAATCCGGATATCCGCACCCATGTATTCCTGGGGGTGCCGGGCTCCTTCTCCTCCGGCAATGATCTGCAGGATTTCATGGCCTTTGCCACCTCGGGTACGATGGGCACCGAAGTTTTCGACTTCCTGATAGCGCTGGCCAATGGCAGGAAACCGATTGTCGCGGGTGTGGATGGGCTTGCCATCGGCATCGGCTCGACGCTCAATTTCCATTGCGACTTGACCTTTGCCACGCCGCAATCCCTGTTCAAGACGCCTTTCGTCGATCTGGGTCTTGTACCCGAAGCGGGTTCGAGCCTGCTCGGACCTGCCCTGATGGGCCGTCAGCAGGCCTTTGCCTTCCTGGCGATGGGTGCCGGGTTGAACGCGGCCGAAGCGAAGGACGCCGGTCTTGTCTACCGGATCGTCGAGGCGGACCAGTTGGAAAGCACTGTTCTGGCCGTGGCGACGGAAATTGCCGCCAAGCCGCCGGAAGCCATGCAGATCTCGCGCGATCTCCTGCGCATGCCGCGCGCTGAAACGGTCGAGCGCATCAAACTGGAGGCCGGGCATTTTGCGGAACGGCTCCAGTCCGAAGAAGCACGGGGCGCCCTGATGGCCTTCCTGACGCGCAAGAAGGGCTGAAGAGCCCTATGGGTACAAGCGGGTTTTGCCCCAGTCGCCATCCGGCGTCGCGCGGCTGAAAACCACGCGGTCGTGCAGGCGGAAAGGCCGGTCATGCCAGAATTCAATGGATGTCGGGCGAATGCGGAAGCCCGACCAGTGGGCGGGCCGGGGTATCTCGCCGATGGCATAGCGGGCAGTGTATTCCGCGACGGCTTTTTCCAGGGCAAAACGGCTTTCCAGCGGCCGCGATTGCTTGGAAGCCCAGGCGCCGATACGGCTGCCGCGCGGGCGGGTGGCGTAGTAGGCATCGGCTTCCACATCGCTGACAATTTCCACGGGACCGCGCACACGCACTTGACGGCGCAGCGTTTTCCAATGAAAACACATGGCGGCTTTCATTGAGCCCAGTATTTCCTGACCTTTCTGACTTTCAAAATTTGTATAAAAAACAAAGCCTTGCTCGTCAAAACCTTTAAGAAGAACCATGCGGACATCCGGCAGGCCATCACTATCCACCGTTGCAAGAGCAACAGCATTCGGGTCATTCGGCTCGGATTTGGTTGCATCTTTGAGCCATTCGTCGAAGAGCGCGAAGGGTTCGGTTTTTTCTGTGAAGTCACCGGTTGTTAACTTCATTTCACCCATAGTCATAGCTGGTTGACCTTGTTAAAGAGAGATATGCGTTTGGCATTGGCAATACCAGATATCAAGAACCTTGGGGCGAAAATTCCGGTGCGGACTGCGCCGTTTGCCGCTGTTTTTGTGCTCTGTCTTCTCTCCGGCTGTGCCATGAAAAGCTTCAGCGTCGAGAACGCGGTCCCGGACAAGGCGACGGTGACGGGTTCGGTTGCTCCGGCGCCGCAGGTGGACGCCAAGGGTGCCGCCGACCAGTCGACGGTCCGCAATATCGTGTCCGCGCTGAACTTTACCCAATGGGGCAACAAGCCGCTGCCATGGTCCAATCCGGAGACAGGCAGTCAGGGCACGATCACGGCAATCGCCGAGAAAAAGACCGAGACAGGGCTCTGCCGTGAATTCCAGACATCGCGCGAATCTTTTGACGGCGTCATGCTCTACAAGGGTGAGACCTGCATGCAGGACGGCGGACAATGGACGCTGAAATCCTTCGCGCCGATTTGATTCTCTGCAACTGAATGATATTTTCGATGGAACCGGGCAGCGATTGCAGATTTCTTGACAGAAAGTCTGGAATTTCTTCCTATTGATGCGCATATAACGGGCAAATCCCCAACGCACCCCGTTTATGCCAGTGGAACGAATGTGACATTCGCATCCCATTGTACATGACGAGGAATATGCGAATGTCACATTCGTTCCACTAGGAAGGGCACACACATGCGCGATCCTTATACCGTGCTGGGCGTCGCCAAGACGGCGAAGCCTGAAGAAATCAAGTCGGCGTTTCGCAAGCTCGCCAAGAAATATCATCCTGACCAGAACCAGGATGACCCGAAGGCGCAGGCAAATTTCTCCGAGATCAACCAGGCCTATGAGATCATCGGCGACAAGGAACGTCGCGGCCAGTTTGATCGGGGCGAGATCGACGCCGAGGGCAAGCAGCGGGCGCCGCAGGGTTTCGAAGGGTTTTCCGGCGGCGGCGATCCCTTTGCCGGTTTTGGCGGTGCACGCGGTGCGCGGTCCGGCGGATTCGACTACCGCAGCACGGCCGGTTTTGGTGCTGAAGATATTCTAAGCAGCCTCTTCGGCGAGGGCGCCGGCGCTTTCGGCGGCGGACAGCGCCGCGCAGGCCCGCGCAAGGGCACGGACCTCCAGGCCACCATCGACGTGACGCTTGAGCAGGCTGTCGGTGCCGAGAAGGTTGAAGCGGTTTTTCCAAATGGTAAAAGGCTGGCGATCAAGCTGCCTGCGCAGGTTGAAAATGGTCAAACGATTCGCCTGAAGGGTCAGGGCGAGGCCATTCCCGGCGGAACACCCGGCGATGCGCTGGTCACGATACGTTTCAGGCCGCACCCGAAATTCAAGGTGGAAGACCACGACCTGCATCTCGACCTGCCGGTGTCGTTGCGCGATGCGGCACTCGGTTCCCGGCAGGAAGTCGAGACCCTGAATGGCCGTGTGGCGGTGAAAATAGCGCCATGGACCAGTTCTGACCGGGTTTTGCGCCTGAAAGGCAAGGGTTTGCCGAAAAAGCCGGATGGTCACGGCGATCTCTTTGTTCATGTTCGCGTCATGTTGCCCGAGCATGGTGATGCGGCATTGGAAGCATTTCTGCGCGATTCGAGTCTCTGAAAATCAACGGTTCCCGAAAATCCTTGACGAAACTGACACGATGCTTGAAGCCCGGCGCGGGCTGTGCGATACCGCAAATCAATCATATGTCTTTCGTGAAGGGTTGGTAAATGACCGCCAAAACTGGTTTGATGCAAGGTAAACGCGGACTTATTATGGGCGTTGCCAATAATCGGTCGATCGCCTGGGGCATTGCCAAGGCGGCCCATGATGCCGGTGCCGAGCTTGCTTTCACCTATCAGGGTGATGCACTGAAGAAGCGCGTCGAGCCGCTGGCGCAGGAACTCGGGGCTTTTCTCTGCGGCCATTGCGATGTTTCGGATGCCTCGACCATCGATGCGTGCTTTGCCGCTCTGGAAGAGAAGTGGGGCAAGATCGACTTTCTGGTGCATGCCATCGGTTTCTCCGACAAGGACGAACTGACCGGCCGCTATGTCGATACATCAGAAGCGAATTTCACCAAGACCATGCTGATTTCGGTGTTCTCGCTGACGGCCGTTGCCAAGCGTGCGGAAAAGCTGATGACCGATGGCGGCTCGATCCTGACGCTGACCTATTACGGCGCGGAAAAGGTCATGCCGAATTACAACGTCATGGGCGTTGCCAAAGCGGCGCTGGAAGCCAGCGTGAAATATCTGGCTGTGGATCTCGGCCCGGACAATATCCGCGTCAATGCGATCTCTGCCGGTCCGATCAAGACGCTGGCCGCATCGGGCATCGGCGATTTCCGCTACATCCTCAAATGGAACGAATACAACGCCCCGTTGCGCCGTACCGTTACCATCGAGGAAGTCGGCGATGCCGGCCTGTATTTCCTCTCCGACCTGTCCCGTTCGGTCACGGGCGAAATTCACCATGCCGACAGCGGCTATCATGTCGTTGGCATGAAGGCTGTGGACGCGCCGGATATCTCTGTCGTCAAGGACTAGCTCCAAAGTGCATCTGCCGGACTCGATTGTTTATTTCTCGCGTCACGGCGAGACGGACTGGAACGTGTCCGAGCGAATCCAGGGGCAGGAAGACGTCGATATCAATGCGCGCGGCCAGCAGCAGGCCGCACGCAACGGCGATATGCTCAAATCCCTGATCGGGGAGGGCACAGGTTTCGACTTTGTCGCCAGCCCTTTGCGCCGCACGCGCGATACGATGGAGCGCATCAGAACCCGCATGGGGATCGATCCCTGGGCCTACCGCACCGATGCCCGCCTCATGGAGGTGAATTTCGGTGTTTGGCAAGGTTATATGCTGGAAGACATCGAAGCCCGTTCTCCGGACCTTGTGGCCGCACGGGCCCGGGACAAATGGAACTTTGTTCCGCCGGGGCCTACCGCCGAAAGCTACGCCATTCTGGCGATACGGATAGGGAACTGGCTGTCAGAAGTGCGGGAGCCGACCGTATGCGTGACGCATGGCGGCTGCATGCGCACGATTTTCCAGATGGTGGAAGGCCTTGATGGCCATGATGCGGCGAACCTCGCCATCACCCAGGATAAAATTCTGCGCCTTGAGAAGGGCAATCTGACCTGGATGTAACCATCCAGGCCTCAGCTTGTGACGAACAGGTGCTATTGTACCGATTCTTCGATATCGGTGATGAAGCGCTCTTTGTTGACCAGGTCGAACATGATCGTGACCTTCATGCCCTTGTCGATGGCGCTGAAGTCGAATTCGCCCGGCAGCTTGTAGACCTTGCCATCGTCGAGCGTAATGGTCGAATTGTCTTCGTCGATTTTGGTGATGGTGCCCTGCGCATCGTCAGCGAGCGCGCCGACCGGAAGCAGGGAAGCGACGAACATGAAGGTCGCGACGATGAAACGCATTTTGATATCCTCTTTAATCAAAATCTGGTGGCCGATTTGTCCGTCACCTTAAAGCGCGCATTTGTGGCAAAACAATTGCTTTTTTCGTGGTGGACGAAGGAATTTCAGCGGCGGGTTTGACCACAGGCGTAAACGCTCATAAAACCCCCTGACATAACGCCGGGTAATCTCATGTCGCATAATACTTTCGGTCATCTTTTTCGTGTCACCACCTGGGGTGAAAGCCATGGAATCGCGCTTGGTTGCGTGGTCGACGGCTGTCCGCCCGGTATCAGCTTTACCGAAGCCGAGATTCAGGCCTATCTGGACAAACGCAAGCCCGGCCAATCGAAATACACAACCCAGCGGCGCGAGCCGGACCAGGTGAAAGTCCTGTCCGGCTTCATGCTGCAGGATGACGGCGTCACCATGATCTCCACGGGCACGCCGATTTCGATGATGATCGAGAACACGGACCAGCGCTCCAAGGATTATGGCGATATCGCCCGCCAGTATCGTCCCGGCCACGCCGATTACACCTATGACGTCAAATACGGCATCCGCGACTATCGCGGCGGCGGGCGCTCATCGGCGCGGGAAACTGCGGCGCGCGTTGCCGCCGGGGCCATTGCCCGCAAGGTCGTCCCCGGCCTGATCGTGCGCGGTGCGCTGGTGGGCATGGGCATTCACACGATCGACCGTGACCGCTGGGACTGGGACGAGGTGGACAACAACCCGTTCTTCACGCCGGACCCCGGCTCCGTCGACCTCTTCGCCGGCTATCTCGACGGTATCCGCAAGGCGGGTTCCTCCATCGGCGCCGTCGTTGAAATCGTCGCTGAAAATGTGCCGGCCGGGCTCGGTGCGCCCGTCTACGGCAAGCTCGATCAGGATATCGCCAGCTATCTCATGTCCATCAATGCGGTGAAGGGCGTCGAAATCGGCGACGGTTTCGCAGCGGCCACGCTGAGCGGCGAGGAAAACGCCGACCAGATGCGCATGGACAATCACGGCAAGCCGATTTTCCTGTCCAATCATGCCGGTGGCATTCTCGGCGGCATTTCCAGCGGCGCACCCATCGTCGCGCGCTTTGCCGTCAAGCCCACCTCATCCATCCTCACCCCGCGCCAGAGCATCGATGCCGATGGCAGGCAGGTGGATGTAATGACCAAGGGCCGGCACGATCCCTGCGTCGGCATCCGCGCCGTTCCCATCGGCGAAGCGATGGTTGCCTGCGCGATTGCCGATCATTATCTCAGACATCGCGGCCAGACCGGCCGCATCTAAAGCATCTAATCAAGAGGCGCATACATGGCTTACAATCAGAAACGGGTCGTCGATGCGCTGCGTGCGTTCGAACGCGGTGAAATCGTCGTTGTCATGGATGATGACGGGCGCGAGAACGAGGGTGACCTGATCGTCGCGGCGGTGCATTGCACCCCGGAAAAGATGGCGTTCATCGTGCGTCACACCTCCGGCATCGTCTGCACGCCCATGCCGCGCGACCACGCCAAGCGCCTCAATCTGGCGCCCATGGTCGCCGAGAACGACGCGCCGCATTCCACCGCCTTCACGGTGACAGTCGACTACAAGCATGGCACCACCACGGGCATTTCCGCCGATGACCGCACCCTGACCGTGCGCAACCTCGCCAATCCCAATGCCGGCGCTGCCGATTTCGTGCGTCCGGGACACATTTTCCCGCTCATCGCGCGCGAGGGCGGCGTGCTCATGCGCTCCGGCCACACGGAAGCTGCCGTTGACCTGTGCAAGCTCGCCGGCCTGCCTCCGGTCGGCGTCATCTGTGAACTCGTCAACGACGACGGTTCGGTGATGCGCGGCCCGCAGGTTGCAAGTTTTGCCGAAACCCACACGCTGCAGCAGGTGACGGTGGCCGATCTCATCGCCTACCGCCAGCGCAAGGAAACCCTGATCGAGCGCATCGGCGAATATGAGATCGATACCTGCGCCGGACAGGCAAAGGCGATCACCTATGCGCTGCCATGGGAGCCGATGCACCATGCCGCCATTGTTTTCGGCGATATCCGCGACGGCGAAGACGTGCCTGTGCGCCTGCAGCGTGAGGACATTCTCAGCGACGTCTTTGGTGCGCGCAACACGCTCGACAGCATCATGAAGCGCATTGCCGAGGAAAAACGCGGTGTCATCGTCTACCTGCGTGAAGGCTCCGTCGGCGTCGGCCGCGATGACGACCGCAACCGCGCCACGCTGCAGGATCGCGAAGCGCATGCGGAAGCCAAGGTGCGCGAGGAAGAATGGCGCCAGATCGGCCTTGGCGCGCAGATCCTGAAAGATCTCGGCATCACCTCGATCCGTCTCCTGTCATCGCGCGAACGGCACTATGTCGGTCTCGAAGGCTTTGGCATCCAGATCACCCGGACGGATATTATCTGAGCCGTTTCAGCATGAGGCTGCTTGCCGCCCGCCAGGTGGTAAGCAACCTACTTCAATTAGCAGGAACATGCTGTTGCCGCTGTTACATGTAAATCTTCGGAATGTGTTCGCGCATACCGCAATATATTTCTTCCGGATCAACAGACCACTGTTGGGCAAGATCGAATGCTGTGATTGACCGATCTGCCTGATCTCCGAGGAAAACCACTTCATCGCCAATCGAGGCGCTATTTATGTGAGTCAAGTCAATACGAATCTGCTCCAGATGCGCTGGCGCCAGCACCTTGGCAAGTTCGCCGTTGACGATAACAAAAGCATTTTCAGATACACGTTTTGGAAAGCCGTCGCCCCAGCCAAAAGTGACAACCCCAAGTCTTTTGACCGATGGCGGAATGTCGATTGAGCTGGGAAGATCTGGAATGACAGGTTTGATCGTGGTGATGTGTGACTTGATGCCGGTCAATGCGCTCTTGAGCTTCAGCTTTTTGACATTTTCTTGCGAGGTCAAGCCAAAGAGCAACGCGCCAATATCCACCATGTTATAATCGAGTGCCCGATTGGAAATGACGGTTTCAGAACTGGAAGCACATATATAATCTAAATCGGGTAAATTTTGACGGCACGATATAATGGCCTGATCGAATATCCGCTTTTGATCTTCAATGCCTTCGTGGCCAATATCCGTTCTTTCTGACAAATGCGTATAAACGCCAACGAAATCCAACTGATCACAGGCATGCAGTCCATTGTTTAGAAAATCCGCCAGTTCTGCGAGATTAAAGCCGAAGCGCAACAAGCCCACGTCAATCTTGATGAATGCCCGTCGTTTTCGCGTTAGGCGCTGGTTCCATTCTATCGCATCATTGGCCGAGCCAATCGTAATGGTAAGATCAAACTCCTCAACTGAATCAATTTGGTCAGGAAGCGTTCCTCCATACAGCAAAATCGGAGTGTGAACGCCGTTTGAGCGGATGCGCATGGCATCTGCAAGAGCTGCCACCGCAAACCCGTCTGCACCAGCGTCCGCCAGAACGCGCGCCACCTCTTTTGCTCCGCAACCGTAACTATCACGCTTAAGGCAGCAAAAAATATGGGTCTCTGGGGCAAGAAGTGCACGTAAACGCCGGAAGTTATCCCGAATGGCCATAAGACTTATCTCATAGCGGGGTGATGCAACATTATTGTTTTCGTTTGGCATAAGGGGGACGCTGGTTCACTGGTCTGGAATGAACGAGAAATATGACTTCTCTGCTCGAAGGAATTTGGTGAATGTTTTGATCAAGTATTCGCCATTTGGAAGAAACTTTGAGGTCTTACGTTGTGCGAACCATAATTCCGTTCGTGGCTCGGGATTGAGCGGAAGGGAAGGGATGATGTCTCGCAATGCAAAGCTGGCATGAGCGTCAACGATAGCAATCGCGTTATGATGAAGCACCCAGTGAGCGGCGCATAAATCGGCATTTGTGACGAATGTCGGACGGTATTCTATGCCGCAAGATCGAAACCATTGTTCGACAATCTCTAGCGATCCTTCGTCGTCGTCTATTCCAATCAGCGGCGCACTTGTAAAGTCTGCTCCTGTGAGGCATGAATTTCCCGTCTGGTCATGAAAAGTTGGAGAAATAATCGCTCTCAGTGCATATGTTCCGAGGCGCCAGGTATCGAAATTCGGGTCGAGCAATGGCCTTGCTACAATTCCAATGTCGATTTCCCGGCTGCGTAAGCTCTCTGCAATTTGCCGGGCAGAGAAGGCACGAATGACAAGTTGCGGTGATGTGGTTAGCCAGTTTGAACCGATTGCTAAAAAGATATCGCTCAGTGCGGCAGCTACAGACGGCATACACCCGATTTTTAAAACCGTACTGTCAGGCTGACCCAAGCGCTTTGCCTTGCGAGCGATCTGACGGACACCGAGAACCGCGCCGTCAAGTTCTTCCTTGAGTAGTAGTGCTTGATCTGTTGGCACCAGACCAAAGCCGGATCGTGTAAACATGGAGACGCCGAGTTCGGCTTCCAGGTCGCGGATCAGGCCACTCAGCGTAGGCTGGGATACCCCAAGACGTCGTGCTGCAAGACTGATCGATCCGTATTCCAGAACGGCCTGCAGGGCTTCAATTTGGCGAAACGTTATCCGTTCTTTCGGCATCTCGCTCATCCTCAAGCCGTATTGTAAAAACCTATATTGATGCCAGCATATTTATCAATTTATCCCGGTCAATTCTAAGATAGTAACCAGAAATGCGCTTTCAAACAGGCGCATAATTCATAATTTGATATTGGAAAAACCTATGTCGAATTATCAAAGCTGTTGTGGCGACGCGGTCACCGCCCCGTTAATTTCCCCTGATGATTAGGTGCGAGCTTCGAAACTCGATCAAAATAAAGTCAAGGAGGGAAACGATGAACCTGAAGCTAATTGCGATCTCCATCCTATCAGCTTTGGCCTTTACATACGGCGCGAACGCTGGCGATCCAAAGAAAATTCGCATTGGAACGGAGGGTGCTTATCCGCCATTCAATCAAATCAATGCCGACGGCGCCCTTTCAGGGTTTGATATCGAACTTGCCCGCGCGCTTTGCTCCGACATGAAGGTGGAGTGTGAATTTGTAACGCAGGATTGGGACGGAATTATTCCGGGACTTATCACTGGTAAGTTCGATGCCATTGTCGCGTCGATGTCGATCACCGCTGAAAGGGCTCAGAAAGTAGCTTTTACAGATTCATATTACCGAACGCCGAAATACTTCATTGCCGCAAAAGACACTGGCATGACCGATACTTCGGTGACTGGCATGAAAGGTAAAGTTATTGGGGCACAGTCATCGACAGCGGCAGCAAACTATCTTCAAGATCTTTATCGAGAATCCGACGTGCGTCTCTATGAGAAATTGGATGACGCAACTCTCGACCTTCACGCAAGACGCATTGATGCGATTTTGGGTGACGGTATTGTTTTGGCGGAGTGGCTAAAGAAGGCTGGTAAAGAATGCTGTGCAGTGATCGGCGAGCGCGTTGAGAATGTTGAGTATTTTGGTGCGGGTATCGGCATTGCGGTCAGAAAAGATTCAGAGGATCTTCGACAAAAACTGAATGCATCTATCAAGCATATTCGGTCGAATGGTGAGTATGCAAAAATCAATGCACGGTATTTCGGCTTTGACATATTCTAATTGGAGGTATCTCGGCAGATTTAGATATCCCGTTCACCCGGACCAATATTATCCGAGCCGTGACACCGGGCGCCCGGTGTTACCTAACACGCCAACGCTCCCCATACCTCGAACGAATATGTATCAAAATACATGGAAGAAATTGCCGTCAAGCGGCTTCGTGCCTCTTATGGACATCAAGAAGCGATTTGGTCTGGCTGTGAAGGAAAGACGGGGTGCCCTGGGTATCTCGCAGGAAGAACTGGCGATGCGCATTGGCACAGACCAGGCTTATGTCAGCCGCTTGAAGCGGGCCGGATAATGTGTTTCCAAGGCCATCCCGTTTTTGATCTGCCTCCCCACGGACGATGCTGGGGAAGTGGAGCGGACGCGGAATTTAACTTTTGCATCCGGGGTCCGATCTTTGTTTATCATGGGCTGCATTCCCCGTTATGCGTGGTTCGACAAGCTCACCATGAGGGATGTGGTTTAGCTGCAATGCCAATCTGATACGTTGCAGGATGCAGCTTCGGCAATCCTCGCCCTCCCTCATGGTGAGCTTGTCGAACCACGAACCACGCACCAAAAACCAATATGCCTGCGCCGGGAAACCCCTAAACCCGCCGCTCCTTGATCGTGTTCATGACAAAGCTCGTCTCGATGGAGGCGACGCATTTCAGCCGGGCGATCTTCTCCTTGATGAAGCGCTCATATTGTTCCAGCCCGGCACTCATGACTTTCAGCACATAATCGCGCGAGCCGGTGACAAGGTGGCATTCCAGCACCTCGTCCCAGCCGCGGATCGCGTCCTCGAACATGACGATCTCATCCTCATGCTGGCGGCTGAGCCGGATCGTGGCAATGGCGGCCATGGTCCAGCCCTCGATGACAGGGTCGACGAGGGCGGTGTACCCCCGGATGATCCCGGCTTCCTCCATCCGCCGCAGGCGGCGCAGGCAGGGGGAAGGGGACAGTCCGACCCGCTCGGCCAGATCGTTGTTGGTGATCCGCGCATCCGTCTGCAGTTCCCTGAGAATGCGCCGGTCGGTTTCGTCAGCAATTTTCTGTGTCATAATCTCTCATTCATGGCAATTGTTAGCGTCAATCAATGCAATTTGATCGTAAAAAGCAAGGATTGATCCCTGCATTTGATATAATTTGCTTGATAGCACCCCACCCCTCACGCGAGGAGATTCGCATGGCCGCTCCCCATCCGTCCAAAACCCATATCGGCAACCACAAATTGCATCCTGAAACATTGATGCTGAATTATGGCTACGATCCGGAACTGTCGGAAGGCGCTGTCAAGCCGCCGGTGTTCCTGACCTCGACCTTCGTGTTCAAATCCGCCGAGGAAGGCCGCGATTTCTTTGATTTCGTCTCCGGCCGCAAGGAGCCGCCGGCCGGCGTCGGTGCCGGCCTCGTCTATTCGCGTTTCAACCACCCCAACAGCGAAATCGTCGAGGACCGCTTGGCTGTCTATGAGCGCACGGAAAGCTGCGCGTTGTTCTCCTCCGGCATGTCGGCCATTGCGACGACCCTGCTGGCCTTCGTGCGCCCGGGCGATGCGGTGCTGCATTCGCAGCCGCTCTATGGCGGCACGGAAACCCTGCTGGCGAGGACATTCCTCAATATGGGCGTGGCTGCCGTCGGCTTTGCCGATGGCGTCAACGAAGCCTCGGTGCAGGCGGCCGCCGAAGAGGCGATGAGCAAGGGCCGCGTCTCCATCATCCTCATCGAAACCCCCGCCAACCCGACCAACAGCCTGGTCGACGTGGCAATGATCCGCCGCATTGCCGACGCCATCGGCAAAAAGCAGGGGCACACGCCGGTGATCGCCTGCGACAACACGCTGCTCGGACCGGTTTTCCAGCGCCCGATCGAGCACGGTGCTGATATCTCCCTGTATTCGCTGACCAAATATGTCGGCGGTCATTCCGATCTGATCGCCGGTGCGGCACTCGGCTCGAAGGCCGTGATGAAACAGGTCAAGGCGCTGCGCGGTGCCATCGGCACACAGCTCGACCCGCATTCCTGCTGGATGCTCGGCCGCTCGCTGGAAACCCTGAGCATCCGCATGGAAAAGGCCGATAACAATGCGCTCGCCGTCGCGGATTTTCTGCGCGATCATCCGAAAGTGGAAAAAATCCACTATCTGCCCTATCACGACGCGAACTCACCGCTCGGCCGCACCTTTGCCACGCAATGCACCGGTGCCGGTTCCACCTTCTCGTTCGATATTCGCGGTGGCCAGCCCGCAGCCTTCAAGTTCCTGAATGCGCTGCAAATCCTCAAGCTGGCGGTCAGCCTCGGCGGCACCGAATCCCTCGCCAGCCACCCCGCCACCATGACCCATTCCGGCGTGCCCGTGGATGTGCGCCAGCGGATCGGCGTGCTCGATTCGACCATCCGGCTGTCGATCGGCATCGAACACCCCGACGATCTGATCGCCGATCTTACCCAGGCCCTGGCGGCGGCCTGACCGGCGGAGCGTCCTCCAGTTCCAGCGGGAAGGGCGTTGGCTCCCACACCTTCTCTAGCTTGAAGGTCGCAATCATCTGAGCCTCCCATTGATGCATGATTCTAGCAAGTTCGGCGCGGTCTTCTTGGCGTAACGCGGTATAGAACGATGGAGACTTAGCTGCAGTAGCAGGAAAAGTTGCAGGATCATTACACCAGAGATTCCTTGCCTCTTCGAAGTTTCCTTCTGCAACAGCTAGAAGCATGCGCGTAAATACATCTCTTTCAAGGGAGTTTTCCAGCGGTCGCTTTATCGAAGCAAATGCCGCAAAATCATCAAAAGATGTGATCGCCCGCAATTCGGGTAGAACTTCGTGTTCGATCATTTGGGTCATGACGCCGATCGCTTCCGGATTGGCTATGTCCCATGTGCGAAAAGTACTGCTCGTGACCCTGCCGCCCCATCCCAATGTGAACATTCTTCGACTACGGAAGAGAATATCGACGACCTTTGTTGGCACAAATTCGTTCGGTTCCCCGCAGCGATCCACAAAAACGCCTCGCATTATGTGATGGACCGGCTTGATGATAAGAAACCGGCCAACCAGTGCCAGATCGGAATGGCGTGACAAAAGCGGTTTCAATAAGTGCCGAACTTGCGCGACAGTGGTCATTGATCAGGCCTTACTTCAGTGACGATGATTTTGGGGTTGTTTGGGTAATGTCTTGAGACCGATTCACCAATTTCGATCACGCGGGGAAAGCTAAGACCGCTGCGCCCGGTTTTAATATCGTAGACACAAACGACGTTGTCGTGGACTCTTCCCAGAACATCGATTCTGATAGAACCTCTTTTGCTATATGAAGGATCCTGATGATAAATACTTTTATCATCCATGACGTCTTCGTTATATTTTACATAGGATTGCTCGGCGAATAATTGGCCGGCATAATTGTTTTTGACCAACTGATTCAGCTTTGAATGTACTGCTGTGCCCCACAATACCGGTGATGAATAATTGGAGGCTTTACCCGCGGAGTTTTTGGCTAAATTGGTGAGGTTCTGAACAGTGCCGTATTCAGGGCAGTCCTCTTTGACCTGATCCTTCGTAATCAATTTTACCTCCGCAGACGGCCTTGTCGTCGTTCTCTCTCCGGGATTGTCGGGCTTCCAATCTTTCGGTCGAAACAGAAATATCGGTGTCTTTGTCGGATCGGGTTGCTTTAAGAGGCGATTGAACTCGTCTATGCCTTCCTTCAATGGCTTTGAGCCCGGTTCGTCGGGCTTTCGCAGAACATGCTCGACCAGAGCTCTAGTGCCCATCACCGTTGCGGCGGCCAATCCAACAGCGCTTGGCCCAACACTGATCCACTGTCCGCCCTCCGGTACTCCGGCTGGCTCGCGCGGCTGGTCGGGATCGTATTTCTGCAGGAGATCGATTTCCTCCTGCAGCCTGAGTTCGGCCTCCAGCAAGGCGCGCTGATAGTCGAGCTGGCGGTACTGATCGCTGCGCAGGCTGTTGGGCGGTGCGAGTTTCAGCGCCTTGAGCTGGAGCGCGTTGGCGGAAAGATGCCAGCGGAGCCGGAGGTGTCTGGAAGAATGTTCATTCTGCAAAGTCATGAATACTATCCTTTAAAGGGATAATATTCCTACATAGGGCGGGAGGCCGTCAATTAGACATTGGTCGTGGTTTTCGCTGAAATATGCAAAATTTCAGGCGCGGTGGCACCGCTGATCCCGCCCGCAGTTCGGGAAAACCATGCAAGGTCCGCTGCTTTGGCTCTTGTGCGAAGCGCGGTGTCTGTGCACATTCTCCCGGCGCAACCCAAGCCTTGTGCAGATGTCCATTCACAGTTGCAGAAAGCCGATATGGTCACCCGTCTTTATACGCACCCGATCTATCTCGAGCATTTGACGCCCGTCGGCCATCCCGAGCGGCCGGACCGGCTGCGGGCGCTGAACAAGGTGCTGGAGGACAGTGCGTTCGATGCCCTGGACCGGACGCTGGCGCCGCCGGGCGACGCGGCAACCATCCTCTATGCTCATCCGGATCATTATCTCGAGCGGGTCCGTGAGGCCATTCCGGACGCGGGAATCACCCGGGTCGATGCCGATACCTCCGTCAGCCCGAAGAGCTGGGAAGCGGCGCTTGCCGCCATCGGCGCGGCCAATGCGGCGGTCGATGATGTCTTTACCGGCCAGGCGGACAATGTCTTTGTCGCATCGCGCCCGCCGGGCCACCATGCGGAGCGCAACCGGGCCATGGGCTTTTGCCTGTTCAACAATGCCGCCATCGCCGCCCGCCACGCCCAGAAGGCGCATGGGGCTGAGCGGATCGCAATCGTTGACTGGGATGTGCACCACGGCAATGGCACGCAGGACATTTTCTGGGATGATCCGTCCGTGCTGTACTGCTCGACCCATCAGATGCCGCTCTATCCCGGCACCGGCGCCAGGGATGAAACGGGCGCAGGCAATATCGTCAATGCGCCGCTCGCCCCCCAGACCGGGAGCGCGGATTTCCGCGAGGCGTTCAAGACGCGTATCCTGCCGTCGCTCGACAGCTTCCAGCCGGATCTGATCATCATTTCGGCCGGTTTCGATGCGCATCATCGCGATCCCCTGGCCGAGATCAATCTGGACGAGGATGATTTCGACTGGGCCACCGGCGTTTTGCTGGAAAGAGCTGGGAAGTATGCGTCGAACCGGCTTGTCAGCCTGCTGGAAGGCGGCTACGACCTCAAGGGCATGTCGCTGTCTGCCGGCGCACATATCAAACGTTTGATGAAAGGTTGAAACCATGGCCGATGTACAACCCAATGCCGATATCGCCGCCATGAGCTTCGAGCAGGCGCTCGATCAACTGGAAAAGATTGTCGATGATCTCGAGCGCGGCGATGTGCCGCTTGAGCAGTCGATCCGCATCTATGAACGCGGCGAAGCCCTGAAAAAACATTGCGATACGCTGTTGCGCGCCGCGGAGGACAAGGTCGAAAAAATCCGGCTGGGCCGCGACGGCCAGCCCGCCGGCACCGAGCCGCTCGACCCGGAATAGACCGCGGCTGTTCAGCCGGGCTGCGAGACGCTATGATGTGGCTCCGATGAGTTGGAGCAGCGTTGATGAGCTTTTTTCCCGGCAATGATCCGCAACCCGGCGACACCACGGCCGTTGATTCGATTGAAACGCTGATCATCCCGCGCACGAGCGATGTCGGCGGCCTGCAGGTTCGCCGCGCGCTGCCCACCGCCAAGCGGCGGCTTGTCGGCCCGTTCATTTTCTTTGACCGCATGGGACCGGCCATCCTGCGCCCCACCGATGCGCTCGATGTCCGGCCGCACCCGCACATCGGCCTGTCCACGGTAACCTATCTCTTTGACGGCAATATCCGTCATCGCGACAGTCTCGGCACCGAAATGGTCATCCGGCCGGGTGACGTCAATCTGATGACCGCCGGCCGCGGTATTGTCCATTCCGAACGCTCACCGGAAGAGCTGCGCACCCAGCCGCTGCCCATATCGGGCCTGCAGACATGGCTGGCACTGCCCGATCATCTCGAGGAAATCGACCCCACCTTTGCCAATACGGCGGCGGGCGAACTGCCGGTGCTGCGCGAGGCCGGCATGGAAGCCCGCGTTGTCATGGGAACATTCCATGGCGCGGGATCGCGGGTAAAGCAGCATGCCGAGACACTCTATGTCGATATCCGCCTGCAACCGGGCGGGCATATCCAGATACCGGCAGATGCGGCGGAAGAGCGGGCAATCTATACGCTGGATGGGTCGGTGGACATTTCCGGGGAGAGTTTTCCTGCCGATCGCCTGCTGGCCTTCCGCGCCGGAGACGAAATTGTCGTATCGGCACCGCAAGGCGCGCATTTCATGCTGTTCGGCGGCGCGACCATGCCATCCAAGCGCTATGTCTGGTGGAATTTTGTCTCGTCATCGAAAGAGCGGATCGAACAGGCGAAAGAGGAATGGCGCTCGGGCCGTTTCGATATCGTGCCGGGCGACGAGGAAGAATTCATCCCTCTGCCTGAAAATTGACATGCGCAGCGGGAAGGCTGGCCTTCTTGCTGCTTCGGCGGAATTCATCTAGGAAGCGCCAGCCTTCTGGCAAGAATTTACCTTGGAACTGGAATCTGTGCTTTGGCGAAAAAACTGGAAACACCGCTGCTCGACCGCGTCACAATCCCCGCGGATTTGCGCGCCTTGCCGGAGACCGACCTGCCGCAACTGGCACAGGAGCTGCGGGCGGAACTGGTGGATGCCGTTTCGACCACCGGCGGTCATCTCGGTGCCGGTCTTGGCGTTGTCGAGCTGACGGTTGCGCTGCATCACGTTTTCGATACGCCGCATGACCGGATCATCTGGGATGTCGGCCATCAGGCCTATCCGCACAAGATACTGACCGGCCGCCGCGACCGTATCCGCACGCTGCGGCAGGAGGGCGGGCTTTCCGGCTTCACCAAGCGCAGCGAGAGCCAATACGACCCTTTTGGCGCCGCCCATTCTTCGACGTCCATTTCCGCTGGCCTCGGCATGGCGGTTGCCAGCGATCTCTCCGGCATCAAACGCAATGTGATCTCGGTCATCGGCGATGGCGCCATGTCGGCGGGCATGGCCTATGAGGCGATGAACAATGCCGGTGCGCTCGATGCGCGGCTGATCGTGATCCTCAACGACAATGATATGTCGATTGCGCCGCCCACGGGAGCCATGAGTGCCTATCTCGCGCGGCTGGTGTCTGGCCGGACCTACCGCTCGATTCGCGAGACCGCCAAGCAGCTGGCGAAGAAACTGCCGAAATTCCTGCAGGAAAAAGCCCGGCTCTCGGAAGAATATGTGCGCGGTTTCTGGACCGGCGGCACGATGTTCGAGGAGCTCGGCTTCTACTATGTCGGCCCGATTGACGGGCACAATCTCGATCACCTCCTGCCGGTTCTGAAAAATGTCCGCGATACGATGGATGGCCCCGTGCTGGTTCATGTGGTCACCCAGAAGGGCAAGGGCTATGCCCCGGCGGAAGCCGCCGCCGACAAGTATCATGGCGTCAACAAATTCGATGTCATCACCGGCGCGCAGGCAAAACCGCCGGCAAACGCGCCGAGCTACACCAAGATTTTTGCCACGAGCCTGATCGAGGAAGCCCGCCACGACGACAAGATCGTCGCCGTCACCGCCGCCATGCCGGGTGGCACCGGGCTCGATCTCTTCGGCGAAGTCTTTCCGGACCGGGTGTTCGACGTCGGCATTGCCGAGCAGCACGCCGTCACCTTTGCCGCGGGCCTCGCGACGGAAGGTTTCAAGCCGTTTGCCGCGATCTATTCCACCTTCCTGCAGCGCGGCTACGACCAGGTCGTGCACGACGTTTCCCTGCAGAATCTCCCCGTGCGTTTCCCGATTGATCGCGCTGGGCTGGTCGGCGCCGACGGCGCGACCCATGCGGGCTCGTTCGATACGGGCTTTCTCGCAGCCCTGCCGGGTTTCGTGGTGATGGCGGCCTCCGACGAGGCCGAGCTGCGCCACATGGTGCGCACAGCGGCGGAATATGACGAGGGCCCGATTTCGTTCCGCTATCCGCGCGGCGACGGCATCGGCATCGATCTGCCCGAGCGCGGACAGATCCTGCAGATCGGCAGGGGGCGCATCATCCGCGAAGGCAGCAAGGTCGCATTGCTCTCCTTCGGCACGCGCCTGCAGGAATGCCTGGCGGCTGCCGATGAGCTGGATGCCGCAGGGCTTTCCACCACTGTCGCGGATGCCCGTTTTGCCAAGCCGCTGGATGAAGACATGATCCGCCGTCTGGCGCGCGAACATCAGGTGCTTGTGACGGTGGAAGAGGGGGCAATCGGCGGCTTTGCTTCGCATGTCCTGCATTTCCTCAGCCGCGATGGCCTGCTTGACCATGGCTTGCGGGTCCGCACTCTGACCTTGCCTGACCTCTATCTCGATCACGCCAAGCCGGAAGCCATGTATGCGCGTTCGGGGCTCGACCGGGCTGGCATCGTCCAGACTGTCTTCGGGGCGTTCGGCCGCGACTATCTGGCAGCACCGGCCAGGGCATAGGCGGCAATGCGGCTGGATCAACTGCTTGTCGAAAAGGGCCTGTTTGCCAGCCGTTCGCGGGCAAGAGACGCGATTGTGCGTGGCACGGTCACCGTCGACAATTCGGTGGTCACCAAGCCCGGAGCAACGTTTTCCGGCGCGGCCGTCATCGGTGTCGACGACCCGGCAAGTGGTTACGTCTCGCGCGCCGCATTGAAACTGATCGCCGGTCTTGACCGGTTTTCCATCGATGCGCATGGCCTCAGTGCGCTGGATATCGGCGCATCCACCGGCGGTTTCACCCAGGTGCTGCTGGAGCGCGGCGCAACGCACGTCATTGCTGTCGACGTCGGCCACGACCAGCTGCATGACCGTCTGCGCACCGATCCGCGCGTCACCAATCTCGAAGGCCTGAATGCACGGGTGCTGTCCCGCGATTATCTGGGCGGGCAAAGCATCGGGCTGGTGGTGTCGGATGTCAGCTTCATCTCGCTGAAACTTGCTTTGCCGCCGGCGCTGGATCTGGCCGAACCCGGCAGTCACTGCGTCCTCCTGGTCAAGCCGCAGTTCGAGGCCGGCCGCGAGGCGATCGGCAAGGGCGGCATTTTGCGCGATCCAATGGATGGCGAACGCGTTGCAAATGCTCTAAGGAACTGGCTGGATGGATTGCCGGGCTGGAAAGCCCTGGGGCTGTGCCCTTCGCCCATAGAGGGCGGCGATGGCAATCGCGAATATCTTCTGGCCGGTTTGAAGAGAAAAGATTGAAGAGCTGATGAGCACGCGCGTAACAATTGAGCGGATGGGCGCCGGTGGCGATGGCATTGCCGCAACGACGGCAGGGAGTGTCTATGTGCCGTTCTCGCTGCCCGGCGAGGTCGCCAATGTCGCGCTGGAAAACGGCCGTGCGACGATGATGGCCCTGCTCGAGGCATCGGCGGAGCGGATCGATCCCGCCTGCCGCCATTTTGAGGAGTGCGGTGGTTGCGCGCTCCAGCATTGGCAGGACAGCGCCTATCAGGACTGGAAGCGTTCGCTGGTGCAGGACGCGCTCGGCGGGCGCGGACTGCAGTTCAAGCTTGATCCGCTCGTGCCATGTGCACCGCAGACCCGCCGCAGGGCAGTCTTTGCCGTCCGCACCAGCGACCATGGCGCCGTGCTCGGGTTCAACAGACACCAGAGCCACGAACTCATCGATATCACCGAATGCGCGGTCACGGTTCCGGAAATCGTTTCACGGCTGGATGACCTGCGCGAAGTGGTTGCGGTGCTGGGTGGCGGCATGAAGCCGTTCAAGCTGACTGTCACCGCCACTGCCTCCGGGCTCGACATCACCGCATCGGGATGCGGCGCGCCTGATGCTGCCAAGCGGCATGCCCTGACGAACCTCGTTCTGAAAAAGGGTTTTGCCCGGTTGAGCTTCGAGGGTGAAATCATCGTCGAGCCGAAAAAGCCACTGGTGCATTTCGGCAAGGTTCCGGTCTATCTGCCGCCGGGCGGATTTCTGCAGGCGACGGTCGACGCGGAGGAGACCATGGCTGCGCTGGTGGCTGCGCATCTCGCCAAGGCAAAGAAATCCCTCGATCTGTTCTGCGGTTCCGGCACATTCGCGTTCAGAATTGCCGAAAAATCCTCCGTTCACGCGGTGGAAAGCGATCAGATGGCGATTGATGCGCTGGATCGTGGCGCGCGTCATGTTCAGGGCTTGAAGCCGGTCAGCGTCGAGCGCCGCGATCTGTTCCGCCGGCCGTTTCTGGCACGCGAGCTTGCGCCCTATACCGGACTGGTCTTCGATCCGCCGCGCGCCGGTGCGGAAGCCCAGGCCATCGAGATTGCAAAATCGAATGTGCCGAAAGTGGCTGCGGTGTCCTGCAATCCGGTGACGCTCGGACGCGACCTGAGCATCCTCGTCAAAGGCGGCTACAAGATCGACCGCGTCGTGCCGATCGACCAGTTTCTCTGGTCGTCGCATGTCGAAGCCGTGGCGCTGCTCTCGAAGAAATAGACAGGAGAACGGCGGTTCAGACCGCCGTTCCACCCACGGTCATCTGGTCCATGCGCAGGTGTGGCTGGCCGACGCCGACCGGCACCCACTGGCCGCCCTTGCCGCAATTGCCCATGCCCGTGTCGAGCTGCAGATCGTTGCCGATCATGGAAATGCGCTGCATGGCATCGGGGCCATTGCCGATGAGCATTGCGCCCTTGACCGGCGCGCCGATCCTGCCGTTCTCGATCATGTAGGCCTCAGTGCAGCCGAACACGAACTTGCCGGAGGTGATATCCACCTGGCCGCCGCCGAACGAAACCGCATAAATGCCGTTCTTGACCGAGGCGATGATTTCTTCCGGCGTCTTGTCGCCGTCGAGCATGTAGGTGTTGGTCATGCGCGGCATCGGCGCGTGCGCATAGGATTCGCGGCGTCCGTTCCCGGTGGGCTGCATGCCCATCAGGCGCGCGTTCTGCCGGTCCTGCATATAGCCGACGAGAATGCCGTCGTCGATGAGAACGGTCTTGTTGGTCGGCATGCCTTCGTCGTCGACGGTCAGCGAGCCGCGACGCTCGGAAATCGTCCCGTCATCGACGACGGTAACGCCCTTCGATGCCACTTTCTGACCGAGCAGGCCGGCAAAGGCCGATGTCTTCTTGCGGTTGAAGTCGCCCTCGAGCCCGTGGCCGACCGCCTCGTGCAGCATCACGCCGGGCCAGCCGTTCGACAGGACAATATCGAATGTTCCTGCCGGGGCAGGAATGGCCTCGAGATTGACCAGAGCCTGGCGCAGCGCTTCATCCGCCGCATGCTGCCATTTTTCGGCAGTGATGAACTCGCCAAAACCCTTGCGCCCGCCCGCTCCATAGGAACCGCTTTCCTGGCGGTCGCCATCGCCGACGACAACGGACACGTTGAGCCGGACCATGGGGCGGATGTCGCGGACGAAATGCCCGTCGGCACGCAGGATTTCGACCTGCTGCCACGATCCTGCCAGCGAAACGCTGACCTGCCGGACCTTCGGGTCCTTGGCGCGCAGATAGGCGTCGATTTCCTGCAGCAGTTTGACTTTGGCTTCGAAGCTGGGCGAGCCAATCGGGTTCTCATCGCTGTAAAGACTGCGGTTGGTTCCGGGAGGGGCAGCGGCGTAAGCGCCGGCGTAGCCGGTGCGCACGGCCGAGGCCGCATCGGCGGCACGCTTGAGCGCGCCCAGCGAAAGCTCGCCCGCATGCGCATAGCCGACAGCTTCACCGGCAACAGCGCGCAGGCCAAATCCCTGATCCTGATTGAAGGTCCCGTTCTTCAGACGGCCATTGTCGAAGGCAAGACCTTCCGATTCCCGGTATTCGATGAAAAGCTCGCCGTCATCGGCACCCTCAAGGCTTTGCTTGACGGTTTCGAGGATTTTTTCGCGTGGTGCGTCAAAACTGTCGATGAGGCTTTTCATGATCATTCATCCGTTCAGGTGATTATGAAGCGGATGTAGGGCCTCGCCCGGCCCGCTACAACAGAAAACTTATGGAGCGATCAGGGGAGGGCGTCGAAACCTTCGCCAAATCCATTGAGTTCGACGGGAATACCGATGCCTTCTTCCGGCGTCTGGAAGACGATGAAGGTTGCGGCCTTGCCAGTCTTGAAAGTCTGGACCAACTGATCTTCCAGAATGACTTCCGCATAGCAGCCGTCTTCGAAGCAGCGGACGAAATAGGCGCGGCCGATATCCTTGCCATCCACGTTCAGGCCGAGCCCATTGGGCAGGAGCACGCCGAGCGGTGCAAGCACGCGCAGGATCTTGGCCTTGTTGTCGGCGGTTTTGAGAACCACGACCGAAAGACCCATTTCCGGGCGATCCGCTGCGACGACATTCTGAATCAGGGCGCATTGCTCCGATTTCGCGCCTGCCGGCGTGTCGCACAGGATCGACCATGCGCCGTGAGTGGATTTGACCGTGCCGCTCTGCTGCGCTGCCATGGCACCGCCGGAAAAACCGGCAATGGACAGGGAAAGCAGACCGAGGGCGATGCTACGTAGCGCGAAAGAGGACATGTAGGCTCCAAAACGAATCATCCAGACGTTAAACCGCCACGGCCCGGATGAAAAGAATACCGCTCAAACACTCCCCAGCATACAGCGGCTCTGTCATCTCTGGTGTAATGCAAAAATGGCCGGATTGTGAGCCCTACACGTGTCGCTGGTCAAAATCGTCCGGAAAGTGAAAAAAGATACGTCTTTACAAGATGCTGTCATCCACAGGCAGCGCGCTGCGCGCAAAAATGCCGCACGGCATCACGTTCGCCTTCCTTGCGATGTAGGCTAATGTGTGATTTGAACGCGGCATATCGCCGGGCCACTTTTGAAGCCCGGTCTTAACGTATGGAATTGAAGCTTCATTCGGGAGATTTCTAGGTGAAGAAGAACATTGTCACGCTGATGGGTGTCCTGGGGGGCCTGTTAAGTGCCGGTACTGCATATGCTGCACAGCCTGAGCCTTGGCAGATGACGTTCCAGCCGGCAGGGTCTGCCATTATGGAGCAGATCATCTGGTTCGAGCACTATACATTGTGGTTCATCGTCCCGATTACACTGTTCGTGATGGTCCTTCTGGGCTGGGTCATGATTCGCTACCGCGCCAGTGCCAATCCGGTTCCGTCCAAGACGAGCCACAACACGGCGGTGGAAGTGGTCTGGACCGTTGGTCCGGTTGTTATTCTTCTGTTCCTGGCAATTCCTTCCTTCCAGCTTCTGACCGCGCAGTATTCGCCCGAAGAAGCCAAGATGACGATCAAGGCGACGGGTTACCAGTGGTATTGGGGATATGAATACCAGGTGGGTGATGCACCGGTCTCCTTCGACTCCGTCATGCTCAAAGATGCCGATCGCGCTGCCGCAGGCAAGGAAGACCGCAAGGCCTATCCCCGTCTGCTTGCCGTAGACAATGAAATGGTTGTTCCTGTGAACACAACCGTTCGTCTTCTGGTGACGGGTGCCGACGTGATCCACTCCTTCTCGATGCCGGCCTTCGGCGTCAAGATGGATGCCGTCACCGGCCGCAGCAATGAAACATGGTTCAAGGCAGACAAGGAAGGCATGTATTATGGTCAGTGCTCGCAGATTTGCGGCAAGGATCATGCGTTCATGCCGATTGCGATCCATGTGGTTTCGCAAAGCCAGTATGATGCGTGGTTTGCTGCTGCCGGGAAGAATCTTCCAGGCGCATACAAGACACTCACCGCTAAAATCGACGCAGACAAGAACATAAACGTAGCCGGCAACTGAGCTGGTTGACGCGAATTATTGAGGAACGGGAGCACTTTGATGGCAGGTTCTGCAGCTCACGAGGACCATGGCGCCCATAAGCCGACAGGCTGGACGCGCTGGGTTTATTCGACCAACCACAAGGATATCGGCACGCTCTATCTGATCTTCGCGATCGTTGCCGGCATCATTGGCGGTTGTCTTTCGATCGCCATGCGTGCCGAGCTTCAGCAGCCCGGCATCCAGATTTTCAGCGGTCTTGCATCGATGGTCTACGGCTTCCAGGGTGATGCTGCCATCGATGGTGGCAAGCAGATGTACAATGTGTTCTCGACGGCACATGGTCTGGTCATGATCTTCTTCATGGTCATGCCTGCGCTGATCGGCGGTTTCGCCAACTGGATGGTTCCGATCATGATCGGTGCGCCTGACATGGCCTTCCCGCGCATGAACAACATCTCGTTCTGGCTGCTTCCGCCCGCGCTGCTTCTGCTCCTCCTGTCCATGTTCGTTCCGGGTCCTGCCGGCGGCTACGGCACGGGTGGCGGCTGGACCATCTATCCGCCGTATTCGACAACCGGCCAGCCCGGCCCGGCGATGGATTTTGCCATCCTGTCGCTGCACATTGCCGGTGCATCGTCGATCCTGGGTGCGATCAACTTCATCACCACGATCTTCAACATGCGTGCCCCGGGCATGACGCTGCACAAGATGCCGCTGTTTGCCTGGTCCGTGCTGATCACCGCATTCCTGCTGCTGCTGGCTCTGCCGGTTCTGGCAGGCGGCATCACCATGCTTTTGACCGACCGCAACTTCGGCACGACGTTCTTCTCGCCGGAAGGTGGCGGTGATCCGCTGCTGTTCCAGCATCTCTTCTGGTTCTTCGGTCATCCCGAAGTGTACATCATGATCCTGCCGGCCTTCGGCATCGTCAGCCACATCGTCTCGACCTTCTCGCGCAAGCCGATCTTCGGTTATCTCGGCATGGCCTATGCCATGGTTGCCATCGGTGTTGTCGGCTTCATCGTCTGGGCGCACCATATGTACACCGTCGGTCTGTCGCTCGACACGCAGCGTTACTTCGTCTTCGCGACGATGGTCATCGCCGTGCCGACGGGCGTGAAGATCTTCTCGTGGATCGCGACCATGTGGGGCGGTTCCATCGAGTTCAAGCCGCCGATGGTCTGGGCAATCGGCTTCATCTTCCTGTTCACCGTTGGTGGTGTGACGGGCGTGCAGCTGGCCAATGCCGGTCTCGATCGTGCGATGCATGACACCTACTACGTGATCGCGCACTTCCATTACGTGCTGTCGCTGGGTGCTGTATTCGGAATTTTCGCGGGCTGGTACTACTGGTTCCCGAAGATGACCGGCTACATGTACAACCACACCATTGCGCACACGCACTTCTGGGTGATGTTTGTCGGTGTTAACCTGGTGTTCTTCCCGCAGCATTTCCTCGGACTTGCCGGCATGCCGCGCCGCTACATCGACTATCCCGATGCATTCGCCGGCTGGAATGAAGTATCGTCCATCGGTTCCTATATCTCCGGTGTTGCCGTGCTGATCTTCCTCTTCGGTGTCTTCGAGGCTTTTGCCAAGAAGCGTGAAGCCGGCGCCAACCCTTGGGGTCCGGGTGCGACCACACTGGAATGGCAGCTGTCTTCGCCGCCCCCGTTCCATCAGTGGGAACAGCTTCCACGTATCAAGTAACAATACAACCGGGCCGCTGAACCCCAGCGGCCCGGGTATCTTCAAGTTGAAACGACTGAAACAACAAGACTGATCGAATGGCCCTGATTGAGAAAAACGCAACCGTAGATACCGCGATTGGCCTGTCTGAAGCCAATGCGTCGGACTATATTGCCTTGCTCAAGCCGCGCGTGATGTCACTGGTTGTCTTCACCGCCATTGTCGGCATGATGGCCGCGCCCGGTCATATCAATCCCATTCTCGGTGTTATCGCCATTCTCTGCATCGCCGTTGGTGCCGGAGCCTCCGGCGCGCTGAACATGTGGTACGATTCCGATATCGATGCCGTGATGAAGCGCACCGCCAACCGGCCCATTCCGGCCGGCCGGATCACGCGCGAAGAGGTGCTGACCTTCGGTCTGCTGCTGTCCGCGTTCTCGGTGGTCACGCTCGGCCTTTTCGTCAATCTTCTCTCGGCGTTCCTGCTGGCCTTCACCATCTTCTTCTATGCGGTGGTTTATACGATGTGGCTGAAGCGCTCGACGCCGCAGAACATCGTCATCGGCGGGGCTGCGGGTGCATTTCCGCCGATGATCGGCTGGGCTGCCGTGACCAATTCGGTCGGCATCGAAAGCATCGTGCTTTTCCTCATCATCTTCCTGTGGACGCCGCCGCATTTCTGGGCGCTGTCGCTGTTCATGTCGGATGATTACGAGAAAGCCAAAATCCCGATGATGCCCAATGTCATGGGCGAAGCGTCGACGAAGTTCCAGATTTTTCTCTATACGCTGCTGGTGGCGCCGGTTGCCGTGCTGCCATGGGTCATGGGCTTTGCCGGCATTGTCTATGGCGTGTTTTCCATCGGCGCCGGAGCAATGTTCCTTTTCTACGCCTGGACCGTCTGGCGTGCGCCGGTTGGCGCGCCGATGATCAAGCCGGCGAAGAAGATGTTCGCTTTCTCGATCTTCTATCTTTTCAGTCTCTATGCCGTACTTCTCGGCGAAATCCTTGTGCGCAAAGCACTTTTCCTGGCAGGTGCATGACATGAGTGATGATCGCGTTACACTGACACCCAAACAGAAAAGGGCGCAGCGCAGCCGCTCCATCGCGCTTGCCCTGGCCTTGGCCGCGTTTGTGATCCTCGTTTATGTCGGCACATGGGCCAAGCTCGGTGCCAGGATTCTCGAACGGCAGATGTGATGAGCGCTCCTGTGGAAGATAACCAGATACCAGCGGCGGATAGCACGCCTGCGCCAAAGCGCCGGGTTTCCGACCGGACAATCGCGATTTCCTGCCTTGCCTTCTTCTTCGGCATGGTTGGCATGGCTTTTGCGGCCGTGCCGCTCTACGCCATGTTCTGTCAGGTCACCGGTTATGGCGGCACGACCCAGCGGGTCGAGCAGATGTCCGACACGATCCTCGACAAGAAGATCACCGTTCGCTTCGACGCCAATACCTCCGACGGGTTGGCGTGGCAGTTCAAGCCGGTGCAGCGCGAAGTGACGATGAACATTGGCGAGACCAAGCTCATTCACTATGAAGCGATCAACAAGCTGGACAAGCCGTCTGCCGGTCGTGCAGCCTTCAATGTCACGCCGCAGGCCGCCGGTGCCTACTTCAACAAGGTCGAGTGCTTCTGCTTCACCGACACCGTCCTGAAGCCGGGCGAAGACATGCAGATGCCCGTCGTTTTCTTCGTCGATCCGGATATCGTCAATTCGGAAGAACTGAAGGGCGTCAACACGATTACCCTGTCCTACACATTCTTTCCGATCGCGATGCCGGCACCGGTTGCCGCCAGTGCGGACGTGAAGAAAGACAAGCCGTCGGGACAGCTTTGAACTTGCGCTGACATTTTGTCAGTGGCTAAACAGATGAATAGAACTTGCGGGGGTTAAAATGGCCGAAGCGCACACAAAGAACCACGACTACCACATTATCGACCCAAGCCCATGGCCGTTCCTAGGCTCTGTCGGTGCTTTTGTCATGGCTATCGGCGGCATCGCTTACATGCGCTACCACAGCGGCGGGGAATTGCCGCTCTTTGGGCATAACCTGGCACAGCCATGGTTGTTCTTCATCGGCCTGGCCATCGTTCTCTACACCATGTTCGGCTGGTGGTCGGATACCATCCGGGAGAGCAAGGAAGGGCACCACACCCGCGTCGTTTCCCTGCACCTGCGCTATGGCATGATCATGTTCATCGCGTCGGAAGTGATGTTCTTCGTTGCCTGGTTCTGGGCCTTCTTCGATGCCAGCCTGTTCCCGGGCGAAGCTGAGCAGGTTGCCCGTGCGGCATTCACCGGCGGTCACTGGCCTCCCAAGGGAATCGAAGTTCTCGATCCGCTGCACCTGCCGCTGTACAACACCATCATCCTGCTGCTGTCCGGTACGACGGTCACCTGGGCGCACCATGCGCTGATCCACAAGGACCGCAAGGGCCTGATCACCGGCCTGACGCTGACTGTCCTGCTCGGCATGCTCTTCTCGTTCGTGCAGGGCTACGAGTACATGCACGCTCCGTTCGCGTTCAAGGATTCGATCTACGGCGCGACCTTCTTCATGGCCACGGGTTTCCATGGCTTCCACGTGATCATCGGAACGATCTTCCTGCTGGTCTGCCTGCTGCGCGCCATGCGCGGCGATTTCACCCCGCAGAAGCATTTCGGCTTCGAGGCTGCTGCCTGGTACTGGCACTTCGTCGACGTGGTCTGGCTGTTCCTGTTCTTCTCGATCTACGTCTGGGCCTCATGGGGCGCGACGCTGGCCGTCGAATAAGCAAGTCGCTGCAAACAGAAATAAAGAGGGCGGTCATGGAAACATGGCCGCCCTTATTGTTTGGGCACAATCTCGATGAGGGGCGGGTGCTTCAACTTATCGACTGGACAGAGGGGTGCAATGGCGTCACTAATCGCCCAATGGATGAAATCTGGGCGCTGGTCCAGGATGGAACACCGATCGAGACCAACCCATGAGTGAAGACAGAGCCCTTTATCCGCCAGTTGACCCGTTCACTGCGGGCGTCAAGGCACGTTGCCCCCGCTGCGGGCAGGGCAAGCTGTTCGATGGTTTTCTGACACCGGCCCGGCAATGCTCCAGCTGCGGGCTCGATTATTCCTTTATCGATTCGGGCGATGGTCCGGCCGTGCTGGTGATGCTGCTGATCGGGTTCATCGTCGTCGGACTGGCGCTGTGGATGGAAGTCACGCTCGATCCGCCGCTTTGGGTGCATTTCATCCTGTGGATTCCGCTGGCGCTTGTGCTCTGCCTGACGGCTCTGCGCTGGATGAAAGGTGTCCTGATTGCCCTTCAATACAAACACAAGGCTGCGGAAGGGCGCCTTGATATTCCCGCTGCCCATGAGTGATGTTGCAATGCCAGCAAGGCCTGCCCGGTTTCCATGGATCACGCTGAGCCTCAGCGCTATTCTCTTTGTCATTCTGATCGGGCTCGGTACCTGGCAGGTGGAACGCCTGCAATGGAAGGAAGCGCTGCTGGCAACCATCGCCGCGCGCACCCATTCCGCACCGCAGCCGCTGGCGGAGATCGAAAAGATCTGGGCGCAGGACCATGATGTCGAATACCGTCCCGTGACAGTCACCGGGCGTCTGCTCAATGACCGCGAGCGGCATTTCTTCGCCACCTATGAGGGTTATTCCGGTTACTTCATCTATACCCCGCTGCAACTCGACGATGGCCGGGCGGTTTTCGTCAACCGCGGCTTCGTGCCCTACGACCAGAAGAATGCGTCGACACGCCAACAGGGCGAAGTGGCGGGACCGGTGACCGTCACCGGGCTTGCGCGCAATCCGTTGGCTGGAAAACCGTCCTCCATTCTTCCTGATAATGATCTCGTCAAGAACATCTATTTCTGGAAAGACCTGCCTGTTATGGCGGCGCAGTCCAGCATCAATCCCGAACAACTGGTGCCGTTCTTCATCGATGCTGATAAAACGCCCAATCCCGGCGGCTTTCCCATCGGCGGTGTCACCATCATCGATCTTCCCAACAGCCATCTGCAATATGCGGTCACGTGGTATGGTCTGGCGGCGACACTGCTGACCATCGTGATCATCTCCATGGTGCGGCGCAGGCAGGGCGACAAAGCAGAAACTCAACCTTCGGACTTGACTTCCCGTTGATTGCCGCCCAATTCCATGGGCACATCCAACGCTTCGACTTCCGCGAGACCTATGACCATGGCTGACAAGAAACCACTGACAATCCGCCTGTGCGGACCGCGCGGATTTTGCGCCGGGGTGGATCGCGCCATCCAGATCGTCGTCCTGGCGCTGAAGAAATATGGCGCACCGGTCTATGTCCGGCATGAGATCGTGCACAATCGCTATGTGGTGCAGGGCCTGCAGGCCCGCGGTGCCGTTTTCGTCGAAGAACTCGACGAAATCCCGGCAGAACATCGCAGCCAGCCCGTGGTTTTCTCTGCGCATGGCGTGCCGAAGTCGGTGCCGGAAGACGCGGAACACAAGAACCTGTTTTATCTCGATGCCACCTGTCCGCTTGTCTCCAAGGTGCACAAGCAGGCCATGCGCCATCAGCGGCTTGGGCGCCACGTCATTCTGGTCGGCCATTCCGGTCATCCTGAAGTCATCGGAACGATGGGGCAATTGCCGGAGGGCGCGGTAACATTGATCGAAACCATCGAAGACGCTGAGAAGTACCAGCCGGCGGACCCGAAGAACCTCGGTTTCGTCACGCAGACGACGCTGTCGGTCGATGACACCGCGGGGATCATCGCCGCCTTGCAGAGCCGCTTTCCGGATTTGACCGCGCCGGCGGCCGAATCCATCTGCTATGCCACGACAAACCGTCAGGACGCTGTGAAGGCGGCAGCGCCAGGCTGCGATCTGTTCCTCGTCGTCGGTGCGCCGAATTCGTCCAATTCGAAGCGGCTGGTCGAGGTTGCAGAGCGCTCCGGTGCTTCGCAATCGCTGCTGGTGCAGCGGGCCGCGGATATCGACTGGGACCTGATCGGCGATATTGCGACCGTCGGCCTCTCCGCCGGTGCGTCCGCACCTGAAATCATTGTCGATGAAATCATCCAGTCCTTTTCGGAGCGCTATTCCGTGTCGATTGAACTTGCCGAGACGACCATCGAAACCGAGAATTTCCATGTCATGCGCGATCTGCGCGATGTGGAACTGACCAGCGGCGACATGGCATTCGTCAACGGAAGTCACTGATTATGGCTGTCTATACCGATATCAACGAAATCGATCTTGCGCACTTCCTTCGGGATTATGACATCGGCGAACTCCTGTCCTACAAGGGCATCGCCGAAGGCGTCGAGAATTCCAACTATCTGCTGCATACGAGCAAGGGCTCCTACATCCTGACGCTCTATGAAAAGCGGGTGAACAGCAATGATCTGCCGTTCTTTCTGGGGCTGATGCAGCACCTTGCGGGGAAGGGGATCAGTTGTCCCTTGCCCGTCGGGCAGAAGAACGGTTCCAGCATCGGCGAACTCGCGGGCCGCCCGGCCGCCATCGTGACCTTCCTTGAAGGCATGTGGATGCGCAGGCCCACGGTGCAGCACTGCCACGCGCTGGGAGAGGCGCTGGCGCGCATGCACGTGGCGGGGGCGGATTTCCCCATGCGCCGCAAGAACGCGCTCTCGGTCGCCGGCTGGCGGCCATTGTGGAACAATTCAAAGGCCAATGCCGACCGGGTCGAGCCGGGCCTTGCCAGCGAGACCGAAGCCGATCTGGCTTTCTTCGAAGCCCATTGGCCGCAACACCTGCCGGCCGGTGTCATCCATGCCGATCTTTTCCCGGACAATGTGTTCTTTCTCGGCGACAAGCTTTCCGGCCTGATCGATTTCTATTTCGCCTGCACGGATCTGCTCGCCTATGATGTTGCGGTCTGCCTGAATGCCTGGTGCTTTGAAAAGGATCATTCCTTCAATCTGACCAAGGGCACGGCACTGCTGCGCGGCTACAATTCCGTGCGTCCCCTGTCGGCGGAGGAGGCGGAGAGCCTGCCCATCCTCGCGCGCGGCTCGGCGCTGCGTTTCATGCTCACCCGGCTCTATGACTGGCTGACCGTTCCCGAGGGCAGTTTCGTCGTCAAGAAGGACCCGATGGAATATGTCCGCCGCATGCGCTTCCATCGCCAGATCAAATCCGCCGAAGAATATGGCCTTCTGCCAGCGGGTGCCGCCTCGTGAAGTCGATACAGGTTTTTACCGATGGCGCCTGTTCCGGCAATCCCGGCCCTGGCGGCTGGGGCGCGGTCCTGCGCTGGAACGGCAATGAGAAAGAGCTTTTCGGCGGTGAAGCGGATACCACGAACAACCGCATGGAATTGATGGCTGCCATTGCCGCGCTCAATGCGCTGAAGGAGCCTTGTTCGGTCGATCTCTATACGGATTCGGTCTATGTCCGTGATGGCATTTCCGGCTGGATCGAAGGCTGGAAGCGCAACGGCTGGAAAACCGCCGCCAAGAAGCCCGTGAAGAATGCCGAGCTTTGGCAGGCGCTGGATGAGGCACGCAAGCGCCACAAGGTTGTCTGGCACTGGGTCAAGGGCCACGCGGGACATCCGGAGAACGAGCGTGCCGACGAGCTTGCCCGAACCGGCATGGCGCCGTTCAAAAACAAATCCTGAGCAAACAAAAGGGCCGGTCAGACCGGCCCCTTGCATAGGTTGGCTCTGTCGCTGTTTACAGCTGGCCGAGCAGGGTCGCTGCGCTTGAGGTCACAGCCTGACCGGGCGAGTCCTCGATGTTGAGTTCCTTGACCACGCCATCCTCAACCAGCATGGAATAGCGCTTGGAGCGCACGCCCATCGTGCCGGCTGCAAGGTCGATATCCAGGCCGACAGCCTTGGTGAAGGTCGCATTGCCATCGGACAGGTACTGGATCTTGCCTTCGCCATTGGTGGCCTTGGCCCACGCGCCCATCACATGCGGATCGTTGACGGCGACAACGGCGATGGTGTCGACACCCTTCGCCAGAATGGCATCGCGGTTTTCAAGATAGCCCGGCAGATGGTTCATGCTGCAGGTCGGGGTGAAGGCACCCGGTACAGCGAAAAGCACCACCTTCTTGCCCTTGAACAGGGTGTCCGAGCTGACTTCGCTGACACCGTCATCGGATTTTGTCTTGAACGTGGCGTCCGGCAAACGCTCGCCTACCTTGATTGTCATGAATTGGCTCCATATGAACAAAATTAGCCCTATGCAGATAGGGCGTGCATGACCAAAAGTCGAGGGTAGACCGGTGCTATTCCTGTGCCTCAAGCTTGCCTGAAACCGCCTTCTCGCCCTGGACCAGGGTGTAGTTCAGCATCACGGCCTTCTTGTCCTTGCCGGTGAGAACCGGCACCGAGAACACGGCGGTTGTCGCCTCGCGGCTTTTCAGTTTCGCCATGCCGAACGTCACGCCGCCCTCGCCGGCAACGAAGAGGTCGGTTTGCGGCTGATCCGTCGGCAGCTGAACGGTAACCTTTACATGATCATCCCGGCGCACGGCACTTTTCACGCCGAACGAAGCCGATGCCTTGTCGGGCAGGGCGGCAAATGCATCGCTGACAAGCGTTTTCGTCAGCGCATCCGACGGGCTGTTGTCGATGGAAATATCGAATTCCGCGGTGACGGGAATGCAGATCGCCTCGCAGATGCCGAGAAACGCATGGCCCTTGAACTGGGCTGGTTTGGAGGGGTCGGCGAGTGTCAGGATAACCGGCAGTGCCACGGATTTCTTGTATCCTGACCACTTCGAAGTGCCGTCCTCAAACCGGTGTGGCGCAGGGAACCCGAGCGAATAGCTTTTGATGTTGCCCTCCTGGGAGAGCGCGAGTTCCGGCGGCACACCGGCATCGCCGGGCTCGCGCCAATAGGTTTTCCAGCCCGGATCGAGATTGATCTGTACCGCGCCGTGTACTTCGCTCGCGCCCTTCTGGGGATTGTCGACAATCAGCCGGACGCTGCCGCCGGGTGTCTTTGTCCACTCGGAGGTTCCAGCCTGTGACGGCGAGGCAAAAGCCGCAACAGTCAACGCTGCAGCGAGAAAAATGGGCGTGTTCGTGTTCATGCGCGGACCATTGCAGGCCTTTTCGGCCTTATCAAGGATGTCACGGAATTTGCTCATCATTTCTATGTGAGGCGCGCGTTATATCCTGCGCGAACGCGCCCGGATTGCGGCTCTTTTTACAATTCCTCGTTCAAAACCGTTGTCATTTGCGCAATCCTTGATACCTTTATTCGATGGATATTTTCAGAACGGCGAACAAAGAGACCGGATTTCTGAATGGTCAATTCCTTCTGGCGATGCCGGGAATGGACGACAGCCGCTTCGCGCGTTCGGTTATCTACGTCTGTGCGCACTCGGAAAAGGGTGCCATGGGGCTGATCATCAATCGCCCCCAGGAGATGGAATTCTCCGACATTCTCGTGCAGCTCGGCGTTCTCGATGAACATCAGGCCATCATGCTGCCTGACTGCACCCGCGATTTCATCGTGCGCAATGGCGGACCGGTGGAGATGCGCCGGGGCTTTGTCCTGCATTCCGACGATTATCTGACGGATTCCACCATGCCGGTTTCGGAAGAGATTTGCCTGACAGGCACGGTGGATATTCTGCGCGCCATATCCGGCGGCCGCGGCCCGCGCTGCGCGCTGATGACCCTGGGTTATTCCGGCTGGGCGGCGGGGCAGCTTGAAAACGAGATCGCCAACAATGGCTGGCTTACCTGCCGCGCGCCGCAGGAACTGCTCTTCGACACCGACCTCGAAAGCAAATATGATCGGCTGCTGGCGCATATGGGCGTTGACCCGTCACGCCTCGCCACCGTCGCCGGGCACGCTTGACCCTACGATGCCTTTGACTGCTGGAACTGCTCGCGCAGCAGCTTTGTCGCGACATCGAGCGTCAGCGGTGGGCTGAACATGAAGCTCTGGGCGTATTCGCAGCCCATCTGGCGCAACTGCAGCGCGTCGCTCTCATTCTCGATGCCTTCCGTCACAACCGACAGTCCGAGGTCATGCGCCATGCTGATCATCGAGCGCAGCAGCGTGACTTTCTGCGGCTGCTCGGCCTTGAGGAATGACCGGTCGATCTTGATCATGTCGAAGGGGAACGAGGTGAGGTACGAAAGGGACGAATAGCCCGTTCCGAAATCATCCAGCGATACACCGACGCCCATGGCCTTGATGCTGGAGAGAACGTGCGCGGACCGCTCGGGATTCTCCATCATCAGGGATTCCGTCAGTTCCAGTTTCAGGCTGGCCGGATCGATCTGTGTCTGGGTCAGCACCGAGCGCACATCGTCGATGAGATCCTGACGGATCAGCTGGCTGCTCGATATGTTCACCGAGACAAACAGCGGCGTGGCGCCGATGGTGCGCTGCCAATTGACGAGGTCTTCCGCCGCATGCTGCATGACGAACAGGCCAAGCTGCACGATGAGTCCCGAGCTTTCGGCAATCGGGATGAATTCGGATGGCGGTATCGAGCCGCGACGCGGGTGATCCCAGCGCATCAGGGCTTCAAAACCGGCAATGGTGTTGTCCTCCAGCCGCACGATCGGCTGATAGGCAATGTGGATTTCGTGGCGCTCGAGCGCGCGGCGCAGGTCGGATTCGAGCTGCAGCTTGTCGCTGCCCACCGCACGGAACGCCGGTCGGAAGGGTTCGATCCGGTCGCCGCCAAAGCGTTTCGCCTGGAACATGGCAAGCTCGGCGTCCTTCACGAGGTCTTCCGGAGAGGCCGTGCTGCCGCTGGTCCAGGTGATCAGGCCAAGTGATGCGGTCAGGACGATTTCGCGCTTGGCGAAGGCAATGGGCGCGCGGATGGCCTGTTTGACGGCTTCGGCAAAGGCGGCGATGCGCGCCGGCTCGACTTCCGATACCAGGATAAGGCCGAACTGATCGGCGGAGAGACGGCTCAGCGTGTCCTGCGGCCGCAAAAGGCGATGCAGGCGCCGCGAGACGGTCAGAAGGAACGTATCGCCTGCCGACATGCCGAGCCCGTCATTGACCTGCTTGAAGCGGTCGATGTCGATGATGAACACGGTCGGGCGGATCTTGCTTTCAGTCTGCGCCATGGTGATGACGGAGCCGAGGCGGTCGAGGAACAGTTCACGGTTGGGCAGGCCGGTCAGATTGTCATGGACCGCGTCGTGCAGCAGGCGCTCTTCGGCCTTTTTCTGCTCCGTCACATCGATGAGGGTGCCGACGCAGCGGACAATCTCACCGTCGGAGCCGATCACCGGGCGGGCTTTCAGCGTGTACCAGTAGTAGTGGCCGTCATTGGCGCGCAGGCGAAAGGTCTGCGAGATGCGGCCGCGTCGGTTTTCCAGAATGACGTCGAGCGTGGTGCGGAAACGGTCGCGGTCATCGGCATGCAGCGTTGGCAGCCAGTTGCGCACGGCGCCATGCAGCGAACTCGCCGAAGCGCCGAGGAAATTGGTAAGGTCCGGCGTCGTGACGACGCGGTCGCGCGGCACGTCCCAGTCCCAGACGATGTCGCCGGAACCAATGATGGCCAGTGCCTGCCGTTCCACGTCGGAAAACAGCCCCTGCTGCAGGGCGCCGCCGGAAAAGGCGTGCTGCATCACGGTGAACCCGATGAGCAGGACGATCAGCACGAGGCCGCCGCCGAGCGCCGGCTGGACGATGTCATTGGCAAGGATGCCGGAGACGGTCAGCCAGCTTCCCAGCAGCCAGACAAGCAGGAGCAGCCAGGTCGGTATGAGCATGATCGCCCGGTCGTAACTTCGGAATGAAAAGAAGCCGATGAGGACGATGCCGGCGATGACCGTCAGGGCAAAGGAAAAGCGCGCAATGCCGGACGCGATGGGCGGATCAAAGATGGCCACGCCGGAGAGAATGCCGAGACCCAGAATCCAGGTCAGCGCACCGTAGCTGAAATTGTCGTGCCATCGGTTGAGATTGAGGTAGGTGAAGAGAAAGATCACCAGTGTCGCCGCAAGCGCCACTTCTGTGCCCGCCCGCCAGACCTGTTCATTGCCGGGCGTGATCTCGATCAGCTTGTTCCAGAAGCCGAAATCCACGCAGATATAGGCAAGAACCGCCCAGGCCATGGCTGCTGTTGCCGGAAAGAGCGATGTTCCCTTGACGACAAAAAGAATGGTCAGGAACAGCGCGAGAAGACCGGCAATACCGAGCAGGATGCCGCGATAAAGCGTGTAGGAATTGACCGTGTCCTTGTAGGCATTCGGCTCCCACACATAGACCTGCGGCAGGTTGGGCGAGGCGAGTTCAGCGACGAAGGTGATGACCGAACCCGGATTGAGGGTGACCAGGAAAATATCGGCGTCTTCGCTGGCCTGCCTGTCGAGCGCAAAGCCCTCGCTGGGGGTGATGGAGGTGATGCGCGTCGAGCCGAGATCCGGCCAGATGAAACCCGATCCGACCAGGCGGAAATGCGGAGCGACGATCAGGCGGTCGATCTGTTCATCGGTGGGATTGGCCAGCGAGAAGGCGGCCCAGTCGCCTGTCGAACGGCTGTCATTGGCCTGCACCTCGATGCGGCGGACAATGCCGTCGGTGCCGGGCGCCGTGGAAATCTGGAAGGTCTCGCCCTGGTTCCGGTAAATCTCCACGGCCTTGGACAGATCGAGTGCGGTGCTTTCCTTGGTGATCTTGATGGTTTCAAAGGCGCTGGCAGCCGACAGCATGGACATCATCAAAAAGAGGAGGACAAAAATCCTCGATAGGCCTTTCAGCATGTGTCCGGTCAATGATGCCACGAATTCAACCTTTGTTATTTGGCGCGCACATCGTCTTCTATGAGCGAGAAGAGCAGATGGTCTTGCCACGTACCATTTATTTTCAGGTAGGAGCGTAGCAGTCCTTCCCTTTGAAATCCGGCTTTTTCGAGAAGGCGGATCGATCTTTCATTGCTTGGAATACAGGCGGCTTCCAGCCGGTGCAACCGGACTTTGGTAAAAGCATGGGATATCAGCAGGCGCAGTGCTTCGCTCATATAGCCCTGACCGGCATAGGGCGCACCCATCCAGTAACCAATCATGCCGTTTTGGCCGACACCCCGCCGGATGTTGCCAAGCGTGATGCCGCCGAGAAGGCGGGAATCTGAATTGTGGAAAAGAAAGAAGGGATGCGCCGTTCCCGCCGCGGCCTCGTCATCATAGTGCCGAATCCGGTGGCGGAATGCGCTGCGTTCCAGATCGTCATCGGCCCACAGCGGTTCCCATGGCGCAAGGAAATCCCGGCTCAGTGCGCGCAAATTTGCCCAGGCCCGATAATCGGAAACCTGTGGGGGGCGCAGATAAAGCCGTTCGCCCTGCAGCAAGGGCGAAGCGCTTTTCAGGAAGGGCAGGGCGATCATGGCGTTTTGCCGTTGACGCTCTAGACCGCTATTTTTCGTGGGCTCGGCGTTGCCGTTGCCAGCCCATGTCGAATATCAGGGAACTTCATCAAGGGGGCGATTGGACCAACGGCAGCCAAAGTCGGCGATGCGTCGATGAACAGCCGCCCGGCAAGATCGGTCAGGCGTTCCGTGGTGATCTTGGACAGACGCTCCACCAGTTCCTCGGTGGAAACCGCATGGCCGTAGAGCAGCATCTGGCGGGCAATCTGTCCGGCCCGGCTTGCCGCGCTCTCATGCGACATCAGCAGGCTGGCACGGTACTGCGCCCGCGCGCGGTTCAATTCGTCCTGCCCGATGTTGCGGGCCGCTTCGTGCAGTTCGTTGATGATGACGGGGACGAGCTTCTTCAGGTGACTGCGTCCGGTCGCGGCATGGATGCCGAAAACGCCGGTGTCGGAGAAACCCCAATGGAAGGCATAGACCGAATAGCACAGCCCGCGCTTTTCCCGCACTTCCTGAAACAGCCGCGAGGACATGCCGCCGCCAAGAATCATGGCAAGGAGCTGCGAGGCATAGAAATCGCGCACGTGATAGGCGCGGCCCTCGAAGCCGAGAACGACCTGCGCATCCATCAGGTCGCGCTGCTCGCGGAAGTCTCCGCCGACATAATGGGCGACATCGGGTTGCGGCGCCGTCGTCTTTGCCCGGAAAGAGCCAAGGCGGCTTTCCACTTCCCGGACGAAGTCGTCGTGCTTGACACCGCCGGCAGCGACAACAACCATGCGCTCGGCGCTGTACTGGTCATCCATATAGCGGCGCAGATCCGCCGATGAAAAGGACTGGACGGTCTCCGGCGTGCCGAGAATGGTGCGCCCGATCGTCTGATTGCGGAAGGCGGTTTCGGTGAAGCGGTCGAAGACCACATCGTCGGGCGTGTCGTGCGCCGCGCCGATCTCCTGCATGATCACGTTTTTCTCGCGTTCCAGCTCTTCCGCATCAAATTTGGAGCTGTTGAGAATGTCGGCGAGAATATCGATAGCCAGCGGCATGTCATCGCGCAGGACGCGGGCATAGAAGGATGTTGTTTCAACACTGGTGGCGGCGTTGATCTCGCCGCCCACATCCTCGATATCGGCGGCTATTTTCCAGGCGGAGCGATTTTCCGTTCCCTTGAAGGCCATATGTTCCAGAAGATGGGCAATACCGTGCTGATTGCTCGCCTCGTTACGTGATCCTGCCTTGACCCAGATGCCAAGGGCTACACTCTCCACATGCGGCATTGTCTCTGTCGCAATCGTCAGACCGTTGGAGAGGCGACTGATTTCAACGCCCATTCAATGCTCCTTACCTTGCCGCTCTTGAACGTCGGCTGACATACTCTTCCACATTTCTAAGGTCATTGGGAAGTACCGTATACTGTTCTTTTCGCTGCATGAGGTCGCCGAGCCAGAGCGGAAGCGCCGGATGAACGCCGCTTGCGGCTTCCACCGCATCAGGAAATTTGGCCGGATGCGCCGTCGCGAGAACAATGCTGGGTACGCCGGCGCCGACTTTTTCGCGTGCGACCTTCAGGCCGATGGCCGAATGCGGATCGAGCAGGTAGCCCGATTGTGCCAGAACATCCTTGATCACAAGGGCGGTATCCGCCGTGTTTGAGCGTCCCGCATCGAATTCGCTGCGGATTTTCGCAAGCGGCGCGTCGGCAATGGTAAAGCTGCCGGACTGCTTCAGCCCGTCCATCAGGCGGCGAACAGCTGCGGCATCGCGGCCATGCGCCTCGAACAGCAGGCGTTCGAAATTCGACGAAACCTGAATGTCCATGGACGGCGAGGTGGTGTGGAAGACGCCGCGTGTTTCATATTTTCCCGTCTCGATTGTCCGGGTCAAAATATCGTTATCGTTGGTTGCGATGACCAGCCGGTCGATGGGAAGCCCCATGCGCTTGGCGACATAGCCGGCAAAAATATCGCCGAAATTGCCGGTCGGGACCGTAAAGGAAACCGGCCGGTCCGGACTGCCGAGGGCAACCGCCGCGGTGAAGTAATAAACGATCTGCGGCATGATGCGCGCCCAGTTGATCGAGTTGACGCCCGACAACGAAAGGGAGTCACGGAAGTTCAGGTCGTTGAACATGCCTTTGACCAGCGACTGGCAGTCATCGAAATTGCCCTCGATGGCCAGAGCATGCACGTTGGACGCTGCCGATGTCGTCATCTGCCGCTGCTGCACCGGCGAGACGCGGTTGTGCGGGAACAGGATGAAGATATCCGTGCGGTCACGGTTGGCGAAGGCTTCGATGGCCGCGCCGCCTGTATCGCCTGATGTGGCGCCGACAATGGTCGCGCGCTGGTTGCGTTTGGCAAGGATATAGTCCATCAGCCGGGCGAGCAACTGCATGGCGACATCCTTGAATGCAAGGGTGGGGCCATGGAAAAGCTCAAGGACGAATTCATTGTGCCCGGTCTGGATCAGCGGGCAGACCGCCTTGTGGCGGAAGGTTGCATAGGCTTCGTGCACCATGCGCTCGAAATCCGCCTGATCGATATCGCCGGCGATGAACGGGGTGAGGACGCGGATTGCCACCTCTTCGTAGCTTTTGCCGCGCAAGGCGCGAATCTCTTCAGGGGAAAACTGTGGAAACTCCTGAGGCAGATAAAGGCCGCCATCGCGCGCCAGACCAGCCAGAAGGGCATCGGAAAAGCCCAAAACCGGCGCTTCTCCGCGAGTGCTTGCATATTTCATATCATTCGCCTTTTGTACCGCGCTTGCGAGCCAGCCAACTCCTGTGGCAGAAAGCTGGAAAGCACCGTCGCATTCTTACCTCACCGTTGGTATAGAACAGGTCCGTTCGTCAAGGAAAGTTCAGTTCATGAAGTCAGAAACACATAAATCTCTGCCCTTCTATCAACTTTGCGGCATGATTTTCGCTGTGGGTCTTGCGGGATGCTCCACCAGCGGTGCCAAGGATGCATCGAAGGATCCGGCCGTACAGGAAGCGCAGGCGCGTATCACCGCAACGGAACTGACCGCCTATTGCCCGCCGGTGACGATCCGTGAGGGAACAGCCATCTTCAACAATTACGGCAAGGCGCCCAAGGCACCGGAAAACCTGATCTATCAGGCATCGATCGCCGACGAGACGCGCTCCTGCCAGCGCAACGGCGGTGCGCTCGGGATGAATGTCGCCATTTCCGGCAAGGTCGTTCCCGGCCCGAAATTCAGCCCCGGCACGCTGACCATGCCGATCCGCGTTGCTGTCATGCAGGGATCGAATGTGCTGTATTCCAAGCTCTACCGGCAGCCGATTTCGGCGACCGATACCTCGGCCGCATCGCAGTTCATTTTCAACGATCCCAATGTCAGCTTCCCGACGCCGACGGCGAAGGACATTCAGGTCTTCATCGGATTTGACGAAGGCCCGGATGATTCCCAGGCAAAGACCAAGACGAAAAAGAAGAAGTAAAAACAAGGCTGGCGCAGCCGGCTTTATGAAAAAGGCACCGCTTTGGCGGTGCCTTTTGTTTTGTTTGAATGGCAGAAATGTGTGGTGCGTGGTTCGACAAGCTCACCATGAGGGAGAGTGAGGATTGCAGGGAGTTATATTCTGCAACCTTTGCGATTGGCATTGCAGCCAAACCACTTCCCTCATGGTGAGCTTGTCGAACCACGCACCTCAGTTTTTGCCGGATCAGCTGATCCTAGACGGCTTCGGACCAGACGGCCATGGCCTCGATAACGGCGGGGAGGTCGCGGTGGCGGCTGATGACGGTTTCAGCGCCAGCATCGGTCAGCTTGTCCGCGTGGCCCGGATAGGTGTGGGCGCCGCCGGTAAAGCCGATAACCCGCATGCCGGCGGTCACTGCCGCATGCACGCCGTGAGCGGAGTCTTCGATCACGATGCAGCGGGCAGGATCGACGTTGAAATGCTTGGCGGCGTAGATGTAGACATCCGGCGCCGGCTTTGATTTCCGGGTTCCCACTTCGCGCGCCGAGAAAATGTTGGGAGCGAAGAGCTCGTAGAGCGAGCTTTGCTCCAGCATCATCTTCAGCGAAGCGCTGGTCGAGTTCGAGGCAATGCATTTGGGGTATTTGAGCGCGGCGACGACCGGTTCGATACCCTCGATGACATTCAGTTCATGGCGCAGCTTGTGGTCCATCTGACGGGCGGATTCCTCGATCAGCGACGCGGAAATCGGGACACCCGATTCTTTCTCCACCTGAATGAGGATGTCGGTCCAGGTCAGTCCGGCAAAGCGCTCGGCAATGGCCTCGGCCTCAATCGGATAGCCCGACTCCGTCAACAGTTTCGATTCGACTTCGGCGGCCAATATCTCTGAATCGACGAGCACGCCATCGCAGTCGAAAATAATCAGCTGGGGTTCCATTACGTCATACCTGTTCGTGAAAAATGGCTGCATCGTGCAGCTTTGGGTCAAGTCTGGGGGATTACCGGCATCGACTACACTCTTATTGGCGATGCGTCAAAGAAAAGCGCATTGTTTTCATTCACGGATATCTGTCGGCTTTAACGCGATGTTTACCCTGCTCGGTAACCATAAGGTCAGTTCAGTAACGCGTCTCCAGTAATCGAGTATCCCATGTCCGTTGTTCGTCTCGTCAATGACCTGCCCCAGGCTGCGCCGCAATCCTCCTGGCTCGACACGATCCTCAAAGGCGACTGTGTTGCCGCCCTCAATCGTCTTCCCGATCATTCGATCGATGTCATCTTTGCCGATCCGCCCTACAATCTGCAGCTTGACGGCGATCTGCATCGCCCGGACCAGTCAAAGGTCGATGCGGTTGATGATCATTGGGATCAGTTCGACAGTTTCCAGGCCTATGATGCCTTCACCCGCGCCTGGCTGCTTGCCTGCCGCCGCGTCCTGAAGCCGAACGGCACCATTTGGGTCATCGGCTCCTATCACAATATCTTCCGCGTTGGCGCCACCATGCAGGATCTCGGATTCTGGATGCTCAACGACATCATCTGGCGCAAGAACAACCCCATGCCGAATTTCCGTGGTCGCCGCTTCCAGAACGCGCATGAAACCATGATCTGGGCGTCGCGCGACCAGAAGGGCAAGGGCTACACCTTCAACTATGAAGCGATGAAGGCTGCCAATGACGATTTGCAGATGCGGTCCGACTGGCTGTTTCCCATTTGCACCGGTGCGGAGCGTCTGAAAGATGAGAATGGCGACAAGATCCACCCGACACAGAAGCCGGAAGCCCTCCTGGCCCGTATTCTCATGGCTTCGTCCAAACCCGGCGACATCATTCTCGATCCATTCTTCGGGTCGGGAACAACAGGCGCGGTCGCCAAACGTCTGGGCCGCCATTTTGTCGGCGTTGAACGGGAACAGAAATACATCGACGCGGCGATGAGCCGGATTGCCTCGGTCGAGGAACTGGGCGGCGCCGAACTCAAGGTGATGACCGGCAAGCGGGCCGAGCCGCGTGTTGCCTTCGGCAGCATCGTCGAAGCAGGGCTCTTGAAGCCCGGCGTCGTCTTGAGCGATGTTCGCCAGCGGCATGCGGCCATCGTGCGCGCCGACGGAACCGTTGCCAGCAATGGCGACGCGGGTTCGATCCACCGTATGGGCGCCAAGGTGCAGGGTTTTGATGCCTGCAACGGCTGGACGTTCTGGCACTATGAGGAAGACGGCAAGCTCAAGCCGATCGATGATTTGCGCAAGCAGGTCCGCGACGGAATGGTTTCCGCCGGCGTTTAAATCCCAATCCGATCGGACGAGACCTCCAGTACCGCTCTGATCCCGGAACGCCCAAGGTACACCTTGGGCGTTTCGTTGTGTGCAGCGGTTCAGACGCGGATGCCGAGGCGGTTGAGGTCAGCGCGCAGCGTTTGCGGATCGATGAACTGCACCGACTGCCATCCGGCGGCCTGCGCCCCGGCGACATTCTTGGCGCTGTCATCGATGAAAAGCGTGGCGGCGGGTTCCACGCCGAATGTTGCGACGTGATGGTCATAGATCGCCTTGTCAGGCTTGATCAGGCCGATATCGCCGGAGATGGTCACGCCGCGGCTTTCCGTCAGGAAGGGGAAACGTTGCCAGGCTTCGCGCAGCGTATCGGAGGCGAAATTCGTCAGCATCGTCACATCGTGCCCGTCGGCGATCAGCTGGCGCATGATGATGACGCTGTCATCGATGCTATGGGTGATCATCTGGTGCCAGTTCTGCCGGAAGGCGCGGATCTGGTGTTCGCGGTCTGGAAAATCGGCGATCAGCAGCGCTTCGGCATCGGCCCATTTGCGGCCGCGGTCCTGTTCGATGTTCCAGGCGTGGGTGCAGACATTGTCGAAGAACCATTTGCGCTCGGCGGCATCCGGGATGACACTGCGGAAAGCAACATCGGGATCATAGTGAATAAGAACCTGGCCGATGTCGAAAACGATGTGTTTGACGGGTGTCATGCCTCTTTCCTTCTTTTCTCGAAAGCATCCGGTATTGCGGCAGCAATGGCTTTTTTCATCACCGTCGGCAATGCCTCATTGTCCAGATTCTCCACGCTGATCCACCAGCCATCCGTACCGGCCGGCTTGCGCACGTTCCGGGCCGCGTAGATCGTCAGGCGCAGCTCAAAATGCGTGAAAATATGGGTTATTGTGCCGCTGGGCACCCATTCGGCACCAAAGGGAGCCGCATCGATACCCGTTTCACCGTCGATTCGGGAGGTCCACTCCGTCGTCGGCACCTCGGTCATGCCGCCAAGCAATCCCGTTTGAGCCCGCCCGCGCAGATAGACTTCACCATTGGTGGAAACGGCGATGAACGCCGCGCCAACGCGAACGGGCTTGTCCTTTTTGGGTGCCTTCACCGGGAAAAACTCCGGGTCCGTGGTTTTCAGTGCCTCGCAATTGTCGTTGAGGGGGCAGATCACGCAGGCCGGCCGCTTGGGCGTGCAGATGGTTGCGCCGAGGTCCATCATTGCCTGCGCAAAGTCGCCCGGCCGTTTGTCGGGGGTCAGCAACTGCATCAGCCGCCGGATTTCGGGCTTGGCCGCGGGCAGGGGCGTCGACAGGGCATAGAGGCGCGTGATGACACGCTCGACATTGCCGTCGACAACGGCAATCGGCATGCCGAAGGCAATGGATGCGATGGCCGCTGCCGTATAATCGCCGATTCCCGGCAATGATTTGAGCGCGGCAAGATCGGCGGGAAAATGCCCGCCGAAGTCCGATGCCACGATATCGGCGCACTTTTTCAGGTTGCGCGCGCGGGAATAATAGCCGAGCCCGGCCCAGGCGCGCATCACGTCATCCTGGCTGGCGGCAGCCAGGTCCATGACCGTTGGCCACTTGCGTATGAAGGTCAGGAAATAGGGTTTTACCGCCTCGACCGTCGTCTGCTGAAGCATGATTTCCGACAGCCAGATGCGGTAGGGATTAGCTACAATTCCGGACTTGTGATCCCCCGGCGTTATGCGCCAGGGTAAAATGCGATGATGGCTATCATACCAGGCGAGCAGTTCATTCGTTATTGGTTGCATCAATTCAAAACTGCTTTACAGGGAAGTGAAGTGACATTTCTCATGAAACGGTTGCGAAAGTAAATTCAAGAACATTCGGATTCATAAATGTTCCCAGCTCAGTTGACCAACGCCCTGCTGCTGCCCACAAAAGGGCGTCTCGTCGGTATTGATCGCAACAATCGCATCTTCACTTTCCTGTTTGCACTTTTCCCCGGCTTGCTGGTCAGCGGAACCTCGGTAACGCTGGTCTGCGCCTTCCTCTGGGCGATAATTTCCCTGGTCCTGCGGCGCTTTCCCTGGCAGATGACGCGCCAGGACCGCATCATCGCCCGGATTTTTACCGCCTATGTCCTGGTGACGGTTCTCGTCGTGCTTCTCAGCCCGAATCTGGCGAAGGGTGCTGAATATCTCTTGAAGATGATCCCGTTCCTGGCGGTCTGGGCCATTATCCCCAGGCTAAGGGTAAGTCTCGACGGGCGTATCGGTCCATTCTTCGTGACCGGCGCGGGCATCGGAATGATCGGCGCCCTGATTTACAGCGTGGTCCAGATGCTCCTGCATGAGAGCCGTGCCACCGGCGGTGCGGGCAATGCTGCGGTTTTCGGGCTTTTCGCCGTGCTGTTTGGTAGCATCGCCCTGCTCAATGTCCACTCGCAAAGCAAAACTGAACGGCTGATTGCGGTTGCAGGCTTCACCTGCGGGCTGGTCTGCGTATTCCTTTCCGGCACCCGGTCGGCCTGGCTGGTCATCCCGTTTCACTGCGCCATCCTGTTCTGGTACCTGCGCGGCCAGACGCTGCCGTCGATCAATCGAACCGTTAAATTATTGATGGCGCTCCTGCTCGTGGTCGTGGCTGTTGCGGCAGTCCCGAAGATCATGGACCGCTACAGCGCATTGCAGACGGATATCGTGCAACTGGACGAAGATCCCAACAATATCAGCTCGCTGAGTGCCCGGCTCCTGTTGTGGAGCGGCGCGGAAAAGGCATTTCTCGCGTCACCGCTTATCGGACAAGGCCCGCAAAACCGCATGCAGTCGGTCAACAGGGCTTTGGATCTGCCTCCCGAGAAATACATGCTGTTCACGCATGTCCATAACGGCTTTTTGAATGCGGCAGTCGATGGCGGGGTGCTGGGGGTTCTGGCGCTGCTTCTGCTGCTGTCGGCACCCATTGTCGCCGCGCGCCTGAAGGAACCCGGACCCGGGCGGGATTTGACGACGGCGCTTTCCTTGCTGCTCGTGACGGCTTATGTGATCACGGGAATGTTTGGCATCATGTTCGGGCACGACGCGACCGATGCGGTCTTCATCTACGTGACGCTGCTCATTTGCACGATTTCCGGTCCGACACCCTATCTGTCGGTGCGGGAGATCGCGGACCGCGCCGAACAAGACAAAGCCGCACTAGCGGCATGATGCGGCATGATAATGGGTTGGGGATAAAGTTCTGACATGAAAGCGATTGTTACCGGAGCGGCAGGCTTTATCGGCTTTCACGTGGCAAGGCGGCTCGCCAGGGAAGGCTTTGAGGTCATCGCCATCGACAACCTCAATGACTACTATCAGGTGGCCCTCAAGGAAACACGCCTGTCGGCGCTCGATGGCCAGTCCAACATCCGTTTTGCCCGCGCCAATATTGCAAGGCCAGAGGAATTGCGTGCCGCGATTGCCGGCGACATGGACGCCGATGTCATCGTGCACCTGGCGGCTCAGGCGGGTGTGCGCTACTCCGTGGAAAATCCGGCAGCCTATGTCGATGCCAATGTTCAGGGACAGGTGACTGTGTTTGAACAGGCCCGCGTGATGCCGAAGCAGCCGCCGGTCGTCTATGCAAGCTCGTCATCGGTTTATGGCGCCAACACCAAGGTGCCGTTTTCCGAGAGCGATCCGGTCAACAATCCGGTTTCCGTCTATGCGGCGACGAAACGCTCCGCTGAACTGCTGGCCTACTCCTATTCGCACGTCCACAAGATCGCTTCGACGGGCCTGCGGTTCTTCACGGTTTATGGCCCCTATGGCCGTCCTGACATGGCGCCATGGCTGTTCACGGACGCCATTTCAAAGGGCGAGCCGATCAAAGTGTACAATCACGGCAAGATGGCGCGCGATTTCACCTTTATCGACGATATTGTCAGCGGTGTCCTCGGCGCGGTGAACCGCATCCTGTCCAATCCGGCGGAAACTGCACCGGTCTACAATCTCGGCAACAACAATCCGGTGGCCTTGCTGCGCTTTATCGAAATCATCGAGCAGGCTGTGGGACGCGAAGCCGTCAAAAAGTTCGAGCCAATGCCGCCGGCGGATGTCGAGCGCACCTATGCCGATATCGGCCTTGCCACGCGCGATCTCGGCTTCTGCCCGAAGACGACGCTGGAGGAGGGTATTCCCCTGTTTGTCGAATGGTTTCGCGGCTATAATGGCCGCTGACGCTTCCATTCCACACACGGGGCAACCGATACAATGAGCGATGACCGCAAGCAAAGGGGATTCCGGCCATTGGCCGATCCCGCATCGGGCGTGCTCGATCCTGTCCTGCGCAAGCGCGCCGGGATCACGATAGAGCTTGTTCAGGCTTGGGAAGAGGTTGTTGGCCCCGCTCTTGGTGACCAGTCCCGCCCGTTGAAGCTCCTGTGGCCACGCCGTGCGCATGAGGATGATCCGTTCCAGCCGGCGACACTGGTGATTGCCTGCCAGGGGTTTACCGCCATGCGCATCCAGCACGAGACCGGTGAAATCATCAGCCGGGTCAATGCCTTTCTCGGATTTGCCGCGGTCGGCCGCATCAAGATCGAGCAGAAGGCCATCACGCTGCCCGCGCCGAAGCGGCGTGCATTGCCGCCGGTCGATGCGGCAACCAGGGGAAAGATCAGTCGCGTCGTCGAAGCCATCGAGGACGATAGCCTGCGCGAGGCGCTGGAACGGCTCGGGCAAAGCATCCACGCGGAAAAGATCAAGCGCTGAAACACGTTCTGCCTGATTTTATCCCGTTCAGATCACGAAAAATTCAAAGACAGATGGCAAGCTCTGCCTTAAAGAGACTGCCTTAGGGCTCTACGGAGTCAAACAACGCATAATCAACACCGGAGACAGGTGATCCTTATGACTGACATGCTGACACGCCGAAACATTCTGACCCTCGCGGCCGTATCGACGGCGGCGCTCGCTGTGACAGCGGGCAACCCGGCATGGTCAGAAGATGCGGCCAAGCCCGCCGCGACACCGGTGCCCGGTACGCCCGCCGACGTCAAGATCCCGGAATCCGCCGGGAAGGTCGATCAGGCCAAGCTGATGGAGCAGGGTCCTCTCAAGGATATCGTGCTGGGCAAGGCCGACGCCCCGGTCACCATCGTCGAATACGCGTCGATGACCTGCCCGCATTGCGCGCACTTCACCGTTGCCACGCTGCCGACGATCAAGGAAAAGTACATCGACACGGGCAAGGCCAAGCTCATCCTGCGCGAATTCCCGTTCGATCCGCGCGCTGCCGCTGCCTTCATGCTCGCCCGCTGCGCCCCGGAAGACCGCTACTATCCGCTTGTCGATGTGCTGTTCAAACAGCAGGAACAGTGGGCCGCATCGGCAAATGCAGTAGAACCTTTGATGCAAATCTCCAAATTGGCCGGTTTTACACAGGAGTCGTTCAACGCTTGCTTGACGAACCAAAAACTTCTGGATGATGTGAATGCATCGCGTGACCGCGGAGCCAAGGATTTCGGAGTGAATGCCACGCCGACCTTCTTCATCAACGGCACGAAATATGCAGGAGCCCTATCGGTTGACGAAATGTCAGCGATTATCGACGGTCTACTCTGATAGCTGCCTGTTGAATTCAGGCGGACGCCTTGCCGCGTCCGCCCTTGCGGTTTTGTGCGGGAAGGGCCTCTGATGCGCTTCACGAAACTCCGCCTCCTCGGTTTCAAATCCTTCGTCGAACCCGCCGAATTCGTCATTGAAAGCGGATTGACCGGCGTTGTCGGCCCCAATGGCTGCGGCAAATCCAATCTCGTGGAAGCCCTGCGCTGGGTCATGGGCGAAAGCTCATACAAGAACATGCGCGCATCCGGCATGGATGACGTCATTTTCTCCGGCTCCGGCACGCGCCCGTCGCGCAACACAGCCGAAGTCACCCTGTTTCTCGACAATCATGATCGCAGTGCCCCGGCAAGCTTCAACGATGCCGATGAGTTGCAGGTGTCGCGCCGCATCGAGCGCGAGGCAGGTTCGGTCTACCGCATCAACGGCAAGGATGCCCGCGCCAAGGACGTGCAGCTGCTGTTTGCGGACCAGTCGACCGGTGCCCGGTCGCCATCCATGGTCGGTCAGGGTCGCATTGGCGAGCTCATTCAGGCCAAGCCGCAGGCCCGCCGGGCACTTCTCGAAGAAGCCGCTGGTATATCCGGCCTGCACACCCGCCGCCACGAGGCGGAACTGCGCCTGCGGGCAGCGGAACAAAATCTGGAGCGGCTGGAAGACGTCGTCGGCGAGCTGGAAACCCAGATCGAGAGCCTGAAACGGCAATCGCGTCAGGCCAATCGCTTCAAGAGCCTGTCGGCGGATATCCGCCGTTCCGAAGCGATCCTCCTGCATCTGAAGTGGGCCGTCGCCAAAAATCAGGAGGCCGAGGCGCAATCGGCTTTGTCTGCCGCGACATCAGGCGTCGGGGATTTCGCTCAGGTCCAGATGAACGCGGCGAAGGAACAGGCAATCGGCGCGCACAAGCTGCCGGATCTGCGTGAGGCGGAAGCCAAGGCTGCCGCGGCCCTGCAGCGCCTGACCATCGCCCGTTCGCAGATCGAGGAAGAGGCCCAGCGTATCCGTGCCCGCCAGTCGGAGCTGGAAAAGCGTCTGGCCCAGCTCACCGCCGATATTGCCCGCGAAGAGCAGATGGTGCGCGACAATGCCGATATTCTGGCGCGTCTCGATGCGGAAGAGCGTTCGCTCAATCAGGACAACGCCAATGCGGGCGAACATGAACTGGCAACCCGCGCCGATTTTGAACGCGCGGATGCCAAGCTCCGGGAAAGCGAAGCGGCCCTTGCCAAGGTAACCGCTGAACGCGCCGAAGCCACCGCCGAACGGGCGCAGATCGAGCGCAATTTGCGCGAAAGCACCGAGCGTCGTGACCGCCTTGCCCGCCAGATGGGCGATGTGGAACGCGATCTCTCTGCCATAACAGCGCAGATCGCCGCGCTTGCCGACCCCATCGAGAAGCAGGCGCTGGTTGAAGCAGCCGAGGCAACGCTCGAGCAGGCCGAGGAAGCCGCCCTGGCGGCGGAAGCGGCCGTCGAGACGGCGCGCCGCACGGAAGCGCAGTTGCGCCAACCGGTGCAGGACGCCCGCAGCAATCTCAACCGGATCGAGACTGAAGCCCGCACCTTGGCCAAGATGATCAATGTCGGCGGGTCGGACCTGTTTCCCGCCGTTGTCGAAGCGGTAAAGGTAGAAAAGGGATTTGAGGTCGCGCTTGGCGCGGCGCTCGGTGAAGATCTCGATGCGCCGCTGGATCGCAGCGCTCCGGTTTTCTGGGGTGATGTTGACGGTGCCGGTGATGATCCCGCACTGCCGTCCGGGCTGAAAACCCTTGCCAGTGTGGTCAAGGCGCCGCGCCAGCTGGCCCGCCGTCTTGCCCAGATCGGCATTGTCGACGAGGCGGATGGCGCGCGCATACAGGCATCGTTGAAGTCGGGTCAGCGGCTGGTCAGCCGTTCCGGTGCGCTGTGGCGCTGGGATGGCTATACGGCAAGCGCCGATGCACCGACACCGGCGGCACAGCGTCTGGCCCAGAAAAACCGCCTCGCCGAGCTGGATATCGAGGTTGTCGAAGCGACGAAGCGCCTGCGCGAGGCTGAGGCCGCGATTGCAGGAGCAGAAGCTGCCGTGCGCCGGTCGGTCGAGAACGAGCGTATGGCCCGTGATCACTGGCGGGCCATGCAGCGCGCCGTCAGCGATGCGCGCGAGGCGCTTGCATCAGCCGAGCGGGCGGCCGGGCAGCTTTCCAGCCGCCGCGCGGCCTTGGACGAGGGCAAGGCCCGCCTCGCCGAAACGCTTGAAGAAACACAGGAACAGTTCCTTGAGGCAGAAGACCGGCTGGCCCGCGCGCCGGATCTGGAAGAAGTCAATATCCGCCTCACCCAACTGACCACCGAAGTCATGACCGACCGGGCGGCGCTCGCCGAGGCACGCGCCGTGCACGAGGGCTTGCGCCGCGAGGCCGAGAACCGCATGCGGCGCCTGGAGTCCATCGGTTTTGAACGCAGGAGCTGGAACGACCGCGCGCTGAATGCCGACCGCCAGATCGAATCCCTGACCGAACGGCGACAGGAAGCGGAAGAAGAATTTGCCGATCTGGTCGATGCGCCCGATGAAATTGCCGAGCGCAACCGGGCGCTGCTGTCGCAGCTCTCGCAAGCGGAAGCGTTGCGCAAGGAGGCCGGTGATCGTCTGGCCGTGGCCGAAGCGCGTCAGCAGGAATTGGACCGCGCTGCCACCGATGCGATTCAGGCACTGGCGACGGCGCGTGAAGGCCGGGCACGGTCGGAAGAGCGCCTAGCCGCGGCACAGGAACGCCGCCATGACGCCGAAACACGCATTGCCGAAGCCCTCAATTGCGCGCCGCATGAAGCAATGAAGCTGACAGGCCTTGGCCCCAACGATCCCTTGCCGGATGTCGATGCGACGGACCGCAATCTGGAACGGCTCAAGATCGAGCGCGAGCGCCTCGGTGCCGTCAACCTGCGGGCCGAGGAAGAGCAGGAAGAATTGTCGGCGCGGCTCGAGGCGATTGTCAGCGAGCGCGAAGACATCATCGAGGCGGTCAAGAAGCTGCGCCAGGCGATCCAGAGCCTCAATCGCGAGGGGCGCGAACGGCTGCTGGCCGCGTTCGAGGTGGTGAATGCCCAGTTCCAGCGCCTGTTCACGCACCTGTTCGGCGGCGGTACAGCTGAATTGCAATTGATTGAATCGGAAGATCCGCTGGAAGCCGGTCTGGAAATTCTTGCCCGCCCGCCCGGCAAGAAACCGCAGACCATGACATTGCTGTCCGGCGGCGAGCAGGCCCTGACCGCAATGGCGCTGATCTTTGCGGTGTTCCTGACCAACCCGGCGCCGATCTGCGTGCTGGACGAGGTGGACGCGCCGCTCGATGACCACAATGTCGAGCGCTTCTGCAACCTGATGGACGAAATGGCTGCATCAACGGAAACGCGTTTTGTCGTCATTACCCACAATCCGATCACCATGGCGCGCATGAACCGCCTCTTTGGCGTCACCATGGCCGAACAGGGCGTCAGCCAGCTGGTGTCGGTCGATCTCCAGACCGCCGAGCAACTGCGCGAGGCGAGCTGATACCAGACTACTTCAAGCTTGAAATGACGAAGGATTTCAAAGATTAACGCGGATTTACTCTGCTAATCGATTTGAATGGTGCAATGCAGCATTTTTTGGTGGTGCTTCACGAACCTATCGAATAGACCTTCTTCAGCGCTTTGCGGCGCACGGACGGCGGCATGGGAGGCTGCAATGGTGAAGTGGGTTTACACATTCGGTGACGGCAAGGCGGAAGGCTCAGCCGGCGATCGCAACCTTCTGGGCGGCAAGGGGGCCAATCTGGCCGAGATGTGCGCGCTCGGGCTGCCGGTCCCTCCCGGATTTACCATCACGTCCGAGGTCTGCAGCTGGTTCTATGAGAATGGCCATCGTTATCCCGATGCGCTCGAAGCTGACGTCAAGAAGGCGCTTGGCCATATCGCTGCGGTGACGGGCCGCGATTTCGGCGACCCATCCAAGCCGCTGCTGGTGTCCGTGCGTTCCGGCTCCCGCGCTTCCATGCCGGGCATGATGGACACCGTGCTCAATCTCGGCCTCAATGATCAGACCGTGGAAGCCATCGCCCGCGAATCCGGCGATCCGCGCTTTGCCTATGACAGCTACCGCCGTTTCATCCAGATGTATTCCGACGTGGTCATGGGGCTCGACCATTCGGTCTTCGAGGAAATCCTTGAGGATACCAAGGCCAATCTCGGTGTCGAGATCGATACGGCGCTCTCGGCCGACGACTGGAAGGGCATCATCGACCTTTACAAGGCCAAGATCGAGGAAGAGCTGGAAGAGCCATTCCCGCAGGACCCGGAAAAGCAGCTTTGGGGTGCGATCGGCGCTGTTTTCTCCAGCTGGATGAACACGCGCGCCATCACCTATCGCCGCCTGCACAACATTCCGGAAAGCTGGGGCACGGCTGTCAATATCCAGGCCATGGTGTTCGGCAATATGGGCGAGCGTTCGGCAACGGGCGTTGCCTTCACGCGCAATCCGTCGACCGGTGAAAAGAAGCTCTATGGCGAGTTTCTCGTCAATGCCCAGGGCGAAGACGTGGTTGCGGGCATCAGGACGCCGCAGAACATCACGGAAGACGCGCGCATTGCCGCAGGTTCCGACAAGCCGTCGCTGGAAAAGCTGATGCCTGCCGCCTTTGCCGAATTCTGCGCCGTGTCAGACCGACTGGAAAAGCACTACACCGACATGCAGGATCTCGAATTCACCATCGAGGACGGCAAGCTGTGGATGCTGCAGACGCGGTCCGGCAAACGCACCGCCAAGGCTGCCCTGAAAATCGCCGTCGAAATGGCGAATGAGGGGCTGATCACACGGGAAGAAGCGGTTCTGCGCATTGATCCGGCTTCGCTCGATCAACTGCTGCATCCCACGATCGATCCTTCGGCCAAGCGCAATGTCATCGGCAGCGGGCTTCCGGCATCGCCGGGCGCGGCAACGGGCGAGATCGTGTTCTCGTCGGAAGATGCCGAACAGCTGAAGTCGGAAGGCCGCAAGGCCATCCTCGTGCGCATCGAAACCAGCCCGGAAGACATTCACGGCATGCATGCCGCTGAGGCCATCCTGACCACCCGCGGCGGCATGACCAGCCACGCTGCCGTTGTGGCGCGCGGCATGGGCAAGCCCTGCGTCTCCGGTGCGGGTTCCCTGCGCGTCGATTACCGCAATGAAACCCTGCTGGCCGCCGGGGTGCTTTTGAAGAAGGGCGACATCATCACCATTGATGGCGGTATCGGCCAGGTGCTCAAGGGCGCCGTTCCCATGCTGCAGCCGGAATTCTCCGGCGATTTCGCCAAGATCATGGAATGGGCCGACACGACGCGCCGCATGAAGGTGCGCGCCAATGCCGAAACGCCGAATGATGCACGCATGGCGCGCTCGTTCGGGGCCGAGGGCATCGGTCTTTGCCGCACCGAGCATATGTTCTTTGACGGTGAGCGCATCATCGCCATGCGCGAAATGATCCTGGCTGACAGCGAGAAGGGCCGCCGCGCCGCGCTGGACAAGCTGTTGCCGATGCAGCGCGCCGATTTCAAGGAGCTGTTCGAAATCATGAACGGCCTTCCCGTGACGATCCGGTTGCTTGACCCGCCGCTGCACGAATTCCTGCCGAAGACGGAAGAGGAAATCGCGGAAGTTGCTGCTGTCATGAATGTCAGCCCGGAGAAGCTGCGCGAGCGCACCGACAGCCTGCATGAATTCAACCCGATGCTCGGCCATCGCGGCTGCCGCCTCGCCATTTCCTATCCGGAAATTGCCGAAATGCAGGTGCGGGCGATTTTCGAAGCCGCCGTGCAGGCGGCGGAAGTCACCGGAGCTCCGGTCGAGCCGGAAATCATGGTGCCGCTGGTTGGCCTGCGTGCCGAACTTGATTTCGTCAAGGCCCGCATCGATGCGGTCGCCGCCGACGTGATGAAGGAAGCGGATATCAGGATCAACTACCTCGTCGGCACGATGATCGAACTGCCGCGCGCTGCGGTACGCGCGCATTCGATTGCCGAGGTGGCGGAATTCTTCTCCTTCGGCACCAACGATCTGACCCAGACAACCTTCGGTATTTCGCGCGACGATGCGTCCGCCTTCCTGATGACCTATCAGATGAAGGGTATCATCCAGCAGGACCCGTTCGTCTCCATCGATGTGGACGGCGTCGGTGAACTGGTGCGCATTGCCGTGGAAAAGGGCAAGGCAACCCGCCCGGACATCAAGCTTGGCATCTGCGGTGAACATGGTGGCGATCCGGCTTCCATTCACTTCTGCGAAGAAACCGGCCTTGACTATGTCTCCTGCTCGCCGTTCCGCGTACCGATCGCGCGCCTGGCGGCGGCACAGGCCTCGGCCAAGCAAAAATAGCGCCTTGGCCCTGTTGGCAGGGCCGGTGCCGCATTTTGGACGTGATCTGCGCGTGTATCTGCGGGCAATTCTCAAGATTGGTAAACACCGTGCGCTCAGCTTCCGCCATCATCGCTGCTCTTCTTCTCCTCACGCCTGCGGGGATCGCAACCGCCGGGGATCATCCGGCGCCATTCGTCGAGCCGAAGCTTTATATTGCCAAGGGCGGCGCCGCGGCGCCGCAGGTGGCGCTGACGCTGGATGCCTGTTCGGGGCAGACGGACCTGCGCATTCTCAACACGCTGGTGGAAAACCGCATCCCGGCAACGATCTTCGTCACCGCCCGCTGGATGCGACACAACGCCGAGGCGCTTGCGGTCATGAAGGCGCATCCCGACCTGTTTGAGCTGGAAAATCACGGTTTCAACCACATCCCGGCCATCGACAACCAGCCCACCATGTTCGGGTTGAAGACCGCAGGCTCGGAAGCGGCCATCCGCGGTGAAATCCAGGGCGGTGTCGATGCCATGCTGAAGGCCTCCGTCGCCAAGCCGGTCTGGTACCGCGATGCGACCGCCCGCTACAGCGAAAACGGTATCCGCATCATCCATGAGATGGGCTACCGGGTGGCCGGTTATTCGCTCAATGCCGATATGGGTGCTTCGCTGATGGCCGGGCTGGTGGAAAAGCGCATTGCCGCTGCCAAGGATGGCGATGTCATCATTGCCCATATCAACCAGCCTGGCCGGGTGGCCGGTGCCGGTGTTGCCAAAGGTGTTTTGGCCCTGCAGCAAAAGGGTTTTCGCTTCGTGCGCCTGCAGGACGTGACGGTTTCCGCCCAGCCGGTGCGCTCCGGGGTCTGATCAAACCGGCAGCGAAATACCGCCGCCGGTTTTGATTTCTCACAATCGCATTTATGTCGCTGTTACTGCAGCCGGAAAGCCGTGGCTTCGTGCCCGGACGGCGGCGATGAAGGCCAGGGCGAGCAGTACCAGAAGCACCCATGAGAACGAGGTGACGCCGGTTGTTTCCAGGAGGAAGCCGCCGATGATGCCGCCGCCGGCAATGCCGATGTTCCAGACGGTAACGATCATCGATTGCGCGACATCCGCCGCATCGCCCGCCGTTTTGGCCGATGCGGTCTGGAACAGGGTCGGCACGCCGCCATAGGTCACACCCCAGATGGCGAAGCTGAGATAGACCATCGTGCTGTTGGCGGACCAGATGGCAAGGAGCACGGCCGCCACGGCAAAGGCCGCGATGCAGATCAGCGTCAGTTCGCGCAGCCAGCGGTCGATCATCAGGCCGATCATCCAGGTGCCGAGAATGGCGGACAGGCCAAAGACGAACAGCACCTTGTCGATGCTTCCGGCGAGCCCGGCGGGAACCAGAAACGGCGCGATGTAGGTATAGAGCACGTTATGGGCCACCACATAGGTCAGCGTGACAAACAGCACCGCCTTGACGCCCGGAATGGCGAAGACACCGGAGATCGGCAATTGCCTGCCCGCTTCCTGGCCGGGAAAATCCGGCAATTTCCAGATGGTCCAGCCGACCAGCAGCACCGTCAGCCCGCTCATGATGCCGAATGTGTACTGCCAGCCGACAAACGCGCCCAGAAATGTCCCGGCTGGCACGCCGAGGGACAGCGCGACGGGCGCGCCAAGCATGGCGACGGCCATGGCCTTGCCTTTCATGTGGTCGGGCACCATGCGCCCGGCATAACCGGCAACCAGCGCCCAGAGCAATCCGGCGAAAACACCGGCAAAGAACCGGGCGCCGAGCGTGAGCGTGTAGCTGGTGGAAACCGCCGTGATCGTGTTGACGATGGCAAATCCGCCGATGGCGCTGAGCAGCAGTGGCTTGCGCCGCCATCCGCGTGTGGCTGCGGTCAGCGGGATAGCGGCGATGAGGGAGCCGAGAGCGTAGATGGTGACGAGCTGGCCCACCAGCGATTCGGGCACCGCCAGACTGGCGCCCATCTGGGGCAGCAGGCCCGCCGGCAGCGCTTCGGTGAGGACTGTGATGAAACCGGCTGCTGCAAGGGCAAGCAGGCCGCTGAGCGGCAGCCGGAAGGAGGAGGCGGGAGGAGCCTCGTCCAGCGATGTTGTGATCGATGTCATGTCTTTGCCTGGTCAATAAGTAAGGGGTTGGGCAGGCGGAGAGGCGATGCCTTTACAGGGCAAAGCTTCACACCTGCGATGGGAAACCGAACCTAGTCATCTTCGCAAAACGGAAAAACAGGCTATAGTTCCTTTCACAAGCGACATTTTTGTCGGCAATGAAGAGGTGGTGTCGATGGATAATCTGGGCTCGTGGAATGCCTTCGTGCAGGCCGCCGAATACCGCAGTTTCGTTGCCGCTGGCCGCCACCTCGGCGTTTCCCCCTCTGCCATCGGCAAATCCATTGCGCGGCTGGAGGAGCGGCTTGGTGCCCGGCTTTTTCACCGCAGCACCCGCAGCATCACGCTGACGCCCGAAGGCTCGCTGTTTCTGGAGCGGTGCCGCCGCATTTTCTGCGAGATCGAGGCGGCCGAACTGGAATTGTCGCAGGCCAATGAGGCGCCGCGCGGCAGGTTGCGTGTCAGTATGCCGATTGCGGACCGGTTGATGATGCCGGTGCTTTCCGCCTTCATGCGCGCCTATCCCGACATCGAACTGGATATCGATTGCTCCGACCGGCTGGTCGATGTGATCGAGGACGGTTTCGACGCGGTCCTGCGCACCGGCGAGCCGAATGATTCGCGGCTGATGACCCGGGTGCTCGGCTCGTTCCGCAAGCGCCTTGTCGGATCACCGGACTATTTCGCGCGTATGGGAACACCGGAAGTGCCGGAGGACCTGACGCGGCATCATTGCCTGTTTTATCGCTATCCGACCACCGGGAAGCTGCAGCCGTGGCCACTGTCCCGCAATGGCAGGGATGTGGAACTCGACCTGCCCGCGACCCTCATCTGCAACACGTCGGCGCCACAGATCCACATGGCACAGGAGGGGCTTGGCATCGCCTGCCTGCCGGATTTCACCATCATGGACGAGCTGCGGGCTGGAACGCTGGTCAGCGTTCTCGATGATTTCATCCCGTTTTCCGGCACGTTCCGCGTGCTCTGGCCGTCGAGCCGCTATCTCTCGCCCAAGCTGCGGGTGTTCGTCGATTTCGTCGCCGAACACCTCGATCTTGCGCCGGTCAGGGGCTGAAGATCAGCACGAGATAGACGAAGAAGATCATCAGATGCACCGCGCCTTCGAGCACCGTCGTGCGCAGGCCGGAAAAGGTCAGGGTGCTGAGGATCAGCGTCACCGCCAGCAGGGTCATTTCGGTGGATGACAGGCCGAGAATGGCGGTCTGTCCGGTGAACAGGCTGATGGCAAGCACGGCCGGCACGGTCAGGCCGACGGTCGAGGTTGCCGCACCCAGGCACAGGTTGACCGCGCGCTGCAGTTCATTGCCGGAAACGGCGCGAAGCGCGGTGATGGCTTCCGGCGTGAAGACGATGGCGGCGATGAGCAAACCGCCGAGTGCGGTGGGCGCGCCGAAGCTGGCAATGCCATGGTCGAGCAGCGAGGCCAGGCTCTTTGACAGCAACACGATCGGCAGAATGTTCAGGATCAGCAGCAGCGTGTGGCCGCCAATGGACCCGGCAGGCTTCGCTTTGGGCGCTTCAGCTTCTGGCGTCACCTTCAGCGGCACTTCATCTCCCTTGGGATAGACGAAGAAGTCGCGGTGTCGTCCCGTCTGCAGCACGAGGAAAATCACATAGAGGGCAATAGTGAAAATCGAGAAGAACACCGATTGAACCACGGTGAGCGAGCCGTTGCTGGTGGAAACCGTGAAGTTCGGCAGGATCAGCGGGATGACCGTCAGCGGAATGATGACGATGAGATAGGATGCCGCGCCCTGCAGATTGTAGCCCTGCTGGCCGTAACGCAGCCCGCCGATGAGCAGGCCAAGGCCGACCACGCCGTTCAAAACGATCATCAGCACCGCGAACATCGTGTCGCGGCCGAGTGTCGGTGCATCCGAACTCAGCATCACGGCGCTGATCAGCACCACTTCGATGATGACGATGGAGAGGGTGAGAATGAGTGTTCCGAGCGGTTCGCCCAGCAGTTCCGCCAGTTCCTCCGCCTCATGCACGACGCCGAAGGCCGACCAGATGATGACGCCGAACAGCCAGACAAACAGAAACGAAGCTTTCATCACCGAACTCAGATCGGCCATCCAGCCATATCCGAAAACAAGAAAGGCACCCACAGTTGCCCAAGCTACAATCAGTCTGATCCATCCGGATATCATCGGCCCTCCTTCATCGGGTTGAGGTATCATTTCGTCTTGCAGAACCTATACAGGAAATTATCGGCGATTTTACCGTTTTCTGATGCTTTATCAAAGATTTCGCTCTGCCAACCGATACTCGCCCATGCCCTGGCCGCTGCTATCACGCGCTTATGACGCAACGCTTGCTTGTGTCCGTGGTCCTGTCTGCCTAACTTGCTCCCGATGAGGAGCCCGCGGGCTCCCCCGACGGATTGCAAACACTCCAAGGAGAATGAAATGCAGCTTGGCATGATTGGGTTAGGGCGCATGGGCGCCAACATGGCGCAGCGCCTCATGAAGCGTGGTCACGCCCTCGTGGTTCACGACACCCGTGCCGAAAGCATGGCGGACCTGCAAAAACAGGGTGCGACCGGAACGGTCGTGCTGGAGGAGTTCGTCTCGCTTCTGGCCAAGCCGCGCGCCATCTGGCTGATGCTGCCCGCCGCCGTTGTCGACAGCGTTCTCGCCAAGCTCGTGCCGCTGCTCGAGGCGGGCGATATCCTCATCGATGGCGGCAATTCCTATTATCACGACGATATCCGCCGCGGCGGCGAGCTGAAGACAAAAGGCCTGCACTATGTCGATGTCGGCACCAGCGGCGGCGTCTTCGGACTGGAGCGCGGCTATTGCCTGATGATCGGTGGCGAAAAGGACGTGGTGGAGCATCTCTCGCCCGTATTCGCCTCGCTGGCGCCGGGAGGCAACGATCCCGCCGCGCCAGCCGTGGCTGCGCCGGGCAAGAGCACGGCGCCGCTCGGTTATCTGCATTGCGGTGCCAATGGTGCGGGCCACTTCGTCAAGATGGTCCATAACGGCATCGAATATGGTTTGATGGCGGCTTATGCGGAAGGCTTGAACATCCTGCGCAATGCGGATATCGGCCTGCGCTCGCATGAGGTGGACGCGGAAACCACGCCACTCCTGCATCCTGAGCATTATCAATACAGTTTCGACCTGCCGCAGATCGCCGAGGTGTGGCGCCGCGGCAGCGTGATCAGCTCCTGGCTGCTGGATTTGACCGCCGACGCCCTGAACGACGATCCGACCCTGTCGAATTTCCAGGGGCGTGTTTCGGATTCGGGCGAGGGGCGTTGGACGGCCATCGCCGCCATTGACGAGGCCGTACCCACGCCGGTTCTCAGCGCGGCGCTGCAGGAGCGTTTCAGCTCGCGCGGCAATGCCGACTTCGCCAACAAGGTGCTGTCGGCCATGCGCAGCGAGTTTGGCGGCCATGTGGAAAAACCCGCTTCCAAAGCCTGAGGCCCCTTGCGCAACTCTGGTCCGGCCCCACAGCGGGGCCGGAGCGGAGCTGTCTGTACATTGCGCTAGAACCTCGAACTATTGTTTTTGTATTTTGCTATTTGTTTAGACATTTTTCCTGGTGGAAGACGAGCATCCCGCATGTATTAAAACTGTGACACAACGTCTGTAGAATCGGCAAATTTGGTTTGGCGATTGATCATTCAATGGTGAAAACGGGATATGTTTTGTGTATTGCAAAATGATTTTTGTATTATTATAAAGCAATCCCGTAGCACGGCTGGTCCAAGGTTTCAGGCCGGCAGTGCAACAGCGTCACATCATTTTGGAGATACTCATGACATCGAAACTCTGCAGTGGAGTCTTCGCGGCACTTGTGTTCATGGCCGTTTTCATCGCATCGTCGGCCCATGCGGCAGACAAGCCGGGCTGCAAGGATTTCCCAGGTATCAAGCGCTTTGAAGGGTCATCGATCATGTTGTGCGATGCGCGCAACTTCGCGGAATATACCCTGCCGACCGGAAAGTGGGTCAAGAACGAGGATGACTCCGCCAAGTCGGATTTTGCCAGCAAGGAAGCACTGGAAGGCCGCCTGACGCAGAATGTCTATTCGGTTCCTGCCGGACCTTCCTCGGCCGAAGTGTTCCGCAACTACCTGAACGATCTGCAATCGGCGGGCTACAAGGTCCTGTTCCAGGCCAAGCAGGCCGACACCTATCAACTGGAGAACGTCTTGGGCGAAAAGGGCCCCGGCGGCCAGCTTTTCGGCTACAGCCCGGACGAGGCGCGTTATGTGGCGGCCGTCAAGGAAGAGGGCGGCGTCAAAACCTACATCGCGCTCTATGTCATCGAATTCGAGGACGGCTATGTGCCGGAATTCGATGCGGTCAAGGGCCAGGTCTATGTCCGCCTCGACTCGCTTCAGGTCGGCAACCTGACCGACCAGATGGTCGTGGTTTCCGCCTCGCAGATCAGCAAGAGCCTCGATACGGCGGGCAAGGTTCTGCTCTACGGTATTCATTTCGACTTCAACAAGGCGTCAATCAAGCCGGAGTCGCGCCCGAGCCTTGATGAAATCGCCAAGTTCCTGAAGGATCAGCCGAACGAGAAACTCGATGTGGTTGGCCATACCGACAATATTGGCGGTGCTGACTTCAACATGCAGTTGTCGAAGGCGCGGGCCGATGCGGTTGTCGCCGATCTGGTCAGTACCTACAGTGTTTCGGCGAACCGTCTCAAGGCGAAGGGAGAGGGCTTGCAGTCGCCTGTCGCATCGAATGACGACGAAGCCGGACGGGCCAAGAACCGCCGGGTGGAGCTTCATCGCCAGTAGCACCGGCGCACGCTTTGCCAGAACAGGAAAGGCGGCTCGCGGAGCCGCCTTTTGCTGTCCATGGCTGCCGGTCAGTTTGGCCGCACGCTGGCTTGCCGGTTGCAATCACCGCCGCAGGCGTCAGGCGAAACAAACTGCATGGTGAAAACCTGGCCGCCAATGCCCTGGGCAAGTTCCGGTGACAATGTCAGCGGCGTGCAATCCTTGACGGCGGAAATGGCCGCATCGATGAATGATTTGCGCGCCTCCGCGTCATTGCCGGGAAAATCGATGGCAGCCGTTCGCGGCGGGCCGATCAGCGAGCCGTCGCGCTTGAAGCTGAAACGGAGTGTCACGGTGGATTTTTGTGAACCCTCCGGCGCAGTCCAGCAGGCATGAAGCGCTTTGCCGACATCATCCATGGTGGTCAGCGGGCCGGCCATCACGGAGGGAGTGGTGGAGAGCGTCATGGCGAGTGCCAGAGACAGGCGATTGAGAAGCTGTGTCATGATCCCAGTTGCTCCTTTTGAATGTCCAAAGACGGTGCACTTGAGTCCATCGATAGAATACCACCAAAAGCCCGTTTTAGTGAGTAAAAATACTATCTAAGGTTGAACATTACTGGGGTAATTGCAGTATTGTCTGGGATATCCGGTTTTAAACACACACATGTGATGGTGGATGGCCCTTTCGGGCCGTTTCCACCATCCCATTACTGTGAAAAACCTATGCGGCCTTGATCGGGCGCGGTCCGATATACCGCGATTGCGGGCGAATCAGCCGGCCATGTTGGGTCTGCTCTCTTGCATGGGCGATCCAGCCGCCGACCCGTCCCATGGCGAAGACGCTGGTAAAGCTGTCCCTCGGAAAACCAAGCGTTTCCAGCAGCAGTGCCGTATAGAATTCCACATTGGTCTTGAGCGGGCGGTCGGGTTTGCGGCGGGCGAGGATGCGCAGGGCCGCCGCTTCGACGCTCTCCGCCAGCTTGAAGCGGCCCGCACCGTGATTGCCCGTTCCAGCCAGCCGCCGCAGCGCCTGCATCAGTGCATCGGCGCGTGGGTCGCGCACCCGGTAGATGCGATGGCCGAAACCCATCAGCCGCTCGCCGTCGTCCAGTGCCTTTTCCAGCCAGGTTTCGGCGTTGTCGGGTGTGCCGATGGCGTCGAGCATGTCGAGAACCGGCCCCGGTGCACCGCCATGCAGCGGCCCCTTGAGCGCGCCGAATGCAGCCAGAACGGAGGACACCAGTCCCGCATGGGTGGATGCCACCACCCGAGCCGCGAATGTCGAGGCGTTCATGCCGTGGTCACTGACCGTCACGAGATAGGTATCGAGTGCGGCGGCTTCCTGCGGTGTGACGGTTCGGCCGTGCAGCATGTGCAATATATCCGCGGCGTGGCTGAGCGCGGTGTCGGGCGCGACAGGTGTCTGGCCGTTCTTCAGCCGGATGACCGCCGGGGTGAACACGGCGGGAGCCGCGATCAGGCGCAGGGCGGTGGCAAGGTCATCGCCATCAGTAAATTGGGCGGTCAGTGCGCGCACCGCATCGGTGACCGGCAGTGCGAGCAAGGGCGCGGCAGCATCGGGTATCGTGCGGAAAACCTCCTGACGGGCCAGGCCGATGCGCGTGCGCAGTCCGTCCGTGTCGAGCTTTTCGTCAAAGGCATCCGACAGCAGCAGCGTCAGCAGTTCCTCATAGGGGACAACGCCGGCCAATTCATCCAGCGACCGGCCGCGAATGATCAATATGCCCCCAAGCCCGTCAACATCCGACAGCGTGGTTTCCGTGGCGACAACATCATCAAGACCGTTTTTCATGGCAAACTCCAGTTTTCGTTTCCGCCACAGGATGAGGTGCGCTATGATTGACGTCAATCTTGACGTAAATGATCAATGTGAGGTTCCATGGCGTGGTTGACGGCATCGCAGGCTCTGGCGGCCCTTGGCGTCCAGCCGCAGACCCTTTACGCCAATGTCAGCCGGGGGCGGATTCAGGCCAAGCCCGATCCGCAGGACCCGCGCCGCAGCCTTTACAAGAGCGAGGATGTGAAACGCCTCGCCGGACGCAAGGCCGGGCGGCGCACGGTGGCCAATGTCGCCGCCGAGGCGATCGGTTGGGGCGATCCGGTCCTGCCGTCGAGCATCTCGACCATTGCCGACGGGCGCTTGTGGTATCGCGGCAGGGATGCGTCCGCATTGGCCGCCACGTCGACACTCGAGCAGGTTGCAGCGCTGTTGTGGGAAGCGGGGGAAATCACCGCATCGCCTTCCGCCCATGATATGCCCAGGCCCGACCGCCCGCTGGAGGCAGCCATGATTGTCCTTGCCCGGCGTGCCGCAACGGACCTGCCGGCCCATGGCCGCTCGCGTGCGGTGCTGGTTGCCGAGGCATCCGGTGTCTTTGCGGACGTCGTTGCGGCGATGCTTGGCACCGGCAGCGCCGCCAATCACGCCGTTCACATCCGACTGGCCCAAGCCTGGAATGCGCCGGAGGCGGAAGACTGCATCCGCCGGGCGCTGGTTCTGCTGGCCGATCATGAGCTCAATGCCTCGACCTTTGCGGCCCGCGTCGCCGCCTCGACCGGAGCGCCGCTGTCGGCAGGCATGCTCGCCGGTCTTGCCGCGTTGACCGGGCCGCTGCATGGCGAGGCCTATCTCAGCGTGCAGGCGCTGGTCCGGACCGCACAGGCCACCGGCGCAGGCTTTGCGATACGCGAACTGCTGGCCCAGGGCAGGGCCATCCCGGCCTTCGGGCACCCGCTTTATCCCCATGGTGACCGGCGCGCCGCGGCGCTGCTGGCACAGTTCGAACCGGGCGCCATCTATCGGCAGATTCGCGAAACGGCAGAGATGCTGACCGGCGAGCAGCCCAATATTGATTTTGCGCTCGCCGCCATGACCGATGGCTTTGCTTTGCCTCCGGCGGCACCCGTCATTCTCTTCGCCATTGCCCGCTCCGTCGGCTGGATTGCGCATATTCTGGAACAACAGTCGATGAACCAGCTGATCCGCCCGCGCGCCCGTTACACCGGCCCACCCCTGTCCCTGTCCTGAATCCGGCAATCGCCCATGAAAAAATTCAGGCGATATGTCGATAGCGGTAAATCCCGCGCGTCGTGTCATCGGAGCGAGGGTTTACCAACGGCCGGACTATCCGGCCGCCCGGCATCCGAACCGAAGGAGAAACGACAATGCGATTCATGATTCTGGTGAAGGCAACGAAAGATTCGGAAGCCGGCGTCATGCCGCCGGAGGAACTCTTCAGCGCCATGGCCGATTATCACGAGCAACTGGCGAAGGCCGGGGCGCTGCTGGACGCCAATGGCCTTCAACCGACCGCAAAGGGCTGGAAAATCCGGTATTCCGGCGGCAAGCGGACCGTGATCGACGGGCCGTTCGCCGAAGCCAAGGAACTGGTGGCAGGCTATACCATCATTCAGGTGAAGACGCGCGAGGAGGCGATTGAATGGGCCAACCGGTTTCCCAACCCGCATCCGGACGGCGGCGAGATCGAAATCCGGCAGATGTTCGAACTCGAAGATTTCGGCGAATTTGAAGCCATCGACCGCTTTCGCGACATGGGCGCCGGCCAGAACAAGTAAGCCGCGCGTCGCGATCTTGCGCGACGGCCTCGAAGGTGATGTGATCGGCCCTTATGACGACCGCCGCCGAAACCCATCGTGCCATCGAAACCGTGTGGAAAATCGAGCAGGCCCGGATTATTGCCGGGCTTGCGCGCATTGTCAGGGATGTCGGGCTTGCCGAAGAACTGGCGCAGGAGGCGCTGATCGCCGCACTGCGCCACTGGCCGTCGGAGGGCATCCCGCGCAATCCCGCCGCATGGCTGATGGTCACCGGCAAACGCCGGGCCATCGATCATTTCCGCCGCACCAAGATGCTGAAGCGCAAGCACGGGCAGTTGGGCTATGACGCGGAAATCGAACAGGCCGCCATGCCGGATTTCGATACGGCGCTGGACGACGATATCGGCGACGACATGCTCAGCCTCATCTTCACCGCCTGCCACCCCGTGCTATCGGCCGAGGCGCGCACGGCGCTGACGCTGCGCATGATCGGCGGGCTGACGACGGAGGAGATCGCCCGCGCCTTCCTGACACCTGAAGCCACCGTTGCCCAGCGCATCGTCCGGGCCAAGCGCACGCTGTCGGAGGCGAATATTCCCTTCGAGGTGCCGCGCGGCAAGGACCGCACGGAGCGTCTCGCCTCGGTGCTTGCCGTGCTCTATCTGATTTTCAACGAGGGCTATTCGGCCACCACGGGAGATGACTGGATCAGGCCGCAACTGGCACAGGAAGCCATGCGGCTCGGGCGTATCCTTGCTGATCTGATGCCGGATGAACCGGAGGTGCATGGGTTGATCGCCCTGATGGAAATTCAGGCCTCGCGCTTTGCCGCGCGGGTCGGGCCGTCGGGCGAACCGGTCCTGCTGTTCGACCAGAACCGCGCGCACTGGGACCATCTGCTGATCCGGCGCGGGTTGGCGGCGCTGGAGCGGGCCGAAAGGCTGGGCACCGTCTACGGCCCCTATGGCCTGCAGGCGGCCATCGCCGCCTGCCATGCACGGGCGCGAACCGCCGAGGAAACCGACTGGGGCCGGATCGCCGTGCTCTATGAGCGGCTGGCAAAGCTCATGCCATCGCCTGTCGTCGAGCTCAATCGGGCGGTAGCGCTCTCCATGGCTTTCGGTCCGCAAGCCGGGCTCGACCTCATTGACCTGCTGACGGGCGAGCCGTCCCTGCAGGCTTATCATCTCCTGCCAAGCATTCGCGGCGACCTCCTGCTGAAACTCAATCGGCCGGATGAAGCGCGGGCTGAGTTCGAGCGGGCCGCAAATCTCACGCGCAATGCCCGCGAGCGCACAATCCTCTTGGAGCGCGCGGCTTCCTGTGCCTAGCAGTGTAGTGAGAGCTTCATGCCCTCATGGCTGGCGACAAATCCCAGCGCTTCGTAGAAACGCGCCGCGTCGGGCCGCGTCTTGTCGGTGGTAAGCTGCACCAGCCCGCACCGGCGTTCGCGGCAGGCGTCGATGGCCCATTCAAACATGCGGCGGCCAAGCCCGCCGCGCCGGTGCGCTTCGGCAATCCGCACGCTTTCGATCTGCCCGCGCCACATGCCGGTGCGTGATAATCCGGGGATGAAGGTGATCTGGGCACAGCCGACAACCAGTCCTCCGTCTGCCGCCACGACCAGAAGCTGGTTCGGGTCGCTGTCGATGGCGGCAAAGGCCGAGCGATAACGCGGATCGACCGGATCGGAGATCACCTCGCGCTGGCTGCCGAGCGGATCATCGGCCAGAAGCGCGACAATGGCGGGGAGATCAGCGCTTGTGGCCTTGCGGATGAGGGGTTCGGTCAACACTGGTCTCCAACCTGAAAACGACTGCACGAACCACGCACCACGTATTGGCAATCAGCTTTAATACATCTCACTTCACAGTATCAAACCCGATTCCCGTCAAATGTTCCAACACCTCCCACAAGTCGTGGAGGCCAAAGCCATCCTAACGTCTTTGACTAAAAGCGAATTGACACCCATTGGCTTAAGGAAATAATCCGGCTCCGTATTCAATCGTTTCAAATCGCTTTGGGAGGAGCACGGTTTGAAAGCGCGGTTGTTGCAATCGCGCGCGCCTCAGACGCGACATCTATTTTTCAACTCTTAATTTCAAGCACAAATTTAAAAGCAAAATTCATTTGGGAGGAACCAATGATTTTCAGACGCGTCCTCATCGCCGGACTTGTCGGCAGCGCTATGCTGGCGGGTTGCAATAATGCGGATGACAAGGCTCCGGCAACGCCTGATGCGCAAGGCACCTTTGCGGAAGACATCAGCCCGCTGAACGGCGGCGTGGACCAGGCAACGATCAAGGGCCTTAAAGACGCTTTGGACACCCTGCAGGCGAACACCGTCATTCTGCAAGGGGAAGCAGTGACCTCGAAAGAGACACTGGCTGCACTCAAGTCCACCATCGAACTTTTGCAAAGCCGGGTCGGCCAGACAGAAATCTCTGTTGCCGCGTTGACGGAGCTCGGGCCCCGCATCGACAAGCTGGATGCCGGCCTCAAGTCGCTGACGGACAATTTCAAAACTCTGGATGGGCGAACGGCGGGCATACAGGCTGACATGGACAGGCTTAAACCATTGCGGGAACAGTTTACGGCACTGAAAGACGACTACGGCAATGCGATCAAGCTGAAGCTGGAAGCGGCGGCTCTCGCCCCGCTGCTTGCCGACATCGATCTGCTGAAGACCGGCAAGGCTGATGCAGGGAAGCTTGCGGATTTGCAAGTAAAGCTCGACGGCTTGAAGGATGCGGTCGACAAAGCAAAGCTCGGAGCATCTTCAGCCGAAGACTTCAGCAAACGCATCGCCGTGCTGGAAGAGGCAATCAGGAAACTGAAGGGCCAGAACAATGCCGGGCTGATTTGTGTCAGCAGCGTTACGCCCAATGGCGGGATGCCACCGAGTGCCCTCATTACCTTCGATTAATTGCTTGATTTTTAAATTCTCAAAATAACTTAAAGGGGAGGCTTCTCATGAGTTTTGCAAGCCGCAGATCATTTCTATTACAAAGTGCTGCAATTATTGGAACCGGACTATTTCACAGCACCGAAAAGCACTTGAATTTTATTGGTTCGGCGTCTGCTGTCGGACCTACAACGTCTTTGACCGATCTCGAGGCGCTTCCGTATTGCGCCAGTGGAACCATCCGCGAGATCGCAGGCGGCTGGACTTTTACCAGTGTTAAGGAAGCTCCTCAGTTTACCGGCGAAGTCCTGTCCTCAGCCGGTGCATTTAAAATGGATAAGGCCACTGTTCCGGGCACTGTTTTGACCAGCATGATCAATAATGGTGTTTATCCAGACCCGCTCTATCGTCAGATCGTCACCAAACTGATCCCGGATGATCTGCATAACACGGACTATTGGTACCGTACAGAAATCGACGTACCGGCTTTGCAGGATGGACAGCGGTTCTGGCTGCGCTTCAGCGGCATAAACTATCTGGCAACCATATGGTTGAATGGCCAGGAGGTCGGCCGCATTGAAGGTGCCTTCAAGCGTGGAAACTTCGATGTCACGGACATTGTCAAGAATGTACAGGGGCAGAAAACATTTCTGGCTGTGAGAATTCATCAGCTCGACTATGTGGAACGTCCGCTGCTACCCAGTTATTCCAGCGGTCGCACGCGTGGAGGAACCAATGGCGGTCCGTCCGGCCAAACGCTGAACAATGGGCCGACATTTTTTTGCACAGCCGGATGGGACTGGTTACCCACCATACCCGACCGGTGCCTGGGGATCTGGCAACCGGTCTACAGCTTCGTTACCGACACGACCAGAATTGTGAATACCCAGGTCAATGCAACCCTCGCGGATGATCTCGCCAGCGCCAGCCTGGAAATCAATATCACCTTGAGCAATAAATCGGGGGTAGCGCAAAACGGTGTTCTCACAGGTACAATATCGGGCATCGCGTTCAGCCATGCGGTTTCACTGCCCGCCGGGAGCGAGCCCAAGACTTTTAAACTAACCAAAAACAACGTGCCGGAACTTGCGTTAAGCAATCCCAAACTGTGGTGGCCGAACGGCTATGGCGACCCTTACCTTTATGAACTATCCCTTACGCTTCATATTGGCGAGATTATATCCGACCGGCGCAGTTTGAAGTTTGGCGTGCGCAAAATCACCTATTCGCGCAAGCGAGGCTCCGGTACTGATCTGGGGATCGCCATCAACAATGTGCCCATTTTGATCATGGGTGGCAATTGGGGATTGGACGAAGCGTTGAAGCGCATCCCCCGCGAGCGGCTTTTCAATCAGGTCAGATTGCATAAGGAGGCCAACCTCAACCTGATCAGAAACTGGAACGGGCAAAGTACCAGCAAGGATTTTTATGATGCCTGCGATGAATATGGTATTCTCGTCTGGCAGGATTTCTTCTTCTCAGGGGAAGGAGGCACTCCGAAAAATACCGACAGATATCTCGACAATGTTCGCGATGTCATCACCAATTTCCGCAACCATCCTTCGATTCTGCTTTGGTGCGGCGGCAATGAAAAAAAGCCGTCACCTCAAACAATCGTCGATGGTTTGGACAAGTTGGTCACCGAGCTCGATCCTCAACGCGAATGCCTGACAAGTTCCAAAGAAGACACGAGCGAACCTTATGCAAAGCCTCCATTGGGTGGATATGCGTCTGGCGGGCCTTACCATTGGGTGGCGCCTGGAACCCACTTCAACAAAGTCAGCTCCCTCCCATTCCACAATGAAATTGGTTCTCATTCGATTCCCACGCTGGAATTTGTTCAGTCGATGCTGCCGGAAGCGTCCTGGGAATGCCCTGATGACTATTGGGCGGACAGAGATTCCAATGGGAACGGTGGTGGTGGACCGATTACTGACGCCACTGCAAATCGCTATGGCAAGATCAGCAATCTTGCCGATTTTGTCCGCAAATCCCAGTTGATGAATTATGAATGCATCAAGGCGATTTACGAGTCCCACGCCGGCAATTTTGGCCCGATAACAGCAACAGCACCTGCGACATCAACGGGCGTCATCATGTGGATGACCAACCCGGCGCAACCAAGTTTTGTCTGGCAGATGTATAGCCATGATCTTGAACAGCACTCATCCTTCTTTGCGGTTCAACACGGGTGCAGGCGTGTTCATGTCTTGATGAATGCAAACACTCGAAAAATCTTTGTTGTCAATCATACGGCAAATCCGCTGCGCGGAAGCGTTGAGATCGCCATCCACAATCTCGATGGTACACAAGTCAGCCGGACTGTCGAGAATGTCCCTGAGATCAAACCGGCATCTTCAGCCAGTATTGTCGATATCAGCTCGAAGATTTCGGCCTCCACATCCGACATTTGCTTTATTTCGCTTCGGCTTATCGTAAATGGAAACTTCCAGTCCGAGAATTTCTATTGGTGCAAGAAAAGCGGAGACGATGATGACTACAAGGTGCTGGACACAATGAAGTCCGCATCGCTCGGTATTTCGGCGAAAGTTGTGGAGACGGGGAAGACGGCAACAAAACTCAATGTGAAGGTAGAAAATATCAGCGATGCAATTGCCTTGATGGTTCACCTGCAGATATTTGACAAAGGCACCGGAGCGCGAATATTGCCGGCATTTTATAGTGATAATTACCTTAATATATTGCCGAATAAGTCAACGGAAATTACTGTTGAAGTCCCTCATAAGGACGGCAAAGCTGTAGAAAATCTCGCGATCAGGATGGACGGCTGGAAAATCGACAGGGCGGGCTCAAAGCTGAGCACTGTGGATGTGCCCATCAGCTTCAATGAAAACGCCTTGAATCTGCAACCGAAAGGCGCAGCCTTTGCGTCTTGCAAGTAGAGAAGGGACCAACGCAGACCGCAGCAGACGTAACTTGTCAGACGCGGGTGAGGGTGCAATCATAGGGCTGCACCCTCTTATCGTTATCCTAAGCCGCGCGCAGGCCACCGGTCGAAACATGCGCCTCCGTATCGGCCAATGCCAGCTCGAAGCGGTTGAAGAGCTCGTTCAGCTCGGCTTCCGTGATGATCATCGGCGGGCAGAAGGCGATGGAATCGCCGATGGCCCGCAGCACCGCGCCGTGGCCTTCGAGGAAGCGGGCGAGCTGTGCACCGACGCCGTGCGCCGGATCGAAAGAGCGCTTGGTTGCCTTGTCGGCCACCAGTTCCACCGCGCCCATCAGGCCGGAATTACGCACTTCGCCGACCAGCGGATGATCGATGACCTTCTTCAGGCGTGCTTCGAAGGTCGGCGTCAGGCCGCGCACATAGTCGACGATGTTGCGGCGCTGATAGATCTCGATGGCCTTGACCCCGAGCGCGCAGCCCAAGGGATGGCCGCCATAGGTGAAGCCGTGGCCGAACGTGCCGATCTGGGCGCTGTGATCCACATAGGCCTGGTAGATGTCTTCGGGAACCAGCACGGCGCCCAGCGGTGCATAGGCCGATGTCAGCTGCTTGGCCGCCGAGATGGTGGTCGGCGTCATGCCGACGGCCTGGCTGCCCCACCAGTGGCCGGTGCGGCCAAAACCGTTGATGACCTCGTCGGCAATGATCAGGATGTCGTGCTCGCGCAGGATCGGCTCGATGGCGGCGAAATAGCCCGATGGCGGCACCAGCACGCCGCCTGCACCCATCACCGGCTCGGCGATGAAGGCGGCGATGGTGTCGGGGCCTTCGCGTTCAATCATGTCGCGCAGCGAATCGGCAAGACGCGCCACGAATTCCGCCTCGCTCTCGCCCGCCTGGCCGAAACGGTAGTAATGCGGGCAGTCGGTGTGCAGGATGCCTTCCACCGGCAGATCCCAGCCCTTGTGGTTATAGGGCAGGCCGGTCAGCGACGCGGCCATGATGGTCACGCCGTGATAGGCCTTGACGCGCGAGATGATCTTTTTCTTCTTCGGGCGGCCCAGCGCGTTGTTGTAATACCAGGCGAGCTTGACCTGCGTGTCATTGGCTTCGGAACCCGACGAGGTATAGAAAACCTTGGAGATCGGAACGGGCGCGATTTCCTTGAGCTTTTCGGCAAGCTCGATCGCCGGTTCCATGCCCTTGCCGCCGAAGAGGTGGTAATAGGGCAGGGTGCGCAGCTGCTCGGTCGCAGCATCGATCATTTCCTCGTCGCCGAAGCCGAGACCGGCGCACCACAGGCCCGCCATGCCCTCGATATACTCCTTGCCCTGCGTGTCATAGATATAGACCCCCTTGGCATGGCCCATCACCAGCGGTCCTTGATCCTGCAATTTATGGAGGGGGGTATAGGGATGCAGGATCGAATCGATATCGCGCTGCTGGACATTTGTAAGGGGGCGGCTGCTCGCCATTTCATGACTCCATTTTGATGGGATGGGGCGAGCTTAGCCAGACTTGCCGGAAAGAGCAAAGCGGCTTCCAAAAGAAAACGTCGCCTGCGTCGTTATTCCGGGCGAAGGCCCTTCATCACGGCCGCATAATCCTTGCCGAGCCGGGTGAGCAGCGTGGTTTCATCATCTTCGGCCGAAACGGTAAGGCTGGTGCCGTCATTGCCGAGCATGACGAAAACGAGCTGGTCGACGGCACCGTCCGACAAGGAAATGGCCGCGATGCGCTGCTGGTCCCCGTCTTCCGGCGCACGAATGTTGAAAACAACCTCCCCGCCGACCAGGGTTGCAGCCTTCTGCAAAACGCCTTCGAAACCGTCGGCAACAATATCCTGTGCGCCAAGCGCCAGTTCGATCTCGACAACTTCAAGCGAAACCGCTTTGCCAGTTTCAGGCATTCTATCCGGCCTCGTCATTTTGCGTTGTAAAAGCGGCTTGCTTGCCCGCCTTCTATCCTGCCCTGAATCACCGGGGCGATGATGTCAGCTATGTGACAGCCGATCTACTCATAAAGTGTAAACGGTTGAGATGGTTCGGTGGCTGGGCAGATGCCGCCCGGCGCCGGGTTGTGGGCGATTGTGTCATCAGAACTTCATACACTGCGGGCATTCATATGCCGTTGCCCATATTCAAACTCAAAAACCGATTTCATTTTTTAGACACTGCATTTTCAGTCACGCATTCATTAACCGGAGGGTATCTTGAAACCTCGATTTTTTCCATTGCTCCCATTGCTTTTCCTCACCGCGTGTTCCGACACTGAACAACCCGACCCAAGTGTCGTCTCAGCATCGACATTTGACGCGGCACAGTTTGACGAATTGAAGAGCCAGATTGCTGCGCTTGCCAACCAGAACGCCGGTTTTGCCGCGGATGCAGCCGAAATGAGGCGGCTTCAGGATGAGGTCAACCATCTGAAAGCCGCCGAATCTGCTCGCTTGCAGCCTGCTGCCGAGGTTTGTCAGTAAGGCGTTCGATCCAAAAAAAGATAGTTATTTCAATATTTTATTTTTTCAGGAAGCTACTATGGACAGACGCGATTTTATCAAGATGCTCGGTATCGCCGGCGTCAATACCGCCGCCTATGCCGCGTGTTCGGCCTATATGCAGGAGGCTTTAGCCAGTTCGACTGTTGTAGAAGATATGCTGAGCGCTTCGGCGCACTGCCGGAAAGGCTCGCTGGCGGATATCGAGCATGTGGTCATTCTGATGCAGGAGAACAGGTCCTTCGACCACTACTTCGGTACGCTGCGTGGTGTGAGGGGCTTCGGCGATCCGCGGCCGCTGAAATTGAAAAATGGGGAACCGGTCTGGCACCAGGCGCAGTCGGACAGTTCGGCGCAAATGGTAAAGCCGTATCAACTGCCGCAAGGTGATACGCCGGACGAGGAGGGTGGCGCGGGCGGTGTCTTCCTGCAAGACCCGGCCCATGATTACAAAAGCGGTCTTGCCGCGTGGAACGGCGGCTTCATGGACAAATGGATTCCGCAAAAGGGCATCGTCTCGATGGCCCATTATAGCGAACGGGATATTCCGCTGTATTTCAAGCTGGCCAAAGCCTTCACCATTTGCGACGCCTATTTCTGTTCGCACAATGGCGCGACGGATACCAATCGCGTCTACTTCTGGACCGGGACCAGCAATGGCCGCTACGACAACAGCCATTTTCCCTTCGGTACGCCGCACAAAGTGCTAGGACGACCCGATTGGAAGTCCTATCCCGAAGTATTGGAAGGCGCGCTCAAAAACCTTGAATCGCGCGCACCGAAGGTAAGGCAGGAACTGGAAAAATGCCTCAGCTGGAAGTTTTATCAGGATGGTTTGGGCAGCGATGTATTCACGGGAAACTACGACAACAATACCCTGGAAGCCTTTGCAAATTTTCGCATTAAAAACACATCGCTTCATGAGAAAGACCAAAGTGTAAACTCCGTCTTGCGGACAGATGCCAACAAACCGTCGCAGTTCGAGCAGGATATTGCTTCGGGCAATTTACCCGCTGTTTCATGGATCATCGCGCCGGAAGCGTTTTCCGAGCACCCCAAATACCCCCCGCATTTCGGCGAGTATTATGTAAACGAGATACTGCGCGCGTTCGCTGCCAACAAGGACGTCTGGAAAAAGACAGCGTTCTTCATAACCTATGACGAGAATGGCGGCTTTTTCGATCATGTGCCGCCACCCGTGCCGCCTTTAAGTTATCCCGAAGCCGCTGCGTTGTACGGCATGCCCCCAAATGCTTTGTCGGAGGGCATAGAGATCACGTCAACACGATTGAACAACGAAACAGGAAAAGAAGAAGGGCGCGATTTCAATTCGGAAAATGCATTCAAGGAAAAGCTCGTCGATAAAGAAACCAACGATGAAAAGCAGGAACGTGAAACTGCACGGCCGTTGGGGATGGGCATGCGTGTCCCGACGCTGGTCATTTCTCCATGGAGCGCCGGCGGGCGTGTTTGTTCCGAAGTATTCGATCACACCTCGTTCATTTCATTCCTCGACACGTGGATTGAAAAACGATTTGCGGCAAAGGGAGAATATTTCAGAGGGCCTAGTCTTCCGAACGTCTCTTCATGGCGAAGGGCAATCGCGGGTGATCTGACAAGTGCATTCGAATTTAGCCGTGAGGAAGGCGGAGCAATCGACACACTGATCGATAAGGCGCTGCCGGTGAAAATTTTTACCAGCAGTGAAAAAACCACCGCCAAGAAAAATGCCGATAATCCACTCAAACCCAAAATCGAGCATGTCAATGCCGATCCCAATGCAGAAAAACCGGTTACAGTGAAGCAGGATCGGACACAGTGCGATTTGTTGCCGCTTGGTTACGATTTTCAGGTCAATTTTAAGTTTCCCCTTATGCCTTCCTACCCAGAGTGTGTTTTTACAAACTCGGGCAAGCTGGGTGCGTCGTTTATGCTTTACGACTATGAGGCGCAAACATTGCCGCAACCCCAATCCATAAGTGTGGAAGGAATACCGCCCGGCGATCCGGAGTTCACCCTTTCTTACCCGCTGCTTTCTCTGGTTACTAACCCGAACTATCACTTTGCCGTGCACGGGCCCAACGGCTATCTGGCTGAAGCTCGCGGAATGGCGATTGATCCCACAGAAGCGGCCTTTTATTTCAACTGCCAGGTCGTTCCCGATAAAGAGGGCAAGATACTCAGTTTTCACTTTCGAAATTGGCCTACTGCCAACGGAGAACTGAAACTTATCAACGCCTACGATTTCAAAGAAGCACCCAAGCGCATTTTCAGTGGCACCAAGCGTGTTGACGTCGCCACAAAGGACGGCTGGTACGATGTTTCCTTCATCGATGCGGTGAACACGGACAGCAAGTATCTGCGCCGCTATGCCGGCCACATTGAAACCGGCAAAATGAGCCGGACCGATCCGGCCATCGGGATGATCTACGACGAGGTGCGGCGGGTCTATATCCCGGCAGTGGTCTAGCGGGCAGGAGCCTTGGCAACGGCAGGCGCCACGAGGCCTGCCGTTCCAATGCTTGTCTCACCGGGGAAATACGGTTAGCTGTTCGTGTCAGTCACAGTGCAGCCATATCGGGATTCCATGCGACACCACATCCGACGCCGCCAATCGATTTCCGCCAAATGGTCGGTGCGGATCGCGTTCCTGTCGGCCGTCCTGTTTGTCCTGTCTGGCCTCGGGCACCGCTTCGAGCGGATCGAAACTCCCGAGTTTCTCTGGCTGTTCGCCATCGTGGCGGGCCTCGCGGTGCTGGCGCTGCTGCTCGGCATCAAGGGATTCACCAGCCTGTGGCGCCGCGGCGACCGCGGCGGCCCATCCGCCTTCTGGGGCGCGGTGATCGCGCTGGTGGTCCTCGGTCCCTTTGTCGTGACGGTCTACCAGGCGATGACCCTGCCGGCGATCTATGACGTGTCGACCGATGTCACCGAGCCTCCGGCGCTGTTTGCCTTGGCCGGTCAACGGACGGACCGCATGAACCCGCTGGTCAACGATCCGCACAGCCGCGCCCTGCAGGCCAAGGCCTATCCCGAAGTGACGGGCCGGCGCTACGAAGGCTCGCCGGACCGCATTCTCGATGCCGCCGTGACGGTGATCACCAACAATGGCTGGACCATCATCGATCAGAAGGGCGTGCCCGGCGACGACGAGGAAATACTGATGGAAGTCGTGGCGCGGACCTGGCTGCTGGGCTTCACCAGCGACGTCGTCATCCGCCTGAGCGACGAGGGCGAGACCACTTATGTCGATATGCGGTCGGTCTCGCGCTACGGCATTCACGATCTCGGCGAAAATGCCGGCCGCATCGCCCAGTTCATGACTGACCTCGATGCGCAGGTGCAGAATGCGCAGCCGGAGGAAGATACCACTCAGCCGGCCCAGTAGGTGCCGTCGATGGAGGGGTTGCCTTCCGTATGCACCTTGCCGCGGGCAACGAGATCTTCCAGATGGGCAAGCACCGACAGCCCTGCCGCGCCGTGCAGGCGCGGGTCGGTTTCCCGGTAGATGACCTTGACCATGGCGGCGATGGTGCGGTCGCCCAGCTTGACCCGTTCGAACACCGCACGCTCGCGCATCTTGCGGTGGGCTTTCAGGCCGCGCACGAAGGTTTTCGGCTTGGTCACCGCACCGCCATGGCCGGGAAGATAGACCCGGTCATGCCGCTCAAGGAGCCGGTCGAGCGAAGCCATGTAGTCCGACATCGAGCCGTCGGGCGGCGCCACGATGGATGTGGCCCAGGCCATCACATGGTCGGCGGAAAACAGGATGTCCGTTCCCTCAAGCCCGAACACCACATGGTTGGCCGTGTGGCCGGGCGTATGAATGGTGCGCAGGGCCCAGCCATCGCCTGCAATGACCGAATTGTCGGCAGCGGCGATATCGGGCACGAAATCATAGTCGCCGCTGGCATCGAGCAGGTTGACCTCGCCGATATGCAGCGGCCGGGCCGGACGGTGCGGGCCTTCCGCCACCAGCGTCGCGCCAAGCTCGGCTTTCAGAACCGTGGCGAGCGGCGAATGGTCCCGGTGCGTATGGCTGACAAAGATATGGCTGACCGGTCGCCCGGCGATGGCGCGCCGCAATGCCGCGTGGTGGGCATCGTCAACCGGACCCGGATCGATCAGCGCCAGCGTATCGCGGCCGATCAGATAACTGTTGGTGCCGAAAAAGGTGAAGGGGCTGGGATTGTTGACCGTGATGCGCTTGATATCAGGCGCAATCTCGACGGCTTCGCCATAATGCGGCGCAAAAGAACTGTCGAAAACGAGGGACATGGGGGTGTGCGGACCTTGTGTATGGCCTTGCGCATATTGCGCTGCGGCGTCATCCCCAATATACCCTTTTCAACGCATGGCGAAAGCCGATCCGGAGGATAGAACATGATTGCTGCCCAGACCCGTTCCCTTGCTGAAACCTTCCAGCCGGAAGGCCAGCTTGCCAAAGCCGTATGGTTTGTCTCGCTTGCCCTTGTCGGCACGGCGCTGATGACCCTTGCGGCGAAGACCAAGATCGACATGGTTTTCGTCAATGTCACCATGCAGACCTTCGCCGTTTTCGCCATTGCCGCCGCCTATGGCTCGCGCCTGGCCGTTGCCACCATGGCGCTTTACCTGCTCGAAGGTGCGCTCGGCATGCCTGTTTTCACCGGAACGCCGGAAAAGGGCATCGGCCTTGCCTATATGGTCGGCACCACCGGCGGCTACCTCGTCGCCTATCTCGCCGCAGCCTGGGTTGTCGGTCTTGCCGCTGACAAGGGCTTTGCCCGTAACCCCGTTGTCATGGGCGTTGCCATGCTCGCCGGTGAGGCGATCATCCTCAGCCTCGGCTTCCTCTGGATGGCTTACCTGCTCGGCTTCGAGAAGGCTTTTGCCTTCGGCGTCGGCCCGTTCATCGTTGCCGATATCCTGAAGCTGGCGCTGGCAGCCGCTATTGTCCCGGCCGTCGGCTCGCTGCTCAAGCGCCGCTGATTCCTGCTCTTTGCACCCCCTCTGTCCTGCCGGATGGAGGGGGTGCCGCATTGTCTGTTGGAGAGGCACTCCGTGTCCGATTACCCCCGCGATCTCATCGGCTTCGGCCGCAATACCCCAGACCCGAAATGGCCGGGCCATGCCCGCATCGCCGTGCAGTTCGTGATCAATTACGAGGAGGGTGGCGAAAGCTGCATTCTCGACAACGATCCGGCGTCGGAAAACCTGCTCTCGGAAATCGTCGGTGCGGCGGCGTGGCCGGGACAGCGCAATCTCAACATGGAATCCATCTACGAATACGGCTCCCGTGCCGGCTTCTGGCGGCTGTGGCGCATCTTTACCCGCCGCAACCTGCCGGTCACGGTCTATGGCGTGACGCTGGCCATGGCCCGCAACCCGGAAGCGGTGGCCGCCATGCAGGAAGCCGATTGGGAAATCGCCAGCCACGGCCTGCGCTGGCTGGAGTACAAGGATTTTCCGGAAGACATCGAGCGCCAGCACATCCTTGAAGCCGTGCAGCTGCACACCGAAATCACCGGCGCGCGCCCGCTTGGCATCTATCAGGGCAAGCCCTCGGACAACACGCTGAAGATCGTCATGGAAGAGGGCGGTTTCGTCTATTCGGCCGACAGCTATGCCGATGAACTGCCCTATTGGGTGAAAGGGCCGAAGGGTCCGCATCTGATTGTTCCCTATACGCTCGATGCCAACGACATGCGGTTTGCCACGCCGCAGGGTTTCAATACCGGCGACCAGTTTTTCACCTATCTCAAGGACACGTTCGACGTGCTCTACCGGGAAGGGCAGGAAGGCGCGGCCAAGATGATGTCCGTCGGCCTGCATTGCCGTCTTGTCGGACGCCCCGGACGGGCGGCGGCGCTGGAGCGGTTCCTGGATTATGTGCAGGGGCACGAGGCTGCCTGGGTGACGCGCCGCATCGATATCGCGCGCCACTGGCATGAGCATCATCGCCCGGACAGTGCCGTATGACCATCCCTCTGCTTGCCGTCCAGCCGCTGACCCGCGCGGCGTTCGAACCCTTTGGCGATGTGATCGAAACCGAGGGTGCCGACGTACGCCTGATCAACAATGGCACCACGCAGCGTTTTCACGATCTGGCCCATGTCGATGTGACCGGGGCAGAGGCGCGGGTTCTGATCAATATTTTTCGCGGACAGGCTTTCGCCCCGCCCATCGACATCGCGATGCTCGAGCGCCATCCCCTCGGCAGCCAGGCATTCTATCCGCTGCAGGACCGGCCGTTTCTTGTCGTCGTGGCCGAAGACGATGCGGGCCGTCCGGGTCAGCCGAGGGCGTTCCTGGCACAGGGCAATCAGGGCGTCAATTACGGCCGCAATGTCTGGCATCACCCGCTGATTTCGCTGGAAGCGGCGTCGGATTTTCTCGTGGTCGATCGCGGCGGTGCAGGGGACAATCTTGAAGAGTTTTTCTTCGGGGATGTGGTTTATCGGATCGAAACGGTCTGAACCACGACACCACGAACTTCCCTCTGCCCCTTGACGCTTCATCGCTGCCGGATGAAGCTGTGCACCATGTCACAAACGATTAAATTTTTTCTCAATGGTCAAAAACAGCTGGCGTCGGTCCGGCCGGATATGACGGTGCTCGACTGGCTGCGCAGCGCGCCACGCCTGACGGGAACCAAGGAAGGTTGCGCCGAGGGCGACTGCGGCGCCTGCTCGGTGCTGATCGGCGATCCCGCTGGTGATTCGGTGCGCTATCACGCTGCCAACAGCTGCATTCTCGCCATGGGTCAGCTCGATGGGCGGGCGATAGTCACCGTCGAAGGCCTGAAAACTGAAATCCTGCATCCCGTACAGGCGGCAATGGCGGAAAACGGCTCGTCGCAGTGCGGCTTCTGCACGCCGGGCATCGTCATTTCGCTGGCCGGCCTTGCCGCCAGCACGGCACATCCCGGTGACCACGAAATCCACGATGCGCTGGCGGGCAATCTCTGCCGTTGCACCGGCTACCGCCCCATCGTTGAAGCCGCCCGCAAGGTGGCAGGCGCTGGCGGCGCCCCGATACCGAGCCTTGAGGTGACGGCATTCGCCGAGATGGAGCCGCAAAAGGCGGTATCGGCCGATGGTTCGACCTTCCACCAGCCGCAAACGCTGGCGGACCTTTTGCAACTGCGCAAGGACAGACCGGATGCCCTGCTGCTCGGCGGCGGCACCGATCTCGGCGTGGCGCTGGCCGATTATCATACGGATTGGGACGAGGTCATTTCGCTGGCGCATGTGCGGGAAATGCGGGCCATCGGCGAGACGGACAATTACCTGAGTTTCGGCGCTGCCGTAACCTGGGAGGAGGTGCTTGCGCGCGTTGCCGGTTCCTATCCGTCCTTTGCCACGCTTATTCGCCGTTTCGGCTCGACCCAGATCCGCTCCATGGGAACCATAGGCGGCAATATCGGCACCGCAAGTCCCATCGGCGACGGCCCGCCTGCCTTGATCGCGCTGGGCGCCGACGTGGAATTGGCCTCGCTCAACGGCCGCCGGTTCATGGCGCTGGAGGATTTCTTCCTCGACTATCGCAAGACGGAGCTGCGGGCCGACGAGGTGATCGCATCGGTCTCCATTCCCAAGCCGAAGCCGGGGCAGGATTTTCGCGTCTACAAGATTTCCAAACGCTACGATCAGGATATCTCGACGGTCTGCGCCGCCTTTTCCGTCACCCGCGAGGATGGTCAGGTCCGCAGCGCGCGCATTGCCTTCGGCGGCATGGCAGCAACACCGCGCCGGGCGGTGGCAGCAGAGCAGGCGCTGGTCGGCACGCAGTTCGATGCGAAAGCGGTCGAAGCCTGCGCGGCGGCGATCACCGCTACGTTCAAGCCGCTCGACGACTGGCGCGGCAGCGCGGATTACCGGCTGCAGGTGGCAGCCAATCTGGTTGAACGGTTCTGGCGGGATGTCTCCGGCGAGACCGTGGAAGTGATGGCGCTATGACCGACAACACGCCCCATACCGTCCAGCGCAGCATCGTTGGCAAGGGCATTGCCCATGATTCCGCCGCACGCCATGTGGCGGGCGAGGCGAACTACATTGACGACATGCCAGAGCTGCCGGGCACGCTGCATGCGGCCTTTGTCCTTTCGCCGGTCGCCCACGGGCGGCTGAAATCCATCGATCCGGCGCAGGCGCTGGCGATGGAGGGCGTGGCCGGTGTCTGGTGGGCCAGGGACGTGCCCGGCCACAACGAGGTCGGCCCGATCCTCCATGGCGAAACGCTGTTCGCCGAGGATATCGTCGATCATGAAGGGCGGGTCATCGCCGTCGTTGCCGCCCGCGATTTCGAAACGGCCTATCGCGCCGCGAAGAAGGTCAAGGTCGACATCGAACCGCTGGAGCCGGTGCTGGATATCGAGGAGGCCCACCGGCGCAGGAGCTATGTCCTGCCGCCGCAGGAAGTCATCGACGGCGATGCCGCGACGGCGATTGCCGGTGCACCGCATGTTTTTTCCGGCACGCTGCACATGGGCGGGCAGGATCACTTTTATCTGGAAACCCAGATTGCCTATGCCATTCCCGGTGAAAATGGCGAGATGCTGGTGCACTCCTCGACGCAGCATCCGACTGAGGTGCAGCACCATGTGGCGCTGATCCTCGGCCTGCATGCCAATGCGGTGGAATGCCAGGTGCGGCGCATGGGCGGCGGTTTCGGCGGCAAGGAAAGCCAGGCGACGATCATCGCCGGGGCGGCGGCACTGGTGGCTGCCAAGACGGGAAAGCCGTGCAAGCTGCGGCTGAAACGCCGCGACGACATGGCGGGAACCGGCAAGCGGCACGATTATGTGGCCAACTGGAAAGTCGGTGTCGATTCACGCGGCCGCATTCGCGGGCTGGATGTGGAATATCTCGCCCGCGCCGGAAACCTGCCTGACCTCACCGGCCCTGTCATCACCCGCACGCTGACGCATACGGACAATGCCTATCATATTCCCCATGCCCGCTTTATCGGCCATGCCTGCAAGACCAATACGGTTTCCAACACCGCCTTCCGGGGATTCGGCGGGCCGCAGGGCATCCTGACCATCGAGAACATCATCGATACCATCGCGCGGGAACTGCAGCTCGATCCCAACAACGTCCGCGCCATCAACTATTACGGCGATGAAACCGGCGCGGTGACGCCCTATGGCCAGCCGGTGGAAGACAACCGGCTGATTGAAGTGACCGAAGCGGTGCTGGCCTCGGCCGACTGGCGCCAGCGGCGCGCCGAGATCGATGCGCATAACGCTGTCAATCCGGTCATCCGCCGGGGGCTGGCGATGATGCCGGTCAAGTTCGGTATTTCCTTCAACCTGACCTCGCTCAATCAGGCCGGTGCGCTGGTGCACGTCTATCTCGACGGTTCGATTTTCCTCAACCACGGCGGCACGGAAATGGGGCAGGGCCTGTTCGTCAAGGTGGCGCAGGTCGTGGCGGAAGTCTTCCAGGTCGAGCTCGACATGGTGCGCATCTCCTCCACCGCGACGGGCAAGGTGCCTAACACCAGCGCCACGGCCGCATCGACCGGCTCCGATCTTAACGGCATGGCGGCCTTCAAGGCGGCCACGGCGATCAAGGCGCGCATGACCGCCGTTGCCGCCGAACATTTCGGCGTGCAGGAAGGGACGATCGTCTACCGCGAAGGCCGTGTTCACGCCGACAACGAATCCATATCCTTCGGCGAGCTGGCCAAGATGGCTTGGCTCAAGCGGGTGCAGCTGTCGGAGGCCGGACATTATGCGACGCCGAAAATCCATTGGGACGGCAAGGCGATGAAGGGCCGGCCCTTCTTCTACTTCACCTATGGCGCGGCGGTGACGGAAGTGGCCGTGGATACGCTGACCGGCGAGACGCGCTGCCTGCGCGCCGATATCCTGCAGGATGTCGGCTCGCCGCTGAACCCGGCGATTGATCTCGGCCAGATCGAGGGCGCCTTTGTCCAGGGCATGGGGTGGCTGACCTGCGAGGAACTCTGGTGGGACAAGACGGGCAGGCTGCGCACCGTCGGGCCGTCCACCTACAAGATTCCCGGATCGCGCGATGTCCCGCCGGAATTCAATGTGCGCATTCTCGACAACGCGCCCAACCGTGAGGAAACGGTGTTCCGTTCCAAGGCCATCGGCGAGCCGCCGCTGATGCTCGGTGTCTCCGTCTGGCTCGCTATCCGTGATGCCATTGCCTCGCTGGCGCAGGGTGCCGTCGCTCCCCGGCTCGATGCGCCGGCGACGCCCGAAAACGTGCTGCGTGCGGTGAACGCACTGAAACAACGCATGAAGAAAGATGCCGATGACTCTCGATGAACTGAACGATGCCGCGCCTGAAACCTTCGTCAAGGCGCTGGGCGGTATTTTCGAGCATTCGCCGTGGGTTGCGGAAGCCGTGGTGCCGCTGCGGCCCTTCGCCAGTGTGGAACTCCTGCACGCGGCCATGGCCGGTGCCGTCGACAAGGCCGGGCAGGTGGCGCAGCTTGGCCTCATCCGTGCCCACCCGGACCTCGCAGGCAAGGCCGCCCGCCAGGGCAGCCTGACGGTGCACTCGACCAGCGAACAGAAGGGCGCCGGGCTTGACCGGCTGACGGATGGCGAATTCGACGAATTCCACCGGTTGAATGACGGCTATCAGCGGCGGTTCGGCTTTCCGTTCATTCTCGCCGTGCGCGGTCATGACAAGCATTCCATCCTGGCCGCATTCAGGACGCGGTTGCAGAACAATGCCGGCGAAGAGGTGGCCGAAGCCTTGCGCCAGATTGCCCTGATCGCCCGGTTCCGGCTCGACGATCTGCTAGCCTGAGAGGTCATCCATGGGAAAACTGTCCACACATGTGCTGGATACGGCGGCCGGGTGCCCTGCCGCAGGCATGACGTTGAAACTGCATCGGATCGATGCGGATGAGATCAGGCATCTGCTCAAAACAACAGTCACCAATGCCGATGGCCGTACCGATGCGCTGCTGTTGCCGCCCGGCGAAATGGCGGTCGGGCGCTACGAACTCAGCTTCTTTGTCGAGGCATATTTTCGGGCAAAGGGCGCTGCTTTGGCGGAACCCGCCTTTCTCGACGTGGTGCCCATCCGTTTTGCCATCGCGGATGTGGGGGCGAATTACCACGTGCCGCTCTTGGTGACGCCATGGTCCTATTCAACCTATCGCGGCAGCTGAGGAAAGTTTTGCAGTGCAGTGGTGAGCTTGTCGAACCACGCACGATAAAAACCAGCGCCGCTCATCCGTAAATCCCGATCACATTGAATCGCCTGCGCTCGTCAGCTTTGAAGATGAGCAGATTGCCGGATGATACCGGTGAAGCGATGGGGCATGGGATTGTCACATCCCCGCCCGCACCGTTGCCCAGCAACACCCCATCCTGCGGAAAGGCCCCGCCGAGCTGCTTTTGCATGAGCGGCGAGATATCGAGAGCGATGGTCTGATTGGCCGGATCGGCCGTCTGGATCGCATCGCCCGCGACCCATGGCCGGATATGGGCGGGATCGCTGACCTGCAGCTGATCGGCAGCGGTATCCCATTTCGCCCAGGCCGACTGGGCCGGCGATTTGCTGGTGTTCCAGATGCGGACCATCGCCACGCCGCGCATGCCCGTGGCAAAGATGCCCGCCGCCGCCTTGCCTTTGAGGGAAAGCAGGTCGGCGGAGACGGACGCACAGACAGCGCTGCCGGCGGCGGGTTCGAGAACGGCGGGACCGCCGCCATCGGGCAGGAAAATCAGCCCGGACAGTTTCTTGCCCGTCCTTGGCTGGACGATGCCACCGGGAAACTGCACGGCCCCGGTTCTGCCGTCGGCAAGCAGGATATCCCGCCAGTCCTTGCCGTCGATGCTGGCCTTGATGGAAAAATCCCGGTTCCAGATCGTGCCGATCTCGACGCGGCCCTGATAGGCCGACTGAAAAAGAATCGATGCGAGCTGCTGGTCGCCTGCCTTGTTGATTTTCAGCTGATGCCCGCTGCCCGCATGGTCGAACAGCGAGGCGGGGCTCTTCACGCTCAGGCGGTTCGTGTCATCCGCCTGCGCTTGGATGCCGACGCGGTCGACGGGATTTGTTGCCGGACGGAAATCGGTCCACTGTCCCTGATTGAAAATTGCGAGGCAGTTCTCGGCAGCAATCCATGCGCGCCATCCGTCCTGCGGCTGGAGAAATGCCCACGCGCCATCCTGCCACGCCGCGATCTGCCCGTCCTTGCCGCCCCACGCACCGGACGCGCCGGATGCGATGCAATACCGGTTGCCTTCCCGCGGCTCGGCCGGCGGCTCCTTGAGTGTTCTGCTGACCACGCAAAGCTGCACGAGGGCATCCAGTGCCCGGATGGCCTCATTATGGGTGACATGCTTCTGGGCTTGCGATGGTGCGATGTAGGGGAGCTGAAGGTTCGGTGTCTGGTCCATGGGGCGTTGTTCCATCGTTGGAAAAAAGCCAAGGATAAACGCTGCCAGTCTGTGTTGGATAAAGTGGCTGAAAGGACAACCGCCAATTGACCGCCAGACGATGATTGCATTTATGTAACCCTATGTTACTGGTCTTGAAACTATTGGGGAATCTAAGGATGAGCATCTCCATCTCACAAATGCCTCAAATTGGACTTTAAGGAAAATTGCAGTTTCTCATGTCACCCAGGCATTCCGTAAGCACCGAGGATCAATGAAATTGGAAAATTTTCGGCAACGCATCGCCATGATGCCGCGTCGTTACAAGCAGGTGCTCCTTGTCAGCTTCGACATGGTGGTGCTGACATTTGCGGCCTGGTTCAGCTACGTGCTGCGGTTCAACACCCTGTTTATGCCCAATACCGAGCAGGCGATGCTGATGATCGCTGCCCCTCTGATCGCATCGCCGGTGTTTATCCGGTTTGGCCTTTACCGGGCGGTTATTCGCTATCTGCCCGACAAAGCCATCTGGACGATGATGCAGGCGGTGACCTTTTCGGTGATCATCTGGGTGGTTGTCGCGTTTCTGACCCAGATGACCGGTGCCGAAGGCGTGCCGCGCGCCGTCCCCTTTTTGTATTGGGTCCTCGCCGTTGTCCTGATCTGCGGCAGCCGCTTTGCGGCCAAATGGCTGCTGTGGAGCCCGATTCGCGAAAAACTCCTGGCCCGGCAGTGCCTGATATTCGGCGCCGGCGATGCGGGGCGGCAGCTGGCCAATGCGCTGCGCAGCCAGAACGAGGTTTTCGTCGCCGGTTTCATCGATGACGATGCCACGCTGCATGGCATGGACATCCTCGGCATCCGCGTCTACCCGACCGCGCAGATCGAAGATCTCATCGATAATTTCGGCATCAACGAAATGATCGTGACCACCTCGTCCCTGAGCGGCAATCAGCGCCGTTTGCTGATGGGCAAGCTCAAGTCGCTCAATGTCAAGGTGCGCATCCTGCCGGCGATTTCCGACCTGACGGCCGGAAAATACATCGTCAGCCATCTGCGCGATATCGATATCGATGATCTCCTGGGGCGTTCGCCGGTGCCGGCCCACCCCGACCTTCTCGACAAGACGGTGGAAAACCGTGTCATCCTGGTGACCGGTGCCGGCGGATCCATCGGCTCGGAACTCTGCCGGACGATCGTCAAGCTGGCCCCGGCCAAACTCGTGCTGTTCGATGTGAACGAGCACAGCATCTATCAGCTTCACCGCGAACTCGCCGGTATCAGTGATTGCGTTCTGGTGCCTGTCCTTGGCTCGATCAGCGATGGCCCGCTGCTCAAGGTGGTGCTCGATCAGCACAAGGTGGAGAACGTCTACCATTGCGCCGCCTACAAGCATGTGCCGCTGGTCGAGGAAAACGTCGTCGAAGGCGCGCGCAACAATGTCATCGGCACCGATGTTCTGGCGGCCGTGGCCCGCGAGGCGGGTGTCCGCAATTTCGTCCTCATCTCGTCGGATAAGGCAGTGCGCCCATCCAATGTCATGGGTGCAACCAAGCGTTGGGCCGAGCTAATCGTGCGCTACCATGGCGACGTGGCGAAGATGCGCGGCACCGGCCAGATATTCACCTGCGTCCGCTTCGGCAATGTCATCGGTTCCAGTGGTTCTGTCGTTCCGCTGTTCCGCGAGCAGATCGCCCATGGCGGTCCGCTGACGGTGACCCATGACGAGATGACCCGCTATTTCATGTCCGTCCGCGAGGCGGCGGAACTGATCATTCAGGCCGGCGCATTGTCGGAGGGCGGCGACATCCTGCTTCTGGAAATGGGAGACGCCGTGCGTATCCGTGACCTCGCTGAAAACATGATTCTCCTGGCGGGGCTGTCGGTGAAGGATGCGAAAAACCCCCACGGCGACATTGAGGTCGTCACGATCGGTATCCGCGACGGCGAAAAGCTGCATGAGGAACTCTTCTACGATCCGACGGGTGTTTCGGCGACGAGCCATTCCAAGATTCTGCGCGCCAAACGGCGGGTGGCGCCGGTCGATCATCTGCCTGCAGCGGTCGACGAGCTGCGCGGGCTGATCGCGCAACAAAACCCGGATGCCGTGCGGGCCCTGCTTTTCGAGAACGCCGTCAGTTAACACGGGACCTCAATCTCGGCCAGATTCCCGTGCAGAAACAGCTGCACTGGTTTCACCGAAACAGACACGAAGCGGGATAGCGGTTGTTGAAAAGGGCTCCATCATCAGGAACGGTTGCCGTCCTCCTGGAAACCTTCAATGGTGCCGCATGTCTCGACGCGCAATTGGCCTCCATCGCCGCGCAAACCTATCCCGATATCGATCTGTGGGTCTCGGACGATGGATCGACGGATGGCAGCCGGGCGATCCTGCAGCAATGGGCACGGCGCTGGACCAAGGGCCGGGTGACCCTGCTGCACGGCGCCGGTGAAGGGCGAAGCGAAAACTTCCGGTCGCTGATCACCAATCCGGCCATCGAGGCGGAATATTATGCCTTTGCCGATCAGGCCGATATCTGGGAGCCGGAAAAGCTTGCCGCCTCCATCCGCTGGATCGAGCACAATGCTTTTGCCGTGCCATCCCTCTTCTGTTCGCGGACGCTTACCATCGCTGAAAATGGCGCCATCGTCGGTTCGTCGCCGCTTTATGCGCGCCCGGCGGAATTCCGCAATGCACTGGTCCAGAACATCGCCGCGGGCAGCACGATGCTTTTCAACCGCAAGGCGCATGATCTTCTCGCGGCGTCGTGCCGGACGACACAATTTTCCAGCCATGACTGGTGGTTGTATCTGATTGTATCCGGCGCCGGTGGCGTGGTGCATTTTGACCCGCAGCCGCTGGTGCGGCACCGCCAGCCCAGCCGTGGCGAGGGCTGGCAGGGGCGCCTGGCTGCCTTGCGCGCCCGCTTCGCCGTCCGGTTTGCCGATCGGGCCGATCTCAACATTCAGGGGCTGGTGCGCAACCGGGATCTGCTGACGGCCGAAGCACAGGCGACCTGCGATCTCTACTGGAAGGTGCGATCCGACAACGTCATCCGGCGCATTCTCGCCCTGCATCAGTCGGGCGTTTACCGGCAGACCCTCCCGGGCCAGATCGGGCTTTATCTCGCCGCCATCTTCCGCAGGCTCTGATCAGGCCACTGTCCGTCTGCGAAAGCGCAGCAGCACGGCGCAAACGCATACAACCGCCACCACAATACCGGTCAGGCGGACCGGAATGCTGGTGGAACTCGCGGCAAATGCGCAGATGCCCAGAACGACATTCAGTGCAGCCACGGTCAGCACCACCTGCCACACGCTCCATCCCGCGCGTTTGGCAACCTGATAGGCATGTTTGGAATGGGCGGCGAAAATATTGTCGCCCTCGAGCAGGCGCTTGATCAGCGTCGTCGTGGCATCGGCAATGAAAAACAGCGGCAGGATCAGTCCGGTGGCAATGCGCATGTCGTGGGCGACCATGAAAAAGGCGAGGCCGCACAGCAGCCCCAGCGGCAGGCTGCCGGAATCGCCGAGAAAAACCGTCGCCTTGGGGCGATTGAACAGGGCAAAGCCGCAGAGCCCCCCGGCTATGGCCGCTGCGATGCTGCCGCTGGCCATGCCCGCCAGGCCGAAGGCCGCGAACCCCGCGAGAAAGGCAAGCGGAATGCCCATTCCGGACACGACCATCAGGTCGAGGCCGTCCATGAAATTGGTCAGGTTGATGAAATAGACCAGCGCCAGAACAAGCAGGCCCCGCTCAAGCAGGACCGGGAAAAAATCCGGCAGCAGGCGGAAATCCGGCCCGAGGCCGTAAACGCAAAGGCAGGCGGCGATCAACTGCGCGACGATCCGGATGCTTTCCGGCAGGTGATGCCGGTCGTCGAGCATCCCCGCGATCCAGAGGATCAGCGCACCGATGGACGCGGTGACGAGAAAGCGCTGGTCGAGACCCATCCGCGCGCCGAACAGCCAGAGGAGCGCCACGACCACCGGCACGATGGCAAGGCCGCCAAGCTGGCGTGCAGGCTGGGTGTGGTTTGAGCGTTCATTGATTCCCGCGGCCAGGAAATGGCTGGGCAGCAACCGGATGAGAACGGCAAGAAGCACGGCGCTGGCAATGGCGGCAAAGACAAAGACGGTGAGGATCGGCGACAAGGCAGCGGCACCCTTAATCTGGAGCTTGGCGGATTGTTCACACCCTTGTCATGAAAATAATGCCGAAACAATTGTGAAAGAGCGACAAACTGGGCAATCATTCACGTTGCGCAAGCTGGAACCAGAGGTTATAAGGCCGCGCTGTCCTGCGGTGCAATGCACCCGCATCGGCATTTTGGGGCGTAGCCAAGTGGTAAGGCAGCGGTTTTTGGTACCGCCATTCCCTGGTTCGAATCCAGGCGCCCCAGCCATGTCACAGCAATATCCAAGTCATTGAATATATTCATATAACCGGAATCAATCGCGTGCGGCTGCACGGCTCGCAGGCAAAACCGACTGCGCGATCCGCAAGCCGGAATCAACAGTCGGTTCCCAGCCGGTTGATTCCAGCAGGGCGGCGCTTGCCACGAGATTGCCGTTGAGTGTTTGCCAGCGCTGCTGCTGGCCGGTCACGGCAGCGGCGAGATGCAGGAGTCCGGCGGGAATGCCGACCAGTCCGGCATCCCGGCCCAGGCCATGCCGGATCGCCGTGACGATTGCCGCTGCTGTCATGGGCCTCTTGTCCGCGACGATATAGATGCCCCCGTCCGTGTTCGTGCTGCACAGGCTGTGCAGGATGGCGCGGCACAGCGCCGAGCGGTCAAGCACCGAGCGTTGTCCCGTCAGTGACTGCAGCGGCAGGGGTATCTTGCGGGCCGCGAGCCTGATCAGCGCCGCCATGTTGCCCTTCACGCCGGGCCCGTAGACAAGGACGGGACGCAGGATGGTAAAGTTGCGCCTCGGCATGGCCGCGGCGATTTCCGCCTCGGCGGCAAGTTTTGCCCGGCCGTAATCATCGCTTGGCCGGGGCGGCGACAACTCGGTGACGAGACCCTCCTGCGTGGCCCCCGATTGCGCCCGGATTGACGAAAGGAACACCAGTTTGCCGCTGATCGCCTGATCCGCAGCCCTGGCGAGTTTGGCGGCGAGGACACAGTTCACATCGTGGTAGAGCTGTGCCGCCTCCGGCAGCCGCGTGTGGGCGATGGCGGCCAGATGCACCACATGATCGAACCCGGCGAGCAGCCGCGCGAAATCTTCGTCTGGGGCAGCGGGCGAGGGCAGAGGAATCGTTTCAATCGGGAGGGTCGCCGGGCTCGTCGATGAGCGCGAAGCGCCGGTCACCTGATAACCGGCGGCCATGAGGTGCGGCACAAGCTCCTGTCCGATGAAGCCGGAAGCGCCCGTGACGAGGACCTTGCCCTTGACCATTGTGTGAAACCCCATTCCTAAACCTCACTCATATCAAGAGGTGTCGCTGCCAATCAATGCGCCAATCCATATTCAATGCGGGGAAAGCGGATTTCCTGCTGCGGTCGCGCAAAAATTCGTGACAATTCAATATCCCGATAAACATTTGTTCAATCTCGGCCGAGTCGTATTGACAAGTCCCGCATGATCCGAAATGTTGAATGAAACGTTTCATGAAGGCATGAATCGCAGGGAGAGGCACATTTGCGCCGGTTTGGGAGAATCTCGGGCGCAAATTGATCTGACAGTTTTTGGCATCGTACCGCGGCACCCATCGAGGGCGGACCGGTTTTGATGTGCATCGTCAGGCCAAGGCATTTTCCGCGACATGAGAAGGATTTCAGGGTGGGCGCTTCGCGCACAGCCGGGAAAATACAAGACAAAACCAAGGGAGGATAAACCTGTGAAGAAACTGCTCGCATCACTCGCCATCGTTGCGGCACTGGCCGCACCGGCCATGGCCGACAGCGCCGTCGATACATCCAAGGTGAAGAAGGAATACGTCACCTCCGCCAGCGGCAAGACCTATTCGATTGCCACGGTCGTCAAGGTCGACGGCATCGCCTGGTTCGACCGCATGCGCACCGGCGTTGCACAGTTCAAGGCGGAAACCGGCGCAGACGCGTGGATGGTCGGCCCGAGCCAGGCCGATGCCGCCGCGCAGGTGCAGATCGTTGAAAATCTGATCGCGCAGGGCGTCGATGCCATCTGCATCGTGCCGTTCTCGGTGGAAGCGGTCGAGCCGGTTCTGAAGAAGGCGCGCGATCGCGGTATCGTCGTCATCGCGCACGAAGCCTCCAACATCGTCAATGTCGATTATGAGCTCGAAGCCTTCGACAACAAGGCCTACGGCGCGAAGCTGATGGAAGTTCTGGCCAAGGATATGGGCGGCAAGGGCAAGTATCTCGCCACCGTCGGCAGCCTGACCTCGAAGTCGCAGATGGACTGGATCGATGGTGCCATCGAATACCAGAAGAAGAATTTCCCGGACATGTCCCTGGCAACGGAGCGTCTGGAAACCTATGACGATGCCAACCAGGATTATACCAAGCTGAAGGAAGCCATGACCACCTATCCGGATGTCAAGGGCATCCTGGGTGCGCCGATGCCGACCTCCGCCGGCGCTGGCCGTCTGATCGCCGAAGGCGGTCTGAAGGGCAAGGTCTTCTTTGCCGGTACCGGTCTGGTTTCCGTTGCGGGCCAATACCTCAAGAATGGCGACATCCAGTACATCCAGTTCTGGGATCCGGCCGTTGCCGGTTACGCCATGAACGAACTGGCCGTCATGGCGCTGGAAAAGAAGAACGGCGAGATCAAGGCCGGTCTTGATCTGGGCCTGCCCGGCTACAACAGCCTGCTCGTTCCCGATGCATCCAAGCCAAACCTGCTCTATGGTGCAGGCTGGGTTGGCGTAACCTCGGCCAATATGGGCGATTACAACTTCTGATCGCTATTGTTTGATGGCGGCGGGCGTCCCTATGGACTCCGCCGCCTCAACACTGTGTCGGCACCGGAGAAAGCATGAGCGAACACCTTCTGGAACTGAAAAATATCGGCAAGCGCTTTGGCGGCCTTGTGGCGCTGGATGCTGTCTCGCTCTCGATCAAGCCGGGTGAAATCCACTGTCTCGCCGGAGAGAACGGTTCCGGCAAATCGACGATCATCAAGATCATGGCCGGTGTTTACCAGCCGACCGATGGTGAAATCCTGATCGATGGCAAGCCGGTCTCCGGCATGACGCCTGCCCAGTCGGTGCAGCATGGCATTCAGGTCATCTATCAGGATTTTTCCCTGTTCGGAAATCTGACCGTCGCAGAAAATCTGGCGCTGAACACGCTGCTTCTCGAAGGCAAGCGCACCGTCAACTGGCGCCGTGTGCGCGAACTCGCCGAAAAGGCGCTTGCCCGGCTCGGCGTGACGATGGACCTCGACGCCGATGTCGAGACGCTGCCGACATCCGGCAAGCAGATCGTGGCGATCGCCCGTGCGGTCATGGCCGATGCGCGTCTGATCATCATGGATGAGCCGACGACGGCGCTGACCCGGCATGAGGTCGATGCGCTGTTCCGCATTGTGCGCGATATCCAGGCGCAGGGTATCGCCGTGCTGTTCGTCAGTCACAAGATGCGCGAAATGCTGGAGATCAGCGAACGGCTGACGGTCCTGCGCAACGGCAAGAAGGCCGCCGAAGGCCCGATCAGCGATTTCGATGAGCCTGCGATCACCCGCGCCATGACCGGTCATGACCTGACCGATCAGGTCTATCGCTGGCAGCCGACAAAGGGCGATACGCTGCCGCGTCTCGACGTGCGCAATCTCAGCATTGCCGGCAGCCTCGATGACATCAACCTGACATTGCATGCGGGCGAGATTGTCGGCCTGTCCGGCCTCATCGGCTCCGGCCGCACGGAGCTGGCCCTGGCGCTGTTCGGCATGCATCCCAAATTCACCGGAACCGTCAAGATCGACGGCACCAGCGTGCATCCGAAGACCGTGCAGGAAGCCATTGCCAGCGGCCTGGCCTATGTGCCGGAAGACCGGCTGACGGAAGGCCTGTTCCTGACCCAGTCGATCGAGCGCAACATGCTGGCGACATCGCTCGACAATTTCGTCCGGGGCCTGTTCATCGACCGCAAGAAGACGGCGAAGGCCACCACCGCGATGTTCGGTGCCATGCAGATTGCCGCGCCCGGACCCTATACGCCCGTCAACCATCTCTCCGGCGGCAATCAGCAGCGCGTCGTTCTGGCGCGCTGGCTGTTGACCGGGGCGCGGGTGCTCATCCTCAACGGCCCGACCGTTGGCGTCGATGTCGGTTCCAAGGCGCAGATCCATCGCAAGATCCGCGATCTCGCCACCCAGGATGGCCTTGCCGTTTTGATGATATCCGACGATGTGCCCGAGCTTGTGCAGAACTGCAACCGCGTCATCATCATGCACCGCGGCCGTTTCGTCGATGAAGTCGGACCTGATGCTTTGGATGAAGACACTCTAAACGACCGCCTGAAGGCCTTGAAATGACTCTGTTTCGCCGATCGGAATTCATCATCGCGTGCATCCTCTTTGCCGCCATGATCATCATTGGACTGATCAACCCGGCCTTCTGGTCGCTGGACAACCTGTTCGGGCTTCTGCGCAGCAATGTCATCATCGGCATCATGGCGCTCGGCGTTCTCGTGGTGATGATCTCGGGCGGCATCGACGTGTCGTTCACCGCCTTTGCCGCCGCGGCCATGTACCTGACCATCAAGCTGATGATCTATATGGGCTATGAGGGCGTGTTTCTGCCCTTCGTCGCGGCAACGCTGATCGGCCTGTTTCTCGGCGCGTTCAATGCGTTTTTCATCCACACGTTCCGGATGATCCCGCTGATCGTCACGCTGGGCACCGGCAGCGTGGTGCGCGGATTGCTGCTTGGCCTTGTCGGCACCAGCGTCATCAACATCGACAAGATGCCCCAGCAGCTGATCGCGTTCGCCAAGACCGATCTGGTCAGCCTGACCTCGGCCACCGGCACCAATTTCGGCCTGACGGCGATGATCCTGATCTATCTCGGCCTTGCCCTCGTCACCCACCTTTTCCTGCGCTACACCATGGCGGGGCGCAGCATTTTTGCGTTGGGCGGCGCGCCGGAAGCGGCGAGCCGTGTCGGCTTCAACACCCGCCGCACGCTGTTCTTCGTCTATTGCTTTGCCGGGGCGCTGGCCGGTTTTGCCGGTCTCCTGCACGGCTCGATGATCTGGCTCGCCAATCCGCGTGACTTTGCCGGGCTCGAACTCGATGTCATCGCCGCCGTCGTGCTCGGCGGCGCCTCGATCTTCGGCGGACGCGGCAGCGTCACGGGCACGCTGCTCGGGGTGTTCATGCTTGTCATGGTCAAGAACAGCCTGATCATCATGAAGGTCGACACCACGTGGCAGCGTGTCGTCGTCGGCCTGATCATTATCGTTGCGACAGCGCTGACCGCCTGGCGCGACCGCAAGAAACTGGTGTGAGAGCAGGGAACGTCATCATGCAAAACAGCTCATTCGCCAAGCGCATTTTCGGACAGGATCGCAACATCCTGCAACTGCTCGTCATCACCGTGCTCGTCTTCGCGCTGATGTCCTATCTCAACCCGGACAAGTTCCTGCGCTACTACAACTTTGAATCCATCACCTACATCATGCCGGAACTGGGCATCCTCGCCATTGCCATGATGATCGCCATGCTGACCGGCGGCATCGACCTCTCCGTGGTGGGCATTGCCAATCTCGCCGGCATCCTCGCTGGTGTGTTCTTCCATTCGGTGATTGTCGGAACCAGCCAGTCCACCGGCATGGTGCTGCTGTACACCGGCATCGGCGTCCTGATGGCGCTCGCCATCGGCCTTCTCGCCGGGGTGCTCAACGGCTTCCTCATCTCCAAATTGCGCATCACGCCGATCCTGGCGACGCTGGGTACCGGACAGATCTTTACCGGTCTTGCCGTGGTCCTCACCGGCGGCCCGGCGATTGTCGGCTTCCCGGATGCCTGGAACTTTATCGGCAATGGCAAGATTCTGGGCATTGCCACGCCGTTCATCCTATTCGTCATCGTTGCGGGTGCCGTCGCTGTCCTGCTGACGCGCACCACGCTCGGCGTCAACCTGATGCTGATCGGCACCAATCCGCGCGCCGCCATCTTTGCCGGTCTGCGCAAGGACCGGATGATTTTCTACTCCTACATGATGACGGGGCTGCTCGCGGCCATTGCCGGGATCATCCTGTCGGGCCGGACCAATGCGGCCAAGTCGGATTACGGCGCATCCTATCTCCTGCAGGCCATCCTGATTGCCGTGCTCGGCGGTACCAATCCGGCGGGCGGCAAGGGCAGGGTGCTCGGGGTTTCGATTGCCCTGATCGCGCTGATGCTGCTGTCCTCCGGCTTCCAGATCCTGCGTTTTTCCAACCACCTGATCGACTTCATCTGGGGTGGTTTCCTGCTGCTGGTCATCGCGCTCAACGCTTTCAGGAACAGCGACAGGTAGGGGCATGTTTCTTTCGTGAAGTCATTGATATAGAGCAATTTCAAACACTACGGATAAGGCAAGGAACATAATATGGCTCGTCGCATTGCAGTCGTTGGCAGCAACATGACCGATCTCGTCACGTCGATCATCCGCATGCCGGCGCCCGGCGAAACCCTGGAAGCACCGGCATTCGCCATGGGGTTCGGCGGCAAGGGTGCCAATCAGGCCGTGGCCGCCGCCCGGCTTGATGCCGACGTGATGATGGTCACCAAGGTGGGCGATGACGTGTTCGGCCAGAGCACCATCGACAATCTGCGGAACAACGGCATCGATATCAGCCATGTCGGCATGGTGGCCGGGCAGTCGAGCGGCGTCGCACCGATTTTCGTCGACGAAACAGGCGAGAATTCGATCCTGATCATCAAGGGCGCGAACAATGATCTCAAGCCCGCCGATATCGACGCGGCCGCCGAAGATCTGAAGCAATGCGACCTGATCCTGATGCAGCTGGAAGTGCCGCTGGAGACGGTCTACTACACCGCTGCCTTCGCCGAGAAACACGGTATCGAGACCATCCTCAATCCCGCCCCCGCTGCGCCCGATCTGGATGCCGCGAAGGTTGCCAAAGTCACCTTCGTGGTGCCGAACGAGAGCGAGCTGGCGCTTTTGACCGGCATGCCCACCGACACCGACGAACAGATCGAACAGGCGGCCCATGCGCTGATCACCCGGGGTATCCGCACTGTCATCGTCACGCTCGGCTCGCGCGGCGCGCGGCTGATCACCGCCGACAAGTCGACCATGATCGAACCGGTCAAGGTCAAGCCGAAGGACACGACCGGTGCCGGCGATGCTTTCATCGGCAGCTTTGCCCGCTTCTACGTCGAGACCAAGGAGCTGGAAGCCTCGCTGAAGAAGGCGGCGCTCTATGCGGCGGATTCCATCACGCGTCCGGGCACGCAGAAATCCTATGCGACGACGGCGGAGTTCGAGGCCTTCGTCGCTGCCAACAAGGCTTAAGGCCAATACCCGCTAGAATGAGGAAACAACCGTGCTGAAAAATCTCGATCCGCTGCTGAATGCCGATGTCCTCTATGCGCTGAAGTCCATGGGGCACGGCGATCGCCTGGTCATTTGCGATACGAATTTCCCCGGCGATTCCATCGCCCGGCAGACCCGTCTCGGCCGGTTGCTGCGGATCGATAATGTGAGCGCGCCGCGCGCCGCCAGGGCCATTCTTTCGGTCATGCCGCTCGATACCTTCATCGACGACGCCGCCGCGCGCATGGAAATCGTCGGCAGCCCCGATGAGATTCCGGACGTGCAGAAGGAACTGCAGGCGGAAATCGATGCCGCCGAGGGCAAGCACTGGCCGATGGTCTCGATCGACCGCATGGCCTTCTACGAGCACGCCAAGAATGCCTATTGCGTCATCGCCACCGGCGAGCGGCGTTTTTACGGCTGCTTCATCCTGACCAAGGGCGTGATTGCGCCGGACGCCGCCTGAAATCTTTTGTTGCCGTTGCCGTTGCCGTTGCACTAAGCGTGATGCGTGGTTCGACAAGCTCACCATGAGGGATGGAACGAGCTGCAGGAAACTATGTTCTGCAGCGTTTGTGATTAACCTTGTACCAGACCACTTCCCTCATGGTGAGCTTGTCGAACCACGCACCACCCAACGCCTTCAGACGTCCCGGCGCGGTGCAGCCGTCGAACCCCGCACCACCAGCGTTGCCTCGAGATAGTCATCCTGCAGAGGCACATTGTCGGCACCCGTGATGGCGGCAAACGCCCGCGCGGCGATCTGCTCGACGGGCTGGCTGATGGTGGTCAGGCGCGGCGTCACCAGATTGGCCAGCGGAATATCGTCGAACCCGATGATCGACACGTCGTCCGGCACCTTGAGGTCGAGATCGCTGGCGGCGCGCAGAAGGCCGATGGCCTGCTGGTCGCTGGCCGTGGCAATGGCGGTCGGGCGCTCATGCGGCGGACGGTCGAGCAGGAAGCGCCCGAGCGTTTCGCCCGACGCATAGTCGAAATGGCCCTCGACCGCCTCGCAGCGCACGCCTGCCGTGCCAAGCATGTTGAGGAAACCGGCGCGCCGTTCGCGCGAAACCGGCGCATCGGCGGAACCGGCGATATAGGCAATACGCTCATGGCCGAGCGCCACGAGATGCGCAGCGGCAAGCGCTGCTCCCCGGTAGTGATTGACGGAAATGAGCGGCAATCCGGTAAAGCGCCGGTCGACGGCAACCGTCGCCACGTCGCTGCTCCAGCCCTTTGAGGCACCGAACTGCGTCGGCACGACGATGAGGCCGGTGGGATAGCTTTTGAGCAGGCTGTCGATCTGCGCCAGTTCGATCTTCGGATCGTCATTGGTGATCGACAGCAGCACCGAGAAACCGGCCTGCGAGGCAATCGCCTCCACATGTTTTGCCAGTTCGGCAAAGAACGGGTTGGTGATATCGGGAATGACGAGGCCGATCATGTCCGTGCGGCTGCGGCGCAGACCGCGCGCGACGCCGTTCGGCCGGAAATTCAGTTCGCGAATGGTGGCTTCCACCAGTTCGCGCAGTTCCTTGCCGACGGTCTCGTTCTTCGCCAGAACGCGTGAAACAGTGCCGACGGAAACATTGGCCCGTGCTGCTACATCCTTGATGTTGACCATCTTCCCATGCCTGACCTGTTGCGGGTGCCGACCAATGCGGACAACTCTGTTTTCCCCTTATGCTTTCGTCAATCTTTCACGATATTTGTCAAGGATTACTGCAAGGATAATCACAAATCCGGTGATCATCTGGCGCATGAAATCGCTGAGACCGAGCAGGATGAGGCCGTTGGCGAGCACGCCGATGATGCAGGCGCCGAGCAGGGTGCCGACAATGCTGCCGCGTCCGCCGCTCAGGCTGGTGCCGCCGATGATGACAGCGGCAATGGCATTGAGCTCGAAGCCGATGCCGATGATCGGGCTGGCGATGTTCAGGCGGGCCATGTAGATGATGGCGCCGATGCCGACGAGAACGCCGCAGATGGTGAATGCAGCCACCTTGTAGAAGAACACGTTGTGGCCGGCGAGACGGGCCGCTTCCTCATTGTTGCCGATGCCGTAGAGCACGCGGCCGAACACGGTCTTGGTCAGCACGAACCAGCCGATTGCCACCAGCACCAGTGCGATCAGGAACAGCAGCGGAATGCCGTAGAACGTCTGCGAGCCGAAGGCGTTGAAGGCGGCTGGGAAGGAATAGATGGTCGATGCATTGGTCACCTGCAGTGCCGCGCCGCGGGCAATGTTGAGCGTGCCCAGCGTGACGATGAAGGAGGGGATTGCCCACCAGGCGCTGATCAGGCCGTTGAGGAGGCCGAACCCGATCCCGGCCACGATGGCGCTGATGGTGGCGAGGAACACGGCCACGGCGGGATCGAGCCCCGGCAGCGTCATCACCGTACCAGCCACGACGGCGCAGAAGGACAGGACGGAGCCCACCGAAAGATCGATGCCGCCGATGAGGATGACGAAGGTCATGCCGATGGAAAGCACCAGATTGATCGTCACCTGCGTCAGGATATTGGTGACATTGCTGGAGGACAGGAAGTGCGGCGTGAAGGAAAACACGATGATCAGCGCGATGAGCGCGATGCCGATGCCCGCTTCGCGCAGCACGGTCTTGGTCGTGGTGGCGATGGTTTTACTGCCCGCCTGTGCCGTGGTCAAATCAGTGGTGTCCATGGTTGCGTTCGTCCTTGTAGGCAAAGTTCAAAATGCGCTCTTCGGAAAAGTCCGCGCGTACCACTTCACCGGCAATCCGGTGTTTCGACATGACGAGGATGCGGTCGCTGAGGGTGATGAGCTCGGGCAGTTCCGACGAGACGATGAGCAGCGCCAGCCCCTTTTCCGAAAGGCCGCGCAGCAGCGCATAGATTTCGGCCTTGGCGCCCACATCGACGCCGCGGGTCGGCTCGTCGAGCAGCAGGATTTTCGGGTTGTTCGCCAGCCATTTGGCCAGGACGACCTTTTGCTGGTTCCCGCCCGACAGCGTGGAGACCGCATCGGCAGTGTCACCGTATTTCAGCTTGATCTCGCCGCCGAGCGCGCGCGTCAGCCGGGTTTCCTCGCGTTTGTCGAGAAGGCCGAGCCGCGAAACCTTGCGCAGGCTCGCCAGCGTGACATTGGCCGCAATTGCCATGCCGAGGATCAGGCCTTCCTCCTTGCGATCTTCCGTGACGAAGCCGATGCCGTCACGAATGGCCTGCTTGGGATTGCGGTAGTGGCGCGGCTGGCCGTCGCGTTCAATCGTGCCGGACAGCGGCAGGTCGGCGGCGAAAATCGAGCGCAGCAGTTCGGTGCGGCCGGAGCCGACCAGTCCGGCGATGCCGAGGATTTCACCGTAATGCAGATCGAACGAAACGCCTTCCGCGTGCGGGGAGGCGGGATGGCGCAGGTTGCGCAGGGAAAGTGCGGTGCGGCCGCTCGTGTCGAGATCGCGCGCGGCGGCCATGGCTGCGGCAAGCTGGCGCCCGACCATGTTGGTAACCAACTGATCGGTCGTCGTTGCCGCAATATCCGCCGTCATGACGGATTCGCCGTTGCGCAGGACCGTGACCCGATCACAGATGGAGAAAACCTCGTTGAGGTGGTGTGAGACAAACACGACAGCGACACCCTTGGCCTTCAGGGCGGCGATGATCTGGAACAGCCGTTCGGTCTCACGCGCGGTCAGGGTTGCGGTCGGCTCGTCGAGAATGAGAATGCGGCTTTCGCCCATCAGCGCGCGGGCGATTTCCACCAGCTGGCGGTGCGCCACGCCGAGGGATTCCACAGGGCGGCGCACATCGACATCCCCCAGCCCGATGGCATCGAGCGCCTTGCGGGCTTTTGCATAGAGCGTGGGATAATCAACCATGCCGAACGCCTTGCGCGGCATGTCTTCAAAGCAGATGTTTTCGGCAACGGAGAGGTAGGGCAGCAGGTTGAATTCCTGGTGGACCACCTGAATGCCGGCCTTCTTCGCATCGCCCGGCGTGTGCGGATCATAGGTCCCGCCGTCGAGTGTGATTTCCCCGGCATCCCGCTGGATGATCCCGCACAGGATCTTGATCAGCGTCGACTTGCCCGCGCCATTTTCACCGACCAGCGCATGCACCTCGCTGGGGCGCAGCGAAAAGCTGACGCCGTTGAGGGCGACAACGCCGCCGAAGCGCTTCTTGACGCCGGAGAGTTCGAGCACCGGCTCGGCACCAGCACCGGCCGGTGCCGGAGCGGCTGCGCCTGCCATGTCAGTGTTTTCCATGATCATCGACCCGGTTGGCGGCTGTGCCGAACCAGACACAGCCGCGGTTTACCCCGTGTTACTTCACGTCGTCCGATGTCACGAGCTTGATGTCGGTCTTGACCCAGCCTTCAAGCGGCTTGCCGCCGGCCACGACACCAAGCGCCTTGTCGATGGCGTTGGCGGCCATCTGCTGGCCGAACTGGTCGACCGTGGCAAGCAGCTTCTTTTCCTTCAGCAGCGGCTGGACAGCCGGGATGTTGTCAAAGCCGACGACTTCGATCTTGCCTGTTTTGCCCGCCGCCTCGATGGCCTTGACGACGCCGAGGACCATGGAGTCATTGGCCGCCATCACGCCCTGGATATCCGGATGGGCGGTCAGCATGTTGGAGAATACGGTGTTGGCTTCTTCGGTTTCCCAGTGGGCGGTGCGCGAGTCGAGCAGGTCGAGCTTGCCCGCCGTGACGGAGTCCATGAAGCCGAGCTTGCGCTGGGCCGCATTGTCGGCGCCCGGATTGCCTTCGATGATGACGACCTTGGCGCCTGCACCGAGCTTCTTGGCCAGCGCATCGCCGGCCAACTTGGCGCCTTCGCGGTTATCAGGGCCGACAAAGGCGAGTTTCAGGCCTGCCTCCTGCTTAGCCTTGTCATCGAGCGCCACGTCGAAATTGACGACAGTGATACCGGCATCCACGGCTCGCTTGATCGGCGGAACGAGCGCGCGGGAATCGGACGGCGCAACAACGATGGCATCGACCTTTTGGGTGATGAAGCTCTCGATGGCATTGATCTGCGTCTCGACATCGGTCTCGGACTGCATGCCGACGGCTTTCAGCGTGTAGTCGCCGCGCTTGGCCTCGTGGGCCTTTGCGCCCTCGAGCATGTTCTTGAAGAATTCGTTGGCAAGGGATTTCATCACAAGCCCGACGACGGGCTTGTCGGCGGCATAGCTGGCTGCAGGCATGGCGAGCGTGCCGGCCAGAAGGCTGGCGGCAATAAAACGTGCGAATTTCATTGTATTCCTCCCAGAATGACAAAAGACGTTCAGCGGTTTGCCACGTCCTCCAACATGGCGATGAAACGTTTCATTGCGCGGGCGCAATAACGGCGTCTCAGCTCAATAGGAGCCCGAAGATCACGGATTTGTCAACATGAAACGTTTCATTCAAGAGATGGGCGGGCTGCGTGCGAACGGAACGCTGCCTAAGGACGCCTACAGATAATCCGCGACGCGGTTGGCAGCCCAGTGGTAAAAACTGCCGGGAACGAGGGGCTGGTTGGTCGGGTCTTTCTTGTGAACGTGGAACCCGATGAAATCCGGATGGTCGAGCGGTTCCAGTCCAAAGGCCGGGTCAAAGATGCGCAAGGCATCGCGCGCCGTCCAGTAGTAGAAATTTTCCTTCGGCGCGGCATCCTTGAAGAAACCGTAACGCTTGGCCATGCGTGAAATGCCGTCATTGGCGAAGGCGGTGATGCCGATGGTGGCCGGGGTTACCTTCTGTCCGGTCATGCGGAACCATGCCGGGCGCATGACGCGGCGGCGAAATCCCAGCCATGGCGGAACGACGACCGTTCCTTCCATATAGGCGTCGAACTCACCGATGACAGGATTGTCCGGCGGCAGGTACATCGCCGATACGCCGAGGCGGAAGTGGTTTTCCCGGGCGAGGTAAGGCTTGTCGGTCGCCGGATGAAACTGCTTCATCAGATAGATGTCGGTATCAAGCCAAAGGCCCTGCTGTTTCTTCATCAACGTGACGCGAAACAGGTCGCTGAACTGGGATACGACGTGGCCGGGGTTCTCGATATCGGGAAAATCCGGGTCGATGCGCCGAAGATATTTTTTGTCCAGTATCGGCGCCGCATCGCAAATCTCGATGCCCTTGGGAAGGTTTGCGATCTCGTCGAACGCGTATAGTTTCACCCGCTGTCCGGTCATCACCATCGATGCCAGACAGACCCGGTCCACCTCCCGAAGGCGCGGGCCATACCAGAAGGTGCAAATATCCATGAACTATTCCAGCGGAAAAAAATTGTTAAATTGCCAGTCCATCTATGAGAGTTGCTGATCCTGGTCAATCGCATTGTTAGACTAATATCATAGACGTTTGGCCGCATTTCAACGACGCAAAACGTGAGGGAAGGCACGGCCGGGCAGCGGAAATCAGGGTGGATCAATTTTCCACGGATCCGCATTTTTAAAAAAGCCGGACTCCCGTATTCCGCTTCGCTGGAATGAAGTTCTTTCATTCATTGTGCCGGCAGCAATAAATTGGCGCGAATTTGCCCCGGGTTGTGAAACCATCCTTTTCTTCCGGCGATGCGTTCCACTATGGTTGCCGCACGTATCGGCACATCGTAAGACGCCGAAAAACAGTGGACAGTGATTTTCATGACCAAGAGCCTGACGCACCTTCAGCGTCTTGAAGCCGAAGCGATCCATATTTTCCGCGAGGTTGCCGCAACATTCACCAAGCCGGTGATGCTGTATTCGATCGGCAAGGATTCCTCCGTGATGCTGCATCTGGCGATGAAGGCCTTTTATCCGGCCAAACCGCCGTTTCCGTTCCTGCATGTGGATACCACGTGGAAATTCAAGGAGATGATCGCGTTTCGTGATTCAGAAGCGAAACGTCTCGGCTTCGACCTGCTGCTGCACAGCAACCAGGACGGCATCGACCAGGGCATCAGCCCCTTCGTGCATGGATCGAACACCCATACTCATATCATGAAGACCGTCGCCCTGCGGCAGGCGCTCGACAAATACGGCTTCGATGCAGCCTTCGGCGGCGCGCGGCGCGACGAGGAGAAGTCGCGGGCCAAGGAGCGCATTTTCTCCTTCCGCAACGCGCAGCATTCCTGGGACCCGAAGAACCAGCGCCCGGAAATGTGGAAGATCTACAACACGCGGGTCGCCAAGGGCGAATCCATCCGCGTTTTCCCGATCTCCAACTGGACCGAGCTCGATGTCTGGCAGTACATCCTGCAGGAGAACATCCCGATCGTCCCGCTCTATTACGCCGCCAAGCGGCCGGTGGTGGAGCGCGACGGCATGCTGATCATGCGCGATGACGAGCGCATGCAGCTGCTGCCCGGCGAAAAGCTGCAGGAGAAGCTTGTTCGCTTTCGCACGCTCGGATGCTATCCCTTGACCGGTGCGATTGAATCCGATGCGGTGACCTTGCCGGAAATCGTCAGCGAAATGCTGATTGCCCGCACCTCCGAACGGCAGGGCCGCATGATCGACAAGGATGAAGCCGGTTCGATGGAGAAGAAGAAGCGCGAGGGCTATTTCTGATGAACACCGTTGCCCCCATCGAGGCTTCCGCCGCCGAGGAAATCCGCGCCTACATGGCCGAACAGGAAAAGAAATCGCTGCTGCGCTTTCTCACCTGCGGTTCGGTCGATGACGGCAAGTCGACGCTGATCGGCCGTCTGCTCTACGACACCAAGCTGATCTTCGAGGACCAGCTGGCCGCCCTGCAGAATGACAGCCGCAAACATGGCACCAATGGCGAGGACATCGATTTCGCGCTGCTGGTCGATGGTCTGGAAGCCGAGCGCGAGCAGGGCATCACCATCGATGTCGCCTATCGCTTCTTCTCGACGCCCAAGCGCAAGTTCATCGTCGCCGACACGCCCGGCCACGAGCAATATACCCGCAACATGGCGACCGGCGCTTCCACCGCCGATCTTGCCATCGTGCTTGTCGACGCGCGGCAGGGCATCCTGCGGCAGACACGCCGCCACAGTTTCATCGCCTCGCTGCTCGGCATCCGCAACATCGTCCTGGCCATCAACAAGATCGATCTCGTCGATTACTCCCAGGCGATTTTTGACAGGATCGTTGCCGACTACCAGGACTTTGCCAGCAAGCTTGGTTTCCAGTCGATCCAGCCCATTCCGCTTTCGGCGCGCTTTGGCGACAATGTGATTTCCGCCTCCGCCAACATGCCCTGGTACAAGGGCCCGGCGCTGCTCGAACATCTCGAAGACGTGCCGCTTGCCGATGCGGATGAGGAGCGCCCGTTCCGGTTCCCGGTGCAATATGTCAACCGGCCCAATCTCGACTTCCGCGGCTTCTCCGGCACCATCGCGTCCGGTGTCGTCGCGCCGGGAGACGAGGTGGTGGTTGCCAAGTCCGGCAAGTCCTCGCGCGTCAAGCGTGTGGTGACTTTGGACGGCGACCTTGACCGGGCTGTCGAAGGGCAGGCGGTGACGCTGGTGCTGGAGGACGAGGTCGAGGTGTCGCGCGGCAACATGCTGGTGGCACCCAGCGCCCGCCCCGAGGTGGCGGACCAGTTTGCCGCGCATCTCGTCTGGTTTGCCGAACATGCGCTGATCCCCGGCCGTTCCTATATCCTGCGGACCGAGACCGATCAGGCGACAGCCACGGTGACCGATCTCAAATACCGAATCGATATCAACAGCTTCGCGCAGGAAGCGGCCAAATCGCTTGACCTGAATGAAGTCGGCGTTGTCAATATTTCAACGCAGGAGCCGATTGCCTTCGACCCCTACAAGTCGAACCGCTCGACCGGGTCGTTCATCCTGATCGACCGCCTGACCAATGCGACGGTCGGCGCCGGCATGATCGACTTCGGCCTGCGCCGCGCATCGAACGTGCATTGGCAGGCGCTGGATGTCAGCAAGGCATCGCGCGCCGACCAGAAGAACCAGAAGCCGGCGGTGATATGGTTCACCGGCCTGTCCGGTTCGGGCAAGTCGACGGTCGCCAATCTCGTTGAAAAACGCCTGTCGTCGCTCGGCAAGCACACCTATATTCTCGATGGCGACAATGTGCGCCACGGGCTCAACCGCGACCTCGGCTTCACCGAAGAGGACCGGGTGGAAAACATCCGCCGCGTCGGCGAAGTCGCCAAGTTGATGGTGGATGCGGGGCTGATCGTGCTGGTCTCGTTCATTTCGCCGTTCCGTTCGGAGCGCCGCATGGTGCGCGAGCTTCTGGCCGATGGCGAATTCCTCGAAATCTTCGTCGATACGCCGTTCGAGGAATGCGCGCGGCGTGACCCGAAGGGGCTTTACGCGAAGGCACTGCGCGGCGAGATCAAGAATTTCACCGGCGTCGACTCGCCCTATGAAGCGCCGGAGAATCCGGAACTGCATCTGCACACGGTCGGCCGCACGACGGAGGCACTTGCCTCGGAGGTGGAGAAGCTGCTGGTCGAGCACGGCATCATCTTCAACTATGATCAAAGCTCGTGGTCGATTTAGGCGATGACACTAACCCTTACAACCCTCGACCATTCGAGCCTTCTTGCCGTCCTGGAAACAGCGGCCATTGCCGCCGGGCAGGAAATCCTGCGCATTTACGCCGAGGGCTGTGATTTCGCGCTGAAGGATGACCAGTCGCCGGTCACGGAAGCCGATCATGCCGCCGAAGCCATCATCCTGGCGGCTCTGCGCAGGGCGACGCCTGACATACCCGTCGTGGCGGAGGAGGAAATCTCCGGCGGCCACGTGCCCGGCGATCTCGGTGCGCGCTTCTATCTGGTCGATCCGCTCGACGGAACGCGGGAATTTGTCAGCCGCAACGGTGATTTCACCGTCAACATTGCGCTGATCGAAAACGCGGCGCCCGTTCTCGGTGTTGTCTATGCCCCCGTCCGCGGTGTGCTGTTCACGGGCGGCACTGCCGGCGCGCAGGAAGTTACTGTCGGCGAGGGCGGTGCGGTCACCGCACGCAAAGCCATAGGCTGCCGCACCAGTCCGGACGATCTCATTGCCGTTGCCAGCCGCTCGCACCGCACGCCGGAAACCGATGCCTATCTGGAAAAATTCCGTATTGCCGACTGTGTGTCCGTCGGGTCGTCACTGAAATTCGGCCTTCTGGCGCGCGGTGAGGCCGATATTTACCCGCGTTTCGGCCGGACCATGGAATGGGATACGGCGGCGGGCGATGCGGTCCTGCGCGCTGCCGGAGGCATAACCCTGACGCTGGATGGCAATCCGCTGACCTATGGCCGCCGCAATCAGGCCGACGATGCCGATTTCGCCAATCCGGATTTCGTGGCCTGGGGCAGGTTATAGTTTGATTGCATTGCCGTTGAGCGTGGTTCGACAAGCTCACCATGAGGGAGATTGTAGCTGCAAAACTAGTCACCCCTATTGCGAGAATATAACTCGCTGCAACCCTCACTCTCCCTCATGGTGAGCTTGTCGAACCACGCACGATGCTCCCTGCAATCCGACAACCAGTTACCCCGGCCGCTTCCTCAACAGGATCGTCACCACAAAAAACGCGCCGATTGAACTGGTAACGATACCGATGGGCAATTCCTGCGGCGCCAGCAGCAGACGGGCCGCGAGGTCGCTGAGCAGGATCAGCAGGGCACCGAGCACGGCGCAGGTGACGATCAATCCCGCATGCAGCTGCCCGGAAAAACGCCGGGCAATGTGCGGAATCATCAGGCCGACAAAGCCGATGACGCCCGCCACCGAGACAAAGATCGCGGTGGAGAAGGCGCAGACGATGAACACCGTGTTGCGAAGGCGCGTCACCCTTATGCCAAGGCTTTCCGCCGTGTTTTCGCCCGCCAGCAGGGCATCGAGATTGCGGTGGTTGTACAATGCGTAGACCAGGATGGCGGCAAGCCCGGTGAGAGCGAGCGGCAGGTTCTCCCAGCGGGCAAGACCGAGGCCGCCGAGCGTCCAGAACATCACCGAATGCGCGGCGCGCTGGTCGCCGGCAAACACCATGTAATTGGTCAGCGCAGCAAACAGGAACGAGACGGCAAGGCCCGCCAGGATCAGCCGTTCCGGCCCCTGTCCCTGCACGCGCCGCACCAGCATCAGCACGACGATGGCCGCCAGCATGCCGCCGCTGAAGGCGGCAATCGGCAGCGTCCAGATGCCGAAGCGGTCGCCGATGACGGTAATCACCGAGACTGCTCCCGCCGCCGCACCATTGGAAAGGCCGAACAGGAACGGATCGGCGAGATCGTTGCGGGTGACGGTCTGCAGCAGTGCGCCGATGATGCCAAGCCCCGCGCCCACGCAGATGGCAAGGATGACCCTCGGCAGGCGCAGGTCGACGATGATCTTGCCGACAGGGCCGCCAACGGCCATATCGGAGAGGCCGGTGGCATGGGCGAGGGCGCGCAGGACATCGCCGAGCGGAATGACCGTTGCCCCATAGGCAATCGACACGAGGGCGAGGGCCAGAATGGCCATCACCCCCGTCATGAGTGTCAGATGCTGACGGAAAGGCAGATGCACTCAGAATGCTTCCGGATGCATGGCCTTGGCCATCTTGGCGATGGCCTCGATATTGGCCGGTCCGGGCGTCAGTTCCGCATAGCGCAGGGCGACGAAGCGGTTGTTCTTGACGGCGTCGGTTTCCTTCATTGCCGGATGCGATTTGAGGAAGTCGAGCAGCTTCTGGTAACCCGCATCATCCTGATAATCGAGGAGAACGAGGAATTCCGGATTGCGCGTCGCCACGGTTTCCCACGAGGTGGTGCCCCAGCTGGTGTCGAGATCGGCCATGATATTGGTGCCGCCAGCTTCGCTGATCATCGCCGTGGGAATGGCGAACTTGCCCGCTGTGAACGGCTTGTCCTCGCCGGAATCGTAGAGGAAGACGCGGGTGCCGCTCTTGTCGCCGATCTTTGTCTTGATCGCCGCAAGTTCTGTCTTCCAGCCGCTGACGAGTTTATTTGCCTCGTCTTCCCTATCGAAAATCTTGCCGAGCTTTTCCATGTCGCCATAGAGCAGGTCCATGGTGGCGGCGGGCCGGGACTTGTCGAGATGGATGCAGCTTTCGGTCAGTTCAAGCGTCTTGATGCCGTGCGGCGCCAGCGTGTCGGGGGTGACCTCACCGCCCGGCTTCATGCCGTAATTCCAGCCAGCGAAGAAGAAATCCGGTTCCGCAGCAATGAGATTTTCAAGGGTCGGATATTTTGGCGCAAGCTCGGGAATGGCGCCCAGCTGCTTCTTGAACGCGTCGTCCAGCTTGTACCAGCCGGTAATGCCCGAAACCCCGACCATCGAGGATTGCAGGTGCAGGGCGAAGGCCATTTCGCTCATGTTGATGTCCTGGATGACCGCACGCTTGGGCGCGGCCTCGAAGGTGACGGGCTTGCCGCAACTGTCGACCGTCACGGGAAACGCCCATGCGGGGGCGGACAGCGCCGACAAGGCGAGGGCGAGCAGCATTCTTTTCATCAAATTCTCCGTAGCTGAGCAGTTTGTTTTGTGGTTGGTCCGGGTGCTTCGAACACCATGAGATCGCGATCCTGCGAGGGATGACGCAGGCGCAGGACATCGAGATCGAAGACATCGCTGACGATGCGCGGCGTCAGCGTTTCGTCGGGTGTGCCGGCGGCGACGAGCTGGGCGGCATGCATGACGGCGACGTGGGTGGCAAACGGCGCCACCAGCGGCAGGTCGTGCAGCACCGCGATGGTCGTCACGTCGAGACCGGCGACGAGCGCCAGCAATTCGCTGCGCGCCTTCGGGTCGAGGTGATTGGTGGGTTCGTCGAGAAACAGGATGTCAGGCTGCTGGGCGATGGCGCGCGCCAGCTGCACGCGCTGCCTTTCGCCGCCGGAGAGCGAGCCGATGGGACGGCGCGAAAACGCGGCGATGCCGGCGCGGAGCAGGGCTTCCGTCACGATATCCCGGTCTTTCGCCTTGGTCAGGGTGCCGGTGTGCGGAATGCGGCCAAGGGATACATAATCGTCAACCAGCAATTGCGGGTCCGGCATGTCGGTCTGGCCGACAAAGGCAAATCTCCTGGCCCGTTCCTTCGGCGGCAGCCGGTCTATTGCCGTACCGTCGAGATGGATGCTGCCGGAGGAGGGGCGCAACAGCCCGGCCAGCATGCGCAAAAGTGTGGATTTCCCGGCGCCATTCGGCCCGATAATGGCAAGACGCGCGCCGCGCACGATGTCGAGCGATACCTCATCCACCAGCGTCTGGCCGGCTGTGCGGAACGTCACCTCGTCGGCACGCAGGGCGACATGGCTCATGGGCGGATATCCGTGACTGCAGGCAAGGCACATGGTGTCAAATCCCAACCGGTAAACGTCGTCGCGTCATCGCGGACGCTTCGCTGTCGTATAGTAACGTTATAACATTGGTCAATACCCGATATGTCATGGCTGCTCCGGCCGCGGCAGGCCGCCGGCGGTCTTGCACGGGGTGCAGACGATAATCTGGTGGTCGGGTATTGGCGTGGTCATGCCGGTGCCTTGCCTTGTGGACAAAGGTTAGGGGAACGCGGCCAATGCACCATCGCGACAATGCGGGAGAGGACATCGCATCGCTCCCGGCACACCCCGTCCGGTTCGAATTGTAGATGAGATGGCAGGTCTCCTGGCTCGCGGGTCTCAGCTTCGCCTTGCCTTCCCGACCTTCCGGTCAGTGGCATGTCAGGCATCGCTCACCGCTTACAGTTGCGGGGGCAGCCACGGTCTCGGTCCCTTTTGGGTACGCCTCACCGTGTTCCCTTTTCATCTCCCGCGTTGTCGTGCGGAAGAAACCATCGGCGCGGATGCTATGCGGCCAGCCGCGCAGTTGCAAGCACGTTTATGCGGCAATTTTTGCTGCTGCCAAAATTTTTGGCAAATGAAAGATTTCAATTGGCCGGTAACTCGTTAGAGTGCGGGGAGCATTTGTGGAACCGCGGTTTTTTTTGAATCAGACTTTTGAGGCGATATGGCAATTCACGCAGCAGTCTATCATCTGACGCATTACCGGTATGACCGGCCCATCATGCTCGGGCCGCAGATCATCCGGCTCCAGCCGGCACCCCATTCCCGGACAAAAGTTCTCAGCCATTCCCTGAAAGTCAGTCCGGCCAATCATTTCGTCAACCTGCAGCAGGATCCCTACGGTAATTTCCTCGCCCGCTTCGTCTTTCCCGAACCGGTGACGGAGCTGAAGATCGAGGTCGATCTCGTCGCTGATATGACCGTCTATAATCCATTCGATTTCTTCGTCGAACCGGTCGCCGAAACATGGCCGTTCAGCTATCCCGAAGAGATCAGCGACGACCTGTCGATCTATATGAAACCGGAACCGGCCGGACCGCTGGTTTCGGCTTTCCTTGCAACCATCGATCGCAGCCCGACGAACACGGTGAATTTCGTCGTCGATCTCAACGCACGTATCCAGCGCGAGATCGGCTATGTCATCCGCATGGAAACCGGGGTTCAGGAGCCGGACGCCACCTTGAACCTGCGCTCGGGATCGTGCCGGGATTCAAGCTGGCTGCTAGTGCAGGTGTTGCGTAATCTCGGTTTTGCCGCACGGTTCGTCTCCGGCTATCTCATCCAGCTGAAGCCTGATCTTGTCGCCATCGATGGTCCCGCCGGAACGGACAAGGATTTCACCGATCTGCATGCCTGGTGCGAAGTCTATCTGCCGGGGGCGGGCTGGATCGGCCTCGACCCCACCTCCGGGCTTCTGACCGGCGAAAGCCACGTACCGCTTGCCGCCACCCCGCATTACCGCAATGCCGCACCGATTTCCGGCATGGCGGAATTCGCCAATGTGGAATTCGGTTTCGATATGCGCGTGACGCGCGTATCCGAGCACCCCCGCATCACAAAACCGTTTTCCGACGAATCCTGGAATGCGCTCGATGCGCTCGGCGAAAAGGTGGACGCGATCCTGAACGAACGCGATGTGCGCCTGACCATGGGCGGCGAGCCCACATTCGTGTCCATCGATGATTTCGAATCGGGCGAATGGAACACCGATGCGGTCGGGCCGACCAAGCGCGAAAAGGCCGACAAGCTGATCCGGCGGCTGCGCGAGCGTTTTGCGCCGGGTGGTTTTCTGCACTACGGGCAGGGCAAGTGGTATCCGGGCGAGAGCCTGCCGCGCTGGACGTTCTCGCTTTACTGGCGCAAGGACGGCAAGCCGATCTGGGTCAATCCCGACCTGATCGCGCCGGAGAACGGCAAGGCTGACGTCAAGCCGGAAGATGCCGGAAAACTCCTCGTCGCGTTGGCGCAGGAGCTTGGCGTTGAAGAAGAGATGGTGGCACCCGCCTACGAAGATCCGGCGGAATGGATCATCAAGGAGGGCAATCTTCCCGACAATGTCGATCCGTCCAACTCCAGGCTCAAGGATCCGGAAGAGCGCAGCCGCATCGCCCGGGTTTTCGAGCGGGGCCTGACCGAGCCGAGCGGTTTTGTCCTGCCGGTGCAGCGCTGGAACAGCCAGGCCTCCGGCCCGCGCTGGCGTAGCGAAAAATGGAAGACGCGGCGCGGCAAGCTGTTCCTGGTGCCGGGGGATTCACCCGTCGGATACCGCCTGCCGCTCGGCGCCCTGCCGCATGTTCCGGCCTCGGAATATCCCTATATCGTGCCGGTCGATCCGTCGGTGGATCGCGGGGCGCTGCCGGACCCGGCACCGCAGGCGCGTGAGAACATCCTGGCGGTTGCCTCTTTCACCGCGGACGAAGGCAACCAGCAGGAGCGGGTCGAGCAGGAACTGGGGGAAATCGGCGGGGCCGTGCGCACCGCCATATCGGTCGAGCCGCGGGACGGGCGCCTCAGCGTGTTCATGCCGCCGGTGGAGGCGCTCGAGGACTATCTGGAACTGGTTGCGGCGGCGGAAGCTGCGGCACACAAGCTTGGGCTGCCGGTTCACATCGAAGGTTACAGCCCGCCGCAGGATCATCGCATCAACGTTATCCGCGTTGCACCCGATCCCGGTGTGATCGAGGTGAATATCCATCCGGCGGCCAATTGGCGCGACTGCGTGGCAACGACAACGGCAATCTACGAAGAAGCCCGCCAGACGCGGCTCGGTGCCGACAAGTTCATGATCGATGGCCGCCATACCGGTACCGGCGGCGGCAACCATGTGGTGGTCGGTGGCGAAACACCCGCCAACAGCCCGTTCCTGCGCCGTCCTGATCTGTTGAAAAGCCTTGTCCTGCACTGGCAGCGGCATCCGTCGCTGTCCTACCTGTTCTCCGGCCTGTTCATCGGGCCGACCAGCCAGGCACCGCGCATCGACGAGGCGCGGCATGACAGTCTCTACGAGCTGGAGATTGCCCTCTCGCAGGTGCCCCGGCCGGGCGAGGGCACGCCGCCTTTGCCCTGGCTGGTCGACCGGCTGTTCCGCAATCTGCTGGTGGATGTCACCGGCAACACGCATCGCTCGGAAATCTGCATCGACAAGCTGTTCTCGCCCGATGGTCCGACCGGCAGGCTCGGGCTGGTCGAGTTCCGCGGTTTCGAGATGCCGCCCAATGCGCGCATGAGCCTTGCCCAGCAATTGCTGATCCGCGCGCTGATTGCCCGGTTCTGGAACAATCCGATTCAGGGCAGTTTCGTCCGCTGGGGCACGGCGCTGCATGACCGTTTCATGCTGCCGGCCTATGTCTGGCAGGATTTCCTCGATGTTCTCGCCGATTTGCGCGAGAACGGCTTTGATTTCCGCCCGGAATGGTTCGAGGCCCAGCTGGAATTCCGCTTCCCCTTCTGCGGAGAAATCGAGAATGAGGGTGTGAAACTGGAAATCCGGCAGGCGCTGGAGCCATGGCATGTGATGGGTGAGCAGGGTGCCATCGGCGGCACGGTGCGCTTCGTCGATTCCTCGGTGGAACGGCTGCAGGTCAAGGTCGACGGCTTCAATCCGGCCCGCTACAGCGTGGCCTGCAACGGGCGCGAGGTGCCGCTGAAGATGACCGACAGACAGGGCACGGCGGTTGCCGGCGTGCGCTACAAGGCGTGGCAGCCGCGCTCCGGCCTGCATCCGATGATCCCGGTCAACACGCCGCTGGTTTTTGACATTTACGACCAGTGGTCGCAACGGGCGATCGGCGGTTGCGTCTATCATGTCGCACACCCCGGCGGGCGCAGCTATGATACGTTCCCGGTCAATTCGAACGAGGCCGAGGCGCGCCGGCTGGCGCGTTTCGAGCCGCGCGGCCATACGGCCGGCGGATATGAATTGCGCAGGGAACAGCCATCGGGGGAATTTCCGATGACCCTTGATCTGAGAAGGCCGAGGCATTGAGATTGTGGGATTGATGCAAAGAGAGATTTCGCCCCCCTCTGGGCTACCGGGCTCCGGGGCGAGACCCGTGGCTCGCCCCGGAGCACGGCAGGGCAGAGGGGGGTATTGAAACCAATGTCCCAGGTAAGCAAATCACGGCCACTCCCCGGTCTCCTCGCGGGCTACAAGCCCCTGCAGGGCGTGGCGGACGAGATGATCGATCCCAACGGGGCTGTGCGTCCCGGCTGGGAAAAGCTGCTGCGTTCGCTTGACACCCTCGGCCCGGACAAGCTCGCAACCCGCTTTGCTCGTGCCAACCAGTATCTGCACGATGCGGGGGTCTTCTACCGGGTCTATGACGAGACGGGTACGCAGGAGCGCGAATGGCCGCTCGCCCATGTTCCACTTCTGATCAACGAGGATGACTGGCGCTCCATCACGTCAGGGCTGACCCAGCGCGCCGATCTCCTGGAGGATATCGTTGCCGATATCTATGGCGACAACCGGCTGGTGCGCGATGGCCTGCTGCCGCCGGATCTGATTGCCTCGAACCCCGAGTTCCTGCATCCCGTCGCCGGTATCAAGCCGGCCAGCGGGCATTTCCTGCATTTCTGCGCTTTCGAGCTGGGGCGCGCACCCAATGGCCAGTGGTGGGTGCTGGGCGACCGCACGCAGGCGCCTTCGGGTGCCGGGTTTGCCCTGGAAAACCGCGTTGCCACCACCCGCGCCCTTTCGGATATTTCCGGCGCGATGAACGTTCACCGTCTTGCCGGTTTCTTCAAGGATTTCCGCGATTCCCTGCAGAGCCTGATCCACGATCCCGCAGGGCGCGCGGCCATTCTCACGCCCGGCCCGAACAATGAAACCTATTTCGAACACGCCTATATCGCCCGCTATCTCGGCATCATGCTGCTGGAAGGCGACGACCTGACCGTGAGCAAGGGCCGGGTCATGGTGCGCACCGTGTCCGGTCTCAAGCCCATCGATGTTCTGTGGCGGCGCATGGATGCCGCCTATATGGACCCGCTGGAGCTGAAGTCGGATTCGTGGATCGGCACCCCCGGCATGGTCGGCGCGCTGCGCCAGCGTTCCGTCTCGCTGGTCAATGCGCTGGGATCGGGCATTCTCGAAACCCGGGCGCTGCTGGCCTTCCTTCCTGCGATCTCGAAGGCCCTGCACGACCGTGATCTCGCCTTGCCGAGCATCGCCACCTGGTGGTGCGGCCAGGAGAAGGAACGCCAGCACGTCATGAACCGGCTCGACCAGATGATGGTCGGCCCGGCGCTGTCGACCCGGTTGCCGTTCGAAGACGTGCAGGCCACGGTTCTGGGGTCCGCCCTTGACGATGCGGCGCGCCAGGCCCTGTTGCACAAGCTCAAAACCGACGGCCGTGGACTGGTCGGTCAGGAAGCCGTCAAACTGTCGACGACGCCGGTCTATGTGGACGGCAGGCTGGAGCCGAGGCCCTTTGTCCTGCGCGTCTTTGCGGCGCGTCACGGCGATGGCTGGAGTTTCATGCCGGGCGGTTTTGCCCGCGTCGGGTTCACGCTCGACACGGCGGCGATTGCCATGCAGCGCGGCGGGCAGGCAGCGGATGTGTGGATCACCAGTTCGGCGCCCGTGCGCAAGGATACGCTGCTGCCGCGCGAGGACGATGCGTTCCGCCGCAATGTGCCGGGCACGCTGCCGAGCCGTGCGGCGGAAAACCTGATGTGGATGGGGCGCTATATCGAACGTGCCGAAGCCACGGCGCGTATCCTGCGGGCGTGCCATGCCCGCTATGCCGAGACGGCCAATGCGGAATTGCCGCTTCTGACGGAAATGCGCGATCAGCTCAAGCCCCTCGGCATTGATCTCGATGAAGCCATACCCAAGGGCCTCCTGCGTTCCATCGACGGCGCAATGCTCAGTGCCGGACGTATCCGCGACCGTTTTTCGCCCGATGGCTGGCTGGCGCTGCGCGATCTGTCGAAGACCGTGCACCGGTTCCAGGGGGTGGTGTCGCAGGGCGATGACGGCACCCGCGCCATGACAATCATCCTGCGCAAGCTGGCCGGGTTCTCCGGTCTGGTGCACGAGAACATGTATCGTTTCACCGGCTGGCGTTTTCTTGAAATCGGCCGCCGGCTGGAGCGCGGCATCCAGATGGCGCGCATCCTGGCAAACCTGTCGCGGCATGAAGCGCCGGAAGGTGGGCTGGAAATGCTGCTGGAAATCGGCGACAGCGTCATGACGCACCGGCGGCAGTACAGCGTCTATTCCGGCCGCCTGAGCGTGCTCGATCTTCTGGCGCTCGATCCGCTCAATCCGCGCTCGATCATTTTCCAGCTGGACGCGCTCAAAACCGAGTTCAATCTTTTGCCGCAGCGCGAGGCGGGTGCGCATATGTCCGCCTTTTCCAAGGATGTGCTGCGCCTGCATACGCAGCTTGCCATCATGGAATCCAGCGAACTGACAGCCGACAAGCTGCATGAACTCGCCCATGAAATCGGCGCGCTGTCCGACACCATCTCCGATACGTATTTTGCCTGAGGGGGTGAGGAATGCTCTATAACATCCGCCTCCACCTGCATTATGACTATGAGCGTTCCGCGGCGGGCGGGCGCCACCACATCCGGGTGATGCCGCAAACTCTGCCGGGTATCCAGCGCGTGGTCGCCTCGAGTCTCTCCTTTGATCCTGCAGCGGCGGAACGCTCCGATTTTACCGATTTCTTCGCCAATACGGTGACCTCCATCGTCTACCGCAATCCGCACGAGACGCTCGATGTAACGATGACAGCCCGCATCAACGTGGCGCGGCCGCAGACCATGCTCGATGTTTCGCCCGATCTTGCCGGCCTGATCCGGGAAATACGCGGCGTCTGGTCGGTGGCATCCGATGCACCGCACCACTTTCTGACATCCAGCGCCCACGCGGCCATCGACCCTGACATATCGGCCTACGCCGCGACAAGCCTCGGCAGGACGCGCACGGTCATGGAGGCGGCGGGCGATCTGTGCAACCGCATCCATGCGGATTTCGCCTATGATTCCGACGCCACCAATGTGCGCACCACGGCGCGGGAGGCGTTCGACCTGCGGGCCGGTGTCTGCCAGGATTTCAGCCACATCATGATTGCCGGCCTGCGCGGCATCGGCATTCCGGCGGGCTATGTCAGCGGTTTCCTGCGCACCATCCCGCCACCCGGCAAGGAGCGGCTGGAAGGTGCCGACGCCATGCATGCCTGGGTGCGTGTCTGGTGCGGGCGCGAGGCGGGCTGGCAGGAATTCGATCCCACCAATGCGATGATGGCCGGCAATGACCATATCACCGTCGGTTACGGTCGGGATTATGCCGATGTCTCGCCCATCGTCGGCGTGCTGAAAACCAGCGGTTCGCAGGAAGCAAAGCAATCGGTGGATGTGATCCCGCTGGAGTAAAGGGATAGACAGCGCTTTTGTCCTTCGCGTTGCCATTATTGGAATAGTTTTTCTTGGTTTCCGCCAGCGGCGAGAATATGGTCTGCTTCAAGTGCCATTTGCGCCGGTGAATGGGATGAAATTTCGAAGTGCGATCCATGCTCCCCATTCCACCGCTGATGCTGACCACAGGTCCGGTTCCCGCCTATCCGCAAGTGCTTGCCGCGCTCGGAAAGCCTGTTCTTTATGACTATCATCCCGCCTTCCAGGCCTTCTATGCCGAAGTGATCGAAAAGCTGCGGCTGGCGCTGCGGCAGGACACGGCGCCCGTCATCATGCAGGGCGAGGCCATTCTCGGCATCGAAGCGGCTGCTGCCGCGCTGATTGCCCGTGACGATGTGGTTCTGAACCTTGTCTCCGGTGTCTATGGCAAGGGGTTTGCCGGCTGGGCCGCGCGCTATGGCAGGGAAGTCATCGAGCTTGCCGTGCCCTATGACGACATCATCGACCCGCAGGCGGTGCGTGCGGCGCTGCGCCAGCGCCCGGATATCAAAATTGTCTCGCTCTGCCATCACGACACCCCGTCCGGCACGCTCAATCCGCTGCGGGACATCGGCGCTGTCGTTGCCGAGCACGGGGCCTATCTCATTGTCGATGCCGTGTCGTCCTTTGGCGGGTTGGATGCCCATCCGCTTGAGGCGCATGCCGACATTTTCATCACCTCGCCATCGAAATGCCTGGGCAGCACGCCGGGCCTCAGCCTCGTCGGCGTGAGCGAGCGGGCCTGGGCCAAGATCGAGGCCAACCCGGATGCGCCGCGCGGCTCGTTCCTCAGCCTTCTCGGCTGGAAAGGCGCCTCGGAGCCCGGCAAGCCCTTTCCGGTGACGCCGTCCATTGCGGAAATCTATGCGCTGGATGCGGCGCTGGATCTCTATGCCGCGGAGGGTGCCGAAAACGTCTGGGCCCGCCATGCGGAAACGGCTGAAATCACCCGCAACGGCCTGCTTGAGCTTGGCCTGAAGCTGTGGCCGAAAAAGCTGGAATTCTGCGCGCCGACGGCGACCGCTTTCAAGCTGCCCGATGGTTTCAGCGACACGGCCTTGCGCGACCGGTTGCGCGATGAGCACGGCATCCTCCTGTCCCTCGGCCGCGCCGACACATCGGGCAAGCTGCTGCGCATCGGCCATATGGGCGCATCCGCCAAACCCGATTTCGCCCGCGCCACCATCAGGGCTCTCAGCCAGATTCTGTCCCGCCCACTCGGCCAAACCTATGCATAAGAGGATCGCAAGCATGTCCCGTATCCTGTTGAACCGACGCTCTTTTCTCCATCTGACCGCCAGCGCCGCCGCGCTCACCGCCATGCCGGGTCTTGGCTGGGCGCAGGGGGAAACGCCTGTCAAAGGCGGGCGTCTGATCGTCGCCGGGGACAGCGAACCGGCCAATCTCAATCCCGCCATCGTCGCCTCCAACGGCGTGTTCTTTGTCGCCAGCAAGATTGTCGAGCCGCTGGCCGAACAGTCCTATGACGGCAAGGACGGCTTGTCGCCGCGCCTGGCCACCGCCTGGGAGGGCTCGGCCGATGGCCTGACTGCAACCTTCAAACTGCGCGAAGGCGTGACCTGGCACGACGGCAAGCCGTTCACCTCGGCTGACGTTGCCTTCTCCGCGCTGGAAGTGTGGAAGAAGCTGCAGAACCTCGGCCGCGTGGTCTTCAAGAACCTCGAGAGTGTCGAAACACCGGATGACCACACGGCCATCTTCAAATTCTCCCAGCCGACGCCGTTCCAGCTCATCCGCAATGCGCTGCCGGTGGTCACCTCAGTCGTGCCGAAACATCTCTATGAAGGCACGGATATCGCCAAGAATCCGGCCAACCAAGCATTGGTCGGCACCGGCCCGTTCAAATTCGGCGAACACAAGCCGGGCGAATATTATCTGCTGAAGCGCAACGAGGCCTACTGGCAGAAGGACCAGCCGCTGCTGGATGAGATTGTCTACCAGATCCTGCCGGACCGTTCATCCGCCGGCAATGCGCTGGAGGCCGAACAGATCCAGCTGGCTGCTTTCTCCGCCGTGCCGCTTGCCGATCTCGCCCGCATCTCCAAGGTGCCGGGCCTGAAGGTTTACGCCAATGGCTATGAAGGGTTGACCTATCAGCTCATTGTCGAAATCAACCATCGCCGCAAGGAACTGGCCGATCCGAAGGTTCGTCAGGCGCTTGCCCATGCCATCGACCGGGATTTTGTCGTCAAGACGATCTTCCTCGGCTATGCAAAGCCGTCCACGGGGCCGGTTCCTGCCTATGACAAGGCGTTTTATGAGCCAGATGTGGCCGCCCATGCTTTCGATCCGGCCAAGGCCGAAGCGCTGCTCGACGCGGCGGGCTACAAGCGCGGCGCCGACGGCAACCGCTTCACGCTCAAGCTCCTGCCCGCACCATTCTTCAATGAAACCAAGCAGTTCGGCGACTATCTGCGCCAGGCGCTGGCCAAGGTGGGCATCGATGCGCAGGTGGTCAGCAACGATACACCCGCCCATCTGAAGGCGGTCTATACGGACCACGATTTCGATATCACCGTGGCAACGCCGGTCTACCGTTCCGATCCGGCGATCTCCACCACCATCCTGTTCGAAAGCGGGCTGCCCGCCGGTGTGCCGTTCTCCAACCAGTACGGCTATGCCAATGCGGATGTGGACAAGCTGATCAAGGATGCCGCTTCCACCGTGGATAGCGAAAAGCGCGCCGGTCTCTACAAGAAGTTGCAGAAGGTGGTGGCTGAGGATTTGCCGCTGATCAATGTGGCGGAATTCTCCTTCATCACCGTTGCCCGCGATACCGTGCAGAATGTGTCCGACAATCCGCGCTGGGCGGTGTCGAACTGGTCCAACGTCTGGCTGAAAGGGTAGGGGTTGAGGGTATGGTTTTATCGTGACACCGCATCTTCCCTCCTGAACACAAACCCGTTTGTCTTCCGGCATTATTGGCTCTAGTGTCCCCCTCCATTCGCATGACCTGTCGGAGCCCTTCTTGCCGCCACTCGCATCCTTTTTCCTGAAACGCCTTTTGGGTGCGATTCCGGTTCTGGCCGTTGTGCTCATCGGCAGTTTTCTGCTGCTGGAGGCGGCATCCGGTGACGCGGTGGATTCCTATGTCGCGCGTTCCGGCGGCATGGATGCCGACCAGCTGGCGCAATTGCGCCAGGCATGGGGTCTTGATCAGGGCCCATTCCATCGTTTCATCGCCTATGTCTCGGCGCTTGGCCATGGCGATCTCGGCTGGTCGACGGCGTTTCAACGTCCGGTGCTTTCGGTGATCGTCGAACGCCTGCCGGTGACGCTGCTGCTGATGGGCATTGCCACCGCACTCGCCTTCTTCCTTGGTTCGCTGCTCGGCGTCATCGCCGGCGCAAAGCCCGGCTCCCTGCGCGACCGTTTCCTGTCGATCGGTTCGCTGGCGCTCTATGCCGTTCCCGGCTTCTGGCTGGGGCTGGTGCTGATCGTGGTCTTCGCCGTCGATCTGCGCTGGCTGCCGGTCGGTGGCATCGAGACTATCGCGTCCGGCAAGAGCGGATGGGCGCGCATGGCGGATATCGCCGCGCATCTGGTCCTGCCGGTCGCCTCGCTTGCCATGGTTTACCTCGCGCTGTATCTGCGCCTGATGCGCGACCGCATGAGCGAGGTCTGGCGCGATCCCTTCGTCACCGGCCTGAAGGCGCGCGGCCTCAGCCGTGGCCGTATCGTCTGGCGGCACGTGGCGCGCAATGCGGTCCTGCCTGTCATTACCATGCTCGGCCTGCAGGCGGCGGTCATGCTGGGCGGCAGCGTCGTGGTGGAAAGCGTTTTCGCCATTCCGGGATTCGGACGGCTGGCGGCGGAGGCTGTCTCGCGGCGCGACACGCCGCTGCTGCTGGGTGTCATCCTGTGCAGCGCCATAACGGTGATTATCGCCAATCTGCTGGTCGATCTCGCCTATGGCAGGCTCGATCCGCGCGTGAGGATCGGCCGATGACGATCTGGCGGCGTCTCAACCTTGAAGGCCGTGCCGGACTGGTGCTGCTGCTTGCGCTGGTTCTCATGGCCTTGCTCGCCCCGTGGATCGTAGCGGGCGATCCGCTCGCCATCGTCGGTGAACCCTTGGCTCGGCCTTTTGCATCGCAGGCGCATTGGCTGGGCACAGACCGTCTTGGCCGCGATGTGCTGTCGGAGCTTCTCTACGGCACGCGCACGACGCTGCTGGTGGCGTTCTTCTCGGCTGCGGCATCGCTTGTCGTCGGCAGTCTGGTCGGCACGCTGGCGGGCTTTCTCGGCGGTATTGCCGATGCGGTACTGATGCGGATCACCGAGGCATTCCAGACGGTTCCAGGCTTTTTGCTGGCGTTGGCAACAATCAGCGTGACCGGGCCGAGCGTCCCGACCCTCATTCTGGCCATCAGTCTCGGCACATGGACGCAGGCCGCGCGGGTGACACGGGCAGAGGTTTTGTCGCTGCGCGAGCGCGATTTCGTGGCCGCCGCCCGCACATTGGGTATGCGGCCGCTGGAGATTGCCTTCCGGGAAATATTGCCGAATGCCTTTGGTCCGGCCGCCTCGCTCGCCGCCATTTCCGTGGCCGCGGCCATCCTCATCGAAGCTGCCCTGTCGTTTCTCGGCTTCGGCGATCCGAACCGGATCACCTGGGGCAGCATGATTGCCGAAGGGCGCACGGTGCTGCGCGCGGCGCCTTATCTTTCCATCGTGCCGGGTCTGGCGCTGGTGGTAACGGTTCTCAGCGTGCATCTGATCGGGCGCGGCCTGTCGCGCAGTGAAAGGTTCCTCCAGCCATGAGCGAACCATTGCTGCGCGTGGAAAATGTCGGCGTGACCTACGGCAAGACCGTTGCGCTGGCGGATGTCTCGCTCGACCTCGATCGGGGCGGGCGGCTGGCTTTGATCGGCGAAAGCGGCTCCGGAAAATCCACTCTCGCCATGGCCGTTGCGGGGCTTCTGCCAAAACAGGCGCGCCAGACGGGTTCGATTGTCTTTCCCGGCCCGTCGGGCCGCCCGCGTCTCGGCCGGGATATCGGTGTGGTGTTCCAGGACCCGGGCGGCAGTCTCGATCCGGTCATGAGGGTCGGCGACCAGATTGCCGAGGTCATCCGGGCGCATGAGGACACCAGCTGGATCGCCGCGCGGGTGCGTGCCGCCGACCTGATGGACCGGGTGCGTATCCCGAAAGCCCTGTCGCGCCTCAACAGCTATCCGCATGAATTCTCCGGCGGGCAGCGCCAGCGCATCGCCCTCGCATTGGCGCTGGCGGCCAATCCGTCGCTTGTCATCGCCGATGAGTTGACCAGCGCGCTCGACACGGTGGTGCAGCGCCATATCGTCAACCTGCTGGACGAGCTGGTGCGCGAGGACGGGCTGACGCTATTGTTCGTCACCCATGATATCGCGCTGGCGTCCGAACGCGCCGACCAGATCGCTGTTCTCTACAGGGGACAACTGGTCGAACAGGGCACCGCAGCCGATGTTCTCGGCCAACCCGCGCATCCCTATACCAAGGCGCTGATCGGCGCGCACCTGTCACTGGACACGCCGCGGCAAAGGCGGCTTGTTGAAATCAACCCTGACAGCCTGAACCTGCCATGAGTGAAACCGACAATTCCATTGTTCTCGAACTGAAGGATGTTGCCAAGCGCTTTGGCGAGCGCAATGCATCGGGCCTGAAGAATATCGGATTTACCTTGCAGCGCGGTGAAACGCTGGCGCTGGTCGGGGCATCGGGTTCGGGCAAGACGACGCTCGCCCGCCTCGTCATGCGGCTGGGCAATCCGGATGCCGGATCAATCCACCTGTGCGGCCACGATATCACGGCCCTGCGGGGCGAAGCCTTGCGGCTGCTGCGCCCGAGATTCCAGATGGTGTTCCAGGATCCGCTGGCGGCATTCAATCCGCGGGCCACGGTCCGGCGTATCCTGGAAGACCCGCTGCGCCTGCACGATCTGGCGCCGAGGGACAACTATGGCCAGCTTATCGCCGCCGCGCTCGAACGGGTGGGGCTGAGCCCTGATCTGATGCAGCGCAGCCCGCTGGAACTATCCGGCGGCCAGCGCCAGCGCATTGCCATTGCCCGGGCGATTGCCACCCGGCCCGACCTGATCGTGCTGGACGAGCCGGTATCGGCACTGGATGTTTCCGTGCGGGCGCAGATCCTCAATCTCCTGCTCGATCTGCAGGAGGAAACCGGTGTGTCCTATCTCTTCATTTCTCACGATCTTGCCGTGGTTCGGGCCGTGGCCGACCGCATGATCGTGCTGGATGAGGGGCGGATTGTCGAAAGCGGCGAGACCGAACGGGTTCTCGCCGCCCCGCAGGCCGAAGCAACGCGGGTTCTGATCGATGCCGTGCCCAGACTGCGGGTTCCCGCCGGTTGAGAACCTGGCGATCCCCGCTCCGGGAATAAAAATCCGCTCTCATGCTTTTCAAGCAATCGATTGGTAAAATTTGTTTCAAAGGTCGTCAGTCAATACAACCTGTGGTAGAAGATTCGCGTGGTATCGCCCAATAGTTCAATTTTTAAGGATGTCCTTCGCACGAAATTAGCCCGCAAACGCTAGTGTCGCGTGAAGTGGAATTGAGGTTGATAATTGTACGCTGAATATTTCCCTGTCTTTGCCGATCTCGTCCATCGTCTTGGGTTGGTTGCCCTGATCAGCATGGCCTATGGCTCCATTATCCGCGCTTTCAATCTGCCCTGGACGCGCGGCCTGATGGTTGGGCTTCTGTTCGGCGGTGCCGCCATCATTTCCATGCTCGACCCCGTCATCGTCGACGAGGGCATCATTGTCGACGCGCGTTCCATCCTGCTGGCGCTCAGCGCACCGTTCGGCGGCGTTGTGGCGGTGCTGGTGTCGACAGCTCTAACGATCCTGTCCCGCGTCCTGATCGGAGGGGTTGGTGTGCAGGCCGGTGTCGTCGGCATTGTCATCATCGGCCTGATCAGCCTGATCTTCACGCTGGTCTACCGGCCCCAGACCTATTCCTGGAAACATTTCCTCATTCTCGGCCTCACGGTTCCGCTCTACACGCTGAGCATCTTCATCCTGCCGTTCGAGCAGGCGCTGCCGATTTTCCAGCGCATTGCCTTGCCGATACTGACCTTGAGCGTTGCCGGAATTTTTCTCATCTCCATGTTCCTGCATCGCGAACGCCTGCGTGTCGACCGGGTAAAAACGCTGGAGGTGGACGCCCATACGGATCCGTTGACCAACCTTGCCAACCGGCGCCTGTTTGACCGGGTCGCGCGGCGCACCTTCCGCAAGGCGGCATCGACCGGCGGCGACGTCTTTTCGCTTGTCATGATCGACATCGATTCATTCAAGAGCATCAACGATCGTTGGGGCCACTCCAATGGCGATCTGGTGCTGGTGGAAATTTCCACCATCATTCGCTCGCTGGTGCGCAAATCCGATCTGGTCGCCCGCTATGGTGGGGAGGAGATAGCGATCCTGATGCCGTCCGCAGCCGCCGGCGAAGCCATGGCGATGGCCGAAGCGATCCGGCGGCGCGTCAACGAGACCTTTTTCGATCTCGGGCGCACGCGGGCCCATGTCACCGTCAGCGCCGGTGTCGCCACTTTTACAGCGCAGCATCAGTCAATGACGGAACTGATCGAGGAGGCGGACGTGGCGCTCTACCGGGCCAAGCGTCTCGGCCGAAACCGCATCGAGCTGGCGGCCATGGCTGCCTAGGGTCCGGATCCTACGCTGCCCTCAGTAGGCTGTCGATGGCGCGGCAGCGTTGCAGCGCCCAATGCATGTCGTCGAGTGCCCCGTCGACGGCGCTCTCATGGACCTGTTGCAGCCCGATGCGCAGCTGATAACATGCGAGTACGGTTTTGTCCTGGACGAGATCCGGCCGGTGAACCTCGAAGTAGCGGGCCTGCTGCTCCATGCAGTCCAGCCACGGCCGCCAGAACAGGATATTGGCGATATCGTAGAGCGGGTCACCGTACATGGCTTCCGACCAGTCGATAACACCTGTGATCCTGCGGCCATCGGTCAATACATTGTTCGAACCGAAATCCGCATGCACAAGCGCCCGCACATCGGGGCAGTGCCTGGCCAGTTCGGCACAGCGTCCGGCCATATCCGCGACCTGGTTATCGCCGGTCACGCTACCCCAGTCACAGGCTGACACGGCGGACAGGAATTCCTGCCAGCTTGCATTGCGTCCGTTTCCCGACGCATCGAACGGGCCGTAGTCGTGCGCTGAGCCAATGTCTGAGACAGCAATGGCCTGGAGGACATTGGCGACCGGTGCAAGAACTGGCGGCAGATCCTGCGGCGGCAAACCCTGCAGGGTGACACCTTCTACCATGTGCGAGATACAAAACCCGTTGCCGTCATCGAGAACGCCGTGAGCGGCAACGGCCGGAATGGGCAGCGCGGGCGCGGAAAAATGCCGGCTCGCATAGGCGTCCTTGGCAAATCCAGCAGCGGACCGGTTGATGCGCAGGACAAAGCGCTCGTTGCCCAGATTGTAACGGAAGGCACGCGAATCCTCGCCTTCCGTGATTGGAACGAGCCGGACGGTCTCGCCCGTCAGTTGCCGGAGCTTGCCTGCGGCGGCGGCCAGTGAAATGTCAGGTTTTTGCATGGCGGGGAAGGCGGTCAGGCGCCGCCGGCTTTTCCCCGTTCATGCACGATCCGCGCCATGGCCTGCGCTTCGGGGCCTTCCCTCTGCAGGCCCTCGGCAACGCCGGTCCTGTCGGCTTCAGCCCGGTTCTGGCTGACTTTCCATTTGCCTTCGATGCGCGCGATCGGGATTTCAACGCCGATAATGCCTTTCACCTGTCCGGCAATGAATGGCTCGGGCGCATCTTCCACCGCCCATGGCTGGGCGCGGCCGCCTTCCTGCGTGCGGGTGAGGCTGCCGATCTGCCGGCGCAGCCATTCCGGATCGTCCTGTATCTGCGGTGTACCCCAGGCCTGGACAACCACGTAGTTCCAGGTTGGTACAACCTTGCCGTGTTCGCGCTTGGCCGCATACCAGGACGGCGTGATATAGGTGTTGGGGCCCTGGAAAATGACCAGCGCCTCGGCACCCGCCTGCAACGCCGCCACCTGCTCGTTGGCCCTGGCCAGATGCGCGCGAAGGGTTCCGTTCGGCCCCGCATCCGCATCGAGCTCGAAGGGAATGAGGTTCGCCATCAACCCGTGTTCGCCGCTCGTCACCAGCATGGCCAGCGGATGCTTGCGGATCAATGCGTGCATCACGTCAAGGCGATCTTCACGAAACGCGGGTGGTCTGTACATGGATTGCTCCGGTCGATCTGGGGTGGTCATGGCTTCATGCCATGCATGGAACTTGGACTGGAATAATAGTGGATTGGTACGGCGGCGCAAGGCGCATGCAAGACCGTGCCGGCCCGCACGGATGAATCTGGATTTTCCCGCTTGCTATTTCCCGACGCGTCGTAAGATGATGAAGCGAGAAACAAGGAATGTCCCGAGGGCTGATGATGGACGAAGAACCCGAACTGGTTGTGTCGCGTTTGTCGAAGGAGTTCACGCGCGATGGAATCACCGTCAGCGTTGAGATTTACCGCCTTGCCGAGCAGAACGAATGGACGCTCGAAGTGGTGACCGAAGACAAGGATTCGATTGTCTGGGACGATCCGTTCGAAACGGACCAGGCTGCATTTGACGAATTTCTGCGTGCGGTCGAGGAGGAGGGGCTGGCCGGCCTGATCGATCCCGACGGCGGCGATACGCTGCACTGACATGCGCGTGACATGTCCACAGATCGGACATCGAATGGGAAAGCTGTTGAAAACACTGGTCGGAGTGAGAGGATTCGAACCTCCGACCCCGTCGTCCCGAACGACGTGCGCTACCAGGCTGCGCTACACTCCGTGACCAGCGATGCGGGGTATATACCGCCGAGTTTTTATGCCTGCAAGTCGTTTCATAAGCACTTCTTCAATTATACCCGTGCAAACATAAACCTTGTTCCGGAAATGGTTGAACCGGCCTTGTGATCGCTGCTGAAAGTCTTGTATCGGTAAAATACGGATGATGCGATGTATCGCAAAGTCTGCCGGAAGAGAGCGAATTGTATATCGGACGAGATATCGACTGAAACAATGGGGTTGCATGCAATGACATCGGGAATGAAGCGGATTATCAGCTTTGTGATGAGTGGCGGTGTTGGTTCGAGGCTCTGGCCTTTGTCGCGCGAAGACTTTCCCAAGCAGTTTCATAATCTTTCCGGTCAAGGTTCTATGCTGCTGCGCACCGTCAAGCGCATGGGCGCGCGCGGCGGCGAAATGCCTGTTCCGGTCTATCTGCTTGCCTCCGAACGGCATGCCGACCGCATCAGCCAGGATCTTTCCGGCGTCGATCTGGCGGGCGGGCGGGCGATTCTCGAACCCATGGGGCGCAACACCGCGGCCGCCGTCGTGCTGGCAACCGAGATCACGTTGCGCGAACATGGCGATGATCTGGTGCTGGTCGTGCCCTCCGACCATGAAATCACCACGGATCGCGATTTCTGGAACACCGTTGAAGCGGGCACCGATGCGGCCATGGCCGGCCGGATCGTCGTCTTCGGCATCCAGCCGGACCGGCCGGAGACGGGCTACGGCTATATCGAGGTCGGACCGCAGAACGAAAACACGCGCGACGTCATCCGTTTCGTGGAAAAGCCGAACGAGGAAACCGCGATCCAGTATCTCGAATCGAAGAACTTCCTCTGGAATTCCGGTATCTTTCTGTTCCGCGCCAGCACCATGCGCGATGCCTTCCGTGCCCATGCACCGCAGATCTGGGATGGTGCCGTCACGGCGCTCGACGAGGCGACAAGCAATGTCTCCGGCACCTACCTGCCGCACGATCTCTATGCGGAGGTGCCATCCATTTCCGTCGACTATGCCATCATGGAACATGCGCAGGACATTGCGCTGGTCCCGGCGCGCTTCCGCTGGAACGATCTCGGATCGTGGCAATCCCTGCTCGAAGTCAGCTCGAGCGACGGCAGCGGCAATGTGATTGTCGGCGATGTCGTCGCCATCGATTGCGAGAACAGTTATCTGCGCAGCAATGGCCGCCTTTTGTCCGCCATTGGCCTGCGCGATCTTGCCGTCGTGTCGACCTCGGACGCGACATTCGTGGCTCCCGTTACCGAAAGCCAGAATGTCCGCAAGATCGTCGAACAGCTGGAAAAGACGGGACGGCTTGAAACCAAGTTTACCCCGGCGCAGGACCGGCTGCCGCAGGTCGGCGCCTATGAAAAGCGTGTACGCCATTGGCTGTTCGAGGAAACGCTGCCGCTCTGGTCGACGGTCGGCGTCGACCGGCGCTATGGCGGTTTCCATGAAGCGCTGACCTTCGACGCCACCCCCATCATCAAGACCAAGCGGATGCGCACCACGGCGCGGCAGATCTATGCCTTCGCGGTGGCGCACGAAATGGGCTGGGATGGCCCGGCCCATGATCTGATCGACCACGGTATCCGCTTCATCACGGCCAATGGCCGGACGAAGCGCGGCGGCTGGGTGAAGACGTTCAACCCCGACGGTACGGTGCTTGACGGGGCAGAAGACGCCTATGACCAGTCCTTCGTGCTGCTGGCACTGGCGCATGCCCATCGGGCGGGCCATCCGCAGGCGCTTGGTCTTGCCACGGAAACCTTTGCCTTCATCGATGAGTATCTCGCCGATTCCAAATTGCGCGGTTTTCTAGAAATGCCGGGTGATACCGGTTTGCGCCGGTCCAACCCGCATATGCACCTGCTGGAATCATTCCTTGCCTGGTACGATGTGACGGGCAACCGCGATTATCTGCAGCGTGCCGCGCGGATTGTCGATCTGTTCCGGCATCACCTCTTCGATGCGGAGACATGGACGCTCGGCGAATATTTTACCGATGACTGGGAGCGGGCACCGGGCGAAAAAGGCGAATGGACGGAACCGGGGCACCATTTCGAATGGGCCTACCTCCTGTCCAATTTTGCCAAGGCATCGGGCCAGAAAGACATCATCCGCCACGCGCGCAAGCTCTATGCCTCGGCCATTGCCAACGGGCTGAACCGCACCACGGAACTCGCCTATGGCGCTGTATCCCGGCACGGCCTGCCGCTCGACACCAATTCACGCAGCTGGCCGCAGACCGAGGCAGTGAAGGCCGCTATTGCGCTGGACGGCAATGGCGGGCCGGACCTCAAGCCGGAAGTCGAGGCACGCGTGGGCCGTCTGTTCCGCTGGCATATCGAGCAGGCGCCGAAGGGCCTGTGGATCGACCTGATCGATGAAAAGGGCAGGGCGCGGGCCGAAGACGTGCCGGCCTCGATCTTCTATCATCTCGTCTGCGCCCTGACACAGTATGTGGATTACATCGGCAAGGCCTAGTCAGTTCTGACAGGCCAGGCGCACATCGCCGTTTCGGCAATTCCGGTCAATTCCTCGATGGTCGCGCCATCGCGCGCCTGCACCGACATGCCTTGAATGATGGTGCCATAAAAACGGGCGAGCTGGCGCGTATTGGTGGTCTCCGGCAGTTCGCCCGTGCCGATGCCCTTGCGGATATAGTTCTCAATCATATCCAGACTGCCGCTGCGCATGGCGGCCAGACTATCGGCGACCCCTTTCACTTCCGATGCACAGGAGAGGACCGCCGTCGAGATCATGCAACCGCCCGGACCTGCGGTGAACGATTCCGCCGCCCCGTGCAACAGCCGGCTGATTCCCGCATGGACGGTCTTTTCCCCGGCAAGCGCTGCGGGGAAATAGGCGCCGAAACTGCTGCGGTAGAGGTCGAGGACTTCCGCATAGAGCGCTTCCTTCGAACCGAAGGCCGTGTAGAGGCTGGGCGGGGTAATGCCCATCGCCGCCGTCAGGTCGTTGATCGACGTGCCCTCGTAGCCATGCTCCCAGAAAAGTTGCAGTGCTTTCTCCCGCGCCGCCTCCCGGTCAAAGCTGCGTGGACGGCCGCGCTTGCGGGCGGGTTCTTCAACGGTGCTGACAGATGGCTCATTTATTTTCATAGTGACCACTAATAAATTTGTTGACGCGAAGCAGGCTTGTGTTAATCCTTATTATATAGCGACCACTATTAAAAAGGAACAGGCCGATGAACATACCAGTTGCTACCGCCCTGACAACACTTGCCTTGACCGCTCCGGCACTGGCTACACAGGCCAGTTTCAAGGACCGGCTCGACGCCGTGATTGATCGCGCCATCGCCGATCAGACCATCGTGGGTACCGTCATCCTGGTCGCCGAGGATGGCGAGATCGTCTATCGGCGTGCTGCCGGATTTGCCGATCGCGAGGCCAGGGTTTCGATCAGGGAGAATGCCATCTTCCGCTTTGCGTCGATGACCAAGCCGATTGTCGCGGTTACTGCCCTGCGGCTGGTGGAAGAGGGGAAGCTGAAGCTCGATGATCCCGTCACGCAATATCTGCCGGATTTCCAGCCAAAACTGGCCGACGGCCGCGAACCTGTCATCACCATCCGGCAGCTGATGGACCACACGTCAGGCCTGAGCTATGGCTTCCTTCAGCCCGCCAATGGCCCCTATCGCAAGGCCAACATATCCGACGGTCTTGACCAGCCGGGGCTCTCCATCGAAGAAAATCTGCGCCGCATCGCCACGGTTCCCCTGTCGTTTGAACCCGGAACCGCCTGGGAATATTCGGTTGGCATCGACGTGTTGGGTGCAGTGCTCGCCAAGGCCACGGGCAAGACACTACCCGAGCTGGTGAGCGAAAATGTCACCGGAAAGCTGGGTCTCAAGGATACGGCATTCAGCGTGAGTGACCGGACAAGACTGGCGGTAGCCTATGGCGATGCCCAGCCGCCGGCGCGGATGGACGGACCGCATGTCGTGCCGTTTTTCGACGGCGTCGTCAGCTTTGCGCCGGACCGCATCTTCGATCCCGCTTCCTACGCGTCCGGCGGTGCGGGCATGGCCGGAACCGCCGATGATTACATCAGCTTCCTCGAAACCCTGCGCAAGGGCGGCTCGCCCCTGCTGAAGGCCGACAGCGTCAAGCTGCTGTCTGACAACCAGATTGGCGATATTGTCGTGACGGCCACGCCGCCGGGTTGGGGTTTCAGTCTCGGGTTTTCCGTTCTGAAAGATCCTGCGGCGGCGGGCTCGCCGCAATCGGCAGGCACGTGGCAATGGGGCGGGGTCTACGGCCAGTCGTGGTTTGTCGACCCTAAGCAAAAGCTCACCGTTGTCGTAATGACCAACACGGCCTATGCCGGCATGATCGGGGCATTTCCCGATGGTGTGCGCGACGCCATCTACGGCAAATGATGGACATGGCGGGACAGGCAAATGTCCCGCCATGATCAATTCTAGTAGGGGCTCTCGACCTTGCCCGTTTCCACATAGACCGACTTGATCTGGCTGTAGTGGTAAAGCGCAGCCAGACCGTTTTCACGGCCGACACCGGACTGCTTGAAGCCGCCGAACGGCATTTCAACCGGGGCGAGGTTGTAGGTGTTGATCCAGCATGTGCCGGCCTTGAGCTGGCTGATGACCCGGTGCGCACGGGACAGATCCTTGGTGAAGACACCCGCTGACAGGCCGAACTCCGTATCGTTGGCGCGGGCGACAACCTCGTCCTCGTCGTTGAAATCGAGAACAGCCATGACGGGGCCGAAAATTTCCTCCTGCGCGATGGTCATGCCATCGGTCACACCGGTGAAAATCGTCGGCTCGACATAGCAGCCGCCTTCAAAGCCCTGCATCTTCGGCACGCCGCCGCCAAAGGCGAGCGTCGCCCCCTCGGCCTTGCCCTTTTCGATATAGGCAACAACCTTGTCGCGCTGCGCCGCGTTGATCAGCGGTCCCAGATGGATCTCCGGATCGAGCGGATCGCCGAGGCGGATTGCCTTGGTGCGCGTCACCAGCCGGTCGAGGAACCTGTCCTTGATGCCCTTCTGGACAAAAACGCGGGTGCCGTTCGAGCAGACCTGCCCGGTGGAATAGAAATTGCCGAGCAGCGCACCGCCAACGGCGTTCTCCACATCCGCATCGTCGAAAATGATCAGCGGCGACTTGCCGCCGAGTTCCATTGTGGCATGTTTCATGTGCGAACCGGCCTGCGCCAGCACCTTCTTGCCGGTGGGCACCGAGCCTGTCAGCGAAACCTTGGCCACGAGCGGATGATCGACGAGCTGTGAACCGACATCGCCAAACCCCTGCACCACATTGAACAGGCCATCGGGCAGGCCGGCTTCCTTGTAGATCTCTGCCAGTGCAAGGGCGGACAACGGGGTGTTTTCCGAAGGCTTGAAGATCATGGCATTGCCTGCGGCGAGCGCCGGGGCCGACTTCCAGCCCGCACCCTGGATCGGATAGTTCCATGCGCCGATGCCGACGCAGACGCCCAGCGCCTCGCGGCGCGTATAGGCATAGGAGCCGCCAAGCTCGATCATCTCGCCGTTGAACCCGGCGATGATGCCGCCATAGAATTCCAGCGCATCGGCCGCCGATGCCGGATCGGCAACCAGCGTTTCCTGAATGGCCTTGCCGGTATCGAGCGTTTCCAACTCGGCGATCTCGGCATTGCGGGCACGCAGAAGGTCCGCCGCCCGGCGCAGGATGCGGCCGCGTTCCACCGGCTTGAGCGCCGCCCAGGCGGGCTGCGCAGCCGCCGCTGCCTGCACGGCCTGTTCGATCAGGGCCGGCGTTGCGCCAAACAGTTTTGCGATGATTTCGCCGGTCGCCGGATAGATCACATCGAGCGGCTTGCCGGCCTTGTCCTCGACGAAGCGGCCATTGATGAAATGCGATGCCTTCGGCTGCGCGCGCATGGTGTTCTCCTGGAGTTGTAATTTCAGCATAGGCTTTGTGCGTGGTTCGACAAGCTCACCGGTTGCGCAAAGTAAAATCCGATACCATCACCGGTCGCTCACTTCCCAGCGCGGATTGATCCACGGCTCCTGATTGGACCTCGGCAGGGGATCGCGGCCAAGAATATGGTCGGACGCCTTTTCGCCGGTCATGATCGAGGGACCATTCAGATTGCCGTTGGTGACGCGCGGAAAAATCGAGGAATCGGCGACACGCAGGCCCCCGACACCGATCACCCGGCATTGCGGATCGACCACGGCCATGGGATCGCTTGCCGCGCCCATCTTGCAGGTGCCGCAGGGATGGAACGCGCTTTCCGCATGTTCGCGCAGGAAGTCGTCGATGGCCTCATCGGATTGCACATGCGCGCCCGGCGAAATCTCGCGGCCGCGATAGGGATCAAGCGCTGCCTGGCCGAAAATCTCGCGGGTCAGCCGCACCGCATGGCGGAAGTCCGCCCAGTCATCCGGATGCGACATGTAGTTGAAGACGATCTTCGGCTTTTCGAATGGGTCGGACGAGCGCAGGCTCACGCTGCCGCGCGACTTCGAGCGCATCGGACCCACATGCGCCTGGAATCCGTGGCCCTTGGCTGCCGCCTTGCCGTCATAGCGGATGGCAGCTGGCAGGAAATGGTACTGGATATCAGGGTAGTCGACACCGGGTTTTGAGCGCACGAACGCGGCGGATTCAAAATGGTTGGTGGCGCCGTCGCCGGTCTTGAAGAACAGCCATTGCGCACCGATCATCGCCTTGGAGAACAGTCCGAGCTTGGAATTGAGCGTGATCGGCTTCAGGCTCTCCTGCTGGATATAGACTTCCATGTGGTCCTGCAGGTTCTGGCCGACACCGGCGCGATCGGCCACCACGGCAATGCCATGCTCTTTCAGGTGCTGTGCCGGGCCGACGCCCGATAGCATCAGGAGTTTTGGCGAATTGATCGATGATGCCGCAACGATCACCTCACGCCGCGCGCGCACGATTTCCGTCTTGCCGCGCCGGGTGATTTCCACCCCCGTCGCCCTTTGATTCTCGATGACCACACGCCGCGCGAAGCCGTTGACGAGACTCACATTCCGCCGCTTCAGCGCCGGGCGCAGATAGGCATTGGCCGTCGACCAGCGGCGGCCATTGTGAATGGTCTGCTCCATGGCACCGAAGCCTTCCTGCTTGGCGCCGTTATAATCTTCGGTGACTTCGAAACCCGCCTGCTTGCCTGCATCGACGAAGGCATGGAACAGGGGATTGTCGCGCCGTCCGCGTTGCACATGCAGCGGGCCGTTGGTGCCGCGCCATCCGGCCTCGCCGCCATGGGAATGTTCCATGCGCTTGAAATAGGGCAGCACATCCGCATAGGACCAGCCAGCCGCGCCGCTCTCCGCCCAATGGTCGAAATCATGGGCGTGGCCGCGCACATAGACCATGCCGTTGATGGAGGAGGAGCCGCCGATCACCTTGCCGCGCGGGGTCACCAGCGTGCGCCCGCCCAGGTGCGGTTCCGGCTCGGATGAGAACCCCCAGTCATAGGTGCTCATGTTCATCGGGAAGGAGAGGGCGGCGGGCATCTGGATGAATGGCCCCATATCCGTGCCGCCGAATTCGATGACGATGACCGAATGCCTGCCGTCCTCCGACAGGCGGTAGGCCATGGCGGAACCGGCCGAACCCGAACCGATGATGACGAAATCTGCTTCCATAGATGGCCCCATTATTCGCCGCGCGGAAAGCGCGCGTTTTCTTCCAGAACATTCAGATTCATGTGATTGCGCATGTAGCGCTCCGAGGCCTTCTGCAGCGGCTGGTAATCCCAGGGATAATAGGAGCCGTTGCGCAGCGCCTCATAGACCACCCAGCGCCGCGCCTGGCTCTCACGCACGGCGGCGTCATAGGCCGCCATGTCCCAGCGCGCCCTGGCGGCAGCCGTGAACTGGGCAAGCAGCGCGGCATGGGCAGGATCACCGGCAAGATTGGTCAACTCCTGCGGATCCGATTCAAGATCAAACAGTTGCGGCGGATCGATCTCGCAATGCACGAACTTGTACTGGCCGTCGCGCATGCAGACGAGCGGGGCATTGGAACCTTCCGCCGCATATTCCATCAGCACCGGGCCCTGCCGCTTGCCGCCAGCGATGACGCTGGTCAGATCTTCGCCATCGGTCCATGGTTTGACAGCTGCAATGTCGATACCGGCAAACGCCGCAAGGGTCGGGTTGATATCGAGCGTCGACACCGGCTGGGTGACCAACTGCGGCGCGATGCCCTTGCCTGCAATCATCAGCGGCACGCGGGCCGAGCCCTCGAAAAAGTTCATCTTGAACCACAGGCCACGCTCGCCCAGCATATCGCCATGGTCCGACGTGAAGACAATGATCGTGTTGTCGAGCATCCGCGTTGCCCGCAGCACCTCCAGAATTTCGCCGACCTTGTCATCGACATAGGAAATATTGGCGAGATAACCCTGACGCGCCCTGCGGACGTTTTCGGGGGTAATATCAAATTGCGTGTAGTCGCAGGCCCGCATCAGGCGCTGCGCATGCGGGTCCTGTGCTTCAAACGGGATGGCGGCAACGGCAGGTTCAAGTGCAGGTGAATTGTCGTAGAGATCCCAGTATTTGCGGCGGGCTACATAGGGATCATGCGGATGGGTAAAGGAGACGGTGAGGCACCACGGGCGGCCCGCCGCATCGTCTGACGTGCGCGACAGCTGATAGAGCTTTTGTGTGGCATGAAACGCCACCTCGTCGTCATACTCCATCTGGTTGCTGGTTTCGGCGACGCCAGCGCCGGTGACGGAACCAAGATTATGATACCACCAGTCGATGCGCTCGCCCGGCTTGCGGTAATCGGGCGTCCAGCCGAAATCGGCGGGATAGATATCCGTGGTCAGGCGTTCTTCAAGACCGTGCAACTGGTCAGGTCCGACAAAGTGCATCTTGCCGGAAAGCCCAGTGTAATAGCCTGCGCGGCGCAGATGATGCGCATAGGTCGGAATATCCGAGGCGAATTCGGCGGCATTGTCATAGACGCGGGTGCGGGAGGGCAATTGTCCCGACATGAACGAAGCACGAGCCGGGGCGCAGAGCGGCGATGCGGTATAGGTATTGGCAAAACGGGCTGAACGATCCGCCAGAGCGCGCAGATGCGGGGCATGGATGAAATCGGCCGGGCCGTCCGGAAACAGGGTTCCGTTCAGCTGATCGACCATCAGGATGAGGATATTCGGCCTTGTCATAGGGATGCTCCGGCGGCGGCTAATTTCGTCGTCACGTAATCTTCCACGAGCACGATTGCGGAGGCTGCCTCAGGCGCGCCATTGCGCAGCGCATGGCGGATATAAAGCCCATCGATCATCGCGCCGGTACCCTCGGCGATCTGCAGGGCGGTGGCGCGGTCGGTCATGCTGCTCAGCGCAAAGACGAGGTTGGAATGCATGCGGCGGGCGTAGACACGCAACAGGCGGCGGGTCTCGATCGACTGCTGGGCGTGCACGTAAAAGGTCAGCCATGCGGCCACGGTCTGCGGTGCAAATTGCGAGGCGGAGAAGTTGACGGCGATGATGGCTGCAATGCGTTCCGCCGGCGTGTGGGCTGTCGCCAGTGCTGCCAGAAGATCCTGCCCGAGTTCTTTCAGCAGATGGCGCATGGTGGCGAGGATCAGCTGTTCCTTGCCGCCGAAATAATGGTGCGCCAGCGCTGGCGAAACACCCGCTTCGTGGGCGATCTCCGCGACAGTCACGTCAAGCGAACCGCGTTGGCCGATGGTGCGGATGGCCGCATCAATCAACTCCCGCTTGCGCAGTGGTTCCATTCCGACTTTGGGCATGCTGAAAAACCTCGTTCGGAGAAATTATTATTCTTGATTGACTGGCCAATCAATAAAAATTGCGACGTTTTGGAGCGGTATTTGACGGGAGGGGCTTTGGATTGGCGCACCCGCACCGCTTTCTCCGTCATCGTCAGTCCTCGGGTTTAACCCGAGGACTGACGATGACGGAAAGGAAGATGCTTTGTGAAAATAATCGTAAAACTGTTATACGTGGTTCACCCACCAGCAAGCAATAAACGACTCTCCAGACAACCCTTTTCAGCACGATAATTGCCAAACCACAGGCTCCGGTATTGCACTGCAACAAAGCCCTTTACCTTGAAACGATGCGGGTTCATGGTTACCTCAACAAGAATGACATTTTGGAGGAATGACATGACAGCCTGTATCGTTGGATGGTCGCATCTGCCTTTCGGAAAACTGGAAGGCGAGAGCGTGGAAAGCCTGATCGTCAAGGCGGCCGTCGCTGCGCTCGATCATGCAGGCATCGGCCCGCAGGATGTCGACGAGATTGTCCTCGGCCACTTCAATGCCGGGTTCTCGCCGCAGGATTTTACCGCCAGCCTCGTCCTGCAGGCCAGCGATGCCTTCCGCTTCAAGCCCGCCACCCGGGTGGAAAATGCCTGCGCCACCGGTTCGGCGGCCGTGCACCAGGGCATCAAGACCATTCGCGCCGGCGCTGCCCGTGTTGTACTGGTGGTGGGTGTCGAGAAGATGACATCGACGCCGGGACCCGAAATCGGCAAGAACCTTCTCAAAGCCTCCTACCTGCCGGAAGAGGGCGATATCCCCGCCGGTTTTGCCGGGGTGTTCGGCCAGATCGCGGCGGCCTATTTCCAGAAATATGGCGACCAGTCCGATGCGCTGGCGACAATCGCCGCGAAGAACCACAAGAACGGTGTGGGCAATCCCTATGCGCAGATGCGCAAGGATCTGGGCTATGAATTCTGCCGGCATGAAAGCGAGAAGAACCCCTTCGTTGCCGGTCCGTTGAAGCGGACCGACTGCTCGCTGGTGTCGGACGGCGCAGCGGCACTGGTTCTCACCGACACGCAGACCGCGCTGAAGATGAAGCGCGCCGTGGCCTTCCGTGGCGCTGCCCATGTGCAGGATTTCCTGCCGATCTCCAAGCGCGACATCCTGCTGTTCGAAGGCTGCGCCGAAGGTTGGAAGCGCGCCCTCGATCAGGCCGGTGTCACCATCGACGATCTGTCTTTTGTCGAAACCCATGATTGCTTCACCATCGCCGAACTCATCGAATATGAGGCGATGGGTCTGGCCAAGCCGGGCGAGGGTGCCAAGGTTGCCCTGGAAGGCCAGACGGCCATGGGCGGGCGCCTGCCGGTCAATCCATCCGGCGGTCTCAAGGCCAAGGGTCATCCGATCGGCGCCAGCGGCGTCTCCATGCATGTGCTCTCGTCCATGCAACTGACGGGCGAAGCCGGCGGCATTCAGGTGCCGGATGCCAAGCTTGCCGGCATTTTCAACATGGGCGGCGCTGCCGTCGCCAACTATGTGTCGATCCTCGAACGCATCAAATAAACCGTCCAATAGCGTTCTTTTCGAATCCGGGGCTTCAAGTCCCGGATTCGCCGTGTCAAAAGCATCCGGCAAATCCATGAATTGAATCATCTTTTCCGGCAGAGGAAAAAGACATGTCGAACGGATGGAAGGAATCGGCATCCGCCTGGATTGCCGAACAGGCGGAAGATGGTGACTACGGCCGCGTTTATGTTCTCGACAAGCCGATGCTGGAACGCGTCAGTGGCCGCGGCTTTAAAAACGCGCTCGATGTCGGCTGCGGCGAAGGCCGCTTCTGCCGCATCCTCAAGGGCCTTGGAATCAAGCCGGTCGGTATTGACCCGACCGAGGAATTGCTGGCGCAGGCGCAGGCCCGGGACCCCGAAGGAGACTATCGTTTCGGGTATGCGGAGGCGCTGGAATTTCCGGATGCTTCCTTCGATCTGGTCGTAAGCTACCTCTCGCTCATCGATATTCCCTATCTGCGCAAGGCCATCACTGAGATGGTCAGGGTGCTGGCGCCGGGTGGGACCCTGCTGATTGCCAATCTCAACAGTTTCAATACGGCGGGACAACCGGGGGGCTGGCAGCCCGATATCAACGGCGATCCGCGTTTCTACGTGGATCATTATCTTGAGGAGCGTGTAGACTGGGTGGAGTGGCGCGGCATCCGCATCCAGAACTGGCATCGGCCGCTGAGCACCTACATGTCGCTTCTCCTTGGCCATGGTCTCACCCTGCGCCATTTTGCCGAACCGGCACCCTATGGCGGCGATCCCGACAAGGCCGATCGCTATCGCCGCGTGCCCTATTTCCTTGTCATGGAGTGGCAGAAGGGCGGCTGAGCGCAATTGTGCGGTTTTCGCCATTGGAAAGGCAAACGGGGCATCCTATAAGACCATCAATTCCGGCGGACGCCGGTCGATTTCCCGAGCAAAGTAGGGCGTTATGAGCAATCCGGTTCTGGTTGAAGTTTTTCGCGGCGAAACAGTGGAGAGCCGCCATCGCGGCGCGGTTGTTGTCACAGACGGCGACGGCAGGATTGTCTATTCGGCCGGCGATATCGAACGGCCGACCTTTCCCCGTTCGGCGATCAAGGCAATCCAGGCGCTGCCGCTGGTGGAAAGCGGCGCTGCCGATGCCTATGGCTTCGGCAATGAGGAACTGGCCATGGCCTGCGCGTCGCATTCGGGCGAACCGTTGCATGTGAGCAAGGCCGCCGATATGCTCGGCCGTGCGGGTCTCGACGTCTCGGCGCTGGAATGCGGTGCGCATTGGTCATCCGATCAGTCCGTGCTGATCGCCCAGGCGCGAAGCATGCAGGAGCCGACGGCGCTGCACAACAACTGCTCCGGCAAGCATTCGGGCTTCCTGTGCACCTGCGTGCATCTCGGCATCGAGACCGCAGGCTATTCGACCCTGGGATCGCCGACGCAGACCATGGTATGCGAAGCCATGGAGAGCGTGACCGGCGCGGTTCATTCGCTGGATCATTGCGGCACGGACGGTTGCTCGATCCCGACCTATGCCATCCCATTGAAAAGCCTTGCCCATGGCTTTGCCCGCATGGCGACCGGCACCGGCCTGCCGCCGGTACGGGCCAAGGCAGCAAAGCGTCTGCTCGATGCCACCATGGCGGCCCCATATTATGTTGCAGGCACCAACCGCGCCTGCACGCGGCTGATGGAAATGGCGCCGGGGCGCATCTTCGTCAAGACCGGTGCGGAAGGCGTTTTTGTGGCGGCTTTGCCGGAGTTCGGTCTCGGCATCGCGCTTAAATGCGATGATGGCGCGACCCGCGCCTCCGAAGCGATGATCGGCGCGGTTCTCGCGCGGATTTTCCGTGGCGATGCGGAGCTGGAATCGAAGCTCGACCGGTTTGCCGACCGCGAAATGCGCAACTGGAACGGCATCACCTACGGTGTTGTCAGCCCGGCCGATATCCTGACCGAAGCCGACATCAACTGAGAATATTGCGCGCGACGATCAGCTTGTCATAACCGCTGGCATTCTGCCGGGCGAGATCCTTGGTCACCGCATCCATCCAGCGATGGCCGAGAATGCCGCCCCGGGCCGCCTTCTCGATGATATTGTCGGTGATGACAGCGGAGCCGACACCGTCGACGACGCTGACATAAATGCCGGTGCCCGCCTGCCGGATCACGTTGCCCGTGGCGGTGAGGTTGCGCATATAGGGACCCCAGCCCAGCTTGATGCCGTAGAGGGCCGCAGTCTCGATGACGTTGCCCGTCACGGCAATATCCGCTTCGACGCTGATGCCGATGCCGAATCCCGGCGCATCGGCGGGATAGGGCCCGATGGCGGTGAGGTTGCGCACCACATTGCCGCTGCAGGTGCCCATGCGACCGCCGCCATCGAAATTGACCATGGAAATACCGCTGGCCGCGCCATCGACGATGTTGTTGGCGATCACCGCGCCTTCGAAGGCGAATTCGGAATAAAGCGCCATCTCGCCGCTGCCGGTGCAATTGTTGCCGATGATCTGCACATTGTTCCCGGCATTGGCGCGGACGGCGGAGAAGGCGCACCCCACCAGCACATTGTTGGAAACAAGCACGTTGCCAGCACGGAACACATTGATGCCATTGCCGTTCTGGCCGGTGCCGCCGCCATCGGCGCGGATATTCTCGACGCGGTTGCCGCTGACGATGGTCCCGTCCGGCCCCTGCGCATCGCGAAAGACCAGGATGCCGCCATTGCCGCAATCGCCGACATGGTTGGCAGTGATGTCGAGCCCGGTGGATTGCGATGCAAAAATACCCGCATCGCGGGCGCCGCTGATACGGTTGTTGCGGATACTGCCGCCGCATTGAGAAAGCGCGATGGCGTTTTTGCCCGATGCCGCGAAATCGCAATCTTCGATGACGATCCGGGTGACATCGGCAGCATCGACCAGCGCCTTGGCACCGCCGGCAAGCGGCTGGTTCGCGCCGTCGATGACAAGCCCGCTGAGGCGGATCTGCGCGCCGCTGCTGGCCCTCAGAAAGGAACCGCCGCCGCCATAAACGAGGCGGGTTGCGCCGGGAATGCCGGCGAGATTGGTCCGTGCGGGCAAATCCACGCCGGAAACAATATAGGTTCCGGGTTGCAGGAAAATCTGGTCGCCGGTCGCGCTCGCCTTCTGCAGGAGGGCATTGAGCGCCTTGCCCTGATCGTCAGGCGATCCCGGGTTCAGCGCTGCGGATGCCGCCGCAAAAGTCCGGGCGGGCAGGAGTGCCCCGGCACCAAGCCCGGCCATTCCACCGAGAACAAGACGTCTGTCGATCACGGGCTTTACCTCAGGTTCAGCGTTTGGACAGGCCGAGGATTGTGTGTCTTTTGGCCAATCGATTGATGGCACTTGCAGCTTGGTCAGGCAAGGCATACCTTCACCGGATGAGCAGAGCTTTCACCAAGGAAGACGACAGCAATTCATCGATTGATCTGGGCGAGCGCCCCGTCAGTCCGCACCGGAATCTGGTGACCGAAAACGGTCTTGCCATGATCGATGGTGAAATCGCTGCCTCGCGTGAGGATCTCGCCAAAGGCAACGCCGAGGCTGACCGCGATCTGATTGCGCGGGCGTCGCGCGACCTGCGCTACTGGACGGCGCGGCGGGAGACGGCGGAGGTTTCACATCCCGATCCAACAAGCACCATTGTGCGCTTCGGCATGACGGTGACCATTGCCGACGAGCATGATACCCGCCACAGCTGGGCCATTGTCGGCGAAGATGAGGCCGATGCCAGCCACGGCAAGATTTCGCACGTCTCGCCCATGGCGCAACTGATGTTCGGCAAATCGCTCGGCGATATTTTCGAACTCAACGGCCGCGAATGGGAAATCATCGCGATCGGACTGCCGCAGGTTGAATCAGAATAGCCAGAGAAAGCCTTAAACCATTCGCTTACAAGGGTTTTTTGGCTAGTTGCCCCAATTGGGCTGGAAAAGGCAGGCTCAGCTTTGCGGGTGCATCATAAACCATTTCTATCTGCCCCAGAAGCAATAGCAGACGGTATTAGGGTCAATCCCTTGTCCGTTTCTAAAACCTCAAGTTCGTCGCCAATTTTAAGATTGTAGCGATCAAGAATTTCATCTGGAATAATGAAACCAACTCCGTCTCCGATCTCGATCAAAGTGACCACATACATGATCTGCGCCCCAGTGTTGCGAATAAATTACAACACCTGCAGTCAAGTGAAACGAGGTCGCTGATCTCATCACTTCGTCTTACAGCCAGCCCTTCTTGCGGAAGATCAGCAGCGGGATGACGGCCGAGGCAATCATCATGCCGATGGCCATGGGATAGCCCCACATCGTCTTGAGTTCCGGCATGAACTCGAAATTCATGCCGTAGATCGAGGCCACCAGCGTCGGCGGCATGAAAGCGACGGCCGCCACCGAGAAGATCTTGATGATGGCATTCTGTTCGATGGAGATGAGGCCAACCACCGTATCGAGCAGGAAGGTGATCTTGTTGGAGAGGAAGTCGACATAGGTGCTCAACGACTGGGTGTCGCGCTCCAGCGACTTGATCCACGCCTTCGTCTCTTTCTTGTAGCTGTTCTGCTCGGTAATGGCGGCGAGGTAGACCAGCAGGCGGCTCACCCCGGCAATGCTTTCCCGCACCTTCGACAGAAACGCACCCTGGCCGCCGATCCGCGTGAGGCTGTCGCGGAAATTCTTCGTCGTCATCGGCTTGTCATTGTCGGAACGGCGGAAGATCGTGTGGGAATTCTGGTCGATGTCCGAGGCGACGCCTTCGAGAATATCGGCAATGCGATCCGTCACGGCTTCGATGATCCCAAGCAGAATGGTCACGCCGCTGCATTTGTCGTTGATCAGCCCGTTGCCGGGCTTCGACGCCCGGCTGACATAGAGGCTGAAGGCGCGCGGCTCGGCATAGCGCACCGTAACCAGGAACGAACCCGTCAGGATGAACGAGATCGGGCTGATGGCGTGATGCTTGTCCTGCGTGAAATAGAGGATCGGCGCCGTCAGGTACTGTCCGCCATTTTCCGTGTAGAAGCGGCTGGACTCCTCGATCTCCACCATGTCTTCGCGGGTAGGGATGGCGGTCTTGGTCCAGGTCTCGGTCTGCACATCCTCGTCATGGGTGGGATTGAGCAGGTCGATCCAGACCGTATTGTCAGGCAGGGCATCGCCGGCCTTGGCCGGGCGTGCGGCCAGATGATCTGCTTCAAGCGTATAAACAACGATCATTTCACAATGAACCCAGCAAGGTATCAATCAGCTTTTCCGCCGCTTCGCCGATCACGGTCCCCGGCGGGAAGATAGCGGTCGCGCCGGCCTTGAGCACGGCATCGAAATCCTGGGGCGGGATGACGCCGCCGACAATGATCAGGATATCGTCGTGCTCGCGCCGCTTCAGCGCCTCTTTCAGTTCGGGAACGAGGGTGAGATGCCCGGCTGCCAGGGAGGACACGCCGACAATGTCGACATTGCTCTCAATGGCAAGCTCCGCCACTTCATCCGGTGTCTGGAACATGGCGCCGACGATCACGTCGAAGCCGAGATCGCCGAATGCCGTTGCAATCACCTTCTGGCCGCGGTCGTGGCCGTCCTGGCCCATCTTGGCGACGAGGATGCGCGGCTTTTCGCCCGTGCGCTTTTCATAGGCGGCGGCCTTGGCCTGCACCCGGTCGATCACCGCGCTCTTGCCGACTTCCTTGCGGTAGACGCCGGAAATGGTGCGGATATCGGCGACATGGCGGCCATAGGCTTTTTCCAGTGCCAGCGATATTTCGCCGACCGTTGCCCGGGCCCGTGCGGCCTTGATGGCGAAATCGAGGAGGTTTCCCGTCCCGGATTTGGCGGCGCTGGTCAAGGCGGTCAAGGCGCTGTCCACGGCGGTCACATCGCGCGTGCCCTTGAGCTGCTGCAGCTTCGACAGCTGGCGGGCCCGCACCTCGGCATTGTCGATCTTGAGCACATCGATTTTGACGTCATCGACCGGCCGGTAGGAATTGACCCCGATCACCGGCTGCTGGCCGCTGTCGATGCGTGCCTGGGTTCGTGCCGCTGCCGCCTCGATGCGCAGTTTGGGAATGCCCTGTTCGATGGCTTTCGCCATGCCGCCGAGCGTCTCGATTTCCTCGATATGGGCGAGCGCCCGCGTCGCCAGATCGTGGGTCAGGCGCTCCACATAGGCCGAGCCGCCCCATGGATCGATGATGCGCGTTGTGCCGGATTCCTTTTGCAGGATCAGCTGGGTGTTGCGGGCGATGCGGGCCGAATGGTCGGTCGGCAGCGCCAGCGCCTCGTCAAAGGAGTTGGTGTGCAGCGACTGAGTGTGTCCCTGGGTGGACGCCATCGCCTCGATCATGGTGCGCATGATGTTGTTGTAGGGGTCCTGCGCGGTCAGCGACCAGCCGGAGGTCTGCGAATGGGTGCGCAGGGAGAGCGAGCGTTCGTCTTTCGGGTTGAAGTTCTTCTTCAGCAGCACCGCCCAGAGCAGGCGCGCGGCGCGCATCTTGGCGACTTCCATGAAGAAATTCATGCCGATGGCCCAGAAGAACGACAGACGCGGCGCGAAGGTGTCGATGTCGAGCCCGGCGGCGACACCGGCCCGGACATATTCGATGCCGTCGGCAATGGTGTAGGCAAGCTCGAGATCGGCGGTCGCTCCCGCTTCCTGCATGTGATAGCCGGAAATCGAGATCGAGTTGAATTTCGGCATATTCTGCGAGGTATAGGAGAAAATGTCCGAAATGATCCGCATCGAAGGCTGCGGCGGGTAGATGTAGGTGTTGCGCACCATGAACTCTTTCAGAATGTCGTTCTGAATGGTTCCGGCGAGCAGTTTCTGGTCGACGCCCTGTTCTTCGGCGGCAACGATATAAAGCGCCAGAATCGGCAGGACCGCGCCGTTCATGGTCATCGACACGGTCATTTCGCCGAGGGGAATACCGTCGAACAATTGCTGCATGTCGAGAATGGAATCGATGGCCACGCCCGCCATGCCGACGTCACCGGCCACGCGCGGATGATCGCTGTCATAGCCGCGGTGCGTGGCAAGATCGAAGGCGACGGAAAGGCCCTTTTGGCCGGCCGCCAGATTGCGCCGGTAAAACGCGTTGGATTCTTCGGCGGTCGAAAATCCCGCATACTGCCGGATCGTCCAGGGCTGCTGGACATACATTGTGGGGTAGGGCCCGCGGATGAACGGGGCCGATCCCGGAAACGTGTCGAGGTGGGACAGGCCCTTCAGCGCCGCATCGCCATAGGCACGCTTGACGCGGATACCTTCCGGGGTTTTCCACACCGCTGCTTCGGGCTTGCGGGCAGACGCTTTGGGCTCTTGCCAGTCGATCTGGGTAAAGTCAGGAACTCTCATTCTGCGGAAGCCTGCAATGTTTCATCGATGCGCGGGAAGGTCAGCGGCTCGCAGTGAACCACACCATCCGTCGGCAGCGGCATATGGGGGGCATCAAGCACGGTCACTGGCCGCTCCTCCTTCACAGGGAAAAGTGTCGTTCCGATGATTGCACGCGTGCCGGACCGGTATTCTTCGTTGCGCGCCGCCCGCGCCGCGATGACGCGCTGCTGGAAGCGGTCTTCGACCAGGCTTTGCAGGATGCCGCCTTCCTTTTCCAGCATCTGGAATTCCTTCCATGCAGCCTCGCACAGGGCGTCGGTCAATGCCTCGATCGCACCCGAACCGGCTCCCGGATCGGCGACGAAGGCAAGGTTGCTCTCGTCGGCAAGCACCAGCTGGGTGTTGCGGGCAAGCCGCCGGGCAAACGGGTCGGGCAGGCCGTGGGTGATGGTGTGCGGCAGGACGGCGAGGCTGTCGGCACCGCCCACTGCCGCCGCAAAAGCCGCAATCGTGGTGCGCAGCGTATTGGTCTCGCAGTCCTTTTTCGTCATCATCCGCATGGAGGTTTCCGCATGGATGGTTGCGGCAGACGGGGGAATGCCGCAGGCCTCCTGCAGACGAGCCCAGAGGCGGCGCAACGCCCGCAGCTTGGCGATGGACAGGAACTGATCCTGATCGACGGCGATGGAAAAACCGATATGCGGGGCGGCGTAGACAATCGGCTGGCGCGCTTCCTCGAACAGGCGGAAATGGCCCGATGCGATGGACAGCATGGCGCCCAGCTCCTGCGCCTCCGTTGCACCGGCATTGTGGTAGACGCGGCCATCGGCTTCCAGCACGATCCCCGGCAGGTCGGTGGAGAAGAAGCCGGCCAGCGACTGCGGCAGGGACGCCTTGAGCGCCGCCAGCGTCATGCGCAGGCGGCCGGTTCCGGCCAGCGTTGCCGCTGGATCGATCCCCAGGGAGAAGCTCAGTGTCTTCGGGTTGATGTTGCGCGGGCGCATGTAATCGACGAACCAGTCGGCACAGGCACGGCTTTTCGGATGCACGTCCATGCGCAGGTGGATCATCTCCAGATGCACGCCGCGCAGCACCTGATCGACCGCCTCGCGCGTTGACGGCAAACCGTAGCCAAACGCATTGGGCGCGCCTTCGAAAACCAGCGAAATACCGGTCGCGCCGTTTTCCAGATCTTCCAGAAGCTGCCTGTTGGCGCGAACCGGGTCCGGATCGTCGATGCGCTGGACGATATGCCATGGCTGCGCCGGATTGCGGCGCGGGGTCAGTTTGGCATTCTTGCGGCGTTCATACAGCGGCTCGATGGGAATATTGTCGTCGGTCCGCGAGACGAGGGCCTCATGGAAATCCGCACCCTTCAGGGCCTTTTGCGCCAGTTTGACCCAGCCCTCGCGGTTTGCCGCGGCAAACGCCGTGTCCTTTAGGATAGACGCGTCCATGCTCACTCCCGGTCGAATCAAACCGGCTTTCCGCCGAATGAGATCATTTCGGCCGGAAACCGGCGTTACTGTTGGTTTTCGGCACGCAAAAACGCAATTTGCGTCAGGCCCGATATTTCCTGCCAACTTTAGGGGGTGTTATGCTGCTTCGCAATAAAACAAAACATGTGGCCCTGAGATATTGGGCCCGGAAAACCCGATTCAGCTGGTCAAGATGGTCCAGCTGTCGGCACCGTCGACGTGACGGACCGGTAAATCCCTGCTTTCCGCAGGATCGACGAGGCCGGCAGCAGCCTCGATCCGGTTATTGATGTGACCGGCCGGGACCGCCGTCATTGCTGGTCCGGTAGCGGGGAATGAAGACCCGGTGGCCGTCTGACCGTGCCATTCCGGAACGCCCATTCCAACCCGGACGATTCCCGCGGTAGTCCCAGTGGCGCCTGCCATAATCGCGGCGGTAATAGTTCCGCCCGTAGTAGTTGCGCCCGTAATAGCTGCGTCCATAGCGCGGACCGCCAAAATAGACCGAATCATAGTAGCCGCCATAGCCGCCATAATAACCGCCATAGCCGCTATATCCCTGGTAATAGGTGCCTTCGACGCACCCGGACAGCGCCAGGCCCGAAAAGCCGATCACGGCTGCGACGATAAGAGACTTGATAGACATCGGATGTACTCCCGAACATCGTACTTGTTTACTCAAACAAGTTCAGCCGTGAATGGTTCCTTAAATTCTTCTTCTGTTCCAGTAGATTTTATACGGCCAAGCCGGATGAACAGTCACAATTCAGCTGTTCCGGTAATCTATTGTGTTGTCTACAGAAAGTCGGCGTAAGGCCACTGCGTGAAAATCAACGCGCCGCGCGCAGGAAAACATATTCGATCCCGTCAATCTCATCCATTTCCTCGCCGACCTTGGCAAAGCCCAGGCGCTGTACGATGCGAAGGGAGGGCGGGTTGTCCGGCGATACGGAGGCGGCAAAATGCTGGACGCCATGGACATCGCGCGCCCACTCCATGACGGCTTTGGCCGCTTCGGAAGCGTAGCCGTGGCCCCTGTCATTTCTGAAGACGAGATAGCCGAATTCGACGGCATTGCGCGCATGGGACTGCAGATAATCGGGATCGGGCCGGGTGTGAAACCGGATGTGCCCGATCATGCGCCGTTCCGCGGTCAATATGATCGCACGCACGGACCACGGCAGATAATCCGGGTCTTCGTCCAGACGCATCTTGCCAGCTTCAAGAGCACCGGGGTCCTCAAGCAATTCGTGCGGTATGGATGTTCCGGTCATGCGGCTGGCGTGGGCGAGATCACCAGCCAGGCAGGCGGTGACCGCATCGGCGGGCATGAGCCGAAGGGTGAGGCGGGGGGTGACGATGTCGTCGATGGCGGGTGCGGTGCGGTCTGTGATCATGCGCAGCAACCTATCCGCCCGATTGAAGCTCATCAAGCGGGCTGCGGCCGGTCAGGATCGGATGGCCGATCCCTTGTCGAGTACGGCGCACAGCTGCACGAACTCGGTCGCCTCGATGGGCGTATCGCCGTTGATGTAAATTCTCGACACGTCCCGAAGCTGGGGAATGGCCATGCACGCCTGATCGACACTTGGATATTTGTGCTCTGTCGAAGCCAGATTGTTGTCGAGGGTGAGTACGATTGTTTCTGCGTCGCGATTGACATCAGATGGATCGATCACGGTCTGCTCCTGGTGCTCATTGACTTGCGAGCACCGATTTTACGGCAAACGGCAGCAATGCCAAGCGGCGAAAAACCGGCGCTGTGGATAACCTGTTAATCGCGCGCGCGGTCAGGGGATACCGGTACCCCATGGCAGGCAGGCTGGCTATCGCCCTATTTCTTCCCCGGAAGGGGGCCAAAATCCGGAAAATTCAGGGCTACGCGATGAGCGCTTCCGGCTTCTTGATCTCGATCTCGACAAAGGCAATCGCATGCGGGGAACCGTTCATGACATCGTGCTTGATGCCGGACGGCCGCTGATAGGACTGGCCGGCGGCCAGCGGCACGTCTGTGATATCGGTTCCGTTGTGAATGCGCAGGGTTCCATCCACCAGCATGACGACGAAATAGGGCCATCCATGCTCATGCCAGCCCGTGACGGCGCCCGGCTGAAAATCCCAGCGGGTTATGCGCACGGCATCATCGTCTTGCTGAACGGTCGGTATTGCGGGCAGATCGCACTGGAAGGCCAATTGTCATATTCCCGATTGATGGTGCAGTTTTCGTTGCCGATCCAATCCTGCCCGCGGCGGGAATGCAAGTGGCTTGACCTGTTGTCACAGTCCGGGGCTGCAGGTTTCCGCCGTGCGGTCCTGCTGCCGTTGCTCGCGCAGTGCCGCTGCCGCATTCAGTCCGGCGAACAGGCACAGGGCGGCGCACATCAGCGCGACGGCCAGACTGAACGGCTTTCGCAGCGTTCTGGCATGCAGCGCAAGGCCGGTGCCATACACCAGCAGGGCCGGCACGGCATAGAAAAGCACCTGAAGCGGACCGTCGCAATCCACGCCGTCGATGCCCTGCGCCTTGTATTCGTTGACGGGTAGTCCGCCCGCCAGAAGCGCCAGCGGCAATGCTGCAGCCAGTATGAAATATCCCAGCCATTTCAGACGGATGCTTGCCATGAACACGATGATCTCAGGGAGCGCGAAGGGGATCCTGCAGGGAATGGGGCGGTATCTGGCCGGGCCCGGCTTGTTTCTTTGAGAACAGCGCAAGGGCTCCCAGAAGGGCAAACATAAGAACAAGCACGCCGATCACAAGGCATTTGTGTCTCATCAGGCATCTCCATTGTGACGTCGATGTGACTGTGGAACAGTTTTTTGGCAGCAATCGGGTCGCAGGTCAAATTCGGTCCGCCGGCGCGTGCCGAATGGGCGATGCAGACAAGAAAAAACCCGGCAGGACGGCCTTGCCGGGTTTTGGTTCAGATGGAAATCAGCGGCAGACGCGGACCTTTCTGACGATGATTCGGCCATGCACACGGTGCCGTTCCGTCCGGACGAAACAGTGGCGATTCCACCGGCGATAGTGACGCCGGTAGCCCGGCCGGTAATCGACGTTCTGGACAACGCTGCCCGTCGTGCCGGAAGGGCTGGTGGTCTGGACCAGCGGTACGGAGAGCGGGGCCGCTTCGGACGGCGCGTTGAACGCCATCAGGGATGTAACGGCAATCGCTGTGGCAAGTATCAGGCTTTTCATGTTGAACCTCTGAGCTGTTGACACGACAACAATACATTGGCTTTGCGCCCGGTTCCCACATGACAAAAATTTTAGGTTCGGCGGCGCCGGGAAGACACTGTTGCAATCCTAGGGCGAATCGCTGGCTTGCCACCCGGGCAGAGTGCTCTGTTCGTCCTCGGTCAGATCCATCGCAAAGATGCCAATGGTCCTGTTTCCCTTGGCAAAGGCCAGGACTGACAGGAGACTTGTCACCAGGGCCGGGTCTTCGGCTTTCGGATAGATGTGCAATGCAAGGGTGGCCATATCGACCCACGCCCGTTCATAGGCGTCCATCAGCCATTCCGGGATCGGGGGATTGCGGTCATTGTTCAGGCGGGCGGCTTCGATGGTGGCGACAAGGGCAAAGGCGTTCCAATCCCTGAGCTTGAGCTGCCAGGCGATCCGCACGATTTCCGGGACGGCGGCATAGGCAGCCGTGTCCACATCCCCGTGATGGTGCAGGTTTTCCCACAGTTCGTCCCAGGCGAGGGTGAAATCCCCCTGTTCGAGTGCCTGAAGCGCATCGGACGGGTTGTAGAGATCACGATAGCCGCTGCGAAGCGTGTACCAGCGCTCATCGGTCCAGGCCAACAAACTCATGACTGTCCCCTGCATGTTTTCACCGGGTCAATCAATCGCGTTGTTCCGGCGAAAGCAAGAACGTCTGCTAATCCTGATAAATATAGGATGCGCACATATCGCTGTTGCTGGCCGGCGCCTTGTCGCCGGTGAACACGGCAACCTCCGTCAGTCCTTCGCCAGCGCCCCAGGTGGCGACATAGGAAACATCGCCGGAGCCGCACAGCCTGTTGCCGTTTTCGAGTTCGGGATCCGCAGGGGTTTCGACCTTGTAGACCGATGCGTTGACACTCTTTCCGTCGACAATGAAGTGGTCGCCGAGCAACGACGAAAAAGCCAGCGCCTCGCCATTGGCAAAGGTAATGCTGAAATCGTCCATTTCTATATCGCCGGTGATGCTTTGGGCCGTGTTGCTGTAGGCTGTATAGGTGTCACCATCGGCCCATGATTGGCCGCCTTGGGCGGCGAGAATGAAAAAGCTGGCGGGCAGGAGATAAAGTAAGCGGTATTGCATGCGGGCCCTCCGGTCAAACCTGTCGGGATGGATCGCGATACTGCCGCACCCCTTCTGGACGATTTTGCAACGATCATCTTGGCATTGATCTCATGGGGCTTTTCCCGGCATCGCGCAAGCGCGAACGGCTGTCATCAAGCGCTTTAAAATTCCCTTTCGCGTCTTCCTGCACCGGGCCGGATTTGCTACGACCCCATGCCCGTATCGCACGGGAGAAACAGCCAGGCGCAAGGAAATGCCCGACATGAATGCAAACGTGGACACCAGCGACGCGACGCGCCCCGTTCAGGGGCAGCTCGAAGCCTACAATGCGCGCGATATCGATGCATTCATGCGGTTCTGGGCCGATGACTGCCAATACTACGCATTTCCCGATCAGTTGCTGGCCAATGGTGCGGCGGAAATCCGCGCGCGGCATATCGTGCGCTTCCAGGAACCCGATCTGCAGGGCAAGCTGCTGAAACGCATGGCGGTCGGAACGATGGTGATTGACCAGGAAACGGTCACGCGCACCTTTCCCGAGGGGCCGGGCGAGGTGGATGTCCTTGCCATCTATGAAATCAATAATGGCAAGATCGCCAAGGCGTGGTTCAAAATGGGCGAACCGAGGCTGTTTGTCTGATCCGTCCCGGCCGTTTCAACGCCTCACAGGTGGATTGTTTGCTACCCAAGATTGTGGCAAGCATTGGCACGCACGGGCCTCGACAGGCCGACACCCGAAGGCACAACGAAAACCGCCATTTGCCGGGTTATCGCTTCGGCAAACGGCTGAAATCGTCAAAACTGCCCGGTCACACGCAACCGGCCGGGCAGCGGATGTCAGCGGCGGATGGCTCGCCCGACACCGACCAGAATGCAGGCACCGATGAATCCGGCGATGAGATAGCCGATCCAGCCGGTCAGAACGATGCCGAACACCGATAGAATGGCATTGGCAAGAACCGCGCCGACGATACCCAGAATGATATTCATGACGATGCCTGTGTCGCTCTTCATGAACATCTCGGCCAGCCAGCCGGCCAGTCCGCCGATAATGATGGCTGCAATCCAGCCCACGCCTGCAGTTCCCATATCAATACCCTCCGTTGTGAACATTCTCGATCATTCAAACGGCGGATCGCGCCGTTTGTTCCGCGCTGCAAAATCTATTTCCACTGTTTGCCCGGCCGCCAGTCGTCCTCGTCGTCCTGTTCACGCAGCCAGCGCCTGATCTCGCGGCAGCTGCGCGGGCGACCATCGCTGATCCGGCCGTCGGTGCAGGGGTCGTAGCGCTCCCGCCGTTCCCGGTAGCGGTCACGGCGCTCGAGCATGCGCAGGAGTTCACGGCAGCTGCGCGGTTTGCCGTCGCTGTAGCGGCCATCGGTGCATGGGTCCGTGTCGTACTGGACGAAAAGGGCCGGCGGCTGGGCCGCCATGGCGGGAGCAAGGCTCATCACGAGAGTGGCCGAGAGCAGGGCATGGCAGAAACGTCGCATGGTGGTTCTCCGGAACCGATGCGATGGGAGTGGCGAGAAGCATCGGTCCGCAACAGCAATCGGCGTGTACCATTGCCACAGCATTGCAAAATTATGGGCCGAGGTAACTTATTTGCCCGTTTTGCGGCGGACGCGCCCGGCACGCTGCTGCCCGAAGATGCGGTCAGGGCACCAGATAGTGCTGACCCCATTCGTTCCTGGGGATTTTTTCACCGATGCGGTATTTGAAAGCGACGATTTCCATATTGTCGTCATTCGTCGCGCATTTGAATGCCAGGTGATACCATTCGCCCCGGCTGCGAAAGGCCGCGCCGCGCGATTTGATCGCGTGCTGGTCGACTTTCGGATCGGCAAAGGCGTAGGCCAGCACCTTGTCGGGATTGTAGCCGTTCTGGTCCTTGCGGATGCGCTCCATCGCCTCCACATCGCAGCGCTGTTCGAGCCGGGTCTGCGGATCGAGTTTCTCGAGGCCGGTTTCCATTCTCGTGTCCATGGCAGCTGCGGATTGCAGGGACACGGCAAGAATGGCGAACAGCAGCGTTGGCTTTTTCATGGATGGGATCAGCCTTCTCTATCTGCCGGCGGGCCGTGCCCTTGGCAGCGATGTTGAGGAATCAGGCGGTGGCCTGCTTGTCGAATCGCGGGGAGAGGAAATTTGCCCAAAGCGGCAGGAATGTCAAAAACTTATGCCCGCCGCGCCGTTACGATCCATGTGCCTGTGCCGATGAAGACGCCGTCCGGTGTCGCATAGGCGGCAAGTTCGCGCCGGATGGCCTCCCAGGCGGCCTCTGCCCCATCGGGAAACTGCCTGATATGCTCGCCGACAAAGCCGATCTTGAGGATGCTCAGCGCTTCGTCGATGTCGCCGCCGCCGGTCGTCAGATCAAGCGGCGCGACACCGATGTCCGAAAAACCGGCCGCTGTCAGGACAGAGCGAATACGCTCCGGCCTTGCCAGCGAAAATGCGCCCGGCCCCTGGCCCGGCAGATCGGGGGCGGGAAGGTGCCGGCTTGCAGCCCGGATCGGCATTTCGAACCATTCCACCTCACGCCGGTCGCGCCAGCAGGCGAAGGCAAGCCGCCCGCCCGGTTTCAGCGCCTTGGCCAGATTGGCAAAAGCCGCGACGGGATCGTCAAAGAACATCACGCCGAAGCGCGAGAACAAGCCGTCGAACCGGGCCGGGCCGAAGTCGTGGGTTTGCGCATTGGCCTCGATGAAACGCACATTGCCGAGGCGTTCGGCGGCCGCCTCGGCGCGGCCCGTGGCCAGCATCGACGGGGAGAGGTCGGCGCCCGTGACGCTGCCATCCGGCCCGGCGGCACGGGCCAGCGCCAGCGATGTGCGGCCGCAGCCGCAGCCCACATCCAGGAAGGCTTCGCCCTGCCGCGGTGCGAGCGCCTTGATCGCCGCATCGCCGATCGGGCCGAGCATCCGTTCCAGTGCATCCTGCAGGACGATCCAGTTGTGCGACCGGCTGTCGTCCCAAACACCCGGCGTCCCTGTCTCCGGTTTGCTCGCATGGGGATCTGACATGGGAATCCTTGCTGTTGGCGGGCGCGTCACTGCTCCGCGATCATTCTTCCGCGCCGAGATCGAGATCGGCAAGTTCCTTTTCGCCGGCGCTGCGGGCTTCCTGCTCGGTTCTGTAGGGGCCGATCTGCGGGCCGGCGTCACCATCGATCACCAGAACATAATACCAGCTTGTATCATTCTTCTGGCTGACGGCGACATGGCAGGTCTGTTCGTTGCTCATGGGGATTCTCCGGCCTTCGGCGCACGATCTTTCGCACGCCATTGGCGCAGTCGAAGCCGGGGAGTGTCTGGTTGCATGGCACAATTATGGGAGTGAAGTCATGAGCCGTCAAGGCGAGGGGGCGGAGCCTGCAGGTTTCGGGTGGCGCGGTGCGGGCGCGAAAGCCATTGATGGCCGCGCTGGTGTGGTCGTCATGCCGGCTTTGTTGAGATCCAAGAGGCGATGATATGCATAGTTTGAATGGAAAAACCGCCATTGTCACCGGTGCCAGCTCCGGCATCGGCTACGAAACGGCCAAGCTGTTGGCGCGGGAAGGCGCCCGTGTGGTCGTTGCCGCACGGCGCGGGAATGAACTGGACAAACTGGTGGCGGAGATTGCCGGCGAGGGCGGTGAGGCCGTGGCGCTCGCGGGCAGTGTCGGCGATGCCGCCTATGCCAGGGTGCTGGTGGAGCTGGCCGAAGAAAAATTCGGCGGATTGGACATCGCCTTCAACAATGCCGCGACCAATGGCGAAATGGGCCCGACGCCGGATGTTTCACTTGGCGGCTGGCAGGAGACCATCGACATCAATCTGACATCGGCTTTCCTGGCGGCAAAATATCAGTTGCCCGCCATGCAGAGGCGGGGCGGCGGGTCGCTGATCTTCACATCGACCTTTGTCGGATATACCGCCGGCATGCCCGGCACGGCCGCCTATGCGGCCAGCAAGGCGGGGCTTATCGGGTTGGTGCAGACGCTGGCGGTGGAATTCGGGCCGCAGGGTATTCGCGTCAATGCACTGCTGCCGGGCGGTACCGATACGGCTATGGCGGAAGCCTGGATCGACACGCCGGAAAAGCGTGCCTTTGTCGAAGGGATGCATGCGCTCAAGCGGCTGGCAAAACCAGCGGAAATAGCCCGTTCCGTGCTCTATCTTGCCTCGGATGCCTCCAGCTTCACCACGGGCACGGCCATGCTGGTCGATGGTGGCGTATCGATCAACCGGACATAGTGCCGGGCGTCGTTTGAGGTGACGGCGCGCACCTGGCTCACGGACATTTCTGGGTACATTTACCTATTCCATTGACACCCTGTTCCGTTCAATAAATGTAAGCATGCTGATGGTGAGTATGCGATCTGTCGAACTGGTCCCCCAAAGACGAAAGTGCCCAGGCCGCATATGGAACGACTGTTGGCAGAGGCTCGGTGCTCTCCATGGTAGTGACATGCAATGGCCGGTGTCGAGCCTCACAATCTCTCTGTTTTGTCTTCCATCATCTGGCCACTGCCGGTTCGGGCAGTGGCCGGCAGGCACGTTTTCTCCAGCCGCCGCACCACATTTACAGGTCGTTAAGCATGCAGGCTTATTCTTGAAGCCTTGGAGGGCGTATATTCCATGTTGGATGTGAAGGCTGATCCGATGATAAGCGACAATGACAACGACAGCATCTGGACCGATTTCGTCTGCCGCACCTGTGCTCTGGCAATCTTCATGGTTGGCGTTGCGATACCGGTTGCGTTCAAGCTGTTTATCTAACCCGACAGGTTTCATTGCCGATTTGTAATTTGACCCGCGCCGCGCCGGGGATCACCATGGCGGCGCTGGTTTGTCGTGGGGCCAGCATGGGGCTCGACGGCTGCCAGTCCTTCGAAATTAGCTGTTGTCGAGCCTCCTCCCATCTCTTGGGTCTATAGAGGCAGTATTGCCTGCACCGGCGCTGTTAACGTTACTCACAATAGAGCTATTCTAAAAATAACCGGAAAAGCGCATAACCAGCATCTCTCATACAATGTCATGAGACAATGTGAGGATAGTATGGTTGTGCGTGCCAGGATTACTTACGTCGATCCGCAAAACCACAGGAACAAGATATGTGTCCGGGCGCAGGGGTGCAGTGAAATGGCCCACGCCCATTTTCAGGCCGCCATGCGGCGATTGCGCCGGCGCATGCGGATGAAGATGCTTGTTGTCAACAGGTAGCCACTTCATCGAGTGCCGCCCGCAGGCGCGCCGTGGCAGGTTCCGCCTCACCGGATGTCAGCGCCGAAAAACCCAGGAGCAGACCCTGGCGCGGCATTGCTGAGATATGCATGGGCGAAACCGGCATCACCTTGACCCCTCGAGCGGCACAGGCCGCCGCAACTACTCGATCTGCCTGCCACGTTCCGGTGCTGCGGCCGACAAGATGAATGCCCTGGTGCGGGACCGCGACCGTCAGGTGATCGGCAACCTGCTCCTGCAGCAGTGCAACCAGCAGGTCGCGCGATTTGCGGTAGCTCTCCCGCAGCCGCCGCAGATGGCTGGAAAAATAGCCCTCCGCCAGGAAATCCGCCAGAACGCTCTGCTGGAACGGGGGCGGGAAGCGGTCCAAGAATGGACGTATGGCTGCAAACGCCGGCACGAGATCATGCGGCACAACGGCGTAGCCGACACGGAAACTCGGAAGAAGCGCCTTGCTGAACGTGCCGAGGTAGATGACGCGTTCGTTTTCATCCAGCCCCTGGAGCGAAGCCAGCGGCCTGCCATCATAGCGGAACTCGCTGTCGTAATCGTCCTCGATGATCCAGCTGTGATTGTCGCGCGCCCAATTGAGCAGCGCAAGGCGGCGCGACAGCGACATGGCTGCGCCTGCCGGATATTGATGTGACGGCGTCACATAGACTGCACGCACCTGGCCGGATAGCGGAGGCAGCAGCGCCGTCTGCAAGCCATTGTCATCGACTTCAACGCCGACAAGCTCGGCGCCGTGCAGCGCGAATGCGTGGCGGGCACCGGGATAACAGGGGTCTTCCATCAAAATCCGGTCACCCGGCGTGACCAAGGTCCGGGCCACCAGATCGATGGCCTGTTGTGTGCCTGAGGTGATGAAGATCTGGCTGGCGTCGCAACGGACGCTGCGCGAAGCGGTGAGGTAGGCCACGATGGCTTCGCGCAGCTCCTCCTGGCCCTGCACATGGCGGTAATGGTCGCGGCTGAAATTCAGATGACGGGCCGAAAGCCTGCGCAGCAGCGCGCTCGTCCGTTCGTCGTGCACCACGCGGCCGGTGACGAACGGCACCTGCGTGCTGGTATCGAAGCTGCCGGCACTGGCGAGGGCGCGGCGGGCGGCTGCGGAAATGGTGCGCTCCGCCGGTTTCTCCGTCTGGGGTGTTTTCGGCGGCTGCTGCCGGGCAGGAATGCTGGCCGCAACGAATGTGCCCGCACCGTGCACACCGCGCGCATACCCCTCGGTGATGAGGATATCATAGGCCTCCGCAACCACGCCGCGCGAAAGCCCCCATTCCATGCCGGCAAGGCGCGTCGACGGCAGGCGCGACGCGGGATGGATCTGGCCGGTCAGAATTGCCTTGCGCAGCGACAGGTAGAGTTGGCGCGCCACGGGCGAGGCGACGTCCCTGTCAATGAACGGCTGGAACGAATGCACGGGACTTTCACGCCGGCGCATTTTGCGTGGAACGGCCATTTCCTCTCCCAAGTGGTCCACGCGGGCGGCGTGAAGTGGACCTGTATTTTATACAGGATTGCAGATTTTATGAAGCCACTTATTCCTCCTCGTGCGAGTCAAGACCATGCGCTTCACCACTGCGATTTTTCTGTTCCTCGGCACCTTGCTGACCTCCGCCGGTTATGGCGCCACCTTCCTGCTCAACGATTATTTCCACACGCTCGGCGGCAATGAAGTCGATACGGGCCTGGCGCTGGCGGCGGCCATGGCCGGTACCTTCGTCGGCGTGCCGCTTGTCGGCTGGTTTTCCGGCCGGGCCGGTGCGGCAAATCTGGCGGCCTGCGGCGCCTTGAGCGTCGCGGCGGGTTTTGTTCTCCTTGCGATGCTGACGTCCATCACGCCGCTGATCGCGGTTGGCGGGTTTCTCATCGGCCTGGGCTGGGGCACTTTCTATCTCGCGGCGCCCATGGCGGTCATTGAAAGAACGGATGATGCGGATCGCGCACTCTGGTTCACCCGGTTCGGCGCGTTCCAGATGGCCGGCATCGGCGGCAGTCCGATTCTGGCGGATTTTGCCATTCGCACGCTGCATTTTGCGACAGTCACGACGTTCCTGATTGTCGGCGGCATTGCCCTTGCTGCCGCGGTCCTGCTTGCGGCCTTCCAGCGGGTGGCTGTGGCATTGCACCCGGCCAGCGGTTCACGCCGGTGGCTGCGCGATTTTCCTGCCATCAGCCGCACGGCGGCGATCTATCCCATTGTCATGGTTGCCCTTGGCGCCTGCGTCTTCTCCGGCATCCTGACATTCCAGACCGCGCTGGTCGCCGGTACCGCGGCACGGGCAACCACGTTCTTTGCCATTTATGCGGTTACGGTTGTCCTGTCGCGCTGGCTGCTGGCACCACTCGTCAACCGGGCACCCAAGGAAATCAGTGCGCAAGTCCTCCTGTTCATCATGGTTCTTGGCATCATTGCCATGTTTGCCGTTCCGGCGGGTGCCATGTTTCACGTGCTGGCCGCGCTGCTGCTCGGGATCGGCTATGGGCTCGTCTACTCGATCATCCAGACGCAGGCGGTCAACGACTCGCCCGCCGACCATCGCCCTGCCGCACTGACATGGTTCGTCCTGTCCTATTTTGTCGGGGTATTCGGCTTTCCGTCGGTCGGCGGCTGGATGCTGGTTCATGCGGGCAAGAACGGGCTTTTGCTGTTGATCCTGGCGTGTGGCCTGGCAGAGCTGGCGCTTGCCATGTGGACGGGCCAGATTGCCTACCGGCTCAACCAGGCTTCCATGCCCCGTGCTGCGGCGCGGCCGGTGGCAAAGCAGGCGGTCAGGAGGTAACCGCCGGTCGGTGCCTCCCAGTCCAGCATCTCCCCGGCGGCGAAAACGCCCGGCAGCGCCTTGAGCATGTATCCCTCATCGATGGCGTCCAGACGAATGCCGCCCGCCGAGGAAATGGCTTCGGCGATGGGGCGCGGGCGCAAGACCGCCAGCGGCGTGGCCTTGATCTGCCGCGCCAGCTTTTCCGGATCGGCGAGAGCCGCGGGAGGTGCGAATGCGCGCAGCAGGGCGATCTTCACGCCGTCGATGCCGGCGCCCTTGCGCAGGCGATTGGCGAAACTGGCCTTGCTGTCCTGCCGTGCCAGGTCCCTTGCCAGCCTTTCCACGCTCCGGCCCGGCGCAAGGTCGAGCATAAGGGCGGCCCTGCCTTCGCTTTGAAGCCGGTCGCGCAGACTGGCCGCATGGGTATAGACCAGACTGCCTTCGATCCCGTTCCGGGTGATGACGAACTCGCCGGGAAATGTACCGGCATCCGACGTCGCCGTGACGGATTTTACCGGCTGGCCGGCAAACCGCTGCGTGAACCCATCGTCCCATGCGACGTCAAAACCGCAATTGGCCGGGCGAAACGCGGTGATCTCAACACCTTTCCCGCTCAGCCAGGCCGTCCATCCGCCATCGGAACCGAGGCGGGGCCAGCTTGCACCGCCGAGTGCCAGCAGGGCGGCATCGCAATCGATGGTTTTTGGGCCTTCGGGCGTGTCGAAGGCGAAGCCGTTCTCGGCAAAGCCCGTCCAGCGATGCCGGGTCAGAATACGGACGCCGCGCGCCTCGAGCCGCCGCAGCCAGGCCCGCAGCAGCGGCGAGGCTTTCATCGCCGTCGGGAATACCCGGCCGGATGATCCGGTGAATGTTTCCGTGCCAAGATCTGCCGCCCAGCGCTGCACATCGGCCGGTGTGAACCCGTCCAGTGCCGGGCGCAACCGCGCCGATGCGGCGCCGTAACGGGTGACGAAGCGGTCATAATCTTCCGAATGGGTGATGTTGAGGCCGGATTTTCCCGCCAGCAGGAATTTGCGGCTGACGGTCGGCATGGCGTCGTAGACGGTCACGGCGTGCCCGGTGCCGGACAGCATTTCCGCCGCCATGAGCCCGGCGGGGCCGCCGCCGATAATCGCTATTTTCTTACCCTGCATATGTCTGTCCGACGCCCGAAACACTGCGCCCACTCATGGCGCGGACGCGCCGCAAGTGCAAGGCCATCCGGCCGGGGAAACTGGCCGCGGCGCGCCATTGTAGTAAAACAGTTGCAAGACACGTTAACACTTTCACGCATATGGGCTTTACGGCTTCTATAAAAAATCGCTACAAGGGTGCGTCGTGCGCTATGCGCGACACTCGATACATCTGCCCTACGGAGGTTCATTATGGCCACAGGCACAGTTAAATGGTTTAATTCTACAAAGGGCTTCGGCTTCATTCAGCCTGAAGATGGCGGTGCAGATGTATTCGTACACATCTCTGCAGTTGAACGCGCAGGTCTGCGTGATCTCAACGACGGCCAGAAAATCAATTACGAACTGGTGCGCGACAAGAAGTCGGGCAAAATGTCAGCGGATCAGCTGAGCGCCGCTTAAAGCGTCGCCAGCGGGACCGCCGTCATGGCGGTCCGCGATGACAGACCGGAATGAGACAGGTCGGACGAAAGTCCGGCCTGTTTTCGTTTGCATGGCTGGAAAAGCGCTGCCAAACCAAGAAAAACAACCGCACTCTGGCGCTTTTGGCCGTGTTGAGGCATCCTGTCAGGCGAGACTATGATCGTAGCAGGGGAGGACGCGAATGCGCTGCTTTACGGTACTTGGGCCCTCGCAGACCGGAAAATCCACGCTCGTGGAAAAACTCGGCGCGCTGGAGGGCGCGCCAAAGAAGTCGGTCTCGCCCTATGGGCTTAATCTGACGGAATTCACTTTCGGAAACGAGGCATGGTGCGCGCTGGACACGCCGGGCGGCAATGAAGCCCTGGCCCACGCGCAGGATGCTTTGATTGCCAGCGATGCCTGTATCCTTTGCGTCTCGCCCGTGCCGGAAGAGGCGGTGCTCGCCGCCCCCTACCTCAGGGCCATAGAAGCGTCGGGAACGCCCTGCATCGTCTTCGTCAACCGCATCGATGAACCGCGAGGGCGGATACGCGATGTCATTGCCTCGCTGCAGGGCTATTGCAGCCATTCCCTTGTCCTGCGGCAGATTCCGATCCGCGAAGGCGACAAGATCGTCGGCACCTGTGACCTGATCTCGGAACGGGCCTGGCGTTATCGCGAAGGCCAGACATCCGCCCTGATCGCCATACCGGAAAGCGAGCTTGAACGGGAACACGAGGCGCGCGCCGAGCTGCTCGAACATCTCTCAGAATTCGACGACTGGCTGCTGGAAGAGCTGATCGAAGACCGCGAGCCGCCCAGTGACGCCGTCTTTGCCATCTCGTCGCGCGTGTTGCGGGAGAACAAGATCATTCCGGTCCTGCTTGGCGCGGCCAGCCACAGCAACGGCATGCTGCGCCTGATGAAAGCCCTGCGCCATGAAGCGCCGCCGGTCGATGCCCTGCGCAAGCGCCTTGCCGCGGCCAACAGCACGCCGGAAAACGCACTGGCAGCCGTCAGTTTTCATGCCTATCACCGCCAGAACATCGGCAAGACCGTGCTGGTGCGCGCACTGAAGGAGGGTCTCAAGCAGGGGGCGCTTCTGGGCGGCGGGCGTCTTGGCCCTGTGCAGGACCCTGGAACCGGGCGCCCCACGGCGTCGGGAACCGCAGCGCCGGGCGATGTGTTCAGCACCGTCAAGTCGGATCATCTGCCGGTGCCGTCCCTGCTGACAGTGGATGCGGCCATAGCGGCGCCGGAATGGACGACACCGCCCACACCCATGCTGGAGCGTATTCTCGTTCCCGAAAGCGAGCGGGACGAAACAAAGCTCTCCGAAACTTTGGCGAAACTGGTGGAAACGGACCGCGGGCTCAAGGTGGCGCAGGAAGAGGGCACCGGTGCCCAGCTTGTCAGCGTGCAGGGGCCGGTGCATCTGCGCGACCTGTGCAAAACCCTGGCGGAGGTCTTCCACGTCAATGTCACCGACCGCATGCCAAGTCCGGTCTACCGGGAGACGATCTCCAAACCCGCCGATGTTCACTACCGCCATCGCAAGCAGACCGGTGGTGCCGGCCAGTTTGCCGACGTGAAACTGAGCGTGCATCCCAACGGGCGCGGCGAGGGCTTTTCCTTTGGCGAAACGGTCAAGGGCGGGGCGGTGCCGCGCAACTACATCCCCGCGGTGGAAGCGGGCTCGCGCGAAGCGATGGAGCGGGGACCCTTGGGTCTTCCCGTCATCGATGTCGGCGTGATGCTGACCGATGGCCAGCACCATTCGGTCGACAGTTCGGAATTTGCCTTCCGCGCGGCGGCAAAAATGGGTGTCCGGCAGGCGTTGTCGGAAGCCTCGGCCGTGCTCATGCAGCCGGTCTTCCGCATCGAAATTCACATACCATCGGTCTACTCAGGCAATCTCGTGCCCATTGTATCCGCCTTCAAGGGACAGGTTCTGGGTTTTGACCGGGACGACAACACCAAGGGCTGGGACGTTTTCCGGGCGATGATCCCCGGCAGTTCGCTGGATGAACTGGGGCGGGCCTTGCGCTCCGCCACGCAGGGCATCGGCAGCTTTTCCAAGGCCTTCGATCATTTCGAGGAGCTTTACGGCAAGGAGGCCGACGCCATCGTCACGGCGCAGGCCGCGCACGCCCATTGAACCGGCACCGGGCCGCCTCGGCGAGACGGCCCGGTATCGCATCAGTCTTGATGGCCGCTGGCGGAAGCGAAGAACGCTTCCGGGCTTTCCACCTCGACGAGGCGCCGTTTCTCGATCAGCCAGAACCGGTTGCCGACGGCCCGGACGAAGCTGCGGTCGTGCGAGACCAGCAGGCAGCTGGCCTCATGCGCCATCAGTTCGGATTCCAGCGCTTCCTGCCCGTCAATATCCAGATGGTTGGTCGGTTCATCCAGCAGAAAGAAGTTCGGATTGGCCAGCCGCAGCACCAGCATGCCCAGCCGTGCCTTCTGCCCGCCCGACAGCACGCTGTTGGGCTTGTTCTGGATATCGATGCCAAGTCCGGCCCCGGCCAGAAGGGTGCGCGTGCGCTGGTCGCCGATATCGAACCGCCGGCTGATCGTGTCGAATGGCGTGTCGCGGTCCGGCAGGTCGGCCAGCGCCTGGTCGCCATAGCCAAGCACCAGCGAGGGTGTCGCCTTGACGGTGTCCGGCGAGCTCAGTGGATCGGTGATGGCGCGCCGGATCATGCCGACGAGGCGTGACTTGCCCGTGCCGTTGGCACCAAGAAGCACGATCCGGTCGCCCTGGCATATCCATTTCCTGCCGGTTTTGAACAGCAGCGTACCATCCGGCGTCTCGACGGAGGCATCGTCGAGCGTCACCAGCACCTTGGCGTGCGTGCCGCTGTTGGCAAGCCGGATCGCCCCGGCTGACCGTTCCTGATGGGCGGGCCGCGCGGCATCCTCCAGCTTTTCCGCCCGCTGCTTCAGCTGTTTCGTCTTCACCACCAGTAGGTCGCTGCCGGAATTGATGCCGATATTGTTGAGCTTGGCCGCCTGCTGGCGCAGTTGCTGTGCCACCTTCATGTCCCGCTCGTAGCGCCGCGCTTCCGCCGCGTCGATCTCATCCAGCGCCACCCGGGCCCGCGTGTAGGGCAGGGCGAAGGCGTGCGAATTCTCCGGCCGCAGGAACAGGGTCCTGTTGGTCGTCGCATCGAGAAAGGCCCGGTCGTGGCTGCAGATCACCACCGGTACATCGCGGGGAAGATTGTTCAGCCAGTCTTCCAGCTGCGCGATCTTGGCAAGGTCGAGATGGTTGGTCGGCTCGTCCAGCAGCAACACATCGGGGTCGGTCACCCAGACGCGGGCAATCAGCGCAAGCCGCTGCCAGCCGCCGCTGAGCTGGCCGACGGTGCGCTCGCGCAAGACATCCGGCACGTCGAGCGAGGCGAGCACGACATCGACGCGCCAGCTTTCGGTCTCCTGCTGTTCGGCGGACAAGGCCTGCAGGACCATGTCGTAGAAGGTGGTGCCGAGAAAAGCGTCCGGTACGGCCTGCTCGACATAGCCGATACGCAGGCCGCGCGTGCGGGTGATGTCGCCGGTGGTGGAATCGAGCGTTCCCGCGAGGCAGCGCAGCAGGGTGGACTTGCCGCGGCCGTTGGCGGCAACGACGCCGAGCCGGTCACCCGCGCCCACGACAAAACTCAGGTTGGTGAAAAGCGGGGCCCCAAGGGTGACGCCGAGGTTTCTTACATTGATCAGTGCCATTTTATTCTCTGGTCTGCCGGGCCATGTGCTGCGACGCAGTTCTCTTCTGCTGTCGTCGGGCGCACGATACGGTGAGGTAACCGTATTGGCTCGGTGGGTTGTGAAGAGACGCAAGGCCGCTCAAAAAGCGAGCAGACGCTGCGTAACCACGAAGGGCAGACCTGGAATGGGTATGGAAGATGTTTCCGGTCAGCCCTGCAAACGTATCTGCAGGGCGTTGACGGGGCCACGCTGGCGATGATGCCGGAAGAACGTATTCATGCGCAGCCCTCCTTTCCTGAATTGAGCTGTGTGCTCAATAACACCAGTCGCAACAAATGTCTATTGCCTTGGCATAAAACATTAGCGCGTGGCGATGCGCGACGACGAGGGCAGGTGTTCGACCACCACGAGACGCGAGACTTCACCGCGCTGGAACGCTTTGAGGAAGCGGCGATAATCCTTGAAAACCACACATCCGTTCGAATCGCCGCGCGGTCCCAGCATGTAGGTATGGGCGAGCAGGCCGTTGCGGCCGAAGGCATTGCGGCCATCGACCGGTGTCAGGCGGATCGCCGCGACGCCGTGGAAGAGCTGTTCGCGCATGGTCAGATTATAGGTATGCGGCGGCGTCGGCCCGCGGTTCGACTCGCGCGTATAGCGGGGATTGTCCAGCATGTGTCCCATGCCAGAATGCGCTTCAAGCCGTTCGCCATTGGGCAGGTAAACCGTGCGCGCCGAGATGTCATAGACAGCGACACCGTTGCGCGAGCCGCCGAATAGCGATCCGAACAGGCTTTTCGATCTGGGCATGGCTTCGATGGCTGCATCATCCGGGCGGATTGAAGCCATCTTCACGTCAGGCCGCTGTTTTGCCGGAGCGGTGGGGGCTGCAGGAGTGGTCCCGGCAGCCAGTTTCGGCCGCTTCGAGGGCAAGGGAACGTCAACCGTGTCCTGCGTATCATCGGATGAGGCCGCGTCGTCCGGTGCCACGCTGGCGGTCTTTCTGTCCGGCGCATCTTCCGGCACGGGCACGGCGACTTCAAGGTCCGGCGCGAGCGGCCCCATCATCGGGTTGCTCTCGGTTGCAGAGGGTGCGTAGCTGGCGAGGATCGGTATTTCCGGTTCGTGGCGGCGCTTGTCCACGAGATCAGGCTGGGCGTTGAACGGATTGTCCGATGCCGTGGCCAGGGCCGCGCCTGCGGCGGCGATCTCCAGCTTTTCCCGGTCGGGGGCGTTGGCGGGCAGCGGTATGGAACCAACCGGCCTGCTGTCGAGCGCCGGCGCGGATCTGCCATTTGCTGCCAGCGCCAGGGCGCTGTTCACCATTGCGGCGCGGATTGCGTTCTGCACCTCGGCGTCGACCGGTCCGGATGGCGTGTTGAGAAGCGCGGTGACGTCGGATTCGGACAATGGCGATGTCTCAAGCATCACCAGTGCGGATGCGGGCTCGGCGAAGGCATCGTCATGGCTGACCACGACGCGGTCCGCTGTATTGGCGTTTTTGGCTTCCGTCAGTGTGCCGTGGGGAATGCGGTGCCGCAATTCGGGATTGAGTGCTGCGCGTGCGGCGCTGCTTGGCCTGCGGACCTTCTGATTGTTCGGGTCGACAAGCGCGATGCTGTCGAGCGCATGGGAGCCATGGTGCAGCACCGCCGGGCTTGCACCCAGGGAAGCCACCATTTTCTGTGTCGTGCTCACGGTTGCCAGAACCCACACGGTGGCGGCAATGCCGACGCCGATGGCCAGCGTGCTGACAAGCGCACCGCGCGGTTTGCCCACGCGAAAGGCCGAAGGGTTAAAGGAACCAGCCTGCCTGAATGTATCGGTCGCGAACGCCATCGTACTCTTTTTCCAAACGCTTACTCAAACCTGCGACTGCCCCGAAGGGGTCCGCCACGGCCAATACCAACCATCAGGCACGGAACACGCGTGTCTGGCGTCAATTGCCGACTGCCTGGGAGCATGAAGAATCTTGGTTACTAATTTCTTTATGTATCGGGGTCTTGTTGATCACGAATTGCCACAGTGCCGAAAAGAACATTGTTGATAATGCGCGTTTGCAACCATATCCGCGCGCTGCCCGCACCGATCGCGTCTTGCGCAAATAATGGCGGAGCCTATTAATGAAACCCTCGGGTTTCATCTTTCCTCAAAAGTTAATTTCGAGAGGACATATCCATGGAAAACGGTTCAAAAAAGGCCATATTGTGGCTACTTGCGATTCCCTACATCGGACTTCTCTGGGTTCCCTTCTATAATTCCCGCGAACCGGAACTGCTCGGCTTCCCCTTTTTCTACTGGTATCAGCTGGCTTTTGTGCCGTTGACGGCTTTCGTGACGTGGATCGTCTACCGGAGTGTGCGCTATGACGACTAATCTTGATCCGGTTGCCGTTTCGGTTTTTGTCTTCTTTTTCGCCCTTGTCACGGTGCTCGGGTTCATTGCTTCCCGCTGGCGGGCGCCCAAGACCATGGCGCACATCGATGAATGGGGCCTGGGCGGCCGCAATTTCGGCACATGGATCACCTGGTTTCTCGTCGGCGGCGATTTCTACACCGCCTATACGGTGATCGCGGTTCCGGCGCTGGTCTATGCGGTCGGCGCCTATGGCTTCTTTGCGCTGCCCTACACGATCATCGTCTATCCCTTCGTCTTCATGGTCATGCCGCTCCTGTGGAAACGGGCCAAGGACAATGGCTACGTGACTGCCGGCGACGTGGTATTCGGACAGTACGGCTCGCGCGGGCTGGAGCTGGCGGTGGCGCTCACCGGCGTCATCGCAACCATGCCCTATATCGCGCTGCAGCTGGTCGGCATGGCTGCCGTGCTGCAGGCTCTGGGCTTGACCGGCGAGCTGCCGCTGGCGGTCGCCTTCGTCATCCTGGCGCTTTACACCTATTCGGCGGGTCTGCGCGCGCCCGCGCTGATCGCCTTCGTCAAGGACATCATGATCTATATCGCTGTTATCGCCGCGGTGGCGCTGATCCCGTCGAAACTCGGCGGCTATGCCAATGTATTCGCCTCGGCGGATGCCGCCTTCAAGGCCAAGGGCTCGGGCAATCTGCTGCTCGGCGGCAACCAGTATGTGGCCTATGCGACGCTGGCGCTCGGTTCGGCGCTGGCAGCCTTCATGTATCCGCATACGCTGACCGGCATCTTCGCGTCGAACAGTGGCAACACCATCCGCAAGAATGCGGTGATGCTGCCGGCCTATACGCTGCTCCTCGGTCTGCTTGCCCTGCTGGGCTACATGGGCCACGCCGCCCATCTCAACGTCTCCAGCCCGAACCAGGTGGTTCCCGCGCTGTTCCAGACCCTGTTCCCCAGCTGGTTCGCCGGTTTTGCCTTCGCCGCCATTGCCATCGGCGCGCTGGTTCCCGCTGCGGTCATGAGCATCGGCGCCTCCAACCTCTTCACCCGCAATTTCTGGAAGGCCTATGTCAATCCTCAGGTGACGGATGCGGGGGAGGCGAAGGTCGCCAAGGTGACATCGCTGATCATCAAGATCGGCGCGCTGCTGGTCATTGCCTTCCTGCCGACGCAGTTTGCATTGGACCTGCAGCTGCTCGGCGGCATCTGGATCCTGCAGACACTTCCGGCGCTGGTGTTCGGGCTCTACTCGAACTGGTTCCGTGCACCGGGCCTGCTGGCCGGATGGCTCGTCGGCTTCTGCGGCGGCACCTATCTGGTGTGGATCAACGGCCTGAAACCGCTGCAGGCCATCAGCCTCGGCGGCGCTCCGTTCACGGTCTATATCGGGCTGCTGGCGCTGGCTGCCAATGTTGTCGTGGCGGTGCTGGTCAATCTCGTCACGGTCCCGGCGCGAAAGCCTGCGTGAGGTAAAGAGCGGAATATGCGGTGCGTGGTTCGACAAGCTCGCCATGAGGGAAGCTTGTGGGCTGCAATCAAATCACCTCCCTCATGGTGAGCCTGTCGAACCACGAGGGAATTGCCAAACGAAAACGCGCGCCAGGAGGCGCGCGTTTGGCATGCTGGTCGTGAGCGGCCGCGCAGTGCGTCTCAGACGAACTGGCTGAGGCCCGGGATCGAATTGACGACTTCGTCCACCACGTCGCTGCCGGCCTTTTCACGGGCAAAGGCAATGGTTTCCTTGGAAATGCCGGAGATTTCGCTCATGCCGAGGCCAGCGCCCATCAGCTTGGAGCCGAGGCCCATGACGCCGGGCATCAGGCCGGACAGGAAGCCGCCGCCGGAATTGGCATCGGCAATGGCCGCATCCGCGCCGGGGATGCTGCTGATCAGGTCGGTTGCCTTGGCCGGGCCTTCCTTCTGCAGGAAAGCGAGGATGAGGCCAACGGCCTTCTTTGCCGTTTCCGGATCGGTGCCGACATTGGCGGTAATGCGCGCGATAAGTTCGTCCATGAGCCTAATCTCCCGTCTGTCATGAATTACGTTTACGTAATATGCGGATATCATCCGTCTTGCAAGCCACTGCGTCAATCTGGATCAGCCGGCATGACGTTTTTCAGGCGCCGGCGCTCCCGTTGTGGCACGGGAAGATGACACAAAAACGTCAGCAATTTCAGCGCCGCCTTGCAATCTTATGCATGAGTCCCGGCTGCAAGGCATTGTCCCCCGGGCATCCGGCCTTTATATCGGATGGCAGAAACACCACAGTGAAGAGGATCACCCCCCATGGCCGCTGACGACAGTATCTTCCTTGGTGCGAGCCGCAAACCGGATGACAGCTATCAGCAGGCCGAAGCGCTGCTGCTGAAATATGGCAACCGCCATGGCCTGATCACCGGCGCGACAGGGACGGGCAAGACCGTCTCGCTGCAGGTTCTGGCGGAAGGTTTTTCGCGTGCGGGCGTTCCGGTCTTCTGTGCCGACATCAAGGGCGATCTGTCGGGTATCGGCGCGAAGGGCGAGGAAAAGGATTTTCTCGTCAAGCGGGCGGCGGAGGTCAGGCTCGATCCCTATGCGCTCGAGGCGTCGCCGGTTATTTTCTGGGATATTTTCGGCGAACAGGGCCATCCGATCCGCGCCACCATTTCCGAAATGGGGCCGCTGCTGCTCTCGCGCCTGATGAACCTCACCGAAGCGCAGGAAGGCGTGATGAACATCGCCTTCAAGATCGCCGACGAGGAGGGGCTGCTGCTGCTCGACATGAAGGACCTGCAGGCTCTGCTGGTCAATATCGCCGAGCGTGCCGAGGAAATTTCCGCGCGCTACGGCAATGTCACCAAGCCTTCCGTCGGCGCCATCCAGCGTTCCCTCCTGGTGCTTGAGCAGCAGGGCGGCACGAAATTCTTTGGCGAACCGGCCCTGCGCATCGCCGATATCATGCGCACGAGCACCAATGGCCGCGGCGTGGTCAGTGTGCTGGCCGCCGACAAGCTGATGATGAATCCGCGGCTTTATTCCACTTTCCTGCTCTGGCTCCTGTCGGAGCTGTTCGAGGAACTGCCTGAAATCGGCGATCCGGAAAAGCCGCGCCTCGTCTTCTTCTTCGATGAAGCGCATCTTCTGTTCAATGAGGCCCCGAAAGCCCTGCTCAACCGGGTGGAGCAGGTGGTGCGCCTCATCCGCTCCAAAGGGGTCGGGGTCTACTTCATCTCGCAGAACCCGCTGGATGTGCCGGAAACCGTGCTGGCCCAGCTCGGCAACCGCGTCCAGCATGCGCTGCGCGCCTATACGCCGCGCGAGCAGAATGCGGTGAAGACGGCGGCCGATACCTTCCGCCCCAATCCGGATTTCAACACCTTCGCGGCGATCACCAACCTGTCCACCGGCGAGGCGCTGGTGTCGACCCTGGCGGAAAAAGGCGTGCCGTCCGTCGTGCAGCGCACGCTGATCCGCCCGCCCGCGGGACGCATCGGCCCGTTGACCGTTGACGAGCGGCAGAAGCTGATCAATGCCAGCCCGGTTGCTGGCCAATATGACCAGATGATCGATCGCGAATCCGCCTATGAGGTCCTGCAGAAAAAGGCGGCGCAGGGACAGGCGGAAGCTGCAGCCACGAAGGAACAGGAAGCCGACAGCACCAGCGGCTGGCGCCTGCCGGATATTCTGGGCGGCGGCAGCAGCGCGCCGGGCCCGCGCGGCGGCCAGCCCCGTGCCCGCCAGACGGTGGCGGAAGCGGCGATGAAATCGGTGGTCCGTTCGGTGGGCAGCTCGCTCGGCCGCGCGCTGGTGCGCGGCATCCTGGGAAGCCTGAGCAAGCGCTAGGCTACGACAGCGGACAAGGCGGGCGCCGATGAACAGCACAGGCCAATCTTTCGCTCTGCCACGCCTCCTGTTGCGATTGATCGCCGCCATTCTCACCGCCGAGCTGGCCTCGGCGGGAACCGCCCTTGCCGGGGACAGCGAAGCGGTGATCGGCGGGGTGCCGGTCCATGTGTGGGAACCGGACCAGCGGACGATTGCCCGCCAGCCGGTCATTTTCTTCTCGCACGGGTTCCACGGCTGTTCGACCCAATCGAAATTCCTGATGCGGGCCTTTGCCAAGGCGGGCTACATGGTCTTCGCGCCCAATCATCACGATGCGACCTGCAACAACGGTGATCAGAACATCTGGGACAAGCCGCAGGTTTCCCTGCGCAAACCCCTGCGCTGGACGGAGGCCACGTTCAGGAACCGCGCCGATGATTTCAGCAAGGTGATTGCCGCCCTGAAGCGCGACCGGCAGTGGAACAGCCGGATCAACTGGAACGAGATGGGGCTCGCGGGGCATTCCCTCGGCGGCTATACCGTGCTGGGCATGAGCGGCGCCTGGCCCGGCTGGCGCATCGACGGCGTCAAGGCAACGCTCGCCCTGTCACCCTATGTCGGTCCCTATCTGCACCGGGATTCGCTGCGGCATCTCGAAGCCCCGGTCATGTACCAGGGCGGCACGCGCGATATTTTTGTGACCCCGAAAGTAAGGCGGCCGGGCGGCGGTTACGACCTGTCGAAGGGCCCGAAATATTATGTGGAATTCCTGGGCGCGGGTCATCTGACGTGGACCGATCTCGGCCTGTTCACCCGCACGCGCATCAGCGAAGCCAGTGTCGCTTTCATGGATCGCTATGTCAGAGGCAAGACCGGCGATGCGCCGCTCAGCAGTCTTGCCGGGCGGTTCGGCGTGTCGGATTTTCGCTATGAACCCCGGTGATTCGGCGATTGGAATGCGGGTTTCGCGGTCTCACGAATTGTTTATCGCCCGGTGAACGGTGCATGCATCCTTCAGGCAGCCTTTCTGTTGCGGGAGGGCAACAGTCCGCCAGCCGCCTTGTTTGCGCCATATTGCCAACGGTCCGTTGCCACATTTTATGTGCGTTTAGAGCTGGTAAACCCGATCCATGCTATCTCACACTCCATCTCCCACCGCTAAATTGGTTCAATGATGCAAAACATGATTTCCCGCCGCGGTTTCCTGACTGCATTGACCGCAACAGCGGCCGTCGGCCTCGCCGGATGCGCCGCAATCCCGGATATGCCGGTTATCAAGGTTGACGACAATGGCCAGCCGCTCGCACCGCAGGCGGATGTCGATCCGGCCTTTGGCTCCTACGAAGCCATGTATGCGGCGCGCGAGGATGACGGCTACCAGCTGCCCGCCATTCCGATCAAGAGGATGAACAAGCGCTACCTGCGTCAGGTCGTGCAGGACCCGACCGGCGAACAGCCCGGCACCATCGTTGTCGATACCCAGAACAAGTTCCTCTATCTGGTGCGCGAAGGCGGTCAGGCGATCCGTTACGGCGTCGGCATCGGCCGCGAAGGCTTTGCCTGGTCCGGCCGCGCGGTCATCCAGTGGAAGCGCCACTGGCCAACCTGGACTCCGCCGGATGAGATGGTTGCCCGCCAGCCGGAGCTGGTGCAGTACAGCGCCCGCAATGGCGGCATGCAGCCCGGCCTGACCAATCCGCTCGGCGCCCGCGCCCTCTACATCTTCCAGAATGGCCAGGACACACTCTATCGCCTGCACGGCTCGCCGGAATGGTGGTCCATCGGCAAGGCGGTTTCGTCGGGCTGCGTGCGCCTGATCAACCAGGACATTATCGATCTCTATGATCGCGTGCCGAACAAGACGCCGATCCTGGTGATGTAATCTGTCGCCTTTATCCACATGGAAGGCCGGTGACCTGGGGTTGCCGGCCTTTTTCTTTGAGCCAAAAGAAAAGCAGACCCGGCAAGGGGCCCGCCAAGAAGCCGTATCCTGAGGGGAGTGGGGGGAAATGATACGGTGCGTTTTCTCACAACATTTGAAGTCCGGAACTGACAAACGGCTCAATGCTGCCGTGTCATAGTGGACCGGCGATATTCCGATGCGCAATTCATCAAAAGTATGAGAAGCCTTGGTTTGACGCGGAAAAGTGCTGGTTATGGCGGTCCGTTTGTCGCAATTTGCCTTCCGCAGCGTCTGAACCATTGACCTTGCGGTCGAATAACCCTTCGATAGGGCGACCTATTCTCAGCGACGGAATCACTCTCATGGCAGTCAATACAGCAGCGCAATCAACCACCTGGACCTATGTCGACGGTGACTGGCACGAGGGCAACGTGCCTCTGATCGGGCCGCGCAGCCACGCCATGTGGCTGGGCTCGACGGTTTTTGACGGCGGACGCTGGTTCGAGGGCGTTTCGCCCGATCTTGACCGCCATTGCGCCCGGGTGAATGCCTCCGCCGCCGCGCTTGGTCTCCAGCCGACCATGAGCGCGGAAGACATTGCCGGTCTTGCCCGCGACGGGCTGAAAAAATTCGATGGCCGGATCGCCGTCTATATCCGGCCGATGTACTGGGCCGAGCATGGCGGCTATATGGGTGTGCCCGCCGATCCCGCTTCAACCCGCTTCTGTCTCAGCCTGTACGAATCGCCGATGCAGGAACCCACGGGTTTTTCCGTCACCGTTTCGCCCTTCCGCCGTCCGAGTTTCGAGACGATGCCGACCAATGCCAAGGCCGGTTGCCTCTACCCCAACAATGGCCGCGCCATTCTCGAGGCCAAATCCCGCGGTTTCGACAATGCGCTGGTGCTCGATATGCTGGGCAATGTCGCTGAGACCGGCAGCTCGAACATTTTCATGGTCAAGGACGGGCACATTTTCACGCCCGCGCCCAATGGCACGTTCCTGTCCGGCATCACCCGCGCCCGCACGATCGACGTGCTGGCCGATTACGGTTTCCGCACGACGCAGGCGACCTTGACGGTGCAGGATTTCCTCAACGCCGACGAGATTTTCTCCACGGGGAACCATTCGAAGGTCGTGCCCGTTACCCGTATTGAAGGCCGCGACCTTCAGCCGGGGCCGATCACCAAGAAGGCGAGGGAGCTCTATTGGGAGTTCGCCCACTCCACGCCGAAAATTTAACGCTGAAACCGGATCAAACCGAAATATTGATCCGTTCCGCATTGCCCCCGGGGAAATACGGACCTATGTAACAAGCGCAGGTTTTGTCAGGATTGGCCATCACCCCGCAACGGGGAACACCCGGTGCCAATCCCGATCACAGATTGAATCGAAGAGGAGACTTCCATGGCTTTCGAACTGCCCGCACTGCCGTATGATTACGACGCACTCGCCCCCTTCATGTCGCGCGAGACGTTGGAATATCATCATGACAAGCACCACAAGGCTTATGTTGACAACGGCAACAAACTGGCTGCCGAAGCCGGTCTTGAAAATCTCTCGCTTGAAGAGATCGTCAAGCAGTCCTATGGCAAGAATGCCGGCCTTTTCAACAATGCCGGCCAGCATTACAACCACCTGCATTTCTGGCATTGGCTGAAGAAGAACGGCGGCGGCAAGAAGCTTCCGGGCGCTCTGGAAAAGGCCATTGACTCGGATCTCGGCGGCTACGACAAGTTCCGCACCGATTTCATCGCTGCCGGCACCACACAGTTCGGCTCCGGCTGGGCATGGCTCTCCGTCAAGAACGGCAAGCTTGAAATCTCCAAGACACCAAACGGCGAAAACCCGCTGGTTCATGGTGCAACGCCGATCCTCGGCGTCGACGTATGGGAACACTCCTATTACATCGACTACCGCAATGCCCGTCCAAAATACCTCGAAGCTTTCGTCGACAGTCTCATCAACTGGGATTACGTCCTCGAACTCTACGAAAAAGCCAAATAAGCTTTTTCCCGAGCGATATCGATGGAAAGGCCCCGTCTCGGATGGGGCCTTTTTCTATTGTCCGCCCGGGCCGCCCGGAGCCAGCGTCCCACTGGCACCACCACAGAATACGAATAATCGGACTGTCGTCAAGCCTTATTGCAAATGATTTTCATTTGCATTCTATGGCAGTGGCGCTGCCAGACACCGCGGAGCGATGTCAGGCAGGGCGAGGGCAGGGAAATCTAGTGCCCGACAACCACCGTGTCGTCAGGCCCGAGCAGGCGCCCGTCATCGGATCGCAGTTCCAGCCGCCGCACCGGTTTACCCGTTTCGCGGTCGACCAGTTGGACTTTCGCCTGATAGCTGTCGGAGTAGTATTCTTCACCCCATTGCCGCAGCGCCACAAGCAGCGGGAAGAGATCGCGGCCTTTTTCGGTCAGCACATATTCATTGTAGGCGCTGCCATCGGCGCAGGGCGCGATGGTGAAAATGTCATGGGCAACGAGATTGCGCAGCCGCGTCGACAAAATATTCTTGGCCAGGCCAAGACTTCTCTGAAATTCCCCAAAACGCCGCGATCCCTCAAACGCGTCGCGTATTATCAGCAGTGACCACCAGTCGCCGATCGCATCCAGTGGCCTTGCCACCGGGCACGGATCATCCTTGTGGCTCGTTCGCTTGACCATTGTAGTCCCCCTTTTTTTGGTCGCAGAGCAGTGCTCATCTTATTTCTCCCTCTGCGAAGGGTAGTTGCAATATAAAACCGATGGAGCTAAGACGCAACAGGTTTTAATTTGCAACCACATGCGCAGGAGGATGCGATGAAGCTTGAGCAGGACGATAATCTGGTCATTGGCGGTGGACAAGCGGTCTATACGGATGAAATTGCTGAAAAAACGCCTTTCAGCGGGCCGCAGGCCATAGAATTCTCCCGACCCCTGGCACTTCTGTTTGCCATTGCCTGCGGACTGGCCGTGGCGAACGTCTATTTTGCGCCGCCGCTGCTCGATGCCATTGCCGACAGTTTTGGCATGAGCCATGCCACCATCGGCATGATCGTCTCGATTTCGCAGGTCGGTTACGGGCTTGGCCTGCTGCTGATCGTGCCGCTGGGCGATCTGATCGACCGCCGCCGGCTGATCGCCGGCCAATCGGTTCTCTCCGCACTGGCCCTGCTGGCGGTGTGCTTTGCCCCGACCTCGCTCGCGCTGCTGGTGGCGATGGCCGCCATCGGCCTGCTCGCCGTTGTCACGCAGGCGCTCGTCGCCTATGCCGCCAGTCTGGCAAAGCCGCATGAGCGGGGGCAGGTGGTCGGGATCGTCACCAGCGGCATCGTCATCGGTATTCTGCTCGCCCGCACCATTGCCGGTGGCATGGCCGATCTGGCGGGCTGGCGCTCGGTCTATGCCGTCTCGGCGGTGCTGACGCTGATCATTGCAGCGCTGCTGTTTCACTTCCTGCCACGCAACGAAGTGCGGCGGACAAAAATCGCCTATCCGAAGCTGATCAGGTCTGTCTTCCTGTTGTTTGCCGAAGAGCCGGTGCTGCGCATCCGTGCCGTCATTGCCATGTTCATCTTCGCCGACATCACCATGCTTTTGACACCGCTGGTGCTGCCGCTGAGCGCTCCGCCGTTTTCGCTGTCGCACACGCAAATCGGGCTGTTCGGTCTTGCCGGCGCTGCCGGAGCGCTGGCGGCCTCACGGGCAGGGCGCTGGGCCGACCGGGGGCATGCACAGCGCACCACGGGCATTGCCCTGACCATCATGCTCCTGTCGTGGATACCGGTCGCCTTCATGCAGACGTCACTGTGGTTCCTGATCATCGGCATTGTGACCATCGATTTCGCCCTGCAGGCGGTGCATGTCTCCAACCAGAGCCTGATCTACCGCGTGCGTCCGGAAGCGCAGAGCCGCCTGACGGCGGGCTATATGATCTTCTATTCGATCGGCAGTGCGGCAGGTTCGCTCGGCTCCACGCTGGTCTATGCCTCCGCCGGCTGGCCAGGGGTCAGCCTTGCGGGGGCGGGCATCAGTGCGCTTGCCCTGATGTTCTGGGCTGCAACCCGTCATCGCACGCCGGCCGGAGCGATGGCAGAGGCGGGACAACATGAAACCCTTGACGATGGGCATGCATGGCCCCGGCGATGACATCAAAATCCTCCGGGCTGATGGCTAGCACCCCGAAGCGGAACTGGTAGCCCCAGTTCTGCCTGCCCCTGGTGAAGCTGAGACTGTCGAGCAGCGGGCGGATGTCCGCTTCCGTGGCATCGAACCAGCCAATATTGCGACGCCACGGCACAAATCCTCCACCCATGTCGTGGCGGTAGGCGTCTTCCGCCTGCACCATGCCGATGGCGGTGAAAGCCTGCAGGCGGTCCTTGCCGCCGAATATCTCGGTCGGCGAATAATAGACCACCCCGTCGCCGGGCTTGATGCGCTTCAGCGGGCCTTCCTTGCCGTGGCACACCTGCATGAAGCCGTCCTGCAGGCCGCGGCGGACATGGTCCGCCGAAGCAACTGCGATCCAGTGGCCGCTCATTGCGCCGTTCCCTGTGCCGGGGTAGCGGCAAACATCCGCAGCCGGTGACCATCCGGATCGAGGGCAACAAAAGTATAGCCGAAATCCATGTGCACCGGCGCCTGAACGATCGGCAACCCGCGTGCCGCCCAGTCCCTGTGGGTTGCCTCGACTTCGCTGTCCGTATCCACGCTGAACACGAGTTCGCTGCCGGAGCCAATGCTGGTAATGGCCGGTTCAACCTTGTCATGCGCCCAGACGCCGAGCAGCAGGCCGGAGTCGAGGGCAAACATGGCGAAATTGATCGTTTCTTCAAGCGGTTCGCGCTTGAGCAGATCCGCATAAAAGGCGCGGCTGACAGGGGCATTGGCAACGTAGAGAATGATGAGATTGGGGTTGGCCACGGCATTTCTCCTTCAAGTTGTGACGGGAACACCATAAAACGGCATGCTGCCAGTTTCTGGCAGTAGTGATCAGCGCGGCTGGGCGATGCCCTGCGCGTCGCGCCACTCCTGCAAAAGGACCTGCCGGCGCTTGGGATAACGTATGTCCGTTGCTTCGAGCCGCGACAGCCGGTCGGTGCGGAAATGCCGGAAATCCTGGCGCAGTTCACACCAGGCAACGATGACGCGCATTTTGTCGAAGAAACCCAGCGCAAAGGGCCAGATCAGGCGGCTGGATTGACTGCCATTGCCGTCGCGATAGGTGATATCGAGCTTGCGCTCGTTGCGGATCGCTTTGCGCACGTCGGCAAGGTCGACGCCATCGGTTGCCGATCCATCCCCAGGCCCCACCAGCAGGGCAGAGGTGTCGACGCTCTCACGCAGGTCGTCCGGCAGCACCGCCGCGATCTTGTTGAGGGCATCGCGCGCCGCCGTGGAAAGCCGGTTGTCCGGCTGTTTGGCCACCCAGCGCGAGCCGAGCACCAGCGCTTCGATCTCCTCTTCGGTGAACATCAGGGGCGGCAGCATGAAGCCGGGGCGCAGCACATAGCCGAGGCCGGGCTCGCCCTCGATATGGGCGCCCTGCGCCTGCAGGGTGGCGATATCGCGATAGAGCGTGCGGATGCTGATGCCGGTTTCCTCCGCCAGCACCTTGCCGCTGACCGGACGCCGATAGCGGCGCATGGTCTGGATCAGGTCGAGAAGGCGCTGGGATCGGGACACGGTTACTCACCTGCGGGGATGCGTTTTCACATCATGCCATATTTTGGCAGTGGTTGCGAATTCAGAGTCTTGGCCGGTCGTTGATGACGTTTTGCAATCTGGACAGTTGCTTTGAAAGCCAGCAGGTATTTTCGCATGCAAGGCCGGTGATATGGATGACGTTCTGAAATTCTTTTTGCGGAGAACGGTCGAAAATTGCCGCGTGATGCGCAATGTCATTGCGAAAGCGCCGCATGCCATCCAGACGGGCACGGATACTTTCGCGGCTTTCTCGCGGATCCGCATGCGGGAATGCGGCCCTGACCCCCTGCGCCCATAACTGCTTGTCGTAGGCGGCGGTCATGAGGGAGACCCAAAAGCCGAGTGACAAGCCGGCGATAATGTGGTCCTGACTGAGCATTGCGGCATGCTTCTTTTGCTCCCTTCGCTTGGTATCGATCAGTTCATCCTTCATTCGCGCCGGAAGAAGATTGATGAACCGGGGATTCTCGTACCAGCGGTTGTGAAATCGTCCGACGACCGGCTTTTGAATTGCATTACGCGCCGCGACTTCCGCGAATTGCATCGGTAGATACAAGGATTCGCAAAGACGCGCGTTCCAGATGTAGAGGCAGAGTGCCAGATGCCGGTCGCCTCCAGCGGCTGGCAGGTAGCGAGCGAGGCGGGCCGGAGACAGTGTGCTTTCGATGTCGGAGTGGACGGCCGGCACGCACGAAAACGGATATTGCATTCCTTTCCACCGTATCTTAAATTTCGAGCATGAGCTGCGGATGTGATCACTGCGCCAAGCGCAAATCTGCTGCAGACAAAAGTGAGGGCGGGCCGGAAGGCGCCGCCTTCGTCTTTTCAATCCCTTCAGATCTGCATATTGCGCGTTTGGAAGCTATACGATTTTGGTCGTAGTCGCGTTAAGCCTTGTTGGCTTCCAGATAGGGCGCATAGAGGCTGCCGTCGCTGGCTGAACGCCGGAATTCCAGCACCCGCTGGCAAAAGGCGTCGAGCTCCGGATCATCGGTCAGCACGTTCAGGATGAAACCGGTTTCGTCCCGTGCCGCGCTGCCGCCGTGATGGCCGGTGCGCTCGATCCAGAAGCTGGGGAAATTCTGGCGCGGCCGGCATGAATTGGATGAACTGACGGCATATTGGTTGAGCCAGGCATAGCCCTGGATCAGCGGCTGGATCGCATGGGCCTCGATCCGGTCGCGCGATACATTGTCCGTGTAGCAGGAATGGAAGACCAGCTCGACCTTGCCGGCGTGTTCCTGCCAGAGTTCGGGAAAGGCCCAGTCGAGGCAAATGAGAAAACCGCAGCGCACGCCCTTGATATCGAGAGCCAACGGCGTGTCGCCCGGCGCAAAGGCGCGCAGATCGTTGATCGAGCAGCGCCGCTTGTCATAGCGCCCGGCAATCGCTCCCCTATCGTCAAACACGAACAGCGCATTGGTGGGCCGGGTGTGCGCGTGATCCCAATGCACCGAACCGGTGACGATCCAGATCGCGTGGACGCGGGCCGCCTCGATAATCCTGTCCATGGCGGCGTTGAGCGTTGCCCATTCGAAATCATCCCAGGATGGCCATGTCGCGGCGCCATAGCCGGAGAGGGCGCATTCGGGAAAATGCACGACATCAGCACCGGCAGACGCGGTGCGGGCGATGAGATAGAGCATGTGGGCCAGATTGGCGTTGATGTCATGCGAAACCGGAAACTGGCAGGTGGCCACCGTCAGCCGGGCGGGCTTGCCGCGCGCGGAAGGCGGGACATCCCAGACGTGGTCGGCGCGTTTTTTCTTCACGGGCTTTTCCTTCGACTCACCAGCACCATGGAGTTTACCCGATTGCCGCTTATGCAAGAACCGGTGCGCTGCGCTGGTAGCGGACATTTTCGGTGGCAAGACACTTAAGTCAACAATTAAGTATTGGTTGCGTGATCGTCAATCGCATGATACTTAAGCAATCACTTAATGAATTGACCGGCAAGGGAGGACATCATGACCGGAGGTTCCGTCAACCATGCAACCATCATTGTCGAGCGCACCTATGATGCCTCGCCGGAGCGCGTATTTGCTGCCTGGTCCAGTGTCGAGGCGCTCCTGCGCTGGAACGCCATGGGCGATGGCTGGTACGCGGCCTATGATCACTTCGATTTTCGTATCGGCGGCGGTGACATCTTCCGTTTCGGCAAGACCGGCGGCGAAACCTATATCAGCACCAGTTCCTACCAGGATATCGTGCCGAATGAGCGGATCATTTCCGCCGGCACGATGAGACGCGAAACGACGCCCATTTCCAGCAGCATCGTGACCGTTGACCTCACGCCGTCGGGCAAAGGCTGCCGCCTCGTCCTCACCGAACAGGTGGCCTTTCTCGATGATGAAGACAAACCGGAATACCGCCGGGCCGGCTGGAGCGCCATGCTCGACAATCTCGGCGAGGCATTGAAAAGCCAAGCCGCACCGGCCTGATCAGGGCGCTGAAACGATCCATTCGGCAAAGGCGGTCATGGCTGGTGTCGGCGTGCGCGATTGCAGCCGCGTCAGCCAGTAGCTTCCCAGCGAGATCGAGGTCTGGAACGGCTGTTCGATGGCGCCTGCGGTCAGATGGCGTGAAAACATCATCGGCGGCGCAAGAGCAACGCCGATCCCCTGCAGGGCGGCTTCCATCATGGCCAGGGACGAGTCGAACACGATGGCTTTGTTCAATTGCGGCGAGGCGGGAACGTTGGCCGCCGCGAACCAGTTGTTCCACTCATCCATGCGATAGCTTCTAAGCAGCGTGTGACTGGCAAGATCGGCAGGCTCCAGCAGCGTCTCGGCCAGCTGCGGCACGCACAGCGGCGAGAGCGGTGCCTCGAACAGGCGGGTCGCATCCGTACCGTGCCAGGCGCCGTTGCCGAACCGGATGGCAAAATCCAGCCCTTCCGCCGCCATGTCGACACGATTGTTGTTGGTCGACAGCCGAACCTCGATAAAGGGAAACTGCCGCTGGAAATCCGGCAGTCTCGGCAGGAGCCAGCCGACGGCGAATGTGCCGACCGCGCCCAGAAACAGCAGCTCGCGGACCTGTCCGCCCTCGATCCGGTCAAGCGTGTCGGCCATCCGGTCAAAGGAACCGGTGACCACGGGCAAAAGCGCTTCGCCTTCCGCCGTTATCTTCAGGCCGCGCGGCAGGCGCAGGAACAGCGGCACGCCCAGGCGCATTTCCAGGCTCTTCACCTGCTGGCTCACCGCAGCCTGCGTCACGCACAATTCGATGGCCGCGCGGGTGAAGCTCAGGTGCCGTGCGGAAGCTTCGAAGGCTCTGAGGCCGTTGAGGGGGAGAAATGGCCGAACCATGGATACCCTAGTGGAACGAATTTGACATTCGCATCCCATCTAACATCACGCGCAACATGCGAATGTCAAATTCAAAGTTCCACTAGAATCATAAACTTGCTAGTGGCCCTTTGATTCTGACATTTGCCTGAGTTGCTTGTATCAAAGGGTTGCAAATGTCAGAATCGGGCCACTAGTTTTTCTTATGTCTGCCCCGAGATATCATGTTTTGACAGGGCATCCCAGCCGGTTAGATAGATGCGGCTCAGCAGGTCTGCGGTGTATTGCGGAAGCCAGTCTTATGTCAGGCGATCTCCATGTCCGGCACCTGCGGGGTTTTCAACCGGCGCGCAATCCGCGCCGGTCGCGGACCCGTCCACAATGCCGAACCAGCAAAGGAAGTCGAAGAAATGCCAGCGAAAGCCACCAGAGTTCTGCTCTCCATCCTGTTTGCCGCCTGTGCGCCGGCCGCCATGGGGCATGCGGCCGACAAACCGGCGACGGCAGTCAGGGCCGTCGTGGATGCGGCAATCAGGCCGGTCATGGAAAAATACAATATTCCCGGAATGGCCGTCGCCGTGACGATCAAGGGAAAGCCCTATCTGTTTGACTACGGCGTTTCCTCCCGGGAAACCGGCAAGCCGGTCACGGCCGATACGCTCTTCGAGATCGGATCGATCAGCAAGACCTTCGTGGTCACGCTTGCGGCCTATGCGCAGGCAAACGGTCAGCTTTCCCTGTCGGACAAGACCAGCAAGTATCTGCCGTCCATGCGGGATACGGCCTTCGGCAATGTCAGCCTGATGCACCTTGGCACCCATACGCCGGGCGGCTTCCCGGTGCAGGTTCCCGACGAGGTGAAGAACGACGACCAGCTGATGACCTATCTGCAGAACTGGAAGCCGGCCTACGCCGCCGGAACATACCGGACCTATGCCAATCCGAGCATCGGCATGCTGGGGTACATCGCGGCAAAGGCGATGAACCGGAATTTTGCCGCGCTGATGGAAGGGCAGCTGTTTCCGGCCCTTGGCTTGAAAAGCACCTATATCAACGTGCCAGACACCAAAATGGCGGACTATGCCCAGGGTTATACCAGGAAGGATGTCCCGGCCCGGGTGAGCAAGGCAGTCCTTTCCTCGGAAGCCTATGGTGTGAAAACCACAAGCACGGACCTGATCCGCTTCCTGGAAGCAAACATGAAAATGGCCAGGCTGGAAGGCAAGCTGCAGCGGGCGATCGCCGATACGCATACCGGCTATTTCAAGGTCGGCGCAATGACGCAGGACCTGATCTGGGAACAATATGCCTATCCGGTCGATCTGAAGACGCTGCTGCGCGGCAACTCTCCCGACATGCTCAAGCCGACGCCGGTGACCGCGCTGACGCCGCCGCAGCCTGCCCGCGACGATGTGCTCATCAACAAGACAGGTTCCACCAACGGCTTCGGCGGCTATGTCGCCTTCGTGCCGAAAAAGCAGTTCGGTATCGTCATTCTGGCCAACAAATACTATCCCAATGAGGACCGCATCCGCATGGCCTATCAGATACTGACACGGCTGGATGCCAACAACGGCGCGAGCGAATAAGGGATGCCCCGGCGGGCCGTGCGAAGGTGTTTTCACATATTCGCACGGCCGGTTTTTATATGTGATCGCCCGCGTCCCCCATGCCATTGCTGCGCCATATTGATTATTCATCTCTGGTTCATGGGATTAGACTTAAGTCTATTCCCAAGGGACTTAACATGTCGAAATGCACGTTCACTCAGGGCGCATTTCACTGGAGGCACTATGAAAAAGTTGATGTCAGCTCTTTTTGCCGTCGTGATGTCGATCGGAGCCCTCGGAGCAGCCGGACCGGTGTCCGCCGCCCCGATGACTGTCGAAAAGCCCATCACCGCAACAGGGCCAGCGGCTGCAGACAGCAATGTGCAGCGCGTTCAGTATTACCGCGACTATTACGATCGCCGCTACGACCGCCGCTATTATCATCGCTATGACCGCCGCTGGGATCGCCCGCACTGGCGTCACCGCTATGATCGCCGTTGGGACCGTCGTTGGGACCGTCGCTACTATCATCGCTATGACCGCCGCTGGGATCGCCCGTACTGGCATCACCGCCATGATCGCAGATGGCGCCGTATCTGACGGACAAACAGCAAAACCCCGGCCGAAAGCCGGGGTTTTTCGTATGCGAACCAATCTCTGTCATACGAAAATGTGATCGTATGGGGCGGGTGCAATCCGGGATGTTTACTGTAGGGTTCGGACCCGAGAATGCCCCTGAAAACCCTTGAAGCCACATGTTTTTGAAGCCACGAGAGTTGGAGACATCCATGAAGAGACTGATTGCATTCGCTGCGGCGCCTTTGCTGGCCATGACAGTGTTTTCGGCTGCCGCAGGCGCTGATCCGATTGCGGACCGGCAGGCGATTATGAAGGACCAGGGCAAGACCATCGGCAGTATCGCCCCGATTGCCAAAGGCGAAAAGCCGTTTGATGCGGCTGCGGTGCTGGCGGCTCTCAGCAAGCTGAACGAGGATGCGCAGAAGATCGATCCGGCAGCGCTGTTTCCGGCCGGCAGCGACACCGGCGGCGAGACCACCGCTTCGCCGAAAATCTGGGAAGACAATGCGGGCTTCGTCGCTGCTGTAAACAAGTACAAGGCTGATGCCGCAGCGGCGGCTGCCGCCAAACCGCAGGACCTTGACAGCTTCAAGCTTGCCTTCGCGCAGGTCTCGCAGAATTGCGGCGCCTGCCATCAGACATTCCGCATCAAGAAGAACTGATCGGACGGGCGGGGGAGACACAATGATCCGCAAGCTGCTGCTGCTCGTCATTGTGGCTGCCCTGGCCGGGGGCGCCGGATTCTGGTTGCTGTCGGCGCCGTCGCGGGTTGATCCGGCACGGCTTGCCGCCGCGGCTCCCGGTGATGCCAAGCGCGGCGAACGGGTATTCTGGGCAGGGGGCTGCGCCTCCTGCCATGCCGCGCCGGGCGCCAGAGGCGATGCGCGCCTGGTGCTGGCGGGCGGCCATGAGCTGGTCACGCCGTTCGGTACCTTCGTTACCCCCAACATTTCTCCCTCCGGCAAGGGCATCGGCGCCTGGTCATTCGAAGACCTGGCCAATGCCATGCTCGCCGGGGTATCGCCGGATGGAAGGCACTATTATCCCGCCTTTCCCTACACCTCCTATGCGCGCATGCAGGTGCAGGATATCGCCGATCTCCATGCCTACCTGAAAACGCTGCCGCCGTCGGACAATGTGGCGGCGGATCACCGGCTGCGTTTCCCCTTCACCGTTCGCCGGGGATTGGGGCTGTGGAAGCGGCTCTATCTGGCATCCGATCCGGTTCTCACGATCGCCGATGCCACGGATGCGATCAAGCGCGGCCAGTATCTGGTGGAAGGCCCCGGCCATTGCGGCGAATGCCACACACCGCGCAACGCCATTGGCGGGCTGGACAAGAGCCGCTGGCTGGCCGGCGCAAAGGCACCCGAGGGCAAGGGTGTCGTTCCCAACATCACCGGCGGCGAGGGCGGTATCGACCGCTGGTCGGAAAAGGATATCGCCTATGCCCTGGAAAGCGGGTTTACGCCCGACTTCGACTCGCTCGGCGGGTCCATGACCGATGTCGTGCTGAACACGGCGCATCTGGAGCCGGCCGACCGGGCGGCGATTGCGGCTTACCTGAAAGCCATTCCTGCTCATCCCCGGGGTTTCCCCAAGCCCTGAACGCACGCCGCCGGGATTGCCTTTCGGCCAAACGATTTCACTTCATCCGGCTTGGCAGGGCATGATTTTCCCGATCCCGCCCATTGTTCAATATTTATGACGTCGATCCGGTTCCGCGTTTACCCCATCCTTGCGTGTGAGGTGTCTGCCCGTGGCAGCCCGCAGGAGATGGAAAGGATGGCATCGATGGTTACACGCAGACAGACTCTTTCGCTGATCGGGGCGGCGGCCCTGACTGCGCTCGTGCCGTTGACCGTCCGGGCGGCCGCTACGGTGCCGCTGAAAACACTGCGCATCGGCTGGCAGAAGAACGGTGTCCTCGCCCTGGCCAAAGGGACGGGCGCGCTGGAGAAACGCTTTGCGGCGCGCGGCATCGCCGTGAGCTGGGCCGAATTCTCCTCCGGTCCGCCGCTGCTCGAGGCGCTGGGTGCCGGTGCGGTCGATTTCGGTCCGACCGGCGATGTGCCGCCGCTCTTTGCGCAGGCCGCGGGCGGCAATCTGGTCTATGCCGGCACCTACAAGGGCTCGCCGGACGGATCGGCCATTCTGGTGCGCAAGGATTCGCCGATCAACAGTCTTGCCGATCTCAAGGGCAAGCGCGTTGCCTTCAAGCGCGGCTCGAGCGCACACAATTTTACGGTCAAGGCGCTGCGCACGGCGGGCCTGTCGGTGAACGACGTCACGGCATCGGACCTGTCGCCGCCGGATGCGGCGGCGGCCTTTTCCTCCGGCCAGATCGATGCGTGGTCGATCTGGGACCCCTATCTGGCGGTTGCCGAAAAACGCCCCGAAACCCGTATTCTGGCAACGGGCCGGGGAATCGTCGACAGCTGGTCGTATTTCCTCAGCAATGGCGATTTCGCCGCTGCCCATGGCGATATCCTGAACGATGTGCTGGACGAACTCGCGCGGGTTGGCCGGGCGGCGCAGGACAATCTGGACGAGACCGTCGCCGCCCTGTCGAAAATCACCGGCGTGCCTGAGGATATCCAGAGGATCACGCTGACACGCGACGGTGTCCGGCTGGGCGACGTGACGCCCGTCACACCCGAGGCCGTTGCCTATCAGCAGGCCCTGGCGGATGAGTTCTATGAGCTGAAGATCATTCCCAAAAAACTCAATGTCAGCGATATCGTCTGGAAGGGCAGGCCCGCCTGAGCTGCCCATTCGGGGGGAATCAGGACTTGCTATCCTCGTTGCGCAGATTGGCATTGACGCGATTGAGAAAGGCCACGAACTGCGCCGTCTCGCCGGCGGAAAAACCCGTCATGGCCAGAATGTTGCCCTCGTTCAGCGCCGCATAAGCCTGCGGCAGGCGCTCGAAGGCGAGCGCGGTGAGCTCGATGATCTGGCTCCGCCGATGGGCCGGATCGGGCTTGCGCTGAATGAAGCCGTCCCGTTCCATCCGGGCCAGCGCCTGGGCCATGGACGGCTGTTCCACCTGCAGCAGCCGGGCCAGATCGGCCTGCGTCGATGCTTCGCCATTCTTCACCGCCACCAGAATCGGGAGATAGGCCGCGCCGAGACCAAGCGGCCGCAGCCGCTCCTCGCCTCTGCGCATCAGTTCTCGCGCTGCCTGCTTGATGAGGAAAGATGGGGTTTGTCTCGGGTCCGGGCCGGGCATGGCGATTCTCCTTGCATAGGACCCTATGATATAATAATAGGACCCTATGCAATCTACCAGTGAGATGATGAAGATGTCAAAGAATTCAGGGATCGCCATTGTCGGCGGTGGCCCAGGCGGGCTGTTGCTCGCGCGTATGTTGTATCTGAAGGGCGTCGCCTTCACCGTTTATGAGCGGGATGAATCGCCCGTGCATCGCGGGCAGGGCGGCATGCTCGACCTGCATCCCGGAACCGGGCAGTACGCCATGAAGCGGGCCGGGCTGTTTGCCGAGTTTCAGCATTTTGCGCGCTACGAAGACCAGGGCACGCGGCTTTATGACAAGCACGGCCTGCTTGTGTACAAGGACGATGCCTCCGACGGGGACCGCCCGGAGATTGACCGCAGCCAATTGAGAGACCTGCTTTTGCGGTCCATTCCGGCAGATAGTGTTCGCTGGGGCTGCCGTTTGACGGAAGCCCTGGGATGCGATGACGGCACGTTCGAACTGCATTTCGGCAACGGTTCCGTCGCCCGGCATGACTTCGTTGTCGGAGCTGACGGCGTTGGGTCAAGGGTGCGTGCGCTGGTGTCGGACGAAAAGCCCCGGCATATCGGACTGACCCTCTATGAACTTGCGATCGACGGTGCCGACGCGCGCCATCCCGATATCGCGGCGCTGGTCGGACGCGGCACGATGATTGCCAAGGGCGACGGCAAATCGATCTTCGCGCAGCGCAACGCCAATGCGCATATCCGCGTCTATGCGGCGCTGCGGGGCAAGGAGAAGCCGGGGTTCGAGGCGACGAAGGAAAGCCTTGCCGCGCAGTTCGCCGGCTGGGACGGCAGTCTGCTGCAGCTCATAGAATCGGCAAAAGACACGGTGCGGCCCTGGCCGATTTGCGCGCTGCCCGTCGGGCACTGCTGGCAGAGCCGCGCTGGTGTGACGCTGATCGGCGATGCGGCGCATGTCATGCCACCGGCGGGCGAGGGCGGCAATCTGGCGCTGCGCGATGCCGCCGATCTCGCCGATGCCTTGACCGGGGACGAGGACCGGAACACGGCTGTGCGGGCTTACGAAGCCACGATGTGGGAACGGGCCGCGACGGCTGCCAGCAATGCAATGCAGGCGATGGACGACGGTTTTGCCGAGGACAGTCTGGAAGCAACGATGAAGCGGATCAGCGGCACGGCCTGAACTCAGCGCCTGTTGCACCCGATCAGCACGGAGTTCCCGTCGACATATTTGCTGCGCATGGTGTAGAGCCAGCCGCGGCATTCTTCCATCGTACGGAAGCAGCGAAAGTCGGAAACCGGCACATTGTCGCTGCCCATGGAAATGATCGGATTGTCGGTCGTGCCGGAATAGCGGCCGACGATCACACCTGATCCGCGCGGCGGGTTGTTGCAGCGCTGCCCGGCAAATTCGCTGACATTCTTGCGAACCGCTGCCTGCACCCCGGTTGTATCCAGAACCGAAAGCAGGGGCTGGGCGGCGAACGCCACGCCGAGCATCAGGACAAGAACGCTTCGTTTCATCATAAACCTCCGCAGTGAACCAAGTCTGACATTGCTTCCCCACAAACGCTTTGTGCCTTTATAGCCGAAACCGCAGCACGTGTAACCGTGACCCGGTGCATGGGCGAACACATCTGCGCGACCCAACCGCCCGCTGGTGTCAACGGGCGGCGGGGATGATGTGGCTGTGATCAGGCGGCGGTCTTGTTCACGAGCTTGAGGGCATAGGCATAGACATAGGCGACTTCCTCCAAATGGGAGAAGCGGCCGGAGGCGCCCGCATGCCCCGCATCCATGTTGACGCGGAACAGCACGGGATGATCGTCGGTCTTGAGCTCGCGCAATTTGGCCACCCATTTGGCCGGTTCCCAGTAGGTGACGCGCGGATCGGTCAGCCCGGCAACCGCCAGAACAGGCGGATAGGCCTGCGCCCGGATATTGTCGTAGGGCGAATAGGACGCCATATAGGCATAGTCCGTCGGCGAGGTGATCGGATTGCCCCATTCGGTCCATTCGGGCGGGGTGAGCGGCAAGGTATCGTCCAGCATCGTGTTGATGACGTCGACAAAGGGCACTTCGGCGATGATGCCGCCAAACGCCTCCGGCGCCATGTTGGCAACGGCGCCCATCAGCAGGCCGCCGGCAGAGCCGCCATGGGCAATAGTGCCTTGCGGGTTGGTAAAGCCTTCCGCCACGAGATGGCGGGCGACCGCGATGAAATCGCTGAACGTGTTCTTCTTGTGCAGGCGTTTGCCGTTCTCATACCAAGCATAGCCCTTGTCCTTGCCGCCGCGAATATGGGCGAGGGCGTAGATGAAGCCGCGATCGACGAGCGACAGGCGCGTGGTGCTGAAACTTGCCGACATGGTCGAGCCGTAGGAGCCATAGCCGTAGAGCAGGCAGGGTGCGGAACCATCCAGTTTCGTATCGCGATGATAGACGATGGAAACCGGCACGGTTTCGCCGTCCGCCGCCGGAGCCAGCAGCCGCCGCGTGACATAGTCGTCCGGGTTGTGGCCGGAGGGGACTTCCTGGGTTTTCAGCAGCGTGCGCTCGCGCGTGCGCATATTGTAGTCGTAGAGCTGCGATGGCGTGGTCATGGAGGAGTAGGAGAAGCGGATGACCTCGCTGTCATATTCGGGGCTTCCCTGCAGGCCGAGGGAAAACGCCTCTTCGTCAAAGGCGATGGCGTGTTCCTCGCCCGTGTGGCGGTTGTGGATCATGATGCGCGGCAGGCCGTTTTCCCGCTCCAGCCAGACCAGATAGTCCCTGTAGGCGCCGTGGCCGAGCAGCAGGCGTCCCGGCTTGTGCGCCACCACCTCGGTCCAGTTGGCCGGTTCCGGCGCGGTGACCGGCGTGCTCATGATCTTGAAATCCTTGGCACCGTCGATGTTGGTGAGGATGTAGAAGACATCGCCGCCTTCGGTCATGCTGTATTCCACGCCGGACTGGCGCGCGGCGACAAGTCGGGGTTCGGACGCGGCATCCCTGGCATCGAGCAGCCAGACTTCCGACGTTTCGTGATCGTGACAATCGATGAAGATGAAATCATCGAGCGCGCTGCCGCTGACGCCCATGAAAAAGCCGGGATCCATTTCCTCATGGATCAGGCGGTCCGCGCTCTCAGGCTGGCCGAGTACGTGGTAGAACAGGCGCGACGGGCGATGGTTGGCATCCACCTTGGTGTAGTAAAAGCCGGTTGACTGGGCATTCCACACGCCGTCGCCCGATGTTTCGGTGACCACATCGGTTGCGTCGGCCAGCGTCGTCAGATCGCGCACTCGCAATGTGTAGAACTCGGATCCCTTGTCATCGAAACCCCAGATCATCTTGGCGTGATCCGGCGAATGATCGGCGGAAGCCAGGCTGAAATAGGCCTTGCCTTCGCCTTCCAGATCGCCGTCCAGCAGCATCGTCTCGGCGCCGCCGTCGCGCGGTATGCGGAAGAAGCGCGGATGCTGGCCGCCGGTCTTGTAGGACGTGCCATAGGCAAATGGGCCGTCCTTGGAGGGGACCGAGGAATCGTCTTCCTTGATCCGCCCCTTCATTTCGTCGAACAGGGTGCTTTGCAGCGCCTTCGTGTCGTCCATCAGCGCGGTTTGATAGGCGTTTTCCGCTTCCAGGTGGCTGCGGATGGCCGGATCGAGCACGGACGGATCCTTGAACACGTCCTGCCAGTTGTCGGCGCGCATCCAGGCATAGTTGTCGACACGGGTTATGCCGTGGCGCGTGTCCGATACCGGGTGTTTGGCTGATTGCGGGGCGGGAAGAGAGGTGAAACGTGATGTTTTGGTCATGAAATACTCTCAGTACAGTGGATGGAACAGGCTGATGACTTTGCAACGGAACAATGTCGCACTTTGCCGGAGAACACGATGACAATCACATCTGCGAAGGATTCGTCAATCCTGCCTGTCCGCAACAGCGCCTTGCTCCGGGCGTGCCGATAGACGAGATCCGCCGGTTCATCTGCGAATACTGTGGCGCGCCGCCTGCAACACTATTGCCGCGCTCCCGCGCCCGTCGCCAATCCGGTGACGAAAGTCGCGTCTTCTGCTGGTTTTACACCCGTTCGGCCTCTGATCCGGGCTCCCGAGCAGGATTTTTCGCGCATATTTCCACGTAATTTGTCTTTTTGATCAAAAACAGAATTACTTAATATTGTCTCATGTTGCACTAAAGTAGGTCTGGCACTGCACTGAGCGGCCTCCGTTGTTATAGAATGCTTGTGAAATGCGGATTGGTTCCTCATTTTTGCCATTTTTGGTCTTAGTGGTGTTGTGCGGATGTTCACGTGTGAACATTTATGTTATCATATGTGCAGCGGGATTTTAGCTTTCCTGGCCCAATCAGCACCAGGTTCGCAGTAAATTCAATATCAAGGAAAAATTACAAATATTTCTTTTTTAGGTGAAGTATTGATTTGACAATTAGAGCTCCATCCTGAATACAGTGTCGTCATCAGTGTCAGGGTTTCTGATATTTGCAGATTTATACTGCTTGCTTTCCCGTGTAATACCAACTTTTCAAATTAGATGAAGGATTTGGACTTTGATGACAACATTCGACAATTCAAATACAGCTGCTGGAGACGTTCTCCTGGAACTGACCGCTGAATTGGTTGCTGCTTACGTAAGCAACAATTCAGTGCCATCTGGCGATCTTCCCGCGCTTATCGCTGATGTCCACGCTGCTCTTGGTCGGGTCGGCAGTGGTGCAGAAGCAGTGGTCGCGATTCAGGAAAAGCCAAAACCTGCAATCAACCCGAAGAAATCCGTTGCGGATGACTACATTGTCTGCCTCGAAGACGGCAAGAAGTTCAAGTCTTTGAAGCGTCACCTGATGACCCATTACGGTCTGACGCCTGAGCAGTACCGCGAAAAGTGGGATCTGGATGCTTCCTATCCGATGGTTGCACCCAATTACGCTGCTGCGCGCTCGCGTCTGGCCAAGAACATGGGCCTCGGCCGCAAGCGCAAGAAGGCTGCTTGACAGCAAGCGGTTCAGACTATTTGCAAGACGGCGCCTTCGGGCGCCGTTTTGTTGTCCGGGCTCCATTTTTCCGGGCATAGGCGCCGGCACGGATTTCAGCCCCTCATGGATTTCAATAAAGTATCCAGGGCTTGCTTGAGACCGATATGACGATTGAGGTCGTAGCTCCAGTGCCCCTTGCCGCCCTTGATCCTCTCCCTTTCAATCAAACGCTTTAGCCGCCTGCAATAGGTCTGCTTTTCGGCCGCACCAAGCGCGATCACCGCGTCAAGGTCTTCGCCGCAGAGGATTTGCAGCGCCAGGCGTTGCCGCGCCATGCTGCGCTGCGCGTCCCTCGCAGCCAGGAATGCCGCCCTCTGCCTCGTCCATTCGCTCTGAGCCATGTTTCCGTCCTCGATGGTGGATGGACACACTTTGCCTTGGTTTAAGGAGTGTAGGACAAAAGTCCTAGATTGCGTGGGCGGTTTCAGAAAAGAATCCATGAAAACAATGACATGATGTTCGGGCGCGGGAAAACTTATCCACGGTCTTGCTGGGAATAATATAAGAAGATATTCCTATATACGAAGTGGAGCGAGCATGTCCGAGAATTTCCCCCATCTGATCCGCTCTGCCGCCGAGGCGCGGGCGATGATTGAGATCCTCCGTCAAGCCCGTCCGAAACCGAAGCCGGCGGAGCCCGTTGCCCGGGATGGGGGCGAACCGCCGGACGGCCGTCTTTTTCATGTCTGCGACGGCGTCATCGACATTCTCGCCAGCTTCTTCAATGTCAGCGGCCGCGAACTGCGCGCGCATTCCCGTTGCGAGCGGTCGGTGGCCCGCGTCCGGCAGATCGGCATGTATGTGGCGCATGTCACGCTGTCGCTGACCATGACGGAGGTTGGGCGTGCCTTCGGGCGCGACCGCAGCACGGTCAACCATGCCTGTCATCTGATCGAGGATATGCGCGACGAGCCGGAGTTCGACCGGGTTGTGCAGACTCTTGAAAACATTCTGCGGGCGGCGTTCCTGCGCAGCGGCATGGTGCGCCAATGAGCGTCCGGGGCAAAAGCGCTACCGGCGTGCGCCGGGTGCTGTGCTTTCTGGCCAAGGCTGCCGCAGAACCTGCCACTGCGGACAATGGCAAGATGACGCTGGAAAGTGCAGGGGGCGGCGCGATTTCCATCGGGACGGCGGTGCTTGACCATGTCCTGCGTGAAGGGCTGGCGCGCTCCGCTGACGGTACGCTCATCATCACCGATGCGGGCAGGGCGTTCCTGCGCCGGCTGGATGGCGGGGCCGATGCCTTCGCCGCCCAGCATCGCCTTGAAACGCTGGCGGCACCGGGCAACCGGCCCGGCGCGGCACGGGTACGGCGCAACGAAGCGGAATCGCCGCTCGGCCTGTTGCGCCGGCGCAGGGATTCATCCGGCGCCCCGCTGATCAGCGAGGCCGCCTTCAAGGCCGGGGAGCAATTGCGCAACGACTATACGCTCGGCAGTTTCATGCCGCCGCTTGGCGCCAACTGGAGTGCCGTGGGAAGCGGTGCCAGCTGCCGATCCGGCAATGGTGTCCTGGAAATGACCGATGCCGCACTGGCGGCACGGCAGCGGGTGGAGCGGGCGCTGGATGCGGTCGGGCCGGAACTGTCCGGCGTGCTGGTGGATGTCTGCTGCTTTCTCAAGGGCCTTGAGGTTGTCGAGCGGGAACGGCAGTGGCCCGTCCGTTCCGCCAAGCTCATCCTCAAGACGGCGCTGGCGGCATTGGACAGACATTACTGCCCGCCATCGCCCGCCCGGCGCAATCCGCGCATCATTCACTGGGGAGCGGGGGATTATCGCCCTACGCTTGCGCGGTAGCAGCGCCGTTGTGCGTGTCCTCAGTGCTGCGTGGCGCTGGCTGATCCGAGGGCGGCCTGCGCCTCGTTGCGGATGCGGGCGACCATCGAGCGCAGGCCGTTGGAGCGCTGCGGCGTCAGGTTTTCGTTCAGGCCCAGCTTCTTCAGGATGGCTTCCGGATCGATAGCAAGGATTTCCGACGCCTTCCTGCCGGAATAGAGCACCATCATGATGGCGACGAGGCCGCGCACGATATGCGCATCGGAATCGCCGAGGAAATCGATGGCCGGATCGGCGCCGTCGCTCGGCGTGCTCTTCAGCCAGACCTGGCTGACGCAGCCATTGACCTTGTGCGCCGCATCGCGGGCGGCATCCGGATAGGGCTTCAATTCGCGGCCGAGATCGATGACGTAGCGATAGCGGTCTTCCCAATCGTCCAGGAAGTCGAAATCCGCGATGATGTCGTCAATTGTCTGTGCCATAGGTCCAGTCTCGCATGTGATGTGGCACATATAGTGATGCGAAAGCCGGACGTCATCGTTTTTCCTGTCGCGCAGGCTACTTCTTTGCGATTGTGCCCGTTGTCTTGCCGTCGACGGCATTGGCCTGTTCGCGCTGGCGGACGGCCGCTTCCAGAATTTCGCGCATCGCCATCTCGCGCAGCTTGGCCTTGATCAGATCGCTCTTGTCCATAGCAGTGGCGGCATCGGCGGGGTCCCCATGGGCGGCGGCAACGGCCGCATCGGCGCCGTTGGTCTTGGCGCCCAGCTGCGTATCGAGATACTGATAACCGACCTTGGCCACTTCGCTGGCGCGAACGCCCGCATTGTTCAGGGCCGCCTTGCCGGTTTCGCAGGCATTGGGATTGCGCGTGCAGAACTGGCTGAGATCGCTGATCGTCTCGCGTGCGGCAAAGAAAGCCTCGAGCGGGCCGGGCTGGGCCGTCCCTTGCGGATTGTCCTTTGAGTCCACTGGAATGAACAGCGAAATCAAAAACATCCAGAAGCAGAACTTGATCGCAAACCTGATCAGGAAGAACATTTCAGATATCCTCTGCCAACACCGGAACCGCTTCCCAGGAGCAGCCCATGCCGAGACATTGCCACAGACAAGGCAAAAACCGGTTGAGACGCGGTTTTGCATTTGAGCGATCATAGAAACCAAGGATTAAGAAATCTTGGAGCCCGAAATGCCGGTTTTGCGATTCGACCGGCAAATCGCCGGCAACCCGAAACCCTTCATTTACCATGCATTGAAAAGCCCCCTCACATTCGGCTGAAACCGGTTGTGCGGGACATCTGCGTCCCCGGTTTTATCCTTTCCTTAAAGCCTCGTCTGCAAAAGTTAACGGCGACATTGAAATGACCGTGACGCATCCGGCCCCGGCCGGACCGTCCGGATAGCAGGAAAAAACTGGTGCCGATTCATTCCGTCACACTGCCCAGAATTGCTGATGCCTACCGGCGCCATTGCAAACGCTGGGTAAGCACATCTGTTGCCGGCGCAGCCGAACGCGACAGGGACGCCCGCATGGCCGGTGCCTTCCTCGCCATGCCGTTCCTGCTCGCCGTTGCGCTGGCCGCCAGCCACTCCCTGTTCAGTGAAGCCGGTGGCATGCTCAGCCTCGGTGTCGGTGTTTTTGCCCTGCCGATGATTTTCTGCGGAACGCTCTCGCTGGTTCGCAACAGTACCCGGCTGGGTCTGGCTGCGCTGGCATCCTACGGCGCTGCCATCGCGCTGATCGCCGTCATGGCGCCATCCGCCAATCTCCTGCTCTGGATCATGGGCGCGGCGATCCCGCTCGAAGCCTGGTTCGTCATGCGCTCGCAAAAGGCGCTTGTCCTCTCCGGCGGCATTGCCGCGGCGGTGCTTGCCGTTCTCCTCGGCGTGTCCGTGTGGATGGGCGGCAACGTCACCCTGACGGCATTCTCCCTGCTGGCCGCGCTCGCTTACGGGGCAACGCTGCTGGTCCGTTCCGCCGGTGCGCTGGTGGCGCGCGGTCTGGAAGCGCGCCGCGACGACCGTGTCGCCGATCTGGAGAGCGCCGTTGACGGCGTGGTGATCGGGCTTGGCCGCGACGGCATGATCACCGCATTGTCCTGCAAGGCGCAGGAGCATTTCGGCGTGGCCCGCAGCCTGCTGATCGGCACGGCGCTGGTCGACCGCGTGCACGTCTCGGACCGCGTGCATTTCCTGGCGTTCCTGTCGGATTTGCGCAGCGGGACGGCCGCCACGGCGGCGGAGATAAAGCTGCGCTGCGTTGCAACTGGCGATGCGGCGAAACCGGCGCATACCGTGCGCTTTGCCACCTATCGCCTTTCCGGCGTGCCGCAGAGCCGGGACAATGGCTGCGTCGTCGTGGCAACGGATATTTCCGGCGCAGTCGCCGACCGCTTTGCGCTCGATGCCGCGCGCACCCAGGTCGAGACGGCTGAGGTGACCAAGGGCCGGTTCCTTGCTTCGGTCAGCCATGAGCTGCGCACCCCGCTCAATTCCATCATCGGTTTCTCCGATGTGCTGCTGCAGGAAATCTGCGGCAAGCTGCCCGATGCGCGCCAGCGCGAATATGTCGAGCTGGTGCACCAGTCCGGCACGCATCTGCTTTCCGTGGTCAATGCCATTCTCGACGTATCCAAGATCGAGGCCGGAACCTACCCGATCATGGCCGAGCCCTTCGCCTTCAAGGATGCGGTGACCATGGTGCATGACATGATGGCGCATCAAGCCTCGCAGAAGAACGTGACGCTGTGCGACCGCGTCAGCCGCACCATCGGCACTGTTGTTGCCGACCAGCGCGCCGTCCAGCAGGTGCTGATCAACCTGGTGTCCAATGCCGTCAAGTTCACTGAGAGCGGCGGCGTGGTCACCATCGACGCCGGGCTGCATGGCGACATGCTGGCCTTCTCCGTCAGCGATACCGGCATCGGCATTGCCGAGGCGGATCTGCTGACGCTCGGCCAGCCGTTCCGCCAGGTGCAGAACGATTACACGCGCAGGCACGAAGGCACCGGCCTTGGCCTTGCCACCGTCAAGGGCCTGATCGGCCTGCATGGCGGCCAGATGGACATCCGCAGCCGTCCCAGTGAGGGCACGGTGGTGAATGTTCTCATTCCACTCGCCGGTCCGCGGATCGAGCCGGTTCCGGCGGAACCGGTCAATATCGTCGAATTCCGGGCCGACGGCGACAGTGAGGGAGGTTCGCATGCGCAAGCCCGCAAATCGGCCTGACAGCAGGAAGCGCCGCGCGCCGAAGCGCGGCCATATGGCCCGTATCGCCATCGGGGCAGGCGGGCTGATTGCCCGCAACCCGACGATCACCGGCGGCGCGACGGCCTTTCTGGTGACCCTCGGCTTCATCTCCGCCAATGCGCTGTGGTACCAGCCGCAGGTGCATGACGGCGTGTTCTTCCGCACCCGGCCGGAACTGGTGTTCAAGCCGATCAAGCACGATGGCGGCGTATTCGGCACGCCGCAGAAGCAGAGCGCCGTCGATGCGCCGGTGCGCAAGGTCAATTCGGTTCCCGTGCCGCAGGGCAATCCTGATCCGGTCGCTGCGGCCATCAACAATGCAGCCGGCAATGGCGGCACGCCCGTGCTGGCACCCGGCGGCGATCCGGAAGTGGCGAAGATGCAGCAGAAACTGCTGTCGCTCGGCTTCTACAACGGCGCGGTCGACGGCCTCGCCGGCAAGGGCACCCGCGCCGCCATCGAGGCCTACCGCAAGGCCTCGGCCGACATGGGCATCGAGACGGCCCAGCCCGCCGTCGGCAGCGCCAGCGACACCACCGCCAGCATTGCGATCCCGGCCGCCAAGCCCGGCCACGACGCCGAAAAAGCCACCGTCCAGACCGTATCGGCCACCCCGGCCGACAAGCTGACGGCGGGCACTGCCCAGCAGCCCGCAGGCAACAGCCTTGCCCCGGCGGAGATCGTCCGCATCCAGGCGGGCCTGCGCGCCTTCGGCAATGACAAGGTGGAGATCGACGGCAAGGTCGGTGCCAGCACCAAGACCGCCATCCGGGAATTCCAGAACCTGTTCAAGCTGCCGGTCACCGGCGAGCCCGATGCGAAACTGCTGGCCAAGATGCAGGAAATCGGCCTGATCAACTGATGAGGCTGGGCATGGGCGGTCACGACATATGCGTCTGACATCGGAATTCTGGGTTTCCGCACTGGTGCGCCGCATCAACGGCAGCGGTGCCTTTGCCGCGCTTGCCAGCAGGGGCGCGGCGGAAGCCGGGGCGATCTTCATCAAGTTCCGCAACGCCGACGGCAGTTATGACCTGTTCGGCCCGGCGCCGCAGATGGTTTATGACGAGACCAAGCCGGACGAGCGGCAGTTCACCCTGCTGCAATCGGCGGTGGCTGAAGCCGAGGCGGATGCGGCGCTGGACAAGCAGAAACGCTGGGACCGGGATTTGTGGATCGTCGAGATCGAGGATTATCGCGGCGAGCGCGGCGCGCTGTTTCCGCTCGCCCGCGACTGACCACGGACGGAGGGTTGTTACGACACCCGGCGCTTGGCCGGGCCGGGCGCCGTGCCGCCGCGTTCGAAATCCGCCGCCATTTCCCGCAGTTTCTGCCGCAGCTTCTGCGAGTTTTCTTCGGTCTTCCAGCGCTGGATCGTCGCCTGCGCCTTGTCCTGGTCGATCTGGCGGTAGGATTGCACGAACAGGCGCAGCGAATGCAGATCCTTGTGCACGAGGCCGAACAGGCCGGTCAGCACCAGATGCGCCGCTTCCGCCGAAAGTCCAAGCGCGGCGAGCGCGATGGTCAGTTCGGCGTTGAGCCCGTGGCCGATGATGCGTTCGGCGGTTTCACCGTCGAGATCGAGCGCCGTGGTGAACGCGGCGCGGAATGTATGGGTTTCGTCGAGCAGGGCGGCATCGATCAGCCGGTCGGCCAGGGCCTGATCGGTGGAATGGCCGGCATCGGATGCGCGCATCAAAGCGCGCAGCGCCTCGCGGGTTTCGCGCAGGCGCGGCGATTCGGGTTCGGCACGGTCCAAGGCTTCATTCTCCTCATGGGCGGGCAATCCGCTCTGCAGCGCCAGGGCGCGGTCGATGGCCGGGTCGTGAAAATGGCGCAGGGCCTGCAGCAGCGCGGCGTCCTCCACCGTGCGCCGCGCGATGACGCGGGCATGGCCGATACCCCTGTGCTGGATCAGGCCGATGAGATCGCCCGGCTTGAGCACCGGCGAGCGCAGGAGCAGCGGCGCGGAAATATCCACATCATCCTCGGCGAGCGCCAGGATCAGGCGTTTGGGCGCATGCGGCATTTCAGACAGGGCGGCGGCGGCATGGCGGCGCACGCGCGGCGAGGCGAGGGCGAGCAGCGGAACGGCGAGATCCTCCAACTGCTGGGCATCGCTCTTTGCCGGTCTTGCGACGCAGCAGAAGGCGGTGATCGATGCGGTCAGGAGATCGTCAGCCTTGCTGCCGCCATTGCGGTCTTCAAGTGCCCGAAACTCAGGATACTTCACGAACACACTCCACTCGATTACGCACGACGCCAAACAATGGCTAAAATGAGCCATGAAGCGTTAGCAATCCGTTAACCCTGCGGGTGTCTAATGAAATTATGCGCGAAATGATCGCGCGCGAGCGGACCGGGACCGGTCCGCACCCCGGAAACGGGGAGCAAAGCAGCCAGGTTGTCCGGCGCTTTGGCCGGATGCCAAGACCAGCATGAGCGTTTGCGTATCAAGGAGATCAACGAGCCGAACGGATGGATGAAATGGGGTTTGTCATTGCCTTTCCAGGCAGCGCCTCGCGGCGCCGCACCACCACCGAGACGAAGCGGCCGGCAACCGCGCAGATCATGATTTTTCCCGGCGTGCGCTACGAGCGCCCGGCGCTGCCCGCCCGCCCGCGTGACAAGGACAAGCCGGGCCACCGGTTTTTCGATCCGACACCGCAGCCGGGTTAGGGCTGGCAGGGCAACAACAGCCACTGCGGGCATGGCGGATGCCGCTGGATCGGCATATCCGCTGCAACAGGCGCCTGTGCATCCCTTCGGCGCATTCAACCCTGATGGTTCATCCTTTCATTGTGTTTAATATCTGACACTATTTGTGGCTGTGTCTGGAATGCTACCCAGTGCAACCGAAATCTGCAGATTATTGCTTTTCTGCCACAGGCTCTGGAAAATATGAAATTTTTTTCAGCTTGCCCTTGCGCTTCGCTGCGTCTTCTGAATCTATAGTTCGCGATTGCATATTATTTCGATTCGTCGTTTTGACGGTACTTTTATTTTTTGACTGACATTTATATTGGGAGTCATATTTCATGCCTTTTCACGCCACAGCTGCGGCCATTCCCGCACGTCCAAACCGCATCTCCAGCTTCCGCAACCATCTCCTGTGCAGCGTCTGCACGGCCATGCTTCTGGCTGGGTCCGGGGGGATGGCGCGGGCTGACCCTGAAGCGGCGACGCCTGCGGCTGATACCGCCGCACCGACATCGCAGCCCGCTGCCGCAAAATCCGATTCAACCACGTCGGCGGCAACTGCAACCGCCGAACCGGCCGCGCTATCCCTGGCACCGGTCCCGACAAAAGAAACCGATACGCCCAAAGCCGCGCGGATTACGGTTAAAAGCGGTGAGACCAGAAAAGCTAGCCCCGGTGACATGAACGAAAGCTTCACCGTCGAAAATAGCGGTGAGTTGAATACCTGGGTTGATGGTTTTGGTTTGGTGAAAGATGTCCTCGTTCAAGGTGACAAAGCGTGGGATTCAGTAACGGGCTTGGGCGGCGTCGGCGGCGTTGCGTTTATCTCCGATGCGAATAGCCATCTCGAAAGCGGCACGGTCGACCTGGGCGGCAAGCTGGCAGTCGGCAATCAGGCAACGGCCGACACGGTCACTGTCCGCAATGGCGGCAAGCTGGATGTCTTTAATGGTGCGCTGGTAAAAGACGTCACCGTTGAGGGCGTCAAAGCATGGGATTCAGTGACGGGCTTGGGAGGTATCGGCGGCGTTGCGTTTATCTCCGATGCGAAGAGCCATCTCGAAAGCGGCACGGTCGATCTGGGTGGCAGGCTCGTAGTCGGCAATCAGGCAACGGCCGGCACCATTACTGCCCGCAATGGCGGCAAGCTGGATGTCTTTAATGGTGCGCTGGTGAAAGACGTCACCGTTGAGGGCGTCAAGGCGTGGCGCACCAGTGATACCAAGGATGAGGCAGGCATTTATCCATTTGTAGGCGGCGGCGGTATCGCGTTTATCTCCGGTGAGGGGAGCAGGCTCGAAAGCGGCAGGGTCGACCTGGGCGGCGGGCTGGTAGTCGGCGATCAGGCAACGGCTGGCACCGTCACCGTCCGCAACGGCGGCAGGCTGGATGTCCTTAATGGTGCCCTGGTGAAAGACCTCACCGTTGAGGGCGTCAAAGCGTGGGATGCAGTAACGGGCTTGGGCGGCATCGGCGGTGTTGCGCATATCTTAGACGAAGGAAGCAAGCTCGAAAGAGGCACGGTCGACTTGGGCGGCTATTTGCAAGTCAAAGACAAGGCAGCGGCTGGCATCGTCACGGTCCGCAATGGCGGCAGGCTGGATGTCACGACCGGAGGCAAGGCCGATGATGTCACCGTAAAAGATTACGGCACCGCCTATACCAGCGGCGAGATCGTCAAAGCCGCCGTCAATTCGAATGGCGTGCTCACTGTTCAGGCTGGCGGCAAGGCCGGTCATGTCACCCTGCGTGAAAACACCGGAAATGGCGGACTTGTTGTCTCTGCCGGGGGCACGGTGACTGACATCACGTCCGCTGGCGGCATTGCTGCAATCTCAGGGGAAGTCACAGGCAAAAGTACGTTCTATGGTGGCGGATTCGCTGTCAACGCGGGCGGAAAGATGGCTGATGTCAGCATGAATGGCGGTACTGCCTTTGTCTTTGATCAAGGTCAAATCACCGGCAAGAGCGCCGTCGACAATGGTGGGCTTGTTGGTGTTCTCACTGGCGGCAAGGCCGGTGACATCATACTGAATGGTGGTCTATCAGCCGCCAATGACAGTTATGCGGTGGTATGGGGAACCGCAGGCGATATCACGATCAACCAAAGAGGTCAGCTCGGCGGTTTAGGCACTGTTGGAAATGTGATGGTGCATGCGGGTGGCGAGATCCTTCTTGGCATTAAGGATGGAGACCGCATGTTTTCTCCACTGAAGGCAACCGGCAATGTGACGTTTGACAAGGGCAGCTTTTTCTCCGTGACGATCGCCAATGACGGCACCAAGGCCGATAAGCTGGACGTGCAAGGAAAAGCAGAGCTTCTTGGTGGTTCCGTCAGGGTGCGCGCGCAAGATATCGACAAAGAAACAGGCAAGTATGGAATACTCAGCAAGGAGCAGCTCGAGAAACTGCTCCTGAAAAGCTTTGTTGTTTTGGAAGCCAAGAACGGTGTGGTGGGGAAGTTCGAGAAGGTCGAGCAACAAGCCAATTATAATTACATCACGCCCTCGCTTACCTACGATAACACGACAGTCAAGCTTGGTTTTGACCTGACCGAAGCCGCCAAGAACAACGAGGCAGCGGAAAAGCTTGCCGCCGAGAAGCAAAAGCAGGACGAGGCTGATGCGAGGGCCACCCAGAAAACGATACAGGACCTTGGCGGCCAGCTGAAGCAGAAGCAGGCAGAGGTTGACCGGGTGAAGGACGAGATGCAGAAGCTCGAGGAACAGGTGAAGGCGCAGAAAGACGCTGACGATAAGCAGAAGGTTACCGACCGGGAGAAGGTTGCAACCGAGGCGAAGGCCGCTGAGGAAAAGATACAGAAGCTTAACGCCGAGTTGAAGCAAAAGCAGGACGACGCCGACCGCGAGAAGACCGAGAAGCAGGCCACCCAGAAAACGATACAGGACCTTGGCGGCCAGCTGAAGCAGAAGGGGGCAGAGGTTGACCAGGTCAAGGCCGAGATGCAGAAGCTCGAGGAACAGGTGAAGGCGCAGAAAGACGCTGACGAGAAACAGAAGGTTGCCGACCGGGCGAAGCTGGCAGCCGAGGCAAAGGCCGCTGAGGAAAAGATGCAGAAACTCGACGGCCAGCTGAAGCAGAAGCAGGCAGAGGCCGACAGCCTGAAGGCTGAGAAGCAGAAGCTCGAGGAACAGGCGAAGCTGGTAGCCGATGCCAAGGCCGCAGAGGAAAAAGCCAAGCAAGAGGCAGCGGCACTGGCTGAAGCGGACCGCCTGAAAATTGTGGCTCTGGAAGAACGGGTCAAGAACCTTGTTCTGGTCGATGCGGTCACGCCAAATCAGAAGAGCACCGGCCATGCGGTGATGCAGCTTGGTCTCGGCAACCGCCTGTTGCAGACCGTGCTGTTCTCGCAAAAGGGTCAAGTGCTCGCCTATGACAGCCTGTCGGGCGAGGCGCATGCCACCTTGCGCGGCACGTTGTTGCAGGATGCCGGGCTGGTCAGCGGAGCGGCGTCTGAGCGGGTGCGCGCGGCCTTTGACGGTGTCGCCGCCAAAGCCGCACCGGTTGCAACGCCGCTCGCCTATGGTCCCGATGACAAGGCGAAGGGCAAGCGGAGTGCCGGTGAGGCTTTTGATACAACAACCCCCGCACCGGTCGCCGCAACCACCGCTTTGTGGGGACAGGCCTATGGCGGTTGGAGCCATGGTGCCAGCGATGGCAATGCGGCAGCCTATAACAGAAACACCGGCGGCATCGTCACCGGCGTCGACGCCCTGATTGCCGGGACATGGCGGCTCGGCGTGCTGGCCGGTTATGGCTCGACATCGCTGCATGGGGCGGGTTCGTCCGTCTCCGCCGACAGCTATCAGGTTGGTGTCTATGGCGGCACCAGGATCGATGCGTTGACTCTTAGCCTTGGCACGGTGCTGGCACATCATGAGATCGATACGCGCCGCACGGTCGCCTTCGGTTCATTGGCCGAGACGGACATCGCCGGCTACAGCGCCAACACGGTGCAAATCTTCGGCGAGGCCGCCTACCGCATCGAGACGCCCTATGCGGCGCTCGAACCCTTTGCCGCGGCAGCCTATACCCATCTGAAGACAGCAGGCTTCACCGAGACCGGCGGCATCGCCGCCCTGTCGGCGCCATCATCCACCACGGACCTGACGACGACGACACTCGGGCTCAGGGCATCGCGTGCCTTCACCCTCGGCCATGCCGCAAGCCTGACGGCGCGCGGCATGGTGGGCTGGCGGCACGCTTACGGCGATGTCACGCCGCAGGCGCAGCTGGCCTTTGCCAGCGGCGGCGAAAGCTTCGATGTCAGCGGCCTGCCCATTGCCGCCGATGCGGCGCTGGTGGAAGCCGGCCTCGCCTTCGATATCGGCAAGGCCACCACGCTCGGCCTCACCTATACCGGCCAGTTCTCCTCCGGCGTCAACGACAATGCGGTCAAAGCCGATCTGACGGTCAGGTTTTGAGCCGCGGTTTGAACAAGAGCGGCAGGCTGCGCGGGCGGCCTGCCGCTGTTCATTGGCCGGACAGAGGCCGTTACTGCTGCAGGCCGGGATAGGCCCACAGGCCCGACACACGCATCAGGTCGCGGTAAATCACCAGTCGCTCATCCGCCGAAACCTTGGCCGCTTCGTCCAGCGACGGTGCATCCAGCGCCACGACAGGCACGACATTGGCGCCGATGCCATACTGCTTCAACGCATCTTCCAGCAGCGTCCGCGCGCGGCGCATATGGCTGGAACTGGTCACCAGAATGACGCTGTCCGCCGTGTGCCGCTTCAGGAGGTTGGCGACATTCAGCACATTGCCGACCGTGTCCTTGGATTTGTCCTCGATCAGAATCCGGTCGCGGTCGACGCCCTTTTCCACCAGCCACTTGGTCATGAGATCGCCCTCGGTGACACCCGCCTGCGGCTGGCCGCCGGTGACCATGACGCGTGCCGCCGGGTTGGCCTGCGCCGCCTTCAGCGTCACATCAAGCCGATCGGTGAGCGGCTTTTCCATCGTGCCGTCCTTGGCCAGCGCATAGCCGAGCGCCACGATCATCACCTTGCCGGTCAATACGGGCACATCGGCATTGGGCTTGTCCGCGATGATCTGCTCGGCACGCACGAAACGCTGGCGATAGGCTTCGGCCCTGTCGCGGTCGAGCCCGGCCAGCGCCTGATGCGCCAGCGCCGCCCCCGTCTCGTCATTGCCGATGCGGGCCAGCGCCTCGATCCAAGCCTGCGCCTCGAACGAGGTCTGGTCCTTGGCCAGGATGTCCTGATAGGTCGCGCGCGCCTCGCTCACCTTCTTCTGCAGGATCTGCGAGGAGGCGACGGCAAAGCGGAAATTCAGCTGCTCGGGTGCCAGCTTCGACGCCTCGGCGAAGGATTGCTCCACCACGTCGTAGCGGCCATGCAGGGTGATGCCCTTGAAAATCTCGGCTTCCGCCTTTTTGACGTCGCCGCCCGACCAGTAATACTGCATGCCGGTGTCGACGAGGGTTTTTATGCGCTCGGCATTCTGCGGATCGAAGGCGCGGGCGGGCAGTGCCACGGTGAGGGCGAGAAGGGCGGCGGTTGCGGCAAGGACGAGACGTTTCATGGGCGCTTTCTCCAGCGGGCTGTTGGGACGGGCGCAGGTTAACCGCGGCGCACGGTTTTGCAATCGCCCGTGATCACCGCTTTTTGACGCCACACCGGTTTTGTCCGAGGGCTCGCACGTCTATATGACAGGGGTACGATCATCCCCGCCGGAGTTCTCCCATGTATATCGTTTCGCTGAATTATGTCGCGCCACTCGACGCGCTCGATGCGGCCGCAGCCGAGCACATCGCTTTTCTCGACCGCCATTATGCGACGGGAACCTTTCTCGCATCGGGCCGCAAGGTGCCGCGCACCGGCGGGGTGATTCTGGCGAGGAGCGAGAGCGAGGAGGCACTGCGCGCCATTCTGGCTGAAGACCCGTTCTGGGTGAAGAAACTCGCGACCTACGATATCCAGCAGTTCGCGGCGACAAAGGCGCAGAGGGGACTGGAAGGCCTGCTCGACTGATTGTCAGAGCAGCGGCGCGCAGTTGGCGCTTTTCAGAAAGGCGTCGACCTGGGCTTTCCAGGACTGGTCGGGCACAAAGCCGCGCACGACGACAAAGCCTTCGTTCATGTCCGCCTCGATCAGCACGGAATTGGCGGCCGATACCGGCTTGGTCTTGTTGAGTTCGATCATCTGCAGGGGCCGGGCGATGACAAGATCGAGCTGGTCGGCAATGGCGGTGCGGTCATTGATCGAATAGATGTTCTCGCCCTGCCGGTCATAGACGGAAATCGACCAGTAGGGCGCGGTGCCGACGCCGGTGATGCGGGCGGGAAGGTCGGTGATGTCGAAGCGGCATGCGACCGCTTCGAACAGCGGATCGAGCGCCAGCGGCACGGTCTGCGCCGTCGCCTGCCGCAGCACGGGATGGAAGGCCCAGTCTTCGCCATAATCCGAGATGCGCGACCAGGCATTGCGGTCGGAATAGAGCGGTACAAGCAGCACCACGGCCACATGCACGATGCCGGCGCCGACAAGGCCGAAGAGCAGGGCGCGGATCAGTCTACCCATCGCAGCGCACCTTTTTCACCGCCGGGAAGGTCATGTCGACCAGACCGGAATTGCCGCCGACCGGTGTATCGTAGAGCGTCATCACCAGCACCATGCGGCCGGAGCCGGCCGTTGCCAGCCAGTTGCCGGCCTGAGCCTTGGGCGAGACGGCAACGATGAATGCGCCGTTGTCGCCGCGGAAAATCTGGCGCGAGTGCAGGGCCGGCGACCGGTCCGCGCCGGGATCGAGCGGAATCAGCGCCAGATCCGCCGCATAAAGCGTCCAGAAGCGCGAATTGGGACTGTTGCCGGCCATGCGGTAGGTGCATTGGCGATTGAGCGTCTGCCCCTGGTCGTCGCGGTAGGCGTAGAAGGCCAGGCCCTCGGCGCTACCCAGCGGAAACGCACCCTCGCGCGCGGCGCGCGCCTTGGCATAGGGGTCGGACTGCGGCGTGCCCGCATCGGGATAACCGGTCCATTGCCCGATGGTCAGCGTGCCAAAACCGTCGAAGCGGTTGACCGCATACCATGCGCTCAGCGTGCCGCCGCCGACGGCAATGACAAGAGCGATGAGGGCAAGAAACACATTTCGAAGCATGAACGATGACTACACGCGAAATGTGCGGTGAGGCAAGGTGGTGCCGATAATTACGCCCATGCCCGCTCGCAATTTGCATGCCTAGAAGGTGAGCTTCACGACAATCGTGTCTTTGTATTCGCCCGCAGCGGGTGCGACGGCGATGGGTGTGGTCAATCGACCTTCGACCTTGTATGCGTTGACCGCATTGACCGTGTTGCCATTCCCGTGAAGGGTGCTCCAGGGCGAAGACACGTCCGACGCGGTCTTGTTAAACAGCTGATAGGCTAAGAAGTTACCGTTTTTTTCATTTTTCATGCGCCGCGTGCTGCCATCGTAGTTTTCACCATTGCCGAGCTCAAGTGTATAGGGCGTTTGATAGGTGCAGCGCACGTCGATTTGGCTTGTCGCGCTGATTGTGCCGTTCGAAGCTGATGCAGCGTCAAAGGAGCCTCTTGTGCCGAAATCAATCGTATCGAACTTTTCCGCCTTTTCGCCCTTGTTCTCGAGCCGGCAGGTTGTCAGGACCTCGGCTTGTAACTGGAATGGCGTTGTAACGCGCCTCGAGTCGGCCTTAATCTTAGATAGGTCATGACAGTCGGGCTCCCCCGTATTATCATTGTAAGTAACACTGACCAGGTTATACGTCGACGTATATATCCCTGCCCGTACTCCACTTTGGTTCGCACGGGGCAAGTAGGTAGCCGTCAAATGCATGCTGCCCTCGAGGATGCGTGATCCTTTCTTTAATTTCACTGCTCCTACGTTATCTTGATCGGAGTCGGGCGACTTGAATTTCCCCTCCCATGCGAGGCTGGAATCCTTCTCGGGTTGTCCTTGGTAAAACACATTGCGGTCGTTGTTGTTGCCTTCGATATAGGCGCAAATCACGCCCCCCGTATCAAGCACGTCCTGAGGGCATTCATAGGCGATTTTGGCTGTGGTGGAGGGGGAAGTCGAGGCGTTTGATATCAAATCTGCTATTTTTACGGTTCCAAGCGATTCCATACTTTTCACCACACAGACCTGTGCGGACGCTGGTGATATCGACACCAGGACAGTCAGGACCGACAGGGCGAGAAACCATCGACGCCGAATTATCATGCCCAAGGCTCTCGCCAGAATTGCAGGCTCGCGGCGGGCAGGGCTTGGACTGGGCATTGAACTTCCTCTTTCTAGCGGCATGGGATCGGCCCGATTTCCGGCTGTGCACCGGGTTTGGCCGCATATTCGAACGTGGCATGACAGGTGCCGGCGTTTTCAGGCAGGGTGACGGTGATGCTGTTGCGCCCGGAAAGTCCGGTCAGGTAGGTGCGGCCGTCATAGCCGGCAACGGTGGACTGGCTGGACCCGTCAAGCTGCACCGCCGCGCCGAGCGGCACGGCCTTGCCATCCGGCCCCGTCAGGTTGACGATGGCCGCATCGACTTTGCTGACACCGAAATCGACCACGGCGCCGGAACGGTCGGCGGGGATGACAATCGCCTCGGTCTGGTCCGGCTGCAGATCGAAGGACAGGTTGGCGGGGTCGATGGAAATGCGGTTTCGCCGATAGGAATCCAGCGAGGGAACGAGGGCACGTCCGCGGGAATTCGTCCTGGCGACACGGCGGCTGTTGACCGAGACATCGACATTCGGACCTCCCGCCTTGACCACGGCGAAGGCATCGTCGACACGATTGGCCAGGAACACGCCGCCGCCGGCGGCAACGACGGAACCCTCGATGGTGCCTGTCACGCGGCCCTGATCGCCCGATTGCTCGACGGAGCCCGCAAGCTGCGCCAGCCGGGTGCGGTAATTGGCGCTGACCGAGCGGGCGCTGTTGCCGTCACCGCCCTCATGGTCCCGTATGGTCCAGCCGACAGCGCCTTCCTCGAGCCCGGAGGAACGCGACAGGCTGGTATCGACGCCGATGTGATCGCCATTGCGCGAGAGACTGGCGGAGGCTGTCATATCCTTGCCGATGGGCATCGAGAGACCGGCATAGACACCGAAATCCCCACCGCGGCCGAGATCGCCATAACCGGTGACATAGAGCGAGACCTTGTCGAAGACCGTGCGCGACCAGGACGCATTGAGAAGGCTGGAATCGCTGTCACGCCCGGCGCCGTGAATGCGGGAGAAGCCGAGGCTGAGCGAGGAGGGATCGAAACCGAGCGGAAAGGAGACGCCGACACGGTCGACCTGGCGGCTGCGGGCGGAAACCGGTGTTTCGTAATCGTTGCGCCGGTCAGCCACCAGGCCGACATCATTGTAATCGCCGATCATGCGGTCGCCGCCGACATAGAAGGAATAGCCGTTGCGGGAGACCTGATAATAGGCGGAAATCTTCTCGCCGAGCGCGCCTTCATAACGGCTTGCCGCAACCGAGGCATTGATGGACCCGTAGGGGCCGAGGCTTGCGGCAAAACCTGCACCGGTATTGACCAGATTGCGGATGCCTTCCGCATGCCCTTCGAGGGTCAGCCAGTTGGTGAGACCATAACGGATGCTGCCGGAGGCGGCGATATCGCTGGCATAGTTGAAGGAGTCATAACCGTAGCCGAGGCGCGGCAAGCCGACTTCGGCGGAATAATCCACATAACCCTTGCGCAGCATGCCGGGTGCAAAGAAATAGGAACGCTGGATCACGGATTCGCGGCCGAGCGCGTCCTTCATGACAATGCGCGCATCGCCGCCGCCGCCGAGGAAAGGCAGGCCGCTGAAGTCGAACGGCCCCGACGGCACGTCGCCGGAATAGACCTTCATGTTGTTGAGATAGAGATCGAGCGTCGAGGGCACCGAGGCGCTGCCGGTGAGACTGGGGACGGGCGTGGTGACCAGATCCGGGCGGATGCCAAAATTGCGCCTGATCTGCAGGCCGCCCAGCCGGTAGGACGACGTCCATGACAGCGCGCCGGAAACGGTATCGCCGATCTGGTAGGTCAGCATGCGCTTCGGATCGACATAGCGCCAGGCACTGTCCAGCCGGGCAATGTCATAGTGTCCCGCATCGAAGGGGTTCATCCGGCCGAGACCGCTGGTCGAGAGCGTGCCGAAGGGCGTCAGCAGCCGCGACTCGGCGCTGCCGCTCAGACTGCCGTCAAAACTGTCGCCATGCCAGTTGGAGCCCGATGTGGCGTAGAGGGTGTAATTCGTGACCAGCCCGAGATCCGAACGGACCGCGGAAAAATCGATGGGCTCGCTCTCGCCGCCGAGATCGACCGTCGTCGGTTCACGCGCCTGATCCGGCGCGGTGAAGGCGATCATCTGATCGACATCGTTATATTCCCATGCCACGCCGGGCAGGCTGTCGAGCGGAATGAAACCATCCTTGTCCGCGACGCCGCGCTCCGGCCTGAAACCGGCCTTGCGCAGTTCATCCGGTGTCGCCGCCAGTTTGCCGTCGGGCAGATGGCGGAAGCGGGCGAGCACGCGCGACCCATTGTCATTGACCTTGACGCCAAGCAGAAGCTCTTGCCCGGACACGGGCAATTCCGGCGTGATCGGCGGTGCCTCCTGCGCCGGAACGGGGGATAGGGTTCCGGCCAGACACAGTCCGATGCAGGCAAGACGCAGGTTACGGCTTGACCACGACTGTCTGGTTGACCGCATAGTCATCTCCCTTGGCCGTAACATTGACGCTGGCACCAGGCTGGATGCGCTCGGCACCCGTGCTGACGACCCAGCGGCGGGTCGAGCCGGGCAGGACATAGCCATTCAGCCCTTCGCCGAAGGAAACCGTACCGGCCTTGGAGACGACCGCGAGACCGGCGAGCTTGGCATGGCGGTTGCCAATGTTGGTGGCCTCGGCAATCAGGGTCTTGCCGGAGCGGCTGATATTCCATTGCAGATCGGCACCGGCGGACCTTTCGGTGAAGAAAACCGGGATGGAATAGCGCAGCAGCATGTCCACCGACGCGCCCGGACGGCGAAGGTTGACCTCGGGCAACTGGTCGATCAGCAACCGGTAGGTTTCCTCGCCCGCTTTCAGCGGCGGGGCGATACGGGCAATGCGGATCGTATAAGTGGTGCCCGGTTGCAGCGTGGCGGCGGGCGGGCTGGCGACGACATCGCGGCTTGGCATGAGTTTGTCTTCGCCGTTGACCTGGGTCCAGGAAAACACCCGAACCTGGACATTGACGGGACGGTCGCCCTCATTGCGCAGGTTGACGGTGGATGTCTGGCCCGGAGCCGTCAGATCGACGGAGATGGGCGAGACCTGCAGCGGCGCTGCGAGGGCGGTCTCGTTGAAAGCAAGCAATGAAGCGAAAGAACCTATGGCGAAGAACAGCTTCGCGGAGCGGGGAAAGATCATAAAAAATCCAGTCTAAATATTTGAAAAATCAAAATAAATGTATGCAAAATAGGATTGTTTAAAAGCAGGTGTTCGCAGTTTTTAATCACGTGAATCGACAGATATTCCGCTATTGGGATGGAACATGAAAACAGACCAACATCCCGCTTCGCCGAACTGTCGCCGTGATCCAATCAGTAATTAACTGTCACAGTCACAGTGTCGGAATAATCACCCGGCGGGGCTGAAGCTGCGTCTGACTTCAGAACGCGACCATAAATCGGAATCGACTGCACTCTGCCGTCTGCCGCCTTTTTGACAGCTTTACCAATACCGGACAGTTGTTTCACGTACACACTCTGAAGACGCGTCGGGTCAAATTTTGTACCGGTGACAGGAGTTTCCACATACGATCCAAAAATCTCTTCGTGCTTCGAATCCTGATATAGTTCATAGATAATGAAAGAGTCGTTGCCAGCATTTTTCATCCTGCGAATACTAGTATCGATTTTATTGCTTCCGAAGTTGAGGGCGATCGCGTATTGGGTTCCCAAGTTGCATCGGACCTGAATGGAACCCTCAATCTTGATATCTGCGTTCACTCTATCATGGGTTCCAAAATGGAGTTCGCCGACATTGACACTACATCCGGTATCAACTTCCATCGTGACTTTAAGATTGCTTGGCGGGGCAGAGGCGGACCAACAGGAAACGCTTGATGCAACGAGTGTGGACATGGCAAGAATAGGGATAACAATCTTCATTGCTGCTCCTAAAATATGTTTCAAAGTAGCTGATTGAGAGCGTGCATTCCTTGCACGCTACTCGCCGCATGAAAGCAGTAAAATATCCGGGATAATCAGAAAGTGACTGTTACTGTTACTTGGTCGGAGTACGCGCCAGCAACGCCCGTTGCCGTCTTAAGCGCGCGGCCGTAGACCGTATAAGGCTGTGCGGTGCCGTCTGCGATTTTAGAGGCAACGGTATCTTTTTTTTCAGTATTTCCCCAAACGTTCTTGCGGTCCACGTCCGAATACAATTGATAGCCGACGTAGCCATCAGCGCTAGAGCTCTTCATCCGGCGGGTGGCAACATCACCCTGAGTGGAGGGATTGGTACCGGCGTCCAGCCCAATACTGTAAGTGGTGCCTTTGGTGCACAGGACCTTGATGGTGCCATCGGCATCGGCATCTTTATTCAGAATAGCCGGCGTTTTGAAATCAAGAGTGGCGTTGCCGTCGGGATTGACCTTGCATTCCGGACTGATCGTTATCTTGACGGTTAACGTGTCGATTGCCGTCCCAGACCAGCCGGAAACGGTGGAGGCAAGGAGGGCGGACGCAGCAATAACGGGGATGAAAACTTTCATCATTTCTCCTAAAGGTATGGTTCAAAATCAATGTTTAAAAATGAATGTCGATACAACGCTACTCGCGTAATAGTATATTTATCTTCTTAACGATAACCAGAAGACACAGGATTTCAACCCGTGAATTTCCATTTATGTATAGTACTTTAGCCCAATATATTGCGCATTTTATACATTAGAAATTGTACATAATACTGCAATACAACCTTGAGTGTATTTCTGCACCGACGCAAAGTCACTGTTGGAAGTACAACCCAGCACGGAATCTCCGCCGCGCGCGGGGGCAGGGCGAATCAGTATTCTGCGCGGTTGTTCGTGCGTGGTTCGCCCTTCGGCAGGCTCAGGAAGCTCACCATGTGGTGCGTGGTTCGACAAGCTCACCATGAGGACGGTGGTTTGGTGCCAGATTAATCACAACCGTTGCAAAAACTAACTCCCTGCAATCCCCCGCGTTCCTCATGGTGAGCTTGTCGAACCACGCACGGCATCGCGGCAAACGGCGCTAGCGGGCGGAGATTTTCGTCGGCACATCGGGCAGTTTCAGTGCCGGCGCTTCCTTCAGCGCCTGGCCGATTTCACGCAGCGAGGTGACGGTGGCATTGGAGAGCACGCGCGGGCGCTCGGCTGCCTTCAGCGCTTCCTCATCCGCCGTGGCCGGCTTGGCGGCCGCCACCTTGTCCTGCTTCGGCATCGCCGGATCGATGCCGGGAATGGGCTTCAGGTCGATGTTCTGGTGGGCGTAGTTCATGAAACGCTGCCAGGTCATCGCCGGCAGGATGCCGCCGGTCAGCTCCTTGGTCGGGGTAAAGTTGTCGTTACCGAACCAGACGGCGGCGGTGTAATTGCCGGTGAAGCCGACGAACCACGCATCGCGGTAACTCTGGGTCGTGCCTGTCTTGCCCGCCACGCGCGTCATCGGCAGGGCGGCGCGCCGTCCCGTGCCCCATTCCGGCACCTGGCTGAGCATGATGTTCATGTTGAACGCCGCCTTTTCCGTCAGCGCCCGGTGCGGCTTGTTCCCATCGGTCTTCCAGTCCCACAGGAGCTTGCCGTTCTGGTCGCTCACCTGGGTGAAGGCATGGCGCACGCCGGCAAGACCGCCGGTGGCAAAGGTGTTGTAGCCCGTCGCCTGATCCATGACCGTCATGCCCGAGGTGCCGAGCACCATGGTCTTGTGCGCGCTGATCACCGATTCCACGCCCATGGCTTTCGCCAGCGCCACGATGGGCGCCGTCGTCAGATAATCCTTGGCAAGGCGCACCGGCACCGTGTTGATGGATTTGACGAGGGCCGTCGTCAGGTCGATCTGGCCGAGATATTGCCGCGAATAGTTCTGCGGCGACCAGTTGCCCCAGGACACGGCGCCGCCCGAAATCATGGTTTTTGGCGTCATGCCCTTTTCCATGGCGGCGGCATAGACATAGGGCTTGAACGAGGAACCGGCCTGGCGCAGCGCCGCCGTGGCGCGGTTGAACTGGCTTTCGCCATAGTCGCGCCCGCCGACGATGGCGCGCACCGCGCCGTTGGTTTCCAGGACGACGATGGCCGCCTGCGTCACATGGTATTCCTTGCCGAACTGGCGCAGGTGATATTCCGCCGATTCCTCCGCCGCCTTCTGGATGCCGGTATCGAGCGTGGTGCGCACGACGAGGGTGTGCGACGGCAGTTTCTGGCCGACGCGGCGGATCTCGTCAAAAGCCCAGTCGAGGAAATAATCCGGGCTCTCCGAGCGGGCACGATCGACGACTGTCGCCGGATTGCGCCGGGCACCCACCACCTGGCCTTCGGTCATCAGCCCGCCCTGCACGAGATTGCTCAAGACCACATTGGCGCGGGCGCGGGCGGCAGGCAGGTTGACATGCGGCGCATATTTGGCCGGGGCCTTGAACAGGCCGGCAAGCATGGCCGCTTCGGCGAGGTTCACATCCTTGACGCTCTTGCCGAAATAGAATTCGGAGGCCGCGGCGATGCCGAACGTGCCGCCGCCCATATAGGCGCGGTCGAGATAGGTCTGCAGGATTTCCTTTTTCGACAGGTTGGATTCCAGCCACAACGCCAGGAACGCCTCCTTGATCTTGCGGTCGAGGCTGCGCTCATTGGTCAGGAACAGGTTTTTTGCCAGCTGCTGGGTGATGGTGGAGCCGCCCTGGACCACGGAATTGGCACGCAGGTTTTCCGTCATGGCGCGGGAAAGACCAAGGAAATCAATGCCGAAATGGTCGAAGAAGCGGCGGTCCTCGGTGGCCAGAACCGCCTTGATCACATGATCGGGCAATTCGTCGATGGGCACGGCGCTGCGGTGCAGGATACCGCGCTGGCCGATCTCGTTGCCGTAACGGTCGAGGAAGGTGACGGCGAAATCGTCGCGCGTGCGCCAGTTCTTTTCCGTGTCATGGAAGGCGGGAATGGCGAGCGTCAGCATGACCACGGAGCCGGCGGTGCCCCAGGTAAAGCCTTCGCTGAGGAGTTCGACGACGCCGCGCCGCCAGCCCGATACATGGAAGCGGCGGAAGAAGATGGTGGTGTCTTCCCAGAATTCGGCGAGGCGGAAACGCAGCTCGTACAGCGACGAATCGATCCAGGCATCAAGTCCAAGCAGAGGCGAGACCTTGAATCGCTTGCGTTTCTTCTTGGCCAGAGTATTTTTGGCCCGAGGCTCGTTCATCATGCCAATCTCTTGTCTGCCTGTCGTCAGCCACATCGCGCGCGAAGATATGATGTAGCCGATTACGCTTAACAGCTTCTTATGATGGCCGTTATAAAACCGCGGCGGTCCGTTTCGTCCCTTTCTATCTCAAGGAAAAATTTAACTCTTTTTCTGATCGGGCGACAAGGGGCGCAGCCGTCAACACCGAGATTTGATGGAGCCCGGGGCGGCAAAAATTCCACTTGCAATTGTGTTCCGGTGATGGATTGCTGTGGTTTTTGGCGGGAGCGAAAGAGCATGTCCATCGAACACTGGCTGGCATTTGTTGCGGCATCGGCAATCCTTCTGGCCATTCCCGGCCCGACCATCCTGCTGGTCATTTCCTATGCGCTTGGCCATGGCCGGCGTTTTGCCGCTGCAACCGTTGCGGGTGTGGCGCTGGGCGATTTCACCGCCATGACCGCATCGATGCTGGGGCTTGGCGCCTTGCTTGCCGCCTCCGCCGCGATCTTCACCGTGCTCAAGTGGATCGGCGCGGCCTATCTGATCCATCTCGGCATCAAGCTGTGGCGCGCCCCGGTGGCGGACACCGCCGACGCAGGCGAAGCGCAGGAGAGCAAGGACAGTGCGCTGCGCATCTTCCTGCACACCTATGTGGTGACGGCGCTGAACCCCAAGAGCATCATCTTTTTCGTGGCGTTCCTGCCGCAGTTCCTCGACACGGCACGGCCGGTCTTCACCCAGATGCTGATCTTCGAGACGACGTTCCTGGTGCTGGCAACGCTCAATGCCGGGACCTATGCGCTGATGGCCTCCATGGCCCGCCAGACCATCCGCAAGCCGAGGGTGCAGCGCGCGGTCAACCGCACCGGCGGTTCGCTGATGATCGGGGCAGGGCTGCTGGCGCTCGGCTGGAGGAAGGCATCCGCCTGACGACGGGGGCATTGAAAGAAAATAATCATATTTAGGAAAATAGTCCTTGACTGCGTGACGGAACTTGTGTAGGGTCTGGTTATCGTCAGAAATGTGCCCGGATCATTCCGGTGGCGGGCGATCTGATCTTCCGGGAATTGGCCATGACAATGATAGAGCGCGGCGAGAGCGCGCTGTGCCGCCGGCACGCCTATGATCTTTGCCGGCACTACGGGATTCCCGCCGATGCAATGGCGCCGGTGTTCGGCATCGGCCGGACGGAGTTCGAGCAGCGCGTCCTCGATGACGGGCTGACGCTTGCATATCTGGAATGCCAGAACACGGAAATTACCCTCATTCGCGATCTCATGGCGCTTTTGCGTGGGGAGTTGGAGCAACTGCAACTGGGAGACGAGACGGCGACGGCGAAGACACGGCTGGATGCCCTAGCGCAGCTTGCCCGCACCATGGATCGCCTCAGCGACATGCAGGACAAACGCGTTGAACAGCAGCGGTCCGTGCTCATGCTGAGCCCGGAAGAGTTGCGCGAAGCGCTGGTGCGCATCGACGGAAGAATCCATGAACTTGCCCTCTGCCGCGCCGACGAACTGGTGCAGCGACAATCTCAGCCCGGTGCAGATGCAGTCCCTGATCAACGAATGGGTGTTCCAGGGGCGGGCGAACCAGCAACCGCCGCATAGGGATTGGCGGACATGGCTGATCCTTGGCGGGCGCGGTTCCGGCAAGACCCGCGCCGGGGCCGAGTGGGTGAACAGCATCGTGCAGGGCTTTCCGCCCTTCCGGCCGCGAAAATCCCTCAGCATCGCGCTGGTGGGCGAAACGCTTGCCGATGTGCGCGAGGTCATGGTCGACGGCCCGTCCGGGATCATGGCGGTATCGCGGGCCGAGCGGCCGCGTTTCGAGGTGACGCGCCGGCGGCTCGTCTGGGCCAATGGCGCGACGGCGGCAATGTTCTCCTCGGAGGATCCCGACAGCCTGCGCGGGCCGCAATTCGATGCCGCCTGGGGCGACGAACTGGGCTGTCCGGCGGTCGACAAGGGCGCCAATCAACCCAATGTCTTTCCCGATGCCAAATCCTCTGAGGGGGCGTTTCCGTATTTTTCCGATCACGGCCGCTGTGACCTCGCGCAAAACCGCTTTCTGCGTGCCCATCTAGACCATTGGCGCAGCCATGGCGGCGCCATGCTGAATACGGGCCGCGTCTATGTCTGGGCCTGGGATACGAGGCCGTTTCCGGAGTTTCCCCTCAACCGCAAGCTCTGGTCCGACGGCAACAACTGGACCTCGGGGCATTGGCTGAACGGCAGGCTTTCCGGGGTTGCGCTCGATGAGCTGATTGGCGCTGTTCTCGCCGATTTCGGCGTTGCCGGGGTGGATGCGAGCGCGGCGGATGGTTTTGTCAGCGGTTTGATCGTCGAAGAGCCCGCACATGCCCGGTCGGTCCTTGAGCCGCTGCTGGAGGTTTTCGGCATCAACGCCTTCGAAGACGGTGCGACGCTGGTGTTTCAAAGCGCGGCGCGAATGCCCGTACAAACCGCACTGATCGATGAATACGTCGAGCCCGATGACAGGGGGCCGGTGCAGCGAAAGCTGCATGAAATCATGGAGCAGCCCGCCCGGGTCGAAATCGCCTATCGCGATCCGATGCTCGACTATCAGGTGGCGATGGCATCCGCCGGCAGGCCGGACGGCAAGGGAACGGAAAATCTCGCCGTTGCGGCCATGCTTGAGGCGGGTCAGGTCAACGGCCTGGCGGAGGACTGGCTGCAGGCACGCCGTGCCGCCCGGCGGACCATATCATTCGAATTGCCGTGGAAGCATGCCGCATTGAAGGTGGGCAGCCGTATCCGGCTGGATGGCTCCATGCCAGTCAAGGATTATCTCGTCACCTCCATTGAAGACGGGGCAACCCGCCGTGTCGAGGCAAAAGGCCTGCCCCGGCACGTGCGGCATGCGGACAGGGCGGGATTGCCCGCTTCAACGGGGGTGGCAACGACGGTGTTCGGCCGTCCGCGTTTTCATCTGTGCGATCTGCCGATGTGGCCGGGTGCTGAAAATCCGCTTGATCAATTGCGGGTTGCCGCCTTTGCCAGGCCGTGGGCGGGTGCATCCGTTCACGCCTCGCCGGAAGACACCGGTTTTGAGGCGCGGGCCGCGCTGCCGGAGCGGGCGGTGATGGGCAGGCTGGCGGAAACGCTGCCGGGCGGTGTCAGCGGCCGGCTGCTCGGCAATGCCGGTCTTGAGGTCGATCTTGACTTTGGCGAGCTGCGTTCAACCACGCTGCCGCAGCTCTTCAACGGGGCGAATTCGGCCCTTCTGGCATCCCCCGACGGTCAATGGGAAATCCTGCAATTCCTGCATGCCGAGGAGGTTGCTGCCGACCGATGGCGTTTGTCCGGCCTGCTGCGCGGGCAATGCGGAACCGAGCGGGAGGCGCTGCAGCCGCGGGAAAGGCATACGCCGTTCATCCTTCTGGACGGTGCGGTGATGCCGGCGGGATTGAAAGCCCGGGAAACAGGCTTGGCCTTGCACTGGCGCATTGGTGCGGCGGGGCAGGATTTTTCCGACCGCTATTTCAGCACGGTCACAATGACCGGAGGCATCCGGGCGCTCGAGCCGCTCGAACCTGTCCACCTCAGCGGCAGGACAGATGAGCAGGGCAACCTGCATGTTGCCTGGATACGGCGCGGGCGCATCGATGCGGACAGCTGGCTGGCTGCGGAAATTCCGCTGGGTGAGGAGCGCGAGGCCTATCGGATCGAAATACGCAACAGCGGCAAATTGATCCGGTCGGCCGAGGTTGCGCGACCGGAATGGCTTTATCCGGCGCCGCTGCGCCTGGCGGATTTCGGCAGTCTTGCAAGCGCAGTCGATTTCAGCGTTGCCATGATTTCCAGTGCAGCCGGTGCGGGAAGATTTGCCCGTACGATTTTCAACATGCAGACAAAAGCCCTTTAAAATCAAACTGTTTCAAAAGGAATTGATTATGACCAATGAAAAACAATGGTACCTGTCAAAGACCATCTGGGCAGCAATCGCAACGATCGTCCTGTCATGTTCAAGCTTCTTCAATGTGTCGCTGGATCATGACCTCGAGGCCCGGCTTGCCGATACCATCATGCAGTTTCTGACGGCGCTCAGCGGCATCGCCGCGCTTTTTGGCCGGTTGAGTGCGACGGCGCTCATTTCACGTAAAGAAATATAGTGTTAAAAGACGTGACCTGTGGCAAACCTGTTATCAAGGGCTCACGCCACGTCCAACTGTTCATGCATCGTTCAGACTGCGATTGATAATAATAGCGCCATGATGAAACACACACTTTTCTCCTTGCCCCTAGCGGCCCTGATTTCAGCATCCGGCGTGCTTCATGCCGGGGCTGTTCCGATTGCACCCGATGCATCGCAGAACGGTGCGTTGCTTCAGCTGGCTGCTGCCGACTGCTCGCAGGTCGGCCAGCAGGTGGCCCAGTCCCAGGGAGGCACCCTGGCGCGCGCCACCTCGCAGACGCAGAACGGCCGCGAAGTTTGCGTGGTCGTGGTGCTCATTCCCGGCAAGGACGGTGAACGTCCGCGCCGCGTCGAGGTTGCGGTTCCAGCGAACTGAGCCGGATGCCGTTTGATCTGTTGTTCAGCCTGTCCGGCGGGGAAAGTTGTGCATGAGAATACTCATCGTTGAAGATGACCGTGATCTGAATCGCCAGCTGGTCGAGGCAACGACCGAAGCCGGCTATGTGGTGGATCACGCTTTCGACGGCGAAGAGGGGCATTTTCTCGGCGATACGGAACCCTACGACGCGGTGATCCTCGATATCGGCCTGCCGCAGATGGACGGGTTGACGGTGCTGGAGAAGTGGCGGCGCGACGGGCGCATCATGCCCGTGCTGTTGCTGACGGCACGCGACCGCTGGAGCGACAAGGTGGCCGGTATCGATGCCGGGGCCGATGACTACGTCGCCAAGCCGTTCCACATCGAGGAAGTGCTGGCACGTTTGCGCGCGCTGATTCGCCGTGCGGCGGGTCATGCCTCGTCGGAAATCACCTGCGGCCCGCTGCGCCTTGACACCAAGACGTCGAAGGCGGCGGTCAACGGCACAACGTTGAAGCTGACCTCGCACGAATTCCGCCTGTTGTCCTACCTCATGCACCACATGGACGAGGTCGTTTCGCGCACCGAACTGGTGGAGCACCTCTACGATCAGGATTTCGACCGCGATTCGAACACGATTGAAGTGTTTGTCGGGCGGCTGCGCAAGAAAATGGGTATCGATCTGATCGAAACCATTCGCGGCATGGGCTATCGCATCAAATCCCAGGACACCAAGGCCTGACGGGCAGGAGCAGGGCAAACGCGTGATCATACGGCTGACCCGCTATCTCCCCAATGTCCGGTCACTCTCCCTGCGCGTCATCCTCTTCTCGACGCTGTGGACCATCGTATCCTTCGTTGCCATCGCCACCATCATTTCGGCGCTCTATGGCGAAGCGCGCCAGCACAGCTTCCAGCAGCTGCTTTCGGCGCATCTGTTCAGCGTCATTGCCTCCGTCAGCGTGAATGACGGCACGCTGGTCGGACGGCCGGACCCCGGCGAAGTGCGCTATTCCAGCCCGTTTTCCGGCTGGTACTGGTCCGTCGACCCGGTCGCGGACAATCTCAAGGGTTCGCTGCGGTCGATCTCGCTCGGCGGAAAGAGCATCGATTCCCCGTCAACCCTGATGGTTCCCTTCGATACGTCGTTCCAGCGTTCCTATACGGAACCCGGCCTGAAGGGCGAACAGCTCTCCATCGTCGAAACGGAAGTGGTGCTGGATGCGGAAAACCGTGTCGCCCGGTTTCGTGTGATGGGCAATCTGAGCGAGCTGGAAGGCGAAATCGCCGATTTCCGCAACACGCTCTATTTCTACCTCGGCGTTTTCGGCATTGCCGGAACGCTGATCAATGCGGCGGTCATCCTGTTCGGCTTGCGCCCGCTTGACCGCGTGCGCCGTTCGCTCGCCGATATCCGCGAGGGCAAGGTTTCGCGGCTTGACGAGGATCTGCCCATCGAGATTGCGCCGCTGGCGCGTGAAATGAATGCGCTGATCGAAAACAACCGCCGCATCATGGAGCGCTCGCGCACGCAGGTGGGCAATCTCGCCCATTCCCTGAAAACGCCCCTGTCGGTTCTGGCCAATGAAAGCCGGACGATTGGCGGTGTAAAGGGCAAGATCGTTGCCGAACAAAGCGCGGCCATGCAGGTGCAGATTCAGCACTATCTGCAGCGGGCCCGCGTGGCGGCGCAGCGCGACAGCGTGGTCTTTCGCGCGTCCGTCACCCCGATCCTGACGCGTCTCGTGCGTGTCACCGCCAAGCTCAATCCGGGCATGGATATGCGCTTCGACAACAGGATGCCCGATGCCGTGTTTGCGGGCGAGCAGGAAGACCTTGAGGAAATCGTCGGCAACCTTCTGGAAAATGCCGGGAAATGGGGACGCAGCGCCATCCGGCTTACAGTGTCAGCTGCCAATCGGGAAACCATGGACAATGCTTTCGATATCAGCGTCGAGGATGACGGTCCGGGTCTCGCGCCCGGCCAGATCAAGGATGCACTGACGCGCGGAAAACGCCTGGATGAGAGCAAGCCGGGAACCGGCCTCGGGCTGTCCATCGTCCATGACACCGTGCGCGAATATGGCGGAACGCTGCGCCTGGAACGCAGCGAGGACCTTGGCGGCTTGCGCGCGCGGATCACGCTTCCGGTGGCCGGCGACTGAATGGCGCTTGCAACCGCACGCCCAATCGGGTCATAAGTAATTGCCAGCTATTGCCTTTGTTGCGAGGCCCCGTAAAAACGGACCCATGATGAAATCCCAGATTGCTCTTTCGCTTGTTGCCGTTCTTCTTCTCTCCGCGTGTTCGACCACGTCCGGTGCCAAGGGCGGAGGCACCTTTGCCCGCCTGACCGGCAAATCGTCCCAGCCGGCGACCTCGGGCGTGCTTGCGCCGCTCGGCAATGGCCTGCTCGGCAGCCGCCTGGCGGCTTCGCTCGATCCGGCTGACCGCAAGAGCGCGCTTCAGGCCGAATATCAGGCTTTGGAATATTCGCCGGCCGGCAAGGCTGTCGACTGGAAGAACAGTTCGGGCAGCCGCAGCGGCGAAGTGGTGGCGGCGCAGCCCTATCAGGTCGGTTCGCAGAACTGCCGCCAGTATACCCACACCATCCGCATCGACGGAACGCCGCAGACGTCCCGCGGGACGGCCTGCCGCAACGAAGACGGCAGCTGGACGCCGCTGATCTGACGCTTCCATAGCCCGATCATTTGCCCGCTTTGCGGCGAATTGCCCTAGCCATGAAATCCATTTGGATTTTACGGCGCTTGCAGACTATGTCTCAACGCATGGTTTTCTGGATTTCTGCCGCACTGTTGACCGTTATTGCAACGCTCGTGGTGCTATTGCCGCTGACACGCCGCGTCAAAACAAGCGTGTCGGACAACACATATGATGTCGAGGTTTACCGTGACCAGTTGCGGGAGCTGGAGGCTGACGAGAAGCGCGGCATCATCGATGCGGTCAGCAGCGAACAGGCGCGCGCTGAAATCAGCCGGCGTCTGCTGAAGTCGGCGGCAGCCGCCGAAGTCGACAAAACGGTCTATCGCCCGCAGAAGAGCGCCACCCGCGAATGGCTGACGCTGGTGACCGTACTGGCCATCCCGCTGCTTTCCTGGAGCATTTATGCCAAGACCGGCTCGCCGGATCTGCCGGCGCAGCCGCTGGCCGAGCGCCTGTCCCGTCCGGCGGATCAGGCGACACCCGCCGAACTGATTGCCCGTGCCGAAGCGCATCTCACCCTCAATCCCGATGACGGGCAGGGATGGGAAGTGCTGGCGCCGATCTACCTGCGCACGGGACGCCCCGCCGATGCGGTGACCGCATACCGCAATGCCATCCGCCTGAACGGCGACAGCGGTCCGCGCCAAATGGGTCTGGGCGAAGCGTTGAGCGCCGTAGCAGGCGGCACGATGACGCCCGAGGCGGAAGCCAGTTTCAACCGGGCGCTCACGCTCAATCCCGGCGATATGCGCCCGCAGTTCTTCATCATCAACGGCTGGATGCAGCAGGGCAAGCTGGTTGAATCGCGCGACCTGATCCGCAAGCTGCTGGTCGATGCACCCAGCGACGTGCCGTGGCGCGACGAGGCGCAGGCGGCGTTGACACGGCTCGACAAGGAGATCGCCGGCGATGCGCCCGATGTCAGCGACATCGACAGGGCGACAGGTCCCGATGCGTCGCAGGTCGAGGCGGCGGCCGGGATGAATGTGCAGGATCGCGCCGCCATGATCGAGGGCATGGTCTCCAGCCTTGCCGAAAAACTCAAGCAATCACCCGACGATGTCGAGGGCTGGGAAAAGCTGGTCCGGTCCTATGTGGTTCTCAACCGCCCCAACGATGCGCTGGAAGCGCTGGCGAATGCTCGCAAAGTGTTGAGCGCCGACAAGGTTGCGCGTCTCGACGCAGTCGCCGATGATCTGGGCCTGGTGGAACAGCCCGGCGACACGCCGCGGGAGAAGAAATAATGACGCGCAAGCAGAAACGGCTTTCGGTGATCGGCGGCGCCCTGGTGGTGCTGGCCTGCGCGGCCGGCCTGGTGCTGTTTGCGCTGCAGCAGCGGATCGCGTTTTTCCGCATGCCGTCGGATATCGCCGCTGCGGACCTGCAGTCGGAATCGCGGTTCCGGCTGGGCGGCCTGGTTGAAAAGGGCAGTGTGGTGCGCGGCACGGGCACACGGATCACCTTTGCCGTCACCGATCACATCAAGAGCGTTCCCGTGACCTATAACGGTATCCTTCCCGATCTCTTCCGCGAGGATCAGGGCGTGGTGATCGAGGGCACGTTTGCGCCGGGCGGCGCGTTTCAGGCGGACAGTGTGCTTGCCAAGCATGATGAAAACTATATGCCCAAGGAAGTTGCCGACAGTCTGAAGGCCAAGGGCGTCTGGCAGGGGGAGAACAAGCAGCCATGACCGTTGAGCTCGGACATTTCGCACTGGTTCTGGCGCTCGCCCTGTCCATCGTGCAGGCCGTGGTGCCCGTGTGGGGTGCGCGGCGCAATGACGACCGCATGATGGCCGTTGCCGTTCCTGCTGCCTTCACGGTCTTTGCCCTGATCGCACTTGCCTTTGTCGCACTGACATCCGCCTACATCGTGTCGGATTTCTCCCTGCAGAATGTCTGGGAGAACTCGCATTCGCAAAAGCCGATGCTGTACAAGATCACCGGCGTCTGGGGCAACCATGAAGGCTCCATGCTGCTGTGGGTGCTCATCCTGACGTTCTTCAGCGCACTGGTTGCCTTTTTCGGCAACAATCTGCCGCCTTCGCTCAAAGCCAATGTGCTGGGCGTGCAGGCCTGGATCGGCTCGGCCTTCCTGCTGTTCATCGTTGCCACATCCAATCCGTTCACACGCACCAGTCCCGCGCCGATCGAAGGGCAGGACCTCAACCCGATCCTGCAGGACATTGGTCTCGCCATCCATCCGCCGCTGCTTTACCTCGGCTATGTCGGCTTTTCCGTCTGCTTCTCCTTTGCCGTGGCAGCGCTCATCGACGGGCGTATCGACGCCGCCTGGGCGCGCTGGGTGCGGCCATGGACGCTGACAGCCTGGATGTTCCTGACCGGCGGCATCGCCATGGGTTCCTACTGGGCCTATTACGAGCTTGGCTGGGGCGGCTGGTGGTTCTGGGACCCGGTTGAAAACGCCTCGTTCATGCCGTGGCTGGCGGGAACGGCGCTGCTGCACTCGGCCCTGGTGATGGAAAAGCGCTCGGCCCTGAAAATCTGGACGGTGCTGCTGGCCATCCTGACCTTCTCCCTGTCGCTGCTCGGCACCTTCCTCGTCCGCTCGGGCGTCCTGACCTCGGTGCATACCTTTGCCACCGATCCGGGCCGCGGCCTGTTCATTCTTGCCATTCTCGTGCTTTTCATCGGCGGATCGCTGGCGCTGTTCGCACGCCGCGCCCAGACGCTCGCGCCGGGCGGCCTGTTCCAGCCGATCTCGCGGGAAGGGGCGCTGGTGTTCAACAACCTCTTCCTGACGACGGCTGCTGCAACCGTGCTGATCGGTACGCTCTATCCGCTGCTCCTGGAAACATTGACCGGCGAAAAGATTTCCGTCGGGCCGCCGTTTTTCAACATGACCTTTGGTCCGCTGATGATCCCGCTGCTTGCCGCCGTGCCATTCGGACCGCTTATGGCATGGAAGCGCGGTGATATTCTCGGCGTCGCCCAGCGGCTGATGATGGCATTCTTCCTCGCCCTGCTGGTGGTGGCCGTGGTTCTCTACAAGACCTCGGGCACGGCGATCTTCTCGGCGTTCGGCATCGGCCTGGCGTTCTGGCTGATGCTGGGCGCACTCACCGATCTTTCCCTGAAAGCCGGTTTTGGCAAGGCACCCGTCAGCGTCATGCTGCGGCGGCTGGCCGGCCTGCCGAAATCGGTGTTCGGCACGGCCTTCGCCCATTTCGGCCTTGGCGTCACCCTCCTGGGCATCGTTGTCGTCTCGACCTTTGCCACGGAAGACGTGACGGTGATGAAGCCGGGCCAGACCATCCGGGTCGCCGATTACACGCTGCGCTTTGAGCGCATCGATCCGGTCAAGGATTCGAATTTCACCGAGGATCAGGGCAAGTTCACCATCCTCGACAGCGCGGCGCGGGAGGTGGACACGATGATGTCGTCCAAGCGCTTCTACCCCGTGCGCAAGATGCAGACCACCGAGGCGGGCATCAAGACATTCCTCTTCAGCCAGCTCTATGTCTCGCTGGGCGACGCCACGCCGGATGGCGGCATGGTCGTGCGCGTCTGGTGGAAACCCTATGTCACGCTGATCTGGCTCGGCGCGCTGGTGATGATGGCCGGCGGCGCCATGTCCCTGGCTGACCGGCGCCTGCGGGTCGGCGCACCCGGCAAGGCAAAAGCTGCCAAGCCGCAGCGGGCGAGGGGAGCCGTGGCATGAGGCGCGCGCTCGCCGCGGTTTTGCTGTTGCTGACGGCCCTGAGCTTCGCGGCGACCGGCGCACGCGCCGTCTCGCCCGACGAGATGCTGGCCAACCCGGCACTGGAGACACGGGCGCGCACCCTGTCCACCGAGCTGCGCTGCATGGTGTGCCAGAACCAGTCGATCGATGATTCCAACGCGGACCTGGCCAGGGATTTGCGTGTGCTGGTGCGTGAACGGCTGACGGCAGGCGATACGGACGAGCAGGTGCTCGATTTCATCGTCGCCCGCTACGGCGAATTCGTCCTGTTGAAGCCGCGCCTGATGCTGAGCACGATCCTGCTGTGGGGTTTTCCCGTTGCGGCGCTGGTTGCCGGTGCAATCGCCATCGTGGTTTCGATTCGCCGCCGCCGCCGTTCTCCTCTGGAAACGGCGCCGCTGTCCGACAGCGAAAAGAAGCAGCTCAAGAAACTCCTGGCTGCTTCCAACGATTGATCCGCAACCGCTATTTGCGATGCGCGCCGATGACCGATTCCACATTCTGCCTGTGGACCGGCTCGTAGGGTGCGTAATAGGTCAGCACGCCCGAACGGAAATCATCCGCGGTAAACGCCTGCAGGTCATCGCCAGCCAGCTCCGGCTCGTTGCGCAGGCGCATCAGCTTGCTGACATAGCGCCCCGTGGCGGCAATCAGTTCCGGTCCATAGCCGCCGGCCACGATCACATTCTCCGCGCCGTGATTGGGCAGAATTTTTTCGATATCCCAGGTTGAAATCCGTTCCAGATCGAGCAGGTGGTTTTCCAGCCGGTTCGGTTCCGCCACATAGGTGATCGGCTCTTCCAGCGCGTCGCCGGCAAACAGCAGCTTCAGATGCGGCAGGATCATCACCGTGCCGTCATGGCTGTGAATATCCACGTGACGCAGTTGCACCGCGATGTCGCCGATCTTCAGGTCGCGCTCGCCCGTGAAGATGCTGTTGGGCATGACCAGCGGCCGGATGGGCGGCGTGCCGTTCTCCAGCCGTTGCCTGTTGTCGGTAAGCGCCTTGGCCGTCAGGACATTGGCGATGATCTCGCAATCGGCAAACACCGCATTGCCTGCCACATGATCCACATGCCAGTGGCTGAGCACCACGCGGATGTGCCGCACGCCTGCCTCCTGCAGCGTGTTGCGGATCAGCGCCGCATGCTGGTTTGAAATACTGGTGTCATAAACCAGAGCTTCCTCGCCGGAAACGATGGCGTAGGAACACAGGCCAAGCGTATAGGCTCCGTCATCCAGCCAGTTCGGATCGGCGGAATAGGCGCGCGCGCCGTCTATCCTGCCATCGTAAAATGCATAAACGCCCGGATAGGGCTGGTGCGTACGCATTGTGGATCCGAGCGGTGGCATTGATGGCATATGGGCTATCCTCCAGTGGCTGACGAATCGCAGCGCCAGAAAATTATCTTACAAATTTGTCATGTTGCGGAAATGGCGGCGTAACGTTCTTATCTGTATCACTGTTGGTTATTAAACGGTCGGATTTCCGATCGGGCGTCCAAGGAGAAAGTTTTATGTCTAACAATCGTACGTCCTCCACATACCGCAAGGGCATTGCTGCCGCGCTGCTCGCCTCGGCGCTCGCCGGGGGACTGCTGGCCACAGGCCCGCTCGCTGCCGTTGTGCCTGCGCAGGCTGAAGCCGTGCGTGTAGACGGCGCGCAGCAGCCCGGCTTTGCCGATGTCGTTGAAAAGGTGAGCCCCGCTGTTGTCAGCGTCCGGGTGAAGAGTTCCGTCCAGCAGACCGCCGATGACGGTTCGGGCATTCCCGGCTTCGACCAGCTTCCCGACAATCATCCGCTCAAGCGCTTCTTCTATGAATTCGGCGGCCCGAACGGCCAGCGCGGCATGCAGCCGCGCAAGGGTCCGCGCGATCACCAGAACCGTCCGGACCGCATGCGTCCCACCGCCCAGGGCTCGGGCTTCTTCATTTCGGAGGATGGCTATCTCGTCACCAATGACCATGTGGTCGAAGACGGCAGCACCTACACCGTTGTACTCAATGACGGCACCGAACTCGATGCCAAGCTGATCGGTAAGGACAAGCGTACCGATCTCGCCGTTCTCAAGGTCGACGACAAGCGCAAGTTCACCTACGTGTCCTTCGGCGATGACAACAAGATGCGTGTCGGCCAGTGGGTCGTTGCGGTCGGCAATCCCTTCGGTCTCGGCGGCACGGTGACGGCCGGTATCATTTCGGCGCGCGGCCGCGATATCGGCGCCGGTCCTTATGATGACTTCCTGCAGATCGATGCGGCCGTCAACAAGGGCAATTCCGGCGGTCCGGCTTTCAACCTGAACGGTGAAGTCGTCGGCATCAACACCGCGATCTATTCGCCGTCCGGCGGCAGCGTCGGCATCGCCTTTGCCATCCCGTCGACGACGGCCAAGATGGTCGTCGACCAACTGATCAAGACCGGTACCGTCTCCCGTGGCTGGATCGGCGTGCAGATACAGCCGGTCAGCAAGGAAATCGCCGAATCGCTTGGCCTTTCCGAAGAGAAGGGTGCGCTGGTTGCCGAACCGCAGTCCGATGGACCCGCTGCCAAGGCCGGTATCCAGTCGGGCGACGTGATCACCGCCGTCAATGGCGAGACGGTCTCCGATCCCCGCGATCTGGCCAAGAAGATTGCCGCGATCAATCCGGGCAAGGATGCCGAACTGACCGTCTGGCGCAAGGGCGAGGCCAAGTCGCTCAACGTGTCGATCAAGTCGATGCCCGGCGATGACAAGCAGGCATCGAACAAGGACAGCGGCGGCAAGCATCAGGATCCGGCTTCGGTGCTGGATGATTACGGCCTGACGGTTGTTCCTTCCGACGATGGCAAGGGTGTCGTGGTGACCGATGTGGATCGCTCCGGCGATGCCGCCGACAAGGGCATCACAACCGGCGACATCATCGTCTCGGTCAACAACAAGCCGGTCAAGAGCGGCTCCGACATCGATGCGGCGATTGCTGAAGCGACGAAGAGCGGACGCAAGGCCGTTCTCCTGCAGGTGCAGACCAACGACCAGTCGCGGTTCGTGGCCCTGCCCATCAACCAGGGCTAAGCGGACCGGATAGGATTGCAGCGGCGCTGCACCTGTCCCCCGTTAGCGCCAAAGCAAAGGGCAGCAGATTGTCGACAGATCTGCTGCCCGCTTGCCGTAAAGGGTGCCATTGCTATGGTGCTTACCTCTGTCTCAAAACCGGCTTAGAATGAACGTCATGAAAATTCTCGTTATTGAAGATGACCGTGAAGCGGCCCGTTATCTGGAAAAGGCCTTTGCCGAGGCCGGGCACTCCGCCGATCTGGCAGGCGATGGCGAGACCGGCTATACCCTGGCGGAGCAGGGCAGCTATGATGCGCTGATCGTTGACCGCATGCTGCCGCGCCGTGACGGCCTATCCGTTGTCGCCGCCCTGCGCGCCCAGGGCATCGATACGCCGGCGCTCATTCTTTCCGCGCTGGGGCAGGTGGATGACCGGGTGACCGGCCTGCGCGCCGGCGGCGATGATTATCTCACCAAACCCTATGCATTCTCGGAATTGCTGGCGCGCATCGAAGTGCTGCAGCGCCGTTCCAGCCCGAAAGAGGCGGAAACCATGTACCGGGTCGGCGATCTGGAACTCGACCGCCTGTCCCACACGGCCAAGCGCGCCGGCCAGGCCATTGTCCTGCAGCCGCGTGAATTCCGCCTGCTGGAGTATCTGATGCGTCACTCCGGTCAGGTGGTGACCCGCACCATGCTGCTCGAGCATGTCTGGGATTATCATTTCGACCCGCAGACCAATGTGATCGACGTGCATGTCTCGCGCCTGCGCGGCAAGATCGAGAAAGGTTTCGACACGCCCCTGCTGCACACGGTGCGCGGCGCCGGCTACATGCTCAAGGCTGGCGGAATCGATGCATGAGCCGCTTTCTTGCCATGATGAAAATGACAGCCGTCCGGCTGTCAGCGCTGTATCTTCTGCTTTTTACCGTTTGCGCCATCGTGCTGGTCTTCTACATGACCAGTCTTTCCGTCAATCTTCTCACATCCCAGACTGAAGCCGCCGTCAACGAGGAGGTCGAAAGCGTCGGCCAGTCCTATCAGCGCGCCGGCATTGCCGGTCTTGTGCGCTCGGTTGACCGGCGCAGCCGTCAGCCCGGCGCCTATCTCTATCTCGTCGCCGATCCCGCCGGACGCATCGTCGCCGGCAATGTGCAGAGCATCGAGGCGGGTGTTCTGCAGACCGACGGCTGGATCGAGCGGCCGATTGCCTATGAACGCTATGGCGAAACCAGCAGCGATCCGCAGGTGCATACCGCCATCGCGCGGGTGATCGTCATGCCCAATGGCATCCGCGTCATGGTCGGCCGCGATCTGGGCGAGCCGGAAAAGATCCGGCTCGTGGTCCGGCGCTCGCTCGGCGCGGCGCTGGGCATCATGGGCGTCGGTGCGTTTCTGATCTGGTTTTTCGTCGGGCGGCGCGCATTGCACCGGATCGATGAGGTTTCCGCCGCGTCGCAGCGCATCATGGGCGGCGATCTCGCCGGACGCCTGCCGGTCAGCGGGTCGGGCGATGAGTTCGACCGTCTGGCCGCCAATCTCAACGGCATGCTGGCGCGTATCCAGGAATTGAACGAGGGGGTGCGCCATGTCTCCGACAACATCGCGCATGACCTCAAGACACCGCTGACCCGCATGCACAACCGGGCGGAATCCGCCCTGGCCAATGCCACGACCACCAAGGCCTATCGGGCCGCGCTGGACGGAATGATTGCCGATTCCGACCAGCTGATCCGCACTTTCAATGCCATTTTGATGATTTCGCGGCTGGAATCCGGTTATTCCTCCGAGACGATGGAGCTGTTGCCGCTGTCGACGGTCGTGCAGGACGTCTATGAGCTGTACGAGCCCACGGCCGAAGAGGCGGGCATCCGTTTCGTTCTGGGCGCGGAGGATGCAACGCCGGTCCGCATCAACCGCGAACTGGTCGGGCAGACCATCTCCAATCTGGTCGACAACGCCATCAAATATGCCGGCGGCGGTGAAAAGCCGGTGGAAATATCCCTCGCTGTGGAAAAGCAGGATCACACGATCCGGGTGATTGTCACTGACAATGGCCCGGGCATCCCGCCCGATCAGGTGGATCGGGCCACGGAGCGTTTCGTGCGCCTGGAGGAAAGCCGTTCGCAACCGGGGTCAGGACTGGGTCTCAGTCTTGCCAAGGCGGTGATGAAATTGCACGGTGGCACTCTGGAATTGCAGGACAATGCTCCGGGGCTGCGCGCTGTGCTCGCTTTCCCGGTGGGGGAGGAGACCAAATGAATGTCAGGACCAGGGCATCCGGCCTTGATGATGCAGCGTTTTTCGCCCGCGATCTGCGCCCGCTGACACCGCTGGACAAGAAGGCGGCCGCCGCCTTTCTGGCCGAGCTTGCCGACAGCGCCGCCGGGAAGGAATGCCCTGCCACCGCTGGCGTGAAGGGCCATGGACAAGCGGCGGCCTTCCTGGCGGCTGTCCTTGACCTCTCGCCCTATCTGCGCACGGTCTTCATCCGCCGCCCTGCCATTCTGGAACCGCTGTTCACCATGCCGCTGGCACAGCGTCTTGACGCGCTCATGCAGAGCGTGGCGGCAAGCTCGGAAGCAGAGAATATCACCGAAACCGGCATTATGGCTGTCCTGCGCCAGTTGAAACTGGAGGGGCATGTGCTGATCGCGCTGGGCGATCTTTCCGGCGTGTTCGATACGGCAGAAACAACACGCTGGCTGTCGCGGCTGGCGGAAGAAAGCGTGCGGGCGGCGGTGCGGTTCCTGCTGCGCGATGCGCACGAGTCCGGCAAACTCAAGCTTCCGGACCCGGAACACCCGGAAAAGCAGTGCGGCTGGATCATCCTCGCCATGGGCAAGTTCGGCGCGTTCGAACTGAACTATTCCTCTGATATCGACCTGATCGTCTTCATCGACGAGCACAGCCCGGCCATTCCCGATCCCTATGAATGCGTCGAAACGTTTTCGCGCCTGACGCGGCGTCTGGTGCGCATCCTGCAGGACCGCACGGCCGACGGCTATGTCTTCCGCACCGATCTGCGCCTGCGCCCGGATCCCGGATCAACCCCGCTGGCAATTCCCGTCGGCGCAGCGCTCAACTATTATGAGGGGCGCGGCCAGAACTGGGAACGTGCCGCCATGATCAAGGCGCGGCCCGTCGCCGGCGATATCGCCGCGGGCAGGCAGGTGCTGGCGGAGCTTGCGCCCTATGTCTGGCGCAAATATCTCGACTATGCCGCCATTGCCGACGTGCATTCGATCAAGCGGCAAATCCATGCCCATAAGGGCCACGGCGAAATTGCCGTGCGTGGACACAACGTCAAGCTTGGCCGGGGCGGGATCCGCGAAATCGAATTTTTCGTGCAAACCCAGCAGCTGATTGCCGGCGGCCGCTTTCCGCAGCTGCGCGGCTCGCGCACGGTGGACATGCTGGCGGCGCTCAACGGCCTTGGCTGGATCAGTGCGGAGGCACGCGACACGCTGGTGGAGAAATACGGCTTTCTGCGCGATGTGGAGCACCGCATCCAGATGATCGCCGACGAACAGACCCATATGCTGCCGGAAGACGACGAGAATTTCCTGCGGGTGGCCCACATGATGGGCTATCGCGACGGTGACGCCTTTGCCGCCGATTTCCGCCAGTCGCTGAAAACGGTCGAAACGCACTATGCGGCGCTGTTCGAACAGGCGCAGGAACTGGCGGGCGAGGCCGGTAATCTGGTGTTCACCGGCGATGTCGACGATCCCGATACGCTGGAAACCCTGGCGAAATTCGGCTTCGAACGCCCGAGCGATATCTGCCGCGTCATCCGCACCTGGCATTTCGGCCGCTACCGCGCCACCCAATCGGCGGAATCGCGCGAGCGCCTGACTGAACTGACGCCCGTGCTGCTCAAGGCCTTCGGCGCGACGAGCCGGGCCGACGAAGCGCTGATGCGCTTTGACGAGATGATCAAGGGCCTGCCCGCCGGCATCCAGCTGTTCAGCCTTTTGCAGTCCAACCCGCGGCTGCTTGATCTGCTCGTCCTGATCATGGGTGCCGCGCCGCGCCTTGCCGACATCATCACCCGCAAACCGCATGTCTTCGACGGCATGCTCGATCCGGCGATCTTCGCCGATATTCCGACCCGCGCCTATCTGGCCGAGCGGCTGGAAAACTTTCTTGGACCAGCCAAAGTCTATGAGGACATCCTTGACCGCCTGCGGATTTTTGCAGCCGAGCATCGCTTTCTCATCGGCATCCGGCTTCTGACCGGCGCCATCGACGGTATCCGGGCAGGCAAGGCCTTTTCCGATCTCGCCGATCTGGTCATCGACCGGGCCTTGCAGGCGGTGATCGACGAATTCGCGAGCAAGCACGGCGTCGTGTCCGGCGGGCGCATCGCCATTCTCGGTATGGGCAAGCTGGGCAGCCGCGAGCTGACCGCAGGCTCCGACATCGATCTCATCCTGCTTTATGACCATGATGCGGATGCCGAGGAATCCGATGGCGAAAAGCAGCTGGCGCCATCGCAATACTATATGCGGCTGACCCAGCGCCTGATCGCGGCGCTTTCCGCCCCGACGGCGGAGGGCGTTCTCTACGAGGTGGATTTCCGCCTGCGCCCCTCCGGCAACAAGGGGCCGGTGGCGACGCATATCGATTCCTTCCGTAAGTATCAACGCACGGAAGCCTGGACCTGGGAACACATGGCGTTGACCCGGGCGCGGCCCGTGGCGGGCGATACCGCGCTGTTCGGTGAGATCGAGACAGAAATCAGCGAGATTCTCAGCCTGCCGCGCGATCCGGCAAAGATTGCCAAGGACGTGGCCGAAATGCGGGCACTGCTGGAAACGGAGAAGCCGCCGCGCGACGCCTGGGACATGAAGCTGGTTCCCGGCGGCATCATCGATCTGGAATTCATCGCCCAGTTCGCCGTGCTCACCGGCAATGTCGAGGGTCCGATCATCGCTCATTCGACGGCTGAGGTGCTGACAAAGCTCAAGGCCGGTTTTGCCGAACCGGTCGTGACGGATCAACTGGTGGGCGCTGCCAATCTTTATACGGAGCTGACGCAGATTATCCGGCTGTGCCTGAACAGCGACACCCGGCGCGAGGATTTTCCGCCCGGCCTCGGCGATCTCCTGTGCCGCGCCTGCGATCTTCCCGATCTCGGGCGGGTGGAAACCCATCTGGAAGACACGGCGAAATCCGTCCGCAAGACATTCAATGCAGTGCTGCGTGAAGCGCGTGCAAACAAATCCAGCGGAAAGTAGAGCGTTCTAAACCCGCCATTCCTCCCGCACCGGGCCGATGGTCCGGGTGGGGATGCGCACGGAGACGATGGTGCCGACGCCCTCGGTCGAGCGGATTTTCAGCGCGCCGCCATGCAGCTCGGTCAGCGAGCGGGAAATGGCAAGCCCAAGGCCCGAACCCGTATGGGTCTTGGTGAACTGGTTTTCCACCTGTTCGAACGGCTGGCCGATCTTCTTCAGCGCCGATTTCGGAATACCGCAGCCCGTATCCTCGATGGTGAATACCAGCGCGCCCGACACCTTGCGCGCCCGCACCGAGATGCGTCCGCCCGTATCGGTGAATTTCACCGCGTTCGACAGAAGGTTGATCAGGATCTGCTTGATCGCCCGCCGGTCGGCATTGAGCGTGACGCTGTCGGCGATTTTTGTTTCCACCTTCACGTCCTTGTTCAGCGCCTGCAGCGAGACGACGCGCACCGTCTCGTTGATCAGCGGGCAAAGGTCGATCTCTTCACGGTCGAGTGAGAAGTGACCGGCCTCGATCTTCGACATGTCGAGAATGTCATTGATCACGTTGAGCAGGTAATTGCCGCTGGTGTGGATGTCCTGCACATATTCCTCGTAGCGGTCTGAACCGAGCGGGCCGAACGTGCCGGAATGCATGATTTCGGAGAAGCCGATGATGGCGTTGAGCGGCGTGCGCAGTTCGTGCGACATGTTGGCGAGAAATTCGGATTTCGCCCGGTTGGCCGCCTCGGCGCGTTCCTTCTCCACCGCATATTTGCTGTTGAGTTCGGTGAGTTCGAGCGTGCGCTCGACTTCGGATTTGCGCGCAAGGCTGAGGTCGTGAATGGTCGCCATCAGGCGGCGCTCGCTGTCGACCAGCCGCTCTTCGTGCACCTTCAATTGGGTAATGTCCGTGCCCACCGACACCAGCCCGCCATCCTGCGTGCGCCGTTCATTGACCTGCAGCCAGCGGCCGTCGGCCAGCTGCCGTTCGAAGGTCAGCGCGCCGGCACGGCCATGTTCATTGGCCATGCGCTTTTCAAACGCAACGGCGCGGATGCGCGGCTCCAGTTCATCCCTGCCGATGCCGGGAAGCAGGCATTCATTGGCCAGGCCGGAATATTCGTTGAACTTGCTGTTGGACATGACGAGGCGATTGTCCGCATCCCAGAGAACGAAGGTTTCGGAAATGCTCTCGATGGCTTCGCGGATGCGCTGGTCGGCCTGTGCGGTCTGCTGGGCAAAGCGGTGCTGTTCGCTGACATCGACGGCAACGCCGACGAGATGCGTGTCGCCGACGGAGGCATCGGCAACCTGCGCGCGCACCCGCATCCAGACCCAGTGGCCCTCGGCGTGGCGCATGCGGAACACCCGGTCGATCTGGCTGATCTCGCCCGCTGCCACCTGGGCGGCCAGACCGTACAGCTTGTCGTCGTCCTCGTGGATGATGGATGAAATATCCCCCAGCGACAGGATCGCGTCATAGGCTTCATAGCCGAGCATTTCATACATGGACCGCGACCAGTAGACCCGGCCGCGCGCCATATCCCAATCCCACAGCCCGCAGCGTCCGCGTGCCAGCGCCGTATCCACCCGCGCCTGGGTGTGCTGGTAGAGCGCATCGGCATCCTGCGCCCGGGCCGACTGGCTGAAATAGGCATAGAGGACCACCAGCATGATCGCGGCGGTTCCGGCGAACAGCGTGACATTGACGGATATCATCCGCCGCCATTCGGCAAAGATCGCATCGACGGGATGCATGACGAAGACGGAATAGCCGCCGCTGCCGGTCCGGCTGAACGCGGCAAGGCCCGTCGTGCCGTTCATGCGCACTTCCATCACCCCGGCGCGCTCGCCGAACAGGAACAGCGGCTGGCCGTCGGTGACAAAGCTTTCCAGATTCTTGTCGCGCCAGCGGTCGCCGCCATCCGACGAGGCGACGATCTTCGATTCACCCGAGGCAATGGCGATCCACATGCCATGCGGGATGAGGTCGTTGGAACGCATCTCGGCGATGATGTTCTGCAGCTCGCCGCCGTCGAGTTTCTGGCCGGCCTTCATCCGGTTGTCGATGATGCTCGCCATGTGGTTCGCGGCCAGCGCCAGCGTGGCGCGGGCCGTCCGCTCCGTATCGTCGCGCCATGACAGGAGCGACATCGCACGGGCCGTTGCGAGGATGATGAGGAAAATAATGATCAGCGGCGGAATGGCACGGCGCAGGTAAGGCTCCGCCGCCAGCAGCTTGCCGTAGGCAGGGTCAGCGAGAAGTTTGATATGACCGGAAAGACGGGTGCGCCCCCGCGCAGTCTCCCGCTTTCCGGCATAATCCTTCCCCGTCGGCGCGCGATACGCGTCCGCATTTGCCATCGAATGGCCCCCTCAATTGCCCGTATAATCAGTGATTTGCTTCGCCACGCCGCACATCCGAAGCACCTGTAGTGAATCAAAACTGATTCGGTGTGTCCAGTCCTTTTGTTAAATATTTAGCAATCATTGTGGCAGCCATGAATCAGTTTTGCAGCCGATTCGACTAAGCCTTTGAAAAGACTCCACGTCCGGAAAAGGCCGGCGAGGGGTAAAACTATGCCCCGGCCGGTGGATAACCGGCCGGGGCATCAAAACGGGGAAGAGACAACCGAATCTTCAGGCAAAACCGGTGTGAAGCAGCTCAGGCGAGCGTCCTTTGAACGATGTCGCTGACGTCGGCGGAGAGGTCCTTGACCACGGCGATGGAGGCCAGGGCCTCGCGCGCATGCTCGCGCCGCACCGCCTCGAACGAGCGCCAGGAGCGCATGGCTGTCAGGAGCCGCGCCGCAAGCTGCGGGTTCTTCTTGTCGACGGTCAGGATGGTCTCGGCGAAGAATCTGTAACCCTCGCCATCGGCACGGTTGAAACCGGTCTGGTTGCCGCTGGAGAAGGCGCCGATCAGGCCGCGTGTCCGGTTAGGGTTGTCGAGCGAGAACAGCTTGTGAGTCATCAGATAGCGCACCCTGGCCAGGGCGCCTTCGCCCGGCTGGGTCGCCTGGACGATGAACCATTTGTCCATGACGAGGGCATCATTGCCGAAGCGGTCCTCGAATGCCTTGAGCGCATTCTTTGTCTGGGTGCTGTCGCCGAAGCGCTGGACGAGCACCGCCAGCGCCGCGACGCGGTCCGTCATGTTGTCCGCATGGCTGAATTGGGCCGCCGCGCGTTTCGGGCTGCCGTCGGCAGCGCTGAGATAATCGAGCAGCACATTGCGCAAGGCACGCCGTCCGGCGCTTGTCGCATCCGGCTTGAACGGGCCGCTGTGGTCGAGATCGTCATGCAGCTGATCGAATTTGGCGGCATGCGCTTCGGCGACGGCAAGAATGAACGCCTCGCGGCTGCCCAGAATCGCGTCGGGGTCGATATTGCTGCCGAGTTCCCGGGCGATATCGCTTTCCGACGGCAGGCCAAGGCACAGCGCCCGGAAAGCCTCGTCCAGATTGCTGTTGAAGGCGATTTCGCCGAGAAGCTTGATCGACGAGCTTTCAATGGTGGCGGACTTGCCGCCGCGCACGCGTTTGGCGTTGCTGGTCAGTTTCGCCGTCAGCAGCTGCGTCAGTGCCTGCCAGCGGTTGACGGCGTCGCCGTCGTGGCGGGCGAGGAACGTCAGATCGGAGCGGGTGAGCTCGCTGGTCATGGTGACCGGAGCGGAGAAACCGCGCAAGAGGGAGGGCACCGGCCGTTCGGTGATGCCGGAAAAGCTCAGCCGTTCCTTGCGCTTGAACAGGTGGATGACATCGCCCTTGACCGTTCCACCCTTGACGGATTTCGGCCTCAGCTCACGCCCCTTGGCGCCCAGCAGGGCAAACTGCACGGGAATGTGCATGGGCTTCTTCGATGATTGTCCGGGGGTGGCCTTCAGCGACTGTTCGATCTCGATTTCAAAGGTCTGCGTCGCCTGATCGTAATCATAGGTGATGGCGAGATTGGGCGTACCAGCCTGATCGTACCAGAGGGCAAACTGGCTCAAATCCTCGCCGGAGGCCTCCTCGAACACCTTGATGAAGTCCTCGATTGTCGCCGCATCGCCGTCATGGCGCTCGAAATACAGATCCATCCCCTTGCGGAAGAGGTCGGCGCCGAGAATGGTGCGGATCATGCGCACGACTTCCGAGCCCTTTTCATAGACGGTTGCCGTGTAGAAATTGTTGATCTCGCGGAACTGGCGCGGGCGCACGGGATGGGCGAGGGGGCCGGCATCTTCCGGGAACTGGTGGGCTTTGAGACCCTTGACCTCGGCGATGCGCTTGACGGCGCGCGAGCGCATGTCGGCGGAAAATTCGTGATCGCGGAAAACCGTCAGGCCTTCCTTCAGGCACAGCTGGAACCAGTCGCGGCAGGTGATGCGGTTGCCCGTCCAGTTGTGGAAATATTCGTGGGCGATCACCGCTTCGATGCCGGCATAGTCGATATCGGTCGCGGTCTCGTGGTCGGCAAGCACATATTTGTCGTTGAAGACGTTGAGCCCCTTGTTCTCCATCGCGCCCATGTTGAAGTCGGAGACAGCAACGACGTTGAAGACGTCGAGATCATATTCGCGGCCGAAAACATCCTCGTCCCACTTCATCGAACGCTTCAGCGCATCCATGGCGTAGAGCGCGCGCGGCTCCTTGCCGTGCTCGACATAGATGCCGAGATCGACGGGGCGGCCCGAGGCGGTGGTGAAACTGTCGGTGATGACCCCGAGATCGCCCGCCACAAGTGCAAAAAGGTAGGCAGGCTTGGGATGGGGATCGTGCCAGACGGCAAAATGCCGACCATCGGCCAGGACACCCTTTTCGCCCGGATTGCCGTTGGCCAGAAGCAGCGGCGCTTCCACGGCATCGGCTTCAACGCGCACCGTATAGACAGACAGGAGATCAGGGCGGTCGTAGAAATAGGTGATGCGGCGGAAGCCTTCCGCTTCGCACTGGGTGCAATATACCCCGCTTGAGCGGTAAAGGCCGGTCAACTGGCGATTGGTGGTCGGATTGACTTCCGTGGTGATCTGCAGCTTGAACGTGCCGCTCTCGGGCAGGGCGCTGATTTCAAGGCGATCGGGCGTTGCGACATAGGCATTGTCGCCCAATGCGACGCCGTCGATGCTGATGTCGATGAGTGTGAGTTCGTCGCCGTCAAGGACAAGCGGTGCATCGGTGGCAACGCCCGGCCGGCGTTCGATATGCAGTGTCGACTTGACGATGGTGCGCTCGGGATGGAGCGAGAATTCAAGGTGGGTTTCGGGAATAAGAAAATCGGTTGGCTTGTAATCTTCAAGATGAAAGATCTGGCCGGTATCGGTACGCATTGGGAAACTGTCCTTTTTGTGGTGCCGGACCGTAGCCGTGTTTGCCCCGGCATACAACAAAGCAGCCGGTTTTTTCCGCGTATGCTGTTGCTTTTGTTCACTTCCGTATGTGCTTGGAACATGCAACGTGATCGCATTGGTATCTGGAAGGATTCGTCAAAGTAACCTATACAGATATATCAATTCTGTTTCTCTCCGTTCGCTCCCTCAAGGAATACCAGTCGTGACAACTATCGTTCACCAGAAAGACGGTGGACCGCCCCTCACGGATAAGGTGCGCAGCACCAATGTCATGCTCGGAATTGGCCTCAAGGTCGCTTCGGTCTGCGTCTTCGTCTGCATGTCCAGCCTGCTGAAAGCGTCGGACGGTATCCCCGCAGGACAGCTGGTGTTCTTCCGCTCCTTCTTCGCCATCTTTCCGGTTGTCGTGTTCATCGCGTGGCAGGGCCAGCTGAACGTCGCGTTCAAGACCAATGAACCCTTCAGCCACTTCTGGCGCGGTTTTGTCGGCGTCAGCGCCATGAGTGCCAGTTTCTACGGCCTTACCAAGCTGCCGTTGCCGGAAGCGATTGCCCTCAGCTATGCCACGCCCCTGCTGACCGTATTGTGCAGCGCCGTGTTCCTGCGCGAGACCGTGCGGCTTTACCGCTGGAGCGCTGTGTTTGTCGGGCTCATCGGCGTGCTGATCATTCTCTGGCCGCGCATGACGTTCTTCACCGGTCAAAGCGAATTCGGCGGCGAAGAGGCAATCGGCGCGCTCGCCACCCTTTGCGGGGCAGGGCTTGCGGCCATCGCCATGCTCCTGGTGCGGCGGCTGGTCCAGACTGAACGCACCCCGACCATCGTCGTTTACTTCTCGATTGCCTCGAGCGTCATCGCGCTGGTCAGCCTGCCTTTCGGCTGGGTCTGGCCCACGCCGATGCAGGCGACTTTCCTGGTCATGGCCGGTATTGCCGGCGGCGTGGCGCAAATCCTTCTGACCGAGAGCTACCGGCACGCTGACATGTCGACCATCGCGCCGTTTGAATATACGTCGATGCTGCTCGGCCTGGTTATCGGCTACATGCTGTTCGGCGATATTCCGTCCAGCGAAATGATGACGGGTGCGGTCATCGTCATCAGCGCCGGCATCTTCATCATCTATCGCGAGCGCCAGCTCGGGCTTGCCCGGGCACGGGCGCGCAAGGCCTCGACGCCGCAGGGCTGACCCTAGTCGTCCTTGGCCGCGCTGATGGCCGGGTTGAGCTGCAGCGTTTCCGGCGTCTGCGGCCTGTCCGGCGCGCGGTAGACGAAGTCCGGCCGTTCCGACGGCACCTGCCGGGCCCGGCGCAGACTGCGCCAGAAGGCGTAGGAACCGTAGGCTGCGTAGCAGCCCGCCATGGTCATGAAGAAACCGGCGGGGCCGGTGACATCCATCAGCCGCCCGGCAATCTGCGGGCCGATCATGCTGCCGATGCCGTAGACGATCAGCAGCCCGCTCGAGACTTTGACGAATTCGCTCGGCTCGGCAAAATCATTGGCATGGGCGACGTTGAGCGAATAGATCGGAAACAGCACCGTGCCGAAGGCGAACATCAGGGAATAGATGACCCAGGGGGTAACAGGCTGCACGATGATCATGGTCACGGACAACAGGACACCGACAATACCGGCCACCACCATCACATAGCGCCGGTCGACAAAGTCGGAGATGCGCCCGATGGGATACTGGAAAATGGCGCCGCCGATCATGGCGCTGGCAATCATCGTGGCGATGTCGAAGGTGGAAAGACCGATTTCGCGGCCATAGATCGCTGACAGGAAATTCCATGCCCCCGCTATGATACCGGCAATCAGCGAGCCGATCATCGCCGCCGGCGATTTGCGGTAGAGGCCGGACAGGTCGAGCGAAACCTCGGTCAGCGGGCGCGGCGACTGGGCATTGGAAAGCCCGGTTGGCACGAGGGCTGCGGCATAGATCAGCGCACCGATCATGAACAGCGCCTGTGTCGCCGGGTTGCCGAACGGCAGGATGTATTGCCCGACCAGCAGGCCGATCATCGACACGATCATGTAGATTGAAAACACCATGCCGCGTGTGGCGTTGGTCACGCGCTCGTTCAGCCAGCTTTCAATCACCATGTAGCTGCCGGCCAGCGAGAAGCCGGCAAGCGCCCGGAACAGGGTCCAGGCCCACGGGTCGATGATGAGCCCATGTAGAAGCATCGACATGCTGAGCAGGGTCAGGAGAACGGCAAAGACGCGGACATGGCCGACGCGGCGCACCAGACGCGGAACGACAATGCACCCGCCGGTGAAGGCGAGGGCATAGCCCGTGCCAAGCCAGCCGACCGTGGTCGGCGACCAGCCTTCTATTCCTGCGCGCAACGGCAGCAGAATGCCTGCCAAACCGCCGGCGGTCAGCATCAGGAAGGTGCTGGTCAACAGTGCCGCAATCGGCAAGAGCTGGCGAAACATATGGGGACCCTGCGTTTCTGCACCGGAAAGTACAGGTTTCACCGGGCTTCAGAGCCGGAAATTACGACACTGTCATTCCAGTTTTGCGCCATGGCATATGAATTATTGCGTGAGGGCGCGCAACTGTATTTTGGCGGCAATGAAATCACGCCAGGCAAAGCGCTTCTGGGCTGAATTGCGCAGGAGATAGGCCGGATGCAGCGTCGGCATGACCGGGATGTCGATCCCCGCAGCCGTGCGGTGGGTTTTCCAGTTGCCGCGCAGCCGCAAAATGCCTTCCGGCGCATGCGTCAACGCCTTGGCGGCGGGGCCGCCGAGGGCAACCAGCAGTTTGGGGGCGGCAAGTTCGATCTGCCGTTCGAAGAAGGGGCGGCAGATCTCGGTTTCCAGCGGCGTCGGCGTGCGGTTGCCCGGCGGGCGCCAGGGAATGGTGTTGGCGATGTAGACGCCGGTGCGGTCAAGGCCGATGGCGCTGAGCATCCGGTCGAGTAACTGCCCCGAACGGCCGATGAACGGCACGCCTTCCAGATCCTCTTCGCGTCCCGGTGCCTCGCCGACGAACATGATGGGGGCGTGCGGATTGCCGTCGGCAAAGACCAGGTTCTTGGCAGTGAATTTCAGATTGCAGCCATCGAAGGATGCCAGCTGCTCACGCAACTGTTCAAGCGTGGTGGCGCTCGAGGCGAGCTGCCGTGCCAACGCAATCTTGGTGTCGTCGGGGACGGAGGTCTTGTTCAAGGCCGGCGCTGCCACCGGTTGCGGCTCCGGGCGTGGCCGCTCGGCCTGCGGTACTGCTTGGCGCGTTGCTGCGGGCGGCTGAACAGGCTTGCGTGCGGGCTCCACTGCGGCAAGGCGATCGACCGGCGCGTCTTCGAGCGGTGTGTCGGCACCGGCTTCGGCATAAAAGTGCAAGAGTTCACGCAGGTCGGGCAATGGCTGATCCTTGAACCCGGATTGGAGCGGGTCTCCCCTTCAAGTCGCAAATTGCGCGCGTGATTGCAAGGTCAGGTGGAGGGAATGCGCGGCTCCTGCACCAGATAAAAGATGCGCTTGGGCGTAAAATCACCGATGGGGAAATCCATGCTCACATTTGCCTTTGGATCTACCTTGCCATCATGAAACAGCATGCGGTCATAGGGCTCGAAATCATCGTCGTAGGCGGCAAACAGATTGGAATGAATCATGCCGGTCACATCACAGGGCTGGCAGAAGGACAGCCCGTCGCTATAGTCGCTCGGCTCCCCGAGCAATGACTGCAATTCGAAGAAAAACTCCTGCCACGGGCGGCCGCTGCCATTGATGGCCCGGATCTGCAGATGGAACAGCAGGCCGAAACCCTGTGGCACGAATCCTGGCTTCCCCACGCTGGCGTTGCGAATGACGAGCGTGACCGGAACGATATCATTCAGCTCTTCGGTGATGACGATCGGATCTTCGGTTGTACCGGTGCCACTGACCGAACGGATGCTGAACCCGCCCATTTCATCGGAAAAACTATAGGGCCCAACGGTCCATTTTTTCTGCTCCTGCGCCGCAGAATGGGTAAAAATCATGGTGACAGCCAGAACACTGCCCATTGTCCGGATCATCCAGAGTGATCTCATCCCGTCCCCGCTTGTTGGTTATCCCCGATCCACCAGCAGTTTTTTATGCGAGACATGTCAATGGAGGCGAGTATGAACGAAATGCGCAAAGGCGCAACTGGGTTGACCGGCCTGCGGATGGCGCGGTGCGCGGTTCGACACGCTCACCATGAGGAAGGTGGTTTGATTGCAGGGCTCATCTGCGATGTTGCAGAATGTGGCTCCCTGCAGCTCTCACTCTTCCTCATGGTGAGCATCCTGAGCTTGTCGAAGGGCGAACCACGCACAATGGCCCTGCAATCTCGCCTGAGAAACACCGGCAAATGCCCTTGATGTGACAGCCGTTATCCTGTTCCCGGGCCTTGGAAATTCCGCTGCACACAGGGCTAAAATATTGACGTTTACGTTAAGGTAAATTATAAATTGTGGAAATGGTCGTAGGATGAGGGCAATTGGCCGCATCTTGAATGGATGCTAGCCTCTGTCATACGGCTATTGTTGCGTTACAAATGGGAAAAACACAGGCGAAGTGTTTGCGGGGCATAGCATTCAGGAGGACTTCATGAGCGAGACAAACGAACTTCCAGAGCGGGAGAGCATGGAGTTTGATGTCGTGATTGTCGGCGGTGGCCCATCGGGCCTGTCAGCGGCGATCAGGCTCAAGCAGATCAATCCCGAACTGTCGGTCGTCGTGCTGGAAAAGGGCGGCGAGGTCGGTGCCCATATTCTTTCCGGCGCGGTCGTCGATCCCATCGGCGTCGACAAGCTCTTGCCCGGCTGGCGGGACGAGGAGGGACACCCCTTCAAGACACCCGTGACAGCGGATCATTTTCTGGTTCTGGGGCCGGCAGGCTCCGTCCGCCTGCCGAATTTCGCCATGCCGCCGCTGATGAACAATCACGGCAATTTCATTGTTTCGCTGGGCAATGTCTGCCGCTGGCTCGGCACCAAGGCGGAAGAACTGGGCGTCGAGATTTATCCCGGATTTGCCGGTTCCGAAGTTCTCTATGACGATAGCGGCGCGGTCATCGGTGTGGCCACCGGCGACATGGGCATCGAAAAGGACGGTTCACATGGTCCGGCCTATACGCGCGGCATGGCGCTGCTCGGCAAATACACGCTGATTGCCGAAGGCGCGCGCGGTTCGCTCGCCAAGCAGCTCATCAGCAAGTTCAAGCTCGATGAAGGCAAGGAACCGGCCAAGTTCGGTATCGGCCTGAAAGAGCTCTGGCAGATCGATCCGGCCAAGCACAAGCTGGGCCTGGTGCAGCATTCCTTCGGCTGGCCGCTCGACCTGAAGACGGGTGGCGGTTCGTTCCTCTATCACCTCGAGGACAATACGGTGGCCGTCGGCTTCGTCATGCACCTCAACTACAAGAACCCCTATCTGTCGCCGTTCGAGGAATTCCAGCGCTTCAAGACACATCCCGCCATTCGCGGCACGTTCGAGGGCGGCAAGCGCCTTGGCTATGGTGCGCGCGCCATTACCGAAGGCGGCTGGCAGTCGGTGCCGAAACTGTCCTTCCCCGGCGGCGTGCTGATCGGTTGCTCCGCCGGTTTCGTCAACGTGCCGCGCATCAAGGGATCGCACAATGCCATGCTTTCGGGCATGCTGGCGGCGGAACATGCGGCGGCGGCACTGGCTGCGGGACGGGCCAATGACGAACTCATCTCCTACGAAAACGCCTGGCGCACCAGCGAGATCGGCAAGGACCTGAAGCGGGTGCGCAACGTCAAGCCGATGTGGTCGAGACTCGGCACCGTCGGCGGCGTGGTTCTTGGCGGCATCGACATGTGGCTGAACACGATTTTCGGCGGCTGGTCGCCCTTCGGCACGTGGAAGCATGGCAAGTCCGACGCGGCGTCGCTGGAACCGGCGGCCAAGCACAAGCCGATCGCCTATCCCAAGCCCGATGGCGTCTTGACCTTCGACCGCCTGTCCTCGGTGTTCCTGTCCAATACCAACCACGAGGAAAACGAACCGGTCCACCTCATCGTCAAGGATGCAGCGCTGCAGAAATCGTCGGAACACGATGTCTTTGCGGGGCCATCGACGCGTTATTGCCCGGCGGGCGTTTATGAATGGGTCGAGGAAAGCACCGGACCGAAATTCGTGATCAACGCCCAGAACTGCGTTCACTGCAAGACCTGCGATATCAAGGACCCGAACCAGAACATCAACTGGGTGCCGCCGCAGGGCGGCGAGGGGCCGGTCTATACCAGCATGTGATGAAAAGCCCGGTTGATCCGGGCTTTTTTCCGATTGAGACCCGAGTGAAAGCTCTCGTTTTTGTCGATCAACCGACCTGTACCGGAGTTTACCCGTGATCACCTGCTATCTCAAATATGTCATCGATCCCTACAAGCTTGCCGAATTCGAGGACTATGGCCGCCGCTGGATCGCGCTCGTCACTCGCCTGGGCGGAAACCATCACGGCTATTTCCTGCCGAGCGAAGGGGCAAGCAACATCGCCTATGCGATGTTCAGCTTTCCCAGCCTTGCTGACTATGAAACATACCGGCAGCGCATGGCAAAAGACCCAGAATGCCAGGCGGTGTTTGAAATGGAAAAACACAATCGCAGCATCGTCAGCTACGAGCGCAGTTTCCTGAGGCCGGTATTCGAATAATCACTGCGTCAGCATCACGGTCTGCAGATCCGGACCGTCATCGGCCGCCGCATCGATTGCAAACCGCAGGAGCAGTGGCAGGTGATCCGAGCCGACAGGCGCGAGCGTTTCGACGCCTACGCCTGAGATGCGGCTTGATACGAGAATATGATCAAGCGGCAGGCCGATCCATCTGGCCGCTTTCGCCAGCGTGCCGTTGATCAGCCAGCTCGGGCGCAATCCATCCACCGGCATGGTTTTGCTTGCCGCCGCGATCTGGCGAACGGTTTGGCTCCATGGTGCCGCATTGAAGTCACCGGCGACAATCATCGGCCCCTGCAGCCGTTCGAAATAGGCACGCATTTCCTCAACATTATCGGGTTGCGCAAACGGCCAGGGCCAGTCCAGGTGCAGGGCGGCAACCAGTGCGGTGCGGCCGCCGAAATCAATCCGGGCGAGGCCGGCAAGGGCGTTGCCGATGCATTGCGGCGTCGTGCCCAGCGCAAAGGGGCGGCGGGAGAGGATGGCCACGCCACCGATGCGTTTGCTGCTGGGGCAGTAGAGATTGTAGGGATACCGCGCTTCGATCGCCGCGAGCTTCGCCCGCCAGCTGTCCGAAACCTCCTGCAGTGTGATGACGTCGGGGCTCTGCTGCGCAATCAGACGGATAACCTCCGTCTGGTCGGCATTGTCAAAGCGAAGGTTCAACTGCAGCAGCGTGTATTGCGGCTGGCCGGATGGCGTGGCGGCTTGCGGCGTCCCGGCTGATGCGGGCGCGGGAGCAGGGGCCAGTACGGTCGACAGGGCCATGACCGCCAGAATGATGGTCATCAGGCTTTCCCGCCACAACCCCATGAAAAGGGCTGGCAGTGCCGTGAGGATCATGAGCGCGGCGAGGTGCATGCGGAAGTGCGCGAATGCATCGAAAACCGGATGCACGGAACCGAAAAATCCGAGCACCAGCGGTACTGACAGCAGGACCGGTACAAGCACGGCCGCGAGCTTCACCCAGGATGATTTTGTCGTTGTTGTCATGGTCACGCATTAAACGGTCAATTGCGACGCAATCAAGATGCGGAATGTCAGATCGCGTTCTCCGCTCATTCAGCAACGAGCCATCGCCGCAACCTCCAAATGCACACCGTCTTCAACATTCAACTCTGCATGCGTTGCTGTTTTCGCGGGATTTGCAAAGGTGTCCATCACTCAGGCGTTTGAGAGTGAAGCAGCACGCACCGAGCCAGCCGGTACATCGGGAGGATGGGCCGCCCGACCATAGCAATGGCCTTGCTCTCAAAACTGGAGGTGAGGCGATGTGGTATCTGCCACTGAGCATCACACTGGAAGTGAAAAAAACCCGGAGCAGCTGGTCACTGATCCTCCGGGTTCAATTCACTATCTAGAAAAAGGAGGTGGGCGAAAGCCCATCTCCACTCCAGAAGAATACGGCATTTCGCCCTTGTTTCCAAGCACGATTTGCTGATTTTGGGTGCCGGTTTACCGATATAAAGCCCTTAACTCTACTGGAAGGCCATCTCGAAGAAGCTGCGCAACTTGCGCGAGTGCAGTTTTTCCGGCGGCATTTCCGCCAGTTTCTCCAGCGCACGGATACCGATCTGCAGATGCTGGGCGACTTGACGCTTGTAGAACTCCGTTGCCATGCCCGGCAGCTTCAATTCGCCATGCAGCGGCTTGTCGGAGACGCACAGCAGCGTTCCATAGGGTACGCGGAAGCGGAAGCCGTTGGCGGCAATGGTCGCCGACTCCATGTCGAGTGCAATGGCACGTGATTGCGACAGGCGCTTCACCGGTCCGCGCTGGTCGCGCAGTTCCCAGTTGCGGTTGTCGATGGTTGCAACCGTGCCCGTGCGCATGATGCGCTTCAGGTCATAGCCTTCAAGTCCCGTGACTTCGGCGACCGCCTGTTCGAGCGCCACCTGCACTTCAGCCAGCGCCGGGATCGGCACCCAGACCGGCAGGTCGTCATCGAGCACGTGATCCTCGCGCACATAGGCATGGGCCAGCACATAGTCGCCGAGCGCCTGCGTGTTGCGCAGACCGGCGCAGTGGCCGAGCATCAGCCACGCGTGCGGGCGCAGAACCGCGATGTGGTCCGTGATGGTCTTGGCGTTGGAGGGGCCGACGCCGATATTGACCATGGTGATGCCGGCATTGTCTTTCTTCGCCAGATGATAGGCAGGCATCTGCGGCAGCCGTCCAATCGGCACGCCCGAAGTCGGCGCGTCGTCACCGGCTTCGGTGATCAGGTTGCCCGGTTCGATGAACCGCTCGTAGCCGCCGCCACCCTCGGCCATCAGCCGCCGCGCCAGGGCGCAGAACTCATCGATGTAGAACTGATAGTTGGTAAAGAGGACATAGTTCTGGAAATGCACCGGGCGGGTCGCGGTATAGTGCGACAGGCGATGCAGGGAATAATCCACGCGCTGCGCCGTAAACGGCGACAGCGGCATGATCCCGTCAATATCGTCGGTCTCATATTCGCCATTGACGATCCGGTCATCCGTGGCGTTGAGATCGGGAACATCGAAGAGATCGCGCAGCGGGCGCTGGAAAGCATCGGCAACCGAGGATTCCACATAGGTGCCTTCAAGGAAGGCAAAGTGGATGGGGATCGGTGTCGTGGATTCCTGCACCGTAACCGGGCCGCCATGATTGCGGATCAGCAGTCTGATCTGTTCTTCCAGGTAGCTCTCGAAAAGATCGGGCCGGGTGATGTTGGCCGAATACTGGCCGGGTGCCGACACATGGCCGAAGGCAAGGCGGGAGTCGATCTGCGCATAGCTTGACGTGGACAGGCGCACTTCCGGATAGAAGGCGCGAAAATGCGTGTTGTTTTCCACTTCGCCCTTGGCGACCTTGTCGAAGCCATCGCGCAGAAACTGCGTGTTCCGCTCGTAAAGGGCGATCAGCGCCTGCACGGCGGCTTTCGCGTCGGTGAATTCTTCGGGTTCAACATGGGGCGGCATGCTGATGGCGACGGGTTTCTTTATTCCGATTCGATTGTTCATGCTCTTAATATAGTGAAATCGGATGTCAGTTGGGAGATGGCAAAAAGCCTGAAATTTCAATTCGGTTCAGGCCGCCTGCCAAAGCCGGCCGGAAATCGGCCACCGGCTATTGCGATCGGGCATCGGGCACTTATGTTTGACCGGATAGATTAAGCTCCCAGGAGATCGATATGACGACGCAGACCAAGCCGATTGAACTCTATTACTGGCCGACACCCAACGGCTGGAAAATTTCCATCATGCTGGAAGAGCTTGGGGTTCCCTACGATCTCAAGCTGGTCAATATCGGCAAGGGCGAACAATTCGAACCGTCATTCCTCAAGATCGCGCCCAACAATCGCATGCCTGCGATCATAGATCCGGAAGGGCCAGGCGGCGAACCGATCTCCGTGTTCGAATCCGGCGCCATCCTGCAATATCTCGGACGCAAGTTCGGCAAGTTCTATCCGCAGGACGAGCGCAAGCGCGTCGCCGTGGAGGAGTGGCTGTTCTGGCAGGTGGGCGGCCTCGGGCCCATGGCCGGGCAGGCGCATCATTTCCGGCAATATGCACCGGAAAAGATTGAATACGGCATCAACCGCTACACCAACGAGGTCAACCGTCTGTATGGTGTGATGAACCGGCGTCTGGAAGGCCGGGACTATCTTGCCGATGCCTATTCCATCGCCGATATGGCGTCGTTCGGCTGGGTTGTCTCCCACGCCAATCAGGGGCAGGATCTCAATGATTTTCCCAATCTCAAGCGCTGGTTTGAAGCCATAAGCGCCCGCCCTGCCGTTCAGCGGGGCAGGGATCTGGGCAAGGAAGCGCGCCGCAATCTCGCCGACGACAAGGAAGCGCAGAAAATCCTGTTCGGCCAACGGGCGCGCTGACAGGCGAGCCATTGTCAGGGGCAGGATCATCCCCTAGAGGTGCCGCGTCTCCGTCGGCACCTCTCCCCAGTTGTCGTGCAAGCCGTCCTGATGTTGCACAGGGGCTGCCAGCAGTTCTTCCAGCGAAAGGTCATCGAGAACGGACAGGTTGACGGCATAGAAGGGCCCGCCCATCACCTCCAGATTGCCCTGTCCGAACGGCTTGACGCCGCAGGTCCTGCAGAAGGAATGCGTGATGGTCTTGCTGCCGAACTGGTATTGCGTGAGATTGCCGGCGCCTGCGAGGATCTGTACGGCATCACCGCCGGTAAAGGCTTTCCAGAACCGCAGCTTGGCACAGAACGAGCAATTGCATTTGCTCGTGCCGGCATCGAGATCGATCGTGCATTCGAAACGCACGGTCTGGCAATGACAGCTGCCATGATAGGTTTTTTTCATCGGATATCTCCGCTGGGGTGATCGAAATCAGTGACAGCAGCTATCGTCGGCGGATTTGGCCGTGCCGGCATATTCGTCATGGCGCTTGACCCAGTTCTTGCCGAGACCGCCAAGATCGGGCGTGCCATCCCAGCCCTCCTGCCGGCCGAGCGGCGTCAGGTCGAGATAGTTGTAGGTGCCAAGCTGCAGGTCGCCGCCGCGTCCATAGCTTGAATAGGTGTGGTAAACCGTATCGCCGTCGCGCAGGAAGACACTGGTTCCCGGCTGTTCGCCCCGCATGAACCAGGGCATGCCCTTGCGCTCATATTCCTCGGCCGTGGTGTAATTGTAGATGGGCGGCGCGACCGTCTCGTCCAGTGTCACGTGGAAATCATAGTTGAAATCGCTGTCATGGGACGACACCCACGGGAAGGTCCAGCCCATGCGTCTTCTGTAAGCTTCGATTTCGGCGAGGGGCGCGCGCGAGACGGCCACCAGCGTGGTGTCGCGCGCGTGCAGATGCGCAAGATTGCCGATACTGTCGGCAAGGAAGGAGCAGCCGGGGCAGCCTTCGCCTTCGCCCGGTCCCAGCATGAAATGATAGACGATCAGCTGGCGGCGCCCCTCGAACAAATCGGACAGGCCGAGCTTGCCCTTCGGCCCCTCGAATACATAATCCATGTCGATCTGCACCATCGGAAGTGCACGGCGCTCGCGGTTCAGGGCATCGCGCTGTTTGGTGAAGGCCTTTTCCTTCAGCAGAAAGGCCTTTCTGGCCTTGTCCCACTCGGCGCGGGAAACAACCTTGCGGTCGTCAGGGTGTGCATGGGTGTTCATCGTTTCCTCCTTGATATTGGCTCAAGCGATAATCAGTCCATAAGCGGGGGCATGCGCTCCTCAGTGAAGGCGGCCCAGCGGCTCGACATAGGCCTCCAGCCGTTCCATGCATTCGGTCCAGCCATTCTCATGCGAATCCCGGTCGTCGGCGGAATCGAACGGTGCCTGATGGAAGACGAGCCGCGTGCGCTGTCCCTGCGCGCTCATTGTGACGGTTACCAATGTCTGCGGCCCGCGCAGGCCATCGCTATCCTCCCAGGCAAAGGTGAAGACGATCCGCTCCGGCTCGACGATCTGGGTGTAGCGGCCGACCATCCAGGCGTCCTCGCCGTCGGGAGAGCGGATGGACGAGCGATAGGCACCGCCCTCCCTGAAATCGATCTGGCAGTTCGGGCAGGTGAAATTCTTCGGGCCCCACCAGCGCACGACATGCTCCGGCTGTGACCAGACCTTGAAAACGAGCGCCACCGGCGCATCGACGATCCGGACGATTGTCAGTTCGCGATCATTGTCCCTGCGGGCCAGCGCTGCGGTCATGGTTCTTCTTCCTTCCCATTCCGAACCGATTATATCTAACTCATAGGTTAAATAACCTTTTGGTTTAATACACTCGGATTTTGCCAACGTCAACATTGCCGGGGCTTACTTTTTTGCGTCACACATTTTCCTTGGAAAGCGCCACATCCGGCATCAGTTTCCGCTCCGGCAAGGACCGCCTTGCGATTCACGATGCCGGAGACGCAGATGAGACATGTCAGGTCATATTACACGCCGCGCTGCACGTGTTGGGTCCATGCCGGTTGTTCCGGCCCTGTCGCTGTCGATCAGACCGGCGGGCGCAGCGAAGGAGCGGGATATCGAAGCCGTGTTCAAAGACCTGGAGAAGGCAAGCGGTGCACGCCTTGGGGTTTCGGTGCACGGTACGGGCAGCGGTAAGCGCATCGCAAGACGGCGCAACCCGGCCGGGCCGGCCATATCTGATGCAAGCAAACAAAAACCCCGCGAGAGCTCTAAGCTTTCACGGGGTTTGGCATGCCGTCTGAAAATTACTGGCGTGTCAGGCTTTCGCTCTTGCAGATGAGCCCGCCCAGCACGCAACCGGACAGGGACAGGGTGTTGCCGCTGACGCTGGCCTTGCCATTATAGGTTTTGCCCTCGTCGAGCTTGTTGACCTGTCCCTTGTAGGACCCGCCCTTGCCGGACATCTCGCCGATGGATTTGCCCTTGTACTCGCCGGTCAAGACCGTGCCGCAATACTTGTCGGCGCCGCAGGACGAGTACTGGATGAGCGTGCCGGTCGGCCGCTTCCACGTGCCGACGATCGGTTCCTCGGCCAGTGCCGGACCTGCCATCAATACAACGCCGGCGCATGCCAATAAGAGTTTGCGATTCATATGTTCCTCCCAATAAGGGTTGTGCGGCAAATGGGATCTCTCCGCGTCCATTTGCATGTCCCTTACGTAAACGTAATTCAAAAAAACCCTGAAAGGAAGCCTCATGCGCGCTCGCAGCCGGGGTTTTTTGCAGGCAGGCGTTGCGGAACGGCGAGGAGATTCCTGTGCGAATGGCTCTAAGCCCGGCAAAAAGAAGCTGTGCCTTGGTTAGCAAAGGCTTGAAATCGGACAGCGGCATTTTAAGCGAATTTGATCCAAATGCCTGCAATTGCTGGGGCGATATATTTAATGAATTCCGAAGTTTACCAGTTGTTTTTGTTTTGTTTGGCTCCAGTTAATCATGCCCCTTAACAGCAATTTGAGGGCTGTGTGGCATTCTCGAAAACATCGAAAGAGCACGCCAAAACAAACAAATCAGGCGGTTCTCAGAAGTCTAACAGGGCTTATCGGTTTAAACAGGGACTCGGTAAAATGGCACGCTTTGATCTTCAGAATATCGATGCCGGACATGTCGGCGGCACCGCAGAAACGGACATCCTCTTTGAAATGGGCATCATGTATGCCACGGGCCGTGACTGTGCCGTTGATCATGTCGCCGCGCATAAATGGTTCAACATTGCGGCAATCAAAGGCAGCGACCGGGCTGCGGAACTGCGCGCCGAACTGGTGAAAACCATGTCCAAGGCCGATCTGGCGACGGCTATGCGCGAAGCCCGCGAATGGATGACCACGCACTGAACTGCAGATGCTTGGTGCGTGGTTCGACAAGCTCACCATGAGGGAGATGAGTGGTCTGCAAAGCCAATCGGAAACATTGCAGGATAGAGCGCCTGCAATCCTCACTCTTCCTCATGGTGAGCTTGTCGAACCACGCATGAGCGCTCAAGCCACAGCGGCACGAGACAACAATGGCTCAGCCCATCGGCTGGAACGCATCGCGGATCACCTTGGCCATCCCGTCAATCGCGGGGCTCATCATCCGCGGATTGCGCCGCAGCACGACATTTGATGAATCAATGACCGGAAATCCCTCTGCTTCCGTCAGTTCACGGCAGCCCGGCGGAATATTGCTGCGCGCGAGCGGGGCGATGGCAAGGCCAGAAACCGCTGCTATTTTCAAGCCTCCGCCCGTATCGCAGCTATAGGCCACGCGATAATCGATCCTGTTGCGTTCCAGCGATCCCATGGCGAATTTCCTGCACCAATCCGAGCGCTCGTAGATCGCGATGGGAACGGGCGTTATTTCATGCACGCAATGCACCTCCGAGGTGACCCAGACGGTCGGGTCGACAAACAGAACCTCGCCGGTTGCCGGCGGCTCCCAGTTGAATATGACGGCAAGATCAAGCTCGTCCGCATCTAGTGCGGCCAGCTGCTGCGCCGAATATCCGCATTTGACCGTTACCTCCACCTGCGGATGCTGGCTGGCAAAGGCGGCGAGGGCGCGCGGCAGGATCGTGTAGCCATATTCTTCGGGAAGGCCGATCCGCACGGGGCCGCCAAGCGGCTTGGCCCGGATCGTCGCCATGGTTTCATCCAGCAGCGCGACGATGCGCTGCGCGTTGACGAGCAGTGCTTCGCCCTGCGCGGTCAGCGCAACGCCGCGCGAGCCGCGGGCAAAAACGCTTTCTCCCAGAACCTCCTCAAGCCGCTTGATCTGGACGCTCACGGCCGATTGCGTGCGCCCGATCCTTTCCGCCGCGCGGGTGACATTGCCGGCCGTTGCCACGGCCAGGAACGTGCGGAGCAGATCGCTGTCGAGCGGCGGGTTCATGGTGTTTCCTGCAATTAAAATTTCGAATGACAGGCATAATTTCTATTCGTTTGATGTATGTCAATGCTTGCGTCAAGCATGGTGACTATTCGCCATTCGAGACCAGCTCCATGTCTGTTTTCTGCTTGTTTTCAAATCTTTGGAAGGGTTTGCGGATCGCTGATCGCGAGGCTCGCCAACTCGCGGTACTGTCGCGCAAGCCGGGTGAACATTTGCTGCGCGATGCCGGTCTCACGCGCCAGGACGTAGCCGGGATCGCCTGCTGTTATCGCCTGAAGCGGCTGCAGGTACTCCTGCGGCACTCGAACCAGCCGTGCCATTGATACGGCTGCCGGTTCGACGCTGAACACTCTTCTTCGGCAATTCCACATTATTGACGCAATCAGGACGAGATTATTGCTGTGATTGCAACCTGGCCGTTAGACTGTATCGCGGTGAGGGGGCATTGTTGTCATGGGAGCGTCGCGGCAACCCGGCAGGTCTGAGTTACCGGCCTGATTTCAGGGGGCGGCTGCACATTCGGGAGAATCTGGAGGAAGATGCTTTGAATTGTCACAGTAATGCAAATATTTTCTTCTAAACGATGTGTAGTATAAAGTTTTAATTCAGATATATCTTTATCATATTAGAATTGATTTTGTAACAATGCTCATTTTTTATGTTGTTTTGTCTTTTTGTTATGAATTTCTGTGATGGGCTATGATTAAACCTATCATTAGAATTATGATAGTTAATTCGATTTAATGTGGTTTTTTAGTGAGACTTTCGCAACTCTTAGGGGTTGCGAACACCGGGATATCAGCTAAGTAAACAGTTTATGGAATTTTTGATTCTTAAAGAAGATGGGGAAGTTATGCAGGACGAGCTTGGGGCATTATTATCAAGGTTGAGCCATGCTCAAAAAGAGTTGATAATTTTGACTGCAAAGACCAATGCTTTTCCTGACAATAATACCTTGAAAAGGATAGCCACACTGGCGTTGAACATTTCCGCCGTGGAAGCCCTGATTGCCGATACGCAAAACCGCGACAAACGCGCGAAAATGACCAAGGCGAACGATTAAAAGGATTGAACGGCATGAACCCCTGTTGCCGATAGAGGCGCTGTTCATGCCGTTCTGTCGATAAAACCGTTTTCAGCACATCAGACGCTGGCAGGACCGGTGCGGGTTGCTTCGAACAGGAACCAGTGGCGGCGCTCGGATTCATCGATGTAATTCTCGATGATGCTCGTGGTGGCACTGTCATGGTATTCGCTGCAAAGCTCATGCACCTGCCGCAGATAGCTGATAAAGCTCTTCGTGTCGTCGCGCAGTTCGGCCAGCATGTCCTCAGGCGTCACGAAATTGGCGTCGTTGTCGAGCAGGCGCTGCTGGGCGGAAATCTGCCCGATGGAGCGCAATGTTGTGCCGCCGATCTTGCGCACGCGCTCCGCCAGAACGTCGGTCATGTCAAAAATCTGGGCGCCCTGTTCATCCAGCATCAGGTGATAATCGCGAAAATGCGGCCCGCTCATATGCCAATGGAAGTTTTTCGTTTTCATGTAGAGCGCGAAGGTATCGGCGAGCAGCGCGTTGACGGCGGCTGCGATGTCGCGGGTCGCGTCCGCGCCGAGATCGGTGGGCGTTGCGGTGGGCGCGCGTTTGATCGTCTGCAATGATTTGGTAGCCATGGGTCGATCTCCTCTGCTGTGAATGGGAAATTCTTACGACTTGAGTAGGCAAGTGGTGCTAGTGGTCCGATTCTGGCATTTGCATCCCTTCGATACATTCGCATGCCGCGCGTCATGTCAAATGGGATGCGAATGTCAAATTCGTTCCACTCGTCACAGATATACGACTAGCACGACTGTTTGTCATTTCTGCTTCAAATCTTGGTCAACGCGGCGACTTCCGCCTCTTCGAAGCGCACAAGGGCCGTCTTCTCCTTGACTTGAGCCCCTTCGTTGACGATCTCGGCAATTTTTCCGTCATGCGGAGCGGTGATGGAATGTTCCATCTTCATGGCCTCCAGCACCAGGAGAACCTGCCCCTTCCTGACGAGATCGCCGGCAGAGACCCGGACGGATTTCACCAGACCCGGCATCGGCGCGGTCAACCGGTCACCCGCACCTCCGGCCTCGTCGGCCTGCTGCAGGGGATCCGGCACGGCAAAAATTGCCACCACGCCCCTGGCGATGACCGCGATGCCTTGCGGTATTGCCGCGGTCTTCGCCCGCAGGTTGATGCCCTTGCCGGTGATGTGCCAGCCGCTGCCATCGCGCCGCACCCGCAGGTCAAGGGTGGCGTCGGCTACAGCGACCTCGAAGCGATCGTCATCCAGAACCGTAATGCCATGGCGGAGCGTATGGCCGGGCTCGCCCAGCGTAACCGGGTATTGCGGCGGCGCCAGATGGCTGTAGCCGCGCAGTGCCGTCCAGGGATCGTCGGAGGTGACCTTTGTCAGAAGGCCGCTGGCATAGAGCACGGCCAGCTCCTTTGCGCCCGCCGGCATGGCCACGGGAACAACCAGACTGTGAAGATCCCGGTCGATCAGGCCGGTATCGACATCACCGGCGGCAAAACCCGGATGCCGCGCCAATGCGGCGAGAAATGCCGCATTGGTGACCGTTCCGGCAATCTCCGTGTTCAGAAGGGCGTCTTCCATGGCTTGCAGCGCGGTCGCGCGATCTTTGGCGTGAACGACGATCTTGGCAATCATCGGGTCGTAATAGGGGGAAATGGTGTCGCCCGGGCGCACGCCGGTCTCAATCCGCACCGTGCCTTCCCTGACGGCAGCGGGAAAGGCGAGGTGATGCAACGTGCCGATGGCTGGCAGAAAGCCCTTGGCCGGGTCTTCCGCATAAAGCCGCGCTTCCACGGCATGGCCATTCAGCGGGATTTGCGCCTGCGTCAGCGGCAGGGGTTCGCCCGCCGCCACGCGCAGCTGCCATTCCACCAGGTCAAGCCCGGTGATCATTTCGGTCACGGGATGCTCGACCTGCAGGCGCGTGTTCATTTCCATGAACCAGAAGCCGTCCGGCCGCAGGCCCTGGCTGGCATCGACGATGAATTCGATCGTGCCCGCGCCGGAATAATGGATGGCCTTGGCCGCCTTCACGGCGGCGTCGGTCATCGCCGCGCGCATCTCCGGCGTGATGTCGGGAGCAGGGGCTTCCTCGATCACCTTCTGGTGGCGGCGCTGCAGCGAACAGTCGCGTTCATAGAGATGCACGGCATTGCCGTGATTGTCGCCGAACACCTGCACCTCGATATGGCGCGGCTTGGAGACGTATTTTTCCACCAGCACCCGGTCATCGCCGAAAGCGCTCTTGGCTTCGCGCCGGGCGCTGCCCAGCGCTTCGGCGAAATCATCGGGGCTGTCGACCTTGCGCATGCCCTTGCCGCCACCGCCGGCGCGTGCCTTGATCAGCACGGGATAGCCGATCTCGCGCGCCTTGGAGGCGAGCACGACCAGTTCCTGTGCTTCACCGTGATAGCCGGGAACGACAGGCACGCCCGCCTTTTCCATCAGCCGCTTGGCGGCGTCCTTCAGGCCCATGGCGCGGATGGAATCGGCCGAGGGGCCGATGAACACCAGTCCGGCCTTGACCACGGCATCGACAAAGCCGGGGTTTTCCGACAGGAAGCCGTAGCCGGGATGAATGGCTTCGGCGCCCGTATCGATGGCCGCCTGAATGATGCGGTCGGCGCGCAGATAGCTTTCCGATACGGAGGAGCCGCCGATATGCACGGCCTCGTCGGCCATTGCCACATGCAGCGCATCGGCATCGGCGTCGGAATAGACGGCAACGGTACCGATACCCATCTTCTGCGCCGTGCGGATGACCCGGCAGGCAATTTCACCGCGATTGGCAATGAGGATTCTGGAGAACATTTTTGTCATGGTTTTTCTCCTTACATCCTGAAGATACCGAATGTGGTATCCTCCACGGGTGCATTCAGGGCTGCGGAAAGTGAAAGGGCGAGAACCTCGCGGGTTTTGGCCGGGTCGATGATGCCGTCGTCCCACAGGCGCGCCGAGGAATAGAGCGGGTGGCCCTCGCGCTCGTATTTTTCCAGGATCGGCGCGCGGAAGGCTGCCTCGTCGGCCGCGGGCCAGTCACCGCCCTTGCGTTCGATCCCCTCGCGCTTGACCAGCGCCAGCACCGTTGCCGCCTGTTCGCCGCCCATGACGGAAATGCGGGCATTGGGCCACATCCACAGGAAGCGCGGCGAGAAGGCGCGGCCGCACATGCCGTAATTGCCCGCGCCGAACGATCCGCCGATGATCATCGTCACCTTGGGTACGCGCGCCGTGGCAACCGCCGTCACCAGCTTGGCGCCATCCTTGGCGATGCCGCCCGCTTCATAGGAACGGCCCACCATGAAGCCGGTGATGTTCTGCAGGAAGACCAGGGGAATGCCGCGCTGGGTGCACAGCTCGATGAAGTGCGTGCCCTTCAGCGCGCTTTCGGAAAACAGCACGCCATTGTTGGCGATGATGCCGACCGGCATGCCGTAGAGATGGGCAAAGCCGGTGATGAGGCTGGTGCCGTAATTCTGCTTGAACTCGTCGAATTCGGAACCGTCGACCACGCGGGCGATGACTTCGCGCACGTCGTAGGGCTGGCGCAGGTCCGTGGGCACGATGCCGTAGAGTTCATGCGGATCGTAAAGGGGCGGACTCACTTTGCGAAGGTCGAGCCCTATCACCTTCTTTCGATTCAGGTTTCCGACGATGCGCCGGGCGATGGCAAGGGCATGGGCATCGTCCATGGCATAGTGATCGGCAACGCCGGACTCGCGCGTGTGCACCTCGGCGCCGCCAAGGTCTTCCGCCGTCACGTCCTCGCCGGTCGCGGCCTTCACCAGTGGCGGGCCTGCGAGAAAGATGGTCGCCTGGCCTTTGACCATGATGGTTTCTTCCGACATGGCCGGCACATAGGCACCGCCCGCCGTACAGGAGCCCATGACCACCGCGATCTGCGGAATACCCGCCGCTGACATGTTCGCCTGATTGTAGAAGATGCGGCCGAAGTGCTCGCGATCCGGAAAAACCTCGTCCTGGTTCGGCAGGTTCGCACCACCGGAATCAACGAGATAGATGCAGGGGAGGTTGTTCTGCATCGCGATTTCCTGCGCGCGCAGATGCTTCTTCACGGTCAGCGGATAATAGGTGCCGCCCTTGACCGTGGCGTCGTTGACGACAATCATCACCTCCTTGCCGGACACGCGCCCGATACCGGCGATCAGCCCCGCCGATGCGATATTGTCGCCATACATGTCCCAGGCGGCAAACTGGCCGATTTCCAGAAAGGGCGAACCGGGATCAAGCAACTGTACCAGCCGGTCGCGCGGCAGCAGCTTGTTGCGCGCGGTGTGGCGCTTGCGTGCTTCGTCGGTCCCGCCCTTGCTCACCAGCGCAGCCTTGGCCTTGATGTCATCGACAAGGGCGCGCATGCGCTCCGTATTGGCGGCAAAGGTTTCGGATGTGGTGGTGATCTGGGACTGAAGTATGCTCATGTATTCTCCTATCGGATCACTTCGATGTGGCAGCCGACATCAAGGTCGGCCCAGGCGCGGTCGGTGGTAATGGCAGTGGCGCCTTCCCGTATGGCAAGAGCAAGGCAGGCGCGGTCGCCGAGAGAAAGACCCTTGTGACGGGTTGCGGGGCGCAGCAAGGCGGCGGTCAGTGCGAGATCCTTGTCGAAATCAACATACCGGACGCTGTGTCCGGTCATCAGTGCATCGGGAACGGCAAGGGAAAGGCCCTTGTCGGCGCAGGCGGCCATGATCTCGGCCAGGTTGACGGTCGTGCAGAGCGCGCCGGAAAGGCAGGCCTGCGCACGGTCTGCCCCCGGCTCCTGCAGAAGAACCGCCAGCACCGCCGAGGCATCAAGGACCACCGTGGTCATTTCTTGTGTGCCTTGGCGATTTCCGCAGCTTCGCGCGCCAGCCTGTCAAACCGCGCATCGGAAGCGCGTTGTTCGGCCAGTCTGTCCGCAATGAATTCGTCCACCAGACTGACGCCCGGCCTTTTGAGCTTTTCGGCGCTCTCCCAGATCTTTTTCAGCGTCGCGCTCTGGGAGGCAACCTGAAGATAACCGTCGACCATGCGCAGGGCGACGGTGTCGCCCGGCTTCACGTTCATGAGCTTGCGCATCTCGGCCGGGATAACCAAGCGGCCGCCATCACCTATCGTAGCAGTCACAGCCCAGGAAAACGGTGCCGACGTGGCGTCGGTATCGTGGTCAAACGCTTGCGATTCCTCACGGAAACCTTCATTCTTCTTGCGTGCCATTGTTGAAGACCTCTTTGAGAACAATGGAAGAAACCTGCCATCATTCATAAAACATGGCAATTCTACCAAAGAATGACATAAAATAGAATTCATGCCATTCAGGCGCTCTCCCCGAACATTTCGCGCCCGATCAGCATGCGGCGGATTTCGCTGGTGCCTGCGCCGATTTCATAGAGCTTGGCGTCGCGCAACAGGCGTCCCGTCGGGTAATCATTGATGTAGCCGTTGCCGCCCAGCGCCTGGATGGCCTCCAGAGCGCACCATGTGGCCTTTTCCGCCGCATAGAGAATGCAGCCGGCGGCATCCTTGCGCGTGGTCTCGCCGCGGTCGCAGGCGGCAGCCACCGCGTAGACATAGGCACGCGAGGCGTTCATCGTCGTGTACATATCGGCAAGCTTGCCCTGCATCAGCTGGAATTCGCCGATCGGCTGGCCGAACTGCTTGCGCTCATGCACATAGGGCACCACCACGTCGAGGCAGGCGGCCATGATGCCGAGCGGACCGCCGGCAAGCACGACCCGTTCATAGTCGAGGCCGGACATGAGGATGCGCACGCCCTTGCCCTCTTCGCCGAGCACGTTCTCGAACGGGATCTCGCAATCTTCGAACACCAGTTCGCAGGTGTTGGAGCCGCGCATGCCGAGCTTGTCGAGCTTTTGCGCCGTGCTGAACCCCTTGACGCCTTTCTCAACGAGAAACGCCGTCATGCCGCGCGACCCGGCGGCGGGATCGGTCTTGGCGTAGACCACCAGCGTATCGGCATCGGGACCATTGGTGATCCACATCTTGTTGCCGTTCAGCACATAGCGGTCATTCTTCTTGTCGGCGCGCAGCTTCATCGACACGACGTCGGAGCCCGCGCCCGGCTCGGACATGGCGAGTGAGCCCACATGCTCGCCCGAACACAGCTTTGGCAGATATTTCGCCTTCTGCGCGTCCGTACCCCAGCGGTTGATCTGGTTGACGCAGAGGTTGGAGTGCGCGCCGTAGGACAGGCCGACGGACGCCGATGCCCGGGAAATCTCTTCCACGGCAATGGCATGGGCGAGATAGCCGAGGCCCGAGCCGCCGAAATCCGGGTTTGCCGTCATGCCGAGCAGGCCGAGCGCGCCCATTTCCTGCCAGAGATGCATGGGGAACTGGTTGGACCGGTCCGTTTCGGCGGCAAGCGGTGCGATGCGTTCCTGCGCGAACCGGTGCACCGTCTCGCGCAGCGCTTCGAGATCATCTGAAAGTCCAAATCGCAGACCTGACTGATACATGCTACTCTCCCATGTCCTTTGTCGTGACATTCTTGGCGCCCACAAGGCGCAATCCCATAGTGACGTATTTTTCCGCAATCTGCGTGACAGTAAGCCTGTCGTCCGGGCGAAACCAGACATTCACGCCGGTGGTCATCGCAATGATGGCCCGGGTCGTCAGCGGAATGTCGTCGATATCGAATTGACCGGATGCGCTGCCCGCCTCGAGGATCAGCCGCAGCTCGTTCTCGTAGACCGCCCGCAATTCCACCAGAATGGCCAGCTTGTCACCCTGCAGGCTGCGCAGTTCCATATTGGCAATGTGCACATCGTCCCGGCGCTCCACGTGATAGCGGATGTGAAAGCGGATGAAGGCGGCAAGCCGTTCGAGCGGCGTGGTCAGGGTCTGGCTCTCGGTCCGCCAGGCCGCCAGCAGCCGGTCCATGTGGTCGCGCATCACCGCGAACAGCAGCTCCTGCTTGGTCGGGTGATAGCGGTAGAGGGCCGCCGCCTGAACACCGACCTTTTCCGCCAGCTGGCGCATCGACATGGCCTCGTAGCCGACCTTGGCAATCAGCCGCCTTGCCGCGACATGAATCGCTGCCTGGGTCTTTTCGCCGTCTGAGCCAATTGTTCTCGCCATAGGATATTAATAAAACGAACGTTCAATTCATTCAAGAGGGAATTTCAACTCTCGATATTGGTTTCCACAACTGGGAGACGAAGGCTCTCAGACGAAGTGATAAGAGGCGTCCGATGGTGCCGCAGCGCAAAATCGGGTAGATTCAGTTTATTGCCAGTCTTCAATATGCCTTTGATTGAATAGCGTTTTTCATAAGACTGAGAGTTGAAAAGCATGGTTGGTCGAGAATTCAAACATCTGTTGCCTGCGCTGGCCGCTGCAATTGTTCTGCTGGCAGGGGGTGTGCCGGCGCAGGCCGTTTCAATGAAGGAGTGCAGTGCCAAGTACAAAGCTGCGCAAGCGGCAGGCAGCACAACGGGCTGGAACGAATTCCGCAAGCAGGAATGCGCAAAAGCGGCGTCTGCGGCGGCGGAAACTGCGTCACCGGAGGCAAAACCGGAGATTGCGCCAAAGGCCGCCCCGACGGCCGGGGTGCCGAAATCACTCGTGTTTCCGGGCGCCGTTTCCAGCAAATTTGCGGCGGAGAAACCGGCCAAGGCGCGCATGCACACCTGTCTGGAGCACTATCACATCAACAAGGACAACAATACGCTGGGGGGCATGCGCTGGATCGAGAAAGGCGGTGGTTACTACAAGCTGTGCAACAACAAGCTGAAGGGAATAAGCTGATCTCATCGTCCCGGCTGCAGGGCGTGATGCCTCTTTGTATCGTGGCAGCTATTTCCTGAAATCGAATGTGCGGAAGGCTGTGGCGGCAACGAGCAGCCAGCCGAGAATGAGCAGTGTACCGCCGGCGGGTGCGGCGCCGGGGAACAGGCGGTCACCGGTGATATCGCGGGAGGCGAGATCGCCGATGAACAGGAGGAGGCCGAGCAGCAGCGCGAGGCCGCCGCCATAGGCCGCGCGGCTGATTTTCGCCAGCACCGCGAGGGCGAGGAAAGCCGGGGCGTGGATGAACAGGATGGGCGCAATGGTTGCCATATGCGGACTGGCGCTGTGCGCGGCGGCTGCATAGGCGGCGATACCAGCGGCGCCGATCAGGCCGCCGAGGCCGGCGAATGTCCGGTTGAGGTCGTGCCGGTGCGGGGTGCCGCTGTTGGTATCACGAAGGTGGGTGTCGCCATTCAATGCCATGTTCGGTTCCAGTCTATGTCGGTGCAGCTGTGGTCTGCTTTCCCGGTCTGCTTTTCAGATCTATTTCCCAGATCTATTTCAATGCGGCCAGCGTCTCGGCGAGCTTTTCCTCGAACAGGTCCAGTTCCTCGTCCAGTCCGACACTGACACGAATGCAGCGGTCAAGCACGGGGGCCATGGGCTTGCGGGCGAAAATGTCGCGCTCGATGAGACCACTCAGCACGCTGGCGGCATAGGTGCCGTCGCGCCCGCAGTCGATGGTGACGAAATTGGTGGCGGAAGGGATGGCGGCAAGGCCGTTCCTGGCGGCGATCGCTGCGATACGGTCGCGCCCGGCTATGATCCGCGCCACCACCGCATTGAGATAGGGTTGGTCGGCAAGGGCAGCCAGCGCAGCGATCTGCACCATGCGGTTCATACCGAAATGGTTGCGGATCTTGTCGAAGGCGGTGATCTGGCTTTCCGCGCCAATGGCATAGCCGCACCGCATGCCGGCCAGGCCATAGGCCTTGGAAAAAGTGCGCATGCGCAGCACGTTGGGCCGCGAGACGTCGATGGCCGGCAGGGCGGAGGCCGGGGCGGTCTCGCCATAGGCTTCGTCGAGGATCAGCAGAGTGGTTTCGGGCAGGGCGGCGATGAAGGCTTCGATCGCCGCTGCCTCGTGCCATGTCCCCATGGGATTGTCGGGATTGGAGAAATAGACCAGCGGCGCCTTTTCGCGGACGACAGCGTCCAACAGGGCATCGAGGTCTTCCCGGTCATTTCGGTAGGGGACAGTGACAACCCGCCCGCCGAACCCGGCCACATGAAAGTTGAAGGTGGGATAGGCGCCGAGCGAGGTGACAACCGGTGTTCCCTCGCGCACATATTGGCGAACGGTCAGCCCCAGCAGGGTGTCGACACCTTCGCCGACCACGATATTGCGCGGCGTGACGGCGAGATGCGCGGCGAGCGCCGCCTTCAGGTCGAAATTCTCCGGGTCGCAATATTTCCACACCTCCGGCGCGGCGTCGCGCATGGCTGCGATCACCGATGGCGCCGGTCCAAACCCGTTCTCATTGGCGCCAAGCCGGGCGCGAAACGGCCGGTTGCGTTGGCGTTCCAGTGTTTCCGGTCCGACGAAGGGCACGGTGGAGGGGAGCGATTCAATCAGGGGGGTAAGCTGCGGTTCCATGGCCACAGCGATAGCATTTTTTCCGGCGGTGAAAAGCAAAACCTGTCTCTTATTTCGGTGTAACAGGATTGAGTTTGCGGCCTTGCCGGTTGACCGCCGGCTTTATGCCAACCCACAGGGCCGGAACCAGCGCCGCCGCCAGGATCCACCACATCGGGCGGATCGAATAGGCGAAGGAGAGGTTGGCCAGCAGCACCCGCATCGGCGGAATTCGGGTGGCGAGCGCGAACCAGGCATATTCGGCAAGGGCGGTTCCCAGCGCCGCCAGCACGGCAATGGCAAGCAGCGTCCACGGCGAAGACAGGGCAAAGCCGCGCGCATGGGCAAAGCGGTAGAGCAGCAGCGCGATGAGAAAACCCGCCATCAGCGTCGCCTGCGTGACATCCGCCTTGGACTGCATGAAAAAGTGCAGGACGCCGAGCGCCGCCAGCGGATAGGCCAGCATGTGCAGCCGGTTCCAGTTCCTGCCCATGCGCCGGATCATGCCATCGGTGGAGGTCACGCCGAGCGCAACCAGGCCAAGCAATGCGGTGAAGCCGATCAGCAGATAGATGCGCAGCCAGATCTCGCTGGCCACCCGCAGCAGATTGCCGTTCTGGTCGGCGATATAGAGCGAGAAGTGCAGGGCGGCATAGGCGAGGGCGGTGAGGCCGAGAATGCGCCGGATCAGGATAAGCCTGTTCCAGCGGGTGATGTTGCGCAGCGGCGTTATGGCAAGCGAGATCAGGAAGAAGCGGATCGCCCAGTCACCGGTCTGGTGAATGGCTTCCGTGATCGGCCGCGGCCCGAGAATATTGACCTTGTAGCCCGTGGTGATGAACACCAGAGGGACAAAGGCAGCAATGAGGGCTGCGATTTTGATGGCCGACGGCTTTCCTGCCCGGTCATTCCATGGAAACTTGATCACGCCGCTGTTTTCCCTGATCACATGGCTCCTTACATCCACAGGAATCCGGCAGTGACAAGACAACAAGCCGTGAAAATTGCCAGGATGTCCGGGGCGCGCAATCCGGCCGCTCAGTCAGCCGGGCCGGCAAACAGAATGAGATTGCCGTCCGGATCGAGCACGATGAAGTTTCTCGCCCCCCACGGCTCCTTCTTCAGCGTCTGGTGAAGGGACACACCCGCCGCCTGGAAGTCGAGGAAAAGCTGCTTGATCTCAGCCGCACTGTCGACGGCGATGGCGGCGGAAAGCAGATGCTCCCGGCTGCGGATATCGCCGGCAAAGACAGGCTCGCAGACCAGCCGCAAGGCAAGCTTGGCCCGGTCGCGGATGAGTTGTCCGTAGAAGGGCGGCTCTCCATAGAGGAAATCAACGGCAAAGCCGAGTTTGCCGGTGTAGAAGTCGCATGATCGCTGGATATCGGCGACGAAAAGCTGGGCAGCAATGGAACTGAGGACGGCGCGCGGCGCGGGTTGATGGATGGGGGTGCTCATGGTCGGGGCTCCTGATAGGAGCGCCTGCCACCCCTCGAAACCGCGCTGGCGTGCCACAAGTTCCTGCGCATCGCTGAGCCTGAACGGCGCATCCAGCACGTCCTTGTCATCGAGATGCCGGAACCGCGGCAGGGCGGCCCGGATTTCGGCGGCAACGGGATGGTACCGTTCACGATGCCAGCGCAGATACTGCTTGGCTTGCTTCCTGAGGTTTTCGAGGTTCGGCATTGGCGCATCTGTTGTCATTTGACGCAGGCGGGCATTGCCCTTTCGACCGCACGTCGATGCGCCCTACGCAGCCCGGCAATAGTCGTGCGAACCAACGGTCTTTGTCAAGACGGGCCCGCAACAGCAAAAAATCCGCCGACGGGTCACCGGCAGATGTACGGGAGGCAATGGCAGGGATAGGTCAGGGGCGCTGGGTCGCCAGCCAGCGGTCGGCGCTGGCCCGGCCGAAAACCCGGGCGCGGCGATTATATTCCGCGGTCAGCTGCCGCCGGCTTTCTTCGCGCGCATAGGTCCGTTTGGCCGGCCGGTTCTTCCGGACGCGCGCGGACATGGCATCCTGTTCAGGGCGAACGCGTGTGGCTTGCGCATTGGCACCGGGAGCATTGACACTGGGGGCAGCGGCATTCGGCATACCTTGCGCCTGGCTTTCAGCAGCAAAAAGTCCCGCAGCCACCGCTACGGCAAAAAACAGGCTTCGCATCAATATTATCCTTCTTGATTCGTCTGTGTTTTGACGGGTGCCAAAAGAGTTCACGACCTTTTCGTGAAGTTTCAAAACCCGTCAAGGGACAGCGCTGTCCCCTGTTTATAACTTACCAGCGGTAATGGCGGCCCCCATAGATAATCAGGGGCGGAGAATTGAATCGCATGTCATCGAATTGAGCCCGGCTTGTAGCACGGCGGTCCAGTTCAAGGTCGAGCAGGCAGCGGGCAAAGGCGTCGGTGCCCCGCTTGAAACCGTAGGACGAACAGGTCCGGCCATCGATGGCGCGCCGTTCCTCCGGGGTGATGGTCTGGCATCCGGCAACGAACAGAATGAGAAGCAACACCGAACAGGTTGCACGTTTCATTGGGCTCTCCATGCCGCCGTTCTCCTGCGCGAGACGGCGACCAAATCAGTTCAACAGGCCGAGATTATCACAGAGCATCCGCTCGTGTTATCCCAATTGATCGATTGGATGGAGGAATTGCCGGAGAGGCAAAAATGTCCTGGAAAGTAAAGTCCGGTCAGACGATGAGGACGCCGGCAAGCATCACGATAATGATCATTCCTGCCAGCAGGGGCAGGATCGACATGCTGGCTTCCGCCGGTTTGGGTTTCAATACCAATTTGGCAAAGTCAGCAGCACGGTTGCCGCGATTTCTGTGACCACAAGGAACAAGACCAGAGGGAAGAATCCGTCGCTGATCTTTCTGTTGTCATTGGCTGGTGCAACGCTTGTCAAAGTCTGCTCCTGATTTAAACGACCTCCGCGGAACGCGAAACCCGGTCATGCTCGTCAGTGCCGATAGTCGGCTTGGTCACGCAACTGTAACAGCTTGAAACTTTTTGTCACCCCAAAAAGCACGTTCAGGCCCCAAACGTCTTTGTGAACGGCCCGTCCGGTGGGCCTTTTGCCTGTCAATGCCGAAGAAAACAATGTGGTTTCAGTGACTTGATTCGCGCGGTGCACAGGCGGAAAAACCTGCGCACCGCGCGTGTTTTTTTACTCGGCCGGAGCCGGGGCGGGATGAACCGTGGCCGAATTGTGGCTTGATTCGCCGTCGAAGTGGCTTCCCTGACTCGCATGCTTGAGCGGCCGGTTGCCGGTCATGGCGCGAACGAGCACGTAGAAGACCGGTGTCATGAACAGGCCGAACAGCGTCACGCCGATCATGCCGGAGAACACGGCCACGCCCATGGCGCTGCGCATTTCCGAACCGGCGCCCGTCGAGGTGACGAGCGGAACCACGCCCATGATGAAGGCAAGCGAGGTCATCAGGATCGGGCGCAGCCGCAGGCGGCTGGCTTCGATTACCGCCTTGAACGGCGTTGATCCGGCGAACTCCAGTTCCCGCGCAAACTCCACGATCAGGATGGCATTCTTGGCGGAGAGACCCACCAGCACGATCAGCCCGATCTGCGTGAAGACGTTGTTGTCACCGGCGGTCAGCCAGACGCCGAAGAGGGCGGCGAGCAAACCGAGCGGAACGATCATGATGATCGACAGCGGCAGGGACAGGCTTTCGTACTGGGCCGACAGCACCAGGAACACCAGCAGGATCGACAGCGGGAAGATCAGGTAGGCGGAATTGCCGGCGATGATCTCCTGATAGGTAAGCTCCGTCCATTCATAGCCGATGCCGGCCGGGAAGGTCTCGGCGGCGATGCGTTCGACGGCAGCACGCGCCTGTCCGGAAGAGAAGCCCGGCGCCGCGTTGCCGTTCACATCGGCCGCGAGGAAGCCGTTGTAACGCATGGCGCGGTCGGGTCCGGCACTCGACTGCACCTTGAGCAGGGCCGACAGCGGGATCATTTCACCCGAACCCGAGCGGACCTTCAGGTCGCCAATGTCTTCAGCCTTCGCCCGGAAGCCGGAATCGGCCTGCATGCGGACCGAATAGGTGCGCCCGAACTTGTTGAAGTCGTTGACGTAGACGGAGCCGAGATAGATCTGCAGCGTGTTGAAGATTTCCGGCAGCGAGACGTTGAGCTGGCGTGCCTTGGCACGGTCCACATCGGCGTAAAGCTGCGGAACGTTGATCTGATAGCTGGAGAACAGGCCGATGAGTTCCGGAGCGGCGGCAGCCTTGGCAAGGAACGCCTTGGTGGCATCGTCCAGTGCCTGATAGCCCAGGCCGTTGCGGTCCTCGATCTGGAACTTGAAGCCGCCGATGGCGCCGAGGCCCTGCACGGGCGGCGGCGGGAAGACGGCGCTGAACGATTCCTTGATGCCGAACAACTGCATGTTCAGCGCCTTGGCAATCGCTCCGGCACTTAAGTCAGGCGTCTTGCGCTCCTCGAATGGCTTGAGCGAGACGAAGACGATACCGGCATTGGAGCTGTTGGTGAAACCGTTGATCGACAGGCCGGGGAACGCAATGGTGCTCTGCACGCCCGGAATCTTCAGGGCGATGTCACCGATGCGGCGAACGACGGCCTCCGTGCGGTCAAGCGTTGCACCATCCGGCAGCTGGGTGAAGCCGACGAGATACTGCTTGTCCTGCGGCGGCACGAACCCGCCGGGAACACTCTTGAACATGAAGGCTGTCGCACCGATCAGCAGGATATAGATGCCCATCATCACGGTCTTGCGCGAAATGACGGCGGTGACGCCCCGGCTGTAGCCGTTGGCGCCGCGTGTGAACACGGTATTGAAGCCGCGGAACAGCCAGCCCAGCGTCTTGTCCATGAACCGCGTCAACGCATCCTTCGGCTCGTCATGGCCTTTCAGAAGCAGGGCGGCGAGGGCCGGGGACAGGGTCAGCGAGTTGAAAGCGGAGATGACGGTCGAGATGGCAATGGTCAGCGCGAACTGGCGGTAGAACTGCCCGGTCAGGCCGCTGATGAAGGCAAGCGGTACGAAAACCGCCACCAGCACCAGCGCAATGGCGATGATCGGACCCGACACTTCGCGCATCGCCTGAACGGTTGCCGCGCGTGGCGCCAGACCGTTTTCGATGTTGCGTTCGACGTTTTCCACCACCACGATCGCGTCGTCCACCACGATGCCGATGGCGAGCACGAGGCCGAACAGGCTCAGCGCATTCACCGAGAAGCCGAAGAGGTGCATGACGGCGAACGTACCGATGATCGAGATCGGAACCGCAATCAGCGGGATGATCGAGGCGCGCCATGTCTGCAGGAACAGAATGACCACGAGAACGACGAGCACCACGGCTTCCAGCAGCGTGTGCACGACAGCCTCGATGGAGGCGCGGACGAACTGCGTCGTATCATAAACGATCTCGTAGCTGACGCCTTCCGGCATGGTCAGCTTCATCTCGTCCATGACGGCACGCACCTGATCGGCGATCTGGATGGCGTTGGAGCCCGGTGCCTGGAAAACGGGGATGGCGACGGCCGGCTTGTTGTCGAGCAGCGAGCGGAGCGAATACTGGGCTGCACCAAGCTCGATACGGGCGATATCGCGCAGATGCGTGATCGCGCCGTTGGCGGCGGTCTTGACGATGATCTGGCCGAATTCTTCCTCGGTCTGCAGGCGGCCCTGCGCGTTCACCGACAATTGCAGGTCAACGCCGTTGGGGCTGGGCGAGGCGCCGATGACGCCGGCGGCGGCCTGGACGTTCTGCGCGCGGATTTCATTGAGGACATCCGTCGCCGACAGGCCGAGCTCCGCCGTCTTCTGCGGATCGAGCCACACGCGCATGGAATAATCGCCCGAGCCGAACAACTGCACGTCGCCGACACCGTTGATGCGGGCGAGCCGGTCCTTGATGTTGATGAGTGCGTAGTTGCGCAGATAGGTGATGTCATAGCGGTTGTTGGGCGAAATGAGATTGACCACCAGCATCAGGTCCGGCGAGCTCTTCACCGTGGTGATGCCGAGGCTGCGCACCTCTTCCGGCAGGCGGGGTTCCGCCTGCGACACACGGTTCTGCACCAGCTGCTGCGCCTTGTCGGGGTCGGTGCCGATGGCAAAGGTCACGGTCAGGGTCATCTGGCCGTCGGTGGTTGCCTGGCTGCCCATGTAGAGCATGCCTTCGACGCCGTTGATCTGTTCCTCGATCGGCGTTGCCACAGTTTCGGCAATGACCTTCGGGTTGGCACCCGGATATTGCGCGCGCACCACGATGGATGGCGGCACGACATCCGGATATTCCGAAACCGGCATGGCCGTCAGGGCGATCAGGCCGCCAAGGAAAATCACGAAAGACAGAACGCCCGCGAAGACCGGGCGGTCGATGAAGAAATTGGAGATATTCATATCACTATCCGCCTGCCCGTTGCGGGGCTTTGCTGCGATTACTGTTGTGTCTTGGCTGGATCGGTGGCCAAGGCCTGCAAATTGTGTGCTGCAGCGCCCATGGCGACCATTTCAGGAGCGACGAGTGAACCGGGACGAATGCGCTGCAGGCCGTTGACGACGATCTTTTCGTCCGGCTGCAAGCCGCTGGTGACGATGCGCAGGCCTTCCGCCGGTGCCCCGAGCGAAATCTCGCGGTATTCCACGATGTTCTTGTCGTTGACCACCATGACGAACTTCTTGCTCTGGTCGGTGCCGACAGCCTTTTCATCGACAAGCAGTTCCTGCTTTTCGTTGGCCGTGCCCATGCGCAGCTTGGCAAACTGGCCCGGCATGAACTTGCCGTCCGCATTGTCAAACACCGCCCGTACCTTGACCGTGCCGCTGGCGACATCGACGCTGTTGTTGATCAGCTGCAGCTTGCCCTTCACGTCGCTCTGGCCGTAAACGTCCATCACGACGGGGATGCGGTCGGAGAAATCGCGGCTGTTGAGACCCTGCGGCAGGTCGGCGAGGGCCTGGGCAACAGTGTTTTCATTGGCCTCGAAGCTGGCATAGATCGGGCTGATCGAGACGATGGTGGTCAGCAGCGGCGAGCTGGGACCGGAGGCGATCAGATTGCCGGCGGTGATTTCGATGCGGCCGACGCGGCCGCTGATGGGCGCACGGATTTCCGTGTAATCGAGGTTGAGCATGGCGGTCTTGAGCCCGGCCTGTGCCGCTTCGAGATCGGCCTGTGCGCCGCTCTGCACATTGATGCGCTGGTCATAGTCGCTCTGGGACACGGTGCGCGAATCGATCAGGCGCTTGCCGCGTTCCAATTCGTTCTTGGCGAGGGACAGTTTCGATTCTGCGGCGCTGACGGCGGCCTTTGCCCGCGCGACCTCGGCTTCATAGGGAGCCGGATCGATCTTGACGAGGAGGTCGCCCTGCTTGACCAGTGCACCTTCCTTGAAGGCGATGGACTGGATGGCCCCGGCGACGCGCGAACGAAGGTCGACATGGTCGATGGCTTCGAGACGGCCGGAGAACTCGCTCCACCGGGTGATGAGTTTTGGCTGGACGACAGCGACGGAAACGGGCGTCGCCACGGGCGCGGCCTGCTTGCTGGTTTCGGCATGGCTCTTGCCAAGATCGAACAGTTGGGTCGAACCCACGGCTGCCAGCGCCACAATAAAGCCGCCGACATAGAGTGATCTTTTGTAAGTGCTGATTGACATCGTGGTCATCCTGCTTTGAAAGTTGTATCGCCATTGGGAGTGGCTAAACGAAATTGGATCGTTGACGATCGATACCGATCGGTATAAAACGAGATATAAGGCTGCGGTACGGTGGCTGTCAATTGGATTTTATACCGAGCGGTATATTTCTTCTAGGGAGTCTTGTCCATGGGACGGCCGAGGGAATTTGATGCCGATGAGGCACTGCAGACTGCGCTCGAACTTTTTTGGCGCAAGGGCTACGAGGGCACATCCATCACTGACCTGACGGACGGCATGGGTATAACCAAGCCAAGCCTTTACGGCGCTTTCGGCAACAAGGAAGAATTGTTCCGCATGGCGCTCGAGCGCTATGAACAGAATTACATGGCGTTTTTCTGGAAAGCGCTGGAGCAGCCGGACGCACGCACCGTCGCTATGGATATTCTGCACGGCTTTGCCGATGCGCAGACCTGCGACTGCAATCCCTCGGGGTGCATGGGAATCAATGCGGCCATGGGCTGCAGCGATGCCGCCGCCGCCATTCAGAAAACCATCATCGAAAAGCGCAATATGGGCCAGAAGGCGCTGGCGCGGCGTTTTGCCCGGGCGAAACGCGAGGGTGACCTGAAAACCGAGTGCGATCCGGAAGATATCGCCCGGTTTATCATGACCATATCCCAGGGTACCGCGGTACAGGCATCGAGCGGAACCGCGCGGGAAGAGCTCTACAGGCTCATTGATATCGCCATGCGCTGCTGGCCGGGCTGATCGCGGACGATTGGCATTTTCTGCAGTTCGTGCAGGATTTTCACACCAGCCGGTGACGGAACAGCCAGGATGAAACCGGCAGTGTCACCACCGAAATGCCGATGAGCGCCAGCATTTCCGGCAGGAGCTGGCGAATCCCTGCACCTTCCAGATAGACCTGGTGCGTGATGCTGATGGCATAGCGCAGCGGATTGATCAGCGTGAAATATTGCAGGATATCCGGCATGTTGCCGATGGGCGCCGTCAGGCCCGACAGCAGCATGAACGGCATCAAGAGCACGAAGGAAAAGATCATCGCCTGCTGCATGTTCGCGGCCAGCGACGACAGGAAAAGCCCGATGCCGACCGCTGCCGCCAGAAACAGGATCAATCCCATATAAAGAATGAGGTAGGACCCGGCGAAGGGGATCTGGAACCACAGCTGCGCAACGAGCAGGATGAGCGTTGCCTGCGTGGTGCCCACCATCATCGACGGCAGGGCCTTGCCCACCATGATTTCGGAGGGGCGGAAGGGCGTGACCAGCAACTGGTCCAGCGTTCCCGCCTCCCGCTCGCGCGCCACGGACATGGCGGTCAGCATCATCGTCATCATCATGGTGATGGTGCCGATCAGTGACGGGATCATGTTCCAGCGCGTCTCCAGGCTCGGATTGTACCAGGCGCGTGTCGTCACCGTGATTCCGGTATTGGCGGTCTGGCCGTTCTCGGCACGCCAGCGATGGGTGAAATCCGTCACGATGGCGCTGACATAGCCCTGCGCCGTGCCCGCCGTATTGGAATTGCGCCCGTCGGCGATAACCTGCAACTGGGCAGGCCTTCCGGCCATCAGGTTCTTTTCAAAGTCCTGATCGATGACCAGAACCAGCAGAACGCGCCTGTTGTTGATGTAACCGGCGATATCGCCTGTCCGCTGCAGAGTGGCGATGCGGGTAAACGTGGCGGAACCGTCGAACCGTGCGGCCAGCGCCATCGAGGCGGCGCTGTGATCGTGATCGAGAAGGGCGTAGGGCACGTTGTTGAGGTCGTAGCTCGCGGCATAGCCGAAGACAAGGCATTGCATGATCGGCGGCACCACCAGCACGATGCGGCTCTTGGGGTCCTTTAGCATGGCTAGCAATTCCTTGCGGATAAGGGCGATGATGCGGAAGAGCGACTGGATCATGGCTGCCTCACCCGAGTTTCTTGCGCGTTGCCCGCACGGAAGCGGCCATCAGCACCGTTGCCATCACCGCAAGCACCGCGGCGTTGGGCAGGATCACCCCCCAGATATCGCCGGCGAGAAACAGGGTCTGCAGCACGCTGACGAAATAGCGGCCTGGGAAAATATAGGTGATGAACTGGATGACGAGCGGCATGCTGCGGATGTCGAACATGAAGCCGGACAGCATCATCGCGGGCAGGAAGGTGACGACGAGGGTGACCTGACTGGCAACGAACTGGCTTTTGGTGACCGATGAAATCAGCAGGCCGATACCGAGCGCCACCATCAGATAGAGCATCGAGACGATGACGAGTATCCACAGCGAGCCGCGCAGCGGCACATGGAACAGGATCTGGCTGCCGACAACGGACAATGCCAGCCCGAGCATGCCGAGAACGAAATAGGGAATGATCTTGCCGAGCAGGATTTCAACCGGCCGCACCGGCGTAACGAACAGGGCCTCGAAGGTACCGCGCTCCCATTCCCGCGCCATGACGAGCGCGGTCAGGAGTGCGCCGATCAGCGTCATGACCAGCACGATCAGCCCCGGCACGAGGAAATAGCTGCTTTCATTGGCCTCGTTGAACCAGAGCCGTGTCTGTATATCCACGGAAGCGCCATTGCTCGTGATCCTGCCTTCGGCCGCCTGCCGCGCCAGCCACGTGGCAACGGCGCCTTGCGCATAGGCCAGAGAAATGCGCGCCGTATTGGCATCGGTGCCGTTGACGACGATCTGGATATCGCCATTGCCCAGCGCAACGTTTCGGGCAAATTGCGGCGGAATGCGCACGATGCCGCTGACGGTCTTGTCCTTGAGCAGCCGCTCGGCCTCCGCCATCGTCTTGACCGGATGGGTCTGGAAATAGTCCGAAAGCTCGAAACCCGACACCGCGCCGCGCGCTTCGGCGGAATTCTCTTCCATCACGAGGGCGACCGGCAGGTTCTTCAGATCGAAGGACAGGCCGTAGCCGAACAGGATCAGCAGCATCATCGGCATGACGATGCCGACGGCGATGCTGCTGGGATCGCGGATCACCTGCCAGGATTCCTTGCGCACCAGCGCCAGGATGCGCCGCAGGCTGCCCGAATGCTGCGATGCGGCGGTCATGCTGCCTTACCCCGGTTTTCGGTGGCGCTGCGCGATTCCTCGACAATGGCGATGAATGCATCCTCCATGTTCGGCTCGCGCCCGTCCTGCGGTTTGGCATGGCCACGGATGTCGGCGGGCGTTCCCTCGGCAAGGTTGCGCCCGGCATCCATGATCATGATCCGGTCGCAATATTCCGCTTCTTCCATGAAATGCGTGGTGACGATGACCGTTACGCCCTGTTCCGACAGGGCGGTGATGCGGCCCCAGAATTCGCGTCGGGCGAGGGGATCGGCACCGCTCGTTGCCTCGTCGAGGAACAGGATATCCGGTTCGTGCAACAGTGCGGCGGCCATGGCCAGGCGCTGCTTGAACCCGCCGGGCAACTGGCCGCTCGGCAGCGTCGCCAGTTCACCGAGTTCAAACTGCTGCTTCGACCAGTCGATGCGTTCGCGTTTTTTCGCGCCGCGCAGGCCATAGGCGCTGGCGAAGAAATCCAGGTTCTCGTCCACCGAGAGATCACCGTAGAGCGAGAATTTCTGCGCGACATAGCCCAGATTCTGCCGCGCCTCCGCCCGCGCCGTGCGCAAATCCGCACCGGCAACCCGCAATGTTCCGCTGGTTGCAGGAATCAACCCGCACAGCATGCGGAATGTGGTGCTCTTGCCCGCACCGTTCGGCCCGAGCAGCCCATAGATCTCGCCGCGCTTCACCCGGAAACTGACATGGTTCACCGCGGCGAAATCCCCGAACATGCGCACGAGGTCATGCACCTCAACGGAAATCTCATCCTTGCGTGCCGAGTCTGCCGAGCGCTGCAGCTCCAGGCTGCTGGAATGGCCTTCGCCCGCCACGGCGCTGAACAGCACCATGAAGCCGTCCTCGAAACGCGGCGGGGTTGCGGTCAGCGCCACGGGCCGGCCGTCGACGCTGAGTTTGCCGTTGAAACCCGGTTGCCGGACGATGCGCACCTTGCCTGCTTCAGGCACCGCATCCACCACGCCGTCATGGCGGAACAGCCGCGCCTGCAGCGAGCGGGCATTCATGCCGTCCTGCGGCGCGGCGATGAACACATTGCCTTTCGCGCGGGCGGTGATCTCGTCGGGCTTGCCCTGCGCCAGCACCTTGCCCAGATGCATGACGACCGCATGGTCGCAGAACTCGGCCTCGTCGAGATAGGAGGTGCTGACGATGACCGTCAGGCCGTCTTCGCGCACCAGTTTCAGCACGATCTGCCACAGTTCCCGCCGCGACAGCGGATCGACGCCGACGGTCGGCTCATCGAGCAGCAGCAATTCCGGCGAGCGTACCAGCGTGCAGGCAAGACCGAGCTTCTGCTTCATGCCGCCGGACAGTTTTCCCGCCAGCCGTTCGGTGAAACGGCCAAGATTGGTCATGTCCATCAGCCGCGGATAAATCTCGCGGCGCTGGTTCGGGGTGATGCCATGCAGGTCCGCATAAAGATCGAGATTTTGCTGAACGCTCAGATCCTCATAAAGACCGAATTTCTGCGGCATGTAGCCGATGCGGTTCTGCACCGCCTGCGGATCGGCCGCGACATCGATGCCGAGCACCTTGAGTTCGCCGCTCTCGGCCGCCATCAGCCCGGCCATCAGCCGCAGGATTGTCGTCTTGCCCGCGCCGTCGGGCCCGACAAGGGCGGTCACCGTCCCGTGGCGCGCCTCAAACGAGACATCATCGAGCGCCTTGACCGTTTCGCCGGTATCGCGGTGGAACGTCTTGTGAATGGACCGCGCCGTGACGGGGGAGGCTGGCGCGGCGGCGGTCATGGTTTTGTGTCCGCCATTGGCGCAATCGCGTGCGGCGCGGCATCCGGCCGCAACGTGACGGTGGCCGGCATGCCGAGCCGCAGCACATCCTTCTGGTCCTCGACAAAGACGCGCACCTCATAGACGAGGCTGGTGCGCAGGTCGGTCGTCTCCACCGTTTTCGGCGTGAACTCCGCCACCGGCGAGATGAAGCCGACCCAGCCGTCCAGCGGCTGATCGGGAAAACTGTCCGTGGTGATCCTGGCCCGCATGCCGGGGCGCAGATGGCCGAGATTGGTTTCGGAGACATAGGCGCGCACCCATTTCGTGCCGCGCGTTGCCAGCGAAAACACCGGTTTGCTGGGCGCTGCAATCTCGCCCGGTTCCATCAGCCGCGAGCGCACGACGCCATCAAACGGCGCAAAAAGCTGCGCATCGGCAAGCTGCTGGCGCATGAGCGCCAGTTGCGCCTCGCTGCCGCGCAACTGCGCTTCGCTCTGGCTGATTTCCTCGACACGCGGACCGGCGATGGCAAGCGCCAGCGCACTTTGCGCCACGTCGACCTTGGCATCGGCAACAGCCGCCGCCGCGCGCGCCGTATCAAGGTCCTGCTTGCTGGCGGTGGCATTGGCGGTCAGTACGCTTTGGCGCTCGAATTGCGCCTTGGCGTTCAACGCATCGGCCTGTGCCGACACCAGATTGGCGCGGGCCTGGGCGATTTCCTCGGGCCGGCTGCCGTTTTTCAGCTGGAGCAGTGCGGCCTGCTGGGCGGCGACCGTTGCTTCCGCCTGCTGCACCTGCGGGGCGAGGCGGCTGGTATCGAGCCGCGCCAGCACCTGGCCCTTGCCCACGACATCACCTTCTTCCGCCAGCACCTCGGCAATCCGCTCCGATCCGTTGAAGGCAAGCGATGCCTGCCGCAGGTCGACATTGCCGTACAGCGTCAGCGCATCGTTCGTCGATGACGGGCGATAGTACCACCAGGCTCCGCCGGCGAGGGCGGCGATGAGGATCAGCGGAAGCAGGAAACGGATGATTTTGCTCATGCGCCATCATACAGGCCGTGTGCGCATTATGTCAAATTTGAATTTCAATTTGAACTTTTAATCCTTTCAAATCTGGGTTACTGTACGGGCATGATACGCAAAACACCTCGAAAACTTCCCGGACGGCGCGAGGACGGCGCTTCGACCAAGGCCCAGATTCTGGAAGCGGCGGGCGAAATCTTTGCCGAAAAAGGCTTTGACCGCGCCACGGGCAAGGAGATCGCCGAGCGGGCCGGGAGCAATTCGGCCGCGGTGAATTATTATTATGGCGGCATTGAAGGGCTCTATGCCGCGGTGCTGGTCGAGGCGCACCGGCGGCTCCTGACCTACGACCGGCTGGTGGCGCTGGCGCAGGGACCGGGGGCTTCCATCGACAAGCTGAAAATCCTCATCGGACTGATTGCCGCGGCAATCACCGCCCCGGCGTCATCCACATGGGTGTTGCGGGTGCTGAGCCGCGAGATTCTCGCGCCATCCCAGGCCTTTCCCGTGTTGTTGAATCAGGAGGTGCTGCCGAAGAAACAGGTGGTAACCGGGCTCGTTGCCGATATTCTGGGGGTGCCCGCCGACCATCCGGCGGTGGGGCGGTGTTTGCTCAATATGGTCTCGCCCTTTGCCATGCTGCTGCTCGGCAACCGCCAACTGCTGTCACAGGTTCTGCCCGATCTCTTCGCACCGGCGCCCGGTGCGCAGGAAGCCATTATCGCCCATTTCCAGCGTTTTGCTTTGGCGGGATTGGCGGCGACAGCGGCGGAGTTGAAGCGGGAAGCCGGGGGCTAGCGTCTGTTTCATGCTGGAAGCGCGGCAGGCCGGATCACTCTTTCATCCGCAGTCTCACCCCCGGACCACCATTCACCATTTCACCATCCGCCTCAAAGATAACCCCCGCTGTTTCCAGAGCCGCTGCGATAGCCATGATGGTCGCTGGTTTCAGTTTCTCGCCGCGTTCCAATCGGGCGATTGTATCCGTCGACACGCGGGCAAGAGCCGCGAGATCACGCACGCCAAGTCCCAAAGCCGCACGCGCCATTTTGCACTGTAAATCGATCATTTTCGCTGCACGGTTACGATTTTTCCGGAGGCGCCGGAGTAAATAATCGCGGGGCAAGAGAATCAACCGTCCGGCATTTACCAGCGCTTACCTGACCAACCGCACGCCACCGCCACCGCTGGTCATCTCACCATCCTGCTGGAACACCACGCCCTCGGCCTTGAGCGCATCGGTTACCGCATCCAGGGTATCGGTGCGGACTTTCACTCTTTCGCTTCCGAAGGCCTCCATGTTGCGTATGGTGTTGGCGCTCACGCCCGCCTTCTCGGCGAGGGTGATCTGCTCCATGCCAATCAGCGAACGGGCTGCTCTGATCTGATTTCCGATAATAGCCATGTTGTTTCCAGAGTAAACGTTTTTGGTATTATACCTAAGTTCAATTGACCGTAAATGAGCTCGGCGCGTATGGTTTCAGTCGCAATATTTTTGGTAATGATCACTAATCAGGAGAGGCGGTTCGGCACAAGGCAGTGTACATCATCCCGCAGGCAGTCTCACCCCCGGACCGCCCGGCGTCATTTCTCCCTCGGCCTGAAAGATGACCCCTTGAGCTTCCAGCGCGCGCTTGATGACATCGAGTGTTGCGTGGCGCGGCTCGGATACACCGCTCTCAAATTGCCGCACCGTCACAATGCCAACATGCGCCGCATCGGCAAGTTGCTGCTGAGACCATTGGATAAGGGCGCGTGCTGCGCGGCATTGTGCAGATGTGATCATGCTTTCCTATAGTAAATCCCGACTATTTTTACCAGAACTGTCGAAAATAGATGGTTTTAAACAGTATGAATTTCAGCATCAGTCTGCCTGGAAATTTTCGAAGCTATGCCCGGAATATAAGGGAACATCGACGCCGCCGATATCGACAATGAGCGGCAGCAATCGGCAATCCAATATGTCTGCGACATCGCCGACGAGCGTCTGGTTGTCATTAAAGCTTTGCTCGACGGGGCGAACACGAACGCTGCTTAAAGTGGAAGCTGGACCGTTGCCACAGCATTCCTCCTCGGATATCCCGATGAAAACCTATCCCGCAGAAGAGACCAGCCCCCATGCACGCGACATCCCACCCCATTGCCGCGGTTCTGGTTCATGTCGGCGATGTTGAAGCGGGGCTCGCATGGTATCAGCGCGCGTTTCCTGAGGCTGTCCGCACGCGGCTCGACGAATTTGATTTCGACTTCCTGCAGCTCGGCTCCGTCTGCCTTGAAATCGTGCCTGCAGACGCGCAGGTGGGGTCAGGGCCTTTCGGCTCCGTCGTCTATTGGGCGGTGGACGATTTTGACGCCGCTCTGGCGCATGTGGAAAAACTGGGCGCCACGCTCTATCGCGGGCCGCTGGCGATACAGGATGGCCTTGTCATGTGCCAGGTTCGTGATCCCTGGGGCAACTGCATCGGTTTGCGGGGTCCCCGGCCTGCGGCGATATCCGGATAAGGCGCGCTGCGGGCGAGGTGAACGCAATACCGTTCATACTCTGTTCATCCTTGAAGGCGCACCTATCCCCGGTATGAATCGATAGGAGTGACGAATGAAAAATCTTGTTTCGCTGTTTACTGCCGGCTTGCTGGCGGTTCTTGTTGGATTGACTTCGGTCGTTTCTTCGAATGCGGCACCGGTATCGGCCCAGAAGGCGCCGGTTGTATCCAATGTCGAGCAGGTGCAGTACGTTGAGCGGCGCCGCCACGACAATCGCCGTTGGGATCGCCGCGATGACCGTCGCTGGGATCGCCGTGATGATCACCGCCGCCCGCACTACAACAATCGCGGCTACCGTCCCGGCTACTGGAAGAATCATCGCGGCTACCGTGAACATCGCCGCGGCTATCGCCGTCACAGCGATGGCTACTGGTATCCGCTGGGTGTCTTCCGTCTCTGATTCCCATCAGAACGCTTGAATGCAGAAAGGGCGGCTCGCGAGAGCCGCCTTTTTCTATGGCCGGCTGCTCTCCAGTGCCGCGCCGAGAGTGGCCAGCAGATCCCTCGACGCGGCGATGTCCTCAAGCCGCATCCCGGCGGACAGCGCATTCACCCATTCGGCCTGGCGCCGCATCAGCGCCTCATAGGACGCAGTCCCCTGAGACGTCGGGCCGAGCAGGCTGGCGCGGCGGTGCCGCGGGTTCGGGCCGTAGGCCGCAAGCCCGTCATGCACCAGCTCATCGGCCAGGCGCTGCACGCTCTGGCGCGTCTGGGCGAGGTGGCGGGCGACATCCGCCACGGTTGCGGCCTCCTGAACGATCGCGCCCATGACCTGCCAGCGCGCGGCGGTCAATCCGAACGGCGCGCTCAGGCGGTTGCCGGCCTCGGTCAGGCGGCCGGCGGTTTGCAGGATGTCCCAGACGAGCCGGCTCAATTCTTCGCCCTGAGGGGTGCGCATGCTGATCTCCCGAATTTCCAGTGACATATTGACAGCATGTTGTCAAAATGCAAAATTGACAACACATTGTCAAATTGAGGTATAGCATGACCCCGTCTGAACTTGTCAAAGGCCTGTATGAGGATTGTCTCAATCCGCGCCTGCTCGAGCGGCTTCCGGAGTATCTGTCGGAGGGTTTCGTCGGCGCCGGCGGCGAGCAGGGGCCGCAAGGCTTCCGGCAGACCGTCGAACGGATGATCACGGCGTTTCCCGGCCTGCGGTTTGAGCTGGAAGACCTGTTTGCGGCGGGAGACAGGGTATGCGTGCGCTGGCGCTTCGAGGCGGCGCATCTGGGGCCGCTGTCGGGTATCGCGCCCACCGGCAAGACCGCGGTTCAGCAGGGAATCGCCATCTATCAGGCGCAGGATGGCAAGCTGACGCGGGCATGGCTGCAGGTCGACCGCCTGGGTGTCCTGCAGCAGATCGGGGCGGTAACGCTCTGACGGAAAGGGGCGTGCCAGACAGACCGGGACATGCACGGCAACCGGCGGTGTCTGAGTGCCTGCACTGGGGGATAACGGTCTTGGAGGGCAAGGGTGGAAAATGGCGGAGAGGAAGGGATTCGAACCCTCGAGACCGTTTAACGGGCCTACTCCCTTAGCAGGGGAGCGCCTTCGACCACTCGGCCACCTCTCCAAGGACGCTGACTAAAGAGGAAACCCTTTGTTGGCAAGGCCTTTGTGTAAGTTTTCTGATTTTTCTATTTTGCAGTTCCGTGCCGTGGAAAACGGAACGAAGCGGTAATGGTTCGACACAAACGGCACAAAATTGGCACAAGCAAATCACCGTTTGTTCTTGCGGGTATTGCCGGAAAATACCCGGTTTACCACCTCCCGGTCGGCATCTCCTTGGACATAGGTGTCGAGAAGCAGCCTCCGGCTTTTGGAGCCGCCCAAATTCGTGGCTGGTCAGTTTTGGCGGCCCGAATCCTTGATGGCTTTGTTATGCGGCTTCGCAATCGAATGCCTGCTGGCATACCCAAACACGAGACGCGGATGTCGATCACTGATGCTGGCAAGATCGGCCATCGAATGCGGCTCAGTGATCTCGTAACCAGACAGGACCGCGACCTACTTGCTGTATTTCTCGCAGATATTCTTCCTATGAGGATCTCCGTATTCCTCACAATTATAGCCGCACTGATAATCGCCACGGCCATTGACTTGGATTTCGTTCATCTTCTCTTTCGCAGAATCCAGGCAGTACGACACAGACGTGAAATGCGGCGTTACGACAAATTTTGTTCGGTCGGTTCGATCCGGGTAAACAATGGCAGACCACCCGGCAGGGCGATCATCACAACCAGCCAGCAAGAGAAGAGCTAGGAATAGTAGAATTCTCAATATAGCGTTTCCAGTTCCTGTTGATCTTCATTGAGAATTTAACCGTCGTTCATTTATGTTCTGGGTCCGGGGAGCCGTCAAAGTTTTTCTCATCCTCTAAAGCATTTCTTCCATGCGGATGGGACCTTGGAAGACACGCCGCGAGCTTTCGCCGGAGCAGGGGGCAACAAGAGGGTCTGGAAGGTTTTTACAGAAAACCAAACTGCCGGCACTTGCTGAGAAAACTTTTCACCGGCTCGGCGTTCATCGCCGGGTCACGTGCAAAATTCTCGCAGACGGTGCGAACCTTCTCGGTTTCTCCCTCTTTTGCTCCGGCGGCGTCATAAAATGCGTTCTCGGCATCCCGCATTGGCTGCGCTTGTTCTTTCTGCTCCCTGTGTGCTGCGTTGTACGTCGCCGCATAAAAAGCACCTCCGGCGACAAGCGCGATACAAGCAGCAATAGTCAGGTACTTCATTCCTCGCCCTTTGTTCTCCCGCATCCCGGTGCAGCCTATCCGATCCGGGAATGGCGCGCCATGCGCGATACGGATCAGGCATGGGCGACCCAGCCCCGAAAGCTGAAAGCCGCATAAAACAGCTCGACGCGCGCAAAACCGGCCTCGATCAGGATCGCTTCGTCCTGCTCGGGCGCAAGAATGTGGGTTTTCGTGTCGACAGCCCGCTGCATGTTCGCAGCCTTTTCAGGATCAAGCCCGGCCGCGACCGCAAAGGCGGCGTAGCGCGATAGCCATGTCGCACGCGCGCCGTCGCCTTGCGGGATGCTGAGATGGGCGGTGACAAAAGGCGCGCCGGGCTTGAGGCGGCGCCTGACTTCGGCTGCCGTACGCCGCCGCTCATCCATATCCATGAAATGCTGGGTCAGCAGGCACGTCGCCGCATCGTAGGGGCCGTCAGGCGCATCGCCGATATAGCCCTGCTGCAGCCGCGCCCGCGCCGCCAGCGGCCCCAGTGTCCGTTCGGCCAGATGAAGCATCTCGGCGGACGGATCGATGCCGTCAAAAATCCAGCCCGGATGGGCCTGCGCGAACATCTTCAATTCCAGCCCGCCGCCAGCGCCAAGAACCAGCACCCGGGCGTCGTCAGGGGCACGTTCGGCCAGCAGAAGCGTGGTCATGCGCTGCATGGCATCAAAGCCGGGCACGAAACGGGTCGGGTCTTCGGCATAGCGCGCCACGGCCTGCGGATCGGAAAATGGGGTCATCGCGCTTGCGCCTCCAGCGGGTATGGCATCGGTTTGTACATCCGCCGGGCAGGGACTGTGCCCGACAACCGGTTTGCAAATTTCATGATACTTTATATGTTACGTGATATGGAGAAATCAAGACCTGGAGCCTTGCTGCCGGCGGTCGGCACCGTCGCTCTGCCGATGCACCGGCGGAAACCGCTTTGTCCGTTGACGGCCAGCCACTGGCTGCGTCAGTGCCTGCGCATCGTTCCGATGCCTGAGGGATAAAGTGCGGCGCAGCACAGCCCATGTATTATCGGACGAGTGGAATAATTTTTTCTTGGCGGTTTTACGGACACAGGCACGCAATTCTTGCCTGTATCTTGTTTTGCCCTCTTGTCTTGTGATTTTTTTTGAGAGACGTAATATATACGCTGATTCACGGTGATTTTGAACATGTCGAGGTTGGGTATACTTGACCGAGGCTGTTGCAAAGCCGGAAATGAGGCCCGGCAGGGGGGGATCATCGGGGGATGAATTGCCGAGCCTCACGTTGCCCGAAGGTGACAACGTGCGCTTGATACCATCAGAAGCTGAGGGGGAGATTATCCCAACCTGAGGCGAAACTGAGGGAATCACAGCGATGAGTCAAAAGGCCTCAACCCGGCGCCATGCGCCGGGTTGAGGCTGTTTCCGGGGCGGCAGACACGGCCAAACCATTCAAGCCCCACGCATTTTCAAGAACAAAATGCCTATGTTTAATTTTGTGTTTCTTCTTCCCGCGTTTTTTGTATCGTGTGCGCCAGACTCGTCTTATTCAGGAACCATGAGGGCAGAGATGAAATCTTGGCGTTCGGTTGGTGTTGGAGCGCTGGTCAGCGCGGCAGTTCTCGGGTTTTCTTCCGGTCAGGCAATGGCCGCCAGAAGGGCCCATCCCTTCATATATTTTGCCACCACGGATCCTTTCCTGCAGCCCGGAGAGGCGCCGACGCGCAATGATGTCACGCTGCTGGGCGGACCGTTCGCACGCGATACCGCGGGCAGCGCCATCCATCTCTTCAATGTGGACTACACCAAGAATTATCTAGTCGGCGTCACCTATGGGCGCGATGTCTACAATCTCGGATCAGGATTTCAGCTTGGCGGCGTTGTCGGCGTCGCGTTGCGGTTCGGTGAGGACGACGACACATCGGGCGAGATCTGGACCGGCGTCCGGCTGCGCCACCAGGGCCTCGTTATCGGCAATGTGGTGATCTCCCCGGCATTCACGGCCGGCTTCAGCGCGGTGACCGGCGAGACCCAGATCGAGAAGGAACGCGAACTGCGCTATAATGGCGATGCTTCCTTCCTTGGCTTTCTCGGGCCGGAACTTTCATTTCGCTGGGGCGGGGCGCCCAACCTTGAAGTGACGTGGCAATTGCATCACCGCTCCGGTGCCGGCGAAACCTTCGGCAATATGGGGGAAGGTTCAAACGCCAATACGATCGGTATCCGTTATCGCTTCTGAGGCCGTTCGCCGATCGGGCGCGGTGCAGGGTGCGAACACTCTAGCTTTCCACCGCATGGGACAGTCGCGAATATCCGGCTTTTCCGCGCCGGTCGTCAATTCTGCTCCAGCACGACAACGCAGGGATCAAGATCATGCGTTGCCAGATGCGCGTACCGCATGGTCATCTGCAACGTCTGGTGGCCGAGCCAGATTTGCACGCGCCTGATATCGATGCCGCCGCGCACCAGCCGCGATGCGCAGGTATGGCGCAAAATATGCGGCACGACCTGATCGTCTGTCCCCAATCCGACCTCGGCCTTGGCTTCATTCCAGATGGCACGGAAGCGCGGCTGATCGTGCATGGCAAACGGACCCTTCAAGCGCCGCGTGGAATCTGGGTGACGTCATGGGCGCGCCGGGTCAAAGGCACCGTCCGGCTGCGCCCGGATTTTGTCAGCCAGAAGGTCGCGCGGCTTCCCTGCAGATCGTTCCAGTTCAACCCGATCGCCTCGCCGAGCCGGCACCCCGTATCGACGAGAAAGATGCTCAAACGATAGCTGTCTTCGCATTTGGCGCGAATGGCCGAGAACAGGCGGGCCTCTTCCTCAAGTTCGAGAAAGCGAATCCGGCCCTGTCTTTCCTTTTGCCGCCGAAACTCGGGCAGGCTGTAAATATCGCCCATCTTGTAAGCTTTCCGAAGCAATTTGCTCAAAGCAGCCATTTTGCGGTTGATGGTTGCATTGCTGTTGCCGCGCTCGCGGAGCGTGCCGATCACCGAATCGAGCATGTCCTGGGTGAAGACACTGAACCGGTTGCCGGCCAGAATCTCGCTGGTCTCGCCCAGGAAGGATTTGACATTGCCCTTGTGCGAACCGTCGTCCCAGAGAATCCCGATATAGCGCGCTGTCAGCTCATCCAGTGAATGGTCCCTGACCACGCGATTGCCGGTACGGTCCGCCGCCGCGTAGGTGACGTTGTACTGAAATCGAACCGGGAAGTCCGTGTCTGCCTGTTTGGCACCCATCGATGAAATTGTCATAGGGATCACGCTCTAAATCAGAAAAATATGCATAAATGAAATATGCAACGAGTTGTAATCGTCTTTCTGAAAAGCACAATCGGGTGGGTAATAGCACTTTAGGATGATACTATCCCGTTCGAGGAAGCCTTGCACAGCACCCTCAACAGTCCGTTCCCAGCGATATTGCCTCGACATTTCCAAATCTCCTCGGTCCGCGACCGCTTTGCTTTCCTTTCCTGCTAAATGTCTGTGCGCCGTGCTGACGGGCGCTGAAAATGGATTGGTGAAAATGAATTTGGGAAAATCCAGCGCCGGTAAATTCCGGCGCTGGGTCGTGAGTCATGGCATCAGAAATTGCGCTGGAAGCGAAGGAACCCGCCAAACGCGTCATCGCTTCCATTGTTGGCCAGGGATTTGGCCTTACGGGCACCATCGAACTTGGTGTAGTTGAGTTCAGGCGTGATGGTGAAGCCGGGAACCAGTTCGTAGGCGACATTGAGTGCGCCTGCGTAGGTGCCTTCGGATTCGTAAGCCAACTGTGCGTTGACGGTGGCCTTGTCCGAAACCTTGGCGGACAGACCGCCCCAGATAGCCCAGTCGCCTTCCCAGTTGCCAAACCAGTTGCGCTGTGCCAGGCGAACATTGCTGTCCCAATTGGACTGATACCCGCCCAAAATGAAGAGAGAGACAGCATCTGTGACTGTTAGATCCAAACGCAGCTTGCCAGCCCATTCCTCGATCTTGGCATCGTAGCCGATAACGCCTGAAATCCCGCCCCAAGCCTGCGCGAATTTTGCGCCGGCAAGAACATGCGGTGTGTAATCCTTGATGCGGTAATCGTAGTTGGCAATGTAATTGGCATCCTGCGTGCTGCCCTGTTCCGCAGCAATGATCGCCGAGAAGCCATTGCCGCCGGTTAATGTGTAGCTGATCTGGTTGGATGTGCCCGACTGGTAGTTGATCACATCATCGTTGATGACGTTGCCAGCTCCGCTGGTCCACGTACCGAAGATTTCATCCGATACGCCGACACGAAAACCGCCGAGCTCGATATAGGCTTGGGGAAGTGAAGTGCTGTCGCTGCCGTCCGCATAGTTGAACCGCGTTTCAGCATAGGAGCGCAACGTGCCGAGTTCGGTGTCCGAGCGGGCATCGAAGCGGATGGTGGCGCGGGATTTCAGTTTCCAGGTGCCGATTTTGCCGCCACTATAGACTTTATCGCCGCCCTGCGCATCGAACCGCACATAGCCGCTGACTTTCAGGCATGTCTCGGTTCCGGGGATGTAGAAGAAGCCCTTGCCGTATGCGTCGCAAACGCGAACATATTCGACAGCTTCCGGTTCGGCGACGACAACTGCATCGGCAGCGCGTGCGCCAGTGACTGCAACGAGGGTTGCAGCGGAGCCGAGTAGAAGGCTCTTGATGTTCATTTCTGACCTCCAGTCAAAGTTTGACGGAAGGCCAGGCGATTCAACGGATTTTTGCCGGCAGGAAAGGCTCTAGTGTCCCACGGTTCCCGAGAACAGGTTGACGATGAGAACACCGGCGATAATCAGCGAAAGGCCGATGATTGCCGGCATGTCGAGCGGCTGCTTGAACCAGAACCAGCCGATGGCCGCGATGAGCACGATCCCGGCGCCGGACCAGATGGCATAAACGATCCCGACGGGCATCGTCTTGACCAGTATGGACAGGAAATAGAAAGCCGCCGCATAACCGGCCAAACAGATCAGCGACGGCCAAAGCTTTGTAAAACCATCCGCTTGCTTGAGCGCCGACGTGGCCGCCACCTCGAAAATTATGGCTACAAAGAGATAGAAATAAGTCATGGCAAACCACCTGTCAGAATCAGTACGTGCCGCATTTGATTCGATGCATACACTGCAAATATGCCGGTGATGCATGCCCGATTTCGAGTCAAAACACCGTTCCGTTTCCGCCATCGATGCAGAGAAATTGATGAAAATCCGGTTACCTATATTAATGAGTGGTAAAGATTTCGCCGGGGTCGCGACGTTTTCGTGTCATTTGTGCAACAGGGATAAGGCATAGAGGGGCCGCGAGGTGTGGATGCCGACATTCATGGTTGAAACCCCCGAGAGGGCGAGTATGTTCGGTCGCAGAGGAACGGCGTTGATCGCATTTCTTCTAGGACTTAGGGGATGGGGACAAGGTTGTCCTTCAGCCAAATTGGAATGCCCAGACCCATTTTTAACTTTGACTGGAGGTCAGAAATGAACATCAAGAGCCTTCTACTCGGCTCCGCTGCAGCCCTCGTTGCAGTAACTGGCGCACGCGCTGCCGATGCAGTTGTCGTCGCTGAGCCAGAAGCTGTCGAATATGTTCGCGTTTGCGATGCATACGGCAAGGGCTTCTTCTACATTCCCGGAACCGAGACCTGCCTGAAGATCGGCGGCTATCTGCGTTACGACGCCAAGGGCGGCGACAACGTATACACCGGCGGCCACGTCAACCAGGGCAGCGATCCTAACGGCGACGGCACATACGACAAGCTGACACGTGCAACGATCCGCTTTGACGCCCGTTCGGAAACCGAACTCGGCACACTGCGTTCGTACATTGAAACACGTTTCAACTATAGGAACGGTTCCAACGCCAGCTCCATTCCTCAGGCATTCATCGAACTCGGTGGTTTCCGCGTTGGTGTTGCTGACGAACTGTTCGGTTCGTGGACCGGTTATGCCGGCGACGTCATCAACGACGACGTGATCAACTATCAGTCAGGCACGTCCAACCAGATCAGCTACACATTCACAGCTGGCAACGGTTTCTCGGCGATCATCGCTGCTGAACAGGGCGAATCCGAATCCGACAACGATGGCTTGTCGCACGACTACCGCATCAATGACTACATGCCACACGTAATTGGTGGTGTGAAGTATGAGCAGGGTTGGGGCGGCATCTCGGCTGTTGCTGGTTATGACTCGGTTATCGAAGAATGGGCCGGTAAGGTTCGTTTGGACGTCAAGATCACCGATGCTGTCAAGGCATTCGTCATGGGTGGCTATCAGTCCAACTTCGACGACAACTACACGACCGGTCACACACGCAGCCTGAACTGGTTCGGCCGCTGGGAAGGCGACTGGGCTGTTTGGGGTGGTCTGTCCGCCAAGGTTTCGGATAAGGCAACTGTCAATGCACAGGTTGCATACGAATCCGAAGGCACCGTTGCTGGTACTTTGAACGTTGCTTACGAGCTCGTTCCTGGCTTCACGATCACGCCAGAAATCAGCTACACCAAGTTCGATGGTCATCGTAAGGATGCATCGATTGCCAACGGCGGCAACGACGATGCATTCGGTGGCATGATCCGCTTCCAGCGCAACTTCTAATCCTTAACAGGATTGAGTTCATAAGACCCGGCAGCGCAAGCTGCCGGGTTTTTCTTTGTGGCGCGCGCGGCCAGTTTTCCGGCGTTCGCCGTTTGCCACGGGGCGCCGTGTTGATATTCCCACCGACATCGGGCAAGACAGCATTCTGTTCGATTGCCGTAAGGGGAAAATGCCATCCATGCACATTGTGAAAAGCTGGTTCTGGCCTGGTCTGATTACCGTTGCGTGTTTGACAACGCTTGCCGGCTGGTTCCTTGCCGAGCCGATGGACCGCCAACTGACGGAGACCGTCGCTGCCGCATTGGAAACGGATAACAGCTGGGCCAGCATCGAGGTGGACGGGCGCGATCTGACCCTCAAGGGGGTGGCGCCGTCGGCCGAAGCCCTCGCATCGGCGCTGAAAATCGCTGAAACCACCGATGGCATTCGCGTGGTCGAGAACGCAGCAACGCTTTTACCCCTGGTCGATCCCTTCAGTTTCGTGGTGACCAAGTCGGATCAGGGCATCCTCTTGTCGGGCAATGTCCCCTATGGCGATACGCGTGCCAAGCTTCTGGCTGCGGCTGAAAATGCCATGCCGGGCATTGAAATCCTGGATGAAATGGCCGTCGCGCGCGGCGCGCCGCAGGGATTTGTCGAGCTTGCCAATTTCGCGCTGAAACAGGCATCGCAGCTGATCAGCGGTGAGGTCCGGCTTGCCGGGGAGACCTACAGCATCACCGGAACAGCCGCGAATGCTGCGGATTATGAGTCCGTCACCAACGCATTGAAGACACAACTTCCGGGTAATGGTAGGGTGGGCGAGGTGAAGCTGGCGCCGCCGCCGGCCGGCAATAACGGGTGACTTCCCGGCGGGAATGCTGATCCAGTGCAATCAACGGGAGCGCGGACAATCATGTATCTCATCACGAAGCTATGGCTCTTTCTGTTGGTGGCCGCTCTTATCGGTTTCTATGTCGGCTGGTCGACCCAGGGCGGCAAGCGCAACTGATCTGTGTTGAAACTGGGGTAACGAGCTGTGGTCATTTTTCTTCTTCAGGCGCTTTTGCTCATTTCAGCCGCGTTCATTATCGGCGCCATTTTGGGTCATCTTTTCAAAAGGTTCTCTCCGAAAACCGATTCTGTTTCTCAGGAGTCGACGCGCGCCGCTGACGCCCGTCTCGCCGCCGCAACGCATGTGCCGGTCACGCCTGCCAATGACGATGTGAGCAAGCCGCTGTCCGGTCCGGCAATGGTGCCGCCGGCCGAGCCGGTTCCGGCGATGGCTTCCCCCGTGGGCCAGCGATCAAAGACGAAGGCTCCGGCCCAAAAGACCGTGGCAAAGACTGCAGGCAGCCGGGCGGTCAGGGTATCTCAAGACGACACGCACCGCCCCGCGCTGTTGAAAAACGCGCGGCGGGGCAAGCCGGACCGCCTGTCGGACATCGAGGGGATCGGCACTGTGATCCAGTCGGAGCTGCATACGCTCGGCGTGTTTCACTTTGACCAGATTGCGGGTTGGGATGTGGATCAGGCTGCGTGGGTGAGCCGTGCGATTGGCTTCCCCGGCCGTGCCCATCGTGAAAACTGGATGAAACAGGCTGCCGATATGATCAGGCAGGCAGGGGACGTCCCCGCCAAGGCAAAGACTGCGGCCAAGGCCAAGCCCAAGGCGGCACCCAAGAAGCCTGCAAAGAGCGGCTAGTCCGCGCGCAAATCAACGCCTGCGCAAAACGCGGCGATCAGCTCGGGCATGCGGCCTGTCTCCAGCAGCGGCGCATGGCCCTGACCCGCGACGTTGAACACCTGCAGCGCGCTATGCCGCCGCGCCATCTCGTCAACGGTTTCCTGCGCCAGCAAAGTGGTGTTTTCGCCCCGGATCAGCAGCAGCGGCAGGTCTTTCATCAGCTCGAACTGGCCCCACAGATCCGGCAGCTTTTGCGAATAGTCGATGTTCTCCATCGTCTTGCGGAGATTGGGGTCGTAATCCGGGCGGATCGCACCGTTGTCTTCGCGGTAGATCATCCGGGCAAAACGCTGCCAGTCGTCCTGGGTCAGGGCAGGGAAGGCTGCTCCATGCACTGACCGCTGCAACTCTGCCGCGTCATTCCAGTCGCCGGGCTGGCGCGCACCATTGAGATAGGCACTGATCTGCTGCAGGCCTTCGACCGTTATCTCCGGCCCGATATCATTGAGAATGACGCCGGCGAGAAGCTGTGGCGCGATGGCTGCCAGAATATGCGTGATCAGCCCGCCGCGGGATGTGCCGAGGAAAATCGCCCGGTCGATCTGCAGATGGGCAAGGCCGGCGATGACATCGCCCGCTTCCATCCCGATATTGTAGTGCGACCAGTCTGGATCATAGGCCGACAATCCGCGTCCGCGGTAATCGACGCTGACCACCGGGCGCGGCGTCTGCGGGTGCTGCGACAATGACAATGCGAGATCGTGAAAGTCGCGGCTGTTGCGGGTCAGCCCGGGCAGGCAGACGACCGGCAGGTTGTCGCTTTTGTGCTCGGGCTGGTAAAGCCTCATATGGAGATGCAGGCCATCGGGGGCGTCGAAATGAATGTCGCGAAATAAATCGGCCAATCCGCAATCCTGTTGTTGAGTGTAGAGCCCGGCTAACGCTGCAGCCGTCCGGCGGTCAGATCGCTCTCGATCTGGGCCTTGCCATAGAGCCGCGATTTGTAGACCTCGTAGTTCTCCATGACGCGCTGTACGTAATTGCGGGTTTCCGTGTAGGGAATGCGCTCGATCCAGTCGACGACCTCGTCGACCGATTTGCCGCGCGGATCACCGTAGCGCGAAACCCACTCATTGGCACGGTTGGGCCCGGCATTGTATCCGGCAAAGGTCAGGACGTAGGAACCGTCGAATTTGGCGATCTGTTCGCCGAGGAAGCGTGCGCCCAGGGTGGCGTTATAGGCGGCATCGCCGGTAAGCCGGTCCTTGGAATAGGAAATTCCGGCGCGCTTGGCGACGTCCTTGGCTGTGCCGGGCAGCAACTGCAGCAGGCCGCGCGCGCCGGCGCTCGAAACGGCGCTGGCGTTGAACTCGCTCTCCTGCCGGGCGATGGCATAGGCAAGGGCAGCCCCGGAACCGGAAATATTGGCATTGCCGGGGATGGCGCCGATGGGATGTGACAGGGCGCCGACATCGATGCCGCGCTGCGCCGCAATCTTGCCGACACGCAAGGCGACGAAGTGATTGCTCGTGCGTTCCGCCATGACCGCCAGCAATGCCAGTTCGCCGGGACTGTCGAGTTCCTGGCTCAGGCTGGCGTACAGAATGGCGGCGCGCTGCGCATAGCCGGTGTCTTCCAGGCGCTGGATGGCGCGCACGGCTTCGCGCTGGGCAAAACGGGCGCGATCCGCATCGCTCGGGCGCGGATAGGGCAGTTGCAGGCTCGCCTGTCCGAGCTTGGCGGCGGCCAACTGGCCGTAGAATGTCGTGCCAAACCGCGCCGCACGGCTGTAATAGTCACGCGCATTGCCGCCCGCGCCCGCTTCGGCGGAACGGCCCAGCCAGTAGTAGGCGCGCGAGGCGGACATGGGCCGCGACGAAATCTCGGCGATACGGGCGAAATGGCGCTGCGCCGTCTGCGGGTCCTTGAGCGCCCGCAGGGCATACCAGCCCGCATGGAATTCCGCCTCGGCGGCGACGGACGGGGTTTCGGCGCTGTGCATGGCCGCGATCTTGTAGGCGCGCGTGGCATCGCCGATATCCAGCAGCTCACGTGACAGCACGCGCCGTTCCACCCACCAGGCGTCCGGGTCGATCAGCGATGCCGCATCGCGCGGCGCGGTGGCCAGCACATCGGCCGCTTCCTTGAAGCGTTCCTGGCGGCGCAGATACTGCGCCTTGGCAAAGATGTAGGCCGGGTTCGATTGCCAGGAGCCGGTGACGGCCGCCAGTTTCTGCGCCGCATCCGGCGATTTCTGCAGAACCGCGGCAAAGGCCTGATAGAGCACGTCGGCATTGGCAAGCTTGGCGACGCGGCCGGCGGATTTCGCCTTGCCTTCGTAAAGCATGGTCAGCATGCGCACCAGATGGTCTTCGCGCGGAATGACCTGCGCAAATTCCTTCAGGATCGCCGTTTCCTGCGCATCGTCCAGCTTCTTGGTGCGCCAGAAGGGGCCGAGAACCTGACGGGCACGGGCGGTGTTGCCGGTGGCCACAAACGCGCGGGCCAGGATGATGGTGCCTTCGGCCGTCTGTGGCGGGGTGCCGCCAAAGGCATTGATCACCGTTGCCGCCGGCGGGTTCTCCTTGAACAGCGCCCGTTCCGAATTGTTGCGGAAGGTCGCCATGCCAGGCCAGCCCGGCAGTTCCGCTGCCGCATGGGCGATTTCCGAGCTGGGAACACCCGGCGCATTCGACAGGCCGATGGCCCAGGTCAGGATATGACGGTCCAGCGCGTCGGCCGGCAGTCCGTTGCGGATGCCGAGAGCCTGCTGCACGTCGCCGCCCGACAGGGCATCGAGGCCGCTTTTGAGGCTGCCTGCAATGGCCGACGGTTTCGACGGCTGGGCGATTCCCGCCGTGGTCACCGGATCGGGCTTGGCCATGATCTGTGCGGCGGGGCTGATCCGTGTCTGGGTGGGGGCAAACGGTTTGAGAGTTGGAATGGGCGGCGTTGAATTTTGCGCAAACGAAGCCGTCGTCACCAGCAGCGATGACGCGAGAAGAACATGACGCAAAACAGAAGTTCTCAGCATTCAGGCAACCAATTTAATCGAAAGGATCACGCGCAGCCCCGGATCCAGAACTGTTGGATCAGATAATAGTGGCGGACGTGTGAAGGCAATCTTAACGAAAGGTTAGCATGGTCCGTTGGTTCTACGCAAAACATCAATTGTATTGCTGTTTTTCATCAAGGAAATCATCTTGCCCGGCGAAGGTTGCACGACTATGGTGCGCCACCTCCTGGTTGGCGCCATGCTGGCCCGGCCTTGATCTAACGTTGTTTTCTTGGAGTTCACCATGCTGAAAGGCTCAATCACCGCTCTCGTCACGCCATTCGACCAAAACGGGTCGTTTGACGAGAAAGCCTTTCGCGCATTCCTGGCTTGGCAGCTCGCCGAGGGCACCAATGGTTTCGTGCCTGTCGGCACGACGGGCGAATCGCCGACGCTGTCCCATGCCGAGCACAAGCGCGTGGTCGAAGTCTGCATTGAGGAAGCCAAGGGCAAGGTGCCGGTGATTGCCGGTGCGGGCTCCAACAACACACGCGAAGCCATCGAGCTGGCGCAGCATGCCGAAAAGGCCGGGGCGGACGCGATTCTCGTCGTCACGCCCTATTACAACAAGCCGAACCAGCGCGGCCTCTATGCCCATTACAAGGCCGTGGCCGAATCCGTCTCGCTGCCGATCATCATCTACAACATTCCCGGCCGGTCGATCATCGACATGACCCCGGAGACGATGGGTCAGCTGGCGCATGACTTCAAGAACATTGCCGGCGTGAAGGATGCGACAGGCAAGATCGAGCGCGTTTCGGAACAGCGCATCACCTGCGGTCTGGATTTCATCCAGCTGTCCGGCGAGGACGCGACGGCGCTCGGCTTCAACGCCCATGGCGGTGTCGGCTGCATCTCCGTCACCTCGAATGTCGCGCCGCGCCTGTGTGCCGAATTCCAGGCTGCGACCCTGCGGGGCGACTTCACAGCGGCGCTCGCCATTCAGGACCGCCTGATGCCGCTGCACAAGGCGCTGTTTATCGAACCAAACCCGACGGGCCCGAAATATGCCCTGGCCAAGCTCGGCAAGATGAACAATTCGGTGCGTTCCCCGCTCGTCCCGATTGAAGCGGCTACCGCCGAACGTATCGATCAGGCGATGAAACATGCGGGTTTGATCAACTGACAATTCAGTTGCAAAGCATTATATAGGCCTCATGAACAAGCCCAAAGCTGCCAAAAAACCCATTACGGTTCGCAAGGTCATTGCCGAGAACCGCAGAGCGCGTTTCAATTTCGAGATTCTCGACACGATGGAGGCTGGCATTGTGTTGCAGGGCACGGAAGTCAAATCCCTGCGCAACAACCAGTCCAACATTGCCGAAAGTTATGCGAGCCTCGAGAACGGTGAGTTCTGGCTGATCAATTCCTATATTCCGGAATATCTGCAGGCCAACCGCTTCAACCACGCGCCGCGCCGCCACCGCAAGCTGCTGGTCAGCAAGCGTGAAATGGCACGGCTGGCACAATCGGTGGACCGCGAAGGCATGACCGTCGTGCCGCTGAAACTTTATTTCAACGATCAGGGCAGGGCGAAGCTCGAACTTGCCGTTGCCCGCGGCAAGAAACTGCACGACAAGCGCGAGACGGAAAAGCAGCGCGACTGGAACCGTGAGAAGTCACGGCTGCTGCGCGACCGCGGCTGATTGCTTTGGGTACTTTGTACCCTTAAACCGAAGCATCCAGATGGCCGCGCACGGCGGCGAAGACGCTCTTGAACATGGGTTCGGTCAGGCGTCCGGTGTTCGTGTTGTAGCGCGAACAATGATAGCTGGAAAAAATGCGGATATCGCCGATATCGGACTGTCCGCCATGGCTGAACGGAAATTTCGCCACCGGCTGCTTCAGCGACCGTATCGTCGACTGGTGCGCGATGGTGCCAAGGGTCACGATGGCGCGCAGGTTGCGGAACTGCTGGATGGTCGGCGTCAGAAACCGCCGGCAATTGTTGATCTCGCCGCCGACAGGTTTGTTTTCCGGCGGAACACAGCGAACGGCGTTGACGATCGCCGCATCGAGCAGTTCCAGGCCGTCATCAGGCCGGGCGGCGAATGTGCCGCGGGAAAAGCCGAATTCTGCCAGCGTGCCGTAAAGCAAATCCCCCGCATAGTCGCCGGTGAACGGGCGGCCCGTCCTGTTGGCGCCGCGCAGGCCGGGTGCCAGCCCGATAATGAGCAGCTGAACCGACTCAATCCCACCCGCAGGCAGGAAGGCGGGCACCGGCGCGTTGTGCCACGCCGGTTCTTTCACGCGCCATCCGGCGATGAAGTCATGCAGTCGCGGGCAGATCGGGCAATCGGGGGAAGGTTCGACACTCATAGGGCGCTAAAAAGCACAATGCCGCATGGTTTTCCATGCGGCATTTCCGAATTTGTCGGCAAATCAGTAGTCGACCTGTTCTTCTTCGACACGGCGCGGTGCGCGTTCGGATGCCTCGCGGCCGATTTCGGTGCGCAGCGATGTCAGGTCGATGAAATGATCCGCCTGACGGCGCAGTTCGTCCGATATCATTGGCGGCTGGGTCGAAAGTGTCGAGACGACGCTGACCTTGCGGCCCTTGCGCTGCAAGGCTTCCACCAGGGAGCGGAAATCGCCATCGCCGGAGAAGATAACAAAATGGTCCACCGTGTCCGTCAACTGCATGGCGTCGACAGCAAGTTCAATGTCCATATTGCCCTTGATCTTACGGCGGCCGGCAGAATCGGTAAATTCTTTTGCAGGTTTCGTAACAACCTTATATCCGTTGTAGTCCAGCCAATCGATCAGTGGGCGTATCGATGAGTATTCCTGATCTTCTACAAGCGCTGTATAGTAATACGCGCGAAGCAAATAGCCTCTTTTCTGGAAAGCTGTAAGAAGTTTGCGATAGTCAATATCAAATCCCAGTACCTTTGAGGCTGCGTAGAGATTTGCACCATCGATAAACAAAACGATCTTTTCACGTGGATCAAACATAATAAGGTTCCATTTCAAAAAGGTGAGCTTCAATTTCAAATCAGCTAGAAGGTAATAAAGCTCGATCTGATCTTATACGAAAGTAGCATATTTACTACGTCGGGTTCGGTGAAAAGCCAATAGCTGGGCGGAAAATTTGTCCGAATTTTGGATGGAGCCGCTCAATCTATGGTGATTGTTTTTTACTGTTAAACAGCCCGCGTCGAACCTGTTGACGGCTTTTGCTTGTTTTTTCCGTGTAACCGCGTTATGTCCCGCTTAATCCGCTAATTCAGTTAAAAATGAAAGGGGCAGTTCATGGCCCGCGTCACTGTTGAAGATTGCGTTGACAAGGTCGAAAACCGGTTTGAACTGGTTTTGCTCGCCAGTCACCGCGCGCGCCTGATTTCACAGGGTGCAGCGATCACCATCGATCGCGACAATGATAAGAATCCGGTTGTTGCCCTGCGCGAAATCGCAGAGGAAACGCTTTCGCCGGGCGACCTCAAGGAAGATCTGATCCATTCGCTGCAGAAGCATGTGGAAGTCGATGAGCCGGAAGCCGTTGCTGTGGTACCGCAGGTCACCTCCGGCGACAGCGAAGGCAACGAGATTGCCGAGATCGAGGCAGACGACAATGTTTCCTTCGATAGCATGTCGGAAGAGGAATTGCTGGCCGGTATCGAAGGTCTGGTAGCTCCGGAAAAAAGCGACGACTATTAATCAAATGTCGCGCTTTCAGCGCGACTGATTGCCGGTTCAGGCTATCGTGATGCGTCGCAGTCTTTCTGCGGCGCATTATTTTTGCGTCTTGGTAACGCAATTACCATATATCGCTCGATAATTTAGAGTTTTGGGTTTGGAGGCTTCCGTCCATGATGCGTCAGTATGAGCTTGTCGAGCGTGTTCAGCGTTACAAGCCTGACGTCAATGAGGCGCTTCTCAACAAAGCCTATGTCTATGCCATGCAGAAGCATGGTCACCAGAAACGTGCATCGGGCGATCCGTATTTTTCCCATCCGCTCGAAGTGGCCGCGATCCTCACCGACATGCATCTGGACGAGGCGACGATCGCCATTGCCCTGCTGCATGACACCATCGAGGATACCTCGGCGACCCGGCAGGAAATCGACACGCTGTTCGGGCCCGACATCGGCAAGCTTGTCGAGGGCCTGACCAAGCTGAAGAAGCTGGACCTCGTCTCGAAAAAGGCCGTGCAGGCGGAAAACCTGCGCAAGCTGCTTCTCGCCATTTCCGACGATGTGCGGGTGCTGCTGGTCAAGCTCGCCGACCGCCTGCACAATATGCGCACGCTGCATCACGTGCCGCCGGACAAGCGTTTGCGCATTTCCGAGGAAACCATGGATATCTATGCGCCGCTCGCCGGGCGCATGGGCATGCAGGATATGCGCGAGGAACTGGAAGGGCTGGCCTTCCGCTACATCAATCCCGAAGCTTTCAATGCCGTGACCAACCGGCTCGCCGAGCTGATGGAAAAGAACCGCAGCACGCTGACGCAGATCGAAACCGATCTTTCCAGCCTGTTCGAAAAGCGCGGCATCAAGGCCAGTGTCAAAAGCCGGCAGAAGAAGGCCTGGTCGGTGTTCCGCAAGATGGAAAGCAAGGGGCTCTCCTTCGAACAGCTCTCCGATATCTTCGGCTTCCGCGTCGTCGTCGATACCGTCGCCGATTGCTACAACGCGCTTGGCATCATCCATACCACGTGGTCGATGGTGCCAGGCCGCTTCAAGGATTATATCTCGACCCCCAAGCAGAACGACTACCGGTCGATCCACACCACCATCGTCGGTCCGTCGCGCCAGCGTGTCGAACTGCAGATCCGCACCCGCGAAATGAACGACATTGCCGAATACGGCGTGGCCGCCCACTCGATCTACAAGGATCGCGGCAGCGCGCAGAACCCGCATGTCATTTCGACGGAAACCAACGCCTATGCCTGGTTGCGCCAGACCATCGAAGCCCTGGCGGAAGGCGACAATCCGGAAGAGTTTCTCGAACACACCAAGCTGGAGCTGTTTCAGGACCAGGTTTTCTGCTTCACACCGAAGGGCCGGCTCATCGCCCTGCCGCGCGGGGCAACGCCGATCGATTTCGCGTATGCGGTGCACACCAATATCGGCGACAGCTGCGTCGGCGCCAAGGTCAATGGCCGCATCATGCCGCTGATGACCGAATTGCATAATGGCGATGAGGTCGAGATTATCCGCTCCAAGGCGCAGACACCGCCGGCCGCCTGGGAATCGGTGGTCGTCACCGGCAAGGCGCGCGCTGCCATCCGCCGTGCCACGCGCATTGCGGTGCGCAAGCAGTATTCCGGCCTCGGCACGCAGATTCTCGAGCGGGCTTTCGAGCGGGCCGGGAAAGTCTATTCGCGCGATGAACTGAAGAAGGGCCTGCCGCGCCTGGCGCGCAAGGAGATCGACGATGTTCTGGCCGCCGTCGGGCGGGGTGAATTGCCGTCCTCCGATGTCATGAAGGCAGTCTATCCGGAATATCAGGACTCCAAGCCCAAGCCGACGCAGAGCGAACGCGAGGAAGGCTGGGTCAATTTCCGCAACACGTCGGGCATGATCTTCAAGATGCCGGAAGGCAGCGACGGCGCGACGGGATGGGAGCCGGGCGGCCCGCATGCCCTGCCGATCCGCGGGGCAAGCCCCGACATGCCCGTACACTTCTCGCCGGAGGGCGCGGTGCCGGGCGACCGCATCGTCGGCATTCTCCAGCCCGGTTCGGGCATGACCATCTACCCGATCCAGTCATCGGCGCTGATGGCCTATGACGATCAGCCGGAGCGCTGGATCGACGTGCGCTGGGATATCGACGAAAGCAGGCGCGACCGGTTCCCGGCCCGCATCAACATTTCGGCGATCAATGCGCCGGGTTCCCTGGCGGAGATCGCCCAGATCATTGCGGCCAACGAAACCAATATTCACAATCTCTCCATGGTCCGCACGGCGCCTGACTTTACGCAGATGATCGTCGACCTGGAGGTCTGGGATCTGAAACATCTCAACCGGATCCTGTCGAAACTCAAGGAAAGCAAGTGCGTCAGCGACGCACAGCGCGTGAACGGATAGAGGGGCACACATGAATACGGATGAAGTTCTGCAGGTATTTCGCGAAGCAGGGGCAGTCCTCGAAGGGCATTTTATCCTGACATCGGGCTTGCGCAGCCCGACATTCCTGCAAAAGGCCCGCGTGTTCATGCACGCCGACAAGACCGAGCGCGTATGCCGTGCGCTGGCCGACAAGATCAGGAATGCCGGTCTTGGCCCGATCGACTACGTGGTCGGACCGGCCATCGGCGGCATCATCCCGGCCTATGAAACATCGCGCCATCTCGGCGTCCCGGCCATCTGGGTCGAACGCGAGAACGGTGTGTTCCGCCTGCGCCGTTTTGAAATTGCCAAGGGTGCGCGCGTCGTCATCGTCGAAGATATCGTGTCGACGGGCTTGTCGATCCGCGAGACGGTCACCACCTTGCAGGAACTGGGCGCCGAGGTTCTGGCCGCTGCCTGCATTATCGATCGCTCCGCCGGCAAGACAGATGTCGGCGTGCCGCTGATTGCGCTGGCGGAATATGAGGTCCCGGCCTATCCTGCGGACCAATTACCGCCTGAGCTTGCCGCAATTCCGCCCGTTAAGCCTGGTAGTCGTAATATTTGATTAACCAAAAGACGTGAGCGCTTGAGCCAGTTGCGCACTCGCTGGCTCCGGCGTCGAGGGACTTGAATACCAATGCTCTTCAAACGGCGTATCAAACCGGGCTTCCGTGAACGGATGCGTACTGCACTGTGGCCGCGCCGCTCGGTCGGTCGGTCGCTGCGCTATTTCGGCAAGCGTGTTCTGCGGCTGCGGGCGACCCCGCACGCCATTGCGGCAGGGCTTGCCGCCGGCATTTTTTCCTCGTTCATTCCCATTCTCGGCGTGCACATCGCCGTGGCGCTGGCGATTGCCTGGATCATCGGCGGCAACATCGCCGCCGCCATCCTTGGCACGACGCTCGGCAATCCGCTGTTCCTGCCGTTTATCTGGGGCGCGACGCTGGAGGCCGGACGGTTCATCCTGAGCGGCGGTCCCAGCGACGAGCCTTTCCCGCACCACCTCGGCCATATGCTGCGGCATCTGGATTTCGCCGAATTGTGGGGCCCGATCGTCAAGCCGATGCTGATCGGTGCGATCCCCCTCGGTTTCATCGCCGCCCTTGTGGTCTATTTCCCGACCCGCTGGATCGTTGCCAGCTTCCAGCACCGCCGCAAGGCCGGTTATGCGCTGGAAAAGGTGGCCGAACCCACATGATCATCGGGATCGGCAGTGACCTGATTGATATAAGACGGATTGAAAAGACATTGGAGCGGCATGGCCAGCGCTTCATCGATCGCGTCTACACGCCGGTCGAGCAGGCCCGCTCCGAACGGCGCAAGCTGCGCGCCGCCTCCTATGCCAAGCGTTTTGCGGCCAAGGAGGCCTGCGCCAAGGCGCTCGGGACGGGGTTGTCCGAGGGTGTTTTCTGGCGCGACATGGGGGTGATCAACCTTCCGAGCGGCGCGCCGACGATGCGGCTGACCAATGGTGCCGCCCGTCGGCTTGAGGCGATTCTGCCCGCCGGACATACCGCACACATCCACGTGACGATCACCGACGATTTTCCGCTTGCGCAAGCATTCGTGATTATCGAAGCGCTGAAAATCGTGGAATAGCCGCAATCAAACGCCATTGAGCAGAGCTATGTAGCATTGCTCCCTGCAGATTCAGCGGTTAAGAGGGTGCAGCTTAGAAATTTGGAGATATGACGAGCGTGAGCGACAAATCTGTTGTGAAAAAATCTGGCGGTCTTGGCGAGACGATCAGCGTTGTCGTGCAGGCCCTGCTGCTCGCTCTGGTGATCCGGACCGTGCTGTTCCAGCCGTTCAACATTCCGTCCGGTTCGATGCGTCCGACCCTGCTCGAGGGTGATTATCTCTTCGTTTCGAAATTCTCCTACGGCTTCTCGAAATTCTCCATTCCCTTTGCGCCGAACCTGTTTTCCGGGCGCATCTGGGCCAGCGAGCCGCAGCGCGGCGACATTGCCGTGTTCCGCAAGCCCAACGATACATCGCTGGATTTCATCAAGCGCGTGGTCGGCCTTCCCGGTGACCGCGTGCAGATGCGTGGCGGCGTGCTTTACCTCAACGACGTGGCCGTGCCGCGCGTCAAGGTTGGCCAGATCAACAATCCCGATGTCACCGAAGTCAACCGCCCCGTGGATGTCTACCGCGAAACGCTGCCGAACGGCGTGACCTACGACACGCTTGATTTGACCCCCAACGGTCTCGGCGACGACACGCGCGAATTCGTTGTGCCAGCCGGCCACTATTTCATGATGGGTGACAATCGCGACAATTCCGCCGACAGCCGCTTTGACGTCGGCTACGTGCCCTTCGAAAACTTCATCGGCCGTGCCAACATCATCTTCTTCTCCATTGCCGGCAAGGCAAGCCCGCTGGAACTGTGGCGCTGGCCGTCGGAGCTGCGCTTTGACCGTCTGCTTCACAGCGTGAACGGAACCTCTTTCACCCCGAAGAGCCAATGAGCCGCCTATGACCCTGTCCGCTGACGCCGTTCGCAGACTGGAGGAGCAGACGAGCCATACATTTCGCGATCTCGCCCGCCTGGAGCGCGCGCTGACCCATGCCAGTGCCCGCCAGTCGGTCGGATCGGATTACGAACGGCTCGAATTCCTCGGCGATCGCGTTCTCGGGCTGGTCATTGCCGAAATGCTCTTCCGCGCCTATCCGACTGCGAGCGAAGGGGAATTGTCGCTGCGCCTGAACTCGCTGGTCAATGCCGATACCTGCGCTGCGGTGGCCGATGAAATCGGCCTGCATGAATTCATCCGCACCGGTTCCGATGTGAAGGGATTGGCGGACAAGCGGCTGAAAAGCCTGCGTGCCGACGTGGTGGAATCGCTGATCGCAACGATTTATCTGGACGGCGGGCTGGAAGCGGCGCAACCTTTCATCCAGCGGTATTGGGATGCCCGCTCGCGCGAGATCAACTCGGCGCAGCGCGATCCCAAGACGGAATTGCAGGAATGGGCACACCAGCAGGATGGTGCCCAGCCCATATACAGCGTGGTCGAGCGCACCGGCCCGGACCACGATCCACAGTTTACGGTGAAGGTAGAGGTGAAGGGCTTTGCGCCAGCCACCGGCATGGGGCGCTCCAAGCGCATTGCCGAGCAGGAAGCGGCCGTTGCCCTGCTTTACCGGGAAGGCGTCCGTCAGAAGACGCAGGAAGAAGGACAGACATGACCGAACAGGATGCAACGCCGGAAACGGCCCAGCCCGAAGGCCCGACGCGTTCGGGCTTCATCGCCTTGATCGGCGCGCCGAATGCCGGCAAGTCGACGCTGGTCAACCAGCTGGTCGGCAGCAAGGTTTCGATCGTCACCCACAAGGTCCAGACCACGCGCGCGCTGGTGCGCGGCATCGTCATTCACGACCGCACGCAGATGGTGTTGGTCGATACGCCCGGTATTTTCAAGCCCAAGCGCCGGCTCGACCGCGCCATGGTGACGACAGCCTGGGGCGGCGCCAAGGATGCCGACCTCATTCTGGTGCTGATCGACGTGGAAGAGGGCATCAACGAAGAGGCGGAAGCCATTCTGAGCAGCCTGCACGAGAAGAAGCGCAAGGTCATTCTCGTCCTCAACAAGGTCGACCGCATCGAAGCGCCGAAACTCCTGGAACTGGCGCAGCGCGCCAACGAGAAGGTGAATTTCGACAAGACGTTCATGATATCGGCCCTGAAGGGCTATGGCTGCAAGGATCTGTTGAAGTACCTCGCGGACAACCTGCCGGAAGGTCCGTGGTATTACCCGGAAGACCAGATTTCCGACATGCCGATGCGCATGCTGGCGGCGGAAATCACCCGGGAAAAGCTTTACCTGCGCCTGCACAACGAATTGCCATACTCGTCGACCATCGAGACCGAAAGCTGGGAGGAGAAGCCGGATGGTTCCGTCCGCATCCAGCAGGTGATCTATGTCGAGCGCGACAGCCAGAAGAAGATCGTGCTCGGCCACGAGGGGCAGGCGATCAAGGCCATCGGCCAGTCCGCCCGCAAGGAACTGATGGAAATCCTCGAACAGAAGGTCCATCTGTTCCTGTTCGTCAAGGTGCGTGACAATTGGGGCAATGATCCCGAGCGCTACCGCGAAATGGGCCTTGAATTCCCGCACAGTTAGCGCGAGTCTCGCCGTCCGGGAAACAGAATACGGCCAATAGGGCCGGAAAAGGCCCTCATGGAATGGCGGGATGAAGGAATCATACTCGGAACGAGGCGGCACGGGGAAACCAGTGCGATCCTCGAACTGATGACGCGCGCGCATGGCCGCCATATGGGGCTGGTGCGCGGCGGCCGCTCCCGCCGCATGCAGCCGCTGCTGCAGCCGGGCAACCGGGTGGATGTGATCTGGCGCGCGCGCATTGACGAGCATCTCGGCATGATGCAGGTCGAGCCGGTATCCTTTGCCGCCGCCCGGCTGATCGAACAGCCTGTCGGCCTCTATGCACTGCAGCTGGCTGCCGCGCATCTGCGCCTCCTGCCGGAGCGTGATCCGCATCAGGGGCTTTTCGAGACGCTTGCCATCATCCTCGAACATTGCGACGACCCGCTGATCTCGGGTGAATTGCTGCTGCGCTTCGAGGTGATGATGCTGGAGGAGCTGGGTTTCGGGCTCGACCTGAAACGCTGCGCGGCGACGGGCAGCGGCGACAACCTTGCCTATGTCTCGCCGAAATCCGGCCGGGCTGTATCGCGCGATGCCGGTGCGCCCTGGGCCGACAAGCTTCTGGTGATGCCGCCATTCATGATCAGTTCGAAGGTGCGGGCGGCGTCGCTCGCGGAACTGACGGATGCTTTCCGTCTGACCAGTTTCTTCTTCACCCGCCATGTCTGGGAACCGCGGGCGCTGAAGGCGCCGGAGTCGCGCGACGGATTTTTGACGGCGGTATCGCGATCGATATCAAGGACGGCAGGGCAGGGCCAGGCTGCGCAGGAAAGGTCAACACAATCATGAGTTCAGATACCATGCCTGCCATCGCGTTTCCCGGTGGCATCGGTACGCTGCCGCTTGCCGATCTGGCAAAGCGCAGCGGTCTCGACGTCCTGCAGGCGATGCTGCGTGGGGAGTATCCCGCCCCGCCCATCGCCAAAACCCTGTCTTTCACCCTGCATGAGGTCGAACTGAACCGGGTTGTCTTCAAGGGTATCCCGGCGCAGGAGCATCTCAATCCGTTGGGCGGTATCCATGGTGGCTGGGTCGCCACGCTGATGGATTCGGCGCTCGCCTGCTGTGTGATGACGACCCTGAAGCCCGGTGAAGCCTACACCACGGTGGAATTCAAGGTGAACCTGGTTCGGCCACTGTCAATCGATACCGGCCCGGTCTTCTGCGAGGGCAAGCTTGTGCATCGCGGCCGCACGCTGGCGACCTCGGAAGCCTTCCTGCGCGATGCCAACGGCAAGCTGCTGGCCCACGGCACCGAGACGTGCGCGATTTTCCCGCTTGAAAGTTTCATGCGCGGCGGCTGAGACTTTTGACGTCGGCAGCTTCACAGGCAGCCGTCAGCCCGCATCGACGACAAACATGCGTGCTTCCTGCGCCGCGTCGCGCTCAACCTTGATCGGCGCGTACTCCGATGACTGATAAAAGGCCAGCGCGTCGGCCAGGGTCGCGAATTCGAAGATGCCTGCCATGGGCAATGGCTCCACGTCCCCTTCCAGCATCTGAGCCACCGGTCCGAAGTGGAGGATGCGGCCTCCTGCTGCCTGCAGCGCCGCCTGAAAGCGCGGTGCCAGCGCTGCTTGCCTGGCGGGGTCTTTTATACGCAGATTGACGTGGACATAGGCCGTCATTACAGTGCTCCTCGATAATACTGCATATACAGTATTATATGAGTTGGAGCGTGTCGAGACCTGCAAATGACTGAGGCTTCTGATCTGTATCGGCGCGTCGAAACCGAGTGCCCGGCCTTCCAGGCCCGGGTCACCGCAAGGGCGCTCACGCGCTACTACAATGCCTGCTTTCGGCCGTTGGGGATCACCGCAGAGCAGTTCAGCCTTCTGGTGGGGATTGGCGGTAGCCACGAACCAACGCTCGCCGAGCTGGCGGCGCGCGCCGGGGTCGACGCCACCACCCTCAGCCGCAGCGTCAAGAGCCTCGAGCGGAGGGATCTTGTGCGAGGCCATGGGGGGCGGGGCCGGGCCGGCAAACGCCTGGTGCTTACCGACGGAGGGCGCCGGCTGATGCACGAGTCCATGGCCGCCTGGGAGTGCGCCCGGCTCCGTTTGGCTGAGGCTCTTGGCGAGGAGGCATCGCGTGTTGCGGGGAGTGTCATGTCCCAGCTTGCAGCCGCCGCGCAGGCGGCGGCCTTGGCTGTCTCACCGGCCGATTCGTCAGATGATGCCGAGCGCGGGACCCTCGCCACCCGATAACACCGCATTGGCAGCCGGGTACCAGCCGCCTCATTCAATTCACGTGAGGCGCATCTTGAACGCGCATTTTCGGGGTTTGCCGGCCTGAATGGCCAAGCTTTTACCCAGTCCGTGAAAATCTGCCCAGGAACTGGGAAATTGCAGCGAAATCGCCGCGCACAAGTGTGAATTTCGGTCGAATTTTCGGAAAATCCGCTAGTTTTTCCCGCATATCCTGTCAAACATTGGCGCGACGCAAAAACAGCGTTTGGGGTATCGCAGCCGACAGGGTTGCTGGGGAGGTTTAAATGGACAGTTTCTTGGCGGGCCTGAAGGCTGCCGTCGACACGATGGGGCCGACAGTCCTCTTGCCGATCGTTATTTTCATCATTGCCGTGGTGCTTGGCGCCAAGGTGGGGCGCGCGTTCCGTGCAGCCGTCACCATCGGCGTTGCCTTTATCGGTATCAATCTGGTGCTCGGGCTGATGCTGACGTCGATTGGCGATGTCGCCAAGGCGATCGTCACCAATACCGGCATTCAGCGCGATATCGTCGATGTAGGCTGGCCGTCGGCCGCTGCCATCGCCTTCGGATCGTCCGTCGGCCTGTGGGTGATCCCCATCGGCATCGCCGTGAATATCGTGCTGCTGCTGACGCGCATGACCCGCACGCTGAACGTCGACGTGTGGAATTTCTGGCACTTTGCCTTCATCGGCTCGCTCGCCGTCGCCGCCACCGACAGCCTGGCCTACGGCCTGATCGTCGCGGCGCTGATGGTCGCACTCTGCCTGCTCTTTGCCGACTGGTCGGCCAAGGCCGTACAGCAGTTCTATGGCATTCCCGGCATTTCCGTGCCGCATCTGGCCTCAGCGCAGATCCTGCCGATTGCCATCGTCTTGAATTGGATCATCGACCGGATTCCCGGCATCAACAAGATCGAGATCAACACCGAAACTTTCGAAAAGCGCTTCGGCGTCTTTGGCGAGCCGGTCATTCTCGGCCTGATCATCGGTCTCGTGCTCGGCGTGATCGCCTACTACAACGCCGGGGATTTCGGCGTGGTTCTCAGCAAGGTGCTGCAGACCGGCATGACCTTGGCCGCCGTGATGCTGCTGCTGCCGCGCATGGTCAAGATATTGATGGAAGGGCTTCTGCCGGTTTCCGATGCGGCGCAGGCTTTCGTCAAGAAGCGGACGGGCGACAGGGAATTGCTGGTCGGGCTTGATTCGGCAATTCTGATCGGCCATCCCGCGGCGATTTCCTCGTCGCTGATCCTGGTGCCGATTGCCATCATCCTCTCGGTGATCCTGCCGGGCAACCGCGTCATTCTTTTTGCCGATCTGGCGGTTATTCCGTTCATCGTCGCCATGACAGCGCCGCTGTTGAAGGGGAATGTCTTCCGCATGGTCATTGTCGGCACCTTCACGCTGGCTGTCGGCTTCTACGTCGCCAATGCGCTGGCACCGCTGTTCACCAGCGCCGCCCAGTCGTCCGGCTTCAAGATGCCGGCCAATGCGGTGCAGATCACCAGCGTCGTCGACGGGTTCCTGTGGGTGTCCTATGCGGTGATCGCTGCGATCCGCGGTCTCGGCGCGGCGGGTCTTGGTGTCATTGCCATCGTCATCGCCGGTGCCTTCTGGGCCTATCACCGCAACACCGCTGCATGGGAACGTGCCGCCGGTGCCGATGAAAACGCCGACAAGACTGCCTGACAAGACGTATACTGGAGTAAGTGAATGGCGAAAGCCCTGATGAACTATCTCGATCCCGGGGCGATTATCCTTGGGGTCGAGGCCGGGAACGATCAGGACGTGATCCGGATTCTTTCCGATCGTTTGCACAGCCTGGGTTATGTGAAGCCGAGCTTTGCCGCAGCGGTGCTTGCCCGCGAGGCGGCGCTGCCCACCGGCTTGCCGCTGGGGTTGGACAACAATGTTGCCATTCCCCATACGGACCCGGAACATGTGCTGAAACCGGGCCTCGCCATGGCGACGCTGTGCAGGCCGGTGGCCTTTTGCAATATGGAGGACCCGGAGGAAAAACTGCAGGTCAGCGTGGTTTTTCTGATGGCCCTCAACGACAAGGACCAGCAGATCGAAATGCTGCAGGAAATCGCCTTGACCATTCAGTCGGCGGACACGATCTCCGCCCTGATGCGATCCACCACTGTTGACGATGTGACCCGGCTTTTGGCCTGATGCGCCATCCGGGATGAAGAGGGACCAATGACCAAACAAAAGACTGTACTTTTCGCCTGCGGAACCGGTATCGCGACGTCGACCGTCGTCGCTCACGCGGTGGAGGACGCGCTGAAGGAACGCGGCATTACGTTCAATTCACGCCAATGCAAGGCAACCGAGGTGGCCGGGCAGATCGACGACGTCGACCTTGTCGTCTCCACCACCCAGTTGCCGAAGGACCTTGGCAAGCCGGTGATCACGACGCTGGCCTTCCTCACCGGCATCGGCAAGGCCGAGGCGCTCGACAAGATCGAGGCTGTTCTGCGCGCCTGATTCCGGCTGAAATCATCGCCGCTTGATCCTGTCAGGCGGCGGTTGCCGTTTATGGCCATCTTGCCGTACAGAATTGGGCCAATTCTTGCCTCAGTGCCCGGTCAATGGTCGGCCAGACCACTGATCCCCGGAGTGCCCATGCGTATCGCGACGACCCTGTTTCTCTGCCTCGGAATGACCTGTGCGGCCAATGCCGCCGATCTCATCACCTTTTGGGATACGCCGCAGCATGGCGGCAACAGTTTCAATCGCTTGCCGCCGGACCAGGCCTATTTCGACGCCTTGAAAAAATATGGCGCGAGCTGGGTGCGGCTCTCCTACGACAAGTGGAAGCCGGCCAGACGGGATTTTCTCATCGGCGATGCCGATCATTACGAAGGCATTCCCGCAGCCGATCTTGCCGCGCTGAAGGCAACCCTCGACCGCGCGGACAAGGCCGGCCTCAAGGTCGTCATCACGCCGCTGTCCCTGCCGTCCATGCGCTGGTCGCAGAACAACAACGGCAAGTTCGATGACCGGCTCTGGCAGGACAAGGCAAAATGGCAGGAAGCCGCTCAGTTCTGGCGGGATCTGGCGACCGCCCTGAAGGATCATCCGGCCATTGCGGCCTACAACATCATCAACGAGCCCGCGCCCGAGAAGATGGGCGGTATTGCCGAGCACGCCAGCGCTGCAGATATGCAGGCATGGTACGGCAAGCAGAAGGGCGGCTCGCGCGATCTGATCGCCTTCTACAACACGGTGATCGCCGAAATCCGCAAGGTCGATCCCGCAACGCCTGTCATGGCGGATGCCGGGTGGTATGCGGCTGCCGATGCCTTCAGCTACTGGCCGACACCGCTCGATGACACGAAGGTCGTTTACAGCTTCCACATGTACGAGCCCTACGAAGCGACGAGCGCGCCGAATATCAAGCGGAAAAAGCCCTATGCCTATCCCGGCGAGGTTCCCTATGCCGGATCGACGGTGACATGGAATGCGCAGAAAGTTGCCGATTACCTCGCCAAGCCGGTCGACTGGGCAAAAGCGCATCATATCCCGCTCAACCGGCTGGTTGCAGGTGAATATGGCTGCATGCGTATGCTTGCGGGTTGCAAGGCCTATCTCGAGGATGTGTTGACCGTGCTCGACAAAGACAGGCTGCACTGGGCTTTTTACAGTTTCCGTGAGGACAGCTGGGACGGCATGGACTACGAGCTCGGATCGGAAAAGGTCAACTGGAAGTACTGGGAAGCCATTGATGCGAACGAACCAGATCCGGTCAAGCGCAAGGCCACGCCGGAGTTCGAACCCATCCGCAAACGTCTTCAGCCGTAACGCGGTCTATTCGGCCGGTTGCAGGGCGGGGCGGTCCGCCTGGCGCTCTTCAATCGGCCAATGTACGATGGCGGCGAAAATCCCCAGGACGACACTCAGCCACCACACAGGGTTGTAGTTGCCGAAGTGATCGTAGAGATAGCCGCCCAGCCAGACGCCGAGGAATGAACCGACCTGGTGCGAAAAGAACACGATACCGCCGAGCATGCCGAGATAGCGCGTGCCGAACATGATAGCGACCAGCGCATTGGTCGGCGGCACGGTTGAAAGCCACATCAGCCCCATCACGATGGCAAATACCACGACGGATGCGCCGGTCTGCGGCAGCAGCAGGAACGCCGCCACCAGCACCGAGCGGCCGATATAGAGATAGGCGAGGAATTTCGGCTTGGAGTAACGCTGGCTGATGACGCCGGATGCCAGCGAACCGATCACGTTGAAAAAGCCGATCAGGGCCAGCGCCAGCACCGCATATTTGGCATCGATGCCGATATCGCTGATATAGGCGGGAAAATGCGCGGTGATGAACGCCAGCTGGAAGCCGCAGACGAAAAAGCCTGTCGTCAGCAGCACATAACTCCTGTGGCCGAGCGCTTCGCGCAGGGCTTCGCCCATGGATTGCTTGTACTGTGCCTCGCTCACGCGCCCGCTGGTGGAATTGCCGCGCAGCGGGATGGCGAGAAGCGGCACGATCAGCATGGCGATGCCGAGATAGACCAGCGCATCGGACCAGCCGAAACGCTCGATCAGCGCGAGACTGAGCGGCGAAAACACGAACATGCCGGCGGAACCCGCTGCGGTGCCGAGGCCGAAGACGAAGGTGCGTTTTTCGGCCGAAACATTGCGGGCAAACGCGGAAAGGATCGTTCCAAAGGAACCGGAGGCGATGCCGAGGCCGACGAGCAGGCCGCCGCCGATATAGAGCATGCCGGGTGAGGAAGCCCATGCCATCAGGATCAGCCCGGCGCTGTAGAGGATCGCCGACATCAGCAGGACCCGCCATGTGCCGAACTTGTCGGCGATGGCGCCGAAGAAGGGCTGGCCGATACCCCAGAACAGATTCTGCAGGGCGATGGCCATGCCGAATGTGGTGCGGTCCCAGCCCTTGTCATGCAGCAGCGGCAACTGGAAAAGACCCATGGCAGAGCGTGGGCCGAATGTCATGACCGCGATGAGACAACCGGCGGTGATGATCAGCCACGGTAAGCCCGCGGGCTTTGCTGCGCGCGATTGAATCATGGTCTCTCCCCTTAAATCCAGAAGAGAATTATCCTATTTGTACTCTCAATCAATTGAATAGATGTGAATTGGCACATCAACGCAATTGATACGTTATGGGTCCTTCCGTTCCCGCCGCACATACAGACAAAGGTTTTCCCGATGCGATTTCTTCTGCCACTTCTGGCTTTGGCCACCATTACCCTGGCCGGTTGCGCCAATTCGGGCCGGGTCAGCCCGCTGGTCTTTTGCGACCGGCCAACGGATATCAACGCGAAAATATTCACCGATTGCTCGCCGCGCCTGGGTGGCGACAGCCCGGCCAAACGCGACCGGCAGGACCGCAACTATTACCGCCACCGGGGAACCACGTACTAACCCTCTGAAATAAATCGGGGAAATGCCCTCAAGCCGGGCGTTTCCATCGGCTCGCACGTCATGCCTGACACAGGGAAAACCCGCGCCGGATTGTCTTCGGCGCCTTCATTCCTCCCGCAATCTTTAGCCGATTGTTGAAAATCTGCCCCTTGAAGCCGTGGAAATATTGGCCTATGTATTCAGCGACGGCCTTGCCGTTTTTCTTTTGATCACAAATATGCTCATATTGAGTATAAATGATCGGCAGCAGGCAATCTGAGGAGGTTGCCCTTGGAGGAAAAGACGATGACCAGCACTGCGCGCACCGTAAATGGCCCTATCGCCGGCCCATCCGCAGCGGAGCGTTTCGGCGTTCTCAACATGCCGGACCTGTCTTTCACCCCGGAAGTGGCGGCGGAAACCGAACACCTCTACCAGCGGGTTGCGCATCATATTCCCCGCATCGAATGGCCGGTTTACGCGCCCTATGTGGCGGCGATCAACCGGGTGAAGAAGCAGCGCAATGCCGTCATTCTCGCGCATAATTACCAGACGCCGGAAATTTTCCATTGCGTCGCCGATATTGTCGGCGACTCCCTGCAGCTGGCCCGCGAAGCCACGCGTGTCGACGCGGAAATCATCGTCCAGTGCGGCGTGCATTTCATGGCCGAGACCTCGAAACTGCTGAACCCGCAGAAAACCGTTCTCATTCCGGATATGCGAGCCGGCTGCTCGCTGGCTGAATCCATCACCGGCGCCGATGTCCGCCTGCTGCGGGAAACCTATCCGGGCGTGCCGATCGTCACCTATGTCAACACCTCGGCCGAGGTGAAGGCGGAAAGCGATATCTGCTGCACCTCGGCCAATGCCGTTCAGGTGGTCGAGAGCTTTGGCGTTGACCGGGTTCTGTGCATTCCCGACGAATTCCTGGCGCAGAACGTCGCCGCCCAGACGGATGTCAAGATCCTCACCTGGAAGGGCCATTGCGAAGTGCATGAGCGCTTCACCGCCGATGAGCTTCTGGCTTACAGGGTTGCCGACCCGGATATCCAGATCATTGCCCATCCGGAATGCCCGCCGGAAGTCGTGGCCATCGCCGATTATACCGGCTCCACCAGCGGCATGATCAATTACGTGAAGGACCGCAAGCCTGCAAAGGTGCTTCTCGTCACGGAATGCTCGATGGCGTCGAACATCGAGTCGGAGGTGCCCGAGGTGAAGTTCATCAAGCCGTGCAACCTGTGCCCGCACATGAAGCGCATCACGTTGCCGAACATTCTGGAAAGCCTCGTCTACATGCGTGAGGAAATTCACGTCGATCCGCTGGTTGCCGAACGTGCCCGTCTTGCCGTCGAGCGCATGGTGAACCTCAAGAACTGACCTTCAACCCAACGGCCCGGCTGGGCAACAGGGGGTAATTCCGATGAGCGTACCATTCTCCAAGGCCCCGGCGCCGGTTGAGCCGGTGATCATTATCGGCGGCGGTCTGGCCGGCCTGTTTTGCGCGCTGAAACTGGCGCCGCGTCCCGTAACCATTCTCGCGGCCGCACCCATCGGCCGCGGTGCTTCCTCGGCCTGGGCGCAGGCGGGCATAGCCGCCGCCGTCTCCGAGGGCGATACGACGGACAAGCATGTGGCCGACACGATGGCCGCCGGCGACGGCATCGTGGACGAAAGCATTGCACGGCTGATGGCAATGGAAGCCGCTGCCCGCGTGCACGACCTGCTTGGCTATGGCGTGCCGTTCGACCGCGATCTGGAAGGCAAGCTGCAGGTGTCGCGCGAGGCGGCCCATTCGGAAAGCCGCATTGTCCGCGTGCGCGGCGACATGGCGGGCCGCGCCATCATGCAGGCGCTGGTGCACACCGTCGAGAACACCCCGTCCATCCGCGTGATGGAAGGCTATGTGGTGGAAGACATCACCACGGAAAAAGGCGCTGTGACCGGGGTGATTGCCCGCGCCGACGCGGGCCGGGGCGAAAGGCTGCAGCTGGCTTCGCGCTCCGTCGTCATCGCCACGGGCGGCATCGGTCATCTCTATGCGGTCACCACCAACCCGTCCGAGGCGCGCGGCGAGGGCATCGGCATGGCCGCCCGTGCGGGTGCCATGATGGCCGATATGGAGTTCGTGCAGTTTCACCCGACGGCGCTCGATGTGCACAAGGACCCGGCGCCGCTGGCAACCGAAGCATTGCGCGGCCATGGCGCGACACTGATCAACCGCGATGGCGAGCGTTTCATGCTGAAAATCGACAGCGATGGCGAACTTGCCCCGCGCGATGTGGTGGCGCGCGGCATCTATGCCGAAGTCATGGCGGGGCGGGGCGCCTGGCTCGACTGCACCACGGCGGTCGGCGCGGCGTTCCCCGAGGAGTTTCCGACGGTGTACCGCTATTGCCGCGATGCCGGCATCGATCCCGTGACCCAGCCCATCCCCGTTATTCCCGCCGCCCACTATTTCATGGGCGGTATCCTCACCGATGCCGACGGGCACACCTCGATTGACGGCTTGTGGGCCTGCGGCGAATGCACCTCCACGGGTGCCCACGGCGCCAACCGCCTCGCATCCAATTCGCTGTTGGAGGCAGTCGTGTTCTCTGCCCGCATCGCCGCCAAAATCGGCAGGGACGGCGTGAAGCCGGTCGATAACTGGTCTGCCGGATCGGTCGACCGCGATGACCTGCAGAGCGAAGGCGACAGTCCCGCCATGGCGACGCTGCGCAAAACCATGAGCGCCAGCTTCGGGGTGATCCGCAATGGCGAGGACATGCTCGCCGGGCTGAAGGCCATTCTCGCCCTTGAACGGACCAACCGCGATCCGGCATTCCGCAATGTGCTGGCCACCGCCAAGCTGGTGGCGGTCAGTGCCTTGCGCCGCGAGGAAAGCCGCGGCGGCCATTTCCGCACCGATTTTCCCGAAAAACGCCGGGAATGGCAGCACCGGACATTCCTGACACTGGACGATGCGCAGGCCTATGTCGGCGACATGATGGAACGCGCCTAGGCGCAGGCGGAGAAAGCAGATGAATATGTCTCAAAAAGCAACCGTAGCGCAGAAGGCGTTTCCCCCATCATTGCCGGGACTGCTGATCGACGACGCCGTGCGCGCCGCCCTGCTCGAAGATCTCGGGCGCGCCGGTGATCTCACCACCAATGCCACGCTTCCCGAGGAGGCGACCGCCAAGGCTGTTCTGTCCAGCCGCGAGGCCGGCGTGATCTGCGGCATGGAATTTGCCCGCAAGGCCTTCATCCTGATCAATCCTGACGTGACATTCACCGCCCTGGTCAAGGACGGCGTGCGGGTGAAACCCGGCGACATCATCGCCATTGTCGAAGGCAATGCCCGCGCCATCCTGTCGGCCGAGCGCGTGGCGCTCAATTTCCTCATGCATCTGAGCGGAATCTCCAGCTATACCGCCCGCTTTGCCGACCTGATCGCCCATACCCATGCCAGGGTGTGCGACACGCGCAAGACCATCCCCGGCATGCGGACTTTCGCCAAATATGCGGTGAAGTGCGGCGGCGGTTCCAACCACCGCTTCGGCCTTGATGACGCGATCCTGATCAAGGACAACCACATTGCCGTTGCGGGCGGTGTCGCCAAGGCCATTCTGGCGGCGCGGGCCTATGCCGGACATCTCGTCAAGATCGAGGTGGAGGTGGATGGCCTTGATCAGTTCGATGAGGCATTGTCCGTCAATGCCGATGTGATTCTTCTTGATAATATGGGGCCGGAACTGCTTGAAAAGGCAGTGAAAATAAACGCAGGCCGCGCCAGGCTTGAAGCATCGGGCAATATTGCGTTTGATACGATCAAGGCCATCGCAGAAACCGGCGTCGACTACATCTCGACCTCTAAGATCACCATGGCAGCGCCAACGCTGGATATCGGACTGGACATAGAACTGAAATGAAAGTCATCGCCACCATCGCCGAGCTGCGCGCCGCCCTCAAGGCGGAACGATTGAAGGGTAAAAGCATCGGTCTCGTGCCGACCATGGGCTATCTGCATATCGGCCACATGACGCTGGTGCGTCACGCGCGCGCCGCCTGCGATGTGACGGCTGTGTCCATCTTCGTCAATCCGACCCAGTTCGGGCCCAACGAGGACCTGTCCAGCTATCCCCGGGACATGGCCGGTGATCTCGCCAAGCTGAAAGCTGAAGGCGTCGATTATGTCTTCACGCCGGAGGTGGCCGAAATCTACCGGACGGGCGCCCACACCATCGTTGAAAATCCGGTTCTCTCGCGCATTCTGATCGGCAAGATCAGGCCCGGCCATTTCCGTGGCGTCAGCACGGTGGTGACGAAACTGTTCAACATCGTGCAGCCGGACCACGCCTTCTTCGGCGAGAAGGATTATCAGCAACTGACGATCATCCGCCGCATGGTCGCCGATCTCGACATGCCCATCGTCATCACCGGCGTGGCAACGGTGCGCGAAGCGGATGGCGTCGCCTGCTCCTCGCGCAATGCCATGCTGACGCCGGAACATCGCAAGGCGGCGGCGATCCTGCCGCGCTCGCTCGATCTTGCCGATGCAATGGTGGCAAAAGGGCAGCGTTCGGTGGCGGCCATCCGCAATGCGGTGCGCACGATGCTGGAAACGGAAAAGCAGGGCGACGTCGAAGCTGTCGATATCCGCGACGCCCAGACGCTCGATCCTGTCTCGGGTAAATTCAAACAGCCCGTGGTCATCCTGCTCACGGTGCGCTTCGGCAAGGTGCGGCTGATCGACCAGCGCGTGATCGGCTGACAACAACGCGAGGGGAGCGCATCCAGATGAGCCAGGAAATCGTCATTCGCCGGGTTACGGCGCCGGAAATCCGTGCACGCAAGGGCGGCGAACCCATCGTGGCGCTGACCTCCTATCACGCCAACACGGCCCGCATCGTCGACAATCACGCCGATATTCTCCTCGTCGGCGACAGTCTCGGCATGGTGCTCTACGCTATGGACTCCACGCTCGGCGTGTCGCTCGACATGATGATCATGCACGGCAAGGCTGTCGTGCGTGGCTCAAAACGCGGCATGGTCGTCGTCGACATGCCCTTCGGCAGTTACGAGGAAAGCCCCGCTGCGGCGTTCCGCAATGCGGCACGGGTGATGCAGGAAACCGGCTGCGGCGCCATCAAGATCGAAGGCGGCGTTCGCATGGCCGAGACCATCCGTTTTCTCACCGAACGCGGCATTCCGGTGATGGCGCATATCGGCCTGACGCCGCAGTCGATCAACACGCTCGGCGGCTTCAAGACGCAAGGGCGCGACACGGCGCTGTGGCCGCTGATCAAGGCGGATGCCAAGGCGGTCAGCGATGCCGGTGCGTTTTCGGTGGTGCTCGAAGGCATCGTCGAGCCGCTCGCCGCCGAGATTTCCCGGGAAATCCCCATTCCGACCATCGGCATCGGCGGGTCGAAAGAATGCGACGGGCAGATTCTCGTGCTGGAAGACATGCTGGGTTACAACCCCAAGCCGCCCAAATTCGTCAAAGTTTACGGTACGGTCGGCGCCGGCATCGACGCGGCGGTAAAGGCCTATGCGGATGATGTCCGCTCACGGGCATTTCCAGGTGATGAGAACGTATATCTCCTGAAGTAAGGTTATGCAGCGCGGATCGTCGGAATTTTGCTGACGTCAACTTCGCGCTCCGCATGCCAGGCGTCATATGCTGCCTGCATCCGCAGCCATACCGCTGCACCATCGCCGAAAGCCTTGCCAAGGCGCGCCGCCACGGCAGGGGACACCGGCTTGCGCCCATCGATAATGTCATAGAAATGTTGGCGCGATATTCCCAGAAGCCGGGCAATCTCCGCCTTGGTCTTTCCGGTTGCCGGAATGATGTCATCAAGCAGCGTGCCGGGATGAAACGGGCAACGATTTGGATGAGGCACGGTGTCGATCAAAGCTCCTTAGGTATCTTTAACCTTTGAAAGTCTGTCTGGATCGAGCCAATCAGTCAATTCTACGTTGGTAGGATATGACGCTGGCGCTTACCCCTTCCGCTCCATATCCGCGCCCTGCCAATATTCCATCGTGGCCGACTTGTCATAGCCTTCGCCGGTCAGGCGGACGCTGACCCGGCCGGTTTCCGGATAGACGATGACGTCATGCGGGTTCTTCTCGCCGATGATGAGGAAGCGGCAAGGCTCGTTGCTGTGGTTGTAGAAGGAATGCCCGGCCTTCTGGCCGGCGGGAAAACAGACGTAATCGCCGGTTTTGACCCGATAGGTCTTGCCGCCGAGCTTCAGGGTCATTTCACCCGCCACGATCAGCGCCTGTTCCTCCTCCAGCATGTGATAATGGTTGAGGCTGGACTCCATGCCAGGCGCCAGCTCCTCCATCGCAACGCCGACATGGCTGGCACCGCCGAAGGCAGAGAGATAGCGGAAACGCGAGCCGTAACGGCTGCCTTCCGACCAGTCCTGCCACGGCACGCTTTCCACGGCGAACGGTTCCGAAATGCCTTCGGCGTTCACGGCACTGGGTTTGTCGGTCATATCCCCTCCCTATCCGCGCCCGCCGACCCGCAGGCCCGCGACGCTGCGCTCCTCCAGCACATTGTGCCGGAACCGGTAAAGCGCAGCGGGGCGGCCGCGCGCCTGTGTCTGTTCGGCCCCGGTCGGCTCGACCAGTTCCGTCCCTTCCACCAGACGGCGGAAATTCTGCTTGTGCAGGTGGCGGCCGGAAATGGCCTCCACGGTTTCCTGCAGGGCGGTGAGCGTGAAGGTCGGCGGCATCAGCTCGAAAACCACGGGCCGGTACTTCAGCTTGGCGCGCAGGCGTGAAATCGCCGTCGCCAGAATGCGGCGGTGATCGAAACTCATGGGCAGGCCGAGATTGCCTGTCAGGGCAGGCGGGTCGGCGCGCCCGTCGCGCACGGCCTCGGTGACGAGACCCGCCTCGTAGAGCAGTTCATAGCGCTCCAGCACGCGTTCCTCGTCCCAGGCGATGCCCTCGTCGCCGAAGGCCAACCGGAACCGGCTCAGGCGCGCATGCGAGTTGCCCTGTTCGGCCCACTGGCACAGCGCCGGGCGAATGGTGTCATCGATCATGGCGGGCTTGCCGCCGCGCCAGTCCTCCCACGGCAGGAACGAATACCAGCTGCGCCAGCGTGCGCCGGATTTGCGCAGGGCTTCCCGGTTGTCATCGGTGATCCGGGTCAGTGCGAGATAACCGACGGAGACGATGTGCAGGTCACGGTCCTCGGCCGTCTTGTGCCGCCCGCGGTCGCCGAATGTGTAGAGCTGCTCGACATAGCCGAGGCGCAAGGGGGTCTGCTCCGCCACCCATTCGCGCAGGCCTGTCTCGAATGTGCGGTGGGCCAGCGGATTGAACGGTCCGAACGGCAGCTCGTCGCGCTGCGCATCGTCGCTGGCCGGTGTCGTCAGGATCAGCGGATCGTTGTCAGCAACCGCGGCGATGGCGGCGCTCAGGTTGATTTCGACGGCGTTGGGCGCACCGGTGGTTGTCATGGCTGGACCGCGAGCGGCAGGATGAAGGGGGTGCCTTCAAATGCGTCCTCGCCGCGCCCGATCGCCTTGATCGCATCGACCATGCGCCCCTTGCGGCCAAGGATGTCGTCGCCGAGGGCAACCAGCCTGCTGTTGGGCGTGGCGGAAGGCGCGTTCCGGCGCAGGGTCTGGGCGAGCCAGACCTCGTCAAGCGCGGGGTTGAGCGCCAGCGCGGTGATATAGGCCCCGGCCGTTGAGCGCGAGATACCCGCATAGCAATGCACGAGCAGCGGTGTCTGGCGATCCCAGTTCTGGCCGAAGGCGATCAGGCTATGCACGTGCTCGGCACCCGGCGGCGTCATGCCGTCAGCCGGTTCGACAATATCGTTGAAGCCGAGAAACAGGTGGCGTGCTTCGGCGATTTCAGCGGGCCGTTCAACCGGGGTGCCCATGTTGATCAGGGTCACCATGTCCCGTGCGCCGGACCGTGTTGCCGTTTCGGCAAGCCGGGAAAGGGGAGTGACGATGATATGCGGCATGGCTGGCCTCTATGTCTTGCTGGCGCGATGTGATTCCAATACAGCAAAACGCTGCAAAAAGGCATTCTGCGCATTCTGGGTGGCCATGGCCGTCAAGTCGAGACATTGCGGGTCGATTCCGCGCGGCCGCCCGAAGAAACGCACGGCCTCCTTCTCGGCAAAACCGGCAAGCCGCGTCGCCTCGAAATAGGCGGCGACGGCATCGGCGCGTTTGATCAGGCCGCGCAGACTTTGCGATATGCTTGGCGGCAGGGAAAAGCGCAGGTGGATGGCCTGCTGCAGGCGCAGCTCGACGCTCTTGTAATCGCCGCCCACCACCGCCTTGAACGGTGAGATCATGTCGCCGATCACATATTCCGGTGCATCGTGCAAAAGTGCCGCCAGCCGGTGCTCGGTGCTGGCGTCGGGAACGATCAGGCCGAAGATGTGCTCGACCAGCAGGGAATGCTGCGCCACCGAATAGGCATGGTCGCCGACGGTCTGGCCGTTCCAGCGCGCCACACGTGACAGACCCTGTGCAATATCCTCGATTTCAATGTCGAGCGGCGAGGGGTCAAGCAGATCCAGCCTGCGGCCGGACAGCATGCGCTGCCAAGCCCGCGTTTCGTTGGTCTGCTTGGTTTTGGCTGCTGCCGGTTTCGGCATGGATTCTCCCGCTCAGGCCCCTTCGGTCGTCACGGGAAATGTAAAGCGGTGTTCGGGCGGAATGGCAAGGGTAAGAACCGCATCTCCTGACAGGATCGGCGTGCCCGCATCCATGGCGTCCTTGACACGGTCGATGCGCACCAGCGCCAGCCCGGCATTGCCGACGACGCTGCCGAGCGTGCCGAGCTCGCGCCCGTTCGCAGTGATGGCCGTACCCGTTTCAGGCAGGGCGGCATCGCCCGAGGCAATGAGAATGCGTCGGCGCGCCGTGCCGCGGTGCTGCATGCGCGAGACCACCTCCTGGCCGATGAAGCAGCCTTTCTTGAAGGACACACCGGAGGTCTGGTCGAGATTGACATCATGCGGGAACGCATCGCCAAGCGCATAGTCAAAGGGTGCTTCCGCCACGCCGTGGGCAATGCGCAGCGCCATCCATTGCGATTCATCCGCCGTCGGCGCGGTTTCCCCGCCATACTGGCGGCGGACATTCAAGGCATCGGGAAAGCGGCGGTCGTGCTGGCTTGAATCATCACCTGAAGTGCCTGACTCATTTTGCCATGAAACCCGGATAACCGATTCAGGCCGCAGGGTAATTTGCGCCTTGGCACGCAGCTTGTAGAGCGTCAGCCTTTTCTGGAGATCGGCGACCGAGGTGTGCAGCGTATCGAGTACGAGACCTTCCGCTGACCGCGAGACAAGGAACTCGAACAGGATTTTGCCCTGCGGGCTCAGCAGCGCGCCGGGTTTGAGATCGCCTTTACTGAGGGTGTCGAGATCGGTGGTGATCAGGTTCTGCAGGAACTTTTCCGCATCGTCTCCGGTTATGTCGAGAATCGCTCTGCCGCTTAAGTTTGCCGATGGCATCATATCACCCTTGCCTTTGCTGTCCCCGTTACGTAAGCCGCAAGGGAAGGGTTCGCAAGGCAGGAATGGAAAGCAGATGGCTCAGACGTTCGATACGATTTTCAGAAGCGGAATGGTTGTCAATCAGGATGGTGTCGGATTGCGCGACATCGGCATCACCGATGGCCGCATTGCCGCCATCGGCAATCTCGGCAGTGCCTCTGCCGGCGAGGTGATCGATGCGACCGGCCTGCACATTCTGCCCGGCGTTGTCGACAGCCAGGTGCATTTCCGCGAACCCGGCCTCGAGCACAAGGAAGATCTGGAAAGCGGTTCGCGCTCGGCCGTCCTCGGCGGTGTCACTGCCGTCTTCGAAATGCCCAATACCAAGCCTCTGACCACTTCGGCGGAAACGCTGGAAGACAAGGTGCGGCGCGGCAATCACCGCATGCATTGCGATTTCGCCTTCTGGGTTGGCGGCACGCGCGACAATGCGAAAGACGTGGCCGAACTGGAACGTCTGCCCGGCGCCGCGGGCATCAAGGTGTTCATGGGTTCGTCCACCGGCGATCTTCTGGTCGAGGATGACGAAGGCGTGGCTTCCATTCTGCGCAACACCCGCCGCCGCGCCGCCTTCCACTCCGAGGACGAGTTCCGCCTGCGCGAACGCGAGAGCTATCGCATTGCCGGCGATCCCGCCTCGCACCCGGTGTGGCGCGATGAAATCGCCGCGCTCCAGTGCACCGAGCGGCTTGTGCGCATCGCCCGCCAAACCGGCGCGCGCATCCATGTCCTGCATATTTCCACGGCGGAAGAAATCGATTTCCTCGCCGGGCACAGGGATGTGGCCAGCTGTGAGGCCACCCCGCACCATCTGACCCTCGATGCCAGCCAGTATGCCACGCTGGGAACGCTCATCCAGATGAACCCGCCGGTGCGCGATGCGCGCCACCGCGACGGCATCTGGAAGGGTATCGGGCAGGGCATTGTCGACGTGCTCGGTTCCGACCATGCGCCGCACACGCTGGAAGAAAAGTCAAAACCCTATCCGGCATCGCCGTCGGGCATGACCGGCGTGCAGACGCTGGTGCCGATCATGCTGGATCATGTCAATGCCGGGCGCCTGTCGATTGAACGCTTTGTCGACCTGAGCTCGCACGGCCCCAACCGCCTCTTCGGCATGGCGCGCAAGGGCCGCATCGCCGTCGGTTATGACGCGGATCTGACCGTCGTCGACATGAAGCGGCGCGAAACCATCACCAATGCGCAGGTCGGCTCCAAAGCCGGCTGGACACCCTATGACGGCAGGATCGTCACCGGCTGGCCTGTCGGCACCATCGTGCGCGGCATCAAGGTCATGTGGGACGGCGAAATCGTCACGCCGTCGCAGGGCGAGCCGGTACTGTTTGGCGAGGCGCTCGGTCAGGGCAGGTAAATCTGTGCCTTCATGAAGGTGACCGCCGATCCTGAAATGAGAACGCGGTCGCCTTTCAGCTCGCACAGGAGGTGCCCGCCGCGGCTGGAGCGCTGGAAGGCGGAAAGGTTCGGCTTGCCCAGCTTCTGCGCCCAGTAGGGCACCAGCGTCGCGTGAATGGAGCCTGTGACCGGATCTTCCGGAATGCCGGCGAGCGGCGCAAAGTAGCGCGAGACGAAATCGTGCATATCTCCCTTTGCCGTGATCACAAGGCTTAAGGGATCGAGTTTCAGGATTGCGGGCAGATCGGGCACGAAATCCAGAACCGCCTGTTCATCGGCAAGCTCGACGAACATATTCTCGAAATTGCGGAAAGCCTTGACCTCGCCCGTGCCGGAGATGGCCCTCAACGGCGCTGGAATTTCGGTCAGGATCTCAGGCGGAAAACTCGGAAAATCAAGCTGGTAGCCGTCATTGCTGCGATCGACGCGCAATGTGCCGACCTGCGTCTCAAACACCAGCTGGCCGTCAATGCCCAGCTCATGCGCGAGCACGTGCGAGGTTGCCAGCGTGGCGTGGCCGCAGAACGGCGCCTCGTGCACCGGGGTGAACCAGCGCAGGTCCCATCCCCTGCCGTTGGGCCGCACGAATGCCGTCTCCGCCAGATTGTTCTCGGCGGCAATGTTCTGCATGATTGCCTCGGGCAGCCAGTCGTCCAGCACCAGAACAGCGGCCGGATTGCCGCGGAAAAGCGCGCTGGTGAAGGCATCGACCTGATACATCGTGAATTCTGGCATGGGATGATTCCGTGGGGTGAGAGGTGAACCCCATGGTGAGCGCAGCTTTCCGGCCGGTCAACTCGCAAATGATCAACGGGTATTTGCTCCGGCAAACGATACTCCATGAAAAAGTCACGGATGCTGATGTAGACAGGTGCCTGCTTTAAATGCTGATTGAGAGAGAATTCCAATGCCAAACCGCCGTGATACCTTGCTGATGTCTGCTGCCGCCGCCATTTCCATGGTTATCCCGGCGATGGCTGCCGGTGAAGCCGTGCCGGAACCCGTCGGCACGGTGGATGTGGCGAAACTCATGCAGTCGGGGCCGCTGGACGACATGATCCTCGGCAATGTCGATGCGCCCGTGACCATCGTTGAATACGCTTCCATGGCCTGCTCGCATTGCGCGGATTTCACCGCGCAGACGCTGCCCGTCATCAAACAGAAATACATCAGCACCGGCAAGGCGAAGCTCATCTTTCGCGAATTGCCGCTGGAGCCGCGCTCCACGGGCATTTTCATGCTGGCGCGCTGCGTGACCAAGGAGCGCTATTATCCCTTCATCGAAACGCTGTTCGGGCATCAGCGGCAGTGGATCGAGACCAGGGATATCATGGGCTATCTGCAGCAGACGTCCAAGCTGGCGGGGCTGTCGGAACAGGAATTCAAATCCTGCCTGGCCGACCAGGCACTCCTTAACAAGGTGAACGCCGTCCGGGAACGTGCACTGAAGGAGTTCGGCGTCACCGGCACGCCGACATTCTTCGTCAACGGCAGGAAATATGTCGGCGCGCTTTCGGTGGCCCAGATGTCGGCGATCATCGACAGCGCGTTGAAAACCGCGCGATAAGGCGCGCAGGGGATCGCCCCTGCTGCCGCAGATCAATTGGCGACGGCGATACGGCCCAGCTTCTCCGGGTTGCGCACGATGTAGATCGCCTTGATCTTTCCGTCCTCGATTGCGAGGGCGGTGGTCTGGAGCAGGCCGTCGGCTTCGCGGGTGACATAGCCGGGAAGGCCATCGATCAGCCCCTGACGCAACAGTGGCGGTTTGCGGTATTCGGCGTGGCGCGCAATACCGGCAAAGAAACGCGACACCTTGTCCTGTGTATAGACGGGATTGATCGCCGAAGGACGAATGCCGCCGCCATCGGTGTAGAGCGTGACATCCTCGGCGAGCAGCGCCTGCAGGGCCTGCATGTCGCCGCTGCGCGAAGCATTGAAGAAGGCCGTCGCAATAGTCCTGCCATGCGTGTCGGACACGGGAAAACGCGGTTTTGCCTGCTGCACATGGGTACGGGCGCGGCTGGCAAGCTGGCGGCAGGTTGCCGGATCGCGGCCGATGGCTTCCGATACCTGATTGAAATCCTGGCCGAACACATCATGCAGCAGGAAGGCCGCGCGTTCGAGCGGCGACAGCCGTTCCAGCGCCATCATCAGGGTGAGGGTGATATCATTGTCGGTTTCCTCCTCGCTGGGGTCGAAGATCGGCTCGGGCAGCCAGCTTCCCACATAGGTCTCCCGCCGCACGCGCGCCGATTTCAGATGATCGAGGCAAAGCCGCGATATGGTGCGCACAAGGAAGGCTTCCGCGCTGCGCACCTGCGACCGGTCGGCCTGGTGCCAGCGGATGAAACCTTCCTGCACGATGTCTTCCGCCTCCGCGACTGAACCAAGCATGCGGTAGGCAATGCGGATCAGCCGGGGCCGGAGGCGGTTGAATGTTTCCGTTGCGTCAGGCTGCACGGGCTTTGTCTGCCGGATGGACGGAGCGGAAGCCGATGGAAATCCGGTTCCAGGCGTTGATGGTCACGATCAGCATGGTCAGTTTGACGATCTCCTCTTCGGTGAACTGCGCCTTGAGGGGCTCAAAGTCGCGGTCGTCCGCATGGGTTTGCGCAACCAGTGTCAGTGCCTCGGTCCAACCGAGCGCGGCGCGCTCACGGTCGCTATAAAGCGGCGATTCCCGCCAGGCATCAAGCAGCACGAGGCGCTGCACCGTCTCACCATGCTTGATCGCATCCTTCGAATGCATGTCGAGGCAGTAGGCGCAGCCATTGACCTGCGAGGCGCGCATCTTGACCAGTTCGATCAGGCTGTGTTCGAGGCCGCTTTTGACAACGGCGTCCTCCATGTCAAGCATTGGCTTCATGATGGCGTAGCTATAGGGAATCAATCGGGCTTTCATCAGTCATCTCCTTGTCCGGCATTGCGTTGCCTGCAGACAAGACGAGATGGAAAGGCCGGATGTGACATGCCCCGCAAATTTTTCGGATTGTTTTTCAGCCGAGCGGAAAAGCCTGCGGCACAAGGATGCGGTGCTTGCGCTGCTGTCCTGGTCGGCACGCAGATAGACAAGCGGAAATTCCTTGAGATCAATGAGCATCGTTGTCTCCTACAGGTGCATGGCGACGAATTCCCTGAGTTTGGGATCGCGGATCGATAAGAAGTCAAACAGACCCAATGCAACCAGTGCGGGCAGCGCATCGAGAATGTCCTGTTCGGTCACCTCCCGCTCCTCGGCGGTTGCGCCAGGTTTCAGCCAGAGCCGTGCGTTGATGAGGAAGGCGCCGACCGTCCCCTTGCGCACGGCAACGTCGTTGACCTCTACCTGGTTGATATTGTCGGGCAAAATGTCCTGGGCACGCATCGTCGTCTCCTTGGCAAAAAATCATGCGCGCAAACTAGCCACGACACATTGGCGCTGCTATCGTATCCGTGCCAATGAATACGGCGTTGAGGCCAAAATGAGCTATTTCATCACCCCGGAACAAGCCATGTCGTCCGATGGCCCGATCATCATTGCGGGCAAGCAGGAGAGGAGTGTTCCACGGTTCGTTGCTGTCCACGCCCATGCGCGTGGCCAGTTGCTGGGGGCGAGCACCGGTCTGTTGACGATTGGAACGGAAGCGGGGCAATGGGTCGTTCCCGCCATCCACGCGGTGTGGATACCGCCGCATCACAAGCATTCGCTGCAGTCGCATGGGGCCTATTTCGGCTGGAGTGTCTACGTGGCGGAGCCGGAATGCGCGATGCTCCCCGCCATTCCCTGCACCCTGCGCAGTTCCGGACTGCTGCGCGAGGCGGTCAGTCGGGCGGCTGGCTGGAAGGGCGAGGTGCTTGATCAGGGACAGGAGCGGATTGCGCGCGTCATTCTCGATGAGATCGCCAGCCTGCCGCATGAGGATCTCGGGCTGCCGATGCCGGCGGATGCGCGGCTGGTGCGTATCGCCCATGCCTTTACCGGCAATCTGCTCGACGAGCGAAAAGCCGAGGATTGGGCCGACTGGGCGGGTATTCCCGCCCGGACGATGACGCGCAAATTCGTGGTTGAAACGGGTTTCACCTTTACCGAATGGCGCCAGCGCGCCCGGCTGATGCGGGCACTGGAATTGCTGGCAGCGGGGCAGGCGGTCACATCAGTCGCGCTTGATGTCGGTTACAACAATATCAGCGCATTCATTGCCATGTTCCGGCGCGTGTTCGGGGTCACGCCCACGCGCTATTTCGCCAATGGTCCGGTTTAGTCGCCGTTGACGAAGAAGCGCCAGCGGCCCTTCGGCGTAATGCCGAGGCGGTAGAACACATAGGTGCCGAACTGCTTCATCTCGTCATAATCCCCGGCGGTGACGATCTGGAAGAGCTCCACGCGCTGCTTGGCATCGAGCTTGTCGAGCGGGTAGGCGAAGAAATACGGCCAGACGTAGAGCTCATCAGGCGTTCCGGCATCCAGATGGACGTAGCCTGAATTGAGGATATCGATGGCGATGGCGAGGATTTCCTGCCCATCCGTGTCGCCGGCAAGGCTCTTCAGATAGGCAATCGGGTCGCCGTCGGTATCGGCGAGCGACAGCATCGTCATGTCGTCGCCCGAGCCGATCAGCGGCCGCAGGGATTCCAGCGAACCGGTCTTGGCTGCGGCAATGATAAGCTCGCGCATTTTCTGCACCGGGAAGGGCAGTTTGGTGACGTCGTATTCCACGTGCGGCGGCGGGGAGCCTTCCGGCACGTTCGGCAGGGCCGGATTGCTGCGCGGCGCACCAGCCGCATCGTTTTCCTTGGCAGCGGGTGCCTCGGGCGCCTTCTTTTCCTGCGCTGCGGCAGGGGCGGCCGGCTTTTCCGGTGTTGTCGTGGCGGGTTTGGTTTCGGAAGCGGCAGGCGGAGCGGCCGGTGCCTTCTCGTCCGGCTTTGCCGGAGCCGTTTCAGCGGCCTTCGGCAATTCTTCCTTCTTGATCTCGCTGAGCGCCAGCTGCACGGGCTTGTCCAGTGCAGCGGCATAGGCAGGAACAGCGCAGGCGCAAAGGACTGCCGCTAGAAAACCTGTTCTGGCGATCACGGAAGCGGAAGCGAGCTTGTCGAGCATGCAGGATCACCCGGTCGTTGAATTATTGCAGGACGCGATTCGAAGAGAATTCACCCGCAGAAATACGTTCGCGCAGCACCTCGAGCAAGGCCAGCGCGGACACTTCGCCGTTATCCCTGATCAATTCGGTCAGCGCGGTCGCAAATGCAGCTTCGGCCATGATCTCGGGCTCGATACCTTCAAGAGTGCCATCTGCCCAGACTTCATTCTGATATTCGATCGCAACCAGCTTTTTTTCTTCTGCAACCAACTTATCGAGGTCCGCCGATGTCATGTTCATGATTATACCATCCTTGGCCGAAGCCAATTCTTAAACTGCCGCTAAACAATACCATACGTTTTGCTTAAAATGCGGTCCTTTGGCTTCAACAGTTAAAGCCTGGTTAATTTCCATAGCCCGATATGATCTCCGAAGAAAGCCTTTCTCCTTCGGTCTGGTAGCGGTCAATCGCCGCAATCGCCTGGCTCGTGCACGCCGTATAGGTCTCGGTAAACGTCCGGTAGCCGCGGTTGAAACTGGCCACCAGCCGTGCCCGGCGGGCAGGGTCCGGATTCTCCGCCGCCAGCAGCGAATCCATCCGGTCGCGCCACTGGCTGCTTTTTTCGCCGCAGATGTTGCGCAGCGAATGAATGGAGCCGAGAATTTCCGCCAGCCGGATCAGCTTTGTTTCATACAACGGGTCCACCGCGTGGGCGGGACCCGCGCTGACGATCGCCAACAGAAATGCTGATATCAATGCTCTGCGGCGCACGTCTTGACCCTGTGGCGGTGGAATCCCCTGCAGACGGTTGTGGCCGGAAAGCAAGGCGTCTTCAAGGCGCAATGCGGCAATACCCTCAACTTTTGAAGGTTCGCGCCAGAGCGTGGGCCATGTCGAGCACGCTGGCGGTGACATCGAAGCCGGCCATTTCCTCGACTTTCAGCCAGTGGACCGCCGCCGCGTCGTCGGCGGCAATGGCCTCGCCCCGGGGATCATGCGCCAGGAAAACCGCGAGGCGATAGGGCCGGGGGGCGGGGAATTCCGGGGTCGAATAATCGAAGACAACCGTGTCGAGATAGGACACCTCCGTCGCGCGGATGCCGGTTTCTTCGAACAGTTCGCGGATGGCGGCGGTATCAGGCGCTTCTCCCTCTTCGCGCCGCCCGCCGGGGAAGGCCAGCCAGCCCTTGGCGGGTTCGCGCCCGCGCTCCACCAGGAGGAAAGCCTCGTTGCGGATACAGACGGCTGAAACGCCGTCAACATCGGGGGAAAGCGGAATCTGTGCCATATGTCAGGGGTATGTCGCGGCTGGGGCTTTGACAAGAGCATCGTGCAACATCCCGCAAACTCCACCTTGACCCGGCATCGAAAAACCGGATGATCGCCACTCCAATTCAAATAGGCTCTCATTGCATGTGCGGACGTTTTGCCCTCCTCGGAACCCCGGAAGAGATCGAAGCCCTGATGGGGCTGATGGATGTCGAAGCCTTTCCGGCCCGCTACAATATCGCGCCGACACAGCCGGTGCTGATGATCGTCTCGGGCGAAACGCCGCCGCCCGGCAGCAACCGCCCCGACCGGCGGGCGCTGCTGGTGCGCTGGGGGTTCATTCCCGGCTGGGTCAAGGACACCGCCGATTATCCGCTGATGATCAATGCCCGTTCGGAAACCGCCATCGACAAGGCATCGTTCAAAACAGCCATGCGGCATCGCCGTGCGCTCATTCCCGCTTCGGGCTTTTACGAATGGCGCCGCGACGGCAAGAACAAGTCGCAGGCCTTCTGGATCCGTCCGAAACACGGCGGCGTCATCGCCTTTGCCGGCCTGTATGAGCCATGGGCCAATGCGGAAGGCTCGGAAATGGACACGGGCGCGATCCTGACCACCAGCGCCAATGAAACGCTGCGCCCCATCCATGACCGCATGCCCGTCGTCATCGAACCCAAGGATTTCAGCCGCTGGCTCGACTGCAAGACCCAGGAGCCGCGCCATGTCGCCGATCTGCTGAAACCGGCCCAGCCGGACTTTTTCGAGGCGATACCGGTGTCCGACAAGGTCAACAAGGTTGCCAATATGGGCCCGGACATTCAGGAACGGGTGGTCGAAGGGGCTTTTGAGGTCAAAAAACCGCTGCGGCAGAAGCCGCCCGAGTCCGACGATCAGATGAAGCTGTTCTGACCGTCCATCCGAGCCTCCCATTCAGATTTCAGGATTTTCCCATGTTTTCCGCCGCTTTGTCCGGTTTCCTTCTCGGTGCCTCGTTGATCATCGCCATCGGCGCGCAGAATGCCTTCATTCTGCGCCAGGGGCTTTTGCAGGAGCATGTTTTCATCCTGTCCCTGATCTGTGCGCTGTCCGATGCGCTGCTGATCACCGCCGGTGTTGCCGGTCTCGGCACGCTGATTGCCCAGTCCCCCAAGCTGATTTCTATGGTCACGCTTGGCGGCGCGGCGTTCCTGTTCTGGTATGCATCGGTGGCGTTTCGCCGGGCGCTCAAGCCGGAGGCCATGCAGGCGGCGCGCTCGGGCGGGGGCTCGCTGCAGGCGGCCATTGCCACGGTTCTGGCGCTGACCTTCCTCAATCCGCATGTCTATCTGGATACGGTGGTTCTGCTGGGCGGCCTGTCGGCGCGTTTTGAAGGCGCCAACCGCGCGGCCTATGGCGCCGGAGCTGCGGTCGCCTCGTTCGTCTGGTTTTTTGGTCTCGGCTATGGCGCTAGACTGCTGCAGCCGGTTTTTGCCAAGCCGGCCGCATGGCGTGTCCTGGACGTCCTGATCGGCCTTGTCATGGCCGGGATCGCCCTCAGTCTGTTAGTCCGTTTCCTGCACGGTTGAAACGATCAGCAGCGGCCGCTGGCGCGGCTTGGTCAAAACGGCGGCCTGAACGGCAGCCGGGCCAATCGCACGGTATTGTGCGGCCAGATGATCGGCGAAAACGGTGTCGCGGGCTTTGGCCGCTACGGAAGTGTTGGTCATGGGTCCGGTCCTGTGTCGCGGGGACAATTCCCCTCTGTTCTGGGGTGCAGGAATCCCGGTCAATTCCGCCGGAAAAAAGGCACATTCCGGGAGGATTTTGGGCTTTCCGGTTAATTTGAATTAACCAGTTCAAACCCGATAAATTTGCCACACCCGGCCGCTGGCAAGTTGCGCTTGACCTTGCGCCCCGGCTCAATCATAAATGCAATCATGAAAACGTCGTCCGTAACGATTATTACCTGTCGGATTATTATCAGCTAGCGCTTCGCTGGCCCCGGCCGTTTTCGTCTCAAAATTCGCTCCAAAGATGTGAAACGCACCGGTCGCCAGACCAGCGCCGTGATATGCGTTTTTACCGTTGCAACCCGAATTTGAGATCAAAGACATGCCGCAGACCCTGAGCCTCTACAACACGCTCACCCGCACGAAGGAAGACTTCGTGCCGATCGATCCGAAAAACGTGCGCATGTATGTCTGCGGTCCGACCGTCTACGACTATGCCCATATCGGCAATGCCCGCCCGGTGATCGTCTTTGACGTTCTGTTCCGGCTGCTGCGTCATCTCCATGGCGAGGCGCAGGTGACCTATGTGCGCAACATCACCGACGTGGATGACAAGATCAACGCCCGTGCGGCGCGCGATTATCCCGGCCTGCCGCTCAACGAGGCGATCCGGATTGTCACCGACAAGACCAATGCGCAGTTTCAGGCCGATGTGAAGGCGCTGGGCAATCTCGAGCCGTCGGACCAGCCGCGCGCCACGGATTACATCCGGGAAATGGTCGCAATGATCGACCGGCTCGTCGAGCGGGGCGTCGCCTACGTTGCCGACGGCCATGTGCTGTTTTCGCCCTCCGCGATGAATGCCCGCAAGGGCCCGCGCTACGGGCTGCTCGCCCGCCGCTCGTCCGATGACATGCTCGCCGGCGCCCGCGTTGACGTGGCGTCCTACAAGCGCGACGAGATGGACTTTGTCCTGTGGAAGCCGTCGAAGGTGGATGAACCGGGCTGGCCGTCGCCGGCGGGCATCGAAGGGCTTGGCCGCCCCGGCTGGCACATCGAGTGCTCCGCCATGGCGATGGCCAAGCTGCTCGAGCCCTTCGGCGGCGGGCTTGCCTGCGACGATCCGATGAAGAACGTCTTTGATATCCATGCCGGCGGCATCGATCTGGTGTTCCCGCACCATGAGAACGAGATCGCCCAGTCGTGCTGCGCGCTGGGGACCGAGCGCATGGCCAATATCTGGATGCACAACGGTTTCCTGCAGGTCGAAGGCCAGAAAATGGCCAAGAGCGCCGGTAATTTCTTCACGATCAACGAGCTGCTGCAAACGACAGTCTTTGGTGAGCGCAAGTGGCCGGGCGCGGTGCTGCGTCTGGCCATGCTGATGACCAATTACCGCGAGCCTATTGATTTCACCGTCAAGCGGCTTGAGGAAGCGGAGAACATCCTGCTCAAGGCGCGCGAATATGTCGGCGATGCGCCTGTCGGCACGATCCCGGATGATGCGATCACCATCCTGTCGGACGATCTGGCGACGCCAAGCCTGATCAACTGGCTGGCATCGATCCGCAAGTCCGGCTCGGTCAGCCCGTCGGATTACCACGCGGCATTTGCCCTGCTCGGTGTTGATGTGGCGGGACAAACGGCCGCCAGCCTGTCCGACGCTTTCAAGGTGGAGCTCGATGCCAAGATCAACGAGCGGTTGTCTCTGCTTGCGGCGAAAAGCTTTGCCGAGGCTGATCGCATCCGCAATGAGCTGTTGGAACAGGGCATTCAGCTGAAGGACGGCAAGGACCCGCAGACCGGTGAGCGCGTGACAACCTGGGAGGTGAAGCGGTGACATTGGCGCTGTTTCACCCCCCTCTGTCCTGCCGGACATCTCCCCCAAAAGGGGGGAGATCAGCTTTCATGGCTGCCGTCGTACAATCTGAGAGTTTGAACATTGTGGGTAAACACCGATGTCGATGTGATCTCCCCCCTTGTGGGGGAGATGTCCGGCAGGACAGAGGGGGGTGAGTACCATGCCGTCACATACACCTGTTCCCCGCAAAATTCGGAGCAATGCCAAGGCAATGCGCCGGGCATTGACGGATGCGGAACTGAAGCTCTGGAATGCGGTTCGTGCGCACCGGCTGATGGGGCTAAGCTTTAAAAGGCAGATGCCCGTTGCCGGTTACATCGTTGATTTTGCTTGTCCTTCACATCGTGTGATTGTTGAGCTTGATGGCGCGCAGCATGCTGAAGATGATCATTTGATCTATGATCTGGGCAGAACCCACCGGCTGGAAGCCGATGGCTGGGTCGTCCTGCGTTTCTGGAATGACGATGTCTTGCGGGATATCGAGGGCGTGTGTCAGCACATTGTCCGTGTTGCGCTGAAGGGGAGTGACAGCCATGAGTCTTGATAACAGGCCCGTCTATAGCGGCGGCTGTCAGTGCGGCGCGGTGCGGTTCCGCGTTGAAGGTGCGCTGACCGATACCTCCATCTGTCATTGCCGCATGTGCCAGAAGGCTTTCGGCAATTTCTATGCGCCGCTGGTTTCCACCAGGACGGCGCACCTGGAGTGGACGCGCGGCGCGCCAAAACGCTTCCGCTCGTCCAATCACGTCCAGCGCGGCTTCTGCGCCGCTTGCGGCACGCCCCTGACCTACGAGGCGCCCGACGGCGTCGCGCTGGCCATCGGCGCCTTCGACCACCCGGAGGAACTGGCGCCGATTGTGCAATGGGGTATCGAGGACAAGCTGCCCTATGTCGATGATCTCAGCCGGTTGCCAGGCCACAGGTCCGATGGCGATCCGGAATCGATCGAATTCCTGAAAACAATGGTTTCCAACCAGCATCCCGATCATGATACGGATGCATGGCCGCTGGGGCCGCTGGGGGAGGCGGGCAAGTGACAAAAGAACGCGTTTATCTCTTCGACACGACGTTGCGCGACGGGCAGCAGACGCCGGGCATCGATTTTTCGGTCGAGGACAAGAAGGTCATTGCCGATATGCTCGATGAGTTCGGCCTCGACTATGTCGAGGGCGGCTATCCCGGCGCCAATCCGACCGACACGGCCTTCCTTGCGGAAAAGCGGACCAAGCGGGCAAAGTTTGCCGCTTTCGGCATGACCAAGCGCGCCGGTGTCTCCGTGTCCAACGATCCGGGGCTGGCGGCGCTGATCCGCTCTTCGGCCGATGTCGTCTGTTTTGTCGGCAAGAGCTGGGACTACCATGTCCGTGTCGCGCTCGGCTGTACCAACGAGGAGAACCTCGAATCCATCGATACCTCCGTCCGGGCGGCGGTCGCGGCGGGCAAGGAAGCCATCGTTGATTGCGAGCATTTTTTCGACGGCTACAAGGCCAACCCGGACTATGCCATGGCCTGCGCCAAAACCGCCTATGAGGCCGGGGCGCGCTGGGTGGTGCTGTGCGATACCAATGGCGGCACGCAGCCGAATGAAGTTGGCGCGATCGTCCGCGCCGTCACCAAAGCCATACCCGGCGACCACCTCGGCATTCATGCCCACAACGACACAGAGCAGGCGGTTGCCAATTCGCTCGCTGCCGTCGATGCGGGCGTGCGTCATATCCAGGGCACGCTCAATGGCATCGGCGAGCGTTGCGGTAATGCCAATCTGATCACGATCATCCCGACGCTGGCGCTCAAGCCCGCCTGGTCGGACCGCTTCGAAACCGGCATCAGCGCCGAAAAGCTCAAGGGCCTGTCGCGCCTGTCGCGCAGTTTCGATGAACTGCTCAACCGCGCGCCCAATGCGCAGGGCGCCTTTGTCGGCGCTTCGGCTTTCGCCACCAAGGCGGGCATTCACGCCTCCGCGCTGATCAAGGAACCCGCGACCTACGAACACATACCGCCGGAGACTGTCGGTAACCGCCGCAAGGTCATGGTGTCCGATCAGGGTGGAAAATCCAACTTTATCAATGAGCTGGAGCGGCGCGGCATTCCCGTTGCAAAAAACGATCCGCGCCTCGATACGCTGATCGCGCTGGTCAAGGAGCACGAGGCTGAAGGTTATGCCTATGAGGGCGCCGATGCCAGTTTCGAGCTGCTAGCCCGCCGCACGCTCGGTACGGTGCCGGAATTCTTCAAGGTCGAATCCTTCCGCTGCATGGTCGAACGCCGCTTCGATGCCAATGGCAATATCAAGACCGTTTCCGAAGCCGTGGTCCGCGTCGAGGTTGATGGCGAGCAGCGCATGTCCGTGGCGGAAGGGCATGGCCCGGTCAATGCGCTCGATCTGGCCTTGCGCAAGGACATGGGGCGCTACCAGCACGAGATCGACGATCTGGTGCTGGCGGATTTCAAGGTGCGTATCCTCAATGGCGGCACGGAAGCCATCACCCGGGTTCTGGTCGAATCGACGGATTCCAGCAATGTGCGCTGGTGGACGGTGGGCGTTTCCGACAATATCATCGATGCGTCGTTTCAGGCGCTGATGGACTCAATCGTCTATAAATTGATGAAAAATCGCGATCTCGCGGGCAAAATCGCTGCCGAGTGAGCCGGTTTTTTCGATTTTTGGATGAAATTGATTCCAAATCATCAAGGGCGTTGATGGGATGATCAGCCGAATTCGATAGACGTTTCCGGCCGGTGGTCGTAGAGCATCGCCGCATGAGTGAACAGATCAATCAAAGCGGCCTTGGGGCTGGAGCAATCGCAGCTGAAGCAGGGCCGGGAATGTCCGACGGCAGGAAAGGCTTTATCTTTGCGCTTTCCGCCTATCTGCTGTGGGGCATCCTGCCGTTCTATCTGAAAGCCGTGGCTTACATGCCGGCGCTGGAAGTGGTGGCGCACCGCATCGTCTGGTCGGTTCCCATTGCCGGTGCCGTGCTGTGGTGGCTGGGCCGTTTCGACGATCTGAGAACCGCGCTGACAACGCCGCGCATGCTGGCCATGGCCACCTTGACGGCGACGCTGATCACCATCAACTGGGGCACCTATGTCTGGGCCATCGGCGCCGGGCACGCCATCGACACGGCGCTCGGCTATTACATCAATCCGCTGGTGAACGTGGTGCTCGGCAGTATTTTCCTGTCGGAAAAGCTGACGCGCCCGCAGATGGTGGCGGTCGGCCTTGCGGCCTGCGCGGTTGTGCTCCTGACCATTTCATCCGGCGGCCTGCCGTGGATTTCGCTGGTTCTCGCCTTCAGCTTCGGTTTCTATGGCTTCTTCCGCAAGACCTTGCCCATCGGCCCGACGCAAGGCTTCATGCTGGAAGTGCTGATCCTGTCCATTCCTTCGCTTGGCTTCATTGCCTGGACCGTGGCACAGGGCACGAGCCATTTCGTCAATGGCGGCAGCCATGATATCGGCCTTCTCCTGTTTGCCGGTCCGGCCACGGCCATTCCGCTTATTCTCTACGCTTTTGGCGCAAAACTCCTGCGCTATACCACCATCGGCCTGATGCAGTATCTCGCGCCGACCATCGTGTTCCTGTGCGCCATCTTCGTGTTCAAGGAGCCATTCTCCAACAGCCAGTTCATTGCCTTCGCGCTGATCTGGGCGGCGCTGGCGATCTACACCTGGTCGATGCTGCATGAATCGCGCAAGGCGAAGGCTCTAACGCCCTGATCCGCCGATCCTGCGGACGACCAGGTAGACCATGGCCGAAATGATCACGGCGAGCAGCGCCACCACCCAGAAGCCATGCGCGCTGTTGGCGAAGGGCAGGCCCGGCGTGTTCATGCCGAACAGCCCGGTGATGACGTTGCTCGGCAACAGCACGGCGGTCATGACGGAGAGCACGTAGAGAAAACGGTTGGACTGATCGGTCATCTTGGCCAGCAGTTCGTCCTGCAGCAGCCTTGCGCGCTGCTGCAGCTGTTCGCCTTCCGCATGCAGCGTTGCCGCGCGGATCGACAGGCCTTCGATCAGATCGTCCAGATCTTCGGGCAGGGCGCGCCGGTCCGCATGGTCGATATGGCGGAACAGGCTGGTCGCAGCCGTGAGATAGCGGTGAAACACCACGATCTGGCGGCGCACAGGCACCAGCCGTTCGCGCTCGCCCTGCCATTTTTCGCTGACGATGTGGTCCTCGATGGAATCGAGCGTTTCCGAAAGCCGGTTGATCTCGGCCTTGAGCAGGTCGAGAAAGCGCCGGAATATCGCGTTGAACAGTGCGATCGGCGCGGCCGGCCTGATCTTGCCGCGATTGATGGACTGGCGTACGTCATCCACCGATTGCAGCGGGTGCCGGCGGCCGCTGATGAACAGGTTCCTGTCGAAGGCAAAGCGGAAATAGCCGAGCTCGCGCGGATCGCCATAGTGCTCGTGCTGCAGATCCGGCAGTTCACCGAACAGCCAGCCGTCTTCGAAGCTGATCTGGCATTGATCGCCGGAGGAGAGAAAGGCTTCGCGCACGCTGTCCGGCAGGCTCTTGTCCGCTTCGAGGCTGCGCCGGGCGCGCGCATCGGCCAGCGCATAACTTTTCCAGGTCCATGCCTTGTCCGATACGGCGGCGGGTTCGGACAGCAAGGCGCCATCGCTGCCGAACCGGTAGGATATGACAAAGTCGTCCTGGGGGAGAAGCTTGGCGTCGGGGGCGGGATCTAAGCTCAGCGTTTGAACCATGAAATCCCCGCTCCTTTGCTTCTACAGCCGTTCGATGATCGCTTCGTCGCCGTCCCGGTCGCCTCTTGCGGCTGCTTTGAGGATCGCCGGAACGATATCTTCCGGGCGTTCTACCACAAGCGGATTGACCAAATGTGACGTATGCACGAAGCCTTCCGCCTTCATGTGATCGATGAGGGCAAGCATCGGATTCCAGAACCCGTTGATGTTGGCGAACACCATCGGCTTGCGGTGGCGCCCGAGCTGCGCCCAGGTCATGATCTCGACGATCTCTTCCACCGTGCCGATGCCGCCGGGCAGGGTGACGAAGGCGTCGGAGCGCTCGAACATCTTGTGCTTGCGCTCGTGCATGTCCTCGGTGACGACCAGTTCCGACAGCTGGCCGAGCGCATGCTCGGTGGCTTCCTTGTTCATCAGGAACTTCGGAATGATGCCGGTGACCTTGCCGCCCGCCGACATGACACCATCGGCAACGGCGCCCATGATGCCCTTCGTGCCGCCGCCGTAGACCAGCTCAAGCCCGTTTTCGGCAATGGATTTGCCCAGCATCCTGCCGCTCTGTTTGTAAATCGGATCGCGGCCCGGAGACGAGCCGCAGTAAACGCAGATGGATTGAATCTTGCTCATTTGAAAAGTGGTGCCTTCTGTGCGGTGAAACGTCAAGCCGCTGCGGATGCGACAAAAGCCTCGAATTGCGAATCTGGTAGAATAATCACAAAGAATGAGGCTGAATCTAAACGGTTTTCTTGTGGCAGAGCACAAAAGGCGCTAGTGGAACGAATTTGACATTCGCATTCCGTTTGACATCATCTGCAACATGCGAATGTCAAATTCAAAGTTCCACTAGAATCATAGACTTGCTAGTGGTCCTTTGATTCTGACATTTGCTTATTTGGCTTGTATCAATGGGGGGCAAATGTCAGAATCGGACCACTAGAGCAAAAGAACAAAAGGGTTGGGGATCGATGGTCAAGAACAAGTTTGCACTATTGGGGTTTGGCGTTGTTGTCGCCGTGGGGCTGGCTGCTGCCTATCTGGGGTTTGTTCCGGGTAAGCCGACTTCCAATACGTCGGCCGTAACGGCGAGCGGAAACGCACCTGCGCCAGCCGCGCAAACGCCCGCCGCAAAACCGGCCGAACAGCCGCAAGCTGCACCTTCGACCGACACGACGGCACCGGCTGCCGCGCCAGCCGCAGGCACGACGACGCCGCAGGTTGAAGCGGCCGAGGGCAAGCCGGGTGCTCCAACCTTCGATGTGCTGCGCGTTGACCCCAAGGGAACGATCGTTCTGGCGGGCAAGGCTGCCAACAATGCCAAGGTGGACCTTCTGGCCCGCGGCGATATTCTTGGAACCACCAAGGCTTCGCCCAATGGCGACTTCGTCATCGTCCTCGATGATCCCCTGAAGCCCGGCGATTACCAGCTGGTCCTGCGCTCGACGGCACCCGATGGCAGCGCCATGACATCGCTGGAAACCGCCATCGTCTCCATCCCCGAAACCAAATCGGGGCAGGTCCTGGCGCTTGTCGAACAATCCGGCCAGCCGAGCCGGCTGATCACCGTGCCGGAAGCTCCGGCAGGTCAGGCTGCTTCCAACCAGCCGGCGGCCGCAGCGGCTCCCACCGGCGACAAGCCGGCCAAGCAGCCCGTCGCCAAGGCCCGCATCGTTGTCGAAGCGGTGGAGATCGAAGGCAGCAAACTGTTCATCGCCGGCATTGCCGATGCCGGCTACACGGTCAAGGTCTATGCCAATGACAATCTCATCGGCTCGACCAAGACGGGCGCCGACGGCCACTTTCTCGTGCAGACAACCCGCGACCTGCCCGTGGGCGACTATATCATCCGTGCGGACATGGTGGAAAAGGACGGCGTGACCGTCATTGCCCGCGCCGCCGTGCCGTTCAAGCGCGAGGCAGGCCAGCGCGTGTCGGCCGTCGCACCATCCGCAACGCCCGCACCGGCCGCAACGCCGCAGGCTTCGACCGAAGCAGCCCCGGCTGCCGGCAGTGAACAGGCGTCGGGCGCCGATACGGCCAAGCCGCTTCGCAATGTCGATGGTTCGGTCATCATCCGGCGCGGCGACAATCTGTGGACGATTTCGCGCCGGACCTATGGTGCGGGTGTGCGCTATACGACGATCTATCTGGCCAACAAGGAGCAGATCCAGAACCCGAACAGGATTTTCCCCGGACAGGTCTTTTCATTGCCGGAAAAGGACAAGCCGGCGCCGCAATAGCGGAGGACGGACGGGTGGCATTCGCGATCAAAGCCGAGATTCGCGATCCGCAGGCGGAAATGTTCGCATTCACCGCGCAGAAGACCATGTATGGCGGCAAGCATATCGCCGCTGGTGACACGGTCTTTCTCTTCGCCAGCGAGAACGAGGGCGGGCAGGGGCTTGTTGCACGCGGTGTCGTCATCTCAGCCGAAGCCGTCGCCAGGAAGAGCGGCGTCATCAGGCAAACGCCGCGTGTCAGCGTTGTGATCCGGCGCAATGCCCGTGCCACGCGTCCGCTCGGCAGGCGGGAACTCAAGCATCTGACCGACTGGAAAGATGGTGAGCCCGGTACGGAACTCAACTTCAAGTTCTACCGCCAGGCAACCGACAAGATCGTCGGAATCTCGGATCGGACGGCGGCGTTTCTCGACGGCTTTTTCTGAAGCTTAAGCGTTGGATATGCTCCAAAACCGCACCCGCATGGCATGGATGACCCGCTTTAACCCTTGCATTGGAAAATTATATCGTTTATCGCCGATGAACGATGAAATGCAGCAACCGATTTCAACAGGCGATGTCAGATGCGGAAACGGCGCGGATTCTCACCGCGCTCGCCCATCCCGCGCGCCTGCGCATTGTCCGGCAGCTGGCCGGGCTGAACGCCTCCTGCTGCAAGGATATTGTCGCAACGCTTGATCTGGCGCAGTCGACCGTATCGCAGCATCTGAAAATACTGGTCGATGCCGGTCTGGTGAATTACCGCCAGTCCGGTCAGAGTTCCCATTACAGCATCAATCCGGACGCCTTTGCCGATGTCGCCGCCCTTGTCGGCGATATGGCCAATCTCTGCTGTCCGCCCGATACCATTGTGCCGGCAGCGCGGGTAGCCGCTGCGGCCATCAAGGAATAGCCGTGGCTGAAAAAACTGTCTCCGCCGAGTCTGGCAAAACGCTGCAGACCATCCGCAATCTTTGGACCTATATGTGGCCGGATGAACGTCCCGACCTGAAGATGCGGGTCGTCTGGGCCTCGTTCTACCTGCTGATTTCCAAGGTCATCCTCATTCTGGTGCCCTATTTCTTCAAATGGGCAACCAATGCCTTGAACGGCAAGTTCGTGCCGTCCGATCTCTTGCCGCTCATTCTCGTCGGCCCGCTGATGCTGGTGGCCGCCTACAATGCCGCGCGCATCATTCAGGCAGGCTTGAACCAGCTGCGCGATGCGCTGTTTGCCAGTGTCGGGCAATATGCCGTGCGCAAGCTTGCCTACCGGACATTCGTGCACATGCACAACCTGTCCCTGCGCTTCCATGTCGAGCGGCGCACCGGCGGTTTGTCGCGCATCATCGAGCGCGGCACCAAGGGCATTGAAACCATCGTCCGCTTCACCATCCTCAACACCGCGCCGACGATCATCGAATTCCTGCTGACCGCCGTGATTTTCGCGTTTGCCTATGGCCTGTCCTATCTCGCCGTGGTCGTGGCGACGGTCTGGCTCTACACCTGGTTCACCATCCGTGCCAGCGACTGGCGGATCAGCATCCGCCGCGACATGAACGATTCCGACACGGACGCCAACACCAAGGCCATCGACTCGCTCCTGAACTTCGAGACGGTCAAATATTTCGGCAATGAACAGATGGAGGCCAGCCGCTTCGATGCGGCCATGGCGCGCTACGAGATTTCGGCGACCCGCATCTGGACGTCGCTCGGCTGGCTGAATTTCGGCCAGTCGGTGATTTTCGGCATCGGCATGGCGGTCATGATGATCATGTCGGGCAGGGAAGTGCTGGCCGGCACGCAGACCCTCGGCGATTTCGTCTTCATCAATGCCATGCTCATGCAGCTTTCCATTCCGCTCAATTTCATCGGCTTCATCTACCGCGAAGTGCGGCAGGGCCTGACCGATATCGAACAGATGTTCGACCTTCTCGATGTCGAGCAGGAGGTGACCGACAAGCCCGATGCCAGGCCGCTGGTGATCGAGCGCGGCGCCGTGCGCTTTGACAATGTGAAGTTCGCCTACGATCCCAAGCGTCCGATCCTCAAGGGGGTGAGCTTCGAGGTTCCCGCCGGCAAGACTGTCGCCATTGTCGGTCCGTCGGGTGCCGGCAAATCCACCCTGTCGCGCCTGCTTTACCGCTTCTACGATATCCAGGGCGGTTCGATCAGCATTGACGGCCAGGATATCCGCGACGTGACGCAGGAAAGCCTGCGCGCGGTGATCGGCATGGTGCCGCAGGATACGGTGCTGTTCAACGATACCATCGCCTACAACGTCCGCTATGGTCGCATCACGGCAACGGAAGAGGAAGTGCGCAACGCGGCCGAGCTTGCCCAGATCGGCAGTTTCATCCAGAGCCTGCCGGAAGGCTACAATGCCATGGTCGGCGAGCGCGGCCTGAAACTCTCCGGCGGCGAAAAGCAGCGCGTTGCCATTGCCCGCACCATTTTGAAGGCGCCGCCGATCCTGATCCTCGACGAGGCCACCTCGGCGCTCGACAGCGCGACCGAACATGAAATCCAGGCGTCGCTCGATCTGGTCAGCCGCGACCGCACCACGCTGGTGATCGCCCACCGCCTGTCGACGATCATCGGCGCCGACGAGATCATCGTGCTCAAGGATGGCGTGATTGCCGAACGCGGCAGGCACGCGGCGCTTCTGGCCGAAAATGGCCTCTATGCCTCCATGTGGAACCGCCAGCGCGAGGCAACCGAGGCCGAAGAACGCCTGCGCAAGGTGCGCGAGGAAGACGATCTCGGCGTGGTTGTCCGGGGCAAACCTGCGCTCGACGTCGCCGTCGAGCCGTGAAAAGTCGCAGCCAGCAAAAGTCCGCCACTGAAGAATTCTGCTGATGACCGGTGCAAGCCGGGTTGAAAGGTTTGCCCCCGCTGCCAATCTCCGATAAGTAACGCGAAATTCCGGCGCGGCGTGTATGCTGCCCGGCGAACACCCGGCGCTGTCAGGAACAAAGCAATGAGCCTTGTCGATTCCATCCGCAACACTCTGGTCCCCATCCATCGGGAAGGTTATCCGTTCATCGCCGGTTTTGCCGGCGTGACCGTGGTTCTCGGTTATTTCTGGGAACCGCTGTTCTGGATCGGCCTCATCCTCACCGCCTGGTGCATCTATTTCTATCGCGATCCGCAGCGCGTCACCCCGACCGACGACCGGCTGGTGATCAGCCCGGCCGATGGCATAGTATCGGCCGTCGGGCCTGCCGTGCCGCCGCGCGAGCTCAACCTCGGCGACCGTGAGATGACCCGCATTTCCGTGTTCATGAACGTGTTTTCCTGCCATATCAACCGTGCACCCGTGCGTGGCCGCATCACCACCATTGTCCACAAGCCGGGCAAGTTCCTCAATGCGGAACTCGACAAGGCAAGCGCCGAGAACGAGCGCAACGGCCTGGTGATCGACAGCCCCAATGGCCGGGTTGCCGTGGTGCAGATTGCCGGTCTGGTGGCACGCCGCATTGTCTGCTGGGTCGATGAAAACAATTCCATTTCCATTGGCGAACGCTTTGGCCTGATCCGTTTCGGCTCGCGCGTTGACGTCTACCTGCCGGAAGGTTTTGCACCGCGCGTTGCCGTCGGCCAGACGGCCGTTGGCGGCGAGAGCGTGCTGGCGGAATTCGGCGGCGAGCCCAGCGCCCCGCTGGTCCGTATCAGCTGAGGCGCGCGGCATGAACGAACCCGAGACCGATCCGCTGTTCGATGAAAAGCCGCAGGTGCAGGAACCCACGGGTTCGCGCATCCCCATGCGCTATCTCGTGCCCAATGTGATCACGGTTCTGGCCATCTGCGCCGGTTTGACCGGTATCCGGCTGGCCTTCGAGAACCGCTTCGAGCTGGCGGTATCGATGGTCCTTCTCGCCGCGTTCCTCGATGGCATTGACGGGCGCATCGCCCGCATGATGAAGGGCTCGACAAAATTCGGCGCGCAGATGGATTCGCTTGCCGATATCGTCAATTTCGGCGTGGCGCCCGCGCTGGTGCTCTATGCCTACATGCTGGATCAGGCCCGTTCTTTCGGCTGGATCGCCGCGCTGCTCTACTGCATTGCCTGCTGCCTGCGGTTGGCCCGCTTCAATGTGATGCTCGATGTCATCGGCAAACCGGCGTGGCAGGGCAATTTTTTCACCGGCGTTCCCGCCCCGGCGGGGGCGATGCTGGTGATGCTGCCGGTCTATCTCGGTTTTCTCGGCCTCGCGCCGACGCGGCCACTGGCCTTTGCCGGCGCCGCCTATACCGTCTGCGTGGCGATCCTGATGATCAGCCGCCTGCCGGTGTTCAGCGGCAAGGCAGCCGGAACAAAACTCCGCTCCGACTGGGTGATGCCGAGCTTCCTGTTCATCGTGGTCTATGTGGCATTCCTGATGAGCTATACGTGGCAGACGCTGACGCTGACGACCGTCGGCTTCTTCCTGAGCCTGCCGTTCAGCGCCCGCGCGTGGAAGCGGCACGAGGCGGCGGATGCCGCCGCCGCTGCCGTTTCAGAGTCTGCACCGTCTGAGGGAGCTGCATAAGCTCTGTGCGGCAGCGCATCTATTGCGCTTTGAGCGTCCGGTCGAACGCCTCTGTGATCATATCGATCAGCTGCGCGTGAATGGCGCTGCGGGAGTTCCCATCTCCATCGTCGCACAGGGGCGGTAATTTCTCGCGCTTGAGCGCTTCCGATGCGCCAGTCTTGCATTCGGCAACCATGCTTTCATGTACTGCCCGTTCTATTCTGTCGTGGCGTGCACCCTTGATGGTTCCGGCAATCTCAGAAGCGTCCAAAGTCGGAAGACTGTCTTCAGGTCGCCCGAGACTGATAATATCAACGGGGATTGAGATGTTGGCGATGCTTTCGCGTGTGAAAACGTCAGAAGGTCCGGGATCGACGGCGACAATCGCATGAACGCGCGCATCTATGTTGTTGCGTCCTGCAAGCTCTAAATTCATCGCGTGAAGATCAACGCCGCTTTGCTTGACCCACCCGCACATATAGGGATTGCGCGAACTCGTATCACAATAGGAGGCCAGCAGTTGAGGGTTCATCCGGCCGCCTGCAACTGCAAAAACAGTGGAGCCTCCCAAGGAAAAGCCGATAGCACCGACTCTATTGGTATCGATGTCGTCTTTCAGGGAAGATACATTCTCAATGGCGTCCAGAGTGGCGGTTAAATCCGCAGGCCTGAGCCACATCTTGAAAGTTTCCGCCGCTGATAAATCTTCACCGGTACTGCCTGGATGATTGGGAGCCGCAACGATGTAACCAGCCTTGGCCAATGGCACCGCGATCCAGCCCAAGGCAGGCGCATATCCGCCAGTACCGTGTGAAAGCAGGATGACCGGATGCTTGCCATTGATAATTGGTGCATTGCGCGAAGCTGTCGTTCCCGCGAAAAACCGGTTGTCGCCAAGAAGAGTCTGTTCACCGCCGCCCTGTGCCGGATACCAAACCGTCACATCGAGATTGGCTCCGCGTTCTTTCGAAGGCGCAAGGATTTGTTGCACGCCGACATTCACGTCGGCGTTGGCCATTGACAGCATTGCCAGTGTCGAAACAGCGGCAGCACAAAATACAGTCGAGAATTTCATGATAATGTTCCTTGTTTCGAGAGGTGGGGATCAGCGGATCGTCACGCGGGCATAGTCGCTTTTGATGCTGATCGCGGGTTTGGCACCGGGTGTGCTGTCACGCTTGCTGTCGACGAGGGATGCCTTGGCATCCACGGCGTAGCTGATGGGAACGTCCTTGCCGAAGGTGAAGGAGGCATCGAGCGCGCGGGAATCGAGCCGGATGATCTCGTTGTTGCTGACGCGGGCAAAGCGCAGGTCGCTGCGCACGGCGTCACCTGAAATGTCGAGGCTCGCCGCGTGCCCATCCAGCGCAAAATCCGCCGCATGGCCCTTGATGCGCACGGCGCCATAGTCACCGGTCAGCCGGGCCTGCAGTGCCGCCTGTTCAATGCTGACATCGCTGTCGGCAGGCAGGCTGGCGCGGATCAGCACCTCGCAGTCGGAAAGGCTGAGCAGCGGCGCATTGACCACGTGGATGCGCAGCGTCCGTTCCCTGACCTCCATGGTGGTGCGGGTGGCGCATTGATCGGCGAACCAGCTCGAATACCAGCCGGAGAACCAGCCGGACCGTGTGGCGGTGATGCGGGCCTGATAGGGCGTGCCATCGCCTGCGGTGAACACGATGCGGCTGGCTTCCCCCGTTATGGCGACGCTGTTGACCGCACCGATATCGAGCGGCGGCTTGATCTGGTCGGCGGCGCTGGGGGTTACGGTTCCGAAGAGAAGCAGAATGGCGGTGATGAGGCTCAGCATGATGGGCTCCTGTGGGTTGGCATGGCAACCAGAGGAGGGCGCTTTCCGCTGAAATTCGACCTTGATCACAATTCAGGTCGTCCGCGATCGTGTTTCAGGACATAGTGGGCCTCGTCCACTCGTGCCGGTCGCAGGTTCCATGCTGTTTGTTCCATTGCCTTTTGTCGTTGCCGTCCTGCTTGTCGTTCTTCTCGTCCAGATGATCCGGCGAAGCGACGGCACTGACAGGAATCCGTTTTTCCTCGCCCTGGTGTCGGTCTATGCGCTGCAATCGGTGGTGATCGGGGTGCGCTGGGGCTACGATGTGCTGGAGGTCCTGCCGGTCCAGGCTGTACTCGCCGTCATCATCGCCACGCTGGCATGGCTGAGCTTCGAAGGCCTGCGCAGTGAGCTGCCGCCGGCGCAGCGTCCATGGCTCTTGCTGCACCTGTTGCCGACGCTTGCGGTGATCGGCCTCATCGCCTTCTGGCCTGCGCCGGTTTCGCTGGCCATCATCCTGGTGTTTGCTGGTTACGGACTGGCACTCTGCCGTCTCGCCTGGAACGGGCCGGATGCGTTGGGTTCATCCCGATTGGACGGTGTCATCAGCGCCTACCGGGCATTGCAGGTGACCGCCTTTGCCATTTCCAGTTCCGCGCTGACCGACATCGTCATCAGCTGGGATTTTGCAGCATCTGGCGGCAGCCATTCCGCCCGCATCGTTGCCATCGGCAATGTCCTCGCCCTGCTCGTCCTCGGGAGCGCGGCCACGGTCGCGGGAACAAGCCGCCCGGAGGAACGGGACGAATCCGTCGCGGAAGAGGGCGCTTCTCCGGTGCTGCCCAGCGCCGAAGACACGGAAATAGCCGCCGCGCTCGATCGGCTGATGCAGGCGCGGGAACTCTACCGGGATGTCGATCTCAATCTCAACCGCCTGGCGCGCAAGATGGGCCTGCCGGCCCGGCAGGTGTCGATAGCCGTCAACCGGGTCAAGGCGATGAGCGTCTCGCACTATGTCAATGATTACAGGGTGAGGGAGGCCTGCCGCCTGCTGGCGGATACGGATCGTGCGGTCACCGGCATCATGTTCGATGCCGGGTTTCAGACCAAGTCCAATTTCAACCGCGAGTTTTTGCGGGTCACCGGCATGAGCCCGAAGGCCTGGCGCGCCAATGCGCTGGCAACGCACAAATCCGGCGCAACAATTATCCGCCTCGCCGGATGATCAGTTGCAGATCCGTCTGTGCGTGGTTCGACAAGCTCACCATGAGGGAAGTGGTCGGTGCAAGGTCAACCACAAACGTCGCAGAATACAGCGCCCTACAGCCTGCTCCATCCCTCATGGTGAGCTTGTCGAACCACGCACCATGATGAATGTACGATCTAGCTCGGGTCGTTGTAGCCCAGCAGCTTGCCGGCGCGCACGTCGTAGAGCTTGCCCGTGGCGTCGATCCTCGGATCGAGGATGAGCGCGATCTTGGCGGCCACCTCCGCCGCAGTCGGCAGTGTGTCCGGGTCTTCGCCCGGTACGGCCTGCGCCCGCATGGCGGTGCGTGTCGCGCCGGGATTGACCGAATTGATGCGCAGTTTTGTCTGGCGCGCTTCCTCGGCCCAGCTGCGGCCCATCACCTCGACAGCGGCCTTGGATGCCGCATAGGGGCCCCAATAGGCGCGGGCGGAGTGGGCAACGCCTGACGACAGCAGCACCGCACGGCCCGCCTCGGAAAGCTTCAGCAGCGGGTCGGTGCTGCGGATCAGCCGCCAGACGCTGGTGACATTGATGTTCATCAGCTTGTCGAAGACTTTTGCCTCGACATGGCCGATCGGTGAAATCGTGCCAAGGATACCGGCATTGGCGACGAGAATGTCGAGCCTGCCCCAGCGCTCATGGATGGAACCGCCGAGCCGGTCGATGGCAGGCATGTCGGTCAGGTCGAGCGGCACCAGCGTCGCCGTGCCGCCCGCAGCCTTGATTTCGTCGTCCAGCTCTTCCAGCCCGCCCACCGTGCGGGCGACGGCAATCACATGCGCACCGCGCGCTGCCAGGTCTTTGGCAAGGAAATAACCGATGCCGCGGGATGCGCCGGTGACAAGCGCAAGCTTGCCGTCCAGCCGGAAACTGCCGTCAGAAATCATGAATGGGAACTCAACCGTTAGCCGTTGTTTGCGAGAAGCGAGAACTGGCGCACATTGCTGATACCGTCCCGGTCAACCAGCCGTGTCGGATAATCGCCAGTGAAGTAGTGGTCGGTGAACAGCGGCGCCTGCGGATCGCGCGGCGCACCGCTGACCGCCTTGTACAGCCCGTCGATGGACAGGAATTCCAGCGAATCCGCGCCGATATATTTGCACATGGAGGCAAGGGTCGCGTGCTGGTTGGCCAGGAGCTTGTCCGCATCCGGCGTGTCGATGCCGTAGAAATCCGGATGATAGATCATCGGGCTGGCGACGCGGATATGCACTTCCCGCGCCCCGGCATCGCGGATCATCTGCACGATCTTGACCGACGTGGTGCCGCGCACGATGGAATCATCGACCAGAACCACGCGCTTGCCTTCGATCACGGCGCGGTTGGCCGAATGCTTCAGCTTGACGCCGAAGGCACGGATCGACTGGGTCGGCTCGATGAAGGTACGGCCGACATAATGGTTGCGGATGATGCCGAGCTCGAATGGAATGCCGCTCGCCTGGGCAAAGCCGATGGCCGCAGGCGTGCCGCCATCGGGTACCGGGACGACGACGTCGGCGTCCAGCGGTGCTTCCTTGGCCAGGTTGATGCCCATGTTCTTGCGGGCGGTATAGACGTTGCGGCCGCCGACAACGGAATCCGGGCGGGCAAAGTAGACATATTCGAACAGGCAGATGCGTTCCGGCTTCGGTGACTGCGGCTTGAAGGCTTCGATGCTGATCGTGCCGTCGCTCTGGATTTCGCAGACCACGACTTCGCCGTTCTCGATGTCACGCACGAACTTCGCGCCGATGATGTCGAGCGCGCAGCTTTCGGAGGCAAAGATCGGCTTGCCGTCGAGATCACCCATGACGAGCGGCCGGATGCCGATCGGATCGCGCGCGGCGATCAGCTTGGTGCGGGTGAGGGCGAGCATGGCATAGCCGCCTTCCATCTGGCGGATCGCATCGACGAAACGGTCGCTCGACGATGTGCTGCGCGAACGGGCGATGAGATGCAGCACCACTTCCGTATCGGAATTGGACTGGCAGATCGCGCCGTCGGCGATCAGCTTGCGGCGCATGGTCAGGCCGTTGGTGAAATTGCCGTTATGGGCAATGGCGATGCCGCCGATTTCCAGTTCGGCAAACAGCGGCTGCACATTGCGCAGGGCCGCATCGCCTGTCGTGGAATAGCGCACATGGCCGATGGCGCGGTCGCCGGGCAGCTGCGCCAGCGTGGCCGGGTTGGTGTAATGGTCGCCGACAAGACCCATGCGGCGCTCCGAGCAGAACTGCTTGCCGTCATAGGAGACGATACCCGCCGCTTCCTGTCCGCGATGCTGCAGGGCATGCAGGCCCAGCGCTGTCAGCGTGGCGGCATCGGGGTGCCCCAAAATGCCAAACACACCGCACTCTTCATGCAGTGTGTCGTCGTCAAGGGACATGAGAGGGGTCTCATCACGAAAAATGTCGGTCATTACCGCAAGCCTTTCGCCGCAGATTCAACTGTAAGATCTGTCATTCCATTATGCCACACTATGTGGGGTATTACCACGCAAACGCCAAGTTAACCGTTTGTCGCACCCGGCAGCCCGTCAGGGCTTCGGTGTCGTGCCTTCCGGCGGGATGTCTTCCTTGGGTTCAGGTGCCGTCGTTGCGTCCGGAGTATGGCTCGAGCCGGGCTTCAAACGCTTCAGAATGGTTGATTCCGGGTCTTCCGGCAAAAGGCTGATCAGCTTTGCGCCGAGTGAGTCGATCATCGGCTTGGATTTGGCCTGCGCCACCCAGGCGGGCTGGTTGTCCGTAACGAGCCAGTTGAAGAACAGCATCGCGACAACCACGAGAAGAACGCCGCGCGCCGCGCCGAAGAGGAAGCCGAGCGTGCGGTCGAGCGCGCCGATACGGCTGTCGATGATGAAATCGGCAATCTTCATGGTGATGACGGAAACGATGATCAGCGTGACGATGAAGACGATACCGGCTGCCGCGATCTGGGCGATGGTCTCATTGCTGATATAGGGCGCGAGGAAGGGGACGACCGGCTTGTAGAAGAGATAGGCGGCGGCGGCCGCCGCTGCCCATGACACGACGGACAGCACTTCGCGCGAAAAGCCGCGCACCATGGCGAGGATCGCCGAAACGAGGGTGATGCCCAAAAGAATTCCGTCAAGCAACGTAATAGGCATTTACATGTATCCCCAATCCAATTCCGACCTGCACACCCTCTCGGGAGGACTGTGCCGCGTCAGTCGTCGCGTTTCGTTTTACCGGGGCCGGACGCTGCAATCCGGGCCACAAGGTCCGGCAGCGACGCGGTCTCGGTCAGATGGGCATTGCGTCCCTTCGGCACGTCGTTGCTTCCCTTGGGAAGAACAGCCTGCTTGAACCCAAGCTTCTCTGCTTCCTTCAGCCGCTGCACCGCATGCGCCACCGGGCGAACGGCGCCAGACAAGCTGACTTCGCCGAAATAGACGCAATCGGCCGGAAGGGCAATACCGGCAATGGAGGAAACCAGTGCAGATGCAACCGCAAGATCGGCTGCAGGCTCGGAAATCCGGTATCCGCCCGCCACATTCAGGTAAACATCGTGCTGGCCGAACCGCACGCCGCAATGGGCTTCAAGCACCGCCAGAATCATCGAAAGGCGGCCGCCGTCCCAGCCGACGACGGCGCGGCGCGGTGTGCCGAGCGTCGAGGGCGCCACCAGCGCCTGAATTTCCACAAGCACCGGCCGGGTGCCTTCCATCCCGGCAAAAACCGCGGCGCCCGGCGATTTGTCATTGCGTTCGCCGAGAAAAAGCTCCGACGGGTTGGCAACTTCGCGCAATCCGCGGTCGGACATTTCAAACACGCCGATCTCGTCGGTCGGGCCGAAACGGTTCTTCACCGTGCGCAGGATGCGGTAGTGGTGGCCGCCTTCGCCTTCGAAATACAGCACCGCATCCACCATGTGCTCGACGACGCGCGGCCCGGCGATCTGGCCGTCCTTGGTGACATGGCCGACCAGGACCACGGCGGCGCCGGTTTGCTTGGCAAAGCGGATCATCGCCTGGGCCCCGGCGCGCACCTGCGTGACCGTGCCCGGCGCCGAATCGGCGGCATCCGTCCACAGGGTCTGGATCGAATCGATGATGATGAGATCGGGCCGCTTGGAATCGGAAATGGTGGCGAGGATATCCTCGACATTGGTTTCGGCGGCCAGAAGCACATCGGTGTCGGCGGCATGCAGGCGCTGCGCCCGCAGGCGGATCTGCGCCACCGCTTCTTCGCCCGAGACGTAGATGACCTTGTGGCCCTGCCGCGCCAGCGCGGCCGCCGCCTGGGTCAGCAGGGTGGATTTGCCGATGCCGGGATCGCCGCCCACCAGAATGGCCGAGCCACGCACGAAACCGCCGCCGGTGACCCGGTCCAGTTCACCGATGCCCGACTGGATGCGCGGCGCGTCCTCGATCTCGCCGGACAGCGAGGTGAGGGCGACGGCGCGGCCCTTGCGGCCGGACAGCTTGCCGGGACCGCTGCCGATACCGCCCGCCGTGCCTTCCTCGACCAGCGTGTTCCACTCGCCGCAGGAATCGCACTTGCCGGCCCAGCGCGTATGCACGGCACCGCAGTTCTGGCAGATGAATTGAATTCTTGCCTTGGCCATCAGGCGCCTTTTCCGGAATAGAGGTAGCGGCGGTGATAGCGGTTGCCCAGGCTGGTCAAAAGTTCGAAGCCGATGGAACCCGCGGCGCGCGCCGCGTCATCCAGGGCGATGTTGCCACCGAACAGCTCGACGTGATCGCCGGGTTTGACGGCGTCCTCGGGAAGATCGGTGATGTCGAACGACGTCAGGTCCATGGTCACCCGGCCGATTACCGGCACCTTGCGTCCGGCGACAAAGCCTTCGCCGCCCTTGGGCACGACGCTGCGCAGGGGCGTGCCGCTGCCCGACAGCGAGCGCAGATAGCCGTCGGCGTAGCCGGTCGAGCAGATGGCAATCCGGGTGTCGCGTTCCAAGAGCGCGGTGGCGCCGTAACCGGACGTCTCGCCCTTGGGGCTGGTGCGGATCTGCACGACGCGCGCTTCCAGCGTCACCACGGGGCGCATGGGATTGGCGACGCCGGCCAGCGCCTCGCCGCCATACATGGCAATGCCCGGACGGCTCAGGTCCCCGCCATTGCTGATCGTGTGAAAAATGCCGGAGGAATTGGACGCGCTTGATTCAATGCCTGCAAAAGCGGTGCGAAGCGTTTGAAATGACTCGATCTGCTGCCGGGTGAGACGATGACCGGGTTCATCGCCGGTCGCCAGATGCGTCATCACCAGCACCGGCATTTCGCGGCCAGCGGCGGCAAAGTCGAGTGCTTCGGCCATGGTCAGCCCCAGCCGGTTCATGCCGGTATCCACGTGCAGGGCATAGGGCAGCGTCAATCCACTCGCGGCATTGGCGCCGCTCCACAGGCCGATTTCGTGCAGCGAGCCGAGGACGGGGATCAGTCCCGATGCTTCGAACACCGGGCGCGCGTCGGCAAACAGGCCGTTCAGAACGAAAACCCGTGCATCCGGCGCGGCAGCCTTGACCCGCAGGCCTTCCTCGACCAGCGCCACGAAGAAGGTCCGGCAGCCGGCGTCGCGCAGGACAGGCACGACATGGCCGATGCCGAGCCCGTAGGCGTCGGCCTTGACGACGGCGCTCGCCTGCGCCGGTTTCGATTTTTCCGCAAGGAACGTCCAGTTGGCCACGAGCGCATCGAGATCGATGGTAAGCCGCCCGCCCGCAAGACGAGGATCGGCGCCTGCGGTGGTGACGTGAGGTTTTGTACTGTTCAATTGATTACTCGAAGCGTTCTGGCAGGTGTGAATCTTCCGCAAGGTCGGTGAACCGGGTGAATTCCGCCTGGAAGGCCAGCTTCACCGTGCCCGTCGGGCCGTGACGCTGCTTGGCGATGATGACTTCCGCCTTGCCCATAGCCTCCTTGAGGTCGGCCTGCCATTTGAAATGCTCCTCGGTGCCTTCCTTCGGCTCCTTGTTCTTGATGTAGTATTCGTCGCGATAGACGAAGATCACCACGTCGGCGTCCTGCTCGATCGACCCGGATTCGCGCAGGTCGGAGAGCTGCGGGCGCTTGTCTTCGCGGCTTTCCACCTGACGGGAGAGCTGTGACAGCGCGATGATCGGCGTGTTGAGTTCCTTGCCGAGCGCTTTCAGGCCCGTGGTGATTTCGGTGATTTCCTGAACGCGGTTTTCCGAAGCCTTTTTGGACGAGCCCTGCATCAGCTGGATATAGTCGATGACCAGAACGTCAAGGCCGCGCTGGCGCTTCAAACGCCGGGCGCGGGCGGCCAGCTGCGCAATGGAAATACCACCGGTCTGGTCGATATAGAGCGGCACCTTCTGCATGTGCTGCGAGCAGGCGACGAGCTTTTCGAATTCGGCCTCGTTGATTTCACCGCGGCGGATTTTCGATGAACTGATCTCCGACTGCTCGGAAATGATACGCGTCGCCAGCTGTTCCGACGACATTTCGAGCGAGAAGAAGCCGACAACGCCGCCATTCTTGGCCTTGATCGTCCCGTCCGCCAATTGCTCGGACTCGTAAGCCGCCGCGATATTGAAGGCGATGTTGGTGGCAAGCGAGGTCTTGCCCATGCCGGGTCGTCCTGCAAGCACGATCAGATCCGATGGCTGCAGGCCGCCCATGCGGTTGTCGAGCGCATGAATGCCGGTGGAAACGCCGGACAGGTGACCATCGCGCATGAAAGCGGCGTTGGCCATGTCGACGGCGGTTTTCACCGCATCGGTGAAGGTCTGGAAGCCGCCATCGTAGCGGCCGGTTTCCGCCAGTTCGAACAGGCGGCGCTCGGCATCCTCGATCTGGCCCTGCGGCGCCACGTCCACCGGCGCGTCATAGGCGATATTGACCATGTCCTCGCCGATGGTGATCAGCGCGCGGCGCGTGGCAAGATCGTAGATGGCGCGGCCATAGTCCTCGGCATTGATGATGGTCACGGCTTCGGCGGCAAGGCGCGCCAGATACTGCATCACCGTCATCTCGCCGACTTTTTCCTCCACGGGCAGGAAGGTCTTCAGCGTCACGGGATTGGCCATCTTGCCCATGCGGATCATGTCCGACGACACGTCGAAAATCTTGCGGTGCAGCGGCTCGTAGAAATGCACCGGCTTGAGGAAGTCGGAGACCCGGTAAAACGCATCATTGTTGATGAGAATGGCCCCGAGCAGCGCCTGTTCGGCCTCGATATTGTTCGGTGCCTCGCGGTAGAGCTTGTCCGCGTTTTCCCGTACCTCGATGAATTTGCGTGCTGCCTCAGCCATGGTATTTTTTCCCGTTCGAATTAACTATGGCCTGCGCCGCGAATCCTAGGCAATGCAGGTAACAACCTTAGACCCCGCTATCCACAGAGGGGAAAAAGATTGGCCACGTCTCTTGCGCGATTCGCATTTGCTGATTCTAGGCTATTCGGCAGCCCGTGGGGAGGCTTAAGCGCGTTCTCCTGCCAATGTCCACCGCGCACTTGCCAGAATGCGCGATCACGATGCGAAAACCGGGCGCGATTCATGCGTTGGCCCGCCGCGATCAGCACAATCGCGACGGGCCAATGGGTTTGCTGCGGCGGGCGTCAGCGTCCGGCAGCCGATTCCCGGTTGTCGACCTGGGTATTGGCGCAGCTGCGCTCGCTTTCCAGCCGCTTCAGGCGCTTTTCTTCCTTCTCGATATAGTTGCGCGTCAGTGGCACCGATTCCTGCCGGTGCGCCAGCTGGATCTGGAACACCATCAGGTTCTGCCAGCGGAAGGCCGATTCCGATGCGGCGAGATAGAATTCCCACATGCGGCAGAAGCGCTCGTCATAGATCGCCTTGGCCTTGTCGCGGTTCGCCATGAACCGCTCACGCCAGATGCGCAGTGTGTCGGCATAGTGCAACCGCAGGATTTCGATGTCGGTGATGACCAGCCCCGCCTTTTCGATCTGCGGAAGCACTTCCGAGAGCGCGGGGATATAGCCGCCCGGAAAGATGTACTTCTGGATGAAGGCATTGGTATAGGACGGCCCGTCCGACCGTCCGATCGAATGCAGGAGGAAAACCCCGTCCTTCTTCAACAGCCGCGCCGTATGCTGGAAATATTCGGCGAAATGCCCGACGCCGACATGCTCGAACATGCCTACGGAGACAATCCGGTCGAAACTGTCGTCGATGGTCCGGTAGTCGCGCAGGTCGAAGCGAGCCTGTGTCGACAGGCCCTCGTCGATGGCCCGCTTGTTGGCGATGCCATGCTGTTCGTGCGAGAGCGTGACACCCAGCACATTGGCATCGAGATGACGGGCGAGGTAAAGCCCGAGACCGCCCCAGCCGCAGCCGATATCGAGGGTCTTGTGGCCCTTTTCGACCAGAAGCTTGGCCGCGATATGCCGTTTCTTCGCCAGCTGCGCCTCTTCGAGGGTCGCGTCTGGATGCTCGAAATAGGCGCAGGAATACTGCATGTCCGGGTCGAGAAACAGGCGGTAGAGCTCTTCCGACAGGTCGTAGTGCCGCTGCACATTGCTGGATGAACGGGTGAGATTGTTCATCTGGTGCAGGCGGCGGGTGGCACGGCGAATGCCCTCCAGCGCCAGCATCCATGGCTCGCGTGCCGCGGTGGCGCCGGTGTTTTCAAAGATGATCTTCAGGACGTCGTAGATATCGCCGTCGAGAACATCGAGTTCGCCGTTCATATAGGCTTCGGCGAAATGCAGGGAGGGATCGAAGGCAATCCGCCGTTCGGCCGCAGCCGTGTTGATGCGGAAGTGGATCGGATCTCCGGTCCCGTCACCAAAGGTGCGCTTCTGGCCGGATGAGTCAGTAATCGAAAGTGTACCAGTGTGGATGAGCCGCGAAAGCGCAGCCCTAAGAATGGCATTCATGAACAATCTCCATCATTGACGATAGAGCTCGGCCATTATGAGGCTCGGGATTGAGCCAAGGTCGGGCGTGGGTAGGATAAACAAATTTACCCGTTTTTTTGATTCTGCAAAGCAAAAAAACACCCGGCATCTCTGCCGGGTGTTTCATGGTAGAGCAAACACCACTCCTGCGAGCGGTTTTTGCTTTGAAATCAGGCGTTTTCTTCGCCTTCTTCGTCTTCGTCGAAGAATTCGTCGGAAAGCGGTGCTTCTTCAATGCCATAGATCGCTTCGGCCGAGGTGAGGTCTTCACCCTTTACCTGACGCTCGGCTTCATCGGCCGTACGGGCAATGTTGATCGTAACGGTTGCTTCAACTTCCGGATGCAGAACCAGAACGATCTTGTGCAGGCCGATCGTCTTGATTGGCGTGTTCAGTTCAACCTGGTTGCGGTTGATCGAGAAACCTTCCGCAGTGATCAGGTCGGCAATGTCGCGGGTCGTTACTGAACCGTAGAGCTGACCGGTTTCACCGGCGGAGCGGACTGCAATGAATGTCTTGCCGTCGAGCTTGTCGGCGATTGCCTGGGCTTCGGTCTTGCGCTCGAGGTTGCGGGCTTCGAGCTGGGCGCGCTGGCCTTCGAACTTCTTCTTGTTGGCTTCGTTGGCACGAAGCGCCTTGCCCTGCGGCAGAAGGAAGTTGCGGGCAAAGCCGTCCTTTACCTTGACTGTTTCACCCATCTGGCCGAGGCGGCTGATGCGTTCGAGAAGAATGACTTCCATGTGAGTTTTCCTTTCAAGTTCAATTGTCGTTATTGGGTGGGGTATCGGTATTCACAGCCTTCGAAACCGGCGCGTTGCGCGATGTGTCAAACAGACCGGCGAGAAGGAAGACGAGAAGCGCAAAAATAAAGAGAAACACGGCGAGATAGGCAAACCACAGGGCAAACGGTCGCCAGGTGGCGCCGCGCGTGCGGGCATGCAGCATGCCGAAGCCGGCCAGGACGAACCCGGCGCCGAGGGCACCGGCAACCGCCGTTGCCGCATAGCCGGGACCGCCCGGCAGGAACGCAGCGGCGCAGGCGACGGCAAACAGGACAAGCGCCGGGCGCGGCATGCGCAAGGCACGCGGCCAGTCGTCCCGCGGACGGCGCAGCTTGCCCGAGGCAGCCGTCAGGCGCAGGGCGATGTAGAGATTGGCGATGATGATGCACAGCCACGCGGCGGGCTGCAGGGCCGGCAGGACGCGCACGACGAACTGCGCCATGCTCTGCGTCAGGTCGGCATTGGCCGCCAGTTCCGGATTGCTCACGGCCAGCTGCTGGGTCAGCGACTGCGCCAGCTGGCGGGCAAAGTCTTCGCTGAAGCCGATCATGACGCCGATGACGATGAAGCCGGCGGCGACAACAAGCGCCAGCCGCAGCAATGTGTCGGCGAGGGGATACCAGACATACACGTCTTTCGGTCCGCCGATCTCGGCGGCCGGACGGGCAAGGCCGGTGAAATAGGCGCCGACGGCGGCGGGCAGGGCGGTGATGAGCACGACGACGACGGCGGCCGTCGGGGCGGCGATGACGGACACCGCAACAGCCACGGTAAGCGCGGCGATGAAGCCGCAGGCCGTGCCCCAGCCCAGCGCCGCGACAAAGATCGGCAGCGGCGAAAACAGCAGCAATATCATGGCAAGGCTGGAATTCACGATAACACCGGTCGTCAGCAGCGCAGCCGCAAGGCCCGCCAGCACACCAATGCCGATATCTGTTCCAGTCAGTTTCATGTCACTCGCTGTCCTGCTTGTTGAAGCAGTTAGAGGTGGTTTTTCAACCGATCCCTCAACTTGGGTTTTCTAGTATGCCTGACCACGCCCATCGCGGAAGGCTTTATTGCCCCGCAGGGCAGAAGGCGGCGGGACGAAATCCTGCCGCCTCCGGGTGTCTTACTTCACAACGTATGGCAGCAGGCCGAGGAAACGGGCGCGCTTGATCGCCTGGGCGAGTTCGCGCTGCTTCTTCTGGCTGACAGCTGTGATACGGGAAGGAACGATCTTGCCACGCTCGGAAATGTAGCGCGACAGCAGCTTGATGTCCTTGTAGTCGATCTTCGGCGCATTGGCACCCGAGAACGGGCAGGTCTTGCGGCGGCGATGGAACGGACGGCGGGTCGGGATCTGATTGATATCAACCATTATTCTGCTCCTTCACCGGCTTCGTTGTCACGCGGGCGGCGTGGACGGCGCGGACGATCGTCATCACGGCCACCGAACTTGTCGTCGCGTTCGCGGCGATCGTCACGGCGTGCAAGCATGGCCGACTGGCCTTCTTCGTGCTCTTCAACGCGGATGGTCATGAAGCGCAGAACGTCTTCATTGATGCGCTGCTGGCGCTCAACTTCGGCAACGGCGGCTGCCGGAGCATCGATGTTGAGAAGCGAGTAATACGCCTTGCGGTTCTTGTTGATGCGATAGGTCAGGGCGCGGAGGCCCCAGCTTTCAATACGCCCGACTTTGCCGCCATTGGCCTCGATGATACCCTTGTACTGTTCTACAAGCGCATCGACCTGCTGCTGCGAAATGTCCTGTCGAGCAAGGAACACATGTTCATAAAGAGCCATTGTCTTTGCCTTTCTTCGTTAATATTGCCCGGAATCAACGGTAAACCTCTGCGAATCTCTCTGCCGGGTGACCGGGGAAGAAAGGACGCTGATGGAGACGATCGAGAGCGGAGACACGGGAGGCTGAAGCTTTTACGCTTCCACGGATCGAAATCCGGCCCTCCGTTCAGCCCCCAGCTGACGCCGAGCAATGAACGGGCGGCTTATACGGGCAAATGGCAAAAGACGCAACCCGCCATGGACGTTTTATATTGCAACGCGACATGCCGGGCGGTTTATGGGGATTTGTAACGCGTGGTGCGTGGTTCGACAAGCTCACCATGAGGGAGGCCGGTGATTGCAGCCCACCCAGTTCCCTCATGGTGAGCTTGTCGAACCATGCACCGCAGTTTTGCCACCCCAAATAAAAATCACACCAACTTATCCAACACGTCCCAACCCACGTTATTCTCAACGTGTCCTTTCCGGCGGGAATGCTTCCGGAAACCTTCGCAAGTCGGGAAAGGATCGGCGCTTCGGCTTCACAGGGAGGAACCTGTGCGGCCGGGGAGGTCTGGTTCAATGGTTGCACATTGGGCAAAACCCTCAAAATCGCCGGGGCGGGTGGTCCCCAGGATCGCAAGCATTGCATACCAGAATACCCCAAGACCCGCGTTCCAGGGACCGCCCGTCTTTCCCACCTTTCAATGGCCAGACGCGAAAGCGGGCGTGGCGCTGAAAACCCGTTATTCCGCCTATTATAATGTGCATGTGCCGCCGGTACGGCGCATGAAAGCTTGACTTCGGGCTTGCCGATAGGCACATCGCGCGGCAGATTGACGACGATCAAGCAGAAATCCGGAGGCACGCCCCATGTCCATAGCATTCACCTTCCCCGGTCAGGGCAGTCAGGCCGTCGGCATGGGCAAGGCATTGGCCGACAATTTTGCCGAAGCCAGGGCGGTGTTCGACGAGGTCGACGATGCGCTTGGTGAAAAGCTCTCCGCCATCATCTGGGACGGCCCGGAAGAAACCCTGACACTGACCGCCAATGCGCAGCCGGCCCTGATGGCGGTGTCCATCGCCGTCATCCGCGTGCTGGAAGCGCGCGGCATATCGATCAGGGACAAGGTCGCCTATGTCGCCGGTCATTCGCTCGGCGAATATTCGGCGCTGTGCGCTGCCGGAACATTCTCGCTCGCCGATACGGCGCGGCTCCTGCGCATCCGCGGCAATGCCATGCAGCAGGCGGTTCCCGCCGGAGCCGGCGCGATGGCCGCCATTATCGGGCTTGAGCACGAGGTTGTCGCCGCTGTCTGCGCCGATGCCGCGCTCGAAGGCCCGGTGCAGATCGCCAATGACAATGGCGGCGGCCAGATCGTCATTTCCGGCTCGAAGGCGCCGGTCGAGGCTGCCGCGGCGCTGGCGACGGAACGGGGCGCCAAGCGCGCCATCATGCTGCCGGTCTCCGCACCTTTCCATTCCGCGCTGATGGCACCGGCCGCCGATGCCATGCGCGAGGCGCTGGCAAATGTGGCCAAGCACGATCCGGTCGTGCCGCTGATCGCCAATGTGCGCGCGGCTCCGGTGACGTCGGCCGATGAGATCGCGGCGTTGCTGGTCGAGCAGGTGACGGGCCAGGTCCGCTGGCGCGAAACGGTCGAATGGTTCGGCGCCAATGGCGTAACGACACTCTACGAGATTGGTGCGGGCAAGGTTTTGACCGGCCTTGCACGCCGCATCAACAAGGACATTTCCGGTGTTGCCGTCGGCACGCCGGATGATATTGACGCGGCCGTTGCCGCGCTGAACGTGTGAACGGAAGGGATTGAGCAATGTTTGACCTGACAGGCCGCAAGGCTCTCATAACCGGCGCCAGCGGCGGTATCGGCGAATCCATTGCCCGGGCGCTGCATGCGCAGGGCGCCATTGTCGGCCTGCATGGCACGCGCGTCGAAAAACTCGAGGCGCTGGCAAACGAGCTTGGCGAACGGGTCAAGATTTTCCCGGCCAACCTGTCGAACCGCGACGAAGTGAAGGCGCTGGGCGAAAAGGCCGAAGCGGATCTCGAAGGCGTCGAAATTCTCGTCAACAATGCCGGCATCACCAAGGACGGCCTGTTCGTGCGCATGAGCGATGCCGATTGGGACAATGTGCTGGAGGTCAACCTGACCGCCGTGTTCCGCCTGACCCGCGAACTGACCCATCCGATGATGCGCCGCCGCTATGGCCGCATCATCAACATCACCTCGGTTGTCGGCGTGACCGGCAATCCGGGCCAGACCAATTATGTCGCCTCGAAGGCCGGGCTGATCGGCTTCTCCAAGGCGCTCGCGGCTGAGATCGCCAGCCGCAACGTCACGGTCAATTGCGTTGCGCCCGGTTTCATCGAATCGGCCATGACTGACAAGCTGAACGACAAGCAGAAGGAAGGCATCATGTCCGCCATCCCGATGCGCCGCATGGGGACAGGCGAAGAGGTGGCGTCCTCCGTGGTCTATCTCGCCAGCAATGAGGCTTCCTATGTCACCGGCCAGACGATCCACGTCAACGGCGGCATGGCGATGATCTGATGAAATGGCACCCGGACATGCAATTGAACCGGATGCAACGGACGCAATCACATTTATGCGATTGAGACCGTGAATAAAGCGTGATAAGTCGCGCACCAAGTCAGGGTGTCAAATCGATTTGATGCCTTTTCCATTCCGCGAGGAAGAAGTGGCTGGGATGAGGGGTTTTAGCTGTTAAACAAGGCTGACCTGCCATCTTATTGCTTGATTAGAGTCATCCGTGCCGCTAACCAAGGCATGGAGAAAAACAAACAGGTTGAGGTTTCCACATGAGTGATACTGCAGAACGCGTCAAGAAAATCGTTATTGAACATCTGGGCGTTGATGCCGAGAAAGTCACCGATGGTGCGAGCTTCATCGACGATCTGGGCGCAGACAGCCTTGATACTGTCGAGCTCGTGATGGCTTTCGAAGAAGAATTCGGCGTTGAAATTCCTGATGATGCTGCCGAGACAATTCTGACAGTCGGCGATGCCGTCAAGTTCATCGATAAAGCACAAGCCTGATTTTCATTCGGCCCGGCAGCGCAGGAATTTTGACAGGCGGCAGATTGCCTTTGTCGGAACCTGCGCAGGGCCCTTGGAAAATATCATGCTGAATATGACATTGAAGGATCGGCCATGAGGCGCGTTGTCATAACCGGCCTTGGGCTGGTTTCTCCTCTTGCATCCGGTGTTGAGCACACATGGTCCCGCCTTCTGGCTGGCCAGAGCGGTGCGCGGCGGGTCACAGAGTTTGAAGTTGAAGATCTGCCTTGCAAGATTGCCTGCCGCATTCCAGTCGGCGATGGCTCCGATGGCACATTCAATCCGGACGATTGGATGGAACCGAAGGAACAGCGCAAGGTTGATCCCTTTATCATTTATGCCATGGCTGCCGCTGACCAGGCGCTTGCCGATGCCAAATGGGCACCGGAAAGCGACGAGGACCAGATCGCCACGGGTGTTCTCATCGGTTCGGGTATCGGCGGTCTCGAGGGCATTGTCGAAGCCGGCTATACGCTGCGCGACAAGGGTCCACGCCGCATTTCGCCGTTCTTCATTCCCGGACGTCTGATCAATCTGGCTTCCGGCCAGGTCTCCATCAAGCACAAGCTGCGCGGCCCGAACCATTCGGTTGTCACCGCCTGCTCGACCGGCGCGCATGCGATCGGCGATGCATCGCGTCTCATCGCCTTCGGTGATGCCGATGTGATGGTTGCCGGTGGAACGGAATCGCCCGTCAGCCGCATCTCGCTGGCCGGCTTTGCCGCCTGCAAGGCCTTGTCCACGGCCCGCAACGATGATCCGACGGCGGCCTCGCGTCCCTACGACGATGACCGCGATGGTTTCGTCATGGGCGAGGGTGCCGGTATCGTCGTGCTGGAAGAACTGGAACATGCGCTGGCCCGCGGGGCGAAGATTTACGCCGAGGTTATCGGCTACGGCCTGTCCGGCGATGCCTACCACATCACCGCTCCGTCCGAGAGCGGCGAGGGTGCGCAGCGCTCCATGGAAATGGCGCTGAAGCGCGCAGGCATTACCCCGGATCAGGTCGACTACATCAATTCGCACGGCACATCGACAATGGCCGATACGATTGAGCTGGCGGCCGTTGAACGTGTTCTGGGCGATGCCGCTCCGAAAGTGTCGATGTCGTCGACAAAGTCTTCCATCGGTCATCTCCTGGGTGCAGCCGGTTCGACCGAAGCCATCTTCTGTGCGCTGGCCATTCGCGACAATGTCGCTCCGGCCACGCTCAATCTGCACAAGCCATCGGTCGAGACAAAGATCGATCTGGTCCCGCACAAGCCGCGGCATCGCACCGTCGATGTGGCTCTTTCCAATTCCTTTGGTTTTGGCGGTACCAACGCTTCGCTGGTTTTGCGGCGTTATCAACAGTGATTGAAGCAATGGCGGAAGCGTTTTCGCGCTTTCGCCATATTCGCAATCAAAATAATACCGGTTCCAACCGGAAAAACATGCTCGAGGTGCCCGTGTGAGCTCAGATCAGCAGTCTGAAGAGACGAACGGTTCAGCCGCCGCCAGCGCGCCGGAGCGCAATCCGATTGTCCCGCAGTCGGCATCCGAGGCCCTGCGCCCCGAACCGGGCACGCCGCCGCCCGCACCCCGGCGCCGCTCGCGCCGTGCGCGCAGCCAGATCGTTGTCTTCGCCAATTTCATGCTGTCGCTCGTGGTGCTTCTGGTGATTGCCGCCGCTGCCGCGGTCTATTTCGGCAAGGTCGCCTTCAACGAACCCGGCCCGACGGAAGTCACCACCAATTATGTCGTCAAGAACGGCAGCGGCATCGTCGAAATCGCCGATGGCCTCGAACGCCGCGGCATCATCACCGATGGCCGCGTGTTCAAATATGGCGTTCAGGCCTATGGCTTTCAGCGTGACATGAAGGCCGGCGAGTACGAGATCAAGGCGCACGCCTCGATGCGTGACATCATGGACCTGCTGCGCAGCGGCAAGTCTGTCCTGCATTCGCTGACCGTTCCCGAAGGCCTGACCGTCGACCAGATTCTGCAACGTGTCAGCGAGGACGACGCGCTGGTGGGAGCATTGCCGGCGGTCGTTCCGGCGGAAGGCACGCTGTTCGCCAACACGCAGCGCTTCTCCCGCGGCATGACGCGCGAGGAAATCATCAAGAAGATGCAGGCCGACCAGAAGAAACTGGTCGAGGATATCTGGGCGCGCCGCGACCAGAGCATCCCGCTCAAGACCATCGAGGAATTCGTCACGCTGGCGTCCATCGTCGAGAAGGAGACCGGCAAGGCCGATGAGCGTCCGCGCGTCGCCGCCGTGTTCATCAACCGCCTGAACAAGCGGATGCGCCTGCAGTCCGATCCGACGATCATCTATGGCCTGTTCGGCGGCAAGGGCAAACCGGCCGACCGCCCGATCCTGAAATCGGATCTCGAGAAGCCGACGCCCTACAACACCTATACGATCAATGGCCTGCCGCCCGGTCCGATTGCCAATCCGGGTCGCGATGCGCTGGAAGCGGTTGCGCATCCCTCGCAGACCAAGGACCTCTACTTCGTGGCTGATGGAACCGGCGGGCATGTCTTCGCCGAAACGCTGGATGACCACAACGACAATGTGAAGCGCTGGCGCACCGTCGAGAAGAATCGTGTCGACGAGGCTGCCAAGGCCGCCACCGGCGACAAGAATGCCAAGCCGTCTGCGGCGGACGACAGCGCGCCGACACAGGAATAGTATCGGAAGGCCTGGTTTCGATCAGGCCTTTGTCCTTTCGGACTTTGGGGGAAAAATGTCATTGCAAAGCATGACGGGTTTTGCCCGTCACCTCCGGAACAGCGCCGGGGCGCAGATTTCATGGGAAATCAAATCGGTGAACGGCAAGGGGCTCGATGTGCGGTTCCGGCTGCCCGCTGGGTTCGAAGCCGTGGAGCAGAAGGCGCGCGCGCTGTTCAGCCAGCATTTCAAGCGTGGCAATTTCCAGGCGGCCCTGACCGTTGACCGCAGCGCCGGCGATGCCAGGGCGCTCATCAACGAACCGCTGCTGAGGGAATTGGCAGGGATCGCCGCCCAGCTGCGTGCGGACTTCGGTCTGGCACCGTCCACCCCGGAAGGCCTGATGGCGCTGCGCGGCGTTCTGGAAGCGCCGCAGGACGTGTTGACGGATGAAGACCAGGCCGAGATCGAAGCGGCCGTGCTGGCGGTCCTCGACGAGACGCTGGTGCAGCTTGCGCGCAACCGCGAGACCGAGGGCAAGGCGCTCGGCGATATACTGAGCACCCAGATCGATACGGTGGAACGGCTGACCGGGGAGGCGCGGCGCGATCCGAGCCGGACGCTCGACGCCGTCCGGTCGAGATTGGCGGCACAGGTTGCACTGCTGCTCGATGCATCTCCGGCTCTCGATGAAGCGCGGCTGCACATGGAGGCGGCGTTTCTCGCCACCAAGGCCGATATCCAGGAAGAGCTGGACCGTCTGGAGATGCATGTGGCCGCCGCCCGCACGCTGCTGCGCGATGGCAACGGTGTCGGGCGCAAGCTGGATTTTCTGACACAGGAATTTAACCGCGAGGCGAATACACTCTGCTCCAAGTCCAATGCGGCCTCCATCACGTCGATTGGACTTGACCTCAAGGCGGTTGTGGATCAATTGCGCGAGCAAATACAGAATCTGGAGTGAACATGCTCAACGCCTCAAACAGCATCAAGCGCCGCGGCCTCATGCTGGTGCTGTCGTCGCCATCGGGTGCCGGCAAGTCGACCATTGCCCGTCTGCTGCTCAACGACAAGGAAAAGCTGGAACTGTCGCTGTCGATCAGCGTCACCACCCGTCCGCGCCGCGCCAGCGAGATCGACGGCGTGCACTATCATTTCATTTCCGTGCGCGAATTCGAGCGCCTGCGCGACAGCGATGAACTGATCGAATGGGCCGAGGTGCATGGCAATTTCTATGGCACGCCGCGTGAGGCGGCGGAAAACGCCCTTGCCGACGGGCAGGACATGCTGTTCGACATCGACTGGCAGGGCGCGCTGCAGTTGCAGGACAAGATGAAGGGCGACGTCGTCAGCATCTTCATCCTGCCGCCGTCCATGGCCGACCTGAAGCTGCGGCTGCACCGCCGCGCCGAAGACACGAAAGAAGTCATCGACATGCGCCTGCACAATGCGCGCAACGAGATCGAACGCTGGCGTTCCTATGATTACGTCATCGTCAACAAGGATCTGGACCGTGCCTATCACGAGGTCCAGTCCATCGTGACGGCCGAACGCCTGCGCCGGGACCGTTGCCCCGGCCTGTTCGATTTCGTCAGTGCTCTGTTGGATGAAAAGCTAGATTGACGGTGCAGGTCATCTGATATCTGCAGGAACATTGTGCGTGGTTCGACAAGCTCACCATGAGGGAGAGTGAGGATTGCAGGGAGCTTTATTCTGCAATGTTTCCGGCTAACCCTGCAGCCCACCCATCTCCCTCATGGTGAGCTTGTCGAACCACGCACAATGGTTATGCAAGATTTACCAACGTTTTCCCCTAACCCACACCTAAACCGCGTTGGCCAGCGCTACAAACTCTTCGATGGACAGTGTTTCGGCGCGGCGTGTGGGATCAATCCCGACTTTGGCCAGCAGCGCTTCACCGCCGAGCGGCTTGATGCTCTGGCGCAGCATCTTGCGGCGCTGGCCGAAGGCCGCCTGCGTGACACGGCCGAGCATGGTCGCATCGCAGGCCAGCGGGCTTGCGCGCGGAACAAGGTGGACCACAGAGGACGTCACCTTCGGCGGCGGGGTAAAGGCCTGCGGCGGCACGTCGAACGTAATTTTGGCTTCCGTGCGCCAGCCCGCCAGCACGCCGAGGCGGCCATAGGCATCAGAGGCCGGCTTTGCCACGATGCGCTCGGCCACTTCGCGCTGGAACATCAGCGTCAGCGAGGCATAGAAGGGCGGCCACGGCTCGCTCAAGAGCCAGCCGATCAACAGCTGCGTGCCGACATTGTAGGGCAGGTTGGCGACGATCTTGACCGTGCCGTTCCCCGCCAGCGCCTTGAAATCCGTCTCCAGCGCATCGCCTGATATGACCTGCAGGCGGTCGGGATAATGATCGGAAATTTCCTGCAGCGCCGCCAGGCAGCGCTCGTCGCGTTCAATGGCGATCACATGGGCGCCCTGCGCCAGCAGGGCGCGGGTCAGGCCGCCGGGGCCAGGCCCGACCTCGATGACAGTCTGTCCCTTGAGATCGCCGGCCTGCCGCGCGATCTTGGCGGTCAGGTTGAGATCGAGCAGGAAATTCTGGCCGAGGGATTTTTTGGCCATCAGCTCGTGCCGGTCGATCACATCGCGCAGAGGGGGGAGGCTGTCGATGCTCATGCGGCGTTGTTTTCCGGGCTGGAGCGATGGGAGGCGAGCTCACCCGCCAGGCGCAATGCGGCGATGAAGCTGTCCGGCTTGGCCTTGCCCGATCCGGCGATATCGAATGCCGTGCCGTGGTCGGGCGAGGTGCGCACGAAGGGCAGGCCGAGCGTTACGTTCACGCTGTCGTCGAAGCCTAGCGTCTTGGCCGGGATGAGCGCCTGGTCGTGATACATGCAGATCGCCGCGTCATAGCTGGCACGCGCCGCCGCGTGGAACATCGTGTCGGCCGGCAACGGCCCGCGTGCATCGATGCCCTCATTGCGCAGGATTTCAACCGCCGGGCGGACGATCTCTTCGTCTTCCAGGCCCATGGCGCCGCCTTCGCCCGCATGCGGATTGAGCCCGGCAATGGCAAGGCGCGGATTGGCGATGCCGAACTGGCTTTTCAGCGCCTGCGCCGTGATGCGTGAAATGGTGACGATCCGGGCGGTATCCAGCACTTCGGGAACACGGGCAAGGGCAATGTGGATGGTCACGGGAACCGCGCGCAGCAGGGGCCCTGCCAGCATCATGACGGGTGTGACCTCGCGGCCGAGCTGTTCACTGGCCAGATGCGCCAGGAATTCCGTATGGCCGGGAAAGCGGAACCCCGCCTCATAGAGCGGCTTCTTGGCGATGGGGCAGGTGACAACGGCACTGGCACGGCCGGAAAGCGTGTATTCGACTGCGCGCTCGATCGCCTCGATCGTTCCGGCGGCATTTTCGGCGAGCGGAATGCCGGGACGGTCGATTTGCCGGTTTTGCAGGGGAACAACCGGCAAAGCCCGCCCGAAAACCCTGTCGGCATCTTCCGGCGTGGTGATTTCGATGGGGCAATCCATGCCGAGCTGTGCCGCACGTGCGGCGATGAGCTTTTCGTCGCCAAGCAGAAAAAACGCAGGCAGACGCACCGACGCGCGCAATGCCCACGCGGCAAGCGCTATGTCAGGTCCGATTCCGGAGGGATCACCGGAGCTTACGGCGAGGATGCTGCTCATGGGAAGGCAATACCATCATCGATTGACGATGGATGCCTTTTTCCGGAGATCATCGAGATATTGCTTGTTGACCGCTTCCGCCGTGGCATCGGGCTTCTGGTTGGCCGCTGCCGCTTCCTGCGAGAAAACAAGGCGGGCGACGCGATCATCGGAAAGCTGGCGCGTTGCGCAGACACCGAGGAATTCGACGCCCTTGTCGGTGTCGAGTGTGGTGGTCGCGTGCCCGGCGGAGGTGGCGGTGACCTGCTTCGACCATTCCGGCGGCAGTTCCTGTTCGACGAAACGGCCGAGATCGCGGACGGTCACGTCCAGTATGCCCTTGGCCATATCGCGCGTTGAGTCACAGCCATTGAACTTGGCGCGCAGCGCATTGGCCTCGTTGCGGCGCTTGGCGATGTTGCCGCGATCGGCGGCCGGAACAACGAAAATGACCTGCTGCAATGTGAATTCGGTTGAGACGGGCTTCTTGCCGCCGTCCTTCAGCATACGCTGCACGGCATCCTGCTCGGACACGCGGCTGCCGCCCTGCGACCGGTTGCGGGTGCTGAGGGCACGGCCCCAGCCCATCTGCAGGCGGATATATTCCTTGAAATGGTCGGCAGTCACACCGGCCTTGTCGAGGACACCGGTGAGCTGGGCAAGGGTCATCTTGTTGTTGGTGGCAAAGCGCTCGAAGGCCTGATTCACTTCGGTGTCGGAAACGACGATGTTCAGCCGCCGCATTTCCTGGCGTTTCAACATGTCGTCGGTGAGTTCCTCCCGCGCCATCTGCGGCAAGTTGCCCTTCTTGTGCTGCAGCTTCAGAAAGGCCGCGCGCCGGGCAATGTCATAATCGGTAATCGGCATTCCGTTGACGATTACCTTGACGTCGCTCGCTTGGGCAGGCAGCGAAACGCCGGCCGCCAGGCCCGAGCCCAAAGCGGTAACAATCGCTGCCGCAAGAATGTGCTTCCTCACCATCATGTTCCACATTATCCGATCATTATGGATCTCTTTTGACCATTTTGACAAAAATGACCGGTAAAATCCATTCCTGTGAGATTCATTTCCGTCTTATTGCCGTTTTACTAAGGCAAAAGCATGACTGGCCGCAAGGGCGGCCAGTTGAAAAGAAATAATCAAATGCCGCCAATATCGACAGGCTTGCCGAATTCCCACAGCGTACGGAAGGAAATCTGGAAACCGTACGTCGTTGTCGTGTCGCCGGCCGTACCAGTGCTGGTGATGGGCCGTTGCTGCGTATAGTACATCTGGTAGGTGAAGCACTCATCGTCATAGGCAATCGCTGCCGTACGCTTCACCAGCGTGTCATGCACGATATCGTAGGTGCCCGAGCCGAGAAGACGCCAGTTCGGTGTCAGTTTGGCCGTGCCGCCAAGGGTGACTTCCTGCCTGTCCTCGGTGAAGCCATAGGTGGGCTGAGCGCCGATGAATGCGTATTTCCCGAAAACCGAACCGTATTTGCCGGCGCCCGTCGCTGCGACTTCGGCACGATGAACCTCGAACGTATCCTTGTCGAAGCGGCCGCCCGTCGTCAGCGTATAGGCGCCGTAGTTGGCGCCGATCATCGCAACATAGTCGGAACGTGCTGTTTCCAGTCCCGACTCCGCGCCCGCATTGACAAAATCCTGCGAGGCAAAGGAATTCATGCCGCCAAGCTGGAACGATTGACCGGCAATACCGTTGAGCGACAGGCCGTTGTTGAACGTGCCGGAATAGCGAATACCCAGATTGGCGCGTGTGCCGCCCTCGACGCGGTCGTAACCCGAGAACTTGTCCCGTTCGAACAGGCTTGATGCATCGAAGACAAAGCTTTGCGCATCTTCGTTCGGCATCTGGCCGGCATAGGGCTCGTTGTTGCGGACAAAGAGCTGTGCCGTCGGTTCAAGCACATGGGTTGAATTGGCTGCCGTGAACAGGATCGGATATTTGGCTTCGAGCCCGGCGGTTGCCATGCCGCGGAAGGCCTGGTCGCGGGTGACGCCAACGGAATTCGAGTCGACATACATGCCATCGCCGCGCAGCGCGAGAATGGGTGTCAGGACAAGGCCGCTATCGGTAATGAATGTACGTTTCCACTCGACTTCGCCGGTGATACGGCCGTCATTGCCCTTGATGCCCGAGAGATAGCCGGAGCGTGTCAGACCTGTCGACGCCGTGCCATCTTCCTTGTCGCGATACAGCGCCTGCACGTTCAAGTTGAAGTTCAACTCGCCGCCGGCAAGAGGCTGGGTGGGGATATAGGCATAGTCGAGACTTGGCAGAACCCAGGGCTGCTTGTTCTCAGACGAAGCCGAGTTTGAATCCGAGTAACCTTCCTGAACGTGAAACTTGTAGAGCCGCACGTCAAAATAGTTCCGGTCATGCAGGCCGGTCAGGTAGATCTGGTCGGTCTTGTTGTACTCCGCATAGCCCTCGAGGCCATAGCGATAGGCAAAGGCCTTGTCCGACTGCACCATCGCATCCCAGCCGAGGGTCCAGCGCGGGTTGATGTGAATAGCACCTTTGGAACCGATCATGCCACGGCCGGTATTGTCGTGGTCTTCCTGATCGTTAGTCGCGTCGAACTCACCGGGCTTCTGCTGGCTGATGCCGGCGACACGGATGCTGTACTCGCCGTTTTCCAGGCGATGGCGCCATTCCGCGTCGGCCAGGAAGCCCTGCTTCGTATAGCCGGTGCCGGTCAGGGTCAGGTCATAATTGGGTGCGAGCGCCCAGAAATAGGGAACGCTGACGCCATAGCCGAGATTCGTCTCGTATCTGTAACTCGGCATCAGGAAGCCGCTTTTGCGCTTCACGGTCGGATCGGCGATTTCAAACGCCGGCAGGAAGGCCAGGGGCATGCCGAACAGCTCGAAGCGTCCGCGTTCGAACCGGATGGTCTTGTTCTTGCCGTTCCAGACGATCTTCTGGGCGCGCACCTGCCAGAGCGGGGCCTTGCCCGGCTTGTCGCGGCAGGGCTCGCAGGCGGTATAAATACCGTTGTTGAACTTGGTGATTTCGCCGCCGATGCGTTCGGCGCTTTCCGCCGCGAAGCGCGTGTTATCCGCAGCCTCGACGCGCAGCGTGTTGACAAAACCTTCCTTGAAGTCATCGGTGACATCGAGATTTTCCGCATAGATGCGGTTGCCGTCCTTTTCGACGATCTCGACCTTGCCGACGGCCTTCAGGCGGCCGGTCTTCTGGTCATAGGTGACCTGACGGGCAACGAGGCGGTTGCCGTCATATTCGATCTTCACGCCGCCGACGGCCGAAATCGTCTTGGCATTGATATCATAGACGAGTTCATCCGATTCCAGCAGCATCTGCGCATTCGGATTCGTCTTGAAATTACCTGCGAGGGCATCATTTGTCTGGGCCAAGGCCGGGAACGAAATCCCGCCTGCAAGGCATAGCACGGCCGTCCCGCACATAAGCCGTGCGAGCCACGTCGGCAACACCGAGCGCGTTACATTCAATCCCACTCTAACCATCCTCCTTGTGAAGCAGAAAGGAGACCCCAAAAAAAGTTGCGATCAGGACCGGAGTCCAAGCGGCAACGAAAGGCGGAACGAATCCCGCATTTCCGAATGCCTTGACCACAACTGTGACGACATAAAGCACGAAGCCCGCGAGGACGCCACCCAGAATCATCGTTCCAGATTGGCCAAAGCGAACAAATTTCAGCGAAACCGTCGCGGCGATTAGGGTCATCGCCATTAAAAGGGCAGGCAAAGCCAGCAAAGACTGGAAATGCATGTCAAAAGCATTGGCTGGATAGCCAAAAGAGCGAGCTGCGGCAATTTTGTTACGCAGCTCAAAAAAAGGAATTGTCTCGGGTCGGGCCAGACTTTCTTCAACGAATTCAGGCCGAAGATGCGTTGCGATGCGGACATCGCCCGGTGAAACAGGTGTCTCGCCCAGCACGAATTTCGTCACGTCCGTCAACTGCCAGTAGCCGTCTTCCAGGTCAGCGGTTTTGGCGTCGAGACGCTCGATAATGTCCTTGTTCTTGTCCAGCCGGATGAAGGAAGCATCGACCAAACGCAACCCGCGGTTGACGATATTCTTGGCACCGATGATGGTCTCGCCTTCATCGGTTTTCTGGCGCAGCCACGGCACGCGATCGTCGGTTGTATCGTTGGTTTTTCCGCTGCGCCAGGCCGCCTGTACGGCCTCGCTTTTCTCAAAGCCATAGGCGGCGAGGGGATTGACGATCAGGACGGCGAGAAGGCCGAACAAAAACGCACCGGTGCAGGCGGGCAGGAGAAACTGCCAGGCCGAGACGCCGACGGAGCGTGCCACGACAAGCTCGTATTTCCGGTTGAGCGAGATCAGCGTGGTCATTGCCGAAAACAGCGCGATGAACGGAAACACCTGCTGCATGATGTAGGGAATGCGCATCACGGACAGGCCGAATGCCTGAATGGAGGAATATTCCGGCAGGGCGGCCAGCTTGCTCGACAGCTCGGTGAAATCGAGGATGAGGGCGAGCGCAAAACTTCCCATGAGGAAATAGCAGGTGATCGTCACGTAGCGGAGAAAGAAGTAACGTCCGAGTGTCCAGCCTATCATTCGTCACGCGCTCCACGTCCGGAGCGGGGATTTAGCAGCTTTGTCTTGGCACCTGCAAGGGCCGCCTGTGGTGACGAAAACCCGTTCTTGAAGAAGTCGGCCAGCTTTGCCGGCATGCCGATCTGACGATTCGTCGCCAATGCATAGATGGCCGACAGGGTAACAAGAACCGGGAAAACAAAGAGGAAGGGAATGACGCTTTCATTCTTTTCCGAAGCCTGTCCGCTGGAATAGCTGATCCAGAAGACGATCAGGCTCAACGTGATCGCGGTGAAGGAGGCGGAAATGCGCGCCTCCCGGTGCGAACGCGAATCCGCGGCGGCGGCCAGCGAAATGAAGGCGAAAACGATGGGATACATCCAGTCGGTCAGCCGTTTGGCCAGCTCCGAGGTGTAGCGCAGCGGTTTCTGCTGATAGACCGTATCGTTCGGGTCCGGGTTCATCAGATAGTTCAGCGGACGATCCTTCGGGAAGATGGTGACGTCCTTGTCGTCCGATGGCAAAAATTCAGCAAGATCAAGAGCATAGGTGTTGAACTTGATGATCGACACATCGCCGGTCTTCACGTCGCGGCGGTCGATTTCGCCGTCCTTCATGACCAAAAGGCTCTGGTTGCCCTTGTCGACGACGAGGCCGTCCTTCGAATAGTAGAGCAGGTCGGTCACCGGATCGCGCGAATCGGACACGAACAGGCCCTTGATGGCGCCGTTGGCATCGCGGCTTTCAATCTGCAGATAGAGATCCTTGTCCAGCCGCTGGAACGAGCCCTGCTGCACGACGAGATTGATCACGTCGGAGCGGGCGTCGGCCAGCATCTGCCGCATGCTCATCTGCGAATACGGGGCGATGAAATTGGCGATGACGAATGAAAGACCGGCGACGACGACGGCAAAGAGCAGGACGGGCCGGATGACCGTGGAGCGCGGCGCGCCCGAGGCGTTGATGACGACGAGTTCCGAATCCTGGTTCATCGTCGACAGCGTCTGCGTCACGGCAATGACCAGCGCGAACGGCATGACGACGGGAAAAGCGGCGGGAAGCAGGTTGGAGCTGAACTTCAGGATGTAGAAGAAGCTCTGGCCGCTGGTGGTCAGGAAGTTGATGCGGCCGAGGACCTGGACGATCCACGTAATGCCGACCGCTGACAGGAGGACTGCCAGAAACATGACGACGATGCGTCGCAAGATGTAATACTCAATCAGGCGCATGTCATGTTTCGCAAAAGAGTTCCGCCACCTTGTTTGTCGACTTGCCGCTCACGGATGAACGACCATTTCATGTATGCCATGCAATCCATGGCATTATTTTGCCGCACTATGGGACGAACCCGTTATATGTTCAATCTAGTCAGGCTTGGCTAAAAATAGGCGAAGAAAGCTGGTTAACAAGGTGTTAGCGCCCGATACCTATCGTTACCCACTTCATTCATCAACTTTGATGAATTAGGAAGTCACAATTTGTTCAATCTGGAGATATCATGTCCAAACGACCATCCATCAGTTTTGCAAAGTTTGCTGCCGTCGAAAACGGAACCGCAATTTTGCTTCTGGCAGCCGAAGGCAAGGCCGCGCAGGAAGCCGAATCTGTCGTCGGGCAGGCGTTGCTGTCGCGTATCATCGATGTCTCGGATTTCAAGGGAAAACTTGCAGCGAGCCTGAGCACGCTTGCACCCAGCGGCACCGAGCTTGACCGCCTGGTCCTGGTCGGCGCCGGCGATCCGGCCAAGCTGAAAGCCGATGACTGGCTGAAACTGGGCGGTTCGGCCTTCTCGAAGATCGGCAAGGCCAAGCATGTTTCCGTGGTTCTGGCGTTGCCGGATGCGGACGTGTCGGGTGAAAATGCCGCGGATTTCGCGCTCGGCATCCTGCTGCGCGCCTATACGTTCGACAAGTACAAGACGAAGAAGGGCAGGAATGACGAGAGCCGGGACGACAAGTCCTCGGCCAAGATCACCCTTCTCGTGGCCGATCCGCAGGCGGCAAAGAAGGCCTTTGCCAATGCCGAAGCCGTGGCGGAAGGCGTTATCCTGGCGCGCGATCTCGTCAATGAACCCGCCAATATTCTCGGACCGGTTGAATTTGCCGAACGCATCGAGGAACTGAAGAAGCTCGATGTGAAGGTCGAGATTCTCGACCCCAAGGATATGAAGAAGCTGGGCATGGGCTCGCTACTCGGTGTCGCCCAAGGGTCGGTGCGTCCGGCACGGCTTGCGATCATGGAATGGCAGGGCGGCAAGGGCAAGGAAGCGCCCATCGCCTTCGTCGGCAAGGGCGTGGTGTTCGATTCCGGCGGTGTCTCGATCAAGCCGGCCGCCGGCATGGACGAGATGAAGGGCGACATGGGCGGCGCGGCCGCCGTCACCGGCCTCCTGCACACGCTGGCAAGCCGCAAGGCCAAGGTCAATGTGGTCGGCATCGTCGGCCTCGTTGAAAACATGGTCGACGGCAATGCCCAGCGTCCCGGCGATATCGTCACCTCCATGTCGGGCCAGACCATCGAGGTGCTCAACACCGACGCGGAAGGCCGGCTGGTGCTGGCGGATGCACTTTACTATTGCAACGAGCGTTTCCAGCCGAAATTCATGGTCAACCTCGCCACGCTGACCGGTGCGATCATGGTTGCGCTCGGCCAGTCGCATGCGGGGCTGTTCTCCAATGACGACACGCTGGCGGCGCAGCTGTTCGATGCGGGGCAGTCGACCGGCGAAAAAGTGTGGCGCATGCCGCTCGGCGCGGAATATGACAAGCTGATCGATACCAAGAACGCCGACATGAAGAACATCGGCACCCGCTTTGGCGGCGCCATCATCGCAGCGCAGTTTTTGAAGCGGTTTGTCGGGGACACGGCCTGGGCGCATCTGGATATCGCCGGTACCGCCATGGGCACGCCGGCCAGCGAGTACAACCAGTCGTGGGCGTCCGGTTTCGGCGTCCGCCTGCTTGACCGGCTGGTCCAGGACAATTTCGAAGGCTGACGAGACTGTGGTGCGTGGTTCGACACGCTCACCATGAGGGAGAGTGGTGCTGTAAGGCTAAACGGAGATATTGCAGTTTGAACAGTCTGGCAGAACTTGGCTCCCTGCAATCCTCCATCTCCCTCATGGTGAGCGTGTCGAACCACGCACCACGAGACACCCACTCTTTGACGAATCGGTCAAGGACTGCTTCAACGAAGTGACACTGGCGCGTTTTTGAGCCAAGAGAGACAATGACCGAAATCCTCTTCTACCACCTGACTGAATCGACACTGGAAAACGCGCTTCCGGGTCTGGTCGAGCGCTCGCTGAGCCGCCAGTGGAAGGTGGTCATCCAGACCGGATCGCAGGAGCGGCGCGACAGTCTCGACAATCATCTGTGGACCTGGTCGGATGCGTCGTTTCTGGCCCATGCCACGGATCAGGAGCCGCACCCGGAGGAGCAGCCGGTCATATTGACCACGGGCGAGGGCAATCCGAACGGGGCCACGGTGCGCTTTCTGGTGGATGGCGCGGTTCCGGCGCATGTCGAAGCCTATGAACGGCTGGTGCTGATGTTCGACGGGCACGACCAGATGCAGCTCGAACAGGCGCGAGAGCAGTGGAAGCAGTTGAAGGCCGGGGGGCACACGCTGACCTATTGGCAGCAGAATGCCGAGGGGCGCTGGGAAAAGAAGGCCTGAGAGATGCGCAAGCTGCTGCTGTTGCTCCTGCTCGCCGGTGTGGCGCTTGGAATTGGCTATCCCTGGTACGCCTATAATTTTTCCGGCAGCGAGCTGGGGTCGTGGCGGGTGTTTGACCGGCCCGGCCCCTACAAGCCCGTGACGGTTTCGCTGAAGGCCAGCGATGGCCCGGTGCGGATCTTTGCCGACATGCAGCCGCTGCGCAGTTTCATTCCGGCCGAAGCGCGCACCGCCCTGACCTCGGTCGTATCGCGGGACGGCCGGGACGTGCTGGTCAAGACGCTTTCCTATGTCAATGCGCAGGCCGCCAACCGGGGATCGCCGCAGGGGCCGCGTTTCTATCGCGACCGGATCGGCGATATCGATCCCGTGGTATCGGGTGATTATACGTTCAGGATCGGACCCGGCGATGCCGATGGCCTCGAAGTGGCGCAGGTGGATATCGTCCTGCGCAAAGGGGCGGTGAGCATCGACAAGCGCTTCGTTCCGGCTGGCCTGACCATGATCGCCGTCAGCATTTTCGGCCTGATCCGCCTGGGACGCCGCAAGGCCAACCCCAACAGCACGCCGCCAGCGCCCAAATGGGGACGGTGATCGTGTCGCCGAGCAATGCCTGCCCGACACTGCTGACGCCGCGCCTGCGTCTGCGTCCGTTCGAAAGCCGCGATGAAGCCGGGCTGCACGCCTGCCTCGCGAACGAAACGCTGACGCAGTATTGGGGCTTCACCGCCTGCACGACCATGGAAGAAACGCGGCGATGCCTGCGCATCCTGGCAAAGACCACATCCCCCTACGATTCGATGGCCTGGGCGGTGGCCGACAGGACCACGGACGAGTGCATCGGCATGGTGAACTATCATCACCGCGAGGTCAGCAATCACCGGCTTGAAATCGGCTACATCCTGCGCCGCGAGTGGCACGGGCAGGGGCTGATGAGCGAGGCGGTCAAGACCCTGATGGATTACTGCGTGGCCCATCTGAAGGCGCATCGCATCACGGCGATCATCCATCCCGACAACACCGCTTCGATCCGGCTGGCCAAACGGCTCGGCTTTCAATGCGAGGGCGGGCCGATGCGCGATTATTGGCGCGTCGGGAAAGGCTATATGAGCCCGATGCTCTACAGCTTCATTGCCAGCTGAGGGCTGCCGCCCGGCCTTTCCGTGATCCGGTAGGCGCAGCGCCGGGCGCCCTTCAATATATGCTCGAAGCGCCTGATCTCGACATCGGGACCGAGCGCCGCCTGAAACACATCGAGCTCCGACCGGCACAGTTTCTGGCATGCCCTGGCGGCCACGCAGATCGGGCAGTGGTTTTCCACCAGAACCAGCACACCTGCCGCATCACGGGTGGTTTCCGCCATGTACCCTTCGGCGGAGCGTATTTCCGCCAGACGCTGCACCCGTTGCTCGAGGGAGCCCGCGTCGGCGAGTTCCGTGCGATAGTGGTCGAGCGTGGCGGCTTCGCGGTGCGCGATCAGCTTGTCGAGCCCCGCATCGCCGAACACGGCTGACACGGACGCCAGGATATCGGCCGTCAGCGCCGCGTGATTGTCGGGAAACTGCCCGTTGCCTTCCTCGGTCAGGTGCCAGAAGCGTTTCGGGCGGCCAACGGTCTCGCGGCTATCTTCAAAGGCGACGAGGCCATCCTCATGCAGCCGCCCAAGCATCTGTCGCACCGCGACGGAGGTAATGCCGAGACGATCCGCCAGGGACGCGGCGGTCTGCGCGCCGGCGACTTTCAGGGAATAGAGCATGCGGTTTGTCGTTCGATCCTGCATATCGGCAATGTAACAAAATTCTTTTTAAAAAGCGATTGCTTATTTTATTAAGCAGAATATAAAAACACAAAACTTATTTAATTGAGGTGACGCCATGCATGACCCCGACGATACAGCCAGCGATGCCCGCTGGTCCGAGCTGCTGACCCCGCAGTTTTCCGCCGCAACCACGACGCTTTGCCTCGGCGTGGCGCTGTTTGCCTTCAACGGGTTTCTCGTTTCCACCTCCCTGCCGACGGCGGTGCGCGAGATCGGCGGGCTGAAGCTGATTTCCTGGGCCTTCACGCTCTATCTTGTCCTGTCCATTGTCGGCGGTGCCAGCGGCGCGCTGCTGAAGGGCAGGCTCGGCCCGCGCCGGGCATTGGTCGGGGCCGCTATCGTCTTTCTCGCGGGCACGCTGATCGCCGCCTTTGCCTCGTCGATGACGGAAGTGCTTGTCGGCCGCGCCCTGCAGGGGCTGGGCGAGGGTGTGATCGCCGCCATCTGCTATGCGCTCATTCCCGACCTGTTCCCGTCGCGCCTGGTGGCAAAAGTGTTTGGCGCCGAAGCCGTCGTCTGGGCCATTGCGGCCTTTGGCGGTCCGTTGGTTGCCGGGCTTTTGACCGAAACCGTATCCTGGCGCGCGGCATTTCTGGTCAATGTTCCCATGGCGTTCATTTTCATTGCGCTGGTCTTCCGCATCGTGCCGCGTTCGGCGGCCGAAGCCGCACCGCTGTCCGTGCCTTTCCTGCGGCTGGGGGCGATTGGCGGCGGCATCATGCTGGTGGCGCTTGCCGGCATCATGCAGACGCTGACGCTGGAAGTCCTGTGTGTCGCCGGCGCTGCGGCCGTTCTCATTGCCGTCGTTGCGGTTGACCGCCGCAGCCGCACGCCGCTGTTCCCGTCCGATGCCTTTGCCCTGACGTCGACGGTCGGCATCGGCCTGTGGATCGTGCTGCTGATGCCCGTCGCCCAGGCGTCCACCTCGGTCTATCTCGTCATGACCCTGCAGAATCTCTGGGGTTATGGCCCGACCATGGCCGGTGCGTTCAGTGCCAGCTTTGCCGTCGCGTGGAGCACCATTGCCATTCTGGTGGCCAATGTGCAGGACCCGCGCCGCCGGTCGCGGATGATCCGGCTCGGACCGGTACTGCTGGTGACGGGACTTGCGGTTCTCGTGCTCGGTTTCTCCGCCGACCTGCCGGGTGTGGTTCTGGTCGGCCAGATGAGCATCGGCGCCGGGTTCGGGGTCAGCTGGGGCTTTTTGAGCCAGAGCGTGATGGAATCGGCGCGCGACGGCGAGCGCGACCGGGCTTCCGCCCTGCTGCCGACCCTGCAATCCGCCGGTTACGCCATCGGGGCTGCGGTGGCCGGTCTGGTGGCCAATGCCACCGGCTATCCCCAGGCAACAAGCCCCGAAGCCTTGCGCGACGCGACGATGATCATCTTTGCGGTCTCGACGATGATCGGCCTTGCCGCCATGATCGCCGGTTTTGCCCTGCCGCTGCGCAGGAAGACGGTGTTCGCGGCCGATCTGCCGTAGCGGCACGAAAAAGCCCGCCCTGACGAGGGGCGGGCGACAGTTCCGGATTATCCGGAAAATCCAGGAGAGGGGAGGATTTCGACCTGCAAATCCCCTCTCTTGCGATTTTTGCCGTTGGTGAGAAGGGGTGATGGTGCGTGGTTCGTGGTTCGACAAGCTCACCATGAGGGAGGTGGTTTGGTTGTAAAGCTAGTCACAGGCGTTGCAGAATATGGCTCCTTGCAGCCCACCCACCTCCCTCATGGTGAGCTTGTCGAACCACGCACAATGGCAGTGCAATCTCTTAGATTCTCAAATTTTGCTATGGTTCTTTGAAAGTTGTGGCAAGCGCTCGTATTCCAACGCAATAAGGGCCTGTTTCTTTACGCGCGACCAACCTTTGATTTGCCGCTCCCGTGCTATGGCATCAAGGATACGGTCATAAGTCTCAGTAAAGACGAGTTGGACCGGGCGGCGTTATTTTGTGTATCCATCGCAAATGCCCGCATTGTGCTCCCAAACGCGCGCTTCAATCTCCTGTTTTGTCAGTCCCGTATAATACGATCCATCCGAGCACAGCAGAATATAGACCGTGACCTCCATGCCAGCCTCTCAACATTTGAGGCAGAATGCTAGAAGACCGGGTCAGGGCAGACAATTCAACAAGAGTTGCATATATAGCTCGTGCGTGGTTCGTGGTTCGACAGCTCACCATGAGGGAGGTGGTTTGGTTGAAAGCTAGTCACAGGCGTTGCAGAATATGGCTCCTTGCAGCCCACCCAGATCCCTCATGGTGAGCTTGTCGAACCACGCACCGCGCACTGAGGGGTGACGTTCCCGTTACAGATCGGCCATCGCCTCTTCATATTCGGTCGACAGCGTCAGCCATTCCTCTTCCGCCCGGGCGAGCGAAGATTTGGCATAGCCGATTTCCTTGCCGATCTGCGTCGCCTTGGCCGGCTCGCGGCTGTAGATGACCGGATCGGCCAGCTGGTCCTGCAGGGTCTCGATCTTCTTCTGGAAGCGCTGCACCATGGCATCGGCTTCCTGGATCTTCTTCTGCAGCGGCTTCAGCGCTTCGCGCTTCTGCGCCGACAGCTTGCGCTGCTCGGCCTTGGTCAGCTTCTGTCCGTCATCGACGTTGATCTTGCTGTTGCCGGAGCGCTCGGCCTTGGCATCGGCCAGAACCAGCGAACGGTAGGCGTCGAGATCGCCGTCATAGGGCGCAACTGCACCGTCACGCACCAGCCAGAGCCGGTCCATGGTGGCTTCGATCAGATGCCTGTCGTGGGCAATCAGGATCACGGCGCCGTCGAAATCGTTGAGCGCATGCATCAGCGCTTCACGGCTGTCGATATCCAGATGGTTGGTCGGCTCGTCGAGGATGAGCAGGTTCGGACCCTGGAAGGTCGCAAGCCCCATCAGGAGACGTGCCTTTTCACCGCCGGAAAGGTCCTTTGCCGCCGTGTTCATCTTCACCGTGGCCAGGCCCATCTGCGAGACGCGGGCGCGCACCTTGGATTCCGGCGCATCGGGCATCAGCTTGCGCACATGCTCGATGGCATTGTCCTCGGGCACCAGATCATCGAGCTGGTGCTGGGCAAAGAAGGAAATCTTCAGGTTCGGCGCCACCGTCATCCGGCCGCTCTGCAGCGCGAGACGTCCGCTGATCAGCTTGGCCAGTGTCGACTTGCCGTTGCCGTTCGAACCCAGCAGCGCAATACGGTCATCCGCATCGATGCGCAGGTTGAGATGCTTGAGCACCGGCTTGCCCGGCGTGTAGCCGACTTCACCACTTTCAACGGCGATGATCGGCGATGCCACGACCTTTTCCGGCTCGGGAAAATGGAACGGCGCCACATGGTCTTCGATCACCGACGAAATCGGCTTCAGCTTCTGCAGCGCCTTCAGGCGGGACTGTGCCTGCTTGGCCTTGGACGCCTTGGCGCGGAAACGCTCGACGAAGGCCTCCATATGTTTGCGGTGCGCTTCCTGCTTGGTGCGCTGCTTCTGCTGCAGCTCCAGCGCTTCGCTGCGCAGCCGTTCGAACTGGTCGTAATTGCCCTGCCACAGCGTCAGCTTGGTCTGGTCGAGATGAATGATCGAATTGACGGCCGAGTTGAGAAGGTCGCGGTCATGGCTGATCAGGATGACCGTGTGCGGATAGCGGCGGACATAATCCTCCAGCCACAGCGTGCCTTCCAGATCGAGATAGTTGGTTGGCTCGTCCAGCAGCAGAAGGTCCGGCTCGGCGAAGAGCACGGCCGCCAGCGCCACGCGCATGCGCCAGCCGCCGGAGAAGGACGAGGCCGGGCGCTTCTGCGCTTCGGAATCGAAGCCGAGGCCGGAGAGGATCGCACCGGCGCGCGCTTCGGCCGAATGCGCGTCGATATCGACCAGACGGATGTGGATTTCGGCGATGCGGTGCGGGTCCGTGGCGGTTTCGGCTTCCGCGAGAAGGGCGGTGCGCTCCTGGTCGGCGGCCAGCACGATCTCAAGCAGGGAGTCTTCCGTTCCCGGCGCTTCCTGCGCCACCTGGCCGATGCGGATGTTCTTGGGCAGGAAGAAATCGCCGGTTTCCGCCGGCATCTCGCCGGTGATCACCTTGAACAGGGTGGATTTGCCCGCGCCATTGCGTCCGACCAGACCCGCCTTCGTGCCCGACGGCAGGTTGAGGTTGGCGTGATCGATCAGCAGGCGTCCGGCCATACGCACGGATATGTCGTTGAGAATAAGCATGGCCGCGCTTTTGCACGGGAAATGCGCTTTTCGCAAGCCGTGCATGCAGCAGATATCGCCCGATTGCGCGGGAAAGTGGGGTTAGGCGATATCTGTGTCCGATTGGGCACGTTCGAACGGAGCGGCGGGCATGCGAAAATACTGTTGCAGCAAATTGACTTTCTGCCGAAATGCGTCAGTCTTGCTGCCATAATATCCAAACAGAGGCGCCTTTCCATGGGAATCATTCTGCACGAACTCGTCGGTACGGATCTGAACAGGCCATTCAGCCCGCATTGCTGGAAAACCGTGATGTCGCTGGCCCATAAGGGCCTGCCGTTCAACCGCAATCGCGTGTCGTTCAAGGGAATTCCGGCGCTCGAAGGCGCGTTCTCACCAAAGGTTCCCATCATCCGCGATGGCGACAAGCGGGTGGCGGATTCCTTCGAGATCGCCCTGTATCTGGAAGACACCTATCCCGACCGGCCGTCGCTGTTCAAGGGCGAGGGTGGCCGGGCCATGGCCCGCTTCGTCGAGGGCTGGTCGCAGATGACGCTGCATCCCTATCTGAATCTCGTCATCCTCATGCCGGTGCACGATATTCTCGATGCGCCGAACCAGGCCTATTTCCGCGAAAGCCGCGAGAAAATCTTCGGCCGTCCGCTGGAGGAGGTGGCTGCCGAACGTGACGCCAGGCACGACGCCTTCACCAAGAGCCTCGAACCCCTGCGCAAGATGCTGCTGTCGCAGCCGTTCATCGGCGGCGAGGGCCCGCTGTTCAGCGATTACATCGTGTTTGGCGCGTTCCAGTGGGTGCGGGTGCTGACGCCGTTCAAGCTGCTGGATGAGAAGGATCCGGTGCATGACTGGTTCGAGCGCTGCCTCGATCTGCATGGCGGCATTGCCCGCGAGATCAGCGCTGCTGAATAGGTCTGCAATTTGGGCATCAGGGTTGTGCGTGGTTCGACAGGCTCACCATGAGGGAGATTGAGGATTGCAGCGAGCCATATTCTGCAACATCTGAGATGAGCTTTGCAATCAAACCACCGCCCTCATGGTGAGCCTGTCGAACCACGCACCATGCCATTGCCTGTTTCTCGGCACAGCCCCTTGGCAAAGGGGCTGCCTGACGCTATAGAGCCGCCATCCAATTCCCCTAACGACAAGGTTTTATTCCATGGCGATTGAACGCACTTTCTCGATGATCAAGCCCGACGCGACGCGCCGCAACCTGACCGGTGCCATCACACAGAAGCTGGAAGAGGCTGGTCTTCGTGTTGTTGCTTCCAAGCGCGTCTGGATGAGCCGCCGCGAAGCCGAAGGCTTCTACGCCGTTCACAAGGAACGTCCTTTCTTCGGCGAACTCGTTGAATTCATGTCCTCCGCACCGACCATCGTCCAGGTTCTGGAAGGCGAAAACGCCATTGCCCGCAACCGCGAAGTCATGGGCGCCACCAACCCGGCCAATGCCGATGAAGGCACCATCCGCAAGACATTCGCCCTGTCGATCGGCGAAAACTCGGTTCACGGTTCCGATGCGCCTGAGACAGCCGCAGAAGAAATCGCCTACTGGTTCTCCGGTACGGAAGTCGTCGGCTGATTGTTTCAGCTGAGACAGCAAGAAGCCGGGATTTTCCCGGCTTTTTTGTTTTAAAGGGCTGTGAATTCAGTCCTGCCGCGCCAGTTGCGCAATGGTTTTGCCGGATGCATCGCGCAAGGTGAGTTTGCCGCCGACGACCGAAAAGGAACGGGTGCGTTCCAGCGCCGCAAAGAACTTGTGTTCCTGATCCATCAGGGCAGGCGGGCAGAGTTTGCGCGTTGCCGCCGCCGGCTTGAATGTGAGCTTGCGGCCTTTGACCACAGCCTTGCTCATGAAGCGGTTGCAGCCGCCGGAACCGCTCACCGCACCATCACGGCCGATCAGCAGGGTTGTCTGGGCGAAGTCGATGACGCCGCCGCCATTGATGTCTTCCGCCAGCCAGCTCACATCGGTGATATCAGGCACGCGGCTTTCGCTGTGTGCCTTGAACGACAGGCCGAACAGCGCGATCACGCCGGCGAAGCCGATGAAGAGCGACAGAATGGCAAGCCGTCTCATTTCTCAATCTCCTGCCAGCGCGTAAGCGCCGCCGCATCGGTCGATTTGGCCTCGACCCAGCCGCTCGCCGCACCGCTGACAAGGTGTTCCTTCTTCCAGAAGGGGGCGGCATTCTTCAGATAATCCATCAGGAAGGCGGCAGCGTCAAAGGCGGCGCGGCGATGGGCGGAGGCAGCCACGACCAGCACGATGTTCTCGCCCGGCCGGATCATGCCATAGCGGTGGATGACCGTGAGCCCCGTCAGCGGCCAGCGGCCGAGCGCTTCGCCGGCAATGCTGGTGATTTCGCGGGCGGCCATTTCGGGGTAATGCTCGATTTCAAGCGCCTGGAGCGTCCCGGCCTCATCCCGGCACAGCCCGCTGAAGGTGACGACGGCGCCAATGTCATGGCGTCCCGATGTCAGGCGGGCAATTTCGGCGGCCGTATCGAAATCGTCGCTCTGGATGGCGACGCGCGGTTTGATCGCGCCGGACATGGCTTCAGCCGCCGGTCATGGGCGGGAACAGGGCAATCTCATGCGCGCCGCCAATCGGCGTCTTGTGGTCGACATGTTCCTGGTTGATGGCCACGCGGATGACGTCCTGATATTCCAGCGCCGCCTCATATTCCTCGCCGCGGGTTTTGAGATGGCTCAGGAGATCGCCGACGGTCACGATGGAGGGCGCGAGATCGATGATCTCCTCGCCCTTGCCGATCCGTTCGCGCACCCAGGCAAAATAAACAAGTTTTACGCTCATGAGCCTAGTCTACCACATGTTTGAGGCCGGCACGGAAATAGTCCCAGCCGGTATAGAGTGTCACGAGGGCCGCCACCCACAACAGGGCGATGCCGAATTGCGTGGTATGCGGCACGATCTTGTCGCCGGCGGGTCCCGCCAAAAGGATGGCCACGGCAAACATCTGGATCGTCGTCTTCCATTTCGCCAGCTGGCTCACCGGCACGCTGACCTTCAGTTCCGCCAGATATTCGCGCAGGCCCGAAACGAGAATTTCACGGCAAAGAATGATGATCGCCGCCCACAGCGTCCAGCCGGCAATGGTTCCGTCTGCCGCCAGCAGCAAAAGGCAGGCCGATACCAGCAGTTTGTCGGCTATCGGATCGAGCATGCGGCCGATTGTCGAGGTCTGTTTCCAGATGCGTGCGAGATAGCCGTCGAAGAAGTCGGTGATGCTGGCAATGGCGAAAATCGCCAGCGCGCCCCAGCGCGCCGCATCGCTGGATTGCAGGCTGCCTTCGAGGAAAAAGCACAGCACGACCAGCGGCACCGCAAGAATGCGCCCATAGGTCAACAGGTTCGGCAAGGAGTAGGCGTTGTTCTTGGGCATATTTCCAACCAATCAAATCAGTGCCGATCAAACGGGCTTGTCCGCCAAACGTCAAGCTCATCATTCCGGAGTCGGGCGCAATTGTGTCCCGATTTCAATAAGTAAACCAAACTAGGTGCGAAAATGATCGCGAATGGTGATGGCCATTGCTTCCGATATCCCGTCCACCTTCATCAGATCCTCGACAGCAGCCTGCGATACAGCTTTAGCCGTGCCAAACTGATGAAGCAGTGCACGTTTGCGTGAAGGGCCGATCCCGGCGATCTCATCCAGCGGATTCTTGACCATTTCCTTCTTGCGCTTGGCGCGGTGCGTGCCGATGGCAAAGCGGTGCGCCTCGTCGCGCAGCCGCTGCAGGAAATAAAGGACGGGATCGCGCGGCGGCAGGGTGAAGGACTGCTTGCCTTCCATGAAAAACCGCTCGCGCCCGGCATCGCGGTCCACGCCCTTGGCAACGCCGATGGCCGTCACCTTGTCGGCAATCCCCATCTCCTGCAGAATGCCGCGCACCGCGCTCATCTGGCCCTGACCGCCGTCGATCAGGATGATGTCAGGCCATGCGGGGAAGGCATCGGACTCCTCGTCGAATTCATCGATCTCCTCATCCGCCGGTGCATCCGGCATGTCCTTGTTTTCCGGTGTGCCGTGTTCCTTGACGAGGCGGCTGAACCGGCGCTCGATCACTTCGCGCATCATGCCGAAATCGTCGCCCGGTGTGATCTCGGTCGAGCGGATATTGAACTTGCGGTACTGGTTTTTGACAAAACCCTCCGGGCCCGCGACGATCATGCCGCCGATGGCGTTTGTGCCCATGATGTGGGAGTTGTCATAGACCTCGATGCGCCGCGGTGTTTTTTCCAGACCGAAGGTTTCGGCGACCCCCTTGAGCAGGCGCGACTGCGACGAGGTTTCGGCCAGCTGACGGCCAAGCGCCTCGCGGGCATTGCTGAGCGCGTGTTCGACAAGATCCTTCTTCTCGCCGCGCTGCGGCACGGTGATCGTCACCTTGCGGTCGGATTTCGCCGTCAGGGCGACGCCGAGCAGCTCCTGATCCTCCACCGTTTCCGACAGCATGATCAGCGAGGGGCAGGGCTTGTCGTCGTAGAACTGCGCCAGAAAGGCCCCGAGCACCTCGGCGCTCGACAGTGACGAATCGGCCTTGGGGTAATAGGCGCGGTTGCCCCAGTTCTGGCCGGTGCGGAAGAAGAACACCTGAATGCAGGTGGTACCGCCGTCCTGGTAGATGGCAAAGACATCGGCCTCTTCAACCGATTGCGGGTTGATGCCGGAATGCGACTGGACGTGGGAGAGAGCAGACAGGCGGTCGCGATAGACCGCCGCGCGCTCGAAATCGAGTTCGGCGGAGGCTTCGCGCATGGCATCGGACAGATGGGTTTTCACCGCCTGGCTCTTGCCGGACAGAAACGCCTTGGTCTCGGTGACCAGCTCGTCATAATCCGCTTCGCTGATTTCACCGGTGCAGGGACCGGAGCAGCGCTTGATCTGGTAGAGCAGGCAGGGGCGCGTGCGATTTTCGTAGAACGAATCGGTGCAGGTGCGCAGCAGGAAGGCGCGTTGCAGCGCGTTGATCGTGCGCCCGACAGCACCCGCCGAGGCAAAGGGGCCGAAATAATCGCCCTTCGAGGAGCGGGCACCGCGATGCTTGAAAATGCCCGGTGCCAGCCGCCGGTCGGTCTGCTTGGGCGCCGTCAGCAGGATATAGGGAAACGACTTGTCGTCCCGCATCAGAACATTAAAGCGCGGGCGCAAGCGCTTGATGAGATTCGCTTCCAGCAGCAGCGCTTCGGTCTCGGTGCGGGTGACGACGAATTCCATTTTCATGGTTTCGCGGATCATGCGGGCGATGCGGTTGTTGTGGCCCTGACCGCGCGCATAGTTGGAAACGCGCTTCTTCAGGTTGCGGGCCTTGCCCACATAGAGCACATCGCCGTCCCCATTGAACATGCGGTAGACGCCGGGCTTGTTGGGCAGCCGCTTGACCAGTTCGCCGATGACGTCGGCACCGCTCGTCCCATCGCTTTCGACGCTGGAATCCCATTCGATAGCATTGATCAGCGCGGCGACGTCACGGATCGGCTCGCTGTTTTCCTCGGCGAGCGGACCGTCATCATCCAGCATCACATCGGTATCCTCCGCGTTCCCTTCAGGGGAAAGCGGCGGGGCCGGATCGATAGCCGGATGATTGCGTGCGTTGGTCATTCTGCCATTCCCGTGACATCCGGCGTCTCCCACGCCAGATGCTGCCCGCCATCCAGGGCAATCATTTGCCCGGTGATGGAGCGCGTCTGCCAGAGATAGCGTATCGTGTTGCCGAATTCTGCCAGATCGGGCCCATGTTTCAACAGCAGGCCGTCAACTTGTTGTTCAAAATCGATTCTCTCCTGACGTTCGCCCTGCATGGTCGGGCCCGGACCGATGGCATTGACCCGGATATGCGGGGCCAGCGCCTGCGCCATGGTCTGGGTCGCGGCCCACAATGCGGCCTTCGACAGGGTGTAGGAGGTGAACTTGGGCGTGAGCCGCCACACGCGCTGGTCGATAATATTGACAATGAGGCCGTTCTCCCCGTCGGGAAGCGCCGATTTCATCGCATCCGCCAGCAGGACCGGGGCCTTCACATGCACGGCGAAATGCCTGTCCCAGACGTGGTCGTCGAAATTGCCGAACCCGTCGTCGTGAAAGATCGACGCATTGTTGACAAGAATTTCCACCGGACCGAGCGCATCCTCGGCGCTGCCGATCAGGCCGCGAACCGCGTCGCCGTCGGTCAGATCCGCCTGGACCACCGCCGCGGTGCCGCCGGCCGCCTCTACTGCACGCAGCAGGGCCTGGCCCTCTTCGAGCGAATGATTGCAATGAATAGCCACAGCAAAACCGTTGGCGGCAAGATTCTCTACAATCGCCTTACCAACGCGCCTTGCGCCGCCTGTGACAAGGGCAACGGTCTTATCTCTGTGCAAATGGCTCTCCCAGTCCTGCGATTCATGCTCGAATATTGGCCTGAATATAGGGAGGATATCGGCAAAGCGCGAGGGTTTGGCGGCATCTGCACTGACAAATGAGAAATTCCAGTTGTTCATCTCATTCATGGCATTTTCGCCAGATGAAGGTGCGTATAGCCACGAAAATCGGCTGAAAAATGCAAGCATAATGCAGAGTTTAAGTATCGGTTAAGTATACTATATTGAAACTGGCGGATTGCGGACTTTTCAATAAAATTTTCTCAAATATTTCGTAAAATCTATTTTGTCGTACTATTTTTACATCGTTGAAATCATTGGCTAATTCAAAATGTTGCATAATGAACACATCGCATTTCTGCCATTTTCTCGACAGTTTCTTTTCACAGTCTGGCGCGAGTGCCGCCACAATGAGAAGCGAATGTTCCTCTCGTTCAGCGGACGCAAATTTTGGTTTATCCCCCCGACCAAGTGCCCGCTCCGTGTAGAAGAGTTTAAAAAAAGGAGATTGCCATGCGCACTCTTAAGACAATGATCCTCGCTTCGGCGGCTGTGCTGACGCTCTCCGCCCCAGTTCTCGCTGCTGACGTCATCACCGAACAGGCTCCTGCGCCTGAAGCTGCGTACCAGGCGCCCCAGGCCGATTGGTCCGGTGCATATCTCGGTGTTTACGGCGGTTATGGCTGGAACAAGAACAAGACCAGTGTTGGCAAGCTCGATGCCGACGGCCTGAAGGGTGGCGCTTACGGCGGCTACAACCTGCAGAACGGCCAGTTCGTATACGGTGCTGAAGGCGACATCGGCTACTCCGGTGCCAAGGAAAACAACTTCGGCTACAAGGCCAAGCAGGGCGTAGAAGGTTCTATCCGTGCCCGTGCCGGTATCGCTCTTGATCCGGTCCTGCTCTACGGTACAGGCGGTGTTGCCATTACCGACAGCAAGCTGTCCGGTCCTCTGGGCAGCGAAAGCAAGACGCACGTCGGCTGGACAGCCGGTGCCGGTGCGGAAGCCAAGATCACCCAGAACATCGTTGGTCGCGTTGAATATCGCTACACCGACTTTGGCAAGAAGGACTATGATCTGGGCGGCATCGACAGCGTATCGAACAAGATCACCACGAACGAAGTTCGCGTTGGTGTTGGCTACAAGTTCTAATCTGGACTTGACCTCCAGAAAAAGCCGGGCAGGAAACTGCCCGGCTTTTTTGTTGTTCCGGATTCACTTCGGCAGAAGCGCCGCAAGCTCGGGATGCAGTTCTTCGAACCGCTTCTGCCAGCGCTTGAGTTTCGAACGGCCCTTTTCCCATTTGCCTTCGAACCGCAGGGTCGCATAGGCGAGGGCGGCGGCCAGCGCGATATGGCCGCCATGCAGCTTCTTGCCGAGGCGCGGCGGCGCCGCATTGAGATAGTCGAGCACGCGGATCGCCTTGGCCCACTGCCAGTCGAGCCACGGCTGATGGATTTTTTCTTCTGGGTGAAAACGCCGCTCATAGACATGGGCAAGCAGCACATCGCACAGGCCGTCCGCAACGGATTCCAGCTGTTCCGCCTCCAGCCGCTTTTCGGCATTGCGCGGGAAAATCTTGTTGCCCGACACGCGGTTGAAATACTGGGTGATGACGCGGCTGTCGTAGAGCGCCTTGCCATCGTCGAGAATGAGTGTCGGAATCTTGCCGAGCGGATTGGCGTTGATCAGTTCGGCCGGGGCCGAATTGGTGTCCACGAGGACACTTTCAATCGGAATGCCGGCATAATGGGCAGCCATGCGCACCTTGGTGCTGTAGGGCGAGGCGGGGGAATACAGAACTTTCGTCACGATGACGCTCCTCGGTTGACGATTCGATGGCGAACGGTAAACGCCCGGCGGGTTTTCGCAAAGCGGTCAGATCAGATTGACAACACCCCCCTCTAGGCTACCGCGTTCCCGGCATGTCGACGGAGCGTCGGCGGCAGGAGGAGCGGTCAACCTCCGGACAGCTGCGGAACTGCAGGTCCTTGGTCAGGCAGACGCGCACCTCGCGCAGGTATGTGCTGTCGCAGGTGACGGAGACCGCATCCCGCGTCATTCCCGGATTGGCCGCCACAAAGGCCTGTTCGACAAGCTGCGGATTGACGGGCGCCCGCTGGGTGGGCTGGCTGTAGGCGGACGGGATGGCGACGCGCGATACCGCCTGCCGCATCACGGAAAAATAGTCTTTCTGCGTCAATCCGGTGCAGGTGCCGTGCTTGCGCCATTCATAGGTGACGAGCCCGGCGGACGGCATGATGTCGGAGATCTGCCTGGCCTGGCTGAACGGCACGTCGCGCGGCTCGTCGGTGGTGCAGTCCTGCGGATAGCCCTGTTCATATTGCGGCCAGAGCCCATGCACGACGAAGCCGTAGGGGCGCCCGGTCGAGCATTGCTGCCTGTTGGCATTCGAGCCCTCGGCGGCGCAATAGCTGGGCGACCAGGACAATGCGAGAACGTAGAAATCAAAACCGCTGCCTGCCGGTACGGGTGCGGCGGGCGCGCCGGTTGTCTGGCGTTCGCCCGCGGCAATCACCTCGGGCGTCTGTTGCGGAACAAGACTTTCGCGCGGCTGCTGTTCACGCAGATAGGTCAGTACCGACACGCCGAGAAGCGCTGCAAACAGGGCGTAGCGCGCCAGGCTGCCGAACTGCATCAGCGGTCACGGATCATTTCAGGCTGCGGCAGCTGCCATTGTAAACGTTCCAGCGGTCGAACCCGGCCACGCAGAACTCGACATTGTTGCCGATGGAAGCGTAACCCAAGCCTTCTTCGACCACGTACCAGACCGGACGCTGCCTGCCATCGGAGAGATGGGCGGTCGCCTGGCAATAATAGCGCGGGACGGCGGACATTTCCGGATTGCGGCTCGGCTCATAGCGCTGCTGATGAACGTCGCTGAAATCCTGGATCGCCACCTGCTGCAGGCCCGGAACGTGATGCACCTGATAGGAGAACCGGTTGACGATGCGATTGAGGACGCCGGATTTGCCGCAGGTATCGTCATAGGTCTGGCTGGGCGCGCGTTGCAGGTAATCGGCGGAAAACGCCGGAACGGCGGACGAAATTGCCAGTGCAGCGCCAAGGGTCGTGGCGAGAAGGGTGGAAACGCGTGCCATAGGGGTCACTCTCCATGAGGTATCGATTTGCGACCAATGTCGGACAGCCGGTGCGCGCGGTCAAGCACCAACTTGCTCGCCGCGGATCCAATCGACGGTGAAACTGGCATTCTGCCCGTCACTGAGGACTTTTGACAACGCCGGGAAAACGCTGCGCAGCTCGCCCTCCAGCGTGAAAGGCGGATTGACGATGATCATGCCGGTGCCATCCAGCCGCGGTTCCGGCGAGGGCGCTCGAATCATCAGCTCCGCGCGCAGGATTTTGGGAATGCCGGTATCGTGCAGGAGGGAGGCGAAACGCTTCACTTCCTGCCGGTCCTTGACCGGATACCAGAAGGCATAGGTGCCGCCGGCGAAACGCCGGTGCGCCTTGACCAGGCCTTCCGCCAGACGGTCGAATTCGCCGCCGATTTCAAACGGCGGGTCGACGAGGATGAGGCCGCGCTTTTCCTTGGGCGGCAGGTGGGCGCCCAGTGCCAGCCAGCCGTCCAGCTGTGTCACGCGCACCTGCACGTCGCCTTCGAACAGCTCGGCAAGGAGCCGGGCATCGTCGGGATGCAGTTCGAGTGCCGACAGCCGGTCCTGCTTGCGCAGCAAATGCCGCACGATCAGCGGCGAGCCGGGATAGTGGCGGATGGCGCCATCGGGATTTTCGGCGCGGACAATATCCAGATAGGGCTGGATGAGACCGCCGACATCCGTATCCAGTTTAGCCTCGAGCAGGCGGCCGATGCCGCTCTGCCATTCGCCTGTCTTGCCCGCTTCCGTTCCCTTCAGATCGTAGCGGCCGATACCCGCATGGGTATCGATGACGCGAAAGCCATGGTCCTTGCGCTGCATATAGAGCACAATCCGCGTCAGGATAATGTGTTTGACGACATCGGCGAAATTGCCGGCGTGATAGGCGTGACGGTAGTTCATGGCCCTGCTTGTTTCACGATGTTGGTGCTATCGCAAGCATCTCGCTATGCTGATTGTCAAATTGATTCCCGAAGGTCTTCCAATGACAAAACTTCTCGCCATGTCCGGCAGCCTGCGCGCCGTTTCCATGAACAAGTCGGTGCTGGAGGCCTGCAGTCAATTGGTGCCCGCCGGTGTCAGCGTGTCGCTTTATGCGGGGCTCGCGGGGTTGCCGCCGTTCAATCCCGATCTCGACGGCGACAACCCGCCGAAGAAGATTGTGGCGTTGCGCAAGCAGGTCGGTGCGGCGGATGGTCTGATCATTTCCTGCCCGGAATATGCCCATGGCATTCCCGGCAGCTTCAAGAACATGCTGGATTGGCTCGTGTCGTGCATCGAATTCCCGGGAAAGCCGGTGCTTCTGATCAATACTTCGCCGCACTCGGAGCGTATCACGCCGCTTCTCATGGAAGTCCTGATGACGATGTCGGCGCATGTGGTCACGAGTGCGTCGCTCACCCTGCCGCTCAAGGGCAAGAAGCTGGACGCGGACGGCATCGCCAAAAGCGCGGAATTCGGTGCGCCGCTGCGCGCGGGTCTTGCCAGTTTTGTCGACGGCATCAATGCCGTTTAGAACTTCTAACGTTAAAGATGAGATTATCGAATTTGCCTTATGACCCAAATGTGTCATTGAGCGCGGAGAGCACGCGCATTTCGGGCGTGCCGGGGTCTGATCATGTCCGGAACGGTTGTTCTCGTTGTCTTGTTTGCCGCATTCCTGCATGCAAGCTGGAATGCTGTCGTCAAATCCGAGGGCGATAAATTCCTCAACACCGTCGTGGTCGTGACTTCGGCGGGGGTGATCGCCATGGTTTGCCTGCCGTTCCTGCCGGTACCGGCGCGCGAGAGCTGGCCGTTTCTGGCCGCATCGGGCGTGGTCCAGCTCATCTATCTCGCGCTTGTCGCGGCGGCCTACCGCAGCGGCGACATGAGCCAGGCCTATCCCATCATGCGCGGCACGGCGCCGCTGTTCGTCGCCATTGCCAGCGGTCCGCTGGTCGGCGAGTTCCTGTCGGCGCAGAAATGGTCGGGCATTGCCCTGATCTGCTGCGGCGTGCTGGTGCTGGCGCTGGAGGCGCGGCGGCGGGCAGGGGCCAACCGCGCCACGACGGTCTTTGCTTTGATCAATGCTTTGGTCATCGCCACCTATACCCTGATCGACGGCATCGGCGTCCGGCATTCCGGCGCACCGGCGGCCTATACGATGTGGGTTTTCACCCTCAACGTCATTCCCCTGTTTCTCTGGACCGTGGTGACCCGCAAGGGCGAGCTCTGGCCGCATTTCCTCAAGCGGACGCGGCTGGCCACGGTCGGCGGCGTCGGCACGCTCGGCTCCTACGGTCTTGCCCTGTGGGCGATGACCATGGCCCCGGTCGCAGCCGTTGCCGCCTTGCGCGAAACGTCGATCCTGTTTGCCGTCGCCATCTCCGCCCTGGTTCTCAAGGAGAATGTCGGCGCCAAGCGCCTGATCGCCGTGGCGCTGATCGCCGCAGGCGCCGCCGTGATGCGTCTCGCCTGACGCCTATTTCGGCACCATGTCGAAATAGGGCTTTGCCTCTTCCAGGGCGCGGGCAAAGGATGGCCGGTTCATCAGGCGATCGCGATAAGCGGTCAGCACGGGATATCCTTCGCCGATCGGCACGGCCATGTCGCCATAGAAAAGCGCGGGGGAAGCGGCGCAGTCCGCCATCGTATAGGTGTTGCCTGCCGCCCAAGTCCGGCCTTTGAGACGGTCCTCGAGCACATCATAGGCGGTTCGCAGCTTCTGTCTGGCATGTTCAACGCCCAGCGCATCGTTCTGGCCCGCGGGACGCAGCCTGTCGGTGACGACCTTCTGCATCGGCACCTGCACATGCAGATCGAAGAAGCGGTCGTAGAAGCGTGTTTCCAGTGCCGGCTCCCGCTCGGAGGGCAAAAGCGGCGTCCTGCCGGGAAAATGCTCGGCGAGATATTCGATGATGATGCTGGATTCAGGAACGGTCTGGCCCCTGGCTTCGTCGCGCAAGACCGGAAACTGCCGGATCGGCCACATCTTGCGGAATTCGGCACTTGCCTCTTCGTTCATGAAATCGACCATGCAGGGCTCGAAGGGCGTGTCGTTCTCGTACAGCGCGGTCAGCACTTTCATGCAGAACGACGATAGCGGGTGAAAATACAGTTTCAGTGACATTTCGGGCCTCCCATGCAAAGCTTGACCAGTATTTAATACTAAAGTGATTACTTAAGTATCAAGTCCGTTCGCCAGCGTCAAGCGCGGTCGCGACATTTTGCGTCTGCAGCCGCTATCCAGCCCATTCCGGCGGCGCGAAAACTGCGCTATGGATAGGCCATGAACAAAGCTGTCATTCTCCGCACGGGCCATTCGGCCTGTCCTCACGATTGCCCTTCGACCTGCGCGCTGGATGTCGAAGTGCTCGATTCCGGCCAGATCGGACGCGTGCGCGGCGCCAAGGACAACACCTATACGGCCGGTGTGATCTGCGCCAAGGTTGCCCGCTATGCCGAGCGCATCCACCATCCCGATCGGCTGCTGAAGCCGCTTGTCCGCGGCGGTTCCAAAGGCGAGGGTGTGTGGAAAGAGGCAAGCTGGGATGCGGCGCTTGATCTTGTTGCCGAGCGCTTCCTCAAGGCCGAAGCGGAATACGGCTCGCAAAGCATCTGGCCTTACATCTATGCCGGTACGATGGGGCTGGTGCAGCGCGATTCCATGCACCGCCTGCGGCATGCCAAGAAATATTCCAACCAGTTCGACAGTTTTTGCACCAACATGGCCTGGACCGGGTTTTTCGCCGGGACCGGCAAGCTTGGCGGCGTCGATCCGCGCGAAATGGCCAAGTCCGATTGCGTGGTGATCTGGGGCACCAATGCGGCGGCAACGCAGGTCAATGTCATGACCCATGCGGTGCGTGCCCGCAAGGAGCGCGGTGCCAAGATTGTTGCCATCGACATCTATGAAAACGCCACCGTGCGGCAGGCGGATCTCGGCCTCGTGCTGAAGCCGGGCACCGACGGGGCGCTGGCTTGCGCCGTCATGCACGTGCTGTTCCGCGATGGTCTTGCGGATTGGGATTATCTCAACGCCTATACGGACGATCCGAAGGGGCTGGAAACGCATCTTGCCGACCGCACGCCGCAATGGGCTGCGGCGCTGACCGGCCTGACGGTCGCGGAGATCGAAGCGTTCGCCCGTCTGGTCGGCACGACAAAGAAGACGTTCTTCCGGCTTGGCTACGGCTTCACCCGCCAGCGCAATGGCGCGGTCAACATGCATGCGGCGCTTTCCATTGCGGCCGTCACCGGCGCCTGGAAACATGAAGGCGGCGGGGCATTTCACTCCAACTCCGGCATTTTCCGCATGGACAAGCGGGAAATCGAAGGGCAGGCCTTCAAGGATTCCTCCGTTCGCCATATTGACCAGTCCAAAATCGGTCTGGCGCTGAATGGCGACAAGGATACGCTCTATGGCGGGCCGCCCGTCATGGCGATGCTGATCCAGAACACCAATCCCGCCAATGTCGCGCCGCAGCAGCGCCTGATCAAGCAGGGCATGCTGCGCGAGGACCTGTTCATGGTCGTGCACGAACAATTCATGACCGACACGGCAAAGCTGGCCGACGTGGTGCTGCCGGCCACCATGTTCATGGAGCATGACGATATCTATCGCGGCGGCGGCCAGCAGCACATCGTGCTCGGCCCCAAGCTGATCGACGGTCCGGGTGAGACACGGCCCAATCTCTACGTCATCAACGAACTGGCAAAACGCCTCGGTGTCGGTGACCTGCCGGGCTTCGATCTCGATGCCAAAACACTGATCGACCATATGATGGCGGCGAGCAATCTGCCCGGCTATGACGTCCTGAAGGAAATCCGCTGGCTCGATGTGCAGCCGGATTACGAAACCGCGCATTATGAGAAGGGTTTCAACTGGCCCGACGGCAAATTCCGCTTCAAGCCGGATTGGACCGGCAGCCCGTCGCCGAACCGTCCGCCGCAGTCCATGGGCACGCAGGGACCGTTCGCGACTCTGCCGCAATGGCCGGATTATTGGGAAGCCATCGAAGTCGCGGATGCAAAACATCCGTTCCGGCTGGGCACGTCACCGGCGCATAATTTCCTCAACTCGACCTTTGCCGAAACACCGACGTCGATGCTGAAAGAGGGCCGCCCAGAACTGCTGATCCATCCGGATGATGCAGCGGCGCTCGGCATCGAGGAGGGCATGCGTGTCGAAATCGGCAATGAGCGCGGCGAGGTGGTGGTGCATGCCCGCCTGAATGCTGGTCTCAAGCGCGGCGTCGTGATCTCGGAAGGTCTGTTCCGCAATTCGGCATTCGAGCGCGGCGAGGGCATCAACGTGCTGACGGGCTCGGATGCGTCGGCGCCCTATGGTGGCGCCGCCTTCCACGACAGCAAGGTTTGGGTTCGCCCGGCAATGAATTGATTTTATTGATATTTTTGACTGTTTTTGAATCTGCAATTTTGAATATCTATACATTTTGACAACTATGGTTTACATTTATGAAGCGGTTGATTGAAAAAACCGATACGTTTTTAGACTGGTTTGATGGCCTGCGAGATCAGCGAGCCAGAGCGAGAATTGCCAAACGGCTTGATCGATTGATTGAAGGCAATCCCGGTGATGTCAAAGCTGTCGGCGAGGGCGTCAGTGAACTTCGTATTGATTATGGTCCGGGCTACCGCGTCTATTACATTGAGCGAAAGAGGGTCTTGATTATCCTGTTGTGCGGCGGTGACAAGAGTACGCAGGACCGCGATATCAAGAAAGCACAGACAATGGCCATTACCTTGAGGAAAGCCAGATCATGATAAAGTTAAGTCCTTATGACACCGCGCATCATCTGGATTCCGAAGAGATGATCAAGGAATATCTGGCTGCCACGTGTGAAGATGGAACGCCTGCGGAAATAGCGCGCGCCTTGGGCACTATCGCGCGCGCACGCGGGATTACCGAGCTTTCTCAAAAGACCGGGCTGTCGCGTCAGACAATATACAAAGCCTTGAGCGGTGAGGGCAATCCGGAACTGGCGACGATTACCAAGGTCGCCGAGGCACTTGGCCTTCAATTGACCATCGTGCCTGCGACAAAGAACAAGAAAGATGCTGCGTAAGCAGCGGCGTCACGTGATCAATCGCTGAAAACCGTGCGTCCGTCTTTCATGACAGCCTTGCCGGATGCCACCTGCGCCAGGGCGCGGGCATAGGTCTCGTGTTCCACGGACAGCACCCGCAATGCAAGACTGTCTGCCGTATCGCCGTTGAGCACCGGCACGGCGGTCTGGGCGATGATCGGACCTTCGTCCATGCCCGCCGTGACGAAGTGCACGGTACAGCCATGCACGCGGACACCGGCTTCGAGCGCCTGTTCATGCGTGTGCAGGCCCTTGAACAGCGGCAAGAGCGACGGGTGGATATTGATCATCCGGCCTTCCCAAGCCTGAACGAACTCCGCCGATATCAGCCGCATGTACCCGGCGAGACAGACGATTTCCGCTCCCGCTGCATGCAGCGCAGCGGAGACGGCGGCCTCATGCGCCTGCTTTGTCGGATAATCGCGATGCGCAATGGCGTGGGCCGCAATGCCATGCGCCTTTGCGGTTTCCAGTCCGCCGGCATCAAGCTTGTTGGCAATCACGGCGACGATCTCGGCGGGATAGTCAGGCGCCCTGGCTGCTTCAATCAGAGCGGTCATGTTGGAACCGCGGCCCGAAATCAGGACCGCGACGCGCTTCTTGTGGGCTGCGCTGCTCACAGCGCCAGGTTGCCCTGATAGACAACACCGCTGTCGGCGCGGGCAACCATGGTGCCAAGACGCACGGCATCCTCGCCCTGCGCCTTCAGCGCAGCGAGCACGGCATCGGCATTTTCGGGGGCGACAACGGCGATCATGCCGATACCGCAATTGAACGTGCGCAGCATTTCATCGCGTGCGACGCCGCCAACCTTGGCCAGCCAGGAGAATACCGGCGGCACCGTGATGGCGGAAAGATTGATGCTGGCCGTCAGCTCCTTCGGCAGAACGCGGGGAATATTGTCGGGGAAGCCGCCGCCGGTGATGTGGGCGAGCGCCTTGATCGCATTGGTTTCGCGGATCGCCGCCAGCAGCGGCTTCACATAGATGCGCGTCGGCGTGAGGAGTGCCTGTCCGAGTGATGTGCCCGGCTTGAACGGCGCGTCCGCATCCCAGCCAAGGCCGGAGAGCTCGACAATACGGCGGACCAGCGAAAAGCCGTTGGAATGAACGCCCGAGGAGGCAAGGCCGAGAATGACATCGCCTTCGGCTACATCGCCGGACGGCAGCAGCTGGTTGCGTTCGGCGGCGCCAACGGCAAAGCCGGCCAGATCGTAATCGCCATCGCGGTACATGCCCGGCATTTCAGCGGTTTCACCGCCGATCAGCGCGCATCCGGCCTGCAGGCAGCCCTCGGCGATGCCGCTGACAATGGCTGCGCCCTGATCCGGGTCGAGCTTGCCGGTGGCAAAATAGTCGAGGAAGAACAGCGGTTCGGCACCCTGAACCACCAGATCGTTGACGCACATGGCGACGAGATCGATGCCGACCGTGTCATGCACGCCCGCATCGATGGCGATCTTCAGCTTGGTGCCGACGCCGTCATTGGCGGCAACGAGGACCGGATCGGTAAAACCGGCCGCTTTCAGGTCAAACAGGCCGCCAAAGCCGCCAATCTCGCCATCGGCACCGGGACGGCGTGTCGAGCGCACGATCGGCTTGATCTTTTCGACAAGCAGATTGCCGGCATCGATATCGACGCCTGCCTGCGCATAGGTGAGGCCATTTTTGATCGTCATTGTCAGCTCCGGATTGTTGCTGGCGAAATGGCACGACTCCGCCGTCGCTGCAAGCTCTGAGTGCCGCAAGCCGGGTGAAAACACCAGATATCGACAGTTTGGCCGCCGGAAAGGGGTTGAGCAATGCCGCTGCTGCGTCCATCTAGAGCGTAACAACAGAAAATGCGAGGAAGCCGGCCGAGTGACAATTCCCAATTACATCACCATCTTCCGCTTCATCCTCATGCCGTTCATCGTCATGGCGCTGCTGTCCGGTTCCGTCGGTGCGGCGCTTGTCGGTTTCGTCATCGCCGGCGTTTCCGATGGTGTCGATGGCTACATCGCCCGGCGCTACGACCAGCGTTCGGAGCTGGGCGCCTATCTCGATCCGATGGCCGACAAGCTGCTGCTGGTCACCCTGTTCGTCGTTCTCGGGTTCTTGAGCGAGCTGCCGGTCTGGCTGGTTGTCATCGTTGTTTCGCGTGACATCCTCATTATCAGTGCAGTGCTGCTGTCGACGGTGATGGCCAATCCGGTGGAGATGCGCCCGCTGTTCGTGTCCAAGGCGAACACGGCGCTGCAGATCGTGCTGGTGGCGTTTACGCTGGCTGATATGACCTTCCAATTTTCGTTCGGCGCGGGGCGGACGATTCTGGTATGGATGGTTGCACTCTTGACCGCAGCGTCCTCCACTGCCTATCTCGTGGCATGGACACAACACATGGCTGGCTATGAGCAAAACCGTAAGCAAGACGAAGACGACACCACCGGCCGAACGTGACATTCACGTGGATGTGCAGGTGAACACGCTGGCAACTGCCGTGCGGCGTCAGGCGTTTTTCTGGACCGGCGCCGTGGTGTTCCTGGCGCTGTTCCTCTACATTTTCTCGTCGATCCTGCTGCCCTTCGTGGCCGGGCTCGTGCTTGCCTACTTCCTCGATCCCGTCGCCGACCGGCTGGAGCGCCTGGGCATGTCGCGCCTTCTGGCAACCATCGTCATCCTGATCCTGTTCCTGGTGACCTTTGCGCTGCTGCTGATGATCCTCGTGCCGATCCTGGCATCGCAGATGACCGATTTCATCGCCCGCCTGCCGAGCTACGTCGCCCGGCTGCAGGAACTGATCGCCAACCGCGATTCCCAGTGGCTGAAGGATTTCATCGGCGTCGATGCGTCCGTCATCCGCAACAGCCTCGATTCCCTGCTGCAGCAGGGCGCCGGTTTCCTGTCCACCCTGCTGCAGTCGATCTGGAGCTCGGGCAAGACGCTCATCGATGTCGCGGCGCTGTTCGTCGTCACCCCTGTCGTGGCATTCTACATGCTGCTCGACTGGGACCGCATGGTGCAGAGCATCGACAACCTGACGCCGCGCGACCATGTGCAGACGGTGCGCGAAATCGCCCGTGACATGAACAAGGCCATTGCCGGCTTCGTGCGCGGGCAGGGCACGGTGTGCCTGCTGCTCGGGATGATCTATGCGGTGGGGCTGACGATCGTCGGGCTGAATTTCGGGCTGCTGATCGGGCTGTTTGCCGGCCTCATCAGTTTCATCCCCTATGTCGGTTCGCTGGTCGGGCTGGTGCTGGCGATCGGCGTGGCGCTGGTGCAGTTCTGGCCGGACTATTTCTATGTGGGTGCGGTGGCCGTGGTGTTCTTCATCGGCCAGTTCTTCGAGGGCAATATTCTCCAGCCGAAACTGGTGGGATCCTCCGTCGGGCTGCATCCGGTCTGGCTGATGTTCGCGCTGTTTGCCTTCGGCTCGCTCATGGGCTTTACCGGCATGCTGATCGCCGTGCCGACGGCTGCGGCCATGGGTGTTCTCGTGCGCTTTGTCATCGGCCGTTACCGGCAATCCCCGCTCTACACAGGCGATTACAGCAAAAGCGGGCGGTCCAAAGAAATCCGGTGACATACGGGCGGCATTGACTGTATTTCACCTGACATGACCGATGCACCGCGACAACTGCCGCTCGATCTTGGCCATGAGCCGGGATATTCGCGCGACGACCTGATTGTCACCGCCTCCAACATGGCGGCGGTGGACATTGTCGACCGCTGGCCGGGCTGGATTTCTCCCGTCGTCATTCTGGCCGGGCCGACCGGGTCGGGCAAGACGCATCTGGCGGCGGTCTGGAAGGCCGAATCGGAGGCAAGCGTCATCGATGCCGCGCATATCGGCGATGCCTCGGGCAGGACCGGTCCATTCCTGATCGATGCCATCGGCGATGGTCCGATCGATGAAGCCGGGCTTTTCCATCTGATCAACAGCGTGCGCCAGAGCGGATCGAGCCTGCTGATGACGTCGCGCCGCTGGCCGGGCACCTGGCCGGTGCAGCTGCCTGACCTTGCCTCACGCCTGAAGGCGGCAACGACGGTCGAGATCGGCGAGCCGGATGACATGCTCCTGTCCGGGGTGATGTACAAGCTCTTTGCCGACCGGCAGATCGCTGTCGATCCCAATGTGATCAGCTTTCTGGTCAGCCATATCGAGCGGTCGCTGTCCACCGCCAGCCGCGTTGTCGAGCGTCTTGACCGCGCGGCACTGGAGAAGAAATCGAAAATCACCCGCGCGCTGGCCGCCAGCGTCGTCACGGCCCTCGATGAGGGGCAGGCGACCTTCGATCTTTAGAGCGTCCGTGCTTCCTTTGTCTGAACTGCTTTGACGCGAAGAGCATCAATGGTTCTTGATGGCATTGAGAAAGATGGCGGCGATCTTGCTCAGATGGTGGTCGCCGTCTTCGTGATAGGCCTGCCGGCCGGCGGTGGAAATCGCGTTGAACAGCTGGTTGCCCTCGCTGTCGAGCGCAAGCGTATCCCTGACGATTTTGGCAATGTCGCCGCGCGGCTGGATTTTCCGGGCGAGATAATCGGCCAGCAGTTTCTGCTGCCGCGGGCGATCATCGGTGATGGCGCTGAAGATGCCCCAGACAAACCAGGTTTCACCGACCTGCATGTCGTCATCGCTGATCTGGTGCATCTGCTGCTCCCGCAGTTTCGCCTTCTGGGTATCGGCGATGCTTTGGGCCAGGTCGAATGCGGCCGAATCTGTGATCTCGATATGTGCTGACATGATGAAACTCCAACGGTTTGAAATATGCGCCGGCATGGAAATAAGGCCGGCGACGGGCGTTCCCTGCAAAACCAGTCCCGGGGGATTGAACCCGGATCAAGGACGTATCTTCAACGTGGCTCATCGGCCCGTCAAAGGAGGCTGGTGTGTTCGAGCAGCAGGGAGTGTTCCAAAGTCGGACGTTACAATCAAGCCATTTGTCGCCGAGCCGTCGGGACGGCCTTCGTCTGGTTTGCTGCATTGTGATCAAGATGGAGTTTGTCCAAACCGGGGTGCACTCCGGGAGTTGCGAAATGAGATTGGGGGTCGGGACGGGCAACGTTGATTGCTGTATTGCAGCATCAGCACGAGCAGCGCGGAGTAATGAATACTGAATTCTTCAATCGGGCGCAAACATCGGGAATTCCGGCTGTGCTTTAATCATCAATAAATTGTGATTGCAGTTTGTATTGCGGTTAATATATCAGTTTTACTGGATGGGGATTCGGGGGAATCCATGAATGAAGATAATTCTTTCCCTGACGTAAGTTTTACTTACGTCGGAAACCACTGGTTTTATGGGAGATTGATCGATTCATGCTAGGCCTCTTTGTCCCCATGATTTGTTGTAACGGTATCATAGGGAACAATGAAAAATCATCTCCTTGTAGCTGGCACCGGGCGTGCTGGGACAAGCCTTCTCGTCAGATATCTTGATGCGCTAGGGCTGGAAACTCATATCACCAAAGCGGATGGTCAAACAGTATTGTTTGAAGATGCCAATGCGGGCTTGGAAGATCTTATTCTCCACGACGGTGAGAACCTGCCTTATGTTGTGAAATCTCCTTGGCTGTACCAATTTGCAGATGAGGTGCTTGAAAACAAAAGCATTAAACTTGATGGCGTCATAATTCCGATTCGTAATCTTGTGGAAGCGGCAAGCAGCAGGACCATTCTGGAACTGCAGAACCTCCACCGTACCCAAGAATGGATGGCCGACGAGAGTAAAACCTGGGACGCATGGGGGAGTGTACCTGGAGGTACCGTTTTTTCACTCAATCCTTTGGATCAAGCCCGGCTCCTCGCCGTGGGATTCCATCAGCTTTTGGACAAGCTGACGAATGCTGGGGTTCCAATTTATCTTTTGGCTTTTCCTCGCTTTACCCGAGATCCGGAATATCTCTTTTCAGTCCTTCGAGGGTGTTTGCCAGCATCAGTAAATTTCGACCAAGTGAAGCTGGTGAGCGAGAGCATCGTTGAGCCGGAAAAAGTTCGTGTCGGGTCGGAAATGGTGTCCCAGTCTTCGGTATCAGTTCCAGCGCAATCAGCCGATGAATATCCGTCACTGGAGCAATTGGACAATATTGCGCTGCGACGAGAGATCAGAAGGCTGAGACGTCTCGAAGTGGCGGCCAGACAGGATTTGGCGCAGGCGCACTCGGCAAAACAAACGCTGCAAGGCGAACTGGACAACCTTCAAACCGCTTTGGTCGAAAAAGAGCGCAACGCGCTGGAAGCGCAATCCGCTATGATATCGCGGTTAGCTGCAACCGTTGCCGTCCTTGAAGACAGTTTGAGTTCCATCCAATCGAGTACGTCATGGTCAATCACTCGGCCCCTTCGCAAAGCAGCAACCTTGGTGAAAAAGCTCGGACGTTGAGTGTAGGCCCGCACCCGTCCACGCCGACGGTGCAATCACGCCATTTGTCACCGAATCATATGCTTCAGCTCGTCTCTCGCAAATGGGGCTGTGGGGCAGGGAGGAACATCAACAGAACATTTCCGGCGCTTTTCCCGGGCTTTCGGTTCCATACCCTGCCGTGGCAAAGCTTTTGTTCCGTTTGCGGGCTTTTCTTTGATTTCGCTATTGCGTTCCGGAATCAAAAACTCTAGGGAAGCCAACGTTGAACATGATACGGAGCGTAGCGCAGCCTGGTAGCGCATCTGGTTTGGGACCAGAGGGTCGGGAGTTCGAATCTCTCCGCTCCGACCATTTCAACCGATGATGCTGCTGGTACTGAACCGAAGCCTGTACTATATCGGGATTTCAGACAAAGGGATTTCTTCTAATGGCAGCACGTATTTACCGCCCCGCAAAAACAGCCATGCAGTCCGGCAAGGCCAAGACCGAAAGCTGGATGCTGGAATTCGAGCCGGAACAGCCGCGCAAGGTTGAGCCGCTGATGGGCTATACGTCATCGCGCGACATGAAGAGCCAGATCCGCCTGTCCTTCGAAACGAAGGAAGAGGCAATCGCCTACGCACAGAAGAACGGCATTGCCTATTCGGTGCAGGAACCCAAGGAAACAAGACGGCGCGTTGTCTCCTATTCGGAAAACTTCCGCTTTGACCGCAAGCAGCCCTGGACGCACTGATCTTTGACGTTTGGCCTTGTTTGCAGTTTGTTCGGATTTCCCGGCGATACTGTGTTCGCCGGTGCAAAACTGGTCCCGTAGCTCAGCTGGATAGAGCACCGGCCTTCTAAGCCGACGGTCGCTGGTTCGAATCCAGCCGGGATCGCCACTTACCCACCTAAATCATTGATTTTACTAATAGGTGCGACGTCCTCTGGTTCAAGGTGCGACGTTGAGTTGTTCGCTATGCGTTCAGCAGCACCCCGCGCAAGCCTGACTTTGTCTGCATCGCGGGTATAGACTTCGGCCTCGGTCAAGCGCTTCCAACCATACATAGCCATAAGCTCGTGAGGGCTTGCACCATTGTTTGCGGCTATCGTTGCTCCAGCCTTCCGCAAGCCATGAGCAGTGCAATCTTCGTGCATGTTTGCTTCATTGCAGGTCTTGCGAAACCAGTTTCCGAAAGATGCCGGGGAACTGAATGGCTTCCCAGTACTGCTGGTCAGGAAAGCAAGATCACCTGTTTGCGTCTGCTCTATGGATTGTTTCAATTCAGGAAAAATAGGGATGTGCACCCATACGTTGGTTTTCTCGGTGCGAATCGAGATTGTTCCGTTCCTGACATGCTGCTTGCCGATTGTGACAATGTCAGAGCGCCGTAGGCCTGTGAATAAGAGCAAATCCATTGCTAGACGCGCCTTTGTCCCAACTTTGTGAAAATCTCGGTACTGCTGAACCTGTTCCAGGCTCCATGTGTGATGGCCGACAATTTTGTCTTTGCGGCGTTCAACCGCATCGCACGGGTTCGATGGCAGCATTTCATTGGCGACCGCCCACTTGAATAGGCCAGACATGACCTTCAGGAAATTGTTGGCGGCATGTGGATGAGCTGCCCGGCGATCCATCCCGAGTTGAATTTGTTTTTTTGTGATGCGAATGAATTGAACGTCACCTGATGTGCCGCATACGCCCTTTAGAATGTTATCGCGCATTCTTCGGGTAGACGGCTTCAAAGACGCGAAGTGTCCGCTTTCCTTGTATCGCGAAACGAGCCAGGACAGAGAACCGCTTGTAAGTTCCTTTTGTGGGACAAATCGCTTCCCCTCAAGGATTGCATTGTACGAGCGCCAAAACTCCTCAGTGCCATATTCCTCACGGATACGGACACGCTGTTTCCCACGCCTGAAATACCAGACCCACGTACCGTGCCGTGTTTTCTCCCGACTGAGGTATAAAACTCTTCCCTTGGGCATACCCCTGATCAAAGCTTTAGATCCTCATCGTCGTCAATGGGTTTTGAATCGTGATCGTTGGGGACCAGTCGAATGTAAGTGTTGTTGATGCGGATTTCCGGTCGCATGCCGGCCTTGGCCGCACCTTTGCAAAGCGCCTCAATTTGCCTTTGAGTGATTTGGAGTGGTTTGCCGGTCATCTCCGCTTCCTCCGCAACTCGGTATGTCCATAACGGTCAGTATGGGCGGTGTAGCCGTGCTCACGAAGCCATTTGATGATTGCTGCGAAAAACTTGTCGTATGGCTTCATCATCTCCGCTCCTCCTCTATAAGAGGGCCGGCTGCAGGGGCGGCTCGGGTGTTCCACGCCTCTCGTGCAGCCTCTTCGGTGTTGAACAAATGCTCCGGCATGGCATCGCGATCATAACCTTCGCCGACGCAACAATAACAATCACGGCATGATGCAAAGAACATCAGATCGATATGGTTTTGAATGTAACCTTCACCCCCGCAAAACGGGCATGGCTTGAGGGCTGTATCAGTCATGGCCGTGTCCTTGCGTGAAGAATGATGTTTTCGCCGGCCTGTTCGTCACCGGTTGCGCGCCATAGAGCCATTGCTACGAGGATGGGGTCGATACCCTTTGCCTGCCACCAAAGCTCTTCGTTGCCGAAGTCATGCTGCTCGCGGTGCATTTCGGGGGACAGAGGGACAACCCAATGGTCATCCGGCTTTTCGGCCATTCCCGTCGAGCGCTTTCCCCACTGCATGTTTCCGTAACGGATATGGGCGGCTTCGACATGTCTTGAGCCCGTAATTACGCAGGGCAGGGAGCGGATGAAGCGCAAATGTGCTTCTTCATGCTGCCGGGGCTTCTTGCTGACCTTCGGGGCTGTGATGGAGAATGCCTCCGGATGCTTGCGGATTTGCATGGCCATCAGTTCGACCTCCGATTCTGAACAATGATCTCGGCGGAACCGACATGTCCTTCGTGGGCCGCAATCGCTCGCGGCAACCCGCGATCCATGACGCGGCGCAATTCCTTTCGAATGCGACGGTCATCAACGCTGGCAAGGACAGCGCCCATTGCACTTACGAGTGCTCCGGCAACGGCGTTCAGCATCGGCGCTTTGCCTTCTGACTTCAGGCTCTTGCCGTACTCGTTGATTTCGCGCTGAATGATCTCCAGCAAGTCTTGCGATTGGCGATCCTGCTCATCCTTCCAAGGGTCAGCCATCAGTTCACCCTCTGCGCGCGCTTGACGGCGCGTTCAACGATCTGGCCGAGCTCGGTTTCCATCTGCGCAACCTCAAGCTTTAGTCGAAGATGAGTGCGATCATAGATGGCAGCCAAGACCTTTGACCGGCGGACTTCATATGGTGCGTGTAGGGGAATGGAGGTCATGACGCGATTTTCCCCATTGCCCGATAATTGCTCTGGCAGGTGCGCCAGGCCTCAATGATGGCTTCGCACTTGCCGCGCTGGTTCCGGTATTCTTCATCTGCCTCGACAGCGGCATAGAAGCGCTCACAAGCCAGCTTGAAATCTTCCGATAGCAGGGAGTGAGCATCGCGCTCGGCAACACTACCGGTTGCATTTAGGAAAGCTCGTGCCTTCGCTGCTCGCTTTTCATCTTCCCTGCGTTCACGCATTGCCTTGGCTGCGGCCGCCGGTTGAGCATGCTCTTCCAGCATGTCGAAGGCCATGTGAACAGTTTCGTCTCGGATCGTGAAGCGCGGGCTCATGCTGCCACCCGGTCATAGGCTTGCTGCATGATGTCGACGAGCTTGTCCCAGTCTGGCGGGAAGAAAGTTTCCTGCAGATGGGCGAACTCGGAGCGAAGCTCTTCCCAGTCACCTTCATCCTGAACGCATGCAAAGCGGGTTTCAGCATCGGCGATAACTGCCGCCGGATTGTCAGTCGCCGTTTTAACAGCAGGCTTCGACGGCGACGGTGGCGTCAGGTCCATCGACTGTTGTTCAGTCTCAACGTCGGTCGCGTCGTCGACGCCGTTGCCTGGAACTGGGTCAACACCACGCAAGGCAGAAGGTGGCGAGGGCGGCGAGGGCGGCGAGGGTGGTGTTGGTGGCGCTTTCTGCTCTGGCTCGTAAATCTCACCGGCAATCTCACGCGCCTCGTATTCGTCGGTAATGCCGCCAAGCACGTCGGCGAACAGTTCGCGAAGGCAGTATCCCGCTGCGCGCCATTTCTGCATACGCTGCGGATAGCGGAACCAAGGAGCTTCATTTGGGACATCGGACCATTCCTTGGTGGTCCAGTCCTGCTTTTTGACAAAAGGACGTTCGTCCCAAAGGCCCGCGCGTTTGGCATCTTCGATGGAAAACTCTTCGCGTTTGGTTTCGCCGGTATCGGCGCGCTTGGCTTCGCACCAGCCGATGCCACGCACTTCATCATATCCGGTACGGATGTACGCTGCCTTTTTGGATCGGCGGGTAACGTTGATAATGCCGTCCCCGTAAAGCGCCGGCCGTCCACCAATCACGGTGAAGCTTCGCAGGGAGACCATAGGCGGCATACCCAGTTCAGCGCCCGCCATGATCGAAATGGCGACGGCGCTGACCGCATCGTCCCCAGTCTTCCGGCCGACCAGTGCTTTGGGCGCAAGACCGGCCATGACGACCATCTTGGAAACGCGCCAGATTTCCTCGATTGACTGAGGAACAATGGCATTCACGTTTCCACCGACCATCAATGCAGGTGGACGGGCCTCGATGATATGAGCTGGAGCGTTCATGCGGCTTCTCCCGGTGCATCAGCTGTTTCGGGGACGAAGATGCGAAGGACGGATTTCTCCGCCCGATCCGACGCATCCTTGATTTCCATGATCTGAACTTTGGCTTCGCCGCGGCTGGTCTCGACGTACACCGTCTGGCCGACTTCAACGGGAATGTCCGAGAAGTAGTCATAGGTCTTGTCGCTGAAACCGAATTTGACGGCCACGATCAGGCGCTTGTTTGCTGCTTCTTCCATGATCAAGCCGCCCGCTGTTCTTCAAAGCGCTCAACGCCAGCGAGATCATGACCGGAGCGGATCGCTCGGTTGGCCAACTGCTCGACGAGAGCTTTCATTTCGGGGTGATCCTTCAGGGCGACGAGCGCCTTTTCGTAGTCCGTGATGCGAGCGGAAACGAACGTGCGAAGTGATACCTTGGAACCGGTCCGGCCCGCGGTGGCATTGCGTGCCTGCGCCTCGCGCTCTGCCTCAGCGGCATCCTTGGCCAATTGTTCGGCATTCGCCTTTGCTGCCAAGTCCACTGGGTCATTCGGATTGGTCGAAACGTCTTGAGCCTTACGCGCAGCTTCCTCAGCCTCGCGCCGAATGCGGTCCGCTTCTCGTTGGGCCACTGCCTGCCGCTCGCGCTCTTTGCGTTGCTCTTCAAGCAAGTACGCGTCCATGTGGCGCTTGACCTTCGTGGACAGTTCCTTCGGCTCTTCCTTGAGGTCGCGCCATTTCTCGTCAACCTTACGTCCTTCGTCGAGGCTGGGCTGCTTCTCGACCTTGTGCAGGCTGACTGCCTTGGTTGCGATAGCCGAAAGGCGCTTTGTCCACGCCGCGGCCTTGTCGGCCTGCTCTTTGGTCGTAATGGGCGTTTTCAGAAACGCCTCGGCGATTTCCTTGTCGCTTTCGAACTCAGCCTTCAATGCCTCGAAAGGATCGGCGGGAAGATTGGACAGTGCTGCGGCTGGAGCGGGTTCGCCTGGCCACTCCTGACCGCCTCTTATTGCATGGTAGGTTGCTTCGCTGATCGGGTTGCGGCAAGCGAAAGTCCAGACGCTTTCAGCTTCAGTGACCTTGCCATCAACAAGGCAATACCGCTTGCCCTTGGCGTCAAACCAGATGGCGACGGTCTGCCAAGGCCCGTCCTTATGGGCACGTCGGCGATAGAAGCCTGCTTCCGGATCTGCCTCGGAAACACCGAGTACCTTCATCTGATCGCGCGATAGTTCGCCGCAATCGCCAACCAGTTCCAAAGCTTTGAAGTACCATGCGTATGCGGTTGTCATGCTGCGATCCTTTGAAATTCAGTGGTCCAGCTCGCAATGCGAATGAAGGCGGCGTTCTGCCAGCTTCCATGGGCCATCTTTTTGTGAAGTTTGAGGGCGATCCGGCGCAGGTATTCGAGCGGGTCGCCTTCGGTCTTTGCTTTCTGCGCGATGATGCAGAGGTAGATGTTCGAAAGCTCGCAGCCAGCGGTACCGCCGGGAGGCGTGTCCAGCCGGTCAGAAGCGCGAAGGTCGCCCAAGTAGTCGAGCAGGTGAAGATAGCTGGTCACTTGGCACCGCCCTTCGGTTCCCGGCTACGACTGGTACCTTCGCTGAGGCGGCAATTGTAATAGCCAGAGGCGCAGGAATACTCAGGAGCAGCTTCCGGCTCGCGGGGCGTCCAGGTGTTGTAGGTTCCGCATCCGCTCAACTGCAGGGACGCGGTGACGACAACCACAATGAAAATGGTTCCAATGTTATGTGCGCGGCGGGAAGTCATGCTGCCCTCGTTTCAGGAGTGCGAAACACCGTCCGCGTTTCCGTCTCGATGACGACGTAGCTGTGCCCATTGTGCTCATGCAGGTCGATTGCGCAGTCTTCTGCCGTCCGCTTGGAGAAAATGACGCTCCCGAAGGCCTCGCCGGTATCCATGTTGATGATTTTGTAGGTGCGGGTCATGCTGCACCGCCTTGGAAATCCCGGGGCTTTGCAGGGACAACCTCGTATTCGTGGAAACCCGAGAGTTTGACACTGTATGACTTGTAACGTGCGGCTTCTCGCATATCTGCAATGTCACAGTCTACCGCAGCTGCATGTGCCGCATGTTCCAAGCGATTTACGTGGAACGCCTGCCAGTTCAGATCAACATTCGCCTTCTGGATTGCTTTTGGACCATCCGCCGCTCTGGCTTTGTCGGATAGCTTTTGCATCTTCCGTCGTTCGTTGCGGAGGTTTTTCACGGCTTCAAATAGGCGCTCTACATCTTCCAGATGGGCGACCATTACGCTGCCCTCAAACTGCGGCCGTAGACGACGGCCATTGTTTCGCGGGAAAGCAGATCCTCGACAGTGCGCTTGTGTCCGCGCTGGCCGTAGAGTTCGACCATCTGTTCGGCTGCTTGGTGATTGAGTGGGATAAGGACTTCAAGCTGCTGGTAGACGCCCCACGTCAGGTATCCGCCGGTCGAGATGCCGACCAGTTCCAGTGCGTCAGTCAGATCGCCCGAGATATTCGCGTGATTTACCGCCCGGGCTGAAGCCGTGTTGCTGAATGTCGTGGTGCACCAGAAGGCGGCGCGATCTTCATCAATCGCCGAGCAGGCGAGGCCAATTGCCATCGTGTCGCCGGGAATACGGATCGCATCGCAGATTGCTTCAATCCGGGCCTTTGTTCCATTCCATGCTGTGAATGTGTGGTCTAGAGCGTTCATCGCGTCCATCCGTTGTTGATGGATGAAGTATGCATAACGCAAACATTCACGTCAATCTAAAAAATATGCATAATGAGAATTATTTTGACGAGCCGGTCTCGCTCTGCCAGAATCAGCGCAACAAAAAACCGCCCAGAGGCGGCCCGCGTGTCGGTTTGTATGTTTTGTCAGTCAACGTCAGGAGACAGAAACCAGACATTAACAACAAACGGATTATTTACTATGATCAGCAAGGAGGCTCAAATGGCCGAAACCTCTATAGAATGGACGGATGCGACTTGGAATCCTGTAGCTGGATGCACAATCCTGACTGCTGGTTGTACAAACTGTTACGCAATGCGCATGGCAGCTCGCCTTGAAGCTATGGGAGTTGAAAAATACGTCGGCACAACTCGTAAGAGTGGAGGGCGGGCAAAATGGACTGGCAAGATGGTGATGGACGAGAAGGCCCTCACTGTGCCTGAGAGTTGGTCTAAGCCGCGCCGGGTTTTTGTTAATTCAATGTCCGATTTGTTTCATGAGGCTGTCGAAGCCAGTTTCATTCAAAAGGTATGGAGTGTGATGGGGCGAACGCCGCACCACACCTATCAGATACTGACAAAGCGTCCTGATCGCATGGCAGAGGTGCTGTTGTCCGGAAGTTTTCCTATCCTTCCAAACGTTTGGTTGGGAGCGAGCGTTGAAGACGCGCGCGTACTGTATCGGCTCGATGACCTTCGAAAAGTTCCCGCAGCAGTTAGGTTTGTATCGTATGAGCCGCTGATCGGATCTGTCGCCGGAGGAGACCTGACAAATATACATTGGGCAATCGTGGGTGGCGAGTCCGGTCCCAATGCTCGGCCTATGGACCCGAAATGGATCGATGAGATCTATGATCAATGTTCTGATGCCGATACCGTCTTCTTTTTCAAGCAATGGGGTGGAAAGAACAAAAAAGCCACGGGCAGGGCATATCGAGGCCGCACTTGGGATGAAATGCCCCAGGCCACGTTATGATTTGAGGATGTGGTTTCCAATCCGCTTTGCTAATCCAATAGCTTTTGGCTCTGGATTTGATATGGCCAGAAACAGAGCAAAGATTGGTACTCCTCGATCATTGAAAAGTCTTTTTGGTGGAAGAACTGCTGGGAAAACGGTTCGCAGCCGTTTCTGAACGTAAGTTTCGATGGCTTCAACGTCAGCAGTGCGTTGATATGCTTCATCAAATTCACCGAGTAGGTCAAAGCCCTTTCGGCCTTCGTACCATTCCTGTTCCCATTCATCCGTTCCGAGCATCCGGACTAACGCGGCGCGCTTGTCAGGGCTGAGCTTGGCGGGATCGCGAGTGGCTTGCCTAAATATGCCAGACAAGGAAACCAAATACCAAACGTCTATGGCCTCAGTCTTCTGAATGGCTTCTAGGGTACTCCAATTCACCGCCATGCCGTAAGGGTCAAGAAACATAACAGCTCGTTTCCCGGTCCAATTTTTTTGGTTTAGCTCAGAGATTATTGCCTTGTTCGCATCTGCGCGGACGACATCAATTCTACGGCCAGGGTAGTTGCTTACCAGTTTGAGCAATGCTTGATAGTGCCGCTTTTTCTGCTCCACTAGAACGATGCGATCAAACATTGGTAGCACGTCAATGGCTATCTGAGCCGAACCTCTCCGCTGTTCAATGCGCTCTGCGGTGTCCTCCCCAAGTAGCCCGCCTTCAATGGCAGCATGGACAATCGTGCGCACTCCTGTACCCGCAAACGCGTCGATGTACCAAAGTTCGGAAAACTTATCGTCGAGGGCTTGCGTGAAAGCTTTTAGATAGCGTTCCACTAGTGAAAGCTTCAAATCTGTGGATAGATTGCCAAATTCATGGTCGTTCATTTATCCCCCAAAGTATGCCGTGATTTCTATTCCATATCCGGCACATCACCTGACTGAAATAGGACAGTCGGCGGTCCGTATTCCCCAATGTCCGGCTGGGCTTCTCGCGCCCAGGCTATGACACCGACGTGCTTGCCGGCCAGATCCCGCGCAGTTCGTATCGCACGGTCTTCCACCTCAAATTGCATTGCCTCAAAGGCGGGCGAAAGCTCGCCTTCGTCAGATCGGTCAAATGCCATGACAACTATGAGGCGAACGGGATCCATCAATACCACCAAAAATATCTGTCAGGAGACTCGACTCCGACTTTCAAAACTGCTTTTCTAAATGGAACAAAAGAAGAACATAAGCAGGCGAGAGATGTTTGATGGTACTCCCTTTGTCCATCCGGACGCCTATCGATTGGTCGTCGAGCTGTCGAGTGTATATGTCGCTTGCGACGATTGCGGGCATTCGCGGGTGCTGAGATTATCCCATCTACAGACAGCGTCTTCGCTAGGCATCCATAGCTATCTACAACTTTGCCGGAAAATCCGTTGCGGCGCGTGCCCCCGAAGGCCGCCGTCCGCCCGGAATCTGACGATCCGGCCAACGTGGATTTGTGAGGAAGTGGTTCAGACCGTGGCATGAAAGACGATCTTATGAACGGAGAATACCTTTTCGTTGTCAAACTCCAGTTCCTTGCTTTCACCCTCTTCAGGGTTGTGCTGGCGAAGACGAAGAACCTTTGATGAACGGGACACGAATTGCTTGATATAGCTCTCAACCGGCTGATCATCGCCATTCTGTAGTATCTGTGCGACGACATCATCATTCGCGCGGACTGGCTCTTGAGGGTTTAGCCACACCGTTTCGCCGGCCATGTATCTTGGCTCCATTGAGGTGCCAAATACCCGCACAGCATATGCGCCTTCGACACCTTCCAAGCCAGGAGGACAGAACACGCGGCCAACTTCGGATCCGTTGAGCACAAACCGGCCATTTGGGCCGCCAATGGATTGGCCGAGCAGCGGAATAGAGCTGTCCGTAGGGAACTGTTGGTACTTTGGCGGGAAGCTGGCGTTTGGCCGTGACTTTGGACGCTGTTGACTTGGCTCCAGGTCTAGATCTGGTGCGATGATACCTTCAGGGCCTTTGCCTTCACCCGTCAATAGCCACCCGGCGCTAACCCTATAGGCTTTGGCATATTGTTCCGCTGCCCGGATCAAGCCTCGCTCGCCGCTTTCATGCTGGGTGTACGTGACGTACTTCCAACCGAAGAAATTGGCGGCATCGATAGCTTTGGCGAAGCCGCGAGCCAAGCGGGCCTGTTCAAGTCGAATTGCAGGTTCTGGACGGGTCTCTTCTTTCATGCCTGCATCTTGCACATTTTCAGTATGCATTTCGACTTGACACAATAGTTTGCGTTACGCATACTATTTGCATGAGCGACATCATCATAAATCTGCCGGCTATCCGAAAAGCCCTCAATCTCACCCAGACCCAGCTTGCAGTTTTGGCTGGTGTTGACCTCTCGACGGTATGGCGATGGGAGAACCATGGCGTACCCACACGGGGACCAGCCAAGGCATTCATTGATCGACTTGCCTCCGACGCGTCGAAGATTGCGGAGCGCGCAGCATGAGTGCCGCCGACGCCCAACTGAAATCCATTATCGATCGTGTTCTCCGCTTGAAGGAAGAGCAGGACGAACTGGCAATTGAAATCCGCGAAATCTATGCGGAGGCCAAGGGCAGTGGCTACGACAAGACCGCCTTGGGGCAGGTTGTCTCCCACTTGCGTAAGGTCGAGAAGGTTGGTCGGGATGCGCTCACCGAACGCGAAACAATGTTCGATCTTTATCTCACCTCTTATGAAACTGGCACGACGCTTGCTACGCATACGCATGAAGCAAAAAACGGATATGCCTCCCAGAAGGGCATCGATCCCAAGCTTGCACATACCATCGTAACCGGCATGCAGACCGAAACCGGTCGCAAGACTCTCATCGCTGCCGTCGACATCATGATCGAGCGCGAGGAGCGTATCGATGCCGAAACCGGCGAAATCCTCGACGATACGGTTTCCTTCGATGGAGAGGGACAGGAAGCCCCAAGCAGTGACGTGGATGCGGATGCTGCCAACACGGGAGGCGATGATGTAAACAGCAGCGCAATGCGCGCCAGCAGCGACGTGGAAGTCGTCGCAACCAATTCGCCGGAAACGGCAAACGAAGTCCCAGCGCAGGACGGCGGCGGCACAGCTACTAGCGAAAGCTCTAGCGGTAAGTCCAATGCGGCGCGACCAGCGTCTGTAGACGCCCAACTTAACGCCGGAGGGCAGGCGGGACAGGCCTGCGATAGCGACGTGACAGTTGTCGGTACCGAGAGCGGAACCGTCGCCAATTCTGAGATTACCCCTGACCCGCGACCTTTGACGGATGCCGACGGCCATCCGCGTATACCAAGCTCTTCTCCCGGGTGCGCAAAAACCAATGGATTGCAGTCCATTGGCGGTCAGGGTCGCGAAAGCGAGAACTGCATAACGGGGAACCAAGAAGAGCAAGCCGTCGACCAATTCACACCTCCTGCGTTTCTGAAAGCTGCATCCGAAGGACCGAAGCTCAATCCTCAATGCCAAAAGGCTGCGAAGGGCGAGAAGTGCACCTTCTCTCACAGCATGGCCTCCTGCTGGCGCTGCACTGACAGTGCGATGAAGGAAAAGTCGGCCGCATCCAAACGGGTGTCAGCATGAAGCCGACCGATCACTTTACCGACGTAGAACTCGACGACGTGCGCGAGCAGGCAACTCAAGGTCATCCGATTTCGCCATATTCGGTCCTGAGCCTCATTGATCGGCTCGAAGAGTCCGAGCGCGTCTCCGAGATCCGGTTACGCCGCAAGAACGTCGCTGAAAAGCGCCTTCATCGCGCCAAGAAGACAGCACGCTCGTCCGTCGAAGATTTGGAGGTTTCAAAGTGACCTCCAACATCCTTCTCATTGCTCGCCAGACAACCCCGCGCTTTTCTCCCGAGCGGTTTGGTTTGAGCATGTCTGGCCACCGGAGCGAGGTCATTTGCTCCGGTGGCCTCTTTTCTTGCCTTCACACGGGACAGGATAGTTCCGGCAAGAAATCCAATGCTTTCGAAATTGCCGGTATCCAGATCCCCATCCGTGTAACCGGCCTTCCCATCATCTGTTTTTCCGTCGCTCTCCAAAGTGTTCAGTTGCTCGTCGCTCATGACTGCAACCGTATTGGAGAGTTTTTGTCATGGGTAACAAACCTTTTGTCGAGGACGACAAAATGAATGACGTGTACGTCAAAGAGGCCCGCGTAATGGGCGAATTCCTCTTGCGCCGCGAGTATCGGGGCATAGGGGACACAATCGAAGCCGCCGCGCACCGTGTACAGACCAAGTTTGGCGCGCCTGCTTCAATCCTCCTGCGTCTACGCCACCGGCGAGAGATGAAGGACATGATGCTTTCGAGCTTCGCGGCAATCGCCGAGGCATATCAAAAAGCATCCTCCAAAACTGACCAAATCTACGAGAACGAAAGGTCCATCCATGCGCCCAATTCGAAAGCTGTGTGGCTGGCTGATCTTGTTTCTGGAACGAAAACGTCTGAGCGCGATCAGTAAACTACGAAGCTTTTGGCGCCGGCTCGTTCAGCGAAAGAAACAAAGAAAATGCGAAAGGGATCAACGTGACAGTATACTTCGCCAGCCAGATTGATCGACCTGATTTGATCAAGATTGGACACACCGACAACGTTACGAGACGCATGCGCCAATTGGCGGCATCGTTTGAGAACGGCATTGAACTGCTCGCTACTACTGAAGGCGGCAAAGAAGCTGAAACGACGTTTCATCGAATGTTCAGCGCATTTCGGGACGAAGGGGAATGGTTCAAACAAAACCCCGCCCTTCAAGCAATCATTGCCTTTGCTGCCGGTGATGCAGGAGAGCGAACTGTCTTCCGACGGCGCCTGGCTAGTGCGGTCAACTCTGCAGAAACCGATTGCCAATTGGCGCATGAATTAGTCGGCCGGTTGTTGAAGGCCTCGCGGGAACTGTCAATCGCCGGTTCACTTGAAGAGGTTTTTTCTCAACTTTGTGAACGCAACCCTGTTTGGTCACGAAGGCGCGTTCGCTCGATCTGGAATTGCGAGACCAATCGTATCGATCATTACGAGATCTGCGACCTCCAAGCGCTGGCAGAAGAGGGGGGCCAGCAATGACAGCCTACGGCCTTACACCACGCCAATCAGAACTGATGACGTTCCTTGCAACCTATGACCGGGATCGCGGATACGCGCCGACGTTCGACGAGATGATGAAGGCTTTGGGCTATCAGTCCAAATCCAGCATCGACCGCCTTCTGAACGCTTTGGAAGAGCGCGGCCATATCTGCCGCATTCCCAATAGATCCCGGTCTACCAGCATTGCGAGGCCGGCATGAACGTTCTCTCGCCACTTGATCTAATTCTTGGCTTCTATCGTGAGCATCCTAGTAGCCAATGTGGAGTTGTAATGGGCGCCATCAGCGCCCGAATGAACGCGCCGGTGGCAGTTAGGACAAAGCGCGATCACGTGCCGCGGATCGTCGGGGCCGCCATCTGTCATTCGTCGAATGTGATGAGGTTCCAGATATGGAACGCCATTCGACCGCAGAAATGGGGCAGGGGCTTCGCAACCCTCACAATCACCCATCGCTCGGGCAACGACGTAGTCACGAACATCTCGGCTGCGCTCGAAAACAGTAGTCGTCTTCTTTGTTTTACCTGGGCTGTCCTTGGCGGCCTCCATTGCCTTTTTGCGAAGTGCCGCAAGATCAGGCGCCGCTGCGCCAATCGCAGGCGCAACCGCTTCAACGACTTCAACCAGGCTTCCGATCGGCCTCAGCTCAAAGACAATGGCGTCGCGGAGATTGTTTTCACGATCTGGTGCGCGTTCGATGTGGTGAGAGTCATAGACAAACTCGTCCTCAAATCTCAGGCCGGCCTTTGTCTTGGTGAAAAGAAGCAGGCTCTTACCGTCAATCGAGTGGTTCGCAACAGCCTTGTTGCCGGCACGAATGGACATGTCGCCGACCTGGCCTTCGCCGAAGTATTCAAACACTCCATCGGGACGCCACCGGTCAGCATAGCCGTGTTCAAGGCCTTCTTCGCCCGTAATGATAACAACCAATCCATGCTTGGCCGGCGAGATGATCCCGCCTTGTTGTTGCCCCCCGAAAGGCGCGTGAATGTCTCTACGCCGATTATAAATACGGCCGCGCTCAAAGCCCCAACTCATAGAATCCCCCAAACGAAATATGCCCCGATCGAACCCTTTCATCTCGATCAACGTTTTTCAATGGGAGTCGCTGCATGAGCGACAGGCTCCACACATTCATCCTCTGCGGTTTGGCCCTCATTGGCGCGGCAATCCTGTTCTGCGCTTACTCATTGCCGGCCGACGCACTGCCTAAACCAGCAAACCCCGTTTCAATCGTGAGGTGCAACCATGGCTAAAAAACCAAAGGTATCCGTACGTCTTGAAAATCTGATGTCTCAGGTTCGTGCTGGGAAGGCTATCTGCCTGACCATCCGACATTCCGAGGTTGGCGACGAGCGGGAATACTGGATCGAACCAGGGGGGAGCATCCGTAGGTGCCTGGGCGGTCCATCGCGCTCTCGAGCTCGGTCTGATAGTCCCCGCACAAGACGCGCTGTTTCCCGACATGGACAGTCAAACTTATCGGGCGGCTTGAGATGACGGATCGCATTTCAAGCAGCGAAATGGCTGAAGAACTGAACAAGCTCGTGATCGGCAAAGCAAGTTGGCTTCAGGATTTCTCACAGGGCAAACGAAAGCGGCCTGACCACGAAATCGAAACTCGTTGGCGTGAATTGAAGGTCTTGAAACAAGCGGCATCCGATTACAGCGCTGCATCAGAGCGCAAACGAGGTGCGGCATGAAACACGGATTGGAATGGTACAAACACGAGCCCAGAGCCTTCATTGATGGCGTTCAGGGTATGGGACCAGAGCTTATCGGCGCATACATCGTATTGCTCGATCTCATTTACGCACGCGGTGGCGAAACCATGCGCGATGACCGCCATCTCGCTGGCATTCTGGGCTGTTCAATCCGCAAAGCAACGGCACTGACAGAGGGGCTGATTGAGCAGGACAAGATCCAATTTGAAGCCGGTTATCTCTCCAATTCACGCGCAAAAAGAGACGTGAAATCAGCGCGAAACAGTTATGAAACCCGCTCGAAATCACAATCTGATAGGCGCGAAAATGAAGCCGAAGTCAATGAAAACAATGGCTTAAAAGACAAGCCTGAGACAAGCGCCTTTAATAGAAAAGATAAGAACAGAATAGATGAAAAACCTAACAGTTTTTCAGGGCGCACAAGTGCGCGAAAACCCAATGGATTTGTCCACATTCGAAAGCCCTTAGAGGCAGCACGATCACTCATTCAGGAGTTCCAAAACGATGAACAACGCGGAGAAGATCGAGGTAACCAAATCACTGGCGAAGCTGTTCGGCAGTTTCCCTCAATCGCCCATGTCCGATCCTGACTTGCAGATCCGCGCTTATTTCGATGCGGTTGAAGAATACGAATGCCAGGACATACTCGCCGCGGTGCATCGCTTCCGGCTCGGTGAGGTCAAGGAGGTCAACAAGGCCTTCTGCCCGTCAACTGCCCAGCTCTGCGACGAGGTGCGTTATCGCAAGCAGATGCGCGATATCATGGCGCGAGCCGGCGTCAAACCTGGATCACTTCTGGTGCAGTGACATGTCTGAGAGCATTCAGGAACGCGCAGACCGGATTATCGCAGTGAGCCCAGCGCTGGCGCGGGAGATTGCCCGCCGGTTCAATGTAGAGCCGTCCGGCCTGACCAAGCGCCAGGCCGAAGCATTGGCCTTCCTCAAAGGCTTCCAGTCTGAGCACGGCGTTGCGCCGACCTATTCCGAGGCCGCCGAAGCTCTTGGCGTCTCGAAGACAGCCGCGTTCAACATGATCCATCGGCTTGAGAAGCGCGGGCACATCCAAATGCTGTCGCATCAATGCCGGTCAATCACACTCGTAGACGCAGCATAGGGGCCAGACAGGGACGGGATATGAAAGCTGGTATCGACAAGGACAAGCACTGGTACGTGGTTCGCACGACGGTCAAAGGCGAAGAAAGGGCTTTCGAGAACATTCTCAAAGCTGGATATGCCGTATATTTCCCACGCCGTCGCGTCGAGGTGCAGCACAGGCGCACCAAGACGTTTGTCGTGAAGGAGCAGCCCCTGATGCCGCGATATCTGTTCGTTGGGCAGCGAGCCGTCAATCCAGACTTCTACACCCTGCGCAATTGTGACGGTGTTGAGGGCATTCTTGGCGTGGACGGCCGTCCGCTGCGTGTGTCGGGCAATGACGTGGAAGCGATCTACATTGCAGAGATTGGAATGGATTTCGACGATACGAAAGCCGCCCGCATTCACCGTCGGGAGGAGGCGGTATCAATCAGGGAGAACATCGCCCGGCAGTTTCCCGCCGGGCAGGGTGTGGTTGTCTCCGACAAGAGCAACCCGTTTGCAGCGTTTGGCGGGGTTGTGGAGGAGGTAACAAGGACGGGCAGGATCGTCGCGCTGATGGAGATATTTGGGCGAATGACGCCGGTGGAGTTTAAGGTAGGGCAAATATCGTCCGTTGGGCCTAACCGATTTCTAACTTTCCAAAGCTGGGAGACTTGATAGAAATATTCCAAGGCTAGTGCCGGTTTCAGCTATCTTTAAGAGTTCTTTACCGTGGATTGGCTTTGCTAACGCTTTATAACAGTTATAATCTTTCGAGAACCGTTCGTCGCTTTTGGATAAATGTATTTTTAAACGGCCAGCACAATTTTTGGTCTGCTCTTTTGTTGTCTTCGCGTGAAAAGACAGTACCCAACAATCAAGGGAATGGACCGAAACGGCAAAAATGAACTTATCCTGATCTTGCTCGTAAAGATCAGAGCCAATTTTGTTGATAATTAGGTTTTTCGTATCCTGAATTATGTCAGCAACTGCCCGATCAGCTCCTTCGAGAGTCAAAGGAACTCCAAAATTTGGGTGGTCGCCGCAGTCCGTATCTATTTGAATTACAATGTATTCATTGTGGGCGAAACAGTCGGTAATTGTCTTCGAAATTGAACATTGCTCTAGTACTTTCTCCCAACCACCTAACGATTCTTTGTCTTGGCGTGATGCATCAGTGGCATCCCTGAGAGGTTGAATGTGGTTCACGTAGACGTCGACACTCCCGAAAGCATCGTAATACTCTTCGATAATATGTTCCAAAATTACTTGATCAGTAATGCCTTCAGTTATCAGTGCAAAACTAGTCATATTAAAACCTTTTAGGGAGGCCGCCTAATGTACCACTTAGAAATGACTCTGATAGTCGAACAGGATAACCATCAGAGCTATTAGGTTTGTTGACGCGTTTTATTCGTGTGTTTCCAGACCTCCCTCTGTCAATTACAAAGAGGCGCTGCTGATCGTCGTCCAAGTTAAGGCCATCTAGCACTGCCGGATTATGTGTAGTGAATATAACTTGCTTGTCATTCTTTACCGCTAGTTCGTTAAGTGTTTTCATTAATTGTGAACATAGCTTAGGGTTGAGTGAAGCATCAATATTGTCAATTGCGAAAAACTTGGGAGTTAATGTGCTCGTAAAAAGAGTGAAGTAAAAAGCAGTGAACAGAAAGCCTTCATTAGCACTGCGTTGGTCAAATATTCGCTGACTTTTGTCTAAAAAGATATCACGAATTGCCATTTGTGATCTACCATTCTCATCGATGATTTCGAAGTCCTCGAACCAGCCAAACAGCCTAAGACAATCTTTGATTTGCTTAAAAGGCGTAAGGTCATTTCCTTGGGCCATCACTGAAAGCAGTTTGAGTAGACCTTCCCCGTTTATGCCCAACGGTAGTATTTGGCCTTCCTTTTCAAAAATGCGGAGGGAGGAGTTCTCGGGCGAATAAATAATGAAGTCGCCAAGCGATACTCCGCGGGCTGCCATAAGTTTCTCGGCTGTTGGTGACGGTAAAGTCAATGTTATTGGGAACACGCGTGCGCGCTTTGGATCATCGACATTCAATTCCAACTGCTCATCAATTCTAGCTTTGGTAACTGCTAGTTGTTCCAAAAGTTGGTCTGCAATTTTCATCATGTCTTCTGTAGGTGTAACATGGCGGAGATAGTCCACGAGTAAGTGACCAACCTCGCGGATTTGCATGGGCCCACCAGGCTCGGTAAACGATCGTTCCGCTTCCCATTCTGAATAGGGACTATTGTCGTTGTTGAGCTCACTGGTAATTGTCAGGTCATTGAAATCGGTAACAGAAATTGTAATCGGTTTTTGACCATTTTCGATCTTAAATGCCGACCTCATTAAGAGCGGCGGGGTCACTCTTACGCCGCGCGAGGAAAGAAACTCATTGTCCAGCTTATCTGCAATAGAAGCACTAGCCAGAGCGATTGCTTCGAGAATATTGCTCTTTCCCGCGCCGTTCTCACCGATGAAAACATTGACACGACCAAGCTCTAAATTGATGTGGTCGATTGATTTAAAATTTTTTATTTCAATGGATTTTATCACTGGTTACCAGTCCGATGTCTCGATGTTCACATTTAACGCGAACCTTCAGTAGCACTTTGACACGCCTGCATTCAAGGCGCGCCGAGCGACCAGATTTTTTTGAGGATATATTCGATGCGTCAGTATCATCGAGGTAAAGGCGGCTTGAATGTGTCAAAATTGATGTTGCAGATAAGATAATAGTCCTTTCAATAGGATTAAAATCAGTTTAGAATCCGCATTGGATGATTTGATGTTCAGTGCGGACCTATGGACAGGGAACACTCGCCGGTCAAACCCAGCCCGAGCAGACAGCTTGCGGCAGATGGAGGTTTATGACCGACGCATGGGAGAGCTTCACGGCTTCCCGCCATGGAAATCTATTCACAAAATTCAGTTTCGCAGGATGGCGCAGTTCGGTAGCGCGCTTGGCTCATAACCAAGAGGCCGTCGGTTCAAATCCGGCTCCTGCAACCAGTTCAGGATGGCGGGTAAACCCGCTAGACGGCAAATCTAGCCGCCATGAAGACATGGCCCGTCCTGATACATCTCACTCAACGTTTCAGGGCATCGCCTTGTACGCATCTACCAGAAACAAGATCGTCGCCGCAGTAAGGTGCAGCACATATCTGACAAGTTCGACTGGAACCTCGGGCGTAGGGTTAGTGCCCGCACCATGGCCGGCAGCGCGATTGCGTGGTGTTGGAATACCGCTCTCTAAAACACTGCGTAAACCTGCCAATTGCGATTGGTAGAATGCAGGTACAACATTGTTGTTCAACATAACATCTACCAGCTGTTTCGCAGTAGCTTTATCCGGAACGGTCCAGCCCTTCTCGTTGGCGATGATTTTCATGGTGCTTTCGAAGGCCTTAAGGCAGTCCACCAAAACTTCAGATCCCTTACCGTGGCGCCAATGCTCAAAGGCATTTCTGAATTCCGTATTGGCATTCCTAAAGATTGGATCGGCCAGTAATGCCAGGGCAGGTAGAACTGCTTGACTGTGTAGGACATGAGAATCAATCCTAATTAGCCTGCCTTCGTCACAAGAGTATCCGAAACCAGAAATTCGGCATCTTTCATTGAATTCGAGCAACGCATCTGCACATCGTTGTCGCAATTCGACAGCCGCATTTTCGTCTTTTGAAAAGTTAGTTAATATCCGGAGCATTAGATCGATAGCGTCGATCAGTTTTTCATGTGATGTCTCATTAACGAGGAAGTCTCGGAGCTCATCACCCTTAAACGTTCTGTACTTGTTACATAGGCTTTCTTCTCCAAACTCTTTGCGAAGAACGTCAACAATCTGTTCGTAAAAATGCTCCGGATAAGAGGATCCGTACACACCAAAAACCTCTTGAATAATCAGCATGAACTGATTTTGAAGTTTTTTCGGTACGATATCGTATTCATATACGTCGATGTTTACGCCCAATTCACGTTGACGACGTCTGGAATATAAATCAACAACTGGCATTGTTCGTCTTATCCTCCTCAACAAGTCAATCAAGCCTTTACTGAAGCTGAAAGCAAGTGACCGCATGCCCCGCGAAAAAGCTCTCAGCAAAAAAAAGATCAAAGAAATCGCTGATAAGGCAGAAGGCGGGATAACAGCAGAGCCAGGTAAGCGGCCTCTGGAATTCAAGCAGTCAATCGCGGACATCATCTGTGACCGCATAGCAGACGGACAGAGCCTTCGTGAGATTTGCCGCGATGACAACATGCCTGCTTCCTCAACGGTCTTCAAATGGCTGACAAGAGTCGAAGCCTTCGCGGAGCAGTACGCACTCGCGCGCGAAGCCCAGGCTGATGCCCTGTTCGATGAAATCCTGAACATCGCCGACGACGGTTCGAATGACTGGATGGAACGCAAGGGCGACGATGGCGCTGCTCTTGGATGGAAAGAGAATGGCGAGGCATTGAGACGTTCTCAGCTTCGCGTCGATGCCCGCAAGTGGATGGCTGGCAAACTGCGTCCGAAGAAGTATGGCGAGAAGGTTACGCTAGCCGGTGACGCGGAGAACCCCATAGGCCCGCAGGTGATCCAGATTGTTGCAGCGTCACCGAAGTCAACCAAGCGCAAGGATTGAACTGCCGCCGAAGCTGGTCCCCTTATTCACGGCGCCGCGAGGATCGGTCCAGTATCGCGGTGCTCATGGCGGACGCGGATCGGGTAAATCTTACAACTTCGCCAAGATGGCAGCGATCTGGGGATATGCTGAGCCGCTTCGTGTTCTCGCCACTCGTGAGTTTCAAGTTGCGATCAAAGAAAGCTTCCACGCCGAGTTGAAGGCGGCAATAGCCTCCGAACCTTGGCTTGAAGCGCACTACGATGTTGGCGTCGACTATCTGCGCGGCCGGAACGGAACCGAGTTTATCTTTCGCGGCCTTCGCCATGGCGTGAATACCATCAAGTCACTGGCAAAGATCGACCTGACGATTGTCGAAGAAGCCGAGGACGTACCTGAAACATCGTGGCTGGCGCTTGAAGCGACGGTCTTTCGCCAGCCCAAATCAGAGCTTTGGCCGATATGGAACCCGCGCCTTGACGGTTCTCCGGTCGATCTTCGCTTCCGTAAGAGCCCGCCGCCGAACGCATTGATTGCCGAGCTCAATTGGCAGGACAACCCGTTCTTCCCATCCGGGCTCGATACACTTCGGGTGCGCGAACAGCAGCGCCTCGACCCAAACACCTACGCTCACGTCTGGGAAGGCGCATATCTCACCAATTCAGATAGCCAGGTCTTCGCCGGCAAGTGGAAAGTCGAAGAGTTCGAGCCAACAGAATATTGGGATGGACCATATCAGGGCGGTGACTTTGGTTTCTCGCAGGACCCGACTGCCGCGGTTCGCTGCTACGTCGTCGACGACATACTCTACATTAGCCACGAGGCGGGCAAGGCACAGCTTGAGCTGGATGACACGCCAGCATTCCTGAACATCGGCATTCCCGGATTTGCCCAGCATGTTACCCGATGGGACAGCGCGCGGCCGGAAAGTATCAGCCACCTTCGTCGCCATGGGCTGCCGAGATCGGATTCGGTGGAGAAGTGGAAGGGCAGCGTAGAGGATGGAGTCGCATTCCTCCGGTCATTCCGAAAGATAATCGTCCATCCGCGATGCACTGGCATTGCTCAGGAACTACGGCTCTACAGCTACAAGGTTGACCGCCTGACGGGTGATATCCGGCCCGACATCGTCGACGCCTGGAACCACTACATCGATGCGCTGCGCTATGCGGTTGCTCCTATGATCAAGCGGCCCGGTAGCGCTGCCATGTTCCTAAAAAAGAGACATCGCACATGAACGCTATCCAAATGGTCGCAAACGCTTTGTCGCGCCGTCTCGACACAATGTTCCCGGGTTTCTTCGCCCAGACGAAACACAACCACTATGCTGACTTTGGTTTCCCGGTCACGCTCGCGTTTCAACAGCTCTACGACATGTATCTGCGCAACGGTATTGCGCATGCAGGCGTCGACAAGACGATCCTCAAGACATGGCAGGATTCGCCGTTCCTGCTCGAATATGAGCGCGACGGGTCAGAACATAGCAACGCGGATGATGGTGCTGGATCAAAAAAGGGATCAGGCAAACAGTCAAAGCTTGCAGCCGAGACCACGCTGGAAAAGCAAATCCGCCAGCGATTTGATGATCTTCGCCTTTGGCAGAACCTCGCCGAAGCAGATCGCCGCTCCATGGTTGGCCGATATGCGGGCATCATCATGCGGTTCGCCGATGACAAGCGATTTGCGGAACCTGTCGATCATGTGCCCGGTGGCCTCGATGGGTTGGTTGAGGTCATCCCAGCTTGGGAAGGTCAGCTTTCGGTTCACGAATGGGACACCGACGAGATGTCGGAGACCTATGGGCAGCCGAAGATGTTCCAGTTCAATGAAGCCAGTGTTCAAACCGGGCAGGCCAATTATCGCAACTTCCAACTTCATCCAGACCGGGTGATTGTCTGGTCGAAGGACGGAACGGTCAATTGCCGCTCCATGCTGGAGCCTGGTTACAATGACCTAATGACGCTGGAGAAGATCAGCGGTGCCGGCGGCGAGGGCTTCTGGAAGAACGCCAAGTCTTCACCTGTTCTGCAGGTCGCACCGGAAGCGCGCATTGAAGACATGGCCAAAGCCATGGGTATTTCTGCTGACGAAATCGCCGACAAGATGGACGAACAAGTCAGCGATTGGCAGAAGGGTTTCGACCGGATGCTGATGCTCCAGGGGATGGAGGCCAAGACACTTGGCATCACCCTGCCATCCCCCGAGCATTTCTTTGCCATTGCGCTTCAATCGTTCGCGGCATCCGTTCCGATCCCCATGAAAGTTCTGGTTGGATCGCAGACCGGACAGCGGGCCAGCACAGAAGACAATGACGAGTGGGCGCGGACGAACATGTCCCGCCGAACAAGCCAAGTCATGCCCAACACCATGGCCTTTGTTCAGCGGCTCGAACGCGTCGGCATCCTTCCTGAAAAGGATTGGTATCTCGACTGGACCGACCTCACAGAAAGCTCGCCGGGAGAGAAGATCGATCGCGCGAACAAGATGGCCGACACCAATCAGAAGATGAGCGGCAGCGGCGAACTTATTTTCACGCCTGAAGAGATCAGGGCAACCGTCGATATGGAACCGCTGTCGGAATCCGAGAAGTTCCGCGACGACACGACGACGGATGACAGCCTGGCCGCAACAACGCCGGCCGCCAAGGACCTACCCAAGGAATAGATCAAATGAAACAGGTTCGCATCAACATCCGGACGCTTGCCAATTCGACATCGATCCGGCGCGAAAAGCGCAACGGCCGGGATGTGATTATCGTTCCCAGTGCCACGCTTCCCGACAACGTCGTCATGAACGAGATCATGTATCCGGCTGACGAGATCGAAAAAAGCTATGTCGGACTGAACCGTAAACCGGCGCCGCTTGGCCATCCGACGATCAACGGCAAGTTTGTCTCTGCCAGCGATCCAGAAGGCCTGAACATGGGCTGGATCGGTGCATGGAACGAGAATGTGCGCCGCGAGAATGGGCGCGTGCTGCTCGACAAGGTGATCGACGTCGAGACGGCCAACCGGAGCGAAGGCGGCAAAGCCGTTCTCGCTGCCATCAGCAAGGGCGACCCGATCCATACCTCAACGGGGCTCTATTGCATGATGGAAGCCGCCAATGGCGACGTTCCTTACAAAAACATCGCTCGCGACATCGTGTTCGACCATGACGCCATCCTTCTTGATGAGGAGGGCGCGGCCACCCCTGAACAGGGCGTCGGCATGCTGGTCAACTCGAAAGGCGAGCAAGAAGAAGTCGAAGTCATCAACTCCGCAATCGACGACGCGGATCGTGACTTGGATTGGGCACTGGACTCAGCCGCCCGAGCTCTGGAGAAGCGCCAACGCGCGCCTCTCATAGAGCGAATGAAAGCCGCATTAATCGAAGCATTCAGCTCCGAGCGGGAACCCTCTGCAAATCGAAAGGAAGATGACATGACTGTTGAAGAACAGATCAAGGCGCTTTCCGCGAAGGTTGATACCCTCTCGGAAGGTGCAGGCAAGGTCAGCGATGCTCTGTCAAAGGCAATCACTGATGCCGTTACCAACGCCGTGAAGCCTTTGGTGGATGCCCAGGCTGAAATGGTCGCCAGCCAGAAGGCCAAGGACGATGCCGAAAAGGCCGAGCTGGTCGACAAGATCGTCAAGGCCAACGTTCTCAGCGAATCCGCTGCGAAGGAGCTGACCCTGAACGCGCTCAAGGAATTGGCTCCCAAGGCTGTTCCCGGCAAGGCCGCTCCGTTGAATTCGGCCTTCAAGCCGAATGTTGATGGTCCTTCATTCAAGCTTCCGGAAGGAGACAAGTAATCATGGCCCGCTTCAATAAAATCTTCGCAGGTCCGGTTACCGACAACGATCCGCAGGTGCAGGAAGCCATCTGCGCCACGGCGATCATGCCAGGTACAGGCCTCGTCTGGTCTGGCGCCAACTTCGCCCAGGCCGGGGCATCGGCTGTCGGCAAGCTCTTCATCGCCCAGGACAACTATCTTCTCATGAAGGGCGTTGACGATACCTGGGACGCCGGCGACCGCGTGATCGGAATGGAATTCGCCGACGATGAGTTTTTCAACGTCCGCGTACCGACCGCAACCAACGTCGCCAAAGGCGCCGCGTTGACCACCAATGCAACGGGCCGGTTCATTCTGGCAACGGCTGGCAAGATGGTCTTTGCGTTCACGGAGGAGGCCTACAACAACACATCTGGTTCCGACCAGCTTGTCCGCGTCCGCGCGGCCAAGGGCTACATCAGCGCGTAAAGGAGACAAGCAATGCGCTACTTTGATACTCAGCTCGTCACCAACTCGCGTATTCATGCTGGTTGGTGGAACGAGGTATCGGCGAACCGCGAATGGTTCCACCAGACCGAAACTGCACTCGCTACGGTGCAGAACGCCGCTTCCATTCTGCCTCGCGATGCGTGGCTTGATCTGGATGGCATTACCCGCCGCGTCATGCGCAGTGACGAAGGTCAGGTCTATATGGCCGATCTGATGCCACTGGCAAAAGCGGTCAATATCGGCAAGCTCGTCCACCTCAATCGCGTATCTTCGGATGCCGGTTCGGTGACCCGTTCGATGTCCGGCCAGATCCCGACGCCGATGGACAAGGTAGTCTATGACTATCGTGGTGCGCCTGTTCCCATCTTCTCGACCGGCTACGGCCGCGAGTGGCGGGAATGGAACACGCTCCAGTCCGAGAACTTCGACGCGCTGTCGGACGATCAGGAAGCCCATACCGCGAAAATCCGTCGCGACATGGCACTCTATGCCCTCGATGGTGATCCCACTATCGTGGTCGGTGGCTACAAGGCCTATGGCATTCGCACTTCCACCCTCTCCAAGGCACTCAATCTTGGCGCAGGCGCGGGCGGCGCGAACATCGATCTGACGGCGGCGACCACGACGGCCGACGACATCGACAAGTTCATCACCCAGACTTTGGGCGCCATGCTTGATGCCAACCTGATCACCGGCAAGGTCAATCTCTACATCTCGCCCGAGATCGGCCGCCGGTTCGACCTGTCCTATTCCGGTTCGTCCGGCTTCAAGGGCGGGAGCTTGCTCCAGTATCTGCTCACCAATCGCCGCATCAACAAGATCGCGGTCACCTACGAGCTGTCGGGCAATGCGTTCTTCGGCTTCGTGCCGAGTTCGGATTTCATTCGTCCGCTCGTTGGCATGGCAGTCAACACCACGGCAATCACCCGCGACAACCCGACTGACAACTATCAGTTCCTTGTCATGGGCGCGATGGGGCTGGAAATCCGGGCGGACTACAACGGCAAGTCCGGCGTGTTCTATTCCACGGTGGTCAATTAATCCCGACGCCTCGCCTTCGGGCGGGGCTCTTCTCCTCATTGCTTGGAGCAAAGCAAATGGACATCATAATCACCAAGGGCGGGATTTTCGGGAAGGATGGCGAGATTGCTGTCGGTACCGAATTGACCGTCGCGAACGAACCAACCGGCTGGGCCGGTCGCTACGAGATCATCTCGGGCGGCAAAGAAGGCAAGACTGCCGTCACCAACCCGGGAAGCGGCCAGAGTGGCGACACGCCAAGGACCGCGCTCGAAGTGCTGGAGCTTGCCGGCGGCAACTTCATGACCTTCAAGTCAGAAGCCAAGAAACTGCTGGGTGAAAAGACCCCAGGCACCAAGGACGAAATCATTGCCGCTCTCGAAGAGCTGGCAACTCAGCCTTGATCCAATGCCCGGCGCTTGTCGTCGGGCACATCATTCCATTTGAGGTACGAGATGGCTGGATACGGCGACGACGCACAGTTCACGACATGGATGACTGACAACGGTCGTACTCTGCCGGCCGGGGCTCCGGCTGTGGCAGTACTGCGCCAGCGCGGATCGGCATATATTGACGGCCTCTACAGCGGCGTTGCCGGATCGCGGGTCGGTATTCGCTTCATGGGCGCCCCGACAGAAGGATACCTGCAAGAGCGCGCATGGCCTCGTATCGGCGTCCTTGTCGGCAGTCAGGTCATTCCCTCCGACGTAATCCCGTTGGCAGTTGTGCATGCATCATTTGAAGCGGCATTCGCTGAGGCCACCAATCCCGGCTCGCTATCAGCCACGACTACAGCTTCGCAACGAGTGACGCGCGAACGGGTCGAGGGCGCCGTTGATGTCCAATATGCTGATCCGGGTTCGGACACTGCCTTGGACGCCACCCCGATTTTCACGGCAGTTTATGGTCTGCTGAAGCCGTTCCTGATCAATGATGATCGGTTGACACTCGGCATTTGGTCGGTCGGCCGATGACAAAATTCAACTATGAACGCATGCAGTCAACCGCAACTCGGTTGCTCACACGGTTCAATCAGGGTGTCGTGACCTTGACGCGGCCAGGCACAGTCACGCCTGCGCCCAATCCGTGGGAACCACCCGTCGAGAGCGATCCTATCGTCTATACCCTCAACGCAGTCGTGAAGGCGGTCGAAGACAAGTTCATCGATGGCACGCTGATCTTTGCGACCGACCGGGTGGTGATTTGCTCAGTTCTGCCCGTTGAAGTCCTTCCTGGGGACAAGTTGAGCATAGATGGGAAAGCCGTCACCACAATCAAAACGATGCGCATTCCCGACGCGGGAGTTGTGGTCGCATGGAAGTTCATCGTCAGAGGGTGACCCTAGTCATTTGCGACTATAATGCTTACGGAGATGGTCGTTTGCATGTTTCACCCCATTCTTCACAACTATCGCCAGCAGTACGAACCTGTTTAACGGTGGAAGATCTGCCAACTTTTTTACATGACCAGCATCCGGATACTTCTGGATAACGAGGTCATAAGATGTTTGTGCAGCCTGTTTGGCGGTGGGACCTAGTGATTTGTACAGATTATCGACAAGATTTTCGTCGAGGCTTGCGTGAAGATTATGTGCAAATTTATTCCTGATCTGCGCAGTGGTCATAAGTGATGACTTGAATTCAGATGGCAATCCCAAAGCGATCGCTAAATGAACGAGCCCGGAATATTCCAAACGCATGGCCCGAATGGATTCAGGGTTGATGACCGATTGGTCGATGAACTCTAACAGTTCATGTTCGATATAGATCAACGTCTTAATGACGACGACAAGCGGCTCGCGGCTCTGCAGGTCAGCAAAGAATTCTGAGTCGTCCGCCACTTTGCACTCCATGTTTTTCACAACTTTGGGATCGTAGTATGCTCAAGCGTCTTACTGCACGCGAGAAGTTCGAGCAACTGATCGCCGACTTTGAACCGCTCCTTCGCAATGCCTTCATGGAGAGCATTGCCGATATCAAGAGCCGCATTCAGCTGAAGCGGATCGTTGAGCGGCTGGAGCGAAACGACATCGCCGGCGCCTTCGACATGCTGCACATGGAACCGGCAGCATTCCGTCCATTGGATAAGGCTATTGCCCAGGCGTTCGAAGGCGGCGGCGTATCGGCCGTTTCAAGCTTGCCTGCTCTCTATGATCCTACAGGCCATCAGCTCGTTGTCAGGTTCGATGTTCGCAACTACCGGGCCGAACAGTGGTTGAGCAGTCATCCGAGCGATCTGATCACAAACATCATTGAGGATCAGCGCCGCGCCGTTGCGAAATCGCTCACTGCCGGTATGGAAGCCGGGAATAATCCGCGGTCGACAGCGCTTGAACTCGTCGGGCGGTTCAATCGCATTACCGGACGCCGCGAAGGCGGTATTCTCGGGCTGACGTCGATACAGGCTGACTATGTCGCAACTGCTCGTCACGAGCTCGCCTCGGGCGACGCAGCGTTGATGAAGAACTATCTGACCCGCAATCGCCGCGATCGACGGTTTGATAAGACGGTGACCGCAGCAATTCGAGATGAAAGGTCACTGGCTGCCGACGTCATCAGCCGCATTGCCGGGCGATACGAGGATTCCCTGTTGAAACTGCGCGGCGATACGATCAGCCGAACAGAAACGCTGACAGCGCTGAATGCGTCCAACCAAGAAGCATTCCGGCAAGGTCTCGACAAAACCGACTATACCGAGCAGGACGTAACGAGGGTTTGGAACACCGCCCATGACGAACTTGTCCGCCACAGTCATGCTGCCATGGATGGGCAGGAAGTGAAGGGGCTCAATACTCCCTTCACTGCTCCGGACGGATCGCAACTTCTCTATCCCGGCGATACTTCGCTGGGCGCGCCGGCAAGCCAGATCATCAATTGCCGCTGCATGCAGTTCATCCGACTCAACTATGCCAAGGGCGTCGACTAGTGGCACAGCGGAATTTCAGTGCGTCGGTTGATGCATGGGTCTTGGAAACCCACCGCAGAATGGTGGCAGTCTTCAGAACGGCAACACAGTTTGTCATTGAAGACATGATCGGGCGCACACGGGTCGATACGGGCTTTCTCAGGGCCAGTGTTGTTGTTTCGACAGATGGACCGGCACCGATGAGCAGGCCACTCCCGCCGGGAAGCACGAAGAACCAATACGCGCCGAACGAACAATTCGCCCTGGCAATTGCTGGCGCCGATGTCGGCCAGACGATCTGGGCAACTTACACAGCAAATTATGCTGCCCATCGAGAATACGGGACACATGGCCAAACTGGCGACGGCATGGTGCGGCTTGCTGCGCAGAACTGGCCGCAGCATGTCGAGCGCGCTACAGCGACGATCAAAGCAGGGGGTTCGTAATGCCGACAGTTGAAAGCACGATCCCGAGCATTCTCTTCGCACGGGTCGCGGAATTGGCGCTCACCCCAGCATTGCCGGTTTCATATCCAGACATTCCGTTCACTGCACCCGCAAGCGCTTATCTTGAAGTGCGTCATTTGCCGAACAGCAACGTCAATCCATTCGTCGGGAATGCTGACGATACTCAATATCGCGGCCTGTTGCAGATCACGGTGGTTTATCCCTCGGGCAAGGGAATTGTCGCCCTTCTTGAAGTGGCCGGAAAGCTCGTCGACCACTTCAAGAAGGGCACCGTTCTACGATCTGGCGCCACCACGGTTCGCGTTTATGAGAAACCCTCGGTTGCGCCTTCGTCACAAGACACGGACCGGGTGCGTGTCCCCGTCACCATCAAGTACAACTGCTTCGCACCATAGAGGCCAATCATGGAAATCATCTATTCGAGCCAGCCTGTCCCTGAGAAGGGCGGGCGGAAGGCGATCAATCCTGCCTTCTTCACAGTGCCAGAGGAAGGCGTGACGACGGTCTATCTCAATGGCGACTATCGCTACATTGAAGCGGCATACGAAGAACTGGGTATCCCGGTTTTGCCGCTTTTCGAAATGCCCCCATCGAAACCCGCCAAGTCTGGCGAACCATCCAAGAAAGGAGCCTAACCATGGCTTTTACCAATGCTGGCGGTAAGTTTTTCATTTGCGCTACACCGCAGCCAACCGACCTGACTGTTGCGGCATTTGCTGCATTGCTGTGGGTCGAAGTTAAGAACATCGGATCGCTGCCGGAATCCGGCACAAGCACGAATATCGTGTCCTATCCGACCCTCGACACCGATGTCACCCAGAAAGCCAAGGGCATTTCCAATGCCGGCGACAGTACACTTGAGCTAGCCCGTGACGCGCTTGATCCGGGGCAGGTGGCTTTGCGAACAGCAGCCGCCACGAAGTTCTACTACGCCTTCAAGCGTGAACTGACCGACGCGCCCGACGCAACCCACACCAACACGGTTTTCTACAATCGCGGCGTCATTTCCGGCCCGATCCACAATGGCGGCCGGAACGAAGATTTCATCCTTGAGACCTTCAACCTGGGCTACGTCCAGAAAGAAGTCGTCGTCAATCCAACAACGATCTGAGGTGATCCGTGGACCTTTCAACTATTGAAGAACAGTCGATCCGGGTGGACGTCAAGCACCCAGCGACTGGTGAAGACACCGGTTTTGTCATCCTCGTCGTTTCGCTGGAGAACGACCGGGTTATTCCGGCCCGCCGGGCAATCACCAACAAAGCTCTGCGCACCCGGAACAAGTCGCTGACGGCCGAACAGATCGCCGACAACGAGATTGATCTGCTTGCCGCCGCAACTGTCGGCTGGGAATGGAACGACGACGCTGATTGGGGTGGTGAAAAGCTGGCATTCTCGCCGGCCAACGTCAAAAAGGTTCTTCGTACACCATGGGTGAAGAAGCAGGTAGACGCTGCTCTGGAGGACGACGCCGCCTTTTTTCGCGGAGATCAATGAAAGCCTCTGCGAAGCGGTGAAATTGCGCGTCCGGTACGAGTTGCCGGACGAGAACGGCGAAACTCGACGTGAGCGCAACACGCGTTTCAATGCCGACAGTCCCATCATCACGATTGAGGATACAATCCAGTATCTTTGGGATTGGTTCTGGGAGATGAGCGATAGCCGCTCTTCCGGAATGAACGGGCCGAACCCGATTTCGCATCAAGACTTGATGGCTTGGTGTCAGTTTTCGGGAAATATCCTCCTACGCGAGGAATGGCGGATTCTGACCGCAATGGACAACACCTATCGTGAAGCCATTGCGATTGAGAACAAGGAACAGGCTGAGCGACAGAAGGAAAAAACCGGCAAATAGCGCTTTTTGGCGACTTAGCCAACGAGCATCAGAAGCACTTGTCGGAAGGTGTTCCCGGAAATTCCGAACACTTCACAAGCGTCCGGTTGAAACCAGTCAATTTTACCCATTCGTACTGTGCCACCTGGGCAGATACCTGCTTTTCCGTCATGGGTATGTTCTTCGGCATATCAGCTACGTCGTACCAAAAACCGACTTTGCAGATTTCACTGCTGCCGCATTTCGATCTGGCAATTGTTTCGAAGTCAGAGGCTGTCTTGGCCTCACGCGAAACAGACACTCCGTAGAAATTCTTACCGATATCACGCGTTTCAATGACACGGCTCGCCGAAAGTTTGGCGACTTCTCTTTGCCCGGCATTCGGCCACGATTGATATAGCGCGATGCCGACGATGGCTAAGAGAACAGCGCTCGTAAACAAACTCTTGTTATTCATTTGAGGCCCCCAATGGATTTAGCAACGCTTGGTTTGGCGGTGGACAGCAAACCTGTCAAGGCTGCCAACGATGACCTGAAGGACTTCCAGAAGGCGGCACAAGGCGCTGAAAAGGCGGCCGATGGATTTTCCAATGGTGCTGGCAAGGCGGGTAATGCTGCCAAGCGCATGCAAAAGGATATCGACGGTGCGGAAAAGTCGTTCAGTAGTCTGAAAATCGCTGCCATCGCAGCCGGAGCGGCAATTGGTGCAGCACTTGGTGCAGGTCTGGCTTCAGCCGTGAACCGGATCGAGGCGGTCAACGTTGCAATGCGGAAGATAGACAAGGCGTTGGCGCTGAATGGGTATTCCTATGACGTCACCGGCGTAAAAATCAAAAAGTTCGCCGATGATCTTGAGCGAGCAACGGGCAGGGCTGCCCAGGACGTACTCAACATTGCGCCGAACCTTGCAAGCTTTGGCTTCACTGACGAGGTCTTTTTCCGCGCGATCAAGCTCGCAAATGACATGTCGGCAGCATGGGGCGGAGACCTGAAACAAAATCTTGAGGGCCTTTCTCGCGCACTGGCTGATCCGGTAAAGGGGTTTGCAATGCTGTCGCAGCGCGGGATCACGCTGACAGACACCCAAAAGAAGCTTGCCAAATCCTTGATGGAGTCGGGACAAGGCCTGAAGGCACAAGGCGTAGTCTTTGGAGCGCTGGAATCGCAGATATCAGGCGTTGCGGAATCTGGTTTCGCGGGCCTCACCAAGGCCACGGCAAATGCCCGTCTGGCGCTGGAAGGTTTCTTCGAAGCGATTGTAGTCAAGACAGGATTGATGACAGCCCTAGAGGTGGCTCTCAATGCGGTCGCTACTGCCCTGGATTACCTCACAGAACACATGGGAACGATCCTTGCCGTGCTCGCAAGCGTCGGGACCGGTCTGGCGATAGCGTTCGGGCCAGCAATTATCGGTGCAGTGGGAACACTAGCGGTCCTAATCGGGGGAACACTTGTTGGGGCTGTCGCAGCTCTGACGGCGGCGCTCTTGGCAAATCCACTTGGCTTGCTGGTCGCAGGAATTGGGCTCGCTATCACCGCAGCATACGCTTTCCGGGACGAAATCCAAAAGGCAATCGGAGTTGACGTCATCCAGTTGGCAAAGAATGCCGGCAACATGATCATCAATTCCTTTGTGGCCGCTTACGAGGATATCAAAACACTCTGGATGAATTTTCCTGATGTGATCGGGGCAGCTGTCATTGGTGCCGTCAACGCCGTGGTTACGGGCGTTGGCAAAATGGTCAACGTGGTCATCGATAGTATCAATGAAATGATCAAGGCGATCAGCGGCCTCACAGCCAAACTCGGTATCGATCTTGGAACCGGAATTGAACACGTAAAGTTCGACGCGATCCCGAATGAGTATGCTGATCGGCTTGGCAAGGTCTTGGATGACCGAAACAAGAAGATTGCCGAAATCATGGGGACAGATCGGTTGGGCCAGCTTGGCAATCTGTTTAATCCGTCTACGCCCGCCGCACCGGCAGCCGGCGGCCCCCTAAAGGATCGTGAATTCGGATCCGAAGGCAAGATGAGCTCGGCTGCGAAAGCCTATCGCGATTTGATCAAGCACGCTCAAGACCGCATTGACCAGATGAAGCTTGAGGCGGAGACGGCCGGGTTGAATGGTGTGGCCGCCGATACCATGAGGTTCAAGCTCGAACTGCTCCAGAAGGCCCAGGACAAAGGTCGCACGATCACTGCGGCGCAACGGGCAGAGATTGAGGCATTGTCAGTTGCATACGGCAAAGCGGCGGAGGCCGCAGCGAAAGCGAGCCTTACCAAGGATTTGATGTTTGACCGTGACCAGATGGGCCGGTCAGCAATTGACCAGACAATCGCAAGCACGTTGCGTGGTGCCGGACTGGAAGTCGACTTCAATTCCTATGAGGCCGGATTGATCCGAACCAACGAGCAGTTGAAAGAGGCCCGGTCACTTGCCGGTGATTTTGTTTCGACTTTCCGCCAAGGGCTCGAAAGCGGCAAGTCGGTATGGGAAGCCTTCGGTGATGCTGCAATGTCAGTGCTCGACAAGATCACTGACAAACTCCTCAACGACGTTCTCAATGCACTTTTCGAGGTCAATAAGGCTGGCTCAGGTAGTGGCGGCGGATTGTTTGGCTTCCTCGGAAGTCTGTTGGGTGGCGGTTCATCGAGTGCCGCTGCTGATCCATGGGCTGGCATGCGCATGGCAAGCGGCGGGGCGTTCACCGGTGGCGTGCAGAAATTCGCAAATGGTGGCACCTTCACCAACTCCATCGTCAGCAGCCCGACGCTGTTCAAATTTGCCAGCGGTACCGGCCTGATGGGTGAAGCTGGACCAGAGGCCATCATGCCGTTGAAGCGGGATAGCTCCGGCCGTCTTGGTGTGTCTGCTGGCGGCGGTATGGTTGCCAACAATAATCAGCCTCAAGAGGTGCTTCTGCGCGTTGTCGGTGAAGAAGGGCCAATGTTCCGTCCGACAATCCGGGCGGAGAGCGAATCTGTTTCTGTCCGCGTTGTCACTGAAAACAATGCTGCGCAGCAGAATTATCGGCAGAACGGCGGTCAATAATGGCAACTTTGATATCTTTGCCGCCGGTTCCGCTGATCGAATGTGACTTCAAGCCTGTCCGTCCGCGCGACACAAACCGAATGGAAGGCCGTAAGACGGAATCCCAGACGTTCGGGACGCCGTACTGGACCATGAGCGCCAAGTTTGCAGCATTGTCGGATACTGATTTGGGGCTTATGCGCGCGTTCATGATGCAGGCGGGCGACGACGGCGAAGTCTTTGCAGCCTATGATGCAATGCGTCCTCGCCCCGTCCTGATGGATATGGGCAAGCCGCTTTCTGGCACGAAGGCCGGTGGCGGCGCATTCAATGGTGATGCGGTCCTTCAAACGATCATCAACGCGCTTCTGATAGCGGTAAGCGGCCTGCCTGCCGGCTTTCAGCTTTCGCCTGGTGACTATGTTGAGATACGCAAATCACCGACAGTACGGTCACTGCATTTGATCACCGCGGCTGCTACGGCCAATCCGTCTGGCAATTGTACATTTCCGATCAAATACGCGCTCGACCTTCAGACGTTCACGTTGCCTTGCACGGTTCATTTCGAGAAGCCGTCCTGCACGATGCAGATTGATCCCGGCAGTTGGCAGGGGCCGAAGTCATGGGCGAGCAGGGAACCAAGTTTTTCGGCAACTGAGGTATTCTTCTCATGAGCACTGTTCTTGATCCTGCAGTTCAGGCCGCCGTCGACGCCGGCCAGATCCGCCGCCTCGATTTGATCCGTTTCGATCTGCCCGGACGGACGGTCGGATATCACCGGGGAGGGCGTCCATTCACCTATAACGGTCTCACATACCTACCGAACCGGTATTTGTCGGCGGGTTCCATGAATAGCGCTCTCGGCGTGGCTGTGACGACGCGGACAATCACATTTTCGAATATCCCGACGGCAGACGTGAATGATGCGATCGCCAAGATCGAAGAGTTCAACTACCTAAATGCGCCTGTGATCATCGCTCATATCTGCGGAGATCCGGCAACCGATCAAGTCTTGGGTGTGCTTGCCTCGAGCATCTACGAGATCGACAAGGTGAAGTTCAACAAGAGCGCGATCACTCAAGGAGGGGAGCGCAACCTGACTTTGTCCATTGATCTTCAGCCGCCCGGGCGTTCGGCGCGCGGCTCCACTCAGGTCAAGCGGTCACAGGAAGAGCAGCAGTTCGACAATGCGCTCACCGATACCTGTCTTGAATATGCATCCGTGACCGGCAGCCAGCCGGTTGAATGGGGCCAAAGGTAACAACCCATGACCAGATTCGAAATTGTTGCGGCTACGCTGAGCGCGGAGATGGCAAAGCCATATCAGTATGGCAGTGCCGACTGCTTTTTCCTTGGCATTGCCATGATCGATGCTCTTGCCGGGACCGAACACCGAAAGACCTATGCCAAGGATTACCGCACGATCCTTGGCGCACAGAAGGCGTTGCGCAAGCGCGGGCATAAATCTCTCGTTACGTTCTTCGAAACGATTGTTGAGCCGTGTGCGCCCGCCGCTGCCCGTCTGGGCGACATCGTAATCCTTCAGCTTGGCTCACATGAGCATGTCGGCATCTGCCTCGGATCGCGCTTCGTTACCAAGACCGATCAGGGCCAGTCCTACCATAGCCTCAGCGACTGCATCGCGGCGTTTCGCGCAGGATAAGCATTCATGCCAATTTTTACTGCCATTGCCGGTGCAATCAGCGCCGCGCTTTTTGCCGGTTCTGCTCTGGCGACAACGCTCATTGCTGGAGCTCTGGCGTTTGGCGCAAAGCTCGCGTTCAGTTATTTGAACCGTCCCAAAGAGCGGAAATACTCGGCTGTCCAGGGCGAAATCCAGTACGGCGCGGATGTGCCGGTTGGAGCCATGTTTGGCACCGGCATGACCAAGGGACACCGGATTTTCTACGCGAAGTACGGCAAGGGCAACAAGTTCAACAGTGACATCTATGTGCTGTCGAATGGTAGGTGCGATGGGCTGGAAGGCATCTATTTCTACGGTGAGAAGAAGACGCTCGTACCGAAGCCGATCACCGGCAACGAGGCGGCTTGCTTCGGTGTCGATGGCTTCGACGATAAGATTACGATCCGCTTTTACGACGGCCGACCAGGGCAGGGCGTTGATACCAAGCTCGTCAGCGTAACGAATGCGCTTGGTCGCAATTGGAAGGCGTCGAGCGTCTGCGCCGGCCTCTGCTACGTCGTCGTCGACAGGGAATACAACGCGGACAAGTTCGAGAAGGGCGCGCCCGAGTTCAGTTTCATTCTCCGTGGCCTTCGGCTTTACGACCCGCGCAAGGACAGCACTGTAGCAGGTGGATCAGGTCCTCATCGGCTCGACAATCCGGCTACTTGGGAATTCTCCAAGAATACGGCTGTGCAGCGCCTGAACTATCAGCTTGGTTTGCGCGGATTGATTTCCGGCCGAACCTTGATCGGCGAGGGCAAGTCGATGGGTCAGCTCGACCTGTCTTCCTATTTCGCTGCGATGAACGTCTGCGACACGATCAGGAAGGGAAAGCCGACATATCAGAGTGCGCTCTACGTTCAGGGATCCGATGACCACACGGAAATTCT